>NZ_CP088912.1:0-4692309 GCF_021166035.1 Lysinibacillus sp. GJ-1
TTGGAACATTTAGAAGAATTATGGAATAATGTCCTGGCTCAAGTTGAACAAAAAATTTCTAAACCAAGCTTCGAAACGTGGCTAAAGTCTACTAAATTACTTTCTTACAATGGAAGTGGTTCAACCGTGACAATAGCGGCGCCAAATTCGTTTGCTCGAGACTGGCTTGAAAATCATTATATTCATTTGATTACAGGTATATTAACGGAGCTAACAGGCGAAGACTTGCTTATTAAATTTGTTGTTCAAAAAAACCAGGATTCGGACGATTTTGACTTACCAGCGCCGATTATCCAAGCAAAAAATAACGACCATCATGATATTTCACCAGGGATGTTAAATCCGAAATATACATTTGATACGTTTGTTATTGGCTCTGGAAACCGCTTCGCACATGCTGCATCGTTAGCTGTTGCTGAAGCCCCTGCAAAGGCTTATAACCCATTCTTTATATATGGGGGCGTAGGGCTTGGCAAAACGCATTTAATGCACGCAATTGGCCATTATGTGTTAGAACATAATCCAAACGCAAAAGTCGTGTACTTATCATCAGAAAAGTTTACAAATGAATTTATTAACTCTATTCGCGATAATAAAGCACTCGATTTTCGCAACAAATATCGTAATGTAGATGTGCTGCTAATTGATGATATTCAATTCCTTGCTGGAAAAGAATCGACTCAAGAAGAATTTTTCCATACTTTTAACACATTACACGAGGAATCAAAACAAATTGTCATATCAAGTGACCGTCCACCTAAGGAAATACCTACTTTAGAGGATCGCTTACGATCTCGATTTGAGTGGGGGCTAATTACTGATATAGCTCCACCTGATTTAGAAACTCGTATCGCTATTCTACGAAAAAAAGCAAAAGCGGACGGTTTGGATGTACCAAACGAAGTAATGCTCTATATTGCGAACCAGATTGACTCCAATATCCGGGAGCTTGAAGGTGCGCTTATTCGTGTCGTAGCTTACTCTTCGTTAGTGAACAAGGATATTACAGCTACATTAGCCGCTGAAGCATTAAAAGATATCATTCCTAATGCAAAACCTAGAACTGTGACAATTTTAGATATTCAAAACGCAGTAGGAGAGCACTTTAATATTCGTTTAGAAGATTTTTCAGCTAAAAAACGAACTAAGCTAATCGCCTTTCCTCGACAAATTGCGATGTTTTTATCACGCGAATTAACAGATTTCTCGCTGCCGAAAATTGGCGAAGAGTTTGGTGGTCGTGACCATACTACTGTTATCCATGCGCATGAAAAAATATCTTCTTTGTTGAAAAATGACGTTCAACTGCAACAAGATATTAAACAAATTCGTAGCATGCTAGGGAAATAAACTTGTGGACAACTCTAATTTTTAAACACAAACTTATACACAGTCTATCTACATGTGGATAGACTGATTTTATTCACCTAGAAGCACTTATCCACAAATCCACAGGACCTATTACTATATCTTTTTATATTTAATAAATAAATAATATAAATATGTGAGGGAAAACAAATGAAATTTGATATTTTACGTGACCGTTTACTAGAAGGTTTAAATGATGTCATGAAAGCCGTAAGTTCTAAAACAACAATTCCGATATTAACGGGGATTAAAATTGATGTAACAAACGAAGGAATTCGTCTAACTGGTAGTGATGCAGATATTACAATTCAAACATTTATCCCAGTAGAAGAAGATGGACAACAAATTATTCACATTGCGGAAACGGGTTCAATCGTTGTACAAGCACGTATGTTCAATGAAATTGTTCGTAAATTGCCGACAAACGAGGTTGAAATTCAAGTAACGACAGGTTTCCAAACGCATATTCGTTCAGGAAAATCAGAATTCCATTTAATTGGCTCTGATGCTGCTGAATATCCTTTGTTACCTGAATTAACAGAGGATCAAAAATTTACTATTCCTGCAGACTTACTAAAATCAATTATCCGTGAAACAGTATTCGCAGTGGCGACTTCTGAAAGCAGACCCGTGTTGACAGGTGTAAACTGGCAGATTAAAAACGAAACATTAATCTGTGTTGCAACAGATAGCCACCGTTTAGCAAGACGTAAAGTACAGTTAGAAGATTTACCTGAAGTTGAACATAGTGTAGTTATTCCTGGTAAAAGTTTAAATGAGTTAAATAAGGTGTTAGAAGATTCTACAAATCTTGTCCAAATTGTTATTACAAGTCAGCAAGTATTATTTAAAACAGGAGATGTATTATTCTTCTCTCGTTTACTTGAAGGGAACTACCCAGATACATCACGTTTAATTCCAGAAGAATATCAAACAAATGTAACGATTAACGGTAAAGCTTTATTACAAGCAATTGATCGTGCATCACTTGTCGCACGAGGAGATCGTAATAATGTCGTGCGCTTCGAAATATTAGATAGTCAAGCGGTTGAAGTTTCATCGAATTCTCCAGAGATAGGTAAAGTACAAGAAGAAATACCTGTGGAAGCATTAGAAGGGGATAACTTAAAAATTTCCTTTAGCGCTAAATACATGATGGAAGCATTGAAAGCAATTGATGGTCAAGATGTGGTTATTCAATTTACTGGTGCGATGAGACCATTTATTTTACGCTCTGTTCATGATGATGCAATTCTGCAACTAATTTTACCAGTTCGCACATATTAATCATCTAATTTCTATTAGTTGTATTATATAGAATAAATTGGATTTTAAGTTATGTTCACTTGCTTTGATAAACTTTGGGATAGTCGCTCGTTGCGGCTATCTTTTTTTACTTATGAAGCATTTTTAGGTATGATAGAGAGATAGACATTCTGTATTTGGAGGGTAACACAGCTATGAAAGACATTGAAATCGATGTAGAGTTTGTCACGTTAGGGCAACTTTTAAAAATGACTGATGCGATTAGCTCAGGCGGTATGGCAAAATGGTTTTTACACGAAAATGATGTTTACGTAAATGGCGAGGTAGATGATCGCCGTGGTCGCAAATTACGTAACGGAGATGTTGTAAATATTCCTGGATGTGGCCGGTTCCGAATTGTTGGGCCCACTGGACAATAAATTATGCATATTGAGCAGTTAAAACTTACAAATTACCGCAACTATGATGCGTTAACGTTAAAATTCTCTCCAAAAATAAATGTATTTATTGGTGAAAATGCCCAAGGAAAAACAAATGTGATGGAATCCATCTACGTATTAGCGATGGCTAAATCACATCGCACGACGAACGATAAAGAATTGATACGTTGGGATTCAGACTATGGTAAAATAGAAGGGGCCGTTCAAAAAAGGCACGGTATTTTACCAATAGAGCTTACCATTACGAAAAAGGGCAAAAAGGGTAAAATTAATCATATTGAACAAAGTCGTCTTAGTCATTATATTGGTCAAATGAATGTGGTTATGTTTGCGCCAGAAGATTTAAATGTTGTTAAAGGGAGCCCGCAAATACGACGACGTTTTATTGATATGGAGATTGGGCAAATTTCGCCCGTCTACTTACATGATTTATTAACCTTTCAAAAGATTTTAAAACAACGCAATCATTATTTGAAAATGAATCAGGGTAAGATAATGACAAACGACGTGATGTATGATGTTTATAATGAGCAGTATATTCACGCAGCTACCCAAATTATTCGAAAAAGATTTCAATTTATGGATTTATTACAAGAGTGGGCAGAGCCGATTCATGCAGGAATTTCACAAGGTAAGGAAACTTTAATGATTAAATACCGCACTGTAGCAGGTATTGATAAAGGACAGACTGCTAGTGAAATGGAAGATCTCTTACTGAAAAAGTTAGTAGAGGCAAAGAATCGTGAATTTGAGCGTGGTGTCACGATGGTTGGACCACATCGAGATGATTTACAATTTTTAGTGAATGGCTATGATGTGCAAACATATGGCTCACAAGGGCAACAACGAACAACTGCTCTGTCATTAAAGCTCGCCGAAATTGAGTTAATTAAACAAGAAACAAATGAAACACCCATTCTACTTTTAGACGATGTATTGTCGGAACTCGATGATTATCGCCAATCGCATTTATTAAATACCATTCAAGGTGAAGTCCAAACCTTTGTAACGACTACAAGTGTTGATGGAATTCATCATGAGACGATGGAACATGCTCAGCTGTTCCACGTGAAACAAGGTGCGATTGAAGAAAGTTAGCCAGGGAGTTTTTTAGATTATAAAAGAATGGTAATAGTCAGCTCGGTTGACTGTTCATTCATTTACACACAATGATGTTATGAAGGAGTAGATGGAAGCCGTGGCTATAGAAAACGAAGGTTTACAAGATCAAGCGTATGAAGCCGATCAAATACAGGTATTAGAAGGTTTAGAAGCGGTTCGAAAAAGACCGGGGATGTATATCGGTTCAACAAGCTCTAAAGGACTTCACCATTTAGTATGGGAAATTGTTGATAATAGTATAGATGAAGCACTTGCAGGTTTTTGTACTGATATCTCAGTTACGATTGAAAAAGACAATTGGATTCGTGTAGAAGATAATGGTCGAGGAATTCCTGTCAGTATTCAAGAAAAGATGGGTAAACCAGCTGTCGAAGTCATTATGACAGTGCTCCATGCCGGTGGTAAATTCGGCGGTGGGGGCTATAAAGTATCAGGCGGTCTTCATGGTGTAGGGGCATCAGTAGTAAATGCTTTGTCAGTTGAGACAATTGTTCAAGTTCATCGCGAGGGACAAATCCACGAAATAAAATTTGAACGTGGTCAAACAACACAGGCATTAACTGTTATTGGTGAAACCGATCATAACGGAACAACTACTCGTTTCAAAGCAGATCCTGAAATTTTCAAAGAAACAACAGAATATGAATTCGATATTTTAGCACATCGTATTCGCGAATTAGCCTATTTGAATCGTGGTATTCGAATTACAATTGCAGATGAGCGTGAAGATGAGATACGTTCCACTACATATCATTATGAAGGTGGTATTCGTTCTTATGTAGAGCACTTGAACAAGTCTAAAGAGCCTATCCATGAGCCAATTGATGTTCTTGGCGAAAAGGACGGTATTTCTATTGAAATCGCCATGCAATATAATGCTGGTTTTTCATCGAATATTTTCTCGTTCGCAAATAACATCAATACGTATGAAGGTGGTACACATGAGTCAGGCTTTAAAACAGCACTTACGCGTGTTATCAATGATTACGCGCGTAAAAATGGCTTATTAAAAGAAGCTGATACGAACCTTACAGGTGAAGATGTTCGCGAAGGGTTAACGGCTATTATATCTATTAAGCACCCTGATCCTCAATTTGAGGGACAAACGAAAACAAAGCTTGGTAACTCCGAAGTAAGCCAAATTACGAATGCGTTATTTTCAGATGGTTTTGAACGTTTCATGTTAGAAAATCCAACTGTAGCGCGAAAAATTATCGATAAAGGTTTAATGGCAGCTCGGGCACGTGTGGCAGCCAAAAAGGCACGCGAATTTACACGCCGCAAATCAGCGCTTGAAGTATCAAGCTTACCGGGTAAACTTGCTGACTGTTCTTCTACAAACCCAGCTGAATGTGAAATTTACATTGTAGAGGGTGACTCTGCCGGTGGTTCGGCGAAATCTGGACGTGACCGTCACTTCCAAGCAATTTTACCTTTACGTGGTAAAATTTTAAACGTGGAAAAAGCACGATTAGATAAAATATTATCCAATGCTGAAATTCGAGCAATGATTACAGCCTTCGGTACTGGTATTGGGGAAGAATTTAATTTAGAAAAAGCGCGTTATCATAAAATTATTATAATGACCGATGCCGATGTAGATGGAGCACATATCCGTACATTATTGTTAACATTCTTCTTCCGTTTCTTACGACCTTTAGTAGATGCTGGTTATATTTATATTGCACAGCCACCACTTTATCAAGTGAAGCAAGGGAAGCATGTTGAATATTGCTATGATGATATTGCGCTACAAGAGATTTTAGAGCGACTGCCAAACATGCCTAAGCCTGTAGTTCAACGCTACAAAGGTCTTGGTGAAATGAATGCGGAGCAACTGTGGGATACAACAATGGATCCAGAGCACCGCACATTATTACAAGTGGAATTAGATGATGCAATTAAAGCGAACGAAGCATTCGAACGCTTAATGGGCGATGAAGTAGAACCTCGTCGTCAATTTATCGAAGAAAATGCGGTATACGCTAATTTAGATATTTAATTTTTCTTGAGGGGAGGTCTACACTTTGTCAGAACAAGAACGCTCCGGTGTTAAAGGAGTTAATATAACAGAAGAAATCGAAACATCCTTCCTCGATTATGCAATGAGTGTAATCGTTTCGCGTGCATTACCAGATGTACGCGATGGATTAAAGCCAGTTCATCGTCGTATTTTATACGGCATGCAAGAGTTAGGAAATACAGCAGATAAAGCGTACAAAAAATCAGCACGTATCGTTGGGGATGTAATGGGTAAGTACCATCCACATGGTGACTCTTCAATTTACGATGCCATGGTACGTATGGCACAAGATTTTAGTTATCGTTACATGCTTGTTGATGGTCACGGAAACTTTGGTTCTGTTGATGGCGACGGAGCAGCTGCGATGCGTTATACAGAATCGCGTATGTCTCGTATTGCAATGGAAATGCTTCGAGATATTAATAAAAACACAATTGACTATACTGATAACTATGATGGCTCTGAAAAAGAACCGGTCGTTTTACCAAGTCGCTATCCAAACTTATTAGTAAATGGAGCGGCAGGAATTGCGGTTGGTATGGCAACAAACATTCCTCCGCATAATCTAGGGGAAACGATTGATGGAGTGTTAGCACTATCTGAAAATCCTGCAATTACTACGGAAGAATTGATGGAAATTATTCCAGGACCGGATTTCCCAACTGGTGGATTGATTTTAGGACGCAGTGGTATTCGCCGTGCCTATGAAACAGGCCGTGGTTCCATTATTATTCGAGCTAAAGTAGAAATCGAACAAAAGTCAAACGGTAAAGAAACAATTCTTATTCATGAATTACCTTACCAAGTAAATAAGGCAAAATTAATTGAAAAGATTGCTGAGCTAGTTCGCGATAAAAAAATCGATGGCATTACCAATCTACGAGATGAATCTGACCGCCGTGGTATGCGTGTAGTTATTGAAATACGAAAAGATGCCAATGCAAATGTCGTGTTAAATAATCTTTATAAGCAAACAGCGATGCAATCAAGCTTTGGTGTTAATATGCTGTCTTTAGTAAATGGACAGCCAAAAGTAATGGGCATTAAAGAGATGCTGTATCATTATTTAGAGCATCAAAAAGTCATCATTCGCCGCCGTACTGAATTCGATTTAAAGAAAGCAGAAGACCGTGCTCATATTTTAGAGGGCTTACGAATTGCCCTAGATCATATTGATGAAATTATTGCGATTATCCGCGGTTCTCGTAGTGGTGAGGAAGCTAAACCGCAATTAATGGAACGGTTTAATTTATCTGAACGTCAAGCCCAAGCAATTTTAGATATGCGTTTAGTACGTTTAAGTGGCTTAGAACGAGAAAAAATTGAAGCAGAATATCAAGAGTTACAAGTGCTAATTGCTGAATTAAAAGCAATCTTAGCCGATGAAGCTAAAATTGTTGAGATTATTCGCACTGAAATATTAGAACTGAAAGAGCGCTTCAATGATGCCCGTCGTACAGAGATTACATCTGGCGGTATGGAAATGATTGAGGATGAGGATTTAATTCCTGTAGAAAATTCAGTTGTTACGTTAACGCATAATGGCTATATTAAGCGCTTAGCTGCCAATACATATCGCAGTCAAAAGCGCGGTGGTCGTGGTGTACAAGGAATGGGAACTAATGAGGATGACTTCGTCGAGCACCTTATGAATACATCTACGCACGATACTATATTATTCTTCACGTCTAAGGGGAAAGTATTCCGTGCTAAAGGTTACGAAATTCCAGAGTACGGTCGCACGGCGAAAGGTTTACCAATCGTTAACTTACTGAATATCGATAAAGGTGAGAAAGTTACGGCAATGATTCGTGTTGATTCATTTGACAAGGATGCTTACTTTATCTTTACAACGAAAACAGGTATTTCAAAACGTACACCTGTATCTCAATTTGCAAATATCCGTACGAATGGCTTAATTGCTATTAGTTTACGAGAAGATGATGATTTAATTGCTGTTCGTTTAACGGATGGTATGAAGCAAGTGATTATCGGAACGCGTGACGGTATGCTTGTTCGTTTCCAAGAGGATGATATTCGTTCAATGGGACGTACAGCAGGTGGGGTACGTGGTATTAAGCTACGAGAAGGCGATGAAGTAGTTGGTATGGAAATCGTGGAACCTGGACAAGAAATTTTAGTCGTTACCGAAAAAGGCTATGGTAAGCGTACAACTGAAGAGGAGTATCGTTTACAAAGTCGTGGTGGCGTTGGTTTAAAAACAATTCAAATTACCGATAAAAATGGTCCTATGGTGGCTGTTAAAACTGTTGATGGTTCTGAAGATTTAATGCTTATTACAATCAACGGAATGCTGATACGTATGGATGTCAATGATATTTCATTAATTGGTCGTAGTACTCAAGGTGTTCGTTTAATTCGTTTAGGGGATGACGAACTTGTTGCAACTGTTGCAAAAGTTGAAAAAGAAGACGAAGAGGCCACTGATGAAAATGAGGAAATAGAAGAATAAAAAATAACCGATGAAGACAGCGTTTGTTGCTGCTCATCGGTTTTTATTATATATCGTGAAAAATAAGTAATAATTTAGAAATTCGTGATAATATATAAATAGACCTTAGTTCAAGTAAGTGAAATAGTAAAGAGGTGTTTAATTTCGTGGAAACGGTACATGTCCCAATTTCAGAATTACGTATTGGAAAAGTTATTTCTGAAGATATTTTTGCTAATACACAATATCCAATAATTTTTAAAGATACAGTAGTATCACATGAGCATTTACAAGTTTTTAGCGCATTTAATATTTCAAGAGCTCCTGTATACAAAGATAATTTAAAAGAAGTTTCAGTAGAGACTGAAAAAGAAATAGATTTTGCTTTCCAACCAGAAGCTGTTCCAACGTTTAAAAGAGTTTATAGTAATTCTGTTGAACAATTTAAGAAAGAGTTTAAAAATTGGGAAGCTGGTGCGAAGGTAGATATTACAAAAGCACGTTCGATCATTTTGCCATTATTGGATATGGTCTTAGAAGATCGTACAATTATTTTTAACTTAAACGAATATTCGAATCCAAAAGATTATTTATACCACCATTGTGTAGGAACAGCACTGATTTCTTCTGTAATCGCTCAAAAATTAGGTTACGATAAAGGGTTAACTATTCAAATTGCAATTGGCGGTCTACTAGCAGATTGCGGTATGGCTAAAATTCACCCACGTATTCGAGATAAAAAAACTACATTAACTGAACAAGAATTTTCAGAGATTCATAAACATCCTATATATAGTTATAACATGGTAAAGGATTTAACAATCTTAAAAGATACAATTAAAGAAGCCATTTTCCAGCATCATGAGCGCTTAAACGGAAGCGGATATCCTAAAGGTGAGAAAATCGCAAACATATCGGTTTTTGCGCAGATTATTGCAGTTGCCGATGTTTTTCATGCTATGACATGTGAGCGTGTTTATCGCTCCAAACAATCCTCATTTAAAGTAATAGAAATGATTAATGAGTCTGAGTTTGGAAAATTTGATATTAAAGTAGTAAGAGCGTTGATTGACTTAGTGGCAGACTTACCAATTGGAACAATTATTGAACTTTCTAATCTAGAACGTGGTGAAGTAATGTTCGTTAATAGATATGCACCTACACGTCCTATTATTAAATTAAGTATTACAGGTGAAATTTTTGATTTAGGAAAAAATCGTACGTTTTATATTTCACGAATAATTACAAATGAATAGAGTAAATAAAGAACTAATAAGGCAGTCATAAAAGAGTTGTGATTGCCTTATTACTCCGTTGTTCTATTAGAGTAAATGCATGTAATGAAAAACTATTTTAATTTTTTTAGATAAAGTGTTGACATAGTTTATGAATCTTGATATTATAAATGAGTCGCCAAGAGGTGACGCACTAAACGAAACAAAATGAACCTTGAAAACTGAACAAGCAAAACGTAATCAATATAGTTTTTACTAGCTAACTTCGTTAGTGAACGAAACAAAATTTTGGACATCAAAATTGATGCCAGCAAAACAATTTGAGCTAATCAAATTTCTTTTATGGAGAGTTTGATCCTGGCTCAGGACGAACGCTGGCGGCGTGCCTAATACATGCAAGTCGAGCGAACAGAGAAGGAGCTTGCTCCTTTGACGTTAGCGGCGGACGGGTGAGTAACACGTGGGCAACCTACCCTATAGTTTGGGATAACTCCGGGAAACCGGGGCTAATACCAAATAATCTATTGTCCCTCATGGGACAATACTGAAAGACGGTCTCGGCTGTCGCTATAGGATGGCCGCGGCGCATTAGCTAGTTGGTGAGGTAACGGCTCACCAAGGCAACGATGCGTAGCCGACCTGAGAGGGTGATCCCACACTGGGACTGAGACACTACCAGACTCCTACGGGAGGCAGCAGTAGGGAATCTTCCACAATGGGCGAAAGCCTGATGGAGCAACGCCGCGTGAGTGAAGAAGGATTTCGGTTCGTAAAACTCTGTTGTAAGGGAAGAACAAGTACAGTAGTAACTGGCTGTACCTTGACGGTACCTTATTAGAAAGCCACGGCTAACTACGTGCCAGCAGCCGCGGTAATACGTAGGTGGCAAGCGTTGTCCGGAATTATTGGGCGTAAAGCGCGCGCAGGTGGTTTCTTAAGTCTGATGTGAAAGCCCACGGCTCAACCGTGGAGGGTCATTGGAAACTGGGAGACTTGAGTGCAGAAGAGGATAGTGGAATTCCAAGTGTAGCGGTGAAATGCGTAGAGATTTGGAGGAACACCAGTGGCGAAGGCGACTATCTGGTCTGTAACTGACACTGAGGCGCGAAAGCGTGGGGAGCAAACAGGATTAGATACCCTGGTAGTCCACGCCGTAAACGATGAGTGCTAAGTGTTAGGGGTTTCCGCCCCTTAGTGCTGCAGCTAACGCATTAAGCACTCCGCCTGGGGAGTACGGTCGCAAGACTGAAACTCAAAGGAATTGACGGGTACCGCACAAGCGGTGGAGCATGTGGTTTAATTCGAAGCAACGCGAAGAACCTTACCAGGTCTTGACATCCCGTTGACCACTGTAGAGATATGGTTTTCCCTTCGGGGACAACGGTGACAGGTGGTGCATGGTTGTCGTCAGCTCGTGTCGTGAGATGTTGGGTTAAGTCCCGCAACGAGCGCAACCCTTGATCTTAGTTGCCATCATTTAGTTGGGCACTTTAAGGTGACTGCCGGTGACAAACCGGAGGAAGGTGGGGATGACGTCAAATCATCATGCCCCTTATGACCTGGGCTACACACGTGCTACAATGGACGATACAAACGGTTGCCAACTCGCGAGAGGGAGCTAATCCGATAAAGTCGTTCTCAGTTCGGATTGTAGGCTGCAACTCGCCTACATGAAGCCGGAATCGCTAGTAATCGCGGATCAGCATGCCGCGGTGAATACGTTCCCGGCTTGTACACACCGCCCGTCACACCACGAGAGTTTGTAACACCCGAAGTCGGTGAGGTAACCTTTTGGAGCCAGCCGCCGAAGGTGGGATAGATGATTGGGGTGAAGTCGTAACAAGGTAGCCGTATCGGAAGGTGCGGCTGGATCACCTCCTTTCTAAGGATATTTTCGGAATACAAACCTTGGGTTTGTAAGATTACGTTTTGCGTTCAGTTTTGAAGGTTTATAACTAACTTTATAAAACTTCCAAGAGGCCTATAGCTCAGCTGGTTAGAGCGCACGCCTGATAAGCGTGAGGTCGATGGTTCGAGTCCATTTAGGCCACCATATATAACCTCTTGTATTAGCTCAGCTGGGAGAGCGCCTGCCTTGCACGCAGGAGGTCAGCGGTTCGATCCCGCTAGGCTCCACCAAATTTTATTTGTTCTTTGAAAACTGGATAAAACGACATTGAAATTGTAACAAACACATTTATTTTTTAAGTTTTTTATAGGCTTAATAACTAGGTTAAGTTATTAAGGGCGCACGGCGAATGCCTTGGCACTAGGAGCCGAAGAAGGACGGCACTAACACCGATATGCTTCGGGGAGCTGTAAGTGAGCTTTGATCCGGAGATTTCCGAATGGGGGAACCCACTACGTTTAATCGCGTAGTATCTTGACGTGAATACATAGCGTCTTGAAGGCAGACCCAGGGAACTGAAACATCTAAGTACCTGGAGGAAGAGAAAGAAAAATCGATTCCCTGAGTAGCGGCGAGCGAAACGGGAAGAGCCCAAACCAAGAGGCTTGCCTCTTGGGGTTGTAGGACACTCTATACGGAGTTACAAAGGAATGAGTTAGATGAAGCGACTTGGAAAGGTCCGCCAGAGCAGGTAAAAGCCCTGTAGTCGAAAGTTCGTTCCCTCCAGAGTGGATCCTGAGTACGGCGGAACACGTGAAATTCCGTCGGAATCCGGGAGGACCATCTCCCAAGGCTAAATACTACCTAGTGACCGATAGTGAACCAGTACCGTGAGGGAAAGGTGAAAAGCACCCCGGAAGGGGAGTGAAAGAGATCCTGAAACCGTGTGCCTACAAGTAGTTAGAGCCCGTTAATGGGTGATAGCGTGCCTTTTGTAGAATGAACCGGCGAGTTACGATTACGTGCGAGGTTAAGCTTTAGAAGGCGGAGCCGCAGCGAAAGCGAGTCTGAATAGGGCGAATTAGTACGTGGTCGTAGACCCGAAACCAGGTGATCTACCCATGTCCAGGGTGAAGGTGAGGTAACACTTACTGGAGGCCGAACCCACGCACGTTGAAAAGTGCGGGGATGAGGTGTGGGTAGCGGAGAAATTCCAATCGAACTTGGAGATAGCTGGTTCTCTCCGAAATAGCTTTAGGGCTAGCCTCGTGATGAGAATACTGGAGGTAGAGCACTGTTTGGACTAGGGGTATCCCGGTTTACCGAATTCAGACAAACTCCGAATGCCAGATATTTATACACGGGAGTCAGACTGCGAGTGATAAGATCCGTAGTCAAAAGGGAAACAGCCCAGACCACCAGCTAAGGTCCCAAAGTAATCGTTAAGTGGAAAAGGATGTGGCGTTGCACAGACAACCAGGATGTTGGCTTAGAAGCAGCCATCATTTAAAGAGTGCGTAATAGCTCACTGGTCGAGTGACGCTGCGCCGAAAATGTATCGGGGCTAAACGATTCACCGAAGCTGTGGATTGACATCTACGATGTCAGTGGTAGGAGAGCGTTCTAAGTGCGTTGAAGTCAGACCGGAAGGACTGGTGGAGCGCTTAGAAGTGAGAATGCCGGTATGAGTAGCGAAAGACGGGTGAGAATCCCGTCCACCGTATGACTAAGGTTTCCTGAGGAAGGCTCGTCCGCTCAGGGTTAGTCGGGACCTAAGCCGAGGCCGATAGGCGTAGGCGATGGACAACAGGTTGATATTCCTGTACCACCTCCTCACCGTTTGAGAAATGGGGGACGCAGTAGGATAGGGTAAGCGCGCCGTTGGTTGTGCGCGTCCAAGCAGTAAGGCGTGTGTGTAGGCAAATCCGCACACTGTAACGTTGAGCTGTGATGGCGAGTCCGTATGGACGAAGTTCCTGATTTCACACTGCCAAGAAAAGCCTCTATCGAGGTGAGAGGTGCCCGTACCGCAAACCGACACAGGTAGTCGAGGAGAGAATCCTAAGGTGTGCGAGAGAACTCTCGTTAAGGAACTCGGCAAAATGACCCCGTAACTTCGGGAGAAGGGGTGCTCTTGAGCGTGCAAGCGCATGAGAGCCGCAGTGAATAGGCAGGCGACTGTTTAGCAAAAACACAGGTCTCTGCAAAACCGTAAGGTGACGTATAGGGGCTGACGCCTGCCCGGTGCTGGAAGGTTAAGAGGAGTGGTTAGCGCAAGCGAAGCTGCGAATTGAAGCCCCAGTAAACGGCGTAACTATAACGGTCCTAAGGTAGCGAAATTCCTTGTCGGGTAAGTTCCGACCCGCACGAAAGGCGTAACGATCTGGGCACTGTCTCAACGAGAGACTCGGTGAAATTATAGTACCTGTGAAGATGCAGGTTACCCGCGACAGGACGGAAAGACCCCGTGGAGCTTTACTGTAGCCTGATATTGAATTTTGGTACAACTTGTACAGGATAGGTAGGAGCCAGAGATCTCGGAGCGCCAGCTTCGAAGGAGGCGTCGGTGGGATACTACCCTGGTTGTATTGAAATTCTAACCCATGCCCCTTAGCGGGGCAGGAGACAGTGTCAGGCGGACAGTTTGACTGGGGCGGTCGCCTCCTAAAAGGTAACGGAGGCGCCCAAAGGTTCCCTCAGAATGGTTGGAAATCATTCGTAGAGTGTAAAGGCACAAGGGAGCTTGACTGCGAGACCTACAAGTCGAGCAGGGTCGAAAGACGGGCTTAGTGATCCGGTGGTTCCGCATGGAAGTACCATCGCTCAACGGATAAAAGCTACCCCGGGGATAACAGGCTTATCTCCCCAAGAGTCCACATCGACGGGGAGGTTTGGCACCTCGATGTCGGCTCATCGCATCCTGGGGCTGTAGTCGGTCCCAAGGGTTGGGCTGTTCGCCCATTAAAGCGGTACGCGAGCTGGGTTCAGAACGTCGTGAGACAGTTCGGTCCCTATCCGTCGTGGGCGTAGGAAATTTGAGAGGAGCTGTCCTTAGTACGAGAGGACCGGGATGGACACACCGCTGGTGTACCAGTTGTCTTGCCAAAGGCATCGCTGGGTAGCTATGTGTGGACGGGATAAGTGCTGAAAGCATCTAAGCATGAAGCCCCCCTCAAGATGAGATTTCCCATTACGCAAGTAAGTAAGATCCCTCAAAGACGATGAGGTAGATAGGTTCGAGGTGGAAGTGTGGTGACACATGGAGCTGACGAATACTAATCGATCGAGGACTTAACCAAAAGTTTGAAACATTCAATGAACCGTTTATCCAGTTTTGAAAGAACAATCTTTCAATTAAATACTGTCTAGTGATGATGGCAAAGAGGTCACACCCGTTCCCATACCGAACACGGAAGTTAAGCTCTTTAGCGCCGATGGTAGTTGGGGGCTTCCCCTGTGAGAGTAGGACGTCGCTAGGCACACAAAGCAGTCAGCATATTGCTGGCTGTTTTTTTTATTTTGAGCAATTACGAGAATCTATTATTTTTATAGGTTCTCGTTATTTTTTTAAAATGGAAAATCATAATTCATTATCAAGCATTTTAAATTTTAACAAAGTATCAATAGAAGAAGAATTAGAAAGTGTAGATGCTGGCAATATACTATTTTTGCAATTTTAAAGCCCGTTAAGGGCATTCTAGTGACTGTATGGCATGTTTTAATTATGAAACAAATAAGTTACTTAAGATGGGCTTGAAAGCTGGAGGTTTGAATATTCTATATGAGAACATTAATAGAATACATGCAGATATTGAAGTATTACTTATTTATTTAGGATTGAGATTTATGCTGGCAGGCGTTCTATTTTTTATTATGTATTTTTAATGATTACGTAAACAATCTAATAAGCCCGTTAGTTCGACAAAATTCATTTTTTAAAGTTCTAATCACTTTGATAATTTTCTATAATATAACGATTACTTAAAAAAGGAGAGGGAATTTTGTGGATTGATGGGGTTTTTTCTGGTGGAGGATTGAAAGGCTTTGCTTTGGTTGGAGCGTATCAAGTATTAGAAGCTGAAAATTTTCATTTTAAACGAGTTGCAGGAACAAGTGCTGGAGCAATTTTAGCTGCTTTTATTGCTGCTGGTTATAGTGGAAAGGAAATTGAATGTATACTTGAAGAGTTAGATGTACCTTCATTATTAGATCCTCGAAAAACATTTCTACCATTCCCGTTTATGAAATGGATAAATGTTTATAACCATTTAGGTTTGTATAAAGGGAAAGCATTAGAAAAATGGTTTTTTCAAAA
Source organism: Lysinibacillus sp. GJ-1 (assembly GCF_021166035.1). NCBI lineage: Bacteria > Bacillati > Bacillota > Bacilli > Caryophanales > Bacillaceae > Lysinibacillus > Lysinibacillus sp. GJ-1. The sequence continues at coordinate 16,071 of NZ_CP088912.1, forward strand.
ATTAGCGGATAAGGGGGTTTATACTTTTTCGGATTTACCTAAAGGTTCATTAAAATTAGTAGCATCCGATTTATCGAATGGAAGAATTATTGTTTTACCAGATGATTTACACAAATATCAAATTGATGCCAATAATTTTTCTGTTGCTTGTGCATTACGTATGAGTTGTGGCATTCCATTCTTTTTTGAACCAGTCACATTGAAAACAGGAAGGGGGGAATCAGTCATTGTTGATGGAGGCGTACTAAGTAATTTCCCTTTATGGATATTTGATGACAAAGAAGGGCGTAAAAAGCGACCTGTACTTGGTCTTAAACTAAGTAGAAGTAGTGAAGAACAATGCCCACAAGAGATAAAGAATGGCTTGAATTTATTTGAAGCGTTATTTGCTACTATGAAAGGGGCTCATGATGAAAGATATATTTCAAGAAGACACGAAAGGGATATTGTTTTTATTCCAGTAGATGATTATAGTGCTACCCAATTTGATTTAAATGAAGAGACAAAGGAAACGTTGTTAGAGATAGGTAGAAACCGTACTATTCAATTTTTAAAAACTTGGCCGAGGTTTAGAATATAGTTTTTTTTAAAAAAATAATAAAACCAGTTGACGTTTCAAAAACTAGATGTTATTATATAAAAGTTGCTGTTACAACATGTAACTAAAAAAATAAAAACAAAAAAATGTTTGACATTATTTTAGAAACATGTTATTATATAAAAGTTAACTCTTTTAAAAACAGTTAGCGCAAATGAACCTTGAAAACTGAACAAGCAAAACGTAATCAATATAGTTTTTACTAGCTAACTTTGTTAGTGAACGAAACAAAATTTTGGACATCAAAATTGATGCCAGCAAAACAATTTGAGCTAATCAAATTTCTTTTATGGAGAGTTTGATCCTGGCTCAGGACGAACGCTGGCGGCGTGCCTAATACATGCAAGTCGAGCGAACAGAGAAGGAGCTTGCTCCTTTGACGTTAGCGGCGGACGGGTGAGTAACACGTGGGCAACCTACCCTATAGTTTGGGATAACTCCGGGAAACCGGGGCTAATACCGAATAATCTCTTGTCCCTCATGGGACAATACTGAAAGACGGTTTCGGCTGTCGCTATAGGATGGCCGCGGCGCATTAGCTAGTTGGTGAGGTAACGGCTCACCAAGGCAACGATGCGTAGCCGACCTGAGAGGGTGATCGGTACACTGGGACTGAGACACGGCCAGACTCCTACGGGAGGCAGCAGTAGGGAATCTTCCACAATGGGCGAAAGCCTGATGGAGCAACGCCGCGTGAGTGAAGAAGGATTTCGGTTCGTAAAACTCTGTTGTAAGGGAAGAACAAGTACAGTAGTAACTGGCTGTACCTTGACGGTACCTTATTAGAAAGCCACGGCTAACTACGTGCCAGCAGCCGCGGTAATACGTAGGTGGCAAGCGTTGTCCGGAATTATTGGGCGTAAAGCGCGCGCAGGTGGTTTCTTAAGTCTGATGTGAAAGCCCACGGCTCAACCGTGGAGGGTCATTGGAAACTGGGAGACTTGAGTGCAGAAGAGGATAGTGGAATTCCAAGTGTAGCGGTGAAATGCGTAGAGATTTGGAGGAACACCAGTGGCGAAGGCGACTATCTGGTCTGTAACTGACACTGAGGCGCGAAAGCGTGGGGAGCAAACAGGATTAGATACCCTGGTAGTCCACGCCGTAAACGATGAGTGCTAAGTGTTAGGGGTTTCCGCCCCTTAGTGCTGCAGCTAACGCATTAAGCACTCCGCCTGGGGAGTACGGTCGCAAGACTGAAACTCAAAGGAATTGACGGGTACCACAAGCGGTGGAGCATGTGGTTTAATTCGAAGCAACGCGAAGAACCTTACCAGGTCTTGACATCCCGTTGACCACTGTAGAGATATGGTTTTCCCTTCGGGGACAACGGTGACAGGTGGTGCATGGTTGTCGTCAGCTCGTGTCGTGAGATGTTGGGTTAAGTCCCGCAACGAGCGCAACCCTTGATCTTAGTTGCCATCATTTAGTTGGGCACTCTAAGGTGACTGCCGGTGACAAACCGGAGGAAGGTGGGGATGACGTCAAATCATCATGCCCCTTATGACCTGGGCTACACACGTGCTACAATGGACGATACAAACGGTTGCCAACTCGCGAGAGGGAGCTAATCCGATAAAGTCGTTCTCAGTTCGGATTGTAGGCTGCAACTCGCCTACATGAAGCCGGAATCGCTAGTAATCGCGGATCAGCATGCCGCGGTGAATACGTTCCCGGCCTTGTACACACCGCCCGTCACACCACGAGAGTTTGTAACACCCGAAGTCGGTGAGGTAACCTTTTGGAGCCAGCCGCCGAAGGTGGGATAGATGATTGGGGTGAAGTCGTAACAAGGTAGCCGTATCGGAAGGTGCGGCTGGATCACCTCCTTTCTAAGGATATTTTCGGAATACAAACCTTGGGTTTGTAAGATTACGTTTTGCGTTCAGTTTTGAAGGTTCATCATTACGATGAAATACTTCAAAACTTGTTCTTTGAAAACTGGATAAAACGACATTGAAATTGTAACAAACACATTTATTTTTTAAGTTTTTTATAGGCTTAATAACTAGGTTAAGTTATTAAGGGCGCACGGCGAATGCCTTGGCACTAGGAGCCGAAGAAGGACGGCACTAACACCGATATGCTTCGGGGAGCTGTAAGTGAGCTTTGATCCGGAGATTTCCGAATGGGGGAACCCACTACGTTTAATCGCGTAGTATCTTGACGTGAATACATAGCGTCTTGAAGGCAGACCCAGGGAACTGAAACATCTAAGTACCTGGAGGAAGAGAAAGAAAAATCGATTCCCTGAGTAGCGGCGAGCGAAACGGGAAGAGCCCAAACCAAGAGGCTTGCCTCTTGGGGTTGTAGGACACTCTATACGGAGTTACAAAGGAATGAGTTAGATGAAGCGACTTGGAAAGGTCCGCCAGAGCAGGTAAAAGCCCTGTAGTCGAAAGTTCGTTCCCTCCAGAGTGGATCCTGAGTACGGCGGAACACGTGAAATTCCGTCGGAATCCGGGAGGACCATCTCCCAAGGCTAAATACTACCTAGTGACCGATAGTGAACCAGTACCGTGAGGGAAAGGTGAAAAGCACCCCGGAAGGGGAGTGAAAGAGATCCTGAAACCGTGTGCCTACAAGTAGTTAGAGCCCGTTAATGGGTGATAGCGTGCCTTTTGTAGAATGAACCGGCGAGTTACGATTACGTGCGAGGTTAAGCTTTAGAAGGCGGAGCCGCAGCGAAAGCGAGTCTGAATAGGGCGAATTAGTACGTGGTCGTAGACCCGAAACCAGGTGATCTACCCATGTCCAGGGTGAAGGTGAGGTAACACTTACTGGAGGCCGAACCCACGCACGTTGAAAAGTGCGGGGATGAGGTGTGGGTAGCGGAGAAATTCCAATCGAACTTGGAGATAGCTGGTTCTCTCCGAAATAGCTTTAGGGCTAGCCTCGTGATGAGAATACTGGAGGTAGAGCACTGTTTGGACTAGGGGTATCATCCCGGTTTACCGAATTCAGACAAACTCCGAATGCCAGATATTTATACACGGGAGTCAGACTGCGAGTGATAAGATCCGTAGTCAAAAGGGAAACAGCCCAGACCACCAGCTAAGGTCCCAAAGTAATCGTTAAGTGGAAAAGGATGTGGCGTTGCACAGACAACCAGGATGTTGGCTTAGAAGCAGCCATCATTTAAAGAGTGCGTAATAGCTCACTGGTCGAGTGACGCTGCGCCGAAAATGTATCGGGGCTAAACGATTCACCGAAGCTGTGGATTGACATCTACGATGTCAGTGGTAGGAGAGCGTTCTAAGTGCGTTGAAGTCAGACCGGAAGGACTGGTGGAGCGCTTAGAAGTGAGAATGCCGGTATGAGTAGCGAAAGACGGGTGAGAATCCCGTCCACCGTATGACTAAGGTTTCCTGAGGAAGGCTCGTCCGCTCAGGGTTAGTCGGGACCTAAGCCGAGGTAGATAGGCGTAGGCGATGGACAACAGGTTGATATTCCTGTACCACCTCCTCACCGTTTGAGAAATGGGGGACGCAGTAGGATAGGGTAAGCGCGCCGTTGGTTGTGCGCGTCCAAGCAGTAAGGCGTGTGTGTAGGCAAATCCGCACACTGTAACGTTGAGCTGTGATGGCGAGTCCGTATGGACGAAGTTCCTGATTTCACACTGCCAAGAAAAGCCTCTATCGAGGTGAGAGGTGCCCGTACCGCAAACCGACACAGGTAGTCGAGGAGAGAATCCTAAGGTGTGCGAGAGAACTCTCGTTAAGGAACTCGGCAAAATGACCCCGTAACTTCGGGAGAAGGGGTGCTCTTGAGCGTGCAAGCGCATGAGAGCCGCAGTGAATAGGCCCAGGCGACTGTTTAGCAAAAACACAGGTCTCTGCAAAACCGTAAGGTGACGTATAGGGGCTGACGCCTGCCCGGTGCTGGAAGGTTAAGAGGAGTGGTTAGCGCAAGCGAAGCTGCGAATTGAAGCCCCAGTAAACGGCGGCCGTAACTATAACGGTCCTAAGGTAGCGAAATTCCTTGTCGGGTAAGTTCCGACCCGCACGAAAGGCGTAACGATCTGGGCACTGTCTCAACGAGAGACTCGGTGAAATTATAGTACCTGTGAAGATGCAGGTTACCCGCGACAGGACGGAAAGACCCCGTGGAGCTTTACTGTAGCCTGATATTGAATTTTGGTACAACTTGTACAGGATAGGTAGGAGCCAGAGATCTCGGAGCGCCAGCTTCGAAGGAGGCGTCGGTGGGATACTACCCTGGTTGTATTGAAATTCTAACCCATGCCCCTTAGCGGGGCAGGAGACAGTGTCAGGCGGACAGTTTGACTGGGGCGGTCGCCTCCTAAAAGGTAACGGAGGCGCCCAAAGGTTCCCTCAGAATGGTTGGAAATCATTCGTAGAGTGTAAAGGCACAAGGGAGCTTGACTGCGAGACCTACAAGTCGAGCAGGGTCGAAAGACGGGCTTAGTGATCCGGTGGTTCCGCATGGAAGGCCATCGCTCAACGGATAAAAGCTACCCCGGGGATAACAGGCTTATCTCCCCAAGAGTCCACATCGACGGGGAGGTTTGGCACCTCGATGTCGGCTCATCGCATCCTGGGGCTGTAGTCGGTCCCAAGGGTTGGGCTGTTCGCCCATTAAAGCGGTACGCGAGCTGGGTTCAGAACGTCGTGAGACAGTTCGGTCCCTATCCGTCGTGGGCGTAGGAAATTTGAGAGGAGCTGTCCTTAGTACGAGAGGACCGGGATGGACACACCGCTGGTGTACCAGTTGTCTTGCCAAAGGCATCGCTGGGTAGCTATGTGTGGACGGGATAAGTGCTGAAAGCATCTAAGCATGAAGCCCCCTCAAGATGAGATTTCCCATTACGCAAGTAAGTAAGATCCCTCAAAGACGATGAGGTAGATAGGTTCGAGGTGGAAGTGTGGTGACACATGGAGCTGACGAATACTAATCGATCGAGGACTTAACCAAAAGTTTGAAACATTCAATGAACCGTTTATCCAGTTTTGAAAGAACAATCTTTCAATTAAATACTGTCTAGTGATGATGGCAAAGAGGTCACACCCGTTCCCATACCGAACACGGAAGTTAAGCTCTTTAGCGCCGATGGTAGTTGGGGGCTTCCCCTGTGAGAGTAGGACGTCGCTAGGCACACAAAGCAGTCAGCATATTGCTGGCTGTTTTTTGTCTATTTTTAGCTTTCGAAAACGATTTCAATAAAATTGTAAGCGTTCTTATGAGTCCATTAGTGCTATTATTTTTTCAAATTGTGTGAAAAAATAAGTGAAAATAATTATGCTAACTATTAATTCTATCAATAATGTTTGGATGTTTAATTTTTTCTTGGTAGCTGATTGTTTAACAGAAAAATATTTTAAAAAGAGATATTTCAGCATTAAATATAGAAAAATGGTTTTAAAAATGAATAATTAGGTATAAGTTTGGACAAACTAAAAAATCTGAATTGTCTTTCTTTTATAAGTTTCTTGACAGTAGCATGACACGTTGTTAATCTTACAATTAATATTCTTTTAACTATAGGAGGAAGTTACGAAAATGTGGGAATCTAAATTTGCCAAAGAAGGTTTAACTTTTGATGATGTATTATTAGTACCAGCTCATTCAGAAGTACTACCGAAAGATGTTGATTTATCAGTTCAACTTACACCAAAGATTAAATTAAATATTCCAATGGTCAGTGCAGGTATGGATACAGTTACAGAATCTAAGATGGCTATTGCTATGGCACGTCAAGGTGGTATCGGTATTATCCATAAAAATATGGGCATAGATGAGCAAGCGGAACAAGTTGAAAAAGTAAAACGTTCTGAAAATGGTGTTATTACAAACCCATTCTTCTTAACTCCGACTCACCAAGTTTTTGATGCTGAACATTTAATGGGTAAATACCGAATTTCAGGTGTACCAATTGTGGATAGTATGGAAAACCAAAAGCTAGTAGGAATTATTACAAATCGTGATTTACGTTTTATTTCTGACTACTCTTTAAAAATTGAAGATGTAATGACAAAAGAAGATTTGATTACGGCTCCTGTTGGAACGACTTTAGAGGATGCGGAAAAAATTCTTCAACAATATAAAATCGAAAAACTTCCTATTGTAGATGAAGAAGGTAAGTTAACTGGTTTAATTACAATTAAGGATATCGAAAAAGTAATTGAGTTCCCGAATGCTGCAAAAGATGTACATGGTCGTTTATTAGTAGGAGCAGCTGTAGGTGTATCTAAAGATACAATGATTCGCATTGAGAAGCTTGTTGAAGCACAGGTGGATATCGTAGTAATCGATACAGCTCACGGTCACTCAGAGGGTGTACTACAAACAATTCGCTCTATCCGCGAAGCATACCCAGAATTAGAAATTATTGCTGGTAACGTGGCAACTGGAGAGGGAGCGCGTGCATTATTTGAAGCTGGTGCAGATGTAGTGAAGGTTGGTATTGGACCAGGATCAATTTGTACAACACGAGTTGTTGCAGGTGTAGGTGTACCTCAAATTACAGCCATTTATGATTGTGCTACAGTAGCGCGTGAATTAGGTAAAACAATTATTGCCGATGGTGGTATTAAATACTCTGGAGACATCGTAAAAGCTCTTGCAGCAGGCGGTAATATCGTAATGCTTGGCTCACTTCTTGCAGGTACTTCTGAATCTCCAGGAGATACTGAAATTTTCCAAGGTCGTCGCTTCAAAGTTTACCGTGGTATGGGATCTATTGGCGCAATGGAAAAAGGTTCAAAAGATCGCTATTTCCAAGAAGATGCAAAAAAACTAGTACCAGAGGGAATTGAAGGTCGACTTCCTTATAAAGGTCCTCTAGCAGATACAGTTTATCAATTGATTGGTGGTATTCGAGCAGGTATGGGTTATTGTGGTGCGCCTAACCTTGAATATTTACGTGACAACGCTCAGTTTGTCCGCATGACAGGTGCAGGTCTTCGTGAATCACACCCGCATGATGTTCAAATTACAAAAGAATCACCGAACTATTCAATGTAATATATTTCAAGCAACTTTTATGCTCTCGTATCGTCTACAAAGATGATACGAGGGCATTTTTTATGAGATAGATTGCGCACCTACTAGGATATCTATGTTAAAATGTCGAGGACAAGATTATTTTTTGGAGGGCAATAAAGGTGAAAAAAACAACGAACACCGTATTACGTTTGCTCCTAATTCCTGTTCTATTATTTAGTATATTTGCAGGTGTTCCTGCAAAAGCAAATGCAGAAACAGATTTAGGGCTGACGGTTGATGCTGCGATTTTAATAGACGCAGATTCAGGAAAAATTTTATATGAACAAAATGCAGATACTTCACTAGGTATCGCTAGTATGACGAAGATGATGACGGAGTACCTACTACTGGACGCAATTGATGCAGGTACGGTGAAATGGGATCAGGAATATCATGTGACGGATTATACGTATCGTATGTCTCAAAACCGTGCATTAAGTAATGTACCGTTACGAAGAGACGGATCATATACAATTCGTGAGCTATATGAAGCAATGGCTATCTACTCTGCTAATGCAGCTACAGTGGCAATTGCAGAAACAATTGCTGGTACTGAAACTGAGTTTTTAAAATTAATGAACAAAAAGGCAGAAGAGCTTGTCCTTGAAGGCTATAAGTTTGTAAATGCTTCAGGTCTTAACAATGCTGATTTATTTGGTATGCACCCAGCAGGTACTGGTCCAGAAGATGAGAATGTAATGCCTGCTAAATCTGTAGCAAAATTAGCCTATCATTTATTAAAAGATCATCCAAAGGTTTTAGAGACATCTAAAATAACAAAAAAGATATTCCGTGAAGGAACAGATGACGCGATTGAAATGTCAAACTGGAACTTTATGTTACCAGGTCTAGTATTCCAATATGAAGGCGTAGATGGCCTAAAAACAGGTACTACTAACTTTGCAGGGCATTGCTTCACTGGTACTGCAGAACGCAATGGGACACGCTTAATCGCAGTCGTAATGAAAGCTGTCGATGCAAAAGGAGAAGGCTCTTATAAAGCACGTTTTGATGCTACGGCTAAGTTATTTAATTATGGCTTCACACAATTTACAAAACATGAAATTATTCCAGCAAACTATAAGTTTAAAGACCAAAAGACTGTGAAAGTAACTAAAGGGCAAGAAGACAAAGTAGCCATTGCTGTGAAAGAACCAATTTCATTTATGGTGAAATCTTCTGAAAAGGATTTATATCAACCTAAATTAGTTTTAGATAAAAAAAGCCTTGAAGCTAAAGTTAAGAAAGATACAGTAGTAGGGAAGGTCGTTATAGAGCGCACAGAAGGCAAAGATTACGGCTTTATTGATGGTAAGGAGTTTACATCTGATGTCGTGACAACAGCGTCTGTAGAACGTGCTAGCGGTATTTCTCTATTCTTCCAAGGTATCGGTAACTTCTTCGGAAACTTATGGGGCGGCATTACTGATTTTGTTGGTGGATTATTTTAAAAACTAACTAGTAAGAACACGTTTATGTTTGAAAAAACATAGCGTGTTCTTTTTTTCACGTTTTACAGTCAATGTGCATACGCTAATAGGCGAAAGGATGTGGCTAAATGTGTGGAATTACCGGGTGGGCTAGTTTTAAAAATGATTTACGAACAAGCGAGAGCATTGTGAAGTTAATGGCGCAAACATTAAGTAAACGGGGACCAGATGATGAAAATATTTGGTGTAATGAACATATCGCATTTGGCCACCGTCGGTTAGCGGTCATTGACTTAATAGGTGGCAAGCAACCAATGGTGAAAAAACATGATGGCGTAACATATGTCATTACATATAATGGCGAACTGTATAATACCAAAGAATTGCGAAAAGAACTGCAAACAAGAGGACACGACTTTACAACCCAGTCAGATACAGAAGTATTATTAACTGCGTATATTGAGTGGAAAGAACAGTGTGTGAACTATCTAAATGGCATTTTTGCATTTGGTGTGTGGGATGAACAAACGGCATCGCTCTTTCTGTGTCGTGATCGTCTAGGTGTAAAGCCTCTGTATTACACTGAGCAACAAGAAGGATTACTATTTGCCTCGGAGGTCAAGGCATTATTTGCACATCCAGCAGTCCAACCAATTGTTAATAGGGAAGGGCTTGCGACAATCATGGCTGTAGGACCATCTAAACCGCCCGGAAAGTCGCTGTTCCATAATATTCATGAGCTACGACCAGGATACGCAATGCGGTATTCAAAAGAAGGATTACGTATATGGCAATACTGGCAACTTCAAAGTAAAAAACATGAAGAATCATTAGAAGAAACGATTGACCATGTACGGTATTTACTAACCGATGCTATTGAGCGTCAGCTAGTATCAGATGTACCAATTTGTACATTCCTTTCTGGAGGGCTTGATTCCAGTATTATTACTGGAATTGCGGCAAACAGCTTTCAACAACAAAAGAAAGGTAAACTCCACACATACTCTATCGACTATGAGGACAATGAACGTTTCTTTAATCCGCATGCTTTTCAAAATTCAACGGATACCTATTGGATACAAAAAATGAAAGACTCGTTTGATACAACACATCATGCGGAGCAAATTAGCCAACAACAGTTAATTGACTTGTTGAAAGAAGCTGTCTTTGTAAGAGATGCACCTGGTATGGCTGATGTTGACTCATCCTTACTATGGTTTTGCCGAGAAATAAAAAAAGATTTTACGGTTGCTTTATCAGGGGAATGTGCCGATGAAATATTCGGTGGTTATCCATGGTTCAAAGAAAGAGCGACTGGTTTCCCTTGGATTCGTTCATTACCCGAAAGAACAGCTATGTTACGCGAGGAATGGCGTACAAAGTTAGCTGTTGAAAATTACGCGCAGCATGTTTATGAACAAACGATTGGTGAAGTACCTTATTTAGAAGGGGAAAGTACAGACGCAGCTCAACATCGTGAAATGTTTTATTTAAACACGGTATGGTTTATGCAAACATTGCTAGAACGAAAAGATCGGATGAGTATGGGCGCGAGTCTTGAGGTGCGCGTGCCATTTGCAGATCATCGGCTTGTGGAATACGCATGGAATATTCCTTGGGAAATGAAAAATTTAGACGGTATGGAAAAAGGTTTGATTCGCAAGGCGATGTCGCATTTATTACCAGAGGAAGTATTATATCGAAAAAAAAATCCTTATCCAAAAACCTATCATCCAGTTTATACAGCAGGTGTTCAACGATGGTTAACAGAAATTATGAACGATAAACATTCAGTTCTTCATGAATTTTTTGAACGACAAAAACTAGTGGAGCTAATTGACTCTGGAGGAAGTTCATTTAAAGAACCTTGGTATGGACAATTAATGGCAGGACCACAACTGTTAGCCTATTTGGGGCAAATTGATACATGGTTTAAGCATTATAACATTCAACTAAAAGAAAATTAAAAAAAGCACAACCATCTTGTCACTTGAATCGTGACGGAGATGGTTGTTTCGTTTGTATTGCCCAACAATTCATTAACTTCTCAATGGAAGATTCAATCTCGTGTACAGGAATGCCGCCAAAGCCGAGTAAAAATTGAGCTTGTGTGGCCGTATTTTCATCAAGACGATAAGCGGATAATGGATAGATACCGATACCTGCATCATTGGCACTGTGCTGTAATTGTTGCTCGGATAGTTCATGTTGAACATTGAGCAAGATATGCATACCTGCCTGCTCCCCAGTGATTTTTATTTGATTAGAATAATTTTCTAATATCGTCGTGAGCTTCTCATGCTTTTTTCGATATACTTTTCGCATACGATTTAAATGTTTTGAAAAATGTCCATCTCGCATAAAATTGGCTACAATGTGCTGATCAAACCTTGGTACTGTAGATGAATAATAATTAAAGACATCATTATAAGTAGCAAGTAGCTTAGGTGGTAGTACAAAATAGGCGACTCGCAAGGAAGGCATTAATGATTTGGTAAAAGTACTCATATAGATGACTTTATCATTGCGATCTAAAGCTTGTAGCGCGGGAATTGGTTTTCCAGTATAACGAAATTCCGAATCATAATCATCTTCAATGATATATCGTGATGGACTTTGAGCTGCCCAATTTAAAGCTTGTGCGCGCCTTGTGGCAGACAATACAGCGCCAGTAGGGAATTGATGCGACGGCGTGATATAAACGACATTAGCAGTTGTTTTTTCTAGTTGATGAATAAGGATACCTTCATCATCTACTGCAATTGGACAAACCTGTCGTTTGTGTTGTAAAAACATCCGATGCACGGTCGGATAACCAGGGTTTTCGAGTGCAAAGCAAGTGTCTTCGCTGAAAAGACGCAAAATCATCGGGAGCAGTTGTTCTGTACCTGAACCAATGACAATTTGCTCTGGGCTACAAATAACGCCGCGCGATTGATATAAGTAATTTGCAATCTCTGTACGTAACGCTAATTCTCCTTGAGGTTCTCCAGTCAATAATAATTCTTTGGAGGTATCATCAAAAAGTTCTTTTGCATATTTTCGCCATGTTTGAAATGGGAAGGCATCAATATCTATGGAACCAGGGTTAAAATCAATGGCATATGTTTTTTTCCGAGGTTGCTCTTTTAGCAGCATAGATGTGTCTTGCTGTATATAGGGGAGCTCATCAATATCCTCTACAAAATAACCGACCCGAGATTTTGATATTATATAACCCTCTGCAAGTAATTGGGCATAGGCAATTTCGATTGTTGTTTGAGAAATATTTAAAAAATCTGCCAATTTTCGCTTCGAAGGTAATTTTTCTCCGACCGTAATTTTCTTTGTAATAATCGCTTCTTTAATACCGCTATAAAGCTGATCATATAGCGGTTTTCCACCGTTTTTTTCAAGCTGAAATAAAAGCATATCCATGTTCGATTTTTCACCTGACCTTATAATTATTTTATAAACTGAATATTTTGATATGGTCAATTTCTATTATACTAAATTTCATCACAAAGGTGGAGGTAGAAAAGAATGAAGCAAACAGGAACAGAATTAGTAAAACGTGGGATGGCGGAAATGCAAAAGGGTGGCGTGATTATGGATGTCATTAATGCGGAGCAGGCGAAAATTGCTGAAGCAGCGGGTGCTGTGGCTGTGATGGCATTAGAGCGAGTGCCTTCAGATATACGAAAGGCAGGAGGAGTGGCACGCATGGCAGATCCTCGTATTGTAGAGGAGGTTATGGCGGCTGTCACAATTCCTGTAATGGCGAAAGCACGTATTGGTCATATCGTTGAAGCTCGCGTGTTAGAGGCAATGGGCGTTGATTATATTGATGAGAGTGAAGTGTTAACACCAGCGGATGAGGAATATCATTTATTGAAAAGTGACTATACAGTGCCATTTGTATGCGGCTGTCGTGATTTAGGAGAAGCGGCTCGTCGTATCGGTGAAGGGGCATCTATGCTACGGACGAAAGGTGAGCCAGGTACAGGGAATATTGTAGAGGCTGTACGCCATATTCGTAAGGTCAATGCCCAAGTACGAAAAGTTGTCGGGATGACTGAGGATGAGTTAATGACTGAGGCAAAATTGCTTGGTGCTCCATTTGAATTATTACGAGAAATTAAAAAGCTTGGTCGATTACCAGTTGTAAACTTTGCCGCAGGCGGTGTAGCGACACCAGCAGACGCAGCATTAATGATGGAGTTAGGTGCTGATGGAGTATTTGTGGGCTCTGGTATTTTTAAATCGGAAAATCCTGAGAAATTTGCACGTGCTATTGTAGAAGCAACGACGCATTATAAAGATTATAAATTGATTGCAGAAATTTCAAAAGAGCTGGGTGTGCCGATGAAAGGTATTGATATTGCACAACTTAGTCAAAGTGAACGTATGCAAGAACGAGGCTGGTAATATGAAGAGAGTCGGTGTATTAGCTTTACAGGGTGCTGTTAGAGAGCATGTACGAATGTTAGAGGCACTTGGTTGTCAAACGGTTTTAGTCAAGCATAAGGAGCAATTAGAAGGGCTTGATGGACTTATATTACCAGGTGGAGAAAGTACAACAATGCGCAAGTTACTTGATCGCTATGAACTAATGGGACCCATTCGTTCACTTGCGCAAAAAGGCGTACCAATGTTCGGCACGTGTGCTGGATTGATATTATTGGCAAAAGAAGTAGTTGACCATGATCCACATTTAGCTGTAATGGATGTTGTCGTTGCTCGAAATTCATATGGACGTCAAGTAGATAGCTTTGAAGTGAATTTAAATATCCAAGCGATTGGCGAAGCAATACCAGCTGTCTTTATACGCGCACCGCATATTGTGTCAGTTGGGGAAAGTGTTGAAGTGTTAGCGGAGCATGATGGAAAAATTGTGCTAGCGCGAGATGGTCATTTACTTGGCTGTTCATTTCATCCTGAACTAACGACAGATTTGCGCATTGTCGAATATTTTGTGACGACCATGGTGTGACTTGCAAAATGTCGTTTCATATAGTACAGTATGGATAAAATTTAAATAATTGAACACGATGATGGGAAGTAGTAGCAAGCACGTTTTTTTTAGAGAGTCAGCGGGTGGTGGAAGCTGATAAAAGCACTTGTGAATCCGTCCTGGAGTTGCGCAGTCGAAGTGAATGAAGTAGGCTGTCGCCGGCTGAAATGCCGTTATGAGATAAGTGGACTAGGCAATCTGTCTGGTCAATTAGGGTGGCAACGCGGGTAGCTCTCGTCCCTTTCATGGGATGAGGGCTTTTTTGTGTTCTATCTTATCTATAAATTCCCATCATTTATGAATCTACTACTGGAGGTATGAAGGATGTTAGATATTAAACGCGTCCGTGATAACTTCGCGGAAATTAAAGAAATGCTATTAACACGCAATGAAGATTTAGGAAACTTAGATGATTTTGAAGCTTTAGATACAAAACGTCGCGAATTAATCGCGAAAGCAGAAGAACTGAAAGCAGAACGAAATAAAGTATCTGAACAAATTTCTGTTATGAAACGTAATAAAGAAAATGCTGATGAAGTCATCGCACGTATGCGTCAAGTTGGCGATGAAATTAAAGAGCTAGATACACAACTCAATGAAGTAGAAGACCGTTTTAAAGATATGATGATGCGCTTACCAAACGTGCCACATGAATCTGTGCCAGTCGGTACTACGGAAGACGACAATGTAGTGGAATATACGTGGGGCGAAGTACCAACTTTTGATTTTGATATTAAAGCACACTGGGATATCGCAACAGATTTACAAATTGTAGATTTTGAACGCGGAGCAAAAGTAGCGGGCAGTCGTTTCTTATTCTACCGTGGCTTAGGTGCTCGTTTAGAACGTGCATTAATGAGCTTTATGATGGATTTACATGCAGAAGAGCATGGTTATGAAGAAATGCTACCACCTGTTATTGTTAATCGAGATAGCTTAACGGGTACAGGTCAGCTACCTAAATTTGAAGAAGATGTATTTAAACTAGATGATACAGATTACTTTATGATTCCAACAGCAGAAGTACCTGTTACGAATTTCTATCGTGATGAAATTCTACCTATTGAAGTTTTACCACAAGGCTTTGCAGCGTATAGCGCTTGCTTCCGCTCAGAAGCGGGCTCTGCCGGTCGCGATACACGTGGCTTAATTCGTCAGCACCAATTTAATAAAGTGGAATTAGTCCGTTTTGTAAAACCAGAGGAATCTTATGAACAGCTAGAATTATTAACAGGTCACGCTGAAAAAGTATTACAATTATTAGGTTTACCTTATCGTAAATTAAAAATGTGTACAGCTGATTTAGGCTTCACTGCTGCCAAAAAATATGATTTAGAAGTATGGATTCCAGCACAAAATATGTACCGTGAAATTTCTTCTTGCTCAAACTTTGAGGATTTCCAAGCGCGTCGTGCCAATATCCGCTTCCGCCGTGAGCCAAATGCTAAACCAGAATACGTACACACATTAAATGGTTCAGGTCTTGCTATTGGTCGAACAGTGGCTGCCATCCTTGAAAACTATCAGCAAGCCGACGGAAGCGTAGCTATTCCAGAGGTATTAGTTCCTTATATGGGCGGCAAAAAAGTCATTGCACCGAAGTAATTAAAATCTCCAAACTATATAGAGAATTTAGCTATTCTTGCTTTTGCAACTACTAAAAAATTAGAACTGTTCACTAGTTGTTGGTAGCGGAAAGCACCGCCGTTGCAGACAACAACGGCATAGCAAAAAAGTGTTAGATTGACTACAGTCAATCTAACACTTTTTCTCTTTTGTTTTAGTTCTAAATCAGACAACAGAAGTGACTATGTTTAGGTGATTTATACCCTATTGTACTTCAAGTGTATATGGTTGAGTACTAGCTTTGCCGTTTAATTCACTTACTTCAATATAGTAAGTTCCTTTGTCTAATTCAACTGTACCTACTTCCGGATCTTCAGTTCCGTAAAGATCAAAAGTTCCTACTGTTTTTCCTTTTGCATCAATAATACGGATAACACCATCCAGTGCTTTTTCTGTTTGTAGAGAGAAGAATACATCGCGTTTGCTATCAATATTTAATTCAAAGTAGTCTTTATCGCCAAACGGAATACCGGCATTTAAATATTGCGAAGCAACCCATTTGTTATCTTTTTTCGTAAGCTTAGATGGCTTTGTTGGTATACCATTGATTAATTCGGAATCCTTATCTTCATCGACTTGATTGTGTTTATACATGCTTAAAGTATATGGATGAATCGATACTTGTTCAAGGTTCATACCGTTAATAATAATAAAATAACCATGATTCTTTTTCGCTTTAAAAGAGGTATTAACATCAGTTGTGCCAATAATACCGAGTAATAGTTCAAAAATGTTATTGCCTTGTCCAAATTGAATTTCGGTTTCCAATTCTTTTGGATCAATTTCCATGTTGCCATTTGTATCTTCAATTATAGAACCTGAAAATTTAAAGGCATTTTGAAGCTCTTTAGGTAATTGATTTAGCTGTTCATTTGTCATAGGTACAGAAGAAACAAGAAGGCTCATGATTTCATCTTGACCGCGTTGTTTATAGTAGTAGTAATCAATATCATCTTGATAAATGATATGATCTTTATAGATTGTACCAGGTTGCACCGCTTGAGCATTTATTGTTGTGTTATTATCACTTTTATAATCTGATGGGATAGCTGCTAATTTACTTGTTTTAAGAGTATATGGTTCAGCCGAGCGAGCACCTTGATTCATTACCTTTACAACATAAGTTTTGTCCTTTTTCAATGCGACTGCTTTTGCATCATTGGCATTACTAGTTGAGCCAAGAAGTAAACTTAGTATCCCCATATCATTACTTAATGAAGAAACTGCTAATAATTCGTTTGTTTCCTCATCATATTCAAAGATAGTTCCAGCTGGAATTTGATTCATGCCTTTTTTAACTTGGAAACCATATACGGCATCTTCTTCTGGCTTTAATAAGAAGTAATCTTCATCAAATTCTGTTTGGAAGTAAGCTTTTTTATCTTGACCAATGTCAAAAGGAACCGCTTGCTCCATAATTAGAGCTATGTCTTCCGGATTACCCATAGCACCAGGATCCATAAACATATTGAATAAATTATTTATTTGATTGTCTTTTTTTGTTTGATATTGAGTTAAAGGTAAAAGCTCATTTTCTACATTACCTTCTGGCATTTCCTCATTTAACGGTAACCCGTCTTCATCTTCAGGAAGGGTAACGACTTCACCCTTTAATGTATAAGGGATGATAGATTCACTTATCGTTTCTTCATTTTCAATGCCGCCGCTAAAGAACATATCAAGTGAAAAAGCACTACTGCCTTGATTGGATACGTTTAATACATATTCTGTCCCAGGAATAGCGTCAACAATAAGGTTTACACCGTCGCCTTTATCTGCGCTATAGCTTGTTTGAATTGGATAAGCCTCATACATTTCCTCATCATTAACGTTTTCTGCTGGTACAGCATCTAATTCTTCCTTTAGATAAAGTTCCATAGAGGCTGTAACACCTGGAATACCAGACAAATCAAATCGCAGCGTTGTTGGTTCTTTTACTGAAAATGTGAAATAATCTTGGTCGCTTTGTTGATCTTTAGAAAGCAGGGTATAGTTTTTCCCTTTTGTACTGAATGGGAACTGTTGAATGTTCTCCTTTTTGTCCATCTCTAATGAATCAACTGGTAAATCCTTCGTTGTTTGAGCAGTGAATACATAATTCGATTCACCATTTAAGTTATAGCTGCCATTATAATCTTTAACCCCAACAAGCAGTGTTCCTTTTTGATCTGCTTTGTATAGGTATCCCTCTTGCTTTCCTACACGCACATCATTGATATGGATTGGGTCGACTTCCTCTTTGCTATCTGTAGGGTAGAAATACAATTCAAGTGCATAATCGTATTTGTTTGCACCCTTTAATGTCAGTTGAGCATATTCATTTGCATCTAAATCAACCTTGTACCATTTTTTTTCGTTTGGTTGTTTGAATTCACCTTTTTCTGAATTCAATGTATTCTTTGCAAGAACTTTGGCGTTTTTAATACGTTCTTCCGTTGTTTCTGAATACTCTTTCGGAAGATTATTGACATTAAACTGTAATGCTTTCACCGGGTTGATAAGACCATGTCCATATGTAAGATCATAGCCTTTCTCGCCTAGATTATTTGCGGTCATTTCGAGAATAGCTTCTACTTCATGAGGCTTTAAATTTGGATGTTTTGATTTTAGTAGGGAGGCAACACCTGCTACAACGGGAGCCGCCATTGATGTCCCACTAAATTTGACAAAGGATGATCCCTTTTTCTCGTCGTGAACGGTACTGTATATTTCCTCACCTGGTGCTACCACGTCAACCGATGGACCATAGTTTGAATAGCTTGATAGTTTGTTGATATCATTTGTAGAACCTACGCTAATGACACCTTCGTAAGAAGCAGGGAAAGAATATTCATCTGTCGATTCGTTTCCTGCTGCTGCTACAATCGTAATTCCTTTATCTATCGCTTGCTTAACAGCGTCTTTCATTAATGGAGATTCTCCATAACCACCAAGACTCATGTTAATAACATCAGCGCCCTGTTCAATGGCGTAAAGAATACCTTGTGCAATGACGAAATCATTGGCACCTTCTTCTCCGTTGAATACATCAATTGGAAGAAGCTTAGCATTTGGATTAATCCCATGTCCTCCTACATTATTATCTTTTGCAGCGCCAATAATGCCCGCTACATGTGTTCCGTGGTCACCAGTATAAGTGGTATTGGCTGGTGCTGCGGCATTATACGGTGGAAGTACTTGAGATTTTAAATCAGGGTGTTTAAAATCCACACCAGAATCGATAACCGCTACTTTTACTTCATGATTACCTGCTAACTCTAGTGCCTTATCCATTTGAAGTAAGTTTAAATGATACATATCTTTTTTCTTTGGATCTGCTCCGTTAGCGAAGGAATGATAAACGTAGCTTGGGGATACACTTTTAACGCCGTCTTGCTTTGCATAATAAGAAACTGCTTTTTCTAAAGAAATTCCCTTTTTCAGTTGGATTACATCATATCCTAGTGATGGAATAGATCGTATTACTTTGGAGCCAATGTTTTTATGTGCGTTTTTAGCAAGACCTGTATGCTTGACGATAATGGTATCTTTACTAATCCATTCCTTATCATTTTTTACATACTTTAATGCTTTTTCCTTATTGCTAGCTATAAGACTTTTCTCTACTTCTGTGTGCTGTGCTGTTTTTTCTGGTGCTGTAGCATAGGCAGAAGCAGCAGGAACCATTAGTGAAGCTGACGCTACTAAAGCAATTGATTTCTTCATCCATTTTTTCAATTGTTCTCTCTCCCATGATGTTTTATTTATTCTATATCTAATACGAATGAAACGTGGAAAAGTTTCGGATAAAAGGATAATTTCGGTCTACTTTCCTGATTTACCCCCTATTATTAGAGAATAGAAAAAGGTACCCACCTAAATTTGGGGGTACCTTTTTCATGTTGACAGCAAATGCTCTCGTAAATACCACTTATTGTGGCTCACTAGATTCTGCCATTTTCTGTGCTTTTTTCTCAGCTTTTTTTCGTTCGCGTAATGCTCTAAAAAAATCGGTTAAAATTTGTCCGCATTCTTCAGCTAATATACCTTCCGTTACATCACAGTCATGGTTGAAGCGCGCATCATTTAATAAATGATAGAGTGAATCGACACAGCCAGCTTTTATGTCCCGTGCGCCGTATACAACACGTGGCACTCGCGACTGCAAAATAGCCCCTGCACACATAGGGCAAGGTTCCAGTGTGACATAAAGTGTTGTTTGTTCAAGACGCCAACTACCAAGTTTTTTACATGCTTCTTGAATCACCATTAATTCGGCATGAGTAGTTGCATTTTGAGTTGTTTCACGTAGATTATGCGCGCGCGCAATAATTTCTCCTTCATATACAAGAACGGCCCCTATTGGTACCTCACCAAGCAAAGCAGCTTTTTTTGCTTCCTCTAAAGCTTGGTTCATAAATATGCGGTCTTTTTCAAAAATATCCACTAGAATCTCTCCTTACAGAGTAGTGTATCATGCGGGTGGCGTTTTGTATTTTGCTTTGAATTGACATTTCTAAAATAACCCTATATATTTATATGTGAACACATGCTCATATATAAATAAACTATAGGAGGAACGGAAAATGGATGAACAAGTTAAACAGGGCGAAATAGAAACCGGTAATGGCCAGCACTTAGATGAGGAAACGTTATTTGTTGTTTCTCAAACGTTTAAAGCATTGAGTGATCCAACAAGAATACGGATTTTAAATTTATTATGTTCAGATGAGCATTCGGTTAACGACATTGCTGAAATATTAGACTTAAGTCAGTCAACGGTATCCCATCAATTACGATTTTTAAAAAATTTACGATTAGTAAAATTCAGGAGGGAAGGAACAAGCTTATATTATTCAAAAGATGATGACCACATTATGAATTTATTGAAGCAAGCAATTGAACACGCTACGCACAACTAATTGTATGAATTAATATTTGGGGGGGAAAACGATGGGGCATAATCACGATCACGGTCATGACCATACACATGGTGCAAATAAAAAGGTGCTTTTACTATCCTTTATCATCATTACGAGTTATATGGTGATTGAAGCAATTGGTGGGTTCTTAACAAATAGTTTGGCACTTTTATCGGATGCTGGCCATATGTTAAGTGACTCAATTTCTTTAGCCATTGCACTTCTTGCTTTTATTTTTGGAGAAAAAGCAGCTAGCTTTAGTAAAACATATGGTTATAAAAGGTTTGAAATATTAGCTGCAGTGTTAAATGGTGTAACATTAATTTTAATTGCGTTATTTATTTTCTATGAAGCCATTGAGCGTTTTGCAAATCCACCAGAAGTAGCAACAACAGGTATGCTGATTATTAGTGTAATTGGTTTGTTAATTAATATAGTAGTGGCTTGGATTATGATGCGGGGTGGAGATACGGAAGACAATTTAAACATGCGTGGTGCATTTTTACATGTTCTTAGTGATATGCTTGGCTCTGTCGGTGCCATCATTGCTGCTTTAGTCATTATGTTTTTCGGCTGGGGCTGAGCCGATCCACTTGCCAGTGTTATTGTTGCATTATTAGTACTACGTAGTGGATATTTTGTGACAAAGTCTGCTATCCATGTTCTTATGGAAGGAACACCTTCAAATGTCGACGTTCAGGAAATCATTCAAATAATGGAGCAAACTGAAGGTGTGCAAAGTATTCATGATCTTCATATTTGGACGATAACTAGCGGAACAAATGCATTGTCCTGTCATGCAGTTGTCGATGACCAGCTAAACATTGGAGAAAGCGAGCATATTTTACGTGAAATTGAACATAATCTTGAACATAAGGGCATAAAGCATATAACGATTCAATTGGAAACCGCAGCGAACCGCCATGATGAATCAATTTTATGTAATCTTAAGAGTGAGCCAGTTCATCACGATCACCATTAATTATAAAAAAATAAAACGCCTATTTACATACCCTTCGTGGGTATAGTATGATATTAGCAAATAGGAGGTGAAGAATTTGGAGGACACAGTGAAAGAGGATGCTTGTCATACAGAGGAAACTGCATCGTGTCGAAAAAGTCATCACCCTGAGCGCGTGAAAAAGGATTTAACGACTCGCTTAAATCGAGTAGAAGGTCAAATCCGAGGTATTAAGGGAATGATTGAAAAAGACGTTTACTGTGATGATATCATCACGCAACTGTCTGCCACGCAATCAGCTTTGAATAGCGTAGCGAAAATTTTATTAGAAGGTCATTTAAAAGGCTGTGTCGTAGATCGCCTATCTGAAGGCGATGAAGCGGTTCTAGATGAGTTAGTCGTGACCATTCAAAAATTAATGAAAAAATAATTTTACGGGTAGTTACTCTTATATAGCATGTACATTAAATTTAAAGGAGAGATATTTATGCAAAATGTAACATTAAACGTACAAGGAATGTCATGTGGACATTGTGTCAATGCAGTGGAAAAAAGTGTCGGCGCTTTAGCGGGTGTAGAACAAGTAACAGTAAATTTAGCAGATGGTTTGGTAGATGTCGCATTTGACGATGCCCAAGTATCACTTGCGCAAATTAAAGAAACGATTGACGATCAAGGCTACGAGGTAGAATAAGATTAATAGGGTGCTCACAAGGCACTCTATTATTTTCAAATTTATATACCCCTATATGGTATAGAAAGAGGTGGGAAGTTAATGCGTTCTGAATTGAAGGAAACGAACCTACAAATTACTGGCATGACTTGCGCAGCGTGTGCTACGCGTATTGAGAAAGGCTTGAAAAAAATGGAGGGTGTCGAGCAAGCAACCGTAAACTTAGCGCTTGAAAAATCCTCTATAAAATATGATCCAGCAATATTGAGTGAAGTAGACTTTGAAAAGAAAATCGAAGCGTTAGGCTATGGCGTCGTAAAACAGAAAGCGGAACTTGATATTACAGGTATGACGTGTGCTGCATGTGCCACTCGTATTGAGAAAGGTTTAAATAAGCTTTCAGGTGTTACAGCAACTGTAAACTTGGCACTTGAAAAAGCATCCATCGAATTTAATCCAACAGAGGTTTCTGTATCGGATATTATCGGTAAGGTTGAGAAGCTGGGATATGGTGCTCATCAAAAAGCGGATGAGCGAGCAACTGAAGATTATCGAGAAAAGGCAATAAAACAACAGCAACAAAAATTTCTTTTTTCAGCTATTCTTTCGCTACCATTACTGTGGACGATGGTTGCTCACTTTTCATTGACATCGTTTTTATATGTCCCCGATTTTTTAATGAATCCTTGGGTGCAATTAGTGTTAGCTACACCAGTTCAATTTATTATTGGGAAACAATTTTATGTAGGTGCATATAAAGCTTTACGTAATGGCAGTGCTAATATGGATGTCCTTGTCGTTATGGGGACTTCAGCAGCTTATTTTTACAGCGTTTATCAAGCCATTGTTACAGTTAATTCACATCATGGACCGCATCTATACTTTGAAACGAGTGCCGTTTTAATTACGTTAATTCTTTTAGGTAAATTATTCGAAGCAAAGGCAAAAGGGCGTTCATCAGAAGCGATTAAAAAGCTAATGGGTCTGCAAGCGAAATCTGCGATAGTTGTGCGAGATGGAGTAGAAAAAGAAGTCCCATTAGAAGAAGTTGTGATTGGTGATACTTTATTAGTTAAACCAGGTGAAAAAATTCCTGTAGATGGTGAAGTAGTAGAAGGTACAACAGCCATTGATGAATCAATGCTAACAGGGGAAAGTCTTCCGGTAGATAAAAAACAAGGAGATGTATTATACGGTTCAACCATTAATAAAAATGGCTTTGTGAAAATGTCAGCAACCAAAGTTGGTCGAGACACAGCACTTGCTCAAATTATTAAAGTTGTAGAAGATGCACAAGGTTCAAAAGCCCCCATACAACGTTTAGCAGACCAAATTTCGGGTATATTCGTGCCGATTGTTGTTGGTATTGCGATTGTGACATTCCTTGTTTGGATTTTATGGGTAAAACCTGGTGAATTTACACCTGCACTAGAAGTGTTAATTGCGGTTCTTGTTATTGCTTGTCCTTGTGCGCTAGGCTTAGCGACACCGACCTCTATTATGGCAGGTTCTGGTCGCGCCGCTGAATTTGGGATTTTGTTTAAAGGTGGCGAGCATTTAGAACAAACGCAACGCATTGATACAGTTGTTGTCGATAAAACAGGAACCGTAACACACGGCAAACCGATATTAACAGACGTTGTACTAGCAACGGGGCAAGAAGAAGCATCCTTTCTTTCATTGATTGGGGCAGCAGAGAAACAATCCGAACATCCGCTAGCACAAGCCATTGTGCAAGGAATTGAAGAGCGAAGTATCACACTTGGCGATGTTCAATTTTTGATAATTCCAGGTTACGGCGTGCAAGCAACCGTTTCTGGTCAAGGTGTGGTAATCGGGACACGTAAATTAATGCAACAATATGATATAGATATTCAGCATATATTGCCGACAATGGAGATATTAGAGGAAAACGGTAAAACCGCTATGTTGGCTGCTATAAACGGTCAATATGTAGGCCTTGTTGCTGTTGCAGATACGGTAAAAGATACGTCAAAAGAAGCCATTCGTCGTTTACAGGATATGGGTATTACAGTCATTATGATGACGGGTGATAACGAACGGACTGCGCAAGCAATCGGTCAGGAAGTTGGGGTTAACCATGTTATCGCAGAAGTACTTCCAGAAGGAAAAGCGGATGAAGTGAAAAAACTGCAAGCTACAGGCAAAAACGTAGCGATGGTTGGTGATGGCATTAATGATGCACCAGCATTAGCAACTGCCAATATTGGGATGGCCATAGGAACTGGTACAGATGTGGCAATGGAGGCTGCTGATATTACGCTTATTCGTGGTGATTTAACTAGCATTGCAGATGCCATTATTATGAGTCGTAAAACAATGCGCAATATTAAGCAAAATCTATTTTGGGCATTTGCATATAATACATTAGGGATTCCAATTGCAGCTATGGGCCTTCTTGCACCGTGGGTAGCGGGTGCAGCTATGGCATTCAGCTCAGTGTCCGTCGTGTTAAATGCCTTACGTTTACAACGAGTAAAATTATAGTGCCAGTCACTCAAACAATTCTCAAACAATTCTCTAAGTAGATTTTTACTAAAACGCCTGCGTAGAATGGACGTTACTTGTGCAGAGAGGAAAGCGTCCGCCTAGCGGAAATTTACGCAGTATTTGCTGGCTAAAGTTAGGCCCACTAAGGTGGGTCTTTTTTGTTGCATGGAGCTATAAGTTTGTTTGATATCTATCAACTGGGCAGGTCAAATAATGTTAAAAATTGAGATACATGTTGATTCTGTTTTTCATTTTCTCACTATGATACAATGAAAAGCACTGATTCATTTTAGTTTCATACAATATAGCCTTAAAATAGTGGCATAATTGACTTATAGAATCCTAAATATAAAGGAGGAACTTCTAGTGACGGTTCCATTTGTTGCAGTAGAAGGTCCGATTGGTGTAGGCAAAACTTCATTGGCAAAAGAGGTAGCGGCGACATTTAATTACCATCTATTAAAAGAAATTGTAGACGAAAATCCGTTTTTAAATAAGTTTTATGAAAATATAGAGGAATGGAGTTTCCAAACGGAAATGTTCTTCCTGTGTAATCGCTATAAACAATTAACAGATATAAAGAAGTTACGTTTAGCACAAAAGACATCAGTTGTATCGGACTATCATATTTTTAAAAATTTAATTTTTGCAAAGCGTACATTGCCACCTGCCGAGTACGAAAAGTATGAAGAAATCTATCAAATTTTAACAAAAGATATGCCTGTGCCTAATGTCGTTGTTTATTTACATGCTAGTGTTGATACGTTAATGAAACGCATTGCTAAACGAGGGCGTGAATTTGAGAAAATGATTTCACGTGAATATATGGAGCAGTTAGTAGCAGACTATCATACTTTTACAGAGCACTTTGAGCAGCTACATCCCGAAATACCTGTAATCCGATTTAATGGAGATCAACTTGATTTTGTGAAAAACCCACAAGATTTACAATATGTATTAAAAACAATCGAAGATACGTTACAACAAAGGAGCTTGCAACAATGAATTTGAGAGAGAAATATGATATTCCACCACAAACTGTTATTACAATTGCCGGAACAGTAGGTGTAGGAAAATCAACGATGACAAAGGCGCTAGCACAAGCGTTAAATTTCCGTACATCATTTGAAAAAGTAGATACCAATCCATACTTAGATAAGTTTTATGATGACTTTGAAAAATGGAGCTTCCATTTACAAGTCTATTTTCTAGCAGAGCGTTTTAAAGAGCAGAAGCGTATTTTCGAATATGGTGGGGGCTTTGTGCAAGATCGTTCTATTTATGAAGATACAGGGATTTTTGCCAAAATGCATTATGATAAAGGAACAATGAGTCCAACTGATTATGAAACGTATCGTAATTTATTTGATGCGATGGTGATGACACCGTATTTCCCGCACCCAGATTTATTAGTTTATTTAGAGGAGCCGATTGATGACGTCATTGGACGTATTCAAGAGCGTGGTCGTGAGATGGAGCAGCAAACACCGAATGATTATTGGATTGAAATGCATGAGCGTTACGAAAATTGGATAAATAATTTTAATTCATGCCCTGTCCTACGTTTAGATATTAATGATTATGATTTATTAAAAAATCCAGACGCAATTGAATCAATTGTCAGTCGCATAAGTCATATGCTAAAGCAAACAAGTCATTTACGTAAATAGAAGAAAAGCTATGCAACAGTAAAGACGTTGAAGAAGGGAACCTCAAAGCGTTCTGGCCGAAAGCAAAAGGAACGTAGAAAGCTTCCAGATAGAAATATAAGGACTTTGTATTTTAAAATAAATAACAGAAATAAGACCAAGAGACGTGAGACAATATGATACCTATTGTTTTCACGTCTTTTGTAATAGGAGGAATAAATATGAGAATCGCAGTATATTGTGGATCAGGACTTGGCAATAACCCGATTTATGCTGAAAAGGCAAGTGAATTAGGAACGGTATTAGCACAACATGGACATGGTATTGTTTATGGAGGTTCTAAAATAGGATTGATGGGCAAAGTGGCAGATGCTGCATTAGTAGCAGGTGGAGAAGTGATTGGTGTCATGCCTACTCATTTACAAAAACAAGAAATTGTTCATGCCGCATTGACAGAAATCCATTTTGTAGAATCCATGCATATACGTAAGGCAAAAATGGTTGAATTAGCAGATGCTTTTATTGCGTTACCAGGTGGTGGCGGTACACTGGACGAATATTTTGAAGTATTTACATGGGCGCAAATTAGATTACATGAAAAACCTGTTATTTTATTTAACGTCAATGGTTTTTATGACGCACTGCTACAACATTTTTCTAAAATGCTAGAGGAGGGCTTTATACGCCCAGAACACAAGGCATTAATTCGTGTCGCAACAACGGCAGAAGAAGTTTTAACAATGATAAAATAAGAAAAAAAGCATAATTGAGCATAAGAATAGTAAAAATACAAATTTATAGTATTTTTAAGATGCTATTAGATATATTATAATATATAACAATGCATTTTTTAAAAAGAAGAAAGTAGATTAGAGATAACGCTAGTACAATAGGGTGATAGAGGTGGATGTTGTGCAAAAGAATGATACACAAGTCACAGATGATTTAGTTGTTCAAGCAATTGAGCGTAATATAGCGATTATCCGATTTGATATGAACCGAAGAGTTGCTTATGTAAATGAGCTTTTTGCGAAAACAATGGGCTATACAGTAGAAAAAATGATGGGGAAAGACCATAAGGAATTTTGTTTTCCTAATTACGTGAAGAGTCCTGAATACGAGAGGTTTTGGCGTAATTTAGCAGCAGGTAAGAGCTATCAAGATAAAGTAGAACGAATGGATGCCCGTGGAAATAGTATTTGGCTAGAAGCTACCTATATGCCCGTATTTGATAATCATTCAAGAAGAGTTATTGGTGTATCTAAAATAGCAACAAATATTACGGAACGTCAAAATACCATTGTCAATGTAGCAGATCAGTTAAAACAAATGTCCACTAAGCTTTACAGTCGTTCAGAGGCAGGTATTAAAAATAGTGAAAATTTACTTGCAACAATCCAACAAGTTTCAAAGGAATCTTCGGAAAATGTTAAAAATTTAGATCAATTACAAAATCAAGCAGATTCCATTAAAGGCATTGTCAAAACAATTCAAGGAATTGCCTCCCAAACAAACTTACTAGCTTTAAATGCAGCTATTGAAGCCGCAAGAGCTGGAGAGTATGGCAGAGGTTTTGATGTTGTCGCCAAAGAGGTACGAAAACTTTCCGTAAGAGTAGAGCAATCAATTTCAGAAGTGAAAGAAAATGTGGAAGGGATTGTACGCGAGGTTGGGCAAGTAACAGAAAGCATCACGCGAATTTCTGAGGAAATTGAAAAAACGAATGGGCAAATTACTGTGACGACGAGTGATTTTGCTGAAATCGCTTCTGCAGCAGAGGCTTTAGATGAACGGTCTAAACAATTTATTGAAATAATTTAAAAGACGCCTAAGGCAAATGGTCACGATATGAACATTGCCTTAGGTGTTTTGTTTTGTTTAAAAAACGGGATAACGGCGATTTGTTTTTAACAACATATTTTACTAAATTTTCTGAATTATATTGAAATAGTAGATGTGTTTTATTTACAATAATTGTGTAAGGTATTCATAAATCATAATAGGGGTGTTATGCATGGAAAATGTGGAAATAAGTTTTAAACATTTACCAACGACAGCAATTTCAGATGCAACTGGGGGACATACAAATTTACGCAGTGACATTAAACCGTTAGCAGACCATTTTAAAATAGCAGGTCGAGCGGTTACTGTACGTTTACCAGATGGCGAAAATGGAGCTGTACTTGAAGCGATTCGAGCAGCTAGCGAGGGTGATATTTTGGTCATTGATGCAAAGGGTAATAGAAATCGTGCGGTAGCAGGAGATTTTGTTATTTCTTTAGCAAAGGGTATGGGTGTACAGGGCTTTGTAGTAGACGGGGTTATTCGTGATATTGCCGCGATTCGGGAACTAGATTTTCCTGTATTTTCACTTGGGACAACCGTAGCAGCAGGCAACAAAAATGGCGGCGGTAAAGTGAATGTGCCAATCGCAATTGGCGGTGTAACAGTGCAACCAGGTGATTATATTATTGGAGATGTAGATGGCGTTATTGTCGTGCCTCAAGAGGATGCAGAGCGTATTGTTGCAGCCGCTGAGGCGAAAGTCGAAAAGGATGAAGTGCGTGCACAAGAAGCCCATGTCAATGGCAAAGCGTCTATTATTGCTTATTTAGATAAAGTACTGACAAAATAAAAAATGCCTCACGATGGCTTAAGCCATCGTGAGGCATTTTTTATGAATTTATGCTAAATTTTCATTTTCTTTAAAGTAGTTTTTCATTTTTTCTTTATCGAAATTCCCATTTCGCCATTACTAATGAAGCTAGTGAGTTACCGATTACGTTAACTACTGTTCGTCCCATATCAAGGATACGGTCGATACCAGCAATAAATGCTAAACCTTCGATTGGAATACCAACAGTACCTAAAGTGGCAAGTAATACGACGAATGATACGCCTGGTACACCGGCAATCCCTTTAGAAGTAACCATTAATACAAGCATTAATGTAATTTGTTCCCCGATGCTTAAGTGAATACCATACATTTGGGCAATGAATAATGCAGCAATTGCTTGATACAATGTTGAACCATCTAAGTTAAAAGAATAACCTGTTGGAATAACAAAAGAAACAATATCTTTTGGTGCACCTAATTTCTCCATTTTCAACATCACTCGTGGTAAGACAGCTTCCGAGCTAGCAGTGGAGAAGGCTAAAATTAACTCATCTTTTAACACTCTGATTAAGTAGAAAATGTTGACACCGGCAAATTTTGCAACGAAGCCAAGAATAACAAAGATGAAGAATAACATTGTGGCATATACAAGTATTGCAAGCTTACCTAAAGGTATGAGGGAAGCAAAACCATATTTGGAAACGGTTACACCAATTAAACCAAATACCCCAATTGGAGCGAATTTCATCACAAGGTTCGTTACCCAGAACATAGCATCTGCTACACCTTGGAAGAAGTCCAATACTGGTTTACCTCGTTCTCCAATTGCAGCTACCCCTAAACCAAAAATAACAGAGAAGAAGATGATGGCAAGCATATTGCCTTCAGCCATTGATTGAATAATATTTGTCGGTACAATACCTACAATAATATCAAATGGACCTTCATGCTGTACTTCTTCAGTTGTTGAAACGTATTTTGAAATATCCCCTTGCGAAAGTTCGTTCATATTGATGCCAGCACCTGGTTGGAACAGGTTTGCTGAAAGTAATCCAACAACAATCGCTACTGTTGTAATGATTTCAAAGTAAATAAGCGATTTTCCGCCTAATCTTCCGAGCTGTTTCATGTCTCCAGTTCCAGCAACACCAACAATTAAAGTCGAAATGATAATAGGTACTACAATCATCTTAATTAGATGTAGGAAGATATCCCCTAATGGTTGTAAATATGTTTCAACTTTGGGGTTACCATAAAAGATACCACCAATAATTATCCCTAAAATCAAACCGATTAAAATTTGAGCGGCTAAACTGATTTTAAATTTCTTTTTCAAAATCTTAATTCCTCCCCTATATTAAAATTTTTAGGACACGCCTTACTTTAATAATACGGAGGACTTATGAAATCCGACAAAATCCGAGAAAATTAATTTACTTTTGTTAAAATGTCTGAATATAACACCTGAATAAACTTTTTAATATTGACCTTTGCTTTGCGATTCCCGTGGTCTTCGATTTGCGTCATAAGCTGGCGAATCTCTTTAAAATCAAAGTATCGAGGTGCATAATATTCAAATTCAGAGTTTGTATAATCAACGACACCTAAATTGGCGAGATTAATCATGGCAGCTAAAATCGTTCGACGTACACGCTGTTCAATCGCTTTACTCTCTTTCAATATTTCATCAGGAGTTGACTTTGTGACAGCTGCTATTTCCTCATAGAGCTCTTTTAATGGAGGAAGTGGCGCAATTTTGTGCTGATGAGCTAATAATGTTTCAATAATTGCTATAATATCCTCACTTCCAATTTCACCGACAATCCCCATATCATTTAAGATCGATTGGATGTGGTCTCGCGATGTAGCTTTATTGTTTATTTGCTCACTTAGATCGATGTTCGTTAGCGATTGTCGAATAACTAATAGGGAATTTTTTAGGCGAAATTGTTCCGTTGTTTTGCGTAAAACATTTTCAACCTCAATACGGTTAATGGGTTTATGAATAAAGAAATCTATCCCTTGTTCATAAGCCTCGCCGACCATTTCCTTATTCACAACTTGTGAAATCATAATAAACTGTCCTTCAAATCGATTCTGAAGAAGATGCTCCACTGTTGCTATACCGTCTAACTTAGGCATAAGTAAGTCGATTAGTACAAATTCAGGTTGTGTCATTAATATTTGTGGAATGGCATCTACTCCATTGCGTGCTTCGCCGATTACTGTACCTAAACCACTATCTTCAATAATTTGTTTTAGCATCACGCGGCTTGCACGATCATCATCTACAATAAAATACCTCATTTAAGTCTCTCCCGTTAGAATAGTTTGCGTAGGAATTATAATTTTAAACACCGTTTTGTAGTTATTTGATTCAACTGAAATGGAGCCATTTAATTTTGAAATTAATTCAGCGACATGTGATAGTCCAATTCCTGTAGCTGCTACACCTTCAACATTGTATTTCGTCGTATAGCCAGGTTCAAAAATAATAGAAAGGTCACTTTCGGAGATGCCTTTTCCATCATCACTTACTGTTATTACAGTATCAACCTCCTGCTGTTGAATATCAATAGATATGATACCTTGCTTTTCTATTGCTTCAATGGCATTAGCAGTTAAATTATTTAATAGTGCCAGCAAGGCAATGTGCTCTTTCGTTAAAAAATCAGTATCTAAACTTATATTAAACTGGATGTCTTTACCGAGTAACTCACTGTATTTGCGATTGCCGTCTTCTATATAATGTAATAATTCTGATAATCGTAATGAGCTAAAGCTCTTGTCCCCAACAATTTTAGATATACCCGCATAAATACGCTGAGAATCTTTTTTGACTTCATGAATTTCCTGGGCAATATGAAGTGCTTGTATACTTTCTGAACGATTGCCCTGTGCTTTTAATTGTCTATACAAATCAAACCCATTAGCAGTAATCGTTTCAATATGATTCATAGATTTTTTTAAATAGAGCGTCTCTACATATAAATCTGAACCAATCGTAAGCATTTCCTGCACGCGTTTTTTTTGCTCGGCAATAACAATAGAGCTATAAATGCCAACAACAAAAAAACTACGTAACAGGGCAACGGCTAATAAGATGAGCAGGTCATGAATAAATAAAATTGTATAGGATTGGACAAGGAAACGTAGCAATTGTTCCGCTAAATTACTAATGACCTCACTGAAGGCTACTAGTAATCCTAACTTTAATGGCTTTTCACGATATTGATGAATATTTAAAAGCTGTAGGCATATTGCAAACAATAAATAAAATGTCCCAGCAGGTAAGTGAGTATAAATACCATCTATTAAAGATGTATTATGCGTATAGTAACTAATAGCGATTCGTAAAGTGGTTGTTACAATGCTGGTTACAATACCGGCTAATATAATAGGTGTCGGTCTAAGTAAGGTGCATAAAAAGAATATAATTGTCCCCAGACCAAAGCGAAAAGAAGTATTGGCGAAAGGGATGATTTTAATTTCACTACCGATAGCCGTTAATAAAGCGATGGATATAATCCATGTGAGGGAACTACGAGAAATAAAGGCTTTGGAATACATATTAAATATCCTCCCTAAAGTATTTAAGAGCAAGATAGCTAATAAAAAAATACCACAACCTAATCGGAAGTGGTATTTAATAAGTATGACATACAATTTTTTAAGCAAAAAAAAACGGCTACATCGTGTAGTCGGATTTTAAAAAACTGGAGGAGGTAGAGGGATTCGAACCCCCGCGCGGTGTTACCCGCCTGTCGGTTTTCAAGACCGATCCCTTCAGCCAGACTTGGGTATACCTCCATACTATATTGCTTCGATGTCTTATCGACAAGAACTAATTTATCATGATTTTATTTTGACGTCAACATCTTTTTGAAAAAATAGTAGGTTTTAAAAAATTAATTTTTATTAATTAAGAATGTACTTAAATAATTTGTGCAATTCGTTGCAATTTATACAAACTGAAAGTATACTAGTTATTGCCGTGCTAGGTGGGAAGGTAGCGGTGTCCTGTAACTCGCAATCCGCTCTAGCGAGACTGAATTCCTTTTTCGAGGCTGTCCGTATTGTTTGGTCTGCCTTTTGCACGTAGTGTTGACGATTGGGTCCTGCGCAATGGATACCCATGAACCATGTCAGGTCCGGAAGGAAGCAGCATTAAGTGGTCTTATTCATGTGCCGCGGGGTTGCCTAATCTGAGCTAACGACAAGAGTAACGCTTATGTGCGGCTGTCGAAGAAAGGTGCACGGCATTAAATTGCCAATTTAAACGCATTCGTCTACTGTAGGCGAGTGCGTTTTTTTATATTATAAAATAGGACACGGTTTTATAAACAAGGCTGCCGATGCTATAATAGTTTTATTAATATTGAAAAAGAAGGGGAGAGGAAATCATTGACGTATCAAGCATTTTATCGTGTGTATAGACCACAATCATTCCGAGAAATGTCAGGTCAAGCGCATGTCAAAAGAACGCTGCAAAATGCTCTCCTAGCGAATAAAACAACTCATGCTTACTTGTTTTCTGGACCTCGGGGTACAGGGAAAACAAGTACAGCTAAAATTTTTGCTAAGGCTTTAAACTGCGAGCATGCTCCAGCAAGTGAACCTTGTAATGAGTGTGCAACTTGTTTAAGCATTACAGATGGTTCTCATCCAGACGTTATTGAATTTGATGCAGCTTCTAATTCACGTGTTGAAGAAATACGGGACATTATTGAAAAGGTACGTTTTGCTCCAGCTAGTAGCAGGTTTAAAGTGTACATCATTGATGAAGTGCATATGCTGTCTACAAGTGCCTTCAATGCGCTTTTAAAAACGCTAGAAGAACCACCACCTCACGCTGTATTTATTTTAGCAACAACAGAACCTCATAAATTACCTGCAACGATTATTTCACGTTGCCAACGTTTTGACTTCAAGCGACTTTCAACTAACGATATTATCGAGCGCATGAAGGTCGTACTAGAAGATATTGAACTCCCATTTGAAGAACAAGGTCTAAAAGTGATTGCGCAGTCAGCTGCGGGCGGTATGCGTGATGCATTGAGCTTGTTGGACCAAGTTGTATCCTTTAGCGGTGAAATGTTGAAACTAGAGGATGCACTACTAGTCACAGGCTCAATTAGTCAGGATGTTTTCTATGATTTAGCTGAAGCTTTAAAGGTCAAAGATGTGGCACAAATGCTTGCACTATTAGAGCAGCTAATCGCAGATGGGAAGGATCCGTTGCGCTTATCGGAGGATTTAATTACATTTTTCCGCGATTTACTGCTTTTACAAACGAGTGAGAATTTAGCTGAACTATTAGAGTTAGTATCACCTGAGGAGCGCGTATTTGCATTGGCACATGACTTTGCACCAGATATGCTTTACGGCTACATCGACATTTTAGCGAAAACACAACAAGAAATGCGTTTCTCGCATCATACGAAAATCTATTTGGAAACAGCATTGCTAAAAATGACACAGTTTTCGGGTGGCGTAGTCAATCAAACTGCCCCATCAAGTGAGGCGGTAATGAGCCCAGAACTAGCGCAAAAAATCATTGCGCTTGAGCAAATGGTGCAACAACTATCTTTACAAATACAAAATGGTGCGCCGTCACAAGCTACTCAGGTTGCCAAAGAACAACGTCCGCGTGCAAAAAGTCCAAATGGTTATAAGGCGCCTACTGGTCGTATTCAAGAAGTGCTAAAGGATGCGACAAAGCAAGATGTGCAACGTGTAAAGGCTGTATGGGCGCAGGCGTTAAATCAATTGCAAAAGTCACAATCAGCTCTTTTAGCAGAAGCTGAACCTGTTGCGGCATCTTCGAGTGCTTTTGTGTTAAAATTCAAGTATGATATTCATTGTCAAATGGTTGCTGATAATCAAATGCTAAAAGCACAATTCACACAACTTATTGCAGGTCAAACAGGCACGATGTATGAAATGCTTTGTACGCCAGAAGAAACATGGTTAAAGTTGCGTGAAGAGTTCATTCGTGATCACGGATTACATCAAAAGAAAGCACCATTAGCTAACGATGATCCGAATGTTGAATTATTGGAACCACCACCGGCAGAAATGCCAGAAGAACCTTTTATCGATGATGCGCAACCGCTGGCATCACAAGATCCATTGGTGACGGAAGCGGAAAAGCTGTTCGGTAAGGATTTTATTGAAATTATTGAAGACTGATTACTTAGGAGGAATAGGTTATGCGTGGAATGGGAAATATGCAAGGCATGATGAAAAAAATGCAAAAAATGCAAAAAGAAATGATGGAAGCTCAAGAAGCTTTAAATGCTGAACAATTTGAAGGTGTTGCTGGCGGCGGTATGGTGAAAGTAACAGTTACAGGTCAACGTGAAGTAGTAGAAGTGAATCTTGATACTTCAGTAGTAGATCCTGACGATATCGAAATGTTACAAGATTTAATTGTTGTTGCAACGAATGAAGCACTTAAAAAAGTAGAAGAAAAAACAAATGCAACAATGGGTAAATTTACGCAAGGCATGAACCTTCCATTCTAGGAGGTAACAATATGTATTACCCAGAACCAATATCAAAATTAATCGATAGTTTTATGAAATTGCCAGGTATCGGGCCAAAAACCGCAGCCCGACTGGCGTTTTTTGTGTTAACAATGAAAGAAGATGACGTTCTTTCTTTTTCCAAAGCTTTAATAGATGCAAAACGTAATTTAAGTTATTGCTCTGTTTGTGGCAATATTACCGATGTAGACCCATGTCATATTTGTACCGATAAACAACGCGATGCCTCAGTAATTTGCGTTGTACAAGATACAAAGGACGTTATTGCAATGGAAAAAATGCGTGATTACCATGGTAAGTACCATGTGTTACAGGGGGCTATTTCACCTATGGATGGTATAGGCCCAGAGGATATTAATGTAGCCTCACTGTTAGTACGCTTACAAGATGAAACGGTGCAGGAGCTTATTTTAGCAACCAATTCTACTATTGAAGGTGAAGCGACGGCTATGTATATCTCTCGTCTTGTTAAACCATCTGGCATCCGCACAACACGCATTGCGCACGGATTACCAGTAGGTGGAGATTTAGAATATGCTGATGAAGTAACGTTATCGAAGGCAATGGAAGGCCGCCGAGAGTTATGAGTGAGGGATTGAAATGTTCTTCCGCAATAAAGGAAAGCTAAAAAGAGAATTTGACGAAAAGCTTGTTAATCTCATTAAACAAACAAAAGAAGATTTACAACAAGCAAAATTGATTGAAGAATTATTAAATGATTATGATTTAGAAGTTATTGCTCAGCGAAAAGCAGCAGAGAGTATTCATTTTTATTTATTTAAAGAAGCTAGAATTCGACGAGTACTAATAAAATAATGATTGTAGAGTTATAGACGTGCTATAGGAATCATAAAATTACATAATTATGATCGAAGGGGGCAAGCATATGCCGTGGACTGTAATTGTGAGTATTTGTGTTCCTGTAGCGCTTCTTTTTCTTTATATAGTAGGAAGACACATTAAATTGGGTAAAGTATTAGAAGGACTATCAGTATTTTGGTTCCGATTTGCATTTGCATTTTTATTATTATTCATTATTCATTTAGGTGTTGGTTATAGCGGTTATAATGTACCAATTAACCTGTTTTCCGTTTTCACAATTGCATTGTTGGGCATTCCAGGTGTACTAGGAATCACTTTTTTAATATTATTTTTATAAAAGGCTTGCAAACTATAAATATTGTGATATAGTAATAAGAGTCGTTAAGATAACAACTGAAACAACTTAATTATAAAACAAAAAACAATTTAAAATAAATTGTTGACATCGATTTGAAAAGATGGTATTATATAAGAGTTGCTGAAACAAGCGGCGACAAAATGAACCTTGAAAACTGAACAAGCAAAACGTAATCAATATAGTTTTTACTAGCTAACTTCGTTAGTGAACAAAACAAAATTTTGGACATCAAAATTGATGCCAGCAAAACAATTTGAGCTAATCAAATTTCTTTTATGGAGAGTTTGATCCTGGCTCAGGACGAACGCTGGCGGCGTGCCTAATACATGCAAGTCGAGCGAACAGAGAAGGAGCTTGCTCCTTTGACGTTAGCGGCGGACGGGTGAGTAACACGTGGGCAACCTACCCTATAGTTTGGGATAACTCCGGGAAACCGGGGCTAATACCGAATAATCTTTTGTCCCTCATGGGACAATACTGAAAGACGGTTTCGGCTGTCGCTATAGGATGACCGCGGCGCATTAGCTAGTTGGTGAGGTAACGGCTCACCAAGGCAACGATGCGTAGCCGACCTGAGAGGGTGATCTACCACACTGGGACTGAGACACTACCAGACTCCTACGGGAGGCAGCAGTAGGGAATCTTCCACAATGGGCGAAAGCCTGATGGAGCAACGCCGCGTGAGTGAAGAAGGATTTCGGTTCGTAAAACTCTGTTGTAAGGGAAGAACAAGTACAGTAGTAACTGGCTGTACCTTGACGGTACCTTATTAGAAAGCCACGGCTAACTACGTGCCAGCAGCCGCGGTAATACGTAGGTGGCAAGCGTTGTCCGGAATTATTGGGCGTAAAGCGCGCGCAGGTGGTTTCTTAAGTCTGATGTGAAAGCCCACGGCTCAACCGTGGAGGGTCATTGGAAACTGGGAGACTTGAGTGCAGAAGAGGATAGTGGAATTCCAAGTGTAGCGGTGAAATGCGTAGAGATTTGGAGGAACACCAGTGGCGAAGGCGACTATCTGGTCTGTAACTGACACTGAGGCGCGAAAGCGTGGGGAGCAAACAGGATTAGATACCCTGGTAGTCCACGCCGTAAACGATGAGTGCTAAGTGTTAGGGGGTTTCCGCCCCTTAGTGCTGCAGCTAACGCATTAAGCACTCCGCCTGGGGAGTACGGTCGCAAGACTGAAACTCAAAGGAATTGACGGGGTACCGCACAAGCGGTGGAGCATGTGGTTTAATTCGAAGCAACGCGAAGAACCTTACCAGGTCTTGACATCCCGTTGACCACTGTAGAGATATGGTTTTCCCTTCGGGGACAACGGTGACAGGTGGTGCATGGTTGTCGTCAGCTCGTGTCGTGAGATGTTGGGTTAAGTCCCGCAACGAGCGCAACCCTTGATCTTAGTTGCCATCATTTAGTTGGGCACTCTAAGGTGACTGCCGGTGACAAACCGGAGGAAGGTGGGGATGACGTCAAATCATCATGCCCCTTATGACCTGGGCTACACACGTGCTACAATGGACGATACAAACGGTTGCCAACTCGCGAGAGGGAGCTAATCCGATAAAGTCGTTCTCAGTTCGGATTGTAGGCTGCAACTCGCCTACATGAAGCCGGAATCGCTAGTAATCGCGGATCAGCATGCCGCGGTGAATACGTTCCCTTGTACACACCGCCCGTCACACCACGAGAGTTTGTAACACCCGAAGTCGGTGAGGTAACCTTTTGGAGCCAGCCGCCGAAGGTGGGATAGATGATTGGGGTGAAGTCGTAACAAGGTAGCCGTATCGGAAGGTGCGGCTGGATCACCTCCTTTCTAAGGATATTTTCGGAATACAAACCTTGGGTTTGTAAGATTACGTTTTGCGTTCAGTTTTGAAGGTTCATCATTACGATGAAATACTTCAAAACTTGTTCTTTGAAAACTGGATAAAACGACATTGAAATTGTAACAAACACATTTATTTTTTAAGTTTTTTATAGGCTTAATAACTAGGTTAAGTTATTAAGGGCGCACGGCGAATGCCTTGGCACTAGGAGCCGAAGAAGGACGGCACTAACACCGATATGCTTCGGGGAGCTGTAAGTGAGCTTTGATCCGGAGATTTCCGAATGGGGGAACCCACTACGTTTAATCGCGTAGTATCTTGACGTGAATACATAGCGTCTTGAAGGCAGACCCAGGGAACTGAAACATCTAAGTACCTGGAGGAAGAGAAAGAAAAATCGATTCCCTGAGTAGCGGCGAGCGAAACGGGAAGAGCCCAAACCAAGAGGCTTGCCTCTTGGGGTTGTAGGACACTCTATACGGAGTTACAAAGGAATGAGTTAGATGAAGCGACTTGGAAAGGTCCGCCAGAGCAGGTAAAAGCCCTGTAGTCGAAAGTTCGTTCCCTCCAGAGTGGATCCTGAGTACGGCGGAACACGTGAAATTCCGTCGGAATCCGGGAGGACCATCTCCCAAGGCTAAATACTACCTAGTGACCGATAGTGAACCAGTACCGTGAGGGAAAGGTGAAAAGCACCCCGGAAGGGGAGTGAAAGAGATCCTGAAACCGTGTGCCTACAAGTAGTTAGAGCCCGTTAATGGGTGATAGCGTGCCTTTTGTAGAATGAACCGGCGAGTTACGATTACGTGCGAGGTTAAGCTTTAGAAGGCGGAGCCGCAGCGAAAGCGAGTCTGAATAGGGCGAATTAGTACGTGGTCGTAGACCCGAAACCAGGTGATCTACCCATGTCCAGGGTGAAGGTGAGGTAACACTTACTGGAGGCCGAACCCACGCACGTTGAAAAGTGCGGGGATGAGGTGTGGGTAGCGGAGAAATTCCAATCGAACTTGGAGATAGCTGGTTCTCTCCGAAATAGCTTTAGGGCTAGCCTCGTGATGAGAATACTGGAGGTAGAGCACTGTTTGGACTAGGGGCCATCCCGGTTTACCGAATTCAGACAAACTCCGAATGCCAGATATTTATACACGGGAGTCAGACTGCGAGTGATAAGATCCGTAGTCAAAAGGGAAACAGCCCAGACCACCAGCTAAGGTCCCAAAGTAATCGTTAAGTGGAAAAGGATGTGGCGTTGCACAGACAACCAGGATGTTGGCTTAGAAGCAGCCATCATTTAAAGAGTGCGTAATAGCTCACTGGTCGAGTGACGCTGCGCCGAAAATGTATCGGGGCTAAACGATTCACCGAAGCTGTGGATTGACATCTACGATGTCAGTGGTAGGAGAGCGTTCTAAGTGCGTTGAAGTCAGACCGGAAGGACTGGTGGAGCGCTTAGAAGTGAGAATGCCGGTATGAGTAGCGAAAGACGGGTGAGAATCCCGTCCACCGTATGACTAAGGTTTCCTGAGGAAGGCTCGTCCGCTCAGGGTTAGTCGGGACCTAAGCCGAGGTAGATAGGCGTAGGCGATGGACAACAGGTTGATATTCCTGTACCACCTCCTCACCGTTTGAGAAATGGGGGGACGCAGTAGGATAGGGTAAGCGCGCCGTTGGTTGTGCGCGTCCAAGCAGTAAGGCGTGTGTGTAGGCAAATCCGCACACTGTAACGTTGAGCTGTGATGGCGAGTCCGTATGGACGAAGTTCCTGATTTCACACTGCCAAGAAAAGCCTCTATCGAGGTGAGAGGTGCCCGTACCGCAAACCGACACAGGTAGTCGAGGAGAGAATCCTAAGGTGTGCGAGAGAACTCTCGTTAAGGAACTCGGCAAAATGACCCCGTAACTTCGGGAGAAGGGGTGCTCTTGAGCGTGCAAGCGCATGAGAGCCGCAGTGAATAGGCCAGGCGACTGTTTAGCAAAAACACAGGTCTCTGCAAAACCGTAAGGTGACGTATAGGGGCTGACGCCTGCCCGGTGCTGGAAGGTTAAGAGGAGTGGTTAGCGCAAGCGAAGCTGCGAATTGAAGCCCCAGTAAACGGCGCCGTAACTATAACGGTCCTAAGGTAGCGAAATTCCTTGTCGGGTAAGTTCCGACCCGCACGAAAGGCGTAACGATCTGGGCACTGTCTCAACGAGAGACTCGGTGAAATTATAGTACCTGTGAAGATGCAGGTTACCCGCGACAGGACGGAAAGACCCCGTGGAGCTTTACTGTAGCCTGATATTGAATTTTGGTACAACTTGTACAGGATAGGTAGGAGCCAGAGATCTCGGAGCGCCAGCTTCGAAGGAGGCGTCGGTGGGATACTACCCTGGTTGTATTGAAATTCTAACCCATGCCCCTTAGCGGGGCAGGAGACAGTGTCAGGCGGACAGTTTGACTGGGGCGGTCGCCTCCTAAAAGGTAACGGAGGCGCCCAAAGGTTCCCTCAGAATGGTTGGAAATCATTCGTAGAGTGTAAAGGCACAAGGGAGCTTGACTGCGAGACCTACAAGTCGAGCAGGGTCGAAAGACGGGCTTAGTGATCCGGTGGTTCCGCATGGAAGGTACCATCGCTCAACGGATAAAAGCTACCCCGGGGATAACAGGCTTATCTCCCCAAGAGTCCACATCGACGGGGAGGTTTGGCACCTCGATGTCGGCTCATCGCATCCTGGGGCTGTAGTCGGTCCCAAGGGTTGGGCTGTTCGCCCATTAAAGCGGTACGCGAGCTGGGTTCAGAACGTCGTGAGACAGTTCGGTCCCTATCCGTCGTGGGCGTAGGAAATTTGAGAGGAGCTGTCCTTAGTACGAGAGGACCGGGATGGACACACCGCTGGTGTACCAGTTGTCTTGCCAAAGGCATCGCTGGGTAGCTATGTGTGGACGGGATAAGTGCTGAAAGCATCTAAGCATGAAGCCCCCTCAAGATGAGATTTCCCATTACGCAAGTAAGTAAGATCCCTCAAAGACGATGAGGTAGATAGGTTCGAGGTGGAAGTGTGGTGACACATGGAGCTGACGAATACTAATCGATCGAGGACTTAACCAAAAAGTTTGAAACATTCAATGCACCGTTTATCCAGTTTTGAAAGAACAACCTTTCATAAAAGGGTTACAAGATACGAGTAGTTCGCGGAAGCGATTGAGAGAAGGAAGGAGCGTACGTCTGTACGTGACTGACTGAACGAATGAAGCTGACAAAGAAATACGATGTATATTGAAAGCCGTAAATAGTCTAGTGATGATGGCAAAGAGGTCACACCCGTTCCCATACCGAACACGGAAGTTAAGCTCTTTAGCGCCGATGGTAGTTGGGGGCTTCCCCCTGTGAGAGTAGGACGTCGCTAGGCAACTTAAAAAGACCGAAGAGAAATCTTCAGTCTTTTTTTATTTGAAATCCTAACGTATCCAAAGCGCTAAAGAAACAATCACACATTGTAATATCATGATTAGTTGCTTAGCCCAAAAAGTATGAGCATGTGTATCGTTAACCTGAGAAAACTATTGGAGAATGGGTGACATCATACATCAATAGAGACGGTAAGAAATAGATAGAGGTATTGTAAATGGTGAAAGTGATGAAAAAGAGATACTTAAAGAATTTGCTATATTGAGAGGGGCCATTCTTTTTTAGGAATAAGAGAGAAGTTTCTGCATTTTGCTGTCCCAACTAAATTATTGGTACTTTTTGAATCGTTGTAGCAGTTGGAATGAAAACCAAATGCTGTTTTATGGTTATTCTTGCATCTTAAATCTTAAGCTATCCTATTTTATAGGATAGCTTTTTTATCGTGCCATAATCCCGTATAATTAAAGAATATAATAAACGAAAAAGGGTGTCTTGTTTTGCAAAAGAAAAAGCCAATTGTAGAAGGTTTAGAGCGTTTTCGACAACAACAAAATATATCCTTTCATGTACCAGGGCATAAACATGGAGAATTTTCTCGCTTACCACAGGCTTTTAAAGATGTTATGCGCTACGATGTAACAGAGTTAACAGGAATGGATGACTTGCACTATCCTGAGGGAATGATATTAGAGGCTGAAAATTTACTAGCTGAAACATATGGTGCGACGAAAAGCTTTTTTTTAGTAGGTGGCTCAACAGTTGGGAATTTAGCGATGATATATGCTACATGTAAAAGAGGCGATACGATCATTGTACAACGTAATGCTCATAAATCTATTTTTCATGCAATTGAGCTTGTTGGAGCAAAGGCTGTTTATGTTTCTCCACTTTGGGACGACCGAACATTAACTGCAACACATGTTTCCTATCACGATCTAAAACAGGCAGTTGATGAGTATCCAGACGTTAAGGCAGTGGTTTTAACGTATCCAACATATTACGGTATGATATCTAAAGAACTATCGCAGCAAATAGCATATTGTCATGAAAAAAACATTCCCGTTTTAGTAGATGAAGCGCACGGGGCTCATTTTAATGCTTGTTCTTTATTCCAGCCATCTGCTTTAACCTTCGGCGCGGATGTTGTTGTGCAGTCAGCGCACAAAACATTGCCCGCTATGACCAT
Organism: Lysinibacillus sp. GJ-1; assembly: GCF_021166035.1. Classification (NCBI taxonomy): domain Bacteria; kingdom Bacillati; phylum Bacillota; class Bacilli; order Caryophanales; family Bacillaceae; genus Lysinibacillus; species Lysinibacillus sp. GJ-1. Next base: position 59,164 of record NZ_CP088912.1, read on the forward strand.
GGCTTCTTTTATGCATGTGAACTCACAATTAGTGAATGTTGATAGTATCCATCACTATTTACGCATGTTACAATCCAGCAGTCCATCTTATATATTGTTAGCTTCTTTGGATGATGCACGCTATTATATACAGACATATATGGAGAGCGATGGTGCATATATAATAGAGAAAAAAAATCAATGGGTCGATGCATTACGTTCAATTGGTTCGCTTGAAGTCATCGAGGTAGATGACCCTATAAAGTTATTGCTTCGTGTTAAAGGTTATAGTGGCTATCAACTACAGGAAGCATTAGAAGCGAAGCAGGTATATGCAGAGCTTGCCGATGCTCATCAGGTATTACTTGTATTGCCACTTTTAAAACAAGGGTATAGCTTTCCATTTGCAGAGATTCGTGTTCGTATAAAAGAGGCTGTGACAGCATTATTAAACACTGAAAAAACAGAAATACAAGCCGTTTCGCACAATGCCTATAGTTTCACGGCTATTACGGAACCAGCATATTCATTTGATGAAATTGCAAATATGAAGAAGGAATGGCTACCCTACATGCGGACAATGGGACGTACGGCTGCAAGTATGATTATTCCTTACCCTCCTGGCATCCCATTACTCGTTCCAGGAGAAAAAATTACGGTGGCTAAACTAAGTCAGTTAGAGGAATTACTTGCAACAGGTGCAACATTTCAAGGAAATCACAGGTTAGAGGAAAAAATGATCGAGGTCATTAAATAGTTGGAGGCAATAACAGCATGAATTGCAATTTATTTATTACATTTGAAGGTCCAGAAGGTGCCGGGAAAACAACCATAATTAAAAAAATAGCTGAACGATTAGCACAAGAAAATATAGATGTTTTAGCAACGAGAGAACCTGGAGGCATTGAAATCGCCGAAAAAATTCGAACAATCATTTTAAATCCCGCGCACACAGCAATGGATGAACGGACGGAAGCATTGTTGTACGCAGCAGCGAGAAGTCAGCATTACTTTGAAAAAGTACGTCCTGCTTTAGATGCTGGGAAAATGGTTATTTGTGATCGATTTATTGATTCATCGTTAGCTTACCAAGGATATGCACGTGGCATCGGTGTAGATGAAGTACTATCAATTAATGAATTTGCAATTGGGAAAAAATTACCCGATTTAACTATCCTATTTGATATTTCACCAGAGGTTGGTTTAGCGCGTATACACGCACATGGGGATCGTGAAGTAAACCGCCTTGATGTTGAAAGCTAGGCCTTTCATCAAAAGGTGCGTGAGGGATATTTACAATTAGTAAAACGATATCCAGAACGTATAAGAGTTATTAATGCCGACCAAAGTATGGAGCATGTAGTTGAAGATGTATGGGCAATAGTGTATAAGGCAATGCAGTAAAAACATGAAGTTAACTACCATATTGTGATATAATGGTAACATCTGATGACCCATTTACTGCATCGGATAAAAGAAAACTTTACCTTATAAGTGCTAAGAAGAATGCAATGTGCCTACTTTCATCTAATACGCGTATAAACAAAGACAAATTGTCGCAAAGATTTTTTAACATAAATGTTGTTAGCGTCCTTTTCGTTCTAAGTGTGGATTGAAATTGTTAGTAGATGTTGCTGTTTTGAATAAATTCTATCAAGGCCAATTATATAAAGGGGTGAGTGCGAATGAAGTTAGTCGTAGCTGTTGTACAAGATCAGGATAGTAGCCGCTTATCGAATGCTTTAACGAAAAATCAGTTTCGCGCAACAAAATTAGCGAGTACAGGGGGTTTTTTACGCTCTGGTAATACGACGTTTCTAATTGGAACAGAAGACTCTCTCATACCCAAAGTTTTAGATATTATCCGTGATAATTGTCGAGCACGGGAACAATTGGTTGCACCCGTATCGCCATTAGGTGGTAATGCAGATTCCTATATCCCATATCCAGTGGAGGTAGAGGTAGGGGGCGCTACCGTCTTTGTTTTACCAATCGAACAATTTCACCACTTTTAACAGTATTTAATATTTAGTGAGCATTGCCAAACTGGCAGTAAAAATTCATAACTATAGATGACATTGATAATAAAGCAATTGGGGGCGAATGAAGCTTGAAGATCAATCAAGATATACGTGTCGGGATCAATACTAATCGTAAGGAGCCTCTACAAAATAATAATCAAAATAACCGATTTGGTGATATGGTCGTCAAGCAAGGCTCCAAATTGCAAACCGAACAACTAACACGATTGTTGGGGGATATTTCAACTGCTGGTGACCGTGTCGCAAGATCCCGTAATTTGCGAGAGCTTGCTCGTTTTAAAATGCTTGTGAAGCGTTTCTTACAGGAAACTGTAGAGCATGGTATGGAATTAAAACAATCGCATACATGGAATCGTTTTGGTGAAGGAAGACGATTGAAAATCATTGAGACAATTGATACGCGTCTTGTGGAGCTTGCACAAGATATTTTAGATGAAGAAAAGGAAGCGATTGACCTTCTTGACAAAATTGGCGAGATTAAAGGTCTATTAATTAATTTATATATGTAAAACCCGTGTCTTGTTCACTTGTAGGCGCGGGCTTTTTTCAAATTTGATCAGTAGGACTCCTTACTATCACAATTGGTAAAGCGTTGCTTCTACCAAAAATAAATTTACATGTACAAGTCCAAAAGGCTTTATAGATATAGGAAGGAATATAATAAAAAATGGCGAAGAATGTTGAAGAGCTTTTCACACTACAGCCAGTCGTAATGAAGCAGCTTCAAACGATTTTTGACAAAAATAGATTAGCCCATGCATACATTTTTGATGGCGAAAAAGGAACAGGGAAAGTGGATATTATGCATTTTTTTGTAAAATTAATGCTATGTGAACATCCACATGAAAATGTTCCATGTGAAACATGTCGAAATTGCAGACGTGTTGATTCGGGAAATCATCCGAATATTCACGAAATCTATCCGGAAGGTCAATTTATTAAAATTGATCAAATACGTGATCTTATTTCTGAGATGAAAATGATGGGTGTTGAGCAAGGACGTAAAATTTACGTTCTGCATCATGCGGATCGTTTAAATATAGCATCTGCTAATATGATTTTAAAATTTTTAGAGGAACCCGATGGAGAAGTTACGGCTATTTTGTTAACAGAGCAGATGCAATCAATATTACCTACTATTCGTTCGCGCTGTCAGCATATTAAGTTTCAAAAGATGCCGCGTCAATTGTTGTTAAAGCATTTGCAAGAAAATGACGTTCCCCACTCCATGGCTTCTACGGTTAGCATGATGACGAACGAGCTCGAAACCGCTATTTTTTTAGCAAAAGATGAGCAGTTTGCACAGGCTCGAAAAACAGTGTTAAAATTAGTAGAGGCAATTCGCCAAAATGTACATGAAGCTATGATAGTTGTACATGAGGAATGGTTGCCACTATTTAAGGAAAAAAGCGAAATGGAGCAAGCATTGGATTTACTACTATTTGCTTACCGTGATATAGTGTCAATAAAAGCTAATCCCGAAGCAGCTTGTACTTATCCAGACATGTTACAGACTTTTAAAGAAGCTGCGTTACATTCGACTTTTGAACGCCTATCTAGTCAAATGGAGTCCATTTTACAGGCGCGTGCATCTTTACAGCGTAACATGAATAGGACGTTATTGATGGAGCAGCTAATGCTAAATCTGCAGGAGGGATATACATTTGTATAATGTAGTAGGAATCCGCTTTAAAAAGGCGGGTAAAATATATTATTTCGATCCAGCATCATTTCTACTAGAGGACAGTCAATATGTCATTGTAGAGACAGCTCGTGGTGTAGAATACGGGAAAGTAGTTGTCCCTCAAAAAGTAGTAGGGGAAAATGATGTCGTATTGCCACTTAAACAAGTACTACGACCAGCAGATGAACGTGATCGTATTCAAGTTGAAGAAAATGCGATAGAGTCAAAACGTGCATTTGAGCTAGCAAATGCAAAAATTATAGAACATAAACTAGAGATGAAACTTGTTGATGTTGAATATACATTTGATCGCAATAAAATAATCTTTTACTTTACGGCAGAAGGTCGTGTTGACTTCAGGGATTTAGTAAAAGATTTAGCATCTGTTTTTAGAACGCGTATCGAGCTCCGCCAAATTGGTGTTCGAGATGAAGCAAAATTATTAGGTGGTATTGGTCCTTGTGGCCGAATGCTATGCTGTTCAACATTTTTAGGTGATTTTGATCCGGTGTCTATTAAAATGGCAAAAGATCAGAATTTATCTTTAAACCCATCTAAAATATCTGGGTTATGTGGTCGTTTAATGTGCTGCTTGAAGTATGAAAACGATGAATACGAAGAAGCAAAAGAGGGTATGCCGGATATTGGTGAAATGACAATGACACCAGATGGCAGTGGGAGAGTTGTTGGTTTAAATGTGCTAGAGAGACTTATTCAAGTATATTTACAGGAGCAAGAGCGCACGGTTGAGTATACGCTCGAAGAACTGCTAGCATGCGAAAAAAATCTTATATAAGATAGAGAATTTAACGAGGTGGCTTGGGTGAAGGACCGTAATTTCTTAGATACCGTTATGGAGTTCGAACAACAGCTCGAAGCAATGCAGGCGCAATTTGGTGCATTGAAGCAATTTGTAGCGTTAATGATGGAAGAACATAAGGCACTCGAAACAGAAAATCATCACCTTCGTACACGTCTAGAAGAACTACTTTCTAAAGAGAACACCGTACAGGCTACAGATGAGAAGAAAGAGAATCCATTAGATATTGGCGAGGGATATGATAACTTAGCACGTCTATACCAAGAGGGCTTCCACGTTTGTCATGTTCATTTTGGAAGTTCACGTAAAGGTGAAGATTGTCTGTTTTGTCTATCATTTTTAAATAAGCAAAATGTGTAATATAAGACTGATTCCCGCTTCGGTGGTATCAGTCTTTTGTTTTGTATAGTAGGAGGAAGGCTCATGGAAAATTGGTTGAAGGATGATGAAAGGTTAGATTATTTGTTGGCAGAGAATTTACGTATTATTCAAAGCCCATCTGTCTTTTCTTTCTCATTGGATGCAGTGTTACTTTCGAAATTTGTCAATGTACCTTATCATAAAGGGGAAATAGTGGATTTATGCTCAGGCAATGGTGTTATTCCGTTATTTTTAAGTGCTAGAACGAAAGGGCATATTACGGGTGTAGAATTACAGCCTCGTTTATTTGATATGGCAGAGCGAAGTATTCGGTATAATAACCTAGCGCAACAAATCAATATGGTACTTGGGGATGTAAAGGAAATTCCATCTCAATTAGGAATAGAAAAATATGATGTAGTGACTTGTAATCCGCCATATTTTTTAGCGCATGAAGCAAGTGATAAAAATTTATCCGAACATTACGCGATAGCACGACATGAGTTACATTTAACACTCGATGAAGCAGTGCAATCGGCAAGTAGATTATTAAAACAAGGTGGAAAAGCAGCATTTGTACATCGCCCTGGTCGCTTATTGGATATTGTCACAGCTATGCGAGCAAATCGATTAGAACCAAAACGCATGCAACTGATTTATCCGAAAGTAGGGAAGGAAGCCAATACTTTATTAATAGAAGCAATAAAGGATGGTAAACCAGATTTGAAAATATTACCCCCACTGTATGTCTATGATTCAAATAATGAATATACAGCCGAAGTGAGAGCAATGCTTTATGGACAAAACGAATAGTCATTTCTTTTATGTGTTAGAATGTGCGGACAAGACTTATTACGCAGGTTATACAAATAATGTAGAAAAACGTGTTGCCGCACATAATGCAGGAAAAGGTGCCAAATATACACGGGCTAGAGGACCAGTTGAATGTATTTATGTCGAAGCTTTCGACACAAAACAAGAAGCGATGCGGGCAGAATATGCTTTTAAGCAGTTAACACGGGCGCAAAAAACGAACTATATAGGGAGGGATAAATCGTGAAATCACAAAAAAGTACGATGCACGATCATCAAGGACATTTATATCTTGTAGCAACACCCATTGGCAATTTAGAGGATATGAGTGTACGTGCACTACGTATTTTAAAGGAAGCGGATGTGATCGCTGCTGAAGATACACGGAATACAAAGAAGCTTTGCAACTATTTTGATATTGAAACACCACTTGTAAGTTATCACGAACATAATATTGATGCCGGGGGAGAGAAGTTACTAAGTTTTTTACGTCAAGGAAAGACAGTGGCATTAGTAAGTGATGCTGGTTTACCTTGTATTTCGGACCCAGGGGCAGATATTGTGAGTAAGGCAATTGCCGAAGGAATAGCTGTAGTACCAATTCCAGGTGCAAATGCCGCAATTTCTGCTTTAATTGCTTCTGGTTTAACACCACAACCCTTTTTCTTTTACGGGTTTTTAAATCGTGGAAAAAAAGAGAGACGACAACAATTAGAGCAATTAAAAAAAAGACAAGAAACCATCTTATTTTACGAGGCTCCCCATCGTTTAAAAGAAACACTAAAGGATATGGAATTAATTCTTGGTAATCGCCGCATTGTGCTGGCGCGTGAACTGACAAAAAAATTCGAGGAGTTTCTTCGTGGTACTATATCAGAAGCGATGGAATGGTCTCAAACCGAAGAAATCCGTGGAGAATTTTGTATTGTTTTAGAAGGAAATCAAAATGCAGAAGAAGATATGCAAGAAGATGTATATTGGATTGACATGAATGTTGTGGAACATGTCGATTATATTATTGCCGAATCAGGCGTTACTTCTAAGGAAGCAATAAAAGAGGTAGCGAAACTGCGCCAAGTAGCGAAGCGTGATATTTATAACGAATACCATAGTGAGTGAGTATGAAAAGGTTGTCTCCACGGAGGCAATCTTTTTTATTCGCAATAAACAATATTTACCAAATTATAACGATTGAGAATGATTATCCTTATTAAAATGCAAATGTTTAAATTGATAATAATTGTAAAAGCGAGTAATCTTATTAAAAGAGGTCTGACATGGACATTATATGGGAAGTATATATAATACTTTACCATTATAAAAAGAAATTTTTATTAAATAATAAAAACACCTAAACCGCTGTTGTCGATTTAGGTGCAGGAAAGGGTTTATTTTTTTAAGCTAGATTGGATTTCTTTCATCAGCATTTCTGCGCCTTCAGGGCTTAAAATTAATTTGCCTCCAACTAGACGGAAGTTATCATCAGAAACTTCACCAGTAACAGCACAAGTCATGTTTGGCATATATTTTTTTAGGATGATTTTGTCATCATCTACGTAGATTTCTAAAGCGTCCTTTTCAGCGATACCTAATGTACGACGAAGTTCGATTGGAATTACCACACGACCTAATTCATCGACTTTACGAACAATACCTGTTGATTTCATAATTATTTTTCCTCCTATAAGTAAAAGTTATATTTGTGTTTCGTCAAATTTCGACATAATTTCCTTGTCTGATAGTTATCATACCAAGTAATGCCATAAACGTCAATTAATTAATACAGTAATTATTTCTTGTTTGTAAAAATTTTTGAGGAGAAAACTGTTATTTGTACGTTTTTAAAAGGTTTTTATTATAGATTTTATTTTATAGTAAAAAAGCTTCTTATAAAAGACATTAAATGGATTAATATAATATTCGACATTTTTCGCATTCGATAAACTTTCATTGAAACGAATTTCGTACTTCGATAGAATAGATATTATACTGTGAAACATTGGAGGCAGTTCTCGTGAGCGAACAAAACAAAACATTCTATATAACAACCCCGATTTACTATCCAAGTGGAAAATTTCATATTGGTACTGCGTATACGACAGTAGCGTCTGATACGATTGCACGTTACAAACGTTTACGTGGCTATGATGTACGTTTCTTAACTGGGATGGACGAGCACGGACAAAAGATTCAAGAAAAAGCTGCAGAAGCTGGCAAGCATCCTCAAGAATATGTAAATGAGATTGCCGAGGCAGCGAAAAAACTTTGGGCATTAATGGATATTTCTTATGATGATTTCATTCAAACAACGGAAGAACGTCATAAGAAAACTGTCGAAAAGATTTTCCAAAAGTTTTTAGACAACGGCGATATTTATAAAGGTGAGTATGAAGGGTGGTACTGTACCCCTTGTGAGTCATTCTTTACTGAAACGCAATTAGAAGATGGAAAGTGTCCAGACTGTGGTCGCGCTGTACACAAAGTTAAAGAAGAATCTTACTTCTTTAATATGAAGAAATACGCAGATCGCCTACTCGCTTATTATGAAGAAAATTTAGAATTCATCGAACCGGAATCTCGTAAAAACGAAATGATTAATAACTTTATTAAACCAGGGCTTGAAGATTTATCAGTTTCACGAACTTCATTTGATTGGGGCATTAAAGTACCGGGAGATCCAAAACACGTAATTTACGTTTGGGTAGATGCGTTAACAAATTATATTACCTCTTTAGGTTACTTATCAGAAGATGAAACGTTATTTAATAAATATTGGCCAGCCGATGTACATGTTGTAGGAAAAGATATCGTACGTTTCCATACAATCTATTGGCCGATATTCTTAATGGCTCTTGATTTACCATTACCTAAAAAAGTGTTCGCGCATGGATTTATTATGATGAAAGACGGAAAAATGTCGAAATCAAAAGGAAATGTTATCTATCCTGAAATGTTAATCGAACGTTATGGATTAGATGCAACACGTTACTTCCTATTAAGAGAGTTACCATTTGGCTCAGATGGCGTATTTTCACCAGAATCATTTGTGGAGCGAACAAATTTTGATTTAGCTAATGATTTAGGTAATTTATTAAACCGTACAATTTCTATGATTAATAAGTATTTTGATGGCAATATTCCTACAGAAAATCTTCAATCGACAGAATTTGATGAGGCATTAAAAGTGCATGCAGAAACTGTACGTATTAAATATGAAGAAAGTATGGAAAAAATGCAATTTAGTGTTGTATTAGCTGACCTTTGGACACTAGTATCTCGTACAAATAAATACATTGATGAAACACAGCCTTGGGTACTTGCAAAAGAAGAAGCAGATAAGCCAAAATTAGGGGCTGTTATGCGGAATTTGGCAGAGAGTTTACATCATATTGCCGTTATGTTACAACCATTTATGACATCTACACCGACACGCATATTGCAACAATTAGGATTAGACGACAAATTTTTATCATGGGAAACAATTGAAACATTCGGTAATACTATTCCAGCAAACATTAAAGTGGTAGAAAAAGGTACACCAATTTTCCCACGTTTAGATAGTGAAATTGAAATTACTTACATTCGTGAAGAAATGCGCGGCTCTGTAAAAACTTCTCAAGAAGAAGAACCAAGCACAGAATCAAAAGTTGTGGAAATTCCAGAAATTCCAGAAATATCTATTGATGATTTTATGAAAGTAGACTTACGTGTGGCAACGGTTACAGCATGTGAACCGATTCCGAAAGCGGATAAATTATTAAAGCTTCAAGTTGACCTTGGATATGAGCAACGCCAAGTAGTTTCGGGAATTGCTAAGTATTATACTGCGGAAGAGCTAGTCGGACAAAAAGTGATTGTTGTTGCAAATTTGAAACCTGTAAAATTACGTGGTGAATTATCACAAGGGATGATTTTAGCGGGTGAAAAAGATGGAATTTTAAAGCTAGCCTCTGTTGATCCAAAACTTGAAAATGGTGCAAAAGTAAAATAAAAAATGCAGTATGGCCTGTTGAGTAGAAAATATTCAGTAGGCCATTCTAAATTTGGACTATTATTCGGCTAAAAGTTATTTTACTATAACTTATGCAACGCGTAAATTGACGAATTTTAGGTACATGGTAATAGTTTTGCCGAATATTTATAAGTGTATTGTCACAATACTAATTTGTTTGTAACAAAATTGTAATGCAGATGAAAAATATGAAATAATAATCTTTAATAAAATCAAGGTTAGGGGAATGACAATGTTTATCGATACACATGTACATTTGAATGCAGAGCAGTATCAAGAAGACTTACAAGAAGTCATAGATCGAGCTCTTGAAGCAAAGGTTGAAACCATGGTAGTTGTAGGTTTTGATCGTAAAACGATTGAAAAAACAATGGAATTAGTAGAACAATACGATTTTATTTATGGTGTGATTGGTTGGCATCCAGTAGATGCTATTGATTGCACTGAAGAAGATTTACAATGGATTGAGGAATTGGCAGCACATCCTAAAGTCGTTGGAATTGGTGAAACAGGTTTAGATTATTACTGGGATAAATCACCAAAGGATGTTCAGCAAGCTCTTTTTCGCAAGCAAATTCATTTAGCGCAAAAAGTAAATTTACCAATTATCATTCATAATCGAGATGCGACAGCAGATGTTGTGGATATTTTACGTGAAGAGAATGCTGCTTCTGTTGGAGGCGTTATGCATTGCTATAGCGGAAGTGTAGAAACAGCACGTCAATGCATCGCAATGAATTTTATGATTAGTCTTGGCGGACCGGTGACTTTTAAAAATGCTCGCATGCCGAAAGAAGTAGCAACAGAGATACCTTTAGAGCACTTGATGATCGAAACAGACGCGCCATATCTAGCTCCACATCCTTATCGTGGTAAACGTAATGAACCAGCATTGGTGCCATTAGTTGCAGAAGAAATTGCACGTTTAAAAGAAATACCAATTGAGGAAGTTGCCAATGTAACGACTGCCAATGCAAAAAAATTTTTTAGGATTGACGTTTAACTAGCTAAAGTGCCTCCAATACTGTGTTTGCGGTTGGCTAAAATAGCATGGTCAAATTTTTTTGAAATACATTCGGGTTGACAGTGCTAAATCTAGTCCGTATAATCCAACTTTGTATTAAGGAGGCGTTTTTTCATGTCAAATAATTCCATGAAAAACTTGTTCTTAGGATCATTGAGGAGTAAGCAAACAGTGATAAGAATTGTTTCACTTGTCCTGTTTGTGTCAGTAATTTCATTCGTACTTTATCAAGGTACTAAAAAATCCGTAACGCTTAACGCTAACGGAGAAGCAATTGAAGTATCAACACATGCTAAAACTGTAGAAGAACTATTACAAAATCAAAATATAGACGTAGCAGCGCATGACAAAATATCACCCTCTCTGAATGCCAAAATTGTTAATGGTTTAGCAATTACTTGGGAACAGGCAAAAGAAGTAACAATTTCAGTTGATGGAAATCAGTCAAAAGTTTGGACAACTGAAAAACTAGTGAAAGACATTTTGAAGGAAGCAAATATCGAAGTATCAGAACATGATTCATTAGCGCAAGGTTTGGATACAGAAGTAGGAGCAGATAACAAAATCGATATTCAAAAAGCGTTTCAGGTAACGCTTGTCGATGGTTTAGAAAACAGACAAGTTTGGTCCACTTCGACTACGGTCGCTAACTTTTTAAAACAACAAGGAATTCAACTTAATGAATTCGATCGTGTCGAGAATAACCTGGAGGACGTTATCACTCCAGAGAGTAAAATCGCAGTAGTTCGCGTAGAAAAGGTTATCGATGTAGTGGAAGACTCTATTGATTTCGCAATTGAAAAGAAGCAAGATGCTTCTTTGCTTAAAGGAAAACAAAAAGTAGTCACGACGGGCGAGAAGGGTACAGTTTCTCGAACGTATGAAGTCGTGAAAGAAAACGGCAAAATTGTGGCAAAAAATTTACAATCTGAAAACGTCATAAAAGAGCCAAAGAAACAAGTAGTTGCTGTTGGTGCAAAAAAATTAGTAGCTAGCGCAACAACTGTGTCTCGTGGTTCAGCGGAGCCTGCTAGTGGGAAAGAATTTTATGTAACGGCAACAGCTTATACACCGTATTGTAAAGGCTGTTCAGGTACATCAGCTACTGGCATTAACTTGCGTTCAGGTTCTGGCTTAAAGGTAATCGCAGTAGATCCATCCGTTATTAAACTTGGCTCAAAGGTATGGGTTGAAGGCTATGGAACAGCTATTGCTGGGGATACTGGTGGTTCAATTAAGGGTAATAAGATCGATATACTTGTACAAACAGATGCTCAAGCCCGCAACTGGGGACGTAAGAAAGTGCGTATTAAAGTATTAAATTAAAAAAATTGTAAAATATAACAAAATGTTTTTCACTAAGCATTGGCTTTCCTGTATTGACTGGCGGGAAAGCTTTTTTCACGTATAGAACCGACTAATTTTGTATTTCTGTACAATCACACAGGGCAGTTGTAAAATGGTCTGAAGATAAGGTAGAAAAGAGGAGCCTTTTTGCAAATTCAAGAAGTCATTGTCGTTGAAGGAAAAGATGATACAACAGCCATTAAGCGAGCTGTTCAAGCAGATACTATTGAAACAAATGGATCTGCAATTTCAGAGGAGACGCTTAAACGAATTCAGCATGCACAGGATAAACGAGGAGTCATTGTGTTTACAGATCCTGATTATCCAGGACGGCGAATTCGAGCTATTATTGAGCAACATGTCTCAGGGGTAAAACATGCCTTTTTACCAAAATCAAAAACAATTGCAAAAAACGGTAAAGGTTTAGGCATTGAGCATGCGGCAGATGAGGATATTCGCGAAGCGTTAAGTCTTGTCTATACGCCAAATAACAATGAGCCCATTACCGATGATATTACGCTAGAAGATTTAATGACCGCTCGTTTAATCGGTCATCCATTGGCGAAAAGACGCCGTGATCGTCTAGGTGAAATATTGAATATTGGTGCAACAAATGGTAAACAACTTCATAAAAGATTGAAAATGTTTCAAATAACAGAACAGCAATTTGGTGCTGCTGTCGCACAGGTAGATCAGGAGGAAAATAATGCATAAGGATATTGCAACACCCATTCGAACACAGGAAATTTTAAAAAAATATGGATTTTCATTTAAAAAGAGCTTAGGTCAAAATTTTTTAATTGACCCGAACATTTTAAGAAACATTGTTAGTCATGCGAATTTGACAGAAAACAGTGGTGCAATTGAAGTAGGTCCAGGTATTGGCGCATTAACGGAGCATTTGGCACGCAGCGCAAAAAAGGTTGTATCGTTTGAAATCGATCAGCGTTTATTACCAGTACTAGCCGATACATTAAGTCCATATAATAATGTGTCTATCGTGCATTCCGATATTTTAAAAGCAGACGTTGCTAAAGTAATTGAGGAAGAAATGCCAGGTATTGAGGATATAATGGTTGTTGCTAATTTACCCTATTATGTTACGACGCCTATTTTAATGAAGTTGTTAAATGATCGTCTACCAATCCGTGGTTTTGTGGTGATGATGCAGAAAGAAGTAGCGGATCGTATTACAGCGAAACCAGGAACAAAAGAATATGGTTCATTATCGATTGCCATTCAGTATTACGTGAAAGCAGAAATTGCGATGACTGTACCGAAAACTGTTTTTATGCCACAACCAAATGTAGATTCAGCAGTTATTCGTCTTATTAAGCATGATGCGCCACCGGTTAATGTGATTGATGAGGATTTTCTTTTTGTTGTCACAAGAGCGTCATTTGTACAGCGTCGTAAAACCATCTTAAATAATTTACAATCGGGTTTACCAAATGGTAAGGCCAATAAAGATAAAATCATCGAGGCTTTAGAATCTGTAAATATTGAGCCAACTCGTCGTGGTGAAACACTTTCCATTCAAGAGTTTGGGAAGCTTGCAGATGCTCTTTATCCAACCTTTGCAAAGTAAAAAATTTTGTTACATTTTCATGTGATATGAAAAAAAAACGTATTTTTTCAAAAAAAATAAGTTGACAACATTTATGAAGGGCTGATAAAATATTATATTTTGTTGACATTTTTGGGCGTATCACTTATACTAGGTATTAGTGAGGTGTAAGCGAAAATGCCAAAAACTTTAGCGGACATTAAAAAGTCGTTGGATTGTCATTTGGGTAAACGTTTGCAGTTAAAAGCAAACGGTGGTCGCAAGAAAACGATCGAGTGTGCAGGGATATTGCGCGAAACATATCGTGCAATTTTTGTAGTTGAGCTTGATCAAGAAGACAATACGTGCAAACGCGTATCGTATAGCTACACAGATATTTTAACTGAGGCAGTAGAGATTACATTTTTAGACGAAGCAAAGGCTGCTGTCGCGAAATAGTTTCTAGTACTTATTTCTATATTTTGGAGCACTCATGTATGTCAAAAACTACATGAGTGCTTTTCGTTTTATCGGACATACTAATGTCGTCAGTTGTTACAAGGAGGAGTTTATATGCCTAGAAAAGGTATCATGTCACCTCGTTTAAAAGAAGAGATCGCCAAAGAACTTGGATTTTATGATGTTGTGCAAAAAGAAGGTTGGGGCGGCATTAAAGCTCGAGATGCTGGTAATATGGTGAAACGTGCCATTGAGATGGCGGAAAGAGCAAGCAGTGAACAAGAGCGTAAGTAGTCTACTTTGCCTAAAATAGGTTGCTTACATTTATTTACTTCATTTAGCTAGGGTTGCCTATGCTGAACACAACAAAACAACTGACGAGAGAGAACCGTTATAAAACGGTTCTTTTTTCAGTTTGCTTTCTCATTATGGTAAAATAAAATGAATTATCTTGCGCGAAAAATGAATGGCTGTTTCTGCGTGTAGTTATGAGGGAGGAAGTAAGATGCTTTATGTAAAGGCGCCTGCAAAAATTAATTTAACATTAGATGTTCTTTATAAACGACCAGATAATTATCACGAAGTGGAGATGGTCATGACGACTGTCGATTTGGCAGATCGTATTAGCTTAGAATCTCGAGAGGATGGAGTTATCGAAATTATTTCAACGGATAATTTCGTACCAAATGATCACCGCAACTTTGCTTATCAAGCAGCGCGTCTTATAAAAGATACATACGGCATTAGACAAGGTGTATCCATTACAATTGAAAAAGAAATACCGATCGCTGCAGGTCTTGCAGGAGGCAGTAGTGATGCAGCGGCGACACTAAAAGGCTTAAATGAACTTTGGAATTTAAACTTGTCCATAGATGAGTTAGCAGAGCTTGGTGCTAAAATCGGCTCTGATGTATCTTTTTGTGTATACGGAGGTACAGCGCTAGCAACTGGACGTGGAGAAAAAATTCAAGAATTACCTGCTCCGCCAAGCTGTTGGGTTGTATTAGCCAAGCCTAAAATAGGTGTATCGACAGCGGAAGTATATGGAGGATTGAAAGTTGAAGGACTTGAGCATCCAAATACAAAGCAAATGATTCAAGCGATTGAGACGGATAATTATGAACTATTATGTGCATCTTTAGGAAATGTTTTGGAAACTGTAACATTTAAGTTGCATCCAGAAGTTATTATGTTAAAAGAGCAGATGAGACGTTTTGGAGCAGATGCGACATTAATGAGCGGAAGCGGTCCCACGGTCTTTGGCCTTGTGGATAGTGAGGCTCGTGTAAGTCGGATTTACAATGGCTTACGAGGCTTTTGTGAAGAAGTATATGCTGTGCGCATTTTAGGGGAGCGAAATACGCTTGCTTAAAAACGCATATTTGTGTTAATTTTACCTATAAATATTCGTGTTTAGGAGAGGGTCGCATGAAATGGAAGCGTAGTGAACGACTAGTTGATATGACGTACTATTTACTAGAACATCCACATCAGCTGATCCCGCTAACTTATTTTTCAGAATTATATCAATCAGCAAAGTCTTCAATTAGCGAAGATTTAACGATTGTAAAAGAAACTTTCGAAGAAAAAGGAATCGGGTTATTGACAACAGTGCCAGGGGCTGCAGGTGGTGTGAAGTATATTCCTAAAATGTCCGAAGAGGAAGTTCGTTTAGTTATTCAGGATTTAAAAGCAGAACTTGAACATTCTGATCGTTTGTTACCTGGTGGCTATTTATTTATGACGGATTTACTGGGCAATCCAGATTTAATTAATCGAGTTGGTAAGGTCTTTGCATCTGCCTTTGCTGACCAACAAATTGATGTCATTATGACAGTGGCAACAAAGGGAATATCTATTGCCCATGCCATAGCAAGACACTTAAATGTACCGGTAGTAGTTGTTCGTAGAGACAGCAAAGTAACAGAAGGTTCTACAGTCAGCATAAACTACGTATCTGGTTCTTCTCGTAGAATTCAGACAATGGTATTATCAAAAAGAAGCATGAAGAGTGGACAGCGCGTACTGATTACCGATGATTTTATGAAGGTCGGAGGTACGATGAACGGTATGAAAAATCTACTAGAAGAGTTTGACTGTCAACTAGCAGGTATCGCGGTTCTTGTTGAAGCAGAGCATGCCGATGAAACTTTAGTAGATGATTACTATTCACTTGTAAAGCTTCATGAGGTAAATGAAAAAGATCGTACGATTGCATTAAGTGAAGGAAATTATTTTACAAAAAGGGAGAAATGACAAATGAATGTAGTATCTACAACAAATGCACCAGAAGCAATTGGACCATATGCACAAGGCATAATTGTAAATGGGATGTTTTATAGTTCAGGTCAAATTCCGCTTACTGCAACAGGGGAATTAGTAGAGGGTGATATCGCCGCTCAAACACACCAAGTCTTTGCTAATCTAAAGGCAGTCTTAGAGGCTGCTGGTTCATCATTAGACAATGTAGTAAAAACTACTGTCTTTATGAAGGATATGAATGACTTTGTGGCAATGAACGAAGTCTATGCTAGTCACTTTGGCGAACATAAGCCAGCTCGTTCGGCAGTGGAAGTAGCTCGTTTACCAAAAGATGTGAAAGTCGAAATAGAAGTAATAGCTGTTGTAAAATAAAATAAGCGCCCTTTAAAAGAACAATAACTCTTTTAAAGGGTTTTTTACTAATACTCACAATTTCTTTCGAGTGCCATTTTAAGTAGTTATCTTAGAAATCTAAAAAATTGTTTACTTAGAAAATGTAGCTTGATTACAGAAAAACATAAAAGATTCGTTAGTTTTCCAAAAATTTGACAAACTATTGTCAAATTTACGATGAACTAGAGAAAATATTATAGTGAATTAAAAATGAAGTATTCAAATTTTTTAGAAAATTTGTTAGACTATGAAAAGGAAAATATTCGGTAATAGGAATATAAATATTTTCATTTAGGCATCTAAGATGAGAGGTGGTGAGAAAATGGAAGTTACTGATGTGAGATTACGTCATGTTCAAACGGATGGTCGCATGCGTGCGATTGCTTCCATTACACTCGACAATGAGTTTGTGGTACATGATATCCGTGTAATTGATGGCAATACAGGCTTATTCGTTGCTATGCCAAGTAAACGTACACCGGATGGAGAATTTAGAGATATTGCGCATCCGATTAATTCAACGACACGTAACAAAATTCAAGAGATTATTTTAAACGCTTATCATAACTCAAGCGACACGCCTGAGTCAGAACAAGCAGCCGAATTAGAAGGAATTGGCGTATAGGTTTTATGAAAATAAATGGTCGTTCAAAGGTTATTTACAAAATAAGGACTTTTTGGCGATGAAAAATAGAAAGAACTCCTCAATGAATGAAGGGTTCTTTTTATTTTTCAAAAAAGAGAAAACGGGCAGATTTTAGTGCATAGCTGATAACAATCGAGCATAAGCCGTGTTTGATTTAGGAATTCACTTTTTAGTCAATTCTACATGCCTTGAAAATAGATGAATTTTGCTATATAGTCATAAGAGAAAATGAGCGTATTGGAGGACTTACTGATGAGCAATATTTTTGCTGTCATTTTGGCTGCAGGTCAAGGTACACGTATGAAGTCCAAATTATATAAAGTGCTCCATCCAGTATGTGGGAAGCCCATGGTACAACATGTAGTGGATCACATTCAAACGTTAGATGTCGAGCGCATCGTAACGGTTGTAGGACATGGTGCAGAAAAAGTAAAACAACAACTTGGCGATAAAAGTGAGTATGTTTTACAAGCTGAACAACTAGGTACAGCACATGCAGTACAACAAGCAGAGTCAATTTTAGGTAGCGAGCAAGGAACAACATTAGTTGTTTGCGGTGATACGCCACTTATTCGTCCTGAAACGATGAAAGCGTTATTTGAGCATCATCTAGCAAATAATGCAAAAGCGACAATTTTAACAGCTGTTGCTGAAAATCCAACTGGCTATGGTCGTATTTTACGTGGCGATAATGGACAGGTGGAACAAATTGTTGAACAAAAAGATGCAAGTGTAGAGCAGCAACGAGTAAAAGAAATTAATACGGGGACATACTGCTTCGATAACAAGGCGTTGTTTGAGACGTTAAAGCTTGTGAAAAATGACAATGCACAGGGCGAATATTATTTACCTGATGTAATTGAAATTTTACAAAAACAAGGCGATATCGTTGAAGCATATGTAACCGATGATTTTGAAGAAACACTCGGTGTCAATGACCGTGTGGCATTGTCACAGGCGGAGACATTAATGCGTGCACGTATTAATGAACGTCATATGCGTAATGGTGTCACAATCATTAACCCAACTGCTACTTACATTAGTTCAGAAGCAGTCATTGGACGTGATACTGTTCTACAACCTGGCTCTATGATTGAAGGAGCAACGGTAATAGGAGAAGATTGTATTATTGGCCCAAATTCACAAATTATTGATAGTCGTATTGGTGACCGTACTTCAGTACATTCCTCTGTTGTAAGAGAAAGCACTGTAGCGGAAGATACAGCGATTGGACCATTTGCACATATTCGTCCACTATCTGATATCGGTAGCCATGTTAAAATCGGTAACTTTGTAGAAGTGAAGAAAAGTACACTAGGTCATGACACAAAAGTATCCCATTTAAGCTATATTGGAGATGCTGAAATAGGAAATAACGTCAATGTTGGCTGTGGTTCTATTACAGTGAACTATGATGGGAAAAACAAATTCCAAACAATTATTGAAGATGATGTATTTGTAGGATGTAATACTAACTTAGTAGCGCCAGTGAAAGTTGGAAAAGGTTCATTTATTGCAGCAGGATCTACAATTACAAAAGAAGTTCCTGAAGATGCGCTAGCAATTGCTCGTGCAAGACAAGAAAACAAACCGAATTATGTAAGCAAATTAAATTCAAAATAATTATCAACTAAACAGGAGGCCATCATGCCGTATCAATATGCAAACTCACAATTAAAAATATTTTCACTCAATTCTAATAATCCACTTGCCCAAGAAATTGCGCAAGAAATGGGAGTTGAATTAGGGAAATCTTCTGTTAAGCACTTTAGCGATGGAGAGATTCAAATTAGCATTGAAGAAAGTATTCGTGGTTGTGACGTGTTTATCGTGCAGTCAACTTCTGCACCTGTAAACGAACATTTAATGGAGCTTTTAATTATGGTAGATGCTGTAAAACGCGCATCTGCACGTACAGTTAACGTTGTAATGCCTTACTATGGTTATGCTCGTCAAGACCGTAAAGCAAAAGCGCGTGAGCCAATTACAGCTAAATTAGTGGCAAACTTACTTGAAACGGCTGGTGCAACACGTGTTATCGTTTTAGATTTACATGCACCACAAATCCAAGGTTTCTTCGATATTTTAATCGATCACTTAATGGCGGTACCTTTACTATCTGATTATTTCAAATCAAAAGGTATTCCTGCTGAGGAAATCGTAATTGTTTCACCTGACCATGGTGGAGTAACGCGTGCACGTAAAATGGCAGAACGTTTAAAAGCACCAATTGCAATTATTGACAAACGCCGTCCAAAACCAAATGTTGCAGAAGTGATGAACATCGTTGGTAATGTTGATGGTAAAGTGGCAATCTTGATTGATGATATTATCGATACTGCAGGTACAATTACGATTGGCGCTGATGCATTACGTGCTGCGGGTGCAAAAGAAGTGTATGCATGTTGCTCACATCCAGTACTGTCTGGTCCAGCTATCGAGCGTATTGAAAACTCTGCGATTAAAGAATTAGTAGTAACAAATACAATTCAACTTTCTGAAGAGAAAAAATCACCAAAAATTACAGAGCTTTCAGTAGCTAAATTAATGGCAGATGCAATTTCTCGCGTTTACGAAAACAAATCAGTAAGTACTTTATTCGATTAATTAAGTTCAGTTCATAATGTTTTTCTGGATAGATGCATTTTTATAAAGTAAAAGGC
Source organism: Lysinibacillus sp. GJ-1 (assembly GCF_021166035.1). NCBI lineage: Bacteria > Bacillati > Bacillota > Bacilli > Caryophanales > Bacillaceae > Lysinibacillus > Lysinibacillus sp. GJ-1. The sequence continues at coordinate 79,214 of NZ_CP088912.1, forward strand.
GGCGCATTCCATCGAAGGAAAGTGACCGCCTTAGCTTAGCAAAAATATATATATTATATTTATTTTAAAGCTTTTAAAATGGTTATCTGCAACGCTAGAAATACAAATTATGGGATTTATTTTAGTTTTACGTAAAAGAATTAGCATAATATGTGACAAAAAAAGGACAAATCTACATTTGTGAGTAGATTTGTCCTTTTTGCGTAGCGGTTATGTGTGAAGATTTTCATTAAGGGGTATAATAGTAATTGTTACTGCTTAATATCTGCATTCATATGTAAAATGAATGTAAATATTATAAAAAATTTCAGCGTTGTTAAAAACTCTTAACAGAACGAATAAATATTTATATTAAAATTCTGTAAATAGGTTGCGACTACGGTGAAATAAATCATTAATTTTTCTTGGAAGGGGAAGGTATAGATATGAGTACCGTGTTAAGTGTAAATAAGCGCGAAACTGGGCATCGTTCGACATTAACCCAACTTAGAAAAGGGGGAGCCATTCCTGCTGTTATTTATGGCTACAAACTAGATTCAACCCCAATTTCTATTTCAGCGAAAGAATTTAGGCAATTCGTTCAAAAAAATGGGCGTAATGGTGTTATTCCGGTGGAGTTAGATGGTGAACGGGTAAATGTCGTTGTATCAGAAGTACAAAAATGTACACTGAAAGATGAAGTGAATCATGTTGATTTTTTAGCAATTAATATGACTGAAGAATTAGAAGTAGATGTTGCAGTAACACTTATTGGAGAATCCGTTGGTGTAAGTGAAGGTGGCATTTTAATGCAGCCAAACTTAGAAGTAAGAATTAAAGTAAAACCTGCTGATATTCCGGAAACATTAGAAATTGATATTACGAAACTAGCAATTGGAGAATCTATCATGGTAGCAGATATTCGTAATCAAGTAGATTTTGAAATTGTGAACGAAGATGATCATATCTTAGCAACAATTATGGCACCAACTGTATCGGCAGAAGATGAAGAAGTCGAAGAAAGTGTTGAGGCATAAGGTTAAATAGACGTTAGTAGGGAAGGCTATCGAGGAAGTCGTAAAAGACGGACTTGATAGTCTTTTTTTTTATTGAAAAAGCGATAATGATATTAATGGTGAATGGATTTTTAGCATATGGATAATTGTTCAGAAGTGGTATGAACGAAATGCTTTCTTAGAGCGCAGTATGGTAAAATAATGACTATTAGATTGAAAGAAGTGAGGTACTTATGAAAATTATCGTTGGTTTAGGAAATCCAGGTAAACCTTATGAGCATACAAGACATAATATTGGCTTTGATGTCATAGATGCATTAGCGAAAAAGTGGGATGCACCATTAACGAATTCGAAATTTAATGGCATGTATGCTACTGTACATCGTCCTGAAGGAAAGGTTCTACTTGTTAAGCCTTTAACATATATGAATTTATCAGGGGAATGTGTTAGACCTCTCATGGACTATTTTGATATAGATGTGAAGGATCTAATCGTTATTTATGATGATTTAGATTTAGAAACAGGCAAATTGCGTTTGCGTCAAAAAGGCAGTGCGGGCGGGCATAATGGTATTAAATCGCTAATTCAGCATTTAGGAACACAGGAATTTAACCGAATTCGTATTGGTGTGAGTCGCCCACCAGTAGGCATGAAGGTAGCGGATTATGTGCTATCTAAGTTTTCTAAAGAAGAGAATATTATTATGGCTGATGCTATTGATAATAGTGTTCATGCAATAGAAGCGTCTCTTTCAAAACCATTTCTTGATGTGATGAACCAATTTAACGGTGCATAATCTTTTTCCTAAATGTCTATACTTTAAGTAGTAAGTTGCTTAAAGGAGGATGATTTGGAGATGGCAATTCGCTACCGGTGTAGGCATTGTGAAGTAGAAATAGGAACACTACCATTTGATGCAGATGATACAATTCGAAAGTTGCATATTTTTGAGTTAGGTGAGGCAGACGATTATGTTGAAAAGAATCAACATGGTGAAACAACCGTCCACTGCATTTGTGAGCAATGTGAGGATTCGCTTAGACAATATCCAGATTATCACGCACTCAATAAATGGATTCAATAATTGGAAGGATGCTTTGGCGCACAATGTGTGCGTCCAAAGCTTTTTCCGTTTTTATTTTTTGAAGCACATGGTTACACTGCTTTTAATAATATGAAAAAAATCGATACAGATAGAGAATCATCTTTTTAAACTAAAAGTGAACTAACTAGGACAATTACACAAAGGTGAACATGATAATTAGACAATGGGAATGTGTAATAGTGTACTAGATTAATAGTATAAAACACATTGAATAATTAGAATTTTCGCACTGAAAGGAGCTTTTGACTGTGGAAGTTTTACGACAGCTTGTGTCGCAGGACAAACATATCACATCATTTTTACAGGAGATTCAGAGCGGCAATACAGCATCACAGCTTATTACAGGTTTAACAGGAAGCGCACGACCAGTTATGGTTGATGCGTTATTTGAACATGTGCAAAAACCCATCTATATTGTGTCACCCAATTTATTGCAGGCGCAAAAGATGGCGGATGAGCTTGTTGGGTTATTAGGAGAGGAACATGTTCACTATTACCCAGCCGATGAATTTATTGCTGCTGACTTAGCAGTTGCCTCGCCAGAGCTTCGAGCAGAGCGTATTGCGACGCTTGATTGCCTTGCGAGAGGTGAAAAAGCTGTTTATATTATCCCAATTGCTGGTTTAAGAAAAATGATGCCGCCAAAAGAGCAGTGGATTCATTATTTTTTACAGACAGCAGTCGGAGACGAAGTACAAATTGAGGAATGGTTACAGACGCTCGTAGCTATGGGCTATGTTCGTAATTCAATGGTAACGACACCTGGGGAGTTTGCGTTGCGTGGAGGGATTTTGGATATTTATCCGCCCTATTTAGAGGCGCCGATTCGAATTGAGCTATTTGATACAGAAGTGGACTCCATTCGTACATTTTCTGCGGATGACCAGCGTTCGATTGATAAATTGCGAGAAGTGCGTATTTTACCAGCATCAGAAGTAATTTTGACAATGGAAGAGCGAATTGCTTTAGCAGGTCGATTAGAAAGTGCGCTAGCGACAAGCTTGAAAAAAGTTAAGAAGCAGGAGACAAAAGAGCTGCTGTATCAACATATTCAGTATGATATTGAATTGTTGCAACAAGGGAACTTACCTGACTTTGTAAATAAATATGGCTCGTTGCTATATGATAAAACAGCTTATTTAGGCGACTATTTTGCACAAAATGGCATTGTATTATTTGATGAGCTAGGTCGTATTCAGGAGGTAATGGATGCCTGGGAACGTGAAGAGGAAGAATGGTTTTTATCGTTAATTGAAGAAGGGAAAATGGTACATGATGTGAAACCAGCCTTTTCTTTAAAGGAAATACTGGCGATGCTGTCGCAGCAGAAGCTTTATTTCTCACTATTTTCTCGTACGTTTGCGGGTATTACCTTTTCTAAAACGACTAATTTTTCATGTAAACCGATGCAACAGTTCCACGGACAAATGGCATTATTACAAAGTGAAGTTGAACGATGGCAGCTTGGGAAATTTACCGTTCTAATCGTTGCTAGAGATAAAAACCGTGTGAAACGTGTACAGGAAATGCTTGAGGAATATGATATTCATGCAACAATTGGAGAGCCTAATGAACCAGGTTTGTACATTGTAGAAGGCGGATTATCGAGTGGTTTTGAACTACCATTGCAACGTTTGGCAATTGTGACAGAGGATGAATTATTTAAACAACAAGCAAAGAAAAAATCACGCCCTCAAAAGATGACAAATGCAGAGCGTATTAAAAGCTATACAGAAATTAAAGCTGGCGACTTTGTCGTGCATGTGCATCATGGGATTGGGAAATACATTGGTGTAGAAACGCTAGTAGTTAATGGCACACATAAGGATTACTTGCATATACGCTATCGTGCAGACGATAAATTATATGTACCTGTGGAGCAAATCGATTTAATTCAAAAATATGTGGCATCTGAAGACCGCGAACCGAAGCTACATAAATTAGGTGGAGCAGAGTGGAAAAAAGCGAAAGCAAAGGTTTCCTCCGCCGTACAAGATATTGCAGATGATTTAATAAAGCTATACGCCAAGCGAGAAGCAGAAAAAGGGCATGCTTTCGCACCGGATAATGACGATCAACGTAATTTTGAGGCATCGTTCCCTTATGAAGAAACTGAGGATCAGCTTCGTTCCATAGTGGAAGTGAAACGTGATATGGAACGTGAACGACCGATGGACCGCCTTGTATGTGGTGACGTAGGTTATGGTAAAACCGAAGTAGCCATTCGTGCAGCTTTTAAAGCCATTCAGGACGGTAAACAAGTTGCCTTTTTAGTGCCTACGACGATTTTAGCGCAACAACACTACGAGACAATCCGTGATAGATTTCAGGATTTTGCTATCAATGTCGGCTTATTATCTCGTTTCCGTACGAAAAAAGAGCAAGTAGCGACTTTAAAAGGATTAAAAGAAGGGCAAGTAGATATTGTAATAGGGACTCATAGAATCTTATCTAAAGATTTAACGTTCCAAGATCTTGGCCTATTAATTGTAGATGAAGAACAGCGTTTTGGTGTTACCCATAAGGAAAAAATAAAACAATTAAAAACGAATGTGGACGTTTTAACATTAACCGCAACGCCTATTCCGAGAACGTTGCATATGTCTATGGTAGGTGTTCGTGATTTATCGGTTATTGAGACACCTCCTGCCAATCGATTCCCAGTACAAACCTATGTTATGGAGCATAGTGGGGCACTTGTGCGCGAAGCTATTGAGCGAGAAATGGCGCGTGGTGGTCAAGTATTTTACTTATACAATCGAGTAGAGGATATGGCACGTAAAGTTGAGGAGATTCAAATGCTTGTCCCGGAAGCGCGTATCGGCTATGCTCATGGCAAAATGACGGAATCGCAATTGGAATCTGTGATTTTAGCCTTTATTGAAGGGGATTATGATGTTTTAGTAACGACTACAATTATCGAAACAGGTGTTGATATTCCGAATGTAAACACACTGATTGTCCATGATGCAGATCGCATGGGCTTAGCACAGCTTTACCAATTACGTGGCCGTGTAGGTCGCTCAAATCGAGTGGCATACGCTTACTTTATGTATCAACGTGACAAAGTACTTACGGATGTAGCTGAGCAACGATTACAAGCGATAAAAGAGTTCACAGAGCTCGGATCTGGATTTAAAATTGCTATGCGTGATTTATCCATTCGAGGGGCTGGCAATTTATTAGGTGCGCAACAACATGGCTTTATTGATTCAGTTGGTTTTGACTTGTACTCCCAAATGCTAGAAGAGGCCATTGCAGAGCGACAAACTGGCGTGAAAAAAGAAGAGAAACCAGAGATAGAAATTTTACTCAACGTGGATGCTTATATTCCTGATGCGTATATACCAGACGGCTATCAAAAAATTCAGATGTATAAGCGCATTAAAGCGATGGACCAAGTGGATGAATACGAAGAAATTATGGAAGAATTACAAGACCGTTTTGGTGATTTACCAATTGAAACAGAACGATTGCTGCGTATTGCACGCATGAAGATTTGGGGATTAGAAATGGGCGTTTCTTCTATTAAGGAAAAGCAAAAGGTCATCTCCATTTTGCTATCTGAGGAAGGTTCAGCCAAGGTGGATGGAAGTAAAATTGTAAGCGAGACGATGAAGTTTGAGCGAGCTGTTGGCTTCGGTATGGATAGTATGCAATTGATATTGACAATTGATGAGCGTAAATGCATAAAATACCATCATTTTGATATATTAGAAGAAATAATGCAGATTATTGCAAATTCCAAAAAAAATATGTGAAAAAAGGCTGAACTTGTTGACAAATTGGCAAGTTCAGCCTTATTGTATGAAAAGACAAATTTTTATTAAAAAAAATTAATGTTGGATTCATAATCCTTTTCGTTCATTTTTTGCATAGATTGTCTCAAGAAAAACCATACTATTGTTGAAGAAAAATTTTAATGAATACGAAAGCGAGGCAGTTTAGCATGAAAGCAACAGGAATTGTTCGTCGTATAGATGATTTAGGACGTGTGGTAATACCAAAGGAAATTCGTAGAACGCTACGTATTCGTGAAGGTGACCCGTTAGAAATTTATACGGACCGTGAAGGTGAAATCATTTTGAAAAAATATTCTCCAATTAATGATTTAGGAGAATTCGCCCGTGAATATGTGGAAACATTATATGAAACACTAGGCACGCCGGCATTTGTAACAGACCGAGACGAAGTAATCGCTGTTGCAGGGATTGGTAAGAAGGAATACATTAATCGTCGTATTACATCCTTTGCGGAAGGTTTTATGGACGAGCGTTCAACAAAAATTGAGAAGATGGAAACAACAATTGAAATTGTTCCTGGACAATATGAGCAAGTTAAATCCTATTGTGCAACACCAATCATGGTGAACGGGGATCCTATTGGTTGTATTATTGTTTTATCTAAAGTACATTTTGTTGGCGAAGTAGAAGTAAAAGTTGTGGAAACAGCTGCTAACTTCTTATCAAAACAAATGAATAATTAATGAACATCGAAAGTTATTGTCATAACTCTTTTTAGGGTGAACAATAACTTTTTTTGTATACATAAAGCATTGCTGATAGCAAAGATTGTTCAGGTGAGCGTCAAACTTTTGAGGTATGCTATACTATTGGCATTGTTAAACGAAGGAAAGAGGACAATGTATGTCGGAACGATTTGGTATGAAAAGTTACATGAAGGGTGCAGCATTATTAACCATTGCGGCACTCATTGTGAAGATTTTAAGCGCAATTTATCGTGTGCCTTTTCAAAACCTTGTAGGTGACGAAGGATTTTATATTTACCAACAAGTGTATCCTGTAATATCCATATTTGTAGTATGGACATCGAGTGGTTTTGCTGTAGCAATTTCCAAAATGCTAGCCGATAATGATTGTGTGGTCGATGTGGAAGAACGTACACAGAGAAGACGAAGCATTATGCGGATTATATTTCGTTATTTAACGATACTCTCCTGGGTATTTTTTATTGCATTATTTGCTGGTGCGGACGTCATTGCGAAAATGATGGGAGATGCAAATCTTGCTCCTTTATTACGGACGGGGTCATTTATTGTATTGGTTATGCCGGCACTTGCTATTTTTAAGGGAGGCTTTCAATCCAGAGGGATCATGGAGCCAATTGCTTATGCACAAGTTTTGGAACAAACGGTAAGGGTTGCTGTTATTTTGACCGGTACATTTATCATAATGGCGACGTCAAAATCTCTCTACGGTGCTGGTCAAATGGCGATTATCGGGACCGTTATTGGAGAAGGCGCAGGCTTATTACTAATTGCGTATCTCTTTAGAAAACGCTTTGGTTCATTTATAGGAAAACAGCAACAACGCTTAGCCAGTTTTCCAGTGTTAAAAGAAGTGACACTACTAAGTTTAAGTGTAAGTATGAGTAGTTTATTACTGCTTGGTTATCAACTAGTCGATTCTTTTACTATCTATTCGCTATTAATAGATAGCGGGATGGACCATACGATAGCGAAGGAAACGAAAGGGATTTACGATCGTGGACAACCATTAGTGCAACTTGGTGTTGTCATCGCTGCCTCATTATCTCTAGCAATCGTTCCGCTCGTTGCCCATATGTCAAATAAGCAAAATGGACGTAGTGCGTTGCCATTTATACAATTGACATATAGAGCTTCTATATTATTTGGCTGGGCTGCTTCACTAGGGTTAATATTAGTGATGCCTTATATAAATACAATGCTGTTTAAAACAGATGCATTATCGGAAGTACTGATGCTATATGTACTCCAAATTGTACCGTTGTCTATTATTTTGACATTTACAGCGATTTTGCAAGGTTTTGGGAAATTAAAAAAGCCAGCCCTGTTTTTAATGACAGGTTTTTCGTTGAAAGTGCTGCTAAATGTGTTCACAATTAGGACATTAGGTGTTTTAGGTGCTGCTATTGCAAATAATGTGGGTCTGTTGTTCACAGCGTTAGCGCTTGTTTTTTACTTAAAAAAATTAACGGGTATGCAATTAGCACCTGCTAGTTTTTACAAAAAGATTAGCATTGCATCATTATGTATGGCAATAGCAGTCATACTTTGGCTTCAAATTACCCCATCTTTATTAGATGGTTTATTATCTCAACGTTTAGTGGCAGTGGTTGCTGGTTTTAGTGCGGTTTGTATTGGTGCATTTGTTATGATTACATGCATTGCCAAGCTACGAGTACTGGCTGAAAAAGAATGGTATCTACTGCCTTTCGGTCGAAGAATGGCAGTGTATCAACTATGGTTAAATCGAAAGAAGTAGGTGGAATGAATGAATAATACATTAACAATAATTGGTCTTGGCGCTGGTGATTTCAATCAGTTGCAAATGGGCGTATATAAAAAATTAATGGCAGCCGAAAAGTTATTTGTTCGGACGGTGGATCATCCAGTATTAGATGAGTTAGCTAACGAAGGCTTACAATTTGAAAGCTTTGATGCAATATATGAAAAGCATCATACGTTCCAGCCAGTGTATGAAGAAATTGCACAACGATTAATTGAAGCGACTAAAATTGGAGATGTGATGTATGCTGTGCCAGGCCATCCGCTAGTGGCAGAGCAAACAGTGCAATTGCTAATTCAAGCTGCGGATGAAGGTAAAGTGAAGGTAGTGATTGAAGGCGGACAAAGCTTCTTAGATCCTATTTTTGGTGCGTTAAAAATCGATCCGATTGAGGGCTTTCAATTACTCGATGGCACTAGCTTTTCCATGCATGACATTAATATGCGTCAGCACATTTTAATTGCGCAAGTATATGATACATTTAGTGCATCTGAAGTAAAGCTGACTTTAATGGAAAAATATGATGATGAATATCCGGTAACTGTTGTTACGGCAGCGGGTTCCTCACAAGAAAAGCTTGTAACAGTGCCACTGTATGAGCTAGATCAAAGCGTTGAAGTAAATAATTTAACAACGGTTTATGTACCTCCAGTCACATCACAGGAAGAGGCTTTACGTGATTGGACAACATTCCGCCAAATAATTGCTACTTTACGTGGGCCAAATGGCTGCCCATGGGATCGAAAACAAACACATGAATCACTTAAAAAATATTTACTGGAAGAAGCACATGAATATTTGGCCGCTGTAGATGCAGAAGATGATTTTGCGATGATTGAAGAACTTGGAGATGTGTTACTACAAGTATTTTTACATGCACAAATTGGAGAAGATCAAGGCTACTTCACACTTGAGGACGTGTTGGCGTCCGTTAGTGAAAAAATGATTCGTCGACATCCTCATGTATTTGGAGATGTATCAGTGGAGGATGCAGATGGCGTTGTCGCTAATTGGGAAGCGATTAAGGCAGAAGAAAAGGGTATTAGTGACAAACCACTGCTAGAAGAAGAATACCGCCCGTCATCCGCGTTGCAAACGGCATACAATTATCAAAAAAAGGCTGCAAAAGTTGGCTTTGATTGGCCAAATGTAGAAGGTGCTTGGGATAAGTTTGCGGAAGAGTGGCAGGAATTTCGTCAGGAAGTGGCGAAAGGGTCTAATGGAACACGACTCGATGAATTTGGAGATGTTTTGTTTACACTTGTAAACTTAGCGCGCTTTTATAAGCTATCACCAGAAGAAGCAATGTTGCATGCAAATGAGAAATTTGCACGACGTTTTGGTTATGTTGAAGCGAAGGTAAAGGCGAGCGGTCAGCCATTTTCAAATTATACACTAGAACAATTAGATGCTTTTTGGGATGAAGCCAAGCAGCTTGAGAAGGAGTAAAAACATGCGATTAGATAAATTTTTAAAAGTTTCACGATTAATCAAACGACGTACGTTAGCAAAAGAAGTCGCTGACCAAGGTCGTATTACTATTAATGGTAAAGTAGCGAAGGCTAGTAGCAGTGTGAAGGCTGGCGATGAATTAGCGATTCGCTTCGGTCAAAAAATTGTTACAGCACGTGTGGAAGAATTACGTGATACAGTGAAAAAAGAAGATGCAGCAAAGATGTTTACAATTTTAAAAGAAGAGCGTCTTGAAAAGGTTGAGCCTGAATTTATTGATGATGAGGACTAATAAAAATTACTTTAGTAGAAACCTGCGCTAATGTAGGCGGGCAAAACGCTAGCTAAAAAGACGAGAAGGTGCTAGTGATAATATATAGTTGTGCAGGATTGCCAACAATTTGAATGGCAGTTTTGCCAAAGTGTCATGGATAGCAGTGTAGGTAACGTTGTAAATTTTTCTTCTTAAAAGTAAGGCAACTTCCATAAAGTTTGTCATGCTTTGAAGGTTGTCCGCATAAAGTGAACAGAAGCTAGGACGACTAAAGGAGGAAAAAAATGACGCTACATCAAGAAAGTAATCGTTACACAATTCCATCTGGAGAGCATATTTTAACGATTCGTAATCGTAAAAGAATGGACATGACTTCTGTAAAATCAATTGAACGCTTTGATCAGGAAGAGTTTTTTATCAAGACGTCCCAAGGGCATTTATTGATTCGTGGAGAGGAACTGCATATCGTTCACTTAGATGTTGACAAAGGGTTATTGACACTTGAAGGAACTGTAAAAACCTTGCAGTATGACGAGGAGGAAAGTGGCTTCTCGAAAGGTTTCCTTCATAAATTGTTTGGATGATTGTTAGTCAGCAATTCGTTCAGCTATTAGTCATGGTTGTGAGCGGTATAGCAGTGGGATTTATAATTGATAGTGTAAGGCTCATAGTTTTTTCAACTCCAAAAAAGTCAAGCCTCCGAAAGTGGATGATGGTGTTAGAGCTACTGACATGGATTCTGCTTGGAGGGTTAACGTATTATTTATTATTTTGGCTAAAAGATGGCGCGTGGCGGGCTTACGACCCGCTAGCGCAGATTGCTGGTATATTTTTATATCAGACTTTTTTTCAAACCTTTTTACGTTTCATGGCACGCATTGTAGTGAATATAACATGGAGACCTTTTTGGTTTATTGTCCGATTAATAATCGCTATTATTCGACAAATATTACAGATATTCATTAAAATTGCTGCGTTCGTCTTAAGGCCTTTTGTCAAAATTTATTCGTATTTGTCCTACACTTTATTAAAAAAATTTCGATATATCAAGTATAATAAAAGACAACAATAACTTCGGAGGTGCGGGCATGACTAGACGTCATTCATCAAAAGATGAACAGAAAAACTACACCAAGCTTGATAATGACTATGTCCGTAACACGGATAAGGCTATAAATCGTAAAGTGCAATCGCGTAAACGAAAAATGCGTCGTATTGTCTTTTTTGCGATTGCGCCAGTCGTTATCATCGCCTTTCTCTTAAATATACTTGCCCATCAGTCTGAAACGCTAGCTACAAAGGAAAAGAAAAAAGAAGAAGCCAATCAGCATTTGATGAAGGTAAAAGAGGAACAGGATTCACTCAATCTTAAAATTAAACAATTAGAAGATGATGAGTATATTGCAAAGTTATTGCGTAAAGAGTACTTCTTATCTGAGGAAGGCGAAATTATTTTCATTATGCCAGATAAGGAAGATAAAAAAGACGACTGAAAAGCTATGTATTGTTGACACTCTTTTTTAGTTATATATAATGAAAAGAGAAACTTATTGAAGTAAAAAGTTTGATTAAATTGATTACATGGCTCAAAAGAGTCGCTTAATTTTTAAGGAGGAGCATTTTTTTTATGTCAATTGAAGTAGGCAGCAAGGTACAAGGTAAAGTAACAGGAATCACAAATTTTGGAGCATTCGTTGAGCTGCCAGACGGCAAAACAGGCTTAGTACACATCAGTGAAGTTGCTGACAATTATGTAAAAGATATCAATGAGCATCTAAAAGTTGGAGATGAAGTTGAAGTAAAAGTGATGAATGTTGAAGCGGATGGAAAGATCGGTCTTTCAATCCGTAAAGCAAAGCCTCAAGCTGAGAGACCAGAGCGTCCTCAACGTCCGCGTCGTGACAATCGTTCTAACGATCGTAACGAACGCCATCAGCCGAAGGAAAACTTTGAGCAAAAAATGGCACGTTTCTTAAAAGATAGTGATGAGCGTTTAGCAACATTAAAACGTGCTACAGAGTCAAAACGTGGTGGTCGCGGGGCTAGAAGAGGGTAGTTTGCTGACTGTTTTAATCGTAGAAAAAGTGTATTAAATAGAACGGAGATTAGCTTTTGTTTATGACAAAGGCTAATCTTTTTTGGTTTAAAGTCTATAGAATATGTATATTTGGAATGATAAGGGTCAAAAAAAAAACGTAATTCCAAAAGATTGAAACTACGCAAATAAAGAAAACACCTTATAATGTTGAGGTTGGTCTTTTCTTCTTCTTAGGAGCAGGTGCAGGTTGCTCCTGTGTTGTTTTAACTGTCTTTTGCGCTGGCTGGGACACCATTTTTACAAGTAAGTACACGCCGTATACGCTTACGACTAGTCCAGTAAGGAGTAAAAATATTTGTATGGCAAACGGTAAGTTAATGAGTATGGATACGAGAATAATCATGGAGCCACTCCCGCAAATTAAAGCTGCTTTCGTTAATAAACTCAAAGAAAGGTAACCTCCTAATAACATGTGCATTTTATCATAAGTATGCCATAGTTTTGGCAAAGAGGCATACGAAAAGTGCTGATGTAAGTTGGTAAGGCATTATAGCCAATTAATATGGATGTTGATTTGCACTGAGGATGGACTTGCCATGTGATGCTCAACAAGTACTATCAGTTCTTGTATACAAAAGGTTTCACTTCAGTATTGTTAAAAACACAAAAAAATAAAAGGCATCAAGGAGTTAAACTTCACTCTTGATGCCTTTTATCGACAATTTAAACGGCTTAGAAAATACTTCTAAGCCATTTTGCAGTATGACCCCTACGGGATTCGAACCCGTGTTACCGCCGTGAAAGGGCGGTGTCTTAACCGCTTGACCAAGTAAATTATGGTGGCAGGGGATCGAACCCCCGACCTTACGGGTATGAACCGTACGCTCTAGCCAGCTGAGCTAGGCCGCCGAAATGTTATTGGAGCGGAAGACGAGGTTCGAACTCGCGACCCCCACCTTGGCAAGGTGGTGTTCTACCACTGAACTACTTCCGCATTTCTTTTTAAGGACAAGTTAAATAATACAATCCATTAAACCAAGTGTCAATATTCTTTATGAAAAAGTTTAATAAAAATCTTAAAAAAATGAAAAAGCATCTATTTGCATGAGAACAAACACCATGAGCGCATGAATATCAGCGCAAAAAATGACGTTAGCACCATAAAAACACGTAATAATAGAATATTCTGAAAAATATTTACTGTAATTTTGCACAGTATCCTATTTTTTAGTACTTGCTGACAATTAACGTATTTATGCATATGTATTCGTCGAAATGTTTATATTTTTTTTTGCCATCGTCAGACAATCTTTCCACACATAATTTCTTATAATAACGAAAAAGTGTAGAAAGGGGATTATGTAATGACTAGTGTTGAATGGTATGAAACAGCGAATGTAGACGACCAAAAATCGGGGGCAAGAAAAAGGCAATTGCTGATAGGTTCCCTATTTTTCTTAACATCCTTTTTTTTAGCTCAATCTGTGGTGTTTGAAGCAGCTGTACCTTTCTCTGTCCCGTTTTGGGCGATTATTCGCAGTAAATATAAAGAGTATGCGAAGTTCGTCTTAATAGGCGGTTTAATAGGCTGTTATTTCCTTGGTTTTGGACAAGTCCTCATTCTAGCATTACAAATAGGCATGTACGAATGTATACAACGTTTCCGATATTGGCAGTTACCTCAAAGTATTGCCGTTTCACTTGCAGTACTTATCGTACAAGTATTATGGCAAGGAGTAATGCACCAAGGGCTTCCGCCAGTGCTTGTACAATTTTATGTAGGATGTGAAGTAGCTTTAGCGCTCATTATGACGTTATTTATGCAAGTGCTTTTTGTTAACTCCTATGAGTGGTTTACAAGCCATTGGACATATGAACGGCTAGGCTCAGCATTAGTTGTATTTGCGGCTATGCTTACGGGGATGTAGGCCGTCGTCATTAGCTATTTTTCTCTACCCATTTTTTTATTACAACTACTTATTTGTTTTGGTGCATCGGTGGGAAGTGTGCCGCTAGCTACTGTAATAGGAGCGGTATTAGGAGCACTTATAGGTGTGGCAAAGTTATCTTTTACAGGGATGTTGTCGGTTGCAACCTTAACGGGGCTTTGTGCAGGTATGGGGGCTCGTGCAGGGAGATTTGGTGTAGCAATTGGTAGCATTTTGCCGAGTGTGTTTTTTTTATTTTATGACGCAACGTTGCCATTAGATAGCGTGTACTTCACGTCAATTGCTATAGGCAGTTTGCTTTTTTTAGTTCTTCCTAAAAGCTATTCAGATAAAGTGCGTAACAAGCTTTTTCCACAACGTGAAGAAGTGTTATTAGCTAGGCAACATTGGTTGACAGAACATGTTACATTTAAGCTAGAGCACTTTCAACATTTCGTTCATTTCATGAAAGAACTTGTATTTGAACGCTTTATGAAGGCCCCTGTAGCAGTGAAAGAAGAAGTGGCTCCTATGAATACATGTTTAAGTTGTTTTCGCCATGATCGGTGCTGGGGAGCGCAAAATAATGGCATGGACAAGCTTATGACAGATTGGTTTCATATGAAAGGTGTAGGGAAAGAATCGTCTATCCACCGTGTGGAAGAGCAAATTCGATATAAATGTGTTAAATCAACAAAAATTTTCGAGGAATTGGAGACGGAACTGTATAGGGAGCGTATTAATGGACAGTATTTTCATGGTAAAAAAATGATTGCCCTTCAGTTACGCGATATGAGTAATCATCTTAGTCAGTTAATTGCAGAGATGAAAGAAGAAACAATCTCTTTCGTCAGCGTAGAGAAGGATATTATTCAACGCTTGAAGGATGCTCATATCGAGTGTTTTCAGCTTGATGTGCTGAGCAATAAGGCGGGAGCGCGAAAAATCGTATGTGCACTAGCTCCTGCACGTGTTAATTGGGAAGAGGATACAACAGTAGCAGAGCGTATGATTTTGCCAATTTTATACGATATTTTTGAAGAACCGTTTGAAATCGATAAAGTTGTTGCGTGTGATGTACCATTTCGTCACATTCAAGTAAGCTTTAGATCAGCTATTAGCTTTGAAGTAGAGTATGATATATATAGCATGTCAAAAGATGCAACGCTATATTCAGGTGATTCACACGCGCTATTCCAACTGCATCCAGGGTTATTTGCCATATTGTTGTCTGATGGTATGGGACAGAGTAAAGAAGCACAGCATGAGAGTAGAAAATTGATTCATTTAATGCGGGAATGTTTGAATTTCAATATGAATCCGGAGACCGCGATGCATACCTTACATTATGTGATGTCTCTTAAGCAACAGGATGATATGTACGCTACGCTCGACTTTGCTCTAGTCGATTTACAACATGGCGATTTATGGTCGTGGAAGGCGGGGGGCATGTCCACCTATATTTTACGAGGCAAAGAGGTATTGAAAGTAGAGAGTAACGCAGCACCTGTTGGGTTTTTGTCGATTTCGGCGGTTGAAGCTGAAAAAAGAAAGCTCAAGGCGGGCGATGTTATACTAATGCATTCCGATGGCCTGTTTTCAAGTATTGCCGATTGGGATGAGCAAGAAGAAGCCTTTTTAGCATTTGCACAGCAGGTAGCAAGCACAAATAAAACCATACAAGATAAGTTAACAACAATCATGCAGTCCTTCCAATCGTACTATGCAATAGAGGATGACTGTACGGTATTGATGTTAGAGGTTACCCACGTCGTGCCAACATGGGCTGTATTTAAACCGGCTCAATATTCCATGAGTAAATCTTCGTAAAAAGAAACGAAAAGGGGAGGAGAAGCGTTTGTCATTTGAATTAAAGGTCAAACAATATATTGATGAAGAGCAATTATTACAGCAAGACGACCATCTTCTCGTCGCCGTTTCGGGTGGTGTAGATTCAATGGCACTACTCCATTACTTTGTGAAAGCTAAAGAGCAATGGGGCATTGAGGTCGAGGCAGTGCATGTCGATCATATGTTAAGAGGTGAGGCATCCGCTGAGGATAGAGCTTTTGTCCAACGCTATTGCGATAAATATGGCATTAGGTTGCATGCAACAGCCATTCCCATTCCAGAAATTTTAGCACTGGAAAATGGCAACTCACAGTTAGTTTGTCGTAGAGAACGCTATCGTTATTTTGCAGAAGTTATACATAAAACGATGGCAACCAAGCTTGTAACTGCACATCATGCGGACGATCAACTGGAGTCAGTATTAATGGCCCTGACGAAAAATGCTACGATGAATAGTATGCAAGGTATTCGTCCAAAGCGAATTTTTGCAGGAAAATCATTAATTCGTCCGTTTTTAACGGTTACAAAGTCCGAAATAAGGGAATATTTACGGAAGCAGGGTTTGAATTATCGTGAAGATGCGAGCAATCTGAAAGACTCCTACGTAAGAAATCGTTATAGACACCACGTAGTACCCCTATTGGAGGCGGAAAACCCACGTGTAGCTGAGCAGGCGAGTCGATTTACAAAGCATTTGCAAGAGGATGATGCGTACTTAATGACACTTGCACAAGACATATTTTCAAAAACAGTAAAAATATACAACGAAAATATGTATAGTATGGAGATAGAAGCATTTGAAATGGTAGCACCTGCTTTACAAAGGAGGCTCATTTTAATACTATTAAACTATCTTTACAAAGATTCAAATACGATACAAAGTTATGCTATCTTAACTTCGCTTTTAAAGCTTTGTGAAACAACATCTGGGTATGCAGAAATTCACTTACCAGAAGGTTTTATGGCAGTTCGCCGTTATGGCAAATTGACGATTCAGAAAAGCGAATCATTAGAAAGTGAAATTTACCCTGAAAAAGGAATTGTTTTAACTGCTAATGATAGGACAACATTAAAAAATGGTGTCCGTCTATCTGTCGTTAAGCTGTCTGAATTAGCATCCGAATTGCTTACGGATAGTGCACAACTTTTTTACTTTAACGCTAATAAACTTACACTTCCACTCTATATTAGGGCACGTAAGGAAGGAGACCGAATGCTGTTAAAAGGAATGGATAAGCCAAAACGTTTATCTCGCCTTTTTATAGATGAAAAGATTCCTTTAAATGAGCGAAATAGCTGACCGTTACTGATTTCTCAATCTAACGAGGTCGTAGCGGTAATTGGTGTGCGTATGGGTGTTTATTTTTCAACTACACCGCAACCAAGCGATGATACAGTGCTCATCGTAGACTAATGGTCTTTGTAAAATATTTCACCTACATACAGGTTGAAAATTTTTGATACACACGAGGAGGAATCAATATGTTACAAAATGACATCGAAAAAATTATGATTACAGAAGAACAACTGCAAGAAAGAATCGCTGAGCTAGGTGCCCAATTGACAGAGGAATATCAAGATTCATTCCCGTTAGCTGTTGGCGTACTTAAAGGCGCGATGCCCTTCATGACAGACTTAATGAAACGTTTTGATTCTTTTATTGAGCTAGATTTTATGGATGTATCTAGCTATGGTAATGCGACTGTTTCATCTGGTGAAGTGAAAATTTTAAAGGATTTAAACACAAGTGTTGAAGGTCGTGATGTATTAATTATCGAGGACATCATCGATAGCGGATTAACACTAAGCTATTTGGTGGATTTATTTAAATACCGTAAAGCAAAATCCATTAAAATTGTAACGCTTTTAGACAAACCATCAGGGCGAAAAGTAAACCTTGCTGCTGATTATGTTGGCTTCAAAGTTCCCGATGGCTTTGTTGTTGGCTATGGTTTAGACTACGCTGAGAAATACCGTAATTTACCGTATATTGGTATTTTAAAGCCGGAAGTTTATTCATTTTAATGCCTTAGCCCACTTGGATTAAAAAGTGGGTACAAGTTAATGCCTCCAGCGGATGACTTAGTTAAAAAACAATTCTCTTTCGGACACATCGAAAGCTGCGCCAAAAGAGAATTACCGGTTGCAAATTCGCTGGGATTGTAATTAGTGGGAGTAAATATGTTTAGATTTCGACAAAATTCGAACGAAACTTTTTTTAAGTAAGGCTTTTCGTTGTATGATGAAATCATGATATGTTAAGATTTTACTTATAATTTTTCTGTTTGTAATGAGGAGGCTGGAGATGAATCGAATATTTCGATATACCATATTCTATTTACTGATTTTCCTAGTGATCATTGGTATATTTGGTACTTTCAATGGCGGTAAATCGCCGACGAAAGAAATTACTTACCCAGAGTTTTTAGAAGCTCTTGATAAGAATGAAATTACAGAAGCAAAAATTCAACCTGATAAATCAGTATATATTGTTGAAGGTTCCATGAAAGGTTATGAAAAAGGCGAAAGTTTCACAGTGAACCTTCCCCGCGATAACCAATCATTGATGGATCGAATCGATGAAGCTGCTAAGGATAAGAATAGCAATATAGATTTCTTGAAAGCACCAGAAACGAGTGGATGGGTACAGTTCTTTACAGGTATTATTCCATTCATCATTATCATCTTCTTATTCTTCTTCCTAATGAGTCAATCTCAAGGTGGCGGCAATAAAGTAATGAGTTTTGGTAAAAGTAAAGCTAAGCTTTATGATGACCAAAAGAAAAAAGTTCGTTTTACTGATGTAGCGGGTGCAGATGAAGAGAAAGCGGAACTTGTAGAGGTCGTTGATTTCTTAAAGGATCACCGCAAATTCACTGAAATAGGTGCTCGTATTCCAAAAGGTATCTTACTTGTAGGTCCTCCAGGTACAGGTAAAACATTACTTGCTCGTGCAGTAGCAGGTGAAGCTGGCGTACCATTCTTCTCGATTTCAGGTTCTGACTTCGTGGAAATGTTTGTCGGTGTAGGTGCTTCACGTGTGCGTGATTTATTCGAAAATGCGAAGAAAAATGCTCCATGTATCATTTTCATTGATGAAATTGATGCTGTAGGTCGTCAGCGTGGTGCTGGTCTTGGCGGTGGTCACGATGAACGTGAGCAAACATTGAACCAATTATTAGTTGAAATGGATGGCTTCGGTGCAAACGAAGGGATTATTATTATCGCGGCAACAAACCGTCCAGATATTTTAGATAAAGCGTTATTACGCCCTGGTCGTTTTGACCGTCAAATTACAGTAGGACATCCTGATGTAAAAGGTCGTGAAGCCATTCTAAAAGTGCATGCTCGCAATAAGCCTCTTTCGGATTCAGTCGATTTAGCAGCTGTAGCACAACGTACACCAGGCTTCTCGGGTGCGGATTTAGAAAACTTATTAAACGAAGCTGCACTTGTAGCAGCACGTAAAAGTAAACGTACGATTAATATGGCCGATATCGATGAGGCATCTGACCGTGTTATTGCAGGTCCAGCGAAAGCGAGCCGCGTTTACTCTGCAAAAGAGAAAAAGCTTGTATCCTTCCATGAAGCGGGTCACGTTGTTGTTGGTCTAGAGCTTGATGAAGCAGATACAGTTCATAAAGTAACAATCGTACCACGTGGTCAAGCGGGTGGTTATGCGATTATGTTACCGAAGGAAGAACGTTTCTTCACAACAAAACAAGAGCTGTTAGACCGTATTGCGGGACTTCTTGGTGGTCGTGTAGCTGAAGAAATCGTGCTAGGTGAAGTATCTACTGGGGCTCATAATGACTTCCAAAAGGTAACAAGCATTGCACGTGCAATGGTTACAGAATATGGTATGAGTGAAAATCTTGGTGCGATGCAATTTGGGTCAAGTCAAGGTGGGAATGTATTCCTTGGTCGTGACTTCAACTCTGATCAAAACTACTCAGATTCAATTGCTTATGAAATCGATAAAGAAATGCAAAAAATTATCGATACGCAGTATGAACGTACTAAACGTATTCTGACAGAAAAACGCCATTTACTTGATTTAATTGCGAATACTTTAATGGAAAAAGAAACATTAAATGCGCAAGAAATCGAACATTTACGTGATCATGGTGTTTTACCAGAACCTGAAGCGGTGGAAAACGTTGTAGAACAAGCGCCTAAAGCTGAAGCACAACCAACTTTAGAAAAAGTCGGTAAACCTGTTCTTGAAAAAGAATTGCTAAGCGAAGCGCCAAATCCAACAACAGCGGATTTACCAAAAGAAGGTTTCGACCAAAAGGATGCTCCTAAAGGGATCGACGAAAAACGTGATTAATCACATAAAAGACTGCTTATGAAATTTTCATAAGCAGTCTTTTTCTTTGCTTTTTTTTTGCATGAAGCATTACGATGTAAATAGTATGTTATGCATCTGCATAATGGATAGGAGTGTTGAACATGGAAAACGTAACATTGAATAATGGACTAGAAATGCCTTTAGTAGGCTATGGTGTATTCCGTGTACCAGATGGAGATGATTTGGCTGATGCTGTTAAAACAGCTATCGCAAAAGGTTATCGTAGCATAGATACTGCACAAGTGTACCGTAATGAGGAAAGCGTTGGGCGAGGAATTCGCGCAGCAATTGATGAAGGTCTAGTTGCACGTGAGGAGCTTTTTGTAACTTCAAAAGTTTGGAATGACGGACTTTCTTATGAAGAGACACTTGCCGCATACGCTAGCAGTTTAGAAAAATTAGGTTTAGATTATTTAGATTTATATTTAATTCATTGACCAGGTTTAGATACGAACTATATTGAGGCATATAAAGCGCTTGAAAAAATTTATCAGGACGGGCGTGTTCGTTCCATTGGTGTCAGCAATTTTCATGTACATCATTTAGAACATTTATTAAAAGAAACAACGGTTATTCCTGTTATCAATCAAATAGAATTTCACCCCCATCTGACACAGGAAGAAGTACGTAATTATTGTAAAGAACATCGTATTCAAGTTGAAGCATGGTCACCATTAATGAATGGTTCTTTGTTGGAGGAAGCGTTAATTCAACAGTTAGCAAGTAAATACAACAAAACACCAGCACAAATCGTTTTGCGATATGATGTTCAACATGGTGTTGTAACAATCCCAAAAACAATGACACCATCACGTATGACTGAAAACTTAGATGTTTTTGATTTTGCATTAGCTGATGAAGAAATGGCACAGTTAGATGCTATGAATGACGGCTTACGTTGCGGACCAGACCCTGAAAAATTTAATTTTAAATAATGGTTACGGAGCTACCTTCTAAAATGTAGGGTGGCTCCTTTTGTCGTAAGTAGTAATGCTATTTCATTGGCTTAAAAGTGTGGTATCATTTTCTAAAGTGTTCAAACTTTATTTGGTGTTCAGCGAAGCGCCTTCTTAAACTGAAAATAAGCGCCTCTAGTTCGATGAAGTGAAGTTACACAAACAAACGTTTGTTGATAGTAATGAAACTCAGTCGGTTTCATGGGGGCGAATTTGATATGGAGGCATCGGCCATGATTTTAGTATTGGATGCAGGAAATTCAAATATTGTATTGGGAGTCTATGATACAAATGATCAGCTCGCTTTTCATTGGCGAATGGTTACGGATCTTCATAAAACGGAAGACGAATATGCGATGCAAGTACTCGCTTTTTTTAACCATGCAGGCATTTCATTTGAACAAATTACTGGCATTATTATATCCTCGGTTGTACCGCCGATTATGTTTTCGTTAGAAGCAATGTGCAAAAAATATTTCCGGAAAAAACCATTGGTCGTTGGACCCGGTGTAAAAACAGGTTTAAACATTAAATATGAAAACCCACGAGAGGTTGGTTCAGATCGAATCGTAAACGCTATAGCAGCGCTCGATGCTTATAAAGCACCGTTAATTATTGTGGATTTTGGTACGGCAACAACATATTGTTATTTGAATGAAAAAGGCGATTATATGGGCGGTGCTATTGCTCCAGGCATTTCGATTTCAACAGAGGCACTTTATACGCAGGCAGCTCGATTACCACGTATTGAAATTCTTCGATCTACACATATTGTTGGAAAAACAACCGTTTCTGCGATGTAGGCCGGCATTTTTTATGGTTTTGTTGGACAAGTGGAGGGCATTGTTAATCGCATGAAGGCACAAAGTAAAGAAGAGCCACTTGTTATTGCAACTGGAGGATTAGCCAATTTAATTGCTGGGGAGACGCAAGTGATAGATGTCGTTGATCCATTTTTAACATTAAAAGGTTTATATAAGTTATATAAACGTAACCAATAAGAAAAGAGGGACTTTTCATTTATGAAAGATTATTTAGTTCGAGGTTTAGGATTTAATGGGCAGGTGCGTGTTTTCGCTGCTTGTACAACAGCAACTGTAGGAGAAGCACAACGCCGTCATAATACATGGCCAGTTGTGTCTGCAGCTCTTGGTCGTTCCATGACTGCTGGTGTCATGATGGGAGCTATGTTAAAAGGTCAAGAAAAGATTACCATTAAAATCGAAGGTAATGGTCCAATCGGTCCTATGGTAATTGATAGTAACGCTCAAGGTGAAGTGCGTGGTTTTGTAACAAATCCACACGTGCATTTTGATTTAAACGAACAAGGCAAGTTGGATGTACGAGCTGGTGTCGGGACGGAAGGCGCGTTAACGATTGTCAAGGATCTGGGCTTACGTGATATGTTCTCTGGCCAAACACCAATTATATCTGGAGAAATTGCAGAAGATTTTACTTACTATTTTGCAACATCTGAACAGGTGCCTTCATCTGTAGGGCTTGGTGTACTAGTTAATCCGGATAATTCTATTCTAGCAGCGGGCGGCTTTATTCTTCAACTTATGCCGGGCTGTGAAGAAGAAACAATCGACGCAATCGAGCAACATTTAGCGACGCTAGAGCCTGTATCGAAAATGATTGAAAAGGGCTATACACCAGAGCAAATTTTAGAGGCTGTATTAGGAGAAGGAAAAGTCCAAATTTTAGATTCAATGCCGGTTGAATTTAAATGTCAATGTTCAAAAGAGCGATTTGGTGCAGCAATTTTAGGTTTGGGTTCGCAGGAAATTCAAGAAATGATTGATGAAGATGGTGCGGCTGAAGCACAATGTCACTTCTGTTTAGAAACATATCATTTCTCAAAAGAAGAACTAGAAGGTTTTATCGATGAGCTCAACGCGTAATCGGAGACCACAGACATCTTCAACACCCAACCAAACGCCCTTATTGCAACGCCGTTTAAAAACAAAGCCGGCTTTAATAGTTATTGCTATCTTATTACTAGGGAATTTTTTATGGTTTATTGCTTGGTTAATTCCAAATAAAGGTCAGGAAATTGGTAGCGACGAACAAGTCGCTGCCGTTGATGGCGATGTAATAACACGCCAAGAGTGGATGATTGCTATGGAAGAACGCTATGGTAAAGAAACTCTCCAAAACTTAGTGAATGAATCTGTTATGGAAAAGGCTGCTGATAAATATAAAATAAAAGTGTCTAATCAAGAGATTGATTTAGAACTTGCGTTAATGCGTTCAGCTCAAGATAAATTCGATACAGCATTGCAAAATCTATAGGCCGACCAGTTAAAGCAGAAAATTCGCTCTGGGCTTATTTTAGATAAAGTACTAACAAAAGATGTTGTGATTAAAGAAGACAGTATTAAAAAATACTATGAAGAAAATAAAGCGTTATATAATACTGACACAAGTTATCGTACAAATTTTATTGAGGTAGACTCAAAAAAGCTGCTGAAGAAGCGTTAAGTGAACTAAAAAATGGGTCTGATTTTTCTGTGCTGGCACGTGAAATTTCAATTGACAGTGCATCGGCTAGCTTAGGTGGAGACATAGGGTTCTTAACAGAGAAGCAGGGCAATATTGATCCAGCTTTGTTAAAAGCGGTTAAAACGTTATCGGCAAATGAAATTAGTAAGGTATTTAAGTTAGATAATACCATTACGGAATCGTGCAAGTTCAAGAAGTAATAGAAGGTCAATCCTTTACATATGACGATGTGAAAGAACATATCGAACGGGAGCTTGCGTTGGAGCAATTGCAACAATCAATAACACCTGAAGCATTTTGGTCTGAATTTAAGGCGACTTGGTATTATGGTGAAGAAAAGAAATGATAAAAGGAAGCCAGAAAGTAACGTACTTTCTGGCTTCAAATAAATATTCTGAAAATATAAGCTTTATTGATTGACAATGCAACTGGAAAATTGATAAAATACAAAATAAGTAAAACCTATAAAATTAGTAGGGATTAGGAGTGGAATAATAAATGAGTAGATTAGCGAACTCAGTAGCTGAATTAGTTGGTAAAACACCAATTGTAAAATTAAATCATGCAACAAGTGAAAATGAAGGTACTGTATATGTTAAATTAGAGTATTTTAACCCAGGGAGCTCAGTAAAAGACCGTTTAGCGTTGGCGATGATTGAAGCTGCTGAAAAAGACGGAACGTTAAAACCAGGTGGTACGATTATTGAACCTACTTCTGGTAATACAGGAATTGGATTAGCAATGATTGCTGCAGCTAAGGGCTATAAAGCAATTTTAGTAATGCCAGAAACAATGAGTTTAGAGCGACGTAATTTACTGCGTGCTTATGGTGCTGATTTAGTGTTAACACCTGGACCAGCTGGCATGAAAGGTGCCATTTCAAAGGCGGAAGAGTTATCTGCAGAGCACGGATACTTTTTACCACAGCAATTCACTAACCCAGCAAACGCAGTTGTTCACCGTTTAACAACAGGGCCAGAAATCGTGGAAGCTTTTGACGGCTTGAAATTAGATGGATTTGTTGCAGGTGTTGGTACAGGTGGTACAATTACGGGTGCTGGTAGCGTATTAAAAGAGAAGTACCCAGAAATTGAAATTATTGCTGTTGAGCCAAAAGATTCTCCAGTACTTTCAGGAGGTCAACCAGGTCCACATAAAATCCAAGGTATTGGTGCTGGATTCGTGCCTTCTGTTTTAGATACAGACGTTTATTCTTCAGTATTCCCTGTAGAAAACGAAATTGCGTTTGAAGTAGCACGTAAAGTAGCGCGTGAAGAGGGTATTCTATGCGGTATTTCTTCAGGTGCAGCAATCTATGCAGCAATTGAGACAGCAAAACGCTTAGGTAAGGGCTCAAATGTCCTTGCAATCGTACCTTCAAATGGTGAGCGTTACCTATCTACACCTTTATACCAATTTGAAGACTAATTTTCAGACAAAATGACATCCTTCTAAAAGGGAGTCTTATAGACTGTAGGCAATCTCAAAAATTTGAGAGTGTGCCTACAGTTTTTTTTATGGAAGAGCCGCTATTTGACGAGAAGGAGCAACTTTTAGTCTGCAACTTAATTCTTAAAAAGACTATATACAAAACGCCTGCATGGAACAAAAATGGCCGATACTTCCTCGCTATTTTGAGCAAGAAATCGTGCTATTAGACATGAACAGTATTGGCAATCGGTTGTAGCAAGAAGTGGCATTTATAGTTATTTATTTTAGGAGCAAAAAAAATTCGCATCTCTGCATTTTTCACGTTAAGATGGAATCACAATCATATGATCCAAAGGGGAAGAGCAACGTGAATACATTATCTACGAAATCAGTGAAAATGGACGCAGACGCGTTTTTTTATAGCTATAAAAAGCAAACGACAGATGAAAAAGCCCATGTATTTTTAGAGAGTGGACGTGGCGGGCACTATTCGATCGCCGCATGGCAGCCATTAGCAACTGCTCAATCAATTGAGGGTGGTTTGCTTATAGAGTGGAGAGATGGCACTCGCGAAATGTTATACGGGGAGCCACTTGATTTGTTAGAACAGTTAGTAGCGAACTATCAATTAACTTATGATGCTAAACTGCCTGTTTTCCAAGGAGGCGCCATCGGTTTTGTGTCATATGATTACGCACGGAAAATTGAGGAGCTGCCAGAACTAGCAACAGATGATTTAAAGGTGCCAGATATTTATTTTTATTTATTTGATTGTTGGGCAGTACATGATGTTAAGACAAATGAAGTTACGTTTATGAAGTTAGCAAACTGTGATGTGAACCTTGAAGAGCGAGCACATGCTTGGCAAGTAGCGGCACAGGAAGGTTTGCAGTTAAGGAAATTTGAAAAGACAAATGCTGTTGAAGTGGTAAATGATGAAAGTGAACTGCTTGTGTCATTTGCAGGCACTGCCTTTGAAGCTGCTGTGAGGAAAATTCAAAGCTATATAGCACAAGGTGACGTGTTTCAAGTGAATTTATCAGTTCGTCAATCGAAAAAATTAAATGCTACAGCAATGGATGTTTATGAAGCGTTACGTGCATTTAATCCTTCGCCATATATGGCGTATATTGAAGCCCCTGATTTTGCGGTTGTGTCTGGTTCACCAGAGCTATTGGTGAAACGCCAAGGTAAGGAGTTATCAACACGACCAATAGCAGGAACGCGTCCGAGAGGAAAGTCTGATGAACAAGACATTGCGTTGGCACAGGAGTTAATTGATAACGAGAAGGAGCGAGCAGAACATGTGATGCTCGTTGATTTAGAACGTAATGATTTAGGGAGAGTATCAGCATACGGTACAGTGGAGGTCGATGAGTTTATGGTCATTGAACGCTATTCCCATGTCATGCATATTGTGTCAAATGTGCGTGGTGAGATAGCTGAAGGAAAGACCAATGCGGATGTCGTTCGAGCGATGTTCCCAGGTGGGACGATTACAGGAGCACCTAAAATTCGTACGATGGAAATTATTGAAGAATTAGAACCAGTCCGTCGAGGGTTATATACGGGTTCCATTGGCTGGTTAGGCTATACAGGGGATATGGAGTTGAATATTGTAATACGAACAGCGTTTGTTAAAGATGGGATGGCATATATCCAAGCTGGTGCAGGAATAGTTATTGATTCTGTTCCGGAAAGAGAATACCAAGAATCTTTAAATAAAGCAAAAGCTATGTGGCAGGCTAAGGCAATGGCGGAGGAGCGAGCAAAATGATTTTAATGATTGATAACTATGATTCTTTTACATATAATCTTGTGCAGTATTTTGGAGAATTTGGACATGAGTTAATTGTAAAAAGAAATGATTCGCTCACAATTGCGGATATTGAAAAACTTGCGCCCGATATGATTGTGATTTCTCCTGTACTTTGTAGTCCGAACGAAGCTGGTGAAAGTCTAAACATCATTCGATATTTCGCGGGAAATATTCCTATTTTAGGGGTGTGTCTTGGACATCAAGCAATAGCTCAAGTTTTTGGAGGACATGTTATTCGTGCAGAACGTTTAATGCATGGTAAAACGTCTCCGGTGTTGCATGCGGAAAAGGGTCTACATGCAGGTATGCCCAATCCATTTCAAGCAACACGATATCATTCGCTCATTGTGGAAAAAGAAAGCTTACCAGCCTGTTTTGATGTGACAGCGTGGACTGCAGAAGGAGAAATTATGGGGATTCGGCATAAAGAGTATCCAATCGAAGGAGTTCAATATCATCCAGAATCTATTATGACGGAACAGGGGAAAAAGCTTCTACGTCATTTTATCGAATTGTATGTAGAAGGAGCGAAGTAATATGCAGTGCTGGTTGAACGGGAACTATGTAGCAGCGGAGGAATTGCGAATTTCACCATTTGACCATGGTTTTTTATATGGCTTAGGTTTTTTCGAGACGTTGCGTACTTACAATGGGAAGGTATTATTTTGGGAAGCGCATATGGAACGTTTACAAGCGGCACTTACGCAGTTCCATATTCATCTGCCTTATACAAAACAGGATTTACTAGCTGTTATTAAACAACTAAATTTAGCTGCCGGTGGGCAAGATGGTTATTTTCGTTTAAATGTATCTGCTGGGGAGCACAGTATAGGTTTGCAACCGAGCGAGTATACACAACCCAATGTAATCGTCTTTCGGAAAGAGTTGCCTGATACTCCTCGTGGTAAGGAAAAAACAGCGTTATGGTTAGAGGTAAGACGGAATACTCCTGAAGGCGTTTTACGTGTCAAGTCGCATCATTATGGCAATAACGTTTTAGGAAGGTTTGAAATGTCCTCTTTAGCCGTGCAGGAAGGTTTCTTTTTAACAGAGGAGGGCTATGTGGCTGAAGGTGTCACTTCAAATATATTTTGGGTGAAAGATGATATACTATATACGCCTTCTTTAGAAGCGGGTATATTACCTGGTATTACGAGAGCATGGGTACTAGAACATGCGCAGTCAGTAGGTATTGAAATACGAGAAGGTTTATTTACTAAAAACGATGTGGAGCAAGGGAGCGAATGTTTTATTACAAACTCTGTGCAAGAGCTTGTTCCGATTTGCATGTTAGAAGATATTCAGTTGTTAGGCAATAAAGGACCGATTTATTTACGTTTACATGAGGCGTTTATCAAAGAGGTGGAACAACAATAGAAGGAGCATTAAAATGCTAGAAAACTATACAACACCGTTAACAATTAATGGGATTACTTTAGATTATAACAGTGAAACATTTATTATGGGTATTTTAAATGTCACGCCAGACTCTTTTTCAGATGGTGGAAAATATAATAACGTGGATGCCGCTGTAGAGCAGGCTAAAAAGATGGTAGCTGAAGGTGCGAAAATTATTGATGTTGGCGGTGAATCGACACGCCCTGGTTATGAGCGTATTTCTGATGATGATGAAATTGCGCGTATTGTACCGGTTATCCGGGCACTAGTAGCGGAAGTGCCAGCTATTATTTCAGTTGATACGTATAAAGCGAGCGTAGCACGGGCGGCGATTGAAGCGGGTGCTCATATTATTAATGATATTTGGGGTGCCAAATCAGAACCTGCCATTGCAGAAGTTGCTGCGGAACTAAATGTACCAATTATTTTAATGCATAATCGCGAAAACAAAGATTATGGAAGTAATTTTTGGGCAACAGCCAAAGCGGATTTAGAACAGAGTATTGCTATTGCGAAGAAGGCGGGTGTGCCTGATTCTCATATCATATTGGATCCAGGCATCGGTTTTGCTAAAACAACGGCTCAAAATATTGCAATGATGCAGCATCTAGCGGATTTAGTGAATATGGGATACCCTGTGTTATTAGCAACCTCGCGCAAGTCAATGATAGGCAATGTATTGCAGCTTCCTGTAGAAGAACGGATTGAAGGAACATGCGCAACTGTTGTTTATGGCATTGAAAAAGGTTGTCATCTAATCCGTGTGCATGATGTGAAAGAAATGGCTCGTGCTGCACATATGGCTGATGTGTTAGTTGGTAAACGTATTTACAAGGAGGAAGCGTAATGGACTATATTCATTTAAAGGACATGCAGTTTTATGGCTATCATGGTGTTTTAGCAGCAGAAACAACACTGGGCCAACGCTTTCGCGCCAATGTTTCATTAGCGGTTGATATGACTAAAGCGGGTGACACAGATGATTTAACGTATACTGTGAATTATGCTGAAGTGTATGCGCTTTGTCGTGATATCGTTGAGGGCGAGCCTTTTAAACTAATTGAAGCTCTTGTTGCGAAAATCGCTAATAGTATACTCTCTGCATATCCTGATAAGGTCAAAGGTGTACGAGTTGAGCTCATTAAACCAGATCCACCGATACATGGTTATTACAAAGAAGTTTCAGTTGAGATAACTAGAGGTGACTTCTAATGAATGACGTATATATATCGATTGGTACAAATATTGGTGAACGTTATGCCAACCTTCAGCGTGCAATCGAACTTTTAATGGAAAAAGAAGGGCTAGAAGTTATTCGGGTTTCTTCTATCTATGAAACAGCGGCTGTAGGTTTTACTGACCAAGCAGATTTTTTAAATATCGCGGTTCATGTTAGAACAAGTAGTTCATCTTGTGAAATGCTAAAGATTTGTCAGTCGGTAGAGAACGAGTTAGGTCGTGTTCGGGAGTTTCGATGGTGGCCTCGAATCATCGACCTTGACATTCTACTCTACAATCACGAAAATATTGAAACAGAGAGCTTACTTGTGCCACATCCAAGAATGTATGAACGAGCTTTTGTGTTAGTACCATTAATAGAAATTACGCCTACTCCATCTGGAGAGCAATTACAAAGAGCACACACAACCCTGCAACAGATGAATTTGCAAGAGGAAGGCGTAACACTATGGAAGCAATCGGCGGATACGAGATTGATGCCGTCTATGAAATAATGTGCATAAGTTTGATTTGTGGAGAGCTTAATAATAAATGCCAAAAGCATTAACAATACATCTTTAGCAATGACGGGTGAAAGCCCATAGAAGGAGGAAATCGACGTTGAGTCAGACAACTGAAAAGCCGTTTCAAATTGGCGATATTGTCATGGACAACCGTGTCGTATTAGCACCAATGGCTGGTATCTGTAACTCTGCTTTTCGATTAACGGTGAAAGAATTCGGAGCAGGGCTAGTATATGCAGAAATGATTAGTGATAAAGGGATTGTTAGTAAAAATGAAAAAACGTTAGGTATGCTATATATTGACGAACGTGAAAATCCCCTTTCACTACAAATTTTTGGTGGAGATAAAACGACACTTGTAGAAGCGGCGAAGTATGTAGACGAAAATACAACTGCTGACATTATTGATATTAATATGGGCTGTCCAGTCAATAAAATAATTAAGTGTGAAGCAGGTGCACGTTTACTGCTAGATCCAAACAAAGTTTACGAAATGGTAGCTGCAGTTGTTGATGCGGTGAAAAAGCCAGTCAGTGTAAAAATGCGTATTGGGTGGGACGATGAACATGTCTTTGCTGTGGAAAATGCGCAGGCTGTTGAACGTGCCGGTGCTTCAGCAGTAGCGGTTCATGGCCGTACACGTGTGCAAATGTACGAAGGAAAAGCAAATTGGGATATTATTCGTCAAGTAAAGGAAAATGTCAATATCCCTGTACTTGGTAATGGTGATGTTGAATCGCCCCAAGATGCAAAACGTATGCTAGATACAACAGGGGTGGATGCTGTAATGATCGGACGAGCAGCATTAGGTAATCCGTGGATGATTTATCGTACAGTTCAGTATTTGGAAACAGGAGAGTTAAAAGACGAGCCTGGCGTTCGCGAAAAAATGGATGTATGTTTATTGCATTTTGAACGCCTGATGCAATTAAAAGGAGAGAGTGTGGCTGTGCGCGAAATGCGTAAGCACGCATCGTGGTATTTAAAAGGTATTCGTGGTAACGGTAAAGCCCGCAGTGCTATTAATCAAACTGAAACAGCAACAGAGCTACGTGCTATATTAAATGGAATTGTGCAAGACTATGAGCAATGTGAGTCTGAAATTTATGTACCAGAGCAAAAAGAAATTATCATATAATGTGATAAGAGACATCTCAATTTAATTTTGAGATGTCTCTTTTGTTATGATTGATGTAAAAGTAAATATAGAACAACCTAATCTGTCTACTTCAATTTTTAGAATTATTAATTATTTTAACTCTTATGGAATTTAAACCGAAACAGATGAATACAGCTTTAAAATTGTGTACAATAGAAATATTATGGACGTAAACGCGGACAATTTAATAAGGAGTGAAACAAGTGTCAAACATAGAAGAGTTAAATGATCAGCTATTGGTGAGACGTCAAAAAATGACTGCTATTCAAGAGAACGGTCAAGATCCATTCGGTAGTCGATTTGAGCGTACACATCTTTCTACAGAAGTGCGCGAACAATTTGCAGATCAAACAAAAGAACAGCTAGAAGAAAACCTACAAGAAGTGATTATCGCAGGTCGTATTATGACAAAGCGCGGTAAAGGGAAAGCTGGCTTTGCACATATTCAAGATTTAGGTGGACAAATTCAAATTTACGTTCGTCAGGATCATGTTGGTGAAGAAGCTTATGACTTATTTAAACAAGCTGACCTTGGTGATATCGTAGGTGTACGTGGTAACGTATTCCGTACGCAAGTGGGAGAACTTTCAGTGAAGGCTGAAGGGTTTACGTTCCTAACAAAAGCGCTACGTCCTATGCCTGAAAAATTCCATGGCTTACAAGATGTAGAACAACGATACCGTCAACGTTATTTAGATTTAATGACAAACGAAGATAGCAAAAAAACATTTATTACGCGTTCTAAAATTATCCGTGCAATTCGTAACTATTTAGATAATGCAGGCTACTTAGAAGTAGAAACACCAATGCTTCATACAATTGCCGGTGGTGCAGCGGCTCGTCCGTTCATTACTCACCATAATGCACTTGATATGGAATTATACATGCGTATTGCTATCGAATTGCACTTAAAACGTTTAATCGTGGGTGGACTAGAAAAAGTTTATGAGATAGGCCGTGTATTCCGTAACGAAGGTATCTCAACTCGTCACAATCCGGAGTTCACAATGATTGAACTGTACGAAGCATATGCAGACTACAAAGATATCATGTCATTAACAGAAAACTTAATTGCCCATGTAGCACAAGAAGTTCTTGGCACAACATCCGTACAATACGGTGAAGATGAAATCAACCTTGCTGTAGGTTGGAGACGTGTTCATATGGTAGATGCGGTTAAAGAAGCTACAGGCGTTGATTTCTGGCAGCCAATGACGAAGGAACAAGCGCAAGCACTTGCAAAAGAACACGGGGTAGAAGTCAAAGCTGCGCATGAAGTCGGTCATATTATTAATGAATTCTTCGAGCAAAAAGTAGAAGAAACACTAGTACAGCCAACTTTTGTATTCGGTCATCCTGTAGAAATCTCTCCTTTAGCGAAGAAAAATCCAGAGGACGAGCGTTTCACAGATCGTTTTGAGCTGTTTATCGTACGTCGTGAGCATGCGAATGCATTCACAGAGCTTAATGATCCAATCGATCAACGTGAACGCTTTGAAGCGCAACTAGCTGAGAAAGAAGCGGGCAATGACGAAGCACACGAAATGGATAATGACTTTATTGAAGCTTTAGAATTCGGTATGCCGCCAACAGGTGGATTAGGTATTGGTATTGACCGTCTAATCATGCTTCTTACAAACTCACCATCAATTCGTGATGTACTATTATTCCCAACAATGCGCCACATAACGAAATAATAATTAAAAAGGAGATCCTTGTTGAAAAGGGTCTCTTTTTTTATTGAGAAATGACAAAAACAGAGGTATAGTAATAACAATGTTTTCAAAGCAAGAATAATTGTAAAAACATCGTAGCTAGAAACTACTATTAATAGCTTACTAATGACGTTTTTTTAAAGAAATAATATTTTTGCAGAAAAATACTTGCAGAGATCTTAGAATCGTGATAAATTATTACTTGTCGTTAAGACGACGTAACATTAAGTATCACAAACTTCTTAAATAACGACCGCAAAAAAATGTTGACAACAACATTCGAAAGTGGTAAGATTTAAAAGTTGTCACTTCTTAAGGAAATAAAATATTTTAAAAAGTTGTTGACAGCTAAGTTTGAAAATGGTATTATATAAAAGTTGCTGAAACGAACAGCGACAAAATGAACCTTGAAAACTGAACAAGCAAAACGTAATCAATATAGTTTTTACTAGCTAACTTTGTTAGTGAACGAAACAAAATTTTGGACATCAAAATTGATGCCAGCAAAACAATTTGAGCTAATCAAATTTCTTTTATGGAGAGTTTGATCCTGGCTCAGGACGAACGCTGGCGGCGTGCCTAATACATGCAAGTCGAGCGAACATCAAAGGAGCTTGCTCCTTTGATGTTAGCGGCGGACGGGTGAGTAACACGTGGGCAACCTACCCTATAGTTTGGGATAACTCCGGGAAACCGGGGCTAATACCGAATAATCTTTTGTCCCTCATGGGACAATACTGAAAGACGGTCTCGGCTGTCGCTATAGGATGGGCCCGCGGCGCATTAGCTAGTTGGTGAGGTAACGGCTCACCAAGGCAACGATGCGTAGCCGACCTGAGAGGGTGATCTACACTGGGACTGAGACACTACCAGACTCCTACGGGAGGCAGCAGTAGGGAATCTTCCACAATGGGCGAAAGCCTGATGGAGCAACGCCGCGTGAGTGAAGAAGGATTTCGGTTCGTAAAACTCTGTTGTAAGGGAAGAACAAGTACAGTAGTAACTGGCTGTACCTT
Organism: Lysinibacillus sp. GJ-1; assembly: GCF_021166035.1. NCBI lineage: Bacteria > Bacillati > Bacillota > Bacilli > Caryophanales > Bacillaceae > Lysinibacillus > Lysinibacillus sp. GJ-1. The sequence continues at coordinate 113,243 of NZ_CP088912.1, forward strand.
GACGGTACCTTATTAGAAAGCCACGGCTAACTACGTGCCAGCAGCCGCGGTAATACGTAGGTGGCAAGCGTTGTCCGGAATTATTGGGCGTAAAGCGCGCGCAGGTGGTTTCTTAAGTCTGATGTGAAAGCCCACGGCTCAACCGTGGAGGGTCATTGGAAACTGGGAGACTTGAGTGCAGAAGAGGATAGTGGAATTCCAAGTGTAGCGGTGAAATGCGTAGAGATTTGGAGGAACACCAGTGGCGAAGGCGACTATCTGGTCTGTAACTGACACTGAGGCGCGAAAGCGTGGGGAGCAAACAGGATTAGATACCCTGGTAGTCCACGCCGTAAACGATGAGTGCTAAGTGTTAGGGGGTTTCCGCCCCTTAGTGCTGCAGCTAACGCATTAAGCACTCCGCCTGGGGAGTACGGTCGCAAGACTGAAACTCAAAGGAATTGACGGTACCGCACAAGCGGTGGAGCATGTGGTTTAATTCGAAGCAACGCGAAGAACCTTACCAGGTCTTGACATCCCGTTGACCACTGTAGAGATATGGTTTTCCCTTCGGGGACAACGGTGACAGGTGGTGCATGGTTGTCGTCAGCTCGTGTCGTGAGATGTTGGGTTAAGTCCCGCAACGAGCGCAACCCTTGATCTTAGTTGCCATCATTTAGTTGGGCACTCTAAGGTGACTGCCGGTGACAAACCGGAGGAAGGTGGGGATGACGTCAAATCATCATGCCCCTTATGACCTGGGCTACACACGTGCTACAATGGACGATACAAACGGTTGCCAACTCGCGAGAGGGAGCTAATCCGATAAAGTCGTTCTCAGTTCGGATTGTAGGCTGCAACTCGCCTACATGAAGCCGGAATCGCTAGTAATCGCGGATCAGCATGCCGCGGTGAATACGTTCCCGGCCTTGTACACACCGCCCGTCACACCACGAGAGTTTGTAACACCCGAAGTCGGTGAGGTAACCTTTTGGAGCCAGCCGCCGAAGGTGGGATAGATGATTGGGGTGAAGTCGTAACAAGGTAGCCGTATCGGAAGGTGCGGCTGGATCACCTCCTTTCTAAGGATATTTTCGGAATACAAACCTTGGGTTTGTAAGATTACGTTTTGCGTTCAGTTTTGAAGGTTCATCATTACGATGAAATACTTCAAAACTTGTTCTTTGAAAACTGGATAAAACGACATTGAAATTGTAACAAACACATTTATTTTTTAAGTTTTTTATAGGCTTAATAACGAAATAGGGTTTCAAGACACAAGCAGTTCTAGGAAGCGAACGAGTGAATGAAGGAGCGTACTTACGTCCGTGACTGATTGAACGAGAGAAGCTGACAACGAAATGCGCAGTGGATTGGAAGCCGATAGGTTAAGTTATTAAGGGCGCACGGCGAATGCCTTGGCACTAGGAGCCGAAGAAGGACGGCACTAACACCGATATGCTTCGGGGAGCTGTAAGTGAGCTTTGATCCGGAGATTTCCGAATGGGGGAACCCACTACGTTTAATCGCGTAGTATCTTGACGTGAATACATAGCGTCTTGAAGGCAGACCCAGGGAACTGAAACATCTAAGTACCTGGAGGAAGAGAAAGAAAAATCGATTCCCTGAGTAGCGGCGAGCGAAACGGGAAGAGCCCAAACCAAGAGGCTTGCCTCTTGGGGTTGTAGGACACTCTATACGGAGTTACAAAGGAATGAGTTAGATGAAGCGACTTGGAAAGGTCCGCCAGAGCAGGTAAAAGCCCTGTAGTCGAAAGTTCGTTCCCTCCAGAGTGGATCCTGAGTACGGCGGAACACGTGAAATTCCGTCGGAATCCGGGAGGACCATCTCCCAAGGCTAAATACTACCTAGTGACCGATAGTGAACCAGTACCGTGAGGGAAAGGTGAAAAGCACCCCGGAAGGGGAGTGAAAGAGATCCTGAAACCGTGTGCCTACAAGTAGTTAGAGCCCGTTAATGGGTGATAGCGTGCCTTTTGTAGAATGAACCGGCGAGTTACGATTACGTGCGAGGTTAAGCTTTAGAAGGCGGAGCCGCAGCGAAAGCGAGTCTGAATAGGGCGAATTAGTACGTGGTCGTAGACCCGAAACCAGGTGATCTACCCATGTCCAGGGTGAAGGTGAGGTAACACTTACTGGAGGCCGAACCCACGCACGTTGAAAAGTGCGGGGATGAGGTGTGGGTAGCGGAGAAATTCCAATCGAACTTGGAGATAGCTGGTTCTCTCCGAAATAGCTTTAGGGCTAGCCTCGTGATGAGAATACTGGAGGTAGAGCACTGTTTGGACTAGGGGCCATCCCGGTTTACCGAATTCAGACAAACTCCGAATGCCAGATATTTATACACGGGAGTCAGACTGCGAGTGATAAGATCCGTAGTCAAAAGGGAAACAGCCCAGACCACCAGCTAAGGTCCCAAAGTAATCGTTAAGTGGAAAAGGATGTGGCGTTGCACAGACAACCAGGATGTTGGCTTAGAAGCAGCCATCATTTAAAGAGTGCGTAATAGCTCACTGGTCGAGTGACGCTGCGCCGAAAATGTATCGGGGCTAAACGATTCACCGAAGCTGTGGATTGACATCTACGATGTCAGTGGTAGGAGAGCGTTCTAAGTGCGTTGAAGTCAGACCGGAAGGACTGGTGGAGCGCTTAGAAGTGAGAATGCCGGTATGAGTAGCGAAAGACGGGTGAGAATCCCGTCCACCGTATGACTAAGGTTTCCTGAGGAAGGCTCGTCCGCTCAGGGTTAGTCGGGACCTAAGCCGAGGATAGGCGTAGGCGATGGACAACAGGTTGATATTCCTGTACCACCTCCTCACCGTTTGAGAAATGGGGGGACGCAGTAGGATAGGGTAAGCGCGCCGTTGGTTGTGCGCGTCCAAGCAGTAAGGCGTGTGTGTAGGCAAATCCGCACACTGTAACGTTGAGCTGTGATGGCGAGTCCGTATGGACGAAGTTCCTGATTTCACACTGCCAAGAAAAGCCTCTATCGAGGTGAGAGGTGCCCGTACCGCAAACCGACACAGGTAGTCGAGGAGAGAATCCTAAGGTGTGCGAGAGAACTCTCGTTAAGGAACTCGGCAAAATGACCCCGTAACTTCGGGAGAAGGGGTGCTCTTGAGCGTGCAAGCGCATGAGAGCCGCAGTGAATAGGCCCAGGCGACTGTTTAGCAAAAACACAGGTCTCTGCAAAACCGTAAGGTGACGTATAGGGGCTGACGCCTGCCCGGTGCTGGAAGGTTAAGAGGAGTGGTTAGCGCAAGCGAAGCTGCGAATTGAAGCCCCAGTAAACGGCGGTAGTAACTATAACGGTCCTAAGGTAGCGAAATTCCTTGTCGGGTAAGTTCCGACCCGCACGAAAGGCGTAACGATCTGGGCACTGTCTCAACGAGAGACTCGGTGAAATTATAGTACCTGTGAAGATGCAGGTTACCCGCGACAGGACGGAAAGACCCCGTGGAGCTTTACTGTAGCCTGATATTGAATTTTGGTACAACTTGTACAGGATAGGTAGGAGCCAGAGATCTCGGAGCGCCAGCTTCGAAGGAGGCGTCGGTGGGATACTACCCTGGTTGTATTGAAATTCTAACCCATGCCCCTTAGCGGGGCAGGAGACAGTGTCAGGCGGACAGTTTGACTGGGGCGGTCGCCTCCTAAAAGGTAACGGAGGCGCCCAAAGGTTCCCTCAGAATGGTTGGAAATCATTCGTAGAGTGTAAAGGCACAAGGGAGCTTGACTGCGAGACCTACAAGTCGAGCAGGGTCGAAAGACGGGCTTAGTGATCCGGTGGTTCCGCATGGAAGGTACCATCGCTCAACGGATAAAAGCTACCCCGGGGATAACAGGCTTATCTCCCCAAGAGTCCACATCGACGGGGAGGTTTGGCACCTCGATGTCGGCTCATCGCATCCTGGGGCTGTAGTCGGTCCCAAGGGTTGGGCTGTTCGCCCATTAAAGCGGTACGCGAGCTGGGTTCAGAACGTCGTGAGACAGTTCGGTCCCTATCCGTCGTGGGCGTAGGAAATTTGAGAGGAGCTGTCCTTAGTACGAGAGGACCGGGATGGACACACCGCTGGTGTACCAGTTGTCTTGCCAAAGGCATCGCTGGGTAGCTATGTGTGGACGGGATAAGTGCTGAAAGCATCTAAGCATGAAGCCCCCCTCAAGATGAGATTTCCCATTACGCAAGTAAGTAAGATCCCTCAAAGACGATGAGGTAGATAGGTTCGAGGTGGAAGTGTGGTGACACATGGAGCTGACGAATACTAATCGATCGAGGACTTAACCAAAAAAAGTTTGAAACATTCAATGAACCGTTTATCCAGTTTTGAAAGAACAAGCAAGTTTTAAAAAAAGCTTGTAATTATAATAATTTATGTTATAATGAATCTTGTCTTTTAAATAGTCTAGTGATGATGGCAAAGAGGTCACACCCGTTCCCATACCGAACACGGAAGTTAAGCTCTTTAGCGCCGATGGTAGTTGGGGCTTCCCCTGTGAGAGTAGGACGTCGCTAGGCATAATACCCAGGAGGATTAGCTCAGCTGGGAGAGCATCTGCCTTACAAGCAGAGGGTCGGCGGTTCGAGCCCGTCATCCTCCACCATATGCCGGTTTAGCTCAGCAGGTAGAGCAACTGACTTGTAATCAGTAGGTCGTGGGTTCGATTCCTATAGCCGGCACCATTTTTTGAGCCATTAGCTCAGTTGGTAGAGCATCTGACTTTTAATCAGAGGGTCGAAGGTTCGAGTCCTTCATGGCTCACCATTTTAATTGCCAACAATAATATGCGGGTGTGGCGGAATTGGCAGACGCACTAGACTTAGGATCTAGCGCCGCGAGGCGTGGGGTTCGACTCCCTTCACCCGCATCATCTATATTTCAAATTTATAATTGCCAGGATAAATAATCTTATGCACATGCGGAAGTAGTTCAGTGGTAGAACACCACCTTGCCAAGGTGGGGGTCGCGAGTTCGAACCTCGTCTTCCGCTCCAAATGTGCCGGGGTGGCGGAACTGGCAGACGCACAGGACTTAAAATCCTGCGGTAGGTGACTACCGTGCCGGTTCGATTCCTACCTCGGCACCATTTTTAATATTTAGCGCCCGTAGCTCAATTGGATAGAGCGTCTGACTACGGATCAGAAGGTTGTGGGTTCGACTCCTGCCGGGCGCGCCAATAAATGAACGGGAAGTAGCTCAGCTTGGTAGAGCACTTGGTTTGGGACCAAGGGGTCGCAGGTTCGAATCCTGTCTTCCCGACCATTTCCTAAAATATACTTTATGGCTTAGCTCAGCTGGGAGAGCGCCTGCCTTGCACGCAGGAGGTCAGCGGTTCGATCCCGCTAGGCTCCACCAATTTTTATATATGAACCTTGAAAACTGAACAAGCAAAACGTAATCAATATAGTTTTTATTAGCTAACTTCGTTAGTGAACGAAACAAAAATTTGGACATCAAAATTGATGCCAGCAAAACAATTTGAGCTAATCAAATTTCTTTTATGGAGAGTTTGATCCTGGCTCAGGACGAACGCTGGCGGCGTGCCTAATACATGCAAGTCGAGCGAACAGAGAAGGAGCTTGCTCCTTTGACGTTAGCGGCGGACGGGTGAGTAACACGTGGGCAACCTACCCTATAGTTTGGGATAACTCCGGGAAACCGGGGCTAATACCGAATAATCTATCGTCCCTCATGGGACAATACTGAAAGACGGTTTCGGCTGTCGCTATAGGATGGCCGCGGCGCATTAGCTAGTTGGTGAGGTAACGGCTCACCAAGGCAACGATGCGTAGCCGACCTGAGAGGGTGATCGGTACCACACTGGGACTGAGACACGGCCAGACTCCTACGGGAGGCAGCAGTAGGGAATCTTCCACAATGGGCGAAAGCCTGATGGAGCAACGCCGCGTGAGTGAAGAAGGATTTCGGTTCGTAAAACTCTGTTGTAAGGGAAGAACAAGTACAGTAGTAACTGGCTGTACCTTGACGGTACCTTATTAGAAAGCCACGGCTAACTACGTGCCAGCAGCCGCGGTAATACGTAGGTGGCAAGCGTTGTCCGGAATTATTGGGCGTAAAGCGCGCGCAGGTGGTTTCTTAAGTCTGATGTGAAAGCCCACGGCTCAACCGTGGAGGGTCATTGGAAACTGGGAGACTTGAGTGCAGAAGAGGATAGTGGAATTCCAAGTGTAGCGGTGAAATGCGTAGAGATTTGGAGGAACACCAGTGGCGAAGGCGACTATCTGGTCTGTAACTGACACTGAGGCGCGAAAGCGTGGGGAGCAAACAGGATTAGATACCCTGGTAGTCCACGCCGTAAACGATGAGTGCTAAGTGTTAGGGGTTTCCGCCCCTTAGTGCTGCAGCTAACGCATTAAGCACTCCGCCTGGGGAGTACGGTCGCAAGACTGAAACTCAAAGGAATTGACGGGACCGCACAAGCGGTGGAGCATGTGGTTTAATTCGAAGCAACGCGAAGAACCTTACCAGGTCTTGACATCCCGTTGACCACTGTAGAGATATGGTTTTCCCTTCGGGGACAACGGTGACAGGTGGTGCATGGTTGTCGTCAGCTCGTGTCGTGAGATGTTGGGTTAAGTCCCGCAACGAGCGCAACCCTTGATCTTAGTTGCCATCATTTAGTTGGGCACTCTAAGGTGACTGCCGGTGACAAACCGGAGGAAGGTGGGGATGACGTCAAATCATCATGCCCCTTATGACCTGGGCTACACACGTGCTACAATGGACGATACAAACGGTTGCCAACTCGCGAGAGGGAGCTAATCCGATAAAGTCGTTCTCAGTTCGGATTGTAGGCTGCAACTCGCCTACATGAAGCCGGAATCGCTAGTAATCGCGGATCAGCATGCCGCGGTGAATACGTTCCCGGCCTTGTACACACCGCCCGTCACACCACGAGAGTTTGTAACACCCGAAGTCGGTGAGGTAACCTTTTGGAGCCAGCCGCCGAAGGTGGGATAGATGATTGGGGTGAAGTCGTAACAAGGTAGCCGTATCGGAAGGTGCGGCTGGATCACCTCCTTTCTAAGGATATTTTCGGAATACAAACCTTGGGTTTGTAAGATTACGTTTTGCGTTCAGTTTTGAAGGTTTATAACTAACTTTATAAAACTTCCAAGAGGCCTATAGCTCAGCTGGTTAGAGCGCACGCCTGATAAGCGTGAGGTCGATGGTTCGAGTCCATTTAGGCCACCATATATAACCTCTTGGTAGCTCAGCTGGGAGAGCGCCTGCCTTGCACGCAGGAGGTCAGCGGTTCGATCCCGCTAGGCTCCACCAATTTTTATTTGTTCTTTGAAAACTGGATAAAACGACATTGAAATTGTAACAAACACATTTATTTTTTAAGTTTTTTATAGGCTTAATAACTAGGTTAAGTTATTAAGGGCGCACGGCGAATGCCTTGGCACTAGGAGCCGAAGAAGGACGGCACTAACACCGATATGCTTCGGGGAGCTGTAAGTGAGCTTTGATCCGGAGATTTCCGAATGGGGGAACCCACTACGTTTAATCGCGTAGTATCTTGACGTGAATACATAGCGTCTTGAAGGCAGACCCAGGGAACTGAAACATCTAAGTACCTGGAGGAAGAGAAAGAAAAATCGATTCCCTGAGTAGCGGCGAGCGAAACGGGAAGAGCCCAAACCAAGAGGCTTGCCTCTTGGGGTTGTAGGACACTCTATACGGAGTTACAAAGGAATGAGTTAGATGAAGCGACTTGGAAAGGTCCGCCAGAGCAGGTAAAAGCCCTGTAGTCGAAAGTTCGTTCCCTCCAGAGTGGATCCTGAGTACGGCGGAACACGTGAAATTCCGTCGGAATCCGGGAGGACCATCTCCCAAGGCTAAATACTACCTAGTGACCGATAGTGAACCAGTACCGTGAGGGAAAGGTGAAAAGCACCCCGGAAGGGGAGTGAAAGAGATCCTGAAACCGTGTGCCTACAAGTAGTTAGAGCCCGTTAATGGGTGATAGCGTGCCTTTTGTAGAATGAACCGGCGAGTTACGATTACGTGCGAGGTTAAGCTTTAGAAGGCGGAGCCGCAGCGAAAGCGAGTCTGAATAGGGCGAATTAGTACGTGGTCGTAGACCCGAAACCAGGTGATCTACCCATGTCCAGGGTGAAGGTGAGGTAACACTTACTGGAGGCCGAACCCACGCACGTTGAAAAGTGCGGGGATGAGGTGTGGGTAGCGGAGAAATTCCAATCGAACTTGGAGATAGCTGGTTCTCTCCGAAATAGCTTTAGGGCTAGCCTCGTGATGAGAATACTGGAGGTAGAGCACTGTTTGGACTAGGGGTATCCCGGTTTACCGAATTCAGACAAACTCCGAATGCCAGATATTTATACACGGGAGTCAGACTGCGAGTGATAAGATCCGTAGTCAAAAGGGAAACAGCCCAGACCACCAGCTAAGGTCCCAAAGTAATCGTTAAGTGGAAAAGGATGTGGCGTTGCACAGACAACCAGGATGTTGGCTTAGAAGCAGCCATCATTTAAAGAGTGCGTAATAGCTCACTGGTCGAGTGACGCTGCGCCGAAAATGTATCGGGGCTAAACGATTCACCGAAGCTGTGGATTGACATCTACGATGTCAGTGGTAGGAGAGCGTTCTAAGTGCGTTGAAGTCAGACCGGAAGGACTGGTGGAGCGCTTAGAAGTGAGAATGCCGGTATGAGTAGCGAAAGACGGGTGAGAATCCCGTCCACCGTATGACTAAGGTTTCCTGAGGAAGGCTCGTCCGCTCAGGGTTAGTCGGGACCTAAGCCGAGTAGATAGGCGTAGGCGATGGACAACAGGTTGATATTCCTGTACCACCTCCTCACCGTTTGAGAAATGGGGGGACGCAGTAGGATAGGGTAAGCGCGCCGTTGGTTGTGCGCGTCCAAGCAGTAAGGCGTGTGTGTAGGCAAATCCGCACACTGTAACGTTGAGCTGTGATGGCGAGTCCGTATGGACGAAGTTCCTGATTTCACACTGCCAAGAAAAGCCTCTATCGAGGTGAGAGGTGCCCGTACCGCAAACCGACACAGGTAGTCGAGGAGAGAATCCTAAGGTGTGCGAGAGAACTCTCGTTAAGGAACTCGGCAAAATGACCCCGTAACTTCGGGAGAAGGGGTGCTCTTGAGCGTGCAAGCGCATGAGAGCCGCAGTGAATAGGCAGGCGACTGTTTAGCAAAAACACAGGTCTCTGCAAAACCGTAAGGTGACGTATAGGGGCTGACGCCTGCCCGGTGCTGGAAGGTTAAGAGGAGTGGTTAGCGCAAGCGAAGCTGCGAATTGAAGCCCCAGTAAACGGCGTAACTATAACGGTCCTAAGGTAGCGAAATTCCTTGTCGGGTAAGTTCCGACCCGCACGAAAGGCGTAACGATCTGGGCACTGTCTCAACGAGAGACTCGGTGAAATTATAGTACCTGTGAAGATGCAGGTTACCCGCGACAGGACGGAAAGACCCCGTGGAGCTTTACTGTAGCCTGATATTGAATTTTGGTACAACTTGTACAGGATAGGTAGGAGCCAGAGATCTCGGAGCGCCAGCTTCGAAGGAGGCGTCGGTGGGATACTACCCTGGTTGTATTGAAATTCTAACCCATGCCCCTTAGCGGGGCAGGAGACAGTGTCAGGCGGACAGTTTGACTGGGGCGGTCGCCTCCTAAAAGGTAACGGAGGCGCCCAAAGGTTCCCTCAGAATGGTTGGAAATCATTCGTAGAGTGTAAAGGCACAAGGGAGCTTGACTGCGAGACCTACAAGTCGAGCAGGGTCGAAAGACGGGCTTAGTGATCCGGTGGTTCCGCATGGAAGTACATCGCTCAACGGATAAAAGCTACCCCGGGGATAACAGGCTTATCTCCCCAAGAGTCCACATCGACGGGGAGGTTTGGCACCTCGATGTCGGCTCATCGCATCCTGGGGCTGTAGTCGGTCCCAAGGGTTGGGCTGTTCGCCCATTAAAGCGGTACGCGAGCTGGGTTCAGAACGTCGTGAGACAGTTCGGTCCCTATCCGTCGTGGGCGTAGGAAATTTGAGAGGAGCTGTCCTTAGTACGAGAGGACCGGGATGGACACACCGCTGGTGTACCAGTTGTCTTGCCAAAGGCATCGCTGGGTAGCTATGTGTGGACGGGATAAGTGCTGAAAGCATCTAAGCATGAAGCCCCCTCAAGATGAGATTTCCCATTACGCAAGTAAGTAAGATCCCTCAAAGACGATGAGGTAGATAGGTTCGAGGTGGAAGTGTGGTGACACATGGAGCTGACGAATACTAATCGATCGAGGACTTAACCAAAAGTTTGAACATTCAATGAACCGTTTATCCAGTTTTGAAAGAACAATCTTTCAATTAAATACTGTCTAGTGATGATGGCAAAGAGGTCACACCCGTTCCCATACCGAACACGGAAGTTAAGCTCTTTAGCGCCGATGGTAGTTGGGGGCTTCCCCCTGTGAGAGTAGGACGTCGCTAGGCAAATAAAAACCTGAGAATTTATTCTCAGGTTTTTTTGTGTCAATATTTGAACAGCTGCAGAAGGCAGCTGTTTTTATTTTGTTAAAATTCTAGCGCATTACGTAGGTTATTAAGATAGGATTGGCTGACAGGTAATTCTGTACCATCTTTTAAAGTAACAATGAAATTCGAAGTAAGATCACGCGCCATTTTTTTTATGAAATGAATATTCACTATATAGGATCTATGAATGCGTATAAAAAACGGAGGTAAACGCATTTGTAATTCTTTAAGTGTAATACTGGTTTTAAATTGTTCCTTTTCTACATAAAACCAAGTTTTTTTCTGAAGGCTCTCAATATAAGAAATTTTATCGATTACTACAGGGGTCCATTCTTCTTCCTGTTTCCCTGTTAAAAATTGATAAGGCTCCAATTTCTGTGCAGTAAAAGTTGAAGGTAAAACAACTACTAATGCTGCTGGCGTATCCTGAATATGTACTGGGTAGCCAATACCATAATAGGGTGTACCAAATAGAGTATTATCTAATATTGCGTCTGTACGTTTATTTGTACGCAATACTTGCTCTGCAATACTGCCTGGTTCAACTTGCCGTCCTATTTCTAAATGAATACCATGATATCCAGAGTTAAAGTAAATATAGGAGTTCTCTACAGCAATGGCGATGGACGAGTTGGGTGGAATCCAGTCTTGTAACATCGTAATAAATTGTTGTGCAATACTTTTTTGTACAGCATTGATTTCATTTTTCATTGTGAATAGCCCCCTTGTTTGTAAACAGTTTACCAAATTTTGTCGCTTAAAAAAGCGGTTTCATCATCAAAATTTGGTCTTTTATCAAAAAATAGTGAAAATTCAGATGTACTGTTATATATTAATTTACAATAAATAAACCTGTTATGGAACAGAAATTAAAAAGTTTTTTAACAGAGTATATTTTACACAAAGGGGAAGGTGGAATTTCAATATGTCAACACGTCAAGAAAAAATTCAAGCTTTAGAAAAACAATGGGCAGAAAACCCACGTTGGGCTGGTATTGAACGCGCTTATACGGCTGAAGAGGTAGTTAAATTACAAGGTTCTGTTGTAATTGAACAGACTTTAGCAACAAAAGGTGCTAAACGACTTTGGAAATCATTACACGAAGAACCGTTTATTAATGCATTAGGTGCATTAACTGGTAATCAAGCGGTTCAACAAGTAAAAGCAGGATTAAAAGCAATCTACTTATCTGGCTGGCAAGTAGCTGCTGATGCTAACCTTTCAGGTCAAATGTACCCTGACCAATCTTTATACCCAGCTAACTCTGTACCAGCTGTAGTAAAACGTATCAACCAAGCGCTACAACGCGCTGATCAAATCGACCATGCTGAAGGTCGTGTAGACGATTTCGATTGGTTTGCACCAATCGTAGCTGATGCTGAAGCTGGCTTCGGTGGTCCTTTAAACGTATTCGAACTTGTTAAAGGAATGATTGAAGCAGGAGCTGCTGGTGTGCATTTAGAAGACCAATTAGCTTCTGAGAAAAAATGTGGACACTTAGGTGGTAAAGTATTACTTCCTACACAAAACGCAGTTCGTAACTTAATTGCTGCTCGTCTTGCAACAGATGTAATGGGCGTAGATACAATCTTAATCGCACGTACAGATGCTGATGCTGCAGATATGGTAACTTCTGATATTGACCCACGTGATGCTGAATTTATTACTGGCGAACGTACACCAGAAGGCTTCTTCCGTACAACACCAGGTATTAAACAAGCGATTGCTCGTGGTCTAGCTTACGCACCATATGCAGATTTAATCTGGTGTGAAACGTCTAAGCCGTCACTTGAAGAAGCTCGTGAGTTCGCAGCGGCGATTCATGCTGAATTCCCTGGTAAAATGCTTGCTTACAACTGTTCACCTTCATTTAACTGGAAAGCAAACCTTTCAGAAGAAGAGATTGCAGAATATCAACGTGAGTTAGGTAAATTGGGTTACAAATTCCAATTCGTAACATTAGCTGGCTTCCATGCATTAAACCACTCTATGTTTGAGTTAGCTCATGACTATAAAGATAACGGCATGGCTGCATACTCTAAACTTCAACAAGCTGAGTTTGCTTCTGAATCTAAAGGCTATACAGCTACTCGTCACCAACGCGAAGTAGGTACTGGTTACTTCGATGATGTGTCACAAGTTATTTCAGGTGGTACTTCTTCAACAACAGCGATGGCCGGTTCTACAGAAACAGAACAATTCGTTTAATTCGATTACGTTAATTCCTAAATTCATAATCATAGATAAGTTTCCCTCGCACCTCCTAAGCGGGGGAAACTTAAATCACGAGAGGTGGGGGAACTACTAATGGAACAGGCAACTACAGGTAAGCTTAAAATTGTTGGACAACAAAACGAGCAAACAAAAGAAGTTTTAACACCGGAGGCCCTTGAGTTTGTTCTTGCCCTGCATGAAAAATTCGATGCTCGTCGTAAAGAGCTTTTAGAGGCTCGTCAAGATCGTCAGAAGCGTCTAGATGCTGGTGAGAAACTCGACTTCCTACCAGAAACAAAGCATATTCGTGAGGGAGATTGGACAATTGCGCCACTGCCTGCAGATTTACAAGATCGACGCGTAGAAATTACTGGACCAGTAGACCGCAAAATGGTTATTAACGCATTAAATTCTGGTGCGAAAATGTTCATGGCTTGCTTTGAGGATGCTTCAGCTCCTACTTGGGAAAACATGATTTCTGGTCAAATTAATATGCGTGATGCCATTAATAAGACGATTGAATTTACTCAAGCGTCAAACGGTAAAACGTATAAATTAAATAAAGAAACAGCGGTATTACTAGTACGTCCACGTGGTCTTCATTTACTTGAAAAACATGTGTTGGTAGATGGTGAGCCAGTTTCAGGTAGTTTCTTCGATTTTGGTCTTTATTTATTCCACAATGCTAAAAATGCATTGGCAAAAGGCACGGGTCCATACTTCTATCTACCGAAGTTAGAAAGTCATTTAGAGGCTCGCTTGTGGAATGATGTCTTTATCTTTGCACAAGATTATATTGGTATTCCACAAGGTACAATTAAAGCGACAGTTTTAATTGAAACAATATTAGCTGCATTTGAAATGGATGAAATTTTATACGAGCTTCGCGATCATTCAGCAGGTCTAAATTGTGGTCGTTGGGATTATATTTTCAGCTACATTAAACGCCTGCGCAATCAACCTGATGTGATTTTACCTGATCGTGGTCAAGTAACAATGACAGTTCCATTTATGAAGGCTTACACGTCTTTATGTATCCAAACATGTCATAAGCGCAACGCACCTGCTATGGGTGGTATGGCTGCACAAATACCTGTTAAAGGCGATGATGAGGCGAATGCAGTAGCATTTGCAAAGGTTGCGGAAGATAAACGTCGTGAAGCAACGGATGGTCATGATGGAACTTGGGTAGCACACCCTGGTATGGTGGCAACAGCTATGGAGCAGTTTGATGCGATTATGAAAACACCAAACCAAATCCATAAAAAACGCGAAGATGTGAATGTAAAGGCTGAAGATTTAGTAGCTGTTCCAGAAGGGACAATTACCCTTGAAGGTCTTCGTATTAACTGTAGCGTAGGAGTTCAGTACATTGCTTCTTGGTTACGAGGCAACGGAGCTGCACCAATTAACAACTTGATGGAAGATGCTGCAACTGCAGAAATCTCCCGTACACAAGTATGGCAATGGATTCGTCATCCAAAGGGTATTTTAGATGATGGGCGTGGTATTACATTAGCATTTGTGCTGGAAATATTGGAAGAAGAGCTTGTGAAAATTAAAGAGGCTGTTGGGGAACAAGCCTATAACAGTGGTCGCTATGCTGAAGCTGCTGAACTGTTTAAATCTTTAATTGAGCAAGATGAATTCGTGGAATTCTTGACACTTCCAGGCTATGAAAAATTAAGTTAATTGATAGAAATCTACTAACGAACATATCTAACTTTCCTTAAACACTGTGGGCTGAACTCGAATGCAGCTCACTAATTCCAACTAATGTAACGAACGGAGTCTGTTCCTCCGTTTCTTACAAAAAATGAGCATTGTTTAATAAAAGGGGTCTACTTATATTAATCGTAAGTATTGAGATTTAAAAATGGGGTGCAAGATGTCTTACAAGCTTTGATGGGGGGCTTGTAAGGCATTTTTCTATACTTAGAAATCATTTAGAGGGGGAAAAGAGATGAGTACTAATAAAGAAATACTATTAATTCCTGGTCCTACACCCGTAGTTGAGGAAATATATGATGCTTTGGCAAGCGAAACCCGTGGGCATACAGATCCACGTTTTGTGGCAATTTATAAAAACGCATTAGCACAAACAAAAAAACTATTCCAAACGGATGGCGAAGTGTTTGTACTAGCAGGTTCTGGAACGCTAGCAATGGAAATGGCGATTGTTAATACTGTGGGTAAGGGAGAAAAAATACTCGTTATTAGTCACGGATATTTTGGTGATCGTTTTACGCCTTTAGCAACTGCTTATGGTATTCAGGTAGACGTGATACAAGCAGAATGGGGAAAACAAGTTGAACCAGCTACAGTAAAGGCAAAATTAGCTGAAGCTAATTATAAGGCAGTCACTATTACACATGCAGATACATCTACAGGCGTCGCTTCGGATCTCGATGCATTGGTACCTATTATTAAAAGTGCAGGGGCATTAATTATTTTAGATGGTGTTGTCGCAACAGCAGCGCTAGATGAAAATATGAATAAAACATATGGTCATCCTGACTATAAATTAGATGTTGTACTAACTGGCTCACAAAAAGCAATCGGGATACCACCAGGTTTAGCCATTATCGCCTTTAATCAATCGGCCTTAAAGGCTCGTGAAGCGCTAGGAACGATACCCGCATACTATAGTGATATAGAAAATTGGATTCCGGTTATGAATGATCCAGGGAAATATTTTGCAACACCACCTGTAAATTTAATTTATGCTTATGATGTTGCTATGAAGATGGTTTTAGATGAAGGTATTGTTAAGCGTGAGGCACGTCATCTAGCGTACGGTCGCGCTATGCGTTTAGCATTATCTACGTATGGTATGAAAGCACTAGCTGACGAAACAGTAGCAGCTCCAACTTTAAGTTGTATGCTCTATCCGGAGGGCGTAGAGGATGCCAAGTTCCGTGCGAAGCTTGCTGAAAAAGGTGTAATTGTTGCTGGGGCTTTGGCTCATTTAGCAGGTAAAGCATTCCGTATTGGGCATATGGGCAATACAACACCCGCAATGCTTGAACAAGCCGTGAGACGAATTGGTGAATCACTTAATGAATTAGGACATGCAGTAGTAGTAGAAGAAGCAGTTGCACGCTTAAGAGAACAATTAGCAGTAGGAACGAATTAATATTAGAAAAGGTGTCTCAAAAGTACATGAGACATCTTTTTTGTTATTTAACCTAAGAATCGCTTGCAAATAAGGTTCAGAGTAGAAAATCGGCAAGCATGTTTGGGATGATAGTAATAAAGTTTCGATCTGTACAAAAATAATGAGAAGAAAAGTGTACTTGTAAGAAAGTTCATTGCAAAACAATTTAAGCCCTTACAGAATAGCTCCTTTTTCTATGCATAAAATTGGTTATTTGTTATACTTATTATATAACAAATATGGAGTTGATTTAGATGTTTATTCAAATAGAGCCATTATCGAATGTACCTATCTATGAACAGGTTACACGGCAAATTATAGAGAGTATTGCGAGAGGGGACATGGGACCGGGGGATACATTGCCGTCGGTACGAAGTTTAGCAGCCGATTTAGGTGTCAATATGCATACGGTTAATAAGAGTTACCATGAACTTGAGGCGAAGGGCATTATAACGATTCGTGCTAAATCAGGAGCAATTATTCGTTCAACGGAGGAGCGTGCATTAACGCCTGAACAGTTGCAGCAGATTGAAAAAAATTTAAAGCCTGTTGTGGCAGAAGGAATGGTGCTCGGTGCAACAGTGGATCAAATTGAGCACATGATGAAAAAGGTATTCGCTGACTTGCAACTGCCAGCAGAAGGGGTGTAGCATGCTACTAGGTATTTTTACAATAATGTATGTGATGACATTAGCTATGCAAGTTTTTGTCCCTTACATTGTACGTGAGACTATTGTATTTGGCGTTACTGTACCAGAGCAAAATATAAAGCATTCTGCATTAGCTCTTGCGAAAAAACGATATGCGCAAACAGTAGGGCTTTTTGGCGTGCTGATTTTAATACTTATGCTAATGCTTAACTGGTCGCTTGCACCTTCTGAAAGTGCACAAGGCATCCTTTTACTAAGCTGTTTATTTGGCATGCTGGCGATTAGTATGGTGTTATACTGGTTAAACCATCAGAAAGTGATGAATTTGAAAATACGCGAGCAATGGGGCATGAATATAAAACAGGTGCGAGCAGTTGATTTAACTGCTCGTAGTCGTGATGAAATGCTTCCATGGCCCTTCTATGTGGTGCCTATAGGCGTTACGATTTTTCTTATTATTTTTACATTATTACATTATAGTCAAATACCAAATGCTGTAGCGGTGCATTGGGGACCAAGTGGAGCGGCGGATGCATGGCGAGAAAAAACCTATTTTATTGCGATTTCATTACCACTAGTTATGTTGATGATGCAATGTATGATGTGGGGCACTGCAGATTCACTTAAGCGTTCGGCTATTCGAATGTCTATTAATCGTCAGCAGGAGTCATTAGAAAATGAATTAAAAACACGAAAGTTTATGAGCTGGAATATAGCATTGATTAGCTATAGTTTAACCGCATTATTGACCATACTACAGCTAAGTAATATTTATCCTTCAATGGCTGAAGGCAATAAACTATTACCATTCTTTATTGCATTTCTATTTTTAATTTTAGGTTCAGTGCTAGTTTATGCATGGAAAAAGCGACAATTACGGTTGAAATATGAAGATAATGTGGTGTCAGAGGTAATGGATATTGATGAGGATCGTTACTGGAAAGGCGGTCTTATTTATATGAATCGTCAGGACCCATCTGTTTTTGTAGAAAAACGTTTTGGTGTAGGCTGGACAATGAATTTTGCAAATCCAAGAGGCTATATTGTCATTGTTTTACCACTGCTAATATTGCTGCTGATTTCTATAATTTCTTTTTAGTGCCAGTCACCCAAACAATACCCAAACAATTCTGATAATTTAGGGTGGAGGGCGCTAGTATATTGAACGGAGGCAAGAGGGAATGAAAATTTTAGTTGTCGATGATGATGTGCATATTTTACAGTTAGTAAATATTTATTTAACTCGCGAAGGCTATCAAGTCATGCAGGCAGAGAATGGGGAACAAGCTTTGCAATTGCTGGATGGAAATATGCCCGATTTGGCAGTAGTGGATGTCATGATGCCCGGAATGGATGGTTTTACGCTAACAGAAATTTTAAGTAAGGATTATGATATCCCTGTGCTGTTATTAACGGCTAAGGGAGAGCTTGAAGATAAGGAGCGAGGCTTTTTAGCAGGTTCTGATGACTATGTCGTTAAGCCGTTCGAGCCAAAGGAATTACTGTTCCGTATTGCGGCTATTTTGCGTAGGCTTGATAAAAAAAACCAAGTAACGATACAGGTGGGTAAGCTTGAAATTGATCGCCGTAGCTTTGAGGTTACAATTGGTGGTGACACGCTTCTGTTACCTTTAAAAGAGTTTGAGCTGTTAGCGCTACTTGCCTCTCGTCCAAATCAAGTATTTACACGGAGCATTATTATGGAGCAAGTATGGGGTTACGACTATGAAGGTGATGAACAAACATTAAATACACATGTGAAGCGGATTCGCGAGCGATTGCATCGTTACAATACAGATGTCGAAATTACAACGGTGCGTGGTGTCGGTTATAAGCTTGAGGTAAGTGCACCATGAAGACGTTATATAGTAAATTTGTTATCACGACCATGCTCATTATGATTGGCAGTTTATGTATTGGATTTTTAATGACGAATACATATTATCACCAAGTGACTAAAGAAAAAAATGATGCAAAAAACGTTGCGATTGCACAAGATATTGCCGACTATATTGAATCAGCGAAAGAAATGGATTTAGATAATTATTTAACAACGCTTGGCGATATTGGGTATCAAATATATGTTACAACTGGAGAGGAACATCGTTTTTTTGGTGGCGAATACCGAGATAAGAAATTGCCCACTGATATTATCCAGCAAGTATTAGATGGGGAAGTCTATCATGGGATGCGAGATTTTCCAAAAGAGACTTTTATGACAGGCTTTTTTGCGAATGAGTTAATAAATACTATTGGTGTACCCTTTACGTATCATAACGAGCAATATGCATTGTTTATTCGACCAGATATTCGATTCTTGTTCTCAGAGGCTCATACGTTATTAGGTGGTCTCATTCTTGGGATGGCGGTGATGAGCTTACTTGCCATGTTATTATTTGCAAAGGCACTTATTCGTCCGATTACAAAGTTAACCGAAGCAACTCATCAACTTGCCCATGAAAAGTTTGATACGTTGCTTGAAATTGACCGAGCAGATGAAATTGGACAACTGGCGGATAGTTTTAATGTTATGACAGAAAAACTACAGGAAAATGACAGAATGCGAAAACAGTTTATAAGTAATGTATCCCATGACTTTCAATCCCCGTTATTGAATATTCAAGGGTATGTCGATTTATTGAAAAATCCTACGCTTGCAGAACCTGAACGGCAAGAATACGCAACGATTATAGAGCTAGAAACAAAGCGACTTTCGACATTGACAAAGCAACTATTATTGCTGACATCACTTGATCAATCTACCAGAATGTTAAAGCGAGAACCGTATCCGTTAGATGAGCAATTGAAGGAAACAGTGCGAAAATATCGTTGGCAGTTAGAGGAAGCGAATGTGCAATTATCGTATCAGATTGAGCCAGTAATTTATAATGGCGATGCAAGTCTATTGCAAAATGTCTGGGATAATTTATTAACAAACGCCATTAAATATAATGTTAATGGTGGAGACATTCATATCCAACTTCAGGAACAAACGACTTTTGTAGAGGTATTAGTAAAGGATAGCGGCATTGGTATGACTACAGAACAATTGCAAAAGGTATATGACCGTTTTTATAGAGCTGACGAGTCTAGAACGAAACAGGGGACAGGTCTCGGTCTTGCAATTGTTAAACAAATTATTGAATTGCACGGTGGTAAAGTGCAAATGGAAAGTGCTATGAACGAAGGGACAAGTGTTTGTATACACCTACCAAAATTGTAATATGGAGTTCATGTAAAGTTCATATTCAAACGATAAACTTCTACGTAAGTTAAAACTTGGAGGAGTTATCGTATGGAGCAAAAATGGAGTATACGTCTTATTCGACTCGCTGCGATTTTCGCATTGGTGGGTACGTATTTAGGTTCGCATATGTCAGGGTCAGGAAGTTATGAGTTTCGACCAATTCACGCACACGTTTTACTTGTTGGTTGGTTAAGTATGTTTGCATGGGGGATTTTCTACCGTGCCTTTAAAGTAAAATCACAAAAGTTAGTGACATTACACGGCTGGACGGCAATTATTGGCGTCTTCGGCTTAACACTTGGAATGTGGTTCTACAATATTAATCCATTCAACTTTAATCATACATTGACTTTAGTTTTCTTTATTGTCGGTGGTACAACTTTATTAATTAGTTTTGCGCTATTTATCGTTGTAACATTTATGATTAATCAAAAAGAAGAAATGAAAAACTAATATAAAAACCGCGTCAATAACTAACGCGGTTAGCATGGAGGCAAATTCAATAAAATTTGAGTTTGCCTCCATTTTTATTTTTACAGACCATTTCTTATAGGTACTCTTTTTTACAAGTACGACTCGCACTAGTTCGCCTCAGGACGCACTTATGTTAAATGTTCTAAAGATTTTTTTAGCCAACGTGTTGCCTCATTATAATCTTGAGCAACGCCTTGTCCTTTTTTATAAAGCATACCAAGCTGAAATTGCGCTTTTTGATGTCCCTTATTGGCAGCAAGTCGATAAAGTTGTGCTGCTTTGGCAAAATCTTTAGGCACACCTTGTCCATGACTATGCATTTGGGCTAACTGGAATTGAGCTTTAGCATGTCCTTTACTCGCCGCTTGTTCAATCCATTTTGCAGCCTCTGTAAAATCTTGCTTTACACCTTTCCCCTTATCAAATAAATTACCAAGTTGATATTGCGCACCTGAATGCCCTTGAAGAGCGGCAAGCCTATAGCAACGTCGAGCTTCATCTAAGTCTTGGGGAACACCTAAACCTTGTTCATATAATAATCCTAGCTGATACTCCGCCTGAATATGGGATTGGTCGGTTGCAGCTCTCCACCATCTCACTGCTTCAGTATAATTCAATGTAACACCTGTCCCTTTTGCATAAAGAAGCCCTAGCTCGAATTGAGCATCAGCATAGCCTTTGTCAGCAGCCATTTTAAAATAGGGTAATGCTTTATCGGGCTGTTGAAGTTGATAGACATAAAGAAGCCCCAACTCGTAGCCAGCACTAATATGACCACTGTCAGCGGCAAGTTGTAACCAACTTTCTGCTCGTGTGTTATCCTTCTCCTTTTGGTAGAGGATACCAAGGCAATATTGCGCATTGGTATGTCCGTTATGAGCAGCAAGTTTAAACCATTTCATTGCTTCAACGTGATCCTGCTGTATACCTAATCCTGAATTGTATAGCATCGCTAATTGAAATTCGGCATTGGTATGGTCTTGAAGAGCAGCTAAATGGAACCATCTCGCAGCTTCCTCCATATTTTGTGAGATACCACGACCTTTAAGATACATATACCCAAGGTTATATTGCGCGCTTGCATCTCCAGCAAGTGCTGCCATTTCAAAATAGGCTATCGCTTCCTCAAAGCTTTGTTGCACACCAGTCCCATTATGGTAAAGAAAGCCGAGATTATTTTGTGCACTAGTGTTACCTTGATTGGCAGCTGAAATATACCATTTTGCGGCCTCTGTAAAATTAACAGGAAGCCCCAGCCCTTGATTATAAAGTACACCTAGATTGTACTGTGCATCGGCATTTCCTAAATCTGCAGCACATTTATAATATCTTGCAGCCTCTTCATAATTTTGTACAACACCTTGCCCTAAATGGTAAAGCACGCCGAGACTATAAAGTGCGTTCGCATCTTGTTGTGCGGCTGCTTTCTCATACCATGTTTTGGCAGCTATATAATCTTTTTGGACGCCACGACCATGATTATAAAGGAAGCCTAAATTGTATTGTGCACTTGCATTGCCTTTTTTAGCAGCTAATTCAAACCAATTAGCCGCATGTTCATAGTCCTTCGCAGAGTAGTGATCCAGCGTCTTCGTATCGATTGGCGGCAAAATATCTTCAAATTTAGCGCCTTTTCGCGAGGACATGGACATTTTAAGTTTCCGATCATAACGATGAATAAACCATTCAACGATATCACTAACATAATCGAGGACAATTTTGGCGGCTTTTGCTTCAACAATGTCATTATTGCTAGTACTTGTCATTTTTAGGACAAGCTCCATTAATAAATAAATGCGACGTGGATGTATTTTTGCTATAAACGTACGATTATTTAATAGTGTTCGCATATTTTTTATTTTAGGTTTGGCGTGCATTTCCAGCTCGTAAAAGTCATAAACAATCTCCTCGACAACGAGGCGTGACTTATGTAAGGAGATGGAAGGTTGGGATATAGCATGAGTGCTAGCTTCTTCTAGACTTTCTGCTAAATGCGTAAACGATAATATGTGTAACTTTTTACATTGTTCATGTAGGATTTCATATTGTATAACGATTGTACTCACCTCTTCTTAACCAATTCACGGTAGCAGCCTTTTTTCATATATCGGGAAAATATTAAAGTTATTGATGTTTTTACAATGAAATCATCGGTTGAATTGTCGACATTCCATGTTACTATTTGATATAAGAGTTTGTTTATAGTTATTGGGGGGATTGTTTAATTGATGAAAAACATTGCAGCAATTATTCCAACATATAATCCGCAACAATCATTTGTAACATTCGTACATCAATTATTAGCTACCTCCATTTCCCAAGTTATTATTGTGAATGACGGTAGCGATCAAAAATATACAAGTATTTTTGAAGAGTTAAAGAAAATAGATAGCTGCAAGGTTCTTCAGCATGAACACAATATTGGAAAGGGAGGCGCATTAAAAACTGCATTCTCCTATGTATGGTCTAAACGTGTGAAGTTTCATGGTGTATTAACAGTAGGTGCACATGGGCAACATACGTTACAAGATATCAAACTAGTATTGAACATGACAAAAGTTTTTTCAGAAGGTATTGTGCTGGGTATACGAAATTTTCATTCTTCGGATAGTACATTTTTTTCCTATTGGGGAAATCGAGCGACTAGTTTGTTGTTTGAATTACTATTCCATAAAAAATTGATGGATACACAAACAGGTTTGCGTTACATAGCAATCAATGAATTACCATGGCTTATTAAAGTGCAAGGTGATCGTTTTGACTACGATACAAATATGCTTGTCGTCGCTCTAAGAAGAAAATGTCCCATTTTCGAAGTAGAAATTGGTCAGCTACGCATAAAAAAGAATTCAATTATGCAATACGATGAACTAACAAATGCAGGTACTGTAATGACTAAAATGCTTATAAAATATTTAAAACCTTAGCAAGAATGATGTGGCAGGTTTATTTCTTATATTTTGTGCTAGGATAAGAATAATAATTACTCAACTGGACGTCGCGAGTATAAAAAGAAGGGGTAATGAATGTGGAATATTCAGATCAAGTAAAAAATCGTGTAAAGCGCATGGAAGGTCAGCTACGCGGTATTTTAAAAATGATGGAAGAAGAAAAGGATTGTAAGGCTGTTATTACGCAATTATCAGCAGTGCGTTCAGCAGTAGATCGTACAGTAGGTGTCATTGTGAGTACGAATCTGTTGGAATGTGTCCAAAATGCGGAAGGTGACGGCGAGAAAATGAATGAATTGATTCAAGAAGCGGTTAATTTAGTTGTTAAAAGCCGTTGATTGTTAAGGCTAATATAAAAAGCATAAAATTAAAATGGATTATTGTTAAATCGACAAGCTCTGCTTCTTCACTTTTCATTGGACAACGGTAAGCCTCCTGAAGGCTCGATGAATTCGTTATTCAATAAAAGTCGATGTAGCGGGGCTTGTGTCGTCTTACAGGTCTTAGTAGTCTAAAAGAAGTGAATTGATGAATTTTGCAAAAAATTACTTTAATTTAGTAGATTTATAGTAAAGGTAGGTGTAAAAACCTAATTATTGGAATGAAATATTGTAGAAAAAAGTCGTATGTAGTGAACTTGTATGATAGATTTAAAGTTGCATTTTCTTTTATAATTAATATAAAGATATTATATAAGAGAAGGTGAATCTATCTTGAAAAAATGGTTATTAAGCAGTGCCACATTGTTGATGTTAAGCCCAACTGTAGCCAATGCACAAAGTGCACAGACTCAACCATTAAACACTCCTGCACCGATTGTATACAATGCGATGGCTAGTACGAAGATAGCAACTGTTGATCAATTAACAAAAGAAATAGCAAAGCAACTTAATAATTTTGCGACTGAAATTAAAGTTACATATAGCGGTTCAATGACGGATATGGACAAGTTTATGGAGGCATTTGAAAAGGCACAGCAACAAGCTACGTATGCTAGTGGTCATCTTCAAAGCATTTCAATGTCTGCTGACTCTGTCGGGAATGTAACCTATAAAGTAAAATACTTTACAAATGCCACACAAGAAGCTGCTGTACAAAAGAAGATTGATAGCGTTTTAAAGACGATTATTAAGCCTTCTATGACACCGTTTCAAAAAGTAAAGGCTATTAATGATTATATTGTGTCAAATACTACTTATGGTACAAAAACGAAAGCAAGTCCCCATAGCGCTTACGCTTTACTATTCGAAGGACAAGCTGTATGTCAGGGCTATGCGTTATCAGCTTATAAAATGCTAGAGCAAGCAGGGATTGAAACAAAATATGTAGTAGGTTATGTGAATGGCACTGAAGCACATGCCTGGAATATGGTGAAGCTTGATGGCAAGTGGTATCATCTGGATACAACTTGGAATGATCCATTACCAAATCGAATAGGGGCATCTTCCTATGATTACTTCCTTGTAACCGATGCACAACTAAACAAAGACCATACTTGGATTACTACAGATTATCCTGCGGCCACAAGTACTTCCTATAATTTCATGCAAAATGTCCATTTTGCACACCAAATCCAAAATACTTTATACTTCAGCAATACAGCGGATAATGATAAGTTGTATAAACTTGACTTAGTAAGTGGTAAGAAGACGAAGGTGATTGATACTCGTGCACTGTACATTACAGGCGCTGGCGATTATCTTTATTATAGCGATTATAGTAATAGTGGCTACTTAACAAAACTAAATCTTAAAACATTAAAAACAAATGTAGTAGTGAAACAATCTGTAACGGATTTAATGATTGGTAGCGGTTATTTAGTGTATAAAGTTAACGGTAAAGAACAAAAGCAAAAAATGAACTAGTATGCAGTGGACGAAACAACAGGACGTTTCTAGATTACCTGTTGAATGCATATATTATTTATAAGCACAAAAGGACTCTTAAATGAGTTCTTTGTGCTTTTTTTGTATATAATGAAAGTAGTGAAACTGTGTGAGGTGAAGATTTTTGTGGAAGAAGCTAGCGATTATAGTAATATTTATCGTTTTTATGGAACCAATCTATACAGCGGGTAAAGCGACAGTTAAGCAAGTCGTAACTTGGGCAAATAATGATGACATCGAAACGATGCTACTAGCAACAAAAGAAAAAATTGTTGATGTTACCACCAAATTTTCAGAAGATGCCTCAATTCAAACAGCCAACCCTGAAGATGTAAAGAACCAAGAGCTAGCGGTCACTGCTCCAGTTGTAAAGCAGCCTGAAACAAAGCTTGTTGTCACTAATGCGAAGGAAATGGCGGATGCAATGTACGCCTACTATAGTAGTTTTTCGCCTAGCTTTGAAATTCAATATAAAGGAAGTACGCAACGAATCGAGAAAATTGTGGAGGAGGCTTATGATAGTGCCATTAAACGAGACGATTATGTCTATGGTCATATTAGTAAGCATTCCATACGCTTTGAATATGGTAAAAAAACAGCTAAGATTTTTGGAGAACAAAGCTATTTAATGACACCGGAGCAAGCGGCTTATGTAGAGATGAATGCGCAAGAAATCGTTGCTACGATTGCTAAAAACGCGAAAACCGATGTAGAAAAGATTAAAGCAGTAAATGATTATATAGTAGCCAATACAGCTTACACTGAGCAAACAAAGTCAAGCCCACATAGTGCCTATACGGTGCTGGCCGAGCATGGTGGTGTTTGTCAGGGCTATGCGTTATTAGCACACTCAATGTTGCAAAAACTTGGTTTCGAGACAAAATATATTGTGGGTTATGTCGGTCAAGAAGACCATGCTTGGAATTTAGTAAAACTCGACGGTCAATGGTATCATCTTGATACAACGTGGAATGATCCGGTGCCTGATCGTAAAGGGGCTATAAGATATCAATACTTTTTAGTGGATGATCGCACGATGGCACGCGATCACACATGGATAGCAGACGATTATCCGAAAGCAACAAGTACCGCTTATAGCTATTATCAAGATATTGATTTTGCTGCACAGGTAGGAAATCAACTATTCTATAGCAGTATTTCTGATGACAATAGATTATATGTGCTTGATATGACTACAGGCAAAGCACAGCGTGTCACGAAAACGCGTGCACAATATATCGTTTATGCAGATGGATGGCTATACTTTAGTAATTATTCACATGGTGCTTATTTAACGAAAATTCGCCCCGATGGAAGTGGCGAACAACTGCTGAATAAGGAAGACACGAAGGATTTATTTATTAAGGACGGTTATTTATATTTCATGACGAATGAACTAAAGAAAATGCAACTATAATTTAAATGCAGTCATTACTGTTGCTGGCTACGCAGTTTACAGTAGGATGCCACTCTTTACTTCAATCATATTTTGTTCAAGCTATTAAAAGGCTAAAATATAACAAAGAGACTGGGATAAAAGAGAAAGGTGTTAGATTGATGGTAGTCAATCTAACACCTTTTTGCTGCGCTGTTGTTATGTCCCAGCCTCTTCGTCGACACTTGGGGGCGTGGGATATTACAAATTGTCATACGCCCTTTTTGAACGATTGATAATATAAGATATTGGCTGATGTTGACATAAGGAAACATTAATTTTCGGATACATTGAAGTCATTTCTTGTGAAAATATTTTTAAAATCAGAGGGTTATGTTTTATAGCACCCCCATTACAATAAAAGTTAAATGGTTGGCCTTGATAACTGATTTTTTTAAGTACCGCACAAGCAAGGAGCACTAATTCATGGGCTGCCTGAGTGGATATTTGAATAGCACATGTATCTTTTTTGGCAACGGCATCGGCCAAAAATGCCCCCATTTTGGCTAATTGTGCATTTGTATAAGAAGGGCGGAATAACCATGCTGCGAGCTCGGTGACATCCTGAATACGTAAATAGTTATAAACAGCATCTTTTAATAGCGTCGCTTCCCCTCGGCCATCTTCCATCCGAAAAATGGCACGTATGACTTCCTGCCCAAGCCAATAGCCACTTCCTTCATCGCCCGCACGATGGCCCCAACCACCAGTGCGGGCAATTTGTTGCCCATCGAATGCATAGGCAATAGCCCCTGTTCCTGCGATTAGTAGCGCACCTGCTTGTCCTTCAGTGACACCTAATAAAGTAGCTTGTGCATCATTTTCGACGATTAACGTATGGATATCTAGCTGTTCCGCTGTAATTGCCTCATGAACCATTGCGGTCACATTTTGATGATCCTTTGGTGAATCAATTCCAGCCATAGCAAACGTGGCGACGGCGATTTTAGAGATAGCTTGGTCCTGCAAAAATACACGAGCTTTGCTTAATAACGCTCGTAGTATTTCTGTTGCAGACTCTATGCCGATCGCCTGATAATTGG
Organism: Lysinibacillus sp. GJ-1; assembly: GCF_021166035.1. NCBI lineage: Bacteria > Bacillati > Bacillota > Bacilli > Caryophanales > Bacillaceae > Lysinibacillus > Lysinibacillus sp. GJ-1. The sequence goes on from NZ_CP088912.1 coordinate 140,830, forward strand.
ATCCGCCCATTGTTGTTGTATATTGAATTTCACCTGACTCGGCATGTACGATGGCACATGCCGTTTTAGTTGCACCACCGTCTATTATTAGTAGCCATTTATTCATTGATCCCATTCCTCTATAAACAAAATTAATTGCTTCTCCGCCTCTGTAATAGCTAATTCTTTCTGTTGAATCCACTCAAGTAAGGTATTGGCTTGTGCCTTCGAACGTTCGATCGAAGCCCGCATCGTTTCAGAGGAGGGGCCACCTAGTAATGTTCGGACATTTACGAAGAACTCGGGTTTTAAAGTATGATAGAAATCTTCTTCAGAAATAACTAACGGTTTGCCAGTAACCAATTTGGCTTGTGTATTGGCTAATCCCCACGTAAGACTTGCCAATGATTCTTCACCGTGAGCAAGCAATACTTTAATACATTTACTTACGATACTATGGGCTTGGCGAAATGAAATACCTTCCGAACGCACTAACGTATCAGCAAGTTCTGTTACATTGGCAAAGCTATTTTCTGCACGGTTTCGAAGCTTTTTCTTGTTGACATCCATTGTGACAACAAGCGAGCCAAATAATTTATATATACCTATTAATCGATCCATCGCTCGCCATAAATACGGTTGCATATCGTCCTCTGTATCAACAATATCACCAAACGGTGTATTATGTACCATTTGTAGCACTGTACTTGCATCTCCAACAACCGCAGATAGTAATGAGCGCGTATGCTCAATGGACACAGGGTTTCGCTTTTGAGGCATAATAGAGCTTATTTGAACGTATGGACTTGCAAGTGTAAAGGCGTTGAATTCCTGCGTAGCCCATAGTAAAAAGTCTTGTGATGTACGGCCAAGATTCAGTGCCGCAAGTTGCACAATACTTGCTGTTTCAGCAATATAATCAGCTCCAGCAACCGCATCCCATGCATTTTCAATAATATCGTCAAAAGCTAATAAGTCTCGCATACGCTCACGACTAATGTTAAAGCCTGTTGTCGTTAAGGCGGCTGCCCCCATACTGCTCCGATTTATCGTTTTATAGCAATGCTGCATGCGCTCAAAATCACGATCTAGCTGATCAATAACAGCTTTTAAATAATGGGCAAAAGTGGTCGGTTGAGCTTGTTGCGTATGTGTATAGCCAATCATTATCGTATCAATATGCTCCTCGGCAGCTGCAATTAAATCACCGCGTAATTTAAGCAATTCTCCCATAAGCATTAATAATTTTTTGCGCAATGTCATTCGATAAATGGCAATCCCCATATCATTCCGACTTCTACCGATATGAAGATTTCCGGCAACATCACCAGCAAGTTCAATTAATTTATTTTCAATGCGGAAAAATAAATCTTCGTATTGCGGGCTGTAATCTTCTATTCGATAATAGTTCAAATCTAGTTTTTTCAGTGCCAAAGCAATTTGCTTCGCTTCTTCTTTTTTTACAAGTCCTTGTTCTTCTAGCATTTTTAAATGGGCAATATTAATTTGAAGCATAATCGTTAAAAAATTTTTCTTTGCTTCATCATAAGCCGGTTGCAATACAATTTTCCGGTAAATATTCGAAGGAAAAATTATTCCATCCTCTTGCTGAATTTTGTTACGGAAATCTTCAAACATAATTAATGGCCTCCTAATAGAATAACAGTTATATGGCTGAGCCAGCACTGCCCTTTGATAGCTTTTCCGAAATAATAAGTACTATTAAAATTAAGCAAATTTGTAAAACACCATAGGCACAAGCAGTTCCAAATTTAAAGGCATATAATTTTTGAAATATAGCCACAGATAGCGGAATCGTAGAAGTGCTATAAATAAGAATAGAAGCTACGAATTCACCTAAACTTTGGACAAGCGCTAGTAATGTTCCTGCTAATATGCCCGAAAAAGTTAGCGGCAGGACGATACGTCGAAACGTATACCACCAATTTGCACCTAAGCTTCGTGACGCCTCCTCAATCGACTGATCTAATTGCACAAGAGAGGCTGATGTTGAACGGAAAACAAGTGGTAAATGTCTAATAAAATAAGCAAGCGGTAAAATCCAAAACGTACCAATCAGCACCTGGTTAAAGGCAAATATATTTTCAGTGCTAAAGGCAGCAATTAAATTGACAGCAACAACAGTTCCAGGCAGTGCCCAAGGAACCATAATTAAAATATCGAGCAATGTTTTCCCTTTAAAGTTGAGACGCACCATCGCGTAGGCTGCAGCGACACCAAAAAGTACATTACCAAACGTTGCGACAATACCCATTTGGATGGAGTTCCAAATAGGTCTCCACGTTCGCTCATCAGTAAAGAGTGCCACATAATGATCGACGGTGTAGTCGGTGGGCAGTATTTGGGTTTTCCATGCACCATCGACTGAAAAGGAAATTAAAATCAGCACTAAAATGGGTAAAATTAAAATCAGTGTTCCGCCAAAAGAAGCTATTGTAGCAATTATTTTCATGAATTTTGAAGATACTTCTGAGCGATGAACACTAATGCCTTTACTCAAATTTTGGTAATTTCTACGGTTTTGGTACCAGCGCATAACAATTAAAAATGAAATGGATACAAACGATAAAATCATTGACTGTGTAGCGGCCATTTCTAAATTACCATTTGTCCGTGATAAGTAAATTTGCATGGTCATCGTTCGTTCGACACCAAACATTAATGGTGCCGTATAAGATGCCATTGATACCATAAAGACGAGCAAGGCAGATGCAATAATAGAAGGTGTCAACATCGGTAAAATAACCTTTGTCCATACACGAATACGCCCTGCACCTAAACTAGTTGCTGCTTCCTCTAATGATGGATCGAGTCCTTTAATAGCAGCCGAAGCGGTTAAATAGAAGTAGGTGTACATGGTAAATGTATGGACAACGATGACACCCCATATACCTTTTAAAGAAAAGGGTACTTGCTTTAAGCCGAATAAATGCTGAATTGCGCGTGGAAAAATGCCACTCTCCCCGTATAGGAATGTAAAAGAGAGTACGCCAACAAGCGGTGGAAGAGCCATTGGCACTAATACTAAAATAGATAATATGCGTCTTCCTGGAAACTCATAGCGTTCCAATAAAAATGCCATTGTTACACCAACAAGTGCACAGCAAATCACGCTAATAATGGATATATATAAACTAGTCCATAGCGCCTCAAGATTAGCAGGGCTAGCAAGGCTAAAAAACTTTTGATAATGACTAAGTGCGTGCTCTCCTGAAAAACTTTGAAGAAAAGTTTGATAGAAAGGATAAATGACATAAGCAAACAATACTAAAAACAAAGGTGAAATTAAAATATAGACAAACCATTTAGATTGCGTTAGCCGTGTCCAAACATTACTTTGATAAGAATGTACAGGTGGTTTTTCCATGTGGTCTGCCTCCTATTCTCCTAAAAAATATAGTGATTCATGCGCTATATTTAAAGTAATGCTTTCGCCAATGTTTTTTAGCTGTACATTTTTATTGATTATCATAACTTTCAATGAGAATTCAATAAAATCGACAATGTAATTTACACTTATTCCTGTAAATTCAACAAATGTGATTGTTCCAGTTAATGTATTTTCTCCAGAGCCCAGATTGACAGACTCTGGACGAATCGAAATAAACACGTTGTCTCCAATCATATGCGTTAAAGTAGGGGAGCTGTGTTGCTTTCGCCCAGTTAGAACAAGTCCATGCTTTGTTTTTACTTGCACTTCATCTGCGTTAATCGCAAAGATTGTCGCTTCGATTAAATTGGTTTCCCCGATGAAATCGGCAACGAAGCGGTTTACTGGTCGATTATAAATTTCTTGAGGTGTGCCGATTTGTTTTACATAACCATTGTCCATCACCATAATGCGGTCCGACATGGACATCGCTTCCATTTGGTCGTGTGTTACATAAATGGTTGTAACACCTAACTCGGATTGAATTCTTTTAATTTCAATTCGCGTTTCCTCACGTAACTTTGCATCTAAATTCGACAACGGTTCATCGAGTAATAAAATATCAGGCTCAATCACAAGTGCTCTTGCTAGGGCAACGCGTTGCTGCTGACCACCAGATAATTCATTAATTTTCCTGCTGCCATATTGCCCTAAATGTACAAGTCCTCGAATGCGGTCAACTTTTTGTGTTATTTCCTGTTTAGAGAGCTTTCGTACTTGTAAGCCAAAAGCAATATTTTCGTCTACTGTCATGTGTGGAAACAGCGCATAATTTTGAAACACCATACCAATATTGCGTTTATTTGGCTGAAGTAATGTCACATCGCGATCATCGAAAAAAATTTTTCCTTCAGTAGGATAATAAAACCCTGCAATCATTCGCAATGTCGTCGTTTTCCCACAGCCACTTGGCCCAAGGAAGGTAAAGAATTCGCCCGTTTTGATTTCGAGATTTAAATCTTTTACACCTTGCACTTTCCCAAATTGCTTAGAGACATTTTCGATTTTGACATTTTTCAAACGCAATGCTCCTTTCTATTTTGAAAAGACAGTTATGCATTGATTTCACCAATTGACATACTTATTAGCCTGTAGTTGATACAATTCCGCAAAATAGCCTTTGCTGGTCAACAGTTCTTGCATCGAACCTTCCTCTGCTATATGTCCGTCTTGCAATACAATGATACGATCCACCATATTTAAAGCAGATAATTTATGCGTTATTAATAGTAATGTTTTCGTTGATGAGAGATCTGCTAATGATTCAATCATTTGATGCTCACTTCTCGCGTCAAGAGACGCTGAAGGTTCATCTAAAATAAGAAATGCTGCATTGCGGAAGTAAGCTCTAGCAATTGCTACCTTTTGCCATTCACCACCTGAAAGTTCGGTTCCATTATCAAAGTTTTTACTTAAAACTTGCTCGTAGCCATAATCAAAACTTGCAACCAAATCCACAAGATCGCTTTTTTCGGTAACAATTGCTAACATTCCATCATCATTAGTATTCCCTGTGTCACTAATTAAAATATTTTCTTTATAAGTTAACTGGTAACGTGAAAAGTCTTGGAACACTATACCGATAATTTTGCGGTATGCGTCGATTTCATATTCGGTAATATCAATGCCGTTTAATTCAATGATTCCTTCGGTTGGCTCGTATAATCTTGTAATCAGCTTAACGATAGTCGATTTCCCAGCACCATTTTCGCCGACTAATGCAACCTTTTGTCCCATGCTGATTGTAAAACTTACATTCTGGAGTATAGGCTTGGAGGAATTAGGGTAATGAAAAGATACATTTTTAAACCGAATAGTAAATTCATTTTGTTCTAGACATAGTAGCTTTTCACCTGATGAAATATCTGATCTTAAAGAGATAAATTTAAAGTATTTTTCCATATAAAGTAGCGTGTCATATAGTAAGCTTGAATTTTCTATGAAACTTGCCAAACTTTGACGTGCGAGTAAAACTGATGAAGCGAAAATTACTATATCTCCTGCGGTAAATGTATTATTTAGTACACCAGTGACTACCCACCAAAAACTCAACCCAATCCCAATCATGCCAATTCCGACAAATATTATTGAGAAGAAAGTTTGCTTATATCTAATTTTTTTAATATCTGCATGGATTTTATCGAACGTTAACATGTATTTATTAATGAAGAAGTCAGCAGTATTATATATTTTCACTTCTTTCATATGTTCTTTTGATAGCATGACTGAGCTGTAATATTGCATCTTTCTAGCTTCAGGACTATTTATGACAAGTGTTTCAAATGCCTCTTTTTGTAATTTATAGGTAACGATAGCCTGAGGAATAATCGCAACAAACACAATGATTGCTATCAAAATATTAAAGTTTGTTAATAACACCAACATTGAAATGCCTGTTAGTACACTACTAATCATGCCCGAAGTAAAAACAATAAGATTTACTGGTCGCCACGCAGCCTCTTGCTCAAGTATTTGTATATCATCATAAAATTCTGGATTTTCGAAGTAGTATAATCCCTTTATTTCTGAGGATTTATCCATCAAGCTTTTATTTAATTGGGCAATTAATCTATCCGTTATTAAACCTTGAAAGGTCATTTCAACAGGACCTAAAATGGCATTAATAAATGACACGATTATCCAAGATAGTACAAAGAAAATAATGATAGAATAAACGATGGTATCGGTAGTAGAAATAGCATCGATTAATCCTTTCGAAAACCATAGAGTTAGAGATGGTAATATAGCTTGAAAAGGAATAATAACAAACAAAATAATAGAATAAAACTTCGAAGCACCCCAAAAAAGAGGCAGAGTTTTTACAAGAAGTTTCAAATAAGAGTAAAATGTATTCATGATTCTTCACCTAATTATACAATATATATTGTATTTATATTCCAAATACAATTTGCGTTAGCCTGTCACGCGGAATTGTTTAATTAACTGATAAAATCGCCAATTTTAAGGATAGAAATTAAAATCCGAATGACAGAAAAGCGATTCCTCTAAAAATACTTTTAATAGTATCATAGGTAATCCTCCCTCGATTTTAAGTATAATAATTATAAATTGAATAATCTGAAAAAACAAATTAGTCTAAAATTAGACCATGCTAGTATTATAACTTTATGTTTCATTACAGATTATTTTATGAGGTACTTAAATTTTAATAAAAGGCATCAAGAGGGGCTTCTTGATACCTTTAGTCAGCACGGGTTTTCTGAGTTGCTCTATTTCTTTCCTCTACCTTTTATATTAGTATCCCAGTGTTCCATCCATGCAGCCTCTTTTTCCGACATTAACTGCCAATCAATATCAAATGTTTTTAAATCTAATTCCTGATACCATTCTGGCATTGTCGCTTGATCAATGTCGGAGCGTGTTGGAATTTGGTAATAGTCGTTCGCTAATTTGGTAACCATCTCTTTTTCAAATAAAAATTCAACGAATAATTTTGCGTTCTCTAAATTTTTTGCCTTGTTAACAACCGCAACACCATCTACTAAAATTGGTGCACCACTCTTTGGATAGATGTAATCAAACGGATAATCTGTTGTATACTTTTTCAATAGGATATCTTGTAGATTCCATAATGAAACACTACCTTCTTGACGTGTAAGCTTTAAATAAAGTGCATTAGGATCTTGCGTATATTCTTTTGTGTTGGCATCTAATTTTAATAGCCATTCATAACCTTTGTCAGGTGTGTCGGCACCTTGACGAACAATCATGGATGAATAAATCGTGCGCATAGTTCCTGACGCTAATACCCCACGAATTAAAATTTGGTCCTGCCATTTCGGATCTAATAAATCATCCCAATCTTGTGGACCGGTTTCTTTTGTTAGTAAGTCACTATTAATCATAATGACTTCAGGTAATAGCATTTCACCGAACCAGCGACCTTCTGTATCTTTATAGTTTGCATCGATTGTGTCGATAAAGCTCGGTTGCCATGCATGGAGTAAATCCTCGTTTGCTCCAACCATTAAGGCGGATTGAGTACCACCCCACCAAAAATCTGCTTGAGGATTTGCTTTTTCACCGCGTAGACGCTCTAATATTTGTTGAGCCCCCATTGTTAAAAACTCCACTTGAATGTCCGGGTACTTCTCATTAAACTGATCGATTACGCCTTGCACCATTTCTTCATCACGCCCTGTGTAAATGACCAGCTTACCTGACGGAGATGTGTTTCCATCTGCTTTTTCAGCATCTTTTGTCGAACCCTGATCGTTAGTGCTACTACAAGCAGCTACAACGATTAGCATCAACACAAGCAAAAATCCAAAAATACGTGTTTTTTTCATAATCATCTTCCCCTTCCTTTAGTGAGTTGCTTACATAGTGCAGTATAATACTAAAATAAAACATTAATGTTAGAATAATTAAAAAATTCTAACGTTACTACTATCATAATTTAAAAAATTGACTGTTTTCAACGGTATATTGTAAAAATTAAAAACTCCTTAAAAATGGTTTTATCCATTTTTAAGGAGTTTTTACGGGTGATTTTCGATTGGCAAGCATACTAGGTAACATCATGCCGATAATCACTAAAGCAATGCCAATTACTTGTAAAACAGTGAGTGATTCATGCAATACGATAACAGAAACAGTCACAGCTACAGGTAGTTCAATCGCACTTAAAATAGAGGCCAGTGCGCCACCCACTTTGGGTACTGCAATTGAAAATAAATAAATGGGTAAGATTATACCGAATAGTCCAAGTGCTAATCCATATTTCCATAAGCCTTCAGCAAATAATTTGCCATTCCATGCAATTTCAGGACTGAGGAAAATACTAACTATAATTAGTGCTACAAAAGAAACAATTAAAACTCTTGATGTCGTTGTAACACCTTCAACGGGACGAGAGTTAAATTGGATAAAGCAGGCAAAGGTAAATGCAGCAGCTAACCCAAATAACCAGCCTTGAATCGCAATACCGCTTAAATCGACATTCAATACACCGGCAGCCAAAATAGTCCCCGCAAATAGAATCAGTATCGAAATAACTTCAGGTCTACTTGGCAGACGCTTATGGATAACGCAATCTAACAGCAAACCAATCCAAGTAAATTGGAAAAGCATAACGACGGCTAGAGATGCAGGTAAATATTTTAATGACTCGCCGTAAACGATGCCTGTAATACCTGTAAAAATCCCTGCGCTGACTAATATAAATAGTCCGTGTTTTGAAAGTTTCGGTAGTTTTCTTTGGGTGAAGATAAAAATTGTTAAAACAAGTATAAAGCCAATGATGTATTGACTCGATACCGCCTCTGATGATGTAAAGCCATGCAACATAGCTACTTTCACGATGGTCGATAAAATGCCATAACTACTAGAAGCGATTACTATCAACAGAGGATATAATACATTTGTTTTCATGCTTAATTAATCCACATCCTAAATCTGTTTCACCATATGATGGAAAGGTTCGTCTATGATGGACCATGGTTCAGTAATCACAAAGCCCATACGTTCATATAAGCGACGAGCATCTTCTTTTTGCGTTTCAACATTCAGTGATAATTTTGTAAAACCTCGTTGTTTTGTTTGCTCAATGGCGAATTGGATTAATAGTGTACCTATTCCTTTACCACGAGCCTCTGGTGCTACACAAACTGTATCAATATAATATTCATCTTGATGCGCCTCTTGATCGATAGCGATTGAAGGAGCATTTTTCTCTTCAAGCCATTTTACGAGATTGGCATCCATTTGAATGGCTTGTTCACCATTATAGTAAACAAGGATGCCTAAAACTTGTTCACCTTCCACAGCAACAAAAGTATTTAAATAAGAGTGTCTGTTGTCTTCACGTTTGAAGAGGACTGTTAGTTCTTGTTCAACCATTGAAGCTGTCTGTTCACCTGTTAAACGGTTGGCAATCTCACCAATCGCATCAATAATTAGTGGCACAACGGCACGGGCATCCTGTGGTTGTGCTTGTCGAATCGTAATACTCATTGTTAAAATCCCTACCTTTCTATAGGCAAGTATAACAAAGATAGATGATGTCTCAAGCTTTTGAAATATTCGCTACTTTATATTTAGCAAATAGTATGGCTATGGATAGACGTTGCCGTCGGTGCTTTCCGCTTAGCACAACCCTTGCAGGCGCTGTGATTCCTCGTCTTACGAACTATCAGTAGATGTCGCCATTGCTGAAAGGAAAAAAATATAATCGTTAGAAGAATAAAACAGAAAAATGTTTCAAATTAAATATACAAAACACTGCTGTTGGTTGCCTTTACGGGCGGGTTTTCCTCCTTTGGATGGCCAAAGTAAGCTAAAGAAGTTGTGCTGGCGTAAATGATGTATGTCTTTCATTATTTTTCCGAAAGTTTAAAACTTTATTGGAATTCAACTTTCATGTTAATCTAGAATGAATAGACTTTCGGGGGGACTACAATGACAAAGGAAGATAAGGATTATATTTTAGTCTATGGAGATGCTTTTATTGACTATATTGCTGATGATGTAACGAATACATCTTTTACTAAATATATGGGTGGCGCAACGGTAAATGTGGCTGCAGGCATTAGCCGTATCGGGGCTCCATCTGCGCTGATTACGATTACAGGAGATGACGAAGGCTCACAATTTGTCCGAGATGGTCTTGCACAAGAAGGCGTGAACCTCGATTTTGCGGTATTTAACCCTGCAAAACGTGTAAGTGGTGTATACGTACATTTAACAGAAGCATGTGAGCGAATTTTCAAAGATTATGTCGATGAGACACCCGATTTACAGGTGGAAGCAACACAATTAAATGAGGCGGCCTTTAAACATGCTTCTGCTCTCATTGTGTGCTCAGGCACAATGTTCCATCCAACTGCACTTGCAACGACTAGTGCTGCTGTTGATATGGCAAAGGAAAAAGGTGCTATTATCGCAATGGATGCCAACATTCGACCTTTACGTTGGAGCAGTGAAGAAATTTGTCGTGAGACCATTACTTCTTTCTTTGAAAATGTAGATATTTTAAAAGTCACGGATGATGAGTTATTTTTCTTAACAGAGACCACTACTTTAGAAGAAGGCATCGAACAATTAAACAGTTATTTAGTGCCGATTATTTTAGTAACAGTAGGGGAAGAGGGCACGTATGCAGTATTAAACGGTGAGGTTATACATGTACCGACCGAGAAGGTTGTGCCAGTGGACACTACGGGTGCGGGAGATGCATTTATGGCAGGCGTTCTGCGCGATGTCCATTACAACGGTTTACCAACAACTGAGGAAGAACTAGTTCGTTGTGTGAGCTTTGGTAATCGCTTAGGTGCTATGGCAGCAACAAAGCCAGGGGCGTTAACTGCATTACCGTATTATGAAGATATCAAACATTTATTAGAGAAATAAGAGTTACAGTGGGTGTAGGTCTATATAAATAAATATTAATTAAAAGATGTGCTGATTATGGTACATCTTTTTCTTTTTTACAAAGTTATTAAGTTAACATATGCCAAAACTATTTTTGTAGTTTATTTAGGAACATGCTATTGTCCAAGTAGCTAACAGGATGAGAACGTAAGTACTTTTATTTTTATGTAACGGATAGTTTTTTTACACAATAGTGTAGCAGCTAAAGCTGTGTATTTCCTTTCCGCATACTAACTTCCAAGATACAAAATATTATTCAAGTTCATGACCATGAAGTAGTTTTTTACTTAGCTTTTTTGACATTATAGCTTAAAAATACTATATTTTCTGTCATTTTTACTAGACTGCCCCTAAATAAATAATATATTATTTAATTATTCAAAAAACTGCGAAGGGGGATAGAGTAGCAGAAAATAGTCGATTAAAATGTATAAATAAATTTTCTCTTTTGCTCTTGCCTTTTGCTAATGATGTATTATTTAATTATTCCGAAAGATAAGGAGAAGGATAAAATGGAAAAAAAGTCATTGATTAAATCGTACAAATTGTTCACAGTTCTTTTTATTTTCGCCTGTATTCTCTTTATTACAAATAATAGTACCGCATCGGCAGCTGAGTTAAGTCAACAGGAACAAGAAAAAGAAGAATTATATCAACAATATATAGAAATTTTAGAGGAAGTAAAAGCTACAGTTACATGGGGAGAAGGCCTAGAAGGCATTGAAGTTTCTCCAATTGATGAATTTGAAGAAGAAGATTGGGTTTCCCCAGAAGTATTTAGACAACGAGCAATTGAGAGGGTACAATCTAGCGTTGTTGAAATTGAAATTCCTGAAATTCCTTTTTATGAATTCGAAGAAGATAGGTTTTCAGAAAAAATATTCGAACGGCGAGCAATTGGGGCGACACAAGCTAACCCTGTTGCGGCTCTTGCAAATAACATAACGCTATTGTCTACTACTTCTGCATCACGTAAGGTTAGAGTGTTACATGAATCAACTCCTATTGATATAACAATATTTGCGACTTTTACAACACAGCTTTCTGATGGTCGCCAAGTATTAACTGGCTATTCTAATTTACGCACTATTCCTTCAAGAGGTTTTTTTACCCGTACAGGAGTAGATGCTCGTATTACTAATAGAGGCACAACTTACGCATTTACGATTGGTGGAAGTTTAAAGTATGTTGGTTTAACAACTTATCATACATTAAATACAAAATTCTATTGCAGTCCAACTGGTGTAGTTTCATAACATAAATCAAAAAATATTTCTTTATGAGACATCTGAACATCATAAGGAGTAGGATAGAATGGAAAAAAAACGTCGATTAAAAACGTACAAATTGTTCACAATCCTTTTTGCCTTGGCTTGTATCCCCTTTATATTCTTTATTACAAAAATTGATACAGCACCTGTAACTGAGTTAAGTCAACAAGAAAAAGAAGAATTACATCAACAATATATAGAAATTTTAGAGGAAGTAAAAGCTACAGTTACATGGGGAGACGGCCTAGAAGGCATTGAAGTTTCTCAAATTGATGAATTTGAAGAAGAAGATTGGGTATCCCCAGAAGTATTTAGACAACGAGCAATTGAGAGGGTACAATCTAGCGTTGTTGAAATTGATGAAACCGAAGAAGATTGGTTTTCCCTAGAAGCATTGAAACAACGAGTAATGGAGGTAATGAAAAAGCTTGGTTTTTCCTAGAAGTATTTAGACAACGAGCGATTAAGGCGGAACCTGTTCAACCTAATTATCTTCATAAGATCGGACATTTATTAGAGAAATAACAGCTTGGAGCGTGAATCGGATGGAAAAAAACTATGATGTGTTAGTGAAAGATCGATTATTTTTTGGTGGTGCACAGGATGCTGAAGCTGCTTTTTCAAATGAGCAGGTAGACGTTGTCATTGATGTTCGAGTAAATGGATTAACTGAACTAGAACAGCATGCAGCACACTATAACTACAACCATCTGCCTATCGCTGATGAAGAAGCACAAGTAGCTCAGTCTATTGACACAGTAGCGAAAAAAATAGTCGCTGCCTATGTATCTGGACAGAAGGTTTACTTCCATTGTGGAAGTGGAGGTGGACGAGCAGGTGTAGCTGCGACGGCTGTGTTAATGGAACTTGGCTTAGCCGATTCTTTGGAGGAAGCGGAGTTAGCTGTTAAACAGGCTCGTTCCCAAGTAAAGATACGCCCAAATATGGCTACTGCTTTAAAGAAATTGTATGAAAAGTAGTGCTATCAACCTTAGCATCTACATGTTATCGTCTTACGAAACAAATCTATATGTAAACGCGGCCTGCCATGTTCAAATGGTGGGCTTTTTATAATTTTTAATAAATTTAAGTAACTGCGGTATGACTAATTTGTAGGTAAGTCAGATATACAAGTTACAGTTCTGCCAGAGCTGTCTTTCTTGATTTAACGCCTAGTGCAAAATTTATAAGCAAGATAAAAATTGTTCTATACATATTATAACAAAGTTGTTATAGTGATATTAGAACAAAAGGCGAGGTGGTTTGGATGATGGAGGAGTTAGCAAATATCCCTTGGGCGATTATAGCGCCACTAATCGGCGTACAAATTATTTTAGTCATTGTTGCATTAATTGATCTTAGTAAAATTCATGCAACGAATGGACCGAAAATTTTATGGGTATTGATAATATTATTTATTAATTTACTTGGACCAATAGCATATTTTATCGTTGGGAGAAAACAATCATGACTACATTACTACAGGTAACAGGGTTGACGAAGCGTTTTGCCGAAAAAACTGTAGTGGATGCCATTGATTTTGTTTTAGAAGAGCATACCTCTACAGCGTTAATCGGACCAAATGGAGCAGGAAAGACAACAACTTTATCCATGTTAACAGGTTTATTAAGACCCTCTTTCGGTAGTGTAAACATGGTGGGGGGAGATTTACGAGCAAATATTGGGTTTTTACCGCAATATCCACAATTTCAGCCGTGGTTAAGTGCATTAGAGTTTACGGAGATGGCTGCAAAGTTAAGCGGTGTATCTGCTAAAAAGGCAAAGCAGGAAGCTCAAAAAACATTAGAATTTGTCGGCTTAGGAAATGATCTTCATAAAAAAATTGCAACGTTTTCCGGTGGGATGAAACAACGGCTAGGTATTTCCCAGGCAATTGTCCATAAGCCTAAACTACTGTTGTTAGATGAACCAGTATCTGCTTTAGATCCTGTTGGACGTAGGGAAGTACTTGATTTATTAAAAGGCTTACAGCAACAGACGACGATTTTATATTCCACACATATTTTAAATGATGCGGAAGAGATGACGGACCAGTTATTATTTTTGCGTGATGGCAAACTTGTCGAACAAGGGACATTACGTGAGGTACGCCAACGTTATGACGAGCCAAATTATGTAGTAGAGTTTAGCACAGTGGAAGAGGCGCAGTATTTTGTCAGTCAATCTACATTTAAATGTACAGTCAATGGTTGCTATGTGTCTGTAGCCATTCAAGAAGATAAACCAAGCATGCAGCAATTGCTTGAAAGCCTTACTGCTTATCCGTATTTAGTGAGAAATGTTGCACGTCAAACAGCATCGCTCGAAGAAATTTTTATGAAGGTGGCGAAACGAGTATGAGTGGCATGAACGTACTTCTTCAGAAGGAATTCCGAGAAGCGTGGCGAAGTAGAAAATTTTTATGGATTCCACTTGTTTTTGCACTTTTAGGTATGAGCGAACCACTAACGAACTATTATATGATGGATATACTAGAGGCGGTTGGCAATATGCCTGAAGGCTTTGAAATGTTGATGCCAGAATTAGTACCAGCCGATTTGTTACTTGCTACAATTAGCCAGTTTCAATTAATTGGATTACTAGTGCTAATGGCTTCTTTTGTAGGAGCTATTAGTAAGGAACGTTCAAATGGAACAGCAACCTTATTGTATGTACGACCTATTTCATTTGCTTCTTTTTTTATAAGTAAGTTTATTGTGATCAGTGCAGTTGGCTTTGTCAGTATAATAGCGGGATTTGCAGCAAGTGTGTACTATACGGTTGTGCTGTATGGAACATTTGAAGTTGCGACCCTTTTAGCAAGTATTGGTACGTATTTTATATGGGTTTTATTTGTCTTAGCGTTAACGCTAATGATGAGTGCTACATTTAAAACAACTGTTGCGGCAACAGCTGCATTTATTATTATTTTTATTGGTCAAATTATTGATGGACTTGTAGGTACGTTTTGGACTATATCACCTTGGAAATTACCACTATACGGTGTTCAGCTTATTCGTGGCACGATGGAGATGTCTGATTATTGGTGGAGCCTAGTTTTGACAGTTGTTCTTATATGTATGTGTATGAGTATCGGCGTTTTTTCAATGAAGAAAAATGCATCATCTACTAAAATCTAACTTGCTTTCTTGTAAAATATAGTGCCAGGCACCCAAATAATTCGGAATATTTAAATTTGTTTAGGTGCCTGTCACCCCAATCCACTTTGATTCTCGCGGCTTACCTTGAGCCTGCGGAAAGCGAAGTGGATTTTTACGTGCCAGGCACCTGAGCAATTCAGATTTTTCACATTTGTGTGAGTGCCAGGCACCCAAACTTATTGCACGAACTTTTCTTGGAATATCCATAACTTAGGAATATAATGTAGCTATAACTCAATATTTGTCAAATAACTCGAAAAATATAAAATATTGCTATGGTAGGTGATAAGATTGGTTACTACTCAAAATTCTGATCGCTTTCTAACGGCATTTAATCGAATTGACCATAGACTAAGAGATATTATTGGTGCAAAAGATTTTATGCCATTTTACCGTTTAGTGGATCAGGCAAAGAAAAAGGATGTATTGGTACGTAAATATGAGGATGATTTACGGTCCTATGCAGATTTACGCAATGCGATTGTTCACCATCGTACATCTATGGAATATGTAATTGCAGAACCGCATGTAGATGTCGTAGAGCGCATTGAATATATGGACGCTACGCTGGCAAAACCAACACTTGTAGGACAAATGTTCCGAAAAAAGGTGCTGGTCTTTCAAGAAAATGATTCTTTAAAGCATGTATTAAAAGTGATTCGCAGTCGGAAATTCACTCAATTTCCGGTTTACAATAAAACGCAATTTAAAGGTCTTGTGACGACTGTTGGTATTACTAACTGGCTTGCATCTGTCATGGGAGGCAATCATGTACCGAGGCACGTTCCTACATTGCATGATATATTATTACACGAAAAAAATAGAGTGAATTACAAATTTGTGAGTAGATACATAACGATTTATGAGGCTGAGGAAATATTTAAGCAAGGTGTGGAGAGAGGAAGACGTTTTGAAGCGTTGTTGATTACCGAGCACGGCAAAACACACCAAAAACTGATTGGTATTATTACTCCATTGGATATAATGCAAGTAGAATAGGCAAGACGAAACAAGCTTAGGGGCTTGACCGTCTCGCTTTATCTTTTAGACTGACATATAAAGAGCCATTCGCTTGAACTTGTGCAAAAAAGACATCTTCGTAAGTTTGGACATTTTGTTTTTTTAATTTTTTCATGACCCAATCTTCGGTTAATTCAAGTTCGACGATATTTTCTTTAATCAGTTGTCCATCGGAAATGACTTCTGTTGGTAAGTAGGTAGGTGGGGTAACATCTGCCTTTACATCTTGTTTTGTAGCGGGTTGCTCCGTAGGCTTAGCTAATACACTTAAATTACCCGTAGTCTCCAGTATGGCATATTGCACGTCTTGCACGGAAAATACAGCTTGTTCACGTAACATCATCGTTAACTCATCCATGTGTAAACGATTTTTCTTGAGCGCAGATTCTAAAATAAGCCCATTTTGAATAACAATAGTGGGCTTATCGTCAATCAGCACACGTGCTTTTTTAGATTTTATCGTAATAATGGTCATAAGATACGTTAAAACGCTCCACCAAATTAATGCAATAAGTCCTTCTAAAAAAGGTGTTTCAGACTGTGCTGCAATTTCAGAAGCAATGGATCCGAACGTAATACCTGTTGTATAGTGGAAAAATGTAAGCTGTCCTAGCTGCTTTTTGCCAAGTATTCGTGTAACAATGAGTAGTGCAAAAAAGGATAGAGATGCTCTAAGTATCATTTCAAAAACATTGGCGTGAAAAAATTCATCTACAGTCATACAAAAATCAACTCCTTAAACTGCTATCGTCGAAGAATAGCTTGTGCAAAAAGAGGAATTGTATGCGACAATCTGTTTAAATTAAAGAATCAAATAGATAAGGAAGTGTGGTGATAGCATGAACAAACAAATGGTGCATTCTAACAACAATCCAGTATTTCCGATTATGATTGCTATTGCTATTGCCCATCTAATCAATGATACAATGCAGGCTGTCATCCCTGCGATGTTTCCAATATTGAAGAGTGAGCTCGGTTTGACCTTTACACAAATCGGGCTTATTTCATTCGTATTAAACATGTTTGCTTCTGCCTTACAACCAGTTGTTGGCTATGTCAGTGATAAAAAACCGATGCCCTATGCTTTACCAATAGGGATGATTAGCTCGTTTATAGGTATCGCGATTTTAGCCTTCACAGCGCAATATTGGGTAATACTTGTAGCTGTATTATTTTTAGGTTTTGGCTCAGCTATATTTCATCCAGAAGGTTCGCGCGTATCTTTTATGGCAGCAGGCTCTAAACGAAGCCTTGCACAATCGATTTATCAAGTCGGGGGAAATTCTGGACAAGCGCTAGCACCATTAATCAGTGCATATATTTTAGATATTTTTGGACAACGCGGAGCGGCATTTGTCTTAATCGCGACAACTTTTGGGATTCTTTTATTGAGTAAAATTGCTAAATGGTATAAGAAGCAATTGGAGCAAGAACGGTTAGCAAAGAAAAAACGTACATTGGTATCATCTTTGCCACCATTAACAAAGAAACAGGTAGGAATTGCTTTAACATTATTATTTACTATTATTTTTGCACGATCATTTTATACAACGAATATAACAAGTTTTTATGTTTTTTATTTAATGGATCATTATGATGTAAGTCTGCGTCTTGGACAAATATTAATATTTACTTTTATGGCTTTTGGCGTTGTTGGTACTTTTTTTGGGGGTTCATTATCAGATCGTATTGGACGAAAAAATGTGATTTTACTTTCAGTTGTCGTGCCGATGCCATTCTGTTTAGCTTTGCCTTATGTACCGCTATGGACTGCAACAATATTTTTAGTCATTATCGGAACATTAATTATGATTAGCTTCTCTGTAACGGTTGTCTATGCGCAAGAGCTCGTACCAACTAAGATTGGTACAATGGCAGGGCTAACAACTGGCTTTGCATTTGGTATGGGAGCAATTGGTGCCATGGTTATTGGTGTTTTAATGGATCATAAAGGTATTGATTTTACAATGGTAGTCGTTTCCTTACTTCCGTTGTTATTACTAGTGGCATTTTTCTTGCCTAAAGATACTCCAGCTTCAGCTTTATAAATACAAGACTAGGCAAAAGAGAAAAAGTGTTAGATTGATTGAGGTCAATTTAACACTTTTTGCTATGCCGTTGTGGTTCCCTACAGCAGTTAAAATTTTTTAGTTTGTCCAAATTAATATCTTTGTCCCTGCAATTTTTAAGTAACAGGCTACTATTGACGTAACGGAGATGTAAACTCTTGTGGCAATTTTTCTTTATCCATTACTAGACCTTCAGAAATATGGATTTCATGCATTTTATCATTGTACGTGAATTTAAAAATGCCATTGTCAAAATCAGTGCCAATTTCTTTAAAGAAAATACCTTCAATTGAAACATATTTTGGACAAGTAAAGGCTACTTTGAAATGGTCCTGTTCTTTAATCAAATAGGCACGTACACCTTTTTCGTATGTATCATACGCGTCATCTTCAGTAGGACGTTGGACTGCTACAATGTGAAAATCTACAAAAGGTACTTCTTTTAACAGAACGTTCAGGAATGACCCCTTTGTTATTTCTTCCCAACGACTTTGTGCACTTTGACCTACGATAATTTGTGAAATACCGTAATTTTTAGCCACTTCAGCAATAACCTTTTGAATCGGGCGTTTTTCATTATCTACTAAAATAAATTTTTCAACATCAAGTTCTTCAGATAGGTTTTTCCACTGTTCAATATAACCAGATTTCTCTGCATCAAATGCATCAAGAGGTTGTGAATCGACTGAAAGAATATAAAGTGGGCAATCGAGCATCGTGGCCATTTTATGACCGCGACGAATTAAGCGTTCCCCGTTAAGCCCATAATAGACACATACTAAAATACTTTCGTCCAATCTCCCTTTTACATGCTTCATTAAAAAAATACACCTCTTTATCCTATTGTTATTTTGTTATTTGTACTGCGTATTATGAAAAAATTATCCTAAAACAGCTAAAATCAATGCTGTTACAGTGCATTATGCTTATTTATATTGTATACTTAAAAATGAATAAAAGTTAATGACGATATACGGAAAACCCTTAAGGGATTTGGCTAATGTCCATGTTCTAAGGCTACTTTGTTTATGCATGATATGCATTTAAATAAATAGCTTCCATATGCCACATTATTATGCAGTGAGTTAAATGGATAGTCAAGTATTGATGCATTGAAACACTTTTCGGTTACTTTAGGCATGATAAATGTCTCGTACGCTCAGCCATGCGTATAGAAAATACCTAAATGTACAAGAATTCTGATATATTCGTTCATCTTTTTTCGTATAATATCTACCTTCCTTCAAAGAATGGTAGATATAGCACGCTTTTGCTTTATGGGCAGGTTGTTCAATGCTTGCTGTGTAAATAAAAGCACACCGGCGAATATCACAAATTTTTGTAATGAGAAAGTTATGCTAATACATTATTCATGCTCTAACGGACTTGTATTATGCAATGCTTAAGAAACATACAAAATTGAAGATGCTAATTCGCTGGACGAATTTGATTGTAGGAGGTTTTCATTTGGTCACAGTTCTCTTTGCGATACTTTTACCATTTGTTTGTGCTGCGCTAATTCCCTTGCTTTATAGGCGACTAAGGCGAATGGCACATTTAGGCTGGTTTGTTTTATCCGTTCCAATCATATTGTTTATTTTACTCGCACGGTACATTCCTCAAATTGCCGAGGGTAAAACATTTATTGATACATATGAGTGGATTCCCTCTTTTAATATAAACTTCACGACATACCTCGATGGACTCAGTATCATTTTTGGCTTGCTGATTACAGGTGTAGGTAGTTTAGTTATTTTATATTCAATTTTTTATTTATCAACGAAAGAATCTCTTCATCATTTTTACTGCTACTTATTACTATTCATGGGCGCTATGCTCGGCGTCGTCTTTTCAGATAATTTAATGGTGCTATATACGTTTTGGGAATTAACAAGCGTCTCATCATTTTTGTTAATCGCCTTCTGGCATCATCGTAAAGCTTCACGTGCTGGTGCACGAAAAGCCATGACGATCACAGTCTTCGGTGGTCTTTCCATGCTCGCAGGTTTTCTAATGCTATATGTAGCATCTGGCACATTTAGTATTCGTGACATTGTATCGAACGTTGAGATGACACGCGAGCACACATTGTTTGTTCCTGCCTTATTGTTAATTTTAGTAGGTGCTTTTACTAAATCAGCTCAATTTCCATTTCATATTTGGTTGCCTGATGCGATGGAGGCACCAACTCCAGTTAGTGCTTACCTCCACTCAGCTACGATGGTGAAGGCTGGAATTTATATAGTTGCGCGTTTCTCCCCAGTATTTGGCGGTGAGCCAGTTTGGTTTTGGTTAGTAAGTGGAATTGGCCTTGTAACATTATTTTGGGGCTCGTTCAATGCTGTTCGTCAAACAGACTTAAAGGCGTTACTTGCCTTTTCAACAGTTAGCCAGCTTGGGTTGATTATGAGTTTATTTGGCTTGGGCTCTGTGGGTCATTATTTTGGCTATGCAGAAAGTTCCATTATATACACACAGGCAAGCTTTGCGGCATTGTTCCATCTTATTAATCACTCCACGTTTAAAGGGGCGTTATTTATGATGGTCGGTATTGTCGATCATGAAGTAGGTACGCGCGATATTCGACGCCTTGGTGGTTTAATGGCATTGATGCCTGTGACATTTACGATTGCAGTAATAGGTGGTTTTTCGATGGCAGGATTACCACCGTTTAATGGCTTCTTAAGTAAGGAGATGTTCTTTGCCGCTGTTTTGGCTATTCGTGAGGTTGAGGTCTTTTCCATCGATACTTGGGGCATATTGTTCCCCGTTGTAGCATGGGTTGCCAGTATTTTTACGTTTGTATACAGCATGATTTTAATTGGACATACTTTTTTTGGAAAGCTACAGCCGTACAAGTTGGACAAAAAACCACACGAGGCACCAATTGGGATGCTAATTTCGCCAATAGTACTTTGTTTATTAGTAGTGACTATTTTCTTCTTTCCAAATGTTCTAGGACATTATATCTTACAGCCTGCGATGGCTAGTATATATCCAACTTTTCCAACGGTTAGCGAGTTAACACCTCATATTTCTGCATGGCATGGTGTGAATATAGAATTATTAATGACCCTTGGTGTAATCATTATTGGCTTTGTATTATTTAAAACATTAAAAAGCTGGAAGCCACTATACCGAGTTTTTTCGCAAAATTTTACATTCAATAGCTATTATAATCACCTTATTAATTTTAGTGAAAAAGGTTCAATGAAGCTTACGAACCGCTATATGTCTGGCAATTTAACTCATTACTTTGTCTATATCTATGTATTTTTTGTTGCGCTGATTGCAGGGTACTTTATTTGGTCTGATGCCATAGTATTTGAATTTGCAAAGGATTCACCTGTTGAATCCTATGAGTTAGTTCTAGTGTTTGTCATGATGTTTGCTGCAATCTGGATGATTTTTGCCAAAGGACGAATTACAGCGATGCTTTTAAATGGAGTTCTCGGTTATTCGATTGCCTTCTTTTTCGTTATATTTCGCGCACCTGATTTAGCGCTGACACAACTAGTTGTTGAGTCCGTAACTACAGCATTGTTCCTGCTATGTTTTAAATATTTACCGGATTTATTGCCTGAAAACTCACGCATGAGAGTGAAGTGGGCAAATGCTGTTATTGCTATTTTTGCAGGGGCTACAGTGACATTAGTCGGCTTGGCTGTTGTACATTATGACCGTTTTGAAACGGTAGCACTGTATTTTAATGATGCTTATGATTTAGCAGGTGGGTCAAACATCGTTAACACAATTTTAGGAGATTTTCGTGCATTTGATACGATGTTAGAGGTTGTCGTTCTTTTAATAGCTGGCTTAGGCGTATACACATTAACTAAGCTAAAGCCACGAAAAGAGGAGGCAGACCATGAAAATTAATGATGTTATTTTACGAACGATTACTAAGGCTATCGTATTTATAATTTTAACGCTTGGTGTGTATTTATTCTTTGCAGGCCACCACGCTCCTGGTGGGGGCTTTATCGGCGGTCTTGTGCTTGCTTCTGCAATAGTACTACTGTATTTAGCTTATGACATTGAAACAGTTCATAAAGGAATGCCGTTTGATTTCAAAAAGGTTGCTGCACTGGGCGTATTACTTGCGACGGGGACAGCCATCGGTTCGCTTTTCTTTGATGTGCCATTTTTAACGCAGACGTATGAATATGTCAATGTACCGGTTTTCGGGAAAATGGGCTTCTCGACCGTCACTATTTTTGAGGCTGGCGTGGCGCTAACTGTCGTTGGCGTTGTTGTAACCATAATTTTAAGTATAAGTGAGGATGAATAGCCAATGGAGTCTTTAATACTATTATTAGTTGGTGTATTAGTTGCTGTCGCGACGTACCTTATCCTCTCTAAACAATTATTGCGTGTCATTTTAGGGACAGCAGTCCTTTCACATGCTGCACATTTACTGATTTTAACGATGGGTGGCCTTAAAAAAGGGGATGTGCCACTTATTGGGGAATCAGCAGGTCCTTATACAGATGCACTTCCACAAGCATTGATTTTAACAGCTATCGTCATTAGCTTCGCAGTGACAGCATTTGTGCTCGTTCTCGGCTATCGTGCTTATAAAACAAATGGCACTGGGGAATTTGATGAATTGAGAGGTACGTCTGATGAGTAATATAATCGTTTTACCATTAATCGTGCCGGTAATAACGGCTATTTTACTTGTGTTTTTAAGACAAAATATAATGATTCAACGCATTTTGAGCTTGTGTACTTTGGGCTTTGTTATATTCATTAGCGTTGTCCTTTTGTTAGAAGTTCAGCAGCAAGGTGTAATGCGAATTGATTTTAGTGGTTGGATACCGCCATTCGGCATTCTATTTGTTGCAGACTCTTTTGCAGTATTACTTGTTTTCGTAGCGAATATTGTCGCAGCAATTTGTGTAGTTTACGCCTTTTTTACAATTGGAGAACACTATGAAAAAATGTATTTCTATCCTTTTGTTCTTTTAATGGTAGCAGGTGTAAATGGTTCATTTTTAACGGGAGATATTTTTAATTTGTTTGTGTGCTTCGAAGTGATGTTGCTTGCTTCTTATGCCCTTATTAGCTTAGGTGGAGGGAAAGTCCAACTACGCGAGGCGTTAAAATATGTACTTATTAATATTGTTGCTTCATGGATTTTTTTAGTAGCGTTAGCATTTTTATATGGAACGATCGGCACATTAAATATGGCTCATATTTCATTGCGGGTTATGGAAGCTGGAGCTGACCCACTTATTACTACAGTTGGACTGGTGTTTCTAATTGTTTTTAGCCTTAAAGCGGGATTACTTCTATTCTTTTGGTTGCCAGGTTCTTATAGTGTACCTCCAACCGCTATAGCTGCACTCTTCGCCGCACTTTTAACTAAGGTTGGTATTTATGCCCTTGTTCGTACATTTACATTATTATTTACTACGAATCCGGGGGTAACCCATACAACTCTCGGTATTATGGCTGGACTAACAATACTTGCTGGTTGCATGGGTGCCCTTGCTGGAAGAGATGTGAGGACAATTGCTTCATATAATGTCCTAATTGGTGTTGGTTTTATTGTTGCTGGACTAGCTATAGGAACAGAGTCAGCACTGCAAGGTGTAACGTATTATTTAATGCATGATATGGTAGTAAAGGCCATGTTGTTTCTGGCGGTAGGGATGATGATTTATGTAACCGGTGAAACACTTATCGATAATATGAGTGGACTTATTCGAAATTATCCCTTTTTTGGTTGGCTGTTCTTTATTATGATGTGTTCAATCGCAGGAATTCCACCTTTAAGTGGATTTTTAGGCAAGGTTTTAATAGGACAAGGCGCGATTGAGGGAGGGAATTTTGTCCTGCTAGGGCTAGGATTTTTCTCTAGCTTAATTGTCCTCTATTCATTACTGCGCATTTTTCTATCGTCCTTTTTTGGCGAAACGATCCTCAGTATTGAAGATGAAACACCACTGCCAAAGCGAATGGTGTTGCCTTTAACATTACTTTCTGTTTGCACAATTGCTTTAGGGATTGGAGCCGAGTCGATGGCGCCTTATGTGAAGGATGCAGCAGAAACGCTTCATACACCTTCTATTTATATTGACGCAGTGTTAAATGGCGAAAAATGGCAAGGTGAGGTGAATAAGTAATGGCTATGCAGTTTATTTTAAATTTATTTATCGCTACCTTGTGGTTATTGCTAAAGGACGAAATCACGCCACAGTTTTCCACCTTTTTAATGGGGTTTGTCGTCGGTATTGGGATTCTGTATGCGATGCATCGGTTTTATGGAACGCAATTTTATTTGCGCCGTGTTTTCTCTATTATTAAACTACTATGGCTATTTAATTGGGAGCTATTACTTTCAAGCTATAATGTCCTAAAACAAATCACAACACCAAAGTTAAATATTACTCCTGGCATTTTTACGTATAAAACAAAGCTGAACGGAGATTGGGAAATTACAGCTCTTGCACTCTTGCTAACGCTCACACCTGGTTCAGTAGTGATGGAGGTCTCGGAGGAGGGAGATATGTTTTATATCCATGCTATGGATATAGAACAATCTAAAGATGCCGTTATTCGCTCCATTGGAAAATTTGAAGAAGCAATTATGGAGGTGACACGCTAATGGTTGAAAAAATTTTACTTTTAGCACTAGCGTTATTTAGTGTGTCAATTGCATTGTCTCTATATCGTGTCATTAAAGGTCCATCCATGCCGGATCGAGCAATAGCCCTTGATACAATTGGTATTAATCTACTTTCGGCGATTGCCATTGTTTCGATTGTTTTAAAAACCAAAGCGTATTTAGAGGCGATTTTAATTTTAGGTATATTGGCGTTTATCGGTACAATTGCTTTTACAAAATATATTGAAAGAGGTGTGATTGTTGAGCGTAAATCAAATGATTGAGTGGACGGCAGTCATCCTTATACTTGTCGGTTCTATTGTTAGTGTTATTAGTGCGTTTGGGATGATTCGTTTGCCAGATGTCTATACGCGTTCACATGCTGCTACAAAAAGCTCGACGTTGTCAGTACTAACCTGTTTGTTAGGAGCTTTTATTTATTTCTGGATACATGACGGATATGTAAGTGTTCGACTAATATTAGGTATTCTCTTTGTATTTGTCACAGCACCAGTAGCAGGGCATTTAATATGCCGTGCCGCCTATCGATCTCGTGTACCATTAGCGGAAGGTTCTGGTGAAGATGAATTAAAATCGAAGCTATTTCCAGAAAAAGAATAGCGAAAGCAAAAATTTGCTATCGTTTGCAAGGCGAGGTATAAGGCGTTTAAAACGTCCATACCTTGCTTTTTTATTAGGCCTGCTACATTAGATGTTTATATTAAAGGAAATATAGGGTATTTACTTAACGATAGGAATAAAAAATTAGAAGAAGGAAAATATATAGTAGCGCCTATAAAGGAGCAATTTAAAAATATATGGACCGAAAAATAAAAAACATTGATTTATTAGAAAATTCTGTGTAAAATATTTTGCTAAAAAATTTCATGTATAGCTTGAAAAATATTTTGAAAGAGTATATCTTAATTAGCAGATAGATTTTTTATTCTGCTATATGAATAAATATCCAATCGACTATTTTCGAGACATTCCTATCTCATAGACAATAAAAAACATCAAAAGGAGATATAAAAGATGAAGAACAAATTTTTCATGCTTATGCTTGTCTTAGTAATTGGTTTACTTGCAGCATGTGGCGCTAAAGAAGATAAAGCAACAAATTCAAGCTCAGATACAGAAAACAAACAAGTATTAAAAGTAGGTACATCAGCAGACTATGCACCATTTGAATATGTAGACGCTGCTAAAGGTGAAGAAATCATTGGTTTCGATATTGATTTAATTAAATTAGTTGGTGAAAAATTAGGTGTAGAAATGCAAGTTCAAGATATGG
Organism: Lysinibacillus sp. GJ-1; assembly: GCF_021166035.1. Taxonomy (NCBI): domain Bacteria; kingdom Bacillati; phylum Bacillota; class Bacilli; order Caryophanales; family Bacillaceae; genus Lysinibacillus; species Lysinibacillus sp. GJ-1. The sequence goes on from NZ_CP088912.1 coordinate 167,080, forward strand.
ACTTTAACAGCCTTGTGCCAGCTTTACAAGCAGGTAAAGTAGATGTTGTTATTTCTGGTATGACACCAAATGAAGAGCGAGAAAAAGTAGTAGATTTCTCAGATAAATACAATCAAACAGAACAAGTTATCATCGTTAAAAAAGATAGTGGCATTAAAAAAGAAGCGGACTTAGCTGGTAAAAAAGTCGGCGTACAAACAGCTTCTATTCAAGAAAATTTAGGTAATGCCATTGCTAAAAAAGTAGATGTATCAGTTGAAGGACGCACACGTATTCCTGAAATCATCCAAGATATGATGTCTAAACGCTTAGACGCAGCAATTCTAGAAGGTGGCGTAGCGAAAGGTTATCTGAAAACAAACGATAAATTAGCCGCATTCCCAGTAGAAGAACAGCCAGAAGACTATAAAGCAATCGCTGTTCAAAAAGGTAGCGATTTAAAAGATAAAATTAACAAAGCATTAAAAGAATTAGCAGATGAAGGCAAAATTCAACAGCTTGAAGAAAAATGGTTAGAAAAAGCTGAATAATAGTATCGATATGCGATAGCCCTATTTAGGGCTATCGCTTGTCCATTTCACTAAAAGGAAACGAGAAAGGAGGGTACGCTGTGAATTTAGATTTCTCAGCAATCATTCCCTCTATTCCTTATATTTTAAAAGGAATAGGTGTTACACTTCAAATAGCAATCGGTGCTTCTCTCATTGGGTTTATCGTTGGTATATTACTAGCATTATGTAAAATTGGGAAAGTAAAAATGCTACGCTGGTTAGCGGACTTTTACACGTCAATTTTCCGAGGGACGCCACTTGTATTACAATTATTAATTATTTACTACGCTGTTCCACAGCTACTAGACATTCAAATTCAGCCAATTCCAACTGCAATTATTGCGTTTGGCTTAAACTCTGGAGCTTATATTTCAGAAATTATTCGTGCGGGTATTAATGCCGTTGATAAAGGTCAAATGGAAGCAGCTCAAGCACTAGGTATTCCGTATTCAAAAATGATGAAGGATATTATTATTCCACAAGCAGTGAAAAATATTTTACCTTCTTTAGTAAATGAATTTATTACATTAAACAAAGAAACAGCAGTTGTAACAGTCATTAGTGCCCTTGATATTATGCGCCGTGCCTATATTGTAGGGGGTTCAACCTATCGATATCTTGAACCATTATTATTTGCAGGGATAATCTACTATATTATGACGCTTGTCTTAACGTTCCTTGGTAAACGAATCGAGAAAGGAATGAGAAAAAGTGATTAAAATTGAAGATTTACACAAATCATATGGGCAAAACGAAGTGTTGAAAGGTATTTCAACTGAAATAAAAGAAAAAGAAGTAATTGCCATTATAGGGCCTTCCGGTTCTGGTAAATCTACATTCCTACGCTGCTTAAATTTATTAGAAGAACCGACGAGTGGGAAGGTAACAATTGCTGGCGATGTCCTGACAGACAAAGGGACAAATATTATGAAAATACGTGAAGAAGTAGGTATGGTATTTCAACATTTTCACCTTTTCCCACATAAAACCGTATTAGAAAACTTAACGTATGCACCTATCAATGTAAAGGGAATGGATAAGACCGCAGCGATCAAAGTAGCTGAAGATTTACTAACAAAAGTAGGGCTTTTTGAAAAACGCAATGAGTATCCAAGTCGCCTTTCAGGTGGTCAAAAACAACGCGTGGCAATTGCCAGAGCACTAGCAATGGACCCAAAAGTGATACTATTTGATGAGCCGACTTCAGCACTGGACCCGGAGATGGTTAAAGAAGTATTGGCAGTTATGAAAAATTTAGCAGATTCAGGGATGACGATGTTAATTGTTACCCATGAAATGGGCTTTGCTCGAGAGGTAGCGGATCGTATTTTATTCCTTGATGGTGGAAAGCTAATAGAGGATGCACCTCCAGAAGAATTTTTCACATCTCCTTCTACACAACGTGCAAAAGACTTCTTAGAAAAAGTGTTATAAATAGTGAAGCGCATTTAGCTCCTTTAAAGAAGAGAACTAAATGCGTTTTTTTTGAAATTGTATTCTAGTAATAATGATGGCGCAACGAGAATCTCAATCTAACAAGTAGTGTGGATTTTGGATGCCATATGCTAAAGAATGAAGGAATATGAAGATAGTACTTGTATGCATTTTATATTATTAAAGTGCATATACTTACAATCACTTTGGTTTTTGCTTATAATAGAGTAGTCAGAGTTTTATTCTGAAAAAAAGTAGCCGCAAAGTGAGCGATTGCGATTGAAAAAATTATTATATGGTATCTTTTTTATTCTTTTTATAGTCATTTTTTTGTACGTAAACAATCACTGGCTAGTCGTTAGTAAACATGTATTCGAATCAGAAAAGGTGCCTGCCAACTTTGATGGGCTACGCATTGTACAAGTATCGGATTTACATGATGCCCGCTTTGGTAACAATCAGCAAAAACTGATTGCTAAGGTTAAGGATACGAATCCTGACTATATTTTTATCACGGGTGATGTGATTGATAGCAATCGTTACGATTTAAAACAAAGTCTACAGGCAGTTAAAGGACTAGTTGAATTAGCGGATGTATATTATGTACTAGGAAACCATGAAGTGGCGTCGAATAAGGTTAATGAAATTTATGAGGCGCTTTCATCGTTAGGTGTACATGTGATGGCTAATGAATCGACCGTGCTAGAGCGCGACGGGGAGCGCTTGGCGATTCTTGGTATTGAAGATCCGTTAATGGGTAGATCGACAGAAGAAATGCTAGAGTTGGCGACAGCGTATGTTCCAGAAGAAATGCTAAAGTTATTGCTGGCGCATCGACCAGAAGTGTTTAGTACGTATGTAAATCAAGGAATAGATTTGGTATTCTCGGGGCATGCACATGGTGGGCAAGTACGGATTCCTGGCATGGGAGGACTTGTGGCGCCAGGACAGGGACTGTTTCCTAAGTTCACTGCTGGTTTATACGAGGAAGAACGCACCAAAATGGTCGTTAGCCGAGGTCTAGGAAATAGTAGTGTACCATATCGAATTTTTAATCTACCAGAAATTATTGTCATGGATTTAAAGAAAAAATAAGCACTGGTTGCCAGGCACTCAAGCCCGCAACAGAAATAAATAACTAGAAAGCACTGCGTTATAGTTACGCAGTGCTTTCTAGTTGTTTACGTTCTATACGTTTAACAAGATGAATACTAATTTCGTATAAAATAATCATCGGTATTAATACAAGTAATTGACTAATGAAATCAGGTGGTGTAATAACTGCAGAGCCAACACCCATAGCGATATAGGACCAGCCTCGTATTTTTTTCATGGATTCCGCAGTTAGTAAACCAATGGACGATAAAAAGAGTGCAACGATGGGTAACTCAAATAATAAGCCGAGTGGTACAGTCGTCATAATTAAAAAATGCATGTATTCACTAGCAGATACCATTACATCAAAATTAGCAGCACCTAAGCTTACTAAAAATGAATAGCTAAGTGGGTTTACAACAAAATAGCCAAATGCGATACCTAATAAAAAGAGCACAAACATTACAGGTGCATAGAGCCCGAGAAAACGGCTTTCCTCTTCCTTTAAGCCGGGTTTTACAAAGCTCCAAAGAAAGTGAACGAGAAAGGGCATCGATAGACCAAAGGCTAGAGTAGTTGAAATGGTCATATAAAACTTAACGACTTCTATAGGCCCTAATATAATAAGTGAATGGCCACGGGTTACATAAGGAAACCAAATATTAATGGTTGAAAATGCGACAATAAAAAATAATAGAAAGACGACAAGCCCTTTAATGATTTGTTTTCGCAGTTCTGTAATATGCTCCAGTAGAGAGTCTACAGGGAAAAGTGGTTTATCTTCGACAATTGTCTGCTCATCGTCAATACTGGCTATTTCAACAAAAGCCTCCTGTAAGGATGGAGGCTCTGTTTGCTTTTTATCGAGCGGACTTAAATAATTTTTTTCTTCATAAGGATCCATAGGAAACCTCCTACGAAACATCAGATTTTTTTTCTACTTTTTTCGCAGGCTCATCGTCGTCATCCATTAATCCTTTTGTTGACTTTTTGAACTCTGCAAATGTTTTACCGACTGCACCACCGATTTCCGGTAATTTTTTTGGACCGAAAACGATAAGTACAATGACCAAAATGATAATTAACCCAGGAATGCCGATTGCACCAAGACCTCCCATCGCTTCATCCTCCTCTCCAATTTTCATAGTAAAGATAGCTGCCCTACACTAAAGAACCACCTGATTTGCTATATTTCACAACACCTTCTGCACAACGATAAGCTAGTGCGCCGAGGGTACCAGTTGGATTATAGCCACTATTATGAGCAAAGCTTCCAGCACTTATAGCAAAAAGATTTTCTACATCCCAATGTTGTAAATAGTTGTTCACAACGCCCTTATCTGGTGTTGAGCTCATAACTGTCCCGCCTGTATTGTGTGTCGTTTGATAAGGGACGATGTTATAATCTGTAATTTCTGCATTAGGTACAATCGTTTTGGCACCCATTTCTTTCATAATGTCCGCAGCGCGAGCTGAAATAAATTTATGCAGTGCACGATCTTGATCAGTAAAGTTGTAGGTTAATTGTACGAGCGGTAACCCATACGCATCTTTGTAATTGGAATCAAGAGACAGATAATTTTCTTTATGTGGCATAGAAGCCCCTTGAGCACCAATACCAAACGAACGTGTATAGTAATGAATAGACTGCTTTTTAAATTCGGGTCCCCATGTTGGCGTATCAGGAGGGGTTGGGTTAGAGCTAATAGGACGTGTACCTGTTTGAGTAAGCGCTATATTGCCACCGTGGATAAAATCTAATTCACTATGGTCAAAGTTATCCCCATTGTAATCATCTATACTCATCCCAAGAGACCCTGCACCCATGAATGTATTGTATTGTTCATCAAAGAATCCGCTAGCACCAGGTAATATTTGATAACAATAGTTTCGGCCTAATGTTCCTTTCCCTGTTGTTGGATCATATGGTTGACCAATATTAGAAACCATTAACAGCTTAGCGTTGTTGAAGACATAGCTTGTTAATACGACAATATTCGCAGGCTGTATAAACTCCTCACCAGATACCGTGTCGATATATCTTACGCCGGTTGCCTTGTTACCCTGTTTTAAAATTTCTACAACGTTAGAGTTAAAGCGCAAATCGAAATTTCCTGTTTTTAAAGCAGTAGGTACTACGGTAATTTCCGCGGAAGATTTTGCCCCATATTCACAACCGAAACGTTCACAGAAGCCACAATATTGACAAGCATTAATTGTTTCACCATCAGGATTTTTATAGACTTCTGAGATGTTAGCAGAAGGAACCATATAAGGTGATAATTTTAGATTTTTCGTTGCTTTCTCAAATTGTTGTAGCATAGGCGTCATTTTCATAGGAGGTGTTGGATAGGCACTTGAGCGTTTACCTGCAAACGGATTTTTATCATCCCCTGAAATGCCGAGTGTTTTTTCAAATTTATCAAAATAGGGTTCTAATTGATCGTAGTTTAGTGCCCAATCCTGCAATAGATAGTTAGGCCCTAATTTATTTGCCCCATAACGCTCGTCTGTCATTGTTTTAATCTGAAAGTCATACGGTAAAAAGCGGAATGTCATACCATTCCAGTGCGTCCCAGCCCCTCCAAGCCCCTCACCTAATAAAAAGGAACCGAGTTGACGCATCGGTAAAGCTTGCATCTTTCGATTATTACGAAAAGTAACTGTTTCCTTTGAAAGATTTTGCATTAAATCATAGCGAATTGCGTAGCGGTATTCATCATGAATACTTAAAAAATCCTCGGTGCCACGCTTCTGACCACGTTCTAAACCAACGACCTTTAATCCAGCTTTCGAGCACTCAGCAGCGACAATGCCACCTGTCCACCCAACACCTACTGTTACAACGTCTACACTTGGTAATGTTGTTGCCATTTATAAACCCCCCTTAGATTAGTGATTGCCTAATTGATTTGGTTCAATTTTTTGGAACTTAGTATCTTCAATCATTGTGATATAAGCCATTTGATGACCAGGGAAGCCTTTCATACGCCAACCCTCCATATTTCGGTTCCCACCGTATAAAGGATCTGAATATGCACCTTCTAAAGTAGCGGCACGTAATAGTGCAAAAAAGAACGCGGAAGTTACACCACTCATTTGGATGTCACCTTTTTGAAAAGCTGTTAATAGTTCATCCATTTGCTTGCCCTCTAAATCATTAAAGCTTTTTTTGAATCGACTTTGAGCTTCCGTTTCCATTTTGGCAATGCCTTGTTTAAAAATTTCAGCGCGTGTTAAGCGACTTTGATAGCCTTGTGTAGGAGAGCCTTCACCAAAAGGTCCCTGCATATATTCTTTGGAATTACTGCCATATTGTCCGGCTAACTGATGATCTATGAAGTAAGGTACATCTAAATCAATTGCACCAGGTCCTAAATCATCCTTAGGAAAAATACGTTCAGTAGCATTCGATAAAATTTTAAAATCGCGTTCGTTCATGAAAAACATTTTTGCTTTAGGTGAACCGGCAGCTTCATTTGTCGTCCCATTACCATGCTCTAATGTAGAAGTGCCTTTACCGTTGATGTTATAGCCAACAAGACCACCAATTAATCCACCACCGACTAATGTACCAGCTGCAATACCTGTTGTTTTTAAAAAATCACGACGTGAGACATTCTTATCTGCACTCATATAAAATACACCCCTCCAAAGTAAACAGATTGTGTTCTATTTTTTATAATCAACAAAAAAAGCAAATTATAATCAAATTACCATGGAAAAAGTTTTAATTTTATCCATTAAAACAATCTATTTAATAACGATTTAGGAAGTGTATGGATAAAATGTATTAGACTATAAGCACTATGAGTATGATGATAAATACAATTTTAGACAATTTTTATTCTTATTGGAAAACTTTTATTGACTTCTAGTTATAGTGACCTTACTCTTGAGGAAGAAGGGCAAAAAATTACAAAAATTAAAATGATAATGAAAAATAAATTTGGAGAAATGAGCAAAGCGAATATGTGGATTAAAGGTATTGGTGGTAAATTAGTTATAGCAATTATCGCTTTAGTATTTGTTACATGTGGTACCCTTGGTTTTTCTACATGGATGAATAGTACAAAAGCAGTTGAAGAACAGGTTGAATCGAATTTGATAGCGAGAGCAGCAGATGTATCAAAATATATAGAGGAGCACTTTCAGCTAGCTTTAGTGGAAGTGGAGGCTATTGCGGAACAAGCAGTTATCCGTGGTATGGACTTTGAGGAGCAAAAAACCTATTTAACAAAGCGTATGGATGATAGTAAAAATTATCTAGGCTTTGGCATTATCACATCTGATGGCGTAGCCCATTATTTAGATAATACAACAGCAGATTTAGGTGATCGAGATTATATAAAGCAAGGATTTACAGGCAAGACAGTAATGTCAGAAATCACGATTAGTCGTGTCACAGGTGAACCAGTTATATTAATCGTAGCACCAATCGATACTGTGACAGGTGAAAAAGCATTATTGTTAGCGCGTATAGATGGTTATTATTTATCTAACATTGTTGAAGACATTCAAGTTGGAGAAAATGGTTATGCCCTTATGTTAGATGCAAAAGGTACCGTTATCGGACATAAGAACCATGCCCTTGTGAAAGAGCAAGTGAATGCAATTTCTGCCGCAGAAGAATCTGGCGAAATAACAGGGGAATCGTTAGCTGCAAAAGAAATGATTCGTAATACAAATGGCTATTTCTCTTTCGATACAAAGGAACAAGGTACAAGTTTAATGGGGTATCATACGTTAGATAATGGTTGGAAAATGGGGGTCGTCGCACTAGAGGATGAAATGCTAGCAGGGCTTTCACAATTGAAGACAAACTTTATTATAATGACGATTATCGTCTCTATCTTAGGAATGTTGATTTCGTTTGCGATATCGAAATCTGTAAGCAAACCGCTTCGCCACGTACTTCGTATTAGTGAAGGATTGTCAGAGGGAGATTTTACACAAGAAATCCCAGCTAAATATTTGAAGCGCATTGATGAAATGGGGACAATGGTGCGGGCTTTAGATAAAATGGCAGATAATATGCGAGATATGATATCGCAAGCTGGTAAAGAAGCGACTGCGGTAAATGAAACCTCTTGTGAGTTAATGGGAGATGTAATTGCTGTCACTAAACATTCCGAGCAAATCGCACTTGCAATAGGTGAGGTAGATCGTGGCGCACAAAGTCAAACGGCAATGGCGGAGGAAAGTGCCTCAGCGATGGAACAAATGGCACTTGGTATTCAAAACTTTGCTGAAGTTGCTTCAACGATAGCTACGAATACGGATTTTATTTCCGAGAAAATAAGTGAAAGTAACGGAGCAGTCCAGCAATCGATTAGCCGTATGGATGAAATACAACGTGGAACAGCTATAGAACTGGACATTATCCATAAGCTTGAACAGGAATCGAAAGAAATAGAGCTAATTTCTAAAATGATTACGGATATTTCAGACCAAACAAACCTATTAGCATTAAACGCTTCAATTGAAGCTGCACGTGCAGGAGATGCAGGCAAAGGCTTTGCCGTAGTCGCAGAGGAGGTAAGAAAACTTTCGGAGCAAACAGCTGGCTCTGCTGCTCAAATTAATATATTAATTGATAGAGTACAGGCACACACATTAGAGGTTGTAAAAGCAGCAGAAAATGGCGAAGAGAATGTAGCGCGAGGTCTAGTAGCAATTGAAGCAGTAGGAGAGCGCTTTGAAGAGATAGTTCAAGCTGTCGGTGAAATAGCAGGTCAAATTGAGGAAATGAATGCTTCCGCAGAACAAATGTCAGCTAATACAGAAGAGGTTTCTGCCTCTATGGAAGAAATGGCGGCAACTGCCCATGCAGCAAGTGATTATGTAGCGGAAGTGAAAAATGCTACTGCCGAGCAAATGAACACGGTAGAGGCAATGAACAAGCAAACTGTAAAAATGTCGGACATGGCAAACCGTCTACATGGAGCCATCCAAAAATTTAAATTATAAAATACATGTTAAAGCTGTCCAAAGTGATTTGGACAGCTTATTTTTTTATGAATCGGAAGGATTTACACACTGGATTGGAGAGAAATTGGAGAGTTTCGATTGATATAATCAGTCAGGACATCTATACATTTTTAGATGTTTTAACGTTTTTAAGGGTTACATAACAAGCATTATCAAAAGAAAAACAATTACATTATTAGAGGAGGCTTCGTGTTGGATATTAAAGTAAATACGAGAAAAATTTTAGTAACGCTCTGTCTAATGTTGGTCATTTCTACTATTCTTAGTTTCTCTACTTATGCGGCTTCTAACAATCAATCGCCCATTGTTGTAGCATCTGAGAGAATCCCAAAGCAAACTATTACGCTGGGACAACCGCAAAAGGTGATTGACTTAAGTAAGGTTTTCTATGATGCCGATGGAGACACATTAACTTATAAGGTGGTGCCATCTCCTTTTGGAATTGTTGCGACACAAGTTACCGGCGACCAACTTATTATTGAAGGGGTAGCACCTGGCAATACAAGAATAAAAGTAACTGCAGATGATGGGAAGGTAGGACGAGCTATGACCAGCTTCGAAGTGGAGGTTTTACTTCAAGCCAATACAAATCCCGTAGTAGCAGAGGCTCTTACAAATCAAACATTAGCTGTTAATAGCGCGGATAGTACTATTGATATTAGCAATGTATTTACAGATGCAGATAATGATGTTTTAACATTGAGTGCCGTATCGAATGATACAGACATAGCTACTGTTAGTTTGAATGGCACAATTTTGAGCATTTCACCCCAAAAAGTTGGTGCTGCTACGATTACTTTAACGGCTACTGATGGCAATGGGGGCACTATTTCAACAAACTTTACAGTAACAGTTACAGCAGCTTCTTCTAATCATGCGCCAATCGTAGCGAAAACGATTAAAGATCAACGAGGAAATGAAAATGGAGTTATTTGGAATATAGAACTGAACGATGTATTTACCGACGAAGATCAAGATGCCCTAACATTAAGTGTGAATTCAAGTAATGAGGCAGTTGCTGCTGTTACTTTAAATGGGACTACTCTCTCACTACAACCGAAAGCAATCGGAACTAGCAGGATTATGGTAACTGCTAGTGATGGTAATGGTGGACAAGTGTCAACAATCTTTATAGTAACTATTGAAGCACCTACATTTTTTATAACTGATTTTTTACAAGGTGGGAGCGGTAGAGATGTCATCCAACTATCTAATCCTAATTTGTTTGAAGAAACTGTAGGATATGAAATTGTACTTCATCAGTATAATCCAACAGCCAGCACTCGCAATGTTGAGAGAGTAGAGATTTTTAGAGCAAATAATGCAAATTACATCATAATTAATGAAATATTTTATGATTTTTTTGATCTAACAAATGCTCAATATTATAATAATGAGTTCCATGTTGAAAATGGTAGTTATATTGTAGCAATCGCTTTAGAGCGCAATGACCAAATCGTCGATTTACTAGGAGATCCAACTTCGACAACTGCTCTTTTACCGAATAATGGTGGTCTTGCACGATATAGCAGATTCCAATCAGGGTCTTCTATCTTTGAAAGCTCTGAATGGAGACAGTTACAGCCTGGTGATTATTCTACTATTAATAAATAAAGCGAACTAATAAGTGTTTTATATTTTGATCAGAAATGGGTGAGTCGTATTCGATACAAAAAAAATAAAGGATCAAGCTTATTGCTCATTTTAATTGCATTGGCGCTATGCTTAGCGCCAATGTCTAACGCCTCAGCAGCACAAAATGACTTAGGTTCTTTTAATAATGCTAGTAATATAGAGGATATGAAATCCGCAATGCTTAGTGATTGGAATGTATTACACTATACATCTGGTGCACATCAATTGTATTTGAATTTCAAATTAGCGGATCAGAACGAATTAGCCAATTGGATGATAGAGAAGCGTCCACAAGCTGGTTATAATTCAATTACTCTATTAAGACAGACCTATTTAAATGCTCTCATAGCTCGTTCATTATTAATAAATGTCAATAGTGCTGTTGATGCTTTTGAGTTATGGACAGTATTTGAAGAAGAAACACAGTTGGACTTGAGTGACTACAATTTGTTAACTACGGAAGAACAAGATGAAGTGTGTAAACAATTGCTTCAAGTTCGACCTATTGAAGGTTTTGATAAAATTGAAATGTTACAAACTGAAATCAATACCATACTTTATCAAGTGCTGTCGAATAAAGTGCAAAACGATAAAAGTTCCTTGGCAGTGATATATAGCGCAGGGGATTCAGCAACATCAGTCACACAAAAACTTACATTACCGACTGTAGGTAAGAATGGCACAACAATTAGTTGGTCATCCAATATGTCTGACATTATAGCGAATGATGGTAAGGTGACTCGACCGACTGCAATGCAGGGTAATCAATCTGTAGTGTTATCGGCGACCATTTCAAAAGGAAATGTAACAGAATCGAAAACATTCACAATTATTGTGAAAGCTTTATCAAATTCTTCAAATGCGAATTTGAAAAATTTAACGATTTCAAGCGGTACATTAAGCCCTGCTTTTAACAAAGATATAAAAACATATACAGCGAAAGTTTCTGCTGGAGTAGATAGTGTCATCATTACACCGACTGTAGAAGATAGCAAATCCACAGTGACTGTAAACGGAACACTCGCTACACAGTCTGTAAAACTAGCTACAGGTTTAAATACAATTTCTGTGATAGTAACGGCGGTTGATGGAGCGTATCAGCTCTACACAATTTTAATATCAAAGGAAGCGCCTCCTGCTACAAGTGATAGTAACAATAGCTCTGACACACCAAGCACAACGCCGACACCAGATCCGGCACCGTCAGATGCAGCAATTATTATCGTCAATGGTGAAGAGATGTCACTTGGTAAGGCTATAAAATCGACAGTTAATAATCAGAAGGTAATTACACTACTGGCGGATTCAGCCAAACTTCAAGAAAAGCTACAAACTACAGGTAATAACGCTATCATAACGATTCCTATTAGTGACACCAATGCAGACATGATGATCGGTGAGCTAAATGGTGAAATCGTGAAAACTATGGAGAATAAGCAGGCAACAATTGTCGTCCAAACACCGACAGCCTCTTACAAATTACCTGCCCAACAAATTAATATTGATGCTATCTCGCAACAATTAGGCGCAACAGTTGCACTAAAAGATATTAAAATTCGTATAGAGTTTTCTAAAGTAACGGCAGAAGCAGCACAAATAGTAGATACTGCCGCAAATGAACAGAATTTCTCTTTAGTGACAAAGCCAATTGACTTTAAAGTGACTTATACATTTGGAAACACTACAGGTGAAATTAGTAAATTTAACACCTATATAGAACGTACAATTGCACTTCCAAACGATACGGATTTAAGCAAAATCACAACAGCTGTTGTGGTGAGACCAGATGGCACAACTTACCACGTGCCAACGAAAGTTGTTCAAAAAGAAGGAAAGCACTATGCAGTAATCAATAGTTTAACAAATAGTTTATATACGGTCGTATGGCATCCTGTTGCATTTAATGATGTAACAACCCATTGGGCAAAGGATAGCATTAATAATCTTAGCTCTCGCTTCATTATTGATGGCACGAGTCAGGGTGTATTTGAACCAAATAAAGATATTACACGTTCGCAATTTGTCGCAATAATGGTGCGCGGTTTAGGGTTGAAGCCAAGTGAAGGTACAATAAAATATAGCGACGTTGCACAAGATGCATGGTACGCACACTATTTAAATACAGCTACAGAATATAATCTTATTCAAGGTTATGGTAACGGCAAATTTGGACCAAATGATAAAATAACACGTCAGCAAGCGATGACTATTTTAGCCAGAGCATTGTCCCTAACGAATATCAATACAAGTATCACAGAGGATGAAATTAATTCAATTTTAGCCCCATTTAGTGACAATCAACAAATAGCTGATGATGCAAAACGTTACATTGCCCTATCGGTGAAAACAGGTCTTGTTACAGGAAGAAGCAATCAAATGATAGCCCCAGCAGATAATATTACACGTGCAGAGGTTGCGGTAATAATCGAGCGCTTCCTAAAAACTTCAAAGTTAATTGATTAAAAAAATTAAGCCATTATACAACAAGCCTCGCATAGCAGTTTTGCTGTGCGAGGCTTGTTACTGTATATAGATTTATTGTAGCGCTTCTTGCATAGCAGTGAGCAGTTGTTCGCAAGCAATAATACGCTCACCACCGCCTTGCACCATTTGATCGCTACCACCGCCTTTACCATTAATACATGGTAAAACGTTTGTAGCAAGCTCTTTCATGCTGGTGTCTACTTGTGTACCGCGAGCAGCTACAAATTGTAATTTATCTTCATTTTCTGAAACAAGTAGGGCAATCACATCAGCACGTTCAGCGACAATAAAACGGGCTAATTTTTGGAGCTCTTGTATCGTGCGATTATGAAAAGCAATAGCGATAATATGTGTATCACTAGCAGCTAATGCTTTTGCCTCATAGGTAAGCAATTCCTCTCTTGCCGCTACAAGCGCTTTTTCTGTCGCTTTTTGGCTTGCTAAAAGCTTTGTAAGGGCAGTTGCTGCTTCGGTTTCTGGCACACTTAACTGTCTAGCCACGTCCGCCAGTACGGTCTTGCGCATCGCTAGCTCTGCTAAAACTCTCCCTCCGCATACAAAGGAGACCCGTACATTGCCTTTCATTTTTTCTGTTCCTAGAATTTTAATTGCGCTAACTTGCCCTGTAGATGTCGGGTGTGTTCCACCGCAGCCATTGTAGTCGAAATCAGGGATGATGACTAAACGAATAGCTCCTGTGACAGCTACCTCTTTACGCAAGTTATAGTCAGCAAGTTGCTGTTCGGTAATCCATTTTGTTTCTATTGGACGGTTTTCTAAAATAATAGCATTTGCCCGAGCTTCAGCTGCCGCAAGCTGTTCATTTGATAATGAGTCTACAGCAATATCTATTGTAACTTGCTCACTACCGAGGTGAAAGCTTACGGTTGGTGCATCAAAAAGTTCGACAAATGCTGCTGTTAAAATATGCTGTCCAGCGTGCTGTTGCATATGATCAAATCTGCGCTTCCAGTTCAATTTGCCATGTACTTCGCCAGAAAGAGTGGAAGCTTCACCCTCGATATAGTGGCGTATTTCATCGTCAATCTTTTCGACATCGATTACGTTAGTATTGTTTAAAGTACCTGTATCATGTGGTTGACCACCGCCGGTAGGGTAAAAGGCGGTATTAGAAAGCACAACGTACTGGCGTCCATCCGGCTCACTACCGGTACGTACAACCGTTGCTGTAAACTCTTGTTGCATAGCGTCTTGATAATATAGTAGCTCTTTCATTAAAAAGCCTCCTTTATGTAATAGGTATGTAGCTTGCCAAGCGTTAACTGTTAGCTCATTTTGATTGCTGAAAAATAGCATAAGGCTAAAAGTTTTATTTTATTGTGTCATAATTGCATGAAGGTGTATACAGGTTTTCTAGTTGACCCATGCTGAAATTGATTTATTATAGAAAAGAATAGGTAAAGATAAAGGAGCTAGTATAAATGGATATTACACAATTCTCGATGGAAGAAATTTTAGATCCGACGAATATTATTGAAGGTAAACGTTTTGAATTTATTTTAGATGTGGACATTGACGAAGAGGATGAGCTATACCATGAAGCAGGTATTGAAATTCGTGTTTTAATTGGTGAAAAAGAAGGAGCTCCATTTATTTTAAATTATTTCATTATGGAGAAGGCAGAGGGAGAGTATTTAGACTTTGCACTGGAAGATGATGAATTAGAAGAAATTTTAACGTTCTGCAAAGAAGAAATCACAAAAGCTTAAGTACGTAAAACGGGTAGAGAAAAACAATTGTTTTTCTTTACCTGTTTTTTTGTCACGATAAATTAGAAAATGGTAGTACTGGAAACGTGCATTTGTATTTCGCTTTTTGTTAACATTGATTTAAAGTCGCTGTGTGAGGCGGAACGTGTCCTCTATATATGAACCAGTATATAGAATTAGGATATGAATAAGGGGGTTTGTAGGATGAAGTTCGTAATTATTGGGGGAGATGCGGCGGGAATGTCAGCCGCTATGGAGATTTATAGAAATGTACCAGGGGCAGAAATTACCTCTTTAGAGCGTGGATTTATTTATTCATATGGACAATGTGGATTGCCTTATGTAGTAGATGGTCGGATTTCATCGACAAAGCGCCTAATCGCGCGAGATGTGGAGACATTCCGTGATAAATACGGTATTGATGCGCGCGTTGGACATGAGGTCGAACGCATCGATGTAGAGAACCAGCTTGTTATGGGTACGCAATTTTCAGGCGAACCATTCGAAATTGCTTATGATAAGCTTCTTATCGCTACTGGAGCGGATCCGATAATGCCAGTAAAGAAAGGTGCAGAATTAGCTGGTATTCATAAAATTAAAACAATACCTGGATTAGAAGAATTACTTACTGATTTATCGCCAAATATCGAACAGGTGACCATTCTTGGTGGAGGCTATATCGGACTTGAAATGGCCGAAACGATTCATGCATGTAATAAAAAAGTTCGACTGATACAACGAGGTAGTCAAGTTGCCAATATTTTAGATGAAGAACTAGCAAAGCATGTTCATGATGAGGCGAAAAAGCAAGGAATAGAGCTTCTATTAAATACGAATGTTGAAGGCTTTGAAGGCTCTTCACGAGTTGAACGAATCATTACAAATAATGGCGTGTTAGAGACGGATTTAGTAATTGTCGCTGCTGGCATAAAACCGAACACACAATTTTTAGATGGGACAAACATTGCACTAGCTAAAAATGGAGCCATCGTTGTTAACCGCCATTTAGAGACGTCGGTTGAGAATATCTATGCGGCTGGAGATTGTGCAACCCATTTTCATATTGTAAAGGAACGCTTAGATTATGTACCTCTTGGAACGACAGCAAATAAGCAGGGGCGCTTAGCTGGACTGAATATGTCTGGAAAGTTTGCACCGTTTCGGGGCATTGTTGGCACCTCTATAATGAAATTCTTTGATTTGACAATCGCTACTACAGGCATCAATGAAAACACTGCCAAAAAGCTTGGGTTCGATTACGAGGCATATAAACTCTCAGCACGTCATATTGCAGGCTACTACCCAGGCGCACAACGGATGTATATTAAAATTGTTGTGCAAAAGAGAGATCAGCAACTATTAGGGGCACAAATCGTTGGACCTGCTGGTGTAGATAAACGTATTGATGTCTTTGCTACGGCTTTATACAATAAAATGACATTACCGGACTTACTCGATTTAGATTTAGCATATGCCCCACCTTTCAATGGGGTATGGGATCCTTTACAACAAGCTGCAAGAATGAATGGACGGATCTAGTGAATAGTTAGTTAGCAATGAAGGTGTGAATACCCGCGAAATAGAGGGTGATACCCGCGGAAAAGGTATGAATACCCGCGAAATAGAGGGTGATACCCGCGGAAAAAGTATGAATACCCGCGAAGTAGAGAGAAATACCCGCGAACAGATGAATACAACGTAAACAAAACAAAGGATTCATGCACATTTTGTGTATGAATCCTTTGTTTGTAATGGATAAAGTTAAGGTTGCTGTAAGCTTGCGACAATTTTGCTGTAAGTTTGGGGTCGTATACTGTAATCAGAAAGAGGTGAGCGTATATGACGCCATTATTAAAAGTAGAAAATGTAGGTAAAACGTATGGCAAAGGCGCGAATACATTTACAGCACTAGCAAATATAACATTTGAAGTAGCGCAAGGTGAGTTCGTCGGTGTAATGGGACCTTCTGGTGCAGGGAAATCGACGCTTTTAAATGTTTTAGCAACCATTGATACGCCAACAACGGGCGATATTGTGATAGGTAATACAAATTTAGCGCATATGAAAGATACGCAATTAGCAGATTTTCGTCGTGATAATTTAGGGTTTATCTTCCAAGATTATAATTTGCTCGATTCATTAACCGTGCGCGAAAATATTGTACTACCACTTGCCATTGCAAAGGTACCACAGAAGGAAATTGCTATACGGGTAGAGCGTATTGCACAGTTATTTGGCATTAGTGAGCTACTTGAAAAATATCCTTACCAAATTTCAGGTGGTCAAAAGCAAAGAACAGCATCATCTCGTGCATTAGTAACAGCACCGAAGCTTATTTTCGCTGATGAACCAACAGGAGCACTCGATTCAAAATCAGCGACAGATTTACTCGAAAGTTTAAGTGATTTAAATCAATCCCATGCCGCAACCATCATGATGGTTACACACGATGCGTTTGCAGCAAGCTTCTGTCAACGCATTCTCTTTATACAAGATGGGCAGCTATCTAAGGAAATTCATCGTGGGATACAAACGAGAAAGCAGTTTTTTCAGGAGATATTACAGGTGCTTGCAGGCATCGGAGGTGGAGTAAATGACGTTATTTAGCTTGGCGCGCAAAAATATTCAGCGCAATTTGTCGAATTATTTTTTATACATCGCTTCGATGGTGTTTAGCATCGTCATTTACTTTACATTTGTCACGTTAAAATACAATGATGAGCTTGCGGCTTCAACAAATATGTCGCAACAAATTAAAGGACTAATGAGTGCATCGTCGATTGTACTGTTATTTTTCATTGTGATTTTTATCGCGTATTCCAATTCGTTTTTTATGAAGAAGCGGAAAAAAGAAGTGGCACTCTATTCACTATTAGGTGTACGTAAGCAAAAAATAGGATTAATGCTCTTTTTTGAGAATTTAGTTATTGGGCTTTTATCATTGATTTTAGGCATTGTACTAGGCTTTTTTATGTCAAAAGTGCTAGTAACAATTTTAGTGCGACTGATGGGCTATCAAGTCGTAGCAAATTTAACATTTACACCGGAAGCAGTGCTTCAAACAGCAGGGATTTTTGCGGTGCTATTCTTATTTACGTCCTTACAGGGCTACAGAGTTATCTACCAATTTAAATTAATCGACTTGTTTCATGCAGAGAAGCAAGGGGAGAAAATTCCCCGTGCATCCCTTTTGGCAGCAATACTGGGCACAGTGTTTATTGGATTTAGTTATTACACAGCCTCTACAGATATTTTCACAAGCTCTATTTGGAAATTATTCTCGATTCTTGGTACGCCACTTCTAGTAATAGGTTTGACAATTGCAGGGACATACTTATTGTTTCATAGTGTCAGCGTGTTCGTGCTGACGGCGCTAAAAAACGCTACATCTTGGTCGTGGAGAGGGTTAAATTTAATAGGTGTTTCACAGCTATTGTATCGTATACGTGCAAATGCTAAATCGTTGTCTATCATCGCCATTCTAAGTGCTACAACGATTACCGCAGGTGGTGGTGTTTTTGGAATGTACTACAATACCGAAGCAACGGTGCGTCATATGTTACCAAACACATTTATGTGGAAAGGTGAAGCAGTAGAGTTTGACCAACAAAACGTGTTATACAATGAAACGATTGATGCCAAAAATTTACGTGTCGATAATGAATTTGCTTTTTTTGAATATACATTATTGAAGGAATCCGATTACAATCGTTTAGCGACATTACAGGGGACAAATCGTGAACTGCATATAGCAGATGGTTCAGCTATTTTACTAGATGTTAATTTTGATGAACGTTTTTCACATGACTTTACGGGTGAAAACTTTAAATTGCAGAGTGGGGAATCCTTTTATATCGACAAAATGTACACAGATAGTGTGCTAAACTTTATGTCAGCTGGTACGGTGCTTGTCGTAAACGACCAAGTTTTTGCTGCGACCAATGCCGAAGCGGTAACCATGCAGCTTATTGCTATGGATGATGATTTAAAGCAGCAAAGTGTGTCTAAAGAAATTTATGAACAACTATCAAATGAGCAACAAGAGTGGTTTTCAAGTGTTCCTCAAAGCTATGAGGATAGTTTAGGTACAGTCGGCTCATTACTATTTGTAGGCAGTTTTTTAGGGCTTGTATTTTTAGCCGCTACTGGCAGTATTATTTACTTTAAAGTGTTAACAGAGGCAGAAGAAGATCAGGCGAAGTATGCAGTATTAAATAAAATCGGTGTAAATAGTAAGCAAATATTGAAGACAGTCGCAGGACAGGTTGCTGTTATATTTAGCGCACCACTTGTGGTCGGTATCGTACACAGTGCTTTCGCGCTACTAGCGTTTTCACAATTATTTAATATGGATATAACGAAGCCTGTACTATTATGGATGATTGCCTATTCAATCATTTACGGCTTGTATTATCTCTTTACTGTACGGTCGTTTTATAAAATTGTGAGACAGGGGAATTAATATGAAAAAGATGTTTATTAGTATAGGAGCACTGTTTATCCTGTTTGTGGCAGGTCTAATTGTACTTATGACCGTAGACTTTAATCGTTTAAATAAAGATACTTACTATGTGCATATTACCTCAGATGGGGAATTGGAAGAATATAAGGCTGATGATGGACAAATACTCCAAACGTATTGGTATGAGCTACCGGCATTTAAAGAAAACGGAGAAGAGATGACATTGAAATTTTCTGCACAAAAAAATCTGCGTCTGGACGCCTATTTAAAGCTTTACGTGAAAAAGGAAAATGAAGTGACATCTTATGATGAAATACAATTTGATGATATGCCAGCAAAAGTGCAGGCTCAAATGAAATAATAAAGAGGAGCAGTCCATAAAGAATGGGGGCTGCTCCTTTTACATTTTGATTGTTTATAATTGAATAGTTACTGTAGTTCCTTTTTGCTCTTCAGATAGGATGGTTACGGTTCCTCCGTGAGCTTCAATAATATCTCGTGCAATTGCAGTTCCCAGTCCAGTACCTTGTATTTGCTCAGTATTGGTTCCACGGTAATAGCGCTCAAAAATATGGGCTAAATCTTCGGCACTTATGCCCCGACCATTATCGGCTATAGTAATGGTGTTCGTATCAACCGTTACATGTACGTTTACATCGGGAGGATTATGCAGCAATGCATTGTATAAAAAATTCACTACAGCCCGTCGCATAAAATGTTCATCTATAGAATGTAGAATAACCTCTGATGTAGCATCAAAGTCGATATTTGCTTGCTCATCGGGAGGTGTATTGAGTGTGTCAATGACAATTTCGCGCATAAACTGTACCATATTCACTTCCGTTAAAGTTAGCGGAAGTTGCTGATGTCTAAGTCGCATTGTTAAATTTAAATCATCTAGTAATTCTTGCATATGCAAAGACTGCTTTTCAATAATTTGGGCATATTCCGTTCGATCGCTTGGCGATAAGTTCCGATCATTTAATAACTCTGCATAACCCCGAATGGATGCAAGTGGCGTCTTCATATCGTGCGAGACGTTACTAATCCACTCCTCACGCATCATCTCTAAACGCTTGCGTTCTTGCTCATGGGCAGCCAACTCGCTCGATACTTCACTTAAATTTTCAAAGACTGGACGATACAGACCTTTTGGCACTTTTATAGGTAAATGTTTGTGATTTTTTAAATGCTGAATGCGTTCAATCATGGCGTAAAGGGGCTTAGTGAGCGTGCGACCGAATAACCAACCAACAAGCGTTGCAACTAGTAAATCCGCAATAATGATAAGCAAGCCATACTTTCCGATAAGTTGTAATGTAGATGCGCCTGAAAGATGAACCACGTATCTTGAAACGCCACTGCCTTTAATACCGATTAAATAGTTAATGTTATCTTTACTTCCTACATAAACTGTTGTATCAACATCGAATTCTTTATATTTATAAACTTGAATTAAATCAATAGGCGCATAATGAGAAAGTGCCTCTTGAGGTTCAAAATAAGCATCCGTCACTTGGCCATTTACATCAAGCAATTGAATCCAAGCATTTCGTTGGTGTAATTGTTGAAGCCCTTCTTTACTGACAGAAGGAAGCCCATTGCTCACATCAATATACTGCTGGAACTCGCGTACAAAAATTTCCTCGGTATCTGCGGTAGCATCATTAAATTTGTTAAATTGCTGATAGAGAATTAGTCCAAATAATATGGCAGTATTAACAAAAATAACGATGATGACAATCGATAAGATGGAAAGTAAAAAGCGTGCTGTTAAGCGCCATTTCATCGTTGTAACTCTTTTGGCACAACTAATTTATAGCCAAGCCCTTTAACAGTTGTAATAAAAACCGGTTTAGATGGATCTACTTCAATCTTTTCACGAAGACGACGTATGTGCACCATAACTGTATTGTCTGAGCCAAAGAAATCCTCGCTCCATACACGTTCAAATAATGTTTCCTTGCTTAAAATACGGTTAGGATTATGCATAAAACAAGCCATTAAACCAATCTCCTTAGCCGTTAACTCTAATAAAGTACCGTCTTTATGTACTTCTGTTTCATCACTATTGAGCACGAATGGTCCAACTTGAATCGCCTTTGCAACAGGTAATGGCGTCTCCTGTATTTGATAGCCGGCTCGACGTAGCTGAGCCTTTACACGATAAGCAACTTCTTTAGGGCTAAAAGGTTTTGTAATATAATCGTCACCACCAATAGCGAGCCCTAATATTTTATCGATTTCTTCATTTTTGGCTGATAAGAACAGCACTGGGATATGCGAAACTTCACGAATTCGACGACACAAATCATAGCCTTCACCGTCTGGAAGCATGACATCAAGGAGCACAATGTCGGGGGTTGTTTGTTGAAAGCTTATCCAAGCTTTTTCAATGGAGTCAGCTGTATGAATTTGTTTATAGCCTTCTTTTAGGAGACTGACCTTTAGAAGATTGGCTAAATCAGCTTCATCTTCTACAATTAATATGGTTGGTTCTGCCATCGGATGCTTACACCCTTTCTATTTTTAGTTTAAATAAAGGTCTTGTTGTTAAATATTACTTCTTTATCAGCCTTATTATAAATGAAAGTGAGACAAAGACGAAGCACGATGAATGGAGCAACAAGTAACAACTACGCTGTTAACCAGCACCGCTCATACTTCGATATGATAATTGTAAATTTAGTGTAGTTTTACTCGTATTTGCAGGAACTATCGAACTCGCTGTCGAAATGAATGGTATACGCAGTGATGCGTAGCTATCAAGTAAACGCAATAAGCTTTAAATGAAGTCTTCTCACATAGTAGATTTGTTCTTGAATAACTAATAATAATGGCTCTCTGCTCGTATAAGTGGAGAGCTATCTTTTACCCTTGTGTAGACTACATAAAATAATTTTTTGGATTGGGAGAGTGAATAAACATGATTTCTGATTTACAAATGCATGAAAAAGCTAATCAACCAGAAAATGACGAAAGTGTTCAGCAGCCTAAAGCTGTGGAAACATTGTTTGTGAATGATTTCATAGACGGTATTTTAGATCCACAGCAAAAAATGCTTGGTCCTGTCAAAAATGGTGGCACAATTATTGCCAATACGACACCAGGGTGTTGGGGGCCGATGTTAACGCCAACCATTCGTGGTGGACACGAAGTAACAAAGCCGGTCTTTGTAGAAGGTGCCGAAGTAGGCGATGCAATTGTTATCACAATAAAATCTATACAGGTAACATCACTTGCGACGGCATCTGGGCATGACGAGGCAATAATTGACCGTTTTATCGGTGATCCGTTCGTATCAGTAAAATGTCCCGGCTGTGGTAAACTTCATCCAGCTACTGTAGTGGATGGTATTGGACCGCATGCAATACGCTGTTCAACTTGTGATACTGAAACTGCGCCATTTAAAATGACAAATGGTTATACAATGGCACTAGACCAAAAGGGGAATATCGGTTTAACCGTAGGGCGAGAGGGTGCTCGACGTATTGCATTGGATGCAAAAAATTATATGCGCACGCCTGAAAATTCTGTGCAAAACCCTGTCGTTGCTCTTGCACCAAGTGACTTAATCGGCGTTATGGCAAGAATGCGACCATTTTTAGGTCAGCTAGGGACAACGCCTTCAAAGGCGATGCCAGATTCTCATAATGCTGGTGATTTTGGCTCATTTTTAATAGGAGCTCCACATGAATATGCATTTACGCAAGCAGAATTAGATACTCACCGAACAGATGGGCACATGGATATTAGCCGTGTTCGTGAGGGGGCTACAATTATTTGCCCTGTAAAAGTACCAGGTGGTGGCGTGTACATTGGTGATATGCATGCCATGCAAGGAGACGGTGAAATTGCTGGACATACAACAGATGTCGCAGGAATCGTACAACTACAGGTAAGTGTATTGAAAAAAGTAGCACTTGAAGGTCCGATATTATTACCAAATGAAGAAGATCTTCCATACACAGCAAAGCCTTTTTCAAAAGAAGAAAAACGTAGAGCCCGCGAACTTGCGGAGGAATTTGGTGTCAAACAGGTGGAAGAAGTGTTCCCTGTTTCGATAGTGGGTACAGGTACAACATTAAATGATGCGACAACTAATGCAATTAGCAGAGCCGCAAAGCTATTTGAAATGACTGAGCCAGAAGTAATGAATCGTGCAACCATTACGGGTTCCATAGAAATAGGCCGCCATCCAGGTGTCGTTACGGCAACATTCCAAGTTCCGAAGACGGTGCTAAAAAAAGCACGAATATACAAACCGATTAAAAAGCAATATGATTAAAAACAAGTAAACATGAAAACTCTTACCACAAAAACGATATTTTAAATACCTCGGCACGAGCCTAGTAAATGTATGCATACATTGGGCTCGTGCTTTACTATTTTAACTTTTCAGCATTGTCAAAAATATGAAGTTCTGAAATTGAAATCTTATTTTTAGCTGATATAATAGAAAAAGCTTCTACATGTATAGATGATGACAATTCATATAAAGTTGATTTCTAGGATGGTGACTATGGCCGATTTCGTACGTTTACAAGAAAAAGATGTAAAAAATCATCGTTTAAAAGCATATTTAGCTAAGATGAGTGGAGGTGGACATGCTCCTTCTAGAACTAATTTCGCTGATGCGTTAACAGGTGCTGCTGGTGGTTTACTATGTATCTTTGTATTACTTTGTTTAACAAACTATACAGGGACACCGTGGTTAATGGCATCACTTGGGGGGAGCTGTGTACTGGTATTTGTCGTATGGAATGCGCCGCTGTCACAACCTCGAAATATTATAGGTGGGCATATGATTTCAGCTTTTATCGGCGTGGCGATGTATTCATTGTTAGGATCGAGCGTTATTTCGATTAGTCTTGCAGTCGGCTTGACTATTTTCTGTATGGCACTTGCTGGGGTAATACATCCACCGGCAGGAGCAAACCCGATTATCATTATTTTAGGCGGCTACGGCTGGAGCTATTTAATAATGCCAGTATTCATAGGGGCAGTGATTATTGTCATTTTTGGCTTGCTAATTAATAATTTACGACAAACGAGAAAGTACCCACAATTTTGGTAAACAAATTTTTTTGAAAAATTTTTATTAAAATGTGTAACTATTTTGTTTCGTTGTCCGTCTACTGTCTAGGAAGTAAAGTATAAACTGATTTTGGAAACAGTTTACACTTTAAATATTTAATAAATGGACGCTTCCATAAAATAGCGTCAGCAATGAGCCGTCTGAGACAATGCACTGGGCTACCAACTTAAGAGCAGTTGTCAGATGCGCTCATTTGCCTTAGTATGTAAAGTAATGAGCTTTGTAAGTATATATAGCTAATTAGAGCTAAAGTGTTTGTCTTGATGAACACTTTAGCTCTTTTGTCTGTGCTTATTCATAACTTATTAGCATATCTTGGATAGGATTTGTTATATTGAAGAAAGAATAAAAATAATTTAAAAACGAATTATACCATGATAGGGGAAGATCTTTGTTGCGTGAAATTGATGGGGGGCTCTGGTTGTATGCTGTTGGATTGTGATGAGCAATTATTCATAACATATAGACAAAGTGGCGAAAACGGAGCCGAAAAGTTACTTTCAAAATGGGCAGAGGCTGAGGTCACAGCACAAGCTGATCCTAAAATATTAGGTTCTGCTTTGTCACCACAATTATTTTTAGTGAATGAAGAAGCGGCGATGAACATTGCATTTTCGACAGCTCGAAAATATTGGGGACGTGTTTCTACGACGTTACAACTTTTTTTCACTAAGCAGGGCCTGGATACAAAATATGTGAATGACCGACTGAATGCCTTTTTTTACACTCAAAAAGGGAAGGAAATCTTTTTTGACCAACTTTTTGCCCAGCATACAATGGATTTGGAGCGTTTAGTCTGGCTTGTGTTTGGCAAGCGATGGCAGGTACAGTTGCCAGAAGATGACTTACAAACGATATATTTATATAAATTTGAAAATGATTATTTTGTGCATATGATTTATAAAGAAGAACATTTATTTTGGCATTGGCTGTTTATGAAAAAAGTTTATTCACTGCTTATCCACAAACCATTAGAACAATTCACATTTATTTATGAAATTATGGGACATTTTGAACAATCTTCAGCAATTACTTATACACATGTGAATAACTTTGTGCATAATTACAGAAAAAATCTGGATAAGTGTATAACTTATGTGGATAAATGCAATTCTTCCTGTTTAGCGAAAAAACAGTTACGTCTTTATCAAATTGTGACCCACTATCGTTTGTCAGAGGGGCAATATCAACATATTAAAGATTTAATTACTTCATTTGAGGCTGATTGGCGTTATTCTATGTATGCATTAACAGAGAAAGAAAAGGTCTTAATTGCCTATATTTTATTGCATATAGCACATCAAGAGCGAGATTATGACAATGTTCTTCATTATGGTGAATATTTATTAGAAGATGAACGGCTTAATAACTACGCAATCGAAATTTTGCTAGAATATAAGGATTTACTGCCAAATCGAAAGCCAACACCACCGGCCATTATTAAAAATTATCATCTTAATTATTTAGAAAATTTGTATGCGGTATTGCTAGATACGTATGTCAGAATGGAACGTTACGAAGAGGGGCTACTGCTCTTAAAAGAACATGTACTGGCATCCAATAAAAAAATAAACGCCGTACTGGTACAGCAAGACTACAGTAAAGAGCAATTAATCGCTCTTGAGGCATCTGTGCAAAAAGATATTGCCCTTCATGTTAATAACTCATTACAACATATTGGACTATCTGTAGAAGAATGGCGCCAACATTATCGTCAACCTGATAGCTCGTATTATTTAGTCGCTCAAAGCGCTTCATTGCATATGATTAATATACTCAAAATTCTTTTTGTTACGGAACAATTTGAGCTATTTGAGAAATTAATCGAAGTATATAAAAAATATTTACTTGTTGAAGACCATTTCGAACAATTACGGATATTTATTAGTGCGTATGTGTAATAGACAAAAGAGTGTCCACTGAAGTCAAACAATGACTTACTTGGACACTCATTTTAATTTTTTAAATTGTTTGCGTGCCTGACACTACTTACTCTAAAACCCCTTTTTCTTGAAGTGCGTTGATTTGTTCAGCACTATAGCCAAGTGATGTCAGTACTTCTTCGTTATGTTCACCAAGCTTTGCGCCAACATGCTTGTACGCTGGATTGACGCCATCAAATTTAAAAGCAGATGCAATTTGTTTTTGCGTCGTACCATCGTTTTTCGGAATCTCCACAATCATGCCACGAGCTTGTAACTGTGGATGCTCGCATGCTTCTGGAAAAGTTAACACTGGCTCGACACAACCTTCAAAATCTTCATTAAAGACTTCAAGCCATTCGTTGTAGGTTTTCGATAAAAAGGCATCATGCACAGCCTCTTTAAAGCGAATTTGTGTATAGTACGAATCATTAAACGTATTATCGATTAGTTCAGGAATATCTAGTGCTTCACAGAGCAACCTACGAAACTGTGGCTCAAGACTGCCCACGGAGAAAAATCGACCATCCTTTGTTTTATAAAAATCATAGTAGCTACCGCCATTTAAAATTTCTTGTTCGGGTTGCGGTACACGACCGCCGCCGATATAGGCAGAGCCATACATTGCGTTAAGAGAAAATACCGCATCGGTCATACTAATATCCACAAACTGACCTTCTCCAGTTTTTTCACGGTGCAGTGCAGCAGCAAGTACCCCGATGGCAGCATGCATCGTACCGCCAGCAATATCTGCTAGCTGAATCCCCATAGAAACGGGCTTTTTGTCTTTATGACGAGAGTAATCGAGCACCCCTGCTAGTGCCAAATAATTATTATCATGCCCAGGTCGGTTGCTATACGGACCCGTTTGACCATAGCCTGTAATCGCACAATAAATCAATTTTGGATTCACTTCTTTTAACGTTTCATAGCCGATACCAAGTCTTTGCATAACCCCTGGTCGAAAACCTTCAATGATAACGTCATATTCTTGTACGAGTGTCTTTACAATATCTATAGCCTCAGGCGCTTTCAAATTTAATGTAAGAGACTTTTTAGAACGATTCAAGTGTTGATGAATATATGCCTCATGATCTTCATCATAGGGAGGCATAATACGCGTTAAGTCAACGCGTTTGGAGGATTCTACATGAATAACCTCCGCACCTAGGTCAGCAAAAATCATTGTCGCCATTTGCCCTGGTAGTAATGCAGAAAAATCGAGAATTTTTAACCCCTTTAAAATACCCAAATCTTCCAACCCCTTTTTGTGTAGGCTACAATGCTGTCGTTTAACATGCATTGGTAGCGCTTTTCTCATTATCCCCATAGTGTGAAAAGCAAGCTTTATACCATTCTGTATTAATACAGATTTTATTTATTTTAATCAGTATTATAACAGATGAACGATTAGATTGACTATGTTAATTTTCATTATAAATTAATTTATCAGAAAATTATATGTCAGAATAACAATAAAAGTAAAAAAATTTAGAATTTAGATGGTGGAGGACGTGCAAAGGGAGTGAAAGCTGGTAGAAATGCTGATACGGATGAGTAAATCACTGATAGAATTTTCATAAAAATGATGTTTACATTTTTTATTTTAGGGTACTTGATTAATGTGACGAATAGTTGGGTAAGCTTAAGTATAAGTCATCCTTGTGTGACACACGCTTATTATGAATTTGATATGTAAATTCGGGACACATCTCTTGATCAAACTTGACAGGACTTAAGGTTATCCCCCTTTCCCTTATGACAAAACAAGTATGATATGATGTATGCCTATATTTTGTTAAAGCCAAGAGAGCACCGATGCTTCTTGGCTTTTTAATTTGGGCAAGACTTTCTTCCATTATTTTAGAAATACTATGAAGGTTCGCTATCTACCTGTCGATATAAAGGGTATGATGAAAATGAAGTTTGTGCGTATCAATTAGATGTGAAAGGAAGAGTGAGATGGATAAAACAAAAATCCAAAAAGTGAACAAAGCACTGATCGCAACTGTTTTTGCTACTAGCGGGATTGCTGTTGTTGTACCACCACCACAAAAAGTAGCAGCAGCTACTTCACCATTTGTAGATATTAACCAATATTCAAGTCACTATGACAATATTTTAAAATTATACGCTCAAGGTGCAATTAGTGGATTTGCAGATAAAACATTCCGACCAAATCAAAATGTAACACGTGGTCAAGCAGCAAAAATGCTCGCTACAGTTTTAAAGTTAGATTTAAAAAATGTAGAAGATCCCTATTTTAGAGACGTACCAAAGAGCAATGAATATTATAAATATGTAGCAGCGTTGCAAAATGCAGGCATTATGTCTGGTTATGCAAATGGCTCATTTATGCCAAATGAAGTGATTACACGCGGGCAACTAGCCAAAATTTTAGTGCTTGGCTTTAAATTCGAGGTAGCATCGAATTTTAATCATAGCTTCCAAGATATTAATAGCCAA
Organism: Lysinibacillus sp. GJ-1; assembly: GCF_021166035.1. Taxonomy (NCBI): domain Bacteria; kingdom Bacillati; phylum Bacillota; class Bacilli; order Caryophanales; family Bacillaceae; genus Lysinibacillus; species Lysinibacillus sp. GJ-1. The sequence continues at coordinate 195,948 of NZ_CP088912.1, forward strand.
TCAAGCAATGCTTACTATATTCAAACATTAGTAGATTTAAAGATTACAGAAGGAACAACACCTGTCACATTTTCTCCGTTCAATGCAGTAACTCGAGGTCAAATTGCTTCTTTTATTGTTCGTTCACAAGAGAAAAAGGGGAATGTATCAACTTATAAGATTACTGGTGTTGAAGATGATACTGTTTACATAAATTCTGAACCTTATTCAGTACCTGAAAACCTTTCACATATTTTCAATGAATACAATGCAGATGTATTAAAGGGTGCATTTATTGAGGGAGATATTTCAGGGAAATCTATTTATTCAGTTGCAAAGTTAACGTTGAATGCAAGCGGGACGAGCTCTCGAAAGTTACAGTTTGACGGTGACTATAAATCGTTTGGTGGCACAATCGTTGTCAATGGGAACTATATTGCGTTCGATAATGTTACGCTAACCGGCACAATGTTAGTAAATGAAACAGTTCGTCCACCTTTACATTTAGATGTATCCTACTATAAGCCATTAGCAATTGGCCGTGTAGCAAGCAATAATTTTTCATTTATTAACTGGTCAAATCCAGATAAGCCAGAAGATGAAAGCTCTAATAGCAACCCATCAGGCGATCTTCAAAATTGGACCGATTCCAATCAAAATCCAGATAAAAACAAGCCTTTCGAAAACTGGTCAAAAGACAAAGTGACTATGAAAAATGTCGAAAAGCACATTGAGTTTTACAATAGCACCGTATCACGACTTGTTGTGTCGCAAAGTGGTACAAAAATTGAAACAAATACAAAATTACCGCGTGTTGATATTATCGGAAACGTACGTGAGTTTGAAATCCAAGGTAATATCGGTACGTTAAATTTAGATACAGAAACAGCCCTTACAATATACGGAGATAGCAATATTGACTGGATAAATTACAATAGCTATACCGATTTAAAACTGTATATTGATGGTCGCGTAGGCACGCTTTATGTAGATAATGCATATGGTTGGGTTGATATTGGTGATTACACATATATCGATAAAGTAATTCTGCCAAAAGACGAAGGACCAAATAATATTTTTGATGACTTCTTAAATGATAAAGATAATGTGGGGAATATTACTGACCCTGACGGTAAACCAATCGATAAAGATGATATTGATAACCAAAAGCCAGCGGATAAAACAAAACCGTTAATTGATATTACCAAGTTAACGGTCTTAAATGGTAGCGATGTTCAAGTAGAGTTTACGTCAGATAAAGTAGGCACGTATTACTATATTGTGCGAGAAAAGGGCGTAGAAGTACCAACCAAACGAGAAATGGTGAATCGTATTTCTACAGATAATGCAGCAAGTGGCACGAGTGCAGCGGTAAACGGTAAAAATACGTTCAAAATTTCTAATTTAGGTGAGAAAAAAGAATACGTTGTCTATGTCATGGTAGTAGATGGAGCGAAAAATGCTTCAGATATTAAATCGCAATCGTTCCAAATGAAAGATTCATCACCACCATCAGTAAAATCGCTAATGGTAACCCCTCTACATGGTGGAACACGGGCAGAGTTTACATTTACAGCGAGTGAACCTGGGGAATACTTCTACTATGTACGTAAAAAGACAACTGCCGCAGATCCGACAACTGCAGATGTAATAGCTAACCCAACAGGTAAAGGGAAGGCACTTGCAGGTAAATTAGGAATTTCCGGATTGCTGACAGGATTAGACCCTGAACAAGAATATCAACTTTTTGTAGTGATGAAGGATGATTCAGGGAACAATTCAATTGATCCTATTCCAAAAGAAGCAATCAAAGAATTCAAAACAGGTGCTTTAGACAATCTACCTCCATATATTGTGGGTGGAGAGCTCTTTTTACAAGATGAAATTAAAAATGAATTTTATGTAACGGTCAGTGAGGAGTTAGATCCGATTGCAGCTGAAAAAGTTGAAAACTATGAACTGACAGGAACAGGTATTGTCAATCAAGGATTACAAAAGCCAATTCGACCAGAAAAGGTTGTATACAATAAAGCTCAAAAAAGATTAACATTCACAATCCCTTCTTTAACAGGTTTCGTTAATGGAGATAACTTGGTTGTAACGATATCTCCAAATGTAAAAGACCTTGCTGATAATGAATTCGAAAATATTAACAATACACCAGTGAATACTGTTCCGCGCAATACTGCAGAATATATTCATAAAGATGGTGAATGGCCATATTTAACGATTATCGGAGAACCTGCTATTAACGCTGCTAAAGACCAAACACTAGTTGAATTTAATGCGACAAAAGCCGGAACCTACCATTATTTAATTATGGAATCCGATTTAAATTTAACAAGAGATGACCGTCTACGATTAATCGAAGCTGTACAATTAAATGCAAAAGAATTTAATGTAGGGGGCAAAAATATCCCGATTATCGGCAGTGGTGGCAATAAGCCAGCACAATTAGGGAAACAAAAGGTGACAGTTCCGCTCCCTAATACAATTCCGCCGTTAGATCCGTTTAAGAGCTATTCCATTTATATGGTGTTGCGAGACCGTTCAGGAAATGTCTCGGATATTCAATCAAAACATGTAATTGATGACCGTACACCTCCTGTTATTGACAATACGTCTATTAAAATATTGGAAGGTGATCGGAAAGCAACCTTTAAATTTATGTCAGATGAGGATGGTTCGTATTACTACGTCCTTCGAAAGGTTGGCGATCCAACGCCTGGACCAACAACGCCTGAAGAAGTAATGGCTAAGGGAATTACGAGCAGCATGCGTAAAGATACAAATGAGATTTCTTTAACGCTTGAGCCACATCAAGAGTATGAGCTATATGTAGCAGTAAAAGACCGATATAATAATGTCACGATGGTGCAAAAAGGGACAGAATCAAAAGTTTACACATTTGATGAGAAGCAAAATAAACTTATAACGCTAACGCCTGGTTCAAATGGTACGGGTGTTATGAAATATACATTCTTTGCAGATGGAACACCACCAAAGGTAGAAGATCCAATCTATAAACGAATTGATGGCAAAACATTTGAAGTAACATTTTCAGAGGCTGTCGATACAGGATTTGATTTTAAATTAGTTCAACCAGGTACAACAACGCCTATTACACCAACTTACACACATAGCTGGAAAGATGTTACGGGTACAAATGATTGGGAATCTCGCAAGCTCATTATCAAGTTTAATACCGAAGTAAAAGAAAGCTTTGATATTAGTGTCAATGCTGCCGCGAAAGATAAAGGCGGCTGGACATTTAGTAAGGATCGAGCAGAGTATAAATATCCAACAAAAGAGAATACAATTACTTCTGCGACATTATTACCAGATACGCAATTCCCAAGTAATTTAAATATTTCTAAGAAAGTTGAAGTTGTTGCGAATCTGAATGCCGATATTACATGGGATCAGCAGTATTACTACGCTGTATTGAACTCAGGATATAATCTAACGCCTGATAATGTTATGGATGTTATTACGAAAGCAGATAGTAATAACTTTACGTATATTCCTGGGGGAGCAATTGTTTCCTATGGTAAAGGTAAGATTACAGCACCTTCTGATGCAAGTTCTGCGAAGACTTTCACAGCGATTCAAACAGGTAGTGATCCAAATTCAACAAACGTATTCCAAAAAGAGCAACGAATTTATCTATTCACGAAAGATAAATATGGAAATATTGTCTATGCAAAAGCTTCTACAGATCCAGCAGCTTTAGATTATGTATTAATTCAACCTAGAACACAATAAATATAAAAAGAGAAAGCCACTAGCTAATATTCATGCTAGTGGCTTACTGTTTAATTGTGGTTTATTTGCAATGACAAATCCCACACCGCTTAAGACAGGGTATGGGATTTCTATAAGTTAATTTCTAATAATTTGGAACGTACCAGAAGTTTGTGTTTCTATAATGTATTGATTGCCATTGACTGTATAGGAAACAGGTTCTTGGTCACCGAATTCATTGAGCTGAACAATGGAAGCATTGTCAGGTAAATTTTCTAAAATAATTTCAATATTCGCATCAAATTTAACAGGTTTTTTATTTAATACGGCTTGGAAAGTAATGCGATTTAAATTTCTTGTCAGCTGAACATCCATTACGCCTGAATCCTTATTAACAAGTGTATTGAGCGGTGGGATGACTAGAACCATATTTGCTTTCGTTGTTAAAACAAAACGTTCATTTTTATTTTCAGAATCAGCAACATTAATTTTTGCTTTATACGTGTTTCTTCTACTCTTAGACATTAGTGTATTTTTACCAGGTACTGCTGCCGAGTCTGACAATGTTGGTGTATCGATTGTATGACCATTTTCAGGTAGTTTATATTTCCCTTTTACAAAGTCTACTAATTTCCAAACGTTTGGAACAAGCTGTTGTTGTACGGGTGTTAATGCTTCAAAAGCGTTTTTTGCTGCTTGGACATCCTGTGTTGTAGACGTTTTTGGCGATAAGGCAGCAATGGTATTTTCTACTTGCTTCGCTGCGGATTTATCCAATATAACGACCTGTTCGGCATCTAATAATTGTTTTTCAATCCCTGCAGGTAAAACAACATTGGAGAATTTTCGCAATGCATTATACTCAGCGCGCGCTTCTGCCACATCTTTATGGAAGCTAATTCGAGAAGCGTTTAACAATTGAATTTTATTAACAACTTTATCAACAGAAGTATTCGGTGTAATTGTTGACGTCAGTATTTTTTGGGTTGCTTCACTTACAAAGGTTTTTTGCGCAGCATTTAACCTATTGTACCAATCTCTCGTTTCAATTACATTTTGATAATAGTTAACAGAAGTAGAGTCAACGGAAGCTAATTTTTCTTCTATTTGTGCAGCTAGTCGACGATAACTTACTCTTGTTTGTTGATGATTGGATAGTGTCCCATAATTCGTTACATATTGCTTTTCAGTTTCTGTTAACGCATTGTACGCCTTTAGTGCAGCTTCTAAGTATGGCTGAAACGAGAAGGATGTATCATTAATATTGGAAATCAACTGGATAACGTTGTTAACGTTAGCATTATAGTAATTATTATATATGTAAGCAGTCTTGGCATGTGCCGAATGATCAGCAGCTGAGGCAGACGTTATAGGTGTTGAATAGATAAGTGAAGGTACTGCTACTAGTGCAAGCAAGGCTAGGTTTCTTTTGTGTTTCATATGGGCAAACCTCCTATATTTTATACTTAATTTTATCATAGCTTAAGGATTTTATATGCATATTTTAGCTGAATAGGTAAAAAGGTCCGATGTTTTTTTAAACTCAATACGTCTTATTTACGACAAATAGGATTGTAAACGGACTTTATTAATTGAAAACTTTACGTTGCTTGGTAAATTCAGTGAAACTTTTATTGTTATACTACCAATGATACATTATGATTATTTTATAAAAATGGAGGTGTTTGTAATGAAAAAATCCAAAAGTATTGCATTAAAGCTCACTTCTTTAATTTTAGGTGTATTTTTAGTATTATTTGTTGCTTATACATTAGTAACTAGCGCTACTCTACATAATCAGAGTGTCGATGATTCAGAAAAGGCAACGTTGCAAAATGCGGAGTTATCTGCTGCAAAAATGAGCGAACGGTTTAAAAAAGCCAATGATACATTACAAACAACAAAACGTATTGTTGAAGCAATGGAAAAAAATGATGCGCTTTCGACAGAAAGTGTAATGGATATACTGAATACGAATTTAACGAATAATAATGATTTACTTGGTGTAGGAGCCGTTATAGAAAATGGTGCGGTAAAAGTAGGACCAACTACTGATACGGCATTAATTGATGTGAAAAATCGCTTTATCCCTTATCTAACTAAAGATGGCAACCAAATCAACACAGATCCTATAGAAGGAATTGATGACCCGAAAGCGGAGGATGATTGGTATCGGATACCAAAAGGAGAAGGGCGTGCTGTATTAACAGAGCCGTATGATTATAATGTGAACGGTAAAACTGTCTCGATGACGACTATTGCTGTGCCACTGTATAACGCTTCTGGTACATATTTTGGCGTATTAACAGCTGATTTATCTATCGATTTTTTAAAGGAATTAGCTGACTCTATACAGCCTGATGGTGGTTATGCAGGCATTATTACAGATCAAGGCATGTTAACGGTCAATAGTATTAACGAAAAGTTAGATGGGACAAATATGCAGGATGCGGTTGATTGGACAAGTATTAGACAATCTATGGATGAAGGAAAAGCGGACAGTCTATATGTAGACTCGAAGCAGCTTGGGGAAAAATCATTTAATGCTTTTGCTCCAATGATGTTAGAGAATATCGATGAAGTATGGTCAGTGCAATTAGTTTTACCTAATTCTAAAATATTAGAAACATATAATAAAATCCTTGTCTTCACGATTGTATCAGCAATTATTATGGTAATTTTAATGGCCGCTGCTAGTGCGATGTTTATATTTAAGCAGTTGAAGCCTTTAAAGGTTTTACGTACATCGATTGAAACAGCAGCAGAAGGCGATTTAACGAAAAAGATAGATGATAAATTTATAAAAGCCGATGAAATTGGTGCTGTTGCATTAGCTTATAATAATATGCTGGATAAGACGAATGATGCCATACATACGGTATTAAATTCTTCAACATTGCTCAATCAATCATCCGACCATGTTCATGAAGCCTTTAATGAAATTGTAGCATCAAGTCAGGAAGTATCTGTCGCAATTAACGAAATAGCGCAAGGTGCATCAAAACAATCAGAGGATACAGAAGAAACGAATTATCGAATGATTGACTTATCTGACCAAATTGACGCCATTACAAGGTTGTCAAAGCAAATGGACGAGCTGTCAATCAAAACACAAACTTCTACAGAGCAGGGCATGAAAGAAGTGGAAAGTTTACGTGACCGAAATGCGGAAACGAATGAAATGAATGGACGTATCCAACGTCAAATGGAATCTTTGTCTAGCAATATTAACAATATCAATCAAATTATTGCATCTATTCAAGGAATAACAGAGCAAACGAATCTATTAGCACTGAATGCAAGTATAGAAGCTGCTCGAGCGGGAGAACACGGCAAAGGCTTTGCAGTAGTAGCAGAGGAAGTGCGTAAACTGGCAGAGCAGTCTAAAAACGAAACAGAAGTTATTAAACAAACGGTCTCTAGCATTCTAGCAGATTCAAAGCAAACGGTATCCGTTATTGCTTCCAATGCAAGCTTAATGCAAGCGCAAAATGAATCGGTACAAAATACAGAGTTAGCTTTTAAGGATAATAACGAGCTATCTCAATCAATTGCAACAGCAATTAATGAACTATTGTCAGAGCTTTCACAAATGTTGGAGCAAAAGGACCAAGCCATTACGGCGATTCAAAGTATTTCTGCCGTTTCAGAGGAAACTGCTGCTTCTGCAGAACAGGTGAGTGCATCAGCCGCAGACCAACAGGCAGAAATGGAAAAGGTCGCAGAATCTATCAACAACATGAACCAAATTTCTAAAGAACTCCAAGAGGTCGTGAATCGATTTAAACTTGCTTAATAAAGAGAGATGGAAATACCCGCGAAGTAGAGAGGTTTACCCGCGGAGCAGGGAGATTTACCCGCGAAGCAAGGAGGTTTACCCGCGAAGCAGGGAGGTTTATCCGCGAAACAAGGTGAAATACCCGCGAAGCAAAGAGGTTTACCCGCGGAGCAGGGAGATTTACCCGCGAAGCAAGGAGGTTTACCCGCGAAGCAGGGAGATTTACCCGCGAAACAGGGTGATACCCGTGAAGCATAGAGGTTTACCCGCGGAGTAGGGTGATACCCGTGGAGCAGAGAGATTTACCCGCGAAATAGAGTGAAATATCCGCGGAACAGGGAGATTTACCCGCGAAACAGGGTGATATCCGCGGAGCAAGGTGATTTACCCGCGGAGCAGGGAGATTTACCCGCGAAGCAAGGTGATTTACCCGCGGAACAAGGTGAAATACCCGCGGAGCAGCGTGATATCCGCGGAGCAAAGTGGTTTACCCGCGGAGCAAGATGAAATACCCGCGAAGCAGGGAGGTTTACCCGCGGAGCAGAGAGATTTACCCGCGAAGCAGGGAGGTTTACCCGCGGAGCAGAGAGATTTACCCGCGAAACAGGGTGATACCCGCGGAGCAAGGTGATTTCCCCGCGAAGCAGAGAGGTTTATCCGCGAAACAAGGTGAAATACCCGCGAAGCAGGGTGATATCCGCGGAGCAAAGTGGTTTACCCGCGGAGCAAGATGAAATACCCGCGAAGCAGGGAGGTTTACCCGCGGAGCAGAGAGATTTCCCCGCGGAGCAGGGAGATTTCCCCGCGGAGCAGGGCGATTTATCCGGGAAATAGGGAGGTTTACCCGCGAAGCAGAGTGATTTACCCGTGAAGCAGGGTGATACCCGTGAAGCAAAGAGATTTACCCGCGAAGCAAGATTAAATACCCCAAAGCAAAGCAAAAACCTACAAACATAAAAAGGAGCTGTCCTAGCAAGGGGCAGTTCTTTTTTATGTAAACTTATACTAGCGGGGGAGCATTGACCCATGTCGTGAACAGTTTTACTATAGAAAGAGATGAAAGGGGGTCACCTCCATGATGTATCTCGGTATGATTTTCTTTAAAATAGTTGCCCCTATTTTAGTGTTGCTTGTACTTGGTGCATTTTTACAAAAGAAATTTTCTTTTAATTTAAAAGCATTATCTCAGCTCATTACGTATTGTTTTATGCCAGCTGCGGTATTTGTGAATTTATATGAAACAAGTGTGGAGTTATCAGTGCTGGGGGAAGTGGCATTATTTATTGTGCTCTTTATCGGCAGTCAAATGGTGCTTAGTCATTTTTTAGCGAAGGGGCTTGGTCTAGCGAAAACAGAGACGGCAGTGTTTAAAAATAGTGTTGTCCTAATTAACTCCGGCAACTATGGTATTCCAGTTGCACAAATGATTTTTGCAACGCAGCCCATTGGGGTGGCAATCCAAGTGATTCTCGTTATTTTTCAAAATATGACGACCTATACATATGGTTTATATAATTTAATCTCTTCGACTAAATCAGGGATGGCGATCATAAAGGACTTCCTGAAAATGCCTATTATTCATGCCCTTATAATAGGCGTGGCAATGAATTTTTTTAATATTGGCATTCCACAATTTATCCGTATTCCAATTGACCACGTAGCTGATGGCTTTATTGCCGTAGCGCTTATTACACTGGGTGCACAACTATCACAGCTTGAAATCAAGTCCATGTTCAATAAAACGGTGTTTGTTAGCTGCATTACACGTCTAGTAGTAGTACAGCCGTTGCATTGCTTATTATTTTTGTCCTCGGTTTAGATGGTGTTGTCGCTCAGTCACTCTTCATTGCAAGTGCATTTCCGACCTCACGCAATAGCTCTAGCTTGGCATTAGAATATGATGTTGAGTCGGCAACTGCTGCGCAAACGGTTCTTTTTTCCACGATTGTTAGCTGTCTAACAGTAACAATTGTCATTTATCTAGCAGAACTGCTATTTACGTAATTACTCGAGGATAATAGCAAGATAAATCTAATTATAACTTCCATCTATTAGAAAAATCTGTTACACTATCATCAAACTTAATAGCTATAACTAGGGGAGTCCGATGAGTCGGGCTGAGAGGGAAACGCATAGAGGTTTCTTGACCCTTTGGACCTGATCTGGCTCATACCAGCGTGGGAAAGTTAATGAACATCGCACTCCTAGAATTTTTTGCGATAAATAAACCTTACATGTACAGCCGGATCCAATATTTTTGGATTCGGCTTTTTTATTTGTAATGCTACCTATTGGCGTGAGCTAGATTCGGTCCTTTTTGAAAATTTATGGAAAAGGGAGCGGAATAGTATATGACAACAGTTAGCGAAAAGAACATTACCATTATGACAAGTTTTGACGGAAGTAAAAAAGTATATGTAGAAGGAACACGCCCAGATATTTTAGTACCGATGCGTGAAATTCAGCTAAGCCCAACAACGGGTAGTTTTGGAGAAGAAGATAATGCACCAGTACGTGTTTATGATACGAGCGGTCCTTATACGGATCCAACTTACAAAGTGGATATTACAAAAGGTTTACCTGCATTGCGTAGTGCGTGGATAAAAGAACGTGGAGATGTAGAGGAGTACGAAGGGCGGACGATTAAACCAGAGGATAATGGCTTCCGCAAAGCAGACGACCCTCGTATGAAGGAAAACGTTTTTCCGGAGCTTTCCCGAAAACCATTACGTGCAAAAAAAGGTCGCAACGTGACACAACTGCATTATGCAAGACAAGGGATTATTACCCCGGAAATGGAATTTGTAGCGATTCGTGAACATGTAGAACCAGAATTTGTACGTGCAGAAATTGCTGCAGGACGTGCCATTATGCCATCCAATATTAATCATCCAGAGGCAGAGCCGATGATTATTGGCCGAAACTTTCATGTCAAAATTAATGCCAATATTGGTAATTCGGCTGTTTCTTCCTCTATAGCAGAGGAAGTTGAAAAAATGACATGGGCTACACGATGGGGCGCAGATAATATAATGGACCTATCTACTGGCAAGCATATTCATACAACCCGCGAATGGATTATTCGGAATGCAGCTGTACCTGTAGGAACTGTGCCAATTTATCAGGCACTCGAAAAGGTCAATGGTGTAGCCGAGGATTTAACATGGGAAGTGTATCGTGATACGTTGATCGAGCAAGCTGAACAAGGGGTGGATTACTTTACGATTCATGCAGGCGTGTTGCTTCGTTATGTACCACTCACAGCTAATCGCGTAACGGGCATTGTGTCGCGTGGTGGTTCGATTATGGCGCAATGGTGCCTATTCCATCACCAAGAAAACTTCTTATATACTCATTTTGAAGAAATTTGTGAAATTATGAAAACGTATGATGTTGCTTTTTCATTAGGGGATGGTTTACGCCCAGGTTCAATTGCTGATGCCAATGATGAGGCACAGTTTGCGGAGCTTGATACGTTAGGAGAGTTAACGCAAATTGCATGGAAGCACGATGTACAAGTAATGGTAGAGGGACCTGGGCACGTACCGATGCATCTCATTAAAGAAAATATGGACAAACAATTGGAAGTTTGCAAAGAAGCACCTTTTTACACATTGAGGCCTCTTACAACGGATATCGCGCCAGGCTATGACCATATTACATCTGCCATTGGCGCAGCGATGATTGGCTGGTTTGGCACAGCGATGCTATGTTATGTGACACCGAAGGAACATTTAGGCTTACCAAATCGAGAAGATGTTCGTGTAGGGGTCATTACCTATAAAATTGCGGCACACGCGGCTGACTTAGCGAAAGGGCACCCTGGGGCACAACAAAGAGATGATGCGCTATCCAAAGCGCGATTTGAGTTCCGCTGGCGCGATCAGTTTAACTTATCATTAGACCCAGAACGAGCAGTAGAATACCACGATGAAACATTACCCGCAGAGGGAGCAAAAACAGCCCATTTCTGCTCAATGTGTGGCCCTAAGTTTTGCAGTATGAGAATTTCTCAAGATATTCGTAACTATGCTAAAGAAAAAGATTTAAATACGACAGAAGCTATCCATCAAGGAATGAAGGAAAAGGCTCAAGAGTTTAAAAAAGCTGGTAGCCGATTGTATCAGTAACAAAAGAAATCACCGATAAACCGCGGACAACATCCGATTCACCATAGTAGCAAAAAGTGTTAGATTGACTGCAATCAATCTAACACTTTTTTGTCTTAGCTTTTTAGACTTTAAATTTATTTATATGTGCTTGAAGGGTGGTAGCCCCGTCGTTTAAAGATTGTGCAACAGCATTCATTTCTTGGATGGTGGATGTTTGTTCTTCAATTGCGCTTGAAATCGTTTCGGATTGTTCTGCCACGTTTTTTGCTACCGCAGACATTTCATTGACAGATGCAGCAACCTCTTCAGTACTTGCAGAAATTTGTTGAGTAGAAGCAGAAACGTCTTCTATTTCGGATGCCATATCTTCAATTGCGCCCATAATGCCATTAAATGCGTTTTGCGCATGTTGAATGTATGAAACGCCTTCATCAATATTTTGTACTGTAACGCTCACCGCTTTTTCGACTTCCAATGTATTTTGCTGAATATCATTAATTAAGTTAATGATTTGGTTGGCTGATATTTTGGATTCCTCCGCTAATTTACGTACTTCATCTGCCACGACAGCAAATCCTTGCCCATGTTCGCCAGCCCGCACTGCTTCGATGGCAGCATTCAAAGCTAGTAGGTTGGTCTGATCGGTAATTTCAGTAATGACTTTCGTTATATTTTCAATCTCAGTCGATTGCGTACTTAACTGTTTAATAAGCGCATTTGTCTTATCTGAAGATTGTTGAATAACCATCATTTGATTTTCGGTCTTTTGCAACATCTTTTCACCATTAGTCGCAACGCTTTGTGTATCAAGCGCTTTCGAATGAAGCATCTGTGTGGCTTCAGCGATGCGCTGGACTCCACGTGCAGTTTCGTCCATGGCCATAGCGGTTTCTTGCCCTGTCATGACAGCCTGACTACCGCCTCGAGCCATTAATTCTACGCGTTTAGCAACGTCATTTGAAGAAGAAGTAACGTCGTCAGTGCTTGCGGCTAATTCTCCTGCACTTGTAGTAGTATGTTCTACATTGATCGCTATATTGTCAATGAGAGAGCGCAAATTTGCTTTCATTACATTAAATGAATCGGCTAACTTTCGAATCTCATCTTTTGTCTTTACTTTCACATCCTCTTGACGTAAATCACCGGTAGCAATGATATTTGCTGCCTTAGCTAGGCGATTGACAGGCTTTGTAATAATCCTTGTCATAATGAAGGCGATGAGAAAGGCTAAACTTGTGGAAAAGGCAGCGAGAATTAAGATAATCGATGAGCTTATAGTTTCCACTTTTGACGACTCAGCACGTGCTAACTGTACTTGTCTTTCCTCATAAAATGCAATTTCATGTGCGGCTTGTTGGATTGCAGCAGCAGCAGGGCGTGCTTTTGTTCGAAGAATGTCAATGGCAGGTTGTAAATTATCGGGACTGTATGTATTAATAATCTCCAGTGCTGCTTTTTCAAAAATCGCCTGATTGGCTTTAATAACTTCCATTTGCTTTTGTGTCGTTTCTGAAGTGAATAAGCTATCTAGCTCTTCCACCTTGTCTTGAATCAACTTTTCTTGGTCATCGAGGTTTTTAATGGTTGCTTCATTGGGTTCGAGAATATATGAACGAAGATAGTTGCTCTGCATTGAAGAAGCAATGACAATTTTATCGACTTGAATCAGCTTATAAACACGGTTTTCAAATAAGTCTTTATTTAAATTATTAATGTGATTCAGTTGGTAGTAAGCGATTGAGGAAATAGTTAGTAATAAAAGAATGATTGTACTAAATCCAATATATAGTTTCATTCGAATCGACATCTTTTTTCCTCCATTCCAGTTTTGTAATAGTTGTCACGTATCAATGCCCAAAAAATTTTATCGACATTAGGAATAAGAACAGTACAAAGTTGTGGAATTTTCATATAAATGGTATACAAGAACACCTATATGACGATGACAGATATACATAGTAAAAGGAAACAATAAAAAATGAATTCCACTGCATATTACTTTTTCAGTGAGTGGGGGAGTTACCTTTAAGTCAGTTGAGGCAGCTTACGCCAATCTACTGAATAGTAAACGGTAAAGATAGTCTAAGTGACAGATGCGAAAGCTTTAGAACGAAGGAAGATTGAAATATGTACGATAGTCTTCCAATGTAGCTACTTGTTATAAAGCTTATTGGGACTAGCAAAATAACGAAGTAAAAATGACAAAAGGCATCGAGAAATGCACATTCTCGCTACCTTTTGTCTACTTGCCAATGACTGCAAGTATTATTGGATATCAATATAGGGGAATATTAGATGTTTGCTACTTGTTTTACTTCTTTTTTTACATACGGATTTGAAAGATCCATACCTTCTAATGATAGACCCATTGCTTTCGCTACACCCTCACCATATGCAGGGTCAGCTAAATAGCAGTGTAAGATGTGGCGACGTTTGATGAATTCTTCAACTGAAGCCATATCATTTGCTGTATTTTCGAATAAGCGTTGTTGCTCTTCCGCAGATAACAGACGGAATAATTTACCTGGTTGTTCGAAGTAGTTATTGTCATCTTCTCGGAAGTCGTGGATATCAGCATGACCATCAATACGTAATGGTGGCTCTTTATAGTCTAGATTGTGCTCCCATTCACCGTAGCTGTTTGGTTCATAGCTTAATGTAGAACCGAGATTGCCATCAAAACGCATAGCGCCATCGCGGTGGAATGAACGGAATGGGCATTTTGGTGCGTTTACAGGCAGACTGTGGTGGTTTACGCCTAAGCGATAGCGAGCTGCATCTGCGTATGCAAAAATACGAGCTTGTAACATTTTGTCTGGAGAGTAGCTGATACCAGGCACAATGTTAGATGGTGCAAACGATGATTGTTCTACTTCTGCAAAGTAGTTATCAGGGTTTTTATTTAACTCGAATTCGCCAACTGGAATTAGTGGGAAGTCTTTTTTATACCAAACTTTTGTTAAGTCGAATGGGTTATAAGGTAATTCACGCGCTTGTTCTTCTGTCATGACTTGAATGTACATTTTCCATTTTGGGAAATCGCCTCGTTCGATAGCTTCGTACAAGTCACGTTGTGAAGATTCGCGGTCTTTACCGATAATTTCAGCTGCTTCAGCACCTGTTAAGTTTTTAATGCCTTGCTCTGTACGGAAGTGGAATTTCACCCATACACGCTCATTTTGTGCATTGATGAAGCTGTAAGTGTGTGAGCCGAAACCATGCATATTACGATAACCTGTTGGAATACCACGGTCAGACATAACAATTGTAATTTGGTGTAACGCTTCTGGTAATAAAGTCCAGAAATCCCAGTTAGAGTTTGCGTTTTTCATATTTGTGCGTGGATCGCGTTTTACTACGTGGTTTAAATCTGTAAAGTGTAACGGATCACGGAAGAAGAATACAGGTGTGTTATTACCAACTAAATCCCAGTTACCTTCTTCTGTATAGAATTTCAATGCAAAGCCTCGAATATCGCGCTCTGCATCTGCAGCACCGCGTTCTCCCGCTACAGTTGAGAAACGAGCGAACATTGGTGTTTTCTTCCCGATTTCAGAGAAGATTTTAGCTTTCGTATATTGAGAAATATCATGTGTCACAGTGAATGTACCGAATGCTCCTGAACCTTTAGCATGCATACGGCGCTCCGGAATAACTTCACGGTTGAAGTTTGCTAATTTTTCAACTAACCATACATCTTGAAGTAAAAGTGGACCACGAGGACCTGCAGACATAGAGTCGTGGTTGCTTACTACTGGAGCACCACCTGCTGTTGTGAAACGACGGCTACGATCATTTGCGTTTGTCATATTAGTTTACCTCCTGAAAAATATTGTGAGTCAAACTCCTCGTAAATAACTATAACAAATATAAAATAGAATTGCTAGTACATTATAATAATTATTGTTAAAGAATTTATATAGCAATGTATAAACTATAAATATATGCATAGCTTTCAACCAATATACATATTTTTTTAGAATATTTTCACTGTTTTTATAGTTTTTACGGTTATTTTAAAGGAATAAGTGATTTGCAAGTATATAAGATTAAAGACAAAGTATATTTGGGAATCCTTCTTATTTAATATTGATATTGAAAATAAGGTAGTCTAAATGAAAATTACGATTGGATAATGCCTCCTTGATTTTTCCATCCTTTTCGATAGCGGTTAGGTGTAGTCCCTATGAGCTGTTTGAATAATTTGCTGAAATAATTCGGATCATCAAAGCCATTTAACAGCGCAATTTCACTAATGGCAAAATCGGTTTCAATAAGCATTTTAGTTGAATTATGAATACGAACTTGCTGTAAATAGCGTTTGAATGGCTGGCCTTGTTTTCGTGAAAATATTGTACTTAAATAATTGGGGCTAATCCCTAACTTATTTGCGATAAATGGTAAGGATAGTTCATGATTATGATATTGATGATCGATTATTTCCAAAGCTAATTCTATATAGTCCGCTTTTTTCTCCATTCGAGCTTCACGTGCCAATTCAATAAGTCGCTGTGTGAATAAAATAATGCCATTGAGAATTGTATAGAATATAGGGTGTTCAATAATCAAATGAAAAAGTTGCCGATAATTTTGCTCGATAGCAGCTTTTTCATGCAGTTTGTATTTCAGCATAAATCGGCGGATTTGCGCCAGTACACTGGTAAGGTGGATGCGCAAATCATCTTGCTCGTAATAGATACCTCCATTTGATAAGCGATATAAGAACGTTTTTACTGCTTCAATATTACCTTCCTCTAAACTTTTAATAAGTAATTGTTGCTCCTCTGGTGTCAGTAAAGGGTCGAGAGGGTGTGTTTGGTATTGTTTCGTTGCATAAAAAATATGGCCGTAGCCTTCATAAAAGCTTTGCAGTAGGGCTCGCTTTGTTAATGCATACATTTCTTTTAAAGTTGTCGGCGCACCATCATAAACGCCGATATTCAGAGCGCCGTTATTCGTCATTTGCCATTCCTTTAGCAAGGTTCTTATATCTTTTTCAATAATTTTTAAATCGCTTGTTTGAAAGAGGCAGATGATTGCACCTGATAACGGATAAATGCTCATTTGATAATAAATCGGTGTTTGTTGAAGCCAAATGAACAATTTATTTAATGTTTCTGGATGCTCAGGTTCAATCATTGTGAACTGGATATCGGTTGTTAATGAGTTAGTTGTGTTCTCTAAAAATAATTGATAGTAAAAAGATTCACCTTTAGCATCAGCACTAACTTTTGGGATTTGAGGTGTATGAAGCGAAATAGCACTAAGCTTTTGCTTTAAAACTTCTAAATCTATTGGTTTTACAAAAAGATGCGCCACCTGTAAATCTATTGCTTTTAATGCGTTTTTAAATAACGGCTCTGTGGTGATGGCTAGGATTTTTCCTGAGTGTTTTTGTAAAAGCCCGTACAGAGCTGTTAAACGATTATTCGGTAGCATGTCGATATTTAACAAAATAACTTCTGGTACAAATTGTTGAATGCTTTTTGCAGCCTCGGAAATAGTCGTGCACATCTCAATTGATAATTCTCCTGGAAAGTATGTATGTAAAAACCAACGAATGCCCGAAAGTTCCGTAAGATCTCGATCAATTAATAATAATTTCATTTAAATCAGCCTTTCTTAAAAAAATCCTGTTTCGTAAAAAAATACGATTATATTATTAAAAATAACATAAAAATCTGAAATAATTCCTGTTTTCTCTTTTAAAATTCTATATTTTCTGAAAAAAGTAGTTTGTACAATGGATATAGAGAAATTCTTTTTTATACAAATACATTTACATAAGCTGTTAAGGATAGGGGGATATCGTATGCAAACAATCATCGAACTTGATGGCAATACGTTAACAAGGCAACAAATTGAGAAAATCGTGAGGGGGCAGGCTTCGGTCGTATTATCTGCTGACAGTACGGAACGCGTTCGAGCAAGTAGAGAAAGAATTGAAAAACGCTTAGCAGAGGGGCAAGTAATTTACGGTGTCAATACTGGGTTTGGCAAGTTAAGTAATATACGAATTGAAGAATCAGATATTGAGTTACTGCAATTAAATTTACTTCGTTCAGATGCTACAGGTGTTGGCGAACCATTTCCAACGGATGTCGTGCGTGCGATGATGATTTTACGCGCAAATGCATTAGCACGTGGGTTTTCGGGTATTCGACAAGAAACATTGCAATTATTGCTAGACTGCATCAATAAAGGGGTACATCCAATCGTGCCATCCCAAGGATCAGTTGGAGCAAGTGGAGATTTAGCACCATTATCGCATTTAGCATTAGTGCTTGTAGGTGAAGGGAAAGCTGAATTTAAGGGCGAGCTTGTGTCAGGTGACATCGCATTACAGAAAGCAGGCTTAACACCTGTGCGATTACAGGCAAAGGAAGGATTGGCGCTAGTAAATGGTACGCAAGCAATGACTGGTATTGGCGTTTTGACATTAAACGAGGCGGAGCGTATTGGGCTTGCCGCGGATATGGCTGCGAGTCTGTCATTAGAGGCGTTAAAAGGGATTACGTCTGCATTTGATCCGGCACTATTAGCTGTAAGACCACATCCAGAATTAGAGTTGGTAGGAGGGCGTATTCGCAAATGGCTTGATGGTAGTAAACGCGTGACCAAGCAGGGGGAAATAAGGATGCAGGATGCGTATTCTCTGCGATGCATTCCCCAAGTACACGGGGCATCTTGGCAATCATTTATCTATGCGGAGCAGCGTGTGCAAATAGAGATGAACGCTACGACAGACAATCCTATCGTTTTAGAAAATGGAGAAGTTCTATCAGGAGGTCATTTTCACGGTCAGCCGATAGCATTAGCTATGGACTTTTTAAAGGTTGGGGTCAGTGAATGGGCTAATATTTCCGAAAGACGTACAGAGCGCATGGTCAATCCGCAACTTAATGATGGTTTGCCACCATTTTTAGCAACAAATCCTGGTATTGAATGTGGACTGATGATTGCACAATATACAGCTGCTTCGATTGTGTCAGAAAACAAAGTGCTGGCACATCCTTCAAGTGTGGATTCGATACCTACATCAGGCAATCAAGAAGATCATGTCAGTATGGGGACAACATCCGCTCGTCAAGTGCGACAAATTGTCCACAATGCAGCTCGGGTTATTGCAATAGAAATGATTTGTGCGTCGCAAGCTATCCATCTAGATAAGGCGGAAGAGCAGTTAGCGCCAACAACAAGAAAGTATTTAGAAAAAGTGCGTGAATTCTGTCCGCCTTTATTGGCAGATCAACCTATTGGTGACGAAATTGAAGCATTAGCGAAGTACTTATTAGCAAGTGATGTTCTATTAGATGAGAGCATTTAAGCTTCTTGCATAACATCCTTTATGTTCCCGCCAAGTTCTTTTACTTAAATGAATTTGGTGGGCACTATTGGGTGACTGATTTGCTATAAATAAGCAAGGAGGACGGCGATGGATTATAAGCAACAGGCGTTGAGGCACGACTCGTCATTTAGAGTTTCCTCAATTATAAAAATGGTTATCTGTAGCTTAGTCGGAATATTCAGCTTTTTCATTTCGTTTGAATGGCATGGAAAAAACACAATTCTAATCGATCATATTGTGAATTATATTCGTACAGAAGCACCCTCGCTTGTCACTGTTTATGTGGTTATGATGCTTGTTGGAGGAGCAATCTATCCATTTATTTCTTATAGGTGGAAAAAGTCGTCAATCGATATGTTGTTGTCAATTTTTAAAGTGGGTGGAATGGTAGCTGGGGTTTTGCTAATTTTTAATGTTGCTCCTGCATGGCTTGCCAATGAAAATATAAGCCCTTACTTAATGGAGAAACTAATTAAGCCAGTAGGGGTACTTATTCCAATAGGCTCTTTATTTTTAGCTATTCTTGTTAGCTTTGGGTTACTTGAATTTATTGGTGTTTTAACACAGCGTTTTATGCAACCTATTTTTAAGACGCCTGGCCGTTCGGCAGTAGATGCAGTAGCCTCATTTGTTGGCAGTTATTCAGTCGGGTTACTTTTAACGAACCGTGTCTATATGGAAGGTCGTTATACAGCGAAGGAGGCCGCAATTATTGCAACAGGCTTTTCAACTGTATCTGCCACATTTATGGTTGTCATTGCAAGCACGCTCGATATTATGCCACATTGGAATACATTTTTTTGGGTATCGCTCGTTGTGACATTTCTAGTTACGGCAATAACAGCACGTATGTATCCACTGCGTTCAATGAAGGATGAATACTTTGCAGGCTCGACACCGATGCCAGAAAAAATAGTAATGCAAAATCGTTTTAAAGAAGCGTGGCGTCAAGCGATGGTGGCGGTTGAGCAAAATCCGCCGTTAGCAAAAATTTTATGGATGAATTTAAAGGATGGCCTTGTGATGGCAATGGCTGTTATGCCTTCTATTTTATCAATTGGTCTTCTAGGGCTTGTACTCGCAACATATACGCCTGTTTTTGATTGGCTTGCGTATATTTTTGTTCCTTTTACATATGTATTACAAGTTCCAGAACCATTTTTAACAGCGAAAGCATTGTCTTTATCGTTGGCGGAAGTGTTTTTACCAGCACTTGTTGTCACACAAGCAACATTGATAACGAAATTTATTGTGTCTGTCGTATCTATTTCTTCAATATTATTCTTTTCTGCTGTGATTCCACTGATCTTATCATCAGAAATTCCATTGACATTGCGTGAAATCTTGCTGATTTGGTTTGAGCGTGTCGTCTTATCTTTAATTATTGTAACACCAATAGCATTTTTACTATTTTAAAGGAGCGTGTTTTTAATGGTATATAAAACTAATATTCGTGCACCAAGAGGGAATGAAATAACATGTAAAGGTTGGACACAGGAAGCGGCGATGCGCATGCTGATGAATAATCTAGATCCTGAAGTTGCAGAAAATCCTGATGAGCTTATTGTGTATGGAGGAATAGGAAAAGCGGCGCGAAATTGGCAAAGCTATGAACAAATCATTGCTTCTTTAAAAGAATTAGAGAATGATGAAACATTGCTTATTCAATCGGGTAAGCCAGTAGCTGTCTTCCGTACGCATGAACATGCACCACGCGTTTTAATCGCCAATTCAAACTTAGTGCCTGCATGGTCCAATTGGGAGCATTTCTATGAGCTAGAGGACCGTGATTTAATGATGTACGGTCAAATGACTGCTGGTAGTTGGATATATATTGGTGCTCAAGGTATTTTACAAGGCACATATTTATCGTTTGTAGAGGCTGGAAAGAAAGTGTTTGGTAGTGCGGACTTACGCGGGAAATTCATTCTTACTGGTGGTATGGGTGGTATGAGTGGTGCACAGCCTTTAGCTGGGAAAATGGCAGGGGCAGTCATTTTAGTAGTGGAAGTGGAACGTGCTCGTATTGAACGAAAAATAAAAGAAGGCTACTGTGATTATCTTGTTGAGACAGTAGATGAAGCGGTGGCATTAGTCAATCAACTCCGTGCTCAACGGGAGCCAGCGTCAATTGGGCTAGTTGGCAACTGTGCAGATGTTAACCGTGAATTGTTAAACCGAGGTATCATTCCAGATTTTGTGACAGACCAAACATCTGCGCATGACCCTATCAATGGCTATGTACCGAATGGTATGACGTTTGAAGAAGCGTTAGCGTTACGGAAAAATGATGTCAAAACGTATGAGCATAAGGCGAAAGAAACGATGGCAGAGCATGTTCGTACAATGCTTGAATTTCAACAGGCGGGTGCTGAAGTATTTGATTACGGTAATAATATTCGTGCTTACGCAAAAGAGATGGGTGTGACAAATGCTTTTGACTTCCCAGGCTTTGTACCAGCGTATATTCGTCCATTGTTTTGTGAAGGTAAGAGGCCGTTCCGTTGGGCAGCACTTTCTGGTAATCCGGAAGATATTTATAAAACAGATGCTTTAGCGAAAGAAATGTTTGCTGAAGATGAAGGTCTTGTCAATTGGATTGATATGGCGCAAAAAATGGTGAAATGGCAGGGACTACCTGCACGTATTTGCTGGTTAGGGTATGGTGATCGCCATCGCTTTGCATTGAAGGTAAATGAAATGGTGGCAAATGGCGAGTTGTCTGCACCAATTGTTTTCGGACGGGATCATTTAGACTCTGGCTCGGTGGCTTCTCCCAACCGTGAAACAGAAGGAATGTTGGATGGGTCAGATGCAGTATCCGATAGGCCGATTTTAAACGCACTTGTTAACACAGCGAGTGGAGCTAGCTGGGTAAGTGTTCACCATGGTGGCGGTGTAGGAATGGGCTATTCACAGCATGCAGGTCAAGTGTTAGTTGCTGATGGATCAACACTAGCGGCTGAGAAAATAGCGCGCGTGTTGATTTCAGACCCTGGAATGGGCATTGTTCGGCATGCAGATGCAGGTTATGACATTGCTATCAATACAGCAAAGAATAAGGGTGTCCATATGCCAATGTTAAAGGATGATGTGAAATGACCCTTTTAATTAAAAATGCAAATGAAGTCATTACTTTGAAAAGCGCTTTACAAGAGCCTCGAATAAAAGAACAAATGCGAGAGATTGCCGTTGTAGAAAAGGGAAGTGTGCTCGTAGCGGGAAGTCAGGTTGTCGCTGTCGGGGCTTACGAGCAGTTAGTTATAGATTTCCCTCATTTAGTGGAGGAAGCAGAGGTTATAGATGCATCTGGAAAGATTGTCATGCCAGGTCTTGTGGATTGCCATACACATTTAGTGCATGGCGGTACACGTGAGCAGGAATTTAATATGCGACTTAACGGTTCCACTTATATGGACATTATGAATGCAGGTGGAGGCATTCATGCTACAACAAAGCGCACACGAGAAACAAGTTTTGAAGCGTTATATGAAAAAACGATGCACCATTTAGATGTTTTTTTAAAGCATGGTGTGACTACTGTGGAAGCGAAGTCAGGTTACGGTCTGGATTGGGAAACGGAAAAGAAACAACTGGAAGTAGCTAAAAAGCTACAGGACACACATGTGGTAGATGTCATCAGTACCTTTATGGGCGCACATGCGGTTCCACGCGATTTTAAAGGACGAGAAGATGAATTTGTCGACGTTATTATTAATGATATGCTGCCAAAAGTTTCGGCATTAGAGCTTGCAGAATTCAATGATGTGTTTTGTGAAAAAGGCGTATTTACACCAGCGCAATCTAGACGCATTTTAGAGGCGGGTAAAGCGCTTGGACTAACACCGAAAATTCATGCTGATGAAATAGAGCCGTATAACGGTGCGGAATTAGCCGCTGATGTGGGAGCTATCTCGGCAGAGCATTTGTTAGTTGCTTCGGATGAAGGTATTCAAAATATGGCTGAAGCAGGAACGATTGCCGTCTTGCTACCTGGCACTGCCTTCTTCTTACGCGCACCGTTTGCTAGAGGCAGGTTAATGATTGATGAAGGAGTGCCAGTAGCCATCTCAACAGACTTTAACCCGGGCTCTTCGCCGACAATGAGTTTGCCATTTATAATGAATTTAGCTTGTATGCATATGGGGTTGACATTAGAGGAAGTAATCACTGCTACGACCATTAATGCCGCGCATGCATTGAACAGAGGCCACCAGATTGGTACGCTAGAAGCGGGTAAACAAGCGGATGTTATTATATTGGATGTTGCCAATTACAAACAGCTACAATACTTTTACGGCATGAATCATACCGATACGGTAATTAAAAAAGGGCAAGTTGTAGTGCGTCATGGTATTCTTTTGTAATAAATAAAGAGTTTTGGTGAACGATTAATCTCAGTTGTGCATAGATTTACCAATTAAATATTACAGAAAAAGCATAAATAGGGAGAATTCCGTTATTTATGCTTTTTTTCGTATAGAATGTAGTTGTTACTATAGTTAGAAAGGAATGCTTTGCGTGCAGCTAACATTAACATTTCTTATTTTAGGAATGACGATTATTGTATTTATGACGAATCGAGTGCGTGCAGATTTTGTTGCTATTGTCTCTCTTCTCGCATTTGTTATCGCTAATATTTTAACGCCAGCAGAGGCTTTGGCAGGCTTTTCAAATTCGGTTGTGCTAATGATTGCTGGCCTTTTTGTAGTTGGTGCTGGTATTTTGCGTACGGGTCTTGCAGCAATGGCTGGACAACTATTATTGAAATGGTCAGGTAATAGCGAGCTCAAGTTATTTATCCTATTGCTCATTATTGTAGGCTCTGTAGGTGCTTTTATGAGTAATACGGGTACAGTTGCTTTGATGATGCCGATTGTTGTCAGCATCGCGATTAGTATGAAGGAAAGTCCTTCAAAGTTTTTATTACCACTATCTTATGTCGCTAGTTTATCGGGCTTAATGACATTAATTGCTTCCCCGCCCAATTTAATTGTCAGCCAGCTTTTAGTCGATCAAGGCTATCCGAAGCTTGGGTTTTTTGAGGTGACGCCTATTAGCCTAGTTGGGATGATTGTCGGTATTTTATATTTGGTGCTTGTGCGTAATATTCTGTTACCAAATGATAAAAAAAGAACGCAAACATCTACTGGCTATAAGCTCTCGCCAAAGAAAATTATGAAGCAATATGATTTAAACAATCGATTATTTAAGGTGTTTGTACCTGAGGATTCTACAATTATAGGAACATCACTGGCAGAATTAAAGCTTCCCGCAAAATATGGACTTTGTATGATGAAAATTCACCGTAAATCACAAGATGGAATCAATTTACTCCCGATGACCTATCAAGAAATGGCAGGCCCAACGAGTGTAATCCATGCTTTAGATGAGCTCTATGTACAAGGTGAGGAAGGGGCGATTGGTAATTTAACTGCAGATTACGGTTTAGTGATGCAAGAATTGACTGAGAATGAAGCGGATGAGTTGGTAACAAAGCATCTTGGTATTGCGGAAGTGCTATTAACGCCAAATTCAAGTTTTATTAATGAGACGGTCAGTTCACTAGGATTCCGAGAAAAGTATAATCTCAATATTATTGGCATTAACCATAGAGGTAGCTATAAGCTTCAAGATATGGTGACGCATAAGTTGAAATTTGGAGATGCCATCTTAGTACAAGGCGCATGGGATGAAATATTAGTGCTTGCTCGAGAGACACAGGACGTTGTTGTTGTCGGTCAACCGAAAGAGCATGCGAGTGTTGCAGCGGCAACTGGTAAAGCAGGAATAGCTGGTGCGATTATGCTTTTAATGATTGGGCTCATGGCTTTTGAAGTATTCCCTGCTGTTATTTCCGTTATGGTTGGGGCAGTATTGATGATTATAACTGGCTGTTTGCGGAATATGGAAGATGCGTATAACAATATGAATTTTGAAAGTATTGTACTCGTTGCGGCAATGCTTCCGATGGCTACAGCATTAGAGAAAACAGGGGGCATGGTTATTTTATCCAACGGCATCATTGATGTTCTTGGTAAATACGGTCCTTACGGGGTATTGATAGGTATTTATGTACTGACAGTTATTTTTGGTCAATTTATTAGTAATACCGCAACCGCTGTTTTGTTTGCACCCATTGCTATGAACGCAGCGATTGCAATGGATGCAAATCCTACAACCTTTATGATTGGTGTAGCGGTAGCAGCAAGTATGGCGTTTGCCACGCCAATTGCCTCACCTACTAATGCGTTAGTTATGACTGCTGGTGGCTATAAATTTATGGATTTTGTAAAGATTGGCGTACCTTTACAAGTTATTATGTTTATTGTGATGATGCTTGCAGTGCCATTTTTCTTTCCATTTTAGAATTTGTATTTTTGTTTAGTTTCTTGCTGTTTTCCACTGTAGTGTTAGTTAAGCTACAGTGGAAAGCGAAAAGCAATGGCATTAGATTTAAAGCAAATAGAAATTTGTATAATGAAAACGAGAAAGAGGGATGAGGTTTGTTTTATATAAGAACTTATTTATTTTAGGAATAATCCTTTATGTAAAGCTAGGCATTCGAGTAAAGAAAGATGCGCGTTTTAAAAAGAAAGTAGAATTAATAGGACAATAAAAAAATTGGGCATATATATAGGAAGGTTTTCGATTTTCTAATTTATAAAGTATAATTATATAAAGGTATTTAATATAATTTGATATTTTTATAGAAAAAACACTTGCAAAGGTTATAGAATCATGATAAATTATTACTTGTCGCTAAGACGACGTAACATTAATAACACAAACTTCTTAAAAACATTACAAAAAAGTGTTGACAAGAATGTTTGTAAATAGTACGATATAAAAGTTGTCGCTTCTGAAAGAAGATAAAAAGTTTTAAAAAAACTTGTTGACAATAAAAAAAGAAAATGTTATTATATAAAAGTCGCTAAAAACAAACGGTGACAAAATGAACCTTGAAAACTGAACAAGCAAAACGTAATCAATATAGTTTTTACTAGCTAACTTCGTTAGTGAACAAAACAAAATTTTGGACATCAAAATTGATGCCAGCAAAACAATTTGAGCTAATCAAATTTCTTTTATGGAGAGTTTGATCCTGGCTCAGGACGAACGCTGGCGGCGTGCCTAATACATGCAAGTCGAGCGAACAGAGAAGGAGCTTGCTCCTTTGACGTTAGCGGCGGACGGGTGAGTAACACGTGGGCAACCTACCCTATAGTTTGGGATAACTCCGGGAAACCGGGGCTAATACCGAATAATCTTTTGTCCCTCATGGGACAATACTGAAAGACGGCATCTCGCTGTCGCTATAGGATGACCGCGGCGCATTAGCTAGTTGGTGAGGTAACGGCTCACCAAGGCAACGATGCGTAGCCGACCTGAGAGGGTGATCACCACACTGGGACTGAGACACTACCAGACTCCTACGGGAGGCAGCAGTAGGGAATCTTCCACAATGGGCGAAAGCCTGATGGAGCAACGCCGCGTGAGTGAAGAAGGATTTCGGTTCGTAAAACTCTGTTGTAAGGGAAGAACAAGTACAGTAGTAACTGGCTGTACCTTGACGGTACCTTATTAGAAAGCCACGGCTAACTACGTGCCAGCAGCCGCGGTAATACGTAGGTGGCAAGCGTTGTCCGGAATTATTGGGCGTAAAGCGCGCGCAGGTGGTTTCTTAAGTCTGATGTGAAAGCCCACGGCTCAACCGTGGAGGGTCATTGGAAACTGGGAGACTTGAGTGCAGAAGAGGATAGTGGAATTCCAAGTGTAGCGGTGAAATGCGTAGAGATTTGGAGGAACACCAGTGGCGAAGGCGACTATCTGGTCTGTAACTGACACTGAGGCGCGAAAGCGTGGGGAGCAAACAGGATTAGATACCCTGGTAGTCCACGCCGTAAACGATGAGTGCTAAGTGTTAGGGGGTTTCCGCCCCTTAGTGCTGCAGCTAACGCATTAAGCACTCCGCCTGGGGAGTACGGTCGCAAGACTGAAACTCAAAGGAATTGACGGGCACAAGCGGTGGAGCATGTGGTTTAATTCGAAGCAACGCGAAGAACCTTACCAGGTCTTGACATCCCGTTGACCACTGTAGAGATATGGTTTTCCCTTCGGGGACAACGGTGACAGGTGGTGCATGGTTGTCGTCAGCTCGTGTCGTGAGATGTTGGGTTAAGTCCCGCAACGAGCGCAACCCTTGATCTTAGTTGCCATCATTTAGTTGGGCACTCTAAGGTGACTGCCGGTGACAAACCGGAGGAAGGTGGGGATGACGTCAAATCATCATGCCCCTTATGACCTGGGCTACACACGTGCTACAATGGACGATACAAACGGTTGCCAACTCGCGAGAGGGAGCTAATCCGATAAAGTCGTTCTCAGTTCGGATTGTAGGCTGCAACTCGCCTACATGAAGCCGGAATCGCTAGTAATCGCGGATCAGCATGCCGCGGTGAATACGTTCCCGGCCTTGTACACACCGCCCGTCACACCACGAGAGTTTGTAACACCCGAAGTCGGTGAGGTAACCTTTTGGAGCCAGCCGCCGAAGGTGGGATAGATGATTGGGGTGAAGTCGTAACAAGGTAGCCGTATCGGAAGGTGCGGCTGGATCACCTCCTTTCTAAGGATATTTTCGGAATACAAACCTTGGGTTTGTAAGATTACGTTTTGCGTTCAGTTTTGAAGGTTCATTCTTCTGAATGAAACACTTCAAAATTTGTTCTTTGAAAACTGGATAAAACGACATTGAAATTGTAACAAACACATTTATTTTTTAATTAAGTTTTTTAGGCTTAATAACTAAATAGGGTTTCAAGACACAAGCAGTTCTAGGAAGCGAACGAGTGAATGAAGGAGCGTACTTACGTACGTGACTGATTGAACGAGAGAAGCTGACAACGAAATGCGCAGTGGATTGGAAGCCGATAGGTTAAGTTATTAAGGGCGCACGGCGAATGCCTTGGCACTAGGAGCCGAAGAAGGACGGCACTAACACCGATATGCTTCGGGGAGCTGTAAGTGAGCTTTGATCCGGAGATTTCCGAATGGGGGAACCCACTACGTTTAATCGCGTAGTATCTTGACGTGAATACATAGCGTCTTGAAGGCAGACCCAGGGAACTGAAACATCTAAGTACCTGGAGGAAGAGAAAGAAAAATCGATTCCCTGAGTAGCGGCGAGCGAAACGGGAAGAGCCCAAACCAAGAGGCTTGCCTCTTGGGGTTGTAGGACACTCTATACGGAGTTACAAAGGAATGAGTTAGATGAAGCGACTTGGAAAGGTCCGCCAGAGCAGGTAAAAGCCCTGTAGTCGAAAGTTCGTTCCCTCCAGAGTGGATCCTGAGTACGGCGGAACACGTGAAATTCCGTCGGAATCCGGGAGGACCATCTCCCAAGGCTAAATACTACCTAGTGACCGATAGTGAACCAGTACCGTGAGGGAAAGGTGAAAAGCACCCCGGAAGGGGAGTGAAAGAGATCCTGAAACCGTGTGCCTACAAGTAGTTAGAGCCCGTTAATGGGTGATAGCGTGCCTTTTGTAGAATGAACCGGCGAGTTACGATTACGTGCGAGGTTAAGCTTTAGAAGGCGGAGCCGCAGCGAAAGCGAGTCTGAATAGGGCGAATTAGTACGTGGTCGTAGACCCGAAACCAGGTGATCTACCCATGTCCAGGGTGAAGGTGAGGTAACACTTACTGGAGGCCGAACCCACGCACGTTGAAAAGTGCGGGGATGAGGTGTGGGTAGCGGAGAAATTCCAATCGAACTTGGAGATAGCTGGTTCTCTCCGAAATAGCTTTAGGGCTAGCCTCGTGATGAGAATACTGGAGGTAGAGCACTGTTTGGACTAGGGGTATCCCGGTTTACCGAATTCAGACAAACTCCGAATGCCAGATATTTATACACGGGAGTCAGACTGCGAGTGATAAGATCCGTAGTCAAAAGGGAAACAGCCCAGACCACCAGCTAAGGTCCCAAAGTAATCGTTAAGTGGAAAAGGATGTGGCGTTGCACAGACAACCAGGATGTTGGCTTAGAAGCAGCCATCATTTAAAGAGTGCGTAATAGCTCACTGGTCGAGTGACGCTGCGCCGAAAATGTATCGGGGCTAAACGATTCACCGAAGCTGTGGATTGACATCTACGATGTCAGTGGTAGGAGAGCGTTCTAAGTGCGTTGAAGTCAGACCGGAAGGACTGGTGGAGCGCTTAGAAGTGAGAATGCCGGTATGAGTAGCGAAAGACGGGTGAGAATCCCGTCCACCGTATGACTAAGGTTTCCTGAGGAAGGCTCGTCCGCTCAGGGTTAGTCGGGACCTAAGCCGAGGCCGATAGGCGTAGGCGATGGACAACAGGTTGATATTCCTGTACCACCTCCTCACCGTTTGAGAAATGGGGGGACGCAGTAGGATAGGGTAAGCGCGCCGTTGGTTGTGCGCGTCCAAGCAGTAAGGCGTGTGTGTAGGCAAATCCGCACACTGTAACGTTGAGCTGTGATGGCGAGTCCGTATGGACGAAGTTCCTGATTTCACACTGCCAAGAAAAGCCTCTATCGAGGTGAGAGGTGCCCGTACCGCAAACCGACACAGGTAGTCGAGGAGAGAATCCTAAGGTGTGCGAGAGAACTCTCGTTAAGGAACTCGGCAAAATGACCCCGTAACTTCGGGAGAAGGGGTGCTCTTGAGCGTGCAAGCGCATGAGAGCCGCAGTGAATAGGCAGGCGACTGTTTAGCAAAAACACAGGTCTCTGCAAAACCGTAAGGTGACGTATAGGGGCTGACGCCTGCCCGGTGCTGGAAGGTTAAGAGGAGTGGTTAGCGCAAGCGAAGCTGCGAATTGAAGCCCCAGTAAACGGCGGCCGTAACTATAACGGTCCTAAGGTAGCGAAATTCCTTGTCGGGTAAGTTCCGACCCGCACGAAAGGCGTAACGATCTGGGCACTGTCTCAACGAGAGACTCGGTGAAATTATAGTACCTGTGAAGATGCAGGTTACCCGCGACAGGACGGAAAGACCCCGTGGAGCTTTACTGTAGCCTGATATTGAATTTTGGTACAACTTGTACAGGATAGGTAGGAGCCAGAGATCTCGGAGCGCCAGCTTCGAAGGAGGCGTCGGTGGGATACTACCCTGGTTGTATTGAAATTCTAACCCATGCCCCTTAGCGGGGCAGGAGACAGTGTCAGGCGGACAGTTTGACTGGGGCGGTCGCCTCCTAAAAGGTAACGGAGGCGCCCAAAGGTTCCCTCAGAATGGTTGGAAATCATTCGTAGAGTGTAAAGGCACAAGGGAGCTTGACTGCGAGACCTACAAGTCGAGCAGGGTCGAAAGACGGGCTTAGTGATCCGGTGGTTCCGCATGGAAGTACCATCGCTCAACGGATAAAAGCTACCCCGGGGATAACAGGCTTATCTCCCCAAGAGTCCACATCGACGGGGAGGTTTGGCACCTCGATGTCGGCTCATCGCATCCTGGGGCTGTAGTCGGTCCCAAGGGTTGGGCTGTTCGCCCATTAAAGCGGTACGCGAGCTGGGTTCAGAACGTCGTGAGACAGTTCGGTCCCTATCCGTCGTGGGCGTAGGAAATTTGAGAGGAGCTGTCCTTAGTACGAGAGGACCGGGATGGACACACCGCTGGTGTACCAGTTGTCTTGCCAAAGGCATCGCTGGGTAGCTATGTGTGGACGGGATAAGTGCTGAAAGCATCTAAGCATGAAGCCCCCTCAAGATGAGATTTCCCATTACGCAAGTAAGTAAGATCCCTCAAAGACGATGAGGTAGATAGGTTCGAGGTGGAAGTGTGGTGACACATGGAGCTGACGAATACTAATCGATCGAGGACTTAACCAAAAAGTTTGAAACATTCAATGAACGTTTATCCAGTTTTGAGAGAACGAGTTCTTTCAACTGAATAAGTGAAGTGATGATGGCAAAGAGGTCACACCCGTTCCCATACCGAACACGGAAGTTAAGCTCTTTAGCGCCGATGGTAGTTGGGGGCTTCCCCCTGTGAGAGTAGGACGTCGCTTCGCTTATTTTTTATGTGGAGGATTAGCTCAGCTGGGAGAGCATCTGCCTTACAAGCAGAGGGTCGGCGGTTCGAGCCCGTCATCCTCCACCATTTATTTATTATGAAAGTACTATTATCGCGGGGTGGAGCAGTGGTAGCTCGTCGGGCTCATAACCCGAAGGTCACAGGTTCAAATCCTGTCTCCGCAACCAAATAAAATTAAGGTCCCGTGGTGTAGCGGTTAACATGCCTGCCTGTCACGCAGGAGATCGCCGGTTCGATCCCGGTCGGGACCGTCCTTATTTGTGCCGGTGTAGCTCAGTTGGTAGAGCAACTGACTTGTAATCAGTAGGTCGTGGGTTCGACTCCTATCGCCGGCACCATCCCTTGGAGGGGTAGCGAAGTGGCTAAACGCGGCGGACTGTAAATCCGCTCCTTAGGGTTCGGCGGTTCGAATCCGTCCCCCTCCACCAGCTCTTTATTCAATAGGGGCATAGTTCAACGGTAGAATAGAGGTCTCCAAAACCTTTGGTGTGGGTTCGATTCCTACTGCCCCTGCCAAATTTTTTAGGTTAGACTACTGTTATATTACATATGGCGGTTGTGGCGAAGTGGTTAACGCATCGGATTGTGGTTCCGACATTCGTGGGTTCGATTCCCATCAGTCGCCCCATAATAAAATATTGGGGTATAGCCAAGCGGTAAGGCAACGGATTTTGATTCCGTCATGCCTAGGTTCGAATCCTAGTACCCCAGCCATTTATTTCTTAATATGAGCCATTAGCTCAGTTGGTAGAGCATCTGACTTTTAATCAGAGGGTCGAAGGTTCGAGTCCTTCATGGCTCATCATATTTGCGGGTGTGGCGGAATTGGCAGACGCACTAGACTTAGGATCTAGCGCCGCAAGGCGTGGGGGTTCGACTCCCTTCACCCGCATCATCTATATTTTAAATTTATAATTGCCAGGATAAATAATCTTATGCACATGCGGAAGTAGTTCAGTGGTAGAACACCACCTTGCCAAGGTGGGGGTCGCGAGTTCGAACCTCGTCTTCCGCTCCAAATGTGCCGGGGTGGCGGAACTGGCAGACGCACAGGACTTAAAATCCTGCGGTAGGTGACTACCGTGCCGGTTCGATTCCGGCCCTCGGCACCATTTTTAATATTTAGCGCCCGTAGCTCAATTGGATAGAGCGTCTGACTACGGATCAGAAGGTTGTGGGTTCGACTCCTGCCGGGCGCGCCAATAAATGAACGGAATGTAGCTCAGCTTGGTAGAGCACTTGGTTTGGGACCAAGGGGTCGTAGGTTCGAATCCTGTCATTCCGACCATCTTTTTAACAAATAGGGCCTTAGCTCAGCTGGGAGAGCGCCTGCCTTGCACGCAGGAGGTCAGCGGTTCGATCCCGCTAGGCTCCACCATAATTGTTTTATTCCGGAGGTATACCCAAGTCTGGCTGAAGGGATCGGTCTTGAAAACCGACAGGCGGGTAACACCGCGCGGGGTTCGAATCCCTCTACCTCCTCCATTTTCCGGGTCAGTAGCTCAGTTGGTAGAGCATTAGATTGAAGCTCTAAGTGTCGGCGGTTCGATTCCGTCCTGACCCATCATTTTTGCGGGTGTAGTTTAATGGTAAAACCTCAGCCTTCCAAGCTGATGTCGTGAGTTCGATTCTCATCACCCGCTCCAAGAGGTCTATAGCTCAGCTGGTTAGAGCGCACGCCTGATAAGCGTGAGGTCGATGGTTCGAGTCCATTTATACCATTTTAAAATTATTCCGAAGTAGCTCAGTTGGTAGTAGCACCTGACTGTTAATCAGGTTGTCGCAGGTTCGAGTCCTGCCTTCGGAGCCACTACCTTGGTCAAGCGGTTAAGACACCGCCCTTTCACGGCGGTAACACGGGTTCGAATCCCGTAGGTCATCAAGCATGTAGCAAATTTTGCTACATGCTTTTTTTTGTTTTTTAAGCATTTAATTATTGTCATTAAGGCATTAAGTATTGTGTAAATCATCTAACTTTTAATTTGCCGTTTTAAATTTGAACAAAGTATTTCATATATAAAAGATGTATGTTTTCTTACGGATTTTTTCGTGGTGAATTGTATGCTGTTCATCTAATATGGGGATAGATGGAGGAAAACGATATGAATTTACAAGAGGTACAACGTTTTTTAGCACTTTATCAATTGGAACAAAATGAGTCAGAACAATGGCTTACAAATAGATTACAGCAAGTTGTCACAGAGGGAGCATATATTCCTACAACGGAAGAGCTTACTTTTGGCGCAAGAGTAGCATGGCGTAATAGTAATAAATGTATTGGGAGATTATTTTGGCAATCACTTCATGTTGAGGATGCTCGTGAGGTTTTAGATGAGCATGCTATTTTTGAGAAATTACTTCACCATATTCGATATGCAACAAATGGCGGTAAGATTCGTCCGACTATAACGGTATTTGCCTCTGATAGAGTAAAAATATGGAATCACCAGCTTATACGTTATGCAGGTTATGAAACAGAAGCAGGGATTATTGGTGATTCCCATTCGGTGCCATTTACAAAAGTGTGCGAGTCACTTGGCTGGCAGGGAGCAAGAACAGCATTTGATGTGCTACCACTCGTGATTCAAGTAGATAGCCGAAAACCGCAATGGTTTCCAATCCCAAGTGGTGATGTATTAGAGGTTGTGATTCGTCACCCTGAACATCCTAAGGTAGAAGAACTAGGAATGAAGTGGTATGCGGTGCCAATTATATCGAGCATGCGCTTTCAAATGGCGGGTATTGACTTTCAGGCAGCCCCCTTTAATGGCTGGTATATGGGGACAGAAATTGGAGCACGGAATTTAGCTGATCATGATCGTTATGATATGTTACCGAAGATAGCAGAAATTTTTAATCTTGATACAACAAAGCAAGCATCTCTTTGGCGTGATCGTGCGCTAGTAGAATTAAATATTGCTGTTCTTCATTCCTTTAAAGAAGATGGCGTAAGTATTGTTGATCATCATACCGCAGCACAGCAATTTAAGCTATTTGAAGAAGCAGAGCACAAGGCAGGGCGCGATTTAACAGGCAACTGGACTTGGTTGATTCCACCATTGTCGCCTGCAACGACACATATTTTCCATAAGCCGTATGTAAATGTCTATCATACACCTAATTATTTTTACCAAAAACCCCCATACTAATGATGAAGAGGCAGCTCATTGTAGAAAATGAACTGCCTCGTATTAATTGATATATTCATTTTTAGAAGCTCTAAATGAACAGAAGAAGAGTAGAGCTGTAACGGCAACAAATAGCCACCCAGCGATATCCCAGCCGCCAAATAAATCATGTAAATAGCCAAATAAAATTGGACCAACTGCGGCTAATAAATAACCTAATGATTGTGCAAAGCCAGATAAATCTGCCGCCTCAAAAGCTGTACGTGTACGTAATGTAAAGAACATCATGGCAAGTGCAAATGAAGCCCCACCTGCTAAACCAAGCAATATCATCCATAACACAGCAAGACTAGTCCATTCCATCACAACGCCTGTAAAACCGATGACATAAAATGCTGTAAACATTAAAACGAGTGGTCGCTGAGATGTCATTTTGCTAGCAATGATAGGCACAACTAATGCCATAGGCACTTGTGAAATTTGCATGATGGAAAACATCCAACCCGCACGATCAGCGGCTACGCCTTGTGCAATATAAATTTCAGGAATCCAAGCTGCGGTAGTATAAAATAATAACGATTGTAGCCCCATTGCCCCAGTAACTGCCCAAGTAACTGGTGATTTCCACAATGGTATACGCGCTTTTGTAGAGACTACAGTTGGCTCAGGTTTATTAAACTTTAATTGGGGTAACCAAATCACAATTGTTAATATGACTAGCGCTAGGGCAATAGCAAGTGCACCTTGCCAGCCCAGTACTGCATTCGCTATAGGATAGCTAATACCAGCACCGATTCCCGCCGTTAAATTCATAGACATTGTATAAAACGCCATTAGTAAACCAACATGATATGGAAATTTTAATTTTAGTAGACCTGGAATAAGGACGTTACCGAATGAAATGGCGACACCAATAATCATTGTACCAAATACGAGTAATCCCGTTGTCCCAAGTGAACGCAGGACAATTCCTACTGCTAATAAAATTGTTGATAAAAATAGTGTTAATTCAAGTCCGAGTTTTCTTGCAACTACTGGTGCAAAAGGGGATACTATTGCGAATGCAAGTAATGGTATCGTTGTAAGGAAGCCTGCAAGTACATTGGATATACCGAGATCTTCACGTATAAAGGATATAATTGGACCTACAACTGTTAAGGGCATACGTAATGTAGATGCTAGAAAAATTACACCGATGACCAACAGTAGGGTTGTTCCCTTCCAGTTAATCTTTTTGCTAGGATAAGTAGATTGTTCGTTCGTTGTCAAAACTTGTACCTCCCTGATAGAACAATTATAATTCGAACCACTATAACACTTTATCACACTATTAAAAATAGTAGAAAATTCATAAAATACGGAACATTAATGGTTTTATTGAAATGTCTAAGGTCGTATGTTAAACTAAGAGACATCATAAATTTAATAATTATATGCCTCATGTTTGTATTGAGGTAGAGGTCGCGGTATTTATGAGTACGCTAATGGAAATGACAAGCATTAAAGATGTTAGCTGAAAGGAAATATCGCCGAAGTGTGAGGGGACTTGAAAACCTCATGCTGGGGCTGTCTCCGAAAGGAACAGAACTGTCACGTTGGACAACGTGTTGCGCTATCATTTTGAAGAAACAGAGGATTTACTTAGCCATCACAACGTTCATGTGATGGCATTTTTTTGCCTCTTATAAAAGGAAGGAAGCTTTAACGTGAGTGAGATAAAAGTTAATCAGCTTACCATAAAGCACCGAAGCTGAAAAAGAATTAAAAAGCCGTCATATTACGATGATTTCATTAGGCGGTACAATTGGGACTGGGCTATTTTTAGCAAGCGGTGGCGCTATTGCACAGGCTGGACCAGGTGGTGCACTACTTGCTTACGCATTAATCGGTATAATGGTGTACTTTTTAATGACTAGCCTGGGCGAAATGGCAGCCTATATGCCGTCATCGGGTTCATTTAGTACGTATGCAACAAAATTCGTAGATCCTGCACTTGGCTTTGCCCTTGGTTGGAACTACTGGTATAACTGGGCGATCACAATTGCAGCAGAAATTGCAGCTGTTTCGCTTATTATGAAGTATTGGTTTCCTGACAGTTCCTCTGCACTATGGACAGTAGTATTTATTGTGATTGTACTAACATTCAATTTACTATCTGTTAGAAGCTATGGTGAAAGTGAATATTGGTTTGCCATGATAAAAGTGGCGACTGTTGTTGTTTTTATTATCGTCAGCCTATTGATGATTTTTGGTATTTTAGGAGGGCAAGCACCGGTTGGTTTCACGAATTTCTTTATAAGTGATGGTCCATTCCATGGTGGCTTCCTTGCAACATTCGGTATATTTTTAGCAGCTGGTTTCTCGTTCCAAGGAACAGAATTATTAGGTATCACTGCTGGAGAAACGGATGACCCTGGAAAGAATATTCCAAAGGCTGTAAAATCTGTCTTCTGGCGTATTATTTTATTTTATATTTTAGCTATTGCGGCGATTGGGATGTTGATTCCATTTACGGATTCGCGTTTATTATCTGAAGATATTGCGGTATCTCCATTTACATTAGTATTCGATCGCTTAGGCATTGCTTTTGCTGCCTCATTAATGAATGCAATTATTTTAACTGCAATGTTGTCTGCAGGTAACTCTGGTTTATATGCATCATCCCGCATGTTATGGCAATTAGCGGTAGATGGACATGCACCTAAAATTTTCACAAAATTAAGCCGTCGTGGCATTCCAATTTATGCATTACTGCTTACATTGGCAGTAGGCTGTCTAGCATTTTTAGCATCATTTTTTGGTGATGGCGTTGTCTATATGTGGCTTCTAAACGCTTCTGGGATGTCAGGCTTCATTGCATGGCTTGGTATTGCCTTTAGCCATTATCGCTTCCGTCGAGCGTTTGAAGCACAAGGGCTGGATCCGAAATTACTACCATACAAGGCAAAGCTATATCCATTTGGTCCGCTCTTTGCTTTCACCGTATGTATGATTGTTGTCATTGGCCAAAACTATACAGCATTCACGGGTGATTCAATTGACTGGTATGGCGTGCTTGTTTCATATATTGGTATCCCACTCTTTGTTATACTGTGGCTAGGCTATAAAATAAAACATAAAACAAAAATGATTCCACTACAAAAATGCGATTTAAAAGTGGAAAAATAATAATGAGAACTGTCCTAAATGTTAGGGCAGTTTTTATTTTTGTTGTACACATCTATTTGACAATGAACCTCGCAGTAACAGCTAATTGTCATAGCAAAAAGTGTTAAAGTGACGCAGTCACTTTAACACTTTTTCTATTATTTCATCTTTATTATATTAAGCAAATAGCGTTTCCCATAATAGGTAGATATTTAACGCTACGACGATGACAACGACACACCAGCCAAGAGTTGTTGTGATACGGTGATTGACGAGGCTACCCATAATGTCCTTTTTACTTGTGAACATCACAAGCGGGATAAGCGCAAAGGCAATACCGAATGACAGGATTACTTGGCTTAATACAAGCGCATAGGTTGCATTGACGCCAGATGCAATAATGACCAATGGTGGAATCATTGTAATGGCTCTGCGCAAATAGAGAGGAATTCTACGTTGGATAAAGCCTTGCATGACAACATCTCCTGCTAGTGTACCAACAGAAGAACTTGCAAGCCCTGCAATAAGAAGACCAACGAAAGAAACGGCTGCCATAGGTAAAGTGCATCTCGTAATCCATTATAGGCAATGTCTAAATCCTCAACTACTAATCCTTGCGTATGAAACACCGCTGCTGCAATAATCAGCATGCTCATATTAATCGCCCCAGCAATAATCATTGCAATTACAATATCAATAAACTCGAAACGGAAAATACGTCGTTTTTCATTGTCATTACGACCAATAACGCGATTTTGTGTTAAGGAAGAATGTAAATAGATTGCATGCGGCATAACAGTAGCTCCTAAAATACCTGTTGCAAGTAATAGGGAATCGACTCCATCGAAATGTGGTGTCAGCATTCCGAGTGTCACTTCACCCCAATTTGGTTGGGCTAAAAATGTCTGGAACGCAAATGCGAGCACTACAATTAGCACCATACCAGAAATACCAGCTTCGAAAGCTCTAAAACCTCTGCGTTGTAGCTCTAAAATGGCGAATGAGCCGACTGCCGTAATTAGTGCCGCTGGTAGCATTGGGATGTTAAATAATAAATATAGACCGAGGGCAGCACCGATAAACTCTGCAAGATCAGTTGCGATAATTACAAGTTCAGCCTGTATCCATAAAAATATTGAAGTTTTTTTAGAAAAGTTCTCTCTTGCTATTTCCGGCAAATTTTTTCCTGTTGCAATGCCAAGTTTTGCTGATAAAGATTGAATTAGTACAGCCATTAAGTTGGAAAAGGCAATAACCCAAAGAAGTAAATAACCGTACTGTGAGCCAGCCGTAATATTTGTGGCAAAGTTGCCGGGATCTATATAGGCAACCGCTGCAATAAATGCCGGACCTAGAAAGGGTAAAATCCGTTGCCAGCCTTTTATGTCGCCATCTAAAACAGCTTCGGCTGCCGACTTATTAATCGGTATATAGGCCATGTTGTTCCCTCGTTTCAAAAAGTATCGTAAGTGAAATAAAGTTTCCTATAGGAAAATAATGATACTACTATTCTATAGCTAGAACTGAAAAATGTGAAGAAGTTTGCTCAATTTTTTTAGCATTGCCAAAAAACAAAGGGAAATCACTGCTGAAGTGAGTTAAATCGCGGATAAAACCATGGAAATCAGCAAAAATAATCCGAAACGTATACCAGTAATGGGCTTCTACATATAAGGAAAAAATTTACGAAAACCGTATAATCTGTTCTTTACTTTTTATTAATACAGGCGTAATATGACATCATTATAAAAGTTTCAAATTTCTAAATCGCTGAAGCAACTAAACGCGGGGGACCCAATTTTGATGGATTGTCTCTACAATTCTTGGGGTGAATCTCTTTACAAGAGTAGGGCTACTCATACTCGAATCCGACAGCTAACCTCGTAAGCGTTAAGAGCAGAAAAGTTGGAGCTTGTCAGACGTTACAACGTCTACAAGTCGTATTTAGTGATGACTTGTAGACGTTTTTTGTTGTCATTTGGCACCCAAAGCCCCAGTAGCTAGAAAGAGCGATTATGCAAAGGTGTAATTGATTTAGAAAGGCGAAACACACTCTAAAAATCTAGAAGGTGTTAAAAATGAAATCCTCATTCAAACGTTATGTTATCGGTAAACCATTGAGATCCGATGCATTAGGGGAACAAAAGCTTAGTAAAACAAAGGCATTGGCTATATTATCATCTGATGCATTGTCATCAGTAGCATACGGACCAGAGCAAATTTTACTTGTGCTCATGACAGTAAGTACGGTTGCCTTTTGGTATTCGTTACCGATTGCAGCAGGTGTAGTGGTGCTACTTGTGGCACTCACGTTATCCTATCGACAAGTTATTTTCGCCTATCCACATGGTGGTGGAGCATATGTAGTGTCCCGCGAAAACTTAGGCGTTAATGCAGGTCTTGTAGCGGGTGGGTCATTACTCGTTGATTATATTTTAACGGTTGCAGTAAGTGTTTCTGCGGGGACAGATGCTATTACATCAGCATTCCCAAGTTTACATGCTTATAATGTACCGATTGCAGTGTTTTTTGTTATTTGCCTAACACTATTAAATTTACGTGGCGTTACAGAATCAGCATCCGTTTTAGCGTATCCCGTATATTTGTTCGTTGTTGTGATGTTAATGCTTATTGGAATAGGTATCTATAACGTCGCAACGGGGCAAGTTCCTGCTGAGTTGCATCCAAAAATCGGGACGCCAGTTGCGGGCATTAGTTTGTTTTTATTATTAAAGGCTTTTGCTTCAGGAAGCTCGGCATTGACGGGCGTAGAAGCGATATCCAATGCTATCCCGAATTTTAAAAGCCCTGCACCAAATAATGCAGCGAAAACGCTATTAGCAATGGGGAGTATATTAGCCGTGCTGTTTATTGGTATTGTGTCCTTAGCCTATTTCTACGGAGTTGTACCAAACGCTCAGGCAACGGTTGTCTCACAAATTGCCGAAGCGAGTGTTGGACGCAATGTTTTTTATTATATCGTGCAAGGTACGACAGCTATGATTTTAGTGCTTGCTGCCAATACGGGTTATTCAGCCTTCCCTTTACTCGCAGTCAATTTATCAAGAGACGGCTTTATACCAAGAATTTTTCAAATTCGTGGAGATCGCCTTGGCTATTCTAACGGGATTATGATGCTCGGATTAGCAGCGATTGTCCTTATTGTGTTGTTCGATGGTGCTACAGAGCATTTAATTCCTCTTTATGCAGTAGGTGTCTTTATACCATTTACATTAGCGCAGACTGGAATGATGCGAAAATGGTGGCGTGAAAAGCCAAATGGTTGGGTGATGAAATTCGTTATAAATACAATAGGTGCAGCCATTTCCTTTGTAGTGGCGATGATGTTCTTTGTTACAAAATTACCTCAAGTATGGCCAGTATTTATCTTTTTACCAATGATTATTTGGATGTTCCATCGCATTAAGCAACATTACAATGCAGTCGGAGAGCAACTACGACTAAATGGAGAAGCATTGCCGATAGTAGATGGAAATGTTTTTATTGTACCGGTAGCGGGGATTACGAAAGTGGTAGAAAATTCACTGCATTATGTGCAATCATTGAATGTAGAAAAAATTATAGCCTTTTATGTAGCATTTGATCAGGCTGATGCCAAAGCTTTTGAAGAGAAGTGGAAGGCATGGCAACCCGATATACGTCTCGTTACGTACTATTCGCCATATCGAAGCATTACGCAACCTTTAAAAAAATTTATTGATAAGGTAGAGCACCAATATGCGAAAACGGGCTATCAAGTAACTGTGGTCATTCCACAGTTTTTACCGAAGAAAGGTTGGCATCATATGCTACACAATCAATCGAGTCTATTAATTCGTACATCGCTGTTATTTCACAAAAATGTCGTCATTATGACAGTACCTTTCCATTTATCTAAATAATGACTAGCAAGGTCGAAAATAGTCTGATATAATCAGAGCATTGATTGCAAAACACGAACGTTTACCATGAAATAATGTGTAAATACCATTAAATTCCGAAAATTTAAACTTTTTTCAGTGGTAGATAT
This sequence comes from Lysinibacillus sp. GJ-1, assembly GCF_021166035.1. Taxonomy (NCBI): domain Bacteria; kingdom Bacillati; phylum Bacillota; class Bacilli; order Caryophanales; family Bacillaceae; genus Lysinibacillus; species Lysinibacillus sp. GJ-1. The sequence goes on from NZ_CP088912.1 coordinate 237,276, forward strand.
AAGCATCTGCCGAAAGAAGATATGCATCTGCTTATTATGCATATTCATATTGAAATTATAAAAATGGATATTTATAATAAGAAAGTTCAACCAGCTTAATACTGTTTCACTCATATAATAGCGAGAATATGGCTCGTAAGTTTCTACCGATTTACCGTAAATGAATCGACTATGGGTAGCATTGCTTTAGAAAAACTCATACTAGCGATGATGTTTTCTATTAGTTTCGACGTTTTTGCGCTGAATGCCTTGCTCCACTCGTAGATGAATGGAATCAAAGTATTCAGCGTTTTTATTATTTTATGAAAGAAGGAAAAGCAGCAATGAAGTTATTACATGACAAAATTATGCAGGAAGGTAAAGTTTTATCTTCGTCTGTATTAAAAGTTGATTCTTTTTTAAATCATCAAATCGATCCACAGCTTATGAAAGAAATTGGGCACGAGTTTGCAAATCGCTTCTCTGATGAAATCATTACAAAAGTGTTAACAATTGAATCTTCAGGAATTGCACCTTCTGTAATGTTAGGTCTTGAAATCGGTGCACCGGTAGTATTTGCCCGTAAACGTAAATCTTTAACATTATCAGACAATCTCTATTCGTCAAAAGTACATTCTTTCACAAAAAACGAAACGAATGATATTTCAGTATCTTGTAATTTTTTAAGTGAAGATGACAATGTTTTAATTGTTGACGATTTCTTAGCAAATGGTGAAGCGGTAAAAGGCTTACTAGATATTGCAGCGCAAGCAGGGGCTCATGTTGTCGGTGTCGGCATCGTGATTGAAAAAGGCTTCCAAGACGGTGGTAAATTATTACGTGAGCAAGGTGTTCGCGTTGAATCATTAGCAATTGTGGATTCTTTAGAAGACGGCAAAGTAACATTTGCAACGGAGGATCGCGCGTAATGAATGCCTTTAAGTCAACGACGCTAGCTATTCAACATTTACTTGCGATGTATGCAGGTGCGATTTTAGTTCCGCTTATTATTGGTGGCGCTTTAGGTTTTGATTCAAAGCAAATGACTTATTTAGTAGCGATTGACATTATGATGTGTGGGATCGCAACATTACTTCAAGTGTATTCAGGTAAATTTATCGGTATTGGTTTACCAGTAGTTCTAGGATGTACCTTTACAGCAGTAAGTCCAATTATTGCAATTGGGACAAACCCTGAACAAGGTATTACAGACATTTATGGCTCCATTATTGCATCAGGTTTAATCGTTATGGTCATTGCAGGCTTCTTCGGTAAGCTTGTAAAATTCTTCCCACCAGTTGTAACAGGTTCTGTTGTGTCCATTATTGGTATCTCTTTATTACCAGTTGCATTGAACAATATGGCGGGTGGACAAGGTGCAGAAGACTTTGCATCGAGTTCTAATGTTGCTTTAGCATTTATTACATTAGTAATTATTTTAGTCGTTTACCGTTTTACTACAGGCTTTGTGCGTGCGATTTCAATTTTAATTGGCTTAGTTGTTGGTACAGTGCTCGGCGTATTTATGGGCAAAGTGGATTTCAGTCCGGTGTCAGATGCGGGTGTATTCCATATGGTTCAACCGTTCTATTTTGGAATGCCGACGTTTGATGCGACTGCGATTTTAACGATGACGCTTGTCGCGATGGTTTCTTTAGTAGAATCTTCCGGTGTCTATTTTGCACTGAGCGATATTTGCAGTAAAAAACTAGATTCAAAAGATTTAGCACGTGGTTATCGTTCAGAAGGTCTTGCTTCTGTTATTGGTGGTATTTTCAATGCCTTCCCATATACTACATTCTCACAAAACGTAGGACTTACGCGTATGTCTGGCGTAAAAGATCGCAAAGTCATCTACATCACAGGTGGTTTACTAGTAGCACTTGGCTTCTTACCAAAAATCGCAGCACTCACAACAATTATTCCAACACCAGTACTTGGTGCGGCAATGTTGGCGATGTTCGGTATGGTTATTACACAAGGTATGGGGATGCTTGTACCTGTGATGAATGAATCAGCGGAAAACGCCATGATTGCAGCGATTGCAGTTGGCCTTGGTGTAGGTGTATCGGTTGTTCCAGATATTTTCAAGGAACTGCCATCATACGTATCGGTTCTTACGTCAAATGGTATTGTCTGTGGTTCGGTTACAGCGATTATCTTAAACATTTTATTTAACATGATTGGGCCAAAGCATAAAAATGACCCAATGCATGGGGAAATTTAAATCAAACAATGCCACTTCCTGATAAAAGGAGGTGGCATTGTTTGATGAGAAAAAGAAACAAGACAAGGGAAATGAAACAAGCGTCAAACTTCTGTTCAATTTACCTTGTCTTGTCAATAAAACGGCTTGCGATTTCGTTAGCATGATTTTGCTTTCAGCGCTATGCTGTCAGTGTGGTTGTGGTGTCGTCCGATTGGCACGACGGATGGTGAGTTCGAAACGGGGTCTTCGATTACCATACAGTCTAGTGCGAATATATCTTTAATTAATGAATTAGTAATAATGTCAGATGGCGGTCCTTCTGCCACGAGCTTCCCTTCATGTAGGGCAAATATATAATCTGCATAACGTGCTGATAAGTTAATGTCGTGTAACACCATGACAATCGTTGTGCCATATTTACGATTTAAATCTGTCAGTAAATCTAAAATTTCTACTTGGTACGTAATATCTAAGTACGTTGTTGGCTCATCTAAAAATAAAATATCTGTTTGTTGCGCTAATGCCATGGCAATCCATACGCGCTGTCTTTGCCCACCTGATAATTCATCAATATGGCGATCAGCAAATTCTGTAATGTTCATCATTTCCATCGCTTCTGCGACAGCCTCATAATCTTTTTTAGACCAACCTTTTAAAAAGCTATGATGGGGGAAGCGCCCTCTACCAACTAAATCCGCAACTGTTATTCCTTCTGGAACGATAGGGCTTTGTGGTAACAAGCCAAGTATTTTGGCAAGTTGCTTCGGTGGCATTTTTTGAATAGCTTGCCCATCTAACGTTACTTGCCCTGAAGTCGGCGTAATGAGTCGTGCCAACGTTTTTAGTAGCGTGGATTTTCCACAACCGTTGGCTCCGATAATTATGCTTATTTTATTGCTAGGAATCGTTACACTAACGTCTTGTAAAATCGTTTTATTGTCGTAACCAGCAGTAATTTGCTCCGCTCGAAATGTATGTGTTGGCTTCATATTATAAATCTCCTTTTCGATTGATACGAATTAATAAATAAATTAAATACGGTGCACCAATAATCCCCGTAATTACGCCAACAGGATATCTGGTATCGAATGCAAACTGACCGATTAAATCTGCGGCCAATACTAAAATAACGCCAATTAAGCCTGCAGGCACGATATTTGAAAAGCCTACACCAACAATCTTTTTGGCAATAGGACCTGCTAGAAATGCAACAAAGGCAATTGGTCCAGCAGCTGCTGTAGCTAACGCAATCATTAAAACCGAGCTAAGTAATAGCACCAACCTCGTTTTGTTTGGAGCAACACCGAGTGATGTCGCTGCTAGTTCGCCAAGCTCTAATATTTCTAATCGACTAGCCAAACAAAGAACAATGGGTGTGCAAATTAAAACAGCTATGATTAATGGATAGAGGTTTTCCATTTTCGCCCCATTCAAACTGCCACTTAACCAACGCATAGCAGAAGGTAGGTCATGCGTATTACCAATTACCATTAAATAAGAAATAAACGCATTTAACATTGCTTGAATACCGATACCAATTAAAATTAATCGACCAATTGAAAAAGAGCTACCTTTAGATAAAATAAAAATAACGATAGCAGTTAAAAGACCGCCAACTACTGAGGCAATCGAGACAAGTGCATTACTCGCATGCAGGACAATAATACAAAAAACAGCAGCAGCACTTGACCCAGCAGTGATGCCAATTACATTTGGATTGGCTAATGGATTGCGCAACATTGTTTGGAAAATGTAGCCCCCAGCACCAAATGCAAAGCCAGCAAATAGTCCGACGATCATTCGGGGTAATCTGATTGCGCCGATTGCAAAGGAAGCGCCTTTGACATTCTCACCTAAAAGTACGCTGACAACATCTTTTACCGGATAAATGGTATTGCCTAACATGAGCATCAAACCCATAAGTACAATTGAAATAAGTGCTAGCAAACATGTCATAAGTAGGAAACGACGTTTTCGTTTCATTCTTGAATTATAAATAGACATCATTGTTTCATTCATCATAATGCACGCATTTTCGCTTTCATTGTAATAAAAATTAATAGGGGAGCTCCAATGAAGGCAGTTACAATACCTACTTCAAGCTCGCTCGGACTCCCTAATAGTCTTCCACACACATCAGCAATGGTTAAAATAATTGCCCCAGCAAATGCTGAAAGTGGAATAACATAGCGCACGTCTGGGCCAATAATTAATCGAATTAAATGCGTCGCTAACAAACCGATAAACCCAATCGGTCCAGCTAATGCTGTTGCCACACCACACAATAACACACCGCCAAATGAAGCGAGCAGGCGAATTGTCCCCGTTTTAACACCTAAGCCAGTCGCTACATCATCTCCTAATGCTAGCGCATTCAATGCTGGCGCAGAAAAGATAGCAATACAAAGTCCAACTATTAAAAATGGGATAAACAGTGAGATATGATCCCAGCTACCAGAACCTACACTACCAACTTGCCAAAATCTAAACTGGTCCATTACTTTCGTACGTGGAATCATAACGGGCACAACGAGTGAAGACAGTATGGCACTTGTAGCAGCGCCGGCTAAGACGAGTTTGATTGGTGTTGCGCCGCCACTCCCGATTGAACCAACAGTAAAGACAAAAATAGCGGTAAGCATTGCACCTGCGATGGCCAGCCAAATATATTGATTAGCGGAACTAATATTAAAAAAGGCAATCCCACAAACAACAAATAAGGATGCCCCTGTATTTACACCTAGTATACTTGGGTCCGCAATTGGATTGCGCGTTACAGACTGCATTAATGCACCCGATACACCTAAAGCGGCACCACACATAAAACAAAAAATTGTTCGAACAACTCTTTGTCGAACAACACTTGCCTCATGAGAAGCGACTTCTGAATGGAATAGACCATCCAGAAGTTGCGTCCAAGTAATCATCCGAGAACCAAATATAAGCGATGCCATCACACTTAGACAAAGCAATAAGGCGAGCAAAATAATCAGCTTGCCGAAGTTACGTGGCATCCATACATGCTTATTTTCTGAAACGGAAGTATTCATCATATTATTTCAGCTTTTTCGCAACATCAGAGATTAATGCTAAGTACTCGTCAATTGTATATTGAATTGATAATGGGTTTGGATTACCTGCGGCAGCTAATGGCGTATTATCAGTAATGACAATGACTGAACCATTTTGGATTGCTGGCACTTTTCCTAAAATAGGGTCAGCTTGAAGTGCAGCTAAAGTTTTATCATCCCCATATGTAATAAAAATTTCTGCATCCTTTAAAGCATCTGCATTTTCAGCACTTAACTCAATATAGAAGCTAGAGTCATCTTTTACTTGCTCTTTAATACTTGGTGGATATTCCATACCTAATTCCTCTAAAAATTCACCACGAGGATCTGCAGGCGTATAAATATAAAACTTAGATAAATCAGTTGCATTGAACGAAGCAAATACAGCCTTTTTGCCTTTTAATTCTGGTAATTCATTTGCCTTATCAGCAATTAACTTCTCTGTATCAGCAATCAATTGTTTGCCTTCCTTTTCCATACCCATACCTTTTGCATTGTATAGGATTTGGTCGCGCCATGAAATAACCCATGGAATTTCTGGGTACGCCACAACTGGTGCAATTTGACTTAATGTATCGTAGTCTTCTTGTGTAATACCTGAATAGGCAGCTAAGATTACATCTGGATTTGAATCAGCAATTGCCTCAAAATCTAAACCATCCGTATCTTGATAAATATTAGGATTTTCTTCACCTAACTCTTTTAACTTGTCAGCTGTCCATGGCAGCATACCACTATCATCCTGTACGCCGTAGTTTGCAGCAGAGAAGCCCACTGGCACAACACCAAGTGCTAATGCGACATCATGGTTTGCCCAAGCAATCGTTGCAACGCGTTCAGGTTTTTTATCGATTACAGTTTCTCCAAAAGCGTGCTTAATAACAATTGGATACTGTGTATCACTAGCATCGGATTCTGGTTTTGAATCACTAGATGCAGCACCGGACTCTTTTTCTGCACATCCAGCTAAAGCTAAAGAAAAAATAGCTATAAATAACATTGTAAATAATGAAAAGTAACGCTTTGAATTCATATTAGAATAACACTCCTATTAACAAAATAATTGATAATGATTATCACTATCGATTGTAGTATATAACCAATACATATATATTTCAATAGAATATTTTTTAAATTAAAAATTGCGAAGTCTAAACATTTTATCTTTTCTCTTCATTAATCTGCAATATAGTTAAATAATGAATATTCTGATTTTATGCAGAATTGGTTGTTGGAAATGATACTATGAAGAAGGAAGAGGAAGTTCAATTTGAAAAAAGGGGGGCTTTCATGTCAGAACAAGAACGAGAAAATTTAAAAGCGAAAGAACAGCGAAAAAACCCTGGAGGTGCTTTGAACAGTGCATCGGCACAAGCGCATACTGGTTCACCTAGCAAAGGGTGTTTAGTTAATATTGGTTCCATTATCATGATCATCGTTATTATTTTGTTGGTAAAAGCATGTGCAAATTAAAGTTTTCAACTTAATAAAAAGGGACGCTATCCTTTAGTTTGGATAGTTTTTCTTTTTTCTAGGATAGCATGATTTAGTTGTTGCATAATATCTTCTGCATCTATATTTTTAGCTCCTTGGCAAGTAATACATCTCTCCTCAAATTAATAAGGTAGGAGGCTAGTTCAGCTTCTGTCTTCAATCTAAATATCCCTTTAAGGAACAGAGGAAAGGTGTTAAAAATTTAGAAGGGTTCACTTGTTGTTGGTAGCGAAGGCGTGACTCCTGTGGGAACGCACACATCGTAAGACGCTGGCATTCCGCGCGTTAGCGAGGATTGCGGCTTACGTGTATGCCTGCGGAAAGCACCGCCGAAGGGAACAACAATGGCACAGCAAAAAAGTGTTAGATTGACTGCCATCAATCTAACACCTTTTCTCTTTTGCCCCACGCTCTTGGTGGTTAGCTAAAGTCCACAAACATGTTCAAATCAATTTTTTCATACTATAAGACATGCTTAGTCTCGGAGGGGGGTTGTATGTTTTTTCTGAAGAAAGGCTTGGTCATCATAATAGGTAGTATCTGTATATCATTAGGCATTAATCTATTTCTAACACCGTACCAAATACTAGATGGAGGCGTTGTAGGGGTAGCGCTTATTTTGTACTATTTGTATCAACTAAAAATCGGACTTATGATTATTATTTTAAGCATTCCAATATTTGTTATAGCTTGGTTTAAATACAGAGCTTATTTCTATAATAGTGTACATGGGTTAATTGGCTCGTCTTTTATCATTGACCTGTTTAGGCCTATAAGAAATATAATTCAAATCGATGCGATTTATAGTGCAATTTTTGGAGGGATTTTAGTAGGTTTTGGCATCGGTTTAATGCTTCGCTTTCAGACAAGCACTGGTGGAACAGATCTAGTTGCACAGTTTTTAAGTGATAAAACAGGCATTAATGTGGGGATTCTTATTTTTTTTATTGATTCGATTGTTATTGTTTTAGGTGGGTTTCTATTATCTTCTAATACATTAATCCTTTCCATAATTACTGTGTTAGTAGTGGGTATTACGACAAGTATGATAACCAGTTATGCAAAATAAAAAATAGCTTCAGTAAACACTGAAACTATTAATAGGTGAGCGTTAAGGTCAGTTATTCATCATCCGCTTTTTTGGATAGGCGGGTTTTACTTCCGCAATTAAAATAGCTAGTAAAATTAATACTGCGCCTATCACCATTCTGCCTGTCAGTACTTCATGCAAAAATATTACCGAAAGCACCATACCGAAAAAGGATTCTGTTGACAAGATAATGGCTGCCTTTGTAGCAGTTGTATATTGATTGGCCACATTTTGAAAAAGGTACGCAATAGTAGTTGAAAAAATCCCTAAATAAATGATTGAATAGATTGCTTCTTTTTCAAGATTAGTAGGGATATCGCCTTGACTGACGACGACCAAGATACCGATAACGGATGCTGTTATAAACTGCACAATGGTAAGAGCGATTGCATCTTCCTTTTGTACAAAAAGGTTTGTACAAAAAATATCGAAAGCAAAGGCAACAGCACATGCTAGAGAAAGGGCATCTCCTATATTCATTGTGAGGGAACCTTGTAATGATAAACAGCCAATTCCAACAAGCGCTATAATAGAGCCAATGATTTCGTAACCATCGATTCGGCGTTTATAGACGGCATAAGCAATAAGTGGAACAACGATTACATTAACAGCGGTTAAAAATGCATTTTTAGAGGGAGTTGTATATTGTAAACCAACTGTCTGAAGGGCAAAGGCAATATACAATATCGTGCCTAGTAAAACACCTTTCCAAACGACTGATTTTGTTGCTTTTTTTAATTTGTATCCAAAAATGACGGTTAGTATAATCGAAGCTAATATAAATCTTCCTGCCATCACTTGATAAGCAGTTAAATATTCTAGTGCAATGGCTGTAACAACAAACCCACTACCCCAAACGATAGCGGTTGTAAGCAACATGCCATCAGCTATGTATTGTTTCATCTTTCTTCCTCCTAACTCCAATAAGAATAGCATGAGAAGGAAGAAAATATTTTGACTTTGTTTCTAAACTTTCAGGCGTTTTTTTGTACTTATTCCAAAGCGAATATTTATTCTGCTATTTTGCTATGTAATAAGTACAATTTAACGGCTGCTGATAAGCGTTCATAAAAAACATAATCATTATCTTGCGGTGCTACCAATTGGCGGATTTTTGTCATGCGATATCGGATAGTATTTGGATGGCAGAAGTGCGCAACTGCTACTTCTTTTATGTTACCCTTTTTTGCGATATACGTGATTGCGGTATTGATGAAATCGGTATCAACCTTTTCATCAAGTAAAGGCCCTAGATAGTTTTTTACATAATGCATGGCAAATTGAGGATCTTTGCGATGTAGCTCAATAAGCAAACTATCAGAACCAAGCTGTGTGTAATGACAAGTAGGGGTCATATCAATTTCTGCCATTAAGCGGGCAGCGAAAGCTTCCCGTACTGCAAGGTGAAGTGCCATTTGTGTGCTATGCACCTGGCTATAGCCAACAGTCAGTTTGTCTGTCGAAATATCATACATTGTAAGCCATTCATTAAGAAATTTTTCAAATTGAAAATGCTGTGATAGATTGGTCATTAAGATAAAGAGGCTATTTTTATATTTACAAATAACGCCTGTTTTTAATAGTGGTTCCAATTGCAAAAAAGGTTGCATCCATTGTGCATTCGATACGGCTTGCATTTGAAAATTCGCTACGAATACATATTTTTCAAATGGTTTGTTCAATTGTTGTAAAAAAGATGTGATTTGTTCTGCAGAGACATCTTCGTTAATGAGACGTTTCATAATGGTTTCTAGAAAGAATGTATAGTCTTGCGTTTTTGCATAAGCCATTGTTTCTAAAATAATTTTTTCAAAAAATTCATCCCCACCAAATCGCAGTATTGGGAAATGATGTGCATTTGCTAAGGCGAGTACTTCCTCTGGTAGTTCGTTATAAATAACGGGTTTATATGCTAAAGCGCTTGCTTCTAACTGAATCAGATTTTTTACAGCATTTACTAAATAATCAGGCTGTTGTTTTGCAAATAATAAGCTACTAAGGATTACACTATTTGGTGTAAATATCGTTTCTCGAACAGTGTGAATATCAGGCGAAAATTCAAAATCTAGAATTTCAACATTTTGGACAGGTTTATGTAAACCGTTGCTACCTGCAACGACTGTAAAATCCTTTGTAATCGGCAATTGCAAAAAGTTTTTTACGTTCATTATGGAATCTAGCTACCTTTCCAGTAATTTATTATTAAGTATCGTACCATCATTTTAAGATAAATGAATATAGTTATTGTCTTTTATTGCAAATTTTATTGTTTCCATAGAGCCTATGTTCAAAAAATAACTATGTTCATGTACAATCCCTTCACTTGATGATTCTGAAATCAACTTCGTTCTTTTTACAACTACTTCACAGAGCGTTTACAATTAAAGCTTACAATGGATACTAATAACCAATTTAAGAGGTGCAAAAAATGGAGTCTGTTGTGAGACAAAGCGTAAAGACAAGCAATTTATTCTTATATTTAAATCATCTATATGAACAGCATCAAAGTAATACTTTATATATAAAACGTTTAAAAGCATTAAATAAAATTATCGAAACAAAAGATTTACATACTTTTTTTCAACCGATTGTAGATTTACAAACAGAGCAAACAATGGGATTTGAGGCATTAAATAGACCAACGCCCTCTGATTTATTTAACAGTGTCGATCAATTTTATGAATTTGTAGGTCAAACGGATTGCGTGTTTTTATTTGAATGCTTTTGTCGTAACCTATCATTGCAACGCTTCAAAGAGCGCCTTCACGGGGAGTTACTGAACCAAGATTATATCCTATTTCTTAATATCCACCCTAATGTATTACTGGATAAAAAATATAATAGTGGAGAAACATTACAACTGCTAAAAGAGCTCGGTATTAAACCACAGCAGGTAGTCTTTGAGTTAACAGAACGCAGCGCTGTGTTAGATTTTGTAGAGTTCGAAAGGGTATTATCACATTATCGTTCGCAGGGTTATCGAATTGCAGTGGATGATATGGGGTCCGGCTATAATAGTTTAAAAACATTGATTTATTTAAAACCTGAATTTATTAAGTTGGATCGTTCGTTAATTCAATATATCGATAAAAACAGTGAGCAGCAGCAGCTTGTTACATTGCTTATGAAATATGCGGAGCAAGCTGGAACAAAAATTATAGCAGAAGGCATAGAACGGCAAGAGGAGATCAATTATTTGCAAGACATTGGCATCCATTATGCACAAGGGTATGCGTTAGGGAGGCCATCAAAAGACATTCAATTGGGGGAATTAAGGGTGGATGACCATGCAGATAGGAGAAGTCACAGAAAACGTTCCTAGTATTGATGAATTTGTGAAAAACAAAGATGTAGATTTACTTTTTACAAGCAATCCATCATTGCGAAGTGTTGTTGTTGTACGAGATGGCAGTCCAATTGGACATATTACCCGCACACATTTCTATCAAAAAATTGGTACACGCTATGGCTATAATTTATTTATGGGTCGACAAAACCAGCTGATTATTAAAGATAATCCTCTAATTGTAGATTATGACACACCTATTATTGAAGTCAGCACGGAGGCGATGAGCCGACGTGCAGAGGACCTATATGATGATATTATTGTTATTAAAAAAGGTGTCTATTTCGGTGTGGTCAGTATTAGAGAACTGTTGTTAAAGCTTGTAGAGACGCAAGTAGCGATTGCAAGTTTTTTAAACCCACTAACAAGCTTACCTGGTAATAAATTAATAGAAGAAAAATTACAAGCTGCATTACATCTTGAAAAATATAGTCTCATTTATTTTGATTTGGATCACTTTAAAACGTATAATGACACCTATGGTTTTAATAAAGGAGACAAAATTTTACTGTATTTAACAGATGTTCTCAAAAGAAATATTGCAGCTGGAGAAGATTTTTTAGGGCATATAGGTGGCGATGATTTTGTTGCTATACTCCCACACTATGAAGTCGCAATCATCTGTCAAACGATTATAGAAGAGTTTGATGCGCAAATTATTGATTTTTATGAACTAGAGGATTTAGTAAAATTACAAGTTCCTAATAGGACTGGAAAATTAGAGCGTTTTACATGTACTTCGTTATCTATTGCTGTTATTACAAATGAATACCAGCAATTTACTTCAGTTGACCAACTATCCGATGCAGTAGCACGATTAAAAAAGGAATGCAAAAAGATATGTGGAAGCTGTTATTTAATTAATGACAAAGCAACCTACCTTATACATTAAATTTTTAAGATGCAGGGTGAATTACCCGCGGAATAAAGAGGAATACCCGCGAAATAGGGTAGATTACCCGCGGAACAGAAGGAAATATCCGCGAAATAGTATGGTATACCCGCGGAACAGAGGGATACCCGCGAAATAGGGTAGATTACCCGCTGAACAGAGAGATACCCGCGAAATAGAGTAGTTTACCCGTGGAACAAAGAGGAATACCCGCGAAATAGAGTAGTTTACCCGCGGAACAGAAGGAAATACCCGCGAAATAGAGTAGTTTACCCGCGGAACAGAAGGAAATACCCGCGAAATAAAGTAATATACCCGCGAACAACATAAAAACCTACCTCGTCTTATAAACGAGGTAGGCTTTTTATTAGTAAGCACTCCAGCCAGCATCTGCCGCTAAAGCGACACCGTTAATAAAGCCGGAATCTTCAGAAGCTAAAAATAGGGCAATATTAGCAATATCTGAAACTTGACCAGCTTTTGGCATAAGTTGCACACCGCGTACAGATTGTTGCATACCAAATGGATCTACATTCGTCATGGCTGCTGCAAAGCCAGTTTCTACATGTGCAGGTGCAATTGCGTTGCAACGGATATTTTGTGAACCGTAGTGGGAGGCAATATTTTTTGTCATACCTACAACTGCGTGTTTCGCTGTAGTATAAGCTAGTCCACCGCGGCCACCTGTTAATCCAGCAATGGAAGCCATGTTGACAATTGTTCCACCGCCATTTTCAATAAATATTGGTAATACTTGTCGAATAGCTCGCATCACACCACTTACATTAATGTCCATCACACGTTGCCAAACCGCATCTTCAACATTTGCCGCCGCCTGCATATTGTCACCAACTCCGGCATTATTGACTAAAATATCTATACGACCAAAATGAGCCACCGTAGTAGCCATCATTTTTTGAATATCTTTTTCTACCGCAACATTTACTTTGACACCAAATGCCTCAAAACCAGCTTCATTAAACTCATTCACAGTAGCATTTAATGCGTCCTCATTGAAGTCAGCAATAACAACTTTTGCCCCTTCTTGTGCATATTTACGCGCAATTTCTTTACCGATTCCTGCTCCACTACCTGTAATAATAGCCACTTTATTTTGCAATTTACCCATAATTATTCTCCTCTTTCAATATAAGTTTACTATTAAACTAATTTGATTTTAGTCCTTTTCAATTGTTAAATCAAAGAAATTGAACCGCTTACATGTTTAAAAATCTTAATCTTAATAAAACATACTTGAATAATAGGTATTATAGGTATATAATTCGATTTACATTCTAATAAAACATCTTAGGAGGCTTTCTATTGTCAACTTTACAAGTCATTCTGAACGTAGCACTGTTACTTGTCTGCGTTGGAATTTTAGTTATTATGAATAAAAAACACGTGAAATTCTCAAATCGTGTTTTTGCTGGTCTAGGTTTAGGTATCGCACTAGGTCTAGGGCTGCAATTGTTTTACGGTATTGACTCAGAAGTTTTAACCAAGACAACATCTTGGTACAACATTATTGGTACGGGTTATGTGAAACTGTTACAAATGGTGGCAATGCCTCTAGTATTTATTTCTATTTTGATTGCCTTTACGAAAATGACAATTGGCAAAAATTTTGGCAAAATGGCCGCTTTAATTTTAGCAATTTTAATCGGTACTACAGCAGTATCAGCCGCAGTAGGGATTCTTTCGGCTACAATATTTGATTTAGATGCTACTCAAATTATGCAAGGAGACGCTGAAACAGAGCGTGGGGCATATATAGAAGAAAAGACAACGGGCATGACTGCACCTGATTTACCAACGCAAATTATAGAATTATTCCCAGCGAATCCATTCCTTGATTTAACAGGTGCTCGTTCAACATCTACAATTGCAGTTGTTATATTTGCAGCATTTTTAGGTTTTGCTTATTTACGTGTCGCACGTAAAGATGGTGAGATGGCTGCAACCATTAAAAAAGGCATTGATGCAGTGCATGCATTAGTAATGGGTGTTGTAACAATTGTTTTACGCTTAACACCATATGGTATTTTAGCCATTATGGCACGTACGGTCGCAACATCTGATTTTGGGGCAATTTACAACTTAGGTAAATTTGTTATTGCTTCTTACGTTGCGTTAATTATTATGTTCCTTGTTCATTTACTAATTATTTCATTAAGCGGTCTAAATCCGTTTACGTACTTAAAAAAATCACTTGAAACACTGTTATTTGCCTTCACTTCACGTTCAAGTGCGGGGACTTTACCTATGAATATTAAAACGCAAACTGGTAGACTTGGTGTACCAGAGGGGATAGCAAACTTCGCAGGTTCATTTGGTTTATCAATTGGTCAAAACGGATGCGCTGGTGTATATCCTGCAATGCTTGCAATTATGATTGCACCAACTGTCGGCATTAATCCACTTGATCCTGTATTTATCATTACAGTTATTGCAGTGGTAGCAATAAGTTCGTTCGGTGTAGCAGGTGTTGGTGGTGGTGCAACATTTGCAGCTATCCTTGTGCTATCAGCGCTTCACCTACCGGTTGCACTTGCCGGTATTTTGATTTCAATTGAGCCATTAATCGACATGGGGCGTACGGCTCTAAATGTAAGTGGGTCAATGACAGCAGGTGTTACCACAGCACGTGTAACGAAAGAGTTGGATACAGAAATGTATAATAATAAAGCGGTTAGTGCACAAGTTTCGGACTTATAGGCTTGTAAAAATAAGTTTCGAACATAACAAACATAGCAAAAAAGTGTTAGATTGATTGAAGTCAATCTAGCACTTTTTCTCTTTTGTACAGTCAATAAGTATTTTTTATGTTTTCAGTGCTTTTGGCTGTGTCATCAATGTACTTTGCAATAATATGGTTGTCAGCTGTGATGTTTTCAATTGATGCATTCATTTGTTGTAAGGTGGCAGTGGCTTCCTCAATAATGGCAGCAAAATCATTTGTCGACGAGTCAACATTTTTGCTGTTCACAGCTACTTCATTTGATAAATGCTCAAATTCATTAAATTTTATTTTTAATGAATGTAAAATATCGCTTAATTGAATAAAGTTTGAATTAACTAACTTTGTAGATTCGACACTTTGATGCAATGTGTCGCTACTTTTTGTCATGTTCACCTGTGCTAATTTATTCGTTGTATTGACATCCGTTAAATTTTCACTGATTTTGACAGTAAGATTATTCGTTAAATCCGCTAAATTTCGTATTTCTTGCGCCACAACAGAGAATCCTTTTCCAGCATCCCCAGCACGAGCCGCCTCAATAGAAGCATTTAATGCCAATAAATTTGTCTGTTCTGTTATTTGTTGAATATCATTGGCAAACTGATTTGTTTCTTCAATTTTTTCCGTTAAAGTTTTAAAGTTTTCACTTAAGTTGGTTATCACATTTTGCAGACTATTCATCTCTGTTGTAAGATGATTTATTTTATTTTGTCCTTCAACCGCTAAGTTGCTAGATTGAATAGAGTCATCTATTAAACGAACTGTTATGTCATTCATAGAATGGATTGCTGCTAAGTTACTTTGTGCACTGTCCGCTATTTTAGATATTTGCTCACTTTGTAACATACTCCCTGATGAAACTTCATTCATGGCTAGTTGAATTTCCTCTTGCGATCTTAAACCAAATTGAACTTTTTCGTTAATTTTACTAATGCTTTCAGCAATAATAGCGATTTCCCGTTCTAAATGAAGTTTATGTTCTTCTTTTGTTTTTGCATCAGCTTCTGCGATTTCACTATAAGCTTGTAACTTTTTAAATTGATTTTGATTCATACGTATTAAGATTGTTAACAGAAATCCAATAAACAAATAAATGATAACAAAAGAAGTCATTTTTTCACTAGCAAATTCAGGTTTAGGGAAGAGATAAATTAAACCAAGCGTTATAAATCCTAAACTATAGCCGATGCTAAATATTTTGGTATTAAATTGAACAGCAGAGAAGATAGCAAAGAAAAAAATAGAAAGAGCAGTGGATAATTCCCCACCATAAATCATGACTAAACTAATATTAAAGATATTCATAATGATTACTATCAAGTAGGGGAAGACATACTCTTTTTTATATCGATTACTGACTATGTATAACAAAGGATAAAAAATTATTTGAACACTATAGAAAAAGATAATCCAAAAATCCGGTTTTAAAGATAATGTACCGACTAAACCTAAAATTGTCGAAGCTAAATAAGTGAAAAGCATCAGCTTGTTTTTATTTTTCAAGTCCATTAATTTTAATTGCTCAATCATATTGCACTGAAGACCTCCTGTTTAATTTATACTAATTAAGGGGATTGTTTACCTTTAAACTAGTTATTAAGATTGATTATAGTTATTTTAACTGGAAGTAGTAAAGAATTATTTTCAATTTTTACCGATGTTAGTTAGAACTACCTACGGAATCAATATTGAAATTGCAAAAATAAATTTTCAATTAGAGAGAAAATGTTATGGCAAGTATTTCTCGTTCAATAAATAAATTTTCTGTGAAATTAATTAATTTAATATTAAACAGTTTAATGTTAAAATAAATTGCAGGTCACAAAAGTTTCACATTTATTGGAGGTGATTATGTGGCAAGAAAGCAGGATAAAGTCTAATACAGCGCGGTTTTAGAGGATAAATGGTCAACTGCGAATTCGCTTGCAGAATTGTGACAAGTAAGCTACCGCAGACTTAATAAAAAGAAAGTAGTAGCTTTTTGGAGACAATCTATGTACAAGGATTCCTCTGCATTTGTTCTTTAAACAAGGAAGCCGTTCATTCTTTTTATGAAGTAGTTCTTACTTGAACCATGTGCAATAGCTTAAGCTAATGGACAAGTTAAGTAATGCAAATATATAACAAAATATCTTTTCAATCATTGCATATGTGCCAATTGGTATCCAAATGGCGAAATTTGACGTTTTGTGTAAAATAAAGTCGTTTATATAAAAGGAGAAATAGAGAAATGAGTGCTAATAAGAAAAGGCTTCACTTTGCATGGCTAGTATTACTAGGTTTATGTATTTCAGTTGGTTTAGCAAAGTCAGGATTAAACAGTTCGGCAGGACTATTCCTATCACCAGTATCTGAAGACATTGGTGTAGGTCTGGGTAATTTAACGTTATATCTAAGTATTTCATCTATCGTTACAATGGTATTTTTACCGATTGGCGGGAAGTTAATGGCGAAGTATGATACACGTATGTTACTTAGCATTGCAATTATTTTACAAGCGGGTGCATTTGCTTTATTCGGTATGATGAGTTCTGTATGGGGATGGTATATCCTTGCAATGCCATTAGCTGTTGGTGGCGTATTAATTACAGTATTGGCAGGACCTGTTTTAGTCAATCAATGGTTTAAACAACGCAGTGGACTAGCATTAGGTATTATTACTGCTTCTGGTGGTTTAATCGGGGCGTTTACACAACCTTTAATTGGTAACTTAATTGCCACTCAAGGTTGGAGAAGTGCATATATTATTGTAGGTGTTGCAGCGATTATAATTATCGTTCCAACAATTATGCTATTTTTAAGAAAATCACCACAAGAAAAAGGGCTATTACCTTATGGTGCAGTGGACAATAACAATGTAGAGAAGAAAGTAGAAACGGATACTAGCAATACGGGAATCTCGTTTGCGGATGCTAAAAAATCGTTGTCATTTTCATTGTTAATTCTGTTCTTCTTCATTATTACATCAATAGCAAGTTTTTCAATCCATATTCCAACATACCTTGTAAATCAAGGATTTAGTGTGAAGTTTACTGGTAATGTGATGGCTGCTTTAATGGTTGGTGTACTGTTAGGGTCAATTATTTTCGGTTATTTAATTGATAAAATTGGTGCTAAAAATACGACTGTTATCGCCATGTCTATTGGTTTAGTGTCTATGATTTTATTGCTCTTCTTTGTTGAAAGTACAATTGCGATCGTTGTAGCTGTTGGTCTTTTCGGATTTGTCACAGCTTGTATAGGAACATTAGCGCCTGCTATTACTTCTGCTTTATTTGGTAATAAAAATTACAGTCAAATCTATTCGACAGTTTCAATCGGTTTGGCAGTAGCGGGAATTATTGCACTTCCAGCGTATGGCTATATTTTTGATTTCACAGGAAGCTACACAGCTGTTTTATATATTATTGTAATTATGTTAATCATGAATATTGTTTCTGTCTTAGTTGCTTTCCGTAATAAAGAAAAAATGGTGCAAAACGGATTGTGGAAATAAGATATTAATTGGCAAACTAAAAACTACACCTAACTTGCTAGACAAGTAATGGTGTAGTTTTTGTTTTTCAGGATAATTGTTTGAGAATTGTTTGAGTGACTGGCACCCAGTTAAATAATTTTTACATAAAAGTCTTTGCCGTTTATAATGTCAGTTACTTCAATGTTGTAATGAATTTTATAGTAATCATAAATATTTCGTGCTAAACCGGAGTGTCCATTTAAATAAGTTCCCTTTTTCACCTCTTTACGTGGATTGTGAAAATCAAAATATAGGCGCGAATCGTGGCACATCGAGTTTAAAATGGCTTTAAACTCCTGTTCCTCAATATGAATTCCTCGCGTATACTGGCACTCTCGGCGATACGTATCGTGTGAGACATTCACTGGTGAAGACTCAAGGGTCATTTCGATTTTTCTATTCAAATGTCAACAGCTCCTTTCAAGATTCCTAACTATTCTCTCTATTATAAAATTGTCAGAAAATTATATCAATATTTATCTATAGTGAAGAATGAAGAAATGTAACTTGTAGGGGAGGGATAGGGTAATCTACCAATCTTGCTGTTGCATTTCCTCTGCGATTACTTGAAGATCATAGGAATTAATGGTTAGAAGCGTATAGTCGTGGGTTTCCATATATTTTTCTGCCAAGTGCTTGATATACTTCGGAGAGCCTTCGTTTTCTTCATCATAAACAAGTAACAAACCGTCCGAATTTTGAATAATAAACTTGTCCTTCTCTGTAAACTGCCAAGGAGCCTCATACGGCTTTTTCGTGACACTTGTTACAAAGTCTGCCTGTGCTACTAGTGACAAATATTTTTCTTGTTTCATTTCTTGCCAATTTTTTTCTTGCTCTAAAAATGGTGTGATAACTGCATATTTTAAGTCAGGAAATTCCTCTTTTAATGTTAAGACAACCTCTACGCTCCATGTTTCAACACCTTGTTGTCCGCTGATAATGACCCATTCTAAACCTTCATCTAAAAGATTTCTCAAGCGATTTTCTAAAGCTTTTTTGATAATGGAGATACCAGGATGTTTATCATTGAAAATGCCAAGCTCATGTGGTTTATAGCCTGTAATAATTATTCGCTGAAGCACTAAAACGCCCCCTAAGCTGTTTGTATGTATCAAGTATACAGCAGGGGACGTATGAACACGAATGACAAATCTAGCAGGTGTGATGCCATATATTTATTTATTTTACGGTAGTTCCCAAGAAAATAATGACGCTTAAAATGCAAAAATTGTTAAGACTACAGTTGCTGTTGCACAAATGCCAAGAAACCACCAAGTGTCTGAGAAATCTTCTTTCGTTTCACTATTCATAGGACATACTCCCTTTCTGTTTAATGCGTCCAGTCCAAGACCAATTTGTCCACATACGTAACAACGCTTCAAATGAGCCTCGTTTAAATTTCTTTAAATAAACAATGCTTAATATGCATTGCAAACTATATACTGCAATTCCCAAAATAACGCCGCCAAAAACGCCCAATTTGCCAAATAAACCTAGTCCATAACCGTAAAACACGGTCGTACAAATCACCGTTTGTAATAAATAATTGGTAAGCGATAATTTCCCCACACTTTCAAAAGCGATAGACAGACGTTGAATAGGTCGGAAATGAAATAGTAGAGTAGTAAAACAAATATAACCAACTGCTAACACCATTGAGCCACCTACGAGCAATATAGAAGAAAATGGGCTATCGATAAAACTAATGCTTTTACAAGTGATGCCTATTGGAACAAATAATGAGCCGAGGATATACCATTTCTTTTCATCTTGCATATTTTCAAATGCATGATTTTTCGCTAGCGCCATACCTAAAAGAAATAATGGTGCAAAAAATAACGGTGCAAATAAAATCATTATATAAATCATAACTGGGTCATCTATGTCAGGAGGCATGACGTTTAATCGAAAGTCGAAAATTTCTTGATAGCTTCCATTTGCATAGGTAGTATTTGCTTTATCAATATATACGGCCATTTCTTTGTCATCTTTTGCTGATATTTCATCTGAACCATAAGTTAAAGCGGTTGTTAATACAAACAATACGCTAGCCCAAATAACTAATGTTTTTGGTTTGCGATTTATAAATGGAATTAAAAATAATGTAATAAATCCATAAAACAGTAAAATGTCACCTTCCCATAAAAATGTTGCATGAAGTCCGCCTAAAACGATTAATCCTATCGCTCTACGTAAAATAGACCAGCGACTTTTGCCTTTTTTATTGCGAACGGACTGTATCATTTTAATAAGGGAATAGCCGAATAATATAGTGAAAATCGGCATAAATGAGCCTTCGATAAATATTTTTACAAAATATAAAGCTCCTGTATCAAGAAAGGAAAGATCACCTAACTTTTCTTTGCCATACATTCCATACTGAAAAATGAGCAAGTTGGCCATTAAAATACCAAATAAACTAAATCCACGCATTGCATCGATGAAGCGTACACGATGTGCTGTCATTGCCTTTTAACTCCTTTATTGGTTAACTTATATATAGTGTAGTTGGGAAAGCTTATCGTGAATTAACGACTACCTTAAAGTAATCTTAAAAGTAGGTGACAAGGTGCAAGAAGCGGCGATATTTGTGTTAGAGGATGAACGTGCCATTGCGGAAATGATTGAAATTATTTTAAGAAAAGAAGGTTTTGTAAATATTACGTTATGCACGACGATAGAAGATGGGAAAAAAGTGATCGAGCAAAATGTTTTTGATTTTTACTTATTAGATATTATGCTACCAGACGGTAGTGGGCTTGATTTGGCGGAAGTTATTCGAAAGCAAAGTGATGCACCGCTATTTTTTTTAACAGCCAAGAGCAGTGATGCAGATAAACTTCGAGGGTTTATGAATGGCGCAGACGATTATATTACGAAACCGTTTAATCCGCTTGAGCTAGTAGCAAGGGTAAAAGTCCAATTTACTCGATATATGAAGCAAAAGAATGTATCTGGAAGTCACGTTTACACATGTAGCCGTTTTACTTTTGATATAGATGCAGCAGAAATAACTGTAGACGGAAAAAAGGAATTGATTAGCGGTCGTTTATTTTACTTATTGAAGTATTTATGTGAAAACGAGGGGCAAGTATTATCGAAAGAACAAATTTATGAACGTGTGTGGGGCGATTTTTTATTTGACGATAATACGGTAATGGTTCATATTCGCAAGTTACGTGAAAAAATAGAAAGGAATCCTGGTAAACCAACTTGCATTATTACGGTGAGAGGGATTGGCTATAAATTAGTTGGAGATGATCAAGTATGAAGCCGGCAGGGAAATTATCACTGCGTTTTGTATCCTACTTTATCATATTTTATTTACTTATCATTTTGGGCTTCATTATTAGTTTAGTGGTTTTTGGACTTTTTATAAATGAACGAGTCGGTGATAACATCCATACGATGAGTTCTTTTGAAATCGAAGATAATGCAATTGTGAAAAATGGTAAATCCGTAAAAATAGCCGATTTCTTAGAAAAACGCGCAGAGGAAAATGTAGGGCAGTTATATTTATTGAACAATGCCATGGAAATTGTCGATTATACAGGGGATAGTTGTGAGCTGTGTAGCATGACGGACCGTGAAATTATGGCGCTTAAACGTCCAGGCATGCATACGTGGGAAATACCCAAATACTATTTGTTGTTTTTACCTACATCGCCTTTGCAGCCTATGTTCAATGAGGTCTTGCAGGTGATTCGTGAAAAGAAAGAATTCCCTTCGGAGCTACTCGAACGCTTACAAGCTAATCAGATTGCGATTGAAATTTATAATGAGCGTTGGAATCGTGTAAAGGTAATCGGGGAGCATTATAAGAAATTGCATAAGCCGCAGTTGCTAGATGAAAAATATGATATTTTTGAGCAAGCCGAGCTTAGGCAAAGTACGTCATTAGAAGATGGTTCAACGCTAATAGTACGTATGCCAAACCCCTCCTATAAGCCATTTGAAGAGCCTTTTAATAAAGCAATGATTTTATTTGTGTCTATATTTTTTGGCGGGCATAGTATTTTGTTGGTAGGGATTATTTTGTTATCCATGAGCATTTCACGTCAATTTGTAAGGCCCCTTGTATATGTAATCTCTCGTATTGAACGACTAACGCAGTTCGATTATAGGGAAGTAAGTGATAATAAAATCCATCATCAAAAGACAGGTAAATTGAAAAGGAAATTTAAGTTATTCCAACCTGTTGATGAATCGCTTAATCATTTATCTGAACGTCTTGCTTCCAACGAAAGACAAATTCAGCAATCCGAGCAATTACGAGAGGAATGGATAACGGGTTTGTCGCATGATTTAAAGACACCATTAAGCTCGATTTATGGGTATTCTACAATGCTTGCTTCCGAAGAGTATGAATGGACGAAAGAAGAGATGCGAATATTTGCGAATACAATGCGTGAAAAAGCCAACTATATGGATTTACTTATACAAGATTTAACGTATTCTTATCAATTAAAGAATAAAGCAATCCAGCTCGAGAAAGTATCATTAGCACTTGCCACATGGTTACCCCAATTTGCAGATGAGCAAGTATCAATCAAAGTATATGGGGACGTAATGCTTGAAGCAGATGAGCTTTTATTAAAGCGCATCTTAGATAATTTAATTACCAATGCTAAAAAATACACACCAGAAGGTACGAAGGTTCTTGTAGAGGCTCAAAATATAGACAAAGGCATTAAGCTAACGATTACAGACCAAGGTCCAGGTATTCCACAAGATGAATTAGACAATCTTTTTGAACGCTATTATCGTGGTACAAATACAACAGATGATGCAACGGGCACAGGTCTTGGCTTAGCCATTACGAAACAACTGATTGATTTGCATAATGGAACAATATGCGTTCATTCAGATAATAATGGTACTATCTTTGAATTAAAATTTCTTGAAAAATTGCCCTTATGCTAACAATGTTTAATCATACAAGCTAACCATTAAAAAACCGCTAGAGGCTCATGCTTCTTAGCGGTTTTTTAATTATTTGGGGTGGGACTGTTCATTAGTTAATGCCACAAACAAAATATGAATGAAGAAGATTACTCGTTGTTGGAGTGATCTTTTTTTATGTAAATAGAAAGTGTCATGCTATTCACAAAGTTGTCAATGTCGTTTTTTTATAGTGGAAAACCCCTATATTTCTAAAAAGTTGGGTTGCTTATACTGGTTGCATAGAAGAAAAAGGAGATGCAATTTTATGAGGAATCAATGGGTTGATTCGTGTGGTAAATAAACAACAAAATCGTATTGCATATAAATCCCAAGAAAAAAAGTTAATCATTATTAGTTTTGTAATAGCTGGGATAATGTTGATGTCATTTGTCGGGAGAATATTTAGTAGCTAGGAGATGTATAAATATGAATGATTCAGCTGTATTTTGGAGCCGTGCCTTAACCGAATTAACATTATCTTTCCATATTATTTATGCAACAATTGGTGTTGGTATACCGCTGATGATTATGATCGCTCAATGGGTTGGGATTAAAAATAATGATGAGCATTATTTATTACTCGCTCGACGTTGGGCACGTGGATTTGTTATTACAGTAGCAATTGGCGTTGTGACAGGAACTGCAATTGGCTTGCAACTTTCTTTATTATGGCCAAACTTTATGGAATTAGCTGGTCAAATTATTGCTCTACCACTATTTATGGAAACGTTCGCGTTTTTCGTTGAAGCCATTTTTTTAGGGTTGTATTTGTATACATGGGATCGCTTCAAAAATCCGAAGAGACATTTACTATTATTAGTACCAGTAGCCATTGGTGCTTCTATGTCAGCAGTATTTATTACAATCGTGAATGCCTTTATGAATGCACCACAAGGATTTGATATTGTGGATGGGGAGCTAATCAATATTCAGCCCATACTAGCTATGTTTAATCCGGCAATGCCGACAAAGGTAGCGCACGTTTTAGTAACATCTTATATGACGGCAGCTTTTTTATTAGCTTCCATTGCTGCCTATCGCATGCTACGAGGGTCTGCGCACGTATATCATAAAAAAGCGCTGTATTTACTAATGAAATTAGGGTTAGTCTTTTCACTGGCAGCACTTGTAGTAGGAGACTTTTCAGGCAAATATTTAGCGGAATATCAACCTGAAAAATTAGCAGCAGCAGAATGGCATTTTGAAACGGAAGAAGACGCTTCCCTTGTTTTATTTGGTGTATTGGATGGAGAAGACATAAAATACGCTATTAAAATACCTTATGCTTTAAGTGTATTAGCGCATAATAATCCGTTTGCAGAAGTGACGGGGCTTGATCAATTTCCGAAAGATGAACAACCACCACTCTATATTCACTATTTATTCGATGTAATGGTGATGATTGGCACGTTATTAATTGTAGTGGCAGCTGTTTATGTTCTGGGTAAATGGCGAAATTGGCGATTTGTTTCGTCTAAACTATTTAAAAGAGTAATTGTTGCAGGTGGTCCACTTGCACTTATTGCAATAGAAGCGGGCTGGTGGTTAGCTGAAGTAGGGCGACAACCATGGATTTTAAGAGGGTACATGAAAACATCGGAAGGTGCGACTACGAGTGGGCAAGTAGATACGATGTTAATTCTATTTGCGGGCTTATATATCGTTTTAGCAATTGGTAGTATCATAGCGCTTATTCGGATGTTCCGTGACAATCCAATTGAACGTGAACTTGCAGAACATAAATTAGTTGAAGGTTGTGAAGAACCATGAGCTTAGAAGTTTTGGGCATTTCTGTACTATGGTTATTTCTCTTTGGTTATGTCATCGTTGCATCTATTGACTTTGGGGCAGGCTTTTTTAATGCCTATAGTGTAATGATTGGGAAAGATCATATCTTATCACAAGTGATAAAACGCTATTTATCACCAGTGTGGGAAATTACAAATGTTTTCTTAGTTTTTTTCTTTGTAGGTATTGTTGGTTTCTTTCCGCAATCAGCTTACTATTATGGCACAATTTTGCTAGTACCCGTAAGTATTTCTCTAATTTTAATTGCAATTCGGGGGAGTTATTATGCATTTGAATCTTATAGTGCAAAAAGTGGACACATTGGCTATAAGCTAATGTACGGTGTCACTGGTTTATTTATCCCAGCATCCCTTTCCATTGTATTGACGATTTCCGAGGGTGGATTCGTAACAATGGTAAAGGATCAGCCTCATTTGGAAATTGCGAAACTTTTTACTAGTCCTTTAACTTGGTCAATCGTGTTGTTAAGTGTTGTAGCGGTTCTGTATATTTCCGCAGTATTTTTAACTTGGTACGGTAAAAGAGCGAACGATGAACACGCTTCCGATTTAATGAGAAAATATGCACTTGGCTGGTCAATTCCACTTGTTGCAAGTGTTATCGGGATTATGGTGGAATTAAAGGGGCACAATACTGCGCACTATGAAAATATGCTGAATTTATGGTGGCTATTCGCCATGTCAGGTGTTCTTTTTATCATGACTCTAATCCTTTTAGGCGTTAAGAAAAAATATGGGCTAGCCGTTATATTATTGGTCGTACAGTTTGGCTTCGCCTTTTTCGGCTATGGCATTTCTCATTATCCTTACTTGTTGTACCCATATTTATCGGTTCATGATAGTTTTACAAATGAATCGATGGCGATAGCATTGGTCATTGCCTTTATTGGTGGTCTTGTTTTACTCATACCTTCACTTTATTTAGTGATGAAATGGTTTGTATTTGATCGTGATTATGCTTGTGGTAAACGGAATCATCACGTATAGGAGGTTTTACAGTGAATCAATTTATTATTTTTTATGCACCGTTTCTAGTGGTTGCTTTAAGTATTATAATTGGCTTCTGGGTAGGCCCGAAAGACCGTAAAGTAAATCGTTAAAATTGTTTGGGTGACTGGCACCACTAAAGCCCCCGATTAGCATTGCTAATCGGGGGTTTTTGATTACTTTTTACATTGCTCTGATGGTTGTTGCATTTTTACATAGCGCCATAGACTATTGGCAATATCACGTGCTTCAGCAGCATGTTCCGTTCCAACGAATGCTTTTCTGAAAGGGGTGAGCAAGGATTCAATAATAAAGAGTTTTGGTTTTTGTTGCTGCAATTCCTCTAAAAGAAATGTTGCATATTCAAAACCTTCAAGCGTGTCATCCTCTGACAGTCCCTTAGTAAAGCCTGCTAATTGGTCAATGACGACATCTTTACTTACTTGTTGATAATTAATTACGTTTTGTATTGCGTTAAACATTTCAGCACTTATAAGGACTTCATTGGATTCAAGCATAGTTGGTATAATGACACTTATATTGCGTAATGCTACTCGTACAATGGCTTCGCGGTTTATATATTTGTAGTCCGCTATTAGGACTGCACGTAAGGAAAGGTTCACCATCCCCAATGTTTGTACGGCACATTCATAGCTCATCGGTCTAATTTCTTCACCAAAAACTTGGACAAGTCGATTGGCAAGCCATTCTAATTCTTGTAAGTGATAATTCAAAAGGATTTTTTTAAGTTCACTATCCCGTGAATGGAAAATCGATTCGAAAATTTGTATGAGGTTATGCTCGCGATTGACATGCATTAACACTGCCACTTGCTGTGTTAATATTTCTAAATCAGTGGGATCCTTTCCATAAAGAAGCTCGTGTCGACGATTACTAGCCTCCTCACGCCCCTCATCTAAAATGGCAATTAAACATTCATTTTTAGAAACAAAATGATTATAAAAAGTGCCCTTTGAAACTTTGGCTGCACTAATAATATCGTTAATGGACGTATCTAAAAATCCTTTTTCTATAAAAAGTTCCCGAGCTGCAGTAATTATTTGTCTTTTTCTTTTATTCATGACCTCACCTTTTTAAAGTTATTATACTAGTATTCTACAATGTAAACGCTGTTATATCAACGTTTTGAAATTTATTAATCTTAATTCTTGAAAAAAGTAGACTGCGAGTATAAAATAAGTTTTATCGTAAACAACAAGAGAGAATAGAGGGATATAAATGAATAATGACTTAACAATGAAAAAGCCCCCTTATGGCATGATTGCTATTTTGTTCGTGGGTGCTTTTGTTGCTTTTCTTAACAACACATTGTTAAATGTTGCGTTGCCAACAATCATGAAAGATTTTGGTATTACGTATGCAAAGGTACAATGGCTTGCAACTGGATATATGCTGGTCAGCGGTATTTTAGTACCTGCATCAGCATTCTTTGTGACGCGCTTTAAAAATAGACATTTATTTATTACGGCAATGTCTATCTTTACGATAGGTACAATTATGGCTGGCTTTGCTCCAAACTTTGGCATGTTACTGGCAGGGCGTATGGTGCAAGCGGCAGGGGCTGCTAGTATGTCACCATTATTAATGAACGTCATGCTAACTAGCTTCCCAAAAGAAAAACGTGGAGCGGCAATGGGTATTTTCGGTTTAGTTATGATCGCTGCACCAGCAATAGGTCCGACATTATCTGGTTATATCGTTGAACATCATGATTGGCGTATGTTGTTCCAAATGATTATACCATTTGCCATTATTAGTCTACTATTTGGTATTTGGAAATTAGACAATGTAATGGAAACACGTGAAGTACACTTAGATGTTCCTTCTGTATTATTATCAACAGTAGCGTTTGGTGGAATTTTATACGGTTTCAGTACGGCAGGTGACAAAGGATGGTCGAGTCCTTGGGTATACGGTACGATTATAGTGGGGTTTGCTGCTTTAATTATCTTCATCTTTAAACAACTACGTATGGATCAGCCTTTATTAGAATTACGTATTTACAAATATCCTATGTTTGCATTAAGCTCTGCGATTTCCGTAATCGTTTCAATGGCGATGTTCTCGGGGATGATTTTAACCCCTGCGTATGTACAATCAATTCGTGGGATTGAACCATTCGAAGCAGGTTTAATGATGCTTCCTGGTGCCCTTGCAATGGGGATTATGTCTCCGATTACTGGTAAACTTTTCGATAAATTTGGACCACGTATATTAGCGATAATCGGTCTAACAATAACAACAATGGCTACTTTCGGCTTAACGAAATTAGCGATGGATTCTAGTTATACATTTATCGTATCGATGTATACAATTCGGATGTTTGGTATGTCGATGGTTATGATGCCAATTATGACAAATGGTTTAAACCAATTACCACAGATGATGAATCCACATGGTACAGCTATTAATAATACTTTGCAACAAGTAGCTGGAGCTATTGGTAGTGCGGTATTAGTTACATTTATGAATAACCGTACAAAATCAACAGCAGAAGATTTAATTGCAGAGGCTAAAGCACATGCAGCTCAATCTGGTGTTGCACCAACAGCGGAGCAAATGCAACAAATGAAAGAGCAAATTATGCAAACAGCTTTACTAGACGGCATTACACATTCTTTCTTAATCGCTGCTTTTGTGACGGTACTAGCACTAATACTAGCGTTCTTCTTAAAACGTGTAAAAGTTGAAAGTGCAGCAGCTACGATGGATTTAAAAAAACCAACAAATTAAGATAGACAAAGAAATCCCACCGATCAAACTGTCGGTGGGATTTTAAATGCTAAATTGTTTGAGTGCCTGTCACCATTTAATGACCTTTTTTAAAGAGCGCTCCTGGCCAGAATGCATATTTGCCGAGCACCGTTGTAATGGCAGGTACAAGTAAAGGTCGTACAATAAACGTATCCAGTAATATACCGATTGCTGTTACAACACCGAACTGTACAAGGACTTGAATTGGTAATGTAGCAAGCACCGCGAACGTACCTGCTAAAATGAGTCCTGCGGATGTTATAACACTACCTGTATGCACAACGCCTTCTTCTACCGCTGTTAAATGGTCCTTCGTTTTTCGTTTCTTCCAAATCTCAGAAATCATGAAAATATTATAATCCTCGCCAAGTGCAACTAAAAATACAAAGGCATATAGCGGAATAGAGCCTGAAATTGCCTCTGCACCCATGACATGGTGCAAAATAAGCCAGCCCGCACCAAGCGCACCAAAGTAAGAAATAATAACTGTAGCAAGCAGATAAACAGTTGCTGTTACTGAACGTAAATAAACAAATAATAATAATGCGATTAAAGCAATCATTGTAGGCATGATAACAGATTCATCGCGCTCGGTAATTTGCTTTGTATCATATTGGCTTGCTGTTTCCCCGCCAAGCCATACGTGTGAGTCAGCATCTTTTATACCAGAATCTTTAAGAAGTTTAACAACTTCAGCTTTCAATTCCGGAATATGCTCTAAAGACTCTTGTGCATACGGATTGGCATTCAATGATAATTCATACAATTGTATCGAATTATTTTTCGTACCAATTTGTACATCAGACACGTTATCGATATATGGAATTTTTGTAAGCTGTTGTTGTAAATTAACATCCGAGCCTTGCGTATCAATTACTAGCTGAACAGGTGCCAACTCGCCAGGTGAAAAATTCTCTTCTATTAAAGTAAAGCCTTCACGTGATGGCATATCTTCTGGGAAAGAAGATAATAAGTCGAAAGTATATTGAATGCGTGGTACAAAAGCCGCTAAGCCACCAAGGAGCAAGACAGTGACTGCAATAACAATCCATGGCTTATGCGTTACAAAATGTCCAATTTTATGACTCACTTTATGAGAAGGTTTGTGCTGTTTTTTGCCCTTTGCTTTTGCCATTTCTTCTGTACGTGGCGTGAATGGGAAAAAGGCTACTCGCCCTATAATCACAAGAATTGCTGGCAAAACAACTAGCGCAGCAATGCCCATTACCAATACGCCAAAGCTAAATGGCACTGCGAAGCGTTGGAATGAGCCATAATGGGCAAGACTAAGTGTAGCTAAACCAATAACAACGGTAAGCGCACTCATCATAATAGCGCCACCCGACTCTTTTACAGCGAGCTTCATCGCTGTCGCTTTATCTTCAACATCAAGTAAAATTTCACGGTATTTTGAAATTAAAAATAAGCAATAGTCCGTACCAGCACCAAATAATAAAACCGTCATGATAGATACAGCTTGTGAATCTTTGTCAATCCATCCTTGCTCTGCAAAGAAACCGAGTGTTGGACTAATAACACCATAGGCAAGCCCTACAACAATTAAAGGAATAATGGCAAGTAATGGCGAACGATAAATTAAAATTAATAACACTAATACAAGCAGTACGGTTGCAATCATTAGTTTTACATCAGCTTGTGAAAATAAGCTAACAGCATCCGTTGCAATACCGACTGGTCCAGAATAGCGAACATGTAGTGCGTCGCTTGATAAATCTTGATCCAGTTGAACATTGTTTGAATCCATTGTTTTTGATAATGTATCTAGACTATCTTGTAAAACATCAGTGGCAACATCTTTTTCAAAGAAAACAGGTGTGACAATTGTAGAACCGTTGTCAGATGCAGATGCTGATAAAGCCTGTGGTGGCATTTTATCGTATGGTGGAACTAATGTTTGATGCTCTAAAGGGTTGCTATTTAGCTCTGCATAAACCTTTTGGATAGCTCCAAAATCAGCTGGTGTTAGACCGCTTTCTCTATGCCAAACGAGTAATAAAGGTGTACCTGCATCATTTGGGAATTCTTCAGCAATAATGGCTGCTGCTTGCTCGGACATCTCGGTGTCAGGCAAGTTTTTACCCGTTTCACTTTCGATGCTATTAATTTGCGGCCAAGCAAACGAAAGGACGAGAACAAGTAATACCCAGCATCCAAGTGCAAGAAAACGCCCTTTTTTACTGGCTACCATTGAGCCCCATTGCTCAAGTGGATGTTTTTTCATTAGAAAACCTCCGTTTCATGTAATGTACACTAATTATATATACTAGAAGGTTAATTAATCAATACAGAAGTATTGATATGTTATAATATGTTTAGTACTACACATTATAAGGAGGCGATCTTGTTGAAACAATCACCGCGTGTTCTAGGAAGACCTCGCCATGATGACAAGGCTAAACCTACAAAAGATATTGTCTTAGAAACAGCGACCATGCTGTTTATTAAGGATGGCTACAAAAACGTGTCCATGGATGATGTTGCCAAAGCCTGTAATGTTACAAAAGCCACTATCTATTACTACTACCCAACTAAAGGGGATTTATATACATCGGCCTTAGTTGAAATGATGCATAGAATTAGACATCATATTGAACGAATTTTAGAGCAACCGATTCCATTTAGAGATCGATTAGAGCAACTGATTGAAGTCCATTTATCAGCAACTGTTGATATTGATATGAAGAACTTTATGCGAGAGGCGACCATCAATCTATCACAAACGCAATTGAAAGAAGTACATGCTTCTGAAAATGAGATGTATAAAACGATTGAGCGAGCGATGCAAAGTGAGATGGAAAAAGGGACAATTCGCAAAGGGAATGCAGAATTTTTTGCCCATACGTTTATGGCGCTAATGTCAGTGGGCTACTTTAAAGATGGTGAAGGAAAAAGGCTTTTTGACACAGTATCTTTGGCGTCAAAAGAAATTATTGCTTTCTTTTGGTTATCCATCGAAAAGTGAGAAAAATTGTAGCTAATAACATAATTTATGGCGTTTGAGTTGTTTTATCGCATGGTTAACATTGATTTTTCTTCCAAAAAGAACAGAAAAAGAGTACAGACTGCTAAAAATAGTTTACCATTAAACTATTTTTCAAAGATTGTGCCATAGTTGATTGAAATAATGCGCAAACAGTCTTATAATGGATGATGTAATGTCACCAAGATAAGATAAGGATGGAATTGTGATGCGCTTTGTGCAAAATGGAAAATATGTAACAAATCATGAAATTCGCTTTCCAGCCCTTGTGACTGGTGAATGTAAGATATCCGCTGTAACGACTGTTAAGAAGATCGCTTAATGGTCTTTTTTACATGGAGGCAATATAAAAAATAGTATTAGTGACGGCAAAGGAGAGTTCAAAATGTCAGAAACGAATAACCAAGCACAGTCTGAACAATTAACTGTGAGTCAAGAACAATTAGATGTACTAGACCAACTATTAAAGCCTGAGGTGCAAGAATCTCTAACAACTTTAGTTGAACAATTACCAAAGCTAACTGAAATGATGACGTTATTAACTAAATCATATGAGTTTGCGCAAGCAGTTGCAACCGACGAAGTGTTAAAAAGTGATACTGTTGGTGCTGTAACAGAAATGGCTGGACCAGTAGTAGGATCGGCTAAACAACTTGCAGCTACAGCTATTGAAGCAAAAGATCGCGCTTCTGAAAGCCAAGAAGTCATCGGTTTATTTGGTCTTGTGAAAATGTTAAAAGACCCACAAGTTCAAAATGTTTTCCGTTTTGTTAATGCATTTTTACAAGTTAACGCTGAACGTAAATCAAAATAAAGTTCGAGATATATTCAATTCGTAAGGACGGAGGATTAATTAATCATGTCAAAAGAAATCGTCATCTTAGGTGCTGGTTACGCAGGTGTATTAACTGCATTAACAGCGCGTAAGTATTTATCAGCTGATGAAGCTAAAATCACAGTAGTAAACCAATTCCCAACGCACCAAATCATCACTGAACTTCACCGTTTAGCTGGTGGTACTATTGCAGAAGGTGCAGTAGCGCTACCGCTTAAAAAAATCTTTAAAGGTTTAGATATTGATTTACAAATCGCTAAAGTAACGAAATTTAATGTAGATACTAAAAAGGTTGACCTAGATACTGGTTACACTTTATCTTACGATACATTAGTTGTTTCTTTAGGTAGCCAAACTGGTTTCTTCGGTATCCCAGGATTAGAAGAAAATTCAATGGTACTTAAATCTGTTAACGATGCAAACAAAATTAACCGACACATTGAAGATCGTATTAAAGCATATGCACAATCTAAAGATGAAGCAGATGCAACAATCGTTATTGGCGGTGGCGGTTTAACAGGTGTTGAGCTTGTTGGTGAAATCGTGGACAACTTCCCAAAAATCGCAGCACAACACGGTGTAAACTTTGCAGATCTTAAAATTAAGCTAGTTGAAGCTGGTCCTAAAATCTTACCAGTACTTCCAGATGTACTAATTGAACGTGCAACGGAAAGCTTAACAAAACGCGGTGTAGAATTTATCACAGGTACTCCAGTAACGGGTGTTGATGGTAACGTTATTTCACTTAAAGACCGTGAGTCAATCGTTGCCAATACATTCATCTGGACTGGTGGTGTAGCTGCACTTCCAATCGTTGCTGAATCAGGCCTTGCTGCTGACCGTGGCAAAGCAACAATCAACGAATTCCTACAATCTACATCACACGAAGATGTATTTGTAATCGGAGATGCTTCTGTGGCATTACCAGCTGACGGCGGACGTCCACTTTATGCGCCAACTGCACAAGTTGCTTGGCAAATGGGTGAATGTGCAGGATACAATTTATTTGCACAATACAAAAACCAAGAGATGAAAACATTCTCTGCAGTTAACTCTGGTACACTTGCAAGCTTAGGACGTAAAGATGCAGTTGCGACTATTGGTGCTAGCAACACACAACTTAAAGGTCTACCTGCAACACTTATGAAAGAAGCGTCTAACATTCGCTATCTGACACACATTAAAGCATTATTCGGCTTAGCATACTAAGCATAGCGTTTCCCTTACAACTATTTACAGTTGTAAGGGTTTTTTTATAGAAATTTTCAAAACTTAATATCTATATTCCAATATTAAGAAATGAAAGAGGAGAGCGAAAACAAATAGTAGATGTAAAATAGTCTTTAGACATAACTCGACAAGGCTTTAATTAGATTTTGATATGTAAAAAGTTTTTGTGTAAAATTAAAGTGACTAGCTCTAGTCTACACTTTTGCAAGAAGTAGTACATGAAAAGATACTACCGTTATTTTGAGGTTTCCAAATATCCTGTAAAAGATATCGATAGTCTTTATAAACGATTTATTTCAAATGGTGGTTTACTAAGGGGGTTTCTAGAGAGACAAAAAGATGAGGGATTAATTAGTATTAGATTGGTAACAAAAAGTTAAGTAGGTGAAGTAAATTATGGATAATAAGTATAAACTATTAGGCGTTTTATGTATAATAATTCCTATTTTATCTACAATATATATTTTATTAAACAGTGAAATTTTAGTACCGAAAGGATATAATTTAGCGATTGATGGATATGTAATATCTAGAAATTTATTGATTATTTTTTTATTATATTCACTTTCTAAATTAGGATATTTCCTTTATTCGCAATTAAAACAAGACTAGCCAGTAGCTAGTCTTGTTTTAATTGCTAAGTTGTTATTAATTTATAATCACCATATTGTGGAATCTTTATAGTATAGGTATTACGTCTTAATACTTTTCCGGTTACTATATCATAAAGCTCCCTAGTACCCGTTTCGACTTTATAATATGCTCTATATCCCATATAAACAGTTGTGTTAGGATTAGCGTGCAATGTATATCCTATTGAGCTAGTGATAGATTTTGATCTTGAATAACCTAATCCATCTATTATTCCAGACACTTCTGTCTGAAAAGAGACGGTGTTAGATGATGTAATAGAACCGCCTGCAGCGCCTGTCGTTAGATTATCAGATACTCTCTTAAAGTCCGACCATTCAAAGTATGTCCTAACGTTTGTCTTTCTATATCGGAAATCATTAATAAAAAAAGGTGAAATTTCTGCCGAATCAACTACTTCTGCTGAATCAACTACTTCTGCTGAATCAACTACTTCTGCTAAATCAACTACTTCTGCTAAATCAACTACTTCCGCGGCTTTTGAATCAATTGCAAAAGCAGTAGATAAAGATAATAGTAGTGTAAATAAAAAAATAAACTTTTTTAACACAATATCATCTCCTATGTAAGTTGTTTGCATAGTCTTATAATATAAAATTTTCTGATTTTAGTAAATTGAAAAAATTAAAGTTGTATAAGAAATCCTTATACCGTGAGCAACTTTGCTTTCTACAACGCATATTTCATTTCCGTGCTTGGTAAATTAGTTTTAACAATAATTTTTAATAAATGACCTGTAACGTCTAGCATTTACAGGTCATTTTTTGTTGGATTCTTCTTTATGAATGATTTGCTATTGATATAGCGAAGACTCTTCTTGGATGTTTAGAGGATTCGAATATTAAATTGCGGAATTATATTGCGTAAAGAGGAAATTTGAAATGACTTAGGAGGTGATAAAGTGAGGAGAATTCGGATTATAGTTGTTTTGTTGTTCATTTTCTTAGCAGTTGGGTTTAGTATTTTTACATATTCTCGCTTTAATCCAATCATAAATATTAATACTGAAATAATTAAAATTAGAGAAAAGAATCTAAGTAAATTTGATATAGAGAATACTCAGAAACACATCTATAGAAAACTAAACTTTACTCTAAACATAAAGTATTCTAATAAAATTGATGATATAAAAATAGACATCCCTATTCATTTCGTGAATTATTAGGGGAAGACATCTATTGAAAAGGTTCCGTTTATCAATTTAAAGATCCAGCAAAGAATGAAATAGTATATAAAGAAGAAATCATTATTAACCATACGAAAATAGAAAATAAGAATATAAAAGAATTATTAAATAAGGGAAAAATCATTGTAACATTGAGAATAGGTGGATTGAAGAAGAGTAAAACATTTAATATCGGAGAGACAATCACATTTTCCAACGGTTAGATTGTAAAAAGTCTTACGAAATATTATTTTACGCTTCTTTATTGTATGGAAATTCATTATTTTTGAAGGTAAGCTTTGAGCGCTGTTAATATTGTGTGACAGGTATTAATCGACTCTAGTGTATTGTTTGCTATTTCAAGTGAATGGTTTGCAGTTTCTACAATAGTAAGCTGATGAGAAGTTAGTTGG
The DNA here is from genome assembly GCF_021166035.1 of Lysinibacillus sp. GJ-1. Taxonomy (NCBI): domain Bacteria; kingdom Bacillati; phylum Bacillota; class Bacilli; order Caryophanales; family Bacillaceae; genus Lysinibacillus; species Lysinibacillus sp. GJ-1. Next base: position 273,429 of record NZ_CP088912.1, read on the forward strand.
TTAAGTCTTTCCACTGAGAAATGAGGGTCAGCTGTTCCTATAGCTAAAAAGGAATGTCGATTGATTAAGTTTTGCATAGTATGTTCCAAGGATAGCAGTGGTGTAAACAGTATATAGCGGGAAGGTAAAACGGTCTCCTGTTGCATATAAAAATCAATAATTGGCAGGGTTCCTAGCGATTTTCCAATGTAAACAACTTCTTTGTAAGCTTTTGTTTGTAAATAATAGGTCACAATAGAATCGACACTGTTAAAAACTTTTTCAGATATAACGTTTGGCGGCTTGTGGAACAACTGTTGCTCAAATGTATAACATACTTGAACAACATCATAACCAAGATCAAGCATCAAAGAAGTAGCGTAATGTAGTAGGGGTTTGTCATAGTTGTAGCCTGTACCAGAGAACATAAAACAAATTTTGTCACTATTCATATCAAAGAAATTGCAGTCAATGCCATTGTAAGTATCTTTTCTAGGTTTCATCATCATCATTCCTCCTATCGGTTTGAAAAATTATAACTCTTTTATGTAAAGTTAGTTATAATTTTATAATAACAGGAAGGAGGAAAATGATGAAGGCTATTACAATAAATGCTTTTGGACCACCCTCCGTATTAACTTTTGTGGATTGTCCAAAACCAGCGATTTCCAAAGGGGAAGTGCTAATACGGGCGTCCTATACAAGTGTTAATTTTGCGGATATCAAAAATAGAACGGGCAATAAAGCGAAAGCGAATTTTCCAATGATCCTTGGATTAGATGTTGCGGGTGTTATAGAAGAGGTTTTTGATGATAGCAGTGGTTTTCAAAAGGGAGACCAAGTGATTGCTTTCCCAAAAAATGGTGCATATGCGCAATATGTCGTCGCAAATGAACAGCTAGTGTTTCGCATTCCAAATGACGTACCTCTTAAAAAGGTAGCTGCTATACCGACTGTTTTATTTTTATCTTATATGTTAACACATCAAATTACACAACTAGGTACAGACGATAGTATTTTAATTCATGCTGCATCAGGTGGAGTCGGAACGATGCTTATTCAAATGGCAAAAAGGCGTGGAGTGAAGAAAATAATAGGTACTGTTAGCACTAAAGAAAAAGCTGCCATTGCCTATGAGCTAGGTGCACATCATGTTCTGACATATGAAAACTTTAGTGCCAAAGTGAATGACTATACGGATGGTCTTGGTGTCGATGTTGTCTTTGATTCGATTGCAGGAGCCATTACCGAAGAAAGTTTCCGTTGCTTAGCTCCATATGGTACTCTTGTGCAATTTGGTAACAGTAGTGGTCAGGTGGGTCAAATAAAAACAGCTGACTTACATAGTAGTTGCCGCAATGTAAAAGGCTTTAGCTTAGGAACGACGCGTGCTTTAAAGCCGGAATTATTGCAACAAGTAGCTCCAGAAATATTTTCATTATTACAGAATGAAAGTTTTCAAGTGCCTATAGCAGCAGAGTTTGCTTTAGAGGATATGGAAAAGGCACATACCTTTATGGAGAGCCGTCAACATCAAGGAAAAATCCTAATTAAAATTGTGTGAGAATTGTTTGAGTGACTGGCACTAATTTAGTTTTTCGTATATTCTTCTTTTTCGATATAGCATGATGCCTGTCTCCGCAACATCCTGCATCATGCCTTTATTAGCGTATGCTCCGAAAATCATGCCTGCAATCGGTACCATTTGGAAGAGCTTTTTCCAGCCCATTTGATCGCGGTACGTGAAAAATACTTCCTGCCAACCTTGAAGCTGTGAAATCATCGTTTCTGATGCGTTTTTGTTGTCGTGCATGGAGGACAGCTCTTCTAAAATAGCTTCTTTACCCACAATATCCGCTGACGTAAATTGTAGACATTTCACAATGAAAATACGTTCCATTTTATCATTCGGATCGTAGCCATGAATAATGGCTATTTCTTGCAATGTTTTTAAAGCCATTCCTAATATAAAAGGAATATCAATCGCCAATGTGAAAATACCACCAAAACCAGTCGAAGCACCTTGTACTGTTGCTAATTTCACGCGTTCTTTTTGAAGCTTGTCACTAAGAGCAATCATCTCCTCTAAAGGAATATTCCCGATATCAGAGATTGCAAATATATTAGGATTCGAAGACTGATTACGGATTTTTTGAATCATCATTTGTTCATTAATTAAATATTTTCCACCAGATTGAATATAACTTCCTAGCTCATCGACAAGTAAAGCTAGTTTTTGTTGAATAAAGGCAGGGGTCATCTTATCTAAAATTTTAAATGGAATGCGCCCTAATCTCTCCCAAAACCATAGTCCTTTTTGGTCTTTCTCCCACGCTTCAATTTCTTGTAAATAGTTGATTAATTGCTCTCGATTCTCCATTTATCTACTCCCCTTGTGAATGCATTTAGTTAGAATACGTTATTTAGTTTAAAAAGTTTCAAGTACATGCATAAACATTAATGAATAATGATTAAGAGGCATGCCATACAGAAGCAAGTAAGGAAATACCTTCTTCAATTTGTTCTAGTGACAATCCTCCATAGCCAATAATTATCATCGCATGTTCAGGAGGGGATTGAAATGAAGTCGAACAAGGATAAACATTAACGCCTACTGTATGAGCAAGATGAAGAGCATCTTGTTCCGATAATCTTTTTGGTAGTTTCACAATAATATGTAGACCAGCGTGTTCGCCTATAACTTTAAATTCATTGGAGAAATGATTAGCAATAGCTGCTAGTAGCGTTTGCTGTTTTTTTCGATAAATCGTACGCATTTTAGCTAAATGTTTGTCAAATAGCCCTTGTCCAAGAAAATCAGCTAGTACAAGCTGGTCTACTTTTGACACAACGGACTTTTGTTCCTGATAAAAACTAGAAAATGATGCAATGAGTGATTGAGGCAAAATCATATAACTAATCCGGAGAGACGGCAGTAATGTTTTTGAAAATGTCCCAAAATAAATGATCCGCTGTAGTTGATCCATATTTGCTAGGGAGGGAATCGGAAGCCCTTTATAACGAAATTCTCCATCATAATCATCCTCTATAATAAATGCCTCGTTTAAGTTCGCCCATTGTAATAGTGCTACACGTCGTTCAGCCGACATAACCATCCCCAGTGGAAACTGATGAGCTGGCGTTGTGTATAACATGTGAATAGCCTTTTGGGGTACCGTTACGCCTAAGTTATCCACAGTAATCGGATAGATGGGTAAACCACATTGCTGTAGCGTAGCCCTCACACGTTTAAACCCAGGTTCCTCTAAGCCAACATGCGTTTGTGGACCAAAGTAATGACATAATGCTTGCAGTTGGCTTTGTGTACCACTATAGACAAATACTTGCGATGGATCGCAATGAATACCTCTGGAGCGTCCAACATACTTGGCAATTTCCTGTCGTAAAGCTGCTTCTCCCTGCCATGGGCTTGTTGATAAACTGTTAATAGTAAAATGCTGTTTCATTAACTTATGGAAAATGGAGAAGGGGAACGTATCTTTATCCACATGACCATTACTAAAATCATAGGTTACTGATTGTTCGGTCATAGGCAATGAAGCGGATTTTTCTGTTTGTAATGGTTGGAGCCATTCAAACTCCAATTGCGCAATGTAGTAGCCTGAGCGTTCTTTACTATAAATATAACCTTCTGCAAGCAGTTGCTCATAGGCTTCTTTTATTGTATGAACGCTAACATGTAATGTTGTTGCAAGCATTCGTTTGGAAGGCAATTGTTCATGGGCTAGAAGCTTTTTCGAAAGAATAGCATGTTTAATGTTTTCATAAATCTGTGCATATTTAGGCTTATTTCCGATAAAGGAGATAGCTAGTTCCATTTCATTTCACAGCTCCTTGGTATGGTTAGAATTTTGAAAATTGGTTATATTCATCATATCAAAAATCCTGTTTAATAATGAAAAAAGGAGTGAAGGACAATGAAATTTAACATGGTAGAAAATAACGTTGTATTATTAAGACCTTTAGTGAGAGGGGATAGTCCAGCGCTATTGGCTGCAGGCAGTTATCCAGAGATTTGGTCGTATATGTCCACAACGATTGAGGATGAAAGTGATGTGCATAACTTTGTGGAAAATGCATTGTCTAACAAAAGCCTCATGAAGGAGTATCCATTTGTCATTGTGGATAAGTTATCAGGACAAATTATCGGCTCAACTCGTTTTATGGATATAGATAGCAAGCATCAACGGTTAGAAATAGGGACTACTTGGCTTACTCCTTCATTTTGGCGTACTGCGGTCAATACGAATTGTAAATATTTATTACTTACCTATTGTTTTGAAGTACTTGGTCTACAACGAGTTCAAATTAAAACAGATCATGACAATTTACGTTCACAAAAGGCAATCGAACGTATAGGAGCTACAAAAGAGGGGGTTCTACGCAATCATATGATTCGTAAAGATGGCTCAACGCGGCACACAGTGATGTATAGTATTACATTACAAGAATGGCCAAAAGTAAAGGCACACTTAGAAATATTGTTAGAAATGGAGTAACTTCAAAATACATTAACTCTTCCTCTTACTTATTAAAAATCAGTAAAAAAATGGATGATTAGTAGTCTAATAATCTAGTTTTTGTCAAAAAAAGTGTGGTTTTAGTTATTCAAGGGTAGATTATTTAAAATCTATTTTTGAAAAGTGGGGGACTAGTATGTTGAAGCCAAAATTAACATTGCGACAAATATATGGTGACAATGCTGTTTATACACCTCGTACACCATATAGCGATAATCCATGGATGATGGATGATTGTCATAAACTAGATGCATTAACCTCAAGGGAAGTAGCTATTGCAGATATTCCTGTTTTAGTGCACCGTGCAACACAAACAGCAAAAGCTAAAAAGCTACACGAAGTAGCTGGTTTAGCTTGGATAGAGCAACCGTATACGTATGAAACGCAAGAAGAATATTTAGCACAATTGGATGCATGGTGTGCGGAAGGAAAAACGATTGTTTGTCAGTATTTACATGACGCAGAAGATATGAATCGAAATTGTTATTGGATGGATGCAGCGAAATTTAATGAGCTTAATACGAAAGCTTACATTGATCATTTAATTGACAGTAAATACGTGCCAAGCCGATTAAACATTGAGCTGTATAAATTATCGGATGCAATGAAAAATTGGAAGCCACCTGTTGTACTCAAGCCTGGAGATGATTCGCCCACTTCTGGTGGATACGGTGTTATTATTTGCCAGAATCAGGATGAGCTCACAGAAGGTTTACGTCAATTCCGAATGAATGGGACAGAAAGTATTATTATTGAAGAGTTATTGCAAGCAAAGGATAATTATAGTTGCCAGTTCGTCTATTCAGAAGCGCTTGGTATACAATATTTGGGTGCTTCTAAACAAATGACAGATGACAATGGCATTTATGAAGGAAATGTTATTGTAGAGAAAGTACCAGAAAAAGTGATTGAAGTAGGACGCCATATAATGGAGCGTGGAGTAGCAGAAGGCTTTGTGGGTGTTGCGGGATTTGATTTAATCGTAACAGAAGCAGGAGATGTGCAAGCGATTGATTTAAACTTCCGTCAAAACGGCTCGACATCTATGCTTATGTTTCATGAAGCGTTAGGCAAACCGGTTAATAAATTTGCTTCCTACGCATCAAAAGGTGTAGAGGAGAATGCATCATTTTTTCAAACAATCGAGCAATGTATTAAACAAGGTGTTCTAGTGCCACTATCCTTTTATGATGGGGATTATTTTGAAAATAAAGTAGCATCGCGATTTATTGGTATTTGGTATGCAGATACATTACAAGAAATCGAACAACTTGAACAACAATTACTTTAAGTAAGTGAAATTGTTTGGGTGCCTGGCACTTAAATTGTTTGAGTGCCTGACACCTAATTTAATTTTTTATAAATAAATCCTGTGATTCCCCATGTTAACAACGACCAAACGGTAATCGTAACGATTGGAATAATACAATCCATCATTGTGTAGGGACCTTCTAAAGCTTCTGCTAATAGCACTAGCTGTGAGCTTGGTAGCCATTTCGCCAATTCTAAAATTGGGTAGGCAGAAGCCAGTGATAGGGCAAACGGTCCAAAGGAGAAAATAAACATCACGGGCATCACGATGATGGATGCTTCCATAATCGTTTTGGCAAATAATCCACATAATGTTCCTAAAGCAATATAGAATACGGTAGAGAGCAATAGGGCAATTGCTAGGATTAAAAGATTGGCAGGCTCATAACCAACAAGGAAAATGGCCAAACTAACTACAACAACGGTAACTATAAAGACGAACAAGCTTTTTCCTATTAAAATATCTGCCAGTGAGGCAGGAGATAGCATTAAATTTCGAAGCGTATTTTTTTCTTTTTCTTCAGCTATTAAACAACATTGTACATAGGCAGTTACAACTGCGAATACTAAGTTGATTGGTAAAAAGTATGCATCAATACTGCTCGTGCCAATCTTGTTGTAAGCAAACGCTAATATAAGGGGTAAAAAAACCATAACAGATACTGCATAATTTCGTGAGAATTCCTTGTAGTCTTTCATAAAAATTGCTTGAATACGTGTAAATGACATGTTCATATTAAATCACTCCCTGTTATTTGCATAAAAATATCTCCTAAAGTTGGCTCGTTTGTGTATAGACGTGCAACTGCATTCGATTGCATCCAATCATATAGTTTTTGTGCATCCTGTTCGCCATGTTGAATCGTTTCGTAGTGACCATTTGTTAATTCGACCGTAATGGTTTCATCTCCAAATTCTTTTTTTAATTGCTTTGGTGAACCAATCGCACGTATTTTACCTTGATGTAAAAAGGCAACTCGATCACAAAGTATTTCTGCTTCACTCATATCATGTGTTGTTAAAAAGATTGTTGTCCCGAGCTCATTTAGCTTGCGTAAACCATTGTAAATATGTTGCGTATTAACAGGGTCAAGTGCTGAAGTTGGCTCATCTAAAAATAATAATTCAGGCTTGTGCATAATAGCACGAGCTAATGTCACACGCTGTATCATCCCTTTAGAAAGTTGACTTATTTTCTTTTTACGTTCTGCATAAAGGTTCACAAAATCTAATGCATCTTTTACTGCTGAAGTTGGCAATTGATATAAACTACTATAGAGTAATAAATTCTCCTCGATTGAAAGTCGCGTATACAGTCCACTATTATCAGTTAAAATGCCAAAGCGTTGACGATTTTGACTGCTCTTCATTTCACTAACAGGGCGATTAAATAATGAAACGTCACCTGCAGTTTTTTCTGTTTGTGCAGTTAAAATTTTAATAGTCGTCGTTTTGCCCGAGCCACTTGGGCCAAGAAAACCGAATATTTCACCCTTTTTAATCGTGAAAGAAACATCCTGTAAGGCAGTTTCCCTATTAAACACCTTATTTAAATGTTGTACATCAATAACTGTCTCCATGTGTAAACCTCCTGTGGTTGTTGTTAACCTAACTTTACAGTGTGATGGAGAAGTAGACATTAAATTACAGGTGAAAGGCGGAAAAATGACCTTCAAGGGAGAAATATTAAGCTGACAGGAGTCGTTTATTTCCTGGGAAATCTACTATATTCCGAGTATTTCTTTTAAATCCGCAAGTTTATTTTTCGACAAAGGGACAACCGTTTTTTCATTGCTATTTAACGCAAGACTGTAGCTATTGCGGGTCCAAGTAATGATTTCACGCACCTTTTGGAGGTTAACGATATAAGAACGATGACTTCTAAAAAAGCCGAATGGTGTCAATTTCTGTTCTAAGTCATTAAGAGATAGTGTGCAAGGATAGGCTTCATTTGCAACATATACGCTTACAACGCCTTCCACACTTTCAATATAATCTATTTCTGGTGGGTTAAATAAAATGATTTTGTCATTTTTCTTTGTTGGGATTTTATCAAAGCGGATAGGTGCATTGTCGATTGGTGTGGAAACTGTTTCAATTTCATCCTCTTTTACATCCAGTGCATGTAAACCTAATGCATCTAATCTATATATTTCGCCACTCGAAATAATCAAGTCTTCCAAATTATTTGAAAGTAAAATAATGGTTTTTTCTTTTTTTTGTAGAGCGGCAAGTAATTGTTGTACGCTATGCTTTGAAAATTCATCTAGATTTTGAAATGGTTCCTCGATTACTTGAATTTGTGCTGAATTAAGATATGTATGAAGCAGTTTTAAACGTTGCTTTTCACCGTTTTGAAGTTTATTGATTTTTTTGTTTTTGTGTTCGGTAAGTGTTAAAAGCTTTAAAATTTCGTCTTTATTGTGCAAGGGAATTGTATAAAGCTTCAAACAAAATTGAATATACTCCATCACTGTCAGGCGCTCATATAAAGCACTTTCTCGCAAACAAGTATAACAATTAGGTTGTTTTAAAAACCATTCCATTAAGGGCTTGATTTTAGCAACGTCAGTATAAATGCCAATAATACAGTCTGGTTGCAGTGGAAATTGAAAGCTTGGATAAATAATATTTCCTGATTCAATATAAGGTTCGATTTCAATATATTTATTTTGGTTCATGCTAAGCACTCCTTATAGCTGTTCCTTATGTAAAAAATAATGAATGACAGATTGCGCCTGTAAATTACTATTGTCGCAATAGTTTGAATTGTTGTAGTCCATAAAACCATGCTTCCCACTTAATTGAGCAGTTTGTACAAACGGCAATCGCTCTATTGCCTTTTTCAATTCATTCACATCAAAGCCTTTTTCATGACTAGGTAAAATGACCAATGTTGGACATGTAGGATGGACGTCTAAGTATTGACGTATTCTTGAGCCGTAAATACAAATAATACGATGAATTGGTAAGTTAGAGAGTCTCCATGCCAATGTTGCACCGACGCTAAATCCGATTAAAACCACTTCATCATATTGTACTTTTGCTTCCAATAGAAGAAGTGTTAGTCGTTCAAGTGGGCGATCAAAGCCGATTTCTTGCGTGAAATATTGATAAGCTTCCTTTTCCTGACTATATGAAAATACTTTGCCGTTGGAATACAGAGAAATACATTCTACGTTTGTATTTGAATCACTATATGTTTGTCCTTGATCTTTTATAAAATCATTTACACCGTAAATTTCATGTAGAATAAAGATTTTTTTTCTTTTCATAGTAACCTCTTTTTCCAATAGTGTAACAAAAAGTATTTAAAGCGTACATTTAATAAAAAACATTGAATTTATAAGCGCGTTACCTTAGCGAATAATAACGATTACCGCAAAAAAAGTGTTAGATTGATTGCGGTCAATCTAACACTCTTGCTCTTTTAACAAACAGTCTAAATATTTTACGTAAGAAGGGCTACTTGATCGTATGCGTTTAAGGCATTGACACCATGGGCTAAAGCAGAACCCGCCTTTAATGCAGTAGCAACCATAATAGACTCAGCAATTTCCTCTTTGGAAACGCCTAATTTTTTTGCTGCTTGGACATGGAGAGAAATGCAATAAGGGCAGCCTGTAGTATGGGCAACAGCAATAGCAATGAGTTCTTTTTCATATCCTGTTAATAGCCCGTCCTTCATTGTTTTTGTATCAAAGTCAATAAAAGCATTAAAGGCGCTAGAATGTAGAGTAGAAAATTCTTTAATTCGTAAAAAGTACTGTTCTTTATATAGTTCCTCATCCGTATTGCCATCATAGGCGTTTAAGGCATTGACCCCGTGGGCTAGAGCAGAACCCGCCTTGAGTGCGGTAGCAATCATAATAGCCTCACTAGCCTCTTCTTTTGAAGCATTTTTTTGTTTAGCCTGTGTAATATGCAATTCAATGCAATAGGGACAACCTGTCGTATGAGCCACAGCAATGGCGATTAACTCTTTTAATTTAGCTGATAATTTCCCTTCCTTTAAAGCGAGTGTATCGAATTTAACAAAGGCATGAAACGATTCAGGTGAAAGGTTAGCGAATTCACCTAAACGATTAAAATAATTTTTTTGATAAAGACTATTAGTTGACATGGAACCCTCTCCTCAACATTTGTATTTTTGTTATTCTAGCAAAAATTTCCGTCTTCCAAAGCAATTACTAAAATCTAGTGAAAAGTTGTGTGCTTATTTCTACTAAAGAATATTAAATGATCCTATAAATGTAAATTTATTTCGAAAAATTTGAAAATAGAACTAAAAATCAAAGGAAATATGTATTTTTTACGAAGACTAGAAAAATAGGGTTGGTTTTATTCGATTTAAAGATCGTCTTACTTACTGAGATATTCCTATAAATAATGGTCATAGCTTTTTCTTTTTTGGACAACCTAATTTAGAAATAATAGCATGAGGTGATGATCATGATAGTGGAGAGGTCGTCCGATTGGCAAGAAGGCTTTTTAAATAGGCTAAATAATGCTGAAAAATGGCATAGTTGGACTTTGTACAAAATGAACTATGAAATTGTGAAAATGAATTTAATTCCGGAATTTACTGGTTTACAAGCACCTAAATTTTTGCCCAAACTAACACCACTTGCCCATCAATTAGAAGCAGCGCAAACCGTTATTGAACGTATGAATGGGAAAGCGATATTAGCAGACGAGGTGGGACTTGGTAAAACGATTGAAGCAGGTCTTATTTTAAAGGAATATTTGATACGAGGGCTTGTAAAAAAGGCTTTAATTTTAGCACCAGCATCTCTGATTAACCAATGGATAGAAGAATTGAATCAAAAATTCCACATTCCCGCAATGGCGTATAAAAAAAATTGCCCAATTGAGCGTTACGATATTGTTATTATGAGCATGGATACCGCCAAAAAAAGCCCACATAAAGAACTTATTTATGCGCAAGATTATGACATGATTATTATTGACGAGGCGCATAAATTAAAAAATCATAAAACCCAAATATACGATTTCGTACAAGGATTAAAGAAGAAGTTTTGCTTATTACTAACGGCAACTCCTATTCAAAATGATGTTTTTGAACTTTATTATCTTATTTCGCTACTAAAACCAGGTCATCTTGGTAATTATGAAACGTTCCAGTCTGCATTTTCTGCAAGCAAGCACGATTTACAGCATGATGACTATTTAAAAGAATTAGTCAATCAAGTGATGGTAAGAAATCGAAGGGAGGATACAGGCATTGAGTGGACTAATAGACGTGTTCAAATTGTGCCAATTCACTTTAGCCCTGAAGAAATGGAAGTGTATCACCTGCTTGGTACGCTAACATCTACAGCCTCCTTTTCATTAATTACGTTGCAAAAGGAAATGTGCAGCAGTAAAGAGGCGACTGCACTTACATTATCTAAAATGCTTGAAAACAGTGCTGAACGTGAAGCGTTAGAAGAAATTCTAGCAAAAGTTATGGCGTTAGAAGTCAACTCGAAGGCCCAAAAAACGCTTGAGATTATTGAACAAGCGAAAGATAAAGTCATTATTTTTACAGAGTATCGTGCAACGCAAATTTACTTGCAGTGGTATTTACACTCACACGGTATTACGAGTGTTTTATTTAATGGTAAGTTCAATAAAAACAAGCGGGATTACATGAAACACGTATTTAAGGAAAAAGCGCAAGTGCTGATTGCAACTGAGGCAGGGGGAGAGGGGATTAACCTTCAATTTTGCCATCACGTAATTAATTACGATTTGCCTTGGAATCCAATGAAGCTGGAACAACGCATAGGTCGTGTGCATCGTCTAGGTCAAGAACATGACGTTCATATTTATAATCTTGCAGTAGAAGATACGATTGAAATAGATATTTTAGCATTGCTGCATACAAAAATTGATGTGTTTGAAAAGGTAGTTGGCGACCTAGATGCCATTTTAACGAATTTCAAAAAAACCGTCTAAACTTGCTTTGGTAGAAATGCATTGTTGCTAATGAAGTTTGAATGTCCAAGATGTACTTCATTTTCGGCGGGAATGAAAGCCTAAGTGAATGAAATTATTGTAAGGGGAGAGGGCATGTATCCACAACAAGTTCATAATTATTTACGACAATTTTTCTTAGAAAATGAATGTGATATGGTCTTTGAGGATGAGCATTATTTAACAGTACAATTAACGATTGCTATGGATAAAAGAATTATGAACCGCCCTTTTTACTGGCAATATGTAGAAGCAACCAATGGCGAACCTAACCCTGCACAAGTTACCTTTATTACAGAGCAAAATGCAATGTCAGGAAAGGTAATCGGGGAAGTTGTCCATTTTGGCTCACCCAGGCTCAATCAAATATTTCAAGCAACAAGAGAGCTTGGAGCCTTTGTTCAAATGTTTCAAAAAGTGGATGCAGAGATAGGGCAAGTATTGCTTACCCCATGGCTTGGCGTAAATTATAAAGTGTCGTATTGTTGCGATCGAACGAAAGAAATGCTGTACTCTTTTGGTATTAACTTACTGACAGGAACGATAAATAATAATTTCCATGAAGCAATAAATAGCATCGATTGGGACAGCACACAGTCTGAAAACGCATTTTATGTACAACATATTATTAAGCCAGAACGTGCACTTCAACGCTTGGATAAAGCAATCGATGCAATTATTCAACAGGATGACCATACATGGGCTGAACAAGCAAAAAAGAGATGGCAACGAGACCAGCGTGTTTTAGACTACTTTTATGAAGATGTAGAGGAAAAGCCGGAGTGTTATGAGGTTGAGAAAAAAGCATTAGAAGAACAATATGATGCAAAAATTAAAATTGAAATTGTGAATGGTGGATTATTTTATATGAGATAAAAACATGTAAGAGGCTGGGACTTAACTAAAAAAGTTTAAGGAACAGAGGAAAGGTATTGCTATATGGAGACCTTATCTATTCTTGCTTTTGCAATAAAAAAAATTAGAAGGGTTCACTAGTTGTTGGTAGCGAAGGGGTGACTCCTGCTCAGAACGCACACAGCGTAAGACGTTGGCATTTTTGCGCGTTAGCGAGGGTTGCGGCTTACTGTGCTGAGCGGAAAGCACCGCCGAAGCGGACAACAATGGCGCAGCAAAAAAGGTGTTAGATTGACTGCCATCAATCTAACACCTTTTCTCTTTTGTCCCAGCGGCTTAAGTTTTGCGTTATTCGTCGTTATCAATAATATGTTGCAACTGCGCCAATTTATTATTCCAAAACAAGTCAAAATATTGTAACCAGTCTTCAATCTCTTTTAACCGATCAGTGTGTAACGTGTAAATTTTTTCGCGCCCTTTCTTTTGGGCGGATACTAGCTCGGCTTGTTCTAAAACGTGCAGATGCTTGACGACAGCAGTTCTACTAATAGTAAAGTGGTCAGCAATTAGTGCAATGGGTTTATCGCTTGATGCTAATAGTTGTAGTACATGACGTCTTGTCGGGTCAGCAATTGCTTGAAAAACATCAACCTTGTTTGCAAGTTGCGTCATGCAGTTTCCACAGTCTCTTTTAATTTTTTGCCAACAAGCATCGACCAACCATTGTCCATATTTTGACGAACAGCGTCAGCAGGCATGTTTGCTTTTGGAATTAGATGAGATGCTTCTTTCCAGCCACCATGAGTTAATGTAAATACTGTTTGCTCTCCAGATTGTTTTAACTCAAATGTAACAAACCACCCATCAGTATCCCATGCAAAACGGACAAAATGTGGTGCATCTACTTTTTCAACTTTACAGGGCGATGGGCCAAAGGGTGATTGGAGTGTAAATGCATGCCCTTCTATTGGTTTAAAATCATTGGGCATAAACCAAGAACCTAGTTTTTTAGCATCTGTAACAGTGTCCCAAACCTTCTCGATTGGCGCGTTGAACGTAACAGTTTTCACAATATTTTGCAGTTGCTCTGACATCATATAGTCTCCTCTATTTTAAAAATATAACCATTAGGTGTTATGAATATATAACACCTAATGGTTATATGTCAATTAATTAGAATGTAACAGATTTTGAAGTCCGCCCCTTTTTCAAGCAGATTACGTATGATAGAATTATTTTTATAATTTTCAGACGAATTGGGGGAGTTAGCATGGAAAATATACCGATGTTTTTACTGATGTGTATTTTGTTAATTATTTTGCCTGGACCTGATACAGCTATTGCGACAAAAAATACATTAACAATCAATAAAAGAGGAGGCTTACAAACGATTATAGGCTCTTGCTGTGGATTATTTATTCATACATTAGCGGCAGTTATTGGTCTATCAGCGATAATTGTAAAATCAGCCTATCTATTTGCGATTTTAAAATACGTCGGAGCAGTGTATTTATGTTACTTAGGTGCCAAGACGTTATGGACGTTAAAAAAGATGCCCGTGCAGTCATCCGTTGTCGATGAAGAAACGCAAATTGACAACAAATATGCGCATCAATCTTGCTTTAAACAAGGCTTCTTAACCAATGTTACAAATCCAAAAGTAGCAGTCTTTTTTTTAACGTTCTTACCGCAATTTGTAGACGGTTCTAACAGTACATTTTTTCCATTTCTACTAATGGGGCTTATTTATACTGCTTTAACCGCTTTATGGTTTGTTTTCTATGTCTATTTATTAGATAAAATTAGTGCTTTTATGAAGAAGCCTATGACAAAGGCAGTAATCGAAGGCCTAACAGGAACCGTTTTAATTGGCTTCGGCATTAAATTAGCATTAGAAAAGGGTTAGGTGTCAGGCACTCAAACAATTTCAGGCACTCAAACAATTAAAACAGGCTGTAGACAATTCCGGATTTCGGAATGGATCTACAGCCTGAGACAACAAGGATATAAATATCGATAAATTTGAACACGAATAGCAATTTTAAGCTAGTTCAATCAGTTTAAAAGGTAATTATTTTTGTAGATTTGCAGCCCAAATATTTGTATCTGCAATAGTTGGATTTGCCATGTAATGGCCACCTTCGATTTGAAGTGTTTGACCAGTCATAAATTTCGATTCGTCAGATGCTAAATACACTACTGCGTAGCCGATATCATCCGCTTCACCATTGTATGGTAGGGCGTTGTATTTTGTGAAAATATCTAGTAAATCCTGTGGTAAGTTGTTTTTAGCTGCAGGTGTTAAAATTAACCCTGGTGCTATCGCATTACAACGGATTTTATCTTTACCGTATTGAGTGGCAATGTATTTAGTTAAGTGAACGACGCCAGCTTTTGTCGTACCATAAGCTGTACGTATTTGGTCACTTGCAAATGCGCCCATAGAAGCTGTGTTAATGATAGAACCACCACCAGCTTTTTGCATATGAGGAATAGCAAAGCGGCTACCTAGTAAAACTGATTTTAAGTTTACATTTACTAGACGATCCCACTCATCTAAATCGATATTTACAACATCTAAATCTTTTTGTAAGTTTGTTAAACCAACATTATTAAATAGAACGGTAATAGTACCGTATTGTGCAACCGTAAACTCTACTGCATCTTCAATAGATTGAGCATCGCCTGCATCTAAGAACACTGCGGATGCTTCATAACCTTCTTTTACTAAAGAAGCTGCAACTTCTTTTGCTCCTTCAATATTAAAATCAGCAATAACAACTTTTGCTCCTTCTTTCGCTAACAAAGTTGCTGCGGATAAACCGATGCCTGACGCGCCGCCAGTAACAAGCGCTACTTTATTTTCCACACGTTTCATACATAACTCCTCCTAGAATGAGTGATAAACAGAATATTGACAGATAAAAATAAATCATATTCAATATAACTTCATTTAAATAACAATAGATAGTTTAACACTAAACTAATGAGAAATGAAATAAAAAGTATAGCTCGTATTTAAAAATATTTGCTTATAACAAAGTACGTTAAAATTATTTTTGTGGCTGCTTAGTGTTCGTAAAAATAAGGTGCTTAAGCCGTTCCTCCATAACCTTTTTCTTTTCCTTTCGGCACTTTCTAATATGCAGCGTTTTCCGTATCAAATAGCTTCCTATGATTACGACACAAAACAGTATTAAAAAAATCAGCATCAAAAAAATTCCTTTTTATATAATTTGATAGAACATAGGTGTAGCTATAATGACGTTCCCTCTGTATAGAGAGAGGGGCTGCACGCAAATCATTTTCTGTACATGCTGCAATTGACAGCTACACGTCGCTGAAGACTATTTGTCTTTTTAACAGTAATAATGAACATCCTAACAGAAGCAATTAAGCCCATCCGAAAGCATAATTAAAACAACGGCAGATGAGAGTCCATTGATAGCTCATTATTAACGAAAATTCGATTGCTAATGACGAAAGATAATAACATTTTTAAGGCAATAATTTTGTGTGCGCCATCTTGTAAAATAACGATTTTTGTAAATTTTAAATTGGCTATGCGATTAGCCAAAGCATATTCATTACAATTTGTAATGGAACCTCCCATAGGATGACAACCTAATACAAAATTACCTGCATAAGAATCTTTTAAGACATTGGGATGCATGGATTGATAGTGTACTTCCAAAATACTGTCCCCATCGTTCATAAACCGATTAGCAATGAGGAAATTTTTGAGTGCCCCTTTTAAATCAATGGCAATCGCAGTATCTGCTAAAATTGCTCGGAAATAAACAGATACAATATTAGCATTTCCTATGTAAGGCTTAACTTCTACATTTATCTCTCCTGAAGGTAAAACAGATAGATGTACATTTGCTTCATGAATACCATCTGTTAACTTCATCATTGTTTTCCCGTAGTGCATACTTTTTATAAAAATACTATTATCGTCCATATAAGCCACTGCAATTTGATTATTTTCAACTTGTAGCCACTTCGCTTCAATTCCTAATACTTCTACACAATTTTGTAGTTCATATACGTGGTGCTGAAATGAGAAACCCATATAATCCAAATTAACGGTACGATTTTCAAGCAATTGCTTCAACATCTGTGCTATCTCCAATCTTTGATAAATTATGACAAATTTCTTATTTGATTATAGGAAATGAAACTCTCAAAAAACTCTCAACTAGTCTAATATATCGACATTATAAAAAATAAAATGGTTACTTAGGTCTTAAACTAAACCAAAAAACCCCACAAGAACGGTATTAACGCTCTTTGTGAGGTTCTAAAAAATTCAATAGTAACTAGAAGAAGTACAGTCCGATACTAATGATAATTCCTGTAAAGATCAGGATAAATAAACAGAATCCCATAATATCTTTTGCCTTTAAACCTGCAATTGCGAGTGCAGGGAGGGCCCAAAATGGCTGAATCATATTTGTCCAAGCATCTCCCCAAGCGATAGCCATAGCCGTTTTGGCATAATCCGCACCTAGAGTCGTTGCAGCATCTAACATAATGGGTGCTTGAACCGTCCATTGGCCACCGCCAGAAGGTACAAAAAAGTTGACAAGCCCCGCAGAGAAAAATGTGAATAAATAGAAAGTATGGTCGTTTGAAATGTTGACAAACCATTCAGAAAATACCGCCGCTAAGCCAGAAGCGGTCATCATCCCCATAATACCGGCGTAAAAAGGGAATTGGAATACTATACCTGTTGTTGTTTTAATTGCATCTTGTGCAGCGGCAAGAAAACGCTGCGGTGTACCATGAAAAATAATTCCCAGTACAATAAAAATCGTATTTACAACATTTAAATTTAAAACAAAGCCTTTTGTAATAAAATGCTGAATTAAATAAATAACACCGATAAGACCAATTAATATTGTTAGAATGTAGCTGCGCTCTGAACGGCTTGCAAAATGATTTTCAGCTTTTGGCAGCTCTATTTTTTCCTCAATTAATAAAGAAGGTTCAATTTCTACGACATCCTCTTCCTTTGGCATCATCCAACGGTTAAATAATGGCAATGTCAGAACAATGACAATGACAATAAATAAGTTGTATGTAGAGAAAAGTGTAACGTCTGTTGGGATTACACCCATAATATTTGCAAAAGGATGCCCCTCCGTTGCAATTGATAATGGAACGGAACCTGCTAAACCTCCGTGCCAAATAACAAATCCTGAATAAGCACTGGCAATTAATAAACGATAGTCCACTTTTTTAACATGACGTGCAATTTC
The DNA here is from genome assembly GCF_021166035.1 of Lysinibacillus sp. GJ-1. Taxonomy (NCBI): domain Bacteria; kingdom Bacillati; phylum Bacillota; class Bacilli; order Caryophanales; family Bacillaceae; genus Lysinibacillus; species Lysinibacillus sp. GJ-1. The sequence goes on from NZ_CP088912.1 coordinate 291,358, forward strand.
TTTTGCAAAAAGTGCCCCTATGACTAGTCCGAATCCCCAGTTAATCCAGCAAGCAATTAATGAAATAAATGTCACAATTATAATTGCCATGCTTGGCGTTTTAATTTTACTAGCGACTGCTGACAAGCCTTTTTTAAAGACAGGGCTATTCGCTAAAATATGTCCAGCAGCTAAAACAATGACCATTTGCATAGTAAAGGATAATAACTCCCAAAAGCCGTCTCCCCAGTAAGTAACCATATCTAATGGAGAGGAATCTGTTAGTGTGACCCCTAATAATAACACTAGTACTGTGAGTATAGTGACAAATATGTATGGGTCAGGCAAATACTTTTCCATAATAGCATTCGATAGTTTTGTTAACGTTTTCAATCTAGTAAACCCCCTTTTATTTCTACCATCCCTTATTCCTAATATTACATAGGGTGGCTTGTAAATAAAGATAAAAATGGTATGAAAGACAGTAAATGAAACGTAAAATAGAAATAAAGAATTGGAACAGCTCTCCTGAAATTAGCTATTTAAATATTATCGAACATATAAGAAAACCTTATCATTCTTGAATTTATTCCCGTTACGTTTTGCAAGAAGGATTAAAAGATAAGGAGTAGAATTTATTACTAATAAACACTTTTAGAATTTTTTTATAACAAATAAGAATAAATAAGGGGTCATTAAATGGAATTACGTGATTTAAAGGCATTTATGGATGTGGTGGAATACGGAAGTTTTACAAAAGCAGCAAGTGAGTCCTTTGTATCCCAGCCCTCATTAAGTAAGAGCATAAAAAAATTAGAGGATAATCTTCACGTCGAGTTATTGAATCGGTCCACACGACATGTAGAGTTAACGGATGCAGGACATATTGTATATAAGCAAGGACAAAAAATTATGCGCTCAGTCCATGATTTGCATATATTGCTAGATGACTTGTTAAATATTAAAACAGGAACTATAAAATTAGGTATTCCACCACTGATAGGCACGTTGTTTTTCCCAGAAATTGCTCGTAAGTTTCATCAGCAATATCCAAATGTTCATTTAGAGCTAGTGGAACGTGGAGCGAAGTTAATAGGCACTTTAGTGGAAAATGGTGAAGTGGATATGGGGATTGTCGTTTTACCTACCGACGAGCGAAAATTTGTTGTGCAATCTTTTGTGGAAGATCAGTTTTTTGTCTATATAAATGAACAGCATCCTTTAGCGCAGCAGGATACTATTTTATTACAAGATTTAAAAAATGAATCGTTTATTATTTTTACAGAGGAATTTACGTTGCATGATTATGTGATTAAATCCTGTAAAAGTGCTGGATTTACGCCGATTATCGGATACAAAAGCTCACAATGGGATTTAATCGTGGAGTTAGTGTCTTCAAATTTGGGTGTAACGCTGTTGCCTTATTCTATTGCGGCAAAGCAAACGAATCAAAATGTAAAAATTATACCGTTACAGAACTATCATATGCCGTGGCGCCTTGGCGTTATTACGAAAAAAAATACATATCAATCTTATGCTTTAAAGCAATTATTAAAGACAATACGATCGGAAGAAACATAGTAACAATGCAGTTATTCGATTTTAGAATAAATAACATTCCAATTAATTCCTTTACTTATAAAACAAGAATGATGTAGAATTTTTCTTAATAAACGAGCAATTTTAGGGGGTTTCGATATGGAGAACGGGAAAGTGTGGCATTCGTTTGAGGAAGCCGTTGCAGATATTAAGGAAGGTGCTACGTTAGCAGTTGGGGGATTTGGTTTATGTGGTATTCCAGAAAAGGCAATTGCAGCATTACAACAAAAGGGAACAAAAGACTTAACCGTTGTAAGCAATAATTGCGGAGTGGATAATTGGGGATTAGGATTATTACTAGCTAATAAACAAATAAAAAAAATCATTGCTTCCTATGTTGGCGAAAATAAAATTTTCGAACAGCAGTTTTTAAACGGCGAGTTAGAAGTAGAGCTTGCGCCACAAGGAACGTTAGCTGAGCGGCTACGAGCTGGTGGAGCGGGTATTCCAGGATTTTATACAGCGACAGGGGTTGGCACGCCTATTGCAGAGGGCAAGGAAGTAAAGGTTTTCGATGGCAAAGAATATATTTTAGAACAAGGGATTGTTGCAGATTTTGCGCTTGTCAAAGCATGGAAAGCAGACAAGCTAGGCAACTTAATTTATAGAAAAACATCACGTAATTTTAATCCGTTAGCAGCAATGGCTGGCAAAATTACAATTGCAGAAGTAGAAGAAATTGTGGAAGTGGGCGAACTAGATCCAGATCATATCCACACACCAGGTGTCTTTGTGCAACGTGTCTTACTCGGTGACAAATATGAAAAACGTATTGAGCGTTTGACAGTGAAAAAGGAGGAAGCATGATGGTGGATACAAGACATAGAATAGTGAATAGAGCAGTGCAAGAAATTGAAAATGGTATGAATGTCAATTTAGGTATTGGTATCCCAACACTTATTGCCAATGCTATTCCTGCTGACTACGAGGTATTATTACAATCTGAAAATGGCTTCTTGGCATTGTACTTATCCAGAGGAGAGTATGGTAGACCCTGACCTCATTAATGCAGGGAAGGAAACGGTGACAGCCGTGCCAGGCGCATCCTTTTTTGATAGCGCTGATTCCTTTGCCATGATACGTGGGGGGCATATTGATCTTGCAATTTTAGGTGGTATGGAAGTTTCGGAAACTGGGGATCTAGCGAATTGGATGATTCCAGGAAAAATGATTAAAGGCATGGGCGGTGCTATGGACCTTGTTGTCGGCGCGAAAAGAGTTATCGTGGTGATGGAGCATGTCAATAAAAATGGAGAATCAAAAATTAAAAAGCAGTGTGAGCTACCGTTAACAGGCAAAGGTGTCGTGCACAGATTAATAACGGACTTGGCTGTATTCGATTTTACAGATGCAGGCATGCAACTCATCGAATTAGCAGAGGGTGTGACATTGGAAGAGGTAAAAGCGAAAACGGCTGCTTCATTTAATGTTGCTTTATCCCATTAATTAATAAGAGACCAGTTTACCTTGTGAAGGTAAGCTGGTTATTTGAATTTTAAGGAGAGTGAAGAATTGCTTTGCCTACAGCAGGTTACAAACGAAATAATGAAACAATATTGCAGTTCGGATCGAGGAGCAATGCCATTTATTGTTGCCATTGACGGATTAGGTGGGGCAGGAAAAACGACCTTTGTCAAAGAGTTAGTGAGCATGCTAGAAAATGCATGTACGATTCATGTGTTACATATTGACGATTACATTGTAGAAAGCGAAAAACGCTATAATACGGGTTATGAAGAATGGTACGAATATTATTACTTACAATGGGATATAGCGTACATAAAATATTGCTTTTCCAAAATACATAAAGATTATCAGGAGCTAACGCTTCCTTTTTATAATCGGGAAACGAATACTATCATAAATATGCAAAGCGTATTTCCACCAAATAGTATTTTATTAATAGAAGGAGTCTTTCTCCAGCGCCATGAGTGGGAACAATTTTATGATTATACGGTTTTTTTAGAATGCTCTTTAGAGATTAGGAAAGAAAGAGTACTAAAGCGTGATTCGTATATAGGCGATGAATTAGCGATATTGAAGAAGTATAAACAGAGATATTGGATGGCAGAACAATATTACTTAGAAAAGGAATCACCATTACAAAAAGCAAATATAATCTGGCAATCGGCTAAAATCTCAGACTATTGACCGTTCTACTCTCAAGTTTTTCCAGTATATAATGGTCCTGAAAGGGGAGATGGCAATGAAAGATTGGACAAAGGAAGTTGTACAAGTTCGTGTTGCAAGACCTACAAATCAATTAGCAACAATAGAAAGATTTTATTGTGAAGGGGTAGGATTAGAAAAAATAGGTTCTTTTTCAGGCTATCAAGGCTACGATGGCATTATGATTGTACTGCCAAATGCTAATTATCATTTGGAGTTTACCGAGCATATTGAGGGGAGTCCGTGTCCAGCACCGACAAAAGATAATCTTCTAGTGTTGTATATGCCAAATATTGAAACAATCCAACGAATTGCGCAACGTTTGGCGCAGATGGGGTATCCAGAAGTAGAGCCTGAAAATCTTTATTGGGCTGAAAAAGGTGTAACAATTGAAGATCCGGATGGCTGGCGTATTGTATTAATGAATACAATGGGCATATAAATGAATGTTTTGATTGTCTAGAGGTCAGAAGCGGTTGAGAGGCCAATGAAGCGACGCAATCATTACATAGATTGACGCATAAAAATAGACGCAGGCATACTGCACGCAAGCGAGTACGGGCATAGAAGTACTCTTTGGAGCAATTGCCATAGCGAAAAACAATAACAGAGCAAAAAAGTGTAAGATTGATGGCAGTCAATCTTACACTTTTTCCATTTTGCACTCGCTTCTGAATGCTTAATCTCCTAATGCTTGGTTTTCCCTATATTCAGTAGCAATGGATTCTATATTTAATCGAGAATAGTCGGCCCAATTGACAGTTCTAAAATCTTTTTCATTAAAATAAATGCTTAATACTTCGGTCATTTCTTCATTGCTATTAGCACCTGTTAATGGGGCATACCAAATAATCGAAGGTGTTTTCACGCTTTTTAGTTTCGACATCTCTGCAAATATTTTCCCTGAATCTTTTAGCATTTGGTTTTTTGAACCTTCTCTGACATCTGTATCCTGAATCGAAATAGTAACAATACCTTTCGTTTCTTCTACAGTAAATTTATTTTTAACGGTTGCGCCCACAATATCTTTAACAGATGTCTCTTGATTCACTGCTGCTTCCTTCGGTTCTGCATTCTTTCCACAGGCTGATAACAATAGCGTGAATAGTACTAACATGTAAAGTAGTTTTTTCATGTTCATTCCTCCCTTGTTACTCCATATATGTTCAAATTGCGTATGAATTATACAAAGGAACAGGGAGTTAAAGTATTTTTTCTAACGAATGAAAGAAAAGCATCTTCTGTGCATTGCTGACTATCGGAAAGTGAGAGGCATGCGTAACGTATTTTATCCATTTTTTGTAAATAAAACAATAAATAAAACAATAAATAATAAACACATCGCTACGCCCATATACAAACATTTGTAATAAGCTTTAGTGTCCGTTCCTTTGTAATCAAAACCACGATTTAATATGACGAGTCCAAAAAGGATCATGATTAAATTTAAATACAGTGGATTGAATCCAGCAGGAACGACAAGAGCAAACATGAAAATGATTAGTAGGACATGTATGTACTTTCTTATAGGATGGATAAATGTAATCTTCTTAAAAAATTTCATCATATCACTCCTTCAAGAAATTTACTGTTTATGAAGTTGCAAATGCTGCTACTAAATAGTTTAATGAGAAATCCTTTATTCTAAAGTAGAAATACTAGTTAAATAAAATAATATCAACTGAAAACAAAAGAATGTTCGTTTCTAGTTGATATTATTCCACAAGGCTATTTATTTGCTTACTACATCTAGGCACCAAGAGAAATTATCCCATGCTGAATACCAACCGTTGAAAATTTCAGATGAATCGTCCCAACGAACTTCAAATTTTCTATGACCTTCGATATCTAGTAAATATAAAGCTAAAGTATCATCTGCTTTAGAGACGGCAATTTTCATCCCATGTTGAAGTTCTTCTTCGGTGAATGGTACATCTGAAACCGAACGAAGCTGTGCTTGTTCAAATACTTGTTTGTTAATAATTCTGTAATTCATAATAAACCTCCAATAAAACTTTCTTGAAATTAACTTTCTATTTTACGTGCCAATAACAGGACTATAAAAGTATATCCTATATTGTTTCAGTAATGAAAACAAAAAAATTATTAGCCAAGCTCTTTTTGTCTAAATTGTTGCTATAGCTGGCTAAAGTTTCAGTGATTTAACGTAGAAAATCAAATCAATTTGTTCTTAAAACAATGTTACTAGGAGCAAAGAAAAAAGTCCAGAGACTCAAAAAATCGAACAGCCCCGGACTTATTTGAAATTAAATTGAGATAATGTTGAGATAAAATGGGGAAATAAGTAATTACTTATTTGGGTAAGTACCCTTTAAAGTGTAGTCAGCTAACACATGCCCTTCGATAGCATGATAGAGTTCATTCAGTAAAAATCCATTTTCTAAATCGACGGTCGTATCTAATGCATAGACATGAATCTCGTAAGTATGAGGTTTATCGGGCGGAGCCATCCCCCCGTAAAAGCTAGAGAGTTCTGTACTTTGGCTACCTCCTTGAGGACTTATCCAACTATTTACGCCTTGGACAAAATCAGTCGCTGTTTGACTTTCGTTTTCTTTCAGTTCATCTTTTTGAATATTAGCTGCTGTCCAATGAATCCAAGAGAACCCTTGGCTAATAGGGAAAGCGTCTTTATCTTCTAAAACTAACGCATATGACACAGTTTCTTTTGGTGCATTTTCAAACTTTAATGGTAATGAATAAGTCGGCATGCCATGCTCGTTAAAGGAATTTCCTAGTTGTCCATATTGATCTTGAATAACGCCATCTACTATACCAGTACTTGTTACGACAAATGATTTTTCTTTTGTGGATTCAGTAATATTTTTATTTAGATTACTGCATCCAGCTAGTATACCTATAGCTAACAGTGAAAGGATGGATAGGAATAGTATAAATTTTTTCTTCATGGTTATTACCTCCATATGTTGTTGTTGAGGTCATGATAACATGGAGAAAAAACTATCGTAAATTACCCACTTTTTTGTAAGGGTACTCTATTTAACGACTACCTATTATTTGTTTCTCCTCGAGATATTGAATACCTAATCGCTGCATAATTTCTAATGATTTTAATACTTCTTTTCCTTTTGTACTTAAGCTATATTCCACTCGTAGTGGATATGTGGAAAGGTATTCCTCTTTATCGACTAATTGAAAATCCATTAGTTCTTTTAATTGTTCTAACAGCATTTTTTCAGTGATTCCTTTAATATCCCGTCTTAGTTTAGATGGAGATGTGGGTCCAAGCCGTAATCGCCAAATAATAATACATTTCCATTTTCCTTTGATCATATCTTGTACTAATTCTAACGGACAAGTGTATTCTTCTCTTAATTTGATGATAATCTCCTCCTACTCTATTTTTAGTTTTTTATAACACAAACGTAAAAAACGGACAACTGTAAGCAATTATTGAACGAACGGTTATCTAAATAAAATGCTATGTGAGCAATATTGCATAAATTAATATATGTAAATAAATGGTATAATAAAGGCGGTGTTATAATTAACAAAACATTTTGTTCTTGAAAAGAAGGGGTGACTTATGTTGAACAAAATAGGATTGGGATTGTATATAACCGGTATAATCATTTACCTTATTTATTAGGGTATTCAACAAATGAAATATTAAAATACCCTTTGTATTTAGGGTGGATTGTCAGCATTTTATTTTTGCCTAAAGTAAGTAGAAAAGAGGGTAGAGAATCACATAATAGAGTCTTAAATAAGAATTATTAAATATATGAAAAAACCAATTTTTGGTGTAAAATTACACTAAATATTGATTTCCTTATTTGTTCAATATAGTGAGGTTTATATAAATGAAAAAATTTATTATTTGCATAATGTCTTTATTTCCAGTTCCATTTTTCTTTTATTTTTATGAATATCATTTTTATCTTAATAGTGAGGACGCGGATTTCTTATTTCCTATATTTATAGTGTGCATAGTCGTTATAGGTCTATTAACGAGAAAAATGAATTTACCTTTGTTTTTTAGTTTAAATATTATGATGCTCGTTATTTCATTAGTATTGGGTCATTTTTTTATATTGGATGATGGCAGTTGGTTTAAACCTTTTGGCAAAAACGGTGCTATGATATTTGTCTCAAGTATCTATATTCTAGGTCAGTTATTTATAAGATTGCTTAGTAAGCAAGGTCCTACTAATGTAGCGTAGTTTTTTAATAGAGTGTTAACCAAGGAAAAACAAGGAGGTGCTGGATTTGGAAGGGTATGAAGATTATCTCCCTTTAAATATATACGATGTTGATAAGGTTGAAAAACTAAAAAAATTAGATAGAAATGTATTAGAACCTTTACTGCCAGACCTCCTCGAATATACGCAAGATATGAACTGGTATATTGCTTCTGGCGTGGTGGAGATACTATTAACTTTCCCTAAGGAAATTGTCTCTCATGTGCAAGCGATATTATCTTCAAATGATGATAACTGGAAGTGGTTTATTTTGCATTTTTTGGTTATTAAATTACCTGTAGAGTCGCAAGTTCAGTTTAAACAGTATTTAATAAGAGTTGCCCAAACCCCTACGCAAAATGAAATCGCAGAAGAACTTGATGAAATTGCCAAAGAAATTGTAGACATGCTCTAAATTTGGAGTGCTTCTTTGTGAAATTCAGCATTAATCAAATTGACAACATTCAAAAAGACTTATATTATTATGTAGACCGTTCGTTATAATTTTAAGGGAGGTACAGCCTATGTCTAGCAAAAAATCATCTCGCGAAAAAATTTTGGAAGCTGCAACAGAGCTTTTTCATTTGAAAGGATACCATGCTACTGGCTTGAGTCAAATTATTCAAGAGAGTAGGGCCCCTAAAGGCTCTTTATATTATCATTTTCCTAATGGTAAGGAACAATTAGCTGTTGAAGCGATTAACTTATCGGCAACAAGAATTGCAGCAGAAATAGAGCAAAATTTAGCAGCTTATGATGATCCAGCTAAGGCATTTCAATTCCATATAGAAAATATTTCGGGAATTTTTCATGACATCGATCCAATATCTAAATTGAAAAATGTTCCAATGGGATTACTCGCAATGGAAACAGCATTTGTAAATGAGAATTTACGTCAGGCTTGTGAAGAAACCTTTGAAATTTGGGGAAATCTTTACTTTGAGAAATTAAAAGTTAGTGGATATAGTGAGGAGCGTGCTTTCTTAATTAGCAGAACAATAAGTGCATTAATTGAAGGCGGCATTACATTATGTGTAACAAAAAAATCGAGTGAACCTTTAATTCAAATTAACAAAATGATCCCTTTATTGCTTTCAAAGTAAAAAGGGTCTTTCTTTTGTTAATATTATATAGACCGGTCTAATTAATCGTGGAGAAAGAAAGGATGTATTTTATGGCTTCATCAATGCAAGTTGTGCCAGTACATAAACCTAAAAGCATGGCTTTTGTACTTATGTTTGCGGCTTTTATAGGACTGTTTGGTGAGACAGCTTTAAATATGGCACTGACCAATATTATGGCTGATTTTGCAGTGTCAGCTGCAACTGCACAGTGGCTGACTACTGGCTATTTATTAACAATTGGTATTTTAGTACCTGTTTCATCTCTTCTTATTCAATGGTTTTCAACAAAACAGTTAGTTGTGGGTTCATTAATTTTTTCGATTTTGGGGACGATTTTAGCAGCTTTAGCGCCAAACTTTCCGATTTTATTAATAGGTCGTATTATTCAAGCATTTGGAACAGGTATTATTCTACCTTTGATGATGAATGTCATTTTGTTAATTTTTCCAATTCATAAACGAGGAGCGGTTATGGGCTTGATGGGTCTTGTTATTACAACAGCACCAGCGATTGGACCGACACTGGCAGGTTTAATTGTAGACTCGTTGAATTGGTCTTATATTTTTTGGATTAGCCTTGTGTTTTACGCAGCACTAGTGATAGCTGGGTTAAAGCAAATCGATAACGTATCTACGATTACAAAACCAGCGATTGATGTTTTCTCCATTATTTTATCAACACTTGGGTTTGGAGGCTTCATTTACAGTTTAAGTACCGTTTCAGAAAAATCATTTGCTTCAGCCACGGTATATCTACCTTTTATTGTGGGATTAGTGGCAATTATCCTATTTGCTATTCGCCAATTTAAAATGAAGCAGCCTATGATTAATTTGCGGACGTTCAAATATCCGATGTTTACGTTAGGAACATTGCTATTGTTTAGCGGTATGCTGTTAATTTTATCTACCGCTATTTTGCTACCAATGTACTTAAAAGGTTCATTGCTATTCAGTGCTACAGTAGCAGGTCTTATTCTTCTACCGGGTAGTGCAATGAATGCTGTTTTATCACCAGTAGTAGGGAAACTTTTTGATCAGTTTGGAGCTAAAAAATTTTTGCCATTGGGCTTTCTGTTAACGTTCAGTGCAAGTTTACTATTTATTTTTACGATTTCCGCACATACACCTGTTTGGCAAATTATTTTGGCAAATACAATCTTCTTTATAGGAATATCAATGATTATTATGCCGGCACAAACAAACGGATTAAATCAGTTGCCACGTGAATTATACGCTGATGGTGCCGCAGTCATGAGCACATTACAACAAATTGCAGGGGGAATAGGAACTGCTTTAGCCATTACATTAATGGTTAGTGGACAAAACAAGCATATGGAACAGTTCCAAAATGCCTCGTTATTAGAGTTAATTGCAGAAGGAACAAAATATGCTTTCTTCTTTATAGCAGCTATTGCTCTTACTGGATTAGTATTATCGTGTTTTGTTAATGGAAAGCGTGTAGAAAAAATTTAAGTATTGATGAATTAAATATGTCGTAATTCGCCTGTTTGATGTAACGTAAAAATCCATGTAGACTTTTGTGGGACAAGGGCAGCTATCAGGGGATAGCGCCTTTGTGGCCATAGAAAGAAAAGAATTTAATCTCAGTTACAACGTTCTAATTTTCAAAGTTATATATTGTATCTTTTTACTTAAGTAATGTAAGAGTTGTGGCGATAGCATTGTCAATAAAAGAACGTTGAGGGCGAGATTTCATCATAACCGTTATACCAATTAATGAGACAATAAGTGCTTGTGCTAAAGATTTTGCGTTTGTGTTGGCTTCTAGCTCCCCAGTTTGTATTCCTCGTTCAATCGTCTCCTGAAAGATGACAGTTAAATACATTTGATGTTCTCGGGTTAAGATTTCAAAACGCTCATCATGTGGCGCTAGTTCAACCATTGTATTAATACAAAAACAACCTTTACTAAGCTCTTCTGCGTATTCGTCATTAATGATATCAGTAAAAAAAATAGTAAATGCCTCTTTTACAGAGGAGTGGCTCTGAAGAGTAGTCCGAATATCGGATGCCCTAGTCATTGTATATTTGCGAAGTGCTGCTTCAAATAATTCTTTCTTATCACCAAAAGTTGAATAAATACTAGGACGTTGAATCCCCATTCTAGAAGTAAGATCACTTAATGAGGTAGCCTCATATCCTTTCTCCCAAAATAACTGCATAGCTGCTTCTAAAACTTGATCCTCATCAAATTCACGGGTTCTTGCCATTAAAAATACTCCTCTTCAAATTTTGATTATTTATGATTTAAATACTGCAATGATAATTCTTTTTCAATACCAATCAGTATGTAATTATTATATGATTACCTGCTTTATTAGTCAAACCACATCCTTTTATTTCATGCAAAACTTTATTTTGTAAAACAAAGTTATTGACATTGGAAAAGTGTTTAAGCTATATTTACCAATAAATTATATCGTACCGTTCGGTATGTTATATTTGTAAACTTATTGTGAATGGAGGGATAGGTGTGTTCAAAACAGAGACAAATATGGAGGATCAATCAAATCCTCATTGCCAACAACAATCATCTATGTCTCGCATTATGGCATTGTTGTTTGCAACTGCCTGTGGAATTTCTGTTGCCAATATTTATTTTGCTCAGCCAATACTCGATCAATTATCGAATGACTTTGGTATTGACGATTCCTTCATTGGTTTAGTGATTACTATTACACAGATTTTTTATGGAATCGGTTTACTATTACTCGTTCCGCTTGGAGATTTGTTAAATCAACGACGTCTTATTGTTGGCCAAATGCTATTATCCACAATAGCGCTGATTATAGTAGGGACTGCCTTTTCGAGTGCAATACTTTTTGTAGGTATGGCGTTGGTAGGTCTTCTTGCAGTTGTTACACAAACGCTCGTGGCGTTTGCGGCGAACATTGCTTCTCCTACAGAACGAGGGCGTATCGTGGGCATTGTAACAAGTGGAATAGTGATTGGCATACTGCTAGCAAGGACTTTTGCCGGTATTTTAACAGATTTGGCGGGTTGGCGTTCGGTATTTATTGTCTCTGCAACCATCATGCTTTTGTTAGCTAGTTTATTTTTTAAAGTGTTGCCTAATGTAGAACGTGAAGTGAAATCTATAACCTATTCTCAGTTGATTAGATCAACATTCACATTGTTAAGGCAAGAAAGAACATTACGTGTTCGTTCTGTGTTAGCTATGTTGATTTTTGCGGATTTCAGTATTTTATGGACTTCGCTAGTGTTGCCACTTAGTACGCCGCCTATTGTTCTATCTCATAGCGCAATAGGAGCATTTGGTCTAGTTGGTGTAGCGGGAGCACTAGCTGCGGCAAGTGCGGGAAAACTTGCCGATCGAGGTTATGGACAACGAACTACTGGTATTGCATTAACACTATTGTTAATTGCGTGGTTGTTTATTAGTTACTTACAACAATCATTATTTGCATTAGTGGTTGGCATTGTGCTACTGGATTTAGCCGTACAGGCAATACATGTCACGAATCAAACGATGATTCTTCCATTGCGTAGGGAAGCACAGAGTCGACTTACTGCTGGATATATGATTTTCTATTCTATTGGTAGTGCAGCTGGATCAATTGCTTCGACTCAAATATACGCACATTTTGGCTGGGAAGGGGTTTCTTCACTTGGTGCTTCTGTGAGCGCTTTTGCTCTGCTTTTTTGGGTTATAAGTAGTCGAGTAAAGATTGGATAGCTGTAAGATAGCTACTAGCAAAAGAGTACTACTATAAAGGTACTGACTACTTTTACTTTCAATTTAATTAGATTAGGAGAGATTTTAATGGAAATTGGTATTACATCTTTTGTAGAAACGAAGCCAGATGTTTATAGTGGTGAAGTGATTAGTCATGCACAACGATTACGTGAAGTGGTCGAAGAGATTATTCTTGCGGACCAAGTAGGGCTGGATGTATTTGGCGTTGGTGAACATCATAGGAAGGATTATGCTGCCTCTTCTCCAGCGATGGTTCTCTCGGCAGCGGCACCGCAAACAAAAAATATAAGACTTACAAGTGCCGTAACTGTGCTTTCTTCAGCTGATCCCGTACGCGTTTTCCAAGATTTTTCCACACTTGATGGCATTTCAAATGGACGTGCAGAAATAATGGCGGGGAGAGGTTCTTTTATTGAGTCATTTCCGTTGTTTGGCTATAATTTGAACGATTATGATGAATTGTATGAAGAACATTTGGACTTGCTGCTCAAAATTCGTCAATCGGAAAAAGTAATTTGGCAGGGCAGACATCGAACTTCAATAAATAATTTAGGTGTGTATCCAAGACCAGTTCAAAATTCTATACCTATATGGGTAGGTAGTGGTGGAAATCAAGATTCTGCCATCCGTGTAGGCCTACTAGGGTTGCCACTTATGCTAGCAATTATTGGTGGAAGCCCTATGCAATTTGCACCGATTGTACAGTTATATAAGAAAGCAGCAGCAAGTGCCGGACATGATGTATCTAAACTTCAGGTTGGTTCTCACTCGATAGGTTTTATAGGGGAAAACAGAGAATTGGCAGCAGATACATTTTTCCCATCTACGCAAGCTGGTATGAATAAGCTTGGTAAAGAGCGAGGTTGGGCTTATTATGACCGTTCAAGCTTTGATGCTGCAAGGAGTTTTGAAGGAGCATTGTATGTTGGTGATCCAGATACAGTCGCTGAAAAAATCATTCATTTGCGTAAGCATGTAGGGATTACACGTTTTATGATGTATGTGCCGTTAAGTACAATGCCACATCATCAAGTAATGCGTGCCATCGAATTGCTCGGGACAGAGGTTGCCCCCCGTGTTCGAGAGGAAATTGCTAAATGGGAAGCTAACGAGGAACAGAATATATAATATTTTATTAAAGAATACGGCCATTGATTTTAGAAATTGCCGATACCCCGCTAAAAGAGTGTAGCAGACACACTCTTTTACCGTGAATACACGAGAAAAGGCTTCATCTATGAGGACGGTGAATGGACTGATCATCTCGTCTACTATATCAATGCAAAGTAGTGCCTACGCTTGTACACATGTATTAAAAAAGCATCTTAGCCAAATAGGTTAAGATGTTTTATAAATGTAAGAGGGGATAAAAGACGCATAAGCCGTTACTATTTTTATGCTTAGCTTCATTGGAAATATCCATATACATAAGGCACAGCACTGTAAATTAATGCTATTATTTTTTTTAGTTATTTAAAACTGACTATTCTGATTATTGAACGGAAATAGGATGTTGAAAAGTGTTTCTCTCCTCACAAAACATATCCATAAATTTAATTAAAGATGTAGGTATAAATGTGTCCTTTCTATAGATGAATATTGTTTCAACTTTTCCATAAGGATTTGGGATTGAATGATGTCTAATTGTCCCAGCTTGTAAATGCATTTCTATAACAGAATAGGGGAGCATACTTATGCCTAACCCTGCAGAGACACAGCCAAGAATTGCTTCAAGTGTACCAAATTCCATTATTTTATTTGGTGTAATTCCTTCATCATGCAACCATTGTTCGAGTTTTGCCCGATAAGTGCAGCCACTTCGAAACACTAGTAGCGTCCTTGTTTGGATATCTTTAATAGATGACAAAGGAGGATGAACAGTATCTGTAATTAGTACCAAGTCCTCTTCGATAACAGTCTTTTGAGTTAATTCTGGGTGGTCAATAGGACCAGCAACGAATGCCCCATCTAGTTCATGATGCAAAACCCCTTGAATATTTTGTTGAGTTGGCCCTGTTTTTAAATTCAAGTCTACATTTGGATATTCGTGGTGATATTTCGATAGTAGGGATGGTAAGCGAACAGCAGCAGTTGTTTCCATAGAGCCTATAGATAAAAGGCCTTGTGGAATTTGATTATCTTGCATCACCTTGACTGTTTCTTCTATTAAATTAAAGATATTTTCAGCGTATGTTAATAAGACCTTCCCTTTGGAAGTTAAGGTAGTGCCACGGTTATTCCGGTAAAATAGTGTGGTTTGAAGATCGTTTTCTAATTGTTGAATTTTAGTAGTGATATTGGATTGTGCGTAATTAAGATCACGAGCGGCTTGCGAAATACTCCCTTTTTCGGCAACAGATTTAAAAATATTCAAAGCATGTAAGTCCATAAGTAAACCCTCCATTTAGCTATATAAATAAAAGATGGTAACTATCACTTACCTGAATTATACTATAATTCAAAAAAAAGTTATGATATTTATATAATGATTTTACAAGGGGTGTGATTTTATTTAAACATTCTTCTATTTTTTTATTAGGCGGTATTTTATCTTTAATCGTTGCTATGGGAATTGGCAGGTTTGCATATACGCCAATTCTTCCACTGATGCAAAGTGATCTTTCGTTTTCAAATGCAGTAGGGGGTTATCTTGCTACAAGTAATTATGCAGGCTATTTACTTGGGGCATTTTTAGTAGGAGTTATTCCTGTAAAGCAACATAGAACGTTTATATTAAGGTTGAGTCTGGTTATTAGTATCCTAACAACAGCTAGTATGGGTTTATTTCAATCTTATTTTATTTGGTATGGGTTGCGTTTTATATCCGGTATTTCCAGCGCCATTGTTTTTGTGATGGCCACTGGCATTGTGCTAGATAAACTAGCTATCAGAAATAAATTGAATTGGTCTGGCATTTTCTATGGTGGAGTAGGGCTGGGCATTTTTTTATCAAGTTTACTGATACCCATATTAAATCGTTTATACAGCTGGGAAGGCGTATGGTTAGGTTTGTCCGGTGTTAGTATGCTACTAGTTTTGATAGTTTGGATTAGCATGAAAGACGAACCACTGTCTTTTGAGAAAACTAGTAAACAAGAAAGTGCTCTATGTGTACCTCCTTTAAAATGGATTCCTTGGCTAATTGTAGCTTATGGATTAGAAGGGTTAGGGTATATTGTGACAGGTACATTTATTGTATCTATCGCGAAAGAAATACCGAGCTTTCATGGTGATGCTACCGTAGTGTGGATGGTGGTTGGATTGGCTGCAATTCCATCTTGTATTATCTGGTCAGAGTTAGCTAAAAAAATTGGATTTGTTAAATCCTTGGTGTTAGCAATGACACTGCAAGCTTTTGGAATAGCGCTACCAGCTTTATGGGTATCTCAAATAGGGGTAGTTTTAAGTGCTCTATTATTTGGGGCCACTTTTATGGGAATCACAACCCTTGCTACAACATTAGCACGCCAAATGAGTCCATTTAATAGTAGTCGGATTATTGGCATTCTTACATCTATCTATGCAGGTGGACAAATGATTGTGCCATCAATTGCTGGAATTATCTCAACTGCCACTCAGAATTATGATGCTGTGTTACTGGGTGCGGCCAGTGTAGTTTTAGTAGGCGCAGGCTTACTTCTAACTGGTATTCGATTTGAGAAGAGTCCTGAGTTTCTAAAAAAACAAATTTAATTTTCAAAAAATTAAATCATCGATGAAAAGGAGAACGGTATGTTAGATAAATTAAAATACCCAATTATACAAGCTCCTATGGCGGGAGGGGTATCGACGCCAGCTCTTGCCGCAGCGGTATCCAATGCAGGAGGATTAGGTTTTCTAGCTGCTGGATACAAAACAACTGAAGATTTAAGAAAAGATATTCAAGAATTTCGTAATTTGTCTTCTAATATTTTTGGTGTAAATTTATTTGTCCCTAACCTAAATGAAATCAATGATAATTGTAATGTGGACGACTATCGAGCGAAGTTAGAAAAAGAAGCATTACTATTAGGAACTACAGTTGGAGATCCAATCGTGGATGATGATGACTGGCATAACAAAATTGACTTAATCAAAGAAGAAAAAATACCTGTTGTAAGTTTTACTTTTGGATGTCCGTCTACTGAAACTATAAAAGAATTAAAGCAAAATGGAAGTTTCGTAATTGTTACCGTTACAAATTTAGAAGAAGCAAAAATAGCAAATGAATCGGGTGCCGATGCATTATGTTTGCAAGGCATTGAGGCGGGAGGACATCGAGCTTCCTTTTCAAATAATATGGAACCTCACGAAGAGTATGGATTACTCGTTTTTATAAGTATCGTGAAAAAGGAAATCGATATTCCTATTATAGCGGCAGGAGGGATTATGGATGGTTGTACGATTACTGCTGTTTTAGGGGCAGGGGCTAGTGCTGCTCAATTAGGTACCGCTTTTCTCCTTTGTCCAGAAAGTGGGACGAATCCAGTATATAGAAAAGCTTTAACGGATTCGGACTATACAACAACTCATATTACACGTGCATTTACGGGCAGGCGTGCAAGAGGGTTAGTAAATTATTTTCTATCCACTTATGACAAGGAAGCACCCGCTGCGTATCCACAAGTTCATTATATGACACAAAAATTAAGAAAAGAGGCTGTTCAGTCAGATAATCCAAAGTACATGTCTTTATGGGCTGGACAGGGCTATAAACTTGCTCAATCTCTTCCAGCGGCAGATTTAATAAAAACATTAATGCTGCAAGTAAACAAAAATCATGTATGACTTTAGCTAATATACAGGGTTGGTCATTATAAATTTATTAGAAGGAGTTTTAAAATGACAAAAGATATTTTTAGAATTGCTTTAGTAGGTTGCGGACCAAGAGGACTTTCTGTGTTAGAAAGACTTCGTACAAATTTTAAAGAAGACTCTTATGCAGGTAAAATTGAAATTTATATGATAGACCCTTTCCTTCCAGGTTCTGGCGAAGTGTGGAGAACAAATCAGTCGAAAACGTTATTGATGAACACAGTAGCTTCTCAAATTACTTTGTTTACGGATTTTAGTGTTGAATGTGAAGGTCCTATTATGCAAGGTCCTTGTTTGTATGAATGGGCTAAGTCTTTAACAAAGATAGCGAATGCTAATTTGGAATATAGCGAATTAGTCATGAGAGAGGCAGAAGAATTAAAACCAGATTCCTATCCTACACGTGCCTTTTATGGTCACTACTTGGAATGGGTATTTAAAGAAGTTGTCTTAACTATGCCAAGTAACGTCATGGTATATACTCATCAAACACGAGCTATTGCGATTGATGATGCATATGATGGAAGCCAGATTGTACAGCTTGAAAAGGATAATGTTCATTTAAGAGTGGACGCTGTCGTGTTAGCGCAAGGTCATACACCGGTAAGTTTATCTCCAGAAGAAGAGAAATTAAGAAAAATCGCAGCTGAAAAGGGAATGATCTATATTACCCCGAGTAATCCAGCCGATGTTTCATTAGAGTGCATAAAAGCAGGAGAGCCTGTTATTTTAAAGGGACTCGGTTTGAATTTCTTCGATTACATGTCACTGTTTACACAGGGAAGAGGCGGGCAATTCATACGAACAGGAAACAAATTAGTATACCAAGCTTCAGGGGAAGAGCCTATCATCTATGCAGGTTCTCGAAGAGGTATTCCATATCACGCTCGTGGTGAAAATGAGAAGGGTGCATCAGGCAGACACACACCAATATATATCACTCCAGAGGTGATTAAGAATTTTCATAACCAAACGCTAGACGGACAAGCCGTAGATTTTAAAAATGATGTATGGCCACTTATTGCGAAAGAAATAGAAACGATTTATTACAAGGCAATCATTGAAGAGAAATCAGGTTTGAATGCTGGACAGGAGTTTCAGGCTAAATATAGTCTCTATTCCTATGGAAGTGAACATGAGAGAAGCATTTTAAAGGACTTTGGCATTCCTGATGATTTAATGTGGGATTGGGAAACGCTTGCTAATCCTGTCAAAAATCATTTTTATGATAATCCCGAAGAATTTAATGATTGGTTAATTCATTATCTTTCTTTAGACTTAAAGTAGGCCAAAAGAGGTAATGTGACCAGTCCTTTAAAATCGGCATTAGACGCGTTACGAGATTTACGTAATGAAATTCGTCTTATCGTAGATTACGCAGGTATTAATGGAGATTCGTATAAAATCGAATTAAAGAATTGGTATACGCCGTTAAATGCATTCTTTTCGATTGGTCCACCAGCAATTAGAATTGAACAAATGATTGCTTTGATGGAAGCAGGAATTGTTAACATTATCGGACCAAAACTTAAAGTAGAAGTAGTGGAAGAAGAATCGATATTTTATGCTGTGTCACCTTTCGTTAACAATAGTGGTATAAAGGCTAAGGCCCTCATTGAAGCACGTCTTCCTGAGACAAATTTAAAGCGAAATGCGGATCCATTAATGTCCTATTTGTTAAAAACAAACCAATGTCAAACTTATAAAATACCTAGTTGCAATGGTTTGATTTATGATACAGGGGGATTAGCTGTAAGTAGACCTCTTAACAAAGTTTTAGACGGTGAGGGCAAAGAGCATGCAAGAAGGTTTGCTTTTGGTGTTCCAACTGAAGGCGTTCACTGGGTCACTGCAGCGGGTATTAGACCTGGGGTTAATTCAGTTACATTATGTGAATCCGATGCAATTGCACGAGAAATTATTAGTCTATTACATGCAGAACACGAAAACAAAGAGAAAGAGATGAGAAAAATTCTTGTTAGAGCATAATAAATCAGAAAGAAAAACATCAAGAAGTGTTTTCACAGCGCTAACCGTAGTTTTTGTTACGATTTTGACTTCAACTCCTGTATTTTTACCAGGTGCAGTAAATGATTTAATAAGGAAGGATACAGGATTTAGTGTTGGAGCTATAGGCGTAACAATAACATTATATTGGTTAGGATCTCTTATGGGAGCCTATATTAGTAGGCAAATAAATAGCCATCATTCCATAGATAAGATAATAGGTATAGCAGTTCTAGTTACTGCATTCAGCCTTTTCTTAACGTTCGTATATCCGGAAATTGGGTTATGGGTAGGTGCTGCTTTTGGGGGAGCTGTCTACGGCTACAGTCAACCATTTACTAATATGCTAATTATCAGACGGTGCCCGGAGAAGATTCAAGGATTTGCGTTTGGGTTGAAACAAGCAGCCATACCTGCAGCAACTTTGTTTTGTAGCCTTTCTGTTCCTTTTTTAGCAGTGCCTATAGGATGGAGAAATCTATTCGGACTTGTTGCTGGACTAACTTTATTCTATGGCATAATCTTACTGATGAATTCAAAAGATGATGAACATGGCAATGCTAAAAAGAAAAATGCAACAAAACTACGCTTAAATAGACATTTAATGTTGTTGGCGATAGCAGGATGCCTAGGCGCTGCAATTGGAAATAGCTTAGGTGGATTTTTGATTACGTCTCTAACACATGGAGGAATTACATTAGTAAAGGCTAGTATGGTGGCCGCAGTTGCATCGATAACAAATATTCTAGTAAGGGTTTTTGCTGGGTTAGCAATTGACCGTTTTAGAGGGCTTGAAAAAATATTGTTACTATCAATGTTTATCGTTGGATCATTAGGTACAGCAGCATTAACCATGCCTTCACACACTCTACAAGTAGTAGGGGCTATTCTAGCCTATGGTGGTGGCTGGGGCTGGGCTGGATTACTACACTATGTAACAGGAGCTGCTTATCCTGGAAGAGAAGGGCAAGCAACTGCTATTAGTCAAATGGGTGTTTCTCTAGGGGCAGCTGTCGGACCATTAATTTTTGGTTTGGTGTTTACAACTTTAGGTTCCAATGTAGCTTGGCTTCTAATGTCTATTGCTGGAATACTAGCATGTATATCAGTAGTAGAATCGTATCGAGTGAATGCTAAAGAAACGCCTATCCAAGAAAAGTTTAGTTAGTAATGGATTTGTTTCTATTAGTCGTTAAATAAATTGAATAGATGAATGGTTATGGAGAAAGGCACATTTATAGGTGCCTTTTCCTTTTATATTGTCATAGTTTGATTCAATTTTATTGGGAAATGGAAGGGGAAAGAGTAATTGGTATATACTGATTGGGAAAATAATCTTATATTATTACTCTCGAAAGAAAGTTTATCGTATGTAGAGGTTGATACTTTAAAACAATTACTTAAAATGCCTTTAGATTGGGTACGAGTAATAGGGCTATTAAAAATGCATCATATTTTCCCAAATGTATCTGTAATTATAAGAAAGTACATAGTGGATGAAACTAACTTTGAATACGGGTATGTAAAATTAAAAACAATGGCTAATTTAGAATATAAATTGCACAAAGAGATCGCCAATGAACAGTTACAACATCAATTACAGTTGATAGAAATATTAAATAGAGCAGAAATTCCGTATGCTTTATTAGACGGGCTGCCAAATTGCCAAACGATCTATAAGGACAGTCTTCACAGTCCGTACTACGATAGTAAGGTGTTAGTGAATTATAAAGATAAAGGCAAGGTCGTACAATGTCTACAGTCTATTGGTTACATGCCAAATAACGCTGATGTGAATTTGGACACTGGGGATAGGATACTTGAAAACCTAAAACCGCTTGATTTAGTTAAATCCACCGAGATGAAATTTTTAAGTATATTTAAAATTAGATTGCAATTTTTTCCATATTCATTCGGTGAGAGTAATCTTCAAGAAGATGTAACGGAAGAATTGCTAAAAAATGTACAAATATTAACAATAGATGGGGTTCAATTTAAAGTTTTGTTATGGGAAGATACGTTACTCTCTTTATGTGTAGACGTTTATAAGGATAAAAAATATAACAAGGATGTATCTCTTTTTAAATATACGGATATCTATCGGCTAATTAAGTCACAGGATATAAATTGGGATGTTTTTATTAAAAAAGTTAGGATGCACAATGTGGAGTATTTAGCATTTGAGGTCCTTTACGAAGTTGAGGAATTATATTATCCACTAATACCGCTGTTAACACTAAAAGAGTTGTCTGCGGATAAATTCATTGAAGAAGATGTAGTTGTCAATCAGAATCATAATGACTGGCATGCGGATTTGTTAAGTAAGTTATTAAATTGAGTAGGATTGAAAGACTGAGTAAAGTTCTACGCATTTTTCGATGCATTCTTTTTGCTGTCTTTTAGGTTCGCTAAGTTTTCTTCCCACTTAATAATGGTACAGGAGATTTTTTGCACACGTTAGAAAAAACATAAAAAACTCACCCTCCAATAAAGAAGGGTGAGTCGCTTGGAAGCCTTGAGGCTCTAATGGTAAAGTTAAAAGCCGCGTATGCCGTAGTTATTATAGAAAGTTTTAAACCACCACTCCTCAAAGTGGGTGTTCGCAGAAGTTTTCCTGCTTATCCTCATGCACCTTGGTGTGAGGCCCGTCATTCCAACTCCAATAATAAAACTCCCTTTTACAGCTTAAAGGTTAAAACTTAATATTATACGAACAATGCAGCCTTTAAGGATATAATAAGGCATGCAAAACAAAGTTGCAAGTAAGATGGTTTATGAAAAAAAGTCAATGGGCACATGTTGTAAAATAAAAAGTTATGGCCGAAAAATAGTTGGATAATAAGGGATTGTTTCATATATTTTTCACAAATGCGAACAAAAAATACGAACAACCTTTGCGAAATCAGACTAAGTGTGTGAAGATAGGAGCGTAATCATTTATCTATCGAAAAAATAGAGGGAGGAAGCAGAGATGGCAGCATATCCAAATTGTCCAAAATGTAATTCTGAATACACATATGAGGATGGCACAAATTTTGTTTGTCCAGAATGTGCACATGAATGGAGCACTAATGCAACAGAGCAGGAGTCAGATACACTCATTGTAAAAGACGCACATGGCAACTTGTTAGCAGATGGTGATGCGGTAACAGTTATTAAAGATTTAAAAGTAAAAGGAAGTTCTTCAACATTAAAAATCGGAACAAAGGTGAAAAGTATCCGTCTTGTTGAAGGGGATCACAATATTGATTGTAAAATTGATGGCTTCGGTGCAATGAAGCTAAAATCAGAGTTCGTGAAAAAAGCTTAAAAATTAAAATGATAAATGAGCATCTTTCGTAAGGAGAGATGCTTTTATCATTTCAAAGCCTACGTAAAACAATGGCAAAAGCGGCACCGAGTAGGGCAAATATAGTATGTAAAAGAGCTATATAGCTTGCACCAACTATAAGTGAACCAATATCGATAAAAGAGAAGTTCTTCATATAGAGTGGATTGCTAAAATTATTAATAATGGCCCAGACGAACACAGGTATAGAGCTTATGGCAAAGACAATCCAAATGTTTTTATAAAATAAATAAGTTAGGCAACCGAAAAGACCGTATAGTATGACGAAGCTTTTATGATTGCCAAGTAAAGATGAATTAAGGGCAAACATAAAAGATAGCACGATAAAAACAAGATGAAAAAAGGTTAATGTGCTTTTCATCGATAAGTTTTGATTAGTGGATAATTGTGTAGCGGCCAACTGCTGACATGATTTACATGTAGCTAAATGCCGTTCAATAAATTCGGTCGTATCGGCTTGGAGGCCATGTGCTTTATATAAAGGTAGTAAATCTTCTACAATTGAACATTCATGTGACAATATTTTCCCTCCTATCACTCCTATTATACGACTTTTTTTAGGAAATAAAAAAAGCCTTCCGTCGATCAATTCATCGGAAAACTTGTACATGCACGTTATTTGTTTGTGTCTAATACTTCATTTGTGAGCGCTTGTATATCAATATGTGTTTTTTCTTTTACAGCATCTTTTAATATTTCAGTTCTGAAATAGCGGACTGTTGCTGGAAGAGGAATCAATAACAGCTTCGATAGTGCCGTTTGATACATGTGGACAAATTCCATGTCGGTATTGCCGCGTTTTAATTCTGCAAAGGCTTCGTAAAATTGATCTAATTTGTCTGCGAATTCAAGTAAACGACCTTCTAGTGTTTCGTCTTTTCCTTCTTTCATGCGTTCAAAAAAGATGTCTTGGAACTCTTTAGGGATTTCGTTCATAATGAATTTTTCCATCATTTTTTCTTCCACATGTGCAAGCATTTGTTTTAGCTCTGGGCTAGCATGCTTTACGGGTGTTTTAATATCTCCGATAAATACTTCCGCGAAATCATGATTGATGGTTTTTTCATATAGCGATTTCCAATTCACTGTAGCGCCATTCATTTCTTCCAGTGTTGCAAAGAACATGGCGTACTGTGAGACTTTCCAAGAATGTGCTGCTACATTATGTTCTTCAAATTTGAAACGGCCAGGGCAACGAATAATACGTTCTAAATCATTAAGACTTGTAAAAAATTGATGAATTCCTATAAGAATCACTCCTTTTTGTTTCTATAAGTGCATGTTACTATAATCCATACCCTCTTTGTTCAAATTTCAAACAATTTAACAATGATTCATGTTGCATTTACAAAGGATTCACAATTATTGTGAGAGAACGCAATGGGGAATGCTATAATGAGTAAGACTTGTTAAAGGGAGAGTATGCAATATGCTATCGATTTATACACTTCTTCTATATATACATATTTTAAGTGCAGTCCTTTCGATTGGGCCATTGTTTGTTGTTTTAGTAATTGTTAAGAAAATGCGTACAGCTGCACATGTTGAAATGCCACCATATATCCAAGTATTTCAAGGTGCAATTACGATCGTTAAACACGCGGGGCATGTGCTAGTTGCCTCGGGTATTTTATTAATGTGGCGTGGAGGATATCCATGGACAACATCGTGGGTAATCCTAACATTTCTTGTGATGGGTGGTTCGATTGTCTTTTTAGCTAGAGCCTTTAAACCAACTATTCGCACGTTCGATACGCCCGCCTATCATCAGCAAAAATTTGCTTCATTATTACAGCGTAAAGCATGGATATATATTGTATTATTGCTGATTATGTTATGGCTGATGGTAGCAAAACCAGTGCTTTGGTAATAAATTGTTTGAGTGACTGGCACTGCCGCAACCCTCGCTGATGCGAGGGTTTTTGCGTCTTGTGCCTTGAGTGGTTGCAAGAATTGTTTGAGTGACTGGCACTACTATTATTGGGGGATGTGGAAGGTGATGGTTGTGCCTTCGTTTGGAGTGCTTTTGATTTGTAACCTTTGACCATAAATCCTTTTAAGACGTAGGTCCGTATTGCGTAATCCAATGCCTCTACTCGTTGTATCCGTATCGGATAGTAATTGTGCTAATGTCGTGGCGTCCATACCAATACCGTTGTCAATTACACTGACGGTCACATAATCGGCAAGCTCTTTAATTCGAATACAAACAGTGCCGCCACCTTTTTGTTTTAATACACCATGTCGTAATGCATTTTCTACAAGCGTTTGCAAAGAAATTGGGGGAATCTCAACATCAATTTGTTCATCAATATCCCAATCAATTTGTAATAATTCCCCAAAACGTTGCTGTTCGATATAAAGATATGAACGGACGAGTTCGAGTTCATGACGCAGAGGTACAACTCGTTGCAGGTTCTTTACATCGAAGCTTGCGTGGAGATATTTCCCGAATTGATGCATTAAGTCAATCATTCGATCTGGATCAATTGTACTCAGTGAAGCAATTGTATTAAGTGTATTATATAAAAAATGAGGCTGTATTTGTGCTTGAAGCCAAGCAGTTTCCAAATGTAGCTGCTGATTGATGCTATATTTTAAATCAATTAACGCACGACAGCGTACTTTTAATTCCAAAGAATTAATGGGTTTCGTTACATAATCATTGGCCCCATGTGCAAACCCAGTATACACATCTTCAGGATTATTTCGAGCAGTTAACAATAAAATTGGTAGCTCTAGCAAGGTATAATGCTGTCGAATGTTTTCAATTAAGGCATATCCAGAAATATAAGGGAGCATTGCATCAATAATGACTAAATCCCATCTTTGTAAACGCAATAAATCCAGTGCCTTTTCACTACTTGTAATGGTTGTAATATTATATTCTGTAGCAGAGAATAGACTTCGCATCATTGTTAAGTTTACAGGGTCATCATCGACCATTAAAATTTTAAACTGTTTTTCAGTAGCAGAAGCTTTTAACTGCGTGTTATTCTCCTGTAAATGAATATCCTCTGTTCGCTCATCATCCAATTGTTCTATCTCTTCCATGACATCTACAATAGGTATAGTAAAAAGCAAATCTGCTCCTTTATTAAGTAATGAACCTCCGTGTAATTCAATTAGTTGCTTAGAAATCAAAAAACTAAGATGAATTTCTTCATTATCTGAAAGTCCTTTGTCAGAAGAAAAGAGATGTTCGTGAAGATTAATATCAGGATTGTTCGTTCCAGACTCTGTCAGTTTGATATAAATTACAGCCATCTTTCTTTCTATTGTTGCGCTAATTTCGATTGAACTAGCGTTCGTATTTTTAATAGAGCTGTGTAGCAGATTAAACAGAATTTGAATAAGCCGTTTTTCATCGGCTAGCACAAGAGGGAAGTCTCTTGCAATAGAAGATGTCATTTGAATTTGTTTTCCCACAGCAATAAAACGTAGCATATCAAATACGCCAGACACCACGCCTTGAATGCGGACATTCTTTTTATGAAGGTGTAAATTATTGTCTTTTAATCGTGTATAATCCACGATGTCATTGAGCGTAAAGGACATACTGCGTCCTATATCAATTAAATATTTTAAATTCTGCTTGTCTTCCATAACAAAACAATTGTTTGGATTATCATAAATTGTTTGTCCTAAAGTAATCATTTTATTCATAGGGTCCCAAAGCTTTTGTGCATTGCTTAATAAAAACTCATCTTTCATTTCCCCATCTTTTTGTAATTTGGCAACAAGCAGATTAATCTGTTGTTGATTTTCATAAAAGCGTTTAAACCAATAACCTGCAAAGCCCAGTGCAATCATTAAATAGTCAAATGGATAAAACGGGATGTCTAATACAAAAGACATTTTTATAACATATAATTCCGTTTGTTGTGCCAATAGCTGTAAATGCAATAAAAGCTGAACTTTCTTGATTTCCTATATACTCTTTTAATGCCAGTACAACAACATATAAAAATGACACGACATAAAGCATAAAGAAGGCTAAGTTAGCTGTGTGTAGCCATTGAATAGGTAATAGTATAATAAGTAGCGCGCCTAAGGCATACAATGTTGTAAACCATCGGAAATATTTTGCTTGTTGATAGCGCACTAATAAGACACGAATAAACTGTACAAAGAAATAGGAAGCACCAAGATAAATAAGATTGGATAGCTTTAACGACCATACATAATCCAAATGTAACCAATCAAGTATTGAACGATCATAAGTAATAAGTTCGTCAGCTAAAGGTAAAAGAAAGCCGACAGTGAACAGCAACACTTTTTTATTGCGGTAAATAAAGAGAAAGACAAGAATGCTAAATAACGCAAATAAAATAAGCAACATCGAAATAGCTACAAGTGATAATTGTGTAATGAACTGATGGTGCATCATGGCTGACGCAGAGCTAAATGAAAGACGTTTATCTATAACCATATTGGAGGGAGTATCAAAATTGGATACATGTAAAATGACGTCGATTTCAGACTGCTCTGCAGTGAAATATATGGTGTAAGGTGCGGCCTGTCCTTTATGGGTGCTAGGATTTGATGACACTACTCCAGACTGCCCCGCAAGTTTCCCGTTAATATATAGCGCTGATGCAGTAGAAATGGCAGGAACTCGGATAGCATAACGGTGATTTGAATGGGCATTAGCACTTAATAAGATTTTTACACGATATGTACCAAAATGTTGTTTTGTCGCTGAACCCCTTTGCATAGGAATTTTACGGACAGTTTGTTCGATGGAACTGCTTGTCTCATTGCTGTTAGGTGTTTTTAACAACACTTCAGGATAATAGAGCCATTCACCATTGATTTGATAGATCTCATCTTCTGTTAAAGTTTGCTGGCGCATATCTAAAACACCTGCTTGTGCAAGTGGTTGATTATTAGAAGGTGTAAAATATGCTAGCCAGAGTAGACGGAAAATCGTTAAGACGATAAAAATAATTAAAATAACTAGCAAATGTCTTACGATAGGTTTTCTCAACGCCAATATAAAGCCTCCTGTAAGTTAAAATATTAGATTGTATTGTTTTACCATGCCATGAAATAAAGAAAAAGAAAATATGCATTTCGCTCTAAAGAAAACTTTATGTATATAAATTGAAGATTTTCACACATTATTAGTTCTTTTTGAGTAATTGTGTTTTGAGTTACAGAGGTTAAAACGATTAGTTGTTAAGTATTTTTTAAGAGGTATGACGTATGATGATGAAATAAAAACTTTTAATATGAGAATTGAACTTATTATATATAGCTTTAGCAAAATATCATCTCAATGGGAGAAATGATCTATTGTGGAGAAATTTAAGTTAAATTTATCGTTTGTCATTGTTAGTATGATAATAATTGTTGTACTCGTTACATCAAGTATCAGTATTTGGATTAGTTATAAAAGTTACAGTGAAATGCTAACACAGCCTAACCATGCTTTACAGGAAGCTTTTATAGAGGAAGTTTCTGATATAGCTGAAATCTATGTACAAGAGTCATTACAAAACTCACAAACAGAATTTTTAGTTAAGGATAGGCTTGAACAGGCAGTAAGTCAGTTACAAAAAGAAAGTGTTGTCTCTGTTAGTGTGTTTTTCAAAAAAATACTTCTTCCTTTATTGTTAATAGTAGCAATCGTTTTCATATTGGTACTGTGGTTTGTGTTGAAAATTATTCGACCTCTACAAGATATTGTTAAAAGTGGACAAGAGGGCTGTGGAATTAACGATTTAAAATTAGTGAATGACTGGTATGCTGAGGCGAGCAACTTGAAAGATGCCATGTTAAAGGTAAAAGCTGATTCACAAAATAAAATTAAGGAATTGACTGACCAGTTGAAATTAGATTCTTTAACAGGTATTCCGAATCGCCGAAGTATGGATCAAGTATTAAGTAATTTAATTGCAGAGAAAGTGCCACATGCCATTATTTTAATCGATTTAGATGAATTCAAAAGTGTCAATGATACATATGGGCATACAGTGGGGGATGAGGTTTTAAAAGCTTTTGCAAACAAAATGAAGGAAAGCGTTCAGGGAAGCTGTTTTAGATATGGAGGAGAGGAGTTTTTAATTATTTTGCCTTATACGGCAATTGAAGACGCCGTTAAATTAGCAGAGGAATTGCGAGTTAAACAAGCGCAAGCTGAAAATCCTAGTGGTCGTCCAGTTACCTTGTCGGCAGGTGTTACAGTTTTTTCTTCTTCGATTTGTGACCCGAATCAGTTAATAGCTATTGCTGATCAGGCATTGTATGAGGCAAAACAATCAGGTAGAAACTGTATACGTGTGGTGGAGGATTTCTCTCGAATTAGTAGTTAATTACCTTCAACAACCAAAAAATGTAGCTGTCTCTTAGGAGGCAGCTACATTTTTACTCTTGCGCTATTGTTGCGTATAATTCTATGGTCTCTTGATTAGGTGAAATATCTAGGTCAGTAAACAAGGTCTTCTTAAAGTCTTTGTAAACTTTTACTGCATTAGCACGATTATCTTCTTCAATATAGAGTTGAAGAAGCTCTTGGATGATTTTATCTGAATAAGGATTGTAGTCCAGCATCACTAGTAAAGTACGCTCCATTTTTTCTACATTGTTTGTTGCCTTGTAATGCTCAACTAAGTAATTTAGTAAAAGCGTAATTTGGTTATGAATGAAATTCGACTTACTATGAATCCAAGAGTAATCTAATGTAGCCATGTATTCTCCATGAGAGTTTTGAATAAATGCCTCCGCTCTTTCTATATCTAGCTCCCCGAATTCCTCTTTGTGCTTTAACAGGTGCTCTAATTCTAAGACATCAGATTGAAAATTCTCTAGCTGTAAAATATAACAGCCGTTTACATATTGTAAAACGTTAAAGTACCCTAAAGCTGAGAGAGTCGTACGTAGATAAGAAACTGTTGTATGAAGTTGCACTCTTGCCTTTTTGTATTCAGTTTCAGCCCATAATGCTTCGATGATTGTATCTCTAGGGACATGGCTGTTGAGATTAGATAAAAGAAAGGCAAATAATTCTTTTGTTTTAACAGTTCGCCAATGCACGATGTTCTTATTATGTAAAACAGTGAATCCGCCTAAGCACTGGATACTAAGGGAGTACTCATTCTGTTGCACTCGAGTAGGGGGGGCTATTTCTAATTGGAATAGTTCATGTATCCTATTGATAGTCATCTCAAGTCGAGATTTAGAAATAGGCTTTAGTAAATAGTCTAAGGAATTAATTTCAAATGCCTGTACAGCATAATCTCGATACGCTGTCACAAAAACAATACAGACATTTTTCTTCCACTCCTTTAATATTTGAGCAATTTGCAAACCGTCCATTCCTGGCATTTCAACATCTAAAAAAGCGACATGATAGTCCAATGTAGGTGCCTCATCAAGCAAATCTTTAATTGTTGAAAAAGCTTTAACAACCTCTACTGAATCAAATTCTTTCAACTTTTTTTCCATGTTTAAAAGAGCTAACGGTTCATCATCTGCAATGATTACTCGAATCACAGTAGGACACCAACTTTCAAATTAGTATATGACCTAACTATTTGTATTTTAGGTATTACATATAGTATTTAAATTGTAATTATTAGGTTAATAAAACTTTATTTTACATTAACAGAGGAAACGCAATAAGTATACAGAGTGATTCACTTGCTAAACACATTTTTTCTACAGCAACTAGAGTAGTGTGAATCCCCATTCGATTACTGTTTGGTTTAACCCATTAACAAAGTTCACTTTATAAAATCGAGTTCAAGGCATCTCCTTTCTTACTTTATCGGCTATAAAAACTGTATTTCCATTATATAAAATATGCAAATAGATTGTAGAGATTTGATCTTAATTTTCCATATAATTGTTTAATTGGAGAAAAAATTGATTGAAATTGTATATTTTACTGATTAAATAGTAATAATTTGTAATATCAGGTCCAAGTCCTGTGATATTTAGATGCATTCTACAATAATGCTTGTATACTTAAGAGCCTAATTCTCTAGTGTGCTAGCAACAGATTGCAGAAATATAAAACAACTGGAGGTATTACTTATTATGAAGAAAAAGGCAATAGCATTAGCTGTAGCATTGACTCTTGGCATGGGGATGTTCGGGAGTACCACTTCTGCTAAGGGAGTATATACTGGTCAGACGAGCAACATACTTTGGGGCATCTCACCTATTTATAATTTGAGTTTAGCCGAGTTGCAACAGTTAGACGAATTTGATTCGATATGGATTAATCCTGATCAGACCTTGAGTATGGAAAAAATACTGGAGGAAGAAAAGACAGATGACACCCACCTTATTGAAGCCGGTGATACATTATTCAGTCTTGCTAAAGTTCATAATGTTAAGGTGGACGATTTAAAAGAATGGAATAACCTCACATCAGATTTAATTTTAGTTGGTGAAACGTTAGCTGTTAAAGCTTCAGCAGCAAAGCCAAAAACAGCAAAAACCATTGCACAGAAGCCTGCAACAAAACAAGCTACAACAAAAACGGCCACAACAAAACAAGCGACAACAACAGCAAGTGCTCCAGCGAGTCAAAATGGTCAGACATATACAATGCGTGCAACAGCTTATACAGCATATTGTAAAGGTTGTTCAGGTATTACAGCAAACGGGACAGACATACGCTCAAATCCAAATTTAAAGGTGATTGCTGTTGATCCACGTGTTATTCCCCTTGGAACGAAGGTGTGGGTAGAAGGTTATGGCGAAGCGATAGCTGCTGATACTGGTGGTGCGATAAAAGGAAATAAAATTGATGTATTTATTCCTTCTGATGGACAAGCTCGTAATTGGGGTGTTCGAACAGTTACGGTAAAAATTTTAAATTAATACAACATAGGGATTTCTCAGTATTTTTCTGAGAAATCCCTTTATTTGTAATGAGGATAAATACCTAGTTATGAGTTGCGAGAGTATTCTGATAAATGATAAACTATAAAAAAGGAGGATGATACAGTTTAAATGAATCTATACAAAAATAGTTAATTTTATAGTTGTTGCAGTGTAATCGCATTGTTGCAAATAAGATAGGCAAAACAGTTCAAAAGAGAGTTGCTAGAGAATGATACTGGCAAAGAAAGTTAGATTGTACCCAAGTGAATCGCAAGAACAAAAGTTGTGGCAATCAGTAGGAACAGCAAGATTTATCTATAATTGGACACTTGCAAAACAAGAAGAAAATTATAAAAATGGAGGCGAATTTTTAGCCGATACAGTTCTTAGGAAAAATAAATCTTATGTAGTTAGAAAAAATGAAAAGAGCTTAAAAAGACTACAAAGACAAGTAACTAGAAAATATAAACAAAATAAAAAAGGAAAGGAGTATGTCAAAACTAAAAATATTATAAAACTTGAAAATCGGATACGACTAGTCCACAGAAGATTGACTAATATACGGACTAATTATCTTCACCAAACGACAACAAGTATAGTGAAAACCAAGCCATACAGAGTTGTAATAGAAGATTTAAATATTATAGGCATGATGAAAAATAAGCATCTATCTAAAGTTATCTCAAAATAAGGTTATTATGAATTTAAACGACAACTTGAATATAAGTGTAAATTTAGAGGAATTGAGTTCGTAGTAGCAGATAGATTTTATCCATCATCCAAAACTTGCAGTCACTGTGGGGAGATTAACAAAGACTTAAAACTCAAAGATCGAGTTTATAGTTGTAGTTGTGGCTTATGTATTGATAGGGATTTAAATGCAAGTATTAATCTTGCCAAATATAAGTTAGCATAATATCACCAACAAGATAACGCTAATATGTAGGATGCGTTGTATCCGAATTTACGCCCTCGGAGAGTTATATCAAACGAAAGTAGATGGGTTACTTGTAGCAATCGAAATCGGACTCGTTGAACAGGGAATTAAACAAGATTTATAGATATTTATAGATTTTTGGCAACGGTAATAAAATGAAATTGACAACTTTATTTATTATTTCTTTAGGTGTTTTTTTGGTGGGCTGCGCTGATAAGGATGAGAAAGCGGAACAACAATCAGTATCAGATAGCTCGGTTGCTTTAACTGCCACTGCGAAAGTAATGAGTTCGGATAATAAAAGTTTAGGAGAAGCCAAATTTGAAGAACAGGCTGATGGTGTGAAAGTAACCGTTACGGTAAGTGGTTTACCTGCTGGAAAACATGGTATGCATATACATGAAGTGGGGAAATGCGAAGGGCCGGATTTCGGTACTGCAGGAGGGCATTTCAATCCAACGCAGAAAGAGCATGGCAAGGATAATCCGCATGGCCATCATCTCGGGGATTTACCGAATTTAGAGGTAGCGGAGGACGGTACTGCAACTATGAGTGTCTTGGCAGAAGGTGTAACATTACAAAAAGATGCTGAACACTCTTTGATGGATGGGGAAGGTACTGCGCTTGTTATTCATGAAAACGAGGACGACCATATGACAGACCCTACTGGTGAATCAGGCGGAAGAATTGCATGTGGTGTTATTCAATCATAATAGAAAAGGAGGCAGGGACAAAACTAAAATAATTAAGGTACAGAGGAAAGGTGTTCATAAATTTTTGCTATATGGAGAC
Organism: Lysinibacillus sp. GJ-1; assembly: GCF_021166035.1. Lineage (NCBI taxonomy): Bacteria > Bacillati > Bacillota > Bacilli > Caryophanales > Bacillaceae > Lysinibacillus > Lysinibacillus sp. GJ-1. The sequence continues at coordinate 324,906 of NZ_CP088912.1, forward strand.
TTAGCACACTTAGCTATTCTTGCTTTTGCAATAAATAAAAAATTAGAAGTGTTCACTAGTTGTTGGTAGCGGAGGCGGTGACTCCTGCGGGACAGCGAGGGTTGCGGCTTACGTGTGTGCCCGCGGAAAGAACCGACGAAGCGGACAACAACGGCGCTGCAAAAAAGTGTTAGATTGATTGCCATCAATCTAACACTTTTTCTCTTTTGTCCCAGCCTCTTTGTTGTTGTAGTTTGCACCGATAACAAGGTTTCACTACTAACTGATGGAAACGCAAGTGGTGCCCCCTGCTTAAACAGTACAAATGTAAGCATAGGGTTACGGCTTACTATGCTTGGCCATCAACGGCATAGTAAGTATTCGATTGATTGGGGTCAATCGAATACGCTCAATATAAAGACTATAGCCATTAATTACTGTTACAAGCAGTTTTCATGATATTACCTTTTGATGGTGTGATGAGAAAACACCGGTATGTATTGCATAACTATTGGTAGAGATGGGTACCATCAGAAATAGAGGAGGTAATAACATGAAAAAAATATCTATATTAATTATTTCTTTGACTGTCTTTGTCGGAGGGTGCAATCTTTTTGATAAGAAAGATGAAAAAGTAGCCGTTAACTCTAATGCCAATTCGTCTTTAACGGCAACTGCAAAAGTAATTGGTTCAAATAATGAGAGCTATGGGAATGCTTTTTTTGAGGAAGAAGACAATGGGGTTAAAGTAACTTTAGCATTAAGTGGTTTACCAGCGGGCACACATGGTATTCATATCCATTCAGTAGCGAAGTGTGAAGCACCTAAGTTTGAATCGGCAGGTTCGCATTTTAATCCAACAAATAAGGAGCATGGAAAATTAAATCCTAACGGTTATCATTTAGGTGATTTACCAAATTTAGAAGTTGGTGAAGATGGGACGGTAGATTTAAATTTCTTAGCTGAAGGTGTAACATTACAAAAGAATGCTGAAAATTCCTTAATGGATGGAGAAGGTACTTCATTAGTTATCCATGAAGCAGCAGACGATTATAAAACAGACCCTGCTGGTAATTCAGGTGCAAGAATTGCATGTGGAGCAATCCAGTCAGGAAGTTAGTTGGCTAATTTGTTAACATAAAGTTGAAACACCCTACCACTACGTATTGTGGGGGGGTTTTTTGCGTTACAGGCTGCTCGCATAGACGGGCGGGGCTTATGCATTCTCCACCACTACGTTGTGTAGTTGGTTGTGAGTTTCATCCTATTTTCCATGTAATAAAAATAAATAGCTAGCAAGGAGTATATTTTTATACAATATGTATACATTTCTACACTAGTATATTTTATTGTAGTAGAGTATTTTTTAGTTTATTAGAGAAAAAAGAAGGGTAAATAACAGCGTATTATAATTGGGTGTTGTTCGTATTTATGTCATTTTGTATAATTATAATTATCTGAATTTACTATAAATAGGTTGACATAATTATACTAAATTTGATAATTTTAAATTGATTCTTAATTATAACCAAAGGGGGAAGGTTAATATGAAGAAAAAGCAATTTAGATTATTCATGCTATTAAGTGCCATTGCGCTATTAATTTTAGCGGCATGTGGATCTGATAGTAGTACAGGTTCGGATAAGGAAAATGGGAATGGTGATACAGCTAGCTCTGAAAAGCCCAAATTTTTAAGTTTATTAACAGGTGGAACGCAAGGTACTTACTATGCATTAGGTGGTACATTTGCTGATTTAATTACAACAGAAACAGGTATTAAAACGACAGCAGAAGTTTCTCAAGCCTCTGCAGCAAATATGACTGCCTTGCAAGAAGGTAAAGGTGAGATTGCGTTTGTGCAAACAGATATCGCTTATTACGCAACTGAAGGTAAATTCATGTTTGAAGGTAAAAAAATTGATACGATTGCGGCATTAGGTGCACTTTACCCAGAGACTGTTCAATTAGTAACAACTGAAGCTTCTGGTATTAAAACATATGCAGATTTAAAAGGGAAAAAAGTTTCTGTAGGGGCTCCGGGTTCTGGGACTTATGCCAATGCTGAACAATTACTTGAAATTCATGGTTTAACAATGAATGACATTAAAGCGCAAAATCTTGATTTTGGTGAGTCTACTGATGGTCTTCAATCAGGTCAAATCGATGCGGCATTTATTACTGCTGGTACACCAACAGGGGCTGTAGAGGCATTAAATGCGACGACAAAAGTTAATATTATCGCTGTAGATGCTGGTAAAGCAGATGAGCTTATTGCCAAATATCCTTACTATGCAAAAGATACAGTAAAAGCTGGTACTTACGGTATTGCGAATGATACAGAGACTGTTTCTGTTCTTGCGATGTTAGCAGTGAATAAGGATTTACCAGAAGATGTTGTATATGCTATGACAAAAGCGATTTATAGTAATACAGACAAAATTTCACATGCTAAAGGTGCATTTATTAAAGCTGAAACAGCTTTAGATGGTATCAGTATTGATATTCATCCAGGTGCTCAAAAATACTTTGATGAAAATAAATAGGACAACATCGCTTTACATGTTCCAAGCTATTGAAAAACGAACATTTGCTCGTGGTTTAACAAGGTGATTTTTGGACATTGATAATGGTTTTTTATATTTTCTTAAACATGAAAGGGGCTCGGATTGCGTAAAGCTTCCCTTTTTGTTACATAAAGATGCTAGCAAAATAGCGAATAGTTTTTAAAGTGGGGGAACAGATGTGATGCGAAAGAGGAGAATAGGTTTGGTAATAGCCGTATGTTGTATATGCCTCGGCATCATTATTTTTCTTCCTCTTCAAAAGGTATTCGCATTTACAGAAACAAGGGTAGACGATCCAATCGTACATTATATTCCACTAACATCTGATGAGGATTTTCGTATAAGGTACACACACTCTATCCATAAATCAGATGTACTGGAATATTATCGTTGTATAGAAGAACAGCGTATTCAAATGATTGGAATGGAGTATGAAGACTTAGCAATTGGGATGCCTGGCTACGCTGAGGAAAATCAAACGTTAACACAACGAGATGGTAAATATTTTTTGCAATTTGACAAGGAAGTCATTGAAAACTTCACAATTTATATCGGGGATTTAGACTTAGACCTTGTGTTTGTTTACAAGGAACAAGAATACGATTTAAAAAAAGATTTGCAAAGGGGTAAGTCCTATTTATTTGAGGTGAAGCGATTATCGCTTTATGAACGATGGAAAGGAGTTAGGATGAAATGACAAAACAGCATGAACGTAACACCGAGGTAAAAGAAGAATTTGAACAAATATCCGCTGAAGCGCAACAAGCGATACTTGAAAAATACGATATCGAATCCAATGTGCGAACGATATCAGGCATTATGAAACATATAATCTTCTTTGGATTATTGGCATTTTCATTGTTTCAATTGTATACAGCGATTTTTGGGCAATTTACAGCACCCATTCAACGGACGATTCACTTAGGGTTTGGCTTAGCTCTGATTTTCTTATTATTTCCAGCCCGTAGAAAGGCGCCAAAGCATAAAATTGCATGGTTTGATTATATTTTATCGTTATTATCGGTAGTAGTCGGTTCATATTGGGCATTGAATTATACAGAACTTGTTAATCGCAATGGGACCATTACACAGTTGGATTTTATAGTCGGTTTAATAGCTGTTTTCCTTGTGCTTGAGGCTGCACGTCGAGCGGTAGGTTTACCGATAACGATTATCGCAGTATGTTTTTTAATTTATGCCTATTTCGGTCCTTATTTCCCAGCCTTTATGGCGCATAGAGGTCAGGATTTTGAAAGTATTGTGAATCTGATGTTTTATACGACAGATGGTATTTTAGGAACACCGATTAGTGTATCGGCTACATTTATCTTTGTATTCTTATTATTTGGGGCATTTCTTGTAAAAACAGGAGTTGGGCAATATTTTAATGATCTGGCTGTAGCATTCGCTGGAAAATTAATTGGTGGGCCAGCAAAAGTAGCTGTCTTTTCAAGTGCTCTACAAGGTATGATTTCAGGAAGCTCTGTTGCCAATGTAGTCACATCTGGTTCATACACGATTCCGATGATGAAAAAGCTAGGATACCGTAAAGAATTTGCTGGTGCAGTTGAAGCGGCTGCTTCTACTGGCGGGCAGTTAATGCCTCCAATTATGGGTGCTGCGGCATTTCTAATGGTGGAGTTCATTGGACGTGGAATTACATATTGGGATATTGCAAAAGCAGCTGCTATTCCTGCGTTGCTGTATTTTACAGGTATTTGGATTATGACGCATTTTGAAGCGAAGCGTGTCGGCTTAAAAGGCTTACGTGATGATCAAATGCCAAATCGTAAAGAGGTATTTAAGAAGATTTACCTGTTACTACCAATTGTTTCTATTATTATACTGATGCTAACAGGTACGCCTGTTATGCATGCTGCACTGTATGGGATTTTAATATCCATTGCAGTCGCGATGTTTAACAAAGATACACGCTTAAAGCCGAAAGATATTATCGATGCACTAGTTGAAGGAGCTCGTACAGCACTTGGTGTAGTTGCGGCAACAGCTTGCGCTGGTATTATTGTAGGGGTAGTGGTTAAAACAGGTTTAGGCTTAAGTTTAGCTAATAGTTTAGTAGCTTTAGCTGGAGGAAGTATTATTTTAACACTTGTTTTCGTTATGATTGCTTCACTAATTTTAGGAATGGGTGCTCCAACAACGGCAAACTATGTTATTACATCAACCATTGCAGCACCAGCGATTGTGGCATTATTATCGCCTAATACACCACAAGAATTAGTGCCAGTTGTTGTCTTATTATCGGCGCACTTCTTTGTGTTCTATTTTGGTATTATTGCCGATATTACACCGCCAGTAGCACTTGCTGCATTTGCTGCTTCTGGAATATCAGGTGGCGATCCAATTAAGACTGGTGTAAACTCTGCAAAACTTGCCATTGCTGCATTTATTATTCCGTATATGATTGTTTTCTCACCAGCTTTATTAATGATTGATACAACGATACCGCAAATATTATGGGTAGTCTTTACGGCTGTTACGGGAATGGTTGCAATTGGTGCTGGCGTAATTGGCTATTGGTATCGTAAAGTGTTGTGGTTTGAACGTCTGATTGCCATCGTAGCTGGATTATTGCTCATCTATCCTGAAAAATTCTCTGACTGGGCAGGTCTCGCAATCTTTATTGTGCTTGTAGTGATTCAAATTTTAACACAGCATAAGTATGGCGGTAACGGTATGGACAATGATAATAAAAGCGTAACAGCTTAAGAAAATCGTAAGAGCATCCAAGTAAAGTAGTCACTTGGATGCTTTTTTGATATGGAAAAATGGAGAGGGATGACCATTGCTGTTTATTCGAATTTATTTTAAGTATATCTTATATCAAAAAGAGATGAAATCGATATATATTATGCATAATGAGTATTATTTATTGATTTTTAATAAAAAGTTAGTATATAATAAAATTATCAGAAAATTCAATTAACAAAGGAGGGTGACGAGGAATGGAACAATTATTAAACTCGAAATTTGAAACGTATTTGATGGATCAAGAGGCAGAATTCCTGACATCAAACCAAAATATTGAGGAGCAAACAAATCAACTCCAATATGAAGAATATCCAGAAGGTTTTTTTTCAAGTTTATAACGCATTTTCAAAAAGGCTGTGCTAAAAGTGGAACGACTACTTTTAACACAGCCTTTTACTATTGCATAAAAGTATAGTACAGTCACCTTTTTATGAAGTTTACATAAAATAGTAAGAAGTGTTGAAGCGTTTTATTATGAAGTTATATGATTTTAAAATGGATATAGTACTAATTTCATATATACTTTTCTAAAAAGCTTTCATGTATAATGGGGGAGAAAAAAAGGTATATCGAGGTGTGGTTATGACAAGTGCAGCAATGTTAGAAGAATCAATGTATCAATGGTTTGAACATTTTCATAATTATCCAGAAGTAAGTTGGAAGGAGTATGAAACAACTAAGAAAATTGCATCTATATTAGATGACTTAAACGTATCTTACCGTTTATTAGGTGATGTGCCAGGGTTAATCGCTGAAATTGGTACAGGCGATGAGATTGTAGCAGTTCGTGCAGATATTGATGCGTTATGGCAAGAAGTAGATGGTAAATGGCAAGCGAATCACTCCTGTGGTCATGATGCTAATATTACAATGGTACTAGGAGCGCTATTATTGCTTAAAGATCGACCGCTGCAACATCGCGTCAGATTTATATTCCAACCTGCTGAAGAAGTGGGAAATGGTGCTTGTGCAGCATTTGACCGTGGAGCAGTTGACGATGTTTCGCATTTATTTGGTGTTCACTTGAGACCGATTGAAGAGTTGCCTTTAGGAAAGGTTTCACCTGCTATCCACCATGGTGCTGCCTATTTTCTAGATGGAACAATACATGGTATTGATGCCCATGGTGCAAGACCGCATCAAGGTAAAAATGCGATTGATGTCATTATGGCAATACAATTAATGTTAAATAGCATTCATTTATCTCCATTCGAGCCACACTCTGCCAAACTAACTAAGATTATTGCGGATGGTGGTAGCACGAATATTATTCCAGGTAGTGCTAGCTTTTCAATGGATATTCGGGCGCAGCATAATCATCAGTTAGAATTACTTCGAAGCCGCATTGAATCGGGACTAAAATCAATCCAACAGCAGTTTGAAATTGAAATGAATTGGAAATGGGTCGATTTCACACCCGGTGCAGAGGTTTCACCAATTGCTGCTGAAATGGCTAAAAATGCTATTTTAGAAACACTCGGAGAGCAATTTTTGGCGGATGAAATTACAACACCAGGAAGCGATGATTTTCATTTTTATACAGTCAAAAAACCCGAACTAAAAGCGACAATGATTGGCATTGGTGCTAATTTAGTTCCTGGGCTGCATCATCCAAAAATGACTTTTGAACGAAGTGCATTAATAGACGCATCGAAAGTTCTTGCGTGTGTATTAGAAAAAAAGCCCATCCATGAATAGGTAATTCAAAGGGGTTCTATCCAAGCTTTACACGTTGGATAGAGCCCCTTTTTCCTTGCTTTTCGGGAAGAAATGCATAAAAATACGCGTTTTTGAATGGTTTGTAATTGCTATTTGGAAGCGTTTTTTTGCCCTTTAATATTCAGAATTGCTATAGAAGCATAAAATTTTTGCGTTGACTTTATATTTTTTGAATATTAAGCTAAAAATCGTAAAAATATATTTGCACTGATGAAATGCAAATTTATAATTGGGTGCAAAAAAAGGGGATGGGACAATGAAAAAGGATATTAGTGCAAGTTGGGCGCTCCTGACTTTTGCAATAATGATAACGACAATGCTAGTGACAGTAGTTATGTTAGAGCAAAGTCCACACGTGCCACTTATTGTAGGAACAATTGTGGCAGCAATTGTTGCCAAAAAACACGGCTTTAAGTGGATGGAAATAGAGGAAATGATGTATAAAGGTATTCGTCTAGCACTTCCAGCCATTGTCATTATTATTTTAGTAGGTTTGACAATTGGAGCATGGATTGGTGGTGGAGTCGTTGCTACCATGATTTTTTACGGCTTAAAGTTAATTTCGCCAGCTTGGTTTTTAGTAACGATCTTGCTATTATGTTCAATCGTTTCGCTAGCAATCGGTAGCTCATGGTCAACAATGGCAACAATCGGTGTTGCTGGTATGGGTATCGGTTTAAGTATGGGGATTCCTGCACCGATGATTGCAGGAGCAGTAATTTCAGGTTCATATTTTGGTGATAAAATGTCACCTTTATCGGATACAACAAATCTAGCAGCGGGCTTAACAAATACAGATTTGTTCGACCATATAAAACATATGCTATATACGACAATACCTGCATTAATCATTACACTTGTCGCATTTGGGTTTATGGGCAGAAGTTTTGCTGACGTAGCCATGAATTCTGAAAAAATACTGACTACGCTTGATGTTATGGAAAAAAGCTTTGTGATTTCTCCGTGGTTATTACTTGTCCCAGTTGGCGTTATTGTCATGGTGGCAAAAAAGGTTCCTGCGATACCAGCATTAATTATTGGGATTATTTCAGGATTCTTATTACAAATTTTTGTGCAAGGTGGATCGCCAACGATGGCTGTTCAAGCATTACAAGAAGGATTTGCTATTTCGACAGGAAATGAAATGGTGGACGAGCTCTTTAATCGTGGTGGCTTAGATTCAATGATGTATACGGTTTCAATGACGATTGTAGCCATGACATTCGGTGGGGTGTTAGAATATTCAGGCATGTTAAAAGCACTGATGGATGTCGTTGTGAAATTTGCTAAATCTACAGGCAGCCTTATTGCTTCAACAATTGCCGCATGTATTACAACAAATGCAACATGTTCAGAACAGTATATTTCGATTGTTGTACCTTCTCGTATGTTTGCAGGCGTATATCAAAACCGCGGCTTGCATTCGAAAAATTTATCGCGTGCGCTTGAAGATGGCGGAACGTTAACATCCGTATTCTTCCCATGGAATACTTGTGGTGTATTTATATTAGCAACGTTAGGTGTTAGCGCAATGGAATATGCACCTTATGCAATACTAAACTTTGTTGTGCCAATTATTTCAATTATTTATGGTTATGTCGGATTTGCCATTGTTAAGATGACACCAGAAGAAATTGAAGAGGCAAACCAACGTAAAAAAGATGCGCAAGAAAATGAAATGAATAATATGGTCGTAGCAGACTAAATTAAAACGAGTTTTGCTCAAATAGAGGGAATACTCTGAAGAATTTTGCTTAGTAAAGCCAAAGAGGGCAAGCCCCATCACGCAGCTAACTGTTGGCAAGAAGAGACTTTGTAATCATGATGTATACCATGAGATGAGGTGCTCGTTCGCCAAGGAAAGTGTTGTGATGGGGCTTGTTAGTTCTAAGAATAGGTTGCAAAATTTAATTCGTAAATTGTACGTGGTCGCCCCTGCTGATGGGTCATTTCTTCACCAACAATGTTCGCATAACCGTGGTCAACTAATTTTTTGATAATACGTTCAGTAGTCCGACGAGTAACTTGTAAGTATTCTGAAAGATTTTGCGCTGTAAATTGTGAAGATTGTCGTTCTCTACTAAATTGAATAATTTTCGAGATATTTAACGGGCTTAAGCTTGTCTGTTTAGCCATTTGTAAAATATACGGATCTTTTGTTTTTAAAGAGAGTTTACCTGCTGATTTTGGAAATGGGCCCAAAAGATTTTTTTGTTCATCTAAAATATAAATTTCATATGGTTTGGAAAATTTTAATGCATATGTCGCATTTTCAGCAGCTTCATATATGGAGTGTCCATAGCCAAAGGCGAGCCTAAAGGGCGTGTTTATTTGTTGCATTAGGTGCGATAAATTTTCCATGTCGAGTGCATTTTGTAAATGTCCAGCTGTTGTATAAAGCTCATAATAATGAGGGGTAATTTCCTTATAGGTTGCACGTATCGCTGCTGTAATTTGCTGTACAATGTCTGCGCATTGGTTATTTTCAGGAACAGCTAAAAATCCTACGACTGCTTTTGCCGATTCGGATTTAGTAAGCAGTGATCTTGATTTCGTTTCTTCAAGACATTGGATAATGGAACTTTTTGCATCTAACATGCGCATTGCAGGAATGTCCTGTAGCTGTAATTCATCAAATACACTATGAATGCTTGTAATAACATAATCAATTTGGTTTGCTTCCCAAAGAGCGACATGTTTTTTCAAAATATGTTTTGATGTTTCAGTAATGCAAATGGGGTGAACATATGGTTTTGTTCCGGTATATTCTATCTCTGATAGAACCTTATCGACAAAGATAGGGTGCATGACATCGATAGATACCCTTTGTAAAGAAATTGCTTTATTTGCAATAAGTGATAATAAAGTCGTCGCAATGGTTACCTCATCTTGCTTTAAATAATTCCAAGGAATCGGCAATGATTCGAGGGATGATTGGGCATGTAAATAGGGTAATGTTCCCCCGAGTAAAAGAGCATCACATGGTTTGATTTGTTTTAATAATGACGGTGCTTCGGAAGGCTGATTGTAAAGGTAAAATTCTAATTGAATATTCTCTATGTTTTGTGCGATACTAAGTATACGTTTCATAAAAGCTTTAGAACATATAATTGCTATTTTTGTAGGCATAGGCATCGTTCCTTTTCTATATTTTTTAAGTAATTAACGACATATTAACGACAACTATAAAATTACAGGAGTATGATATAAAATGAAAATCCAACAAGTAGAAATTTTTGCAATCCAATTACCACTTATCGATCCTTTTATTATTAGTTATGCTACTTATGATACAATGCCTTCTATCATTTTGAAAATAACAACAGATACAGGCATTGTTGGTTATGGTGAAGCGGTACCTGATGAGCATGTAACAGGCGAATCATGGGAAAGTACGTATGCAGTGTTAAAACACCAACTTGTCCCTGCGATTATTGGAGAAAATCCAATGGCTTTTGAAAAACTCCACGATAAAATGAATCACATCGTAAAGGATGTACCTGCTGCTAAAGCGGCAATTGATATTGCATGTTTTGATATTGCTGGTAAAGCGCTTCAAGTACCAGTATATCAGTTACTTGGCGGTCGCTATCATGAGAAATTCCCGATTACCCACGTGTTAAGTATTGGCACTCCTGAAGAAATGGCAAATGAAGCAGCTAGACGCGTAGAAATGGGCTATCAATCATTTAAAATGAAGGTAGGAACGGAAGTTAGACGTGACGTTGCTCGTATTAAAGCGGTACGTGAGCGTGTAGGCGAGGAGATTGCCATTCGTGTAGATGTCAACCAAGGATGGGGTAATGCCTCTACAACTTTACAAGGTTTACGTTTACTAAAAGATTTAAATATTGATTGGTTAGAACAGCCTGTTGATAGTGAAGATATTGACGGCATGGTAGAAATTAAATCTAAATCTGATGTCACGTTAATGATTGATGAGGGACTTCGAGGCGTACGTGAGATGCGTGAAATCATTTTAAAGCGTGCAGCAGATAAAGTAAATATTAAACTAATGAAATGCGGTGGAATTTATCCTGCTATGAAATTAGCTGTCATGGCGGAAATGGCAGGTATCGAATGTCAAATTGGTTCAATGGTTGAGTCATCTGTAGGTTCAGCGGCTGGTTTCCATGTAGCATTCTCGAAAAAAATTATGACTAGTGTAGAATTAACAGGTCCACTTAAATTCTCGAAGGATATTGGTAATTTACACTATGATGTACCGTTCATTTGTCTAACAGAAAAACCAGGCTTAGGTGTCGATGTAGATGAAACAGTACTTAAGGAACTATGTGAATTTTCAACAATAGTCACTGCTTAAGGAGGCGTTAACATGGATAGAATTTATGAAGGAATGCTAGGAGAAACGCCTTTTTATGTTACGAAATTACAACTTCAGCATTTACCTGCGATTGAGAAGTTACAGCAAGAAGTTTACGAGACTTTGCCAGACCAAAGCATTTTACAGCCTTTAACGACGGAAGAATTCGAGTACATTTTGCAAGGAAATGGTTTGATGATTGGGGCATATGTAGAGCATGAGTTAATCGGCTTTCGAGCATTATTAAATCCACCTATTGATAACGATCACCTTGGCTATGATTGCGGAATTCCAGAGGATCAGTTCCATCGTGTTTTATATCAAGAGATTTCCAATGTTTCGCCACATTATCGCGGCTACGGATTACAAAAAACATTAGCAACGATTGTGATGAACGCTATTGATTTGGATTGCTACGATTATGTTTGCTCTACGGTTAAACCGTATAATATACCGAGCTTAAAAGATAAATTTTCACAAGGTCTTGTCATAAAGGGCTTGAAGATTAAGTATGTTGATAAATTGCGATATATTTTCTATAAAGATTTACAACAGGAGCAACCAGTTTATACTGAAAAACGAGCTGTTTTGATGGGAGATACTGCCCTGCAGCAGCAACTGTTAAAAGCGGGATATACGGGAACTGCCATGTATGAAGAACAAAATGACTGGTTCGTACTTTATGAAAAATAGCTTGGAATAAAAGGAGGCCTTCCTTTCACAAAGTGTGAGAGGAAAGGCTTTTTTTATTTCTTGAGTGGGCAAAATCCACAAGCAAGTAAGCCAGGGATATCTTTTGAAAAACAGCAAGATTTACGGACAGGAACGTTAACTAAATTTGTAGGGCTTTGACCACCAGTATAGTCAGCCCACCAAGATTTTTGTGAAAAACGGGCCCAAGTTTTAGGGTTCTCTAAAGCCTCAATGTCTTCCATTGCCTGGTCTGCTAAGCCAGGGTTAGACAACAGTTGATGATAATGCCAAAGTAGATAACCAAAGAAATTTTCCCAAATGGTTAAAGGAGAGATGGATGTTACTTTGCGCAATTGCTGAACGATGACATGCCCATCATATAAAATTTTTTCAATCACAGATTGTCTTTCATCTTCATCCACGTAACGCCAATCATTAGGGTTCACAAACATGGCAACTGTAAAGCTATTGAATTCCTTGGCCGCATCAAAACGAATGTCAATTGGCTTTCCATCCCATACTTCATCATAGGCAGCAAGCATATATAGCTGCATTGCAAAAAACATACCATAGCGACGTGCAAAATGGGAAATAGCTGCGGTTTCCGTTGCCGCATCCGTAATACCCATCATAAGGTTTAAAAAATCGGGATGGTAAAAGTCTTTATGTATATCAGCTAATGTAAATAATGTTCGTTTTGGTTCTGTTGTATAAATACTGTAGGAATTCAGTTGTCTTACTTGATCCATCGTTAAAGCTGGCACTGTCATCACCTTTTCTTTTCAATCATTAACATCCATTATAAATTAATCATTTTTACTTCACAAATGGAATGCGATATAGTAAAATACATTAAACATATCTGAAAGGTAGGTTTTTAAATGTCATTGCCATATGCAATTCCAAGACCACTTGTACGACTCAATCAATGGACCATTTTGTTAAGTGTCATAGTGACATGGATAACAGGGCTTGCTTGGATATTAGTCATTCCTTTAGTCGCTAATTTACTTGGTGTTTTATGTAATTTTAATCCCATTATCCGATTGGGAAAACTGTTTTTGAAAAAAGCACCAGCTTCCTATATACCTGAAGACGGCCAACAACAAAAATTTAACTCTAGTATTGCTAGCATATGTTTAGCTGGAGGATTCGTTGGGTTTTTCTTTAACTGGCATGTAGTAGGGTATGTATTGACAACAATGGTAGCCATCGCTTCATCTGTTGCTATTGCTGGTTTTTGTATCGGTTGCTTTTTGCATTTTCAGCTAAAACAGTGGCAATACAGAAGGTCACTTAAGAAGGCATTGTAATTATTTGAAAAATTTTTAAGTTAATTTAAAGATAATAGTTGACAATTTAATTGATAATGATTATCATTATCAATGTAAAGATTATTCCTCCTCTACAAAACGAGTGTAGAGAGGGTGAACTTTAGCTACTTTTCTCCAGAAGTTTGCTAGTTCATAAAGCGCTCCTAAAACCCCCCTCATTTTTTGGGAACGTAAAATCTCTAGACGGCTTATTCCTATGATGAATGAGCCGTCCTTTTTATTTTTTAGCAGCACCCTCATATGTTATGAAGACTGTTCAGATGGGGAGGTGTGTTAGGCCACATTCTTTTTTTCAAGTACCATTGTATAGTAGCTATGTAACAACATACCGACAATAATAATACCAAGTCCAGCAAGGGCAATTGGATCAGGAAAGGCAATGTTAAGTAGTAGCACCTCACCAATAATGACAAATAGTATTTCGGTTGATTGGGTTGCTTCCACAGCGGCTAGTTTGCCTTGATGTTCGCGCACACGGTCTGTTGCGATAAAAAATAGAATGGTTGCAATGACACCAGAGCTAATCCCGACTAGTAATGATTGTAGAACTTGGTTTAGTGAAGGTAGACCAACCGTTAAAACAGCATATAGCGCCATGATAATCCATGCAGGCATGGAAGCGATAGTCATACCAAGCACACGCTGAAATGTATCAATACGTCCTCCGCATATTTCCATCATTTTTCGATTACCGAGTGGATAAGCAAAAGCAGCAATCACTACAGGTAAAATCCCTAGCAGTAGATTTTTAGTTGGGGCAGACTGTGCCTGTGGTACTTGAATAAGCAATATTCCAACTAGAATCACACATGAAATAAGTAAGGAAATTAACGGGATTTTCTGTCGTACTGTTTTTCCAGCGATTACTGATACAAAAAGTGGAGCTAAAAGGACACCAGCAACGATTGTAAATTGCCATGTACCCGAAACGAGCCAACCTGGGCCGAATGCTGCAGCAAATGTAAGTGGTGCATAAAATAGTACAAATCCAATGAAGCTCCATAAAAGCCAAGCCCTTGGTTTGTTTTTCATTTCATTGGTAAGTGGTGAAAAGCCTTTACGATAAAAGACAATAGCTAGTAAAAACGGCAACATGAAAAAATAACGAAGTGATGCACTCCAGAGCCAGCTACCACCTTGCATTTCCATCGCGTGATTTAAAATAAATGTCACCGCAAAAAAAAGTGAGGCTAAGATGCCTAATGCAATTTCTTTCATAATTCATCATCCTTAACTTTTATGTAGTTTGAAAATTCAGTCATTAATCTCGGCAGAAAAAGTAATATCTGAAGGTTAAGTAAAAATCCGCGTTGCCTCCTAAGAAAGTAAATGCACGACATTGCGTAAGCAGTGCTTATCGTGCCTTGCTCTATGGGAGCCAAGCGGATTTTAGTATCTGAAAGACTTTGTACAAAGTCTTTCCTTTTTAATATTTCTTATTGCTCGAAGTAAAGTTAAACTTACTTGCCTTGTTGTTCAAATAGTTGCACGATTTCAAGAATAACTTGTGTTGCTTTTTCCATTGTTTCACCAGAGACATATTCGAATTTACCGTGCATGTTTTCTCCACCTGCAAAAATATTTGGTGTAGGTAAACCCATGTAGGAAAGTTGAGAACCATCAGTACCACCGCGAATCGGTAATGTATTCGGAGTAATATCTAATTTTTCCATTGCTTGACGGGCGATGTCAACAATTTCTTTTACAGGCTCGATTTTTTCACCCATATTATAGTATTGATCTTCGATAGAAATTGTCAGTGCATCTTTGCCAAACTGTGCTTGTATTTTGGCAGCAGCATCTCGCATTAATTGCTTTTTCTCTTCGAATTTTTGACGATCATGGTCACGTACAATATAAGAAAGCTCTGTATGTTCAATAGCTCCTTTGAAGTCCATTAAATGGATGAAGCCTTCATAACCTTCTGTTTTTTCAGGTACTGCATCTGTAGGCATTTCATTTTGGAAGGCAATTGCCATCGTGATAGAGTTGACCATTTTATTTTTCGCTGAACCTGGGTGTACACTCGTCCCTTTTGTTGTTACTTTAACGCCAGCAGCATTAAAGCTTTCAAATTGTAGCTCACCAAGTGGTCCGCCATCCATTGTGTAGGCATAGTCAGCGCCGAATGCAGCAACATCAAATTTATGTGGGACCTTACCAATTTCTTCATCAGGTGTGAAAGCTACACGAATTTTACCATGCTTAATAGCAGGGTTATTTATTAAGTATTCCATAGCAGTCATTATTTCAGCGATGCCAGCTTTATCGTCCGCACCTAGTAATGTTGTACCATCTGTTGTAATTAGCGTTAGGCCTACATAATTTTTTAGTTCAGGAAATTCAGTTGGAGACATGATTAAATTTTCGTTTAATTGAATGTCACCGCCATCGTAGTGATCGATGCGTTGAGGATTCACATTTGTACCAGTGAAGTCTGTAGCTGTATCCACATGCGCTAAAAAGCCAATTGTGGGAACTACTTTATCTGTATTTGCTTCAAGTGTTGCAAATAAATAGCCATTGTCATCTAGTGTAATGTCTGTTAAGCCGATTGCAGCCAATTCTTCCTTCAATACATGCAATAAATTAAATTGCTTTTGAGTGGAAGGAGTAGTTTCACTTGTGAAGTCGGATTGTGTATCGATTTTTGCGTAGCGAATTAATCGCTCGATTACTTGTTCTTTCATAGGTATATGCAGCCTCCTTTGTAGGTGTCTGGCACTCAAACAATTCTGAATTGTTTGAGTGCCAGGCACTTTCATTGTACCACTTTACTTCGGATTTCGGAATATTGAAGGATGCTCAATGCAATAAGTATTTGCGCACTATAATAGGTCATCATAATAACCTCATGCGCAAAAGGTAATGGCATGATAAACTTATTAATCGCTAAATAGGAATCGGATGCGATAAATAATAAAGCGCCAATAATAGCAAAGGGAGAACCTGTACGAATAGCCGTCCAGCCCATCGTTAAAATGATAGAAATATAAGCAAGAACTGCAAAAGTAAGTACGGTTTCTCCGGATTTAAATACGGTACTGGCAATCCAGATAGTCATTGCGGCACCATATAGAAGTAATCCGATTTTTGCCCAAGTTGGTACTGGCTGTTCACTAGTACCTGAAAAGGCGAAGATATAAAAAACATGACCGATTAAGAAACTTGTAAGACCAATAAGAAACCATTGTAATGTGTAGTCTCCTATCATACAAAAAACTAGACCTATAATAATGAATAGTTGATATTTTTTAATCGATTGTACTTTTTGGGTTATCGCCATAAAGATTATCAAAATCATCGGTATGACCTTGAATATCAGTTTTACATTTTGGTCAATATGCGAGAAGAAAAAAATATAATAAAGACCAAGCACAATGATACACGTTAACAACCATTTTTTCGCCAAATTTTTCAGCCCCTTTTCTTTGAAATTCTCTATCGATGCTTAAAATCCTTTATTCGTCATTAAGCTGTATTATTCAGAATTGTTTTACCGAAGAGTAGAAGGGAAGAAGTGTCCGTATAATTTATGTTTGAAACTTTTTTAGTATGTAACCGTAAATAAGAAGACAGTAAGTGAGGAGAGGGTGAACGAAATGACTAAGCTATTGATAGCTTCTGCAGTCATTGCAATTATTGCGAGTGTATTATTAACACCGTTAATAACGAAAAAGCGTGAAGATGGACAATCGAAAAAAGTAATTGGCTACTTTTTTATCGGAGTCTTTGTTATAGGATTTATTGCATCAGGTATTACGCTATATGTTACAAAAATTGATGTTAACTGGCTTGTCTTTTGACCAGTGATTATACTACTCACTTTGAGTGGTGCATTTCTTGCAAGTGGTATTGAAAGAAAAGTGAAAGGTGGTTTATTTTTAGCAAGCTTATTCGTCGGCGTGTATGTATTGTCCGCACCGCTATGGAATGCTAACGATAAATTCAAATCCGCGGAAATGAAAGAAGAGGTTGAAATCAAGCCGTTTGATGAAACACAAACGCCAGCGAGTGTTCCACCAAAATTCGTCCGCAATAAAATGAAAAAAGCTTTCGGCCAAGTACCGAATACAAGCTATTATGAACTAGGACGCTTACAAATCCAAAAGGTAAATGGTGAATATGTTTATATTGCACCTGTTGAATTTTCAGGTTTCTTTAAATGGATGAACGGCAAAACGACACCTGGTTATTTTACAATGAGTGCGACAGACTCAGCGGATAACCCAAAATTTATCGCACAGGAAATGAAATATGTTCCTTCTGCCTATTTAAATGCTAATTTGGAGCGTCATATGCGCTTGCAACATCCTTTCCTTATTTTCTATGGGGATGTTCAGCTGGAAATCGATGATGACGGTAAACCGTACTATATCCGTTCCTACGGGGAGTTTATATCTGCTCGAAATGGCTTTGATGTACAAGGGATTGTCCTTGTAGATGCATTAACAGGTAAATCTGAAATTGTGAAATTAGCAGATGTTCCAGCATTTATTGATGGAGCTGTTTCACCTGAGACAGTAAGTTTACAAAATAGCTATTACGGAAAATATGTGCATGGTTACTGGAATAGTATGTTTGGCAAAAAAGATGTCAAATTACCTTCTGATGAAGGGACTGAATCGAATGTAAGTCCGATATTTAATGAGGAAGGCGAAATGTACTATTTCACAGACTTCACGAGTCCAAAAGAGGGCGTGGATTCAATGCTGGGCTATTCATTAACGAATGCACGAACTGGTGAAGCGACATATTATACAGGAAATCAAGATGCTTCATATATGGATTCACAAGGAAATCTACAAATTATTGAAAAGAAATTTATTGAGAAGAAGTGGGCAGGAGAAATGCCTGTATTGTATAACTTTTACGGGGAAGCAAGTTGGTTAACAGCAGTGCTCGATGCGAATGGCTTCTTACAAAATTATTTTATCGTTTCCGCAGCAAATCCTGAAATCTCAGCCTATGCAACAACACCAAAAGAGGCGTTGAAATTATATAAAACAGCGCTTAGTCGTGGAGGAAGTACGGTTGAAGGTAGTTCGAATGCAGAAGAGAAAAATGCAAGTGGAACAGTACTACGCGTTTATAAGGAACGCCTAGGTGACTTTACCATTGTATCGTTTTTACTGAATAATGGTGAAAACTATTCAGTAAGTGCAGAGACGGAGCCTCTTGCGATTTATTTACAAGAAGGTGACGAAGTAGTTATTACGTATGGTGAAACAGGAGAACAGTTTTTACCAGTACGCTCGCTAATTATTAAAGGGTTACAATAAACAAAAGACGATCAGCACAATGAATTTTGTTGGCTTGATCGTCTTTTTTATGTAGTTTGCGTTTCAATGTAACGGTGCATTTTTTCTTTATGATTTGTAAAAAGTGTAGAGGCATGATCATTTAATGCCAGTATCTCTTGAATATAACCATGTAACAAATTCGTTTCATATTCGAAAGAGAACGATGTTTCACTTTCTATAATATGCTCCAATAAAAGTGCGTGTAGCACAACCACTTCTAGGTTCTGCGTATTCGTGACAAATTTTAAATTTAAAATGGTTGTATAGGAAACGAATTGATCGACGTAGGCAATAGCTTCTTTGTATTGTTTGATATCAATATGTTGTTCTAGCCTCTTTCTTAAAAGTACACAGTCGTTATTTAAGTCTTGTATTTTTAAAAATAAACTTCTTACGCTTCTCTTATGTTGTTGTTCTAGGGTACGAGCAAGATGCTTATTAACATAAGACATTTTTGCATAACTCCTTTCGAGATAGGGTCCTTCTATTAATATTAATGAAAAGGTAGGAAAAGGAAAGAGTCTTTTCGTTTAATTTGTACCTGAATTTAACAGACCATTCAAGACAAAAATACTACATAAGCTATAAAAAAGGGTTCAAAATATAAAAAAAGTGGAGTTATTATCATACGATAGTAACTCCAAAAGAAAAAGTCATTTCCAATTAAAACCTTTCTGTGCTAAGAAGCGATTGATAAAAGGACGACGTTGTTCAATTAAAAAATCAGCCATTTGCTTTGTCCAGTTATCAATTTTACGATTGGAGGAGCGGCTATTGTAATAAGCTTCCATTGTTTCATTGTAAGCTGGTAAAAGTTCCTCGTATTTATCACAATTGTACTCATTTTCATGTAGGACAGCAGCTACTGGTAAGCGAGGTTTGACTTCATTGCGTCGTGCAGGAACGCCAATTGTTAAACCAAACAATGGGAATACATAATCTGGTAGATTCAATAATTCGCTAATTTCCTCAGGCTTATTACGTACACCCCCAATATAGCAAATGCCATAGCCCATTGATTCAGCAGCAATCACAAAGTTTTGTGCGAATAACGAAACATCTGCTACACCAACGAGGACATTTTCAGCCGAGTCTGCCACAATATCAACACCTTCTAATTTCCCAGCCATTTGCAGACGTTTAAAGTCTACACAAAAGACAAAAGCACCACCCGAAGTTTCGTATTGACGTGGATTGCCAGAGAGCAAACCGAGCTGTTCTTTTTTTGCTTCGTCTGTTACCCAAATTACGCTATAGGCTTGTACAAAGTGAGAGGTTGCCGCCATCTGTGCTGTGGCAATTAAATCTTCAATAATTTCTTTAGAAATAGGATTTCCATCGTAAATACGAACTGAAGAGTGGTTACGCAATAATTCTTTCACCATTTAAAAATTCTCCTTTTCCCCTTAAATATACCAAGAGCATATCACGCTTTTTCGCTAAAATCGAATAAACTTCAATAAAAAAACTTAAAATCATTTATAAAAAACTATTTTTAAATAATTTGAGCTAGGACAAAAATACCTCGTAAAGTAAAATATATTGTTAGATATAGCTTAAATGTTCTCTTTAGTGTAAAATTATGTATGGCGACAGATTATTTATCTACTGTATTTTGACATTTGTGGGTGTACGGATGTATAGGACAAATAATCTAGTTGAAGCAATTAAATGTGGGATGGAGGAATAAGGAATGGATGAAAAGTTAGCAAAAAAGCTTCGTAATGAACAGTTACGAAACAAAGTTGTAACAGCAGAAGAAGCAGCATCTTGGATTAAGGACGGCATGGTACTTGGTATGAGCGGATTTACACGTGCAGGCGATGTGAAAGTGGTACCGCTTGCACTTGTGGAGAAAGCGAAAACAGAAAGCTTCAAAGTAGATGTATATACAGGTGCATCACTTGGACCAGAAGTCGACCAATACTTAGCCGAAGCGGGTGTAATTCGCAAACGTGGTCCTTTCCAAGGAGACCCAGGTATCCGAAATATGATCAATAGTGGAGAAGTCACTTATGTTGATGCCCATTTATCACATAATGCGGAACTAGTACGCCAAGGTATTATTGGTCCGATTGACTTTGCTATTATTGAAGCTGCTGCAATTACAGAAGATGGCTTATTAATTCCTACAACTTCAGTTGGTAACTCTCCGATTTTCGTACAAGAAGCAGATCAAGTAATCATCGAGCTAAACGTAGCCCAGCTTGATGCATTAGAAGGTGTGCATGATATTTTTGTACCAGGACCACAAGGTAAACGTGATCCAATTCCAATGCTAAATGCGTCAGATCGTCTTGGCACAATTGGCATTCCACTAGACTTAGATAAAGTAAAAGGTATTGTTATTTCAGATATTTTAGATGCGCCATCAACAATTGTTCCAGCTGATGAAGAAACAGATATTATGGCAAATCATTTGCTGAACTTCCTGCGCGAAGAGATTAAAGTAGGTCGTTTAACAACAAGTTTACGCCCGTTACAATCAGGTGTAGGCTCAGTAGCAAATGCTGTATTACTAGGTTTCAAAGATTCCGAGTTTGAGAATTTAGAAGTTTATTCAGAAGTACTGCAAGATGCTGTTTTTGAATTAATGGATGCTGGAAAAGTAAGCTTTGCATCTGCTACTTCTATTACCCTATCGGAAGAGGTAGGAAACCGTGTTTATGGAAATTTTGAAAAATATGCTGATAAATTAGTATTACGTCCACAGGAAATTTCTAATCATCCGGAAATTATCCGTCGACTCGGTTTAATTTCTGTAAATACAGCGCTTGAGCTAGATATTTATGGTAATGTAAATTCAACTCATGTTTCTGGCACACGAATGATGAATGGGATTGGTGGTTCTGGTGATTTTGCTCGTAATGCACGGTTAGGTATTTTTGTGACGAAATCGTATGCAAAAGGCGGTAAAATTTCTAGTATCGTACCAATGGTTTCGCATGCAGACCATACAGAACATGATGTAGATATTATTGTCACAGAACAAGGTGTTGCAGACTTGCGTGGTTTAGCGCCGAAAGAGCGTGTAGGTCGTATTATTGAAAACTGTGCGCATCCAGATTATAAGGAACAATTATGGGCGTACTTTAACGAAGCGAACGAGGCAACAGGCGGCCACCATACACCACATATTTTAGAAAAAGCGCTTTCTTGGCATGTCAATTTAGCTAAGAACGGTACAATGCAAGATCCATCATTTGCAAAATAATGATATAAAAAAGCCTTGAGAGTTTGTTTGTTGTCTCTCAAGGCTTTAATTTGTTTAAGTTTATTTTTTAAAGGCAGATGTTACTTTAGGCTCTGTCCCTTGGATAAGCCGTTTAATATTTTCAATATGCAACATAAGCGCGATACCAAAAAGAACAATTGCAATCATTGTTGGTCCAATACCAGGTATCCATAAGTAAGTTGCTGTACAAAAAACAATATAAAATACAAGCACACCAATGATTAAATAATTTGTTGTTAAAGATAAAATGACAAATAACATAAGTGCAAATAATGCAATTTTCCAATCAATAGCGAGCAATATGCCTATGATTGATGCAGTTCCTTTACCGCCTTTGAAGCCCATATGGAACGGGAAGTTATGACCTAGTATTACACTAGCAGCTATAGCATAGGTTAATAACCACATTTGTACTTCAGTAAATTGTGAAGCATTGGAGGTAAAGTAGTAAAGTGCGCATAGTACGGCAGCAACGCCTTTACCTATATCAATAAGTGCTACTAATATGCCGTATTTCCATCCAAGAGAAAGCGTTGCGTTTGAGGCACCCGCATTGCCATGACCAGTCTTTTTTAAATCTACTCCAGATAGAAACTGTGCCACTTTAGAGCCATGAATACAGCCGATTAGATAACCAATAATAATAAAAATAATCATGGCTTTTACCATAAAAATACTCCTTTCAAACTACATTTTTATATAGTGTATGTGTTCTTATTACGTAAAGGAGCAGACAGAAGTTTCAGAAAAAAATAAATTTTACTGTTGACAGAAAAAAAGTCTATGTTTATACTGTGTAACAACGATGGAAATTGAATCACATACTCTTATCAAGAGCGGCGGAGGTATAGGCCCTATGATGCCCGGCAACCAGTGAGTGACGAACTTGCTAAGGTGCTAATTCCTACAGATTCTTACTTGGATCTGGCAGATAAGGGAGGAAAACTTGCAACCGCAACCCTCTTCTTAACTGAAGGGGGTTTTTGTTTTCTCACATAAATCCTCCTCATCTCCGGTACCATCGTAAAAACCCATTTAGGAGGAAGAAAACATGTCGAATTTTAAACCAGAAACTTTACTATTACACGGTGGCCAAGAGCCAGACCCAGTGACAGGCTCTCGAACTGTACCGGTGTACCGTTCTACAGCTTTCGTATTTAAAGACACTGCTCATGCGCAACGTCTTTTCGCATTAGAAGAAGCGGGCAATATTTATACACGTATTACAAACCCAACTGTAGATGTTTTTGAAAAACGCGTCGCTTTATTGGAGGGCGGTACAGCAGCAGTAGCACTTTCATCAGGTGCAGCAGCTATCGCATTTTCAATTTTAAATCTTGCAGGAGCAGGGGATGAAATCGTAGCAGCAAGTTCTTTATACGGAGGAACATATAACTTATTAGCAAATACACTACCAAACTACGGTATTAAAACAATTTTCGTAGATGAAACAAATCCTGAAAATTTCCGATCTGCCATTAATGAAAAGACAAAAGCAGTGTTCGCTGAAATTTACGGAAACCCAAGCTTAAAAGTGCTAGATGTAGAGGCAGTAGCTACAATTGCACATGACAACGGTTTACCTTTAATTATTGATAGCACTTTTGCTTCACCATATGGCTCAACACCAATCGACTTCGGTGCAGATATCGTCGTTCACTCAGCGACAAAATGGATTGGCGGTCACGGTACAACTTTAGGTGGTGTAGTTGTGGATGCGGGGAAATTTGATTGGACTCAAGGTAGATTCCCAGGATTTACAGAACCTGATGCATCTTATCATGGATTACGATACGGTATTGATACGGCAGCGGCTGCATTTGCCACAAAACTGCGCGTGCAATTACTACGTGATTTTGGACCAACATTAAGTGCAGATGCTGCATTTAACTTATTACAAGGTTTAGAAACGCTTCATTTGCGTATTCCTAAACATAATGAAAATGCATTAGCAGTTGCAGAATATTTACGTAACCACCCATCTGTGGAGTATGTAAACTATAATGGATTAGAAGATTTTGCTACACATGATTTAGCGAAGAAATATTTGAAAAATGGCTTCGGTTCAGTGCTTACATTTGGCATTAAAGGTGGACGAGAAGCAGGCCGTCAATTAATAGACAGCGTAAAATTATTTTCACACGTAGCAAATGTAGGCGATGCAAAATCACTAATTATTCACCCAGCGTCTACAACTCATCAACAGTTATCTGCTGAGGAATTAATCCAAACTGGCGTTTCCGAGTCGCTCATTCGCTTATCAATCGGTTTAGAGGCAGTTGAGGATATTATTGCAGATTTAGAACAAGCTATTGCGCAAGTAACAACTACTGAACAAAAAGTAGAAGCATAACCTATTTAGATAAACAAAGATGTATGTTGTAGCGTTTACGTATTTTCTCATTCGAAAAGCCTCATTTGGTAATGCGTATAACGTTGCTACATTAATCCTTACCTCATTTGGTGAGTTTTCAGAAATTTTTTATAAATAATACCTAGTAATTTTATAAGTATTGTTGACTTGGTTAATACCATGCTGTATACTAGGGATTAAGTAAAACGTTCGAAAGGCTACCAACCTTGAACAAAGTGTTGATGTTACTAAACTTTCACCGCCATTCATTAGGCGAAAACAACTAACTTGTTTTCATAAGTGCTCCCCCACTTTTGAATATATACATGAAAGGGGGTAGCTACATAGCCAGTAGCTACTCTCGCTTTCCATAACTGATCGAAAAAGGAGTGTTATCAATGGCAAATATTTATCGTGCACAAAATGTAACTGCTTATCTTATATATGAATTAAATGAAAGCCATCATTTTGTAAATAATATACTCATTCAATACTTACTTTCGACAGTTGAATCAAAATGGCAACAAACCTTTGGACATAGTGCTTTTGAAGAAATCGTATATGCTAAAGAAGAAGGCTATACAGTAAAAGAAGTTTTTGAAGAGTATAAAGTTCATGGTACAGACCATATCGCGCTACCTGCGACAGAGTATTACTTACAATACGGGTCATTTCAACTAATTGAGCGCACATATGCCATACCGAACTTTACACAGGAAGAAATCAAACTAGTACAATCAGCTTTAGCACAATATCGTTATCGATTATTTTTACTGGCAAGTTAACTTTCCCTTATAATTTTTAGCTCATTCTCTACTGCTATAGGGAATGAGCTTTTTGTTGTGCTAAGTTATTTGTTGAATTTGTTTCGACTTTTCAAGACAGCCATTCTATAGGTAGTATCTTCGTACATATATAATAGAAGAAAGGCATTTTTTTTTATAAAAGAATCGTCAATAGTTGTTCAAAAATTATAGATTTATAAAAAAAACGTATAATAAAGGCAATGAAACCGATTTCTTTTGCACGCCTAGAGAAAACAAATGTCCATCCTAGAAAGATTTTTCTTGTGCAATGGATTTATTTGCGTTACAATTTTCTTTAGGTTAAATTTTGAATTATTTGAATATGTGCTTGTAGGCACAAACTTTATATAGAGAGAAAACTGGAGAAATGTACGTTGGAGGGAATCAAGTATGGCAACTATAAAGGCAGCGATCTTAGGATTTGGAACTGTAGGTCAAGGGATTTATCATATTTTAAATGAAAAGCGTGAAGAGCTAAAACATAAATTAGGCATTGAGTTAGAAGTAGCAAAAATATTAGTAACGGATGCTAGTCGTGAACGTGTTCCGGGCACAGCTCACTTAATGACAACGAGTATGGATGAAGTGTTAGCAGAGCCTGGCATGCAAGTTGTATTCGAAGCGATTGTCAATGAAGAGCCGGCATTTGGCTATTTAAAGCGTGCGGTTGAACATAAATGTCATGTGATTACAGCGAACAAAGTGATGTTTGCCAAACGTGGCTTAGAGTTACAGGAGCTTGCAAAGGCAAATGGTGTTTTCGTTGGCTTTGAAGCAACTACAGCAGGTGGTGTGCCTGTTATCAAAACGATGAAAAATATTTTGCTTGTAAATGATGTGAGTCGAATTCAAGGTATTTTGAATGGCACTTCAAACTATATTTTAACAAAAATGCGTGCGCAAGGCTGGTCCTTCGAGAAAGCCTTAAAAGAAGCACAAAACTTAGGGTATGCAGAAGCAGATCCTTATAATGATGTGTCTGGTCAAGATGCTTTTAAAAAGCTAATGATTTTAAGTGCTTTAGCATTTGGTGAACAACCAGATTGGGCTGATGTTGAAGTAATTGGTATTGACTGTATCTCTGCTGAACAGGTGAAAGATGCTTGTGAAAAAGGCTTACGTTATCGCCATGTAGCCGAAGTGGAGAAATTAGCGAACGGTAAAGTGGTGGCAAAAGTCGGGCCACAACTAGTAGATAAAGAGCATCCACTTTATCCAGTAGATGATGTTAATAATGCGGTTGCGCTAGAAACAAACTATATTGGTACATTAACATTGGTAGGACCAGGTGCAGGCATGTATCCAACAGCAAGCGTGATGGTGGAAGACTACGCTGAAATTATCGGTAAACGCGCTGGGTTCGTTGTAAGTATTTAAGTATGTGGTGCCAGTCACTCAAACAATTTTGAATTGTTTGGGTGACTGGCACTTTTAGTCTTTAGTCTTCATCTTTAACGTCGATATCTTCAGGAATGGGTGTGTTACGCCAAATTTCTATTTCTTCTTTTATCCGTTCTAGTTGTTCAAAATAGGTGCTAAATTGTGCACTGTTAATTAGTAATTGATGACCATCATATATGGAACGGATGCGTCCTTCATAAACAAGTCGTAGTACTTGCTCCTCTGGCATGCCAAGATCAATGGCTGTTTCTTCAATAGTTTTATACATAAGCGGTCGCTCCTTTTGATGTACCTATTATACCTTCTCTCGAATGGAAAGCATAATGATGGATTAATGTAAGGAAAGGAAATTGGGAATTGTTTGATTTTGGATAAATCTGTATAGTTAGTAGTAATCGTGTTATAGGCAGGAGGGATAAGCAATGGTCTATCCATATTTTTTTGTTCTTCTAGCAGCTATTTTATGGGGAATGACAGGGACAGCACAAACTTTTTTAGATAAAGGTGTATCTCCCATCGCTGTAGCGACGATTCGTTCAGCAATTGGAGGGGGTTTATTATTAGTCGTAGCCGTGTTAATACGCAAAATCTCTTTTCGGACATGGTCCTGGAAATGGACAATATTAGTAGCAAGTATTGCCTTATTCCAAGGTCTTTTTTACTTCCATCCGTTTAACAGGTGTAGCGATTGGAACCGTTGTGACAATTGGGAGTGCTCCAATGTTTTCAGGCGTACTAGAGTGGTTATTTTGGAAAACACGCCCCTCTAAAATATGGGGTATTGCCACAATCATGACGATTACAGGTTGTATTTTATTATTCATCAATAGTGGAGATCGTGCTATTCATTTAGGCGGGGCTGGGCTAGCTGTTTGTGCAGGATTATCTTTTGCCGTGTACACAAATATGAGTAAACAATTAATGGCGCAGCAGGAAGCATTGCCTGCAGTGGCGATGACATTTTCGATTTGTGCAGTATTGTTATTACCGTTTTCCATCAGTAGTGGCTTTAGCTGGCTTGCAGAGATGCAAAATTTATGGACAATGATTTTTATGGGCGTTATGTGTACAAGCATAGCGTATTTATTATTTTTAAGTGGGCTCCAGAAAATTAGCTCGTCCTCTGCTGTAACGTTGTCACTTGCAGAGCCATTGACTGCCGCTATGCTCGGGGTATTGCTAGTTGGAGAACATCTAAGTTCAACATCTTGGGTAGGTGTAGCCATGTTGCTTGGAGGAATTGTGGTTCTAACATTGACTGGAAGAAAAAATAAATAAGGATAAACAATAGGTAAAAGCTTAAGAAATTCTTCATTTTTATCCTAGTTGGTTTTTAAGATTTAAACTGTACACTATTAATTGAGAGCGAGGTGTATATCATGACGAAGTTAACAGTTCTTGTAACAGATGATGATCAAGATATTCGTGATGGTATTGAAATTTACTTAAAAAATGAAGGCTATCATGTTATTAAGGCAGCAGATGGTGTGGAAGCGATTGAAAAGCTGGAAAACAATGAAGTCCATTTGATTATTTTAGATATTATGATGCCCAATATGGATGGTATCACTGCAACGTTTAAAATACGAGCAGAACGCAATATTCCAATTATTATGCTTAGTGCAAAAGCTGAAGATGGAGACAAGATTCATGGGTTATCTGTTGGGGCAGATGACTACGTAACAAAGCCATTTCATCCACTAGAGCTGTTGGCGCGTGTTAAATCACAATTGCGTCGTTATGTACAACTTGGGACGTATCATGACGGGGTTGCGAAGGTGGAAATTGATGGTTTAGTGCTAGATGAAGATGCCAAGGAAGTAGTGTTAGAAGGCGAACCAGTTCGCTTAACACCCATTGAATACAAAATTACAGAATTATTAATGAAAAATGCAGGGCGTGTGTTTTCGATTCGAGAAATTTATGAACGTGTCTGGAATGAGGAAGCTTATAATGCAGAAAATATTGTAGCAGTCCACATTCGAAAAATACGGGAAAAAATTGAAGCGGATCCGAAAAATCCACGTTACTTAAAGGTGGTGTGGGGCGTTGGCTATAAAATGGAAAAATAAAATAGAAAAGTATGCCACGATAGCAGGGTTTGTGGCAGGTGTAATCGGTCTAATTTATTTCGGTATTTATGCCTATCAAATGGTCAATGCTCGCTCCTCCGAAATGCTACAGTTTTTTGAAAAAATTTTTTAGAGGAGCGTTAAAAACATGATGAAAAATTGGAAACCTCTTCTTACAATTATTTGTTTAACGTGGTTTATATTCGGTGTGTTTACATTTTCAAAAATTGGTTATCAGTATGTAGGGAAATCTTATTTTCAATCTGAAAAATTTCAACATGAACTGGACAATTTCCTAGCAGAAATAGGACCGCTCGCGTTAAATATACCAACCGCAGAGGAATTGAAGAGCAAGATTACAGTTTCGCAAAATGAAATTGAGGAACATCGAAATTATTATGGCTCACTCGGCACGCAAATCGACAATATAAAAAGTCAATATGAGTCTCGTATTCAAGAAGCAGCTGATAATAATGCCAATGATTTAAAGACAAAGCTTGAAAATGAGCAAGATGCCAAAATAAAAGATATTACGAAAAACTTTGAAGATGATGAATATGTTCGTAAGAAAATTGTGGCGCAAAAGGGCGCGCTTATTGATAAATATATAAAATCTGTAAAAGATGAAGCAAAAGATTTCGCAAAAAATTATAATTATTTTTCTTATGAATTAACAGATGAAAATGGTGAAACCTATCGTTCAGGAAATATTACTGACAGTAATGTATACAAAAAAACATATATAGAACCGCCAATAAGAACAGGTAGTATTAGTAACAATTCAAGTAATTTATTATACGGTTCAGATGTATACATCGAATCCGACGTATTAAATGAAATGACTGATTACACTGGGACGATTACGATTTCTAAAAAAGCAGCCCAATCCGCAGCAATTATGGAAGGCTATGACCGATTTAAACGCAATCAATATATGTTCTTTATGATTTGGATATCAAGTCTTATCGCGGCATTCTTTGTTTGGAAAGGGCGGAAAGAATTGCTACCAACGATTGGGGCACTAAAAGAAAAAGAATCTCTAGCGAAGTTTCGCATTGATATCCAAATTGTCATATTGTTTATTACAGGTTGTATCTATTGGTTTTCTTCATATGCTGCATTTGAAGCAATTGAATATATGTATCAATACAATTATGTGCGTTTTTTAATTGACTTTGCTTTTAAAGCATTGATTTTGATCATTATTGGTGTTGCGTTTTTCGTGCAAGTTATTTGGTTATATGGTCGCGTTAATACTGTTGAAAAGCTAAGTGAACATGCACAAGACAGTTATTTATGGGGAATTGGAGAATCCATGACTGATTTATTTTTAAATCGATCAATCGCACTAAACTCGATTGTCATGGTCGCAGCTGCCTTTTTTGGTGGTGGTAGTTTTGTTGCAAGTGTTTCTATGGGCGGAGGATTTCCGGTTATGGTATTCGGCATCTGTGGGATTGTTGGTATCCCAGCAATGGTTGTCTTCCTATCTAAAATGGGCTATTTAAATCGCATTATGAAAGATACAAAGGATATGGCAGAAGGGCGACTTAATCGAGATGTAAAAGTGAAGGGGAAATCCCCATTAGCAGCTCATGCCGAAAATCTTAATCACTTACGTGAAGGTGTTCGTACATCAATGCATGAGCAGGCAAAGAGTGAACGCTTAAAAACAGAGCTTATTACAAACGTTAGCCATGATTTACGTACGCCTTTAACTTCAATCATTACGTATACGGATTTATTGAAAAATCCAGATATTACGGAAGAGGAGCGTAAGCAGTATATTCATATTCTCGATAAAAAATCAGACCGTTTAAAAGTGCTAATCGAGGATTTGTTTGAAGTATCCAAAATGGCGAGTGGCAATATTGAGCTCCATCGAAGTCGTGTGGATGTCACACAGCTTGTACAGCAAGCAGTTGGAGAGCATGAAGAGGATTTATCACAGGCACGCTTAGACTTGCGTATGACAATGCCGAATGAGCCGATTTACGCTTATGTGGACGGGCAAAAATGGTGGAGATTGATTGATAATTTAATCGTCAATGTATTGAAATATGCACTAGAAGGTACACGTGTCTATGTTACGTTAAAAAGAGTGGCAAATGGTGATGCTGAATTCACGGTGAAAAATGTTGCGAAATATGAAATAAGCGAAAATGCTGATGAATTGTTTGAACGCTTTAAGCGAGCCGATGCATCGCGTCATACAGAAGGCTCAGGCTTAGGTTTAGCCATTGCGCAATCTATTGTTGATTTACACGGAGCGCGTATGAGTATAGAAGTAGATGGAGATTTATTTAAAGTAATTGTACGAATTCCAGCAGTATAAAAAAGCAGCGGCATATCTATTTGCCGCTGCTTAAATTTTGGTAAAGCGTTGATTTCCGTTCTAAGCGCTCCCTTTCCGCAGGCACTGCGTCAACTAATTTTTGTAGCATGCGCCACAAAAAATGGATTTTCAGCTCGTGCTGTTCCTGAAGGAGTGTCGCATCTTCCACTCCAATCAACTAGTAAACTTGCTAGTTATCCTATCCTCCTCCTATGCTAAAAAATGTTACGGTGACATTAAACTCCCTCGCCTTCAAAGCGTCTGCGATAACAAATACTTTGGAGAAATACGTTGCTAAAGGAGCTGTGTTGGTAAAATATCCACTCATATGAGAGAAGCTTTATTGATTATAGTGAAGGATTGCTCGACGTGTGTTAGTGAGGGGTGCGGCCCTACGCTGAACGGAAAGCACCGCCAAAGCGGACAACAACGGCATAGCAAAAAAAGTGTTAGATTGACTAAAGCAATCTAACACTTTTTCCTTTTGTCCTAGTCACATTGGCTCGGAGCGACAATGCTTTTATAAGCCTATATTTTTGGCAATTATCATTTTCATTACTTCATTTGTGCCTGCGTAGATTGACATTACGGGTATATCACGATAACGTCTTGCAATTTTATATTCTTCCATATAGCCATAGCCACCGTGTAACTGCATACATTGGGCTGCTATGTCGCGTGCATTTTCGGTAATCCAGTATTTCGCCATAGAGACCTTTGTCACAACATCTTGACCTGCAATATGCTCTTCAATTAAGGATTCTAAAAAAGTTTTGCCAAGTTCTATTTTAGTGGCCATTTCAGCAATTTTAAATTGCGTATTTTGGAAGTCACTAATGGATTTTCCAAAAGCTTGACGTGATTTCACATAATCAACCGTCAAAGCAAGCATATCTTCTGCTGCTGATTGGGCAGCAATTGCAACAGCTAGACGCTCTTGTTGGAGCTTTTCCATCATATAGGTGAAGCCTTTTCCTTCCTCCCCGAGTAAATTTTCTACTGGGACACGGCAATCTTCAAAAAATAGTTCAGCTGTATCTTGTGCATGCATTCCTACTTTTTCAAGTTTGCGTCCCTTTGTAAAGCCTGGTGTTCCTTCCTCAATCACGATAAGGCTAATACCTCGATGCTTTTTCTCTGCATGAGGATTTGTTTTTACGGCAACCACCACTAAATTTGCATGAATACCATTTGTGATAAAAGTCTTTTGACCATTGACAATAAAATGATCGCCATCGCGAATAGCCGTTGTTTGGATATTGGCTAAATCGGAGCCTGTTCCTGGTTCAGTCATAGCAATCGCAGTAATCGTCTCGCCTGTTACACATTTTGGAAGCCAACGCGATTTTTGCGCAGCGCTTCCATATGCCTCGATATACGGCACAACGATATCATTATGCAAACCGACACCAATCAGGCTTGAACCTACGCGTTCTAACTCCTCTTGAATAATAACACCAAAGCTGAAATCTAACCCTACCGTACGCTTCTTCAACTTGAGGACATAAATAACCTAATTGTCCGAGCTTGTGCCAAAACTCTAGTGGAATAAGGTGATCTTTTTCCCATTGATCATAGTGTACCTCTGCTTCTTCAGCTAAAAACTTACGTAATGTTTTACGGAATAACTCATGCTCAGTTGATTCAAATTTGTACTTCCCCATTGAGACAACACCCCTTTATTAGCTCGTTTATGCAAAAATTTTCTAGTACATCTATAATGTTACTGAAATACAGTGCAAAATAAAAGTGCTTTTAAAAATACGATTCTTATATGGAATGCTATAATCACAATGAATATATGAAAGAAGAGGACTACTATATGGCAAAAATTGTTGTAGGATTTGTTGTTATAAGTATATATAGCGCTTTAACTTTCTATTTGGGCTGGGGCATCAAGCAATGGCTTGACGCAATGAATTGGTTTCACTATCCCATTTTTTATTGGCTCATACTTTATATTGTTTCTTTTAGCATTATTATCGGCAGGCTACATGAGTCTTTACGCGTATTTTCAGTTATCGGTAACTATTGGATGTTTATATTTGAATATGGCTTGTTATTATGTTTAACTGTACAGCTTGTAATGTGGCTAACACCATTTCATAATATTCGCATAATTGGTAGTTTAGCAGTTGCTATGTTCTTTATATTATGGGTTTTCGGTTCTTATTTTGCATACTCTCCAGTTGTCCGGCATTTAAATATTGTAATGCCTCAAAAGGATAGTGAGCTATCCTCGATGCGTGTTGTCGTTGCATCGGATTTTCATTTAGGCGTGCTATCAAACAAAAAGCATTTACAACGTTTTGTTAAGTTATCAAATGAAGCGGAGCCAGATGTGGTTTTTTTAGCAGGAGATATTGTGGATGATGATCCAAAATGGTTTGTTCAAGAGGGAATGGCTGAAGTAATGAAACAGCTAACAGCGACTTATGGTGTGTTTGGAGTACTTGGTAATCACGAATATTACGGAAAGAAAATTCCCGAATTTGTAGAAGAAATGAAAAAAGCTGGTGTTAAAATTTTGCGAGATGAAACAATTCGAGTGAACAATGCGTTTATAATAATAGGCCAAGAAGATAAAACGAATAAAGAAAGGAAACATCTTGAAGCTTTGAAATTGAGCGACCAGTTGCCTTGGTTTGTTATGAATCATACACCAGATGATTTGACAACACCTGCGCGTACAGGGGTAAACCTTCATATGTCTGGACATACACATAAAGGGCAGCTATGGCCGAATCAGTATATTACGGCACGTGTATTTGAACTAGATTATGGTTATAAGCTGAAGGGACAAATGCATACACTTGTTTCATCGGGCTTTGGATTTTGGGGACCACCAATGCGCATCGGCAGTCGCTCTGAGCTATGGGTAGTTGATATTACTTTTCAGTAAAAGAGGTAGTATAAGAAAAAGGAGTAGCTTATAATAAGTTGGTGTGCGCAAAAATCGCTTAAAGCTAAGTCTTTCAAATATCGTGGGCACAAAAGAATGTAGTCTAGGTGATTGTCAATGGAACGTACACAGAGCCTTTTTATCATTTGTGGCATTTCTTTATGTTGCGGAAGCTCTGATTCCCCCGCGTAGAACAAAAGTAGAATAACGTTAAAAGGTAAGGTGACAATGTGGAGATAATAGAATTATTAAAGGCACTTATTTTAGGCTTTGTCGAAGGAATGACAGAGTTTGCACCAGTATCATCTACAGGTCATATGATTATTGTCGATGATATGTGGTTGAAGACAGAAGAGTTTTTAGGAAAGTATCCAGCTAATACGTTTAAAATTGTTGTTCAGCTAGGGTCAATTTTAGCGGTTATCGTGGTCATGTGGAAGCGTATGCTAAGTCTAGTTGGTCTCTATAATATTGATGGACAGTCAAAATCGATGACGGGTCGTTTTAACTTAATGCACGTGATTGTTGGTATGTTACCAGCAGTAGTGCTAGGTTTTGCTTTTAAAGATTTTATTGATGACCATTTATTTAAAGTAGAGCATGTTATTTATGCATTAGTTGCAGGGTCAATTTTAATGATTGCGGCTGATAAATTGGCTCCAAGAAGACCAAAAGTTAATTCATTAGATGAGATTTCTTATGGCATGGCGTTTAAAGTTGGTTTAGTACAGTGCTTATCGTTATGGCCAGGATTCTCTCGTTCAGGTGCAACAATTTCAGGTGGGGTTCTTTTTGGGATTAGTCACCGTGTAGCTGCTGATTTTACATTTATTATGGCAGTTCCTATAATGGCAGGTGCCAGTCTTGTATCAGTATTGAAAAACTGGGATACGCTTTCAATGGATTATTTAGGGTTTTATGTAGTTGGTTTTATCAGTTCATTTGTATTCGCATTATTATCCATTAAGTTTTTCTTGGCACTTATTTCAAAAGTAAAACTAATGCCATTTGCAATCTATCGTTTAGTGTTAGCAGCAATTCTTAGTGTTATTATATTTATGTAATTAAAAAGTCACTCATTTGTCACAACAATGAGTGGCTTTTTTTTGATTTTACAACTTTTTATTTAGAATAAGTACTACTTAAACATTATTATTGTCAAATTGATAATAATATATATAAAATTTATTAGGTATAAGGATATATAAAAAGGGTGAAATTAGTGTAAAATCGTGGTATAGTAGATAAAATTTACCGAACTATTGTAACTATTATTACATACACTTTATAATCAATAATAGAAAAGGTCATAATACTTATTTTAGCTAATAGGTTTTAACATTCAAAAAGAATAGACATAATATTTTAATTTATGGGGTGGAGAGATGTTTCAATTTAGAAATAGACCTAAGCAAAATACAATTGTTATGAATGATGTGTCAAATACAGGTGTAATTATTCAAGATCAGGAACGTTTGCTACAGTTACACCTTGTCAATCTCACAAAACAGGACTTGCAGTTAATAAAAAGTTTAAAGCCTTATATCGAACAAAATGTTGTGGATATTGTTGAAACATTTTATAAGGCTGTTGAGAGTGTACCGACTTTACGGGATGTTATTCAAAAGTACAGTTCGAGTGAACGCCTTCGCCAAACACTTCGCCACCATATAATTGAAATGTTTGAAGGAAGAATAGATAATGCCTTTATAGAAAAAAGGCGAAATGTAGGCAAGATGCATGTAAAAATTAACTTATATCCCAAATGGTATTTAGCTGCGTTTCAAAACTTAGAAAAATCTTTGCGCAAGACTGTTTATAATTTATATTTGTCTAAAGAAGAAGAAGAGAAGTATTGTGATGCAGTAAGTAAAATGTGTAATTTCGAACAACAGATTGTACTAGAAGAATATAATAACTACTCCAATTCTTTAATAGAAGAGCAACGAATGAGTGTCCGGACACATGTAAAGGATATAGTGGGTGGGATTTCGACGCAATTAGAGGCACAGTCACATGAGACAAATGAGTCAGTAATGGAGCTTATTTCTAGCACAAAGCAAGTGAATGCATACTTAAAAGACAGTATCGATGAGGCTAAAATGATGCAAAAGGTTTCATCTGAAGGCTATTCGAAAATCGTATTGTTAAATGAGCAAACAGGCAAAATCAATGATAAAACGATTGAAATGGCAATGATGGTGGAGGAACTCAATCATTCCTCTTCAAAAATAAATAATGTTATTGAAATGGTCAAAAACATTTCTGGACAAACCAATTTACTAGCATTGAATTCAGCAATTGAAGCTGCAAGAGCTGGAGAACATGGAAAAGGTTTTGCAGTTGTCGCAGATGAGGTGCGTAAGCTGGCAGACCAAACGAAAGAATCTGTAGAGCAAATTGCGGAGTTAATCGGTATGTCCAATGGGATTACAAAACACGTTGTACAAGCCATTCAAGAAATTCAAGTGCTTGTTAATAATAGTATCGAGCAAAACTTGAATTCATTAAAAGCCTTTGACGCAATATCCGGCTCGGTGGAAGGCTCTATTGTCAACTTTCAAAATGTCGGAAGTCAAATAACGGAATTGGCGAATGTCATTGAATCCATTGGAGAATCTTCCGAGGAATTAGAACGAGTTGCGAGTCGTCTAGATACGACCATTAAAGATTTCTAACGGAACACGTAGCATTTTGCTGCTCGTTAAAAGTAGCACAATCACCGCATTTTACTACAATTAACAATTGGATATAAAATTCATTTTCTATAAAAAAGCATAAACATGACTAAAGGTATTAAGTTCAACTACTTGATGCCTTTTAATATTATTTTGAGCTAGGTACAACAAAAGGGATTTTTTTGCCTAGAACTGTCGGAATTTAGATGGAATATTTTTGAAGCGAACGGATAGAATGCCTGAACAGAAGGATAGATTTACTAAAAAGAAGGATGGAATGAAAAAGTAATAAAACGCTTTTTAAAAAGGGATCTAGTGGGGAAAATCAATGTAAAAGCTTGCTTGTGACCTTCCCATATTAGTGTTACGCTATAGGCAAAATGGGGAAACGAATAAGGGGTGTTGGATGATGAAAAAGAAATTGTTTATTACACGTAAATTCCCGGCTCAGTTTGTCGAGCCTTTAGAGGAGCATTATGATATTGAACAATGGGAGGAAGAGGAGACCGTTATACCTCGCGCAAAACTTTTAGCAGCCGTTGCAAACTGTGAAGTTTTGTGGGTAACGATAGCGGATCAAGTCGATGAGGAATTGCTTTCACACGCCCCCAATTTAAAACTTGTGACAAATTTAGCAGTGGGCTTTAATAATATTGATGTGCCAGCATTACGTAAAAGAGGCATTATGGCAACAAACACTCCTGGTGTGTTAACTAATACGAC
This sequence comes from Lysinibacillus sp. GJ-1, assembly GCF_021166035.1. Classification (NCBI taxonomy): domain Bacteria; kingdom Bacillati; phylum Bacillota; class Bacilli; order Caryophanales; family Bacillaceae; genus Lysinibacillus; species Lysinibacillus sp. GJ-1. The sequence goes on from NZ_CP088912.1 coordinate 362,099, forward strand.
GGCTGATTTAGTATTCGGTTTATTGCTAGCTACAGCACGTAGAATACCAGAAAGCGAGCGTTATTTACGTGAAGGTAAATGGCAAAGCTGGTACCCTATGCAATTAGTTGGAAAAGATGTATCAGGCGCAACAATTGGAATAATCGGAATGGGGCGGATTGGGCAGGCTGTTGCAAGACGAGCAAAAGGTTTTGATATGAAAGTTTTATATCATAACCGTAGACGTCGCCATGAAGCAGAAGAAATGTATGGGTTTTGCTATGCATCACTTGAAGAGCTTTTAACAAAATCTGATTTTGTTGTGATTATGACACCCTATAATAAAGATACGGTCGGTTTAATTGGTGCAAAGGAGCTTGCCTTAATGCAGGAAGATGCGGTATTAATTAACGCGTCTCGTGGTGGTATTATTGACGAGAATGCCCTTTATAACACCTTGAAAAATGGCAAGCTATGGGCTGCTGGTCTAGATGTTTTTGAACAGGAACCAGTTGCATTGGATCATCCACTATTAACCCTACCAAATGTTGTTGTATTACCGCATATTGGTAGTGCATCTTTAAAGACAAGAACAGCTATGCTAATGCTTAATGTCAATGCACTAATGGCATATGGGCAGGGTAAGCCACTTTCAAATAGAATCGATTAACGAATGGAGCTTGGCTCATAGAAAGTAAATAAATCTAGGCGCAGATCTAAATGGATCAAGCGCCTTTTTTTGTGCCTATAGATTGATAGTGCAGACACTATATGGGATATTTAATGAAATGCTAGAAGATGAATTTCATTATTATGAATTTATTTCACAATTTATTGCGAATAAGATTGATATATATTATATTATTCACAAATATGAAAAATAGGGGTGAGATGATGAATATAGGGATGGAAATAAAAAAATTGAGGACGGACAAAGGTATTACTTTGAAAGAGTTAAGTGAAAGAAGCGAACTATCTGTTGGGTTTTTGTCTCAATTAGAGAGGGGACTTACGACGATAGCAGTCGATTCACTTGAAAAGCTAGCTACAATATTGGGAGTCCATTTAACATATTTTTTTGATTATCCACATAAGCGGAAAGATATCGTTTTAAGGAGTTATGAGCAAGAAATAATGGAAGCCGTAGAAGGTAGATTTATTAAGTATAGTTTAAGCACCAACTTGGAAAATAAACAACTTGTTCCAAGGCTTATCGAAATTCTACCGCAAAAGCAAGATGAAGAAATTTTATCTTATACGCATGAGGGCGAAGAGTTTATTTACGTTTTAGAAGGTATATTAACCGTTTACATAAATGGTAATCGACATGAAGTGTATCCTGGTGATTGTGTTCATATGGACTCAACTATCTCTCACAATTGGGCGAATTACACTAATAAAAAGGTTAAGCTTATCGCTGTTAACACACCTAATTATCTTTTCAAATAGTAGGATGTACACTACAGCTAGCGAGCAGTAATAAAGCTTATAGAAAGTGATAATGGGAATGGATAAATTTGTATTATACCTAATTGGTTCTTTTTTTGTAATCGGTGGGATTGATTATATTACTGGTAATCATTTGAAATTGGGCAAAAAATTTGAGGAAGGCATAAAAACGATGGGGGCATTGGGGCTTGGTATGATAGGAATACTGTCTTTAGCACCTGTATTAACAAATTTTTTATCCGCTCAAATTAGTCCAATAAGTAAAGTATTTCATCTGGACCCTTCCATTATTCCAGCAGCATTTCTAGCTGTCGATATGGGAGGCTTTCAAATGGCTGAAAAGCTTGCTTTGTCAAATGAGATGGGAGCATTTTCAGGAATTATTATTGCATCTACTTTAGGAGCTACCGTTAGTTTTTCAATACCTGTTGCGTTAGGGATGCTTGCTAAAGAGGATGAAAAATATTTTGCTAAAGGTGTGCTAATTGGCATTATTACTATACCAATTGGATGTCTTGTAGCAGGCTTATGGCAAAAAATAAATATCATTCTACTTGTATGGAATCTGGTTCCTATATTTGTTTTTACTATTATGTTAGGGGTCGGATTACTCAAGGCTCCACATGTTTTTATAAAAGCTTTTAATCTATTTGGAAAGTTTATAGTGACGTTAAGTACTGTTGGATTACTATTCCAAGGCATTGACGTGATATTTGGTGTAAAGCTTGTTTCAGGATTAGCACCGCTATCTGAATCGATTATTATAGTAGGAAAAATTGCATTTATTTTAGCGGGAGCATATCCGATGCTAGCTATGCTAAGTGGAATTTTCCAAAAAAGTTTTAAAGCATTAGGAGAGAAAGTTGGCATAAATGCTGTGTCAGTAGCGGGCCTTCTCGGAAATTTAGCTAGTAATCTATTAATATTTGGAACATATAAGGATATGAACCCTAAAGGAAAAGTGGTATGTACGGCTTTTGGCGTAAGTGGAGCATTTGTATTTGGGGGTCAATTTGGTTTTGTATCAGAAGTAGCTCCGGAAATGCTAGGTGCGTTTATAGTAGCAAAACTGACTGCAGGGTCTATTAGTATAGCATTGGTCTTATGGCTGTATGATCGTGAAAATAAAAAAATGCATGTAAAGGAAAATGGAGGTATTCGTAATGAATAGTAGAGATAGAGTCAAAAAGTTAAGAGAGCTCATGGTAAAACATCAACTGGATGCTTATATCATTCCAAGTTTTGATGCACATCAAGGAGAATATGTAGCAGAACATTGGAAAGGTAGAGAATGGCTATCAGGTTTTACAGGGTCGGCAGGGACGGTAGTCATTACTTTAAATGATGCCGGTTTATGGACAGATGGCAGATATTATATTCAAGCTGACAAGCAACTTGAAAACTCAGGTATTAGATTATTTAGAATGATGGATCCAGGGGTGCCTTCTTATACAGAATGGCTAGCAGAGGTTCTTGAAGAAGGCAGCAATGTTGGCTTTGATGGAAATGTTTTTTCAATTGATATGGTTAGAAGTATGGTAAAAGATTTAAAAGCGAAGGCAATCTTATTCAAAATGAATCAAGATTTAATTGGTGAGTTATGGGGAGATAGACCAGAAATTCCTAAAGGAACGATTTTTAGTCATGACGTCAACTATGCTGGAAAATCACGTTCGGAGAAATTAGATGAAGTAAGGGCAGAAATGAAAAATCAAGGAGCGAATTATTATATTTTAACTTCTCTTGATGATATTGCATGGCTATTGAATATTAGAGGAGCAGATGTACCGAACAATCCAGTGGCTATAGCGAATGTCATCGTAGCAGAACATACATGTTATTTATTTATTGATTCTTGCAAGGTCCCTACTGCGCTGAAATCAGAACTGGAGGGGGAAGGTATTGCGTTAAGGGAGTACCATGAAATTGAAACTTTTTTAGCAAACCTTTCGGGCGGAGATACTGTTAGTCTAGATACAAATAAAACCAATATTAGATTGTATAATGCCATTAACAGTCATGTAACGAAAATTGAAAGTCCTAACATGACGACTAACTTAAAAGCGATTAAGAATGAGGTGGAAATAAAAAATCTAAAATGGTGTGAAATAAAAGATGGTTTAGCTATGGTGAAATTTATAAAATGGTTAAAACACGTTGTAGATAAAGAAGAAGTTACAGAGATTGCTGCAGAAGAAAGATTAGAAAATTTCAGAAGAGAGCAAGAAGGATTTGTAGGGCCTAGCTTCGATACGATTGCAGGTTATCAAGACCATGCTGCGATGATGCATTATAAAGCTAATAAAGAAACACAATATACGCTGAAAAATGAAGGTCTATTTTTAATTGATTCAGGCGGACAGTATTATGATGGAACAACAGATATTACACGGACAATTGTTTTAGGGAGTCTTACGGATGAACAAAAAAGAGATTTTACTTTAGTGTTAAAAGGGTTTATTGCATTAAGCTCAGTGAAATTTTTGTACGGTGCAACAGGAGCTAATTTAGATGTTTTAGCAAGACAACCAATTTGGCAGTATGGCTTGGATTATAAATGTGGCATAGGCCATGGTGTAGGTTTTTTCTTGAATGTTCATGAAGGGCCACAAAGCATCCGCCATACCAATCATGTGCCATTAGAAAAAGGCATGATTATTACGAATGAACCGGGAATTTACCTTGAAGGTAAGTATGGCATTCGAATTGAAAATATGATGTCAGTAGTAGAAGATGAGAAAACAGAATTTGGTCAATTTATGAAGTTTGAAGCAGTAACGTATTGTCCTATTGATTTAGCAGGTATCAATCAAGACATGTTAACAGAAAGTGAAAAGCAATGGCTAAATCATTACCATCAAGAGGTATTCACTACGCTAGCTCCTTATTTAAACGAAGAAGAACAAGTATGGCTAAGGGAAGAAACAAAAGCGATATAAAAAAGTTTAGCGGATAAAACGCTATCCAATCACCATGCAATGATAAAACATAGTGAAAACTAGTTGATGGTAGCGAGGTGGCGACTCCTGCAAGAACGCACAAAACATAAGAAGCGGGCATTCCGCGCGAAAGCAAGGATTGCAGCTTACTGTGCTGAGCGGAAAGCGACCGCCGTAGCGGACATCAACGCCATAGCAAAACAGTGTTAGATTGATTGGGGTCAATCTAACACTGTTTCTCTTTTGTTCCAGCCTTTTTAAAGAAAAGCCTAAGACCTATTTGGCTAGTTACTTATTGAACATATCAAATAGACCACCGATACCACCTTCACCTGATGAATGTCCGCCACCGCCTTGTGAAATCGGTGCTGCAGCGAAGACGCGGCTTGCTAATCGGCTAAATGGTAATGATTGAACCCATACAGTACCAGGAGTACGTAAAGTTGCAAAGAAGATACCTTCTCCACCGAATAGTGCCGTTTTTACGCCGCCAACCATTTCGATATTATAATCAACGTCAGAAGTCATCGCCACTAAACAGCCTGTATCCACACGTAAAACTTCACCTGGTTGTAGCGTTTTTCGATGAATTGCCCCACCAGCGTGTACAAAAGCCATACCATCGCCTTCAAGCTTTTGCATAATAAAGCCTTCACCACCGAAGAAGCCTACGCCAATTTTTTTCTGGAATTCGATACCAACAGAAACGCCTTTAGCAGCTGCTAAAAAAGCATCCTTTTGACAAATAATTTTCCCTTTATGTTGACTTAAATCCATCGGAATAATCTTACCTGGGTACGGAGACGCAAAATAGACATGACGTTTCCCTGTACCGTTATTTGTAAATGTTGTCATGAATAAGCTTTCACCAGTTACTAGACGTTTCCCTGCGCCGAGTAATTTCCCCATAAGACCGCTTTGGCCATTGCCTTTCGAACCATCTCCGAAAATTGTCTCCATTTGAATCGCATCATCCATCATCATTAAGGCGCCAGCTTCTGCTACCACCGTTTCTTGCGGATCAAGTTCAACTTGCACATATTGCATGTCATCCCCAAATACTTTGTAGTCGATCTCATGGTTATTCATCGTGTAATTCCTCCAATATCATTTGTTGTTATTGTATACGATTATTATGCAGGATAGTTTCATTACATAATTAATAATTTTAGAAAAAAAGGGATTAAGATAGAAAATGTCGAATATAAAAAACTAGAATGTGTATTATTTATCTTTTTTCAGTTGTTTTACTACTAGTGGTGAAAGTATCATCATCTAGTTAAAATTACTGGAAATGAAGATAAAGCCTTTGGCAAGTGCCACCGATATTTTAACCTAACATTGCTACGAAATTATTATTCGAGTCATATCTTTGTTATGAAAATTCGGAATTTTGGCATTTTGTATCTGCATATATATAATGCAGTACACATAGAGGGCGAGAGCGACGGATATTTTCTGTAGCATTAGCGACATGTTCAAAGAAGCCAAGGCATCATAGATATATCAGGGGGTGTGTGTAATGGAGATTAAAAACTATATCGGTGGTAAATGGGTTACACATTCGCATTTACAAAGTATAGCAGTGACGAATCCTGCAAACGGAGAGCACTTAGCAACAATACCACTTTCAACTGCAAATGAAGTGACGGAAGCGGTAGCTGTAGCGAAGGCAGCACAAAAAAGTTGGGCACTTGTGCCAGCACCAAAGCGTGCAGATTATTTATATGCCATCGGTCAAAAGATGAAAGACAAGAAAGAATATTTGGCGACCGTTTTAACAAAAGAAATGGGTAAGGTGATTGAAGAAGCTAGAGGTGAGGTACAGGAAGGAATTGATATGGCTTATTATATGGCGGGTGAAGGTCGACGGTTATTTGGAGAGACGACACCGTCAGAGCTTGCCAATAAATTTGCTATGAGTGTACGCGCACCAATAGGCGTAGTAGGGTTAATAACTCCTTGGAATTTCCCAGTGGCAATTGCTACGTGGAAATCCTTCCCTGCAATTGTCGCTGGCAATACATTTATTTGGAAACCATCAAATGAAACACCGATGATGGCTTATGAAATGGGGAAAATTTTTGAAGAGGTTGGCTTACCGAAAGGAGTAGCAAATATTGTTTTTGGTACAGGGCCAACTGTCGGAACGGCGCTAATAGAGCATCCCGATGTAAAAGTCATATCGTTTACCGGCTCTACCTCAACAGGAAGTAAGGTGGCGGAACTTGGCGGCAAACATTTAAAGAAAATTTCGCTAGAGATGGGCGGCAAAAATGCTGTCATTGTAATGGAGGATGCAGACTTGCAGCTCGCTACAGAAGCGATATTATGGAGTGCATTTGGCACCGCTGGTCAACGATGTACAGCATGTAGTCGTGTGATTGTGCATAAAGATGTAAAAGAAGAATTAGAAAATCGTCTATTAGAAGCAATGCAGTTTTTAACAATTGGAGACGGTTTGGATGAAACTGTGAAAATCGGTCCAGTCATTAATAGAGCGGCATTAGAAAAAATTAATCATTATGTACAGATTGGTAAACAAGAAGGTGCATCCTTATTAACAGGTGGCAAAATTTTAAATGAAGCACCTTATGATAAAGGGTTTTACTATGAGCCCACATTGTTTACAAATGTAAAGCCTCATATGATTATTGCACAGGAAGAAATTTTTGGTCCGGTCGTCTCTCTTATTGAAGTTGCAAATTTAGATGAAGCAATCGAAGTCAATAATGGTGTGAAATTTGGCTTATCAAGCTCTATTTTCTCACAAAATGTGAACACGATTTTCCGCGCTCAACGCGACTTAGATACAGGTATTGTTTATATCAATGCAGGTACGACAGGTGCAGAAATCCATTTGCCATTCGGCGGAACGAAAGGAACAGGGAATGGACATCGAGATTCCGGTGTGGCAGCATTGGACGTTTACACAGAATGGAAGAGCATCTACGTTGACTACAGCGGTAAATTACAAAGAGCACAAATCGATACAAAGTAACAGATCAATGAAAGGGGATGTTCTTGATGAAAGTTGTTGTATTAGGTGCAGGATTGATGGGGAAAGAGGTTGCTCGTGATTTAATAAAAAATAGTAAAGTGGAACAGGTCATTTTAGGGGATATTGATGTAAAGACAGCCCAACAATTTGTTGAGACGTTAAAGACAGATAAAGTTGAAGTCGTAGAGCTTCATGCGGAAAATGATGACTCTTTAACATCGGTTATTGCGAAAGGTAATGTTGTGGTCAATGCACTGTTCTATTCGTTCAATGAACGTGTAGCACGAGCTGCGATAGAAGCCGGTGTCCATTCTGTCGATCTAGGGGGGCATATTGGCGGTGTAACGGATAAGATTTTATCTTTACATGAAGAAGCAAAGGCAAAAGGTGTGACACTTATTCCTGACTTAGGTGTAGCTCCAGGTATGGTCAATATATTAGCGGGCTATGGCGCAACAAAACTAGATGAAGTGGAATCTATTAAACTCTATGTAGGAGGTATTCCAACAGAGCCGAAGCCACCGTTGCACTATACACGTGTCTTTTCATTGGATGGTGTATTTGACCACTATACAGAGCCTTCTAAAATGATTCAAAAGGGGAAACTTGAAGAAGTCCCATCATTATCAGGGATTGAGCCTATCTATTTCGATGATTTTGGTGTGCTTGAGGCATTTTATACATCGGGTGGTATATCCACTCTTTATAAGACATTCCCAAATGTCCACACATTAGAATATAAGACAATTCGATATAAAGGGCATGCAGAAAAGTTTAAATTGCTAGCTGATTTAGGCTTTTTAGATGCAAGTAATAATGTAGAAGTCGATAACCTAGAAGTGCCTGTTAGAGCTGTTGTCAGGGAGGCGCTTAAGAAGAAGCTTGAACTTGGAACAAAGCCTGATGCGGTGTTATTACGAGTAATTGTTTCAGGAGAAAAGGCGCAACAGCAGGTCACATATGAATACGAAATGGTCGTACGTAAAGATATGACGAATAATGAAACAGCGATGGCTCGTGCAACAGCGAATACAATTTCTGTCGTTGCCCAAATGATTGGTGATGGCGCGATTACAGAACGTGGCGTGTTTGCTCCAGAAACGATCGTTCCAGGGGAGACGTATATTAAAGAAATGGCGAAGCGCGGTGTTGTCATTAAAGAAACATCACATAAGTCTGCAATGATTGTGAAATGGTAGGTGAAGTCCTTGAATTTCGATTTTACAACGGAGCAGGAAATCTTACGAAAAACCGTACGCCAGTTTGTGGATGATGAAATAATGCCACATATTGCAAAATGGGACGCCGCAGGAAGTTTTGATACAAGCATTTGGTCAAGACTAGCCGAGCTCGGACTAATGGGTGTTTGCGTGCCAGAAAAGTACGGTGGTAGCGGCATGGATTATAACGCACTAGCCATTGTATGTGAGGAACTTGAACGGGGGATACTACTTTCGAACAGCTGTATCCGTCCATATAGGTTTAAATAGTATGACGTTAATGCAATGGGGCACCGAGGCGCAGAAACAGCAATACCTTGTACCACAGGCGAAGGGGGTACGGATTGGGGCTTTTGGGCTGACTGAACCTGGTGCGGGTTCGGATGTAGCAGCCATGACGACAACAGCCATACGAGATGGTGATTGTTATGTGTTAAATGGGCAAAAAACATGGATTTCCTTATGTGATATAGCAGATCATTTTATTGTCTTTGCTTACACAGATAAAGCGAAAAAGCACCACGGTATCAGTGCCTTTATTGTAGAACGCTCCATGGTTGGCTTTACTTCTAAGGCGATTAAGGGCAAGTACGGTATTCGTGCTGGCAATACAGGTGAGCTCTTTTTCGAAGACTTACGCATTCCAGTTGAAAATCGTTTAGGAGAAGAGGGAGAGGGTTTTAAAATTGCGATGTCTGCACTGGATAATGGTCGCTTTACAGTGGCTGCAGGCGCAGTTGGGCTTATTCAAGCGTGTCTTGAGGCAAGTGTGAAATATTGCCATGAACGAGAGACATTTGGGAAGCCTATTGGCGAGCATCAACTTGTCGGACAGATGATTGCCAAAATGGAAGCGGGCTATCAAATGAGCCGACTGCTCGTTTATCGGGTTGGCGAGTTGAAAAATAAAGGTATTCGTAATACTAGAGAAACGTCCTTGGCGAAGTGGCAGGCATGTGATTTTGCCAATAAGGCGGCTGATGACGCGCTGCAAATTCATGGTGCGTACGGCTATTCGGATGATTATCCTGTAGCGCGTTATTTACGTAACTCGAAAGCGCCCGTTATTTATGAAGGTACACGAGAAATCCATACAATTATGCAAGCAGATTATGTACTTGGTCGAAGAAACGATAAGCCATTAGCCAAAATGTTACCGAAATGACCATTTGATGAGTAAACGACAGCTATTTTAAATTTATTGTACAAAAGGCATCCGGATGACCTATTCCAGATGTCTTTTGTTATGGTGCCAGGCACCGAAACAATTCTGAATTTGGTGGTAGTCACTTTTATTTTTATGAAAATTTTTCATGTAATGTAACTTTATAACCTTTTAGTAGTCTAATTATAAAACAAGTAATATGAAGGAGTGGAAAATAATGAGAAGTAAATGGCTAGCTATATTCATGATTATCGTTTTAGCTGCTTTACCAGGGATTTTTACATTGATGATTTCCCCAGAGGCACAAGCTAAAGCAGCAAGTACAATAATGACAACGCAAAGTTGGCGAGCATCCTTTTCACAAACATTAAAAAATGTAACAGATGAATATGTCTATGTTACGGATGAGTCGGGCAAAAAGGTGACGGCAACGATTACATTAGGAGAAGATAAAAAATCTCTTTTTGTCAGTAACCTTCCTGCTGGGAGTTACCGCTTACATGTGCAAAAGGAAGCTTTTGCTTATAGTACATTGAAAGCAACATCGCATGATATTGCCTTTACTGTTATTGACAAAATAGAGGCTGTTAAATCTGAAAAAGAGTTACAACAATATTTTGAAGCTGTTGTGGCAAATGGAAATAGAGGACCAGAAATAAACGTCCTTGAAGATAGTGCTTCTAGTAGTAAAGATAGTGCCCCAGTTGCAGATAATTCTTCTACAACAAACAACCAAGTAGAAGGTGTCGAGGAGGGGGATATCGTCGTTGTTAAAGATGGCTTTATTTACGCTATAAAAGATCAAAGTATAACGGTTGTTGACGCTAATAATCCCCAAGATTTGAAACTTGCAACGACAATTAAACAAAAGGAATCTCAATATATTACGAAACTAGCATTATACGATCAGCTATTAATTGCTATCGGAGAAGAATATATTGAGCAAGCAGGCACAAGTATGTCAACGGCAACTTTTTATGATATTTCAAATCCGAAAAATCCCAAAGTGATACGGGAAGTTGCACAGGAGGGCTCTTTACAGGATATACGTATTACGAATGATACGTTGTATTTAATTGGTAACATGCATCCGAATTATTGGATACTTCAAGAGGGAAGTAAACCAGATTTAAAACCTAAAACGTATGATAGTGTAGTAAGTAAGGAATACAAAAGCTTAGCTATCGAGAAAATTTCTATTTTACCAAACACGATGGATGGCTCATATAGTTTAATTACAGCAATTGATTTAAAAAATGGTGCCAAAACATCAGCGAGTACGAAAGGTTATTTAGGTGGTAGTAGTGGACTTTATATGTCAGAAGATGCCCTCTACTTAACTACACCAAAATATGACGATAAACAAATAACGCCAATGGGAGGTATAAAGGATAGAATCTGGATGCCTCAATCAAATGATACACAAGTGTTTAAGTGGGACTTAGATGGAACGGTCTTGAAGTTTGTAGGCACGAGTGAAGTGAAAGGATCCGTGTTAAACCAATATTCAATGGATGAGTATGACGGGAAATTCCGCATTGTGACGACTGAAGGAAATACGTGGGATGAAAAAAATATTTCTCGTAACCATCTGTTCATATTAGATGAGAACTTAAAAGAAATTGGTGCAGTAAAGGATATGGCACCAGGGGAAAAGGTGTATTCTGCCCGCTTTATGGGGGAGAAAGCTTATGTCGTAACGTTTAAGCAAGTGGATCCGCTATTTGTTATTGATGTAGCTAATCCACGAAAACCAAAAATACTAGGAGAATTGAAAATTCCAGGGTATAGCAATTATTTACATCCGCTTGATGATACACACTTAATAGGCATTGGTTATGATACGGAAGAACGTTATGATGCTTATACGAAACGCAATTTCACAGTGTCAACGAATATGAAAATGTCCTTGTTTGATGTGACAGATTTTAAAAATCCTAAAGAGCAATCTACCGTTAAAATAGGCGGTAAAGGCTCTTATTCAGATGTACAATACAATCCAAAAGCTTTATTCCGCAATAAAGACTATCATTACTTCGGCTTCCCAGTCGTGCTTTATGAAGAAGGAAAAGGCGATGAGATAGTCTACCAAGGTCAGGGTGCACAAATTTACGAAATTACAGCAGAGAAGGGCATTGTGCTAAAAGGAAATATTATAAATGGAAAGACAAATGAGCAATATGAGAATTGGGAGCAAGTTGTACAACGTGTTGTCTATGTTGGCGATACTTTATACACCGTTGCTCGCAATGAAGTAAAGAGCTACCAATTAAAAGATTTCAAAGCGCTAGATACACTGGTTATTAAATAATAGATTAAATCGAGTGGTGACTTCTGCTTAAAATGCACACAACGTAAGAGGCAACTAGCGTGTGCGTGGTGAGGCGGATAACACCGACATAGCAAAAAAGTGTTAGATTGATTGCGGTCAATCTAACACTTTTTCTATTCGTGCTATTCACGATAAGGGAGAATTTCAGAGACAGTCACAAATTCATAGCCCTCACTCTGTAAGTAGGCTAATACAGCGTCAAGTCCATCTGCTGTTGATTGGTGAATATCATGCATTAACACGATGGCATTGTTGTGCATATTTTTTTTAATATATGTCAGTAATAATTGTGAATTACGATGTTTCCAGTCCAAAGTGTCAATGCTCCACAGTACTACAGGAACAGGTATTTTTGCATTGATGTCATCATTAGTAGCGCCGTATGGAGGTCTAAAAACAGTTGCGCCTTGATTAATCGCTAATTCAATTTCATTTGCAGTAGACGTATATTCTTTTAAAACTTGCTCCATTGGCATTTTAGTCAATACTGGATGATTCCAAGAATGGTTGCCGATTTCATGACCACGTGCGAGAACATCTCTCGCGATATTAGGATAGTGTTTCACACGGCTTCCGAGCATAAAGAACGTCGCTTTTGCATTGTATTTATCGAGCGTATTTAAAATTTGTTCGGTTACTTTCGGGTGTGGACCGTCGTCAAACGTTAATGCAATACGTTTGGCGTTTGGATCCCCTGGAGAAACAGGTTTTGTAGGTTCCATTGTTTCCATAGCAATTTGAAAATCGGATGCTAATAATGGATTAATAAGTGAAAGAGCAAGCTTCACTATAGGTGCACCTGCTGCGCCACTGGCAATTTCGTACTCATCAAAGTAAAAATGGATTGAATCATCGATAATAGCAAATCGATTAAAGTTTTCCCACTTCGGCTCAGTTACTTTCAGTAGCTCATCATTATTGAGTTGATCTTTTAGCTCAAGATTTTGCTGTAAGTCTTTGCGAACATAGGCTGCTAAAGTTGTCAGGTTATTGTTGTCGTTCTGTAATAATGTTTGGATATTGATTGCTTCACCCGTTTCATTATTAAAGAAAAATGTTTTAGTGGAGACGACATGATTTGCTCCGCCTAAATACAGCATTTTCGTCAAGACAAAAGAATAGTAGTGATCCTGATATGGGAAAGTCTCTAAATTTATAGTAAGCTCACCTGTTGCCTTTTTATCTTTATTTTTTTTCATAGATAACAGATAGTCTTCTTTTGCCTTTGTTATATACTGCAGTACGACATCGTTAAAAACTTCACTTTCTGTTTGTGGATAGTGAACGGCAAAAGGTGTGCGTTTATCTTTAGAAACGTCAGATGTAATACGTATACCTGGAAACGCAGAGTTTTCAGTGGATAGATTACTAGTTGCTTCACTATTTGTGTCTTTGGAAGCACTGATTTTTTGGAATTTAAAATGGTCCTTAGACAATACAATGACAAGGATGATGGATATTAATGTAACAATAAGCCCAATTAACAGAAAGTCAATCATAGGGCCGCGTTTTTTTCTGCGTTCCTGAATCAATGTTGGTACGCTCCTCTCTATAATTATTCTTCTATAAAATCAGACGTGCGAGTCAACGGAAAAGTTGTAGAAATCTACAAAGTTTTTGTTGAATTTAATAGAAATACAATAAAAAATAGTATGTAACAGTGTTTAAAAACTATCACGACAAGAACTTATAAAAGACTCGTTCAAAGCAAACTGTATTTTGCACATTTTAGCTCAATGAAATTCGACGGATAATGGATTTTGTACCGAAGGCATTGTATCATTTAGCGACAGATACAATTATGACAAAATATAATTGATAATATCGAAGATTTTTTGTTGAGTTTTTATTTACAGTTCGTTACTATATGCAAGGAACCTTTTGAAGGAGGTAGATAACTGGAATGCTATCACGTGAAGTGGATAATGAACTTACTATTGACTGCTTGCTTCTTGCAGGGCGAATTATGATTGAAAGTGGTGCAGAAACATATCGTGTTGAAGATACGATGCTGCGTATGGCACAATCTCAAAATATGCTAGATGCGCAATGTTATGCTACACCTACAGGTATTATTTTTTCGTTAGGCAAGACACAGCCGACGAGAATCACTTCTATTTCCAGTAGGGTTACAGATTTGCAAAAAATATCCTTGGTAAATTCAGTATCTCGTAGACTCACATCTCACATAATATCATTAGAAGACGCTTATGACGAGCTAAAGTCGATACAAAAAACAAATTATTTTTTACCAATTTATATACAAATATTTGCAGCAGCACTTGCCAGTGGCTGTTTTCTGATTATGTTTAAGGGTGGATGGTCTGATTTCCCTACAGCATTTATTGCAGGTGGGCTAGGATTTCTTACTCTTATTCTAATGAATCATTTAACAAAAGTGAAATTTTTCTCGGAGTTTACGGCTTCGTTAATTATTGGCGTTATTGCTTTTTTAGCAGTGAAGTTTAACTATGGTACAGAAATCGATAAAATTATTATTAGCTCTGTTATGCCACTAGTGCCAGGTATTTTAATCACCAATGCGGTAAGGGATTTAATGGCAGGTCATTTTATGTCAGGGATGGCAAAGGGAGCAGAGGCTTTTTTAACAGCCTTTGCTATTGGTTCAGCGATTGCCGTCATCCTATCGTTTTAGGAGGCGGAAGAGATGGATATAATTACACAATTAATTGTGAGCTTTTTTTCAACAGCAGGTATTGCGATTATTTTTAATGTACCAAGAAAAACCTTGTTTCATTGTGGTTTTGTTGGTGTGATTGGCTGGATGATTTATTATCTTTTGACTGAGCAGGGATTGGACGTTGTAGACGCTTCGTTTTTCAGCTCATTTATCATTGCAATTGTTGCACATTTATATGCACGCCGCTTTAAAATGCCGATGATTATCTTTATTGTGGCGGGAATCATTCCGCTTGTGCCAGGGGGGATGGCCTACAATGCAATGCGTAATGTTGTGGAAGATGATTATTTACAGGGCTTACAATATGGGCTGAAGGCGTTTTTAATTACAGGTGCAATCGTGATGGGCTTAGTGTTTGCAGAGGTCCTAATGCAATTTGTATTTCGTGCTATCCGCTCAAGCAAGTCGAAGTTGCAAAGAACTTATCGAAAATAAAGTATCACTTTACATTATACAAAATATGGTGAATAAAAAGAGCTGCTCCGAAAGTGTTGGATACTTCGGAACAGCTTTTTATCACATTATTTATTTTATAAGTAATGCTTCGATTTCGTCTGGTGTAACAGGTTTGCTAATATAAAAACCTTGAATAGCATCACAGCCGTAAGTGATTAATAGATCAGCTTGCTCGGCTGTTTCAACGCCTTCAGCTACCACTTTTAACTCCATAGATTTTCCTAACTGTACCATGCCATGCATAAGCTTTTGTGTTTTTTCGGACTTTAATAACGAACTAGTAAATGTTTTATCAATCTTTAATGTTTCGATTGGTAAAATTTGCATGTATCGGAATGAACCATAACCAGTACCGAAATCATCTAAAACAAAAGCAATCCCTTCGTTTTCAAGTTTTCGCATTTGCTGTGTAATAAAGGTAGCAGCTTCTGCTTCTAAGGCGAATTTTTCAGTAATTTCAATTTGAATGAGATTGGCAGGGCAATTTGTTTTGGCTAACATATCAAGAATGGATTTGGCCATGTTTTTATCGCGGAATTCACGCACAGATGAGTTAATAGCCACTTTTAAATTATGACCAGCCTTCTTCCAAATAAGTGCTTGCTCGCAAGCTTTTTCTATCATAAACGATCCAATATTGTTAATAAGACCCGTTTCCTCAGCGATTGGAATTAGTTCATCTGGTGAAACGACACCAATCACTTCATCTTCCCAACGAACGAGCGCTTCTACCGCTGTAATTTTACCCGAATAGATGTCAACTTGTGGTTGATAAAGTACTTTTAGGTTTTTCTGGTCTAGCGCTTGTAGCAGACGTTTTTCAATTAAAGCTTTTCGATTTAATGCTTTATGTGTTGCTTTTGAAAGGGAGACAATTTTGTCACCACCTGCTTCACGCACATTCGTAATCGTTGCGATTGAGGCCTTCATTAGTTGAGAGAAGGTTGTTTGATCCTCAGGGTAGCGTGTAATACCACCACTAATTGAAATAGGTACTGCGATATTGCTGCTATAGATTGGATGCTGTTGTAAATAGGACAAGAAGCCTTGTATAAACCATTCACTTAATGGCGTAATGACAACAAAATCATTTTCGTTAATACGAGCCATCGTACTGTCTTGGAAGTACATTTTGATGCGGTTTGTAAATTCGATAATTAGGCTTTGATTGATTTGTTGATCGTGTAATTCCTTTAATGTATAAAATTTATCGATACTTAAATAGACGAAGGAGAAGTGTTTTTCTTCCTCAATCATTTTTGTAATCACTTTTTCTAAACGGTGGGCATTCATTAAGCCTGTTTCTGTATCGATATAAGCAATTTTTTCAAGTTGGTGTTGAATGGTCTTAGATTTTGTAATATCCTTCTCAATTAAAATAAACTGTTGTTCATTTGCCTCTAAATTAAAAGTTGGGATAGCTGTGAGAAGTACCCAATAGGACTGCCCTGTTTTCGTAACCTTCTCGATTTCCCCTTGCCACGTATGGCCATTATTCAAATTGCGCCATATCGTATTTGTAATTTTTTCACTCGCTTCGTTTTCAGGGAATAGTTGCCAAAAAGTTTTGCCGATTACTCGCTTTGGTGTCCATTGGCTAATTTTTAAAAATTCTGCATTACACTCTAATATAAAGCCATCACGATCCAAAGTCACTGTCATAAATGTAGAGTCTAAGCCTTGCTTTAAGTCTACATATGTACTGCTGTTTGAAACAGAATTAATCATTAACTCTGGTAACATAAACATAATTAAAATAAGGTGTTCACCTTGTTCAATAAATGGTTTTGCCAGCAATGCTGAAGAGATTTCTTCTTCAGAATGTGTGTACACTTGAACTTTATCTATATATGTACTTTCTGTATTGTGTAAAATCGCTTGAAACGTCTCAGATGAAAGATTTCTTAGTAGATTTTCATGTATGGATGGAGTAGTATGTCCTGTAATGTCAGTAACTGAGAAACCAAATAGTTCTTCAGCGTGTTTTCCCGAAATTGTTGCTTGTCCATTTTGCTTTATGACAATTGCAGGAAAAGGAAGTGAATTTATATAATGTTCATCTATCGTAAATGATTTATGCATAAGACTCATGAGTATTCGATCTCCTTGGGTAATCAATATATACTAATATTATAGATAATTATCGGGAATTAGTCATTATGAATATAATTGTAAATATTTGATAATGAGAAAAAATAGGACTTTTCTAACGAAATTAAAGAAAAGTTTTGAAGAAAAATAACAGTTTTTAGTACGTATATAGGAAGCGGGAATTGAATGGAACGATTAAAAGGTATACTTTTTATTATCACTGGAGCGATGTTGTGGGGAGCAACAGGACCTTTAATGGAATGGTTACTCAATCATACAGCATTGACAGTTTCTTTTATGTTGACAATTCGTCTATCGGTTGCAGGTATTTTTCTACTTACATACTTATTGTTAACAGGTAAAGATATTTTTAGCATATGGCAACAAAAATTTTGGAGTAGACAGCTTATAACCTTTGGTATTGTAGGAATGCTCGGTGTGCAATATGCTTTCGTTGGAGCGATAAATGAAAGTAATGCTGTATTAGCCACGTTACTACAATTTTTAGCGCCAATATTTGTTGTTGCTTATGTATCTCTTAGTTTAAAGAAATGGCCACCTAAATATCAAGTATTAGGTATTATAGGCACATTACTCGGTTTATTTCTACTACTAACGAACGCTTCTTTTGAATCTTTATTAGTTAGTAATAAAGCCTTATTGTGGGGAGTAGCAGTTGGATTAACGTTTGCTTTTTACACATTGTATCCCGCACGTCTGATGAAAGAGTGGAATGTGCTCCTTGTCGTAGGCTGGGGGATGCTAATCGGTGGTGTGACGTTAGGTATAGTAAGTCGTGTATGGCAATCCAATCAGTGGACGGTTTTTACAGATTTCAAAATTACAGGTTTAATGCTGGCGCTAATCGTTACGGGCACAGTTGCCTTCATTCTATTTTTAAGTAGCATGAAGTATATTACTGCTGTAGAGACAAGTATCTTATCAAGTATCGAACCGTTAACGGCGATGGTGATCTCAGTTATTGTATTTGGTACATCACTTGGATTGTGGCAATTAGTGGGAGTTTTCGTTATGCTTGTTTGTGTAACATGGCTATCAATCGCAGGAGAAAAGGCATAAAAATATTATTTGTATAGGTGTTTTTGACTAGATTTATAGAATACTAGTTCTTCTCAAACAAGGGGGAGAGAATGTGAAAGTAATTTTTTCGTATGTAAAACCTTATAAGTGGACAGCCGTTATTGCATTATGTTTGATGCTTATGGAATTATTCGTAGAGCTGATTCAACCGCTTATTATGGCCAAAATTATTGATGATGGTGTACGTGCTCAAAATCAACAGATGATTATACAATGGGGAGCCGTATTACTTATTTTATCTTTTATCGCCTTTTTAGCCGGTGTCATTAATTCATATTTTTCATCACATACTGCGCAAAGCTTTGCTTTTGATTTGCGTAACGCTTTGTTTGAAAAAATACAATCTTTTACATTGGCTACGTATCAAAAATTTTCTACAGCTTCGCTCATTACTCGGCTAACAAATGATGTCACACAAGTTCAAACAGTGTTGTTTATGAGCCTTCGTATTATGCTCCGAGCACCACTTGCTGTTGTGGGAAGCATTGTTATGGCATTTGTTGTCAATGCAAAACTAGCATTGTTTTTAGTTATTGGGGCACCAATCATTTTTCTTTTCCTGATTTTTATGGTTGCAAAAGGTGTGTCTTATTTTGGGAAAGTGCAAAAGCGTGTAGACCGATTAAATCGAGTGCTTCAAGAAAATTTACAAGCAATGCGCCTCGTGAAAGCTTATTTACGTGGAAAATATGAGGCTTCACGTTTTGAGCAGGTGGCATCACATTTGAAGGTGGATACTGTTAAAGCACTGCGCACGATGGAATATATTATGCCGGTCTTATTGTTCGTAATGAACATGAGTTTATTGGCAGTTCTTTGGTTTGGTACAAAGCAAGTTGCTACAGGGACAGCACCGCTTGGAGATATTGTAGCGATTGTCAACTATGCAATGCGTATCACAGGTTCGTTTTCAATGTTTGCTTTTATTATTATTTTTTATGCCCGTGCGAAAGCTTCAGCAGAACGCATGACAGAGGTGTTGGCTGTTGACAATGAAGTAGAAAGTACTTCGTCATCGATAGTGGGGGCATCTAGTGACCTGAAATTAGGGGAGCTGGTATTTCATAATGTCAGCTTCCAATACCCAGGTACAGATGCGACCGTCTTGTCCAACGTAAGTTTTCAAGTGAAGTCAGGTGAAAAATTAGCCATTATGGGGGCTACTGGTGCTGGTAAATCGACATTACTACAGCTTATTCCTCGTTTTTATGATGTGACAGAAGGACAGATATATGTCGAAGGAAAAGATGTTCAACAATGGGACTTGCAAGAACTACGCGACATTATAGGCTATGTTCCGCAGCAATCTTTATTATTTACAGGTAGTATTGCTGATAATGTACGTTGGGGGGATACGAAAGCGGAAATGGACGAAGTGTTAAATGCAACGATGCAGGCACAAATCCATGCATCTGTGGAAGACTTCCCGAGTGGTTATGATACGCGCGTTGGGCAAAAGGGAGTTAATTTATCAGGTGGTCAAAAACAAAGATTATCGATTGCGAGGGCACTATTAAGAAAAGGGCATATATTAATGCTTGATGATAGTACAAGTGCACTTGATGTTAAAACAGAGCAGGCACTATGGGATGCGCTTAGTGAAGAAAGTGCAACGATGCTCGTTGTCACACAAAAAATTCGTACGGCAAAAGGTGCAGATCATATTTTGTTAATAGACGAGGGTAAAGTGGTCGCCTATGGTTCACACGAAGACCTTTTGCAAACTTCTGAGCTCTATCAAAAAATCGCTATCTCCCAGCAGGAGGTGAAATAATGGGATTTTTCCAAAAACCTTTTGGCTATGAGCCGATTTTATCGAAAGAGGATGTAAAACAGGTTGTAAAGAAAAAGAAAGGGCCACGAGCAGCAGATTGGAAAAGTACATTATGGCGTCTATGGAAAATTGTCGATGAACAACGGATGTTATTAGTCATCGTACTATTCCTTGTTATGGTCAGCTCACTTTTGGCGCTATTAGGACCGTATATAGTCGGCAAAATAATTGATCTATATGTGATGCAAGGCGAGCTCAATGGACTAGGCAGTAAAATTACGCTGTTAATCGGAATTTATGTGCTTTTAGCTATCTCGTTATTTTTACAAAATTATTGGATGATTGGGATTGCCCAACAGACGATATATAGGCTGAGAACAAGTGTCTTTACTCATTTTCAAAAGTTACCTATCTCGTTTTTTGATAGACGGCAACATGGCGAGTTAATGAGTCGCATGACAAATGATATTGAAGCAGTTAGCTCTACTTTGAATAGTTCTTTTATACAGGTGTTTTCCAGCGTTTTAACGCTTGGGGGCACGCTTATTATCATGCTAAGCTTGAGCCCATTGTTAACGATCTTAACAATGACAATTATTCCAATTATGTTTTGGGCAATGCGCTGGATTACACGTCGAACTGCTCCGTTATTTAAAGAGCAACAATCAGCAATGGGAGCGCTCAATGGCATGATTGAAGAAACTATTTCTGGACAGCGAATTGTAAAGGCCTTTTCACAGGAAGAGCGTGTAAAGGCAGAATTTCGCGACAAAAGTTTACGTTTGAAAAGAACAGGCTTTTGGGCACAGACGTACTCTGGATATATACCAAAAGTCATGAACTTTTTAAATAATATGAGCTTTACGATTGTTGCTGGTATTGGTGGGGTGCTTGCACTTTACGGTCATGTATCAATAGGTGTAATTGTTATTTTTACAGAATATGCTCGCCAATTTACACGACCATTAAATGATTTGGCGAATCAGTTTAATACAGTACTCTCAGCTATTGCAGGAGCTGAGCGTGTATTTTCATTACTCGATGAACAGTCTGAAATGGAAATGTCTACTGCAAAGAATCATACATTAGTAGGACAGGTAACATTCAAACATGTGTTTTTTAAATATGATGTGGCACAGGAATCTTACACACTAAAAGATATTAACTTTACGGTTGAGCCAGGGCAGACGGTTGCTTTGGTAGGGGCAACTGGTGCAGGGAAAACAACGATTTTACAGTTAATTGCTAGATTTTATGAGGTGACGAAGGGCGAAGTGCTATTTGATGGTATAAATGTACAGCAAATTGAACGGCAAGCACTCCGTTCCCAAATGGACTTTGTATTACAGGACCCTTTTTTGTTTGAAACTACAGTAAGGGAAAATATACGTTATGGCCGTTTAGATGCTAGTGATGAGGAAGTTATAGAAGCGGCGCAGCTCGCTAATGCGCATGAATTTATTATGAAACTAAAGGATGGTTATGATACTGTTCTCAAAGCAGATGGTCGTGAAATTTCCCAAGGTCAAAAGCAATTATTATCCATTGCACGGGCACTAATTGCTAATCCGAAAATTTTATTGCTTGATGAGGCAACGAGTAGCATTGATACCGTAACAGAATTAGCAATCCAAGAGGCACTTGACCGACTGATGCAAGGACGCACAAGCTTTGTCATTGCACATCGATTAAATACTGTGCATAATGCAGATGTCATACTCGTTATGCAGAAGGGTGAGCTAGTTGAAGCAGGTTTACAGCAAGAATTAATTGAATCTGGGGGCATTTACGCCCAGATGCTAAGCGCCTCCGCATATCATTTAGAAGAGTAATGTTTGGAAGAACTATGGCGGTGGAAAAGAACCGCAAATTACTGGTAAACGAAAGTAGGATAAGTTTGATTGTAGAGCGATTTTTCTAGAAATCGCTCTTTTTTAATTGGAAGCACCTGCCAATAGTAATGGTTGTATAATAATTTATTGTAGAAATTTAGTACTTTTATTAATGTAATTTATTTGTATTAATGTTATAATAATTACAATAAATGTAATTATCCGATTTCTTAGGATGAGAAGCCATATAATGATTTATAACTAATAGCTTCTAGTAAATTTCATTTATTTTAAAGACCTATAGTAGTACAAATCTTTCTATTTATTCTGTATTGGAAGTAAAATTGCTGATTATTAGAAACGGGTATGATAATTTGTTGCCAGTTTATTTTCTTTCTTGCTACAATAGGGCAATAGTCTGATATAAGAACGGAGTAAACAATGAACATTTCAGTGATTACAGTGTCATTCCCTTTGGATGGGGAAACATTGAATGAATTAAAAATATTATGTGAAGAAGCAACTTTAAACGATTATCGTGTATATGAAACGATTATGAATATACCATCGGCAGGTTCTTTTGAATCGAAAGGTTTTATGGTGCTTGCTTATGAAGATGACAATGATGTATTAGTAGGTGCTGCAAGTGCCATTGATTTGATGGGGCTGCATACGTATGAATGGTCGTTAGTAGTGACACCAGCTTATCGCCAAAAAGGAATTGGAACAGCTTTAGTCAATGTGTTACAAGCTGGACTAGAAGAGCGAGGAGCAGAAGGTCAGTTAGCAGTTGTTATTGATGGCTCTCCTTACGGGCATACATTTATCGAAAAGTTTGGCTATTCATACAGTTTTTCAGAAGCAACATTGGAAACGAAAGCAGAGCCAGTTGAACTTCGAGATGATATTCAAATTGCCCCATACGCTGGGGAGCAGACTGAACTAATCGCTATATATAGTGATGCGTTTGGGGATTTGCCATCAGAATCGGAGGAGCTAATCGATTTTAATACGTCAACGCAAGGCCGAAAACTATGGGTGGCACATAAAGATGGTCACGTTGTAGGTACGGTGACCACAGCAGAAGAAAATGAAATTCAATGGGTGACAGCACTTGCAGTTCATCCTCAGTATCAAGGGCAAGGAATCGGTACAGCTTTATTATCCTTTTCAAAAGACTATGCTAGTAAACAAAGCGCTAAATTTGTTATGCTTGATGTAGAAATCGAGAATAGAAAAGCTCTTTCTGTTTATGAGAAGGCAGGCTTTATGAAAGCACAGCAACTAGACTATTATGTGAAAAATTAATGTAAAGAGAGGCTAGGACAAAACTAAAAAAATTTAAGGAACAGACGAAAGCTGTTCATAAATTTTTGCTATATGGAGACCTAGCTATTCTTGCTTTTGCAATTAAAAAAATTAGAAGTGTTCACTAGTTGTTGGTAGCGAAGGCGGTGACTCCAGCTCAGAACAGCACATAATGTTAGACGCGGGCATTCCGCGCGCAAGCAGAGGGTTGCGGCTTACTGTACTGAGCGGAAAGCACCGTCGTAGCGGACAACAACTGCATAGCAAAAAAGTGTTAGATTGATTAGGTTCAATCTAACACTTTTTCTCTTATGTCCCAGCCTTTTTATTGCTAAGAAGTTTAAGTTTCTGTTATATTCCTCTTTTTTATCATAAATGTGTACTATGCCCATATAGTATTAATAAGGATGAAGAAAGGGGGCGTTGTCATGCGTATGCCAGCATTGCCGAAAAAAAAGTCTCCTCCGAGGGAAGCACCTCGCTCATGGTGGAAGGTTGTGAAAGCTTATTTATCGAAAGGAAAGTTTTACAGATTACCACCGCGCCATAAATAGTTTTTACAGTATTTATTTAATCGATATGAATGAGCACGGCTATCCAACTGCTAAAATAGCATGTTAGGGACTGTATCCTACTGTGCTATTTTTTATTGTGTTATTTAATTTTCTAATAGAAATGCCTTTTTCGTAGGACCAATTAAATATAGCTCATGCATGGCACGAGTTAATGCCACATAAAGTAATTTTCTATCAATTTTCGAATCAAAGAAGGGCGTATCAAAGGCAGCAACAATGACAGCATCAAACTCAAGACCTTTTGCTAAATGGCTTGGTACAACAAGTAATACTTGCTGATTAATCGATTCATCTTCTGTGAGAAGTTGACAAGGAATCGCGTCATTCGTTAACGCCTGTTGCATTGATTTGGCTTCAGCCGTAGTTTTACAAATTAAGGCGATTGATTGGTGCCCGTTTGCTCTAATGGAAGCGAAAATTTCTCTAATTTGCTGCGTATTAAAGGAAGCTGCCTGTACAAATGTTGGAGCATCTCCATGACGGACTACAGGCTCAACTAATGGCAGTTGCTCATCCATTTGCATTAAAATTTTGTTAGCGACCTCCATAATTTCAATGGTTGTTCGGTAACTTTTTTGAAGTGTTCTAAAGCTAGCGCGGGGAAATAAATTTTGCACAGGCTCCCAAGCGGTTAGGGAACGATAGCTATGAATTCCTTGTGCTAAATCACCTACCATTGTAAACATATCCGTTTCTAGCCCTGCTTTTAGAGCGGCTAGCTGGAATAGACTGTAGTCCTGTACTTCATCGATAAAGACAACGCGCATTTTCCATTCATCTGCAATCCCTTTTAGCTTTGCTTGTAAATAATAGAGGGCAGCTAAATCTTCTAACATCCATTGCTCTTTAGCGTGTGCTTGTAAAAATTGTTGTTGTTCCATATAATGCCATTCTGGTGCGATTTCTGCTAATAGCTCAGCATTCGTTAGCAGCGTACGATAGACTGTTTTTACATTATATTTTGTAAAGCGGCGCATATAGACAGCAACGGTAGATTTTGCTTCCTTTTCAATGGCGGGTAAACGTTCATCGCGTTCATCGATAAATTTTGTAACAATGTGTTTTCGTTTCTCAGCATCACGAATACCATTAAGCGCTTTTCCAAGGGCTTCATCGTATTTTGCATGCAACGTATTTAAGACGGCTTGTTTCTTTTGCCGAACATGACTTGCAAGTACCTTTTTAATATGGGCTAACCGTTTTTCAATCGGCATATAAGAAAATTCATATAAGAATAATTTTTTTAAATGTGAAGCCCGCATTATACGATATTTTTCAATATAGACATCCTCGAATTGTTCAGCTATTTGCAATTCAATTTTTTGTAAATATCGTTCGATTATATCGCGATAATAAAGGGAGCCCTTCACTTCAGAAATCCAAGGAGTTGGCTGATCAGCACCGCCTATTACGAGTGATTCCAATTGTTCATTCGGATTGCGTAGCTTTAACTTTA
Source organism: Lysinibacillus sp. GJ-1 (assembly GCF_021166035.1). Classification (NCBI taxonomy): domain Bacteria; kingdom Bacillati; phylum Bacillota; class Bacilli; order Caryophanales; family Bacillaceae; genus Lysinibacillus; species Lysinibacillus sp. GJ-1. The sequence continues at coordinate 387,478 of NZ_CP088912.1, forward strand.
GTTTTGTTGCGGCAAGGACATAGTCTGCAAATGTTGTTTGGCATATTTTATCAACACCAAGCTCTGGGAGGACATCTCCAATATAATCAATAAAAAGCTTATTCGGTGCTAAAATCATGAGCTGCTCAGGATTAAAATGTTCGCCCATCGTATAGAGGAAGTACGAGATACGGTGTAAAGCAATCGTTGTTTTCCCACTACCGGCAGCACCTTGGACAATAATTGGCTGACGCAGATGAGCGCGTATTATATCGTTTTGTTCTTTTTGAATAGTAGAGACGATTTCTGTTAAGCGTACATCTGCTTTTCCTGCCAATGCTTCTTGTAGTAATTCATCATTTGTTGTTAAGTCAATATCCCGAATATCGAGCAATACGCCATCTTCAATTTTATATTGTCGTTTGGCAAATAAATGTCCTTTATGAACTTCTCCGCGAACATCATATTCCATATCACCAAGACGGCCGTCGTAATAGACATTTGCTACAGGCGAACGCCAATCGACAATAATAGGTTCATGTGTTTCACGATGAAATAAGGATGTTTTTCCGATATACAAAAACTCTTCAGGATCGCCCGTTTTTTGAAAGTGAATGCGGGCAAAGTAAGGCTTTTTTTGTACAGCCTCTAAACCTTCTTTTTGATTGCGAGCCATTTCAAAAAAACGAGCATTTGTTAAAATGTTTAAATAACTTAAACTTGAATCTAGATAATCTAAATCCGCCATAGACTTTCGTATATTTTCTTGTGCAGATTGCAGGTCTCGTTGCGATTCATTTAAAATCTGTTGCATATAATTTTGCGTGTATGCAAGGCGCTCTAACTCAGCCTGAAAATCCGGGTGTTGTGCAGTCATTTTTAGCACCTCCTAAGTACTTACAATTTTAAGTAGATTCTCATACTACTATACAAAATTTTACCTATCAAGTGTAAACGTTCTATTTAGCTTATTGTTATACTATGAAGTAAAGAGTAGAAGGAGGTTTTGCATTTGGATTTATTTGCCCATCGTGGCGTTTCAGCTCATTATCCCGAAAATACAAAAGCCGCTTTTTATGCAGCATCTAAGCTACCAATTGCAGGTATTGAATTGGATGTTCATGTCACCGCAGATGGTGAGCTTGTAGTGATTCATGATGAAACAATTGACCGAACATCTAATGGTTCTGGTTATGTAAAAGATTTTACACTTCAGCAACTGCGTGCATATGATTATGGTTCGTGGTTTGCAGCACAATTTCAAGGTGAAAGTATTCCTACATTAGGTGAAGTTTTAGAGATTTTTGTCGCTACACACCATCGTATCAATATTGAGTTAAAAACGGATGTCTTTCCTTACGAAGGAATTGAGGCGCTTGTATTAAAGGAAATAGCGACGCACCAAATGACGGAGAGGGTCATTATTTCTTCCTTTAACCATGAATCGCTTCAAACTGTATATCAGATGGCGCCATACATTGAAACGGCTGCCTTATTTGCGGAGGTTTTAGTCGATTTTACAACCTATACAGCAACCATTCCTGCTAATGCGATTCATGTTAGTTTACCTACTGCATTTAGGAAACCTATAGCAACAGCACTAGAGAAAGAGGCAACCGTGCGTGTTTACACCGTTAATGACGTTAAGTATGCACAGCAATTGCAACAGCTCGGCATACAAGCCCTATTTACAGATGACCCAGAAGCTATACTAGATGGAATCAATAAAGATTAACAAAGTTACCCTTTGCTGAACGACAACTAATGACTCCAAAGGAAACAAAAAAATTCGCGACACTCTTTTATCGATGGCGAAAAGAGGGCGAATTTTTTTGTGTTTTAGGTTGAAATGGGAAATAGTTATTACCATTTTGCTTGATGTTCTTCGATACATCCTAGCATTTGCTTAATAACTAATGTTTCACCATTAGCTAATAAAATCGTTCCATCATAATAACCAAACATTTGATGTACTTCTGATTTAACAAGTTTTGCGTTAGTTGCGGCAACCCGTTCGAAAAATGGAGAGAATGTTAGAGATACTTGATTTGAAAATTTTGTTTTGACTGTCCATCGTTGCATATAATCCTCTCGATCATAAGTGAACAGCAAATCTTCGTGTATTTTTGTCATCTTCCCATCCACAAAAACAGCATTTTCAGTCATGCCAGTACCATCTGTCCATTTACCACCTAAGTTGAGCCCGATGCGTCTACCTCGAACACGTTGAGATGCCATGCCCCAATTCCAAGTGGCTTCCCGTGGCCAAACACCACGTCCATAATCAAGTACAGCAAAGCTTTCTTCAGGGGTAAACGTAAAGTGGCGATTGCCGATGATTACTTCTCCTGAAGTAGGAAGAATATGATGCTTTCCTGTAAATTGAAATGTCCTACGATTCCAAGGAATGACGACATTTAACGATTCGTCTGAAGGTGGATGCTGAATAATTAAATTGGCACGCAAGGCATCGCCATCAAAAGTAGGGATTGAAACAGATAAATGTGTTTCGTTTTGAATATAGGTCATATCAATTGTCATTTCACTATTCGTGAAAGATACCGATTCCAGTACATGTGTTGGCATTTTGAGCTTGCCACCGAGTGGAATTGTTATTGTTTTTTCAAAATAGCGCTGAGTTTCATATTCAAGGAAATACACGAAGCACACAGCTGCGTAATCGAGATGACTAATCGTTGCGGAGAATAAAATCTCATCGCCATAGATGCACCAATAGTTCCATTTCTTTTTACGCATGATATGTCCGCTTAAATTGCTATTTATGAGAGGTTTTCGTGCAAATCCAATAGCAGCTGGATTTAAATTCCCTTTTTTATCGCATAAAAGAGTAGGCTGTAAAATTTCTTTCTCAGCATGCTGCTTCACATTCAACATCCCTTCTGTTCGTAAAATAAAAAAATTGCCAATTTGTTTAATCTTATTGTAGCAAAAACTATCTTGAAATTGGAAAAGATAGCGCCTAATGTGACCGCTTTCAGCAATTTTGCGTTGAATCGCCTAATTAATAGAACCAACGATGGAGTCATATGATGGACATAAGGAGGGGGAGCGTGGCCAAAATGTATAACAGACAGGCAGCTGTACAATATGCGAATTTATGGTGGAATAGTCGTAATCCGGCATTTCCGAATTTTGATGTCGATTGTACGAATTATATTTCACAGTGCTTACTTGCTGGAGGAGCACCGATGCGAGGGGCACCAAATAGGGAAAGAGGCTGGTGGATTCAGCAAGGAAACTGGAGCTTTAGCTGGTCCGTGGCACATTCTCTAAGATGGTATTTAGAGGGCTCAAAAACGGGTTTAAAGGCAACACGCGTGCAAACGGCAGAACAATTAGACATTGGGGACGTTATATTTTATGATTTTCAAGGAGATGGCAGAATTGATCATTCGGTCATTGTTACGAGTATTCAAAATGGAATTCCCTATGTCAATGCACATACATCAGATAGTATTAATAGGGCTTATTTTTATCAGGATTCTACGGCGTATACCCCAAATATGACCTATTATTTTTATCATATAGATGATAGTTTTGCTTAGAGTGTTAGCAGTTTTAAAGCTCATCATTTTATGATAATGTTGGAGATAGAAATGAAGAATAATGATATATACTACTATTATTAGAAGGAGATAGAAAAAAATGAGCGAACAATTTTTATCGGTAAGAGATGCAATTATAAATCGCCGTTCAATTAAGAAGTTTAATGGGCAATTGGTGAAACGTGATGATTTACTGGGCATTGTTGACGATGCTGTCTGGGCACCGAACCATGGTAATCGTGAACCGTGGCGTTTAGTTATTGCTTGCGATGATGATTTAGTTGCACTACATCAGCTATTACGAGAGCTAGCTGTTCCAAAATGGCAGGAGCTTTCGAGTGAAGATTTAGCGAAGCAAATGGCAAAATTCACATTGCCTGGTGGCTATGCATTTGTTATTGTGCCAGAGGATGCACGTCAAAAAGAGCGTTTAGAAGATTACGCAGCAGCGAGTATTTTTATTCAAAATATCCAGCTGTTAGCTTGGGATAAAGGTATTGGCTCTTGCTGGAAAACACCAGGCTTCTTAGATAATCCTAAATTCCGTGAAGCATTAAAAGTACAGCCAGGTGAACGTGTAATAGCGATGTTACAGGTCGGTTATTTTGATGAAGTACCAAAAGGTAAAGAACGAAAAACATCAGCACAGTTTGTAACGAATTTTGGTGAATAAATAAATGAAAAATCCCCTGCCAGATGGCGAGGGGATTTTTATTATCGCGGGTAAACCGCAGTAAAGCGCGGGTAAAATCGGGTATTCCGCGGGTAAATGGTAATAAAGCGCGGATAACCCAAAGTATTTCGCGGGTAAAGCAAAGTACATCGCGGATAAGTTGTGTTGTTTACGATTGACTTAGTGCTGCAACCTCATATAAATAGTCTCCTAATACACGTAAACCTTTATCGAAGTTTTCTAAATGGAAATGCTCGTTTGGTGCATGGAAGTTTTCGCTCGATAGACCAAAGCCCATTAAAACAACTGGTAAATCTAAAATTTCATCAAAGGCAGCAACGATTGGAATCGAACCACCACCACGTGTGTAAGCGGTAGGTACATTATAAACTTTTTCGTAGGAACGACCGGCTGCTTGAATAAATGGATGATCAAATGGTGTTAAAAATGGACGGCCTTTATCGAATTCTGAAATCGTTACGTCTACACCGGCAGGCTTATGTTTGTCGATATGTGCTTTTAATAAAGCAACGATTTCTTCTGGCTCCTGATTTGGTACTAGTCGGCAAGTAATTTTTGCACCAGCTTCAGCAGGAAGTACAGTTTTAATGCCTTCACCAGAGAATCCACCGAATACACCATTTACTTCTAACGTTGGGCGAGCCCAAGTACGCTCTAAATAAGAATAGCCTGCTTCACCGAACAATTCAGATACGCCGACTTCCTCTTTTACGGAGTCTTCGTCAAAGCCTAGTGCTCGATAAGCTTCACGTTCTTCTCCCGTTAATGGTAATACTTTATCGTAGAAACCTTCTACTTGGATTGTACCGTGTTCATCGCGGAAGGATGCTAAAATTTCTGCTAGTGCATGAATGGCATTTTGTACACCGCCACCGTATAGGCCTGAATGTAAATCGCCTTTTGCGCCACGCACGTCAATTTGTACGCCTGTAAGACCGCGTAAGCCATAGCATACTGCTGGTTTACCAGGACCATAAAGACCTGTATCTGAAATCAAAATTAAATCGGCTGCTAATTTTTCTTTATGTTCTTCAACAAAGGCAGGCAGATGAGGGCTACCGATTTCTTCTTCACCTTCATAGATGAATTTTACGTTCACTGGCAAAGTACCAGTCGTTGCAAATAGTGCTTCGATCATTTTTAAGTGCATAAACACTTGACCTTTATCATCACTTGCGCCACGTGCAAATAATTTGTTATCACGGATTGTAGGGTTGAACGGTTCGCTATCCCATAGATGTAATGGATCAACTGGCTGTACATCGTAGTGACCGTAAAATAGAATAGTTGGTTTGCCTTCTGCATGTAACCAGTCAGCATAAACAACAGGGTGACCAGCAGTTTGAGTGATAGAAATGTTTTCTAAGTTGAGTTTCTTGAAGGCATCAGCTAGCCACTCTGCGGCATGCTGAATATCGCCTTTATGCTCAGATAATGAACTAATACTTGGAATACGTAAAAATTCATTTAATTCATTTAAGTGCGCCTCACGATGTTCAGCAAAATAAGCATTTAATGTCTGTAATTGCGTCATACATTCATCCCTCTTTCAATATTTCGATAATAGAAATAGTATAGCATAATGTGGTTGGGGAATCCTGTCGTAGCAATGCTTTCTAATGTTTTATTAAAACCAACTTAGAGATTTTTCAGCTAACCTTCTTTTTCTGTTCTTTTATAAACAGGGATAATATTAAAGCAATAAGTATTAAAGATAATCCCATCGTAAATGCATCTTGGAATCCTGCAGTTAGGCCATTTATTTTTTCAATTGGATTGGTTGGATCAAGGGATTCTTCCATATAAGCAGATGTACCAGAAGACATTTTAGAAATCCCTAAAGCAGTACCAATTGCGCCAGCAACTTGCGATAAAGTATTGAAAATTGCGGTGCCGTGCGGATATAGATTAGGTGTTAGTTGGTATAGGCCAAATGTTTGGGACGTCATAACAAAAATAATTCCTACCATTAGTAAACTGTGCATGACAATAATTTTCCAAATTGATGTATCTGCATTGTTCGTTGTAAATAAGAATACGCCAATGGTTACTAGCATAATCCCAGGGATAATAATTGCCTTAGCTCTATATTTATCAAATAGTCTACCTGAAATTGGGCCCATAATCCCACTGATAATACTACCCGGTAGCATGAGTAATCCTGATTTAAAAGCTGTTACTAATAATACTGTTTGTAAAAACATAGGTAACAACGCCATAGTAGAAAACATGGTCATCATAACGATGAACATTAGCACTACGGGTAAAGTGAACATCGGAAAGCTAAACGCTCGCAGGTCTAATATAGGATTTTCAATTTTTAACTGACGTATAGAAAATAAGATTAATGATAAAACGCCAATTATTATTGAAGATAGCACTTTTATATCTGACCAGCCCAGGTCACCAGAAGCACTAAAACTATATACAATACCACCAAAACCTAATGTCGATAATATAATAGATAAATAATCAACTTTAGGTCTCTTGAGTTCTGTTACATTTTGTAGATATTTAAATGCAATAAGGATTGACAGGATAGTTAACGGAATAACGATATAAAATAGCCACCGCCAATCCATAGAGTCAACAATAACACCTGATAAAGTAGAGCCGATTGCTGGTGCAAGGAGCATAACAAGACCAACTAATCCCATTGCAGTTCCGCGTTTTTCAGATGGATAAATTGTTAAGATAGTATTCATTAATAGGGGAAGCATTAAGCCTGTACCAAAGGCTTGAATTATTCGACCTATTAATAAAAAGAAAAAAGATGGAGAAATGGCTGCTATTAAAGTTCCTATAAAAAATGTTAGCATGGCGGATAAAAACATCTGTCTTGTAGTGAACCATTGCTGCAATAAAGCCGTTATTGGTACTAAAATACCCACAACTAGCATGTAGGCTGTAGTAAGCCATTGAATCGTAGACGCTGTTACATTAAATTCATTCATTAAGATCGGTAAAGCATTTCCAAGCAATGTTTCGTTCAATAAGGAGACAAATGCTCCTAATATTAATGCGAAAACAATCGGACCTTGTTTTATGTTTCTAAGATCAATCTTAGGGTTAGCAGGACTCGTAGATGATAGGCTCATGTATGATTACCTTCGCTTTCATATAATTTTTATGGACAATAGATAAACTACTGTATGTAATTTAATATATATATGTCGATTATATTTAGGAAGAATCAGATTATTTTACATGTATAGATAAACAACAAAATAGGAGAAGTGTAGATGAAAAATAATGAAGAACAAATTGATTTGAGGATTAGACGCACACATAAATTATTATGGCAGGCATTGTATGAACTGATGACGGACTGTAAACAAAAATATACTTCAATTACAATCAATCAAATATGTGACCGTGCTATGGTGCATCGTACAACCTTTTACAAACACTTTGAAGATAAAAATGATTTATTAAAAGTTGGACTTCAACAATTAGGGGAAGAAATAGCAAAAATACCTATTCATGATCGAGTAACAAAGCCTTTTACAGTGATTGAACAGCTATTAGATCATCCAGTGTTAGGGGAATTTTAGCCGTACAAATGGGGGATAGCCAATTTATAGAATACATAAACACACTGAATGTAAATAATCAAATGGAAGAGAGAAATGAAATGTATCAACTTTTCAAGGATTCTTCGATTCCAAAAGAATTAGTCATAACGTTTTATGCAAAATATTGAAAAATTAACTATGTGGTGGCTGGAGAATAGAGAAAGTGTAACTGCTGAAGATATGGATTATTATTTTCATAAAATGATTAATCAAAATGTATTTAATTTAAAATAATTATGTGTGGGTTTGCTCGATGCTGCGATTGACAAAGCTATCAAATAATCGCTCAAAAAAATTTTAACTGCACTATTTGATTTAGGTGTTTGTATAAACATGAACCCAGTTATAGCAACACAACAACTACAAAACCCCTTTCATGTTACAGCAACCTAGACATTGTTATGACAAGCAACTATTATAAATAGGAGAAAAAAGGGGGAGTTGTATGGGGAATAAACGATATTCATCTGACTTTAAATTAGAGCTTGTAAAACAATATCGCCTCGGCACCGCTGTCAGTAAATTATCAAGCGAATATGGTATATCTGAAGTAACCATTTATAAATGGATAAAGTTATATACACCAGTTGATGGTGTCACCGACATGACGAAGGCAGAAGTATTAACCGTTCAAAAAGAAAACGAACGATTAAAACAAGAGGTCGATATATTAAAAAAGGCTATTACCATATTCGCAGCCAATTAGATGATACAGATGTAATTGATTATATAGAACGGGAAAGTAAAAAACATGCTGTTAAAGTACTCTGTGAGCTATTAGACTTGCCCAAAAGTACTTACTATAGTGGGTTGCAAAAAAAGCAACAGTCATCAAGAAAGTCGGCATCGGAAGAGTTATTAGAGGAAATTGAACAAATATTTATCGAAGATGGGCAACTTTATAATGGTGCACAGCTTTATGAAATATTGAAAATGCGAGGCTTTCAAGGGAGTTTGCGGAAGGTCCAGCGCGTATTAAAAAAGGCAAGGGAAGCACAAGTAGAAGAAGTTCCGGAACCAATAGTAAATGTAGGCTTTGAAACGACAAAAGCTAACGAAAAGTGGGTAATCAATATAAGTTACGTACCAACTTGGCATCAAGGATGGGCTTATATGGCGTCTATTATAGATGTTCATACAAAGAAAATAACAGGCTTCAGCTTCGATCAATTACTAAGTGAAGACTTAATGGTAATGGCTATACAGAAAGCGTATGACCAGTTTCCAATGCCATTAGTTTTGTATACTAGCCTACAACCAGCGTTTATTGAACATTGTAAAGAAGCTTGTAAAGAAAAAGAGCTGTTAGTACCACCAATTGTTTTTAAAGAGTATTTATATGATGATGCATGTTTACAAGCGATGGTGCCATTTTTAACGGGTGCACAATATCGATTGCGTCGAGGCCATGCTTCCATAGATAAATGAGAATAATGCGAATACGAGAGCTTTCTTAAATGGCGATATTTAAGAAGGCTTTTTGTCTCTAAAAAATTATAAAAATTAACTAAAAAGAGTCCAGTTAATTGACGTTTTCTGAATAATTAATTATATTTAAAGTATATTAAGTCTACAAATCTATTGAGAGAGGAGAATTCTAAATGAAAGCGCTAGTATTTGCAGGACCAGGTAAAAAGGAATTACGTGAAGTAGACAAACCTCGTGTAGTGAAAGATAGCGATGCAGTGGTGCGTCTTGTGAAAACAACTATTTGTGGTACGGATTTGCATATTTTAGGTGGCGATGTACCTGCTGTTAAAGAGGGGATGATGTTGACTAAAGACTAGTTTTCCTGAACTGACCTAGTTATTTGAAGCACATATAGAACATCCGATTAGGCTACTTTTTTTCAATTTTCTAAGCTATCTTTCTTTAGTAGAAAAATTTACAGGTTAGTAATATTTATTGGATTTTTGTTGGAATATTCCATGTATTTAGACTATGTTGGAACAACAAAACTAGGGGAGGATTTTTTATGAAAAAACTGCTAATGTCTATTATTACTTTTTCACTTGTATTAATATTAACATTTTCTTCTTCTTCCCATCTAGAATCCGTTTCGGCTATTAATACTAGTAATTTAATAGAACGTTTAGGGTATGATGATGAGGTTCGTGCTTGCGAAGGAACATTCAGTAGTTCTGATGGACACTCTTATGTGATGATACAAACAAACACGAGTTCAGTTAATCGTTCACTCCAATGGGGATTTTACATAAGACCAAGTGCTTACGAACTATTCAGACCTGCAGTAAATGTAAGTATGAGCGCATCTATAAATGGTACTCGAATTAATTCACCATACTCTTCTCACTATGAAAGACCGAGTTATAGTTTTCATGGTAGTTTGAAAAATTATCAGGTAGTAGGTCAAAATTATGGTCTTAAATCCGGCGATATAGTTAACTTTAATTGGTTCGCACTTAACCCTACCGAAATCAAAGGTGTTAAAAATACTACACTGATTTTCCTTGAATGTGCAGTAAAATAAATTTACTAGATAGAAGGATTAAAGATGCAACTTAAATGGAAACGAGAAAATATTATATTTGATAGTTTATACGAAGCAGATGTATGAGCCGATTCAATAGGAAATGAAATATATGCAAGACTGTTTGATGGTTATGACACACCAGATTATAAAATAGCTTATTCCTTAGCTTTTAGACTTGCTCAAATAAATGAATTCAGAGTTCTTACAGAAATCACAATAGATAATGGTGAGAGATATAAAGTTTGGGTAAAATATACTGATTAGAGATCATGTTTCAATCTGTAATGAGCATAATGCGAATACGAGAGCTTTCTTAAATGGCGATATTTAAGAAGGCTTTTTTGTCTCTAAAAAATTATAAAAATTAACTAAAAAGAGTCCAGTTAATTGACGTTTTCTGAATAATTAATTATATTTAAAGTATATTAAGTCTACAAATCTATTGAGAGAGGAGAATTCTAAATGAAAGCGCTAGTATTTGCAGGACCAGGTAAAAAGGAATTACGTGAAGTAGACAAACCTCGTGTAGTGAAAGATAGCGATGCAGTGGTGCGTCTTGTGAAAACAACTATTTGTGGTACGGATTTGCATATTTTAGGTGGCGATGTACCTGCTGTTAAAGAGGGGACAATTTTAGGTCACGAAGGTATTGGAATTGTTGAAGAGGTAGGGGCAGGCGTATCAAACTTTAAAGTAGGCGATAAAGTAATTATTTCATGCGTGACGTCATGTGGTAAATGCCACTATTGTAAAAAATCTTTATATGCTCATTGTGAAGATGGCGGCTGGATTTTAGGTCATTTAATCAATGGAACACAAGCAGAGTATGTTCATATTCCACATGCTGATAACTCTCTATACCACATTCCACAAGGAATTTCCGATGATGCTGCTGTTATGATTTCTGATATTTTACCAACGGGTTTGGAAATTGGCGTATTAAATGGACAAGTGTCACCAGGTGATGTAGTAGCTATCGTAGGTGCAGGTCCAATTGGAATGTCTGCACTATTAACTTCGCAATTTTACTCTCCTTCAAAAATTATAATGATTGATCTCGATGATAATCGTTTACAAGAATCCAAGAAATTTGGTGCTACAGAGACAATCAATTCACGTGATGCCCAAGCTGCAATTGATAGAATATTTGACATGACAGATGGTCGTGGAGTTGACGTAGCAATTGAAGCTGTAGGTTACCCTGCAACATTCGATATTTGCCAGCGAATTTTATCACCAGGAGGTCGTTTAGCTAATGTTGGTGTTCATGGTAAACCTGTCGATTTGCAATTACAAGATTTATGGATTCGCAACGTGACAATTTCCACAGGTTTAGTATCGACAAGCACAACACCGATGCTAATAAAAACGTTAGAAACAGGGAAGGTTAAGCCAGAAAGGTTAGCTACACATCGCTATAAATTTGACGACATGATGGAAGCTTACGAAACTTTTGCTAATGCGGCGGATGAGCATGCATTAAAAATCATTATAGATTTTCAATAAATAGCTTAAAAAGCTCTTAAAGCGGGTAATACCTTTTAAGAGCTTTTTGTATATCTTGATGATAGTGATAAAGGTACTGTGTAAAGCTTCGCTATTAGTTATAAACAAATCTTTATGTAAGCAAAAGTAATATTAAGCCTACAATAATTAAATGCGACTATGTAAATTTGAATTTGGAAGGGTTTTCATAGGTTTTTCCGTATAAAAGAGATATAGTAGTAAAACATTTTTTACGAATATTACAAGTAAAAGCATTTAAGCTTACACGATTGTAATGAAATTGAAAGCCAATACGATAGAGTGTAATACATTATTTTGCGAGAATGTGTATAGAAGCAAGAACAAGAAGCGGAGGAATACACAATGAATGAAAAATTAGAAGGCGTATATGAGGAATATAATCGTTATATATACCATTTATGTTTGAAACTTACTCGTAATAATGTAGAAGCAGAAGATCTGATGCAAGAAGTTTGGGTCAAAGTCGTACGCTACGAAGATAGCGTTGCCGAAGTAGAACATATTAAAGCTTGGCTAACAACCATTACAATGAACACATTTAGAGATCGCTATCGAAAAAAAGTACGACGCAGTAAGTACATGATGAACCAACCTGAAACATTAGACGTACCGATTTTAGATTTGGTTCCCAATAATGAAATTTCAACAGAAGAAAAAATTGAAAAAGAAATTGTGACAAAGCTAGTACAGGATAAAATGGGACAGTTAGATGCAATCTATAGAAAAACATTATGGTATTTCTACATAGACCAATATTCACTTGCTGAAATTTCTACTATTATGAAAGTTTCTATTGGGACGGTGAAATCTCGTTTATTCCGTGCGAAAGCTCGCCTAAAAGAAATGCTTATGGCTGATGTGTCAATCGTCGAGGCTGTGCTACCAGCGTAATAAAAACAATTGGTCGCACTATCTTAACTACTTAGACGGAAGTATTCGTTCGGCCAATCAAAATAAGGATGCATTGCAAACAATAATTTGCAATACATCCTTATTCGTGTTTCTACACAAAGCTGAAAATTTAATCTTGACGATTAGTATCGACAGTTAGTAAACACTTGGCAAAAATATCACGTAATGTTTGCACCTCTTCTGCTGACAGCATGCCAAACATATTGTTAATAATTTCGCTAACTTGTTGACGTGATTCTTCAAGGATATCTTCACCCTCGGTCGTAATAACTAATTGCGAGGCTCTGCGATCGGTAGCGTGCTGTGTTTTTTCGATAAAGCCAGCATTAATCAGTTTGGTCGTTAATACCGTGACGCCACCTGTTGTAACTTTTAAGCGCTCAGCTATAGCAGAAGGGCGCTTTGGTCCCTCCTGCGATAAGTAGTCTAAAATTAAAATATGGGATTTTGAAAAGCCGAGTACATTATGATTATTCCACTCGTTTGCCCATTTACGCTCGATAGAAGAGACAACTTCAAATAATGAGGTAATGGCTTGTTGTTTTTCTTGATCCATATAAGGTCATCTCCAAAACAGTTTTAACTTTCTTGAGCCAATCTTGTCATCGCGTTTAACTCGTAAGCACGTACTTTACGTGGAATAAAACGACGAATGTCCATCTCATTGTACCCAACTTGGATACGTTTTTCATCTATAAGGATAGGGCTACGTAACATTCTTGGGTGCGCCTGAATAATCGCGTATAGCTCTTGAATAGAAAGCTGATCAATATCAATATTAAGATTTTTAAAATCATTAGAGTTTGTAGCAATAATTTCATCAGTGCCATCTTCTGTCATGCTTAAAATTTCTTTAAATTCAGCAAGTGTAAGAGGATGTGATGTAATACGTTTTTCTTTATATTCAATGTTGTGTTCTTTTAACCATTTTAATGCTTTTCTGGATGAAGAGCAGCTCGCTTGTGAGTAAATTGTAACTGTCATTCTTCATTCCCCGCTTTCTTTGTTAGATTATATTTTATGAATAGCTTATCAGTAAGTTAAATAGGTTATACATATATCTTACTAGTAAGCTATATATAAATCAATAGTTATTTAAAAAACTTTTAAGAGAATATGATATTTTTTAATCTATACTAAATATACGCTGGGAAGAGGGAAAAGTTTCATTAAATAAGCTTACAATGATGTAAGTTTAGAGGAAGTGCCAGTCACCCACACAATTTTGAATTGTGTGGGTGACTGGCACTTTAGCTTTGCACTTTAGCTTTGTTGACCAGATGTGAACCAGTCTTGTACATTCCATACTTTCGTTACTAAACCTTCATAAAAATCAGGTTCATGGCTAACGAGTACGATTGTGCCTTTAAATTCTTTCATAGCACGTTTTAATTCTTCTTTTGCATCGACATCTAAGTGGTTTGTCGGTTCGTCAAATAGTAACCAGTTGGCTTCTTCCATCATGAGTTTACATAAACGAACTTTCGCTTGCTCACCACCAGATAAAGAATTAAGTGGGCGAGTGATGTGATCTGTTTTTAATCCAGCACGTGCTAATGCAGCGCGTACTTGTGCCTGTTCCATGGATGGGAAGGCGTTCCAGACATCGTCAATTGGTGTAATTTTATCTGCCTTTACTTCTTGTTCAAAGTAAGAAGGGGCTAAATAATCCCCACGAATAACTGTACCACTTAGCGGATTGATTTTACCGAGCATCGTTTTCAATAATGTAGATTTACCAACACCATTCATACCGACTAAGGCAATTTTCTCGCCGCGTTCAATCATAAATGAAAGTGGTGGTAGTAAGGGCTTGTCTTTATCGTAACCGATGACTAAATTTTCAGCTTCCACTACATAACGGCTTGGTGTACGAGCTTCTTTGAAACCAAATTCAGGTTTTACTGCTGTTTCAGGACGGTCAATTCGTTCTAGACGATCAAGCTGCTTCGCGCGAGATTTAGCACGACCCGTTGTAGAGTAACGCGCTTTATTTTTGGCGATAAAGTCTTCTTGTTTTTTGATGAATTCCTGTTGCTTTTCATATGCATCAATATGTTGACGTTTATTGATTTCAGCTAGCTCTAAAAACTTCTCGTACGTAGCTGTATAGCGAGTCAGTTTTGAAAACTCTAATTGGAAAATCACATCTACAGTCTCATTCATAAATTCCGTATCATGGGAAATTAATAAGAAAGCATGTGGATAGTTTTTTAAATAGTTTTTTAACCATGTAATATGCTCTTCGTCTAAATAGTTCGTTGGCTCATCGAGTAATAATACCTTTGGCTTTTCTAATAAAAGCTTTGCCAGTAATACTTTCGTACGTTGACCACCAGATAGGGCAGCTACATCACGTTCAAGTCCAATCGCATCCAAACCTAAACCACGTGCAACCTCTTCGATTTTCATATCGAGTGAATAAAAATCACCAGCATCAAGTGCATCTTGAACATCTGCCATTTGTTCTAGTAACTCTTCTAATTCTTCAGGTGTCGCTTCAGCCATCTTACCTGTAATTTCGTTTAACTCTTCTTCTTTTTTATATAGAGGGAGGAAGGCATCACGCAATACATCGCGCATAGTACGTCCAGCAGTCAGCACAGTATGTTGGTCTAAATAGCCATAATGTGTACCAGGTAGCCATTCAACCTTTCCGGCATCGTGAATTGTTTGCCCTGTAATAATTCCCATTAGAGTAGACTTTCCAACTCCGTTAGCGCCGACAAGACCAATATGATCGCCTTCAACTAAACGGAAAGAAACATCTTTAAAAAGTGTGCGGTCACCAAACGAATGACCTAAGTTTTCAACTGTTAATATTGCCATATAGGTTGTTCCTCCATAATTTCGATTACGTCTTGTGTAGATAGATTCGCTGTACGACTGTTATTACATACAGTTGCAATATGCAAAATATTAAAGCTCTGCTAGTAGTTTGTTTAATTCGGCTAACTTTGTTTCCATGTTAGCTAGGCGTTGCTCTGCTTTAGCGACTTGGTCATTATGGCCTGTAGATTCAAGTTTTTCAATGTCGCCTTGTAAATTCATATAATCCATTTTTAATTCTTTAATTTGATATTCAATATCGCTTTTTGTTGGCATGGTTTGTCGCTCCTTTATCGTTTCATTTGTATTACCAATGCGTGTAAAAGCGATGGAGGTTTTATCATCCCTCCACCGCTTAATTGTTAAAATCAATCGGGTACTGATGCTTTAAACCCCCTTGAAAATTTTAGCCTACATTCAACTAGAAGCAAGGGGAAAAGAAGTGAAAAATTCTAATATATTGTATCATATTCACCTTAAAAGAATCACTAAGTTGAAGCGATATTATGTCGATCATAAGCGAAATCGAGTAATAATGATTCCAATGTTTGGTTATTACTTGCGAGATTCAGCTGTCGCTGTTTTTTTACAGCCCGCTCACTACGAGCCTCATGCAATAAAAACTCCATCACCGCATTTTGTATTTGTGATTGTTTCATCTTAAGGCCGAGACCGAGATGTATAAAGCCGTTATGCTCACGAGGAAAAGCATGTAATAGCTCGTTCTCTGTTTGTGCAAGTGTAATACAAGGCACACCGTAAGAAGCAATTTTATAAGGTGTATAGTTCGCATTGCAGATAATGACATCGGCTTTGGGTAACAATTTGAGAAGTGCGTCTTTATCACGCAATAGGGCAGTATTACGACGACTAAGTACCATCATTTGCAAGTCATCCGTCGCATGGCGATAGCTATCATCTATCATTACTGTAATTTGTAGTGGGATTTGTAGCTGGGTTAGGTGGCGAAGAGTTCGATACGTTAAGTTATGCTCGTCCCCATCCTCAAAAGCAACAACAATATGAGGAGGGTTTTCAGAGACTTTAACATCAGGTAATGATTCCGTATGTTGATAGGCTTCTGGTAATGCAAAGGCAAAACTGCCACCAATATAATGAGATGGAAAATAATCTTTCACTTCTTGATAGAGTGCGAGTAACACACAATCACAGGCTTGGCCACCATCACCAAAATCATCAAAATGAATCATCGTTTTACAGAATGGTCGTAAACTTTCCACTTGCCAACTTTCGGAGTTACGACCGTCCCTGACAATTAAATCAGGCTGTATGGCTTTGATTTGCTTAGGTAATTCGTCAAAAAGATCGAATAGTATTGGTGAAAGATTGTGATGCATTAAAATTTGAATCCCATCATTAGAAGGGGTTTTGACGAATATGAAAACGTCCTCTTGCACAAGCAACTTAGCCAATGTTGCAACCCGTTCAAAAGGATACAGCCCTTTATCAATACAGCTTTCAATTATGAAAACAATCGATTTTTTCGGTTTTATTGTTTGTGTTTCGTTTTGCAAATGTATCCCATCCTTTCATCTGTCTATTTAAATTATGGTGAAAAATGGGCAAGTATGTGTAAAAATTAACATTAGATAAAGAAAGTATGTAGTTAAACTTCAAAAATGGCGTTTGTCATACCGATGAATAATAGAGAGGATAAGCTATATTCTTATTCATACTATACATATCTAGTAACCGTCTATGTTAAGGCAGATAGGAGGAGTAGAGATTGGGTATGCGTTCGGCAATTGTTGTGGGAGCCACTGGGTTAACGGGAAGCTCGCTCATAGAACAGTTATGTGAAAATGATGAATACGTTTCGGTCATCGTTATTGCACGAAGAAAGCTTCACTATGAACACCCGAAGTTAGAGGTCAAGATTCGTAACTTTGACACACTAGAAGAAAAGGATATTGAATTTGCTCATGAGTTATATTGTTGTTTAGGTACTACTATCAAAAAGGCAGGCTCACGTGAAGAATTTGAAAAAGTGGATTTTGAATTTCCACTAGCTATTGCTTCATTAGCGAAAAAACAAGGGATTCCCCATTTGCTTGTTATAACGGCAATGGGTGCAAATGAACGGTCAAAAATTTACTATAATCGGGTGAAGGGGAAGTTGGAGCAGGCTTTAATAGAGCTAGGTATGCAACGCTTATCCATTATTCGTCCATCTCTGTTAGTAGGGCAACGAGATGAGTTTCGTTTTGGTGAGAAGGCTGGGGAAAAGGTGTTAAAGCTTGCTAAACCTTTGCTAATAGGACCATTAAAACGTATGCGTGCTATCGATGCTTCACAGGTGGCAAAAGCGATGCTTGTTATTGCGTTACATGGCAAGAAGCAACCAGTGACCATCTATCCTTCCCAACAGCTAGCTACAATGGATTTTCCAAAAGTGGTTCACGAAGAGTTTGCACGTGAGGAGCTATTTAATTGGCAAAAGCGAAAAGGTGCAGATGTAACTGAAGCGGACAAGGTAAATCGAGAGGTTATCATTAATCGAGATAAATTTAAAGTGGAGGAAAGCGTAGTAGACAAAGAGGTAACATTTCATCGCAAAAATGAAAAATAGGTACCTTTCATATCATTCCGCCTAAAGACTGAATTTCATGTTTTGACTGCTACAATTCTTCCCGTGACTCTATTCATTTGTTACAATATTATTGTAGAAGATGAATGTGGAGGCAAAATGAATATGAAAATTTTACTCGTTGATGGCACAATGTTTGGGCGTAAAACTGGTGCTATTTTAGAGCAAGTAGAGCATTATATTAAAGAATTCGATGCTAGTTTCGACTTAGAAATTATGCATTTTAGTGAATATAAGCATCAAATTGTCGATGGTTCACCACTAAATGATGATATGAAAAAAATGATACAAAAATTTGAAGAAGCAGATGCGTATATTATTGCTACGCCAATTTTCCAAGCTTCAATTCCAGGTGTGTTAAAAAATGCATTCGATTTCTTACATCCGAAAACGATGCGTTATAAGCCTGTTTCTATCGTAGCGAATGGTGGCACATATCAGCACCATTTAGTAGTTGAAAATCAACTAAAACCAATTTTAGACTACTTCCGTGCGCTTGTAACACCAAACTATGTCTATACACATACATCACATTTTGATGCAGACAATAAAATTGTAGACGAGGATGTTCATAATCGTTTACGTGAAATGGCTCGCGTTTTTGTCCAGTACTGTGAAATGAGTAAATCATTACCGAAAGAAACAATAGACCAACATTAAACAAAGGTGAGTACTGTTCCTAAACAGTTATGACGAGCAAGAGTCACACTGATGCGTAATTTTGCAATATTATAAAGTCCCTTGTGCAGTGGAAGGAAATCACTGTGCAGGGGATTTTTCTTTTCAGAAATCCTTTTACGATATGATAAAATAGTACTTTAGTGAATTCGGAAGGGAGGGCAGCTCATGCAGAACATCGCTTTACTAGAGAAACAACGCTGTAATTTAATTTTGACGAATAAGGCGAAGGAGGCGGTAGAGGAATGCTCAGCAAATGAGCATGCCTTTTTTGCGTTACAAAAAACTTTGACCGTCTATATTGAAAAAAGAAAAGCAAAAACAATTGGCGAAACGTTTTTATCGATTTATTTTAATGCAGAGCATAATGAAAAGTTAGACAGTACATTGGCCGGAAAAACAGCGATTATGGATTGTGTGTTAAAAGTGGAAGGGTTATTAGCAACAAATATACGTTTTGTACATATGCGTGGTCCAATTAGTACGAATCGTCGTTTACCAGCGGCACTGCAATTTGTCACAAAGCCCAATAATGGGGCTGGTATCCCGCTTGATCTTCACACGAAAATTAGAGAGTTACCGATTGCAGAGGAACGGACAGAATATGTGAAAAAGCGTATTGCAAGTTGGGAAGGCTATTTAAAAATTCAAGAACGTGATGCGACGATCGATGATATTCATACGGACTTTAAACAAAGCTACTATAATGAAGATTTTTCACGTTTAACACTAGTATGTCCCTATGTGAAAGCGAAGGAATGGAAGCAACTTGAAGGTTTAAGTGTGAGCATCCAAGGGGTACGTGGTGAAATTGGACAAGTGTTAAAAGCGAATGCGGGTAAGCAAACAGTGGAAGTTGACTTAAAGCCTTTTGCACAGGAGCAAGCACGCAAAGACCAGCTAAATTTGCGCTCAAAACAAGTAAGCTTTAGTAATTTTGCGACACTAAGTCAAATTCGACGCTTACGTAACGGCTTTACAAAGCTTGAAAAAGGTGAAGCAGTAAATGCTAGCTTAGAAACGATTTTATTTGAAAAGCGTCCGACTGTCCGTACAGCAAAGCTTCGTGAAGATATTGAGTTTCATAATAATTTAAATGAATATCAACGGAAAGCTGTCATCGGCGCGTTATCTGTAGAAGATTTGTATGTTATTCAAGGGCCCCCTGGAACAGGGAAAACAACGGTTATTTCAGAGATTTGCCAGCAAAACGTAAAAGCAGGCTTAAAAACACTCGTTGCCTCACAGTCAAACTTAGCTGTTGATAATGCCTTAGGAAGACTTCTCTCCAATCAAGAAATTCGTATTTTACGATATGGCCGAACAGAAAGTATTGAAGAAGAGGGGAAAAAATTCATTGAGGAAAATGTTGCCCTACATTGGCGTGAGCAAACATTAGCTGCTGTTGAAGAAGAAATTACGGCTTTTACTGAACGTGAACAAGAATTACAAGCGAGTATAAGTAAAACAACTGATGAGCTAACGAAATTGCAAGAGTGGCTAGAAGAACTAACAAAGGAAATTGCTGCTAAGGAGCAAGCGGCAATCGACGAACCCATTTTACAAAAAGAAATTCAATCGCTTAAAAAAGAGTTAAAAACGGCAAAAGCGGAAAAAGAAGCGAGTGAAGCACAAAAAGAGCATTATGAAAAACAGCTTGCACAGTTAGAGTCCGCTATTCAATCACAGGAGCTCATAGTAGCTGAATACGCATCCGCTGAACAGTTACAACAAACGATTCAAGACAACACCATCAAAATAGAGCAATGGCAAGCGGCTATTCAATATAAAGAATTACTTGTAGAAAAACAAGAGCTCACAACGCAGTTTCAAGATATTCAAGTGAAATATGAACAAGAAAATAAGCGATTGCTTTTCATGAAGGAAAGTCAAAATTATATCGCTTCATTAACAACCTATGACCGTATCCAACGGTTTTTACAGCATTATCAAGTTCAACCTTCACCTGTGTTAGCGCAGCAAATTCGACGACTAGAGCATTTAGAGGATGCGAAAGATTTAGAAGCATGGGCAACCATAAATACGCGTCTACAAAAAGCGATTGCAAAACTTGAAGCGTCGGTTTCACCTGATGGGAAAGAGCGGGCGCTTGCGAAAAGTCGTCAACAGCCTGTTCAATCGTTTTCCCTACAAAATTTAAACGGCGTTTTTGCACAGCTAAATGCCTCATTTCAAGAAGGGCAAACACCGTCAGTGGAACAGTTAGAAAGCTATTTACTGGGACTGTATATGCGTCGCGATTTTGTGTGGCAAAAGGGGATGGCACTTCGCCAACAACAGGAGCATAAAGATCGTGAATTTGAGTCGCTCCGCAAAAATATCGCGAGTTTAATACACCAAGAATGTGCAATTACAAGCTTCGATGTACAAAGCTTGCAGCGTCAATTGCAGCCGTATTTAGCTCATACCGAGCGTTTACAACAACTTGCAAATACGTTCCAAGCTGAGACTATGCCAGAAGAATCTGTAGAGCAGTTGAAAATGCTCGTAACTACAACGCAATCCTCTGTGCAAACAGCCCGTCAGCAGCTTCAGGCTGTTGAACAAGCAAATACACAGCTTTTACCGAAAAGAGCGGCACATCAAACAGCTAAGGCAAGCTTACAAGAGATTGACGAAGAGCTAGCGCAATTAGAAGAAAAAATTAAAGCTATTAATATAGAAGGACTAAAAAAGGAAAAACAACTAACGGCTTTAACAACATTGCTACAAGCTACGCCAGAGCGAACATTAGAAGAAGTGAAGGAAGCTATTCAAACAGCAAATGAAAGTTTAGAAGAGCTACATCGAAAACAACAGCAGTTACCTCTACGTAAGAAATTACAAGAGCAATGGCGCGATAAGCTACAAAACGCTACGGAATATGATTTAGATGAAATTCGTAAATTGTATGTGCGTCATGCCAACGTAATCGGCACAACATGCGTTGCTTCGGCAAGCAAGGAGTTTATGGAGAACTATCCAACGTTTGATGTTGTAATAATCGACGAAGTATCGAAGGCTACACCGCCAGAGCTATTATTACCAATGCTAAAAGGCAAAAAAATTATTTTAGTGGGTGACCATCATCAATTACCGCCGTTGCTCGGTGATGATACGTTGGAGGAAACATTGAAAGGAATGCTAGAAGAAAATCCTAATTTTGATGGGGCGCAAGAGTTGAAAAGCTTGCTTCGTGAGTCGCTATTTGAGCGATTATTTAATAACCTACCTTCAACACATAAGCAAATGCTTGCATTGCAGTATCGTATGCATGAAAAAATCATGCACAGCATTACACCATTTTACGCTAAGGAAGAAAACGGCTTGCAATGTGGATTACCAGATTCGGATGCAGCCCGTGACCATGGCTTAGAAGGGCAATTTGTCGGTCGTGATGATCATTTGCTATGGATTGATATGCCAGCGGAAAGACCGTTTTTAGAGGAACAAGTTAAGGGTGGCACAAGTCGTTATAATGAAGGAGAACTACAAACAATCCGCAGTATTTTAACAGACTTAAATAGTGCTGTAATGGAAGCGAAAAAGGCTGGTCGCATACCACAGGATGCACAGAAAAGTGTAGGCGTTATTAGCTTCTATGGCGAGCAGGTGAAGAAAATTAATCGCCTTCTTCAGCAAGAATTACAGTTACCACATCTCCAATTTAGAACGGGCACAGTCGATAAATTCCAAGGGATGGAGATGGATGTCATCTTAGTGAGTATGGTACGGAATACGCCAAAGGGAGGGGACATTGGCTTTGCGAGAGATTATCGCAGGTTAAATGTCGCGCTATCTCGTGCGCGAGAACTGTTAATGCTTGTCGGCAGTGCTGATATGTTTGCAAAACGTGCGAAACATCAGGATACACGTGATATGTACAGCAATCTTTTAACAACGGTGAAATCCTACAATGGCTTACGTAATCATAAAGGACAGGTGATGTAGGGTGTTGAAAATACAGCAACGTTTAATGAGAGAGTTACAACAAAATCGTCATGTCAAAATAGTAAAGGCAACGGATTGGTGCATTCCAATTCGTACCATTGAGGTAACATATGAGCCGATTCGTCGCTCTACGATGGATGTCTTGATGCAAATGCTGTTAATAAGCATGCAGGAAGCGAATTTTCAAAATGTGCAGGAGTTAAGTGAGCTTTTACTAGTAGACCCACTGTTTATTGAGGATTTAGTATCATTAATGTCTCGCGTGCGTCTTATCGAGCAATCAGAGGGCTTCTATACATTAACCCTTAAAGGACAACAACAGTTGGCACGTGGCATTTTCGAAGAGGAGTTAGAAGTCGAAACAGCGACTTTGTTATTTAGTCCATGCCACCAAGCGATTCTCCCTGTTGGAGAAGACGAGATAGAGGAATTTGATGAGTTGCCAGCTCCTTATCGTTATGTTGATAAAGAGGCAGAGCAGCAAGAACAATTTGATGAGGCAATGTTGCTTATAGCTTTACAGCAGGGAGAGGAAGAAGCATCAAGCTCGCAGAAAATAATCGAAACCATTGTGACATCAGAAGCGAAACAAATCAATGATATTCCATGTCTAGAATTTCTTCTTTACGATAAGGAACAAGATATTATCTACGTTCGTGTATGGAATACTTTGTTAAATAAATGGGACGAAGAGCTAGAACAGCAACTTACAGACCAAGAGCAGCCACAATGGCGAGCACAATATTTATAAATGCGAGAACGAGCGGCGCAGTTGCCGTTCGTTTTTTTTGTGCATTTAGATAACAGCGTGCAAATTTTCTAGCCTGCATATATTACTTACATAAAGGAGGGTCCTAATGATAACGATTAGTTTATGTATGATTGTCAAAAATGAAGAAAGCTTGCTCGAAAGATGTTTAGATTCCGTCCAACATGTAGTGGATGAAATCAATATTATTGATACTGGCTCAACTAATCGTACAAAGGATATTGCACAGCACTATACCTCTAGAATTTTTGATTTTCCGTGGTGCGATGATTTTGCAAAGGCGCGGAACTTTTCCTTCCAGCAAGCAACGAAAGATTATATTTTGTGGCTTGATGCAGATGATGTGCTCACATCTGAACATCAGCAAAAGTTAGTACAATTAAAGCAATTTCTTTATCCAAGCATCGATGCAGTTTCAATGGATTATGTTGTAACGCTAGAGGCGGATGGGACTGTCGCAACGAGTGAAAAAAGATACCGGTTAGTAAAGCGAGCACGTCATTATCAGTGGCAGGGAGCAGTGCATGAGTTTTTGGATGTAACAGGTAACATCTATAAAAGTGATGTAGCAGTTGTGCATGTACCAGTAAAGCAACAAACAGCTCGTAATCTACGCATATATGAGCGGTTAATAGCAGACGGATATACATTTGCGCCAAGAGATTTTTTCCATTATGCAAATGAATTAAAACAACACAGCCGTTTTTTAGAAGCAATTAATCACTATCATACATTTTTAGATACAGCACTCGAAACATCTGAAAGTTCAAGCTTGTTTAAATTTAGCAGATTGCTATGAGCAATTACAAGATACCAAGAATGCGACACAGGCCGTTTTTCAATCATTATTGTATGATCAGCCAAAACCGGAAACATGCTGTCGAATCGGTCAACACTTTATGGCGCAATCGAAAAATAAGGAAGCAATTTATTGGTATTCCCAAGCTTTACAAGTAACGCCTTGCACTATTGGCGTTTACAAACGAGCATACTCAACATGGATACCGCATTATCAATTAAGTCTATTATATGATCGATTACGGCTTTATGAAAATGCCTATGAACACAATGAAGCAGCACGCCACCATAAACCAAACGATCAACGCATACTTGACCATCAACAATATCTTCGCAAACAGCTACACAAATGACTGGTTGCGAAATACCCGCGGAGTAAGGAGGTTTACCCGCGAAAAGGAGAGAAATACCCGCGGAGTAAAGGTGTTTACCCGCGAAAGGGAGAGAAATACCCGCGGAGTAAAGAGGTTTACCCGCGAAAAGGAGAGAAATACCCGCGGAGTAAAGAGGTTTACCCGCGAAAGTGAGAGAAATACCCGCGGAGTAAGGAGGTTTACCCGCGAAAGCACTATAAACTCCCATCAGTGTTGAAAAAAGAATCTGCCTATACCCCTCCTCGTAACAGTAAAGAGTGCTATGCAGATTCTTCTTTTTATTACTATATAAATTTATGGCATAATTCCACTTACATATTAATGACTGCCACAAGCTTCACTTTGATTCAGTTTTGCACAATCCAATGGAATACCTTAGAACTTATTCAACGATTTCATTTACATATGAAGAAACATCAATATAATCTACATAAATCGCGTGACCAATAATAAGTGACAAAACAACAATAATCGTAATAATAATCACATTTCGTGGTCTAAAGTCTTGAGCTTGCATTTTCTTCTCCTCCTTCATAATTTTGAGAATATTATGGCAATTCAATATATGTTAAGGGAATAGGAGTATGCAGTTTTAAAAATACTTTTTTATGTAAATGTTTAATTATAAAACCTTAAAGGAATACAATATAGGCAAATATGAGGGATGGAACGATGAATGATGCAACAGTTAAAAGTTTTACTAGTTTATGTACATTTTACTAGATGAAAAAAAGAAAATTCAAGACGCAACTAATCATTTCACACAACTTTTCCTCTACAGCCCATTGAATATTGAACCAGTTGTTTGCAATGTGAAACTACATTTTCATATGAAAATTGTCGTTAAACTAGACTGCCTAGCTGCTCCTGATAAACTAGCACCCTTCCTATGCATACTTAAAATCATTCTTTAATATTTTTGAAAATTCCACTCATCACCTTAGTAGAACTTCTAAGTAAGAGTGGCTAAAAAAATTTAACGCTTTACTTGTGGTATATTTAACATGACAGATGTAAGTAAAGGAGTATGAAAATATGGCAAAAAGTTTAGTAATTGCCGAAAAACCATCCGTTGCGCGTGACATCGCAAATGTACTAAAATGCACAAAAAAAGGGAATGGTTTTTTAGAAGGCGACAAATATATTGTGACGTGGGCACTGGGACATCTTGTAACATTAGCGGACCCAGAAGCATATGACGTGAAGTATAAAACATGGAATTTAGAAGATTTACCAATGCTTCCGGAACGCATGAAATTGGTTGTAATGAAGCAAACAGGTAAACAATATAATGCGGTGAAATCGCAACTAACTCGAAATGATGTAAAAGAAATAATTGTAGCTACGGATGCTGGGAGAGAGGGCGAATTAGTAGCACGCTGGATCATTGAAAAAGCAAACACTAAAAAGCCAATCAAACGTCTATGGATTTCTTCTGTAACCGACAAAGCAATTAAAGAGGGCTTTGACAATCTTAAACCAGGCAAAAATTATGAAAATCTATATCATGCTGCCGTAGCTCGTAGTGAAGCTGACTGGTATATCGGATTGAATGCAACACGTGCTTTAACAACACGTTTTAATGCACAATTAAACTGCGGGCGTGTACAAACACCTGTTGTTGCCATGGTTGCAGCTCGCGAAGAAGAGATTAAAAATTTTAAACCTCAAACATATTACGGTATTGAAGCAAAAACAAAAGATAATTTAAAACTTACTTGGCAAGATGCAAAAGGCAATAGCCGTAGCTTTGAAAAAGGTAAAATCGATACCATCATTAAAAAACTAGGTAACAACAACGCAAAGGTAATTGAAGTAGAGCGTAAGCCTAAAAAATCGTTTGCACCTGGGCTGTATGACTTAACAGAATTACAACGCGATGCGAATAAAATTTTTGGTTACTCTGCGAAAGAAACTTTAAATATTATGCAGAAGCTATATGAGCAACATAAAGTATTAACGTATCCTCGTACTGATTCACGATATATTTCAAGCGATATCGTAGCAACGTTACCAGAACGTCTAAAAGCATGCGGAATTGGCGAATACCGCCCGTTTGCTAACAAAATTTTATCTAAACCTATAAAAGCAACTAAAGCGTTTGTAGACGATGCTAAAGTTTCTGATCACCATGCGATCATTCCAACTGAAGAATACGTAAATTTCGCAAACTTTAATGATAAAGAACGTAAGATTTATGATTTAGTTGTAAAACGTTTCTTAGCGGTATTTTTCCCAGCACATGAATTTGAACAATTAACGTTACGCGCGAAAATTAGTGATGAAAATTTTGTTGCAAAAGGAAAAACAATCACTGTAGCTGGTTGGAAGGAAGTATATGAAAACCGCTTTGATGATGAGGAATCGAATGACGACTTAAAAGAGCAAGTTTTCCCTCGAATCGAAAATGGCACAACATTAGAAGTTCATTTAATTGCACAAACAACGGGTCAAACAAAGCCTCCAGCACGTTTTAATGAAGCAACATTACTATCTGCGATGGAAAACCCGACAAAGTATTTAGAGAGTAATGATAAACAGTTAGCCGATACTTTAAAATCAACGGGGGGATTAGGTACTGTAGCAACGCGTGCTGATATTATTGATAAGCTTTTTAATTCCTTTATGATTGAGCAACGAGGCGGTAAAGAAATTTATATTACTTCAAAAGGTCGCCAGCTATTAGATTTAGTGCCTGAAGAATTACGCTCACCTGCAACGACTGCTGAATGGGAACAAAAGTTGGAGTTGATTGCAAAAGGGAAATTGAAGAAAGAAGTATTTATCAATGAAATGAAGCAACACACGAAAAAAATAGTTGCAGAAATCAAATCAAGCGATAAGAAGTATAAGCATGATAATATTTCAACGAAATCATGCCCTGATTGCAACAAACCAATGCTTGAAGTGAACGGTAAGAAAGGTAAAATGCTTGTATGCCAAGATCGTGAATGTGGATACAAGAAAAATGTAGCTCGCATAACGAACGCTCGTTGTCCTCAATGTAAGAAAAAACTAGAGTTACGTGGTGAAGGCGATGGTCAAATCTTCGTATGCAAATGCGGACATCGTGAAAAATTATCTGCCTTTGAAGCTCGTCGCAAAAAAGAAGGTGGCGGAAAAGTGGATAAGCGAAGTGTACAAAAGTATTTGAAACAACAAGCAAAAGAAGAAGAACCTTTGAATAATCCGTTTGCAGATCTATTAAAAGGCTTTAACTCTGATAATTAAATCATCGGAAGATTTAGGACTATGGGCAAATTCAATAGAATTTGCCCATAGACTGTTAACTAGTAGAAATTTAGTTTTCATTCTGGCAAATATGTTTCAATATCGGTACCACTAATAAATTGACCTAAACCAGAAGCTTCTCGATGTAAAAAATAAATCTTTGCAGAATATCGTAGGTCTATTATTTTCGGGTAGATAGAATATTACTCGCTAACAAAGCAGTTAAACGAGGCATAGAATCGCTATTTAACGTAGCGCTCTTAATGAAATACATGCATTTGATTTGCTCCCTGTTGGATAGCCAGATTAATCTGTTTATCCAACAGGGAGATATTTTTTTAGGATTAAGCTATATATTTTATATGTACCTAAAGGTAGAAACAACAAATTATTAGTAATAAAATTCCCTAACCAATGTTCGAGGGCATTTTGTAGAAAATCTCCGTCCCCCCAATCCGTATATAGGAATTTTGCCTAACGTTAGTAAAGTAATATTCTTAGCTCCACGCTCCATTTCTTTTCAAATAAGAAGTTTGTAGTCCACATTTTTCTGCTAGTTCTTCTTCAATTTCTCTCAAACACCAACTCTCTCCACTAACAGTTATTTTAATCACCGCACTTAAAGAGTATGTGAACGGAAGACATAAGAAAATTAACATCATCTCCACGCTATAGTGGAGAGATTTTTTGTTTGATATTTATATTAATAGAAATATTTGACTGTAATAACAAAACTGTGTTATCTTGTGTATAACAGATTTGCTGTGGATATTTACCAAATTAGTTGGAAGGAGAGGTTCTGATCTAGATTAGTTGAGCTATACTGCTAAACAAGGTAGAAGCAATGAAATCGATTACTTATCTAAGGGGGCAATTATGAAAAATAAACTATCTGCGGTGTTAGCCGCTACATTAGCATTAACAATAAGTCTACCAACTGGGGCGTTGGCGTTTTCTAACAGTCAGACTGCGGTTGTGGCTAGCCAAGAATTAGCTAGTCAAGAACTAAAAAAGATTGCGGAAGAGAAGGCTGCGCTACTTACGAATTCCTATGAGACGACTAGCGTGCAGTATGCGCTAATTGATAATGGTAAACTTGTTTTGTCAGGTCAGACAGGCAAGAATGATATGGAAGGGAAACAGCCGCTGACTAAAGATACTTTATACGGGATTGGTTCAGTCAGTAAAATGTATGCAACTGCAGCTGTTATGAAATTGGTCGATGAAGGAAAAGTCGATTTGGATGAACCTGTTGTCCACTATATTCCTGATTTCAAGATGAAAGATGAGCGTTACAAAAGCATTACGCCACGTATGCTATTAAACCACTCCTCTGGCTTGCAAGGTAGTACGTTTACTAATACTTTTTTATTTAACGATAATGATACTTATGCCCATGATAACTTGTTACGCCAATTATCCAACCAACAATTGAAGGCTGATCCTGGCGCGTTCTCAGTATACTGCAACGACGGTTTTACGTTAGCCGAGATAATGGTCGAAAGAGTCAGCGGTATGAGCTTTACGGAATTTATCCATCAACAGTTTACAGAACCTTTAAAGCTAAATCATACGAAAACGCCACAGGACGAATGGGAAAATGATAAGCGGGCAGGACTTTATTTTCCAACATATCAAGGACAGCTTCCACCTGAATCAGTGAATGTGATTGGTACGGGAGGGATTTCTTCCACTGCCGAAGATGTTGTGCAATTCTCACAAATATTTATGGGACAGGGAAAAGGAATCCTCTCTGACAAGGCAGTTCAGGCGATGGAGCAAGAGGAATATAAAAAAGGAATGTGGCCAGAGGATGGAGATAGTATTATCAACTATGGTCTTGGTTGGGATAGTGTGAAACTATATCCATTTAGTGAATATGGGATAAAAGGTTTGGCTAAAGGCGGCGACACGGGATTGCAACATGCTTCACTGGTCGTACTTCCTGAACAGAAGATGGCAATGGCTGTGTTATCATCTGGCGGTAGCAGCATGACAAATCAACTGATGGCGACTGAAATACTGCTCGCTGCGCTTAAAGAGAAGGGCACAATTAAGGACATCAAGCCGAGTAAATCCTTTGGCAAGCCAGTCAAGGACAAAATGCCTGAAGACCTAGCAAAGAATGCAGGTTTTTACGGCAATAGTTCCGGTCATTTCAAAATAGAAATTACGAAGAATGACGAACTAATCTTGCCAACTAATCCAGAAGAAAAATATATATATACTGCCGATGGAAGCTTTATGAATGAGAATGGTACCGCCAAGCTTAACTTCGTCACGGAGAAGAATGGACGAACTTATTTGAAGGAGAGCACATATTCGTCTCTGCCAGATTTAGGGCAAATAGCAATTACGCATTATGTAGCCGAGAAACTTGAAGACAATGTGCTATCGAAAGAAACAGCTGCCGCATGGGCAAAGCGAGAAGGCGTCAAGTTTTATCTTGTGAGTGAGAAATTTAGTTCTTTGCTATATTTTGCACCAATCGTGCCTATCCAAATTAATAGCAAGGAAGCGATGGAAGGCTATTGGGGAAGCAGTAAAATTATAGGCCCTAACACGGCGATGCATCAGCTCCAAATACCTGTGATGGGTGGACGTGATACAACGGAAACACGTTTCTATACAGAAGGTGACGATGAATATTTAGAGATGTCCGGATTTTTATACGTAAGTGAAACCAACTTAAAACCGCTTAATGCAAGCCAATCATCCAAAGTTACACTACAAGCAAATGGACATGCGAGCTGGTTTACAATCCCGGAAGCGTTAGCAGGGAAAACGATGACGGTGGAGTTGCCATCAAATAGTTCGTTTGCGGTGTATGATGACAAGGGATTATGTATTAATTTTACTGTTGTAAATGGCAATAACAAAGTAAAACTGCCGAAGAACGGAACGGTTGTATTTGCTGGTGCATCGAATTCGGAATTTGCAATCACGTTGAACTAGCTACAATTCAAGAGGGACTTCAACAAAACCAGTAGGACATCGGAAAGATGTTTTGCTGGTTTTGTTTGTATAAGGTTATATCAGCGTGCTACTTTCGGCATCGACACCAACGCCTCGAGGTATTTTTATAAATTGTTTGAGTGACTGGCACGCAAGTAATGAATTTTAAATGGTGTGCATACAGTTATTGTATGTGTTTTGTGGAAGTGGTACATTATTTTATTCTGTTTAATGTAGTTTATTTTCTTTTTAATGTCATTAAAATTCTTTTTTAAACTAGACAGTCAATTTTTGTGATGCTATATTTAGAGTGTCATAGTTTTTATAATTAGGAAAATTAAGAAAATGTTAGTCCTAGTTATAGGGAACAAAGGGGTAAGTGTTATAAAAGAAGGATGATAGATGCCTATGGTAAAAAAAACGTTAAAACAAAGAATTGTAGATGCTTCTGTAGTACTGTTTCAGCAAGATGGCTATCACAACGTAACAGTTGAACGCATTGTGGAGTATATTGGCGCATCAAAAGGTGGGTTTTATCATAATTTTAAATCGAAAGATGAACTGTTGTATGAGGTTCATGATGTGTTTATTTCCTATGTGATTAAACAGTCACAGGAAGCGTATGACAAATACGATACACCGATTAAACGCTTATGTGCAATGCTTCAAACGTTGACCCAAGTGTTTGATGTATACCAATCTCATATTACCGTATTTTATGAGGAAAGCCGTTCTTTATCAGAAGAATATAGTGCAATCATTCATAAGAAGCGGGACCAATATCGGGATATTTTACAAAAGGTGATTGAAGAAGGGCAACAGACAAAGGATTTTCGTGCTGAATTGCCTTGTACAATTGTAACAATGACCATTGTAGGGATGATTAACTGGACATATATGTGGTTTAAACAAACGGGTCCGTTAACAATGGAGGAAATTACAGAAGTATTTACAGATATGATATTACGAGCAATTGTGACAGACCAAGCTATGGAAGAAGCAACTCAATTTATGGTAAAGATGAAGCCAGAAGAACAAGCTGGTTTTATTAATGTTTAGTACAGACCGACTAGTCGGTCTAAATATTGTGTAACTGTCGTCTGAATGAATTCCGCTATGGCAAATTGGATATTAGGGGGAAATGGGAATGAACTTTGAACTAACGAAAGAGCAAGCGATGATTCGAGACATGGTACGTGATTTTGCAGAGAAAGAGATTAAACCTTATGCTCGTGAAGTCGACGAGACATCAACAATGAGAATAGAAAGCTTTGAAAAAATGGCTGAGCTAGGCTTATTAGGTATCCCGTTTCCAGAGGAATATGGTGGTTCTGGAGGAGACACGGTTTCCTATGCAATAGCTGTTGAAGAAATTGGACGTGCGTGTGGTGGTACGGGTTTAAGCTATGCAGCAGCAGTAAGCTTAGGCGCCGCTCCTATTTATAATTTTGGTACGGAAGAGCAAAAGCGTGAATGGCTTGTTCCTTTAGCGAAAGGGGAAACATTAGGTGCTTTCGGCTTAACGGAACCTAATGCGGGGTCTGATGCTGGCGGTACCCGTACAACAGCAGTTATAGATGGTGATGATTACGTTATTAACGGAGAAAAATGCTGGATTACTAATGCAGGTCATGCGCGCCAAATTATTGTCACGGCAGTAACAGGTAAACGTGAAGATGGCAAAAAAATTATTTCATCCATTATTGTGCCAACGAATACGCCTGGTGTCACAATCAATTGTAATTATGACAAGATGGGTGTGCGTGGTTCCAATACTTGTGAAATTATTTTGCAAAATGTTCGCGTACCAAGAACGAATTTATTAGGGGACGAAAAACGTGGATTCAGTCAATTTTTAAATACATTGGATGGTGGCCGTATTTCCATAGCTGCGCTATCAGTCGGCATTGCACAATCTGCATATGAAAAAGCATTAAAGTATGCCAATGAACGAGAGCAGTTTGGGGCACCAATCGCCAAGTTTCAAGCAATACAGTTTAAGTTGGCAGATATGGCAATGGAAATTGAGCTAGCTCGTACGCTAGTACATAAAGCAGCGTGGCTTAAAGATCAGAAAAAACCATTTGCTAAAGAGGCAGCGATGGCGAAATTATTTGCTTCTGAGATGGGCTTCCGTACTTGTAATCAAGCCATTCAAATTCATGGTGGTTCAGGTTATATGAAGGAATATGATGTAGAACGTCATTTGCGTGATATTAAGTTAATGGAAATCGGTGAAGGAACATCTGAAATTCAACGTCTCGTTATTTCTCGTCTAATTGGCTGTTAAAAATTAAATAGCATATTGAAGGGGGATTTTCATGGCAGAACTTGTGTATCAAACAATTGGTCAATTGCTCGATGAACAGGCTAAAAAATATCCTAAACATGAAGCGCTAGTGTATGCAGACAGAGACTTGCGGTTGACTTATGAGGAGTTAAACCAGCAAAGTCGTTTAGTGGCAAGGGGGTTACTGTCCCTTGGAATTGAAAAAGGAGACCATATTGCCGTGTGGACAACAAATGTTCCAGAGTGGGTACAGTTACAGTTTGGTACAGGAAAAATGGGTGCGCCAATTGTCACTGTTAACACCAATTATCGTGCCCATGAACTGGAATATTTACTAAGACAATCCGATGCAAAGACGATTATTTTAATCGAAAATTTTCGTGACCATTCTTTTATTCATACACTCCAAGAAATATGTCCTGAGCTTGAACATTGTGAACCAGGTAATTTGCAATCGAAGCGACTACCTCTATTAAAAAATGTTATTTTAATTGGCGAAACAAAGTACCCAGGTGTCCTGAATTGGTCAGATGTATTGGCATCTGCAAAGCAAGTAACAGAGCAACAATTAGATCAAATACAGGCTTCATTACATTATGATGATGTCATTAATATTCAATATACTTCAGGTACAACGGGTTTTCCAAAAGGTGTTATGTTAACACATTACAACCTAGTTAATAATGCCGTTAACATCGCTGAATGTATGCGTCTAACTTCAGCAGATCGTTTATGTATTCCTGTGCCATTTTTCCATTGTTTCGGCTGTGTCATCGGTACACTAGCCATTACGACAAGTGGTGGAACAATGGTCCCAGTACAAGAATACACACCTGCGGAAGTGTTACGAACAGTTGAAAAAGAGAAATGTACAGCATTACACGGTGTACCAACAATGTTTATAAGTGAATTGAATTTGCAGAATTTTTCGTCATACGACTTATCGACATTGCGTACGGGCGTAATGGCAGGCTCTAATTGCCCAATCGAAGTCATGAAAGCGGTCATCGAAAAAATGGGGATGACTGACATAACCATTTGTTATGGTCAAACGGAATCTTCACCTGTTATTACACAAACAAGAGCAGATGATCCATTCCATTTAAAAGTAGAGACAGTAGGTCGAGCATTACCAAATCTAGAAGTTAAAATTGTTGTTCCTGGTACAGATGTGGAAGCGCCGATAAACGAGCAAGGTGAGCTTTGTACAAGAGGCTACCATGTGATGAAAGGCTATTATAACAACCAAGAAGAAACCCAACTTGCAATCGATCAAGACGGTTGGCTGCATACGGGTGATTTAGCGACGATGGATGAGGATGGTTATGTCAGAGTAACAGGTCGTTTGAAGGATATGATTATTCGTGGTGGAGAAAATTTATATCCACGTGAAATTGAAGAATTTCTATACACGTTCCCAAAAATTGCAGATGTGCAGGTCGCTGGTGTTCCCGATCCTAAGTATGGAGAAGAAGCGGCAGCATGGATTATTTTACGAGAAGGGGAACAGGCGACAGAAGAAGAAATTCGAGCATTTTGTCGCGATAAAATTTCTAAACATAAAATTCCAAGACATATTTTCTTTATCGATAGCTACCCAATGACTGCTTCAGGAAAAGTACAGAAATTTAAGCTACGCGAAGAATTTTTGGCAGCAGTGAAGGTGAAATAGGAAGGGGGCAACATAATGTTTAAAAAAGTATTAATTGCCAACCGTGGTGAAATTGCTAGACGGGTTATACGCACATGTAAGCGATTAAATATTCTAACGGTTGCGATCTATTCCGAGGCGGATGCAGAAAGTTTACACGTCAAAGATGCGGACGAAGCATACTGCGTAGGTAAACCACCTGTTGTACAAAGCTATTTAAATATTGAACGCATTCTTGAAATCGCCAAGGAAAGCGGTGCTGATGCCATACATCCAGGGTATGGCTTACTATCAGAGAACGCCGATTTTGCCAAACGTTGTACGGAGGCAGGACTCGTATTTATTGGACCAAGTGCAACTGTGATTGCGTCAATGGGCAGTAAATTAGAAGCGCGTAAAACGATGAAAGCTGCGGGTGTACCGATTGTAGAAGGGGTAGAAGCGCCTGTTAAAGATGTAACAGAAGCAGTTGAAATCGCTGCACGCTTAGGTTATCCCATTATGCTTAAAGCCTCTGCTGGTGGTGGTGGCATCGGTATGCAACTGGTGGCAGATGCAGAAGAGCTCGCAAAAGCATTCGAGGGTAATCAGAAACGTGCACAATCATTTTTCGGTGATGGCACGATGTACATGGAACGTTTTATTGCGAATCCACATCATGTGGAAGTGCAAATTATTGCAGATAGCAAAGGCAATGTCGTTCCGTTGTTTGAACGAGAATGCTCCATTCAACGACGCAATCAAAAAGTGGTGGAGGAAGCTCCCTCTCCATTCATCTCTGAAGAGACGAGAGCAAGGATGTTAGAAGCTTCTGTACAGGCGGCGAAGCACATCGGTTATGTCAATGCAGGAACAATTGAATATTTAGTCGATGCAGAGCAAAATTTTTATTTCTTAGAGATGAATACACGCTTGCAAGTCGAGCATCCCGTCACAGAAGAAATAACAAAACTAGATCTTGTGGAAGAGCAATTGAAAGTAGCTGCGGGACAGTCATTGAGCTTTACGCGTGACAGCATTGATAAACAGGGGCATGCCATTGAAGTACGAATTTATGCAGAAAACCCTACAACGTTTTTCCCGTCTCCAGGCAAAATTACAGAACTGGTATTGCCAATAGGTGAAGGCATTCGACATGAATGCGGTGTAGAAGCAGGCACAACGGTGACTCCTTTCTATGATCCAATGATTAGTAAATTAATCGTTTGGGGAGATACGCGGACAATTGCATGTCAACGCCTTATACAGGCACTAAAAGAATATAAAATTGAAGGAATTCAAACAAATATACCGATGCTTTTGAAAACTGTCAGTCACGAGCAATTTTTACAAGGGCATACAACAACAAAATTTGTCGAGGAATTCTATTTACCACAATTAACAGAAACAAAATAAGATATGAGCTTTCGGCATGCGTGCTTTAAAGTACGAGATGACGAAAAGATGTTTTCATACTGAGTAGCTTATGCAAAGCGTGGAGTGAGTAAGCGTGCGTTACAAAATGATAATCAATGTATGGATGTAAGTGTGATTTAAGCACTTAAATACAGTCATTAACAATTTGGAGGGGTTAATATGGCAACAGTAAAAGCAAGCATGGCAGGAACAGTATGGAAAATCGTAGTGGCAGAAGGAGAAAAGGTGACAGCTGGGCAAGATGTTGCGATTTTAGAGTCGATGAAAATGGAGATTCCGATTGCCGCTGAAGAGGATGGCATTGTCACAAAAATCATCGCGAATGAGGGCGATTTTATTAACGTAGATGATGATATTTTAGAAATTGAATAGGGAGGCATTTCTATGCAATTACCGAAGCATGTTACGTTGAAGGAAGTTGGTCCTCGTGATGGCCTGCAAAATGAAAAGGTACACATCGCAACTGAAGATAAAATACAGCTAGTCAATTTACTTAGTCAGTCGGGATTAAATTATATAGAAGTAACGTCTTTCGTTCATCCGAAGTGGATTCCACAATTGGCAGATGCGGTAGAAGTGTTGCAAGCGATTAAACGAGAAAAAGATATAACGTACGCAGCCCTTGTGCCGAATATGCGAGGACTAGAACGTGCATTGCAAGCGGGTATTGATGAAGCAAGCATTTTTATGTCGGCAAGTGAAAGTCATAACCAAAAAAATATTAACAAAACGATACTTGAAACATTGCCGATTTTAAAGGAAGTAGTTATTGGGGCAAAGGCTGCAAACAAGCACGTACGCGGTTACATCTCAACAGTAATTGGTTGCCCTTACGAGGGTTACATACACCCAGAAAAGGTTTTACAAGTTACAGACAAATTATTAGAAATGGGCGTTGATGAAATATCGCTAGGGGATACAATCGGCGTCGGCGTACCGACACAAGTTGAGTATCTTTTAGAAGAGCTGTTAAAGAGATATCCGGTTGAAAAATTTGCTATGCATTTTCATGATACGCGTGGTACAGCACTTGCCAATATTACGAAATCCTTAGAAATGGGGATTACAAAATTTGATAGTTCCCTTGGTGGTTTAGGAGGTTGTCCTTATGCAAAAGGGGCGACCGGCAATGTTGCCACAGAAGATTTGCTGTATCTATTAGACGGCATGGGCATAGCAACCAGCGTTAACATGGAAAAGTTGCTAGATGCAGTACGATTTATCGAACAGAGGCTAGGGAAGGACGTTGCATCTAAGCAAATGGCAATTGTTCGTAATGAAGGGAGTGCGAATGTCACGTGACACAACAACTCGTTCAATTTGATGTATTACCAGGTAATATCGGGCTTATTACACTTACTAGACCCGAAGCTGCAAATGCCATGTCTGTACAATTACTAAACGACCTTAGTGGAACACTAGATAAAATAAATGCTGATCCAGTAGTGCGGGTTGTTTTACTAACAGGTGCAGGAGAAAAGGCGTTTTGTGCAGGTGCTGATTTAAAAGAACGCAATGGTATGTCCGACCGACAAGTAAAACAAATTGTGCAACAAATCGGCACAACAATTGCTAAAGTTGAAGCATTGGCGCAACCTGTGATTGCCGTATTAAATGGCGTTGCATTTGGGGGCGGGCTAGAACTTGCTTTAGCTTGCGATTTACGGGTAGCAGCTACACATACAAAAGTGGGACTTACTGAAACCTCTCTTGGTATTATACCTGGGGCAGGAGGAACACAGCGCTTACCGCGACTAATAGGCATTGGAAAAGCAAAGGAACTCATTTATACAGCACGTCGAATCGATGCCGTGGAAGCACAGCGTTTTGGTATTGTGGAATATGTCTATGAGGGGCATGAAGTGCAGGAAAGAGCGCTTCAACTTGCACTGGAAATGGCGAAAAATGCGCCGCTATCATTGATTCAGGCGAAAAATGCTATCAATAATGGGATGGAAGTAGATTTGGCTACAGGCTTGAAAATTGAATCACTGTCCTATAGTGCACTTATTCCAACTGAAGATCGTTTGGAGGGCTTACAAGCTTTCCAAGAAAAAAGAGCACCGCAATACTTAGGGAA
This sequence comes from Lysinibacillus sp. GJ-1, assembly GCF_021166035.1. Lineage (NCBI taxonomy): Bacteria > Bacillati > Bacillota > Bacilli > Caryophanales > Bacillaceae > Lysinibacillus > Lysinibacillus sp. GJ-1. The sequence goes on from NZ_CP088912.1 coordinate 425,855, forward strand.
GTAATGGACTGCAAAGGGGGAATGGAACATGAGTAATATCTCTACAGAAAACACATCCAATGCGATGAAAGATCAAATTTTAGCAGGGGGTTTGCCAAAATATCACGATAAAAATGCACAACAAGGCAAGCTATTTGTCCGAGAGCGCTTGGAATTATTATTAGATGATGGACTTCAATCAGAGGATGGCCTGTACGCAAACTGTTTAGCAGGTGATTTACCGGCAGATGGTGTCATTACGGGTATTGGTAAAATCCATGGTCGTACAGTATGTGTGTTAGCCAATGATTCAACCATTAAAGCTGGATCTTGGGGAAAACGAACTGTCGAAAAAATGATTCGTATTCAAGAAACGGCGGAGAAGCTAAATTGCCCATTATTTTATTTAGTCGATTCGGCAGGTGCGCGTATTACAGACCAACTAGAGATGTTCCCAGGGCGTCGTGGCGCAGGACGTATTTTCTACAATCAGGTGAAGCTTTCTGGTAAAGTGCCACAAATTTGCTTGTTGTTTAGGCCTTCAGCAGCAGGTGGCGCTTATATTCCTGCATTTTCTGATATTGTGGTGATGGTGGAAGGTAATGCTTCCATGTATTTAGGGTCACCGCGTATGGCGGAAATGGTGATTGGTGAAAAGGTAGATTTAGAGACAATGGGTGGCGCGAAAATGCACTGTTCCGTATCTGGCTGTGGGGACGTGCTTGTAAAAACAGAGCAGGAAGCGATTGCTTATGCTCGTAAATACTTGAGCTATTTTCCGAATAACTATGCTGAGCGTAGCAAAGTTGAAGCACCAAAGCCACCAGCATCTTTTGAAAAATCAATTGAAGACTTAATACCTAAAAATCAGAACTCGCCGTTTGATATGTATCAGTTAATTGATCGATTGATTGATGAAGATTCATTTTGTGAAATAAAGAAATTATTTGCTTCAGAATTAATAACAGGGCTTGGGCGCATTAATGGACAATCAGTAGGGATTATAGCTAACCAACCACGTGTGAAGGGTGGCGTATTGTTCCACGATTCGGCAGATAAAGCGGCAAAATTTATTTCGTTATGTGATGCTTTTAATATACCGCTTATTTTCCTCGTAGATGTGCCTGGCTTTATGATTGGCACACAAGTTGAAAAGGCGGGTATTATCCGTCATGGTGCCAAAATGATTTTTGCCATGAGTGAGGCAACTGTACCAAAGCTAACTGTAATTGTTCGCAAGGCGTATGGCGCGGGACTCTATGCTATGGCAGGCCCAGCCTTTGAACCAGATTGTTGTATTGCTTTATCGAGCGCACAAATTGCGGTAATGGGTCCAGAGGCAGCGATAAATGCAGTATATGCCAATAAAATTGCTGAATTGCCAAAAGAAGAACAAGCTAGCTTTATTGCGGAAAAACGGAAAGAGTATCAAGAGGAAATTGACATTTATCGCTTAGCTTCTGAGCTAATTATTGATGATGTCATTGAGCCGAATGACTTACGTAGAGCACTTGAAACACGTTTGGAGTTGTATATGTCAAAATACTTGTTATTTTCACAACGAAAACATGGTGTAAATCCTGTCTAAGAGGATTTACTTAAATGCACCCAGTTCATGCTGGTGTGCATTTTTTGATATATTTCACCTCTTGCATGGAGATGGTCAGACATATTAAAATATGGGATGGATAAGAGGAAGTGGGTGAATTAGCATGGTAAAAAATAATATACCTAGTATTCAAGATGATGCCAAGCTACCATTACCATATCGCGCGTGGATTGATACGTATTACATACAGCTTAAAGTAATAGGCTGGGTATTTTTCAGCTTTTACACATTTATCGCCTTTTACAAATTAGTCATTAATCGCTTAGTGAATGTCAGTGTTAGTTTGTTCCGAGGCGAAAATTCTTTAAGTGAAATTGGTTTATTTGATTATAGTAGCTGGCGCGTAACGACAAATTTTATACCGTTTGAAACGATTTTACGTTATATCAACTACTCCCAATATTTTAATTTAGATTTAATTATCCTAAACTTATTAGGCAATTTGTTAATATTTACACCGATGGGCTTTTTGTTACCATTACTATCAAAGCGCTTTCGGAAGGTGTGGATTGTAGTTTGCGCAGGCTTTTTCTCAAGCCTTGCTGTGGAAACAGTCCAGTTTATATTCAGGGTAGGTTCTGCGGATGTCGATGACTTGATTTTAAATACGCTAGGCGCTTGGTTTGGATACTTAGCTTACAAATGTATTCTCATTTTTCCAAAAAGAAACGTTTAAAAAAGAAGAGAAAAAACAGTCCGTTTATGTATGGGCTGTTTTTTATTGTTACGTTTACACTATTTACCACGTGTTTAAAGTGATAAAATTTATTGAAACTAAATTATAAAGTAATAAAGAAATGGAATGTTCACTGAAAAAATGGATTTACGCGGTGTCTTTTTACCTATATTATATTTAGATTATTGTTTCTTTAGGAGGTTAGTATCAATTTGTACTTGAATTTATAATGGAAAATTCCGATAATAAGAGTACAGAATGCTTTTGTTCGAATAAAAATCGTTATGAGTGAATTGTTCATATTTACGATGTAACTTGCATATTAAAAAAGAAAGTCGAGGTGATATTATGAAACTATCAAATGTAATAGAACAAGAAAGACAATCAGCCTTTTATAATCGAAAAAAGATTCTTCAGCGTAAAGAGGCTGGTGATGCTTATCGTAAAAATGCACAGTATTTCCAACCGAAAAAAAATCCCATTTTGCAAGAGCTCGAAAATCTTTTATTAGGACGCACAGATCAAGATTTATATGAGCAACATAAAGAAGAAGCGAAAGATGTAACGCCACAACAACAAGCTATGATTCAAGACTTACAACAAGCAGAGAAAAGTGTAAGAGCACATGAGCAAGCTTATAAAGCAGTTGGCGGTGAGGCTGATGACTCGTTATTGCCTTCAGAAGTGAATGCTGAAGGATCTATAGCATTAGACGATTCATCGATTGTTGCACTTGATAAAGATAGTGGTGATGTTGATACGTTGCAAATTTTACAGCAGGTTCGAAGTGCTGCACTTGCGCCAACTGCCCCATCTTCACAGGATTTACGTGTAGCGGCTAGTGCAGATACTCAAATACAACAAATTCAGGCAATGTTAAATGGACTAGAGCTGGAAGAAGCGGCTCTAGATCCAGCTTATGTTACAGAAACGGTAGATGTAAAGGTGCCAGAGCGATTTGCGAAGGCATTGAAATTGGACCCATTTGCAGATACAATTTTCGGTAAGAGTTATGAAGAGGCGTTGAAGGCACGAACATTTAAACTGGCGTCTGCAACATATGCAGCACACATTAAAATGGCTAAAAACGGTTATCTTTTTGGGGATAACGCGTTGTTTTCAATGACAGCTTAATGGTGTAGATAGGGGAATTGACTGTGGCAAAGGCAAAGCATACGAAAACAAATGCGATTAGACTATTAGAGCAGCAAAAAATACAATTTGATGTATTGGAATACGAAACAGGTGATGGTCAAGTAGATGGGGTTTCAGTGGCTGAAAAAATTGGTCATCCTGTGTCCTGTGTCTTTAAAACATTAGTCGCAAAGGCAAGCGCTCAACAGCTATTTGTTTTTGTCATTCCAGTTGCGGAAGAATTGGATTTAAAAGCTGCGGCTAAAGTAGTTGGAGAGAAGAAGATTGAGATGCTAGCAGTAAAGGAGCTTCTAGGTTATACAGGCTATATTCGTGGTGGCTGCTCACCTGTCGGCATGAAAAAACTGTATCCGACGGTTGTGGATGCATCTGCACGGGAGCAAGGAAGTATTATTGTAAGTGCAGGAAAAATCGGCATGCAAATGCATATACAACTAGATGATTTACTCGCCGTAACAAAGGCGCAACTGGCACCAATTACAACTATCCAAGAATAATCTTGGATAGTTTTTTTAGTGTCAGGCACTCACACAATTCTCATACAATTAGAGCTAGCTCCCTTTCATTTTTTTCTGTGATAGTTCATATACTGTCATGGCATAAAAAAAGGAGGAGCGACATTGAACGGAAATGTGACCTACTATTTTGGACACGCACTTACAGGGCAAGGAATCAAACATTTATATAAAGAAATGATGGACGAAGCAGAACTTGTTTACGTTCTGCAAGGCGCATCAACGTTTAAAGGGTCAGAGCTTCTGAAGGAGCTTGGTTATTTTTATGTAAAACAGGGCTTTGCAGTAGAGTGGTTTCAACACGCATTGTTAGAGAACGTAATAGAAGGAGTATTTGTTAGAGGTTGTAATCGACTTTTTATTTGGACTTCAACATGGGGCATTGAACCAACTTTACTTGGTACGAAGCATCGCGTGCTGTCCTTTTATGATTGCCTAGAAGAACAACAGCTTGAAAAAATAGGTGAAAAGTTGGCTGCTGCGATAAAAGAGCGAGATTTGTGGCGTGAGAAGTGTATTACAATGCTTGAAATTGCAAAAAAAATACATGATGACTGGGAAGTAGTCACGCAAAGTTGCATGGATTGGCAAGCGTTAGATGAACAAGTTGCCCGTTTAAAGTCAACTATTTTTCAATCCATCGTGTTAAATAAAACAAGCCGACGTACACACCGATTATTAGGAACACTTACACCTCGTGGAGCAGAAAATACAGTAGACAGCATGACAAAAAATTTAACAAGACGATTGATGATTAAAGGGAAGCCCGGTACAGGTAAATCTTCATTAATGAAAGGATTGGCTGATGAAGCAAATGCAAGGGGATTAGATGCACAAATTGTTTGGTGTGGCTTAGATGCTGGATCAGTGGATATGGTCATCATACCAGAATTAAATTTTTGTATATTTGATAGCACAGAACCGCATGTATTTAATCCGCAGGATGGAAGATTAGGCGATGAAATTTTTGATATGGGTCAGCATTGTAAGCTATCAGAGCAAGCCGAAGCTCAAATTGAAGATATCCGTGTGAAATATAAAAGCGCCATGCAAGATGCAATTGGCTATACGACGCGTTATGCTGAAGCGGAGAAAACGATTCGCCAGCTAATGGATCATTGTGTATCGACTGCGATATGGCGTGAAAAAACAGCACCTTTATTTGAAAGATTAGCAAAGTAATTTATTCTAATTGCACGCTTATGCTACACTATGGGTAGACTAGTCGATCTTCAATTAATAGCTAATTGCTCAAGAAATATCGATGCAAGTGACCCCTTAGTTGCAAAGATGTTCAAAAGCCAGCTAAATGAAGAGAATGCCTCTGGCTGAAGCCTTGGATTTTACAATGCATGCATGTACTAAAATCCGAATATTATGACGCCGAGAAGAAATGAATTGTAGAAAGGATGATACTCTTGTCTAAAGTACTAAACGCATTTTTAGATGAAAACTTACAAGCCTTACGAGATCAAGGCTTATACAATGAAATTGACGCAGTAGAAGGCGCAAATGGACCAATTATTCAGGTTCGAGGTCAGCATCTCATCAATCTTTCCTCTAATAACTATCTCGGCTTAGCAACAAATGAGCAATTAAAGCGAATTGCTAAAGAAGCAACAGAACAATATGGTGTAGGCGCAGGGGCTGTTCGTACAATTAACGGCACGCTCGATCTACACGTTAAATTAGAAGAAAAGCTCGCTGAATTTAAAGGAACGGAAGCGGCGATTTCCTATCAATCGGGCTTCAACTGTAATATGGCGGCTATTTCAGCTGTTATGGATAAAAACGATGCGATTTTATCAGATCAATTAAACCATGCGTCGATTATTGATGGATGTCGCTTATCGCGCGCGAAAATTATTGCCTACAATCACTCGGATATGGAGGATTTACGCGCAAAGGCAAAAGAAGCGACAGAATCAGGTTTGTATAATAAAGTGATGGTCATTACGGATGGCGTATTCTCAATGGATGGGGATATTGCCAAACTGCCTGAAATCGTAGAAATTGCCAAGGAATTTGATTTAATTACGTATGTCGATGATGCACATGGTTCAGGTGTGACAGGCAAAGGCAAAGGTACGGTAAAACATTTCGGGCTTGAAAAAGAAATCGACTTCCAAATCGGCACGTTGTCAAAGGCAATTGGCGTAGTCGGTGGTTATGTAGCTGGTAAGAAAAATTTAATTGACTGGCTGAAAGTACGTTCTCGTCCATTTTTATTCTCAACGGCATTACCACCAGGTGATGTTGAGGCCATTACAGCAGCAGTGCAAATGCTTATTGACTCAACAGAGCTACATGATAAGCTATGGGAAAATGGCGACTACTTAAAAGCAGGATTAGCAAAGTTAGGCTTCAATATTGGTGACTCTGAAACACCGATTACACCATGTATTATTGGGGATGAAAAGCTTACACAAGCGTTCTCACGTCGCTTATTTGAGGAAGGCGTTTATGCAAAATCTATCGTTTTCCCAACTGTTCCAAAAGGCACTGGGCGTGTCCGTAATATGCCGACAGCGGCTCATACAAAAGAAATGCTAGACAATGCATTGGCGATTTACGAAAAAGTAGGTCGTGAACTAGGTGTAATTAAATAATAAAGACAGAGCGCTATTGTTCAATTTGAACAATAGTGCTCTTTTTTTTCTTGCATTGTTAGTTTTACTGTGAAATTTCGAGATATTGCTCAATATTCATCGTTTTAAACGGAAATTAGATAATGAGGGATAAGCTTATTGTCGAAAGAGATTGACAAATAACATAATTCAAACTATTCTATAAAACATATTAGAATAGTAGGTTTTTAGATATTGAATAATTGAGTAAGGAGAACAATATGCTCGAATTCCGTAATGTATCAAAAGTTTATAGCGCAAAGAAAAAAGAGGTTGTTGGTGTAGATAATGTATCCTTAACAATTAATAGTGGTGATATTTTCGGTATTGTAGGCTATTCGGGGGCGGGGAAAAGTTCCCTCCTGCGTTGTATAAATCTACTAGAACGACCTACTAGTGGTGAAATATTAATAAATGGTAAGGATTTAACGAAGCTATCCCGAAATGAACTGCGTTTAGCCCGTTTAAAAATCGGCATGATATTCCAGCATTTTTATTTAATCAGTCAAAAAACAGTTGGTGAAAATATTGCCTTTGCTTTAAAAGCAGCGAGTATGCCAGCCAATGCGATTCCTGCTCGAGTGGATGAGCTACTAGAGATGGTTGGTTTAGCAGAAAAACGAGATGTTTATCCTGCACAGCTTAGTGGTGGTCAAAAACAAAGAGTAGGTATTGCTAGAGCTTTAGCAAACAATCCGGCGATGTTGCTATGCGATGAAGCAACATCAGCTCTCGATCCAAAAACGACAGTGTCAATTTTACGATTATTAAAGGAAATAAATAAAAAGTTAGGCATTACAATTGTCCTTATTACACATGAAATGGATGTTGTGAAGGAAATTTGTAATCGTATGGCTGTGATGCAGGACGGAAAAGTGATAGAAGAAGGGGATGTGTATGATATTTTTGCCAGTCCCCAAAAGATATTAACACAGGAGTTTATTAGTAGTGTTGTATCTTTTGATATTCCAAAAACAATTCTAAAAGATGTACGGGGTCAAATCGTTAAAATTTTATTCAAAGGAAATGTTGCAGGTGAAGGGGTTATTTCAGATACGATGCAACGTTTTGAGGTAAAAGGGAATTTCCTTCATGGCACAATCGAGTACATTCAAGAGCGACCACTGGGTATTTTTTTAATGGAGCTACAAGGTGAGGACAGCGAGTTAGCGAAAGCTAGAGCCTATATGACCGAACGTGGTGCGATTGTGGAGGTGGTTTTGCATGTTTGATGTTACACATTTAATAGATATGGTTCCAGATCTATTAAAGTACCTTCAAGAAACCATTATTATGATTGGTATTTCCTTATCTGTGTCGATTGTATTAGGTCTACCACTGGGTATTTTATTATTCGTTACGGATAAGGGATTGTTTTGGGAAAATCGATTGATTAAAAGCGTATTTGGCTTTGCGGTGAACTTGATTCGTTCGATTCCATATATCATTTTATTGGTTGCTTTATTCCCGTTGACGAAGTTGCTTGTTGGACAAACAATTGGACCCATTGCAGCAAGTGTTTCATTATCGGTTGCAGCCATTCCGTTTTTTGCACGTTTAGTGGAAACGTCGTTACGAGAAATTGATAAAGGGGTAATAGAAGCGTCTATTGCAGTAGGAGCAACGCCGTGGATGATAATTAAGGATGTCTTAATTCCTGAAGCAAAATCAAGCATTATTCAAGCAGTGACAGTCACGGTGATTAGTTTAGTAGCTTTCTCTGCAATGGCAGGTGTAGTTGGTGGTGGTGGTATTGGTGATTTAGCCATTCGATTCGGCTACTACCGTTATGATAATACAATTATGATTGCTACCGTTGCGATACTCATTTTGCTCGTGCAAGCGATACAAATTGCAGGTGACTGGTTTGCAAAATCAATTGATAAAAGATAAAAAGAGGAGAGATTGATAAGATGAAAAAATCGTTATTAGCATTTTTGACAATCATCTTTGCTGTTGTTTTAGCAGCATGTGGCGCAAGCGACAAAGGAGCAGATTCAAAAAAAGATTCAGATGCAGCAGGGGAAAGCAAATCGATTAAATTAGGTGCAACAGCAGGTCCTTATAGTGATATGCTGAAAAAAGCTATTATTCCACAGCTTGAAGAAAAGGGTTATGAAGTAGAATTAGTAGAATTCAGTGATTATGTACAACCGAACAAAGCTTTAGATAATGGGGATATTGATGCAAACTTATTCCAGCATACAATTTACTTAGAAAACTTTGAAGAACAGAATAACATGGATTTAGAACCATTAATTATTGTGCCGACAGCGCCAATGGGCTTCTTCTCAAACAAATATAAATCGATTGATGAAATTCCAAATGGGGCGACAGTGGCAATTGCCAATGACCCTTCTAATGCAGCACGTACATTGTTATCATTGCAAGAACAAGGCTTAATCGAGATTGATCCTAAAATCGAAGAATTAAAAGCATCAGAAAAAGATGTTGTGAAAAACGACAAAAATTTAGTATTCCAACCGATTGAGGCGGCAGCACTTCCACGTACAGTAGAAAGTGTTGATTTAGCAGGAGTTCCTGGTAACTTTGCTTTAGCGGCTGGATTAGATTTACTAGATGCTGTATTTTTAGAAAATATGCCTGACCAATTCCGCAACGTTATCGCAGTAAAGGCAGAGAATAAAGATTCGCAATTATCAAAGGATTTAGTGGAAATTGTAGAATCAGCTAAATTTGAAGAAATTATTGATGCAGACTTCAAAGGCTTTGGGAAACCAGAATGGATGAAAAATCGTAAATAAAATGAAACAAGAAGCACTCGTCATATGGCGGGTGCTTCTTGTATTGTGGAATTATTGTTTAAACAGATTAAGTTTTTCTATACGGCGAATCGCTTCCTGTAAGCGTTCCTCACTTACAAGTAAACCGACACGTACATAACCTTCGCCGAACTGCCCGAAGCCATTGCCAGCCGCTACTGCAATATCAGCTTTATCGAGCAATAAATCGGCAAATTGTTCGCTCGTATAGCCTAAGGGAACAGGGAGCCATGCAAAAAACGAGCCTTTTGGCGCTGTTACTTGCCAACCGATGCGCTGTGCTTCTTCGATTAATACGTTACGACGTCGCTCATATGTCGCACTAAGCTCTTGTGCACAAGTTTGTGAAGATGTTAAAGCGACAGCGGCTGCCTGTTGAACTGCTGGAAATTGGCTACAAAATAAATGATCTTGAATAAGATTAATCGCTTCGATAATTTGAGCATTACCGACTGCAAAACCGATGCGCCAGCCAGCCATATTATAAGTTTTTGATAATGTATATAGCTCGATGCCGACCTCTTTGGCACCCTCTGCCTGTAAGAAGCTTACGGGTTTATTGCCATCAAAGCCAATAGCACCATAGGCAAAATCGTGTGCTACAATAATCTGATGTTCTTTAGCAAAACGTACAGTTTCTTCAAAAAATTCAAGCGTTGCTGTTCCACCAGTAGGGTTGTTAGGGTAATTCAAGTAAAGAAGCTTAGCTCTGTCCTTTACTTCGTCGGACAATGCATCATAGTCAGGCAAGAAGTTATTTTCCGCAAAAAGTGGCATGACATCGTATTGAACATCTCCTAAGACCACTCCAGATAAATAATCGGGATACCCAGGGTCAGGTAATAACATTGTATCACCAGGGTTTAGCACAGCCATTGGTAGCTCAACAAGTCCAATTTTCGTACCACCTAAAATAGCAACTTCTGTATCGGGATTGATTGTTACATTGTATTCGCGTTTATAAAAATCAGCGGCAGCTTGCCGTAATTCGGCTATACCACGAAATGGAGAGTATTTATGATGCTGAGGGTTTTCCGCCGCTTCTTGTAGCGCTTTAATAATATGAGGAGGGGTTGGCTGGTCAGGGTTGCCCTGCCCAAGATTAATAATGTCTCGTCCTTCTGCTAATGCCGCATTGACCTTTTGCACAAGTGCTGCAAAAAACTGAGTAGGGAGTTGTTGTAGTTTTTTAGATAATTCCATGAATGTTCACCTTTTTCAGAATATAATAATTATTGTAGATATGTTGCAAATACTAGTACTTTTTCAACTGATTGTCTAGACCCTATATGGCTAAATAGGTTGCGCTTCACTATATTGCAGGCTAGAAAAGAAGATTAGTTCAAAACTAACGCTGTTTTTATGTTATATATCTTGCAGTTCATTTACGGTAATAAATGTATAGCCTTTATTTGAAAGTGCTTGTAAAATGCCTTCGATTGTTTGACGTACTTTGTCTGTGTCATCATACATTGGATGAATCAAAATAATCGACCCAGGCTTAATATTTTCTTTTACATCATTTACTTTGTCTGAAACTGTATTGAAATAACTATCGGGTTCGAGATTCCAAGTAATCGTGTCTCGATGCTGTTTATTTAGGTAATAAGGAAGTCCGATTAATTTTTTGCCATTCGGAGGACGAACATCGATTTCTCCGTTAAATCTAGCATTTCGAATTAATACATCTGTTTTTTCAATCTCTGCCTTGTAGTAAGAAAGGCTTTTGAAAACCATTCGATGATGAGAATAGCTGTGATTGCCAATTTGATGTCCTTCTTTTGCAATATTTTTCGTTTCTTCAGGGTACTTTTCGATTTCTTCACCGATTAGAAAAAAGGTAGCTTTAGCATTGTACTTAGCTAATAGCGGTAATATTATGTTGACGTTTTCTGCTGGGCCATCATCAAAAGTTAAAGCGACCACTTTTTGGGTGGTCTCTACTTGTTTAGTTATATTCCCGAATAACTGATAGGTTCTAGAATTCATTAATTTATAGGTGCCTAGTAATAGAAGGGCAACGAATAGCCATACAGACCCGATAATTATTGTTTTCTTTTTCATCATACGCCTTCTTTCCATTTAGCATTTTTGATAAAGCGCTTTATTCTATTGGAAAGCCATATTCCCCATTGTATATAGAAGAAAAGTATGTCATTACGAAAAGAGAAATTTTACTGATATGTATTTAGAAAAATAGTAGAGTAACTAAAAAAGATGGGAAATCCCATCCTTTTAGCGTTGATCTAACTTATCAGATATACGTTTAAGAATTTGTACTTGTTCCTGTTGTACTTTAAGAAATTTAAGGAGAAACCAAATGATAAAAATCACGGGCGCTATGTAGATGAATAAACTTAAAAGAGGTAAAAAAGCGATTAATGTACTGTCCATAAATGATGTTACCTTCCTTCGTATAATATCGAGAAATCTGTCGTTTTTGTATGTATTAAATATAGCAATAAACATGGTTATTGTCATTAAACGTTAAAAATGGAAGGGCAGTAACAGATACCCGGATTTGATTTTCTTCAACCGTACATACGTTAAAAAAATACATTCTTAGTGTAAGTGGGTCTAAGTAAAATTGGAGCCTGTTAGTTAGCTTAATCGACTAATTGTGCAAAAAATCTAAATTAGTGCACTTTTAACTGTAGTATAATGAACAGTAGAAAAGCGGTAGTAGGATCAGCGCTTTTGGAAATGTTTAAAGCTATTTATACCTCGAATTTAAAAACTATTTTTTACACAGGGGGAATGAAAAATGAAAATAGGTTGTATTCAATTAAATGTAGGATTTGGCAAAGTGGAAGAGAATTTTGCAAGGGCTGAAGAAAAGATTCGTGAGGCTGCAACATTAGGTGCAGAAATTATTGTGCTTCCAGAAATGTGGAATACAGGTTACGCGCTTGAAAAATTACCTGAGCTTGCAGATGTGGATGGAGAACGAGCGAAAGCATTTTTACAAGGTTTAGCAATGGAACTTGGCGTACATATTGTCGGGGGCTCTGTGGCAACGAAGAAGGGCGATAAATTTTTCAATACGATGTATACGTTTGATAAAGATGGAAAACTAGTTGGCGAATACAGTAAGGCACATTTATTCCGTTTGATGGATGAACATCTATTTTTAGAAGCAGGCGATGAAATGAATCGCTTTGCACTAGGAGATATTGAGGCGGCAGGCGTTATTTGCTATGATATTCGCTTTCCAGAATGGTTGAGAGCGCACGCATTAACAGGCGCAAAGGTGTTATTCGTGCCAGCCCAATGGCCAACACCACGTATTGACCATTGGAAAACATTATTGCAGGCACGCGCGATTGAAAATCAATGCTTCGTCATTGCGGTTAACCGTATTGCCAACAAAGTAGAAAACTTCAATGGGCAATCCATGGTAATTCAACCTTGGGGAGAAGTGTTATGGATTGGAGCAGACGATGAAGAAGTAGCAGTTATTGATGTTGATTTTTCAATTGTCGATGAAGTGCGCGGCAGAATTCCAGTGTACGATGACCGCAGACCAGGATTATATAGCATGTGCCAGTCACCTAAAAAATTCTGAAAATTCACAAAGACCCCTATGGGAACGCGTGTAACGTAAGCCGCAACATGCCTGTGGTGCCAGTCACCCGAACAATTCTGACTAATTTCATTTCTTATCTTCAATTAACGAATGAGCTAGAAGCATAAACTCAAGTGTAATCCGATTGTGCCCTTTCATGAAATTTTCTCCTAGCAAATTTTCAAGCTTCTTTAGGCGATGATAGAGAGTTTGTCGCACGATAAACAATTGATTTGCTGTTTGTTGTTTCGAGCCATTCGTTTGTAAGTAGACTTGCAGCGTTTCTAATAGCTTGCTGTTGTATTTTTTATCATATTCAATCACAGGCTGTAAATAATCTTGAATGACTTCTTGCAAGTCTACTTGCATTTGTAATTTATAAATTAGGTAATATAAATGTAAGTCATCATAAAAAAATGATGTCGTTTGAACTTTGCGACAAATATATAATGTTTCCAAAGCGGTTTGATAACTCTTCGGAATTTCCTCGACATCCGCCACAATCTTACCGATAGCTAGTTGATAGCCCTGTGCTTGCTGCTTTTTATAAAAATCCGTTGTCTGGAGCGTAGAAAAGAGCGAATTTAATAAATCACGACTCGCTTTACAATCTTTAGTGTGGAGTAAGATAAATACAACGTAGCTCTTTCGCTCGAACAAAAAGGGGACAAAACCATTTTGTTCAAATAAATTTCTATAGTAAAGTTTGCTATAAACAATATCCTCTTGACCTTTCATCATTGTATAAGGCGACGATAAAATAAAGACAGCGTTACTATAGTGTGTAAAGTTAGCATGATGGGATACGATAAATTTATAGATTTCTTCTTTCGTCAGCTTGTGATCAATCCAATCCGCTAAAAGAGTGGCATCCTCAATATCTCTTTTTTCTTCTATATAGAACTCACGCATTAAAAGCTGTGCGAGTGCCGTTGCTGTGCGGTCTAAAATGAGTAATTCAAATTCAGAAAATAATCCATCCGTTCGATAAAGGGTCAAATCGGCATAATGCTGATCAACAATAAAAATAGGTGCATGTTTAAATTGTGGCGCTGATTGTGGCAACGTTAATAATTGCTGTCGTTTCGCTAGAGGCATGTTTGGGAAAAAGATAACGTCTCGGTCTTTAATGGAAAAAATGACTTGTGTACGTAATGTATGATAAATTGTTTGCAAAATGTCATCAGTACTTTGTCCATGAAGGGCATTTTTGTTTAACGTTTGTGCGTAATTTTCTAATGAAGAAATCATGAAATATTGTTGATTCATAATTTGGCTATGTAAATCCTGTGTAATCCGAACAAAGGGAACTGTCTCATGAAATACAATGATTGGAAAGTCATGGCGATTGACCAGTGATTGTATAGCTTCAGGTATTGTCTGTAAGTAAGTGCCATATTCTATGCACAGTGCTGCACAGTTTTTTTTAATTAACATCTCGACGAAAAAGATAAAGTCCTCAAGATGATGCTGTAAACTAATCCCCGTCGTCAAAATTAATTCGTCCCCTGCTAAGAAATTATCCACTTGCACAATTTCAATAACATGTGCCCACTTAACAATGCGTAATAATCCGTCTTTTCCTGCAATGACCTCTGCACTTTGAAAGTATTCATTTTTTAATACATCCTTCACTTGAAGTTTAAATTGACTCATCGTAGCCCTCCACTCAAAGTATTGCATGATATAAAAAATAGTAACTTACGACAACTGTGAATATTTAGCTAGTAGTTTACGAAATATCTTCTTTAAAGAAAGTTTATTCTAATTTTACATTATGTTAAAAACAAAGTCATAGAATTATACAAGTTGTCTATTCCTTCGTTTTGCTAAAAGTTGTAAAATTTTTTGTAAGAAATAGTGTAATTTTGAAAAAGGGGTGACATCAGGTCGTTTTTTATATTCGCTAGAACAATACAAACTGCTTTAATAATGGAACAACATTATAAATTAAAGGGGTGCATGTAAATGGTTCAAACAAATCTGAAGAGTGACGTATTAAAAAAGGATGAACAGTATGTCTGGCATTCAATGAAGCCTTATAATCCGCAAGCCACTTATGTAGTAGAGAAATCGGATGGGGCAAGAATCGTTGATACGGAAGGTATTGAATACATTGATGCGATGGCAGGTTTATGGTGTGTCAATGCAGGCTATGGACGGAAGGAATTAGCAGATGTTGCACATGAGCAGATGATGAAAAACGCCTATGCACCTCTATCGCAAGGGCATTTACCTGCAGTTGAATTAGCTGAAAAGATTAATCAAATGCTTGGTGGCGATTATGTTATTTTCTTTTCGAATAGTGGTTCTGAAGCAAATGAAACGGCATTTAAAATTGCCCGCCAATACCATCAGCAGAAAGGGCAAAGTGCGCGCTATAAAATTGTTTCACGCTATCGGGCTTACCACGGAAGTTCGTTTGGAGCTTTAGCTGCAACGGGGCAAGCAGAACGAAAATATAAATATGAACCGCTAACACCAGGATTTATTCATGTCGCGCCACCAGACCAATATCGAGATCCAGAAAATGATGCAACAGCTCCAGTTGAGCTAGCAAGTGTTAAGGCTGTCGATAAGTTGATGACATGGGAACTTAGCGATACGATTGCTGCGATGATATTAGAACCAATTATTACGGGTGGTGGTGTAATCATGCCACCGGAAAATTACATGAAGGGCATCGAGGCGGTTTGTCAAAAACATGGGGCATTAATGATTGTCGATGAAGTCATTTGTGGATTTGGTCGCACAGGAAAGCCGTTTGGTTTTATGAACTATGGGGTGAAGCCTGACATTATTACAATGGCTAAAGGTATTACAAGTGGGTATTTACCATTATCAGCAACGGCAGTGAAACGCGAAATTTATGAGGCGTTTACAGGTTCAGATGCATACGGTTATTTCCGCCATGTCAATACATTTGGTGGCTCTCCTGTAGCCTGTGCTGTCGCATTGAAGAATATCGAAATTCTAGAGCGAGAAGCATTATTCGAGCGCTCCAAGGTAGTGGGGGCTAGTACACTTCAAACACTTCAGCAAGCTTTGAAAACACATCCACATGTTGGAGATGTACGTGGTAAAGGCTTATTAATAGGAATTGAATTAGTCGTAGATAAAGAGTCAAAAGAGCCCTTACCAGTGGATAAAGTGAACGCCGTCATTGCTGCATGCAAAGGGCAGGGTGTGATAATAGGGAAAAATGGTGCAACAGTAGCAGGGTTTAACAATGTTCTAACGCTATCACCACCACTTAATATTGTCCAACATGATTTAGATAAAATAATTGAAGTTGTTATTGAAAATATTAAAAAAATATAATTATGTACAAAGAAAGCTGTCTCTAAAAGTCGCTATCAAGGGCTTTCAGGACAGCTTTTAAAGCATCAGAAAGGCTAGGCGAAGAATGAGTATGCACAACACGCCTCCTGTCAGGAAAAGTAATAATACAATTCGCTTCTTTACTTGAGTATTCATCGATAAATGCGTCCTCCTAAACTTGTGAGGTTTTAAACATATACCCGCTATAAGAATTATGGATAACCATAACAATACCCATTAACATGAAATTTGATAGTAGTGAACTACCTCCGTAACTTAAAAACGGTAACGTTACACCGGTTACAGGTAAAAGTCCAATCGTCATGCCAATATTTTGTGTAATTTGAAATGCTAGTAAACTGGAGATACCCGCACCCATAAGGGTCATAAATGGATCCTTTGCTTCTACTGTAATAAGAACAATACGATAAATTACAAAAAATAATAATGTAATGACAAAGGCTCCACCAACAAATCCTAATTCTTCAGCGATGGCAGAAAAAATAAAATCTGTATGCTTTTCTGGAACATAGACATTATTTTGTAAATAGCCTTTACCAGTAAATTCTCCTGTACCGATGGCCATAAAGCCTTGTCTAGTTTGAAAGGAGGAATCCGTATATTCATAGGGTTGTAACCACCCGTAAATACGGGAAACTTGATGCCCAGATAACTTACTTAGTATTTTTTGTGTAAAAAAATCATTAAATTTTACATAGAGAATAACGATTGCACTAACGATGGTCACAGGAATAGCTGTGAAAATGACGAGTAATTTTGTTTGGATACCTGAAAAGTAAATCATCGGTAATATCATCGCCATATATAACATAACCATGCCTGTATCTGGTTGCTTATATACAGCGAGTGTTGGTGGAAGTGTAATGATGCCAATCATCAATAGCAATCGCATATCTGATAAAAAGGAAGGACGCACATATTTTGCTTGATGGGCGACAATCACTTTACTGACAACAATTAAAAATGCGAACTTCAAAAATTCAGAGGGTTGTAACGACCCTAAAAGTGGAATTTGATACCAAGATTTTGCTTCATTTATGGTGCGCGCGATGCTTTCAGGTGCAATAAATAATCCGAATGTTAGCGCTACTATAACCCAATAAAAGGACCAGCCGATTTTTTTTAGTTGCTCAATATCAAGTGTTGCTACACCATACATCATTAAAAAGCCCAAACTATAATAGATAAATTGCTTTATGATAAACAAACTTGCATACTGTTCAAACGCTGTACTGCTAGAGTGTACGAAGAGGCAACTAGTAATACCTAGCAACAATAGACTTATTGCTAAACTGCTATCTAATTTTTTTAAATGCAACAGTCAAACACCTCTCCTTCATAATTGTAAAAATTATCTATTAATAGTAAACGATAGAATGTAAAGAAGGTTGCGCAAGTTTTTATATTGTGTCGAATTTATTAAAGAATCGAATGTTCTATAATTCTGTTAGAAAATTTTACAAAAACATAACACTAGCTTTATATCTCCATACTATGATTAATGGTAATAGTTGGAGAAGGAGCCGAAAATAATGCATTTTTTTCGTTATATTAAGGTAAAAGATAAGCTGCTTGTACTCATGATTGTTTGTGTACTATCGAATGTCCTACTCGGTATATTTAGTGTGGATTATTTACGGAAAATGTCATGGCATGCAAGCGAAAGTTATACCGAGGCACTTGTACCGATTGGATGGCTTAATGAGCTTGAGGAAGCGCAACGACACTTGGATTATTTAATGGATTCAGGTGGCGAATATCAAGAGATGGCAGCTATACTAAAAAATATTGAACAGCCTTTAAGTAATTTAGAAAAAATAGTAATTGATAAAAAAATGAATCATCAAGTAAAGAAGTATAATTCGGTATTCTCACAGCAGATAGAATTAGTTGAAAGTTATCAACAGTTAAATACGCAAAAACGGCAGCAGTTTTATGAGCAGTCCTATTTACCGGTTAGCCAACAAAGCCATGCAATTTTAGAAGAGACGCAGAGTTATTTAGTTCAAAGAGCTGATGAACAGCAACAAGCGTACCAAAAGGATGTGCAATTTGGTTATTGGTTATTGGGGAGTGTTTGTACATTTGTCGTACTATTAGTCGTTTTCATTGGTTTCATCGCAACGAAGGCTGTTAATGTACCGACACGTCAATTGAAATCACTATTAAAACGTGCAGAACAAGGTGATTTTACAGCCAATGCGAGCTATGTGGCGCATGATGAGCTTGGAGAAGTTGTATTGTCATATAATCAGATGGCAACAGAAGTAAAGCGATTGTTACATACGGTTACAAATAGTGCGCAAGAGGTTGCAGGAATGACGGAAAATTTACAAGAATCCTCGGAGCGATCTTCTACAGCTACAGTAAAAATAGCAAAGGATGTGCAGAGTATTGCAGATTTGACCACTGCATCTACTAGTAAATTAGCGTCCAATTCTGCCTCATTAGAAGAAGTATTAAACGGTGTACAGATTGTCTTAGAAAAAGTGCAGCTTGTAGAGAGCTTTGCACATGAGACTGCCCGTGAAGCAGAAAGTGGTACAGATATTGTACAGGCGAATTTAACCCAAATTCAAGCCATAAAGCGCGCTGTTGAAAAATCAAATATAGCTATTTTTAAACTAGTGGAAAGAGCCTCTACAATCGACCATATGGTTGAAGTGATTGAAAAAATAACTGCCCAAACCAATTTACTGGCGCTAAATGCGTCCATCGAAGCGGCGAGAGCTGGCGAACACGGACAAGGGTTTGCCATCGTCGCCAACGAAGTACGTAAACTAGCTGAGCAAACAGTACATTCAACTCAAACAATTACGTCCATTGTACAAAATATCCAAACCGATTCTCACTACGCTGTAAAGATGATGGAAGGTGTACTAAGTGCTACAGAAAAAGGTGTAAATGTAACGTCAGAAACTGCAACAAGCTTCGATCAAATATTAGAAAAGGTCAATATCATTCAGCCATATATTGTAGAAGTATCGACGACAGTGCAAGATATAGCTGAACATACAAAGAAGGTTAACGAAGATGCAGGTATGTTAACAGCTCTTTCAGATACGAATGCAGCCTCGACTAAACATGTAGCGAAGTTAACGACAGATCAATTAAATGCACAGCAACAATTTCATCATACGATTAAGGAATTACGAAAAGTTTCAAAGGTGTTGCAAATTGCTGTTAAACGTTTTTCAATTTAATGGAACAAGAAAAAAAGTTGAACCTCTTTATGTATGTGTAAAGAGGTTCTTTTTTTATGAAAAATAGATTATTGTATTTTTGGAAAGTACAAATGTATTTTTGTGTTGTGAGACAGCACAAGATTTATCAAAAACCATATACTGATAACAAGGAAATTTACGTCCTTTTTTGAAACTCGTATAGATTGTTGTTGTATTTTTTATATGAACACATTATAATGAAATGCATCAGAAGTGTTATTAAATCAATGTTTCAGTATAAAATATTGTACTCCTGAGAAGTACAATTGTTCATATGTGGAGGTTTGGAGAAATGGAAAAGATTATGGTTACAGGTGCTCTTGGTCAAATAGGCTCTGAGCTAGTAGAAAAACTTCGTAGTATTTATGGAGAGGACAATGTGTTAGCTACAGATATACGAAAGCTTGAACATACAAAGGGGCCATTCGAAGTGCTGGACGTGACGGATGGACAAAGGATGCATGATTTAGCTAAGGATTTTGGTGCAGATACGATGATGCATTTAGCTGCACTACTATCTGCAACTGCAGAAAGAAATCCATTGCTTGCTTGGAATTTAAATATGGGTGGTTTAATGAATGCATTAGAAGTGTCGCGTGAGTTGAAGTTACAATTTTTCACGCCGAGTTCTATTGGTGCATTCGGTCCAACAACACCTAAGGATGATACGCCACAAGATACATTACAGCGTCCAACAACGATGTATGGTGTAAATAAAGTCGGGGGAGAATTATTATGTGACTATTATTTCAATCGTTTTGGGGTAGATACACGTGGTGTACGCTTCCCAGGATTGATTTCTTATGTAACGCCTCCTGGCGGTGGTACAACGGATTATGCCGTAGAAATCTTCTACGAAGCGATTGAACAAGGGAAGTATACATCATATATTCAAGAAGGAACGTATATGGATATGATGTATATGCCAGATGCGTTACAAGCGATTGTGGATTTAATGGAGGCTGATAGTAGTAAACTAATTCATCGCAATGCATTTAATATTACTGCGATGAGCTTTGAACCATCACAAATTGCAGCCGAAATTAAAAAACATTTGCCACAATTCCGAATGGATTATAACGTCGATCCGATTCGTCAAGCAATTGCGGATAGTTGGCCAAATTCTATCAATGTTGATGCAGCCAAAAATGAATGGGGCTTTAAAGCAGAATATGATTTAGCCAAGATGACTATCGATATGTTGGAGAAATTAAAAATTAAACTGCAAAAGAAGGCTATTTCATAAAAATAAAAGCTTTTTCAAATGAAAATAAATTAACGCAGGTAAAGAGAAACGACATTGTTTTTCTTTACCTGTTTTTTGTTGACGTGGCACTATTCAATAAAAAACAGGATAGAAAAACAGAGTATAAAAAAGAAAATTTTTGGAATATATAGCATAATGATTAATTTTCTAATATAATCATATTCAGAATATTAATAGTATTCTGTTAAAGAATACATAGATGTTCTACAAGTGTTTGGGGGAATTCACTTAGAAGAAGGGATGGATGTAATATGATGCAAACACCATTAGTATTAACAAACTTTTTTAAGCGAGCTGAGAGTTACTTCGCTAGAAAGACAATCGTGTCGCGTACAAGTGCACATAAAATTCACCGTTTAACATATGGAGAATGGGCGAAAAGGACGCGTCGTTTAGCAGATGCGCTGACAAAGCTGGGGATGGAAAAGGGGAAAAAGATTGGTTCCTTCGCGTGGAATCAGCATCGCCACTTAGAGGCGTATTTTGCAGTGCCATGTTCTGGTGCCATTTTGCATATGGTGAATATTCGCTTATCTGAAGAGCATTTAATTTATATCATTAACCATGCCGAGGATGAGATTTTAATGATTGATGTTGATTTGCTCCCTATCATAGAAAATATTGCTAGTGAGTTAAAAACAGTAAAACATTATATTATTATGACTGATGAAGAGACGTTACCAGAGACAACGTTACCGAATGCTTTATCCTATGAAGAATTATTAGCTGCTGCAGATGAAAACTTCGAATTTCCAGATGATTTAGAGGAAGAAGCACCTGCTGGTATGTGTTATACAAGTGCCACAACAGGAAATCCAAAAGGGGTGGTTTATTCACATCGTGGCTTAGTGTTACACAGTATGATGCTAAGTATGTCCGACTCCATGGGTATTTCAGAGCGCGATGTTGTGATGCCAATTGTGCCAATGTTTCATGCAAATGCTTGGGGGTTGCCATTTGCAAGTGTCAATGTCGGTGCAACCCAAGTACTGCCAAGGCCTCAATTTACTTCTGATTTGATTTTAGATTTAGTGGAGCAAGAAAAGGTGACATTGACTGCAGGTGTGCCTACCATTTGGATTGGAGCATTACAAGAGCAGGAGAAGCGTGAGCGAGATATCAGTTCGCTTCGCGCGATTTGTTGTGGTGGTTCAGCTTCACCAACACGTTTAATCCGTACGTTTGAAGAAAAATACGGTATTCCATACATCGTTGTCTATGGTATGACGGAGACAACGCCAATCGTTGCGTTATCAAATTATATGTCATGGATGGAAGAATGACCGATTGAAAAACGTATTGAAGCTCGTGCTACGCAAGGAATGACAATGGCTGGGATTGAGTCAAGTATTATTAATGATCATGGAGAAGTGCCATGGGATGGTGAGACCATGGGCGAATTACGTTTACGTGGTCCGTGGATTTCACATGAATATTATCGAGATGAGCGTACAAAAGATGCCTATCGAGATGGCTGGTTATTTACAGGAGATATTGCGGTTCGTACGGCGGACGGCTTTATTAAAATTACTGACCGAACAAAAGACTTAATTAAATCTGGTGGTGAGTGGATTTCTTCTGTAGATTTGGAAAATGCACTAATGACGCATGATGCTATATTTGAAGCAGCAGTTATTGCAATTCCACATGCCAAATGGCAAGAACGTCCACTAGCCTGCGTCGTTTTAAAGGAAGGGATGGCAGCAACGGAAGAAGAATTGCTAGCATTTCTAGAAAGTCAATTTGCGAAATGGTGGGTGCCAGACGATATTGTCTTTTTAGATGAAATCCCAAAAACATCTGTAGGAAAGTTCTTAAAAGCTAAGTTACGTGACAATGTAGCGGAAATTTATCCGAAGCTAAATATGCTTGTGTAATAGGAAAAGAGGCTAGGACATAACTAAAAAAAATTAAGGAACAGAGGAAAGGTGTTCGTAAATTTTTGCTATTATGGGAACTTAGCCATTCTTGCTTTTGCAAAAATAAAAAATTAGAAGTGTTCACTAGTTGTTGGTAGCGAGGGCGGTGACTCCTGCTTAGAACGCACACACCGTAAGACGCTGTCATTCCGCGCATTAGCGAGGGTTGCAGCTTACTGTGCTGAGCGGAACGCACCGCCGAAGCGGACAACAACGGCGCAGCAAAAAAAGGTGTTAGATTGACTGCCATCAATCTAACACCTTTTCTCTTTTGTCCAAGCCTGCTTTGTCTTTTTTATCGATATGATACGAGTTGTGGCTTGCCATGTGCCCGCGGAACGCATCTGAATGTAAAAAAAGTAATTTATAGTGTAGCTTTATTTTTTAACATATTGAATACTTGTTCAACGTCTTTATCTCCACGACCTGAGATATTAATAATAATACTTTCGTCAGGTGATAGTGTTGGTGCTAATTTTATAGCATGTGCTACAGCATGCGAGCTCTCTAGCGCAGGGATAATTCCCTCCACTTTTGAAAGTACTTGGAATGCTTCTAGCACTTCGTCATTTGATACGATTACATATTCAGCGCGGCCAATTGTTTTTAAATAACTATGTTCAGTGCCAGCCCCAGGGTAGTCAAGACCAGCTGCAATTGAATATGTTGGTAATGGATTACCTTGTGCATCTTGCAATACTAAACATTTAAAACCATGCAATTCACCAGGAGTACCTTCATTTAATGTTGCTGCTTTTTCTGGTTCGATACCGATTAAACGAACGCCTTCATCATCGATATATTCTGCAAATGCACCGATTGCATTACTACCGCCACCGACACATGCAAGAACTGCTGTAGGGAGTTTGCCTTCTTTTTCTAAAATTTGCTCACGACTCTCACGGCTAATCACTGATTGGAAATGTTTCACCATTGAAGGGAATGGATGCGGTCCTACTGCAGAGCCTAATAAATAGAAAGTTGTTTCATAGTTTTCTACTAAATCAGCAAATGCTTCGTCTACGGCATCTTTCAGACGACCTTGGCCTTTATCAACGGCAACAACTTTAGCACCTAATAACTCCATACGGAATACATTTAATGCTTGTCGTTTTGTATCTTCTAGTCCCATGTAGACTGTGCAATCCATGCCAAACATAGCGCAAGCAGTTGCTGTTGCAACACCGTGTTGACCTGCGCCCGTCTCAGCAATAACACGATTAGCGCCCATGCGTTTTGCAAGTAAAATTTGACCTAGTACATTATTGATTTTATGTGAACCAGTATGATTTAAATCTTCACGCTTTAAATAAATTTTAGCGCCGCCAAGTTGCTTCGTTAAATTTTCTGCAAAATACAGTGGCGATTTTCGGCCAATATATTCACGGAAATAATAGTCTAGTTCTTGATTAAACGCTTCATCATCTTTATATTTTTGGAAGTTCTCATCTAAAATATTTAATACATTTTGAAGCTCTTCAGGAACGAAGCTGCCTCCAAATTCACCAAAATATCCTTTTTGCTCTACTGCTGTACCCATCTGTTCTCGACTCCTCTATTCTAAATTTTCCATAAAAAAAGGTCACTCCAATCCTCTATAAAAAGGACGAGTAACCGTGGTGCCACCTTTATTCGCAAAAATGCGCGCTTGTACTCCTGTAACGGGGAGTTAGTTCGACCTTATTTTAGTAAGGCTGCTCCGAAGTCCATTCACAAGTCCATACTACTGATTTGCACCAACCATCAGCTCTCTAAAAGTACGATTGCTTGCTACTCCTCTTCTTCTACACATTTATTATTGAAAAATTTTAATATATTTTCAGAATAGTGTCAAGAAAAAGAAAAAATACTTTTGTAGCCTTAATTGTAAGAGGAGAAGCAGGGGGAGTGCGCCCGAAAGTAAAAAAAAGACGAATCGAAAAGACTCGTCTATTAAATCATATTTTTGAAATTTAGGCGCTTGTTGAGCATATACATAATCGGTGCACCGACTGCTAATACAACAAATTCACCAGCTGCGACAGTTAACCATGTCCACAGGAATGGTAATTCTAATGCTAAGTTCAGCTCGAAGGCAATGATAAACATTGTGGATGTAAATAAAAATGTGTTTATGATTAAACGCGCCCATATATTTTGGACAAATTTACAAATCACAATTAACAAGCCAAGCGTAATCATTGTCTGTCCAACGCCAAACACTAAATCATAGGCACCAAGTGGTGAAAATAGATTTGAAATAAACACACCCATAATAATCCCAACGGCAAAGCGAGGGTTAAAGGCAACTAAATGATTAAAAATTTCCGATACGCGGAATTGCACCTCTGTAAAACCAAATGGTGCGACGAGCATTGTAACAGCAATATAGAGCGCGGCAATAATGCCACTTGCTGCTAAAAATTTCACTTTCATATTCATTTCTCCTTAGTTTTTTTTCGTGGGATGGTTACGAACCACGTAGAGCAAGAGCAATCATATCAGTAATGGTGCGGGTTTGTAAATAGCTCTATGAAAAATAGATATAGCACGAATATTCGTAGTATTTCATCTTTTGTGTGGGATGTAAAAATTTCCTGTTTTTAAGGATAAAGAACGGGTGTACCGACAGAAAAAATGTCGGTTGAAATGTCGGTACTGTTTTCGATAAAATTAAATTAACTCGAGTATATTTAAATTTGCTATAGCAACCATTTCAGATGACTTAATAAATTAAAGTTGAATTTGAAAAGGAAAAAGGGGTGCAAAGCATGATGAGGATACTTAAACTCACACTATTTCTTTTGATTTTTTTTCCATTAGTTGATTCGGATGTAAAGGCTAATGATGAAACTAATTCAAACATAATTAAAATATTAGATGGGAAAAATATGAGTGAGGAAGAGTTGGATGCAATCTTAAACTCAGGTGAAGAATTTACGATAGAACTAACCGATGAACAAGTAGCTGAACATTATGCAGAAATAAAAGGTGTTTCTTTAGACGAAGCTTACCAGGCAATGTCAGATAGTTTAGCACAAGCTAAGCCAATAGCAAGGTCTGTTACATCAAATCCGTCTTGTGGATGGTTAGCTACAAGTACACCAGTAATAATTCCAAATAGATCCTATAAACCAACTCTTCTTGTGTATGTGAATGTGTGCCGTGGTGGTGCGCAATATATAGATACAAATACGAAGCCACTTCTTCAAGAGTTTCGAGCAAATCCAATTTCTTTCGATGGTACAATAGTAGTTGAATTATACAATGGTCACTTTTATTATACAGTGAATGGAAACTTTTATGAATCTACATCAACTACACATACAGGCACTGCTGGAGTCACTACAGTTTTTAGTGCTACTTATTCAGTTGCCTTAACTAGTAATTATTATGCATCGTTAACAATCTTAAGGACAAAACGGGATGTGTTAGGTTATTAGATAGGATAAAGTAAAATGATATTATCCGTAACTGGAGGGATGTCGTTTGAAGAAAATTGCATCTTTGCTTATCTGGGTTTTAATCTGTCTCGTTGGGTGTAACAATACAGAATTTGGCATTTACCAAGGGCGGGATTTAAAAATTGGGGTAATTGGGGCGATTCCAGAAGTAAGGGAAGAAAATATAGATTTTCAAGATATTACTTTTGAGAAGTTAAAAAATAATACGGAATCCCTATCTAAAGAGCTAGATGCCATTATGATTATGAAAGAATTTTTACATGAAGCAGATGATGACCAATATGTAGCTGCTTATAGGTCGTTAAAAATTCCTACATTTTTTATGCAATCGACTAAAGTACATGTACCATTTGTCAATGAAGGTGTTCAGTATGATGATATTATTGATGTTGACCCTGCTAATTTCGCAACAGGGTTTCTCGATTTAGGAACTGATGAGAAAATTAAAGAACATACATGGAGATATAAGTTGGGAAAGAAACAGAATATTCAAGATGTTTACTCGCGAATTTTTGCTACTATTGAATCTGTAAGTAGTTAATTAAATGGCGCAGTGAAGGCAAGACGTGCACTCAATGCAAGATGAGGACACCTCGCATTCTTGCTGCTTACGGTGTGCCCCCGGAAAGCACCATCCGAAGTGGACATCAACGATATAGTAAAAAAGCGTTAGATTGACTGCGGTCAATTTAACGCTTTTCTCTTTTGTCCCAAATTCTATTATGCTCTTATCGATTTTTGGATTATGAAGGCAACCTTTAACTTTCGAAAAATTGCCATACAATTATTATTATATTACAAAAGAATTATAAATTAAGAAATGTAGTAGTTTAGCGGTTTAAAGCGACAAATTAAGTGAAAAAGTAAAATATTTTGTCAAATTTAAAAGTCAGAACATTCATAATGTTGTTGACGAATAGCGATAATAACGATAATATAGCGATACATTCACACTTTGCTCGAGTGAAGTGTGATAGATAATAGAGTATTAGTCGGGGGGATTATTTGTGAAGCGCAATATGAAACAGCTTTCGTTCCTATTATTTGGATTATTATTATTGCTTGCTGCTTGTGGTAGCGGTAGTTCTAGTTCATCAGATGCAAAAGGTGACGAAAAAAATAGTGCAAGTGAGAGCGGTAGTGTAGATCAAAAAACATATAAAATCGGGATTACTCAAATTGTAGAGCATCCATCTTTAAATGCTGCAACAGAAGGGTTCAAAAAAGCGATTGAGGATTCGGGCTTAAAAGTGGAATATGATGCACAAATTGCACAAGGTGATAACAGCTTAAATACAACAATTGCCAATAACCTAGTAAGTGCAAACGTAGATTTAATTTTTGCTAACTCTACACCTTCTGCACAAGCAGCAGCTACGGCAACGGGCGATATTCCAATTATCTTTACTTCTGTGACAGATGCAGTGGGCGCGCAGTTAATTGATTCGATGGACAAACCAGGGAAAAATGTAACGGGAACAATTGATTTACATCCTGATACGATTTCTAAAACGGTAGCATTATTAAAAGAACTTGGCGCTAAAAACGTCGGTATGGTTTACAATGCTGGTGAGCAAAATTCAGTAGCACAAGTAACAGAAGTGAAAAAAGTGATGGCTGAACAAGGTCTTGAAGTAAAAGAGGCTTCAGCTGCAACTTCAGCGGATGTTAAACAAGCGGCTGAATCGTTAATTGGTAAAGTAGAGGCTTTTTATATTATTACGGATAATACAGTTGTTTCTGCATTAGAATCTGTTATTGATGTAGCAAAAGCAAATAAATTACCGCTTATTGTTGGTGAGCTTGATTCTGTAGAACGTGGTGGCTTAGCTGCATACGGCTTTGAGTACTATGATATCGGCTATGAAGCTGGTCAAATGGCTGTCAAAATCTTAAAAGGTGAAGCAACACCTGCTGATACACCAGCTCAATATCCACAAAACTTAAAATTAGTAGTGAACAAAAAAGTTGCTGATGAATTAGGGATTGAAATTAAAGATTCTTGGGGCGCAGAGCTTTTAGAAAAATAATGCATATGTCATGTTACATTTGAGCTGAAGCGGGGGAGAACTATCCCCGCTTTCTCTTCATTTTAACTTGTTCAAGCAGACAATCTTTACGTTTATCAATAAGAGATTTGAGTTCCAAGTAAATTTTACAGATTTTAAGAGAAGCTTTTGAACAAGCTAGATAACATCTTGGCGCAATGACGGCTCGGTATAATTGATACGATAATTTTTAGGAGATGATTCAACAATGTTTACAGCAATATTTGGCTCAGTGGAGCAAGGAATCATCTATGCAATTATGGCACTCGGTGTTTACTTAACATTCCGTGTGTTAGACTTTCCGGATTTAACGGTTGATGGAAGCTTTGTAACAGGGGCGGCTACGGCAGCAACAATGATTCTGCTTGGCTACCACCCAATCTTAGCGACTTTAGTGGCAATTGTTGCTGGATTTATTGCAGGATGTATGACAGGAATTCTTCACACAAAAGGGAAGATTAATCCGCTATTATCAGGGATTTTAATGATGATTGCCTTGTATTCGCTTAACTTACGCATCATGGGGTTAACTGCAGAAAATACGATAGGTCGTCCGAATATTCCATTATTAAACTCTGAAACCTTGTTTTCAAAGTTTCAAACATTTTGGAGTAATTTAGGTATCGATGCGGCATTAAATAACGTATTAAAAAGCATCGGCATTCAGCAAGTACCGTCAACTTGGGGTACGTTGATTGTAGTTTTACTCATCACGATTTTAATTAAATTTATTGCGGACTGGTTCTTAAAAACAGAAGTCGGGCTAGCTATTCGAGCAACAGGTGATAATAAACGTATGATTCGTAGTTTCTCTGCGAATACAGATACGCTTATTATTCTTGGTCTTGGTCTTTCGAATGCACTTGTCGCATTTTCTGGAGCTTTAATCGCACAATATTCGAAGTTTTCGGATGTTAGTATGGGGATCGGTATGATTGTTATCGGTCTTGCTTCGGTTATTATAGGGGAAGCCATCTTTGGTACAAAAACAATTATGCGTACTACATTGGCTGTAATCGCTGGTGCTATTATTTACCGCATTATTTTAGCGTTAGCATTGCGCGTCGATTTCCTTGATTCAGGTGATATGAAACTCATTACGGCTATTATTGTTATTTTAGCGCTTGTCGTTCCTCAGTTTGTTGAAAAAAACAAAGAGCGAAAGCGCAAAGCAAAACGGGCAGCAGAACGTTCGCAAGTGAAAACGGTAGAGCAGGGAGGAAAAGGCCTTGCTTAAATTAGACGGCATTAATAAAATTTTTAATGAAGGTACACCCGATGAGAAAATTGCACTTGCTGAAATAAACTTACATTTAAAACCAGGCGATTTTGTTACAATTATCGGCAGTAATGGTGCGGGTAAATCTACGATGATGAATATGATTTCTGGTGCGTTAACACCAGACTTTGGTTCCGTATTAATAGACGGTAATAATGTCACAAGTTTGCCAGAATATAAACGGTCTCATTTCATTGGTCGCGTGTTTCAGGACCCAATGGCGGGAACAGCACCGACTATGACGATTGAAGAAAACTTAGCACTTGCGTATTCAAGAAACAAAAGTCGCAGCCTACGTATTGGCGTTGATAAGAAACGTCGACAATTTTTTAAGGAATCATTAGAAATGCTAGGGTTAAACTTAGAAAGTCGCTTATCCGCAAAGGTTGGCTTGCTTTCGGGCGGTGAGCGTCAGGCATTATCACTGTTAATGGCTACGTTTACGAAGCCATCCATTCTATTGCTAGATGAGCATACCGCAGCGCTTGACCCTTCGCGTGCTGAGCTTATTACGCGTATTACGAAGCATTTAGTTGAAAAGGACAATCTTACGACGCTAATGGTCACGCACAATATGCAACAAGCATTGGATTTAGGAAACCGTCTTATTATGATGGATAAAGGTCAGATTATCTTGGAGGTCGGCGAGGATCGCAAACATGAACTGACAATTCCTGATTTAATGGCTGAATTCGAACGCATTCGCGGTGAAAAAATGAATTCTGACCGTGCATTGCTAGGTTAATGATTAAACGTCCATACATAGGTATGGGCGTTTTTTATTGTGCTAGTGAAAATTCTGAATTGTTTTGGTGCCTGTTACTTGTATTATTAAAGTTATGAAATATATTCAATAAGGAATGATTTAATGAAAAAATTTTATTTTATCCTCTTGGTAGCAGTTGCTATGGTGATTGTCTTTGTTTTAAACAATAATGAAGATAAGCAGGATCAAGTTATTTACGTTGCGACAAATGGAAATGATGATAATGTTGGTACAAAATCAAAGCCATTACGCACATTAAAAAAAGCGGCTTTAGAAGCAAGCGCCGGTACTACCGTCCTCATACGAAAAGGAAATTATCATGAAAAACTTGTCGTAAAACATAGTGGCACCAAGTCAAAACCAATTACATTTAAAGCCTACAACAAGGAAAAGGTTGTCCTTAGTGGAAAGGACTTGAAGGATGTTGAAGAGGATGTAGCCTTAGTGGTGATAAATAATAAGAATTACGTGACCATCAGTGGACTAACTATCCAGGATTTATCTACTGATTTAGCAGGCGAAACAATAATGGGGATTTATGTAACAGGTTCTAGTAGCCATATTACACTAGACAATAATCATGTGCAGCGCATTGAAACCCATGCAGATGATGGGAATGGCCATGGGATTGCTATATACGGAACTGGCACAATGAAAGATATAAATATTGCAAATAATACGTTGGAAGACTTGAAACTAGGGGCAAGTGAATCTCTTGTTCTAAATGGCAATATTGACGTTTTTAAAGTAGAAAATAATATAGTTCGCCGTAGTGATAATATCGGAATTGACCTAATTGGTTATGAAGGCATTTCAAATGATAAAAAAGTGGACTTTGTACGGAATGGCATCGTAAAGAATAATATAGTTTATGAAATATCCTCTTATGGCAATCCAGCTTATGGGGAAGATTATGCTGCTGGCGGAATTTATGTAGATGGTGGCAAAAATATAACCATTGAAAAGAATACCGTTTATAAAAGTGATATTGGAATAGAAGCAACTTCTGAGCATGCTAAAAAATACGCTGATAACATTAAAATAATAAACAATATTATTTATGAAAACTTTTACACTGGGATATCGATTGGTGGGTATGATGAAAATCGGGGAGGTACGATTAATTCTACTATCTCTCAAAATATTCTTTATCGAAATGACACGAAGGGGCTAGATGGGGGACAGCTATTATTACAATATGATACAAAAAACAATGTGATAGAAAGAAATGTTTTAACCGCTGGACCATCGCGGATTTTTATCTCCAACTATTTTACAGCCAATCAAAAAAATAAACTCCAAAAGAATGTATTCCATAAAGAAAAAGGAGAAACGGGTATTTGGATATGGAAAGAGAAAGAATATACATCTTTTCCTAAATTTCAAAAAGCCTCAAAAAGTGATGAGAAGTCTAGCTATATAGATCCGAAATATCAAAATGCAAACAAATATGATTTTAGGTTAAAAGAGGATTCTCTTGCAAGAAAAATTGTATTTTGATTTTGTATTCTAGGACTCGTATTGTTCTTATTTGTTTTGTGGGTCTATGCTACTGTTAATAATTCCATGCTATAATCTAGGGAGCTTCGTTATGTCAGAATTCAGAATTGTTTGAGTGCCTGGCACTTATAAAAAATAGCGTACTAGAACTATTTCTAGTGCGCTATTTTCCTTTTAGTAGCCCTAAAAGACTTTATACGAGTAAGTAAAATAATTGGATGTCGTTATTTACTTCTTTGTAGTTGAAACCAAACTCTTTCATGCGTTTTAACAATCCTTCATAATCATCGCGATTGCCTAGCTCGATACCCACTAAGGCAGGACCACTCTCTTTATTGTTTTTCTTCGTATATTCAAAAGTTGTAATATCATCATTTGGTCCAAGGACGCTTGTTAGGAATTGACGAAGTGCACCTGCACGTTGAGGGAAACTTACGATAAAGTAGTATAGTAATCCTTCGTGAATTAAAGATTTCTCTTTAATCTCTTGCATACGCCCAATATCGTTATTACCACCACTAATAATAACTACAACAGATTTGCCTTTAATCTCTTCTTTATAACTGTCAAGAGCAGCAACTGATAATGCGCCAGCGGGTTCAGCTATAATCGCGTGTTTATTGTACAAATCTAATATGGTTGTACATACTTTTCCTTCGGGAACAAGCACGATATCGTCTAAATAACGGCGACAAACATCATAAGTGTGGTGACCGACGCATTTTACGGCAGCACCGTCAACGAATTTGTCAATCCAATCGAGTGCCACTGCGCCACCTTCTGCAAATGCAGCTTTCATACTGCCTGCACCGGCTGGCTCTACACCGATAATTTTACTGTTTGGGGAAAGGTTTTTCACATAAGCTGAAACACCTGACATTAATCCACCGCCGCCAATACTTCCGAAAACATAGTCGATTGGTTCTTCCATGTCATTCATAATTTCAACAGCAACTGTGCCTTGTCCAGCGATGACGTCAAAATCGTCGAATGGGTGGATAAAAATTTTACTTTGTTCTTCGCAGTAGGCCATTGCACTTTCAGCAGCATCATCAAATGTATCTCCTGCTAAAATAATTTCAGCGTAATCACGGCCAAACATACGCACTTGGTCGATTTTTTGTTTTGGGGTTGTTTGAGGCATGAAGATGCTCGCTTGAATTTTTAACTGTGCGCAGGCATAAGCAACACCTTGTGCGTGATTTCCCGCACTGGCACAGACAACGCCGTTAATGCGTGCTTCTTCCTCGATTTTTTTAATTTTATAGTAAGCACCGCGAAGTTTAAATGAGCGAACATGCTGTAAATCCTCACGTTTGAAATAAATATTAGCTCCGTATTTCTCTGATAAATAATCGTTTTTCTGTAGTGGCGTATGCACGACTACATCTTTTAAAAAGTGATGTGCAATTAAGATATTCTCTACTTGCACTGTTTTAGTGTCAGCAACTTCCATAGTATTCATCCTCCGTTTTACGTGTAAAACATTCATCTATGATAGCATATTTTTTTCGATTTTTGTTATAAATTTTTAGTAAATTCTAAATTTTCGGTGTCCATTTTCTTATCTTATTACATGGAAGTAGCATAATTTATGATGTTCGAGAAAAAACGTCTATTGTTCGAGTTTTCTAGAAATTGAATTATCAAAAATTTTTTAAAAATGACAGAAGGAGAAACTTTCATAACGAAGAACGCCGAGCATATATTAGTTTAGGACAAGTAGGGGGTAAGCATTTGGACATTATTCATGGGATACTATCTACATATATGCAATTTTTCGATTGGGATATGTGGAAAAAAGTATTAGCAGATCCAGTATCGTGGGGATTAATTTCATCGCTCATTGTCATTGAGGGATTACTGTCGGCAGATAATGCGCTCGTACTAGCGGTACTTGTCAAACATTTACCCGATAAGCAACGTAAACGGGCGTTAATGTATGGTATGCTAGGGGCTTATTTTTTCCGTTTTTTATTTATCGGAATTGGCGTGTATTTAGTAGAGTTTTGGTTTATTAAAGTGTTGGGAGCGTTGTATTTAGGGTGGATTAGTATTGCGCATTTTTTACAACTAGGACAAGAGGACAGTGTCAAAGAAGTAAAAAAGTCTGGAATAATGGTGCGGATATTTGGCGTATTTTGGGCTACTGTTATTTCTGTAGAGCTAATGGATATTGCGTTTTCGGTTGATTCCATTTTTGCTGCCTTTGCAATATCTGATCAGGTTTGGGTGTTATTAATAGGCGGCATGCTTGGTATATTAATGATGCGAACAATTGCAGGATTATTTTTAATTATTATCGAAAAAATTCCAGAGCTTGAGGCGACGGCATTTATCATAATTGGGATTATTGCGCTTAAAATGTTAGTGACTGTATTTGGTATATATGTACCGCATTATTTATTTTTTATTATTTTAGTCATTGCCTTTGGTTTGACGATGGTTATCCATGTGTTTAATAAATTAAAAATAGCTAAATAAAAGCGGTTGTGCCTTAAAAGGTTACAACCGCTTTTTTGTATTATTTTACATAATTATCAGGGTTAACAATGTAGAACTTTTCAACATTCAGCCAGCTCTCGCTCATTGGCTCGCCGTCATCAATGCGTTTTTCTGTTTCTTGCATCATCCAACCAGTTTGAGAAGCATGCGCTTGTAAAGCCTTTACTTTATCCATCTTCATTTCACGGATGTCGATTTCGACATGTGGTTCACCATTTTTAGCAATTGTATCGTTAGCAAAGGCGCAGCCGAAAATTTGAGGTCGCGCTGCTTTAGGCATGCGACGCACAGCCTCTACAACGGCCCGTGCAGTTGCTTCATGGTCAGGGTGCACGGCGAAGCCAGGAAGGAAAGTAAAAATAAGCGAAGGCATTAATTCTTCAATTAAACCTTCTACAAGCTTGACCATTTTTTCGTCGTCTTCAAATTCAATTGTTTTATCGCGTAAGCCTAGCATACGTAAATCTTGAATGCCCATAGCGTCAGCAGCAGCGACAAGCTCCTTGCGGCGTATTTCTGGCAACGATTCACGCGTAGCAAATGGTGGATTTCCTAAATTACGACCCATTTCACCTAATGTTAAACAGGCATATGTAACAGGTGTATTCATCTTTTTAGTATAATAGGCAATCGTTCCAGCAACTGAAAAAGCCTCATCATCTGGGTGAGGGTAAACAATTAAAATATGACGTTGTGGTTGTAAATTCAAATAGTCGTCCCCCTTAATAAGTAAATGGCGTTTCGCTAATTTCCAGTGCTATCGCCAATTTACCTGAATAGTCTAGTCCAGCCATTAACAAAAGGCCTAAATCATCTAATTCATAATGTGTAATACCTTGAGCATAAACCCAACCATGTGCCATTTTTAAACCGACACGATGTGGAGAGTCATCCACTACTTTAGCCAGTTCGTAATTAATTTTGGCATTACGAATAAAAGCCCCAGCATTAAAAAATTTTTCATCGTAGTGTGCTGCGTAAGAACCGTTTGTCGTCTCAAGATGAATATAAACGTCTTTGTTGGCGAAAGAATTCAATAATTCCTGCAACGTCTCTACTTGTACTTCTTGCATCTTAACACTCCTCTCGATTATTTCTTTATTAAGTATAGTCAAAAAAGGTCATAAAGGGAAATTGAATGCCCTTTTTATGACAAATTTATGTTGGGTTCTTTTGTGGAGTGTTTGAAAATTGGATAGAAATAGGGATTGAAAATGGCTATAATTCCCTTGCAATTTCTTTAAGCAAAATTCTTGAAAAAGTTATTGCGATGTATCAATATATAAAGTGTGAAAGCAAATTTGTACAAAAAGTGTCGTTTTATTTTGTATGCGGTTTCACAATACGAAAAGATGTTGCATATTTGACTTCTTCACACGTAGAGTGACAGTTCACCATGCAGAAGGGGAATATAAGCTAGACAAAAACGATTTCTATCTTGGTACAATAGATGACGTCCTTCTCCATCTGGTATAGGGCTGTAGCGTGCAAAGAAGACATGAAAGCTCATTATCATAGTATAGTAAAAAAGCCACAATTCTCTTTTATGACGGAGAATTGTGGTTTTTTTGCAATAATGGGCATCAAAATCAGATTGCTCTTAAAGCTTCCTAAGGTTAATCGGGGAGCGTGTGGGAGTAAGATATGTCTCTTTTAAAAACGATTAAGTTTCTTTTCAATGGATTCTAAACGATTATTAACATTTTGTAGTTGTTTACACATTTGTTTAAATTGTTGATTTTGATCTTGTGAATTGGAAGCGAGTAATTGCGCATCTTCCTCTTCCTCTTGTAACGCTAATATCGTTGCGAGGGTGGATAGTGAATACCCGAGGGTTAATACAATTGAAGCGATTACTTCCATTTTAGAAGATGTTATTTCTCCAGCTAACAAGCGTGATTCTTCAGTTGTCTCCTCAGATTTATGTTTTTTCATACGTCTCCCTCCCATATACAGCTAATATATGGCATGTGTTGTGCTAAGGTTTCTTGTCCGCTTTTATTATGCAAATGTAAAGTATTGTAATATTCAGATAATTTAATTGCTTTTTTTAGAAATATATTGCATTATAGTAGAAAAAAGTAATAGGGGGAATTGATGTGATAAAAGATTATAAGTTTTGTAAGGAATCAAGGGTTATGCGGACAAGTCGTGTTTTTCCGAATGATGTAAACAATCATAATACTCTTTTTGGTGGTCGTTTAATGAGCGATATTGATCAGGTCGCATCAATTTCCGCTGCTAAGCATAGTCGGAGAGATTGTGTCACTGCTTCCACCGATTCGGTCGATTTCTTACATCCGATTCGTCCTACAGATTCTGTCTATTTTGAGTCATATGTAACATGGACTGGAACTTCCTCGATGGAGGTGTTTGTGAAAGTCATCTCCGAAAATTTAAAAACAGGTGAACGTAAAGTTGCAGCCACTGCTTTATTAACCTTTGTAGCACTAGATGAACAAAATCAGTATGCTGCAGTACCACGCGTTATACCTGAAACAGTTGAGGAAACAAAATTGCACGAGACTGCTTCTGAAAGAGCAAAAGTGCGGGCTGAGCGCAAAAAAGAAAGCAAGGCATTAGCTAGTTTTATATCCATGAATGATCCATGGGATTATCGGCTCGAACTGATGGAAAATTACATGTAAAGTGTAAATAGAGGGGAAACGCCGGTAAAAGCCAGTACTTCGCGGGTAAGCGACGAGAAAACGCTGGTAAAAGCTCATAAATCGCTGATAAGCTAGAAAAAAACGCTGGTAAACCTTTCGGCAAGCGTCTACCGATTTACGCAAAAAAGTGGCTGGGACATAAGTAGAAAAATTTAAGGAACAGAGGAAAAGTGTTCATAAATTTTTGCTATATGGAGAACATAGCTAACTTAGTTATTCTTGCTTTTGCAATAAATAAAAAATTAAAAGGGTTCACTAGTTGTTGGTAGCGAAGGAGGTGACTCCTGCTCAGCAAAAAAGTGTTAGATTGACCGCCATCAATCTAACACTTTTTCTCTTTTGCCCTAGCCTCTTTTTCTTTTTTACGGTTTATTAAATTTCAGTTACAGTAACTGCTGGAGCACCAAATCGAGACTTAGCACCATGCATAACTGGTCCTACATAATCATTTAACGCCCAACCATGTGCGATGGCAGCCGATACAAATTCTTTTGCTTCAATTACAGCTTCTTTGACAGATAGTCCATTGGCAAGATTAGCTGTCACAGAGGCAGCGAATGTACAGCCTGCACCGTGGTTAAACGTAGAAGCGACTTTTTCTGATTCTAATAAGTAGAATGTTGCACCATCAAAAAATAAGTCTGTTGCTTTTTCAGTTGCTAATGCTTTTCCGCCTTTAATGACAACTGCTTTTGCACCTAGTTCATGAATTTTTTTGGCCGCTGTTTTCATCTCATCAATTGACTTTGGTGTACCTGTACCAGCTAATTGTCCAGCTTCAAAAAGGTTTGGTGTTGTCACGGCAGCAAGCGGTAGCAAGTGCTGAATCATAGCGTCAGTGTTGCCAGGGTTTAAAACCTCGTCATCCCCTTTGCATACCATAACAGGATCAATCACAACATTTGAAGTACCAGACTTGGCGATCGCCTCACCAGCTATACGAATAATCTCCTCAGTTGAAAGCATACCTGTTTTTACTGCATCAATGCCTGTTGATAATGCTGTATCAATTTGTTTTTGAAGAAGCTCTGTTGGCAATGGCGTTACATTATGTGTCCATCCATTTGGATCCATTGTCACAACTACTGTTAATGCCACCATCCCGTATGTGCCATGTTCTTGGAAAGTTTTAAGGTCGGCTTGCATGCCTGCGCCGCCAGATGTATCTGAACCTGCGATTGTTAAAGTTTTTTTAAGAGCCATGTGAAAGATCTCCTTCATGAAAGAATAGTTTAATCTACCGTTTAGTATAGTCTTAATCTGATTCTGTAAAAATAGTCAGAAATCAATATTTTTATATGGTCAGTATCAATTGAAACTTGAATAACACGTTATTTTTTTGTACCGTTGTAAATAAAAGAAAGGGGCATTTCAATGAAAGAAGTATTCCCAAATGATTGGCAAACAATACTAGCAGAAGAATTAGAAAAACCATATTATCAACGTTTACGTCAATTTGTGGCCCATGAATATTCGACACAGACCATTTATCCACCAATGCATGATGTTATGAATGCATTTTATTGCACAGCTTATCATGATGTAAAAGTGGTAATCTTAGGACAAGACCCGTACCATGGACCGAATCAAGCGCATGGTCTAAGCTTTTCTGTAAAGCCCAATGTCCCACATCCACCAAGCTTACGCAATATGCTACAGGAATTACAAGATGATATTGGTTGTCCAATACCACAGCATGGCACCTTGACGAAATGGGCGGAGCAGGGTGTAATGCTTTTAAATACAGTGCTGACAGTAAGAGCAGGACAAGCTCACTCCCATAAGGAGCAAGGCTGGGAACAGTTTACGGATACGGTTATTGATAAACTTGCAGCACGACAAAAACCAATCATCTTTGTGCTATGGGGCAAGCCTGCGCAGCGTAAAAAGCAAATAATTCATCAGTACGCAACCCCACATGTCATCTTAGAAGCGCCACATCCGAGTCCATTAAGTGCATATAGAGGCTTTTTTGGTAGCAAACCGTATTCACAAGTCAATGCACAACTACTGGCGTGGGGAGAGCAACCGATTGATTGGTGTTTAGTATAAAGTGGCACAAATCGTTTGCTTTATACACTAGAAAAATCATGGTACAGTTTATAATAGAAGAAAGAGGGGCACAGCGATGCAGGTAAATTGTTTTAAATGTCAATATTTCAAAGTAACGTGGGACCCGCAAACACCGCGTGCTTGTGTGGCATATGGCTTTAAAACGAAGCAAATGCCATCAGTTGTTGTTAAACAATCGTCTGGTATGAACTGCCTAAAATTCGTGCCAAAAGCAGAAGGTGAGAGAGCGCAATGATATCATATGAAGCTGTCATACAGCAGCTTGAAAAACAATTAGCTAGTGTAAAAAATGCAACGAATGAACAGCAAATGCGTGAAGCACTGACAGCTATTCGGGCATTATGCGATGTAGTGCTGGATTTACCTATTGAAACTTCCAATGTTCAGTCAAAACCTATACCGCAAATGTTAGCTACTGAACAAAAGCCATCCAATTTATATACCGCAAAAATCCAACATGATGATGGTGCAAATGGTGATTCAATCTTTGATTTTTAATTATTGCTGGCAACATTAGACTAAAAAATTGAGTATTAGAAAAAAGGTAGGGTAAATAACGATGAAAAAATTTATTGTCACAGGTGCACTTCATGGCTTTTTAGCAGTGGCACTAGGTGCATTTGGTGCACATGCATTAAAAGATGTTGTAGATGAATACGGTCTTAGCATTTGGGAAACAGCTGTGCAATACCAAATGTTCCATGCTACAGGTCTGCTAGTCATCGGTCTTTTAATGAGCTCTAAATTACTAGGTGAGGTAAAACAATTAAAGTTAGCAGGTATTTTCTTTAATTTAGGTATTGTTTTTTTTGCAGGAAGTTTATATGTGTTAGCGGTAAGTGGCATTAAAGTATTAGGGGCAATTACACCAATTGGTGGTGTGTTATTTTTAGCTGGTTGGGTGCTAATTATCGTTAGTGCGTTAAAACATGCAAAATGATAAATGAATTTTTCCTCACAGTTATTTGTATAAAAAATATGTAACGAGGGTATGTCCCTAAACTTTAAAATAGTATGCTAGGTAAACTGGCATACTATTTTTTTATCAATAGAACGTCTTTCCACAATAGGAACAGCATTTTCATTATATTAATTCCTATTGTTTTTGTAAGGATTTGTAGGGTACACTGGTATTACTAAAAAAGGAACGACAGTAGAAAGCGAGGTTAATGGTATATGGAAAAATTATTTACGTTATTGGATGATGGCTATGAGGAGATGGTAGCAATTCGTCGTCATCTACATCAGTATCCGGAAATATCTTTTGAAGAAGTGGAAACACCTGCATACATAGCAGCTTTTCATAGAGCGTTAGGGCATGAAGTACGGGAACAAGTAGGTGGACGAGGCGTTGTGGCAACGTTACGCGGTGCAAAGACAGGACAAACAGTAGCGTTACGTGCTGATTTTGATGCATTAGCTATTCAAGAAGAAAATGATGTGCCTTATAAATCATTAATCGACGGTAAAATGCATGCATGTGGACATGATGGACATACAGCCACTTTACTTGGGTTGGCTAAAGCACTTAATGCAATGAAGGATGACCTAGTAGGTAATGTTGTGTTTATTCATCAACATGCGGAGGAAGTTGCACCAGGCGGGGCAAAGCCGATGATTGAAGATGGTTGCCTAGATGGGGTAGATGTGATCTTTGGGACACATTTATGGGCACCAACACCACTTGGGGATATATTAGTAAGAGAAGGAGCTATAATGGCAGCCGCCGATAAAGCAGAAATTCTTATTCAAGGAAAAGGTGGCCATGGAGCAGAACCACACCATTCCATCGATGCGGTTGTACTAGCCTCTCAATTTGTTATCAATGCCCAGCAATTAGTCGCTCGACGAATAGATCCATTAAAATCAGCAGTTTTGACAATTGGGCATTTTGAAGCCATTAATCCATTTAATGTTATTGCAGAACGAGTGGCATTAACTGGTACAGTACGGACATTTGAGGAGCAGGTGCGTACACAAATGGAACAAGAGCTTGAAGCAGTCTTAAAAGCTACTTGTCTTGCCTTCGGAGCAAGTTATGAATATCGTTATACAAGAGGATATCCTCCTGTCTATAATCATGCAAATGAAACCCAATTTGTTGCCCAGCTTGCGGCAGAAATTCCAGGGGTGGAAAATGTCATTACATGTCCGCCGTTTATGATTGGGGAGGATTTTGCATATTATCTTGAACAAGTGCCTGGTGCGTTTTTCTTTACAGGTGCCAAAAAGCCCGAATGGCAAACAGCCTATCCACATCATCATGCCCGCTTTGATTTTGATGAACGTGCAATGCTCATTGCAGCAAAAACATTAGGAAAAGCGACTTTACAATATTTACAAAAAACATCAGAAGAAAATGAATAGTTGCTGGTAGTTGTAGAATCGGATAACAACTGCGCGGCAAAAAAGTGTTAGATTGATTGCGTCAATCTAACACTTTTTCTTTTTTTCTAACCTCATTTCAGTTATGGATTTTGATTGAAATAAGACATTTCCTCATCGTATTCAGCAAAATCAAAGTAAATCATTGGGAATAAAAAACGATGATTCGATTTGATTTCTCGTAAAATAACGTGATCCCGACCCGCAGCTTCTACAACACCTCGTACAGTCTTGGTATTTTTCCCTTGCTCAACAGCATGTTCGAAGGAAAAGTGGAAAGTACCAGGTTTTCCTCGATTCAAACGTAAGATGTTTTCAATATACGATTCCTCACGTCCAGGTGGCCGTCCGCTTGGAAGCGTCACTGGAGGAGGCGTCATTTGTTGCTGTGTTGTCGGTGTCCAATAGTAAGGCATCATAAGTATCAACCTTCTTTCATTTAAATTTGAGGGCAATCTTCTTCCGTTGGAGAGAAGAAGCAATGCGATTTGAAACGTCCTGTATTCCACTGTCCATACCATTGTGCAGGGCAGTCACCCGCAGGTCGGAAAAACCACAGAGAGCGGGTAGCCGGATGAAATCTTTCACCTTCAATAACCCTTTTTGCTAATCGAAGATCTTGTTCACGTGCCCGTTGATAAAAATAACTTTTTGTTGTTGCTTCAAACCCCCCTGGTCGTTGATAAACCATTTGTTCCAGTGTTCGAATATCACCAAAATCTAGACAATCTGCTCGTACACGATTGACGCCAACATTGCCGACCATCAGCATGCCTAATTCACCTTCGCCTTCAGCTTCCGCACGCATAAGCCTTGCAAGCAAAGCTGTTTGTGCATCATTCGTCTTTATTACAGCGATTTTCAAACCTCCTCGCAAACAGTATATGCATGAAGGTATTGTAGACATGTTCAATTTTGATAAGAAAGAAATTCACAAATCAAAATGATGAAGCATATATTAGTAATAACGGGGGAGTCCGTCAATAAAAGGTGGTTTTACGATAGTTACTATATTCAATGGGGTAAAGATAAAATAAACATTACATTAGGGGATTATAAGAGAAAATTGCATGTGTATGAATACATGTGAGGTGACGAGAGATGGAGAAAGGTGTTTGGGTTGCAATTTTAGTAAGTGCAGTGCTCGCATTTTTGCTTGGGAATATCTATGGTCAACCCCTCCATTGGTATCTTTTTATAGTAATAATCTTGGTAGGTTTTTTCATAAATACGATTATTATTATTTTAAAAGTGAAGGATGAAAGCTCTTAAAGCTTTACGTAATGTCCCATTCATAAGAGGCTGGTACAAAAGAGAAAAAGTGTTAAATTGATGGCAGTCAATCTAACACTTTTTTGCTGCGCCGTTGTTGTCCGCTTCGGTGGTGCTTTCCGCTCAGCACAGTAA
Organism: Lysinibacillus sp. GJ-1; assembly: GCF_021166035.1. Lineage (NCBI taxonomy): Bacteria > Bacillati > Bacillota > Bacilli > Caryophanales > Bacillaceae > Lysinibacillus > Lysinibacillus sp. GJ-1. The sequence continues at coordinate 468,591 of NZ_CP088912.1, forward strand.
GCCGCAACCCTCGCTATCGCGCGGAATGCCCGCGTCTTACGTTCTGTGCTGTCCCGCAGGAGTCACCGCCTCCGCTACCAACAACTAGTAAACACTTCTAATTTTTTATTTATTGCAAAAGCAAGAATAGCTAAGTCTCCATATACCAAAAATTTATGAATCCCTTTCCTCTGCTCCTTAAATTTTTTTAGTTTTGTCCCAGCCTCAGTACAATTAACAAGAAGATGTATTTGTTCTTCCCACTTGAATAATGCGATAAAATTTTTATTATCTTTTTGCGAAAAAATGTGAAAAAACTTATGATTTGCAAGTATATTGAAAATGCATTGTGACATACTAAAGTGAAACTGATTATTGTTTTTATAAAAAGGAGTAGTACAATGCGTATTTTCGGTATGTTTGTAGCCATTATCGCAAGTGCATTTATGGCTGTTGGAATTGCTGAGTATTATGATCAGCCATATGATTGGTATTTAGTATTTTTCATGATTCTTATTGGATTTTTTATTCATACCATTATTTTAATAGTAGAATCTGAATACAGTGAGGAAAATGAAATATAAAAAATGCGAGCCCATTCTGTATGGACTCGCGTTTTTTTATTTAACTGATAGGAAATTAACCAATTTTTCGTTATCAAGTAGGTTGCCGACGAAAAATTCACCGAACTCACCGTAACGAGCAGAAACTTCGTCAAAACGCATTTCATAAACTAGTTTTTTGAACTGTAATACGTCATCTGCAAATAGTGTAACGCCCCATTCGTGGTCGTCAAAACCTACAGAACCAGTGATAATTTGTTTTACTTTACCAGCATAGCCACGACCAATCATACCGTGAGAACGCATTAATGACTTACGCTCGTCCATTGATAGCATGTACCAGTTATCATTCCCTTGGCGACGTTTGTCCATTGGATAGAAGCAAACATACTTAGAACGAGGTAGTTCAGGGTATAGTCGTGCACGGACATGTGGATTTTGGTATGGGTCTTCGTTTGACTCACCAGCTAAGTAGTTTGAAAGCTCAACAACAGATACATAAGAATATGTAGGAATAGTAAAATCAGCAATAGCTAATTTATTAAATTCCGCTTCCAGCTCTTGTAATTCATCCATTGTTTCGCGTAGTGTCATAATCATAAAGTCGGCCTTTTGACCAACAATCGCGTAGAAAGCATGAGCACCTGTTTTAGCAACATCTGCTTCATTTAACTTTTCTAAATAAGCAATAAATTCTTCAACTGCTGCTTGACGTTCTTCTGCGGATACAAGTTTCCAAGAAGCCCAGTCGATTGAGCGGAAATCATGTAAAGCGTACCAACCGTCTAATGTAATTGCTGCTTCATTCATTATGCAAAGCACTCCTTTATAAGTGAAAATCATTCTTAATTTAGTTTATCATAGTTTGTACAAAATCCCTAAATTCATGATTGATTTTCACGAATTTGACACCATCTATGGATAATGTATGCTAAAGAGAAAAGATGATGGAAATAGAGGAGCTTTAAAATACATGAACAGTAATTTACAACAGCCCATTTGGCGTTTTTATGATCAATCTATCAGCTTAATAAATAGCAGCCCCCTTGAATCATTTGCAACAGATGATACATTATGTCAATTGGTAGGACAGCTCGTATCACCACCGACTATCCGTACGTGGGTACATAATGCGTCAGTTGTACTTGGCATTCAAGATCATCGGTTACCTTATGTACAGCAAGGCATGAAGTTGCTTGAGAAGCGAGGTTATCATCCCATTGTTCGCAATTCAGGTGGTCTTGCCGTTGTGCTGGATGAAGGGATACTAAATATATCAGTTGTTTTATCTGAACAAACAACAGCCATTGGCATTAATGATGGCTATGATGTCATGGTTGCGCTGATTAAAGCACTATTTCCTGAAGCTGCTGATAAAATCGAAGCCTATGAAATTGTCGGCTCCTATTGCCCAGGTTCCTATGATTTAAGTATTGAAGGCAAGAAATTTGCAGGTATTTCCCAAAGAAGATTACGACAAGGTGTAGCAGTGCAAATTTATTTATGTATTGAAGGAAGCGGAGCGGAGCGTGCGGCACTAATTCGTGATTTTTACGCTGAAAGTTTACAAGGAGAGGTAACGAAATTTACGTATCCTCAAATACTACCAGATGTAATGGCTTCGTTAAGTGAATTAGTGGATGCCTCTTTAACAGTCAAAGACGTAGTCATTCGTTTACAGCAAATGCTGCATACAATGGCTGAAGAAGTTCGGTTAGAGCCATTTCATGATGAAGAATTACCATTATATGCATTTTATTTACAACGGGTATTAGAGCGAAATGCCAAAATGCTTGCGTTGAAGTAAATGTAATCATATTTTCTAGCAAAAAAAGCGATGGTGCTAACTAAGCACATCGCCATTTTCTTTTTGATAGGTTGGACCACTAATAACTAGATTTCCGTTTTTCTCCATTTTAAAAACCGGAGCAATACGTTCTTCCTCTTCATCTAGCGTTACAAGGCGTCTAGCGCGGTTCATAATTTGGACAAACTGCTCATAATCTTTACGAATTGCACGGTTTTCTTCTTCAAGCTGAGCAATTGTTTTCTCTAGCTTTTTATTTTTCTCGGATGTTACGTGCACAAGTTGTCTCCATTTTGAAGACTCATTACCTATTTCACCAGAATGTTGTAAACGTAGTAAATATGCTATGACAATATCAAGTGATAGGGCAGATAGAGGAATTGACTTGCTATCTGTATCACTATTATTTATTGTAAACATATTTGTGGAACGACGTCTTGCTGGTGCACCCAACACTCGCATTCTCTCTTTTCTTTCTTTTTTCGCCTCAGCTAGTTGCTCCTCATAAGCTTTACGGACAACTGCATTCCAACGGAAACCACATGCAGCCGCCGTACGATTTAACGCATCACCAGCTTCTTCAAAAGCATTTAATTGTGTACTACCTTCCGTTACGTGACGAATTACTGCCTCTGCTAGCAATTCATCATTTTCTTCTAACCAAGCATCTTGTCTTACTTTACTCATTATAAAATCCTCCCACCTTTATTTGGAATTTCTTTATTTATGTCTAGCATGACCAATCTTTTAACCTTTTATTCATCTATGTGAAAGGAATTATGCTTGAATACAAGGGGAATAATACGATACAATACCGATTGTAGGTTTGTGCGTATGCTACATACTTAAATATGTGAAGGTTATGCGGACATTAGATAATTTTATTGAAAAATACTATATAGAAAGGGTTGTTGACAAAATGGCAAACGAATTTAAAGTTTGCGATGAATGTCAAGTAGTTAACTTAAAAACGTTAATTCCAAAATTAAAGGAAATCGATCCTGATGCAACCATCGAAATTGGCTGTCACTCTTATTGCGTACAGGTCAAAAAAACATTTACATTTGTAAATAGTCGCCCTGTTGCTGCATTAACGGAAGAAGAACTAATGGAAAAAGTTTTAGCTAAATTAAAGAATAAGTAATAAAAGACTATCTTCACACGGCTGAAGGTAGTTTTTGTTTGTTTTAGGACGATAATAACCTGTATGAAGTGGAAATTACGTTTAATTAGGTTGATAGTCTCTATAATTACAGTGTAATCTCTATGCTAGTTCTATAATGTTTGCATATAATAGAAGAAAGATGAAATGGAGGTGCTGTACAAATGACACATTATGCAAAGGCAAAATTACAAGAAGAAAAAGTATTTAAAGATCCTGTACATCGTTATGTACATGTACGAGATCAAGTTATTTGGGATTTAGTAGGAACAAGAGAATTTCAACGTTTGCGTAGAATTCGCCAACTAGGCACTACGTTTTTAGTATTCCACGGAGCAGAGCATAGTCGCTTTAGTCATTCACTTGGTGTTTATGAAATTGTGCGTCGCATTATCGATGATGTTTTTGTAGGTCGCCCTGATTGGGATGAAGACGAGCGACTGCTAGTGCTTTGTGCAGCCCTATTACATGATTTAGGACATGGTCCATTTTCACATGCATTTGAAAATGTGTTTGAGTTAGATCATGAATTTTACACAAGACAAATTTTGCTTGGGGATACGGAAGTACATGCGGTGCTAAAAAAAGTTGCACCCGACTTTCCTGAAAAAGTATCACAAGTAATTGAAAAAACGTATCCGAACAAACAAGTTATTAGCTTAATATCAAGCCAAATTGATGCGGATCGTATGGATTACTTACAACGTGACGCCTATTTTACAGGTGTAAGCTATGGTCATTTTGATATGGAACGTATATTACGCGTAATGCGTCCACGTAAAAATCAAGTAGTAATTAAAGCAACCGGCATGCATGCTGTAGAAGATTATATTATGAGTCGCTATCAAATGTACTTACAAATCTATTTCCATCCTGTATCGCGAAGTGCAGAAGTAATTTTGAATAATATTTTAAAGCGAGCGAAGCAATTAAGTAATGCAGGCTATAAGTTTAAGCATGAGCCTACACATTTTTTGGCATTTTTCCAAAATACGATTACGTTGGAAGATTACCTTGCCCTAGATGAAAGTATTCTGTTTACATATTTTCAATTATGGATGCAAGAGGATGATGCGATATTAAGTGATTTAAGTCGCCGTTTTGTGAATCGTAAGCTATTCCAATACATTGATTTAGATCCAGGAGTAGAACTGGAAAAATATCAAAAGTTACAAGCGTTATTTAAACAAGCAGACATCAATCCAGACTACTACCTTGTCCATGATACAACGGCAGATCTCCCTTACGATTTTTATCGACCAGGTGAGGAAGAAGTACGAGTCCCTATCTTTTTAGAAATGAAAAACGGAGAATTACGTGAATTATCACGCGAATCTATTATCGTTGATTCCATTTCAGGACGCATGAAACGAGATCATAAAGTATATTTTCCACTTGATATATTAGAGGATTCTAGTACACAAGCATCAGTGAAACAGCAAATTATAAAGTTATTACAAATACATTAAAAATCAAGTGTAAATCTATCTAATTTGGTTATATATAAACGCCTTATTTTATATTAGTAATACAAAAGCACTAAACTAACTAGAAAATAGTTACGGTTTAGTGCTTTTTCTTGTGCACAAATACATATTCGATTAGTGAAGATGTCATTAATATAGGAATTGTTAATGAAAAAAATGGCAATGTTTAGAATTTGTTTAGAATCATTTCTTATAATGAATGAAAACCAAAAGGGGGTGAAGCCATTCTATACAGCAGAGGCGCCACACACCAGTTTTCGATACAAAAACGGTATGTGTACCGAGTGATGAAAGGTTCTTATGTATCAATGAGACGACACGTTATTAGAGGGGAAGAGGGGCAAACCGAATGTTTGTAGCAAAGTTTTCGCATAGTGTGAAAACTTACATGTCGTCCGCAAACACTTTAAGGGATCTCTCTGAACTTAAAAAGGGAGAGAAACATGAAAAAATTAAATTTAGCAATCATTACATTGTTGCTAGTGTTCCAAACGGTACTGTCACCGATTTCCGTACTTGCAGAAGATACAGGTTCTTCTGTACCTCCAGCAGTTGAAGCTGAAACTGGTGAAACTACGTCTAATTCGCCGGACACAGGCAATCTAGATGCAACAGTGCCGACACCTGGTGACGCAGGCGATCCAGATGCAACAGTACCGACACCTGGTGACACAGGTAATCCGGATGCAACAGTGCCAACACCTGGTGATACAGGGGAAGTTGATGGGACTGATGCTAATACGGGGGGCACGGATAATTCAACCGTGACACCACCGGATGAATCTGACAAAGTTGACGGAGCTGAAGGTGAAGCAAAGCCAAGTGAAGAGGCGACTGACGCAACGACACCGGAAATAGCACCTATGAACATAGCACCATTAGCGTTAACTGCTGGTGATATGCAAGGTGATGTAAGTGCTGTATCTGCGGGTATTCGACTAACTGGTCCAACAGGCGAGGTAATCGAGAACTCATCACAAATTCCAGCCGACGCTGCACCAAAAAAGGTGACACAGTTTATTTAAACTATGTATTTGATGTGAAGCCTACGCAGGGCTATGGTGTAGGTTCTACATTTACGTTTGATTTACCACAATATATGATTGAGCAAGTAGGTAACTCGTTTTCAGGTTCGAAAACTACGGAATACGCTACATATTCGTATAGCTATTCTGCTGGTAAAATACTCGTAACATTAGAGAGTGACATCGAAGACGGTGTTGATGGAGAGATTGAATTTGATTTTATGGCCAAGTTTGGTAATTTCCAAGACGAGTCTAAACTTGATCAAGAATTAGTAATGCCTGTGTTAGGCAAAGCAGATATTACGTTACCGTTTATATTTCAGCCTACTGGTAGTGGTGAGCCGATCACTAAATCTTCCGGTACAATTACACGTGAAGCGGATGGCGCTGAAATTGATTGGACAGTCTGGGTCAACACAGAAGGTAAACCAATTGTTTCAGGTGCTACAGTAGACGATACGCCAGATGCAAATCATGCATTTATAGCAGGTAGTTTAGTAGTTGAGAAATATCCAATCGGCTTAAATGGTATTAACAAAAGTAATCCAGGAGCGCCAGTAAGTTATGACAGTGGTTCAACAGCATTCCCTGTCAATTTGGATGCGGGAGGTTTTGCCTACAAACTAACGTATAAAACGAAAGTTACAGCAGATCCAACAAGCTCCAATATGACGTATAAGAACACAGCAGAATTCACAAATAACGGCGTTACTAAGACAAGTCCAGGACAAGTAAATATCCCGTATGGCCCAGCTTTACTAAAAACTATTAAAGCGAATAATAAATACGAAGCATCTTGGGAGATTAAGTATAACTGGTTAGGAGAAGATCTTAGCAAAAAATCTTCCCAATCATTAACTGATACCATTCCAGCAAACAATAATGGGGCAAAGCACAATATACAATATGATGCTAATTTCCAAGTGTATCGTGTAACGTTAAATGATGATGGTCAAACAGCAGCGTCAGAAACACTGTTAACAAAAGATACAGATTATGCATTAAGTGATGATACTGCGCAAGGATTTACTATTGATTTTTCTAAAGATGTTGCTGCTAATCCGCGTGCAGCCTATTTGATTAAGTATAATACAGACTTTGATCAAGAATTTGTCACAGATGCAAATGCAGGGAGTATCACCAATACTGTAAAGCGCTTAGATGATGATAGTTCGTCATCAGATACTGTAAGCATTGTATCAAATATCTTTAGCAAAGAACGTGGCGCAATTGACTATGTCAACAAAACAATTACTTGGAAACTAACAATTAATGCTGAAAAACCATTAACAAACTTTGTCATTGCAGATACTATTTCAACGAAAAATGCGAGCGGTAAAACGTTGAAGCATAAGTTAACATCGTGGGATGGTTCGAGTAAAGTATTCCATGTTACAAATAGTAGTGCACCAACAATTAATAATGGAGGAGAAATCGGAGACGAAGCATTTACAATGACATTCTCATCGATCCCTTCAGGAACTGTAACAATTGAATACAAAACAAAGTTTGATATTGAATCAAACGGTGGCGTGGCACAAAGCTATGACAATGTAGCAGATGCTACGTGGGATGGTCAAACAAGTACAAATAATAAAGCGCAAAAAAGTGCTAGCTATAAACCATCCGCAACATCGCCTACAGGTAAAAATGGTTATAAAGACAATGCAATTGTCGATAATAGTAAACAAGAATTTTCTTGGAAAATTGGTATTAACATTAATAAGCAAAACATCGAAGGTGCAAAACTAATAGATACATTAGGTACAGGACACCATATTATTGTTCCAGATGGTCAAAGTTTAAAAGATGCTATTACTGTAAATCTTTTAAAATTAGGTGTGAATGATGAAAGAGGAACAAAAGATGCGCCATTAGATCCTACTAAATGGGATGTGAAATCTGTTACACAAGATGCCCAAGGCAATGTGACAAGTTATGAACTTACATTTACAGGGTTAACGGCTGGAGAAAATAATGAAGCGTACCTAATAGAGTACAAATCAAAAGATTCAGATGATGTTTATGGAAATGGAAGTACGGATGCTCGAAAATATACGAATAGTGCCGTTTTAGATACTCCAGATAATGGTAAATATTCGTATGATGCAATCGCAACGATTACAGATAAAGCGAACAAGTTAATTACTAAGACAGCTAGTCCTCAACCAACATCAGATACGATTGAATGGACAGTCACGATTAACGAATCCAACTCAAAGCTAGGTAATATTACGTTAACGGATACGCCTTCAGCTAACCAAAAGCTATTAACTAACACATTTACAAAGCAAGAAATTAAGTTAAATGCCACAGGAAAATCACAAAACGTTGGTACAGCAACTGCGATTAGTCCTAGCGATATTCAAGTACAGCCAGATGGTACCTTTACATTAGATTTAGGAAATGTCGATGGTAAGGGCTATATTATTAAATACAAAACGTACTTTATGGGTGACCCGAACGCGGGTGAAAATGTATCGAATAATGCATCCATTAACTATGCAGGTGCTACTTCCGCAGGTACATCCGCTACAGGTGGAGATAACAAGTTATTTAAGTACAGTACATCTGATACAAACGCTTCAGCTAAAAAGGGAACGTTTAAAATTAAGAAACAAGGTGTAAATCCGAATACAGGTGCAACAAAAACACTTGATGGCGTAGAATTCAAGTTATATAACCGTGACAAATCCATTGTCTTAGCAGAAGGGTCGACAGTTGATGGTGAACTTTCATTCGAAAATTTACGCTACGGTATTTATAAACTAGAAGAAACAACACCTGCAGGCTATAAAGCAGTTTCAACAGTTGAAGTAAGGTTTAATGATAGCAACAACTTCGAGGTTACAAAGAAACCTTATACAATTGTTAACGTTGAAGATATTGCGCCACCAGCAAATGCGTGTAAAGAATTTGAATTAACAATTAAAGATCTAGATGGTTCTGCAATAGCAGACCAAAATGTAACATTGAAAGATGCAAACGGTACAGTGAAATACACGGGTGCAACTACTAATGGTGTTGTAAAAGTGCCGAACACTGTATTAGCAGGACAATACGATGTTTATGATGCGAATGATACAAAAATTGGAAATGTAACTGTGAAATATACAGATGGCTGTAAAGATGAAATTGCACCAATACCAGCTTGTCCAGCATTTACAATTACATTAAATGAGAAAAAAGCTGGAGTTGATGTACCTCGTGCAGGAGTAACTGTCACGTTGAAAGATTCAACGGGTAGCGAAATTGTAACTGTAACAACTGATAAAGACGGTAAGTTTACAGTGCCGTCAATTCAAGATGTAAATGGTGTTAAAGCAGGAGAATACTATTTATATGAGGGCAATCAATTTTTAAGTACAGTTGATATCTCATACAAAGGGAATTGTGAAACTGCGATTACACAAGCACCAAAATGTGAAACGTTTAAACTAACTGTTAAGGATGTTGATGGCAACTTAGTTGCGGACGGTACTTCTGTAACAGTGAAAGATGCAGATGATAAAATTGTTGCGACAAAAACAACAACGAATGGTGTGCTGGAATTAACAAATCTGCAACCAGGTATTTATAAAGTTGAAGTCAATGGCAAAGAAAATGGTAGCTTCCAATCGAATGTTGACTGTGCAGCAACAGTGCAACCAGCACCGTCTTGTCCAATCTTTACATTAACGGTGAAAGATGAAAACGGTAATGTTCGCCCGAATGTAAGTAACATTATGATTAAAGATAAAAACGGCGCAACAATTGCTTCAAACAAAACAACAGACGCACTAGGTCAAGTGACGATGCCATCTCAAGATATTCCTTCAGGGGACTATAGCGTGTATCAAGGTGACCTATTTATTGGTCAAATTACAGTTCAATATTCCGTTAATTGTCATGCGGAAATTGTAGCAGCACCTACATGTCCTTCGTTTACATTGACTGTACAAACTGCATTTGGTACACCTCTTGCAAATGCGATAGTCACTGTGAAAGATGTGAAAGGAAATACAATTAAAGATGCGAATGGTAACGACAAGCTAACAACGTCTGTTGCTGGAACTATTGTTTTACCAGATAAAGCAATTCAACAAGGAACGTACAATGTATATGAAGGAAGTCGTTTAATTGGCTCTTTCGTTGTAAAAGATACATGTTCGGCACTTGTAAAACCGTCATTACCAGGTGATAACGGTGGAGGCGGTGGCGGTGGTTCAACACCACCAGAACCAGGTAAACCAGTGGATCCAAACAAGCCAACACCAGAACCAGGTAAACCGGTGGATCCGAACAAGCCAACACCAGATCCAGGTAAACCAGTGGATCCAAACAAGCCAACACCAGAACCAGGTAAACCGGTGGATCCAAACAAGCCAACACCAGAACCAGGTAAACCGGTGGATCCGAACAAGCCAACACCAGATCCAGAACAACCGGTGAATCCTGAAAATCCATCAACAAATACAGAAGAGCCAAGTAATCCAGGGAATCCTTCAACAGATTCAAAAGATCCAACGGCTCCTGGAAAAACAGATACGTCTAAACCAACTGTACAAGATGTTATTGATCAAGGGAAAAACTTGCCGTCAATTAATACTTCTACTGCAAATAAAGATACGCTAGATGCGTATAAAGATTTCATTGATAACTATAACCAATTATCAAAAGAAGAGCAGGAAGAAATTGCAAAATCACTTGATGTAGATAAAATCAAAGCAGATGCAAAACGTTTAGAAACGCAATTACAGGCACAAGGTAAGTTGCCTCAAACAGATGGAGCCAATCAAACAGCTCTTACTCTAACGGGTGTAGCGCTTGTTTTAGGCGCATTGTTCTTCTTACGTCGTCGTAAGGCAGAAATGAAATAATGTATAAAATAACCCCCCATGACCATTCAGTCTTGGGGGGTTTCCTATACTAAAAAGCTTCTGATAGCTTGGCAGGTGCATCGTTTAAAGGATATTGCTCCACAAAATCTGCATGGATAGCCAGGCGTTTTGTGCCATTATCTGCACATGTAATAAGCGTTAAAATAGTTTGATTTGGGATATCGTCAATGACATAGACATCTGTTGCTGCAATCACTTTTTTAGTTGTTAATTTGTATTCATAAATAGTTGTTAAATCCGTTACGTAAATCGCATCACCAATATTTGCATTATACAATGGACTAAATAATATATCTTTATTTTCAAAATAATGACCTGCTAAGGCGTAATTTCCTTGCCCAAACGTTTGGTTTGCCTTCATCGTACCTGCGCCAACAGCAAGGGAGGCATTCCCGACGCCTTTAATTATAGGAAGAGACAGCTCTACAGTCGGTACGGCAATACTACCGATGACCGGTAAGTTATCCAACTGTGTCTGTGCTTTTAAAACTTCAGCTATGGACAGGGATTGAACATCTTCAAATGCAAAATCTGCTGTCGCTTGATTGTTCTTTTCGATATCTTTGGCACTGTAATCGGTTGTATTTAATTGTTGACTTAAGTGCGCAATAACTGCATTTTGAATCGGATTAATAAAAATAAGTAGTAGACCGATTATCAATAAACAAATAAGTACTGATATTTTCAGCTTGTTCATATTGTAAGGTCACCTCCTTATATGAAAGAATCGAGGATAGCAACGTGAATGCTTTGGCTAAAAAAATGGGTAGAGCGGACTGTTGCTCTACCCGAATTATAGTTATTTATCGCTGAAGCGGACGCCTGCCACACCATAATGGTTTTTGGACATTTCTTCAATGAAAACTGTTACGTTTTCAACAGGTGCGTTTACTGTACGTGAAACGGCTTCTGTTACTTCTTTTACTAGTGCGCGTTTTTGTTCCTCGGTACTACTTTCAATCATTTTTACTGTTACATATGGCATAATAGTGCCTCCTTTTAGAATTATGTTGTATAGTTAGTTTATAAGAAATTATAAACTTCTTACTTATGCACAAAAGCGCAAGAATATGCTTTACTTTATAATAGCAGAATGGAGGGAATTAAAGTATGGCAAATGAAGAGAAACCAAAACAAAAAATGGGCTTTACCATTATAAAAAATGACCCGACAGACGGCCATAAAGGATTTGGTATTGGTTCGCTTTCACTTGAAAACGTGTCACCAGTCATTATTGATATAGAAGAAGGGAAAGCTTCAGTTGAAATTGGGGCGATGCATGCACGTAGCGATGTAGAACGGGGCATTAAATTTACGACCGATCGTGCTGATTCAGAAGGTGGGAAGCCTTACTGGTTGGTTTGGGTAACGATTGACCATAAAGCAGATGGACCGTACTATGCTGGTGTAACAGCTTGTGAAATGGTAGTAAATCGTGAAAAACGCCGTGGATATAAAATTTTGGCGGATCACGTTAATAAAATGGATAAGTCGATGAAACGACAAATTATTGTAGACCATATGGATGAAGCGTCTAAAAAAGTATTAGCTTCTTTCCTAGAGGAGCTGAATCCAGAGCTATGGATGCGCAGTGAGGAGCAATTACGTCAAGACTTATTTGTATAATAGACCTACAATGATTGAACAATCTGTGACATTTTGCAATCGCTTTCGATATAAGGTTGAAAGTAGATATGAAAAAAAGTACACTTGATTCAGAGCTTACATTTTAGTAAGCTAGGACACTTGGTCCCAGAATGTGATGAGTGCTATGCGGCATTTGAACAACCCAAACCCAAGCCAAATGCCCCATGATTCTCATCCTTTCCAGGACCAAAAATAAGAAAAGCTTTCTGTTCCCACGGACACGTCTCCGGGGAAGAGAAAGCTTTTCTTTTTCGCTTTATGTCTATAGCCTTTGTCGAGAGCTTTCATTAAATAAAACGATGATGCCCCGTTAAAGGTTGCGCATTATTGTTTATTGTTGAAAAACGGTAGCATATTCCAAAATTCTCCCCACGTATTGCTATCCAGAATATCAAAGTTTGTACATTTTTCACTAGGTACATCTTTCGTTTCTAAATATACAAGACGTTGTTTAGGGCAGGCATCTGTTGCAAGCTTTCCTGTTTCAATATCAATTACTACTCCTTTAACGCCATTTGGTTTTGTGAAGTCTTCGTTTTTAGTTCCTTTATTCACGCTTTCCATAAAGTCGATCCAAATTTGCTTTGTTGCAGCCGAATCTTCTTTCGAAGTAAGGTTTTTACCTTGGTCGTAGCCGTTCCAAACACCCGCTGTTAAATTTGGTGTAAAGCCGATAAGCCACTGATCACTATTGGTAGAACCAGATTTTGCGGCATACGTATGTGTCATACGTGAACGAATACTAATCCCTGTAGCAGGTGAGTAGTCACTAAATACAGGATCGAAAATACCAGTCATCATTTCTGTTAGTATATAGGTATTTTCTTTTGACAGCACCGTTTCATTTTGTTTTTCAACGTTTTTATTATCGTAAATAACTTCTCCATTGGCATTTTTAATGGAGATAATCGTTGTCGGCACAGTTTTTTGTCCTTGTGACGCTAAAATATTATAAGCATTTGTCATATCGTACAGTGTTGTTTCCATCGTTCCAAGAGCAAGTGATAGATTGTCTTTTGAGCCTATATTTACACCAAAACGGTCTGCTATATTATGAAATGCTTTAAATCCAATATCCTCTAACGTTTTAACTGCATAGATATTATCGGAAATTGCAATTGCCTGAGCCATTGACATGTCATGGTCTGCGAATTCACCGTTGACGTTTTTAGGAGAGTAAGTGCTGCGTCCGTTATCAATAGTGAACGTAGTTTGTCCGACATCTAAATACGTTAAAGGCGTATAGCCATTTTCTAACGCTGCTGCATATAAAACGGGCTTAATCGTTGACCCTGGTTGACGTTTAGCTTGTGTTACACGGTTAAATGAGCTTGCGGCATAATCTTTCCCTCCAACAAGCGCTGTAACAGCTCCTGTTTTCGATTGCATACTGACAAACCCTGTTTGCAAATCATTAGCAGGCATATTTTTAGCTACAGCTTCTTCTGCTGCTTTTTGATGACCTAGGTTAAGCGTTGTTTGAATTGTCCAACCGCCTTCGCTAATATCAAGATTTTTTGCTTTTAAAATTTCACTAGCTTCTTGCCATGCTACATCCAAGAAATAAGGTGCTACGGATTTAGAGGCAACCCACATATCGTTCTTCAAAACAAGTTGCTCTTCTTGTGCACGCGTTTTCTCTTCTTGTGTTATTGCGCCTTGATCTGCCATCAGTTTTAAAATGACGTGCTGGCGATTTGTTGCCTTTTCAAGATTGGCAATGGGTGAGTAAATACTTGGTCCTTTCGGTACACCTGCCAGCATGGATGCCTCCGCTAACGTCAAATCTTTTGCTGATTTTCCATAATAGTAGCGACTTGCAGCTTCTACGCCATACATACCATGTCCGTAGTAAACTGTGTTTAAATAACCTTCTAATATTTCGTCTTTGTTATAAAAAACTTCTAATCTATAAGCATACAATGCCTCGTTTGCTTTTCGAGTCCATGACTTTTCATGGGATAAATATAAGTTTCGAGCATATTGTTGGGTGATTGTACTTGCACCTTGCACCTTACTACCAGCTTTAATATCAACTAATAACGCACCGGCAATACGAGAAAAGTCAAAACCGCTATGTTTGTAGAAATCTTTATCCTCTACAGCGACGGCTGCCTTTACTAAATAGGGTGACATCTCATCAAGACTTACCCAATAGCGACGTTCATTTGTAAAATGGTCTCCTATTTGGTTCTCGTTTTCATCTAAGAAAATAGAGGCTTTCGGTACAGTTAATGGCGGTGCACCAGCCACTTGAACATAGACGCGTAGGGCAATAAATGCTACTACTATTGCAGATGCAAAGGCGACAAAAAGTGTAAGCGTTTTGCGTGTACGCTTTATACGCTTTTGCTTACGTTGATAGCTTTTTCTTTTCATCCGACTTCACCTCGATTTCTAACAACTTGCGTTTAGTATGTGTCTGAATATTATTCTTTAATCGGAATTGTAAGCAAAAACTATTGCACTTTATTCAAAAACATCTATACTTTTTTTGTACTGATATGAAACGCTAGCTTTCGACAACAGCATTGCATTTTGTAGATTTTAAATGAATTTTGCTAGACGTTCCAATAATGTATACGAGGATTTGCTGAGTGAGGTTTCATTACAAACCTGTAAGTCCTTCGTCGTAATAACTATAACAACTGAATTTCATAGGAAGTTCAGAGATTAATGGAGGCTAGATATGAGATTTGATGAAGCTTATTCAGGAAATGTTTTTATAAAAAGTCATCCTACATATGAGGATGCACAGGCAGTTATTTATGGCATGCCGATGGACTGGACAGTAAGTTACCGTCCAGGGTCACGTTTTGGTCCACAACGTATTCGTGAAGTGTCGATTGGCCTAGAAGAGTATAGCCCATATTTAGATCGCGAATTAGAAGAGGTAAAGTATTTTGATGCAGGGGATATTCCATTACCATTCGGCAATGCTCAACGTTCTTTAGATGAAATTGAGAAATTCATTGTGAAATTATTAGAAGATGGTAAAATTCCTGTCGGCATGGGCGGCGAGCATTTAGTGTCTTGCCTGTAATGAAGGCAGTTGCTGCAAAGTACGATGACTTAGCCATTATTCATTTCGATGCACATACAGATTTACGTGTGGAATATGAAGGGGAGCCACTTTCCCATTCAACACCGATTCGTAAAATTGCCGAGCATATTGGCCTAAAAATGTCTATTCATTTGGCATTCGTTCAGGTATGAAGGAAGAATTTGAATGGGCGAAAGAAAACGGTATGCATATTTCAAAATTTGAAGTACTAGAGCCGTTAAAAGAAGTGTTACCAACATTAGCAGGCCGCAATGTCTACGTAACAATTGATATCGATGTACTAGATCCAGCACATGCACCTGGTACTGGTACTGTAGATTGTGGAGGCATTACGTCGAAAGAATTATTAGCTTCTATTCATGCAATTGCTGCAAGTGACGTCAATGTAGTAGGCTTTGATTTAGTTGAAGTAGCACCAATCTATGACACATCAGAAATGACAGCCAATACGGCAAGTAAATTATTAAGAGAAATGATTTTAGGCTGGGTAAAATAATACAGGCTTTGTATAGGTTGTTAGAAAGCGGTTTGAATGGGGTTAGCGATGAGCTAACCCCTTTTTCTATGTTTAAATGCGCATGTTGCCAATCTCATGACTGCATCGCCACAGCCGTTAAAGATATAGTCCTTTATGAAAAAAATCAATTTTAATCTACCTTCCTATCTATAAATGTGTTAACTTAATTATTATTAAGGTTAACTCAAATCGAAGAATTTAGAATGGGAGGAATAGGAGAATGCGAAAGTTTTCTACATATGATCTTGCTCAGATTTCATTACTAGCTTGTCTTATTATCGTTACAGGCATGTTTAAGATTCCAACAGGTATTCCTGGATCTGAGTTTCAATTATCTGCACCGATTGCCGTTGCGATTGCAGCAGTATTTGGATTTAAGCGATATTTTCTTGCGGGAATCATTGCAAGTCTAATCTTATTTTTACTAGGTATACACTCCATCTTAAATGTTGAAATTTCAATAATTTTCCGATTGACTGTTGGTCTAATCATTGTTTTATTAGGAACTTCAATTCCGGTACTAGTTGTGGCAGGACCGATTGGAACAATGGTTGCTAGACTTGGATTGGCTTTTACGTTAGGGACCCCGTTTTTGCCACTATTCGTTTTGGCGATTCCAGGGATGGTCATTACGGCTGTCAGTGTTTATCCAATAACGAAAATGTTATATGCAATTAATAAGAAAGTAGCAGGTGATCATCATGTTAGAAACGTGTTATAGCATTCGAATGCGTGCAGCTGAAAAAAATCTCGAAGGAGGAGAAAAGCATATATCTGGTGGGGAACGGATAGGGAGTGATTTTCAAATAGAGCCAATTGTAAAACAGTTATTGAACAAAGCAAGGAATCATTCGCGCGGAGATGCTGACTTTATTCAAATTACCGTTGAAAAACTTACAGGTGATCAGATACTGTATATGCCACCGTTAGAAATAACGACAATTGATGAGAGTTCAATTGAAAGGGCACATAAAGAAGCTAGGAGTATATTAACCTCAGTAGGTGTTTCCAAGCAGGCACAAAATGTTGCTTTTCATCTACTTGCTAGTAACCAAAATCTTCGTGGGGCTATCCTCCTTCATAGTCAAACTGGCTTGCGACTTGACAATCGCGGACTGAAAGGCGTTCGTGTATCACGAATCGATTGGCAAGACGCTGATGTAGGTTACAATGAGCGTGTTCGTGAAGCGCTAGCTCTGGCAACGAAAGTGGCAAATTCTCCGTATACCATCGCAGAATTATGTTGGTCAGATGATCCAGAATACGTTACTGGCTATGTAAGCAATCATGAGATTGGTTATGTCAGAATTACGCCTTTAAAAAGGGAAGGCTGTGAAAGTGGCGGACGTATTTTTTTTGTGTCAGATGAAGTTGAGCTAGAATCATATATACACTATTTAGAAAGAGAACCTATTCTCATTAGGGGGCATTAAAAATGAATGATCGCTTTCGAAGGGAACTGCAAGTAATAGAAGAGCAAGGATTGACAAGGAAGTTACGTTTGTTTTCAACTGGAAATGAAAGTGAGGTAGTGATGAATGGTAAGAAATTTTTGCTATTTTCATCGAATAACTACATAGGCCTTGCAACAGATAGTCGTTTGAAAAAGAAAGCAACTGAAGGCATTAGTAAATACGGTACAGGGGCTGGCGGTTCTCGACTTACAACTGGAAACTTCGACATTCATGAACAGCTAGAATCTGAAATTGCAGATTTTAAAAAGACTGAAACGGCCATTGTATTCAGCAGTGGGTATTTAGCGAACGTTGGTGTGATTTCGAGTGTGATGAAGGCAGGAGATACTATCTTTTCTGATGCTTGGAATCACGCGAGTATTATAGACGGTTGTCGATTAAGTAAAGCCAAAACGATTGTTTATGAACATGCGGATATGGTGGATTTAGAGCGGAAATTAAGGCAATCACATGGGGATGGAATGAAGTTCATCGTAACGGATGGCGTTTTTAGTATGGATGGTGATATTGCGCCACTTCCAAAAATAGTAGAGTTAGCCAAGGAATACAAAGCGTACATAATGATTGATGATGCGCATGCAACAGGTGTTCTTGGCAATGATGGTTGTGGTACCGCTGATTATTTTGGTTTGAAAGATGAGATTGATTTTACAGTAGGCACGTTGAGTAAAGCGATTGGTGCAGAGGGTGGATTTGTATCGACGTCATCCATTGCTAAGAACTATTTGTTAAATAACGCCCGATCTTTTATTTTCCAAACAGCTTTATCGCCAAGTGCGATTGAAGCAGCGCGAGAAGGAATTTCCATCATACAGAATGAGCCCGAGCGGAGAAAGCAATTGCTGAAAAATGCGCAGTACTTACGATTGAAATTAGAGGAATCTGGTTTTGTAATGAAAGAAGGGGAAACACCTATTATTTCTCTTATTATTGGTGGTTCTCATGAAGCCATGCAGTTTTCTGCGAAACTACTGGATGAAGGTGTCTTTATTCCAGCGATTCGACCACCAACAGTGCCGAAAGGGTCAAGTCGGTTGCGTATAACAGTAATGGCTACACATACAATAGAGCAGCTCGATATGGTCATTAGTAAAATTAAGAAAATAGGAAAAGAAATGGGGATTGTATAATTGTTTGAGTGCCTGGCACTCAAACAATTTTTGATTGCTTTTTCTTATTAATTACATAGCACTAACCTTCAAGTTCTGCAATTGCCTCTAATTCAATTAAGCAGCCATGGCTTAATTCTTTAATTGGGATAATGGCGCGGGCAGGCTTATGAATACCGAAAAATTGTGCATAAGTTTCATTTACGTCCGCCCATAAATCAGCAGATGTTATATAGACGCGACACATAACAACAGCCTCCTTCGTAAGACCGCTTGCTTGAAGCACGACTTCCATCTTTTGAAGAGCCATGAATGTTTCAGCGTGAATGCCACCAGTTGCAGGTTTGCCTGTAGCTGGATCGACTGAAGTTTGCCCCGAAATATATAAATTCCCGTTACTAATCATGCCTGGTGTATAATGCCCGATTGGCTCTTGTTCTATCAAAACTTTCTTCATAATAAGTTCCTCCTTATAAACGTTGTAATTGATTTAGCCCAATATTGCCACCTGAAATAAGGAAGCAAACATGGTCGTTTTTCGTAATCGGTAAATTGCCTCGAAGAGCTGCTCCTATCCCGATGGCAGAGGAGGGTTCAGCTAATATTTTGCCTTCTAGTAGCAATGTTTTTATCCCGTTAAGTATGGAAGCTTCGTCTACACGCACAATGTCATCAACTAATTTTTCAACAATCGGGAAGTTTCGCTCCCCAGGTTGTAAAGTTAATAGAGCATCCGCTAACGATTGTTGTTCAGCTAATAGTAATCTTTTACCAACTTGAATACTTTCTGAATAGCGAGGAACGACGGCTGGTTCAACACCAATGATTTTAATATGTGGTGCTAAAGATTTTACCGCAGTTGCGACACCACTTAGCAGACCACCACCACCAATAGGAACAACAATTGCACTGACCTGAGAGAACTGTTCTAAAATTTCCAATCCTACTGTCCCTTGCCCCGCCATAATATCGTAATCATCATAAGGATGCACAATGGCATAACCATGTTCTAAGCTTAGGGCTTCAGTCACTTGATGTCTTTCGGCAAGCGTACATTGGACAATGCGTGCACCAAGGGCTCGTATTCCTTCGACTTTAACAGATGGCGCTGAATCGGGTAAAACGATGGTTGCTGGAATATTTAATAGTTGAGCCGCGAAAGCCACACCTTTGCCATGATTACCGGAGGAAGCTGCCACAACGCCATGTTGTAATTGTTCAACTGGCATCGACAGCAGTTTGTTAAGAGCCCCACGCAATTTAAAAGAGTTTGTTTTTTGCATATTTTCGGCTTTTATCGAAACGTTGCAATGTAATAAATTATCGAGTCCTTGCAAGCGAATAACAGGTGTTTCATAAATATAAGGTGCGACTTTCAGTTTGGCAGCTTGGATTTTTTCAAGCGATAGCATAAAGTATACCTCATTTCTTTTAACAATTTGAAAATTCAGAAATAATAATATAAATGTAGTATTAGAGTTAATATCTGTCAATGTTTGCTAGCACGGCACATAAAAAGAAACTGCAAGACGTTTGCAAATATCGCAAAAGTTTCGCAGTTTCTGGTATAGAGGACCTAACATTAGCATCCTTTATGAAATTCACTATTGTTGGCATGTACTACTTGGTTGCCACCTAAAGCTTTCACTTCTGTAGTAACCTGTGTGGCGATAATGGCAAGTTCATCAAAGTCTACAGCGTTATCGGGACTTGAACTAATACCAATAGAAACCGTCAATGGCGTAGTTTGCCTGTCATTAATTTTAAAAGAGTGATGTGCAATTACATGTCTTAGTTTTTCAGCATGATAGAGGGCGATAGCAGGTGGGGCATCTTTTAAAATAATATAAAACTCCTCACCAGCAACACGTGCAGCCATTCCGTTTTTCGTTTCAATATAATGATGAATAATGGTAGCGAGTTGCTTAATAATCCCATCACCAGCTAAATGGCCATACTTAATATTTATATCTTTCATATTGTCGACATCAAAATGGAGTACAGAAAAATTGTCCGTTTCTAGTACCATTTCTTGTGCAAATGATCGTATCGCCAAATTATTTGGTAGTTGTGTTAAATAGTCTTTTTCCTTAAGTCGATAAATGAGCTGTACTTTTTCACTAGTTGCTTGTAAACGTGTAATAACTGTGAAAATTGTAAAAAATGTAAAAAGGGCATAGGCAATGAATCCTAAAATGGTCTCTATTTTCAGTATAGGTGGCATGCAGATTGCTAGTACAAGCATTACAATAATTTCTGCCATGACACTAAAAAAATAAGTTGTTAAAGTGTGAAGTGTAATAGGCTTTTTACAAGCGACAAAGGCAAGGATAATCGAAAGAACGATTAAATTAATGTTTGATAAACTTGATATGGACAATAAAGATTGTGTAGGAATGATATGTAGACTCCCTACCCCCATAATTGCACCGCTTATAATAATTGACCACGGACCACCAATCAGCCCACTGTATAGTAGCGGTACAATATGAATGTTTATAAGCGTCCCTTGTAAAAAACGTAACGATATAGCACTTAATACTAGGCCTGTCATACCAAAAATAATGCCGACTAAAATTGGTTTAAAATCTTTGATAAATGATTTTCTTCGAGTCGGATGAGTAAATGGCCAATACGTTAAAATAATTAAAGTAAAGGTAATACAAAAGCTGACATAAATATGAAGTAACATCTATTAATAGTAGTTCCTTTCTCGAACATATATAGATAATAGTAAATCTTTTCACTTTCTCTGCCAATGCTTGAAAACAATACGCACTTGTATCTTGAAAAAAAGCGGACATTTATCCTATAATAAAAAGGTTATAGTAAAAAGATTAAAAGGGAGCGTCCATGAAGGTGAACGAAGTAAAATCGCAGGTGAACATTAAGCTCATTTCGACGATTCGTCCGATTGATGGGGAGTCCGAAATCTTGGAAAAGTGGTTGGATGGGCAGCTAATCAATAAAGCAGATTCCCTATATTTAAAATATGAAGAGATGCAGGATGATAAAACAATCCGCACGACGATGAAGTTAGACACGGAACGGGCACTTATTATGCGCGCTGGAGCAGTCAAAATGCGCTTACCACTCAATATTTTTGAACAACAAATTGACCATTATGAAAGTGAATTAGGTTCGATGCCACTCGTAACACAAACAAAAAACATGCTATTTACTAGACATGAAATGTGCGGAGATTTTCATGTGCAATACGATTTATTAATGGGTGGACAAAGCGTTGGCAATTATACATTAGACATTACATTTACGGAGGTACAATGATGAACGCAGTAGAACAAGTACAACAAGCCATTAAAACGGCAATTGCGCAGGCTGTTGACAAAGCAGGCTTAGTCGAAGCTGGCACAGAGTTAACGATTCACCTTGAAACACCAAAAGACAAAGCAAACGGTGATTATGCAACAAATGTTGCCATGCAATTAACGAAATTAGCGAAAAAGCCACCGCGTGCAATTGCAGAGGCAATTTTAGAAAACCTTGAAACAGCAGGAACTGATATCGAAAAAATCGACATCGCAGGTCCTGGTTTTATGAATATAACGGTTCGTAAAGATTTCTTAACAGAAGTTGTAACAGCTATCCTTGAACAAGGTGCTGATTATGGTCGCTCTATCGCAGGAGCTGGTGAAAAAGTGCAAGTTGAATTTGTTTCAGCAAATCCAACTGGCGACCTACACTTAGGTCATGCACGTGGAGCATCTGTAGGGGATTCATTGTGTAATGTTTTAGATATGGCTGGTTATGCTGTATCTCGTGAGTACTATATTAACGATGCTGGTAATCAAATTAATAACTTGGCTTATTCTCTGGAAGCGCGCTATAAGCAAGCATTAGGCCTTGCTGCTGATATGCCTGAAGATGGCTATCATGGTCAAGATATTATCGACATTGCAGGTAAATTAGCGAGCGAGCATGGCGATTCGATTTTATCAAAACCGGATGAAGAACGTTTTGCATTTTTCCGTCAACATGGTCTTGCTTTAGAATTAGATAAATTAAAAACAGACTTAGCGAACTTCCGCGTGAATTTTGATGTGTGGTATTCTGAAACATCATTATATGACAACGGCAAAATCGAAGTAGCATTAGATAAATTAAAAGCGAATGGTCATGTATTTGAAGAGGACGGTGCGACTTGGTTCCGTTCTACAACATTCGGTGACGATAAAGACCGTGTCCTAATTAAAAACGATGGCTCTTTCACATATCTGACACCAGATATCGCTTACCATGAGGATAAAATTGTTCGTGGATTCGATAAACTAATTAACATTTGGGGAGCAGACCACCACGGCTATATTCCACGTATGAAAGCGGCTATTCAAGCACTTGGCTATGACCGTGACACACTTGAAGTGGAAATTATCCAAATGGTGCAGTTATACAAAAACGGCGAGAAATTCAAAATGTCCAAACGTACAGGGAATGCTGTAACGATGCGTGAGCTTGTGGAAGAGGTTGGTCTAGATGCTGTGCGTTACTTCTTTGTGAAAACAGCTGGTGATTCACATATGGATTTTGACCTTGACTTAGCGGTTTCACAATCAAATGAAAACCCAGTGTACTATGCACAATATGCACATGCGCGTATTTCTTCTATTTTACGTTCAGCGACAGAACAAGGCTTCGCTACTTCAACAGCAAATTTAAGCCTGTTAACTGCTGAAAAAGAGATTGATTTATTGAAAAAAATTGGTGATTTCCCGAAAGTAGTGGCGGATGCTGCAAAACACCGTACACCACACCGTATCGCTAACTATATTCAAGAAACAGCAGCTGCATTCCATAGCTTCTATAACGCTGAAAAAGTGTTAGATGCATCGAATAAAGAGCTAACAGAAGCGCGTTTAGCACTGATTACAGCTGTTCGTACAACGATTGCCAACGCACTACGTCTAATTGGCGTATCTGCACCAGAAAAAATGTAATGTACATGATTATCACCCCGACACAATTGCGTGTCGGGGTTTTTTCTGTTTTTACGAACAAAATTGTTTGAGAATTGTTTGAGTGACTGGCACCGTTTTTTTGTGTTTTGTGTGTGTATTTTTCTGTTTATTTCTAATTTTCTGTTGAAGTTGACGTTAACGTTAATGATATACTGATGAAAAATTGTGAAGGGGGAGTTGGTTTTGAAAACGATTCAGGAAGTCGCGAAGCAATTTAATGTTTCTACACGTACGATTCGTTATTACGAGGAGTTGGGGCTACTAAGTCCACATCGATCTTCTACGAATCAACGAACCTTTTCCAAAAAGGAAATGGCGAAGCTCAAGCTTATTTTTAGAGGAAAGCGTTATGGTTTCTCATTGGAAGAAATCAAGGAGATGGTGTTGCTCTTTGATTTTGATCGTTCAGGGATTCAACAATTGGAACGGACTGTGGCATACGGAAATCAAAAAATACAAGAAATTGAGAGTAAAATAGCTGAGCTTACACAAATGAAAAATGAATTACAGCAATTACATGGCATGTTTAGTGAAAAATTATTGACTTTAAAGGGAGAGATGCACGATGAATAGTTCAAATTTGTTAGCGCGAAATGCCCGAAAGTACCCTATGAAAGAAGCTGTTGTTTGTCATGGGAAAAGCGTGACTTACCGCGAATTAGATGAGCAAGTGACGCGACTTGGTCATGCTTTGATGGAACAGGGTGTTCGCCAAAATGATAAAGTGATTATTTTTATGCCTAATGTTGTAGAGTTTGTTGTTAGTTATTTTGCGATTCAGCGTATAGGCGCTATTGTCGTTCCTGTAAATGCCAAATTTACATTGCAGGAGGTTGAGTATGTTGCACAGCATGCTGAGGCTAAAGCCATTTTAGTACATGAAGCTATATTTGCTACTGTCGAGCATATCAACGTCGTGCCTTTAAAGATTAAGACGGGTCATATGGAGGCAGGGTGGCTTCATTATGAGACGTTAATACAACATGCAAGTACACAAACAATAGATTGCCAGCTAAATGAAGAGGATGCCTCAACGATTTTATATACTTCAGGCACAACAGGAAAACCAAAGGGTGTGCTATTTAGTTATCGTAATATATTAACAGTAGCACAGATGATTGCCGTCGAAATGGAAGTAAAGCCTGCAAGCCGTATTCTTCTAATGATGCCGTTAACGCATTCAGCCCCATTACATTTATTTTTAATGGCAGGCGTCCTTGTTGGCTCCACAAATGTATTAACGCCAACCTTTACACCAGATTTGTTACTAGACATGGTAGAACAAGAAAAGACGACGCATTTTTTCGGGGCACCAGTCGCTTACTTATTAACTGCTCAAACAAAGAGACTGCAAACGGCAGATTTATCTTCAATGAAATGGTGGGTTTACGGAGGGGCGCCATTATCACAAAATGAAATTCGTCATATACAAAAAGCTTTTCGAACAGAAAATCTAACATGTGTTTATGGTTTAACAGAGGCTGGGCCAAGTGGTTCTTTAATGTTCGGGCAAGAGCATATAGCGAAAGCAGGGAGTATTGGTCAACGTGCACCACTCGGTACGGAGCTACGCATTATTAACGATAGTGGGGAAGAAGTTGGTGTGAATGAGGTCGGGGAGATTGTGTTATTCGGTGAAGGCAACATGATGGGCTATTACAAAGATGAAATTGCTACAAAGGCAGCGTTTGTAGATGGTTGGTTGAAAACGGGAGATTTAGCGCGGAAAGATGAAGACGGCTTTATTTGGATTGTTGATCGAAAAAAAGATGTGATTATTTCAGGCGGTGTCAATATATATCCGAAAGAGATTGAAGATTTGCTTTTAAGCTATGACGGCATATTTGAGGTGGCTGTTATCGGAGTTCCACATCCGCAGTGGGGCGAAACCGTAAAGGCTGTGTATGCTACAAAGATAGAGATTGATGAGAGCGCACTTAAGGCGTATTTAGAGGAGCATCTAGCAAAATATAAAATTCCACGTCTATTTGAACGCGTGGAAGCGCTTCCGAGAAATGCTTCCGGGAAAATACTTAAACAATCATTGAAGGAACAAGGGGTGAGATAGCTATGAAAGTGCTACAGCAGGATGCAAGACAGACCACTAATTTTTTCACAGAGGATGAGACGCTCCATCAACTATTAGACATGATGCTAGATAAAGAGTTATTCGTCTATGCTAAGCGAGAATTAACGGATTTTGGTGAGCTTTGTGCAGGTGCTATTGACGTAAGGGCGAAGCATACTGATCGAGAGGGCGAACCTCGATTGCAACGCTATAATGCATATGGTGAGGAAGTTTCGGAAGTTTGGGTCAATGAAGGCTACAAAAAAACCATTGAAGAAACATACAACACGGGAATTGTAGGCTATGTGCATAAGAACATTCCGCAGTTAGGTAGGAAGGGGAATTATGTCTATAGCTTTGCGCAAGGCTATTTACTATCTCATGCGGAGCCAGGCTTCTATTGCCCCGTCACGTTAACGATGGCAACAGCCTATTTGCTGGATCATTATGCAAGTGAAGAGTTGAAGCAACGATTTTTACCACATGTTTGTGCAACAGGAGATACAGAGCTATATGAGGGAGCAACATTTTTAACAGAGCGGCAAGGTGGTTCAGATGTTGGCGCAAATATTGTAAAGGCTAGACAAGATGGACAGCATTATCTTATGTACGGAGAAAAATATTTTGCATCAAATGTAGGAATGTGTGGTGTGGCAATGGTTTTAGCACGCATTGAGGGCGCATCTACAGGTTCGAAAGGTTTAACATTATTTGCGGTCCCTTGGCGTCTAGACAATGGTAAGATAAACAACCTTCGCATTCGTCGTTTAAAAGATAAGCTCGGTGTGAGAGCAGTGCCATCAGGTGAGGTAGAGTTTGATGGTTCGTTAGCATATGTCGTTGGAGAACCAAATAAAGGAATCTATTATATGCTAGAGGCGCTTAATTTATCTAGAATTTGTAATGCAGTGGCTTCTATCGGTATTATGCGTCGCGGATTTTTAGAGGCGAAGCATTATGTGACTAATCGGAATGCATTTGGGCAACCTTTAATTCAATATCCTATGATTCAAGATACATTAGGGAAATATGCGGCGAAGGTCCATGTAGAAGTGGCTACTGTTTTCGATCTTATTCAATTGTATGACAAGGTAACGAGTGGTCAGGGCGATGAGCAGGATATGATTCTTAATCGCTTGAATATCGCCATTATGAAGAAAGAAACGGCTGAACAAGCGGTACATTATGCAAGCGAAGCGATTGAATTACATGGGGGAAATGGCTATATTGAAGATTTTGTTACGCCTCGTTTGCTTAGAGATGCGCAAGTACTTACGGTGTGGGAAGGTACAGCGAATATTTTAGCATTAGAGCTTATTCGCTTAGTCGATAAATATTTTGCCCATGAATTATTTGTACGAGTAATGCATGAGCGGTTGACTAAATTAGCAAATGGCTCATTAGTGCAAATTGTGGAAGAGCAACTAGCGAAATTAGAATGTACATTACAAACATTTAGTCGTCTGGATGAAGCTACTAAATCATACGAAGCAAAGGGAGTAGCCGAAAAAATGGCTCATCTCTATGAAAGTGTAGTAGCAGTCGAATGGGCAGCTAAATTTGGTGGCAAATACGAAAAGCTAGCAGATATATATTTAGAAAATACATGGGCATTACGCGAAATTGGCGCACCCATGAAAACGGTCCAGTATTTTTCAGATATTATGTAAGGAAATAAGCCTTTTTAAAAAGTTTTCAGACGGTAGATAAACTCAAATTTTTGTGAGTTTATCTACCGTCTTTAGGGTGTCAGGCACGCACACAATTTTTGAAGCACCTAGAATGGTGTCACTTTTTTTATCGTTCCCTATTTCTATTTTCATGTATAATAAAATCAACTGAATATTATAAAGGTTCTTTACTTAAGTAAAGTGAAAAGGGAAATCGGTGTAATTCCGATGCGGTCCCGCCACTGTAAGTGTGAGTTTTTTCAATGGATGCCACTGAAAGCTATTTTGGGAAGGCATGAAAAAGCATTTGGAGCACGAGCCAGGAGACCTGCCTTTATAGAACATTACATTTCAGCCTACGAGGATAGGATGGTGGTTTTTTTGTGCAAGCCCGCCTCTCGTTAAATGGACGAGGGCTTTTTTTATGTTTTGTAAGGCGACTATCGATAACCATTGAAAATAAAGGTGAGCAATCCCCATATTTAATAATGACAATCCCTATACTATCGATCAATCAAGTTAACAGAGCTAAAAAATGCACATACAATCTAAGGAGGATTCACAATGAAAAAGTATTGGAAGATAGGATTATCAGCATTTTTGGCAATGGGTTTACTTGCAGCATGTGGAGCACAACCGAAAAACGAGCAATCTGCATCAGAGCAGCAGGAGCAACAAGTAACCAAACAAGAAGAAGCAACATTTCCAGTGACAATAAAAGATGCTACTGGCAAAGATATCGTGCTAGAAGCACCGCCTGAAAAAATTGTTTCTCTTATTCCGAGTAATACAGAAATATTATTTGGGCTTGACCTAGATGACGAAATTGTCGGCGTCAATGATTATGATGATTATCCACCGGAGGCAGCTAAAAAAGAAAAAGTCGGCAGTATGGAGTTCAATATTGAACAAATTATCGCCTTACAGCCAGATATTGTGTTTGCTCATGAATCAGGAATGGCTTCTTTAGATGGAGCGATGGAGCAGCTTGAGGCAGCAGGTGTAAAGGTATTTGTAGTGGCGAATGCAAGCGATTTTAATGAAACTTATACGACGATTGAGCAATTAGGACGCGCAACTGGTAAGTTACCGGAGGCACAAAAAATTATTGCTAATATGAAAGCCAAAGTGGAAGAAATCCAAGCGAAATTGCAGGATGTGGAACCAAAGAAAGTCTTTGTCGAAACGTCAGATGAGCCTGAAATCTACACACCTGGTAAGGATACATTTATGCAGGAAATGCTAAATATGATTCATGCTGAAAATATTGCAGCCGATACAACTGGTTGGTTCAAAATTGATGCGGAGCAAATTATTACAAAAAATCCAGATGTCATCGTTGTCACATACGATTATGTGCCAAATATTTTAACGAAAATTCCACAACGTGCAGGCTTTGATACTATTACAGCTGTAAAAAATAAAGCAATTGTACAAGTAGATGAAAATTTAACAAGTCGTCAAGGCCCGCGTTTAGCAGATGGGCTTGAAGAGTTAGCGAAAGCCATCTATCCAGAGGCTTTCGAGTGAGTAGAGCATTATTAGCCTATATTACAGCCATTACGTTACTTCTTGTTAGCATCTGGTGTGGCGTATCAATAGGCTCGGTTCATATTCCATTTGAAGTATTTTGGAATAGGGCGGCAGATGAAACAGCCGCTAATATTTTATGGAAAATTAGGTTGCCACGCGTATTGCTGGCAGGACTTGTTGGCGCATCGTTGGCGATTGCAGGGGCAGCCTTCCAAGGGTTGTTAAAGAATCCATTGGCAGACCCTTATACGCTAGGTGTATCTTCGGGAGCGTCAGTAGGTGCTGTGGTGACATTATTTTTTGGTATCTCGATACCGGTTGTCGGGTTGTATGCATTACCAACGCTTAGTATGGTGGGTGCGGTACTAACAATGGTAGCTGTCATGAGCTTTGCCAGAATAGTCGACCGTGCACTGAAAATGGAAACACTTATTTTAACAGGCGTTATTTTTAGTTCTTTTTTAGGATCTCTTATATCCTTAATGATTGCATTATCAGGAGAAGAGCTCCGCCAAGTGATAGGCTGGTTGCTTGGTTCAGTTTCGATGCGGGGCTGGCCGTATGTGCAGATGATTACACCATTTGTTGTCATAGGCTCTGCTATTCTGTGGACGCAAAGACGAGAGCTCAATGTTCTATTATACGGAGAAGAACGTGCAAAGCATTTAGGTGTCAATGTAAAGCGTAGTAAATATTTAATTTTAGTAGGGGGCTCCATGCTGACTGGTGCGGCTGTTGCTGTTTCTGGCACAATCGGTTTTGTCGGTTTAGTTGTGCCACATATGACACGCATGATTTGGGGTTCGGATCACCGTCATCTATTGCCGTTATCATTTATCAATGGCGCAACATTGCTAATTATTTGTGATTTAGTGGCGCGAACGATCATTATCCCTCGGGAATTACCAATAGGCGTTATTACTGCATTTATCGGTGCTCCTGTCTTTTCTTATATTTTCTATAAGCAACGTCGAAGCAAGGGGGTACGTGTATGATTATCGTTGAACACCTATCGGGTGGCTATGAGGACGTACCTATCGTCAAAGATGTTAGTTTTACCGTTGAAAAGGGGAAAATCCTTGGCATTTTAGGACCTAATGGTAGTGGAAAATCGACATTATTGAAAGTCATTAGTGGTCTATTGCCTGCAACAGCAGGAACGGTTTTTTTAGATGGCAAAAATATTAAACACTATAGTCCACGCGCGCTGGCGAAAAAGATGGCCGTCTTACCACAATTACATGCCAATGCATTTTCAAATACCGTGCGGGAAGCGGTATCGCTCGGTCGTTATCCGCATCAAACTGGTTTTTTTTCCAATTGGTCAGAGCAGGATGAACGAGCTGTTCAATATGCCATGGATCAAACAGGCGTAGCACGCTATGAGCATACATCGATGGAATTTCTATCGGGCGGCGAGCAACAACGGGTTTTTGTAGCGCAAGCTTTGGCGCAAACAGCAGAAGTATTATTGCTAGATGAGCCGACCAATCACTTAGATATTGCCCATCAACGTCAACTTTTGGATATGGTGCGTAAGGAAGCAATCGAGTGCGGTTTAACAGTTATTATGGTGCTACATGACATGAATTTAGCCTCTCTTTATTGTGATGAATTATTGTTAATGGAGAGTGGCTCTGTGCGTGCTTTAGGTGTACCACATAAGGTGTTAATAGCTTCACAAATTGAGGATGTATATCAGGCACGGGTAACAACCTATGCCCACCCTGAAATACCGAAACCGCAAATTACAATTATGCCATCAACCAATGAATATCAGCAACGCGCTGACATCGTAAAAGAAGACTTTCGAGTAACGCCAGATTATATTCAACTAAAATCAACCATTCCTTTAAAAACCGTTTCTTCGGCTGTTCATAATCCTGGTATAGGATGGTATGACTGTCTATTAAATCGTTCAGTGCCAGGAGATTATGTTATTAGTGATGTTAAACAAGAGGTTGCGGACTTTTTACAAAGGGAGCATTTTTCACCGACAAGCACAGTTGTTATGTTAACGGCTGTTCCTACACAACTGTTTGCACTTAATGAATATAGCACTGCCTTTGGGAGTGTGTTTGTTGTGGTAACAGCAGGTGTTGGCAATGCTGTAGATGTCTCTCGTACACACGAACGGCAGGATACGCCATATATTGGTACTATCAATACGTGGGTTGTCATCAATGGCTGTTTATCGGAAGAGGCATTTTTTCAAGCATTGATGACTGCAAATGAAGCTAAAACAAAGGCTTTACAATCAGAAAACATTCGGGATCATTTAACTGATACGATTGCGACTGGTACTGCGACCGATAGTTTGCTTATTGCGGCAACGCAAAAGGGTGAGGAAATGCGCTATGGTGGACCGATTACGGCTGTTGGTAAGATTATTGGTAAAGGTGTTTATGAGACGACGGTGCAAGCAATTCAAAATTATAAAAATAAAGCATAGGAGTGGAACAAGATGAAACTTTACACAAAAACAGGCGATACAGGGAAAACAAGCTTAATTGGTGGGCGTGTCGACAAAGATAGTCTACGTGTGGAAACATACGGGGCAATTGATGAATTAAATTCATTTATCGGCAAGGCTGTTAGTGAATTAGATCGCGCGTTATTTAAAGATATTTTAGTGGATTTAGAAACGATTCAACATGAGCTTTTTGATGCAGGCGGTGATTTAGCAAATGTTATGAAGGAACGTCATTATAAGTTAACGGAAGCACCGATTGAAGTACTAGAGGCGCGAATAGATGCATTGTCAGACGAAGCGCCACCATTAGAGAAATTTATCTTACCTGGTGGAGCGCCGGCCGCTGCAACATTACACATCGCACGTACAGTTGCACGCCGAGCAGAGCGCCAAATGGTAACGCTAATGAAAGAAATTGAAGATGTACCGACTATTGTACAAAAATATTTAAATCGTTTATCAGATTATTTATTTGCCGCAGCACGTGTTGTGAATGCACGTTTAAACTTACCTGATATTGAATATATTCGTAGTGGCAATGTCTTTAAAAAATAACTTAAGTAGAGAAGAAGGCAGCAACGCATAACAGCAAATAAACAAAAGATTTGAGCCTAACGATGCAAAAAAAGAACCATTTTTAAAATAAATATTTTAAGCGGAATTTATGACGATGAATACAAGTAATTGTAAGATAAAACGATAAATTCAAATGCCAAAAAGCTACTCCGAAAGTAAAAATCAGGGTAGCTTTTTTGCTTATAAAATGTAAGAATATAAAATTATCAGAAATTTTTTCGTTTTATGTTGACTGAATGCTCACTCATTTATTAGAATGTGGATATAGTGGTGAAATGTCATACATTTACGTTTGAGCTAGAAATATTAACACAAAGAGAGAAAATTTACGACAAACTAAAGGGGGGACCAACCATGAGTCCATTAGTAATTGCAAACATTGTTCTAACAGTCGTGGTTGTGCTTTATGCAGTAGGGTTATTTATCTATCTGTTAAAAACACGCTATAAATTTGTGCAATTGGGGAAAAAGGTTGAGTTTGATGAAAGTGTCCAAGAACGCATTCGTTATTTAATGGTGAATGTGTTTGGTCAAAATAAGCTGTTAAAGGATCCTAAAAGTGGTTTAATTCACGTGATGTTCTTTTATGGTTTCTTAATGGTTCAGTTAGGGGCTATCGATTTAATTTGGAAGGGGTTAGTACCAGGCTCTCATTTACCACTTGGCATGTTCTATGGTGTATTCACATTCTTCCAAGAGCTAGTAGTATTAATGATTTTAGTGGCGGTTGTCTGGGCATTTTATCGTCGCTATGTGGAAAAACTAGTACGTCTAAAACGAGGCTGGAAAAATGGTCTTGTATTGATTTTTATTGGTGGCTTAATGCTTTCAACATTGCTGGCAAACGGTATGGGTCTTATCTGGCATGGCGAAGGTTTAACGTACACAGAGCCTGTTGCTTCTAGCATTGCAGCAATTTTTAGTTTTTTACCAACGTCTGCAGCAGCAACTGTTTTCTATATAGCATGGTGGGCTCATTTATTAATATTATTAACGTTTTTAATTTATGTACCGCAATCGAAGCATTTCCACTTGATTATCAGCCCTATCAATGTGTATATGAACCGCTTAGATCGCACAGGTACGTTAACGCCAATCGACTTCGAGGCGCTTGAGGAAGCTGGTGAAAATGCTGAAAGTGAAGACGATATCCCATCTATCGGGGTAGGACGTATTCAAGACTTTACGCAAAAACAAATGCTAGATTTATATTCTTGTGTAGAATGTGGCCGTTGTACAAATATGTGCCCAGCAACAGGAACTGGCAAAATGCTTTCACCAATGGATTTAATCGTTAAGCTTCGGGATCATTTAACATTTACGGGTGCGGTTGTAACAAAGCAAAAACCGTGGGTGCCTTATCAATTTTTTGCAAATACAAAGGGCAATCAGCTTGCAATGGCAGCAGGTGCTGAAGGGGCAGTAATTGAGGATATTTATAGTCCATCTTTAATCGGGGATGTAATTACAGAGGAAGAGATTTGGGCATGTACAACTTGCCGTAACTGTGAAGATCAATGTCCTGTTATGAACGAGCATGTCGATAAAATCATTGACTTACGTCGCTACTTAACGATGACGGAAGGAAAAGTAAACTCAGATGCACAGCGTGCAATGACAAACATTGAACGCCAAGGAAATCCTTGGGGACTAAATCGAAAAGAAAAAGAAAACTGGCGTGATTTAGACCCAACAATCCATATTCCAACCGTGAAGGAACTGAAAAAATCAGGCGAAGAAATGGAGTACTTGTTGTGGGTAGGCTCTATGGGTGCTTTTGATAATCGCTCTCAAAAAATTGCTTTAGCTTTCTGCCGTCTAATGAACGAAGCGGGCGTGAAGTTTGCAATTCTAGGAAATAAAGAGAAAAACTCAGGGGATACACCACGTCGTTTAGGAAATGAATTTTTATTCCAAGAGTTGGCAACAGCCAATATTGATGAGTTTGAGAAAAATGATGTAAAGAAAATCGTCACAATTGATCCGCACGCATATAATATCTTTAAAAATGAATATCAAGATTTTGGTTGGAAAGGCGAAGTCTATCACCATACGGAATTACTAAATCAATTGATTGAAGAAAATCGTTTAGTACTGAACTATGAAGTAGAGGAAACAATTGTCTTCCACGACTCTTGTTATTTAGGTCGTTACAATGATGTCTACGATGCGCCACGTGAAATTTTACGAGGTATTCCAGGTGTGAAGCTGGTGGAAATGGAACGCAATCGTGAAACAGCCATGTGCTGTGGCGCAGGTGGTGGCTTAATGTGGATGGAAGAGCATGTTGGCAATCGCATTAATGTAGCACGAACAGAGCAGGCGTTAGCAACGAATGCTTCAGTTATTTCTTCAGGATGCCCATACTGTTTAACGATGTTAGAGGACGGTACAAAGGCAAAAGAGGTTGAAGATACTATCAGCACATTCGATGTAGCAGAATTACTAGAACGCTCTGTATTTGGGGAAAAAGTGAAAACTGTTGCAGACAATGTTGATGAACTAACAGAAGAAATGCTAGAAGAAGTGGTAGCATCTGTTGACTCACAAGAGCAAGACAAGAATGAAGAGCTAAACGCAGAGAAATGATAATTATTGTAGAAATATTTTCTTTATCTGAAAAATATAAATTGCACAATAATTAATTGTTTTGTAGAATAAGATTAATTGGAAATGGGAGTTATTAAAAAACTCCCATTTTTTATCGAGAAGAGTCGAGCGAGCGTTCAGTCAACAATGATCGCTTTGATACTTCTTCGAGTAACGTAAAACAAAAGGGGTGTTTTACTTGAATAGAGCTGTAATATTAGCAGGAGCAAGAACGGCATTTGGTAAATTTGGTGGTTCACTTTCCACTCTTAGCGCCAGTGACTTAGGTGCTATCGCCATTAAAGGCGCATTGGAAAAGGCAAATATCGCTCCAGATGCAGTAGGTGAAGTAATTTTAGGGTCAGTTTTACAAGGTGGGCAAGGGCAAATACCATCAAGACAGGCTTCACTGAAGGCAGAATTACCAGTAGCAGTCAAAACTGAAACGATTAATAAAGTTTGTGCGTCGGGGATGCGCGCAGTAACATTAGCCGATCAGTTAATTCGTTTAGGGGACGAAGAAGTAATTATTGCTGGTGGTATGGAATCGATGTCAAATGCACCGTATTATCTTCAAAATGGTCGCACAGGTTTACGAATGGGCGATTCAACAATGGTAGACGGCATGCTTTATGACGGTTTAACTTGTGCCTTTCATCAGGCAAGACCACCTATGGGGAGCTACGGTAATAAGGCAGCAGGTGAATTTTCCTTAAGTCGTCAAGAACAAGATGCATGGGCTGTCCGCAGTCATGAACGTGCGATTGCATCCATTGAACAAGGTTATTTTGCCGAGGAGATTGTGCCTGTACAAATCGCACAACGTAAGGGTGATCCGCTTGTAGTCAATACCGACGAAGCACCAAGACCTGGCACTACGCAGGAAGTGCTCTCTAAGCTCAAGCCAGCCTTTGAAAAGGATGGTTCCATAACAGCAGGCAATGCACCAGGTGTCAATGATGGCGCATGTGCTCTTGTCATCATGAATGAAGACCGCGCAATACGGGAAGGTAGAGAGCCACTCGCTGTCATTATCGGTCATGCAGAACTGGCAATTGAACCAGAAAATTTCCCGCAAACACCAGGTCTTGTGATTAACAGCCTACTAAAAAAGACGGGGAAATCATTAGCAGACATCGATTTAATTGAAATCAACGAAGCCTTTGCAGCAGTAGCGCTTATTAGCAACCAGTTGGCAGATCTTGATGCAGAAAAAGTAAATGTCAACGGTGGTGCAGTAGCGCTAGGTCATCCGATTGGCGCATCCGGTGCACGCATTATCTTAACACTAGCACATGAATTAAAACGCCGTGGTGGTGGAATCGGGATTGCGGCAATTTGTTCAGGTGGCGGGCAAGGCGATGCCATAATGATTGAAGTACCAAAACAAAGGGGACATGAATAATGGGAATTCAAAAAGTAATGGTAATTGGTGCAGGGCAAATGGGTTCAGGGATTGCGCAAGTTTGTGCACAAGCTGGCTATGACGTGTTATTGAATGATATACAGCAATCCTTTTTTGAGCGTGGATTAAGCGTTATCACAAAAAACTTAACACGTGATGTTGAAAAGGGTCGTAAAACAGCAGATGAAAAAATGGCTATTCTAAGTCGCATTCAGATGTCACTAGATTTAAAGGATGCTAGTGATGTTGATATTATTATCGAGGCAGCAGTTGAAAATATGGAAGTGAAGCAATCCATTTTCAAGCAATTAGATACAATTGCACCTGCTCACGCCATACTGGCGACAAATACATCATCTCTGCCGATTACAGAAATTGCAGCAGTCACAAACCGGCCAGAGCAAGTAATCGGGATGCACTTTATGAACCCAGTACCTGTTATGAAGCTTGTCGAAATTATTAGAGGTTTAGCGACGGCTGACGAGGTTTACAAAGCTGTGGAAGAAATGACTGTAAAGTTAGCAAAAACACCAGTGGAAGTAAATGACTTCCCAGGCTTTATTGCAAACCGCATTTTACTGCCGATGATTAATGAAGCAATTTATGCATTATATGAGGGAGTCGCATCGAAAGAAGCGATCGATGATGTGATGAAGCTGGGCATGAATCATCCGATGGGGCCATTAACATTAGCAGACTTTATCGGCTTAGATACATGTTTATCTATTATGGAAATTTTACATGAGGGCCTAGGTGATAGTAAGTACAGACCTTGTCCTTTATTACGCAAATATGTAGCAGCAGGTTGGCTAGGTAAAAAATCAGGAAGAGGCTTTTACGTTTACGAATAGTCCTATGGGGATGGGATATTCAGAATAATTACACCTAGGCGTAATGGTGTTCAGATTTTGGAGTGCAGGCTCAATAAAATTTGTGCTAGCCATCGAGGTCTTAACTTACTTTAGCTAGGCGTTACATTTAGAGGGCTTTTGCTAAAAGTATGTTAATGTGTAATGCTACGTGACAGCATAGAGGGGTGACATTATAGATGCATTTACAATTTACGGATGAGCAATTAATGATGCGTGATATGGTGCGCGATTTCTCACAGGAGAAAATCGCACCGTGGGTAGAACGAATGGAGGCTGGTGAGTTTCCGCGTGAACTGCTTACACAAATGGGTGAATTAGGTTTAATGGGCATCACAACCCCAGAAGAACTAGGTGGCTCTGCGATGGATTTTACTTCGTATATTATCGCAATCAATGAATTATCAAAAGTGAGCGCAGTGATGGGTGTTATATTATCAGTACATACGTCTGTAGGTACAAACCCAATTATTTATTTTGGTAACGATGAGCAAAAACAACGTTATGTTCCGAAGCTAGCAGCAGGTGAATATTTAGGGGCATTTTGTTTAACAGAGCCAAGTGCGGGTTCGGATGCAGGCTCTTTACAGTCAAAAGCAGTACGTGATGGTGATGAATATGTCATTAACGGCTCAAAAGTATTTATTACAAACGGAGGCGAAGCAGATGTTTATATCGTTTTTGCCTCCACTAATCAAGCTGCAAAAACACGTGGCATTTCAGCATTTATTGTTGAAAAGGGTACGCCGGGCCTAATTATAGGCAAGGATGAGCACAAAATGGGGCTACATGGTTCACGTACGGTCCAATTAACATTTGATAACTGTCGAATTCCGGTCGCTAACCTTCTAGGGGAAGAAGGAGAGGGCTTCAAAATCGCAATGGCAAATTTGGATGTGGGGCGCATAGGAATCGCGGCACAAGCTTTAGGAATCGCTGAAGCAGCTCTTGAAGCAGCGACTGCATACGCCAAAGAGCGTGTGCAATTTGGCAAACCAATCGCCGTACAGCAAGGAGTTGGCTTTAAGCTAGCCGATATGGCAACGGCTGTAGAAGCGGCAAAATTGCTTGTGTATCGTGCAGCTGATTTACGTGCGAAAGGTTTACCATGTGGAGCAGAGGCATCAATGGCAAAACTCTTTGCTTCTCGAACAGCTGTACAAACAGCGATTGAAGCCGTACAAATTTTTGGTGGCTACGGTTACACCGAGGATTATCCAGTAGAACGTTATTTCCGTGATGCTAAAGTGACAGAAATTTACGAAGGTACAAGTGAAATTCAAAAACTAGTGATTAGTAAATATTTAATTTAATAGAGTGCCAACATTCGTAAAAGAATTTAGTTTATGCACACGTATTTATAGGCAATTCAATAAAGGAACAGGCGAACTTCATTAAAATTAAAGGGGAAATGGACAATGAACTTTCAATTAACAGAAGAACATGAACAATTACGTGAAATGATTCGCGACTTTGCTTTAAATGAGGTAGCACCAACAGCCGCAGAACGCGATGAAAATGAAGAATTTGATCGTGCCATTTTTGATAAGATGGCTGAATTAGGCTTAACAGGTATTCCGTGGCCAGAAGAATATGGTGGTGCAGGCTTTGACTACCTTGCCTATGTCATTGCTGTTGAAGAATTATCTCGTGTATGTGCTTCGACAGGGGTAACATTATCTGCTCATACTTCTTTAGCAGGTTGACCGCTATATAAATTTGGTACTGAAGAACAAAAACAAAAGTACCTGCGACCAATGGCAGAAGGCAAACATATCGGTGCTTATGGTTTAACAGAGCCAGGTTCTGGTTCGGATGCTGGTGGTATGAGAACGTATGCAAAACGCGATGGCGATGATTATATTCTAAATGGTTCAAAGATTTTTATTACAAACGGTGGCGTAGCAGATACATATATCGTATTTGCAGTAACAGACCCAGAAGCGAAAAACGGCACGTCCGCTTTTATCGTTGAAGCAGGTTTTGCAGGTTTTTCAGTCGGTAAAAAGGAGAAAAAACTAGGGATTCGTTCATCACCGACAACAGAAATTATTTTCGATAACTGCCGTGTACCAAAAGAAAACTTACTTGGGGCTGAAGGAGACGGCTTTAAAATTGCAATGACAACACTTGATGGTGGACGTAACGGCATTGCAGCTCAAGCAGTAGGAATTGCGCAAGGTGCTTTAGATGCTGCGGTTGAATATGCCAAAGAGCGTGTACAATTCGGTAAGCCAATTACTGCAAACCAAGGTGTGTCCTTTAAATTAGCGGATATGGCAACGCAAATTGAAGCATCTCGTCTGCTTACATACCAAGCTGCTTGGTTAGAGACAAACAATCTTCCTTACGGTAAGGCATCGGCAATGGCAAAGTTAATGGCTGGTGATACAGCAATGAGCGTCACAACTGAGGCAGTTCAAGTCTTTGGTGGTTATGGTTACACGAAAGATTATCCAGTAGAACGCTTTATGCGTGATGCGAAAATTACTCAAATTTACGAAGGTACACAAGAGATTCAACGTCTTGTTATCTCGCGTATGTTGACGAAATAATTTATGACAGAAAAGAACAAAAGACCCCAAGTCCAGTCAACCGTGAAAGACGAAAATCTCATTGCCATCCGCCGAGAACAAATGATTCAAGGTGCTATTAAATTATTTAAAGAAAAAGGATTCCATCGTGCTACTACAAGAGAAATTGCTAAAGCAGCAGGTTTTAGTATCGGTACATTATATGAATATATTCGTACAAAAGAAGATGTACTATACCTCGTTTGTGATAGCATCTACCACCATGCGATGGAACGTCTATCAAGCTATGAGATAAAGGCAGGAACGATAGAAGAGTTAAAAGAAATGATTCGTGAGTATTTTTTACAAATCGATAGCATGGTAGATGAATTAACAATCATGTATCAGGAAACGAAATCATTATCCAAAGAAGCACAGCGTTATGTTTTTAGTAAAGAGTTTGAGATGGTTGCCACTTTTGAACGATTGTTAAAACGGTGCGTACAGTCAGGGGAACTAACAATGACTGATCAGCAAATTCATTTAGCAGCAAATAATTTAGTTGTTCAAGGTCAAAGCTGGGCGTTCCGCAAATGGGCGCTTCACCGTCAACATACGCTTGACGAGTATATTGAAATGCAAACAACATTGTTCATTTCAGGCATTAAGGGGTTTTAATAAGTTCCAAAGGGGTTTGTCGGTAATTGCATAATGCGACATTGCAATTACCGATTTTTTTCATAATGGCGTATGGCGCAGAGCTGATGGTATTTCACTAGGCTCAAGAAGCCCATACAATGTGTCGATTTTTCATTTGAACGAGTCGGAAGCTGGCATTTAACAGTGATTCACTGCTTGCTAGCAAAGCATCGGTACGAAGCAAAATGGTTCTGTGTTTGTACTTTTTAAATGATGAAATCAATGCAAACATTGATGAAAAGATTTACTAAGGGGAGAAAGTAGGGGTTTCATATGACAAAGGTAGAAGTGTATCGTCCAAAAAATCACGTACGTTTTGTTACAGCATCAAGTCTTTTTGATGGTCATGATGCTTCGGTCAATATTATGCGACGGATTTTACAATCGAGCGGTGTGGAAGTCATTCATTTGGGACATAATCGCTCTGTAGAAGAAGTCGTCAATGCTGCGATTCAAGAGGATGCACAAGGCATTGCTGTATCTTCTTATCAAGGCGGCCATATGGAATACTTTAAATATATGTATGATTTACTGCGTGAGAAAGGTGCACCGCATATTAAAATATACGGCGGCGGTGGCGGTGTGATCTTGCCTCGTGAAATTAAAGAATTACATGCTTACGGCGTTGCAGGTATTTTCTCACCAGAAGATGGTCGTGTATTAGGGCTGCAAGGTATGATTAATGAGCAAATTAAAGGTACAGATTTTCCAACTGCAACTGGTGACTATTTAGAAAAGCTAGATGCTTTAACAACTGAAACACCAGAAATTTTAGCAAATTTAATAACCGCAGCTGAATCGAATAACGATGAAGAAACGAAAAGAATGCTAGAGGAAGCACGTAAGCGCTCAAAAGGAACACCGATTTTAGGGATTACAGGTACAGGTGGTGCTGGTAAATCCTCTTTAACGGATGAGCTTATCCGTCGTTTTTTAAAAGAATTCCCAGAAAAGCGTGTAGCAATTTTATCGGTGGATCCAACAAAGCAAAAAACAGGTGGCGCTTTACTTGGAGATCGTATTCGTATGAATGCTATTTTCAATAATCGTGTCTATATGCGAAGTTTAGCAACACGTGGTTCTCGTACGGAGCTTTCGGCTTCTATTGGCGATGTATTGGATGTTGTACGTGTGGCAGGCTATGATTTAATCATCGTTGAAACGAGTGGTATTGGTCAAGGCGATGCAGAAATTACAAAATTCACTGATTTATCCATGTATGTAATGACGAGCGAATTTGGAGCACCGACACAGCTTGAGAAAATCGATATGATTGATTTTGCTGATGTCATTGCCATCAATAAATTTGAACGAAAAGGCTCAGAAGACGCACTACGTCAAGTACAGAAGCAATACCAACGTTCTCGAGAGCTTTGGGATGAACCAATCGATAAAATGCCTGTTTACGGCACGATTGCCAGTCAATTTAATGATAAAGGAACGAATGCGTTATTTGCTGCATTGGTTCAGATTATTAACCAAAAAACAGGAAGCAATTGGGAAACAGGTTACGAACAATTTGCCAAAACGCAAAAGCAGGATGTTATTATTCCGAATGATCGTCGCTATTATCTTCGTGAAATAACTGATACAGTGCGTGGCTATCATAAAAAAACAGAGCAGCAGGTTGCATTTGCTCGTCGCTTATTCCAATTAGAAGGTGCCATCGCAGCAGTAATGGAAAAGGCGCCAGATGATGCCCTTGTTGCATCACTTACTTCTTTAGCGGAAGGTGTACGAGATGAATTAACAGCAGAATCAAAGCGTATTTTAGATAATTGGCAAGCATTGAAAGAAGCTTATGCTGGGGATGAGTTTGTAACCAAAGTGCGCGATAAGGAAATTCGTACAATTTTAACGACAACGAGTCTTTCAGGCACAAAAATACCGAAAGTTGTACTGCCGAAGTTTGTGGACTACGGTGAAATTTTACGTTGGGTATATCGTGAAAATGTACCAGGAGAATTCCCTTATACAGCAGGTGTATTCCAGTTCAAGCGTGAAGGAGAAGATCCGAAACGACAATTTGCTGGCGAGGGTACACCAGAACGTACAAATAAACGCTTCCACTATTTATCGAAAGATGATGATGCTAAACGTTTATCAACCGCGTTTGACTCGGTAACGCTCTATGGCGAGGATCCTGATTACCGTCCAGATATTTACGGTAAAGTTGGTGAATCAGGCGTCTCTATTTGTACGCTTGAGGATATGAAAAAGCTCTATGCAGGCTTTGACCTTTGTGCACCTTCAACCTCTGTATCTATGACAATTAATGGACCAGCGCCAATTATTTTGGCGATGTTTATGAATACAGCTATTGATCAACAAGTTCAATTACGAGAAAAAGAACTAGGAAGACCATTAACAGTTGAAGAATTTACAGAGACGCGTGAGAAAACATTGCAGGTTGTGCGTGGTACAGTACAGGCTGATATTTTAAAAGAAGATCAAGGGCAAAATACATGTATTTTCTCTACGGAATTTGCGCTTCGCATGATGGGCGATATTCAACAATATTTTATCGACAAAAAAGTGCGTAACTACTATTCTGTCTCTATTTCGGGCTATCATATTGCAGAAGCAGGAGCGAACCCAATTTCACAGCTAGCATTTACACTTGCAAACGGCTTTACGTATGTTGAATATTATTTAAGCCGAGGTATGAATATTGATGATTTCGCACCAAATTTATCATTCTTCTTCTCAAACGGTTTAGATCCGGAGTATACAGTAATTGGCCGTGTAGCACGTCGTATTTGGGCAGTTGTCATGCGTGATAAATACGGTGCAAATGACCGTGCACAAAAGCTTAAATATCATATCCAAACTTCTGGGCGAAGTTTGCATGCTCAAGAAATAGATTTTAATGATATTCGAACAACATTACAGGCACTTATGGCATTGCAAGATAATTGTAACTCTTTGCATACAAATGCATATGATGAAGCCATTACTACGCCAACAGAGGAATCAGTAAGACGGGCAATGGCAATACAAATGATTATTACAAAAGAACATGGCTTAGCGAAAAATGAAAATCCATTACAAGGTGCATTTATCGTAGAGGAATTGACGGATTTAGTAGAGGAAGCTGTGTTAGAAGAGTTTGATCGTATTAATGATCGTGGCGGTGTACTGGGTGCGATGGAAACCCAATATCAACGCGGTAAAATTCAAGAAGAATCGATGCATTATGAAATGTTAAAGCATTCAGGTGAATTACCAATCATCGGTGTTAACACATACTTAAACCCGAATCCGCCTACAGATGATGCGATTGATAATATGGAAATTGCTCGTGCGTCATCAGAAGAAAAAGAAACACAAATTCGCAATTTACAGTTATTCTGGCAACAGCATGAGGGGGCAACAGAAGCAGCGATAGCCCGCTTACAAGAGGTAGCTGTAAACAATGGCAATATTTTCGAAGAGCTAATGGAAACTGTAAAAGTAGCGAGTCTAGGACAAATTACAAAGGCTTTATATGAAGTCGGAGGACAATTCCGTCGCAATATGTAAAACAAAAGACTGTGAATTTGCTTAATGAGGAACGGCAATGCTAGTCTATCCGAAAAACTGCTAATTTTTTAGTGTCTAGTCATACGATTAGGCACTTCTTTTTATTTTCGTTATAATAGAAATGTAA
Organism: Lysinibacillus sp. GJ-1; assembly: GCF_021166035.1. NCBI lineage: Bacteria > Bacillati > Bacillota > Bacilli > Caryophanales > Bacillaceae > Lysinibacillus > Lysinibacillus sp. GJ-1. The sequence continues at coordinate 512,326 of NZ_CP088912.1, forward strand.
AAAAGAGGGGGGCGCAGCGGAGGATGAAATCAATAATTCACTACATTATTGTTTTAGCTTTAGTATTAGGAGTCATTTTCCTGTATAATAAGCAAATTGGCGCTATTCCTTTACTTTTATTATCGATATATTTGTTTTTTCTAGGGATAAAAAAAATGTGTAATATAAAAAACAGTAATTGAAGGTAGCAAAGAGACTAAAACATTGTATATAATGGGTATTATGCTTATGGTATGGAAAGTTACTTTTGTGCGGTCTTTTTTAGCTGCGCTCCGAAAATAAAGCACTATTTAATTTTAAAACGTCCATTGTGATGAGAGGAAGGAAGTGCACGAATTGAATTTTCGTGAAATGACAAAGGAACAATTAGCGGAAGAATCGTTAATTAACTTAGCTTATGCAATTTTAACAGAAAAACGTGCTTCAGTGTCATTTAATGACCTGCTTACAATTATTAAAGAGCTTGTTGGCTATAGCGATGAAGAAATAAAATCACGCTTACTACAATTTTACACAGATATGAACATTGATGGACGTTTCTTATTCAATCAAGAAACTGGTTGGGGCTTACGTGAATGGTTTAAAGTTGAACAAATCGAAGAAGAAACAGCTCCTTCTGTGAAAACACATAAGAAAAAATCTAAAGCTGCTCTTGATGATGAAGATGATATAGAGGAAGATTTAGACGAAGAAGAAATTGACTTCGATGAAGACTATGAAGAATTTGTTGAAGAAGAAATCGATGAAGAAAAAGAAGATATCGACTTTGATGAAGAAGATATAGAAGATATTGATGAAGAAATAGATGAAGATTTCATTGAAGATGATGAAGAATTTGAAGAAGAAGAAGAGGAAGAAGTGTAAGACTAACTTGCTTTGAATTTTCTTACTTTTTTACATGTAGTAAAAATTCTTGACTTCTATCACGGTTACGTTTAATCTTTTACTTGGGCTCCTTAAAAAAAGGAGAAAGACCGTGTATATAATACGCTCCCCCTGCAAACCTATGCAGGAGGGGCGTTTTTTTTGTTTTTAACTTACTTTGGGAAGCTAAATTAAGTTAAAGGCTTGGCAGAAGGTACAGTTTTAAAATCCGCTTTTTTAGCAGGTTTGAATAAATCTGAACGCATACGCCGAGAGGGTAATTAATCAATATTCAGTCAAGCACTCCCATACGTATAGATAAGGATAGCAAGCTATATGTTGCAGAACTATTCTTTATGTAAAGTAAATCGGTGACTGAGAATATGTTAGTGCTTCTAGTGGAGGGATAATGAAATTGCTCACAAGAGAGGAATGCAAAATCACTTTACGATGAAGGACAATGTAGAAAAGGAAAGTAAAAAAGAGATAGAAACGATTACAGCTTCGAATTGACTGCATCTTATGTAGGCATTCTCGGCTTTTCTTATTTTAGGGATAGGAAAGCATAGATGTTTCTTATTCAGGTCCATACAACGGTGTTGAACGTTTACATTACCTTCCTGCAATTAGGCGAATCGGTAAACATAAGTGACATATTGGATGGACGCAATATACTTTTTTTACTAACAAGATCTAGAACAACATAAGGAGGAATTTTTCATGACAAAGTATATTTTTGTAACAGGTGGGGTAGTGTCATCACTTGGAAAAGGGATTGTTGCAGCATCTCTAGGACGTTTATTAAAAAACCGTGGGTTAGAAGTTACAATTCAAAAATTTGACCCATATATCAATATCGACCCAGGTACAATGAGTCCTTATCAACATGGTGAGGTATTTGTAACAGATGATGGTGCAGAGGCTGACTTAGACTTAGGTCACTATGAACGCTTCATTGACATTAACCTAGGAAAACATTCAACTGTGACATCTGGTCGCGTTTATCAATCTGTTTTACAAAAAGAACGTCGTGGTGATTACAACGGTGGAACAGTCCAAGTAATTCCTCATATTACAAATGAAATTAAAGATCGTATCCAACGCGCTGGACGTGAAACAAACGCAGATGTTGTTATTACAGAGGTTGGGGGAACTGTAGGCGATATTGAATCACTACCATTCCTAGAAGCCATTCGTCAAATGAAAACAAACTTAGGTCATAACAATGTCATGTATGTACACTGTACACTAATTCCTTACATTAAAGCTGCTGGTGAATTAAAAACAAAACCAACGCAACATTCTGTTAAAGAATTACGTTCTTTAGGGATTCAACCAAATATTATCGTTGTGCGTACAGAACAAGAAGTACCACAAGATATGAAAGAAAAACTAGCATTGTTCTGTGACGTACAACCTCATGAAATTATTGAATCTCGTGATGCAGAGCACTTATATGAAGTACCTTTAAATCTCCATGCACAAGATTTCGATGATATCGTGCTTGATCATTTCGGCATTAAAGCGCCAGAGGCAGATATGGAAGAATGGCGTGACCTTGTGGCAAAAGTGAAGAGCTTACCAAATAAACGCAGAGTGGCATTAGTAGGGAAATATGTTGAGCTACAAGATGCTTATATTTCAGTAGTAGAAGCGTTAAAACATGCAGGTTATGCGTTTAACTCTGATATTGATATTGATTGGATTAATGCAGAGCATGTAGATGCTGATAATGTTGTATCGTTACTTAAAGGTGCAGATGCTATTTTAGTTCCTGGTGGCTTTGGTGATCGCGGGGTTGAGGGCAAAATTTTAGCTACGCAATATGCTCGTGAGAATAATGTACCATTCTTAGGGATTTGCTTAGGTATGCAATTAGCAACAATTGAATTTGCTCGTAACGTACTAGGCTTAAAAGGAGCACATTCTACAGAGCTTGATGCAGAAACACAGTATCCTATTATTGATTTCCTACCAGATCAAAACGATAGCGTAGATATTGGTGGAACATTACGTTTAGGTTTATATCCATGTAAGTTAAAAGAAGGCTCAAAAGCAAGTGATGCTTATGGCAAAGAGCTTGTCTATGAACGTCACCGTCATCGTTATGAATTTAACAATGAATACCGTGAAGCAATGGAAGCAGAAGGTCTTGTGTTCTCAGGAACAAGCCCAGATGGAAAATTAGTGGAAATCATTGAACTACCAGAAAACAATTTCTTTGTAGCATGCCAATTCCACCCAGAGTTCGTGTCACGTCCAAACCGTCCACAACCATTATTCCGTGATTTCATTGGTGCAACATTTAAATAATACTAAAAAGGATGTCTCGTTATGACGAGACATCCTTTTGTTTATAGCTTTTTTGTGTGCATATTAAGAAACAATTATAGTTCCTCATCCAAGCCAAGTATTTCATCATAAATTACTTTTACAGCTTCATAAATGAACAGTGCAGCTATTGCATGCGGTACAACAATACGCTCACCTAAATCATTAGGCATTAAACCACCGCGCATACGAGTAGAGATATATGTATACGCTAAATCGGCTAATGGATTTTCGTTATTTGCTACTTCACTCGCCACTGCTGCAAATGGTATAAATTGAGCACTCAATTTTTGTGCTAAGGCTAATGCTTCCTGATCATGTGCACTGCGTGTAAAAATACAGATGCGATCTGCTTCGCTAACGACTGTATGCTCGGTCCAAGGGAGTAGCTTAGAAAAACGCTCAACACCTTGAAGTGCATTTAATTCGACAACTTGCATTTCACCAAAGCAAGCAAAATAGACATTGCCTTCGCCTATCGCAGCTTGTGCAAGTAATCGTGCTGTTTCTTCAATAGCTTCTTCTTCATTTTGTGTTATTCTTTGTAATAATCCGCTCAACTGTGTTGTTAGAATTTTTGACATGATTCCACCTCAATCAATATTATATGGATGTGTGAAGCATAAAGCAAAAGAGTAGATAATTTATAATACTAGAAGGTATTAAGCTGTAAAAGGAGAATATTACATATATAGATCTTTTTGTGCAAGAATAATAATTCAAAAAGGGCGGAATGCAATGTGAAACGATTACTAATTGTTGATGATCAGCAGGGAATTCGTTTGCTATTAAATGAAGTATTAAAAAAAGAAGGTTACGTTACATATTTAGCAGCGAATGGCGCTGAGGCACTACGTTATGCAGAGGAAGAATCGATAGACTGTGTATTGCTAGACATGAAGATTCCTGGCATGGATGGCATAGAAATTTTAAAGCGTTTAAAAGAGAAATGGGCTGAATTACCTGTCTTTATGATGACAGCATACGGTGAATTAGATGTTGTTCAGGAGGCGTTGGAATTAGGGGCAATTCGATATTTTACGAAGCCATTTGATATTTTTGAAGTGCGTGACGAAGTAAATAAAACGTTAAAAACATAGTTAAGCAGGCAGTGGCAAACACCGCCTGTTTTTTTATACATAGGTGTTATTTGTTGCGCATGCTAGTGCTGTTGATGTGTGCTACAACGGACGCTTTCCGCGGGCACACACGTAAGCCGCAACACTCGCTAACGCGCAGAATGCCCGCGTCTTACGTTGTGTGCGTTCCCGCAGGAGTCGACGTCTCCGCTACCATCAACTCAGACTAACTGCTACGTTACTCTCCACTTTCGGTGGCTTATAGAAAAAAAGTGCCCCTGTCGCTGCGTTGCACTTCGCTATCGGTGCAAAAATAGTAGCCCCTGAAATTTCTTTTCAGGGGCTTATAGAAAAAAGTGCCCCTGTCGCTGCGTTGCACTTCGCTATCGGTGCAAAAATAGTAGCCCCTGAAATTTCTTTTCAGGGGCTTATAGAAAAAAGTGCCCCTGTCGCTGCGTTGCACTTCGCTATCGGTGCAAAAATAGTAGCCCCTGAAATTTCTTTTCAGGGGCTTATAGAAAAAAGTGCCCCTGTCGCTACGTTGCACTTCGCTATCGGGGCAAAAATATAAGCCCCTGAAATTTCTTTTCAGGGGCTTATATTTTTGCTATGATTGAATAGCACAATTATGTATAAAGAATAGTCCTAAAAGGAGGATTTTTAGTATGGCGTTAGTATCTATGAAAGAGATGTTAATTAAAGCAAAGGCAGAAGGTTATGCAGTTGGTCAATTCAACATCAACAACCTTGAATGGACGCAAGCAATTTTACAAGCAGCAGAAGAAGAAAAATCACCGGTTATCCTTGGCGTATCTGAGGGCGCAGGTAAATATATGGGCGGATTTATTTCAGTTGTACACATGGTAAAAGGTTTAATGGAATCTTATGGTACGACAGTGCCAGTAGCTATTCACCTTGACCATGGTTCAAGCTTTGAAAAATGTAAAGAAGCGATTGATGCAGGATTTACTTCTGTTATGATTGATGCATCACATCATCCTTTCGAAGAAAATATTGCAATTACTTCAAAAGTAGTTGAATATGCACATGCGAAAGGCGTTTCTGTAGAAGCTGAGCTTGGAACAGTTGGCGGCGACGAAGATGGCGTAATTGGTGGTATTATGTACGCTGATCCAGAAGAGTGCCGTAAAATGGTTGAATTAACAGATATCGATTGCTTAGCACCAGCGCTCGGCTCTGTTCATGGTCCATACAAAGGTGAACCAAACTTAGGTTTCAAAGAAATGGAAGAAATCTCTAAATTAGCAGATCTTCCTTTAGTATTACATGGTGGTACAGGTATTCCAACAAAAGATATTCAACGTTCCATTTCATTAGGTACCGCTAAAATTAACGTGAATACTGAAAATCAAATCGCTGCGACTAAAGTGATTCGTGAAATCCTTGACAACGATAAAGTTGTTTACGATCCACGTAAATTCCTAGCACCAGCACGTGAAGCAATTAAAACAACAGTTATCGGTAAAATCCGTGAATTTGGTAGTGCACAAAAAGCATAATTTTTGCTTCACATATGGTACAAAAGCATAGATGAATACACATAATAAGAGAAGTGTTGATGCTAGCAATCGACCTTCTCTTGTTTTTGAAATCATAACTTTTTTGAAAAAAATTAATAATATAAATAAATAGGGTTAGGGAGGAAATATTATGAAATTTTTTATTGATACAGCAAACTTTGATGAAATTAAAGAAGCACACGCATGGGGCATTTTATCAGGCGTTACAACAAACCCATCATTAGTGGCAAAAGAGGAGAACGTATCTTTCCATGATCGTCTACGTGAAATTGCCGAGCTAGTTGATGGCTCAGTAAGTGGAGAAGTTATTGCATTAGATGCTGAAGGTATGATTAAAGAAGGTTTAGAATTAGCGGCTATTGCACCGAATATTACAGTGAAATTACCAATGACACCCGCTGGTTTAGAAGCGTGTCGCTTCTTTGCAAACAAAGGCATTAAAACAAACGTAACACTTATTTTCAGTGCCAACCAAGCATTAATGGCTGCGCGTGCAGGTGCTACATATGTATCACCATTTATAGGCCGTTTAGATGATATTGGTCAAAATGGTGTTGAACTTATCGAAACAATTTCAGATATTTTCACAATCCATAATATCGAAACACAAATTATTGCTGCTTCTATTCGTCACCCGCAACATGTAACGGCAGCAGCTCTTGCTGGCGCACATATTTCAACAACTCCTTTCAAAGTGTTAAAACAACTTTTCCACCATCCATTAACGGAAAAAGGAATTGAAGGATTTTTAGCGGATTGGAATAAGCGAAAAGGTGAATAATAAGATTATAAAGTGAGTCAAATGCAAAAATTACTTTCCAATCATGAGGGAGAACGCGAAATGGATGTTTATAAAATTACAGGCGAAAATCGTCTAAAGGGTACAATTAAAGTTAGTGGTGCAAAAAATAGTGCAGTCGCCTTAATTCCAGCATCAATTTTGGCGAACTCTCCAGTGACAATTGGAGGGATTCCCGAAATTTCAGATGCTTGGACTTTAAAAGCCTTGTTAGAAGAGATTGGTGGAGAAGTGCAATTTGAGGATGGCAAAATGATTATTGATCCATCCGATATGGTTGCACTACCGTTGCCAAATGGTAATGTAAAAAAACTCCGCGCCTCTTATTATTTAATGGGTGCCATGCTTGGTCGCTTTAAAAAGGCTGTCATCGGTTTGCCGGGTGGCTGTTTCTTAGGGCCGCGTCCAATCGATCAACACATTAAAGGGTTTGAAGCCCTTGGCGCTAAAATTACTAACGAGCATGGTGCGATTTATTTGCGTGCTGAAGAATTAATCGGCGCTAAAATTTATTTAGACGTCGCAAGCGTTGGCGCAACAATCAATATTATGCTTGCTGCGGTACGTGCAAAGGGACGTACGGTTATTGAAAATGCCGCAAAAGAACCTGAAATAATTGACGTAGCCACACTCCTGACGAATATGGGTGCCAATATTAAAGGTGCGGGTACAAGTGTTATTCGCATTGAAGGTGTTGAGGAACTGCATGGAACGGAACATACAATTATTCCAGACCGTATTGAAGCCGCTACATTTATGATAATGGCAGCAGCAGTTGGCGACGGCATTACGATAGATAATGTCATTCCATTGCATTTAGAGGCAATTACAGCAAAGCTTCGTGAAATGGGCGTCAAGATTGACATAGACGAGGAAAGTATTTTTGTTCCTAAAACAGACCTATCTACATTGCAAGCGGTTGACGTCAAAACGATAGTTTATCCTGGGTTCCCTACGGATATTCAGCAACCACTTTCTGTGTTAATGACGCAAGCTCTTGGCTCTTCAAAGATCACAGATACCATTTATACGGCTCGTTTTAAGCATATTGATGAACTACGTCGTATGAATGCCAACGCACGTGTAGAAGGAAATACAGCGATAATTACTGGTCCAAGTAAATTACATGGCTCAAGTGTCACTGCGACAGACCTTCGCGCAGGTGCAGCATTAGTTCTAGCTGGCTTATTAGCTGAAGGTGAAACTGAAATTCATGATATCTATCATATTGAACGTGGCTATAGCTCACTTATTGAAAAATTACGTGACTTAGGCGCAGATATTCGACGTGAAACAATTATGGTTAGCGTTGCAGAGGCAAAGGAGTAATGTAAGGTAAAAGTTTTGAGCCAATTATGTTACAATAAAGGTAATTTGAATGTTTCGGTAAAATAAAACATGCCGATAACGGGAGGCAAAACAACAATGGAACGCAGTTTATCGATGGAAGTAGTACGAGTAACAGAGGCAGCAGCAATCGCATCCGGGAAATGGATGGGTCGCGGTTTGAAAATTGAGGCAGATGATGCAGCAACGACAGCAATGCGCTCAATGTTCGATACGATTCCAATGCATGCTACAGTAGTAATTGGGGAAGGCGAAATGGACGAAGCACCAATGCTTTATATTGGTGAGGAGCTTGGTCTTCGTAATGGCGGTCCCAAAGTAGATATAGCAGTCGATCCTTTAGAAGGTACTAATATAGTGGCAAAAGGTACAAACGGTGCTATGACTGTATTAGCAATTGCTGATAAAGGTAATCTATTAAATGCACCAGATATGTACATGGAGAAAATTGCTGTAGGACCAGAAGCGGCAGGAAAAGTTGATATTAACGCCTCTGTTACTTATAATTTATTACAAGTAGCAAAAGCAAAAAATAAAGATATTTCAGATGTAGTAGCTACTCTATTAGATCGCCCACGCCATCAAGCGATAGTAGATGAGATTCGTGAAGCGGGAGCTCGTATTAAATTTATTCAAGATGGTGATGTGGGAGCAGCGATTAACACTGCCTTTGATGAAACAGGCATCGACATTATGTTTGGTATGGGCGGTGCACCTGAGGGTGTTATATCGGCTGTTGCATTAAAATGCCTTGGCGGAGACTTCCAGGCTAAATTAGTGCCAGAAGATGAAGAACAGTTAGAACGCTGTAAACAAATGGGCGTAGATGTAGATAAAGTTCTTTACTTAGATGATTTAGTAAAAGGTGACGATGCAATTTTTGCAGCAACCGCTGTTACAGATTGTGAGCTATTAAAAGGTGTGCAGTACAAAGGTGCTTATGCTTTAACGCATTCAGTCGTTATGCGAGCGAAGTCAGGTACTGTGCGTTTTGTAGAAGGTCGTCACGCTCTTGATAAAAAACCTAGCTATTAATAATATTTTCTTCTAAAATATACCTAGTGCAACTATTTGCACTAGGTACCTTCTTCTTCATTTAAACCATCCCATAGTTTTACTTTAAAACTTCTATGTTTACCCCAATACATGCATTATATTTTGAAAAAGACTGGAGTTGTGCATATGTCTACATTGACAATCGCTCAATTAGAAAACATGACGTTAAAGGAGCTTTACGCCCTCGCACGCCAATACAAAATTTCGTATTATAGCAAACTAACGAAAAAGGAATTAATTTTTGCTATTTTGAAAACGCGTTCAGAGCAAGAGGGTTATTTCTTTATGGAAGGGGTACTTGAGATTGTATCGCAAGAGGGCTTTGGCTTCCTTCGACCAATCAATTACTCACCAAGTAAAGAGGATATTTATATTTCTGCTTCTCAAATACGTCGTTTTGATCTTCGTAATGGGGATAAAGTGTCTGGTAAAGTGCGTCCCCCTAAAGAAAATGAACGGTACTATGGATTACTACAGGTGGATGCTGTAAATGGAGAAGATCCTGAAGTAGCAAAAGAACGTGTTCACTTCCCAGCATTGACGCCGTTATATCCTGATCGCCAAATCAAGCTTGAAACTACACAGCGCAATCTATCGACTCGAATTATGGATTTAGTAGCACCAGTAGGATTTGGTCAACGTGGATTAATCGTTGCGCCACCCAAGGCTGGTAAAACATCATTATTAAAAGAAATTGCTAACGCTATTACAACAAATCATCCAGAGGCAGAGTTAATCGTATTACTGATTGATGAACGTCCTGAGGAAGTAACGGATATTGAGCGTTCTGTAAATGCGGATGTCGTAAGTTCTACTTTCGATGAAGTTCCGGAAAATCATGTGAAGGTAGCAGAAATTGTGTTAGAACGTGCACGCCGCTTAGTAGAGCATAAACGTGATGTGATTATTTTAATGGACTCCATTACACGTCTTGCTCGTGCATACAACTTAGTTATTCCGCCAAGTGGTCGTACGCTGTCAGGTGGTATCGATCCTGCGGCCTTCCATAGACCAAAACGATTCTTCGGTTCTGCTCGTAATATTGAAGAAGGTGGTAGCTTAACAATTTTAGCTACAGCTTTAGTAGATACAGGTTCACGTATGGACGAAGTTATTTATGAAGAGTTTAAAGGGACGGGTAACTTAGAGTTGCACTTAGATCGTCAATTAGCAGAGCGTCGTATTTTCCCTGCGCTTGATATTCGTCGTTCAGGTACACGTAAGGAAGAATTGCTTCTTGAGCCAGAACAACTTGAAAAACTATGGGCAATCCGAAAAACATTTTCAGATGCGCCAGATTTTGCAGAGCGTTTCTTGAAAAAGCTACGCACAACAAAATCAAACGAAGAATTTTTCGAAAAGTTAAATGAAGATATGAAAAAAGCCACTAAAGGTATAGGCCTACTTTAAGGTGCCAGTCACTCAAACAATTCTCAAACAATTTATCTACACTCGGAAACACCAGTAACGATTGTCGTTACTGGTGTTTTTTTACGGCTTCAATAAAAGTATAGCTAAAATGATAATCATTATCAATAAGTGTTTAAGAAGAACGTATTTCTTTTGGCTACGAAGTGAATACTACTTGAAGTAGAGCTTTTAAAAGAGCACAGAACATTAGATTTTATTGCATTCTAGTAAAGTAAGATTAATTGCGGGTGCATTTGCAGATGGCTTTTAGCGTTAAATAGTGCCAAGCTATTTTGCGAAGTTCGTGGGTAATGACATGAAAATAGTTTTCAATATTTTTTGCTTGAAAACAATAAAATAACTATGTTATACTTCAAAAGTATGCAACGTGTACATATGTAGCCGACATATTCGGGCTATGTAAGGTACAGTTCGAATTACTCTGTTCCAGATGGTTCAGGGCGAGAGGAGAAAACGAATATGAAACAAGGAATTCATCCAGACTACAAAGAAGCAACAGTAACTTGCTCTTGTGGTAACACTTTCAAAACTGGTTCAGTAAAAGAAAACATCGTTGTCGAGTTCTGCAACGAATGTCACCCATTCTATACTGGTAGTCAAAAATTCGCGTCTGCTGATGGTCGCGTGGATCGTTTCAACAAAAAATACGGTCTTAAAAACTAATGTTAGTTTAATACCTGCCAAGCATGTGCTTGGCAGGTATTTTTTTCAGTATTTAAAAGTGCAAGCAATCATTGCGTCTTAGAGTATAGGTTTCTTTCGCAACGTTGCGGGCGTTTAATATATAACAGCAGTAGAGCGGATTTTGAAATTTTAAGCCAACCCACAGCTATAATCGTTCGGGCTTAAAGCTAATTGCTTAAATAATTCCTTTCAAAATCCAATGACAACAGGGAGGGAGAAAATACAATGGCACAGCTATACTATAAACATGGCGCGATGAATAGTGGCAAATCAATAGAAATCTTAAAAGTTGCCCATAACTATGAAGAACAGCAAAAGCCTGTCATGATCTTTACGTCAGGTCTTGATACACGTGATGAGGTTGGATTTGTTTCAAGTCGAGTAGGCTTAAGACAAGAGGCTATTCCAATTTATGAGGATACAAATATTTTTGAACTTGTAAAAAATAATGAAGTAAAGCCATACTGCGTGCTTGTAGATGAAGTGCAATTTTTAAAAAAGGCACATGTGCTACAATTAGCGAATATTGTGGATGAACTAGATATTCCTGTGATGGGCTTTGGCCTAAAGAATGATTTCCAAAATGAATTATTTGAGGGTAGTCAGTATATGCTTACATATGCAGATAAAATTGAAGAAATGAAAACGATTTGCTGGTTCTGCCATAAAAAAGCAACGATGAATTTACGTGTCGATGATAATGGTAAACCTGTGTATACAGGCGATCAAATAAAAATCGGAGGTAACGATTCTTACTATCCTGTTTGTCGAAAGTGCCACGCACATCCACCGCTTTAAAGTTGTGTTAACATGGAAGTGGACTATTGTTAATTTCATCGTATGGCTATCATGATTTTAAGCAATCCACCGAATAATTGTAGCATACACGCGGAATTTTCCTTATACTAAGTAAGGGAAATATTCCATGCATATAATTACGCCTAACGTAATCCGTAGCCGGAATAATTAACAAATAGAGGAAAATAGTGTTCGTCTCATTCACTTTAAAGAGAGGCGAACTTCTACTTGAATATAGATAAATGAACTAAATAGAGGTGAAGCCCATGTTTGATAGACTACAAGCAGTAGAGGATCGTTATGAAAGGCTAAATGAGCTTTTAAGTGATCCTGATATTGTAAACGACAGTAAAAAATTACGTGAATATTCAAAGGAACAATCGGATATTCAAGAGACAGTGGATGCTTATCGTGAATATAAAAGTGTTAAAGATCAACTAGTTGATACACGAGAAATGTTAGAGAATGAAAAAGATCCGGATATGCACGAGATGGTAAAAGAAGAATTCAACTCATTAAAAGAACAGCAAGAAGAGTTGGAAGAACGTCTTCGTGTTTTATTAATTCCGAAAGATCCGAATGACAATAAAAACGTTATTATGGAGATTCGTGGTGCAGCCGGCGGTGATGAGGCAAATATTTTCGCAGGTGACTTATTCCGTATGTATTCTCGCTATGCTGAAACACAAGGCTGGAAAATCGATATTATGGAAGCAACACCAAACCCAATGGGCGGCTACAAAGAAGTAATCTTTATGATTAACGGGCAAGGCGCTTATTCTAAATTTAAATTTGAAAATGGTGCACACCGTGTACAACGTGTACCAGCAACTGAATCACAAGGACGTATTCATACATCAACAGCGACAGTGGCTTGCTTACCGGAAGTAGAAGAAGTAGATGTTGAAATTCACGAAAAAGATATCCGTGTCGATACATTTGCATCTTCAGGCGCAGGTGGGCAATCGGTAAATACAACGATGTCAGCTGTTCGTATGACCCATTTACCAACAGGTGTTGTTGTATCCATGCAGGATGAACGTTCACAAATTAAAAACCGTGAAAAAGCGATGAAAATTCTTCGTGCACGTGTAGCAGATATGTATTTACAAGAAGCACAAAAAGAAATTGATGCAACACGTAAGTCAGCAGTAGGTTCGGGAGACCGTTCAGAGCGTATCCGCACATACAATTATCCACAAAACCGTGTCACAGATCATCGCATTGGCTTAACAATTCAAAAGCTAGATCAAATCGTTGAGGGTAGACTAGACGAAATTATTGATGCGCTAATCTTAGAAGAGCAAGCATCGAAGTTAGAGCGACTTAATGATGACCTATAAAAATGTAATGGAGTCCCTTGATTGGGCTTCTTCTTTTTTAGTGGATAATGGACGCGAAGAGACTGCTGCTCGTATTGTCATGCAGCATGTACTCGGCACAACGTATTCGGCTGTGATGTTACACTTACAAGACACCTTAACCTTTGAGCAAAGTGAACGGTTTGAAAAATTGATTGAAGAGCATGCAAGTGGCCGACCTGTGCAGTATTGTATTGGTAGCGAAGAATTTTACGGACGTACATTTATAGTAGATGAGTCGGTGCTTATTCCGAGACCTGAAACCGAAGAATTAGTGCTGGCAACAACCAATCGAATTGGCCAATTATTTGAAAACAAAACGCTAAAGCTAGCAGATATCGGAACAGGTAGCGGTGCTATTGCCATTTCTATGAAGCTAGAATGTCCAGAATTAACAGTTGTAGCAACAGATGTATCTGTTGCGGCATTAGCTACTGCCAAAAAAAATGCACAATTACTAGCTGCGGATATTGATTTTCGTCTAGGCGATTTAACAGCACCTTTAGTTGGGGAAAAGTTTGATATTGTGTTATCGAACCCTCCATATATCGCCTTTGAAGAAGCGAAGGAGATGTCTAGCATTGTGTTGGAGCATGAACCACATAGCGCTCTTTTTGCGGAAGAGGACGGGCTTGTGTTATATCGTAAACTAGCACAACAGCTTCCGGCTCTAATGAACAAGCCAGCTTTAATTGGACTGGAAATTGGTTATACACAGGGAGAGCAAGTAGCAGAATTTTTTAAAGAAAGTTTTCCACAGGCTAGTATTACCGTGGAAAAAGATATTAATGGAAAACCTCGTATGGTTTTTTGTGAAATTCATGTATAAAGATTATCCTTCTTGACCACAATGTTGAGCAAGGAGGGATTTTTATGTTAAACGAATACAAGATTGTTAGATTTCCAAAACAAAATAGTGTACTAGCCTTTGCTAGACTAGTAATCATTGCGATAGCTTTACAACTATGTATTTTATATATTCCATCATTAATAGGTTCTGCACAGCAAGCTATGAATCATCAACAAGAAAAAGATTTTCGTATAAGAGTTATAGCAAATAGCAATACAACGAATGATCAACTAGAAAAAGAGCAACTTGTAAAAGACTTAAAGCCTTATTTATTACAAGTAGGTGCTACTACAGATGTGGATAATGACAGCATTGCGACATTAAAAAAGAATATTGAAGCACAATTAAAAGAAAATTATCCACAATTGCATACACAAGTTGTACTTGGGGATAACTTATTTCCACCGAAAAGACAGGAATCGATGTTTTACCCACAAAATATGTATCATTCAATTGTAGTGAAAATTGGTGATGCGCGTGGCGATAACTGGTGGTGCAGCATTTTCCCATCTATTTGTGAACCTGAACAAGAGGAAAAAAAGGAAGAAAAGAAAGAAGAAAAAGAACAAGTGACATTTTTTATTTGGGAATGGATTAAAGGAATTTTTGAGTAATTGTGCACAAATTCAGATAACTTATACACAATTATGGATAAGTTATAAACAAAATGTGGATAATTCAGAAAAAAACAACGATTGAAAGAAGGTTTTTCATATGGAAACCGTTTGCAAGATTGTGGACAGTAATGTGAATAGTCAAACAACTTATGCACAAGCTGTGGATATCTTAAATGCAGGAGAAGTTGTGGCATTTCCAACAGAAACGGTTTACGGTTTAGGGGCAGTGGCTACAAATGATGAAGCAGTCAAAAAGATTTTTAAGGCAAAAGGTCGACCATCCGATAACCCGCTTATAGTCCATATAGGAACGAAAGAGGAAGTTCACCTTTATATAGAACATATTTCTGAACTTGCAAAAAAATGTATGGATGTATTTTGGCCAGGGCCTCTTACACTGGTGATGCCAGTAAAACCAAATGCGCTAGCAGAAAGTGTGACAGCTGGCTTAAAAACAGTGGGCATTCGTATGCCTGATCATCCCGTTGCGTTAGCATTACTACAGCAAATACAAAAACCGCTAGCTGCACCAAGTGCGAATCGAAGCGGGAAACCAAGCCCAACAGAAGCGATACATGTAAAAGACGATTTAGAAGGGTACATACCGTATATTTTAGATGGTGGTCCAACAGGCATTGGCTTTGAATCAACTGTCCTTGATGTTACGCATGAACCACCCGTTATATTACGTCCAGGTGGCATTACAAAGGAAATGTTAGAGTCTGTAATAGGCCCAGTTATTCAACCGTCCAAAATAGAACAGACAATGGAAGAAACACCGAAAGCGCCAGGTATGAAGTACACGCATTATGCGCCCAATGCACCTGTCTACTTAATCGACTGTGATGACCAAAAAGTGCAACAAGCAATACAACAACTTCAGGCACAGCAGCATAAAGTAGCACTTCTAGCACCTGCAAGCTTTGAGCATATTCCAACCGATTTTTATTTTTCAATCGGTCAAACAGGTAGCAAAGAAGAAATGGGTGCGTCCTTATACCATGCGTTGCGTGCTTGCGATAAAACAGACGCTACCATTATATTAGTAACGGCAACCTCCACAGAAGGTGTAGGCGCCGCCATTATGAACAGACTTGAAAAAGCCGCGGGCGGTAAATGGTATACACGTTAACATTGGAATGCATCGAGACTCTACTGGCGATTGGTGAGAATTTCGTGGCGATGCGCCGAGTTTTCATCACGACAAGCAAGAATTTACCAGAGATATCCACAAGTTTACCCGTAATATGAAAGCATCAAGGAAGTTCGTTCTTGATGCTTTTTTTGATATGGACATTATTGATAATACTGTATTTTCGAGCATAAAATGATAAAATATTAGAAAGCGAAGGAGTGCATTCTTGCAGGGGATTCTTGCAGGTATTTTAACGTCTGTAGATGTCATCGGGTTATTTGTATTAATTCCAAATGTTAGATATCGCTTGTTTTTGGCAGTGTGGACAGCCACGTTACATATGCTTTTTCCACTGCTCGGCTTTGAATTAGGAAGCTACTTAGTGCGTTTTTTGTTAGAATGGGGACAATGGATTTCAAGTATTTTATTATTTAGTATTGTCCTCCATTTACTGTTGTCTTCTCACAAAAATGAGAAAATAACCATTTCACCCGTTTTATTAGCTGTGACTGCTAGCCTAGATACCTTTTCAGTGAGTGTTTCTTTTGGTATGCTTAACTTAGAAAAAACAATTTTTATAATTAGTGCTGGATTGAGTGCTTTTATTTGTTCTTATGGGTCTTTAGTTTTAGCACGCAGAAGTCAGGTTTTTTTGGAAATAAAATTCAAATAATTGCAGGCATTATTTTTATCATTATGAGTATCCTTGCAATTAAAAAATAAATAAGGAAGGTGATAAGTGTGAATATATTATTTGTATGTACTGGGAATACTTGTCGCAGTCCGATGGCAGATATTTTAAAACAGAAACAACTCGCCGATGTTAATGTTCGTTCAGCTGGAATTTATGCAATGCCGAACGCAGAAATGTCTGCACATGCACAGCAAGTTTTACATGAGGCGAATATAGCTCATCAGCATTTAGCTACACAACTATCCATAGCAGAAGTGGAGTGGGCCGATCTCGTTTTAACGATGACCACAGCACATAAAGATACCATCATTGCTAACTATCCACATACGGAAGAAAAAGTTTTTACATTGAAGGAATATACGAGTGAAGGAAGCTATGAAAATGTTGTAGATCCTTACGGTGGGAGTAAAGCAATTTATGAGGAAACCTTTGCAGAATTACAGGAACTAGTTGAGCGATTAGTAAAAATACTTGAGAAGAATTGAGGGGCACTATGAAAAAACAGTTTGGCTTACGACTTAAACTAGTATTATTTGTAAGTATACTTGCACTAATCACATATAGTATAAGCTTTATCTTCATTGAATTTATACAACCTACTGTTTTCCCGGAAACCAATCGTAAGCTATTTGAAGTGATTACTTATTTATTAGGGATTACTTGGTCAGGTATTTTAGCTGCAATTTTCAGCGTTATTTTAATCAAGCCATTACAGCAGCTTGAATATTCTGCTACACGTGTTGCAGAAGGTAAAATTGGACAGGATGTAGTGATGCCGAAAACAAATGATGAGATTCGTTCAGTCGCTATAGCATTCCAACAAATGGTGTTAAATTTACGACATATGGTAGAAAGCATCGATCAAAACTTCCAACAAACAAATCAATCTATTATTAAGCTTTCCGATGAAACCGCTGTTGCTACAAAGAAAGCAGACGGTATTGCGGTGACAGTGAGACATATTTCCGAAGGCGCCGAAGCGTCAGCTACAGCAGTACAAGATACGGCAGAAGCAATTGAAGATGTGCGAGCATTAGCAACTGAAGTCAATACGAGAGCTGAACAGTCTGCAACACAATCGAAAGAGATTTTACATAATTTAACTAATACAACAAAAGCGATTGAAACGTTAGTCAACAGCATTCAACAAATTGCAGCAGGCAACAACGAAGCGTTAGAAAGTATTCGTACATTGGAAGACAATGCGGGACAAGTTGAACGGATTATTAGTTTAGTAGGGGATATTGCTGCACAAACTAATTTACTAGCGTTAAATGCATCCATTGAAGCTGCTCGTGCAGGAGAACACGGAAAAGGCTTTGCGGTTGTAGCAGAAGAAGTTCGTGGCTTAGCGGATGAAAGTGCAAAAGCAGTACAAGGCATTACTTCTCTAATCCAATCCATGCAACAAAATGTTGAGATTGTCGTGAAGCAAATGAATCAACAGGTAGCATTTGCAACAAAAGAAGCAGCACGCGTATCAGAGACAACGACAGCTGTTGAAGGAATGTCCTCTAGTGTGCATGAAATGGCAAACGCAATTGTCGAGATTTCTTCATTAATAGAAAAACAAATGCACAATATCGAAACAACTGCTCGACAATCACAAGAAGTAGCAGCAATTGCACAAGAAACATCAGCAGGTGCTCAGGAAGTTAGCAGTGCAACAGAGGAACAAGCTTATGCAATCGAGCAGGTTGAACAACTTGCGCAAGATTTAAAAAAGCAATCTGAAGCGCTTCATAAAATGATTCAACAATTTGATAGACAAGCATAGAAAATTAGACTGTGGACAAGCTTAAAAAGCATGCCCACAGTTTTTTATTTTATCTGGCATGGACGATAATGGGGTCTTTTGGAAAAGATATCAAAATAGTTTGTCCACCGTAATAGAAAAAACAGACAAACTTCAGAAGAGGGAATATTAGAACAAAAGACCATTATCCGAATTTATTAACAGGATATTCACATTATCCACAAAAAAAAGACCTAAAAATGAACGTTTTTTAATCAACTTACAAGAAACGTTCGTCTTTTAGGAGAAATCAGCATAAAAATGCAACAAAAATCATGTTATTCTAGGGAGAGAAGTGGTAAACTAATGTTGACTATATTTCGAAATGAGGGAACCCAGTGAGAATAGCAATTTCTTCTGATCACGGAGGCAATAATTTACGTCGTGAGATTATGCAACTGTTAGATGAGCTAAATATTAGCTACGAAGATTTTGGTCCACAATCTGCGGATTCAGTAGACTATCCTGATTATGCAAAGCCAGTTTCTGAAGGTGTTGCTAGCGGGGAATTTGATAAAGGCATTTTAATTTGTGGAACAGGGATTGGCATGTCCATCGCTGCGAACAAAGTAAAAGGTATTCGTTGTGCTTTAGTACACGATGTATTTAGTGCAAAGGCAACTCGTTGCCATAATGATTCAAATATTTTAGCAATGGGTGAGCGCGTCATTGGTCCTGGACTTGCACGTGAAATCGCTAAAATATGGCTTGAAACAGATTTTGAAGGCGGTCGCCATACACGCCGCGTAGAAAAAATCGCTGAATTAGAACAATAAACAATACGCTTTTTCAGTCGTGGTCACAATAGCGAATAGGCAGTGGCAGCATATGCTGTCACTTTGCCCTATGCCATTGTACGGCTTAGCGTAAGGAAAAGACATCAATAAAAGGGGCTGAGCTTAATGGTTGTGCAACAAATACAAACGCAATTGACTCAGTTACTCAGTGATTTCGAAGAGCAAGTAGTGTTGCGACCAAAGACTATTTTTGTCGTAGGCTGCTCTACGTCTGAAGTGATTGGTCAGAAAATTGGCACAGCGGGTGCGTTGGAAACAGCACAAGCGATTTTTGAGCCGTTGCAAGCATTTGCAAAGAAACATCAGCTATATCTAGCATTCCAAGGCTGTGAGCATATCAATCGTGCAATTACGATGGAAGCTTCAGTTGCAGAACAGTTTGGCTATGAACCAGTAGCAGTCATACCTGTTCGTACTGCAGGCGGGTCAATGTCAGCTTATGCGTATACAAAATTGGAAAACCCAGTTGTTGTAGAGGCGATACGTGCACATGCAGGTATTGACATAGGACAAACGCTAATTGGTATGCATTTAAAGGAAGTAGCTGTTCCAGTTCGTACATCCGTACGAACAGTAGGGGAAGCAATTGTCACAGTAGCAACAACACGTCCAAAGCTAATTGGTGGCGAACGTGCTGTATATAAATAACACTACTTCTGTTGTCAGAGGTACAGGTAAATAACGATAATACTTAGGAGGCTTTTTCAAACATGGCATACGAAAAATTAGCAGTACAAGACAAAGCAGTATTAGATGGGATTTTAGCAGAGAAAAAACGTCAACAAGCGAATATCGAGTTAATTGCATCTGAAAACTTTGTATCTGAAGCAGTAATGGAAGCACAAGGTTCAGTTCTTACTAACAAATATGCTGAAGGTTATCCGGGAAAACGTTACTATGGTGGCTGTGAGCACGTAGACGTAGTTGAAGATATTGCACGTGACCGTGTGAAAGAAATCTTCGGTGCAGAATATGCTAACGTACAACCACACTCTGGTGCACAAGCGAATATGGCTGTATACCATACAATTTTAGAACCAGGCGATACAGTGCTAGGGATGAACCTATCTCATGGCGGTCACTTAACACATGGATCTCCTGTAAACTTCTCAGGCGTGCTTTACAATTTCGTTGAATACGGTGTAACAGAAGATACACATGTAATTGACTACGAAGATGTTCGTCAAAAAGCATTAGCACATAAACCAAAACTAATTGTAGCGGGTGCATCTGCATATCCACGCGAAATTGATTTCGCTAAATTCCGTGAAATTGCCGATGAAGTAGGAGCTTACTTTATGGTTGATATGGCACACATCGCAGGTCTTGTAGCTGCTGGAGAACACCAATCACCAATTCCTTACGCTGATTTTGTTACATCGACTACACATAAAACATTACGTGGCCCACGTGGTGGTTTAATTCTTGCATCTAAAGAATGGGAGCAAAAATTAAATAAATCTGTATTCCCAGGTATCCAAGGCGGACCACTTATGCACGTAATCGCTGCAAAAGCAGTAGCATTTGGCGAAGCTTTACAACCTGAGTTCAAAGAATATGCCAAACAAATTAAAGCAAATGCACGCGCTTTAGCAGACGTGCTAATCGCTGAAGGTGTAGAAATCGTTTCGGATGGCACAGATAATCACTTATTACTATTAAACGTAAAATCTCTTGGCTTAACTGGTAAAGTAGCAGAGCATGCACTAGATGAAGTAGGTATTACAACAAACAAAAACACAATCCCTTACGATACAGAATCTCCATTTGTTACTTCTGGTATCCGTATTGGTACACCTGCTGTAACATCTCGTGGCTTTAAAGAAGAAGATATGAAAGAAGTCGGCGCTATTATTGCAGCTGTACTTAAAAACCCTGAAGATGAAGCGGTGAAAGCTGAAGCAAAAGAGCGCGTAAAAGCTTTAACTGACAAACATCCATTATACGCATAATCATTATTGTGAAAAGGCTGTGACTAAAGTGTAAAGTTCACTTTAGCCAAGGCCTTTTTGTTTATATATCTGCAATAATCACTTTTTTGCTACCCAAAAAATAAAATCATCTTATTTATGGGTTTTTTTACATAAATATATAATAAAAGGGTATATTGTATTCACTAAGGACAACTAATGTCCTGAAAAGGATAATATTTTTTTATAAAAGTGACAATTTATTGAATTTTTATGTACAATATATAATGAAGTTATAGTTGGTGGATAGAGACGGGAGGGGTTGGATGGTTACTAAATCTATGGATATACACAATAGTATATTATTAACGACAATTCGTAACTTAGGTGAACAATCAAAAGAAAGCTACGTTATTTTAGATGCTAAAACAAATTGTATACTAGAATGCAATGAATGTTTTTGCATGCTAATAAATGCAAGTCATACAGAGATCCTCAAAAAAGATTATTTTGAGATGCTTTCAAATCAGTTACAAACGACAACAGTTGAAATGATAAAAGAGAAAATACATAGTGGAGCAATGGTGACAGCAAAGTTGCATCACCATCGCTTTGAAAAGCCGCCATTTTGAGCCGAGATGCAGACCCTTCCTTTTCAAAGTCATAATAATGAAACTTTATTTGTGTTAGTACTTGTAAAGGATATAACGTATTATCATACAGAAGATTTTATAATGCAATTAGAGAGAGCCATCTACGAAGCGATAGAAAAAGACGAGCCATTTTACAAAAAAATGGACACTATTTGTAGCGGCATAGATGAATTTTTTATTCCATTTGTCTTTAGTACAATACTTATTAAAACAGAATCCAATCAACTTCAAGTGTTTACTTCTAATAAGATGCGTGACCATGTACCACAATTTTGTGAGATGAACGACTTTTATAGACAGGTGATGCAACAGGGATCGACGATAATTACAAATAACTTAGAAGATATTGCTATTCCAATAGAGTTTAAACGTTTTGCCAATACAACAAATAAACAAATTGGATGGTTTGTCCCTATTCGTAATCAGAAGCAACAAGCGATTGGCTTGTTTATGATATTTTCGCAATATTCAAGCGAAAGTACATTGTTTAATAAGTTGTTTGAAAAAATAGGTGCACTTGTTGCATTAGCGTTTACGTATGCAAAAACACAAAGAAGGATACGGGATTTAGCATATAAGGATATTACAACGGGTTTGCCGAATCGACATAGTTTTTTAAATAAGATTGAACAGGAAGAACAACGAGGGCATATTGGCTTTATCAAAATAATACAACCTAGTGAATTCCATCAAGTCGTTGAATTATACGGTCGAGAAGCGGGCGACGAGTTATTAAGGCAAGTTGCTCGACGCCTCCAAGAACATAAAACCGAAATTAATGAATATATTGCTCGATTTACAAGTTCGAGTCTTATTATTTCTCAAGTTACACATAAAGAAGAATTCAGTGACTATGAACAACGCATCAAAGAATTAACACGCCAGCCCTTTATAATAAATGGTAAGCACATTTATATTACGTTAAAAACTGGAATTTCTTATTTTGATAAAGCAATAAAAATTGCTGATGCCATCCGATTTGCTGATAATGCACTATCTTATGCAGCTAACAAACCAGGCACACATATGGAAATATTCACAAAAGAACGCAACGATTTACTAGAGCAACAAATGACTGTTCTAAATCATTTATCACAAGCACTTAAAAATAAAGAAATTTCTGTAAATCTACAACCAAAAGTAGATTTACGAACGGGTGAAATTCAAAGTATTGAAGCTTTAGCTCGTTGGCATTCACCTATTCTCGGCTTTGTATCGCCGGCTATGTTTATACCAGTTGCAGAAAATGCAGGTAAGGTTCGTGAGATTGATAGTCAAGTGTTAGAGATAGTACTTGCATGGCTAGCAGAGCGGCAACAATTAGGCAAGAAGCTGGTGAAAGTTGCAGTCAATATTTCGCCAGATCATTTTTACTATCTTCATTTTGTAAGGGATATCCGCCAGCTCGTTGAAAAATATAAAATTGATCCAAGCAATATTATTTTAGAGGTAACTGAAAATATCGGTTTAGTCGATTTCCAAACTGCATTCACCATTATCAAAGAATTAAAAAGCTATGGCTTTCAAACATCGGTGGATGATTTCGGGACAGGCTTTTCCTCGCTGAGCTATTTGCAACGATTACCGTTCACAGAGTTAAAGATTGATCGCAGTTTTATTAATGACATAAAAGATGCGGCAACATTAGCCATTGTACGTTCCATTATTCAGCTAGCTTTAAATTTAGGCATGACATCTGTTGCGGAAGGAATAGAAAATGAGGAACAGGTTGAGATTTTACGAGCGCTAGGTTGTACAGTCGGACAAGGTTACTTCTATTATAAACCAATGTCAATTGCACAACTTGATACTATACTTGATGTATAATTAGCTTGTATATGTAGCAAACACTCTAGAAAAGGGCATATCTCGAATTTAATTTTGAGACAGTTGATATTTTCTGTTATACTAGTTGAGATAAAAATCAATCCGAACGGTTAGGAGAGAACCCCTTTGAGCAAAGTATACGTATTTGATCATCCACTAATCCAACACAAGTTAACTTATATTCGTGATAAAAATACAGGAACTAAAGAATTTCGTGAGCTAGTTGATGAGGTAGCAACATTAATGGCATTCGAGATTACGCGAGATATGCCTGTAGAAGAAATTGAAATTGAAACACCTGTAACCATTGCAAAAACAAAAGTTCTTTCTGGGAAAAAACTTGCTATCGTACCGATTTTACGCGCAGGAATCGGCATGGTAGACGGTGTATTAAAACTTATTCCAGCTGCTAAAGTTGGTCATATCGGTCTTTATCGTGACCCAGAAACATTAAAACCTGTTGAGTACTATGCAAAATTGCCTGCAGATGTTGAAGAACGTGACTTCATTATTGTAGACCCAATGCTTGCTACGGGTGGTTCAGCAGTGGAAGCTATCAACTCACTGAAAAAACGCGGTGCGAAAAGCATTAAATTTATGTGTTTAATTGCTGCGCCTGAAGGTGTAAAAGTGATTCAAGACGAACATCCTGATGTGGATATCTATATTGCAGCACTTGACGAAAAGTTAAATGACCATGGCTACATTGTTCCAGGTTTAGGTGATGCTGGAGACCGTTTATTCGGTACAAAATAATATTGCGTGTATTGCTTACGAAGTAATATCGTTTTATAAACAGCAACTTTATAGCACTTGAAAGCGTCCTTCAGTACTGAAGGACGTTTCATAGTATGTTTGGGCAATTCATCCCCCGAACTTGGCACTTCAAGGTGAAGAAGGGGCAATGCTTTTTAAACGTACAATATAACCAAAGGACGGTGCAAATCGTTTTGACGAAAAAATGGAAAGTGATGACGATTTTCGGTACAAGACCAGAGGCGATTAAAATGGCCCCGCTTGTATTGGAATTACAAAAGCATCCCGAGCAAGTGGAATCGATTGTGACTGTAACAGCACAACATCGCCAAATGCTTGACCAAGTATTAGAAACATTTAAGATTACGCCAGACTACGATTTAAATATTATGAAGGATCGTCAAACACTGATTGATGTGACAACAAATGCTTTACAAGGCTTAGATAAAGTTATGAAAGAAGCGCAACCTGATATTGTCTTAGTGCATGGCGATACGGCTACAACATTCATTGCAAGTTTAGCAGCATTTTATAATCAAATTGCCATTGGTCATGTTGAAGCGGGTTTACGTACATGGAATAAATATTCGCCTTATCCAGAGGAAATGAATCGTCAGTTGACAGGTGTCATGGCCGATTTACACTTCGCGCCAACTGAAGTATCGAAGAAAAACCTATTGGACGAAAATAAAAATCCAAATACGATTTATGTAACGGGCAATACAGCTATTGATGCATTAGCTACAACGGTGAGTGAACATTATACACATCCAGTATTAGAGAAAATAGCAAATGACCGCATGATCTTATTAACAGCACATCGTCGTGAAAATCTAGGTGAACCAATGCGCCATATGTTCCGAGCAATTACTCGACTGCTGGCGGAGCATGAGGATGTTCAGGTTGTTTATCCGGTGCATATGAATCCAGCTGTTCGAGAAATTGCCAACGAAATATTAGGTGATAATAAACGTGTGCATTTAATTGAACCGCTTGAAGTTTTTGATTTCCATAACTTCGCTGCCAATTCGTATATGATTTTAACGGATTCTGGCGGTGTACAAGAGGAAGCACCATCATTAGGCAAGCCAGTTCTAGTGCTACGTGATACAACAGAGCGTCCAGAAGGTATTGCTGCTGGAACTTTGAAACTAGCAGGTACAGAAGAGGAAACGATTTATTCTCTAGCAAAAGAATTACTAGAGGATAAAGAAGCATACGAAGCTATGGCAAAAGCCTCTAATCCTTATGGAGATGGGCATGCTTCGCAGCGTATTGTGGAAGCGCTCTTAGATTTTTTACAAAAAAGCAAGTAATACACCATTCTGAGTTCGAAAAATGAGTAAATAGAACTAATGGTAAATGCGTCGCTAATTTACGAGCATATTTATGTCGTAAATTAGCTTTTTTTTGCATTATTCCGAAAAAACTTTTGGAATCTATGAAAGTTTATACACAAATTTGTCAACAATTTGACAAGAGTATAGTGGCTGTGAAGTTTTTCTCCTTTACTAATTGACTTCAAATATCACCTATTGTATGCTTACAAAGGGTAAGAATGATAAGGGTTTCTATTCGTTGATAGACGTTGAAACACTTGTTATATCAAGTTTCTACTAAATTGACAGTACAAACCATCACTGTCGATTTGCAACGTTTTGTGCGTTTCGGTTTTATACCGAATAAGTATGGGGTGTAAGGCATTATTAGGGATTTACACCTGTAATTTCAAATGACGTCCCCATTACTATTCCGCTGTGAGTAGTGTTTTTCACTGCTCTTTTCTGATTTCACAAAGTGGTCAGCAAACGTTTTCTTTACTCGAAAAAATGATTCAGGAGACTACAAACCAATGCTAGATTTGCATCACATTTTTGCTGTGCAGAAGAGAGCGTTATTTTTTTTGCTCGCACTTTGCGCATTAGGCTGGGGCTTTACGTCCTATCAAACTGTTTTTGCGGGCATCGCAATCGGTGCATTTTTTGGTACGTATAATTTTTGGATTTTAGTTCGCCGTATGGAGAAGTTTGATCGTTCCATTAGTGAAGGGAAGAAAATAGGTTCACTTGGTACAGCACTTCGTTTTGGATCAGGTGTAGCGGCAGTTGCTATAGCCATTTCGTTGCCAAACTATTTTCACTTAATTAGCACGGTCATAGGGCTAATGATTCCGTACGTTTTTCTCTTTGTCGAGAGAATTGTATCTCATGTAAGGAACCACTAATGTGCTTTATTAGAAAGAGAGGTGAAAAATAACAATGAATCATGAAGCTCCGTTAGTAACCATTGGATTTTTAACATTTAACTTATCTACAGTTATGATGTTACTAGTTGCAGCTACTATCGTATTTTTAATCGCAGTTATTTCAACTAGAAACTTAAAGTTAAAACCAACTGGTATGCAAAACTTTATGGAATGGATTATGGATTTCGTAAAGAATATCATTCAAAGCAACATGGACTGGAAAACGGGTGGACGATTCCACATTCTAGGTATCACACTTATTATGTTTATCGCAGTATCTAACTTATTAGGTCTTCCATTCTCTATCATCTATGACCATCAACTTTGGTGGAAATCGCCAACAGCTGACCCAACGGTTACAATGACTCTTGCAGCGATGATTTTAGTATTAACGCAATACTATGGTATCAAAATGAAGGGTACAGGCCATTATGTTGGTACATTCTTCAAACCAATGTCATTTATGTTCCCGTTAAAAATCATTGAAGAGTTTGCAAACACTTTAACATTAGGTCTGCGTCTTTACGGTAATATTTATGCAGGTGAAATTTTACTTGCATTAATCGCAGGATTAGCCGTATCAGGACCAATCGGGTTCGTAGGGGCAATTGTTCCTATGATGGCATGGCAAGGTTTCTCTATTTTCATCGGCTTTATCCAAGCCTTTATCTTCACAATGTTAACAATGGTTTACATGGCTCATAAAGTGAGCGATGACCATTAATATAAAGCATA
Source organism: Lysinibacillus sp. GJ-1 (assembly GCF_021166035.1). Classification (NCBI taxonomy): domain Bacteria; kingdom Bacillati; phylum Bacillota; class Bacilli; order Caryophanales; family Bacillaceae; genus Lysinibacillus; species Lysinibacillus sp. GJ-1. The sequence continues at coordinate 539,631 of NZ_CP088912.1, forward strand.
AATTTTATGCTTGAACCAAAAAAACAAACAATTCCAAGGAGGAAATTTAAAAATGACAGGTTCATTAGGTTTATTAGCAGCAGCAATCGCAATCGGTTTAGGTGCACTTGGTGCAGGTATTGGTAACGGTCTTATCGTATCAAAAACAGTTGAAGGTATCGCTCGCCAACCAGAAGCTCGTGGCGTTCTTCAAACTACTATGTTCATCGGGGTTGCATTAGTTGAAGCCTTACCGATCATCGCAGTAGTAGTAGCATTCATCGTAATGAACAAATAATTCAGTTGTATACTGAATTTTACTAGTGGCGAAGCAGGATTCACCAGATGAAACTTCGCCCTTCATTTTGGAACTGATAAAAGCTATGTGCAAATATAGCTTTTTAAAATAGGTAAGTTTTTTAAGTATTACAAACTATTATGTTGAAGTTAAAGCTCTTGAAGGGAGTGAAACAATCGTGTTTTTAGACAATCTTGTACTTGGTGCAGGTGGAGGATTCAATGGTGGAGATATCGTCTCAACATTAGTCATCTTCTTAGTATTAATGCTTCTTCTTAAAAAGTTCGCTTGGGGTCCATTAATGGGCATCATGCAACAACGTGAAGAATTAGTAGCAAGTGAAATCGAAGCAGCTGAAAAAGCGCGCAAAGATTCGCACAAATTTTTAGAAGAACAAAAAAGTCTTCTTAAAGAAGCTCGTACGGAAGCACAATCGATTGTTGAGGGTGCTAAGAAGCAAGGCGAAATGCAAAAAGAAGAAATTCTTACAGCAGCTCGCAACGAAGCTAACCGCTTAAAAGAATCGGCTTTACGTGAAATTGAGTCTGAAAAAGAAAAAGCGATCGCAGCTGTACGTGATGAAGTCGTTTCATTATCTGTACTTGCAGCATCTAAAGTCCTTAGCAAAGAGATTTCTGAGGCAGACAACCGTGCTCTAATTGAAGAGACGATTGCGAAGGCAGGGGAAGCTCAATGAGTAATTCAACTGTAGCTAAGCGTTACGCTCAAGCTCTTTTTGAACTTGCGCAACAAAAAAATATTCTTGCTGAAGTTGGGGCAGACTTAAACGAGTTAACAAAAGTTGTAAATGAATCTCCTGATTTTTTAACACTTTTAAATGCGCCTAAGTTCTCTATCGAACGCAAGAAACAAATGGTTGCTGAAATCTTTGCAAGTGCAACGCCAGAAGTTTTACACACAGTTCAACTACTTGTTGAGAAAAAGCGTGTAAACGAAGTGAAGCTTATTGCGAATGCGTATGCTGAACTTGCTGCACAAGCACAAGGTTCTGCAGATGCAACTGTATTCTCAACTCGTGCACTTTCTGCTGAAGAAAGCGCTAAAATTTCTGCAGCATTCGCTAAACTTGTTGGGAAACAATCATTAAACATTACAAACGAAATCGATCCATCATTATTAGGTGGTATTCGTGTTCAAATCGGTAACCATATTTATGACAGCTCAGTAGTGAACAAGCTAGAGCGTCTAAAACGTGAATTAATCGGTTAATAATTTAGAAATGTGAGAGGTGACATACATGGGCATCAAGGCTGAAGAAATCAGCAGTCTGATTAAACAACAGATTGAGAATTATGAATCTGAACTTAAAGTAAGCGAAGTTGGTACAGTTATCCGTATTGGTGACGGTATCGCTCTTGCTCATGGACTCGACAACGCCATGGCTGGAGAGCTTTTAGAGTTCTCTAACGGTGTTATGGGTATGGCTCAAAACCTAGAAGAAGGTAACGTTGGTATCGTAATCTTAGGTCCATACACAGACATCAAAGAAGGCGATGAAGTTCGTCGTACAGGTCGTATTATGGAAGTACCAGTTGGTGAAGAACTAATTGGTCGTGTTGTAAATCCACTAGGTCAACCAGTGGACGGACAAGGTCCAATCAACACAACAAAATCTCGTCCAATCGAAAGCCCAGCTTTCGGTGTAATGGCTCGTAAATCAGTACATGAACCACTACAAACTGGTATTAAAGCGATTGACGCACTTGTACCAATCGGTCGTGGTCAACGTGAGTTAATCATCGGTGACCGCCAAGTTGGTAAAACATCTGTAGCGATCGATACAATCCTTAACCAAGGTGACCAAAACATGATCTGTATCTATGTTGCTATTGGTCAAAAAGAATCTACTGTACGTGGTGTAGTAGAAACACTTCGTAAACATGGCGCTTTAGATTATACAATCGTTGTGACAGCTTCTGCTTCTCAACCAGCTCCATTATTATTCTTAGCACCATTCGCTGGTGTATCTATGGCTGAAGAATTCATGTTACAAGGTAAACACGTTTTAATCGTGTATGATGATCTTTCTAAACAAGCATCAGCTTACCGTGAACTTTCACTTCTTCTTCGCCGTCCTCCAGGTCGTGAAGCTTACCCTGGTGACGTTTTCTACTTACACAGCCGCTTATTAGAACGTGCTGCGAAGTTAAATGAAACATATCAAAATGGTTCAATTACAGCTCTTCCATTCGTTGAGACACAAGCTGGGGATATCTCTGCATACATCCCAACTAACGTAATCTCAATCACTGATGGACAAATTTTCTTACAATCTGACTTATTCAACTCAGGTGTACGTCCAGCGATTAACGCCGGTCTTTCTGTATCACGTGTAGGTGGATCTGCTCAAATTAAAGCGATGAAAAAAGTTGCGGGTACGCTACGTCTTGACTTAGCTGCATTCCGTGAGCTTGAATCTTTCGCTCAATTCGGTTCAGATTTAGATAAAATCACACTTGCTAAACTTGAGCGTGGTAAACGTACGGTTGAAGTTCTTAAACAAGACCTAAACAAACCACTTAAAGTTGAAAAACAAGTTGCAATCCTTTACGCATTAACTAAAGGTCACTTAGATGATATTCCAGTTCAAGATATCGTTCGTTTTGAAAGTGAATTCTTAAGCTGGTTAGATACAAACCACACAAACGTTTTAGATCACGTTCGTACTACTAAAGAACTTGCTCCTGATGCGGAATACGTAGCAGCTTTAACTGACTTCAAAAAAACTTTCGCTAAATCAGAATAAGCAAGAAAAATAGTCGCTTGATTAAAAAACAAAAGGTGGTGAAATACCAGTGGTAAACTTACGCGAAATAAAAGGTCGTATTAATTCTACAAAGAGTACGAAACAAATTACGAAAGCGATGCAGATGGTTTCTTCTTCAAAGTTACGTCGTGCAGAGCAAAATGCTAAAGCTTACGTTCCTTACATGGAAAAAATTCAAGACGTAGTAGGCGCTATCGCATCAGGTACAAAAGACAGTGGACATCCAATGTTAACTGCTCGTCCTGTTAAAAGAACAGCTTACTTAGTCATTGGTTCTGACCGTGGTCTTGCAGGTGCTTACAACTCAAGTATCCTACGTCAAGTACAACGTACAATCAACGAGCGTCATAAATCAAAAGACGAATACGTGATTTTAGCAGTAGGTCGTGTTGTTCGTGATTACTTTGTGAAACGTGATCATAATGTTATTAGCAGTGTTGTTGCTCTTCCTGACCAACCATCATTCGCTGATATTAAAGAAATCGCTCGTAATGCTGTTGGTATGTTCATTGACGGTACGTATGATGAACTTTATATGTACTACAATCACTTTGTTAGTGCTATCGCTAACGAAGTGACAGAGAAAAAACTTCTTCCATTAACTGATATTGCACCTGCAAGCAGCAATGCTTCTTATGAATTCGAGCCATCTGGTGAGGCAATTCTTGAAGTATTACTTCCACAATATGCGGAAAGCCTTGTTTACGGCGCATTATTAGATGGAAAAGCAAGTGAACATGCTTCTCGTATGACTGCTATGAAAAATGCAACTGATAACGCATCTGATCTTATCGGAGATCTTTCATTGCAATATAACCGTGCACGTCAAGCAGCTATTACACAAGAAATTACAGAAATCGTTGGTGGGGCTGCAGCCTTAGAATAGGCTCAGCTCACCAATGTCGTATAAGAATACGATAGGAGGGTACACAGTAATGAATAAAGGACATGTTATTCAAGTAATGGGTCCGGTTGTTGACGTAAAATTCGACAATGGCCAATTACCAGCAATCTATAACTCATTAACAGTTAAGATTGAACGTCCTAATGAAGAACCAACAACTCTTGCATTAGAAGTTGCACTTCATTTAGGTGATGATTCTGTTCGTACAATTGCAATGTCATCTACTGATGGCTTACAACGTGGAGCAGAAGTAACAGATTCAGGAAAAGCTATCTCAGTACCAGTTGGTGAAGTGACTCTTGGTCGTGTATTCAACGTATTAGGAGAAGTAATCGACTTAGGTGAAGAAATTCCAGCTGATGCACGTCGTGATTCAATTCACCGCGAAGCACCATCTTTCGATCAACTTTCAACTTCAGTTGAAATCCTTGAAACAGGTATCAAAGTAGTAGACTTATTAGCACCATACATTAAAGGTGGTAAAATCGGTCTATTCGGTGGTGCCGGTGTAGGTAAAACAGTATTAATCCAAGAATTAATCAATAACATCGCACAAGAGCACTCAGGTATCTCTGTATTCGCTGGTGTAGGTGAGCGTACTCGTGAAGGGAACGACTTATTCTACGAAATGAGCGATTCAGGCGTTATCAAGCAAACAGCGATGGTATTCGGTCAAATGAACGAGCCACCAGGTGCGCGTATGCGTGTAGCTTTAACTGGTCTTACAATGGCAGAATACTTCCGTGATGAGCAAGGTGCAGACGTACTTTTATTCATCGACAATATCTTCCGTTTCACACAAGCAGGTTCTGAGGTTTCTGCCCTATTAGGTCGTATGCCTTCTGCGGTAGGTTACCAACCAACACTTGCAACTGAAATGGGTAAATTACAAGAACGTATCACATCTACTAACAAAGGATCTGTAACTTCTATTCAAGCGATCTATGTACCAGCCGATGACTATACTGACCCGGCTCCAGCTACAACTTTCGCCCACTTAGATGCAACTACTAACCTTGAGCGTAAATTATCTGAAATGGGTATCTACCCTGCGGTTGACCCATTAGCTTCGACTTCTCGTGCATTATCACCAGAAATCGTAGGCGCTGAGCACTACGCAGTAGCAACTGGCGTACAACGTACAATCCAACGTTACCGTGAATTACAAGATATCATTGCTATCTTAGGTATGGATGAGTTATCTGATGAAGATAAACAAACAGTTGAACGTGCTCGTCGTATTCAATTCTTCTTATCTCAAAACTTCCACGTTGCGGAACAATTCACTGGTCAAAAAGGTTCTTACGTTCCTGTTAAAGAAACGGTTCGTTCATTCAAGGAAATCCTTGAAGGTAAACACGATCACCTACCAGAAGATGCTTTCCGTTTAGTAGGTTCTATTGAAGAAGTAGTTGAAAAAGCGAAAAGCATGGGCGTAGAGGTTTAATACTAGGGACGAGGAGGAAAAAATATGAAGACAGTTACAGTCAATATTGTCACTCCCGAAGGCCCGGTATACGATTCTGAAGTATCAATGGTAATCGCGAAAACAACTTCAGGTGAGATTGGTGTTCTTGCCGGCCATATTCCAATGGTAGCTCCACTTGCAATCGGTGCAGTGAAGCTGAAAAAGGACAATGGTTCAACTGAGATTGTTGCTGTAAGCGGTGGTTTCATTGAAGTTCGTCCAGAAAAGATCTCAATTTTAGCACCTTCTGCTGAAATTGCTGATAATATCGATGTACAACGTGCTAAAGAAGCCGTTAAACGCGCTGAAGGACGAATTCAAAGCAAACAAGATAACATTGATTTCAAACGTGCTGACCTAGCATTAAAACGTGCGTTGAATCGTATCAACGTTCATGAGGGTAATATCTAATTCAATTTTTAACGGGCAGATGTAATATCTGCCCGTTTTTTAAATGGAGGAACACGATGTGGGAATTTATGAAGCAGTAGGGCAAGAAGCTTTAATGGGCATTCTATCGCACCTCTTTTTTATTGCTATCACTTTTTACGCTTTGCAGGCCTTCATGCTAGAAAAATTGTTTAAAAAAAACAAAGTATTTCAAATACAGTTGATTTATATTTTGTTGAGCATTGCAATCGGGACCGCAGTCTCTAATTTCTTTCTACAAGTTTCAAGTTGGTCTGGAAAACTCCCTTACTTATTTTAAAGTTAGCTAGTGACAACTAACTATAAAGTAACGGATGCGTAATTCATATGTGCATATTTCGAAGGGCTCCATAAGTTCACTTATGTGGTCCTTTGAAATATGTACTTAAGAGGTTTAATAAGCTATGGAAACGGAAATATAGTATCCACGAACTTTTGAAAAAAAGGGCTTAGGGATTTACATATTTTACCGTGTTATTGGTCATTCACAAAAAAAAAAATAATGCGTACAATAAATTAATAGCAAAATATCAATAAATGCCTTAAAATAGTGATTTGGACGCTTGAACGAGCGTGTGAAAAGTTGTACTATAGAGTTGTTTGTTTACTTATTATGACATTATACATCTTTTTTTAAAATAAATTTTCGATAGGTTAAGAGATTGAATTCGGAGGGACGTAAGGTGGATAAAATTATAGTGACTGGCGGCCAAAAGCTACAGGGGAAAGTTCGTGTAGAGGGCGCAAAAAATGCAGTGTTACCAATCCTGGCGGCAGCTTTACTTGCTTCAAAAGGAGAAAATGTAATTAAAGAAGTCCCTAACTTAGCAGATGTTTATACCATAAATGAAGTACTAAAAAGTCTAAACGCTGATGTTACATATATACCAGAAGACAATACTGTATATATAGACGCAACAAAAGAACTTTCAAGTGAAGCTCAATTTGAATATGTCAGTAAAATGCGTGCATCCATTTTAGTGATGGGTTCTTTGCTTGCACGAAACGGCTTTGCACGAGTTGCTTTACCAGGTGGCTGTGCAATCGGTTCACGTCCAATTGAATTACATTTAAAAGGTTTTGAGGCAATGGGTGCAAAAATTTCATTTGGGCACGGTTATGTGGAAGCGAAGGTAGAGGGTCGTTTACAAGGTGCGAATGTATATTTAGATTTCCCAAGTGTCGGTGCAACAGAAAATATTATGACGGCTGCATCTTTAGCAAAAGGAACGACAGTAATTGAAAATGCAGCAAAAGAGCCTGAAATTGTAGATCTTGCAAACTTCATTAATAGTATGGGTGGCCGTGTTATCGGCGCAGGTACGAATACGATTCGTATTGAAGGTGTTGACACATTATATGGAGCAGAGCATTATATTATTCCTGACCGTATCGAAGCAGGTACATTTATGGTAGCAGCTGCGATTACAAAGGGTGATGTAACGATTGAAAATGCTGTGCCTGAACATATGACGGCTTTAATCGCAAAAATGCGCGAAATGGGCGTAGAAATTACAGAGCTTGATGAAGGAATACGTGTCCACGTACCGCAAACATTAAAAGCTGTAGACATTAAAACAATGCCACATCCAGGCTTCCCAACGGATATGCAGTCGCAAATGATGGCGTTGATGTTAACTGCTGAAGGTACGAGTATCATTACAGAAACAGTCTTTGAAAATCGTTTTATGCACGTTGAAGAGTTCCGTCGCATGAATGCCGGTGCTAAAATCGAAGGACGTTCTGTGTTTATCGAAGGACCAGTAAACCTACAGGGAGCTGAGGTTATGGCAACAGATTTACGAGCTGCGGCAGCCCTAATTTTAGCAGGTCTTGTGTCTGAAGGAATAACACGAGTGACAAAACTCCATCACTTAGACCGTGGTTACGTAGACTTCCATGGCAAATTAGCATTACTTGGTGCAAATATTGAACGTGTAACAACAATGGATGTTACACCGAAAGAAAAAACAACAATCGAATTACCAGCAAACTAACAACAAAACCTCTTTGCTCAGCATAAGCAAAGAGGTTTTTAATTAATGCAAAGAGAGATACCTGTGGAACAGAGTGAATTACCCGCGGATTAGAGAGGTTTACCCGCCAAATGAAGTGAAATACCCGCGAATCAGGATGATTTACCCGCGAAACGAAGTGAAATACTCGCGAAGCAGAGAGATTTACCCGCGAAACAAAGTGAAATACCCGCGAAGCAGAGCGATTTACCCGCGAAATGAAGTGAAATACTCGTGAAGCAGAATGATTTACCCGCGAAACAAAGCAGAATACCCGCGAAGTACAGTGCCCCTCACAAACCAAAGCAAAACGAACTCCCGTAATCATGGAACGCTCATATTTTCTGTAGTGCTCGCATATTATTCCTTATGAAAAATTGGATAATGATAATTGCTGTGATTTGTTTAATTGGTGCATTATATATGATGCCAGTAGCATTCAGTGAGAGACGAATCGATGATCATTCTAACAACTCCCCACAAAAGACGGAAAACGCCTGTGAAATATTCATAGAAGTGGAGGGACAGAAGGAAAAAATTCCTTTAGAAACGTATATAGTTGGTGTAGTAGCTGCAGAAATGCCCGTGTCCTTTAATAAAGAAGCTTTAAAAGCTCAAGCCATTGCTGCCAGAACCTATGCGCTGAAAACGACAAATTACGGTAAAAAAGCCATTGCACCTACTGTTGCAAGGCAAGTCTACTACAATAAAGAACAAAGAAAAGCCAATTGGACTAGCAATTTCCCGGGAAATGAAAAGAAAATTGTCGAAGCCATTATGGAAACAGAAGGACAAGTTCTTCTATATAATAATGAATTAATTACGGCGATGTTTCATTCAACGAGCAATGGTAAAACAGAGAGTGCTTACGGTTACAGTGGGAATGACTTACCGTATTTACAAAGCGTTGCAAGTATGTCCGATCAAGCTTCTCCAAAGTTTGCAACAATAAAAGAATGGACGTTAGCCGAATGGAATGCGCTGTGGCCAGTTAAATGGCAGGGGAATGATTTCAATCGTATGCAAGTGTTTCTCAATGATTCAGAGCGTGTAGAACGCCTGCAATTAGGTAAAAATGGATGGTCGGGCAGAGAGGTTAGAACACTCTTACAATTACCATCAACAGATTTTAAGATTTCATATAATAAGAATACGGGTAAGGTTCAGGTAGCAACGAAAGGATATGGTCATGGCGTTGGTATGAGCCAGTACGGTGCAGATGCGATGGCACGTGAAGGAAAGAGCGCTTCAGAGATTTTACACTATTATTATCAACAAATTGAGATAAAAAAAATAGATGCATGTTTAAAATAGCTTCTAGTTGTTCACACTGCAACTAGAGGTGATGAAAATGAGAGAGGATAAAAATAGTAAAACTTCTCAAAATGAAAAAGGACAATTGCAGAAAAAACCTTGGTTTTGGCCGGCGGTATACGCGGGTGGTGCATTAATGTTAGCAGGTATGTTATTTGGTTACAATAGTCTCGTGACAAAAGAAGAAGCACCATTACCAGATGTAGCGCAAGTAGACCCAGGTCCAGTAGTTGAAACAAATGCAAAAACAGAAACAATGAAGTATCCATTCAAGGAAGCAGAGCTTAGTAAAGTACAAGTTTCACAGGAATTTTATGATGTAGAAGCAAAAGAAGAGTCACGTGAGAATGCCTTAATGGTATTCAATCAAACATTTACAACTTCATCAGGCATTTCCCTTTCTATGAATGGAGAGGAATTCGAAGTAGTTGCTGCGTTAACTGGTAAAGTACTAGAAGTAAAACTAGATGCGTTTACAGGCAATAAAATCGTCCTAGAGCATGCGAATGGTGTGCAAACGCATTATAGTTCAGTAAAAGATATCGCTGTGAAAGAAGGCGATGAAGTAGCACAAGGTCAGGCACTTGGAAAAGCGACTGACAATGAGTGGAATCAAGCAGCTGGCGTTCACATGCATTTTGAAGTTCTAGAAAACGGTAAATACGTTAATCCGAAAAAATTCCTAGGATTTTAAAAAAGTCAGCAATTTAACGAGAAAGTGCAAATCGTGTTCTGAATAGCTTTGTCCTCACATAAGGTGAAGAAATGCGCAGACGTGCATCTGATGCCAAAGCCATTTTGTGAAATTGTGTGGAAAGGACGAGAACGTGCACGAGCACATTCGGAAGCGCTGCATACGCCTCGGTGAATTACTGATTGAGACGCGTGAAACTGTGCGTGTCCTCGCGAAAATGACAGGTTACTCTAAAAGTACGGTGCACAAAGATTTAACTGAGCGATTACCAACAATTCATGAAGGATTAGCTGATCAAGTGAAAGAAATTCTCGCCTACCATAAAGCCGTACGTCATATTCGTGGAGGAGAGGCAACGAAAAACAAGTGGAAAGAAAGAGCGAGTCAAGAATGATTCGTTCTTTTTTTGTACATTTCTATTTGTGTACATATAATTGAAGGAAAACAAGCGGAATAACTAAATTTAGGTGAAATTACCAATGGGGTGTGATAAAATATTCTAGATAAATAGACAATAGGAACGTTATGTAGTTGGAACTGGCGGGAAGGAGAATTTAAAAAATGTTTTCGAAGGATATAGGCATTGACTTAGGAACTGCGAACGTATTAATCCACGTTAAAGGCAAAGGAATCGTCCTAAACGAACCATCTGTGGTAGCAATAGATAAAAAGACGAATAAGGTATTAGCAGTAGGTGAAGAAGCTCGTCAAATGGTGGGTCGCACGCCCGGTAATATAACAGCAATTCGGCCATTACGCGATGGAGTAATTGCAGACTTTGATGTTACCGAAGCGATGCTTAGACATTTCATCAATAAATTAAATCTAAAAGGATTTTTAACAAAGCCACGTATATTGATTTGCTGTCCAACAAATATTACAAGTGTAGAGCAAAAAGCGATTCGCGAAGCTGCTGAAAAATCTGGTGGTAAAAAAGTATATTTAGAGGAAGAACCAAAAGTTGCGGCAATCGGAGCTGGGATGGATATTTTCCAACCAAGTGGCAATATGGTAGTGGATATCGGTGGTGGTACTACAGATATCGCAGTTCTTTCTATGGGTGACATTGTAACAAGTGAGTCTATTAAGGTTGCGGGCGACGTTTTTGATAATGATATTTTACAATATATTAAAAAAGAATATAAATTGTTAATTGGTGAGCGTACAGCCGAAGCAATCAAAATCACGATTGGCACAGTCTTCAAAGGTGGACGTAACGACTCAATGGATATTCGCGGTCGTGATATGGTAACAGGCTTACCTCGTACAATTACAATTCATTCAGAGGAAATTGAACGTGCATTACATGAATCAGTAGCCATGATCGTACAATCGGCGAAAAACGTGTTAGAAAAAACACCGCCTGAGCTTTCAGCAGATATTATTGACCGAGGTGTCATTATTACTGGTGGTGGCGCATTATTACACGGAATGGACCAACTGTTAATCGAAGAGTTAAAAGTTCCAGTCTTTATTGCTGAACATCCAATGGATTGTGTTGCAATTGGCACTGGCATTATGTTAGAAAATATTGATCGTGTTCCAGCATCACTATAAAAATACAATGAGGTGATTCCTTTGTTTAAAGGGTTTTATACAGTAGCAACAGGTATGATAGCACAACAAAGACGAACAGAATTACTGACAAACAACTTATCAAATGCAAGTACACCTGGATTTAAGGCAGATCAATCTACCATCCGTTCGTTTCCAGATATGCTAATGTCCAGCGTAGGAAAAACAAATGCTCCCGCTAATCAGCAAGCTGGCTCACAGTATATGAGTCAAGTTGGTGCACTCAATACAGGGATATATATGCAAGAAACATTGCCAAATTACATACAAGGTCAAATCTATAGCACGGATTTAACGACAGATATGGCCCTTATCGATGGAAACTTACCTCAAAATGAAGATGGTGTTTCTGGTTCAATTTTCTTCCGTTTAGCACATCCAGACGGTGGAGAAGCCTATACACGTAACGGGAATTTCACATTAGATGGTCAAGGCTATTTAGTAAATGGTCAAGGTCTCTACGTGTTATCTGATAATGGACAACGCATCCAGCTACCAAATGATGATTTCCGTCTTGATCAGGACGGTGGAATTTATGTGAATAACCAGCAAGTAGCGCGCGTAGGTGTATCTTTTGCGGCCAATCCGAACATGCTACGTAAACAAGATAATGGCTTAATTCGTACAGAAAATGGAGAAGCCTTGCCGACTGCTTACGGTGCAAATGGTGTATCGTTTACATTAGGACAAAAATTTTTAGAGCGCTCAAACGTAGACTCTGGACGCACAATGACAGATTTAATGACAGCATACCGAGCTTTTGAAGCAAACCAAAAAGTGTTGCAAGCGTATGATCGAAGTATGGAAAAGGCTGTAAATGAAATCGGTAAAATATAATTAAGCGAACAGGAGGCGTTTTCACATGCTACGAACAATGATTACGGCAACAAATACAATGGGGCAATTGCAAAATAAATTAGATACAATTAGTAATAATATTGCTAACAGTGGAACGCATGGCTATAAAACACGTCAAGCAACGTTCAATGAACTTATGTATCAGCAATTTAATAATGATAAACAGGACCCAACTGTGCGTCAATCACCAGTAGGCATCCGTTATGGCTCTGGAGCACAGCTTGGACAAATTCAAACAAATCATAAGCAAGGTTCGCTTCAAACAACAGATCGCGATTTGGATCTCGCTTTTACAAAACCAAAGCAATATTTCAACATTTTAATGCCAGATGGTGAAAATGGAACAAAAACAGTGTATACTCGTCAAGGTGACTTTTATTTATCACCTTTAAATAATGGAACGGTGATGCTTGTCAATACAGATGGTTATCCAGTGGCAGATGCAAATGGACAGCCTATTACATTACCTGATAATGCAAAAGGTTTTATTGTTCGCAATGGAGGCATGTTAGAAGCTACATATCCGAATGGTGATGTTATTCGTACGGATTTAGCAGTAACGGAATTCCAAAAGCCGCAACTAATGGAGCATATTTCTGGTACATATGTAGGCTTACCAGATAACTTAGCAGAGCTAGGATATACACAAGCAGAAGTTGTAACAGAGTTACAAGGAGCAAATCGTCAACAAATCGGCATGCAAAATGAAGCACTCGAATTATCGAATGTGAGCTTGTCGAAGGAAATGACAGATTTAATCGAAACGCAACGTGCTTATCAATTTAATGCAAGAGCTGTAACACTAGCTGACCAAATGCTAGGGCTTATTAATGGTGTTAGATAAGTGCATTATTGAGTAAGAAATGAAGGGGTACAATATCTATGACAAACGATTCACGTCGACGTTCTGTGCCGACACAAGAAACCGAAACGCCACCAGAAGAAAAGGGACGTCGCTCAAACGGAGAGCAACGCGAGGTTCGATGGGTGCAAATACGGCTGATTCCGATTTGGTTACGAGTTGTACTTGTTCTTGTTTTAATCGTTGTTGCCGCTATTTTAGGTACAATGGTCGGCTACAGTGTAATTGGTCAAGGAAAAGCAATGGATGTCTTTAAATTAGAAACATGGCAACATATATTTGACATTATGAATGGTAAAGAATAATAATATTCTTTACCATACTTTGTGTTTCACATAAAAAATCGAGTATTTTAAATTTAAAAGCGATTATACGTTGAAACCTACATCCTCTTTTGGACGTAAGGTATATATACATACTTAGAGGGGGAAAAGAAATGTTAACAGCAGAGCAAATTCAAGAAATTTTACCACACCGTTATCCATTTTTATTTGTAGACCGTATTGTGGAATTAGAAGTAGGCAAGCGTGCAGTAGGTATCAAAAATGTATCGATTAACGAAGATTTCTTTAATGGACATTTTCCAGGATATCCTGTTATGCCAGGTGTTTTAATTGTAGAGGCATTGGCGCAAGTAGGTGGCGTCGCTTTATTAAAATCAGAACAGTACCAAGGACGTTTAGTATTTTTAACAGGAATCGATAACGCTCGTTTTAAGCGCCAAGTAGTACCGGGAGATCAGCTACGATTAGAAGTAGAATTCGTTAAACTGCGCGGTGTAATGGGCAAAGGACATGCTGTAGCTACCGTTGATGGCGAGCTAGTTTGTGAGGCAGATATTTTATTTGCAATAGAGCCTGAACAACCAAAACAGCCTTAATTTGCAATTATAGGCTAAAAGTTATAAAATAATCTTGTCGAATAGTGTTCTTATTGTCAATTTTTTTTGACAGAATTTAGTTTAGTTTTTTTAATGCGATGGCATAGATAGTATTGTGAATTGAAATACATGTAATTTTAGGTTTTTTAAAAAGTAGGAGGATTATATAGATGTATAAGGAATTGTCTTCAGGTGTTAAAATTAGCATTACGCGTTCGATTTCAACATCTTTTGAATCATACTTAGCAAGTATTGGTTGGGAAGAAGAGCGCTTTTCTATGGAAGACTTCATTGCTAGCTGGCAGTCTTATTTTCAGGAAAATGCCGCTTGGATCGAAAAAATCCCAGCCGATGTTTTGATGAGTACTGAATTCCATGAAGAGATGGCACAAAAAATCGATGAAGTAATTGCAAAAATTTTAAATGAAGAACCAACCGCTAAACAAGTCGAAACAATCGAAGCTTTACAAAAAGAATTAGGTACAAACTATACCTATAATTGTAAAGCAGAAGCTGCATACATTGAGCAATTACTGAAAGATAAACAAAAATAGTTTTTGCACAAAAAATCGGATAGTTCCCTCCTTTCTCGGGCAATCTATGTAGGATCACAAATGCACATGTTGTATTTGATGACATAGTACTCAAGAAAGGAGGTTTTTTATATGTGGAAAATGTCATTTTTAGCCATTATCCTTGCTACAGTATTCCTTGGAGGTTGTAACTGGGGTAATAATGCAGCTGAAACCCCAATGGAGAACGTGAAAAACGACGTTAAACGAGGTGTTAACGATGTAGAAGATGTTGTCGATCCAGATAAGAATCACAATGTCTACGATCGTAACGTCAACAATGGTACTGTAAATGATGGCACAGTAAGAGAAAATACTGTTATGCCAGAAGCAACAACACCAGGTTCGAATGCGGATGTCAATGGCACAAATGGCTATGACAACGTACCAAATGCCAATGGTGTAAATGGTGTTGAACGAAACAACGGCACTATGAGAGAAGACCGCAACACAATGACTAACCCGTAAAAACAAAGTGATTCCGTTCAACCGGAATCACTTTTTTCTTTATGATTATGGAATGAAGGTATATGCGGGGATGATTTGATTACCCGCGGAAGTAGAACGTTTACCAGCGGAAAGCATGGAAATACCCGCGAAAGTAGAACGTTTACCCGCGAAACGCAGGAGAATACCCGCGAAAGTAGAACGTTTATCCGCGAAACGCATGGAAATACCCGCGAAAGTAGAACGTTTATCCGCGAAACGCATGGAAATACCCGCGAAAGTAGAACGTTTACCCGCGAAACGCAGGAGAATACCCGCGAAAGCAAAACGTTTACCCGCGGAACGCATGGAGATACCCGCGAAAACAACTTGTTTACCCGCGAAACAAAGATAAACCTCCCATAAACATAACTTCAAACATTCAACTACCCCAATCTCCCCCAAAGTAGCATTAAAAAAACGGTTTCATATATTCTATTAAATTATCAGGAAGATAGTAGATTCGATTTTTATAAGTACCAGTGCTAGGAAATTGAAATTTTCGTAATAAACGATTAGCAGCATCACTAGAAGTAATACCGAAAAACGCACGTAATTGACTATTGGTGATTGTACGACTTACGAGCAAGCGATAATCTTGCAAGGCTTCTGCAAAAATTTCGGTGCTTGTATAGTGACATGCTAGACACTTCCAACCGCCTCTGTAAAAGTGCATTTGATTTTTGTATCGGCATTTTGGGCAAAGTACGCCATGTCGGAATCTCGAAGTATCTATACGAGGGAGTATTTCTTGTGGTTGATGCTGCGCTCTAATTAGTTGTACAAAACGGGTTAATTGCTCATTCGTTAAAATAGGTGTTGGATACTTTTCAAAAAGAGTTTGGATATGACTTTGTAGCCCTGACACATGAAAAATAGGGACGGATTTTGGATGGTTTGCAATTATAGCTGACGGATTAGACAAAATAACTGCACCTTCAATGGGGAGAGAATAATTTTTAGATATAATTTTAATGTATTGTATATGACGTTGAATTTGCGTAATGGGATTTGCAAAACCTTCCACTGTGCCATCAGATTTTGTGCGTGTGCATTGATGTGTCGTAGCATCAAAATCCAAACGACCGTGTATATTTTTAATTTCCACAACGAACATAAAATGCTTACAAATAAAGAGTGTATCAACTTGGTGAAAATGCTGTGCTGCATTGACAAGTACAACATTATGCAATACAGCAAAAGTATTTGGACATACTAATTCATGCCATTCTCGGTCTACTCGTTTTTCACCAGCAAAGCCAGCATCAAGCCTTCGAAATTGCTCGCTATAATAGGTAGCATCTCGATCTCCATCACATAAGCGTCGTAGTAAAGCCTCATACCATAACAACTTTAACGGCTTCTCACGAATGACTAAATTCATTGACGTTCACCCCTATGTTTTTTACACCATATTTTATCCAAAAATCTCAAACTGTCCAGTACAAAAAAACGATACGTCCTTAAACGTATCGCTGCTCATTCATCATTTTTAAGTTTTGGCCGCTCTTTCATTCCTTTTGAGAAGCGGTCTAGTAATTCTACTTGTGAAACACCTTCTGTTAAAAGATCAGCGAGTAATTGTTCAGCGTATTTAGAACGCTTAATTTTTAACGTCCCTTTTAAAAGCACAGAAACATGCTCGCCAATTTCTTGGACAGTATGCACAACTACCCGAAATGGAGCTGGTTCATTATCAGGAAATGAAATAACTGCACGAACATCAACTACTGTAGCATTCGCTAATAACTCATCAAAAATCGGACGATATTGCCGATCGATAAACAATTCAAGAATCCAAGATTGATGGCTGTTTTCCTGGTTAATAATAATGCCATCGACTAAAGGAAATGCTTGCATGCCATCTTGAGTGACAAGGTCAAAAGAAAGCATTTTAAATGTTTTCATTATGTATCCTCCTAAGTCGGTCATTCCTTTTAGTATAACATAATCAATTACAGCTAAGACTGTCTTCTTAAAATATGAAAAGATGCTAAATTTATCTTTTTAAAAATGGGGTTAACACTTACTGCCGTCTGACCTCCACACAATAAAAAAACTTAACAAACAAATAAATAACAGCTAAAAAAATTATTTTCTTATTTAAAAATGAGCTAAAAAACAAAAATCGAGTTTTGCCAAAAGTGAATAGCCTCTTGTAAGATGAGGGCAATTAAACACAAAGGAGGTGAATCAATGAACCAAGTCGGACTGGTTGGAAGATTAACAAAAGATCCTGTGTTGCGACAACTATCTAGAAATCGGGTCCAATCTCATTTTTCCCTTGCCATAAATCGCAATTACAAAAACAGTCGTGGAGAAGTAGAGACTTACTTTATTCTTTGTACAGTATGGGGAAAACTGGCAGAGCATATTGTGAAGTTTTGCGGTAAAGGTTCATTAATTGGCATAAACGGCCGTATTCAATCTAGATCATTTACGAATGAGCACAGCACCAAGATTTATATGACAGAAGTGGTTGTAGAAGATGTTCGCTTCTATAGGCTAAAACAGCCAGATAATGATGGAAGCACATTACCTTCATCGTCATCGGTCGAGCAGGAGATTATGAAAGATTTTGTGTTACCTAAGAAAGAATTGCAATTACCAGTAGTATAACCGACTATCGCAATACATACGGAGCAAAGCCAAAGATTTACGCAATTCGCCATTCTCCTATAGAATGCTTTGCACCGTAATCATTTTAGTTGAAAAGGGGTGTTGTGGACTATCCTATCATCTATCGTTGCTGAAGACCGCACAGCAATGATTATTTCACACAACTAAATAAGAATATGAAGTAAGCAGGAAAGAAGTAAACATTGTTCACGAATATGTTGCAAAGTAAAAGAGCGCCAAGAACGTTGAAGCTCTTGGCGCATCTTTAAGACAAGTTATAATCGAGTGAAATCAAATCTCGAAGCTCATCATCATCTAGCTCCGTTAACCACTGGCTTGATTGAATGAGTTCTTCTGATAATGCAGATTTCTGCGCCAGCATCTTATCAATTTTTTCTTCAATCGTCCCAATCGTGACAAACTTATGCACTTGCACAAATTGCGTTTGCCCAATTCGATAAGCACGGTCTGTTGCTTGGTTTTCAACAGCAGGATTCCACCAACGATCGGCATGTAGTACGTGGTTTGCAGCAGTTAAATTTAACCCTGTTCCTCCAGCCTTTAATGAGAGAATAAAAATAGGGAATTCTCCTGCCTGAAAAGCCTCCACCAATCGATCACGCTGCTGTTTAGGCATGGCGCCCGTTAAAAACGGTGCATCGACATTATAAATTTCACTGAAACAATGCTGAAGTAATTGGCCCATTCCAATATATTGCGTAAAAATAAGACACTGTTCACCATTATCGACGATTTCTGCTGCCATTTGAACAATACGCTCTAATTTGACCGAGCGTGTCAGCATCGTTGCAGCATCCTCAAAAGGTTCCTTTAAATAAAGAGCAGGGTGATTACATAATTGCTTCAATTTACTTAGCATCTTTAAGACGCGTCCTTTTTTCTGGAAGCCCGTTAGTTGTTCTAGCTGATCCAACGTTTCTAAAATATAGCCCTCGTACAGTGAAGCTTGCTCTGCCGTTAAGGCGCAGTACGCATGGGACTCTTGCTTATCAGGTAAATTAAGCTGTAAATTTGGATCTCGCTTTGTACGACGAAGTAAAAACGGTTGAATTTTTGCCCGTAGCTTTTGTTTATGTGGTTCGGATTCATCGCGCTCAATAGGCAAAATAAATTGTTCATTAAAGCGACCAAAGCTACCTAAATACCCTTTATGAATAAAGTCGAAAATCGCCCAAAGTTCTGATAATCGATTTTCAACAGGCGTTCCTGTTAAAGCAATATGATGACTACCATGTAATTTGCGAATCGAACGAGATTGTAAAGTCTGCATATTTTTAATATTTTGTGCCTCATCTAATACAACAGTTGCCCAATCAATTGCTTGTAAAAATTCAGCATCCTGTGACACAGTTCCATAGGTAGATAAAATAACATGCGGTTTTTCTTGTTCAATAAACCGAACAAATGCATCCTCTTTCATTCGATTTGCTTGATAATGCGTATGCACAGTTAAAGATGGAGCAAAACGGTCAAGCTCTTTTTGCCAGTTACCAAGGACCGAAGTTGGGCAAATAATAATGGATGGTTCTTTGGCATCCGTTGTGTCATAGATATGCAGCAAGTAAGAAATAAGCTGAACAGTTTTGCCGAGTCCCATATCATCAGCGAGACAGGCGCCAAAACCTTGCTCACGCATAAAGACTAGCCATTCAAACCCTTCTTGCTGATAAGGACGTAAGCTAGCATTTAATGAAAGAGGGACTGGAACTGCTGGAAGACCTTTTTTCTCCTGAAGCTGTTCCATATACGATTTTAAAGATTGCTGGAGTTCAAATGCAAAAATTGGATCATCGCGCAATGCATCATCAGCATCTTCCTCTTCTAGCGGAGAAAGATCTTCAGGTAACTCGCGGAACAATAGTTCACGAACAGTCCAACTTTCATCTTCAGCCTGTTGCATTAAAGCACGCATTTCTTGCATCCAGTTGGCATCCACTCGGAACCATTCCGTACCAATACGAATAAATTCACGTTTTTCATCGACAAGCTTTTTAAACTGCTCAGCAGAAATTGATTCACCGTTCATAGAAAATTGCCATTTAAACGTTAAAATATCATCGAGTCCAGCAACTTTTTTCGTTGATAAATTACCTGTGCTAACACGTACACGCATTTTGGATTGCTTTAAATCTTTTAGCCAAGCTGGTAGCACAACATCAAAACCAAGTGCCTGTAAACGGGCTAGGTCTTCACGTAAAAATGTGCGAACCTCCAAATCGTCAAGGGTAGCATGAATGAAAATATCAGACTGTAAATTTTCAATGGAAAGGAGTTCGACAATCTGCGTTTGTTGTTGTTCAATATCTAGTGCAAATGGTTGCCATTTTGTTGGTAGCGCATCGACTAGCGGTAGTGATTTTTTTCGAACAGCCGGTGTCCAGTAATTTTTCGTTGTCACTGTACTAAGCACCGTTTCCAAAAGCCAAACTTCCGAATCTTCCTCAGGCTCACTTAAACGTAGAGAAACAGTAACGGTGCCAGCTTGACGGTCTTGCTCTAATGACCATCCTCCGCGACTGAAAAATGGAAGGAGCTTCGGAACATCAGACACCAATAACCCAGCGTGTGCAAGTTTTTGCTGCACAGCTACTTCCAGTAATGCCGTATCTACCCCGTCTATATTAAATGACAAGGAGGAAAAATCATCTGCAATAACGGCGTACGACCAAAGGCTAGGTTCTTGCCAATATTGCTGTAACATTTGTGCGTGTTCAATCAATGCACTACTGTCAGCGTCAATCCCTTGCCAACTAATAAACGGGTGCTGATAGCGTGGAGAAAAGATATCGAGTAGTTCTGCACTAGAAATATCGATGGAAATGTCTGTACGACTGGTCATTAAACCATAAGTATTTGCTTCATAGTTAAAAAATAATGAAGAAATCAGTGTGTCAACATCGATTGCTGCACCACTTGTAGTAAAACCCCGCATCGTATAATTGCCGTTTTGAGCTGATTCAATACGTAACTGTTGTTTTTTCGTAAACGGAGAGGGAGCATGTAATGTCATCATACTAAGTTTCCTTTCTCAATTTCTTCCTGAAGTGCACGAAGTCGTTTATATTCTGCACGGATTGTTTGCATGTAATTTTCAAAATAAGCAACTTTCCCTGCTCTTTTTGCGGCACTCCGCATACTTTTCCAAATACGTACAGCTTGCTTATAATTCATACGAGATTTTTGCGTAATCTCTGCCATTGCATAGACGTGATACAAAGGTAAAACAACTGCTGGAGCTAGGTGTAGAACATCTTTTAATCCACACATTTCTAAATAAGAAAAAGAGGAAAGATTTAATTGATGCAATGCTGCCCATTCGCGATAGCGCTCTTTTCGTATAAGGAAAAACGAATAGGGCTGTAGTCCATACACACCAAATGCGCTATAGAGTGTTGTTTCTTCTTCTTCTGTTAATTGTATATCTTCATATAACAATTGAAATTGCCGTACGTATTGAGCTCGCTGTACGACGGGCACAGTTTCCTGTAAAAAAGCTTCAGCAAATGGGAGCATCGCACGTAAAATGAATGCCTGTGAATGTGACTCGCCAGCACGCTTAGCAAAAGTGGCTAACTCAAACAAATCTTGCATTTGTGGTAAGGAAATATGCGCAATGCTTTCCTGTAATAACTGTTCTTTTTGTAATAACACGTAAAATAACAGTTTTAATGACTGTAAAGAAATCTCGGGGGAAACTTCTTCAAGATTGTTAATCAGCGTTAGCTCCTGTTCACGTCGAGGCTTCTCATAAAAAAGCACTGCCCACAGCAGCATATAGATTTGTAATCGACTAGCAAACAGCCCTTCACGCTCTAGTAAAAATTTACGGACAATTTCTTGAAGGGCATTATAAAATGGATCAGTTGCAAAAAGTCGAGAACGATTCGTTAATTCAGTTAATATACTTTCAAATGACTGCACACTTTGATCGATAAAGTATTTCATATAAGGTGAGTCTAATGAATGACCTTGCGTATTATTTAAATGCCGCCAAATTGCATTAAAAATCGAAAGTTCGATAAATAGCTTATACAGTGGCTGCCATTCACGTTCAAATGGCATATGCTTGCGCAGTCGTTCCAATGCATCAGAACGGATTGCTGAAAGTCCATAGCCTTCTAAAATGCGACCAGATGGTAACAGACGTTTCATTACTTCGTCGACCATTAGCTGCCAGCTTTCAGGACTACGCTCATCCGCTAATGATTTTAACTGCACAGATTTTTGAGCACGCCATGCACCTGACCAGTTTTGTACAGAATCAAAATACTGATAGAGAGCAAGTAATGCGCCAACTTGATGACGACACCATTTTAGTTGGGGACAGTTACAGCTTAGAGTCCCATGAGCAAAATCAATTTCTACAGTTGCAGGTCTCACATCCTGTACACTTGCATATAATATAGAACTTGCTCCATTAAAACGTTCAAATACGATGGATTTGTTTCGTACAGAAAATACAGCACGACGCACCAGTTCCTCGTCTTCGCTAGAGGACGGATGTAAATCCTGCTCAGCTTCTTTTAATTTAGCAAGTATAAATGGTTGATGTTCCTTAGCTAGTTGCGAAATAGACAAAGCCATAACCTCACTCCTCTCAATTGCATTGACCAATGACTTTAGCTTTATTTAGATGATTGAATGTCATCTTTCGTGGGAAGAAAAAAAAGACTGTCTTTCCATTATACGATTAAAATGCAGACATGATAAGCTGAATGATGAGAAAGAAAAAATTTGAGGATAAGATGGTTAACAAGATGCGTAATTTGTGTTAAAATCTGAATAATCAGATAATAAGGAGGGATGAAGGATGATGCAAGTTCAGTATATGAAGCCGTTTTACACGAAAATCTCTGGAGATAAATTGCGTCTCGTATTTGCTTATCAATATTTCTCAATTTTAAAAGAGAATGAGATTTTTCATTTCATTCCAATTGAAGGGAAAGAGATGATTATTAACTTGCATACACAACAAATCGAAAATTTATCTGAGGTATTTGTTTTCCAAAAGGGCAATCGTTTTATCCGATTACCACTCTATCAGCTATTACTCATTACCAATGTGCATGAACATTTAACGCCAATTCTTGAAAGCGCTACACCAAAATTGCCACAGTTACCCCTTGTCTCTTCAGCAACTGTAGGTGAGATTGATCAGCTGATTGCTGAAATTGAACAAAAAAACATTGATTATTTAATAGACCAAGCATTAGCAGATTACAATGAAGCACTCTTTTTTGAGCTACTACATCAAAAGAGCACGCATTTCGGAGGTTTCGGAAATTGAATACTCGGTACATCAAATAAGCACCCACTTTTCAAGAAAGAGAAGCGGGTGCTTTAACTCTTTTATAGATAGAACACTTCAATTATTTGGATTATTTACCAATGCAACTTTAAAGAAGTTGTCACAAACCGATATAACTAATAATACTTTTAGCATGGGGGTGGGGGAATGCTTGGTAAGTGGTCTGCTTCAGGGTTATCTATATTAAGTAACATGAATAGGCATTATAATGCTATGAGCAAGTCAATGTTGCGAATTTCTACTGGTTATCGGATTAATAGTGCGGCTGATGATCCGGCAGGTCTTGCGATATCCGAGAAAATGCGTGCTCAAATTCGCGGGTTGAATATGGCGTCGAAAAATATACAGGACGGTATTTCACTTGTGCAAACAGCAGAGGGTGCACTAAACGAAACACATGCCATGATTCAACGAATGCGGGAGCTAGCAGTACAAGCATCCAATGACACATTAACTGATAGTGATCGACAACAGCTGGATTTGGAATTTCAGGAGCTAAAAAAAGAAATTCAACGTCTTTCTAAAGATACTGAATTTAATACGAGGACATTATTAAATGGCGATTATTCAACGAATGGTCTCAAGATTCAAGCGGGTGCAAATGCTGGTCAAACGATCGAGTTGTTTATTAATGATATGGGGGCAGGGGCGCTTGGGTTGGACGCCACGACTTCAATAGCAACACGAGATAATGCCAATAATGCGATTTCCTCGATGGATGAGGCATTAAAACGGGTATCATCGGAGCGTTCTCGTTTGGGCGCTTATCAAAATCGCCTAGAGCATGCCTATAATGCAAACGTCAATACAGCGGAAAACTTAACCGCAGCGGAATCACGAATTCGCGATGCTGACATTGCGAAGGAAATGATGAACATGGTGAAGTCGCAAATATTGCTTCAAGCAAGTCAATATGTTCTAGCATTGCATATGCAGCAGGCACAATCTATTTTAAAGTTACTAGAAAGCGGAACAATGAGGAATCCCCGATACTAATGGAGATTCCTTTTTTTGCTGTTATAGTAAATAGATAAGGAGTGAAGTGATTGAATATAAAGCCTTTCGCACCGTCGTCTTGGACATTGGGATTGCAAGCGCTTGTTCGACGATTGCCCTCTTCACATCCGCAATACATAACGTTCCAACAGGAGCTTAAAAATAAGGAAGCGGGCGATTTTGCAGAACAATATATTTTGAAAGAGCTACAAAAGTTACCGCAGCTTAGTGACTGTCACCTTTTCCACGATGTTATACTTCCTACGATCCTCCCCATGCAAATGGATAGATTAATTATTACAGCTAGCGGCATCGTCATATTAGAAATAAAAAATATACGGGGAACCGTCCATTTTAAAAATAATCTACGTCGTACTAATGATAAAGGCGAAGTTCAAGCATTTACGCATCCTGAAATTCAATTGGGGCAGTATATCCGGGCAATGCACCATTTTCTTAACGACCATAATATGGCGGTACCAATTTATGGAGCTATTGTTTTTCCTTTTAATAATGTAGCAATCCATCGTGAGAATGACGGACTACCAATCGTCATGGGCAGAGAACTTCTGATATATCTGTACAAAATCATCGAGAAAAATATGGGGATGGCGATGAACGAAATAACAAACATTATTTTGTCACAATTACAGCACAGAAACCCATTGCCGCTTTGCCGCTATTATCAACTTGAGGTTACCGCTTTGCAAAGAGCTGTTTATTGCGAAAATTGTGGTTACTTTGGCATGGAAAAATTAAAAAGAACGTGGTTTTGCCGAAGATATCAGCATCAATGTACGTATGCACATATACAAGCATTGAAAGATTATTACATGCTTGTTGGACATACGATAACGAACAGGGAATGTTGTGCGGTTTAATGCTTGAGTGTAAACATGTCACAAAACGATTCTTGCAAAAAACATTACGAACATGTTGTAATTCAGGCAAACTTACGAAGTACGATTTGTCGAGTTTATTGGAAACGCCATTAAAATTTTAGATATCGCCACAAAGCGTACAGAAAACGCCACAAAACTAAAAAAGGCGCCACAAAACCAAAACAAATCGCCACCAGAAAGCTACTTTAAACCCACCATTATCCAAAATCGCACACAGAAAATACTGTAAAATAACAAATTGATTCACACTTTCCCTTGAAAGATGTATACTATAATGCAGAACAAAAATGCAATTCAGCATTTATAGACCATATAAAAATTTACTACTCGTTTTTGAAACGGAAGGAAGAATAGAGAATGACGAAATCAATTTGTGTCGTTGGACTTGGCTATATCGGATTACCAACGGCTGTAATGTTTGCCAACCACGGCATAAAAGTACATGGGGTGGACGTAAACCCAGCAGCAGTAAAAAGTATTCAAGAGAAAAAGCTTCATATTGAAGAAAACGGTTTACAAGAACGCCTAAACAAAGCAGTAGATGAAGGATTCTTAACAGCATCAACAACACCACAAGAAGCAGATGTTTTCATTGTAGCTGTTCCATCACCAATCAATCCTGACAATACAGCGAATTTAGAATATGTACGTCAAGCAACGGCATCCATTGTGCCTTATGTAAGAAAAGGGAACTTAGTAATTCTTGAATCCACAGTTCCACCGAAAACAGTAGAACACATTATGCTACCAGAGCTAATTAAAGCAAACCTAGAGTTCGGCGTTGATTTATTTGTAGCGCATTCACCAGAGCGCGTAATTCCAGGTCGTATTTTTGAAGAATTAGTGAACAACGACCGTATCGTTGGTGGGATTGATCCAGTATCTGCAAAAATGACAAAAGAGCTTTACCAAACATTTGTAAATGGCACAATTCATCTAACAGATGCTACAACGGCTGAATTAGTAAAAGTAATGGAAAACACATACCGTGATGTCAATATCGCGTTTGCCAATGAATTAGCAAAAATGGCTGAAAAATTAGACGTGAACATTTGGGAAGCCATTAAATTTGCTAACTACCACCCACGTGTAAATGTTCACTTCCCAGGTCCTGGTGTAGGTGGTCACTGTATCGCTGTTGACCCATGGTTCCTTGTAGAGCTAGGTGGCGAACAAGCACAAATTATTCATTTGTCTCGTAATACAAATGACAGCATGCCAAGCTATACGGCACAAAGAACACAAGCCATTTTAAACGAAAACAAAATCGCAGGTGGTAAAGTAGCAGTGCTTGGACTAGCCTTCAAAGGAAACGTTGATGATATGCGTGAAAGTCCATCAACAATCGTCATTGATGAGCTACAAAACCTAGGCTTAGAAGTGATTTCTTACGATCCGCACATTAAAGAAAACAAACATGCTACACAAACACAAAGCTTAGAAGAAGCTACAAAAGACGCAGACATCATCGTTGTACTAACAGACCACAATGAGTTCAAAGCAATGGATGCAGCAGCTATCACAGTGAAAACAAAAATCGTCTTCGATACGAAAAACTGCTTAAACCGTGATAAATGGCAAGAAGCTGGCTTCCAGTTCCACTTACTAGGGGATGCGAAAAACCGATGAAAGAAACAGTACTTGGCATTAACGTCAATACAGAAGGTTACGATGAATTAATGGATATGGCATTCGAGCGCATTGAAAAGAAACAAAAAGCGCTCGTCGTTGCCATTAATCCAGAAAAAATTATTAAAGCAAAAGAAGACCCTGCACTAAAAAAGCTATTAAATGAAGCAGAATTTCAAATTCCAGATGGGATTGGTGTTATTCTTGCTTCTAAAATTCAAAAAGGGCAAATTCGTGAACGTGTTACAGGCGTTGATATGATGATGAAGCTTTGTGAAGAAGCGGCAAAACGAGGCAAGCCTATTTTCCTGTATGGAGGTAAACCTGGGGTAGCTGATGCAGCACAAGCAAAGCTAAAATCACTATTTCCTTCTATTAAAATAGTCGGCACACAGGACGGCTATGAAAAAGACGAACAGAAGGTCATTGATCGTATTAATGAAGCACAACCGGATTTACTATTTGTAGCAATGGGTAGTCCAAAACAGGAAAATTGGATTAATGCTAATCGCGACCGATTGCACCCAACGATTTATCAAGGTGTCGGTGGATCATTCGATGTGTTGGCAGGTACAGTAAAACGCGCACCAGAAATTTTCCAAAAATTTGGTCTTGAATGGTTTTACCGATTAATGAAAGAACCTAAGCGTATCAAGCGTCAAATCGCTTTACCACTTTTCTTATTGGAAGTGGCTAGGCAAAAACGCCAATAATTTTTAAAAAATGGTATTGTCGTTTTAATTTGAAAGTGTTAGACTGTAGGTGTATAGGAATTTCCTCTATGAAATAAATAGAATTCCCTGCAAGGAAACAACGGTTGGTAGCCCAAGCGAAAAAAGCTCAAGCATATAAATGCTTGAGCTTTTTTCGTTCCTTGATTTAACTTAATTATCCATTATTTTATAAGATTCTAGAAAATATGAACAAGGAATGATAGAAAATTAGATTTTGTTGGTAAAGTTGCATATTTTCACTTGAAAAAAACTGTTGGATAAACGACAATGGTAAAAGAGAGTTCGATGTCCACTATTTTCCGGAAACCAATTAGTAATTTTCCCAAAATATGATTGACAACTTTTAGGGATACAACTATACTTTTATGTGTAGTTGTTTATTTACTACATAACTATGTAGTAGAGACATAATTTTTGAACTTAGAGGAGGAAATTTTTCTATGGCTAACCAACCAAAGAAATACAAAAAATTCGTAGCTACGGCTGCAACGGCTACTTTAGTAGCTTCTGCTATCGTACCAGTGGCTTCTGCAGCAGGATTCTCAGATGTAGCAGGTAACGACCACGAAGTAGCAATCAACGCACTTGCTGATGCAGGTATCATCAATGGATACGCTGACGGCTCATTCAAACCAAACCAAACAATTAACCGCGGTCAAGTGGTTAAATTATTAGGTCGTTATTTAGAAGCACAAGAAGAAATTCCAGCTGACTGGAATTCAAAACAACGCTTCAACGATCTACCAGTAACAGCTGAAGAAGAATTAGTTAAATATGCTGCACTTGCAAAAGATGCAGGCGTATTCAACGGTTCAAATGGCAACCTAAACGCTTCACAAACAATGCAACGTCAACAAATGGCAGTAGTTTTAGTACGTGCTATTAAAGAAATCGCTGGCGTAGACTTAGTAGCTGAGTACAAAAAAGCGAACTTCGTAACAGAAATTGGTGACTTAGACAAAGCTTACTCTGCAGAACAACGCACAGCGATCGTTGCTTTAGAATATGCGGGTATTACAAATGTTGCTCACTTCAACCCAGGTAACAGCGTAACACGCGGACAATTCGCTTCATTCTTATACCGCACAATCGAAAACGTTGTAAACAACCCAGAAGCTGGTGTTGCAGCAGTAAAAGCAATCAACAGCACAACTGTTGAAGTAACATTCGACGAAGAAGTAGACAACGTACAAGCTCTTAACTTCTTAATCTCTGATCTTGAAGTGAAAAACGCGGCTGTTAAACAAACAAACAAAAAAGTTGTTGTATTAACAACTGCTGCGCAAACAGCTGACAAAGAGTACACTGTATCTCTTGGCGAAGAAAAAATCGGTACATTCAAAGGTATCGCAGCTGTAGTTCCTACTAAAGTAGATTTAGTAGAAAAATCAGTTCAAGGTAAACTTGGTCAACAAGTAACTGTTAAAGCACAAGTAACAGTTGCTGAAGGTGCTTCTAAAGCTGGTATTCCAGTAACATTATTCGTACCAGGTTCAGCTGACGGAATTAAAGCTCCAGTTACTGTTGAAGCACTTACTGACGAAAATGGTGTAGCAACTCACACTTATACTCGTTATGCTGCAACAACTGACACATTAACTGTATACGCAACTGGTGATCGTTCTAAATTCTCAACTGGTTTCGTATTCTGGGGTGTTGATTCAATCCTTAAAGTTGAAGAAGTAACTACTGGTGCTACTATCAACAACAATTCTAACAAAACTTATAAAGTTACTTACAAACACCCTGAAACTGGTAAATTAGTAGCGAATAAAGAATTAAACGTTTCATTCCTTGAAAACATCAATGTTGCTCCAAATGAAGCTAAAAACGCTACAGTAAACGGCGTAGCTGTAAAACAATTAACAAACAATACAGATCCAAAAACTGCTGTTATTACAACTGATTCAAAAGGTGAAGCTACATTCACAGTATCAGGTGCAAACACTGAAGTTACACCAGTAGTATTCGAATTAAATACTGATAAATCAAATGGTAAAGAGTACGCATCTTTCTATGAAGCTGACTTATTACAAGTAAATGCTCCAAAAGTTAAATTCGGCGCATTACAAGCTGCATATACTATCGATTTAGTTCGTGATGGTGGCGAAAATGCTGCATTTGGTTACCAAAATGGTCGTAAATACAAAGTTGTAGTTAAAGATAAAGACGGCAAAGTTGCTAAAAATGAAATCGTAAATATCGGATTCAACGAAGATTTAGACCGTGTAATTAGCACAAACACTAAATCTAAGTTTGTTAAAGTAAATTCTGATGGAAAACAAGTTGATTTCTACACTAAAACTCCAGATAACGGTAATACGCAAGATAAAATTACTGTGAAAACTGATGCTAATGGTGAAGCAACATTCGTAATTAGTAGCGAAAAAGGAAATACAAATGACTATGCAACACCGATAGCATGGATTGATATTAATAGTTCAAACGCTAAAGATGGTCAACTTGACGAAGGTGAACCAACTAAAGTTGGACAAATTTCTTACTTCGAAGACGCTAAATTAACAGGTGGTAAATTAGCTTCTGTTGATTCAGTTTCAGGCGATGACAAAGAGAAATTCAAAGGTAACGAAAGTGCTGACTTCAAATTCCAATTAACAAACCAATCTGGTAAGAAAATGCCAATCAATGAAACTGATTATGATGTAATTGCTGCAACATACACAGTAACAAACACTGGTGATAATGATGTAGAAGTAACAGCTGTTCATACAGATGGTAAAACTGAAGTAAAAACAGTATCACCAAACCGTGATTATACTGTAACAGTTAAAGATTCAGCTGCACCAGTAATTACAGTTAAACCAGCAAATTCAGAGAAATCAGCAGCAGTTAAAGTAACAGCTAATGCAATCGTTAAAGATTTAGCTGCAAATGGATTAAAACCATTCACAATCTCTACAACTTCTGAAGCTAAAGCAACATTCACAGGTACAAAAGAAGTAGGTAACTTAGAAAAAGGTATTATTGAATCATTCAATACAGATAAACAAACATTCACTATTTCTGGTAAAAATCCAGTTAAATATGCTGATGTAACAGGTAAAACATTTGTTTATCGCGATCAACAAAACCGTCCAGTATCACTTGAAAACTTCGAAAAAGCATTACAAAATGCTACTACTGGTGTAGAAGTTACTTACGAGGTTAAAGGTGACGAAACTACATTCTATCTTGCATCAGTTGGGGGTACAGCTCCAATTGATACAGTTAAAGTTGGATCAGTAGATACTTCATTATCTTCTGTTAAAGTGAAAAATGTTGCAGCAACTGCAACAGGCACTACTTATAATGCTGTATTCCCAGCTGGTACAGATTTAGCTGCTTTAAAAGTAGAAGATGTAGCAGTAACTGCTACAAACTCTGGTGCAAAAGTAGGAACAGTAACAGCTACTGCTGGTCAAGTTGCTACTTGGACAGTAGAAGTAACTGCAGCAGATGGCAAAACAAAAGCAACTTATACTATTAAAGCAACAGCAGCTGAAAGTACATTAAACTCAGCGAAAATCACTACTGAAGCAAAAGAAGCTGTAGCACAAGTAGGTACTCCTACTACTAAAGGTAGCGTTGAAGTTTCAGGTGTTACATTTACTGCAACTGCTGCTGCAGGTGGTAACGGAGATGGTATTACAGTTACACTTGTAAACGGTAATCCAACAGCTGAAGCTGAAGCTGCATATAATGCAACTACTAAAGTAGTAACAGTTACAATTAAAGCTACAGCAACACAAGATGATGTAAAAGCAGCGATTGATGCATTACCTACTGCTGATAAAGTTGTTACAGCAACTCCAACAGCTGGTACTACTGTAGTAACGGCTGCTACTGGTAAAACAGCAGGCGGTTACGTAGCAGCAACGCCAGCAGTTGATGGAGAATTAACATTAACGTTCTCTGAAGCTGTAGAAGCATTAGCTGTTAATGACACATTAGATTTAACTATTGACGGTAAACCAGTTACTGGTACTGTAGCAACAGTTAGCACAGATAAAAAAGTTATTACTGTAAAACATGTATATAATGCAGCAGTAGTAGTAGATAAAGCCCTAACATCTATCAAATTTAAAGGCGTTGACCTTAAAGATGCTGGTGGTAACACTGTAAAAACATCTACTGTTATTTCTAAATAATTCTAATTGAAATATTAGATAATGGTCCTGTGGGAGAAAAATCTCCTACAGGGCTTTTTCTATTTAGATTCCGTTAGACCTGTCAATGAAAAACAATTTAACTGAAAGTGATATGCAGAATAAACTTGTGATATTACTTCTTTCCTTATTAATATACTTATAGAGAGAACTTAAGAAGATTACACAAGACGCCCCCTTCAGACAAGAACTGAAGAGTGCGTTTGATGTATACGTGCTCGTTTCAATTCAGCTTCATCCTAGTTTGAGCGGGCTTATACAGATGTACATAGTAGTGTGGATTGCTAGCCGTTTGGACTTGTGAGGTAACATATGAGAAAGGTAAAGCTATCCGGAGCGAAGATACTCAGTCAGGTCAGTAGTAGTTCAATAAGAAACTTATTTCCTGAAAAGATTGTATCTTTAATCAGTGATTTTAAGGAATAATCACAGTACTATAATTATTCCTTTTTGTATGCATTGAAAACTCCCTGCTTGCGGGTGGTTTAGAATGTTTTTATCTATGGACAATAAAAAAACTCCAATCGTAAAATAAAATCAGGTCTAGTCAACCGACTTTGTACGAAAGGAGCTCCAAATGGATACTAAAAGTCTAGCACATACAACATGGAATTGTAAGTATCATATCGTTTTTGTACCGAAATATAGAAGACAAGTCATTTATCGTCAAATCAAAGCGGAAATAGGAAGAATACTACGGCAGTTATGTGAAAGAAAAGGTGTAGAAATTGTAGAAGCAGCAGCGTGTACGGATCATATTTATATGTTGGTGAAGATTCCTCCGAAACTAAGTGTATCTGCTTTTATGGGTTATTTAAAGGGGAAAAGTAGTGTAATGATTGTCAATCAGCATGATAGTTTAAAGTACCAATTGGGAAATCGCCAATTTTGGTGTCGTGGATACCTAGTGGATACAGTTAGTAGAAATCAAAAAGTGATTCACAAGTATATCAAAAAACAATTACAAGAAGATTTACGCTATGATCAAATGTCAATAAATGAAATCATTGACCCTTTAAATTGTGAATAAATTAACTGGAAGAAGAAAAAAGTCATCCGCTTTGGCGGTTTGTAGAAAAAAGAGTACGGTTGGCGGACCCATTCAATGTCGTAAGACATGAGGAGTAAGCTAGCGTTTCACGCGTAGAGAAACCCACCAGTTTTACTGGTGGGTTTTTAATGATGAGCTTTTAAATTGGTAATATTTATTATTATATTTGAATAAATATTCGTTCGTTTTAATTAAAAGGTATTCTATTCTCATTTCAATTTCTTCATTGCCGACCTTAAATCATCTACTTTCAAATGTTGGTAGCGTGCAGTGGAACGGGAATCGGTATGACCTAATAGAGTTGCAATATAATGTTGGTCTACACCGAGTAGTGTTAAGTGTGTTGCGGTACAGTGACGAATCACATGGGGGGTTAATCGTTTTGTAATATTGCATTGGGCGCCAATTTTTTTTAATTTGATTCGGATTTCTACGCCGCTAATGGGCATATTACGGCTTACGGGAGAGGGAAATAAATAATCTGATCCGTTGTCTTTTGTTTTCTGTAAATATTCCGCTAATATTTTTTGTAGTTTTGGATGTAGGGGTAAATGAAGATCTCTGCCACCTTTAATCCGTGGAAAGTATATTTTATTATTTTTTATATCAACATTTTCCTTTAATAACGTTCGAGCAGCTGTAATTCTGGAACCCGTATAATAGAGCAAGCTAATTAATACATAGTAAAATTCGGAGAACTTTTTCGCCGTAGCCAACACTAATGCCATTTCTTCCATATCCAGAATTTCGGGTAACGGTACATACACATTTCGAGTAGATATACCAATCGTTGGATCGACTTTAAAGTTCAACTCTATCACAAGATATTTGAAAAATGCCTTCACACCGTAAAAATATCTACTAATCGAATTTGGTTTATAATCCTGATTGCCTAAAAAATCTAGATATTCTAGAATATCATCCTTCGATATTTCCTCTGTTAAAATATGACCATCGTATAATTGATAAATAAAGGACGAGAACTTTTTTATATCATTTTCATAGCCAATAATGGTTTCTTGTGAATAGTACTTTCTTTTTAAATGTTGAAGAAATTTTTTAGAGTACTTAGGCAAATCAAAGTCAGAATGGATAAGCAAAGAGATATCAGCTCCTTCTCGTTAGCTAATGTGTTCTTGAATATCTTGCATTGTATTGTGCTGCTCGTAATTATGAACAAACCAACTTAATTTCGTATCACAATAGTTTAACGCCAATGAAAGTAACGCTTTTTGTACGAGGTAGTCATGTTGTTGGCGATAGGACATATTAGGACTTAACCATAAAATATTAACGATTTTCTGTGGTTCACGAATATGCTGTAAATATTCCTCCGTTTGATAATAAAGGGAACAATCCCCTAGCCAACTTTCAAAAAGTGTGCGTTGTCTTCTATCAGCATGAAGTAACTGAAGATGCAATATATGATGCTCTACTTGTAATTGAAAATAGATTGGCTCATTTGATAGGTTGATATAGCCCTTGTAGCTTTTATCTTGATCAACTTCTTCACTTTCTGAAAACCAAGCATTTTTTATTTTCGTAATACTTCGTTTTATATCTGAAAGCTCATAGGGTGTCAACAAATGATAAAGCGTTTGTTGAATTTGCTCCTTAAAGTCTTCAATTATTGAACAACGTATATCTTCATTTAATTTCAGTAATAAATTGTTTAACTCCATTATTTCATTTGTTAAAGGGGGAGGCGTTTCGCTAGATGGACTATGAATGGTAGGAATAGTTTGCAACTGTAAGTCAACTAATTCTGCAAAAGACACATCAAAAAAATCTGCATACTTTTGCAATACTTTTTCAGATGCTTTCCTCGTCCCTTTTTCTATAAAGCCTACATAACTGTGCGAAATACCTAATAAATCTGCCAATGCAGCAAGCGTTAGATGATGTTTGTGGCGTAGCATTTTTAGTCGATTTCCTAAAGCAATGGCTTGTCCATCTTTGTTCTTCATTTTCTCACGCCCCTTTCTAAACTATCTTCCATTAGTGCATTCTTTATAAAAGGACTAGTAAAATTAATGTTGGAACTATGCAATATATTGCGAAGGAACAGAAGATGAGTTGGTCACTAATTCAAATTGCACTATATTGGATAATTTCAATAAAAGGATTTATATCCTCTATTTGGTAATGTTAGTTAGAAAGAAAACCCAATGTATTGCGATAAACAAGACATGGGTTTTCATTTCTACTTATTTTTACTAAATTTATATGCTTATAAAAGTAATGTTTTGTGTTATGGAGTAGGCTTTACTGTAATAGCTAAAGTACGGTTCGTTACATCATCAATTGTAATAGTTGCTACAAAGCTTTCTTTAACATAACCAGTAGCTTGAGCGTCGAAATAAATTTTTAAAGTCTTCTCGATTAATTGTACAGCTTCAGTAGAAGCAGAAGGTGCTTTAGATATAGTAATCACATTATTATTAACAGAAGTCATAATGTCTAATGCATTATCAGCATCTGGATTTACATTCGCGATTGTAAAACCTGCAAGAGCAGAGCCAATATTAAGGGTTAAATCTTTTCCATTTGCATTCACTGCAAGTGAAGAAGTAATAGATTCAGCAGTTACTTTTTGACCGAATTTTGGTGTAACGTTTACTGTAGCAGTGCTTGCACCTTTAGTTAACGTAACAGTATAAGTTCCTGCTGTCGAAGTTTCTACTACACTTACAGTTACTGAAGAATCGTTAATTTCAGTTACAACATTTGATTGTACAGCTAAACGTTTATTTTCTGCCGTATCAGTTGAAAGTAGTCCAATATTAGGTGTTACTGTAACTTTAGCTTTTGCAGTTGTAACAGCAGTAGCGTCAGATGCTTTATCTCCAATAATATCAACAGGCTTAGTTCCCCCAGCGTTAACAGAAACAACATAGAATGTAACAGTATTATCTTTAACTTCATATGTTACTTTTACCCCTGAAGTGGCACCTTTAAGAATATTTACGAACTGGTCTTTAGAAAGTGGTGCACCATTTACATTTCTATATACATATGTTTTGCCCGTTTCACCAGCATATTTCACTGCATTTTTTAGAACGGAACCATCAGTAAATACGACAGTTTCTTTGTCTGTATCGAATGAATGAATATCACCAGTAAATAGGTTAGGTATTTCTGAAGTAGAAGTGAATGTTGCAGTTGCTTCTTTTGAAGTAAATGCAAATTCTTTATTACCGTCTTTAGCTACACCAGTAGCAAGCACTTTTACGGAAGAAGATTTCCCATCTACAGCAGTTACATTGATTTCACCGCTTTGAGAAACTAATGTATGCACACGGTTTGGAGCAATTTCAACTTCGCCTACTTTTACATTATTTGCACCAGTGTTGTAAACAGTGTACGTAACATCCTTTGTTGTATAACCAGAATTTGGTACGACTTTACCACTTTGGTTCGTAAGTTGTACTTTAAATGTTGCAGTTTCTCCACTAACAAATTTGTCAGTTTCAGTTGTACCTTTGTAAGATACTAATTTAGAACCATCTAAATATGGAGCTTGGAAGTATGAAATTGGTGCAACTGCTGAAGGCTCACCTTTGTCTAAGTTTGCATCTTTACCGCTTTGGTTGTTAATATCGATCCAAACGATTGGTGTAGCGTAAGAATTTATAGTATCACTGCCGATGACGAAGCTTGCTTCACCTTTAGCGTTTGTTCTAACAGTGATTTTTTTACCTTCGTATCCAACCTGTCTACCGTTTTCGATTTTTACGAATTGAGCAGAAGTCACTGTAGAAATTACGCCATCAATATCTTCGTTAAATGCCACGTTAACAATTTCGTTAGCAGCTACTTTACCATCTTTATCTTTAACAACTACATTGTATTTACGTCCGTTTAAAACTCCAGTAGCAGCAGTTTCTCCACCATCACGAGTTACTTCAATTGTGTAAGCAGCTTGAATAGCACCAAATGTTACTTTAGCCGCAACAGCTTGTAGTGTATCTGCTGTATATTTTGGAGAGTAAGTGTTTGCAACATTAGTTGAAGCAGCTTCAAATACTACAGGAGTAACTGTAGCGTTAGAACCTGAAATTGTGAATGTAGCTTCACCTTTAGTATCAGTTGTGATTTGTGCAGCTCTCATGTTATTTTCACTCGTTTGAACTACCGCAACACCATTCACCGTAACGTTTTGTAATTTATCAACTGTTACATCAATGTTTTCAAGTACAGAAACGTTTAATACTTTACCTGATACTGGTCTACCAGTTTCTGGGTGTTTGTAAGTGACTTTATAAGTTTTGTTAGCGCCGTTGTTGATTGTATTACCAGTTGTTACTTCAGTAATCGTTAATGTTTGATCAACTGCCCAGAATACATAACCAGTTGAGAATTTAGAACGATCACCAGTTGCGTATACAGTTACAGTGTCGTTTGTTGCGACGTAACGAGTGTAAGTGTAAGAAGCAATACCGTTTTCATCTGTTACAGCTTCAACTGTTACTGGAGATTTCACGCCATTAGCAGAACCTGGGATGAAGAATGTCACAGGAATACCAGCTTTAGATTGACCTTCAGCAACTGTTACTTGTGCTTTAACAGTTACTTGTTGACCAAGTTTACCTTGAACTGATTTTTCTACTAAATCTACTTTAGTAGGAACTACAGCTGCGATACCTTTGAATGTACCGATTTTTTCTTCGCCAAGAGATACAGTGTACTCTTTGTCAGCTGTTTGCGCAGCAGTTGTTAATACAACAACTTTTTTGTTTGTTTGTTTAACAGCCGCGTTTTTCACTTCAAGATCAGAGATTAAGAAGTTAAGAGCTTGTACGTTGTCTACTTCTTCGTCGAATGTTACTTCAACAGTTGTGCTGTTGATTGCTTTTACTGCTGCAACACCAGCTTCTGGGTTGTTTACAACGTTTTCGATTGTGCGGTATAAGAATGAAGCGAATTGTCCGCGTGTTACGCTGTTACCTGGGTTGAAGTGAGCAACATTTGTAATACCCGCATATTCTAAAGCAACGATCGCTGTGCGTTGTTCTGCAGAGTAAGCTTTGTCTAAGTCACCAATTTCTGTTACGAAGTTCGCTTTTTTGTACTCAGCTACTAAGTCTACGCCAGCGATTTCTTTAATAGCACGTACTAAAACTACTGCCATTTGTTGACGTTGCATTGTTTGTGAAGCGTTTAGGTTGCCATTTGAACCGTTGAATACGCCTGCATCTTTTGCAAGTGCAGCATATTTAACTAATTCTTCTTCAGCTGTTACTGGTAGATCGTTGAAGCGTTGTTTTGAATTCCAGTCAGCTGGAATTTCTTACCTTGTGCTTCTAAATAACGACCTAATAATTTAACCACTTGACCGCGGTTAATTGTTTGGTTTGGTTTGAATGAGCCGTCAGCGTATCCATTGATGATACCTGCATCAGCAAGTGCGTTGATTGCTACTTCGTGGTCGTTACCTGCTACATCTGAGAATCCTGCTGCAGAAGCCACTGGTACGATAGCAGAAGCTACTAAAGTAGCCGTTGCAGCCGT
Organism: Lysinibacillus sp. GJ-1; assembly: GCF_021166035.1. Classification (NCBI taxonomy): domain Bacteria; kingdom Bacillati; phylum Bacillota; class Bacilli; order Caryophanales; family Bacillaceae; genus Lysinibacillus; species Lysinibacillus sp. GJ-1. The sequence continues at coordinate 577,690 of NZ_CP088912.1, forward strand.
AGCTACGAATTTTTTGTATTTCTTTGGTTGGTTAGCCATAGAAAAATTTCCTCACGTAAGACGCGGACATTCCGCGCGCGAGCAGAGGATTGCGGCTTACTGTGATGAGCGGAAAGCACCGCCATAGCGAACAACAACAATATAGTAAAAAAGTGTTAGATTGACCCCAATCAATCTAACACTTTTCCTACGATTATCTATAGCTAACCGCTGTAAGGAGTAACCATGAAAAAGTACGGATTGTTTAGCAAAAGTGAAGTTTCGGTTAACAATTGTACTATTTTGTTGTGTGCTTAGGTTCTTGAAAAATGCTATAATTTAACAGTTACTATATAGTAATTCAATAGTGCATTAACAGTTATATGGTTTCATATATATATACTGGGGAAATAAGTTTTACTACTATTGATGGCACGCTTGATGCGTATGGTGTAGGTACAAACCGACAGCCGAGATAGAGAGATGGTAGACCTTCTTCAGTTAAGAAGAAGGTTTTTATGAAGCAAATACTTAAAGAGGAGCTAACTGATGATGTCTAAAAAGAAATGGAACAAGTCATTCAATGCTTTTCTCGCAACGACATTCGTTGCGAGTGTATCGATGCCAGTAATGCCTAGTCAAGCTGTTGCGGCTGAATTAGCTACTGATTTAATTATCTCTGAGTATATTGAAGGGTCCAGTAATAATAAGGCGATTGAACTTTACAATGGAACGGGTTCAACGATTGATTTAAGCCAATACAAACTTGAACTTTATACAAATGGTAGTACGACACCAACGAACAAACAGACGTTAAGTGGCACTTTAGCACATAATGAGACAATCATTCTCTATAATTCTAGTGCAGTGGCAGCGATTAAAGAGAAAGGTGGAATTGCTTCAGCTGTTACCGCCTTTAATGGTAATGATGCGATTGTTTTAAAGAAAGGTGAAGAGGTAGTAGATTCTTTTGGTCAAATGGGGTTTGATCCAGGCAAGTCATGGAATGACAATGGGGTGTCTACTGTTGATACAACATTGGTTAGAAAGAGTTCCATTACGTCTGGTGATAAAAATCCAAGTGACACCTTTGACCCTTCATTAGAATGGCAGCCCTATCCAATCGATACATTCGAACATTTAGGCAGTCATACAATGGATGGAGGACAGGGTGGGCCTATTATAAAGGCAGAAGCTGTCACAGCTTCTACACCTTCTGGAACGGTTGCGTCAGGTACTGCCATTGCATTATCTTCTGCCACTGCTGGTGCAATGATTTATTATACAACGGATGGAACAGAACCAACATTACAAAGTGCTAGTTATACGCAACCAATCGTTATTGATAAAACAATGACGATAAAAGCGATAGCAGTTGCACAGGGGCTGGAAAATAGTGATGTGCAGACATTTAATTATACCGTCATTGGACAAGCAGATGTTCAGTCAATCGCGGATGCAAGAACACAAGCGAACGGTACAACAGTAACAATCAAAGGTATTGTGGCAGGGAAGCTGAAAAATACCATCTCTGCACAGGATGGAACAGGTGGTATCGCTGTACGACCGACGAGTCTAAATGTAGAAATTGGGGACGAAGTAACGCTTAAAGGGAAGCTTGCGGACTATAGAGGGTTACTGCAATTAGACGGAGCTCAAATTATCGACAAAGTGGCAGGTGTTGGTGCACCAACTGCAAAAGTAGTAACAGGTGCAGAGGTAGCAGAAGCAAATGAATCACAACTTGTTACGATAAAAAATGTTGCGCTGACGAATGTGCAAACAGGAAGTGGCTGGGCAAACTATACAGCTAGTGATGGTAGCAATTTCCTAGTACGCGATGAAACGAATACGCTAGGCTTAAGGGTCGGCACAACATATGAATCAATTACGGGCATTGTTCAACAATTTGATCAGGATTACCAAGTGATACCACGTTCTGTAAACGATATTGTTGTGGATAGTACAGCATTAAAACCAGCGATTGCGTCGCCAAGTAGTGGTACATTTATTAATCAAACAACGGTCACTTTATCAACATCGACAGCTAATGGGGAAATCTATTACACAGTAGATGGTACAAATCCTACTGTATCAGGTATTAAATACGAAAAACCAATCGATATTACGCAAAACACAACTTTAAAAACGGTTGTCAAAGCAAATGATGGCACGTTTAGTGAAGTGATGACCTATGACTATGTTATTACAGATGCGCTGCAAATTCATGATATTCAAGGGGAAGGCCATCTCTCTCCATTTGCTGGCAAAACCGTTGATGGCATTCAAGGAATTGTGACATATTCATTTTCTTTAAATGGTAGTTATTATTATACAATTCAAACACCTGATGAGTTGGCGGATGATAATCCGAATACATCGGAAGGGATCTTACTTTATAGCGGAAAGAATGCTTGGCCGATTCAAGTAGGAAATTTAGTATCGGTAACAGGTAAAGTAGATGAATATGCGTACGATGGCTACAGTGATGCGAACCAAACAGATTTAAAAACGACGCAAATCAATGTACGAAATGATCAAGGGGGCAAAGTACAAGTACTTAATGCCAGTGTAGCATTACCAAAAGCCATTCAAATTGATAAATTAAAAATGTCATTTAGCCAAATTGATAGTGACAATCTTCAAGTTTTCAACCCAACAATTGATGCTATTGATTTTTGGGAAAGTATTGAAGCGATGCGAGTGGAGGTAGGCAATGTCAAAGCTGTTGCTCCACAGGAACATGGCGATTTAGTAACGGTTCTTGAAAGTGAGCCAACAAACACGCTGCATGGTGGGGTCTTGTATGAGGAAGGAAAAACAAACCCAAATCGTATCCAATTTAGATTGGAACCGAACGGAACAGCTCGTGATTTCGAAGTTGCCACAGGCGATAAGTTTAGCGGACCGATTACGGGTATTGTGGGCTACTCTTATCAAAACTTCAAAATTTACGTGCCATTAGATAACATGAAGCAAGCCCATGTAAAAGGGACGGCAACACCTGAGACTACCAAAATAGTCAAAGCAGAGGATAAGCTAACAATTGCCTCGTATAATTTGGAAAACTTTTCTAATAACAAAACATCCACATCGGATGATAAGGCGCGAAAATTAGCACGCGCCATTGGTACTGATATGCAAACGCCAGACATTGTAGGGGTGACGGAAGTACAAGATAATAACGGCGAGTCGGCTGGTGATGCCAAGGCAGATCAAAGTTATCAACGCTTAATTGATGCCATTAAAGCTGAAAGTGGTATTGATTATAAGTATGTCAATATTGACCCGGTGAATAATGCAGATGGTGGTGCACCGAACGCGAATATTCGTGTTGGTTTCTTATACAATCCAGCAAGGGTGAACTTGAAGGAAGGAATCCAAGCAGGGGATGCGACTACTGCGGTTAGTTATCAAAACGGTCAATTAACGCTGAACCTAGGCCGAATTGACCCGATGAATGAAGCATTTAATAATAGCCGTAAACCGTTAGCTGCACAATTTGAGTTCCAAGGTGAAGATGTCATTGTGATTGCTAATCACTGGAATTCTAAATCGGGTGACACACCATTATTCGGAGCAACACAACCACCGCAATATAAAAGTGAAGTGCAACGCCAGAAAATCGCCAATATTGTGTATAACTTTGTTGCGGATGTTAAAACGAAAAATCCAGATGCAAACATTGTATCGTTAGGTGATTTTAACGATTACCAATTTGCCAAAGCGCTTAAAATTCATGAAGGTGAATGGATGACTAATATGATCAATAAAGCCGATTCATCTGACCGTTATACGTATTTGTATCAAGGAAATTCGCAAGTATTAGATCATATTTTAGTTTCTAATAACCTTCAAGAAAAAACGATAATTGATATTCTTCATATTAATGCAGACTTTACAGATATGGTAGGCCGTGCAAGTGACCATGACCCTGTCATGGTGCAACTGGATTTAAAACAAGGTCCTACAGTAGAACCGATTCAACCTGAAATCACATATAACTATGAGAACTTTAAGAAAAATATCTTAGTTATTACAAAACCGAGTGTAGCATTACATTTAGATGCAGCGTCGTATATTACGAAGGGCGTACACTTAAAAGGGAAGTATGTCGAGCTTCACGGTGAAGGCTTTAACAAGACAGATGTGATTATTACGCCAAATCATCCAGAGTCCATTGTAGATTTAAAGGGCAATACGTTTAAAAAAATTACCATTGAAGGCAAAAATGTAAGTGAAATTAGAGGCGCAGAAAATATTGACTTACAGTTGATTGAATTGAAGAAGGGTGCATCGTTAGAAAACATTAAATTTACAAATTCTAAGGGGCAACCGATAGTGTACCCTCCTGTCCCTGCTGAAAACAAGCAACCAATCATCAAAAAGCCTTTTACAAATCAGACAGTAGCTGTAGGAACGGACATTACCATCGATTTAACAGAGCATTTTGCTGACCCTGATAATGACGAATTGACATTTACCGCTACAAAAGGTTCGATAACGGGCAAACGCTTAACGTTAACTTTAGAAGCGGGTAGTCATATTGTGGGTGTCACGGCATCTGATGGTACAAAAAGTGTTACGGCCAATTTTAGTGTTACTGTAACGGCTAACGACTACTATACTGCTGCCTATAACAAAGAGGGGCAAGCACTTAAAAAGGCGCTTCACGATATTATTGCAAACCAAAAAGTATTATCCTATGATGCTGCATGGGATGCTTTGAGATACACAGACGAAGATCCGAATAATACAAATAATGTCCTGTTATTTTATTCTGGTAAATCTAGTCCAAAAACAAACAACGGCGGCAATGTAGGCAACTGGAACCGAGAGCATACGTGGGCAAAATCACATGGGAATTTCGGCACAAGTCAAGGACCAGGAACTGATATCCATCATTTACGCCCTACCGATGTGCAAGTAAATAGCGCGAGAGGAAATTTAGACTTTGACAATGGCGGTAGTCCAGTCGCTGGCTGTAACGGTTGTTTGAAAGACGCCGATTCCTTCGAACCACCGAATCGTGTCAAAGGGGACGTTGCACGCATTCTGTTTTATATGGCAACGCGTTATGAGCTAGGCGATAAAGTAGACCTTGAATTAAATGACAAAGTCAACAATGGAACGGCTCCGTATCACGGTAAACTTTCGGTTCTTTTACAATGGCATCTACAAGACCCTGTAGATGACTATGAAAAACGACGAAACGAAAGAATCTACGAAATCCAAGGGAACCGCAATCCATTTATCGACCATCCAGAATGGGTAGAAACGATTTATGGCAACAAACCAGCGGTGCAGATGGTGAATTAGCAAAATGCAAAAACCAGCCAGTTTTCAGCGGTAAGTCGCTGAAAACTGGCTGATTTTATTATGGATTGGCGACAAGCAATTAATTTCAAACGAGCTTGAAAGTGAATACATAATACAAAATATAGTTGTGAAAGTCATGGGTATGTATTCCATTTATGATAAAATTTATTACAACACTCTATAGGAGTTAATAGAGGGGTGAAAAATGGATACATCAAAAAATGCTTTCATTATAGTAGCGGTTGCAAATAGTGCAATGGCATGTATAAGTCAATTTCTTGGTTCAATGTTAGACGAAAGGTTTGATTCGTTAGTTCAATTTTTAGCTTTTCCTTTCGTTATAATTCTTCTGAATGTGGTGTTAGGATTTAAATTTAGAATGAAGTTTTATCAATATGCACTGTTCGCATATTTAGGATTATACGTATCTATCTTTGTCTGGGGCACTATTGTTTTGGTGGAAAGCACAAAAAAAGAATTGCCTCCGGGCGAGATTGTATTAGGTGCAGATCTCTTATTTATTATAGTTGTGACAATAGTCCAGTCGATTATTTTCCTTCTATTTAATTTAATTACTTATGTAATTTATAAAATGGTTTTTTCAAAACTAGTAAGGTTGTGAAATAGAATGGTTAAAAACAAAGCAATCGCTGCTGTCGTTACAATTATTATTGGCATCTTTATTATTCCACTATTTATTACTTCTACATACAGTATTGTTTATGGTATGTATGGTACTGCATTTACGGCACCTTCTATGCTTGTAGCTTTAGGAGTTTCCTTACTTATTGAGAAACATAGTAAAAATAAACATATAGTATTGATGTATATTAAACATCTCCTTTGTGCCTTAATTTTTTCACTGTTGTTTACACTCCTTAATTTTGATATAAACACGTATAAAGATACTTTTTACATTAGTTCTTTATTGGGGAGCGTTTATATTATAATATTTGTCACATTTGATTATTTGTTGAATAAGTATAGGATTGTATAGAATTTTAAATTTGTAACGTTCCTTTTTACGCACATGTTCCCGTAGAAAAACACCTCCAATTGAAGTGTAGGTATCTAAACCCTATTTCAATCAAAGGTGTTTTTTTATTGTCTATTCTATTGGTGTCAGTTCCGTCGTCGCTGTAAATGAAAGGGAACGGTTCTATTTAATGTGCTACTACTAATTTCTTTAAATAGCTTCGTCAGATAATGAAGAAGCTTCCTATAAATAACAGTAAAAATATACTGATGCCCATTGCCGTCATTTCATAAAATGACGATGATATCATATTGCGCATGGAGAACATTACACAAACTAATAGAATGCTAGCAAAGGTGAAGGGGATAAAAACTAGCATTGCTAATTCCTTTGTCACTACAGAAAGACCAATTTTTCGAATGCCTGTATATTTTGCTTTTTCACCTTCCACTGATGTTTGTAAGTAGAAGTAAAGAATGCTCATAGATAGTAACCATCAAAGGCAAAACAAGGTGCGGTTGAAATGCTTGAAAATGATCGAGCACTTTGTCAAAGTCTTGTGTAATAACGCTTTGATAGCCGTATTTATCTAGTTGATTTTTCAATGTTTGAGCAATATCCATGTCATCTTCCACAATTGATATTTTATACATTTTATACCTCTCTTATAGCTAGAAGCTTTCTTCTATTTTTATCACTAAATGATTGCAATATACCTGAAAGGAAGTCAATTCCTATTCTATACGCAAATAATTTACTATAAAGCAAAAATACGATTTTTCACTTGTAGCCACTTTGTGTACTGATGATTTTAGTCCATACTAAATATAGAAGTGACAGAAGGGGGGAGCTGTAAGATGATTCGTAATCGTCAAATGGAGATATTGCTACATTTGTTGAAGGTGAAAAAGACAACGCATGAGGCGCTGGCGCGTCAGTTTGAAGTAAGTGTAAAAACGATTCAGCGGGATATTGATAAGTTATCGATGATGGGTGTTCCAGTTACTTGTAAGCAGGGGCATAGGGGTGGCGTGTATATTGAAGAGCATTATAAATTATCTAGTAGCTTCTTTAATGATGAAGATTTGCAAGTTTTAACATTTGCGTTATCTGTTTATGATAGTTTGTCAATGCAAATGCATAAGGAGCGTATATTAAAGAAACTGGCACTCATTTCTCCAGAATTGATTTATCTGTATGAACAAGATGCCAAAGATTATTTTATCGTTGATCTTTTCGATAATAAGGTCGATATGACAGAAGCAGTCTATCAACGGATAAACCATTGTCTTGACGAGGAATACTATCTTCGTGTCGTTATTGGTGAGAAACAAATGGACGTTGCACCGATTAGTTATGTTTTAAAAGCGGATGGATTATATTTATATGCTTTTGAAAGGGAGTATGTATTAATAAAGATTGCTTCAATTACTTATTCGCATATAACGAATATTGAGTTTGAACGAAATTTTACTCCGTACCAACAAAATCACACAATTATTTTTAAATAAGACATTAGGTGTCTTATTTGACATGATATTGTTTGTGTTGGAGGGGATGCTAGATGAAGTCCAATAACTTCGACAACTATTCAATCAGTAAATTAATTGCAACGTTCTCACTTCCTGCAATCTTGTCCTTAATTCTTGAAATGATGACTTCCGTAGTGGATACGTCTTTTGCAGGGCATATAGGTAGCCAAAGTGAAAGTGCCTTATCTGCCATGGGCTTATTATCGCCGATTCTTGCTGCTTTTGTAGCACTGCAGACGCTCTTTGCCACGTCAACGGCAATCATGATTTCAAAGTATTTAGGTAGTGGCGATCAACTTCAATTAAATAAGTATTTTCAGAGTGGGTTTGTGATGACGTGTGTTGTTAGCTTTGTTACATCTGGTACTACATGGATTTTGATGGAGCCACTTTTAACTATGTTGGGTGCTAAAGGTGAAGTATGGAAGCTTGCCAAAGATTATTTAACTATTATTCTACTTAGTAATATTTTGAGTGCTATTGGTTATACATTGACGAGCGTTATTCGAGCATTTGGTTATCCAAAAGTAGAGGCAATTATTATTACCATTGCAGTGGTGATTAATATTGTGTGCAATGCTATTTTAACTTTCGGTTTACAATTAGGCGTTGTTGGTATTGCTTTAGGCACTTTCATTAGTGAGTTAGTATGCGCTATTATTTCCATTGTTTATTTGGTGAAACGTCATATCTGGTTTTTAGCGAGCAAGGTATCTTTAGGAGAACATGGATGGCTGTCCTTTCAAATGTTGAAAATTGGTTTTGCCCAAACGGCCATACAATTATTAGCCGGTGTTTCTGCATTTATAGTAAACCATCAGCTCATATCAATAGGAAGCCATAGTCAAATAGCGATTTGGAATATAGCCAACAAGATGTATATGCTTGTATTAATGCCGATTATTGGTATCACGCAGGCAGTTCAAACAATTCTTGCTTATTTTGAGGGTAAGGGAGAATTATTGAAAAAAAATAAAACTGTAAAAAAGACAATGTTGTATGCGATTATTTATGGTATTGGTATTACTATAGCTATGTATATGTTCAGTAATGTGATTTTGTATTTGTTTACTTCTGATGAAACGATGTTAACATCAACACAACATGTGATAAAGGTCATTTTTCTAACATTTCCGCTATTGGGTATTACCTATACAATTATGACTGTATTGCAGGTTACAGGTAAAGAAATTTATGCCGTAATCCTTGGTCTAATCAGACAGGTTATCGTAATTGTGCCGCTCGTTCTGCTTTTACCGACTTTTTTTCGTAAAGAAAATTTGTTCGATATTAGTCCTGCTTTCTCCATATTTTTGTCAATTCCACTTGCTGATATTGCGACACTTAGCATCGCTATTTTATTTTATAGAAAAATACTAAAAAAATAGCTACCAACTAGTGCCATTGCATTATCTGATAAACTATGACATGCTTAATAGAGAGAGTATAGTACTAGGAGAATGTTGTAGTGATTAAAGAGTGGGATTTCCTACGTGTAGTGGCATGCCTATCCATTTTACTATTACATACATCATCCTGGGTAATTTTGGAGGTTGGTGTAGAACCCGAGCAACAGGTTTATCTGTTTTTGCGGATTGCGCTTTGCTATGCAACGCCGACGTTTATTGTGTTATCGATTATCATATTGTCAAATCGTTATCGTGAACGGCTGCCAATTTATTTTTGGTCGAGTCGTCTTCAATATATTTTAGTGCCTTTTTTAGTGTGGGCTTTTGTCGATGCATTATTGGTGGAGTCAATTTATCGTAAAGGTTTGTTATGGGACAAGTATTTCTATAATGTAGTTTATGGAGAGTTTGTGGGCTGGTTTGTTGTAGTTATTTTCCAGTTATATGTAGTATTTGCGTTGATGAAGCGTTTTAAATGGTCGATTACGTGGTTTCTACCGCTCAGTGTGCTGATTACGCTAGTACATCATGCGGTCATTGCCTTGCCTTATCCAATTTTTGAGGATCATGCGAATGTGCTACGCTTGCTGTTTACAGGATGGCTTGGTTATTTTGCAGTTGCCTATGCGATGGGAGTCTCATATGAGAGACTAGCTGCATTGGCGAAGAAGTACCGAGGTGCAACGGTTGTTTTCGTTGTACTTGCTGTACTGTTTTTGATGATTCGTATGTTACTTGGCTATACTGAGGTGCATTCGAGGCGTCTCGATATAGTCCCACTTGTCTTTAGTGTTGTGCTTTGTGTTATTGCTTGGGGGCAGTCATTGCCAGCTACGAAGTTGGTTCGTATTATTAGTCAATATGCGTTTATGATTTACCTTATCCATTGGGAAGTGCTACGTCTATCGACAAGCTGGTTTGTGGCACATTTTGATAGCACATTGACGCGTGTTTCCATGCTTATGCTGTGGACACTTGTTGTTTGCATTGGGCTGACGAAACTATTGTCATTCCTACCGTTTAGTCAATGGATTGTGGGAAAGTTGAAAAAACGTTAAAAAGCAGTGATCTCTAACTAGATAGAAATCACTGCTTTTGTAATTGTTTTGCGAATCGCGGGTAAATCGAAGTAAATCGCGGGTAAACCGGAGCGAATCGCGGGTAAATCAGAGTAAACCGCGGGTAACCCCAAGCAAATCGCGGGTACCTCGTTATCACGTGATTGACCGATAGTTACTCGGGCATCAGTTTTAAATTGCGATCATTATAGGCAAGAATGACATAGTCCGGTTGCATGTTTTGTAAGTAAGGAATAATATCTTTTTCTAAATAACGTAAGTCTAAAATGGTCACAGTTTTAAAGTGACTTGCTACATGAAATTGAATGGTGTTAAAGTATGAATCTTTAATGACGACGAGATGTTTGTCGCTGTCATAGTTTTGGTTGACGATTGTAAGTTCAGCAAAGTCGCGGCTGTAGGCATCCGCATAGTTCACTATGGCGTCAGGACTCATCTGTTTCGCCCGACCGTACACTGCGTCGTACGGTGCAGTGACGCCACCTTCAATTGTACCGTCGTAGATTGTAAACTGTGTTGCAAACGATGCAGGTTCGTTATAGCAAATTTGTTCATTATTCTCGACGGTCATATAGAGTATTTTATTCCATGAGCCGGCGAACTTATTTGGTAAACAAAATGTATTGGCTTCTTCAAAAGGAATGGTTGCTATTGTTTCACCCAGTCGTTTGTTTAGTGTATGGATAAGCGCTTCGTAGCCTGAATAGGCACCGCGAATTGTCCAGTGATGATCTGTTTTAAAGAAGTTGCGCTCGGCAGAAAAGTTTTCTTGCATTTCATCATAGAGACGAATATTGTCTACGCCTGCAGCGGTAACAAGTTCGTGCAGTTTTACATTGTTTGCAATACCAGCATCTTCTGGCATATAGCGTGGGCTTGGCTCACGTGAATAAGTCGCCTTTGCTGGTAGGGAGTAAAATGTAAATGGTATATGCTTTTCGGCTAGACCTTCGCTTAAGCGTTGTAAATCAGAGGCAAAAGCAGCTAGCTCTTCTTCGGGTTTTACTGCGGCCGGCTTCGAAATAATCCAGCCAGTTTTATTATCAACAGCGTACTTATCATTTAAATACGTTTTGCCCACAACACGTTGAAAGTTTACATAATTGCGCATCCATGTATCACGTGCAGGAAACTGGTCAGAAATATACGACTCTACTTGCTTGGACCATGTCCCTGTTAAAATTTCCTTAGCGCTTGGCGTAATGTTGGCAGATTCTAATGGTAGGTTTTCCATTTCTGATTGCGGACGATCCACCGTTAATACATGCACGACGAAGCCACCGAAAATAATGCAAAAAAATGTAATTGGTAATAGATACGTTTGAATTTTTCGCATGATGTCCCACCTAAAATCTAAAGTAAATGAATGGATTATGTGTTGCGTTTACTAAAAACATCGTAATAAATAACAAAAGTGCACCATAGTAAACGGTTTGTGTAATGCGCAGACCCCAGTCAAATGATAGGGAAGCGGCTGCCTTTTGTTCACTCCATGTTTGGTAAAGCTTATAAATCGGCATGGCAAAAATAATAGCGATGACAAAGTAAAGCGCATAATCTTTTGTCAGTAAAATCGTTTCATAATTGTACAGTGCGGCATCGGAAAGCCCAAACATCGTTTTGATAAATGAAAATGCATATGTAAAATCATTTGCTCTAAAGAACACCCAGCCAATCATTACGATCATTAATATATACATATGTCGGACGATACGTGGAATGCGTGCCAACCATTTCAACAGCACCCATTTTTCCAAGCAAATTAAGATACCATAGTAAAAGCCCCATGCCATAAAGGTCCAACTTGCCCCGTGCCAAAAACCAGTAAGTGTCCACACAACAAGTAAGTTACGATATAGTTTCCATTCATGGCTAACACGACTACCACCAAGTGGGAAGTAGACATAATCTCTAAACCAACTGCTAAGTGAGATATGCCAGCGTCGCCAAAAGTCTGTAACAGATTGTGCTATATATGGATAGTTAAAGTTTTCTTCAAATTTAAAGCCGAAAATTCGTGCTAACCCAATTGCCATATCACTATAGCCTGAGAAGTCAAAATAAATTTGCAGGGAGTACGCTAAAATCCCAATCCAGGCAGTCCCCGTTGTTAAATCCCCACCTGATAAGCTAAAGACATGATCGGCAACTTCGCCCATCGGATTGGCTATCAGTACTTTTTTCGCCAGCCCTTGTACAAAGCGACGCGACCCAATCATCCAATCTTCTGCTGTCGCAATACGTTTCTTAATTTGTTCAGCTACCGTTTGATAACGAACGATAGGGCCTGCAACGAGTTGCGGAAATAATGTAATGAACAGTGATAAATCTAAAAAATTGCGCTGTGCCTTTACGTCCTTACGATAGACATCGATTACATAACTAAGTGCTTGGAACGTGTAAAATGAAATACCGATTGGCAGCGGTACAGCCTGCCATTCAATAGGTTGCGACAAATAATTATTGACAATATCCACGAAAAAGCCAGCATATTTGTAATAGCCTAAGATGGCTAAGTTGCTAACAATGACTAACCAAAGCAATGTTTTGCGCTTGGACTGGGAAGCGGTGTTTTCAATAACGATACCGAGCACATAATTGAGTACGATGGACAGCATCATGAGAAGCACATATTTCGGCTCACCCCAAGCGTAAAAGAACAAACTTGCCAACAGTAAAATCGTATTGCGTAGCATCTTCGGAGAAATGAAGTACACAACAATCACTAATGGCAAAAAGACATATAAAAAAATAAGACTACTAAATACCATTTCTGTCAATTCCCCATCTCTGTAAAAAATAAAACTTCGTGAATCGCTGACTAGCAGTATGAAACGCCACAAAGCTTGAGCAAATCGCCACAAACTCCGAACGAAACGCCACAAAACCCGAGATAATCGTCACAAAACCGAGTTTTACCACTATTAGAAGTCTAGTAATACCCATTTACTTTAATAGCTATCGCTAGATTCTGGTTTCCATAAAATATTAATCCATTTTTCCAAGGGAATTAATGAATAAATTACCTATATTATTGTAACTTAAATTCACGATTTGTTCACTATTCCTTTAAGTGAGATATTTGGCTTACTTAAAAATTATTGGAAGGGAAAAAGTCTCAATATCTATGGGTAAAATGGTATATTTTTCGAACAAAAGAAACGTTAGTATGCCAAAATTCGGATGGAAAACAAATTATAAATAAACTAATAAATGTATTTGTAACCAATTAAGATAAACTATTACCACATCCTTCATTCCAAATATTGCACATAGAAATGTATGTTCTACTTCTTTTATAATAGAAACGTAGTCACAAAAGTGGCTAATTTATCTAGGAGGTTTTTGCACATGAAACAAAAATATAGTAAATGGGTTGTCGGCGCAGCATCAGCAGCTCTAGTAGCATCAGCAATCGTACCAGTAGCTAGCGCAGCAAGCTTTTCTGATATTGAAAATAGTGATCACAAGGACGCAATCTTAGCATTAGCGGACGCTAAAATCGTAGGAGGTTACACTGACGGTACATTCAAACCAAATGCAGTAGTAACACGCGGTAACGTAACAAAATTCTTAGGTAAATGGTTAGTATCTGAAGGTTATGAAGTGCCAGCTGACTATGCAACAAAAGCTCGTTTCACTGACCTACCAACTACAGCTCCAGACCAAGAATTACTACAATATGCAGCACTTGTTAAAGATGCTGGCGTATTCAAAGGTTCTAACGACCAATTAATGTACACTAAAAACATGTCTCGTGAACAAATGGCAGTAGTATTAGTACGTGCTATCAACACTGTTTACGGTGTAGACTTAGTTGCAGATTACAAAGAATCTGACTTCAAATCTACAATCACTGACTTAGATAACGCTACAGCTAACGAAAACCGTGAAGCAATTATCGCGTTAGAATATGCTGGTCTTACAAACGTTAAAGCGTTCAACCCTAAAAACACTTTAACTCGTGGTCAATTCGCATCATTCTTAAACCGTACAATCACGAACATTGCAGAAGCTCCTTTAACTGTAAAAGAAGCTAAAGTTGTTGACGCAACTACATTAGAAGTAACTCTTTCTGATGATACAAAACATACTGTAAAATTAGAAACTGCACTTCCAGAAAACAAAGAAACTAAAGTAGACTTCGAAATCGAAGGCAAAGCTTATTCAGCTGTAGTTACATATGAAGTAGCTGAAGTTAAATTAGAATCTGTAAAAGCTGTTAACGCTAAAACAATCGAAGTAAAATTCAACAAAGCAGTAGAAGATACTTCTAAAGCTACAATTGAATTATTACGCGGTACATTCAAGCAAAACGTAACTCTTACTTGGGCTGCTGACAAAAAATCAGTTCAATTAGTAGGCGCTACAAACTTCCAAGCTGCAGATTACACTGTAAACATCTCTGGTTTAACTGAAAAAGTATTAACAAGCGACGTTAAAATCGAAGCTCAAAAAGTTACTTCTATCGAAATCTTAGACGAAGTAGCAGTAGTTGATACAGCTATCCAATCTAACGGTACTTTCGCTGCAGGTACAACTGCAACTGTTGGTTACGTAGTGAAAGACCAATACGGTACAGATATTACAAAAACAACTTCTTTAAAAACAAATGATACTGCTAACACAACTGTTGTAGCTGATGCTGCTAAAGGTGTAGTTAAATTATCAGGCGCTGTTGTAGAAGGTAAAAAAATCGGCGATTTAGTACCAGTTGTATTATTTGATACTGCTACAGGTACTTCAGTTTCTAAAACTGTGAAATTATCTGCTGAATCTACAGTTTCTTCTATTGAAGTAGCGGGTGTTTACAACGCTAAAGGTGAAGAAGTAGTTTTAAATGATAACTCTAAAGCTTCTGAAGCATTCATCGTATTAAACCTTAAAGACCAATACGGTAAAGAAATTACAGATGCTGCTAAAGCAAGTGGTTTAGTAATTACAAACACTAACACTACAAACTTAACAATCGATAACAAAGTAACAAAAGTAAAAATTGGCGAAAAAGATAAATTAGTAGTTGCTTTATCATCAATCTTAAAAGCTGGTGATACTGATGTATTATTAATTTCAACAACTAAAGGCCAATCTGCAAAATACACTGTGAAAGTGGCAGAAACTACTACAACTAACGCAATCTCTGTTTCTCAACCAGAAATCGCAGTTGCTAACGAAGCTACATTAATTCCTTTAACAGTTACTGATAAAGAAGGCAATGTTATCACTAACAAAAAAATCTTAGCTGATGCTAACAAAGGTATTAAAGTTGGCGGCACACCAGTTGCTGAATCTGCTCTTGAAGTAAAAGACGGTCAAGTATACTACAAAACAACATTTGGAGCAGCTGGAACACAAGCATTAGTATTCCAAACTTCAACATTCAAAGTTGCTACTATCACTGTAGATGTTAAAGCTGCAGCAGTACCAACTGTAGTTCGCGGACTTAAAAACCCATTAGTAATTTCAACTGCTCAAGCACCAGTGACAATTACTGCAAAAGATCACTTAATCATTGAAGACCAATACGGTCGTGAAATGAAAAACTCTGCAGCTCCTGTAACAGTTACATTAGTTGGTACTTCTGATGTAGTATCAGTAAGTGCAAACCAAGTTACACCACTTAAAAATGGTACTGCAACATTAAACGTTGCTCTAGTAACGCCAAATGGCACAATTGATTCTGCTGTAGAAGTAAAAGTACAAGTAACTGATGGTACAGAATACAAAGGTTACGAAATTGCTGAAATCGGTAAAACAAAAGTAGCAACTGACAAAAAAATCACTGTTAACGGTTTATTAAACGGTGGTAAAGTTGCACTTGAGCCAAACGAATATACAGCAACAGTAACTGGCGGTAAATTAACTGCGCCACAAGCTGTAACTGCAGGTAAAGTAAATATCGCTGACACAGCTTTAAACACTGATACAACTCCAGCAGCAAACAAAATTGATACAGAATTCACTTTAAAAGTAACAATTAATGCAACTGGTGAAGTATTAGAACAAAAATTCGTTGTTTCAGCTGACGCTGAAAAAACACAAGATTTCTTCTTTACAGCATCAACAGTATCAGTAGATTTAGCTGATTACAACGTAGCGAAAGCTATTACAGAAGCTACATTAGCATCTGGTGCAACTGTAGCAAACTTAAAAACTACAGGAGATGCTCCAGTAGTAGTAAACGTTGCAACTGTTGACCAATATGGTAACAAAGAAATCAAAGCACTTGCAGCAGAAACAGTTACAATCGTACCTGAAAAAGTTACTGATGTAACAATTGCTGGTAACGGTACTGCAGCTGCAACAGCTACATTAAAAGCTGGCGTTACAGAAGCTAAAGTAACTTTAAAAATTAAAGTTGGTAACGCAACAAAAGAACTTAAAGCAACAATTGTAACTCCTTAATAAAACGAAGTGTTACTTTATACACTAGTTTACTAGTGTTATAACTAGCCTTGTGATTAGATGAAATCTTTTGATTCATCCTAGTCACAAGGCTTTTTTAATGGAAAAAACAGAGGGTATGAATACATTTGACTTTGCTACAATGCTATAAACTACATAACTATAGAAGAATATGAAACTTTTAGTATTATTTCCATGTGTTATCATAGTATGATAGGGAAAAGACGTAGGGGGTCGAGTGAATGAAACGAAATAAATTATTTCAAGGTGCAATCGTTGCGGCTTTAGCTACAAGTGCCATTGTAGTAGTGCCGACAGCGCACGCAGCTGAAGGATTTAGCGATGTGGATATGACGAAAGAATATGGAACTGCGGTGAAAGATTTAGCTACCCGCGGGATTATTAATGGTTATGCAGATGGTACATTTAAACCGTTTGCAGATGTCACACGTGGACAAGTAGCCAAAATTTTAGCAAATTTATTGGCTTTAGATACGCAAAATGTAATAGACCCTCAATTTACCGATGTTAAGCAAAGTGATGAATACTACGGCGCAATTGCGGCATTAGCAAATGAGGGAATTGCGACAGGCTTTGCCAATGGTAGCTTTGGTGTCAATCAAGCCATCACACGTGAGCAATTAGCGAGCATGTTAACATCTGCCTTCCAATTAAGTAATAATACTGAAGATTGGACACTGCCGTTTACGGATATTGTAAAATACTCTGATGCGTATTATGCAGTAGGTCCATTGTTTGAACACAATATTACAAAGGGTATTACACCTACAACATTCGGTTTAAAAGAAACAGTCAAACGTTCACAACTTGCATTATTTATTCATCGTATAGAGGCGATACAAGCAAATCGCGTTGTCCAAAGTTTCGCTGCGCGTGATTTTGGAGCTACTCAATTGGAAGCCTATTCTTATGATAATATAGCGGCTGATGGGGAGCATGAATTTTTCAAAATTCATCAAACAACGAATGGTTTGACGGTAGAGGCATTGCGTGAAGGATCTGGCCACTTTATGTTAGTAAGCTACAATATTGATAAAGAAGAAAACTATGAGATAATTGACACGCAAAAATATAAAGTGGTTGTTACAGAAGTGGATGGCAAGCTTCAACTTGATTGCCAACAAACAGATGAAATTACACCGGGTTCAGCATTACTTTTCGAAGAGGATTTAGGCTTTAATCCGTCTCATATTCAGCTAACAACTGCAAATGGTCATGAAGTAAGTGACAAAGTCTACGTCTATCAACCATTCAATTTTGATGGTTGGGAGCCAGAAAGCATTCCAAAAGGCGGCAATTATGAATTGAAGTTATTGCAGGCAGGTGACTACATTGCAACATTGTCGGATGATAAAGGACAATCTGTACGTGTAGGTATTCATGCTGAAACAGATGGTTATGAAATGTATACTTCAGCAGCAGTTGAAGTCAGCAGTGTTTTCATTCCGAAGAGTGAAATAGGCTTTACTGTGAAAGATGTTCACGTAGAGCAATTTACAGGAGCATTGTATGATCACAAAATTGTTGATGTGGAAAATGCTGCTGATGGTGTAACAGTTAAAAAAGTTGGCAAAGGTGAAACCATTTTTGCCATTCGCCTAAACGGTACGAATGGTGAAAAGCTATTTGTCCAAGGAATGATGTATGAAGTAAGTGGAATAACGACGATGTATTACGAATTAGCGACACAACAAGATATGGAAAATGCGTGGTAATTCACCGATAGAACATCGTGATACGAAAAAGTGAAATTGACAATTGTCAATTTCACTTTTTTCGTTAGTTGAAGTATATATTAACGGTTTGTCACAAATTAAATGCATGATGAATAATGATAGTACGAGGAAGTTCCTACTTGGCTCTAAATTGAAGACATGGATGGTATGTTGTATGATTTCCTGAAAATATCCAAATGAAGGAGAACTGCATGAAACCTCGTATATTAATTGCTAGTCCTGTACGACAAAAACCTTTAATTTTAGATTATTTTTTGTTTTCACTTCAGTCGTTAAACAAAGACGAGCATAAAGTGGATTTTTTATTTATTGATGATAATGATGACCAACAATCAACGGAACTTTTAACGTTATTTCAATCACAAAATGAAGGTGTAAAAATTATTAAAAATAACCAGCAAAATGAACTTTATAGGAAGGATGAACACACACATTATTGGACCGACTCGCTAATTGAAAAAGTAGGGAAAATGAAAGATAGGATTATTGAACATGCAATTCAATTACAATATGATGGTTTGCTACTGATAGATTCTGATTTAATGTTGTATCCGAATACACTTCAAAACTTATGGAATGCGCAAAAAGACATTATCTCTAATATTTTCTGGACTGAGTGGAACAAAAATGAAGTAGCACTACCTCAAGTGTGGATGATGGATGAATATACATTATACGAGATTAATAATGGCGAAAAATTAGAACCAATCGATATTGCCAATAGAACGTCCGCTTTTATCAATAAATTAAAAGTACCAGGCATCTATGAAGTAGGGGGGCTAGGTGCTTGCACATTAATAAGTAGAAAAGCACTTTTAAAGGGTGTTCGTTTTAAACAGCTAAAAAATTTATCGTTTTGGGGAGAAGATCGACATTTTTGCATAAGGGCTTCCGCTTTGGAATTACCGTTATTTGTTGATACTCGTTTGCCTGCTTTTCATATTTATCGAGAGTCAGACCTACTAGGTGCGGAAAAATTTAAAAATGAAATCATTATTGGAAAAAAGCAACAAGCGACTGTTAGCTTATGTATGATCGTCAAAAATGAAGAACAAGTTTTAGCGCGTTGTTTATCTTCTGTTCAAGGACTTGTGGATGAAATAATTATTGTAGATACTGGCTCCTCCGATAAAACGAAAGAAATTGCCAAGCAATACACAAGTCTTATTTATGATTTTGAATGGATAGATGATTTTTCACAAGCTCGCAATTTTTCATTTAGCAAAGCCACCAAGGATTATATTTTATGGTTAGATGCAGATGATATTATAGAAGAGAGGGAAAGAATACATTTTCTAAACTTACTAGAAGAACTAACGAATAAAGAAGTGGATAGTGTGATGATGGATTATCATTTAGCCTTTGATGAGAATGGCAATCCAACATATAGCCTTAAAAGAAATAGAGTAGTAAAACGTTCTTGCGATTTTAAATGGGTTGGGGCAGTACATGAATATTTAGCTGTCCAAGGGAATGTTATACAGCGTAATATAGCCATTACACATCGTAAAGAAAAAGCCTATACAGACCGTAATTTGAAAATTTATAAGCGCAGGGAAGCGCAACAAGAGCAATTTACGGCACGGGATTTGTTTTATTATGGAAATGAATTAAAAGATCATGCATTGTACAAAGAAGCCATTGATAAATATCAACAATTTTTAGCGACAAAACAAGGGTGGATTGAGGATGAAATTGCAGCTTGTATAAAAATAGCAGATTGTTATGAAATGCTGAATGATGCTGATAGACAGTTGCATTTTTTATTAAAAACTTTCGCTTATAGCACGCCTCGCCCAGAATGTTGTTGTCGTTTAGGTGCAAAATTTTTGGCAGATTCACAATACGAACAAGCTATTTATTGGTATGAACAAGCAATCAGTATGAAGAACAAACCAAAACAGGGGAATTTAATTGAACATATCGCTTGGACATGGCTACCATATATTCAATTAGCTGTTTGTTACGACCGTCTGGGACAATATGACATAGCGAATAATTACAATGAACAAGCATTACAATACGATCCAACAAATAAACTTATATTAGATAATCAGCAATATTTTAAAAACAGATTAAAGGATTAAAACGATGGAGTAGAAATGTAACAAGGCACTCCTATAGCGGACATAACGATATAGCAAAAAAGTGTTAGATTGACCTGCGTCAATCTAACACTTTTCCATTTAGTTTAGAAAATTATATATTTGACGTAGTCTTTCCAGCCAATTTCTTTAAAGTGTTGCCACTCAATTTTTTTCACGGGCATTGAGCAGAAAGTGCGTGCTAAAATATTACGTTTTTCATTAGCTAAAATAGGCGTACCAACATCTATATAGCTTGTGAATATCGTTGAATCTTTCGTTGAAAAAGCAACTTCAATATCTTCAAGACGAATTTTTCCATCCTCGTCAATTATATAGACGCTCTTAGCATCTTTTACTGATTTAACCCAAGAAGAATTCACTTTATAAGCATCAAAAGCTTCATTCACTACGATTGCAGCCTGACCAACTGTTGAAAACGGAATATTTTCTAACATATCGTCTTGTTGTAGCATTACTTCATAATTAGTAGGCTTCGGTAGTTTCGCTGATTTTGCTAATTCTTTTGCCCATATAGCGTCATGATTTGTAGCAATCATTGATTTTTCAAGTACGATACCTGATAGGTCATCTTTGAAATGCTGTAGTTCAAAGTCGACCCTTTGCCCAGCCGCAACCTGTTGCCATTCTTCTTCAGATAAGTAGACAAGCATTGCTTTTTCTGTTGAATAAATTTCAAATGTTACTGTACCAGCTTCGTCTGTGACGTTGGCAATAACACCATCAACAGGGCTTACTACTCCTTGGCGTGCTTGAATTTGGGCAATTTGAGCATCCATTACGGCAATTTGACGTGTAGCTTCTGCAATATGGCGATTTAAAATAGCTACAGCTGTAGATGGAGTATTTTGTTGACCTAACTCCAATTTTACTGTGACATTTAATTTATCACTAATTTGATCTGTATTAATCGAACTTTTTGGATTATCTGTACCTCCAAAATCCGATTCTATTTGTGACAAGGCGGATTGCAAGTCACTTAATTCAGTTTCATAAGCGTCCCGTTCAGCCTCAAGCTTCGTTAACTCATCGTCAACTTGCTCTGTTTTATAGGTAGCGAGTAAATCGCTTGCTTGAATGTGCTGACCACGCTTTACATTTACTGCTGATAAACTTTTCGCATCTGCAGAAACTGTATATGTTTCGGCTGGTGCAACTATTGCATCTTTTTTCACCGTTTCTACACGGTCACCGACAGTAGCTCGTTGAAATTCATCAACAAAATAGGAACGCGCTACTTTGCTATTTTCCTTGAATACGTAGAAGGCATTTAAGCCAACTAAAATCGCCATCACGATCATACTAAGGCATGTCCAAGGTCTGGATTTTATAAAACGCATCATCCTAGCCCCCTTGTAATCCATTCTTGAAGTGGTAGTACGCTAATCATCCCAACAAAAACGGCCATTATTACTTGTAGTATGATAATTTTTGCTAACAGCGCTTTGCGATCAGCTGCTTCCTCCCATTTAGAAAGGAAAGTAAAGTGCACAATAATCGTCAGTACAGTAGTAACTGTTAGCTGATTAATAATGAATAACACAACATCTTTATCTATCACTTGCTGTACCACAGGGGCAAGTGATAAGAAGGAGAAGGTTGTAGAGTAGCCTACTGCGTAAAACACTGCGAATAAAATGGTCTTTTCAATAAGTATAAATGCCAGTACAAACAGTTGTACTTTTTGAATCCATTTGTAAGGTATGTCCGTTAATAGATGTAATATATATGTAACGCCATAATAGTGGAAGCAAAAATAAATGATTCCCCAAACAATGGCTCCGACCATTGATAGCAAACGGGCTGTATAATATTCATCTTGCTGGTTCGTTGCAAATAATGTTGTTAAACTTTCAGTGCCTAATCCCCAAAACTCACGTATTGCAAAAAGGAGCATGAAGAGAAAGAAAATCGTAAAGGAACGCTTTTTATAGCCTCTTATTTCTCCTGTTTCCAAAGCTTGTGTAAAGTTCAGGGGATGCGTTAAGCTATGCCAAAACTTGTAGTGATAAAACATATCTAGCTCCCTTTCTAATAAATTAAATATTAAAGATGTAGTATACACCTAGTTACTGGTAAATGACATAGTATAAATGCTAGTTTTTTTAAGGAATTCTCTCAATAAGGTGGGACTTTAATTAGGCTTAATTTTAAACGTCCGATGCGGGATAAATGCGTCTATCACAATTATATAGTATTCTAACAATAACTTCCTTTAAAAAGTCTATTATATCTAAAACTAGCAATTATCTGTAAGTTAGTAAAGGTTGTATGTGAGTTTACAACAATAGCTTGAAATCAAGTTATTATCACCGATACTAAAGATAGTAGATTCGCAATATATGATACATATCGATTTTCCTATATAACGTAAAAAGAAAGGATGAGCAAGTTGAAGAAACCTTTAAAAGTGGGTGTCTTAACGAGCCTTTTATTAACACCAGCAGCCCTTGCTAATGTACAAGAAGCACAAGCACAAACTGTAGTACAAGCTGAACAAGTAGCTTATGTCAACGCTGTAGCAACAACGGAAACTAGAAATAAAACGATTGAACAATTCGGCAAGCTTTCCGAAACATCCACAGCGAATGAGATGGTTATTGCAGACGGCGATGTTAAAGTTTTAAGCACGACTGATTTTAATGATAATGAACGAGCTTTTATTAAAGCGAAATATGAGTATGTAGTGGCACAAAGAGGATTCGTCAAAAAATTAAATGAACTAGGTAAAAGTATTAATGCAATTACTTATACAAGTAGAACATTTGTTGACGATGTTGCCGCTGTGCAAGCAGAGTATACTGCATTTTTAGGTTCAACTTCAGCAGCCAATTCCTATCTGGCTGTTCAAAATAATTTTAATGTAGCTGTCAATACAGCATTAGCCAATGATGCCAAAGACATTGTCTCGTCTGTTCGCGGTACATCACTTCAATACGGCTATGACGACACGGAACGTAACAATTATTTTAAAAAGAACGGTGCAGATATCGCCAAGCTTGTAAAAATGAATGATGATGCAAATGCAGTAGACATCACGATTATTAACTTAGAAGATTTAATTTCTAAAATAGAGTCATCTTCGAGCTCTAGTGATATTGCTACAGCAGCCGCTGAAGTAACAACAAGCTATAATGCTCTAACTGCTGACCAAAAGAAAATTGTTACAGCGTATAATCCAAATAGCACAACAGTTACGCCATTTAAAAAATATACCGATGTACTAGTCAATTTATCTTCTGCAGATAAGATTGTTGCAAGTATTACGCAGCTAACTACGAAAAAACCAGAAGATTTTACTTCAGCTACTAGTTTTATCAGTACTGTAGCAGCAATTGAAGCATCTTATAACAATTTAAAGGACGCAGAGACAAAACGTTTAGTTTCCAATTATGGCGATTTAAAACCTTTCCAAGAGGCTGCCAACGTGTCCAAGCAAATTACAGCATTACGTATTTCTAATACGGACGCGTATCGTATAGCAGTAAAGGCGGCAAGAGCGGAATATGATAAGCTTTCTAATAAAGAATTTGTAAAAAATGCGGAAGATTTACAATTAGCTGAATCTAATATTGCGGCTGCAGAAGTCATTGAGTCATTGATTTCTGAAATTGCGGCTGCGCCAGATAAAATCTCTAAAATAGAAGAAGCACGTTTAGCCTATAATACGCCTGTAGCACCTGCTGGACAAAAAATTGACGCGGCAAGTGTGAAAAAAATCGTGAAAAACTTGTCTGAGTTAACAACGTGGGAGAGCTCTCATAAAGCAGTTTTAAATGTTATTACGTTAGTTGAAAAACTAAATCCAACGGCGAAGGACTATACAAAAAGAGCAAAGGCTGCTAACACGGCTTACTTAAAGTTAGATCCGACCAAACGCGAGTATGTTAAAAGCTATAAAAACTTAAAAAATCAAGTGGACGCTATGAATCTTATTGATCCTATTATGGGGTTAAATACGTCACGCAAAGATTATAAAGACACGGTTGTTAATTTACTTGCAGAATATAATAAACTATCGCCAGAAGCGCAAGCATTAGTGACGAACTACACAGCGTTGTTAACAGCAAACAACTATATCACCACTGCTCAACAGTTTGATGATAGAGTCAATGCATTAGCCAATGAACCAGATGCCACATTTGTTGCAAAAGTAGTGGCATTATCGGCTGAATATAAAGCGATGGACAAAAATGCCAAAAGATTAGTAACGCAATATAAAACATTAACAACGTATGAGAAAAATAATGCCAACGTTGTGAAGGTTATTAATTTAATTTCTGCCTTAAACCCAGCCAATAAAGACTATACGAAAAAGGTAATAGCAGCACGTAAAGCTTACAATGCATTAGATGCAGCATCTCAAAAGCGTGTGACCAATTATGAACAGTTAACAGTTGTCGAAGATGTAGCATCATTAATCGGGTTAATTGAAACGTTAAAGCCTACAAGTAAGACGTTTTTAAACGATTTAAAAACTGCACGTGCCAATTATGATGCACTACCACCAGACAAACAACAAAAAATCATTAACTATGAAAAGCTGGTGACAGCGGAAACGGAGCTTACTTCCGCAAGTACAGTAATTGCATTAATAGATGCGGCAGTTCCAGAAGCAGAGGATTATTTAACTAAGCTAATGAATGCACGTGTTGCTTACGATAAACTACCAACTGGACAGAAAAAGCTTGTTTCAAATATCAAGACATTAACGGATCGTGAAAGACAAGTGAAGCCAATTTTAAGTGTCATGGTGCAAATCGATACGTTAGAACCAAGTGCCAATAATTTTGTTAGCAAGGTCAATGCAGCACGTAAAGCGTATGATAAATTGACAAAAGAACAAAAGGCGTTTGTCAACAATATGGCAACATTACAAAGCTATGAACCATTAGCTAACGTAATCGAATTAATCAGTAAGTTAAAAGCATCGAGCAAGACATTCCAAGAAGATACTGTACATGCGCGTGCATTGTATGAAGCACTCAGCAAAGAAATGCAGCAGTATGTGACGAATTACAAGTTGTTGCAAGCTGCGGAAACAAGCATATTAGGTGCTGGCAATGTCCAACGCATGATTGATGAGTTGCCAAATACTGAACCACAACAATATGTCAAACGTATTGAGGAAATTCGTGCAGCTTATAATGCATTGCCGAAAGATCAGCAATTGGCAGTAGCGAATTATAGAACGCTACAAGACCAAGAAAAATTGATTAAGCCAGTTATTAGTGTTATCAATGAGATTGATAAATTGATGACATCTAAAAATATGGATAGTCAATATCAAAAGATTTTGAAAGCCTATGATAATTTAACTGCTACACAACGTAAATATGTCTATAATGAGCAAGTGCTTCTTTCTTTAGATAATGTAATTAACGTTTACAAGAGTATTGCAGCTTTAAAACCGAGCGATAAAATGTATTTTGGGATGATTGAGTCCGTTCGTAAAGACTACGATAGCCTTAATACAGTCGATAAACAAAGAGTATCGAATTATTCGATTTTACTAGAAGCAGAGAAAAACATGAGTGAAGTAAAAAAAGTGGTGGAAATCATCGCTAGTCTTTCTCCAACATCAAGTACGTATATCCAAGATGTTGAAAATGCAGTAGCTGCGTATAAGGCGCTAGACTCCAAAGTAAGAGGACAAGTGATCAACTACGATAAGCTAAAAGGTGCAGAAAAAGATATAGCAGCAGTATTAAAAGTAGTCAATGCGATTGGAGAACTAGATCCCGATTCAAAAACTTTTGAAAAGAAAGTGATTGCTGCACAAAAACTATATAGCTCACTAACGTTGGAGCAACAAGATTTAGTTTACAACTATCGCATTTTACAAGAGCATGCAAAGACATTAGGATTGGACTAATGGATGAAGAGAGGGATGGGGTCCCTCTTTTCGTTATTTTAAATGGTTAATATATATTCAATTACAAAGGGGCAAAGGTCTATGAAAATAAAGCATACTAAATATGCATGGGCATTTGCTACGGCTTTAGCTGTAGCACCTTGTGTTGCCGTAATTCCTACGGAAGCGGCTTCCATGCCATTTGTAGATATTACAAACAATAATAGTGAAACTGAGCTCTATCATGCAGTCAGCGAGCTATACAATAAAGGCATTGTATTTGGTACAACACCTTCAACATTTAGCCCCTATCAACAATTAACGCGTGGAGAAGCAGCTTATTTTTTAGCACAAGCACTCCAGTTGCAAACGAACAACGTGGACAATCCAGGTTTTAGCGATGTGCCAACTTCGCATCAGTATTATGCCTATATAGCAGCACTAGCAGCTAATGGTATTATCCAAAAAGGAAATCAATTTAATCCGGATGCTTCTATTAAGCGTAGTCAAATGGCAAAAATGCTGACACTGGGCTTTCATTTACAACAAGCGACATCGTTAACTGCACCTTTTACAGATTTTACAAAAGACGTTGAAACCAATCGATACATTCAAACGTTAGTAGATTATGGGATTACGCAAGGTACTAGCGCTACGACATTTTCTCCGTATACAGATGTACGACGTGGTCAAATGGCTTTATTCCTTTATCGCATATTACAAAAAAATAATAATGACCTATACATTATTGGGGTTGAATAATAAGATAAATATCACTCTTGGGAATGAACGTGCCTGTAGAGTGATTTTTTTAAAAATCTATGTAGGAAAAAACAGGTAATAATGGTATGTTTATTATGTGGTAAATAGGGTAAAAACGATACACTAGTGGATATTCGTTGCTGATGAAGCGATGAAATATCGGCATGAATGCAAAAATTTTCATACATATTTAAGGAGGAAGCTATGTTAAAAAAAGTACCTAGTATTGTCGGTTTGTCGCTTATTTTGCTGGCTACACCACATGCTGTGCCTCTTCCAAACCTACTAGATGTTGCCTTAGCGGCAGAATCTGTAAAGGATGTTCCATCTACACATTGGGCGAATCGTTCCATCGAGCACATGTTGGATAAGCAATATATGACAACCTATCAGGATGGGACATTTAAGCCAGAGCAGACTATTACGAGAGCGGAGGCAGCTGCGGCAATTGCCCGTTCGATGCAACTAAATATGACTGATCCCTCTGCACCTCATTTTCGAGATTTATCTCCAGCGCATCCTTATTACAAGGAAGTTTGTGCATTGGTGGAATTGGGAATATTACAAGATGGCGATTGTTTTAATCCTGATGCGCCATTGAAGCGCATGCAAATTGCTAAAATGATAACACTTGCTTACAATATTGAGGTCGATTCACAAAATAATAGTAAGTTTAGTGATATTACTGAAGGGCATTGGGCAAAGGATTATATTGAATCACTTGCAGATGTGGGCATTATTAAAGGAATCAATGCAAAACAATTTGCACCGAATCAATTGGTAACACGTGCACAATTTGCCTCGATAGTTGAACGGAGTCTTGATTTCTCAATGACACTAACCAATTTCGAAGCAGCCTATGATTACTTATCGAAGTCTTATATTCCGACCAAAAATTACTCATCTGCCATGTCTAATGATGTGATTAGGTTAGTCAATAACGAAAGACAAAAAAGAAAACTACAGAGTCTTAACTATGATGAAGCTTTAACACAAGTGGCTGTTATCAAGGCACAGGACATGGTTAATCGTCATTATTTTGAACACGAATCACCCTACTACGGAATGCCATGGGATTTAGCAACATTATTTGATTATTCATATACGAGCTTAGGTGAAAACATAGGAAGAAATATTCCGACTCCAGAGGCGGCTGTTAAAGCATGGATGGCATCACCAGCACACCGCGATAATATTTTACGTGAAAATTATACAAACACTGGTGTGGCCATCGCAGTGGATGGCAAAGGGAATTTCTATTGGGTACAATTATTTTCTAGTCAATAACTTGATGACAGTGGGGAAATAGGAACAAGAGGACACTTACTAGGAGAAGATGTCCTCTTTTATTTTTATTGTATATATTCCCTTTACTTTGTCATAAAACTCTAGGCATTGAGCAGCTTTAAGTTTTAGCTCCAACAAAGAGAAAACTTCAATAATTTGCAGTATGGATTTGTTTTTCGTTGTATCACCATCGATAAGGGCGATGATGGCAGAGAAAAATTTAATCATTGTTTGCATGTACATATTATCTACTACACTTACTTTTATATTTTCTAACTCCGTGAGATACGTTTTAGCACCATCTAAATCCTTGCACGTAATTTTTTTCTCTAAAATATTGAAAATCATTAAGGCGATTTCGTTACGGTACCTCGTAAGATTTTGATAACGTTGTAATGTGTTTTTGGCACGCTCAAAAACAAGGTCGATTAATTCTATAGAATAGAAGCTTAAACTATTAGCGAATAAGGTAATTTCGTAATAACCCCAACTTTCGCAGTTCATTAAATATTCTTGAAGCAACGTTATTTCGTTAAGATGTTCATCGGTCCCTCGGACATCATCAATTAATAACAAAATTAAAGATCGATAATGCAAAAACTTCAGATTGCCCGTTAATTTGTATTCATTTTCAACTTGTTCGGCGACCATGTATAACGCACTGACATCTCGGTTATAGAAAGCTTCTACATACTTTCGCATGTAATCCAAGTCCTTATTCCCATCATTATAAATGATACTAAATTCTTCTAACGTAATATTTAAGTGATCTAACATCTTTAAAAATTTTTCAGCTGTTGTATCGCTTTCACCACGTTCAAATTTAGCAATAGCAGGTCGACTTAGTAGGTTTTTATAGAGTACGTTAGAACGTAAATTTTTTTGTAGCCGTAACGTTCGAATTAATTCTCCAATTTTCATGTACTTCGCCCCTTCGTAAAATGTTAACTTTTGTTTACATTTTAACAAATAATATTGAAAACATAAGATAATATAGAAAATGGAATGGCAGGAGGGAAATAATGATGTGGGCAGGCATACAAATCTTTACGGCTAACTCTTCAGCGATTGTCGGTTTTATTTGGGACTTAATCGGTAGTTAATGTAACTTTATACTAGTTGGATAATGGTAAAAGATATTTTCGAACTTTAAATAGCTAGCAAGCTAAATACGTATAGTAGTATTTTTAACTTCGGAATTTTAAATAAATGCAACATCGTTAATTGGGAAGTCAGTTAAGGTCTGAAATCGGTAGTGTATCGACTCAGTCCTTTTAACTATGCCTGATTGTATTTGCCTATCAAGCATTAAAAGAACTAATAGCGCTGTCTATCATAATAATTATCTGCATTATCCTCCCTTTTTAATTTATCTGCAAATAACAATTGTATAAGTTTTATGAACAAAACTTCAAATAAAGAGATATGTAACTATTATTTAATTTTTTAGGATGTTTTTTCATAACAAATGGATTAAAAGGAGAAAAAATATGAGAAAAAGGATAATGGTTATTGATTGTAGTGTGAATACATTAAAAACAATTAAGAAATTAAACATAAAAGTGATATGTATCGAGAAAGAACAAAAAAAACAGCTGAAAGATTTAATGAATTCAGATGATATTTACTTTGAAATAGATTATAAGGATATAACTTTATTAAAAAAAGAAGTAGGAAAGATATTAATAAAATACCCCGTAGATGCTATTTTATCATTTACAGGAGATGGTCAAAATGCTGTCGTGGCATTACAAGAGGAATATCCATTAAACAAATATAAACAATCAGATCAAATAAAATTATTTAAGAATCAGTGTAACTTACGTAATCTCCTAAACCGTAATAATTTTAGTTATGTTCATGTTAAACTCATTAATTCTAAAGAAGCATTAATCGAATTTGCTAATGAAAATGGATTTCCATTTATTCTAAAACCATGCATTGAAACAGGTAGTAAGGTCGCTAAAAAAATCTCCACATTTAAAGAAGTATACGAATTATTGGATAAAGAAAATCCCGCGACCCTTATAGCGGAAGATTACCAAGAAGGGGTAGAGATTAGTGTTGAAACTTTTTCTTTTAATCGAAAACACTATGTCGTGGGCATTACAGATAAATATACAGAACCTGATTTTGTAACGTATGGTCACAGTGTGCCAACAACTTTAAATGATGAATTAATAACCGAGATTACATTATTTGTTTTGGATTTTTTAACGTTAACAGGTGTAGTTTTAGGCCCATGCCATATAGAGATAAAAATGACAGCATGTGGTCCTAAAATAATTGCTGCACATTGTAGAACAGGTGGCGACCAGATTGTAGCGTTGCATCGTTTCGTTTCAGGTGTTGATTTAACACAATGGACTTTAGATGCCATCTATACAGAGAATTGGCAAAAATATGATGTAAGTCAACAATATCGTGCTGCCGCAGTTTTTTATTTAAGATTCCAGCCGAATAAAAAAATAAAGAAATTAAATTTCCAAAATGCGGATGAAACCATTGTAGCCTATAAATGTAATATTGAAGAAGGCGTTGGCACAACAGAAACGAACAGTCTAAAAGACGAACATGGCTTTATTATTACAAAAGGGAGAAATGTTGAAGAAGCAGTTGAGAACTGTCGGTTAGCAATTCAAACGATAGAAATCGAATATGCTGAAGGGATTTTTCCGGATTCATGATGATGGTGTAAGTGATGTCCACAGTTTAGTTTTACTAGCAAGCCAAAGCGCTAATATTGACAACGTAGCCTAAACTAAAATAATGAGGTGTAAGATGAAAGTATTGGGTAATTTATTGATTGGATTGCTTTGTGCTTTTATGCTAACAGGCTGTATTGGTGAGGACTATGATGTTGGAGTGCCAACTGCTCATTTAAATTTTAATCATGTCTCTGTTCAATTAACAGAAGCAAATATCAATTGGAAGACAGCAAGTGAAGATGTACAGAAGTCCATCGAAGATACAAAAAAATACGCATCGTCATTGGATGAAATAAAAGTCTTACCAGGTCAACATACATCATTGGATTTTGAGGAGAACGAAAAAAACGGTGGAGATATTTGGACTGATGCACAAGTGTCAGCTTTCCTGTTAAAAGATGACGAGCGAATTGAACTGGAATTTGATGATTTTAGAGAATTTCAATTCCCAACCGACAAAGGAAGCTATGTTTTGGAAGTTAAATTTAGCAGTACAGCAGGCAGTGTACAATATGTAGGGAATGTTCGTATTGAATAAGTCGGTTAGAAGGCTTAAAGAAAAAGTGTTAGATTGAGCGCTCAATCTAACACTTTTTTGATATGAATGTGTTGACTACTTTCTGATGGTTTACGGGCGATTCATGGACCCTTATCGGCGATAACGCTTGTTTAACGAGCAATTCGTGAGTTTTTATTGGCAATTTTCGTCATCCTCTATTGTAACAAAGCGTGGCTTATATTACAGGAATGTTACAAAAAGCCGGAATACCCATTAATTAATACCCATATTTTAGCGTTGATAAACCACAAAACGTTGGTATATCAACGTTTTTTTTACTTTCAAAACCGTTACACAATTGAAAAATTAAAATACCATCATTTGTGATAGTCTATGTATAGGCAAAAAAGTTCTTTGAGAGGGGTATTACAAACTTATGAAGAAAAAATGGTTATTACCGATTTTTGCATCTTTTATGTTATTTTCAACAATTCAAATAGATAACGCTGAAGCGGCGACTGCAGATGAGGTCACTGAAACAGCTTCGAAATATTTAGGTATTCCTTACGCTTATGGTGGTACAACTACTAGCGGATTAGATTGCTCAGGCTTTACTTCTAAAGTCTTCAGTGATTTAGGCATTAAATTAAATCGTACTTCAAGCTCACAATATCAACAAGGCACTGCTGTAGCGAAGAGTGATCTTCAAGTTGGCGATTTACTGTTCTTTAACACGAGTGGTAGTGGTATCTCACATGTATCGATATACATAGGTGACGGTAAAATGATTCACTCTCAAACAGGTAAAGGTGTAAGTTATTCTGATGTAAACGATCCATATTACTGGAGCTCACGTTATGTTGGCGCAAAACGCGTAGCACAATTTGACACTGAACAACAAGCTGAAGTAACGAAAGTAGCAGCAGCGGAAGTAAAAGAAGCTGCAATTGATTTTACAGTATATGCTTCACGTGCTGAAGTTGCTGTTCAAATCGCAAAAGCTCTTAACTTAGATACTTCTGATAAAAATACGTCATTTGCAGACGTAAAACCTACTTATGCACATGCTGGGGCAATTGCTGCTGTAGCGAAATTAGGTATTTTTTCTGGTGATGACAACGGCAAATTTAATCCATCTTCTCCAATGACTCGTGCACAAATTGCAAAAGTTTTAGTAGTTGCTTTTGGTCTTGAGCATCAAGGTGATGTTGTGACATTTGCAGATGTTCCTGAAAACTATTGGGCAACAGAATATATTTCAATTATCGCATCAAACGGAATTACAGCAGGTAAAGATAATGGTAACTTCGGTTATGATGAAATGTTAAAAATTTCTCAATTAGAGACATTTATTGAGCGTGCTAAGCAAGTGAATAAATAATCAATTTCTACTTTGCTTCGGACAAGGGCTACGTTTGGAGTAAAGCATTGCATGGAAGTTCTTTTAAATAACGTATAAATGGAGGAGAGTTTGCACATGCAGGCTCTCTTCTTTTTATGAATCTTTGTGAAATGAGGTGATAACAAAAAAATGTCGAATAGTTACAATCTATGATAGTTTTGCAAGTGAATTTTTGTTAAAATGAACACGAGAACACGAAACATGAAGGGAGGAAATAAGACATTGTACTTTAAAAAAATCAGTCTTATATTATGCGTCTTATTCATTTCAGCTTCTATGTTTACGATACATAGTGCAAATGCAAGTGGTGGTTTTGAAGATGTTACACCAAAGCATGAAGCTTATGAAGAGATCAATTATTTAGTTAGTTTAGGTGTTATAAAAGGATATACAGAAAAAGGTAAAACGTATTATAAACCGAATAATACGGTAACACGTGGACAAGTTGCCAAAATGGCAGTTGTGGCTTCAGGTAATAAACCATTAACGGTTAGCAAGTCCAACTTTTCAGATGTAACGGTTGGTACAGAGCTTTCAGGTTATGTTGAACGTGCTATCCAATTAGGGTTCTTTAAAACAAACATAACTGGTCAGTTTTTACCAAACAAGCCTTTAACTCGTGATGAAATGAGTTATGTATTAACAAAAGCATTTAAATTGGATGCAAGTGAATACGAAAATATGGATTCTCCTTTTGTGGATGTAGCGATTACAAATCCTTACGTTCAATACGTCAATGCGATTTACTATAATGGTATTACAAAAGGAAAAAAACTATAATCCAAATAGCTCGGTAACACGTGCACAATTTGCATTATTTGTTGCTCGTGCAAAAAGTGAAAAATATCGTTTAGAGCTACCTGTAAAAGGTGTAGCTGTTCCTGATACATCACAAGTAATTGGTTTAGTTCAAGTGACAACAGATGGCTTGAATATTCGTAAATCAAAAGATTCAAATTTGAGTACAAACATTGTAGGTACAGTCAATAAAGGCGGAAAACTATCAGTCTATGCAATTGAAGGAGACTGGTTAAAAGTAACGTATAAAGGTGCCTTTGCTTATATTTATAAAACGTACGCACAGTTTTTAGATGCAGATGGTAATGCATTAGGCAAAATTCAAAAAGAAGTAAAGACAACACAAGGTATTAATCTTTATGTGAAGCCAACTTCTTCTTCTAAAATCATTTCAACAGTTAATAGTAATGTTAAACTGCCTGTCTACAAGACGGTTAATGGCTACCATTTAACAATCGTAAATGGCTTGCCAGGTTATGTTGTTGCAAATAGCACAGAGGATGTAGAAGTAGAACAGCCTTCAAAACCAGATCCAACGCTTCCACCTGTAACAGGAGGAGATTTACTAGGTCGTGCAACTGTTGATAGTTTAAATGTTCGTAAAGAAGCGAACTCTACTTCAACGGTATTAGGTAAATTAAGCAAGAGCGATTATGTGCATGTCAACAGTATTAATGGCTATTGGGCTGAAATCACTTTTGATGGTCAAAAAGGTTACGTGCATAAATCGTATTTAAAACTATTAAACCAAAATGGCAATCCACTTAAAAATCGTATTATCATTCTTGACCCTGGTCACGGTGGTAAAGATCCAGGCGCTGTAGTAGGTTCCCAATCAGAAAAAGCTATTACCTTAAAAGTTGGGACACTTGTACGACAAAAGCTGGAAGCAGCTGGAGCAAAAGTGTCAATGACACGTACAGGTGATACGTACCCATCACTGCAAGATCGCGTTGACTTTACAGATGCAAACTATGGCGAAATCTTTGTTAGTATTCATGTAAACTCAGCATCTAGCACCTCTGCACAAGGTACTGAAACATATTATGCTGTGACAACAGGAGATATGTATCAAGAAGATATTGATTTAGCTACTTTTGTAAATAACCAAATTGTGAATAACTTAAACATGAAAAATCGTGGCGTGAAAGAACAACAATATTATGTTATTCGTAACATGTTAATTCCATCGATTCTAGTTGAACTAGGCTTCCTAACGAATAGTGAAGACCGAGGTAAAATGACAGATGATCAATATGTTGAGTTATTTGCTGAAGCGATTTATAAAGGAATTTATCAATACTACGCAAAACAATAATCAAAAGAGCTACATTGTTCAAAATATGAACTGTGTAGCTCTTTTTTATTTGGATTTAACTGGCGATAGTAGATTTTGATCCTAATCAAAATCTATTTCGCATTTGCGTGTAACGTACGATTAACAAATTGAGCAAAGTTTTGGCGGGATACTGTATTGTTTGGCTTAAATGTTTGATCTGCATAGCCCGTTGTTATATTTAACGCATAGAGCGCTTGAATATCTTTAAAATAGATATGAGATGTAGGAACGTCAGAAAATGATTTACTAGAATAGCCTTGTAACTTAAAACCTTTAACAAGTGCATGTGCCATAGCAGCACGCGTCATTGGTTGGTGCGCGTTGATTTTACCATCTTCTAAAGTAATAATCCCGTAACGAACGCCTGTAGCTAATACTGAATAACCATAATCGCCTGCTTTAATATCACTGGCGTTCAATGTTGCTGAACTTAAAGGTGAAATCCCTAGTGCACGTAACACCATTTCGGTAGCTTGCAAGCGTGTTAATGTGCCTTGGGGATTAAATTTGCCATTACTGCCTTTCACAACACCAAGTGCATGTAAGTTTTTAATATCATCATAAGCAGCACTTGATTTTGGTACATCTTGGAAGAAAGAGGCAGTGCCAATAGAGGCCTTATTGGAACCTTTTGTGCGTGTGAGCGTTTTAATTTCTGCAATAGTTGCAAATTTTTCGTCTGCATTTTTACGATCATCACGACCTTCAATGAAGGAAGTGCGTATCGTATACGTTCCAGCGGCTAAATTTCCAGGCATCAAGATTTGATATTTTTCCGAGTGGGTACTAATATCTTTCCGGTCTGCGTTCGATGTTGTCGCGTCTGCGGCTAGACCTGGTATGTAACGATCGTGCCCCTTTCCGACAATACGGTCGTTCGCATCAACAATTTCTACTTTTAACGTACCACGAGCAGGCACATTACCGTTGTTTTTTACTGTTACTGTAGAGTAAAAGACAAATTGACCAGATGGCGCTACATAACTTTGCACACCGTCAGAGTATAGAGAAAGATTATAGCGGCGTGGCACATATCCATCGTGATCTTCGGCAACCCAATGTAAAGCGTGCTTCATAAATACTTGAGCATCTGTGTCGCCCCGTGTGGTCGAGTAAGCAGCACCGTTTTCATTGTCTTGCCAGTCTGCTTTCACATTAATCGTCATATAATCGAAAATTTTGAAGCCGATTTGTACAACTCTTCCTTTGCCATATTCAATGGCATGAGCTGCACCAAATTCATTTTTCTTCATCGTTTGTGGCTTATCGGTATAGTTGTAATTCGAGAAATATAAAATCGGTGAAGCGGAGCCACCTTGCCAAGGTTTTATAATTTCAACCCACTCTTTATCCGATTTTGTCAGACTAAGCGTGCTTTTACCGAGCTCTTTTGTGGCGTTTTGGATAATTGGGTGAACTGAATTTGCATTGCTAATGGTCGCGTTACCTAGCACAATATCGTCAATAAAGCGTGCATTGAAAACTTCTGATAAGTTATCCCATTCCATCACCCAAGAGTCGACATCATAGATTAATGGAGAAAGATCCATTTGACCAGCCTTCGGAAATTTTGCTGATTCATTACGTGCTGTTTGGAATGCAAAAATAGCACCGCCACCATTTCGAACGTATATTTTGATATTTTCGCGTTGTTGATGATTCATCATGACCGTGTATGGAAAGACGATTGCATCATATTGACTTAAGTTTTCTAGGTTGTTTAAGTCCTTTTCGAAAATTTTCTCTACATGGAAGCCTTGTTGCTGATATAAAAGGTATGCTTTAAGTTCTTTGTTATACGTTGAACTATAGTCGACCTTTGGAGATACTGTTTGTCCCTCATATGTACCACCAGGGTGTGTAGTGTTGGCATATTTTTCACTACTTTCAGAGAAAACAATGCCGATTTTTTGTGTTGTAGCTTGGGCCTTTATCGGAGATAGCATTGCAACAAGCAAACAAGCACAGACAGCGATGAAGGAAATAACATATTTCTTCAATAAATCCACATCCTTGCTTTTTATTTTTCTCAAAACTCGTATTACTAAATTTCATCATACACCTAAATATTAACTGATTCGCAGAGAATTAGGTAAAAATGAAATTTTTTAGCTTTTTTATGTAAATTCAATTCAATCCTTTCTATAAGTCTAACCGTATTTATGATATAATAACCTTTGTTTTTGTAGGGAAAACTAAAGAATATAATAGTGATGACAACTATTGATTCATGATAGAGGAGGGCAATAACATCTTTTTAGATGTATTACATGTATGAATAAACTGAAGCAAGTTTTCACAAAGGTCAATAAGATTGATACGTTTTCACCGTATTTCTTTTTACCTTTTATATTAGTGCTATATTTCTTTACGAGTCTATTTGATTTTCATCGATTTGAATTATTTAATGTTCGTGTATCCATTTTACCAGCAGTATTAGTTGCGCTTGTTTGCTATTACCTTGGTGTATATATAATCGATAGATTACAGTGGACAATCCCAACATTTGGGCTATCGTTCTTAGGAAAATATGTGATTCACTTTGTTGTGTTATTAACGTTAATCGGATTAGCTTCTTATTTAATGATGATCTTTGGCGGGGGTTTAGGAATTTCCGATGAATCCAATCGTCGTAATCTTGATCCAAAACTAAACTTCTTTAGCCAGTTATTATGGTACGGAATTTTACTATTATTATCTTACAAAATGATTTTAGAAAAGAATATGACGTGGAAGAAAGCAATAATATACGGCTCAATCTTTGCTGTTGTAATGTTCCTATTCTTATTAATGGGCTATCGTACGCCTTTAATTATTATGCTATTTACTGGAATTATTATTTTCCACTATGTTGTGAAACGTGTAAAATTAACTTGGTTCTTAACGGCATTATTTGTTATTGGTGTAGCATTCTCAATGTTCGGTTTCTTACGCGTGGTGACAGAAGATACTACGAAAGAATTTAATAATCGCGATCAACCAGATGTAGAACTGACAGAGACGGAAAAAGAAAAACTGTTAACAGTTGAGCAAAAAGTAAACTTAACGCCAAAATGGATGCGTTCATTAAATGGTGAAAGTGTAACAGGTCATATCGTTTTAAGTAAAATTATTGAGTACACACAAGAAGAGGGTTATTTAAACGGTCAAATTCATAAAGGTATCTTTAATACGATTCTTCCTGGTGAGCAAATTTCACCACGTATGAAGGTGACAGAGGTTGTTAACTCTTTAAGTGTGGAAGAAGGTAAATTTATTACACGACCTACAAGAACGACAACACCAACCTTTATTGGACAGCTATTCCTAGATGGTGGCTATGCGCTTGTGGCAATTGGTTTCTTATTGTACGGTGTGTTAATTTCATTAATCTATAATAAAGTGAAACAAGGTGGCATTCGCAGTTTCCACTCAGTAGCGTACGCATTTGTCATTACATTGTTTACCGTGTCTATGCACACTGGATTACTTGATTTAATCTTTATTTTAATGTTAGGCTTCGTCGTCATTGCATCGGCAATTATTAAAACCGAGCAAAGAAAACTTAAATATTAAAAATGAAGGGCTGTCCTATTTTAGGCAGCCCTTTTGTTTTTGTAATCGCGGGTAAACGTGTGTGATTCGCGGATAAACAGCTATATTTCGCGGGTAAATCACAAAAAATCGCGGGTAAACATGTGCATTCCGCGGGTAAGTCACACCCACACCGATGGAATCATAAAAAAAAGCGCCATCCAATTTTAGCTATTGGATTGGCGCTATTTCTTATTTCACTGTATCTATCAGCTTAATATAATCTTTACTAATGTAAGCAGAGCCTGTATGAAGTTTGTCAGACAGTACTTCATGCCAGCCATTGATGTCCGTGTTAACGATGATAACTGGCATACCACTGCGCACATATGTGAAGAGTGGACTATTACTAGTTGAAGTCTCTAAACGAACATTTAAGCCCGCAGTAGTTGTTAAGCCAATTTTATATGGATTATTTGCATCTTTGAAGCCTAATGCTTTTTCAGCACGGTAGTAGTGGCCAGCAATTTTTGCACCCCAAAATGGATCGGATGCATATTTTACGTTAAAGCCAAGTGCCTTAGAACCAACTACAGCACCATTTGCGTAGTTTCTACCTGGAGAACCACCTGGCGTTATATAGTTTGGTTGTAAAAACTTCTCAACAAGTTCGTTAATGTTAGTAGCGACGCTATCGAATTTTTTGTTAAGTGGGTTTGTGTCATAAACATATAAACCAAATAGGTTGTTTAAGTTTTGAGCATGGTCACTCATACCATAAGCACTTTCATGTTGCGCAAGTGCCAATATTAGCATGGCATTAATTTTTGAGTTTGCCTCAACTTCTTTTAACGTCTTTCCTAAACCAATTAACTTACTTTTTGTTGTAGCATCTTTATAAAGCGTAATACCTGTACTTTCAATCTCAGCAAGCTTATTCAAAATGTAAGCATCAATTTCTTCTGCTGTATACTGAGTTGTTGCGCGTGCAGGTAAAAATTGATAATAGTTATAAGCTTCACCTTTCGAAGAACCATTTCCATTGGTGAAATAAATGCCATTCCAGCTATAGTATTTTTCACCTTGTTTCATGAAGGCAGGTGCTTTTCCGTAAACATAGCTTGAAGAATATTTATTTGTTTTGTAATCGTATAGCGTATGTTTAATTTCACCATTTTCGACGGAGTAGTAAGAGCGTCCTTTACTTAGGGAAAAAGGAATTAACGTGACATCTGCTTGTTTTAAATAGCCAACCTGACCTGCTAATCTCACTTTTACTTGTGTGGCATCACTGCTGATATATTCCATCTCTGTATTACCTGCAACAGCGATTTGGTCTTTAATCGTTTCAGAATAAAGTGCAACATAATTATTCGTGACAACATAGCCGGAGGACATTTTCACAATTTTATCTTTTTGGACAATCACTTGTGTATTTTTTGTGATTGCTTTTTCAGCAGCTTCAAAACTTGAAAAGCCTTTATTGCCAACTAGTGTACCATTTGAAATTTCCTTAATCGCATACGTTGAAACGTCGGCAGCTCCATCACCAGCTAGTAACATCAAACGTTGAATGAACGTTGCAGCTTGTCCAATTGTTGCATTTTTTTCGGGCATAAAGTAGCCATCAGAACCAATGATGATGCCTAACTGTGCACCGATTGCTACAGCAGAACGGTAGTCTTTAATAATAGAAGCATTATCCTTAAATGTAATGGATGACGTACCTTTAGGAATTTTTAAATAATCAATAGCTCTCTCCAACATAATGGCCATATGTTGTCTTGAAATGGCAGCATCAGGCTTAAATGACCCGTCTATGTAGCCAGTTATAATGCCGGCTGTAGCAGCAAGCTGAATATCGGTTGCATACACATATGTATCAGGTACATCGGTAAATACCATACCGTTATTCCCTTCAAGCTTCATGACCTTTGCTAAATACGAAGCAAATTCTCCGCGTGTAACATTGTCATTAGGGCGGTAACTGCCATTAGCATCCGTTACTATAGCATTTTTTGAAATTAAATAACGAAGACCCTTTTCGTGTGCATGCCCTGAAAGTTCATCGGCAGATGCTAGTTGGGGTTGCCAAAAGAGCAAGCTAACTATTGTCATAATCAATGCAATGATTGATAGTTTTTTCATATTTTTTAACCTCCTAAACTTTAACATCATTTTACCAAAGTTAAAGAGTTGAGATAAGGTTAAATATGCGTATTATCATAAAATGCGTCAATATAAACAGTTTTTTTACCAATTATATGAAACTGGAAAATAGCTTAAATGTTCCATAGCTATTTTGGCATATTTTTGATAATCTTATAGAAGAAAAACATAGAAGGGAAGGTGAGGGCTCTACATTTCATGAGGAGCGCGAAAAATGAAAAGAATAGCAAAAATTTTACTGATTTTAGTTGTAATGATGTCGATTGTTGTTAGTCCGCTAAATGCCTATGCATTTCAAACAGTAAAGAAGGATTACCCACTTTCAAAAGGTGTGCAGTATAACCAATATACATACAGCAATACCTATACAAACTCTATTAATCACTTAAC
Organism: Lysinibacillus sp. GJ-1; assembly: GCF_021166035.1. Lineage (NCBI taxonomy): Bacteria > Bacillati > Bacillota > Bacilli > Caryophanales > Bacillaceae > Lysinibacillus > Lysinibacillus sp. GJ-1. Next base: position 618,972 of record NZ_CP088912.1, read on the forward strand.
GATTAATGTTGGTGATGCAACGACAGAAGTACAATTAGGAATGCCCGCAGCAGTCAATGGAAAAGAATCGACAGTAGCAAATGCGAATCGTCATTCTCGTGAGGGAAATCGAGTAGTTGGTGCTATTAATGCAAGTTTTTATAATATGTCTGAAGGCTATCCATTATTTTTACTAGCTAAAAATAATGTTATTTTAAATGGTGGTGCAGTTTCAAACGGTTCCGACCAATATATGAACGTTCCAACGGCTTTTGGTATGAATTCGGATGGTCGTGGGGTCATTGATTATTTTGATTTTGACGTCACACTAGCCCATAATGGCACGAAATATGAAATGTCAGGCTTAAATCGTATTCGTAATATAAATGAAGCGATTATTTACACACCACAGTTTTATAGTAAAACAACAGATACAAATGAATTCGGATTTGAAATGGTAGTAGACACAGGTTCACCGATTACAGAAAATACATTTGGTCAAACGTTAACTGGTAAAGTCACACAAATTAAGCCTTACGGTTCGAAAGATAAATTAACGATTCCATCTACTGGCTTCGTTGTATCTTTACAGGGTGGCGATTGGCACAAAAAGTTAAGCCATGTAGCGGTTGGCGATGAAATGAGTGTTAACTTTTCAATTGACCAACTTTGGCAAAATGCACAATTTATCTTAGCTAGCGGTCCTTATCTAGTAAAGGATGGCAAACCTTATATTATGATGAGCACAACAAGTTCACGTGCAAAAGAAGTTGCGCCACGTACAGTAGTGGCTACAAGTAATAATGGACAAACTGTACATTTCATTACAGTAGACGGACGTCAAAGCCATAGTAAGGGCATGAATATGGTGCAACTTGCTAATTATTTAGTGGCACTTGGGGTTGATAGAGCCCTTAATTTAGATGGCGGTGGTTCAACAACGATGGGAATTCGAAACTACGGCAGTAATAATGTTGTTTTAGCGAATTTACCTTCTAATTCAGGGAATACACAACGTCTTGTATCTGCCACACTACAAGCGGTAAGTACGGCGCCAAATGGCAAGGCGACACACATTAAATTTACGAATAGTACAAACTATGCAACATTGTTAGTAGGTGCTTCATCGAGTGTCGCAGTACAATACGTTTTAGATGATAACTTTACGACACTACCACTAGATGGTCATGTAACGTTGGCTTCTCAAAACCAAACATTACAGATTAATGGTTTAAGCTATACAGCAACGCAAGCTGGTGAGGAACGCATTTACATCGGCTATGATGGCGCCGCGGTACAATCATTCCAAGTCAAAGTAGTAGATGCTCCTACAACAATGGCTGTTATGCCAAGCTCTAAAACAGTTGGAGCAGGTGAATCTGTGAAATTTACTATCGACGCAAAAGATGATGCAGGTAAGCCGATTGTTTATGATCCATCTCAAGTGAAATGGTCCGTAGAAGGCAATATTGGTACCATTACAAGCGATGGTAAGTTTACCGCACAAAATGCTGGTACAACAGGTAAGGTCATTGCAACTTTAGGTACGAAGAGTCAAGTTGCTACGGTTACTGTAGCGAAGCCAGCGCTATTTAAAGATATTCCAAATAATTACGTATACTTTAAAGAGATTGAATATTTAACGTCTCAAAATATTATTACGGGACAGGCTGATGGAACATTTAGACCGAATGACAAACTGACACGTGCACATGCAGCTGTCATTATTAGCCGTGCACTAGGTTTAAATACAAAAAATGTGAAAAATCCAAACTTCAAAGATATACCGGCAAATCACATTTACTTTAAAGAAATTGCAGCCGTTGTAGAAGCAGGCATTATGAGTGGCCGCGAAAACAATACTTTTGACCCGAATGCAACATTAACACGAGCACAAATGGCGAAAATTGTTGCCATCGCATATCAATTAAATGGAACAAGTGGTATTGCCTTTAAGGATGTTCCAAAAGATCATTGGGCGTATACATTTGTACAACAACTAGCTGCTAACAAAATTACGACAGGCTATGATGGTAACATTTTTAAACCAAATGAAGCGATTAGTCGAGCACATTTCGGTTTGTTCCTTTATAGAGCAATTCATAAGTAAAAGTTAGCAATAGATGACTAGCAGAAGCAAAAATAAAGTAGTACTTTTTTGCTGTTTTATAGGATTTAGTATTGTCATAAGGTGCTAGAAAAGGGGGGAATCTCGTTGAAATTCGGGGCTCCCCTTTTTTTTACTATTTTTAAAAAGAACGAATAAGTGCAATTGTGGTATAATCTCTGTATTAAAAAGTAAAAGGATGTTTTTTAATGAAAATAGGCATTGTGGGGAATTACGGCAATGATAATAATGGTGATGAATCAATATTATACGGCATTCTTCAACAAGTAAAACAAACATTTTCGGTAACGAGTGACGACATTACCGTTTTTAGTAATAACACACAACAAACATCCGCGCGTTATGGGGTACATAGCTATCCATTGTATTATAAAAAGGGCAACTTATATAAAACGTTTATCCATACGTATAAAAATAACAAACAATATGTAGCAAACTTTGACCTCCTCATTATTGGTGGTGGTGGTATTTTAATGGATTTTTATAAGCGTTAGGCCCATCTTTATGGAACATATGCAATGATGGCAAAACAAAATAATATTCCCTACATTATTTACGGATGTGGTGCAGGACCACTAGATACATTTTCAGGAAAAATTAGTATCCGTGTTATGTGTCGTTATGCAGCAAATATCTCTGTGCGTGATCCTCAGTCTAAAAAACTTTTACACAGTATTGGGGTCAAAAAACCGATAGAAGTCATTGGTGACCCTGCATTTACGTTAAAAGGGGATCGCAAAGATTACGCGGAAAAGCCAATAAAAATTGGTGTTTCAGCTGTTCCGTACTATAATGCAAACTATTGACCAGAAGGAAATGTAGCAAAATACGATGCATATGTAACAGGTATGGCGAAAAATTTAGATCAAGTCATTTCTGAGCAAAACGTTCACATTACATTTTTTGCAACAAAGTTTCCGCAAGATGTAACCGTGACAAAAGATATTCAGAAAAAAATGCAACATCATGCTCATACAGAAATAATTGAGGAAAATCTTGTGCCTGAACGTTTACTTGAAGTAACAGGCGAGCAAGATATTATAATTGGTACGCGTTTACACTCGCTAATATTGGCGACCAATTCAGAGACTCCCATTATTGCTGTATCCTATCATACAAAGGTGCAGGATTTTATGTCCTTTGTCGGCGCATCAGATCGATGCTTACAGATGCAGGATATAGAAGATGATGAGAAAGCTCTTTCTAAATTAGTTGGCAAACTAAGTAGCAATTGGGAACAGTCAATTGCAGAGACGAAACAAATTGCTACACATATTCATAAAGAGGCCATGTATGGTCAGGAATTAATGAAAAAGGCAGTGACACGTCTATGAAAAAAATACTCGTCATTAGTAATATGTATCCTTCATCTGATCATTTATCATTCGGTATTTTTGTAAAAAACCAAGTGACAGCACTTGAAAAAGCTGGACTAGACGTTGAAATAGCAGTGAATACAAACCCAGCTACAGGCAAGAAAAACACGATTGTCAAATATGCTAAATGGGGATTTTCTACATTAATGAAGGGTTTGAAATATCGAAAATCAATCGATGTAACACATGCACACTATGTGTTTCCTTCAGGGATGTTATCGTTACTTTTAAAGAAAATGTTTGGTATACCGTACATTGTTACTGCTCATGGTGGGGACATTGAACGTATGGCAAAGAAAAATGCGAGAATTCGCAATTGGACAGCGAGCATTTTACGTGAAAGTGACCATGTTATTGCAGTAGGTCCCGTGTTAGCAAAACAAATCGAGCAAGACTTTGATATAGCACCCGACAAAATCTCTGTTGTTAGCATGGGTGTCAATCGTCATGTATTTTCAAAGGGGAGCCAGGCTGAAGTACGTCAACAATTGCAATTAGCGAAAGAACCATTTATTTTTCTTTTTGTAGGCAATGTCATTAAGCAAAAAGGCGTTGAGGAACTTTTGCAGGCATTCCAAATGTTAAAAACAAAAGTGGAGCGACCTATCGAGCTGAAAATCATAGGATCTAGAAGAGATGAAAGTTTTTTCCAATCCTTGCAACCATTCTTCAGTGAAGACGTCAAATTTATAGACCCACTAAAACAACAAGAACTTGTAAAGTGGTTCCAGGCAAGTGATGTCTTTGTGTTACCATCACATTTAGAAGGTTTTGGTCTTGTAGCATTAGAGGCACTAGCAACAGATACGCCTGTCATCGCTTCTAAAGTAGGTGGGCTTGTATCGCTACTTGGTGAAGGGGCAGGGCATTTAGTGGAGCCTGGGAACGCTATGGCTTTATCTGAGGAGATGCTGCGTGCAGTGAACACGCCGAAAGATCAATATATGAATCGTGAAGCGGTTAATGAAATATTAGCTATTCACGATGAAAAAAATATTACAGCTAGATGTATAGACATTTATAAGTCGACCATTAAAGGTAGGGATGACTTATGAATAAATTTATTAAAATTGTAGGGGCAGTAGCGATTATTAATATCGTTGCCCGTGTTTTCGGCTTTTTACGTGAAATGATTATCGGATTTCAATATGGGAGTTCCCATATCGCTGATAGTATTTTTACAGCTTACACCATTCCCAATTTTTTATATTTAGTAGTTGGTGGCGCTTTTACGACAGCCGTTATCTCAATTTATAATCGGGAAACAACAGACCGAGCATTATTTGTAAAACAGTCCTTTACGATTGTACTGTTGACTGTGTCTATTATGACGATTATTTTATTAGCATTTACCAATCCAATTATGGATATGTTCAACCAAGGTAAAAATAAAGATGATTATAGTCAAAGTGATTTAGACTTATTGAAAAACTTGTACTTTTGGATGATGCCATCATCTATCTTACTTGTTTTATCATCTTGGTATAGTGGTTTACTGAATGTAAACGAAAAATTTCACTTATCAAGCTTTGCCATTTTAATTTACAACGCGATTTTCCTAGTCATTGCTGTTGGATTATCTTATATTCCAGGAATCGGGCCACTTGGATATGGTATTAGTGCTTTAGCTAGTGCGGCGATAATGGTGTATTTCTTAATAATTGGTTATCGCAAATTAGATTCCCATAAAGTTGGTTTTTCTTTGGAGCGAAATGTTTCTTCGAAGCAATTATGGATTATGGTGTTACCAATAATGCTCGGAGGAGCGACGATTCAACTGTACGCCTTATTACAGCGTGTTTTTGCTGGTATGCTTTCAGAGGGGGCTGTGGCAGCTGTGAACTATTCTTCCAAGCTGATGCAATTCCCGCAAGCGATTTTAATTACAGCTGTGACAACAGTAATTTATCCAATTTTGAGTCAAAAAGAAGCCAACAATGACCTTGTGTCAATCAAGAGCCTTTATTCTAAAGGGCTACACTATCTACTATTGCTACTTGTACCAGTAACAATATATTCTTACTTTTACGCTGAAAACCTGATTCAGGTGATATTCCAGTATGGTAAATTCAATGCTTACTCGACAGCCATTACTGCACCTGTATTAGCAATATTCGTGTTGTCCATGTATTTCTTAGCGGCAAATACGTATATCACGCGTTTCTATTATGCAAAGGGCGACTCCATGGCGCCAGTTATTTTTAGTTTAATCAATGTATTTGGTGTCAATATTGCTGTTATTATGTTGATGGTAGAAAATTACGGTGCTGAGGCTATTGCATGGGGTACATTAATTAGTTCCATTACAAACTTTATGATGCTTATTTTTTATGCAATACCTAAATACGACTTGAAAATGGGCATCTTTAGCAAAGAGTTACAATTTTTCAGAGCGGTGCCACCAATGATTGTCATTGCGGTAGTTATGTATTACTCCAGCCACTATTTAGTATTTGAATACAAGTGGTTAACGTTTATTGTAGGTCTAGCTATCTTTATTGCTGTCTTTGTAGGTTCCTACTTAGTATTTGGTATCAAAGAAGTAAAAGAATTTACGGATAAACTGAAAAAGAAGTTATTAAAGCAATAAGCATTATGGTTAAAATAAAATGCGCGAAAAGCATGTTGGAAGTAGTACTTCCAGCATGCTTTTTGTATTTCTTGTCAAGCATAAATCAATTCTGTTTAAGGTAATGCTTTTAGCTTATTACATTGCTTTTCAATAGATTAGAAAAGTACCAAACATCATATTTTGTTGAATATGCATAGTGTAATTTTTGGAATTATATTATAATTAACATTATTCAGATAGTGAAAAGTAAAATGTTGGGTTTTGTGATGGTTTACTATTTAAAATTAATTTTTAAACAGGGTAATAATTTTTAACAGAGTAAGGTGACAATGATGGCAAGAGGTAGGAAAATCAACTCAAATGGTGAAAAAAGTAAACAATTATTACTGGAAAAAGCTGTGGAGCTTTTCGCTGAAAGGGGATACCATGCTACGAAAATAAGCGATATAGTGAAAGCAGCAGATGTAACACAGCCCACATTTTATTTATATTTTAAAAGTAAAGAATCGCTTTATGAGGACTTAAACATACAATTTCAGCTTGGATTTTATGAGATTATGGACAATCATTCCGAACAGGCTGAAAAAGGGCTGGAAGGCTTTATTCATATGCTAGAACATAAATTATATTTGATGTTTCTCTATATTATTGAAAATCCAAAGTTAACGAAAATTGGCTTTTTTGAATCGAAACAATCATCAAGCGTTAAATCGCAGCTTACACAGCGATTTATTGAGCTAGTTTATCGACATGATTGTGATAGATTGTTTAAATTACAAAATATCGATATCAAAATAGTTGCGGATAGTTTTGTTGGCTCTTTTGAACGTTTAATATTAACGAATTTACTAGAACAAAAAAGCAAGCCATGTGAACTTGCGCGAAATTTAGTTCATGTCTTTTTTATATTAAAAGAACCTCCATATGTGTGATAGAAAATTCAGTGAGTGAAAAATCCTTCTCAATATAGGGAGGGATTTTTTATTTTCGTTTCAGACGCGCTCTTGGTTGGGGCACATAAAAGGGGATGTTATATAAAAAAGCGTTTGATTTCCGCTTTGGAGCGACAAATCAAACGCTTTTATTCATGGCTTGTTGTTAGTTAGTTACTGCAATATGAAGATAAATACCTTTTTGCAGTTTGTCACCTGTAGGTTTTTGAATAGTTGGATGAACGAGCAACATATATTCTTGGCCTTTTCCTAAAGGATTTTTAGGTGTAACGAGTAAGGAATTGTCTTTTCCTACTTTTGTAGTAATTGGAATTTCGTCTCCGCCTAAAGCAATAAGCTGTACACTTCCTTCAGGAATTGGTGAAGAGAATGCTTGCGAAAACTTAACTACAAATGTTTTTGTAGTTGGTACATTTTTTAGGCTTACTAGTTCCTGATACTCTTTGTATTGTGCTTTAATGGCATCGTAATGAGCTTGGAAGAGAGGTGCCGTCTTCGTTTGAATAGTTGGTTTCACGCCTACTTCGTTAATCGTTTGACCAGCAGGACCTGTAAATTTACCCACAGTAAGCTTTAAATAACTACCGTCATGTAATTCAAAGAAACCTTGCATTGCGCCCTTACCATAAGTAGTTTCACCATATAGAATCGCCGATTGTTGATCTTGTAACGAAGCTGCAAGCATTTCTGAAGCACTTGCACTATAGCGATTTACTAAAATACGTGTATCAGTTGGGAATTTCATGTTTTGTTGTGCTGCACGCACTTCATAAGAGGCATGGGCTTCCTGTAATAAATAGGCGATTTTTGCTTTTGGGAATAATCCAGTCAGCTGTTCAGCTGTTGCAACATAGCCTCCACCATTATTTTGTAAATCTAAAATAAAAGAAGTAGCACCACGTTGCTTAAGCTGAGTCAGTGCGTCTTTCACTAGTTGTGCGCCATCTTCAGAGAAAGAAGACATTGCTATGTAGCCAACATCACCAAACAATAAAGCAGATTCTACGTTTGGTAGTGTGAATTTTTTACGTGTAATAGTTTTAGTAGAAGTAGTCCCATTCTCGTGTAATAGCTTAACTTGCACATCGGTGCCTTCATTACCGATTAGCAGGGAAGAGGCTTCCTGAGTTGAGCTATCTACAATGGATTGACCATTAATGCCGATGATTATATCTCCTGCCACGACACCAGCTTCAGCTGCTCCACTTTCTTCAATTACTTGTAAAATATGAATGCCGTCATCATGCTCTTCAATGACAACACCAATACCGATTGTCGACATATTAATGCTATTCATAAATTCTTCAAATTCTTGCTTAGTAAAATATGTTGAGTAAGGGTCTAACATATTAATGATTTCTGAAATAGTTTTCGCATTTTGTAAGTTACCATTTACTTTACCAACATAATTTTCTGTAATGATTTCCTTTATTTCCTCAACGAGTTGCTGTTCGTTATTTGCAGCAGAAGCGTTTGATAAAGGAAATAGGATAACACTCAGTATAAAAATGAAGGACCATAATACTTTTTTCATAAGACACCTCTTTTCTAATGACTTATGTTTATTATACATGAATTACCAAATTACAGCGAATGAAAACAGACACGTCTATAAAAGGAAGACGTGTCTGTTTGTTTGAAGTTTAGTTTTTGTTAAAAAGCTTATGAATAATAAAACCTATAATTGTACCAATCATTGCAGGAACAAGCCAACCAAGGCTTTGCTCATACAGTGGCAAAATATTTAAAATATTCTCATAAGAAGTAAACGTGATTTTCATCTGTTTTAAGCCATCGTAAAGACTGACAAAGAATGTCGGAATTAACGCCAACACATAAACAATTCGTCCACCTTTAAAGAAATGATCGACAAGTGATAACACCATCAGTACGATTGCAAGCGGATAGATAATTAATAATACTGGAAGTGAAGTATTAATAATTGTCGATAATCCAACATTTGTAATTGCTACACTAAATAACGTAAAGACGATTAAAAATGTTTTATATGAGATTTGTGGAAATAGCTTATTGAAAAACTGTGCATTGGCTGTCAACAAGCCCACAGCAGTAGAAATACAAGCTAATAAAATCGTAATTGATAAAATAATACTGCCAAAATCCCCAAAAAGGTATTCTGCTGATTTTGCAATGATGACGCCACCATTATCAGATGTACCAATTGCTCCAATGCTTGTATTGCCGATATAGCCAAGTGAAATATAAACAAAGGCCAAGCCAATGGCAGCGACAATCCCTGCAAAAATGGTTGTTTTGACTTGCTTTCTAGTATCGTTCATTCCCATACCACGTAACGCCTGTAAAATAACAATACCAAATACGAGAGCACCAAGAACATCCATCGTTAAATAGCCTTGTACAAAACCTTCGTAAAATGGTGAATCCGTGTAATTTCCAACCGCTGTGCCTGATTCACCCATTGGGGTAATAAAGCTCTTAACAGCTAGTAGTAAAATAACAATTAAGAGCGCAGGGGTTAAAATTTTCCCTACACGATCGACAAGTTTCGATGGGTTGAATGCTAAATAAAGTATTAAAGCAAAAAATACTATAGATGTAATGAATAGTGGAGCCCAATGTTCTTGTGCTGCCTCTGAAAGAAATGGCACAATGCCGATTTCATATGACACAGAGCCTGTACGTGGAACAGCGAAGAAAGGCCCAATTGCTAAATAGACAATTGAAGTGAATATGATACCGAAAATTGGATGAACACGACTGGCAAGTAGTTGTAAATCGCCGCCTGCTTTTGCAACTGCAACGATTGCCAGTAAAGGTAAGCCTACGCCTGTTATTAAAAAGCCAACCATGGCTGTTGTAATATGTTCACCAGCTTGTTGCCCGAGCAACGGTGGAAAGATAATATTACCTGCCCCTAAGAACAAGGCAAAAAGTAATAAGCCTACAGCTAAATTCTCTTTGATGAAAACTAAGATGTTTCTCATAAATAATAAAAACTCCTTTATAATTGAAAAGCTAAAACTTTCTAAAAATTTTAAATACAGAAATGTATGTTATCATAGGACTATTAAACTTGCAATTATTACAGTAATGCTAAACAGTCGGATTCTGTAGTATTATATAGGATTGATAAATTGTTTGAAAAATAGTCAGTATTTCCGATTTTTGTTTTGACAATTCTTTAGTATGATAGACACACAAGGAAATATTCTAACATGAACGGAGGCTATTGGATATGCTTAAATCAAAAAAATTGAGAATTCTCGCTTTAAGCACTATTGCTACTTCATTTTTTGCGATACAAAATGCTGAAGCTGCAACATATACAGTACAAAAAGGCGATACGTTATCCAAAATCGCTCAAAGTCATCAAGTGACGATACAAGATATAAAAAAATGGAATAATCTATCGAAGGATACGATTTATGTAGCACAAAAGTTAGAAATTACAAAGCAGGCAACAGCTGAAACAGGAAAACCTTCAAAACCAACAACTACTACACCTTCAAAACCTTCAACTGCTGTTCATACAGTTGCGAAAGGTGATACATTATCAAAAATCGCCAAGCAATATAATGTGACAATAAAGGAAATAAAAGAGTGGAATGGCATAGAGAACGACACGATTTATATTGGACAAGTATTGAAAATTTCTCCAGTAGCTGTCGTACCCGAGGATGATACAGTACATAATAATGTAACTACAGATACGGGGACCCCATCAAAAGTAACAACAAAAGATCCTACAGCGAATGGACAAGCTATTTACAAAAAGACAGTGGAAGTGGCGAATACTTTAATTGGAACACCTTATCTTTATGGCGGTAATACGCCAGAAGGTCTTGATTGCAGTGGGTTTATTTATTATGCATTCAATCAAAGTGGTGTGAAAATAGCGAGAGATAGCAGCGAAGGCTACTTTAATGGCAGTACAACACATGTGAAAAATCCAGTGCCAGGGGATTTAGTATTTTTTGAAAATACTTATAAAGAGGGCATTTCTCATATGGGTATTTACCTTGGCAATAATAAATTTATCCACGCGGGTACAGATGGTGTGGAACTATCGGATGTGACGTACTCTTATTGGTCAACTAGATTAGTAGGGTATAAACGATTCGATACAGTAAAATAATGAACAGGCGATTTTTGCATTAGCGCAAAAATCGCTTTTTTATTTGATTGAATGAGTCAATCGCCAGTAAACCAATGTAAATCGCTCCGTACATCTAGGAAATCAAAAATCCTTCTTTCCGTAGAAAGAAGGATTTCATTTATTATTATTGTGTTACACGTGCTGTCCAGCGAGATAAGTCTGCTTGTTGTGCATCAACTAGTTCAGCTGGGAAGATGAATGTCCAAGGTTTTGTTGAGTTTGGTTGGACAGTTAGGATCGGATCCATTTTAAATGATCCTTTGGCAATTTGTTTACCTGTTGCGTCGATAATTTCTAGCGGTAATTGTTCTAGATTAATTGCTTTATTGTGACCGTTACGGATAAAGATTGAAACATTCAGGTTACCATTATCAGCAAGTTTTGCTTGAAGACCAGTAAAGTTAACTTCTGTTTCACCTAATTTCGGTAAAGTATCAACGATTTTAGCAAGCTCTTCTTTTTGTGCTGCTGGTAATTGTTGTTCCCATGACGGATCTAATTCTAATTGGTGACCGCGTAAAGATACAAGGTTAAATGCGATTTTCCAACCATCTTCTGGCACTTCGTCTACTTTGATCGTTGATTTTTCAAATTCAAAAACCCATGGACGAGCACTTTCAGCTGGAATTGTGCCTAGCGCTTTAAAATCGAATTTTTTAGATGCTACAAGCTCATCGTTTTTATCCATAATGAATAATTCAATTTCACCTAACTCAATTGCTTCGGCTAATGATGAGCGGAAAAATGCACGAACAAGCCATTTACCTGTGCGTGGCTCATCTTCAATACTAATAGAAGATAGAGATAATTGATTCGGTTTTAATGGCTCTAGCTCATTTGCAAGGAAGTTAAAAATATACTTTTGTTCTTGTGGTACATTCCATTCAGGATGGAATGACAGCTTCGTTACAACATCACGATTGTCCCCTTTATTTGTAGACGCATTTCCTAGTAAATCTTTTGAGTCAATTGTGTTTTCTTGTACGATTTTATCTGATTTTTTAAAGAATGAAAATAAACCCATTATTAAACCTCCTGTTGTCCTTCAACCATTTTCATGAAGCCTGTAATTTCAATAATAATAGAACGACGCAATTCTTGGAAATTCTTTCCGAACAATTCGAGTCCTTCTCGTTGGTAAATGCGCATCGGATCTTCTTGTTGATAGTGACGTAAGCCGATACCTTCTTTTAAATGAGCCATTGCTTCTAAATGTTTCACCCAGCCACTATCTATATAGCTCAACATCACTTGTGGAATAACCGTCATGACTTCATCATTTTCTGCGAATTTCTCCATATGATCTAACAGTTCTTGTTCAGAAGGCTGTATATCCGCTAGAATTTGTTTTACTTTGCCAACTTCACGATCAATTGTAACCGGAGTAATGAATAATGAATTCAATGCACTTTCCATTTGGTCATAATTCCATTCTACAGAAGGGAGCTCTTCAGGTGCAGCATCGCGCACTGCAAAATCGACCGTTTCACGCAGCATTTTTTGTAGCTCTCCCATTACATCTTCACCAGCTAAAATTTTGTCACGTAAGCCATAAATAACGGTACGTTGATCATTAATGACATCGTCTAATTTTAAATTGTATTCGCGCATGCCATATTGTGAGCCTTCTACAATACGTTGTGTACGGTTGATAAGCTCCTGAACATCTTTGTTTTGGATGACTTCATTTTCATCTACAATCATTTTTGCTGTGAATTTTTCAACTTCTTCTTTTGCATAACGGCGGAACATATCATCTTCAATAGAGAGAATGAAGCGACTTTCACCTACGTCACCTTGACGACCAGAACGTCCTCGTAGCTGATTATCCACGCGGCGGCTTTCATGTTTTTCTGTACCAATTACGTAAAGACCACCAAGGGCATGGACATCGTCACCTAACACGATATCTGTACCGCGACCAGCCATATTGGTTGCAACCGTAATACGCCCTTTTTGACCAGCTTGCGAAATTAGCTCTACTTCTTGCTCAACTGTTTTGGCATTCAGTAATTGGAATTTTAAGCCTTCCTTTTTTAAATGGTCTGCAACGGTTTCAGATTGCAAAATGGACGTAGTACCGATTAAAACAGGTTGCCCTTTTTCATGGCGTCGTTTTGCTTCGGCAGCTACAAATTTATATTTCGCTGCTTGTGTTTTGAAAATAATGTCAGGTTGGTCTACACGTTGACGTGGTCGGTTTGTAGGGATTTGAATAACTTCCATTCCGTACACTTCGCGGATTTCCTTTTCCTGTGTTTTCGCAGTTCCTGTCATTCCCGAAAGCTTCGGATACATACGGAAATAGTTTTGAATTGTAATTTGTGCCTGTGCTTTGTTTTCTTCAGTAATCGTTACGCCTTCTTTTGCCTCAATTGCTTGATGTAAGCCATCGGAAAGAGAACGACCTTCTAAAATACGACCTGTGAACATATCAACAAGCTCGATTTTGTCATCCTTCACGATATAATCAACGTCACGCTTGAACATGACATGTGCACGAACCGCTTGGATCACATAGTGATAAAGTGTTTGATGTTCTAAATCGTATAAATTGTCAACATTAAAGGCAGCCTCAACTTTTTCAATGCCTTTATCCGTTAAAGAAGTGGCCTTTGTTTCATCATCAAAGTCGTAGTCTTCTTCTGCTTTAAAGCGTTTTGCTAACATAGCTGCAATGCGGTGTAATTCATCATTTGCAGGCATCTTACCGGCAATAATTAATGGCGTTTTCGCTTCGTCAATAAGCACACTATCGACTTCATCAATGATGGCGAAATGATAAGCGCGTTGTACTTTATCAGCTAAGCTATGTGCCATATTGTCACGTAAATAGTCGAAACCAAATTCGGTACCGACACCGTACGTAATATCAGCGTTATAAGCTTCTTTTTTGTCATTTGGTTCCATCATCGGTACATTTAATCCGACTGTTAAACCGAGGAAACGATGAATTTGTCCAACAAGCTCATAGTCACGTTTCGCAAGATAATCGTTTACTGTAATGACATGAACACCTTTGCCTTCTAATGCCCGTACATAAGAGGGAAGTGAAGCAACAAGCGTTTTCCCCTCACCTGTAGGCATTTCAGCAATATTGCCTTCAGTTAATACGAGTCCGCCAATTAGCTGTACATCAAAATGACGCATTCCTAATACACGTTTTGAGGCTTCGCGTACAACTGCAAATGCGTCTGGAATGATGGATGTAATTGGTTCTCCTTGATCTAAGCGATCCTTGAAAATAAAAGTCATTTCTCTTAACTCAGCATCTGACTTATTGACGTATTTTTCTTCAAGATTATTAATTTGTTCTACTATTTTATAGTAGCGTTTTAATTGACGAGCACTTGTTTGCTCATTGTTGCGTTTAAAAATTGAGAACATGAATTTACGCTCCTTTAAAGTTGTCTAAATGCTAGACACATCATTATTCTATCAAATTTTACGAATGATGACTACATTTGACATTAAGTAATAAAGGTAGAATAATAGAGAAAAATGGAAAATGTGAAATAGCGGAAAATGATTAGAAAAAGTATATTTCAGAGCATGTTCGTGCTATAATCAAATTGGATTCAAATGTAGATTATTTTTTTGAGGAGGAGAGACATGCTTTACGTGTCTTTAATAGCAGCATTCGTTGCTTCCATTTTGTTAACTCCACTAGTTAAACGTTTAGCGTTTAGAATAGGTGCCGTTGACGCGCCAAACTATCGAAAAGTACATGCACGTATCATGCCAAGGCTCGGTGGTCTGGCAATTTTCCTTGCGTTTTTAATAGGTGTGGCGGTCCTACAGCCACAAAGTCAATTTAGTTTAGCGATTATTATCGGAGCTTGTATTATTGTGGCAACAGGTGTCATTGATGATATGCGTGAAATATCAGCGAAGGCAAAAATGCTCGGTCAAATAGTTGCTGCACTAATCGTTATTTTTGTAGGCGGTATTCAAATTGACTTCATTAACTTGCCATTTGGTGGGCAATTAGATTTTGGTTTTCTAAGTATTCCATTTACTATATTGTGGATTGTTGGTATTACGAATGCGATTAACTTAATTGATGGCTTAGACGGATTAGCTGCAGGCGTTTCTTCAATTGCACTTATTACTTTATCTGGTAAGGCCTTTATAATGGGCGATATGTTCGTATTAGCCTTTGCAGCAATTTTAGCAGCAGCTACAATTGGTTTCTTATTTTATAATTTCCATCCAGCTAAAATCTTCATGGGAGATACTGGGGCATTATTTCTAGGCTTTATGATTTCTGTCTTAGCTTTATTAGGATATAAAAACTTTACAATCATTTCGTTAATTATCCCAGTTATTATGCTAGGTGTACCGATTTCTGATACATTCTTTGCAATTGTTCGTCGTTACCGAATGAAGAAAAAATGGTCTGATCCAGATAAATCCCATTTACACCATCGATTATTGGATATGGGCTTTACACATCGACAAACGGTCCTTATTATTTATGGCATTGCAATGATGTTTGGTTTAGCTGCCATTATCTTCTCAATGGCAAAGGTATGGGGAGCTATTTTACTAATTACGGTCATCTTAATTGCAATCGAAATTTTTGTTGAAGTCATTGGACTTGCTGGTAAAAACTATAAACCGCTATTAAATTTCATGAGGATATTCAATAAATAACAAAAGAACTGCTGTAGACAAACTCGAATTTGAGTTCGTCTGCAGTTTTTTTTTTCAGTAAAATATGGTTTTCGCGGGTAAAGTATCGTGAATCGCGGGTAAAACAACAAATTTCGCCGGTAAAACCTCATGAATCGCGGGTAAAGTACCAGATTTCGCGGGTAATGAACCTGATACACAAAAAAGCCTTTCCGCTATCAAACTTCGATAGTGGAAAGGCTTTTTATTTTTATTGCGCTGACTCGTTTGTTGAACTGTCATCGCCAGCCGCATTGTCTTTATCAGTATTACTATTTGTTAAAGCAGAAGACGATTTTTTTCTTGCAAGGTGGTTGTTAAGAATTTCAGATACATCATCAACTGATTGTTGGTCTAATTGATAATAATAAACACCTGTAGACATATCGTCGTTACCTTCTAATGTTAATGAATCAATACGTGGCTTACCTTTTGTTAAATAAGACAGGAAGGATTTCATTTCACTAAATGTCATATTTGTCTTCATGTTATCGCCGATTGCTTTAATAACATCGTCGTATTTTGTAATAGAATCAACAGATGCTACTTTATTTGTTATAGCAGTTAAAATTTCTTGTTGACGTATACCGCGTTGGATATCGCTATCTTGCTTACGTGTACGTGCAAGTGCAAGTGCTTGACTACCGTTTAAATGCTGTAAACCTGGCTTGAGGTTGATTGTATTACGATCAAATTCATCTTTTTCATGTAGAGCATATGGTACTTCTGCTTCGATACCACCTAAAGCATCCACGACATCAATAAACGCATTGAAGTTCATGCGGACATAGTAATCAATCGGAACATCAAAAAGTTTTTCAACCGTTTCAATTGTCGAAAGCGTACCACCTAAAGCATGGGCATGAGTAATTTTATCTTTATAGCCTACTGAAGGGATATAAACGTAAGAATCACGAGGGATACTTAACATTTTAATAGTTTTCGTAGTATTGTTTAAAGTTGCAAGAATCAGTGCATCTGAGCGTGAGTTTTCAGAACCTTGCCCACGATTTTCACTATCATCGACACCGACAAATAAAATCGACACATTATCATTAACTGGCTCTACTTTTTCTTCTCGTAAAGCAGAGACATCTCGACCTTCTAATACTTCATGTGCTGAGTTGGCTGCGTGTTCAGCTTGCTTTGTAATATAAACACCATAGGCCGTAACGCAAATTAGTAAACTAGCAACTAGAAGTAATGCTACTTTTATAATCAAAGAAGCTTTAGAAGACCTCTTCTTCTTTTTTACATTCGTTCTTTTCATATATGGTATATTCTCCTCTTGATTTTGGGAATAATTATGCAATTGAGCTAAAATTTATTCAAATTAGCACATGGGCGTAATTGATTAAGCGAGCTCAATATTAAAATTATACTATGGACCTTCAGGATTAGACAATTAAAACTATTTATTTCACAATAAATTCGATAAATTGGGCGTGCTCAAAAGTGATTGTTGCTTGCCCATTCGTCAGTTCTGTCACCCAATGACGAAACTGATCTTCTTCCTCTTTTAACACCGAAACTATCATTTCGACACCTTCCAAGTAGTTAATTTCTTCTAGAGAATATCCAGAGTTGCGAATCTCATTTTCCACTTTTCCAAGCCAAGTGTAGTCTATAGCGATTTTCATAAGGTGATGAAGTTTTCGTTCGACAACTTGTGCAGCGAGTAATCCTTCTGTTGTTGCTTTACCGTAAGCACGAATAAGACCGCCGCCGCCTAATTTAATGCCACCGAAGTAGCGTGTGACGACAACGACCGTATCCTTTAAGCCTTGCTTTTTTAAGACTTCTAACATAGGGACGCCAGCGGTGCCACTAGGTTCCCCATCATCATTCGCTTTTTGAATATGATCATGCTCGCCGATAATATAGGCAGAGCAATTATGAGTCGCATTATAATGCATTTTTTTTATGCGCTCTATAAAAGTCATTGCATCCTCTTCGGTTTCAGCGCGTTCTATATAAGTAAGAAAGCGAGATTTAGATATTATAATTTCGCTTTCTCCGTAGCCTTTTACAGTTAAATAGTTCTCTCTCATAAGTGTCATTCTCCTTTTAAATAGGGTTGTATGCTATAAATTTCATAAAGAAAAAGCATTAATTTTTAGCATTGTGATGCTATAATAGGTTTAGACTTAGATTCTATGAAATTGGTCTTTCAAAATACTATGTGATAATAAGGACATTAGACTGGGGAGTACACAATGTTTTCAAATGATACCTTCGATTTAAAGTCGCTTGATGACGTATTCAATCGAATGTTAGAAACAATTATGAGCTCTAAAGATGATATTTTCATTATAAGTGAACAAAGCCGAAGAAGCTTTGAAGATATGCAACAAGAGCTAGAAATTGTTCGAAAACAAATTTCAATTGTCATCGATGAAGGCGATGCTTTAGAAAAAAGCACGCAGCTTGCTAAGCAAAGACTTGTGTTAGTGAGTAAAGCTTTTGATAATTATACCGAAGAACAAGTTAGAGATGCATATGAAACGGCACATGATTTTCAATTGAAGCTCTCCGTCATTAAAACACAAGAAAAGCAACTTCGCGACAAAAGAGATGATTTAGAGCGACGTTTAAGAGGCTTACTCGATACAATTGAACGTGCTGATCATATTGTCAATCAAGTAAATGTTATTTTAAATTATTTAACGTCTGATTTAAAAAATGTTGGGTTAGCGCTTGAACAAGCGAAAATGAAGCAAGATTTTGGTATTCGAATCATCGCTGCACAAGAAGAAGAGCGAAAACGTTTATCAAGAGAAATTCATGATGGACCTGCTCAAATGATGGCCAATGTCTTAATGCGTACGGACTTAATAGAAAGAACGTATCGAGAGAAGGGCATTGAATACGCTATAGCTGAAATTGCTGATTTGAAGAAAACTGTGCGTAATGCACTGTCAGAGGTGCGACGCATCATTTATGATTTACGACCTATGGCGCTGGATGATTTGGGCATTGTGCCGACATTAAAGAAATATTTGTCGACTGTGACCGAATATAATCCAGGAGTAGAAATTCATTTTCAGTCAAGAAGCACAGAACAACGTATTCCTTCGAATTATGAAGTATCCATTTTTCGCTTAGTGCAAGAATGTGTAACAAACGCCATGAAGCATGGCAAATGTAAGGATATTTGGGTGAAACTTGAATGGTTGAACGATGCGGTAAATGTTGTCGTGAAAGATGATGGCGTAGGGTTCAATCAAAAAGTTGTGAAAGATCATTCCTTTGGTATTTTAGGAATGCGAGAACGAATTGAAATATTAAATGGTACAATCTCAATTGAAAGTGAGATAAATCGAGGCACTACGGTATTATTTAAAATTCCGTTAGAAGTAAAGTAAAGAAATGTGTTGCAGAATTTTAGGGGGTAAAGACTAATGACGAAGATTATTATTGTAGACGATCACCAGCTATTCCGAGAAGGAGTGAAACGTATCTTAGATTTTGAAGATACGTTTGATGTAATTGCAGAAGGTGACGATGGCACAGATGTAGTAAATTTATATGCGGAAAATCAACCAGATGTTGTTTTAATGGATATAAATATGCCAGGTAAAAATGGTGTAGAGGCAACAGCAGATTTAATTACAGAATTTCCAGATGCTAAAGTCATCATGTTATCGATTCATGATGATGAAACATACGTAACTCATGCACTAAAATCAGGCGCACTTGGCTATATGCTAAAAGAGATGGATGCAGACGAAATCGTGGAAGCGATTAAAGTAGTGGCAAATGGCGGTTCTTACTTACATCCTAAAGTAACTAAAAATTTAGTAGCAGAATTCCGTCGCCTGTCTGAGCATGAAAACAAAGGCAACTTCCATCAAACAGAAATTCGCCGTCCATTCCATTTATTAACAAAACGTGAATGCGAAGTTTTACAACTACTTACAGATGGACAATCTAACCGTACTATTGGTGAGACACTGTTTATTTCTGAAAAAACGGTAAAAAACCACGTTTCAAGCATTTTACAAAAAATGAACGTAAACGACCGTACACAAGCTGTTGTAACAGCTATTAAAAATGGTTGGGTTGAAGTACGATAATTGCATAGTAGTAATGAAGGCTGTTTTTAAAAGCTACTTTAAAAGATAAAGTAGTTTTTAAGACAGTTTTTTATTATGCAACATTTTTATTGGAAAGACGTCTTTTAATGAAATAAGCACCTAAAAGTTGAAAATGCGCAACAAAATTCCTACTTAAGCATTTATATGCTACAATATTGCGCGGGAGGTTTTATGATGTTAAAGAAAAGTATTCTAGCAGTTTTAACCTTATTAGTGTTAACTGCCTGTGGCAATAAAGATGAAGATTTAACGGCAAAAGAGCGTGAAAAGGTAATTGAAGACGGTACGGTAGGCTTTGAAATGATGGGCGAAGAGGTTAAAAAAGCTTCAAATGTGCCGGCTGATGAGGAAAAAGCAATTTTAGCGGCGTTTGATGAATATATTGCCGCATTCAATGATGAAGAAATTGATCGTTATATGGACACGATATCTAAGGATCCAAAAGGCTTTAATTATGATGAAGAGAAAGTATTCGCAGATGAAGTATTTGCTCAATTTGATACGAAACGTGATGTAACAAATGTGACCATTGCGAAGTATAATGAGGATGAAGCGCAAGTATTTGCCAATATGACAACGCACTCACTTCAAGTGCAAACAAACGTCGAACATGAAAGCGCTGGACGCCAAGTAACGGTATTTGTCAAAGAAGATGGAAAGTGGAAGGTAACGAGCGTCTTTTATATTGGAGATGATACTAAATCTAGCACGGGCAATCAATAAGGGGAAATTATTCCCTTTACTATACATAGAAGATGAATGTGAAATGAACGCTAGATTTGAGTCTTATGGCAAAGTAAAGTTGAAATCTAGTGTATGTTACGGACTGAACTTGTAGTGATAAAGTCAATTCCTGACGTCATTACGAGATTTCGTAATTCAATTCACATTCATTTCTTTTTGAGGTAAACTTGGAACATAGGAGAGTGGAAATGAATGAGGACGGCAATCGTAACAGACAGTACTGCATACATTACGCCAGAAGAACGCGCGCGCTTAAACATTCGTATGATTCCGTTAAGTGTAAACATTTCAGGTGAGTTATTCGCAGAGGAAGTAGATATTACTGCATCTGAGTTTTATGATAAAGTACGGGGTGCAAAAGAATTCCCCAAAACAACTCAACCACCGATTGGTGAGTTTGCCTCACTCTTTGAAGAGTTGGCAAATGATTATGACGAAGTAATTTCCATTCATTTATCGAGTGGTATAAGTGGTACATATCAAGGTGCGGTCCAAGCAGGAGAAATGGTGGAAGGTATTGATGTGTATCCATTTGACAGCGAGATTTCTTGCGCTGTTCAAGGATTTTATGTGCTACGCGCGGCTGAAATGGCTGCGGAAGGTTGTTCAGCACAGGAAATACTAGCAGCATTAGCGGACATGCAGCAGTATATTCGTGCTTACTTCATTGTAGATGACTTAGCGCACTTACAACGGGGAGGGCGTTTGTCTTCAGCAGCTGCATTAATCGGGGGCTTATTACAAGTAAAGCCTGTCTTACATTTTGTGGACAAGGTCATTGTACCGTTTGAAAAAATTCGTACACGTAAGAAAGCACTAAAGCGTGCAGAAGAGTTATTGGCTGAAGATGCAAACAAGTATGACAAGATGGATGCTGTAGTTATTCACGGTAATTGCCAAAAAGAAGCCGAGGAATGGTTAGCACAACTTGCTACGACTTACCCGAACGTAAACTTTAAATTAAGCTATTTCGGACCTGTTATTGGCACGCACTTAGGTGAAGGTGCAATGGGTCTTGGTTGGACAAAAAAATAATAAGTAAAAGTCTCTACAACTTGTTGTAGGGGCTTTTTTATTTGCTTAATAGGCGCAGCGGAAGAATCGCCATTAATTAAGCAGAACCACTAGTAAAACCAACATTACAAAAAGAAAGGAGCTAGATACATGAACTACAAAGGATGGCTGTTGCCTCCCGCATTACGAGACTTCCATGAGGGACGAATTTGGTTAAAGGAGCAGACACCATTTGCTAAATATGATATGGAGCAGGCTTTTAATAGAAAATACTTTCTTATAATAGATGGTATTCAAAAAATACCTCGCTTAAGATGTAATCGTTGCTATAATGACAATCCACATGACTTTACTGAGTATGAATGCTCGAAATGTCTGCAACGGTGTGTTTATTGCAGGCATTGTGTGAAGATGGGCAGAGTAAGCAGTTGCACACCGTTGCTCATATGGAAAGGACCGAAGGCATGTCGAATTAAGCAGCATCCCCTTCAATGGACAGGGCAATTGACAGCACAACAACAACGAGCAGCCGATGAACTACTAGAAAGTGTAATAGCAGGAAAATCCCATTTATTGAATGCAGTATGTGGGGCTGGAAAGACAGAGTTGCTCTTTCAGTCTGTACATTATGCATTAGAAAAAGGGTTACGAGTGTGCATTGCCGCACCGCGTACAGATGTAGTATTGGAGTTATTCCCGCGCTTTCAAAAAGCTTTTCCACAAACTATTGTCCATGCGTACTATAGTGGAGCTCCAAAGCAGCTTGGTTTTGCACAGCTAATTCTAGCAACGACTCATCAACTGTATCGTTTCGAACGAGCGTTTGATGTCATGATTGTTGATGAAGCGGATGCATTTCCTTATGCATATGATGCAACATTAGAAAGAGCAGTACAAAAAGCTAAAACAAGTGATGCACCAATATACTTTATTACAGCTACACCTTCTCAATCATTAATTAATCAATATAAAAATAGTTATTCTTTTATCCCAAATCGATACCATCACAAGCCACTGCCCGTGCCATATTTTTGTTCGCTATGGGGCTATGAAAAAAGTATAAAGCGAGGAAAACTTCCTCGAAAACTCAAAACATGGACTGAAGAAAGACTTGCGAAAAATGAGCCATTTCTTATATTTTTCCCGACAGTAGAACTGCTAAATCTGGCAATACCATTGTTTCAGAGGATACATGCAAATATATTAGCAGTACATGCTAAAGATCCAGAGAGGAAACAAAAAGTACTACAGTTACGCGATGAAAAAATTCCTGGATTACTAACGACAACCATTTTAGAACGAGGTATTACGATAAAAAAAGTACAAGTTGCTGTTGTTGGGGCAGAGTCTACAATCTTTACAGCGAGCGCACTTATTCAAATTGCGGGACGTGTAGGAAGACATGCTTCTTATACGAATGGGGAAGTTGTTTTATTTCATCATGGAGTGACTTTGGCAATGGATGAAGCTCGACAGAAGATTTTAGCTAACAATAAAGAGGGTTCAAACAATGAATAAAATAGATAAGTTTTGTTTATTATGTGCACAGCCATTGCATTTTGTGCCTTCTTGGCAAACGCTTTTATTAAGATGCTTTCCACCATGTATTTGCGAAAAGTGTAAAGGGCAATTTGTACGTTCCACTTCAGCAACGGCACTTTATCAATATAATGATGCAATGAAAGTATATTTACATCAATATAAATTTCTACAAGATGTTGCACTTGCTAAAGTATTTCGCCAGGAGTTATATGCACACTTTAAACAGGAAAAGGCGATAATTATACCGATTCCTATGCATCCTATGAAGCAAAAGGAGCGCACCTTCTCCCATACGGAGGAGCTCTTAAAAGCAGCTAATACCTCATTTACTCAACTTTTAGAAAAAGTAACAGTAGAAACACAAAGTTCAAAAAATAGAGAGCAGCGTATACAATCCGCTCCGCTTTTTCGTCTAATACCAGAAGCCCAAGTTATGCATAAAGATTACCTTCTTTTTGACGATATTAAAACTACAGGGACAACACTACGGCATGCCAAACAAGTTTTACTAGAAGCGGGTACTCGAAATGTTCGAACCTTCACTTTAATTAATGGATGAAAATGCTAACACATCATGTATAATAGATTACGAATTTAGGATTCGTACAATTAGATAGTGATCATGGCAAGAGGAGGAAGAAAAAATGGCTGAGGTTCGAAATTGTCCAAAGTGTAATGAGTTTTTTAATTATACAGGGGTCAGAGAAGTATGTCATAAATGTGCACAATCTGAAGAGGAATTATATCAAATTGTTTATCGTTTTTTACGCAAGCGTGAAAATCGCGCTGCGACAGTAGAACGAATTGTTGAGGCAACTGGTGCTGAAGAAGATTTATTATATAAATGGGTGCGCAAAGGTCGTTTACAGCCTGCAATGTTCCCAAACTTAGGTTATCCATGTGATAACTGCTGCCATTTAACGACAACAGGGAAATTATGTACAAAATGCCAAGATGAATTAAAGGCTGAACTTCGCACATTTGAGGCAGCGAAGGAGTTTCGTGATAGCGTGGAACAACGTGATAAAGTAACTTATCATGCTGACCGCAAAAAATAATGTTGACATCACGTCAAAATGCGCAATAAAGATAAATTTTACACCTTGCAAGATGGTTGAGAAGCGAAAGTGTGTTAATTTTAAACAAAATTAGCACACTTTTTTATATTTGAAAACTTAACATTGTTGGAGACAATCCGAAATAATAGTAAGATAAGCTTTTAAGATAGGGGGATGAACATGAAAATCACATCTTATGGTGTTAATGCAGTAAATGCCTATAAAAATCAAGTACGCAATGTGAAATCTGACACAAATAAAGCGTCATTTGCTGACAAAATTGAAATTTCAAAAGCCGCTCAGAACATGCAAGGTGTTACTACTTACAGTGCAGAACGTGCAGAGCGTGTGCAACAGTTAAAGGCAGATATTGATTCTGGAGAATATAAGGTCAATGCTCGTAAAGTTGCTGAAGATATGCTGAAATACTATCGTTTCTAGGAAATAACAGAAAGGGTGTTTAGCAAAATGTCTGTAGAGACGATTTGTTCTACATTAATAAAGCTAGAAAGAATGCATAAAAGCTTGCTCGAACTAGCCTATAAAAAAACAGAAATCATAAAAACTGGCGATATGAAAGCACTTGACCAAATGCTCAAGGATGAGCAGGCGCATGTAGCGGCTATCGATAAGCTCGAGCAACAGCGTCAGATACAGGTAACACAATACCTGGGAGCAAAAGGAGTTGCGTCCACTGACAAAATGACTGTCGCTGATGTCATCGAAGCTGCTGAACAAGATGCTGAAAAAGACACACTATCAGCTGTTCGCGATCGACTCATGTCAATTATTAATGATTTACGCAAACAAAATGAACTCAATCAAAAATTAGTATTTCAATCATTGCAATTCGTCAACCTGACATTAGATGCGCTACGTCCGCGTCCTGAGCAAATGAATTATTCGGGGCGTGAAGTGCGCGGTACGAATACAATGGCAAAAAAATCGTACTTCGATTCTCAAGCATAATTTTATTAAAACGTTATTAAAGGGAGGAACAAGAATGCGCTCAACATTTATGGGCTTAGAAACAAGTAGAAGCGGTTTATTTACACAGCAATCAGCTCTATATACAACAGGTCATAATATTTCGAACGCCAATACACTTGGCTACTCACGTCAACGAGTAAACATGCAAGCTACACCAGGATTTCCAACAGCAGGTTTAAATACACCAAATTACCCTGGTCATATGGGAACAGGGGTAGAAACTGGCTCCATTCAACGCATTCGCGATGAGTTTATCGATCGACAATTCCGTCAAGAAACGAATAAATTAGGTTACTGGGAATCACGTTCAAATGCTATTTCTCAAATGGAAGATATTATGGATGAACCATCTAAATTCGGTTTAAATGCAGCATTGGAACAGTTTTGGAAAGGTCTACAAGATGTAAGTACGGCTCCAGAAAACGCGGCATCACGTAAAGTGGCAATTGAGCGTGCCAATCACTTAGCTCAATCCTTTAACTATATGGATACGCAACTAAAGACGATTCAAGGCAACATAGGTAACGAAATTAGTGTGTCGACAAATCGCATCAACTCATTACTAAAGCAAATTGCTTCCATTAATAAGCAAGTGCAAGAGGTTGAGCCGAATGGTCATGTACCGAATGATTTATATGATGCACGTGATGTGTTAATCGATGAATTAAATAGTTACATCCCAGTTTCAGTTGAACGCGTTCCTTCAGGAGGGCTTGCTTCAAGTGTAGCCGAAGGTAGTGTGACGATTACATTCAAGCCATATGGCACAAATACAGAAATAAAATTAGTTAATGGTAAAGATGCTGCTAATATTGAAGTCAACAGTGGCACTACACAAATTGATGGTACAAATTTAGCGAATCTTTTTACAAACATTAAAGTAAACGGCACAGGTACAGCAGATTCAGGAACGATTACATATGACCAGTTAGAGCCTGGCAAAGGTAAATTACTATCTGTAATTGATTCATATGGTTATGAAAGTGCAACAGGTCCGAAAGGCTATTATCCTGAAACGATGGTTAACATTGACAAATTGGCTTCGGAATTTGCCAATGTCTTTAATGCAATGCATAAGCAAGGATTTGATTTCACTGGTGCTCAAAGCACACTCGATTTCTTTGAACCGATTGATAATACAAAACCATTGTCAGCAGGCAATATTAAAGTAAATGATGCACTTATAAAAGATTCATCAAAATTGGCAGCTTCTTCAGGGGCAAATGAAGAAGGGAACGGTAAATGGGCACTTGAACTGTCGAATATCCAGTCAAAGGTTCAAGCGAATTTAGATGGCGCAACATTTAACTCATTCTATCAAGGAATTATTGGGAAACTAGGTGTTGATGGAGAAGAAGCGGCACGTTTAAATGGAACTTCTGAAACATTGCTTGTGACACTTGGCAATAATCGTGCAGCAATTACTTCCGTATCGTTGGATGAAGAAATGACCAATATGATTACATTCCAACAAGCGTATAACGCCAATGCTCGAATGATTACCGTAATCGATGAAACATTAGACAAAATTATTAACGGCATGGGCCGGGTAGGAATCTAAACGAATCTAGTTTGACAAAAAGGAAGGAGCTTTTACAAACATGCGCGTAACACAATCTATGTTATCGAATAACATGCTTCTGAACTTAAATAATAACTACGGGAAACTGTCGAAGCTACAAAATCAAATAAATTCTGGTTCTAAAATTACAAGACCTTCAGATGATCCAGTAGTAGCAGTAAAAGGTATGGGCTATCGACGTGATTTAGGACAAGTTGAACAATATTCACGAAATATGAATGAAGTGAACAACTGGCTAGATACATCTGATGAGTCATTAAATCAAGTAGGCGAACAAATGAAGCGAGTACGTGAGCTTGTTATTCAAGCAGCAAACGATACAAATACACCAGATGAACGAGCAAAGATTAAATCCGAAATTGACCAAATTCAAAAACAAATTCAAGATGTAGCCAACACAAAAGTAGGAGACCGTTATATATTCAGCGGTACAAAGACAGGACAACCCCTATTTTTAAATGGGGCAATTAACACAGCGAATATCAATACCGAAGATGTAAAAATTGAAGTATATGATGGCATTCAAATGACCGTAAATACTGTTGGCAAAGATTTATTTAAAAATGTTGATGATATGATGAGTAAAATTGCTGGGCTGTTAGACCCGAATAGAGTTCCACTTGCTACAGGTGAAGAAATCAGCTCTACATTAGGTGGCGTTTCAACTACAAGTACATCAGATGATATTACAAACATGCATAATAAAATCCTGGAAGCTCAAGCCGATGTGGGAGCACGCCAAAATCGCGTGGAATTAATGGAAAATCGCTTATCAATTCGTGAAGTTAGTGTGACGAAGCAATTATCGAATAACGAAGATGTCGATTATGCAAAAGCTATTACACAAATGGTAACATCAGAAGCAATTCATCAGGCATCATTGTCTGTTGGCTCTAAAATTATTCAGCAAACTTTAGTTGATTTTATTAGATAATTTTAATACTAGTTTTCTACTATAAAATCTAAGCGTTTGAACATTTTGTTCAGACGCTTTTCTTGAAAGGAGAGGTATAGATGAAACTCCCACAAATCCAAATACGTACAACCGATACAAAAATTGACCTTCATATTGCTAAGCCACAGCAATATATTAAACAGCCAAGAGCTACCCAGCATATTGAACAGCCTGCTGCAACACTTGAGATTCATACAACACGCAGTGTATTAAAAATTGATTCTTCACAAGCAAGACGTGACTTAGGGCTAATTGGACCATTAGAATCAAGTGCAAATTATGCTCAAAAAGCCAAACAAGAAGCGATGAAGGGGATGGCACGCAGAGCAAGGGAAGGTCGACAAATGATGGAGAATGCAGGGAAAGATCAAGGGAGAGCAACCATCCAAAATATCGCCAAACAAAATCATGGACCCCACCGTGTGCAATTTAATATAAAATTTGTACCTTCTGTTGGCTCTGTTAAAATTGACTACACGCCTGGTACAACTGACGTCAATATTCAACGTAGAGAACCAATTATTGACGCGCAAGTGAACAAACCAATCCATGAATACACACCAGGGAAAGTAACTGGTACAATGATACAAAGACCAGATGTTGACATTGATGTCATCATTTAAAGGAGTGCACGGAAAATATGAAAATTGCTACTAAATTTTTAGGTGAAGTGGAAATTGCTAATCAAGATATTTTGACGTTTGAACATGGCTTATTAGGCTTAGAGGAAGAAAGAGAATTCGTTTTGTTGCCAATCGATGCAGACCTTCCCCTCGCATTACTACAATCTGTTGTGCATAAAGAAATCGGTTTTGTTGTAGCCTATCCTTTTGCATTTAAACCAGATTATAGCTTTGAAATTAGCGATGAAGATCGCGCGCAATTACAAATTGAAAAAGAAGAAGATGTTCTTCCATATGCCATTGTCACAATGAAGGAAACATTCCAAGATTCTACCATTAACTTGCTAGCACCCGTTATTTTAAATATAGAAAAGAAATGCGGGAAACAAATTGTACTTCAAGACAACAAAATCTATCCATTACGCTTTCCGATGCAGCCATTGGAAGGAAGTGCGAAATAATGCTAGTCCTTTCACGAAAAAAAGATGAATCTATCATGATAGGCGATCAAATCGAAATAAAAATACTAGCAGTCGAAGGTGACCAAATTAAACTTGGTATAGTTGCCCCAAAAGCAGTTAAAGTACATCGTTCGGAAGTTTTTGAAGCAATTCAAGCCCAAAATAAAGAAGCTCTTTCTTCTTCGGCTAATTTTTTAGAGCAGTTAAAGAAAAAATAGTAACTACTTTTTATGATAAATTTAAACTTTAAATCTATTACATAAAAAATAAAAAAACTTTTAAAAAAACTATTAAACTTTTCCAACTACTAACGATATATAGATTGTAGGGTAAGGGAAGTACATACATACAACCTAAACCGACAATATTCCACACGGACGTGGGATAACAAAACAAACATTCAAGGAGGAATTCCAAATGAGAATTCAACACAACATTTCAGCTTTAAACACACACCGTAACTTAGCTTTCAACAACACTCAAGCTTCTAAAAACCTTGAGAAGTTATCTTCAGGTTACAAAGTAAACCGTGCTGGCGATGACGCTGCTGGTTTAGCAATTTCTGAAAAAATGCGCGGACAAATCCGTGGTCTTGATATGGCGACTAAAAACGCTCAAGACTCAATCTCTTTAATCCAAACTGCTGAGGGTGCTCTTAACGAAACTCACGCAATCCTACAACGTATGCGTGAATTAGCAGTACAATCTGCGAACGATACAAACGTAACTTCTGACCGTAAAGCATTACAAGAAGAAGTAAATGCATTATCAGAAGAAATTACTCGTATTGCTAAAAATACAGAGTTCAACACTCAGACATTACTAAGTGGTGGATTAGCAACTAGTGGATTAAAATTCCACATCGGTGCTAATGAAGCTCAAAGTATTGAATTAAAAATTGATGATATGACTGCTGGTACTTTAGGAGTATCTAAAGTAAGTATTTCATCACAAACAGCAGCAGATTCTGCTATTACAACAATCAATACAGCATTAGAAACAGTTTCAACACAACGTTCTGCTCTTGGTGCGGTACAAAATCGTTTAGAGCACACAATTAACAACTTAGGTGCTACTTCTGAAAACTTAACAGCTGCTGAATCACGTATCCGTGACACTGACATGGCGAAAGAAATGATGGGCTTCACTAAGAACAACATCTTAATGCAAGCTGCTCAATCTATGTTAGCTCAAGCTAACCAACAACCACAAGGTGTGCTGCAATTATTACAATAATTAATAGTACCCTAAAAGGCTCTCTCTACTTTGAGAGAGCCTTTTTTTAAATGTTAAAGGAGTGTAGTGAAATGTTATATGATGTTGAATATCTCGAATCTAAAACTGGTGACGAAACACTTAAAATAAATAATATGTTAATACATAGTAAATACAATCCTCGAAGAGAAGCTGAGCAAATTTGTCAAAAAAATTAATAACAGTCAACTAAATATTGTTTTTGGAATAGGGAATGGGTTTTTATATGACGCTTTTCTGAACGCAGGGATTAGTAAAGATAAAGTGCTTTTTATTGAACCACTTGAACAATTAAAAAAAAATAGATATACCTTGTATTCTGTGATCTATGGGCATAATGCACAGGAAATTGAATTAGAAATTACAGAAAGACTAATAAATTTTTCAAATGAAGTAAATATAATATGTACGCCTAACTATGATAAAATTTTTGCAGAAGAGTATGTCGAGTTACTAAAATTAATTAAAGGAATTCAAAATAAAAATACAATTTATAAGAATACAATTATGAAGTTTGCAGATTTATGGCAGGAAAATATTATTAGAAACATGTTATATTCTTATTATTCTAGCAATTTATCTGACCTAGAAAAGTCTTTGTCTAAACCTGTAGTTGTGGCATCAGGTGGACCATCCTTAACAAAACAAATTCCATTATTAAAAAAAATTAGACCTTTCGTCTTATTAATTGCTTCTGGTTCTACTATACATACATTATTAAAAAATGAAATTGAACCAGATTATATAATAAGTATTGATGGTGGTATGGTAAACTATGAGAGACATTTTAAAAATTTAAATTTGAAATGTACAGAGTTAATATATAGCATAACGAGTAAATATGAAATACAACAAACATTTATGAATAAAAAGTACGCATTTTTTGACAATGAAGTAAGTACCCAAAGCTCTGTCCTTAAAGAAATAGGGTTAACGTTACCCCAAATTAAAGGTGGTGGGTCTGTTGCACACTATGCGTTATCTATCGCTAGGTATATAAGTAATGGCCCTATTGCTCTAATTGGTCAGGATTTAGCATATACAAATAATCTAACCCATGCTGATGGCAATAAAAATATGCGTGAAATAGATAGAGATTATATTGAAAAAAGAGGTCTAGTTGAAGTTGATGGCTATCATGATGAAAAAGTGTTAACTGACTATGCCTTTCTAACGATGAGAGACAATTTTGAGGAAATTATGAGGGACATTGACCAACCTTATAATATATATAATTGTACTGAAGGTGGCATTAAAATTAGAGGTATGGAACAACAAAGTTTTGAAGCATTTTGTAATGCAATTCCTAAATATGAAAATGCAACACAAATTGCTCCATCTTATCCAGAACTTATTGTTGAAAAATATATTTCCGCTATGAGAAAAGAAAAAAGTAAATATAAAGAGATTCTGATGCTCTTGAAAACAGCAGAGCGTTTATTAGAAAGTACCTTTTCAAGTAAGCAATTTCCTGAAAGTACTTTGAAAAAACTAGATTCTATTGATATTGACTTTAAGCAATTATTAGAAACTACGTTAATATCAAGTATAAAAGACCCTATCATAATGAGGATTATGACGCAGTATAACGCAAAGTTTAATGAAACACATAATGAAAATTATGAAAGAGTTTATCTTCAACAAAAAGATTTGTATACAAGCTTTATAGAAGTCATTGAAAAATGTAGCACATACGTTGAAGCTACTATTAATGAAGCGGAGGAAATGAGAGATGGAATTAAGTGAACTTATTGAAATGTATAACGCATATATGAAAAATGTTCCACATGGTGCAATGTATATTGCTGAAAAATTACGTGGTGATGAATTAAGTAGCGCACTTGTAAGTATCAAGGATTTTTCTGAAGGCATGATGTGGTTATCACAAGCAAGCGAACTAATAAACTCAAATAAAGGGAAAGTAATTTTAGAAATAGAAAAGCTCCAAGAGTTTTTATTAGAAGTAAATGATGGCTTAGAACGTCAAGATTATGTTGTAGTAGCTGATATGTTTGAGTACGAAATTGCACCATTCTTTGAAGAAGTAGCATTAGCGGAAGCACCTATACAATAATGAATTGGCAATTACAACAGGCGAAGAATGGAGAGTTAACTTTACTTCTTAATGGTGTAGCGATATATAGTAAGTATCGACCTTACGACGATGCAGTAAGATGGGTATTGAATGAGTTTGATGAAGAAGCAACTCATTATTTAATTATCGGTCTTGGTCTTGGTTACCATGCGGAAGCACTAGCAGAGCTAACAACTAAACCAATCTATGTTTATTACTTCGGTCAAAAAGAACTTGATATTTTTCAGCAAAGTGGTAGTCAATTAGCTTTAAATATTAAACTTATTAACTCTTTGGAATTAGTCGTAAATACTAGTAACTTGCAGTTGATGGTTCCTAATGTTTGGATTAAGGCGATTGGAGAGAACAATGTACTGTATTGTACGTTAGATACAATTAAGCGTAATCAAATTTCGTATAAAAAGTTTGCACCACTCATGCATAGCAATGCTGAAAAAAATATTGCATTGTATGAGCATAAACCGTACCCAAAGCCTAGCAGTAATACAGCTTGTCTTGTTTCATCAGGACCTTCATTAAATGAAACGATTGAGTGGTTGGTAGAAGCGAAGAATGTAGATATTTATGTAGTTGGATCGGCATTGAAGCTAGTGCTGGCAAAAGGCATACATCCAAAAGCGGTTATCATTACGGATGCACAGCAAAATATTGTAAAACAATTAGAAAATACAGATTTTAAAGGTATATTATTTTATTTATTAACAGCTAATGCAGAAGCAGTAAGTCTTCATCAGGGTGAGAAGTTTATACTATGTCAAAAAGGCTATGAAGCAGCAGAAGAGCTAGCAGATAAATATAGTTTGCCTAAGGTGGCAACTGGGGGCTCTGTGGCAACAACAACATTTAGCTTACTTGATCATCTAGGTTATGAAAATATAGTACTTTTTGGGCAAGACTTAGGATTTAGTGGTGAACGTACACATGCTGATGGTTCAACTTCAGGTAAAATAGTGAAGAATTCATCAATACAAGTACAAGCTAATGATGGTAGCGTTATAAAGACTCAACCTAATCTTTATGTCTATTTAAGGTGGTTCAATGAACATTGTCCAATAGCAAATGCTAGGGTATATAATACTGCAAGACAAGGTGCAAAAATAAACGGCACACAATTTATAACAAAGGAACAATATTTACAGCTTGAAGCCTGTGATAAGCAGTCATAGGCTATTTGCTGTGAAAAAAAAGAAGTATCATCCGATATAATACAAAGAGATACATAAGTGAGGAGAACGTTTATGAACATTTTAAAAGATAAAGTTGTTTTAGTAACAGGTGGTACAGGGTCTTTTGGAAAGAAATTTATCGGGAGAGCACTTACATTAGGCGTAAAAAAAGTTATCGTTTTTAGCCGCGATGAGTTAAAACAATATGAAATGAAGCAAGAGTTCCAAGATGAACGTATTCGGTTCTTTATAGGTGATGTTCGAGATAAAAATCGTTTATATCGTGCATTTAATGGTGTGGATATTGTCATCCACGCTGCTGCTATGAAGCATGTCGATGCATGTGAATATAATCCGTTTGAAGCAGTGAGAACAAATATTCATGGTGCTCAAAATGTTATTGAAGCTGCAATTGATTGTGGTGTTGAAAAGGTAATTGCACTTTCAACAGATAAGGCTTGTAGTCCAGTTAATTTATATGGTGCGACAAAACTAGCATCTGATAAATTATTCGTTGCGGCTAACGCTTATGTAGGAGAAAAGAAAACTCGATTTGCAGTTGTACGCTATGGCAACGTAGTAGGAAGTCGTGGTAGCGTAGTACCATTCTTTAAGAAGATTAAAGATACAGGTAAGTTACCTATTACAGATGAACGTATGACACGTTTTTGGATTACCCTTGATCAGGGAGTGCAATTTGTATTAGATAATTTAGAGCGAATGTATGGTGGAGAAATCTTTGTACCGAAGATTCCGAGTATGAAAGTTACTGATTTAGCAAAAGCAATTGGTCCAGAATGTGAAATAGAAGTGATTGGGATTCGTCCTGGTGAGAAATTACACGAAGCAATGATTATGGAAGATGATGCTCGTCATACTTTAGAGTTTGATGATTACTATGTTATCCAACCAGAGCTGGCTTGGTTTGCTAAAGAGCAACTAGATGGTGGGAAAGCTTTGCCAGATGGATTTGCTTACACGAGTGATAACAATACCGCTTGGTTAGCTATAGAAGAGTTGAAAGAATTGGTAAATGAGAGAGACTTAGATTAAATGGATAACTAATTATATGTGGTGCCTGAGAAGTTGGAATTAAAGTTTTTATAAATATAATGAATCAAATACTGTTGTAGTTTTTGTTACAATTATGTTAATAAATGGGATATTAAAATTAAAGAACTTTATGTTTTGAAACCAGATGAATTAAAAGATATGCAGTATAATAAAATCTATATTGCTAGTTTAGCAGAGAAGAAATATGTAATCAATTAACTAATCAACTCGCGAATGAACCAAGTATAATTTAATACTATACTAAAGATATCAAATTTGAGGCTAGATTAGCCTATCTTAGAAGGATAGAAAATGAATAAATGAAAATAATATCCAGGGAAGTATAGCTGAATTAGGTGTATAAGGGAGAATTGGTGAAGCATATTTCGAGAGTTTTTGAAAACGGAAAATAATTCTGTTTATTTGACACATTTGAGGGTTTCGATGAAAGGGATGTCTTCGCTGAATTAAAAAAAATTCTCAAATGCTTCTTCAGGAGAATATTTCATTAATTATATCAATTTAGTCTTATATCTCCTACTAGCAGGAAAGCTGATATGATTTTACTAAAGAATGATTGGTGGCGAAAGCTTTTTGGAGTTTACTTTATTAAGTGAAAAGTATTTAGATTTAGTAATGAAGTGGCGTACTAGTGAACATGTAACTAAATTTATGTATACAGATATTGAGCCTGATTTAAACAAACAAAAGAAATGGTTTGAAGAGATAAACAAAGATACTACACAATTAAATTGGGTTATTGTTTATAAAGATAACCCTATCGGTTTAATTTCATTAAATGATATTGACTACATACATGAGAAAGCCAGTTCGGGATTTTATATTGGTGAACTAGAGTATTCTATGGTTTCAAGCCGTATTCTACCCTATTTTTTAAATTTTTACTTCTTCGAAATGAAGTTCACTAAATTAGTAATTGAAGTTCTTTCTATCAATGAATCAATGTTGAAAATGGACTATCATTATGGATTTAGAAAAGTAGATACGTTAACTCAGCATATAAAAAAAGATGGTATATATTATGATGTGGAAGTTCTTGAAATTTTAAAAGATACATGGATTAGTAACTATCAAAAATATCATAAATTAAGAGCTCCATTTGAATTGAGAGGAAAAAATAGCAATGAATAATTTAAACAAGTATAACGATGTTTTTAAAGAGTGTTTTAATGTTACTGAGGACCAATTAAATGAAAAGTTAGTATATAATTCAATTGAAGAGTGGGATTCTGTAGGACATATGGCAATGGTTGCTGAACTAGAAGATGTATTTGACATTATGCTTGAAACAGATGATGTGATTGAGTTTAGCTCATATACGATCGGTATAGAAATTTTAAAGAAATATGATGTCGATTTATAAGTAGGAGGTAGTTAGTATGCTTTTAAGCGGAAAAGTAGCGGTTATAACAGGATGTAATAGGGGAATTGGAAAAGCCATTATAACTGTATTTGCGAAACAGGGCGCAAATATAATTGCATGTGCTCGAAAAAGTACTGTGGAATTTGAAAGCTACTTAACTAATCTTCAAAACGAGACAGGTGTTCAAATAACACCTGTCTATTTTGATATTAGTAAGGAAGATGAAGTGAAACGAGCCATAAAAGAAATAAGAAAACTGTTCCCTACAATCGATATATTAGTTAACAATGCTGGGATTGCAGGAGATACAATTTATCAAATGACTGCTATGGAAACGCTTGAAGAAAAAATGAAAGTCAACTTTTATGGCCCTTTTTTAATGACTCAATATATTGTGAAGTTAATGAGAAAAAGTACAGCAGCATCTATTGTAAATATTACATCTATTGCTGCCGATGATAGTTACAAAGGGATGATTTCTTATACGGCAAGTAAAGCTGCATTTAATGCCTTTACTAAAACAATAGCAAATGAACTAGGTAGTGCGAATATCAGGGTAAATGCGATTGCTCCAGGTTTTACAGAAACCGATATGGTATCAAATGCTGTTACAAATGAAGAATTTTTAATACAATTACAAAATCATTTAGCATTAAAACGTTTAGCTAGACCTGAGGAGATTGCAAATAGTGTATTATTTTTGGCATCTGATTTGTCAACCTATATTACTGGACAAATATTACGAGTAGATGGGGGACTTTTTAATGATTAATGCAAGCTTAGTAGAAAAATTAAAAAAACAAGCTAGTCAAATGAGAATAAATGCTTTGAAATTAGCAAATGCTTCAGGGAATAATGCTGCACACATAAGGCTTATCTATCATTGAGATTTTAGCTGTTTTATACGGTCACACAATGAATATAAGTAGTAAAAATCTTTTAGATGAAGGTAGAGACCGTTTTATATTAAGTAAAGAACATGGAGTATTAGCTTACTATACGGCTTTATATGAGAATGGAATTATTACTGAGGAAGATTTAGCTAGTTTTATGAAAACAGGTAGTGCCTTTTTAGGTCATCCAGTAATGAATCGCGAAAAAGGAATTGAATTTACAAGCGGTAGTTTGGGAATGGGCTTATCATTAGCTATGGGCGTAGCGATTGGTTTAAAACGTAAGCAATTATCAAATCATGTTTATGTATTATTAGGTGATGGTGAGAGTAACGAAGGATCTATTTGGGAAGGGTTTTTATCTGCTCCACATTTTAACTTAGATAATTTAACAGTCATTATTGATCGAAATGGTATTCAGTTAGGTGGTAAAACGAACGATATTTTACCAATGAATCATTTGGAGAAAGTATTAGAAGAGATGGGCTGGGCTGTCTCAACTGTAGATGGGCATGATATTGAGGCATTAATAAATGTATTTGATAGTGTTTCTAATAAACCTAAACTAATAATAGCTAATACTATTAAAGGCAAAGGTGTTTCTTTTATGGAACACAATATTGATTGGCATCATGCTGTCCTAACAAATAAATTATTTAACGAAGCGATAGAAGAGCAGGTGAAAGAATATGAATAATACATTAAAGAATCAAAAAATGTTAGCACGTTTAGGTCAACGAGGCACATTTGGAATGGTAATGTTAGAGAAGGCCAAAGAAAATGAACATTTATTGGTGATAACAGCTGATGTATCTATTCCGGCAGGCTTAGATCGTTTTAGAAAACAATATTCTGATAAATTTATTGATGTCGGAATTGCTGAACAAAATATGATTGGTATAGGTGCTGGTTTAGCTAGTGAAGGTTTTGATGTATATACAACAACATATGCTCCATTTCATACGCTAAGATGTTTAGAGCAAATTCGGATGGATATTGGTGAAATGAAACACCCAGTAAGGATGGTAGGATTATCTAGTGGGGTAGTATTAGGTATGATAGGTAATATGCATTGTAGTTTTGAAGATATTGCTGTTATTCGTGCTATTCCAAACATATCAATTATTTCACCTGCAGATTCTTTTGAACTAGTAAAAGTATTAGAAGCTTTGGATAATTACCTTCATCCTGTATATCTTCGATTAACTAGTGGAGCACCCTCTCCAATTATCTATAAAGAGGATTATAACTTTGAAATTGGAAAAACTATCTCAGTGAAAAATGGGGAAGATGTCGCGATATTCGTAACTGGTTCTATTATTAGTGAGGCAATAAAAGCTGCAGAATTATTAGAATTAGAAGGCATTAGAGTTGAAGTAATTAATGTCCATACGATTAGACCTTTAGATATTGAAGGAATTAAAAGCTGTATAAAAAATAAAAAGCTTCTTGTAAGTATGGAAGAACATGTTATTGCTGGTGGGTTAGGTAGTGCTATTTCAGAAGCAATAGCTCTTGAGGTTAAAAAGCCACCTCACTTAATGTTAGGGTTACCTAGTGATTATAGTAAAGCAGGCATTTATGAAGAAATGTTAGACCATTACGGGTTAACTGCTAATAAAGTTGCTAAAAGTATAAAGGAAACATTAAATAATATTTAATTATTTATTGGTGTGGTAGATGCTATCACACCTTTTCCTATAAAGAAGGAGCGAGTTTATGAACCTTTTTAATTTAAAAAGTAATGATGTGGCGATTATTACAAATGAACAAATATACGCTTTTAGTGAAATTCCTAAAATTGAATTTCATAGTTCAAGTAAAGAGTTAATCTTGATACTATGCCAAAATACAATTGACATTTTAGCTACTTATATTTCAGCTATGAATAGTGAGCATGCTGTCATGCTGATTGCTGAAGGGATTAATCGTGAATTATTAGAAAATATTATAGAAACGTATCAGCCAAAATGGATAACTGGATTAGAGAGTTATAAAGGATATGAAAAAAACGGAAATCTACTAACAAGAACAAAAGAAATAGTAAAGAATGTCCATCCAGATCTTGCAATTTTATTAAGTACTTCAGGTACTACTGGTAGTCAAAAGTTTGTCCGTCTTTCCTATAATAATATTAGAGTAAATGCTGAATCTATTATAGAATACCTACAAATTAAAGAAAATGAACGAGCGATTATGAATTTACCACTTTCCTATTCCTATGGCATGTCGATAGTGAATAGCCACCTTTTAGCAGGTGCTTCAATTTTATTGACTGATGAAAGTGTAATGGAGAAGTCGTTTTGGGAATTTATAAAAAAATATAAAGCAACTTCAATTGCAGGTGTTCCATTTACATATCAAATGTTACAGCGTATCGGCTTTACAAAAATGGAGTTACCTTATTTAAAGACAATGACACAAGCTGGTGGACGATTAAATGAAAAGCTTGTAAAGCATTTTGCAGAGTATGCAAAAGAACAAAATAAGAGATTTTACATAATGTATGGTCAAACTGAAGCTGCACCGCGTATTTCTTATATACCTTATGAAAAAGTATTAGAGAAGTCTAGCACAATTGGAATTGCTATTCCTGGTGGTAAACTTTCTATAGATGCAGAAACAGAGGAGTTAATTTATAGAGGTGCTAATGTCATGATGGGATACGCTGAGAATTTAGCAGACTTAGCAAAAGGCTATGAACTTAATGGGGTACTTTATACAGGCGATACAGCAATCGTTGATGAAGATGGATACTTTACAATTACAGGTCGTATTAAGCGCTTTATTAAGTTATTTGGTTTGCGCATTAATTTAGATGATGTAGAAAAGAAACTTGAAGAAGAACTACAAATATCTTTAGCTTGTACTGGTTCTGACGATAAATTAATTGTAGCAATTGAACAAGCTGATTTCGTTGAGCAAGTAAAAGAAGCGCTTGAACGTTTATATAAGCTTCATAAAACTGCATTTAAAGTCAAGGTGATTGATGAAATACCGCGTTTTGTAAGTGGCAAAACCGATTATATGAAATTAAAGGAGAGCTGTTTATGACGGTCCCTTATCATTTAGTACAAGCCGAGAAAGAAAGTGAGCTTGTAGTTAAATTAAATGAACTAACTAAATGGCACACAGAAAACTGCCATGAATATAAATCCATGCTAGAAAAAAGCAACGCATTACTGGAAGCAAACTGTTTAAAAGAAGTGCCTTTTTTACCTGTGCAGTTATTTAAACTAATGAATTTAAAATCGGTTCCTCAAGAGAACATTGTAAAGGTGTTAACGTCCAGTGGGACAACAGGACAGCAAGTATCTAAAATTTATCTCGATAAAGAAACATCGATTGTTCAAACAAAAGCACTTGTTGAAGTGATGAAACCCATTTTAGGTAATAAACGTTTGCCGATGATTCTGTTAGATACGAAATCTGTGCTAAAGGATCGTAAATCATTTAGTGCACGTGGAGTGGGAATTTTAGGATTCTCGAATTTTGGTCGCAAACACTTTTATGCTTTAAATGATGATATGACATTGGATGTTGAAGGTTTACAAGCGTATTTAAAAGAATACGAAGGGCAGCGTATATTACTGTTTGGTTTTACTTTTATGATTTGGCAGTACGTTTATAAAGAGATAAGAGATAAAGGATTAAATATTAATTTTAATAATAGTGTACTGATTCACGGCGGTGGATGGAAAAAGCTTAAGGACGAGGCAGTTGATGCTTTAACTTTTAACCATCTTCTTAGTGAGCAACTTGGCATTCAAGAAGTACATAACTATTATGGCATGGTTGAACAGGTCGGCTCAATTTTTGTGGAGTGTAGTGAAGGACATTTACATGCTCCGAGCTATGCGGATGTGATTATTCGTCATCCACTTACGTTTGATGTTTTACCTGTGGGACAACAAGGGTTAATTCAGGTAGTGAGTGAATTACCGAAAAGCTATCCAGGTCATTCTCTATTGACAGAGGATCTAGGCACAATTCATGGTATTGATGATTGTCCATGCGGATGGAAAGGGAAATATTTTAGTGTAGTTGGGCGTATTCCGAAGGCAGAATTACGCGGTTGTAGCGATACTTTTCAAGGAGGTGTGCGTTTGTGAAAATATTTTGGCCAAAAAATGTGAATTTTGATGATGCACTATGTAACTTGAATAGTCAAAAACTGAGTAAACCTTTTGCTGAAGAAATCATTGCTTTTACACAAAGTTTGTCGAAGCGTTTTGTGCGGATGCGTTCTATGCCCGAAGTTGTAGCATTAGGTTACTGGCTCCGGAAATCAAATATTAAGAAAATGCAAGCAGAGTTTGAAAAGGCTACTGAGGGAAAAGTAGTTCGAGGGCGTGGCACAGCTTTTCACATCGCACCTTCAAATGTTGATACTATTTTCGTTTATTCATGGATGCTGTCACTTCTAGCAGGGAATCGAAACATCGTTCGAATCTCTAGTAAAACGGAAATAAATGAGTTATTACAAGTCATCTTAGAAGAGTTACCGAATTTTACATCGGTAGCAAAGCAAATCATAATATGTACATATGGACATGACGAAAATGCCACGGAAGTGTTTAGTCAAGTATGTCATACACGTGTAATTTGGGGCGGCGATGACACGGTCAAAGCTATACGTAACATTCCACTTGCACCGTTAGCAAATGAATTAACATTTCCAGACAGATTCTCATTGGCCATATTAAATTCCAAAAAAGTTGAGCTGTTAGAGAATAAGGAGCTTGATGCATTACTTGAGCAATTTTATAACGATGTGTTTTGGTTTGACCAAATGGCATGTTCATCACCAAGACTTGTCGTTTGGATAGGTGAGAAAATAGAATTTTTCTGGAAGGCATTTGAACGCAAAATCCAGATGAAGCAACATGAGCTACTTGCAGCAACTCAAGTATTAAAATATTCAACTAGTTTACAATT
This sequence comes from Lysinibacillus sp. GJ-1, assembly GCF_021166035.1. Lineage (NCBI taxonomy): Bacteria > Bacillati > Bacillota > Bacilli > Caryophanales > Bacillaceae > Lysinibacillus > Lysinibacillus sp. GJ-1. Next base: position 660,641 of record NZ_CP088912.1, read on the forward strand.
AGCTGCTGAAAGTTATGTAGAAAAAGTAGCACCTATAACTTATTTATCACGAATAAAGCTAAATGGCGTACCAGAAAATGTACGTGAACAACATTGCGGTGGTGGCTTGTTTTTTGAGTATGAAGTTGAAAACTTAATAGACTTAGAACAAACTATAATTGATAAAGATCAAACAATCGCATATTTTGGTTTTGAGAAGTCTGAGCTAGTGGACTTAGTAGATTCAATTTCAACTAGGGGGATAGATCGGATTGTACCAATTGGGCAAGCGCTAAATTTTGATGGTGTTTGGGATGGACAAAGTTTCTTAACATCGTTTACGAGGGAAGTAATAATTTTATAAATGGAGAGTTTAACTATGAAAACAATTGTAATTATCCAAGCAAGAATGGGCTCCTCTCGTTTACCAGGGAAAATTTTAAAACCACTTGGAGATGTAGATGTTTTAAAGTACGATATCGAGCGCTGTCGTGCCATTAAAGGTGTTAGCGAGGTTATTGTTGCGACAAGTACATTAACACAAGATGATGCAATTGCAAACTGGTGTGAGAAGAATCAAATTGCATATTTCAGAGGTTCCGAGGAAGATGTACTAGATCGCTATGTTCAATGTGCAAAACAATACAACCCTGATTATGTGATGCGTGTAACGTCTGATTGCCCATTCGTTGACTATGAAATGACCAGTGAAATTGTAGAGTTAATTCAAAAAGAACGTAAAGATATTGTTTTAATTGACGGGCAATTACCCCGTGGATTAGCGGTAGAACTTATTTCATATAAAGCGCTTTTATATATTCATAAAGTAGGACTAGAATCTCGACATCGTGAGCATGTTACTTATTATGCCTACGAATTTACTGAAGAGTTTGAATCAGTTACATATAAAGCACCAGCAAATCGAATTGCGCCAGAACTTCGAATTACGCTAGACACAGAAGAAGACTATAAACTCATTTATGAGGTAGCGAAGCATTTCGACAACCCTTTAGTTTCAAGTGCTGATGTCATTCAATTTTTAAAAGATAATCCTGATGTTGCAAAACTAAATGCTCATATCGAGCAAAAGCCGGTGATTTAATGAGAATCATTATTCGTACAGATGCATCAATTGAAATCGGTAGTGGTCATGTCATGCGTTGTTTAACAGTTGCAAAAAATTTACGTTTAAATGGATGTGAAGTAATATTTTGGATGCAAGATTTACCTGGCAATCTAATTGATTACGTAATCAGTGAAGGATTTAGAAATATTTTTAAAGCTGAGCAAGCAGACCTTTATATCATTGATCATTATGGGATTGATAAAGAATGGGAGTCCAAAATACGTTTATACACGGAAAAAATTGCAGTAATTGATGATTTAGCGAACCGTAAGCATGATTGTGAATTACTTTTAGATCAAAATGCATTGCCAAATTTTGAATCGCGTTATGATGGTTTAGTGTCAAAAACATGTGTAAAACTATTGAAATTTGGCCCAAAATATTTAATTATCCGTGATGAATTTATTGAAGCAAGACGACTATTACGCAAGAGGCATGAGAAAATCGAAAACTTACTCGTTTTTATGGGCGGTTCGGATCCAACGAATGAGACAATGAAAATATTGGAAGCACTTGAGGATTTTCAGTTTAAACATGTTGATGTAGTAGTCGGAAATGGTAATGTTTTTAAGGAACAAATTCGCGAGGTTTGTGTAGAGCGAGGGTATTCCTATCATTGTCAAATTAATTATATGTCAAAGTTAATGCAACAAGCAGATTTTGCTATAGGTGCTGGTGGAAGTACAACGTGGGAACGTTGTTATGTTGGGTTGCCCTCATCGAGTACAATTGTAGCTAGTAATCAAAGGGAAGGGACAGAATATGTTGCTGAACTTGGATTAGTAATTAATCTGGGGTGGTACAGTGATGTAACATCTGAAACCTACAAACAGTTACTAAAAAATGTAAAGCTTAAAGACTTAAGTGAACGAGGGCTTACTCTAACTCAAAATGAGCAACCAAATGCGTGGGTTTATAAAATATTGGAGTTGATAAAATGATTAAAATAGCAAACAGAGAAATAGGTCGTCATACAAAACCATTTATTATTGCTGAGATGTCGGGAAACCACAATCAATCATTAGAAAGAGCATTACATTTAGTGGAGCTAGCTGCAGAAGCAGGTGTAGACGCACTAAAATTACAAACATATACACCAGATACAATTACATTAGATGTTCATACAGGTGAGTTTTTTATCCAAGAAGAAGGGAATCTTTGGAAAGGTAATTCTTTATATAATTTATATAAAGAGGCTTATACACCTTGGGAATGGCATAAGGAGATTTTTGCAAAAGCACAAGAACTAGGTCTCCTTGCTTTTAGCTCACCATTTGATGAGACAGCAGTAGATTTTCTGGAAACATTGAATGTACCAGCTTATAAAATTGCCTCATTTGAAAATGTAGATATTCCATTAATTAGAAAAGTAGCGCGAACAGGAAAACCAATGATTATTTCAACAGGTATGGCGACAGCTGCTGAACTAGATGAAGCGGTTCGTGCTGCTCGTGAAGAAGGCAATGACCAAATTATCTTACTGAAGTGCACTAGTACATATCCTGCTACACCTGCCAATTCGAATTTAGTAACGATACCGCATTTAAGAGAAATGTTTAGTACAGAAATAGGTTTATCAGATCATACAATGGGGGTTGGTGTATCGGTTACCGCAGTGGCACTTGGAGCCACGGTAATTGAAAAACATTTTACAACATCTCGTGCTGAAGGTGGAGTTGATTCTGCCTTTTCGATGGAACCCCATGAATTAAAAATGTTAGTGGAAGAAACAGAGCGTGCATGGCAAAGTTTAGGGAATGTAAGCTATGGACCAACAAATGCGGAAAAGGAATCAGCAAAATTCCGTCGTTCTTTATATATTGGTGAAGATTTAAAAGCCGGCGATATATTAACTGAACAAAATGTTCGCAACGTTCGACCAGGACTTGGTTTGCCAACGAAGTACTATGATTTAGTCATTGGTAAAGCAATTAAGCAGGACGTAAAAAAAGGAACACCGTTAAGTTGGGAGTTATTACTATGAATAATTCACCTCGATTTATCTCATACGGCAGTCAAAATATAGATGAAGAGGATATTCAAGCCGTTATAGAAACATTGCGTTCGCCTTACTTAACTCAAGGACCGAAAATTGCACAGTTTGAGCAAAATGTGGCAGATTATGTTGGATCAAAATATGCAGTAGCATTTTGCAATGGAACAGCAGCTTTACATGGTGCTTGTTACGCAGCTGGAATCGGAAAAGGGGATGAGGTAATTACTTCTCCTATTACTTTTGCTGCAAGTGCAAATAGTGTGCGTTATGTTGGAGGCACAGTCGTTTTCGCAGACATTGATGAACGTACGTATAATATAAATCCTGAACAAATCCGTTCAAAGATTACATCAAAAACAAAGGCAATTATTCCTGTGGATTTTACTGGCCAACCTGTCGATATAGATGCAATTATGGAAATTGCCAAGGAGCATAAACTCGTTGTTATTGAAGATGGTGCACACTCTTTTGGCGCCAGCTATAAAGGGCTTAAGATTGGAACACAGGCAGATATGACAATGTTTAGTTTCCACCCTGTAAAGCCTGTAACAACAGCAGAAGGTGGCGTAATAGTTACAAATAACGAAAATTATTATAAAAAATTATTAAAGTTCCGAAGCCATGGAATTGAGCCAACAGTTTATGCTAAAGAGCAAGGTGACTGGTATTATGAAATGACAGAATTAGGATATAATTATCGAATGACAGATTTACAGGCAGCACTCGGTGTTTCACAAATGAAAAAGCTTGATCACTTTATTAAGCGGAGACAAGAAATTGTTGCAAAGTACAATGAAGCCTTTAACAAAGTTTCTGGAATTACAATACCTAAGCAATTAGAGGGTACTGAATCCGGCTGGCATTTGTATATGATTCAATTAGATGAAGCAAATCGGAAACAAGTATTTGATGCTATGCGCGCAGCAAATATTGGTGTCCACGTGCATTATATACCCGTTTATTGGCATCCGTATTATCAAAACCTTGGTTATGAGCGGGGACTATGTCCAGTGGCGGAGGAATGGTATGAAAAAGCGTTAACATTGCCTATACATCCTGGTTTAACTGATGATGACATTCATTATATTGTGCAGAAATTAAAAGAAGTGGTTTCATTATAAGTGCTTTTTATTATAAAACTATTTTAAAAAAATAATTTGAGTACTATCTTTGGAAATTATGGTAAAAATGAGATTTATATTAGTCACAAGTATGTTATATTTTTAATTTTATGTTAGTCGAAAATATTAGAAGTCTTTAGTTCAGATATACATTTTGAACTAAAGGCCTTTTTTATTGAAAAAGTATCATTAAAAGTAGTTTACAGTAAAAAAGTGAAACATTCCTAAAAACTTCCGATATTAAATATAAGAATAAGAAAAGTTTAGGAGGTTACATATTATGCGTATTGCAGCTCAAGGACAATCTACAGATGTAGGAACTGCAGCGTCATCTACAGTTGCGAAGAAAACCGTTATAGAGGAAACTACGATGACTACTAGTAAAGCTCAATTAGTAACGCAATCACAGGGTGAAGATCTACCTACTGCTGATGTACAAGAAATATCTAAAGAGAAGCTGCAACATGCAGTAGACACCGTAAATGAATTTTTACAAATCAATCATAATGCTTCTAAATTTGTTTTACACGACGGGTTAGATCGTTACTTTGTACAAGTTGTTGATACTAAAACAGAAGAAGTTGTAAAGGAAATCCCCCCAAAAAAACTTTTAGATGCTTTTTATGAGATGCAAAAGTTATTAGGAATGATTGTAGACGAAAAAATATAAGCATATTTAGGAGGAAATTAAAATGGTAAATCGAATCGGTGGATTAGCATCAGGAATGGATATAGATTCAATTGTAAAAAAATTAATGAATGCTGAAAAAGCACCATTAAACAAATTATATCAAAAGAAACAAACATATGAGTGGCAGCGTGACGCATATCGTAGTATAAATACAAAATTAAAAACATTTGATACTTATATTGCAGATAATTTAGTATTAAAAAGCTTCCTTTCTAAAAACGCAGCTAGTTCAAACTCTAATTTAGTATCTGCAACTGCAACTGGGAGTGCTGCGGGAACACTTTCAATTGAGGGTGTTTCACAATTAGCTACTGCAGCTCGTAAAGTAGGGGAGCAAGTAAATGCTGTAGGTTCTACGAAAATGGCTGATTTAGGGGCAACAGGGACTATTGAATTTAAAGCTATTCAAAAGAACGGTCAATTAGCAAGTGAGGCAACAAAAATTGAAATTACTTCTGATATGACAGTGGATCAGTTTATTAGTAAAGTGAATTCTAGTAATGCAGGAATTAGTGCTGTATTTGAAAATGGCCGATTCTCCTTTACTGCCAAAAACACTGGTGATGTTAAAGGCGATGAGGAAATCAAAGTTACAGGTGGAGTAGATATTTTCAATAAGTTAGGATTTGCTGACCCTAGTAAAGTTCAAAATACAGAAGGGAAAAATGCTATTTTCACTGTGAACGGCATAGCAACAGAACGTACAACGAATACGTTTTTGATTTCAGGCTATAATGTAACGTTAAAAGATACATTCAATGGTCTTCAAACGATTTCAGATAAATATAAAGCCGCTGTTGAAGAATTTAAAAATGCTACTGACAATTTAGCAACTAAACAAGCAAATCTTATAACTAAGCAAAATGCTTATGGTGCTAGTGATATTATTAGTTACACAGCTAATCATGAAACAGCATATAAAAATGCTTTTGGTAATACATTATCTTTGTCACAACAAGTCCAATACAATAAACTTGGAAGTGATACATGGAGAAATTTATCAACAGATGAAATTGATTTCATTAAAAATCAGTCATCTGTCCAAGGAATTAAAGACAATATTGATGGAAGTACTTTAAGTGATGAAAGTAAAGCAAAGTTAAAGAAATTTGATGACAAAACACTGGAAGCTTTATATTCTAATAAAGCTCAACTAGCAGATTTTAAAGCTCAAGCTGATTATGCAAAGTATGGTACAAAATTAAAAGATTTTGATCAAAATGCTATTGATGCACTAAAACGCTTCTCGTATAACAGCAATGATTCAATTGATAAAATTCGTAAAGATATAGACGATAATACGGAATTTACACAAGAAGTAAAAGATGCATTAAAATCATTAAGTAAAGATGATTTAACTAATTTAATTGCAACAGATTCTGCAACGTTAAAAACATATTCTGAAAAAGCGCAAGCAGATGATTTAAAACAAAAATATAGTCAATTTGGCGATACTTTAATTAAAGGTTTGCAAGATGGTTCTAAGAGAGTTGAAGATTTAACTGAGAAACAAAAAGAAGTTTGGAATAATTTAACACCAGAAAAAAAGATTGAATTTAATTCACTTGCGGAACAAAATATTTTACGTAAAGAGTACTTAACTGCAGATGCTGATGAAAAAGCAGCTGTTACACGTTTAAATGAGGCTACGAGTACACAAACTGCAGCAAAAGCAGATGCTAGTGCAGCTGGTATTTTAAACCCTGATGGTAGTGTAGACGACACAAAGGTCAATGCCGCACCAAAAGCGCAAGCGGTGACAATGACTTCAACAACAAATGTTGACGATATTATGACTAAAATTAAAGAATTTGTCACTACTTATAATGGCTTTATAAAAGATTTAAATGATCAAACGAAAGAAACAAAATATCGTGATTATAAACCATTAACTAGCGAGCAAAAAGAAGGTATGTCCGAAAATGAAGTTAAACTTTGGGAAGAAAAAGCTAAGAGTGGCTTACTTCGAGGCGATACGCTTATCCGTGAAGGACTATCTAATATGCGTGCACTAGTGTATCAATCTAATCCAGCTATCGACTCTAAATATAATACGTTATTTAGTATTGGAATAACTACATCTAAAAACTATAATGATGGCGGTACATTGCAAATAGACGAAATAAAATTGCGCAAAGTTTTAGAAGAAGATCCAGATGCAGTTGAAAAGTTGTTTAAAAATAGTGAAGGTAAAAAAGAAGATATAGTAGATGGTAAAACGGTCGATACACGTGGTTATATCGATAAATTACGTGAATCTATGAAATCTTTTGAAATTACTATTGAGAAAAAAGCTGGTCGCTCTACGATGACTGACGCGCAATATGCTATCGGGAAAAACTTGGTAGATACAGAAAGTCGAATTAGTACTTGGAAGCGAAAATTAGAAGATATTGAGTCTCGCTATTGGAAGCAATTCACTGCAATGGAAACAGCGATTAATAAAGCAAATTCTCAATCAAGCTTGTTCGCGCAAGGATGATCAAGTTTTTAACTAGGCAAGGTAGGAGAAGTTTATGCAACTTACAAATCAACTATTGCAGGCATCTGCGAATCTATATAAATTATTAGGTGATATCCCTAATGGCGAAGACCGTGATGACTATGTAGATAAGATTAATAATCTGTTGGACAAGCGTGGAATAATTATCAATGATTTAAAACAAGAAGGTTTTCATTTTGATGAACAAGATCGTGTTCATCGTACTTTGCTTGAATTAGATAATGGTATAAAAGAACGGTTGGCTGCTGTAATGAGTGCAGTAAAGCAGGATATGGCAAACCTTCAAAAAACGAAAAAAAGTGAAGCGCAATATTTCAATCCATATGGCAATGTCCGTGTTATGGACGGGATGTATTACGATAAGAAAAATTAATTTCACCATTAGCTTTTCTTCGTTGAATGGTTTAAAATAGTAAATAAGTAACATCTAAAAGGAGTTGTCCATTCTTGGCAGCAAATTTAACAGCACAAAACGCGTATAAGCAAAATAGTGTCACAACTGCTTCACCTGGTGAGCTTACATTAATGCTTTATAATGGGTGTTTAAAATTTTTAAGTAAAGCTAAACTTGCGATTCAAGATAAGAATATTCAAGACAAAAATACTTATTTAATAAAAGCACAAGCGATTATTAGTGAGCTTATGGCAACACTTAATATGGACATTGAAGTGTCGAAAAATATGTTTGCTCTTTATGAATATATGAATCGCCGTTTAGTAGAAGCAAATATCAAAAATGATGTTAGTATCATTGAAGAAGTTGAAGGATTTGTGACGGAATTCCGTGATACATGGAAAGAAGTGATTCGCATTAATCGACAGCAACAATTCGGTAATGGGAATAATGCACAAGTTTAATAAAAAAATTAGAGACCATCGCTAGATGATGGTCTCTTTTCTTTGTAATAGATAGTGTAATTACGATAACACAAAATTCGACAAGGGAAATAGTCCATCTAGTTATAAATTAGGTCATTAAATGGTCAAATATGTTACTAATTCCCTCTAGATGAAAATCATTCTTTCATGTCATAATCAAGCTAATGATATGTTTGAAAAGTATTGGGGTGGGGAAAATGAAATTTAAACGTCAAGAAGGCTTCCGGTTTAAATTTGACGAGCCAGTTAATATGACTTTTGCGGTATATGAAAATGGCAAAGTGAATCATGCACAAACGGCAATCGCTGATTTGTTAGATATTAGTCCGAGGGGATTAAAGATGTTTACCGAGGTCGATTTAGGTTTACGTCCTGCACCACTTGATTTGCGTTTTGTTTTGGATACAAGAGAAATTCGCGTATATGGAGAGGTTATTTGGAGCCGCCCTTATGGCAATGGGAAACAATATGGTGTGTTTTTCAATAATCAGGGTGCTGTTGAGGATTTGATTGTTGATGAGCTAAAAGCCCGCCGTAAAAAAGAGGCAGCAGAAGCCAAGATGAAAAAAATCAATTCTTAAAATTTCTTGTGAAAAAAAGAATTATTTTAGAGGAATTTCACACACTTGTGTAGAAATATAAAGTATAGCAGTTATAAAGGAGGAGTTTACATGTTAAACTTTAACATTCGCGGTGAAAATATTGAGGTAACTCCAGCTATTCGAGAGTATGTTGAAAATAAAATCGAAAAAGTTGAACGTTATTTTAACGAAGATGTTAACGCCAATGCTAACGTAAATTTAAAGGTTTACAATGACAAACAAACAAAAGTGGAAGTTACAATTCCAATGAAAAACTTAACACTTCGTGCAGAAGAACGTCATAACGATATGTATGCTGCAATTGATTTAATTGTTGATAAATTAGAACGACAAATTCGCAAACATAAAACTAAAGTAAACCGTAAATTCCGTGAGCGTGAAGGTGCAGGACTTTATTTTGCTACAACACAAGCTGTAGCTGATACAGTAACAGAGGATGACGAGTATTCTATTGTACGTACAAAACAATTTGATTTAAAACCGATGGATCAAGAAGAAGCGGTGTTACAGATGAATATGTTAGGACATGATTTCTATATTTTCACTGATGCTGAATCAAATGGTACAAACATTGTTTACAAACGTAAAGATGGCAAGTACGGCTTAATTGAAACAACTTAAACATTAAAATAGTAAAAAGAACTCTCGCATTGGCGGGAGTTTTTTTATTAAGATAAAATTAATTATAAATAAGGATGTGAGATATATGAGTAGAGAAATATTAATACCGGAATATTTAACGAAGTTTTCATGTATAGGTGCTTCATGTGAAGACACTTGTTGTGCAGGTTGGAAAGTTACTGTTGATAAAACAACCTTTCAAAAATATCGTAATATTAGTAAACCAGGGATTAAAGAAGAATTAAAAAAATACATAACTAGAGAGCGTTCAAATCCGTCTGATTCCTCTTATGGAAAAATTAAAATGACTGAAAATAATGTATGTACTATGCTGACTGAAGATGGTTGGTGCAAAATACATGCGGAACTTGGAGAAGATTTTTTATGCAATACATGTTCGGTGTATCCAAGAACCCTAAAAGAAGTGGATAACCGTCTCGAGAAAAGTTTGACACCATCATGTCCAGAGGCTGCAAGATTAATTTTACTTAATGAGACAGGCATTGATTTTATTATAGATGAAGAACAAATAAAGAAAAATATATTAGTTGAAGCAAGACTCCATTCAAATGATAAAAAGTATTTTTGGGAACTAAGAATGTTTACAATCGAAATGTTACAAAATCGTAAGCAATCTTTAGATGTGCGATTAATAGTGATTGGCATGTTTTTTCAAAAAATAAGCGAAATACCAATAATGGATTGGGCATTACAATTAGAACCTATAATGACTCGATATAAAAATATTTTAAATGATGATGAGAAAATTGAATTATTATTAAATTTACCAGAAAATCTATCATTTCAAATGAATATGGCAAAAGAACTTGTGAGTTACCGTTTAATGGGTGGCATTTCGAGCCAACGTTATTTGGACTGTGTGAATGATATGATAAATTCCTTACAGCTAAATGATGAAACAGATATTAATGACTCTGTTTTATTGTATAAAAGATTTTATGCCGAATATTATGTTCCATTTATGAGAGAGTACGAATATATACTTGAAAATTATGCTGTAAATTATGTATTTAAAAATTTATTCCCATTTGATCAGCCTAATTTATTTGAAAGTTTTGTTATGTTATCGGTAAATATTTCAATCATCAAGCTTCATTTAATTGGAATGGCAGGGCATCATAAAGGATTAACTACGGAGTTGGTTATTAAACTAATCCAATCTTATGCGAAAACAATTGAACATAACGTTTCTTATTTACAAAATGTTCGCGAAATGCTTAACGAGAGCGGTTATTCAACGATGGCTCATATGATTGTTTTATTAAAGAGTTAGTAATAAAAAGAAATATTTTTTTACCTCTTGTTGTAGCCTCACTATAGCGAGAGGTTTTTTATGGAATATGCAGTACAATTATTACAAATGGTAATTAATGTAAGTTAATGAATTAAACTTACTTTATCCCATTTTAGTTAGCGCTTTAAGGACACTGTTTGCATGAAACTGTTACACAATGGTAAAATGAAATTTGAGACTCGTATAGGAAGTGAAAAATATTCATGGCAAACCTATTAAATAAATTATTTGATTTCAATAAACGTGAGTTAAAAAAATTAGAAAAAATCGCTGACCAAGTTGAGGGGTTCGCTTCTCAAATGGAACAGCTTTCAGATGACCAACTACAAGCGAAGACAGAAGAATTTAAAAAGCGTTATGCAGATGGCGAAAAATTAGATTCTATTCGTGCTGAAGCTTTTGCGGTGAGTCGTGAGGCGTCCAAACGTGTATTAGGCATGTATCCTTTCCGCGTGCAAATCATGGGTGCTGCTTCACTTGATGAAGGTAATATTTCGGAGATGAAAACCGGTGAAGGTAAAACGTTAACTGCGACGATGGCGGTTTATTTAAATGCTATTACTGGCAAAGGCGTGCATGTTGTAACAGTCAATGAATACTTGGCTAGTCGTGACGCTGCTGAGATAGGCCAACTGTATAATTTCTTAGGCCTTACTGTAGGTTTAAATTTAAACAGTTTGTCAAAAGAAGAGAAGCGCGCTGCATATGAAGCGGATATTACGTATAGTACAAACAATGAGTTAGGGTTTGACTATTTACGTGACAATATGGTGCTTTATAAAGAAGAGCGTGTGCAACGTCCGTTACACTATGCTGTTATCGATGAGGTTGACTCGATTTTAATTGATGAAGCACGTACGCCATTAATTATCTCGGGTCAGGCTGGGAAATCAGCACAATTGTACAAGCAGTCGAATGCATTTGTCCGCATGTTAAGTGCAGATACAGATTACACATATGAAGAGTCGACAAAAGGTGTTACGTTAACGGATGCTGGTGTAGAAAAAGCCGAAAAAGCATTTGGTATCGACAATTTATTTGATTTAACACATGTACGATTAAATCATGCTATTAACCAATCACTAAAGGCACATGTGAGTATGCATAATGATGTTGACTATGTAGTCCAAGATGGCGAAATTGTCATTGTTGACGGCTTTACGGGACGTTTAATGAAAGGGCGTCGCTATTCGGATGGACTCCATCAAGCAATTGAAGCTAAAGAGGGCGTTGAGATTCAAAATGAATCGATGACAATGGCTACAATTACATTCCAAAACTATTTCCGTATGTATCAGAAACTTGCGGGTATGACAGGTACAGCGAAAACAGAAGAAGAAGAGTTCCGTAATATTTACAATATGAGTGTTATTGCGATTCCGACGAATAAGCCTATCGCGCGTGATGACCGTCCAGATTTAATTTTCGCTTCGATGGAAGGGAAATATAAAGCGGTGGCGGCTGACATTGCTGAACGTCATAAGGCAGGACAACCTGTACTTGTCGGTACAGTTGCGATTGAAACATCGGAAATTATTTCGCAGTTGCTTAATAAACATAAAATTCCACATAACGTATTGAATGCGAAAAACCATGAACGCGAAGCGGAAATTATCGCCAATGCTGGTTTAAAAGGTGCCGTTACGATTGCAACGAATATGGCTGGTCGTGGTACTGATATTAAACCTGGTGAAGGTGTATTAGAAATTGGTGGTTTAGCAGTCATCGGTACAGAGCGTCACGAATCACGTCGTATCGATAATCAGCTACGTGGTCGTTCTGGACGTCAAGGGAATCCAGGGGTTACGCAATTCTACCTGTCGTTGGAAGATGATTTAATGCGTCGCTTTGGTTCTGACAATATGAAGTCGATGATGATGCGATTAGGAATGGATGATTCTCAACCATTACAATCGAAAGTAGTATCAAGAGCTGTAGAATCAGCGCAGAAACGTGTTGAGGGGAATAACTTCGATGCACGTAAACGTTTACTACAATATGATGATGTTTTACGTCAGCAACGTGAGATTATTTACAAAGAACGTTATGATGTTTTAGAAACAGAAAATATGCGTGTACTTGTAGAGTCCATGATTCAGGAATCAATTGATAATGTTGTTGGCCTTTATACACAAGGAGAGCAGCAGAACGATTGGAACTTAAAAGCAATTGAGGATTATGTGTCCGCAAATCTATTAGAAGAGGGTACATTAAAAGTAGCTGATTTCCAAGGTAAATCTGCTGAAGACATTATTGCACTTATTTCTGACGCTGTGCATCAACGCTATGATGAAAAAGAAGCAGAGCTTACACCAGAGCGTATGCGTGAGTTTGAAAAAGTTATCTTATTGCGTTCGATTGATACGAAGTGGATTGACCATATTGACGCAATGGATCAATTACGACAAGGGATACACTTACGTGCTTATGGTCAAAATGATCCATTACGCGAATATCAACAAGAAGGCTTTGCTATGTTTGAGGATATGGTCGCTTCCATTCGTGAAGATGTAGCGAAATATGCGATGAAAGCCGAAATTCGCAGTAACTTAGAACGTGAAGAGGTTGCCAAAGGTCAGGCTGTGAATCCGAAAGAAGACGGTTCTCCAGCACCGAAAAAACAACCTGTACGTAAGGCAGAAAATATTGGTCGAAATGATTTATGCCCATGTGGTAGTGGGAAGAAATTTAAAAACTGTCATGGTGCAGGTCAATAAATAATAGTAAAAGATCAATTCAACGGAGGTTGAGTTGATCTTTTTTTATCTATTCCTAGAAAATATGGAGTTAAAAGTCAGAATTAATAGACAATAGATAATTAAGGGTATACAATAATTGTAACAATAGGTATTTAGTACAATGAAAGTAAATAGTATAGCAAATTACTGAATGATTTCATTAAGTCCACGTGAACTTTCTTTTTTGACTAAAAGGGAGGTGAATAGATCTTCAGTAGACAAAACTCTCGAGGGTATGCTCGAGGAAGTACATAGGTTACAACAAGATACATGTACATTCCTTTTTAATTCAGATAATAGACATGATATTTAAGGAGGAGTAATCATTGCATTATAATTGTGGAGACATTATGAGTAGTGAAACTATGTTGTATATGCCTGAGTATGATGCCTTTGGAAATTTATGTACACGTGTAATTGAAAGAGACTTTCAATATATTTCTAAATTATCACCTACGAGATTAATGGATTTTAATCTTCGTTATTTTGGATCTAGCCTACGAGGGGCATTTGATGGCTCTAAGATGATATTAGGTAAGCTGAATAAAAATCCTATTGTTGTCCATGAGCGTTTTAATATTTTATGGTTCCCTAGTAAGTCGCCCTTACATCCTGAATGCATTTGGTTTGCTGTGCATCATATCGACGACTATATCGCAGTTGATAAAAAGCAAACAAAGGTGCTCTTTATGAACGGCCAAGAGATTATTGTGGATGTTAGCCCAAAAGCATTTGAATACCGTATTCAAAGGGCGTTCTTATTAAAATATAAGCTTGAAAAGCGTACAAAGCATTTACTTGTACAATTTGATCGAGTCAAAGTTTTTCAACGAATGGCTATCCATTCTAAATTGGAGGATGAACCAAAGCAAGATGAGAGCTAGATATTAACCACGTATAATTACCCCATGATAACTCTCGGAAGTAAGATTGCATCTTTATTTTTCTTCATGCTGTTTCAAATGCTAACAACTATTAACAATTGCAGGAAATTTTCTAGTGGACTATTTTAGTTCAAGGGCTACATTTGGATACAAATGAATAATACTTGTTTATACGAAAGGGTGGAAATGGATGATTTATTACGAAACGACTTGTATTTGTTGTAAGAAACCGTTTAAGCTTTTAGAAGGAACAAGGAAATATCAACTTTATAAGGTGAATCGTAATAGACGTTTGACTTGCGAACATTGTGATCAAAAGATTCATGCGGAAGCGCGTAAAAGTTTACTTGGAAAATTAAATTAGTGAAATTACACAAGAAAGTAGTAGCACAAGCTAAGCTAGTTTGTACTACTATTTTTTGTTCAGGCTTTCTCTTTTTTAAGCGCAACCTATGGAGATATTGAAAATAGTATGTTTTCCGCCTCAAAAACGCTATAATAAAAAGATACGGATTTTACTTATAATATCCATTAAAAATGTTCGGAGGATTTAACAATGATTGAATTAGCAGATGTACGTAATGTGTTAGACACTACAGCCACTAAATTGGCGGACTTTAGGGGGTCTCTTTGACTTAGAAAACAAGGAGGCACGTATTCAGGAATTAGATGAAATGATGTTAGAGCCTGGTTTCTGGGACGATCAACAAGGAGCACAAGTAGTCATTAATGAAGGGAATGGCTTGAAGGCCATTGTTAATGAATATAAAGAATTAGTCGATACACATGAAAACTTAGATATGACACTGGAGTTATTACGTGAAGAGCCTGATGAAGAATTGCAGGAGGAGCTAGGCAATGAGCTAGCGGAATTCCAACAAAAAATGAATGATTTTGAACTGCAATTATTATTAAGTGGACCTTACGATCATAACAATGCGATTTTAGAGCTGCATCCTGGTGCTGGTGGTACTGAGTCTCAAGACTGGGGTTCGATGTTGCTTCGTATGTACACGCGTTGGGCTGAAAAACGTGGCTTTAAAGTAGAAACAGTCGATTATCTTCCAGGTGATGAAGCAGGTATTAAATCGGTAACATTATCTATTAAAGGACATAATGCTTACGGTTACTTACAGGCTGAAAAAGGCGTACACCGTTTAGTACGTATTTCACCGTTTGATTCATCAGGTCGTCGTCATACATCATTCGTATCATGTGATGTCATGCCTGAATTTGATGACAATATTGAAGTGGATATTCGTACCGAGGATTTAAAAATTGATACGTATCGTGCAACAGGTGCAGGTGGTCAGCATATTAATACAACCGATTCAGCTGTCCGTATTACACATATTCCAACAGGTACTGTTGTTCAATGTCAAGCAGAGCGTTCACAAATTAAAAACCGTGAAAAAGCCATGACGATGTTAAAAGGTAAGTTATACCAATTAGAAATTGACAAGCAACAAGCACAACTTGATGAAATTCGTGGAGAGCAAAAGGAAATAGGCTGGGGCTCTCAAATTCGTTCATACGTGTTCCATCCATACTCAATGGTGAAAGATCATCGTACAAGTGAAGAAACAGGGAATGTAGGAGCCGTAATGGACGGAGATATAGATCCATTCATCAATGCCTATTTACGTTCTAAAATCGGATAATGAATGAAAACCTCAGAGGCATAAGCTTCTGAGGTTTTTTAAGGTGTCAGGCACTCAAACAATTCTGAATATTCTAGGTGTCAGGCACTTCAAAATGGAGGGTGATAGGGGGCATCATGGCTAAGTTGCTTGCGCTCTTCCATATAATGTTTATAGAGCATAGAGGCATTGACAAATTGTTTACTAATCGAGCCGTATTTAATAGGAAGCTCGATTTTCATATCATTTTTCAACGTAATAATACAACCATCGTTGCTTGGTGAAATATTTGAAATGGCATGAAGTCCAATCCAAATATTATGTATAGAGTTTGGCGAGTAGGTCGGCAAAAAAATGCAAGGAAAGCCATAATCATAAGCAACAACAATTGGCAGTTTATGTTGATTGCCAAAAAAACGTTTCGCAGAAAATTTTGCTGCTTCATACGTTGTGCCCAATGAAATGCATGACTTTCGTAAAACATGCAAAGGCTTGCGTGTCACAATTAACTCATTATGCTTGTCGATGACCCTTGTGAAAATTTTCGATTCATGTTGAATCGGTTGTAATAAGTAAGTATTGAAAGACATTAAATAACCATTTACATAATTTTTGGACATATATGTAATGCCTCCTTTTGGGAATATTTATTTGTAGTGTAAATGACCAAGACGAATACTGAAAATATGGATAAAAAACGAAAATGTCTAGAAATTGATACTATTTCTTTAGAAATTTGCTTAAAAATACGCTATAATTCTAATAAATGATAGTTGATTTTAATTTGTTTAACGTTGCAATTTGGTCTGAATTTTCTTATAATTTAGAAAAGGATCGAGGTGGAGATCGTTGGATAAATATTATTCGTACACAGATTTTCTAAAAGCCGTTGGTCAGTCGAAAAAAGTTGATGAGGCAGAGAAATTATTGAACGAGATTTATTTAGATTTATTTTTAAATCATATCCAGCGTATGCATCGTGAAGAACAGCTAATGGTTCTGATAGATAGAACACTCGATGAACGAGATGAAAAGGCTTTTCATCTATACGCGGCTGAACTAGAGGCATTACACAAAATAGCAAGTGAATAATACGATAAGACCGCTCTCCGTTAACGGGGAGCGGATTTTTTTGTCTGCAACGAAATAGAAAGTGCCTTATTGCATTAATAGGGCAATAAGGATAATTGTCTTTGTCATTTGTAAATTTATAGAATTGTATGATTAAAGAATGGGTATATATCTAATCATGGATACAAGGAGCTAAAGTATTTAGCTTCTAGAAAAATGAATGATAGCGTTAGAATTAGTGACGAGTAATGACAAATAATAAATGCGTTGTAATAAAGTGAGAAATCCGAAATTGAGAAAAATAACAAACATTCGTTCGTTAAATGTTCGATATTTTAGTACTGCTATGCTAAAATAAATGTACAAATTGGAAGGAAAGGACGGGAACATGCGTGCAAACATTTGATTTACAGGCGCCATATCAGCCTAACGGGGATCAGCCACAGGCGATAGCGGAATTAGTGGAGGGTGTACGTGAAGGGAAACGACATCAAACTTTGCTTGGTGCAACAGGAACGGGCAAAACATTTACGATTTCTAATGTTATTCAGCAAGTAAAAAAACCAACGCTGATTATGGCCCACAATAAAACACTAGCAGGTCAATTATATAGTGAGTTCAAAGAGTTCTTCCCAAATAATGCAGTTGAATACTTTGTGAGTTATTATGATTACTTTCAGCCTGAAGCGTATGTTCCACAAACAGATACGTATATCGAAAAAGATTCAAGTATTAATGATGAAATCGACAAGCTGCGTCACTCAGCCACATCGGCTCTTTTCGAACGGGATGATGTCATCATTATTGCTTCAGTGTCTTGTATATATGGTTTAGGTTCTCCTGAAGAATATCGCGAATTGGTTGTATCGATTCGAACAGGTATGGAGATTGAACGCAATCAATTGCTTCGGAAATTAGTAGACGTGCAATATGAACGTAATGATATTAGTTTTACACGCGGGACGTTCCGTGTGCGAGGTGACGTTGTCGAAATTTTCCCAGCCTCTCGTGATGAACATTGCGTTCGTGTGGAATTTTTCGGAGATGAGATTGATCGCATTCGAGAAGTCGATGCGTTGACAGGAGAAATATTGGCAGATCGCGACCATGTAGCAATTTTCCCAGCTTCCCACTTCGTTACACGCGAAGAAAAAATGCTGAAAGCGATTGACAATATTGAACAAGAATTAGAACAACGTCTTGCGTTATTGCGAGCAGAAGATAGGCTATTGGAAGCACAGCGTTTAGAGCAGCGTACGCGCTATGATTTAGAAATGATGCGTGAAATGGGCTTTTGTTCAGGTATTGAAAACTACTCACGTCATTTAACATTGCGTGAAGCTGGTGCAACACCATACACATTACTCGATTACTTCCCAGAAGACTTTTTGCTTATTGTCGATGAGAGTCACGTGACATTACCACA
Organism: Lysinibacillus sp. GJ-1; assembly: GCF_021166035.1. Lineage (NCBI taxonomy): Bacteria > Bacillati > Bacillota > Bacilli > Caryophanales > Bacillaceae > Lysinibacillus > Lysinibacillus sp. GJ-1. The sequence continues at coordinate 679,233 of NZ_CP088912.1, forward strand.
GGTACGGGGTATGTATAACGGGGACCAAGCACGAAAAGGGGTACTAGTGGAGCATGGATTCCGTTTGCCTTCTGCACTAGATAATCGTCCTTTGCGTTTCGAGGAGTTTGAACGACACATTCATCAAGCCATTTATGTATCAGCAACGCCTGGTCCATATGAACTTGAACATACGCCAGAAATGGTGCAACAAATTATTCGTCCGACAGGGTTACTTGATCCATTAATTGACGTGCGCCCGATTGAAGGGCAAATCGATGATTTAATTGACGAGATTCATGACCGTATTGCGCGCAATGAACGTGTCCTCGTTACAACATTGACGAAAAAAATGTCGGAAGATTTATCTGCTTATTTGAAGGAAATGGGCTTAAAAGTGGAATACTTACATTCAGAGATTAAGACATTAGAGCGGATTGAAATTATTCGTGAACTTCGTAAAGGTACATATGATGTACTAATCGGCATTAATTTATTGCGTGAAGGTTTAGATATTCCTGAAGTATCGCTCGTGGCGATTTTAGATGCGGATAAGGAAGGCTTTTTACGTTCGGAACGTTCGCTTATTCAAACAATTGGTCGTGCGGCACGTAATGCAAATGGACATGTTATCATGTACGCAGATAATATGACAGATTCGATGAAAAAGGCGATTGAGGAAACGAAACGTCGTCGTTCAATTCAAATGGCCTACAATGAGGAACATGGCATTACACCGAAAACAATTGTCAAAAAGATTCCGGATGTTATTCGTGCGACACAAGTGGCAGAGGAAGAGGAATCTTATGTTACAAAGGCAACGAAAGGCAAGAAGTTGACGAAGGCAGAAAAAGAGAAATTGTTGGCATCTCTTGAAGTAGAGATGAAGGAAGCGGCTAAAGCGCTTGATTTCGAACGAGCAGCTGAACTACGAGATACAATATTTGAATTGAAAGCAGAAGGGTGATTGGCTTGTGAAAAATACAGAAATCGTCGTGCAAGGCGCACGAGCACATAATTTAAAAAATATAAATGTCACAATTCCACGTGATCAATTAGTCGTGTTAACAGGTTTATCGGGTTCTGGGAAGTCTTCCTTAGCGTTTGATACGATTTATGCCGAGGGGCAACGTCGTTATGTAGAATCGCTATCTGCATATGCGCGCCAATTTCTCGGCCAAATGGATAAACCAGATGTAGATGCAATTGAGGGGCTATCGCCTGCCATTTCAATCGATCAGAAAACGACAAGCCGTAATCCACGTTCCACAGTTGGAACCGTTACGGAAATCTATGATTATTTACGTTTGCTATTCGCTCGTATTGGGAAGCCAATATGTCCAAATCATGGTATAGAGATTACATCGCAAACGATTGAGCAAATGGTGGATCGTTTATTAGTTTATCCAGAACGTACGAAAATGCAATTACTGGCACCGATGATTTCAGGTCGTAAAGGAACGCATGTTAAGTTACTAGAAGACTTGAAAAAGCAAGGCTTTGTACGCGTACGGATTGATGGTGAATTACGCGATTTAGATGATGCGATTGATCTTGATAAAAATAAAAAGCATTCGATAGAAGTTGTAGTCGATCGTGTTGTTGTTAAAGAGGGGATTGCTGCTCGTCTTAGCGATTCGTTAGAAACAGCCCTTCGATTAGCTGAAGGACGCGTTCTTGTTGATGTCATGGAACATGAAGAATTATTATTTAGTGAACATCATGCCTGCCCATTATGTGGTTTTTCAATAGGGGAGCTAGAGCCTCGTATGTTTTCATTTAACAGTCCGTTTGGAGCATGTACAAGCTGTGACGGGTTAGGAACAACGCAGGAGGTTGATTTAGAACTAATCGTGCCAGATTGGGAACGTTCATTATTAGAGCACGCCATTGCACCATGGGAGCCGACAAGCTCACAATATTATCCACAACTATTAAAGGCAGTATGTGATCATTACGCGATTCCGATGGACGTACCTGTCAAAGATTTACCTAAAGAAAAGATGGATAAGATTTTATATGGTTCTGGTAAAGATAAAATTCGCTTCTATTATGAAAATGAATTTGGCAATGTACGAGATCAGATGATTGAATTTGAAGGTGTGGTGCGTAATGTAGAGCGCCGTTTTAAAGAAACAACTTCTGATTATGTACGAGAGCAAATGGAGAAATATATGGCACAGCAAGCTTGTCCATCTTGTAAAGGTTACCGATTAAAGCCCGAAACATTAGCTGTGAAAATTGGCGATCAACATATTGGACAAGTAACAGAGTATTCGATTCAGGAGGCAGATACGTTTTTCAAAGAGCTCGATTTATCTGAAAAGGATATGCAAATTGCGAGACTCGTATTGCGTGAAATCGAGGAAAGACTTGGCTTCCTAGTGAATGTAGGGTTAGATTATTTAACATTAAATCGTGCAGCTGGAACACTTTCAGGTGGAGAAGCACAACGAATTCGTTTAGCAACACAAATTGGCTCTCGCTTAACAGGTGTACTCTATATTTTAGATGAACCATCCATTGGACTACATCAGCGAGACAATGACCGTCTTATTAGTACGCTACAAAATATGCGAGATATCGGCAATACACTGATTGTTGTCGAGCATGATGAAGACACAATGCTAGCGGCAGATTATCTGATTGATGTTGGACCGGGCGCCGGTGTACATGGTGGTCAAATTGTAGCAGCAGGTACGCCACAGGAAGTCATGGATAATCCACAGTCGTTAACAGGCCAATATTTAAGTGGCAAGAAGTTTATACCACTACCAGTAGAGCGTCGTAAACCAAATGGGCGTAAATTATCTATAGTGGGGGCAAAGGAAAACAATCTACAAAACGTCAAAGTAGATGTGCCATTAGGTTTATTTGTAGCAGTAACAGGTGTTTCTGGATCAGGTAAATCAACACTAATTAATGAAATTTTATATAAATCATTAGCCCAAAAGCTCAACCGTTCAAAGGTAAAGCCAGGCGCACATAAAGAAGTATCAGGGATCGATGAATTGGAAAAGGTTATCGATATTGACCAATCGCCAATAGGAAGAACCCCTCGCTCCAATCCTGCAACGTATACGGGTGTCTTTGACGATATTCGCGATGTGTTTGCCACAACAAATGAAGCGAAAGTACGTGGCTATAAAAAAGGACGTTTTAGCTTTAACGTTAAAGGTGGCCGTTGTGAAGCATGTCGGGGTGACGGGATTATTAAAATTGAAATGCATTTCCTACCAGATGTATATGTGCCATGTGAGGTTTGCCATGGAAAACGTTACAACCGTGAAACACTTGAAGTAAAATATAAAGACAAAAGTATTGCCGATATTTTAGATATGACAATTGAAAATGCCGTCGTGTTTTTCGAAAATATCCCTAAAATCCAACGTAAATTACAAACGATTGTTGATGTTGGCTTAGGATATATGAAATTAGGTCAACCTGCGACAACACTGTCTGGTGGTGAGGCGCAACGTGTCAAATTGGCATCTGAATTACATCGTCGCTCAACAGGTAAGTCATTTTATATTTTAGATGAGCCAACGACGGGCTTACATGCAGATGATATTGCGCGTTTACTAATTGTTTTACAACGACTTGTAGAAAATGGGGATTCGGTGCTCGTTATTGAGCATAATTTAGATGTTATTAAAACAGCGGATTACATTATTGATCTAGGACCAGAAGGTGGCGACAAAGGAGGTACCATTGTTGCAACGGGTACACCAGAAGAAGTAATGGAAGTGGCTGGCTCTTATACGGGTAAATATTTAAAACCGATTTTAATACGTGATCGACAACGTATGGAAATGGCTTTAACAGAAGCAACAAAATAAATTTTTTACAAACAGCAAAAAGAAAAAAATTATAAAAATCTGCTCTGTTTCTGAGGGTGAGATTTAAGACCTCGTACGCTAAAGCATTTAGCACAGCTAGCATAAGTCTTATTTTCACTCTGGAAATGTAGCAGATTTTTTAAATGACAGTATCAAAAAAACATCTAGATAGCATGCATGAAAACTTTTTTACTGTATGACAGTGCATGCTTTTTCTTTTTTCAGTGAAACTTTTCACATATGGAGACGTATAAATAAATATAACAATCTGTGGGAGGCTATACCATTATGCAAAATGAACGTCAACGAATTTTAGAACTTGTGGAAAAAGGAACTATTTCAGCGCAAGAGGCGATTACATTATTAGAAGCATTAGAGCAACCTAGCAAGTCCACTGATAGCAGTATGAACGATACGTCGAATACGGATCAGCAATCCTCAGCAGAAAAAGAACCAATCTTTAAAGAAGAACAAAAAAAGAAAGAGGCAGATTTCACAAAGCATTTCCAAGATGAAATCCATGATTTTCGTAAAGATTTAACACAAATTGGCTCACTCTTTATGGATATGATGAATACGGCAGTAAAAAAAGTAAAAGAATTCGATGTTTCTTCACCATTTGGAGATAAGTTTGAATTTACTCATACCGAAGAACTTGCAGCAGCGCATATAGAAAATATTATGGTTGAGCTACCGAATGGTAATTTTTCATTAGAACCGTGTGAAGGTGATACTTTCCAAATTATTTGTAAGGTCAAAGCACCTCTAGTGAATGATAGTGAGGAAGAAACACGTAATCATTTCTTGGAGCAATTTGTTGTGAAAAATGAAGAAGACTCACTACGAATTTTAAGTCAATTAAAGCTAGTACAAGTAAATGTACAAGTACTTGCACCAAAGGAAAAATTAGATAAATTATCTGTCCGTTTAATGAATGGTGGCGTAACTTTACAAAATATCGAGCTGGAGCAATTAAAGCTGAAAACATTGAATGGAGCAATTAAGGGCTCGAAGCTAGTATTTACGAAGGCGGAAGTGGATTCATCGAATGGCTCCATCGAACTAACGGATGTTCGTGGTAAAGATTTAGAAGCTGAAACTTTGAATGGGCGCGTATATTTAGATGGTGCATTAGATGAAGTAGAAGCAAAATCTATAAATGGACATGTTGTAGTGACAACATGCTCTAGTAAATCTTCAAAAATTAAAGCACATACTGTTGCAGGTGCTGTAGAAATATATGTACCACGTACAATGTCGTTAAGCGGTAAAATTGTAACGAATTTTGGTAAAGTAGATGTCGGTATTCAAGATGCGTCGAAAATTGAGACACAAGATCAATTTTTATCTAAAGTAGTCCGTTTTGATAAAGAAGTGGAAGATGCCAATCGTCTATTTATTGAAGGCGAGTCGAAAACAGGAGCAGTTTTAGTACGTTATACAACGACTGACGAGCAAGAAATGTAAAATAAGGAGCATTCAAGCAAGGAGATGAAACAGCTTGAATGCTCTTTTGTATTTTCAAATGAAGCAATAAACAGGAATCGACTAGAACTTTCCATCGATTCCTGTTTTATTTTGTTGGTGTTTGATAGATTTATATAAAATATTCCAAAAGATATTAATTAACTAGGAGAATATTCCAACGAATGAAATAAAACTGTAATAAAAAATCATAGATTGAGTGCTATAATAGAAAAAGGAATACATCTTACATATATAAGAGGTTTAGGTGGTTTAAAAAATTATGATAGAAATGAAAAATGTGACAAAGAAGTACCCGAATGGTGTAGTTGCGACAAATGGCATTTCGGTTAATATAAAACAAGGTGAGTTTGTCTATGTTGTTGGTCCAAGTGGTGCAGGTAAATCGACATTTATCAAGTTAATGTACCGCGAGGAAAAAGCAACTTCAGGTGAAATTACTGTTAATGGTATTGATTTGGGCAGTTTGAAAAATAAAAAGGTACCTTTTTTGCGTCGGCAACTTGGTGTTGTTTTCCAAGATTTCAAATTATTACCAAGGTTGAACGTCTATGAGAACGTAGCATTTGCTCTAGAGGTAATTGAAGAGGAGCCCGTAGAAATTCGTCGACGGGTTATGGAAGTTTTAGAACTTGTTGGCTTAAAACATAAGGCAAGAATGTTCCCAAATGAACTTTCTGGTGGTGAGCAGCAACGTGTCTCCATTGCACGTTCCATCGTCAATGTACCAAAAGTTGTGATTGCTGATGAACCAACAGGAAATCTAGATCCCGAGACATCTTGGGAGATTATGAATTTATTTGAAGAGATTAATGCACGGGGTACAACAATCGTAATGGCAACCCATAACCGTGAAATAGTGAACACTATTCGTCGACGGGTTATAGCGATTGAAGGCGGTATGATTGTCCGTGATGAGCACGGAGGTGACTACGGCTATGAAATTTAATACGGTAAAACGCCATTTTCGAGAAAGTATTAAATCACTTGGACGTAATAGCTGGATGACAATTGCTTCTGTCAGCGCAGTTACGGTGACTTTAATATTAGTAGGTGTATTCTCACTCATTATGATGAACTTAAACAAAGTTGCATCTGATTTAGAGAACGACGTTGAAATAAAAGTGTTAATCGACGAAACGGCAGATGAAGCTGCTGAAAAAGCGTTATTAGCAAAGATTAAAAAATTGCCAGATGTTGCGGAAATGACATATTCCACAAAAGAGGATGAATTGACAAAGTTAGTAAAAGATTTTGGGGATGACTTTAAGCTTTTTGAGCAAAGTAACCCGTTACGAAATGTCATTTATGTAAAGGCGGCAGATCCACAACAAACAGCAAAAGTTGCAAAGACAATTAATAAGTATGAATATACATACGATGTTAAGTACGGCGAAGGTAAAGTAGAAAAACTTTTCAACTTCCTAAATATTAGTCGTAATGTGGGTCTTGTGCTGATTTTAGGGTTATTATTCACTGCGATTTTCTTAATCTCTAATACGATTCGTATTACGATTATCGCGCGTCGTGATGAAATAGAAATTATGAAACTAGTAGGGGCAACAAATTCATTCGTGCGTATTCCATTCCTTTTAGAAGGTATGTGGCTTGGAATTTTAGGCTCTATTATTCCGATTGCGGTTGTCGCAACACTTTACCACAATGTTTATAAAATTATTGCACCTCGTTTACAAGGTGAGCTCGTGCAACTATTAGATTTCTCACCACTTGTTTACCAAGTGAGCGCTCTGATACTTCTTATTGGTGTGTTAATTGGTATATGGGGAAGTTTCATGTCTGTACGTAAGTTTTTAAAAATTTAACTTGCTTTGTGGCAATAGTCATTCGTTTTGTAGGGCCAAATCAGGTAGTAACGGTGCCAAAGAATGTCACAGATTTCAAAAGCAGATTCTGCCGACGCGTAAACTTAGCTAAATTTGCACCACAATTTAAAGGCTTTTAAAACGGCAAAGTTTATGGGAATTAAATATCGAAGGGGAGTCCATTAGATGAAAAGTATAGCGAAAAACTCTATAAAAGCATTTGCGGCAACAACTGCACTACTTCTTTTTATCCAAACTCCATCAGCGTATGCAAATAGTTTATCGGATTTAAAAGAAGAGAAAAATCAAGTAGAAACAAAGAAAAATCAATTGAATTCTTCTATTAGTGGTAAAGAAAACGCCATTAATGAAAATAAAGAAAAGCAACAAAAACTATTAGATCAAATTCAAGCGTTAAATGCTGAAATTGACAAAACAAATAGTGATATTAAAAATATATTGGCTGAAATAAATGCTACAAATGATGAGATAAAAGCATTAGAAGGAACTATCGAAGAACTTCTTCGCAAAATTGAAGAGCGTGATTTATTGTTACAAGATCGTGCACGAGCAATTCAAGCTGGGGGCTCAGTTAGCTACTTAGATGTACTACTCGGTTCAAATAGTTTCGTAGACTTTATCGATCGTTTCTCTGCTGTCAATTCATTACTTGAAGCAGATCGTCAAATTATTCGCGATCAAAAACAAGATAAGCAAACTTTAGAAGAGCAAAAACAAGTTCTAGAAGGCAAACGCCAAAAGCTTGAAGAACAGAAAGCAAAGCTAGTAGGTTTAAAAGCATCATTAGATGGACAGAAAAAAGAGAAAAACACATTAGTTGATCAGCTAGAAAAAGAACAAGAGAAACTAAAGTCTGAAAAAGTATTACTTGAAAAAGAGTATTCAGAGGCACTGGAAATTAGTGCAGAATTACAGCAAAAAATCATTTCCGAGCAAAACCGTTTAGCGGAAATTGCCCGTCAACAAGAGGCAAAACGTAAAGCTGCAGCGGCAGCTGCTGCGGCGGCTGGGAACTCGGGTTCAAGCTCTGGTTCTACGGTGAATGCACCAGCATCAGAAGGTACTTGGATTAAGCCGACAAATGGTCGTTTAACATCACCGTACGGCTGGCGTAACCTTGGAGCCGGTCCAGAATTCCATTATGGTGTTGACCTTGCCAACAAAACAGGTACACCAATTTGGGCATCTGCTGACGGAGTTGTATCCTATGCAGCACCACTAAGTTCTTATGGAAATGTTGTTATTTTAACACACTCTATCAATGGACAAATTTATACAACGGTTTATGCACATCTTAGTGCCTTTAACGTTAGTGTAGGGGATGTAGTGAACCAAGGACAGCAAATTGCAGCAATGGGTAGTACAGGTCGTTCTACTGGACCGCACTTGCATTTTGAAATTCATATCGGCTCTTGGCAAGGACAAGCAGTTGGTAGTGTGAATCCACTAAAATATATTCCATTATAATAAAGAATTAACAGAGTCGTCTTATGTTTAAGGCGGCTCTCTTTTTTATTTGCGCCAACTCGTTCGAAAAAAAGTGGACGGAATTTCATCTGTTCATTGCAATAAAATACGATATGGGGTATTTTAAAATAAAGTACTAATAAAATTTACATTCTATATATCCATTAGTAGTTTTTTTGAACACAGTGTGAAATAACAGTTTTCGTAAAAGCATCTATGCTATGCTAAAAGTATCTATATTGATGGAGGATTTGTTTAGGTGATTAATACTGAGTGGTTTTCAATTCGTGCATTAACATTACCAGCAACAGCTGTTGCTTTATTACTAGCGTTTTTCATCGTATGGTTTGTTTTGCGAATACAATTTCTGAAAATATGGTCAGGGGTATATGGAGATGCCATCTTTACTTTTATACTCGTTTGGAAATTTAGCCTTATTATTACGGACTTCCAATCGGTCATTAATCAACCGCTAGCGCTTCTTTACTTTAATGGAGGAACAGTTGGAGTGTTACTAGGGGTAGCTGCTATACTGTTACAATTTTGGCGGAAGCGTCAACAGCTACAGTTTGACACTGAGGGTATAATGGCGTGTGGTTGGGCAATTATGTTAACGCAATCCATTTATCAATGGTTCGTGGTATTATTGAATGACAATCCACTTCAAAGCGAACTCATCACTTTAGTAGTGCTAAGCGTGCTAACGATTTTCATATTATGGAAAGTACCAACAACTAAGACAGCGTTATTCCTGTATACCGTTGGCTATTGTATCGTAGCTGCATTACAGCCACTTGGTTTTTGGCAAACGGCTGTTGGGGTAAGCTTCCTACTACTTCTATTAGGTATAGGAATTCAACGAATAGGAGGAAAAGAATGAAAAAAAATATTGGGTTACTTATTGTCGTGTTGTTAATAGTTGCGATGATTGGTACATATGTTAAACAGCAAATTGATAAAGAACGTGAAATTGAATCTGCATCCCTCGGTAAAGAAGTAGAAGAACGGACAGTCGGGTTAAATAAAGGTGATATACCGCCAGATTTCACATTAACAAACTTAGATGGTGAAGAAGTGACATTAAGTGAATTGCGTGGAAAAAAAGTTGTACTCAATTTTTGGGCAACATGGTGTCCACCTTGTAAAGCTGAAATGCCACATATGCAAAATTATTACGACCAATATGCCAAGGAAGATAATGTTGAAATATTAGCTGTCAACTTAACATCAGCTGAACGAGATGTCACAGCCGATGCTAAAATTGATACAGTCATGACATTTAGAGATGGCTTTGAACTGACATTTCCTATTTTACTGGACCCTGAAAATGCAGCTGGTTCAGAATATCAAGTCATTACGATTCCTACAACGTATTTTATTGATTCAACAGGCACCATTCAGCAAGCGATAGAGGGTCCAATGAATTTAGAGATGTTAAAAAACACTGTAAATGCATTAGATTAAGTATGTGCGTGCCAGACACCCAAACAATTCTGAATTTTGTCAGAAGATTATTCAAAATAGCTAAGTAAAATCCACGAAGAATTCTGCGGCTTCCGTTGTGACCGTTGAAATCTTCGTGTTTTTTAATTGTTTGGGTGCCAGACACCTAAACAATTCTGAAAACCAAAACATTATTTTGTATGTTTGAAAAATATAATTCATACAGTAAAGAGACAGAGGAGGGAAGGTTTGCGCAAAATTACGGCAGGAGTCGGCGTACTTGTCAGCAGTTTATTGATAGGTAGTGGATTTTATTTTGACTGGTTTGATGGAGATGGAGCAGAGAAAAAAGTGCAAGTGACTGAGGTTGATTCGATTAATGAAGCATTACAATTAATCGAAAAAAAATCTGTGTATAGTACTAAAAAGGAAGAATTAGTAGAAGGGGCTCTACGCGGCATGGCTGATGCTATTAAGGACCCGTATAGTACTTATTACACGAAGGAAGAAGCCGAGCAACATCGACAAATGCTAGCAGAAGAACGTGTTGGTATTGGTATTGAACTGACAGAAAACAAAGGGAAGTTCATTGTCGTATCACCTGTTCGTTCGTCGCCAGCAGAAAAGGCTGGGATGCGCTCTCTTGATGAAATTGTACAAGTTGATGGGGTAAAAGTAGATGGCAAAACAATGAGTGAATTAATGCATTTGATTCAAGGAGAAAAAGGATCAAAGATTACAATTGTTGTCTATCGTCCTAGCGAGGATAAACATATTAAAATGACGATGGAACGGGCTGCGATTTCCAATAAAACAGTAACGAGTGAGGTAGTAAAGATTGAGGATACGCCAATAGGCTATATTCAAATCTCGTTATTTGGAGAGAAGACAGCAAATGAATGGGTGACAGAAACGAGTAAATTACTACGCAAAGATATAGAAGGGCTCGTTGTTGATGTTCGTGATAATCCTGGAGGCTATTTACATAGCGTCGCAGCGCTACTAAGTACACTATTGGAAAATGGCAAAGTATTTGCCTATATGCAAAATGCAGAGGGTGCCATGGAACCATTAAAAACAGAATCGAAAAGCTTTGATGAAAATTATTTAAGTACGATGAATAAAATTCCGATTGTCATTATTCAAAATGGTGGTAGTGCTTCTGCTAGTGAAGTGCTGAGTGGTGCGTTAAAGGGCTGGAATCGTGCTTCCATTGTCGGCGTTAAAAGCTTTGGGAAAGGCACAGTACAGGAATCTTGGTCTCTAGCCAATGGGGGAGAACTGAAGCTATCAACAAATAAATGGCTGACGCCAAAACGTGAATGGATCCATGGGAAGGGAATTGAAGCTGGATTAGTGATTGAACAAAATGAATTATTTGCATTCCAATTGCATCCGTTAACAGGACAATTCAAAGTAGGTGATATGAGCGAAGAAATTGCTTATACGCAAAAAGCCTTGCAAAAGCTAGGTTATCAGATTGACCGACTAGATGGTTACTTAGATGAGACTACACAAGAGGCAGTAAAACTCTATCGCGAACAACAAAAATTAGCGCAGCCTGATAATGATATGTATGTCGATTCTACCTTTTTCAATAGTTTAAATGGCACGTTAAAGGCTTATAAAGAAGATCGCCAAAATGACTTACAATTCCAAATGGCGACGAGCTTCCTACTGCACAATATCGAACAATAGAAATACTCAAACTAATAAAAATGATGGGAAATACCAAGCTTTCTACCAGTTACTACTACGCAAGACAGTAGTCGTTTGATACAATGAATGCATAGTATTCATGATAGAAACGGCGGGTGTTCGTATGGTTAGTAATATATTAATAGAAATTGTAACAGCGATTGACCGCTTTTTACTGAACCCAGTAGTTTATATTGCAATAGTAGTTGCTATCTTTTTAGGGTATAGACGTGTAAAGCAAGAGCGTAAATTTTTTAACAGACGTATTATTTGGGGTTGGACCGAGCTGATAGGGCAATGGAAACGAGGATGGCCTTATGCCTTAGTTATTTCACTAATAAGTCTTGGTGTCGGGCTGACAGTACCCAAAGCATACTTATTGATTTTAACCGCTATATCTTTCCTTGGTCTCTTGTTGTTTTTCATCAATGTATTGTCACCCATCTACACAATGGCAATGGCAACGTTAGCATTATGGGCGATGTACCAGTACAACTGGTCGTTCTCCTGGTGGAAGATTTCGTTGGAAGGCATCGATTTATTAGAAGGGGCTATTGTGACAATTACGATTTTAACAGGTCTAAGTGTAGTAGTGGAAGGTATGTTAATTCGTCGTACTGCTAAACAAGTAATAACGCCTAGAATCGAAAATACGAAGCGCGGAATGCAAGCTATCGTATATCGCTCAAGAAATGTTTGGGTGTTACCTATATTTTTTATCATACCAGGTAATAGTATTCCATCGGTATTGCCTTATTGGCCGCAATTTACATTGGGCGATAGTCACTTTGCACTCGTATTATTCCCAGTCGTTATCGGATTTTCAAAATTGTTAAGGAAAGAACTGCCTGTTGTTCAGTTGCCGAAAATAGGACGCTCTGTCTTATTATTAGGACAGCTGATTGTAGTAGGTGGACTTGCATCATATTTTGAACCGTTAATTGGCTTTATAACGTTAGCGTTAGGGGTATTAATTCGGATTATTATGGCAGTTTATTATGCTTGGCAAGATAAGACAGAGTCATATGCGGTTGCACCAAGCACTAAGGGTGCGGTAATCGCTGCTGTGCTGCCTGATTCACCAGCAGAAAAAATGGGCTTACTCGCAGGGGAATGTATTCGTAAAGTAAACGGACGCACGATTACAACAGAGGTTGAATTATATGAAGCTTTACAATTAAATGCTGCACATTGCCGTTTAGAGGTATTGGATCGGAATAATGAAATTCGCCTAACGCAGCATGTTATTTACAGCAATGACCATTATCGAATTGGTTTATTGTTGGCGGAGCCGAAAGAACTATGATCGATTTATATGGGAAAATGATGCTAGCATTATTTTTACCAGCATTGCTCGTGTTATTGTTTACTCGTATTACGTATAACCGCTATGTAGCGTTAAGTTTGGCTATTGCACTTATTGCCGCTTCAGTATATGCAGGTTATACTTCCCCACCTATTATTTTTGTTGTTGATGCTTTTTCGCTAACGCTTGGCTTTTGGCTAGCGAGCAAAATGCACAAAAAATAAGGAGGGCTGTGTTGCTGCCTTCACTATTAAAATCCGCTCCGATTTTGCGGGCACTGTGTAAGACGTAACTTTCCTAAAGTGGATGGTTTCGTCTTACATCTTGTGCTATTTTCGCAAGCGTCTAAGCGGGTTTTTTATAGTGAAAAGGTACACATATAACAATTTCTTTACATGAAGAATCTGACGTAGGCCATGATAATAACACCTGCTACAACTGTAATTGATAAGCTTTTTGTGACAAGTGCAATGATAAGGGTAGGCACAAATGTAATAAAGACAAGTAAATCCAATGTAACGAAATTTTTGCTTTCAGTATCCAATAAATTTTCAATAACAAGCGCACTGAGAATACAAACAGGAATGAAGCTTAGCCATTTTAAAACAACATCTGGTAGTTTCACACTACGTACGAACATAAATGGAATAATGCGTGGTAACCAAGTCACTAGTGCACAACCAATGATTAGCCACACCATCGAAGCTGTTGTCGTCATTTGTCTGTCACCACCCCAATCGTTGCGACGATAACAGTGGCAAGAAGCACTGCTAGATGCGAAGGAACGACGTATGATAAGCCATACATAATTACAACCATATAGCCAATTAACATCAGGTAATGCATAATTTTATGTTTGCCCACGCTACTAAGTTGTAGCACAAGTAGAGCAATAAACATGGCAATTAGTGCAAAGTCTAAGCCCCACTTTTCAGGATTAGCCACCCATTGTCCTAGAAAGGCACCTGCAATACAAGATAGAATCCAAAATGCATACGCTGTTATATTTAGACCATCCATCCAACGACCATATAATTTACCGTTTTGCATTTGTTTGGTTACGGCCACACCAAACGTTTCGTCTGTTAATAATGTACCGAATCCAACATTCCGAAGCATCGAATAGCGCGTAAAATGTGGAGCTAATGTTAAACTCATTAATAAGTGACGTAGATTTACGACAAAAATGGTTACAATGATAGCAGAGGTAGGACTGCTTGTTAACAAGAGTGCACAAAAAATAAATTGTGCAGAGCCTGCATAAACGAGTATTGTTAGTAATGCAATTTCTACTAAAGATAGGCCAGAAGCGGAACCTACAACCCCGAATGCCAGTCCTATACTAATATAACCGAGTAAAGTAGGTACACAATCTTTAACTCCTTGTATAAAGCTATCTTCGGAAGCAGTTGTTGGTTCATTATGAAGATCTGTTGTGCTTGTCATAAAAAGGTCATCCTTTCAAAAAAGTTTCCATGTATACTTAAAATAGAATAGTTAGAACATTCACACATGTTTATTAAAGTATACATATGTCTGATAAAATAAACAACAGGAAATGGTGAGTCGTAATGGAACAAATGAGTCGAAATTTAGCTTTCCAATTAAAGAAAATACGGCAACAACGCAGTGTAAGTTTAGATGATGTAGCGAAAGCAACGGGGGTTAGTAAGGCACAGCTTGCCCAAATTGAAAAAGGTGAAGCGAATCCTACTGTTTCAACGATTTGGAAAATAGCCGCAGGTTTACGCATCTCTTTTTCATCACTTTTACAGCCGCCGATTGCCCATTTTATGAAATTTAGCAGTAAAAATGCACCACATGTCGATGAAGACGAAGGGCGTTATCGGGTCTATTCCATTATTCCTTATGATCCTGAACGAGGTTGGGAATTTTATAAAGTGGAAATGGAGCCTGGTGCAAGGAGTAGGAGTGAAGCCCATACAGAAGGGGTAGAAGAAACGGTAACAGTGATTCATGGACAAGCTGTTATTTCGGCTGGGGTTATGCATGAAACGATAACCGAAGGGGAAACATTGGTATTTTCGGGACATCAAGCACATGAATATCAAAATATATCAGAAGAACTTACGGTTTTACATGTAATCTTGCAATATAAATAGAGGTGGCAATAGTGAATGAATGGTTTACTGTAGAAAATATGGAACATATTGCGGCACAATATCGAACACTTGGACCAATAATGGGGATATTACTGCCCTTTTTAGAAGCGTTTTTACCTTTTTTACCATTGGTTGTGTTCGTCGTGGCGAATGCGAGTGCATTTGGGTTATGGATAGGGTTTTTGTTATCGTGGCTAGGTTCAGTAGCTGGTTCATATGCTGTTTTTTTGCTTGTACGTCACTTTGGAAAGCATCCGAATCGTTTTGTAACAGGCAGTAAAAAGGTACAAAAGTTTATTAAATGGGTGGATATGAATGGTATTAGCCCATTGTTTGTCTTACTATGCTTTCCGTTTACGCCTTCTGTAATAGTGAATATAGTAGCGGGCTTATCACATATTCATAAAAAATACTATCTAATTGTTTTATTAGCCGGAAAATTCGTCATGATTTTTGGCATGAGTGTATTGGGCTATGATTTAAAATCGCTTATCACGAGTCCGGTACGACTAATTAGTGCGGGTGTAGCTATCGTCTTACTATGGTGGATTGGCAAGCTAATGGAGAAGCGATTGAATGCTCGTGTAGAAAGAGATTTGAAACGTGGGCGAAAAATGACGAAAAATGAATAATCTTCTAGGCTGAATCTGCACATGCGGTCCCTTGTATCATGTAAAATGGTAGGAGGGTCTTTTTATTTCATTTCTTTAGTCGTTTTATATTGGCGATTACTAGGGAACGCTCACTACAAGTTTCTGAAGATAGAATATAATTTTTTAATGAATAGGGGGAAGCATGAATGACATTACGAATTGTATCAGGACGTGCAGGTACCGGAAAATCGGCTTATATTCATAGAGAAATAGTCGAACAATTAAATACCGATCCATTAGGTCACCCTATTTTTATCATTGTCCCTGACCAAATGTCTTATTCAACTGAATATGAACTGACAAATAGACATGGTTTGCACGGGCTCATACGTGCACAAGTGATGACGTTTAAACGCTTAGCTTGGCTTGTACTTCAAGAAACAGGGGGTATTGCTCGCCAAGAAGTAAATGGCTATGGTTATCGAATGCTTATTCGAAAATTGCTAGAAGAGCAGAAGAGTGATTTTTCGTTATTTCGACAAGCTGCTGGTAAGCGGGGCTTTACAGAGGAAATTGAAACGTTGTTACGCGAATTTAGCCGTTATAGCGTGAACAGTTCAGTTTTAAGTGATGTAACAACCTCTTTAAAGGCTATTGATGCACCTCATACACTACAGGCGAAAATCAATGATTTATACATTGTTTTACAAGCATTAGAAGCTCGACTCGGTACAACTTATGTCGATAGTGAAGGCTATTACCCGATTTTAACCGAGCACTTAAAATTTTCTGAGACGATGAAACAGGCAACAATTTATATAGATGGCTTTACTGCCTTTACTGTAAGAGAGCTAGAGCTTGTAAAAGAATTACTAAAGGTGACGAAGCAAGTAACGGTTGTGCTACCGTATGATCATATGGAAGAAGCTAAAGATGAGCAGGCATTATTCAATGAAGCGGCAACTACAAGTCAACGCTTGCATGATATAGCATATGACAATGGCATTGAAGTCGAAGCACCGTTGCATTTTATCAAAACCCATCGATTTCAGTCAAAAGACTTACAGCATGTAGAAGCAACATTTGCGGATATGGTGCCCCAAACAGAAAAATCCACAGGTGATGTGAAAGTTTTTGAAGCCTCAAATCGTCGGGCTGAAATCCATGCCATTGCCCGGGAAATAACAAAGCTGACGAGGCAGGAGTGCTATCGTTATCAAGATATAGTGTTGCTGTATAGACAAGCAGATGTATACGATCCGCTAATTTCAACAATTTTCCAGCAATACGACATTCCTATTTTTGTGAATACAAAAAAAACGATGCTTCACCATCCGTTAATTGAATTTAGTCGATCTGCATTGGAAGTTGTTATTTCAAATTGGAAATATGAACCGCTTTTCAGAAGTGTGAAAACAGATTTATTTTTCCCACTACAAGCTGATAACAGTGTTTGGCGTGAACGTGCTGACCGTCTTGAAAATTACTGTTTAGCGCAAGGAATTTACGGAGAGCGTTGGTTTGACGAATCTCGTTGGTTTTATAAAAAATATCGCGGGCTTGAATTCCATTCTCGTGTGCAAACAGACGAAGAACGTGCGATGCAGACAGAAATTGAGGCCATTCGCGACGAAATTCGCACACCATTAAAAGCGTTACAGGACAAGCTTATACTGGCGAAAACGGGTAGAGATGTGGCAACAGCGCTATTTGAGCTAGTAGAAGAAGTACAAGTATATGACAAGCTTCAAATCATGAAAGATCGTGAATTGGATAGAGGGGAGGCGTTAGCAGCAAGTGAGCATGATCAAGCGTGGAAAGAATGGATCGCCGTACTCGATCAGTTTGTTTACATGTTTGGCGAGCAAGAAATGTCGGTACAGGAAGCGGCAAAGATTTTAGATGAAGGTTTTGATACATTAGAATTCGCGCGTATTCCTCCAACTTTAGATGAAGTGATGGTGGCAACGGTCGATTTAGCGCGCCTATCGCAAATAAAGGTTGCCTTTGTTCTAGGAATGAACGATGGCGTCTATCCTACACGTCTGGATTATGAAGGTCTATTGTCTGATGTAGAACGTGAATGGTTTACGCATATTGGCTATGAATTAGCACCGACATCTAAAAATCGGCTATTACAGGAAAACTTTTTATTGTATCGTGCAATAACTACGCCATCTGACAAGCTTTATATGACTTATCCAACGGCGGATGAAGAGGGGAAAGCTTTAATATCCTCGTTATATATAAAGAAAATTATAGGAAATGAAAAAACGGCAGGTCTTTTAAGTGGGGTAAACGTCGAGCGTGTTGTCATTGATCCGATAGAATTACTTGATGATAATGTATTGCCTTATATCCGCCATCCTCGTACAGCGTTAGCTCATTTAATGCTGCAATTAAGGCAAGCGGAGCATAGTCGTGAACTTGCACCAGAATGGGTTGCTTTACAAAAATATTATGAACAAGATCCATACTGGGCATTAATTTTACGTCGCCTGATGCATCCAATGACACATAAAAATGAGGCAGAACCGCTAGAAGGTTATATTACACAAGAATTATATGGTCGCAAGCTCACTTCAAGTGTGTCACGTATAGAAAAATACTTCCGTTGTCCGTTTTCTCACTTCACGACGTATGGGCTTCGTTTAGAGGAACGAGCAGAATATCGTTTAGAGACATTTGCAATGGGTGATTTGTTCCATGAAGCATTGAAATGGATTACCGAAGAGACGCACCGTTTACAACTGTCGTGGATTCGTTTATCAAAACAGCAAATTCAACAACTTGCACGACAGGCAGTAGAGCAAATTGTGCCCGTTTTCTCTCACCAAATTTTATTATCTAGTGCACGTTATCGTTATATTCAACGCAAGCTGATTCGCATTGTAGAGCGCACGATGATGGCACTGACACAGCATGCCAATGTGTCACACTTTAAACCAATTGCTATTGAAGCATCGTTCGGGCCAGGGCAGCATGAACAGCTACCGCCATTGGAAATTGATTTGCAAGGTGGCAAAAAAATGTACATGCGCGGTCGTATTGACCGTGTGGATAGTGCATCGATTGATGATCGCTCGTATTTACGAATAGTCGATTATAAATCGTCTGCTCGTGACTTAGATTTAAATGAAGTGTATCATGGCCTATCATTGCAGGTGCTAACATATTTAGATGTAGCGATGGAGAATGCATCCTATTGGTTATCTGGCGATGCAGAGCCTGCTGGTGTGCTTTATGTCCATGTCCATAATCCGATGTTAAAACTGGATAAGGACTTGAGTGACAGTGAGATTGAAGAAGATCGGTTAAAGCAATACAAAATGAAGGGACTTTTAACTGAAAATCCTGAGGCTATTTACTCGATGGATGAGCAGCTAGAGGAAGCGAGCGGGCATTCGCAAATTATTCCAGTTTATATGAAAAAGGATGGTACCCCTTCTGAATCACAATCACGCATCGTACCCGTTAATGATATGAAAAATCTCCAGCATTTTGTCCGCCGAAAGCATCAAGAGGCTGGCAACGGCATTTTAGCAGGGGATACGGCTATAAGCCCTTATAAGCTAAAAGCAAAAACAGCGTGTGATTACTGTCAATTTGCAGCAGTATGCCAATTTGACCCTTCTGATGGCAAACAAAGTTATCGTCAACTACAGCAAGTAAAGCCAGTAGAAGTTGTCGAAAAAATTCGCAAGGAGATGAACTAACATGGTGCAGCAAATACCTGTCAAACCAGCGAATGTCACTTGGACGGATGATCAGTGGAAAGCGATTTATGCAAGTGGGCAAGATACACTTGTTTCAGCAGCTGCAGGCTCTGGTAAAACGGCGGTCTTGATTAATCGCATGATTGAAAAGGTTGTGGCAACAGAAAATCCAATGAATGTGGATGAACTTCTTGTCGTAACGTTTACGAATGCTTCCGCAGCTGAAATGCGTCATCGTATGGCAGAGGCGCTTGAAAAAGCAATTGCAGCAAATCCGACGTCGAGCCATTTGCGACGTCAGTTGAGCCTAGTCAATAAAGCGCAAATCTCGACATTGCATTCCTTTTGTTTAGCGATTGTTAAGCAGTATGCTTATTTGCTCGATATAGACCCAGGTTTCCGAATTGCTAATGAGGCAGAAATCGCCTTGCTCCGAGATGATATATTAGCTGACGTGCTAGAATCTGCCTATGATACAGATGACGAAGCGCGAATTCATGCAATCTATCAACTTGTCGATAGTTTTACATCCGATCGTGATGATCAAGCGATTGAAACATTAATAAGTAAGCTTTATGATACGTCGCGTGTCCATGCTGAACCACAAAAATGGTTAACGACCTTACCAGAAAGCTATCAGCTAGCGGACGATGTGACAATAGATGATTTAGATTTATCTAAATATGTAAAGTTAACTGTAAAACATAGCCTTGAAGAAGCATTCGTTCTCATTTCTGAAATGCGTGCGATAACGCTTCAGCCAGATGGACCGGCTCCATATGCTGAAACCGCTGAAATTGATTTTGCAATGATTCAGGAAGGGATTCGTATCAGTCAAGAGGGCACATGGCAACAGCTATTTGAGTATTTTTCAACAGTCAAGTGGTCGACATTAAAACGGGTATCCAAGGATGCTTTAGTCGATGTGGAGCTTCAAGAGCTAGCGAAGAAAAAGCGTGAGGCTGCTAAAAAAATAATGAATAAGTTAAAAGATACTTATTTTGTTCGTACACCTGCACGTTTGCTGGAAGAAATTAGACTGATGGCGCCAACGATTGCAACATTAGTTGACTTGACGTCTATTTTTAGCCAGCAATTCCGTCTTGCGAAATTAGAGCGAGGTATTATCGATTTCTCCGACTTAGAGCATTATGCCCTGCAAATCTTAACGGAAGAGGTAGAGGGCGAATTACAGCCATCGCCCGTTGCGTTAGATTTACAAAGACGTTTTAAAGAAGTGCTGGTGGATGAATACCAAGATACGAATATGCTACAGGAAACCATTTTACAATTGGTCAAGCTAGGCGATGAGCACGATGGCAACCTTTTTATGGTTGGTGACGTAAAACAAAGTATCTATCGTTTCCGTTTAGCGGAACCCAAACTTTTTATGCGGAAGTATGGGGAATTTGTAGAAAATCCTGATACGACGGGGATGCGCATCGATTTGAATGCCAATTTCCGTAGTCGTAGTGAAGTTTTAAACGCAACCAATTTTGTGTTTGCACAAATTATGGATGAACGTGTCGGTGAAATACAATATGATGACAATGCTTCATTGAAGCCAGCAGCGCCGTATGATGCGAAAGAGGTACCTGTTGAGCTCGTAATTTTACATCCGCCAGAGGAAGAGGCAGCGGATGAAGAAATGGAAGAAAGTATAAGTGAAGCATCAGAGCTTGAGGAACTGAAGAAATCACAATATGAGGCACGTTTTATAATTGATCGCATTCGACAATTGATGGAAGAGGAAACAACGGTATACGATACGAAAACAAAAACAGAACGTCCTTTAAAATACAGTGATATTGTCATTTTAATGCGCTCTATGACGTGGTCTACAGATTTGGTCGAGGAATTTAAGTTGGCAGGCATTCCTCTTTATGCAGAGTCATCTAAAGGTTATTTCGATGCCTTAGAAGTGATGATTATGCTGAACACACTAAAAGTTGTCGATAATCCATATCAAGATATACCATTAGCTTCTGTATTACGTGCACCGTTTGTTGGCTTAACAGAAAATGAGCTCGCAAAAATTCGTTTAGCAGATACTAAAACACCGTTTTATGATGCATTAAGGCAATTTATACGCAGTGAAGGACATGGTGTGCAATCCGAAACATTTGAGAAGCTTCAACGTTTTATGTTGGCATTTGAAAACTGGCGAGATTTAGCACGTCGTGGCTCTTTGTCGGATTTAATTTGGAAAATTTACTTGGATACACATTATTATGAAATGGTTGGTGCCATGCCGAATGGTAAACAACGACAGGCAAATTTACGCATTTTGCACGATCGCGCATTAATGTATGAAAAGACGGCGTTTCGAGGGTTGTTCCGCTTTTTACGCTTTATAGATAGAATGCGAACGCGTGGGGATGATTTAGGAACAGCAAAGTCGATTGGTGAAAAAGACGATGTAGTGAGACTTGTAACAATTCACTCATCCAAAGGTTTAGAGTACCCAGTTGTTTTTGTTGCAGGAATGGGACGGCCTTTTAACAAAATGGACTTCCACAATCCGTATTTATTTGACCAAGATTATGGGCTTGCAGTTAAAGCAATTGACCCTGAAAATCGGATTACCTATACTTCTTTACCATTTCTAGCGATGAAGGAGAAAAAAGAGCTGGAGATGAGAGCCGAAGAAATGCGGGTGTTGTACGTAGCAATGACGCGTGCAAAGGAACGACTTATTTTAATTGGCTCCGTAAAAAATTGGGATAAAACACTTGATTCCTGGCTGGACGCGCAAAACTTGCCTGTGGATGCTCCTTTGCAAGATTATTTACGCGCGCGTGCAAATAGTTATTTTGACTGGGTTGGGCCAGCTGTTGCGAGACATGCTGATTTTGCAGCTATTACAAGTACTTCGTATAAAGCAAGACAAGATCTCTCGCATTGGTGGGTAAGAGCCATTTCAACACATCATTTTATGTATGAAACGCAAGCGTTAGATGAAGATGTGCAACAGATGTTCACAACGCCAGAGGACGCAGCTCTGCTTGCAGAAATTACAGCTCGCTTCCAAGCTCAATATGCATATCAAAAATCGACACAGAAGCGTTCGAAAACATCTGTTAGTGAAATTAAACGTCTAGAAAGCTTACAACGTCTAGAGGAGCCAGAATACTATTTTACCGCTCCTAAAAAGAATAAGGGTACGATTGCCCCACGACCAACCTTTTTACAGGATAAGCAACTTACAGGTGCGGAAATGGGGACAGCCATTCATACGGTCATGCAGCATGTACCACAATGTGGCTTTAGCACAGTGCAAGAAGTGGAGCAATTTGTCACTGAGTTAGTGGTAAAACAACTGCTAACAGAGGCAGAGAGCAAGATTGTTCCGTGTGAGAAAATTTACCGTTTCTTTACAACCGATATTGGCCAACGTTTTAAAAATGCGAAGCAAATTCGAAGAGAAATGCCATTTACGATAAGCCGCGTGGATGAGGATGGCGACGCTCAAATTGTGCAAGGGATTGTCGATTGCTTGTTTGAGGATGTCTACGGTCACTGGATATTACTCGATTATAAAACCGACCGCATTGGGCGGCAATTTGCAGAGGAGCCGGCGTTATCGAAGGAACTTTTAGGTCGCTATGGGGTGCAACTACGTGTTTATAGCGAGGCACTTGAGTCGATTTTACACATACAAGTATATGAGAAAGTGTTGTACTTATTTGATATTGAGCAGGCGATTTATGCGTAGGGTCACTATCCTTTGCCTGTAAAATGAAGTATTCCTTTCAGCAATGTTAAAAACAATAGGCAAACTTCTGCGTGGAAAGTAAGCTTCTTCGAAGTTTACTGAAAGCGCAGAAGGATGCGCATTGTAGTTTAACGACTTAGAAAGAAGAGGAGGCTATTTTGTGAATTTGAAACCGACGATGTTGCAGGAACGAATCGCAACATTAGATATTTTACGTGGAATTAGCTTGCTAGGTATACTAGTCGTCAATATGTATGCTTTTTATTTGCCAATGCCACACATTGATTTAGCGTCATGGTTTACAACACCGTCAGATATTGTTTGGCAACAAAATTTAGATATTTATGTGCAAAGTAGTTTTTATCCTTTATTTTCCTTATTATTTGGTTATGGATTAGCGCTACAATGGCAAAAAGCTCAAAGTCGTGAACAAAACTTTTATGGAACAGGACTCCGAAGGTTAACTGTTTTATTTATGTTCGGTTTGCTGCATGCGCTCCTTATTTGGTGGGGAGATATTTTAATGATGTATGCCTTCTGTGGCGTTTTTCTGCTGTTGCTTTTACGTTTACATCCCATCTGGCTATTCGTAACGGGTATTCTTATCAATGGATTTATGCATGTTTTTATGTTGCTTGTAGTAGGTTATATTAACTTTAATACGGAGATTGAAACGTACTTGGATATTACTGGTGTGGAAAAGGCAATCACAGCTTATGGTACTGGTAGTTGGATGGATGCCTTTTTACAGCGTTTATCTGACTTATCTATTCAAGCGGGAATCGGGATGTGGATTGCGTCATTATTTACGATATTACCGTATATGCTAATAGGTGCAGCTGCCTCCAAATGGCATTTAGTAGAACGTGCAAAAGAGCTGAAATGGCTGTGGCTAGCACTTGCGATAGCTGGGTTGGCACTTGGTATATTCTTGAAGAGTGTACCCATCCTATTTACACGTACGTATTTACTTGATTATATAAAGGTCTATATCGGTGGGCCGATTTTATCAGTTGGCTATATTGGCCTTGTTGTTTTACTTTGTCTGATTCCAGTCATACCAAAAATACTTAGTCCTTTTGCAAAAATTGGACGCATGTCGTTAACGATGTACATACTGCAATCCATGATTGGCACATTTATATTTTATCAATTTGGATTAGGTTGGTATGGGAAAGTAAGTGTAGCTACAGGTGTATTAATTGCTATCGGTATTATTGTCGTGCAAATGATTTTTGCAGAAATTTGGCTTACAAAATGGAAGCAAGGCCCATTAGAAGCAATTTGGCGTAAGTTAACATATAAGACGAAAACTGAATCAAGCTAAATTTTGTGCGTAACTGGCTTAATTAATAGAGAATTAGCAACATTAAAAATTGTTATCGTAAAAGTAAGGTAATTTATATCATATTGTTGTATCATGTAGAAAAAAGAAGGAGCTCTTAAAATCATGAAAATTTTATCATTTAAATTAGGTGGACATGTAAGTTTTGGACCAAAAGTAAAAAAAGAAGAAGCGGTATGGGATGTACTCGCTATTCAAAACGAATTACAAGTTCTCCCTTCTTTTTCAAGTTCAATTGTTGATGGCATTGCTTTAGGCTTCGATTTTGTTGAACAAATTCGTAAATTAGTAGAAGCAGCGGAAAAATCAGACCGTGCGAATAGCTTCAAGCGTGAATTTACAGTGATTGAATGGTTATCTCCAATTCCGCGCACACCAAAAAATATTATGTGTATTGGCAAAAACTATGATGAGCATGCAAAAGAAATGGGTGCAGAAGCAGCACCAATCGATTTAATGGTATTTACAAAATCGCCAACTGCTATTGCGGCTGATGGTCAAACACTATCAATCCATGCAGATCTTTCTTCAAAAATGGATTATGAAGGGGAACTTGCAGTAGTCATTGGTAAACGTGGGAAAAACATTCCGAAAAACTTAGCCTTTGACTATGTATTTGGCTACACAATTGCGAATGATATTACAGCACGTGACCTTCAAGATAAACATAAACAATTTTTCTTAGGTAAAAGCCTAGAAGGCACATGCCCATTAGGACCATACCTTGTAACAAAGGATGAAATTCCAAATCCGCAAGAGTTAACAGTTGTTACAAAAGTAAATGATGAAGTACGTCAAAATGGTACAACGAAAGATATGATGTTTACGGTCGAATCGCTCGTATCGATTTTATCGCAACATGTAACGCTAGAGCCAGGTGATGTGATTTTAACGGGTACACCAGCAGGCGTTGGTAAAGGGATGAATCCTCCGCAATATTTAAAAGCGGGTGATACCGTGAAAGTATCCATTCAAGGTATCGGTACGTTAGTTAATCATTTTGAATAATATAGCTAGTCCGCGTGAGTGTAAGCTCCGCGGATTTTTTAATTTGACTCAGCACAGCTCATCACTTTTCTAAGGTGGACGAATAGCAAATAACTAACAGAAAGCTCCCTTAAATCAAGCACTGGTAGCTGTCATAGATTTTTTTATTAGGCAAGTTCGAAAGTCTGGAATCAATGACGTTTAGACGTAAATTCATTCAATTTTGTGAACACAACTTGTAATATTTGAAACCATTACCACTGCGTGATAGGATAGAGTTTGATAGAAAAAAAATGAGGTGGGACAAAAATGGATTTTTTAACTAACCAAACACATTTGCACATTACAACTTGGGTAGTTGGCATCGTAATCTTTTTAATTGCAGCACTTAGTGGTAAGCAGTCCAAAGGCTTACATATGTTATTACGTTTATTCTACATTTTAATTATTATTACTGGCGGGGCATTATTTATTGAAGCGATGAAATTCGGTCAAGGAATGCTTTATGGCTTTAAATTTTTAGGCGGTATTTTCGTTATTGGCATGATGGAAATGGTATTAGTTCGTCAAAAGAAAAACAAGCCAACAACAATGTTCTGGATTTTATTTGCAGTATTTTTACTCATTACAATGTTCTTAGGATTCAAGCTACCAATGGGATTCAATTTCCTTGCATAATGTTTAATAAAAGCCGTGAAGTTGTTGCTTCACGGCTCTTTTATTTTCTTGAAGTGCCAGACACCAGAACGATTCTGAAATTTCTGTGTTTTTAGGTTAACTTAATTTGACACCTTTTTGTCGTAATTCATTTTGCATTTCGGTAAAATATTTTGAAATGATAGCAACGTTACTGTTTTATTTGGTAAAATGACGTTGGATTGGTTTGAAAGAGAGGGAATAAAAGTGAAATTTAAGAAGTGGATAAGCGCGACAGCTGCATCGCTTTTACTGGCAACTTCATTAATAGGCGCAACACCTGCACACGCGGATGAAGTACAAAAAAGAACGATTGCTGAAGAAAGCATTTTTGATTTACTCGTTGACCGTTTCTTTAATGGCTCAGGCACTAACGATTATGATACAAATACGCAAGACCCAACGAAATTTGCAGGTGGCGACTTCACCGGTCTACTAGATAAACTAAAATTTATTGGCGAAATGGGCTATACAATCGTATCCATTGGGACAATTTTTGACACAGAAGTATACGATGGTTCTATGCCAACGAGCTATAGTACAATCGAAGAGCATTTTGGAACAGCAGAAGAATTCCAAAGTGTGGTGAAGGCATATAAAGAAAAAAATATGTCAATGATGGTGGACTTTCCTTTAAATAATGTAAGTCCTAATCATGAGTGGGCAAAAGATGCAGCAAAGCAAAACTGGATTGCCTCAACAAATAATGGGCACATTCAGTGGGATTTAACGAATAAAGATGTTCAAGCTGCTTTAATCGAATCAGCAACAGAATTTGTTTCTACATATGATGTGGGTGGCTTACGTTTAACGAATATTGCGGATGCTGACACAGCATTTATTAATGACATGATTAAGGCGTTAAAAAGTACCAACAAATCGTTATATGTGATTTCGAATGAAGAAAGTGATGCGAATTTTGATGCATCCTTCTCACCAGCTACAGCAGAGATTTACCGTAATATTTTCAAAAATGTAGATCAGGACTCTTCAAAGCTAATGGAGCCTCTTGCTGGTGAAAAGCCAACGCAAATTATGATTGATTCATTACAAACATATCGCTTTACATTTGATTCTGCTTCTGAAAATATGTTCCCACCAACACGATTGAAAATGGCGATGGGTGCGTTATTTATGCTGCCTGGTATTCCAGTTGTTCAGTATGGTACCGAAATTGCCATGAATGGGGAAGAGAAACCTGACACGCATCAATTATACAATTTCAAAACAGATGAAGAGTTAATTGACTATATTAAAAACGTACAGTCATTACGTAACCAATCAGCGACATTACGAAAAGGTGATTTCGAAGTTATTACAAATGACAATGGTTTACTTGTGTTTACGAGAAAATCCGATGAAGAGCAATGGATTATTATGGTGAACAATACAGGAAAAACACAACGTGTCGATTTAACACCAGATCAAATTGGTGAGGGTAAAATGCTAAACGGTATTTTACAAGAAGAAAAGGTGCGAATTAATGAAAAAAATGTTTATCCAGTAATACTAGACCGTGAAATCGTAGAAATTTATCAAGTGAAGGATGATGAGGGGCTAAATGTTCCTTACATGGTTGCGCTTGGATTGGTCTATGTTGTATTTATTGGCTTCGTTATTATTATTATTAAACGTGGAAAAAAACGTCGTCAACAACAAGACGCTGCCAGTGAAAATAACTAATTGAAAAAGTGTTAGATTGATTGCAATCAATCTAACACTTTTTTGCTGTGCGCGTAGTTGCCTGCAATGGCGATTTGTCTAAGTAGACTTCTACCAGCTTCACACTACGCTTGATAACTTTTATTCGTAAAGAAAATTGCAATTGTACTAGGCCCAACATGGGAGCCGATAACAGAGCCAATCATTGTCATTTGGACTGCTTTTGGTGCAAATCTTTCTTGTATGGATGCTTTTACTTCGTTAGCAAAAGCCAAGTCATCACTATGGCTAATTCCGACAATTTTATCTGCAAAATTGCCACCACGCTCTTGCATTAAATCCAACATACGCGCAATGGCTTTTTTACGACCACGTGATTTTTCAATCGGTACGAGTTTACCGTCCTCTACGTTCAAAATAGGCTTTATGCTAAGTAGTCCACCAAGAAAGGCACTCGCTTTCGAAACACGACCTCCTTTTGCAAGGTAATCTAAATCTTCCACTGTAAACAGGTGCTCCATCTGTGAAGCGAGTAATTGTATTTTTGTTTCGATTTCATCAAGCGAAGTACCTGCTTTTCGAAGTTGCACAGCTTCTTCAACGACTAAGCCATAGCCTAATGAGGCACATTTCGAATCGACTATTGCGAGCTGTAATGTTGGATATTGTTCAAGTACTTGGTTGCGAATCATTAAAGCTGTACTATACGTACCTGATAATTCAGATGAAAAGGCGATGTAGATACCTGGCTCTCCGCTTTTTGCTAAGCTTTCGAACTGTTGCAGAAAGAGCTCTGGTGAAACTTGCGATGTTTTTGGATGAGCCCCTTGGCGAATAGCATCATAAACTTCTTTCGAATCAATCGACAAGACATCATCATATTCATGGTTATTTACTTGTACACGTAGCGGAAGTAGAATGACATCATTCTCTTCGTAGTATGACTTTGGTAAATCACAGCCACTATCAGTAAAAATTTTCATCATCTTGACCTCCTAAAAAACTGTATTTACTAGACATGCTGGTATTATTCTATTTCGTCATGATTTACAATAATAGCATTAGATTCGCTTTTCTAAATCTAGAAGCTTGCCAAAAGCTATAACTTTATTTACTAGACGTATAAGCATTCAAGTGTACAAATAAAAATCAAATTTTACAAGCATTAGAGATGAAAAGCTTCTACAGAATAAAGTTTGAATAACTGGAAATGATACTTTAACTATGATAATTTTAAGCGTTCAATAAGTATTTTAGCAATGCCATCTTCATTATTTGTTGTTGTAATTTCGTTGGCAATGTTTTTTAAGCTAGGGATTCCATTCCCCATAGCGACTCCAATACCTGCATAATCAATCATTTCTAGATCATTGTCCTCATCGCCAAAAGCGATAATACGTTCACGTGGAATACCTAAATCTTTCGCTACATGTGAAATACCCACTGCTTTATTTAAGCCACGGCGAACAATTTCAATAATGTGAAGTGGAGCACCCCAACGACGATGTTCAATCACTTCAGCATGGACAGCTTGTAAATGGTCGCGAATAATCATAGAATTTACCTCGTTTGCTTGAATTAGTAGACTCGTTGGATTGACTAATAGATTTGTCGAAATATCACCCAATGTAATTTTGGGATTGCCCATGTTAAAAATATTTAAAATCCGATCATCCTCCGTGTGCACATAGATGTCGTCCTTCACTTCAGCAATTATATTTTCATACTCATAGTGATTGACCGAACCAACCACTTCTTTTACAACGCTTAAATCAATCGGTGTATGCATGGTTTGCCAAGCAGCATTTTTAGGGTGGTGGACATAGGCTCCATTAAAATTAACAATCGGTGTTGTTAAACCAAGCTCATGATAGTAGATGTCACTTGCACGATATGGACGACCTGTGGCAATCATAACTTGATGCCCTTGTTCCTTAGCCTGCAATAATGTTTTTTTAGTTTTTGAAGAAATTTGTTGTTGGTCCGTTAATAACGTACCGTCTAAATCTAAAACGATTAAATGCTGTTTCATAGCTTGTTGCCCCTTTCCTATATGTTTGAATAGTATCGCTTTGTTATCCGTTCGTCAAAATTTTGTCACATTGAAAAAAGTTTGCTAACATAAAAATGTCAGACAAAAGTTGGGAGTGACAAGAATGTTTGTAAAGACTGAAATATGGGGACAGATTCCTTTGTTACATATATATACAGACAATATGAATGAAAAAACCCCAGTAGTTATTTTCTTACATGGCTTTATGAGTGCAAAAGAACATAATTTACATTATGCTTATCAGTTGGTAAATAAAGGGGTGCGTGTCCTACTACCAGATGCAAAATTCCATGGTGCACGTAGTGAAGGATTAACAGAGACTCAAATGAATTTACATTTTTGGGACATTGTCTTAAATTCTATTCATGAAGTAAAACAATTATATAAAGAATTAAAGAATAAGCAACTTGTAGCTAGCGATAAAATTGGTGTAGCCGGTACTTCAATGGGAGCCATCGTTACATCTGGCTGTTTAAAGCTTTATGATTGGATACAAACTGCGGCAATATGTATGGGTAGTCCAACTTTTATTAAACTAGGAGCCTATCAATTACAGCAATTGGCTAAAAGTGGTGTAAAGTGGCCGATGTCAGAACAAGAAGTACAAAAAACAAACGCACTTCTCGCAACGTATGATATTAGTTTAACACCGGAACAGTTTGCTGGACGACCTGTGTTCTTTTGGCATGGTGAGCAAGATAAAACCGTACCATTTCAGGATACGTATGATTTTTATTGTTCATTACGTGCATATTATGAAGAAAATCCGAGCAATTTAAAATTTATTGCAGATAAACATGCTGGTCATGCCGTGACACGTGATGGTATGCTAGCAGCAACGGAATGGCTTGCACAGCATTTGGCATAATAAGAAGCATCTGCTATGATTAAGTTAACACTATGTTGGAAGGAGAAATACAAATGGATCAAGATATGAAAGACAGCATGCTAAGTGCATTAGAAAATGTAATTGACCCTGAGCTTGGTATTGATATCGTCAACTTAGGTTTAGTATATGATGTAGAGTTAGATGACGAAGGTTTAGCGACCGTTACAATGACACTGACTTCAATGGGATGCCCAATGGGACCAGTGATTGTTGATCAAGTGAATACAGCTTTAAGTGAACTACCAGAAGTGAAAAGTACAAATGTCAATATTGTATGGAATCCACCTTGGTCAAAAGATAAGATGTCTCGCTATGCGAAAATGGCGTTAGGCGTTCGTTAGTGGTTTCTTCTAGTGAATAAAAAATCCCTGCTTGCACATAACTGTAAGCGGGGATTTTATATTTAGCTTCCTTCATTTTTTGTTAACAGGCGGAATGTCGGATATACACGGGCATTCTGAAGGGAATTAGTTCAAGCCCCCTGTGAATATATGAAGAAAAAACCAAGATGCAATAAAAGGCTAATTGTTAAATCAATCAATACGGCAAATTTGCAATGGACAATTTTCACAAGCAATTTCATCTTTTAAATATTGCAAATCTATAATCGTAATATAGCCTTTTTCGAAGGATAGAATATGATGCTTTTTTAAATCGTTCAACATACGGTTAATCATTTCTCTACTTGTTGCACACAAGTTCGCAATCTCAGAGTTTGTTAATGGAAAATCAATAAAAATTGACCCATCTTCTAATGGCTGACCGTACGTATTCGAAAGGCGAATAAGCGTTGAAAATAAAGCACCTTTTTTACCGTTTAATACTAAATCGCGTAGACGACTTTGGTATTTTAAATTTTCTGTTTGCAACCACTTCATATACTCTACCATTAATTGCGGTTGCTCAACTAATAGGTGCTCTAATGATTTACGACTTAAAACATATAACGTGGAAGATTCTAAAACTTTTGCCGTCATCGAAAAATACGTGAGGTTACAAAATAATGAACCCTCGCCAATTATACTATCAGGACCGCAAATTCGAACGGTTAATTCTTTGCCGCTCTCGGTTTCCTGACTAATCGAAATAGCGCCTGTTTTAATATAATATATTTCTTTAGCACGTTCTCCTTCTAAGAAAATTTTACTATCCTTATTCACTTTGATGAAAACGCCATTATTTTGAAAAAGAGCCTTTATTTTCTCTTGTGTACTATCCTTTAGTACCATATATCAAACACATCTCTTTCTTTTTGTAATAAAAATTACCTGTATTACAAAAGGATGATGATAATCATTTCGATATACTAAAACAACGAAACATACCACTATTATAGCGTAATTTCCCATTGGCCAGTGTAAAATTTTTGAGCTTTTTTTTTGCTTGGCTTTGTCGATTGTTGTAAAATAAAGTTAGTCAAAAAAGGTCAAACTTTCATAAAGCAAAATTAGGATAAAAATATGAAAAGGGAAGAGGAGTGCTATTATGCAATTTCAACAAACAGATGATAAAAAACCATTAGAGCAATTTGGTCGTAACTTAGTCGAAGAAGTAAAAAACGGCAAAATGGATCCCGTCATTGGGCGTGATGAAGAAATTCGTAATGTCATTCGAATTTTAACACGTAAAACAAAAAATAACCCTGTGTTAATTGGTGAACCTGGGGTTGGTAAAACAGCCATCGTAGAAGGCTTGGCACAACGTATTGTTAAAGGTGATGTGCCAGAAGGTTTAAAAGAGTGCGTGCTATATGAGCTGGATATGAGTGCATTAATAGCTGGTGCAAGTTATCGTGGGCAATTTGAAGAACGATTAAAAGGTGTGCTAAAAGAAGTGAAAGAATCTGAAGGGCGCATTATTTTATTTATCGATGAAATTCATACAATTGTTGGTGCGGGTAAAACGGATGGTGCAATGGATGCAGGTAATATGTTAAAGCCAATGCTTGCACGTGGTGAACTTCATTGTATAGGAGCGACTACATTAGACGAATATCGTATGTATATTGAAAAAGATCCTGCTTTAGAACGTCGCTTCCAACAAGTGCTTGTACGTGAACCATCTATTGAAGATACCGTTTCGATTTTACGTGGTTTAAAAGAACGTTTTGAACTACATCATGCAGTGCGCATTCATGACCGAGCAATTGTAGCTGCTGCTGAGCTTTCAAATCGCTATATTACGGAACGTTTTTTACCAGATAAAGCGATTGATTTAATCGATGAGGCATGTGCGATGATTCGAACAGAAATTGATTCGATGCCACAAGAGCTAGATGCGGTGACTCGTCGTATTATGCAGTTAGAAATTGAAGAACAAGCATTGCGTAAGGAAAAGGACGAGGCGAGTAAAAAACGCCTTGAACAATTACAAGAAGAGTTAACAAAGCTTAAAAGTTCATCCGAAGGCATGCGTCAACAATGGGAAGCAGAGAAAGAAACACTGCAAGGTATCCAGAAAAAACGTGAGTCACTAGATAAGTACCGCCGTGATTTAGACGAAGCGGAAAGTAAATATGATTTAAATAAAGCAGCGGAATTACGACATGGGAAAATTCCTGCACTTGAAAAAGAAATTCAAGAAATGGAAAAGCAATTAGAAAACGGTAGTGAGACACGTATTTTACGTGAAGAAGTGACTTCGGAAGAGATTGCTTCTATTGTATCTCGTTGGACAGGTATCCCTGTTACAAAGTTAGTTGAAGGGGAACGTGAGAAATTATTGCGTTTAAAAGATACGTTACATGAACGGGTGGTAGGGCAAGATAATGCTGTTCAACTTGTTACAGAAGCGGTTTGGCGTGCAAGAGCAGGCATTAAAGACCCACATCGTCCAATTGGTAGCTTCTTATTCCTAGGGCCAACGGGTGTTGGTAAAACAGAGCTAGCTAAAGCACTTGCTGCACAGCTATTTGATTCAGAGGAGCATTTTATTCGTATTGATATGAGTGAATATATGGAGAAACATAGTGTATCACGTCTCGTAGGTGCACCTCCAGGCTATATTGGCTATGAAGAAGGCGGTCAATTAACAGAAGCTGTTCGCCGTAATCCATATTCTGTCGTTTTACTCGATGAAATTGAAAAGGCGCATCCAGATGTAGCGAACATATTATTGCAAATTTTAGATGATGGTCGCATTACAGATAGTCAAGGACGAATGGTTAACTTTACAAATACCGTTGTTATTTTAACATCTAATATTGGTTCTAGCTATTTAATGGAGGCACAAAAAGATGATCCGGCAGTAGAAGATTTAGTGATGGCAGCACTACGTCAACACTTTAAACCAGAGTTATTAAACCGAATGGATGATATTATTCTGTTCCATGCGTTATCAGAAGAACATTTTACAGCGATTGCTTGGAAATATGTTGAGCAGCTTGTAAAACGTGTAGCTGAACAGGAAATTACGTTAGATGTCGCACAAGACGTCATAGATTGGGTTGTCGAGCAAGGTGCAGATCCACAGTTTGGGGCTCGTCCGTTAAAACGATTTGTGCAACGTTATATTGAAACAGCGGTTGCCAAGGAGTTATTACGTGGTGAAGTACTGCCTGGAGAAACTTTGCATATTAAAATGCGTGATGGTCAGTGTGTAGTGGAAAAATAATAAATAGAAAAAAACCTGTCTCGCACTGGGCGAGACAGGTTTTTTATAATTTGATTAATGATGGTCTGCAGCTTCTGGAGTTGGCTCGTTTGGAATGATTGCGCCAATAACAAAAATTAGTACAGAGAATACAACTGAAAGAATCGCACCAGTTTGGAAATCAAATGGTACTCCGATTACAGCACTTACTACGTAGTTTAACATGGAAACTAGTAAGAATGACCATATGAACGTTACGATATATTGCATTAATTTCACCTCAACCGAACTATTTTATTACATATACATTATCATATCATAACATAAGTCGAAAAAAAAAGAACCTTTTATCAAAAAGTGATGTATTGTGTTTTGTGATTTATGGCAATTTTGTCACAACAAAGTAGTAGAGTCGCGCAACGTAAAGTGTTCGTAGCGATTTGCACAGTTTTACCAGCGATTCACAAAGTCCCTGCTGTACAGAACAGAAGTGTCACCAACGAAAACGTGAATTGAACTATCGAAAGCTATGTGAAGTACAAGCATTTGCTATACTAATTTTAAATCATCTTGCACCATTCCTTAATTATGAGTTATAATTATGACCAGTTACTAATAATTGATAGTAAGAAAGCAGAGGGGTTGCTATATGAACGCAGGTATTATAGGTTTAGGCAGATACGTTCCTGAAAAGGTCGTGACGAATTTTGACTTAGAAAAAATTATGGATACGTCGGATGAATGGATTCGAACTCGTACTGGAATTGAAGAACGTCATTTTGCTGCAGATAATCAAGAAACTTCAGATTTAGCAGTAGCTGCTGCGAAAGATGCTATAGCCAAAGCAGGTATTACGCCTGAAGAAATAGGATTAATACTTGTAGCAACTGTAACGCAAGATCAAACATTTCCTAGTGTAGCATGTATGGTTCAAGAGCAAATTGGTGCGGTAAATGCAGCAGCAATGGACCAAGCAGCGGCTTGTGCAGGATTTATATATAGCTTAGTGACAGCAAAACAATTTGTAGAATCAAATGCTTATAAATATGTCTTAGTAGTAGGTGTTGAAAAGCTGTCAAAAGTCATTAATTGGGAAGATCGTAATACGGCTGTTTTATTTGGTGATGGTGCTAGTGCTGCCATTGTTGTCCCAGTATCAGAAGGTAGAGGGATTTTATCATTTGAGCTTGGGGCAGACGGTACAGGCGGCAAACATCTATATTTAACGCAACAGGATACAATTGCGATGAACGGTCGCGAAGTATTTAAGTTTGCTGTACGCCAAATGGGTGAATCAGCAGTAAATGTATTAGATAAAGCAGGTTTAACAAAAGAAGAAGTTGATTTTTTAATTCCGCATCAAGCGAATATTCGAATTATGGAATCGGCACGTGAACGTTTAGCATTACCAGCGGAAAAAATGTCAAAAACGATTCACAAATATGGCAATACATCGGCTGCTTCTATAGGTATTTCTTTAGTAGAAGAGCTTGAAGCAGGTAAGATAAAAGATGATGATCTATTAGTACTTGTCGGTTTTGGCGGTGGCTTAACATGGGGTGCAGTTGCATTAAGATGGGGAAAATAAAAACGATAATTGCTTGAGAGGAGTAAGACAATGAGTAAACGACGAGTAGTAATTACAGGAATTGGCGCAGTAACACCACTAGGTAATAGCATCGAAGAAACATGGGCAAACATTAAAGCTGGTAAATCAGGCGTTGGTGAATTAACACGCTTAAATAAAGACCTATTCGCTGCAAAAATCGCGGCTGAAGTAAAAGACTTTGATATTGAAAAGTATATTGAACGTAAAGAAGCTCGTAAAATGGATCGTTTCACGCACTATGCACTAGCTGCGTCAATTATGGCGATGGAAGATGCACAGCTTACAATCGATGAAGAGTTAGCACCGCGTGCAGGTGTATGGATTGGCTCTGGTATCGGTGGTATGGAAACATATGAACAACAATTTCTAACATTCCAAGAGCGTGGCGCACGTCGTGTTAGTCCATTCTTTATTCCAATGATGATTCCAGATATGGCTTCAGGTCAAGTATCTATTCACTTTGGTGCGAAAGGAATCAACTCTTGTTCAGTAACAGCTTGTGCATCAGGTACGAACTCAATCGGTGATGCATTTAAAGTAATTGAGCGTGGAGATGCAGATGTGATGATTTCTGGTGGAGCCGAATCACCAATCGTGACGATGGCAGTGGCAGGCTTCTGTGCAAATACAGCATTATCTTTAAATACGGATCCTCAAACAGCTTCTCGACCATTTGATAAAAACCGTGACGGCTTTATTATTGGTGAAGGTGCCGGAATTGTTATTTTAGAAGAATATGAACATGCAAAAGCGCGTGGCGCAAAAATTTATGCTGAAGTTCTTGGCTACGGTTCAACTGGCGATGCGCATCATATTACTGCACCAGCTCCAGAAGGTGAAGGTGCTGCACGTGCAATGACGCAAGCATTACAAGATGGTGGCGTAGACCCTTCACAAGTAGGCTACATTAATGCACACGGAACAAGTACACCGTACAACGATTTATTTGAAACACAAGCTGTAAAAACTGCCTTTGGTGAACATGCTTATAAATTAGCAATGAGTTCTACTAAATCGATGACAGGTCACTTATTAGGTGCTGCTGGTGGTGTTGAAGCGATTTTTACAGCACTAGCATTGAAAGAGGGCATTTTACCTCCAACAATTAACCTAACAGAGCCAGACCCTGAGTGCGATTTAGATTATGTACCAAATGAAGCGCGTAAGGCGAACATTGAATATGCAATGAGTAATTCTCTTGGTTTTGGTGGTCATAACGCAAGTCTATTATTCAAAAAAATAGAGGAATAATGAAAAAACGTCAGCCTAATTTACAAGGCTGACGTCTTTTTTTTAAAGTTAGCGAATAGAAAAGAAAGTAAGAAGAAATAGAAAGGATGCCGTTTATTTGTTTCGTCTTTTTATATTTTTAATGAGCTATGGCTTAATGATACTTTCTATCGGCAATTTAATTTTATATTTGAACTATCGGACACTTGGTTATTCTTGGTCAGTAGTCTTAAAATTTATCATGCACACAACTGAGTTTTATATCGCCATTGGAGCTTGTATTGTTCTTTGTAGTGTTGTGCTCGACTTTGGTTTCGATAAAACAGCGAATCTTAAAGATAAGGCTTGAATATCACAGGCATGGCGAATGCTTCTGCTACTTTTTTGGCCAAGTCTTCACCTTGTACATCATGGCTTTTCGCTAAAGTATCCATACCATCAATAAATGAATCTGTTTCAAGGTCAATCCATTCGCCGAAGTTACACATCCATGTTGTCAGCTCCGTTAATAGGGACTCGTCTAAAGGCAGTTGCTCTAATTCTAAATTGGCGTGACAATGGCCACACCATAATGGATCTGCACCAAAGTCACCTTCTAATAGAAGGGTTTTGATTGTTTGATGACAATGTTCACAGAGCATATGTTAATTCCTTTCTTAGCGGTTTGTGCAGCCTAAGCCCATTGCTTGTTCCATACGCTTTAAAGTTGCGCTTGCAATAGCATTTGCTTTTTCTGCACCTTCATCTAAAATAATGTCCAGTTCAGATGACTCTACAAGGTTATAAAATCTTTCTTGGATTGGTGTTAGGTGGTCGATTACTGCTGAAGCGACACCTTGTTTGAAGCCACCGTACCCGATGCCTTCATACTTTTTCACCAAATCTTCAATTGCTACACCTGAAATAGCGGATTCAATCGTTAGTAAGTTTGAAACACCTGGTTTATTTTCAACATCAAATGCCACAATACCATCAGAGTCAGTGACAGCAGATTTGATTTTTTTCTCGATATCTTTTGCTGTATCTAAAAGTTTAATCGTTGCTTTTGTATTTGGATCAGATTTGCTCATTTTTTTTGTAGGTTCTTGTAATGATTTAATACGAGCTCCAGCTTTTGGTAATTGGATTTCAGGAATCGTTAACACTTCACCATAACGTTTGTTAAAGCGCTCTGCAAGGTCACGTGTTAGCTCAATATGCTGTTTTTGATCATCCCCTACAGGAACAATATTCGTGTTATATAATAAAATATCAGCCGCCATTAATGGTGGATAGGTTAAAAGAGCTGCTGAAACAGTTTCTTTACCATGTGATTTATCTTTAAACTGTGTCATACGCTCTAGTTCACCAATAGAAGCGACACATTGTAGCATCCATCCCGCTTGTGCATGAGCTGGTACTTCAGATTGAATGAATAACGTTGACTTTTGAGGGTCAATTCCAGTCGCAATATAAGTAGCCGCTAAATTACGGATGTTTTGACGTAACTCTTTTGGATCTTGCGCAACAGTAATGGCATGTTGGTCAACGATACAGTAAATAGCATTCCCTTCATGCTGTAGTGCTGGGAATTGCTTGAATGCACCAAGATAATTGCCTAATGTTACAATACCTGTTGGCTGTACGCCTGAAAAAATAGTTGTCATAATTAGTTCCTCCTCGGGGTTCGAAAAATAAAAAAACATCATGCGTCCTCATTAGAATAAACTAATGAAGGGACGAATGATGTTCGAATCCGCGGTACCACCCTGCTTGCCTTAAAAGGCCACTTTGCTTCGTAACGTGAAGGGACGAGCTTTGCTAATGGGGTCAAGTGAAGACTTGAACGTTCACAAAGCTAACTCGGAAGTCCATTCCAAATGCATACATGGTCTGTTTCCAGCAACCACAGACTCTCTATACATGTATATTGCAAATGTACTACTCTTCGTCAGCGTTTTTAACTACACTATTTAATGTGTAGAGAGTGTCTTTTCGAGAACAACAATCAAAAAACTGTTGACCATCCAGACTGGCGCAAATGCGCTTCTCTTGTTGCACAAAATTATAGTATAAAGACTTAGTTAAATGCAAGCCTGTAAATTCAGTCTTATGACTGAATTTTTTTGTGTTGTAAAAAAAGGAAACCAATATTATCTAAAGTACGTCTTAATTGTACACGTCTACATGACATTATTCTCGTTTGTGTTTTTTAATTGAGAACAACTAGTTTCGAGAAATTCATGTTTAAAATGACTTGTTACTGGGAATATTATTATTAGTTCATTGGACATACCAAGAAAGTGAATACTTAATTGAATACATTAAGGTAGTATTAATAGACAGAATATTTTGTAACAAAGTCATATATCCTGTATTCTTTTTTTCCTTGGAACTATATTCAAATACAGCAGAGTGCTGTATAATGGAACTGTAGATTTACATTACATTAATTCTAATTTAAGAAATTGGTTTATAGATAACGAATACAAATAGAAAGGATGTGTCAGTATGATAGTTACTTTATTTACATCACCAAGTTGTACGTCTTGTCGTAAAGCAAAAGCATGGTTAGAGGAGCATGAAATTCCTTATACAGAACGTAATATTTTTTCTGAACCGTTAAGCATTAGTGAAATCAAAGAGATTTTACGAATGACGGAGGATGGAACAGACGAAATTATTTCTACTCGTTCTAAGATATTCCAAAAATTGAATGTAGATGTTGAGAGCTTACCTTTACAACGCTTATATGAATTAATTCAAGAATATCCTGGATTATTACGCCGACCAATAATTTTAGATGAGAAAAGACTGCAAGTAGGCTATAACGAAGATGAAATTCGACGATTTTTACCGCGTAAGGTTAGAGCTTATCAATTACAAGAAGCACAGCGTATGGTGAACTAAAACCCACTTAGACTGCATAGAATGATGTAGTAGGTGTTACAAATGCAAAAGCATGTTGTGACATCTATTTTTTTATGTTTTACTTATGTAAAAACCTTCATTCAAAACTAATATTTAATAGGTAAAAGTCATATATTTCCGTAAAAGTATGTTAAACTTGATTTAATACAAATAGTTTACTACAATTTCAATTATTCAAATATCTTCTTTGAAACGGTGTATATCCTTTTCATTTTATGAAAGAACAGCATACAATAGAATTAGAGACAACTGTGACCAAAAAAATTACGATTACGGTTGCTCGATGATTTTCTGTGGTGTGGTCAAAGGTTGAAAAACAAAGGAGTATGAAGGTTAAAAACAATGAATCAAAGCATACTAATGAAATAATACTGTTTTTCGACAAATGACAGTGAAGGGAGATGAGGTCTAGTGGACATCGAACGTGTAAATGAGAATACACTCAAGCTCTTTATTACGTACAATGATATAGAGGATCGCGGCTATAGTCGTGAAGAAATTTGGTACAACCGAGCAAAGGGTGAACAACTTTTTTGGGATATGATTGATGAAGTGAACACTGAAGATTATTTTGATGTAGAAGGTCCGATTTGGATTCATATCAATGCGTCAGAAGTAGGCTTAGAAATCATTGTCACACGTGCACATATTTTAAAAGACGGTGAAACATTAGATGGTCATTCACATTTTGATGAACAAAAAAGTATGTTTGCCCCATTTGACGAAGTTGGAGAGGATCTACTTAGTCAATTAACTCAATTTGGTGACATGGATGAATCAGAGTTATTTATGGATACAGACATTTATGTTTATAAATTTAAAGATATTGATGAGTTAATCCCCGTTGCAAAACGGATGACAGATGACTTAGTGGATTCCTCATTATTCAAATATGAAGGTAGTTACTATCTTGTAGTAGACTTTGCGAATGCAGACGATGATTTAAATCGTCATGATAAAAACGCGATTATTAAAGAGTTTTTAAGCCCTTCTAATTTCACAATTCATCGCCTTGAGGAATATGGCGAAAAAATTATGGAATACGATTGCTTTGAAACTGTACGAAAATATTTTAGTTAACATCTTCATGCTTCTGATTATCAGAGGCTTTCAGACTGTAGACACACTCAAAATGAGTAGGACTACAGTCTTTTTTTACGTTTTCAGATAAAGGAGCTAAAGATAACTCAAATTTCAAAGAAAAGCACATCATTAGTTGGCGTATAGAAAAACTTTTACTACAATGAGGCAAAAAGGAGAAGGATAACATGCTTATTGCCTATACAGACAAACAGCAATTATTTATTTCCTATCAACATTCAAGACAAGCTTTACGACAATTTCGCCAGCAATTACAATTTTTTTGTCCACAGTGTCAACAGCCTGTACAATTAAAAATTGGTAAGCTGAATATCCCGCATTTTGCACATATTACTAACAATTGTCATCATCGATTTGCGGAAGGGGAATCAGAGCTCCATTTACAAGGGAAAATTCAATTATTTGAATGGTTGCAGGCACGTGGGCATAGAGTAAAGCTGGAGCCATTTTTAAGGACACTATCGCAAAGGCCCGATTTACTACTGCAAGGTGAGCATCAGCAGATTGCCATTGAATATCAATGTAGTGCGATAACAAAAGAAAACTGGCAACGACGTACAGCAGGTTATGAAAAGCATAACATTCAAGCATTATGGCTTTTTCAAACACCACAGAAAAAATATACTACAAATGCAATTCAAAAAATTAGAATTTCCCTATCCATCAAAATGCAATTGCTTATTCATTCAACAATGTGCCGTATTTAGTTACATATGATGCGAGAGCAGCAAAATTTAATTATTGGACGAATCTACTTTATGTTCACGGGCATACTTTTATAGCGAAAGTACTCTCGATTCCACTCAGCAAACAGCAATTCCCATTCTATGAGCCTAAGCCGATTACACATGAATCATTTACTATATACAAGGAGATATATATAAGATTGTGTCAACGGTATGTAATGCAAAAATTATTGCGAAGTCGACAGGGAGTTCAAGATCGTTTTCTACGGAGTTGCTATGAACAAAATTTTTCGTTGAATGCACTGCCTCATTACATTGGTATACCTGTTAAAAATGCAAGGGCTATTCCGATGTTCTCAATTGAATGGCAAGCAATTTTATTAAATTATTGCAGGGAATTACAATTGCTACCGTATGAGTTAAGGCAAGAAGATATTCGACTGTTTCTAAAGATTCTTAATGTGGAGCCAACTGAAATGGGCGTGCAAGCTGTTGAAAACTATGGAAACTTGTTAGGCCATCGTTTTTATCAAATGGATTGCGCTAGTGCGATATGGAAGCGAGTATATACCTATATGTATAATCAACCGTTTGTTTAAATCCCTTCATGGAGCTAATGTATCGCTGTGGATAATCAAACTGGGATTTTGATGAGTTGAGCTACAGGGTATTATTTGCAATTGTCGCAATATATTGAGAAAATATGAGAGTACAGGAAAGTCATATATAAAGGGGGCTGGCTCATGGCTAGTAACAGTAATCGAGTTTTAATGAGAAATGAAATACCGGTAGAGTTAACTTGGCGATTGGAAGATATTTTTGCAACGGATACACTATGGGAAGAGGAATTTAAAAAAGTCGCAGAACTTTCGAAAGAAGCATCTAGCTATGCAGGTACTTTAAAAAATGGTGCAGATGCCTTATTAGCTGTACTAACTTATTACGATAAAATTTATCAACGTACAATGAGACTCTATACGTATGCGCATATGCGATATGATCAAGATACAACGAATAGCTTTTATCAAGATATGAATAGTCGAATTCAAACGTTAGCGACAAATATTTCAGCAGCACTTTCATTTTTAACACCTGAAATTTTATCACTAAGCGAAGAAACAATTGAATCCTATTTAGCTGATAATCAGGATTTACAATTATATAAGCAATCATTAAAAGAAATTTCAATGACCCGTCCACATGTTCTACCAGCAGAACAAGAAGCATTACTTGCACAAATGGCAGAGGTGACAGGCACTGCTTCGAATACATTTAGTATGTTAAATAATGCGGACTTAGTTTTCCCTACAGTTAAAAACGAGGATGGGGAAGAAGTTCAACTAACACATGGTAATTACATTAAGTTTTTAGAAAGTAAAAATCGATCTGTACGTGAAGCAGCATTTAAAGCGATGTATGAAACGTATGGTCATTTTAAAAACACATTCGCTGCTACATTGACAGGTAATGTAAAAAAACATAATGTGAGTGCACGAGTGCGTCATTATGAATCGGCACGACATGCGGCATTGTCCAATAACTTTATCCCAGAAAGTGTCTACGATCAGTTAGTAGAGACTATTCATAAACATCTACCAACTATGCAACGTTATATTGCATTACGTAAAAAGTTATTAGGTGTAGATGAGTTGCATATGTGGGATTTATTTACACCACTAGTGCAAGAAGTAGATATGAAAGTTCCTTATGAGGAAGCTAAAGACATTTTAGTGAAAGCGTTAGCCCCACTCGGAAAAGAATATCAAGACATTGTCCAAAGTGGTTTCGATAATCGTTGGGTTGATGTTAAGGAAAATAAAGGTAAACGTAGTGGCGCGTATTCATCAGGTGCTTACGGTACGAATCCTTATATTTTAATGAACTGGCAAGACAATGTGGATAACTTATTTACATTGGCGCATGAGTTTGGGCATAGTGTCCATAGTTATTATACTCGTAATAATCAGCCTTTTGTTTATGGAGATTATTCCATTTTCGTGACCGAAGTGGCGTCTACATGCAATGAGGAATTATTGAATGATTATCTGTTGAAAACAATAGAAGATCCGCAGCAAAAAATATATTTATTAAACCATTGGCTAGACGGTTTCCGTAGCACAGTATTCCGTCAAACAATGTTTGCAGAATTTGAACATTTAATTCATCAGATGGATAAAAACGGAGAATCGTTAACAGCGGAACGTTTAACGGAAGTGTATTATAACTTGAATAAGCAATATTTCGGTGAGGATATGGTAGTTGATGAGGAAATTGGTCTGGAATGGGCTCGCATTCCGCATTTCTATTACAATTACTACGTCTATCAATACGCTACTGGTAAATCCGCAGCTACGGCATTAAGTAAGCAAATATTAGAGGAGGGTGCTCCTGCTGTAGAACGTTATATTAATAACTTCTTGAAAGCTGGATGCTCAGATTTCCCGATTGAAGTGCTTAAGGCTGCAGGTGTTGATATGAATGTAGCTAAACCAATTGATGATGCTTGTAAAGTATTTGAACAACGCTTAAATGAATTGGAAAAATTATTGTTGAATAATTAATAGGTATGGCTGTAGTAACATTACTACAGCCATTTTCTATTTTATGTAGAAATTGGCTTTCAAGAAAAAAGTAAATAATAATGTTTTTCTTTGATTTACAAATGATTAAAAGTTTCCATCTTGAAAAAATACTGTACTGTAATCGCTTTCTATATGACAAATTTGTGAATCTAAAGCAGGATTCATTGCTAAATTTATTATTCCATGATAAAGTGAATCTTGTGAAATAAATCACAAAACAAACATACACCCCTTTGTTTGAACGTGAACATTTCTCCCATCCCTTTGTGAAAAAGAGGCGTCTCTATCTGTCGAGGATAGTGGCGCCTCTTTTATTATAGTTCTTTCCTGCTAATTCTTTATACGTTCCATGTCTTTTGTAGT
This sequence comes from Lysinibacillus sp. GJ-1, assembly GCF_021166035.1. NCBI lineage: Bacteria > Bacillati > Bacillota > Bacilli > Caryophanales > Bacillaceae > Lysinibacillus > Lysinibacillus sp. GJ-1. The sequence continues at coordinate 724,145 of NZ_CP088912.1, forward strand.
TTTTTTCTTAGCGTCTCTTTAACTAAGGTGAATAGATTGGTTTTAACTTAATGTTAAGCCGAAAGATGGAATTATGTTGCTTTCATATAAGGTTTTAGTATCACTGCCTTTGACCTACAATAGGCACTTCCTATAATGAAAGATTATGACGTTATGAAATAAAAAAAAGAATAGGACTCAGTTATAAAATAGTTGAGTTCCTATCCTTTTGGAATAAAAGTATAATTGCATTATTTAATACGCCACAGTGTAGCGTGATCTGTTTGAATACGTTCAATCTTTTGTTGAAGCATACGTTTTTTTAACTCACGTTCTGCTGCTTGTTCTGTTAAGGAATAAATAAATGCTATGTCATTTGTAGAAAGTGTATGGTACTTTAAAAATAATTCTTCGATAGTGGGTAACGGTTGGCGAATTAACTGTTCATTCATCATTTCTTGTAAAATATGTTCATAAACTTCATAGTCATAGCTACCGCTCACTTTTAACCCTTCATCCTCAATGCACTCATTGAAAAATACAATACTAGGTACTTCATCAACTTCCATTTCTCTTTTTATATAAAGGTCGCATTGGAATGCACGTGCGGCTTCTTTTGAACCGAAATCGACAGTGAATTCATTCATATCTAACTGTACTTCCTCTGCAATTTTTAACAGCGTTGCATAGGAATTAACATCCTGATAATTCAGCAAAACATATTCTTGTAATTTTGACAAATAACGAGCGCCTGAACGTTTACCCTGTAATTCTGCCGCCTTTATGGCAATAGAGGGTAACACAGGGTGATTAATATCCAGTTCAATCCCTGATTCACAGCCCTTCATGCGCTTACTCAAACAATTAAGTGAAGAGAGCTCTGTGCTTAACACAAAGCGCCATGAAAAATAATGATTATACTCTAGTTGTAGTTTACGAATGATGGATTGCATACTAAAAGCTTCAGGACAAAGTGGATCTACGAAAATATACAATTCAATTGGCTTATTGGCAGTAGAAATCGTCGGTGTTGGTTCTTGCAACATTTGAATATTATTCACGTAATAATTCCCCCTCATCGTCATTAGGTGTATTAATCATGTGATGAGCTGTTAAAACTAAACGTTGGTAGTAGGTTTCACGGAACTTCCCTTCCAAACCAACCTCATCCATCGCTTCAGCCATACACTCTAGCCAAGCCTGGGCACGATCAGGTGTGATTGGAAAATTCATATGACGCGCACGCATCATTGGATGTCCATGCTCTTCTGTAAAAAGATTTGGACCCCCTAAATATTGTGTTTGAAATTGAATTTGCTTGCGGGCTGTCTCTGTCAAATCTTTAGGAAAGATTGGCATAAGATCAGGATGCTGTGCAACTCTTTTATAGAACGCATGTATGAGTTCAGAAAGTTTTTCAGCTCCAAGCTCCTCATAAGGAACAGTGTATTTTCGACTCATAAGTAAATGCTCCTTTTATTCTTTATAAGAAGTATATCGTAAAGTACAAATCAATATGTTCATGTACCATTTTATCTAATACTTTGTTGAATTGAAAAATGTGAATATCTTGTGACTACCTTCATTCTATCAACGTCCATTCGTTTACACAAACAAAGAGCACTTTGAAAATGTTTTCGATAGAAAAGCACAAATTTCACCAACGAGGGTGAAATTTGCTGAAAAAGACTGTAATTACAGGCTTTATGCGATTTAAACAGTGTAATAATTCATCACTTTTTTGACATAATTCTGCGTTTCTTTAAATGGTGGAATGCCATTATATTTTGTTACGCGAGAAGCTCCAGCGTTATAAGCGGCCAAAGCCAGTGTTGGATCATTATCAAATTTATCAAGCATTTGGCGTAAATATTTGGCTCCAGCCATAATATTTTGCTCGGGATCAAATGAATTCGTTACACCTAAATATTGAGCTGTCTTAGGCATTAATTGCATTAAGCCTTGAGCGCCTGCATGACTGACAGCGAATGTGTTAAAGTTGGACTCTTGCTTGATAACGGCAGCAATAAGCTTAGCTGGTACATTATAAGTAGCCGCAGCCTTATCGATAATTGCGGCATATTGGTTAGCTCCAGCAAGTGAATTGGCATAGGCAGTCGAGCCAATCACATCGTCTGATACATAGGAATCTAGCTTAGTGCTGGCTTGCATGTTTGATAATGTCGCTTGGAGAGAGGCGGGAATATACACAGATTTCGTTCCATTATAGAGCAATGATTGGAGCGAACTATTTGTATTTCCACCAGTCATACCTGTTAAGCTACTAAGCTGGTCCATAAAGTTGGCGGAGCCCGAAGAACTCATGCCAAGGAGGCTAGATAATTTTGCGTTGTTCGTTGTTGTCGCATCGCCTAACATTTCTTCAATCATATCAGAAAAGATAGAATTGCTGTTTGTGAAAGAATTTGGTGAAGTATTTCCCGTAGAACCTAATGTTTGTAGTGCTTGGATTTCAAGCATTGTTCTCAAAGATTGGATATCCAATGAGCTGGTCACCCTTTCGTATTGTAATAAGCATTATTGTTGTTTAGTTGATTGTAAAGCTTTCATAAAGCGTGCAATTTTTTTTTCAGCAATTTGTTTTTTTATATCGTATTGCTGTAGAAATTCGTCGAAGATTGCTTTTCCTTTTATTTCATCTTTTGATTCATATTCTACCTCATAATCGTCACACTGCAAATAGAAAGAATGATCAAATACAAGAAGTCCGTCTTTATAAGGAATTTCGACACGGTCCGTTGTAAGGGAACCAAAAACGGCTAATTGTTCTAATGCAATGTTGTGTGACGCTAGTCTTTTTGCGACTTCTGGTGCATAAAAACCTTGGTATACAAGCATTTTCTCTGCTTGTGCAGCGGTCAATTCATCGGTTGTTTCTAAATGTGTATGATTTGAAGTTTTCTCTTTTAATGTACATTCATAATAATTATTAATAATGCGGATACGTAACCCACTTTGCAAATTTCGAATAGCATTAGTAGGTGTGTCGAAATAATGATTTGTTTGACGATGAATAGCATTTTTTGGGATTTGGAATTCTTCTAGCAAATGCTCATATTGTTGTTTAGTTAAAATATTTTTAAACTCAATTTCAAGTTGTTGTGCCATAGATGTTCATCCTTTTTTATTAATTTACTTGCGTCAACGGAAGTCCGCTACTTCTAATAAGTGTGTGTTGCCAAACTATAATTTGATTGGGAGGGGCTTCTACCCCTACTGTTGTCATCGATATTTAACTGGAGCTTTTTTCAAGCAGAAATGAAAAAGCTCGGGACGCAATTAAGCGAATGTTGTAATCGGTTTTTAGCCGAAGTTTGCTTGTTGTTTTGCAATTACACACTGCAACTATTTACCCCATATGCTAAAATAAGAGGAAGAGAACGACGAAAAGGGGACCCACATTTGCGTAAAATATATACTATAGAATCATTTTATTTTGAAAATCAGCAACCTCATTTTAGTTTAAACGACAATCATAAAAATTTACAGCTAAAGCCTGCTGCTCAAGTAATTGCAGATTCAGATGATTTTGCATTTATCTATTTACTGGATGCAGGAGAGGACTATCATTACTTGCGTTTTCCACAAAACAGTTGGGACAATCTTGTACATATTTTACAAGCCAAACAAAACCCAATGTTAAAAGTAGATGGGGAAGTAATTGAACTGACAAACTTTTACGAGGAATTGGAAATGCTCGTGTATAATATTGAAGGAAATTACAATTACGGAGCAGAATTTGTTCAAGCAGTGGAACAACACTTCAAGGCAGTTCTCGCTGATTAAAAAAGACAAAACGAACAGACGGTGTTGGTTTTGTCCGATACCGAATGTCGGGAGGTTTTAGCGATGGGACAATGGGAGATTTTTTTAAGTCCTTATAAACAAGCAGTAGATGAGTTAAAAATAAAATTAAAAGGTATGCGATCTCAGTTTGGCATTGTCAATGCAAATTCACCAATTGAATTTGTGACAGGACGAGTAAAGCCACTGGCAAGCATTTACGATAAAACGCTAGAAAAAGGACTAGCCTTTGAACCGTCGAAGCAACTTGGCGACGAGCTTGGCGATATTGCAGGTGTTCGTATTATGTGTCAATTTGTAGATGATATTTCGACGGTGACAGAGCTAATTCGACAACGTAAGGATATGCGCGTAGTGGAAGAGCGAGATTATATTACCCATAATAAGCCAAGCGGTTATCGTTCATATCATATGATTGTAGAATACCCCGTTGAGACCATACAAGGAAAAAAAGTAGTGCTAGCAGAGATTCAAATTCGTACATTAGCTATGAATTTTTGGGCATCAATAGAACATTCACTAAATTATAAATATAAGGGCATGTTTCCAGAGGAAATAAAAAATCGTCTACAAAGTGCAGCAGAAGCAGCCTTCCGGTTAGATGAAGAAATGTCTTCGATTCGTAGTGAAATTCAAGAAGCACAAGCCTATTTTAGTGAATTTAAAGAGGCATCGAATCCTAGTTTACTATCAGAGAAGGAGCGTGACTCACAATGAAATTTTCTATTCAATCACGTAGAGATGCACAATCAAATGAATTAATGGAGCTAGCAAAAACATATTTGCAAGATTTTGGATTAACATACGATGAAGAGACACCTGAAATTGTCGTATCGATAGGTGGGGACGGCACGCTATTACATGCTTTCCATCGCTACTCACATTTGCTAGATCAAGTTGCATTCGTCGGTATTCATACAGGCCATTTAGGATTTTATGCGGATTGGAAACCTTCCGAACTAGAGAAATTAGTGCTATCTATTGCGAAAAAAGATTTTAATGTTGTGGAGTATCCCTTATTAGAAGTAAAAGTGGAACATCATAATGCAGAATCAAACACTTATTTGGCACTAAATGAAGCGACCGTGAAATCGCCTGATGTTACCCTTGTAATGGATGTTGAGTTAAATGGTAATCAGTTTGAGCGTTTCCGTGGGGATGGCCTTTGTGTTTCGACCCCATCAGGTAGTACAGCCTATAACAAAGCTTTAGGAGGAGCCATTATCCACCCTACTTTAGCGGCACTTCAAATTACTGAAATTGCCTCTATAAATAATCGCGTCTTTCGAACAGTAGGCTCGCCACTAATTTTACCAGCTCATCATCACTGTATTCTACGCCCAGTGAACGATCAAAACTTCAATATGACAGTTGATCATCTACAAGTCACACAAGGTGATGTGAAATCCATTGCTTTCAATGTAGCAAATGAAAGGGTCCGCTTTGCACGCTTCAGACCGTTTCCGTTTTGGGAACGTGTGCATGAGTCATTCGTTGCAAATGAGTAATAGCGATACACGTTTTACACTTCAATTTCAAGCTGAAAAGGATGGTCAATTGCTCCGTGAGGCTTTAGCACAATGGCAAATATCGAAACGTGCTTTAACAGCTATTAAGTTTGATGGGGGCTTACTATCGGTCAATGGTATCGAGCAAAATGTACGTTACCCCCTTCACATGGGAGATCAGGTAGAAATAAAATTTCCACCAGAAGAGAAAAGTGATGGACTCACAATTGAATATGGAGCGCTGTCTATTATTTACGAGGATGAGGCTTTGTTAGTGCTTGATAAACCAGCTCATCAAAGTACAATTCCATCCCGTGAGCATCCGTCAAAAAGTGTAGCTAATTTTGTTTGTGGCTATTTTGAACAACAACGCTTAGCCTCCACCGTCCATGTTGTGACAAGGCTCGATCGTGATACATCAGGCTTGTTATGCATCGCTAAGCATGCACATATCCATCACTTAATGGGTTTAGCCCAACGCAGTGGTAATGTGTCGCGTGAATATGAAGCAATTGTACACGGACATTTAATAGAGGATAGGCAGTCTATCATTGCGCCTATTGGTCGAAAAGAATCTAGTATTATTGAACGTGAGGTACGGGAGGATGGCCAATTTGCGCATACGGATGTGACCGTCTTACAGCGTTTTACTGTTCAAGGAGAGCCGATGACGCATATTCGCTTAAAATTGCATACAGGACGAACACATCAAATCCGCGTGCATATGGCTTATGTAGGTCACCCACTTATAGGCGATGAATTATATGGGGGAAGCCGTAATCTGATAGATCGGCAAGCACTACATTGTGTATCGTTGTCTTTGCAGCATCCATTAACAAATGAGAAGTACTCTTTCACAAGTATGTTAAAGGATGATATGCAACAAATATTAAATATTTGAGGAGGTGTTCGCGAAATCGAGCATCTCCTTATCATTTTTACTATTAAATAGTATCTTAATAGCATGTTAACAGAAAAATAAGCAATTGTAGGGTATAGTAAAGAAGAAAGTTGTTTTTATCTAAAAAAAGAGTTTGCACAAACAGTGCATGCACACTATTATATAAAAGGTAGATTTGCGTCAATGAACGTAAAATAATTTCAACGCTCGGAAGGAGGGGACAAGCATGATAGAGGAAAGAAATGAAAAGGATGATGTGCAATTCGACGAGGCACATTTACGTGGTATGCTAGAAAACAATGAAATTAACGCATTCCGTGATGAGTTTTTAGAACTTCATCCATATGATCAGGCAACGTTTTATGAAAAGGTGGAGCCTGATATAAGGAAGATCATCTATTCGTACTTGTCTCCGACGGAAATGGCTGATATTTTTGAGGCAATCGAAATAGATGATGACGAATATACAGCGTATTTAGCTGAGATGGATCCAGCATACGGTGCAGAAATGCTGTCCCATATGTATGCTGATGATGCTGCAGACGTTTTAAATGAGTTGGATACAAAGCAACGAGAAAGCTATTTAGGCATGATGGATGTAGAAACAGCTGAAGAGATTAATGAGCTTTTAAGTTATGATGAATATACAGCTGGTTCTATTATGACAACTGAATACGTAGCTATTCCTGAAAATTCAACTGTTCGTTCTGCAATGGCGATATTGCGTAAAGAGGCACCAAATGCCGAAACGATTTATTATATATTTGTTGTGGATGAGGCACATCGACTAACAGGGGTTATTTCACTCCGCGATTTAATCATTGCTGATGAGGATACACTTATTCGCTCCATTATGAATGAACGAGTTGTAATGGTGCATGTGGGTGATGACCAAGAGGAAGTAGCACAAATTATGAAGGATTATAATTTCCTAGCAACACCTGTTATTGGTGATCAAGGTGAGCTTTTGGGGATTATTACTGTCGATGATATTATCGACGTTATTGATGAGGAAGCATCGGAAGACTACTCGAAATTAGCGGGTATTTCCGATATGGATAAGTTTGATACTAATCCTTGGCAAGCAGCAAAAAAACGTTTGCCTTGGCTTGTTATTTTATTGTTTTTAGGTATGCTAACAGCGAATTTAATGGGGCAGTTTGAAGATACATTAGATAAAGTAGCGTTGCTTGCTGTCTTTATTCCGCTTATTTCAGGTACTTCGGGGAATAGTGGCACACAAGCACTTGCTGTTGCCATTCGAGGCATTGCGACAGGTGATGTCGAAGAACATAGCAAAATGAAGCTGTTACTTCGAGAGGCAGGTACTGGCATCTTAACGGGAATTGTTTGTGGCCTGATTGTTATTGGTATTGTATATATATGGAAAAGTGAATTAATTTTAGGGATGCTTGTTGGTGCAGCAATTTGTGGTTCGATTTTAGTGGCAACACTTGCTGGCTCATTTATCCCATTATTAATGCATCGTATGAAAATTGATCCGGCTGTTGCATCGGGTCCGTTTATTACAACATTAAATGATATTACGAGTATTTTAATTTATTTAGGACTAGCGACCGTGTTTTTAAGTCAAATAGGCTAAGAACCAATTTCTTCACTTTTGCATATTGTAGGGAAAAAAGGGAAGTGATAATTGTGGAGCGAGAGCCACGCCTATATATAAAGTCACCAACTTATTTCTTAAACATTTCTAAAATGCTACATGAATTGGATTTGGATGAAAGTACGTCTGTCTATGTAAGAGATCAATACGACAGTGAGTCGAGTCTAGATGAAGCGGTACCTAAATTAGTGAAAGAACAAGTAAATGAAGAAGTAAACGAAGAAATGGACGAATATATTATAAAGCAGCTACAGTTTTTAGAAAAACCGTTTCGTCAAAAAGCTTATCAACCATTATTAATCACTTTAAAGGATGGTAGAAGACTAAGTGGAACTGCTTCAGATATGCAAATGGATTCCCTATTGTTGACGTCCAAGGAGTTCAATACACAAGAAATTATTTACTTCGAGGATATTGAACAAATATTATGGCGGGGGAAACAATTGCCGATATTATAAAAAAAGTGTACAGCAGAGGATGCTGTACACTTTTTTTTTATGTGTAGTGTGTCAAAGGAGAAAGACTTAATTACAAATCCCTAAGTCAACATCAGCGATACATTGAACAGCGCAGAAACAAGATAAATCCACAGTGATACAGCTATCAGTAGAGTTCCAATCATCTACTTTACAAATTTTCTTCATATTTACGCAGCAGCCATCACGACTTAATAAGTCTACAGTGCTTTCAGTAGAATCATAAGTACATAATGGTTCTAAAACGCGTAAAGTAGCACAGCATTCATCAAACATATCTTCGACACGGAAAAATACTGATGTACATTTACAAGGATCTGCTGATGGTGAGCTAAAGAATGCTTTAAATGGAGTACCGTCTTTTGTAATAAGCATGAATACGCGTGTATCTGCTGTTGAGCGTGCAGGACTTACGATCCCGCCTAGTGGTTCTAAGAAACAGTTTGCTGTACATGGAGAACACTCATCTCGCACCGCTTGATTTTGAATATCTAAAATTGCACGCACCACGTCACATACGCAGCCTGCTGAATGGATAGGTCCAATAGGATTTGTTGGTTTACCACAACCCATATTGTCACCTCCTTTCTTTCTAACTACTTCTACAATATGTGCTTTTGAAAAATGGACTCGGGCTTTCGTTTACTTATTCAAATGAATAGTTTTTTTATGTGTGGAGAAACTGTTAGGAAAAGGAGGGTAAATACCTTGAGGTTATTAGGAATGATGTTGCCTCTATTCGTCTGTATGACATTGCTTATTGGATGCACGGAAAAAGAAAAATTTATTGTCTATGGTTCTCCACAAAATGAAGCAGAGCTTGAATCGGTATTAAAAGAAGAAAAATCGGTTGAAAAATCAACTGTCATTCAATATGACGATAAAATGCTTGTGGCTGTGCAAATTAAACCATTGAAAAAATGGAATACGACTAAAATAGAGAAGAAACTCCAAAAAAAGTTTGATGAAAAGTATCCCAGCAAAGAGGTTTTTGTTTCAGCCGATTATAAAATATTTTATGAAGCCAATAAAATAAAAAAGGACCAACTTGAAGATAATAAACTAAGCAAGAAAATTACGGAGCTGCAGAAGCTTGCAAAGGAGGAAACATAATGGAAAAAGAGCAATATCAACAGCTAGAACAAAACATAACACCGCCTACCCCTTACTTAAAAAATGCCGTTAAAGCATTTGTGGTAGGTGGTCTCATTTGTACAATTGGGCAGGCGGTTTCTCTTTTTTATATCGTTTTCTTTAATTTCACAGAAGCAACAGCCGGAAACCCAACCGTTGCAACGATGGTATTTTTTGCAATGATTTTAACAGGCTTTGGTTTATACAAAAGAATTGGTCAATTTGCAGGAGCAGGTTCAGCAGTGCCTGTTACAGGGTTTGGGAATGCGGTAATTTCTGCTGCAATTGAACACAGATCTGAAGGTTTAGTACTCGGTGTTGGCGGTAATTTATTCAAATTAGCGGGATCTGTTGTGTTATTTGGTGTAGTATCTGCATTTTTTGTTGCACTTATTAAATATATTCTTGTGACGATAGGGGTGGTTTCATGGTAATCATCTTTCCGTCAAAACCATCGTTGTTAGCAGGAGGCGTAGTAGCAGGACCGTTAGAGGACCGCAGTACTTTCAAACAATATTTTGATACGGTCTACGACGATGAGCGCTGGCAAATGGAAACAAATGAACAAGGCCATCGAAAAATGGTTGAAGAAGCTTGTGAATTTGTTATGAAAAAAGGTGGTATTACAACTGCAGAAGTTGATTATTTATTAGGTGGCGATTTAGTTAACCAAATGACGCCTACCAATTTTGCGGCAAGGGAATTAGCTATTCCCTTTATCGGATTATTTTCAGCTTGTGCTACCTCTGTTTCAGCTGTAATTGTAGCCAGCCTTTTAACGGAGCTCGGAGCTGCAAATTATTCAATTGCTGGGGCATCAAGTCAACACAATGCGATTGAACGTCAATTTCGTTATCCCATTAATTATGGTGCACAGAAACCTCAAACGGCGCAATGGACTGTAACAGCAGCAGGTTATGCGCTGGTTGGTAAACATCGTGAAGATGCTCCTTCTATTGAAGCAGCCACGATAGGTAAGGTCATTGATTATGGAATGGATGATCCATTTCATATGGGTGCTGCTATGGCTCCTGCTGCCTTCCAAACGATTAAGTCTCATTTAGAGGAACGTAAACAAGAAATATATCATTATGATTTAATTTTAACGGGCGATTTAGGACAGCTTGGCTTAAAACTGCTTAAAGGCATGCTTGTCGAGAGTGGCATAAAAAATGAGGAGTTAACACTTTTACGCGATGCTGGAGCGGAATTTTACGGTCAAGATGAATCCTTTCAATCGGGGGCGAGTGGAGCAGGCTGTTCAGCGGCTGTTTTTTTTAGTTATGTAATGCAAGAGCTTCGTGCAGGGACATATAAACGAGTGCTCCTTGTGGCGACAGGTGCATTGCTATCTCCACTTTCGTTCCAACAGAAAGAGACGATCCCATGTACCGCACATGCGATAGAAATTACAATGAAATGAGGCAACAGCATGGTTATGACTTTTATATTTGCATTTATTGTAGGAGGCATTTTCTGCGTTATCGGTCAATTATTAATGGATGTTGGTAAATTAACGCCAGCACATACATTAAGTACGTTAGTCGTTGTTGGTGCAATTCTAGATGGAATGGGCTTGTATGAGCCACTCATTCATTTTGCAGGTGCAGGTGCTACTGTACCTATTACATCATTTGGTAACTCCTTAACACATGGTGCAATGGCTGAAGCGGAAAAGCATGGATTAGTAGGCGTATTGACTGGCATGTTTGAAGTAACAAGTTCGGGAATCAGTGCTGCAATTGTTTTTGGCTTTATTGGCGCATTAATTTTTAAACCAAAAGGGAATATTGACTAGACGAATACCCCTCTCTTGCCTGCAACTTTACATATTATAGGTTGTAGAAGGGAGGGGTGCTTTTATGGGATATCAAGGCTGGTGTGCACAACCTTATGGTAATAATGTTGCTGGTGCAAATAGCTGGAACTATTGCGGAGGCAATAACAATAATGGAATGGGCTCAACATTTGTCTTAATTGTTGTCCTATTCATTCTCCTAATTATTGTTGGCGCTACTTTCGTAAGTTAATTAGTCTAGCTAAAAGCTCTAGAGAGTTTTAGATATATAGGCTTTAGCTTTTTTCTGTGAGTATATAAAAAACTTACTGAATAAGGTTAGAGCCTCCAACAGTTGTCATTGATGTTTTGTGTACGATTAGTTACCGTTTATGAATCATTCGCGACAATAACGTTGAGGTGGAATTGATAGGAGGGGGAACATGCATCGCTCGTTTTTTAATTCGATTGAACAAAAGACAGGCGTATCAATGGATGAAATCTTTGCATTAGCTAATGCAATTCAACATGCTGATTTCACCAATGAGAAACAAGTAAGAAAAATAGTACGCCGTGTAGGCAAAGTGTCTAATAGACAAATTACACAAGAGCTTGAGGATAAAATCGTAAACTCTATTATTCAAGATGGCGCTTCACTAGATTTCGAAAAGCTTGCTAGAATGATGAAATAATGATGAACGTTTGTCTATTTTGGTGTGAGAAAGAGCTCCAAATAGAGAACACGCTACAAAGGCATAAAAAAAGGTGTTACGACTATGCTTTTAGCATATCGTAACACCTGTTCATTATATCGCTTTTTCCATTGCTCGATGAGGTATTCCAGCATCCATAAATTCAGGAGATGTTACCGTGTAACCAAGCTTTTCGTAAAAAGGAACGGCGTAGCTTTGAGCATGGAGTTTTAATTTCTTTTGTTGAATGGAAATTGCGAATTTCTCCATTTCTTGCATAATTAAAACGCCAAGTTTTTTGCCCCGCTGACTTTGTAAAATACATACGCGTTCAATTTTTGCAGTATGATCTTCAATGCTACGTAGACGAGCAGCACCAACAGGTTCATTGCCTTCATACATAATAAAATGTGTTGCTGTTGCATCTAAAGCATCACATTCTAAATGAAGCGGAACACCTTGTTCCTCTACAAATACTTTTTTACGAACAGCAAATGCATCAGCATGTTCTTTCTCTGTTTCGACAATCTTAACGTTATACAAAAGTCATTCAGCTCCAGTCAATCGGAATGTTTCATATGTTGTCCATGACCCATCTTCCAATTGGTATAAAAGATGAATACGATCGATACTATCATGTTCATCAACCCCAGTCATGCGGAGTTGCCCAAAAATATCATCATGTTCTGAGTCGGTCATTTTTTGTGCAATCGTGATGTGTGGAACAAAAACATGCTTAGAGTCCCCAAAAGGAATTTGTTCTTCCAATACACGATGGAATGCTTGTAATTGTTCAGTTGGTTCGATGCGGAAATAAATCGCATTTGTTGTTGGGAAAAACGAACTAATGCGTGATGCATGAATATTTAAAGGCGCATGTTTAGCAGCAATATCATCTAATTGCTTAACAATAGATTGAATATCGTCTTCTGTTGCATCAAAGCTGTCTTTTAACGTCATATGCGGTGTAATCTTCGCATAATGAGGATCGTAACGTTTGCGATACGTGTTTGCTAAATCTTGCAATTTTTTTGATGGAAATGCCACAATTCCGTACTTCATAGTCCATTACCTCCCGAAAATAAACGATTTTTCTATCTAAGTATAACAGAAATTTCAAAATACGTAATTTGAATCGCCTAACATTAATTGAAATTTTCAATTAACGCACGTCTTAAATCAGGTTTCCAATATTTCCATGTATGATTGCCATCAAACTCTTCATAAAATGTAGAGAAGCCTTTACTTAACATTAGATTATGCAACTGTCGATTTGGCGTTAAAAAATCTTTAACGGTTTTATCCATTGTCACAACTTTATCTTCATTTTTTCCGACGATATGATAAATAGAAATAGCTCCTGGATCTTTAAACTGTTCAACCGCTTTCAGTACATCTTCGTCAACATAAGGTGATTGTAAAATAACCTTGCCAAAAATACTCGGATACTTTAATGCAGCCATTAAGGAAGCGGTTGCAGCCATAGAATCACCGATAACTCCTCGGCTCATACCCATTTGGTACGTTGCATATTCAGCATCTAAATAGGGAACAAGTTCATGTGCTAAAAAGCGTAAGTAAGCTTCATGTTGCTCACCACTTGGAATATATTTAGTACGGCGATCTTTAATATCTTTGTATGGGACAAATGCAATGATTAAATTTTCGATTTCATAGTCATCGATAAGTTCATCGGCTAGTTTTGTAATACCTCCAAGTTGGAAATAATCTTTACCATCCGAAGCGATGAGAATATTATATTTGTATAGTGGAGAATAATTAGCAGGGACGTAAATATATAGCTGTAATTCCTCCTGCAATGCTTCACTATAGAACTTTAAATCTTGTACAGTTCCCTTATCCAATGATGACACTCCTTCATGTGTTTGTGACAAAATTGTACCATATTACGAAAGTAAAGGTATAATAGGTTGGGCTAACGTTATGTTAGCAAAAAAACTGAAATGAGGGTTAGTTATGCATGATAAAAGTATTCGCGTACAGTCAGAAGAAGTGGCGAAAGCAGCCCAAGCTGCACTAATTCGCCGTGGTGTAGAGTTAGAAGACATTGCTGAGATTGTTTATGAAATGCAAAAATCCTACAATGTAGGCTTAACATTAGAGCATTGTATTCATTCGGTTGAACGTGTATTACGTAAACGAGAAGTCCAACATGCAGTATTAGTTGGAATAGAGTTGGATGAATTAGCTGAAAAAGGGTTATTATCGTCACCTCTACAACAAATTATCGAATCCGATGAAGGCTTATTCGGAGTAGATGAAACGATTGCATTGGGGTCTGTGTTTACATATGGAAGTATAGCTGTAACAACATTTGGACATTTAGATAAACAAAAAATCGGTATTATTAAAAAACTTGACACAGAGCCTGGACATCATGTTAATACATTTTTAGATGATTTAGTTGCCAGCATTGCAGCTTCGGCAGCATCACGTATTGCTCACCGCATGCGTGATTTAGAAGAAGAAGGCGAAACATTTGCTGATATTGAGCCAGAAGAGCTCGGTCCAAAGCCAAAACCACATAATGAAATTTAATAGTGTAATATCATAAATGCCTTCAATTGAGGGAATAAGGGAGTCGACAAACTCGTATTTTTCAAGTTTGTCGACTCTTTATTTTGTAACGGGCGTTCTGAATTTTTTAAGCATACTTAAAAATTTCAGAAGAAAACTAATCAAATCCATTGTGATATTAGTCGACTTTATTGATAATAGAATTAAATAAAGTATTGTAGGAAGTAAGAAAAGAGGTACTGAAAATGAGTGATAAAGATATTAAAACGTTAATCACTAGCGGAACAATTATTTTTGCCGTTGTATTGTATTTAATATTTAGATAAATTATCAGGTCTTCAGTTTATAATATAGCTGGAGATTTTTGATTTTGGCGATATCCGTAAGGAATTAATAAGGGGATCATTATTATGTATCATTTTTTATTTTTGTCCGGACGATTCTAAATTAGTAATGGATATTTTCTAGATTTAACTTTAAGGAAGTAGGATATGAATTTGAAAAAATTATTTTTAGCTTTATTGTTTTCAACATTGCTGATTAGTGGATGTACAGAAGAGGCTAGCACCGGCAATGGTAAAACTGAAGATATACAAGGGATTGTAGCTTCAACAAAGGAATCTGCTGAAAAGCATGATGTGAGTAAATTTGAAGAATATAAACTACAAGAAATAATTGACGGGGACACAATCAGAATAAAATATAACGGCAGTTCCGAAAAAATACGTTTTCTTCTTGTAGATACGCCTGAAACGAATCACAAAACGTTAGGGGTGCAACCTTTTGGTAGAAGCGAAAGAATTTACAAAACAGTTACTAGCTGGACAAGATACCGTTTATTTAGAATTCGACGTTTCCTATCGGGATAAATATAAAAGGTTATTAGCTTATGTTTATACGAAAGATGGTATTAGTGTACAAGAGCAACTATTGAAAAATGGGTTAGCACGCGTACTATATTTATGAGCCAAATACGAAACATGTAGATTGGTTTAAGTCCATTCAAAAAACTGCGCAACAATCTGCCATTGGTATTTGGTCAGTTGAAGACTACGTAACAAATCGTGGTTACGATAAAGAGTATATACTAATGCTGTGAAAGAAGAAAATCCATCTAAAGCAAGTAAAGATGAGTCGAATAATACTAGCAGTAAAAAGAATTGTACTATTAAAGGAAATATTAATTCAAAAGGTAACAAAATTTATCACATGCCTGGACAACGTGATTATGACAATACTGTAGCAGAAGCCATGTTCTGTACGAAAGAAGAAGCAGAAGCAGAGGGGTTTATTCCCGCTAGGCAATAATGTCGTAGGAAAAGTTAAATTTTTTACTTAGGGGATTGTCGGGATAATATGAATTTACAACAATCAGTCATGTTCCTGATAATCCCTCATTGTTTACAATGGTTTTATGGGTTTAAAGTGATTGTATCGCGCTTTTGTTTTATTATCGCGGGTAACTTCGCTCAAATCGCGGGTAATGTTGAATAAATCGCGGGTAAGCCATGTTATATCGCGGGTAAAGCCGTGCCAATCTCGGATAAATCCCCGCACTTCATTAATTCCATTGCATTTTCCGGTAAACGCCCAATTGAACATAAAATTTTCCTTCTCATATGATGAGAAAATGGAGAATCGTTTAAAAGGAGGGAAATCATGCATTGGATCACCATTATTTTTATTGGTATAGCAGCCAATCTAGATAATTTGGGGATTGGTTTGGCCTATGGTGTTAAGCGAGTGAAGATTCCCATCTTATCGAATGCAGTAATTGCTGTACTGTCAATGATTGTCACTTTTGTGGCAGTAACGGCTGGTAGTACAGTAATAGAGTATATTTCGCCACATACAGCCAATCTTTTAGGGAGCCTTCTGCTATGTGTGATTGGGATATTTACACTTTTCTCTAATCGTTTTTCCAAGCATAGCATTGCTAAAAATCCTGAAATATTTGACGAAGATAAAAATCATATTATTTCTATGAGAGAGGCAATGACACTTGGGTTCGTGTTATCGGCAAACTGTTTAGCAGGCGGAATTGCCATCGGTGCAAATGGTATATCCGCGATTTGGACGGTCATCTCGATAGGCACATTTTCTTTTATCACAGTGGGTTTAGGAAGTCATTTTGGTGTCCTGCTAAGTAAAACATTTATAGGGAAATACTCTACCGCAATATCAGGATGGTTGTTAATTGTTATTGGGGTTTTTGAAGTTTTTGCTAAATAATAAAAATAATAGGATATTACTGTTTGATGCAGTAATATTCTTTTTTTTTTAGGGAATTTTGACATATTAAAGACGTTTTTAGATTGCTAGTTGACATTCATTGGTAGCAAAGATTATCCTTTGGTTAGAGAGTGTAATTGAGAATAATTTTCGTTTACATTTTCATAATATTGCTTTCATGGAAATATTGAGAATATTATTCGTATCAATTATAATGATTAATGGAAAATGGATAAAAATTTTCCATAATAATTAGAGGAGGCGTGCAACACATGAAGAAAATAATGATGTTGGTCATGCTAGTCAGTATGGTTATTTTTAATTTAGCATTACCACATGCATCTGCTCAACTTGCTGATGGTACTTATTCTGTAAAATATCAGGTCAATAAACCAGATAGTAGCTCTGCATCAATAGCAAACGATTATTTCGTAAAGCCTGCAACGGTGACAGTAAAAGGTGGCACAGCTACTGTACAACTTACATTAAAAAATAGTGCTTGGATTACGAAATTTCAACCACCAGGAGGAGCTTCGGTTGTTAGCGAAGATAAGGCAGCTGATACACGTGTTGTACAATTCACAGTGAAAGATTTATCAAAGCCAGTTGTAACATCTATGAAAATTGATATCGATGATATTAATTATCACCATGAATATAGCGTTTCCTTAGTATTTGATGCACCAGCAACTGGAAGTTCAGCAGCTACAGCAGCACCAAATGATACGACAACGCCAACAACATCTGGAAGTCAAGTGCCTAATCCACAAACAAGCGATGCGACGCCCTATTTGTTACTTGTTGCATTTGCAGGATCAGCATTTTTACTTTATAGAACAAAAAACAAAACAAAAATGGAGGGTCATTAATGACTAAAAAACGTCAATCTCGCGCAACAAAAATCGTACTTGCCTCATTATTAGCAGCATCACTTTCAGTACCATCATTTGCATCAGCAAAGGTAGCGGACACAACAACAACAGTTACTACAGATGTGAAAGTGGAAGAAAAAGCAGGAACAGCTGAAGGTACAGCTGTAAAATTCCAAACATTTAAACCAGGTACAGATGAAGCGGGATACATGGATAAATACTTTACAGGTACAGGCTTACTTATCGAAAAAGATGGTACATACACAGTGAAACTAACTGTTCCAGCTCAATTCGCTCCAACAATCACTGGTTTCCAAGTAAAACAAGGCGATAAATATGTCGATGCAACATTTGAAAAGCAACAAGATGGTTCAAGCATCGTGTCATTCCCAGTAGATCCAAAAGTGAAAACTGCGGCAAAAGTACACGTAGTTGTTCCAGCTCCAGCTAACATGGATAAATGGTACGAATTCGATTTCCAACCAGTAACAGCAGAAGAAGTAAAGCCAGTTGATGAAGTAAAAGAAGAGCAACCTGTAAAAGAAGAAACAACAACAGTTACAGATGAAACTGAAGACGTAAATGTTTATGAAGGTACTGTAACAGTTTATAAAAATGGCACTAAAGAAGAATCTATTATGAAAGACTATATTAGTCCAACTGTAGCAGTTGGTGATGCAGATGGCACATATGTAGTCGGCATGCATTTCCCTAAAGGTCAGTATGTTCAATCATTTAAAGTAGATGGTAAGGACGCTGTATTAGCAGAGGAAGATAAAGAAACAAATGAACGTATTTATACTTTCGAAGTAAAAGATTTAAAAGCACTTACAAACGCTGAAATTCATATTATCGTAGATGAGCCTAAAGCAGGCGTAAAATATGATTCTGTTCATACTGTACAATTTAGCTTTGATGTAGATTTAAGTAAACCAGTTACAGATACTGAAGAAACAACAATTGAAAATCCATTTAAAGATATCGATGATAACGAAAATAAAGAAGCCATTCTTAACTTACTAGCTTATGAGATTATCATGCCACAAGATAAATTCAATCCAAATAACAATTTAACACGTGCACAATTTGCATTAATGATTGCACGTACTTTAGAATTAGAAGCTACTGAAGTTGCGGGCTTCCAAGATATTAAAGGAATTGAAGCGGAACAAGCGATTAACGCGCTAGCTGAATATGGTATTGTTGAATCTCGTGATAAATTCAATCCAAATGGCATTTTAACTCGTCAACAAGGTGCGCTAATGATTTACCGTGCTATCCAAGCAGTAACGGAAGGCGACTTAAATGTTGAAATTTCATTACCATATGCGGACCAAGCGTCAATTGCTAATGATGAAGCGAAAGAAGCATTCTCATTACTTTACAAAGAAGGCATTATGACTGGATCTGTTGCAAAAGATGGTAAAACATACATCAATGCAAACAAACCATTAACACGTGGTCAAATGGCAAAAATTTTAAATAACTCTTTAGAATTCTTCTACGAATTTGAAGAATAATAAGGTTTAACAATAGCAACTTCCTTTCTCACATAAATGAGGAAGGAAGTTACTGTTGCTTTTAGAGAAATAGGGGGAATTTTCATGAAAACATGCAAAAGAAAAGTCATCGTATTACTAGCACTTAGTGCAATGTTTTTCTTATTTGCCCCTCATTTTAAATGGCTGTATGTGCAAGCTGAAGAAGATAGTTCACTAGGAAATGGAAGCTATCAAGTTGAACTAAGTTTTTCAACTCACGATGGAATAGAACAAAACCGATTTTTTAATGAAGAAGCGACACTGGACATGAATAATGGTCAATATACATTGTCTTTGACAATCAATCATCCATATACTTTACAAGATATACATATTGAACAGCCTGAAAAATCGCTTTCTACTATTTTAACGTGGACTGAAAATTTAGTTCAGTTTGATGTGAAAGACTTAAAAGAACCAATTCGAATAAAGGGTTTAGTGGCTTCTGAATTAGAAAAGGAAAGTCGTCCGTTTGAACAAGAGTTTCAGATAAGAGTGAAAGCGCCAAGTGAAGAGATTGAACAGAATACTGAAATCGCAGAAAGTGTGCCTGAAAAAGAATGGTCAATCGACTACATATTGTATGTAGATGGAAAAAAAGAACCATCGATTATGAATACGTATGTCAATCCAGTGGCTAAAATAATAGAAAAAAACGGCAGCTATTTTGCTCAGATGACGATTTTAAAATCATCTTGGGTAACGAGTCTAACCGTTGAACAACTAGGTGAGCAAGTAGCACCAACACTTGTCTCTATAAATGACAATGTGCGAATTGTCGAATTTGCAGTCGTTGATTTCCATCGCCCACTTCGGATGTGGGTACAAGTAGATATTCCAGAGATAGCGTATCATCATCAATATTTTGTGGATTTACAATTTAATGAACAACAAGTGACTCAAATTGTTGGGAAGCCTATAGAAGCAGTTCCTCCTAAGCAAAACGTGATGAGGAAGTCTCCTGCTATCGCTACTGAAAAAAGAGAGCAACCTTTAAAGAAAAATACAGTTGAGCCTACAATTAAGCCCAATTCGCTCCCCCTTCCTCCAGTACAGCCTACTGATACAACAATGGTGGAAGAACAGTTAGCTTTTGATCGAACACTTGATGCAAATGCGGAGGAAGCAGTTGAAGAACCTGCTGAAATGCAAGAGGAACAGAAAGCAAAAACTGAACAGACAAATAACAAAATGACAGTAAATCAGCAACTCGCACAGCTAGATAAAGTAAAAATTGTATTGCTTGTGCTTATTTGTATTTTATCAGGCTGGTTAGTCATTCGTCGTTTAAGAAATTCAAAAAAAGACTGAGATAATTAGGAGATGACGATATGTGCAATATAAAAAAGAACTGGTTTGCATTACTAGCACTGATGACCGTATTTTTAATCGCTGGTTGTAGCGGTGGAAGCGATCAAGCAAATGAAGACTCCACTGAAAAGGTTGAAGTTTCAACGGACACAACTGCAAAAAGTGAAAATCGTATTATTGCTGGCACAGTTGTAATAGCTGAAATTTTAGATAAGCTTGAGTTGGATGCAATTGCTGTACCGACGACTGAAAAAAATTTAGCAGAACGCTTTAAAGGCCTGCCTACTATTGGCAATGCAATGGAGCCTGATATGGAAATTGTAAAATCATTGAACCCTACGGACGTATTATCAGTGTCAACATTAGAATATGATTTACAAGATAAATTCAAGCAACTGAAAATACCTGTACATTTTTTAAATTTCCAAAGTGTGGATGCAATGATGGCGGAAATTAAAACGCTAGGTGAACGTTATGACCGTACTACTCAAGCTGAACAATTAGTGTCGGGTCTACAAAAAAATATTGATGCCGTCCAAACGGTTGCTACTAATAAGGAAGGACCTCGTGTTTTAATTTTACTTGGTATTCCAGGGAGTTACTTAGTGGCTACTGAAAATTCTTATGCAGGTGACCTAGTTAAACGGGCTGGTGGAATAAATGTCATGGAAGGGCAAGAGGCAGAGTACTTAGCGTCCAATACGGAGTACTTGCACAATAGCAATCCTGATATTATTTTACGCCTTTCACACGGTATGCCTGATGAAGTAGTTAAAATGTTTGACGAGGAATTTAAAACAAATGATATTTGGAAGCATTTTGAAGCAGTGAAAAATGGCAAAGTGTATGATTTAGAAGAAGAGTTATTTGGCACTACAGCTTCCTTACAAGTACCGCAAGCGTTAGGACAGCTAATGGAAATTTTCTATCGTTAATATGTATTTGAAATTGTCGCTCGTATAGCAAGTATCTTGCCGTAGGGCGCTTTTCTTATATTTCTAGTAGCCTTATCGTTTTATGATAACAGCTTACAAATCTTTCATCGCACAATAGATACACAAATACTAGCGGAATAAAGGAAGTCCGATATGACGAAAAAAATAATAAGCTTTTCAATTGTAATAGCGTTGTTGCTAGTGTCAATGATTTATTCAGCAACGACGGGTAGTATTAAAATGGGCTTTTTTGAATTTATAGGGGCATTGTTTGAAGAAGGGAATAGCCAGATGGAGGCGATTCGTGATTTACGCTTTCCTCGTATTCTTGTTGCTTTATTTGCTGGGGCTGCGCTTTCAGTTTCGGGGGTACTACTGCAATCTGTTATGCGTAATCCGCTAGCAGACGCGGGCGTTATTGGTATTTCTTCAGGGGCAGCTTTTGTTCAATTATTTATTATCTCGTTTTTCCCAGCGTTATTTTTTATGACACCAGTATTAGCGTTTATAGGTGGGGCATTTGCTTGTGCACTAGTGTTTGCCTTGTCATGGAAATCGGGTTTAAGTCCACTAAAATTGATATTAGTAGGGATTGCTATTAATGCGATGTTTACTGGTCTGACAGAAGCATTTTTAAGCCTTGGGGGCTCACTCAATACATCTGCTACTAGTGTGGTTGGGTCAAATTTAACGATGCGCACATGGAAAGATGTGTCGACCATTGCGACATATGGAGCAATAGGTTTAGTTGCAGCATTTGCGTTATATAGCTGGTGTAATCTACTTGTTTTACAAGATAAAACGGCAAAAAGTCTAGGCTTTAACGTAGCACGTGCCCGTTTAATAATTGCCGCGGTTGCTGTATTGTTATCAGCCGTGTCAGTTGTTGTAGCAGGTGTTATTTCATTTGTTGGTTTATTAGTTCCACATATTGCACGACGTTTGGTTGGTCATGATCATCGAGTACTTATACCATTTACCGCACTAGCAGGGGCCTTATTAATTTTAGTAGCTGATACAATTGGTCGAACGATAGTGGCGCCCATTGAAATTCCTGCTTCAACCATTATGGCAATTATCGGTGGGCCATTCTTAATATTCCTATTACGAAAAGAGTGAAGAAATATGGAAATACAAGATATTATCGTTTCCCATGATAATACACGCAATCATTTAGATGGTGTCTCAACGCAGATTCAAAAAGGTAAAATTACGACGATTATTGGTCCAAATGGCTGTGGGAAGTCGACTTTACTTAGTGTAATGTCTCGCAATAATATGCCGAAATCAGGGAATGTTTCTTTGGAAAATAAGGATTTAGTCCAGTATAAGCCTAAAGAGTTTGCTAAAAAGCTTGCGATTGTTTATCAACAAAATGATGTACCGAAAGATTTAACGATTGAAAAGTTAGTGAGTTTTGGGCGTCTGCCACATCATACAATGTTAAAACGCAATGATGAGGATGATAAGAAAGCGATTGATTGGGCTTTATCTTGTACGAATTTACTAGAAAAACGAGACAATGATTTAGTGGCTTTATCGGGCGGGGAAAGACAGCGCGTATGGATTGCAATGGCATTAGCACAACAATCTGAAATATTGTGCTTGGATGAGCCGACGACGTATTTAGATATTTATTATCAAATGGAGCTATTGGAACTGGTAAAAGCTTTAAATAAGAATTATGGTCTAACAATTGTTATGGTGCTTCATGATATTAATCAAGCGATTCGTTATAGTGATCATATTATTTTGATGAAGGATGGACATATTATGGCAGAGGGAGCTCCACGTGATGTCATTACAAAGGAAGTCATAAAAGAAGTATATGGTGTTGAAGCAATCTTCAATGAGGATGAACAGCTAGGCCTTTATATGGTACCAGTAGGTATTTAAGTTGGTGGAACGATGAAAAAATGGACATCTAGGTTATTAACAGTTTTATATATTGCAATATTTTTATATTCTGGTTTTGCTCTTGTAAAGTATCTCTATACCTATTATGAGTCTGCAAAGTCTTTAAAGGAAGTACAAACGATATATGCCGAAACGTTGGCAACTATCCAGGAAGAAGTTAATGACGAAGCAAAAACGACTGAGAAAATAAAATCAAACTATACGATAAGATCTCAATTTCACGATTTATTAGCTGTAAATGAGCGCATTGTAGGCTGGATTGCTATAGATGATACAAAGCTCAACAATCCAATTTTACAAGCAGAGGATAATGATTTTTATCTAACCCATAATTTTAAAAACCGTGAAAGTCGTGCAGGTAGCATCTTTATGGACTATCGTAATGATGCACTCGATATTAATCGCAATACGATTTTGTATGGTCATGCCATGAAAGATGGAACGATGTTTGGTAGTTTGAAAAATTACTTGAAACAAGATTATGCTGAAGCACATCGTACAATTTATCTGGATACCTTATATGAAGGTTATGATGTGGAAGTATTTGCAGCTTATGAAACAACTATTGATTTTTATTATATTGAAACCGAATTTAAGTCAGATAAGGATTTTATTCAATTTATTGAAGAAGTGCAAAAGCGTTCTGAAATTGATTTGAATGTAGCTATTGGACCAAATGATAAAATTGTGACGCTATCTACATGTAAAGATTCTGTCATGAGTGATGACCATCGATTTGTTGTACAAGGGAAATTAGTAAAACGATAACTTGCTTCAGCAAGAAGTTCGCTA
The DNA here is from genome assembly GCF_021166035.1 of Lysinibacillus sp. GJ-1. Lineage (NCBI taxonomy): Bacteria > Bacillati > Bacillota > Bacilli > Caryophanales > Bacillaceae > Lysinibacillus > Lysinibacillus sp. GJ-1. The sequence goes on from NZ_CP088912.1 coordinate 748,199, forward strand.
CTTCGACAAATTTTAAAACAAGAACGATGTCGAAAATAATGAAAATAAATTACTTGACGTAAATTGATTATTAATATATAGTAAGTTACATAAAGTAATTGATTACTTTTCGTAATGTAAAATAAGCTAAGAAGTACTCGAAGTAACTACATATGTTTAGCTCATTAATTTTTGGGTAACATAATTAAAGTAGTTACTTCATATTTTAACATATATCTCGAATTCGAGATATAAAACAAACAATTGGAGGAATTTAAAATGGCAAAATGGAATATCGATTTAGGACACTCAGCAATTAACTTTCAAGTAAAACACATGATGGTATCAAAAGTAAAAGGCGTATTCGATAGTTATTCAGCTGATATCGAAGCAACGGATCTTGCAGATTTAACAACAGCAAACATTACTATTACAATTGATGCAGCAAGCATTAACACACGTAGTGAAGACCGAGATAATCACTTAAAAGCAGGTGATTTCTTTGATACAGACAGCTATCCAAATATTACGTTTAAATCAACAAGCATTACCAAAAAATCTGCCGATGAGTATGCGTTAACTGGTGATTTAACAATTAAGGATGTAACGAAATCAGTCACATTCGATACTGAATTTAACGGTAAAGGTACAAATCCATGGGGTCAGGAAGTATATGGCTTCGAGGCAGAAACAACAATTAACCGTGAAGATTTCGGTTTAACTTGGAATGCTGCTTTGGAAACAGGAGGTGTCCTTGTAGGCAAGGATATTAAAATTTCAGTTGAACTTGAAGTGAACCCAGCTTAAACTAAATCTCTTAACTAAACATCTGCTCGACTTTTATTGGCAAGTGATGAGTAACGGAGCTAAACGCTTTCGTTTGGCGCTCATGGCATGCTTGAAAGTCTGAGCGGATTTTTTTATTTCAGGTGTTGGTTATTGTTATGTATTTTTACGAAAAAGTAGAATGAGTCTAGCAGTTTGTCTATTAGGACAAACAACCTCTGTAGAAGGAATATGTATTGTTATTGATAGTCTGTTAAAATAAACCAGCAATATGTTACTTGCATATTTTTAGCAATTAATGCATATAAAACATCATATTGTTTTTGGGGGCGATGGGATGAATGTATTAGTGACAGGTGGCTATGGTTTTATTGGCAGTGCTGTGGCAAGACGATTTTTTGAGGAAGGCGCCAATATTTATATAATTGATAATTTAAGTACGGGACATCTACGAAACATTGATTTTGAGCATAAATCCTACTTATTAAATGTTGAGGATGAAGTTTGCGAGCACTTCTTTAAGGAAGTTGCATTCGATGTGGTGATTCACTGTGCAGCGCAAACGAGTGTTCAACTTTCGATACAGGAGCCAATGAAGGATATTTTAACGAACATTGTAGGGCTTAGCCAGATGCTCTTCTTTTCGTCAAAATACAAGGTGAAACATTTTGTCTTTGCCTCTTCTGCGGCGGTGTATGGTAATAGTCATTATCCTCCGCTAGAGGAAACAGATGTGAGTGAGCCTATTTCAATGTATGGCTTAAATAAAAGTATTGGGGAAACGTATTGTGAAAAGTGGCAACGTGATTATCGTTTACCAACATTAATTTACCGTTTTGCCAATGTCTTTGGACCTAGACAGCGTATGCAAGGAGAAGCTGCGGTTATCCCTAGTATGTTAAAAAGTAGTTTAGAAGGTAGGCCCTTTACGATTTATGGGGATGGAGAACAGACGCGAGATTTCATCTATGTTGATGATATAGCAGATGCTATTTATGCTGGAGTAGAAGCTAGACTGCAAGGTATCTATAATGTTTCTACCAATGAAGCATGGTCACTCCATCAAGTTATATTATTACTACAACATTTAAATCACCCATTAGAGATACAGTATGCTCCTGCAAGAGAAGGAGATATAGAACATTCATTTTTAAATAATGAAAAACTGACGAAGGCGATTGGTTGGAAGCCCAAACATTCATTTGCAGAAGGCATCGAACTGACAATACAAGCTCTACAAAATGAAAAAATTGTTGAAATCTAAAGTGGATTACTCAACTATATCCTATAACTATATTGGGTCTGTGTTCGAAATTTCGAGCGCAGGCTTTTTGTTACGTGCCAGTCACTCAAACAAAGACAAACAATTCTGATATTTTCTGGTGCTTGGCTTAAAATTGGGAACAGCCTTTTTATTCTGACTATAGTATAATTATTGTTTAAAGAAATGTGGTGGAATGGGAACGGGGGCTAGAGTATGCTAGTAGATTTTAGAGTGAAAAATTGCTTAAGTTACAAAGACGAGACATTATTTTCAATGGTGGCTGGGAGCCGAATTCGAAAATTAAAGGATACACACACGATGACGATGGATTCATTAAGACTTGTGAAAAGTGCCTTTATATTTGGATCGAATGGCAGTGGCAAATCGAATTTATTTGCTACGCTAAAAATTTTACGCTCATTGTTGTTTAACTTTGAAAATTTGAATAATGTCAAGCAACTGCGATTACCTTACCAGCCATTTAAGCTTGGGGGACAGCATGATAAGCCGACAGAATTCGTGATTTCGTTATTTCTAGAAGGCTCACTTTATGATTATGAGGTGCAATATAACGCCGAGCAAGTTCTTTATGAGCGACTTACAAAAACTACGAAAGCGATAAATGAGGAGCTTTTTGTTAGACAATGGGACGGTACAGAATACGTGTATGAAACTGCACAAAGTACAGCAGTTGAACTGACAAACTATACACGAAATAATACCGCGTTTTTATCAGTGTTAAATGTTTTTAATAACGCAGATGCTAAAAAAATTTTTGATTGGTTTTTACATAAAATTTTGTTTTTAGATGAGGCACAACATCTAGCCAGCCACCCGCTTATTCGCAAACTGGAAGAGGACGATTTTAAGAGAGAAGTCATGAAAATATTGAAAATTGCTGACTTTTCTATTCAAGATGTGACAGCACGCCGTGTTGAACGCAGAGAAAAAAATACAATAGGCTATGATAGCGATACACAAGATATTATTCATGAGGTGGATATCGATTTACATTATTTATCGTTTAATGAAGCTGGAGCGCCGATAGGCACAGAGTCAATCAATTGGACAATGGATTCTAAAGGCACTATTAGATTGCTGCATTTAGCATGTGTCATAGTAGATGCATACAATAAAGGAAAGACGATTTTTATAGATGAATTTGACACAGCTTTTCATGTATCCATTTGTGAATTTTTAATGACCATTATGAACAGTGAGCGCAATACCAATAATCAATTTGTTGTAACAAGCCATGAAATTAATTTACTTGATGAACCATTACGTACGGACCAAATCTGGTTTGTCAATAAAAGCTTTAAAAATGAATCTGAATTATACTCCTTATTTGATTTTGCTGATTTGCAGAAAAAACGAGCGGATATTTCATATGCGAAGCGCTATTTAAAGGGTGAGTTCGGAGCAACACCAGTTATTAATGAATACTTATCAACTCAATATCTACATGAAGTGGAGGTATCTGAGCAGTGAGAGTACGCCAGCAGGGGAATCGGACAGTCCGTAAAACGATTTTAATTTATTGTGAGGGAGAAACGGAGCGTATTTATTTTGAGCAATTACGTATTTTAAAACGCTCTAAAATGGTGAGTGTAAAGATAAAAAACGTTAAGCGTTCTGCCATTAAGTTAGCACAACATGCTTTTCGTGATTCCAGCTATCAATATTTTGATGAAGTATGGGTTGTTTTCGATAAGGATGATTTAACTGAGAAACAGTTAGAGGAAGTCAATGTATTCTGTGAAGAAAAAGATATCCATATTGCTTATACGAATGAAGCATTTGAATTATGGTTATTGTTGCATTTCGAAGTAGTGGATGTTTCAGAAAAATATCCTCGTGCGGTTTTAAATAACAAAATGGAAGAGCATCTTGGAGTAACGCATTATTTCCGTCATAAGGCGGACGAGTCAATTATTGCTCCAATTGCACTTCGACATGAGGTAGCAATTCAAAATTGTTCAAAAATGATGTCATTTCGCAATACAGAAAATCGTGAAAATCCTTATTGCAATATACATGACATGATTCAATACATATTTTAAAAGAGGTTTCCCTTTTGTTATAGAATCGAAGCTATCTTCTATAGGATGATGACGACGAGGCTAAGACATAACTAGAAAATTTAAGAAACAGAGGTAAGGTGCTCGTAAATTTTTCTATGGAGGAGAATTTGTTATTCTTGTATTTGCAAAAAAGAACCATTAGAAGTGAAAACTAGTTGAGGGTAGCGGGGGGAGACGACTCCTAAGACGTCAAACGCAACAAACCGCCCGTAGCGGACATCAACAACATAGCGAAAAAGTGTTAGATTGCAGTCAATCTAACACTTTTTCTTTTGTTTAGCCCCGTTTTTTTATTGAGCTGATAGAGTGAGGTGGCAAATTGTCGGAATTCAAATATTTTTCTTGAAATTAGGTTGAAATTTTAAACTGAGTATAATAAAATAACTTAAAACATATTAAACCTAGTAAAATTATAAAGATTAAAATGGGGTGACAATAGCATTATGACAGCACCGTTAATTTCTATTCAACAGGTAAGTAAAGCATTTGCTGAGCAGACAGTGCTCCATCAAATTTCATTGGATATACAAAAGGGAGAGGTTATAGCCATCTTAGGAAAAAGTGGCTGTGGCAAGAGTACGTTATTGAATTTAGTAGGTGGATTTGAACAGCCAACTACGGGACAAGTATTGCTAGAAAGTCAGGTTGTAACAAAGGCGAGCAAACGCTGTATGATGCTTATGCAAAATTACGGGTTACTCCCTTGGCGCTCGGTACAAAAAAATGTGGAACTCGCATTAGAAGGAGAAGCGTTATCTAAAGTTGAACGACAGCAACGGGCACAGTATTATTTGAAGCTTGTCGGCTTAGAAAATCGACTAACGGCTTTACCGAGTGAATTATCAGGAGGTATGCAACAGCGGGTCGCGATAGCACGTGCACTCGCAATTCGCCCAGAGGTTATTTTAATGGATGAACCATTTGCTGCACTCGATACTTTTACACGCTATTACTTACAGGACGAGCTTCTTGCCATCCAAAAAAAGGAGCAGACAACCATCTTACTGGTAACCCACGATATAGACGAAGCCATTTACTTGGCGGATCGCATTTTTATTATGAGTCCAAATCCTGGTCGCATTCATCGTGAGCTGTATATACGAAGTGCTAAACCACGAGATCGTTCAGATTCAGAATTTCAGTATTTCCGTGAGATTATTTTCAATGAATTCCAGTTTACCCACCCGCAAGATACGATTGAATATAACATTTAAAATGGAGGATAAAAAATGAAGAAGAAATTAGGCATCTTGCTATTCGTGTTCATGCTATTGTTAACGCTTGCGGCATGTGGGACGGATGACAAAAGTACAGCATCGCAAGCAGAGAGCAATAAAAAAGTTGTGAAAATTGGCTATTTACCAATTACCCATGCAGCACCGCTATATATGCAAACAGATAAAACCTACAAAGGATATGCCATTGAGCTCGTTAAATTTGGGTCATGGCCAGAGCTAATGGATGCTTTAAATACCGGTAAAATTGAAGGCGCATCAGTGCTGATTCAGTTAGCAATGAAGGCCAAGGAACAGGGGATTGACTTAAAGGCAGTTGCTTTAGGGCATCGAGATGGCAATGTTATCGTGACAGCACCAACAATCAAAAAAGTCGAGGATTTAAAAGGACAAAGTTTTGCAATTCCTAATAAATACTCTACACATAATATTTTGTTGTACCGCATGTTACAGCAAGCGGGATTAAAGTATGAGGATGTTAATGTGGTAGAACTACCGCCTGCAGAAATGCCAGCTGCGCTTGCAGAAGGTCGTATAGCAGGATATGTAGTAGCAGAGCCATTTGGTGCGATTTCTGTGGCGCTTGAAAAAGGCAAGGTATTATTTCAATCGGAGGAATTATGGCCAAATTCAATCGATTGCGGATTAGTACTTCGCCAAGCATTTATCGAAGAAAATAAAGATATTGCCCAACAATTCGTCAAGGATTATGCCGAGGCTGGAGAGCTGATGAATGAGGGAGGAGACCATGCACATGAGGTAGTGGCTAAATATATTAAAGTTGACAAGGATGTTTTAGATTTATCGTTAAATTGGATTTCGTATCATAACTTGAAAATTGAAGCGGATGCGTATGCCATTTTAAGAGATTCATTAATTGAGATGGGGTTATCCGAAAACCCACCAAGCTATGAGGAATTTGTTGATACAACATTATTGGAAGAATAGTAGGTGCATACGTATGAAAAAAATAGGACCTATTTTACTTGGATTTATATTATTGATAGCAGTTTGGCAGCTCGTCTCGATTATGGGGGGGCATGATGCCGCATTATTTCCTCCACCATTGGCTGTTTTGAATGCACTTCTAGTGACCATCAAAGATGGGTCAATATTCGAACATATCCAAATTAGTTTGTTGCGTTTTTTTAGTGGCTATTTATTAGCTGTTGTGGTGGCTGTTATTATCGGCTTAGTTGTCGGAAGGTTGGGGAGAATTTGGGCTGTGCTAGATCCGATTGTGCAAGTACTACGCCCTGTTTCACCCATTGCTTGGTCACCTTTTATCGTGCTATGGTTCGGCATTGGTAATATGCCCGCCATCGTTATTATTTTTATTGCTGCATTTTTCCCGGTGCTATTATCCACGGTGGCAGCAGTGAAAAAAGTTGATGCAACTTACTTACAGATTGCAGCCAATTTCGAAATGTCCCATTTTAATTTATTGCGAAAAATTGTATTTCCGGCGGCATTTCCTATGATTGCAAATGGTCTGCATATGGCATTAGGAAGTGCGTGGATTTTTTTAGTTGCTGGGGAAATGGTAGGAGCGCAATCCGGGCTAGGTTTTTTAATAGTGGATGCACGAAATTCACTTAGTCTTGATTTAGTAATGGCAGCGATTATTGTGATTGGTGTACTCGGCTTACTACTCGATAAATCGATTCGTTATTTTGAACGTTGGGTTGCGAAAATTTGGGGTGGGCAAAGTGCTTAGATCTCTGTAAAGGGTAGAAAAAGAGCTAGTCCAATGAATCATTGGTTAGCTCCGTTTTGAATAGCACGTATTTGAATAGTGTCAATTCGTTTTCCCGTTGTTTTGGAATAGTACCCAATTTCTACTCGCTCACCTGATTGGGCATCAACAATTTCTTTATAGCAAGGATCCAAATGCTCACTGCCCCATAAAATCATCGCGTTAAAAACGGATTCCAATGCCTTTCCTGATTCCGTTAAAGAATAGGCGTAGCGTGGTGGGTGGGCTGAATAGAGTGTAGAAGCGACAAGACCTGCTTCTTCTAAAGATTTTAAACGAGCGGACAATAAATTTGCAGAAAAGCCTGGCAAATTTAACTTAATGTCATTAAAGTTTGTTTGACCGATCAATAGCTCATGTAAAATGAGCAATGTCCAACGATCACCGATAATGTTTAAAGTTTGTGCAATATTGCATGGTAAATCATAACGTGTTTTCATAGTGTTCCCTCCAAGCAGTAGTGTAGCACAAATTATAATTTTTAGTAAATTCAGTTGTTTTTATTAAGTAAGTATAATAAAATAACTCACATAAAGAAAAAACAAACTATTCGGAGGTATTTACTATGAGTTTATTTTTGGTAGAATCAACAGTAAGTGAAGTATCAAACAAAGAGCAATTTGCAGCACTAGTAGAGCGTGTAGGGCAAGCACAAGAGGTAACGGTAATTGAAGTACAAGTGGCGAAGGATTTTAGCCGTGCATACTTTATCTTGGAAGCGCATGAAGAAGCGCAAGCGACAAGCGCACTAACTGCGCAAAACATTCAAACAGATTTAGTCAAAGAAGTTCGTCTAGTTGGAAAAGAGCTTGATGAGGTTAAAACAAATCAAGAAGTCGTGAACTATTTAGTTGAATGGGAAATACCAGCAGAAATTACAATGGATCAATATTTGGCACGTAAAAAGAAAAATTCAGTGCATTATGAAGAAGTACCAGAAGTACATTTTTCTCGCACATATGTATGCGAAGATATGACGAAATGCTTGTGCTTCTATGATGCACCGGATGAAGCAGCTGTAAAACGTGCCCGTGAGGCAGTGCAAACACCAATCACATCGTTAACTGAATTAGCGGATAAGTAGAGGATAGGAGTGGAAACCATGGCAGTAGATGAAGTAGTCTTACAAGCGTTGATTGAAGAAAAATTAAAACCGTTTGTAAAAAAAATTGATGAAGAAGCTTATTATGCGGAGGATTTTTTAATGGCACTCGGCAAAGCAGGATTTTTTGCTTCAACACAAAAGGACGAGCAAACAGTACTACTAGATGAGCTAACGATTGTACAAGAGACGGCGAAAGTTTGTATGACAACTGCATTTTGCCTATGGTGCCACCTTGCAGCTTTAACTTATTTACGTAAAACGGACAATGAACTATTACGCGCAAAGATTTTACCATTACTTGAACGTGGAGAAGTGCTTGGTGCAACGGGTTTATCGAATCCAATGAAGTATTATGCTGGTCTAGAAAAACTACATTTAACAGCACAACGCATCGATGGAGGCTATGTCGTAAATGGTATTTTACCTGCTGTTTCAAACTTAGGAGCCAATCATTGGTTTGGTGCAATTGCTTATAACGGTGAGCAAGAAGTGATGGTTTTTGTAAATACGGACCATGAGCGTATTACATTAAAGGAAAAAAATCACTTCTTAGGCGTAAATGGTAGTGCTACGTATACATGTAAATTTGATAACGTCTTTGTTGGGGATGACTATGTAGTAGCACAAGAAGCAAGCGCATTCGTGGATAGTATTCGCCCAACATTTGTACTGTATCAAATTCCACTTGGCTTTGGAGTAGTAGCGGCAGCGATTGAAGGCATAGAAAAGGTCTAGGCCAAGCAAAATGGCTGCAATGAATATTTGCAGGTGCAAGCCGATGAACTAAAAGAGAAACTACAACATTTACAAGCATTACTGCAAGCATTAATACAATCGGGCGACGTTACGTTACAAGCGATTTGTCAGATTCGTTTGCAAGGCGTATATCAAACATTAGCAGCAGTTCAAGCTAACATGCTACATAATGGTTCTGCGGGCTATATTGCTGGAAGTACACCATCACGCAAGCTGCGCGAAGCATATTTCTTAGCGAATTTAACGCCAACCGTTAGACAGCTTGAAAAGATGACGCAGATAGCAAAGGTAGCGAAATAGACATGTATCAACCTTGACTAGCATTATAGCTAGCCAAGGTTTTTCTTTGCGCTTAGTGCATTGCACCTATCATCAATTTCGAAGCATGTTTATGTCAGAAAAACATACAGTGAATATAGAGCGTAATTAGTAATAGTAGGAAAGGGGATTGCGTGGATAAGTCCAATTCAAATCAAAATAAGGATTTAACCGAAAATGTGAAGGATCAACAACTAGATGCATTTCGTGTCAATAATGATGGAACGAAGATGACGACTAATCAGGGATTAAAAGTATCCAATGATGAAGACTCGTTAAAAGCCGGTGTGCGTGAGCCGACCATTATGGAGGATTTTCATTTTCGGGAAAAAATGACGCATTTTGACCACGAGCGGATTCCCGAAAGAGTCGTGCATGCGAGAGGCTTTGCAGCGCACGGAGAGTTTGAGCTATATGAGTCGATGAAAGAGTATACAAGAGCAAAATTTTTACAAGAGCCTGGAAAAAAGATACCCGTATTTGTTCGCTTTTCAACAGTAGTAGGGAGTTTAGGCTCAATGGATACTGCGCGTGATGTGCGAGGATTTGCAACGAAATTTTATACTGAGGAAGGCAATTATGATTTAGTCGGCAATAATATTCCTGTGTTTTTTATTCAGGATGCGATTAAGTTTCCTGATTTAATTCATGCCGTAAAACCTGAACCTCATAATGATATGCCTCAAGCAGCATCTGCTCATGATACGTTTTGGGATTTTGTCGCTAATAATCAAGAAATTGCCCATATGATTATGTGGGTTATGTCTGATCGAGCAATTCCTAGAAGTTTTCGGATGATGGAAGGCTTTGGTGTGCATACGTTCCGTTTTGTAAATGATAAAGGTCGGTCAAGATTTGTGAAATTTCATTGGAAACCTGTATTAGGTGTACATTCACTCGTTTGGGACGAAGCACAAATTATTGGTGGTAAAGATTCCGATTTTCAACGACGAGATTTATGGGAATCAATTGAAATTGGAGATTATCCAGAGTTCGAGCTTGGCGTCCAGATGATTGAACCGGAGGAAGAGTTTAGATTCGATTTCGATATTTTGGATGCAACGAAATTATGGCCAGAAGAGCTAGTACCTGTAAAAAGAATTGGCAAAATGACTTTAAACCGCAATGTGGACAATGTTTTTGCGGAAACAGAGCAAGTAGCTTTTCACCCAGGAAATGTAGTACCAGGAATTGATTTTACGAATGACCCACTGCTACAAGGGCGTTTGTTTTCATATATTGATACACAGCTTCTTCGTTTAGGTGGACCGAACTTTGCTGAGATTCCGATTAATAGACCCGTTTGCCCGATTCATAATAATCAACGCAATGGCTTCAGTCGCCAGACGATTAATATGGGCAAGGTTAGTTATCATAAAAATTCGCTCGCAGGCAATACGCCTTCAACCTCTACAGCAAAAGAAGGAGGATTTGTGCATTATGAACAAAAGGTTGAGGGACGAATTACAAGAGCGCGTAGTAAATCCTTCGACGATCATTTCTCACAAGCTCGACTATTTTGGAATAGCATGTCGCCACCTGAAAAACAGCATATCATCGATGCTTTTAGTTTCGAGGTAGGCAAGGTCAAAAGTAAATCGGTGCGGCAGCAAGTTGTGGATATGTTTGTCCATGTTGATAAAGCGATGGCAATAACGATTGCGGATAATGTTGGCGTCAATCGACCAACAGGCGAGCAATCCAAGGTTACGGCATCATCACCCGCTTTGAGTCAGGCAAATACAGTAAAACTGCCTCAAACACTTAAAGTTGGTGTATTGATTGGTGATGGCTTTGATGCCAATGAGGTTGGGGAAGTGCTGAAATATTTAACAAGGCAAGGGGTTCGTTATAGCATAATATCGGATAGACTTGGTGTCGTAACTGCAAATAATGGTGTGCAGTTAATGGCAAGTGAAACGTTTATTACGACAGATGCAGTACTTTTTGACTCCCTGTATGTTGTGGGTGTTCGAGCAGATAATCAAGCAAAGTTTAACACCTATATCGTCAATTATATTAATGAGGCATACCGACATTACAAACCAATTGGAATTGCTGCAACAGGCACGACATTTTTTAATATGTCGAATGCAAACGTTGGACCAGGTATTGTGTTAGCAACTGGAAATGCAGGGTTTGCTAAAAAATTTGTCGATGCTATTGCCCAGCAACGTTTTTGGCAACGTAATATTTATTGAGTTGAAGTCATTTTAGGGAACGCACTACTCGTAACGAGCCACAACAGCATAGCAAAAAAGTGTTAGATTGATTGAAGTCAATCTAACACTTTTTCTCTTTTGTCCTAGTCTCTTTCAGTCTTTCATTATATCGTATATACTTGTATGGACTATATTTTGAGAGAGGGACCAATATTATGAAGTACATAAGGAAAATAATAATATTTTTTGTTGTGCTTGTCTGCTTCTTCATAGCTACATCAGATGAGGCTTTTGCAGCAAAGGCGACAAAATTTTACGAATCTAGTAATGCTAAAGGTGTTACGGTCATTAACTATCATTCGTTTGGGGATTATAAGGAAATAGCAAATATTAATATTACAGAAAAGCTCTTTCGTGAGCAACTGAAGATGCTAAAGGATAACGGCTATACAACAATTACGGAGGATCAGCTTATCGCTTATTTACAAGGCCACGGTCGTATTCCAGAGAAATCTGTATTTTTAACGATAGACGATGGCTATGAAAGCGTTTATAAGATAGCGTATCCTATTTTAAAAGAAATGGGTATGCAAGCAACATTATTTGTGATTGCCAATGACGTAGAAATAGGCTTCAGAAAAAATGTACCAATGGCGAATTGGCAGCAAATTAAGGAAATGTCCGACTCTGGCATTATTCATATCGGCAACCATACATATGACTTACATTGGCGTGGTAAAAATGACACAGCAAAACATGAGGCCATGATACTTAATCAAAAGAAAAATGGAGAGCCCCTTACAAATGACGAGCGTCGACGATACATTCAAGAGGATGTTACAAAGGCGCATCAATTAATCGAAAAATATACAGGGAAAGCACCAAAATCCTTTGCTTACCCATATGGTGTGTATGATCGAATTGCAGAGCAAGCTGTAAAAGAAGCGGGTTATACAATCGATTATTCTACACAAGGTGGTTATAATCTATTTGGTCAAGGAACCGTCCATATTAAACGAATTGACTCTAGCAATCGTGTATCGGCAAATGAATTAAAAAAGATTTTACAAAAATATTTATCACAGGCAGAACAACAATATTATCACCGAGATATTCAAGTAGAGGCAAAAGTTGCAGCAAATAAAGTTATGCTAAAAGCTTGGTTGAAAAGTGATATGAATAAAGGCAAGCTCCATGCTAAAGAAGCGCGTTTTGAGCTTTATAAAATGGTAAATGGAGAACGTCAACTTCAGCGTAACTTTGGCAGTTACAGAGTGGCAGCAAGCACGAATGCACGAGCAATGTCAACAGAAGAAAATATTACAAATTACGAAGCTGGGGGATATTCTGTTAAAACAATTCTTATAAAGCAAGACGGAAGTAAAGAAGTTTTCTGGATTAATTTTAATAAATAGAATCACGGGTAACTCGCCTTGCATCGCGGGTAAAGTACAGTATTTCGCGGGTAAACCGTCTTGAATCGCGGGTATTGCACCATATTTCGCGGGTAATACACGTGTCCTTATATGTCATTGCATTCAAATTTTGTAAATGTTAAGGTGGTAAATGAGGTGAAAAAAGTGAAACAATTTGATATTGCAATTATTGGTGCAGGTCCAGGGGGATACGTTTCAGCCATCCATGCAGCTAAAAGTGGGATGAAAGTAGCTTTAGTAGAGCGTAATAAAGTGGGAGGAGCTTGCTATAATGTTGGCTGTATTCCTTCGAAAATTATGTTAGAACATAGTAAGCTCGTGCAGGAGATACAACGAGGCAATGATTGGGGCATCGAAACGCCAGCTTTGAATGTGAATTTCCCACGCTTAATGCAGCGTAAAAATGCTGTTATCCAAGAGCTTTTAGAAAATATTGAACACTTTATTGTGAGCAATCACATTACATTTTATCGTGGTGAGGCGACGGTTGCTGCCGATTTAACGGTAACGGTTAATCAAGAGACCTTTTTAGCAAAGGACATTATTTTAGCAACTGGTAGTAAGCCATTTGTGCCACCATTTAAAGGGTTAGAAAGCGCAACTTATTATACAACGGATACTTTTTTCGATATAGAAGAACTTCCACAACAGCTAACGATTATCGGTGGTGGTGTTATTGCAGTGGAAATGGCATTTAGCTTGGCACCACTCGGGACGAAAGTAAGAATGTTGAATCATAGTGAAGATATTTTACAGACAGAAGAACCTGATGCTCGACCAATAATTCGAGAAAAGATGAAAAAACTTGGTATTGAACTTATTACCGATTTCCAATTTGAGCATTTTAATGGAAATGAAATTCATACATCTAAAGGCATTTATACATACGAGCACTTATTATTTGCCACGGGGCGTCGCCCAAATACGGAAATTGCCCAGCAGCTTGGACTTAGTTTTGATGGTCGATTAATTGCTGTAAATAAACATTATGAAACGAGTCAACCACATATTTATGCCATAGGTGACTTAGTCGGAGGCTACCAGCTAGCTCATGCTGCTAGTGCAGAGGGTATCTATGTTGTAGACCATATTTTAGGGGAAAAACGCATGTTGATTGACCAAGCACTAATTCCTCGTTGCGTCTATACACAGCCTGAAATTGCGACATTCGGCTTGCTAGAAGATCAAGTTGAACAAGCGTATACAGTGACAAAACTGCCGATTAACACGAACTCAAAAGCGTTGATGGAGGGCAATGAAGAAGGTTTTGTTAAGCTTATTGCAACAAAAGAGGATGGGCATATTTTAGGAGCGTGTGTGGTAGCTGATGGTGCGACTGAAATGCTCAACGCCATTTTAGCGACGAAAAATGCTGGAGGTACAGTAAAAGTATTGGCAGACATGATATTTCCTCATCCAACAGTATCGGAGCATATTGGTGATGCCGCAAAAGCTGTATTTGGCAAAGCGATACATCAATAACAAAATAAAGAGTTGTCACTTGTTAATTGTGGCAACTCTTTATTATTTTCTAAATTCCAATAAAGTTTATTGACTTTATAAAATATTATGTTAAATTAAATTTATAAGATTACTTGGTATTGAATTATGCTGACTAGATATCTAGAGGCTTCTATTTACACAACAATTTTCCTGTTGACTGTAAATAGAAGCCTCTTTGTTTTAGTGCAATGTCCATTGCGGAGCTTTGATTTAATTGATTACAAACACGATAAAGGGAGTGTCCTATATGACAAATGTAGTGATTATAAATGGTAGTAATACAAGGAATTCACGTGTAACGGCCATTCAAGAAAAGGTTGAACGTTTTTTTACCGCGCACAGTGTAGCACTACACACAAATTATGTACATGAGCTGCCTGCGGATGCGTTAATAACAGCAAACTATGCAAACGATGACATTATAGCAGAAAATAAAAAGGTTGAGGAGGCAGATATTGTAGTCATTTTAACACCGATTTATAAAGCATCTTATACAGGCATCTTAAAAACCTATTTAGATTTATTGCCACAAAAAGCATTGGTTGGGAAAACAGTTTTACCAATAGCAGTGGGAGGCTCTATTGGCCATTTACTAGCGTTAGAATATGCTCTTAAACCTATCTTGGCAGTATTAGGTGCTATAAATATTGCCCATTCCGTATATATTGTCGACAAACAAATTATTCGTCTAGAGAATGGGAACTTTGCCATTGAAGATGATGCAAATAATCGACTAGAAGCTGAACTTAATAAATTACAAAACATTGTTGCGATTAATTAACAATAAAAACGTGTTAGATTGATTGCCATCAATCTAACACGTTTTGCTATGCCGTTGTGTTATTAATTTATTTCCGGTTCTTCCAATAACGAGTCTTTATCCGCCGGTGTTGTAGAAAGATATAAGAAAGCCTCATCTTGTAATAACAATAATTTCTCTTCACATATACCGTGCGATAATGCTCCTGAAAAAATGGATTCCCACCAAGTTCCTGTTGTCGTTGTCATTTATCTACGCCCCCGTTTCGATGTTTAATATGTAATTGTATATTTCCCGAGATTCTCAAAATAAAACATGGCATCCTTAGTTACTATTTCTGTTTTTTTACAGCACCACCTATTTCAGAAAGAGGATTTTTGACCTTAAATGTTGTATCGTATAGTCAAAGATAGTTTGTTTCAAAAAAGACAGAACTATGTATCGCATTTTAAAAAAAGGGGTGTTTTTTTATGAATTTTACGCCACAAGATGTTGAAAATATGATTACAGAGCAGCGCCAATTTTATTTTTCTCGCGCTACAAAAGATGTAAAGTTTCGCAAACAACAATTATTGAAACTAAAAAAATCTATTTTAAAGTATGAAAAAGAAATTTTGAATGCGTTGTATTTAGACTTAAGAAAAAGCGAGTTTGAGGCATATGCAACAGAAATAGGTATTGTCCTTGAAAGTATTTCTTATATGGTGAAAAATCTGGAAGAATGGATGAAGCCTGAAACAGTTAAAACACCGATTCAACTTCAAATGGGAAAAAGTTTTATTGTTCGAGAGCCGTATGGCGTCACATTAATTATCGGGCCTTTTAATTACCCATTTCAGCTAGTTATAGAGCCGCTCATTGGCGCAATTATTGGCGGCAATACGGCTATTGTAAAACCATCGGAAACGTCTGTGCATACCGCCAATATTGTAAAGAAAATAATTGAAGAAACATTCGAGCCTTCCTATATTCGTGTTGTAGAAGGAGAGAAAGACGAAGTGAATGCACTGATTCACGCTTCATTTGACTATATATTCTTTACTGGCAGTGTAGCTGTCGGTAAAGTAGTGGCAAAAGCCGCAGCTGAACGATTAACGCCGATTGCGCTTGAACTTGGGGGCAAAAGCCCAGCAATTGTTGACCAAACGGCTAATTTGGAAGTGGCTGCTAAACGTATAGCATGGGGGAAATTCACAAATACTGGTCAAACCTGTGTAGCGCCAGACTATTTACTTGTCCATAAAGACGTTTATGACCGATTTATGAAGTTGTTCAAGGATACGATTCGTTCTTTCTATGGAAAAAATGCACTCAAAAGCCCTGATTACGGTCGCATTGTGAATTTAAGACAATTTGATCGACTTCAACAAATTTTAGTAGAGGAACGAGACACAATTACATATGGTGGTCGAACAGACCGTGATGACTTATATATTGAGCCAACCATTATTGAATATGTAAAGTGGTCAAGTCCCTCAATGCAAGATGAGCTTTTTGGACCGATTTTACCTGTTATGGTATATGATGATTTGCGTCTTGCTATTCATCAAATTCGTCAACTTCCTAAGCCTTTAGCGGCATATTTTTTCTCGGAACATGAAAAAGCGATTCAATACTTTTTAGAAGAATTGCCATTTGGAGGAGGCTGTATAAATGATACGGTAACTCATGTAGGAAATCAGCATTTGCCATTTGGAGGGGTTGGTCCTTCGGGGGTGAATGCATATCATGGCAAGGCAAGTTTTGAAAATTTTACACATCCAAAATCAATATTAAAAAAATCATCAAAGCTCGAAACGAATGTTCTATTTCCGCCATATAAACAAAAGGTTAAGCTTATTCGTACGATCATGAAGTAAAAAAGTAGGAGGTGTCTATCGACTTTAGACACCTCCTACTTTTTAGTTTTCTGCTTGTGGCAGTTTTATTTTAATCGTTGTTCCACAGTTAATTTTACTTTCAATTGCAATGGTTCCACCATGTTCTTGAATAATCTTGTTTGTAATGAGCATACCAAGCCCAGTCCCTGTGGATTTGGTAGTATAAAAGGGCTCATATACACGTTTAATCAATGCCTCTGACATCCCAACTCCATTATCTGTAATCGTCACCATATTCAATCCTTCAGCATCTTTGGCAATGTAAATAATAATTTCTCCATTTGCTGTATGTGCCTCAATCGCTTCAATGGCATTTTTAATAATATTGATGAATACTTGTTTCAGCTGATTTTCATTAGCCAGTATTCGATTATTATCACTGACGATATGCATTGAAAAAGTGATGTTATGTTTTTGAAATTCAAGGTGAAACAATTGGCTAATGTTATTGATGACTTCATCAATTGATACAACTTTTAATTGTTCGACATGAGGTTTTGACAACACTAAAAATTCACCAATAATTAAGTTAATCCGCTCGATTTCAGATTGAATGATTTCCGTATACGCGTAACAAGTGGAGTCTTTTTCCGTACTCATCATTTGCACAAAACCAGAGATAACGACCATTGGATTGCGGATTTCATGTGCCACGCCAGCAGCAATCTCACCTGCCAGTTTTAGCTTTTCGGATTGTAGTAAAAGTTGTTCATTGACCTTTTTATAAGATATATCACGTGAAATAGCAGAGACCGCAATCATTTTGTTTGTACGATCATAAATAGGTGAAAGTGAAATTTCTACATCAAAAACCGTACCATCTTTTCGCATATCCTGTGTTTCTATCAGCTTAAAGCTTTTTCCTTCTAATAAACTTGCATAGCGTTGTTCCGCCTCTAAAACATTTTCTGGAGGAACGAGTGGGATGGTTTTGCCAACACATTCGGCTCTTGTCCAACCGTATACTTCTTCAAAGGCAGGGTTTACATCGATTATACGATTATCTAAACTAAAAACCGCGATGCAATCATTTGCATGCTGAAAAAATAAATGCAAATAGGCTTCTTGAGACAGCAACTCTTGTTTTTTTTGAGAGTTTATTTCATTGAGTCGATACCAAAAGTGTTGTAAATGTCGCGATTGAATCCAGCCGATAATTGTAAGTAACACTATAACGAAAACAAAGGTTTCAATATACTGAAAATGCCCAATGGAATCAGTAGAAATACGGTGATAAAAAGATAGTGCAATAATTTCCAGTAAAGAAATAATACTAATAAGGGTATTTAGTTTTATCGATTGATAAATCGTCATTAATAATATAAAGAAAATAAAGGAAATAAAATTAGGTAAGGAAAAGCTAATGATATTAGGATATAGAATAGCCATATTCCCTGATATAATGATTACCCACTGCATTGCTACTGGTTTAATGTTAAAAACTTTTCCGGCTAATAACGGTAAAAGCAAAAGGAGCATTATACCAATTAGTACCTCGAGGCTACTATAAATATTTAGCATAATGAGCACGCCATAGGCAAAAATCGCTGTCACATAAAATAGCAAGACAATTTCATTACGCATACGTAATAATTCCATTTGTTGCAAATTTAGCACCTCAATTTTTAGGATATTCTCATAATACATGATTCATTGTTGTCGATAAATGCCGATTTTTGATAAGATAGGGAAAATTCAGCTTGATTTTATGAATGATAGCGTTTTCATTTAAAAAACGTTACAGGAGGCATTTCATTTCTAGGCGAATAAGTAGTAAAATAAATTCATTAGATTAGTGGGGGTATTCATATTGTTATTTTTTGTCGAAAAAACAAGAAATAATGAATGAGTGTTGAGATTGATTGGAGGACTATGAAATGTATGCAGAGGAATTGTTAAGTGCATTACCTTTGAAAAAAATAATTGGCGTGTTACCAGACCAAGTGACGGATATTGTGATTGATTCTCGAAGTGTGCAGCCGAACAGCATGTTTGTTTGTATTAAAGGTTACACAGTAGATGGCCATAATTATGCACAAAAAGCTGTTGAGGGTGGTGCAACAATTGTTGTTACGGAACGTGAACTACCATTAGCAGACGCAATTGCACAAGTTATTGTGAAGGATACAGATCGTGCAGTCGGTTTGTTGGCTGCTAAGTTTTTTGACTATCCTTCAAAGGATATGACAATGATTGGTGTAACAGGGACAAATGGTAAAACATCTGTAACAGGTATTATTCAAAATATTATGCACGGCATGGGCGAGAAATCTGCACTATCAGGTACTATAGGCTTTAATTTAAATGGTATTTTATATGAATCTGCAAATACTACGAGCGATGCATTATCGACACAACAAATGATTTTTCGTGCGAAAATGGAAGGCTGTCGTTTAATGACAATGGAGGTATCATCACATGGATTAGCACTGGGCCGTTTGGCAGGTGTCGATTATGATGTTGCTATTTTTACAAATCTTACACATGATCATCTTGATTTCCATGGTACGATGGAGGAATATGGGAATGCAAAAGGCTTATTATTCTCTCAACTTGGACAAGATTTAGAAAAAAATAAATTCGTGGTGCTCAATGCTGATGATGCTTGGTCAGAACGCTATGCTGCAATGACGCCATTCCCAGTATGGACATACGGATTAAACAATGAGACAGCAGATTTTCGTGCCGTGAACTGTGAATATCATGATTACATGACTTCATTTGATGTCATTATGCCTGAAGGGATATTCCCTGTTAAAATGAATTTATTAGGTGAGTTCAATATTTACAATGTTCTTGCTGCGATGGTTGCTTTTTATGGCAGAGGCTATTCAATGGATACGATTATTGAACAAATAGAGCAACTACCGCCAGTTAAAGGACGTATGGAAAAAGTATGCTCTGATTTACCTGTACAAATTTTTGTCGATTATGCACACACACCGGATGCGATTGAAAAGGCTATTGCAGCAGCTACACCTTATAAAAAAGGTAAGCTTATTTTCTTAGTTGGTACAGGTGGTAATCGCGATAAATCAAAACGCCCTGCAATGGCTGAAAAGGCATCAGCAGCAGATTATGTGATTTTAACGACAGATGATCCACGTTATGAGGATTACGATAGTATAACAGGTGATCTTGCAAAAGGAATGTTGCATAAAAATTATGCATGTATCGGAGACAGAGCAGAAGCAGTGCGACATGCAATAGAAGTAGCTGAACCTGGGGATATGATTATTTTTGCTGGTAAAGGCCATGAAGATTATCAAATTATCGAAAATACGAAATATCCACATAGTGATGCTGAAATTGCGATTAAGGCTGGACAATTGAAATTTGTATAAATTTACAATGGAACTTAGCTCAGTGCGACAACATTATGCTAATTTTTTATACGACTCATTTATGGAAAACCTTTTAGCTGTGACTAAAAGGTTTTCTTTTTGGGGAATTCATGTAAAAAGGTTGTACGAAAGGCAAGACTTCTTTTATTATTAGTAGGTATGAAAAAAGGAGAATGAAGAGATGACTTCAAATTTAGAAAAAGATATATTAGCACGACGTACGTTCGCCATTATCAGTCACCCGGATGCTGGGAAAACGACGATAACGGAAAAGCTTTTACTTTTTGGCGGAGCAATTCGTGACGCTGGTACGGTAAAAGGTAAGAAAACAGGGAAATTTGCCACATCAGACTGGATGGAAATCGAAAAGCAACGTGGGATCTCGGTAACATCTTCTGTTATGCAGTTTGACTATAGTGGTTCCCGCATCAATATTTTGGACACACCAGGGCACCAAGATTTCTCAGAAGATACGTATCGTACATTAATGGCAGTAGATAGTGCTGTCATGGTTGTAGATGCCGCTAAAGGTATTGAGGCGCAGACGTTAAAACTATTTAAAGTTTGTAAAATGCGTGGCATTCCTATATTTACATTTATTAATAAACTGGACCGTCAAGGGAAAGAGCCATTAGAGCTAATTGAAGAGCTTGAAGAGGTACTTGGTATTCATGCGTACCCTATGAACTGGCCAATTGGTATGGGGAAAGAGTTCCTTGGTATTTATGACCGTTATAACAAACGTATTGAGCAATTCCGTACAGAAGAGCAGGAGCGTTTCTTACCAATCGATGAAAATGGCGAATTAGCAATTGACCATCCGATGAAAGTAACGTCTTATTACTCACAAGCGATGGATGACATTATGCTTCTTAATGAAGCAGGAAATGCTTATTCAGAGGAAAAAATCCGTCGTGGCGAACTAACACCCGTGTTCTTTGGTTCGGCTTTAACAAACTTTGGGGTGCAGACATTCCTTGAAACTTATTTACAATTTGCTCCAACTCCTCAACCTCGTATTACAGAAGATGAGCAGTATATTGATCCAGTGGAGCATCCAGAGTTTTCAGGCTTTATTTTTAAAATTC
Organism: Lysinibacillus sp. GJ-1; assembly: GCF_021166035.1. Lineage (NCBI taxonomy): Bacteria > Bacillati > Bacillota > Bacilli > Caryophanales > Bacillaceae > Lysinibacillus > Lysinibacillus sp. GJ-1. Next base: position 769,655 of record NZ_CP088912.1, read on the forward strand.
AAGCGAATATGAATCCTGCACACCGTGACCGTATTGCCTTTGTACGTATCGTATCGGGTAAATTTGAGCGTGGTATGAATATGACATTATCTCGTACAGGTAAATCTTTTAAAGTGACACAGTCTACACAGTTTCTTGCTGACGACCGTGAAACAGTGGATGTAGCGGTAGCTGGAGATATTATTGGTTTATATGATACAGGGACATATCAAATTGGTGATACAGTCGTCGGCGGTAAGAAAACATTCCAATTTGAAAAATTGCCGCAGTTCACGCCTGAGTTGTTTGTTCGTGTGACAGCGAAAAACGTCATGAAATCTAAGCAATTCCATAAAGGGATATTGCAATTAGTGCAAGAAGGAGCCATTCAATATTACAAAACACTTCATACAGAAGAAGTGATTCTAGGTGCAGTTGGTCAATTACAATTTGAAGTATTTGAACACCGCATGAAAAATGAATACAATGTTGAAGTGAGAATGGAGCCAATTGGTTCGAAAATGGCACGTTGGATTGAAAATGAAGAAGATGTTAAAGAGTCAATGTCTTCAAGTCGTTCAATGCTTGTAAAAGACCGCTTTGACAATCTTGTTTTCCTATTCGAAAATGAGTTTGCAATGCGCTGGTTCGCAGATAAAAACGAAAACATCAAATTATATAGCCTGCTATAAAAAGAAACACGAATCGACAGATGATCGATTCGTGTTTTTTTACAAGGAAAATAAGAGATTGGTGTAGAATATATACAATATAAAGAAATAATAGGTGCTGCCTTGACATTGGTTGTGGCGAAATAACTAATTCAATGGAGCGAAAGGTGGCGACTCCTGCGAGAAAAGCAAGCAAACCGAGACCCTGGACTGAGCGCAGCGAAGGAAGCGGCTCGGTGCTTGCCCGCGGAAAGCGCCACCTGTAGCGCAATGTTGCAATGACAAAAATGAAATTGTTTCAATATAATGTAAAACTTTATAAAAAAACTCCCTTTTCGGCTATCATAGGAAAGAAGAGAAAGAAAAGGAGTATAAACACATGAACATTAGCAACTTTTCAATTAAAAGACCTGTTTTTACGCTTGTTACAATGCTACTCGTTATTATTTTAGGTGGCGTATCGTTGTTAAAAATCCCGATCACGTTAATTCCTGAATTAAATCCCCCTATTGGTGTCGTGGTGACGTCATATCCTGGGGCGAGTTCAACGGAAGTAAATGAAAAGGTAACAAAACCTTTAGAGGCGGCATTGGCCACCTTGCCAGGCATAAAAAAACTACAATCTACTTCGCAGGAAGGTTCAAATTTAATTGTGCTAGAGTTTAATTGGACGACGAATATTGAGGATGTTCAATTGGATATTTTGCAACGTATAGATATGACACCTTTACCAAACGATGCACAAAAGCCAAATTTTTTGAAATTTGACCCGTCACAGTTTCCAATTATTCAACTTTCCTTACGCGCAGAAAATGACCAAGTGGATGTACGAGTATTAGCAGAATCACTGGAAAAAGAGCTTCGTCGTACAGAAGGGGTTGCGAGTGTCAATGTTTCTGGCAAATTGGTAGAAGAAGTACAAGTAACATTGGATGAATCAAAACTAATAGCAAAGGGCTTAACCCAAGCAGATATTATCCAAATAATTCAATCGAATAATGTCTCACTTCCTGGAGAGCCAGTTTTAACTGCAGATGACAAAATGTTGACGACTAGGATTATTAGTACGTTAACTACACCACAAGATATTGCAGATTTAATCGTATCCGTCAATCCAATAGATGGTCAAACATTAACGGTGGGAGATGTAGCGACGGTCGAGCGCACAGAGCAAAAAGCAATAACAGAAACGCGTGCTAATAATCATCCGGCTGTGTTAATGTCCGTTTTGCAAGAATCTGGTGCTAATACTGCTGAAGTATCTAAAGCCTTTCAACAAGCTTTAAATGATTTACTAGCGAAGGAGCAATACAAAGGTGTAACAGCAGACATACTAGTCGATCAAGGCAATTATGTAGATTTAGCAATAAGTAATATCGGTTCTTCATTACTGCTAGGTGGCTTATTCGCTATGCTTGTGTTATTTGTCTTTTTACGTGGTGTGAAAAGCCCAATTATTATTGGGATTGCCATTCCGTACTCGGTCATTGTCACATTTGTGCTAATGTATTTTGCTGATTTTACACTCAACATCATGACCTTAGGTGCATTAGCATTAGGTATTGGGATGCTTGTCGACAATGCCATCGTTGTAATAGAGAATATTGAACGGCATTTAGGGCTTGGCAAGGAACCAATCGAAGCAGCAAAACAAGGAACAAAGGAAGTAGCACTAGCTATAACAGCATCTACATTAACAACGATTGCTGTGTTTATTCCAGTCATGTTTATTGAAGGCTTAATTGGGCAAATATTTACGGAATTTGCACTTACCATTTCCTTTAGTTTAATTGCCTCATTGTCAGTGGCATTAACCGTTGTACCTATGCTGGCAAGTCGTTTGTTAAAAATGAAAGATCATAATATCAATGAAATTCGCAAGACATCTTCGTTTTATAAGCGCTACAATGCGTCTATAGTTTGGGTATTGCAGCATCGCTTGTTGGTCATTTTATCGGCAATCGTGCTCTTTGGCTTATCGCTCTTTGGATTATCGAAAATAGGGACAGAATTTCTACCTGCAACAGATGAAGGTTTTGCTTCTATTAGTGTAAATCTTGACCAAGGGGCTGCTATAACAAAAACAGAAAAGGTAGTCGCAGCCATTGAAAGTCGTTTAAAAGAAGAACAAGATGTCGATGTTTATGTTAGCCTAATCGGGGGTACTCAACAGTCTCAATCTCGTGGACAAACAAGTGCAAATCAAGCAGAAATTTATGTCAAGCTAGTACCACTTGCAGATCGCAAGCGCTCCATTTTTGAGTTTGTAGAAGAAGTGGAAAGGGAACTAAATAATGAGTTAGGGGAGCAAGCAGAAATTACATTTAATGTTTCTACATCATCTGGTTCAGCTCCAAATACATTGACATTCCGACTAACAGATTCAAATGAACAACGTTTATATGCATCAGTTGAGAAAGTACAGCACGAACTAAGTCGTATAGATGCAGTCACAAATGTTTTGACTGATTTAGACGAAACGATACAAGAGATTCAGATAGAGGTGGATCGCGAAAAAGCGAAGGATTATGGTTTTGTACCGGCTCAAATAGCCCAAACGGTCAATCAAATGACAAAAGGGCAGTTGACGACGCAGATGATTGATGATGGTGGAACGGTGTTATCGGTGTATACCGGTTTTGGACAGGCGTTTAACGAAAGTATGGACGCTTTAAAGGCAATGAAGCTACGTTCACCAGCAGGACTATTTGTTAAGCTTGATGAAATTGCTAACGTATCTATACAAGAAGGACCAGTATCCATTAGACGTTCCGATCAAGCTGCAGCAGTTGCATTTTTCGTTGATTATAAAGCCAAGGAGTCATTAGGGGGCATTTCTAAAAAGGTCGATCACGCACTTGAAAAAGCGAATTTGCCTGCTGAAACGCAAGTTGTGTTTAGTGGGGATCGAGAGTTATATGATAGTGCAATTGATGACATGCTTTTAGCAGTTGCTCTCGCCATAGTGCTAGTCTACATTGTGATGGCGGCGCAGTTTGAGTCGTTTAAATATCCTTTCGTTATTATGTTTACGGTACCACTTATGATTATAGGTGTTGCGATGGCAATGTTTGCGACGAAAACACTGCTAGGTGTGACATCTGTTATCGGCATTTTAGTACTTGTGGGCATTGTTGTGAATAATGGTATTGTGCTTGTCGATTATATTAATCAGCAAAAGCAGCAGGGCATGCAGGCGTATGATGCCATTTTACTTGCTACACAAGACCGACTTCGCCCGATTTTAATGACAGCATTAACAACGATATTAGGATTGCTACCACTAGCGCTTGGTATTGGCGAAGGTACTGAGATGAATCAGCCGATGGGTATCGCTGTAATAGGTGGCCTGATTACATCAACTTTGCTGACATTATATATTGTGCCAGCTGTGTATAGCTTAATGGATAAAGAAACTAGAAAATTGCCTTAGATACGGGGAGGAAATGGGAGATGGGTGTTCATTTTTTTACGGGGTTTCCAGGGTTTATTTCAAGTCAATTAATTCGAGAATTATTTCAAGAAAATAAAACACAAAAGGTTATCGCCATTGTTTTAGCGGGGCAATATCCAAAAGCGATGATTGAAAAAAGCAAGATTGAAGTAGACTATCCTCAATGTGAAATACAGATTGTTGAGGGAGACATCACTCTACCCAATTTAGGATTAGCCAATCAATTAATACAGGAAATCGTGCCTCAAATTGAAGTGTTTTGGCATCTAGCAGCGATTTATGATTTAGCCGTTCCACGAGATATTGCTTGGAAGGTCAATGTACATGGAACTGCGATGGTCAATGATTTTGTTCGAACATTGCCCCATCTTAAGCGTTATATGTATTTTAGTACTGCGTATGTTGCTGGAACACGAGAAGGCGTATTACGCGAAAATGAATTGATTCGCCCGAAGGCATTTAAAAACTACTATGAGGAAACGAAATATGAAGCAGAGCATCGTGTGGAAGATTTAAAGTCAGAGGTACCTATCACGATTATCCGACCAGGGATTGTGCGAGGGCATTCCGTGACAGGGGAAACAATTAAATTTGATGAGCCCTATTTCTTTTTGAATATGGTTGATAAATTAAAATGGTTGCCGATTATACCTTATATAGGAATGTCTAGCTCAGCTATTAATGTTGTGCCCGTCGATTATATTATCAATGCCTCCACTTTTTTAGTGGATGAGAAAAGTGCTGAAGGGAAAACATTACATTTAACAGACCCAAATCCTCATCCTGTACAAGAGGTATACCGTACAATGGTGAAATTATTGACAAATCATTATCCAAAAGGACGTTTTCCTTTAGCACTAGCCAAAAAATCGTTACAAGTGCCGTTTATTCGCAAAAAGTTAGGGGTCGAGCAAGAAACTTTAGATTACTTAACATGGCATGCAACCTTTGATACAACAGAAGCAATTGCTATATTACAAAAAGGGAATATAGCATGCCCTGATTTTATACAAACGATGCCAAAGATGGTGGATTTTTATCTAAGACATAAAGAAGATGAAAACTATCATATTCAAATTAAATAATAATGGATTTCTTTGTCAGTATTAAATGATAGTGATATAATAAATGAACAAAAGAAATGTCCTTAGACATTTTGTTAAAGGGGAGTAGCTAGCAGATGCGAGCGATGCATCTGGTTTCACATTCGTCATGACGTGGCATAATGCCATCGGATGTGATAGCAAATGGTGTTACTTTGCAAAAAGTGCAATAACCGATAGCTGGTTTGTAAGAAGTAACCAATTAAATTTGCTTAGCAAGACCTTTGCCTTCTTTTTAGGCAGGGGTCTTTTCTTTTTCATTTGACTAGTAAATACTCGCTATTTTGGGTATACAGAGTTTAAAGGAGGAACAGAGAATGGAAGCAATATTATTACAATACGGCTGGGTATTAATCGTACTAGTTGTATTAGAAGGATTACTAGCAGCAGATAATGCAGTAGTAATGGCTGTTATGGTGAAACACTTACCGCATGACCTACAAAAGAAGGCACTTTTTTACGGATTATTTGGTGCACTAATATTCCGATTCTCTGCGCTCTTTGTTATTACAGTATTAGTTAATTACTGGCAAATTCAAGCTATTGGGGCAGCTTACTTATTGTTTATGTCAGCCAAAAATATTTATGATTTGCGAAAAGGCAAAGATGAGGAAGAAGAAAATGATGATGCTACTGTAAAAAAAGGATCAGGCTTCTGGATGACTGTTTTAAAAGTGGAACTTGCAGATATAGCATTTGCAATCGATTCAATGCTTGCTGCGGTTGCAATTGCCGTAACGCTTCCACACTTAGGTAATTTTGATATTGGCGGCATTAATGGCGGACAATTCATTATTATGTTGTTAGGTGGCTTTATCGGTGTTATTATGATGCGTTTTGCAGCGCAATGGTTTGTAAAAATTTTAAACGACTATCCTTCACTTGAAACAGCAGCGTTTTTAATTGTTGGCTGGGTAGGGGTAAAACTTGTTGTATTAACGTTAGCTCATGAAAAAGTGGGTATTTTACCTGAAGAATTCCCACATTCAACAGGCTGGGAATTAACTTTCTGGGTTGTATTAATTGCGATTGCATTTGTCGGTTATTTAGTAGGTGTTCGTAATAAAAAACAAGCAAAATAATCGCCGGACAATTTTATAATGGAACGATTTAATCCGCATTCTTTCTGCGGGCAACGCACGAGCCACATCGCTCGCTACATTAGCAGGGTCAGTGCGCTTGCTTTTTGTGAAAGTCTATGCGGATTTTTGCTTTATATCAAAAACACTTTTTATTACTTCGTATTTGATACGATTTACAACCCCTTTCTTTTTTCACCGATTTTTTCTATACTAATATCTATCAAGTTTGGCATCATAAGTGGAAGGAGTTGATGGGGTGCCTTGGAAAAAATCATCGAATAGACAAATCACACCGTTTCAGGCACTTGTGTCTTATTATTTCATAGCAATAGCAATTTCCTTCCTATTGTTACGACTCCCTGGTGTCCATCGAGCGGGTGTGGAAGTGTCCTTTTTAGATAGTTTATTTACAGCAGTCAGTGCTGTTAGTGTGACTGGTTTAACAACTTTCAATATTTCCGAGACCTATACAACATTTGGACTGGTTATGGTACTTGTGATTTTACAGCTCGGGGCTATCGGTATTATGTCGCTAGGTACCTTTGTTTGGTTGCTTGTCGGCAAAAAAATCGGTATGCGCGAACGGCAGTTGATTATGATTGATCATAATCAATATAATCTATCGGGTGTTGTCCAGTTAATACGAGAAATATTGAAAATCTTAATTGGCATTGAATTGGCAGGGGCCATTATTTTAACGGCTCATTTTATGAATTATTTTGATACATTTGAAGAAGCTCTTATACATGGTGTTTTTGCTGCTGTTTCTGCCACTACGAATGGTGGCTTTGATATTACTGGGATGAGTTTATTGCCATTCCATAATGATTATTTTGTGCAGCTCATAACAATGGTATTAATTGTACTTGGAGCAATTGGCTTCCCAGTGCTGATTGAAGTAAAATCATTTTTGCTTAATCGACATGCCAATTTCCGCTTTAGTCTTTTTACCAAAATAACGACGACTACTTATGCAATTTTATTTATAGTTGGAGCTCTCGTTATTTTACTACTTGAGTCATTTCACTCCTTTAAAGGGATGGTTTGGCATGAGGCAATCTTTTCAGCTATGTTCCATTCCATATCTACGCGTTCAGCGGGACTTACAACATACGATGTAACATCCTTTAGTGAAGCAACCGATATTTTCATGAGTTTTTTAATGTTTATTGGTTCATCCCCAAGCTCTGTAGGTGGCGGGATAAGAACGACCACTTTCGCTATTGCCATATTATTTTTAATAATGTTTGCACGCGGAAAAGAGGATATTCAAATTTTTGGAAGGGAAATCCATTTAATAGATGTCTTCCGCTCATTTGTCGTTATCCTATTGGCTTGTTTTATGGTGTTAATCGCCACAATTATATTACTGATTACGGAACCGCACGCGACACTTATACAAATTATTTTTGAAATAACATCTGCGTTCGGAACATGTGGTATGTCTCTAGGGATTACGTCAGACTTATCAGTAGTTGGTAAAATCATCATTATTATCTTAATGTTTATAGGGCGAGTGGGCTTAATATCATTCTTGTATTCAGTAGGTGGTGGAGGTAGAGGGAAAAAATCTAAATACCACTATCCAAAGGAACGAGTAATTATTGGGTAAACATCTTAAAGTATTGATATATAGAGGTTTAGTGGGGGCAGATTTTTGATTTGCCTCCTTTTTGTCCCCTGATGGTCAATTTTCGAGGTAATCTTCGAATTTTTTGAGTGCATTTCGTTCGAAACCTTACAATTGATTTTCCTTATTTTTAAAAAGTCTTTTTGTTGTCTTAATATACATTTGAAACTAAAAGGTTAAAGTAGTCGTATAAGGTATTAACGATTAGAGGAGGTCGGAAAAATGGATTATACTAAAATCTATAATGAGGAACTGATTGCCTTAGTAAAAGAGAAAATAAAGTCGGTCGGTGAAATTAAAGCGGTGAAGTTTGTGAGAGAACAAACAGATATGTCCTTAATACAGGCAAAAAAATTTGTAGATTTTTGTAAAGAATAGACATAAAAAAACTGTGGCTCTAATTTAAAAGTAACTTCAATAGTCATTGAACTACTAAATAATTAACTTCGACAGACGTAAACTACGTTATGTTTCTGTCCTTTCAAAAGTAAATGAAGTTAATAAAAATTCTTTAATCTTATGTTTTGTGCTTACTTTTAATTAGGGGTGATTAGATGGTTAGAAGAAGAGGGACATATCAAATAACAATTCGTGATAAACAACTAATTTGTTTATTTTGTCAGCACAATGAATTTCAGCATCGTGAGGTTTATATGGAAAGAGTGATTTTAGATGAAGATGAAAAAGAGCAGCTGACATTGCAATCATTTACTTGTACATCATGTGGGGATATTCGAATGTTTCAAGAAAAAAATCGATTTGACCAAACGTTGCAAAAACATGTATCTATTATTGAGTACATAGAAGTGATAAAAGAATGACTGGAACAGATGAATCTTTACGCCCAGAAAAAAGTTGGATTACGATTTTTGATGAGCCGATAATTTGTAGTTTTTGTACCTATGATGTATTTATTCCTTATGAAGTATATGTAAATGTTGAACAGCCAGGTATAGGTATACGTCATGTTCGTTACGTAGCTATTTGCCAGCACTGTGGCCAAGCGAAAATGTTTGGAGACCCTAGCCGATTTGATGCTGAAACAAATAGGTTTATATGGGCATTGAATCAGTATTTGATTGCCGTTAGAAAATATAAGATAAAAATCATATTCTTTATCGGAAAAAGACATAATGATAAATTAACGACTTTTCAAAATCAGCTGATAGCACAAAATATAAAAATAGATAGTGTTCATCGTGTAAAAACGGAAGTTACAATACTAGCAACAATATCTACCCTAAATGAAATACAAACACTTAGGTCTACAATCATGAATACTGCGACGCGATTAAATGTAACGATTAAGAATTTAATCCTTGCATAAGATTCTAATAGGTATTTACAAATAATAGGAAATTATAAACTGATTATAAAATTTAATTCAAAATAACGTTCCCAAATGAAAGTTTGGAGAGAGACCGAAATCCAAGAAATGCTGTTAAAGCAACATTTCTTGGATTTTTCTTTGAATATTGTTTATACAGCTTTTTATGCAAATATATAAACAGGGCTACGATAGTACTTTTCAAGAGTATACAGTGTGTGTTATCTGAATAAAAACCCGGTGGTGTGAGAGGTCGGGAGTTAATCCCCCCCTCCTACTCGATTGCCTAAGACGGTAGCATATCTAATTTAAATTATTTAAGTTTTATTATTTAAAACGTGACGAGTTCATTTAAATTTGCGTCTAAGTAAATAGAAAAGGAGGGAGCAGCTTTGGAACAAGAGAAATTGAACGAATGGATCGAACTATACGGTGAATCGGTTTTAACCTATATACTATTAATCGTGAGGGACTATCAACAAGCAGAGGATTTAGCACAGGAAACCTTTATAAAAGCCTATAGACATCAACAGCAATTTGAACAAAAATCCTCTGAGAAAACATGGCTATTTACGATAGCACATAATGTGACCAAGGACTATTTCCGAAAAAAACATCCGTTGCAGCATTTTTTGGGTTTAACAATGGAAGAGAAAGATTACAAGCCAACACCTGATCAAATCGTAGCGATGAACTTTCAAACGGAACAATTATACAGAGTAATTCAACAATTAAAGTCTACATACAGGCATGTCATCATCTTGAGGAAGTTAAAAGAATTTTCAACGGCAGAAACAGCTCTTATTTTAAACTGGTCCGAAAGTAAAGTGAAAATGAAGTTAAAAAGAGCTTTAGCTGAACTAAAAAATGATTTGATTAAAGGAGGTTTTACCAGTGAAATCTTTAGATGAACAATTTAGTGAAATGAGAGAAGAATTAAAGCTAACGGAAAAATCCAAAGATCAACTTAAACGTAAGATTTTGCAGAATGTACATAAAAGAAAAAAACATCATACAAATCAGTACGTTTGGATTGCTGTAGCAGTTTGTATGATTCTTATGCTTACTTCGCCAATCTTTTCGCCGACAATGGCAAGGATAGCGGAGAGGATATTACCAATTTCTATTACATCAAGTTATTCAGATGGACAGTCTAATCCTGATTTAATATCTCAACTTGCAGAATTAGTCAAAAGGGAAGGATACTCTTTTAATTCAGTGGGAATTACGCCATCGCCATATACGATAGAAATATCGCTTATATTGAAAGACTCTACATTAAAACAGGCAACAGAAGATCTTGAAACAAAGATAACAAATTATCTATATGAAAATGGTTATGACCAATATGAATTAAAAATTTCTGAAGGAACTGAAGCACAAATTCCTCCGAAGACTAAAGAGGATGACACATACGAAAAAGTACGCGAGATAGTGAAAGAAGTATTCTCAGCCTATGGATATGCCAAGGAAGCAGATTATGAATTAGCTGGGTTACAAGAAACATGGTTTTCCAATATTGTTTCAATTGATATGCCTGACCATATCGAAGAGTCCAATGAAATTGTTGAGGATATCGAAAAAGAAATTGAAGCACAGGATTTGAAAATTAAGGATATTGAAGTAAGTACTTTTAATTTAAAACATCGTCAACAAGATAACCGTTGGGGTTGTATTTCATCTGATATATATAATGCAATGGCTGGGAAATCGACTTATCAAGTGACTGGGCTATCCTATAAGGTGAGGAAAGGACACTCCTATGTTTCAATCAAAACGGATTTTGAACAGGCACCTTCGGAAGAAATAATAGAAAAAATTGAATTGGCTGTCCAAGATTACTTAGCTTTACCGGATACAAAAGAGGTAATACAAGATGACAAATATACGATTCAATTTCTATTGAAGAATGACGAACAATCGTTTATTAAAATAACAAACTAAATAAAAACCAAGCACTTTAATAATTGGAGGTCTTTGGCAAAAATAAATATGGTATAATATGTATTAAATGTAAAGCGGAATTGTATTAAAATCTAAAATTCCAAGGAGGAATGAGTGTATGAGAAGGAATACTATTTTTGCATAGCAAAGGCTATTGCATAATAAAATAATTGAAAATAGCCTTTGCTCTTCCTAAAAGAAATACTAAAATTAGGAGTGCAAAAATGAGCTATAAAAAAGCAAAGCATATACTTCCAACTGAGTTGGTGGAGTTAATACAGAAATATGTTGATGGTGAATATATTTATATTCCACGAAGAAAAGATAGTAAAAAGAGTTGGGGGTCCAGTACTGCAACCAGAGGAGAATTGGATCTAAGAAATTCTAATATATATAATGATTATCTATCGGGGTTGAATATAGCTTCTTTGTGTGAAAAATATTATTTGTCATCAAAAAGTATTCAAAGAATTGTATTAAAAGAAAAAAGAAAAAGAACAAATTTTTAAAATAAGCCAATGTAGTTTTATGCCGCATTGGCTTATTTTCTTTTATGAAATAAGTTTGAGGTTTTTTCAAGTGATGTAAGTCAGATATAATCTAAACAACTCTTATAAAAGGTAAGGGAGCCAGCTAATTGATTTTTGATACCCAGACGTAGTTTATCTAGTTTAATGAACTGAAGTGGAAGTATGGGCGGACATTGTTACTTAAGGAATTGTTTTTTTGCAAAATGAATATTAGCAAAGGAAGAGGGGGGATAGATATGAACAATTTATTTACAATAGATTGTGGTGACATATTGCTTAGAGAATTTAGAATTGAAGATGCTGATGCTATTTATGAGCTTACTTCACAACCTGAAGTTTATAATTTTCTGCCAGATTGGCGTTCAACAAAAGAACAACGATTAAACTGGGTCACGAATTATGAAATTCCAGACAATAAAAAGTTTTTGTTAGCTGTACCTAATATTAGTGGTGCTAATTATTTGAAGTTGGGAATTATATTGAAGGAAACTGGAGAATTTATTGGTTTCTGCAATACAGGTATTAAAGAAGAGCTAAGTGAACCAAACCGAGAAGTTGTTTATGCAATTTCAAAGCAATACAGTTGTCGTGGATACACAACAACAGCAGTAAAAGGATTGATAAAATATTTGTTTGAGAATACAGATGTAGAGCTACTTAATACAGTTGTTCTACCTCACAATTTAGGCTCAAATAAAGTTATTCAAAAATGTGGATTTCGTTTTAATGGAGAAATTGAAATTGAAGACCAAATTCACTATCATTACACTCTTAACAAAGAGGATTGGAAAGGAAAAAAAATCACTAAGGCTATTGAAATATTCAACTAGTGTGAGTTTTTCAACAATAATGTAGACGTTTACTTACTAACCAAGCAACGTTCCTGTAATAAGTGGACGGAATGTTCTTAGTAAAACATTTAAATGTGAATAAATATACTTAAACTAACGGGTGCTTTTCTTCAATAAGGTACTCAACAATCGGGCGCGATTCTGTAGCAAGAATTGCGCTATTTCTTTTTTGGAGGCTATTTTTTTTGTATGAAAACTGTCATTTTGTCAGTGTATATTTTGGGAAAATTTGATAAAATTTAAATAATTATAATTAGAAGGAGGCGGTACATTATGAAAATCGCGAACATATTTAACGGGGTGAATCTATTTTAAGGGAAGAGCGTATAAATCCCCTATAAACTACGTGGTCCCTAAAATCCGGAGGGAAAAAAGTGATTATTAGAGACTATAAGGTTAATGACGAGACTGGTTGGGTAAGATGCCGAACACTTGCGTTTTTACAGACTGCCTATTTTGATAATGTACTAAATAAGAAAGAATGTTATGAAAATCCAGCAATCGAGCTAGTCGCAGAGTTGGACGGTCAAATCGTTGGGCTTATTGATGTAGAATATGAAATAGAAGAACGAACAGTTTGCTCCAGAGGAGAAGGGTTAGGAGGGATGATTTGGCATATCGCTGTTCATCCGGATTTCTCCCGACGCGGAATAGGACAACAATTACTCTATGCTGCTGAAACTAAAGCTAGAAGAGTGAATTTAAATCGTTTTGAGGCTTGGACAAGAGATGATTTATGGGTTCAGAACTGGTATAAAAAAATGAATTTTAATATCGTTGATTCCTATTATCACGTTTATTTTGAAGGAAATGAAATGAATCATCGAATTCAAAGTAATATGCCCAATCTATACTTAGTTAATGCTTTTACTCATTACGTTGGGAAAGATATTGACCAATTTACAAATAATAAACGTATTCACCAATGTGTTTGTTTTGAAAAATCATTTTAATCATTTCTAAGTTATGAATGACATATTTATCAATAATACTATTCAACAATCGGGCGCTTTCCTGGAAAAACACATAGAAATACCGACTAAAAAACGAGTATTATTGGGTAACATCTAGCAGTTTTCATATAGAAGCATTTGGAAAGGGGTGAATGGTTGATTCACTTCTTTTTTGTTTGGCATTAATCTTTTAGGAACAAGCCAATAGTATAAATGTTGGCAACTTGGATACTTTATAAAGCGGAGGTGATATCAGTGACAAAGGGTAAAAAGGATATAAAGGATTTAAAGCAAGAAGAGTTTGCGACAGATTTAAGTCCTGACGATTTAGATGTACGAGAAGAAAATGAACGCACAAGTGAACAAGTGAACAATGCGAATAAAGCAAAAGACCAACAAGAAAAAATAAGAAACAAAAATAATGAAAAAGAGGCTTACAGTGGTCACGATCAGTGTCCATTCAAGGAGCATAACAAAGCAAAAAGTGTTAGATTGATTGGTGTCAATCTAACACTTTTTCTCTTTTGTCCCATCCTCAAATGGCTAATGCAGATTAAAAATTTTAATCTTTTTCTGGATAGTTAACATGTAGTGGCGGTGGAACAAGCCATCCTTTATTTTTGTTTAAACGTAACAGTTTAGCACCTAGTTGGGCTTTACTCATATGGAATTGTCCGTACATCATGGCAATATCTTCTCTAGTTGACATGCCCATTGCTTGACTACAAGCAACTAAGCCAGCAGCTAAATCCGCTGATAACGCTGCACTAATTTCAGGATCATTTACTCTCGCACCAGGAGGGATATCCTCTAATCTTGCAACAGGTCGCTCAGGTGGAGCAGGGGGTAACCCAACACCGTTTGTTTTCAATATTTTTTCTAACTGTTTTACTTCGTCTCGTAATACTTGGATAATATCTTCAATAATTTTGCGAAGATCTTCATCTCCTGTGTGATTGTAAAATGTTTGATAGCCTGCAATTAAGCCGTAATCAGCCGCTAAATTCGTCCAAACGCTAAAAACCTCACCATAATGTAACGGCTCATCTTTTGGATTGCCACTAAGTATTCCCATAGTTGAATATCCTCTTTTCATTGTTTTTTGAAACAGAGGTAGTATGCGTGAAATGATAAAAATTAATTCATAAGAAACAAACGAAACTGTCATTGTAAAACTACAGTTTGAATAGGACACGTAATGGGTAAAACACTTTAGGAGTGGTCAAAAAGAAATTGTCTACAACGTATTAGAACTGAGGGGCATTAGAATATTTTGAAATGAATAGAAGCAACAATGAACCCAGTAATGAAAAAGGGATAAAAGGAGAAATAAACATGACACTTACAAGCACAGCAAAGCAGGATTTAAAGGAACTCTTAAAAGAGACACATAAACGTGGTATAACGAAAGTAGACCATAGTGATCGAGTAAGCAGAATGACAGATAGTGAAGCTTTAGGATTGCTAATTTCAGTAGTGAAGCGTACTTTATAATACTTAAAAAGCTATGAATTCTATAAGCAAGCAAGCTTGGACTTTTTAGTGTTTTATGCTAAAAGATTTCTTAAAGTTGACTTTCTTCTATTATATTGTATTTAGTATTTAATATATAACTGAAAGACAACATAGACGTTGGTCGTTGGCAAAAGCGATATAGGATATTATTAATAGCTTTTAGCGCTTCTTTCAAAGTCATAATAAGCAATTTACACTTAAATGGTAATTGTGACGAAAAAATGTCCAAAAATTTAGAAAATTTATTAAAGTGTTTCCTAATTTTAAATTTTCTAAATAGGTATTATTTCTAAGTTTTGTTTTATTTAATTAAGGTTTAAAGACCTACTTTTTGAAGGTTTCATTAAGAAAGCTGTACTAACACCATTAATTAGTTTTAGTAAACTGTAATATATTATTTATTTAGTAAAAAAAAGAATGTTGTGAGCTGGAAAATGCAATTTTATAAGTTACTAATAGAAAAAACGCTATTCACTTTAGAGAATAGCGTTTTTTTATTAAACAGTAGGGATTGTTGCAAAATAAGGTGCTTGTCCGTGACGGAAGTAAGTTAAAAGATAACCATTTTTTTGTACAATTTTGCCATTTGAGAAATTTTGATAGTCCAAGTAATGCGGGATAATAAGTGTATGCTTGAATAATTCTTTCTCTGTTAAATTAAACTTAGCAAATTCTTCACCAGCAATTATCGGATTTTCCCGTAGAGCTGTGTATAGTGCTTTTTGTTGTACTTCTGTTGGCCGCTCATTCCACCATAATTTACGTGGCTGGAATTGTTGTGCTTTTAAATAATCTAGTTGCATTAAGCTTTGAATAATTTGTAAATTAGCACCTTCCACTGTTTCTAAAAATTCCAGTAAACGACGGAATAGATCTTCTAACTGATGTCCGATACGGGACCAGCCTTTTGTTTCCCAATAAGTGCCGAAGTTTTGGAAGAAATCAAATGGTGTCTCGAATACTTCTGTAACTAGGTATTCAATGGTGTAATCCATACGATGATCGTTCCAATATTTTTCGAGAACATCTTCTGCATGTTTAATACGAACGATATCATCAAAGGTTAAAGCATTATTCGAAAAGATTTCATATGGAGCTAAATCTACATAGGTGTAACCGAATTTTTCAGCCTCCAAACGAAGACCAGTGCCGCGCAATAGCTTTAAGAAGCCAAGTTGTAATTCCTCTGGTCGCATTGCGAAAACATCATTAAAGGTTTGACGGAAGCTAGCATAGTCTTCTTCTGGCAAACCGGCAATTAAATCTAAATGTTGATCAATCTTACCGCCATCTTTGACCATTGTTACTGTTCGTTTAAGTTTTTCAAAGTTTTGACGGCGTTGTACAAGCGTGTTTGTTAAATCATTGGTAGATTGGACACCTATTTCAAAGCGGAAAAGCCCTTTAGGTGCGTTGTCATTTAAAAATTGAATGACCTCAGGACGCATTATATCAGCAGTAATTTCAAACTGGAAAACAACACCTGGCTTATGTTCATCGATTAAAAATTGGAACATTTCCATTGCGTAGCTACGGCTAATATTGAATGTACGATCGACAAATTTAATAGTGCGGGCACCATTATTCATAAGATATCGAATATCTTCCTTTATACTTTCTCTATTGAAATAGCGCACACCTACTTCAATAGAAGATAAGCAAAATTGACAGCTAAAAGGACAGCCTCTGCTCGTCTCAATATATTGAATTCGCTTTCCTAGATGTGGAAGATCCTCTTCAAAACGGAATGGACTTGGTAATTCACGTAAGTCAATTTTAGGTGCTTGCGCATGAATTCGAACTTTTCCGTCTTCTAAGTAACAAATTCCAGGAACATCTTCTAATGGAATTTCGCCATGCAAATGGCGTAGTAGCTGTTTAAAGGATGTTTCTCCTTCGCCCATAACAATAAAATCAATCTCTTCAACTCTTCTTAACCAATGATGGACATCGTAAGATACTTTAGGCCCACCGAGCAAAATTTTAACATTAGGACAAACTGTTTTTAACATTTTAATAACGTGAATAGTTTCTTCAATATTCCAAATATAGCAACTAAATCCTACAATATCAGGGTTTTTTTGAAATAAATCTGATACAATATTAAAAGCGGGGTCTTTAATTGTGTATTCTGCAATGGTTGGATTGTATTCAGGTAAAGCAGCACATTTTAAATAACGCAATGCCAAATTAGTGTGGATATACTTTGCGTTTAATGTAGTTAAAATAGTATTCATGCATTAATCTTCCTTTCACTTTCTAATTGTAACAGTCAAGTAGCGGACAAACAATATAATCCTTTTTACCTATTTATTTTGTGAACGGTTCGTGAAATAATTTTAAATACTTAAATTTACTAAATTTTGTAATAATAGAATCGTACAGTCATAAAGTATAGTAAAGGCTCAAAATTCGAATGAGAGGTTTTTTACTCTTTTGAAAGGTTCGGTGAGAAAGTTGAAGCAAAATGATATAAATCAATGTTTTGGAAATCTTATGAAAAGTACTTCGTCACCAACACTTATTCTCAATAAAGCAGGAAAAATTTTGAATTGTAATGAGGCAGCTATTAAACTTTTTAATCTTAATTTAACGTATATTGGCTATATTACAATGGACGAGTCCTCAAATATAAAATGGGCTAAGTTTGTCAAAGAACTACAATGTGAGTTAAGATCTGAAGAAATATTTAATATTCAAACAAACAACAATGAATTTGAAAAGATGGTCTTTAAATGTTTCTATGATCCGAACACTGAAGAAATTGTCGCACAACTATCAACGATCAATAATGACAGAGCGCTTAAATTGTATGTTAGCAAGGAGCAGGAACAATCTCAATCCTTCAGTGCATATGATCATTTACCTTATGCTGTTATTGTGAGTGATGCAAGTGGGATTATTCTTGGTTTAAATAAATATGCCGAAATGTATTTAAAAATAGAAAAATCACAACTACTCCATAAAGCACATCAACATATATTTGATTCATTTACAATGAAGAATGGACAAATTACAACCTATCTTTCGAAATTGATGGGTGACAAACATGCCAATATTCATGTTGTGGACGAGACGCAAGTAAGTAGAACTTGCTACTACGAAATCTCAAGTGTTTTCGATGAGTATAATAATATTATCGTCACTGTCATTAATGATGAAACTGAGAAGAAGCAACTGCAACATAAAGTAGAGCATCAGGAAGCACTAAATGTGGTAGGTCAAATGGCAGCTAGTATCGCACATGAGATTCGTAATCCACTTACTTCTTTAAAAGGGTTTACAGAACTATTAAAGCTGAATGCAGATGAAGAGTCACGTATGTATTTATCTGTCATAGATAGTGAGTTACAGCGTATGGAGCAAATTTTATCGGAACTATTAGTATTGTCTAAGCCAACAAGTATGAAGGTAGAGTTAATCAACTTAGATCATATTGTAAGACAGGTAATCGAATTTATGTTGCCGGATGCATTAATGAAAAAAATTATGATTCAATATATACCGTCAGTGACAGAAGTATATATCGGCGGCAATGAAAATCGTTTAAAGCAAGTATTTATAAATCTTATTAAAAATGCTATGGAAGCAATGAATAAAGGCGGCACAATTACGGTAGAAATGAATGTGACAGACTGTACGATTGTCGAATTAATGATAAAAGATGAAGGCAGTGGAATGGATAATAATACAATCCAAAATCTATTCCAACCTTTTTACACGACGAAATCAACAGGGACAGGACTGGGCCTTGCTTTCGTGAAAAAGGTAATCGAAGAGCATGAAGGTGTAATTGGTGTTCAAAGTGAAGTACAAAAAGGGACATGCTTCCATATGCAGTTTCCAGTGTACACATTCAATCAGTTGGATACTTTAGATGTTTCTGTGAAGGATTCTGCTTATTTAGTTACCTAAAATAGAGAGAAAAACTTGCTAATTTTATTTAGCATAGTGTGCTGTTATTGAATGCTTTTGACAATGCTTTTCAAAAGTCGCTATAATGAAATTGATAAAGAGCGAATTGTGAGGACTAGGCTATGACGTCAGAAGATTTAAAGCAAACTTTAAAATTATATATTGTATTATCCCGTGCCCATAAAGCAATTAATGAGATGACAAACCATTTTTTTCAAGAAAATGGCTTGAATCCTACTGAATTTGCAGTTTTAGAGCTCCTGTATCATAAAGGGAGACAACCATTGCAGCAAATCGGTAATAAAATATTACTTGCCAGTGGGTCTATTACGTATGTAATTGATAAGCTTGAAAAAAGAGGTTATCTTTTACGGGTTTCCTGTCCATCAGATCGTCGCGTTACCTATGCGGAAATTACAGCTGAAGGTGAGGCGTTTATGGGCGAGTTATTTCCAAAGCACGAACAACATTTACATGAATTGATGAGTGCATTATCCGTCGAGGAAAAGGATGTAGCGATTGGCTTATTAAAAAAATTAGGGCTATCCATTAAAGATTTGTCTTATTAAAAAGAGTTGTCTCAAATAGATTTTGAGGCGACTTTTTTTTGCGTGTTAAAAGAATGGAAACATTGTTTAGGGGAATGGTTTGTATAGAATAGCTGTTTTTACCCGTTGAGAAGCTTTTTAGACGTCTTTACAAGCAAACCTTAGTTTTTATTGGTAAATAAAAGAGAGGTCTTAGAAAGACTTCTAAGACCTCTTGGGATGTGTATTAAATTAATTTTTAGAAATAGTTGCTGCCATTGCGAGCATAGCGGCTGTTAAATCTTGTTCATCATTATCATGAATTGTTAACTTTATAATAAGTCCATCTTTTTCAAATACTACGCCAATTACTTTTTCAGTATCAAAGTCTACAACATAGCCTTCAATATTTTGGACATCTTTAAATACGGAAAGTTCTTCAGCAGATAATGCAACTGTTCCTCCAACTGCATTCATATAGTCCTGCATAGCTGTTTTCGCCGCATCATAGTTTGTTTCAGCAGTAGTAGTTGTTTCAATACGCATAAATACTTCGTCATCAGCATTTGAGACTAGCATGTCTTTTCCAGGTTCTTCTTGAGAAAGAGTAAATCCAGGTAGCTGTTGGATTTTATAGCTCTGAGTTACACTTTTAGATTCAGTTGCATTTTCCTTTTTGTCGACACCTTTTTGTACGTATTTTACTTCTTGTTGTGGTTTAGATTGTACTTCTGTTTGTGCATCATCTGATGTAGGCGTTTCTTGCGCGTCGTCGCCTGCAGGTTCACTATCAGTTGGTTTTTCCTCAGTCGCTGTGTTTGCTGGTTCGTTTTGTGCAGCATCTGATTGTTCTGTCTTATCAGAGGTATTGCACCCCACTACTAAAACAGCTGTTAGTAATAATGCAAGCATTGTAATTAATTTTTTTTGCATGAAAAGCCCTCCCTTTCTATATTAAACGCTAATAAAAGATAAAATGTTTCCAATTTTTTTTGTTATGATGTTAAAGGTAACACTAAAAACAATAATAAAACAAAAACAACATGGGCTACAATAACTAAAGGCATACTCTTGCGCCATTCATAGATAAAGCCCCAAATCAGGCTTGTTACAAGAGCTGCGATGATACCAAGCTTAAAACCGCTAAATGCAATCGAAATGGCACATAAAATTGCTGTTACAATAACTGCTAAAACAGGGCGCATAAAACGTTTTAATTGTTGTTGTACGTAGCCACGCCAAAATAGTTCTTCACCAATGGCTACAATGAAAACAAGGAAAATATAGTGCCATATATTTTGTGGACCGTAAACTGTTAAAAACTTTTGTACGGATCCTACTAGCCGATCATTTATAAATGGTGCGAGCCAATAACCAAAACGTATAATGCCATATGCGATTGTACCGTATCCGATGCCGAAAATCAGAAATTTCCACGTAGGCAATTGATCTTCGATTGTACCTGATAGAATAGCGATAGCTATACATACGAGCAGGGTAAATGCATACAAGTACCAAAATACAGCAGGATTAGCAAATGTAAAAGCAAGCATGCCATAAACGAATAATAAAGAAAGGAGAAGTATTATTGTTTGTTTCGAATTTGTAAGCATAATTCGACCTCCATACTTTAATTTTACCAAAAAAATAGTCCCTTATCATCTATAAAGACAAAAAGGGACTATTCAGAATATTAAGCTTCACTTGCGTATAAGATTTTGTAACGTTTATGGTTGACGACCGTTTTTTCTTCAATTTCAAGGGAATCAAAATTCTCCATATATGTTAAATCAACGATCACCGAATTTTCATTTACTTTTTCAACAATGCCTTGCAAACCATTTTTAAACTCGATAATATTTCCAACTTCAGCTATTTTCACAGACAGTCAGCTCCTTCATCGACTAATAATATACAGTTTGCATGAAAAAAAGGAAAACGTAAAGCCTTTTTTGAATAATTCATAATTTATTACACAAAATAAAGTAAGAGAAAGGATTGGAAAAAATGGAACAATATGAAACAATGCTTGAACAATTGCAAAATGGAGAAATCCAAAGTATCGAAATTCATAAAGAACAATTTTATGATTTTCGAGAAGTATTAGTAAAACACCCATTATTTAAACATTTTAGAGGTGAAGCAAAGCAAAATGGGATTATAATCTACACTTATTTGGAAATTCCTAGAAGCTAATTTGTCGAACATTGTCGGAACATAATGCTGTAAGAAATGAAATATAAATGTATAATAATGGTATGATTATTTGTATGTTGGAGGGTTGTATGAATGGTCAATCTACTCTTGAAACAAATGGAACAAACTCGTGAGATGATGATTCGCTCTGGTGTGGAAAACGGGTTACAGAATGCAAAAACCATTCAACTGAGTCGCAGACTAGATCAGTTAATGAATACTTATTATAGACAGACAACGTTAGAAGAAGAAGATCAGGATGATTTGTTTCAGTATTCAGAGTAAAATTTTTTTAGATTAGATGATTAAAAGTGAATGTACTGGGGAATAATTATATTGAACACAGCAACATTCTCATTTCCCCCTTTAGAGCAGTGATTCCCATCACCTGCTCTCTTTTTTTTGCTTATTCGGTATATATGCAAGACAGACAAACTTTAGTACAAGTATTAAGAAGAGTTTGAATTATTGAACTGATTCAACTACACTAAGTACACATAAATAAAACTTACTACTATTCCCAATACCTTAGCTAATTTGAAATGTGTAAAAGGAATAATCGTATTGTCTTATTTTGAGAGCACATTTATTGTGAGCGGATGGCGCGACTCGGTGCTTGTCTAAGAAAAGCGTCAGCTTTTAGCGTACTATTGATTCAAGTAAAGGAGTAATTACATATGGGAAAAGAGCGTATTGCATTTATCGGCACAGGTGTTATGGGTGCTAGTATTGTTAAACACTTACTGCAAAATGGCCATGAGGTGACGGTTTATACCCGTACAAAAGAAAAAGCAGAGCCCTTAATCGCTTTAGGAGCAAGTTGGGCTAGCTCCCCTGCAGAGGCTTTTAAAGAGAAGGATATAGCGCTAACGATGGTTGGTTATCCAGCAGATGTCGAGGAAGTTTACTTCGGTGAAAATGGCTTATTCCAAACTGCCAAGGCAGGTAATATTGTCATTGATATGACAACATCTGAACCAACTTTAGCGAAGAAAATATATGCGCATGCACAGACGTTAGGGATAGAAGCATTAGATGCTCCCGTATCTGGTGGAGATGTTGGGGCGCAAAACGGTACCTTGTCTATTATGGTAGGTGGTGACCAAATGACCTTTAATCGAGCTGTTCCAGTGTTGCAACAATTTGGTGCAAATATCGTGTATCAGGGAGAAGCAGGTGCCGGACAGCATGCAAAAATGTGCAATCAAATTGTCATTGCATCTGGCATGATTGGTGTGTGTGAGTCACTTGCCTATGGCTTAAAAGCTGGACTCGATTTATCTACTGTATTACAATCCATCTCTTCTGGTGCGGCAGGGTCTTGGTCTTTAAGTAATTTAGCACCACGTATGATTAAAGAAGACTATGCGCCAGGTTTTTATATTAAGCATTTCGTAAAGGATATGAAAATCGCTTTAGATGAATCAAAGAAAATGGGTATTTCTTTACCAGGGCTAGCATTAGCATATGAAATGTATGAAAAGCTGATCGAAGCAGGTTATGGTGAAAATGGTACGCAGGCTCTGCTAACGTATTATAAATAGTCAGCAATAGGGAAAAGTGTTAGATTGAGTAATCATCAATCTAACACTTTTTTTGCTATGTTGTTTGTCTGAGTGCTTGGCTCCACTTTTCGTGGTACCACCTTCTTAAATGAAACCGCCACAAAAAGTCTTTGAATCGCTCGTACCATTTTGAAAAACATCCATAGCATAGACAATTCTCTACTCTTTATTAAAAAGTTGAGAATCTAATGAGAAGCTAGAAGCTCCAGCAAGGGCAAAGTAAAGTGCTATCGCACCTAAAGCTAAGTCAAACTCATAGCCAGCCAAACCATTAGCGCCGATAAAACCAATGCTAAGTTTTGCTGTAAAGATAGCAACAATCATTGTAATGGTCAATAAAGCACCGAAGATTCTTGTTGCGAAACCTAAAATAATAGCAGCTCCACCGACTAATTCAATAATCGCAACGACATACGCCATAAAGCCTGGAATACCGAGACTATCAAAGAAGTCAGCCGTATAGCTAATGCCGCCTTGGAATTTTTGGAAACCATGAACTGCAAAAATAATGCCGAGAACGACACGTAAAATAGTTGAACCAATATTTTGCATAATGTAATAACTCCTTTTCTTTAACTTACATTTCGTAACTTAGTTTATTTTTAAAAATAACTTTTGTCAAGTAACTAAGTGCATTTTTCGAAAGGATTTTTAAAAAGTGATATACTCTTAAGTAGAACCTAGTAAAAAAGGAGGATAGTAACTTGAATCAAAAAAACATGTGTCCGCGATTTGAAAAAGCGCTTATGATATTGAACCATCGTTGGAATACGTTACTTATTTATCAGCTACTTGATGGTCCACAGCGATATTCCACCATTAAAAATCAGTTGAATATTAGCAGTCGTGTGTTAACAGAGCGATTAAAGGAGTTAGAAACCGAGGAAATCGTGTTACGTACTGTAATTCCATCTACTCCAGTCGTTATTGAATATGAACTTACAGAAAAAGGATATGCAATTACCCCTGTGCTAAAAGCTATTGAAGAATGGTCTAGTAAATGGGTAACGATTGCTGAGGAATGATAGAAAAGATATTCAAGCGAGGGGCTTGAATATCTTTTTTGTTTTTAGGGACAAATGGAGGTAAGGTGTCAACCAATTTATGGCCATTTGGCAGTTATGTTTCACTAGAATTACTGATATATTGTAAATAATATTAATTTTCTTTTAAAAAAGGTATTTTTTATTATAGAGAGAAATTAATTGATTATTATAGAGATTGGAGGGAGGGTTTTATGAAGAAGGGTACAGCGATAGACGTACAACATCGAAATCAGTTAGCCATATATTTATCTTTGCCAATACTATCATGGGCATTTTACGATTTTGCTAATACGATATTTTCGTCAAATATTAATACAATATTTTTTCCATTTTATATGGATGAAGCTTTAGGTACGAATGAGGTAATGCAACAGGTAGCAAGTACATTTATTTCGTATGCCAATGCCATAGCCAGTTTTTTCTTAGTAGTCTTTTCACCACTTTTTGGTGTCTGGATTGACCAAACGGGCTATAAAAAGAGATTTATAGTTTGGTTTGCATCAATATCTATTCTATTTACCTTTATGATGGGGATTTTTGCAAATTTACAGACGACAATCAATTACTCAGGTGTACCTCTTAGCTTATTTTTAGTTGTTGCAAGTTTTGTGATAGCGAAGTTTTTCTTTAATTCGAGTCTCGTATTCTATGATTCGATGATGAGTGATTTAGGAACAAAAGAAGAAATGCCTCTTATTTCCGGTTATGGTGTAGCAATTGGTTATTTAGGCACACTTTTTGGATTGCTTGTTTATTTATATGTAGGAAGCAGTGATTTCCATCGCGCTTTTATACCAACGGCGATTTTGTATTTATTATTTTCATTGCCTTTATTTTTCATTAATAAAGATACACCGATCCCAAAAGAGCAACGTAAGACAACTCATTTTTTTGAAGGCTATAAGGAAATTATTAGTACATTTAAGGATATGAAGCAGTATAAGGCAATCTTTACTTTTATGATTGCGTACTTCTTTTTAAATGATGCGATTGCCACGACCATTGCGATGATGGCGGTATATGCCACAACCATTGTCGGGTTTACTTCAGGTCAATTTATCATCCTATATTTAGTATCCACCGTATCGACAATTATTGGTTCACTGGCATTTGGCTATATTACAAAAGCAATTGGAGCGAAGAGAGCGATTACCATTGTTGCTTTTATCATGATTATCGCTTTAACATTTGCTGTCTTTGCAACCGAGCAATGGATGTTTTGGATTGCAGGTAGTATGTTCGGTATTTCATTAGGTTCTATGTGGGTGACATCGAGAACATATATTATTGCGCTATCCCCAGATAACAAGAGAGGCCAGTTCTTTGGGTTATTTGCTTTTTCTGGGAAAGTTTCGTCAATAATAAGCCCCGCAGTTTATGGAACTGTCACATTATGGATGAAGGATTATGGTACTTTAGCAAGTCGAGTGGCATTATCAACATTAATATTAATGACAGTAATTGGTCTATTGGTGCATCTAAAAGTTAATGATAAAAATGGAAATACCAAGTAGGAGAATTGTATCGCCTATGATACAATTGAATTATAAATTGATGTTGAAATAGAAAGGAGCGGGGTTGCTTTGGAACATAAGGGCATATTATTAGAAAGTGGCACAAATGAGCTAGAAATCGTTGAATTTGAAGTAGCTAACAATAAATTTGGTATTAATGTTATTAAAGTAAAAGAAATTATTCAACCTATTCCAGTAACGTTTATTCCACACGCGCACCCGCATGTAGAGGGAATTATTCAATTAAGAGGCGAGGTATTACCGGTAGTAGATATGCTACGAGTACTAGGAATACAAAGCACAGAACGTAATCCGCAACAAAAATATATTGTTGCTGAGTTTAATAAACAACGAGTTGTTTTCCATGTCGATAATGTGACGCAAATTCACCGTATTTCATGGGATCAAATCGAAAAGCCTTCTGATATGTATCAGGGTGGGACTTCACAAGTAATCGGTGTTATTAAGCAAAATGAGCAAATGATTTTATTGCTAGATTTTGAGAAAATCATGGTTGATATTAACCCTGAATCGGGTATTAATGTAGAATCCGTGAAAAAGCTTGGTAAACGTGAACGTTCTGAAAAACGCATTTTAATTGCTGAAGATTCACCATTATTACGTAAATTATTATTTGATACGATGAAGGAAGCCGGTTATGAGAATGTAGAGTTCTTTGAAAATGGTCGTGATGCTTATGAATATTTAGATTCATTAGCGAAAAGTGGCAATAATGTTACAGAGCACATTCAATTAGTTGTAACAGATATTGAAATGCCACAAATGGATGGTCACCATCTTACACGAAAAATTAAAGAGCATCCTGATTTACAAAAGCTGCCGGTCATTATTTTCTCTAGTTTAATTACTGATGATCTTCGCCATAAAGGTGATCAAGTAGGTGCTGAGGACCAAATTAGTAAACCTGAAATTGCCGAACTAATTTTACGTGTCGATCAACTTATTTTATAAAGCTAGCGAAAAAGGAACTTCACAATACTAATAATTGGTATCCTGAAATATTAATACAAACGAAAGTCGGATACCTTTTTGGTTCCGACTTTTTTTGTATAATGAGGATGCTTTTAACACAAAATAAAAAGACCACCACCTATTGTCCTGTGAAGGAAGTGAATTATTTGGATGAATTAAAAACGGCCATTATTGATATCGGCTCGAATACAATACGATTGGTACTATATCAGTATGATAATGAAGAAGGTCTTCGAGAACTGGGAAATATAAAAACGGTTGCGCGTTTACGAACATATTTGCAACCGTCAGGAGCCATGTCCGAAGAAGGTATTCGAGTACTAACAGAAACGTTGTTAACATTTAAAGCAATGCTTGATGATTTTGAAATTGTCGATGTGAAAGCAGCTGCAACAGCCGCCATTCGTCAAGCGACGAATAGAGACCAGATTATTGCTTTAATGAAGGAGAAAACGGGCGTACAGATTGAGCTTTTGTCTGAAGAGGAAGAGGCGTATTTCGGTTATGTTGCTGTAGCCCATTCAATCGGTACTCTGTCTGCTGTAACGATTGACATGGGGGGAGGAAGTACAGAAATAACATTATTTAAAAATAAGGAACTAGTTGAATCATTTAGTTTTCCTTTTGGAACGGTGTCATTAAAGCAACGTTTCGTAAAGGGTGACATTATGAATAGTGGTGAGAAGAAAGAACTGGTTGCTTTTGTTAAGGAGCAGTTCAAATCACTACCTTGGATTCAACAAGTGGGATTACCGATTATTGCAATTGGTGGCAGTGCGAGAAATATCGCGCAAGTTCATCAGCAACGACAGCAATATCCTATTGCGAGTGTGCATGGCTATGAAATATCTAAAGAAGATTTAGATCAGCTTGGTGCGTTTTTAGGAAATTTAAGTTTTCAAGAACTAAAACATTTGGATGGGTTATCAACGGATCGTGCTGATATTATTGTACCCGCATTAGAAGTGTTCCGCGTACTTATGGATATTGTAGGTAGTGAGGTCTTCCAGTTAACGAAAAAAGGTTTACGGGAAGGGCTGATTATCCATCGTATTTTACAAGAAGATGAAGATGCTTTTGACAAATATAATGTCTTTGAGGGAAACGCTAGAAAATTAGCTCGACAATATGGACGTTCAGAGGGAGAAGTTGATTATTTAATGCATTTAGCAGATCAACTTTATCGTGCGTGTTGCCATTTGAATTATTTACAATTTGATGAAAATGATTTGCAGTTACTAAGAAAGGCAGCAAAGATTTTTAATATTGGAGAATATATTGAGTTAAGCTCCGCTAGTCAACATACGTTTTATTTAATTGCCAATCAATCAATTGATGGTTTGAATCATAAAGAGCGTCTAAAATTAGCACTTTTAGCTTCATATAAAAATAAAGATTATTTTGAACGATTTGCGGCTCCTTTTACCGAATGGATGAGTCGTGAAGAGTATCGCAAAATGCGTGAATTCGGCACGTTGTTAAAATTTGTCTATGCATTAAATGTTTCAAAAAGAAATATTGTACATGCGATTGAAATGCAACCTTTAGACAATTATGTTCAGCTTAACGTATACGTCAAAAAAAATGCTGCTGCTGAAAAATATCAAGCAAATCGGCATAAGAAACATCTAGAACGTGCTCTAAAGATACCAATAAAAGTAAACTTCATTGAAGAAGGGTGGAACCAAGATGACAACAGAAGTAACAAACAATCGATTACATGAAGAAGAATTTTCAGAATCACATAGCCGTTTACTAGAAGAAATAGCAAAACCTCAATATTATAATAACCGCGAACTAAGCTGGTTAGCGTTTAATGAACGTGTATTAGAAGAAGCAGAGGATATCAATAATCCTCTGCTAGAACGCCTGAAGTTTTTAGCGATTTTTAGCTCCAATTTAGATGAATTTTTCATGGTGCGTGTGGCAGGACTTCAGGACCAAGTGCGTGCAGGCTTCCATAAGGCTGAGAATAAGTCAGGCTTAACACCAAAAGAACAATTAGCGAAAATTGCTGAACGTACGCAAGCTTTAGTGCGCAGACAAACAGAAGTATATCGTCACTTAATCTACGATTTACTACCACAGCACAATGTACATATTGCAGACATGAAAGATTTAAATAGTACGCAAAAGGCGTTTATCAATGAAATGTTTGCTGAAACCATTTTCCCAGTTTTAACACCTGTAGCAGTAGATGCTTATCGACCATTTCCAACCTTGCTTGGTAAAACATTAAATATACTTGTCCTATTGGAACAAGATGAGACAGATTTAGAAAGCCGTGAAAAGGTTGCCATAGTGCAAGTACCATCTGTTTTGGATCGCTATATTAAAGTGCCTTCTGCTGAGGGTGAGACAGTGATTGTTCTACTTGAAGATGTTATTGTCGCTCATATCGAAAAGCTTTTCTATGGCTACAGTGTGAAATCGGCACAGGCTTTCCGTCTAACACGTAATGCAGATTTAACGATTCATGAGGAAGGTGCCCGTGATTTACTGGTAGAAATTGAAAAAGAGCTTAAAAAACGTAAATGGGGTGTCGGCAGCCGCCTAGAAGTACGTGTAGGGGAAATGAATGATGAGGTACTTGCATACTTACTAGAAGAATTTGAAATCGAGGAGACAGATGTTTTTCATATTGACGGTCCACTCGATTTAACATTTATGTTCTCATTTGTAAAAGGTATAGCTGTTGGACGGGAGCATTTAGAGTATGAAAGCTTTATTCCACAGCCACCTTTAGATTTACAGTCAGATGAAAATATTTTTGAAAAAGCATTGCAACAGGACATTTTTTTCCATCATCCATATGAATCATTTGCACCGATAGTGGACTTTATTTCAGAGGCTGCTGTTAATCCGAATGTACTGGCAATCAAGCAAACACTATATCGAGTTAGTGGGAATTCTCCAATTATACAAGCATTAAAACTCGCAGCTGAAAACGGTAAACAAGTGACTGTTTTAGTAGAGTTAAAAGCACGTTTTGATGAAGAAAATAATGTGCATTGGGCAAAACAACTAGAGCAAGCAGGCTGTCTTGTTATTTATGGTATGAATAATTTAAAAACGCATTCCAAAATAACATTAGTTGTAAGTCGTCGTAATGGCAAGATTGAACGTTTTGTTCATCTTGGAACAGGAAATTATAATGATGCAACTGCAAAAATTTATACAGATATGGGCATCATAACATCAGACAAGGAATTTGGAATTGATGCCACGAACTTTTTTAATTATTTAAGCGGCTATACGGAAAAACCTACATTTAATCATTTAGTCGTTGCACCATTTGATATTCGCGATGAATTTATTCGTTTAATGGATGAGGAAATAAGCTGTCATAAGAAATACGGAAATGGATTTATTCGTGCCAAAATGAATTCATTGACGGATAAGGATTTAATGATGAAGCTTTACGAAGCATCTATTGCTGGTGTAAAAGTCGAGCTTATTATACGGGGGATTTGCTGCATACGCCCAGGTATTCCAGGCATTAGCGAAAATATAACCGTTACAAGTATTGTTGGCAGGTTCCTTGAACATTCACGCATCTATTGGTTCCATCATAATGGTGAGAATAAGGTTTACTTATCCTCAGCAGATATGATGACCCGGAATATGATTAAACGCGTTGAAATTCTTTTCCCTGTCTATTCAATTGAAGCAAAAGCTCGTATTATGGATATTATGAATAAACAACTTGAGGATACAGCAAAGGCTCGTATCCAAGATTCCAATGGGAAATATCATTACAAAGAATTTGATCGCAGCGAAGACCCTATTAATAGTCAGGAAATTTTCTTAAAGGATGCTCTAAAGCCTACGCTAGATGAGGAATAAATAATAAGCGTCTTAGACGACTAGAGTAAACACGCTACCTAGAGAGGGATATAATGAAAAAATATAGAAAGAATGTAGCGCAATTCACAAACTATCGACAGTTGGCACTGCTTAATCCGTTCGATGCAGTAGTATGCTTAAAACAAGCTGATGATGGGGATTTTGAAATCGTTTATTATAACGACAAACTACCATTAGCTATAGCGTTGCAGGATGAGAAAGCAACGACAGCAAAGCAATTTTTTAACAAGCAATGTTGGCAACAATTATGGAAGATAATACAACAGGAATTTAACATTGCTCGTAAGATTGCGCTTTATTCAGAGACTGAGCAAATGCAAAAATCGTTTGCCGTAAGTGTACAGCAAATAGAGCCATCTATAATAGCTGTTATTTTACGTGAGGAACAGCGTGATACGAAGCCATATTTGCAATTTGTTGAACAACATGTATGTCCAATATTAACGACTGATTTACAAGGTCGTATTGTTCATCAAAATGTTACCGCTACGTCTTTATTGTCGAGAGAACATCACAGCCTTATAGGACTTGATATTTTTTCATTATTAGAGTGTAACTATGTAAACGAAGTCCAATTATTATTTGCTAAAACGATTGAAGGCGCTACATTGGATATGCCAAAATGTTTATTTAAGGGTAACCTACTAAGTAATGAACCATTTTATTTGCGTACACATCCAACATATTTTAATGGTGAAATAATTGGGGTACATTTTTTCGTTAGAGACGCGAACTTATTTAAGAGTTATCATGATTCCTTTTACTATTTAGCCTTAACGGATGAATTGACTGGTATTTGGAATCGAAAAGCTATTAAAGAGCATTGGCTACAACATTTGAATGATAAGCAAAGTGAACATCAACAAGCAACCATTCTTTTAGTCGATATTGACCGTTTTAAAAAATTTAATGAGTCTCTTGGTGAAAGTAAGGGTGACGAACTTTTGCGAATGTTTTGTCATAGGATTCGTGAATTTTGTTACGCGCAATGCTCGCTCTATCGCTATAATAGTGATGAATTTATTTTTATTTTAAAAGATGCCACTATAGACAAAATAGAGCAATTGGCGAATGCCATTTTAGATTCGTTAAAACAGCCATTTATGATTGATGATCAGGAGTATTTTATTAGTGTTTCCATTGGTATTTCTTTAAGCCCAGCAGATGGTAAGGATTTGGAGACTCTCGTACGAAAGGCCGATCAAGCTTTATTCTCTGCTAAAGAGCACGGACGTTCACATTACCGCTATTATCGTGAAGATATGACAAATGTTTTTCCAAATGAGGCATTGATGGAGGCACATTTAAGACGGGCCATTGAATTTAATGAACTAAGTATTCATCTACAACCACAGATGAATTTAAACGATAATAGCATTAATAGCTTTGAGGCGTTATTACGATGGAATAATCGGAAATTTGGCTTTGTATCCCCTGCACAGTTTATACCGATTGCTGAAGCAACAGGCTTAATTGTAGAAATTGGTGATTGGATTATTAATGAAGTTTGTCGCTATCAAAAGGAATGGCGTGCCAAGGGCTATCGTCCAGTCAGGATTGCCATCAATATATCGCCCAAACAATTTAGAAAAGAAAATTTTGCTCGTAAAATTAAAGCAACGTTGAAAAAATATAATGTAGCGCCACATTTAATTGAAGTGGAAATTACCGAAAGCTCCATGACGAATGTGCATGAAACATTTTCAATTTTAACGGAGTTAAAGCAGCTAGGTGTTTATGTGTCGGTGGATGATTTTGGTACGGGCTATTCTTCACTTAGCTATTTGAAACGTTATCCAATCGATATCATTAAAATTGACCAATCGTTTATTGCGGATATCGAAAAGGATGATAAAAATGAGGCAATTATTAAAGCCATCATTTCGATGTCTCATAATTTAGGGCTTGAAGTAATTGCAGAAGGAATAGAGGAGCCATCACAAGTAGCGTTTTTAAAGCGTCATCGCTGTCAAAAAGGACAAGGGTACTTATATAATAAACCATTACCTGTTGAAACGATTGTGGCCCAATATTTTGTAGGATAATAAAGCAAGTTATCGCGAAGATGAGCGTTTATCTGCATGGTAGAAATACTTGAGCGGAGTGGAGAGAAATACCCGCGTAGCAGAGTGAAATACCCGCAGAGCAGAGCGAAATATCCGCGAAGCAGAGTGATACCCGAGAAGCAGAGTGATACCCGCGAAACGGAGTGAAATACCCGCGGAGCAAAGTGAAATATCCGCGAAGCAGAGTGAAATACCCGCGAAGCAGAGTGATACCCGCGAAACGGAGTGGAATACCCGCGGAGCAGAGCGAAATACCCGCGAAACGGAGTGAAATATCCGCGAAGCAGAGTGATACCCTCGGAGCAGAGTGATATCCGCGAAGCAGAGTGAAATATCCGCGGAGCAGAGCGAAATACCCGCGGAGCAAAGTGAAATACCCGGGGAGCAGAGCGAAATACCCGCGAAGCAGAGCGAAATACCCGCGGAGCAAAGTGAAATATCCGCGGAGCAAAGTGAAATACCCGCGGAGCAAAGTGAAATACCCGCGAAGCAGAGCGAAATATCCGCGAAACGGAGTGAAATACCCGCGTAGCAAAGTGAAATACCCGCGAAGCAGAGTGAAATACCCGCGGAGCAAGGTGAAATACCCGCGGAGCAAAGTGGAATACCCGCGGAGCAAAGTGGAATACCCGCGAAGCAGAGAGATACCCGCGGAGTAGAGAGAAATACCCGCGAAACGGAGTGAAATACCCGCGAAGCAGAGAGATACCCGCGGAGCGGAGTGAAATACCCGCGGAGCAAGGTGAAATACCCGCGGAGCAAAGTGAAATACCCGCGAAACGGAGTGAAATACCCGCGAAACGGAGTGAAATACCCGCGAAGCAGAGAGATACCCGCGGAGCGGAGTGAAATACCCGCGGAGCAAGGTGAAATACCCGCGGAGCAAAGTGAAATACCCGCGAAACGGAGTGAAATATCCGCGAAGCAGAGTGAAATACCCGCGGAGCAGAGTGAAATACCCGCGAAACGGAGTGAAATATCCGCGAAGCAGAGTGATACCCGCGAAACGGAGCGAAATACCCGCGGAGCAAAGTGAAATATCCGCGGAGCAGAGCGAAATACCCGCGAAGCAGAGTGATACCCGCGAAACGGAGTGAAACAGACAAAAGGCATCAAGAAAATCTTTTTCTTGATGCCTTTACTATTGCTTTTCTAAGCAAAGTAACTTATTTCTTTAATCCGTTTAAAACAACTGCTGTAAAATGTGCCATCTGTGCAACTAAATCAAATTCCTCATTATGAATTAACCAATCATAAACATTGGCTCTCATGCAACGCTGTATAATTTGTTGCATTTGTACCGCTTGTAAATCGTTAACAAACTCTCCTTGTTGAATACCCTCTTCAATATAAGTGTTAATAATTTGAAAGATTTTGCGCTGAGGACTAATTAAATAATGATTTTGTTCTACTTGATTCGTCATGGCAGCCGTATACACTGTTCTCAATAAATCTTTGCCAACCACGTTTGTTAAATACAACATTTGCTCCTTATAAAGCAAAAGAATTTTCTCACTTGCTGACAATGATTGATCAATATTTTTTTCGACAGTACTGTAAAAGCTATCAAGCTCCTCAAATTTTTCCAAAATAACATCGTATTTGGATGGGAAATGGGTATAGAAAGTGCCCTTGGAGACTTTACATGCTTTCGTAATTTGTTCAACAGATACATGTTCAAATCCATGTTTATTAAATAAATCTAAAGAAGTTTTCAGTAATTTTTCTCGAGTTTCTAATGCCTTTTTTTGGCGAGTAGTTAACGAATTCATGCCCATCTGCCTCCGTAATTAAAATATCCTATAATAATAATTGCAATATTTATTCAGAAAATAGAAAATTTTTTGATTGACGAGTGATATTATGTTTGTTTATTATTTAAATGACCACAGTCAGTGACCGCGGTCATTAAGAGTATCTCGTTATTAATGTTACGATAAAAACGTAAAGTTGGCTAGTGGATCAGTTAGCTTATTTACGCAATTCATGGGAAATGGGGGAGCTCAAATGAAAGACAAGTTAGGTTTTATCGGCTTAGGCAATATGGGGTTACCAATGTCCATTAATTTACTTCGTGCAGGTTATGAAGTGTATGGCTTTGACACGAATGCGAAAGCAATGGAGCAATTCATTGCAGAAGGTGGTATTGGTTTAGCAACATCGCAAGCCGTTGTAAAGCAAAGCGAAGTAATTATGACCAGCTTGCCAACACCACAAGTTGTTGAACATGTCTACACATCAGAAGATGGGATTTTGCAACATGCTAAGCAAGGAAGTTTACTAATAGACTTTAGCACTGTAAATCCTGAATTAAATGATTCGTTACATAAAAAGGCGCAATCATTAGGGTTACGTTATTTAGGAGCTCCGGTAAGTGGAGGTGTTATTGGTGCTATCAATGCCACGTTAACAATTATGATAGGTGGAGAAGAAAAGGATTACCAAAGTGGCGTTGGAATTTTCGAAATAGTAGGAAAAAATATTTTCCATCTTGGCACATCCCCGAGTGTAGGGACACGTATTAAATTACTCAACAATTTAATGATTGGCTTTTATACGCAAGCTGTTGCAGAAACGATTGTACTTGGAGAAAGTATGGGAGTGGCAGCAGATACGCTCTATGAAGTATTAAGTAATAGTTATGGTCAAAGTCGGATTTATGAGCGTAATTATTTAGAATACATGAAAAATGAAAATTATGAACCTGGCTTTTCTACGAATCTATTACTAAAAGATTTAAGATTGGCAAAAAATATGGCTGATGAAGCAGGTGTGCCCCTTCTAATTGGTGAACAACTGGTCAATCTGTACAATGATATATCAGCAGAAGGCTTTGGTGAAAACGACATGTCTGCTGCTTATTTAAGTCTCAAAGAAAAGTGCATGATGAAACAAAATTAAAGGAGGAAAACAGTTATGACAACAGCACAACAAGTAAAAACATTAACACATTTTATTGGTGGGGAAATGATTGAGGGAAAAAGTGGTCGTTACGGTTCAGTTTATAATCCTACAACAGGTGATGTTATTGCAAAAGTACCGCTAGCAACAGTAGAAGAGACACGTGAGGCAATTGTCAAAGCACAGGCCGCCTTTCCAAAATGGCGTGATACGTCAGTAGCTAAACGTGCAGAGGTAGTATTAAAATTTCGCAATCTAGTGACAGATAATATGGAAGAATTATTACAAATTATTTGTACGGAAAGTGGTAAAACGATTGATGATGCGAGAGGTGAAATTACACGAGGCTTAGAATCCGTCGATTTAGCAATTGGGGCTCCTCATTTAGTAAAGGGCGAATACTCTGTAAATGTTGGTGGTCAAATTAATGCCTACTCTGCTAAATATCCTCTAGGTGTGGTAGCGGCAATTTCGCCATTTAACTTCCCTATTATGGTGCCATTAGCGCAAACAAGTATGGCGATTGCTGTAGGGAACGCAGTTGTTTTAAAGGCTTCAGAGAGAGTACCAATGACCGCGTTATATGTAAGTGAGTTATGGAAAAAAGCTGGTTTACCAGATGGCATTTGGACAGTCGTAAATGGCGATAAAGATGCGGTTAATGAGCTATTAGAAAACCCAATTGTGCAAGCGATTTCATTTGTAGGTTCTACGCCTGTTGCTAAATATATTTATGAAACTGGCTCAAAATATGGGAAACGTGTCACTGCTTTAGGTGGTGGTAAAAATAATATGGTCGTAATGCCTGATGCAGACCTTGAGCAAGTGGCAAATGCATTTATTGGAGCTATATGGAGCAGCTTCTCAGCGTTGTATGGTACCATTTCAACAATCATGCCAGTGGGCGAAGAAACCGCAGATCGTTTAGTAGCCATCTTAAAAGAAAAAATTGCAGCATTAAAAGTAGGGTCTTATACGGAGAAAGATACTGATTTTGGCCCGGTTATTTCACAGCAATCAAAAGAAGCGATTCTTGCTGCAATTCATAAAGGAGAAGCAGAAGGGGCGACTGTTGTTTGTGATGGACGTGAGCTAGCGATTGTAAACGAATCAAAAGGCTTCTTTGTCGGTCCAACATTATTAGATCATGTAACACCAGGAATGGAAATTTATGAGCAAGAAGTATTTGGTCCTGCTCGCAATGTAGTGCGTGTTGATTCGTTAGAGGAGGCAATACAGCTAATTAACGAGCATGAGCTTGGTAATGGTGTTACAATTTTTACCAATGATGGACTTGCAGCACGTAAATTTACTACAGAAATTGATGTGGGGATGGTAGGGGTGAATGTACCAATTCCTATTCCAGTTGGTTACCATAACTTTGCAGGATTTAAAGGCTCTCGATTTGGAGAAGGGCATATGTTAGGCCCAGATCAGGCACGTTTCTTTACGAAAACAAAAACAATATCAGAGCGTTGGGTGACGAATACTGAAACAGCATCTACATTTGCATTTCCAAGTAATAATGATTAATGACATAGAGAGCCTTAACGTATGTTAAAGACCGCAGGCGGACGCTAAAAAAGTAATCGGTGCTAGCTAGCAGATAGTGTCCGTCTGTAGCCTAACATATTGTTTACACTGCTGTGTGTACAGAACGTTTTAAGAAGTAATGGAAGTCAAGTGACTAAGCGCAGAAACGATAGAAATGAAGGTATACAGGCACACCATATAGCAATATAAGATGTAACTCTATAGCACTTTCTAAAAGATAGGTGGGATGTGGATGTTAGCGTATATTGGGCTTTTTGGAAGTTTAGTACTACTAGTCTATTTAACAATGAGGGGTGTCAATTTACTAATTTCAGCACCATTAACTGCTTTAATTGCAGCTTTAACAAATGGTCTTGCTTTCTTCCCACAAACTGCAAATGACAATCAAGCTAATTTCTTAACAAGTTATATGGATGGATTTACGGGCTTCGTTGGTTCTTGGTATTTAATGTTCATGGCAGGTGCCATTTTTGGCAAGGTAATGGAAGATACAGGTGCTGCTGATAGTGTTTCAAAATGGATTGTTGAAAAAATTGGGGTGAAGTATGCTACATATGCCGTAGTACTGGCAGCAGCTGTACTAACATATGGTGGTGTCTCAGTATTTATCGTAGCCTTCTCTGTTTATCCGATGGCGATTAGTTTATTTAAACAGGCGAATCTTCCAAGACGCTTTATTCCTGCGGCACTTGGTTTAGGTTCTGTAACGTTTACAATGACGTCAGCAGGCTCACCAGAAATCCAAAACTGGATTCCGATTCCCTATTTAGGAACAACGCCATATGCAGGTTGGCAGGTGAGTATTGTCGTTGCATTATTTATGGCGATCGGTGGAGCACTATGGTTGAATTGGATGATTAAACGGGCAGTGAAAAAAGGGGAGGTATTTATCGAACGTTCAACAGATCCTGTCGTTGACGAAACGCGTAAATTACCTAGTCCAATCTTAAGTTTAGTACCATTAGTAGTCGTTTTATTGATTTCGTTTATCTTCCATGACTCTCTTGGCACATCAGCTCTAATTGTTGCATTAACGAGCGGTTGTATTATGGCGTATTTAGTAAGCTATAAATATGCAAAATCAGTTAGTGCAACGTTAGCCGCAGGTGCAATGGGCGCTGTTGTAGCTATTGCAAATACAGC
The DNA here is from genome assembly GCF_021166035.1 of Lysinibacillus sp. GJ-1. Classification (NCBI taxonomy): domain Bacteria; kingdom Bacillati; phylum Bacillota; class Bacilli; order Caryophanales; family Bacillaceae; genus Lysinibacillus; species Lysinibacillus sp. GJ-1. Next base: position 807,981 of record NZ_CP088912.1, read on the forward strand.
AGCAGTTGTAGGCTTTGGGGGCGTTGTAAAAGCTACACCATCATTTGTAGCAACTGTCGATGTGATGACAAATATCCCTGGCAATCCACTTATAGGGGGAGCTGTTGCAATCGCAGTAATAGCCGGTTTAACAGGTTCAGCTTCAGGTGGTCAAACAATTGCAATGCCACTATTAGCTCCTCACTATATTGATATGGGCGTTAATACGGAAGCATTACACCGCACAATAGCCATTGCATCTGGCTCGCTCGATTCATTACCACATGGTGGTTATGTAGTGACGACAATCAATTCTGTATGTAATGAAAAACATAAGGATGCCTATTTGCCTTTCGGTGCTTTAACCGTTGTTATACCAATTATTGGGACTATCGTGGCAATCGTATTATTCTCACTTGGAATGTAGGAGGGATAGCAATTGATGGAAGGTAAAACAGTATTTATAACGGGCTCTGCTCGTGGAATTGGCCTATCTATTGCTCAAGCATTTGCTGAACAAGGAGCGAATGTTGTTATTTCAGATATAAATGAGCAACGATTAGCTGAGGTGGTAGCACAAAATCCACACTTAACAGCCTATACATGTGATGTCACGGATGAACAAGCTATTAGTGAGGCGATTGCTTTCACAGTTAGTAAATTTAATAGCATTGATATTTTGATTAATAACGCAGGATTTCAACATGTATCTTACATCGAAGATTTCCCCACAGAAATCTTTGAACAAATGCAAAAAGTAATGCTTGTAGCGCCATTTATTACGATGAAATATGCCTTACCCCATATGAAGAAAAATAAATTTGGTCGCATTCTAAATATGGCATCGATAAACGGTGTTATTGGATTTGCTGGTAAAGCGGGTTATAACGCAGCAAAGCATGGCTTAATAGGATTAACAAAAGTCGCTGCACTTGAAGTAGCCAATGACGGTATTACGGTTAATGCCATCTGTCCAGGATATGTGGATACAGCATTAGTTCGTAATCAATTTACAGATTTAGCAAAGACACGTGGGATTCAAGTAGAAGAAGTGTTGGAGCAGGTGCTATATCCACTTGTCCCGCAAAAGCGCTTGCTTGATGTTTCAGAAATTACAGGGCTTGCACTTTATTTAGCAAGTGATGTGGCAAAAGGTTTAACAGGTCAGGCGATTGTATTAGATGGCGGTTATACTGCCCAATAATGGAGGAGCGATGCGTTATGATACAAACAAAAACAACTTTCACAGTAAATTCTCCTGCGACGATTGTTTATGGAAAAGATGCATTTGAAGAAGTAGGCGTATATGCCAAAAAACTAGGTTCGAAGGCACTTATCGTTAGCGATCCTATCATGGATGGATTAGGGTTTGTTAATCAGTGTAAGGCATTATTAACAGCGAATGGTTTGGAAGCGGTTTCATATTTAGGTGTAACAACTGAGCCAGTGGATACGTATGTAGCACAAGGTCTTAGTATTTTGCAAACAGAACAGTGTGATCTTATCATTTCTGTTGGGGGTGGAAGTTGTATCGATACAGCCAAAGCAATTGCAGTTGTAGCAACAAATGGTGGTTATATCGGCGATTATATGAAACTAGCGAAAATCGCCGAGCAATCACCTATCCCGCATATAGCTGTTCCAACAACAGCAGGCACAGGCTCTGAAGCAACAGATGCTACAGTGATTACCAACACGACGAATGATGTGAAAATGATGATAAAACAACCAGCTTTTATGCCACCAATTGCCATTGTCGATCCGATGCTAACGGTAACCTCTCCACCAGCCATTACAGCGGCGACGGGTATTGATGCATTAAGCCACGCAATTGAAAGTTATTTGTCTCGTTTAGCACATCCTTATTCGAATGTGCTTGCGTTGTCAGCAATGGACTTAATTATTCATAATATTTTGAAGGTCTACGAGCAAGGGGACGATATTGATGCGCGAGAGGCGATGTCTTTAGGCTCAATGCAGGCAGGACTGTCGTTTTCCAATGCATCAGTTGCTTTAGTACATGGGATGTCACGTCCTATCGGTGCACTTTTTCATGTGCCTCATGGTATTTCCAATGCGATGTTACTACCAGCGGTATTAGAATTTACCAAGGATGCATGCGTGGAGCGCCTAGCAGATATAGGAAAATTTTTCAACGCAAAAGGACAGTATAGTACCCAAGAGGAACTAGCGACTTTAGCTATCGACTCAATAAAAGAATTATGTAAAAAGATGAATATTGGCAATTTACAGCAATGGGGTATTGAGGAGGATGCATTTTATGCGGCAATTCCGAAAATGGCAATCGATGCAATGGCAAGTGGTAGTCCTGCCAATAACCCTAAAGTGCCAACACAGGATGAGTTAATGGAGCTGTACAAGGTTGCTTATCATTATGAGTTTTAAATAGTATGAGACAGAGTGCCTTCCATTAAGCAAAAGAGGAAGGCGCTTTTCATTTGAGATAATGTTGTTGAAAAATAAAAATGAGTTGAAATTTCATAAAATAAGACATCATCTTAATGCTTGTGCCATTATTAGGCACTGTTCCATACTTTAATATAAACTAATTCTAATATGTATCAGTTGATTATATATATGATTGACACATATACTTGTATAAAATATAATTACCTTATGGATAATAAAAATAATAATACGCAATATCTTAAAGGTTTATTTGAAATTGCTATTTTAATGATGCTACAGAAAAAAACGATGTATGGCTATGAATTGACGAAAGAATTGAAAGAGAGCAAGTGTTTTTCGATTTCAGATGGTTCAATTTATCCAATATTAAAACGATTGACGGCGAATGATTATGTGGATGTATTTTCAGAAGAATACGAAGGAAGAATTAGAAAGTATTACCGTATTACAGATTTAGGAAAAGCATTAGTAGAAAATAGACTGAAGGAGTTAGAAACAATATTAAACTATTTTGAAGAAATTAAGGGGGTGGATTAGTCGTGGATAATCACAAGATAAATGACTATATACGTCAACTGGAAATGGAGTTAGAGCCATTACCAAAAAAGGATAGAGATAATCATGTCATGGAAGTAAAAGATCATTTATTGCAGTCCGTAACGAATGGCAAATCAGTGGACGAGGTATTAAAAAGCTTTCTTTTACCTAACGAATTAGCTAAGGAAATTAAAGCTGAGTATCAATACTTGTATAGTGCACCTTCTGCTGAAAATCTGCCTCCTATCAAACAAAAGAGTAGCAAAAAGATATGGATTATATTGTCTGTTTTAGTAGTGGTCATTATTTTCCCTGTTTTTTTAGCGATTGCTGTATTTATAGCAAATGTATCAGATAAACCTACTGACACAAATGGAATTGTTGAGTATGAAGAAATCAGAAATTAATAAATAAAAACGAATTATTTAACATTGGGGAATGCTAAATAATTCGTTTTTATTTGTCTTGAGTTTGTTGTTTGAACGATTCGATTACATGGAAAAATCATAATAACACTAAAATGACCAAGAGCGTCAAGTTAGTCTTTTTGTTTTCATAGGTTGATATTCTGAAAAATACAGATATCCACAAATAGTAGAATTAATATGACATTTACGAGAAAATATAGTAAAATAAAATGAATGGTTATTCATTTTTCTTAAAGGGGGAAGTACGATGTTGCAGGGGAAAACGATTATTATTACAGGTGGTTCAAGTGGTATGGGGCTTTATATGGCGAAGCAATTCGTTGCTGAAGGAGCAAACGTTGTAATTGTAGGGCGTAACGAAGAGCGATTAGCGGAGGCAAAAGAGTTTATATTAGCAGCAGGCAATACAATCGAAACATTCCAGATGGATGTTCGTATACCAGAACAGGCGCAGGCAATGGTGGCGTTTGCAGTTGAAAAATTTGGTCGAGTGGATGGACTTGTCAATAATGCTGCTGGTAATTTTATTGTGCGTGCAGAAGATTTGTCGCCAAATGGTTGGAAAGCAGTTGTGGATATCGTTTTAAATGGTACGTTTTATTGTTCTTCTGCTGTCGGTAAATATTGGATTGACCAAAAAATTAACGGATCGATTATTAATATGGTGGCGACCTATGCTTGGAATGCAGGTGCTGGTGTAATACATTCGGCGGCTGCAAAAGCTGGTGTATTATCAATGACAAGAACGTTAGCTGTTGAATGGGGCAAACGTTATGGTATACGTGTCAATGCCATTGCGCCAGGGCCAATTGAACGAACGGGTGGAGCAGCAAAACTTTGGGAATCAGAAGCAGCAGCAGCTCGTACACTTGATGCTGTACCACTTGGACGCATCGGTACACCAGAAGAAATAGCGGATTTAGCAACTTTTATGATGTCGGATAAAGCCAGCTATATGAATGGTGAATGTGTCACTTTAGATGGAGGACAGTGGTTAAATCAGTATCCTTTTTAGCATTATCTAGGCTGTCAATGTAGTTAAGTGACTTTTTCCTTGTTGAAATTCATTGCATAATGAGGAGCGGTGTTGATACATACTAAGGGCAAAGAAAGGAGTTTTGCCTATGAGTATGTGGTTGATACCGTCTCTTATTGCAATCACAATCATTTCGGTTATTTCATTTGTTTCGACTATGAAAATTGCCAAAATGACGTCAGAGCGGAAATCAGAAAAGGATACACCGATTTCAGAAACAGTCGAAGAATATGCAACGATGCTAAATCCAATTGTTTGGGTGTACATCATCTTTTTACTTTTTTTAGGAATAATGATTTTTTACTACTGGACTAAGACAGGGTATTAATCAGATTTCAACGAAGTATCACATTTGCCTTGGTTTATGTGATACTTCGTTTTGACATTTGTAAAGATTATGTTCCCACAAACTTTAAATATTATAAGAAAATTTTTTGTTATTGTGTTGTCGTTTTTACAAAGCTATTAAATACTCCTTCTTCCTCGACGAAGGGATTATGACTACTTTCTTCAAAGATTGTTAAGTAAGCATTTGGTATACGAGAGGCAATTTCTTCAGAAAAAACTAAAGGGCATTGCGTGTCATATTTGCCACAATAAATATAAGTAGGCAATTTTATTGTTTTTAAACTTTCAGTGAGATCAAAGTTCTTTAGTTCAGTAGATATAAAGTAATCTAATCTTTTGTTTACTACCTTTCCGCTATTAGGTCTTGCCATGATTTTGTCATAGTGTTCTTTTTTATAAATGGACATGAGGTTCCATTCTTTATTTAAAGCTCTTCTTTCTTCAAGACTTTTTGTCGGATCTTTAAGCAGTTTTAAAATTTCTAATAGCCTCGAATTATTCGGATTACTTTTACAGTAAATGCTATCAGGATGCGACATATAATGCGGAGATGCGGATAAACCACCTATTATTATTTTTTTCAAAGAATTAGGATGCATCAATGCATAATTTAACCCCAGCATGCCACCTGTAGAGTGTCCAGCAAAACTCCATTGTGCAAAGCCTAATGCACTTCTAATAGCTTCTAAATCTTGGACACTATTTTTAAAACTGAAATCATCGTGTACTGTTGAATCACTTGAGTTTCCACAGCCCCTTAAGTTTATTAAATAGACTGTATAGTGTGTAGTAAAAGGTGCAGCGAAAATATTGCCATTACTATTAAACGCTGTATATTGATGTGTTATACAGAGTGGCTCACCTTTTCCCATTTTAAAATACTCGAAGTTTCCGCGAGGAGTTTCAACCATATTTTGCGTCCACATAAAATACCTCCAATGTTTTTTATTTCATTATAGCAATACAAAAATGTAAAAAATTAGTTTTTACAACTGTGCAAAGATTTTATAGTCGGTCTTTTGCATTAACTTTAGAAAAACGGGGAAAATAAATTGATATTTCATATTGTCTAAAACAGAAATATCCATAATATACATTGTTTATGAAAAACTCTTCTTGACCTTGTCGTGGTCATAGTCGGAAACATTGTGATATGATAAAAGAGAAGGATCCTGTTCTGCAAAGCAAGGACAGAAAAGGAGAAGAAGTTCATGATTTCAACTAACAGCAAAGACTTATTAGCAATGCCAATTAGTGATTTTATTATTTCATCCGAAAAGGTTGCACATGTACAAAGTGGTAATAGTGCCGAGCATGCACTGCTTGTACTGACACGTACAGGGTACTCGTCCATACCTGTATTAGATTTGAAATATCGCCTTCAAGGTTTATTGAGCATGAAAATGATTACAGAATCTATTCTAGGTCTCGAACATATTGAATATGAAAAATTACCAAATATTAAAGTAGATACAATAATGGAAAAAGATATAGCCGTTCTAAAGATGACGGATACTTTCCAACGAGCTTTAGATTTGGTTATTAACCATGCGTTTTTATGTGTAATAGATGAAGATGGTACATTTGCAGGGATTTTAACAAGACGCGTTATTTTAAAACAGTTGAAAAAATATATCTATCAAAAAGAGAAGTAGTGTAAGAGGGGACTCAGGTGCAACATCTTGAGGTCCCCCTTTACTTGTATTGGAGGTTTAGGTGATTGATGGCAACAGAGGCAGAAATTTTGAAAGTTTTAGCTGAGGAACGCAATATGCGTAAAGCAGCGGAGCGGTTGTTTTTATCGCAACCTGCACTTTCACAACGGTTGCAATCGATTGAAAAAGATTGGGGTGCACAGCTGTTTATTCGTTCGCAAAAGGGGCTTACAGCAACCCCAGCAGGAGAACACGTTATAGCGTATGCAACAGATATGCTTGCTAAAAAAGAAGAAATCTTTGAAATGATTCAATCGTTAACAACAAAAGTAAATGGGACATTGAAAATTGCTTGTGCTTCCATTGTCGGGCAAAACTGGCTTCCTAAAATAATAAAAGATTTTGTAACAAAATATCCAGAAGCTAAAATATCACTTATGACTGGTTGGAGCTCGGAAATTGTCAAAGCTTTATATGAGGGCGAGGCCCATATTGGCATTGTGCGTGGGCAGGTTGATTGGAAAGGTGAAAAGATTCATCTTTTCCGCGATACGTTGTACTTAGTAGATCGGGAGTTAAAAACGATTGAAGATGTGCTGACAACTGATCGCCCATTTATTCAATTTAAAAGTGATTCCAATTACTATCAGGAAATACAGCAATGGTGGCAACAGCATTTTGCTTCAAATCCTAGAAGACAAATTTTAGTAGACCAAATTGAAATATGTAAGCAAATGGCGTTAAATGGCATAGGTTATGCCATACTACCGTCCATCACGCTAAATGAGCATGATGGGGTTAATAAAATTGCGCTAACTAACAATGAAAAAGAATTTGGTTTAACACGAGATACATGGTTAATAGGCTATGAGTCTTCCTTTGAATTACGCCAAGTAGAAGCATTTGTAGAGGTTGTACAAGATCATGCCCGATGCCTGTTTGACTATACAAATTAAATATTTTCATGCTAAAGTGGCTTCGGATTAAAGAGTAAAGTGTTAGATTGATCGCATTCATTCTAACACTTTTTCGTATTGTCCATGCTGTCCCGCAGGTCGCGTCTTCGCTACCATTAATTAAATTGTTTGAGTGCCTGGCACCTCCCTAAATCTTAAGAGTTTATGAATATTCATGAAGATATCATAAGAAATGGAACAAAATGCACAAAAAAACGTATAATTATGTAATCATCTAAAAGCAAAGGAAAAGGGGTTGAGTTTTTGAAGAAATTAAATATTACCGCACTAATAGTTTTATTAATGCTTGTTATGAGCTATGCTCTGCCTATTTCTGAGGCGAGCGCCGCACCTACTTTAGAGGTACAAGCTAAAACAGGAATTGCAGGAAAGGCAAAATATCAATCAGTTACGCCTTTGCAAGTAACTGTAAAAAATAACGGGCCTGATTTTTCTGGAGATATGGCGATCAATGCCTTTAATTCTTATCAAGCAGCTTCAGCACTAGTTGTGCCAATAGATATAGCAGCAGGTGAGGAAAAAACAGTTACACTTTATTTGGACGGTTTAGCTGATTATGGGTATTCCGATGGCGATGTTTTTGCCTTTTATGAGGGCAACATTGAAAAAGGAAAAAAAGTTGCTTATAAAGGAACAAAGCGGTTACAGGCGAATTTTTTAGAAGCCAATTCAACATTTATTTATACGTTAACAGATAAAAGCGACCGTTTGACTGCCTATTTAAAGTTACCGCAACTTTTTCCATCCAATAGTGTAGAAGTATTTAACTTAAATCAATTAAAAGACTACACATTACCTGATGTTGCACAAGGCTATGCAATGGCGGATATCATTGCAGTAGATGAGGTTGCCATAGCTGATTTAACGCAAAAACAGCAGGAAGCATTATTAAGATGGGTGCAAGATGGCGGTACATTATTGCTTGGCAGTTCTGAGCAAATCAATGCAACTGCAGGCATTTTTAAAGAATATTTGCCACTTACATTATCCCAACAAACGACGACTATTTCAGCAGATAGCTTAACGAAATTATCGGGAGGCGGTATTTTCACGCAGGCAATTTCGGTCTATACAGCAACGGAAAATGAAGGCAGTATCCCTGTTTTAAAAGACAATACTAATATTCTAGCTGCTAAGAAAAAGGTTGGTAGTGGAGAAATTGTCCAAACAACTTTTTCATTAGGAGACCAGCCATTAGCATCTATGGACGGCTATGCGGCATTAACAGCGAAAATGTTCGACATTCAAACTATGTCTCAGCAAACAGTGATGCAAGGTCAATCTACAATGGATCAGCTTTCTAGCGAGTTAGGTAGTATTAACGAATTATTCCCATCATTCGAAGTGTCCGTTAGCTATATGCTTATCGTCATTATTCTTTATATTTTAGTAATTGGTCCAATCCTTTACTTTGTATTAAAGAGAATGGATAAACGAGAGCATGCATGGTGGGTTATTCCTACGATTTCAGTGGTACTGTCGATTGTCCTATTTGTTTTTGGCGCAAAAGATCGTATTGTGCAGCCACAAGTACAACAATCCGCATTCTTTAAAGTAAATGAAGATAGCAGCGTGAATGGTTATTATGTAGAATCGATTTTAACAAATCGCAGTGGTGATTTTGTTGTGAATGCTGATAAAGATACGACTGCAGTAGCTTTCCGCAATAATTATAATCTTACAGGTTCAGTAGGCGCGTTACATGAATCGTCGTATATTAAGGAACACGCCAATGGATCCGCATTAACATTGCGCGATTTAAGTTATTGGTCTGTCCAATCTTTTGGGGGGAAAACAGCTGCTCAAAAGATAGGTAAAATGGATATTGATATTACATTGAAAAATGAAAAATTGTCTGGGACAGTTAAAAATAACTTCCCGTTTGCATTAAAGGATGTCACGGTTATTTCGGGTACAAAAGAAGTGAAGCTTGGTGATATTGAACCAAATGCTACACTGAAGGTGGACAAAGAGCTGAAAACAACAGTTCTTCAAAAACCAACACACTTTAATAATTATAATTATAACTATCCAAAGTCGAAGGAAGAGGTTGACCCATTACGCATTGAGCGCATGAAGTCTCAAGCCCTTCTATTACTAGAAAGTGAGAAACAACCTGTCATTACAGCTTGGGCAGAGCAAGCAATTGTAGGTGTAGAACTTGAAACAAGTGTCAACATGTCACCTATTTCTTATTTCGTACAGCCATTCGATGGAAAAGTTGAAATGTCAGGTCCATTTACGTTAAAACGTAATAACTTTTCATATAATTTGAGCACACAATCGCCAAATGCCGTTTTCGATAAAATAGATGAGCAATTAAATACTTGGTACATGTCAGAAGGTTTATATGAATTGTCGATAGAGATGCCAGACCATTTTATGGACTTTGTTCAAACCCTAGATGAACTTACAATTTCGAATAAAGATGTTCAACGAATGCAGTTATCCATTTGGAATAACAAAACGGGCGACTATGAACCGTTAGTTGATACGAAGCAAGTGTTTACAAATGATATTACGCAATACTTCAATGATAAGGGTAAGCTGCTGTTGGAGATTAAATTTGGACCAGATCAAACAGGCGAGCAGACAAAATTACCTGAAATAGAGCTGAAAGGAGTGGCGAAGTAATGATAGAGATTCGTGATTTAACGAAAAAATACGGCGCTTTCACAGCACTAGATCATTTAAATCTATCACTGGAGGAAGGTGTAGTATTTGGCTTTGTAGGGGCTAATGGTGCCGGAAAATCGACAACGTTTTCGATTTTAGCTACATTGCTATCCCCAACTTCAGGCGATGCATTGATCAATGGAAAAAGTGTGATTAAGGAACCGAAAGAAGTTCGGAAACAAATAGGCTATATGCCAGATTTCTTTGGTGTGTACGATCAACTTAAAGTAGATGAGTATTTAGACTTTTATGGGGCGAGTTATGGCATTGGCGCGCAGGAGCGTAAAGTTCTTATACCGCAGTTATTAGAGTTAGTTAATTTAACGAATAAACGTTTTGAATATGTTGATTTACTATCGCGTGGGATGAAGCAACGCCTTTGTTTAGCACGAGCTCTGATTCATGATCCAAAGGTCTTAATATTGGATGAACCTGCTTTAGGCCTAGATCCACGCGCACGAGTAGAGATGCGAGATATTTTAAGAAATTTAAAATCCATGGGGAAAACTATTTTAATCTCCTCGCATATTTTGCCAGAGCTAGCGGAAATGTGTGATGAAATCGGCGTTATTGATAATGGTAAATTGATTGCACATGGCAATGTTGCTTCCATTCAAGCTCAGCTACAAGGTGAAAAGCGAATCGTTATCAAAGTATCAGATTGTTTACAAGAGGTACGCGCATTTCTAGAGGAAGATCCATTAATTTCTTCAATAGATGTTATGGACAATCGTTTAGAAATTGCTTTTAACTATCGCGGCACAGATCAGGAACAAATAGTATTACTGAAAAAAGCGATGCTTGCAGATTTACCAATTTATGCATTAAGCGAGGAAGAAAAAGATTTAGAAGACGTCTTTATGGCGATTACGAAGGGAGCGGACAGTCAATGATGGAAAGGTTTTATAATCCCGTCCTTGTAAAAGAATTGAAGTTACGCTTCCGTTCTTTTAAAAGTTTTTCTGGTTTAATGTTTTATCTAGCGGTGATTTGTATTTTTATTGCAGGTTTCTTACTGCTGACAACAGAATTTACGGGCAAAGGGTTTTTTAGACCTGATACAAGTTTTATGATGTTTGCCGTACTAACAATATTGCAAATGGCACTCGTTCTTTTCATTACACCGAGTTTAACTGCTGGGGCAATTAGTAGTGAACGAGAAAAACAAACGTTAAATATTTTATTAACAACAACACAAAGCTCGACACAAATTATTATTGGTAAATTATTATCTTCGGTAGCATTTTTAGTATTGATGTTAGTCGCAGGGCTACCATTGTATAGTTTAGTCTTTCTATTTGGTGGGGTATCCCCTTCCCAACTAATTTCAATCTTTTTATTTTACCTATTAACAGTTGTTGCAATCGGTAGCGTTGGAGTTATGTTTTCAACTATTACGAAGAAAACGATTGTTGCTATGATTGCTACGTATGGCTCCATCATTTTCTTAGGAGGAATTACAGCATTTTTCTTCTTCCTATCAATGGCATTCCATCAAATGGGCAATACGATTGCTACAAGCTCGTCCTTTATGACGTACTTCTGGGCTTCGATTAATCCAGGTGCATTAATGCTTACGCTTATTTCGCCCTCTATGGGAGATGCGTTAGCAGAGCTAAGTGGCATTGATATACCGGTATGGATAACCTACTTACTAATTTATGTTTTGATTATTGTGTTAAGTTTAACGATTGCGATTAAGAAATTACGTGCCAATATGAAAAGTAATCGATGAGGAGGAAACAGCATGGAGCGTCGGAAGCAATTACGAAAATATATTCAGCGTGCACAACACAGTTTAACTTTTGAGAGAAGCCTACCTATTGCACAATACGGGTTGTTTTTAGCATTGCTTTCGAGTGCTTCACTTGTCCTCGTATCAAGATTATTTGTTTGGCCTTATTATCGTCAAATTGCTGTTGTTGTCTTTATACTTAGTATATTTGCAACAATTGTTATGATGTGGTGGCGACGTGTCAAAGAAAAGGAAGCATTGTATGCACTTGACTATTATTTTTCACATAATGAACTTGTAACGGCACTGTCTTTTAAAAACGACGATGACCCACTGATCCAATCTTTACTTGCAAAGGCGATTCAAAAGTCAGAACAAGCATTTGCTCAGTTTAAAGCAAGAAAGAAAAATTTGTTTCGACCTAAAGCATTTATTGGCCTCTTTGCCACAGCTATTGTTTTAGCAATACTTTATATGTTCCCAGCGGCAACGCAAATTGAAGCGATTGAAGTGGAAAAAGAAAAGGCTGTGATTGAGGACATAAAAAAAGAAGTGGCGAAGTTAGAAAAAAAAGCTGAGACAAAAGAAGTGAAAGAGCAGCTAAAAGAATTACAAAATACGTTAAAAGAAACGCAAACAGCGGAAGAAGCATTACGAGAAGTCGTGAAAAAGCAGAAGGAATTAGCTTTAAAAGAACAGCAATTAAAAGATAAGCAGACAGCGAATAAAGATGGTGCTGGCGATAAAAAAGCTTTATCACAAGAGGAACTCGAACAGTTGAAAGAGCTTGCCCAAATGCAGCAACAGCTTACACAAAGTGCAAATACAACGCAAACAGCGATGAGCAACTTAGGGAAACCGGCTAGTAATACATTGCAAAATGCCATTGCTAGTGCAAACAGCACAAATAATAATCAGCAAAACAGTGCAAATTCGAATCAACACTCTTCCGGTAACGCACAACCTAGTAGTCAACAAGGTCAAAATAATTCCCAGCAAGCAACAAGTAATGACCAGTCACAAGGAAAGCAACCAAGCCAAGAGTAAGGACAGGGTCAAGGACAAGGCTAAGGACAGGGGCAAGGTCAAGGTCAAGACCAAGGACAGGGTCAAGGTCAAGGTCAAGGAAGTGGTTCAGGTCTAGGAAAGGGTGCGGGGAGTGGTCAAGGAAGCCGAGATTTATTGACTACACCAAGGCTTGGCGGTTCTAGCGAAACGACTGTCGATAGTGGGCAATTAGGAGACGGTTCGCATGTTTCCGAGCAACAAGGTAATGGACCGATTACAAAAGGTACCATTAGACCGTATGATGAAGTGATTGGCTCCTATAAAGATAGCTATTTGGAAAGCTCACAGCGTTTACAATTGCCGAAGGATTTACAAAATGTCGTGCAATCTTATTTCACGACAATTGAGTCGCAGTAGGAGGAGAAAAAAATGGCATTTACAGAACAACAGTATGTCGAAACGGGTACGAAATTACAACAAGTAAAAGATGAAATTCATCGCTTTATTGTTGGACAAGAGGAAGCAATTGATTACACATTATATGCAGTCCTTGCAGATGGCCATGCACTGTTAGAGGGGCTTCCTGGTTTAGGGAAAACGATGCTTATTCGGACTATCTCTGAAGTGCTAGATTTATCGTTCTCACGTATTCAATTTACCCCAGATTTAATGCCTGCTGATATTACAGGAACAAGTATGATTGAGCGAACAGCAGATGGGAGACAGCAGTTTACATTCCAGCCAGGACCAATTTTTAGTCAAATGGTTTTAGCCGATGAAATTAACCGTGCTACACCTAAAACTCAAAGTGCGTTGCTTGAAGCGATGGGGGAAAAAACGGTAACGATTTTAGGAGATACGAAGAAAATGGCAAAACCATTTTTCGTCTTGGCAACACAAAACCCAATTGAAATGGAGGGTACATATCCTTTACCAGAAGCGCAAATGGACCGTTTCCTGTGCAAAATTCTCGTCCCATATCCAGAGAAAAATGAACTAATGGAAATTATGAAACGTACTACAGGTGCGCACGAAGTTAGCTTGCAAAAAGTGTTGGATACTGATGAACTAATTTTGGCACAACAAATGGTGAAGGAAGTACTAATTGCCGATGAGATGCTTGAGTTTGCAGCAGACCTTGTAGTGGCAACACATCCTGAAAAAGAAGATGCTATAGATGAAGTAAAGCGCTATGTCATGTATGGTAGCGGTCCACGTGGCTTACAAAGCTTAATTAAATTGGCAAAAGCTAGAGCACTGATGAGTGGACGTTTTCATGTATCTGTTGGGGATATTAAGTCAGTGGCGAAGCCCGTCTTACGTCACCGAATGCTGCTGAATTATGAAGGGGAGGCTTCAGGTAAGACAGCAGATGATGTGATAGACGTTATTTTAGAGAAAGTCCAACAAGGCGTAAGTCGATGACAAAAAATATTTTGCCCGAGGATTGGTTAGCGAAAATAAGTCGTTTCCAAGTGGCGACTGCCTCCAAATTGCGTGGCCAGCATAAAGGCTCGCATCGTTCGCAGCGCTTCGGGGCATCCCTCGATTTCTCTGATTTTCGCGAATATCATTTAGGTGATGATGTGCGACAAGTAGATTGGAACGTCTTTGCGAGAACCGATAAATATTTTATTAAACGTTTTTTAGATGAACAAGAAATGCGGGTGCATATTTTATTGGATGCAACAAAATCAATGGGTGAGCAAGTCAAATGGACATTTGCTCGGCAAATTGTTGCATCACTTGGTTTAATGGTACTTGGTCGTGATGATCGCTTATCATTTTCTTATGTGCAAGATGACGTGAAACCTCCATTTCGTCGTAAAGGGGCTATGTACCGTCGCGCATTTTTGCAAGTTGTTACAGATATAGAAGAAGCCAACTATACAGCAAGCTTTTCTCAAGGGGCATTAAAGGCTATACCAAAAGATAGCACAGTATTATTTATCGTAACAGATGGGCTTGAATCGATCGAGGAATGGGAACAGTTATTGAAAAGATTGCCTCGTTTTGCAGGAGATGTCCGCATTATACAAGTTGTCACAGAAGAAGAACTTCATCCGCAATATGCGGGAGATGTTCGTTTAGTGGATAGTGAAACAGGGCGTGATGTCAATGTCACGATGTCATCAAAAGTACTAGATACGTATGACACAAGGCGTCGCCTCCATGAAGAAGAGTTTGAAGCTATTTGCCGTCGCTTTGGTGTGCGTAAACTGCAGCTTAAGGTAGAAGACGGTTTGCAACATGCAATCTTTCAACAATTACTAAAAGCACATTGGATTAGGTGAGGTGAGCCGTTATGGGCTTTAGTCAAATTATTTTTAGCTGGACGGCCATCTTCCCGGTCATTGTCCTGCTCTATTATTTCTTCCGAAAAAAATATACCGATCAACCAGTGTCCTCAACACTTTTTTGGTCTGAAATTATGCAAGAAACAAGAGTTTCTCCATATTTAAAGCATTTACAAAAAAATGCATTACTGTATTTGCAATTGCTGGCATTACTTTTACTAGTGTTAACACTCATCAATCCTTATATGAAAAAAAGTACGATTGTGGGTGCACAGACGATTTTTATCGTGGATACATCAGCTACAATGTTAGCAGGGAAAGAGCAATCTACATTTGATGCTCATAAAAAAGAAATGCAATCATTGGTAGAACAGCTGGACGGACGACCTGTTACATTAATTACGACTGGCAATGCTCCACAAGCAGTGTTACAGCAAGAAACAAATGTAAAAACGATTGAAAAAACCATACAAGATTTACATGTAACATATGAAACTGCCCAAATGAATAAAGCGCTTGATGTGGCACAAGCTTTTGTTGGTGATAGTCCAACGTCAATTTATGTTTTCACAGATGCACTTGATAAAAAGCAATTACCGATGGAAAAGGAATCTGTGAAATGGCTTGTACACGGTTCTGCAAAAGATTTAACGAATGTTGCTATTACGCGCTTTGCTGCGACGACAGATGGTAAATCTACGATGGCGTTAGTGCAGCTCCAAAATGATACCGATAAAGAGCAAAAGCTAACACTTACACTACAAAATAGTAAAGGTGATGTACTAGTAGACGAACCTATTTCTTTGGCAGCAAACGAAGCAGTGTCTAAATCATTTAAAGATTTACCATTAATGGATACGGTGACAGCTAAAATTAATGTAAAAGATGATTATGCGATTGATAATATCCAATCAGTCGTGTTACAAACGGCTACAGCGAATATTGTAGTCGATCAAAACATGCATCAGCTTATTCAAAAAGGGTTTCAAGCTATTAATGACAACGTAAAAATTGTACCGCCCTTGCAGCTTGCGGATAATCAAGGAGCTACCATTGTAACGAATCAAACATCATTACTTCAAAAGATGGAGAGACCCATTGTATTATTTGGGCGGGATGATATTGAAAAAGTAGATGTTAATGGTGAAGTAAAAACAACGAGCGATGCTTTATTTGCATTTAGTGAGTTAAATGATATTTATGTCAGTGCTTTATATCCTCCATTCGATGATTATAAAACAATCGCCACAGTTGGAGAAAAACCATTTATCCAACGAACACCTGAAGGGGATATTATCGTCCTTGCTGATATTGCAGATACAGATTGGCCACTCTATCCATCGTTTCCTTTATTTTTATGGAGTGTGGAACAGCAATTATCTGAATCGGTAGGTTCCCTTGGGATTTTTGCACCAAATGAGCAACGTTCAGTCGCGTTATCACAGGGTGATTGGAGTGTTTATTCTCAGGATGATGAATTTTTATCGACTATTACGAATGGCTTACTAACTGCTCCAATGAAGCCAGGTATGTATACAGCTCGCTCAAACAGTGAGGAAAAGCGTCTTATCGTGCAACTACAAGCACAGGAACGTGTAATAGAAGAAGGAACAAGCTATACGCTTGGAGAGCTTCAGCAAAATGGCAAGGAAGAAGTGTCGAAAGCTTCGTTTGTACCTTGGCTAATACTCATTATTTTAAGTTTGCTTGTCGCAGAGTGGGAGGTGCAACGACGTCGTGGATTTACGAATTGATATGCCATTAGCGTTATTGTTATTACTGCCATTGTTTATGTATTTTGGATGGACTTATTGGCGCGAGCGCATGCTCTTGAAAAAAAGTCATCTAGTTGTACTGGGCATTCGAGTAATAGCCATCGTCTGTTTAGTTTTTGCATTGGCAGCACCTTATCTGTTATTGCCAGTAAAGGACGAGCAAGTATTATATTTAGTTGACCGCTCTGCTTCGATGAATCGTACAGAGGCAGAAATCGTTAGTTTTATAGAGGAAAGTTTGAAATCGAAAAAGGAAGATCAACTTGCAGGGATTTACTCATTTTCATCAACTCTCCAAACGGAAGCGATTTTATCAAAATCCTTAAAAGATGTTCCGAAATTTACTGAGGTTAAAGGAACAGACCAAACAAATATAGAACAAAGTCTTCAGCTTGCAACAGGTATTGTTGATCCGAAAAAGGCGACTAGACTTGTATTACTAACAGATGCCAATGAAACACAAGGCAATGCGTTAGAATTTGCCACGAAGCTAAAAGGCTCCAATATTAGTGTAGATGTCGTGCCGTTTCATCAAAATGTGACGAATGATGTGTCACTGAAAAGTTTTGTGACACCACAAATAGCTTACGTAGGTGAACAGCAACAGCTTGTGACGGAAGTCAATGCCACAGCGGCAGGGCAAGGTGAATTATTGCTGTACGAAAATGACAAACTGATTCATCGTGAGTCGGTGGAGCTTGCTCAAGGTTCCAATGTTTTTACTTATAAACATACGGCAACTGCAGAGGGGCTTGTGAAATATGAGGCGCTCGTGCAAGTTGGACAGGATGCCATTTTTGAAAATAATAAATTAACAAGTGTGACGATGGTACAAAGCGAGCCACATTTACTGATTGTCAATGGCTACGATACGGCATCACCAATTGCTGCAGCTCTAGGATCAAATTCAATTTCCTATGATGTTGTGGATGCAGCAAGCTTACCAAATGAACTGTCTAGTTATTTGCAATATAACGCGATTATTTTTGATAATGTTCCTGGACACTTAGTTGGAGAGGCGAAGATGAGCGTTATTGAACAGGCAGTGAAAAACTTTGGTGTTGGCTTTACAATGGTCGGCGGTGAAAATAGCTTCGGCTTGGGTGGTTATTTTAAAACACCGATTGAAACATTACTACCTGTTGAGATGGAGATAAAAGGCAAAGAACAATTGCCATCTTTAGGGCTCGTCATTGTACTTGACCGTTCAGGAAGTATGTATGGCTCAAAACTAGAGCTTGCGAAAGAAGCGGCGGCTCGATCTGTTGAAATGTTACGAGATGAAGATACGCTAGGATTTATCGCCTTTGATGATCGCCCTTGGGAAATCATCGAAACTGGACCATTAGGCAATAAAGAAGAAGCCGTCGATACGATTTTATCGGTTACGCCTGGTGGTGGTACAGAAATTTATCGTTCATTGGCAGCAGCCTATGATAGTTTAGCTGATTTAAAATTGCAAAGGAAACATATTATTTTACTTACAGATGGACAATCACAAGCTGGCAATTATGAGGATTTAATTGAAACGGGGAAAGAACAAGGAGTGACACTGTCAACTGTGGCGATTGGACAAGATGCTGATGGCAATCTTCTGCAAGGGCTAAGTGAAATGGGCAGTGGTCGCTTCTATGATGTCATCGATGAACAGACAATTCCTTCGATTTTATCACGTGAGACAGCGATGATTTCACGTACGTATATTGAAGACAATCCTTTCTATCCAACAATCTACAATGCATCTGGCTGGAATGCATTATTTGCGAATGGTGTGCCACAAATGAATGCCTACATTGGCACAACAACGAAGCAGGGAGCTGCTGTTATAGCAGAAAGTGAGAAAGAAGATCCGGTATTAGCACAATGGCAATATGGACTTGGTAAAACTTTTGCTTTCACATCCGATTCAACGGGGAAATGGGCTGGTGACTGGGCAAGATGGCAGGAATGGGGAACATTTTGGCAAACCATTATATCGCAAATGCTACCAAGTTATAATGATGTCGCCTATGATGTACGTCTTGATACAGATGGTTCATTTATTATCACCGATCCGACAAATGAAGCAGCATTTTTAGATATTGTTGCTGTCGATGAAGCTGGTGAGGAGCTTGATATACAGCTTGAAACGCTATCTGCCTCGCAAGTACGCGCGGTTGTCCAAGCGAAGCCTGGTTTGATTTTCTTCCGCATCGCTGATGAAGAGCAGGCTATTTACCAAGCAGGTCTTAGTGTACCTTACAGTGCTGAATATGAATTACGTCCTGTGAATGAAACCGTAGTAGAGCAACTAACAAAGCAAACTGGCGGCTCAGTGTTGAAAGAACCACAAGAAGTGTTCCGTGATTTCACAAACAAAGGAGCAGAGCGCCAAAATATTGCGACATGGCTACTCTTAGCAGGGATGTTGCTATTCTTCTTGGATATTACGATTCGACGCTTTGGTTGGCGCTTTATAACAAGTCGCAGGCACAATGAAAAGCCTGTAGACGAAACAGCCGTGCAGGTGGAAAACACCAATGTTGCGCAGTTATTAAAAGGCATGAAAAAACGCTCATAATAAAAAGATGGCACATTGCGAAAAAAGCATGTGCCATCTTTTTTTGAACATAGCTACTTAGTAATAAGAATAGACGGTGCGGTTTTCCGAAGACTGCTCGCGATGATAATGCCGAGACATGCCCCAATCAAACTAGATGTCAAAAAGGCGGGCATAAAAAATAATGCAGCTACGGATGTTCCCATAAATAATTGCGCATAAGGTACAGCGATTAGTGAAGCAAGGATACCTGTGCCGAATACTTCACCAACTCCTGCTAGCCATTTCTTGCCGCTATATTTATAAGCAAAAGCAGCACATGCTGCACCGATGACACTTCCGGGGATCGCTAAAAGAGAGCCTGTGCCTGTTAGTATGCGAATAATGGCTGTTAGCAAAGCAACGATAATGGTAGGCACAGGCCCTAGTAAAATGGCACCGATAACATTAATAGCATGTTGTACAGGATAGGCACGAGCAATCCCAGTTGGAATCGAGACAAATATAGAGCCTGCTACAGCAATAGCAACCAATAAAGCCATGATAGTTAGTTTTTGAATAGCCATGATAGTTCCTCCTTTATTTTATAGAACATGTGGAATTGTTGGTAAAACGACCTAATGGATGACAAAAAGACCGCTCCCCCTAAACAAAAGGAAGCGGTCTTGTATTTGATAATGACACAATAAGCAAGAGTCGCCACTTCCCTCCGCTAGTGTGAACTAGATCAGGTTCAAAGGGTCCGTATATGACCATATACGTCTCAGCCTTGTAAAGACTCCCCTAGTGGTAAACATGATATTAAATTTCTACTAATAAATGTAACATAACATCTATATTAGTCAACGCTATTTCACATTATTTCGAGTCAGGTTGCATAAGATGTGGCGCCTTTTTTAAAGTCCAAATAAGTGCTAAGAAGAAGCAGGCCATTAAAATAATTGCCCCGAAAATATAAGGACTATTTATATTCCAATCAAAAAGAACGCCTGCTAGTGCAGGCCCAATCATATTGCCGAGACTCATATACGCATTATTAAGACCAGCGGCAAAGCCTTGCTCATTTTCAGCCAGTTTAGAAATTAATGTGTTAACGGCAGGGCGAATTAGTGTAGTGGCTGTTGAGAAAACCGTTGCAACAATTAATATTAGTGCAAAACCAGATACAAATAATATTGCATAAATTGCTACAGCCGCAATAAATAAATTGACTAACACAACTTTCATTTCACCAAAACGTTTAAAGAGTGGTGTAATGACAAACATTTGAACAATAACACCAAATGCACCACCTACAGTCAGCAAGATAGCAATATCGGCAGGCGTGTAATTAAACTTGTCCGTTACAAATAATGATAATGTCGTTTGAAAATTAGCGATGCCAAACGAGAATACTAGCATAATAATAAGCATGACAAAGTATGGCATTTTGACTGAACGTACCATCTGCTTTGCAAGATTTTCTTGTTTTTGAGCTTTCTGAGCTGCAGTGGGCTTTGTGGAAGGTAGTAAAAATACCGATAGAATAGAAGCAATAATAGCTGCTCCACCAGCCGTAAAGAATGGGAAATGCAAGCTAACTTTCGATAGAAACCCGCCAATACCAGGTCCAATCATAAAACCAAGAGACATGGCAGCTCCTAACATGCCCATTCCTTTTCCTCGTTCTTCATACGTTGTGACATCTGCCACAAACGCCATAATAGGCGGTGCAACAAAGGCTGAACCTAAACCACCTAAGAAACGGGCAACAAAAAGCATCCATACATCTGTAGATAAACCAAATGAAATTTGCCCAAGGCCAGTGACAATCAGACCAAAGATAATCAAATTTTTTCGACCATATCGATCTGAGAGATTCCCAGCAATTGGAGAAAAAACGAATTGTGCTAAGGCGAACGTTGCAATTAGCATGCCAAGAACTTGTCCTGCTGCTCCAAATATTTTTAAATACTCTGGCATAACAGGAATAATAATCCCAATACTCCCCATTGCGATAAACATATTAAACATTAAAATATACAACGCGGCCTTATTAGACTTCTGCTGGGTCATCGAATACCCCCCTTTATTTACTATTAAAACATTACTAAAGTCTATCATAAAGAAATAATGCTTGGCTATCAGATTATAGTCGTAGGTAGCTGTCATGGTTATGATACAAGTACAAGGCGACAGAATAAAGAAAATTGCCACTAAAAATCATGAATCGCCACCAATTGCCGTAGCGGACATCAACAGTCCCATCAAAAAAGTGTTAGATTGATGGCTGTCAATCTAACACTTTTTTGGCTTCGTTTCTTTCGTATTTATCGAATACTCATTTTAAATTCTAAAAATAATTCATTGTATTTCCCTAAATAATCGGGTCCTAGGTTTTTATAGACTTCTAACGTTTTGCGTTGTTCTTCTGAAGGGTAGAATCGCTCATCAGCAATAACTTCTTTATCCATTAAGCTCATTGCTGCAGTATTTGGAGTAGAGTAGCCTACATAATCTGCATTTTGAGCTCCAGATTCCGCATTTAACATAAAGTTAATGAAAGCATGTGCGCCATCAATATTTTTCGAAGTTTTCGGGATTACCATATTATCAAACCACAAGTTCGAACCTTCTTCTGGCACAGCAAAGTCTAAATCTTCATTTTCTGATAGCATATCTGCGGCTTGACCAGACCAAGTGAGTGCGATGGCTGCTTCGTTATTAATCATAAGCGGTGTAATCTCATCACCAATAATCGCTTTTACGTTTGGTGCGAGTGTAATCAGTTTGTCTGTGTCCTGACGTAACTCTTGGTCATCTAACGAGTTCAGGGAGTGTCCAAGACTGTTCAAACCCATACCGATGACTTCACGTGCACCGTCTACTAAAAAGACTTTACGTTTTAAAGAAGGATCCCATAAGTCTTGCCATGAAGAGAAATCTAAGTTACCTACTAAATCCGGATTATAGACAATGCCAACTGTGCCCCAAAAATAAGGAACAGAGTATTTATTGTTATCATCAAATGGCAAATCTAAAAAATAAGGGTCGATATTTTTAAAGTTCGGGATTTTTGTTTTATCTAAAGGAAGTAATAAATGTTCTTCCTTCATTTTTTCAATCATGTACTCAGAGGGCACAGCAATATCGTATGCCGTCCCACCTTGCTTAATTTTCGTCATCATGGCCTCATTGGAATCAAATGTTTCGTAAATGACATGGATGCCTGTTTCTTTTTCAAATTGCTTTAGTAAATCGGGGTCTATATATTCGCCCCAGTTAAAAATAGTTAATGTATCTTTTCCACTTTTACCACCGGTAGCGCTCATTGCATCAGCCGCGTACACTAACAGGGCGGAGACGACAAGTATGGCGATGGTAGCTTGAATTAAAGACTTCATTGTTGTCCCTCCGTTCTTTTACTCGTACGACTTGTGAAGAAATAATAGCCGACTACTACTATAATTGTAACGAAGAATACTAAACCAGAAATGGCGTTCACTGTCAGAGAAATACCAGCACGTGCCATCGAGTAAATTTCAACAGATAAAGTACTAAAGCCATTTCCTGTCACGAAAAATGTTACAGCAAAGTCATCTAGTGAATACGTTAAAGCGAGAAAGAAACCAGCAAAAATCCCTGGTTGGATATACGGTAAAATAACGCGCATCATAACATCTTTTTTCGTTGCGCCAAGATCTAAAGCCGCATCAATTAACGACTTATTCATCTCTAATAATTTTGGTAAAACCATCAGTACAACAATAGGAACACTAAACGCGACATGGGCTAATAATACTGAAGCGAAGCCCAGTTTAATGCCTACCATTGTAAATAAAATTAAAAAGCTTGCACCGATAATAACATCTGGACTCACGATTAATACATTATTTAAGGAAAGCAGGGTATTGCGCATTTTCGAATCTTTTACTGTAACGATCCCGATTGCGCCTAGTGTGCCAATAATTGTGGAAATCAGTGCAGAAAGCAAAGCCACAATCACCGTATTAATTAAAATAACGAGTAATCTAGAATCCTCGAATACAGCTTTATAATGATCCAATGTGAAGGATTGGAAGTTTGTCATGGAATCCCCACTATTGAATGAGTAAAAGACTAAGTAAAAAATAGGAGCATACAGGACGATAAAAACAATCGCTAAATACACTTTTGCAGATGTGGACAGTTTGCTCATCGTACGCGACCTCCTTTATCCTTTTGACCCGTAATGAACATGATGATTACCATAAATAAAATTAAAAATACGGCAATCGTTGAACCCATGCCCCAATTTTGCGTTACAAGGAATTGTTGCTCAATTGCTGTACCGAGCGTAATAACGCGGTTTCCTGCAATTAAGCGCGTAATCATGAAAAGTGATAAAGCAGGGATGAAAACAACTTGAATTCCTGATTTAACACCGTCCATTGTTAGTGGCAGTACAACGCGACGGAATGTTGTAAAGGCTGAAGCACCTAAGTCACGAGCTGCGTAGACAAGGGTTGGGTTAAGACGATCCAACGAGTTGAAAATTGGTAAAATCATAAAGGGAATAAAAATATAAACGGATACGAAGACAAAGCTCATATCAGTAAATAGCATTTGCTTCGGATCAAAGCCGAATACTTCAATGGCTGCATTGATAGGACCATATAAACCGAATATCCCTATAAACGCATATGTTTTTAACAAAAGATTAATCCACGAAGGAATAATAATGAGCAATAGCCATAGCTGTTTGTGTTTGGTCTTCGTTAAAAAATAAGCTGTTGGGTATGAAATCAGCAATGTAAAGAATGTGATTAAAAACGCATACCAAAACGAACTAAGTGTCATTTTTAAATAGACAGATGTAAAAAATGCTTTGTAGTTATTGAGCGTAAAATTGCCATGTAAATCTAGTAGGGAGTAGTAAACAACGAGGGCAATCGGCGCAATAACAAATAGTGCAATCCATAAAACGTATGGAAATAACGCTGATTTCGAAGTTTTAGTTTGCATCTTCGTCATCTCCATAGGATTCTAGACGTTTATCGAACTCTTCCTCAGTTTCATTTAGGCGCATTACATGAATGGCTTCTGAATCAAAGTCTAAACCTATTTCTGTCCCTACTTCAGCTTTCTTCAATGAATGGACAAGCCACTCATTACCAGCTTTATCGTAAGTGGAGAGCTCATAATGGACTCCACGGAATAATTGTGTATCAACTTTAACAATTAGTTTTCCTTTGTCGACTGTTGTGATTTCCAAATCTTCTGGACGAATAACAATATCGATTTTTTCATTTGGTTTCATTCCTTGGTCAACACATTCAAACACTTTCCCAGCAAACTCCACTTTAAAATCTTCTATCATAACGCCGTTAACAATATTTGATTCTCCGATAAAGTCGGCAACAAAACGGTTAATGGGTTCATCATAAATATCTACTGGTGTACCTGATTGTTGAATTTGCCCTTCGCTTAAGACAAATATTTCATCACTCATGGCAAGTGCCTCTTCTTGGTCGTGTGTGACAAATACAAATGTTTTACCAAGTCGTTGTTGTAATTCACGTAGTTCATACTGCATTTCTGTACGAAGTTTTAAATCAAGCGCAGAAAGAGGCTCGTCGAGTAAAATAACTTCTGGATCATTAACAATAGCTCGTGCAATTGCAACACGTTGACGCTGACCACCTGACATTTCAGAAATTTCTCGATTGCCATAGCCGGCTAAGTTGACAAATTTTAGCGCTTCTCCAACACGTTCTTTAATGTTATTTTCAGGAAGTTTTTTAATGCGTAATCCAAATGCTACATTTTCAAAAACATTTAGATGTGGAAATAACGCATAATCCTGAAATACTGTGTTCACTTGACGTTCATTGGCTGGAACAGTGTTAATTTTTTTATCGTGGAAAAACACATCGCCTGTAGTTGGTTCTGTGAAACCAGCAATAATGCGTAATATTGTTGTTTTACCGCAACCTGACGGACCAAGCAATGTATAGAACTTCCCTTTTTCAAGCTCTAAGTTAATATTTTTTAGGACGACTGTGCCGTCACTATATGATTTTGATACATTTTCAAAGCGGATAATAGAATTTGTTGTCATTGAAGCGCCTCCTTAAGCTATAAATAAGAATCCGTTGCGACGAGTAAAATTTTTGTTTCATCGTCATGGGCATTAAAAATTTGATGATGATCTGCCGCGTCAAAATAGAGCGCATTGCCTTCACTAGCTATATATTGTTCATTCCCTAAAACGAGACGAATACGCCCTTTGACAATATAAATAAATGTTTCTGATAGCGATGGTTCAAACTGTTTGAATTCGCCGTCAGCAGCAAGTGTCAAAAAGATGGGCTCCATTTCTTTCTCATTAGATGTAGGAATAAGCCATTGAATTTCATATTTTTTTTCTTCGTCTGTATAAGTCGATTGATCTTCCTCGGTGTAGACAACCTTTTGCTCAGGTGCATCATCATCGAAGAATTCCTTGGGCGTCGATCCTAAAACTTCTAATAATGAAAAAAGCGTTTCAATAGAAGGCGAATTCAAATCACGCTCTAGTTGTGAAATATAGCCTTTACTTAAATCTGTACGTTCTCCAAGCTCTTCTTGGGTAAGACCTTTTTTCAAACGAAGTGCTTTAATTTTTCCTCCAATTTGCATCCTTTCCCTCCTAGAAGAAGTTTAGCAATCATAAACTTTCAGAAAATGAAGTTTACTTTAACGAAACTTTTAGTTTACTAAAAACATTACTATTATACATAATAATGAAAAATTTGCAATCGTTTTGGAGGAAAAAATGCAGATGTATTTGAAAGAAAAGAAGCTTCTCTATTTTCGAGCAGTTTTTTGTGTTATTCTAGAATAAATTTACGAAAAGAAGCTAATAACTATAGTGTAGTGATGATTATTTATTGGGTATTTGACAAAAATTTGTCAGTACACTTGAAACGATTAGCGTGGCGAAGTGCACTTCGTTGAAAATCTGTGCTTTCTTTGCTATCGTAGAAGACGGTTCGCATGTGCGAATGGAATATAAAACTACATATTATTCGGAGGGATTTATAATGGCAGAACGCATGGTAGGTAAACAAGCCCCAGACTTCACAATGGAAGCAGTACTTCCAGACAAATCTTTTGGTAAAGTATCTTTAGAAGAAATTAAAGCACAAGACAAATGGACTGTACTGTTCTTCTACCCAATGGACTTCACTTTTGTATGTCCAACAGAAATTACTGCGATGAGCGATCGTTATGATGAGTTCGAAGACTTAGATGCAGAAGTAATCGGCGTTTCAACTGATACAATCCACACGCACTTAGCTTGGATTAACACAGATCGCACGCAAAATGACCTTGGAGAATTAAAATACCCATTAGCAGCAGATACGAACCATGCGATTTCGAAAGAATATGGCGTTTTAATTGAAGAAGAAGGTATCGCACTACGCGGCTTATTCATCATTAATCCAGAAGGCGAATTAAAATATCAAACAGTATTCGATAATAATATTGGCCGTGACGTTGATGAAACTTTACGTGTATTACAAGCTTTACAAACTGGTGGTCTTTGCCCAGCAAACTGGCGCCCAGGTCAAGCAACTCTTTAATTGAATTGAGCAAAGTCCTTCACTTTTAGAAAGAGCGGGATGAATGCGAATTATGCAATGAAATCAGTAGCGGTACAGCTATTGAGCAAGTCGGAGTACTCTGGCACTGTCTAGATTTTTTTCGAGCTTTTTGAAAAAAATCTAGACGCAATTACGCCAAGGCTCAATTCATGCATAAAATGAATAATGGGTCCCCACGACACGCTTGTGGGGATATTTTTTTCAAGGGAGGATTTTTTATGAAACTTCGTGAACAAATGCCTGAACTTACAGGTGCAACAACATGGTTAAATGGTGAAGTAACGAAAGCACAATTAGTTGGCGAAAAACCAACACTAATCCATTTTTGGTCTGTAAGCTGTCATTTATGTAAAGAGGCAATGCCGGAAGTGAATAATTTCCGTGACCAATATAAAGATGAATTAAACGTTATTGCTGTGCATATGCCACGTTCTGAAGCAGATACTGATTTGGATACGATCAAAGCTGTTGCAGCAGAGCATGATATTACACAACCTATTTTTGTAGATAATGAAATGAAGTTAACGGATGCTTTTGAAAACCAATACGTACCCGCTTACTTCGTATTCGATAAAGACGGACAGCTTCGCCATATGCAAGCTGGTGGTAGCGGTATGAAGATGTTAGAAAAACGTGTGAATCGAGTTCTCGATGAAATGCGTAACGCATAATTTTAATATTTGCTAGGCGGGGATGTTTAAATCCTCGCTTTTTTTAATAGTAATAGTATAGAATGTCGAAAATACTAGATAGAAAAGGTAAAATGACGATTGGTCTCCTGTTTTGACAATACATATAAGCGAGAATAAGTTAAAATAAAGTAATTGTAGTTTTCGGAGGGATTTTGAATGATGAAAAAAGAGTTTGCCGTCATTGGACTTGGACGTTTCGGAGGGAGTATTGTTCGTGAGCTAATGAGTCAAGGTGCGCAAGTAATGGCGATTGACCATTCATCTGAACGGGTAGATGAGTTTGCTGCCATCGCAACGCAAGCTGTTATTGCCGATTCAACAGATGAATCGGTATTAAATTCATTAGGTATTCGGAATTTTGAACATGTCATTGTCGCTATTGGCGAAGATATTCAGGCAAGTATTTTAACGACTATTATTTTAAAAGAAATTGGTGTTCAGCAAATTACAGTAAAAGCTCAAAATGACTACCACGAAAAAGTGCTAAGAAAAATTGGAGCTGATTTTGTAGTTCATCCTGAGCGTGATATGGGTATTCGTATAGCGAATAATATGTTATCTAATACGGTGCTCGATTATTTAGAGCTGTCAGATGAGCATTCGATTATGGAATTAAAAGCCAATGATGCCATTGCCGGTTATTCGATTATGGATTTAGATATCCGCGCAAAATACGGCATTAACATTGTCGGCATAAAACGAGGATCGGATATTATCGTTTCTCCACAAGCAAGCGACAAAATTTTACTTGGAGATATTATGCTTCTTATCGGTGCTGATGTGGATATTAACCGTTTTGTGAAGAAGGCAATGAAAGAATAAGAAGAAGTGGAATATTGTAGTTGGTTTACAATACTCCATTTTTTAAATATACAATCCAACTTTTTTTATGAAGTATGTTAAGAAAGCTGATGGGGAGTAGGTTTAGCACATGTTTAAATTTAGGAAAGAACCATTACTACGGTTTCTAAAAATTATATTTCCAATCATACTTTTAGCGATAGCGATTTACGAAATACAACAATCGCTAAGGGGGGTAAATGTAAATTTACTGCGAAATGAAGTTAGTCAATTGCAAGTATGGGAACTGTTGTTGATTTTTTTCATTACGTTTTGTGCGATTACTCCGATGATTTTTTACGATGTTATTTTGGTAAAACTATTAGGAATGAAAATAAACAAGCGTACTTTAGTGAATAATTCGTTTATCGTCAACACATTTTCGAACCTTATTGGCTTTGGCGGTTTAGTAGGTGTATTTCTACGAAATTATTTTTATTCAAAATATAAAGTGGATCGTGAAGGCTTGTTAAAGAGCATTGCTACCGTTACTCTTTTTTATTTAACAGGGATTTCATTGTTAACTTGGTTGATGTATCTGTTCTTTTGGGATTTCCCAATGTTAAAAGAAATTCGCTGGTTATCAATTGCTGTCATTGTGGTCAGCCTCTATGTTCCTGTATTTTTAGTGACGCATCTTATTCGCTATAACAAAAGAAGTGCCTTAACGTATAAAGTATTCCTACAGTTAATGATTACTTCTGTTGCTGAATGGCTTGCGGTCTTTTTTGTCATTTGGATGTTAACAATCATCATCCAAATACCGGTGGAGCTCTCTACGCTCATACCGATATTTTTAATTGCCTCATGTGCAGGTATAGTAAGCATGATTCCGGGAGGGGTTGGCTCATTTGACCTTGTTTTTTTATGGGGGACGCAAAGTGTTGGAATTGCCGAAGAAAAAGTACTCTTTTTATTAATTTTGTATCGTGTGGGCTACTTTGTACTACCATTTTTAGTGTCCGTACTATTATTTATGAAAGATTATTGGGAGCGTTGGAATCGGTCGTGGGACGATGTACCAAATGTTATTTTTCAAAAGATTAGTCATATGTTGTTAACCAGTTTAGTATTTATCTCGGGCATTGTCTTATTGTTATCAGCATCGGTACCAGGTATTTTAAGCAGATTAAAAATCGCTCAGGAGTTTTTATCATCACCAATTATGAATATTTCCCATCAATTAACTGTTGCAGCAGGCTTTATTCTATTAGGGTTGTGTAGGGGAATTAAATATAAAGTGAAAACGGCTTATCAACTTGCCATTATCGTGCTTAGCAGTTCGGCTTTATTTTCAATTAGTAAAGGTTTTGATTATGAAGAAGCCATTTTTTTACTGATAGTCGCTGTATTGTTAATGGCATCCAAAAAACAATTTTATCGGGAAAGTTATGTCTTAACATGGGGTACTATCTTATTTGACCTTGCGGCGGTTATTTTCATTACGGCAATGTACTTATTAATAGGTTATATCAATTTACCTACCGCAAAAATTCATATTCCGACACCATTGCAATATTATATCCTTACAGATTATCGGGATTTATTTTTCAGTGCAATGATCGGTATCCTCATCGCTTGCGCTATTTTTTACTTAGGTTATCTTACACGCGGACCTAAAAAAATGTACAAGCTACTATCAAAAGAACATGAAGATAAAATCAAAAGTCATCTTATGGAGTATACGGGAACGGAGTTTTCACATCTCATTTTTTTGCATGACAAATTTGTCTATTGGAATAAAGAAAATACGGTGTTATTCGCCTATCAAATCTTTGCAGATAAAATCGTGGTACTAGGCGATCCGGTAGGTCCAGAAAGTGATTTATTATCGGCTATTCAGGAGTTTTTGGAAGTAGCAGATAGGCATGGCTATACACCTGTTTTTTATGAAATTAACAACAAGATTTTCCCTGTGTTACATGAGCATGGTTATAGCTTTTTTAAGCTGGGAGAGGAAGCGTTTGTTGATTTAGAGATGTTCACATTTGCTGGAAAAGAAATGAAGGGCAGCAGGGCGGTAAAAAATAGATTTGAACGCGAGAACTATACGGTCACAATATTAAGTCCGCCTTACTCACAGGAGGTTATGACTGAACTAGCGGAAGTATCAAGAAGATGGCTACAAGGAAGGGCCGAGAAGGGATTTTCTCTTGGCTTTTTCGATGAAAATTATTTGAACACCTCAAAAATTGCTGTGTTAAGAGGAGCTGAAGGCGTCATTGGCTTTGCAAGCATCATGCCTATGTATGATAATGGCGAGAGAATTTCAGTCGACCTGATGCGCTTTAAACCTGGGGCACCGTCTGGTACAATGGATTTCATTTTCTTATCGCTGTTTCAATGGGCGAAAGAACAAGGATACCGTGTATTTAATATGGGCATGTCTCCGTTATCGAATGTCGGTCAATCTAGATACTCTTTTTTAAGCGAAAAAATTGCAGCACAAATATTTTTACATGGCCAGTATTTCTATCATTTTAAAGGCTTAAAAAACTTTAAATTAAAATATGCAGATTTTTGGGAACCAAAATATGTAGCGTATCGCAAAAAATCATCGTTGCCCTTTACGATGGCACAAATTACATTATTGATTGGACGAAAGAGAAAATAAGTGAAGATTTCTATAGTTTGATAATTATTGTATTAATATGGAAAATCAAACGTGCTATAATTTTCCTAATAACAGTGAAAGGAATGATGAATATGAAACAGGTATGGAATGTGATTGAAAAGTAACATATAATGTGTCGCTTTTCAATCATTCACAGCACATTAAAGCCCTGCGGATGGTATGTTTTTAGGGAGCTTTATGAGCATGCTCGTAAAAAATCTGAACGCCATTCGCTAAAGTTTAATTAAAATGATAATTGAAAAGAGGCTGCTTATGTACAAAAATAAAGAGTTAATCATTCGTCCTATTATCGAATCTGATTTAGAGCGCATTTGGGAGCTTATTTATAAAGATGGGCAACCAGAATGGAAAAAATGGGACGCCCCCTATTTTCCGC
The DNA here is from genome assembly GCF_021166035.1 of Lysinibacillus sp. GJ-1. Taxonomy (NCBI): domain Bacteria; kingdom Bacillati; phylum Bacillota; class Bacilli; order Caryophanales; family Bacillaceae; genus Lysinibacillus; species Lysinibacillus sp. GJ-1. Next base: position 839,551 of record NZ_CP088912.1, read on the forward strand.
ATCAAGCGAAACCGTTTCATGATTTTATGTTAACAGCACAGCAATTTATCAATCAAAAAAATTTTTGGGCCATTGAAGTTAAAGGTGTTATTTGTGGTGTAGTATCCTATTATTGGGAGGACGAACCTTCTAAATGGCTTGAAATGGGCATTGTTTTTCATGAGTCTCATAACTGGGGAAAAGGGCTTGGCACTAGAGCAATGGCACTTTGGATCGAGCACTTATTTTCAACTATGTCACTTGTGCGTGTCGGCTTTACGACATGGTCAGGAAACAAGCGTATGATTCGCGTTGGAGAGAAATTAGGAATGCAATTGGAAGCGAATATTCGCAAAGTGCGTTATTACGAGGGAGTTTATTATGATTCCATTCGCATGGGGATGTTAAGAGAAGAATGGGAAGCTAAAAAAGAATGTTTTATAACTGAATGATATGTTAGGAATTAAAGAGTGACTAAGATATGAGACTGCATTCAAGATTGCATTGAAGGCAGTCTTTTTTATGGTGAATTTGGGAAAATATATTTGATTTTACACAATGTCTTTGTCATAATAAAGAAAATTCTAATAATGAGGAATAGTATGCTAATAACTGAAAATTGTGTAATTGAGTCTTTAAAGCCACACCATCAAGATGATATTTATTCTTTATATTGTAATCAGGATGTCAGAGCATTTCTTGGAGGGATTCCAGATAAAAACTATATTCTTTCTTCCTTTAACAGCATGTTGCATTCATCGTTTCCTAATTCATACTTTACCATATCATTAAAGAACACGAATGACTTCATTGGTCTAGTATCGATTGATGAATACCATGAACAAACAACCTATGAGCTTAGCTATCAATTTTTGCCACAATATTGGGGTAAAGGTTACGCACAAGAAGTTTTAACTGCGGTCATCCATTATGGATTTACTAGTTTACAATTATCCAAGCTAGTAGCAGAAACACAAACTGCCAATATTGCCTCCTGTCGGGTGCTAGAAAAAATAGGTATGAAAAAAATACAAGTATTAGAAAGATTTGGGCAGGAACAAGCTGTCTATCAGTTACTAAGCACAAATAATGGTTGTTAAAAGTAAACAAAGGATAGGGAAAGCAGATGGGAAATTATCTTCAATACAATGAAGTCATTATTACCATTCCAGCTCTTGGAGAACGCAAAGAAATGTTTCCTCCACTAGCTAAGTCATCATATTTGAAGTGCCAGGCACTCAAACAATTCTTTAAAAAAAAGAGGGTGCTCCATTGCAGGAGCACTCTCTTTCGGATTGTTGCTTGTATTCTTTAGTTTTCTTCAACATCTTTACGGTTTTTCTTTAACATTTTGGATAGCATTTCATAGACAATTGGTACGACTACTAATGTTAATAATGTTGAAGATAATAAACCGCCAATTACTGTAATCGCGAGGTCTTTCGAAATTAGTCCACTACCGCCATTACCAATTGCCATTGGAATCATTGCACCAATTGTTGCAATGGCAGTCATTAAAATTGGACGTAAACGTGTTGCGCCTGCTTCTAAAATGGCCACACGCATCCCAAGTCCGTCGCGTTCCATATGGATAATACGGTCTACAAGTACGATGGCGTTGGTCACAACGATACCGATTAACATTAAGAGACCCATCATAACGGATACAGAAATCGTTTGATTTGTTACATATAAGCCAACAAATGCGCCAATGACTGCAAATGGTAATGAGAAGAGGATAGCAAATGGTGCTAAACCTTCACCGAACGTTACGACAAGAATAAAGTAAACGATAGCGATAGCTGCTAACATCGCAATACCTAGTTGCGTAAATGTTTCTTGCATATCTGCCGCTACACCGGATACGCCAGTTGTCACACCTTTAGGTAAGTCTAATTTATCGATCTTTTTATCTGCTGCGGTCGTTGCTTTTGAAATATCATCGCCAATAATTGTGGCAGATACAGTGGCGAAATATTCACCTTTTGAGCGCGATAGTGAATTAAGCGTAGTACCTTCTTCGACGTTTACTAATTCACCAATGGTCATCGTTGTACCTAAAGCCGTTTTAATTTCAGTTTTTAAAACATCATCGATTGATAAGGCTGCTGCCTTGGCATCGCGTTTGACAATGACGTTAATGTCTTTGCCATCACGTTCAACTGTTGTTAACACTTCTTGTGAAGCAGTAGAATTTAATGCCATGACAATTTGAGCAGTCGTTAAGCCATATTGTAAAACATTTTTTTGCTCTACTTTTAAGACATGTTCTACATATGGATCTTCATAATCAGACTTCACATCTTCTAGACCTTTAACTTCTTTGAGTGATCCTTCAACATCTTTAACAGCGCTACGTAACTTGTTTAAGTCTTCACTGTATAATGTGTAACTTACCTCGTTTGAAGCCATAGACGTTGATGAGAAGTTTTGACTTTTCCATTCGCCTGATTGGTCAAGATTAAATACATAGTCTTCTACTTCTTGACGAGCAGCAGGGAAGTCTTCCATTTCTGGGTCAAAGATGAGGTACATTAATGCACCACCAGCTGTGCCACCCATCATCATTGCTGCTGGGTCAGCATTTGTAGCATCAGTAATTGAAACTTGTAAAATATCAATATCTTTTCGTTTCATTAATTCTTTTTCAACTTGTGCTACATTTACTTCTGTTTCATCAGCTAGCTCGCCAGTACCAGGTGTATATGTTAAATACATGACCTTTTCCTCTTGAGATCCCATGAAACTAAAGCCAATTAATGGTGTTAAAGCAAGGGAACCAACAAGCATTAAAATCGCAATCGTAGATGTAATGATTTTATGATTTAATGCTTTTTCTAATATACCTCTGTACCAAATAGCTAGTTTACCAACTTCTTGATGCTGGCTTTCCTTTTTCTCTCCGTAGATTTTTTTACGGAATAAGAAGTGGGATAAAGCTGGTACAATGGTAATTGCTACTATTAATGACGCACCTAAAGCAAATGTCATCGTTAATGCGAAAGGCATAAATAATTCGCCAACCATACCGCCTACAAACATAAGTGGGGCGAATACCGCTACCGTCACTAATGTAGAAGACAAGATTGGTTTAAACATTTCAATAGTTGCTTCACGAATCAGTGCGCGCCCTGTTAATTTTTCTTGTTTTAAATGGATACGTCGATAAATATTTTCTACTACGACAATGGAGTCATCAATTACACGTCCAATGGCGACGGTGATTGCACCAAGTGTCATAATATTTAACGTAATATCCATCCAGTTTAATAAGAGTAATGCCATGAAAACTGAAACTGGAATTGAAATAATCGAAATAATAGTTGATTTGAAATCGCGTAAGAATAATAAGATAATTAAAACCGCGATTGCGCCACCGAATACCGCTTTTTCGATCATTGTGAAGACTGAATCTTCAATTGGAGCACCTTGGTCAAGTGAAATATCAATTTTTAAGCCGTCGATTCTTTTTTCTTCATCTTTAATCAGCTCTTTTACTGCATTGACAACCGTTACTGTATTTGCATCTTGACTTTTTACGATTTGAATTGCAATGGCATCTTTACCATTTGTACGAGATACAGATTGTACTTTACCTTCAACTTCAATCGTAGCAATGTCGCCTAAACGAACGAAAGGAGAAGGTTGTGTAGCTGAAGGTGTGACAGGTATTAATAAATCTTTTAATTCATCGATAGATTTAACTTTACCATCTACGGAAACCGCTTGTTCACCAACCGTAAATTGATATAAACCAAGTGATAATGACATATCACTTGCTTGAATCATTTGTTTGACTGCATCTTCAGTTAAGCCAAGAGCAGCCATTTTTTCTTCGTCATATTTAAACGAAACTTCTTCAATGTGTTGACCAGTAATCGTTGCTGACGCAACACCGTCGATTTTTTCGATTTTAGGAAGTAATAAATCTTCTACTGTTGATGTTAGGTCAACAATGTCTTCCTTCGAACTACTCACAGATAATGCGACAACTGGCATCATGTTCATACTAATGGCCATGATTGTTGGTTCTTGCGCGCCTTCAGGCAGTTTTACATTATCGAGAGCGGATTCTAACTGACGTTTCTTTTCATCCATATCAATGCCATAGTCATATTCGACTTGCACTTGGGCAACGTTTGAAGAGGAAGTGGAATAAACGGCTTTAACATCCTCTAAACTTTCAATGGATTTTTCAAATGGAATAGAAAGTTCATTCATGACTTGTTCAGGCGTGGCACCTGGATACACGCCCATTACAATTAAGTATGGAATCGATATATCAGGGATTGATTCCATTTTCATTCTTGTACCTGAATAAATCCCTGAGACAGTGATGATAATTGTTAATAACCACACTGCCAATTTGTTTTTCAATACAAAATTAACTAAACCTTTCACCTTCACACCTACCCTTTATTGACTTACTAGATTCAATTATTTATACTAATGACTAATCAGTCATTTGTCAACGAAATGCATTAGGAGAGATTTAAAAATATGTTAAAAAAGCAATTAATTATGGAGAAAGCATTAGAACTGTTCTCTGAACAAGGCTTTGAAGCAACATCTGTACAGCAAATTACGGAACGCTGTGGGATTTCTAAAGGGGCATTTTATTTGTCTTTTAAAACAAAAGATGAGCTTCTTTTCTCAATGGTTGACTACTACTTACAGCAATTTATTGCAGACATTGACCACGTAGTCAGAAATTCGAATAAAAAAGATGTCATGCTGGTTGATTTCTACAAAAATATTTTTCAAGCATTCAAAAAACATGCAGCATCGTCACGTGTTTTTTTTAATGAAAAGGTTTTTCTTACAAATAAAGAGTTGTTTCTCAAAGTGAGTGCCTATGAAGCAGATATGTCGAAGTCTATAGTCCAAATGCTTGAACAGTTGTATCAGGAAGAGCTACAAGAGACAAAGTACGATGTTATGTATTGTGTAAAAGGGTTTATGAAAAGTTATGCCGAGCTATTTATATTTTCTGATTTACCGCTCGACCTAGATCAGTTGGCGCAATCTTTAGCGGAAAAGACCGATATAATTGCTCGACATACGACAATTCCTTTTATTACCGAGGAACTTGCTCAATTAGTAGCAAGACCATGTGATCAAGAAATAACGCAGGAATCGCTATTACAGTTAATTGATCAAAGTATTCATAACTTAGAGCCGTCTATTGAGCGGGAATCTTTGGAGCTTTTAAAAAATCAGGTTGAGCATACAACATATAGTCAAGCGATTATCAAAGGTTTAATTGAAAATATTCGTCTGCAGCCGGGGTGTCAATGGGTCGTCTATGTATTGGATAAATACTTTCAGTTTTAATTGTTGAAATAGAATTGTTCACAGTTTTGTTATTGTGGATAATTCTATTTTTTTGTATTTGTTTTTGAAAAGAGATGGTGCACTTTTTCAAGAGGATATTACTATATACGTAAAATGTTGGAGGAGGTTTCAAAATTTTAAAAATTTATGAAATCACATTCAACATTTTTAAACGTGGGACAAAATAAGCGCTATCAGAACAAAAATGATAAAGACGGATTATTTTGCCACAAAGAGTAATGGGAGATGTCCTGATTTAACTATTCAACTCCATCCATAGAGGAGGCTTGAACAAGGATATTACTTTATCGAAGAAAAATAGAGTTTTTATGCAAAAAGAGAAGCTACGCGAATAGTGCGTAGCTTCTTAATATAGAAGATTATACTTCCATAATAATTGGTAATATCATTGGACGACGTTTTGTTTTCTCAAATAAATAAGGTCCTAAAACATCAGTGATTTCATTTTTAAGTTCTGTCCATTGAGGTGTTTTACCTTGGATTGTTTCATTTAAATGACGATTTAGCATTTTTTGTGCTTCGTTAATCATTGTGCCGGATTCACGCATATAGACAAACCCTCGTGAAATAATATTAGGCCCTGAAACGATTTTTTGTTTTTCCATATCAACACTGACAACAACAATGACTAAACCTTCTTCAGAAAGGATGCGACGATCACGTAAGACAATATTACCGATGTCTCCTATACCATTACCATCAATATAGACATCACCAGAAGGGATGCGACCTGCCACATGTGCTTCATTTGCACTTAATGCCAGAACATCACCATTTTCCATGACGAATGTATTTTCCAGTGGAACATCACAATCTTCTGCTAAATGCGTATGCATTTTTAGCATACGGAATTCACCGTGAATAGGCATAAAGAATTTTGGCTTCATCAGTCGTAGCATAAGCTTTTGTTCTTCTTGTGAACCGTGACCAGAAGTATGGATATTATTTAATGCACCGTGAATAACTTCTGCGCCAGCACGGAACAGTAAGTTGATAATTTTATTTACGCTAACCGTATTCCCTGGTACTGGTGAAGAAGAGAAGACAACTGTATCGCCAGGCTGGATTTGAATTTGACGGTGTGTACCATTGGCAATACGAGATAGTGCTGCCATTGGTTCACCTTGTGAGCCTGTACATAAAATCATTACTTCATTGGCAGGTAAACGGTTAATGCTTTGCGCATCAATAAAAGTATCTTTTGGTGCGTTGATGTAGCCTAGCTCACGGCCGATTGTAATGGCATTATCCATAGATCGACCGAATACAGCGATTTTTCGTCCGTATTTAATGGCAGCATCTGTTGCTTGTTGTAAGCGGTGAATATTGGATGCAAATGTTGCGAAAATAATACGACTATCAACCTTGCGGAAGATTTCATCGATACTTTTTCCAACTGTACGTTCAGACATTGTGAAATTTGGTTTTTCAGCATTCGTACTATCAGATAATAGGCAAAGAACGCCGTCACGTCCGATTTCAGCCATTTTTGTTAAGTTTGCAGGCTCTCCTACAGGTGTAAAGTCGAATTTAAAGTCACCTGTGTGCACGATATTGCCTGGAGGTGTTTTAACGACGATACCGTAAGCATCTGGAATACTATGCGTTGTTCTAAAGAAGCTGACAGATGTCTTTCTAAATTTAATAATATCTTCTTCTTTAATTTCGATTAGTTTTGTTGTACGTAGTAAACCATGCTCTTCTAGTTTATTGCGCAATAAGCCAAGTGCAAGCTTACCTCCATAAACAGGAACATTTACTTGACGTAGTAAATAAGGGATACCACCAATATGGTCTTCGTGTCCGTGCGTAATAAATAGCCCTTTAATTTTATCTACGTTTCGTACTAAATACGTGTAATCTGGAATAACATAGTCAATCCCGAGTAAATCGTCTTCTGGAAATTTTATACCGGCATCAATTAAGATGATTTCATCTTGAAATTGAACACCGTAAGTATTTTTGCCGATTTCGCCCAGTCCGCCGAGCGCGAAAACAGCTGCTTGGTCATTTTTAACAAACTTCATGTTTGTTAAATTTCCTCCAAGACGAAGTTCGGACTTGCTTGTTCGTACTCTAAATAGTTACCTTCAAGCAGTTGAATGAACTCAATGTTGTAATGACGGTCTTGTAACTTTTGACGTACTTCACGTTCTGAAGCAGCTTCAAGGTATAGACTTTTAGTGTTTTCGCGAACTGGAATCTCATTTGCTTTTTCTTGATAATAAACTTTGTAAATCATAGTTTGCTCTCCTTTGATTGCGTACATTATTATTGCACATTTGGCTATTACCACACACGTACTACAAGAAAAAATCGCGAATTTCTAGTATACTTTAGACGAATAAAGAAATGAGCGTTTGAATTTCTTGTATCTCAATACTTTTATCTTGCACTTTTCATGAAAAGCAATGAGACAGTGGTTGCGCATAGTCAAATAAATGCATTTCCTTTATATTATCACGCAGCTACTCTAAAATAAAGAAAAGCCCTTCAAATAATGAAGGGCAAATGTTAGGCAATTGATTTTTTTCCGAGTACGCCACGAAGTCGCTTCAACAATTTTCGCTTTAGTTTCTTCAGCATGGCACATCACTCCTTAGGATCATTATAATTAAAAACAATGCCTGTGTAAAGGATTTAGCCTTTGCAACATCATACATAAAGAGAGGGATTATAGGATGAAAAAAATTTTATTTTTTGATGTAGATGGAACGCTCTATAACAGTGAAAAAGTATTGCCTGCTTCTGCGAAAGAAGCGCTATTAGAAGCACGTCGTAAAGGATATGAGCTTGCAATTGCTACTGGACGTGCACCATTTATGATTGAACCATTGCTAGAAGAGCTTGATATTGACACATATGTGACTTTTAATGGACAGTACGTCGTTTATCAAGGCGAGGTTGTCTACGCAAATGGTGTGGAAAAAGAAGAATTAGCGAAAATTATTGCCTTTGGAGAAGCGCGCAATGAACCCGTTGTTTTTTTAGATGACAAGCGAATGATTGCGTCCGTTGGAGGGCATAACAAGGTATCCGAAAGTTTAAACACGTTAAAATACCCGTACCCAGAATTAGACTCATCTTATTATATGCAGCACGATGTTTATCAAACACTCATCTTTATGGAAGAGAAAGATGAACATTTGTATGATGAGGCATTTCCAAATGTCCAGTTCGTGCGCTGGCATGAATATTCTTGTGATATTTTACCTAAAGGAGGTTCCAAGGCTGCTGGAATCGAAAAAGTGCTCGCGAAAATGGGCTTAACGTTAGAGGATGCCATTGCTTTTGGTGATGGTATGAATGATATTGAAATGTTAGAGGCTGTTGGTACGAGCGTGGCAATGGGAAATGGACATGAAAAAGTAAAGGCGGTCGCGACACATATTACCGATCATGTAGATGCGGACGGACTTGCGAAAGCGATGCGCTATTTAAAAATTATATAAGTGCCAGTCACTCAAACAATTTTGAATATTAAAAGGAAAACCCACGAGAAGTGGGTTTTTTACGTATTATCGGTGCCAGTCACTCAAACAATTTACTCAAACAATGCTTTAGATATCAACAACCTTCAGCTGAATGCCTGCCTCCGTGAATTGATGTAATGTTTCTTTGGGCAGTCCGTTATCAGTAAGTATCATATCCACCTCTTCTAGCGGGCATACTTGAATAGCCACATCTTTATTGAATTTGGTAGAATCAGTTGCAACATAAACTGTCTGCGAAATATTAATAAGCTGTTTCCTCGTCATCGCTTCTTCTAAACTAAAATCGGATATTCCTTTTTCTAATGTCACGCCACTTGCGCATATAAATGCCTTATTAATATTGAAATGGTCGAAGTGGAAAAGAAAGTCATTTGAAGTGACCGATTTTTCCGAATGTCGCACTCTTCCGCCGATAATCATCACTTCAATATTAGAACCAATTAAATCAAATGCTACAGGAAGAGAGTTCGTCACGACTGTTAGTTTCTCCTTGCCTAGTAGAAATGGTGTCATTTGATAAGTTGTTGAGCCACTATCGATAAAAATGCAGTCACCATTATTAACTAAAGAAGCACAAGCTTTGGCAATGGAAATTTTTTCCGTTAACTGCTGTGTTAATCGATTGTCCATTAATCCTTCAACGGGTTCAATATATTTTACACCCCCATAAAACTTCTCGATCTTCTTCTCTTGCACAAGTTGTTGAATATCTCTTCGAATAGTTTCCATCGATACATTGAATTCTTTTGTCAGGGTTACTAATTTTACTACCTTGTTATTCCGAATGAATTGCAAAATATGTTGTTGCCTTTCTACTGTATACATTACATCACCTCTTATTGTTATTTACTCAAAGTAGTAATAAGTTTGTCAACAGTTAGTCAGAATTTACTCAACATTTACACAAACATGTGATTTCCCTTTACAAATTGTCTCTATACTGTGGTTAACAACTCAAAAGGAGTGAGCAATTTGTTAGAACTAAAAAATATTTCAAAAAGTTATAAAAATAAAAATGTTTTAAGAGATATAAATTTAACGATAGATTCTGGTGAAATTGTTTCGTTATAGAGTGGTTGTGGGAAAACGACATTACTCAACATTGTTTTAGGTCTCACAGAACAAACAGATGGGCAACTTTTTTACAATGGACAAGATATATCGAAACAATCGATGCAGGATAGAGGATTTAATATCGTTTTCCAAGATTTCGCGTTGTTCCCACATTTGAATGCTTACGACAATATCGTCTATGGCTTGAAAAATAAAAAACAGCAAATGTCAAAAGCTGAGATTCAGGAGTATGTGGATTTCTTAGAACTCGCTCCACATTTACATAAAAAGATTCACGAATTATCTGGTGGACAGAAACAACGTGTCTCTATTGCTAGAACGCTTGTTATGCAGCCGAAAATTTTATTGCTAGATGAACCGTTAAGTGCGCTAGATGGTGTGATTAAAGAATCCATTAAGGAGCGCATTAAATCAATTGCTCGCCAATTTAAATTAACAACTATTATTGTGACACATGATCCTGAGGAGGCGCTCACATTATCAGATAAAGTACTCATCATTAATGAGGGAACTGTCTCACAATATGGCACACCTCACGAAATATTGAAAACACCAAAAAATCAATTTGTGGAAGACTTTATATTAAAGCAACTTCATATTAAACGTCATAACATCTATCAACTGTTTGGAGAATCCTATGCTTAAAACGAATAAAATGGTGAAAATTCTCTTTCTGCCAATTGTCTTCTTTTTTCTGTTCTTTTTAATTGTGCCATTACTTTATATGTTTTGGCAGTCTTTGAAAAAAGGCAATAGCGTAACGATTCAAAACTATGTAGAAGCATTACAGAGCGTTGAAATTCGGGAAGCGTTTCTTAATAGTTTCCAAGTGTCATTTGTCGCTGCCGTTATTACTACTTGTTTAGCGTTTGCTCTTGCCTATGCCATGCATTTTACGACGATGAATCAACATTTAAAAAAGCTTGTACATATCGGGGTAACATTGCCGATGCTCTTGCCGACAATTACCTATGGTTTTGTATTGCTTTACACATTTGGCAATCAAGGAATACTAACAAAACTTCTGGGGAAGCCCTTAGTGACAATTTATGGATTTAATGGCTTGTTGATTGGGTATGTGCTTTACACATTGCCTGTTGCATTTATTTTAATGCAAAATTCCATGCAGTACATTGATAAACGCTTTTTGCTTGTCTCGATGCTAATGCATGATAGACCATCACGTCGATTTTACCATACCGTATTTCGACCTATGATAGGAACAATTGGTGGAGCATTTATTTTAACGTTTATTTTAAGTTTTACCGATTTTGGTATCCCTGCTTCGGTAGGTGGGGGTTATAAAGTGATTGCAACAGAGCTATATCAAGCGATGCTTGGCTCTATTGTGCGATTTGAGCAAGGGGCGGTAATTTCCGTACTTATGCTTGTACCTGCTGTACTTGGCATCGTGATGCTAAGCGTGCTAGATCGATTTAATTTTCAATATAAGCATGTCAGTCAAAGTGCTCTAGTCGTGCATCGTCTTCGAGACAGTACATTTACAGTGCTATCGCTAGTATGCGTAAGTACGATTTTTATCATCTTCTCAACAATGTTTATCGTGCCGTTTACTAAGGGCTATCCATATGACTTTAGTTTCACATTGGAACATGTACAAAATGTTTTAGCAGAAAAGAATTTAACAAGGGTTTATATGAATTCCCTTATTGTTGCCTTTTTTACAGCAATTTTAGGTGTGGGCATCGCGTTTGTTTCAGCACTTCTAAATGTCAGAACACCGTTAAAAGGGAGAAGTACATTAGATTTTGCGTCAATGATTACCAATACAGTGCCAGGTATGGTACTCGGTCTTTCTTATTTATTTTTCTTCAATGGGAGTTCGCTTAAAGGGACCTTCTTTATCATTATTGCCTATACGGTTGTCCATTTCTTTACAACACCGTATTTAATGGCGAAAAACTCTTTGCAAAAAATGGACCCAACATGGGAAGTGACGGGAGAGTTATTAAAGGACTCTTGGCTTCAAACGGTCATTCGCGTTATTTTGCCGAATATAAGACCTACTATTTTTCAAATGTTTAGCTATTATTTTTTAAATGCCATGGTGACAGTTAGTGGTGTAATTTTCCTTGTCAGTACGAAAACGATGCTTGTCTCCACGCGCATTAAAGAATTGCAGCATTTTGCGAAGTATACGGATATTTTTGTTCTCTCAATTTTTATTTTATGTACAAACCTCATTGTGAAATTAGGTTGTGACTATATAACAACAAATAAAGAAAAGTTTAAGGAGATGTAATGATGAAAAAGTCGACAGTCATGATGTTTGGAACGGTTAGTTCTGCAATTGTATTAGCAGCGTGTGGAGGTGCGGAGGCTGATACGAAGGATCAAGTTATTATCTATTCTAATGCTGATGATGAAGCAATTGAAGTAATGCAAACCACACTCGATAAAAAGGGGTATGAAGGAAAGTATATTATCCAATCATTCGGTACATCTGAATTAGGTGGGAAAATGATGGCAGAGGGTAAGGATATTGAAGCAGATGTGGTAACAATGGCTTCTTACTTTACCGAAAGTGCTCAAACATCTAAATCAATGTTTGTTGAACTAACTTCTGAGTTAAAGCCGTTAGATGGTGGTTCAACTTATGCATTACCGATTTTAGGGAATGTCGGGTCTATTTTTATCAATACAGATTTATTGGCGCAAAAAGGGCTACCTGTGCCACAAACAATTAAAGATTTAACGAAGCCAGAATATAAAGATTTAGTTTCTTTTCCAAATATTTTAGACTCCTCTACTGGCTGGCTATTAGTACAGGCGATTATGAGTGAATATGGCGAAAAAGAAGGAAAGCAAGTATTAGCAGATTTAATTAAAAATGCTGGACCGCATATTGAAAGTTCTGGTTCTGGCCCTATTAAAAAGGTGAAAACAGGAGAAGTCGCAGCAGGGTTTGGCTTACGTATTCAAGCAATTGATGCCAAAAATGAGGGCTTACCAATCGACTATATTGACCCAACGGAAGGTAACTTCACGTTAACAGAATCTGTTGCCGTTGTAGATAAAGAAGGGGACGAGGCATTGGCGAGTGAAATAGCAAAGGTCATTGCGACTGAGGCGCGAGCAGATTTGTTAAAACAATATCCTGTAGCACTTTATGAAGGCGAGCAAGTAGAGGAAAAATATGTTCCAAAATACTTAAAAAAATGGGATACGACTTTAACTGTCGATTTATTAGAAAAACATCAAACATTCTTTAAAGAAGCACAACAATAAAGGAGCCTAACAATATGAATACCTACAAATTATTAACTCCCGGTCCACTAACAACTACAGAAGCAGTAAAAAAAGAGATGCTAGTGGATCGCTGTACATGGGATGACGACTACAAGCAAGTTACACAAGAAATACGCAAACAGTTAGTGGCGATAGCGCAGGTTAATGATACAGACTATACAGCTATCTTAATGCAAGGAAGTGGGAGCTTTGTCGTTGAATCGGTTCTGACAACTGCTATTGGAAATGCAGATAAGGTACTCATTATTACAAATGGAGCGTACGGGGAACGAATCGTAGAAATGGCAACAGTCCTTCAATTACAGCATGTTGTTTACAGTGTACCGTATCATGAGCAACCATCACCTTTAGAAGTACAAGCTATACTTGAAAAAGATGCTGCTATTACGCATGTCGCGATTGTCCATTGTGAGACGACAACGGGGATATTAAATCCTATTGATGAAATAGGCAAAGTTGTAAAATCGTTTAATAAAACATTTATTGTAGATGCAATGAGTAGCTTTGGTGGCGTGCCAATGGATTTATCGAATATGCAAATTGATTTTTTAATCAGTAGTGCTAACAAATGTATTCAAGGCGTGCCAGGTTTTGGATTTGTTGTTGCGAAAATAGAAGCGTTAGAAAAATGTAAAGGACAAGCCAAGAGTGTAGCATTAGATTTATACAAACAATGGGAAGTGATGAGTGAAGACGGGAAATGGCGTTTTACATCACCAACACACGTTGTAACGGCCTTTGCAAAGGCGTTGGAGGAACTTGCTGAAGAAGGTGGCGTTGCGGCACGCTACACACGATATGCTAAAAATAATCAACTATTGCGTGAAAGATTATCACGCTGTGGTTTTGAAGCTTATATTTCAGCGGAAATGCAATCACCGATTATCACGACGTTTTTATATCCATATGAAGGATTTTCTTTCGAGCATTTCTATCATGAAATGAAACAAGCAGGCTTTGTTATTTATCCTGGAAAGCTAACTGAATTTGATACATTCCGAATCGGTAATATAGGGGATGTTCATGAGGAAGATATGACTACATTATGTAATGTTATTGAAAACTATATGGCGGTGAAAAATAATGAAAATTGAAGCGGTAATTTTTGATTGGGCAGGTACAGCGGTTGACTTTGGTTGTTTTGCACCTGTCAATGTATTTCTTACTATTTTTGAAGATGCAGGTGTTGCGGTGACACTAGAAGAAGCACGCAAACCGATGGGCATGTTGAAAATTGACCATATTCGGACGATGCTTGAGATGCCAAGAGTGAGTGAGGCATGGGCACGTGTGTATGGCCGTTCATTTACAGAACAAGATGTACAGGCACTGTATTCGCAGTTTGAAACGAAATTAATGGCATCGCTTGCTAAGTATACGGACCCGATTCCACATGTGAAAGAAACGGTTCAACAATTAAGACAAGCCGGAATACGCATTGGCTCCACAACAGGCTATACTGCCGCTATGATGGAAGTCGTGACACATCACGCTGCTGAGAAAGGATACAAGCCTGATTTTTTAGTTACACCGACTGATATAGGAGATAAGGGACGTCCCTATCCATATATGATTTTCAGAAATTTAGAAGAACTTGGCGTGAAAGCGACAAAGCAAGTCGTTAAAGTCGGGGATACTACGTCAGATATACAAGAGGCATTAAATGCCGGAGTTTGGGCTGTTGGCGTTATAGTCGGAAGTTCTGAAATGGGTTTAACGGAACAAGAATTTATGAGTCTATCTGATGAAGAGCAACAAGCCGTTATCGAAAAAACAAAAGCTATTTTTGAACAAACGGGTGCACACTATACGATTCAAACAATGCGTGAACTGCCGGCATTAATTGAGACGATTAATGCGCGATTAGTTTAAAAGATAGCAGATAGAATAAAAGCGAAAAAGTGTTAGATTGACTGCAATCAATCTAACACTTTTTGCTATGCATATAAGAGTAAGTGTCAGGCACTAATTCAATTTCCGTGCTAGCCATGTATTTATGACTTGCCAAGTAAAAATCCACGTAGACTCCTGGGGGAAAGCACGCAATGTAAGACGCAACAGACCGCGCGACAGCGAGGGTTGCGGCTTACGTCGTGCCCGCGGAAAGCGTAGTGGATTTTTACGATTTAGGAGCCGATATTATGCTAGGTATCTATGTTAAGTGCCAGGCAACTAAAACAATTACATTAGTGGATGGTAGCGGCTTATATGTGCGCCAGCGGAAAGCATCCGTCGTAGCTACTAGTGAGTCTTAGTCGCGTTCGTATGGAACAGCGTCTGGAATTTCAGCAAATGGATTTTTTTCATTGATGCGATCATAAAACATAATGCCGTTTAAATGATCTAATTCATGCTGGAAGGCGATAGCTGGCAAGCCAGTTAGACGCATTTTTTTCTCTTCGCCGTCCATTGTTTTAAATTTCACGGTTATACGTGCGTGACGTGGCACATACCCAGGGACATTGCGATCAACAGATAAGCAACCTTCGCCAGTTGGCAAATAGGTATTTTCAACAGAGTGGCTAACAATTTTCGGATTGATTGCGATAAAGCTCAATTGTTCTCCTTTGTCATCTTTTAAGTGAAGGGCAAACATGCGGTGTAGACTATTTACTTGGTTAGCAGCTAATCCAATCCCGCTGCGTAAATCATATTTATCGGCAATTTCAGGATCTTGGCTGTTAATTAAAAACTGTAGCATATCTGTAGCAAGCTGTTTTATTTCATCAGTTAAAGGGAATTGAACTTCCTCTGTTTTAGTGCGGAGTGTCGGATGGCCTTCGCGAATTATATCATCCATTAAAATCATGTGAGAATCTTCCTTTCAATCTTTGTATTACCTTATTTATAAGTATACATCACGCATTAAAACATGCACATGAAAAAAGACTTTATTTGAATAAACTTAAAAAATTTTTGTGTAGCTATTAGATTACAGAAAACTGGGGTATTCTACTATTGGTCATTATTTGGAGAAACGTAATGTTTGAGCGCTTAAAGGAAGTTGTTGTAATACAGATTTTTATTATTAGTGATACAGTATAGGACAGTCTACTCTTAACGTTTTTGTAGAAAAATTCTTTGGTATAAGGCGTAATATATGATTGACCGACTGTATTTTATTCAGTATACTGAGTCCTAAGAATAAGTTGTACTAGTTTGAAAGTGATTTATTTTAATACAGTTGAAAGGGAGATGTGACAAATGAGCAAAAAAAACAATAATATTTTTGATCCACAACAAACGCTAACTGAAATCGAAGAAAAGTTTGAAATGTTTCAAATTTTGAACGAAGAAGGCGAAATTATAAATGAAGAGGCAGATCCGAAATTAGCAGATGAAGAGTTAGTTGAGTTAATGACGCGTATGGTTTATACACGTATTTTAGATCAACGTTCCATTTCTCTTAACCGTCAAGGTCGATTAGGCTTCTACGCACCAACAGCTGGTCAGGAAGCTTCACAACTTGCTTCTCACTTTGCATTAGAAAAAGAAGATTGGATTTTACCAGGTTACCGTGATGTACCACAAATTGTATGGCATGGTTTACCGTTAGATAAAGCATTTTTATTCTCACGTGGTCACTTCGAGGGCAATCAAATCCCAGAAGGTGTTAATGTTTTACCACCACAAATCATTATTGGTGCACAATTTATCCAAGCTGCTGGGGTGGCACTTGGTATGCAAAAACGAGGTAAAAAAGCTGTAGCAGTTACTTATACAGGTGATGGTGGGTCATCACAAGGTGATTTCTACGAAGGAATGAACTTTGCTGGTGCATTTAAATCACCTGCCATTTTCATCGTACAAAATAACCAATTCGCAATTTCTACACCGCGTGAATTACAAACAGCTGCAAAAACAATTGCACAAAAAGGTGTTGCAGCAGGTATCCCAAGTATTTTAGTAGATGGTATGGATGCACTTGCAGTGTACGTTGCTACTCGTGATGCACGTGAGCGCGCAATCAATGGTGAGGGTCCAACGTTTATCGAAACGATGTGTTACCGTTATGGTCCACATACAATGGCGGGGGATGATCCAACACGTTACCGTACGTCTGACACGGATAACGAGTGGGCTCAAAAAGACCCGTTAGTTCGTTTCCGTAAATACCTTGAGGGTAAAGGACTATGGGATGAGAAAAAAGAAGAGGCTGTTATTGAGCGTGCGAAAGAAGAAATTAAAGACGCAATTAAAAAAGCCGATGCTGCACCAAAGCAAAAAGTAACACAGTTAATGGAAAATATGTACAAAGGCGAAATGCCTTCGAATTTAAAAGAACAGTATGAAATCTACAAAGAGAAGGAGTCGAAATAACCTATGGCACAAATGACGATGATTCAAGCAATTACAGATGCGCTTCGCACAGAATTAAAGAATGATGAAAACGTTCTGTTATTCGGGGAAGATATAGGCGTCAACGGTGGGGTTTTCCGTGCAACTGAAGGCCTACAAAAAGAATTTGGTGTAGATCGTGTATTCGATACACCATTAGCAGAGTCAGGTATTGGTGGCTTAGCAATCGGTCTTTCGCTTCAAGGTTTCCGACCAGTTCCAGAAATTCAGTTTTTCGGCTTCGTCTATGAAGTGATGGATTCAATCAGTGGACAATTAGCTCGTTTAAGCTACCGTAGCGGTGGTGTATATAACGCACCTGTTACAATCCGTTCTCCATTTGGTGGCGGTGTGCATACACCAGAAATGCACTCAGATAGCTTAGAAAGTTTAATGACGGCACAGCCGGGCTTAACAGTCGTTGTACCATCAACACCTTACGATGCTAAAGGATTACTTATTTCTTCTATTCGCAATGACAATCCAGTCATTTTCTTAGAGCATTTAAAATTATATCGCTCATTCCGCGAAGAAGTACCTGAGGAAGCATATGAAATTCCATTAGGTAAGGCAGATGTAAAACGCGAAGGTAAAGATCTAACAATTATTGCATATGGCTTAATGGTACATGAAAGCTTAAAAGCAGCAGAAGAACTTGAAAAAGAAGGGCATTCTGTAGAAGTTATTGATTTACGTACAATTCAACCAATCGATATAGAAACAATCATTGCGTCAGTTGAGAAAACAGGCCGAGCAATCGTTGTTCAAGAGGCACAAAAACAAGCAGGTATTGCTGCGAATGTTGTCGCTGAAATTACAGAACGAGCTATCTTGAGTTTAGAAGCACCTGTACTTCGTGTAGCAGCACCGGATACAGTGTACCCATTCCCACAAGCTGAAGGTGTTTGGTTACCGAACTATAAAGATGTAATGGAAACAGCGAAAAAAGTCTTAACATTCTAATGTAGTTTGCATATTTGAAGAAAAGCAAAGAGAAAGGATGGGTACACATGGCATTTGAATTCAGATTACCGGATATTGGCGAGGGTATTCACGAAGGCGAAATTGTAAAATGGTTCGTTAAAGCTGGGGATACTGTCAAAGAAGACGATATTCTTTGTGAAGTACAAAACGATAAAGCAGTTGTAGAAATTCCTTCACCAGTTGAAGGGAAAGTAGAGGAAATCTTAGTAGGAGAAGGTACAGTTGCTGTTGTTGGCGATGTATTAATCCGTTTAGATGCTCCAGGCTATGAAGATTTAAAACTTAAAGGTGACGATCATGCAGAGGCGAAAACGGAGGCACAAGTTCAGTCAACGGCTGAAGCTGGTCAGGATGTAGCAAAAGCGCCTGCTAAAGAAGAAGCACCAAAAGCTCCAGCAACAGCGGAAGTAGCTGTAAAACAAGAAACAGCAGATAGTACAAAACGTATTATTGCAATGCCTTCTGTTCGTAAATTTGCAAGAGACAATGAAGTAAATATTCATGAAGTGTCAGGTACTGGTAAAAACGGTCGTATTCTAAAGGAAGATATTGAGAATTTCCTAAATGGTGGTGGAGCAGTGCAAGCTGCAGAAGCTCCAGTGGCAAATGAAGAAGCAGTTGCTCAACAAGAAACTGCCCAAGCTGCGCCAGTTGTTCTTGAAGGAGACTTCCCAGAAACACGTGAAAAAATGTCTGGTATTCGCAAGGCGATTGCCAAGGCAATGGTTCACTCGAAACAAACAGCACCTCATGTTACACTAATGGATGAAGTTGATGTAACAGCTCTTGTAGCACATCGCAAAAAATTCAAAGATATTGCTGCTGAAAAAGGTGTAAAATTAACGTATTTACCATACGTAGTAAAAGCGCTTATTTCAACATTGCGTGAATTCCCAGAATTTAACCGTTCTTTAGATGATGCAACACAAGAAATTATTCAGAAGCACTACTACAATATCGGTATTGCAGCAGACACAGAAAAAGGTTTATTAGTTCCAGTTATTAAACATGCAGATCGCAAATCAGTATTTGCAGTTTCAAATGAAATTAATGACTTAGCGACAAAAGCGCGAGATGGTAAACTTGCTCCGCATGAAATGAAGGGCGCTTCCATGTCTATCACGAATATCGGTTCTGCAGGTGGCCAATGGTTTACGCCAGTAATTAACCACCCTGAAGTAGCGATTTTAGGTATTGGTCGAATTTCTGAAAAACCTGTAATAAAAAATGGTGAAATTGTAGCTGCACCTGTGTTAGCATTATCATTGAGCTTTGATCATCGCATGATCGATGGAGCCACTGCGCAAAATGCTTTAAATCACTTAAAGCGTTTGTTAAGTGAGCCAGAATTATTATTAATGGAGGCGTAACAAAAATGGTAGTAGGAGATTTCCCAATCGAAACAGATACTCTTGTCATTGGTTCAGGTCCTGGAGGATATGTAGCAGCAATTCGTGCAGCTCAAACTGGCCAAAAAGTAACAATCGTTGAAAAAAATGTACTTGGTGGTGTGTGCTTAAACGTAGGTTGTATTCCATCAAAAGCATTAATTTCAGTGGGTCACCGCTTTGAGCATGCTAAACATTCAGATGACATGGGTATCATCGCTTCTGATGTGAAATTAGACTTTTCAAAAGCGCAAGCTTTTAAAGACAGTGTTGTTAAGAAATTAACTGGCGGTGTTGAAGGCTTACTTAAAGGAAATAAAGTTGAAATTGTACAAGGTGAAGCGTATTTCGTTGACGCTCATTCAGTGCGTATCATCAATGGTGAATCTGCTCAAACATATACATTTAACAATGTTATTATTGCAACAGGTTCTCGTCCAGTTGAAATTCCAACGTTTAAATTCTCTGAGCGTGTACTAAACTCTACTGGCGCACTTTCTTTACAAGAAGTACCTAGTAAATTAGTTGTAATCGGTGGAGGTTACATTGGAACAGAGCTAGGCTCAGCTTATGCAAACCTAGGTTCACAAGTAACAATTATCGAAGGTGGCAAAGATATTCTTGCTGGTTTCGAAAAACAAATGACACAAATCGTGAAAAAAGGCCTTAAAAAGAAAGGCGTTGAAATTGAAGTAAACGCATCTGCTAAAGGCGTTGAAGAAACAGAAAACGGCGTAGTTGTTACGTATGAAGTTGGCGGAGAAGAGAAAAAAGTTGAAGCTGATTATGTATTAGTAACTGTAGGTCGTCGTCCAAATACAGATGAAATGGGTCTTGAAGGTGTTGGCATTGAATTCGGTGAACGTGGCCTTATTAAAGTTGACAAACAATGCCGTACAAACATTCCAAACATCTATGCAATTGGTGATATCGTAGCAGGTCCTCAGCTTGCACACAAAGCTTCGTATGAAGGTAAAGTGGCTGCTGAAGCAATCGCTGGCGAGAAATCAATCGTAGATTATCTAGCTGTTCCTGCTGTATGCTTCACTGATCCAGAAATGGCAACAGTTGGTTATAACGAAGATCAAGCAAAAGCTGAAGGTATTGAATATACTGCAGCGAAATTCCCATTCGCAGCAAATGGCCGTGCGCTTGCATTAAACCAAACAGAAGGTTTCGTGAAACTAGTTGCGCGTAAAGAAGATGGCTTATTAATTGGTGCTCAAATCGTAGGTGCTGGTGCATCTGATATGATCGCTGAAATGGGCTTAGCAATCGAAGGCGGTATGACTGCTGAAGATATCGCGTTAACAATTCATGCTCACCCAACATTAGGTGAAATTACAATGGAAGCTGCTGAAGTATTACTAGGCAACCCAATCCATATTGTAGCGAAAAAATAATTGAACATATAAAACGACTATAAAGCATGTTCGCTTTATAGTCGTTTTTTTGTATAATTTTACTAACTTTGATACAGTAAAACTAGTAAATAACTATTTGAAAACATAGAGGTGGGGCGAAATGGAATTAGGCTTAAAGGGAAAAGTAGCAATTATTACTGGTTCAAGTAAAGGGATTGGTTATTATACGGCGATGCAGCTAGTAAAAGAAGGTGCAAAGGTAGTAATTAGTGCACGTGGTGAAAAACAGCTACAGGTGACCGCTGGATGCATTAAGAATGAAACGGGCGAGGAAGTCTTAATTGTACCGACGGATATTACGAAGGAAAAAGACTGTAAGAGGCTTATAGAACGTACTGTGGAGCATTATGGACGCGTAGATATTGTGATTAATAACGCAGGCACAGCGTCAGCTAATCCGTTTGAAACGGTCAGCAGTGAAGTGTGGCAAGCTGATATCGATTTAAAAGTGTTTGGTGCTATCAATTGCTCTAAATATGCTGTGCCTTATATGCGAAAGGTAGGCGGCGGTGCGATTGTTAATGTGACGGCAGTAATGGCTAAAACGCCTCCTGCAAGTTCACTTCCTACTACTGTTAGTCGAGCAGCTGGACTCGCTTTAACGAAGGCCATGAGCAAAGATTTAGGAAAAGATAATATTCGTGTGAATTCAGTGTGTATTGGTTTAATTCGAAGTGATCAAATTGAGAAGTTATGGAAAAAAGAAGCACAAGAGCTTTCGTGGGATGACTACTCTCGTAAAGCTGGTCAATCTATTCCGCTAGGTCGTGTAGGGGAAACGCAAGAAGCAGCTAATGTCATTACTTTCTTAGTGTCAGATGCAGCAAGCTATGTAACAGGGACAGCTGTAAATATTGACGGTGGTTCTGGGCACGCCTTATAGGGAGCGACAAGTATGTCGTTATATTTAGTACTTTTTATTTAAATTATTGCAATAGCGTAAATATAGAAAAATTGCGCAGTTAAGCGGATTTTGTACACAAAGGAGCAACTCATTCGTGTTTGGGTTGACTCTTTTTTCTATTATTTTTCTAAAATTGTAATAGACAGAAAATTCCTTCAGTTGTAGAATAAGCGTAACAGGGGGGAACGGTGGCGAAATGATGAACGAAAATTTTACTATGATATTGATGCGAGTTGTTCGTATTATTGTCCAAATTGGCATACTTAATATTTTTTATTACATCGGTGTGGGCATTGTGTCTTACTTACACATTCCGCTTCCAGGAAGTGTAATTGGCTTACTGTTATTGGCACTTTTACTCAATTTTAAACTAATGAAAGTAGAATACATTCAAGATGGTGCTGGCTTTTTAATTGGCGTTTTAACATTGTTCTTTATTCCAGCAACTGTTGGTATTATTGATTATCCAGAACTGATGTCAACAACGGGTCTGCTGATTATTTTGGCGGTTATTGCTAGTACATTAATAGCTATTTATGTAACGGGAATACTCACCCAACTGATTGAAAAAAGAGAAGTAGCGAAGAAAGAACAAGCAGTAACTATTGAAGAGGGGAAGGGAGAATTATTTGTTGATTGAACTTATTGTTGTACTTGGTACAATTGGACTGTTTATATTATTTACAAAGCTGTATCAACGGTTTCCCCATCCATTAATAATTCCATTAGTGACGACAACTATTGTCAGTGCAGCTATCTTACTTGTTTTTAATATTCCATATTCAACCTATATGGTAGGAGGAGAATGGCTACAAAAAATGTTGGGGCCAGCTGTTGTTGCACTTGCCTACCCGCTTTATAATCAGAGAGCCATCATTATGAAATATAAAGTTTCTATTTTATCCGGTATCATATTAGCGATGATAACTGGATTAGTAACCATTTTTGTTATGCTCAAATGGATCGGTGTTAAAGAAAGTTGGATGCTGACGGCGTTACCTAAATCTTTAACAACGCCTGTTGGCATGCAGGTAAGTGAAACAATTGGCGGAATTCCTCCTTTAACGGCGGTTTTTGTTATGATTGCAGGTTTTGTTGGCGCTATTATTGTCATTCGTATTGAAATATGGAAAGATTGATTCTGCTGTCAGTAGAGGTGTAGCAGTAGGAAGTGCCTCGCACGGTGTTGGGCTTGTAAAACTAAGAGAGTATGGTGAGCAAGAATTATCGGTTGGTTCGCTTTCTATGGGGTTAACAGCCATTATAGGAGCTTTTCTCTGTCCACTCTTTGTCTATCTATTTTTATAAAGAAAGCCCTTTACAAGGCATAATGGGCTTGTAAAGGGTGCTAGCATTTTCGCTTGACACAAGCATAGTTAACTTTTTTCAATGATTAATTGAATGGTATGTGCAAGCCCTGTGTGTAGAGTACCTTCATGGCGTATTTGTTCACCGGTAAAGAAATGAATAATTTTATAGGGCTGACACCACGTAAGCACCGATGCTGGATTATATAGGAAATTAATATTTTGTGGACCGCCTGTTGCATAGGATAATTGAGACGTGGAATATAATTCCATCATAATACGACCGCCGGGTTTAACCGAATTGACGATGCGTTGAAAAACGGCATGTTGCTGTTCTGCGGGAAAATGACCAAATACCATCACGGCAGCGTCAAATGTTTCTACTGGTAGTTCATCTTGCAGTAAATCTTGCAGTTGTGTGTTGACAGTAACGCCATGCTTTTTTGCTAACTGTGCTGTTTTTTCAAGACCGCTTTTTGCATAATCAAAAGCCGTTACCACATGCCCTTTAGAAGCTAAATAAACGGCATTTCTACCTTCTCCTTCAGCATATGCAGCAACATTAACATACCCCTCTAAAAATTCTACATAGTTTTCTATAAACGCATTTGGCTGTTCGCCATAGACGTATTCAATTGTGTTAAATCGTTCATCCCATGTATTCATACAATACACTCCCTTTATAAATATTGTAAGTAAAGGACAGCACATAAGCTATTTTTTTGCTTTATACAATTATTAATACAATCTTTTTCAATTTGATGAAAGCAATGCAATAGAATTTAACTAATAGAATGAAAGACTGTAAATATAGGGATAGAAAAAGAATGGGGATTTTAGGTTTGTAAAATAAAGGTATTTTATGTAAGAATGCTTACAACTGTAAGATTCAACTATAAAAAGCTACCCCTTCTAAAATGAAGAGGTAGCTTTGTTTTTTAAATAATTGCTCTGCGTTCTTTAATAACACGAATTGTTTGTAATGTTGTATCTTCGGGTCCTTGAACTGGTAAACCAGCTTCAATATTCATTTGAATATAACGAATATTTTCTTGTGTAATTATTTCCCCGGGAATAAAAATAGGTATTCCAGGTGGGTAGACCATAATAAATTCAGCGCAAATACAATTGTCTGCTTCTGCAAGAGGGACTACTTCTGTATCTGCATAAAAAGCATCACGAGGTGACATTGCAAGTGCTGGAATTTCAGGTACATTGACAACTGTTTCAGTAACAGCAGCTTCTGAATCAAAAGCTTTTGACATACGGCTTAAAGCATTGATGAGAAGATTAATTTCTTTTTTCGTATCTGCTAATGTCACTAAACATAAAATATTGTATAAGTCCGATAACTCTACTTCAATATTTGCATTGTGACGAAGCCATTCCTCAGCTTGGTGCCCTGATATGCCTAAATCTTTTACACTAATTAACAGTTTTAGTGGGTCCATATCGTATGTTGCGGACGAGTGAAGCTTTTCCTTACCTGCACATTTTAAATGTGGAATTTGGTTAATGCGTTTACGCGCATCTTTTGCTAAACGTAGTGCATCCCCAATTAAATCATAGCCATGAATTGCAAGCTGACGACGAGCTGTGTCGAGCGATGCAAGTAATGGGTAGGATGTTGATGTTGTTGTCAGCATAGAAAAGACTGCTTGTACGCGCTTAGCTGAAACTAGTCCTTCACGTACGTTTAAAATTGAAGTTTGCGTCATGGAGCCTCCAAGCTTATGTACGCTTGTTGCAGCCATATCCGCGCCTGCTTCCATTGCTGAGTATGGTAGCTCGTCATGGAATTTAATGTGCACGCCATGTGCTTCATCGACAACGACTGGAATATTACGGCGATGGACAATTTCGACAATGCGTTTTAAATCCGCAGAGAAGCCGTAATAAGTTGGATTAATAACAAGGACAGCCTTGGCGTCCGGATAAGCATTTAAAGCCTTTTCTACAGCTTCCGCCGAAATACCATGAGAAATGCCATATTCACTATCTACTTCAGGATGAATAAAAATAGGAATTGCACCAGCGAAAACAATCGCTGACATAATGGATTTATGAACATTCCGTGGTACTAGAATTTTATCACCTGGACCGACGACGGTCAGTATCATCGTCATAATGGCGCCACTAGTACCTTGAACGGAAAAGAATGTATGATCAGCACCAAAGGCTTCTGCTGCCAGTGCTTGCGCATCCTTGATAGCACCTTTTGGTGAATGTAAATCGTCTAGTGGAGCAATGTTGATTAAATCAATTGATAAAACGTTGTCGCCGACGAATTCTCGGAAAGCAGGATCCATACCGTGCCCTTTCTTATGGCCTGGAATATGGAACTGAATTGGATGTCTGTTCCGATGTTTTAGTAATACGTCGAACAATGGAGTCTCTAATTGTGACAACGCAGGTACCACCTCACTTTTATAATATCTAAGAAAACAAATGAATTATAGCACCTAACGACATGAAAAAATAGACTTTAATTAAAAAAATAAAAGGATTTTTTTGTGATTACGAGAAGATAGTATGGAACGAAAGGAGAGATTCGATGAAATGGGAGACACGTATTACCGAACTATTAAAGATTAAATATCCAATAATCCAGGGGGGATTAGCCTATTTAGCATATGCTGATTTAGCAGCAGCTGTGTCAAATGCTGGCGGTTTAGGGCAAATAACGGCGATGAGTTTACGCGATCCAGACTTATTGCGTGTAGAGATACAAAAACTAAGAACATTAACAGATAAGCCGTTTGGTGTAAATTTTGCCATTGGAATGCATGGCACAGGCTATGAAGATATGGTGCGAGTTGCTGTTGAAGAAAATGTACCTGTTGTCACAATGACAGGCGGTAATCCCGCACCGATTTTTGATTTACTTGCAGGAACAGGCATTAAAAAGCTAGTGCTTGTTGCAGCCCGTAGACAGGCTCAGAAAGCTGAAGAACTAGGGGCAGATGCAGTGATGGTTGTTGGACAAGAAGGTGGTGGCCATCTTGGGCGTGATGACGTTGGGACAATGGTGCTCGTACCTCAAGTGGTCGATAGTGTAAAAATTCCTGTGATTGCGTCTGGTGGCATTGGCGATGGTCGGGGTTGGATTGCCGCACATGCACTTGGTGCAGAGGGCATTGAAATGGGCACACGCTTTATTGCGACGAAGGAATGTGTGGATGCCTCACAAGCCTATAAAGACGCATTACTCGCGAGTTCTGAGGCAGATACAACGGTGATTAAACGCTCTATTGGGGCGCCTGCACGCGCGTTACGGAGTGACTTCACAGCAAAAATTTTAGAAATAGAGCGTGAAACGCCTACTTATGAGGCTTTAAAAGACTATATTAGTGGCAGTGCCAATAAACGTTTTATTTACGATGGAGAAAAGGATGCTGGCATTGGTTGGGCAGGACAAGTGACGGGCATGATCCATGATATCCCAACAGTGGACGAGCTAATTACAAGAATGGTTGCAGAAGCGGAAAGTATCCGGGTAAAATGGGGACACTAATGTAAAGGTGGTTACGTTCAAATGGAATATTCTTATCCGTTTTCAATTGATTGGTCAACAGAAGAAATTGTCGATGTTGTAAAATTTTTTGAAGGCATTGAACTTGCGTATGAAAAGGGCATTAAACGTGAAGTGATGCTGGCAAAATATCGTCGATTTAAAGAAATTGTGCCTTCACAAGCAGAGGAAAAAACCATTTTCCGTGAATTCGAAGATGCTAGTGGATATGTTAGCTATCCAGTAGTGAAGCAAGCAAAAGAAGCGGTTGATGGTACGATAATCAAAGTTGTACCAAAGCAAAGACGTTAAACATTGGCTTGGAAATAGTGTGCTAGGGAATACTCTAGCATGCTTTTTTTATAAAAAAACAAACCCGCCCTGCCTTCTGGACAGATGTACATAATGGATTGTGAATATTTGTGCCCGTTGAAAGCAAAGCGGATTTTGCTAGCTTACTATTTATAATGATATGTTAAAATAATAATTCTTCTTAAGAATTCACTAGCATTATGGTGTTAATTTATAGTTGTCTGCATAAACTACAGCAATATCAATTTTTTTAAAAATGTTCACAGATTTTGGATTTTCCAATAATATACACTGACATAACTCAAGGCTATAGAAAAAACTTTAGCCACAACAAGTGATTGATAATTCTTGCTGTGCAAAATCCTCAACAACCTCAAAAGAAAGTGCTTCAGTCCTTTAGCTTACAATTTACAGAAACGGTTAATGGATAAATACCTCGTCCAAAATTGTTAAACCTTATAAATTTCTTGTAAGATTTTTATGCCACATTTTCAAAAATGAATAGCCATTTTATTTTTCTTGAATAATTTTATAAATTGGAAGTAATGCAGTGAATGTTTCCTCTACTAATTGTTGGAATTGACTAACAGACAATTTTATCGCGTCTTCTCGTGGAATATGACGGCCAACTAAAAATTCCCCTTTTTTAACATCACGTAGACGGATAAGCAATTCATCTAGTTTTTCTTCTTTCGCGTCTTCGATGGAAATTGCCTCTGGTGACATATGATCCCCAGAAACAATAAAATCATTCGGAAGCTGTTGTAGCAAGGGTTTGTTGGCTAGTAAACGTTGTGCCATTAAATTTTTTTGCGGTGCTTCATAAATAATAGCAAAGACGATGAATAAATGTGTGCTCCAAAGACCAATCTGAAAGTGAGGCAATGCTTTATAGCCTCTTTTATAAGGAGCAAAGGCAACCCAACTATCATTTGGTGGATTTACCGTTCTGCGGGCGTGTTTAGCAACATGGGGGTAAAATTCTTCTCCAAGATGACTGGAAAAGAAAGCAGAGAAGTTCTCTCCTAGTTTATTGAACTTTGGTCGTACACAAGAATTTAAGGCATCCATTCTTTGTTCTAAACCATTTATTTGAAACACATTAAAATCTTTATTAGTCCATTTTAGTGTAGGCATTTTTAATAACTCCTTTCGATTATAAGGTTTATTTTATTAAAAAAATGGGAAAAAATCTTATAACAAGAACTTTAGCGAATCGTATAAGGTTTTGAAAAAAATAAAAAAGGGACGTGACTTTTATGAAACAAGTCGTAAAAATTATACGTAAAGTTGACATTGAAAAGCAATATGAACGCATTTTACAATTAGAATTAGATTATGAGCTAGCCTCACTCTTCTTAGCGATGAATGAGAAAGACGAAGGTGCAATCGCAAAAAGTAAAAAGCGTCTAGCTGAAATACAGATGGAGCTGGAAAGTTTGCACGCCTATGCGTAAAAAAAAATTAACCCCCATATGAAAATCACTTGCTGAATATTCCGACAGCAGGTGATTTTTGTTGTTATAAAGGGTAAAATAGACAATATACCATTGTTAGATAATGGAGTTTTCATCTTTCTTCATTTGACGCTACACATGCAAAGCTCTTAAAGGGTCACATTGTACATGATGCTCACTCTTATTGTGGAGAGTGTGTAGGCCATTTTACTGTCTAGAACTAGAGTACGTTTAAAGTGTGTAGCTACGGTAGTTTTATTGCTTGAATACCACAGATAAGCAAGTTGTGTGTGGACGAGCGTAAATGTTTTCTATATTCGAGGGGTGGGTTTTTATGGATTTAAAGCAGATCGATCAATTTGCAAAAAGTATTATTGTTGAAGCGGGAAACCGTATTCGTAATGCCTTTTCGTATAATTTAGTGATCGAGACAAAATCGAATGCGAATGACCTTGTTACAAATATAGACCGTGAAACAGAATTGTTTTTTATAGAAAAAATTAAATCTTTTGATCCTACCCATCATATTATAGGCGAAGAGGGTATGGGGGAGAAAGTGGAGTCATTAGATGGCGTTGTATGGATTATCGACCCGATTGATGGAACGATGAATTTTGTAAAGCAACATCGCCACTTTATGATTTCAATTGGAATATTTATTGATGGTATAGGGAAACTTGGTTACATATATGATGTAATGCGCGAAGATTTATTTTATGCAATTGCTGGACAGGGTGCTTGGTATAATGCGTCACCGTTACGTAAGTTACAACCAGTGACCATTGAAGAGTCTGTTATTGGCATTAATGCACATTGGGTTGCACCCAATCGCCATATACATCATGAAAAAGTCATTGACCTAATTCGTAAAGTTCGAGGTACGCGTTCTTATGGCTCTGCAGCAATGGAAATTGCCTTTGTTGTTAGTGGAAAATTAGATGCTTATGTATCGATGCGGCTATCCCCATGGGACATTGCCGGCGGAACAATTATTGCAAATGAAGTTGGGGCTATTGCAACCAATTTACATGGACGAACTGTAGATTTACTACATCAAGATACTTTTATTATTGCAAATCCTTCTATTCATCATGAATTATTAGAAAAATATATTGTGCCTTATGATGTATAACTTTTAAAAAACTGTTTAGGACTGTTGATTCCTAAACAGTTTTTTGTATGCGCTAATTTAAATCGAGCTGATAGTATTTTTTCGGACGTCCTCGAGTGGTGGAAGTAGTGCTAGGTAATTCAACAGCTAAATTTTTTTCATGCAGTTGTTTTAAAATGCGGTTTGCAGAACGTACAGTAATGCCTAAATGCTTGCTTAGCAGTTCGCCATTGACGATAGTTGTTGCTAATCTTTCGATAACAGCCTCGATTTTTTGCAATTGTAATAAAGGAAGATCATGGGTAACGCTTAATTTTTGTAAGAGCTGTTGTTTTTCGTTATCAAACTGCAATAAAGTCCCGTTTAGCAATGGACCAATTTCTTTTTCATGTTCAATAATATAGCCTTGCGTTTCCTTGGAAGAGCAGAGCGTAGCAGCCCTTTTTGCGTATTTCTGACTTTCAGTTAAAGAGTTACCGATACCCCAACCTATTTTTACAGGAAATTGTAATGTATCATCTAAAAAATCTACAAGTTGACAATGGCTATAATCATCGGTTGTGATTAAAAATTGCTGATAGGTTGTAATAAGGGCCATATAAGAAGCTTCGCGATGCACGATAAAGGTGCTTGCATAGCGTTGCTTAAAATCTAAAATGGCTTTATATAAAGCAATTTGTCGATATTCCAATTCATCGATATTGGATTTATCAATCGGAATTAAAATATGGACAACGACTACTTTATTTTGCTCAAGTTGTCGAAGCTGAAGCTGATTGACCAACTGATCCAATGTTAATTGCATAGCATGGAGTGATGGGTGAAACGCGATAAACGGTATATTTAGCTGTGCCAATCGCTCGCGCATTTCTGCAATGCGCGTAAAGCTTAAATCTACTTTATTGTCGCGATGTAACTGAATATGCCAATTAGCAGCCTTCTCAACAATATCGTTGCTTGCGAACTCGTTCATTGTTTGACTAAATAGATAGGGCTGTCTACCGATTGACCATTCATGAATGCCGAGGTATTCATTCTCTTCATAACAAAAATCAATGGCAATCCGATTCATAGCAATTGTATTGTCATAAAATAACTCTGTTAAGACACGGTAAAAATCTCGCTCTGAAATATCAAAATAGAGCATGGGGATAGCCGTGTTTGGAAAATAAGTTTGCGAAAAAAAGTATGGGATTTGCCCGCTAAAAAGTGCACCATCTCCAGCTAGTAAATGTTGCTTTAGCAGCGCATTTAAATGCTCAAAATCTGTGTAGGGATGGTAATGGAAATGGCAAAAAGATGGCTTGATTTTCTCTAGTTGCGTTACCCATGAGAGAGATAGTTTAGCGGTGAAAACATTAATTTTATACATAGAGTAAGCTCCTTAACTATAAATTAAATATTGAAAATATTCTAAAAATATGGTTTCTTTGTATTAAGGACACATGCTATCAATGTCTTAAATGAGGATTAAGATGAATAGCACAAGTCGAATAACACAGAGAAGGAGAGGGGCTTATGCAAAAAAATTTAGACACAGTAAAAAAATCTTGGATTGATAGAATGCTAGATAGCATTGAAAAGGCGGGTAATAAACTACCAGACCCCATCACGCTATTTATTATTTTAGCAGGTATTGTGCTTGTTTTATCATGGATATTATCGATGTTTGGTGTTTCAGCAGTTCAACCAGGCACTGAAGATGTTATTCAAGTAAAAAATCTGCTAAGTCAAGAAGGTCTTATTTTAATATTAACGCAAATGGTATCAACATTTACAGGCTTCGCTCCTTTGGGATTAGTGATTGTGACAATGATTGGTATTGGTTTAGCCGAGCAAACAGGGCTTATATCTGCCGTAATGAAAAAGCTAGTGCTGTCAGCTCCGACAAAATTAATCGTGCCATTTATTATTTTCACAGGTTTAGTGGGGAATCTAGCTGCCGATGCAGCGTTCATTATTTTACCGCCAATTGCAGCGATGATTTTTATGAGCATTGGTCGAAACCCACTAGCAGGTTTAATTATTACATATGCCGCAGTAGCTGGAGGCTTTAGTGCCAATATTTTAATTAGTTCACTTGATGTATTGTTATTGGGAATTACGGAATCATCAGCACAGATTGCAGATTCTGGCTACACAGGTCGAGCAACGATGAACTATTATTTTTTAATTGCTTCGACATTTTTACTAATTGGGATTGGTACGTGGGTTGCCAAAAAGTTTACTGAGCCTCGCTTTGGTAAGTTTGAAGGCAAGGTTGAAATGTTAGAACCGCTAACTGCTTTAGAAAAGCGTGGTTTACGATGGGCAGGACTGGTGACAGTCATTTATAGTGCAGTTATTGCATTTACGGTCATTCCGTCTAACGGTCTTTTACGTGATCCGGAAACAGGGGGCTTTTTAAATTCACCATTTATGTCAGGTATTGTGCCGATTATGTTATTCTTCTTCCTTTTACCAGGTCTTGCCTATGGCATTGCGGCAAAAGAAGTGAAAAATGACAAGGAAGTGGCTGAGAAAATTTTTAAATCGATTGCGGATATGGCTCCATTTATTGTTTTAGCATTTGCCGCTTCACAAATGATTGCCTTTTTTAACTGGAGTAATATCGGTGCTATTTTAGCCATTAAAGGAGCGGAACTTTTACAAGCGTTAAATTTTACAGGTTTACCAATGATGATAGGATTTGTTTTAATATGTGCTTTCGTTAATTTACTTATCGCCAGCGCTTCTGCGAAGTGGGCTTTACTTGCGCCAATTTTCGTTCCAATGTTCCTTTACTTAGGCTATTCTCCTGCTGTTACGCAAATGGCCTATCGAGTAGGAGACTCTATTACCAATCCAATTACACCAATGCTACCGTATTTTGCTATTTTGCTATCGTTTGCCAAACGCTACGATAAAAATATCGGGATGGGGACACTAATTTCCGCGTTACTACCATTCTCTGTGTTCTTTGCAATCGGTTGGATTATACTGTTCGCCATTTGGTTCCTACTTGGTTTACCACTAGGACCTGGAGATTATATATACTTAAAATAAGGGGTGTTACTAATGGCAGTATTACAGCAAGAGCAGTTAGTTGATTTATTAAAACGATATGAAGAGGAAATGATTCAACTTCGTCGTCATTTTCATGAAAATCCCGAGCTTTCCTTTGAAGAAATTGAAACACCGAAAACGATTGCTGCATTTCATCGTGCTTTAGGGCATGAAGTACGTGAAGGTGTTGGGGGTAACGGTGTTGTAGCGAAGTTAGTTGGTGCTAAGGCAGGGAAAACAGTGGCATTACGTGCAGACTTTGATGCTTTAGCTATTACAGAAGAAACAGGTCTTCCATTCCAATCAAAAATAAAAGGGCGCATGCATGCATGTGGTCATGATGGACATACAGCTTCATTATTAATTTTGGCGAAGGCATTAAATCAAATGAAAGAAAACTTAGCGGGGACAATTGTCTTTATTCATCAACATGCAGAGGAGCTTGCACCAGGTGGAGCGAAATCAATGATTGCTGATGGCTGTTTAGAAGGTGTCGATGTAATATTTGGCACACATTTATGGGCACCAACAGAACTTGGTAAGGTGCAAACAGCAATTGGACCATTTATGGCTGCGGCTGATGGCATTTACATTAAGATTAAAGGAAAGGGTGGTCATGGCTCAAATCCAAGCGATACGAAGGATTCCATCTTGCTGGCAGCGCAATTTATTACAAATTTACAACAACTTGTAGCACGTCGTATTAATCCATTGCGTCCTGCGGTAGTATCAGTTGGTCATATTGAGGCGTTAAACCCTTTTAATGTCATTGCAGACCAAGTCTATATGAAGGGGACTGTCCGGACCTTCCATGAGGAGGAGCGCGATTTACTGGAGCGTGAAATTGAAGAGCTATTAAAGGCAACCTGTTATTTAACAAAAGCGGACTATGAATATGAGTTTCGTCGTGGTTACCCACCAGTGGTGAATCATGCGGCAGAAACAGAGCATGTGATGGCGTCAGCAAGAAAAGTAGCAGATGTCGAAGCGGTTGAATTTGTTGACCCTACGATGGGTGGTGAGGATTTTGCGTACTATTTAGAGGAAATACCAGGGGCATTTTTCTTTACTGGGGCAAAAAATCCAGCATGGCAAGAAGTGTATCCACACCATCATCCAAAATTCGATATTGATGAACGTTCATTGCGGATTGCCGCCAATGTTTTAGGTCAAGCAACGTTAGATTATTTGGCAAAAGACTATTAATGAAAGCATCACTTGTTTGCTTGCAGGCTGAGGAGATAGTAGCTAAACATTAAACAAATATGTTGTGAAATATAGCCAAAAAGAGGCGTTGTCTATTATGGACAATGCCTCTTTTTAGACACATATAGGTAGTTAGAGTGCAAATACTAACATTAAAGTAAGCCTTGTTCGCGAAGTTTACGCTTCATTTTAAAAGCTGTCATAAAAATGACACAAGTAGCTACAATACCTGCTATTACTCCCCAAATATTACTTGCTGCTACTGAATACCCGATAGAACACATTGCTAGCACAGCTGCTAGTGCATAAATGGCCATTACGATTTTTCCACGATTCATAACCGAGCCCCCTAATTTATAGTAAATTTGTGATTAAAAATATTTTTTTAGAATGATAGAAATTCTAATAAGGACATTTACATCCTTCTTGTGCTATAATATCACAGTTAAACATTCGAAAAAAGAATATGGAGTGGAATAATGACAAACTTACGTCAAGATCTTCGCAATATCGCAATTATCGCCCACGTTGACCATGGTAAAACTACCTTAGTCGACCAATTATTAAAACAATCTGGTACATTCCGTTCAAACGAACGTGTTGAAGAACGTGCAATGGACTCTAACGATATCGAACGTGAACGTGGTATTACAATATTAGCAAAAAATACTGCTGTCAACTATAACGGAACTCGTATCAACATCCTTGATACGCCTGGACACGCCGACTTTGGTGGTGAGGTAGAACGTATTTTAAAAATGGTAGATGGCGTTTTACTAGTTGTCGATGCGTATGAGGGTTGTATGCCGCAAACACGCTTCGTACTGAAAAAAGCGTTAGAACAAAAGTTAACACCGATTGTAGTAGTGAACAAAGTAGATAAAGACTCAGCTCGTCCACTTGAAGTAGTAGATGAAGTATTAGAGTTATTCATCGAGTTAGGTGCAGATGACGATCAATTAGACTTCCCTGTTGTGTATGCTTCAGGTGTAAATGGTACGGCTTCTTTAGACGCTGATCCATCTAAACAAGAAGAAAATATGAAATGTCTATTTGAAAAAATTATTGAAGCTATCCCAGCACCAGTTGATAACTCAGAAGAACCATTACAATTCCAAGTAGCATTACTTGACTATAATGACTTCGTTGGACGTATCGGAATTGGTCGCGTATTCCGTGGAACAATTTCAGTAGGTCAACAAGTTGCTCTGATGAAATTAGACGGTACAGTGAAAAACTTCCGTGTAACAAAAATCTTTGGTTTCTTCGGCTTAAAACGTGAAGAAGTTGAGACAGCAAAAGCTGGTGACTTAATCGCCGTTTCTGGTATGGAAGATATCAACGTAGGAGAAACAGTTTGCCCTGTTGAACATCAAGAAGCGCTTACGCCTTTACGTATCGATGAGCCAACTTTACAAATGACTTTCTTAGTAAACAATTCTCCATTTGCAGGTCGTGAAGGGAAATGGGTTACTTCTCGTAAAGTAGAAGAGCGTTTACGTGCTCAATTACAAACAGACGTATCTTTACGCGTTGAAGATACTGATTCTCCAGATGCTTGGACAGTTTCAGGTCGTGGTGAGCTTCACTTATCAATCCTGATTGAAAATATGCGTCGTGAAGGTTTTGAATTACAAGTATCAAAACCACAAGTAATCGTGCGTGAAATCGATGGTGTTAAATGTGAACCATTCGAACGTGTTCAAATCGATGTACCTGAAGAAAATGTTGGTTCTATTATTGAATCTATTGGTACTCGTAAAGGTGAAATGCTTGATATGGTGAACAACGGCAGTGGTCAAGTGCGTTTAACGTTCTTAGTACCAGCTCGTGGATTAATCGGTTATACAACTGAATTTATGTCGATGACAAAAGGTTTCGGTATTATCAACCATACGTTTGATTGCTACCAACCATTATTACCAGGGAAAATTGGTGGTCGTCACCAAGGTGTACTCGTTTCAATGGAAACTGGTAAATCAACAACTTATGGTATGATGCAGATTGAAGACCGTGGTACACTATTCTTGGAGCCAGGTACAGACATTTACGAAGGTATGATTGTTGGCGAAAATACTCGTGACGCTGATATCACTGTAAATATTACAAAAATGAAACAAAAAACAAACATCCGTTCAGCAAATAAAGACCAAACGAATGTTATTAAAAAACCACGTATTTTATCTCTAGAAGAAGCGCTTGAATACTTAGGGGATGATGAGTACTTAGAAATCACACCTGAATCAATTCGCCTTCGTAAAAAAATTCTAGATAAAAACGAACGTGAGAAAGCAGCGAAAAAATTAAAAAACGCTGAACAATAATTTTCCGCTGATATGAAAGGGAGAGGGAGTCTTGGATATAAAGTCCGCTTTATTGGGTGAACTAAATGTTATTCAAGTTGCTGCATCAACAAATGCAGAGGAAACAACAAAGGTTTATGGGAGAATGGCTGGTATTACAAGATTTCTATATGAAAATTTACCAAGCTATGAAGTTGCAGGCTATGTTGTATTTCTTCTTGTCTTTGTACTTTCTGCAATTGTCTATAAATTAGGCTTTGCAAAAAAGTTAAAGCTATCTCAAAATATTGTCATTTATGTGTTCCTATTTTTGGGGTGTATTATGTTGACATTTTTCGCGTTATTCCTACCTATGATTGAAGGCCTCATCGTAGCGGCGTTAATTTTGATTGTATACAAAACACGTATGTGGCGAGAAAAAAGAGAAGAGCAACAAGCTGCCAATCAATGATAGTAGCTTGGCTCCTTTACCATAAAACTTACCTTAAGTTTTAAGGGCATAAAAAAGTCTTAGCATTTATTTGCTAGGACTTTTTTTCTTTGATAGAGAAAATTTTTACGTCTTAGGCAATCTACCTATGTAAGAATGGCTGTGCATCTATGTTCAATCAATTGAATGACATATGACAAAATGGTTGGCACCTAAATCTTCTAACGTGAATAAGTTAGTCTCGATAGGCTATTTATCAATCAAGGAGGAAATGGAATGCGTTGGCTTAAAAAAGGTTTGTTATTTAGTAGTATTGCTTTGTTGCTCCTTTCATTGGCAGCGTGTAATAAAGCGGAGCTAGAAAAAGTAAAGGTCGGAGAAGTGACGCGCTCGATTTTCTATGCTCCGCAATATGTAGCGCTTGAAAAAGGTTTTTTTGAAGAGGAAGGACTTTCTGTTGAGCTACAAACGATTGCCGGTGGCGATAAAACGATGACAGCGTTACTTTCAGATGGCATCGATATTGCCTTAGTTGGCTCAGAAACATCCATTTATGTAACAGCTCAAGGTGCGAACGATCCGATTCAAAACTTTGCACAATTAACACAAACAGATGGTACATTTTTAGTAGCCCGTGAAAAGATGGATAATTTTTCATGGGAAGATGTAAAAGGATCAACATTTTTAGGGCAACGTAAAGGTGGAATGCCACAAATGGCTGGGGAGTTTGTCTTGAAAAAGCATGGCATTGATCCTACAAAAGATGTAACACTTATTCAAAATATTGATTTTGCCAATATCGCTACAGCCTTTGCTTCAGGAACAGGAGATTATGTTCAGTTGTTTGAACCGACAGCGAGTGTGTTTGAAAAAGAAGGGAAAGGTTATATTGTTGCTTCATTTGGCACTGAATCAGGCCATTTACCATACACGTCCTTTATGGCAAAAAGTAGCTACTTAAAGGATGATGCTAAAACGGTGCAAGGATTTACTAATGCGCTGAAGCGAGCACAAGATTTTGTACAAGAGAAAAGTGCGGCAGAAGTGGCAAAAATAATTCAGCCGTATTTTGAAAATGTTGATGTAGCGTTAATTGAGACGGTGGTCGAACGTTATAAATCACAAGGCTCTTATGCAACAGATCCAATTTTGGATGAAGAAGAGTGGGATAACTTACAAACAATTATGGAGGAAGCAGGTGAACTTCCTCAACGAGTAAAATATGAAGAGCTTGTGAATACAAAGTTTGCAAAAAAGGCTGCAGAGTAAATGGAATTTTTAAAACTAGATCATATTCACCATAGTTATTTTTCTAGTACGCAGGCAAAGGAAGTTTTAAAAGATATTAATCTAGATATTCGTGAAGGGGAGTTTGTTTCTTTTATAGGGCCAAGTGGCTGTGGAAAAACCACACTCTTGTCCATTATTGCTGGGTTATTTCCTGCAACGGAAGGCAAGGTTTTTATTGATGGCGAAATTATTGCGCCACATAATCAGGCACTTATCGGCTACATGCTTCAACAAGATTATCTATTCCCGTGGAAAACGATTGAGGACAATGTCACCATTGGTTTAAAAATCATGCAGCGGGATAATAAAACGCATAAAGTAACGGCCAATGCGCTCTTACATGAAATTGGTTTGCCACATGTCGGAAGTTATTATCCGAGAGAGTTATCCGGAGGAATGCGTCAACGCGTAGCACTTGCAAGGACTTTAGCGGTTAATCCGAAAATATTATTGCTAGATGAACCATTTTCAGCGCTCGATTATCAATCTAAGTTAAAGCTTGAAGATTTAGTTGTCGAAACATTAAAGACCTATCAGAAAACGGCGATTCTTGTCACACATGATATTGGTGAGGCAATCGCTATGAGTGAAAGGGTATTTCTTTTCTCGGCTAATCCAGGCATGTTACACAAAGTGTTTGAAATACCTTCTGAGTTACAACAATTATCTCCGTTCGATGTAAGGCAACATCCAGCTTATTCAGATGTATTCCAAACGATTTGGAAGGAGCTGGAGAGTCTTGGATAATACATTGTTTAAACAATATCAACAATTGCTAAAGAAGGAAAAGCGCTTCGTTCGTCTATATCAAATCATTATTTTACTGGTCTTTTTTGGGGGGTGGGAGCTGCTCTCGAGGCTTGAATGGATTGACCGTTTAATCTTTAGCTCACCAACCTATGTATGGCAAACGTTTATTGAAAAAGTAAGCGACGGCACACTCACATTACATGTTGGTGTGACGTTAATGGAGACGATTATCGGCTTTATTGCTGGAACATTATTAGGGACCTTGATTGCAACTGTCCTCTGGTGGTCTCCGATGTTATCCAAAATTTTAGATCCGTATTTAGTAATATTAAATGCTATGCCAAAAGTGGCGTTAGAGCCGATTTTAATCGTTGCACTTGGACCAGGTTATTTTTCGATTATTGCAATGGGTGCTCTGATATCTATCATCATTACTACCATTGTTGTGTACACCGCTTTTAAAGGTGTGGATCCCAATTACAGTAAAGTGTTACAAACTTTTGGTGCAACTCGTTGGCAAACTTTCAAAGAGGTAATTTTGCCTGCTTCTTTTCCAACTATTATTTCGACTTTGAAAGTGAATGTTGGTTTGTCATGGGTTGGTGTGATTGTTGGTGAGTTTTTAGTTGCTTCAAAGGGGCTTGGTTATTTAATTATTTATGGCTTCCAAGTATTTAACTTTAATCTTGTCCTTATGTCACTGCTCATTATCGCTTTCTTCGCGACAATTATGTATCAAGTTGTCGAATTGCTGGAAAAAGTGATTATCAAAAATAATGGCTAAGTAAAAAACGCAAAACCTGTATGAATAGGGTTTTGCGTTTTGTACTGTTAAATCTGCTAGAGCGAGCGCTTTTTAAATTGTATGAGTGCCTGGCACTTAAAATTCTTTGTCCATTTGTGGTGAGGTACGGTAAAAGCGGAAATTTCCCGTTTCAATACGTGCCATCGTATTTTCCTTAATTCGATCATGGCATGTGTCGCACATATACGTATGAATCGGACGATTACGCAGTTTTTTTGCTAACGGTAAATCATCATCTAACTGGTTAATAGTATCGCAAATGACACATTTTACGCGCATCGCATTCCCTCCCTATTCCGCACGAATGGCTAACACATTTTTAATAGGGCTGTCTACATTGGAGCCGTCTCCAAATAATACATGAACGGGTCCATCTTCGGTTAAAGGTTTGCCATCCTGACTGTATTTAAAAATTAATGTCTGTGCTTCTTCAATTGTAAATGCATGTTCTTCCCCGTTTTTGCATTCAATGACGATTGTTGTCGCTTCGGGTTTAACTTCAGCATTTTTCAAGAAGTGACTTAATTCGATACCGAAAGTGCCCGTTTCCATCCCTTTGCGGTCGAATTTTCGTTCTGATTTTAATGTTGGTGGGAAAGTAGCACCTTCCATGATTTCACGTGACCAGTGAGCACCGACTTCGCGCATATATTTTGTATCCGCATCTTCCTCTACTGCACTTGCCTGGAAGTACGTATTTAAGTCTAATTTACGATCGTCAAAAATCCAAACCGTTGGATCTAATGTTAGTTGATACGAAACTGCACCCTTAATAGGAATAATTGTTTCCATAATAGAAATCCTCCTCAAATCTTGTATATCCATGAATTAGTATAACGCTAATGCAAGGAGATAATAAAGAAATATAATTCGGATTGTTTATTTTCCGACGAAGACACTTGCATTTTTAGCGACTAAAAGATAAACTTTATTAAGATAGAATCGAAGAAATATCAGATAATGGGGGCGTCCTCATGGATACGAAATCACAAACTTCCTTTCAAGAGAAGGCTTTGGAGCTTTTAGTTGCTGATGCAGATAAAATTGCTCGCCTCATTCGAGTACAAATGGATCATTTAACGATGCCACAATGCCCTTTATATGAAGAAGTATTAGATACACAAATGTTCGGCCTTTCACGTGAAATTGACTTTGCTGTGAAGCTTGGACTTATTGAACGCGAAAAGGCATACCATTCTCGATTCACTCGAGAAGGAACTTTCTGTACTACATGACGCGTATACAGACAAATAAAAAGAAAAAACTCAAACGCTGCTTGCGATTTGAGTTTTTTTTCTAGAACGAGGTTTTCCAATGAAACAATACTTAAAACGATATGCTCAAAATTTTGATTACCCATTATTTTTTACGTTTTTGTTGTTAAGTTTATTTGGCTTAGTAATGATTTATAGCTCAAGTATAATGGTGGCAATCGTCCACGAAGAACAAGCGCCTGATTATTTTTATCAAAAACAACTTACTAACTTAGCAGTCGCGTCTTTAGGATTTGTGGCCGCAGCATTTTTCCCTTATAAGCATTATGCAAATAAGAATATTATGTTGTTACTGACGATTGTGTTAATTGTGCTTTTTACTTGGGTAAAAGTAGCTGGTAACGGGGCAGACGATGTAGGCTCTCAAAGTTGGATTAGTGTACCAGGAATAGGGAATTTTCAGCCTTCCGAATATTCGAAACTATTTATAATTTTATATTTTGCAGCAGCATTTTATCGGAAATCTCAAAAGTATACATTTGAAAAGCTTCAGCCAACAGAGATTTTTTATCCAATTTTCCTTTGGATACTTGTTGTAGCTGGTGTAGCCTTTGAAACAGATTTAGGGGCAGTTATTATTTTATGCGGTATCGCTGTATCTGTGGTCGCAGCAAGTGGTATTCCTTTTAAAACGTTTTGGAAGTTTTTTGGTGTGTTAGGTGCATTTGGTACAGCTATTCTAGGCATGCTCTGGCTATTTAAAGGTGAATTATTAAAAGGGAACCGTAAAGGACGTATCGAATCTTATTTTAATCCATTTGAATTTGAAAATGGAGTAGGTCACCAAGTTGTCAATAGTTATTATGCAATTGGCGGTGGCGGTCTAGAAGGTAGAGGACTCGGTCAATCTATTCAAAAATTAGGTTATTTGCCTGAGCCACAAACCGATTTTATTATGGCGATTGTAATGGAGGAACTTGGCGTTTGGGGAGTTCTAATCGTCTTAGGTGGTTTAGGATTTATTGTATATAAAGGTTTTTCCATTGCATTGCGAACAAAAGATCCACTAGCACGTATGATTGCTGCTGGGATTGCGAGCTGGATTGCCTGGCAATCGTTTATTAATCTTGGGGGTGTAACCGGGTTAATCCCGTTAACCGGTGTCACGTTGCCTTTCATTAGTTACGGCGGGACATCTATAATTTTGCTATCTTTAGCTATGGGGATATTGATTAATGTTTCCATGTTCGAAAAGGTAGAAAGAAGGAAATCACAAACATAAGGGGGATACCTATGGAATCAATCAACAAAATCCTTGTAGCCAATCGGGGAGAAATTGCAATTCGAATTTTCCGTGCGTGTACGGAGCTCAACATTCACACAGTCGCTATTTATTCACGTGAGGATAGTGGAGCATTCCATCGCTTTAAAGCGGATGAAGCTTATTTAGTAGGGGCAGGCAAGAAACCAATCGATGCGTATTTAGATATTGAAGGCATCATTGCAATCGCTAAAGATGCAGGCGTTGATGCGATTCATCCAGGGTATGGTTTTTTATCAGAAAACGTGGAATTTGCACGTCGTTGTGAGGAAGAGGGCATTTTATTTATTGGTCCAACTTCACAACATTTAGATATGTTTGGCGATAAGGTAAAAGCGCGTGAACAAGCTATTAACGCAGATATTCCTGTTATTCCGGGTACTGATGGTCCAGTTGCTTCAGTAGAAGAAGTACAAGCTTTTGGTGAACAATACGGATACCCGCTTATGATTAAAGCTTCTTTAGGTGGCGGTGGGCGCGGCATGCGTGTCGTGCAAACAAAGGACGATGTAGCATCTGCTTATGAACGTGCCAAATCAGAGGCAAAAGCAGCCTTTGGGTCTGATGAAGTGTATGTAGAAAAATGCATACTTCACCCAAAACATATTGAAGTTCAAATTATAGGCGATAAAATGGGCAATATTGTGCATTTATATGAGCGCGATTGTTCGATTCAACGTCGCCATCAAAAGGTTGTAGAGATTGCGCCATCGAATTCGATTTCAGAAAATTTAAGAAATAGAATTTGTGATGCAGCAGTTCAAATAATGAAAAATGTCTCGTACATAAATGCAGGGACAGTTGAATTTTTAGTTGCGGGCGATGACTTTTATTTCATCGAGGTAAACCCTCGAATTCAAGTAGAGCATACAATTACGGAAATGATTACAGGTATTGATATCGTACATGCGCAAATTAAGGTAGCGGCAGGCTACAGCTTGCATAGCGAAGAAATACACATACCGGAACAAGCGAATATTCCGATGATTGGTTATGCGATTCAAGCACGTGTAACAACTGAAGATCCAGCGAATGATTTTATGCCAGATACAGGGAAGTTAATGGTATATCGTTCAAGTGGTGGCTTTGGCGTTCGTTTAGATGCAGGGAACGGATTCCAAGGTGCCGTTGTTACACCGTATTATGATTCATTGCTTGTGAAAATTTCAACATCAGGTATGACTTTTAAAGAAGCGGCTGCGAAAATGGACCGTAACTTAAAAGAATTCCGTATTCGCGGGGTAAAAACGAATATTCCATTTTTAAATAATGTAGTAACGCATAAAAATTTCTTAGAAGGTTCGTTTGACACGAGCTTTATTGATACAACGCCTGAATTATTCAATTTCCCTGTGCGACAAGACCGCGGGACAAAGCTGTTAAGTTATATCGGTAATGTGACGCTAAATGGTTTCCCAGGGGTGAAAAACAAGGCCAAGCCAATTTTCTCACAGCCTATTAAGCCACTTGTGGATTTGAATGGGCGGCCGTTATCGGGTACAAAGCAAATTTTAGATGAGCAAGGTGCAAACGGTTTAGTGCAGTGGATTTTACAACAAGATGATGTGTTATTAACAGATACAACGTTCCGTGATGCACATCAATCCTTATTAGCTACGCGTGTGCGTTCACAAGATATGTATCAAATTGCAGATGAAACAGCACGTATGATGCATAATTTCTTCTCTTTAGAAATGTGGGGTGGCGCAACGTTTGATGTAGCGTATCGTTTTTTAAAGGAAGATCCATGGGAACGCTTAGCTAAGCTACGTGAGCAAATACCGAATGTGCTGTTCCAAATGCTATTGCGTGGGGCGAATGCTGTAGGCTACACGAACTATCCCGATAATTTAATTCGTGCGTTTATTGCTGAGTCGGCTGCATCGGGTATTGATGTCTTCCGTATTTTCGATAGCTTAAACTGGGTTAAAGGGATGGAAGTTGCCATTGATGCAGCAAGAGATGCAGGGAAAATTGCAGAGGCTGCGATTTGCTACACAGGTGATATTTTAGATGACGGACGTGCAAAATACTCCGTGCAGTATTACAAAGATATGGCGAAGTCGCTAGAGGCGTCAGGAGCCCATATTTTAGCGATTAAGGATATGGCTGGGTTGTTAAAGCC
This sequence comes from Lysinibacillus sp. GJ-1, assembly GCF_021166035.1. NCBI lineage: Bacteria > Bacillati > Bacillota > Bacilli > Caryophanales > Bacillaceae > Lysinibacillus > Lysinibacillus sp. GJ-1. The sequence goes on from NZ_CP088912.1 coordinate 883,948, forward strand.
GGAAGCTGCTTACCGCTTAATATCGGAGCTTAAAGAGGCGACAAGCCTACCAATTCATTTGCACACGCATGATACAAGTGGCAATGGGATTTATTTATATGCAAAAGCAATCGAGGCAGGGGTAGATATTTTAGATACTGCACTCGGTGCAATGGCAGGTTTAACATCACAGCCAAGTGCTAACTCTTTATATTATGCGATGAAAGGTAGTAAACGTGAAATTCGTGCAGAGATTGAATCGCTTGAAAAGCTTTCTTATTACTGGGAAGATGTGCGTAAATACTATAAAGATTTCGAAAGTGGCATGATTAGCCCTCATTCTGAAATTTACGTCCATGAGATGCCGGGTGGTCAATACAGCAACTTACAACAACAAGCAAAGGCTGTCGGATTAGGCGATCGCTGGGATGAAGTAAAACGCATGTATTCACGTGTCAACCTATTATTTGGAGACATTGTGAAAGTGACACCGTCATCTAAAGTAGTCGGTGATATGGCATTATTTATGGTGCAAAACGAATTAAATGAAGAAACCGTTATAACGAGAGGGAGAACAATTGATTTCCCTGATTCCGTTATTGAATTTTTCCAAGGTTATTTAGGGCAACCACATGGGGGCTTCCCAGCGGAACTTCAGAAAGTGGTATTGAAAGAGCGTGAACCAATTACTGTTCGACCAGGTGAACTGTTAGAGCCTGTTAACTTTGAACAGCTAGAGGAAGTATTGGCGGATAAATTAAATCGTCCTGTTACGAAGAAAGATATACTCGCTTATGCACTTTACCCAAAAGTATTTGAAGAGTATGCGAAAACGCTAGAGTCCTTCGGTAATATTTCAGTGCTAGATACGCCAACGTTTTTATATGGCTTAAAGCTAGGCGAAGAAATTGAAGTAGAAATCGAAAAAGGCAAAACGTTAATTATTAAACTGGTATCGATTGGTGAACCACAGCATGATGGTACACGTGTTATTTACTTTGAATTAAATGGTCAATCGCGCGAGCTTGTCATTCAAGATATGACGGTAGAAGTGGATGGCAGCATAGCTCTCAAGGCAGACCCAAGCAATCCGAACCAAATTGGGGCAACAATGCCAGGGACTGTATTAAAAGTCGTTGTATCTAAAGGCAGCCCTGTCAAACGTGGTGACCACTTGTTAATTACCGAAGCCATGAAAATGGAAACAACTGTACAGGCACCAAAGGATGGTATAGTGAAAGAGGTATACGCAAGTGCAGGAGATGCCATTTCAACAGGTGATTTATTAATTGAAATTGAATAATTAACGATAAAAAAAGGTTATTAGTAGCTATATTGTAGCGCACTAATAACCTTTTTTCTTAATAGTAGAAAGTGCTTAAGGTATGTTATAAATCCATTTTCATAACAGATGGTTTGAAAAGAGCATTAAAGCCCACTTTCTTTCTAGACATTCAACGTCTTTAGCCATTGCACTGACTTAGCCACAAATAGGTTGCAATTATCTACCGTTTTATTGCTGAAGGTGGCCTATTCTTTAACCACGAAGACATCAAAAAAATAATATAATTCAGTTGTTTCTTCGCAAAAATTAAAGGCACGCATTATTTTGAGGTCAGGAGGAAGGATGTGATGGAAAATAAAAAAGATTCGACAGCAACGTGTCGAATCCTTTTCGAATGTTATTTATTTTTTTCATTATAATTGCTACGTGCTACGAGCATAATCATGTAACAAAGATGGCCGAATAAAAGTGAAATGAACAATGAGTGTAATAAAGCTACTGTTAAATTCAATCGAGTAAGGACTACTAACATACCTGCTAAAACTTGTAGAATAACGATGATGAAAGCAGTAATCCAACCATAATAAATAACACGTTGTTGTTTGTATTCTTTTATAGCGTGCCAAGTTATGTATGTAATCCAAATGAAAATAATGATAGCTGCCAGTCGATGTCCCATTTGAACCCATTCGTACATATTGTTTGGTTGAGCAAAAGGTGTTTCATTGTAGCAAAATGGCCAGTCAGGACATACTAAACTAGAATCTGTATGTCGAACAAGTGCCCCTGTATAAACGACTAAATAAGAATAAATTGTGACAGCGATTGTATGCCAACGTAGCTTTTTCCCAATAAATACGTTATCTGCATCAAACTTTCGATCAACTTCAAATACAATCATAGAAAGAAGAAGAACGGCTGCAAAAGAAATAAGCGAGATTCCAAAATGCAGAGCTAGAATGAAGTCTCCTTGTCCCCATAATACTTGAGCTGCTCCAATAAGTGCCTGTGCAATTAAGAAGAACATCGATAAAAAACCTAAAAATTTTACTTCACGAATATGACCAAGTTTCCGCCATGTCCAAATTGTTAGAACGAGAATTGAGATGGATACGACTCCTGTAACAAGACGATGAGAGAATTCAATTAATACTTCTGTTGTAATTTCTTTTGGGATAAGAGAACCATTACAATCTGGCCAGTTTCGACCACAGCCCAAGCCACTATCTGTTTTTGTAACAAGTGCCCCGCCAAGTAAAATAAGGAGCATTCCCAGTGTAGCGGCAACAGCAAACCACTTCATATACCTGTTATGTTGCATAAAATGAGTCACCTACTTTATCTATCAATATTACATGAAAGTAATGTTTCTGCTACTAGATGATATCTAAAATACAATTAAAATACAACTTGTAAAGAGAAGGGAGTAATAGATGTCGATTCCATTTCACAAATTGTTCATAATTTCGTACTTTAACCTTCACAATTCATTTTAGAAAATGTTTTACTATAGATATGTTGTTTTTAATTATATTTCTAGACAAAGCTAATTTTTACAACTTCATCTAAATTTCACTAAACGTCTAGAAATCAATCGCAAATTTCGCTATAGTTATTGTTAGCGGAATATGCTTACAAAAATGAAAGGAGAGGTAACATGTCAAACGGTCGTACGTTATCGGCTACTAGAAACACTGATCCAGAATCAACATCTGTTGTAAAAGATTTCTTAGCTCTGATAAAAATTGGAATCGTTAACTCGAATCTTGTCACAACGTTTACAGGGATGTGGCTGGCATTTCAGTTTACTGGTAGACATTTCTTGCAAGAGCTTAATGTCATCGTTTGTATCATGCTGGGTGCGGCATTAATTATTGGCGGTTCTGGTGCAATGAATAATTTCATTGACCAAGATATTGATCCCATTATGAAACGAACGAAGTCAAGACCGACAGTTACAGGTAGATTTAAGCCGAATTTTGTATTGACCATTGCCCTCTCATTTTTAATTGTAGGTGAAATTTTGTTATTTACGGCATCATTTGCAGCCGGCATGTGGGGACTAGTAGGAATATTCGCTTATGTTGTTCTGTATTCAATGTGGTCAAAAAGAAAGCATGTTAGTAACACGATAGTCGGAAGTATTTCGGGGGCGATTCCACCTGTAATTGGATTTGCAGCTGTTGAACCTGCACTAGGCCCAGGAGCACTTGCTCTCTTTCTTATTATGTTTGCATGGCAACCACCGCATTTTTATGCGCTTGCTATGAAACGTACTGAAGAATATCGTGCAGCTAATATTCCAATGCTACCAGTAGTGAAAGGTTTTAAACGAACGAAGTACTCAATGTTTTTCTGGATTCTTTTATTATTCCCGTTACCGTTCCTATTACCTGAGCTTGGAATTGGATTTTTAGTGCTTGCGACTACTTTGAACTTAGGCTGGTTAATACTAGCTTTAAAGGGCTTTACCACAAAAGATGATATGAAATGGGCAAATAAAATGTTTATTTACTCATTGAATCATATGACGATCTTATTTGTGGCAATTATAATATTTGCGGTGTTCAGCTAAATTTAGGGATTCTTTCTTTCACAAGAATTCATATAGACAGAACCAATGTCCTAGGTACACATGAAAATACAACAAAGAAAGAGGGGTTTAATTAAGCTATGATGAAAGGGCTTAAAAAGTGGCGTCTTTTTTCACTTCTAGCAGTGATGATGGTTTTCCTTTCAGGTTGTGGTGAAGATTATATTTCTGCACTGAAACCATCTGGTCAAGTAGGTAAAGAACAATTCAACCTATTATTGTTGGCTACTGGAATTATGACGTTAGTTATAGTTGTAGTATCTGTTATCTATTTACTTGCATTCTTAAAGTTCCGCCGTTCAAAAGTAGGCGAAAATGTTATTCCTAAGCAAGTAGAAGGTAGTCACACACTTGAAGTAATTTGGACAGTTATTCCTATTATTTTATTATTAATCTTATCTGTACCGGTTGTTACAGCTACTTATAAATTTGCAGATGTTGCTGCAATGGACGAAGTAGATGAAGCAGGTAACAAAACGGCTCTAACAGTAAACGTAACTGCAAAATTATACTGGTGGGAGTTCGAATATCCTAACCAAGGGATTGTAACAGCTCAAGAATTAGTTGTACCAACAGGTCAAAAAGTTTACTTTAACTTAAAAGCTGCTGATGTTAAGCACTCATTCTGGATTCCCGCGATTGGCGGTAAAATGGATACGAACGTAGAAAACTTAAACAAATTCTACTTAGTATTTGATAAAGAATCAGCAGATCTTAAAGATGGCGTATTCTATGGTAAATGTGCTGAGCTATGTGGCCCTTCACACGCACTAATGGACTTTAAAGTAAAAACAGTTAGCCCAGAAGCATTCGATGCTTGGGTAGCAAACATGAAAGCAACTGAAGGACAAACTGCTTCTAAAGATTCAACTGATTTAGGTGAAGCAACATTTGCTAACAGCTGTTTAGCTTGTCACGCTGTATCTGGCGTAGGCGGTACTGGTGGCGTTGGTCCTAACTTAACTACATTCGGTGACCGTAACCGAGTTGCAGGTTTCTTAGACCATAATGAAGAAAGCTTAAAAGCATGGATTAAAAATCCAGGAGAATTCAAACCAGGTAACTTAATGATGAATCCTGAAGGTACTGCACCAGTTTATGGTGATTTAACTGATGAAGAAATTCAAGCTCTTGCAACTTACATCATGGGCTTATCAGTAGAGAAATAATTTTTGTTTATGTAACAAACTTTGAGGGAGGTAAAAGTTGTGAGCTCATATACACAGAAAAAGGGCTTTGGAGCAGCTGTCTGGGATTACATTACAACTGTTGACCATAAAAAGTTAGCTGTAATGTATTTATTAGCCGGTACATTGTTCTTCGCTATCGCTGGTTTTGAAGCGTTATTAATGCGTATTCAGTTAATGAAACCAAATAACGATTTCGTGTCAGCTGGTTTTTTCAATGAATTATTAACGATGCACGGAACAACAATGTTATTCCTTGCTGCGACTCCATTACTATTCGCATTTATGAACATGCTTGTACCATTACAAATTGGTGCACGTGACGTTGCATTCCCGTTCCTTAACTCGTTAGGGTTCTGGTTGTTCTTCCTAGGTGCTGTATTCCTTCACCTGTCATTCTTTATGGGTGGCGCTCCTGATGCGGGCTGGACATCTTATGCATCATTATCTTTATATTCTCCAGGTCATGGTATTGACTTCTATGTACTTGGTTTACAAATTTCAGGGGCAGGTACGTTAATTTCAGGTCTTAACTTTATCGTTACGATTATTACAATGCGTGCTCCAGGTATGACATTTATGCGTATGCCATTATTCACTTGGACTACATTAGTAGCAAGTGCATTAATCTTATTCGCATTCCCTCCATTAACAATTGGTTTATTAATGATGTTAGTTGACCGTATGTTCGGTGGTAACTTCTTTGACCATACAATGGGTGGTAACACAGTAATTTGGGAACACTTATTCTGGATCTTCGGACATCCAGAAGTATATATTTTAGTATTACCAGCTTTCGGTTTATTCTCGGAAATTATCCCAGCATTCTCTCGTAAGCGTCTATTCGGATACTCTTCAATGGTATTCGCAACAATTTTAATTGGTTTCCTAGGCTTCATGGTTTGGGCTCACCACATGTTCACAACTGGTCTTGGGCCAACTGCGAACGCAATCTTCGCTGTTGCAACAATGGCAATCGCCGTTCCAACAGGTATGAAAGTATTCAACTGGATCTTAACTATTTGGGGCGGATCTATTAAAGTTACGACACCAATGCTATATGCACTTGGTTTCATCCCGTCATTCGTTGCGGGTGGTGTTACTGGGGTAATGCAAGCATCTGCTCCACTTGACTACCAATTACACGATTCTTACTTTATCGTTGCTCACTTCCACTACGTAATCGTTGGTGGTATCGTTACGGCTTTATTCGGTTCAGCGCACTTCTACTGGCCAATTTTCTTCAACCGTATGTTAAACGAAGCGCTTGGTAAATTGACTTTCTGGGTATTCTTTATCGGATTCCATTTAACATTCTTCGTGCAACACTTCTTAGGTTTAATGGGTATGCCACGTCGCGTATTCACTTACATGGAAGGTCAAGGTTGGGATCAGTTCAACTATATTTCTACAATCGGTGCATTGATGATGGGCGTAGGGGTTATCTTAATGGTAATCAACTGCTTAATGTCTATCAAAGGTAAACCAGCAGGTCGCGATCCATGGGGCGACGGTCGTACTTTAGAATGGTCAATTCCACAACCAATTCCATTCTACAACTTCCGTCAAACACCACTTGTTCGTGGTCTAGATCCATGGTGGATTGAAAAGCAAGAAGGAAATAAAGAAGTAACATTTGCTGAGCCAATTGGTGATATTCATATGCCAAACAACTCTGCAATTCCATTCGTTATTTCTTTAGGTTTATTTATCGCAGCATTCGGTGCTCTTTATAATGCAGATGCTGATAAATCATGGTCAATTTATGTGTTAATTATCGGTCTTGCTATTACATTTGGTGCAATGATTGTCCGTTCTGTTAAAGACGATCACGGTTTCCACCTACACAAAGAAGACATTCTTGAAATTGAAGAACAACTTTACGGTAAAGGAGGAAATAAATAATGGATTACAATACTAAATTTACTCCTCATACTTGGCCAGACCATCCTGAACAAGCAACGATGGAAGGTAAAAATAAAATCGTTGGATTCTGGATTTTCCTTGCCTGTGAAGTTGTACTTTTCGCAAGTTTATTTGCTACTTATTTAGCACTTAAGAACAAAGGGCCAGCTGGCATGGAGTTCACAACACAAGGTTTATTTGAATTACCGTTAGCATTTGCTATGACGATGTTATTATTAACATCTTCACTAACTTCAGTTTATGCAATTTACCATATGCGTAATTTTAATTACAAAGGTATGCAAACTTGGTTAGCAATCACTTTACTTTTAGGTCTTGGCTTCCTTGCCCTAGAAATTTATGAGTTCCAACACTATGTGCATCTTGGTTTCACATTTGACCAATCTGCATTCGCAACTGCGTTCTATACGCTAGTAGGTACACACGGTTTCCACGTATCTTTAGGGTTAGTTTGGATTACAACTTTACTTATCCGTAACGCTAAACGTGGTCTTAACTTGTATAATGCACCTAAGTTCTTCGTGGCTGCCTTATACTGGCACTTTATTGACGTAGTTTGGGTATTTATCTTTACAGCAGTATACTTGATGGGAGTGATCGGATAATATGTCATCACATGATACACCTGTAGTTGCTAAGTCTCAAGCTCAATTTGAATATGATCGTCATCATAATGCCGTTCATATGCGTAAACAAGTAATCAACTTTGCGATTATGATTTTCTTAACATTTATCGCATTCGCTGTTGTTGCAGCTGGTTTTTCTAAATACTTTATAGCGCCATTTGTACTATTGCTTGCAAGCGTTCAAGTTGTCCTACAACTTTATGCTTTCATGCACTTAGAAGACAAAAAAACACACTTCGGTGGTGTGATTGCATTCTTTATGTGGATGGGAATATTAATCGCATTTACATTCTTCTTAGCATTTTTAACAATTATTTGGTGGTAATCACCAAAAATGAGCATGTTCTCTGCAATTTGCAGAGACGTGCTTTTTTCGTTTATAAACAGAAATTGATCGCTTGTAAATTGTTCACCGTTCGTTCATTGCAGTATAGCTGTAAGCGTTTTATAATGGGAGTACTGAAGTTTTGATTACGTCTCGGTATAAATAGGTCTTTATTTATAGTGTCTGCTTTTTAAATCTAGGACATGTGCCAGAGGCTTAACTTTGTTTGTAGAAGTTTGTTTCCAAAATAAGTAGAATGTTTTAGCGTGCATTACACTTTAGGTGTTAGCAATGTATGCTGAAATAAGGTAAAGGAGCGCTAATAGTATGCCACTTAGTATATTTGGTTTCCAAGCTTTATGGAGCCCGTATTTAATAGGGGTTCTCGTTTTTATAACAGCAATCTATTTTTTAGTGACAACGAAATGGCGTAAAGATTTTAAAGTCAGTGAGCCGCTGAAAAAAGGTGAAGCGATTTATTTCGTATTGGCAATGATTACGATTTATATTATAAAAGGCTCTCCAATAGATGTTATGGCTCATATCATGTTTACGATGCATATGGTGCAAATGGCTATTCTTTTATTACTTGTACCAATTTTCCTTATTAAGGGTATTCCTTGGTGGGTATGGAAAGTTGCGATTGAAGCGCCAGTTGTCAAATCATTATTTAAAGTGTTAACATTACCAGTGGTTGCGATATTTGTTTTTATTGGTCTATTTTCTTTCTATCATTTACCGTCAGTTTTAGACTACATTAAATTAAACGAGACGTTACATGGTACATATACTTTTGTATTATTTATTTCTGCTGTGTTAATGTACAGGCCTTTGATTCAAAAAATGCCAAATAGCTCTGAAATGAAACCTTTGCATAAATTGGCTTACATTATTGCCAATGCGGTTTTAATTACACCTGCGTGTGCATTAATTATTTTCGCACCGAATGCGATGTATGAAACGTATACGAGTGGTGAAGCATGGTTAAAGGCAATGGAGTTATGTGTGCTCCACTTTATCTAGCTTATCATTATCTGGACCAGAGCTATTTACAGATATGAAGCCTGTGGCGGATCAGCAACTTGGTGGAGTGCTTATGAAAATATTGCAAGAAATTATTTTTGGTGTATTAATCGGGGCTATCTTTACAAAATGGTATCGTTCTGAGCAAAAAGATCCTGATAAAATTACTGCCGATGCATTAAAAGCACACCAACAGAAATGGGAAAGAGAACAACATCAGCTTTAATAAGAAATTTATATTGTATAAGGGGTTTTGTGAATGGAATTGCAAATTTTGCCTACTATAAGTACATCATTTATCGTGATAAGTGCAGTACTTGTAGCAATTGGTTGGGGCTTAATTATAAAGGGAAAAGTAGAAGCGCATAAAAAAGTTATGTTAGCTGCTGGTGTTGCTGCACTTTGCTTCTTTATCATCTATGCTTCACGTACGATCTTTATTGGTAATACAGCGTTTGGTGGCGGTGAGGATTTAAAACCTTATTATACATTCTTTCTAATTTTCCACATTACTTTAGCAACTACTGGGGCAGTGTTTGGGATTGTTAGTATTATTTCAGGGTTAAAAATGAACATTAAGCTTCACAAACGCATTGGACCAATTACTAGTATTATTTGGTTTTTTGTAGCAGTCACAGGTGTAATGGTATACATGTTGTTATATATACTATTTGAACCAGGTGAAACAACGTCTGTTATTAAAGCAATTTTAGGATTTTAACGCAAAAATCTCCCTCCTTACTCTTTTGTAGGTGGGAGATTTTTTATAGAAGGCTGATTGAATAAAGATAGTGCTACCACAACAAGTAAAGGACCGATTAAAATACCGAGAAAACCAAATATTTTAAAGCCGACAAACATTGCGATAAAAGTGGAAAGTGATGAAAGCCCGATCTTGTCTCCTATAATTTTTGGTTCAATCATGCGTCGTATTAAGAAAAGAATGACTGTCAGCGCAATTAAGGCAATTGCAAAGACATAGTCACCTGTAAAAGCTTTGTAAATTGCCCAAGGTACTAGCAAAATAAACGAGTCTAAAAAGGGGATAATATCTAATACGACAAGTAAAAGTGCTAATATGAATGGAAAAGGTGTTTTTAACAAGTAAAATGCGATTAAGGCTACTGCAAAAATGCAAACACCCACGAGTAATTGTGCCTTTACAAAGCCGAATAATGCCACTTTCACTCGTTCCCCAATAAAGAGTATTTTTTGTTGGTAATGAAAGGGGATAGGAGTCAGAAGTTTTCGATTAATTGCAGGTAAATCTAAAAGCAACATATATAACACAATCCAATAAACGAAAATATCAAACAATTGATTTGGGATATGTGTCAGTATTGATGACCAAACATTTATATTTGTTAATGAAAGGGCAAATTTTTCAATGGAAGAGAGTGCTCGTGCTATCATGAATTGAATTTGTGTTACGAGATCTAAAGGTAAATGATACGTATAGTTAGCTAGTTTAGATTGAATTTGAATCCAGAGTGCTGATAATTGGTTAAGGTAATCTGGAATATGAATAATAATCGATGAAAATTGTTTCCAGCTTATAAAGCCTACCAAAATACATAGTAATAGCGTTATGCAAAAAAATAATAACCAAAAAATGGAGACGATGATTTTTCGTTTTTTTCGAAAGCGTTTGCTCATTCGGATAATGAGAGGTTCTAATAATAATGCGGTTACATAGGCAAGAAGTATGGGAAAAGATAAGGATAAAAACCAAAGTATAATCAATCCTAAAGCGATAACGATTATTGGATGACGAAAAAAAGGTTGTTTAAGAAATTGTATCAAGAATCTCACCTACATCATTTGAAAGATATTGTTAGTATGAGAAGAAAAAATTTTTTTAGTCAAAATAAAAAAGACTGGACCACCAGTCTTTTCTTGATACATATCTATTTGTTATGACAAGCTCGCATTTTTAATAAGATGCAAGTGGTGAAGGCATTGGCTTTCACAAGAATGTCGTTAGCGCTAATTATGCGTTAACAGGCTCCAATGCTTTTTTATTAGAAGGAGATTCAATTGCGAATGCTTCTAAGTCTAATCTTACTTTGTTTAAGATTTCGTCACATTTTTTGACAAGGTGAGCTGGGAAAACTTCATCTGCACCATACTCAACGCCGTGTGGATAGTAGTATTTACCAAGAACTGGTTTCATTAATGTTAGAACTGCATCGTGTGCTCCAACATCACCAGATTGCGCATAGGCGAATACGCGTAGGTAGTAACGACCTTCACGAGTATCAAAACGACGGTCAAAAGTCATTCGTTCGTAATCCCAAGCACCGTCACATTCTAAACCATTTTTTTTCATAATGTTTTCAATCAGTTCTTGGTCAGCTGTTAAATTTTCAAGGTTAGTGTTCTCAAAATACATCTAATAATCCTCCTTTAGCTTTTTATACAAAGTATACGCTCATTTTTATAATAGAGCATATTCGACATTGTTGCAATGACAACATTGTGTCAACACGTTTACAATTGATATAATAACTTACAATAATGGTGAAGAAAAGGAGTCGTGTATGAAAGCTTTATTTCGCATTTTAATTGCCTGTGCAACAATTGCGTTTATCGGCTTTATGTTCTTTAATACTGCAAAAGAAAATGAGCCACTCGAAGGACCAAATGCCAATTCGAATATTATTCCAAAAACAGAGCTGGAGCAGCCAGATGTAGGTGCGATGTCCCGTCCGCAAAGTGGTATGTCGACATTCATTGGACAAGGAACTCAGATGATTGTAGAACAATACGGTGAACCAGCAAGAAAAGAACCTTCGTCATTTGGTTACGAATGGTGGGTTTATAACACAAGTGTGTCAACATTTTTTATGCTAGGTGTGCAAAATAATATCGTGACACAAGTATACATAGCCGGAGATAAGTTGGATGCTTCACCTTTTAAAATTGGTCAGAAGCGCGACGATATTTACCGAATGACAATTATTGACTATGAAGTAGCAGCGAATGTAGGAGAAAATATTTTCATTTTTTCTATGAGTGAAGAAGATATGCAGACAAGACTACTCGTTAAATTTGACGGGCTTTTTGCACAGCTTTATGTTGATAGCGAAACAGGTGAGCTACAAGGCGTTCGCTTTACAGATAGTGAGACGTTAGTACTACATCAGCCTTATGAAATGATTTATCAAGGTGAGCTTGTGAGTCCAACACCTCCATCCTCCTTTTTACAACAGGAAATTAATGAAGCAAGTGCTAGACAGCTTGATGATTTAATTAACGTCACGCGAGCTCATCACCATTTAGCGCTATTGGAACGTGATGAAAAATTAGAAGAAGTGGCAAAACTACACAGTGAAGATATGAAGGTACAAAATTTTTCTGGTCATGAATCACCAACGAACGGCGATTTAAAGAAACGTTTAGATGCACAGGGTATTGTTTTTAATAATGCGAATGAAAATCTAGCAACTGCGTACTTCGATGCTATTGAAGCAATGCATGGTTGGCAAAATTCACCAGAACATCGCAAAGTCATTTTAAATGATAAATATACGGTAGTAGGGTCAGGTGTCTTTTTAAATTACTATACCCAAATTTTTATGGAACCTACAAAGCAAAAGGATGACAGTGAGAAAGATGCAAGCGAAGAATCTGTTGAGAATTCCGATGAATAAGGTGCCAGTCACTCACACAATTTTAGAGAATGTCTTGATTACATCAAGACATTCTTTTTGTGCTTAACACTTTCAAATTGAATGGTTTTTCTTTTTCGTCTAGGTTATAGCTTGCAAGATTGCACCGTTTTTGGCACTTGGAGCCACCTGCATTTTTCGTCACACCGTTATAAAGTCATATGATAGAGAACTGAAAGGAGGAGAAACCTTGCAATTAGCTGAGCTATTGAAAGATTGGCCATGTAGTGTAACCGGTGGATCCATTCGTACAATAATTACTGGTGTTGAGGATTATGCACAGGCGGTGAAGCCTGGAGATATCTTTATTGTACGGAAAGGGAAAAGGACATCGGGCAGTCGTTTTGTCAAAGAAGCACTGGCAAGGGGTGCGGCGGCCGTTGTATCCGAGGAAAGTATTGCCATACCATTTAACGATCAAAATATCCCGTTTGTGTGGGTGCCCAATACGGCATTGTTTTTATCTTATGCAAGTGCAAAACTGACCGCTTTTCCAGCAGAGGCATTATCAGTTATCGCCATTACAGGAACAAATGGAAAAACGACGGTGAGCCATTTTGTGAGCCAATTACTAGAAGCTGTACATAAAAATGTAGCAGTTATTGGAACAGTGGGCTTCTTTATTAATGGACAAAAACAACAAACTGAATATGAGCAATTAACAACACTGCAAGCAAAAGAGCTACATCCCATATTAAAACAATGTGTACGACAAGGTGTGACACACGTTGTGTTAGAAGCATCCTCAATGGGTTTGCAACAGCATCGATTAGATCATTGTGATATTGACTGTGGTGTATTTTTAAATTTATCAGAGGATCATTTAGAAGACCATGGGGGACTTGAAGCATATAAGCGTGCCAAAAAGAGGCTAGCAGATTTATCGAAAAAATTAGTGTTAAATGGCGATGATAATTTCTGTCGTTCCGTTGGTATTTACGATAAGAAAAAATCATGCTCATTCGGTTTTGACAATCACAATGATTTACATATCCAAATTGTGAGTGAATCCGTTGGAAAAACAGTTATCTGTCTGCAAACGACAGCAAGTGAGCACATCATCGCTATCCCCTTTGTTGGTAAATATCATGTGCAAAATGCAGTAGCTGCACTAATGGCGGTGTGGCGTCTAGGTTTCTCCATTGATGAACTTGCTGAGCATATGTGGGCGCTAAAGCTTCCGGAGGGCAGACTTGAGCGAATTGATAACCCGCTTGGTATTGATGTATATGTAGACTACGCACATACAGCAGAAGCATTGCAGGCTGTACTACAAACTTTCGATAGTAAGAAGACCATTTATCTTGTATTTAGTTGTGGCGGTAATAGAGATAAGGCAAAACGATTTGCCATGGGGGCTGTGGCTAGTAAGTATGCAGATGTAATTTTTTTAACGACTGATAATCCGCGTGATGAGGACCCGATAGTCATTAATGAAAGTATTATTGCAGGTTTCTCTGAACAGCAATACTATGAAATTTTTTTGGATCGTAAAGTAGCGATACATCAGGCATTGGCAAAAGCACAAAAAGGGGATATTGTTCTTGTTGCCGGAAAAGGGCATGAACAAACGCAGCAAATAAAAAATCAAAAATTCCCTTTTTCCGACCAACAATGTATTAAAGATTATTTTTCAGAAGTTAAGACGGACGGCGCTGAATAACGAAGAAAGTAGCGGTAGCAATCGCCAGTTTACGCCCTGTCTCATCCTCGATATCACATTCCATAACAAGCGTTTGTCGCCCTTTATGAACAAAACGTCCTCGTGCGATTAACTCTTTATTGGTCGTGGTTGCTATATACGAAATGTTAAGATTAGTAGTCACAACATTAAAGCCTTCTGCAACAGAACGTGAAGCTAATCCTCCCATTGCTGCATCAGCGATTGTTGCAATAATGCCTCCATGTGGGACTTTAATAGTATTATGAATAACGGGCGTAATAGGTATTCGTACTTCACTCACTTCGGGTTTAAAGTTGCCTACCATATGTAAAGCGGCATTTATATAACGTCGATGTATGCCTTGTTGTTTATCGCGAATGCCATTGAGCAAGTGTAGCAATACTTCCTCATCCTCCGCTGTACTATGTTGTAAAATAGTAGCGAGTAATTCTTCAATTTGCCCTTTAGATGATGTACCCAATTATAAAACTCCTTTATTTAGAAATATCAATAATGTAAAATTACCATAAAATCTGTTATGATGGGAAATAGATTGGGGGAATTAAAATGATGATGACCTCTGAATGGGCAATCATTTTGGATTAGGCCGATGCGCTTTGTGAAATGATTCTTTCCTCTGAACCTGCGCATACGCTAAAGCTCGCGTATAATGCTGTCTATAGTGATACGCAATTAGTAGAAGCTATTTATGCATTTGGTCGCATGAAGGAGCAATACGAAGATGTACAACGTTTCGGAAAATATCATCCGGATTATCATACAATTATGAAATCGATTCGTCAGCAAAAGCGAGCACTCGATTTAAATGAAAAGATTTCAGCATTAAAGTTAGCTGAAAATGATTTTCAAGATTTGCTTGATGAAATAAGCTTGCTTATTGGTAAAACCGTATCGGAAGCAGTGAAAGTACCAGTTAGCAATCCGTTCTTTGCATCGAATTCTTCATGTGGAAGCGGTTGTGGCACAGGTGGCTCATGCTCTTGTTCAGCATAATTAAGCAGTGCGAATTAACATTGCTTCATGTCTAGACACAATACCTCTCGAGGTGTTGTGTCTTTTTTTGTGAAAATTTATAAAAGAATCCTTCTTTTTAGGAGGGAGGAGCAAATCATCTTATTTGTATATGATATTGGTTGATTGGGGCGCATGGAACGTAAAGCAACATGTTTTATTTCTATAAGTTCAAAAAGTACGTCAAAGCGACATCGCGCTATTTTTTTTGCAAGAAAAATTATATAGTAAGTGTGTAAGTAAAGTTGGAAAAAGGGGTCATGAAATGAAAATATATCGAATTGCTGTGATACCAGGAGATGGTATAGGGAAAGAAGTAGTGCCTGCCGCAATAGAAGTTTTAGATAAAATTGCACAATTAGATGGAAGCTTTAAATTTGAATGGACAACATTTCCTTGGGGGTGTGACTATTACTTAGAGACAGGTAAAATGATGCCTGATAATGGTATTGAAATATTACGAGGCTATGACCAAATTTTTTTAGGTGCAGTGGGCATGCCTGATTTAGTACCAGATCATATATCTTTGTGGGGCTTGCTAATTAAAATTCGTCGTGAAATGAAGCAGTCCATTAATGTCCGTCCAGCAAAGCTTTTACAGGGCTTACCATCGCCGTTGCGTAATCCAAATAACTTTGACTTTGTTGTTGTCCGTGAAAATTCAGAAGGGGAATATTCTGAGAGTGGTGGTCGTATGCATAGTGGGCAGGATGAAATCGCCATTCAAAATGCAATTTTTACGCGAAAAGGAACGGAACGGGCTATGCGATATGCCTTTGAAATGGCTAAAACACGTCGCCAGCATGTAACGAGTGCGACAAAATCGAATGGATTAACATACAGCATGCCTTTTTGGGATGATGTTTTTGCGGAAGTTGCAAAAGATTATACAACGATAGGACATACGACTAATCATATTGATGCATTAGCTGCCTTTTTAGTCATGAAACCAGAAAACTTTGATGTAATCGTTGCGTCCAATTTATTTGGTGATATTTTAACAGATTTAGGTGGCGCTATTATGGGGAGTATTGGCATTGCCCCGGCGGCTAACTTAAATATTGAACGCGACTATCCTTCGATGTTTGAACCGGTTCATGGGTCTGCACCTGATATTGCTGGAAAAGGAATTGCCAACCCACTTGGGCAAATATGGACAGGTAAAATGATGCTTGATTTTTTAGGCTATCAAGAACTCGGCAGTAAGGTGTTAAATGCAATGGAAGCTACTTTAGCTCAAGGCATAAAAACGGTAGATTTAGGAGGAACGGCTACAATGAGAGAGGTAACGGATGCAATTTTAAATCAGTTATCATAAGCGTAACTAAAAAATTTAAGGAACAGAGGAAAGGTGTTCATAAATTTTTGCTATATGGAGAACTTAGCTATCTTGTTGTTGGTAACGGAGGCAGTGACTCCTGCTCAGAACGCACACAGCGTAAGAAGCTGGCATTTTGCGCGTTAGCGAGGATTGCAACTTACTGTGCTGAGCGGAAAGCACCGTCGAAGCGGACAACAACGGCGCAGCAAAAAAGGTGTTAGATTGACTGCCATCAATCTAACACCTTTTCTCTTTTGTCCCAGACTCTTTTTGTCTTTAGTCATGTTGTACTAGTAATTCAACTGCGATATCAGGGCGATCGGTAATAATACCTTTTGCGCCGTTATGGATTAATTTATTCATAGTCACTAAATCGTTAATTGTCCAATAATGAACTGGAATATTTAAGTTGTTTAAAAACTGAATAAACTTTGGTGAATCGAGTGACACGACACCTGACTTTGGAGGAATTTGGAATACATCTACTTTTGGATGATATAAATGTCCGAATTGACTTGAGAATGAAGCGAATGCTTTACGAACATCTGACTCACCTGCGCCAAGTGCGACTTGATTTTGTGCATATAAATTAAAACGGTCAATCTGTTCACCATAAAAGCTAGTGACAACAACTCGATTCTCTACGCCTAATTCTTCTATTAATCGCCATAGTTTTGAAGGCATTAAACTACCTTCATACGTATCTGGTGCATCTTTAATATCAATATTGATTAACATATTTGGATAGCTTTCTAGCAGTTCACGTAGTGTAACAACGTCAACTTTTGTATCCCGATAAGGATATTCGCCTGCTAAATTCTCGAACTGATAACCATGATTTAATGCGTTTATTTCTTCTAATGTCATTTCTGATACTGCACCATAACCTTCAGTTGTACGCTCTACGGTAGCATCATGGAAGACGATAATTTCTTCGTCTTTTGTTAAGCGAATGTCTATTTCAAAGCCGTCTACACCTAGTTGTGCCGATTTTTCAAAAGCAAGCATTGTATGCTCGGGTTCTAAATGTGCTCCGCCGCGATGTGCCAAAATAATCGGGCGATCAAATTGTAATGCTTGTTTCCCTTCACGCTGTTGAGGTTTAGAAATAGCTTTACTACCTGCCCAAGCAGCTGCGCTGGCTGCTGCTATTGCAATAGCTATCTTCGTTTTCTTACCCATATTCGTCCTCCTTAACAATCAAATTAATATAAAAGGTGCTGGCGAATTCACTTGCAATGTTTTAGCTAAAGCACTTTTATCTAGCATGAGAGAATGTAAATCTGTCGATAAACGCGCTATGCTTTTCCATTATAACGGAAAAATGAGCGTTCTGTCAGCTAAACTCTGTTGCTATCATTTTCCGGTCTATGGTATGCTTTTATGTAAGAAATGAGGGAAAACTATATGAACGAACGACAAGGGCTAATCGTTTACGTCCATCAATTAAAACATGCGAAATCACTTCGAAAATATGGTCATGTTCATTACATTTCTCGTAAGCAAAAATATGTAGTACTGTATTGCGATCGAGAGGACATTGAAATGATGACAATAAAATTACAACGCCTTCCATTTGTGAAAGACGTTGTGGAATCTTATCGTCCCTTCGTTAAAACTGAGTTCGAAAATGCAAAGCCGGATAAAGCGAAGGAATATGACTATAAAACGGGCCTATAACATTAATTTAATGCTGGGATATAGTGATGTAGTCTCATTATTCCAATTAAGTATTGATAAAATAGTTTTGGCTCC
The DNA here is from genome assembly GCF_021166035.1 of Lysinibacillus sp. GJ-1. Lineage (NCBI taxonomy): Bacteria > Bacillati > Bacillota > Bacilli > Caryophanales > Bacillaceae > Lysinibacillus > Lysinibacillus sp. GJ-1. The sequence goes on from NZ_CP088912.1 coordinate 902,334, forward strand.
GAAAATATAGATGAGTGCTTTATTTCTACAACAACCGCTTTTCGACCCAGTTGTTCAATACTTTCTTCGAACATGATTTGACGCTTTGAAGGCTTGTCCTCTTGAAATGGAATTCCTTCGCGACAAATATAAATCGGCATGAATTTACTTTCTCCGACTGGTTTTAAAGCAATAGCTAAAGAAGCAACCTTTTTATCTTCTTTTGTAGACGTTAGTATAAAGGCTTGGTGAAAGCGACCTTGATTTGTTTTAATAATTTCAAGTAGTTCATAAACATCGCCATAGCCTTCTCCTAATTCTATAAATTGTTGTGGCATATATATTGCACATCCTTTCCAATACACATAGTATCATGCTGCGGGAGGTCAAGCACATGAAATTTGCAATGAGTTTCTTTACAATTTTAGTATTAGTCGTTACAGGTGTGTTGTTTTTCCAATATCAGGCATATTCTTCTGATTTAGAATCAGGAAACGGTGGTCCATTCCACTATTCGCAAGAAATTGAGATTGTGTATCGTGAAAATAGTCTTGATATTCGTCATCATTTTAAAAATTTACCAAATCAAAAGGTGAAAATTAAATGGCCGGACGATGCAACAAACCCAACATGTTTTATCGAGAATGAAAATAGTTGTAAACGTTTATCAGAGGAAGCATCCTATTTTGCTAAAGGCGAAACAAAATCACAATCTGTTTCATACATAATCCCTATTGAGGGCGGACTGAAAGACAAAATGCTTCTTCAAAATGTATTTGCTACTTTAACGAATGGAGAAGTATCTTATTCTGTCATTCATATTTCAACAGATAGTAAAACTGTTGGTCAATGGATTACAGGTTTACCTTTAGTAGGTCAGCAACAATTATCACTTGTTAACTATACGATGTTTAGTGGAAACGGTGCAGTGAGTGATATTTATTGGCAGGCTGGTAATTTAAAGGCACAAGAACAGACGCCTGTTTTAACAATTTATGCACAGCAGGCAATTTCAAACGATTTCTTAAAATCACTTGAAAATATCAAGTTTTTAAATGATGAGCACATAGCGATTATTCAAGAGAAAAATCCTGTTGCCCAACATGATGAACGTTTATTATTTTTACCTACGCTAACACCTCAAGCGGTGGAGCAGGAAGTGATTCTTTCACAAATTCAATCGCAATATACATTTGAAAATTCACCGGCATGGTTAGCGGAAGTTGTGGCATCCTATTTAGTGAAGGATTCAATTGGCTCAGATAAGTCAAAGGCAATTGTGAAGACATTAAAAGAGTACATGACGTCAGATCAACAGGTGGCATGGAAAGATGCCATGCACAATCTTGGACAAGAGCCGATATCGCCGGTTTCAATGGACAAGCTATTATCAACGGTATTGAATGCAAAAACTTCGTATTTCCAATTGAATGCAAGCCAAGAAAATGGTACGTATCCATTATTATTGGAAGATGAGCGTAGTATTTATGTAGATGGCACAATTAAAAAAGATGTTCATGTTATTTTATATGAGGGTCAAGTATTATACAGTGCTGATACATTGCTACCATACCTAGGTTATACAGCTAGTGAAGGGAAAAACGGCTATTATGTAAATAGTGATAATCGAACATTCCGTTTCCCAAAAGAATCTGGATTTTACGTGTTCAATCAACGTAGATATTCCACAATCTCTGATCCAATTATAAAAATTGTGGATCATTATTATGTAGAAGAAGCTTGGTTACAACGTCTATTTTTAGTAGAACTACAAAAAAGTGATGGTCGTATTCAAGTGTTAACACAAGAACAAGAATAATTTTTTGCAGCGGAGGATGTCTTTCGCTGCAAAAATGCTTTCTATATGTAGCAGAAAGTACGGTGAATTACATCTATGAGAGTAGTAGCAGGAGAACGCAAAGGAATGCCCTTAAAGGCTGTTGCGGGGAGTACAACAAGACCTACAACAGACAAGGTAAAAGAATCCATCTTTAATATAATCGGTCCCTTTTTTGATGGAGGAACAGCACTCGATTTATTTGCTGGAAGTGGCGGTTTAGGAATTGAATCGCTTAGTCGAGGTGTAGAACATGCTGTCTTCATTGAAAAAGACGTAAAAGCCTATCAGGTATTACAGGAAAATATCAAGAAGTGTCGTTATGAAGATTGTTCAGAGCTTTTTCGCATTGATGCAAAGCGTGCTGTGAAAGCGCTGTTAAAGCGTGATATTACATTTAATCTTGTATTTTTAGATCCGCCTTATCATCATAAAGAATACTATGATTTAGTACAGGTGCTTGTCGAGCATGATAAAGTACAACGCAATGGTATTATTTTATGTGAACATGCAAAAGAGGTAGAATTGCCTTCTAGCTTTGGTGCTTTTCTATTACAGAGACAAGAAACATATGGCGGAACGATTATTTCGGTTTATCGTTGTGCTGGGGAAGAGGGAGAGTAAGTTGGAGAAAGTTGCTGTTGTTCCTGGAAGTTTTGATCCTGTTACATTTGGTCATTTAGATATTATCAAGCGTGCTGCAGATGTTTTTGATGTGGTTTATGTGGCAGTGTTAAACAATTCATCCAAGCATCCATTATTTTCTGTAGATGAACGGATGTCATTAATGGCGGAAGTTACAAAGGACTTGCCGAATGTCAGAATCGAGAGTTCATCTGGTCTTCTGATTGACTATGCAAAAGAAAAGAATGCGAAAGCCATTGTTCGTGGATTACGAGCAGTTTCGGATTTTGAATACGAAATGCAAATTACTTCGATGAACCGTTTTCTAGATGAAACGATTGAAACATTTTTTATTATGACAAAAAATCAATATTCGTTCTTAAGCTCTAGCATTGTTAAAGAGGTAGCGAAATACGGAAGCGATGTCCGTGAGTTGGTTCCAGCTTGTGTTGAACGAGCTTTAAAGGAAAAATATGGTTTTGCTAAATAATCTGTAGACTATAGACGGACTTGAAAAAATTCGAGTCCATTCTATAGTCTTTTTTATATACAACCATTTTACGCGGCTTAAGCAAGGAAAATTCAGAATTGTTTGGGTGACTGGCACTATAGTAAGAAAAAAGCAGCATAAATTGTTGGCACAATGATTATGCTAAGAAGGCGAAATTTGATGTAAGGTCTGACAGAAAGTTTGGCTGATTTTGCAATAACAAAAATTTGCAAATGAATACTTATGCTTTGCATTGTCAACATTATGACAACGAGTAATGATAAATACGGGAAATCAGAAAACTCAGTAACTGTCATTTTTAATCCGTTTGTTACTTCAAGAATCGCGGCGATAGCAAGCTCAACTGTTTGTGGAATAGCAGGTAACATTTTATCTAATCCTTGTTGTAATATGGTTTGAATGGTTGTGAAAAAAATGATGGTTGTGCCAACTAATAGAATGGTTGGTGCCGTTTCTTTTATGCTCTCTGAAAATGGGGCTGTATATAAGACGGTATTGTGTACAGAAATGGTAGGAGGGTCGGTTTTACGAAATAAAAAATAACCAACTACTAAGCAACAAATATTAAAACTATGTAGTAAACATAAAAACAGCCAACCAAACGTATTACTGTTTAATAAATCAAGGCTGACAAAACCTAGTACGAAAAGAGGGCTTGGGGCATGACAAACGGCAAGTAAAAAGTTCGCCTCTTTTAAGTGTAATTGTCCACTATTTTTTAAATAGACAATAGTTGTGGCTCCTGTCGGGTACCCACCAAGTGCGCTAATAAGATAGGCTTGTACGTATAGAGAAATTCGTTTTGTTTTTGCACGCATAGGAGCGGTTAAACGAAGTAACCATTGCGTTAAAATAAGATAAGGCAATAAATAAGGGAATAACGCCTCCATAAAAAGATTTAATCCTAAATCGGTACCACTATGAGCAGTTTGTGGGAACAACAAGAGTAATAGGATAAGAAGTATGCAGAGCGCTATTTGAATTGTCGCAAACATGATATCATCTCGTTTCAACTTTTTGTCATTCACATAGGCAAATGCTAAAATCAATATATGTAAAAAAGGCAAAAACATGAACTAATAGTTTTGCGTGCGTCTTAGGAGGTGTCCATTCGATGAAGAAAAAAATTGGTCTTTATGCAGTGTTTTTAGTCGCGCTTTGTTTTTTTATGTTATACCGACTAGACGCGTATATTATGAAGCCTGGAAGTGCATACGATGTTAGTAAATTTGTCACTGTCGCCAATAATCATTCTGATGAGGCGGGTTCGATGAGTTTAATGACAGTTGCTATGCAACAAGCTACACCGTTTTCGTATCTCTGGGCGAAAACACAAAAATATGAAAAAATAATGGATATTAAACAAGTAAGAAATCCATTAGAGGATGACGAAGAATATAATGTTCGTCAACTGAAATTAATGTCAGATTCTCAATTCAATGCAAAATATGTAGCTTTTCAAAGAGCGGGCCTAGAGGCGAAAATACATTTCAATGGCGTATTTGTATTAAATGTTTTAGATGGTGGCGCTTCAGATGGATTATTAAAAGCTGGGGATGAAATAACGAAAGTGGATGGTATCGAAATTACGAATCAACAAATGCTTGTGGAGCTTTTATCCAAAAAACAACTCGGCGATAAAGTGACGATTCAGTTTTTACGCGATAAAAAGGAACAACAAGAAACCATTGCCTTGAAAGAAATTCCGCAAGCAGAGGAAAAGCGAGCTGGGTTAGGGATTACTTATGCGGAGAGTAAATCGATTGAAACTAATCCAAATGTTACGATGAAAACCGAAGATATTGGCGGACCTTCCGCGGGGCTTATGTTTACACTAGAAATATTAAATCAATTAATTGATGAGGATTTAACAAAAGGCTATGCTGTGGCTGGAACTGGTGAAATGTTAATCGATGGTTCTGTTGGGCGTATTGGTGGTATTGACTACAAAATTATTGCAGCCGATCGTGACGGTATGGAAATATTTTTTGCACCTGATGATGAGATTACACCTGAAATGAAAGCGAAATATCCTGAGTTAGAATCGAACTATACGACGGCTGTCAAAACGGCTAAAGAAATTGGGACGAAAATGAAAATTGTCCCTGTGAAAACAGTCGATGATGCGATTGCTTATTTAAAACAGCTAGCACCAAAATAATGTGATATTTTAACTTGTCAAACTGAAAAAGTGTTAGATTGCTGACAATCAATCTAACACTTTTTACTATGTTGTCGATGTCCGCAACGACGATGCTATCAGCTTGGCATAGGATAGCCGTAACTGTCGCTGTTGCGTCTAATATTATGTGCTGTTCTCGCAGAAGTCATTGTCTTAAGCTATCAGCAACTAGGGCGCGCATTAAAGGGCATTAGCGTAATAATGACAGATGACCTTATTATTATATAAAAAGTGATACTCCAGCCCCTTCCAAGGAGCTTAAGGTGTCCTCTCCCACGGTAGTAGCTATCAATATTGATAAGTTAGGCCGTCTCGTTAAAATCGTATCGGCGGCATTTGATAATCTTTTGGTAATGTAGCCTGCTGTGAGCCTAGTTCAATACTAGAACTATAAACTTCAGCAGCATGTATATCTACTGCTAGCATCGCATCATTCGTAGAGGCAACTCGGCTTATTAAAGGCAATGTGAAATCCTTTTTATGTACGCCTAAGTAAGCTTGCCCTTTTGTACTCATACCGAGTAAGCGAATTGTTGAAGGCGCTTGAAAGCTTTTTAGTTGCTCTTTTGTAAAACCAGTATAAATATGTGTTAGCATGCGTTGTAGACGTGTCCATGTATAGCGTTTAGATTTAATTTTCTCCATAAAACTACTAAAGGAGTTACTTGTTTTAGCTGCTTTTAGTAGCGCATGTTCAATACCTTCTGTAACTTCTGCATAGCGTGTTAACTCGCTTGCACTATGTCTTATAAGGGTAAACTGTAGGAGCGGCCAAAAAGCCTCCCAACTAGCGAATTTCTTGTATTGTAAAATCCAATCTTGTAAATAATGAAAAGATGCATCCGGCAGTACTTCTTGCACACTTTGTAAAGATCCTGTCGAAGCGAGCGCTTTGCGAATTCCAGTTGCGCTTGCTATCGATGCCCCTTCCTGTAGTGCATCGTGATATCCTGCTGCTATACGAGGAATGGTTAAAGGCTTAATTTTGCTCCCTAACATCATAGCTGCTTCAATATAATGGAATCCGAGTATGTTGTTCGGTTGTGCTAAATCAATGTATGGTGCAGGGAACTTTTGAGAAAGCTGTTCATAGGCGTAATGTAAGCTTTTAGGATAGCTAACACCTGTTTGCACACTTTCTTTAATAAGCGAGTTGTATTCAGTACGGTGTTGCGAAATTAACTGATAGGTGTTCAAAAAGGGCTGAATGGAACCATCTTCACTACCAAAGGCAAATGCATCACAGCGGATTGCCGACAATAATGAAATCGCCCCCTTTGCGAAATCAGTTGCAGGTGCGGTACTATAGACATACGGTAGCTCAATAACAATATCCACACCGCTAGCGAGTGCCATTTTTGTACGTGTCCATTTATCTACCATGGCAGGTTCACCGCGCTGCAAAAATGTCCCGCTCATCACAGCGATTGCTATATCCGCTTGCGCTACTTTTTTTGCCTGTTCCAAATGATAAGCATGTCCATTATGAAAAGGATTGTATTCAACAACAATGCCGACTGCTTTCACATGTAAAACCCCCTTTATTTATATTTTTCTCGCATCTTGATTTTGACCAGCCAAGATGCTACAAATAGTGTTACAGTGCCTCTATCTGAAATTTTGCTTATAGCTACTGATGATTTACTGTCGGTTACGACAAGAGGCTAAATACAAATTAGATGTACTTAATTATAGGTGGGTTTTCGAGTGGTGACAAGAAATTATCTTGACATCTATTTTTACACATTATATAATCAACAGTGTTGTCTCGAGGTGATTAAACGAATGAAATGGTCAATTCATCAATTATCTAAATACCGTCAAGACGGAATGCCGATCGATACCCATGTCCAATTGGATGAGGTGATGGAGCGAAACCAGGATATTCGAGCAATTTCGCCCGTTCATGTAAAAGGGCTATGTACATTCGGTGCATCGCAAATGACTTGTCAGCTAACTGTGACAGCAACGTTAACACTACCTTGTGCTCGCACATGGGAAGATGTTGAGTTTCCTATCGAAGTTGAGACAGTTGAAATATTCAGCTGGATTGACGAAGAAAAAAGAGGGGAAGATGACGGTGATATTCACTATCTTGATGGTGAAGTAATCGACATGAAGCCAGTTATTGAGGAGCTAGTGCTTCTTGAGGTACCATTGCAAGTATTCAAAGAGAATACCGAAGGACAAGTGCAAGGTGGTAAAAATTGGTCTTACGCAACAGATGAAGACGTGGCGCTTCACAAAAAAACTGACGAACCAAAAGTGGATCCAAGACTAGCTGCTTTAGCTAAGTATTTTGATCAAACAGACGAATAGACGATCTGTAAGGAGGTGCCATCAATGGCTGTACCATTTAGAAGAACTTCTAAAACTGCAAAAAGAAAGCGTCGTACGCATTTCAAACTATCTGTACCTGGTATGGTAGCTTGCCCAAACTGTGGTGAAGCAAAATTATCACACCGTGTTTGCAAAGCTTGCGGACAATACAAAGGTAAAGAAGTAGTAAGCAAATAATACAGTGTTTGCTCACTTAAAAGGCTAGTAAAGAGACCATGGCTCTTTACTAGCCTTTTTGTTTGCTTGAAATAACAGAATTTTTCATAAATATTTTAAATTTATATAGTGCTATAACAATAGTGTGATACAATTTATTTAGCTTGCTTCAGTGAGGTTTCGAACGATTGCTGAATAAGTGATAAGGTATTAGCAAACGTTATACATTTTCAGAGGGTCTTTTCAAGTGGGCTCCGATTTAGCCGACGTATAATGGATGGGGACAAAGGGGGAACTATAGTGGCTTATAGTATTGATAATCAAGATGGGATCATGACATTTACCATAAACCGTGAAGAAAAGCGTAATGCTGTGAATGATGAGGTAATGAATGGTCTTCGAGAAGTAATTACATATATACAAAATCATGACGATGTGCGTTTTTTAGTCGTGACAGGAGCGGGGGAAAAATCTTTTTGTTCAGGAGGGGATTTATCAGAATTTCATTCTCTTGAAACTGAAGATGAAGCCTTTGGAATGTTAAGTAAGATGGGGGAAATCTTATATGATCTTGCTACATTACCCGTACCGACGATAGCACTGATTAATGGGACTGCTGTAGGCGGTGGCTGCGAGATTGCCACTGCTTGTGATTTTCGTTTAGTGGCTAGCCATGCTAAATGTGGCTTTATTCAAGGGACATTAGCAATTACAAGTGGCTGGGGTGGTGGAACCTACTTATTTGAACGAGGTTTACGCCATGACCGAGCAATGAAGATGCTAGTGGATGCAAAGCCATATCCGGCTGATTTACTATATGAGATTGGTTGGGCAATGCGTGTATTTGAAGGATCGAAGGAACTTGCTTTGAATGAGTTTATTGAACATATGCGCAAAATACATCCTTCCGTGCACAAAGCGTATAAAGAAATTGAACTTCGTAAATGGCGAGAGCGTAATATGTATGAGCGCGTTATGGAGGAAGTTCGCACATGTGCAAAATTATGGGAAAGTGAAGCGCATCACGAGGCAGTTAATAATTTTCTAACAAAAAAGAACAGTAAGTAGTGTATAGTGGCAGTGATTAGCTCGAAACATAATCACTGTCTTTTTTCGTCCTGTGATTCTATTTTGCCTGGTAACGCATATAGTAGTAAAAAATGTGAGGGTGATAGATTATGGAACTGAAAAAAAGAAAAGATCAATGGACAAAGGAAGACGATGAAAGATTAGCAGAAATTGTCTTGCATAATGTGCAAAACGGTAAAACGCAGTTAGAGGCATTTGAAATGGCTGCTAATGAGCTTGGACGTACAAAACAAGCATGTGGTTTTCGTTGGAATAAAACATTACGTGGGCAATATAGTCAATCGCTTTTAGCTGTTCGCAATCAACCTCAACAATCTATGCGAAGCCATTTAAAATTAGCGTTAACGAGTTTTGATGAATTAACGGAAGCTTATCAAAATCTTGAAATTAAACATCGTGAATTACAAAACGAGCATGAAAAGCTAGTGAAATGGTTACAGCAAGGTTATTCGTTAATGAAAGATTAACATTTTGAAAGAAAAATGCCTATTAGTAGAGATGGCTGATTAGCGACAGTGCTTATAAGAAAATGAAGCTAAAGAAATCAAGGTGTAAACGCAAATGTTGACTATATGTTTACCTTCATTGTATGAAAACAACCATTATTGTATCGTAATTACCAACCAATCTTGTATAATAGAAACACCTGCAAAGGAGGTGTCTCAGAGGTATTTCTGAGGCACCTCCTTCTATAGCGTAAGGCAAAGTAATGATTGTGTTATGATAGGACGAGTGTAGTAAATGTTGGAAAAGTGTTGATTGGCTTTGTCAATTTAGGCTGTTTAAAAGTTTGCTTTTACTGTTAGATAGCCTCTTTTCATTAAGTGGAGGTGGCGAACATTGTGAATGTAGTAGTTATTGGAGCTGGAGCAGTAGACCAGCTAATGGCTAGTTTCCTGGCAGAAGCTCATATGCACGTAACGTTAGTGGTGAGAAGACAGGAACAAGCACATGAACTTCAATTAAAGCGCTTAACGAGGGTTCAGTTAGATGGAACGCAGACAGTGCATCAAATTGCTTCTACAGTAGAGTTGAAGACGATATCGAAACCCGATTTGATTATAATAGCAGTTAAATATCGGCAACTACAAAATATTTATAAACAATTATTAGATGTTCCAAAAGAAGTGCCATTGCTATTTGTGCAAAATGGTTTAGCGCATTTCGATGAAGCTTTACGTTTACCGCAGCAAACGATAGCCTTTTGCTCGGTTTCTTTTGGTGCCCAAATAATTAATTTAACTACAGTCCAGCATAGAGGGATGGGTCTATGTAAAATAGGGATAGCGCGTGGGAACGATGGAATATTTCATCAGTTGCTACAGATGCAAAATCCTTTATGCCCAATAGAAATGGTTGAAAATGCCGAACAAATGCTTTTTGAAAAAGCTGTATTGAACTGTCTGATTAATCCATTAACGGCTATATTGCAAATAAAGAACGGTGAGTTATTAACAAATAAGCATGCGTTCTTTTTAATGCATACCATATATCAAGAGTTAGGAGAGGCCTTTGTAGACATGCAACAGACAATTCCATTTTCAGCAGTAATAACTTTGTGTGAAAAAACAGGGAAGAATACATCCTCGATGCTAGCTGATCGCATGCAGGGTAGAAAAAGCGAAGTTGACACGATTGTAGGGGCAGTTTTACAAAAAGCTTCAGCAAACGGTTATTCTTTACCTACTTTGCGAACTTTATATCACCAAGTTCTAGCGATGGAAGAGAGCGGTGAACAATATTGAAAGATATTTTACATATAGTCATAAGTGTTATTATTTTTTGTCCAATTCTGTTATTTGTAATTGTCTATGCTGTTAGTCGAAAGGTTAATATTAGAGGCACTCATGCATTTGGTGCCGCATCAGATGTCACGACGTTTTGGCTGTTTTTTTCTGTGCCATTGGCAATTGGTGCGCTGTGGGGAGTGAATGTGGGAGCTCTTTTAGTCATGCTAGCAATTGTGCTAGCGATTGTTTTTACATATGTTGATTGGCGTACGAAAAAGGAAATTGAAGTGAGGCCGCTATTGCGAAAAATTTGGCGTTTTTTATTTTTAGTACTTAGTACAGCGTATCTTTTAATTTGTCTAGTCGGTATGATTCAATCTGTTGTAGAATATTTACAATCTGTATAAGCATTTTCTTTTCATGTTGAAGACAGAAGGGGTAAAATAATAGCATTAAAAAATGTTTACAAGGAATACGATGATTTAGTGAGTAGAGGAGTTTGTGTTAAATGAAACTGGAGTCAATCCAAGTACCCGTAAAAAATCGTGTGCTAGCAGATTATTGGTCGCCAAATACTGCCATTCATGAGTTTTTTGAATATGAATACAATGATAAGTCGTTTGAAATGCGAGCGGAATATTTAGAACAGCGAGCAGGTGATCAAAAAGAGTTAACAGCAATAATTCGTCAGTTTATGGAGCCACTTGGCTTATCAGATAAAACGAATGAGCATTTGCAACAACTAGAGCAAGGAGCTGTTGCAGTTGTCGGTGGGCAACAAGCGGGTGTACTAACAGGCCCTCTTTACTCAGTTCATAAAGCAATTTCGGTCATAACATTAGCAAAAGAGCAAAGTGAAAAGCTTCAACGAGCAGTTGTGCCGATTTTTTGGATTGCTGGGGAAGATCATGACTTAGAGGAAATTAACCATACATTTACAATGCGGGATACGGATATAAAAAAGCGTGCGTATGGTGAGCGTTCAAGAAGAAAAACAATGGCTTCGACTACAAACTTAAACAAAGAAGCGATGACCCAATTAATTAATACGATCATCAAGGACTTTGGTGAAACAGCGCACACTGAAAGGTTGTTCAATCAACTTTTGGATGCGTTGAACGAGAGTGAAACATTTACTGATTTCTTTGCACGACTAATGAATACGCTGTTCAAAGACGAAGGTCTTCTAATGATTGATGCAGCCGATGTGAAATTCCGTCAATATGAACGTAACCATTTTGTTCAGCTCATTCATCATAGTAAAGAAATTGCAAGACTAGTAACAGAAAAAGAAGCTGCGTTGGACAGAGCGGGTTATGGTAAGCCGATATTAGCAACTGAAGATGCAGCTAATTTGTTCTATGTTAAAGATGGAGAGCGCTTTTTATTAGAAAGACGACAACATCAATTTGTTAATTTAGCAGCAAATATTAAACTTTCGCAAGAAGAGCTTTTAACGATGGCACAGCAACATCCAGAGAATTTGAGTAATAATGTTGTTACGCGTCCGTTAATGCAGGAAATGACGATACCAGTATTAGCATTTGTTGGTGGACCTGGTGAGCTTGCATACTGGGCGACATTAAAGGATGCGTTTGCTGTATTAGGTTTACAAATGCCAATTTTTGCGCCACGTCTTAATATTACGATTATTACGCGCCATGTAGATCAACTATTACGTGAATATCATTTAACGGTTGAAGATATATGGAATGGTAAAGCAATCGCTTTAAAGGAGCAATTTATTGCTGAAGTGCAAGATGCTGAAGCGAAGCGTCAAATTTTAGACATGCAACAACTGCTTTTAGAAAAATACGCTACACTTGAGCGCTATTTTGCAGAACAACAAATATCATTAGATAAAATACTTGAAAAAAACAAAGAAAATCATGTTAGACAGTTTGAGTATTTACAACAAAAAGTAGAACAAACAGTGCTAAGTAAGCATGAAACGACTATTCGAAAATTTATGACACTTCAAAATGAGCTGTATCCAAATGATGGGTTCCAAGAGCGTTCTTATAATCCGTATCAATATATAAATGAGTTTGGACCTACGTTAATTGAAGAAATGTTGAAGAAAACATACAATATTGGAAATCACCACTATTTCCTTTATTTGTAATATCACAAACGTATGCCTTTAGGGCTATTAAAAGCTAGGGTGTAAACGTAGATTTGAAGGAATCTGTCGGTTTTGCAGGAAAAAAGAGAGCTATCCTACTAAGGGTAGTTCTTTTTTTATGCCCTTTAGCACAAAATGAAAATTTGTCTAAAGGTCTAAACACACATATGAGATGAAATTGTCAAGTTTTTTTTAAAAAAAGTGGAGGAAAGTGGGGCGATGTGGTACATTATTTAATAAAGTGGGGTGACTAGCATGTTCATGGGAGAATATCAACACTCTGTTGACGCGAAAGGACGATTAATCGTGCCCGCAAAATTTCGTGAAGCCTTAGGTGAAACCTTTGTTGTGACACGCGGACTTGATAATTGTTTGTTTGGCTATCCTATGGATGAATGGCGAAAACTCGAAGAAAAATTAAAAGGTTTACCGATGACAAAGAAAGATACTCGTGCTTTTGCGAGGTTCTTCTTTTCAGGTGCGACGGAAGTAGAAATAGACAAGCAAGGTCGTATTAATATTCCTTCAACACTTATGCAACATGCTCATTTAATAAAAGAATGTGTTGTGCTAGGTGTCTCGAATCGAATTGAGATATGGGCAAAAGATGCTTGGGAAACTTATTTTGCGGAGTCTGAACAATCTTTTAATGAAATTGCAGAAAATATGATTGGCTTTGATTTTTAATTTTTGTATTAGACGTGAAAACGTCAACTGAAAAGGTTAAGGCCTGAGGGGAGCGATTGGTATGTTCGATCATACAACCGTGCTATTAAAAGAAACTGTTGATGGGTTGAACATCGATCCTGATGGTGTATATGTGGACTGTACGCTTGGTGGAGCAGGACACAGTGAATATTTAGTACAACAATTATCTGATAAAGGTCGTCTCATTTGTTTTGACCAAGATACGACGGCTATTGAAAATGCGAAAATTCGATTAGCTGCTTATTTAGAGCGTGTTACATTTGTTCATTCGAATTTCCGTTATTTAAAAGAAGAGCTACTAGCACTTGGTATACAAGAAGTAGATGGCATTTTATATGATTTAGGCGTTTCTTCTCCGCAATTAGATACGCCAGAGCGTGGTTTTAGTTATCATCATGATGCACCACTCGATATGCGCATGGATCAGACGGCAGCGCTTACAGCATATCATGTCGTGAATGACTGGGCATACGAAGATTTAGTTCGTATTTTCTTCCGTTATGGGGAAGAAAAATTTTCGAAGCAAGTTGCTCGTAAAATTGAAGAGGCTCGTAAAACAGCTCCAATTGAAACAACAGGACAGCTTGTAGAACTTATTAAAGAGGGTATACCAGCAGCGGCTCGCCGTAAAGGTGGACATCCTGCGAAGCGCATATTTCAAGCAATTCGAATTGCTGTGAATGACGAGCTAGGCGCAGCGGAGGATTCGTTAGTCGATGCGATTGATATGATTAATGTAGGTGGCCGTATTAGTGTTATTACATTCCATTCATTGGAAGACCGCCTATGCAAGACTATTTTTAAAGAAGCGTCATCTTTACCGGAATTACCACCAAATTTACCTGTAATTCCTGATGACATGAAGCCAACTTTAAAGCTTATATCTAGAAAGCCGATTCTACCTTCTGAGGAAGAATTAGCAGTTAACAATCGAGCTCGTTCAGCGAAGCTTAGAGTGGTGGAGAAAATTAACGACAAAGGGCGTGAGTAAATGGCAGCAGTACGTGTAAGGCAGCACCAACAGCAACATGTGCAACAACCGATAACACCACCTAGTCCACAACCCACTATCATACGTCGTAAAAAAACGAACCAGAAGTTTGAAAAAATGATGCTACTAGCTTTAGTAAGTATCATCATTGTATTGTCAGTGTTAGTTTTGAATAATCAAGCAGCGATTCAAACGACAAGCATGGATATTCAAAAAATCGAAGCAGAAGCAGATGAGATTGCAAAACAGAATGTTGACTTAACAGTTCGTGTAAGTGAACTTTCTACATACGAAAATATATGGAAAAAAGCAAAAGAACTCGGTTTAACTCAAAATGAGAAAAATGTAAAGGTAGTGCCGGGAGAATGAAAAAAAAGAGATTTCGATTCCAATGGGGAGCCTTTCTATTACTAGTTTTTTATGGAGGGCTCTTTTTTCTATTATTCACGCGAATGATTACATTACAGGCGACAGGTGAAGCAGAAGGACAAGCGCTCGCTGCAAAAGCAGCGGCTAAATATAACAAAGAAAGTGCAATCACAGCAAACCGAGGCAAAATTTTTGATAGAAATGGACAAGTTATAGCTGAAGATACGCTTAGTTATCGACTAATTGCCGTAGTTAGTGATAAGGCTACTACAGATGAAAAGAGACCCCATCATGTTGTAGACCCTGAAAAAACGGCAGAAATCTTAAGTGAATATATCAAAATGGATAAAGAGGATATTTATAAAAGGCTAACGAAGCTCCGCAGTGATGGAACTTTGCCATATCAGGTGGAGTTTGGTGTGGCAGGTAGAGGCATTAACCATGAAGTCATGAGCAAAATTAAAGAAGAAAAATTACCTGGGATATTGTTTGTTAGCGATTTAAAACGCTATTATCCGAATGGTGTTTTTGCTTCACATTTAATTGGTTTTGCTCTGAAACAGGACAATAAGGACGGCACCGTAACGACGAAAGGGAAAATGGGGTTAGAACTTACCTATGATAAGGAGTTAACGGGTGTTAATGGCAAAGTAAAATATCAAACCGATGCCTTTAGTTACTTATTACCAAACAGTGAAAAAATGGTGACACCTGCAAAAGATGGCGATAATATCTTTTTAACTATTGATAAAACGATTCAAAGTTTCGTAGAGGATGCTATGACGCAAGTTGAGAAAGAATATAATCCCGAGTCAATGATTGTCGTTGTAGCTGAACCGAAAACAGGGAAAATATTAGCGATGTCACAGCGTCCAACTTTTAATCCAGATACACGTGAAAGTACGAATATGAAATGGCTTAATGCTGTGATTGAAGAAACCATTGAACCAGGTTCGACGATGAAGACATTCACGCTTGCTTCTGCCATCGATACTGGTAAATGGGCACCGTCTGAAAGATTTATGTCTGGGCAATATACAGTGTATGATCGTACAATTCGAGATCATAACCAAGTAGGTTGGGGCAAAATTACGTATCTAGAAGGTTTTCAACGTTCATCTAATACAGCAATGGCCAATTTATTAAAAAGTATTGGTGATGATGTATTTGTTGATTACTTAGGGAAATTCGGTTTTGGTAAGAAAACAGGCATTGATTTACCGAATGAAGCAACGGGTACAATTTTATCGAAGTATCCAATTCAACGCGTGACAACGACGTATGGGCAAGGTTCAACCGTGACACCGATACAGCTTATCCAAGCGATGACAGCGATTGCGAATGACGGTAAGATGATGCAGCCGTACGTTATCGATAAGATTGTAGATTCATCAACTGGTGAAATTATCCAACAACATGAGCCGGAAGAAAAAGGTCAACCAGTGTCAGCAGATACAGCAAAACAAGTACGTGAAATTCTTGCTTCGACATTAACATCAGAGTTTGGGACAGCGAAGGACTTTATCCTTGATGAATACCAAGTAGCTGGTAAAACGGGTACAGCCCAGATACCAAAGGCAAACGGAACCTATTCATGGGGAGCCAATCAGTTCTTGTATTCATTCCTAGGAATGGCGCCATATGATGATCCGCAACTCATTATGTATGTGTCGGTGGAAAAACCAAAGCTTAAAGGTGAGCTAGGTTCTGTACCAGTTTCCAAAATATTTAAGCCAGTTATGCAAAATAGTTTAAAACATTTAAATATTAGCCCTGCTGATGTTCAGCATGTCAATCATACAGCTATACAAGATTATACTGGTCAGCATGCAGAAGCTATTCAAGTTGAACTGGCGAACGATGGATTAAATCCAGTAATTGTTGGAGCTGGAGGAGAAGTTTTAGAACAATATCCGAAAAGCGGCCAAAAACTTGTCAAAGGTAGTTTTGTCTTTTTGAAAACAGCAGGGGATATTGCATTGCCAAACTTTACAAACTGGTCATTACGTAATCTATTAGTTTTTAAATCCATGTCAGGTCTAGAAATTGAAGTTGTTGGAGAGGGCTTTGCAGTCAGTCAAAGTGTATCTGCAGGTACCGTAATTTCAGATAGTGCGCCAATTGTAGTGAAGTTGAAAACACCTGCTGAAAGCTTTGTACAAGATGTTGAAGCGCCGTCTGAAGGAGAAATTGAACAGGTAGATGATGAATAGCCATTGAATAGAAGTCCACTTTATTTCATACGTTGTAAAAAACAAGGTGTGATGTCGAATGAAGTGGATTTCTATCCATTCCAAAAAACGTTTACGTATTTTATATGTTTTGTTTTTGTGC
This sequence comes from Lysinibacillus sp. GJ-1, assembly GCF_021166035.1. Taxonomy (NCBI): domain Bacteria; kingdom Bacillati; phylum Bacillota; class Bacilli; order Caryophanales; family Bacillaceae; genus Lysinibacillus; species Lysinibacillus sp. GJ-1. The sequence goes on from NZ_CP088912.1 coordinate 919,309, forward strand.
GTAGCTGTAGCGATAGTTATTCGGTTATTTGTTTTACAAGTATTTGATCAAAAAGAATTGACACAAAAAGCAGAAGAAAACTGGGATCGTGAAATTCCTTTTGCCAATGAGCGAGGACATATTACGGACAGGGATGGTAATAGTATTGTGACCAATAAGCTGGCGCCTACCTTATATTTTATGCCTTCGCAAAGCAAAGATATTGCAGGAGCAGCCGCACAAATAGCACAGGTACTGGAAGTGGACCAACAAAAACTGTTGGAAAAGATGCAGAAAAAGGCGTACTTAGTAAAGCTAGCACCTGAAGGGAAAAATATTTCCTACGAGAAAGCTGTTCAACTACAAGGCATGCAAATTGAGGGATTATATAGTGGTGTGGATTACTCAAGAGATTATCCTTATGGCACGCTTCTATCGCGATTTTTAGGTTTTACAGGATATGATGCGCAAGGGCTAGCAGGTATAGAATATGAGTATGACAAACTATTGCGAGCAAATTCTTCAGCTATACGACTTTTTACAGATGCCAAAGGTAATAACTTACCCAATGTTGCAAGTGCATGGAAAGCAGGAGAAGATGGGGCAACAATTGAGCTAACGATTGATGTCGATGTACAGCAAGTCGTTGAACGTGAATTATCACAGGCAATGGAACGTTATGAAGCAGATCAGGCAATGGCGGTAGCAATGAATCCTAATACAGGTGAAATACTAGCTTTAGCCTCCTATCCAACCTTTCATCCGGCTGAATATCAACAGGTCGAGCCGGCTATCTACAATCGGAATTTGCCGGTGTGGATGACCTATGAGCCAGGTTCTACTTTCAAAATTATTACGCTTAGTGCTGCTTTAGAAGAGAACTTGGTGGACTTAGAAAAGGATACTTTTTACGATCAAGGCTATACAATGGTTGCCGGTGCTAGACTGCGCTGTTGGAAGCGTGAAGGTCATGGACATGAAACGTTTTTAGAAGTTGTACAAAATTCTTGTAACCCTGGTTTTATAGAATTAGGTCAACGTTTGGGTAGTGAAAGATTATTACAGTATATTAAAGACTTTGGTTTTGGAGAAAAAACAGGCTCCAATATTGCTGGTGAAGCTTCAGGGATACTATTTTCGAAAGAGGCATTTGGCCCTGTAGAACAAGCGACCACTTCATTCGGTCAAGGGGTAGCCGTAACACCGATCCAGCAGGTGCAAGCAGTAGCTGCTGCAGTCAATGGGGGCAAGCTGTATACGCCGTATGTTGTAAAGAAAATATTTAATCCAGATACAGGTGAAACGATTAACGAAACAAAACCAGTTATTAAAAGGCAAGTAATTCGTGAAGAAACGTCTGCAAAAGTACGTGAAGCATTAGAGTCGGTAGTAGCGAAGGGGTCAGGTCGACAAGCGTATCGAGATGGTCTACGTATTGGGGGTAAAACAGGTACAGCACAAAAAGTTGAAAATGGCCGGTATAAAGATGGCGAGTATATCGTATCTTTTATAGGCTTTGCACCAGCTGATAATCCACAAATTGTCGTATATGTAGCGGTGGATAATCCGAAGAAAACAACGCAATTTGGTGGCGTGGTAGCGGCTCCGATTGTTGGTCAAATTATTGAAGATGTAGCACCTTTTATTGGCATTGAAAAATCAAAGGAACAGCTTGAAAAGGATTATCGTTGGGGTGACCCACTTACTGTGAAAGTACCTAGTTTTATTGGTCAAACGAAGGATGACATTGCCAAGCAACATTATCCATTCCGTATTGAATGGCATGGAGAAGGAGCTAAAATTGGTAGTCAATTACCTGAAGTGGATAGTGTTATCAAACAAGACGGCACCATTCATTTATATTTAGTGAACTAATGTAACTTTACCTTTAAAAAAAGGGAAAGAACCACTATTATTATGAAGGGTAGTAATAATTATATGAGAGTTTGTGCTTTTTTCGTGAAGAAGAAAGTGAAACAAGATTTAAAGGAGATTTTTCAATGAAACTCGCAACAACGCTTACCATTTTAGCTATTGCTTTTATAGTAACAGTTATCTTGGCACCAATTAGTATTCCACTTCTTCGTCGATTGAAGTTTGGGCAAAGTATTCGTGAAGAAGGACCAAAATCACACATGAAAAAAGCAGGTACACCAACAATGGGGGGCATTATCTTTTTAATCGCCATCATCCTTACAACAGTTGGCATTGGCAGCTTTTTAGATTTATTCACCTCACAAACTGTGGTCCTTTTACTTGTGCTCGTAGGCTTTGGCTTGATTGGCTTTTTAGATGACGGCTTGAAGGTTATCTTTAAACGCAATCTTGGGTTGACATCTATTCAAAAGTTAATAGGGCAAATTGTCATCGCAATACTTGCATACTTCTTATTACACGCAAGTTCTTTTGATACCACATTAGCTATTCCTTTTACAGACTGGACAATTGATCTTGGTATTTTTTATGTAGCGTTTTTAATTTTCTGGTTAGTTGGTTTCTCTAATGCTGTTAACCTAACAGATGGTCTAGACGGGCTAGTGGCAGGTACAGCTTCTATTGCTTTTGCGGCATTCGGTGTAATTGCGCTATTCCAAGATCAAGCTGATATCGCTTTATTTACATTTGCGGTAACGGGTGCTTTGTTAGGGTTTTTACTATTCAATGCAAACCCTGCAAAGGTATTTATGGGAGATACCGGTTCACTTGCACTCGGTGGTGCATTAGCGATGGTATCTGTCTTAGTTAAAGAAGAGTTTTTACTTGTATTAGTTGGATTAGTGTTTGTTATTGAAACACTATCTGTCATTTTGCAGGTGGGTAGCTTTAAAATTCGCAAAAAACGTATTTTTAAAATGAGTCCTATCCACCATCATTTTGAATTATCAGGTTGGTCAGAATGGAAAGTTGTACTTGTCTTTTGGTCAACTGCTTTAGCAGTAGCATTGATTGCAGTCTTATCGGAGGCGTTCTAATGAGAGAGTATACAGATTTACAACATAAAAAAGTCCTTGTTTTAAGCCTAGCTAAAAGTGGTGTTGCAGCAGCGGAGATTTTACATGAGCTTGGCGCCTTTGTGACAGTCAATGATTCTAAGCCGTTTGATGAAAGCCCTGATGCACAAGGTCTATTGCAAAAAGGCATTACCGTTATTTGTGGTCGTCATCCCGAGGATTTACTTGATGAAGGCTTTGAAATAGTCGTCAAAAATCCAGGTATCCCATATAGCAATAACATCGTAGCAGATGCGATAAAACGTGAAATTCCTGTATGGACAGAAATAGAGCTTGCTTATTTAATTAGTGATGCACCATTTGTTGGTATTACTGGTTCTAATGGTAAAACGACAACGACGACATTAATATTTGAAATGCTGGAAAATGGTGCGAAGAAGCCATTAATCGCAGGTAATATTGGGACCGTAGCTTGTGGAGTAGCAAAAGAAGCGCAAGAAGATAATGTCATTGTGACAGAGCTTTCATCATTCCAACTGATGGGTACTAAAACATTTAAACCAAAAATTTCTATATTAACAAATCTTTATGATGCACACCTTGATTATCACGGTACGTTTGATAACTATGCTGAAGCAAAATTTGGCGTAACACGCAATCAAGATGAAACAGATTATTTCATTTTCAATGCGGATCAGCCGATTGTTGTGGGCTATGCTGCAAAATCCAATGCACAGAAAGTTCCTTTTTCTTCGAAAGGACGTACCGAGCAAGGGATTAGTGCCGATGATACAACAATCTATTGGCAAGGTGAACCGTTTATGGACAGAGCGATTATTGCATTGCCAGGTAAACATAATTTAGAAAATATTTTAGCGGCAGTAGCAGCTTGTATATTGATCGGCTGCGAAAAAGCTAAAATGGAAGAGGTTTTAGCTAAATTTGGAGGTGTCCGCCACCGTACCCAATTTGTCCGTGAGTGGAATGGACGGAAAATTTATAATGATTCTAAAGCAACTAATTGCCTAGCAACGAAAAGTGCGCTGGATGCATTCCAAGCACCCGTTATTTTGCTAGCGGGTGGTTTAGACCGTGGACATTCTTTTGAAGAGTTACGACCTTGCATGGGGCATGTCAAAGGTGTAGTAGCGTTCGGTGAAACGGGCTTACGCTTTGTAGAATTTGCTAAGTCTTGTGGAGTTTCACAAACGGTCATTGCTCAAAATGTAGAGGATGCAGTTCATTATGCCGCACCAATGTCTGCAGAAGGAGATGTTATTTTATTATCACCTGCCTGTGCAAGTTGGGATCAATATGACAGCTTTGAAATCCGTGGGGATGTTTTTATTGATGCTGTAATGAAGCTGTAACGAGCCTGTAACTATTTTAGAATATACTTGACGTGGAAGGATGGCATTACTGAGAGGGAAAGAAAGCTATTTATTGCTCGTCACAACTTTGATGCTATCAGTAATCGGCATTATTTTCGTCTATTCTGCAGGTACCTATTGGAGTGCCGTTCATTATAGTGGAAAAATGCCGTTTTATATGAAACAAAGTTTGTATTTTGGGGTAGGCATTGTCGTGTTTTTCATCACGATTCGATTAGAAATCTTGAAAGAGCAATCCTTTTGGAAGATGGCTTATCTATTTTCGTTGGTTTTACTTGTCCTTGTTCTTATACCAGGGATTGGTCTTGAGCGAAATGGTTCACAAAGTTGGATTGGTGTTGGACCATTAACCATACAACCTGCTGAAATAACGAAAATTACCGTTCTTGTTTACATGAGTCATATATTGGCGCAACATAAAACCGGAACACCAGTAGTAAATTGGCGTCATGCCGTAATAGTAATAATACCGGTTGCACTGATTATGCTTCAGCCCGATTTTGGCTCTGTTTTTATACTCGTTGTCTCTGTTTTTTTACTGTTATTTGTGGCAGGTTATCCGTTAAAACTTTATGCAATGATTATGGTAGCGGGAGTTGCTGGATTAGTAGGATTGATTGCAACAGCACCTTATCGACTTAAACGAATTGAAGCGTTTCTTGATCCATGAGCCGACCCTTTAGTCAGTGGTTTCCAAGCTGTACAATCGTTAATGGCAATTGGTCCAGCAGGGATTTTTGGACATGGCTTTGGCCAAAGTAGACAAAAGTTCTTGTATTTACCTGAACCACAAAATGATTTTATTTATGCGATTATTTTAGAAGAAATCGGTTTAGTAGGTGGACTTGTTATTTTAGCGCTGTTTGTGTTGACAATATACGCTGGTTATAAGTTTGCAGTACAGGCTAAATCAAGAACATCCTATTACGCCATTATTGGACTTGTGACAATGTTAACGGTGCAGGCATTTTTAAATATTGCAGTAGTAATCGGTTTGGTTCCTGTAACCGGTGTCACATTACCTTTTATTAGCTATGGTGGAACATCTTTAGTAACAATGTGGTTAATAATAGGTATTATTTATCAATTAGCGAAATAAATATAAAGGAGGAGTACTTTTATGGAGAAAGTAATTGATATAGAAGATCGCATCCCTACGCTAAAACTGCGACGAAAAAAGCGTACAAATCGTAAATTCATAGTCCTAATATTACTTTTCTTTTTGGTGCTAGCTGTACTCCTTTATTTTCAATCTCCTTACAGTGATATTAAAAACATTACGGTGAACGGTGCTAAACTAGCTGACGAGCAATATTACTTAGATGCTAGTACACTTGCACCAGGAAAGTCGATGTGGGGTTTTACGGTTAAAGATGTAGAACAGGCTATACTAAAGGACAAATGGGTGCAAGAGGTACAAGTGAAGCGTAAATGGCTGAGAGGCGTAACGATTGATATTAAGGAATGGAAAAAAGTTGCGTATCTAGCGGGTGATGGAACCTATTACCCATTATTAGAGAACGGTAAAAAATTTGAGCAAGCTGGCGACAATATCCCGATTGATGCGCCCGTTTTTATTGGCATAACGGGGGAAAAGACCATTAACAAGCTTGTAGAACAATTAGCCCGTTTAAAACCTGAAGTTTTAGCTTTAATCTCACAAGTCAATACTAACAGTAATAAGGCCAATCCTAATGCGGTCAAGCTTTATATGAATGACGGCTATGAAGTACGTGCAGTGATACCAACATTAGCTGAAAAGCTAAATTATTATCCATCCATTGTTGCGCAAATTGCAGATTTAGAAAAGGGAGTTATCGACATAGAAGTCGGCTCTTATTACCGTCCCTTTAATGATGAGTACAACAAAGTGAACATTGATATGGAGGACAACCCTGATGGAAAAGTGGCCAATCAGGAAGTGAATGAAGATGAACAACAAGAAACAGAATAGCAAAGGGAATTTCTTTACGAGGAAACAATTTGAGCTGCTCATCGTTTGCATAACAACTGGGTTTATCATCGGCTATTCTTACAACCAAGCGAAGGACAATCGCCAAAGTAGCGCCATTAAATCAGAGCTATTTGAACAAGAAGATTCATATCGTGAGGAGCTCATTGAACAACAAGAGCGCAATAAAGAACTCACAGAAGAAGCCAACATGTTACAAGAAAAGATTCGGCACTATGAAAAGAAATTTGCATCAAATGAAAAGGATTCTAAGAACTTAGTTCAAGAAGCAGAAGATTTACGATTATTGTTAGGTGATTTAGATTCAGAAGGAAAGGGTATACGTATTACACTTCAAGATGGTGATTACGATCCTAAATCTGTAAACCCTAATGATTATATCGTCCACGAAAGTCATGTTTTTAAGTTGCTAAATGAATTAAAAATTTCTGGAGCACAAGCGATTGCCATTAATGGACAACGGGTCATGGCGAATTCTTATATTAGATGTAATGGCCCTGTTATTACAATTGACGGCAAGCAACACCCAGCTCCATTTGTCATCGAGGCAATTGGGGATTCGGCGACACTCCGCGCTTCATTGAACTTAAGTGGTGGTGTAGTAGATCAGTTGCTAAATGACAACATTGTGGTGTCCTTAGAAGAAAATCAAAAGTTAATGATGCCTAATGTCAAAGTAGAAAGTTAAACATGGGCAGAAAGTTATGTTAAGCCTCCTGTGGATGTCCTAGATCATTATTTGTATTTATGAAATGCAAAGTCTAAAATTTGATGATATCAAGGAGTAATTGTTTGCGATGCGTCTAGGAGGGGCTATTTTGAAAAAAAATATGTACACCCGAATAACGATCGTGCTATTTATTATCGGTTTGATGATAGCGGTACAATACAATACCATTCAAAAACCAGCTGAGCGAGATACACGAGATATTTGGGCCATACGAGAGGAATTAGCAGAAGAAAAGAAAAGGCATTCCACATTATTAGCAGATATTCGCTCACTCAATGAGGTAGTGGGTCGCTATGAGCAATCTGAAAAAACTAATTTACAAGGTGTTTTAAATGAGACAGTAAATCGTTTAAAACAACAGGCAGGTCTTACGGATATAACAGGTCCTGGGGTGATACTTCGAGTGGAGCCAGCCCCAGAATTAGTAGCAATGGGGTATGAAATAAAAGAGATTTCTCCAGACTTACTGACCCAATTACTGAATGAATTATTTAAATATGATGCTGCTAGTGTTGCAATTGATGGAAATCGTATTGTTCATACCACAGCTATTAGGGACATCAATGGGAAAACAACAGTGAACAGTGTAGCACTGTCTTCGCCACCATTCGAAATTTATGTTGGGACAACGACATTTAAGGCAGCTCAAAAAATGTATAATTCCATTCAAGCTTCAACATTTATCGATTCATTTTATTTAGATAATTTTAATTTAGTGATAGAGGAGCCGACTGAATTGGTAACCATACCGGCATTCGATCAGCCATTGACGAATGATTATTTAACAGAGGTCAAAAAAGGAGAATAAACTATGTGGCTACCATTTCTAGGTTTGGTGCTTGGACTAGCATTAGGCTTGTTAACAAATATCCAAATCCCCTCTATTTATGAAAATTATTTGTCTATAGCAGTGCTGGCTGCTTTAGATACGTTATTTGGCGGTATACGAGCTCAATTACAGCAAGTATATGACGATAAAGTATTTGTATCAGGTTTCTTTTTTAATATAGTTCTTGCGGCGGGACTGGCATTTTTAGGTGTGAATTTAGGTGTAGACTTATATTTAGCAGCCATTTTCGCTTTTGGAGTACGTTTGTTCCAAAATATAGCAATCATTAGGCGTATTTTACTAACTCGGTTAGATGAAAAACGTCACAACAAGAAGAAAACTTCCATAGAATGAGAGAAAAATTGACCAAAATACTCGATTTGCTTAGACATTATGCAAGATTTACAATAGAATGAAATTAAGAGCATTTTCAAGGAGGTGCAGCGAATTGAATCAGCAGGAATTGTATATATCACTCGATATAGGATCTTCCTCTATCAAAGTATTAATAGGTGAAATGAGCGACGGACAATTACATGTAATTGGGGTCGGTAATGTAAAATCGAATGGTGTTCGAAAAGGTGCGATTGTTGATATTGATGCAACAGTTCAGTCTATTCGGAAAGCAGTAGAACAAGCAGAGCGGATGACTGGTTATCAAATCGATGAAGTCGTTTTAGGCGTTCCAGCGAACCAGACGATGTTACAACTAGTTAAAGGTGTTGTCGCTGTAAATAGTGAAAATAGAGAAATTACAGATGATGATTTAGACAGAGTGGTAGAATCTGCACAAGTCATGTCAATACCTCCTGAACGTGAATTAGTCAACATCATTCCTAGACAGTTTATAGTAGATAATTTAGATGAAATTAAAGATCCACGAGGTATGATAGGTATTCGTCTCGAAATGGACGCGACAATGATTACGACCTCTAAAACGTTGTTACACAATGTACTTCGTTGCGTAGAGAAAGCAGGATTAAGCATTAGAGAAATATATTTACAACCACTGGCTGCTGGTTTTTTTGCATTAACGGAAGATGAGAAAAACCAAGGAACAGCATTTATTGAATTGGGTGGTGGCTCAACGACTATTGCAGTATTTGAAGAAGGGCTACTGACACACACTGGTGTTATTCCAGTAGGTGGTGACCATATTACAAAAGACATTTCAATTGTTTTAAAAACACCGACAGATCAAGCGGAGCAAATAAAACACCAATTTGGACATGCCTTTTACGATGATGCTTCAGACGATGAACTGTTTGAAGTGCCAGTTGTAGGTACAGATTCTAGGGATCAGTACAGCCAACGCTATATTTCTGAAATTATTGGTGCAAGATTAGAAGAATTATTTGAACTAGTAATTGATGAGTTAGCACGTTTAGGCGTTCGCGATTTGCCAGGCGGTGTTGTTTTAACAGGTGGTGTTGCAAAGCTAGATGGTATTGCTCAATTAGCACGCCAAATACTGCAAACGCGTGTTAGAATATATACTCCAGATTATATTGGCGTTAGAGAGCCTTCATTTACGACGGCAGTTGGACTGATTCGTTACGCCTATTTAGAAGATGATTTTTACGGAAAAGGTACGAATACGCAGCCTATTGAATATGCGGTTGTTGGTGCACAAGCGCCTGCATCTAAAAAGCAAGAATATGCTGCACCTTCAGAATCAAAAGGAAGCGTAATCGGTAGAGCAAAAAAATTATTTGATAAATTTTTTGATTAACTTGAATGCGTAATGAATGATACAGAGTCGAGTTACCGTGGGAGGAAAAAAGAATGTTAGAATTTGATACAAGTGTCGATCAACTTGCAGTTATAAAAGTCATTGGTGTGGGTGGTGGCGGTAACAACGCTGTTAACCGAATGATAGAGCATGGTGTACAAGGCGTTGATTTTATCGCTGTGAACACGGATGCACAGGCTTTAAATTTATCGAAAGCTGAAATTAAGCTACAAATCGGTACAAAGCTTACACGTGGTTTAGGAGCAGGAGCTAATCCAGAAGTAGGGAAAAAAGCGGCAGAAGAAAGCCGTGAACAATTAGAAGAAGTATTACGCGGAGCGGATATGGTATTCGTTACAGCCGGAATGGGTGGAGGCACAGGTACTGGTGCTGCACCAGTTATCGCACAAATTGCCCGCGATTTAGGAGCTCTAACAGTAGGTGTCGTAACACGACCGTTTACTTTTGAAGGGCGCAAACGACAAACACAGGCAATCGGTGGTATCGGAGGCATGAAAGAAGCTGTAGATACTTTGATCGTCATTCCAAACGACAAGCTCTTACAAATTGTCGACAAATCGACTCCGATGCTGGAAGCTTTCCGTGAAGCGGATAACGTTTTACGTCAAGGTGTACAAGGTATTTCGGATTTAATTGCAACACCAGGTCTTATCAACCTAGACTTTGCGGACGTAAAAACAATTATGTCTAACAAAGGTTCTGCGTTAATGGGTATTGGTATTGCGACAGGTGAAAATCGTGCTGCAGAAGCTGCTAAAAAAGCAATTTCAAGTCCATTACTCGAATCATCTATTGATGGCGCTAAAGGTGTACTGATGAACATAACAGGTGGTTCTAACCTAAGCTTATTTGAAGTACAAGAAGCAGCAGATATTGTGGCATCGGCTTCAGATGAAGAAGTGAATATGATTTTCGGTTCGGTTATTAATGAAAATTTAAAAGATGAAATCATTGTTACGGTGATTGCAACAGGCTTCTCAGAAGAGGCATTACAACAACACCGAGGAAATGCGCGTCCGAGCATTAATAATAATCGACAAGCTGCTCCACAACAACAAGCGCCAATTCGTGAGCAACGTCAAGAAGTTCATGTACAACAAGAACAACCGCGTCAAAATCATCAAAATTATGCACAAGATGATATGTTAGAAGTACCTGCATTTTTACGTAACCGTAAAAATCGTGGATAATCAAAACTCGTATTTTACATCATGTAAAATACGAGTTTTTTAAGTGCCAGTCACGCAAACAATTCAGAATTGTTTGCGTGACTGGCACTTTTTGTGTAAGGAAACGATGTTTTTTGTCAAAACATTTTTAGAAAATCATGCGATTGTTTGACAATATTTGTAGCGCTGGCATGCTAACTTTGTAAGTAGGAGGCGGCTGTTATGTATGGAGAATGGCTGGTGCTCATTAATACGCTTTATAATCTAGCAATACTGACGTTTACAGCAAAAGTTACAGGCGTTTTTGTAAAGAATACGAGATTATTAATGAGTTCAATAATTAGTAGTTTAATAGCTGTAATTGGTGATCAAACGCTGCTTACGATTGTGCTAAGTTTCATTGTACTAATCGGTCTAGCCTTTCGCTTTAAGCTTCGAAGCTTTCAAAAGCAAAGGCCGATTGTCCTGACAGCTACCATCGTTATCGGCGGACTGTTAACAGCATTACAACCGTATTTAAAGAATCTTTCTGTCATGCATTTTATTGTACTTTGCTTATTGCTCGCAGTTGGTAATTTAATCATTTTTTATAAGCAATGGGGCTTTGTTAAGCTGGAGCGAGTAAGTGGACAATTTGTATTTCAAACAACCTTGAAGGTTTTTGACAAAGAAATTCCACTTTCGGCATTTGTAGATACAGGCAATCAATGTATCGAGCCGTTATCGGGAAAACCTGTCCATTTTGTTTCATATGCAGCGCTACGGCCTTATTTACCAGTGACAATTCGTGAAGCATTAATGCAATGGCGAGAAACAGATCCTTACGATGTATCAATGTTTTCAGTAGATTATCAGCGTCTTATTCGATTTATTCATGTTAATACTGTACAGCAACAAACAGTAGTTTTAGGTTTTCGCTTTGATGAATGGCATATAAAAGGCGAGTCATCACAAGTGAAAACAAATGAATATATCGTGTTAACGAAAAAAGCTAAAAATTTTCCACATAGCACAGCAGCAATTTTACATTTTTCAGCGCTTTCAAATAACTCATAGAGGGGGAGAACTATTGCTTCTTAGGCTACTTGCTAGCTTGAAAAAATTATGGGGTAAGTTTCGGAGTCGTGAAACGTACTATATAGGGGGAAATGATTCATTGCCAGTGCCACTAAGTCGAGAAGAAGAAGTCACAGTCATTGCATCCTTTATGAACGGAGATTTACGAGCTAGAGATACACTTATTGAACGTAATTTACGTCTTGTTGTTTATATTGCTAGACGTTTTGATAATACGGGTACGCCGATTGAAGATTTAATTAGTATTGGTTCGATTGGCTTAATAAAGGCGATTGAAACGTTCAATACAGATAAAAATATTAAACTTGCAACGTACGCATCACGTTGTATTGAAAATGAAATTTTGATGCATTTACGTAAAACGAGTCGCATGAAGGGTGAAGTTTCACTAGATGAGCCACTAAATTCTGATGCTGACGGAAATGAATTATTATTGTCTGATATTTTAGGCACAGAGGAACATATTATTTTAGATAATGTTGAAAAGAAAATTGAACGACAACATATGTTCCATGCCATTAATTTATTAGGTGCACGTGAAAGATATATTATGGAATGTCGTTTCGGTTTAAACGGAAAAATTGAAATGACACAAAAAGAAGTAGCCGATCATTTAGGTATTTCGCAATCATATATTTCTAGGCTAGAAAAGAAAATTATTCAAGATTTACGAGAAAATTTAAATCAGCCAATATCTTAGATAGGGAAATTTATCCTACCTAAAATTGGTCGCGCTTTTTCTGCATATTCTCGATTCTGTCGGACAAACTGATGTAACGGTTTAGTCAGAGAATAACATCCGGAGGAATCGAATATGCGAACAAAAGTAGATCTTTGCGGCTTAGATACATCGACTTTGCCAATTTTAAAGCACGAAGAAATGAAGGAACTCTTCATTCGATTACAAGCAGGAGAAACCGAGATTCGGGAAGAGCTTGTAATGTGCAATTTAAGGTTAGTGCTAAGTATTGTCGGACGATTTGCCTATAGGGGTGAACAGGCAGATGATTTATTTCAGGTAGGCTGTATTGGCCTCATGAAAGCCATTGATCATTTCGATTTAAAGCATAATGTGCGATTTTCAACATATGCTGTACCAATGATCATTGGTGAAATTCGTCGCCATCTGCGTGATCATCATGCACTACGTGTTTCTCGTTCTCTTAGAGATATTGCGTATAAGGCGATGCAGGCAAAAGAACAATGGATAACCGATAATTTGCGAGAACCAACGATTGAAGAAATTGCTGAAATGATTGACATGAAAAAGGAAGATGTATTATTCGCTTTAGATGCCATTCAAGACCCAGTATCATTACAAGAGCCTATTTATGCAGACGGTGGAGACGCTGTTTATATGATGGACCAATTACGTGATGATGATGTATCGGAAGATCAATGGGTTGCCTACGTGTCGGTGAAGGAAAGTTTGCAAAAATTAGATGTACGTCAGCAAATGATTGTAGCAAAGCGTTTTTATTATGGTGAGACACAAACTGAAATTGCTAAAGAATTAGGGATTTCCCAAGCGCAAATTTCACGTCTTGAAAAAAATGCCATTGAAACAATGCAGAAAGATTATAAGTGAGTAGACAATGCGCACCCGAAACTTTCGGTGCGCATTTTATCTTCATTGATAAAAATAAAACGATGGTACATGTCATAGATTTTATTAAAGCTAATAAAGAACAATAATGTGAGCATGTTGCTCTGTGTGGCAGCAAGTTAGCATTTAACAATGCAAGTTTTAGCTTAAATTAAAATTGACACTGGAATGAGTGGTATTGATTTAGTAGGAGGGATACAAATGCGTTTCTCAATGTTACAGCAAAAAGAAGTAATAGAAGCAGGCAATGGACGTTTTTTAGGCTTTGTCGTAGATGCAGAGGTATCGAAAGAAACTGGCTATGTAACTGCGTTTATGATTGCAGAGCCGAGAAAGTATCTAGGTTTTTTTAGAGGAGAAGAGTCGATTAGAAAAGTCCATATGAAGGATGTTCTTGTTGTAGGAAAGGATGTCATTCTAGTAAAGGCATTATCGTAGAATCATAGCATCTGTGTGGCTTGCTTCTATTTTTTGAACAGTAAGACTGTAGCCTCTCATGTCGTTTAAGCAACGTGGATGTATCAGTATTAATAGGTCAGGCTATTCATTGATAAATCAAGAGTTGCTTGTTACAATAAAGGAAACTAAGTTGTAAAGTTGGGAAAAACAGTGACGAAAATCTTAACAAATTTAGACAAAATTAATAGTCAAATACAAGCAGCACAACAACGCTCAAATCGTGAAGCAACTAACGTTCAAGTTATTGCTGTAACGAAAGAGGTTTCCGTTGAAAGAACACAAGAAGCAATTGATGCAGGGCTTATACATTTAGGTGAAAATCGTCCTGAGGGCTTAAAGCAAAAAATTGAAGCCATTCAAGCAAATGTACACTGGCATTATATTGGATCATTACAAACTCGAAAAGTAAAACAAGTTATTAATGAAATTGATTACTTACATTCATTAGATCGTTTAAGTTTAGCTGAAGAGATTGAAAAAAGAGCAACAAAACCTGTAAAATGTTTTGTACAAGTTAATGTGTCAGGTGAACAATCGAAGCATGGTTTAACGATTGATGACGCAGTTACATTTATTGAATCTTTACAAAACTTTACGAAAATTCAAGTTGTAGGTCTAATGACAATGGCACCAAATACAGAGGACGAAACAATCATTCGCTCTGTTTTTAAGCAATTAAAACAATGTCAACAGCAAATAGCCGAACGAGGATTCGCACACGCGCCTTGTACCGAGTTATCAATGGGCATGTCTAATGACTTTGAAATAGCGGTAGAGGAAGGAGCTACATTCGTTCGAGTCGGAACGGCTCTTGTTGGAAATGAAAGAGGGGAACAGGATGAGCATGAAAAATAAAATTAAAAACTTCTTTTATCTTGAAGAAGAATTAGAAGAAGAAATCACGCAAGCTCCTATTCAACAGCAACAACCCGTGCAGCAACAACCGATTCATGCAGCTAAACCTAAAAAGGTCATTAAGGAACGTAAAGCACAGATTCATGAAATTGTACCGCAAAGTACAGCTGCCAATAATAATATTGTCAGTTTACAAGCAGCAATGAATACAAAGGGTGCGAAAGTTGTATTAGTAGAACCGAGAGTTTATGCAGAGGCACAAGATATCGCAGAAAACTTAAAGAACAAACGTGCAACGATTGTGAATCTACAACGTATCGATCGAGAACAAGGTATAAGAATCATTGACTTTTTAAGTGGTACAGTCTATGCACTTGGAGGAGATATTCAACGTATAGGCAAAGATATTTTCTTATGCACACCAGATAATGTTGAAGTGTCTGGCGAAATTTCAAATTTTATTTTAGACGATAATTAATAGCGAGGATTGTAGTTTATATGACTTTATATATCATTTTGCATTATGTGGATTTAGCATTTACTGTGTATTCATTTATGCTAGTTGCATATGTTTTAATGTCTTGGGTACCAGCTGCTCAAAGTTCAGCAATTGGCCGTTTTTTAGAAAAAGTATGTGAGCCGTATTTAGGGATTTTTAGAAAATTTATTCCAACTATTGGTATGATTGATATTTCTCCGATTGTAGCAATATTTATGTTAAATTTTATTAAAAACGGGCTTTTTATTGTAATTCAAAAAATATTCTTTATGTTTTAGTCAAAATCCTCACAGTTGGTGGGGATTTTTTGTGTAAAGGGGAAATACTAGGCTTAAAAAAGTAGTAGTTTCTAATGAATGAACAAATGGATGAGGTAGATGAGGTGAACGATAGATGGAGCATTTAATACAACATTTTAGGAAGGATGAGCAACCCTTTATTGAGCAGGTGGTAAGCTGGCAGCGCGAGGTAGAAGATCGTTATGCCCCTAAACTTACTGACTTTTTAGACCCAAGGCAGCGTTTTATTGTAGCATCTGTTATTGGGCAAAATAATGTGCTCCATACAACAAGTGATGGTCTATTTCATGAGGCAGAACGTCAGCGCATGCTTATTTTCCCAACGTATTTTGAACCCCAGAAGGAAGATTACCAGCTGAAAGTCTTTACTATTCACTATCCTGCAAGGTTTGTGCAATTGCGTCATCCAGATGTACTCGGTGCCCTTTTATCTTTAGGGCTTGATCGTGCCAAATTCGGGGATATTCGTGTCAATGAACAACAAGTACAGTTTGTGGTGGCAAAAGAGGTGGCAGATTATGTACGCCTTCATTTAACGGGGATTGGGAAAGTAAAAGTACATGTCGAATCGATGAAAGAGTTTCAAGTGCTGATCGAAAATGAAGAGGACTGGCAGGAGGAGTCACATACGGTTTCTTCAATGCGTTTAGATGTCATTATCGCAACCGTATTAAAGATTTCTCGTCAAAAAGCCCAAGCACTTATTACGGGAAAGAAAGTGCGAGTAAACTGGACTGAACGAGATGCAGTTGCTTTTGAATGTCAAGAAGGTGATATTTTGTCAGTACGTGGAAGTGGTCGAGTGAAAATAATAATGACTGAAGGCCGAACAAAGAAAGATAAAATCCGTTTACAAATCGGTCGATTGACCCAAAAAGGCTAAAAAACATGTAATTTCCATTTATTTTTACTGCTAAGTTGTTAGAACAATTGTATAATAAGAATTACGAATGTACATGTAAAGGAGAGAAGGATCGTATGCCATTATCACCTATTGATATACATAATAAGGAGTTTACAAAATCTTTCAGAGGTTATGCTGAAGATGAAGTAAATGAATTTTTAGATCAAATCATTAAAGATTATGAAAAACTACTGCGTGAGAAAAAAGAAGTCGATAAGCAATTAGAAATGGCTTTAGAGCAAGCGAGACATTTTAATTCTTTAGAGGAAACATTACAAAAATCTATAGTTGTTGCCCAAGAGGCGGCTGATGAAGTACGCAGAAATTCGCAAAAAGAAGCAAAGCTTATTGTGAAGGAAGCAGAAAAAAATGCTGATCGCATCGTCAATGAGGCATTAACGAAAGCACGTAAAGTAACAATCGAGATAGATGAACTGAAAAAACAATCAAAGGTTTTCCGCAATCGTTTTAAAATGCTTGTAGAAGCACAGTTAGATTTACTGAATGCAGATGATTGGGATCATTTATTGCAGTATGATATTGATTTAACCGAAATTCAGTCTTCTGTTGAGGAAGCACAAGAGTCAGAAGAAATGTAAATAAGGCTTTTACTTAAAAAAGTGAAGGTATCATGTGATGAATATGACTTGACGCAATTCGTGGATTTCCATATACTATTGTAATAGTAAATAAAATAAGCACTTATATGCATAGAGGCAGAGACGAAGACAGTATTTGTTAGGCGTTGACAAGCGATTTGGGGATAGTGGGAGCCCATACAAGCAAATAACAAAGAAAATCACTTCTGAGCTAAATAACTGAACGGCTAGTAAGTTATTTCGGAGCGCACAACGTTAACGTGCTTTCAAGCGGTAGTATATTATGTACTACAACTAGGGTGGTACCGCGAGTTCAAGCTTCTCGTCCCTTACAGGGATTGAGGGGCTTTTTTGTTGTTACTGTTTTGACTTTGGGGCATCATTCGCAGGACATTCGAAATAGCATTGTTTAAATATTAAGCGCAAGTCGTGTTGCATTCACTTTGCTGAGGCTTTTAAGAAGCTGTATGCCATGGATGCTAAGCAGTTGTTCTCTGTTTGCAAAAAATAAAGGAGGAATTACAAATGGTTGAATATAAAGAAACCTTATTAATGCCGAAAACGGATTTTCCTATGCGTGGGAACTTACCAGCAAATGAACCAAAAATGCAAGAAAAATGGAATGAGATGGACATCAATAAATTACAAATGGAGCGTACAGCTGGTCGCCCAGAGTATGTGTTACATGATGTCCCTCCATATGCAAATGGTGATATTCATATTGGCCATGCGTTAAATAAAGTGATAAAAGATATGATTACACGCCATCGCTCCATGACTGGCTATCATGTCAACTATATTCCAGGTTGGGATACACATGGTTTACCAATTGAACAAGCTTTAACAAACAAAGGTGTTAAACGTAAAGAAATGTCCATTGCAGATTTCCGTGAGCTTTGTGAAAAATATGCTTATGAGCAAATTGACAATCAGCGTGCACAATTCCGCCGTCTAGGCATTCGTGGCGATTGGGAAAACCCATATATTACGTTAAAACCAGAATTTGAAGCGCGTCAAATTGAAGTATTCGGTAAAATGGCGGAAAAAGGCTATATTTATAAAGGCTTAAAACCAGTATATTGGTCGCCTTCATCTGAGTCTGCATTAGCGGAAGCAGAAATTGAATATAAAGATGTTAAATCAGCTTCTATTTATGTCAGCTTTGCCCTTAAAGATGCAAAAGGCGTTGTGCCAGCCGATGCGAAATTTATTATTTGGACGACTACACCTTGGACACTACCTGCAAACTTAGGGATTTCGTTAAATCCAGAGTTTATCTATGTAGTTGTGGCAGTAGCAGATAAAAAATTCATTATCGCGAAAGAATTGTTAGAAACAGTTGCAAAAGAGCTTGAATGGGAAACGTACGAAGTTGTGCAAGAAGTAAAAGGGGAAGCATTAGATCGTCTTGTAGCCCAACATCCATTTTACGACCGTGAATCGCTTGTGATGGTCGGAGAACATGTTTCTGCGGAAGCAGGTACAGGTTGTGTTCATACAGCTCCAGGACATGGTGAAGATGACTATCAAATTGGGAAAGCTTATGGTTTACCTATTCTTAGTCCAGTGGATAACAGCGGTTGTTATACAGACGAAGCACCAGGTTTTGAAGGTGTCTTCTACAATGATGCAAATAAAATGGTTACTGCCAAATTAGAAGAAGTTGGCGCATTAGAAAAATTAAGCTTCTTTACGCACTCGTATCCACATGACTGGCGTACAAAAAAACCAGTTATTTATCGTGCTACACCACAATGGTTTGCGTCTATCGATGCCTTCCGTGATGAATTATTAGCAGCGGTTAAATCGACGACATTCACACCTGCTTGGGGTGAAACACGTCTTTATAATATGATTCGTGATCGTGGCGATTGGGTTATTTCTCGTCAACGTGCATGGGGTGTACCAATTCCAATTTTCTATGCTGAAAATGGTGAACCAATCATTACACCAGAAACAATTGCGCATATTTCTGCATTATTCCGTGAGCATGGTTCAAATATTTGGTTCCAAATGACTGCGAAAGAATTATTGCCAGAAGGCTTTACACATCCAGGTAGCCCGAATGGTGAGTTTACGAAAGAAAATGATATTATGGACGTTTGGTTTGACTCAGGTTCATCTCACCAAGGTGTGCTAGTTGAACGTGGACTGAAATATCCAGCGGATCTTTACTTAGAAGGTTCTGATCAACACCGTGGATGGTTTAACTCTTCGTTAATTACATCTGTGGCGATTAATGGCTATGCGCCTTATAAAGGCTTATTAACGCATGGTTTCGTTCTTGATGGCGATGGTCGCAAAATGAGTAAGTCACTAGGAAACGTTATTATCCCTCAAAAGGTAATGGACCAATATGGTGCTGATATTTTACGTCTATGGGTAGCATCTGTAGATTATACGGCTGATGTGCGTATTTCTATGGATATGTTAAAACAAGTGTCTGAAGTGTACCGTAAAATCCGTAATACATTCCGTTTCTTACACGGTAATGTAGCTGATTTCAATCCACAACAAGATCGTGTAGCCTATGCAGATTTACGCGAAATGGATCAATACATTTATATGCGTTTACAAGATGTCTTAAAAACGGTGCGTGGTGCTTACGACCGCTATGATTTTGCGGCTGTCTACCATGCAGTGAATAACTTTGTTGCTGTAGAATTATCTTCTTTCTACTTAGACATCGCAAAAGATGTTGTTTATATTGAAGGGCATGACAATAAAGACCGTCGTGCAATGCAAACAGTCATGTATGATACATTAATGACATTAGTAAAAGTCATGACACCAATTATTCCACATACAACGGATGAGGTGTGGTCTTACTTACATGCACAAGGTGTTGTAGAAGAGATGTCAGTGCAATTAACTGATTTCCCATCAGTAGATGAGCAAGCAAACTTTGATGAGCTTCGTGGCAAATGGGCAGCGATTATCGGAGTGCGTGATGATATTCTAAAAGCATTAGAAGAAGCGCGTAATGCTAAAACAATCGGTAAGTCTCTTGAAGCAAAAATAACAGTTTATGCTAACCAAGAAGTGTTAACATTATTGCATGATGCCAACATTGATTTTGCCCAACTTTCTATCGTTTCTGCTTTTGAGGTAGCAGCAATTGAATCAGCTCCTGCTGAAGCGTTAGCGTTAGAACATGTTTCCATTGTTGTTGAAAAAGCAACAGGCGAAAAGTGTGAGCGTTGCTGGTCAATTTCTGCAACAGTTGGAACAAATGAAGCACATCCAACAGTGTGTGCTCGTTGTGCCGAAGTTGTTGAAAAATATTATGTATAAAAATTAATGAACAATGAGCAGCTCGATGATTTTAGATCGGCTGCTCATTTTTTTTAAATGCGTGGAACATGTTGAACATACCGATCCAAATTAAGAACATAGTGGAAAGTAGACCATAAATGGGAGATAAGCGAGGATATCTAGATGAATAGCTTTTAGGATACAAACATGCAAAAGTAACCTTTATTTAAACAATATTTCAATTGTGTTTCGGTAATCCGTTGGAGATATTCCTACATATTTTTTAAATGTAAGGCTGTAATAATTGGGTGTATTAAAGCCCGAGCTTGCTGCGATTTTTTCAATGGTGTAGTCAAATTTCCGCAAGTAGGGGAGTGTTTTGATAATGCGTGTATACGCTACATAATCGACAAAATTACGACCCGTTTCTTTTTTAAATAATCGGCTAAAGTGAGTAGGACTAAAATTAATAGATTTCGCTACATCGCTAATAACTAGCTGTTCATCGTAATGCTCTTCAATGTAGTGAATAGCCTTTTGTAGCTGTTCATGCTTCGTTAAATCCTCATAAAATCGTATATGAATATTATCGACGGGTGGCTTTCTACGTGCTTTTCTAGCTTGACTATAGGATTCTTTGACTTGCATAGATTGCAAAAAAACACCACCAATGCCCATAAAAAGATGGATACTATAATCGTTTTTCAATTGCTCGATTACCGTCAGTAAAGTAGTGACGCCTTCTGTCCAATGTTTAAAAGATGTATACGTTATAGGAATCCGCATTAGCAGTAATAAGTAACGCTCGAAATTTAAAAAGGACAACGGTGCTTTATCGGCAAAATGTTGACGAAAAACATTTGTAATTACACTACTAGCATCGTAAGGAATTGGTCGGTTTTGCTGAATATCTACGTAGCCTTGAATTAAGAAAACGATATTGGGAATACAGTCAGTTGATAAAAAGGAAGAGGCTTGTACAATTTCCTGTTCATTGTTGATTTCTCCCCGTATTAAGCGTCTTAAAAACGCTTCGCGAAACGGCGATGTATGATCTTGAGGGAATTGTTGCGAAAGTTCAAGCATCGTGACTGTACTTGCTTGCTGTTCTTTATGGGAAGTATAAAGCTTTTTTACAATTCGTAAAAACTTTTGTTTGTGCAACGGTTTTATAAGAAGTGCTTGTAAATTTAATTCAATGGCAATACCTGCCGAGTACGCTAGGTGTACTGCAACAATTGGGACAATAATACTGTTAGGATAATGTTTCTTTAACCGATTGACCTTAATCCAATCAAATAATCCCCTAATTTCATAGACGAATATAACTACCTCGTGTGCACGTGGTTGTGTACATTCAGTAAATGTGTTAGGGAGGAATTCTTCTAACCACCCTAGCATTTGCTGTTTTTCAATTGAATTCTCAACGTACCATACGACGCCTAAAATACTAAACAGCCCCTTTCTAAAGTCAAAAAATATAATGAAGGTTACTAGAAATATTTTAACTTAAAATAGCAATATTTTGTACTAATACAGCAAAATATTGTACCTATATTATTGGAAAAATAGAATAGAATAGTTGTAGTGAATAATAATTTGAAATTTCAGATAATTATTCGTCTATACAAAAGGGGGTTAGTAATATGGCAGGAAGTCATGATTACGAGTACGTAGAAGCTGGAACTGTAGATGTGAAAGATTTGCCACCGTTAGATCCGACAACACATAAAATTATGAAGGATGAGTTTACTACAGGATTTAGCTTAACGGTATTTTATTTTATTTTAATTTTTACTATTCCAGTAATGAATTGGTTTGCTCCTGAATTTGCGTTTAAGAAATTGTGGGGCGGTATGACCGTTACTTGGTTTGTCACGACAATCGTCATGATGTTGATGGCTTTTGTGATTGCGTTTGTGCATACGACATTGTATGAAAAGCGCTTGAAAAAATATGAGATGTCAACGAAGTAGTGCAACTTAAGGGGGTAGGTTGAATGTTAGAGACAATTTTAGAACCAAAAATGTTATTAACGATTGCCCTAATGGCAACGATTGTATACATTACGTATTTAACGAAAAAAAATACAACAGCATCTGATTTCTTCGTTGGGGGACGGAGCTTTGGATGGTTTACGAACGGTTCAGCTATCGGGGGAGACTATTTAAGTGCAGCTACATTTTTAGGGATTGCTGGTTTAACCTTTCAATTAGGCTATGATGGAGCCTATTATGCATTTTGCTTCTCGATTGGTTTGACGCTATTAGCCATTTTTGTTGCTGTGCCATTAAGAAGATTTGGTGCATTTACCGTAGCAGACTTTTTAGCCTATCGCTTTCATAGTAGACGAGCTCGTTTAGCCGCAGTCATTGTAGTTTTAGCCATTTCAGGTTTCTATGCGGCGCCACAGCTACTAGGCGCAGCACAAATATTAAGTATGTTCTTTGGGACTTCTTATGAATTTGGCATTATTTTTACATGTGTCGTGATGATTTTCTATGTAGGAATCGGTGGTATGAAGGGCACGACGATCAACCAAGCATTAGAGCTGTGGATTCGTCTAGGTGCATTCATTGTGATGCTTATTGCAGCGATGTATGGTGGCTTGCATTATGATAAAATTTTAGCAGCTATCAATTCCTTTAATGGACCTATTACTGGGACATCACCGTATGCCTTGGATGGAAGTGATATAAATTTTGATGGTGCCGCGTGGACGGGGACAGGCTTCTATTTCCCGACGTTTTGGCAAACGATTAGTATGACCATTGGTTTAGCATTAGGTACGATAGGGTTACCGCATATTTTATTGCGTTTTTATACAAATCCTAGTGCTAAGGCTGCACGTAAATCTGCTTTAATGGCGATTGGTATTGCGAGTGCATTCTTCTTGTTAGCCGTATTTTTAGGGGTTGTTGGTCGTGCTATTTTCATTTCAGGTACTGCGAGTGAGGAAGTAATGAGAGATTTAGTGCTTGGTGGCAATAACATGGTTATTCCAACAACGGCGCTTGCATTAGGGGGCGATTGGCTGCTCGGTCTTGTGATTGCAGGGGCATTTGCTGCTATTTTCTCTAACTTATCAGGATTATTTATTACTAGCTCTGGTGCATTAGCGCATGATTTATATGCTAGCTTTATGAAAAAAGATATTACACAAAAACAGCGTGTAGTTGCTGGAAAAGTGGCGATTGTTATTTTAGGTATTCTATATGGCGGACTTGGGTTACTCGTAAAGGATGCTTCCATCGGTCATTTAGTTGCTTTAGCATTTACGGTTGCCGCAAGTACATTTACACCAATCTTTATTTTAGGTATTTGGTGGAGAGGGATGACCGAAAAAGGAGCAATTGCAGGGTTAGTGATTGGTCTCCTCGTGTCGATGTGGATGATTTTCTTACCAGGGACACTTCCAAGTTTCCTACAATTCAAAATCCCTGGCATCGTAACAGTACCAGTCGGTTTCCTATCCGTTATTGTCGTGTCATTATTAGATCGTAAAGTACCTGCTGATGTAAACGATTTCATGAAGCGAGTGCACTCGAAGGAATCGGAAACTGCATAGATGATTAACATTGCACGTTTTTTCTTTTAGTGAAGATAGCATAGACGGTAGGAGGCTGGGACAAAAGAGAAAAAGTGTTAGATTGACTGCCATCAATCTAACACTTTTTTGCTGTGCCGTTGTGCCCGCGTCTAACATTATGTGCTGTTCCTGCCGGAGTCACCACCTCCGTTACCAACAACTAGTAACCCTTCTAATTTTTTATTTATTGCAAAAGTAAGAATAGCTAAGTTAGCCAGGTTCTCCATATAGCAAAAATTTATGAACACCTTTCCTCTGTTCCTTAAATTTTTCTAGTTATGTCCCAGCCTCCTATCGTTTTTTTACTTCTATAAAAATTGTATGAAAAACGTCCAAGCTTACTATATTAAGAAGGCTAAACTAAACAGTGAGACAGCTATTGAAAAGCGTTAATCATCTTGATGTATTTTTTAAAACCAAAACATCATATTAGCAGTCGATACTAGTTGATTGGAGTGGAAGGCGCGACACTCCAGCAGGAACAGCACGAGCTGAAAATCCATTTTTGCGGCGACAGCCGCAAAAATTAGTTGAAGCCGTGCCTGCGGAAAGGGAGCGCCTGGAACGGAAATCAACGGTTTTCTATTTTTGCATGGAAAGCTTTCTCGAATAGAGGGACAACTCGTTGTTTATTAGGAAACGGCTTTAGTAGGATAGCGGAAAGCTACGATTTTTACTTTTGGGCAACAGCATGTGTTTCTGTCATATTTTCATGTTATATTAGTTATTGCTATATAAGCTCTTATGGTAGAATAGGTAGGATGTTGAGTGAACGGAGGAATAGCTGTGTATAAATATTATGGATTGGCCGTTTTTGTCATTATTCTTGATCAATGGACAAAATGGCTAATTGTGAAAAATATGGAGTTTGGTGAACGTATTGCCGTATGGGATCCTTGGTTTGGTATTTTATCGCATCGTAATAGAGGTGCAGCCTGGGGGATGCTTGAAGGGCAAATGTGGTTATTTTCTATAGTGACAATAGGTGTTATTATTGCCATCATTTACTTTTATCATAAAGAGGCAAAGGGCAAGCCTCTTTTTCAAGTGGGCTTAATGCTGTTATTGGGCGGTGCCATTGGTAATTTTATTGACCGTATATTTAGAGGAGAAGTAGTAGATTTTGCCGACGTATTAATCCCTATTATTAATTACGATTTCCCGATTTTTAATATTGCGGATGCAGCATTAACAATTGCCGTTGTCGTATTAATGATTGGTTTAATCGCCGAAGATAAAAAAGAAAAGAAACAGGTGAAACAATGACACAAGTATCATATACAATTGAAGAACAGCAACAAGGAGAGCGCATTGATAAAGCGGTTTCGAGTATACAGAATGAATGGTCTCGTACACAAATTAGCAATTGGATTACAGAAGGAATTGTTAAAGTAAATGGTGAAGCAGTAAAAGCAAAATACAAGGTGAAAGCAGGCGATGTTGTTGAAATCATCGTGCCAGAGGCAGAACCTTTAGACGTTATTGCTGAAAACTTAGACCTTGAAATCGTATATGAAGACGCAGATGTACTCGTTGTCAACAAACCAAAAGGAATGGTGGTCCATCCTGCGCCAGGGCATCTGACGGGCACACTAGTAAATGGTTTAATGTATCATTGCACAGATTTATCGGGCATAAATGGTATCATGCGTCCAGGTATTGTACACCGAATCGATAAAGACACATCAGGTTTGCTAATGGTAGCGAAAAATGATAAAGCACATGAATCATTAGTTGAGCAGCTTGTGAATAAAACAGTCACACGTAAATATACAGCGCTTGTGCATGGACATATCGCTCACGATAAAGGGACAATTGATGCACCAATTGGACGTGATCAAAAGGACCGTCAAAAACAAGCTGTTGTGGATAAAGGGAAACATGCGGTAACGCACTTCCAAGTAATTGAACGCTTCGGTGATTACACATTAGTAGAGTGTCGTCTTGAAACGGGACGTACACACCAAATTCGTGTCCATATGCAGTATATTGGATTCCCACTTGTTGGCGACCCAAAATATGGACCAAGAAAGACCATGGATTTTGGCGGACAAGTATTGCACGCAGGAGTTTTAGGATTCACGCATCCTACTACTGGCGAATATATGGAGTTTGAAGCACCACTTCCTGTTGATTATGTACAGTTATTAGACGAATTAAGAAATAAGGATTGACGGATAATGAAAGAAGGTCTATACTAACGAAAGTGAATGAACGACTTTAACTTAATATTCACCTTTAATGGCAGTCCAGAGAGGCTGAGAAGGTACATGTGAACGTGTTGCTAAAATTTGTGCTGCAAATTTTTCCAACATGCTATTTAAACACGTACTCAACCCTCTCAGGCTATTCGCCTCGAGAGGTTTTTTTGTATTTTTTGAAAACCCCTTGCTATGCGAGGGGTTCTAAAGAGCTTCTAGCTATGGACAAGAAAAATCCCCAGCCGTACAATAAATTCAGGTCTGGTCAACCGACTTCGTACGAAAGGGGATCCAAATGGATAATAAAAGTTTAGCACACACAACATGGAATTGTAAGTATCACATCGTCTTTGCGCCAAAATATAGAAGGCAGATTATTTATGGACAAATTAAAGTAGATGTAGGTAGAATTCTTCGCCAGTTATGTGAAAGAAAAGGAGTAGAAATTATAGAAGCAACAGCCTGTCCTGATCATATTCATATGTTGGTAAGTATTCCACCAAAATTAAGTGTTTCATCGTTTGTGGGTTATTTGAAAGGGAAAAGTAGTTTAATGATATTCGACCGACATGCGAACCTGAAATACAAATATGGAAACAGGAAGTTTTGGTGTCGCGGATATTATGTAGATACAGTAGGAAGAAACAGAAAAATCATTCAGGAATATATAAAAAATCAATTACAAGAGGATATTCTTGAGGATCAAATGAGCATGAAAGAATTCATTGATCCATTTACAGGAGAAGAAATAAAAGCAAAAAAGCGAAAATGATAAAACCACTTTAGTGGTAGCGTGAAAACGGAGTGCGGTTGGCGGACCTTTCAGTGTGTCTTTAGACATGGTAGTACCCCAGCGTTTCACGCGTAGAGCAAACCACCAGTTAGACTGGTGGTTCTGATTATGCCGTTTCAATGATGCTTCAGCAAGTGGGTAGCATCTGTAACAACCCGATGAACATCGATGAAAGAGAGGAGGACAAAAAATGTCAAAAAATGAGCTATTAGATGGGCCATCGATGACAAGAGCATTAACACGTATTGCACATGAGATTATTGAACGCAATAAAGGAATTGACGAATGTATATTAGTTGGAATTAAAACACGCGGTGCCTTCCTTGCAAGACGCTTAGCAGAACGTATAGAAAAAATCGAGGGTAAAGCGATTCGCACAGGGGAGTTAGACATCACCCTTTATCGAGATGACTTATCCACAAAGCATGAAAATGAGCAGGCACATGTTGAGCAAGTAGATATCGATTATGTGGTAGCCAATCAAAAAATTATTTTAGTCGATGATGTACTCTATACAGGTCGTACAGTTCGAGCGGCACTAGATGCAGTAATGGATTTAGGAAGACCCGCGCAAATTCAACTAGCAGTGCTAATTGATCGCGGACACCGAGAGCTACCAATTCGAGCGGATTATGTTGGGAAAAATGTTCCGACATCAGGAACGGAACGTATCGTCGTTAATTTACTTGAAGTTGATGGCGAAGATTGCGTCATTATTTATAAAGAAGACTAATAATAAAGTGAGGAAACGTCATGTCAAAGGCAGTATTAGATATTAATGATAAACCGACCCCAGTCCAATTGGTGACATTAAGTTTCCAACACATGTTTGCCATGTTTGGGTCAACGATTTTAGTACCACAACTGGTTGGGCTTAGCCCAGCAATCGCCCTTCTAACCAGTGGGATTGCCACATTGTTCTTCTTATTAATTACGAAGTTTCAAGTACCAGCCTATTTAGGTTCATCCTTTGCCTTTATCGCACCGATATTAATCGCTGCAGGTGGTTTAGATGACAATGGTTTAAGTGTTAATCCAGGTAACGCTATGATCGGAGCGATGGCAGTCGGGATTACCTACGGCATTGTGTCACTTATAATTTGGAAGAGCGGTTATAAATGGATTATGAAAATCCTTCCGCCTATCGTTGTAGGACCAGTTATTATGGTAATCGGTCTTGGCTTATCGGGAACAGCAGTTAACATGGCAATGAATGTTGACGGAGAATATAATTTGCTGCATTTTTCAGCGGCACTTGTCACATTGTTTACAGCGATTATCTTTACCATCTTCTTTAAGGGGATTTTAAGTACAATGCCAATATTAATCGGCTTAATAGTAGGCTATGTCTACTCGATTTTTATCGGGATTGTCAACTTCGAACCGATTAAAGAGGCAAAAATGTTTGCACTACCACATTTTATTATCCCAGGTGTAAATTATGACTTTACGATTACATCGACAATTTTACTCGCGATGGTACCGATTGTGATTGTAACCATTTCAGAACATATCGGTCACCAACTTGTATTAGGAAAAGTAGTCAATCGGGACTATATTAAAGAACCGGGCTTACACCGTTCTTTACTAGGTGATGGCTTTGGGACCTTGATTAGTGCATTTATTGGTGGCCCACCAAAAACAACATACGGTGAAAACATTGGTGTCCTTGCCATTACACGAGTTTACAGCGTATATGTCATAGCAGGTGCGGCAGTCGTAGCGATTGTGCTGTCATTCTTCGGGAAAGCAATGGCGGTTATTGCAACGATTCCAACAGCAGTTCTTGGTGGTGTTTCCATCCTACTGTTTGGTATCATCGCATCAAGCGGTTTACGTATGCTAGTAGACAACCATGTGGACTTTGGTAACAGCCGCAATTTAGTAATTGCCTCTGTTATTCTCGTAATTGGTATCGGCGGTGCGAAATTTATCGTCACAGAATCATTAAGTCTAGAAGGCATGGCGTTAGCAGCGATTATCGGTGTTGTACTAAATGCAATTCTACCAGGTAAAAAAGAAGCTGATATACCAGTACCATACGATCAAAATAATCAATCATAGTAGTACCTTTTAATGAATTGTCCAGAGAGGCAAAAAAAGGGAAGTTGTGGACAAGCAATAAGTAAGCAATAGTCTTACTATAGTTTGTCACGCCTCCTTATGCCTCGCTGATGACATCAGCGGGGCTTTTACATTATTTAGACAAATAAATAATGAAGGACGTCATACATAGACGTTCATGACACACAACCTAATGGAGGTACATGATGAAGAACTTATTATCAATGGAACATTTAACAACTGAAGAGATTAACCGCATTTTACATCGTGCGCAGGCGTTTGAAAATGGCGAAACATCATCGTTATCTCGTGCTTATAACGTAGCAAATTTATTTTTTGAACCGAGTACACGTACGAAGACAAGCTTTGAGATGGCAGAGCGCAAAGTAGGCTGTACGGTTATCCCGTTTGACGCAAGCTTTTCAAGTGTAACAAAGGGTGAAACATTGTACGATACAGTCAAGACGTTAGAAATGATTGGTATGGATGCGGTCGTTATCCGCGCCAAAGAAGATGAATATTATAACGAGCTACTAGAAGGCATCAATGTTGCGGTTATAAATGCAGGAGATGGCGCTGGTCAACACCCATCCCAATCATTACTGGATCTGTACACGATAAAAAAAGAGTTTGGTTCTTTTGAAGGGTTAAATATTACAATCGCCGGAGATATTTCTCATAGCCGTGTAGCAAAATCCAATGCATCCGCGTTACAGCGGTTAGGGGCAAATGTACATTTTCTTTGTCCAGAAGAATGGGCAGGGGATTTTAAATCACATCATTCTTGGGACGATTTAATCGAAATAAGTGATGTCATTATGTTACTTCGTGTACAACATGAGCGTCATAAAGTAAATAAAAGCTTCTCAAAAGAAAGCTATCATGAAGAGTATGGCTTGACTGTAGAACGAGAGAAGAAAATGAAGGACACAGCAATTATTATGCATCCAGCGCCAGTAAACCGCGATGTAGAAGTTGCATCAGAGCTAGTAGAATGTGAACGGTCTCGCATCTTTGACCAAGTACGCAATGGTGTATACACACGAATGGCAATAATTGAAACGATCTTACAAGGGAGAGAATAACATGACGAAAGTACTTCAAAATGTACAAATGTTAAATGAACAAGGTGAATTGCAAACAGTAAATATCGCCATAGTAGATGGCAAAATTACTGCCATTGGACAAGAGGTCAATGTAGCTGGTGCAGAAATAATCGAAGGAAATGGTTTAGTTGTTGCACCAGGGTTTGTGGATGTGCATACACATCTACGCGAACCAGGGTTTGAACATAAAGAAACAATAGCAACAGGTTCAGCATCTGCTGCAAAAGGCGGTTTTACAACAATTTGTGCCATGCCAAATACAAAACCAGTGCCTGACACGGTTGAAAACATGCAATTAATAAATGGGCTGATTCAAGAAAGTGCAGTGATTCGTGTACTACCATACGGCTCATTAACGCAGGATATTTCAGGGGAAGTTCGTACGAATATTGAAGAATTAAAAGCACATGGTGCAGTAGCGTTTTCCGATGATGGTGTAGGCATTCAGCTTGCATCCACGATGTATGAACAAATGCAGGATGCAGCAAAGCATGACATGGTTGTTGTCGCACACTGTGAAGATAATTCATTAATTTATGATGGTGTTATGCATGAAGGCAAGCGTAACAAAGAGCTAGGTTTACCAGGTATTCCGTCTATTTGTGAATCTGTCCAAATTGCACGCGATGTTTTGCTTGCAGAAGCGGCAGGGGCACGCTACCATGTGTGTCATGTTTCAACAAAAGAATCAGTGCGTGCAGTACGTGATGCAAAAGCAGCAGGCATCCGCGTCACAGCGGAAGTTTGTCCTCACCATCTATTACTTGAAGAGATGGATATTCCATCCGATGATGCAAACTGGAAAATGAACCCGCCATTACGAGGTGCAGATGATAAGGATTCTCTACACGCAGCACTACTTGACGGCACGATTGACTGCATCGCCACAGACCATGCACCACATACAATAGAAGAAAAATGCTGTGGTATGGTTGGTGCACCATTCGGCATCGTAGGCTTTGAAACAGCCTTCCCGCTATTGTACACACAATTTGTTGAAACAGGGAAATGGACTTTAAAGCAATTGGTCGATTGGATGACTGTAAAAGCGGCACAAATTTTTGACTTACCATATGGAACGTTAGAAGTAGGGGCTTCGGCAGACATGGTTTTAATTGATTTACAGAAAGAACAAACGATTGATGCAGAAGGATTTGTATCAAAAGGTCGCAATACACCATTCAATGGTTGGGTTGCAAAAGGTTGGCCAGTCGTAACAATTTTTGAAGGTAATATCGTATACCAGGAGGCAGAGTAATGAAAAAACGTTTACTTATTTTAGAAGATGGCACAGTATTTACAGGCACAGCGTTCGGTAGCGAGCGAGCTTCACAAGGTGAAGTCGTATTCACTACGGGGATGACAGGATATCAAGAAACGATTTCAGATCCTTCATTCTATGGACAAATCGTAACGTTAACATACCCACTTATCGGTAACTACGGTATTAATCGTGATGATTTCGAATCAATCACACCGGCAATTCGTGGATTTGTTGTCCGCGAACTAGCAAAAACACCGTCGAATTTCAGATGTGATTTAACAGTTGATGAATACTTAACATCAAAAGATATCCCAGGGATTGAAGGTATTGATACACGTAAGCTAACACGCATTATTCGTAGCAAAGGTTCAGTTAAGGCCATTTTGACTGCGGCTGACGAAGAAGTAAATGTAGAAGAAATTGTGGCAAAACTACAAGCAACACCAGCAATTACACATCATGTGCGCGAAGTATCACCGAAGGCTGCCTACCCATCACCAGGTCGTGGCAAACGAGTAGTGTTAATTGACTACGGTATGAAACACGGTATTTTACGTGAATTAAACAAGCGTGATTGTGATGTCCTTGTTGTACCATACAACACACCAGCAGCAGAAATTTTAGCATGGCATCCAGATGGTATTATGCTGTCAAATGTCCCTGGTAACCCAGAGGACGTGGCAGAAGGTATCGAAACAGTACGTAATTTAATCGGAAAAGTGCCAATGTTCGGTATTTGCTTAGGTCACCAAATCTTCTCATTAGCAAGTGGTGCGAAAGCATTTAAATTACCATTCGGTCACCGTGGTGGTAACCATCCAGTCAAAGATTTACGCACAGGCCGTACAGATTTAACATCTCAAAACCATGGCTATGCAATCGATATAGAATCATTAAAAGATACAGATTTAGAATTAACACATGTCGCTTTAAATGATGGTACTTGTGAAGGTGTCCGTCATAAGAAATATCCAATCTTCACAGTACAATATCACCCAGAAGCATCACCAGGACCAGAAGATTCAAACCACTTATTTGATGAATTCATTGAAATGATGGAAGCAGAAGCAGGGAAGGGGAAACAACATGCCTAAACGTACAGATATAGAAACTATTTTAGTAATCGGGTCAGGTCCAATCGTCATCGGACAAGCAGCAGAATTTGACTATGCCGGAACACAAGCTTGTCTTTCATTAAAAGAAGAAGGCTACCGCGTTATTTTAATAAACTCAAACCCTGCAACAATTATGACAGATACAGAAATTGCAGACAAAGTATACATTGAGCCAATCACACTTGAATTTGTCTCACGCATTTTACGCAAAGAGCGCCCAGATGCCATCTTACCTACACTAGGTGGTCAAACAGGGTTAAATATGGCGATTGAATTAGATAACTCTGGTATTTTAAATGAGCTAAATATCGAAATTCTTGGTACAAAACTCGATGCTATTCATAAAGCTGAAGACCGTGATTTATTCCGTAACCTGATGTATGAACTAGGTGCTCCAGTACCGGAATCAGATATTATTCATAACTTAGATGAAGCGAAAAACTTTGTTGCAAAAATCGGTTATCCAGTAATTGTACGCCCTGCATTCACACTTGGCGGTACAGGCGGTGGTATTTGTTATAACGATCAAGACCTAGAAGAAATCGTAACTTCTGGACTGAAATATTCACCAGTTACACAATGCTTACTTGAAAAATCAATCGCTGGCTTTAAAGAGATTGAATACGAAGTAATGCGCGATGCGGCTGACAATGCCATCGTAGTATGTAACATGGAAAATGTCGACCCTGTAGGGATTCATACAGGTGACTCTATCGTCGTAGCACCAACACAAACACTTTCTGACCGTGAAAACCAAATGTTACGTAATATCTCATTAGATATTATCCGTGCACTAAAAATTGAAGGTGGCTGTAACGTACAGTTAGCACTTGATCCATATAGCTTCAATTACTATGTCATCGAAGTAAACCCACGTGTATCTCGTTCATCTGCATTAGCGTCAAAAGCAACGGGTTACCCAATTGCCAAGCTAGCAGCAAAAATTGCAGTAGGTTTAACATTAGATGAAATCAAAAATCCAGTGACAGGTTCAACGTATGCTTGCTTCGAGCCAGCACTAGACTACATTGTCGCAAAAATTCCACGCTGACCATTCGATAAATTCGAATCAGCAAAACGTAACTTAGGCACACAAATGAAGGCAACTGGTGAAGTAATGGCACTTGGTCGTACGTTTGAAGAAGCTATGCTGAAAGCTGTTCGTTCTCTTGAAACAGGTCAAGTACATTTAGAGCTAAAACATGCAGAAGATAACTCTGACTCTTGGATTGAAAAACGTATCCGTAAAGCGGGAGATGAGCGTTTATTCTTCATCGGTGAAGCATTGCGCCGTGGTGTAACAATCGAGCAAATCCATGAATGGTCTGCAATTGACTTATTCTTCTTAAATAAATTTAAAAACATCGTAGATATGGAGCAAACACTTGCTAACCATAAAAACGATAAAGAAATATTACGCACTGCAAAACGTCTAGGCTTTGCTGATAAAAAAATTGCCGAGCTATGGGACACAACACCAGAGGCAATATATGCGTACCGTAAAGAAAATGGCATTATCCCAGTCTACAAAATGGTTGATACATGTGCAGCAGAGTTTGAATCTGAAACACCATATTTCTACGGTACTTATGAGGAAGAAAACGAATCCATCAAATCTGATAAACCATCCGTGATTGTATTAGGTTCGGGTCCAATCCGTATCGGTCAAGGGGTAGAGTTTGACTATGCAACAGTGCACTCTGTATGGGCAATTCAAGAAGCAGGCTATGAAGCAATCATTATTAACTCAAATCCAGAAACAGTATCAACGGACTTCTCGATTTCAGATAAGCTATACTTCGAGCCATTAACAATCGAAGATGTTATGCATATTATCGATTTAGAACAACCAATTGGTGTAGTTGTCCAATTCGGTGGTCAAACAGCCATTAACCTTGCTGATAAATTAGCTGCAAATGGTGTGAAAATTTTAGGTACATCATTAGAAGATATCGACCGTGCAGAAAACCGCGATAAATTCGAACAAGCTTTACATGCATTAGACATTCCACAGCCTCCAGGTGAAACAGCAGTTTCAACGGAAGAAGCACTTGCCATTGGCGAACGCTTAGGCTTCCCAGTGCTAGTTCGTCCTTCGTATGTACTTGGTGGACGTGCAATGGAAATTGTTTATAACGAACAAGAATTACAACACTATATGGAAAACGCTGTTGAGGCATCACCAGATCACCCAGTACTCGTAGACCGTTACTTAACGGGGCAAGAAATTGAAGTCGATGCGATTTGTGACGGTGAAAATGTTTTAATCCCAGGTATTATGGAACATATCGAACGTGCAGGGGTACACTCTGGTGACTCGATTTCTGTATACCCACCACAAAAATTAACACAAGCGCAAAAAGATACATTAGTGGATTACACAACTCGTTTAGCAAAAGGTCTTGGCATTATCGGCTTAATGAACATCCAGTATGTTATTTCCCAAGGTGAAGTGTATGTCATTGAGGTAAATCCTCGTTCATCTCGTACAGTACCGTTCTTAAGTAAAATTACGAACATCCCAATGGCGAACATTGCAACAAAAGCCATTCTTGGAAAATCAATCGTAGCACAAGGCTACCCAACTGGCTTAGCGGCAGAGCAAATAGGTGTATTTGTTAAAGTACCAGTATTCTCATTCGCTAAATTACGCCGAGTGGACATTACATTGGGACCTGAAATGAAATCGACAGGGGAAGTAATGGGGAAAGATGCAACATTAGAAAAAGCACTTTATAAAGGCTTAGTTGCAGCAGGTATGGAAATTCGCACAGAAGGCACAGTATTATTCACTGTATCTGATAAAGATAAAGAAGAAGCAATTGCGCTTGCCAAACGCTTTTCAACAGTAGGCTACCGCATTGTAGCGACGGAAGGTACTGCACAAGCATTTGAAGCAGCGGGTGTTCGTACTGATGTAGTAGGTAAAATCGGTGCCAAAGGACAAACGTTACTTGATTTAATTCAAAATGGTGAAGCACAGTTAGTAGTGAACACATTAACAAAAGGCAAGCAACCGGCGCGTGATGGATTCCGCATTCGACGTGAGTCTGTAGAAAATGGTGTGCCTTGCTTAACTTCTCTAGATACAGCAGAAGCAATGCTACGTGTAATTGAATCCATGACATTTACAGCAGAACAAATGCCGAAAGCGGAGGTAGTACATTAATATGATTCGTCAAGAGAAAATGACGGTCGTCTCTCAAAAGCAAATTGCGACAAACATTTTCGAATTGACACTTCGTGGTGAACTGGTTCAGGATATGACTCCTGGCCAGTTTGTCCATGTAAAGGTGTCAGATTCATTGGAGCCGCTTTTACGTCGACCTATCAGTATTGCAAATATAGATAAAGACAACAGTGAATTTACCATGATTTATCGTGCGGAAGGTCGAGGAACAAAGGTGTTAGCGACAAATCGTGAAGGGCAGCTAGTCAATGTCCTTGGCCCAATCGGTAATGGCTTCCCAGTTGATGCGGTAAAGACAGGTGGGACAGCATTATTAGTTGGTGGTGGCATCGGTGTACCTCCTTTACATGAGCTGTCAAAACAACTTAATGCACGTGGTGTGAAGACTATCCATGTATTAGGCTTCCAAACAGAGGATGTATGCTTCTACGAAGAGGAATTTAACGCACTTGGTGAAACGCATTATGTAACAGTCGATGGCTCAAAAGGAACAAAGGGCTTTGTGACCAACGTTTTAGAATCACGTGCACCAGAATTTGATGTGTTCTATTCTTGTGGTCCTCTACCGATGTTAAAAGCTTTAGAAGGTTTCTATCCTGAAAAAGAAGGCTATTTATCTTTTGAAGAGCGAATGGGCTGTGGTATTGGTGCTTGCTTCGCGTGCGTATGTAAAACAACAGATCAAATTGATAAAGACTATGTCAAAGTATGCTCTGACGGTCCAGTATTCCCGAAAGGTACGGTGGCATTATGAGTCGTTTAAATATCCAATTACCTGGCTTAGATTTAAAAAATCCAATTATGCCAGCTTCAGGTTGCTTCGGCTTTGGTCGGGAGTATGCGCAACTGTACGATTTATCGATACTTGGTGCGATTATGATTAAAGCAACAACTGTAGAAACAAGACCTGGCAATCCGACACCTCGTGTAGCAGAAACAGCAGCAGGAATGTTAAATGCCATTGGCTTACAAAATCCTGGTATTGAAAAAGTAATGAATGAAGAATTAAAGTTTTTAGAAGGCTATGATGTGCCGATTATTGCCAATGTAGCGGGAACGGAAACAGCAGATTACGTGGAAGTAGCACGTCGCATCTCAGCTGCACCCAATGTCAAAGCATTAGAACTTAATATTTCATGCCCGAACGTAAAATGTGGCGGTATTCAATTCGGTACAGATCCAGCAACAGCAAGAGATTTGGTGGCAGCTGTCAAGGCAGTGTCGGAAGTACCTGTTTACGTGAAATTATCACCAAACGTTACAAATATCGTAGAAATCGCGCAAGCTGTGGAAGCAGGTGGAGCGGATGGTATTACGATGATTAACACATTAATCGGCATGCGCTTACATGAACGTACAGGTAAACCTGTCATTGCCAACGGTACAGGGGGCTTATCAGGTCCTGCAGTAAAACCGGTTGCTATTCGCATGGTATACGAGGTGTATAAGGCAGTCAATATTCCGATTATTGGTATGGGTGGCGTAAGCGAAGCACAAGATGTAATTGATTTTATGTCTGCTGGTGCATCAGCAGTCGCGGTTGGAACAGCCAACTTTGTCGATCATTTTGTTTGCCCGAATATCATTGAGGAATTACCTGCAAAGCTTGACGCTTTAGGTGTAGAACATATTACGGATATTATCGGAAGGAGCCATCGTTAATGAATACAAAACCAATTCTAGCACTTGATTTCCCAGGAGAAGCAGAAGTTTTCAAGTTTTTAGCACATTTTCAAGAGCCTCTTTTCGTCAAAATTGGTATGGAGCTTTATATGCAAGAAGGTCCAGATATTGTCCGCAAAGTGAAAGATTTAGGTCATGATATATTTTTAGACTTAAAGCTACATGATATTCCTAATACGGTTGGCTCAGCGATGAAGGGCTTAGCTAAATTAGGGGTTAATTTAGTCAATGTCCATGCAGCGGGCGGGCGACCAATGATGGAAGCTGCACTCGAAGGTCTGGAAGCAGGGACACCTGCAGGTCAAGAGCGCGCAGCATTGATTGCCGTGACACAACTAACATCCACTACGGAAGCGCAAATGCAAGCAGAGCAAAAAATTGCGTTAACATTGCAAGAATCGGTATTGCACTACGCAAGCTTAACAAAACAAGCAGGCTTAAATGGTGTGGTTTGCTCGGTACATGAAGCACAGGCAATTGCTGACGTGTGCGGCCAAGACTTTTTACGTGTCACACCTGGTATCCGTTTAGCTGGTGGTGACGCTCACGATCAAAAGCGCATCGCTACACCTGATGGCGCCAAACGTGATGGTTCTTCTTTAATCGTAGTAGGCCGTGCCGTAACAGGTGCGCAAGATCCAGTAGCAGCATATAAAATGGTAAGTGAACTATGGGAGGCATCAATATGACATTACAAAACGAAATCGCACACGCTATGCTTAAAGTAGGCGCAGTCGAATTAAATCCAACAGAACTTTTTACATGGGCATCAGGTATTAAATCTCCAATTTACTGTGATACGCGTCTAACAATCTCTGACCCAGTTATCCGTAAACAATTGGCAAATGGCTTAGCAGCGATAATTAAAGAAAACTTTGAAGGTACAGAAATCGTAGCTGGTACGGCCACAGCAGGTATTCCACATGCTGCATGGGTAAGTGATATTTTAGACTTACCGATGGTCTATGTACGTTCAAAAGCAAAAGAACATGGTCGTGGCAATCAAATTGAAGGAAAATATGCTGCAGGACAAAAAGTCATCGTAGTAGAAGATATTGTGTCAACAGGTGGTTCTTCCATTACAGCAGTTGAAGCTTTACGTGCAGCGGGTTGTGAAGTATTAGGGGTTGTATGTGTTTATACGTATAACTTACCACGTGCTGAACAAGCGTT
Organism: Lysinibacillus sp. GJ-1; assembly: GCF_021166035.1. NCBI lineage: Bacteria > Bacillati > Bacillota > Bacilli > Caryophanales > Bacillaceae > Lysinibacillus > Lysinibacillus sp. GJ-1. The sequence continues at coordinate 957,814 of NZ_CP088912.1, forward strand.
TGATGAAGCGGGCATAAAGTACGTATCTTTAACAAACTTCGATTATTTAATTGAAGCAGCGAATGAATCTGGTGCCATTAAAGAAGATGATATTCCATTTTTAAAAGATTGGCATGCAAAACTTAAAGCTGGAGAATTATAATCGCACTTTTGACTAGCTATAACGAATCTGTTTAATAATGAATAATGAAACGATCACGGTTATGATAACCTGTGGTCGTTTTTTTATTGGAAAGAAACTGTGAAGGATAGAAATATAAAAATTAAATACGTGGAGATGTATGTTAAAGAAAAATCATGAAAATAAAGTTTTCTAATGTAATAAAAATCGCTTTTTAACATTAATGCTTTAAAGGGAAAAATTATATATTAATAATAATTGATTATTAAAAATAAACAGAAAATTAAATTAAGTCCAATAATAATCAAGTTTACCAAATAAAAGAATGTGATAGGTGAAGAAGTTAGGATTGTGTAATCCCGTTATTTATTATATTTAAATAATAAAAAACTAATGAAAAGTAGAACAGATAAATAGATTAGCAAATATTTCATTAGAATTAATTTGTAAAATAAAAAAATTTTTGTAATAGTTGTACGGTTTATTATGTATATAACATTATGAGGAGTTGTAAAAAAACTCTTGATTAAATGTATTATTTCTAGATAAAATAGCCGTATAGATAATTTTCAGATAATTCTATAAGTAAATAGTAAGTTATTTTTTTGTTTATACTGTAAAAAATTTATTAATATGTATTTAAATTCAATATATTAAAAACTATTAATTATTTGAGTAGAAATAATTTTGAAATAAGTTTAATCTGTTTCAAATCTTTTTTCTGAATATTGAATCAGGAAAGTTTGGACATCGCTAGTTTTTACTACATATTTCTATTTAGAAAAAATTTACGAAGGTGTGATGATTAAATGAATTTAATGCTCGAAGTAAAGAACCTAAAAACTGGTTTTGATATAGAAGGAGATATTTATCATGCAGTCGATAATGTGTCGTTTTCCGTCAAGCCTGGCCAAATTGTAGGGATTGTAGGGGAATCCGGCTGTGGTAAAAGTGTTATGTCATTGTCAATTATGCAGCTACTGCCCCAAGGAATTGGCAAAGTTACGGGTGGAGAAATAAAGTTCCAAGGCCAAAATATAGAAAATTATTCAAGCGATGAAATGAATAAAATACGAGGAAAAGATATTAGTATGATCTTTCAAGAGCCTATGACATCTTTAAACCCTGTATTTACAATTGGTAATCAGATTGAAGAGATTTTATTGAATCATCTGTCAATCTCCAAAACAGAAGCAAGGCAGCAAGCCATCGAATTGTTAAAAAGTGTAGGCATCCCTAGACCAGACAAAATTGTAGATGAATATCCTCACCAATTATCCGGGGGATGCGACAAAGGGTGATGATTGCGATTGCGATTGCCTGCCATCCAAAGCTGTTAATTGCCGATGAACCGACTACTGCACTAGATGTAACTGTGCAAGCACAAATTCTGGAGCTGCTGAAAAAAATTCAAGAGAAAAATGACATGTCTATTATTTTGATAACGCATGACTTAGGTGTAGTGGCGGAAATGTGTGATGAAGTCATCATTATGTACGCTGGGAAAATTGTAGAGCGCACGAATGTAGATAATCTGTTTTATAACCCACAACATCCGTATACAAAGCTGTTAATGGCATCCATTCCTCGTATTGATCTAGAGGTGAGTGAGTTAACAACAATCCAAGGCATTGTGCCATCATTAAAAAACATGCCTACTTTTGGCTGTCGCTTTGCCGATAGATGCCCGTCTGTAAAACCTGAGTGTAGTACAGTAACGCCACAGCTTGCACAAATGGCTGATGGTCATGAGGTTTCGTGCTTACTATATGAAGGTTGCTATCCTAAAGAAAGTGTGAGGTAACAACATGACAGAAACAACAATCAAACAAAGTAAAGAAAACTTACTTGAAGTGAACAACCTAAAAACTTATTACCCGATAAAAGGCGGGTTTATAAAAAAGACAGTCGGACATGTGAAGGCGGTCGATAATATTTCTTTTTCCATCAAAAATGGTGAAACACTAGGGCTGGTTGGGGAGTCAGGCTGTGGAAAATCAACAACTGGGCGTACTATTATTCGATTGTTAGATTCTACAGAAGGACAAATCATTTTCAATGGTCAGGATATTACGAAATTACAAGGCAAATCATTAAGAGAGATAAGAAAAGATATCCAAATGGTATTCCAAGATCCTTATGCATCATTAAATCCAATGCAAATGGTTGGCAGTATCGTAGCGGAGCCCATTATGAATTTCCATAACAAAACGCTCAATTCATTAAAAGGGGAAGTCGTGGAGTTATTGCGCAAAGTAGGCTTACCTGAAGATGCCTATTATAAGTATGCGCATGAATTTTCAGGAGGACAGCGTCAGCGAATTGGTATTGCGAGAGCCCTAGCTCTTAAACCAAAACTAATTATCGCCGATGAACCTGTTTCTGCTTTGGATGTTTCCGTTCAATCTCAAGTTTTGAATCTATTAAAAGAATTGCAGGATGAGTTTGATTTAACCTTTTTATTTATTGCGCATGATTTAAGTGTTGTGAAGCATATGAGTGATCGCATTGGCGTGATGTATCTAGGAAATATTGTTGAAATAGCTAATAAGACGAGTATTTATGATGAACCATTGCACCCTTACACACAAGCGCTTATTTCCGCGATACCCGTACCGGATCCTCGCAAAAAAAGTACGCGCATTGTATTAGAAGGTGATGTACCAAGTCCCGCAAATCCTCCCACAGGATGTCCATTCCATCCAAGATGCCCTAAAGCTATGATGGAATGTTCCTTAACGAAACCAGTATTAAAGGAGGTGAAGCCAGACCATAACGTTGCTTGCCACTTATATTAAAAACGGCAAGAAAAAACAGGATACAATGCTTTTCAAAATAAAATTTTAACGGGGGGAAAAGAATGAAAAAGACAAAAACATTATGGTCACTGTTACTGATGCTTGTCATGGCTTTATTCCTAGCAGCATGTAATAGTGATTCAGGGACAACTGACAAAGATGCACAAAAAGATAAGGAAACGCCAGCGGCAACTACTGATGTTAAAGAAGGTGGCGTAGTTACATTCGGAACAGACCAAGCGCCGGAGGGCGTATTTGACCCTGCCTTTGCAGGAAGTATCGTAGATAGCTATATCCAAAATTTCATGATGGATGGCGTGTATGATGTAAATGATGAATTAGAATATGTACCAAACCTTGCAAAATGGGATATTAGTGAAGATAAATTAACGTATACGTTCAATTTCGAAAAGGGCGTAAAATGGCATAATGGTGAGGAACTAACAGGTGAAGACTGGGTTTTCGCATTAGAAACGTTAGCACACCCTGATTATGATGGTCCTCGTTTCAACTATGTTGAAGGCGTAAAAGGGGCAGAAGAGAAAAAAGCAGGCAAAGCAGATAAAATTTCAGGAATTGAAGTTGTAGATCCTTACACAATTAAAATTACTTTTAAAGAAGTGAAAATTAATAACTTAGAAAGCATTTGGCAATACCCAATGCCTAAGAAACATTATGAAGGCATTGCAGTAAAAGATTTAAGTGAATCAAAACAAGTGCGCGAAAACCCTGTAGGATTAGGCGCGTTTAAAGTGAAAAAAGTGGTAGACGGCGAGTATTCTGAATTAGAGCGTTTTGATGATTACTGGAAAGGGAAACCAGCGCTTGATGGTGTTATTGTAAAAGTAATTGACCCATCATTAGCTGCGGGTGCGTTCCAAAACGGAGAAATCGACATCATGGATATTAGACCACAATCTGTGAAAGAGCTTTCTGCATTAAGCAATGTACGTATCGAAGAAACAACTGGTGTGAGCTATTCTTATATCGGGCTTCGTTTTGGTCATCGTGATAAAGCTACACTTAAAAATGTAGCTGATTTTGATAAATTCAATTCAAAAGAATTACGTCAGGCACTATTATATGCTCTTAACCGTCCAGCAATGATCGATGCTTTCTTAGAAGGAAAAGCGAAAGTAGCGAACACAGTTATCCCAGTTACTTTCTGGACTGCTGCAGATGCTTCAGATTTAAATGCATACGAGTTTAATGTGGATAAAGCGAAAGAGCTGTTAAAAACAGCAGGCTATGTTGATACAGACGGTGATGGATTTGTTGAAGATCCAAAAGGTCAACCATTCAAAATTTTATTTGGTCACTATGCAGGACCAGCTGCATTTGAAGGTCGTTCACAAGCAATCATTCAATCTTGGAATGATATTGGCGTAAAAACAGAATTAGCAACAGGAAGCTTAGTTGAGTTTAACTTGTACAATGAAATGAAAGACAACGATGATGCAGCATTAGAGGCATTCTTCGGTTCTTGGAGCATGGGTTCTGATCCAGACCCATCAGGTTTATGGGCCAATGATGCAGAATGGAACTACGGTCGTTATGTAGATGCAGAGAATGACAAATTATTAAAAGAAGCGTTAAGTGAAAAAGCATTTGATAAAGACTACCGTAAAAAAATGTATGTTAATTGGCAAAAATACTTCAACGAACAATTACCAGCACTACCATTATGGGAAAATCTAGATTTATATGGTATTAACAATCGACTACAAGGTGTTCATATTAACGCTGTTGGATTCCAAACAGACGTTTATAAATGGCACATTGTTGAGTAAGTTAGTGCCTAATCAAGGCTGAGAAACCTACTACTATCAGGCTCGAATTGGAGCTTGATAGTAGTAAATTTTAATTGATAAGGGGACGTCACATGCTTCAATACACACTTCGAAGACTACTCGGCATGATTCCATTGTTACTCCTTATTTCGTTAGTTGTGTTCTTCTTAGCAAAAATGATGCCAGGAGATCCATTTGCGGGAGAAATTGATCCATCCAATACAAACCCACAATACATCGAGGAAATGAGAGAGAAGTTAGGCTATAATGATCCAATTATCGTGCAATATGGAAGATGGATGGCTAATTTTGTACAAGGGGATTTTGGCAAATCAACCGTTTATAAAAAACCTGCAGTGGAAGTGATTGCACAGCGAATTCCAAATACATTATTTTTAGCCATTACATCTTTAATTTTTACGTATATTTTTGCTTTTATCATGGGGATGTATGCAGGAAGAAAGCCTTATACATTAGGTGATAATCTAATAGCTTCGTATAATTACCTAGCTTTAGCGATTCCGTCATTTGTTGCCGGCATTGTCGCTATTTATGTGTTCTCTTTCCAATTAGGGTGGTTCCCATTCAACGGCTCAGTTGGTGTAGGGCTGCAGGAAGGCACATTTGCTTATTATTTAAGTAGGGTCCATCATGTATTATTACCAGCCCTTGTTTTAGGATTAATGGGAACGGCATCCTACACACAATTTTTACGCAACGATATTATTGAAAACAGTCGAAAAGATTTTGTACGTACGGCAAGAGCAAAAGGAACAAAGGAATCAAAAATTTACAACAAGCATATTTTAAGAAATTCGATTATTCCGATTATTACTTTTCTTGGGTTTGACATCGCTACATTAATTAGCGGTGCGGTTATTACAGAAACCATCTTTACTTATCCCGGAATAGGTGCACTGTTCTTAGATTCCGTTGGAAGAAGAGATTATGCGGTCATGATGTCGATCACTATGTTACTTTCATTCTTAACACTTTTTGGAAATTTAGTAGCCGATTTACTGTACGGTATAGTAGATCCGCGAATTAGACTAGATTAGGGAGGGGAAATATGTGGAGATTGTAACAAAACAAGAAGCTTCTGCACCAAAAAAAACACCGAATAAAAGCCCCTCTCCATGGGTGATAGCGAGAAGAAAGTTCTTTAAAAATAAATTAGCGATGATCAGCCTTATTTTTTTACTAATCGTTATTATTCTATCGTTTTTGGCACCGTATATTACGACAAAAGATATCGTGCGTGTAGACTTTACGAAAATTAGTCAGCCACCTTCAAGTGAAAACTGGCTTGGAACAGATACAAATGGTCGTGATGTTTTTACGCGAATGCTATATGCTGGAAGATCTTCATTGACGGTTGGCATAGGCTGTATGTTTTTTATTGTTTTAATTGGGACAACGATTGGGGCGATTTCGGGTTACTTTGGGGGCAAGGTTGACCAAATTTTAATGCGTTTCACAGACTTTGTTTTAATGTTCCCATTATTAGTTTTCGTTATCGTTTTAAATACGATTCTAGTCGGCAAAGTTTCAGGCTTATGGACATTAATTATTGTTATTTCCGTATTAAGTTGGGGAAGTGTTGCCCGCGTTGTTCGAAGTCGAATTCTTGCAGAAAAAGAAAATGAGTACATTTTAGCTGCAGAGTCAATCGGCTGTAAATCATCGAAAATCATTATCAAACATTTACTACCTAACGTCGCTTCTACGATTATTGTACAAGCTACGCTATTAATGGCAGTAACGATTGTTATCGAGTCCGCGTTAAGCTTCTTAAACTTTGGTGTGCCAGCAGATACACCAAGCTGGGGCAATATGTTATCTGAGGCTAGAAACTCAGATGTATTAAGAGATAAAATTTGGATTTGGGTTCCACCTGCAACCGCCATTACATTGGTCATCTTATCAATCAATTTTATCGGTGAAGGGCTGAAAGATGCAATGAATCCGAAATCAAGAAGATAATGTTGGTGAATAAATGGCACCTATCAAAGTAAACTCTACTTTGATAGGTGCCATTTGCTATTTGTTTGGGGAGGGGGAATACCTGCTTGGCAGAGTGATACCCGCGGAGCAGGGTGAAATACTCGCTTGGCAGGGAGAAATATCCGCGGAGTAGAGTGGGATACCCGCGGAGGAAGGGAGATTACCCGCGGAGTAGGGTGAAATACCCGCGGAGCAGAGTGAAATATCCGCGGAGCAGAGTGAAATATCCGTGGAACAGAGTGAAATATCCGCAAAGCAAGGAGATACCCGCGGAGCAGAGTGAGATACCCGCGGAACAGAGTGAAATACCCGCGAAGCAGGGAGAAATATCCGCGGAGCAAGGAGATACCCGCGAAACAGGGAGAAATACCCGCGGAACAGAGTGAAATACCCGCGAAGCAGGGTGAGATACCCGCGGAGCAGAGTGAGATACCCGCGGAACAGAGTGAAATACCCGCGGAGCAGGGTGAAATATCCGCGGAGCAGGGTGAGATACCCGCGGAACAGGGTGAGATACCCGTGGAGCAGGGTGAGATACCCGCGGAACAGGGTGAGATACCCGCGGAGCAAGAGAGAATACCCGCGGAACAAGGGGGAATACCCGCGGAGCAAGGAGATACCCGCGGAACAAGGGGGAATACCCGCGGAACAAGGGGGAATACCCGCGGAACAAGGGGGAATACCCGCGGAACAAGGGGGAATACCCGCGGAACAGGGGAGAATACCCGCGAAGCAGGGAGAAATACCCGCGGAGCAGAGTGAGATATTATCCGTGGAACAAGGAGATACCCGCGGAGCAAGGGAGAATACCCGCGGAGCAGGGAGAAATACTCGCGGAGCAGGGAGAAATATCCGCGGAGCAAGGAGATACCCGCGGAGCAAGGAGATACCCGCGAAGCAGGGAGAAATATCCGCGGAGCAAGGAGATACCCGCGGAACAGGGTGAAATACCCGCGAAGCAGGGAGAAATATCCGCGGAGCAGAGTGAAATACCCGCGGAGCAGAGTGAAATACTCGCGGAGCAGGGAGAAATACCCGCGGAGCAGGGAGAAATACCCGCGGGCAGAGTGAAATACCCGCGAAGCAGGGTGAAATACCCGCGGAGCAAGGAGATACCCGCGGAACAGGGAGAAATACCCGCGGAGCAGGGTGAAATATCCGCGGAGGAAGGGAGAATACCCGCGGAGCAGGGTGAAATACCCGCGGAACAAGGGGTAATACCCGCGAAGCAGGGAGAAATACCCGCGGAGCAAGAGAGAATACCCGCGAAGCAGGGTGAACTCCTCCGCTCAAGGCATGAAAACGGGGGTATCAAAATTGTACATGCAAGGATTTTATAAAGCGTAAAAACTAACTAATTTTCTGTAAAAAGTTACAAACTTAAATAATACCAACTGAAAGTGAAATTAAAATATAACTTATTTAAATGAGTTGTATTTTAATTTTATTGATGTAATAAGAAGTGGTTAATGCGGAATATTTATTATGGAAAATAGATAACGATAAATATATCTATAAAATTTATTGATAGTAACTATATTCAGTTAAATAAAACTACCAGTTAAAAACTCATACGCAATTAATTATTCTAAAATAACACTAACAACTTTGCTCATTTATTTTTTAAAGATAACAAATTATTGAATTTGATACTAGGAAACTAATTTTCCTCTAGCGAAAACTAGGCTGATACTCCTTAATTTTATCATAGTAATTTGCAAAATAAGCTTGATTTTACGTATTATTTCTAGATAAAATAGCAATACATTTAATTATCTGATTATTCTATCTATAGAAAAGTGTTTTTTTTCTTGTGGTAGGTAATTTTGATAAACATTATTTTTCACAAAAAATAAGAGTGATGAAAGGGGGATTTTAAATAAATTGCAATTCTAATATAGAGAAAGTGGATAAATAATTGTAGGAGGGAGACTGTTTGTGTACAAATGACTTGTTGACGATAAAAAACTTAACGACGAGCTTTCGATTAAAAGACACTTATCATGCAGCAATAGAAGATGTTTCGCTTTCGCTTAGAAAAAATGAGATTTTGGCTATAGTTGGAGAGTCGGGCTGTGGGAAAAGTACGTTAGCTACAACAATTGTAGGCTTACATAATGCAATGAATACGAAAGTGACTGGAGAAATACTTTACAATCAACAAAATTTAACACAGTTAAGTGAAGAGCAATTCAATCAACTACGGGGGAATGATATTGGCTTTATTTTTCAAGATCCTCTTTCGGCATTAAATCCATTAATGCGCATCCACGAACAAATTGCAGAAGGGCTTATTTATCATACAACACTTACAAAGCAACAACGGGACGAACGTGTAATAGAGTTGTTAGAGCAAGTAGGTATTGCGAATCCTAAACGAGTTGCCCGACAATTTCCTCATCAATTATCAGGTGGTATGCGTCAACGCGTGATGATTGCGATTGCTTTATCGAGCAAACCTGCCATCATTATTGCTGATGAACCGACAACAGCATTGGACGTAACGATACAAGCACAAATTTTGGATCTGTTAAAAGCGTTACAAGATGAGACACATGCTGGCGTTATTTTAATTACCCATGACTTAGGTGTTGTAGCAGAGGTGGCAGATCGAGTTGCTGTGATGTATGCCGGCCAAGTGATTGAAGAGGCGCCTGTTCAAGAGCTTTTTAACAATGCCAAACATCCATATACACGGTCCCTATTGAACTCGATTCCACAAACTCATGAGGAACATGAACGCCTAGAGGTAATACAAGGCATGGTGCCTTCACTTGTCAATTTACCACGTGAAGGTTGCCGATTTTCATCGCGTATACCGTGGATTGACGCATCCGCTCATGAAAGTCATCCACAATTACATGAAATTGCACCTGAGCATTTTGTTCGTTGTACATGCTGGCAACACTTTCATTTTGCAGGAGAAAGTGAGGGGGTGTCAGGATGAGCTTTATGCAAATTAATGATTTAAACGTCCATTATCCGATTCGAGGTGGCTTTTTCAATACGATAAAAGATAAAGTGTATGCGGTTGATGGTATTACAATGGCATTTGAAAAAGGAAAAACATACGGTTTAGTTGGCGAGTCAGGTTCAGGGAAATCTACTACAGGTAAAGCCATTATTGGTCTTGAAAAGGTAACAACGGGGCAAATTATTTATGAAGGACAGAATGTTACCAATCGACGTCGCAAGCGAGGGTCAGCCTATAGTCGTGATATTCAAATGATATTTCAAGACGCTCATTCTAGTATGAACCCTAGAAAGCGCGTAATCGATATACTGGCAGAGCCGATACGTAACTTTATGAAGCTTAGTGATCAGGAGGAGCGCAGGCGTATTAAAGAATTACTAGCCATTGTCGGTATGTCGGAGGATGTGCTGTTAAAGTATCCTCATGAATTTTCTGGAGGGCAAAAGCAGCGACTTGGTATAGCGCGCGCGGTTGCTTGTAATCCGAAATTAATTATTGCAGATGAGCCTGTGTCGGCACTTGATTTGTCGGTGCAAGCACAAGTGCTGAACTTTATGAAAGACATTCAGCAAGAATATGGGCTAAGTTATTTATTTATCTCCCATGACCTAGGTGTCGTGAAACATATGTGTGATTACATTGCCATTATGTATAAGGGACGCTTTGTGGAAACTGGTACCCGTCAAGATATTTATAGCAATCCACAGCATATTTACACAAATCGCTTACTGTCCGCAATTCCGCATATTGAACCTGAAACAAGAATGGAGCGCAAAGCAGTACGACAAAAAGTCGAAGAGAAATATCAAAAAGACCATCATCAATACTATGATAAGCAAGGCAAAGTATACCCTTTAAAATCTATTTCCGATACGCATAAAGTGGCGATGTCCGAAATTGAGCAGGAGGGATTGTAACATGTGGAAAACCGTTGTTAGACGTGTATTCGTCATGATTCCACAATTAGTTATCTTGAGTTTAATCGTCTTTATATTGGCAAAGCAAATGCCTGGTGATCCGTTTACAGGGTTAATCACACCTGAAACAGACCCATCAAGAATTGAGGAATTACGAATACAAGCAGGCTTCTATGACCCTTGGTATGAACAGTATTATCGCTGGATTACAAATGCTCTTCAAGGAGATTTTGGACAAAGCTATACATATAAAATTGCGGTGTCAACATTGATTGGGGAGCGTGCACTCAATACATTTTGGCTATCTTTACTTAGTGTTATACTGGTTTATTTATTAGCCATACCACTTGGAATGCTTGCAGGACGTAAACAAGATACATTGTTAGACAAATCCATTATTTTATATAGCTTTATTAGCTTTGCGATTCCGACATTTGTCTTATCACTCGTGTTTTTATTTGTTTTTGGTTATCGCCTAATGTGGTTTCCAACGAGTGGAACCGTTGATGTTGGCCTAGAATCGGGAACACTAACCTATTTTTGGAATAAAATATATCACTTGCTCTTACCTGCGATGACGGCAGCTATTTTAGGTACTACAGGGATTATCCAATATTTACGCTCAGAAATTATTGATGCGAAAACACAGGATTATGTCAAAACTGCTCGTAGTAAAGGTATTCCAATAAGAAGAATTTATACGCGACATATTTTCCGCAATTCAGTACTTCCAATTGCAGCGTTTTTAGGGTTTACAATTACAGGTTTATTAGGCGGCTCCATTTTTATCGAAACGATTTACGGCTATCCAGGTATGGGCGAATTGTTTATTAGTTCGATAACGAGTCGCGACTATAGTGTCATTACCGCACTGATTATGCTGTATGGTTTCTTAGCATTATTAGGTAGTCTGTTGTCGGATATTATTATGAGCATTGTCGATCCGCGTATCCGTATAGACTAACGACTAAACATAATGTTGAGGTGAAAGGACATGACACAACATAACAATGAAACAGTAATGATGGAAAGCACACCGCCAACAGGTCTACAAGTTGTTTTAAGAGAGTTTAAGAAAGATAGAGTTGCAATGTTTTCTTTTGTGGGCGTTACACTAATCATCATTTCTATTTTTATTACTGCTTGGCTGCTCGATCAAGAGAGCGTGTTAAAAATCAATCTGTTTGAACGATACACAGAACCAGGCGAGAATGGCTATATTTTAGGGGCAGATGAAGCAGGACGTGATGTGCTTGGGCAATTAGTGATTGGTGCTAAAAATTCACTGTTAATCGCCATTTGGGTGACCGTTATTGCCAATATAATTGGGATTGCGCTAGGGATTATTATGGGCTATTACAGCGGAATTGTAGACAATGTCATGATGCGCATCATTGATTTTATTATTACATTGCCGACATTTATGATTTTTATAGTCCTTGTGTCCATTATCCCTGAATATGGTGTTTTTGAGCTCGTGATGATTATTAGTGTATTTCAATGGATAGGCATTGCACGGTTAATTCGAAGTAAAGCATTATCGGAAGGGCGACGAGATTATGTAAGCGCTTCTAAAACAATGGGGACAAGTGATTTTGCAATTATGTTTAAAGGCGTCTTGCCTAATTTAAGTTCGTTATTAATTGTAGAGTTTACTTTAAGTCTTGCTGGCAATATTGGGATCGAAACAGGCTTATCATTTTTAGGATTCGGGCTACCACCTTCTACGCCAAGTTTAGGTACTTTAGTAAGCTACGCTCGAAATCCACTTGTGTTAGCCGAGAAATGGTGGGTATGGTTACCAGCATCGTTATTAATTTTACTCTTGATACTTGGCATTAATTATATCGGTCAAGCCCTTCGTCGTGCCGCTGATGCAAAACAAAGATTGGGATGATATAGGAGGTAATAACAATGACAAAAAAGTGGTTGATAACTGTCGTGACGTTGACAATCCTATTGCTATTAACTGCCTGTAAAAGCTCCGATAAAGAGCAAGCAAGCGAAGCAAAAGATAGCAATGATAAACTAGCACAAACAGAAGATAACAAAGTAGATACAAGTACACTTCCATTTGAAGTAACGAACGAAGGGGATGCTGTGCAAGATGGCACATTACATGTTGGGCTTGTGACAGATTCTCCGTTCAAAGGCGTTTTTTCATGGGAGTATTACTCTGATGTTTATGACGCAGAAATCATGGCTTACGCAACAAATAGCTTATTTGTATTAGATGAAGACTTTTTAATCACCGATAAAGGAATAGCTAAATTAGATGTCGATGCTGCCAATAAAAAAGTGCTTATTACAATACAAGGCGATGTAAAATGGTCGGATGGCACACCATTAACGGCAGATGACTTAATCTATCCGTATGAAATTATTGGTCATCCAGATTATGAAGGCGTGCGCTATGATGATGATTTTAAAAATATTATAGGGGCTGAAGAGTACCATGATGGCAAAGCAAATACGATAGCAGGCATTAAAAAAATAGATGATAAATCGATTGAAATTGCACTTAAAAAAGTGTCACCAGCTATTTATTCAGGTGGCGATGGCTTATGGGGCTATGCGGCACCGAAACATCAACTAGCCTCCATTGCGGTAAAAGATTTAATTTCTTCTGATGCTGTACGCAAAAATCCAATTACACTTGCCATTTAAATTTGACCATATCGTCAATGGAGAGTCCGTACAGTTTGTTGCCAATGAGCATTATTATAAAGGGAAGCCAAAGATTGAGAAAGTAGTTGTACAAGTTGTCCCTTCAACATCGGTAGGGGAAGCGCTGAAAACGGGGAAATTCGATTTAACATCAGAATTTAGAGCCAATCAATATGATAGTATAAAAAATTTAACGAATATTTCGATATTAGGGCGCCCTGAATTATCATACAGCTATTTAGGCTTTAAGCTTGGACACTATGATCAAGAAAAAGGCGAGAATGTTTATGATGAAAAGGCAAAAATGAATGATGCTGATTTACGTAAAGCGATTGCTTATGCCATGGATATTGAAACGGTAACAGATAAATTTTATCAAGGGTTACGTGTGCGAGCGAACTCCTTAATCCCACCAGCTTTCAAATCTTACTATGATGATACGCTAGAGGGCTATTATTATAATCCTGAAAAGGCAAAAGAACTATTAGATGCAGCAGGCTATAAAGATACAGATGGTGATGGTATTCGCGAAGATAAAGACGGCAATAAGTTTGCCATTCGTTTAGCAGCAATCGCCGGTTCGGATACAGATGAAGCAATTGTGGAGTATTATCGTCAAAATTGGAGAGATATTGGTTTAGATGTGCAATTAACGACAGGGCGTCTTCTCGAATTCAATAACTTCTACGATAAAGTACAAGCAGATGATCCTGAAATTGATATGTATATGGCTGCATGGGGTACGGGGACAAACCCGTCACCAGCAGGGCTCTATAGTAAAGGAGCCACATTTAACTACAGTCGCTATGTTTCGGATGACCTTACAAAGCTATTAAATAATATTGATTCTGAAGCAGCACTAGATGCACATTATCGTGCACAAGCTTTCCGTGCATGGCAAGTTTATATGAATGATAAGGCAATGGTTATTCCAATGTATTTCCGTACTGAGATTATTCCGGTCAATAAACGCATTAAACACTACACTATTCAATATGGAAATACGACAGAGCAACAAAATATTGAATTACTAGCAGAAACACCACTAAAATAGGGCCTTTTTAGCTAAATAATAAATCAACTTTACAAAGTGAAAATGTAAGGGGGAGGAATAACGATGACAAAAAAGTCGTTGACGTTATCCGTGATATTCATAATCATGTTGTTATTAGCTGCTTGCAGTAGCACGAATAAAGAGCAGGCAAACGAGTCCAAAGGCAGCAATGATAAACCAACACAAATAGAGGACAACAAAGTAGACACAAGTTTATTACCAACTGAAGTAACAAATGAGGGAGAAGCCATTGCAGGGGGGACACTACATGTAGGACTTGTATCGGACTCGCCGTTCAAGGGCATTTTCCTTGCTGAACTTTCTGCGGATGCTACGGATTCATCCATTACAGGTTATGCTTCAAATAGTCTATTTGAAGTCGATGGTGATTTTTTATTAACTGATGAGGGAATTGCCAAGTTAGAAGTCGACACTGACAATAAAAAAGTAACAATCACGATTCAAGGCGATGTGAAATGGTCGGATGGTACGCCATTAACGGCAGAGGATTTAATTTATCCATATGAGATTATCGCCCATCCCGATTATGAAGGTGTGCGCTATGATGATGATTTTCGAAATATTATAGGAGCTGAAGAATACCATGATGGCAAAGCAAATACGATAGCAGGCATTAAAAAAATAGATGACAAATCGATTGAAATCGCACTTAAAAAAGTGTCACCCGCTATTTATTCAGGTGGCGATGGCTTATGGGGCTATGCGGCACCGAAACATCAACTAGCCTCCATTGCAGTAAAAGATTTAATATCGTCTGATGCTGTACGCAAAAATCCAATTACACTTGGGCCATTTAAATTTGACCATATCGTCAATGGAGAGTCTGTACAGTTTGTTGCCAATGAGCATTATTATAAAGGAAAGCCAAAAATTGATAAGCTGATTGTTCAAGTTGTTTCAACTTCAACTGTAGGTGAAGCTGTGAAGGCAGGGCAATTTGACATTGTTTCATTCCCTGCTACACAATATGATAGTATAAAAAATTTATCGAATATTTCTATATTAGGGCGCCCTGAGTTGTCATACAGTTACCTTGGTTTTAAATTAGGGAAATACGATCAAGAAAAGGGCGAAAACATTTATGATGAAAATGCAAAAATGAATGATATCCAATTACGTCAGGCAATTGCGTATGCAATGGATATTGAAAGTGTAACAGATAAATTTTATCAAGGTTTGCGAGTGCGTGCGAATTCATTAATACCACCAGCTTTCAAAACTTACTATGATGACATGCTGGAAGGCTATCATTTTGATCCTGAAAAAGCAAAACAATTACTAGATGCAGCAGGCTATAAAGATATAGATGGTGACGGTATTCGTGAAGATAAAGAGGGCAATAAGTTTATCATTCGTTTAGCTGCAATGTCAGGCTCTGATACGGATGAAGCGATTGTCGAGTACTATCGTCAAAACTGGAAAGATGTTGGGCTTGATGTACAACTAACGACATGCCGTTTAATTGAATTCAACAATTTCTACGATAAAGTACAAGCAGATGACCCGGAAATTGATATGTATATGGCTGCGTGGCAAACTGGCTCGAACCCATCACCAGTAGGATTGTATGGAAAAGGCGCAGCATTTAACTTTAGTCGCTACGTTTCGGATGATTTAACGAAGTTGTTAACTGATATTGACTCTGAAGAAGCGCTCGATCAAGCATATCGTGCACAAGCATTCCGTAAATGGCAAGAATATATGGCTGACAAGGCAATGGTAGTTCCTATGTATTTCCGTACTTCAATTATTGCGGTCAATAAACGAATAAAAAGCTATAATATTGATCGTGAAACAGGTACAGAGATTCAAGATCTTGAATTGATAGCTGATGAGCCAATAAAATAAGCGTAAAGAGATGTTTAAAAGAATAATCCTAAAAAAAATGATCCATCCAATGCATAATTGCAGTGGATGGATCATATATATTACTTAGTGCCAACCCAAGTTTTCACAAGGTCAGCAGTACCATATACATAATGTTGTTCGCCAACTTCATGGTATGTGGCGCTTTCGTCAACTTCTGTATGTGTATAAGGGATACGTTGACGACGCTTTTCTGACATAGGGTCTGGAAGCGGAATAGCTGATAATAATGATTTTGTATAAGGGTGTACAGGATGATTGTAAATATCATCTGCTTTACCAATTTCCATAATTTTACCACGGTACATAACAGCGATACGGTCACTGATATATTTAACCATCGAAAGGTCATGGGCAATGAAAAGATACGTTAAGCCACGTTCTTTTTGTAGTTGTTTTAATAAGTTTACAACTTGCGCTTGAATCGATACGTCAAGTGCAGAGATAGGTTCATCGGCAATGATAAACTTAGGATCTAAGCTTAGCGCACGTGCGATACCGATACGTTGACGTTGACCACCAGAGAATTCATGGGCATAACGGTTAGCGTGCTCTTTGTTTAAACCAACAGCTTCAAGCAATTGGTTGATTTTTTCGCGACGTGCTTTCTTATCCTTATACAAACCGTGAATATCGAAAGCTTCCCCAATGATTTCTCCAGCCGTCATACGCGGGTTTAACGATGCGTATGGATCTTGGAAAATCATTTGCATTTGACGATTAAAATTCTTTAATTCATTTTTAGATTTTTTACCATGAACGTTTTCACCGTCGAAAATAATTTCGCCACCTGTAATATCATAGAGGCGAATGATTGAACGACCAGTCGTTGATTTACCACAGCCTGATTCACCAACAAGACCAAGTGTTTCACCTTCGTAGACATCAAAACTAATACCATCAACAGCTTTAATAGGGTTGCTTGGTGAACCGAAATATTGCTTTACGTTTTTAACTTCAAGAATTTTTTTTGCACCCGTTTTAGTCATTGAATTCTTCCTCCTTCGCAATAAAGCCTTCAATACGTTTAGCAACCGCATCTGGAAGTGGAATTTTTGGCGCGTCAGGATGCAACAACCAAGTTTTTGCATAGTGTGTGTCGCTTACTTTGAACATTGGTGGCTCTTGCTCATAGTCAATGGCCATTGCAAATTCATTACGAGCAGCAAACGCATCACCTTTTGGAGGATTTGTAAGATCCGGTGGTGAACCTGGAATCGTACGTAATAGCTCGTCCTCATTACTATCTAAATCAGGCATAGAACCAAGTAATCCCCAAGTATAAGGATGTTTTGGATTATAGAAAATATCATCTACTGTACCGTATTCAACGATTTGACCAGCGTACATAACGGCTACACGGTCAGCAACGTTAGCCACAACACCAAGGTCGTGGGTAATGAAAATGATAGATGTTTTAGAATTCTTTTGGATTTCTTTCATTAATTCTAAAATTTGTGCTTGAATAGTTACGTCTAATGCTGTTGTAGGCTCATCGGCAATTAACAACTTCGGATCTGCCGCAAGTGCAATAGCGATTACAACACGTTGGCGCATCCCGCCTGAAAATTCATGTGGATATTGGTTATAACGTTTTTCAGGGAATGGAATACCTACTTGCGTTAAAAGTTCAATCGCGCGTTTTTTCGCCGCATCTTTTGAAACTTTTTTATGTTGTAAAATTACTTCAGTAATTTGACGTCCGACCTTCATCGTTGGGTTCAAACTTGTCATCGGATCTTGGAAAATCATAGCAATTTCATTTCCGCGCACTTTTGACATTTCTTTTTCACTAAGTGGAATTAAATCACGGCCATTGAATAAAATTTGTCCTGACTCATAAATACCAGGTGGCTGTGGAATTAATTTCATTAAGGCGTTACTCGTAACACTCTTACCAGAACCAGATTCACCAACGATCGCTAGCGTTTCACCTTCTTTTAAATCGAAGTTTACACCACGAACAGCATGGACAAGTCCAGCATAAGTTTTAAAGTTAATTTTTAAATCTTTTACTTCTAAAATTGTTTTACTCATTACGGCCACCTCCTTATTTACGTAGTTTTGGATCTAGTGCATCTCGTAAGCCATCACCAATAGCATTAAACGCAAAGATTGTTAGCGAGATAAATACTGCTGGGAAAATTAAGCGCCACGGAGCGTTAGCAATCGCTTTATTTCCGTCAGATGCCATTGTACCCCATGAAGCGTGTGGAGCAGGGACACCAAGTCCAAGGTAACTTAAGAACGATTCCGTGAAAATAGCAGATGGAATTGTTAATGTCATTGTTACTAAAATTGCACCAAGCGCATTTGGAATTAAATGTTTTAAAATTAAATGCCCTGTGCTAGCACCTAAAGTACGTGCAGCAAGTACATATTCTTGATTTTTAATCGATAATACTTCACCACGGACGATACGAGCCATGTTAATCCAACCTGTAATCGAAAGGGCGATAATCATAGGGAATAGACCTGGTTGTAAAACAACTAATAATACGATTACAACTAATAGGTAAGGAACCGCAGTTAATACGTCGGCAATACGCATCATAATATTATCAACGCGACCACCAGCTAAACCTGAAATACTTCCCCAAAGAACGCCGATAATTAAGTCAATAACCGCCGCTGTAATCCCGATAAATAAGGAAATACGAGCACCTGCCCAAATACGTACGAAAATATCACGACCTAAATCATCTGTCCCAAACCAAAATTCTGCAGATGGTGGAGAGTTGAAAACACCAAGTTGATCGCTGTATTTATATTGTGAAAGCATCGGTGCAAAAATCGCCATTAAAATAATGATGATTAAAGTGACTAAACCAAAAATCGCCATCTTGTTATGTGAAAAACGAATAAATACTTCCTTCCAGAAGGAAACGGATTTATCAGCTAATTTATCAGTTGCTTCATGATTTCCACCGACAATTTTAAACATATCTTTGTTAATCGGTTGTTGCGTCATTACTTTTTCGCTCCCTTCAACTTAATTCGCGGATCAATAAAGCTATATAAAATATCGACAATTAATACCGCAAATAAAAGGATGATTGAATAGAACACTGTCGTTCCCATGATAACTGTGTAATCACGGTTTGTAATACTTTGTACAAAGTGTTTACCTAGACCAGGGATTGCGAATATATTTTCAACGATAAAACTACCTGTTACAACACCAGCTGTTAATGGACCAAGGTACGTGATAACTGGTAGAAGGGCATTACGTAAAGTATGGCGGAAAACGACTGTCCATTTGCCAATCCCTTTCGCACGAGCCATTTTTACATAATCACTGCTGTTTTGTTCAAGCATACTGGAACGTGTTAGTTTAGCGATAAAGCCCATATGTGAGAACGCAATAGCAAGGGCAGGTAAAATACTATAGACGAAGCCTTTCCATCCACTAACAGGGAACCAGCCTAATTTAAAGGCTAAGAAATACTGCATTAAGCCTGCCAAAATAAACGATGGTACCGATATTCCGAGCACCGCAAAGGACGTTGCCAAATAATCCGGCCACTTATTATGATAAAGCGCTGAAACTACGCCTATTAATACACCGAATCCAACCGCCAATAGCATAGCTTCAATCCCAAGAGTTAACGAAACAGGGAAGCTCTCATTAATCATGTCATTTGTAGAACGCGCTTTATACTTCATAGACTCACCGAAATTAAATGATGCCGTATCGATTAAATAATCTTTATATTGAATATACCAAGGGTTATTTAATCCATACGTTTCGTTTAACTTTTCCTCGATTTGCGGAGGGAAATTACGTTCACTTGCAAAAGGACTACCTGGAGCAAGACGCATTAAGAAAAACGTAGCCGTTACGATGACGAAAAGCGCGAGAAGTATATACATCAGCCTTTTCAAAATATAATTAATCACATAAAACTCCTCCTTCTATTTGTCAATTTTCTGACAAATATATGCCTTCGTATTTTAAAAAGAGCTGACTCGCGCCGAAGTGGCTTCGAGGCAGCTCTTCGCTGTAGAGCTTAAAAAATATTATTTAGATTATTTAGCGTCTAAATCAACGTTTTTAAGTTGGATGATACCAAGTCTATCTGGTCCCATGTTTTTAACATACTTTTGTTTTACTGAAAGGTTTGTGTAGTAGTAGATTGGCGCAACTGGGAATTCTGAAACTGCGATAGCTTCAGCTTCTTTTAATAGCTCAAGACGTTTAGCTGTATCTACTTCTGCAACTGATTGTTTTAACAATTCTTTGTACTTCGGATTTTCCCAACCAGTATCGTTGTTACCGTTTTTAGCAGTATCGTACATTTCTAAGAATGTGTAAGGATCGTTGTAGTCTGCAATCCAGCCCATACGACCGATTTGATAGTCAAGAACGTTAAGTTTTTCTAAGTAAACTTGCCATTCTGAGTTATCAAGACTTACAGTAATTCCAAGGTTTTTGCTCCATCCTTCTTGGATGTATTGAGCGATAGAAGCGTGTGCTTCACTTGTATTGAATGATAAGTTGATTTTGATATCTTTAGCGTCTTTAATACCAAGTTCTTTCATACCAGCTTCAAGTGCTGCTTTAGCACCTTCAACATCGTTATCTTTGTAGTAACCGCGGTCTTCTTCAAAACCACTGATTGCAGATGGAACCATACCTAATGCAGGTTTTTGTTCACCTTTAGTTACGTTGTCAATTAAGCCTTGACGGTCGATTGCTAATGTTAACGCTTTACGGATGTTAGCGTTTCCAGTAACTTTATCTGTTGTGTTGAATTTGTACCAATAGATAGCAGCATAGTCATCAATATTTAATGACTTGTCAGCTTTGAATCCATCAATAGCATCAAGTGCTACTGTTTGGTATGGAGAACCTAAGTAATCAATTTCTCCATTTTTGAACATTGTTACAGCAGTTGCTTCGTTTTCAACCATACCGATGTTTACTGTATTAACTGCTACGTTTGCAGCATCCCAGTAACCGTCGTTTTTCTTAAGCACGATTGAATCACTGTGTTTCCAAGTATCTAATGTATATGGTCCGTTTGTTACGTAGTTTTCACCAGCTTCAGCGTACCAATCATCTTTACCTTCAACCACTTTTTGGTTGATTGGTGAGTAAGTTTTGAATGCAGTTAACTCTAAGAAGTAAGCAGTTGGGTTTGCTAAAGTAACAACTAATGTTTTTTCATCTTCAGCTTTAATTCCTACTTCATCAACAGAACCAGCACCTGTATTGTAAGCTTCAGCACCTTTAATTGGGTAGAATACAGAAGCATATTCAGATAGGTTTTCTGGATTTAAAGCCCATTTCCAAGCATATTCGAAGTCGCCAGCAACTACTGGATCTCCGTTTGTCCATTTTGCATCGCGTAAGTGGAATGTGTAAGTTAAACCATCTTCACTTACATCCCATTTCTCAGCCATAGCTGGCTGTGGTTGTCCATCAGCGTCTGCACGAGTTAGACCTTCAAATACGTTAATTAAGATTGCACTAGATGTAGAATCTGTTGCAAGTTGTGGGTGTAAAGATGGTGGCTCAGAAGGTATTACTAAGTTCAGCTCTTTTGCTGTTTCTGATGAACCAGAATCTTTTTTATCGTCTTTTGCTTTGTCAGACGAATCTCCACCAAAGCCACATGCAGCAAGTACTAATGAAAATACTGCAAGGACAGTTAGTAATAAAAACTTTTTGTTCTTATTCATGTGAATCCCCCTTATACAATTTTTAAGCCTTTTGTGAAGCTCCTATTTAATATACCAAAAAAGTCATTGTGCACAAAATAAAAAAGATTCAAATTTATATAGTATTATCTGACATTTACAAGAATAATAATTTTCTTCTGTTTATCACTTTAGAGTACAAAAGTGTTTAAATAATGAGAATTTGATTTAAAATAGCTAAAAATATCAAAAATGAAACAAAATCAAAAAAATGATTTACTATACGGAAAATTCCTATTTTTTTGATAATATTATTACAAAATAAAAAATGATTCTAAAGTCATAGATGTTCTACCTTGAAGAATTTTTATAGTTTTGTAGAAAATCATTGTAAAACTAAGTGAATATGATTTTTTATTAGGTAATTTTTTGCAGTTTCTAATCTAAAAATATGAATAATACTATCTATAAATGATATATAAAAATTTTGTTTTGTATTTATCTAGTATTTAGCTTTGGGAGAGAAAAAAAGGGAAATTGAGAGAAATTTGTATGATTTAACATGACTATTTATGTTGTTTATAGGGGGATTTTAGCACAAGAAAGTAGTCTAATGTTTTTTTAAAATAATTCATTTGCCTTTGTAATCGCTATTTTTTATAAAAAATGTGGGGTGTTTTTCAATTAAGAATAGATTTTTGATTGTGCAGTTTCCTCTTTTCGACAGAAATCAACAAAGTCAGCTAAATTTTGTATAAAAATGATTTCATATCTAAATTTCACGTTTTATCATTCGGATTATCCAATTATTTCTAAAAAATCGTGTAAAAAAACACTCTAGAATAAACGCTGTCTCGTTATCAGCATTTACCTAGAATGTTTACTTATTGTTTTATAACTTAAATTGGTGAATCTGATTTTGTAATTCTAAAGATTTCTCGCTTAATTCTGTTGCAACGAAGTTTACTTGTTGAATTGTAGCTGCTTGTTCTTTCATAGCTTCGGCAATAATCTTTGTATTATCCGCACTTGCTGAAGCGCCGTAAGCAATTTCAGCAACTGATGCGGCTACTTGTTCAGCGCTGGCAGATATTTCTTCTGATGTTGCTGAAATATCTTCTATTTGATCGGACATCGTCGTAATTGCTTGGACAATGGATTCGAAAGCAATACCTGCTTCTCCAATCATTTTAACACCATCATTTACAGAATGAAGACCGTCGACTACTGCTTTTTCTACATTTTTAGTATCTTGCTGAATATCTTGTGTTAAAGCGACAATTTTATTAGCGGATTGTTTTGATTCTTCGGCTAGCTTGCGCACCTCATCTGCTACAACAGCAAAGCCTTTCCCGTGTTCACCTGCGCGTGCTGCTTCGATAGCGGCATTTAGAGCGAGCAGGTTGGTTTGATCTGTAATTGTTGTAATAACTTCTGTAATATTGCTGATTTCTACTGATTGTTTACTTAGTTTTTGAACGAGTGTGTTAATAAGTTGAGTAGAATCATTGATTACATTCATTTGCTGTTGGGCTTCTTCTATTATATTGTTCCCTGTATTGGCTGTTTCTGATGTAGCGATGGCGCTATGGTGAAGCTGTTGTGTTGCTTCTGCAATACGTTGTACACCTGTAGCTGTTTCATCCATTGCGGCAGCACTTTCCTTTGCAGCAATTGTTGCGGTTTCGGCCGCGGCGGCGGTTTCATGAATGCGTGAAGAAACTTCTTCTGTTGTAGCAGAAACTTCTTCAGTAGAAGCCGTTAACTCCTCGGCTGCGCCTGTTAAATGTTCTGAGTTATTTTGAATATGTGTCATTAAATTACTTAAGTTACTTTTCATCGTATTAAAGGCTATCGCCAGTTGTCCAATTTCATCTTTAGAGTGGTTGGTAATATCTTGATGATATAATTCACCGTTTGCAATGTTGTTGGCAGCGGCTACAACTGATTTTAAAGGGGTAGTAACTTTGCGATGTACATAAAGCATTAAGAATATGCCAAGTGCTACACCAATAATAATCGCGATAATCGAAATGATTTGTGAATTTTTTACTGCTTCTTTAGATTCTGCTGTAATATTCTCTAGCTGTGTTTTTTGGTAATCGACAACTTTATTTGAGACTTCTAGTAGTCCTCGGTTTGCTTGTTGTGCATCACTATTGACTATTTTTAACGCCTCATCTAATTTTCCTTCATCATGTAAAGCTAAAGCACGATCAGCTGCTTTGTTAAAAGCATCGTTATATGTATCAAGTTCTTTGGCATATTCAACCATTTCGGGCGAATCTGCTTTTTTTGCAATTTCGGCAACGTGCTCATCTAACAATCCAGCGTGTTTAATTAAACTATCCTTATTACTTGCTGTATCTTCTATAAACATTGCGCGAATAAAAAGACCTTGCATCGCCATTTCAAATTGAATACTATCTGACAGTTCTACTTGGGAAACGCGGTCTTCTAATGCAGCTTCAACTTTCTTCTCAATATTGGAAAATTGGTTGAACAAAATAAGCAAAGACATAAATAAGATCAAAATAATTGAGAAAAAACCGAAGCTTAATTTTTTGCCAACAGACATAGTAATACGCCCTTTCTAAAATGCTTTAAAATTTTTTATAGTTAAATTAAGACATCGTAGAAGCGAGAAGTCAATAAGCGGACATAGAAACAGTTCAGAATATTCATGCTTAAAATCTTTTTATTTTATGATAGGGCACATTGCCTGTGAAAATTGAAATGGACACAAATTTTTATCGTTATATAGTACGGATTGCTGTGGATGAACAACTGAAAAAAATTGGGGCTAGGACATAACGATAAAATTTTTATAAAATCGTAGGATTTCGGTGCAAGATTGTTATTGAGTATGCACAAGTACTTAGCTATTTTTTCTTTTGTAATGAGGATAAATAGAAGAGCATATTACATGTTGTAGCGCCTTGCGGTGTACCTGCGTAAAGCAATCCCCTTGCGGATAGCAACGGCATAACAAAAGAAGTGGCTGAAATATAACTAAAAAAATATAAGGAACAATAAATTTTTTGTTATGGAGAACTTATCTATTCTTGCATTTGCAATAAATAAAACATTAGAAGGGTTCACTAGTTGTTGGTAGCGGATGCGGTGACTCCTGCTCAGAACGCACACAGCGTAAGACGCTGGCATTCCGCGCGTTAGCGAGGGTTGCGGCTTACTGTGCTGAGCGGAAAGCACCGCCGAGCCAACAACAACGGCGCAGCAAAAAAGGTGTTAGACTGACTGCCATCAATCTAACACCTTTTCTCTTTTGTCCCAGCCTCTATTGTATTATTAAGACTGTTTCTTTAATTGTAAAATAACCGTTTCGTCGGGATCTATAAACAATGTTTTTTGTTCGAAGTAAATAACGAATCCTGGTTTGGCACCATTAGGTTTTTTCACTTGTCTTATTTCTGTATAATCTACCGGAACAGAAGATGAGTCACGTGCTTTTGAGAAATAGGCGGCAAGTGTTGCAGCTTCTCGCAATGTCGTATCATCGGGATTAGCGTTGTGAATGACTACATGAGAGCCTGGTATATCTTTTGTATGTAGCCAAATATCTGTACGCTTTGCTATTTTAAATGTCAGCATATCATTTTGCTTGTTGTTTTTCCCTACAGAAATGGGCGTTCCTGTAGATGATAGATAATGTTCGGGTTCAGGTTTAAGCTGTTTTTTCTTTTTCTTAGCGTGACGAAGTTTTAAATAGCCCTGTTCCGCTAATTCTTCACGAATCTCTTGGATATCACCAGGCGATGCTTGTTGCACTTGTTGCGCTAACATCTCAAAATAGGTTATTTCTTCTCTCGTTTTTTCGAGTTGCTCTTGCACCATAATAAGGGCATTTTTAGCCTTCGTATATTTCGTGTAATAACTTTGTGCATTTTCAATCGGTGTTTTACGCTCACTTACCGGAATCGTCACTTGTTCAGCAGATTCACTGTAATAGTTTGTGACGGTCACTTCCTTCACACCTTTTTCAAAAGCGTAAATATTGGCCATCAATAGTTCCCCATACAATTGGAACTGATCTAGTTTGGAGGCGCGTTCATAGTCTTTCGTCAGTTTTTTGATTTTTAATGATAGTTTGTCGATTTCGTTTTGTAACCAGCGTTCTAAATCACCTGCTTGTTGCTTCACACGATCTCGCTCCGCGCGAGCAAAGAATACACGGTCAAGAAGCTCATGTACATTTGGGTAGGCAGTTTTCTCTCCTTGTAAATGTGTTAAAGCAATTGGGGAGAAGTATGTTTTACCATGCGCGTAAACATACATCGGTTCTTTGCCACCATCATTAAAATCTGCCATAAAGTCCTTGAAGCATCCGACTTTGTTTGACGTGGCGGTTAAGCGAAATAATAACTCCTCTGCATGTAATGGAGAAAAGCCAATAAATTGCGACACAATATCTTTAGCGGTTTTTGGCTCTGCGAAAAATGCAGCTAGTTGCTCATCATCGACCGTAAGAGGTTGCCATTTATTTTGTGCAGGTGGGGCGATATAAGGCTGTCCTGGTAATATTGTTCGGAAACTATTCATCGAAGGTGATAAATGTTTCAAACTGTCGATAATTTTATTTTGTTCTGTATCAATTAATAACAGGTTACTATGGCGACCCATAATTTCTGCATGTAGTTCCCGTACAATGGGATCACCGATTTCATTTTTACTTTGGATTTCTACTATAATAATACGATCTAACTCATGCTGTTTAATAGAAGAAATAAAACCACCCTCTAGATGCTTACGTAAAAGCATACAAAACATAGGGGGCTCAGCAGGGTTTTCGATTGTTTGCTCTGTAAGATGTACACGTGCATAGGAAGGGTGGATAGAAAATAATAATTTATGGTTCCCTCCATTTGCACGGATTTGTAAAACAACTTCCTGAGCGTTAGGTTGATGTATTTTCGTAATACGACCTGTTACTAATTTTTGTAGGTCTGTTGTCATTGAATAAGTAAATAAACCATCAAATGCCATTTTAATTCCTCTTTCCAACGATATATTGCATCATTGTGTTTTCGTATTTGCGCTGAAAAGGTCTGCTAAAACGAACTACAATGGTGCAATTCATAATTTTATAAAGTGTTCCCAAAACAGCCATTTCAAGCACGAATGCTTTTTTAGTATGTTTATCATAGCATTTTTTAGGTGAATATTAAAATATAGCTTCAGATGTGGTAGAATTAATTTTTGCTCTAGCGATTTTTTTGTGGAGAGACGTCATAAATGACGGAGCTTATGTTATAATTATCCCAGTATGCAAAGAAAGGTGTGACGAACCTTGGTGCGTAGTATGACTGGTTTTGGCAGAGGTGTCACAACAACAAGAGACTTTCAGTTAACCGTAGAAATACGCTCGGTCAACCATCGTTTTTTAGAAATTCATGCAAAATTTCCGAAAGAATGGCTTGAAGCAGAAGTTTTTGCGAAGAAATTAATTTCACAAGCTTTATCCCGAGGGAAAATTGATGTGATGGTATATGTAAAAGATTTAGAAAATGTCGAGCAATCTATTGAAATTAATTGGTCATTAATTGAAGCGTATCGTAAGGCAAAAGAACAATTAGCAAGTAAAGTACCGCTAGAAGAAAAATGGACGATGCAGGAGCTACTAGCGCTTGAGAAAGCATTGGTACAAGAAAAGCCGCAACTAACGCCAGAAGATTTATTAGGTGCTGTGGAACATGCGGTAACAGAAGCCATTGGACAGTTGATTCAAATGCGTGAGCGTGAAGGGCAAGAATTGCAAGATGTTGTTGTACAATATAAAGAACAGCTAATGGAACAAGTGAATCAAATACGTTCATGTTCTTCACTTGCTGTTGAAAAATATCGTACACGTTTAGTAGAACGGATTGCTGAAATTGCAGAAGTAGCGCTTTTAGAAGATCGTTTACTCGCAGAAGTAGCGATATTTGCAGAACGAGTGGACATAACGGAAGAATTGGATCGATTAGATAGTCATTTTAACCAACTGGAAGAAACGTTACTAGAAACCGTTTCAATCGGGCGTAAATTAGACTTTTTAATGCAGGAAATCCATCGTGAAATCAATACGATAGGTTCTAAAAATCAATCGACAGAAGCAGCCGTTGCAGTAGTTCAGGCAAAAACAATTTTAGAAAAGATGCGTGAGCAAGTTCAAAATATCGAATAACATGCCTGCATCTGTTATAAATTAAGGGAGATATAGAGAATAAATGATAAAAGAACGTGGATTATTAATTGTTCTGTCAGGCCCGTCTGGTGTAGGAAAAGGGACAGTGCGAAAAGAATTATTTTCTCAACCGAATACGAATTATGAGTATTCCATCTCAATGACAACACGAAATCCTCGCGAAGGTGAAGTAGATGGTGTAGACTATTTTTTCAAGACACGTGAAGAGTTTGAAACGTTAATTGACCAAGGTGGCTTATTAGAACACGCTGAATTTGTAGGCAATTACTATGGCACGCCGTTAGCCTATGTAAATGAAACACTTGATGCTGGTCGTGATGTATTTTTGGAGATTGAAGTACAAGGAGCAGCACAAATTCGTAAAAAAGCACCGGATGCCTTATTTATTTTCTTAGCCCCTCCAAGTTTAACGGAATTAAAAGATCGTTTAGTTGGCCGTGGGACAGAAACAGCGGATGTTATTGCAAAGCGCATTGCAACTGCAAGTGAAGAGCTTGAAATGATGAGCTTATACGATTATGTAGTTGAAAATGATGAAGTGACAAATGCCTGTGATCGTATAAATGCGATTATTAAAGCCGAGCATTGTCGAAGAGAACGTGTTGAAAAAAGATATTTGTCAATGTTGAGAGGAGAATAAACCAATGTTATACCCATCAGTAGATGCCTTAAAAAAAGAAATCGATTCAAAATATTCTTTAGTAAGTTTAGCATCAAAACGTGCTCGTCAAATGCAAGAAGTAGAAGGTACTGAGCGCCTACACAAATATGTTTCCTATAAATATGTAGGAAAAGCACTTGAAGAGGTAGCAGCAGGTGTACTTACAAAAGTATCACAGGATGAGTCCGCTGTGTACGAAGACGAAATCTAACATTGATGGTATAAAGCTTTTGCCAAGTTAATGTTAAAATCTGCAGTGATTTTTTGATTATACAAAAATGCCGAGAGCTCCCGAGGAAATTGTCCTTTGGGAGCTTATCGTTTGAAAGGACGACATTGTAGATGAATAAAAATATTTTACTTTGTGTTTCAGGTGGTATTGCGGTTTATAAAGCTGTCGCGCTAGTGAGTAAACTATCGCAGGCGGGTGCCCGTGTAAAGGTCATTATGACAGCATCAGCCCGGCAGTTTGTCAATCCGCTAAGCTTTCAAGTCATGTCAAAAAATGATGTCTACTTCGATACATTTGATGAAAAAGATTCGAATGTCATTGCCCATATAGATTTAGCTGACTGGGCAGATTTAATATTAGTCGCTCCTGCAACTGCCAATGTGATTGGCAAACTAGCAAACGGTATTGCAGACGATATGGTAACAACGACATTACTTGCTACTACTGTACCTGTTTGGATTGCACCCGCGATGAATGTCCATATGTATGATCATCCAGCGGTTAAGCGCAATTTGGCACAACTAGCAACAGATGGTTATCAATTTATCGAACCGTCAGAAGGCTTTTTAGCATGTGGCTATGTTGGGAAAGGTCGTTTAGAGGAGCCAGAGAAAATTACGGCACTTGTGCAAAAGTATTTTTTCGCTCCAAAGCCATTAGCAGGACGAACGGTGCTTGTAACAGCCGGAGCAAGTTATGTCCCTATGGATAATCAGCATGTAATTACTACAAAGGCCAATGGTAAGGTTGGACAAGCGTTAGCGAGAGAAGCGCAAGCACTAGGGGCACATGTCATTCTTTTAGGTGAAGAAGGAACAAATGCGTATGACCTTATAACGCAAGTAGAGAACGTTAAAAAGCAAAACGCACAGCTCTTATTTATCCACGCAGCCAACATACCAACAATTGAAAGTGCCCCTACTCTATCCATTGCAGGTACAGAGGCAGTGACATTTGGACAAAAAGTGCTAGGGAATCCGGTGTTACAAGTAATAGCCGATGAATGGATTGACTATAGTCAAACAGCAACAATAAACGGACAAATTGTCAATATTTCAGATACGACACAATTTGCAAAAGTTTTATGGCATCATATATTAAAAGGTGAGTCGCAATGAACGTTTTATACGCAGAGATCATAGTGGATGTTTCAACATACCATGTAGATCGCTCATTTGACTATGCGGTTCCTGTAGAATGGGTAGCTGTTATAGAGAAAGGCTGTCGTGTAAAAGTACCATTTGGACCGAGAAATGTACTAGGATTTGTTGTAGGTTTAAAACATGAGACAGATGTTCCAACTAATAAAATAAAGCCGATTGCTCAAATTTTAGATATAGAGCCTGTTTTTACTGAAGAAATGTTGTTGATGGCAAAGTGGCTTAAAAATGAAACAATTTGCTATGAAATTGATGCTTTGCAAGTAATGCTACCCTCCGCATTACGAGCTAAGTATGAAAAAATCGTCAAATTACTCGATCATCAAACGATTTTGCCAATGGCTGTCCAACAAATTTTTGGGAAGCGACAACAGGCAAACTTTAAGGAATTTGAACGGGCAGGATTATTGCCACTCTTAAAAACGTTAATTGCCGATAAAATTGTAAAAATAGAAAATGTCGTGAAGCAACAAGGCAATGTAAAAGAAGTTCGTATGGTAAAGATAACTGAGGACGAACAAGCATTAAGCAATGCTATGCAAGAGGCATCAAGAGCTGCGAAGCAACGTTCTTTAATTGAATGGATGGCTTCGCATTTAGGTGAAGTTTTTACACCACAGCAAATTTATGAAGCAACTGCTGTCTCGGCTGCTGTATTACAAGCGGTTATTGAAAAAGGCGCAGCAAGTTTTATACAAGAAGAAGTGTATCGCGATCCTTTTACAAAGGATGTTGCACGTACACAGTCCTTACAATTAACGGACGAACAAGCCGTTGCATTAAAAGCAATTACGCATTCTATTGATACACAATCTGCTGCCACCTTTTTATTGCAAGGTGTTACAGGTAGTGGCAAAACGGAAGTTTACTTGCAAGCGATTCAAAAGGTTTTAAATGACGGCAAGGAAGCTATTATGTTAGTGCCTGAAATTTCGTTAACGCCCCAAATGACGGAGCGTTTTCGTAGTCGTTTTGGTGAGATGGTTGCCGTGATGCATAGTGGGTTATCTGTTGGAGAGAAGTATGATGAGTGGCGTAAAATTCAACAAGGGAAAGTAAGGGTTGTAGTAGGTGCCCGTTCAGCAATTTTCGCACCCTTTACTAATTTAGGGCTAATTATCTTAGATGAAGAGCATGAATCGACTTACAAGCAGGAAGATTCACCCCGTTACCATGCGAGAGATGTAGCCATTTGGCGAAGCCAATATTACCGTTGTCCTGTTATTTTAGGTAGTGCGACACCCGCTCTTGAGTCATATGCCCGTGCGAAAAAAGGGGTCTATACACTATTAACGTTAAAACAGCGTGCACTGCATCAAGCAATGCCAACTGTATATGTTGCAGATATGCGAGAGGAACTTCAAAAAGGAAACCGCTCGATGTTTTCGGAACTACTAATTGAAGGGATACGAACGCGACTTGAACGACGAGAACAGATGGTGTTGTTTTTAAATCGAAGAGGTTATTCGTCCTTTGTGCTATGTCGAGATTGTGGGACGGTCGTGCAATGTCCGAACTGTGATATTTCATTAACCTATCATCGCACAACGGAAAAACTTAAGTGTCATTACTGTGGTTATGAAGAGCATGTGCCACAAATTTGCCCGCAATGTCAAAGTGAGCATATTCGATATTTTGGTACAGGGACACAAAAGGTAGAAGAAGAAATCTATAAATTATTTCCAGAAGCAAGGGTATTACGAATGGATGTTGATACAACAAAGCACAAGGGGGCACATGAAGAGATTTTGCAAGCATTTGGTGAGGGGCAAGCTGATATTTTACTCGGTACGCAAATGATTGCAAAGGGACTTGATTTTCCTAATATTACACTTGTTGGTGTGCTTAGTGCCGATACATCATTACATTTACCAGACTACCGTGCTGCGGAGCGGACTTTTCAATTACTTACACAGGTAAGTGGTAGAGCAGGTCGTCATGATAAAGCGGGTGAAGTCGTAATCCAAACTTATACGCCTGAGCATTATGCAATTGAATTAGCTAAAGTACAAGATTACGAGCCATTTTATGAACGGGAAATGTTTTTACGCCGTCGTTCGGGCTATCCACCTTATTATTTCGTTGCACTTATACAAGTATCGCATGAAGATGTCATGATGGCAGCAGAGTATGCAGGACGTGCAACAGATTGGCTTCGAGGAAATTTATCCAATCAAGTGTCCATTATTGGCCCAACAGTTGCGAGTATTAGCCGCCTCCAAAATAGATATCGCTATCAATGTTTGATAAAATATAAAATTGAACCAAATCTGATACCTGTCTTGCAACGTTTACTTGCGATGTATCGAGCAGAATGGATTAAACAGGGGATATTAATGACGGTTGATTTAGACCCGTCTACGATATAAAAAGGCGCAATAGCTCTTTTCGAGCAAGCTTGACTACCGCATAATGGATTTAAATGGCGATTTGCCTAAGAGTGAAATGAAGGCAAGAGAGCGTCTTATATAATAGAAATGAGGAACGAAAAATGGCGATTAAAAAAGTAATCGAACATCCAGCAAAAGTATTATCTACACCATGTGCTGAAGTAACAGAAATTAACGAAGATATTATTGCATTACTTGATGATTTATACGACACGATGGTGGAATATGATGGCGTTGGGATTGCCGCACCACAAATTAATGTTGGACTACGCGTGGCAATTGTCGAGCTAGGTGAAGAAAGAGATATTTTAGAAATGATTAACCCTACTGTTATTAAAACAGACGGAGCAGAAGTGGATATCGAAGGGTGTTTAAGCTTCCCAGGATTATATGGTGAAGTTGAACGTCCTGATTATGTGAAAATTGAAGCTTGTGACCGAGAAGGGCGTGTCTATGAGCTTGAAGCTGGTGGCTTTGAAGCGCGAGCGATTTTACATGAAATCGATCATTTAGATGGTATATTATTTGATTCTAAAATTAAGCGCATTGTGACAGAAGAAGAGCTAGAAGAAATGTACGCAGAAGAGGAGGAATAATATGACGTCAATTATTTTTATGGGGACACCTGATTTCTCAGCGCCAATTTTGCGTATGCTACACAATGAGGGCTATGATATCAAGGCTGTTGTGACGCAACCAGATCGACCAGTTGGGCGTAAGCGAGTGCTAACACCGCCACCTGTTAAAGCAGCAGCATTGGAATTAGGATTGCCTGTTATTCAACCAGAAAAGCTACGTGGCTCTGAGGAATTACAGCAAATACTGGATTTACAACCGGATATCGTTATTACAGCAGCTTTTGGGCAAATTTTACCGAAAGAATTGCTCGATGCACCGCCGCTTGGCTGCATTAATGTGCATGCCTCCCTTTTACCGAAATATCGAGGTGGAGCGCCAATTCACCAAGCTATTATCGATGGTGAAAAAGAAACAGGCGTAACGATTATGTATATGGCGGAGAAGTTAGATGCAGGCGATATCATATCTCAAAAGGCAATTGCTATTGAAGAAGATGACCATACAGGTGGTCTATTTAATAAACTAAGTGTTGTAGGGTGTGAGCTATTAAAAGAAACACTTCCTTCTATTATTAATAGAACAAATAGCCGGACAGTACAAGATGAAACACAAGTGACATTTGCCAGCAATATATCGCGGGAACAAGAGCGAATTGATTGGGCAAAGGATGCCACGACTCTCTACAATCAAGTGCGAGGATTACACCCTTGGCCAGTAGCCTATACAACATTTGAAGAAGGTAACTTTAAAATTTGGTGGGCACAAGTTGGACAAGCGAAACATAACGTGACACCTGGTACAGTGGTAGCAATTGCAAAGGATCATTTTGAAGTTGCGGCTGGCAATGGGACAGCGCTAGCATTATACGATATTCAACCAGCAGGAAAAAAACGAATGACGGCAGAGGACTATTTGCGAGGCACAGGTTCGAAATTACAGATCGGGGACCAATTTAAATGAGTAAAAAAAGCGTAGTAATTTGGGATGGCAATGTACGAGATGCCGCACTTTCTATCCTACTAGCAGTAGATAAAAACCAAGCATATAGTAATTTACTTTTACACGAAACGATTAAACGCCATAAAATAGAAGCAAAGGATCGTGCACTTTTAACAGAAATTACGTATGGGACGCTTCAATATAAAATGACCCTTGACTACTATTTAGAGCCATTTATTCGTGGTAAACTAGATCATTGGGTGCGTTGGCTACTGCGTTTGTCGTTATATCAAATGCACTATTTAACACGTATACCACCGCATGCAGCCGTAAACGAAGCGGTAGAAATTGCAAAACGTCGTGGACACCAAGGTATTGCTTCGACAGTAAACGGTATTTTGCGTTCTATCTTGCGTCAAGGCGTAAGAGCAATAGAGGATATAACAGATCCTATCGAACGTCTTGCTATTGAAACGAGTCATCCACAATGGTTAGTTGAACGCTTTGTTCATAATTATGGTCTGGAAGTAGCGACAGCAATGCTTCACGAAAATAATGTTCCGCCGGTGCAAACGGTGCGCGTCAATAGAACCGTGGCAACACCAGAACAAGCGATTGCCAGTTTACAAGCGGAAGGCTTAACAGTACAGCAAAGTGACCTAATGCCAGAATGTCTTCATGTTACAAATGGGCAACCTGCTCGTACAAAAGCGTTTCAAGATGGTGTGATTACCATTCAAGATGAAAGCTCCATGATTCCTGCAAATGTGTTGAATCCTTCTCCAGGTATGCGCGTCTTAGATATGTGTGCAGCACCAGGTGGTAAAACGACGCATCTTGCGGAGAAAATGGGCAATAAAGGTTCTATTTTGGCAACGGATTTACACCCACATAAATTAGATTTAATCGACCATAATACAGAACGTCTAGGACTGGATATTGTAGAAACGGCTCCGATTGATGGACGCAAGGCTCCAAACTTTTTACAATTGGAATCGTTCGATGCGGTGTTAGTCGATGCACCATGTAGTGGCTTAGGGGTTATGCGTCGTAAGCCGGATATTAAATATACGAAGCGTGAAGAGGATTTAGAAAATCTTCAAAAAATTCAACTGGCGCTACTTGATGCGGCAACGAAAGTATTAAAACAAGATGGCAAGCTTGTCTATAGTACATGCACAGTCGATAAACAAGAAAACGAAGGCACTGTTGAGGCCTTTTTAACAGAGCATCCAGAAATGGAAGCTATACAACTAGAATCTTTACCAACAAAATTAACGGAAAAGCAAGCAAATGGCATGCTTCAAGTCTTTCCACAAGACTTCGGCAGCGATGGTTTCTTCGTCGCGGCCTTTCGTAAAAAAGGAGAATCCAACTAATGGTGGATCAAGAGCAATTTAATGAACGTATTAATGATTTAGTCGAGGAAGCGGAAGATCAGCCTGTTCGACGAGCGAAAAAAGAAAAACCGAATTTAAAAGAATCTATTTATTCATTACAACCGCACCAATTAGAAGAATGGCTAAAAGAAAATGGGGAAAAAGCATTCCGCGCTGCACAAATTTTTGATTGGCTATACAATAAACGAGTAAAAACATTTGAAGAAATGTCTAATCTATCAAAAGCATTACGTGACAAGTTAGAGGCAAGTTTTGCTTTAACAACATTGTCAACGATTATTAAACAAGAATCAAAAGATGGTACGATTAAATTTTTATTCCAATTACAAGATGGCTATTCCATTGAAACAGTTTTAATGCGCCATGAATATGGCAACTCTGTTTGTGTCACAACGCAAGTGGGCTGTCGAATTGGTTGTACGTTCTGTGCATCTACGTTAGGTGGTTTAAAACGCCATTTACTAGCGGGGGAAATTGTAGAGCAAGTTGTCAAAGTACAGCAAGCTTTAGATGAAGTAAACGAACGCGTATCTCATATCGTTATTATGGGCATAGGCGAACCTTTCGATAATTACGATGCTATGATGAATTTCCTAAAAGTAATCAATCATGAAAAGGGCTTAAACATTGGAGCACGTCATATTACCGTTTCAACATCGGGCATTGTACCAAAAATTTATCAATTTGCTGATGAACAGCTTCAAATTAACTTTGCTGTATCCTTGCACGCACCGAACCAAGAGGCGCGTCAAAAACTAATGCCTATTGCACGTGCCTACAAATTAGATGAACTGATGGAAGCCGTTCGTTACTATACGAAAAAAACAGGACGTCGTGTTAGTTTTGAGTATGGTTTAATGTCTGGTGAAAATGATTCAGTTGAAGTGGCAGAAGAATTATCTGCTCTTATAAAAGGGATTAAATGCCATGTGAACTTAATTCCTGTAAACTACGTACCAGAACGTGATTATATTCGCACATCTCGTAGTAAAATTTTTGCTTTTGAGAAAACATTAAAGAAAAATGGTATTAACGTAACAATCCGTAGAGAGCAAGGTTCAGATATTGATGCGGCTTGCGGACAATTACGTGCGAAAGAGAGATCTGAAGAAACGAGGTGACCAGTGATGAAATACACAGTCGAAAGTGATATTGGTTTAAAACGAGCAATTAATGAAGATCGCGCTGCATTTTTTAAACGTCCAGATGGTATCGCACTCGCACTTGTGGTAGATGGCATGGGTGGTCATAATGCTGGCGATGTAGCGAGTGATATGGCAATGAAACAAATGGAAACGGTATTTTTACAAGCAGAGGCACATCATTTTGCAACTATGACATCAAAAAAAGAATGGTTACGACAAGCAGTTAAGCTTTTAAATACAAATATATTTAACTATTCTTTATCACATGAAGACTGTAAAGGAATGGGGACGACGTTTATCGCCGTGTTAATTGAAGGGAATTATTGCTTCATTGCACATGTAGGTGATAGTCGCGTGTATTATTTCTTTGATGATGGCGCACAACAAATAACAAGAGATCACTCCTATGTTAATGTTCTGCTTGAAAATGGTGAAATTAGCGAAGAGGAAGCATTGACGCATCCGAAGAAAAATTTCATTTTAAAAGCTGTTGGAACAGAGGAAACTATTGAACCAGACTTTTATGAAGTAGAGCTAGCGCCAAAATCGTATTTACTCATTTGTTCTGACGGTTTAAGTAATAAACTATCAGTGTATGAAATGGCATCTATCATTACCTATCCAGATGTAATTGAAGAAAAAGGGCGAAAGCTTGTGGAACTAGCAAATGCAAGCGGGGGGGAAGACAATATCTCCCTCGTGTTACTCACAAGGCAAGATGAGGAGGTGTAAGTATGCTTGTAGGAAAACGAATTAGTGACCGCTATAAAATTATAGAACTCATTGGTGGCGGAGGCATGTCCAATGTATACTTGGCGCATGATATGATATTAAATAGGGACGTAGCGATAAAAATATTACGCTATGATTTTACCAATGAGGATGAATTACATCGACGTTTTCAACGTGAGGCACTTTCAGTTACAAGCCTTACACATCCGAATATTGTTAGTATTTATGATGTAGGTGATGATGGAGACTTACATTATATCGTCATGGAATATGTTCAAGGAAAGACGTTAAAGCAGTACATACAGGAATTTGCACCGATTTCTCCTGCTCGAAGTGTGCATATTATGAAGCAATTAACGTCAGCGATTGCCAATGCCCATGAAAATCATATTATTCACCGTGACATTAAACCGCAAAATATTTTAATGGATGCGGAAGGAAATGTGAAAATAACGGATTTTGGAATAGCTATGACGCTAAGTGCCACATCTTTCACCCAAACAAACTCTGTGTTGGGCACTGTCCATTATTTATCACCAGAGCAAGCACGTGGTGGAACAGCAACAAATAAATCAGATATTTATGCGCTTGGAATTGTCTTATATGAATTACTTACTGGCGAATTGCCGTTCTCTGGTGAGTCGGCTGTTTCAATTGCCCTTAAACATTTGCAATCAGAGACGCCATCTGTTCGAGCATTTGATGGTACCATTCCACAAAGTCTTGAAAATGTCGTTTTAAAGGCCACTGCTAAAGATGCATCCCATCGCTATGCTACGGTAGAAGAAATGCAAGAGGACTTGGAAACAGTATTATCATCAGCTCGTATCAATGAACCAAAATTTACAATTCCTATTGATAATGATGCGACAAGAGCTATCCCAATCATTAAGGAACAGTTTATCCGAAAAGATGAAGATTTGACTAAAACAAGAGCAATGGAACCTATCGCACAAAAGAAGGTAGAAGCGAAAAAGCCTGTTGAAAAAGTAGAGCCGGTCAAACAAAAGAAAAAGTGGTAAAGTATGTGGCAGGGTTATTCATCGTCGTGATTGCGATGTTCCTTTTCTTTTTATTTGCAACAGATTTATTTAGTCCGAAAAAATTGCCGTACCTGATGTGACCAATTTAACGGTAGAAGATGCGACAAAGAAATTACAAGAAGCTGGCTTTGTTGTTGCCGAACAAAAGAAGAGCGAAATTCTGAAGATATTGAGAAGGGCAAAGTCATTGAAACCGATCCAGAAAAAGATGCGAAGCGTGTTCAAGGAACTGAAATCGAATTAATAGTTAGTCTTGGTGTCGAAACAGTTAAAATTGATGACTATACTGGACAACAAATTAGTCAAGTTGAAGCTTTGTTAAAGGATAAGTTAATCATCCAAAAAAATTATGTACATTCCAAACTGCCTGAAGGGCAAATTATTGAGCAAGATCCGCAAGAAGGAGCAGAAATAATCGCAAAAGATGCAACGATTACATTTACGATTAGCCAAGGTGTAAAAATGATAACAGTTGATAGTGTAGCGAATTATACGAAAGCTCAAATGGATGATTACGTAAAAAGAGTAGGGCTGAAATGGCGCACTGTTCGCGAAGAGTATAATGATACTGTTGCAGCAGGTAGTGTAATTTCGCAAACGCCAAAACCAGGTACCAGCTTAATGGAAGGTGATACCATTGCAGTTGTTTTAAGTAAAGGACCTGCAGAAAAACCAGTGAAAACATTTATTAAAAATGTTTTAATTCCATATGAGCCAACTGAAGAAGGTGCTGAACAAGTAATCCGCATTGAAATTCAAGATAAAAATCATACAATGGTGAAAGCTTTTGATGAATTCACCATTACTAGTGACCAACAATACAAAATACAACTTGTCATTGTAGAAGGCGAAGAAGCGGCTTATAAAATTATCCGTGATTCAGAAATTATTGAGTCGGATAGTTTTAATTACGATGATGTTAAATAAGGGGGAATTGGATGGCGCATGGCCAAATCCGTAAAGCGTTAAGTGGTTATTATTATGTTTACGATGGGAAGGAACTTATACAGTGCCGAGGACGTGGCGTCTTTCGCAATCGGGGAGAATCGCCACTCGTCGGTGATCTTGTAGAGTATACACTTGAAACGGAAGGCTCGGATGGTACGATTCAAAAAATTATTGATCGTCAAAATGAACTAGTTCGTCCGCCAATCGCCAATATCGATCAAGGCATTTTAGTGTTTTCAGTAAAAGAGCCGAACTTCAATACGATTTTACTGGATCGTTTTCTAGTCGTTTTAGAGTCATTTCATGTCCACCCCATTATCTGTCTGACGAAGATGGACTTATTACAAGACGATGAGCGTGAGGAATTACAGGGCTATATCGCAGATTATGAAAACATAGGGTATACGGTGCTTCAAACTTATAAAGGCGAAGAAGAGTTAGTAGAACGTCTTCAGCCGATTTTAAAAGGAAAGACATCGGTGCTTGCGGGACAATCTGGTGTTGGGAAATCGACGCTTCTCAATACGTTAATACCTGATTTAAATTTAAAAACAGGCATTATTTCACAGAGCTTAGGGCGAGGAAAGCATACGACCCGCCATGTTGAGCTGATAGAAGTATGTGATGGTTTATTGGCGGATACGCCTGGCTTTAGTTCGTTTGATTTTGATGAAATTGAAAAAGAAGAGCTAGGGGCATGTTTCCCAGAGATAACGCGAATTGCTGAGGATTGTAAATTTCGAGGCTGTTTGCATTTAAAAGAACCAAAATGTGCGGTTAAAGTTGCAGTCGAAGCTGGCGAAATACGCGAGTACCGTTACAAACATTATGAACAATTTATGCAAGAAATTATGGATCGAAAGCCGAGGTATTAATCATGATACAAATAGCACCATCAATTTTAGCAGCAAACTTTGCTAAACTAGGAGAAGAAGTAAAAGACGTAGAACGAGCAGGTGCAAAGCTTATTCATATCGACGTAATGGACGGTCATTTTGTACCGAATATTTCATTTGGGTCCATTGTGTTGGATGCGATTCGTCCTTTAACTGATTTACCATTAGATGTTCATTTAATGATTGAGAATCCAGATCAATATATTGAACAATTTGCCAAAGCAGGAGCAGACTATATTACGGTACATGTAGAGGCTTGCCGCCATTTACATCGTACAATTCAATTAATTCGTTCTTACGGTGTTAAGCCAGGTGTCGTTTTAAATCCACATACACCGATTGAAACGATTCAGCACGTTTTACAAGATATTGATATGGTGTTATTCATGACAGTGAATCCTGGATTTGGTGGTCAAAAATTCATTCATTCTGTTGTACCTAAAATTGAAGCATTATCCACAATTATTAAAGAGCGTAATTTAGACGTTGCGATTGAAATTGATGGTGGTATTAATGCCGAAACAATTGTTCCATGTGCAAAAGCAGGTGCCACTATTTTTGTAGCAGGTTCAGCGATTTATAGTAAAGAAGATCGTACAGCGGCACTTCAAGAGATTTTAGCTGCTGGTGAGGCAGCGATTAAAGGATGACTACTGTTGTCGTTTGTGCAGGCGGTCCGAAAGAGGAGCTATGTTCCTTTGATGCGTATAGTAGACAACATGATATTCTATTTATTGGTGCGGACCGAGGTGCACTGTATTTAATTGAGCAAGGTATTACACCGCATGCTATTGTTGGCGACTTTGACTCGTTATCACAAGAGGAATATCAATATGTTATGAAACATGCGGATGATGCCCAACGCTTCCGTGAAGAAAAAAATGAAACCGATACGGATTTAGCGCTGTTAAAAGCGTTAACCTTCGCTCCTAGCGAAATTGTGTTAACAGGGGTTACAGGTGGGCGCTTAGATCATTATGAGGCAGCTGTGCGTTCCATTTATCGATTACAGCTTGAACATCCTGATCTTGTGTTGAAAATTATCAACCATGCGAACATGATACAGTTTTTGGTGCCAGGCACGCACACAATTCAAGCGGATGAGCGTTATCGCTATTTGTCTTTTTTTGCCCATGAGCAACCAATACAGGGCGTTACTTTAAGGCATGTAAAATACGAAACAACGAACGAAGAAATTTCGTTAGGTTCAACTCGATTTACAAGTAATGAAATAATAGGCACTTCAGGGTCTATATCCTTCACGCAAGGCATATGTTTAATGATAAGAAGCATAGATTAGCGTAAGGGGGAGAGAGTCCTGAAAGTATATACGTTCCAACTGCCGAAATTTGTTAGTAGCATTACGCGTACGTGTATTAATCTATTTAAAAAAGATAAGAAAGAAGCTAAAAAATCCGACTGATGCCAGTCGGATTTTTCCTGTTTAATAGCTATATAAAGGCGGTTGGTAGTGTGCCTTGAAAAATGAAAGAAAAAAATCGATTTACGCTTTATGCGAAATCGATTTTTTAGAAGCGGCTATTAAACGCGCTCGATTTTACCTGATTTTAAAGCACGAGCAGAAACCCATACACGTTTTGGTTTACCGTTAACTAGGATACGAACTTTTTGAAGGTTAGCGCCCCAAGTACGTTTGTTAGCGTTCATAGCGTGGGAACGG
Organism: Lysinibacillus sp. GJ-1; assembly: GCF_021166035.1. Taxonomy (NCBI): domain Bacteria; kingdom Bacillati; phylum Bacillota; class Bacilli; order Caryophanales; family Bacillaceae; genus Lysinibacillus; species Lysinibacillus sp. GJ-1. Next base: position 999,680 of record NZ_CP088912.1, read on the forward strand.
TTGTTACCAGTACGAGCTTTACGTCCAGTGATTACACATTGTTTTGGCATGTTGTATTCCCTCCTTACAGTTGATGCTGAAAGATTATTATTTCAGTTCGGTATTTCACATACCATAATAATTTAACATACCAAGTCGTTCAGTGCAATAGTTTTCACATAACCTTTCAAGAAAAAAACCTTTACAGGCAAAAACAGCTATGAAAAAACACTGAACAATGGGTGCTCAATTCATTGCACAGTGAATTTTTTAATAGATTATTTCCCACGATAGCCAAGTTTTGTAGAGACGCGTTTTCCTGTTTCTACAAGACGTTGTGTAAGGAAGTTGATATGTTCTTCGCTGACGTTAAAGCTAACAAAACCGATACTGACCGCACCGATAATTTCTCCAAATCCATTAAAAACAGCTACAGCGACTGAGGAGGTACCTGCCGTTCGCTCCCCGTGGCTAATAGCAAAGCCCTGTAATCGAATTTGTTCTAACTGCGCTTCTAAGTCAGCCATTTCATCAATAGGAACGAGTTGCTGCATAATTTCCTTTGCTTCTACGGTCGGTAAAGAGGCTAACAACGCTTTATTGGCTGCCCCAATATGCATTGGAATGCGAATACCTAGTTGATCATAAATACGAATCGGGTTGGCTGCACTATCAATACGTTCGATAATAATTGTATCTAGCCCCGCAGGTTTGCTTAAATAAACACTTTCCTCAACTTCTCTTGCGAGTCTTTCTAATTCTGGTCTAATTTTGCTAATATAGTCCATCGTATCATACACTTGCAAACCTAACTCCATCCATATTGTGCCGAGACGATAATGCTTCGTTTGCGTGTCTTGTTCAATCATTCCTTGTGCAATCATCGCTTTTAAAATTCTATGTAATGTACTCAATGGTAAATCGCATTTGGTGGAAAGCTCTGAAATAGACAAACTGCCTTCGGATGCTTCTGAAGCTAACACTTTCGCAATTGTCATTGCTCGTTCTAATAATTGCATAATTGTCCCACCTCCTCTAATCTTATTTTATTTTTATTCTTCCTGTTCGTCTAGTTCCTTCGTTGTCGCCCATAGTTAGTTTTCTCTTTGAAAAAGATAATATTAAAATTTTTCTAAATATATTGACAGTATATCATAAAACGCCTATATTTTTTATATAAACTTTCCTCTTAACGGAAACGTTTTCCACTACACGGAAAAGGGGTGAAGGTATGCATTATTGTTCATCCATGTATGCACCTTTAAAACACGTAATTATTAAACATCCAAAAGACGCTTTTAAAAGCCAAGAGCATCTTGCGGATGAATGGAAAACTTTCAACTATTTATCAGAACCTAACTATCAGGAGGCTCTTACAGAATATGCTGAGTTTATAGCCGTTCTAGAGAAGTATGTTGAACAAATTGATTATTTACCAGCGTCAAATGAAGTAGGATTAGATTCGCTTTATGCGCATGATCCTGTAAAATTCACACCACATGGTGCAATTATTTTGAAATCTGGTAAAAAGTTAAGACAACCTGAGGCAGTTGTTTATAAGGAATTTTTACAAGACAAAGGGATTGCAATAATCGGTGAATTGTCGGGTGATGCTGTTTCAGATGGAGGGGATCTGGTTTGGCTTGATGACCGTACGCTTGCAGTTGGTCGAGGATATCGCACGAACGATGAAGCAATTCGTCAAATTAAGGAAATGACAGCAACTATGGTCGATGAATTTATCGTTGTGCAACTCCCTCATGATTTAGGGGAAGCAGAGTGCTTACATCTAATGTCCTTTATTAGTATGGTAGACAAGGATTTGGCTGTTGTACATTCGCGTTTAATGCCAGTATTTTTCCGTCAGCTTCTGATTGAAAGAGGAATTCAATTAGTGGAAGTACCAAAAGCTGAGTATGATACTTTAGGCTGTAACGTGTTAGCGTTAGCGCCGAGAGTATGTGTTATTCCTGAAGGTAATCCTTCCACTAAACAGCAGTTATTAGATGCGGGTGCAACGGTATATGAATATAAAGGTAACGAAATTACGGTAAAAGGCACAGGTGGACCTACATGTCTAACTTGCCCAGTAGTCAGAGGATAAAAAGGGAGATGGATGATATGTTTAAAAATGTGATTGTAAAAACACCAGGCAATAGTTTTGTTAACGGCTTAACAACAAGTGATCTAGGAAAACCTATTTTAGAAAAGTTATTTGAACAGCACGAACGCTATGTAGAAGCATTAAAAAAATGTGGTGTAGAGGTTACTCAACTTGAGGCAGATGAAGCTTTCCCAGATGCAACTTTTGTAGAAGATACGGCGGTACTAACTTCTGAATTTGCTATTATCACAAATCCAGGAGCGGCAGCACGCAATCGTGAAATTGAAGCAATTGAACCAGCAGTTAAAAATTTCTATGACAAGCTATATTATATTGAAGCACCTGGAACACTGGATGGTGGTGATGTTTTGCAAGCTGAAAAGAAATTTTATGTAGGTATTTCAGATCGTACAAATGAAGAAGGCGCACGACAATTTAAAGAAATCGTTGAAAGGGAAGGCTATGAAGCGACGATTATTCCATTACGAAATTTCTTCCATTTAAAAACGGGCATCGCGTACGTTGGACAAAATCGTATGGTTGTAGCTGGAGAGTTTATCGATCATCCAGCATTTGAATCTTATGAGAAAATTGTTATTCCACAACAAGATGAATACTCTGCAAACTGCATTCAAGTAAACGATACTATCATTATTCCAGCCGGTTATCCTGATACTAATCGCAAACTAAATGACTTAGGCTATCAAACGATTGAACTTGAAATGTCTGAATTTAGAAAGCATGATGGCGGATTGAGCTGTTTATCACTACGATTTTAAGTCAATAAAAAACATGCCCAATCAATTTGTAGGGGAAAATTGATTGGGTGTTTTAGTACTTTAAATATCTGAATATTTAATAATTTGACAAAATACGGAAATGGGGAAACACGTTGAGCAAAGGGGAGCAACAGCATAATAATGTATTGAAGCGTTCTATGAAGAGTCGACATTTATTGATGTTATCACTTGGTGGTGTGATTGGCACAGGTTTATTTTTAAATGTAGGTTTTACAATTAATCAAGCAGGCCCTGGTGGAGCACTAATTGGTTATTTATTTGGTGGTTTAATTTTATATATGGTGATGAACTGTCTGGGTGAATTGGCAGTGTATATGCCTGTCACAGGTTCTTTCCAAACATATGCAACACGATTTATCAGTCCGTCAGCAGGCTTTTCGTTAGGTTGGATGTACTTTGTTGGATCTGCTGCCACCGCGGGGGTGGAGTTTACAGCAGCGGGCATATTAATGCAGCATTGGTTCCCAAATGTGCCGATTTGGATATGGTGTGCTGTCTTTATGGTGCTTTTGTTTACATTAAATGCTTTAACAACAAAAGGTTTCGCAGAAGCAGAGTTCTGGTTTGCAAGCATTAAGGTAGTGGCTGTAATTGCCTTTATAATAATTGGTGTAGCTGCTATTTTTGGCTTGATTCCTTTGGCTGATCTACTGACTCCACATTTAACGAATTTAGCACCGACAGGATTATTCCCTGCAGGCATTACGATTATTTTTGTCACGATGATGAATGTTATTTTCTCGTATCAAGGTTCCGAGCTAGTAGGAATTGCTGCTGGTGAAACAGAAAACCCAGAAAAAAACATTCCAAGAGCAATACGTACAATCTTGTTCAGAATTATCGTATTTTATATTGCTTCTATAATAGTACTGTCTGCCATTTTTCCATCATCTGAACTTGGGCTACTTGAAAGTCCTTTTGTTACATTGATGAAAATTGCGGGTGTTCCATATGCGGCGGGCATTATGAATTTCGTTATTTTGACAGCGATATTGTCTGTAGGGAACTCATGCTTATATGCTTCCACACGATTACTATGGTCGATGTCAAAAGAAGGCATGGCTCCAAAGTACTTTGGTCGATTAACAAAAAATAAAGTGCCATTAAATGCGCTTATTTTTACGATGCTATTTTCACTGCTATCGTTATTAACAAGTGTGATGGAAGCTGACGCAGTATTTGTGTTGCTTATGTCTATTGCGGGAATTTCGGTGACTATTTCTTGGATGGGTATTGCCATGTCTCAATTAATGTTCCGATACCGTTATGTAAAAGGGGGAGGCAATGTGGCAGATTTGAAATTTAAAACACCATTGTACCCATTAATTCCAATATTTTGTATTGTTTTTTGTGTCATTATATTAGTGTTTTTAGCGTTTGATCCGACTCAAAGAATAGGGTTGTTATATGGCATAGGGTTCTTTGTAGCGTGTATGCTATTTTATAAAGTGAAATTGAGTAAAGTGAGTACAATCACTTCTGACAAAGAAAAGTCACTGAATGCTTAATGGATATTTCATTTTTAGTGGATAAAGGAGATTTTAAATATGAACAATTATTTATGGAATACACCAGACAAACTGCGAGCATTATTATGTGAAATTGTAAGCTGGGAAAGCAGAACATTAACAGCAGGTGAAAATGAATTCGCCTTTAAATTAAGAGAGCTGTTGCAAACGCTTTCTTATTTTCAAGATAATCCTAACTTAATAGAACTGCATGATGCGGGACTCGGTCGCCATGCGGTTACAGCATTGTACAAGCATCCAACGGCTACTGAAACAGTAGTCCTAATTAGTCATTTCGATACGGTTCATACAGAGGAATATGGAGAGCTTGAGCCATTTGCTTGTCGGCCAGAAGAGTTGACGAGTATGCTAATGGAACCTAAATATAAAAAAGATTTGCCAGAGGCGGCTAGAATTGATTTAGAGTCGGGTAATTATTTATTTGGTCGTGGCACAATGGATATGAAAATGGGACTCGCTTTACACTTGCAATTGATTGAAAAAGCGAGTATTGAACAATGACCAATCAATCTAATTTTAACAGCGGTACCGGATGAGGAAGTCAATTCTGCTGGTATGCGTGCAGCCGTAGTCGAGTTAGTAAGGTTGCGTGAACAATACGGTTTAACCTATAAGTTATATTTAAATAGTGAACCTTCGTTTTCACAAGGGCCTTCTGATATAAATGAATATATATATTCAGGGACAATCGGTAAGATTATGCCGGCTGCTTTATTTTATGGAAAAGAGACGCATGTAGGTGAGCCGTTAAAAGGTATGACAGCCAACTATATTGCATCCTTTATGACACAGCATATGGAGTGGAATCCAGTTTTCCGCGAAACAGATCTCGGTGAAAGTACACCATTGCCAGTATCCTTACAATTAAAGGATTTAAAAATGGAGTATTCTACACAGACGCCATATCGTGCAGCCGCACTTTATAATGTATTTTTGTTAAAGCGGACGGCAACAGAGGTTATGGAAATTTTTGAACAAGTTGCATTGGAGGCAATGGCTGCTTGTAATATGCAATATAAGCAAATTTGTGAACGCGAACAAGTACAAGGTGTTGGGAAAGTAAATGTACTTCGCTATGAGGCAGTTTTAGAGCATGCTATTCAAAAACTTGGCGCAGAGGAAGTAAAGCATATTAAAAACCAAGTGCTAGAAAATACAGCGTGGGATGATCGGGAGAAGTCGATTCGTATTGTAGATCAATTGATGATTCGATGTCAGGAGCTAACACCAGCAACGGTGCTGTTATACGCACCTCCTTATTACCCAGCTATTAATTCTTCACAGCATCCGCTCGTCAAGCGATCAATCGAATTAATGAAGAAAACAGCCAAAACATTTGCTATTGAAGTCGAGCAAATACACTATTTCAATGGCATTTGTGATTTAAGTTATGTCAATTATTCAGATGATTCCAATGGCTGGGCTGCATTTGAGCGCAACACACCTGTTTATGGTGATACGTATAGTATTCCATTTGAAGCCATGTCTGCCTTAAAGTACCAGTGTTAAATGTGCCATTCGGCAAAGATGCACATCAAAAGACAGAGCGTTTACATGTAGATAGTGCATTTAAAGAAATGCCTGTGATGATTGAAACACTTATAAAAAGCTTATATGCAGCAGAGAGTGAAATACCCGCGGAGTAGAGTGAAATACTCGCGAAAAGAAAGTGAATACCCGCGGAGTAAAGAGAGATACCCGCGAAAAGAAAGCGAATACCCGCGGAGTAGAGTGAAATACCCGCGAAAAGAAAGTGAATACCCGCAGAGTAGAGTGAAATACCCGCGAAAAGAAAGTGAATACCCGCGGAGTAAAGAGAGATACCCGCGAAAAGAAAGTGAATACCCGCGGAGTAGTGAAATACCCGCGAAACAACTGAAACACCAGTAGTAAAGAGAGCATCTTAGGTGTTAGCAGAATCCCACAAAAAAGCTGATGTTTAAATACATCAGCTTTTTTGTCTACCAATACATAGATATTTAATGACAATGTTTCGACCGTGACATTTAAGGAAATGCTGTTTAATAGGTCGTTCAGAACAGAGAACCATAAATGTTGTAAGCTAATTGGGTAGGAATGGAACGCTAAAAACGTTGACACAAAGCGCTTTCAAGGCAACTTAGGTTGCTTAATGTATACCCGAAGTGGTACAATATAATTTAGTCAAAAAGAGCCAAGGGGGCATTTCTATGTCAATTGAATTAAATAATGAATTAGGCCAAATTGATATTTCAACAGATGTACTTGCACAAATTGCTGGTGGCGCTGCTATAGAATGCTACGGTATTGTTGGCATGGCATCTAAACATCAAATTCGTGATGGTCTAACTGATATTTTACGTAAAGAGAACTTTGCAAAAGGTGTTGTAATTCGACAACAAGAAGAAGATTTACATATTGATATGTATATTATTGTTAGTTACGGGACTAAAATTTCGGAAGTTGCTTATCAAGTACAGTCGAAAGTGAAATATACAGTGGATAAAACATTAGGTATGAGCGTTAAATCTGTCAATATCTTTGTGCAGGGCGTTCGTGTAGCGAATGAGTAAGAGGAGGAACAAATTCGAATGCAGTCTTTAGACGGATTAAAATTTGCTGAAATGGTGCAAATGGGTGCTCATCACCTATTCCAAAATGCAAATTATGTAGATTCTTTAAATGTATTCCCAGTACCAGATGGGGATACAGGGACAAACATGAACTTATCGATGACATCTGGTGCTAAGGAAACCGAACTTCAAGCGTCACAACATATTGGGAAAACGGCACAAGCGTTATCAAAAGGATTGCTTATGGGTGCACGTGGGAATTCAGGTGTAATCTTATCGCAACTATTCCGAGGTTTCGGTAAATTTGTAGAAAAAGAAGCAACAATTAATGCAAAAGCATTTGCTGGTGCTTTCCAAGCTGGTGTCGATACAGCTTATAAAGCAGTAATGAAACCAGTTGAGGGAACAATCTTAACTGTTGCACGAGAAGCGGCTAAAAAAGGTGTAGAAGTTGCTGAAAGTGAAAACGATATCATTGCTGTTATGGAAGCATTTACTGCGGAAGCAAAGGCTTCACTAGAGCGCACACCAGACCTGTTACCGGTGTTAAAAGAAGTAGGCGTCGTGGATAGTGGTGGTCAAGGATTACTATTTGTCTACGAAGGTTTTTTAGCCTCTTTAAAAGGCGAGCCACTACCAAAGAAAAATGATGCAACATTAGATGATTTAATTAATGCCGAACATCATAGAGCCCAAGACTTTATGAATACTGCAGATATTGAATTTGGCTATTGTACGGAAATTATGGTTCGTTTTGAAGAGGATAAAGAGCCATTCAGTGAGGAACAATTCCGTAATGAATTAAACCCATTAGGTGACTCGTTGCTTGTTATTTCAGATGAAGAAATTGCGAAAGTGCATATTCATTCTGAGCAACCGGGCGCTGTTTTAGCGATGGGGCAAAAATATGGTAGTCTTATTAAAATCAAAGTTGATAATATGCGTGAGCAACATTCCGCTATCGTTGGCGAGGATCACAAAGCATCTGCGCCAGCTCCAGCGAAAAAAGCTGAAAAGCATCCTTATGCGATTGTTACGATTGCAATGGGAGAAGGTGTGGCTGAATTACTACGCTCGATTGGTGCTTCTTATGTGATTGAGGGCGGACAAACGATGAACCCTTCAACTGAAGATATTGTGAAAGCTGTACAGGAAATTGGTGCTGAAAAAGTACTTATTTTACCAAACAACAAAAATATAGTAATGGCAGCAGAGCAAGCTGTAGAGTTATTGGGTATTGAAGCTGCAGTTGTGGCAACAAAAACAATTCCTCAAGGGATGGCAGCCATTCTTTCATTTAATCCAGAAGCGACAGTTGAAACAAACCAAAAAGCGATGACAGAAGCATTTGCTCATGTAAAAACAGGGCAAGTCACTTATGCAGTGCGTGATACGTCGATTGATGGCGTAGAAATTCATAAAGACGATTTTATGGCGCTTGCTGAAGGGAAAATTGTGCTCTCTACACCAGCGTTAAAAGACGCTGCTGAGAAAGTTATTACAGATTTAGTAGATGCAAATACGGAAATCGTAACAATTATTTATGGCGAAGATACGTCTGAAGAAAAAGCCTCTGAATTAATCCAATTTATCGAAGAAAACTATCCAGATGTCGAAGTGGAGTTATTTAATGGTAAACAAGGATTATATCCATATATTATTTCGGTAGAATAATATTAGGTAGCAGAGTGAACGAGTAGACGAAGCAGTGCACAAGTTGTGTACTGCTTTTGTTTATGGTAAAAGGAATGCCAGCGTTGAATACAAGGAGAAATAAGCAAAATAGATTGTTTTGTGTATTTCTTCAAAGGACAGTTAACTTGTAAATGCTGGAATATCAGCTCTTGAGAGTGCTTGTATTTGTAGGGAGTACAATAAAGAAATAATATAAATGATTAAGAAATTATAGTCGTTTTAATTTTCTGAAAGTTGATAAAGTAGTGCTTTACTTTTATAGTAACTATCAAGCATGATATAAGTAAAAGTAAAATTATTATATGAATAGAATAGAGGGGTGCTTGTATGAAGTTTACATCGGTTTTTGATATTATTGGACCTGTTATGATTGGTCCATCTTCTTCTCATACAGCAGGTGCAGCGCGTATTGGCCGTGTTGCAAGAGATTTATTTGGCAGACAGCCGAAATGGGTGAAAATCCACCTATATGGTTCGTTTGCAGAAACATACAGAGGGCATGGGACAGATGTAGCAATAATTGGTGGTTTATTAGATTTTGATACATTTGATGAGCGAATTAAAACGGCTTTTGAGCATGCAGAAAAAGCTGGCATGCAATATGAATTTATTCCGGAAACAGCTAATACAGAGCATCCGAATACAGCGAGATTAGTATTTGGTGACGATAATGGCGAAATGTCAATTGTCGGTATTTCAATTGGCGGGGGAAAAATTGAAGTAAGCGAGGTCAATGGCTTCAAGCTTCGCTTAACGGGTGGCATGCCTGCCATTCTTGTTGTACATGATGACCGCGCGGGCTGTATTGCCAATGTGGCAAATTGCTTAGCAATGCATAATGTCAATATTAGTATATGGAAGTTTCACGTATCGAACGTGGCTTAACGGCTTTAATGGTGATTGAGATAGATCAAAATATTGAGGACAAAGTACTTCAACAAATTTCATTAATACCACATATTACAAAAGTATCGAAAATTAATAACTAAGGGGGTGTCGCAAAATGGATGTATTATTTCATAATGTCCGTGAGCTTGTAGAACGAGCGGAGCGTGAAGAAAAGCAAATTTCTGAGCTAATGATTGAACAAGAAATACTAATAAGTGGTCGAACACGCGAAGAAATTATGCAACAAATGGATCAAAACTTAACAGTGATGGAGGAAGCAGTTGAACGAGGCTTACAAGGAGTAAAGTCTGTTACAGGTTTAACTGGTGGTGATGCTGTCCTACTTCAAAATTATATTGCACAAGGCAAATCGCTTTCTGGAGATTTATTATTGGATGCGGTCAGTAAAGCAGTTGCTACGAATGAAGTAAATGCTGCTATGGGCACAATTTGTGCAACACCTACAGCCGGTTCTGCGGGAGTAGTGCCAGGCACTTTATTTGCAGTAAGAAATAAGCTAAACCCAACGCGTGAGCAAATGATTCGCTATTTATTTACTTCAGGCGCCTTTGGTTTTGTGGTAGCGAACAATGCTTCTATCTCGGGTGCTGCAGGTGGCTGTCAGGCTGAAGTTGGTTCGGCAGCTGGTATGGCGGCGGCGGCAATAGTGGAAATGGCAGGAGGGACACCACAGCAATGTGCAGAAGCATTTGCTATTACGCTGAAAAATATGCTAGGTCTCGTTTGTGATCCAGTAGCGGGCTTAGTCGAAGTGCCTTGTGTTAAACGTAATGCAATGGGGGCAGCGAATTCGCTTGTAGCAGCAGATATGGCTTTAGCAGGTGTTACAAGTCGTATTCCATGTGATGAAGTCATTGGAGCGATGTATCGCATCGGTCAGTCAATGAGCCCGAACTTGAAAGAAACAGCGCGTGGTGGACTAGCGGCGACGCCAACAGGCAAAGCAATTAGCAATGCGATTCTTAATAATGGCGATTTACAAAGCATACTAAAAGCAAGAATCTCAATAGAGTAGATTGTAAAAGCGTTAGATTGACTGCAATCAATCTAACGCTTTTTTGTTATGTCGTTGTAATCCGCTACAGCGGGGACCTGAAGGTTTCGTGCCGATAGAAGTGATTTTCGTGGCGATTACGACTGGCTTAGTGGCGATAGCGCCCGAATAAGTGCAATTTGAAAGTTACTGTGTCGACACGAAAGAAAAGATTTATGATACAGTTAAAATGAGAACGGATGTATCTACGAATAACAATAAAACAATTGACATAGAAGGGAGGTAGGTTCTTGAGATTTGTGACACAACAAATCTCAAGAGCTGTTGTGACAGGTGACTGAATTAAGCAGTTCTGTCTCCGAATTAAAAGGAGTCGGGAAAGAAACCGCAGCACACTTAGAAACATTGGGTATCGAGACGGTAAACGATATTTTATGGACCTTTCCACATCGGCATGAGGATTTCCGTTTAAAGGATTTAGCGCAAACACCACATAATGAGCGAGTTACCGTTGAATGTAAAGTAGAACGTGAGCCGACTGTGTTGTTTTTAGGACGCAACAAATCTCGCTTGCAAGTAACCGTGCTTGCGGGGCGCCATTTAGTAAAAGTCGTATTTTTCAATCAAAACTATTTAAAGCAAAAGCTTATACCAGGTACTATTGTGACAGTGACGGGCAAATGGGATAGAGGTAGACAAGTTATTAATGGCACCACCGTCACTTTTGGACCGAAAATCGACCAAGTAGACTTTGAACCTGTCTATAGCTTGAGAGGTTTAATTCCACAAAAACGGTTTCGTAAATATATGCGACAGGTGTTAGATGACTTTGGTGCGGTATTACCAGATGCGATTCCACAGCATTTGCAGGATGCCTATAAATTAGTGTCAATACGCGATGGGTTGGAAGGTATTCATTTTCCACAAAATGCTGAGCATGCGAAACAAGCTAGAAGACGCTTTGCTTATGAAGAGTTATTAAACTTTCAGCTCCGTATTCAAGCATTACGTAAAATACGTAAGGATACTGAACACGGTACGATTATACAGTTCGACTTGCAAAAACTACGGGCATTTATTGCTTCATTGCCGTACGAGTTAACAGGTGCTCAAAAGCGTGTTGTCAATGAAATATGTAAAGATTTAAAAGCACCGCATCGCATGAATCGTTTGCTACAAGGCGATGTTGGGTCGGGAAAAACGGTTGTGGCAGCTATTTGCTTATATGCTGCTGTGACAGCTGGATTTCAAGGGGCGCTAATGGCACCGACGGAAATATTAGCAGAGCAACATGCTGAAAACTTAGTTGCTTGGTTTGAGCCATTTGGTGTACGTGTCGCGTTATTATCAGGCTCAACGAAAACGAAGGAGCGCCGTCTACTATTAGCCGCACTGGCTGATGGAGAAATTGATATTGTTATAGGCACCCACGCTCTGATCCAACCTGATGTTCTCTTCAAGAGACTGGGCTTTGTTATAACGGACGAACAGCATCGCTTTGGTGTGGAGCAACGTAGAATTTTACGTGATAAAGGAGAAAACCCTGATGTGCTCTTTATGACGGCTACGCCTATCCCACGAACACTGGCGATTACAGCGTTTGGTGAAATGGACGTCTCGTTAATTGATGAAATGCCGGCAGGGCGTAAAGAAATTGAAACCCATTGGATGAAAAAAGAACAATTGGGTTCCGTATTAGCTAAACTAGAGTTAGAGCTGACAGCAGGTAGACAAGCATATGCCATTTGTCCTTTGATTGAAGAGTCGGATAAACTGGATGTTCAAAATGCCGTAGAGATTTATGAGCAACTCGCATCGTATTTTACTGGACGCTTTAAAGTTGGGTTAATGCATGGTCGCTTACCAGCAGATGAAAAAGATGCGATAATGCGAGGTTTTAGCGAGGGCGATATTCACGTCTTAGTATCTACGACTGTTGTTGAGGTCGGCGTAAATGTGCCCAATGCAACGTTTATGGTAGTCTACGATGCGGAACGTTTTGGCTTAGCGCAGCTACATCAGCTCCGCGGTCGTGTAGGACGTGGTGAGCATCAATCCTACTGTATATTAATTGCTGATCCAAAATCGGATGAGGGTAAAGAGCGAATGCAGTCTATGACCGAAACAAATGATGGTTTCCGACTAGCTGAAAAAGATTTAGAGCTTCGTGGACCAGGAGACTTTTTAGGCCGTAAGCAAAGCGGCTTGCCTGATTTTAAAGTAGCCGATTTAGTACATGATTATAGAACCCTGGAGACGGCACGAAAAGATGCAACAGAAATGATTGATACAGATGCATTTTGGCATGATGAGATGTATCGATATTTGCGTGAAATGCTACAACAGTCTGGCGTCCTTCAAGGCGAACGATTTGATTAATGTAGCGTTGTGTAATAAGGAATGTGAGAGCTTGTTTTTGAAAACAAGTCTTGCATTCTTTTTTTATACTCTATATACTGATATTAGTACCAAGTGCTAATAACAACTCAAAAGGTGGCGAATGACGTTGAGACGAACGAAAAAAGAGCGACAGCGATTATTATCTGAAACGATTGCGGAAAATCCATTCGTCACAGATGAACAACTCGCGTCGGAATTTCAGGTAAGTGTTCAAACCATTCGATTGGATCGTATGGAATTAGCAATTCCCGAATTGCGTGAACGAATTAAAGATGTGGCTTCGAAAACTTATGAAAATGAAGTGAAATCGTTACCGATTGACGAAGTAATCGGTGAAATTATTGATATAGAATTAGACAATCGTGCATTATCAATTTTTGACGTAAAAGATGAGCACGTTTTTCAGCGCAATGGCATTGCTCGTGGACATCATTTATTTGCACAAGCAAACTCATTAGCTGTAGCGGTAATTGATGATGAGCTTGCATTAACAGTGCACTCCAATATTACATTTGTGAAACCTGTAAAAGCCGGAAATCGTGTTATTACTAAGGCGGTCGTTGTTGGAAGAGATGATGAACGCCATCGTACAAAAGTAGAAATTGTATCTACTGTAAATGGTGAAACAGTTTTGGTTGGTGAATTCGATATGTACCGCACGAAAGGTAAAGGTGAACAAGAATGAAATTAGCACTTGATGGAATGGGTGGCGACAATGCACCAAAGTCAGTAGTGGAAGGTGCATTATTAGCATTAGAACAAATTCCAAATTTGGAAATTCAGTTATATGGACAGCAAGAAAAGCTTGACCCTTATTTGAAAATGCATGACCGCTTAACGGTTATTCATTGTGAAGAAGTGGTCGAGGGCACAGATGACCCTGCACGTGCTGTACGACGTAAAAAAGATTCATCGATGGCACGCATGATGGATGCAGTGGAAGAAGGGAAGGCAGATGCCTGTCTTTCCGCGGGAAATACAGGTGCATTAATGGCAGGTGGTTTGTTTAAGGTAGGGCGTATTGAAGGTATTGCTCGACCTGCATTAGCTACGACATTACCGACACTTGATGGCAAAGGATTTTTAATGCTCGATTTAGGAGCGAATGCAGATGCCCGACCAGAACATTTACTGCAATATGCGATTATGGGTGATATATACGCCAAAAAGGTAGGCGGTTTACAAAAGCCGCGTATTGGTCTTTTAAATATCGGAACTGAAGATAAAAAAGGCAATGATTTAACGAAAGCCGCTTTTGCCTTATTAAAAGAAGCGGACTTGAATTTTATCGGCAACGTTGAGGCGCGTGATTTACTTGATGGGGTAGCAGACGTCGTTGTGACAGATGGATTTACAGGCAATATGGTGCTGAAGTCAATAGAAGGAACAGCGGGTGCATTGTTTACAATGCTAAAAGAGGCATTTATGTCTTCTACCAAAACGAAAATTTCAGCAATGTTAATGAAAAATAATTTACGTGACTTAAAAAATAAAATGGACTATACAGAGTATGGCGGTGCAGGTTTGTTTGGTTTACAAGCACCTGTAATTAAAGCGCATGGATCATCCAATGCGAAAGCAATCTATAGTGCAATCCGTCAAGCCAATACGATGGTAGAGCATACAGTGATATCAACTATTACCGATACAGTACGTCACTTAGAAATTGATTAACAAAGGGGATTAGTAAGAAATGACGAAAATTGCATTTATTTTTCCAGGCCAAGGCTCACAGACGGTTGGCATGGGTCAAGAATTTATAAGCAATTCGCAAGAAAGTAAGGCCTTCTACGAAAGTGCTAACAAGACACTTGGTTTTGACTTATCTAAATTAATGTTAGAAGGACCTGCTGAAGAGTTAACGCTAACATACCATGCGCAACCAGCATTATTAACGACAGGTGTTATGGTTGCTGAAAAATTGCGTGCTGCAGGCATTACGCCACATTATGCTGCGGGTCACTCTCTTGGAGAATACGGTGCATTAGTCATCGCAGGTGTGCTTTCGTTTGAGGATGCTGTAGCTGTTGTTCATAAACGTGGTTTATACATGAACGAAGCTGTACCAGCAGGGCAAGGTGCAATGGCAGCTATTCTTGGAATGGAGCTTGAGGCGTTACATGCAGTAACTGCTAAAGTTACAGCTGAAGGTGATGTAGTTCAAGTTGCAAACGTCAACTGTCCAGGACAAATAGTTATTTCTGGTACTAAGGAAGGCGTTGATAAGGCCTCTGTAGCTGCAAAAGAAGCGGGTGCAAAACGTGCAATTCCGTTAGTAGTAAGTGGACCTTTCCATTCAGAATTAATGCGACCATCTTCAGAACAATTACAAGCTACGCTAGCCGAAATTACTTTATCGGAACCACAAATTCCGGTAATTAGCAACGTGAAGGCGAAAGAATTACAAGATGTACCAGCTATTCAACAAGAATTAGTTGAACAAGTGTATAGCGCTGTACAATGGGAAGCATCCGTTCGCGAAATGATTGCGCAAGGCGTGGATGTATTTATTGAGTGTGGTCCTGGTAAAGTGTTAAGTGGTTTAGTTAAGAAAATAGATCGTTCAGTGGCAACATATTGTGTATATGATGAAGCGTCATTAGAAGCGGTAATAGAAGCGTCGAAGGAGTGGACAATCAATGCGTAAATTAGAAGGTAAAGTTGCGGTTGTAACAGGTGCTTCACGAGGAATTGGACGTGCAATTGCATTGAAGCTTGCGGATGAAGGTGCGAAGGTTGTTGTTAACTATAGCGGCTCACAGGCAAAAGCAGAGGAAGTAGTTGCGACAATTCAAGCAAATGGTGGAGAGGCGATTGCCGTTCAAGCAAGTGTCTCCAAAACAGAGGAAGTTACTGCATTAATGGATGCGGCAGTCAAAACATTTGGCGCGCTTGATATTTTAGTAAATAATGCAGGAATTACTCGCGATAATTTATTGATGCGCATGAAAGAAGAAGAATGGGACGATGTACTCGATACAAACTTAAAAGGTGTATTCCTTTGTACAAAAGCAGTCACTCGTCAAATGATGAAGCAGCGTGCAGGGCGCATCATTAATATTTCTTCTATCGTTGGTGTTGCTGGTAATGCAGGGCAAGCAAATTATGTAGCGGCAAAAGCAGGCGTCATTGGCTTAACAAAAACGACGGCAAAAGAACTTGCGTCACGTAATATTTTAGTGAATGCCATTGCTCCAGGTTTTATTGAAACTGAAATGACAGAACAGCTACCAGAAGATTTAAAACAAGGCATGCTGACACAAATTCCTCTCGCTAAACTTGGGCAACCTGAGGATATTGCGAAAGCAGTTGCGTTTTTAGCTTCTGAAGATGCAAACTATATGACATGCCAAACGCTACATATTGACGGCGGCATGGTGATGTAATAATATGCTATAGCATAATTTTTAATTTTTTGTATAATCATTTGAGGGGAGGTGAACGTTTTGACTACAGTATTAGAGCGCGTAACAAAAGTAATCGTAGACCGTTTAGGTGTTGAGGAAAGTGAAGTTACACTAGAAGCTTCTTTCCGTGATGATTTAGGTGCAGACTCATTAGACGTTGTTGAGCTTGTAATGGAGCTTGAAGACGAATTCGATATGGAAATTTCTGATGAAGATGCTGAAAAAATTTCAACAGTTGGTTCTGCTATTTCATACATCGAAGGTAAAATTAACTAATTTTCTGGTAGATGACACAGATTTTGATAATACAAAATCTGATACCATTGTAGACTTACATCAAAGCATAATGGCAAAAGCTTATATGCTTTGATGTATTTTAAAGGTACGAAATGGTTCGTTTTTCGAACGATGGACGTACCTTTTTTTATTTTTGTTAAAAAAATACGAAAAAACTTCCAAAACATTGTATTTATGCCGAAATACTTTTGCATAAATGCCTTGAAAAAGGTACACTAAGACGGTAGAAACTATTAGGAAGGCAGATTGTTCAATGGCTATGAGAAGAAAAGGAACTATGCAGAAATCAGGCGTACTTCCTGAAAAAGTACGCAATCAATTCGAGCTATTACAGCATGAATTAAACATCACATTTATTAATAAAAATTTATTGTATCAAGCATTCACGCATTCATCTTATGTGAATGAGCATCGCCGTAAATTGTTTACGGATAATGAGCGTCTCGAATTTTTAGGCGACGCTGTACTTGAACTGTCTGTTTCTAAATACCTTTTTGAGAAATACCCGCATATGAGTGAGGGCGAATTAACAAAATTGCGAGCTTCAATCGTTTGTGAACCATCCCTTGTTATTTTTGCAAATGAATTAGGATTTGGTCGCTTTGTATTGCTTGGAAAAGGTGAAGAATTAACAGGTGGACGGGAACGCCCAGCGCTACTTGCAGATGTTTTTGAATCATTTGTAGGTGCTCTTTATTTAGATCAGGATTTGCAAACGGTCGTGACATTTTTAGAACGAATCGTGTTCCCAAAGGTAGAAGTCGGTGCTTTTTCGCATGTGATGGATTTTAAAAGCCAACTACAAGAAATGGTACAGCAAACAAATAACGGTTTACTTCATTATGAAATTATTGATGAAAAAGGCCCAGCGCATAACCGTACCTTTGTATCAAGCGTGTTATTAAATGGACAAGAGCTTGGTATTGGTCGAGGGAAATCAAAAAAAGAAGCCGAGCAACAAGCAGCACAATGTGCGATGCGCGCAATGCGTGAGCATACTGCTAAAGAGGAGGCTTAATAGATGTTCCTAAAACGACTCGAAGTGATTGGCTTTAAATCTTTTGCGGAGCGCATTGGTATTGACTTTGTACCAGGTGTTACAGCTGTTGTTGGACCTAATGGCAGTGGGAAAAGTAATGTAACTGATGCTATTCGTTGGGTAC
Organism: Lysinibacillus sp. GJ-1; assembly: GCF_021166035.1. NCBI lineage: Bacteria > Bacillati > Bacillota > Bacilli > Caryophanales > Bacillaceae > Lysinibacillus > Lysinibacillus sp. GJ-1. The sequence goes on from NZ_CP088912.1 coordinate 1,017,509, forward strand.
TCGGGGAGCAATCGGCAAAGTCGTTACGTGGGGCAAAGATGGAAGATGTTATTTTTGCTGGGAGTGACTCTCGAAAGCCACTAAACTTTGCAGAGGTAACATTAATTTTAGATAATACTGATGAGCAACTTGCTTTTTCGTATACAGAGGTCAGCGTAACAAGACGCGTATACCGTTCAGGTGATAGTGAATATTTATTAAATAACCAGCAGTGTCGCCTGAAGGATATTACGGACTTGTTTATGGATTCGGGACTTGGGAAAGAGGCTTTTTCAATTATTTCACAAGGCCGTGTCGATGAAATTTTAAATAGCCGCCCGGACGATCGCCGCTCAATATTTGAAGAGGCGGCTGGTGTTTTAAAATATAAGCTACGAAAGAAAAAAGCAGAGCATAAACTTGTAGAAACAGATGAAAACCTTTACCGTGTTTTAGATATTTTACATGAGTTGGATAGCCGTTTGGAGCCTTTGCAAATACAAGCTTCTAGCGCAAGAGACTATGTACAAATGTCCACGGAACTAAAGGATTTTGATATTGCGATCCTTGTGCACGATTTAAAAAATTGTGCACAATCTTTGCATGCATTGAAAGAAGAGTATGCGCAGCTATCTGAAACAGAGCAAAAACAAGCAAAGGATATTCAAGCGCTAGAAACCCAAACGACGGATATTCGGAAACATTTAAAAGAGTTGGATGTTTTATTGGATGCTGCACAATCTGAGCTTGTAGATGCAACGATGGAAATGGAACGTTGGGATGGTCGTAAAGCTTTAATGGCTGAAAAACGCCAAAATGCAACGAATCAATTACAGCAGTTGAATACATCATTACTTGAAGCGCAAAATGAAGTAGAGGTATTAGTTGCGCAAGAACTTGAGAAAAAACAATTGTTTGTAGAAAAACAACAAGAAGTTTTAACGCTAAAGCAAATCATTAAGCAATTAGAGCAATCCTTAAACCGTTCAGTTACAGAAATTGAACAGGAAATGGAAGAGCATAAAAACCGCTATATCGATTCATTAAACGAAGAAGCAACAGTCAAAAATGAATTAAAAAATATCGAACAACAACTATCACAACAAAAAGCAATGGCAGCTCGTATGACAGACCAAACGGATGAGATTGGTCAAGAATTGATTGAAGTTGTGGCGGAGAAAGAAACACTTGTTGGCCTACATACAGCAACAACGACTGCATTGCAACAGAAGCTCGAACAATATGAAGCATTGCAAATGCAGTTTAAAAAAGTGAATCTTTCTTTTAATGATAAGCAAGAAATGCTGTATAAGGCGTATCAGCACCAACAACAATTAAAAGCTAGAAAAGATACATTAGCAGAGCTAGAAGCTGATTTCTCTGGCTTCTTCCATGGTGTTAAGGAAGTATTACTGGCGCGTGATAAAGGTGAATTATTTGGTATTGAAGGCGCAGTGGCGGAATTGATTCAGGTCAATGGCAAATATTCGCAAGCGATTGAAACGGCCTTAGGTGCCGCCTCCCAACATATTGTGACGACGAACGAACAGAACGCCCAACAAGCTATCCGTTGGTTAAAGCAAAAAAGAGCGGGGCGTGCTACATTCTTACCAAAAACGGTTATGAAATCACGCAAAATTAATCCGTCAGCCATTCAGCTTGCTACGGAGCATCCGGCGTTCGTACAAATGGCAGATGCCCTTGTCACGTTCGATGAGGACAATCGCTCCATTGTTGAAAATTTGCTTGGCAATGTCATCGTTGCAGCGCATTTAGAAGGGGCAAGTCAAATTGCGCGATTATGTGGTTTCCGTTACCGTGTCGTAACGCTCGAAGGGGATATTGTCAATGCTGGAGGTTCTTTAACGGGTGGTGCAGCGAAACAACAATCTTCCCTATTTACAAGAAAAGCCGAGCTCGATGGCCTGATAGCTAAGCTAGAAGCATTAGAAACGTCGATTTATAGTGCAGAGCAGGCTGTAGCAACGGAAAAAGAGACATTGGCCACATTACGTGACAAAGTAGAACAATTAAAACTAGAAGGCGAACAACTGCGGAAAGAAGAAATGCAACAGGCAAGTCGCCTTCGAGAATTAGAGGTTGTAGAAAAAGTCTATCCGCCCGAGTGTCCTTTGCTTCAAATGAAACGCAAGATGTAAAAACACGTGAGGAAGCGCTGCTTGCTCAAAAGGAAGTAGCTACTGTACGTTTAGCAGCGCTAGCTGAAGAATTAGTAGCGATAAACGAGACGGTAGAACAATTAGGTAAAGTTAAACTACAAAGTGAAACAGAAAAAGATGTTCTGCGCGAACAAACGGCAGAAAAACGTTCAGAGTTAGCGGTAATGCAGGAGCAAATGTCGCAAGTACAAATTGCGACCGCTGAACTTGCCCTACAATTAAACAAAGCTCGCCAAAAAGTCGACAATATTTCTCAGGAAATAATCTGGCTTCAATCTGATGAATCGACAAAATTATTGAGTGATGAAGAAGTGGAAGAGCAGGTCGCAACTTGGAAAGCTAGAAGAGAAACGTTACAAGTGACAATTACCCATAAAAAGGGGGAAAAAGCGGCGCAACAACAGGAATTAACAACGTTAGAAGAGCAGCTAAAGGAATTGCAACGTATACATAAAGGCTTCATTGAAGCAATACGTGCGAATGAATTAAAGCGCAATCGAGTAGAATTTGAGATGAGTAATTTTAAAAATCAGCTCGAAGAAAACTATCAACTAACGTTTGAAGAGGCACTTGAAGTCGCTTTAACTATTGAAGATGAAGAGCATATGCGACGTCGCGTCAAGTTATTGAAAAAATCTATTGAAGAATTAGGTCCTGTAAACTTAAGTGCGATTGAAGAATTTGAGCGTGTCCAAGAACGACATTCTTTTTTAACAGAGCAACGTGAGGATTTACTGGAAGCGCAGGATACTTTACACGAAGCCATTAAAGAAATGGATGAAGAAATGACAATACGCTTTAGTGAAACATTTTTTGCCATTCGAGAGCAGTTCAAACGGGTATTCCGTGAATTGTTTGGGGGCGGTCAGGCAGATTTAGTATTACTGGATCCTGACAATATGCTTGATACGGGCATTGAAATTGTTGCGCAACCGCCAGGGAAAAAGTTGCAAAATTTAAGTTTACTTTCTGGTGGTGAACGTGCACTTACCGCGATTGCTTTACTATTCTCCATTTTAAATATTAGACCTGTGCCGTTCTGTATACTCGACGAAGTAGAAGCGGCATTGGATGAGGCAAATGTTGTTCGATACAGCGAATACTTGAAAAAGTTTAGTCGCAATACCCAATTCATTGTTATTACACACCGTAAAGGTACAATGGAGGGAGCTGACGTACTGTATGGTATTACGATGCAGGAATCAGGTGTATCAAAACTTGTATCAGTAAAATTAGAAGATGAACCCGTACTTGCGGAGCAAAGGAGCGAACAAGCATGAGTTTTTTTAAACGTTTAAAAGATAAGCTAATTGGAAATCCAACAGAAGAAAAAGTAGAAAATTTAGTCGAAGAGTCATCTACCGAATTAAAGCTTGAAGATACGGTAGAGCCAGTTCAACAGGAATCAAGTCATGAAGAGCTGCAAGACAAAGTAGAAGAATCATCAGCAAGTGAGGACTTCATTGATTCACAAGCTTCGAATGTTGTGGAGGAAGAAAAACAGGAAGAAGTGCAGGGAATTGCGATTGTAGAGGAACCTGTAAAAGAAAAAAAACCTTCAGCTTGGTCTATTACACAAAAATTTAAAGCGGGTCTTGAAAAAACCCGTAATTCCTTTACTTCTAAGGTCAATGATTTAGTGGCACGCTACCGTAAAGTAGACGAGGACTTTTTTGAAGAACTAGAAGATCTATTATTACAAGCAGACGTTGGCTTTGAAACAGTAATGGAATTAATGGATAAATTACGCTTTGAAGTACAGCGCAAAAATATTAAAGATACAAATGGTATCCAAACGATTATTTCTGAAAAACTTGTGGAAATTTACGAGCAAGGGGAAGAAGACTTAATCGAACTAAATATGCAACCTAATGGTGAGTTAACGGTTATTCTATTCGTAGGTGTAAACGGTGTTGGGAAAACAACAACAATAGGTAAGTTAGCACATCGTCTAAAATCGGAAGGGAAAACAGTTGTCTTAGCTGCAGGAGATACGTTCCGTGCAGGGGCAATTGACCAATTACAAGTTTGGGGAGACCGTGTTGGTTGCGAGGTTATTAAGCAATCAGAAGGTTCGGATCCAGCAGCGGTTATGTATGATGCAATACGTGCTGCGAAAAATCGTAAAGCAGATGTCTTAATTTGTGATACTACGGGCCGTTTACAAAACAAAGTGAACTTAATGAATGAACTTGAAAAAGTACATCGAGTTATTTCACGGGAAATACCGAATGCTCCTCATGAGGTGTTACTAGCACTAGATGCAACGACTGGTCAAAATGCACTTGTGCAGGCACAAACATTTAAAGAAGTAACAAATGTAACGGGAATTGTTTTAACGAAACTCGATGGTACCGCAAAAGGTGGTATTGTGCTTGCCATTCGAAATAAATTACACATTCCTGTGAAATTTGTAGGTCTTGGCGAGAAAATGGATGATTTACAACCATTTGATGCAGAACGCTATGTATACGGCTTATTTGCTGAAGGCTTAGATAAGGAACTACAAAATAGCGAAGAGTAAAAGATTGTAGTTGAAAGCATGGTCGCTCGACTGTTAAAAGGTGAAACACATTGTTTAAAAGAGAAATACTAGCTAATGGTGAAATAACGTTATTCAGCTAATAGAATGCTTTTAGACAAGGAGATTACCTTGACACAGACGGGCGCTTTTCGTTATGATACAAATGACTAACAACGGGGGGAGAAACTCGATGCTACTTGAAAAAACAACACGCATGAACTTTCTCTTCGACTTTTATCAAGCATTACTAACAGATAAGCAAAGAAGTTATATGGAACTGTATTATTTAGATGATCACTCACTTGGAGAAATCGCTGAATCATATGGAGTTTCACGTCAAGCTGTTTATGATAATATTCGTCGAACTGAAGCGATGCTTGAAGAATATGAAGAAAAACTATGTTTACTGGAAAAATTTCAACAACGTACGCAAATGCTTGCGCGCCTTACAGCTGGAATTACAGAAAAAAGTATGCCGGTTGAGGAGCAGTTGGCGCTTATTGAACAGTTGAAAGAATGGGATTAGGAGGCGAAAGCAGTGGCTTTTGAAGGATTAGCGGAACGACTCCAAGGAACGATCCAAAAGATTAAAGGTAAGGGTAAAGTATCGGAACAAGACGTTAAAGAAATGATGCGTGAAGTCCGATTTGCTTTAATCGAGGCGGATGTTAACTTAAAAGTAGTCAAGGAATTCGTTAAAAAAGTAAGTGAACGCGCTGTTGGTGTAGATGTTATGCAAAGCTTAACACCGGGTCAACAAGTTATTAAAATCGTTCAAGACGAGTTAACGGAGCTGATGGGCGGCGAACAAAGCCCGATTAAATTTAATACAAAGCCACCAACTGTCATTATGATGGTCGGTTTGCAAGGTGCGGGTAAAACAACAACAACTGGGAAATTAGCAAATATTTTACGTAAAAAATATAACCGTAAACCATTACTAGTTGCTGCGGACGTTTATCGCCCTGCTGCGGTTCAGCAATTACAAACATTAGGAAAGCAATTATCTTTACCTGTTTTTGCTTTAGGCACAGATGTATCACCAGTTGAAATCGCTCGTCAGGCAATTGAACTGGCGAAAGAAGAACATCATGATGTTGTCATTATCGATACAGCAGGTCGCTTGCATATCGATGAAGATTTAATGCAAGAATTAAAGGATATCCGTGCGTTAAAAGAGCCTGATGAAGTTTTCCTTGTGGTAGATGCCATGACGGGGCAAGATGCTGTAAACGTTGCGGAAAGTTTTAATGAGGCTGTCGGCATTACAGGGGTTGTTTTAACAAAACTGGATGGCGATACACGCGGTGGTGCAGCATTATCCATTCGTTCGGTGACACAGAAACCAATTAAATTTGTCGGTATGGGCGAAAAACTGGATGCGCTTGAACCGTTCCATCCGGAGCGTATGGCATCTCGTATTTTAGGCATGGGTGACGTGTTATCACTAATTGAAAAGGCGCAGGCAAACGTCGATGAAGCAAAGGCGAAAGAACTGGAAGAAAAGTTCAAAACGCAAAGCTTTACACTCGATGATTTTGTTGAGCAATTACAACAAGTGAAAAAAATGGGTCCGCTCGACGAAATATTGAAAATGCTACCAGGTGCAGGCAAAATTAAAGGCTTAGACAATGTCAAAGTAGATGATAAGCAAATGGGCCGTGTAGAAGCCATTATTTACTCTATGACAACTGCTGAAAAGACAAATCCCGAAATCATTAATGGTAGCCGTAAAAAGCGCATTGCCAAAGGTTCAGGTACGTCTATTCAAGAGGTCAACCGTTTGTTAAAACAATTTGACGAAATGAAAAAAATGATGAAGCAAATGACAGGTATGGCGACAGGTAAAGGCAAGAAAAAGATGAAATTACCTGGCTTTGATTCATTGTTTAAATAATATTTTATAGGTGTTAAGAAAAAACACTTTACAAACAACATAAACATTGATAATATACTATCTTGTGTGAAACTTATTCGGAGGTGCTATTAAAATGGCAGTTAAAATTCGCTTAAAACGTATGGGAGCTAAAAAATCTCCTTTCTATCGTATCGTAGTTGCAGACGCTCGTTCACCACGTGACGGTCGTTCAATCGAAACAGTTGGTACTTACAACCCACTAACTCAACCAGCTACTGTAAACATTGATGAAGAGAAAGCTCTTAAATGGTTAGCTGACGGTGCAAAACCATCAGATACAGTGCGTAACTTGTTCTCAGAACAAGGTATCATGGAAAAATTCCATAACCAAAAATTCAGTAAATAATCGGGGGAGACGTCTTTGAAGCAGCTGATTGAAGCAATCGTTTTACCGTTAGTCGATTATCCAGAAGAAGTCCGTATTGAGACGGACGAAAATGCAAATCGAATTGTTTATAAACTTTTTGTTCATCCAGAGGATCGAGGGAAAGTCATAGGCAAACAAGGGCGAGTAGCGAAAGCGATTCGTACAATTGTTTATTCAGCGGCAGGTAGTCACCATCAAAAAAAGACTTACGTCGATATATTGGATTGATAAAAAGATTTTCACGCTCGTTTACGCGCAATAAGGTAACAATGTAGCAATTATGCAACCTGTCGCCATTTTGCACTGAACAATTTTAACGACTATGTTGTTGCTAGAATTCGTAGGAGCTGTAAATGTGTAGCGTAAAATCTGGATAGAAGAGGGGGGAGCTTGCTGGTTCCTTCCTTTTTTTATATAGTACGGATATATAACGGTATAGAGGTGAAGTGAATGGAATGGTTTAATGTAGGTCGTATTGTGAACACGCACGGAATTCGTGGTGAAGTGCGTATCTTATCGACGACAGATTTTGAAGAAGAACGCTTTGCGGTCGGGAATAAGCTTGCAGCGTTTAAAAAAGACGATAAAAAGCCAACGTGGGTAACAATTCAATCCGTACGCCGTCATAAAAACTTTATTTTGTTAACATTTGAAGGTATGGATAATATCAACTTTGTCGAGCCGTTCAAAGAAGGAATGCTCAAAATCACGAAAGATCAGATGACTGATGATTTATTACAAGAAAATGAATTTTTCTTCCATGAAATTATAGGCTGTACGGTTGTATCTGAAGAAGGTGCAACAATTGGTGAAGTCAAAGATATTCTGCAAACAGGTGCCAATGATGTGTGGGTAGTGAAGGGTGCTAAAAAAGAGCATTACATTCCATATATTGAAGACATCGTCAAAAATATTGATGTGGAAGAAAAGAAAATTGTTATTCATGTGATGGAAGGCTTACTATGATGCATATTCACGTATTAAGTCTATTTCCAGATATGTTTTCGGGTGTATTTGGTGCATCGATACTAAAAAAAGCTCAAGAAAAAGGGGCTGTAAAGCTAGAAGTATCAGATATTCGTGCGTTTTCTGGCAACAAGCATAATCAGGTAGACGATTATCCGTATGGTGGCGGTGCAGGGATGGTGTTAAAGCCAGAGCCGATGTTTAGTGCTGTAGAGGCTATTACAGCGGGTAAAAAGCCACGTATTATCTTAATGTGTCCGCAGGGTGAACGTTTCACCCAAAAAAAAGCGGAAGAGCTAGCGCAAGAAAGTGAATTAGTGTTCTTATGTGGTCACTACGAAGGCTACGATGAACGCATTCGTCAGCACCTCGTTACCGATGAAATATCGATTGGTGATTTTGTGTTAACAGGTGGTGAGTTAGGTGCGATGACGGTTATCGATAGTGTCGTACGCCTTTTACCTGGCGTGTTGGGACAAGCAGATTCCCATATCCAAGATTCTTTTTCAACGGGTCTGTTAGAACATCCACATTATACGCGACCTGCTGAATTCCGAGGCATGCAAGTACCAGAAGTATTATTATCAGGCAATCATGCGAAAATCGAACAATGGCGCGAAGAACAATCGTTAAAAAGAACATTCGAGCGTCGACCTGATTTACTCGAGCATTATCCATTAACAGACAAGCAAAAATTGTATTTGGAAAAACTTAAAAAACAACAATAAAGATGCTTGCTTGCATGCCATATATGTGATAACATCTAATCTGTGCTTCTATGTGAAGTGCTGAATTACGGTGTTCCGCTGTGGCATACATTGCGTGCAAGAGCATCTGTCTAAGGAGAGAAAACAATGTCAAACATTATTACAGAAATTACTAAAGCTCAGCTTCGCACTGATCTACCAGCTTTCCGTCCTGGTGATACTGTTAAGGTACACGTGAAAGTAGTAGAGGGTACTCGTGAACGTATCCAAGTATACGAAGGTGTAGTTATCAAACGTCGTGGTGGCGGTATTAGCGAAACTTTCACAGTTCGTAAAATTTCTTACGGTGTAGGTGTTGAACGTACATTCCCTGTACACACACCAAAAATCGCTAACTTAGAAGTTGTACGTCGTGGTAAAGTACGTCGTGCTAAACTTTACTACCTACGTAACCTACGTGGTAAAGCTGCTCGTATTAAAGAAATTCGATAATTATGACTTAAAAGTGAGGGGCTTGTATTGCAAGCTCCTTTTCTTTTTGCTTGTCATCTTAAATAATAATCATCTAAAATGAAGATAGACAAGGGGGCAATTCATAATGGAAAAACAAGTGAAAGAAAAGAATGAATTATGGGAATGGACAAAGGCTCTTTTAATTGCATTTGCGATTGCAGCAGTTATTCGTTATTTTTTATTTACACCAATTGCAGTTGACGGTGAGTCCATGATGCCAACCCTTGAAGATGGCGACCGAATGATTGTCAACAAAATTGGTTATAAAATTGGAGAGCCTAAGCGCTTTGATATCGTGGTGTTCCATGCACCAGAGCAAAAAAACTACATTAAACGTGTAATTGGCTTACCTGGTGAAACATTGGAATATAAAGACGATCAGTTATACATTAACGGAGAACCGATAGATGAGCCTTATTTAGATGCATACAAAGCTGAAATTACTGAAGGTACATTAACGGAAGATTTTACGTTAAATGACATTGATGCATCACTGCATGATGTAATTCCAGAAGGCTATGTGTTTGTGATGGGCGATAATCGTCGATATAGTAAAGATAGCCGTCACATAGGTATTGTCGATCAAAAAGAAATTATAGGTAATACAAGCCTTATTTTCTTACTGTATAGTGATATTAAAATTGTGAAGTAATGTTTGAAAGGGGGCTAATACTCCCTTTCTTGACGTCTAAGAGCATACGTTTTCTTATTCGATTTTAAGGCATTCGCACTGAATTGGGCGAATGCGCTTTTCTTATTTAGGAGGTATAGAAATGACTATACAATGGTTTCCAGGGCATATGGCGAAGGCACGCCGTGAAGTAACAGAAAAATTAAAGCTAGTAGATATTATATTTGAATTAATCGATGCTCGCTTACCATTATCTTCGAGAAATCCGATGATTGATGAGGTCATTAACCAAAAGCCGCGTCTACTTATTTTAAATAAATCAGATATGGCGGATGAGCACGAAACACGCAAATGGGTAGAATATTTTGCACAGCATGGCCATAAAGCAGTGGCAATCAATTCGCTTGAAGGAAAAGGACTACAACTTGTGACCAAGGCGGCACAAGAAATATTAAAAGAAAAATTTGACCGCATGAAGTCAAGAGGGATGAAGCCGAGAGCCATCAGAGCAATGATTGTTGGAATTCCAAACGTGGGAAAATCCACACTTATTAATCGCTTAGCAAAGAAAAATATTGCGAAAACAGGCAATATGCCTGGTGTGACAAAGGCGCAACAATGGATAAAAGTCGGCAAGGAATTAGAATTACTAGATACACCAGGAATTTTATGGCCTAAGTTTGAAGACCAAGAAGTAGGCTATAAGCTGGCTTTAACAGGTGCTATTAAAGATACCATTACTAACATGGAAGATTTGGCGGTATATGGGTTACAATTTTTATCGACACATTATCCAACACGTATGGAAGAACGCTATGGTTTTCAGTTTATGCATGACGACTTAGTGGAAACGTTTGACCATATCGGCAAGCTTCGTCGTGTTTTTGGAGCAGGTGGAGAAATCGACTACGATCAAGTAGCCCAGCTAATCGTACGAGATATTCGTGGATTACTATTAGGAAAGCTAACATTTGACTTTGTTGATGAACAGCTTGAAAAAGAAGCGACACAGCAATAATGTGTGAAAAAGTGATAGGGACAAACCTTTAAAAGAGACAAAATTGCTTGTAACTTCCACTAACCGAGAGCACTAGTTGGTAAATCCTACAGAGGTGCACATAGTGAAAGAGGTATCAGGTGAAAAGCAAACACCGTAACGAACATTTACAGCAATGCAAAAAAGTGTTAGATTGATTGCCGTCAATCTAACACTTTTTCCTTTTGTCCTAGCCTTTTTCTTTTAGGAATAGTAGATATTGCCGATAAATGATATAGAGTAAGATAAAGGGAGTAAAATGATGAAAACGATTAAAGAGATTACAGCAGCACTAAAAATAGCTGAGGATTGGCAAGAATGGATGGCGGCAATTGCAACCGACGAGCGTGCAGGTGTGCAGAAAGCATGGCATAGTTGGAATAAACGCCAAGAAAAGAAACGACAGCTATTGGAAGAGCATCAAGCGAAGATTGACTTCGATCAGTGCTATGGTGGTGAAAATGCCTTCATCGCAGGTGTAGATGAAGCAGGGCGCGGGCCTTTAGCAGGACCTGTTGTAACCGCAGCTGTTATTTTGCCAAAAAACTGTGAAGCTCTTGTAGGATTAAATGATTCGAAGCAGTTAACAAAGGAAAAACGCAATGTTTTTGCAGCATTGGTGAAAGAACATGCCATTAGCTATTTCATTCATTTTCAATCAGCACAAACGATTGATGCACTGAACATCTATGAAGCGACAAAGCAATCGATGAAAACAAGTGTGGAATCCTTGTCCATTAAACCGGATTATGTGCTAGTCGATGCTATGACACTACCAATCACCATTCCACAGGATTCGATTATTAAAGGCGATGCAAAAAGTTTAGCCATTGCAGCAGCTTCTATTTTAGCGAAAACAGCTAGGGATGAGTATATGGAACAATTGGACAAAGAATTTCCTATGTATGGCTTTGCACAGCATGCGGGCTACGGTACAAAACAACATTTAGAGGCACTTGAAACATTCGGACCAACGATACATCATCGCAAGTCTTTTGAACCTATAAAATCGATGTAAGAAAGGAGTAATTAGATGACAGCAACATCGTTTAATCCAATACAAATGCAACAAACTACTTTAACTCCAGCAAATCAACCGCTGGCATTAAAGCAAGGACAAGTATTTCATGGCACGATTAAACAATTATATCCAGATCAAACGGCAGAGGTCCAAGTAGGCAATCAAAAACTGATTGCTAAACTGGAAGTACCGCTAAAAGCAGGGGATGCCCATTTCTTTCAAGTAACAGGGACAAGCCCTCAAACAGAGTTAAAAGTTGTTACAGGACCGATGGGGCAAGAGGTTTCTACAAACCAACAAATAAATCAGCTACTAGATTCGATGAATTTGCCAAAAACGTCAGAAATGCAACAGGTGTTAGCGCACTTTATTAAGGCTCAAATACCGATTTCTAAAGAGCAACTTATGCAAGCTGAAATGTGGATGAAGGCATTGCCTGAAGGTGTGACAAAGATGGATGCCTTACAAGCGCTTCAAAAAATGGTTGAGCTAAAAATGCCAATGACGCAAGATGTATTTCAAGCACTTGTTAGTGGGCAAAAAACATCTGGTATGTCGGCAATAATGGATAATTTTACACAGTTATTAGCGAAGGATACAGCATTACAAGCCAATGTGAAACAAAATTTGATGCAACAAGTGTTAGCCATTGCAAAACCCTTCGAGGCAGAAACAGGTACGTTACTGCTCGCAAAATCGATTCAACTTTTAACTAATAACGCAGCATCAACAAGTGAACGATTACAAGCTTTAACTCTATTAAAAGAAGCGGGTATTTTACCGCAACAAGCAACTTTACAAAATTGGTCGTCTCTAAATGAAGCAAAAGCTGTGCAACAAGGTCAACTTCAGCAGGCTGGCCAAGTAATCCAAACAATTTTAGCAACAAAACCAGAAAATAAGCAACAGCTTATTGAACAGCTAAAATCTTGGACAGCGAGCCAAAATTTATTGAGCAATGAGCAAAAGCAACAGCTGAACCAAATGATTGATCGATTTAACCAATTACCAACTAATAAACAAACATTGGAAATTTTTGCGAAGCAAATGCAAGAACAACTAATCAAAGCGTTCGCTCACAATGCACCCGAACGGTTATTTACGCAAGATGGTAATGCGCTTTCTGTAAAAGAACATTTATTATCACTGTTTAAGCAAGAGTCGACAATTCCAGTACAAAATGACGCGCTGATGCGAAATCTTGTAAAACAAAGTACGGAGGCACCACAACCAACTATTCAACGCATGCTTACAGAAGCTGATGCACATGTACGAAATTCAATGGATAGTAAAGCGATGGAGCATGCCCTTAAAACGGTATTGAAAAGTTTAGGCATTAGTTACGAGGCTACGCTTAGTAGTAAATCAGCGGATTTGCAAGCAATTGCACACCAATTAAAACCACAGCTTCATACATTGCTTCAAGAAGCTCAAATAACGCCACAACTAAGGGAAGCAGCTGAGCTTTTAATGACACGCATGAATGGGATGCAACTTGTGTCAGGAGAAAATGGTCATCAACACCAGCTCGTGATGCAAGTGCCCCTTGAATTTTTTGGAAAGAAAATGGATGCCACGTTACAATGGAATGGGCGTATGAAAGAAGACGGAAAGATTGATGCCAACTACGCACGAATATTGTTTTATTTACAAATGGAGTCAATGAAAGAAACCGTAATTGATATGCAAGTTCAAAATCGTGTCGTCACTGTCACAGTATTTAATGAAAATTCAGATATTGCTTTTCAGGCAGAACCTCTAAAAACAGCATTGAAATTAGGGCTTGCAAAAAAAAATTATCAGCTATCGGGAGTCTTTATTAAACAATTTGAAAAAGCCCAACTTGAAAAAACAACCCCTGTAGTACAACAGCAGGAGGAAATTAGTGGGGTGGATTTCCGCATATGAGTGAAGAAAAAAAGACGCGTAAAGAAGCGATTGCCCTCACTTATAAACAAGGACAATTTGATAGCCCATCTGTCGTAGCAAAAGGAAAAGGGAAAGTGGCTGAAAATATATTACCGTGCAAGTGAACATGATGTGCCGATATATGAGGATCCGAATCTTGTTCAATTACTTGGACAATTAGATTTAAATGAGTCAATACCTGAAGAATTATATCAAGCGGTGGCTGAAGTGTTTGCTTTTATCTATCATCTAGACCAACAACATAGCAAAAATATAGAAAAAATAAAGAATTCTGATTTCAAGAATTCTCTGTTTTAGTACACGAAGTAGAAGAAAACGTCATAATTTTAGATAAAATTCGAACAAAAGACAAAGTGTAGACTTTATCAGAATCTTTCGTTAGAATAGATTATGTTAGTAAAACAATTTTATGCAAATGTTTGATGGGAGGATGTATTATGAATATCCATGAATATCAAGGGAAAGAGATTCTGAGAAAATATGGTGTTGCAGTACCCAATGGAAAAGTTGCTTTTTCCCCTGATGAGGCAGTGAAGGTAGCGAAGGAACTTGGCTCAAATGTAACCGTGGTCAAGGCGCAAATTCATGCAGGTGGACGCGGTAAAGCTGGTGGTGTCAAAATCGCAAAAAACCTTGATGAGGTGCGTACATACGCAAAAGAGTTATTAGGTAAAATTTTAGTAACTCATCAAACAGGTCCAGAAGGTAAAGAAGTAAAACGCTTGTATATTGAAGAGGGCTCTGATATCCAAAAAGAGTATTATTTAAGTTTAGTATTAGACCGCGCTACTTCTCGTGTAACATTTATGGGTTCAGAAGAAGGCGGTATGGATATTGAAGAAGTAGCTGAAACAAATCCAGAAAAAATCTTCAAAGAAGTTGTTGATCCAGTAATTGGACTAACAAGCTTCCAAGCACGTCGTATGGCGTTTAATATGAATATTCCAGCAAACCTAGTAGGGAAAGCTGTTAAATTAATGTTAGGTTTATATCAAGCATTTATCGACAAAGATGCTTCAATAGTAGAAATTAATCCACTTGTTGTCACTGGACAAGGAGAGGTTGTAGCACTAGATGCTAAATTTAATTTTGATGCCAATGCGTTGTATCGTCATAAAGATATTGTCGAATTACGCGATTTTGATGAAGAAGATCCAAAAGAAATCGAAGCATCGAAATATGATCTTAGCTATATTTCACTAGATGGCAACATTGGCTGTATGGTAAATGGTGCGGGTCTAGCAATGGCAACGATGGATACAATTAGTTACTATGGCGGTAGCCCCGCTAACTTCCTTGATGTAGGGGGCGGCGCAACAGCCGAGAAAGTAACAGAAGCTTTCAAAATTATCCTTTCTGACTCAAATGTAAAAGGTATTTTCGTTAATATTTTCGGCGGCATTATGAAGTGTAACATTATCGCTGATGGTGTAGTAACAGCAGCCAAAGAAATCGGTTTATCTGTACCGTTAGTAGTACGTTTAGAAGGTACAAACGTAGAGCTTGGTAAAGAAATCTTAAATGCATCAGGTTTAAACATCGTGGCAGCAGACTCAATGGCTGACGGTGCACAAAAAATTGTGGGACTAGTAGGCTAAGGAAGGCAGGGAGAACAATGGCTGTATTTATTAATAAAGATACAAAGGTAATTGTACAAGGGATTACAGGCGAAACAGCGCTATTCCATACGAAGCAGATGCTTGATTATGGTACAAAAATCGTAGCAGGCGTAACACCTGGTAAGGGAGGTCTTGAAATTGAAGGCGTACCTGTGTTCAATACTGTAGCTGAGGCTGTAGCAGCAACAGGTGCAACAACATCGGTTATTTATGTACCAGCACCTTTTGCAGCAGATGCCATTTTAGAAGCTGTTGATGCTGAGCTAGAATTAACAATTTGTATTACAGAACATATTCCTGTCCTTGACATGGTGAAGGTTAAACGCTTTATGGAAGGCAAAAAAACACGCCTAGTTGGTCCAAACTGTCCAGGTGTTATTACGGCTGATGAGTGTAAGATTGGTATTATGCCTGGTTATATTCATACAAAAGGGCATGTTGGTGTAGTTTCACGTTCTGGTACATTAACGTATGAAGCGGTACACCAATTGACGCAAGCTGGTATTGGTCAAACAACGGCTGTAGGTATCGGAGGAGACCCTGTAAATGGGACTAACTTTATTGATGCCCTTGAAGCATTCAACAATGATCCTGAAACATATGCAGTTGTCATGATTGGGGAAATTGGTGGTACTGCTGAAGAAGAAGCAGCTGAGTGGATTAAAGCAAATATGACAAAGCCGGTTGTTGGCTTTATTGGTGGACAAACAGCACCTCCAGGGAAACGTATGGGACATGCAGGTGCCATTATTTCTGGCGGTAAAGGAACGGCTGCTGAAAAAATTAAAGCAATGAACGAAGCTGGTATTGAAGTTGCTGAAACACCTTCTGTTATCGGCGAAACACTTATTAAGGTAATTAAAGAAAAAGGGCTATACGAAAAATGTAAAACCCATTAAAATGGAAGATGTAGCACATTGTGGCTACATCTTTTTCTCTGTCTCGGTAGATGGTAAACCTGTTCGTAGCTTTACAAACGGCGGTGTTTGTACAGTTACATGCTAAACGCACACAACAAAAGTCGACAAGGCGAAGCTACAGGACGGGTCATATTCTATTTTTTTTGTGCTGAAATAAATTGCGGTCATTTAATTTCTTCTATTATAAAGGAGGTTTTTAAATGATTTTCTCAGTAGATACACAGAGATTACTAGCTATGCATTATATATATCCATTACCACTCCAAAAACTTCAACAATTATTGTCCCCGGTGGATGTATTGAGTTATTTTGAAGAAGCGCACCCTGAAGAGATTGCGGGTGCATTGCAAATAACATGGCAAAAAGCGCTGCTAATGATTCGGAATTTTCAACGTGTTCGACACTTGCCATTTGAAGAGGCTTACGCACAAGCAAATATTTTCCCCATACCATTTAATCACCCATATTTCCCGGCGCAATTATTTGAAATACCTAGTCCACCTACTGTATTGTATGTGAAAGGTCAGTCTGCACTGCTAGCAAGAGATAAACGGATAGCTATAATAGGCTCTAGAAAGGCTACAGCCTATACAAGAACGGCAATGGACTTAATCGTCCCTCCGCTTGTTGCGCACGAATATACGGTTGTCAGTGGGCTTGCACGAGGTGCTGATACAATGGCTCATGAAGCGACGATTAAATTTGGTGGACAAACAATTGCCGTGTTAGGTCATGGTTTTCATTATGTCTATCCTAAGGAAAACCAAGCACTTGCTCAGCACATGGCAGAAAACCATTTACTTGTTACAGAGTATCCACCTTATATGCGACCGGCAAAATGGCAATTTCCTATGCGTAACCGGCTAATAAGTGGTCTGACTCAAGCAATCGTTGTCACGGAGGCTGCGCTAAAAAGTGGGACGTTAATTACGACAGAATGCGCATTAGAGCAAGGCAAAGATGTATTTGTCGTTCCAGGACCGATTAATAAAGAGCAGTCAAAAGGGACAAATAAATTACTTATAGAAGGAGCTATACCCGTGTGCGATGGTCACCAAATCGTTGAAACACTTTCGCTCTTTTCTAGCAAAAATTGAAAAAAAGTTGCATTATCTTAAAATCTGTTATACATTTTGCAACAGGTAACTTAAAAAATTAGCAATAGACCTCGCTAAGGGGGAGACATAGATGGCGGATTATTTAGTGATTGTAGAATCACCAGCAAAAGCAAAAACAATTGAACGTTATTTAGGAAAAAATATAAAGTAAAAGCATCTGTTGGACATGTGCGTGACTTACCACGAAGTCAAATGGGTGTAGATACTGAAAATAATTACGAACCTAAATATATTACAATTCGCGGAAAAGGACCTGTTTTACAGGAACTGAAGTCTGCGGCTAAAAAAGTGAAGAAAGTCTATCTAGCGGCCGATCCAGACCGCGAGGGAGAAGCGATTGCTTGGCACCTTGCGACGGCATTAAATATTGATATTAATTCAGACTGTCGAGTTGTTTTTAATGAAATTACAAAAGATGCGATTTTAGATTCCTTTAAAAACCCACGTGCCATTAATATGGACTTAGTGGATGCTCAACAAACACGTCGGATGTTAGATCGTCTAGTAGGCTATAATATAAGCCCAATTCTTTGGAAAAAAGTAAAGAAGGGCTTATCAGCAGGTCGCGTACAATCGGTTGCACTTCGTATGATCATTGATCGTGAGAATGAAATTAAAAACTTCCAACCAGAAGAGTATTGGACGATTGAAGGCTCTTTTGAAAAGGGCAAAAAGACATTCGATGCACTGTATTACGGTAACGGCAAAGAAAAAATCAAATTATCGAATGAAGAGCAAGTAAAGTCGATTTTAAAAAATGTCAAAGGTACAGCATTTGAAGTTGTCAATGTGACGAAAAAAGAACGTAAACGAAATGCTGCGCCTGCTTTTACGACATCTTCTTTACAACAAGAAGCAGCGCGAAAGTTAAATTTCCGTGCGAAGAAAACGATGATGCTGGCACAGCAATTGTATGAAGGTATTGATATTGGTAAAAAAGAAGGTACAGTCGGTTTAATCACGTACATGCGTACAGATTCAACGCGTATATCTGAAACTGCAAAAGCGGAAGCGGTTTCTTATATTGAGACAAAGTATGGGAAAGAATATATCTCGACAGAAACAAAGCAGGCCAAAAAAGCATCGAATGCGCAAGATGCCCATGAAGCCATTCGTCCAACAAGTACGATGCGAACACCGGATGAGTTAAAAACAGTGCTTAGTCGCGATCAGCTACGCTTATACCGTTTGATTTGGGAGCGCTTTATTGCGAGTCAAATGGCCCCTGCTGTTTTAGATACAGTGGCTGTAGATCTTCAGAATAATGATGCTTTATTCCGTGCAAACGGTTCACAGGTCAAATTTGCCGGATTTATGAAACTCTATATTGAAGGTACAGATGATCAAACAGAAGAAACGACGAAACTTCTACCGGAAATGGAAATCGGCGATCAGGTGACATCACTTGAAATCGAACCGAAGCAACATTTTACACAGCCTCCACCGCGTTATTCAGAAGCGCGTCTTGTGAAAACAATGGAAGAGTTAGGAATAGGACGACCGTCGACATATGCACCGACCCTCGATACAATTCAACGCCGCGGCTATGTTGTGCTTGATGCCAAAAGATTTATGCCGACAGAGCTAGGTGAAATTGTCCACCAACAAATGCTGGAATTTTTCCCTGATATCATCAATATCGAATTTACAGCAAAAATGGAACAAGATCTCGATGATGTTGAAGAAGGTAGTCGTAAATGGGTTGAAGTAATCGATGATTTTTATAAAGACTTTGAAGTTCATGTCAAGCATGCGGATGCTGAAATGGAGAAAGTAGTAATTAAAGATGAACCGGCTGGTGAGGATTGCGAAAAATGTGGTTCACCAATGGTATTCAAACTGGGGCGCTATGGAAAATTTATGGCTTGCTCGAACTTCCCAGATTGCCGAAATACAAAAGCAATTATGAAGCCAATCGGGGTTAAATGCCCTTCTTGTGAAACAGGTGAAATTGTTGAGCGTAAAAGTAAAACAAAGCGTTTATTTTATGGATGTAATCAATATCCAGAATGCGAATTTGTATCATGGGATAAACCGATTAGTAGACCATGCCCGAAATGTAGTGCATTATTAGTAGAGAAAAAATTAAAAAAAGGTGTACAAATTCAGTGTACGAAATGTGACTATGAAGAGACACCAACACAATGATAGGAAGATGGTAAGAACATGACTGAACTAGTTGTAAATGTAATAGGTGCTGACCTTGCAGGAAGTGAAGCGGCTTGGCAAATTGCTAAACGTGGAGTAAAAGTTAAACTTTATGAAATGCGCCCTGTTAAACAAACACCTGCCCACCATACTGATAAATTTGCAGAGCTTGTTTGTTCAAACTCGTTACGTGCTAATACACTGACAAATGCAGTAGGTGTTATTAAAGAAGAAATGCGTTTATTAGACTCTGTTATTTTAAAAGCAGCTGATGCATGCTCAGTACCAGCAGGTGGTGCACTTGCAGTTGACCGTCATGAGTTTGCAGGCTATGTAACGGAAGCGGTAAAAAATCACCCACTAGTGGAAGTAATACATGAAGAAGTTACAGAAATTCCAGAGGGCATTACGGTTATTGCAATAGGCCCACTGACTTCAAAAGCACTAGCTGAAAAAATTCAAGGATTAACAGGTCTCGACTATTTATATTTCTATGATGCAGCTGCACCAATTATTGAAAAAGATAGCATCGATATGGATAAAGTATATTTAAAATCTCGTTATGATAAAGGTGAAGCGGCTTATTTAAACTGTCCTATGACAAAAGAAGAATTCGATCGTTTCCGCCAAGCATTGATTGAAGCAGAAGTTGTGCCATTAAAAGAATTTGAAAAAGAAATTTATTTTGAAGGCTGCATGCCAATCGAAGTAATGGCAGCTCGTGGTGAAAAAACAATGTTATTTGGACCGATGAAGCCAGTAGGGCTTGAAGATCCAAAAACAGGTAAACGACCATATGCGGTAGTACAATTGCGCCAAGATGATGCAGCGGGTACCCTTTACAATATAGTAGGTTTCCAAACTCACTTAAAGTGGAGGCCGCAAAAGGAAGTACTACAACTAATTCCTGGACTAGAAAATGTTGAAATCGTACGCTATGGTGTAATGCACAGAAATACTTTCATTAATTCACCGAAAGTTTTAGAGAAAACATATCAGTTACGTGAACAAAAAAATATTTTCTTTGCTGGTCAAATGACGGGTGTAGAAGGTTATGTAGAATCAGCAGGAAGCGGTTTAATTGCTGGCATTAATGCGGCACGTTTAGCATTGGGACAAGAACCAATTATTTTCCCATTCGAAACGGCATTAGGAAGTATGGCGCGTTATATAACAGAAGCACAATCGAAAAACTTCCAACCGATGAATGTCAACTTTGGCATATTCCCTGAATTACCACCTGGACGTCGTTCAAAACCAGAACGTGCAGAAATGCATGCTGCACGTGCAATGAGCACAATTCGAAATTTTGTGAATTCACAAACAATTTAATTGCCAAAAGCCTCTAAAAGTTGATATACTCTTAGAGGCTTTTTCTTTTATGTAGACAAAATGCTTATTTACACGTATTTTATTATTTTGTATAGAGATTTTCTCAAAATATAACCATTTTCACTTGCTATATTACGAAGATAGGTATAGTGTCAATATGTATGTTTTTTAAAGATTACTAAAGCAACAAATTGATTTAGATGGCCGCAATTGTTTTACCATTTGAATTTGTTGGTAATAGTAATGAGAGAAGGTTACGAATAATTCATTGGTGGTGAATCTTTCATGTTAGTTTCGTCCCAAGAAGCACTTGAACAGTTTATGCTTTACATCCAGGTAGAAAAAAACTTCTCTGTTCATACTGTGCGAGAATATGAATCAGACCTACTGGATTTTTTAGCGTTTTTACAGGCAGAAGGCGTTAATGATTTAGCTAGTGTTGAGTATATACATGCACGTCTATATGTAACGAAGTTGTACGATGAAAAGAAAGCAAGAACTTCTGTATCAAGGAAGATTTCATCAATCCGCTCCTTTTTTCGCTTTCTAAATAAACAGCACGGCTTGGATGATGGCGCTTTTCGATCGCTCTATCATCCGAAAAAAGAATCACGTTTACCAAGTTTTTTTTACGAACAAGAATTAATGCAGCTTTTTGATGCGAATGTAGGCGATGATTTGAAATCGTTGCGCAATATGGCGATTTTAGAGTTATTATATGCAACGGGCATTCGTGTGAGTGAGCTCACATCCATTATGGTAGGGGATATAGATTTCCGTTATTCTATTGTTCGGGTAATGGGTAAAGGAAGAAAAGAACGTATTATACCATTTGGTCAATTTGCGAGTGTGGCTATACAGCACTACATAGAGCAGGCTCGTCCACGTTTGATGAAACAAACAAATCATGAGCAATTATTTGTCAACATGCGTGGTGGGGAACTTACACCACGAGGGGTACGTCATATTTTAAATGAAATGATTGACAAGACCTCACTCCATACGAAAATATACCCACATATGCTTCGCCATACTTTTGCTACACATTTACTGAATCATGGCGCGGATTTACGGACGGTGCAGGAGTTACTGGGCCACGCGCATTTAACTTCAACACAGGTTTATACGCATGTAACAAATGAGCATCTTCGTCAAACATATATGAATGCCCATCCAAGGGCATAATAGAGGCTAAGGAGGAAGGCAAATGGGACAAATCCATGCGACTACGATATTTGCGGTACATCATAACGGCGGGTGCGCTATGGCTGGCGATGGTCAAGTGACACTTGGCAATGCGGTTGTCATGAAAGGAACTGCAAGGAAGGTCAGACGTCTGTTTAATGGTCAGGTGCTGGCAGGCTTTGCGGGGTCGGTAGCTGATGCATTTACACTTTTTGAAATGTTTGAAGCGAAATTAAACGAATATAATGGGAATTTACAGCGGGCTGCTGTAGAAGTAGCAAAACAATGGCGCGGTGATAAAATGCTACGCCAATTAGAAGCGATGTTACTTGTAATGGATAAAAGTACACTACTCCTTGTATCTGGTACGGGAGAAGTGATCGAACCAGACGATGGTATTTTAGCAATTGGTTCTGGTGGGAATTATGCATTATCAGCAGGTCGAGCTCTAAAAAAATATGCAGGTGAAACAATGACTGCCCGAGAGATTGCGGAGGCAGCGTTAGAAACTGCCGCTGAAATTTGTGTATTTACAAACCATAATATTATCGTGGAGGCACTTAACTAATGACACCACAAAACTTAACGCCAAGACAAATTACTGAGCATTTGGATCGTTTTATCGTAGGGCAAAATGAGGCGAAAAGAGCGGTAGCTATTGCATTACGAAATCGTTATCGTCGTTCTCTTCTAGCGGATGATATGAAGGCTGAGGTTATTCCAAAAAATATTTTAATGATTGGACCAACTGGAGTTGGGAAAACTGAAATTGCAAGAAGAATTGCAAAGCTTACGAATGCACCATTCGTGAAAGTTGAAGCAACGAAATTTACAGAAGTGGGCTACGTTGGACGCGATGTGGAGTCAATGGTACGCGATGTTGTAGAGGCTGCTCATCGTCTAGTGAAGGAAGAGATGATGGAGTCTGTGAAGGAGCAAGCGGAAGAATTGGCAAATGAAGCCATTGTAAAATTACTTGTCCCTTCTTTACGTAAAAAACAGGCTATGCAAAATCCGTTTGAAATGTTATTTGGTGGCAAAGAACAACAAACGCATGATGATACATCTTCTGAAGAAACGGAAGTGCGCTCAAAACGTGCGCAAATCGCAATTGATTTACGCAATGGCAAATTAGAAAATGAGTGGGTTACAGTTGAAGTAACGGAGCAAAGTCCGTCGATTTTTGATGCATTGCAAGGAACAGGAATGGATATGTCTGCAAATAGTGGGATGCAAGACATGTTGTCTAGCTTAATGCCTAAAAAACAGAAAAAACGCAGAGTGCAAGTAAAAGATGCACGTCGTATTTTAACTATAGAGGAAGCAAATAAGCTGATTGACGCAGATGAGGTGTCACAAGAAGCGATTGCTAGAGCAGAACAATCTGGGATTATATTTATTGATGAAATCGATAAAATCGCAAGCAAAGACACGAACTCTTCTGCCAGTGTTTCACGCGAGGGTGTTCAGCGCGATATCTTGCCGATTGTCGAAGGTTCTACTGTGACGACAAAGTATGGGGCGGTCAAAACAGACTACATGCTTTTCATTGCAGCAGGTGCTTTCCATATGTCAAAGCCATCCGATTTGATTCCAGAATTACAGGGGCGATTCCCTATCCGTGTTGAATTAGAAAAATTAACGAAGCAAGATTTTGTTCGTATTTTAAAGGAACCAGATCAATCACTTATTTTGCAATATAAAGCATTGTTAGAAACAGAAGGTGTAGCAATCGATTTTGCAGAAAATGCAATTGAACGAATTGCAGAAATTGCTACAGAGGTTAACCAAGAAACCGATAATATTGGTGCACGTCGTTTGCATACAATTTTAGAACGCTTGTTAGAAGAATTATCGTTTGAAGCTTCTGAAATAGCACCGGCGCAAATTGAAATAACAGCTGCTTATGTTGACCAGAAGCTAGCGGGTATTGTAAAAAACAAAGATTTGTCACAGTTTATACTGTAGGCAAGGCTTGTTAGTATCATTCAATTGTAAAAAACTTTAGAATATTAAATAAATACGGTATGGATTATTTATAGGAGGAACACATAATGAACTTATTAGAAAAAACACGTAAAATTAACTCGATGCTCCAAGCATCTGCAGGTAAGCCGGTAAACTTTAAAGAAATGGCTGACACACTAGGTGATATTATTGACAGCAACGTTTATATTGTGAGCCGTAAAGGTAAGCTTTTAGGTATTTCAATTCACCAACAAATTGAAAATGAGCGTATGAAAAAAATGTTCGAAGAGCGTCAATTCCCAGAAGAATATACACATAGCTTATTTACAATTTCTGAAACATCTTCAAACCTAGATATAAACAATGAACATACTGCGTTCCCTGTAGAAAATAAAGATTTATTCCAAAGCGCTTTAACAACAATCGTTCCAATCGTTGGTGGCGGTGAACGTTTAGGTACTTTAATTTTAGCCCGTTTATCAGCTCAATTTGAAGATGATGATTTAATTTTAGCTGAGTACGGCGCAACAGTAGTAGGTATGGAAATTTTACGTGAGAAATCAGAAGAGATTGAAGAAGAAGCGCGTAGCAAAGCTGTTGTACAAATGGCGATTAACTCACTTTCATATAGTGAATTAGAAGCGATTGAACATATTTTTGAAGAGCTAGATGGTAACGAAGGTTTATTAGTTGCTTCAAAAATTGCTGACCGCGTAGGTATAACACGTTCTGTAATCGTCAATGCATTACGTAAACTAGAATCTGCGGGTGTCATTGAATCACGCTCTCTAGGTATGAAGGGAACTTACATTAAAGTATTAAACGATAAGTTCTTAAATGCACTTGCTGAAATTAAAATGAAATAATTAAAAAAGCTCCCTCAAATGATTTTGAGGGAGCTTTTCACTGTAACTAAGTGTTGTTTTAGTTATCTCAACTATATACATTGTTAATATGTTAAGCCTTACTTAGCTTTTCTTACGTGCAAATGGTATCTCAACAAATGGTATATGTGTCATTTTTGTGAATGGTACCAATCTTGTATTTTTAATAGGGAAAAATATGGTAGGGCTTTTTTAGTAGGGAAATTTAAAATCCATCTTCTGTAAGTGCAATAACTGCATCCTAAGGTCTGTTTATTGTGGAAAAGGGGAGGTAGCTTTAGCAAAACAAAGGGACAATTAAAATCCGTTAAGCAAAGAATTAATGCTTATCCGAGAATAACTTGCTAATTTCCGCTTAATTCAATCTTTACATATAAAGAATTTTTCAGAGAAGCAACTGAAAAGTACTCAGTTTGAAGATAGTACATCTGACAATGGGGTATGCATTTCAATAGCCTTTTTTGTCGATGTGCGAAAATTTTCATAATTACATTTCTAGAAGGTTACTTATATAATCATATTAAAAATAGTAAAAAGGGACTTTTTTTTACCGAAAAATCACAATTTGTCATTTATATCCAACCCTGTCTAGTAATAAACAGGGAGATAATTGATACTAATACAGTAAACACTGTCGAAATAGTGTAAAATAACTAGAAATAAGACGAAACGCATCGACGCTTAGTGCCCCAAGGGATGGGGCATATTTGTCCCGGTTAAACTTCTGAAAAAATAGGGCGTATCTACTATTAAAAAATGACAAAAGACAATAGACACTACGTATCATCTTAATTACAATTGTATTATTGGATAAAATAAGAAGTACATAGATTGAATTAAAATGAGGTGAATGGTTTTGAACTTATTTGGAGGAACTATTAGTAGCCTGGAAAACGGACTTTCCTATGCAACTTTGAATCATAAAACAATCGCAAATAACATTGCGAATGTCGATACACCAAATTATAAGGCGAAAAGTGTAAGTTTTAAGGATATGTTGGAGAAAGAGAAACAAATTTCTATTTCGGCATATCGCACAGATAGTAGACATTATGATTTCGAAATAAGACAATCGACACCAGGTGTCCATAATGTTGACGGCTTACGATATCGAAATAACGGAAATGCTGTAGATATGGATGCTGAACAAACGAAATTAGCAGAAAATCAAATCTACTACAATGCTTTAATCGACCGTGTAAATGGTAAGTTAAATACACTCAATACAGTTATTAAAGGAGGTAAGTAATAAATGTCTATATTTCATGGAATGAATACCACTGCCTCTGCTTTAACAGCACAAAGGTTGCGCATGGATGTTATTTCTTCCAATATGGCAAACATGGATACAACTCGTGCTAAACAAGTAAATGGGGAATGGGAGCCATACCGCCGGAAGTCTGTCACTTTTTCCGCGCAGGAAGGGCAATTTTCAAAGTTTCTTAATGTTGCACTCGGAAAAAATGCTAAAGGTGGCGTGGGGAATGGCGTAAAAGTATCGCAAATTAAGGAAGATACAGAAACACCTTTCAAATTAGTGTATGATCCGACACATCCGGATGCAAATGCAGAAGGCTATGTCAACATGCCAAATGTTGACCCGTTAAAAGAAATGGTAGATTTAATGTCTGCTACTCGTTCATACGAGGCGAACATAACAGTTTTAAATGCAAATAAGTCCATGCTGACAAAGGCGTTGGAGATTGGTAAATAAACATAAAGAAAGGATGGATACATAATGGCAATTTCGTCCGTTTCACTAATGACACCTACTCAGGTTGTAAATGAAACAAATAAACTAAAAACGACACCTTACGAAGCGCAACAAAGCTTTGCGAATTCGTTAAAAGAGGCAATAGCGAAAGTGAATGATCAGCAAATCACTTCTGATAAATTTACACAAAAGCTAATAACTGGTGGAGATGTGGAGTTGCACGAAGTAATGATTGCATCTCAAAAGGCGAGCATTACATTAAACGCAACAATTGAAGTTCGCAATAAGGTGATTGAAGCTTACCAAGAAATAATGCGAATGAGTGTCTAATTAAATTGCGTTGGTGAAGAAAGACACCAATCCAATTAATTAGGCTTCTCATGGAACGATACATTTTATATTCAATACTTCCATGAGATTCCACTGTTATCGCGAATTATTGATTGCTAGGTTATTCACTATAACCGGAGGATTCATAATGAATGAACGATTGACGAAAATAAAAACCGACACCAGCCAATTTTGGAAAAGTCGGAGTAAAACACAAAAAATAGTAATGCTTAGTTCTGTAGTAGGTGTGATAGCACTTGCAGCCATCATTACGTTTTTTGCAACAAAAACTACATATGTTCCGCTCTATAAAGATTTATCCACAAGAGAAATTGGGCAAGTAAAAGAAGCATTGGATTCTCAAGGTGTAAAATATGAAATTGCCCCAGGAGGCACATCTATATTAGTGCCTCAAGAACAGGTTGACTCTTTATTGGTGCAACTAGCATCAGAAGGATATCCTCAGACTGGAACAATCGATTACTCTTTTGCTAATAGTTCTGGCTTCGGTATGACGGACAATGAATTCAATTTATTGAAAAAAGCCGCAACTGAAACAGAAATTGCTAAGCTAATCAAAAATCTAGAGGGCGTAAAAGATGCAAAAGTGATGATCACTCTTCCTGAAGAAGGAGTTTTCATACAGGATGTAAAAGAAGATGCGACTGCATCCATTGTATTGAATACAGATCCTGGCTATAAGTTTACAGAACAACAAATTGCAACAATGTACAACTTAGTTTCAAAAAGTATTCCGAATTTAAAAACTGATAACATTGTGATCTCGAATCAATTCTCAGAGTACTTTGATTTAAATGCTGCAACAACAGATGGTACATCGACAACAACAGCTGAAGGTCAATTACAAATGAAGAAATTGGTTGAACGTGACCTACAACGTCAAGTGCAAAATATGCTAGGAACACTGATGGGACAAGATAAAGTAATTGTTTCTGTTACAACAGACATTGACTTTAAAAAGGAAAATCGTGAAGAGAACTTAGTGACACCAGTTGATGAAGAGAATATGGAAGGGATTGCGATTAGCGCCCAACGTATTACAGAGCAATATTCTGGTACTGGTAATGCAGCAATGGGTACACCTGAGGCTGAAACAACTACAGATAATTTCACAACATACAATGAGGGTGCAACAGGAAATGGTGATTATGAACGTACGGAAGAAACTATTAATAATGACGTCAACCGTATTCGTAAAGATATTCAAGAAGCACCATATAAAATTCAAGATATTGGCATCCAAGTAATTGTTGAACCACCTACAGCTACAGACGCTGCATCATTACCTGATGGTGTACAACAAGACATTGAGAAAATTTTAAGTACAATTGTTCGTACAACAATTTCAAAGGATGTAGCAGCGGTACTTACTCAAGAGCAAATTGATGAAAAAGTGGCTGTTTCTGTCCAACCGTTAAATGGTAAGGTAGCTGATACTGCTGATGAAACACCTGTTATCCCATGGTGGGTTTGGGTAGTTGGAGGTATTTTACTAGCTGTTATTCTATTACTTGCATTCTTTATTATCCGTTCACGTAAACGTGCGAAGGAAGAAGAAGAGTTAAGTATCCTAGAAGAACAAGAAGAATTGATGATTGATGATATTAATGAAGAAATTGAAACGGAAGCTACAATGCGTCGTAAGCAACTTGAAAAAATGGCGAAAGAAAAGCCTGATGATTTTGCAAAGTTACTGCGTAGTTGGATTGCGGAAGACTAACTAGGAGGTTCTGCTGTGTCCAAGAAAGATAAGGAATTAACCGGAAAACAAAACGCACTCTTGTTAATTTCATTAGGTATGAGGTTTCAGCTTCTGTCTATAAACATTTAACTGAGGAAGAAATTGAACGTTTAACGTTAGAAATTTCAAGTGTTAAAAAAGTAGAAGCAAATGTAAAAGAAGAAATTATTGAAGAATTCCACAATATTGCACTTGCGCAAGATTATATTACACAAGGCGGTATTGGCTACGCGAAGACGGTATTAGAGAAAGCACTAGGTATTGAACAAGCTCAAACAATCATTAATCGTTTGACTTCTTCTTTACAAGTGCGCCCATTCGACTTTGCACGTAGAGCAGATCCTGCACAAATTTTTAACTTTATTCAAAATGAACATCCACAAACAATTGCCCTTATTCTCTCGTATTTAGAAGCAGGACAAGCGGGTGTTATTTTATCTTCATTACCACAAGAAGTACAAGCTGATATAGCTAAACGTATTGCGATG
This sequence comes from Lysinibacillus sp. GJ-1, assembly GCF_021166035.1. Taxonomy (NCBI): domain Bacteria; kingdom Bacillati; phylum Bacillota; class Bacilli; order Caryophanales; family Bacillaceae; genus Lysinibacillus; species Lysinibacillus sp. GJ-1. Next base: position 1,046,748 of record NZ_CP088912.1, read on the forward strand.
ATGGAGTCAACTTCACCAGAAGTAATTAGTGAAATTGAGTCTGTCTTAGAACGTAAACTATCTTCAACTGTGACGCAAGACTACACAGAAACTGGTGGTATCGACGCAGTCGTTGAAGTATTAAATGGTGTAGACCGACAAACAGAAAAAACGATTCTCGATGCACTCGAAATTCAAGACCCAGAGCTTGCAGAAGAAATCAAAAAACGCATGTTTGTATTCGAAGATATTGTTACGCTTGATAACCGTTCGATTCAGCGTGTTATCCGTGATTGTGAAAACGAAGATTTACTCCTTTCAATGAAAGTGTCAAGCGAAGAAGTAAAAGATATTATCTTCCGAAATATGTCACAACGAATGGCAGATACTTTCAAAGAAGAAATGGAAATTATGGGGCCAGTTCGTTTGCGTGACGTAGAAGAAGCTCAATCGCGAATTGTTGCTGTTATTCGTCGCTTAGAGGATGCTGGTGAGATTATTATTGCACGTGGTGGAGGAGATGACGTCATTGTCTAGAATCATCCGTTCTGTATACACACAGTCCAATGGCGATAATGTAAAGAAGATACAAATACGTGATATGTTTGATATACCCGAAATGGAAACAGATGAAACATCCCATCATCAAATGACAATGGAAGATGTATTTGCCGAACGTGATCGTTTACTTGCAGAGGCTCGAGCTGAAATTCAAGCGGCACGACAAGCCTTTGAACAAGAGATGCAAATGCACTTCCAAGAAATTGAGCATATGAAACAAAGCTGGGAAGAAGAACGCCCAAATCGTGTACAAGAAGCGTATGATGAAGGGTATGGTCAAGGCTATGAGGATGGTACAAACAGAGCCACGGAAGCAATGGCGCAATCCCTTCAAACAGCGAATGAAATCATTGTACAAGCTGGGGAAAATGCGAAAAAATATATCGAAGATCAAGAAGCAATTATTTTAGAACTAGGTTTAACTGCTGCAGAACGTATTATAGGGACTTCATTAGAGCAAAACGATGAATTATATCTATCCATTGTTCGTAGAGGTCTTAAAGAAGCGAGAGAAATGAAGGAAATTAAAATCTACGTTTCTCCTACATATTATGGCTTAATTACATCTAATCGTGATGAGTTGGCCGAAATGTTCCCAACAGACGTACCATTTATGATTTTTGTTAACGAAGATTTTGCAAATGAAACAGATTGCTATATCGAAACAAATTATGGTCGGATAGTTGTTAGTATTGACGAGCAATTAAATGAATTAAGAATCAAGCTACATGAAATATTAGAAAGTAAGGAATGATCGACATGAAAACGGCTCAATTAATCGAACAAATTCCAAATATACCGACTTTCAAAAAGTTTGGTAGAGTAACGAGAGTTGTCGGCTTAATGATTGAGTCGCGAGGTCCCGATAGTTCCATCGGTGATGTGTGTAAAATTCATGTTGAAACGTCGAAAAAAGGCCATCAAATCATTTTGGCAGAAGTTGTTGGCTTCAAAGATGAAATTGTTGTTTTGATGCCTTATACTTCGCTTCGAGAAATATCGATTGGTTGCTTAGTAGAGGGAACAGGGGCGCCGCTTGAAATTAAAGTGGGACCAGAGTTAATTGGGAAGGTTCTAGATTCAATGGGGAATCCTATTGATGGTACTTTGTTACCGAAAGGATTAATGTCTGTTCCTACAGAACAAGATCCACCCAATCCCCTTACTCGTCCGCCAATTAATGAAAGACTTGAGGTTGGAGTAAAAGCAATTGATGGTATGTTAACTGTCGGTAACGGACAACGTGTAGGTATCTTCGCCGGCTCTGGGGTAGGTAAAAGTACATTACTAGGCATGATTGCACGCAATACACAAGCGGATTTAAATGTCATTGCGTTAGTTGGAGAGCGTGGCCGTGAGGTGCGCGAATTTATTGAAAGAGATTTAGGATCTGAGGGGTTAAGCCGCTCAATTGTTGTGGCAGCTACGTCAGACCAACCAGCACTAATGCGTATTAAAGGAGCGTTTACTGCAACAGCTATTGCCGAGTACTTTAGAAATCGTGGCTTAAATGTCATGTTGATGATGGATTCCGTAACGCGTGTTGCAATGGCACAGCGGGAAATAGGGCTTGCAACAGGAGAGCCCCCTGCTCAAAAAGGTTATACGCCATCTGTATTTGCGATTTTACCAAAGTTATTAGAGCGTACGGGGACAAATGAAAAAGGTTCGATTACTGCCTTTTACACGGTACTAGTTGATGGTGATGATATGAACGAGCCTATAGCTGATACAGTGCGAGGTATTTTAGACGGACATATTGTACTTGACCGAAACCTTGCCAATAAGGGCCAATACCCTGCTATTAATGTGCTGAAAAGCGTCAGTCGTTTAATGAATCATGTGGCAGAGCCAGCGCATAAAAAAGCGGCCGAGCGTTTACGTGAGCTTTATTATACATATGACAAATCTGAGGACTTAATTAATATCGGTGCCTATAAACGTGGGACATCTAAAGAGATTGATGAGGCCATTTATTATGAACCGCTTATTACGGCTTATTTAAAGCAAGGGTATTTAGATAAGGTGACGCTTGAGGAAAGTATGAATGAGTTGATTACATTATCGAACGGTGGTGGCAAGTAGGTTGGTTAGTTATATGTATCGTTTTGAAAAAGTGTTAACCATTCGAGAACAAGAAAAAAATGAAACTGAAATTGCCTATAAAGAAGCTGTTCGTTCTTTTGAAGAGGTTGCAACAAAGTTGTATGACTTGCTGAAAAAGAAAGAGAATTTAATAGAATTTCAGCAAGAACGTTTAGTTGTAGGATCATCAATAGAAGAAATTCATCACTATGCTCGTTTTATTGATAGCCTTGAAAAGACTATTGCCGACGTACAACAAAAGGTTGTACAGGCACGTTCTAAAATGAATTGGTACGAAGAAAAACTATTAGAAAAAAACTTGGAAGTACGTAAATTTGAAAAAATGCGTGAAAAAGATTATAAGTCATTTCAACAAGAACAAGATCGCATCGAGAGCATATTTTTAGATGAAATTTCTTCACTTACGTATTTCAAGAAAGAAATCAGGTGATTTCATGGCGAAAAAAGAAAACCGTATTAAAACTGAATTAGAAGTACAACAGCCACCACGTAAATCAGGAGGTTTCCAAAAGTTTTTTATCTGGATATTAATACCTGTTATGTTTGTAGTCGCGGTGTTACTTGTTGTAGCAACGTTAATGAATACGAACGTCTTTGATTTAGGAAAAAAGGCAGTAAGTAGCTTACCTTTTGTTGAATCAGAGGCACAACAAGCGAAAGATGCTGTTGTAATTGATGATTCCAAAGTTGTAAGTTTACAGGCAGAAATACAAGAAAAAGAAGCCGAAATAGCTCAATTGCAAAAAAAATTAGATGACACGACAACTGAGAAAGAAAAATTGTTGACAGAACAAGAGAAATTACTGTTTGAAATAGAAAAATTAAATAGAGAACAAGATGATGTGAAACGTGATTTCAATGATATTTTGTCTACTTTTGATAAGATGTCACCTAAAGCAGCAGCACCGGTGCTAATAAAAATGAGCGATGCACAGGCATTGCGCATTTTATCAAGTTTAAAACCTGATAAGTTAGCTGCTATTTTAGAGAAAATGGAACCACAAGATGCTGCGAAATATACTGAACTGATGGCTAAACAATAAAAAAACAATTGAAAAGGAGGTGAAAACATGAATATTGCAATGATGAATATGACGGCTTCTAAAGTAAATACTGCTTCACCGAAAGCTGTGTCAGCTAGTAATGCTGAAGTAAAAACAAATGCAGGAACAGCTCAAGATAAAGTATCAAAATTTGGATCTGTATTTGGTCAAGTAGTAGCTTCAACGAACCAGCAAAATAACATATCACAAAGCAGTGAAACACAAGATGGCGATAAGTTAGCTGAACTAGAGGAATTATTAAATACTCAATCTATCGAGGAATTGTTAGATTTGTTAGAGATCCCGCACGACGAAGGCTTGTTAATGCTTCAAATAGGGGAAGATGGCAAAGCAGTAGCTATGGATGAAATGTTGAATTTAGACAATTTAATGGCTGCATTGAATGTAGATAAAGAGCAAATTCAGAAATTGGTTCAACAACTTCTAGGGGAAGAACAGCAAGCGAGTGATGTATGGGAGCTACTAACTTTAGTAGACGCTCAAGCACCTGTGGTACAGACGCAGTTAGTAGCTGCTTTACAAGGTGAAGGACAAGTAACGCCCGAGGAGGCAACAACGCTACTTCAAGTATTAAAACTAACACAATTAGTTGGACAAAAAGCAGATTTAACAATGTCTCAAGAAAATAGTTTGTCAAACGTTCAACAATTTTTAACAACGGTGCAAACGCAAATTGAAACGATTCAAACTGCGCAACAAGTTACCACAAAAACAACTGTTACATTGCCGTTGCAAGGTTTCCAACAAGTCATTCAGCAAGTACAAGTGACGAAACAAAGCGATACAAATTCTAATGAAATGGTGACAGCGAATACAGTACAAACAAAAGCAGATACATTCCAAGTAACTTTGCCAACAGCTAAGCCAGCTCAATCGGAAGCATTACTGAAAGAAATGCAGGCAATCATCAATAAAGCTCAAATTTCTAATGCGCAAGGGATTACACGTTTAACATTAAAATTATATCCTGAAAATCTTGGTACAATTCGAATCGAGCTTGTCCAAAATGACGGTGTTTTAACTGCGCGTCTACTAGCATCTACTGCGCACGGGCGTGAACTGCTTGACAGTCAAGCACATCATTTAAAGCAAGCGTTTGTTCAGCAAAATATCCAAGTGGAGCGACTAGATATTGCACAGTCGTTGCAGGATGCTGATAGACAACAGCGAGATCAACACTTCTTTAACAACTTCTTTAAGCGACAACAGCAAGAAGAACAAGAGCAACAAAATGAGGATAACGAAGAGAGTATGTCCTTCCATGATTATTTAGAAATTGAGGAGGTGTAAACAGTGGCTGAAACGAAAATTTCAAATGATCTTTACTATTCAAACTATAGTGCCCCAACTAAACAAACAGGTAGCAGTGAGCTCGGTAAAGATGCATTTTTAAAGTTATTAATTACACAATTACAACATCAAGATCCAACAAATCCTATGGATGACCGAGAATTTATTGCTCAAATGGCACAGTTCTCGTCTTTAGAACAAATGCAAAATATGACAAAGGCGATGGAATCATTGCTGATGTCTCAACAACAATCACAGCTTATGAACTATACATCATTTGTTGGCAAAGAAGTAAAATGGCATGAAATCTCAAAAGAAGTGGATGAAGATAAAAAGCCGATTGTAATAGAAGGCTCAGGCGTTATCCAATCTTTAAAATTTGTTGATGGGGAAGCCGTGTTTGTATTAGCAGATGGCAAGGAAATATTCCCAGGAAACATCTCTGCTATTCTTGGTAATAAAGAAACGAGCACAGGTGAAAACAATACATCAACTGAATCACCGCTTGTACAAGCGAGTATGCTAATCGGCAAAAATGTTACGTACAAAGACGGGGAACAAGATGCACAAGGTAGAATCACTTCTGTATCTAATAAAGATGGCATTATTTATTATGAATTAGCAAATGGCAAAAAACTAGCAGGGAAAGAATTTACAGTAATTAGCGAATAAAGGTGGTGGAGAAAGATGGATAAATTTTCAATTCATCGTGTCCCATTGTATCCTACTATTCGCCAAAAGCAACCTACACCTACCAATACACAGCAATCGTTTAGTGCGCATTTACATGAGGCGACGAATCAACAGGAGCTAAAAGTCAGTAAGCATGCTCATGAACGCATTAAAGAGCGTAATATCGCGATTACTGAACAGGAATGGCAGGTTGTATCTGACAAGGTATTTGAGGCACATTCCAAAGGTGTCAAACAACCATTAGTCTTGATGGATCAAGCAGCTTTAATTGTCAGTGCTAAAAATGCTACTGTTATTACAGCAATGGATCGCACGGAAGCAAAGCAACAACTGTTTACTAATATTGATGGCACAATCGTGCTTTAAGGCTGGACCTTCTTTAGTAAGGAAGCCTATGTGTTGCTGACTGACAGAGGCGCACAATTCAAAAATGAAGGGAGAACGACAACTTATGTTACGTTCTATGTATTCAGGTATTTCAGGTCTTAAAAACTTCCAAACAAAGCTAGATGTTATTGGCAATAATATTGCAAATGTAAACACGTATGGATTTAAAAAAGGTCGCGTGATTTTCAAAGACATCTTATCTCAAACGAGCGCAGGTGCTTCAGCTGCAACAACTACTCGTGGTGGTACAAACCCTTTACAAGTAGGTCTTGGTTCAACACTTGCAGCAATTGATACAGTTCACGGTTCTGGCTCACGTCAAACGACAGACCGCCCATTGGACCTTGCTGTTCAAGGTGAAGGCTTCTTTATGGTAGCCGACTCGGTGTCAAATACGGATGGTGTTGCAGAAGGCTATACAAACGTTGTTTACACACGTGCAGGTAACTTCTACATGGATAATGCAGGTTATTTAGTGAATGCAGAAGGGAAATATTTAGTGGGTCATGCCAATGATACATTGTATGAAACAGACTCAACTGAAAGTAATGCCGAAGCAGATAAAAATGGAAGTCCACTGAATGGTATAACGGAGGATTTACTTGGAGAAAACGATACTTTTACTTTTGATGATAACAATCCAATTAAAATCCCAACAACTGCTAAATCTATAAGTATCGGTCAAGATGGAACGGTTGAATATGTGGATGCAAATGGATATAGACAATATGCAGGTCAAATTGTTATGGTTAAATTCCCTAATGCTGGTGGTCTTGAAAAGGTAGGAAGTAACTACTTCCAAGCAACTGCTAACTCTGGAGCACCTTATGGACAAGTTGCTACAGTAGCAGGTATGGGGTCAATTACGGCAGGGGCACTTGAAATGTCCAACGTCGACTTATCTGAAGAATTTACTGAAATGATTGTAGCGCAACGTGGCTTCCAAGCAAATACGCGTATTATCACTACATCAGATGAGGTTCTTCAAGAGTTAGTTAACTTAAAACGATAGTTTAGAAATTAGTTACTTCTAGTTTCGAAAGCTGCTATATCATAGTTTTTAAGCCTTTAAGTATGCAACCAAATAGCTGCTAATAATTTAGTAGAGCTTTGGATGATGTCACAAGAGGTTATGCGTAGATGGCGTTCGAGCTATAAAACATAATTTTCAATATGAGGGAGGGTCGGGCCGGCTCTTGCGCTAGACCGGCCCTATTTCAATGATTGAACTAACACGACTAAATGGCAAAGCATTTACACTAAATGCTTTATACATAGAAACAGTCGAATCTTTCCCAGATACGACTATTACTTTAACAACAGGAACAAAAATTATTGTGTTACAGAGTGAAGATGAGGTGCGACAAAAGGCAACAGCTTTTTATAACAATATACAAGTACTATCAAACCCGCATCTACGAGGTGAAGAAGATGAAGAATAATAAAGTGTTAACGATGATTATCATCGTACTAGTGGCGATTATACTTATTGGCGTTATTGCGTTTGTATTATTTACTCAATTCAATAAGCCGGCAGCATCACTTGAACCATCAATAGACGATATTGTAGAAGCCTCTGTTGATGTTCCTGAAATTATGACCAATCTTGCTGATAAAAGGGTTGTGCGCATGACGCTAAAAATCCAAACTACTAGCAAGGACGCTGCAGAAGAGTTAAAGAAGCGTGATTTCCAAACGAATAATTTAATTATTCAAGAGCTTTCAGAAATGGAACAAAAAGATTTAGATGGCAAGCAAGGTAAAATAATGTTTGAAAAGGCAATAAAAACACAGTTAAATGAATTGATGCAAGAGGGAGAAATTCAACAAGTATATATTACCTCCTACATCTTTCAATAAAAATTAGAAACTGCTTGAAATGGAGGTGGGCAAATGGCAGGAGATGTGTTATCCCAATCTGAGATCGATGCGCTACTATCCGCAATCTCGACCGGAGAAATGTCAGCGGATGACATTAAAAAAGAGGACGAGGGGCGAAAGGTTAAAGTTTATGACTTTAAGCGAGCGTTGCGCTTCTCAAAAGATCAAATCCGAAGTTTGACCCGAATACATGAGAATTTTGCACGACTACTGACTACCTTCTTTTCTGCACAGTTAAGAAGCTATGTACAAATTACAGTAGCATCAGTAGACCAAATACCCTTTGAAGAGTTTGTTCGTTCAATTCCGAATATGACGCTCATTAATGTGTTTGAAGTGCCACCACTTGATGGTAATATATTGATGGAAATAAACCCAAACATTGCTTATTCGATGTTAGATCGTTTAATGGGTGGTAGTGGAGCAAGTCATAGTAATGTTGATAACTTAACAGAAATTGAAACAAAAATTATGACAAATCTCTTTGAACGCTCATTCGACAATTTACGCGAAGCATGGGAAAATGTTGCTGAAATCGACCCAATTTTAGTAGAGCTTGAGGTAAATCCTCAGTTTTTACAAATGATTTCACCAAATGAAACGGTAGTCGTCATTTCATTAAATACGATTATTGGTGAGACAAGCGGTATGATTAATATTTGTATTCCGCATGTTGTTTTAGAGCCAATTGTACCAAATCTATCTGTTCGCTATTGGATGCAAACTAATACAAAAGAGATGTCACCAGAGCAAACAAAAATGCTTGAAACACGTGTAAAACAAGCTCAATTGCCTCTTTCTGTTGAGTTAGGCATTAGCGACATCACCATTGAAGACTTCTTAATGATGCAAGTCGGTGATGTTATTCAATTAGAACAAAAAATTGATGATCCACTGCTGCTGAAAGTAGGTACATTACCTAAATTCACAGTACAACCTGGCAAACAGGGTAAAAAATTAGCAATCCAGATTATCGACCCTTTGAAAGGAGGAGACGAAGATGAGTGATGAAATGCTCTCCCAAGAAGAAATTGAAGCGTTATTAAGGGGCGAAACGTTGGACGATAGAATGAACGACAGCGAAGCTTCTACAAAAGAAGAACAAAATGAGGTAAGAGTAGAGGATTACCTTGATTCGTTTGCTCAAGATGCACTCGGTGAAGTCGGCAATATATCTTTTGGTAGTTCAGCTACTGCTCTTTCTGCGTTATTAGGACAAAAAGTAGATATTACTACCCCTAGTATTTCAATGATTAACCGTAATAAGTTAGAAGAGGAATTTCCTCATCCGTATGTAGCCGTACAGGTAGAATATACGATTGGTTTAACAGGTATGAATTTACTTGTTATTAAACAATCAGATGCTGCCATTATAGCCGATTTAATGTTAGGTGGGGACGGTTTAAACCCTAAGCCTGACCTAGGTGAAATTCAGCTAAGTGCAGTACAAGAAGCGATGAATCAAATGATGGGTTCTGCGGCAACATCCATGTCGACAGTATTCAACAAAAAGGTGGATATTTCACCACCGACAATCGATCTAATGAATATTTCTAAAAATGAAGGTCGAGACAATATTCCGGAAGACGATTTACTAGTAAAAGTTTCATTCCGATTACGTATCGGTAATTTAATTGATTCGAACTTAATGCAATTATTGCCACTGAAGTTTAGTCAAAATATTGTCAAATCATTATTAGGTGAAACGGAGGCGATTGCAGAGCCAGTTGCAGTTACCATTGCACCGGAAGCGCCTATTGCGCCACCACCAGTTCAACATACACCGCCACCAGCACAGCAACCGGCATATCAACAACCGGCTGCACCAGTGCAACAGCCGATGTATCAAGAGCAACCACCAATGTATCAAGAACAACAACAAATTCAGATGCAACAAAGACCAGTTCAACCTGTAAATGTTCAGCAAGCACAGTTTGCTAGCTTTGATCCAAATGTAATCTCTCAATCTGAGGCTAGAAATTTAAATATGCTACTTGATATTCCATTGCAAGTTACTGTAGAGTTAGGACGTACGAAACGTTCTGTTAAAGAGATTTTAGAACTAGCTAGTGGATCGATTATAGAATTAGATAAATTAGCAGGGGAACCAGTTGATATTCTAGTAAATAGTCGTCTAATTGCCAAAGGCGAAGTGGTTGTTATTGACGAAAACTTCGGTGTCCGCATTACAGATGTTTTAAGTCAAGCAGAGCGTTTAAATAATTTAAGATAGTTTCAATTGGAGGAGTTAACCATGTCTAAAAGAATTTTGATTGTAGACGATGCTGCATTTATGCGCATGATGATCAAGGATATTTTATCCAAAAACGGATTTGAAGTTGTAGGGGAAGCTGCCGATGGTCTACAGGCTGTTGAAAAATACAACGAGTTAAAGCCAGATTTAGTAACAATGGATATTACAATGCCTGAAATGGATGGTATTGCGGCTCTTAAAGCGATTAAAGGTACTGATCCAAGCGCAACAGTAATCATGTGTTCAGCAATGGGACAACAAGCAATGGTAATCGATGCAATTCAAGCTGGCGCGAAAGACTTCATTGTTAAGCCTTTCCAAGCTGATCGTGTAATTGAAGCGATTCAAAAAGCACTAGGATGATTTCATGCAAATGTTAAAATCATTTCGTGTCACGATGATTTTCGCATTTCTTGTAACCTTCCTATTTGTGTATCCACCAACAGTTTCTGTTCATGCAGATACCGATACAAATAGTATTGAGTATTGTATGAAAAAACCAGAGGAATGTAAGGAAAATTCAGACCCAGCTGCGAAAGAAGATACAGTTGTTTCAGCAGCTGGAGATGTTTCTGCATGGGAATACATAAAAATGGTTTTGGCGCTTATTTTTGTTGTAGCTTTATTTTATGGGTTGATGAAGTTTTTAAATAAAAGAAATTTAACTTTTCAACGAAATCAAATGGTACAAAATTTAGGCGGTTTATCGTTAGGGGCACAAAAGTCTGTTCAACTGTTGCAAATAGGTAAAACGATTTATTTGGTTGGTGTCGGTGAAGATGTCCAACTGATTCGAGAAATTACCGATCCGCAAGAAGTTGAAGAGCTGTTAGCGCTCTATAACGAAAAACAGGAATTTGCGGCAACATCACCTTATATAGCAGAAGTAATTTCTAAGTTTAAGAGAAAAAATAAACAAAATTCATCAACAAGCACACAACAAGATTCGTTTGGTGAACTTTTTGAAAAAAAAATCTCTGAAATTAAACAGGAGCGTAGTGAAGAATTAGAGAGATGGAAGCAAAAGGAGAATGATGATAAATGAATGATATAGTCAATTATTTTTCCAACAGCGACCCAACCAATGTCTCAACTTCTATTAAGCTCCTTTTATTATTAACTGTATTGTCACTTGCCCCGAGCATTTTAATTTTAATGACATCATTTGCGCGGATTGTCATTGTGCTCTCATTTGTACGTACAGCGTTGGCGACACAACAAATGCCTCCTAATCAGGTTATTGTTGGACTTGCCTTATTTTTAACCTTCTTTATCATGGCTCCTACATTTCAAGAGGTCAATAAAGAGGCATTACAGCCACTATTTGCTGAAGAAATTGGGCTAGAAGAAGCATATGAGAAGGCAAGTGTGCCGTTTAAAGAGTTTATGAGTAAGCATACAAGGCAAAAAGATTTAGATTTGTTTTTACAATATAATAAGGCAGAAAAGCCAGCATCTGTAGAGGAAATTCCACTTACTATGCTCGTACCTGCTTTTGCACTCAGTGAAATTAAAACTGCTTTCCAAATTGGTTTTATGATATTTATTCCATTCCTTGTAATCGATATGATTGTCGCAAGTACATTAATGTCGATGGGGATGATGATGTTACCACCGGTTATGATTTCATTGCCGTTTAAGATTTTATTATTTGTACTCGTCGATGGCTGGTACCTCGTAATGAAATCATTACTACAAAGTTTTTAGGGGATGATACAGTATGACAGGTGAAATGGTTATTTCAATAGCAGAGCGTGCCATTATGATTATCCTTCTAACAAGCGGACCGCTATTATTAGTTGCTTTAATCTCTGGTTTAGCGGTAAGTATATTTCAAGCAACAACTTCGATTCAAGAGCAAACATTAGCATTCGTTCCAAAAATCGTCGCAGTATTAGTGGCCATCGTTTTCTTTGGTCCGTGGATGTTATCACAAGTTACGAGCTATGCGAGAGACATTTTTGAGAATTTAACGCGTTATATAGGGTGAGTACATGAATGAACTAGTCCCTCAAATAACGGTATTCTTATTAGTACTAGTGCGCGTAACAGCTTTTTTTGTTACGGTACCTTTCTTTTCATATAGGACGATTCCGCAGAAAGTACGAATTTCCCTCGCATTCGTTTTAGCTTGGATGATGTATTATACAATAGACGTAGAGCCATTTCTTTTTAATGGTGATTACATACTTTTAGTGATGAAAGAAGCTGTTATTGGATTGTTATTAGGTCTAATAGGCTATATCATCATGTCGGCAATTCAAATTGCCGGAAGCTTTATAGATTTCCAAATGGGATTTGCCATTGCCAATATTATCGACCCACAAACAGGGGCGCAAAGTCCATTAATCGGTCAATTTTTCAATACATTGGCATTGCTGTTCTTATTGGCAATTGATGGCCATCATATGATTCTAGATGGAATTTTCTATAGTTATCAGTTTTTACCTATAGATCAGGGATTTCCTAATTTCGCGCAAGATGATTATATCCAGTTTGTCATGACAACCTTTACTGCCGTCTTTGCTATTGCGTTTCAAATGGCAGCACCTGTTGTAGCAACGTTATTTTTAGTGGATTTAGCACTTGGTATAACGGCAAAAACGGTGCCACAATTAAATATCTTTGTGGTTGGATTCCCAATTAAAATTGGTGTCAGTTTTTTAGTGCTCTTCACAATGATGGCGGTTATGATACAAGTCATTCAAAAGTTGATTACGATTATGATTTATGGAATGCGCGATTTAATGGCGATATTAGGTGGTGGATAAGATGTTGCTACTACTGGATTTAGATTTACAGTTTTTTGCAGGTGAAAAAACGGAAAAGGCGACACCTAAAAAACGACAAGATGCTAGAAAAAAAGGGCAGGTCGTTAAGAGTCAGGACATATCCAGTGCGATTGTGATGCTCATGGTGTTTATCTTTCTATTATTCTTTGCAGGATCATTGCGAGACGATCTGTTAGCTTTTTTAGGCAAACATTTATCCATAACGTACGTGTAGAAACACTTACGATTGACAGTGTCATGCATCTATTTACCGAAACATTAGTACAAATGGCTTATGTCATTGTTCCAATAATGGCAATTGCGTTTGTAGGAGCCTTAGCAGGTAATTTTCTACAATTTGGTTTCTTATTCACATTAGAGCCGATGAAATTTGATTTAAAAAAGATGGATCCAATTAAAGGCTTAAAAAAAATCTTTTCTGTAAAAGCCATTGTTGAGCTTATAAAGTCAATCTTAAAGATTTCCTTTATTGGTGGAGTAACAACAATTATCATATGGTCAAATTTACATGAAGTTTTAGCACTATCATTTAAAAGTCCGTGGGTGACCCTTGTTACAGTTGGTAAACTTGTTGGCATTATGGGGATCGCGGCTTCTCTTGTGTTACTATGTGTATCCTTATTGGACTGGATGTATCAAAAACATGAGTATGAAAAAAATCTAAAAATGTCTAAGCAAGATATTAAAGATGAATATAAAAATAGTGAGGGTGACCCGCTGATTAAATCAAAAATCAAGCAACGTCAGCGTGAAATGGCAATGCGTCGAATGATGTCAGAAGTGCCAAATGCTGATGTCGTAATCACTAACCCAACTCACTATGCGATCGCTCTAAAGTATGATGAGGACAGTATGGATGCCCCTCGCGTAGTGGCGAAGGGGACAGACTTTGTTGCTCAAAAAATTAAACTGATTGCGAAAGAACATGATGTCATAATGGTAGAAAACAGACCATTAGCCAGAGCCATGTATGATCAGGTAGAAATAGGCGATTCAGTACCAGAACAATTTTTCAAAGCAATAGCAGAAGTACTCGCTTATGTTTATCGTATTAAGCGGAAAATTTAAAGCTTTTATGTAGGAGGGACACAAATGAAGGTTCGCGATATAGGGGTTTTAGGTGCGGTTATTTTAATCGTTGCGATGCTCATCATCCCTCTTCCTCCGTGGATGCTAAGTTTCTTAATCGTCATTAATATTACGTTAGGATTAATAGTACTTTTAACAGCAATGAGTATGAAGGAAGCGTTAGATTTCTCTATTTTCCCTTCCGTTATTCTTCTGTTAACCCTGTTTCGACTCGGCTTAAGTGTTTCCACAACGCGTGCAATTTTAGCAAATGGAGATGCTGGATCAGTTGTTGAAACCTTCGGGGATTTCGTAGTTGGCGGGAATGTTCTCGTAGGTTTAGTAGTGTTTTTAATTCTTGTATTGATTCAGTTTATCGTTATTACAAAAGGGGCGGAACGTGTTGCAGAAGTAGCTGCTCGTTTCACACTCGATGCGATGCCCGGTAAACAAATGAGTATTGATGCTGATTTAAACGCAGGTGTAATATCTGAGCGAGAAGCACGTGAACGACGTGACAAAGTATCGGGAGAAGCGGATTTCTACGGAGCGATGGATGGTGCTACGAAATTCGTAAAAGGGGATGCAATTGCCTCCATGGTGATGGTAATTATCAACTTATTATTTGGTATTATTATTGGTGTTGTACAAATGGGCTTACCATTTGCGGAAGCAGCAACCCATTTCTCAAAGCTAACGGTTGGTGATGGTATTGTATCACAAATCCCTGCACTTCTTATTTCAACAGCAACAGGGATTGTAGTAACACGCGCATCCTCTAAAGGAAGTCTAGGAGAAGATATTACAGGACAACTATTCGCTCAAGCAAAGCTTCTTTATGTTGCTGGGGGTACTATTATTTTACTTGGTTTATTCACGCCAATTCCTAACTGGGTAACGTTACCAATTGGTATTTCACTTGTTGCAGGTGCTTACATGATGGAACGTAAGAAACCAGAGGATGAGGAAGAATTACTTGAAATTGAGGAAGAAGTGGCAACAGACGGCATGAAGAGCCCTGAAAATGTTGTGAATTTATTAAATGTGGACCCAATTGAATTTGAATTTGGCTATGGCTTAATTCCACTAGTAGATGCAGCCCAAGGTGGGGACTTATTAGATCGCGTTATCATGATTCGACGCCAACTAGCATTGGAACTAGGGATTGTCATTCCAGTTGTTCGTATTCGTGATAATATTCAACTTCAGCCAAATGAATACCGCATAAAAATTAAAGGTAATGAAATGGCTCGTGGGGAGCTTCTACTCGATCATTATTTAGCGATGAGCCCAGGAGATGATGATTCAATCGAGGGTATTGATACTGTTGAACCGTCATTTGGTCTTCCTGCTAAATGGATTACAGAGCAAGTGAAAGAGGACGCTGAGATGTCTGGTTATACGGTTGTTGATCCACCAAGTGTTGTGTCAACACACTTAACAGAAATGATTCGAGCAAATGCGCATGAATTATTAGGACGTCAGGAAACGAAACAATTAATTGACCATTTACGTGAAACACATCCAATTTTAGTCGAAGAATTAACACCCACACCATTATCTACTGGAGAAATCCAAAAAGTATTGGGCAAGCTTCTTCGAGAAAATGTTTCTGTCCGTAACTTGCCGATTATTTTCGAAACATTAGCAGACTATGCAAAACTAACAAGTGATACCGATATATTAACAGAGTATGTGCGTCAGTCATTAGCTCGTCAAATTACCTCTCAATATGTAGGAGACAGCTCATCATTGAAAGTCATTACTGTATCGGGTAAAGTAGAGAAAATGATTGCAGATAGCATTCAGCAAACGGATCACGGCAATTATTTAGCAATGGATCCTCAAGATTCTCAAACGGTGCTAGAGACCATTGCATCAGAGGTAGAGCGTGTGTCATTTATGGAACAATCTGCTATTATTTTATGCTCTCCGGCAGTTCGTATGTATTTACGTCAGCTGACAGAACGCTATTTCCCGCAGATTCCGGTACTATCTTATAATGAACTTGATGCTTCTATTGAAATTCAAAGTGTTGGGGTGGTGAATGTTGAATGAAAATGAAAAAATATTATGCATCTTCCATACCAGAAGCAATGAAGCTTGTGCGTGCTGATTTAGGCGACGACGCTGTCATTTTGAATTCAAAAGTAGTCGTAACAAAGAAACTTTTTGGGCTTGTTAAAAAGAAGAGCTTTGAGGTTGTTGCAGGGATTGACACGATGGAGCCAAGCAATACGGCTCCAACACCTGCAAGTATGCCTATGATTCCTGTTAAAAAAGAAAATGCTAGTTTACTAGAGATTACAAATGCTGTGCAAGCTAAAATTCAACATGCTCAGCCTACGCAAGAAATAACTTTGCAAGATGAGTCAGGTATGTCTGAAGAACTGAGGAAGGAAATTGCAGATTTAAAATCGTTAATGCAATCAATGCACAAGAAGGCTACCCAAGCTCAATATCCCGATGAACTCTTATCCTTCATTGAATACTTAAGACAGCAAGAGCTAAATGAGGAGCTCATCACAACGATTGGTGATGAGCTTTTTGTGCATTTCAAAGAAGCTTCAGAAATCAATTTTTCACAATGCAAGCTAATTACAAAAAACTTGCTGCGTAAAAAACTAGAAGGTTTGCCGATTGGTGGCCTATCCTATGAACGTAAATATATTAATGTGCTAGGACCAACGGGTGTCGGCAAGACAACGACAATTGCTAAAATGGCAGCTCGAGCGGTTCTAGAGAAAAAGAAAAAAATAGGCTTTATTACTACTGATACATACCGAATTGCTGCCATTGAGCAGTTAAAAACGTATGCCGGCCTATTACAAGCACCTGTTGAAATTGCTTATAATTCGACAGATTACGAGCAAGCTGTGCAACGATTGTCCCATTTAGATTTAGTCTTTATCGATACTGCCGTCCGCAATTATAAGGAAGCAAAATATGTAGACGATCTACAACGCCTTATTAAGTTTGATGATCAAGCTGAATCCTTTCTAGTACTTGCTATGACGGCAAAAGAAAAGGATATGACCAATATTATTGAGCAATTTAAAAGTGTGCCAATTGAAAAATTTATTTTTACGAAGATTGATGAAACAAATTCTATTGGCACAATGATTAATTTAATGATTAAATATAATAAAGGACTTGCTTACTATACCAATGGTCAAGAAGTACCAGAAGATATTGAAGAAGCTGATTTAGAAGCAGTGCTTAATATGTTTTTCCAAGGTGAAGAAAAATGAGAGATCAAGCAGAAACATTACGCTTGAAAATGCTGAAGCGGCAAGGTGAATTAGGTAAAACAATTGCCGTTGTAAGCGGTAAGGGTGGAGTTGGTAAGAGTAACTTTTCAATGAACTTTGCAATTAATTTAGCGAGTAAGGACAAAAAAGTAGCAATTGTAGATATGGATATTGGGATGGGGAATATCAATATATTAATTGGAAAAAATGTTTCTTATAGTTTAAAAGATTACTTAGAAGGAAATAAATCACTAGATGAGGTAATATTTGAAGGGCCACATGGTTTACAATGTATTGCTGGTGGCTCTGGCATGTCGAGTGTGCTGGAATGGTCGGAGGCAATGTTTGAAAGACTGATTCATGCTTTTGAACAACTCCAAAAAAACTTCGACTATATTCTATTTGATATGGGAGCTGGCGCGACAAAATGGTCATTAGAGTTATTAACATCTATTGATGAAATTATAGTGATTACAACAGCTGAACCAACCTCTATTACAGATGCTTATTCGATGATGAAATATATTCATGTTCGCGATATGGATAAGCAATTTTATTTACTTTGTAATCGTGCTTTTTCTAAAGAAGAAGGGATCGAAACGATTGAACGTTTAAAGCTTACGATGAAACGATTTCTAGACAAAGAGGTTATAGTATTAGGCTCCTTACCTGAGGACCCTGTTGTACGTAATGCTGTGCGCGAGCAAGTACCATTTTCAATCGCATATCCAGAAGCACTTATTTCTAAAACACTTCAACTGATAGTGGCTCGGTTTATGGAACAACGTATGGAGGAAGTGCATGCACATGAACAGTCAGCAAGTAAATTCTTATCTAAACTTAGAAGTATTTTTTCGAAAGGGCGTGATTAATTGGACTTTGTACATAAAAGCAAGCTTTTAGTCGTTGATGATTCTGCTTTTATGAGAAAGCTAATTAGTGACTTTTTTGTTGGAAACTCGAGGGTTGAAGTAGTTGGAACAGCACGAAATGGAAAAGATGCGATTAAGAAAATCCAAACATTAAAACCAACAGTCGTGACAATGGATATTGAAATGCCTGAAATGAATGGACTCGATGCATTAAATGAGATTATGACAATTTGTCCAGTGCCTGTCGTCATGCTTTCGAGTACAACCCAGCGAGGGGCTGAAAATGCACTAACTGCAATCGAGTATGGAGCGGTTGATTTTGTTGCGAAACCTAGCGGAACAATTTCTCTTGATTTACATAAAATCCAATCTGAGCTTGTCCATAAAGTTGAACAAGCTTCGTTGGTACCTATTTCTAAATTGAAAAAACCATCAATTAGCAAAAGACAACAAGAACCAATTGTATCGCCTACTTCAATAAGAAAAGAATTGTCGAAGGAACGTAAAGCTACCCCTCCAGTCAATGTGAACGCAACAGGTACGAATGTCATTAAGGGACATATTGAATGGAGTAAAGTTAGTAAAAAAATTGTGTTGATTGGGACATCTACTGGTGGACCGCGTGCACTACAAGAAGTAATTACTAAAATTCCGAAAACAATTCAAGCGCCAATTCTTATTGTTCAACATATGCCAGCGGGCTTTACAAAATCGCTGGCTTCCCGCTTAGACCAATTGAGCGAGATTACGGTAAAAGAAGCAGAGCAAGGCGATATTTTACAAAATGGCGTGGCCTATATCGCCCCAGGAGGATACCATTTAAGGTTAAGAAAAGTTGGTACCTCATTTGGCATCGTTTTAGATAATCACGAACCACCACGTTCTGGTCATCGCCCATCTGTAGATGTGATGTTTGAAGATGTAAGTCAATTTAAAGATTTTGATAAGGTAGCAGTCATTATGACGGGTATGGGCTATGACGGTTCGAAGGGACTGAAAGCATTAAAAAATACCGGAAATGTAGTTGCTATTGCAGAGTCAGCAGAAACTTGCATAGTGTATGGTATGCCGAAAGCTGCGGTGGAAACGCAGCTTGTCGATGAAGTCGCTGATGTAGATGATATTGCACAAACAATTATGAAATATTTGCCTTAAAAGGGGTGTCCTCTTAATGGAAGTCAATCAATATTTAGAGATGTTTATCGAAGAAAGTAAAGAGCATTTACAAGCTTGTAGTGAGCATTTATTAGAACTAGAAAAAAACCCAGATGATTTGGCTATCGTAGGAGAAATTTTCCGTTCGGCTCATACATTAAAAGGTATGTCAGCGACTATGGGCTTCGAAGACTTAGCAGATTTAACGCATAAAATGGAAAATGTCCTAGATGCAATTCGAAATGAAAAAATTCATGTGTCACCAGAAATTTTAGATATTGTATTTGAATCTGTGGATCATTTAGAAGAAATGGTAATGGATATTGCTAATGGCGGAGACGGTAAAAGAGATGTTTCTTCCACTGTCGCACAGTTAAAGCGCATTGAATCTGGTGAGGAAGCTCTTCCAGAAGTAGTAGCTACTGTAGCTATACCTGAAGTACCAAGCGTACTAGAATATGATAGCTTCGAGCAAACAGTTATTACGCAATCTGCGGAACAAGGATTTAATGCTTTTGAAATTTCAGTAAGACTGCGTGAAGATTGTCTATTAAAAGCAGCACGTGTATTTATGGTATTCGAGATTCTTGAAAAAGATGGTGATGTTATTAAATCAACGCCATCTGTTGAGAAGCTTGAAGATGAACAATTCGATCAACAATTTTATGTAGCGTTCGTAACAAAAGAATCAGCAGAAGATATGCAGAAGAAGTTAATGAAGGTTTCTGAAGTTGATGAAGTAAATGTTGCAAAGATTAATCAAGAGCAATTCAGTGAAAAACAATATGAAGCAAATAAAGAGGTAGCCGCTACAGCAACGGCTACAGCAACAACGCCAGTAGAGGTAGTAGATACACCAGTTGAAGCTCCGGCTAAGCCTGCACCAGCAAAATCAACACCTGCCAAAGCAGATAAAAGTCATGCACCTGTAGGAAACAAAACGATTCGCGTAAATATCGAACGTCTGGATATTTTAATGAATCTATTTGAGGAGCTTGTGATTGATCGTGGACGTTTACAATCCATTGCAACTGAAGTGAATCATGGGGAGTTAAACGAAACTGTTGAACGAATGAGCCGTGTTATGGGTGACCTACAAACGATTATTTTAACAATGCGAATGGTACCTGTGGAAACTGTATTCAACCGCTTCCCTAAAATGATTCGTCAGCTATCTCGTGATCTTAATAAGAAAATAAACCTTGAGATTATTGGCGCAGAAACAGAGCTTGATCGAACAGTAATCGATGAAATTGGAGACCCACTCGTTCACTTAATCCGTAACTCTGTCGATCATGGCATTGAAAACCCTACTGCACGCCGTGCAAAAGGAAAGCCAGAAGAAGGCACAGTGGTGTTACGTGCTTATCACAGTGGTAACTATGTCTTTATTGAAATTGAAGATGATGGGGCTGGCATTAATCGTGAAAAGGTGTTGGCAAAAGCGATTTCAAAAGGAGTTGTTACGCGTGAACAATCTCTTGCTATGTCAGACAATCAAATTAATGAGCTTATTTTAGCTTCTGGTTTCTCAACGGCAGATGTTATTTCAGATGTATCAGGTCGTGGTGTAGGGCTAGACGTTGTCAAAACAACGATTGAATCGTTAGGTGGTAACATTTCGATTGAATCTACACAAGATGTAGGCTCTATTTTCTCCATTCAATTGCCGTTAACATTATCTATTATTTCGGTAATGCTTGTGGAAATAGAAAAAGAAATTTATGCGATACCACTATCATCAATTATTGAAACATCGATTATCCGTTCATCAGATATTATGAATGCACATAACCAAAAGGTGATTGACTTCCGTGGTAAAGTGGTTCCACTTGTATTCTTAGAAGAAATCTTCGAAGTACCTCGTAAAGAGCTACAAGATGATGAATTCCATTCAGTAGTAATTGTTCGTAAAGGCGAGAAACTTGCTGGTTTAGTTGTCGATTCATTCATTGACCAACAAGAAATTGTACTGAAATCATTAGGAAACTACTTAACGAATATCTTTGCAATTTCAGGTGCAACAATTTTAGGTAATGGTAAAGTAGCCCTAATTGTGGATTGCAATGCACTTATAAAATAAGGTGAATGAATAAGAGAGGTGTTTACTATGACAAATGCAGTTGAACAAGAAAATATTAAAGTAATTGTCTTCCAATTAGCAGATAAGGAATATGCGATTCCAGTATCACACGTCCAAGGTATCGAGAAACTGATGCATATTACACGTGTACCTAAAACAGAGAAATATGTAAAAGGTGTCATCAATTTACGAGGTGTCGTAACACCAATTATTGATTTACGCGAACGTTTTGAATTACCAATCTCTGAGCACGAAGAAACGACTCGTATTATCATTATCTCTTTAGAAGACATGGAAGTAGGCTTTGTTGTAGATTCAGCGAACGATGTGTTGGATATTCCAGCAAGCTCAATCGAACCTCAACCAGAGGTAGTAGGATCTCTTGAAGAAGAGTTTATTTCTGGCGTAGCCAAAATAGGTAAACGATTATTAATATTATTACATTTAGAGAAAGTATTAAATCCACTAAAGTAGGGATTCGATTATGACACTTAATCAAAAGATTACATCACTACATTTAGACGTATTAAAGGAAATTGGAAATATTGGAGCTGCCCATGCTGCAACAGCTCTTTCCAATTTACTTGGTAAAAAAATCGATATGCGTGTCCCGAAGGTTGAAATGGTGTCGTTTAATGACATGATGGAGCTTGCTGGTGGTTCTGAAAACGTTGTAGTTGGGATTTTTTTACGCATTGAGGGAGATGCTGAAGGAAGCATGTTTTTCATACTTCCGATTGAACAAGCTAATCGCTTTATCCGACGTCTAATACAGGATGAATCATTCGACTTTAAAAACCCACCTGTTTCGGAGTTAGGTTTATCTGCCATGCAGGAAATGGGGAATATTTTATCTGGTTCATATTTATCCGCGTTATCAGATTTTACAAATTTAAAAATTTATCCAACTGTGCCTGGTCTAAGTGTAGATATGTTTGGTGCTATTATTAGTATTGGCTTAATTGAATTATCGCATGTGAGTGATAATGTCATCGTAATTAATACATCCATTTTTGAAGACGGTGTGGAGGATCATGAAACAGTTAGGGGACATTTCTTCTTACTGCCTGATCCAGATTCTTTTGATGCTATTTTTAAAGCATTGGGAGTTTCATAGCCTATGCTTAACAACAATAATAATGGACAAGTAATAAAAGTTGGAATTGCTCAAATGGATGTAGCGAAATTTCCGAACACGATTAGAACTTCAGGACTTGGTTCTTGTGTAGGCGTTATTTTATACGATGAGTCAAAGAAAATAGCTGGTTTAATACATGTCATGCTACCAGATTCAAGTTTAGGTAGAGCAGAGTCAATAAATGTAGCGAAATTTGCAGATACGGGCATTTCAGCTATGATTGATTTATTAAAGCTAGAGGGTGTTCAAAAATTTAAACTGAAGGCAAAAATTGCGGGGGGTGCGCAAATGTTTCAATTTACGTCCGACAAAGATTCAATGCGCATCGGTCCTCGTAATGTGGAGGCTGTAAAGTTTGAATTAAAACGTCATGGAATTCCTTTAGTAGCCGAAAATACGGGCGGTAATAGCGGTCGAACAATTGAATTTAACCCTGCTACGTCGATGTTACATATTCGAACGGTTAACCAAGGAGTGAGTGAAATATAATGTTTGGTTCTATTTTTTATAACCTATGGGGGGCATTGATTGCCTTTTCCCTTTATTTCTTTATGACACTGCAACAGCCCTATACACCATTACGTATTATCATCGGTTCATTTGTAGCAGCAATTATCGTATTTTTTGTCATGTATATCGTAAGGTTTTTAATTGCGTATGTGTTATTTACACCAACTGCCGACCCGTCGGAAGATGACAGTGGACTAGAAGAAAATAGTGCTTCTGTCGTCGATGAGAAGGGGAAAGAAACTTCTACGACAAATTCAACGGTTGAGTTTCAAGACGAAAGCACAGAAGATATTGCACAAGCCGTTCGAACGATGATGCATCGTGAAGATGAACAACAAGTAAATGCATAAGCCAGAACACTTTAAACTGCCTCTAATGTTAGCTGTCGTCTAATTATTGGAGGCAGTTTTCTTCTGCCTAAAATAGAACAGCTATTAATAATAGAATAGTGTTAGAGAATCATATGAAATTATAGTCGAATGTTGTTATAATAAAAGGAAAGAATGGCATAGGTTTGTATCTAAATCTGTCAGTCATTGTAAGCAAAATACTCAAAATGTGATAAGTGAGTCTCTTTTTGATAGACATGTGTATGTTTTTTAATTTTCAAGCGTACAGCGTTAACAAAGCGACAGAACTATTGGCGCCTTGGAGCATTTGAGAGGAAAGCGCAAAAAGTCCGTGCAAACAGGCGCAAAGTAGAGAGGTGGATTTTATGACACAACCAATTCTAAACGATGAACAAAAGCTGTGGAATCGATGGGTGAATGAACGTGATCCTGATGCGGGTGATTTATTAATAAAAAAATATACTTCTCTTGTGACTTACCATGTGCAGCGAATTGGTGCAGGTTTACCTAAGAGCGTATCGCGTGACGATTTAACAAGCTTAGGCATGCTAGGTCTATTTGATGCTTTAAATAAATTTGATATAAATCGAGACTTAAAGTTTGATACATATGCTTCTTTTAGGGTGAGAGGCGCTATAATCGATGGCTTGCGTAAAGAGGATTGGCTACCTCGTTCTGCACGAGAAAAGCAAAAAGATGGATGCCAAGATTGAACAATTAGAACAACAGTTAATGCGCCATGTGACGCCTGAGGAGCTTGCACAGCATATGGAGTTACCTGTGGAAGACGTATACCAAACGGTGCAGGAGCATTTCTTCTCAAATGTACTCTCCATCAATGAGCAACAAGATCAGGAAGAAGCAGAGGGGAAGTCCTTTGTAATCCGTGATGATACGACAAAGACTCCAGAGCAAGTCGTAATAAAATCGGAGTTACTCGATGATTTAGCGGTAAATATACAAAAGCTTAATGATAAAGAGCAGCTCGTACTGAGTTTATTTTATACAGAAGAGTTGACACTAACTGAAATAGGTGAAATGCTCGAATTGTCAACATCACGTATTTCTCAAATTCACTCAAAAGCATTATTTAAGTTGCGAAAGCTATTGTCCAATGAAATGATTAATGTATAGTATCTAACGGATTGTTGAGGGAGGAATTTTAATGAGTTTAAAAGGTGTCGAATTACAAATAGCTATTCCAAAAACGTTTGAAGCGGGTAAAATGGCAGATCAGGCACAACAACAAACTTTAGCTCAACAAGTACATGCAAATGAAGCGTTAAAAAAGGAATTAGAGCGCAAGCAAAAAGCTGTAAATACTTCAGAAGGTATGACGGAGATTAGCGAAGAGGAAGAAGCGGGTGGCGAGTATATAAAAGGAACGCGTAAAAAGAAAAAGAACCATAACGAAAAACCAGAAAAACAGGCTCAGCATCCGTTCAAAGGTAATTTCGTGGACTTTAGTGGATAGGAGTTTACTATGACAACCATATTAATTGCTGTTCTCTTTGTTTTGCAGCTACTATCATTTTATTTCATTATTATATTAAATACGAAATTAGCGAAATTCAAAGATTTAGAAGTAAAGCAGGAACGCTTAATGCGAGAAATGGATGATACGATTAGCCTCTATTTAGCTGAAATGAAGGATGAAAATAATCGTCTAATTCAAGCGTTGCAAGTGGTACCAAAACCTACTATGACACCTGATACTGGACAACAGGCACAACCAATAGCTGTGCCTAAAAGTCAAGGACAGCCTTTGTCACAAACCGATGGTGAGATGAAGGCAGTGACAGCTAATAGTGAGCCACGTATTTTAATGCCGAAAAATATCGTAGCGAATGCCTATTCTCGTCAACAACAGGGAGGAACGACGGCTGTGCAAACGGCTGCGCCAAAGGTTGATAGTTTACCAAAAGAAGAATCAAAGCCGTTAACGATGGAACAACAAATTGTCCAAATGGCTGAGCAAGGAAAAACTGCTGAAGAAATTGCGAAAAAGCTGCAAAAAGGAAAGACAGAAATCGAGCTTTTATTGAAATTTCATAGCTAAAACAGTTGCGAATGCCATAAAGCTGTGATATAGTAGCAAATGGTGTTATTACTACACACGCATTTTGATGCAGTAAGTGGTGCTCTAAGATTAGGGTAGCTTGTTGCAAGTGATAAATGCGGAGGAAAAAAACCAAACATTCTAGGAGGAAATTCACATGTCAGTAATTTCTATGAAACAATTACTTGAAGCTGGTGTACATTTCGGTCACCAAACTCGTCGTTGGAACCCAAAAATGAAGAAATTTATCTTCGTTGAGCGTAACGGGATCTACATCATCGACTTACAAAAAACTGTTAAAAAATTAGAGGAAGCTTATGACTTCATGCGTCAAGTTGGTCAAGACGGTGGTAAAGTTCTTTTCGTTGGTACGAAAAAACAAGCACAAGAAGCGATCAAAGACGAAGCTGAACGTTCAGGCAACTACTATATCAACCAACGTTGGTTAGGTGGTACTCTTACTAACTTCGGTACAATTCAAAAACGTGTTGCACGTATGAAAGCTATCGAAAAAATGGAAGAAGAAGGAACTTTTGAAGTTCTACCTAAAAAAGAAGTAATCCAACTTAAAAAAGAACACGAACGTCTAGTTAAATTCTTAGGCGGTATCCGTGATATGCACGATCTTCCAGACGTTATGTTCGTGGTTGACCCACGCAAAGAACGTATCGCTGTTGCTGAAGCTCGTAAATTAAACATCCCTCTAGTAGGTATTGTTGATACTAACTGTGATCCAGATGAAATCGACTATGTTATCCCTGCTAATGACGATGCTATTCGCGCTGTTAAACTTTTAACTGCTAAAATGGCTGACGCTTTAATCGAGTCAAAACAAGGTGAAGAAGAAGCTCCAGCTACTGAAGCTGCTGCTGAGTAATTCACGTTTACAAAAAGGTGATAAGTGGCTCAGAACCCTTATCACCTTTTTTAGAACCTACCACTATAAATAGTTTAACCAATTTGAGGAGGCAACACTAAATGGCAAACATTACTGCACAATTAGTAAAAGAATTACGCGAAAAAACTGGCGCTGGTATGATGGATTGTAAAAAAGCGTTAGTACAAACTGATGGTGATTTAGAAGCTGCAATCGATTTCCTACGTGAAAAAGGTCTTTCTTCAGCTGCTAAAAAAGCTGACCGTATCGCTGCAGAAGGTACAACTTATATTTTAGAAAAAGGTAACGAAGCAATTATTCTTGAAGTAAACGCTGAAACTGACTTCGTTGCGAAAAACGATAAATTCCAAGTATTAGTTTCTTCTTTAGCTGAGCAATTACTTGCTGCTAAACCAGCATCAGTAGAAGCTGCAGTAGAGCTTGAAAATGCAGAAGGCGTAAAAATCGCTGACCAAATTTCAACAGCTGTAGCAACTATCGGTGAAAAAATTACACTTCGTCGTTTTGAAGTAAAAACAAAAACTGATGCAGATGCTTTCGGTTCTTACCTACACATGGGTGGCCGTATTGGTGTATTAGTATCTTTAGAAGGTTCTACAGATGCTTCTGCTGCTAAAGATATCGCTATGCATATCGCAGCGATTAACCCAACTTACGTTTCTCGTGAAGAAGTTTCTGCTGAAGAAGTTGACCGTGAGCGTAAAGTGTTAACTGAACAAGCACTTAACGAAGGTAAACCAGAAAACATCGTTGCAAAAATGGTTGAAGGTCGTCTTGGTAAATACTTCGAAGACGTATGCTTACTTGACCAATCATTCGTTAAAAATTCAGATCAAAAAGTTCGTGACTTCGTTGCTTCAACTGGCGGTAATGTAACTGGTTTTGTACGCTACGCTGTTGGTGAAGGTATCGAAAAACGCGAAGATAACTTTGCTGAAGAAGTAATGAACCAAGTTAAAGGTAACTAATTTGTAGACTAGTTCAGTTGATGGATTGGCTTGCATTTGATCCTAATCAAATAATAACTAGATTTTCTAGACAAAAATGGGGAACACAACATAACGTGTTCCCTATTTTTCCGAGATGAGCTAAAAAAGGATTAATTTTCTATTACCATTATTCACAACTAGAAATTATTGTTAGATATACTATAATGGAAAAGGAAAAGAAAAGTTTTAAATAAATGTCTGACGGAGGTTTACAATGAGTGTGCCACAATATAAACGAGTAGTTATTAAACTAAGTGGTGAAGCGTTAGCAGGAGAGGCTGGCTTCGGTTTATCACCAAAAATTATCAAGTCTGTTGCTGAAGAAGTGAAGGAAGTAGTAGATCTTGATGTAGAAGTTGCTGTAGTTGTAGGTGGCGGTAATATATGGCGTGGGAAAATCGGTAGTGAAATGGGCATGGATCGTGCAGCAGCTGACTATATGGGTATGCTAGCAACGGTTATGAATTCATTAGCATTACAAGATGCTCTTGAAAAATTAGGTATCGAAACACGCGTGCAATCTTCTATTGTGATGACACAAGTAGCAGAGCCATATATTCGTCGTAAAGCAGTTCGTCATTTAGAGAAAAAACGCGTAGTTATTTTTGCTGCAGGTACAGGTAACCCGTTCTTCTCTACAGATACAACAGCTGCATTACGTGCAGCGGAAATTGACGCAGATGCGATTTTAATGGCGAAAAATAATGTAGATGGTGTCTATTCTGCAGATCCAAAGGTCGATACTACTGCTATCAAATATGATACACTCACATACTTAGACGTTATTCAGCAAGGGTTACAAGTAATGGATTCAACTGCTTCAACTTTATGTATGGATAACGATATTCCGTTAATTGTCTTCTCAATTACGGAGCAAGGTAATATTAAACGTGCCGTACTGGGCGAGAAAATTGGAACTGTTGTTAGGAGGAATGCACAATGACTAAACAAGTATTAGACCAAGCGAAAGAAAAAATGAACAAATCAATTGCTGCTTTTTCACGTGAATTAGCATCGATCCGAGCAGGCCGTGCAAACGCATCTCTACTAGACCGTATTTCTGTAGAGTACTATGGTGCGCCAACACCAATCAATCAACTTGCAGGTGTTGCAGTACCAGAAGCTCGTTTACTCGTGATTACACCTTATGATAAATCCATTTTAGGTGAAATTGAAAAAGCGATTATGAAGTCAGATATCGGTATTACACCGACAAATGATGGTTCTGTTATTCGTTTAATGATTCCAGCGTTAACAGAAGAACGTCGTAAAGACCTTGTAAAACAAGTGAAAAAAGAAGCTGAAGATGCAAAAATCGCAGTACGTAATGTTCGTCGTGATGCTAATGATGATCTTAAAAAACTTGAAAAAGCAGGCGAAATCACAGAAGACGATTTACGTGGATACGGTGACGATATTCAAAAATTAACAGATGAGTTCATCGTGAAAGTAGACCAAGTAGCGAAAGAAAAAGAAAAAGAAATTCTAGAAGTGTAAGCAGGCGCTTTGCATTTCTATGATGGAACTTTTTGATGAGATGAAGGCGTCCTATACATAACAGGACGTCTTTTCTCTTTTATTGTAAAAGTATTCATTTCTTATCGGTGTTACAATTTTCACCTGCTCTCTACGAGCCGTAATGGTTAACTCGTTTACACGTAGTATACGAATTACATTGTTCTGGCTTATTAGCAGTTGCTGAATGTAGCAAGACAAGATTTTTCTTTGAGATGTGTGTTGTTCTAAAATAAGCTAGTTCATACATAGTCAATTAGAGGGAAAAAAAAGACAAAAAGCACTTTTGTTTGTTATGATAGGTTAGTATACGTCCGATTAGTTGTAGTGGGGGAGTTAGCATGTTTAAGAAGCTATTAGGTAAACAAGTAAATATGGATACACTATCATTGGAGGAACGTGTTGCCCTTGCGAAAAGCGAGCCGATTCCTGCCCATGTAGCGATTATTATGGACGGAAATGGACGTTGGGCTAAAAACGTGCCATGCCACGTGTTGCTGGGCACCATGAAGGTATGAAGACGGTACGGAAGGTAACTAGATTTGCATCTGATCTTGGCATAAAAGTATTAACAGTGTATGCGTTCTCTACAGAAAATTGGAAAAGGCCAAAGCCTGAAGTCGATTTTCTGATGCGTCTACCTGTAGAATTTTTAGGATCTTTTTTACCGGAAATGATGGAGCGCAATGTGCGAGTTGAAATGATTGGAGATCCGTCACTCTTGCCAGCACATACACAAAAAGCATTGTATGAGGCAATGGAAGAGACGAAGCATAATACAGGGTTAATTTTAAACTTTGCTTTAAATTATGGTAGTCGTTCAGAAATGGTAAGTGCCATGAAAACGATGCTTCAAAAAGTACAGGACGGTCAATTAACTATACAAGACATAAATGAGGAATGTATGACAGCTCATTTAATGACAGCTCATCTACCAGAGCCAGACTTACTCATTCGTACAAGTGGTGAAGTACGATTAAGTAACTTTATGTTATGGCAGCTCGCCTACACAGAATTTTGGTTTACAGATACATTGTGGCCAGATTTTAGCGAGGAAAACTTTCTGGAAGCGGTGGAAAACTATCAAAAACGTAATCGCCGTTACGGTGGGTTGAAGGGAGAAGAAACATCTTGAAACAACGAATCATCACAGCAATCATTGCCGCGGCACTGTTTATTCCATTTGTTATTTATGGAAAGGTGCCATTTACACTACTTGTACTAGCAATGGCTGTTGTAGGCTTTTATGAAATACTGAAGATGAAAGGTATTTCGATTTTTTCAGTACCTGGTATGATCGGGTTACTAACGCTTATTATGCTTGTCATACCAAAAGATTGGGCAAATGAGGTAGTACATGCAATCGGCTATTCATCGGTTCTAATGGTTATTTACGGACTGGTCATGCTGTTACTTATTTATGTAGTCCTCGTAAAAAATAAAATTACATTTGATGAAGTTGGCTTTATTTTGCTTGGGGCGTTTTATGTAGGATTAGGTTTCCATTATTTAATCGAAACGCGAAACTATGGTCTTGAATTTGTTGTATATTGTTTACTTG
The DNA here is from genome assembly GCF_021166035.1 of Lysinibacillus sp. GJ-1. Classification (NCBI taxonomy): domain Bacteria; kingdom Bacillati; phylum Bacillota; class Bacilli; order Caryophanales; family Bacillaceae; genus Lysinibacillus; species Lysinibacillus sp. GJ-1. Next base: position 1,077,204 of record NZ_CP088912.1, read on the forward strand.
TTGTTTGGACAACAGATTCAGGAGCCTATTTTGTAGGTAGAAAACTAGGTAAAAATAAGCTTTGGCCTGAAATATCACCGAAGAAAACGATTGAAGGCTTTGTTGGTGGGATTGTTATAGCGGTTATTTTTGCTATAGCTATGCAAGCGATTTATCCATTTGCTAACGGTTATGTTTCACTTATTGTGATCACGATTTTTGCTTCGATAATTGGTCAGATGGGCGATTTAGTGGAATCAGCTATCAAGCGCCATTTTGACGTAAAAGATTCAGGCAATATTTTACCAGGACATGGCGGGATTCTAGACCGCTTTGACAGTTTATTATTTGTCGTGCCACTACTGCATTTTTTACATTTATTCGGTAGCTAAGTATGTAAGACCTTGTTAGGAAGCGTCATCGATGGGCGCAAGGCGGGCGACCTCACTTTGAAAAGCGAGCCGTAAATAGCTCGACATACTCACCAAAGGGCGACGCCAGCTGCTTGTCGAGCAAGCTTGGAATAAAATCGGGACGCAATGATGGATGAAAATGCGAATTATGAAATAGATCGCTTAGATAGAAAAAGGGGACGTTTTGTCGTGAAAAAAATTAGTTTATTGGGTGCAACTGGTTCTATCGGTTGGCAAACCTATGATATTTTAAAAGAACAACGTGATGCATTTCATCTTGTAGCGTTTTCTTCAGGAAAAAACATAGAAAAAACACGTGAAATGATAGAGACTTTAAAGCCTGAACTGGTATCGGTTCAGCTTGAGGAAGATGCACTTATTCTCGCAAAAGACTACCCGCAAGTACACTTTACATTTGGTGCAAAAGGGCTTGTAGAGGTTGCTACACATCCTGAATCGACGGTGCTCGTGAATGCAGTGCTCGGTAGCGTTGGTCTTGAATCGACACTAGCTGCTATTCGTATGGGCAAAACAATTGCGATTGCCAATAAAGAGACGCTTGTCACAGCAGGTCATTTAGTTATGGCAGAGGCAAAAAAATACAATGCTACAATTTTACCAGTGGATAGTGAGCATTCGGCTATTTTCCAATCGATGAATGGCGAAAACCCGAAAAATATTGAGCGTTTAATCATTACAGCTTCTGGAGGAAGTTTCCGCGACAAAACACGTGAAGAGTTAAAACATGTTACGGTTGCCGATGCACTTAATCATCCGAACTGGTCAATGGGTGCAAAAATTACGATAGATTCAGCTACTATGATGAATAAAGGGCTTGAAGTAATCGAAGCACATGTTTTATTTGATATGCCTTATGATAAAATTGATGTACTTTTACACAGAGAAAGTATTATTCACTCTCTTGTTGAGTATCATGATACTAGCGTAATAGCTCAGCTTGGTACGCCGGACATGCGTGTCCCAATCCAATATGCATTAAGCTATCCAGATCGTATGCCGCTCCAAAATGGACAACGTCTTAATTTAGCGCAAATTGGTCAACTGCATTTTAAAGAAATGGATTTTGAACGGTATCCTGCGTTGCGCTTAGCATTCGAAGCAGGGCGTACAGGCGGTACCATTTTAACGGCAATGAATGCTGCGAATGAAGCGGCAGTTGCAGCATTTTTACAAGGGAAAATAACGTTCCTTGAAATTGATGCAATAATTGAACGGATCATGCAGGCACACAATAATGTCTCCGTGCCAGATTTGCAAACAATTTTACATGTGGACAGAGAAACAAGAAAAATAGTGTTAGACATGGTAAAATAACGACAGGAAGCTTTCGTTAACTATTCGCTTTTAAAGGTGGGGTATTATGCAAACAGCCATTGCATTTATTTTAATATTTGGCTTGCTCGTGTTCTTCCATGAACTTGGTCACTTCCTATTTGCAAAGCGTGCAGGAATTATGGTGCGTGAATTTGCAATCGGTATGGGTCCGAAAATTTATGGCAAGACGCATGGGGAAACAATTTATACAGTCCGTTTATTGCCAATAGGTGGATATGTCCGCATGGCAGGCGAAGATATGGATGGTATTGAATTACAGCCTGGCTACCGTGTAGGGCTTATTGTCGATGAAGATAATATCGCCAAAAAAATTATCTTCAATCAAAATAATAGACAATTACCAGATTTATTATTTTTAGAGGTGGAACGAGCTGATTTAGAACGAGAATTATTTATTGAAGGCTATGATGAGGAAGAAAATTTAGTTCGTTACAGTGTTGCAAGAGATTGTGTTGTTGTAGAAAATGGCAGAGAAACCGTAATCGCGCCATATGATCGTCAATTTAACGCAAAAACCGTTGGGCAACGTGCAATGACCATTTTTGCAGGACCATTATTTAACTTTATATTAGCCTTTTTCATCTATTTGCTTATTGGTTTAATAAACGGTGTACCAACATACGAGCCGATTATTACAGAAGTGGTAGCAAATGATCCAGCAGCACAAGCTGGGATGCTTGCAGGGGATAAGGTGACTTCGATTGATGGACAAGCAGTTGAAAAGTGGCAAGATTTAGCTGCCATTGTACAGAATCGCCCGAATCAAGAAATCAATGTAACGGTTGAGCGTGGTGGGCAAATCGAAAACCTCAATATGACAGTGAAAGCAGTGAAGCAGAAAGGCGAGACGTTTGGACAAATTGGTGTGAAGTATGAAAGTCCGCGTGTTTATAACCCATTAAAAGCAGTGGTATACGGAGCTCAAGAAACGTATAATATGACGGTTAAAATCTTTGAATTACTAGGTATGCTTATTACAGGACAATTTACTATTGATGCATTATCAGGACCTGTAGGGATTTATAAAACAACGGAAGAAGTGGCGACATATGGCATTTTCGCCCTAATCAATTTTGCTGCTATGCTAAGTATCAACCTTGGTATTATGAACCTATTACCTCTTCCAGCATTAGATGGTGGCCGATTATTGTTCTTTGGCTATGAGGCTTTAAGAGGCAAACCAATTGATCGTCAAAAAGAAGGAATGGTGCACTTTGTAGGTATCGTCTTGCTGATGATATTAATGGTGGTTGTAACGTGGAACGATATCCAACGTTTCTTCTTCTAGCAAGTACGTAATGACAATTGGCTTTTATATTTCCAATATTTAGATGATGCGTGACTGTTTATAACGTAACATCGAAACAAAGTTAGGCTAAAGTGAAAATAAAATGTAAAATAGCTTTGAGCGCAATTATTTTGAAACATTGCGTTCAAAGCTAAATTTGTTTATGCTAATTAGAGTATAAATTTATTTATTAAAAAGGTGGAACACTGAATGAAGCAAAGTAAAACATTTATCCCAACGCTACGTGAAGTACCTGCTGATGCAGATGTAAAATCACATAAGCAATTATTACGTGCAGGGTTTATTCGTCAAAATACAAGTGGGGTATATTCGTATTTACCGCTTGCAAAACGTGTGTTAACAAAAATCGAAAATATTATTCGCGAAGAGATGGAAGCCATCAATTCTATCGAATTATTAATGCCTGCATTGCAATCTGCTGAATTATGGCAAGAATCCGGCCGTTGGGAAAAATACGGTCCAGAACTAATGCGATTAAAAGATCGCCACGATCGTGACTTTGCCTTAGGACCAACACATGAAGAGGTCATTACAACTTTAGTACGTGATGAAATTAAATCATATAAAAAATTACCATTAACACTCTATCAAATTCAAACTAAATTCCGCGATGAAAAACGCCCGCGTTTTGGCTTATTACGAGGAAGAGAGTTTATTATGAAAGATGCTTATTCTTTCCATGCTTCACGGGAAAGCCTAGATGAAACATATGAGGATATGTACCGCGCTTACTCTAATATTTTCTCGCGTCTTGGTTTAAACTATCGTGCAGTTATTGCCGATGCTGGTTCAATTGGTGGTAAAGGTACACATGAATTTATGGTACTTTCTGAAATTGGGGAAGATACAATTGCATACTCTGATACATCCGATTATGCGGCAAACATTGAGATGGCAGAAGTCACTGTAGAATATCAACCAGCCAATGAAGCATTAAAAGATCTTGAAAAAGTAGCAACACCAGATCAAAAAACAATTGAAGAAGTATCTGCATTTTTACAAGTAGCACCTTCAAATGTTATTAAATCATTAGTATTTAATGTTGATGGCGAATTAGTGGTAGTCCTTGCTCGTGGCGATCACGAAATTAACGATATTAAACTGAAAAATGCGCTAGATGCTGGTTCTGTAGAACTTGCTGACGAAGTAGCTATTCGTCAATTGCTAGGCTGTGGCGTAGGTTCAATCGGCCCTGTAAAATTACCGGTAGAAGTCAAAGTTGTCGCAGATCATGCAATTAAATCAATTCGTAACGGGGTAGCGGGTGCTAATGACGACGGCTTCCACTTAGTAAATGTTAACCCAGAGCGAGATTTTGCTGTCAACGAATACTTGGATATTCGTTTTATCCAAGTAGGAGACCCATCTCCTGATGGACAAGGTATCATTAAATTTGCAGAAGGTATCGAGGTTGGTCATATTTTCAAATTAGGTACTACCTATTCTGAAAAAATGAATGGAACATTTTTAGATGAGCAAGGAAAGGCACAGCCGTTTATTATGGGTTGCTATGGTATTGGTGTGTCACGTATTTTAGCTGCCGTAGCTGAACATTTCCAAGATGAAAATGGTTTTACTTGGCCAATACAACTAGCTCCGTATGACATTCATGTTGTACCTGTTAATACGAAAGATGAAACACAAGTTTCATTAGCAAATGAGTTATATGGCTTATTAAAATCATATCGCTATGATGTACTATTAGATGATCGTGCGGAACGTGCAGGTGTTAAGTTTGCAGATGCAGATTTAATAGGTTTACCAGTTCGTGTAACAGTCGGTAAAAAGGCAACAGAAGGTGTTGTCGAAGTGAAATTCCGTCAAACAGGTGAAACATTTGAATGGAAAAAAGAAGAAGTCATTGATCGTTTAAATGAATTTTTCCGCAAAAATTAATATCCTTTGGTAACATAATAGCCAAAAGATATAGATGTTCTTACTAGTAACATCTTTTGGAAGATGAATGAGGACAAGCAAACGAATTCGCGACACTCCTACGGGAAACCAAGCAAATCTCACTGCTATAAAAGCAAAGTGAGGCTTGCTGGAATAGCCCGTGGAAAGGGAGCGAATTTTTTGCATCATAGTTGAAAAAGTATTTGCTAGATAACAATGAGCAAGTGGTGATTAGAGACTCTTGCCCATTAAAGTGAAAGTAGGTGTCATTGATTGGAACAGCAACAAGAAGCAAGACAAAGATTTCAAATGCTCTTGCAACAACTAGAGTTAACAGAAGATGTTTATATGTCCTTTTTTGAAGAAGGCGAATTAGCCCGTCTTACTGTGCATAAAAAAAATAGACTCTGGCATTTTAATATTAAATTACGTGGCATACTTCCATTTCCGTTATATCAACTATTTCGTACACATCTAGCTGAAAAATTCGCTGCTATAGCCCAAATCGAAACAACTTTTGAAACAGTTGAAAAAAATGTTACGGAAGAGCTGATTCAAGCGTATTGGTTAACCATTGTTGAGCAAATCGACGATATGGCACCAACCTTAAAAAATTGCCTTGTATCGCAAATACCGATGTGGAATGGGCAAAAAATTACGTTATCCTGCGTGCAGGAAATGGAACTGATGATGCTGAAAACGAAATATGCGGAAAAGCTAGCTCTTAGTTACAGTCAATTTGGATTTCCGCAAATTGCCTTTGATTTTATGCTGCAAGAGGAAACAGAAGAAATGCGTGAAGCCCAAGAAGCTTTTATCGAGCAAAAACGTTTAGAAGAAGCAGCGATGGCTCAACAAGCAATGCAAGACTTCCAAAAACGTGAACAGGACAAAAAGGATAATCCGGCATTGGCAGCCCTCGGTGATCGTCCATTTCAGCTCGGTATGCAAATTAAAGACGATGAAATTATGGAAATTAAGCGCATAGTGGAAGAGGAACGTCGTGTTATTATTGAAGGGTTTGTGTTCGATACCGAAATTAAAGAGTTAAAAAGTGGACGCTCACTTCTACAAATTAAAATTACGGACTATACGGATTCAATTGTTGTAAAAATGTTCTCACGGGATAACGATGATGCGGAATTGATGCAGCATTTGAAAAAGGGTATGTGGGTGAAAGTACGTGGCTCGGTTCAAACCGATACCTTTATTCGTGATTTAATTGTGATGGCAAATGATATTAATGAAATTAAAAAAGAAACACGACAAGACAAGGCGCCAGAAGGTGAAAAACGAGTAGAGCTCCATTTGCACACACCGATGAGTCAAATGGATGCAGTTACACCGGTAGATAGGTTAGTGGCTCAAGCGGCGAAATGGGGTCATCCAGCGATTGCGATAACGGATCATGCGGTCGTGCAGTCGTTCCCAGAGGCTTATAGTGCGGGCAAAAAACATGGCATAAAAATAATTTACGGTTTAGAAGCTAATTTAGTCGATGACGGTGTACCGATTGCGTATGCTTCTGAGCATCGTGCATTAGACGATGCGACCTATGTGGTGTTTGACGTCGAAACGACAGGGCTTTCTACTGCTTACGATACAATCATAGAGCTTGCAGCAGTAAAAATTAAAGGCGGACATGTGATTGACAAATACGAAAGTTTTGCAAATCCACATCATGCATTGTCTGCAACAACAATCGAATTGACCGGCATCACAGATGAGATGGTTCGCAATGCGCCAGAAGTGGAGCAAGTGATTCATGAGTTCCATGCCTTTATAGAAGACGCAATCGTAGTGGCACACAATGCCTCTTTTGATATGGGCTTCCTCTATACTGGTTATAAAAAATACGGTCTAGAAGATACGATTCACCCAGTAATCGATACTCTAGAACTTGCTCGTTTGCTCCATCCTACGATGAAAAATCATCGTTTAAATACATTATGTAAAAAATTCGGCATTGAATTAACGCAACATCACCGCGCCATTTATGATACGGAAGCAACAGGTTACTTATTATTGCATCTGTTAAAAGAAGCGGATGAACTCGGCATTAAATATCACGATGATTTCAATAAGCATATTGGCGGCGGTGATGCCTATAAAAAAGCGCGCCCGATGCATTGTACGATTTTAGCAGTTAATAATGACGGTTTAAAAAATCTATTTAAGCTTGTGTCTCATTCGCATACAAAAACTTTCTATCGTGTCCCTCGTGTAACACGCGCTACGTTGGAACAATATCGACAAGGACTGTTAGTTGGTTCCGGCTGTAGTAATGGCGAATTGTTTGAGACGATGATGAATAAATCACCTGAGGAAGCGGAACAAATCGCAAGGTTTTACGATTATATTGAAGTACAACCGAAGGCTGTATATGCTCCGTTAATTGAACGTAATGTCGTGCGCGATGAATGGACTATTGAGGATATTATTCGCAAGCTTGTGAAACTTGGCAAGAAGATGGATAAGCCTGTAGTTGCTACAGGAAATGTTCATTACCTCGATCCGAACGATGCTATGTTTAGACAGATACTGATTGGTTCTCAAGGTGGCGCCAATATTTTAAATCGATCCAAGCTGCCAGCGGTTCATTTTCGCACGACGGACGAGATGTTGCAAGAGTTCGATTTTTTAGGTCCTGATCTTGCAAAAGAAATCGTCGTTACAAACCCGCAAAAAATTGCGGATATGATTGACGATGTAAAGCCGATTAAGGATGACTTATATACACCTAAAATTGAAGGTTCTGATGATGAAGTAACCAATTTAACGTATGAGATGGCCCACCGTATCTATGGTGAAGAATTACCAGAAATCGTTAAAGCTCGTATTGAGAAAGAGCTAAAGTCGATTTTAGGGCATGGATTTGGTGTGATTTACTTAATTTCTGCAAAGCTTGTGAAAAAGTCACTTGCGGATGGCTATTTAGTAGGTTCTCGTGGTTCCGTTGGTTCTTCATTAGTGGCAACCTTTATGGAAATTACGGAGGTAAACCCGTTACCACCGCATTATATTTGTCCAAATTGTAAGCATTCCGAGTTTTTCAATGATGGTTCTGTTAGCTCCGGCTATGACCTACCGAACAAAGAGTGTACGGAATGTGGCACACCTTATAAAAAAGATGGACAAGATATTCCATTCGAAACTTTCCTTGGTTTTAAAGGAGATAAAGTACCTGATATCGATTTGAGTGCGACACGTTGCTAATTGAAAAGATTAGCCACCAATTTGGTAGAACTACTATTTCAAAGTATGGAATGACGGAGTAACGCCCTGAAACATACTCGCTGAAGCTACGACATGCAAGTGAATAACTGCAAAATTGAAACTTGTATGAAGCTCGTTAAAGTAGGCTGAAGTTCACCCAAACAGTACGGCTGTGGAAAGAGAGCAATCTTGTGAATGATAGGTCTGGCGTCTATAAACTTTCTATGGTTAGAATCAGTAGAATGACTGGGACGAACCCTCGACTGACTTTTCGTGAATGTCACGTAGTAGAAATGCTGCGGGGTCCAAATAGGACTTCTAGGTGTGGATGAGTAAGCGTTTGGTTATGAAAATCCATCGTGTGTTATAGGCACATGCTGGCCTAGCGGAATTTAGGGGGAACCTAAGGAAAGATGTACAGATAGAAATAGTGGAACGTGTGAAGCTCCTAACGTAAGAGGAAATTGCATTCCGCTGACGACGGTGTAAGGAAAGGCTATTAGCTATAACTTACTTAAAAGGAGTGGCAGTAGTGCCGTAGTACCAGTGAAGAAATGCCATAGATGACTGAATATCCAATAAGTCGGAGGACAAAACATTTCAGAGGGAAGGGCACAAGTCGTTAATGTTGAAAACAAACCTACATTAAAGTCAGATTCTAGTATGACTAAAGAGAACGAAAGCTTCGTCAAAGGAGTGATTAGTTGGCTGACCTAATGATACAAAAACTAAGAAACAACGAATATTTCGGTTTACAATCGATTTTCGATATTCTTTATAAAGAAAGTAAAAGTGGTCGATACTTTACAGATATCTATAAGATAATTATCTCTGAACAGAACATTTTATTAGCCTTTCGAAACCTAAAGAGCAATACAGGTAGTAAAACGAAAGGTACTAATGGACACACAATTAAACACTTGAATAAAATGAATGCTGATAAATTAGTCAAACTTGTCCGAAGAAGGCTTGAAGATTATGTACCACATGCTGTTAGGCGATTATTTATCCCGAAACCAAATGGAAAGATGAGACCTCTAGGTATTCCGACAATTGAAGATAGGCTAATACAACAAATGTTTTTACAAGTATTAGAACCAATTACGGAGGCAAAATTTAACCCACAAAGTTATGGTTTCAGACCTAAACGCAGCACACACGATGCATTGGCAAGATGTTATCATATGGTGAATCACAGCTATCAACACTTTGTAATTGATATTGATATCAAAGGTTTCTTCGATAACGTAAATCATAAAAAACTTATGAGACAATTATGGACGATTGGCATTCGGGATAAAAAAGTATTAGCTATTATTAAGAAGATGCTGAAAGCTGAAATACTAGGTGAAGGAGTACCGTCAAAAGGAACACCACAAGGTGGAATTTTATCTCCTCTACTCGCAAATGTAGTATTGAACGAGTTAGACTGGTGGATTTCGAATCAATGGGAAACAAAACCTACAAAAGTACCTTATAAGCTAAAACGCAACAAAACCGATGCTCTAAAGAAAACAAAGTTAAAACCAATGTACTTAGTTCGGTACGCAGATGATTTTAAAATATTCACAAATTCCTATGAAAACGCCCGAAGGATAAAAATAGCTGTTGAAAAATGGTTAAAAGAACGATTGGGATTAGAGGTAAGTGAAGAAAAAAGTAAAATTACAAACTTGCGGAAAAACGGTACAGACTTTTTAGGGATTCGATTTAGAGCGGTATCAAAAGGAAATGCGAAAACGGGTTATATTGTAAATTCAAAAATGGACCCAAAAGCAAAAGAAAAGGTACAAACTGTAATTAGACATCAACTTATTAAGCTAAGAAAGAATCCTACTCCAAAAAAGGTAATGAACTTCAATGCAAATATTTTAGGATTGCAAAATTACTACAAGATTGCTACTAGGATAGCGCAAGACTTTAATGAAATAAGGCATAATGTTCACCCTAATATCAAATCACTAATGTTCAGAAACATTTTTGTGAGAACAAAAGAAACAAATGGAGTGATTGATAGGTTTTATGGAGACTATAATTATCCTCGATTCAAAAGTAATGGATTATTGGTATATCCTATTGAAGCAATTCGACATGATATACGAGGACAACGCAAACCGGATTTTACGATTTATAACGCAAAAGATCGGCTTGCAATTCATAAAGGTTTAAAACAAGTGTCTGTTAGGGAAATTGAAATGTTTCGTAAAGGAATATATAAATCGAAAAGTGTTCTGTATGAAAATAACCGCTTAAGTAAATATGTAGCACAAAAAGGTTGTTGTGGTATTACAGGTGAGAGATTAACACCTCATCAAGCAATTTGCCACCATAGAAAACCAATAGCTCTTGGTGGCACAGATGAATATGATAATTTAATTATTATCAACAAGCAATATCATATGCTTATCCATCATTCAGACCCACTAACAAATAAAGAATATCAAAAGATAATTAGTAAATTCGAAGTAAAAGCAATTAATAAACTAAACAGGCTAAGAACGGAAGTAGGAAATCCAAAGCTTAGCCTCTAACTTTCAACAATATTAACGATGGAACGCCGTGTGAGTGTGAAAGCCTCATGCACGGTGTGGGACGGGGGAAAAGCTAGCGATGACTTCAAATGCTTACCTATCGTCATATTTCTCAGGTGAATACCAACCGCAAGCCCACAACTATACAAAAGTACTGTTTGGTGAAGATTATGTGTTCCGTGCTGGAACAATCGGTACTGTTGCAGAGAAAACAGCATATGGTTACGTTAAAGGCTATGCGAGCGACAATAACCTTCATTTCCGAGGTGCTGAAGTAGACCGTTTAGTACAGGGTTGTACAGGTGTTAAACGAACAACAGGTCAACATCCAGGTGGGATTATCGTTGTACCAGATTATATGGATATTTATGATTTCTCACCAGTGCAGTTCCCAGCGGATGCACAAGATTCGGAGTGGCGAACAACACACTTTGATTTCCACTCCATTCATGACAATATTTTAAAACTCGATATTCTTGGACACGATGATCCGACTGTTATTCGTATGTTACAAGATCTATCTGGCATTGATCCGAAAACAATTCCAACCGATGATCCGGTTGTTATGAAAATTTTTAGTTCACCTGAATCGCTAGGTGTGACAGAAAAGCAAATTGGGTGTAAGACCGGAACACTAGGCATTCCGGAATTTGGTACTCGATTTGTTCGCCAAATGCTAGAAGATACGAAACCATCAACATTTTCGGAGCTTGTGCAAATTTCTGGTCTATCACACGGAACAGACGTATGGCTTGGTAATGCACAGGAGCTGATACAAAATGGTACATGTGTATTAAAAGAAGTAATCGGCTGTCGCGATGACATTATGGTGTATTTAATTTACCAAGGGCTTGAACCATCTCTAGCGTTTAAAATTATGGAGTCTGTGCGTAAAGGGAAGGGCTTATCAGAGGAATTTGAAGCAGAGATGTTAGCAAATAAAGTGCCTGCTTGGTATATCGAATCATGTAAAAAGATTAAATACATGTTCCCTAAAGCCCATGCCGCTGCTTACGTTTTAATGGCAGTACGTATTGCTTGGTTTAAAGTGCATTTCCCAATCTTGTATTATGCTGCCTACTTTACCGTAAGGGCAGATGATTTTGATTTAATCGCGATGACGCAAGGTTCCCAAATGATTCGTGCAAGAATCGATGAAATTAATATGAAGGGCTTAGATGCTTCGACGAAAGAGAAAAACTTACTGACAGTAATGGAACTTGCACTGGAGATGTGCGAGCGTGGCATGAGCTTCCAAAAGGTGGACTTATATCGTTCACAGGCTAGTGAGTTTATTATTGATGGCAATTCTTTAATACCGCCATTCGATGCGATTCCTGGACTCGGCACGAACGTTGCCAAAACCATTGTAGCGGCACGTGAAAATGGCGAGTTCTTATCCAAAGAAGATTTACAGCAACGTGGACGTGTATCGAAAACATTAATTGAGTATATGGATCAATTAGGTTGTTTAGAAGGTATGCCTGATGCGAACCAGTTATCGCTCTTCTAATGTCTAAAATAAGGAAGTTTGCATTGTGACGTAAATTGTGCTATCCTTATGGTAATAATTTGTTGATAGTTTTCCAGCAAAAGAGTGGGGCATTCCCGCTCTTTTCTGTTGTTATACCGAAGCAAAACAAATTTTTTAGACTAACAGCAGGTAAGACCGTCAAATTTCACCAACATTACTGGTGGAATTTCTGTTTTATTACGCCTGAAATTGAAAATGCAGGAGGAAACAATGAGCAAAGTACCATCTTTAATTGAAGAACTTGCTACACCGATTGTCGAAGAGTTAAATCTTGAGTTGGTGAATGTTGAGTTTGTGAAAGAAGGACGTAACTGGTTTTTACGTGTTTATGTAGATACACCTGAGGGTGGAATTGACATTGGCCAATGTGCTCAAGTTAGTGAACGACTTTGTTTACTGTTGGATGAAAAAGATCCTATTACACAAAATTATTATTTAGAGGTATCTTCACCAGGTGCAGAACGTCCATTAAAAAAAGATACTGATTTTAAAAAAGCCGTTGGCAAATTTATTTATGTGAAAACCTATGAGCCCATTAAGGACATGAAGGAATTCCAAGGCTACTTAACGTCATACGATGAACATACATTAGTGATGGAAGTACCTATTAAAACACGCAAAATTACAGTAACAATTGAACAGGAAAAAATCGCTTTGGCACGACTTGCCATCGATTTTTCAGCATAATGCATATTTAGGAGTGAAAATAAAATGAGTAGTGATTTGTTAGATGCGCTAACGGCGCTGGAAGAACAAAAAGGAATTTCAAGAGATGTGTTAATCGAAGCGATAGAGGCAGCATTAGTTACAGCTTACAAACGCAACTTTAACCAAGCTCAAAATGTTCGTGTTGACTTAAACTTAGACAAAGGCTCAATTCGTGTATTTTCACGTAAAGATGTTGTTGAAGAAGTAGAAGATGACCGTTTACAAATTGCTTTAGAAGATGCGAAGGCCATCAACCCAGCTTACCAATTAGAAGATATTGTTGAACAGGAAGTAACGCCTCGTAATTTTGGGCGTATCGCTGCACAAACAGCGAAGCAAGTCGTTACTCAACGTGTACGTGAAGCAGAACGTGGCTTAATTTATGAGCAATACGTAGATCGTGAAGATGACATTGTAACGGGTGTAGTTGAGCGTTTAGATGCGCGAAATATTTACGTGGGTCTTGGTAAAGTAGAAGCTGCATTACCACAAAATGAACAAATCCAAGGTGAAACGTATCATCCACATGATCGTATTAAAGTATATATTACAAAGGTTGAACGTACGACACGTGGTCCACAAGTAATCGTTTCACGAACACATCCAGGCTTATTACGTCGATTATTTGAGATGGAAGTGCCTGAAATTTATGAAGGCATTGTAGAAATCAAGTCAATTGCTCGTGAAGCGGGAGACCGTTCTAAAATTTCAGTCCATGCACATAACGAAGAAGTTGATCCTGTAGGCTCATGTGTAGGTGCGAAAGGTGCACGTGTTCAAACAATTGTCAATGAATTAAATGGTGAAAAAATTGATATCGTTGAATGGTCAGAAGACCCTGTTGTATTTGTAGCAAATGCATTAAGCCCATCAAAAGTTTTAGATGTGCAAGTAAATGAAGAAGAAAAATCAACAACTGTTGTAGTACCAGATTACCAATTATCTCTTGCAATTGGTAAACGTGGTCAAAATGCTCGTTTAGCTGCAAAATTAACTGGATGGAAAATCGATATTAAAAGTGAAACAGATGCACGTGAGTTAGGGATTTATCCATCTGCAACAAGCACTTTCGTACCTGCTGATGATAGTGACTACGAAGAAGCTACAGTTGACTTATATCAAGACGACGAAGAATAAGTAAGAAAGCCCGTGTGACTGGTCACCTGGCTTTATTCAGTGGGCGTCCTGGGCCGACTGAATAAAGCCAGGAACTGTGGCGAAGGTCTTGAATGTTGAGAGACGGGATTGTACTCCGCAATGTTCAAATCACAAAATTCTACCTTTGCGTTTTGGTTATGGCTGGTCCACCTCTTACGAAGCTTCAGAGAGGAAAGGTGATTCTTATGGCGGTTAATAAAAAAGTACCACTTCGAAAATGTGTAGCTACTGGAGAAATGCTACCAAAAAAAGCAATGATTCGTGTTGTACGCTCGAAAGAGGGCGAGGTTAGCGTAGATGTTTCAGGGAAAAAGCCTGGACGAGGTGCTTATGTTTCAAAGTCTGAACAGGCGGTTGACATCGCGCGTAAGAAAAATGTTTTAGGGCACCAACTTGATGCAAAAATTCCTGAAGAGATATACGAAGAGCTACTGTTGCTCATTCGTAGGGATGCCATTTTATGACCAATCAAGCAGTGTTTAATTTGCTTGGTATAGCTGCAAGAGCTCGTAAAGTTATTTCAGGAGAAGAGTTAGTAGTAAAGGAAGTCCGCAATGGTAATGCTAAGCTTGTACTGCTTGCAAACGACGCTTCTAAAAACTCTAGTAAAAAAATTCAAGATAAATGCACTTATTACAACGTTGAGTATCATGTAATTGGCGATCGTTATGATCTAGGACATGCTACAGGTAAGGAAGCCCGTGTGGCTTTAGCTATTACCGATAAAGGTTTTGCAAGTAAATTGTCTAGTCTACTCAACGAAAAATAATCGGGGGTGAGCAGATGACCAAAATCAGAGTTCATGAATATGCCAAACAAGTGAATAAATCGAGTAAAGAGGTTATTGAAGCGCTAAGTAAATTAAATGTGAGTGTAACGAACCATATGTCTATGTTGGAAAAAGATACTGTGGCAAAGTTAAATCAATCATTTAAAGCACCGACAGAGAAAAGAGAGGCAAGGCAAGCTACTCAAAATGTAACACAACGTTCGCAAGCGAATGGACAACAAAAACCACAGCAATCGGTGAAAAAGCAAGATGGACAAAAGCAGCAATCTGCTACATCGACGCCGAAAGCAAATCATTATAATACGCAACAAAACTCAAATTCGTCTAACGAAAAATCTAAGAATACTAAAGGTAATCAAAATAGAAATATGACACAAAATAATAATAATAACAATAATAATAATAATCGCAGAGGCGGTGGTGGATACAACCAACGTCCAAAACCAGGAATCCACGGTGGTAAACGCCGTCATCCAAAAACGCATCAACCAACATTACCAATTAAACAAAAAGAACTACCAGAAAAAATTACTTTTGTTGAGTCGCTTTCAGTAGCAGAATTAGCAAAAAAATTATATCGTGAACCATCTGAAATCATTAAAAAATTATTTATGCTTGGCGTAATGGCAACAATTAACCAAGAATTAGATAAGGATGCAATTGAATTAATTTGCGCAGACTACGGTGTAGAAGTTGAAGAAGAAATCCGTGTAGATATTACGGATTTAGAAACTCACTTCGAGCAAACAGAAGAAGTCAATGAAGCTGAATTATCAGAACGTCCACCTGTAGTAACAATTATGGGTCACGTTGACCACGGTAAAACGACTTTACTTGACTCAATTCGTCATACAAAAGTGACAGCTGGAGAAGCTGGTGGTATTACACAGCATATCGGTGCTTACCAAGTAACAGAAGGCGACAAAAAGATTACGTTCCTTGATACACCAGGGCACGCTGCATTTACAACAATGCGTGCACGCGGTGCAAAAGTAACGGACTTAACAATTCTAGTAGTAGCAGCTGACGACGGTGTGATGCCTCAAACAGTTGAAGCCATTAACCATGCAAAAGCTGCAGAAGTGCCAATTATTGTTGCTGTCAACAAAATGGATAAACCTTCAGCAAACCCTGATCGTGTAATGCAAGAATTAACTGAGCATGGTTTAGTACCTGAAGCTTGGGGTGGCGATACGATTTTCGTGCCAATTTCAGCATTAAAAGGTGAAGGTATTGATACATTGCTAGAAATGGTATTACTTGTTGCCGAAGTGGGAGAGCTAAAAGCAAATCCAGATCGTTTAGCACTTGGTACTGTAATTGAAGCACAGCTTGATAAAGGCCGTGGTTCTGTTGCAACACTATTAGTACAAGACGGTACATTAAAAGTTGGTGATCCAATCGTAGTTGGTCACGCTTATGGCCGTGTTCGTGCAATGGTTAACGATAAAGGGCGTCGCGTAAAAGAAGCTGGTCCATCTACACCAGTCGAAATTACAGGTTTAAACGATGTACCGCAAGCTGGGGACCGCTTCGTTGTCTTCGAAGACGAAAAAACAGCTCGTCAAGTTGGTGAAACTCGTGCAATGACAGCTATTCAAGCACAACGTTCTGAAAAACAACGTGTCACGCTTGATAACTTATTTGAACAAATGAGTCAAGGCGAAATGAAAGAGTTAAACTTAATCGTTAAAGCTGACGTTCAAGGTACTGTAGAAGCAATGGCTGCTTCATTAATGAAAATTGATGTAGAAGGCGTAAATGTGAAAATTATTCATACTGGCGCTGGCGCAATTACAGAATCAGATATTTCTCTTGCCGCAGCATCGAATGCAATCGTAATTGGTTTCAACGTACGACCAGATACAAATGCAAAACGTGCAGCAGAGGAAGAAGGCGTAGATATTCGTCTACACCGCGTTATTTATAAAGTAATTGAAGAAATTGAGCAAGCGATGAAAGGTATGCTAGACCCAGAATTTGAAGAAAAAATCATCGGTCAAGCGGAAGTTCGTCAAACAATTAAAGTATCTAAAGTTGGTACAATCGCAGGTTCTTACGTAACAGAAGGTAAAGTAACACGTGATTCTGGTGTCCGTGTAATTCGTGACAACGTGGTAATCTTCGAAGGCGAATTAGATACATTAAAACGTTTCAAAGATGAAGTAAAAGAAGTAGCAAGAGGATACGAATGTGGTATTACGATTACAAACTTCAATGACATTAAAGAAGGCGACATCATTGAAGCCTACATTATGGAAGAAGTTAAACGTGCATAATGATTGTATACGTTGAGGTAGAATTTATTATCCAAACTGCCCATTCGTTAAAGGAAAAACGCGCTGTATTACAGCGTATGATTACGCGCACAAAACAGAAGTTTAATGTATCCATTGCCGAAATTGACCATCAAAATGTATGGCAGCGTACGAAATTAGCGCTTGTTGCTGTTTCTTCCTCGAAGGACGCAGCAGAGCGTGAAATCAATCACGCCCTTCATTATTTGCAGTCAAATCCGTCTTGGGAACAACTTAATGTGTGGCGAGACTATTTATAAGCAGCAAAGGTTATTTGTAAGATTTAGGATGGTTATTGTCAATGAAAGTGTTAGGTTTGTTTAAAACCTTTTATTGACATAGTCATTCGCTTAACGCAAATAGCTGAACATCGAAATAGAGGTGACTAATTATGTCTCTACGCTCAAACCGTGTTGCTGAGCAAATGAAAAAAGAGCTTGGTGATATTATTGGCCGTAAAATTAAAGATCCGCGTGTTGGCTTCGTTACTGTTACTGGTGTAGATGTAACAGGTGATTTACAACAAGCGACAATTTATATTACATCATTAGGCAATGAACGTGAACGTGAGGAAACGCTAAAAGCTTTAGTAAAAGCTGCTGGTTTTATCCGTTCTGAAATCGGTTCTCGTATTCGTTTACGTCGAACACCAGAATTAATCTTTGAATTTGACTCATCGATTGAGTATGGTAACCGCATTGATTCATTACTACGTGGTTTACACAAAGAATAACAACAGTAAAAGTCTGCCACATGCATCTTCATGCAGGCAGGCTTTTTTCATGTGATGGTACTAAAAGGGGGATTTAGATGAACGGTATTTTACCGCTTTGGAAAGAACGTGGCATGACGAGTCATGATTGCGTCTTTAAATTACGAAAAATATTGCGAACAAAAAAAGTTGGCCATACGGGCACTTTAGATCCAGGAGTAGAAGGGGTTCTGCCCATCTGTATCGGACAGGCAACACGTATTGCCGAATATTTAACGGATGCAGGGAAGACCTATGAGGCAGTTATTTCCATTGGGCGAACAACGACGACTGAAGATGCAGAAGGGGAAACGGTTAAGGAAGATACTACAAATAAGGCGTTTACGCGTGCCGAGTTGCTGGATGTCTTAGCTTCCTTAACGGGTGTTATTAATCAGACACCACCGATGTTTTCAGCTGTTAAAGTCAATGGGAAACGGCTATATGAATATGCTCGTAAAGGCGAAACGGTGGAAAGACCGACAAGACAGGTGACCATTTATGCGTTAGAGTTACTTGATGATAAGGAAATTTACGAAGGGCATGAAATTACATTCCCTGTAAGGATTTCATGTAGCAAAGGCACATATATTCGTACATTAGCTGTACAAATTGGTGAAGCGCTAGGCTATCCTGCACATATGCAAGAGCTTGTACGAACTGCGTCTGGCACATTTACACAAGACAATTGTTTTACACTAGCACAAGTTGCCGAATTAATGGAAAATGAACAAATTCATACATGCATTCTTCCAGTAGAATATGCCTTATCAGACTATCCATATATTGAAATAACATCATCGATTGAAAAAGAAATTTTCAATGGACAAGTGCTTCCAGCAGATGCATTATTAAAGGTGCATGATAAAATTGTGTTTGGAATCAAAGGGAAAGCATTTGCGGTTTATCAAGCCCATCCGACAAAAGAAGGGTTGATGAAGCCACATAAAATGTTCCCAACGATAGAGTAGGAGGATTTTTTGTATGGAGGTCATTCATTTAAAATACCCACACCAATTACAACAGCGAGAAAGTATCCAGCCGTACTCATTGGCAATTGGCTTTTTTGATGGTGTACATATTGGACATCAGGCGGTTATTGAAGCGGCCAAGCAAGAGGGGGGCAAGCGACAAATCCCGACTGCCGTTATGACATTTGATCCGCATCCATCATTAGTGCTAGGCGGACGCAATGAAAAAGTATTTTATATTACATTACTACAGCAAAAATTGCAGCTGTTTGAAGAACTAGGTGTTGATACGGTATTTGTTGTACACTTCACATCAGACTTTGCGAAGCTGTCACCGGCTGCTTTTATTGATACCTTTATTCGAGGGTTAAATATTCAACATGTTACAGCAGGATTTGATTTTTCATTTGGTGCATTTGGGAAAGGCACGATGGAAGATATGCGTGTCTTAAGCAATGGCGAATATGGTGTAACGGTGGTCGATAAGAAAGCTGACTCGCTTGAGAAAATCAGCTCAACACGCATTCGTAAAGTATTACAAGAGGGCGATATGGAGGCTGCTCGTATGCTTCTAGGCCGTCCATTTGAAATAAAGGGTATTGTGGTGCATGGCGATAAACGTGGACGTACAATCGGCTTTCCTACTGCAAATGTACAAGCACTAGAGGGTACTTACATTCCAGCAAGTGGTGTGTATGCAGTACGACTGCTTGTACAAAATAATTGGTATGATGGTGTATGTAATGTAGGTTATAAACCAACATTTAAAGATCCAAACGACAAGCAATTATCTATCGAAGTACATATTTTAAACTTCGAGAAAAACATCTATGGGGAAGAAGTACATGTTGCTTGGTATAAACGTATTCGAAGCGAGCGGAAGTTTGACGGAATTGAAGCGCTAAAAATTCAAATAGAGAAAGATAAGCAAGAGGCTATACAATTTTTTCATGTTATGAAATAGCGCTGTCCGCAGCATCACATGGCATGAGCTATGTTATTACTTGCTTGCCCCATTGTTTTATGGTAACATTCATAAGTGCATAAAGTGCTTAACCTTAGCTCGGTATACCGATGACTCCAACGTTTACTGTGCTAATGGGGATTTAACAATTATTTAGGAGGTCAATACAAATGGCTATTACAAAAGAACGTAAAAACGAAATTATCGCTGAGTACCGTACTCACGAAAGTGACACTGGTTCTCCAGAAGTACAAGTTGCAGTTTTAACAGCTGAAATCAACGCTTTAAACACTCACTTACGTACACACAAAAAAGATTTCCACTCTGAGCGTGGTCTTCTTAAAATGGTAGGTCGTCGTCGTCACTTACTTAAATATCTTCGTGAAACTGACGTTCAACGTTACCGTGAACTAATCAATCGTTTAGGCTTACGTCGCTAATTGACAATCGAAAAGCGGGATTATTCCCGCTTTTTCTTTATGTTTATAAACTTTCTAGCTAACGACGAATCGCAACAAGATAAGTAAAAATATAAGATGAAAACAAGCAAAAACGCCATTCCAACCAAATAAAGCAATAAATCCTAAATAAATTGGCAATAACTGAATTTAAATGTATGATTATTTCATGAAATATTTAGCATAGAACAAGCATTTTTGGTACACTTACTATTAGTACATACAGACGAGTAAGTGTTTTTATAATAGAGAGGGGTTCATTGAATGAACGAAAAGAAAGTCTATTCCTACGAATGGGCTGGCCGTCCACTTGTAATTGAAGTAGGACAGTTAGCAAAACAAGCAAATGGAGCAGCATTAGTACGCTATGGTGATACTTCTGTACTTGCAACAGCAACAATGTCAAAATCACCCAAACCACTTGATTTCTTCCCATTAACAGTAAACTACGAAGAACGTTTATATGCAGCAGGTAAAATTCCTGGCGGCTTTATTAAACGTGAAGGACGCCCATCTGAAAAAGCAATTCTAGCAAGCCGTTTAATTGACCGTCCAATTCGTCCGATGTTCCCAGACGGTTTCCGTAATGAAGTACAAGTTATTTCTATGGTTATGTCTAATGACCCTGATTGCACATCTGAAATGGCAGCAATGGTAGGTTCATCATTAGCATTAGCAATTTCTGATATTCCATTCGATGGACCAATTGCCGGTGTACAAGTTGGTTATATTGACGGTGAATTCATCGTGAACCCAACTGTTGAGCAAGCGAACATGTCAACAATCCATTTATCTGTAGCGGGTAACAAGGATGCTATTAACATGGTTGAAGCGGGCGCTTTAGAAGTGCCTGAAGAAGTAATGTTAGAAGCAATTATGTTCGGTCATGAAGAAATTAAAAAAATAATTGCTTTCCAAGAACAAATTGTTGCTGAAGTAGGGAAAGAAAAATTACCTGTCACATTATTTGAAATTGATGAAGCGATTCAAGCAGATATTAAAGCAGCTTGTGAAACTGATATGCATGACGCTATTCAAACAGCTGAAAAGCATGCACGTGATGAAGCAATCACTGCGGTGAAAGATCGTATCATTGCTTCTTATGAAGAGCAAGAAGCCGATGAAACAACAATGAAACAAGTGCATACTATTTTAGATAAAATGGTAAAAGACGAAGTACGTCGTCAAATTACAGAAGATAAAATCCGTCCAGATGGTCGTAAGTTGGATGAAATTCGTCCACTTTCTTCTGAAACAGGGCTATTACAACGTACGCACGGTTCAGCATTATTTACACGTGGACAAACACAAGCCTTATCAATTTGTACATTAGGTGCACTTGGTGATGTTCAAATTATTGACGGCTTAGGTGTTGAGGAATCTAAACGCTTTATGCATCACTACAATTTCCCACAATTCTCTGTAGGGGAAACTGGCCCAATTCGTGGACCAGGTCGTCGTGAAATCGGTCACGGTGCTCTAGGTGAGCGTGCACTAGAAGCAGTTATTCCTGATGAATCTGTATTCCCATACACAATCCGTTGTGTATCAGAAGTACTTGAATCGAACGGTTCAACATCACAAGCATCAATTTGTGCTTCTACATTAGCTATGATGGATGCTGGTGTTCCGTTAAAAGCACCTGTTGCAGGTATCGCGATGGGGCTGATTAAAAAAGGCGAGCATTATTCCATTTTAACAGATATCCAAGGTATGGAAGACCATCTTGGCGATATGGACTTTAAAGTAGCAGGTACGGCTAAAGGCGTAACAGCACTTCAAATGGATATTAAAATTGACGGTCTATCACGAAATATTTTAGAAGAAGCATTGACTCAAGCTAAAATTGGCCGTATGCATATTTTAGAATCAATGCTTGCAACATTGGCTCAACCACGTGAAAAATTATCTGCTTATGCACCAAAAATCGTGATTGTACGTATCAATCCAGATAAAATCCGCGATGTTATTGGACCAGGCGGTAAGCAAATTAATAAAATTATTGAAGAAACTGGCGTAAAAATTGATACAGAACAAGATGGTACAATTTACATCTCTTCAGCAGACGAAGAAATGAACGCTCGTGCAAAACAAATTATCGAAGACATCGTACGTGAAGCAAAAGTGGGCGAATACTACTTATCCACTGTAAAACGTATCGAAAAATTCGGTGCATTCTGTGAAATCTTCCCAGGGAAAGATGGCTTATTACACATCTCTGAAATTCAAGAGGAACGTACAAAGCAAGTGGAAGATGTGTTAAAACTAGGCGATCAATTACTTGTAAAAGTAATTGAAATCGACAAACAAGGTCGTGTGAATTTATCTCGTAAAGTGGTTATTCAAGAAGAAAAAGAACGCGCAGAACAAGGTAAATAATTTGATAAAAAAAGGCTGCGTATGATGCGCAGCCTTTTTTAAATAAAACGGATGTATAAGAGGAGGAGAATATTTGGTACAAGTACATACATGTCAAAACGGTGTGCGTATTGTGTCAGAGCAAATTGATCATGTTAGATCTGTTGCACTTGGCATATTTGTCAATGCTGGTTCACGCTATGAATTACCAGAGGAAAATGGGATTACGCACTTTATAGAGCATATGCTTTTTAAAGGTACAACAACGCGAAGTGCCCGCCAAATCGCTGAAGAGTTTGACCGTATTGGAGGCGAATTAAATGCCTTTACTTCAAAAGAAAATACTTGCTACTATGCGAAAGTTTTAGACCATCATGCAGAGCTGGCTATTTCCATCCTAGCAGATATGTTCTTTCATTCGACATTTGCAGAAGAGGAATTAGAAAAGGAACGTCAAGTCGTATTAGAGGAAATATTAATGAGTGAGGATGCTCCAGATGATGATGTGCATGAAAAGCTTTGGGAAGTCATGTATCCAAATGATGCCCTAGGTCGCCCGATTTTAGGGACCGCCGCTACGTTAAAAACATTTACAGCAGATATGATTCGCAATTATATGGCGAAACATTATGGACCAGAATCAATTGTTATTTCTGTGGCAGGCAATATTTCTCCAACCCTATTAACTACGATTGAAGATTTATTCGGACGTTACGAAGCATCACCACTTGCTGTTGTACCTGTCCTAACAAATCCTCAGTTCCATCCAGGAGAAATAACGAAAACGCGAGATACGGAGCAGGCGCATTTAGCCCTTTCTTACCCAGCTATTGGCGTCAAAGATCCGGATATGTATAGCTTTATTGCGTTAAATAATATTATTGGTGGCAATATGAGTTCTCGACTATTTCAAGAAGTACGTGAAGAGCGTGGCTTAGCATATACAATTTTCTCCTACCAATCTTGCTACGCAGATGTTGGGGCATTTACAATTTACGGCAGTGCAAGTCGTCAACAACTATCGCAATTGCAACATACCATTGATGCCACACTACTTGATATCGTAGCGGGGGGCGTGACGGAGGAAGAGTTAGATAATGCCAAGGAACAGTTAAAAGGAAGCTTTGTGCTTGGCCTTGAAGGAACAGGCGCACGCATGAACCGAAATGGTACTAGTGAATTAGTGCACCGAAGACATCGGTCAGTAGATGAAGTACTCGCGTCCATCGATGCGGTAACGATGGAGTCTGTAGATCGTCTTATCTCGAAAATATTAAAAGCTGAGCCAGCGATTTCCATCATCGGACCTGAAGCTTAACATAAAGCAGATAACGTTAATATAAAAAGTGCGAGGCATCCAACAATTCAAATGTTGGATGCCTTTTCTTGCGAAAAACTGACACTTAAGAGGGATTGTCGCCACAAGTGTGAGAGATATGTTCCCAAAAGCGAGCGCATGGAATGGAATTGGAACTCAATTAAAATTGAGCAAAGCCCCATCACGATACTTATGATGAGGCTTAGCATATTGCGGAGCATTAAAAAATCTCTTTTGCTGTATAGAGCACATGGCATTTTCGAAAAACGACAACACTAATAATGGCGCTAAGGACTGTTGGTATTAATATAATGGACAAATTGGCGGCTGCCATTGCTAAGTAATAATGAATTGGAAAATTAATAAAAAAAATACCTACTATATAAATAAACATTTTAAAGGAACGCGTCCCTTTAGTTTCCGCTAAATGATGTAAATAAAACTGCGTACAAATAAGCAAAATCGCACAGCTAATATTAGCGAAATAAATAGCGAAATGCTCGAAACGATTACTTTGTTCGTAAAACGATGAAAAGTAAATAGGAGCAGATGTGATAAAAAGTAATGCAATAAAGCTGTAGCAATAGAGATAATCCGCTAGTAACTGCGTTTTTTTAGTTAAAGGAAGACTGTTTACAAAGAGTTCCCACTTCACTTTATGATCTTGCGTATACATGCTTTGGACTATCGTTGCAGATAAAATTAACGCAAACATGGCGATAGAAGCATTACTAAAATAACGGAAGTTGATTAAAGTTATAAATAAGCTAATGATAATCACTATAAAAATATGCCCCTTTTGCATGGACAATCTATGCCATAATAAAGCTTTCATGGTGCACACCCCTTTTTAAAAATCCTTGCGTTTATAGATTGCTGTTGCAATTAGAGAAGATAACCATAAAATAAATAGTCCAATAAATGGTGCTAAATAGCTGAACTGTTGTAGCTTAGAAATCGTAATCACAACATCTGCAAAATACTCCTCTAACAGCCCAATGAGTAAACCAGGAATAAAGCATAAAACAATTAGAACGATTCGACCTTTTATAGAACCGTATTTGATATAAATCGGTAGGATTAAAGCAAGCAAACAAAATGCCGCCCCAATTAGAAGATTGAATGTAAGGAAAAAATTAGCGGTTCCCCAATCGTTTGTAAAATGATTCATGATAAAAACTACAGGTAATGCAATAATTAGACCAATTAACATTAACACAAGGCTAAGCATGTATTTACTAAGGACAATTTCGCTCTTGCTAATGGGTAAGGTATTGACATATTTGTCCCAGCTGCAAAGTTCATCGTAGGTAAGGGCAGTAATGGCCTGAATAACAAGGATAAATAATATAAAGGAAAAAATAATTGATCCTTGCCCCATTAGTATGGAAAAAAGCAGCATGGGGATAAGTATAAAAGCTTGTGTCTTTAGCTGACGCTGTATCGTCATTAAATCTTTTACTACAAGAGCAGTCATGGCTGAACACTACCTTTCACGAAAAATAGCATGATATCCTCAATAGTCGGTCTTTCAACGGTAAATGCTTCGTTTATTTCATTTTTTAGCACAAGTACTTCAAGCCCGAAAGTACCATCGCGTTTTTGAATAATTGCTTGCTCAGGTAATTCGCTTATTTCCTCATTCGTCCCTTTAAAAATCCCGTAATCATATAGTAAGACATCCTTGCTTTCACTAAATAATATTTCACCGTTATGAATAAATGTAATATAGTCAGCTATCTTTTCTAAATCACTTGTTATATGTGATGAAAATAGTATGCTATGTGTTTCATCCTGCATAAACGCTAAAAATAAGTCGAGAATTTCATCACGTATAATTGGGTCTAATCCACTGGTTGGTTCATCTAAAATTAATAATTTTGGATGGTGCGACAATGCTAACGCTATCGATAGCTTCATCCTCATTCCTCGAGACAACTCTTTTACCTTTTTTCGTTTAGGCACCTTAAATTGCGTCAATCGCTCAAAATAATAATTCGAATCCCATGTTTTAAATACCCTTTTCATAAATTTGTCGAGTTGCGTCGCATTCAGCGTTTCAGGTACATGCAGCTCGTCGAAAACGACACCGATGTCGTTTTTTATCGCAAGCTCATATTCGACAATATCTTTACCGAATAGCAAAATTTCGCCATATTCTTTTTTTAATAAATTAAGCATGCATTTTATGGTAGTGGATTTACCTGCACCGTTTTCACCAACAAAGCCCATTACTGTTCCTTGAGGTACTGAAAAACTAATATCTTTTAGTGAAAAGCCTTCAAAGCCTTTGTGTAAATCATGGATTTCAATGGCATTCATTTAGTTGTCCTCCTCTACAATTAATGAAAGTAAGTCTACTAACTCCTCTTTTGCAAGTCCGGCGGTTTTAGCTGTTCTGACGGCTTTTTGCAAATGCTCCTCTACTTGGCGCAATAACTCCTCCCGTAAAAAATCTTGGTTACGTTCAGTAACAAAGCTACCTTTTCCCGCTACCGTTTCAATAAAGCCGTCTCGCTCTAAATCTGCATATGCTCGTTTGGTTGTCATCACGCTAATTTTGAGATCCTTGGCGAGTGCACGTATAGAGGGTAGTGCATCGCCTGCGTGAAGTTTATTGGCTAAAATGGCTTCTTTTAGCTGAACAGTAATTTGTTCATAGATTGGTTTATCACTCGCGTTGCTTAAATGGATACGCACTTATTTTCACCTCTTGATTATAACTGTATATACACACTATACACAGTATGTATGAAAGTTGCAACCTAGAAGTACTTTTGTATGGGGCACGAATTGCAAAAACTCGGCATATATTGGGTTAACGGCTCAAGGAGGGAGATGAGGCATGCTATTATCTGAAATGGTGGATAAAGAATTGATTCAAGTTGAAGGTGGTGTACATTTTGGCATACTGGCACACACAGAATGCCTATTAGATGTGCAGACAGGAAAGATACATGGATTTGAGATTATTAAAGAAAAAATGCCATTCCAAAAGAAGAAAGTAAAAGTTAGTGAAATGATTCCGTGGCATGAAATTATATTAATTGGAGAAGATCGTATTTTATTTAACAAAACGACGACAGTACAGTCTGAATTTTTACAGTGAGGTGAGCTTTTGGAAAACGAAAAATGGCTGGTAATCGGCGAGGACTCAAGATTAAAAGAATTAGCGACGATGTTGCGAAGTCCTTCACGTACAGTATTTTATAAAAGAACTTCAGTTTGGAATGAGGAGTTAAATAAACTTGTTTTAGAGTTCCAGCCTAATAAAATTGTTCTCCCTATACTTCCGTTGAAGATAGAAGTGGAGCAATTGTATGGCATATCACAAGTGAAGTTTTATACGGGTCGATTAACGATGCATTGGAAGCAATTGCTAGAAAAAAATGACACGAATTGTTACTTGCAACAGGAGTCTTTTATTTGGCAAAATGCAAGGTTGACGGCGGAGGGATTTATCGCCACGTTTTACGGACTCGAGCAGAAATGTATTTACGGACAAAACTTTACGATCGCAGGCTTTGGTCGCATCGCCAAAATGCTCGCTTCTTTACTCGTAAAGATGGGCGCTAATGTGCATATTGTTGCGCGTTCAGTGGTACAAGTGAGTGAAGCAAAAGCATATGGCTATAAAGCTTCGAATTTAGACGATCGAAAATGGTCCATACATGATGGGATTTTCATTAATACGATTCCAGCGAAGTGGATTACAGAATCGTTTCAGGATCATGTGCCAGCCGTGTTATATGATTTAGCTTCGGAGCCAGGCTGTTTAGATATTGATGCGGACCAATTGCAAACGTATGTACTATTGCCATCATTACCTGGGAAATACTTTGCACATGATGCGGCAGAAATTTTGTGCAAGGCAATAGAGGAGGAAGAAAATTGCTGACGGGTAAACGAATTGGTTTAGGCATTACGGCTTCACATTGTACGTATGAAGATGTTGTACCAAAGATTCAAAATTTTATTGATGCAGGGGCGACCGTTATCCCCATTATTACGCATTCAGTATTACATGCCGCAACACGTTTTGGAACAGGGGAAGAATGGATTGCGAAAATAGAGGCTTTGACAGGGGAAAAGGTTATTTCTTCTATAAAAGAAGCGGAACCATTTGGGCCTTCCAATCCGTTGGATGCAATGGTCATAGCACCAATGACTGGCAATAGTATTAGTAAATTTGCCAATGCCGCGACGGATAGTCCTGTGCTCATGGCTGCAAAGGCAACTTTGCGAAATGGCTCCCCAGTCGTTCTAGGTATTTCTACAAATGATGCACTGGGCTTAAATGGCATCAATATTATGAAACTGCTCAATGCGAAAAACATCTACTTTATTCCATTTGGTCAGGATTCACCACATGGAAAACCCAATTCATTAATTGCTGATTTTGACCAAATGGTCGACACGGTTCATGCAGCAATTACGCAGAAAAAGCAATTACAACCACTGTTGATACAATATTTCAAATAAATCATTAATTGCACACAATTTTCAGTATTTTTATGATACAATATCACACATTATGGAACTTGTATTCAAGGAGAGATGACAGATGACTAAGCAGTTAACAGTTGCGGTTGTAGGTGCAACAGGAGCAGTAGGTTCAAAAATGATGGAACAGCTAATTAAACGTAAATTTCCGATCGGACAGATTAAGTTTTTAGCTTCTGCACGTTCCGCAGGAAAACCAATCGAATTTAATGGTGAGACGTATACAATTGAAGAAGCGACACCTGAAGCTTTTGAAGGCGTCAATGTCGCTTTATTCTCTGCGGGAGGTTCTGTATCGGCAGTGCTTGCGCCAGAAGCGGCTAAACGCGGGGCAGTAGTCATTGACAATACGAGCCATTTCCGTATGGACCCAGAGGTGCCCCTAGTAGTACCTGAGGTGAATCGCGGCGATCTTGCTAAACATAAGGGGATTATCGCTAATCCGAACTGCTCAACAATCCAAATGGTTGCAGCGCTTGAACCAATCCGTGCAACATTTGGTTTAACAAAAGTATTGGTATCGACGTACCAAGCAGTTTCTGGTGCAGGGATTTCAGCAATTGAAGAACTAAAAGCACAAAGCGCAAACTGGGATGCAGGTAAAGATGTAGAAGCAAATATTTTACCGAGTGGTGGCGACAAACGTCATTTCCCAATTGCCCGTAATGTCATTCCACAAATTGATAAATTTACTGACAATGGCTTTACATATGAAGAAATGAAAATGATTAATGAAACGAAGAAAATTATGCATGCACCAGAGTTAAAAGTAGCTGCTACATGTGTACGTGTACCAGTTGTTTCAGGACACTCTGAATCTGTTTATATTGAAGTAGAAAAAGAGACAACAGTAGAAGGCATTTTCGAAGTATTACGAAATGCACCTGGAATTGTATTACAAGATGATATCGCAACACAAACTTACCCAATGCCGATTTACGCAGAAGGGGAAGATGCTACCTTTGTAGGACGTATCCGTCAAGACTTAGATAATAAAAAAGGATTCCACCTATGGATCGTATCAGATAATTTATTAAAAGGCGCTGCATTGAACTCTATTCAAATTGCAGAAGCAATGCTTGAGGATAACTTACTATAAGAGGGGTGTAAGGATGAATTTAGGTCGAATTGGAACGGCAATGATAACGCCGTTTAAAGAAGATGGTACGATTAATTATCCAGAACTAGAACGTATTATTAATCATTTAATTGATAATGGTACTGATTGCATTGTTGCATGTGGCACAACCTCTGAAAACCCAACTATGACCACAGAAGAAAAAATTGAAGTTGTACGATTTACAGTAGAAAAAGTAACGTGTACCGGTAATTGCAGGTACAGGGGACAATGAAACAGCCTATTCAATCGCGATGACGCATAAGGCTGAGGAAAATGGTGCGGATGGCATTATGTTAGTAGCACCTTATTATAATAAGCCAAACCAACGAGGTATTTACGCGCACTTTGAGACGATTGCAAAAGAAACAAAGTTGCCTGTGATGCTTTATAATGTTCCAGGACGTACAGGTATAAACGTTGCCTACGAGACGTCTGTTGATTTAAGTAAAATTCCTAATATCTCATGGATTAAAGAGGCGAGCGGGAATTTAGATCAAATGGGCGATATTATTGAAAACGTTGAAGCGGCAGATGATTTTTTAGTTTATAGCGGGGATGACGGATTAACATTACCATTGTTAGCAATTGGTGGTGCTGGTGTCATTTCAGTTGCTTCACACGTTGTCGGAAATGATATGCAGTTAATGATCAGATTATTTGAAGAAGGAAAGCATGAACAGGCTGCAAAAATTCATCGAGCATTATTACCTTTAGTACGTGCGCTATTTGCACAACCGAATCCTTCACCGATCAAATATGCGATGACAAAACTAGGCTTTGATACATTAAATGTTCGACTACCAATGGTGGAAATGACAGATGAAGAAAAAGCGAACTTCGACCAAATATGGGAAACGTACCAAGAAAAAGCTAAAAATTTTAGATAATAAGTGAAACTATAGATAAACTCGCCAATAAGAGTTTATCTATAGTTTTTTTATTGTTGCGGTGCCAGGCACTCAAACAATTTCATAACAAGCTAGGTGAAAATTCAAGGTAGAATCCAGCGGGAATGCGCAGGTGTAAGCCGCAACAAACCGCGTGTTAGCGAGGAGTTTCGGCTTACAACGTGCCAGCAGAAAGCGTAGTGGATTTTTACGATAGAATTGTTTGGGTGACTGGCACTTAAAATAATTTGTGCAAAAGCCTTGCAAATCGTATAATGAAAATAAGTGGTTGCTGTTCGGGATATTTTTTAGGAGGAAACAAATTGACAAAAAAGAAAAATGAATTAATTCGCATCATTCCACTAGGTGGTGTGGGCGAAATCGGAAAAGCAATGTGCGTAGTAGAAATTGACGAAGAGCTATTTGTAGTAGATAGCGGTTTAATGTTCCCAGAAGACGAGATGTTGGGCATTGACATCGTAATACCTGATATTACGTATTTAGAAGAAAACAAAGAGCGTGTGAAAGGGATTTTCTTAACACATGGTCATGAGGATGCCATTGGGTCAATCGCTTATATTTTACAAAAAGTGAAAGCACCAGTGTATGGATCAAAATTAACGATTGCACTTGCCAAAGAACATTTAAAGGAATTACCTGCACCACATCAGGTGAAATTCTTTGAAGTAACAAATCGTAGCCGTATGAATTTCAACTCTACGTATGTGACATTCTTCCATACAACACATAGTATTCCCGATTCGTTAGGGGTTGTGTTCCATACTTCTGAAGGAGCGATTGTTCATACTGGAGAGTTTAAATTCGACCAATCGGCAACAGGTAAGTTTAAACCGGATTTAGCCAAAATGGCACAGTTAGGTGAAGAAGGCGTATTTATCTTACTATCGGAGTCTTGTGAAGCAGAGCGACCAGGCTATACGACATCTGAAATTGTGATTGAAGAGCAATTATCAAAAACATTCCATTCGGCACCAGGTCGTATTTTAGTAGCTGTCTATGCGTCTAATTTCATTCGTATTCAACAAGTCCTAACGCAAGCGCAAAAATCGTTCCGCAAAGTGGTTATTGTGGGGAAACCTTTAGAAAAAGCTGTTGATTTAGGTGTACAGTTAGGGTACTTAACGGTAGAAGAAGATACGATTATTCCAATCTCTGAGATGCAAAAATATCAAGAAGAAGAAATTATTATTATCACAACTGGTAATAGAGGCGAACCGTTAGATGCGTTAGAGAAAATTGTTCGTAAGCATCATCGAGACATTAAAATTAAACAAAATGATACAGTACTTATTACGTTTACGCCGTCTCCTGGGATGGAAGTGCAAATGGCCAATACGATGAACTCCATCGCAAAAGCTGGAGCTGAAATTTTGACATCGAGTAAAAATGTCCATGTATCAGGTCACGGTAGCCAAGAAGATTTAAAACTAATGTTGAATTTAATGCAGCCGAAATACTTTATTCCAGTTCAAGGGGAATATCGTATGCTGATTGCACACTCTAAGTTAGCACAACAGCTTGGTATGCAAAAATCACAAATTTTTATCGCTGATAAAGGTGATATTGTCGAATACAAAAATGGCAAAATGCGAATGAGTGGTCGTGTACAAGCTGGTAATGTATTAATAGACGGTATCGGTGTAGGCGATGTTGGAAATATTGTTTTACGTGATCGTAAATTACTTTCGCAAGATGGTATTTTCATTGTTGTTGTCACTTTAAACCGTGCACAAAAGAAAATTGCTTCAGGTCCCGAAATTTTATCGCGTGGTTTCGTCTATGTGCGTGAGTCAGAGCAACTGATGGTAGAAGCATCTGAAATTGCGAAAAACGTGATTGAAAAATATGTTGGGAAAGATACTTTCGAATGGACAAATATTAAACAAGAAATTCGTGATACATTAAATACTTATTTATTCCAAAAAACGAAGCGCCGCCCTATGATTATCCCAATCATAATGGAGTATTAAAATTTTAAAAGATTTCTTTAACGCATATTGCTAACGAGTGACGCCACATTTTGCTGCGTTACCGATTGAATGTCAAAAGTATGTAAATGTCTTACATGAAAATGTGACATGACATAGTCAAGCACTTATAAATAAGCTTGTTTTTTGATAGGAGTCGAAAGTAGAGCAAGCTTTGAAGAAGTAGCGAAGGAGGAAGGATTTTCTTGCCGATAAAACGGTGGAAAATCCTTTTTTTGAAATAATCGAGTTCTACATGATATTATTCGCTACATATATAGAATGGATTGCAAAAGAAGGTGAAAAAGATGGCAAGTAATAAAAGGAAAAAAGTCACGAAAGCAAAACCAACATCCGATAAAAAAGAAATGCATCCGCTCATGTACGAAATTTTAGGGCTCATCTTAATCGCGATTGCGGTCATTATGATTTTTGAATATGGCATGATCGGGCGTATTTTACAAACCATTGCCATGTTTCTTTTAGGGAATTTACATTTTGCAGTGCCATTTATGCTTATATTTGTCGCATTGCTTCTTATGATTGGACAGAAAAAAGTAAGCCTAAAGGACCGGCTTATGTTAGGGATGGTTCTCATTGTTATGAGCTTGACTATTTTTAGTCATGGTATTTTATTTGAGCAATTAACAAAATCAGGTGGTTTATTATCGGAGTCTGTTTTGAGGGAGTCGTGGCGAATATTAATCGATACGGATGGTGTAGTCCATCGAAGTAATGCACTTGGCGGTGGTATGGTAGGTGCACTGTTATTTAGCGGTCTTCATGTATTATTTGAAGCTACAGGAGCCAAAGTGGTAGCTTGGGTTATTTTCTTTATCGGCTTAATTCTAGTTACAGGAAAAGCACTCGTTCCATATTTAGCTGAAAAAATGCCTGTGCTCTTTGGAAAATGGCAAAAAAAGCAGCAAGAAAAGAAAAAAAATACGCCAAAGAAGCCGAAAAGTCGCCGTTCCAGAGCGGAAAGTACAGACGAGGTTGCAGCGGTCAATCACGTGCAAGCAGCCTATGAGGAAGAAGAGGAAGTTCCTCATGAGCCAATTATTTCTGCCTTTACGCAAAATGTTTCACATGAGCGAGTAGAACCATTGCAGACTGTAGAGCCTGCGGAGATTGAAGACGGAGAGCTTATTGATGATGTTCATATTGGTAGTGCAGACGCTGTGGAAAATGCAGATTATCAGCTTCCTTCATTCAATTTATTACAAATGCCTCCACAACATGACCAAAGCGGTGAATATTCCGTTATTCAGGCAAATGCGAAAAAGCTAGAGCAAACATTGCAAAGCTTTGGTGTAAAAGCCAAAGTGACACAAGTTCATTTGGGACCTGCTGTAACAAAGTATGAGATTTTACCGGATATTGGTGTAAAAGTCAGTAAAATTGTCAACCTACAAGATGATCTTGCATTGGCACTTGCAGCGAAAGATATTCGGATGGAGGCACCGATTCCTGGAAAGTCTGCCATTGGTATTGAAGTTCCAAATAGTGAGGTAGCAATCGTTACATTGCGAGAAGTACTAGAGTCAAAAGACGGAGCAAAGCCGGAATCGCTATTACAAGTAGCTTTAGGGCGTGATATTACAGGACAAGCTGTGTTAGCAGAACTCAATAAAATGCCGCATTTACTTGTGGCAGGTTCAACGGGCAGCGGGAAAAGTGTGTGTATAAATGGCATTGTCGTATCCATACTAATGCGTACAAAGCCACATGAAGTCAAACTGATGATGATTGACCCGAAAATGGTGGAATTGAATGTTTATAATGGAATCCCTCATTTGTTAGCACCGGTTGTAACCGATGCGCGCAAAGCGTCACAAGCACTGAAAAAGGTCGTTTCAGAAATGGAACGACGCTATGATTTATTTTCACATACGGGCACGAGAAATATTGAAGGTTATAATGGGCATGTCCAAAAGGTCAATGAACAAACAGAGGAAAAGCACCCTAAATTGCCATACATCGTAGTTATTGTAGATGAGTTAGCAGACTTAATGATGGTTGCTTCAAATGACGTCGAGGATTCCATTACGCGTTTAGCACAAATGGCGCGAGCAGCGGGCATCCATTTAATATTAGCGACACAAAGACCAAGTGTAGACGTTCTAACGGGTGTTATTAAGGCGAATATCCCATCTCGAATCGCATTTGCAGTATCATCTGCAATTGATTCGAGAACGATTTTAGATATGGGTGGAGCAGAGCGCCTGCTTGGACGTGGCGATATGTTATTTTTACCTGCTGGTGCATCGAAGCCGAAACGCGTGCAAGGTGCCTTTTTATCTGATCAGGAAGTAGAAGCGGTTGTTGACTTTGTTATAGAACAACAAAAAGCACAGTATCAGGAAGAGATGATTCCAAGTGAAGAAGAGACTGTTTTAGAAGAAACGGATGAATTATTTGACGAGGCTGTGCAATTAGTAGTAAATATGCAGACCGCTTCGGTATCAATGCTACAACGTCGCTTCCGAATTGGTTATTCGCGTGCTGCGCGCATTGTCGATCAGATGGAACAACGCGGTATTGTAGGGCCTCCAGAGGGAAGTAAGCCTCGACAGGTGCTAATTCATCAATATGATAATTAAGGAAAAAACATGGGGTCATTGCGGAATTTATGTCCAAATGTTTGCGTCGAAAGTAAGGAAAGGATGATTTCTATTATTGATTTTGCTCAAAATAGTTTATTTCATTCTGCAAAAATGTTATATTTATGAACGATTAGTAGGAATGTTGTACATCAGATGTCTGATCTCTGATTTTGGTGGTGATTTATGTGACTATTAAAGCAGATCATCGTCATCTCTATCTTCAAGTAATTGATCGTTTAAAGTCTGACATCGAGACGGGCGTTTTCAAAGAAAATGAAAAACTTCCATCAGAATTTGAATTATCGAAATCACTAGGAGTAAGTCGAGCAACACTTAGAGAGGCGCTTCGACTGTTGGAAGAGGAAAATGTGATTGTGCGTCGACATGGGGTTGGTACATTTGTCAATCCTAAGCCGTTGTTTACATCAGGCATCGAGCATTTATCCAGTATTTCTTCTATGATCGAAACAGCAGGTATGGAACCAGGGTCTAAGTTTTTAAAGGCAACTGAGAATATCCCTTCTGATGAAGATTTAAAACGCTTCCAATGTGATGGCGAAGATAAAATACTCACGATTGAACGCGTCAGAACAGCAGATGGTGAGCCAGTAGTTTATTGTATAGACAAACTACCAGCTAGCTTCCTGCCTACTGACTTTGTTGACAAAAAAGAAGTTTCCCTTTTCTCGGCACTTGAGCAATCGGGTAAAATTCATGTTGCCTATGCTGTAACGTATATTGATCCGGTTGGGTATCATGAACAAGCATCACCGATTTTAAATTGTGGTCGTGAAACAGCTCTTTTAGTATTGAAACAGCTCCATTACGATGACAATGATCAAGTAGTGCTGTATTCAAAAAATTATTTCCGAGCTGATAAATTCAGCTTCCATGTAGTACGTAAACGGGTGTAGAACATTTCTAAATTATTTTCCTGCTAATTACAATACCTTGGGGGGTTAACAAAATGAAAAAACGTAAATTTGGTTTAGTCTTATCATCAGTTTTAGCTGCAAGTGCAATTTTAGGTGCATGTGGTACGAAAGACGAAGAAAAACCTGCAAAAGACAATGCTTCATCAGGCGATAACAAGACAGAAGAAACTTTTTCAGTAGCAATGGTTACTGACGTAGGTGGCGTTGACGACAAATCATTTAACCAATCAGCATGGGAAGGTGTTCAAGCTTATGGTAAAGAACACAACCTGAAAAAAGGTAAGGGTGGTTTCGACTACTTACAATCAGCTTCTGACGCTGACTACGAAACGAACTTAAACAATTTACTACGTCGTGACTTTGACTTAGTATTTGGTATTGGTTTCATGATGGCTGATGCTGTTGAAGCGGTAGCTGCTGACAACCCAGACAAACACTTTGCATTAATCGATGCTGAAGTAAAAGCTGATAACGTTGTATCTATCATGTTCAAAGAGCAAGAAGGTGCATTTTTAGCAGGTGTAGCGGCTGCTAAAATGTCTAAAACAGGTAAAATCGGCTTCGTAGGTGGCGTAGATATTCCAGTTATCAATCGTTTTGAAGCTGGTTTCGTTGAAGGTGCTAAAGCTGTTAACCCTGATATAGAAATTCAACGCAACTATACAGCTGCATTTGATAAAGCGGACCTTGGTAAAATTGCGGCTAACAGCATGTACTCTTCAGGCGTAGATATTATTTTCCACGCTGCTGGTGCAACTGGTAACGGTGTATTCTCTGAAGCAAAAGAGCGTAAAGCAAAAGACCCTAAGGCAAACGTATGGGTAATCGGTGTAGATGCTGACCAATATGATGAAGGTAAAGTAGATGATAAAACAAACGTTACTTTAACTTCTATGTTAAAAGGTGTTAACACTGCAGTAGTAGATTTCTCAAACAAAGCGAAAAATGGTGAATTCCCAGGCGGTACAACAGTTGTTTACGGTCTTGCTGAAGACGGTGTGAAACTGGCTGATTCTCGTGGTGCAATCCCAGCAGACGTACAAGCTGTTATTGACGAATATAAAGAAAAAATTATTAGCGGTGAAATCGTAGTTCCAGAAAAAGTGGAAAAATAATTCATCTCTTAATCATCATAAGGGCTTTACAACTGCCCTTATGATGATTTTTCAATCTATCGTTATATTTCGACTATTTGTAATACTCTGTTTGGATACATTTTATTTTTATATATTTTTTCCATATATAAATAGAATTATTATATTAGATTATCGTAAGTTTAAGATATGATGGTAACAAGTTAATAGAAGAAAGGTTTCTAACGATGACCTTTCCTGTATTAATTTATTTTTCAATTACAAAATGCCTTATCTTTAGGTGAGGGTTGTGCTGTATTGCAATAGAGGCAGGAAGAAATACACTAGTGAATAAAAATTATTTTAGAGAAAATTGCCTAATAAGGGAGTGACAATATTGGAATACGTGATTGAGATGCTTGGAATCCGCAAAGAGTTTGGTGGATTCGTAGCAAATAATAACATCACCCTCCAACTAAAAAAAGGCGAGATTCATGCACTGCTAGGAGAAAATGGTGCAGGTAAATCGACTTTAATGAACGTCCTTTTCGGTCTGTATCAGCCAGAGGGTGGAGAAATTCGTGTTCGTGGGAAAGCTGTTAAAATTACAAACCCGAATGTTGCCAATGATTTGGGAATTGGCATGGTGCATCAACACTTTATGTTGGTGGAAAACTTTACAGTAACAGAAAACATTATTTTAGGTTCAGAACCTACAAGAATGGGTGTAGTCCATATTAAAGATGCAGCGAAAAAGGTGCAAGCGCTTTCTGAGAAGTATGGGCTCGATGTAGATCCAAATGCAAAAATCGAAGACATCACTGTAGGAATGCAGCAACGTGTTGAGATTTTAAAAACGCTATATCGTGGCGCAGAAATTTTAATTTTTGATGAACCGACTGCTTCTTTAACGCCACAAGAAATTACAGAGCTTATTCAAATTATGCGCCGATTAATCGCTGAAGGTAAATCGATTATTTTAATTACACATAAGCTGAAAGAAATTATGGATGTATCTGATCGAGTGACAATTATTCGTGAAGGGATTGGTACAGTTGTAACGGCTGAAACAAACCCTGACCAATTAGCAGAATTAATGGTTGGTCGTCAGGTTGAGTTTAAAACAGAAAAAATAGATGCTAATCCAACCGAGGAAGTACTAACGATTGAGAAGTTAGTCGTAACAGACTACCGTAATATCGATAAAGTAAAAGGTCTTAACCTTAATGTTCGCAAAGGTGAAATTGTCGGGATTGCTGGTATTGATGGTAATGGTCAATCAGAGTTAATCGAGGCAATTACGGGTTTACGTAAAGTGAAAAGCGGTACGGTAAAGCTTAACGGCAAAGATGTAACGAACATGAAACCACGTAAAATTACAGAACAAGGTGTAGGGCATATTCCACAAGACCGTCATAAGCATGGACTAGTGTTAGATTTCCCAATCGGTCACAATATTGCACTCCAAACATATTATCAACCACCGATTGCTAAAGGCTTTGTAATGGATTATAAAAAGGTATCGGAAAAAGCGAAACAAGTTATTCAAGAATATGATGTGCGTACAGGGAATGGCGAGATGACGCCTGCACGAGCTCTTTCGGGTGGTAACCAGCAAAAAGCGATTATTGGTCGTGAAATTGACCGAGATCCGGATCTACTGATTGCAGCACTTCCGACACGTGGGCTAGACGTAGGGGCAATTGAATTTATTCACTCTAGACTAATCGAGCAGCGTGATAAAGGGAAAGCCGTATTATTAATTTCATTTGAATTAGATGAAGTAATGAATGTTTCAGACCGAATCGCTGTTATTTATGACGGTCAAATTGTGGATGAGTTAAATCCAAAAGAAACAACAGAGCAAGAGCTTGGTCTATTAATGGCGGGACAAAGTAAAAAAAATAGCACAAATATAGCGAAGGAGGGGAACGACTAATGTCAAATCGTGTCATTAATATACTCGTTCCTATCATCTCAATCATTATCGGTTTAATTGTTGGTGCTATCGTAATGGTAGTCAGCGGCTATGACCCAATCCAAGGGTATAGTGCTCTTTGGACAGGTATTTTTGGAGATTCATATTCAATCGGGAACACAATTCGTCAAATAACACCGTATATTTTAGCAGGTCTAGCGGTAGCATTTGCTTTCCGTACTGGCTTATTCAACATCGGGGTTGAAGGTCAGTTAATTTTAGGTTGGCTTGCAGCAGCATGGGTTGGCTATGCTTTTGAACTACCAAAAATTATTCACTTGCCATTGGCATTACTTGCTGCAGCAGCAGGTGCATTTAATTTCTTTATTGCAGGTTTCTTAAAAGCGAAATTTAAAGTTCATGAAGTAATTGCGACAATTATGTTAAACTACACAGCGCTTTATATTGCGAACGCTGTTATAAAAAAATTGTCAGATGGTAGCTTTAAAACAGAACGTGTTCTTGAATCGGCTTCATTACGTTCTCCGTTTTTAAGAGAGCTAACAGACAACTCAAGTCTTCACTATGGGATTCTGATTGCACTTCTGATGGTAATGGTAATGTGGTTTATTTTAGAAAAAACAACGCGTGGTTATGAGTTAAAAGCAGTTGGTTTTAACCAACATGCGGCTGAATATGCTGGTATGAGTGTCAATAAAAACGTTATATTAGCTATGACGATTTCAGGTATGTTTGCTGGTCTTGGTGGTGCCATGGAGGCACTTGGTACTTTCCAAAATGCATCCATTAAAGCTGGCTTCACAGGGATTGGTTTTGATGGTATCGCTGTTGCCTTACTTGGGGCAAATACACCTCTTGGCGTAGTATTCGGGGCTTCTTTATTTGGCTCGTTAAAATATGGTGCGCTTAATATGCCGAATGCTGCAGGTATTCCAGAGGAAATCGTATCAATTATTATCGCCTTGATTATTTTCTTTGTAGCTTCAGGCTACGTTATTCGAGTAGGATTACAAAAGTTAAGTAAGAAAAAGGAGGGACAATAACATGAGCTTTTTAGAAATGTTATATTTCATCATCCCTTCTGCAATCCTTTATGCGACACCATTAATTTTCACTGCAATCGGTGGTGTATTCTCTGAACGTTCAGGTGTTGTTAACATCGGGCTAGAAGGTTTAATGATTGTCGGCGCATTTGTTGGTATTTTTGTCAATTTAGAGTATGCATCACAATTAGGTTCCGCAACAGTATGGGTGGCAATGCTTGCAGCAGTGGTTATCGGAGGAATTTTCTCCTTGCTACATGCCGTCGCAGCGATTTCATTCCGTGCCGATCAAACGGTTTCAGGGGTAGCTATTAACTTACTTGGTTTAGCGGTTACAGTATTCTTAGTGAAAATGATTTATGATAAAGGTCAGACAGATATGATTGAACAACCAATTCGTCGTTTTGCTGTTCCTTACTTAGAGGATATTCCGTTCTTTGGACCATTATTATTCCATAACGTATATAGCACTTCGATTTTAGCCTTTGCTGTGGCAATAGGTGCTTGGTTTATCATTTATAAAACACCGTTTGGTTTACGTTTACGTGCAGTAGGAGAACACCCAATGGCAGCTGATACAATGGGTGTAAAAGTTAATAAAATGCGCTATATTGCTGTTGTTATTTCAGGTGCACTTGGTGGTCTGGGTGGTGCGGTTTATGCACAAACAATTACAGGGAATTTCTCACATGCAACGATTGCTGGGCAAGGGTTCATGGCACTTGCGGCGATGATTTTTGGTAAATGGCATCCAATCGGAGCGCTTGGGGCAGCGTTATTCTTTGGTTTAGCCCAAACATTAAGTATTGCAGGGAATCAAATTCCGTATGTGCAAGATATTCCAGCAGTATATCTACAAATTTTACCTTATGTATTAACGATTTTTGCGTTAGCCGGATTTATTGGGAAAGCAAATGCACCAAAAGCAAGTGGTCAACCTTACATTAAAGGCAAACGATAAGTATCAGGCAACAGGTTTTATTCGTTGAATGACTGGACGAGGTTGGAAAGAAATGAAGCGAATAAAAAGACTGGGCAAACCATGCCCAGTCTTTTGCCTTATGCAGTAAATTATTTTACCTTTCCACATACATACTTTGGATTCTTTTTGCAATTATAGACAATAGACATGTATAGTATTTGTAGTACATTGTTATATTAAGAAAGATAGGAGGGTTTCATATGTTTAAAACAATACCTTTTGCAAAAGGTGTCAATTTGCATATCCGACAAACGACCCAATTTAAAACAGTAAATTTCTCGATAAAATGGAGAAGAGCATTAACAGCCAAAAGTGCGTCTGAACGTACGGTGTTAACCAATGTATTGCAACATAGCAATGCAAAATATACAACAACTGCTGCTTTTCGTAGTTTTTTAGATGACCTATACGGAACAGTGTTGTATTTTGATACATCAAAGCGTGGTAACGAGCATACGGTATTGATGAATGTTGAAACCGTAAACGATCAATATTTGGCGAATACAAGTGTATTAAACGATGTGCTAGGCATCATGCATACAGCAATTTTTGAGCCGAATTTAGAAAACGGTATATTTAAGGAATCCATTGTAGAACGCGAAAAGAAAATGGTCATTCAACGTATTGAATCTATTTTTGATGATAAGTCTCGCTTTGCACAGATGCGTCTTCAAGAAATTTTACGTCCAAATGAGCCTGCCTCTATTTCAGCAAATGGGACAGTGGAAGACATCCAAAGTATTACTCCAGCATCTTTAGTGGCAGCGTACGAATCAATGCTAACTACTGACAAAATCGATATTTATGTTGCAGGCGATATCAATGAAGATGAGCTTGTTGCAAAACTTAAAAAGGCACTGCCTTTTAAAGATCGTGTACCAGAAGAAATTCCAACTGTTGTGCCTCAGAAACACCCACAAAATGATTATGTACGCGAACAACAGGAAATGAAGCAAGGGAAACTGCATATTGGCTTTAGTACACCAGTGCGATTTGGTGATGCAGATTTTGCTAAAATGCAAATCTTTAATGGTGTTTTCGGTGGTTATCCACATGCCAAATTATTTATGAATGTTCGTGAAAAAGAAAGTTTGACCTACTATGCTTCTAGCTCATATGCATCACATTATGGCTTATTATTTGTGGTGTCTGGCATTGAGGCGAAAAATGAAGAAAAAGCACTAAATTTGATTAAAGAACAACTTGTGGCAATACAAGCAGGGAATATTACCGATTTAGAATTAGACCAAACGAAAGCGATGCTGACAAATCAGTTAAAGGAATCGCTTGATTCTGCGCGTGGTCAAATTGAAATTTTTGACCAATACAAAGATTTACCAGAGGAATTTTCTGTCGAAGCTTGGGCAACGAAGTGGCAAGCTGTGACAAAAGAAGATGTTGTCGACATGGCGAAACAAGTGAAGTTAGAAGCGGTCTATTTCTTAAGTGGAAAGGAGCAAACCGCACAATGAAAACAATTGAATTCAAACAATTAGATGAAACACTATACTATGAAAAACTAGAGAATGGCTTGGATGTCTATATTTTACCAAAAAAAGGATTCTCAAAAACGTTTGTAACGTTCACAACGAAGTACGGTTCTGTTGACCGCACATTTGTACCGCTTGGAGAATCGCAAAGCATTACAGTACCGGATGGTATTGCCCACTTTTTAGAGCATAAGATGTTTGAAAAAGAAGATGGCGATGTGTTCCAAAAATTTAGCGAATATGGTGCTTCAGCCAATGCTTTTACTTCTTTCACACGGACTGCGTATTTATTTTCATCAACAGATAATATTTATAAAAGCACTGAAACTTTATTGAATTTTGTTCAAGAGCCATACTTTACAGAGGCTACGGTTAATAAAGAAAAAGGGATCATTGGTCAGGAAATTACAATGTATGATGACCAACCAGATTGGCGCCTATACTTTGGCACAATTGAAAATATGTATCATACTCACCCAGTGAAAATTGATATTGCGGGGACAATTGAATCAATTGACGGCATTACAGCTGACCATCTATATACGTGTTACAATACGTTTTATCATCCATCTAATATGCTATTATTTGCTATTGGTGCCGTGGAGCCTGAAGAAATGATGGCATTTATACGTGAAAATCAAGGCAAAAAAGAGTTCCCAGAGCCTACACCAATTCAGCGTTTCTTTGAGGAAGAGCCAACGGATGTTGCTGTAAAAGAACGCACATTGCACATGGATGTGCAAAAACCAAAGGTCTACATGGGCTTAAAAGCGAAAGACACGAATTTGTCTGGCCGAGAAATGTTAAAACATGAGCTATCCGTACAAATTGCATTAGAGCTTATTTTTGGGCGAACTTCAAGCTTTTATGAACGCGTTTATGATGAAGGCTTGATTGATGAATCCTATGCGTTTGACTTTACGTTAGAAAAAGGTTTTGGCTTTGCGTTGATTGGCTCTGATTCTACAGAACCTGATGCATTAGCAAAAGCCATTAAAGCTGAATTAGAAAAATACGAAAAAGGTGCGCAATTTGCCAGTGCAGATTTAGAACGCATCAAGCGTAAAAAAATCGGCTTTTTCTTACGTGCATTAAATTCAATCGAATTTATCGCGAATCAATTTACACGTTATTCTTTTAATGATATGAATTTATTCGACGTTGTCCCTGTCTTAGAAGAATTAACAATTGAAGATTTAACTAAAGCGTTTGCTTCTATCCAAGGTGAATCTCAACAAACTGTATTCAAAGTGTTACCAACAGAAAAGGGCGCATAATGAAAAAATTTGCCCTAATAGTAGGTGCATCGGGTGAGATCGGTCGTGCTATTTGTCGAAGTTTGGCACAAGACGGCTGGTCTCTCTACGTGCATTATGCCCATAACAAGCAAATGGCACAAGTTTTATGTGATACGCTCGCAGGCGATTTTCCAGCGCAGGAATTTATGCTTGTACAAGGAGATTTTACAAATATACAAGCAGCGCAAAAATTGGCTTCACAAGTATTTAGTGTCCAAGCAATTGTTTTTGCGAACGGGCAAGCACATTATGCCTTGTTGGAGGATACAACAGCGGAGGAAATGGATGCATTATGGCGTGTTCATGTGCAAAACCCGATGCAATTAACAGCTTTATTATCTTCAAAACTACGTACTCATGATGTCAGTTATGTGCTTTTTATCGGTTCTATTTGGGGCGAAGCAGGATCTGCTGGAGAAGCACTTTACGCAACGGTAAAAGGT
Organism: Lysinibacillus sp. GJ-1; assembly: GCF_021166035.1. Classification (NCBI taxonomy): domain Bacteria; kingdom Bacillati; phylum Bacillota; class Bacilli; order Caryophanales; family Bacillaceae; genus Lysinibacillus; species Lysinibacillus sp. GJ-1. The sequence continues at coordinate 1,121,518 of NZ_CP088912.1, forward strand.
GCACAGCATGCTTTTGTGAAATCCTATGCCAAAGAGGCTGCATTATCTGGTATTCGTGTTAATGCAATTGCCCCAGGCTTTATCAATACTTCGATGAATAATCATTTAAGTAATGAAGAACTACAGTACATTTTAGAAGATATTCCATTAGGTTCAGTCGGTCATACAACAGATGTAGCTGAAATGGTTCGTTTTTATCTGTCAGGAAAAGCAAATTATGTGACAGGACAAATAATTCGATTAAATGGTGGTTGGTACATATAATATCTCTTCTTTTTGCACATACTACATGTGTAAAGGAGGAGGAAACATATGACCATTTTAGAAAACTGGCAAAAATGGACATCTTTTTTAGGACAAAATGTTATGCAGGCTGAATCAAGCGGTATGCCAAAGAAAATGATTCAACAAGCTGCTGTACAAATTGGCGAATATTTGGCGACAAATATCGACCCTAAAAATGAACAAGAACGAGTGCTGTCGGATTTATGGGGCGTTGCCTCTGATGATGAAAAGCAAGCGTTGGCGAATTGTGTCGTAAAACTTGTGCAAAATAAACATGTACAGTAAAAAAAGAGGAGAGCTACTCTCCTCTTTTTTCTATATTAAAAATCGATATTTGCGTGGAAAAGGGAACGTATGTAAGTCTATTTCCGGTGGGACAATAAATTTTAGTAAGAATTTAAAAATAACGCTATAATTCCATGTATTCTAACTTTCCATTACATAAAAAATCAGCTATGATGGAACTTATAAAAGATTTTTTACGTTAACTAATAGGAAGGGAACGAGTGTGTTTGAGCGATTGGTACTTTGAATATGAAATTCAGGTGAATCGCCCTGGATTATTAGGAGATATTGCTTCACTTTTAGGGATGCTTCGTGTCAATATTATATCAATAAATGGTGTCGATGAAGACCGGCGTGGTATGCTAGTGCATACAGACAATGATGAAGCAATTGAGCGTTTTCGTACAATTGTTTCGACAATGGAACATATCCACGTTACTAAATTTCGACAACCAAAACTCCGTGATCGTTTAGCTATTAGGCATGGTCATTATATTCCTCGAGATGCAGATGAAAAAAATACTTTTCGCTTCGTCCGAGATGAACTAGGTATTTTAGTGGATTTTATGGCAGAACTCTTTAAAAAGGAAGGTCATAAACTCATTGGGATACGTGGGATGCCTCGGGTTGGTAAAACGGAATCTATTGTTGCGGCAAGTGTTTGTGCCAATAAAAAGTGGATTTTTTTATCATCTACAATGATTAAACAAACTATTCGTAATAAGCTTGCAGGCGATGAATTCAGTGACAATAATATTTTTATACTGGACGGCATTGTAACACGTCGTTCCGCTGATGAGCGACATTTGCAATTAGTGCGTGAAATGATGAATATGCCTTCGATTAAAGTTGTAGAGCATCCAGATATGTTTGTTCAGCATTCTGAATATAAGATTGAGGATTTTGATTATATCATTGAACTACGGCATCACCCAGATGAAGAAATTACTTATGAAATAATGGAAAAAAATCATATGATGTCCGAATCCGATTCATTTGGAGGATTTAATTTTTAATTTGATATTAAAGTAGGTGTTATTAGTGGCGGAATTAGGGACTCGACTGAAAGAGGCGAGACTGTCTAAAGGCTACAGCTTAGACGATTTACAAGAAATAACGAAAATTCAAAAACGTTATTTAGTAGGTATTGAAGAAGGCAATTATTCAATTATGCCAGGTTCGTTTTATGTACGAGCTTTTATTAAACAATATGCAGAGGCTGTTGGGTTAAATCCAGAGGAAATTTTAGAGACATTTAAAAGCGAATTGCCAGGGACACCGAACGACCAAGTTAGCCAATCATTGACTCAAACTTCAACTAGAAGAAAGGTTTCAAAAACCTCTTCGAATAAAATGATGGAGGCTATGCCGAAAGTCATTGTCGCTTTATTTATTATTGTTATTATCGTTGCAATTTGGGTTCTATTTCAAAATAGAAGCAACTCAGGAACGGGTGAAAGTAATGATACACCACCAGTAATGGAGTACGATAAAAAACCAAAACCAATAGATAATGAAAAAGATAAAGAGGAAGAAGATAAAAAAGCTCAAGCTAATACAGAAAAAGAGCAGACAGAAGATGTAACACCAGATGATAGTAAAACCGAAGAGGTTAAGCAAACGATTTCAGCAGGTACAATCGAAGCAGATGGCGCTACAACATCTTACACTTTAACGGGTACTGATACATTTAAAATACGGATTGAAGTATCAGGACCTACATTTATTGGTATTCGTAACCAACAGCAGCAAGAATTACTGACTGATACGCGTGTGTATAAAGCGGGGGAAATTGTAGAGTTTGATGCAACAGCACAAAGCTATGCACGTATTCGTTTAGGTAATTCTACGCAAGCTAAGGTCTATATTAATGACGAGCTTTTAACGTATGCACAGCAAATCGTAACGCAAAATATTGTCGTCAATTTCAATAAAGAACAGTAGTCATCCTATGATGACTACTTTCTTTCATCATGAAAGGTGTTAGTAAAATGAACATTCCAAATAAAATTACCATTTCACGTATCTTACTTATTCCGTTTTTTGTCATTGTTATGATGTTTGATTTCGGCTGGGGAACAATGACCTTATTTAGTGCAGAGATGCCAGTCCATCATTTTGTGGGAGCTCTTATTTTTATTATTGCATCGACTACGGATTGGGTAGATGGTTACTATGCGAGAAAGTATAATCTTGTAACAACGTTTGGTAAATTTTTAGACCCATTAGCAGATAAGTTACTTGTTTCTGCAGCGTTTATTCTAATGGTAGAGCTTGGTATGGCACCAGCTTGGATTATTATTGTTATTATTAGCCGCGAATTTGCTGTAACTGGCTTACGTTTAATTCTTGCAGGCGGTGGAGAAGTGGTAGCAGCCAATCAGCTTGGCAAGATCAAAACATGGGCACAAATTGTTGCGATTGCAGCAGCCCTTTTACACAATACAATATTTGTGTATTTCGGTATCCCATTTGATAAAATAATGCTATATATTGCATTATTCTTTACACTATGGTCTGGATGGGATTATTTCTATCTAAATCGACGTGTGTTACTTGAGTCTAAATAAGAAAGGTCTTGTGGATTATGAATGCTGAAATCCTTGCAGTTGGCTCAGAGTTATTACTTGGACAGATTACAAATACAAATGCAAAATTTATTTCAAATCAGCTATCTGAGTTAGGAATTAATGTGTTTTATCATACCGTTGTTGGTGACAATTCAAAACGGTTAGAAGAAGCAATTAGCATTGCGGAATCGCGCGCTAATCTCATTATTTTTTCAGGAGGCTTAGGTCCAACAAAGGATGATTTGACGAAGGAGACGATTGCTCGCCATCTTGGAGTAGACCTTGTATTCGATCAAGTTGCATTGACATATATTGAGGAGTTTTTTGCTAAACTAGGCCGTTCAATGACGGACAATAATCGCAAGCAGGCGCTAATATTAGCAGGTAGTGAGGTGCTTGCTAATCATCATGGTATGGCACCAGGAATGATTTTAACAAAAGATAATTGCACTTATATTTTACTTCCTGGCCCTCCAAAAGAATTAGAGCCGATGTTCCAATTTGAAGCGAAGCCAAAGCTTGGTAAAATGCTTAATGATGGCGGAGTAATTGTGTCTCACGTAATGCGTTTTTATGGTATTGGGGAAGCAGAGTTAGAAGTACATGTACAGGATATTTTAGATACACAAACCAATCCAACGGTTGCCCCGCTAGCAGCTGATGGAGAGGTCACTTTACGCGTAACAGCGAATACCAATCAGAGGACGACGCGCACCAGTTGATTGCTGCAAAAGTGGCAGAAATTCGTGCTATTGTTGGCGACTATCAATATGGCATAAATGATGACTCACTCGCCTCAAAAACGGTGGAAATGTTGCAGGACAATAATTTAACGATTGCTGCGGCAGAAAGTTTAACAGCTGGTTTATTTCAATCAGAGCTGGCTGAAATACCAGGTGTAGGCAATGTGCTTATTGGAGGACTAGTGACCTATACCGAAGATGCGAAGGTAAAGCAGCTTGGCATTTCTCAACAATTACTAGATACGCACGGTATTGTGAGCAGTGAATGTGCTGCGGCAATGGCTAGTGCAGTACGTCAAAAATTTGGTACAAGTATCGGTATCGGACTAACAGGTGCGGCTGGTCCTACAGCACATGACCATCAGCCAGTAGGAACGGTATGGATTGGTATTGCCATAGATGACGAAGAGCCAATTACGTATTTACTTCACTTATCGGGTATGCGCAATACAAACCGATTGCGTGCCGTGAAGTTTACTTGTCACTATTTAATGCAGCAATTGGAAGCACGAGGTTACAAGAAACGTATTTAGCTTGCTTCACAAGTCTATCACTTCTAAAAGTGTAAGATGCATGTACAGGTTATGAAGCTATTACACTAAAAATAGCATTGATTATGATAGTTCAAAATGGGAATTTGGGTAGGAAAAACTTATCCAAATTTTTATTTTGCACAAAAATCGAATAAATGTTCGCTTTTTTCTTGCGTGTTCTCTCAAAAACAAGTATAGTAGAGATAGATAAAAACAGTGAACAGTTTCAAAGGAGGAAAAACAATGAGTGATCGTAAAGCAGCCTTAGAACAGGCGTTAAAACAAATTGAAAAGAATTTCGGTAAAGGCTCTATCATGAAGCTAGGCGAAAAAACAGATTTAGAAATTGCTACATCTTCAAGTGGTTCGCTAGCGCTTGATGCAGCATTAGGTGTTGGTGGCTATCCACGTGGACGTATTATTGAAGTATATGGTCCAGAATCATCAGGTAAAACGACCGTTGCGCTTCATGCGATTGCAGAAGTACAAGCTAAGGGCGGACAAGCAGCATTTATCGATGCTGAACATGCATTAGATCCAATTTACGCTCAAAAATTAGGCGTAAATATTGATGAACTATTACTATCACAACCAGATACAGGTGAGCAAGCGCTTGAAATTGCAGAAGCATTAGTGCGTAGTGGGGCGATTGATATTATCGTTATTGACTCTGTTGCAGCACTTGTACCAAAAGCTGAAATCGAAGGCGATATGGGTGACTCGCACGTTGGTTTACAAGCTCGTTTAATGTCTCAAGCATTACGTAAGCTTTCAGGTGCGATTAATAAGTCTAAAACAATCGCTATTTTCATTAACCAAATTCGTGAAAAAATTGGTGTTATGTTCGGAAATCCAGAAACAACTCCTGGTGGTCGTGCGCTAAAATTCTATAGCTCAGTTCGTTTAGAAGTACGTCGTGCTGAAGCAATCAAACAAGGTAATGACATTATGGGTAACCGTACGAAAATTAAAATTGTCAAAAATAAAGTAGCGCCACCATTCCGTACAGCTGAAGTTGATATTATGTATGGTGAAGGGATTTCTAAAGAAGGCGAAACGGTGGATTTAGGTGTAGAATTAGACATCGTTCAAAAAAGTGGATCTTGGTATGCATATGGTGATGAGCGTATAGGCCAAGGACGTGAAAACGCAAAACAATATTTAAAAGAAAACCCTGCTATTTTAGAAGAAATTGCAAATAAAATTCGTTCTTCTTATGGCATAGCTGCATCATCTTATACCATTGCTGCACATGATGATGAGGAAATGGATGAAGAGTTAATGCTTCTTCTTGAAGATGACAAATAATAATATATCGTTCTCACTCTAATGGAGTGAGGACGATTTTTTTGTTTTCATTGTAGTTTCATAGGCATGAATTGCGCTTGATCGTCTGCTAAAGTATAGCCAGTAAGAAAGAAGTCTTCGTTTTGTCAAAGAAAGTGAAAATAATTGTATTAAGATGTACGTAATTGTGGTAATAATTGTATTGACACCTTTGTCCCAAATAAATTCATTTTTAAGGAGCATAGGTATTTTATCTAGCACAAAAGATACAGTAAATTTATAGTCCTTATGGATATGACTTACTTTTTTTCTTTCAGATAGGCGAACAGATGCCCGTCTATCCTTGACAGAGCTTGGGGCTAGCTATACAATTAAATATGTATAATTTCTGAATTATGACTTTAAAATAGGCAGTACAATTTTTGTATGCGCCGACTGAAACTGTATTACCCAAATAGCAAGAGGAGGTGTTCATATGGATGGAATTACTATCATCTCCGCTTTGCTTGGACTCATCGTTGGTGCCGCTGTTAGCTATATCTACATGAAAAAAGTGAATGACTCAAAAATCACTGGTGCTAAACATGTCGCTGAAACAATCGTTGAAGAAGGAAAACGAGAAGCGGAGGCATTAAAGAAAGAAGCACTACTTGAAGCCAAAGATGAAACTCACAAATTTCGCACTGAAGCCGAAAATGACATTCGTGACCGTCGTTTAGAACTTCAAAAACAAGAGAACCGTTTATTGCAAAGAGAAGAGAATCTTGATCGCAAGGATGATGCTCTAAATAAGAGAGAAGCCGGCTTAGAGCGTAAAGAACAAGCTCTAGCTGAAAGACAACAGCATATTGAACAGATGGAAAGCAAAGTGGACGAGCTCGTTGCAGCGCAAAAAACAGAGCTAGAGCGCATTTCTGCATTAACAAGAGATGAAGCTAAGACTATTATCTTAAGTGAAGTAGAAAAAGAGCTAGCAACTGATATTGCAGTGATGACGAAGGAATCTGAAACGCGTGTGAAAGAGGAATCTGATAAAAAGGCGCGTGAAATTTTATCATTGGCACTACAACGCTTTGCTGCAGATCACGTAGCAGAAACAACTGTTTCTGTTGTGAACTTGCCAAATGATGAAATGAAGTGCCGTATTATTGGTAGAGAGGGTCGAAATATCCGTACACTCGAAACGTTAACAGGTATCGATTTAATTATCGATGATACGCCAGAAGCTGTTATTTTATCTGGTTTTGATCCAATTCGTCGTGAAACGGCTCGACTTGCACTTGAAAAGCTGGTACAGGATGGTCGTATTCACCCTGCTCGCATCGAAGAAATGGTTGAAAAATCTCGTCGCGAGGTAGATGAACAAATTCGTGAAACAGGGGAACAAACGACATTTGAAATCGGCATCCACAATCTACACCCTGACCTAATGAAGATTTTGGGCCGCATGAAATATCGTACAAGCTACGGGCAAAACGTCCTAAAACATTCGGTGGAGGTAGCATATTTAGCAGGCTTACTAGCTGCTGAACTTGGTGAAGACGTAGCGTTAGCTCGTCGTGCTGGCTTATTGCATGATATAGGGAAAGCAATCGACCACGAAGTTGAAGGAAGCCATGTTGAAATCGGCGTGGAGTTAGCAACGAAATATAAAGAACATCCTGTTGTTATTAACAGTATCGCTTCTCACCATGGTGATACAGAAGCAACATCTGTCATTGCAGTATTAGTAGCTGCAGCTGATGCATTATCTGCAGCGCGTCCTGGTGCTCGAAGTGAGACACTGGAAAACTATATTCGCAGACTAGAAAAATTAGAAGAGATTTCTGAAAGTTACGATGGTGTTGAAAAATCATATGCCATCCAAGCAGGGCGAGAAATCCGTATTATTGTTCAACCAGAAAAAATTGACGATTTAGCTTCTCATCGACTTGCGCGTGATATTCGTAAGCGCATTGAAGAAGAACTAGATTATCCAGGACATATTAAAGTAACTGTTATCCGCGAAACACGTGCAGTGGAGTACGCGAAATAATAAAATATAAGACTCCTCTTGGCTACAAGCAAGAGGGGTCTTTTTACATGAGTCATCAAGCAGTGCCTTTTTGAAAAGAGCTAACATTTAGCTCAAGTAAAAAATGCACAACAACATCTTGTATTGTTCAGTGTTCCCACAGAGGGGGACACTTTTTTTGTGTCCAATTTTATATAAGAAACACTTCGTATTAGCTCTTTTTCAAGATGAATAAAAGAAGGCAATCAATAATATAATATACTATAAAACTTTTTGTGAAAAATGCCAGAAGAACTGACAAAAATATAGAATCGCCAGTATATGTAATGTCAAGGAGTGAGGGTCGTTGCAAGAAACTATCACCTTGCAAGATGTAGTGAAAATAGTACGAAAGCAATTGCTGTATATTATGAGCTTTGCACTTTTTTTAGCATTAGTCACGGCGTTCTTTAGTTTTTTTATCATAAAGCCTACTTATGAAGCACAAACGCAGCTGTTAGTAAATCAAAAAAATATCGACCAACAATCACGTTTAGGTGTACAACAGGTGGAAACGGATTTGCGTTTAATTAATACGTATAATGTCATTATTCAAAGCCCTGCTATTTTATCGAAAGTGATTAGCCGGCTTCATTTAGATAGTACACCAGAAAAATTAAAAGAACAGATTACTGTATCGAGTGCGAGTAATTCTCAAGTTTTGAATATTGCCGTTCAAGACAAGCAAGCTGATATGGCAGTTAATATTGCCAATACAGTAGCTGGGGTATTTCAAGAGGAGATTCAAGTGTTAATGACGATAGATAATATTAATATTTTGTCAGTAGCGACATTAGATGACGAGCCTGAGCCAGTGGCGCCAAACAAAAATTTATATATTGTGGCTGCTGCGATGCTAGGGTTCATCGTAAGCGCTGGCTTTGCTGTATTACTAGAATGCTTGGATACAACCGTTAAGACAGAGCAAGATATCGAAGAAATCATTGGCTTGCCGATTATGGGTATCATTAGCAAAATAAACGATGCAACCTATAAAAATATATGATTAAATCTCATAACAGAAGGAGGGAGTAACAATGTTTCAACATAAAAGAGCAAATAAAAAAAAACTAGCCAAAATGGGCAGGAAGCTTGTGACAGTTGCGAATAGTCATTCCTTTGTCTCTGAGCAATTTCGTACCATCCGAACAAACATTACCTTTGCAATGCCCGACCAAGAAATCAAAACCATTTTAGTGACATCTGCCACACCGGGCGAAGGAAAGTCCACAAATGTGGCTAATTTAGGTGTTGTCTTTGCACAAGAAGGAAAAAAGATATTAATTGTTGATGCAGATTTACGTAAGCCAACCATGCATTATACATTTCGCTTAGCCAATATAAGGGGACTATCAAATTTACTGACTAGACAATATGAAATGGCAGAAGTGTTAAACAGTACAGAGATTCCGAATCTTTTTGTTATGACAAGCGGACCAATTCCTCCTAATCCAGCAGAACTTTTAGCTTCTAAAACGATGGATAGCGTCATTGTTCAACTGATAAAAGATTTTGACATCATTATTTTTGATGCTCCGCCATTGCTATCGGTCACGGATGCGCAAATTTTAGCTAATAAATGCCATGGCACACTATTAATTGTCAATAGTGGTGTAGTGGAAAATACAAGCGTACTAAAAGCAAAATTAAGTCTTGAGGCGTCAAAGGCGAATATTTTAGGTGTCGTTTTAAATAATTATAAAACACCACTAGGCGAATATTATGATCACTATTACCGTTAGGATATGGGTATAGATAGGGAAGTGAAATGTAATGGTCGATATGCATAGCCATATTTTAGTGAATGTTGATGATGGTCCAGAAACAGTAGAGGAGACATTCCAATTATTTGAACAAGCCATTGCAGAAGGCATTACAGCTATGATAGCTACATCACATGTTCTGCACCCGTTATATAATGTTCCTTTTCATGAAGTGAATGAACAAATTATAAAATTACAGCAGGAAATTGACAACCGACACATGTCGTTAACACTTTATCCTGGGCATGAGGTGAGACTGGCGGGGAATATTTTAGCGTTGTTAGAGAGCGGGCAGTTGCACACATTAGCCGATTCGAATTACTTATTATTAGAGCTTCCATCAGGTTACATACCGACATATACACGAACAATAATTTACAATTTATTGACAGCGGGTATTACACCAATCATTGCACATCCAGAACGCAATACAGCCATAGCAGAAGATCCAAGTTGCTTGGAGCAACTTATACGAGAGGGGGCACTCGCACAAATAACCGCAGGCAGTTTAGCTGGCCATTTTGGCAAATCCATTCAACAGCTCTCTTTGAGATTAGTTCGCTCGAACCTCGTTCATACATACGGTTCGGATGTGCATAATGTTACGACACGCCCATTGTTATTTGAAAAAGGACTTCGCTTTTTAGAAAAGCACAAACAATTAGATGCAGTGGATGATTTTTTAGCCAATAATGCACGAATCATCCATAATCAGCCTGTCATCGTATATGAACCTGACAATCAATTTACAAAAAAAGGTTGGAGATTATTTTAAATAAGCAAAAAATTAAACATGCATGACTGATAGAAGGGATTAAATAAATAAGGGGACAGTAGGGATGAGAGTTGTTTTTATGAGAAGTAATCCAATATCTCCAGATCCTAGAGTTGAAAAGGAAGTGGACAGCCTTATAAAAAATAACTGGCATGTACAAATAGTAGCTTGGGATAGAGATAGCAAATATAAGGAAAAAGTACAATTTCTAAAGCGTACACAGCCCATTAAAATCACAAGGTTTGGCATCCCTGCTACCTTTGGTGGCGGATTTAAAAAAAATTTATTTCCACTATTGCGATTTCAAATAAAACTATTTCAATGGCTACTTCAACATAAAAATACTTATGATATTATACACGCTTGTGACTTCGATACAGCATTTATCGGCACGATATGCGGGAAGTTACTCCGTAAAAAAGTTATTTATGATATGTTTGATTCCATTACTGCTCCCTTTCATGGGCCAGCAATGATAGGAAAGATTGTTGAAAAGATAGATATCGCTCTGTTGAATCGTGTGGATGCTGTTATTATTTGTACAGAAAAACGAAAAGGTCAAATAGCGAATGCATCACCCAAAAAAATAGAGGTGATTTATAATACGCCACTTCCTATGCCGTTAAATCATGACGTACAGTTGAACAAAGATAAAGTAAAAATAGTCTATGTTGGCATATTAGCCAAGGAAAGACTTATTAAAGAACTAGTTGAAATAGTAAAAGCAAATAGAAACTATGAATTGCATATTGGCGGATTTGGCGAGTATGCAGACGGATTGGCCGAACTCGCGCAAAAGTATGACAATATCCTCTATTACGGGAAGATTCCGTATGACAAAACACTCGCTTTAGAAAATAGTTGTGACATTATGACTGCCATTTATGACCCCGAAGTTTCTAATCACTATTATGCAGCACCGAATAAATTTTATGAGGCACTGATGCTCGGAAAACCTTTAATTATGGTGAAAAATACTGGAATGTCGGAAGTAGTAGCAGCACATAATCTAGGAGAGTTAATTGATTATAATCAACATAGTTTACAACAAGCTATTGAAAAGTTAATTGAGCGCAAAAAAGAATGGCCAGAGATCTCTCGTAAAATGAAACTGTTATATGAAGACCACTATAGCTGGAGCGAAATGGAAAAGCGTATCATTACATTGTATAGCCATTTATAGCACACATAATATTGGATTTTAGGGGGATTTCAGACTTTATGAAAATATTATTTGTTGCGCAAAATTTTCAGATGGGCGGTATTCAAAAGGCGTTAATTAATACATTAAAAGAACTTAGTGTTGATGAACAATATGAAATTGATATTTTTACATTTGGTGAAGGTGAGCTTTTAAAGGACATCCCTCCTAACGTCAATGTAAATATCGGCAACTTATTATTACAACTAATCGCTACCCCCTTTTATGTCGTGAAACAGAGAAAAAATGTCTGGCATATTTTGCTGCGCATAGTATGTATGTTGCTTGTACGCATTATTGGCTCCAACAACTTTTATACATTACTTTTAAAAAATCATCGCCCTAGTAAACACTATCATATAGCCATTTCTTATTTTAATGACGCACCAAATAGTTATTTTAACCGAGGTACAAATTTATTCGTCGATCAATTTGTACAGGCACATAAAAAGCTTGCATGGATACATACGGATCCATTAAGAGCAAATTTTAATTATAAGGTTTGTATCAAAACCTATAAAAATTTTGATAGATTAATTTGTGTTTCTGAAGCATGTAAGCGAAATTTACTGAAATTTCTCCCGCCCTATCAACATAAAATACAAGTTGTCTACAATTTTTTTCCGATAGCGGAAATTAAAGAGTTAGCAACATATTATACGCCATTTGAAAAAGGAACGATAGATTTAGTATCTGTTGGTAGAATGGACAATGCCACAAAAAGATTCGACCTTATTCCATATATATGTAAGCTTTTAAAAGAGTCTTCTATCGGGCGATTGCATTGGCGAATTATAGGTGATGGACCAGACTTACTTTTTAATCAACAATTAGCATTACAATTAGGTGTAGATGATGTAGTTGAATTTGTTGGGGAATGTCATAATCCATATCCGTTTATTAAAGAAAGCGATGTCCTGATATTAACTTCAGCGTATGAAGGTTATCCGATGGTAGTTGGTGAGGCATTAATATTAGAAACGCCCGTTATTACGACGAATTTTGCAGCAGCAGGTGAACAAATACAACATGGTTTCAATGGATTGATAACAGATGGGGATATAGAGGATATTTACGCGGTCATTGCTAATATCATCCAAAATAAGGATTGTCTCGACAAGATGAAAAAGTATATTGAAGAAAATAGCTATACAAATCGAAAGGCACGAGAGCAATTAGTATTGGAGTTTGATCGTCAATGATAGTAAAAAGAAAAAATTATAGTATTTTGCTCTGTATTGTTTCCAGTATTTTTGTTGTGTTAAAAATGTATACAGATAATCCGCTTTTTCTTTGGCTTTTTATCCTATTTGTAATGACAGCGATGCTGTTGGATAAGCAACCACATCGACTTGATTATTTACTGTTTTTTATTTCATGGGTGTATGTCATAAAGTTTGAGTTAACAGGTCACTCACTTTTTGTCGTGCTATGCTTTTTTTATATTGTGTTAAGTATAGTAACACTCTTTATACACAAGAAGAGGATTTCAACACAGCTTGTTTTAACGTATGTTCTTTTTGGGTTTTTTGCTGTTATGGCAACACTGTTTAGTAGTGGCAATGTTATCGAAGCGTTTGGCTTTGTATTAAATTATAGTGTCATCTTTTTTGCCGTTCTGTTCATCGATTCTAAGGGTTATTTTAGAAGATATACGTATGTCTATGCAGTAGGCTTATTAAGTGCTGCTCTCGTACGGTGGGGAAGTTTTTCGGTTCCAGCGATTAATCACTTTATTGAATCCATGACAATCGTTAATACAGTAAAAACGACAAGTACCATTAATACACGGTTTACAGGTTTAGATTTAGATCCGAATTATTTTAGTTTGCAAATTCTAATAGCTATTGCGTGCTTACTCGTTCTTTATTGTTACGACAATAAAATAGAAGTTACACCGATTGTGCTTATTATAATTTTAGCTATATTTGGTGTATTTACTTATTCTAAAATGTTTATTATCACATTTATCACATTCATTTTATTAACGTTCATTATGTTTCTAAAGCACAATGTTAAAACAGCGATTAAATTTGCTTCGTTTATCGTCGTAGTGTTAAGTGTTTCGTTATTTTTTTTTTACGAGAGACTATTCGAAATTTATTGGGTTCGCTTTTTTGGTGCAGGAACATCGACAGATGCTATTACGACTGGTCGAGTGAGTAGCTGGAATATGTTTGCGACAGAAATTTTACAAAGTACGAAAATCGTTGTTTTTGGAGCGGGGTTTGGCACGAGCTTCTCTACTGCAAAAATGGCACATACAATGTATCTATCCACGCCTTATTATCTTGGTGTAGTAGGAGTAGCACTTGCATTACTCTATATCTTCTCTTTAACTAAAGTTCTCCGTCAAAACATTAGTAATAGTAAAACAAACTTTCAATACCTAACCATCAACGCAATTCCTCTCTATATTATGTTAATAGCTAATACTGTACTTGATTCGTTCGTTATGGATTATTTCCCTTTTCATATTTTAATGATTATGTTTGCCTTAGCACTTTATAAAACGCAGGAGCATGAGGTTGGGAGGTAAAGCAGTGCCATTATTAAGTATTATTGTGCCTATTTATAATGTGGAGCTCTATTTACGGCAATGTTTAGATAGTATTTTAAGACAAACATTTGAGGACTTTGAATTAATACTGGTCAACGATGGCTCAACGGATAATAGTCCCAACATATGTGACGACTATGCTGCACGTGATGCAAGAATTATTGTTGTGCATAAAGAAAATGGTGGCCTTGTTAGTGCGCGCAAAGCGGGTCTAAGCATTGCGAAAGGAAAATATATTGGCTATGTAGATAGTGATGATTGGATTGAAGCGGACATGTATCAAGCACTATGTGATGCAGCACAGGCTTTTAACGTAGATATTGTTATTTGTGATATTATAGAAAATTATCAAGATTATGAAGTTAAAGCTACGCAAATTGTGAAACCTGGATTATATCAAAAGGATAGGATGATAGAAGAAGTTTACCCGATTATGCTGTATGCGGGGCAATACTATCAGTTTGGATTATTTCCTTCTGTTTCAAATAAACTATTTAAAAAGTCACTTCTTGAAAAATTTCAATATCAAGTGGACGATCAAATACGCATGGGGGAAGATGTTGCCTGTACATATCCAAGTTTACTTAATGCGAAAAGTATCTATTTATTAGACAAACAGTATCTTTATCATTATCGCCAAAATCCTTCTTCTATGACAGCTAGCTATGATCAGCAGTTTTTTGAGAAAACACTTGTCTTATATAAACATTTGAGAGAGTTATCCCCTGCCCCTTATTTCGTAAATCAACTACAGTATTATTTGACCTATTTAGTGATTGCAGGAGTCCAGAATGAATTGCATCGAGAGAATGAGAAAACCTTACGTGAAAAAAGAGCCTTTCTCAAAAAAATGCTTAAACATCGCGACATTAATGAGGTGTTACAGGCAATTTGTCTAAATAAATTGCCAATCAAAGTGAAACTAATCATTTTTTTATTAAAGAGACAATCTATTTTTTTACTATATGTATTGGCTAGGGTCAAACAAAAAACCAATATTAGTAAGACTATAAAGGGAGCAAAATGAGAACAAGGAAAATTTTATTAAACTTATTTTCCAATGTCGTGTTGCAAGTTGTTACCGCCGTGATGAATTTTATTTTGCCTCGATTATTTATGACGACTTATGGTTCTGCTACGAATGGACTTGTTACATCGATTAAGCAATTTTTGGGTTATTTAAAAATTGTAGAAGCGGGTATCGGTAGTGCATCCGTCGCAGCACTTTACAAACCATTAGCTATGAACGACAAAGAACAGATAAATGGCATCCTTTCAGCCACGCATTATTTTTATCGACGTTCGGGTATGGTTTTTGTTGTATTAGTAGCCTTGTTGGCTATGTTCTATCCGCTGTTGGTAAACGAAGATGTGTCACCTCTAACCGCCTTTTATATGGTGCTGATTTTAGGTATCAGTGGTGTATGGGAATATTTTTTGATTGGGAAATATTACGTTTTGCTAACAGCAGATCAAAAAAGCTATATTGTGTTCCGAATTCAAACATGTTTATTAGTTGTTAGTACAATGCTATCCCTAACTTTACTAACCCTTGGCTTTTCAGTCATTATTGTAGTTGGCAGTTCTAGCATTCTTTTATTACTAGATATTCTTTTTTTAAAAGTATATGTCCAAAAAAAATACCCATATTTTAATAGTAAAGTAACACCAAATACACCAGCTATAAAAAAAAGATGGGATGCTTTAATCCATCAAATCGCCTCGCTTGTTGTTTTTAATACACCGTTTATGTTAATTACCATTTTTCTTGGACTTGCAGAGGTTAGTGTATTTACTGTATACAATATGGTATTTAATGCTGTTACATTATTTATTTCAGCTTTCTCCGGTGCGATGTTAGCAGCCTTTGGAGACATACTTGTAAAAGAAGAAAAAGAGGCACTGCAACGACATTTTCATCATTTTGAATGTATTTTTTTTGCAGTCGTTGCTTTCGGTTACACATGTACAGCTCTGTTAATTTTGCCTTTTATCACGATTTATACAGCGGGTGTTGAGGATGCAAACTATATAAGACCATGGTTAGCTGCACTCTTTGTCCTAGTAGGCATTGCCAATGCAATACGAATTCCTGCGAATACATTAGTGAATTCGGCAGGGCATTTTAAAGAGACAAAAAATCAAGCTATGATTGAAACGGCCATTAATCTTTCTGTGTCCTTTGTTTTAGTGCAATTTTTAGGGGCGGAAGGCATTTTAATAGGCGGACTGTGTTCGTATGCCTATCGTACTTGTGACTTAATCTTATATACATCTAAAGAAATATTAAAAAATTCCGTACGTATTACGGTTAAAAAAATAGCGCTGAATTGTGTTTTGGCATTTATCGCGGCATCCCCATTTTTATTTTTAATCGAACTACATATTGTGAGCGCAAAGGCATGGTTTTTAGCAGCTATATGCATTTCTTTATGGACCATTTTAGTAGTTGTGATGGGGAATTTTATGTTCCAACCTACAACGATGCGGGAAATTTTGCTGCATTTAAAACGTGTATTCCAATGACTAGCAGCGTTCTCTTGGTAGTGAGGAAGGCATACAAGCTAGAACACTCGAATGAAAATAGATGGATTGCTTAGAAATGGCAGGTGGAAAAATGAAGCCAGTTGTGAAGGAAATATTTTTACTAAGGTTTGTCGCCTGTTTAGGAATTGTTTTAATGCATAGTGTCACTTTAGGATTGGACTTGTTCGATATAGAGAAAAATACAATATATATTGTACTAACATCTATTCAATTAGCATTGATGTTTGGAACACCTGTCTTTATTTTTATTTCGGAGTTTGTTATTGCTTATTCCTATCCACATCAACTGCCAAAAAAATTTTATAAAAAACGTTTTAACTATATTTTTCTTCCGTTTATTTTTATCGGTTTTTTGGATGCGGCTTTTCATTCAATAAGCATGACTAATGTTGAATTTGATAAGAAGATTATTTTAAATTTTTTTGAAGGTGATTTCCACGGGTATTTTATCGTAATCGTCTTTCAGTTTTATTTTTTACATCCATTATTTGTGAAATTTGTTGTATCCAAATACCGTGCTTACCAAGTGATTATGACGGCATGTCTTGTTAATTTTTCTTACCTTGCAGTCTTTAATTTTTTCGATCCTTTTCGGTATTTATCGTTCCTTCCTTATCTAGAAGTGGAATGGAATGTGTTAAATAAGATGCCATTTCCTGCTTGGATTGCCTATTTTGTCATAGCTTATTATTGCGGTAAAAACTATGAGCAGTTTTTATTGATACTCCAGCGATTGCGTTATTTCCTACCGAGTGTAGGTATACTTACACTCGGTATATTACTCGCCAGTCAATGGTCTGGCTTGATTACTGAAGTTCACTCCAAGAGGATTGATGTAATCCCCTATACATTGAGCGTAGCCTTTCTATTGTTCTATGTTGCAAATAAAGTAAGGTACATGCCTAAGTTTGTTATTTTTATTAGCCGTTACTCATTTGGGATTTATTTACTACATCCTCTTTTTATTATTTTACTAAAAACTATTTTTATAAGATTTATAGATGATGTAAGTGTATTTACTGTTATTATCACTACATTTTTATGCAGCACGATATGTTCTATCTGTGCTACGTATTTACTGAATAAATGGCGGTTTGGTCCTTATTTAGTAGGGCAAGTACATGCGGAAGAAAGCTTAGCTAACGACAAAAAAACTGCTGGTAAAACAAAACAGGTACTTCATCAACGTTAATGAATGTCAGTTGGATGAGATGCTTTAAGCTGAAAAGAGAAATTAAAGCAAGCGAATGCAAACAAGGGATATAATTTAGTGATGGTTTTTCTTTATATTTTGCGATTGATGAAGAAAAAATGGTAAACTCTAATGAGTGTTATTGATAGAAAGAGTGGTTTTGTAAAATGAAAGTAATTTTTATTGGAGATATCGTCGGTTCAATAGGCCGAGATGCGGTAGAAAAATATTTACCACGATTAAAAAAGAAGTATAGTCCAGATGTTGTCATTGCAAATGGTGAAAATGCAGCAGCAGGTCGTGGGATTACACGTAATATTTATAATGATTTATTACAAATGGGTGTAGATGTTATTACTATGGGTAACCACACTTGGGATAATAAAGATATTTTTGATTTTATTGATGATGCTGATTATTTAATTCGTCCTGCGAACTTTTCGTCTGAGGCACCAGGTAAGGGCATGGTGCAAATTGCGAAAAATGGCGTTACATTATCGGTTATTAATTTACACGGTCGTGTATTTTTGCCACCGCATGAAGATCCGTTTGCAATGGCTGAACAATTGATTGAAGAAGCTCGTAAAACGTCACCGCTTGTATTTGTGGATTTCCACGCAGAAGCGACAAGCGAAAAAATAGCGCTTGGATGGCACTTGGATGGTAAGGCATCGGCAGTCGTTGGAACGCATACGCATGTGCAAACAGCAGATGCACGCATTTATCCTAACGGTACTGCTTATATTACAGACGTAGGTATGACAGGCCCGTACGATGAAATTTTAGGCATGACAAAGGAAAGTGTAATTTACAAGTTCCAAACAAATATGCCGTCTCGTTTTGAAGTACCAAAAAAGGGTCGTGATGTGTTAAGTGGCTTTTTTGTTGAGATTGATGACAAGACAGGAAAGGCATTGCGTTGTGAAAGAATTTATATTAATGAGGACTATCCGTTTCAGGCGTAAGATAAACTACTGTGCATTTTTCATGTGCAGTAGTTTTTTTGTTGTGTCGAGCTAATTTAACGAAAGAAAATAACTCGTTTTTTAAGGCTTTACAATATATAAGAATTGAAAAATAGTCTATTTTCATATTGCCGAGCATAAAATGAGCTACGGACAATAACTTGGGGACCAAAAAGGGGGACATGAGTTGTTGAGCGTAAACACTATTCGCGAAACGGGGAGGAATAATTGTGGATTCATTAAAAGTATCGTCACGCTCTAATCCAAATTCAGTTGCAGGTGCATTAGTCGCGGTAATAAGAGAAAAAGGGCAAGCAGAAATGCAGGCAGTTGGGGCAGGTGCACTTAACCAAGCCGTAAAAGCAGTGGCCATTGCACGCGGATTTGTAGCGCCAAGTGGCACAGATTTAATTTGCGCTCCGGCGTTTGCCGATATTTTGATTGCAGGCGAAGAACGTACAGCCTTAAAGCTGCTAGTAGAAAAACGTGTTCGATAATAAAGTAGAACTTTAATCGGTGGGGGGAAACCCCCACCGATTATTAGTGCCAGTCACCGAAACAATTCTGAATATTTATCGCTCTGTCAGTAGGGCGAATAAAGTAAAAATCCACGAATGCTCCTGTGGGATACACACAACGTACAAGCCTCGTAAAATCGAGGGTTGCGGTTTGTGTCGTGCCCGCAAAAAGCGAAGTGGATTTTTTTACGTGCCAGTCACTCATACAATTTATAGAATTTTTCAGCACTTGAAATTAGTGAGTTAATTTTTTATACTTAATTGATTGAAAATTACAATTTTTTGAACAGCATTTTCAGTCAAAGGTCTGAATTTCGTCTAATTCATTGAATAACAATAGTGTAGACCGTTTCTTCGTGTTAAACTTATGAAGGAAAAAAATAATAGTATACATTGGATTTAAGGAGTTGTTGAGATGTTACATCAGCTTTCGTGGAAAGTCGGTGGGCAACAGGGTGAAGGGATTGAGAGTACAGGTGAGATTTTCTCGATGGCAATGAATCGTCTAGGTTATTTCCTATACGGTTATCGTCACTTCTCTTCTCGTATAAAAGGTGGCCACACTAATAATAAAATTACAGTTCGTCCAACAGAAGTACGTTCCATTGCGGATGATTTAGATATTTTAGTGGCGTTCGATCAAGAAACAATCGACGTCAATTATAAAGAATTAACAGAAAAAGGGATTATTTTAGCCGATGCAAAATTTGAACCTGTAAAGCCAGAGGATTCAAAAGCACCATTATTTGCCGTACCATTCACAGAAGTGGCAGCTGAACTAGGTACAACGTTAATGAAAAACATGGTTGCTATTGGAGCTACTGCTTCACTTCTAAACTTAGAAGACGCTGTGTTCCAAAATGTTGTGGATGACATCTTTGGTAAAAAAGGTGAAGAGGTTGTTCAAAAAAACATGGAGGCCATTGCGCGCGGTCATGACATGATGAATGAATTATTAGGCGATCGCGTTGGTGAGTGGGCATTAGCGCCAGCTGATGGTAACCGCCGTATGTTTATGATCGGTAATGATGCAGTAGCACTTGGGGCATTAGCTGCGGGTACTCGTTTTATGGCAGCTTATCCAATTACACCTGCCTCTGAAATTATGGAATACCTTATTAAAAAATTGCCAAAATTCGGTGGCGCTGTGATTCAAACAGAAGATGAGATTGCTGCAGCGACGATGGCGATTGGGGCAAACTTCGGTGGTGTCCGTTCATTTACAGCGTCAGCAGGTCCTGGTCTTTCACTTATGATGGAAGCAATCGGTCTTTCAGGTATGACTGAGCAACCTCTAGTGGTGATCGATACACAACGTGACATCTACTGGCTTACCAACGAAACAAGAGCAATCTGATTTAATGGCAATGCTTTATGGTACGCATGGTGAAATTCCAAAAGTGGTGATTGCACCTTCTACAATGGAAGAAGCATTCTTTGATACTATTCAAGCGTTTAATATTGCAGAGGAATTACAATTGCCAGTTATTTTAATGACAGACTTACAATTATCACTTGGTAAACAAACGGTTGAACCATTCGATTACAATAAAATTGAAATTCGCCGCGGTAAAATTGTCACGGATGATATTGAAGCTTCAGCTGATAAAGCTTACTTCAAACGTTATGAAGATACAGAAGACGGTATTTCGCCGCGTGTGTTACCAGGTCACTTAAATGGTATCCACCATGTTACTGGTGTTGAGCACGATGAAACAGGGAAACCATCTGAAGCAACAGGCAATCGTCGTGCACAAATGGACAAACGCTTCCGCAAGCTAGAAGCCCTGAAGTTTGATACACCAGTTTACAAAAATGCACCACATGAAGAAGCGGATGTTTTATTAGTAGGATTTAACTCAACACGTGGAGCGATTGAAGAAGTACAAGAGCGTTTAAACGCACAAGGCATGAAGGTGAACCACGCGCATATCCGTTTAATTCACCCATTCCCTTCTGCTGAAATGGCACCTCTTGTAGCGAAAGCGAAAAAAGTGATCGTTGTGGAAAACAACTACACAGGTCAATTAGCTAATATTATGAAAATGAATATTGGTGGTCACGATAAGATTGAGATGATTACAAAATATAACGGTACACCATTTTTACCAGGTGAACTAGAAAATAGAGTGAAGGAGTTGACTCGCTAATGGCAACATTTAAGGATTTTCGTAATACAGTGAAACCGAACTGGTGCCCAGGATGTGGCGACTTCTCTGTGCAGGCTGCGATTCAACGCGCAGCAGCAAATGTAGGCATTGAACCAAACGAGCTAGCTGTTATTTCTGGGATTGGCTGTTCAGGTCGTATTTCAGGTTACATTAATTCATATGGTTTCCACGGTATTCATGGTCGTGCATTACCAATTGCACAAGGCTTGAAAATGGCCAATCGTGATTTAAACGTCATTGCCTCTGGTGGTGACGGAGATGGTTTTGCGATTGGTATGGGTCATACTATTCATGCCATCCGTCGTAACATCAATATCACATACGTTGTGATGGATAACCAAATTTACGGTTTAACAAAAGGGCAAACATCTCCACGCTCGGCTGCTGGATTTATTACAAAATCAACACCAGGTGGTGCAATTGAGCCATCATTAAAACCATTGGAAGTAGCTTTAACAAGTGGTGCAACGTTTGTGGCTCAAGGCTTCTCTACGGATATTAAAGAATTAACAGCTATAATTGAAGCGGGCATTAACCATAAAGGCTTTTCTTTCATCAACGTATTTTCACCATGTGTTACTTACAACAAAGTGAATACGTACGATTGGTTTAAAGAAAACTTAACAAAGCTAGCTGATATTGAAGGTTATGATAATGCTGACCGTGGCATGGCAATGCGCACAGTAATGGAGCATGAAGGCTTAGTAACAGGTATTATTTATCAAGATAAAGAAACAACTTCTTATCAAGAAAAAGTACCTGGCTACGCTGAGTTGCCATTAACGGATATCGACATTAAAATGAGCGAAAATGAATTCGATGCACTTGTGCAGGAGTTTATGTAAGTAAAAACATTGAAAGCCACTATGCTCGATTGAGGCTTTCAAAATGAAGACAGAAGGCAATTAAGATGGAATATCTTAACGCCTTCTGTCTTTTTGTTTGAGTGTCAGGCACCCAAACAATTCTGAATTTCTGAGGGAGGTGCCAGGCACTCAAACAATTTTCGGCGGGAAAGTGGATGTGATGTCCACTAATCCTCAATCTTCAACCGTTAAGCTATTTATTTTATTGGTATACCTAATATAGTTGCATGTTTGGGTAGAGTTACCTCTCTCCTACATGTTTAAACCTTACAAAACAACACTTGCTATAAAAATTAAAAATAAAATCAATATCAGCATGAATCGCACTAAAGCATTTCTAATTTCTTCTTTATTTTTCGCTATTTTCACTTCTTTTCTATATTTGAACCAACTAAATAATATTGCAACTGTCATAAGAATAAATATGTAAATCTTCATATTATAATCATTCCTCTCATGAAATTATTTAGTTACAAAAAATAAATACACAACAAGTTAATCAAACTTTAAAACTAATATTTTTAATAATATATCTATGATGGTTATCAATCAATTCACATCTATAACCTTTAGTTTTTAGGAAATATAGAACATATATGACGTGTCACTTTATCCATTGCTCACCACTGCAGGGCTGCACGATTGCCCGTAGAAAGGAAGAGCCTGCAACGAAAATCAACAGATTCTTACAATGTTTCATCAAGTATCTGCAACCCAATTTTTAATAGTAGAAATCCATCCAATGATTAATAGGGGTGTGTGCGGGTAAAATTAAATGAAAAAATGATACAATAAAAGAAAAAAAGAGGCGATGTTCGTGAATAATATCATTGATTTTATTGCGAAAAAAAAGGAACGAGAAGAACGACAACGTGCGCAAGATTTAGAACGCTATGTTGCAACACATTGTAAATTTCATCAGCCAGAAAATATCGATGCACTCGTTGATGGGAAAATGATTGAAGTGAAAGATCATACATTGTTTTTAGGTTTTCTATCTATATTAAAGGATGAACAAATTGAGCCGCTACATATTTTTCAGGACGTTTTTACATTAGAACCTGTCCGTTTTGAAATGGCCTATAATATGAAATGGTGGTCAGTTGTTCAACTTGCTTTTACATTTTTAACGATTTTAAAGGAAAATGAACCGCATACATATGCAGATTTTCTAGGACTTTCTTGATTCATCTAGGGTGTGTGCACGTCTGAAAACTAAACAAACGTGCGCATACGTAACTGGATTCCTCCTTATCTTCTTGATAGAATAGCATCTTTTATATAACTCCCCTACGACTTAAAAAACTTCACATAAATTTATAAACAATCAATATTTTTTACTAAATATTTTAAATCCATCCATACTTGCTTAATGTTTGTTTTATAAGATTACTGTTGTAAGCAAATAAAAATAAACATAAACAAATGGAGGGTCCAACTCATGGCAATTCAAAAGCTATGGAAGAAAAGTTTAGTTGGTGTATTAGCAATTTCTATGTTAGCAGCATGTTCTGACAGTTCGTCTAATGCAAATGACATCAAAAGTGATTTAACGCTTGATGAAATTACAGAAAAGGCAAAACAAGAAGGTACTGTCAATTCAGTCGGTATGCCGGACACATGGGCAAACTGGGTAGAGACATGGCAAGAGCTTGAAACAGAGTACACTCTCAAACATCAGGACACAGATATGTCGAGTGCAGAGGAATTAGCGAAGTTTGAAGCAGAAAAAGACGATGCGACAGCCGATATTGGCGACGTAGGAATTGCCTTTGGTCCAATCGCTAAAGATAAAGGTCTAACATTGCCATACAAAACTTCCTATTGGGATGATATTCCTGACTGGGCAAAAGATGAAGAGGGCCATTGGATTGTTGGTTATACAGGGACAATTGCATTTCTAACAGATAAAAACAATGTGAAAAATCCCCCAACGTCTTGGGAAGATCTTAAAAATGGCGACTATCATGTCAGCATTGGAGATGCATTAACTGCAAACCAAGCACAATTTGCGATATTAGCTGCAGCAATGGCTTTCGGTGGAGATGAATCCAATATTCAGCCGGGTATCGACTTTTTTGCGGAATTAGCAAAACAAGGACGCCTACAAGGTGATCCAACAGTCGCTAATTTAGAAAAAGGAGAAATTGATGTTGCAATTTTATGGGATTTCAATGCACTAGGTTATCGTCATCAAATCGATGAGCAACGTTTTGATGTAGTCATCCCATCGGAAGGCTCTGTCACATCAGGCTACGCAACTGTTATTAATAAATATGCAAAAAATCCACATGCTGCAATGTTAACACGAGAATATATTTTATCGGATGCAGGACAGGAGAACTTAGCAAAGGGTTATGCCCGACCAATTCGTGAAAATGTGCAATTACCTCAAGAAGTAAAGGATTTATTATTACCAGCAGATATGTATAAAAATGCGCAACCTGTTAGCGACCAAAAGCAGTGGGAGGAAACAACAAAGCAAATTCCACAAATGTATCAAGAGCAGGTATTAATCCATGCCAAATAATAACAAAGTTGTCCTCATTGTTGTTGATGCACTTCGTTTTGATACTGCCTGTACACATATGGGCTTTATGCAACATTTAGTAGAACGCAAGATGGCCTCGCGTTTTGAAGTACGTTCGGAAGTACCATCACTATCGAGACCATTATATGAAACGATTTTAACGGGCACTCCACCAATTGTTCATGGCGTCACGAGTAATATGACGGTGCGCTTATCAACACAAAATAGTTTATTCCATTTAGCACAGTCCAATGGTTTATCGACTGCAGCGGCTGCCTATTATTGGGTAAGTGAACTTTATAATCGTGCACCCTTTCAACATATGGAAGATCGTTTACAATTCGATAAACAGCTACCGATTGAAAATGGCTTGTTTTACTTTGAGGATCATTATCCTGATAGCCATTTGTTTGCAGATGCCGCATGGTTAATGGACCAAAAACAACCGGATTTTTTATATATTCATCCGATGAATGTAGATGATGACGGGCATAAATTTACAGCAAATTCAGCGCAATATCGTAATCGTGTATTAGCTGTGGATGCCCTATTGTCGTTGTTTATACCTAAATGCATGGCGCAAGGATATGATGTCATTGTGACAGCAGATCATGGGATGACAAGTGATGGTAATCATGGTGGGACAACGATGGAGGATCGACATGTACCGATGTTTGTCATCTCTCAAACAGTGAAAGCAGGTATAAAAGACGGTGTAGTATCCCAGCTACAAGTGGCACCTCTTTGCTGTCACCTGCTAAATATAGCGCCTTCAGAGGAAATGGTGCCATTACTATTAGAGGGAGTTCAGACAGTAAAATAAAACATTGAATAATATCAGGGAATTTTGAACAATTTTCATTATAAATTTGAAAGCCGAAGAGCAACAAAATCTTTAAGTTAGAAAGTAGTGATTGTTTTGATTTCTAAGCGGCAATCGTTTGCCTGGCTTACACCTTTCTTATTACTTGTTCTGTTATTTTTCCTTGTGCCTTTACTGTATATGCTGATAACGAGCTTTAGTAATAGCGAAGGATTTACGTTAGCACAATACAAATCTGTCTTAACGAATACGTATATTTTACAAGGTTTTAAAAATAGTTTGACATTATCCGTTATTTCGGCTGTGATTGCGCTCGTCGTTACATTGTTTGCAGTGTATGCCATTACGCACTTTTCACAGCCGGTACGGGAGAAAATTTTAATACTTACCAATTTAACATCAAATTTTTCAGGTATTCCTTTAGCTTTTGCGTTTATTGTATTGCTTGGGAATAGTGGATTATTTACTTTGCTATTTGATAAGTGGGAAATTGGCGCTTTATCGTCGTTTTCCCTTTATAGCTGGAGTGGTCTATTAGTCATTTATATTTATTTTCAACTGCCATTAGCATTGATGCTATTGTATCCAATTTATGATGGTATTCAGCAGCAATGGAAGGAAGCAGCCGCTCTTTTAGGAGCTTCTACTTTACAGTTTTGGCTGAAGGTAGGGATACCTGTTATGTTACCAGGGATTGTTGGAACCTTTAGTGTGTTGTTTGCCAATGCAATGGGTGCCTATGCATCTGCTTACGCTTTGACAAATAGTAATTACAATTTAGTGGCCATTCGTATTGGAGCACTCATTAAAGGAGATATATTTGCACAACCCGAGTTGGCAAGTGCGATTGCTGTATTGCTAGCGGTAACAATGGTAACTGCCATGCTGATAAGTGAATGGAGCATTAAAAAGACGAGGGGGAAATTATAGTGAAAAAAAGAAGTTTAGCTAATATCATTTTCCTCTTTTTAATGTTGTATTTGCTATTACCGATTGTAGCAACAATGCTGTATGCTTTTTCGTCAAAGTGGCATAAAAGTATTTTTCCCGAGGGGCTAACATTCAAGTGGCTTGCTACACTGTTTCAAGATACGGCATTTATGCAAGCATTTGGCCGCTCTGTCCTCCTTGCGGGAGGGGCAGTTATCATCGCACTAATCGTTATTGTCCCTGCAATTTTTGTCATCGTTTTGTATTTTCCAAAGTATGAGAAATGGATTCAAGTTGCCGTTGTAATGGTCTATTCATTTCCAGGGATTATTTTAGCTGTTGGCTTGATTCGGGTGTATTCAACAATAGGTGTACCCATGATCTTGGTCGTATTGGGTGCCTATGTAATCGGTATTTTGCCCTATATTTATCAAGGCACGCGCAATAGCTTGCGTAATGTAGATGCAAGACAGCTATTGGATGCTGCGCAATTATTAGGCGCAACGAAAACACAGGCATTTACGAAAATACTGTTGCCTACCGTTTATCCAGGCTTGTTTGCAGGTGCATTATTATCGTTTTCCGTACTATTTGGAGAATTTGTACTTATTAACTTAGTCGTCGGCTCACGCTTTGAAACGGTACAAATTTATTTAATGAAAAAGCTAAGTACGAGCGGTCATATTGCTAGCGCAGTTGTCTTTATTTATATTGTTCTGATGGGCTTATTAACGTTCGCTATTGCGATATTAACGAAACGTTCGAAAGGTGCGACGAATTTATGAGCTATATTGTGATTGAAGGACTTCATAAAAAATATGACCAAACAACTGTCTTATCCAATATTGATATGACAATTGAAAAAGGTCAATTAATTACGCTTTTAGAGCCGAGTGGCTGTGGGAAAAGTACCATTTTGCGTATTATTGCGGGCTTAACAAATGCTACAGCAGGAGAAATTCAATTGGAAGGACAAAACATGAATGGTGTTCAACCGAAAGAGCGCCAAGTGGGCATGGTTTTTCAATCTTATGCGCTATTTCCCAATATGACTGTTAAAGAAAATATAGCATTTGGTTTGCGGATGCAAAAAGTTAATAATACAGAGCTAGAACAACGTGTACAAGAAATGCTCCATATCGTCCATTTGACAGAAAAAGCGAATGCTTATCCAAAGGAGTTATCCGGCGGGCAACAGCAACGTGTAGCGCTTGCACGTGCGCTTATTGTGCGACCGAAAGTATTGCTTTTAGATGAACCTCTTAGTGCACTTGATGCCCAAATACGAAAAAAATTGCAGACCGATTTACGGGCAATACAACGCAAGCTTGGCATGACGATGATTTTAGTAACACATGATCAAGATGAAGCTATGGCTGTGTCAGACAAAATATTTGTGATGAGTAATGGGCAAATTGCGCAATATGGTACACCGACAGAGATTTATACCAATCCACAAAGTGAATTTATCGCCAATTTCATTGGTCATTATAA
Organism: Lysinibacillus sp. GJ-1; assembly: GCF_021166035.1. Taxonomy (NCBI): domain Bacteria; kingdom Bacillati; phylum Bacillota; class Bacilli; order Caryophanales; family Bacillaceae; genus Lysinibacillus; species Lysinibacillus sp. GJ-1. The sequence continues at coordinate 1,149,609 of NZ_CP088912.1, forward strand.
TGTTATTCCTAGACAAGTGTTAGAGACAATGATTGGAGAAAAATTACCTGGGGATAATAACAAGTTTGCCATACGACCAGAAGCTCTTCATTTAGAGATGATGGAAGGTGACCTTTGCCTTCGCGGTGTAGCGACACAGTCACTCATGAGTGGCAATATTATCCGTACAACGCTTGAAGGTGACTGTATGTTTACAATGGAGCAGTTACATCAACGTGGGCATACGCTTGAATTGGGTAAAAACTACAACTGTTATGTAGCGAAGGAAGATGTGATTGCACTGTCATGACATATGCAAAAATTGAACGTTTTGAATTTATTTTAAAGCAGTTAGAGCTTGATGGCAAAATTATTGTAGCAAATATTGCTGAGACACTGCTCGTAGCACCTGAAACAGTTCGTCGAGATTTGGATGAGCTAGAACAACAGCATTTATTGACCCGAGTGCATGGCGGGGCAATCAAATATACCAACGTTCGAACGGAGCCAGCATTTTTGCGAAAACTGCAAATGCATAAAGAGGCGAAATGTGCTATTGCGCGTCAGGCTGCTCAGCGTATCTGTGATGGAGATACGATTGCCGTTGATACAGGGACAACGACAGTCCATATAGCGGATTACTTAATGGCAGTTGATGATATTACGGTTGTCACTAATTCTATTGCCGCCGCCGCACAGTTTAATCTCGCCATTGAAGAAAGACGGATGACAGGGAAAGTTATTTTACTAGGCGGTACAACAAATCCAAGGCAAGCTTCAGTTGCGGGTGCGATGACGTTGGAGTGGTTAAGTCATATGAACTTTGATAAGGCATTTTTATCATGCGGGGGCATCCAGGATGGCATTGTCTATGATTATGATTTAGATGAATCCTTGATTTCCCAAAAAATGCTTCAACAAAGTAAGAATTGTATATTACTAGCGGATGCATCAAAGCTTAATGGCAAATCATTTTATCAAATTTGTGATTTGGCACAATGTACGGAAATCATGTGTGAAATGGCTTGTCCTGAGGAATGGCAAGCGTACGAAGAACAATGGACAGTATGTAGTGGAGGGAAGAGTTGATGACAATTGATTATCATGTACATTTAGAGGAGGGCCCTTATTCTTTTCGTTGGTTGGAGCGAACTTCACAAGCTATAGCCAATTTTCATGACCTAAAAAATGTTGACAATGGCTCGAAAGCTTTAATGGAGTGGCAAGTGGCAACGCTTGCTAAAAGATTGCATAATGGCTGTTATAGTGAAGAATGGCTCGATTTATATTTACAACGGGCAAAGCAACTTGGTTTACGAGAGGTAGGCATTGTGGATCATTTGTATCGGTTTAAGGAAACGCGCCCCTATTTTGAGCGTTATATGCAATTGGATGAATCAACAGAAATCGGTCAACTCCAACGATACTGGCTAAATAGTGTGATGACAGAAAGTATGGACGATTTCGTAAAGGCAATTGACAAGGCAAAGGATAAATGGCGTCAGCACGGTGTTGAGTTAAGATTAGGGATTGAAGCGGATTATTTTGTAGGCGGTGAAGAAGAATTGACTGCGCTCCTACAAGGGCATCCGTGGGATTATGTAATTGGCTCGGTTCATTTTATAGATGGCTGGGGTTTTGATAATCCACAAACGGAGCATCTATTTAAAAAGATGGACCAGCCAACTTTACAGATGACGTATACACAGTTTTATACTACGGTTGTGCAAATGATTCAGTCTAATATGTTTGATTTTGTAGCTCATTTGGATAATTTTAAAGTCTTTAATTATCATGTGCAGGATGAGGCGTTTAATCTTTTATGGTATGAACAGATTGCACAGGCGCTTGTCACAACACAAACCGCTACAGAAATAAACGCAGGGTTATATTATCGCTATCCCGTTAAAGAAATGTGCCCCGGTCCACTATTTTTGCAAGTTCTCGTGAAACGAGGTGTCGAGTTTACCGTATCTTCAGACGCCCACTTCCCAGATGATTTAGGAAACTATACATTTGCCAATACAGATTGGCTAAAAACTTTGGGTGTCAAAAAGCTTTTAGGCTTCCAACAACGCACCAAGAAATATCTCGAGCTTTAACGAAGATCACCGTTGATACCTGTCATCGGTGATTTTTTCTGTTGCAAGCAGTGGCAACTAGATTTTACAAAAGAGGAAATGTCGAATTCTTCTGGCTAAGAAAGTGTATTTAAGTCAAAACCACGACATTTAGTACGCAAACCTTGTAGGAAGTAGTAATCATTCAGTATAATAGTAAAATGGGAATTCGAATGCACGGATTTCGTTTGAAAGGAGTTACCTGACCTGCAATGAATGAGGAACAACGCTTAACAAGTCAACAAGTCAATCAACCAAAAAAAGAAGACAAGCCTGAAAAGGATTATAGTAAATATTTTGAGAAGGTCTTTACGGCACCTTCATTAAAAAATGCAAAAAAACGTGGCAAAGAAGAAGTGAAATATCATAAAGACTTCCAAATTGCTGAACAATTCGCTGGCATGGGTGAAGGGCGGACGTTTTATATCCGTACGTACGGCTGTCAGATGAATGAGCATGATACAGAAGTAATGGCTGGTATTTTTATGCAACTTGGCTATACTTCAACTGACATTATCGAAGAAGCAGATGTGGTGTTACTGAATACATGTGCGATTCGTGAAAATGCAGAAAACAAAGTATTTGGAGAGCTTGGTTTCCTGCTAAAATATAAACGTAAAAATCCAGAAATGTTAATTGGCGTCTGTGGATGTATGTCACAGGAAGAATCCGTAGTCAATAAAATTTTAAAAACGTATCCACACGTCGATATGGTATTTGGTACGCACAATATTCATCGCCTACCAAATATTTTAAAAGAAGCGTATATGTCGAAAGAAATGGTTGTGGAGGTTTGGTCGAAAGAGGGCGACGTTATTGAAAACTTGCCGAAAAAACGTCTAGGTTCCATAAAAGCTTGGGTCAATATTATGTATGGCTGTGACAAGTTTTGTACGTACTGCATTGTACCTTATACACGTGGTAAAGAACGTAGTCGCCGTCCAGAGGAAATCATAGCAGAAGTGCGTGAGCTAGCTGCTGCAGGCTATAAAGAAATCATGCTATTAGGGCAAAATGTCAACGCTTACGGCAAAGATTTTGAGGACATAGATTATCGACTTGGTGATTTAATGAATGAATTGCGAAAAATAGATATTCCACGTATTCGCTTTACAACAAGTCACCCGCGTGATTTTGATGATCATTTAATCGAGGTATTGGCGAAAGGTGGCAATTTAGTTGAACACATTCACTTACCGGTACAATCAGGCTCAAATGACGTATTAAAAATTATGGCGCGCAAATATAGTCGTGAGCATTTCCTTAGCTTAGTAGATAAGATTAAAGCCGCTATCCCAGGTGTTACATTAACAACGGATATTATTGTTGGTTACCCAAACGAAACGGAAGAGCAATTCGAAGAGACGTTATCTTTATATCGTGAAGTAGGCTTTGATATGGCCTTTACGTATATTTACTCTCCTCGTGAAGGAACGCCAGCCGCTAAAATGGTTGATAATGTACCTGAAGAGGTGAAAAAGGAACGTCTACATCGTTTAAATGCTGTCGTACAAGAATATTCTAGAAAAGCGCTAGAAGGCTTGATGGGCGAAGTGGTTGAAGTGTTAGTAGAAGGAACAAGTAAACGTCGTGATGATGTGCTTGCTGGCTATACGCGTAAAAATCGTCTCGTGAATTTTAAAGCACCTTCAGAGTTGATTGGTCAGTTAGTGAAAGTAAAAATAATAGAGGCTACTTCGTATTCATTAACTGGTGAATTTGTGGAAGTAGTAAAAAATGAAAAGGTGGAAGCGTAAATGACTCAAGTATTGTATACAAAAGAAGATTTAATTAAGAAATCCCATGAAATTGCGCATATGATTGCCAATACACCAGAAGTTGAGTTTTTCAAAAAAGCTGAAGCACAAATTAATGAAAACCAACTTGTTCGTGAACGTATTGCAAGTTTAAAAAGCTTACAAAAGCAAGCAGTAAACTTTCAACACCTAGGTAAAGAAAAAGCGTTAAAAATGATTGAAGACAAAATTGCAAAAATTGAAGAAGAAATTAATGCTATTCCTGTTGTGCAGCAATTTAAAGAATCACAAGGCGATGTCAACGACTTATTACAATTAGTATCAAATACAATTGCTAACAATGTGACAAACGAAATTGTACGTTCTACAGGTGGCGATGTGTTACGTGGTGAAACGGGTTCGTATGTACAAAATACACAGCCAGGTAGTTGCTCATAAATAATAGAAGAAACAGCTCGAATGACAGCATTCGGGCTATTTTTATGCCGAAATTTAGAAGGGAATCTACACTGAATTAGAGCCTCTGTGACCGCTGTTGAATAAAAAATTGTAGAAAGTAAATCAATTAGATTCTATGAAATCTGTTCACCCAATGGGCGCTACCTGCATATGATGGAGTGAAAAGAGTCGAAGGAGGAATTGCGCTGAAACGTTTACGACAAATCGTGACGAAAGCAGTAGTTGCCAAAGGGAAGAAGAGAACAGAAGAACGTGTAACGTTATGTCCAACAAATAAACCGACGAGCATTCTCGGTTGCTGGGTAATCAACCATACTTGTTCAGCAAAAAAAGTCGGTAAATTTGTAGAAGTGTCAGGAAAGTTTGATGTTAATGTATGGTATGCTTATAGTAATCATTCGAAAACAGCAGTGTTTTCAGAAACGGTTCACTATAAAGATAAGGTAAAGCTGCATTTTAGAGATGGCGAAGTAACAGTTGGCGATGATGTACGTGTGCGTGTGATACAAGAACCAAATTGCATGGAAGCGATAATTTCTCCATGTGGCACGAAATTTGAAATTGTAGTAGAGCGTGAGACGATTGTCGAAGTAATGGGTGAAATGACAATTTGCATTAGTGTACATCCGCTAGATTTCGAAGAGGAATGGAGCTTTAATGACGAAAGCTCATCTTCATCGTCATCCTCGTCTAGTTCTAGTTCTAGTTCGTCTAGCTCAAGCAGCGATGGTAGGTTTGTTTTAGAGTCCTCATCGTTTCCTGATGAACGACCAAGATAAATCACAAGATGATATTTTTTTGATACATGCGAAATGCTAGCATCTTTACAAAGGTGAAATAAGCGTTTCGCATGTATCTTTTGTTATAATAAAACTAACAATCAGAGGATGACGTCTACTTGTCTTTGAAGAAAATCGTTGAGGGTGAAACTTTGGATCGTACAGGATCGTTGCTAAACAAACACTTAGCCCCAAGCATAAGCGCTGGAGAAGACGTACTGATGCGTCAAGGTTCGCTATCACAATGAAGGAAGTAACGAAAAGGGTGTGCACATAGAGGCAACACATAAAATGATTTAGACGTAAATATGCCAAAGCATATTTGATTTTAGTGCAAGAGCGAGGGAATTTATATATGACAACCTATACACCAATGATGCAACAATATTTGCAAGTCAAAGAAGATTATCAGGATGCTTTTTTATTTTTTAGATTAGGTGACTTTTACGAAATGTTTTTTGAAGATGCCATTAATGCATCACAACTATTAGAAATTACATTAACGAGTCGAGATGCAGGTGCCAAGGAGCGTATTCCGATGTGTGGCGTGCCACATCACTCGGCTAAAAATTATATAGAAACACTTGTGCAAAAAGGTTATAAAGTTGCAATTTGTGAGCAAACAGAGGACCCAAAGCAAGCAAAGGGCGTAGTCAAACGTGAAGTAGTCCAACTGATTACTCCCGGTACCATTATGGAAGGGAAGGCGCTAGATGGTAAAAGCAATCATTACATTGGCGCAGCAGAACAGCTGGATGCTACTACATTTGGCTATGCCTACTTGGATTTATCTACAGGTGAAGCGATTGCCTCATCCATTGAGGGGGATGGAAAAGCCCTTCTTATGCAAATGCAGGCATATGGTATTCGAGAATTAATCGTGACGGAGAGCTTACAGCTTTTGTTAACAGAACATGCAATCAATGTCGGCATTGTACTATCCGTTGAAGAAGACGAAATGGCGATGGACAAAGCAGCCAGCTATTTAGAAGCAGTGCCAGCAACTATACAAGTGGCCTGCCTGCGATTACTTCATTATATAGATAAGACACAAATGCGTTCACTTTCGCATATTCAAGCCTTTACCTTTAATGAAATGAAAAACTATTTACGTATTGACTCTAGTTCGAAACGAAATTTAGAGCTTATACAATCCATTCGTGGCGGCGACCAAAAAGGTACGTTGTTATGGCTATTAGATGACACCGTTACTGCGATGGGGGGGCGCAAGCTGAAACAATGGCTACATCAACCATTAGCCTCACGTTCAGCTATTGAGGCAAGACTTGCAATGGTCAGTGATTTATTAGAAGAATATTTTGTAAGAACAGAATTACAATCTTCCTTAAAACAAGTCTATGATTTAGAACGTTTAGCGGGTCGTGTAGCTTTCGGTAATGTAGGCGGTCGTGACTTAGCACAGCTTCGTGATTCATTACGTCAAGTTCCAATTATTCAACAACAGCTAATTGGAGCACAAAAAGAAACATTGCAAAAGCTAGGGGCAACACTCGATACATGTGCGGACGTTGAAGCTTTATTAGCGCGTGCTATAACAGATAATCCGCCGATTACCATTAAAGAAGGCGATGTGATTCGTGATGGTTATAACGAACGATTAGATGAACTTCGCTATGCATCTCGCAATGGGAAGGACTGGATTGCCCAGTTAGAACAGGAAGAACGTACAAAAACAGGCATTAAAAACTTGAAAATTGGCTATAACCGCATTTTTGGCTACTATATAGAAATTACAAAGTCCAATATTCATTTGGCGGATTTAACACGCTATGAACGGAAGCAAACACTTGCAAATGCAGAGCGTTACATTACGCAGGAATTAAAAGAAAAAGAGGCACTTATTTTGAATGCAGAGGAAGAAAGCTTAGCTTTAGAGTACAACCTCTTCGTTGAAATTCGTGAACAATTAAAATCATATATTCCACGGGTACAAGCACTAGCTGCGAGTATAAGTGAATTAGATGTATTGCTTAGCTTTGCGAGCGTCTCAGAGAAATACCGTTTTACAAAGCCAGAATTTCACGCGGGTCGTGCGCTAGAAATTATTGAAGGTCGTCACCCTGTAGTTGAGAAAATGCTCAATAAGCAAATGTATGTACCGAATGATTGCGTACTTGAAGAAAATCACAATATGATGCTCATTACTGGGCCGAATATGTCCGGTAAAAGTACATATATGCGCCAAGTTGCTCTGATTGTTGTAATGGCACAAATGGGATGCTATGTACCAGCGGAAAAGGCGCGATTACCAATTACAGATCAAATTTTCACACGGATTGGAGCTGCAGATGATTTAGCTGCTGGACAATCAACATTTATGGTAGAAATGCTAGAATCACAGCATGCGATTATGCATGCCACTGAAAATAGCTTAATGCTGTTTGATGAAATTGGTCGAGGTACGTCTACGTATGATGGAATGAGTCTTGCGCAATCCATGATGGAATATATTCATGACAAAATAGGTGCCAATACCCTTTTCTCGACGCATTATCATGAATTGACAGCTTTAGAAAAGGATTTACCTCGATTACAAAATGTGCATGTCTCTGCCACTGAAAAGAATGGCACGGTTGTCTTTTTACACAAGGTGAAAAAGGGAGAGGCCGATAAGTCTTATGGCATTCATGTGGCGCAATTGGCACAATTACCAGAGGAAATTTTATCGAGAGCTCGTATATTGCTCGAAAACTTTGAAGCAGGAAAAGCATTACCAGTATCACAAGAGGTCGTTGAACAGCCCGTGCAAATGTCATTATTTACGGAACAAGAGCCGTTGCCTTCAGCTGAGGCTGAAGTATTGAGAAACTTGGAGAAGGTGAATATCCTTGGTACTTCACCAATGCAGGCTATGAATATCTTATACGAATTACAACAGCAATTAGTCAACGCTAAAAAATAAAGGAGTGATGCGCCATGGGAAAAATTCAAATTATGGACGCGTGGCTTTCCAATAGAATTGCTGCGGGAGAAGTAGTAGAACGACCGGCATCTGTTGTCAAGGAACTAGTCGAAAATGCGATTGATGCTGGCAGTACGTCCATTGATGTTTTTTTACTAGAAGCGGGACTCACTTCAATTCAAGTGATTGATAATGGTAGTGGGATGGATGAGGAAGATGCACTAATCTCTTTTTCACGCCATGCAACAAGTAAAATTCATCAGGAGCATGATTTATTTCGTATCCGTACGTTAGGATTTCGCGGGGAGGCATTAGCATCCATTGCATCGGTATCCAAAATGACGATGATTACTTCAACTGGCGAATCAGGCACGTATGTAGAGTTAGAAGGGGGACATGTCACAACCCAAAAGCCCGGTCCTTTACGAAAAGGAACGGATATTACAGTGGCACAGCTATTTTTCAATACCCCTGCTCGTTTAAAATATATGAAAACGATACAAACCGAGCTTGGGCATACGATAGATTTGATGAATCGGCTAGCACTCGGTAATCCACAAATTGCCTTTCGATTGCTACATAACGGTCAGCAATTATTGCAGACGAATGGACGAGGTGATGTACAGCAAGTCCTAGCAGCGATTTATGGCGTGCACAACGCCAAAAAAATGGTACCGTTTCACGGCGAGTCTCATGACTATAAGGTGACGGGTTACGTGTCTTTACCAGAGGTGACACGTGCTTCCAAAAATTATATGTCGCTGTTTGTGAATGGGCGTTGGGTCAAACATTATTTAGTGCAAAAGGCTATTATCGATGCCTATCATACGTATTTACCGATTGAACGTTTTCCAATCGTAGCGCTCTTTATTGAAGGGGATCCTTATTTAACAGACGTCAATGTCCATCCAGCCAAACACCAGATTCGTTTAAGTAAAGAAACAGAGCTACTTAAACTGATTGAAGAAACGATACGAGGCAAAATTCGCGATGTTATGCGCGTTCCACTTATGGAGAAGAAGGAAAAGATTGCAAAACCTGCAACGGAACAGCTGAACATGTGGAAGCCTGTACCGCAACTTGATGTAGAAAAAATGAATGCTATCGTTGAAAAGCTTTATGATGCGCAAACAGTTCAGGAATCTAGCATATTACCGATGGAAGAACCTGCACCTACAGTGATAGAAGAGCACTGGCAACCAATTCAACCAATCGAAACCAATCAGATAGAAGAAGCGTCATCAAACGACCATATGGACTTTTTAAATGAGGAGCCTCAAATAGTAGAATCTCCAATGAAAGAGCCTAAAAAAGAACCATTTCCTGCGCTTGAAGTAGTAGGACAAATACATGGCACTTATATTGTTGCGCAAATGGAGGACGGTTTTTATTTAATCGACCAGCATGCAGCGCAAGAACGTATTAAATATGAGTTTTACCGTGAAAAAGTAGGACAAGTAAATCCAAATGAACGGCAAGCATTATTACTGCCATTGACCTTCCATTATGCAGCAGACGAGGCACTGATTCTGCGTGAAAATAGACAGCAGCTATAGGCCGTTGGTGTGTTTTTAGAGGATTTTGGACAGTCATCATTTGTTATTCGTGAGCATCCTAGCTGGTTTCCAAATGGCGAGGAACAGGACATCATTGAGGAGTTAATCGAGCAAGTTTTGACCACAAAAACAGCAGATGTCAAAAAAATGCGTGAGGCGGCAGCCATTATGATGAGCTGTAAAAAGTCTATCAAAGCCAATCATTATTTGACGAAAGAGCAAATGGTTGCGTTATTAGATGATTTACGTAGAGCGGATAATCCGTTTACTTGTCCACATGGACGGCCGGTGTTAATCCATTTTACAACCTATGAAGTGGAAAAAATGTTTAAACGGGTAATGTAATAACAACGAAGCATACGCGTTCGTATTGTAACCAATATCCTTAAAAGAAGCCTACAGCGATTTCGAGCGTGGTGTGAAAACCTAAGGAGGGGAATAAATGGGTGAATTTATTTTAGCAATCGATCAAGGAACAACAAGTTCAAGAGCGATATTATTTGATCATAAAGGTGAAATTGTCCATGTGGCACAAAAGGAATTTCAACAGTATTTTCCAAAGGCTGGCTGGGTTGAGCATAACGCCAATGAGATATGGGGTTCAGTACTCGCTGTTATCGCAGCTGTGTTAACAGAAAGTGGACATGAAGCAAGCGAAGTACACGCAATTGGCATTACAAATCAGCGAGAAACGACGGTTGTTTGGGATAAACAGACGGGCCAGCCTGTCTACAATGCAATCGTTTGGCAATCAAGGCAAACACAAGACATCGTGACAGCGTTGAAGGAACAGGGCCATGAAAGTATGTTTCAGCAAAAAACAGGATTACGACTGGACCCTTATTTCTCCGCAACAAAAATTAAATGGATTTTAGACAATGTTGATGGTGCACGTGCCAAGGCAGAACAAGGTGATTTACTGTTCGGTACGATTGATTCGTGGATTGTTTGGCGATTATCAAAAGGAAGGGCACATATTACGGATTATTCGAATGCGGCAAGGACTTTACTTTATAATATCCATGAACTAACATGGGACGCAGAACTTTGCGAACTTTTAAATATTCCAATGTCGATGCTGCCAGAAGTGAAAAACTCGTCAGAAATTTATACGAAAACGGCACCAAGTATATTTTTTGGTGAAGAAATTCCAATTGCAGGAATTGCCGGTGACCAGCAAGCCGCTCTTTTCGGTCAAACATGCTTTGCAAAAGGCATGGCTAAAAATACGTACGGTACCGGTTGTTTTATGTTATTAAATACGGGTGACCAAGCGGTACATTCTGAAAATGGTTTGTTGACAACGATTGCTTGGGGCATTGATGGGAAGGTAACCTATGCGTTAGAAGGCAGTGTCTTTGTGGCAGGATCAGCTATTCAGTGGTTACGTGATGGGCTTCGCATGATTCGTACCGCAAAGGACTCTGAAAAATATGCCACAAAGGTAGCTGATACCGATGGTGTTTACGTAGTTCCTGCATTTGTAGGGTTAGGCACGCCATACTGGGATACCGATGCACGCGGGGCTATTTTTGGTTTAACGCGTGGTACTTCGAAAGAACATTTTATCCGCGCAACACTTGAATCACTAGCTTACCAGACGAAAGATGTTCTTGATGCAATGGAAGAAGCGGCGGGCACACCAATTGAAGTGTTGCGAGTAGATGGTGGCGCTGTCAGTAATGGTCTATTAATGCAGTTCCAAAGTGATATTTTGCAGTTAAAGGTAGAGCTAGCAAAGCTTAATGAATCGACTGCGCTCGGGGCAGCCTATTTAGCTGGGCTAGCAACGAACTTTTGGCCAAATAAAGAGGCTTTAACAGCATTGTGGGTTAACGGGCAAACCTATCAACCGAAAATGACTGTAGAGCAAAGTAAGATTTTCTATGCAGGCTGGCAGAGAGCTGTGGAGGCTACACGTTTATTCAAATCATAGCTAATGGGGGAGAAAGTATGTTTTCATTTGAGCATCGTCCTAAAATTATGGATTATTTAGAGCAGTATAGCTTTGACGTATTAGTCATTGGAGGTGGCATTACGGGTGCGGGGATTGCACTTGATGCGGCGTCGAGAGGCTTATCAGTTGCACTAATTGACAAGCAAGACTTTGCGGCGGGTACTTCTAGCCGTTCAACAAAGCTTATTCACGGAGGTCTTCGTTATTTAAAACAATTTGATGTAGGGGTAGTGGCAGAAGTTGGGCGTGAACGTGAAATTGTATATGACAATGCTGTTCATGTAACGACACCTGAAAAGATGCTGTTACCTTTATATAAGCACGGTACACTTGGACCATTTACGACTTCGGTGGCGTTAAAGGTTTATGACAGACTAGCAGGTGTCAAAAAACAAGAACGTCGCACGATGCTAAGTGCACAAGAAACAGCCACACTAGAACCGCTTTTAAAGCGCGATGAGCTAGTTGGCGGTGGCTATTATGTAGAGTATCGGACTGACGATGCACGTTTAACAATTGAAGTGCTAAAAAAAGCGGTTGAATATGGCGCGCTTTGTGTAAACTATACAGAAATGACAGAGTTTTTATATAGCAAGAAAAAGCTGATTGGGGCAAAAGTAAAAGACCATATCACTGGAAAAACAGTGGAAGTACATGCTGCGCAAATCGTCAATGCTACTGGCCCTTGGGTAGATGAAGTACGTCATAAAGATAAGCAAACAGATAAAAAACAATTACGTTTAACAAAGGGTGTCCATATCGTTCTTAGTCAAAAGGATTTCCCATTGCAACAAGCCGTTTATTTCGATATTCCAGATGGCCGTATGGCTTTCGCTATTCCACGAGATGGCAAAACATATATAGGAACAACAGATACAGTTTATGAAGGCGATCCAATACATCCTACTGCCACACAACAAGATGTAGATTATTTAATTGAGGCTGCTAAAACAGTATTCCCTACAGCCGAAATTACAAGAGATACAATAGAATCTTCTTGGGCAGGTGTACGTCCCCTTATTTTTGAAAAAGGCAAAAATCCTTCTGAAATTTCGCGTAAAGATGAAATATGGACAGCATCAAGCGGCTTGATGACCATTGCAGGTGGCAAGCTAACAGGCTATCGTCAAATGGCTGAAACGATCGTTGATAAAATTGTGAAAACACATAAATTTAAGCATGCAAGTCCATGTATGACACGTGAGTTGTCGCTTTCTGGAGCAAAGGGCATTAATGCGATTAATTTCCCAGACTATACTGCCTATAAAGCAAGAGAAGGTGTTCAATATGGACTGAATTATGATGAGGCGAAGCATTTAGTGCAAAAATACGGTACCAATGTTGACGCATTATTTGATCAGGTAAAATATTTACATGAGCATGGAAGTACGATGCCCCTCGCTTTACATGCGATGCTACTATACGGCATAGAAGCGGAAATGGTATATACACCTTGTGATTTCTTTATACGTCGTACAGGCTTGCTATACTTTGATATTGATGCAGTGAAACGTTATAAACAACAAGTAGTGCAAGTGATGCAGCAGCGTTTACATTATTCAGAGTCACAAAGAAATACTTATATTGCTCAATTAGAACAAGCGATTCTAGATGCGACAAGTTTTCCTAATGTGGAGGTGTAAAAGATGGAGCGTTATATGAAAATGTCTGATGGACATTTTGTGTTTACACGAATTTTGACGCCGACTATTCCCTGTAAGGGACATTTTCATATTTTACATGGTATGGCAGAGCATAGCGGTCGTTACGTAAACTTTGCACAAATTCTTTGTGCGGCTGGCTATGCCGTGTCCATGCATGATCAGCGCGGGCATGGGGAGACGGCAGGTTATAATGGCACATTAGGCTTTTTCGCTGAAAAAAATGGTTTTGATCGGGTTGTGGAAGATGCGCATGAAGTCATGATGGCTATACATGCTCAATTTGCAGATGTGCCTTTAATGGTATTCGGGCATAGTATGGGGTCCTTTATTGCTAGAAGATATATTCAACTTTATGGAGCAAATGTTGCTAACGTTATTCTTTGTGGAACAGGAAGTGTTTCAGCGTTGCATAGGATAGGACATTATGTTGCGCAAGTATTCGCAATGCGGCACGGTAAAGAAACCGAGAGCCCTTTATTAAATAAGTTGAGCTTTGGTAGCTTTAATAAGCAGTTTCCAAATCCTAAAACCGGGTATGATTGGCTATGTTCGGTAGAGCAGGAAGTGCAAAAGTATATTGACGACCCATATTGTGGCTTTATTCCAAGCAATCAATTTTTTGCTGACTTAACAGCTGGCTTTATGGTATTGAATCGAAAAAAAGAGATTGAAAAAATACAGAAAAACTTGCCGATTCTATTGATCAGCGGTAGCAAGGACCCTGTTGGTGATAGTGGTCTAGGTGTTTATTCCGTAGCTGAACAATTTGCAGCAGCAGGATTACAAGATGTTACTGTCTATTTATTTGAAGATAAACGACATGAAATTTTAAATGAAGACAATCAACAGGCGGTTCATCAAGTTTTATTACGGTGGTTAGAAAAGTATGATAGAAAATAAAATACAGCAAGCAGAGGTCGTAGCAATTGTTGAGCCAACAGCTTCAGGTAAAACAGCACTAAGCATTGAACTAGCCAAAAAGTACAATGGTGAAATTATTAATGGCGATTCCATGCAAATTTATAAAGGTTTAGATATTGGTACAGCGAAAATTACTGAAGAAGAGATGGAAGGTGTGCCACATCACTTATTAAGCTTCAAAGAGCCAACGGAATCCTTTTCAGTAGCGGAATACCAAGCGTTAGTACGCTCTAAAATTAGTGAAATACAGGCGCGTGGTAAGCTACCGATTATTGTTGGAGGTTCTGGCCTATATGTACAAGCAGTCCTTTATGATTTTCAATTTACAGACGAGCAGGTTGATGACCTAGCACGTAAAGCTTATTATGAGGAGCTAGAAAAGTTAGGTCCAGAAGCTATGCATGCTAAGTTAGCAGCACTTGATCCGAAAACTGCTGAAACAATTCATCCAAACAATACAAGACGTGTGATTCGAGCGTTAGAAATGATTGAATTAAGTGGTGTTTCAAAGGCGTCAGAGGAACACAATCGTGGAGAAATCCCATTGTATCGCCACTTAATTATAGGACTTGGTCAAAATATGTCTCGCGAAGAACTTTATGAGCGCATTAATCTCCGAGTGGATGTCATGATGGATAAAGGGCTACTGCAAGAAGTGCAGGGACTATGGCAACAAAATATTCGAGGTGTACAGTCGATTCAAGCGATCGGTTATAAGGAATTGTATGATTACTTAGATGGTAGATGTACATTAGAAGAAGCAATCGAAAATTTAAAGCAAAATTCTCGACGTTATGCGAAAAGACAGTTGACTTATTTCCGCAATAAAATGGATATTCATTTTATTTGAAAAGACTAAAAACTTTAATAATTTCTAAAAATTACTAATTGATAAATTGGTAGAACATGCTACTATAGGAATGAAGAGGTAGAAAGAGAGTAGGGGAGGCGCATTCTATGAAATCAATCAATTTGCAAGATACGTTTTTGAACCATCTACGTAAAAACAGTGTTTTTGTAACTGTGTTTCTGTTAAACGGGTTCCAGTTAAAAGGAACTGTGAAATCCTATGATAACTTTACAGTATTATTAGTAGATGCTGAAAGTAAACAGCATCTCATTTACAAACACGCAATTTCTACATTCGTTCCAGCAAAGCAAGTCGAATTTTTAGAGGCAGAAGAATAAATAAAGTAAATAGAAACAGTTAGTGTTACATCACTAGCTGTTTTTTTTCGTTCACGCTATAATGTAATAGGAAATTGATATATTGGAGGATTTTATAGATGAAATCGATGGATACAACACAATTATTAGAACGATTAGATGCAAACGAAGACCTTTACATTATTGATGTGCGAGAAGACGATGAAGTAGCACAAGGTGTTATCCCTGGTGCGCAACATATTGCTCTTGGGACAATCCCTGAGCGCTTGGATGAATTAGATACGACTAAACCATATATTATCGTTTGTAAAGCAGGTGGACGTTCTGCAAATGCTTGTGCATACTTAGAAGCACAAGGCTTTGACGTAACAAACCTTGAAGGTGGCATGCTTGCTTATGATGGAGAATTAGAATTTAAATAAGAAGATATATCGAGGTATGTAACAGGTCAGTTTGTTAAGTACCTCGTTTTTTAGTGGACTAAAATGCGAGTATCAATATTGACACTAAAAACACTTTGTCGTAAATTTAAAGTAATTACATAAAAGCATTAGGTGCCCACTTTGGGAGAATAGGGAATAAAGTGAAAATCTTTAGCGGTCCCACCACTGTAAAACGGAGTTTTATAGAGAATACCACTAGCATAGCTGGGAAGGTTCTATAAAATGTTGAAATTGAGCCAGGAGACCTGCCTAATTGCTTCGGATGATATAGACGATGGAAAAGTCTGTAGTTTATTTGTTATGAGATAAACTACAGGTTTTTCCATTTTTTTATTTCAATCTTTATGTAATAGGCTATTTAAAAAGGAGAAATGAACATGCAATTATTACAACAAACACTTCAACAGATTCAACATGCTAATAACGAAATAATGGAAAAAGCAAGGGACTATATAGATTCTCTTAGCAAGCCACCAAGTAGCTTAGGAAAACTTGAATCACTGGCTATACAATTGGCTGGTATTACAGGAGAGCTCTATCCTAAAATTGATAACAAAGCAATTATTGTCTGTGCAGGCGATCACGGTGTGTGTGATGAAGACGTAACATCCAATCCGCAAGATGTAACATTTCTTCAAACATTAAATTTTCCAAAAGGGATAACAGGTGTTTGTGCTATTGCAAACATAACGAATGCCAAAATTGTAACAGTGGACGTAGGGGTAAAACAGGAAATTCCGCTCGATGCGGGTGTTATAATAAAAAAAATAAAATACGGGACGGATAACATGGCAAAGGGTCCAGCCATGACAAGGGAAGAAGCCATTCAATCAATTGAAGTAGGAATTGAAGTAGCAACGGCAGAAATAGCACAAGGAGTTAATGTACTGGGTACAGGTGAAATGGGGATTGGCAATACTACACCAAGTGCGGCTATCTTATCCGTACTGCATGCGTGTCACCCACAAGAAGTGACAGGATTCGGTGCAGGGGTTGGATCAGGAGGAATTGCGCATAAAGTTGAAGTCATTCAAAACGCCATTGCCTTAAACAAACCGAATCGTCATGATGCGATTGATGTACTTGCAAAAGTGGGTGGGTTAGAGATAGGTGCGATGGCTGGTGTAATTCTGGCGGCTGCTGCCAATCGTAAGCCCGTTGTAATTGATGGCTTTATTTCGACAGTCGCTGCTCTTATCGCTTATGAACTCGAACCGAAAGTACAAGATTATATTATTCCTTCCCATGCCTCTGAAGAACCGGGGGCAATAATAGCTGCTGAACTGTTAGGAGTGGAGCCGATGCTTCATATGAACATGCGATTGGGAGAGGGTTCTGGTGCAGCTTTAGCCTTTCCAATACTCGACGCAGCTTGCTCTATGGTGAGCAACATGGCGACATTAGCTGAGTCTGTCGGGCTGGTAGAGAAGTAATCATTTGTTAAGTGCCGATAGGGAAAAATCATAGTTAAACATTAGAGAGTAATCGTCTATAGCAAAAAGGAAGCTGGGGCAAAAGAGAAAAAGTGTTAGATTGAACCCAATCAATCTAACACTTTTCTGCTATGCCGTTGTTACCCGCTATCAACAACTAGGTGAACACTTCTAATTTTTTATTTATTGCAAAAGCAAGAATAGCTAAGTTCTACATCCTTAAGCTCGATTCAATTTTCTCAAAGGTAAGCGCCATTTCTTCATATATGAAAGTACTCGTAAAATTGTAATTACCCCGAATAACACGTATAAAAAGATATCCCCTTCTAGTAATTCCAATCCAATAAGTAGACCAGCAAGTGCTGCCCAGACACCGTAGATTTCATCACGAAGCACGAGTGGCTTACGTCCTGCCAATAAATCACGAACTATTCCACCACCTGAACCAGTTAAGACTGCGGCTACAATAACCGCACTAATGGGCATATTGAGCTTCACTGCATATAATGCCCCTTGTATAGCAAAAGCCGATAAGCCTATAGCATCTGTAAAATTGCCCCAACGATGCCAATGCTGTATAAGATGATGAGGAAAAATAAAAAATATCGTAATGGCAGCGATTGCAATTTGAAACATCATATCCTGTCCCCACAACGTTGTAACTGGTAAACCGATAAGTAAATTACGAATGGCACCGCCACCGAATGCAGTTACAATGCCAAGTATATATACACCGAATAAATCGTATTCTTCTTCCATTGCAATTATTGCCCCGGAAATAGCGAAGGCAATTGTCCCAATTATGCTAAAAACTTCCCAAGCCATCACTTTCCCTCCTTAAACGAGAATAATTTGTAGTAAGTCCGCCCCTTAGCTTAGCGTATTTAACAGCTAGACACAATAGCATTTTTTGCAGGGTTGCAAACAAATTGATAAGATAGGAAAGAACAATTTGAAACGGAGACGAAAACAATGACTTTTACAACCCATTTAACAGCAGAAACGTTAGCATTAGCGGAAAAAATTGAAGAAAGAGTCCGCCCATATCATACGAAAGTAGAAAATATGGCGTTCTTCAACCAGCAAAAAGTCCTTTCAGCATTTAGAACGCATCAAGTGAGCGATTTTCATTTACATCCATCCAATGGCTATGGCTATGATGATGAGAGCCGTGACAATCTTGAACGTGTGTATGCGGAAGTTTTTGGAGCAGAGGCGGCAATTGTTCGTCCTCAAATCATATCTGGAACACATGCAATTACGCTTAGTCTATTCGGCGTGTTACGACCAGGTGATGAATTGCTTTATATATCAGGTCAACCATATGACACATTACAGTCGATTGTCGATGGAGGAGACAAAGATACGGGCTCGCTAAAGGACTATAAAATTGGTTATCGACATGTAGATTTAATCGATAACGAAACGGTTGACTGGTCGGCAGTCGCTGCAGCCATAACACCGAACACAAAAATGATAGCCATTCAACGTTCAAAAGGCTATGCATCACGTCCGTCCTTTACGATTTCGCAAATTGCAGAAATGTGTGCCAAGGTACGGGAATTAGCACCCAATGCTATTATATTTGTAGATAACTGCTATGGAGAATTTGTGGAAGCACAAGAACCTACAGAAGTAGGTGCGGATTTAATGGCTGGTTCGCTTATTAAAAATCCAGGTGGCGGTTTAGCTAAAATAGGTGGTTATATTGCAGGTCGAGCTGACTTAGTAGAAAAATGTGCATATCGTATGACATCACCAGGAATTGGTGCGGAGGCAGGCGCTACATTAAATACGCTAGGTGACTTTTACCAAGGCTTTTTCCTAGCACCACATGTAGTCAGCCAAGCATTAAAAGGTGCGATTTTCACAGCGGCTATGTTAGAGGAAGTAGGCATGACGACGTTCCCAAGTTATCATGCTGAACGTACAGATTTAATTCAATCGGTATCGTTTAATACAGCCGAGCAAATGGTTGCTTTCTGTCGTGAAATTCAAGCCAACTCGCCAATTAATGCGCATTATGCACCAGAACCTGCTTATATGCCAGGCTACGAGGATGATGTTATTATGGCGGCAGGCACATTTATTCAAGGTTCGAGTATTGAACTGACAGCAGACGGTCCAATTCGTCCACCGTTTACAGCATTTATTCAAGGTGGCTTGACATATGAGCACGTGAAATTTGCTATTTGTAGTGCAGTTCAAGGCTTACAAAAATAAACTTTATTAACTACATTACAGTTTAGTGATGGGGCTTATCTCTAATATAAATAGATAAACTGTAAAAGTGTATGTTTCGTTCAGGTATTTTGACTAGTTTTTAACAATTTTGCATCAATTCTAAAAAAAATTAAAAAACCATGTTAGGAAACCTGACATCTTTGTTGACAGTGAATTTTTTTCGTTATATGATAAGCGGGTATTGGGGGGACTTAAATGAGTCGTGAAATTAGACGAACTATGCCGTTATTATCTATGAGTATCGTGATGCAATTGACCGAGCTTTCGGCACGCCAAATTCGTTATTATGAAGAACACCATTTAATTGAGCCACACCGAACAGAAGGCAATCGTCGTATGTTTTCATTAAATGACGTCGATATACTTCTTGAAATAAAAGATTACTTGGAGCAGGGCATGAATATGGCGAAGATTAAAAAAATATTTGCCAAAAAATCAGATCCTATTGCCGCTGAAGAACCAGATTTAACCGACACAGAATTACGTCGGATTATGCGCGAAGAAATGCGTCAAGCGCAGCGCATGCAAAAATCATCCATCCGACGTGGGGATTTATCCCGATTCTATTAAAATAAATACGAAATGGTTCAAATTACAATCAGTTTATTATTTTTTTAGTAGGGTAGGGTAATGATATAAGCAAGACAATTTATAGGAGTGTGGAAAACTGTGGGTAAATACACAAAAGACGACATCAAGCGTTTAATCGAGGAGAAAAATGTAAGTTTCATTCGTTTACAATTTACGGATATTCTAGGTACTATTAAAAACGTTGAAATTCCTGTTAGTCAACTAGACAAAGCACTAGAAAACAAAATGATGTTCGATGGCTCGTCCATTGAAGGCTTCGTGCGTATTGAAGAATCGGATATGTATTTATATCCTGATTTAGATTCTTTCGTAGTGTTCCCTTGGACTTCAGAAAAAGGGAAAGTAGCACGTTTCATCTGTGACGTATACACTGCAAAAGGCGAACCATTCGCTGGTGACCCACGTAACAACTTAAAACGTATCCTTAAAAAAATGGAAGATATGGGCTTCACAAGCTTCAACTTAGGACCTGAGCCAGAATTCTTCTTATTCAAATTAGATGCAAAAGGTGAACCTACATTAGAAGTAAATGACCACGGTGGTTATTTTGACTTAGCGCCTACAGATTTAGGTGAAAACTGTCGTCGTGATATCGTGTTAGAGCTTGAAGAAATGGGCTTTGAAATCGAAGCTTCACACCATGAAGTAGCACCAGGTCAACATGAAATCGACTTTAAATATGCAGATGCTATTACAGCTTGTGACAACATCCAAACATTCAAACTAGTTGTTAAAACAATTGCACGTAAACACGGTCTACATGCTACATTTATGCCAAAACCATTGTTCGGTGAAGCAGGCTCTGGTATGCACTTCAACGTATCTTTATTTAAAGGGAAAGAAAATGCATTCTACGATGAATCTACAGAGCTAGGTCTTTCTGAAACAGCAATGCAATTTATGGCAGGTGTTCTTGCACACGTACAAGGATTCACAGCCGTAACAAACCCAACAGTAAACTCTTATAAGCGTTTAGTTCCAGGTTATGAAGCGCCATGTTATGTTGCATGGTCTGCACAAAACCGTTCACCACTTATTCGTATCCCGTCTGCACGCGGACTTTCAACTCGTGTAGAAGTACGTTCAGTGGATCCTTCAGCAAACCCATATTTAGCGATGGCTGTTATTTTAGAAGCGGGTCTAGAAGGTATCCGTCAACAATTAACGCCACCTGCAGCGATTAACCGCAATATCTATGTAATGACAGAAGAAGAACGCAAAGCAAACGGTATTGCGAATTTACCACCAGCACTAGACGATGCGTTAACATTACTTGCACAAGATAAAGTGGCTCAATCAGCTTTAGGTGAACACATTTACGCAAACTTCAAAGAAGCAAAAGAAATCGAGTTCGATATGTACCGTACAACTGTACACCAATGGGAACGCGACCAATATTTAAAAATGTATTAATCAAAAAACGTTGGAGCTCATGGGCTCCAACGTTTTTTTTTGCCCACAAATCCTTTTGTCAAGCCCACAAACTGTCCACAGCTATTTTGACACTCCTAAAATATAGTATTTAATTATTTTAAAAAACATTTTTGTCAATTATTGAATAATAACCAAATATTTTTTAAAATTTTTTTATGGATGAAAGGAGCATTGACTGTGCAAATAACAAAATTTTTTCATAAGCTACCGAAAGAAAGTAAGAATTCAATTTACTTATATAACTTTAAAAGAGTGTTAAATAAAGATGTGAAAATTATACAAAATTCTAGAAGACGTTCCATTGTTTTTGAGGATAAAGAACAAGAAATTATATTAAAGAAGTTATTACCAGACGGAAAAGGCGATAATGATATTTGTGCTTTGCTGGAGTTACATGATAGTCCATATTTTCCTAAGATGTTCGCTTATAAAAAAAGAGATTATTTATTTATAGAAAAAGCAAAAGGTAAAACGCTTTTAGAGATGCTAAAAGAAGGTATAAGTCTTGAAGAATTAAGAAAAATTCTTAATCAATTGATTAAAGCCAAAAAGGAAATGATGAGTGTCAATCGATATGATTTTGATTTTAAACTAGAACATATCTATTGGGATAACGAACAAGAAATAATCAAGTGGATTGATTTAGGTGTTTGTGTAAAAATGCAAATGGAGTATTCTGAAGAAGAAAAAAATAGAAGAATTGAACAATGTATTATAAAAGTAAAATTAAAATTTTTATTTTATGGCTATGATTTATTTAACGAGATGAATAGGTAATGCCTATGGGTGCTATACACTATAAAAAAGCATTGCAGTTTTTAACTGCAATGCTTTTTTGTTGCGCGATGTGTGTTTAACTTTTTGTAATGTTGATAATATGCCATTTTCTACTTCACAGTTTGGACAAAAAATAAAAATTAATGATAGTCGGCTATCTTTATTTATTGCAAAGTAAACAGTATTTTTGTAAAATTACACTCACGGTTTAATTAAACTACTTAAATTAAACTACTTTGTTTAGAATATAAATAGACTAGGTGTTCGTAGAAAGGAAGTACTAATTAAATGAAGTTTAAAGAATTTTTAAAAACGAAAGGTGCCAAGGGCTCTATTTTTATGGGGATCTTTTATGCTGTATGTATGTTGGGTATCTTCCTACCAGGTTACACAGCGATACCAGGCAATATTGATGCATTACCAATTGCGATTATTAATGATGATAAAGGGGAATATGGTGCCCAAATAGCTGATAGCTTAACTGAACAGCTTCCATTTAAGGATATTGAAACAGATATTACTATTAAAGAGGCATTAAAAGATTTAGAGAAAAACGACTTAGCGTTAGTCGTTCACATTCCAGAGACATTTTCTGCTGATTTACAAAAAGGAGATGTTTCATCAAGCATCGATTTCTCCATTAACGAAGCAAGTGCAACCGCTGTATCGTCCTCTATGCAACAAATTGTTATGCAAATAAATGAGCAACTAAGTGCACAGTTTTCACAACAAACAGCGCAAGGGATTTTAATGAACTTACATTTACCACAAGAGCAAGCAGCCAAATTAGCAGAGCAAATTGAAAATAGCTATGTAGGAAATATCGAGACAATTAATGATGTGCCAGACGGCATGCATAACAATATGCTACCAATGTTTTTAACGATGGCGCTTTATGTAGGTGCTATGATTGGCGCAATGCAATTAGTGGGAGCGTTTAAAGCAAATCGTGGGAAAGCAACGAAAACACGTTTATTCGTTTATATGCAATTAACAGCGATACTCATTGGTATTTTGGCTGGGCTTGTTTCAACGGGCATGTCATTTGCTATCAATGATTTATCGGGAACTGATGTGTTCTTCCAAATATTAGGACAACAAATTTTAATTTATTGGGCATGCTTTAACTTCAATGCGGTTGTTGTGTTATTAATTGGGGAAGCAGGAATGATTTTAAACATTCCAATTTTATTAATTCAGACAATCGCTAACGGTGCAACAATATCTCGTGAAATGATGTATTTACCGTATGAGTGGATTAGCCATATTTCACCAATGTATTATTCTGTTCAAGCATACTTTAGC
This sequence comes from Lysinibacillus sp. GJ-1, assembly GCF_021166035.1. Taxonomy (NCBI): domain Bacteria; kingdom Bacillati; phylum Bacillota; class Bacilli; order Caryophanales; family Bacillaceae; genus Lysinibacillus; species Lysinibacillus sp. GJ-1. The sequence continues at coordinate 1,173,118 of NZ_CP088912.1, forward strand.
AATATTTTTGGTAGTATTAGTGCCACACCTTTTATTTTAGGATTAACAACAGTTGGATTTGTAGCGATGGTTATAAATGTACTGATCGTTTGGATGCTTCATAAACCCCTACCAATAACTGTAGAACAATAGAGCAAAGAAATATGCACTTAAAATTCTGATGAAGTAAATCATTAGTTTTGATAAAATGGAACTAATATTTGCCTAAGGAGCTGAAATAATGGCAATTCAAATTTTCATTCTTAGCAAGCTTATGGAAGAAGATAATTATCCTTATAATTTAAAAAAACAAATTTCTGAATTACAGTCTCTTGACTCAATTAATGGTTTGACGGAAAGTAAGTTATACTATCATTTTGAATCGTTAGCGAAGCAAGGACTAATTGAGACGAAAGAAGTTATAAAAGAAGATAATCGACCAGATAAGCACGTTTTTGCTATAACGGAAAAAGGACGCGAAGCCTTGCCAAAAAAGATTTATAAATCACTTGAAAATGCAAACACAATTGGTGATATGGTTATTGGTTTAGCCAATATCAAACATGTTGACCGCGATCGGGTTATTCATATTTTAGAAAAAAAGTTAAACGCGATGCATTCAAAATGGGATAATCTCTTTAATTCAGATAGACAACAGTTTATGAAACCAGGAGTAGAAGTGCTGGCTGAATTTGTTAGCGATTATGCGAATTTTAGAATACAGGGCTCCATACAATACCTTGAAAGATTAATTGAGCATGTACGAAAAGGAGAAATATAATAGAAAGAGACTATTTGCAATGATGATTGTAAATAGTCTTTTTTGCGCTTATTTTTTCAATGAGATTTTTCCCGCAAATAATCAAGGGATTATTATATAATTGAATGATAAGTGCCGACGAAGGGGAAAGTGCAGCTCTTATCTGGCAATTCCGATAGAAAGCTTAATTTAGCAATTACTTAAAGTGTTATCAGCAAATACTTATTAAAAAATACGAAAATATACTGACAATAAAATTTATAACTAAGGTTATAGTAATTTTTTATGTCCAAATTATGATAATAGTTTTGCTTTTCAATAAATATATAGGCCTTTGACAATGCTTTTACAATAACTTTAAATATATACAAATAAATTGTAAAATAAAATGATATATGTGTTTTAATAGATTAAGAAATATGCGTCTTTTAACTTAAGTAATAGCTAGTCAAAATACATAAATAGGAGTAAAAGAAGACAATGAAATCAAGACAGTTGAGGCTAAAACATTTAATAATGGGTTTAGCTATGGCAGCGTTTTTTTTCACAAGCATCGGTAGCATATGGAGTGGTTATCGTATGAATGTGGATTCCATCAAGGAAAATTCACTTGAAACAAATCGTGTATATGCTCAAAAATTGGCAACTACCGCAAGCGCCTACTTAGAAGAAGCCTTTCAAATTTTAGGTTACAGCGCAGATCATATGGAATCAATTATGGGCGATGAAGCAGCATTGGATAAAGAAACAGACCGTTTGAAAATGCAAAATAATATGTTTAACTCCGTTATAGTGTCGAATGCCGATGGTCTAGTACTGTCAGTTTCACCACCTTCTGTAGATGTAAAAGGAAAGTATTTGACCTCTGTAGGAGGGAAAGAGGCATTATCCAAAAAAACGCCTCTCGTATCGAAACCGTATAAAGGGATTACAGGGAGACTAATTATTTTTATCTCCTATCCTATATTTTCAGCGCAGAACGAATACTTGGGAATGGTAGCAGGTACAATTTATTTAAAAGAACATAATGTATTTAATTTGCTGTTAGGGGAGCATTATTATAATGACGGTTCTTATGTGTTTGTAGTAGATGCAGATGGACGTATTATCTACCATCAAGATCCAAGTCGCATCAATGATGTTGTAATGGAAAATAAAGTAGTGAAAGCAGTAGTATCAGGAAAAAATGGTGCACAGCTAGTCACGAATACTAAAAATATTGAAATGTTGGCTGGATATAGTGTAGTACCGATAACTGGTTGGGGTGTCATTTCTCAACGACCATTAGAGGTAGCGCTAGAGCCTTCGTTTGATCGAGTACAAGAAGTAGCAATTAATGCAATACCGCTTATGCTTTTGTCGATTTTTGTTTTATTATGGACCGCAGCGCGAATTGCCCGCCCGTTGCAGCAGTTAGCAACATTAACAGAAGAGAGCTTAGATTCGAGAAGTGTTGAAGGGTTAAAGTCCGTACGCAGTTGGTATTTTGAAGCATATTATTTAAAGAGTGCACTTATTCGAAGTTTGTCCTTTTTGCAAGGGCAAGTTTCCTATTTTAAAGATCAGTCGACAACCGACCCTTTAACTGGGGTCACAAACCGACGAACAATGGATGCTACGCTATCTGAATGGGAGAAAAATCAATTGATGCATTCAATTATTTTACTCGATTTGGATCATTTCAAGAGCGTCAACGATACCTATGTCCATGCAGTGGGAGATAAAGTATTACAATATTTAGCCAAAAAAATGAAAGCAGTGGCACGAGAAAACGATATTTGTTGTCGTTATGGCGGTGAGGAATTTATTATTCTATTACCTAATACGACTGTTGAAGAAGCAGCCGTTGTAGCGGAAAATTTAAGACAACAGTTAGCAAATTCGAACAGTCCTTGTGGTCGTCCAGTAACGCTATCAGCGGGAGTTGCAGAGTATCCTAAAATGGCTAGTACGACAGAAGCATTGATTGAAGCGGCAGATGGAGCATTGTATCTTGCTAAGCAAGCAGGTCGGAACCAGGTAAAAACAGCAGGCGAAAAATAATGTTAGTTATATAAGAAAAGCGATGAGACATCAAAAGTCTCATCGCATACAAATTAATACCCCATGCCCATATGTTTATGGTGACCCATGTGTTGTTGTGGCATATGGCAGTGATTATGTGGCATACCACATAGTGTATGATTTTCACAGCATTCATTTACTACGTTCTCTGTGCATGGGAAGTAGTATTGATGATCGATAATATGTTTGTTCACTGTTGTAATATGTGCAGGTTGAACGTGTGGTACAACTGTATGAATGTAATTTGTGCGTACATATTGCTCTGGCGGTAAAAATTGTGGTGGGTCAAATTGTGTTGGCATTGTTTGTGGTGGGCAGCATTGTGGTCCTCTTCCATGGTGACGCTTACGATTAAACATGTTATTACCTCCTGTTTTGATAAGTTGTGGTTCATAATTAACATATGAGATGTAAGACTAAATGGTCTATTTGTATGCCTATTAAGGGCTAGTTAAATCTCTTAAACGCCCCAATAGCATGAAATTTCTTGCCCGTGTGATGTTAAATTGAAAAAGTATTATGGTGAAAAGTCAAAAAGGGATTTAGGCTATTTGTCAATTTACGTATACAGCAAAAGAAATAAAAATCCAGCTGTTAAATAAAAGTATCATGTAACTAATAAAGGATAGTTCTGAAGCCAAGCTATTGGCGAGAACTATCCTTTGTTTTTATGGGTTTTATCATCAGTATTTAAATAAAATTGTTTGGGTGACAGGCACTGTTATTTATACCATTGTGCATCAAAATCTAGCTGTAACGCTTTACCTAAGGCTAAACCAAATTGAATAAAACCTCTACCTCTAGCCGTGATAATCCTACCATCCTGAACGATTAGTTCATCGGCGTAATAGCTAAGATCAAAAACACCCAATTGTTTCATGCCTTCAAGTGGTAAACCGACTGTATAGTATTTATCCTTTAGTACACCTGCCTTGGCTAAAAGATAAGGGGAACTGGAAATACTAGCTATGACTGCGCCTTGTAAATCCAATGTTTTAATAAAATATAATAATTCTTGCTCATCTACTAATGTTCCAATATCCATACAGCCAGGTAATAAGAGACTATCAATCTCATCTACATTAATATCGCTTAATTGCCTATCGGCTAGACAAGTTAAACCAGATTCTCCCATAATCTTCTGATGATTTAAGCCAATCGTTACGATAGGTTTTTTCCCTTGCATTAATATCGATAACGCTACACTTAATTCGTATTCACTGAATTGCGGATATAAAAGTACGGCAGTTTTTTTCATTTTTATCCTCTCTTTTCATGCGTAATATCTATTAGGAATGATAGAAATTTTGTACAGAACTGCTACTACGCAGCGATTGTACCGCTGCCTTTTTCTTAACACGTCTCCATAAAAATAACAGATAAACAAACAGTACAAAAATGATAAGATACGCTGTTAACATGGAACTTTCTGCATTCCCCATAAAATTAAAGAAGTTGTTGAAACCATGGAAGACAATCGTCAAAATAATAGATTGCCCATCGATTATAAGTAACGAAAGAACGAGACCTACAAGAAAGGCATAAATAATCTGTATAATGGTATCTTCCAGCGATTGCCCCCCAATAAGTTGCAATGCATGCGTCACGCCAAAAAGAATACTAGAAAGCCAAATAGCAGTAAAAGTTCCCTTAGATAACAATAAGCGCAGCAAGATGCCTCTAAAAACTGTTTCTTCAATAAAAGCAACAACAAACATTTGCATGATAAACATGAGCAATAAATCGCTAATGGATTCGAAATTTAACCCTTTCGTACTAAATAAAATAATACATAATACGAAAATCATAGGTGAGTAGACAAAGATATTTCCGATATTAATGGGAATAAAGAAATAATGACGCCATTTCTTTTTGGCAATTATATAAAGAACGAGACCGATTGCTAAAGGAATCAACAAAGCAAATTGCAAAAAGGGACTAGAAGGTTGTTGAATAGAAACGTAAGCCCCGTTGGCAACATAAAAAAATAGAAGAAGCAGTTCTAAACCTACAATTTTACAAATCATTTTTTTCATTTTGTCGATCCCTTCAAAGTTTTATGATGGCATTGCAGGAGCTTTTCGTAATGCACTTGAGATGACAATATAAATGATAATAATCATACCTAGTAAGCTACTGATTATTTGCAAAGTGGATGCTTTCGATAATGTCAGCAAAAGTGGCGAGTACCATCCGAAAATTACCATCATTATCGGAATCAAAGCCATTACACCAATAAAACTGTAGCCACCTAATGTGCCGAAGCGATAAAAGACGACATTTAAAAGCAGGCTAGAGATTAAACAAAGTAGTAGTAACACGGTATCTATCGCCATTGTTAGAAAAAATGAATCCGAACTGCTAAAAAAGAATAGAGGGTGAATAATGACCATATTTTGATAATCTAATAGATTTGAGACGAAGGAAATCATTTTGTGTGTACAGGCTATTATAAATGCCCCAATAAGGCTCCAAACGATGAAAAATAAGCCTACGTTCCAAACATACTGCATACGGCTTAAGCCAAGCTTTAAAAAATAAGGCAATGTTTTATTTAAAATTTTAGCCCCCATCGTACTATAAAAAATATAGACAGGTATAGAGATGGTCATAGCAAAAGTAATATATTGTCCAAAAAAGGAATCAATAAAAAATGACAGTAGGACAATGGCAAACAAAATGCACCAAAAAATAATATTACTTTTCTTATAGCTTTGAAAAAATACATATAAGCTACCTTGTACTGTTTTCATTTTACTAACCTCTCTTTCTGCTGTTTACTTAAATACACTAACAGGTCTTGTAAAGATACATTTTCTAATGTAATATTTTGACCTTCGATTGCACGACCGTTGGCATAGACAACGGCCGTCATATCATGCATAAAAATATGCTTGTAAATGACTTCTAAGTCTAGTATTGCGCGTTCAACATCTTGAGCATTTCCTTTTACTGCAACAATATACTGATCCCATTGCTCCGCCGTTTTTTGCAGCAATAACTCACCTTCTTGCAGAATAAGGATTTCTTCAAACAATTCACTTGCTTCATCTATTAAATGCGTCGATAAAAGGAATAGCCTTGGATGTTCTATTTGTTGATCAATTAATAAATCATAAAATGTATTGCGGGCAGCTACGTCTAAGCCGATATAGGGCTCATCGAAAATGGTAATGGCAGCATGACTAGCAAACCCTGTAATAATACCGAGTGCAGATACCATCCCTTTAGATAAATTGCGCACTTTTTCTTTTGGATTAAGGGCAAATACTTGAAGAAGCTCATTTGCAAGCTGTTCATCCCACTTTGGATAGAAAAAACGATTAGTCTTTAAACATTGTGCGATCGTCATATCTTCTTGAAAATTGCCACTCTCTGCAACAAAACAAATGTTACGCAATATAGCAGGGGCATTGAAAACATTCTCGCCATTGATACGTATATGCCCTTCAGTTGTAGGAATAAGCCCTGCTAATAAATTTAAAAATGTTGTTTTACCAGCGCCATTATGACCTAAAAAACCGATGATTTTTGGCCCTTCAATCGTAAAAGATACATTTTTTAAAGCATGTTTTTGCTTATACAGTTTGCTAACATTTCTAACATCAATCTTCATAAATTATCCCCTCTGTAACATATTTTGTAATTCTTCGTCAGAGATGCCTAATCTTACCGCCTCTTTTTTTAACGGTTCAATATGTTGTGCAAAAAAGTTTTCCTTACGTTCTGCAATTAAAATTTTTTGTGCCTCTGTACTGACAAACATACCTACGCCTCGTTTTTTATAAATGACACCTTTTTCCACTAATTCGTTCACACCCTTGCCTGCTGTTGCAGGATTTATTTGATACTCTTTGGCAAATTCATTGGTTGATGGAATGCGATCTTCAGATTGTAGTTGCCCATCAAGAATGGCATCTTCAACCCGTTCACGAATTTGCTGGAAGATTGGTTTTTCATTGCTTAACGAATAAATCACAATCCACCTCCTAGTTAATTGGTTCATTACTTATGTAACTAACCATACAACGAAGCAATTAAATTGTCAATTTATTGTTGGTAATTATATCTAGTTTTAAAAATCCTGTTTTCATATAGTTTATTTTCAAATTTTGTCCTTTTATGATTGGGCTAGGTTAGTTCGTTTCGGAGTTGCATGAGTAGGAAGGTGATAAAATAGCATGGCGGAGGTCGTCGTTTATAACTGTGAGAAGGGGACGCGCATGAAAAAAATAAATGCCAGGTGTCTTGAGGATTTGTTGGAGGACCCATTATTTAGTCGTGCTTGGCGGTAATGTCTATAAAAAAAGACTCGATTCCACTAAAGAGGAATCGAGTCCATATTATTAGACCCACCAGCACCAATGGGTTGCCACAACCACTTTTTACTGTGAGACTTTTGAGTGGTTGGCGTTAGTGTAAGAAATAACAATAGCTGTGTTTTCTTAGCATCACTGCTTGTGACAATTTAAACGTTTAGGGCTCGTTTTATTTATTCAATTCTTTATATAAAACATATTTTAAAGCAGAAATTTCATCTTCAGATAGTTTACCTTCCATTTCGGATAATATTTCATCCTCACTAATTGAACCGTTTTGCGCTTGTTCCTGAATATCAAGTAAACGATTAACGCCCACTTTTGTTATTAACACACGTATCGCTTCTTCCTTAGTTTGGAAGGGGAGAGTATCCGGATTTGTAGTTGCTGCCTTGCTTACAATTTCTTGAACTTTCGGATCGTTCTCGATATAGGATTTTACTTCTGCTAGATTTTCGTCATCTAAAGTAGACCCCACTTTTTCGATAATTTTTTCGGAAGCAATATTTGTCCCAAAATGCCACATGGCATAGCCAGCTGCTCCGAGTAAAACAAGAATTATTGTGATAATTGTTAAAAACTTTTTCATCAACTCACTCCTGACACTTTGAATATAGCACAACTTGTCAAAAACCACGAAGAAAAGATACTTATGACATCGCCGACAAATACTAGTTGGGCAACATTATATATCTTAATTATAGTGGATATTTTACACTTTATGACGTTACGTTTGCACCTATAAGTTTTAACATTATTTGTTTTTATACATTATTAAGGGAATTGTAGCGTACTACTAAAAGTATGACGAAACATAACGTGGAAGTGTTGCCTCATCGGCTCCGATTAGGAGGGACAAGAAAAACAGCTTGGTATATTCTACTCCCAAGCTGTTTTCTTGTTATCATTCAATTCCCGCGTCAATTTTCACTTCAACCTGCTTGTCATTTACATATTGTAAGTAAGTTTGAGCGTCGATGAATTGCTGTTGCATTTCTTTAGGCATTGTCTCGACGTCTGGAACACTAGAAACACCTAGTTGTGCCATCGTCGTTTCATAGGTCATGAGGGCTTGTATATATTGTTCATATTCTTCAGCCGTTAAAACGTCTTTACTTGATGGTAGGCCGTTCAATTTGTCAAAGTATGGTTGCACTTCATACATAGCGGCTTTAATCTCCTCTAATGGCTCTACGGGAATTTGAGAATAATCGATGTTGCCATTGTGGTTGCCATATTCAATTTTGGCACTTGTAAAGACATTTAATAATTCTTTAAATTGTTCATACTCTTCTTTTCCTAAGTCACCTTTTGCTTGATCGAGTTTTGCATTGAATAATAAGTAACTTTCCATTGTCACATTTGCAACATGTTTTTTTAGATTATCAAAAGAACCATATAATTCATCGGCAAGTAATGCTTGATAAGCAAATACGCCTGTTGGAATCATTAACGAAGCGGAAATCACAGCGATAGCTAATCGTTTCTTAACAAAACGATTCAATTTACCACCTTTTTCAGATTTTGCTTTTTTAATGCCCAATTTACTTCTTTCGTGGATTTCAGCAGGGATGTCAATTTGTGAAAGCTCTTGTTTAAGATGATTATGCATAGCTATCTACCTCCTTAAAATTTTGACGAAGCTTATCTAGAGCGCGGTATAGGACAGACTTTGCGGTTCCTAGTGGGATATCTAATATCTCGGAAATCTCCTTTAATGTCCGATCATCATAATATTTTAGTAAAATGACACTTTTTTCATCCTCTTGTAAAGTGTCAATTAGCTTATTTAAAGATAACGTCAGTGCAATATCTTCATCTTCCGTCCTCATAATCTTGTCCAAGTTTGAATTTAGCGGAATTACTTTTTTATTTTTATTAATTAAGTTTAAGGCACAATTAATCGTTATTTTCATTAGCCATGTCTTGAAAAATTCTGGCTTTTTCAATGTACTGATTTTTTTAAAAGACTGATATGCCACTTCTTGAACAAGATCTAATGCATCTTCTTTATTTTTTACATAGACAAAAGCCATTCGATAAATATCTGCTTCGTACTGTTGGAAAAGCATTACATAGGCTTTATCATTTCCTTTTTGTGCTTTCTTTACTAAACGTTCAAGTTTCATCGTATTTCCTCCTTTCGTTTTCGTTGTACGTCTATTAGACAAACGATCAGGTGTTTTGGCTTAAATTTTTTATCAAAAAATTAAAAGTAGTTGTCAATTGGATGTCAATTATGAAAGTATAGTTTTAAAAGTGACGAGACGCATATGGATAATCAACCCTCATTAGTGTGTTATATTAGACATGAAAAAAATAGTCAATTTCTTTTAGTATTGAAATTTAATTTAAAATAGTATAAGATTTACAAAATTACATATGAAAAGCTATGAAAAGAAGAGTAAACATACGTACGATCTACAGAGACCTCTGGGAGCTGAAAAGGAGGGATACGAAATATGTTGAAACAAGCCTTTGAGCTGTGCATTGGATTTATTTGTTGACACAATGATGATGCAACGTATTCTCACGTTAACGGGATAGAGTATCGCACGATTTTGAAAAATGCCGTACTCGATAAGGTTGCTACAGCAATGTAGAAACGAACTGGGGTGGCACCGCGATATGACTCGCCCCCAAGATACTATCTTGGGGGTGAGTTTTTTATTTTGTTTTATTAAAAATAAAATAGGAGTGGTGATAATGTCCAGATGGAAGTATCCTTTAATGCTATTAGGGGGATAGGCATTTCAAATGTGGGTGCGTGGGTTTATCTGATTGCACTTAATTTAATCTTATTGAATGAAACAGGTTCCCCACTTGCCATTGCTTTATTATATATCCTCGGTCCAATCGCAACGATTTTTTCAAATACTTGGGCAGGTAGCTTAATTGATCGGGTAAATACGCGGCTACTTATGATGGGATTGGACATGTTCCGGGCATTATGTATTGCGGTAATTCCTTTTTACCTTCGCTTATTTATGTCTATGGAGTAGCATTTATCATAAATGTGGGCAGTGCTATATTTCAGCCTACATCGATGGTGTATATGACGAAACTAATCCCTGTAAAAGATCGGCAACGTTTTAATGCACTACGTAGTTTTATCAATTCTTGTGGTTCATTAATAAGGCCTGCTATTGCGGGTATATTATTTTGGCTGGGCACACCGTATACTGCCATTCATATAAATGCAATTGCATTACTTTTTTCGGCACTTCTTATCATGATGCTACCTAATGTTGATGTAAGAGATAAAGAAACAAAAATACAAAGATTTTCATGGGAATTAATAAAAAAAGATTGTCATGTAGTTGTTAATTTTACAAAGGAAAATGCTTATATCACCAAAATTTATTTATTATTTAGTGGTACTACGATATTTATGACTGCAATCGATTCTCTAGAGGCAGCATTCGCTAAAGGTGTACTGTCAATTTCAGATACTAATTATGGGTATTTACTAAGTATTTTTGGAGCTGGCATTATCATCGGGTCTATCATTAATTCTATATTTACAAAGCATCTTGCGGTGAATCATTTAATAGGTGTCGGTACTATTTTCACCTCAATTGGATATCTAGTATTTTATAGTGCTAGCGGTTTTTTTAGTGCAGTACCAGGTGTATTTTTAATAGGCTTTGCCGTAACATTTGCAAATACAGGCTATCTAACTTTTTACCAAAATCATGTACCTGTAAAGATAATGGGAAGGTTTGAAAGCCTCTTTCGTGTTATTGAAGCAAGTATTATTGTAGCCGTAACGATTGTAATAGGTTTAGCCGCTGAATTCACTTCGATTCGACCTGTCGGCTTAATTGGTGCGATGTTCTTCTTGTTCTTAGGGTTATTGGCTTGGAAAGCTGTAACGGGGACAAAAAAGCAAGCGTATTTTAAAAAAGAGGTATCTTCTTTCAATAATTAATAAAGCAATAGAGGAGGCAGAAAAATGAAATATATTGAATGTGAAAATGTTACTAACGAGGAGAAAGCGCATATTTTTCAAGCGTTATTAAAATACAATCTTTCAAATCTTGAAGAAAAGGTAGTAAAAGATATTGGAATTTTTGTAGAAGATGAAAAAGGAACTAGAGTTGCAGGGTTAATTGGAGAGACACATGGAAATTGGCTAGAAGTTGAGTATTTATGGGTAAGTGAAGAACTTCGTGGACAGCATATTGGTACGGAACTGATGGATAAGGCTGAGAAGATTGCTAGAGATAGAGGTTGTAAATATGCATTTTTAAATACGTTTAGTTTTCAGGCACCTGATTTTTACGTGAAGCTTGGCTATAAAGAAGAATTTGTACTCACCCATTATCCACTAACAGGTAAGCGATATTATTACACAAAAAAGCTTTAAAAAACGTTTGTACTATAAAGTTCTGAAATGGCGGCTGTGTGCACGAATGACAATAAAAGTTGACTTTCCAACAGTCGAAATAACATACCACATAAAGGACTTGCACATAAATACATGCAAGTCCTTTGTGCTATATTGCCGGCTCTCTTCATTGAATGACTAATTTTAACTATCCCGATAAGAATTATGAGTGGGACGAAATAAATCTTCCTCGGAATTTCTAACAATAGAAAAGTGGTCAACATTATAATGACCGTGCAGGGTAGTATTATGATGCTGTATAATTTGTTCGGAACTTAAAACAGCATTGCCCAATGTTGAATGCCCATCCTCGACTAACGTTACATCAAAACCACTGATTGTTGCTGTTCTAACAGCACTATCTATACAGTGCTGTGTTTCACAGCCCATCATAACAATATGTTCAATATGCTGTGTTGTTAAATGTTCAAGCAGTCCTGTCCCATAAAAAGAATTTGTTGCAGATTTATCAAAGATCTTTGCTTCAGTAGGTACAGTAATTTCATTGTGAATTTGAAATCCATCTCCCTGTCCTTCAGCTACATCAAGATCCCTTACAAAAATAACTGGAACTGTTGCTGCTATTGCTTTGTTAATTACTTTATTAATAGTAATAATAAGCTTCTCTTTACTGAAAATTTGACCTGTTTCTTGATTTCCATCAATCAATGCTTGTTGTGCGTCGATGATTAATAATAGTTGCTTCAAATAATTTTCCCCTTTCAAAATGTGGGGAGACGCTAAAAGATTGGTTACTTAGTCGTAATCCCCTAGTTTTTTAAGTGCCCATTTCGTTTGTTTATCATCCTATCAACCTCCTAAACAAAATTTGACTACTAGTCAGTTAAATTATACCATCTGTGATGAAGATCAATATACTGTTGACGAAGTAATACATCATATAATGCTATACTTCAATTACTCTAGTACTAATAAGGAGCATGATAAGATGGATGCGAAATATATTCATTTCAATGAATTTGGTAGCCCTAAAGAGGTATTAAAACTCGAGTATAAAACGATTGAACCACCTAAGGATAATGAAGTGCTTGTAAGAATGCTAGTAAGACCAATTAATCCCTCTGATTTAATTCCGATTAGAGGATCGTATGCTCATCGTATAGCATTGCCCAACATTCCAGGTTATGAAGGAGTTGGAATTATTGAGAATGTAGGTTCTTCTGTTTCGAAGAATCTTATTGGTAAACGTGTGTTACCTTTACGTGGAGAAGGAACATGGCAAGAATTTGTTAAAACATCAGCAGAATTTAGCGTTCCTGTACCTGATTTAATAGATGATTTTACAGCTGCTCAAATGTATATCAATCCAGTTACTGCGTGGGTAGTTTGTACAGAAGTTTTAAAATTAAAAGCAAATGATGTTTTATTGGTGAATGCTTGTGGTTCAGCTATTGGACACATTTTTGCTCAATTTTCTAAAATAATAGGTTTTCGATTGATTGGCGTGACAAGAAATAATAAGCATACAGAGAAATTACTTCATCTAGGAGCTTCTGATGTAATAGATACTTCTAGAAGTGGTCTTTATGAAACCGTTATGGAATTGACAAATGGAATAGGTGCAAATGCAGCAATTGATTCGATTGGAGGCTCTGATGGCAATGAATTAGCTACATGTGTCCATCCTAATGGGCACTTCTTAACGATAGGTCTACTATCAGGAATTCAAGTCAATTGGGCACATATTGTAAATGGCGCACAATTGAATGCGAATATGTTTCATTTAAGGAATTGGAATAAAAATGTATCCGTGAGCAAATGGCAAGAAACACTCATGTGACTAGGCTCATCAATGACAAAAAATTGCGCCTGATGCAGGTCGATTCCACCTATGACTTATCAGATTTAACAAAGGCAATTGACGCTGTTGAAGCTACTAAAAAGACGAACGGTAAAGTATTTTTAACAAGCTATTAAGTATATTTCTAAGCCATGAGTTGATTAATGGGCTTCACTTTCGTGAGGTCCATTTTTGTTTATTGATAGGGTAGAATGGATAGCTTCCTTTCAATTAATCACTAAATAGGTTGATTGTAATTATATGAAAATATAAAATAGACTTTGTTATAGATTACCAAAATAGATTTATAATGGCGATTTATGAATACATAAAAAGAACATAGTAAGGGAGTGTACTGATTGATAAAGATTAAACATTTAGTATTAGTATTGGGCTTCAGTTTACTATTATCAGGTTGTAATAGTGAAAAAACTGTTAAGGAAGAAAATGAAATAAGGGCAGAATCTGAAATCCTTGCATTAGAAACGCTTTTAAAGGAAAAGAAATATGAGGATCTTTTGGTGAAATTGGAAACTTTAGATTTACCTGAATCGGAAACTGATAAAGTAGATGAATTTAGTATAAAATTTGTGGACCAATTGATAAGTGAAAATAATTATACTTTTATAAGTTCGAAGTATTACAGAATTAGGTCAGCGGTCAGTCGTGAGAATTGGATTAAAATGGAGAAGTTTTCGAAACAAGGTAAAGAGTTAGTGCTAGATGAAATGGAACAAGCAGTTAGAAACAAGGATTTTCAAAAGGTTCAAGAAGTGTATGATAATGAAAAAGGACTTCATGATAATGATGAATTTTTAGCAATGTATAATTATGCTCTTTATTTACAAACTGACCAAAATTCGTACAAGGCTTCTGGAGCTTTAGCACTTGCTGTTGATCCTGAATATTATGGAAGAATGAAAGATGAAATTATTGCAGGGGTAACGAATACATCTTATAAAAGTCCTTTATCATTCGGACCTATAACGAAAACCGATTGGAACTATATTGAAAGTGAATATCAGCGAAATTTAAATACGATGATTCTAAGAAAGGAAGAGGCGAGAGTAAGAGACGAAAAAATTGAAGCTGCTAGAGGGATGAATCCTACTTTAGGAATGACCTATGACGAAGTAAAAGCATCTTTATGGGGTGAACCAATTGATATTAATAGAACCGTAACAGTATACGGGTCTTATGAACAATGGGTTTATGGAAATGGTCAATACCTTTATTTTGAAGATGGCATTTTAACAAGCTTCCAAGATTAACTAATTTTAAATATTTATTCAAAAACTTTCAGATTCATTAAGAATTTGAAGGTTTTTTTGTTAGATTAAATCATTTTTGAACGAAATAAAGTATTTTACAGTCTAATGGAGGAAGGAGGCGAAAAGAATGGAATTCGAAATAACAAAGCGTGCCATACGTGGAGATCATCAAGCGATACTTTCTCTTATTGAAGTGGACGAAGAAATTTTATATCGCATGGCCTTTACATATATGAAAAATGAGCAAGACGCTTTAGACGTGATGCAAGAGCTAGTTTATAAGGCGCTTAAAAAAATGCATACCGTTCAACAACCCGAATATGCCAGAACATGGCTCGTGCGCGTCTTAATCAATTGCTGTAAAGACCATTTGCGAAAACGTCAACAAACCGTTCAGATCGAAGAATATCATGTATTTGAATGGGCCATTTACTCAGATATTGAGAGATTATTAGCGCAATTAACCTTGTCAGAGCAACAAATCGTCTATATGAAATATTTTCAACAGCTTAAAAACAAGGAAATTGCCGAGCTCAATCAAATTCCAGAAGGTACTGTAAAGTCTAAACTTCATCACATTCTAAAGAAGCTTAGAAACTTCGCAAGAGAAAAGGAGGACTGGCTATGAAAAAACCACCAATTGATGTGCCAAAGGAGCAACTTCAACAAATTCGAATGGATGTATTGCGCAAAGTACAGAGAGAAAAAAGAACAAAGAAGCGTATGGCTTCTGTAGCAATCGTATTTTTGTGTTGCTTAAGTCTATTACTTTCTATTCGCGTTTCGCCAACTGTTGCTAGCTATGTTGCAAAAATACCTGGCTTGGACGCCATTGTATCAGCGGTAGTAAGAGATAAAGGGATAAAAGATATTGTGGAGCATAAATATTATGAAGAAATTAATAAGACGCAGACGAAAGATGGTCTATCTCTTACATTACAAGGCGTGATAGCAGATCAGTCAGGTTTTGTCCTTTACTATGATGCGGATGCTTCATTTGAATTAAATCTGGAGGAAGTCCAATTGTTCCAAGGAGACGATGAAATTAAATGTGGTTGTTCATTTACGATGGGTGGGGGAAATCAAGCATTTATTTCATCTTCAGTGGAATATAGTTTTTCTAAGCCAAAGGCCTATACTTCACGGGACTTTACAGCCGTATTTCGTTTTAAAGATAAGAATCAAGGGGAAATTGAAATGACGATACCGTTTTCCTTACAAAACGAAATCGCGGAGGAAAAAGTTTTTATTGCTAATCGTACTGTTGAAGTCGAAGGTCAAAAGTTTACTATTACAAAAATTCGCCGTACCCCACTAAAATTGGCACTTGACATTGAAGTAGACAAAGCAAATACAATGCAAATATTAGCACTTGATGATATTGCAGTCGTAACGGAAAGTGGTGAGCGTAGAGAAAGCATTCGTAGTAGTCATTCAATGAACGGAGATATTCGGGACGGCAAATATACGCTCTATTTGCAAAGTAATTATTTTGATAATCCACAGTCATTAACGGTGTTGATAGGCGCTGTTCAAGCTGTTCCAAAGGGGGAGGACTTTATCGAAGTTGATTTTGGTAGACAAGAAGTACTCTCAAAACCTGATTTTTTAGATTGGGATATTTCTGTAGAGCAACAAAGTTTAAAAACGGCTGCAAAAAATTGGGATGGTCGTATACGACATATATTTTATAGAAGTGGTTTAAAAGCAGATGGCACGACATTAGCATATAAAGGCGGCACATTTTCAGATGATGATGAGTATCTCTATTCAACAGAGTCCTTTGATCAATATAATGGTAAAGCTAAAATATTTTTCAACTATTACTATAACCCGATTGGGGAAGATATTGAAGTAAAGATTCCATTGCAATAATTTTGCTGGTATGGTTTTACTGGCGATTTCACCTATCTTTAAGGCGATAGTGTTAGATTGAACGCAATCAATCTAACACTATTTTTATTACGTAGGACTATATTTCTTCATTAAAGTAGATTTTATAAAATTTTCGATTTGTTTCCTCATCAAAGCCTACCTCAATAAGCTCTTCCAGTTGCTCGATATCACGGACGTTCACTTGAATTTCAATCGCGGAATCCAATTTAATTTTACGTTTATAACTTTTTTCAGCTTTAGCAAGGGCACTTTCGGAAATCACGGTTTCATAGGGCTTGACTGAAT
Source organism: Lysinibacillus sp. GJ-1 (assembly GCF_021166035.1). Classification (NCBI taxonomy): domain Bacteria; kingdom Bacillati; phylum Bacillota; class Bacilli; order Caryophanales; family Bacillaceae; genus Lysinibacillus; species Lysinibacillus sp. GJ-1. The sequence goes on from NZ_CP088912.1 coordinate 1,189,883, forward strand.
TGACGATAATGTCTTTTTGCGTTGAATCGGCTGCATCGAATACAGTTTCAATATAATCGTTGACTTGAAATTGTTCTTCACTGTGGAAATAATCGAGCGTTTTATTTAGCAAGCCTAACTTCTCGGTATTGGTAAAACGATCTTCTTTCAAAATATACTTCTTACATTCTGTTAATGCCAAGTTTGTTTTATGGTAATGTTCATCAGCTACTTTAATTTTTAAAAAACGTTCTTGCCAGTACACGACATCTTCTTTTTTCTTCGTTTTCATAAAGACAACTGGCGCTTCATCAGCTCCCATATCAACGATGACAGCCATATTATTCATTTTCTTAACGTTAATGCCGTCGATGCCATTAACAGTCATTTTATTTTGTTCATTTTTTATATCTAAAAACATTTCTTTTTCTTCAATTTTGACAATGGCAATAACTTTCTTTGGCTCTGTAGACAGAAAACAATTGTCAAATAAGCCAATAAACAACTCGCCACTTTTAATATTCGGATGCCCAGATGCACTATGTAAGTGGCTAGCGATATGCTTGGATTGTTCTAGAAAACTAGCGTCCTCATCAAAAATAGCTTTTACATACGTATACACTTCATTTAAGCCGATAGCTGTTTCATGAAAAAATTCATATTGCTGCTCAAAGTCGAGTTTATTAAATGCTAATTGTGTAAATGCTGCTTCCAGCATAACTTCAGGTTGAGAAAATGCTTCCTCTCCATAGACAAGGGTATCGCTTACATAATGTACAACATATTGAGCTAATTTACTTTCACTAACTTCTAACATACTTTTCCACCTTCGATATATTTGTTTCGATAATTTACCATAGCACACCCCGTACAATTTTGATATGGATTTTATATGTTGATAGACCAGGAGTTGGTGTGGATTCGGATTTTATTTTAATGGAATACTAGTGTTTTGATATAATTAAAAAAGGAAAATGGGTTAGGAGGATGATGAATATTCGCAATAAAAAAATATGGTTTTTGTTGATTGTAGTTGTGATTTGGCTAATATGGTATTCCACTAGACCACTAATTACTTTTGATGAGGCTGTACCGGCATTGGATATTGCGAGCATCAATAATGTTTTAATTTCAGATATGAGACAACCATATTATCTTGATCAAGAGGAAACAGAGCGTTTTATTTCGATACTAGATAGTCTCTTTATGAAAAAGAAAATAATTCCTAATAGACCAGCTTTTAATGAGGATGCTTTTATTTACTTTTATTCAGCGAATCCAGAAGTATCCTATACAATAATCGTAGACTATGAAAGAAACATCATTGGCATTATTGAGAGTCCTAAAATGATGAAGCAATACATTCTTGAGAATGGTTCTGAATTTTTTTCATTTGTACAAAGTTACTTAAATAATAAAGAGGTAGTCGAATCTATTCGACTACCTCTTTATTTTATACAGGGATTCGATTCCCTTTTTCATCGTAGAAGGCGTGGATTTTCCCTACCGCTGTTACGCCTTTGAAAAGTTGCTTTTGCGTAGCCCAGTCACTCGCTTCTAAATAGCCTAGCGCTCACTATTGCAAATCTAAAAAATCTCCGTCTCGAAGTCGATTCACGAAATTCTGAAGCCAAGTGTAATACGATACACCGTGTCGTAACTTATGTAGGTCACGCAAGCATTCCTGTCTTTCGGCATCGGGGGTACCCTCCGCAAGTGCAATTTCAGATAGCTCGGGAATCACCTGGTTGATTGCCCCAAGCATGATATCGATTTCCCGCTGGAGTTTCAGTGTAAAGAAGACACGAAATGTTTGGAAAAAATCGGTCTCCGCCACATATTGATCTTTTCGTTCCTTTTTCTCTTCCAACTTGGTGACCATTCTAGAATCCATCAGCGATCGGATGGCATAGCTCATGTTGCTCTTACTCATGTTCATATAGTCTTTCATGTCCTCAAGTGTCATCGGTTTATCCTCGAAAAACATAATGCCATATAGCTTACCGAATGAATGATTAGCGCCATACAAATCCATCGTCTGCGCGATAGCCTCGATGACCTGAGCGCGTAATTCGTTACGACTCTGCGACACTCCTGCACAATCCTTGGTTGGTTTCTGTTCCATGTAAACACTCCTTCATCATTTTGCTAAACTCATACAATTGATTTACAAAAAACATTTTTAAATTAACAAGCGATTAATATCCAGTTAACACATAAAGTTTATATTGAGTGTACAATAAATTTTGTACAAACAAAGGTTTTAACCTTATTTAGGATAATTTTATCAAATGTACAAAGAAAATTGAACAACAAAATAAATAATGTTGATAGTTAGAGTGAAATGATCAGGTGATGTATTTACATTATCTTACAGAATTCTGTCGGCGATATTTGGTTGCGTTCCTTATATCAATATCTTCTGGCGTACATGCAATAGACAAGATTTTACCAGAGATTAGTGGAATCATCACTTCGAAGTAGCTATAACGGATCAACAATAATATAAATGGGGGAATTTTAAGAATGTCGAGTATTACGTTGAAGTCTTTGTCAAAACAATATACAAGTGAAAAATCCACGCTCGATAATATTAATCTTGATATCAAAGATAAAGAGTTTCTGGTACTGCTAGGTCCGTCAGGGTGTGGTAAGTCCACTTTGCTACGTATGATTGCCGGTATTGAAGAAATTACGCAAGGTGAAGTGTATATTGGGGATGTTTGTGTAAATGAATTGGAGCCTAAGGATAGAGGAGTAGCGATGGTTTTTCAAAATTACGCGCTTTATCCGCATATGACGGTATTTGAGAACATGGCTTACGGTTTGAAGATAAAAAAGGTAAAAAAGGCGGAGAGAGAAAAACGAATCAAGGCGGCAGCAGATATTTTACAAATAACGCCATTGTTGAAACGATTTCCGAGTCAATTATCGGGTGGGCAAAAACAGCGGGTTGCAATTGGACGAGCCATAGTTAAAGAACCAAAAGTCTTCTTAATGGATGAGCCGTTATCCAATCTGGATGCGAAGTTACGAAATGAAATGAGAATTGAAATTAAAAAGCTTCATGAGAGACTAAATTCTACGTTTGTCTATGTCACGCATGATCAAGTGTAGGCCGTTACCCTTGGAGATCGAATCGCCATTATTGCAGAAGGAAAGTTTAGGCAGATTGGAACACCTATGGAAATAATTGATAGTCCAGTGGATATGTTCGTGGCGAATTTTATTAGCTCACCGCCTATCAATTATTTAAATGCATTTCTGATAGACCGAAATGGACAAGTCTATGTAGATATAGATGGAGTGTTGCTGGAGACAAATTTGCCAATAGAAGTATTAAAAAGCCACACGGAGGTTGTAGCGGGTATTATACTGAACATTGCTTCATTTCAGAAGATAAGAACAATACCTTAGAAATGGAGGTGCTGTTTACTGAAATTATTGGTACGGATGTGTTGTTACATCTAACATATCAATCCTTCAATTTTATAGTGAAAAAAGCTTTACTGAAACTTATACGCAGGGTCAGAAGTTGAACGTAGGAATGTATGCAAAACAGGTCCATATGTTCGACAAAAATACACAAAAAAACTTAAGGAGCCCGCAATGAATATTCTTATCTCATTAGATGGTGTAAGTCATGAAATCTTTGCACGTTATTCACAGAATTTTATCAATAACGGATTTTCATACTGTAAAAAACTGATTACAACGTTTCCATCCGTTACTTTTAATGCTCATGCGACGGCGATAACGGGGAACCATCATCCCAAACATTTGGTGGTGGATAATATTGTCACCCATTCTAAAACGATGGAAAGAATAGAGCTGTACGGAGATCACGACATCATTTGTAATGAAACACTACATAAACAGACGTTGTTTTATTCACTTGCCAAAAACGCATTGAAAAGCTGCTGTATCCATTGGCCGCTAACAACGGGAAATTCTTATATCCATCATTTAGTTACAGAATCCAGCAGCAAAAAAAAGTTGCAAGGAAACGCTTCAGTGGAAAACATCGATAACACATCATTGCGTGAGATATTACAGACCATTGAATCAGAAGCATACGACTTTATCGCTGCAAGGTTTGTCGGATATGATGCACTTTCCCATCTATACGGGAAGGACTCGAAGGAGGCAGTTGATTGCCTAGGTCGACTAATTGAACATATTGGCCAAATTGATCAGTTGTTGCGAAAGTTGCAACAACCATACAACTTGATTATCTTTTCTGATCATGGTCAAAGCGACGTTCAATCATTCTTTTATCCAAATGAGGTTTTAGCGCAAAGTCGTTGGCGGCAGAATTTGTACAACAAAGAAATACGATTCGTCGGCGACGGAAGTGGAGCGTTGTTATTTTATAGCTTGTTGGAACATCAGCATAACAAAGAAATTATGGAGTTTTTAGCCAATTTCCACAAGTGAATCATTTTCATCAGCTAGCAAGTCACTCTAGTTCTGAATATCAGCCAGTTGGTATTTTAGATATGAACAATACGGTATGCGGTGAAGACATTGTTCCTCCAGAACAACCGAAGTACAAGAATTTGAAAAGCTTGCATGGTTATCATCAGTCCAATGTGGATGAAATGAATGGATTTATGGTGTGTATCGGTCATCAAATCGAGGATAGCAAAATAATTGAACAAACGCATATCGAGAACATTGCACCTACTTTAGCTAGGTTGTTTAAAATCTCACACCAATGTGATGGTAAAAACATCAATGAACTGATTAGGGGGCATGCATAGATGGCTAGGCCAATCAACATTAAAAATGGGAAAGACAATCTATGGTCGCTTGCACTGTTGTTGCCAATACTTATTCCCTTAATTATTTTTTGGATTTATCCAATGATAAAAACATTTCACATTAGCTTTACAAATTGGGATTACATTTCACCTACCTATGATTATGTAATGCTAGAGAATTATAAAAATATAATGGGTGATTCCTTTTTTGTGAAAGTTTTGATGAATACACTTGTATTTACAGTTTTTACAGTGCTTCCGCCAATCCTAATTGGATTACTTGTAGCTATACCGTTAAGTAAGATTAAAGCGTTTCGTACTTTTTTTGTCGCTTCCGCTTTTTCATCATGGATCACACCAACTGTGGTCGTTTCAATGGTATGGGTCAGTATATTTGATACAGATTCAGGCATTGTTAATGCAATTCTAAAAGAAGTAGGTGTAGAGCCAGTTAAGTGGTTGGGAGGTCAAACCACCGCAATGGCAGTAGTCATTATCGTCACTATTTGGCAATATTTAGGTCTTGGTATATTGTTGCTAACCTCGGCAATGGCAAAATTAGATCCAGAGGTGGAGAAAGCCAATGATTTAGATGGTGGAAAAGGATTGCGAAAATTAATAAAAATTACATTGCCAGCAATCTCGCCTATCCTTGTATTTTTATTCATTTTTTATACTTTAAACTCGCTTAAAGCCTATGATCAGATTTACATTTTGACGCAAGGTGGACCTTCAGGTGCAACTTCAACAATTTTATATTATTTCTACGTGTTAGCTTTCGAGTGGTATGAAACGGGATCTGCTTCGGCATTGGCGATAATTTTCCTTCTGCTTTGTCTGCTGATTAGCGCGATTAACTTCTTTTTATCTAAATACTTGTTTAAGAAATGAGGTGGGGATTTGAACTTGGCAAAATTAAAAGTTGGTATAAATTATACAGCATTAATTTTATTAAGCATAACGATGATCTTTCCGTTCATCTGGATGTTCATGATTTCTATTAAACCAAAAAGTGAAATATACAGCGGAAAATTTTTTCCTACAACCTTTCACTTTGACAACTACATGAGATTATTTACCGATACCAATATACTGCTTTATCTGTGGAACAGTATCTATGTGAGTCTAATTATCATCGTGATTCAAATCGGTTCAGCAATACTTGCAGCGTATGTATTCGCGACGTTTCAGAAAAGATGGGTGAAGTTTTGCTTTGCACTAATATTGGCGACGTATATGTTGCCATCAGCTATAACGTACATCCCCTCCTTTATTTTGCTGTCTGAAGTGAATTTACTGGATACGCATATGGGTTATATCTTCAGTGAAAGTATCAGTATCTTTGCCATATTTTTCTTGCGGCAAGCTTTTATTCAGGTGCCTAAGGATGTGGTGCATGCAGCTAAATTGGATGGAGCAGGGCATTTAAGGCTTATTTTCACCGTGTATATTCCTTATTGCAAAAATGCAATTGCTTCATTGGTATTAATCACATTTATTTATAGCTACAACAATTATATGTGGCCTTCACTGTTAATCAAGTCAGAAGAAAACATGTTTGTCACAATTGGTTTGAGAAGGTTATTTATGAGTCAAGCAGGTTATGGAATGGATTTTCCTTTGGCAATGGCTGCCTGCGCAGTTTCACTAGTGCCAATGTTGCTGCTGTTGGCTATTTTTAGTAAAAGAATTATCCATTCAATGGCTAATCTCTATGTTAATAAATAAGATGAGGTGGTGATGCGAATCGACTATATTCCGATAATTATGAAAAGTTATGTTGGAAGCATGAGACTAAAACAATAATTAATTGGGAGGAAACAACAGTGGAAAAACGTAAAAGCAGGATTAAAAAGGTACTTCTGTCTCTCATGTGCTTTGCACTTATATTGACAGCATTAATGGGTTGCTCGAACAAGGCTTCCAAAGATACAAATGCAAGTGTAGCGTCCGATAAGGAAAAAATTAAACTTGAATTCTATTATGGTCTTGGCGGTAAACTCGGAGAAACGATGGAAAAAATCATCGAAGATTTTAACAAAAGTAATGACAAATATGAAGTCGTACCGATTGTCCAAGGGGACTACACTGAGACGTTACAAGCACTGCAAGCTTCACTTGCAGCTAGTAAACCTCCTGCTTTAGCAATTAACCGCTATCCGGAATTTATGAAGTTGGCAAAAAGTGATGTTTTACTTTCCTTAGAAGATCAAATTAATCAACCAGAATATAAAAAAGACGACGTTCTTCTTTTGGAGCAAGGATTGTACAATAATGTAACCTTGGGTGTGCCGGCATTTGTTTCTTCACAAATGATGTATTACAGAAAAGATATCTTTGATAAATACAATATTGATTATAATGCTTTGGAAAGCTTCGAGGAATTAGCGGAAGCAGCCAAGCTTATTAAAGAAAAAGAAGGAATTACTGGTTGGTCGATTATGTGGTATTCAGAACATATGATTGATTATGCCCGTTCAGCTGGTGGGGATATCGTCAGTGAAGACGGTAAAACCGTTACAATCGATTCCGATGAATGGATTTATGCATGGGATAATATTAGAAAGTGGATTCATGAGGACAAAATAATGGACACTGTTTATGGCGGAAATGGCTGGGAATGGTGGTATAAAACGATTGACAATGTAATGAATGGGAAATCAGCGGGATATACGGGGTCTTCAGGTGATGGAGGAGACTTAGATTTCAATAAAATAGCAACAGGAATGCAAAAAGGATTTAACGGAAGCAAACCGAGACCAGTCGCTACTTCTGTCATGTTTAACTTGTTCAAAGATTCTCCTAAAGAACAACAGCAGGGTGCTTGGGAATTTGTAAAGTTCTTCTCGGAGGCAGATAAAACAGCTTACTGGGCAGTAGAAACGGGATATATTCCAATTCGAGAAAGCGCTGAAAACACGGAAATTTTCCAAAATAAATTAAAGGAAAACCCAAACTTATCAGTTCCTTTGCAACAGATAAAAACAAATGGTATTGCACCTTTTGTTGATCCGACCGGTGGTAAAATTTATGCTGAAATCGAATTAGCGAAAGACAAAGTACTTATTGAAAATATCCCTGCGGAAAAAGCATTAAAAGGGGCGAAAAACAAAGCGCAGAAAGAGCTAGACAAAATTCTGAAACAGTAAACGACATAAATAATGAACTGCTGCACAGAGCAGCAAGTAGTTTCACCCCACATATAACAGAAATGGAGAGTTTTATAATGAAATATAATATTGAATTAGCTGTATTCGATTTAGCTGGTACCCTTGTAGAGGATAATAACGGAGTTAGGGATTGTCTTTATAAAGCAGCTGTGGATTACGGATTAAACGTTACAAAAGATGAAATCAGCAACCATATGGGAACAAACAAGATTCATTTGTATCAATTTTTAATTGCGAGAACAAAAGGGAACTTTATCGATTTTAAAAATTTTGAAGTAGATATCGACAACTCAACTCAAGATGAGGCTGTCAAACTCTATGATCGATATACCGAATATATGATTGCTTATTATCAGGAGAATTGCCGAGAAATTGAGGGAGCAACGGAAACGCTTAAATGGTGCAAAGAAAATGGCATTAAAGTAGCGACAGGCACAGGGTTTCATAAAGAAATCAACAGCGTTATTATGGAGTCACTTGGCTGGGTGAAGGATGGTTTGATTGATTATGCGGTAGATCTTGATATGGTTCCGGAGGGAAAAGGACGCCCAGCGCCATTTATGATTTTCAAAGCCATGGAATATTTAAACGTTCAAAATGTGAGAAATGTGATTAAAATTGGCGATACGCCAGCAGACATGCTCGAAGGCTATAACGCAGGTTGTAAAGCGGTTATTGGTGTAACCCAAGGATCGACACCAATTGAAGTATGGGGCAAGTATTATCATACACATGTTCTTGATACTGTGAAAGAACTGCCAGCACTTATCGAGTCAGGTAAAATCGTATGATGGATCAACTGGAAAAAATGGCGAGCATCGGGATTGTCCTGCCGAAGCTGTTTCCCTTTCCACAAAGCAAGCCAGAACAGATGGTTTCAAGTCTGCTGACTATACTGGAAGACCCCTTTTTTACGGCAGTGGAAGTCTCGTATATCGCCGATAAAGAGACAAGGGATCTCGCTAAAAAGTATATGCAGTACAGTGGTGTGGAAACGATTTTTAATGGCGGAGATGCGTTTCGAGAATTACACATTGATCTAAGCTCCTTAGACCCGGCTATAAGAAACAACTCAATTAAAAAGTGTCAAATGCTGATTGACCATTGCTATGAAATGGATGCAAAAATCATGCACATCGTGACGGGGAAATTTGAAGGAGAAGAAAATAAACAACATAATATAAACGCTTTTATAGCTTCAACCATGGAACTATGCAAGTATGCGAAAGAGAAAGCGGGTACGTATGAGCTTTGTATCTCTTTAGAAATCGGGGATCGGCATGTTGACCGCAAATATTTGCTGAAATTGGCCCTACCCATGAAGCGGTATATGTAGCAAGAACAATCCAAAGTGAGTATAACAATTTTGGTCTGCTCCTAGATCAAAGTCACCTTCCGATTATGGGAGAAAATCCACATCAATCATTGTGGCTTGCCAAAGATTATCTCACGCACATTCATATCGGAAATTGTTACTTGAAAGACAGACAAGCCCATTATTTCGGCGATAAGCATATTCCTTTTGGAGTGAAGGATTCAGAAGTTGGCGTTGGCGAGTTAACAAAGTTCATCCAAACGCTAAATGACATTGACTTTTTTACACGTCCAAAACCAACAAGAAAGCCTGTGCTGACATTTGAAGTGGGTTCTCTTGAGAATGAATCACCTAAGCTAGTTATTGCCAATATAAAGCGTACTTTCTTTGAAGCTTGGGCTCAAGCATAAATTGATTATAGGAGTTGTAGCATAAATGAATGTGTTAATCACAGGTTACTTTAACGATTATTCTAAACAGAGAGTTACGCAATCGTTCCCTGAAAACTGGACTATTCAAATCGTTGAACCTCAGCGAATCGAAGAATTTATCAGTGAAGCGAATGTATTAATTCCAGAGCATATCGAAGTAGATGCAGCCTTATTAAATAAAGCACAACAGTTAAAATTTGTTCAGACGGGCGCTGGTTTTGACAATGTTGATATTGAAGCGTGTAGCAAAAGAAATATTTGGGTAAGTAATGCGGCTGGAGTCAATGCGAATGCAGTTGCCGAACATATTATGGCATTGATTCTTGGGTATTACAAAAATATCTCGTTCTTGGATCAGTTTATGAAAAATAAAGGAGATGAAACGAAGCTAGAGTATACTGGCAGCGAGTTGCTAGGAAAAACCATCGGTACTATAGGTTTTGGGGCGATTGGCTCCAGAGTAGCGGAACTGGCCAAAGCTTTTAAAATGAATGTTCTAGCATATGACACGAATAAAAATATTCAAAGTAATAATGATGTAGAATTGGTTGATTTGGATACATTAATTAGAAATTCTGACGTAATTACAATCAATATTTTTCTAAACGAGTCTACAAGAAATTTAGTCGATAAAACATTTTTAAAGCAAATGAAAAGCGATGCATTATTGGTAAATACAGCAAGAGAGTAGATTGTATGCGAAGATGATTTGATTGAAGCTTTAGAAAATAATGTAATCGGTGGAGCTTGTCTGGATGTATTTGCTGTGGAGCCATTAGATTTAGATAGTAAACTACGAACTTTGAAAAATGTTGTCTTAACCCCGCATTCTGCAGGTATGCCGGATGGCACAAAATTTCATGAAGCAAGGTATCGTTTCTTTGTCCAAAATATCGAAAGAGTCATGCGCAATGAATCACCGCAAAACAATTTGAATCAAATCAAATAAAGTATAGCTTCGTGATGTTGAATCTAGGATTACCTTCTAGCCCGTTTGCCCCACGCATAGACATACTAGCCTGAGCAAAGAGGTGCTCCAGGTTAGGACGATGTTGAAGAGATTACATATCCTTATCGGGTGTGACAGACTGGAAGGGAACAGAGCATGCATACTGATAGAACAGAAGGCGCGCGGCAAGACAGCCGGGTGCCTTTTTGTGATGCCTGAATCAAGTGAACCAGTTTATAAATGGATGTTTTGACCTTCTTTCGAAAAGGTGAAATGACGAAATCTGTATAGTATTTGAAACTATCTAGAGGATACATTATGCAAAAAAGTAAATATGAAAAAATAGGAGGAATTAATCTTGAATCCATATGTAATTTTGGCAATAGCCATCGTAAGCGAAGTAATTGGTAGTTCAATGCTAAAAGTATCAAATGGATTTAAAAAGTTATTCCCTTCCATCGGAGTTGTAATAGGTATGGGGATAGCTTTTTACTGCTTATCTTTATCTCTTAAAACAATTCCATTGGTTACGGCTTATGCGATATGGTCGGGAGTAGGTACAGCATTAACCTCTTTGGTAGGCGTTATTGTTTATAAAGAAGGTTTTAATTTTAAAAAATTTTTAGGTTTAGCCCTAATCATTGGTGGAGTTGTCGTATTAAGACTCTCAAGTGGTAGCGCGCATTAACCTTTAGAATCGGAGGTAATATATGAAAGGTTATATGGCTTTAGGAATGTCCATTATCAGTGAAATAGTTGGCGTGACAATGCTTAAATTATCGGAAGGATTTACAAAATTATTCCCTTCCATTGGAATTATCGTTAGTTTTGGACTAGCGTTTTATTTTTTATCATTATGTCTTAAAACGGTTCCCTTAAGTTTAGCATATGCGATATGGTCAGGAGTAGGCACAGCATTAACAGCGGTAATTGGAATACTTTTTTGGAGAGAACCATTCAGTATCATGACATTAGTTAGCATAGTATTAATAATTGGAGGGGTAGTTTTATTAGATGCTTCTAAAAGTCCAAAAAAATAAGCGATTTTTCTTAAGCTCTAGTGAATCAGAAATATAGCAAGAAGCCTGTATCCTATGATTACAAAAAATCTTTCTGAAAACAGCACCTCCCATTGTCTAACAATCGGAGGTGCTGTTTTTATGTACGATTGAGATATTTTGTAATGATGCATGAAACATGTGGTGATCTACAGCTTAATGGTTTCTTCAAGCTTTCCATCAATGAACAATTGGTAAGCGATATTTTACATCCTCCGCCACTACCAATAAGCGCAATAATAAAATTGGCCGTTGTTTAATATTTTCGAACATTGTTTTAGTGGCTAACAGTGTGGTTAACCGCTCATCTTCTAAATCTCTTAATGTTTCACTAGCCACATCAATGACAAAACCTGAAACAATAACGTATAAACGTAGTAGCTTCTTTGTCATCTTTAACCATCCTGCAAACTAATTTTTCTTTGCAATAAGTTTAGCAAAGTGAAATGAAATTTATAATAATAGCCATCTATTTTTTATTGAAACAAACGAAAAATTCTGATAAATTATTAAAAAATAATTGAAGGGAGGTTTAGTACATATTTTAAAGGTGGAGTTCTTGAGTAGTTAACTATTCATATCGAGTGAATTAAAAAGGTGTGATTATGTTGAAAAGGATTTCTAAGAAAACAATACTATTTTCGCTTTTGGTAATGATGATTGCTATATCGTACTATCTTATTGGGCAACAAAAACCAAAACCAGAGGTGACAAGTGAATTGACTGAGTTTTTGCCAAATGGTGAAATGAAGGTAAGAGTGATGGAAGAAGTCGATGAAGAAACAACGCAGTGGCGTAAGGCAAAAGAGGCAGATATAAAATCACTCATAGCAGAACAAACAGGTTTAAAAGGTGAAGATGTTCTAGTTTCAGCAACCTTTGAATCCAATATAGGCGATACGAAGAATCAAGAAATAACATGTTCGGTTGTGTTGCGCACGGAGGCAACATTTGATGACCACATTATTCAAAACGTAGTAGATGGGATTATCCATGTTTTCAAACAAGATTCGAAGGAAGTAACTATTAATAAAGAAAATATTGTCATTACAAATAATACAGATGTCCTCTATTAAAAAGACAACGGCTATGTAATAAAAAGTAAATAACCTTTTGGAAGTAAAGAGGGCTACTTTGATAGCACCTCACTATCACAAATGATATGCTCTCAAAATTTTATTTTAGATGCCTACACCTGGGAGCATATCTTGCTTCATTGGGTGCTTTTTTATGCCGATAATCAATCATTTTCTTTTATTCTATGGATTGGTACCCCATTGACAGTTATCACTGGCATTTACCATTTGATATACTTATTAAATATCATTACATACTATCTTTAGTTAGTGAGGCGGTCTTTTATGAGAACTAGTGAAATTGCCCAACTAGTTCAGGTTCATCCGAATACGGTTCGAATTTACGAAGAATGGAAGTTTATTTCGCCTGTGCCGAGAAAAGAGAATGGTTACAGAGAATATTCTTATCTTCATCTAATACAAATGAAAATTGCTCGGCTTGCTTTTAGACAAGAATTTATTCAAAATAATCTGCGGAAAAAAGCCACGAAAATAGTACTACTAAGCGGTAGCGAACAGTTTAAGGAATGTTTACATGCTGCACAATCCTATTTAAGCTTTTTGCAAACAGAATATGATTATGCTTTAAAAGCAGTTAAAACGGTTGAACACTTATTGCAAAATCAACCAACTTCAACTGAAACATTTTCCCACAAAACTGTCGCGTCAATGCTTCAGTTAACAGAAGAAACATTACGGAATTGGGAACGGAACAATTTATTTACTGTAAAGAGAAACACACAAAATCGAAGAATCTATTCTGAGCGCGATATACAAAAATTGCTAATTATTCGTACGTTACGTAGTGCACACTTCTCGATTACAAGCATTGCCAATTTATTTCGGGAAATGGAACAATCGAAAGAAGATTTCAATCTACTACAAATATTACAATCGTCCACCTTTAAAGATGACTTTTTTCATGTAACGGATGATTTAATTACTCAATTAAAAATAGCGATGAAAGATTTGGAATCCATCATCGCTATACTAAAAACATTACAGTAATGGAGAAGGGGCGTTATTGTCTACTAAAAGCATTAATTCATGCATTGCCCGTGTGGAAGCGATATAAAGTAGTCCATTATCAAATTCAGTATGATAATTAGCTTTGTTTACAAAGGGGATGATGACCATATCAAACTCAAGTCCTTTTGCATACTGTATTGTGGTTAAAAGTAGCCCTGTTTCAAACTTTTCTGATAGACCGTCCAGTACTGTAAATGATAAGTTTAAATGCTCTTTCAACACTTGTAAGTCCCTCTCTGTTTTACAGATAATAGCGGTAGATTGATAGTCATTCCTCGCATTTTCATGGATTTGTTTTACCATTTGTTCTAATGTGTCATACATTAATTCAATTGGTTCCCTCCCATGCCTTTCAATCGGATGAATTTCACCATTAAGTATAAACTTTTTTGCATACATGGCAATTTCATACGATGATCGGTAGGTTGTTGTTAATTCTACGTATTCTAGATTATTATACATGGCTGCAAATGCCTCTTTTGATATCGTGTCATACGGCAAAAGCGCTTGGCTAAAATCACCAATAATTGTTCGTTTACAAGTAAACACACTAGACAATACTGCATACTGAATAGGAGTATAATCTTGCATTTCATCCAACACAAAGTGCTGGACAAGCTCATATCTTTTAATTCCTTTAAAATAAATTTGGACATATAGATAAGGGTAGACATCATTAAATTCAAATCGCCTTTTTGAAAACTTAACTATATTTTCGCCAAGTGTGTCAATAAAGGCACGGTAAATTGCGAATGGTGAAGTAAACAAGAGACGCTTTTTTAAGAGCTTTGTAATTTCAGTTTTAGTTGGTAATTTACCTTCTCTAGTTCGCTTGGACTTGAGTACAAGAATAATATCATCTGCTAAAAGCTCTAATCGTATGACAACCGGCTCTTTTCTATATTGAAGGAAACGCCCTTGTAAATAATCTGCTTTTAGTTCTACACCAGCAAACGTTATACTTTCGTTTTTAAGAAGCTTCAAGTCTAATTGATTCAAAAAAGCTTGTAGTTTTTGTACAAATTGATAATTTCCTTTGATTTTTGCACGAGTAGCCAACGCACTGTTTGGATTCGATATAATGCTTTTCGTTTCTTCTTCAAATGGTGTAAATGTTACAGTAGCTGGCAATAAATTTGAAGTAAACTCGTCCAAAGTAAAGGAACGAATCGGCTCTTCACCAAGCTCAGGGAGGACAGTAGAAATATAGTCGCCGAATACTTTATTAGGGGACAAAATAAAAATACGTTCAGCTTGTAACGTATCACGGAACTTATATAAATAATAGGCGATGCGATGTAAAGCAACAGCTGTTTTTCCTGAGCCAGCAACGCCTTGAATGATGACATTATGTGCGGATTCATTTCGCACAATCTTATTTTGCTCCCGTTGAATCGATGTGACGATTGTTTTCATCTTTTCACTTGCATACTGATTCAATGTTTGCTGAAGAACTTCATCTTGTATCGTTAATGAGCTATCAAGCACATATTGCAGTTTAGAATTTTCTATTTTAATCTGACGTTTTTTAATAAGCTCACCATCAAATTGTTTATCCATCGCAACATAATGTGCTTTACCAATTTCAAACTCGTAGTACATATTGCAAACGGGTGCACGCCAGTCATAAATTAATTGCGTTCCTTCTTCATCAGCAAAACCAAAACGTCCAATATAAATCGTTTCTGCCTCACAAAGGTCGTCTCCAAGATATAAAAAATCGAATCGTCCGAAATATGGAGAGGTAATTAGCTTTCTTATCTGCTCACGTTCCGTCACATGAGCGAAACCTCGCTTATCAATCATACTTAACGTTTGTTGGTAATTATACACTTCAAATTTATCCAGTTCACTTTTATATTCAACCATATATTTTTGTAAATCTTTAAAACGATAATCTTGATGATTTATATCTGTTGAAAGTTTTTTATTTGTAATTGTTAATTGCTTTAAAGTTTTTTCAAGATATGTTATTTCGTTTGGATCTATCATAAGAATCCCTCCATCTCAAATTTTTCACCCAGTTTATCAAAAAGAATCTCGCTGGTGTTATAGTGGAGGGTTATCATTTTAATCCAACACTTAATTCGCTGTTTCAAGGATTAAAAATTGTATGGTTAGAATATTTTTTGCAAAAAAATATTTATTGCAATAGCAGAAAATGCCCCATGGACAGAACGGATATTTGAAGCCGAGCATAAATGGCTGCTCGAAAGCGATTGCAAAGTTTGACCAAATACTTAATTAATAGCTATTCTCCATTATGTTTCCAAATCAGGGTAGTATAAATCTTTACGTAAACAGACATCTCGATGTGTCAATGTTTCACCTTTAAAGCGTAACCAAATCTCGTCATCTGCCATAACGCCATGTGTTTTACGGACAATGCCCCAGCGATTATAGGCTTGTAAACCTAGACTTTCAAGAAGTTCCTGTGCATTCATACGAGTAGGGGGAAAGTCCGCCATTTCAACCAACGTTCTAATTCTTCGAGGGTAATATGCCCTTCCATGTTTGGTGAAAACTGCTTATTGAAATCTTCAATATAATTAACAACATAAGGTGTACCACCATTAGCTGGCTTTAAATCTACGGAAGCAATCACCTCGTCCATCCACATGACATCAAATTTCATAAAATCAATCATCATTATCACCTTCTATCCATAACTTTTGAAATATAGGGTCGTTCAGTTGTGATAGTAAAACGGTTTTTGCACGGCCAAAATCTAAAGGATTATCTTCCAGGCGTGCCATTAAAAGCTTTTTATTAATAAACGGTGGGCCGTCATAAAGTGAAAGTTGCTTTGCAAACGATGAATTAAGTGGCTTTGCTTTTACTTTTCGTTTTAAAATGGAAATCGGTTTACCTTGTGCATAATCTTTTTCATCAGATAATAGGCTTAGCCCATTGTCAAAAATAGGGGCGAGTGACCATGATTTATGCTTAGGGTCATACAAAAAAAGGATGTTATTTGTATGACGGTCTTCATTTAAAATGAGTGCATCAAAAGCAAATAATTGTGCCAATTCTTTTCGTACGTTACGCCCTGTAAAGCTTTCAATTTGTGCAGATAGTTGCTGAAATTTCTCTGCTGTTGATAGTGTCTTGTCCGTAGTAATAGCATCAGTTGAGGTGAAATTTGCCTCAAATAACCGTTCGAGTGTAACTTCTTGTAAATCTCCACGAAAATCATATGAATAACATCCTTTAGTCATTTCACCATCAGGTAATTCAATTTCACAAGGAAAGTATTGAACGTAGCGGTTGATAGGCAAACAGGAGCAGCTAAGTACAAGAGTCGCCAATACTTCTGCATGACCCTCATAGCCACGAGCATTTTGTTTTACCCATTTGTCACCAATACGCCATTTTGATTGGTCGCCTTTACTAGATGTACTAATTATAGGCTGTGCCGATTTAGGAATACTGACTCTTTCGATTCGCATTGTACCACGTCCTTAATATGACTTTCCTCTATTATACATAAGTGATACTTTAAAACCCTATAGCTGTAGCAATTTTTCGGTAATAGTGTATGGCATCTTCGATAAAAATGATTTACAGTATGGAGTGGTGGTAGTAGACTCGTATATTCGTTTTACCATAAGGTCTGATTTAGTTAAATCAACATAAACAAAGAACGAGCATCGGTTGGGTGCACGTTCTTTTTTAGTACCTTTTCAGTTGTGAAAAGAGCTTAATACGCACCTATCAGTTTGAAAGGGGCATTCGCAGTCGAATGAAGAACTTTAAAAGAGTTGTAAAAATCGTTTTATTAGTCGTAGTATTAATAGGTTTACTTGTAGGATACGCTTTTAAAATTGAACCAAAGATGCTCGTCGTTCATTCGTATCATTTAAATGAAGACAAAGGCGCATCAGTTAAAATAGTTCAAATATCAGATATTCAAGTTAGTGAAACATATACCGTCAATCAATTAAATCGTTTAGTCGAAAAGATTAATCAAATTTCGCCTGATATGATTGTGTTTACAGGGGATTTATTCGAAAATTTTTCTACGTTTCCCAAAAAACAAGAAGTCACTGATAGTTTATCGCAACTTAACGCGACGGTTGGAAAATTTGCTGTATGGGGAAATCGCGATTATGGTGGCGGAGCTTTTAAAATATATGAAGATTTATTAACGAATGCTGGGTTTACATTATTGAATAATAGTGGCGTTACGGTTCCAGTTACGAATGATAAAAAGCTATTTATCGGAGGAATGGATGATGGTTTACTTGGAAAGCCGGATATAGACCTGTTGCTATCGCAAATGGATGATACGTATGATTATGAAATTGTACTGATGCATGAGCCAGATATGGCAGAGCTTTTACAAGATACTTCTGTTAATTTGCTGTTAGCTGGACATAGTCATGGAGGGCAAATAAGGATTCCCTTTATGAAAACTATAAAGACGTCGTTGGCTGAAAAATATGATGATGGATTTTATACGATTAATAAAGACAATGGCATGCAGCTTTATGTCAATACGGGTATTGGCACGTCTAGAATCGCTGCTCGTTTTATGGTTCCGCCTGAAATCGCTGTTTTTACTATTCATTTGTAAGTTTAAAGTTGTGATGAATAATCTCATAGTTATATACTTTAATAAACTGATATAGGGAGTGGAAAGACTATTGGCACAATCTAGAGTATTGTATGTTGTTTTTAGCCTAATGGCAGTAGTTTTTATTGTGACGGGTTGTGGGACGTCAAAAGAGGAGAAGACAGCGGAAGAAAAAGTAGATTATGCATCGGCTGTGAAAGAAAATCCAATTGTGACGATTACAATGAACGATGATAAAAAAATTGTGGTTGAACTAGAACCTAAAGTTGCGCCGAATACAGTGGCGAATTTTATTTCCTTAGTAAACAAAGGATTTTATGATGGGCTTATTTTTCATCGTGTAATTCCTGGCTTTATGATTCAAGGGGGCGATCCTTCAGGAAATGGATCAGGTGGTCCCGATTATTCGATTAAAGGTGAGTTTACTGAGAATGGCTTTGAAAATAATTTAAAACATGAACGCGGTGTCATTTCAATGGCACGGACAAACGGCGACCCAAATTCTGCGGGCTCTCAATTTTTTATTATGACCGAAGAAGCGTCACATCTTGATAAACAATATGCTGCATTTGGCAAAGTGATTGAAGGAATGGAAACGGTAGATGAAATCGTTGCTGTGGAACGTGATGCCACAGATAAGCCATTAGAAGATCAAATCATGAAAAAAGTCGAAGTGGATACAAAGGGCTTTGACTATCCTGCACCAGTAGTGCAAAAATAGTAAATAATCACATTAAAATACACGTTGATTGGATGCGGTGATGTGCAGCTGGTCAACGTGTTTTTATGTAAGAGATTACATTTGTTCCGTCTATACGGTGTTCATAGTCAAGCTTGTGGCAGTTCGCTAGTTCAAAGTAGCAGTTATTGTAAAGAAGATGGTATATACTCTTTTTGCATGGAAATAAGCCAAATAAAATCCTCTTCAGCAATAATTTGAATGTCGTGTCCAAGTTG
The DNA here is from genome assembly GCF_021166035.1 of Lysinibacillus sp. GJ-1. Lineage (NCBI taxonomy): Bacteria > Bacillati > Bacillota > Bacilli > Caryophanales > Bacillaceae > Lysinibacillus > Lysinibacillus sp. GJ-1. The sequence goes on from NZ_CP088912.1 coordinate 1,209,186, forward strand.
GATGAGTTGCTCTGCTTTTAAATGTTTCGTGCTTTTGCCTCGTCGGTTATGACCGAGAATAACAAAAGCGGTGTCCTTAGTGACAGCCCCTTGCATTAATCCGCCACAAGCTCGTGCTTTTTTTGCAGCTTCTGCGCGTGTCATCGTAGAAAGAGCCCCTGTAAAGACGATTTGTTTATTATAAAATGGATGCGTTATACGTTCGGTTGGATTAGTAAGAAAGATAATGTCATCGTTGTCCTTATTGGTGTTCATATAGATTCTCCTAAGAGCTTAATATTAGAGGGCGAGCCACTTGTTCGTAGGCTTGCATTTAGGCAATAACTACTGCTACTGTATTTGTAAAATAGTACTTTCACGTAAATAAGTAACGTTATATTGAATGGCTAATTGTTGTAAAAAACAAAGTAGCGCTGGTATTTGATAAGTAAGAAGCAATTGCTCGTATGTTCGTTTTTCTTCTATTGAGGCTACTTTACGGAAATACCCCCACATATGCTGACAGGCATTGCGCATGCTGCCTTCAGTTGGCGTTTGTTGTAATGCAACTTCGATTAATTGTTTAATTTGCTCATGGCTCATCATGTCGCGCATTGCCAGACGGAGTTGATTGTAATGCTTTTGGCTATGGAACATGACGCGATATTTTTCTTCACGCCATAATTTTTCTGTTAGTTGACGTTGCATATAATCACCTTTCATATAAGTGTTTCAAACCCATTCTACTTGATTTAATGAAAACATCAAAATGTTTTAATGTTGGTATTTATTTTAGTAAAGCATTTATTAAAAATAGGAGAACTTGGGTAGGATGATACAAGAGCTAGCGTAGTATTACTAACTATATTTTATCATTCAATTACCTATCGTAATGATTGAATTACATTTAGCAAATTGGTATATTAATGTATACATATACAATCGATGATGTGACTAAGTAAATAAGAATTGTGAAACAGAAAATATAGCCTAGGCTGAGAGCTATAGCACCCCTTCTTATTGAACCCTACCACGGAGATGTCAGTTAACAACTAACCGAGTCGTTTCGTTACAAACGTTTAGAGGGCGTAATATGCATATTATGCCGAACTAAGGTGGTACCACGTCAACTAGCGTAAAGACGTCCTTTATTAGGATGCTTTATGCTTTTTTTATGAACTTGATTTAGCATTAGCTAGGCGATGAAGACGAAATATATGGATGCATGCCAAATTAAGTTAAATGCCCCTGTGGGTATCACAGATTTTAAAAGGAGCTATTTGAGCAGGCTCGAAAAAAATCAGATGCAATTTTGCCGAAGCAAAATAGATTTTTCAAAATAGGAGGAAAAAAGATGTCTCAAAAAACAAATGATTTTTCAAAATGGTATGTGGAAACGATACAAAAGGCGGATTTAATGGATTATACGCCGGTTCGTGGTTGTATTGCCTTTAAACCAGATGGCTATGAACTGTGGGAGCATATTCAAGCGGAGATGGATAAGCGTTTTAAGGAAACAGGGCACCGCAATGCCTACTTCCCAATGCTCATTCCAGAATCTTTTTTCCAAAAGGAAAAGGATCATATTGAAGGATTTTCACCAGAGCTTCCTTGGGTGACCGAAGCGGCAGGTGAACAATTAGAAGAGCGTTTAGCGCTGCGTCCAACTTCGGAAACAATGATTGGGCATTTGTATTCTAATTGGATTAAAAGTTATCGAGACCTTCCTGTTTTAATCAATCAATAGGCCAATGTATTCCGTTGGGAAAAGAAAACGCTACCGTTTATCCGTACTTCAGAATTTTTATGGCAAGAAGGTCATACGGCGCATATCGATGAAGAAGATGCACGCAAAGAAACAATGCAAATGTTAGCTATTTATAAAGAAGTTGTCGAAGGACTGTTAGCCATTCCTGTCTATGATGGGCAAAAAACGCCATCAGAACGTTTTGCTGGAGCAGTTGATACATTTTCGATTGAAGCGATGATGAAGGATGGCAAGGCCGTACAAGCAGGGACATCTCATTATTTAGGTACGAAATTTGCCGAAGCTTTTGATATCAAATATTTAAATAAAGAAAATAAACATGTCCATGTGCATACAACATCATGGGGTACGTCTACCCGTTTAATCGGTTCTGTTATTATGGTGCATGGTGATGAACAAGGTCTTGTTTTACCGCCAAGAATCGCTCCAACGCAAGTTGTGTTAATCCCGGTTGGTCCGTGGAAAAAGAACACTAAGATTATCGAGAAATTAGATGAAATTTTTGCAACGTTAAAAGCAAAGGGCATTCGTGTGCGTCTTGATGATTCAGACCAATCACCTGGTTATAAGTTTAATGAATGGGAGCTAAAAGGTGTACCTGTGCGTATTGAATTGGGGCCACGTGATTTAGAAAATCAGCAAAGCTTAATGAAAGCCCGTGATGAAGAAGAAAAAGTAACTGTTTCTTTAGACACAATTGTTGAAAGCATAGAAACAGAACTTGAAACGATGCAAACGCGACTATTTGAAAAAGCAAAAGCTTTCCGTGCAAACAACTCGCATACCCATATCGATTCAATGGAACAGTTAAAACAGCATTTAGCTCAATCTGAACAAAATGAAACAATCCCAGGTTGGATTTTAGCAGGTTGGTGTGGAGATGATGCGTGTGAAGAAAAGGTAAAAGAAGAAACAAAATTTACAACTCGTAATATACCATTTAACCCACCAGTTACAAAGCATACTTGCATTCATTGTGGGAAAGAAGCACAACATACAGTTTGGTTTGCCCGCGCTTACTAAATCTAACTTTGTATGGTAGAAAGCATGGTAACATGCTCAGAGTATGGACAAAAGGCATCAAGGAGTGGAATCCACTCTTGATGCCTTTCTAACTGAATTGTGCTTAGATTTATAGTATTTCCTTATGATTTCCTCCTCTTTGAAATGTATCTTCTACTAATATTTTAATGCTTGTATTTATAGTCTCCAGAATAGCTTCTTCCCAAAACTGAAAAAATCCGGCGATTTTGCCTTTCTCGTCTTGATGTTTATAGCTGATTTTGAGGCTGTCCCTCATATAGAAACAATAATGCAAGTCACCTATTGAAAACTTCTTTACACTGTGTAACATTCCTTTTAATTTATTTTTACCTGCAATAGAGCGTATCCTTTGTGAAATACAGCATTTATAGTGAGTTACTTAAATTCTTTCTTGCTATATTTGTACTAATAAAATTTATGAAACTATAGTTGCGGAATTATGTAAATTAATGCATTATATTGTTAATAGGTATTAATATTTATGAATATATTTACAATTTTAGTATTTTAGGTATAATAGTTAATGATTGGAAAAAAGGATAACTGTCATGAGTCGTAGATGACAAATTTAATTGATTAGCTCTTCAACAGATTGTAAATAGATGGGCTTTTCCATTCATGCAAAAGAGCGAAATCACCTTTATTATTTATGCCTCTGATGCCGTTTGAAAGTGGTGATACATAACAGTCAAAATTAAGTATGTTTAATGTAATGAATTCTTAGCAATATGTGCGCTGCCTTTTGTTCATTCTAGGAAGCACAACTTCTTTGTTATTTGAAGGTGGAAGTAATATTTACTTGAAATACCCGAAGTCAAACACCAAGAATATCTGCATTGTTAACTATTCATTTTGATTGTTAGAAGTAGCTCAAAGCCAAATCGCAATTAAAATAAATAATTGGTAAGGTGAATGATGGAAGAAATAAAACAATCATTAAGGCGAATTGTCAGTAATTATCAACTATCGGATGAGTTTAGCCGTTGTTTAACCTACTTGTTAGATCAACATGAAGGTGGTGATTTTAGTGATTTAAGTAAATTACATTTTCAATTGAATGGCGGTATATTAACGAAATCTATCCAAGAAGTTTTTAATCTTTTAGAACTTTGGATTCTTTTTACAGATATTGTTGATGATATCGAAGACGGTGATGAATCAAAATGGGGGATAGAGGGGAATGTATTGCTTAATGCTTCGACAGCTTTCGTTAGTATCGTTATGTTGGAGCTACAAAAGGTGGAAATACCTTATAAAAGTGAGGTTACCCGTTTATTTTGCCATTACTTACTTCAAGCAGTTGATGGTCAGCATCATGACCTAATAAACGAGATTACATCTGAAGAGATGTATGAAGCTGTTGTTAAAAAGAAATCTGGCTCGTTAATAGCACTTTCTTCATTGCTCGGAGAAGTATTAGCAACTGGAAAGTATACGGCAAAGCTTGTAATGAGTGCACACTATATTGCAATGGTTGCTCAGTTAAATAATGATTATGGCGACTTATTAAACTTACAAAGAGATTTACAAGACAAAAAAAGAACACTGCCAATATTGTATCTATTACAATATGAAGATTCAGCATTTGATGAATTACGCTTGTATTATAGTCAGCACGGCGATTCAACAATGAATATTTGCATTACGCCACAGCAAATCGAAGCTTCAGGATTATCTATATACATGCATCTATTACAGTCTAAATACCGTAATCTTGCACTTGAATTACTAAAAGAAATTTATCCAACTCATGATGTATCATTATTTAAAAAATATATTTAAGAGGTGAAGGATATGTTAGAAATCGTTCAATATATTCATAAAAATCGCAATATTTTAGATCTTTTAAAAGAAAAAAGAGTTTCACTTTTAAATGTAAATGAGTTAGAGCAAAGTTTAATTTTAGAATCCTTTGAACACGGTGAAAAGAAAACATTAAAGGATTCATATTTAATGTATTGGCGTCCGTAAACAGATGGAACAAGGAAAAGCTAAAATCTTAATTTCGCTTTTTCTCACTTTTTTCATACAATTGTATTGTTTATCCGTTGTCGTTAGCGGGCCTATAATTGGGATTACACTGGTTCAATCACAAGATCAAAGTTGGTATATTCAACAGATTGAAGAGGAAAGTTGGGCAGCATCTCAAAATATAGTGCCCTATACGAAAGTTTTAGAATTAGATGGGATGAAGCTGACAGCCAATACTTCATCCCCTTTTCTAATTACACAAGCGCATAGCATAACAATTTGGCATGAAGGAAAAGTGGAAAAGTTAATCGTCTCAAATAAGAATATAAACGCACAATTAATAAAGCAATTAATAATGCCGTTATTATATACCTTAATCACAACTGCTTTTTGTCTTTTTTTATTTAAACAAATACTTACTAAAAACAAACAGTATTTGATTTTTCATTTACAGTTTACAGCATTAGCGTATATAAGTGCAGGTGCAGCAGGACGAGGAGATTTCATTAGTATTGTTATTAATTCATTAGCGATTTTCCTTAGCATTGTGAATTGTATTTTCTACTGTAATTATTTTTTAAGAACAATGAGTGATGCTTTTCAAAAAAAGTTGCGTAATGCTTTTTTTGTTATTGGTATAATGATTGTAGTGATAAATATAGCGCGTATTTTTATTGAAGATCTTCTTAAAGTACAAATTATATTTGAACTATCAGTCTATTTAATTTTATCCTGCTTACTAGCGATTAATATTATTGTCGCAGCTAAAAGCAATACTAAATACTATGCCAAGCCATTATTCTGCATCTTTTTTTTAGGAATCGGACCGTTCGCATTATGTTATGGCATTCCAACAATTTTTAATGTGCATCCATTTCTACCTGCAGATGTGACGGCGTTATTTTTGTTAGTGGTCCCTATTTGTCTGATTTACTTAGAAATGGCGGGGAATTTTGTTAACTTACAATATGCGCTTGATCGCATGTTTTCACATTTACAATTGGCGATTCCTTTTAGTCTGGTACTTTCATTTATTTTACTATCTCTTGAGGAAGTACGCTCGTTTTACATATACAGTCTTTATTTTTTGATTACGTTTATTTCCTCCATCTTACTGTTGTCATACAAGGAAAGTATGGAAGTACGGAATGCTCGCTATTTAAGTACTTTAAAGAACTACAATTTTTCCAATTTTTATCGCTTCATTAAATCATCAGCACATTATGCTACTAACTTCGACAAACTTATGGAATATATTAAACAAGAGCTTAATCTAATGTTAATGCTGAATGATATTGAGATTATAGAAGACCAGTTAACACAATCTCTTGGTTATATAGAAGAACATAAATGTCGTGCTATTTGTCCTAATTTAATTTATAAACATGACACGAAATACATATTGGTACTCTATGAAACAGTAGACTCTAAGTTGTTGGCAATCACAGACACAAAATTTCGTAAAATACCGTCCGAATCTTTAAAAATGCTTGAACTCTTTTTGTATTATGTTCAAAGCATTATCGATAATTCACTTAAGTTGGATGAACTTATGGCACAACTGACGAAGTTAGACAAATTGCATGCACCACGATGGTATAATAGGCTATGGATTTTGTCTTCAGAGAAAGAACGTTTACGGTTATCTACAGAGATACATGATACGATTTTACAAGATTTGATTCATATGAGTCGTAATATGGAAGAAGCTGCAACAAAAGAAAAAGATGACAAAGAGGCTTTTATGCATTTGCGTGAAGAAGTACTGGATATTGTGGATAATACAAGAGAAATTTGTGAAAATTTATATCCGCCTTTAATCGATAGGCTTGGTCTCCACCGCTCGTTAGAGGAGTTAATACAGAAATGTAAAATTCGTTTTAACTTCTTGATTAAAGTGGATATTCAAAGGATTGAAGGTTTATCATTGCAGCAATCCACTACAATTTATCGTATTATTCAAGAGTTGCTCTCCAATGCAAATAAACATTCACAAGCACAGTCTGTCCATATTTCATTAACATCCAAAGCACAAAAAGTTTTTATTGACTATTGGGATGATGGAATTGGTATTGATATTGATGAAAATATTCAACAAGACTGTATGAAAAGTATAGGACTAATGGGGATGAAGGAGCGTATCAAGTATTATCAGGGGACATTTTTAATAAGCTCAAATCAGCCGCAAGGGACAAACATTAAACTATCTATGAAAATAGGTGAGGATTTTGAAAATAATGGTATTGGATGATCATATTGCTATTGGTGAAGGCACACGGGCCATATTGCAAGCTGAACTAGACTGTCAAGCAGTGGTGTTTACAGATCCCTGTATTGCATTACAGCACTTATCCGAATCATTTTATGATATTTACTTAATTGATTTTAATTTAGCAGGTATGGATGGACTGCAATTTATTCAAAAGTTACTCAAAATTCATCCTGAAGCAATCACGATTATTTATACAGGTTATAATATCGAGAAATATTTACCCGAATTATTAAACAAGGGGATATCAGGATTTATTAGTAAAACGGAAAGTAGAAAACAATTGATTGATACAATTCAATATGCACTTGAAGGGAAAGTTATTATTTCACTTTCGCTTCTTAAAAAGCTGTGTGTACATAATGTTGGAGCTAAAGAATCTATAAACTTGACAGAGAGAGAACGACAAATTTTAGATTTTGTCAGAGATGGCTATACGAATAAGGCTATTGCACTGGAAATTCATTTAAGCCAACGGACAATAGAGAAAGTATTAACCACAATTTTTTCTAAGCTTGGTGTTGAATCACGAGCAGAGGCAGCCGTTAAATGGAATGAATTAACTACTTTAGAAACTGATAAATATCATTTTAATTAGGTATAAAGATTCGACTGAAGTTCATGAATTATGCGTTTTTTACTAATAAAGCAACAATTTTTTGTAATATTAATACACATCTAATAACGACAAAACACTGGTAAAGTGTTTTGTCGTTTTTTTTACTTTGCTATCAACTAGTGTAAATATTTATTTTTTAATGTCAAGTGTGGTTTTCCGCATTATTTTAATCGGAAACCCGCCCTATAAAGTACGGTAAATGTATTGGTAGAATTTAAATAACGAGAGACAAGAGATGTTACTGGGGTAGTTTGTATATCGACATTAATAAATTTTACTACAAAACTATAAAAAAAGTTCAAAGCTATTGGAGGTTAACATGAAAATTGGTGTAATTGGAGCCGGTGTAATGGGGAAAGGTGTAGCCCAAAGGTTTGCACAATATGGTCATAATGTTGTTTTATATGATATTTCTTCAAATGTTCTTGAAACTGCACGGGAAGAGATAAAAAAGAATTTAAAAATAGCAGGTATGTTTAATAAAACGATAGATGCTGAAAAAATTGTTGCCAATATCGACATTACATCAGGTTATGAAGATTTTGCAGATATGGATTTTATTATTGAAAATGTAGATGAAAATATTAAAACGAAAGAAATCGTTTATAGAAATTTAGAGAAGGTTTGTAAACAAAAATGTATTTACATGGTGAATACTTCATGCATTCCGATTACGCTTATTGGTTCATATACCGATAGAGCTGAAAAAGTGATAGGTGTACATTTTATGAATCCAGTTCCTATGAAAAATTTTGCTGAAGTTATACAGGGATGGAAAACATCTGAAGAGACCGTTCAGCATGTTCGTGAGTTATTAAATAAAGCAGGAATGGAAATTGAAGTAATTAAGGACAGCGCGGGATTTGTATCTAATCGATTATCTCATTTATTTATGAATGAGGCTGCAGCCCTAGTGTATGAGGGAGTGGCAACTGCAGAGCAAATTGACAACATTTTTAAAAATGCTTTTGGTCATAAAATGGGTCCGCTGGAAACAGCTGATTTAATCGGTGTTGATACGGTATTAGATTCATTAAAAGTATTATATACCCATTATGAAGATCCAAAATTTAGAGCCTGTCCCCTTTTAAAACAAATGGTATATGCAGGTTCAACTGGAAGAAAAAGCGGAAAAGGTTTTTATTCTTACTAAAAGAAAGGTGATAATAATGAATACAAAAGAGAAAATTAAAGGGTTTTTATCAAAGTTTATAAAAATTACGGAGATCAATGACACAGACAATATTTTTGAAAAAGGATTAGTTAATTCTTTATTTGCAATGAATCTAGTTAATTTTATTGAAACTGAATTTGATATTTCCATCGATAATATGGAATTAGATTTGGACAATTTTAAAGATATCAATTCAATTGTTGCCTTAGTTGAAAAGAAGTTAGCAATGGAGGAAACAGTATGAGTGGGGAGAAAATAAAATGTGTTGTCTGGGATCTAGATCATACATTATGGGATGGAATTTTAATAGAGAATGACAATTTAACTTTAAAAGAAAATGTAGTTGAAGTAATAAAGGAACTAGATAGAAGAGGAATTTTGCAATCAATAAGCAGTAAAAACAACTATGATATGGCCAAAGAAAAACTTGAAGAATTTGGTTTGTGGGACTATTTTATTTATCCTCAAATTAGCTGGAACAGTAAGTCAGAAGCTGTTGCTCAAATTGCAAAAGACATCAATATTGGTATAGATACTTTGAGTTTTGTAGATGACCAAGAATTTGAACGAGAAGAAGTGTTATTCAGTTATCCAGAAATTTTATGTATTGACGCAAATGATATTGACAAAATCCTAGATATGGAAAGAATGATGCCAAAATTTATAACAAATGATTCGAAAAATAGAAGGAAAATGTACCACAGTGATATTCAAAGAAATAAAGAAGAGCTAGCGTATAGTGGTACGAAAGAAGAATTTTTATCCACGCTTAATATGACTTTCAAAATTGACAAAGCTAAGGAAGACGATCTTCAGAGAGCTGAAGAGCTTACAGTCAGAACACACCAGTTAAATTCCACAGGTTACATTTATTCTTATGATGAATTAAAGAACTTTCTTGAAGCAGATGATTATGAAGTGTATGTTGCACAGCTTGATGATAAATATGGTACTTACGGAAAAATAGGCTTGGCGCTTGTAGAAAAGAAGGCTGACGTTTGGGATTTGAAGCTACTTCTTATGTCATGCAGAGTAATGTCCAAAGGTATTGGTAATATTTTCATGAATTTTCTTATTAATGAATCGATAAAAAATAATAAAACTTTACGAGCACAATTTATTCCAACAGATAAAAATAGAATTATGTACATTACATACAAATTTAACGGCTTTAAAGAGTTAGGTAAAGACGGTGATGTCGTAATATTTGAAGCAGATATGTCATACGAGCGAATTATACCAGACTATGTAACGTTTGTTTATGAAGGGGAGAACGTTGATGGATTTTTCAGTAAAGAAAGAGCAGAAACAATACAGTCAGGAAATCATTGATTTCGCAAGAGAAAATCTTAATGAACGTGAATTTTACGAAGAATTCTCCATGGATATGTGGAAAAAGGTTAGTGAATTTGGATTATTAGGGATAACTGTAGATGAAAAATACGGAGGTCTTGGGGAAAGCTACGAGACTGCGGCAATGGTCTTTGAAAGTCTTGGATATGCATGTAAAAATAATGGATTTATTTTTGTGATTAATAATCATATATGGGTATGTCAAAATTTAATCAATTTATATGGTTCAGATGAATTGAAAGAAAAGTATTTACCACAGATGGTTGAAGGGAAACAAATTGGGGCAATTGCTATTACAGAGCCTGAAGCAGGATCTGATGCATTTGCGATGGTTGCAAATGTAAAGGAAGAAGATGATTGTTATGTACTTAATGGTACAAAGATGTTTATTTCCAATGGTCCTATCGCTGATATTTTTATTGTTTTCGCTGTTACGGAGGAAGTTCCAGATAAGAAAATCACTGCTTTTGTTGTTGAGCGCAATTTTGAAGGTGTTACGACAGGGAATGATATCGAAAAGATGGGCTTGAATGCATGTCCGACGAGTGAACTTATTTTAGATAATGTAAAAGTGCCAAAGAATAATATATTAGGGAAATTTAACTATGGTAATAATATTCTCACAGGCGCGCTAGAATGGGAAAGATGTTTTGAATTTGCGCCACATATTGGTGTGATGCAACGAGTTATGGAACAATGCATCAAACAGGCAAATGGAAGAAAACAGTTTGGAAAGCCAATAGGTTCAAATCAGGCAGTATCTCATAAAATTGCCGAAATGGAAGTAAATATAGAAATGGCGAAATTAATGTTATATAAAATCGCATGGTTAAAAGATCAAAAAAAATCTGCTTACCTTGAAACTTCTATTTTTAAACTTTTTGTAAGTGAAAATTACATAAAAACGTGTAGAGATGCAATGCAAATTTTTGGTGCATATGGATATACAAAAGAGTATGAAATGGAACGAGAGCTAAGGGATGCCCTGGCAAGCAGTATTTATTCAGGCACAAATGAAATGCAAAAAAATACAATTTATAATATGGCCAATGCAAGATATATGTGATAAGGAGTGCTCATGAAAGTTGTAGTATGTTTAAAACCAATCAAAGCTGAAGAGATGTTTCCAAATGAATTACGAACAGAGGACTTTATTATAAATCCATATGACTTATATGCATTACAACAATTTATAGAATTAAAAAAATCGATTGATTGCACAATTATCTGTCTTTGTATGGGTAATCACAGTACAAAAGGATTGCTTCAAAAGGCTATTGCTTTAGGAGCAGATAAAGCCATTCTATTAAATGATGAGCTATTCGAAGGTTCGGATACAGTCGCTACTTCATACATTTTAGTACAGGCAATCAAAAAAATAGAAGATGTGGATTTTGTAGCATGTGGAAGACGAAGTAGTGATGGAGAAGTTGGACAAGCAGTATATGGCATAGGAGAACGTCTTAATTATTATTGTTTAACTGATATAGCTGAGATTTTAGGGAATGAGGCATCAGCAATTCAGCTAAAACAAGTAAAAGACACTGAAACAATTATTGGGAGATTGAAACCACCCGCTGTTATTTCTTTTTACGATTATGTAGTTACGCAGCCTTTAATCAATTTGCTAGCATTAAAAAAAGCAAGAAAAAAAGAGATCCTTGTATGGAATGCTACTGATTTAGCTGTTGATGTAGAAAAGTGTGGTTTTGCTAGTGTAAAGGTGAAAGAATGGCATGTTCAAAAAGAAGCAAAACAGAAAAAGCTATTTATAGAAGAAACGGCACAAGAAAAAGCGGCTTTAATCTATAACTTAGTAACAGATAAGGCACACAATAGTAAACGATAACCTGCATGAAGGATGAACGTTGAATGGAAAAAGAAATTGTTATCATATGTGATTTTCAAGAACACGACGATGGAAATATATTACAGGTCATCACAAAAGCTAGTAGTCTCAGTAATCAATGCAACTATAAGGTAACAGTATTATGTGTTGGACATAAGGATAGTGAGCAACTTGATAAGTTCTTTCAATATGGAGCAGACAATATAGTGATCTGTAGACAAAACGAGCCATTTGATATGACATATTTTACAAATATAATCTCAAATATGATAAAGACACGCATCCCAAAAGTCATATTGGTTCCGGAATCTAGCAATGGAAAAATAACGGCATCGATATTATCTGCCAGATTTGAGGTCGGGCTTATAGCAGGTTGTACTGATATTCAATTTGATGAAAATAACGAACTGTCTTTTTTGAGAACTGCCTTTAATAGTGTGACAATTGCCAAAAACAATTGTTCTAATGGCGAATTTATCATCGCAACTGTGAAAAAAGACATCTTTGCAAAACAAATGAAGGCTGGGCAATGTAGTGGAATGATAGAGGAAGTTACATACGATGATGATATGGAGAAGTTGTCCAATTCATGGGGTGTTCTAGAGCGAATAGAAAAGTTCGACAAGAAAGAGATGAACAATTTAAATAAAGTTTTTTGTATTGGTAGAGGAGTTAAAAATCAAGATACTTTTGAAAAAATTTGCCAAATTGCAAATAAACTACATGTTGGAATAGTTGGAACCCGAGCAGTCGTTGAAGCGGGATATATTGAAAAAGAGAGAATGATTGGTCAGTCTGGGAAAATGCTGGCTTCACCTATTTATGTAGGATTCGGTGTATCGGGCGCTAGCCAACATATGATTGGCGTTAAAAATGCTGAAATAATCGTTGCCATCAATAAAGATAAAAATGCACCCATATTCGAATATGCGGATTACGCTATCGTAGATGATGTGGAGGCAGTACTGGCTGAATTAGAAAAAATGGCTGAGGGATAGGTACAAGAGATGTACTTAGCGTTTTATAAGACATAAAAAGCTTTTAGAAGGTTTGATAGGGGAGGGAATGGAATGAAAAAAACAGATGATATATTAGGAGCACTAAAAAAACTTAGTAAAACAGATAAAGGAATTACAATTGTCCTTTCAAAAGAGGATAAAAAATTTATTTCATACAGAGAACTATGGAATAGAAGTTTTTATGTTTCTGAAATATTTAAAAAGCAAGGTGTTAGCAGAAATGCAGAAGTCATTATTCGGTGTGAAAATCTAGAGCTCTTTTTATATTCATTTTGGGCGTGTGCAATAGGAGGCTATATCGCTGTTCCGATTGATGCAAGTAAAAATAGTAATGTCGATAGTCTTTTAACACATGTATTGGAAAAGTCGGTTCATCCAATTATCGTCAGTGATAGTGAACAGGATAAGGACAAAGGGAAAGTGCTATGCATTCAAGACTTCTATACTGAGATTTTAAAGTGTCCGAATAATCTGAATGTAGAGTATCAAACTTCACCAGAAGATATCCTATATATTTTATATTCTTCTGGAACAACGGGCACGCCAAAAGGGGTAATGATTAGCAAATCCAATGTGGCTGCTAACGTATATGGCTTTGTTAAACATTATGCAATAGATGAAAATGATAAGTTTTTATCATGGACACCATTAACACATTGTTATGGTTTAGTCATATTCCACCTTGTACCATTAATGGCGGGCGCAGATCAATGCCTGCTTTCTACTAAATTGTACATGAATCAGCCGTTAATTTGGGCGGAAACCATTAATGAATATCGCGCAACTAGAATTGGTTCACTGCCATTCGCATTGAAGCATTTTAATAATGTTTATATGAATTCGGAGAAAAACTTTAAATGGGATTTGTCCTGTGTAGATAGCATGTTTTTAGGTGGGGAGTCGGTTAGTCAAGCATTATACAAAGAATTCTGTAACGAAGTAAATGCTTATGGGTTTTCTATAGATAAGGTTTATCCGCTATATGGATTGACTGAAGCGACAATTATGTTAACCGCAAATAGATTAGGAAAGCATGCTAGAACATTCGAAATTACAAACGATAAGCTTGTGATTGGTGACAAAGTGCAGTGTAGGGAATTAGCGGATGGCGAAACAGCAGATAATGTATTTCTTGAAATGGGTACGCCTTTGGAAACTGTACAACTTAGTATCCGCGATGATAACTTCCAAGAGCTCCCAGAAGGGCATTTAGGACAAATTTGTGCAAGTGGTCCTTGTATTACAGCAGGTTATTATCAAGATTCAGAAGCGACCGATAAAGTATTTTTTGAAGAGAAATGGTTATGTACAGGGGATATAGGATTTATTCAAGATAACAATCTTATCATTATTGGAAGAGAAAAAGAACTTGTTGTAGCCAACGGGAAAAAAGTCTCGTGCGCACAGATTGAAGAACTAATAAATAACCATTTGCATAATACAAAGCACCAACAGTGTGCAGTATGCAATGGAACAAAGCAGGAAAATGACAATGAGAAAGTGATTGTTTTTATAAAAACACAAATGGACTTTGAAAATAACAAGGATATAGAAGAATTTAAGGACTTTAAAAACGACATTATTTCAATGGTTTTTGAAAAAATGGGACTGACTATTAGTGAGGTAGTACCCGTTGAAGATATTCCTAAAACAAACAGTGGCAAAGCATTTCGACGTGGGTTAACTGAAAAATATAATGCTGGCACATATGAAACAATACTAAATAACTTGAATTATAGTAAGAAAAGCCAAATGGTTAATACCGAAAAAACGAGATACTCTCGAAATTCTATTGCGAAGAAAATTGTGACATATATTGAGAGTCGTTTCGATGTAAAAGTATTAGCGCATGACATTCCTTTTTCTGAATATGGCATTGTATCTATTAATATCCCATCGTTTATTGAAAATTTAAATAAAGAATTTAACGTAAATATTCTTGTCGCTGATATTTTTAAGTATTTCACTATATATGATTTGTCTGAACATATTTATTCACTTGTTAATTTAGAAGAGAAGCAAAGGAGTCTAGGGAACATGAACGAAGAGCAGCATATGCAAGATAAAATAGCAATCGTTGGAATGAGTTGTCGCTTTCCAGGTGGTGCTAATAGTATTGATGAGTACTGGAATTTGCTTGTAAATGGAGTAGATGGCGTATGTGATGTTCCTGAAAATAGATGGGAAATTGAAAAGTATTATGATGAAGATAAAACCGTTCCGGGAAAAATGTATTGCAAAAAGGGTGGTTTTTTAAATATCAATATTGATGAATTTGATGCAGGGTTTTTCAATATATCTCCAAAAGAAGCAGCTGCCCTTGATCCCCAACAAAGAATGCTATTAGAGCTCACATGGGAAGCTTTTGAAAATGCAAATATGGATATTACTAAATACAACGGATCGAACACCGGCGTATATGTAGGCATGTCTAATAATGAATACAATCTAGCGCAATTATATTCAGGAGAATTATCAACTATTGGTGCATATGCTCTGACAGGAAGCTGTATGAGTACTGCATGTGGAAGGGTATCTTATACGTTTGGATTTGAAGGACCATGTATTACAGTTGATACCGCATGCTCGTCCACGCTTTCGGCGTTGCATTTAGCCTGTACCGCAATGCAGGCTGGAGAAGCCGATATGCAAATTGTAGCTGGCGTTAACTTAATGGAATCTCCAACGACTAATATCGGTTTTTCGAAACTGCAAGCGACATCAGTAGATGGGCATAGTAAAGCATTTGATGAAGCGGCAAATGGTTATGGGCGTGGAGAAGGCGGTGGCGTCCTTATACTGAAAAAATTATCTGACGCTATTAAAGATCAAGATGAAATTCTAGGCATTATCAGAGGAACTGGAATTAATCAAGATGGTAAGAGTAAAGGCCTAACTGCACCAAATGGGGAAGCGCAAGAAAAATTGATTGAAAAAACTTTGATGCATGCCAGTATGGATCCTCATGATGTTGATTTTGTAGAAATGCATGGAACAGGCACAAAACTTGGAGATCCAATCGAAGTTCATGCAGTTGGTGCAACTTACGGAAAGAACAGAAGTAAAAATAATCTATTAAAGATAGGTTCTGTAAAATCTAATATTGGTCATTTGGAGGCTGCTGCAGGGGTAGCATCAATAATTAAAGTTTTATTATCCATGAAGCATAATATGATTCCTGCAAATCTTCACTTCCATACACCGAATCCGTTTATTGACTGGGAAGGTGCAAATGTAGAAGTGATAAGCGAACATGCATCGTGGAAAAAAGAGGATGGCTTAAGAGCTGCAGCTATTAATGGCTTTGGATTTGGTGGGTCAAATGCCCATGCGATTATCGAAGAATACAAAAATGAGGATTTCGGTAAAAACGAAACAAACATCCAAGATGGCATAGATTATATACTTAAAATTTCAGCAAAAAGCAAGAAATCATTAAATGAACTAATTGAACAGTACTATAAATTGATAGCAAATAGTTCGGACAATGAATTAGAAGATATTATTTATACAGCCAATCTAGGAAGAGCGGATTTAGAATACCGATTTGCTGTATGTGGCAGTAACAGAAAAATGATTGCTGAGAGACTAGAGAGCTATCTAAAAGATGGGTATGCAGAAGGGGTCTTTGAAAATATAGATAAGCACCAGTTGATGCAAAAAGATAGAAAAGTTGTCTTTATGTTTACTGGACAAGGCTCACAGTATCTCAATATGGGGAAACTACTCTATGATTCTAATGCTGTCTTTAAACAGGCATTTGACACTTGTGATCGATTGTTTAAACCGTATTTATTAAAATCCATTGCCGATTTAATATATGGGGAAAATGCAGACGAACAAGTGATTGAAAAAACGGTTTATGCGCAACCATTAATCTTTGCGGTGGAATATGCTTTATACAAACTGTGGGAGAGCTATGGTGTTAAACCAGAGGTAGTGATGGGACATAGCATTGGTGAATATCCAGCAGCAGTTGTAGCAGGGATTATGACACTGGAAGATGCTATTAAACTAGTTTCAATAAGAGGAAGACTGATGGATGCTGCACCTGGAAAAGGCAAGATGGCAACTGTTTTTGCAGATAAAGCGAAAGTACAAAAACTTCTTACTGGATTCCAAGAGACGGTATGTATTGCGGCACACAATGCTGAAGAAACTTGTGTAATTTCTGGAATGGCGGAAGATATAGAAAAAGTGGTTGAGAAGGCAAAGATGGAAGGCATGCGTGTACAAGAATTAAAGGTATCTCATGCTTTTCACTCTATGCTAATGGAGCCAATATTAGATGACTTCCATTTAATAGCAAAAGAATTGGATTATAAAGAATCTAAGGTAAAATTTGTTTCGTCGCTCTACGCCAAAGAATTAGAAGAAGGTCAAATTCTTGATGGCGACTATTGGACTAGTCATATTAGAGAAAAAGTTGACTTCTTTGGAGCGGTTACAAGCATTGATAAAAAAGAAAACTATTTATTGCTAGAAGTAGGAAGTAATAGAGTGTTGGCAGCACTTTGTAAATTAATTTTTGAAGATGAAAGAGTCATTGCATCTACTTTAAACATGAAGAAGGAAGATAAAGTACAACTGGCAAATGAAATTGCATTGCTTTATGTAACGGGTGTAGATGTGGATTGGAGCAATATTACGTTCGCTGGTAAAACGAATTGGAACAAAGTAAAACTTCCTAACTATCCATATGAGAAGAACAAATATTGGATGGATTTGAAATACGATAGAGCATCAGAGAGTATCAATGCTGAAGATTATCACAATATTCTAGGACAAAGAATTGATCTTCCATCTATGAGTGACGCTGTAGTATTCCAAAGGAAATTTACTGCATTGGAACCTTACTTTATGAGAGAACATGTTATTTTCAAAACAGCAATTTCTCCAGCAGCAGCCCATATGGCCATGATACTTTCGGCTGTGAAAGAAATTGGAAATGCTAAAAGTTGCGTGTTAAGTAAAGTAGATTTCAGGGTGCCATTAGCTGCAACAGATGATGAAGAAAAACAGGTGCAAATTTGTTTAGAAAAAGAAGACAATGATTACAAATTTAATATTGTCAGTAGAGATTTTAACTCTAAATATGATAAATGGCTAATGCATGCTAAAGGCAATGTATGTATGCAAGATGAATATGAGTTTTCAGAAATGACAGCAAATATGGATGATTATAAACGCCTGTCCTATGAAGAAAATATTGAAAATAGTATCTACTATTTTATGAGTAAATCTGGTTTTGAATTAGGAGAAGGTTTCCAACGGATTAAGCGTATTAGCTACGGAGAAGATGAATGTGTCTGTGTGGTAGAGCCTTTAAAAACCATTCCATACTTTAAAGATTATGTACTCTACCCAGGAACAATTGACTCCATATTCCAAACAGGTATTGCCTTAGTTTTAGAAAAATTAAAAGAACGTACAAATGTCAATGAAGATGGCAATAAAACAGTTATTCCATACTATTTAGAGAAATTGACGTTTAACTATCGAGAATCCGATCAGTTATGGTGTTATTCAAAATCAACTGTAAAAAATGATATTACGTATGCGGACGTTATTGTATATAACGAAAAAGGCGAAGTATTAATGAAAATAGATAACCTCATGGCTAAAATTACAGAAAGCGAAAGTTTATTACAAGAAATGAGTAGTGCAAACAAATTGTATTACCATACAGACTGGGTGCAAACAGATGCCATTAGAAAATTAGAGGAGTTGCCAGTCAATAAACAGTACCTTCTGATTGCAGATGAGGCAATTGCGGCAGCAAGTTTAAAAGAAAATATGGAGAAACACCATTTAAACACAATATGTGTACTACATGGAGATGAATTCCTAAAGAAAAATACCCATGATTATACGATCAATCAGGACAATAAAGAAGAGTGGACGAAGCTTCTTGCAGATGTATGCAAAGACAGCGGGAAGAAAAACTTAAATATTATTTATTGTACTACTAAGGATAGTGTTCCGAATCTAACGAATAATAAGGTGAATTATAGAGCAATTAAAGCATTACACTATTTGGTTCAAGTTATGAATGAAGAGGGTTACACACAAGGTAGCAAAATTAAAATCGTGACCAAAGATGTGCAAAAGCTTCGTCATGAGAAAAAACTAAATTTATCAGGATCAATGGTCTGGGGATTAGCAAAAGTAATGAGTATAGAATATCCTGAAATTTTTGGTGGCATCATTGATACGGATGAAATAACTTTCTATGAAAATAGTGATTTTATCCATGAAGTATTAGGGGATAGTGTACAGGAAGTTTGCTTCAGAGAAAACGAACGTTATGTAGGAAGATTAATTGCTCATGCGGATTATTTGAAAAAAGGGTTAGAAAAAAATAAGAAAATTGTATTAAAAGAAGAAGCTTCTTATTTAATTACAGGTGGAACAGGAGCATTGGGTCTTGCTTATGCTGAACAACTTGTAAATGCAGGTGCTAAAAACCTTATTTTAATAAGCAGACGCGAACCAAGTGAACATGCCAAAGTAGCGATTCAAAAATTGATAGACAAAGCAGTGCAAGTAAAGATTGTCCATGCGGATGTATGTAATGATGAAAGTTTGATAAAAGCGCTGGATGACATTCAATTTACGATGCCTCCTATTAGAGGCGTCGTTCATGCAGCAGGTGTGTTAAACGATAAGATGTTGATTGACCTCAATTGGGAGGATTTTGAAAAGGTTATGAATCCAAAAGTTGTTGGAACGCTTAATGTTTTCAATGCAATTGACAAGGAAACATTGGATTTCTTCATGATGCTTTCCTCCATCACTAGTGTTATTGGAAATATGGGACAAGGCAACTACGCTGCTGCCAATCATTTTATGAATTCATTTGCAACATATATGAACATGAATAAACTCCCTGGTTATACTTTCTGCTGGGGACCATGGAATGAAAGTGGGATGGCAGCAGATAATGATGCGATATCGAGTACGATGGCAAGAATGGGTATGAAAACTTTTTCAAAATACTAGGGACAAAGCATTATTAATGATTTTATGGATCAACCATATGAGAATCTGCTAATTGCCGATATAGAATGGAATACCCTAGTAAAATCTTTGGAAACTGCAGCAGGCAAGACAGAATTCCTATCCAAATTAGTGTCTGAAAAGGACCTACATGTGGATATAGTTCAAGATGAAAAGGACAATTTCTTGGAAACGATTATGAGTTTATCAGGTGAAGGCCAAAATGAAATCCTAATTGAAAAACTGCAAAGTATTTGCGGGAAAATTATGGGCTTTGATCATAACCAAGTACTATCCATAGATAAAGCATTCCAAGAACAAGGTGCAGATTCTTTAATGATATTCTCTATGCGAACAGCGATTAATAAATTGCTAGGTATCGATGTCAATGTCTCTGTATTTTTCAATTATCCAACCATCGTAAAACTTTCTGATTATTTATTAAGTGAAGTTCTAATTCTTGAAAATGAAAATATGGGTGAATTAGAAGAACAATCCGAAAACATAGATGACTTATTATCTGAAATTGATAAGTTAACGATATAGTCAGAGGTGTTATATATGAACAATGACATTGAAAATAAATATAAAGATACTTTATTAAAGGCTGCTAAAAAAATCAAAGAACTAGATTTAGAATTGAAAAAATCAAAAGAGGAAAATGAAATTGCAATAATTGGCTATAATTGTAGATTTCCAGGCGGTGCAAATAACAGCAGTTTATTCTGGGACAAATTATCACAAGGATATGATGCTGTTACTAATATCAAACCTGAAAGATTCCCTGTTGAAGCGTTTTTCAGCGAAGATAGGCAAGATAAGGGAAAAATGTATACGCGTTATGGTTCCTTTATAGATCAAGATATTAAGACATTTGATAATGTGCATTTTGAAATTTCTGCACTAGAGGCAGTATCTGTCGATCCCCAGCAAAAACTTTTATTGGAAGTGAGCTGGGAGGCAATGGAGAATGCTGGTCTGAATATCGAAGAGATGAAGGGCAGTAAAACAGGCGTATTTATAGGAATCGACGCAGTTGACTATGTAAACAGAGAAATGATGTCAGGGGATATAAAAGATATTGGTTTATATTCACTTGTTGGAGCATCCTCTCATTCTGCTGCAGGTAGAATATCTTATTTTTATGATTTTAAAGGACCAGCAGTAAGTTTAAGTACTGCATGTTCATCGTCATTAACGGCGATGAACATGGCAGTAGACAGCCTAAAAAGTGGTCAATGTGATGTAGCCATTGTTGGAGGGATAAATCTGCTGCTAAATCCAGAGCCCTATGTGGGACTATCTCAAAACAGTGGTTTATCACCAGATGGACGTTGTAAAACTTTTGATGCATCCGCTGATGGATTTGGCCGAGGCGAAGGCTGTGGAATTATCATATTAAAAAGATTAAGTGATGCTAAAAGAGATAACAACAGTATAGAGGCATTAGTAAAAGGGATATATGTCGGACAAGATGGTAAATCCAATGGCTTCTTTGCACCAAATGGGCTGGCAGAGCAAAGAGTGATTGCAGAAACGTTGAAAAGGACAGGGCTAGATGTAGACGATATTGATTATATTGAAGCTCATGGGACAGGAACTTCTCTTGGTGACTTTATTGAAGCACAGGCAATTTGTGAGGTATTTAAAAACAGAAAAGCACCCATAAAGGTTGGTTCTGTAAAGTCTAATATTGGTCATCTAGAGGCGGCATCCGGGATGGCAAGTATGATCAAGGTATTACTTTCCTTAAAACATAAACAGCTTTTGCCAAGTATCCATTTTAAAAATCCAAACCCCAATATTGATTGGGATAAAATTCAAGTAGTTGATAAGCTCTCGGAATGGGAAAGTAATGGAAAAAAAAGACGAGCGGGTATTAGTGCGTATG
This sequence comes from Lysinibacillus sp. GJ-1, assembly GCF_021166035.1. Classification (NCBI taxonomy): domain Bacteria; kingdom Bacillati; phylum Bacillota; class Bacilli; order Caryophanales; family Bacillaceae; genus Lysinibacillus; species Lysinibacillus sp. GJ-1. Next base: position 1,231,121 of record NZ_CP088912.1, read on the forward strand.
GCATTAGTGGAACATTAGCTCATTTAATACTAGAAGAAGCAGAGCACGAAGAAAATACACCACAAACTGAAAAAAGTAATCTACCTGAAAGTATGCTAACGATTTCAACAAAGAACAAAAATGTGTTAGTAAAAGCAATTTCTCAAATAAGAGATTATCTTAGCGTTTCCACAGAACAACTTAGTGATATTGCCTATTCAACAAATATTACAAGAGATAAACATGAATACAGGTTCGCAATAGTTGGTAACAATAAAGAGCAAATTATTGAAGAAATAGATCATGTGCTCAAAAATGAAGATTCACTGGAATACTACATTGGACAAGCAGAAAGTAAAAAGAAAAAAATTGCATTTTTATTTACAGGACAAGGCTCCATCTACAAAGATGCAGCAAGAGAATTTTATGAAAATTCGCAAGCGTATAGAGAAACCTTCGATCTTTGTGATGATCGATTTAAGGAGCTCCTAGGCATTTCTATCAAAGACACTTTGTTTGGAGCAAACGAAGAACTATTAACAAATGCGCTTTATTCGCAACCAATTATATTCTCGTTGGAATACGCTTTAACGAAAATCTGGGATTCATTCAATATAAAAGCAGATTATGTGATTGGGCATAGTGTTGGCGAGTATGCCGCAGCATGTTATGTCGGCATGCTAAGTTTTGAAGATGCTACGAACATGATTGCGATGCGAAGTAGACTTATGGTTAGTGTGACACCGAATGGCAAAATGGTGGGCGTGTTAGTAGATGAATTGACGATGAAGGAAGCAATATTGGAAAGCGGATGTAAAAATGTATCAATAGCTGCTGTTAATGCACCTAAAAATATTACAGTATCTGGTCTAAGTGAAGAAGTTGATATGGTAATTAATCAATTACATAAAAAGGTCAGAGCTTTTGTTACCGATTTAAATATTCCATATCCTTATCATTCAACTGCAATGGAAGAATATAAAGAAATATATGGGGAAAGTTTAGCGCATGTTGTTTGCAATAAAACGCCAAAATCAATTATTTCAAGTGTAACAGGAAAGCTAGAGGACGTCGGTACATTTGAAAATAAAGGGTATTGGACAGAACATCTTGAAAAAACGGTTCATTTTATGAAAGCGATGCAGGAAGTAGATAAATTAGGCGTTTCCACATTTATTGAAATTGGTGGTAATGCAACTTTATGTGGCTTAGCATACTAATGTTTGCAAAATGACAATGCCATTTTTGTTCCATCACTTAGAAAAGGAATAGGCGATTATAAGCAGTTGTTGGAATCTTTGAAATCTTTATATCTTAATGGGATGAAAATTAATTGGAATAGCTTCTATAAAAATTACAATAAAAAGAAAATTATTTTACCTAACTATCCTTTTGAGAGAAAGACCTTGTGGAAAAACAAAGCAACTTCGGTAGCAGATACAAGCTATGTGAATTTGGAACAGTTATTGGAAAAACAAAATGAGCAACTAATGTTACAGAAACAGCTTCTTGAAAATATTTTTAAATAAACAGCAAGAAAGGAGTAAAAAAATGAAGAATCTAGTTCTAGATGAAACAAAAACGATGATCGTAATAGAAGAATTAAAAGAAATTGTTCATATTATATCCGCCATGGAAAAAGAAGAAATAGATGAAAAGAAGAGATTAATTTCCTATGGTCTTGATTCAATCCTTCTCCTAACACTTGCCAAGCAAATCCATGCAAAGTACAAGGTAGAAATTCCTTTAGATGTATTTTTTACAACTTTAAATACGTTACAACTAATTGCAGATTACATTGCAGAAAATGGCATTGTGGAGGCTGAACAACAAGAGGAAACGTATGAAGAAGTAATGGATGTTATTGATGCGCTACCTGAAGAACTTAACAACTCTACAAACGAAGTCACTTATCATAGTGTAGGAAAATTAGATATGGATATGATGGTGCAAGTATTTAACAACCAATATGATGTTATGACAAAACAAAATGAGATTTTAAAAGTAATAGCTAGTACAACGAAAGCACAAAATAATGGCCAGAAAACAAAGGGTTTGCAAAAGGAAGTCAGTTCGGCAATAGCCCCGACAAAATCCGATGATTATTACAAGCCTTATAAAAAGCTAGATTTTAACAAAGAAGATGAAGTGGATGAACTTCAATTAAAATACATTAAAAATATAGAACAACGCATTAATATTTTTACTAAAAATTCAAAGGATAGAACCCAACAATATAGAAATATATATGCGAGTAATCGAAACTCTGCGGGCTTTAGACCTTTATATAAAGAAATGCTCTATCAAATTATTGCGGAAGAAGGCCAAGGTTCTAAGATAATAGATATTGATGGCAATACAATGATTGATCTGACGATGGGCTTTGGGGTCTTAATGTTTGGACATAGCCCAGAATTTGTTAGAAAAGCATTGAGAAATGAACTTGAAAAAGGAATGCCTGTTGGTCCAATGGGCAGGCTTACTGGACGAGTAGCCCAAAATATTTCCGAGTTAGCGGGAGTAGACAGAGTATTTTTCTGTAATTCTGGAACAGAAGCAAATATGTTTGCAGTTAGAGTAGCAAGAGCTGTTACAGGTAAAAAGAAAATCGTCTGTTTTACAGGAGCTTTTCATGGAACTTACGATGGATTTTTAGGAATGCCGAATTATTTAGATGATTCAAACCATACAACTACTTCATTAGTACCGGGAATTACTGATAGTGCAGTGCAAGACGTTGTGATGTTGGATTTTAACTCCGAATCTTCTTTGCAATATATCGAACAACATTGTGATACGATTGCGGCCGTTATAACGGAACCAATCCAAAGCCGAAGACCAGATATTCAACCGAAGGATTTCCTGTTGAAATTAAGACAAGTGACACAAGACAATAACGTTGCCTTAATTTTTGATGAAATTATTACAGGTTTCCGAATTGCTAGTGGTGGAGCACAAGAATACTTTGGTGTGGAAGCTGACATTGTAACGTATGGAAAAGTTATTGGTGGCGGAATGCCAATAGGTGTTTTAGCGGGTAAGAAAAAATATTTAGATAGTATAGATGGTGGCATGTGGAACTTCGGAGACAACTCTGTTCCTCCTAATGAAGACAAAAGAACATTTGTTGCAGGTACTTTCTGTCATCATCCGATGGCGATGGCAGCTACGAATGCAGTGCTCGAATATATAAAGGAAAATAAGCACACTATTTATGAAACATTGAATCTAAAAACTACTGAATTTGTCAACGAATTAAATCAATTCTTTGAACGTGAACACGTAGATATTCGTATCAATCAGTTTGGTTCATTATTTAGATTTACCGTAAATTTAGAAAAAGAAATATTCTACTATGGTTTGTTAGAAAAAGGTATCTATATTTGGGAAGGACGTAATTGTTTCTTATCTACAGAGCATTCCAAAGAAGATATAGAATACGTTATAGAGGCTGTCAAGAAAACTGTATATGAAATGAAAGAAGCCAATTTTTTTAATCAATAAACAAGATTGGACAGAAAATAGATTTATATAAATAGGAGATAAAAATATGTTCTTTTTAGTGTTATGGGGATTAGGAATTGTTACAGCTGTTATCGACTTATATATGAAGGGATTTCCGTCTGACCCTCAATTGATCTGCTCGGTAATTTTACTTCATCAGTTCGTAGTAACATTTGGACTTTTAGGTATTACAGGATTATTAAGTAATATGATTTTTGCAAAACAAAATGCCAAAATGGTCGGTTTACCAGGTGGGCTGTTCCAGATAAAATACGGGTTTTCACAATTGGGTCTAGGTGTTATGGGCGTTATGTGTATTTGGTTTAGAGATGGGTTCTGGTTAGGAACAATCGTAGCTATGTATATATATGGAATTAGTGGTCTTTGGTCACACTGGAATGTTATGAAAATGAATAAAAAGGCAGACGCGGACAGCATTGCAAATATCATAATGGATATTGCATATCAGACCTTTATAACCGTATTATCTATTGTTATTGGTGGAATATGGGTAATTGGCTAAAAACATAAAAATCCATTTTAGGAGTGCTGTGTAAATGCTGAAAAAAAAGATTGAATTATCAGAGATCCAAAAGGGAATCTATTTTGAATGCCAAACAGGAGAAAAAAATAATTATAATATCTCAGCGGCAATAAAAATAAAGAATGAAATAGATATTGTAAAGTTCGAAAAGGCATTACAAATGTTGGTGAATGAACAAGCAGCACTGCGCAATCATATTGAATTACTAGATGGCAGTCTGTCCATGGTAATTAATGAAGAAGTAGATGCTGCTGTTCATTATTATGATGTTTCCAAGGAACATCATAATAAGAGAATAGATGAAATAGTTAACGAAGAGGTTGGCTATGAGTTTAATTTATCAAAGGCACCACTTTTTAGAGTGTCCTTAATTAAAGAGGATAATAATTTATTTATTCTAGTACTGAATCTTCATCATATTATTGCTGACGGAGTGTCACTTGATATTTTTATCAAAAAACTATTTACCTATTATTCCAATTCGCTAAATGGTGAAGTAATTGAATTAAAAGAAGACTGCGGATTTTTAAATTTTGTTGAAAGCGAAAATAAAAAACTGGCGAATGGCAGCTATGAAAAACAAAAGGAATATTGGCGAGAAAAAGTAAAAGATGCAAATGCTTTGAACTTTCCAAAGGACTTCTCGAATGCTCATCATAACGGGATAGGGAAAGAGAAGTCTTATCGAATTTCTAAGGATTTAATGAACAGTATAAAGAAAGCATCTCAAAAAGAAGAAGTGACACCGTTTATTTTCTGTTTAGCGGCATTTAGTGCATTGATGGGAAAATGCTGCAATGAAAAGAATGTAGTAGTTTCCAGTCCATTCACAAATAGACCGGGATTCGACTTTGAAGAAACGATAGGATGCTTTATTTATACATTGCCATTAAGTGTAACAATCGACAATCATAAACCATTTAAAGATGTTATTGAGGCAATGTATGAGGAAATGATTGGAGCATATAAAAATATCGGATATCCCAACAATTTAATTGCCCGTGAAACGGAATCTAGTATCTATACAGGGATTCAGTCAATCTTCGATATTACCTTCGTCTATGACAAATATAGTAAACCGACATGGGAAGGCGTAGAATGTGACACATTTGAAATGGACAATACGATGTTCCCTGGAAATATGATGGTAATTCTTGCTGAAATGCCTGATGGTGACATGATTAAGATTCAGTACAAGTCTGATATCTATGCAGAAGAAATGATCGAAATGCTAGGAAGACGTTTTATTAAACTGTTAGAAACTGTAACAGCGCATACGGATGTACTAGTGAAAAATATCGACTTATTTTTGGAAGATGAAAAAGTGCATATTTTGAATACTTTCAATCAAAGTGCATTCTTCGATTATAAACCAATGCACATTATAGATATTTTCCATGAGCGAGTTCGCACGTATAGAGAACATACAGCACTTCTTTTTGATAATGGCAGCATGAGCTATGAAGAAGTCAATAAAAAAGCGAATCAGATAGCAAGAAAAATATTGCAACACAAGAAAAAAGACAATGAAGTAATTGGCGTACAGTTAAAACGTTCTAAAGAAATGGTTCTTACTATATTAGGAATTTTGAAAGCTGGCTGTGCTTATGTACCAATCGAAAATTATTATCCTGAAAATCGAAAAAATTATATTTTTAACGATGCCGATATCAATATTTTAATTACATCGAAAGACTTGCAATATGATTTTTGTCAGGATAAACAAATTATTTTTGTTGATGATAATGAAACATACAGCGGGGATGATAGCAATCTTGATATTGTATTAAATCCTTTTGACTAGGCCTACATTGAGTATACTTCAGGTTCGACTGGGGAGCCAAAAGGGGTAATGATTGAAAACCATAGTGTAGTCAATACAATTATGGATTTGGAAAGACGTTTCCCTGTTCAAGAAGGCGATGTTTATCTATATAAAACGCCTTTTTCATTCGATATTTCGGGAACGGAACTGTATGGCTGGTTTATGGGAAAAGGTGCTCTGTGTATTTTAGAACATGATGGCGAGAAAAATCCAGAACTTATCTTAGAATTTATAGATCGCTATCATGTAACCCATATAAACTTTGTACCAAACATGCTCAAGGTATTTTTAGAACTGTTGAATGAAAAAAATAATAAAGAAAAGTTACACTCCTTACGATGGATTTTTGTTGGAGGAGAGGCATTAACTGCTGATATAATTGATAAATTTTTTGACATGAAACTAGCTGTAAATCTGGAAAATGTTTATGGTCCGACAGAATGTACAATGTGGGCTTCACACCATTCTATTCAAAAATGCGAGCGTGTTTCGAATGTATCGATTGGACATCCGTTAAATGAAATTCGATGGTATGTTATTGACGAAAATAATCAACTTCAGGTGGTAGGTGTACCTGGTGAGTTATGTTTAAGTGGAGTAGGATAGGCCCGAGGTTATCTCAATAAAGAAGAACTTACAAATGAAAAATTTTGTGAAAATCCATTCTATGATGAAAGAAAAGATCCCGTTTGGTTTAAGAAGATGTATAAAACAGGTGATTTGGCGAGATGGCTTCCTGACGGCAATATCGAATTTATGGGGAGAATGGATCACCAAGTTAAAATTAGCGGATTACGGATTGAACTGGGAGAAATTGAAAATGCAATGGTTCAGTTTGATGGCATTTTAGAAGCTGTAGTAGTTACGAAGCAATCTTCCAACCATTTACCTGTACTATGTGCTTATTATGTTGCTCCACAACAAGTGCCTGTAGCTGAGTTAAGAGCATTTTTAAGTCATTATGTACCTGACTATATGATTCCAGCATTCTTTGTTCATATGGAGAAAATGCCGATTAATAGTAGTGGGAAAATAGACCGGAAAATACTTATTGCAGATACTACCTATAATCATCACACTACGACAATTAATCAAGTACCAGAATCTGAATTAGAGACAATTATTGCTCGTATTTGGAAAGAGGTATTAGAAATTGATCATGTAGGAATAGAAGATAATTTCTTTGAAATTGGTGGGCATTCCATGGCTGCGATTCTAGTACATAGCAGATTAAAGCAAGTACTTGATATGGAATTTTCTATTACTGTTTTATATCAATTCCCAACGATACGTCTATTATCTGAGCAAATGATGAAAAACGAAAAGGTAGAAATTCAGGACAGAAAGAATTTTTTCAAGAGAAAGAAAAAATCAGTCTATTCTGATATTGCCATTATTGGAATGGCAATTGACGTTCCAGGTGCCGATAATATTAAGGATTTTTGGCATAACTTGAAACATGAAAAAGAGAGTATTCATTTTTATAATGATGAAGAACTTCGCAACCTTGGCATTAGTGAAGAAACGATTCACAACAGGAATTATGTAAAGGCTAAAGGTCGTGTAGATGACATTGAATACTTCGATTCAGAATTTTTCGAATATACACCGAGCGAAGTAAATCTTATGTCGCCGCAGTTAAGGCTTTTGTACAAAGGAACATGGGAGGCCTTGGAGGATGCGGGATATTATCCAGAATCGACAGAAGATAAGATGGGCATCTTCATCGGTGGTTCAGATGATTTCCAATGGTATAACGAAGCATTGGGCAATAATGACAATTACAGTGATATGTATCAAGCATTTACAATGAGTACGAATCATTTTCTTGCAACAAGGTTAGCTTACAAATTTAATATTAAAAGGCCTGTGTTCTCATCACTTACTGGATGCTCAACGACCCTCGTTACGACACATCTAGCATGTCAATCTCTCATGTTAGGAGAATGTGATATAGCTATTGCTGGCGGTGTTACTGTTGAACTTCCAAATGATGGTGGTTATATGTATCAAGATGGGATGATGTTTTCATCTGATGGGCACTGTCGTCCATTTGATGCAGAAGCTAGCGGTACAATATTTTCAAATGGAATGGGAATTGTTGTATTAAAGAGACTAGATGAGGCACTGGAAGCGGGAGATCATATTTATGCAGTTATTAAAGGCTCTGCTATTAATAATGATGGCAGTCAAAAGGCAGGTTTTACTGCGCCAAGTGTAGATGGGCAGGCGGAGGTAATAAGGGAAGCTTATAAACGAGCAGAAATCGATCCCGAAACGGTCGGCTATATTGAAGCACATGGGACAGGTACTATATTAGGCGATCCGATTGAGGTTGAATCGTTAACAAAAGCATTTGCCACAGATAAAAAGAGATACAGTTTATTAGGTTCTGTAAAAGGCAATATCGGCCATACTGATACGGCAGCAGGTGTAACAGGATTGATAAAAGTTGCATTAAGCTTAAAGAATCGATTTATACCTGGGACAGTAAATTATAAAAATCCTAATCCAAAGATTAATTTTGATGAGACACCATTTATTGTACAAAGTAATGGTATGGAATGGCAAAATAACAACAATCTCCCTCTTAGAGCTGGCATTAATTCATTTGGTGTTGGTGGAACGAATGCACATATGGTATTGGAGGAAGCACCAACTGTAAAAAACAGCAGTAAGGAAGAAAAAACAAATCTGTTCCTGTTTTCAGCAAAAACAAAAAATGCATTAATTGAAAATATAAAATCAACGCTAAAGTATGTTGCGTCAGATCAAAGTATAAACCGTTCCGATGCTGCTTGGACATTGATGGCGGGCAGAAAGCATTTCAAATATAGAAAAGCTATTGTAGTGAATGAGCATCTTGGAAAGGATATAAATGTCGATGAATTTATAGAAGATATTCTTGACAGTGAATGTAAAAAAGCTGACGAAGGTAAGAATGTTTACTTTATGTTTTCAGGACAGGGCAGCCAATATCAAGGAATCGGAAGAGAGTTATATTACGCAACAGACAGCTTTATAGGTAAACGTTACCGTCAGTATGTTGATGAAATATTCGGCTATCTCAATGAAGAAGAACAACATGAATTCTTTGATATTATCTATGGCAATGCAGATTCCTCTCTCGTTAATCAGACAAAATATAGTCAATTTGCATTGTTTGTTACGGAATTTTCACTTGCCAAAATACTGATAGATGTAGGGATAATGCCAAAGGCGTTTATCGGACACAGTATTGGTGAAGTAACAGCCGCAGCAGTTGCAGGCGTATGGAGTCTTGCTGATGCCGTAAAAATTGTCAGAGCCCGTGGAGATATTATGCAGAAGCAGAAGTCAGGTGTCATGCTTGCTGTAATGAAAGGTGTAGACGAAGTGAAAGAAATGCTAATTGATGGCGTATCGTTAGCATTAAATAATACTTCGGATCGTTGTGTCGTAGGTGGAACGAAAGAAAAAATAGAGGCATTTGAGAAAATAATGTCAGAAAAAGGCATTGGTGCGACAATACTTAAAACCTCACATGCATTCCATACCTATATGATGCAGGATGCCGCAACGGAGTTCAGCGAATATCTCAAAGCATTTCAATTTAACAATCCATCCATTCCGATTGTTTCAAATGTCACTGGTGAATGGGTGAAGGAAAATGAAATGTGCACGCCAACATATTGGGCAGAACATATTATAAACCCAGTACAATTTGATAAAAACCTAGCATTAATCTTACAAGATGAGCATGCAGCCTTTATCGAGATAGGTGGAGGAAGATCTTTATGTACCTTTGCATTACAGCATAAAGAGAGAAAAGAAGGGCAAATATTCCTAAATATTTTACGGCACGCAATAGAAAAAGAACATGATTTGGAATATGTTTATGCAAAACTTGGACTTGCTTGGAGTGCTGGAGTAAAACTAAATTGGCAGAAATTTATGGGCAGTAACGTCCGCAATAGAGTGTCGCTACCAGTCTATCATTTCGAGAAAAAACGATACCCTATTACAATTACAATAGCTCAAGAAGGAAATACATTGAGAAGTAATCCGGAAATACAAAAAGTACTCGAAGCTTCAGAGCAAGTTACGGCAACAATTGAAAGCAAGGATTCTTTAGAGGAATGCATTATTGAATCTTATAAATCCGTACTAGGATTTGAAAATATCACAGAAAATCAGGATTTCTTTGAATTAGGCGGAGATTCATTAAAAGCGGTAAGCCTTTCTAATGTGATAGAGAGTAAAACAGGTATAAAAATAGCTGTTACTGAAATATTTAAACATACGACACCAAAGAAAATGAATACCTATATCGCTAGTTTGAATGGACATTCTGTAAATAAAAATAAAATAGTCCCATTAAAAAAAGCTGCTTATTATAATACTTCTTCAGCGCAAAAGCGTATGTATAGTTTGCATTTGCTGGATAAAACAAGTACCGCCTATAATCTTCCTTCAGCCACAATAATAGAAGGAAAATTAAGTGAGGAAAAGGTGCGAGAAGTTGCTGAAAAACTATTGATGCGACATGAAATATTAAGAACATCCTTTGACATTAAAGATAATAAAGTTGTCCAGCTGATTGAAGACCATGTAGATATGGAATTAACTTTTACAGAACAATTGATAGACAATGATGATCAAATAAAAGATTTAATTGACGACTTCATAAGACCTTTTGATTTATCGAAAGCGCCTTTATGTAGACTGAAATTAGTGACAGTTTCAGATGTAAAATCCATACTACTATTCGATGTACACCATATTATTGCAGACGGAACATCTGTTGAAATTTTAACAAAAGATTTTAATGATTTATATGTTTCTTCGTTGCCACCATTAACTGTGCACTATAAAGATTTTGCAGAATGGCAAAATCAGTATCTAGCATCTGAAAAAATACAAGAATCTAAAAAATATTGGACTGAGATGTTTAAAGATGGGATTCCTGTATTGGAGCTTCCGATTGATAAGGAAAGACCTGCAATCAAAACTTTCGCAGGAAAAAGAATTCATTTTTCTATTGAAAGTGAAATGGCGGAGAGATTGGAAAAGTTTGCACAAAAAAATAGTGCCACGATGTATATGACGTTACTAAGTGCTTGGTATGTATTGCTTCAAAGATATTCTGGACAGGAAGACATCGTGATTGGTTCACCAGTAGCAGGACGTACAACAGATGAAGTCAAGGATATCATGGGTATGTTTGTTAATATGCTTGCGATAAGAAACAAGCCAATGGCAAAGAAAAAGTTTATCGATTTCTTCCATGAAGTGAAAGAAAATACCATTCAAGCATTAAAAAATCAAGAATATCAATTCGATGATTTGATTGAGCAACTGGATATTAAGCGGACACTAAACCGCAACGCACTGTTTGATGTTTGTTTTGATTTCCAAAACATGGAGACTCACGATTTGAATATTGATGGCATAAAAATTAGTCCATTCCAATTTGATACGCAAACTTCTGCTTATGATTTAGTTCTAACATGTCAACAACAGAGCAAGAATAAAGAAATTGACTGTTTTATTGACTTTTCAACTGATCTATTTAACGAGGATACGATGGAGAGAATGCAAAGTAATTACAAGACAATTCTTGAAAGTATCTTAAAGGATAGCGAAACGCTAATTGGCAAAATGAATGTAGTTTCTTCTATAGATAAAGACAACATCTTAAGACAATTAGAAGAGACCAAGCTTGATATAGCAGAACAAGTAACACTTCACAAAATGTTTGAAAGAAATGTCGATAAACATCCAGATAAAACAGCATTGATTACTTCAGATGGTACAGTCTGGACATACCGAGAATTGAATAAAAAAGCCAATATAATTGCCCACAAGTTACTATCCTTACATGTCGCACACGAAGATTTAGTTGGACTTATGACAACAAGGAATGAAAATATGTTAGCTGGTATGCTTGGCATTTTAAAAGCAGGGGCTGCCTATGTTCCGATTGATCATAATTATCCAAAAGAGCGAATTGACCATATGATGCAATTAAGCAAACCAAAGGCATTGTTAGTAGATAGAGATCATGTAGGAACAGTCGATTATAACGGTGTCTCTATAGACTGTAGGGCATTAGAAGCAAACGAACAGAATATTAAAAATCCTGAAGTTACCTGCACCGTAAATTCACTAGCCTATACGATATTTACTTCTGGATCAACAGGAAAACCAAAAGGCGTTATGGTCAATCATGCCTCTGTCATTAATTTTATATACGATATTGTCAATAGAAGGATTTTTAGAAATGAAGAGGATAGAGTCATTTGCTTAACGACATTATCATTTGACATTTTTGCATTTGAATCCATTGTACCAATGTGCACAGGTCATTCTATATACATGGCAGATGAAATCGAACAGCTAGATTCAACATTAGCTGCACAAAAAATTATAAAATATGGGGTTACGCATATTTTAAGTACGGTATCTAGAATTAAAACATTTGTCGATAATCCTGCGTTTGCACCGGCATTATCACAGTTGACATGTATTTTAAGTGGTGGAGAGAATTTCCCAATTCAACTACTTCAAGATATAAGGTCAAAATCTCTAGCAAGTATCTATAATATGTATGGACCATCTGAAACTACTATATGGTCAACTACAAAAGATCTTACACATTCAGATTATATAAGTATCGGTAAGCCAATTGCCAATACACAAATTTTTATTTTGAATGAAGAACAACAGTTACAACCGTATGGTGTTTATGGAGAAATATGTATTGCAGGAGAAGGCCTTGCAAGGGGCTATTACAACGATAAGCTAGAAACAGATAAAAAGTTCACTTTAGTAGAAGATTTACCTGGTATTAAAGTTTACAAAACGGGTGATAGAGGGAGAATGCATGCTAATGGTGAAACAGAAATTTCTGGTAGATTAGATAATCAGATTAAAATCAGAGGGTATCGAATTGAGCTTGGTGAAATTGAAAAAGCTGCTTTAGAACATTCAAATGTCAACATAGTTGTAGTAAAGGCAAATGAAGATGCAGATTATAACAAAAATTTGACATTATATTATTGCCTAAAGGATGATGCGCCTAGTGCAGCAAGAAAAGATTCACTATGGCTAAAGAACTGGTTACAGTCAAAATTGCCAAATTATATGGTACCTACTGAATATATGCAATTAGATAACATGCCTGTTCTTCCAAATGGAAAGATTAACAAAAATGCATTAGCAACCTTAGAGGAAAAGAAAGTACTTGAGGTTAATATGCCACCAAAATCAGTACTTGAAAGTGAAATACTGAAAATTTGGAAAGAGATTTTACAAAAAGACCATATTGGTGTCTATGATAACTTCTTTGATGTAGGAGGGACTTCATTAACATTAATGATGGTCAATAACAAGATTAATAGTGAGTTAGGGCTAACGATTCCAGTAATGAAGCTTTTTGAATATCCGACCATAGATGGTTTAGTTCAAGAATTATCACAGGAAAGTGGTAAGAATGGTAGCCAAAACGAGACGACTGCCGAGGAACCATCATTTGATCAAGATTATTTTGATGACGACGGATTTGATGAAGCCTTCGAGGATTCAACTGAAGCGGTGAATACCGAGGGAATTCGTAATGATGATGTAGCTGTAATCGGAATGGCATGTCGATTCCCAGACGCAGAAAACATTCATTCATTCTGGCAGAATATTGTCAATGGCAAGGAGAGTATTCATTTCTTTAATGATGACGATCTTTTACAAAGTGGCATTCCTAAAGAAGTATTTGAGAAAGAGAACTATGTAAGGGCAAAAGGCTTCTTAAAGGATGTAGAATATTTTGACGCAAAACTATTTGACTATTCGGATAAAGAAGCGAGCATGATGGACCCTCAAATACGTTTATTACATCAATGTACGTATGAACTATTGGAAAATGCGGGATACAATTCATTCGACTATGACGGAAAAATTGCTATGTACGCTGGAAGTGGTTCCAATCTGTTATGGATGTCAAAGTTTGGGAACAACCAGAATGATATCATCGATGCATTCGAAGCAATCACATACAATGAGAAGGATTTTCTGACAACTAGAATTGCCTACAAGTTGAATCTAAAAGGTCCTAATATGAACATTCAGACGGCATGTTCTACGTCTCTTGTTGCAATCCATCAAGCAGCACAGATTGTTATAAATGGAGAGGCGGATATGGCAATCGCAGGTGGAGTAAGTATTTCCTATCCTCGAAAAGAAGGCTATCTATGGCATGAAGGTATGATCTTTTCAAAAGATGTCCATTGTCGACCTTTCTCTGATGATTCATCAGGTACGGTTTCTGGGAACGGATGCGGCGTCGTATTGTTAAAACCTTTGAAAAAAGCTTTAAAAGACAACGATCATATATATGCAGTCATTAAAGGCTCTGCAGTTAACAATGATGGTATTGATAAAATTGGCTATACGGCACCAAGTATTAAAAGCCAAACAGATGTCATTAAATCTGCATTAGGCAACGCTGGTATTAAACCAGAGGAGATTAGTTTTGTAGAAGCACATGGCACGGGAACTTCTTTAGGAGATCCAATTGAAATAGAAGCTTTAAAACAGGCGTGGGGAACGAATAAAAAAAATTACTGTGCTATTGGAGCGGTAAAAGCAAACATCGGTCATCTTGATGCAGCAGCAGGAGTGGCAGGATTTATAAAAACAGTTTTAGTGCTTGATAAAAAAGTAGTACCACCATTGATTAATTTTAATCAGCCTAATGAAAAACTAGATCTTAACAACAGTCCATTTTATTTCAATACTGAGGCGAAGAAGCTAGAAACAACTCATGGGAAACTAAAAGCAGCAGTCAGCTCTTTTGGCATCGGTGGAACGAATGCACATATTGTTTTAGAAGAAGCGCCAAAGTAAGGAGGTATGGAACAACATGCAAAGAGACAATATTTCATACATTTTACCTTTCTCTGCAAAGAGTTGGGAGGCTTTGAATAATACCTCTGCGCAAGTGATGAGTTATTTAAAGGAACTCCATCAAATTGATTTAGCAGATGCCTCCTGGACCCTTCAAAAAGGGAGAAGAGCATTAGAACATAGAAAAGTGTTTGTTACGAGCAGAAAAGACATGGAAAGTAGTACTTTCCATGTCTGCAGTAACAATGGGAAAAGGAAACGAAACCTTGTATTAATATTACCTGGTGTACAAGATGTTAATATTTTATGGAGAAAAAGCGGGACGGTAGAAGGTCTCTATCCCCTATTAAAAGGTTATGAACGTACAGTAGAGCAGCTATTAAAAATGTTACCACAGCAAACTGCAGAAAAAGTAAGAAACATTGAAAATGATGATAATGAGGTCAAGTGTTATAGAGCATTGCTAGGTGGATATGCATGTGTCCAGATGCTAAGGGAGCTTGGCGTTCAACCATCCGCATTAGTTGGGGAAGGGATTGCTGAACTTGTATCTATGGTTTGCGCAGGTGCAGTGACCTTGAGGGATGCAATTAGCATAATTCAAACATATGGACAACTTGCTACGTATGAAGCCATTTATGAAAAATATGATTTAAGAAAAAAACAAATTCCGTTAATAAAAAAGCCTGGTATAAAAGCTAAACAACATATTGAAGATGCACTTGTCATAAAACTTGGCAGTAGTGATTTAGAAAATTCGATTACAAAACGATGTATGACAAATGTTGAAGCTGAAAATGTCTTGAATCTGATAGAAAATTCGAGTGATAGCTTTATCAATAATGTTTACCGCCTTATCGGGGACCTATGGTGTAGAGGGCTGAAAATTGATTGGGATATGATCAGTGCTGCTACTACTTCTTCGTTAAAAAGAGTTGCACTACCAACATATGTCTTCGATAAAAAAGAATATGATAGTGACGTAGTGAATTCCATAAATCCTTTACCAAGTAATAATTCAATACATTCTACTATAGAAAAAGTTGAAATGGAGCAACTCGACCCTGCTGTTGTATTAAGGAAGCTTTGGGAAGAAGTAATTGGTGTAACAGATATTCAGAAAACGAGTGATTTCTTTGAAATGGGTGGAGATTCACTGAATGCAATTATGCTTTCTTCGAAAATCAAGGAAACATTAAAAATTGAGTTTCCAGTGTCTGACGTATTTATTCATTCAACATTTGGCAAAATGGAACAATATATAGATGCGCATTTAGATCAAAAATCAGTAGATGTAATTGAAAAGCTGGGCGTTCAGAAATATTATGAAGCATCCTCTGCACAAAAGAGAATGTACATAATGAACGAATTGGTGGAGGATGCAATCCCGTATAATTTTGCAGCCGTCTATCATGTCAAAGGAAGATTAGAGCATACTAAAATCCAACAATGCTTTTCTAAAGTGGTCGAAAGACATGAGGCATTCAAAACTCGGTTCGACATGGTCGATGGTGAAATAGTTCAAATTATTGAAGACAATGTTGATTTCAAAGTAAAGTTTCAAACGTCTGAAAAAGAGCGGTTAGAAGAAGCAATAACAGCAAATTTAAAGCCATTTAACCTTGAAAAAGCACCATTATTGCGCGTAACTTTTATTAGCTTAAATGAGGAAGAACATGTCATGGTTCTGGATATGCATCATATTATTTCGGACCAGAGTTCTTTAGATATCCTGCTAAAAGAAATCGGCTGTATGTATCAGGGTGAGGAGCTTCCAGATTTAGAGATTCAATATAAAGATTTTGCTAAATGGCAAAACGATTTTTACAACAGCGGAAAAGTGCAAAAGCAACTGGACTATTGGAAAAATGAATTTAAAGAAGGTGTTCCAGTACTAGATTTGTATACCGATTATGACAGACCAGAGTTTATAAGCTATGAAGGCGGTAAAATTCACTATTCTTTTGAACGTGATATAAATCAAGGAATTCTTGCTTTCACTAAGAAGCATGGAATCACACCATACATGTTTATTATGGCAGCCCTTAATATCATGCTCTGGAAATATACAAACCAAAAAGATATTGTCATTGGTACAGTTATTTCAGGCAGAAACCATGCAAAATTAGAATCGATTGTCGGTATGTTTGTTAATACTTTGGCTATTAAAAGTGAGCTCGATGAAGATATACCACTAGAAGAATTTCTTCAGTATACAAAAAATAAGCTAGTCAAATCTTATGATAATCAAGATTGTCAGTTTGAATTGCTAGTGGAGGAACTTGGTATACCAAAGAGTGTATCTAGAAATCCGTTATTTGATATTTTGTTTAATTATATAAATATTGGTACGGATGAGGTCAATATTGAAGGACTTTCCTTAACACCATATGAAAATAACGAAATTAATGTGAAATTTGATATTAGTTTTACATTAGAAGAAAAGAATCAGCAATTTTATATGGATATTGACTATTCAAAAGCATTGTATAAAGAAGATACGATTCGTGTCATGGGCGAGCGACTCATTTATATCATTTCGCAAATGCTCAAGGATGTAAACGTAAAGCTTAAAGATATTGATATGATGACTGTGGAAGAGCGGAACTGGCTTATTGAAACAGTAAATCAAACGACTACGGATTATCCAGCACATAAAACAGTGTTAACTATTTTTGAAGACTATGCTAGAGATACGCCAAATGCTATTGCTATTGAATGGTTGGAAGATAAAATTTCTTACAAACAGTTAAATAATATGGCAAATCAGTTAGCTGAAAAACTTAAAGATAGAAATGTTGGATACCAAGATAAGGTGGCCATACTTTTAGACCGCGGTTATATGCAAATTGTCAGTATGTTGGGCATTATGAAACTTGGCGCTGTCTATGTGCCGATTGATCCTAAATTTCCTCAAGAGAGAATTGATTATATTCTAGAGGATTGTCACAGCAAAGTAATCGTTACAGATTATTCTTTGGAAGAAAAAATAAGTGTAAATATTGAAAAATTCCTAATCGATAAAGATGAAAATACACTCAATCGAGAACAAGATATGGGCATAGAATCCACCTATACATCGCAATATTTCAATAGTGATGATCTGATTTATGTTATCTATACGTCCGGTTCTACAGGTAAACCGAAAGGAACATTAATTAAGCATAAAAATGTCGTGCGTGTCGTGAAGAATACGAACTATATTGATATTAACGAAAATGACCGCATTATGCAGATATCTAATTATGTATTTGATTGTTCTGTATTTGATATTTATGGCGCTTTACTGAATGGTGCTAATCTTGTCATTATTCCAAGAGAGACCTCCCTTGATATTCCTTTGCTAGCGGAATTTATAGAGAAGAAAGAAATTAGTGTTTTTTGTATTTCAACCGCTTTATTCCATATGTTAGTTGACGGAAAAGTCGAATTTTTGAAGAATGTACGTAAAATCATTGTAGCGGGAGAGCAGATTTCGCTCACACATGCGCAACAAACAGTAAATCAAATTGGCAAGGGGAAGCTTATTAATGCCTATGGTCCAAGCGAATCGGCAGTATTTGCAACATATTACCCGATAGATGATATAGAGGATGTTTCCATTATTCCTATTGGTATTCCAATATCGAATACAACAGTTTATGTTGTGGACGAAAAGAAACAGTTGGTACCGATGAACGTTGCAGGTGAATTATGTTTAGGTGGAGATGGGGTAGGAGTAGGGTATCTAAATAGAGAAGACCTTACAAATGAAAAATTTATTACCCTTGATGCAGTAGGCGGTAAAAGAGTGTACTGTACTGGTGATAAAGTGATGTGGAACAGCAGAGGCCAACTTGTATTTTTAGGTCGCAAAGATTTTCAGATAAAACTAAGAGGATTCAGAGTCGAGCTTGGTGAAGTTGAGCGACATATAAAAAATATCGATGGAATAAAAAATGTCATTGTTACTGCCGAAAGGGATCATCTAGACACGCTATATATGACGGCTTACTATACGGTGAATGAAAATCATCATATAGAAAAATATGATGGAGAGTATGTGCGCAATCATTTAAATAATAGATTACCTGAATATATGATTCCATCTAAATTTGTGGTCTTAAAAGAATTTCCTCTCAACTTTAGTGGAAAAGTTGATCGAAAAGCGCTTGTAAACGCAGAACAATATTCTCAAAAAGTTATAGTGCAGGATGAGCCAAGAACAACTTTAGAAAAAACGATTCTGAAAACAATGCAGATGATACTGGATGTTAAGGAATTTGGATTGAAAGACAACTTCTTTCATTTCGGTGGTCAATCAATTAAAGCCATTGCTTTAGTAAAGGCATTGTCTAACAAAGGTGTGGACCTCAAAATTAATGAAATTTTCCAGTACCAGACAGCAGAAAAAATTGCTGCATCCATAGAACCGCTTGCGGAAGTATCGCCGCCTATGATTGATAAGATAAGGACAAGCAAAGATATAGAATTAAATGCGAAACAAATTACTAGTCTCGTAAAGAATGTTATTGCGCGTATTGAAGGTCTCTCTGACATTATTACTGCATCTGATACGAGAATGGCGTTTTCTCTTTCCCCAATTCAGAAAGGTCATATGTCAAAGGGGTCGAACTATAGTGGATTTATAAGCCATTTCGATGGAATAATTTCGAAAAATAGAATAAAGAATACTATTGCAGACGTAATAAGTAACAATCAGTTGCTGCGTTGTTCATTGGTGGAAACCGATGGCGAAAAGAAATGGTGTGAGTATGAAGTACTCAAATTAGAAACCATTATGAGTAATTATCTTACATATGTAGATATATCTATGTATACCGAGAGTGTAAAAACAACTATCATCAATAAGCTTAGTGAAGAAATACTTTTAAGAACCTACTCAAATAATGAACTACTGTGGCGAATGTGTGTATTAAAAGAAAGTGATACGAGACATCTCATTATCTGGGGTGCCGATCATTTGATATTCGATGGTATGAGTGCCGAGATTATCAAAACTCAGATTGAACAGGGGTTAAAAGGTACAACGAGCATGGAAAATACTATTCGAAGTTTTAAAGAGTATGTTGATGTGCTAAACGAAGGGCCATTAGGGATTAGTGAGAAGGAGCTAATTGAAAAATTTAATTTGGTGAAGTGGAGTGAAAATAATCGTAAGGTAATGGCACAACCAAAGCGTAATACAGCCTTGCGAAATAATATAGAAATTATCATTCCTTTATCAGATAAAAAGCATTTAGATATTTGGTGGTATGCATTCGATTTTGTATCTGATATTTTAAGAGATTACACAAATACAGAAGTCATTCCCTTTGCAGTGCTGGAGTATGCAAGAAGTTATCAGGGGAAGGATTTTTATAATAGCGTAGGCGAGTTTTTAGATATTGTACCGATTATTAGTGAAAAAGGAAATAGAACATCGGTTGAAACGGCCATTCAACTTTGTAAAGATCATTCCATCAATTATCTCGCATTACTTGGGGAAGAACGATTTAGTAAGGACTATCCAAAATTAAATCAACTCCTTAGAAAATACTATTTCAATGATAAACAGTACTGTAATTTCATCCTCTATAATTTCCAAGGATTTGTTAAAGCGGAGGAGAAACAAGCATTTAGTCATAACAATACTGAAAACAGCCTTGCCCGTATGTCTGTAACATTAAATTATGATAGTGACCACCTTTACATTGAAATTGAAGATGTTATTGGAATTGATGAGAAAAAATTTAGAACTATTGTAGAAAAAAGAAGCGAACAAGGGAGGGTATCACAATGAAAAATAAATATTTAACGATTTATTTAATTATTACATTTGGCTTATGTTGGGGGCTTGCATCAGCATCTATGATTTTCAATGATTTTTTTACAAAACTTTTTGGTGAAACGTCCTTTACGAACCCGATTGTTATGATTGCTTTGTATTCGCCATCCATTGCAGGTTTATTTGTTTATTGGTTAATGGGGGGCTTTGAGGCGATAAAAAATCTATTTTCTAAGTTTATTCCTAGAAAAAAAGATTTGATATGGTTTCCAATCATAATCGGTTTGTTTCTTATTTATGTAGGTAGTATTCATTACGGTTCCATTGCTGTTGGTTTTGATGTACCAGAGATGACATTAACTTTTAAGCAAATGGTCATAGAAGTAGTTAAAAATCTGTTTGAAGAAGCAGGAATTCTTGGTGGAGTACTTGGCTGGATCGGATTTTTAATGCCGTATCTTCAGAAAAAATATAACAGTAATATAAAAGCGGGTGTAATAACAGGTCTTATATTCGGTATCTATGTATTACCAGGTTATGTAATTACATCATTTGAATTGGCAGCTATTTTTCCATTGTACGTTATTCAATTAATGTTATTCCTTATATTTATTAGTTATATGTTTAATGCGACAAACGGAAATCTACTGTTTTACGTTTTATTATTCTGGCTCATTTCATCAGGTGCGAGACTAGAGTTATATTATTTTAATGCACAAGTTCAATTATTACAGATTGCATTTTTTGCAGTGTCTGTTGTTATTATGCATTTCATTACGAAGAAGAGAAATATTGAACAAAAGCTTCAAGTGTTACCCGATTATGTTGGGATGGGAGCATAATTTTTAGTTGAAAAATAGGAGAAATATCATGATGGAGCTAAAAACATTTTTCAAATCCAAAGAAGGTAGTAAGGGGCAGTTAATTTGTTTTCCTTATCTAGGGGGCTATGTCAACTCATTCAATGAAATTGTGCGTGCAATGCCGGAGGATGTTGAAATATGGGTGGCGAATCCTCCTGGACATTTTGGTTCTCAACTCGAACTAATTAGTGATATTCATGAACTGATTTCGCTATATTATCAGGAGATATCAAAGATTATTCGCCCAGGAAGCGTATTTTTGGGGCATAGCATGGGTGGCGTAGTTTCATATTTTTTGTTAGAAAGAATGTTTCAAAATCAAGAAAAAATTCTTCCAAAAACATTAATATTATCTGCATCTGTTGCACCATCCAGTTTTGCAAATAAACAGTATAGCAAGTTGAGTAATGAGGACTTGATAAAGCAAATACAGGTTTATGGTGGTATGCCAGAGGCTGTATTAAAAGACAAAGAGTTAATGAATATTATGCTTCCAATATTTCGCGCTGATTATGGCATTTTAGAATCCTCAGCAAAAGCGCCATACAAAAAAATTGATATCGAAACACATTTGTTATGGGGAGAAAATGATAAATCAGAGAATATTCGTTCAGCGATCATGTGGGATGATTATCTTGTTCAAGATTTAAATGTAACTTCTATTGAAAATGCAGAGCATATGTTTATTCATAATATGGAAAAGGAAGTTGTCACGTTCATCAATCAGTTTCTTAACTTAGAAATTAAAGTGAGGTAGTTACTGTTCTTCCCAGGTCTAAGGATTCTTAGATCTGGGAATTGAATGGTGCAACTTTTATAAACAGAGTGTCGCAGACGGAAAGAGCGTGTTTTACGGAAATAAAAAGAGGACTGCTTGCATAACAATAATACTTGAAAATGAGAAACCGATATTTGAAGCTGTTTTTACATATAAAAAGGTATTAGATTATGGAAAAAAATAAAAAAAATTCAAATATATATGTGTTATTTAACGGATAAAATTGTAAAATAATATTGGAGTAAATTTTTAAACGAAGGAGGATTCGAATTATGAATGACGTAAAGACAGATGCAGGATTTAAAAAGTTCTTGGTCATCTGGATGGGGGAGCTGATATCTAATATCGGTACTGGTATGACTGCCTTCGGTCTTGGCGTATACGTTTGGCAACTTACGAAATCCGCATTGGATGTTGCTATGGTTGAAATGGCAGCGCTACTTCCCATGATTTTATTCAGTCCGGCTGCAGGAGTTCTTGCAGATCGATTTGACAGAAGACTCCTTATGATTATTGGTGATTGTGTCTCAGGGTTGGGACTCGTTTTGTTATTAGTGCTAATGAATACAGGAAATATTCAAGTATGGCAAATCTGTCTTTGTGTAGGATTTAGTTCAGCCTTCGCATCATTATTAGATCCAGCGTATAAAGCAACACTAACGGATTTACTATCAGAGGATGAATATGCAAAGGCAAGTGGTATGGTGGGGATTGCTTCCTCTTCTAAATTTTTGATTTCACCAATTATTGGTGGTCTAATTTTAGCATTTTACAGTATGGAATTAATTATCATCATTGATATTTTGACACTTGCTGTAACAGTTTCAACAATTCTTTTTGTAAGAAAATCGCTTTCGGTAAAGCCTTTGGAGAAAAAAGATTTAGACTTTTTCAAAGATTTAAAAGAAGGCTGGCAAATTATTGTTGAATCAAAAGGGGTTATGCTTCTTATAGTACTGGTTTCCGTTTTAATGTTCTATATGGGAATTATTCAAGTACTATCAAAACCTATGATTTTATCATTTGCGAGTGAGAAAACAACCGGAATACTTCAGACAGTTGTAGCATGCGGTATGATGGTATCCAGTATTTTAATCGGTACAGGAATTATCAAAAGAAATTTTGTAAAAGTAATGGTCGTTAGTTTCATTGTATCTGGTATAACGATGGCAGGATTCGGCGCCACAACAAGTATCCCAGTTATTATTATTTCCGGATTTTTATTCTTTGCTTCATTACCATTTGCAACGACATGTATTGATGTTTTAATACGAAAATCGATAGACAATGAGAAGCAAGGTAGAGCATGGGGACTGATTTCTTTAATATCACAAATAGGTTTCGTCGTTGCTTACGTTATTGCAGGTGTTCTGGCCGATTACGTATTTAACCCAGCGTTAGTCGAAGGAGGCGTTCTAGCAAATTCTGTTGGAAAAATTATAGGTACTGGTGAAACAAGGGGAATTGGTTTTTTAATCATTCTTTCTGGAGTAGGACTAATAATTACGGCATTATTTGTTTCAAAATCTAAAGGTATTCGAGAAATGGAAAAACAAAAAGATACTGAGCTAATACCAACTGAGCAGTCAATTTAATAATAAAAATTTAATAAATAGTAAAGTCGTGTAGTTAGATGAAGGAGGAATAGCTTTGTTTCTGAAGATGGTAAAGAATGATTGTTACAGAAAGAAAATTGTTACGGCAACAATATTTATTTTTATAACGATGGCAGTAATCTTAGGAGCTAGTGCAACAAATATCATTGCAAATTTAACGCAGTCAATGTCAGAACTACAAGAAAGAGCACACCCAGCCGATATCACGCAGATGCATGCAGGAGATTATAATCAGCGCGATATTGATAAATTTACAGAAGAACAACGTGAACATATTGCTATGCAGGAAACGATGGTTCTTCTCACTTTAGATGGAAATAATATACATTTTGGAAACAACAATACAATGGCAGGTACTGTACAGGACATATCATTTGTTGTTCAAAATAAAAGTTTTGACTATATATTGGATCTAAACAACAATAAGTTGGACGTAAAAGAAGGGACTGTAGCTGTTCCTATTTATTTTATGCAGCAATATGACTTAAAAGTTGGCGAAACGATTACGGTAAAAAGAGGCGATTATGAAAAGGACTTTACCATTTCAGATTATGCCCGAGATTATGAGATGAATTCTTCACTTACTTCGTCAAAACGTTTTGTTATCAATCAATCAGATTATAATGAAATGTTGGTCAATCAAGTAGGCGAACGCGAATATTTAATTCAATTCAAACTACTTGAGACTGGCGATGCTCAAGCTGTTCAGACAGCATATATTGATGCAGGTCTTCCAGCAAATGGACCTACAGTTGGCGGAAAAATATTCTTAATCTTTAATGCAATGTCAGATACGATTGTAGCAATGGTTATTATACTGATTAGTATTTTGCTTATTATTATTGCATCGCTTTGTATTAGACTGACATTCTTAGCAACGATTGATGAGGATTTAAGAGAAATCGGTGTAATGAAAGCGATCGGAATCTCTAAGAAAGATATTAAAAAGGTATATCTTAATAAGTATAGAGCTATATCTGTAGTTGCAGGTATTGTTGGATATTTACTGTCCTTTGTAGTTGTTAATCTGTTTACGGGGAATATGAGACTTTACATATCTTCTGATTTATCAGGTAACTTGAAATATGTACTTTCTCTTATAGCGCCATTATTTGTTTATTTCATCATTACGTTGTACTTCAAGAAAGTGCTAAAACGAATTGATAAGATTTCTGCTGTAGAAGCACTACGTTCAGATATTATGCAACGCGGTAAGAATAAGAAATACAGCTTCTCCCTGCTAAAAAATAAATTTTTCAGCACCAATATTTATATGGGGATTAGGGATGTATTTAAGCGTTTCAAATTATATAGATTACTTATCGTTATATTTGTTATCTGTACATTTATTATTATCCTTCCAATAAGTGTATATAACACAATGAATTCACCGGAATTCTCTACTTATATGGGTGTAGGGAAATCTGATATGAGGATTGACCTTCGAAAAACAGATACGATTACAGAAGATTATAAAAAATTGCAAGAAGAGTTAGCAAATGATCCAGATATTGAAAAATACGCAGCTTATATTACAGGCTCGTTTCAAGTTAAAAATGCAGAAGGTGCATGGGATTATATAAATATTGAAACCGGTGATTTTTCAGTATTTCCACTAAGTTATTTGGAGGGATATGCGCCGAAAGAGGATGGAGAAATTGCTCTATCTTATGCGAATGCTTCTAAAGATGGATTAGATAAAAAAGTCGGAGATACGGTAATTGTAAAGGTTGCTGGAGCAGAGAAGAAGATGACAGTAAGTGGTATCTATCAAGATATTACAAATGGCGGGAAAACGGCAAAAGCAACAACAAGTCTGGAATTAAATGAAAATGCGATTCTTTGGTATATAGTGAACATGGATGTGGCTAAAGATGTCAATATCCCAGAAAAAATGGAATATTATCAAAGCCAATATGCCTCTGCACAGGTCAATGATATTAAAGAATATACTCAGCAAACGCTTGGCAATATTATTAGCCAAATGAGTACGGTTGTTATCGGTGGAATTGCCATTTCATTAATCATTATTGTTTTAATTACAGCCCTATTCCTGAGAATGTTATTATCAAAAGATATGTCTCAAATCGCTATTATGCGAAGTATGGGATTAACAGCCAATAATATTAAACAACAATATATGGCAGGAACACTACTAGTACTACTAGTAGGAATTTTCTTAGGTGTACTAGTTTCGAATTACTTAGGAGAGTATCTTGTAAGTATGGGGATGTCTTCTATGGGCGCTGCGAAAATAGAGTTAGTAAACGTTGCATGGCAGACTTGGCTACTATGTCCTTTAGCATTAATTGTAGTAGTTGGTATTACGATATCTGTGTGCTGTAAAGTAACTGTAAAAGATGATTTATCTGTTATTTTAAAGGGTTAAGAAGTAGAAAGACGATGCAATGGAGGAATAGATATGAATAATATTTTAGAGGCGACAAGAATTAACAAAATAGTAGAATTAGGAAAAAATAATGAACTGCATATTTTAAAAGATGTAAATCTAGAAATTAAAGAGGGCGAATTTGTAGCCGTAATGGGCCCATCAGGCAGTGGAAAATCAACACTTTTATATAATGTAAGTGGTATGGACCGAATTTCTTCTGGCGATGTACTTTTTAAAGGGAATGAGATTGGCAAACTAAAAGAAGAAAATCTAGCGAAAATCCGCTTAAATAATATGGGTTTTATATTCCAAAATATAAATCTTTTAAAAAACCTCTCGTTAATTGATAATGTTATGTTCCCTGCGCTTGTATCCAAAGATGCAGATAAAACTAAAGTGTATAAAAGAGCAAAAAAATTACTAGAGATGACTGGAATTGCAGCGCTTGAAAATAATAATATTAATCAAGCTTCAGAGGGCCAGTTACAAAGGGTCGCGATATGTAGGGCATTAATTAATGATCCAGATATTATATTTGGAGATGAACCGACAGGCGCATTAGATTCTAAATCTGCGACAGAGATTATGTCACTTTTAACAGAAATCAATAAAAAAGGAACAACAGTTATGCTGGTAACACATGATGCAAAAGTTGCTGCAAAAACTGAAAGAGTTCTATTTATGGTAGATGGAAAAATTGTCGCTTCTAAGAAAATGAATAAATTTGATGCGAAGGTTGACAATATTAAGGAAAGAGAAGAAAGCATTATGAAATGGATAGTGGAAAGTACCGATACTTATAGCAACAAGGATGAAGAGAGAATGGCCAAGTAATTTACGCTTTTGTATTTCTTGTTGCAAAATTATACTATAAAGTGAAATCCAAAGACTAGCAGTATTAAAATTTATATGGAGCACAATAATGATATATAAATATGCAATAAAAATAACAGAAAAAGCGTATCAAGATATTTTCCAACAATTTGAGCTAAGGATATCTGCTGAAAGAAAAGAAAAAGTAAGTAAATTTCACTTTGATGAAGATAAAAAGCGCTCTATATTGGCAGAAGTTCTTCTGCGTCATTCTTTGAAGAGGGACTTTGGCATGACAAATGACCATATTCATTTCACTATCAATGAATATGGTAAGCCAAATCTTCAAAATTTTGATCATATTCATTTTAATTTGGCGCATTCAGGTGACTGGGTTGTGTGTGCAGTGAGTGATACGCCTATTGGAATAGATATAGAACAAGTAGCAATGATAGAGATGGACATTGCAAAAGCCTATTTTACAAGCAGTGAGTATCAAGATATTTTAAGTCAACCAAAAGACAAACAAATACAGTTTTTTTATAAACTTTGGACATTGAAAGAAAGTTATGTAAAGGCTGAGGGAAAAGGATTGACTATTCCACTTGATTCTTTTTCGTTTTGCATTCAACCCGAAACAATACAACTGTATGAAAGCAACCAACTGTCACAAAAGTATAGCTTTCAATTGTTTGATTTAGATGATTGTCATATCGTTGCCTTGTGTTCCAAGCAGTTATCGAAAGAACCGATTTCCATTGTTTCTTTTGACCATCTTGATATATGGTAATGTTCAGCGGGCTGTCCTAGTTATTTAGAGGACAGCCTGCTTTTTTACAGGGTTTTTGGAAACCGTAATATAGCCGCTTAGAAGTATCTAGTAAAATTACTTCGACCACCGTCATTTTCCCAACGCTCAATATCTCTTCCATCTTCGTCCCACACATCGGGTCTTTCCCTACAAGACATTTGACATCCCCTTTATCAAATCGTTCCTTTCTATAGTATGTGAAGTTGTAACTTTTAGTTCATAGAAAAGGTTGTAAGCACTGATAAGTCGGTGTAAATCATCGATTAATCCATGTAAATCTTCGATACGTTAGCGCCTATTGTTGATAGAAAGTGTAACGACAATTTGGGAGGAAGCATTCATTTATTCCTCGTTAAAGCTATATTTTTGCATATGTGTCAAGTGACGTGGTGCATATACTGTGGTGAGGAGAGGGGAGGTGAGCAATTATGAGAATTAACTGGAAGATTCGATTCATGCATAAGCCGTTTTTATTGGCGCTATTTTCCATGCTGTTACTACTCGCTCAACAAGTGGGCGCCTTGTTTGGTTATGATTTAACAAGTGCAATGAGTGAGCAACTAACGTCCATTTTAAATACAGTATTATCGATTCTTGTTTTAATGGGGGTTGTTGTCGATCCGACTACGAGCGGTACCAGTGATAGTGAACGTGCCTTAATGTATCGAAAACCTCGATAAAATTCATGATATGTATAAAAAGTGTAATTTTACAATAAAAGTGAATGTGATATAATGTAAGAAAATTCTAATCGCTAAGGGGGATGATGAATTGTCGCTAGAAATGGAGCAGCGAATTGCTAAGCTAGAAAAAGAGATGGTAGCGTTACGGCGGGAAATGGATGAGTTAAAGCACCAACAGTCACAAGAAAAGACAACGATACAAAACATCAACAAATCCATCACTGGCCAATCTGCCTTACCAATCGCAAAAGCTAAGCCAACACCACCAACTTC
Source organism: Lysinibacillus sp. GJ-1 (assembly GCF_021166035.1). Classification (NCBI taxonomy): domain Bacteria; kingdom Bacillati; phylum Bacillota; class Bacilli; order Caryophanales; family Bacillaceae; genus Lysinibacillus; species Lysinibacillus sp. GJ-1. The sequence goes on from NZ_CP088912.1 coordinate 1,259,849, forward strand.
ACCAATACCAACAGCAAAAACAAATGTACAACAAGGGCGTTCAATCGAAGAGCAAATTATGTGGGCGCTTCCGAAAGTATTTATGGTTATTTTAGTATTGGGTGTGTTATGGGGGCTAAAACTAGTTAGTGATTATGGCTACTTATCAAACGAGGTAAAAATCATCCTCGCTTATTTATTATCCATCGCATTAGCAACCATAGCATATGTAGCAGAACGTAAAAAGCTAGGGTCATCAGCCGTAACCATTTCCTTATATGGGGGGGCATTTATCGTAGGTATTTTAACTACTGCTGCTGGTGCTATGCTATACGATGTATTGGGCTTAACATTAGCATTGTTTATTGCCATCCTATTCATTGGCTATGGCATAGCAATCAGCTATCTAAAGAAAAATGAGGTACTTACTTTATTTGTCAGTTTTACCTCATTGTTATTACCTTATTTACTAGAATACATGGATTTTAGCGCATACATTATATTATTCTTTGTCATTGTCTTATTTACAATGTTGCAATTTGTTATTCTTCAACATAAACAAAAAATTGCGCTTTATGTCGCTACTTTTTTCTCAATTTTGGCAATTAGTATTGTCGCCTTTATGAATAATGATAATCAAGGAATGTTTGCCTTAGGTTTGTTCATGACACTCGCTATTTTCTACACGAGTTGGTGTCGCTTGTATAATGTTGAATCGAAGTGGAAGCATATTTATGTTGGACTGCAATTTAGTTTAGGGATCTTTAGTTTACTAATGATGAACTTGATAAGTAGTCCACTTGATTATAAAGAGCTCCTACTGTTCGGTTTATGGATGTTATTTATAGTTATAGCGGGTTATGGCTATAAGCAAAAATGGCAGGAGGCATTTGATAGTGCCGTAACACTCGCATTTATTACACTTTGTAATACGCTATTGATTATGAATATACCAGAAAAAGCGGATGATTTACTTCTTCCATTCATACTATTTGCAGGCGTTATGATGAGCTTACGACTACGAGCAAGTATGATGAAGGTTGTCAGTTCAATAGGGTTTGTCATTGCACTTATGATGAGCTTTATCATACACGAGCCAACCCCATTTTTTAGTATAGAACATCTCGCTTTATTGATGCCAGGGGTATATCTCTTCGTTATTTATATGTATGCATTACGTCGTAAAGAAACATTAAATGCCTTTGAGAAATGGATGAAAGATTTATATGTGCTTGATGTAATAGCAGTTATTACAGCTAGTTACTTTATCGCCTATATAGGCAAGCTGGATAGTGTTTATATTGTAAGTGCTAGTAATACCCCACATCTAATGAGTATTAGCATTGTATTGTTGTTTGTAGGGTCACTGTTTCTACCTGTAACATTTAAAGGGCGGGCATTAACGCCAGTGCTGACTGTATTATTCTTGTTATTTACAATTATGTTAAACGTTATTCCTTCTAATATACAGGGGATTGAATGGCTCAATATTATGACACGGTTAACCTTCATTGCTACGATTAAGGCTATCATCCTGGATTTGCTCATGAAGGGACGTATTTATCGAATCTATCAAGACTATATGCCGAAATTTTTAGATGCCATTGTTAGTATAGGTGTAGTAAGTGCGATGCTAGCAGTATGTGGTCTTGTGTCACAACTCGCTTATAACGACTTACTAGATTGGAAGCTTAGCATTGCACTAACAACAATTACGCTCTTTCTCACGGCAAGCCTATCACTTTGGCTTGGCGCAGTGCGGCACTTACGAATACTGCGACTTTCCGGCTTTATCATATTAGCCATCGCCTTTATAAAGCTGATATTCTTCGACTTATCCGCACTCGATTTATTAATACGCGCAATACTTTTCATCTCAATTGGTGGCATCGGCATGCTACTGTCGAGTAGATTGTTGAGGAAATAAAAATAAAGACTGTTTACTAGTGTGACTAGTAAATGGTCTTTTATTTTACTGTAAATTTGTTTTGGCGTAAAAAAGCCACTCAAATACGTGCTCTTTGAAAGTATTATTGTCAATAAAGTGGTGACAGGAACACGCATAGCGGCTGTAGAATTTTATAATTATCATTCACCAATAATGAAATCAAACTAGAAACATTAGCAGAATGTAGAGTCTACTATTACCACGACCGTCGAGGTCACAACCTTATTATAAAGGACAACAAGTATAAGCACTATGTTAGTTTAGGGGGTAAGAAAAATGGAAATGGCTTATACAATACTTGTATTCGTATTTGGACTTGTATTTGGTTCGTTTTTTAATGTGGTAGGTTTACGTGTGCCGATGAAGGAGTCGATAATCCAACCACCATCGCACTGTACGACCTGTCAGAGGCAATTGACGGCAATAGATTTAATACCTGTATTGTCCTATATATTTTTAGGAGGCAAATGTCGTAGCTGCGGGCAAAAAACTGCATGGATTTATCCATTCATCGAGCTGCTGACCGGGATATTATTTGCCTTTTCATATTGGCAATATGGATTTAGTGAACAATTTATCGTGGCATTATTATTGATTTCATTATTGGTGATTGTGGTTGTATCGGATATTACCTATATGCTTATACCAGATAAAGTGCTATTGTGCTTTTTGCCATTATTAGTGATTGGGCGTATGCTAGCGCCTTTGACGCCTTGGTGGGATAGTATTGTAGGTGCTGTCGTTGGCTTTGGCGTAGTATATAGTATCGCAGTTGTGTCGCGTGGTGGAATTGGTGGTGGCGACATAAAATTATTCTTTTTACTCTACTTTGTATTAGGTACAATCCACACACTATTGACATTATTTATAGCAGCCGTTATTGGAATGGTTGCTGGAATGATTGTGCTGCAAGTGCGCCAGCAAGGTAGAAAAACAGCGATTCCATTTGGCCCTGCCATCGCACTAGCAGCGGTCATAGTGTATTTCTATGGAAATGTCATAATACAGTGGTATGTAGGATTATGGTAAGGAGGGAGATAGATGAAACCAATTATAGGTATAACGGCGTTTGCGGAAGATGATTTATCATCGAGATTAAATGTAGCCTATAGCGAAAGCATTATTGAGGCTGGAGGGATCCCATTTATTATTCCGCTGGGGGTAGAGGAAGATGCGGCACAAATTCTATCGTTAACGGATGGTTTACTTTTATCGGGTGGGCACGATGTTCATCCATTTGAATTTGGTGCTGAACCTTTACCAAGGCTAGGAAAGATACACCCGGAGAGAGACAAGGTGGAACTGGCCTTACTTAATGCAGCCTTTACAAGGAAAATGCCGATATTCGGTATTTGCCGTGGTATTCAAATGCTCAATGTTGCATTAGGTGGAACATTATACCAAGATGTTGATAGTGAATATCATAGTAGTAAACTGTTAAAACATGCACAACAAGCAGCTCGTGGCGTCGCAACGCATTATGTTCACATAACACCTCATACATTGTTAAAAACAATTATTGAAGAAGAAAAAATTGCTGTTAATTCCTTTCATCATCAAGCAGTAAATGTTTTAGCAGAGAAGCTAGTCGTTGCAGCAAAATCTAGTGATGGTCTAGTCGAAGCGGTGGTCCATGAAGAGTTTCCGTTTTGTCTAGCAGTTCAGTGGCACCCAGAAGAACAGGCAATTGTAGGAGATATTGCTGCACAAAAACTTTTTTCAGCTTTCGTTAAAGCGAGCATGCTATATAAAAGAGAAGCATAGGGATGACAGCTAAGAAACCAAACGAAAATTTAATAGTTTAGCCTTTAAATACAGTCTTTCACATAGAAAAGGCTGTATTTTTATTGTCATAATTGGAGGTATAGTTTAAGAGAAATTCTAACTATGCAAATTGATAATTACTTCAAGGCAAAAGGCAGCTACGCAGAGTTTCTTCAGGTAATTACAGTGAAACAAAGGATTAATAATAAATGTTATAATTGCATTTATATGTTAAATAAAGGGGTGGTTGTAATGGAATATAAATTATTAGTGGAAGAGGATTTAAGTAAATGTACCGAAACATTTATTGAAGTATTTAATGATGCGCCTTGGAATGATAAATGGACATTTTCGCAAGCTAAAAAATATTTATTAGATTTTTATCAGACACCTGGATTCTTAGGAGTTTTAGCAATAGAAAATGACGAGATTTTAGGCTGTATTTTAGGAGTCAATAGAGTTTGGTGGAGCGGAGATGAATTCTTTATTAATGAAATGTACGTAAAACAACAACAGCAGAATAAGGGAATTGGAAGAGCGCTGTTAAATCATTTAATTAAAGAACTCGATAATAACAAAATAAATAACATTGTACTGCTTACAGATAGAGGGATACCTGCCGAAGAATTTTATAAAAAAAATGGTTTTGAAGAAATAGAAAGAATCATCTTTCTACATAAGAACATTAAACAATCGTTATCACGTTGATGAACTTAATGATATATGCCATAGAACGCTCCTAAATGTAAGTTTGAGCACACATGCAAAAGCCACGAATGTTATCCCATCAACATTTCGTGGCTTTCCTAATCGAACATTATTTTTTCGCAAAATTAGTATAAGAATGCATTAATGTACACGGCGATATAAGCCGACAACTTGTCCTAAAATCGAAACTTGGTCTACAATAATCGGTTCCATTGTAGCGTTCTCTGGCTGTAAGCGGAAATGATTTTTTTCTTTAAAGAAGCGTTTGACAGTTGCTTCATCTTCTTCGGTCATGGCTACGACGATATCACCGTTATCGGCTGTTGCCTTTTGCTTGACGATGACTAAGTCCCCGTCAAAAATTCCTGCCTCAATCATCGATTCACCCATGATTTCTAGCATAAATAACTGATCTTCGCTTGTCCCGTAAATATCCGGTAAAGGGAAATATTCATCGATATTTTCAATCGCTGTAATTGGAGATCCAGCAGTAACCTTCCCTACAAGTGGTACATGGATAACACTTTGCTTTTGAATCGAATCCTCAGGCTCTAAAATTTCAATTGCACGCGGTTTAGTAGGATCTCGTCGAATAAAGCCTTTTTGCTCTAAACGAGCTAAATGTCCATGAACTGTTGAGCTTGATGCAAGTCCAACTGCTTCACCAATCTCACGTACAGATGGTGGATAGCCCTTTGCGCGTACTTCTTCTTTGATAAACGCTAGTATGTCTTCTTGTCTTTTCGAAACTTTTTTCATGATTGCTCACCTCTTTTTTTTATATCATTCTTCTTACTAGATAGTATAGCAGAATGCGAACACTTATGCAAACATAGGTTCGAAAAGTGTTTGACAAAAACGTTTGTTCGCTTTATTATAAGAACATACATTCCGAACAAACATTCTAAAAAGGGGATATGATGCATGAATTGGTTTAAAAAAAATACACATATTTCAATTTTATTGGGCGTAATTTTCTTATTTGCAGGCTATCTTTTTATAACTGATCCTGGAGACATTACCTACACTGAAATTCATATAGAGCATGGCGATAGCTTATGGTCGTTAGCCGAACAATACCGTGGTAAAATGGGTACGGATGACTGGATTAACCTTGTGAAAGCCGAGAACGAATTACATAGCGTTAATATTGTTGCAGGGAAATCACTCGTTATACCCGTAGTGGGTGACAATAAGATGCCCACCAATTCTATTGAAATTGCGAGAAGTGGAAAATGATGAATAAAAAACGAACGGCTGTACTGTACTGCCGGGTTAGTACGGAAAAAGAGACCCAAAGTTCTTCATTAGAACGACAACAAGAAGAATTGCTGCGTTATGCCAAGGAACAAAACTATGAAGTGATACAGGTTTTTCAGGACAAACATAGTGGTTATGATGTGGAACGCGAAGGTTTACTGGAGATGCTCGATTTTATTAAAGAAAAAGAAATTCAAGCATTATTTGTGCAAGATGAAACACGTTTAGGGCGTGGGAATGCGCGAATGGCTGTACTCCATTTATTGCAAAAAACAGATACAGATGTTTTTTCGATGCGAGATGCGGGGCCTGTCCAATTAAATGAGATGGACACGATGTTGCTTGAAATATTAGCGATTGTAGAGGAGTATCAGCGTAAAATTCATAATGCGAAAATTCGCCGCGGTATGCGTCGGGCAGTAGAAAATGGCTATCGTCCAGAAAATAACTTGTCCAATCGTGGCAATCCAAATGGTCAGGAGCGCAAGGAAGTACCGGTAGAAGAAATTGTGAAGTTGCGAAATCGGGGCTTTACTTTTGAAGAAATAGCCATGACACTTAGAGGTCTTGGCTTCGAAGTTAGTAAGGCAACCGTACATAGGCGCTATCAAGAACATCAAGAAAGATTAGCAGGCAAATAATTTGCACTGCTAGTCTTTTTTTATTCTACTAACAGTCTTGAAGTGTAGTAGAGAGCTCAACTTTGCCATTCTTCCTGCAAAATAGCGTAATAGTACTCATCCCACCAATCGTCACCATGTGGTATACATTTTTTGAAAAATCCTTCACGACGCATGCCGATTTTTTCCATAACGCGATAAGAAGCGATATTTTCGGGCTGACATGTGGCGATGATTCGATGAAGCTTCATTTTCGTGAAGCCGTAATCTAATAGTGCTTGTGCTGCCTCCGACGCATAGCCTTTACGATAATACGCAGGATTTAACACCCATCCAATTTCATATGTATGTTCGCCAAAGTAAGGATGGAATACGAGATGACCGATAACCTGTGACTGCTCCTGTAAAACAATGGCGAAATGCTTTGCTTCATCACGATTATCTGATATAAATTTTTGCACTTGTTGTGCAGTTAAAACGCCTTCTGGCATATAGTGCATCACGGTTTGATCGGACATATAGTTAACAACAGCCTGCCAATCTTGTATTTCAAATTTTCGGATATGTAATCGCTGTGTTGTAATGTTCACCTTATTTCCCCCAATATGTGTTCTTTATTAATAGTTATACACTACTAACATTTGGAAGTCATGTAAATTGTGGCTAAGCTGTGTGATTAAGGGTTGGTATAACTGCATTTTAAGGGAAAGCATGCTATACTTTGCATACTGAAGTCATCAAGGTATTGAAAGGTGTGTAACGATGTTATCCAAAGAAAAAATTAATCGAATCAATGAATTAGCAGCAAAAGCTAAAGCGGGCAGTTTAACGGAAGAAGAAGCGAAAGAGCGTACATCCCTTCGCAAAGAATATTTAGATACATTTAGAGCAACGATGCGCAATACAATTGAAAATGTTAAAGTTGTCGATCAAGAAGGTAATGACGTAACGCCTGAGAAGGTAAAACAAGCGAAAAAAAATAAATTTCTAAATTAATATGACACATTTCATGCAGGATGTAAGCAAACACATTTCGCGTGGACATTTCACTATAGATTTCTAGCAAAATCCTTGCCATCACTGAAGAAGGTTTCTTTTTTTATTTGTTAAACCTTCCTCCAAAATAGGCAGTAATTTTGTCGTTATTTCTATCATTGCTATGTCTAAGTTACAGAATGATGATAAAGTATGTCATAAATCTCAAATAGTATAACAAAAGCATTGTTTTCTAGGACAATGTTGACTAAACTGTAGTAGAACAATATATAGGACGAGAAAGGATGTCACAACATAATGACTCAACATGCGGACCAACTAGCGATTAATGCTATCCGAACATTGTCAATTGATGCAATTGAAAAAGCAAATTCAGGTCACCCAGGCTTACCAATGGGGGCAGCGCCAATGGCTTATACGCTTTGGACAAAACAACTTCGCCATAATCCGGCAAATCCAAAATGGTATAACCGCGATCGTTTCGTACTTTCAGCAGGTCATGGCTCTATGCTTTTATATAGCCTACTTCACCTTGGCGGTTAAGGCCTACCAATGGAAGAAATTCAAAACTTCCGTCAATGGGATTCATTAACTCCAGGACATCCAGAATACGACCATACGGTTGGGGTAGAGGCAACAACAGGTCCACTTGGACAAGGGATTGCGATGACAGTTGGTATGGCAATGGCAGAGCGTCATTTAGCAGCGACTTATAATAAACCAGGACATGAAATTGTCGATCACTATACATTTGCGCTTTGTGGCGACGGCGACTTAATGGAAGGTGTTGCGGCTGAAGCGATTTCATTAGCTGGACATTTAAAACTTGAAAAATTAATCGTGTTATACGATTCAAATGATATTTCATTAGATGGTGATTTAGAAAAATCATTCTCAGAAAACGTACAAAAACGTTTTGAGTCATATGGCTGGAACTATTTAAAAGTGGCTGACGGTACAGATACAGAAGCTGTTAACCAAGCAATCGAAGAAGCAAAAAAATCAACTGGCAAGCCAACGCTGATTGAAGTGAAAACTGTCATCGGATTCGGTTCTCCAAACAAATCAGGTAAAGCAGATTCTCACGGTGCGCCACTAGGCACTGATGAGGTTGTATTAACTAAAGCAGCGTATGAGTGGGCACATGAGCCATTCCAAATTCCTGCTGAAGTATATGATACATTCAATGCAGCAGCTGAAGTACAAGGTGCACAGCCGGAAGCAGCTTGGAATGCAAAATTTGAAGCTTACAAAGCAGAGTTCCCAGAATTAGCAGCTCAATTCGAAGATGCGATGAATGGTAAGCTACCAGAAGATTTCGCAGCAGAATTGCCAGTTTATGAAGCAGGTAAATCTGTAGCAACACGTTCATCTTCAGGCGATGCAATTAATGCGATTGCGAAGAAAACACCATCATTCTTCGGTGGTTCTGCTGACCTTGCAGGCTCAAATAAAACGACGATGAAGGGTGCAGGCGACTTCTCAGCGGATGACTATGCAGGTCGCAATATTTGGTTTGGTGTCCGTGAATTCGCTATGGGCGCAGCAATGAACGGTATGGCTCTTCACGGCGGTGTTAACGTCTTTGGCGGAACATTCTTCGTATTCTCTGATTATGTACGTCCAGCTGTACGTCTTTCTGCATTAATGGGTCTTCCTGTGACATATGTATTCACACATGACTCAATCGCTGTAGGGGAAGATGGTCCAACACATGAACCAATCGAGCATTTAGCTTCATTACGTGCAATGCCAAACCTTTCTGTTGTTCGTCCAGCAGATGCGAACGAATCAGCAGTAGCATGGGAGCTTGCAGTATCATCAGAAAAAACACCAACTGTATTAGTATTATCTCGTCAAAACTTACCAGTGCTTGACGCGTCAATCGAAACAGTTCGTGAAGGTGTAGTAAAAGGTGCTTACACTGTTTCACCTGCATCGAAAGAAGTAGCAGATGCTATTTTAATTGCAACAGGTTCTGAAGTTTCACTTGCAATTGAAGCGCAAAAAGCATTAAAAGCTGAAGATATGGACGTTGCAGTCGTATCAATGCCTTCAATGGATCGCTTTGAAAAACAAGATGCAGCATATAAAGAATCGGTTCTTCCAAAAGCTGTTACAAAACGTCTAGCAATCGAAATGGGTGCATCATTCGGTTGGCACAAATATACTGGTTTTGAAGGTGACGTTCTTGCAATCGACAAGTTCGGCGCTTCTGCTCCAGGTGAGTTAGTTATGGAAAAATACGGTTTCACTGTAGAAAACGTTGTAGCAAAAGTTAAAGCACTATAAGATTTGGCTTCCATAAAAAATACTGTAAGCTCTAATTAAGCGTTACGGTCAGACTGTAGACAAACTCGGAAATTTTCGAGGTTGTCTACAGTCCTTTTTTTATTTTAAAAATATATGTAGATGACAACTACCGTTGATTTCCATTGCGGGCGATGTTTACTTTTACAACAATGAAAAAAGCTGGCTACTTGTACATGGTAAGCTACTTAACGGAAAGGGTATTGTCGAAGACTATATTCAATGTGGCAAAAATATATTTCTTGTCCTTAAAAAGGTAAAAAAATACAAAAGGCATCCGCGTTGAATTGCTTGATACCTTTTGTCGACAATCTGAAAGTAGCAAGCGCTACTCTAATTTTATTTAATTACTCTTTTATTACTACATAAGTATATCCTATGTTACAAATCTACTTCGATTTCCGTCAAACTTTTTACTACCCGCTTATCCTCAATCCTTTCAATATGATAATATTATTAAAAGAAATTTTATCATAAAGCATAAAAAAATGTAAAAGGTGAGCTTAAATGATTAAAAAATACTTTTTTTCTTTTTTTGCTTTTTTATTTTTATTAGTGGGATGTTCAAATGAAGAAGTAAATATCGTCAAAAAACATGAAGTTATAGAAATTGGGATTGTAGGGGAAATACCTTCGTTAATTAAAGAAAACAATATAAAATTTAAAAAAATAATGTTACAAGATTTACATAAAAAAAATGAAGATTCTTTTGATGCTATCATGATTACGAAAGATTATTTACAAGAAGCTTCCGACGAACAATATACTCAATTTTATTTAAATTCCTCTATACCTATTGTATTTGTTCAGTCAGACAAAGCAATTTCAGCTTTTATTATTCCTAACCACACGTACGAAAATACATTTGAAAATCAAGCTCAAGATTATTTTATCGGTTATTATCAAGGTACTACTTTTGGCGTTGCTTTGAATGGAAATACAAATGAGGATTTAATAAAAGGTTATTGGAGTTTATTTGATTTATTAGATAGATTAAAACAAACAAATAATTAAAAAGAAACCGCAAGCTCCTATTGAGCGCTGCGGTATTTTTTTGATCTTTTCGATGTTACGATCGCCACTAAAACTCGGCGAACCGCCACAAACCTAGCGACATTAATAAAAATTACTTTGCTAAACCATTTTGAAAGGCGTAGACGACAGCTTGTGTTCGATCTTGAACGTCTAGTTTGGCTAAAATATTGCTGACGTGGGTTTTCACTGTTTTTAAGGCGATGTATAAGTCATCCGCAATTTCTTGGTTTGCCTTGCCTTTTGCCATTAACAAAAGAACTTCCATTTCACGTTCAGTTAATTGCTCATAAAGGGGTGTATTTGTTCCATAGCGCATACGGTGCATCATTTTAGATGTGACTTCTGGCTCCAAAACAGTTTCTCCGCCCATTGTTTTACGAATGGCATCGGCAATTTGCTTAGCATTGGATGTTTTTAATATATAGCTAATCGCACCAGCCTCTAAAGCGGGATACACTTTATCGTCATCTAAAAAGCTTGTGACCATCATAATTTTCGCTTCTGGCCAAGCTTCAAGTATTTTAACAGTTGCTTCAGCTCCGGTCATCACAGGCATGACATTGTCCATTAAAATAATATCAGGACGAAGGGCGAGCGCACGTTCAACAGCTTCGACGCCATTTTCAGCTTCCCCCACAACAGTAATATCAGGCTGTGCTGACAGGTAGGCAGATACGCCAATTCGTACCATCTCGTGGTCATCCACTATTAATACTTGAATCAACTTCAACAACCTCCTTCTGTAGCGGAACTTTTACCTCCACTATTGTACCTTCTCCAGGCACCGAAACAATTTTATACCTACAACCAATTTCCACGGCTCGCTCAGCGATATTTTGTAAACCGTAGGAAGTCGATTTATCAGCCTCTACATCAAAGCCAAGACCATTATCTTGAATGCGTAAAATAGCAAGATTGTCTCGGGCAACAAGAAGTAGTTCAACTTCTGTTGCTTTAGAATGGCGCAATGTATTGGATAATGCTTCTTGAGCAATACGGAACAGGTGATCTTCCTCAGCCTTTGTTAAAGCTATTTCTTCTAGTTCATATTCTATATGAAAATATACTTTTTGTTGTAGTTCAATAATCAATTCCTCTAAGCCTTGGGCGAGGGTTTTATTGTGCAGTGCAACAGGGCGTAAATGCAATAATAATGCGCGCATTTCTAGCTAGGCCTGCTGTACAATTTTTTCTACTTGCTTTAAACTTTTGGCATTTTCATCGCTTTCCGTTAAGGCAGAAAGTAACATTGAAGCGGCAAATAATTGTTGTGAAACCGAGTCATGGAGCTCACGTGCAAGTCGTTGACGTTCGGCAATAATGCGCTCTTGAATCACTTTATCATTGGCTTCTGCTCGTTCATTGGAAAGGCGCTGTAAGCTTTTTCGCTGTGTATCAATCAATTCGCTCGTTTGAACAAGTGCTTTTTTCAGTGGCTTCGGTAGTGCATGTTTTTTAGGTAAAACAAAATCCGGCTCGATTAATTCTTTTACAAAGCGAGTTGCTTGCGCCTCACGCGCGCGTGCAGTCATGCTAATCCAGCTTGCAATAAAGAAACTAAGCGCAAAGAGACTGATTAAAATTATGCCACCTAATGGAATATTATCATAGTCTTGTTGCCACAAAGGTTCCCATACTTTTTCATTTGGTTCACCCCAAATCGCAAAAAGGAGACCGAATGCCGCGCCAATCAATATGAAAAATATAGAGAAAGCTCTAGAAAGAAAGGCAATCATTTACGTAGCACCTCCAAATCTCCTAGCCATGTAGCGACGTGAATGACGAGGGTACGTTTTGCATCCTCAGGGTTGCCATCTGAGAACACGATACTTTCATTCAAAAGCCGCTGTGGATGTCCTTGCAAACATGTAAAGTCTCCGAATAGCGTTGTGTAGTGTAAGCGAAAAGGAATTTCATAAGGGACATAAATCTGTACTTTACCAATGCCTTGTCGAATCGTAACGAGACTTAGGCCAGCAGGTAAAACTGTTTGCGTTGTATCGATTGTAATGTCACCAGCGAGTCGTTGAATTTGTACATCTTGCCATTTGTAAGCATCTTCAGGCGCAGGTATTGTACCGAATAGTTCGTTTTTAGTTGCCGGTAACTTATCAAATTCCAATGTGACGATTTTCGGTTCGTTTTCTCGTTGTAAGTATTGATAGAGCATGTATAAGAGCAGTATGACGATAAATAGTCGCAAACTCCACATCGTAAAGAGAGCAATTGCAATAAAGAAAATTCCTGTCCATTTTAAAAATCGCTTGTTTTTTGAAAAGCTTAAATAGAGCAGGACAGCACCGATTAATAAACAAAAAGCACCGCCGTTATTGAAAATAGTAAGCTCTACAAATACGAGTAAAAAGAAGCATAGTACCCAAAATGTGAGTTTATTAGTTGTGAAGTTTTGCAAAAGGGTCACCTTTCTTTCTACTATGTAATATTTTACAACAAGAAATAATGCGCCGCTTTTAGTGGCGCATTTCTTTCTATTATAACATGTTATTTCTTTTCAATGAGTAGTGGTGAAACAGCTTCAGTTGAATTTTTTTCAAGCGCTGCTAGGCGTGCTTCGAAAGTTGTTACCTCGTGATCTTTGTCAATACGGTGGGCAAGTTTTTCGATATAGGATTCTAAATCTTCGAAATTCGTTTTATTGTTGTTTGCAATCATGCCGTCCATTTGATGGTGAGCGCGCGTCACATTTTCTTTGCCCATTAGCTGTAATTGACGAACTTTCATATCTTTAATTTTGTGCTTCATTGTTTCAAATTTGCGTTCAAGTTCAAAATATTCACGCGTGTTCACTTCGATACTTGTCTGTAATGTATGGTTACGAGCTGTATAGGCTGCTACTTCGTCGGAAGCAAAATCAATTAAATCTTGCTCGCCACTCGCAAGTGCTAATTGAAGTTGTGCTTCACGTTTTGCTAGTAAATCAGCATTTTGTTTAAGCTCCAGTTCCATTTTTTCTTTTAGTTTGCCCTGGCGCTCTAATAATGTACCCGTTTGCTCAGTTTGTTTTTCAGCCTCGCGAATGTATTGATTTAACATCGCAATAGGATTTTTTTGTTCCTTTTTATCAAATAATTGATGTAAGTCTGCCTCAATTGTGTATCTAAAACGTTGTAATAAGTTCATTTTTAGTTCGCTCCTTTTATTTTGTTAAGTTTGACCATTCTTTTTCAAAGTTTGTAAACGGATCTTCTTCTTTCGCTTCAATTGTTGGAATATTTACTTTTTCGCCATTCCATTTTTTATAAATCACATAAATAATGGCGATTGCTGCAAGACCAATCATTGCTGGAATATTAGAGATAGCCGATAGTACACCGATTAAACCAACTGTAAACCAAATAATTTTTGCAAATGTCGATTTACTACCAATATAGAAGTGCATGCCTAGTGCAACGAATGCAACTGAAAATACTAGGCCAGTAATTGGTCCGATTAAGGCAAGTGCGACACATGCTGCAATAATACCTCCAGTTAATAAAAGAAATTTTTTCATATGTTTTAGCTCCTTTCGTTTGTACCTTTATGTTACCTGCTTACGAGAACATCTAAAACGGACTGGAAATGGATTTTCCTCTAGGTCTTGAGGCGGAGCAGTTATTTTTTAAGCTGAAAGTAGAAGGTTTTCGACAAAAATAGAAGATGGTTGCCTCCTTCGTTTGACAAATTAACTAGAGACAATCCGCTATACTTACGTTAAAGAAACTGAGCGAAGGGGGATTTCTGGTGAGAACCTATTCCATATATAAAATAAAAGAAGAGCATTTAACGTTTATTTTCGGCAGAGAGCGTAAGTTATTAGAGATGATGCAAGGCTGTGAAGATGCCAATGAGAAATCCTTAAAAGAACTCGCGTATATATGTGAAACTGTTCGCTTCGATGACATTGCCATCATGTTAGAAGCACAGCTAGACTCCAAATATGCACATTTAGAAAGAGCGCGTAATGCTTTATTTTTAGAACATCCGATAAAAGGAAAAATGGCGATTTATCTAGTAGATCGTAAAATTTGTGTCTATTGCGAAGGCTCGCGCATGCTTGATTTGGACTTATTTCAAATGCTAGCCAAGATGAGTGAGCGTTTTATTGCCTTTAATAAACAAGATAATGAGTGTGGTTGGCTAAAGCCGATGAAGTATACAATGCACTAGGATTTTTCACTATAATATATAGTAACACGCTAGTATTTGGTGTATAATGGAGCGTGGAGAGTTTTTTTCTCGGTATATTGTAGTGGAGGAGGTTGGTTGTATGCCTACATGGGGCTGGATTATTATTGTAATTATCGCATTAGCAGCTGGTGCAGCACTTGGTTTCTACTTTGCACGTCAAGCTATGATGAAATATTTAAAAGAGAACCCACCAATTAACGAACAAATGATTCGAATGATGATGGCACAAATGGGTCGTACGCCGTCTGAAAAGCAAGTACGCCAAATGATGACGCAAATGAACAAATTCCAAAAATAATTGGAATTTTTAAGGAGCAACTGGTTTAGGTAACCGGTTGCTTTTTTCGTTTTTTTAAAAAAGGAAGTGACTTAGTTAAATTAGCAGAGTTCGTCGCTGATAAATCTAGATTTAATCTATTTTAAGTGAATTCCTCCATTATTAAATTTATAATTATTGTTAATCTAACATAAAATGGTTGGTTGTTTCTGAAAGAAGGGGAAAATGATGAAGGCTAATGCAGATGTTTTAATCGTAATAGATTTACAAAATGGTGTATGTTTCAGTGGAGAGCATTTATTTGCTTTACAAAATTTACTCACTAAAGTAAATAATCGAATTGCACTATATCGAGAACACCAAAAACCAATTATTTTTGTTCAACATTGTGACGAAGAACTAGTACCTGAAGAGGAAAATTGGGCAATTCATGCCGAGCTAAATGTACATGAACAAGATTATTTGGTCAGAAAAGAATATGCCAATTCCTTTTACAAAACAAACTTACAAACGATTTTAGAGCAATTAGCAGTGCAACGCATAGAATTTTGCGGCGCTCAAACAGAATACTGCATGGATGCAACGATTAAATTTGCCCATGGATTAGGATACGAAAACTTGATGGTTCATCATGCTACTTCTACGGTAAATAATCCTTTTATGACAGCAAGAGAGACAATAGATTTTTACGAAAATATATGGAACAACAGATTTTTGAGATTTATAGAAAAATAAGAAAATAGAAGAAACTGGTGACTTGCCTGCTTGAAACGTCAACTTGCCTTGGTAGCTGCATAAACCAAAGTAACTGACGATAAAAATATTACTTAAACATTAGCGAGAACTCTGTACATGTAAAGGGTGGTGACAACAATGAATTTTTTCTTACAGTTTGTTGTTGTGTTGCTGTTTGTTTCGTTCTTTCACTTTATTAATCAAATGTTATTACTGAAAAAGAACGATTTTAAATTACAATGGAAGTCAGTGTTAATACTAATCTCAATGAGTGTTGTGATTACATTGCTTTTAAACATACCGAGCCGTGTTCAAGACTTTGAATTTCCATTGTAGAAGCCGCAATACACCAGCAAAAATAAATTTCAGCGGGAAGACAAAACGAAATGGGCGTTTTGTCTTCTTTTTTAGTAAATTCGCACCTAAATTATCATTCTATTTCAAAAATTTACACATTTCATAGAAAACTAGGTATAATAGTTAGTATTGTCAGAAAAGGAGCTGTTAGCAATGGAACGCGAAAAAACAAATGTCGAGAGTTTTGATTTAGATCATACGAAAGTGAAAGCCCCTTATGTTCGTTTAGCGGGTGTAAAAGTGGGGAAAAATGGCGATGAAGTTTATAAGTACGACATTCGCTTAAAACAGCCTAACAAAGAGCATATGGAAATGCCAGCACTCCATTCTTTGGAGCATTTATCTGCAGATATTATCCGCAATTATTCAGATTACATCGTTGACTTTAGTCCAATGGGTTGTCAAACAGGGTTTTATGTATCGTTGATTAATCATAATGATTATGATGAATTGCTGACGATTTTAGAAAAAACTTTTACAGATGTAACGAAGGCAACGGCTGTTCCAGCATGCAACGAAGTGCAATGTGGCTGGGCTGCAAGTCATAGTCTTGAAGGCGCACAGGCGCTGGCAAAAGAATTTTTAGCGAAGCGAGACGAATGGCATATTGTTTTTGCAGAATAATAAAAAACCTTGCAAGTTGTCAAAGCTTGCAAGGTTTTTTCACTTATCGAAAGTGAAAAGGAATCACATTGGATGATGAAGCATCATGATTGATTTTTTCATAAATAAAACTTTCTAAAAAGTCATGTATGAGATCTTCATATTCAGCCATATTTTCATTAAAGGATTGAGCATGCGCCCCTTTTTCAAAAAGCTTCAATTTCTTTGGTCCATTTTTTTTATTGTATAAATCGAGTGACATTGAAGCAGGTATAAATGTATCAGGAATACTGTGAATAAAGAGTATCGGTTTTTCAATATGGGTCACAGCTTCAGAAGGCGTTACACTCTTAAATGAATAGCCATCGCGTAACCGGATAAAGAAATCTGCGAAACGAATCGGAATAATGGAGCCATATTTAAATTCGGTCTTGGCGATTTGCTTAAGCAGCATTGAGAAATCCGAAAAGGCACAATCTGCAATATAAAAATCAGCGCCATCTTCAACCGTTCCTGCGTACAACAGCATGGTTGCAGCACCCATTGACTCCCCATGGATGCCGAGCAAGGCATTTTCACCAATCATCGCTTTCACTGTTTTTACAACAGCATCTAAATCATTTTTTTCATAATAGCCATAGCTAGTCGTTTTGCCACCGGAATCGCCATGTCTTCGATGGTCAAAAATAACAGAATTGTATCCTAACCGTTCAAAAAGACGAGCATATTTGACCGAGTTAATTTTATTTTCTGTAACACCGTGACAAATAATCATTGTATTGTTTGTTTGTAATGGTTGAAACATAATGCCGTGAATGGAATAACCATTGGGAGAGTCAATATTTAATTCACATTTAAAATTTTTATTGTACCAAGCTTCGTCAAAGCGTTTGGCAGTTGTCTCACGTTCACGAATAAATTCGGGATCTTTTTTTTGAATGTACATTAATTTATTGGAAAGCGCAAAGCCGAACAGCCCCGTTGCTGCAGCAGCAAGCGTCGTTGTAATACCTGAAAATAAAAGCACTTTCTTTTTCATCTTCTACACCTCCACACCCTATTTCTTTTCATGTCTAGGCATTGTACTTAACTGATCGTAAGCCAATGCACATTTCTTATTTGTAATGTTCCCAACTACGTTTGTTTAAAACACGACAACATTTTACAACAACTTTTGAAAAACTGCGATTATTTCTGTTATCGAAAATCGTCTAAACATTTGTTAAAATATACATATCTGCTAGTAGCATATGCATGCAGTGTTGATTTTTGAACGGGGAAAAGGGGAGAATGGTTATGACAAACGAGGTAGTGATTGTTAGTGCCGTGCGTACGGCAATCGGTTCATTCCGAGGAACATTAAAAGATGTACCAGCAACAACTCTTGGAAGTATCGTTATTAAAGAAGCATTAGCACGTGCTGGTGTAGCAGGTGAACAAGTTGATGAAGTCATTATGGGGAATGTTTTATCGGCAGGTCTTGGACAAAATCCAGCTCGACAAGCATCGATTGCTGCAGGACTTCCGAACACAGTGCCAGCTTTAACAATTAATAAAGTATGTGGCTCAGGTTTAAAAGCAGTGCATTTAGCAACACAAGCAATTATTGCTGGCGATGCAGATATCATCGTGGCAGGCGGTTTCGAAAATATGAGCCAAGCGCCTTATGTATTAAAAAATGCACGTGAAGGCTTCCGCATGGGCGATCAAAAAGTTGTGGATACGATGATTCATGATGGCTTATGGTGTGCATTTAATGACTATCATATGGGGATTACTGCCGAAAATTTATGTGATGCGTATGAAATTTCACGTGAGGAGCAAGATGCTTTTGCTGCGCGATCACAGCAACGTGCAGAAGCGGCGATTGCAGCGGGAAAATTTAATAATGAAATTGTAGCTGTAGCAATACCACAACGTAAAGGCGAGTCGATTATTTTTGACCAAGATGAATTTCCACGTGCAGGGGTTACGGCGGAATCATTATCCAAGTTGCGTCCAGCATTTAAAAAAGATGGCTCTGTGACTGCAGCGAACGCTTCGGGTATTAACGATGGAGCAGCAGCGGTGGTTGTTATGTCAAAAGCGAAGGCTATCGAGTTAGGTATTCAGCCAATGGCGCTTATTTCAGCCAATGCGAGCGCAGGTGTAGATCCATTGATTATGGGAACTGAGCCGGTCACAGCGGTGAAGAAAGCATTAGCGAAGGCGGATGTTTCGCTAGTAGATATAGATTTAATTGAAGCAAATGAAGCATTTGCAGCACAATCGATTGCTGTCGATCGCGAACTAGGCTTTAATCATGATAAACTAAATGTAAATGGGGGAGCAATTGCCCTTGGTCATCCAATTGGAGCAAGTGGGGCACGAATTTTAGTGACACTGTTACATGAGATGGAAAAACGTGATGCAAAAACAGGCCTTGCTACATTATGCATCGGTGGGGGACAAGGCGTAGCAACAGTTGTTCAACGCCCTTAAAGTTAGTAAGAAGGTGAAAGTAATGGGAAAAAAACGAAAACAACAGCAACGTGTTGACGCTGGTATTTCTGCTAGTTTACCAAAGCAGGAGGCTGTTACATTAGCAGATCAGCTTGCTGGCGATGTGTTAGCGAAGTTAAAAGCTGCGAAACAAGATTTGTCAGCGAAAGAGCAAGCGGCAGAGGAAGAGCGTCAAGCACAGTTAGCTTTTGAGCGTAAGCAACGTGAGAAAAACAAAACGTTCGAAGAATTATTGAACGAATACGGTGACAAAGGCTCGAAATTTTAAGTTTGATAGAAACAGTGAATCTCTTGGAATGAGATTCACTGTTTTTTTGTTAATTTTGATTTAGAATGCTTTGACGCCACTATCCACGAGAGAATCGCCACAAACTCTTAGGAAATTGTTGATAAAAACAAAATTTTATTTTCTAAGCGACCGTAGTTTCTTTACGACTACGGCAATGCTAATAAATACAATAGCGCCTGCTGTATCTACTAGGACATCTTGTCCGCTCATGGTACGTCCAGGTGTAAAGCTTTGTCGAAATTCATCTAGCGTGGCAATGATGGCCGTAATGGCAATGGCTATACGCGCAGCGAATCGACGTTTACTTAACGCAAAATAAATCCCCAGTGCAATACAACCAAATCCTACAAAATGCGTAAATTTTCGAATTAGAAATTCTACAAATTTAAAGTAGCCTCGCTCTTCTATAGAAACGACTGTATCCCAATAGGGAATTTTTAAAACGGACAGTTGTTTTTCAAAAGGCTTATGCGCTAATAGTTCCTCTAGTTCAGGAATAATCGACTGTTGTTCATAAGTCATGCTAGAGGATATTGCAAGAATGATTAAAAATAAAAGTAAAACGAACCATTTTTTCATCGGTGGTCAACGTATTGGTCTGCTTTAGTCAGAGCGTTCGCTACTTCAAAATTAGTAATTGCATTTGTTTTTTCATACGCAGTAAGTGTTTGGGCGAGTTGCTCCTGCGAACTAGCACCAATCACCGTTGAAGCTATAGTGGGTTCCTTCAAATTAAAGGCTAGCCCTAATGCATGTAAATCTTCATAGTGTTTGGCTAAGTTTGTTAATGTTGTTGTTAATTCATCTACAGTGTATGTTTGATAGCCATTGACCTGTTGCAAACGTTCTTTCCAATTATTTGTTAATAATCCTTTTGCGATGGTGCCGCGTGTTACGACCGAAGCCCCCTCACTAGCTATAAAATCTAACCATTCTTCTGGGCGACGATCTAACGCACTATATTGCATCATGACACTTTTTGCCGAGCTAGCAGGTAAAAAACGTTTCAGTACAGTTGGTCGAATTGAGGATATGCCGTATTCTCGAATGACACCGTCTTTTTTTAAGTTGTCAAATGTGTCGATAATACCGTCCCAGTCATCCTCTATTGTGCCACCATGTAGTTGATAGACATCAATGTAATCTGTACCGAG
Organism: Lysinibacillus sp. GJ-1; assembly: GCF_021166035.1. Classification (NCBI taxonomy): domain Bacteria; kingdom Bacillati; phylum Bacillota; class Bacilli; order Caryophanales; family Bacillaceae; genus Lysinibacillus; species Lysinibacillus sp. GJ-1. Next base: position 1,280,574 of record NZ_CP088912.1, read on the forward strand.
TCTTTTTAGGCTTTTATGAACAGCTTCTTTAATATATGTAGGGGAGGCATCCCACTGCCAGCCGTCCACCCCTTCTGTCCAACGATTCCCCACTTTCGTTGCGATAATCAGGTCTTGTCGACGTTTACCCAAAACTGTACCGATAATTTCTTCATTGGCACCTAAATCATATAAATCAGCCGTATCAATGTAGTTAATGCCCGCATCTAACGCCATATCAAGTATGGCTGCTGCCTTATGTTTATCTGTCGAAAGAGACATACCTCCTAAACTAATCTCTGAAATAAATAAATGACTTGAGCCAAGTTGTCTTTTTTTCATGCGAATGCCCGTTGCCAAAAATTTATAAAAATCTATAAATCTTGTTTTATTCTTGCTTCTACGTGTCCGATTTTGCAAAAAGCTACTTTCGTTTGATGTAACACTCCACAAGCGTCAATTCGGATGCAACGATTCCTACATATTAGCCATAACGTTTACGTGTTATTTTGCTAATTGAAAATGTGCTAGATTGATAGCTGCGTTTAAATCCCTATCCATTTTATGACCGCATACACATTCGTATGTTCGGTCAGACAACTTCAGGTCCTTTTTTATGTTTCCACAACTTGAACACATTTTTGAAGATGGATACCATTTATCAGCTTCTAAAAAATCAATTCCATACTTTTCACATTTATATTGAATTTGTCTTTTGAACTCATACAAACATTGCTTCGCCATAGCTTTCGATAAATGTCTGTTCTTCATCATCCCTTTGATGTTCAAAGTCTCCATTACAATTCGATATGGCTTGGTTTTCACCATATCATTTGTACTTTGATGAAGATGGTTCTTTCTGATATTTGATAATCTTCTATGCAGGAGTTGTATCCTCTTTTCGATTTTTATAACGTTGCTTGTTTTGACAAAACGGTTTCCCTCCTTATTCATTTCATATTTACGAGAAACTTGTCGTTGCAACCTACGAAGGCATTTCTCAGTCTTTTTAACGACATTAGTTTTATTGATATTTTTATATACTGCACCATTTGAACAGACCGCTAATGCTTTTATACCAATATCTATCCCTAAAGAAACATCTGTTAATTCTTCTTGACTGGTTTCTTGTTCGATTCCTATTGATAGATACCAATACTTATTGTCATAACTGACTCTTGGATTATTGTATTTAACACCAATAGGTAATGGCTCATTTGTTTTTATCCAACCAACTTTTTCAATGAGTACCAAATTTCCATCTTTGACTTTTAACTTTACATTGTCGTTGTAGAATGACTTCTTGCTTTTTCTTTTGCTTTTGAATGTTGGTTTATTGGTTAAGCCTTTGAAAAATCTCCTGTAAGCATTACAGGCATCTTTGACTGCCTGCTTTGCTACATTGTTAGATACTTCTTTTAACCAAGATAATTCTTTTTTCTTTAATTGAGTTAATTCTTTTCTAAGAACACCATCAGATATAAACTGCCCACCATTTTTATAATTTTCTTCTTGTTTTGCAAGTGTCCAATTGTAAACAAATCTTGCTGTTCCTACTGATTGCCATAATTTTTGTTCTTGTGATTTGCTTGGGTATAATCTAACTTTCTTTGCTAGTATCATCCTCAAGTAACTCCCTTTTGAACTGTTTTGCCGAATTTTTTTGCAAATTTCCCTATTGCGTCATACTTCAAAAGTTATCTCTTATAATCCCTATAAAAAATAACTATATTTTTATACATTTGTATAGATTTATTTCAACAGCATCATACCTCCTTCGATTTCTCTACTTGTAATGGTACAATGAACATATCTGAAGAACAAGCGAGGTTATGGGCAATGAAAAAGTTTGAAGAAATAACGACACAGACGACACCTATCTATAAGGGCAAAATCGTGAACTTACAGGTTGATGATGTCACATTACCAAACGGGAAGTCTGCTAAGCGTGAAATTATTAAACACCCTGGAGCGGTAGCAATCATTGCCATTACCAACGAAGGCAAGCTCGTAATGGTGGAGCAATATCGTAAAGCGCTCGAACGTTCCATTGTAGAAATTCCAGCAGGTAAACTTGAAAGCGGTGAGGAGCCAATTCATACTGCACGTCGTGAATTGGAAGAAGAGACAGGCTATGGTGCACATCAATTCAAGTATTTACAAGCCTTTGCCACTTCACCAGGTTTTGCGGATGAAATCATACATCTATTTGTGGCGACAGATTTATATCACATTGAAAATAGTGCAGAACTAGACGAAGATGAATTTGTCAAATTACTAGAAGTTTCGTTGGAAGAGGCACAAGCAATGGTTGCTGATGGGCGTATCTATGATGCGAAAACAGCGTTTGCTGTGCTGTGGTTGGCATTGCAACAAGAAAAATAAAGTTTAGCATAATAGAAGCGGACGAGCATAAGCTGTACAAACCTTGATAGAAAAGGAGCATGCTTATGTCTCGTACGGTTTCTATATTTTATCACGCATCAATTGTTGCAGTGAGCTTCGTTTGTGGCGTCATCTGCTTTCATATTATTGGAGGGGCGAATGCAGAGCCTTTTATTTTGTTTATAGAACCTCGTTTAGCAGATGTGGACAGGCAATCTATTGTTCGTTTAGTGTTACCTGTAGCCGCTTCAATCGGTATTGTACTGTTACTTGCAACACATAGTGTCTTAAAAGTGTTAGTACGTGTTACAGTAGCAATACGCGCAACGTTTTTTGGCTTTAGCTCTGTATTTTTACTACAAAAACTTGAAGCATTTTGGCTATATACGATTTGGTGGTTTCCATTTCAGCTTATCTATTGTATATTGTTGCTAGTCCTATGTAATTTACTAGTACCTGCTTGGTCGAAGCGAAAAATCGGGAAAAAGACGAATGGACGGACAATTTTGTTGAATTTTATCGCTTTTTTCATCATAATAGTTGCTGAGTTTATCGTTATAACGTATGTACTCAAATGATGCATAAAATACGTTCATATGAAGCAACAGCTAAAAACATTAAAAGCTTATTTGAAATCTATTCACTATCTTGTAATAGGATTTACTCCTTTGGTATAATGAAATAAGTTTAGGGGGGCGTCACATGGAAAGCCGAATTGATCGTATAAAAAAACAGTTGCATAGTGCTAGTTATAAGCTGACGCCGCAGCGAGAAGCAACAGTTGCTGTTTTGCTAGAGCATGAAGAGGACCACTTAAGTGCAGAGGATGTCTATCTTTTAGTAAAAGATAAGGCACCAGAAATAGGTCTGGCTACTGTTTATAGAACGTTAGAATTACTAACAGAGCTTAAAATCGTCGACAAAATCAACTTTGGTGATGGCGTATCACGCTACGATTTACGCCAAGAGGGAGCTGCGCATTTCCATCATCATCTCGTTTGTATCGAGTGCGGTGCTGTAGATGAAATTCAAGAAGATTTACTTGAAGATGTGGAAGCCGTTGTTGAGAAACGTTGGAACTTTATTATAAAAGATCACCGACTAACTTTCCACGGTATTTGCTGGCGTTGTCATGATAAAAACGACGACACAAATGAAGAACAATAACGAGAAACTGTCTGATGAAATCTTGCGTATAGATTGCATCAGGCAGTTTTTTGTTTTTTTATGCATGATGTGATGCTCTATTATTCTAGTAAAGGGAGGAAAAGCCTAAGCAAATTACGACTCAGCTCTAGTGTGGGCTTTTCGCACTTTTTTTATAGGCGTGCTAAAATAGAGAATAATTGACAGTGAGGGGGCGTTGTGATGAATGAATTTCAATATGCAATAGAGGATTATATCCATTTTATCCAGGTAGAGCGGCAATTATCCGTTAATACATTAGCATCCTATCGCCGAGACTTAGAAAACTATGTCCATTTTTTGCAAGAAGCTGAGGGAATGGCTGATTTTCGCACTATTGAACGCACAACAATTTTGCGCCATTTAGAGCAACTGCGCATGCAAGGAAAGACGAGCCGTACTGTTGCACGTCATATCTCATCCATTCGTAGCTTCCACCAATTTTTACTTCGAGAAAAGCGCACAGAAACAGATCCTACAGTGCATTTAGAAATGCCAACGATTGAACAAAAACTTCCAAATATTCTATCGATTGAAGAAATCGAAGCATTGCTGGCAGTACCGAATCGCAGCAAGCCACAAGGTGTTCGAGATGTAGCAATGCTAGAGCTTTTATATGGTTCTGGCATGCGTATAAGTGAGCTGATTGCACTCGATTTGGCTGATATTCATCTAACGATGGGCTTTGTACGTGTATTTGGAAAAGGAGGCAAGGAGCGCATTATTCCGCTTGGTAAAAGTGCCCTTTCTGCATTGAGTGTTTATTTAGATGGTGCACGAGGTACATTACAGGGGAAATACCCAAAAACAGATGCCTTTTTTATTAATCAACGAGGGAAACGTTTAACAAGGCAAGGTTGTTGGAAATTAATGAAGGAGCACGCATTAAAGGCGGGCATCCAACATGAGCTTACACCACATACGTTACGTCATTCATTCGCTACTCATTTAGTGGAAAATGGAGCTGACTTACGTGCAGTGCAGGAGATGCTAGGGCATGCAGATATTTCCACAACTCAAATTTATACGCATATTAGTAAAACGAGACTTTCAGAAGTCTACAAGCAGTACCATCCGCGTGCCTAATAAAAAATAAGTGACAGATAGAGCTTTTTTCTTGTTTAAGGAAAATAAATTACTTAGTCGGATGTCTGACCTTTATCCTTTCGCTTGTTTTTGGTAAAATGGAATCGTGAGATTAGGAGGCAATAATTATGAATAAAGCATTTAAAAAAATCCATGTCGTTGTAATGGATTCAGTTGGGATTGGTGAAGCACCAGACGCAGCTAAATTCGGCGATGCAGGCGCACATACTTTAGGTCACATCGCTGAAAAAATGAATGGGCTTACAATGCCCGTGATGGAGTCGTTTGGCTTAGCGAATATCGAACCACTGCAAGGACTGCAAGCAACAAATACACCGCAAGCATACTACGGTAAAATGCAAGAGGCATCTGTCGGGAAAGACACAATGACAGGGCATTGGGAAATAATGGGTCTTAATATTGATAAACCATTTAAAGTATACCCTGAAGGTTTCCCTGCTGAACTGATTGCCGAGCTTGAACAACGTACAGGACGCAAAGTACTATGTAATAAACCTGCAAGTGGTACACAGGTGATTGAAGACTTTGGACAAGAACATATGGAGACAGGGGCTATTATTGTCTACACATCGGCTGATCCTGTGTTACAAATTGCTGCGCATGAAGAAATCATTCCACTGGACGAACTTTATAAAATTTGTGAGATTGCCCGTGAGTTGACATTACAGCCAGAATATTTAGTAGGACGCGTGATTGCACGTCCATTTATCGGGACGCCAGGTAACTTTACACGCACGCCAAATCGTCATGACTATGCGTTAAAGCCTTTTGGACGTACAACGATGAATGCTTTGAAAGATGCTGGTCTTGATGTAATTGCCATTGGTAAAATTTCTGATATTTTCAATGGTGAAGGGGTTACTGAAGCAGTTCGTACAAAAAATAATATGGACGGTATGGATCAATTCGCTAAAGTCGCAAAACAAGATTTCCATGGGATTAGCTTCTTAAATTTAGTAGATTTTGATGCCAATTTTGGGCATCGTCGTGATCCACTTGGCTACGGTAACGCATTACAAGAATTTGATGCGCGTCTTCCTGAAATTTTACAGGCAATGTCAGAAGATGATTTACTTATGATTACGGCTGACCATGGTAATGATCCGACATTCCCTGGCACAGACCATACACGTGAATACGTGCCACTAATTGTCTATTCACCACGTTTTAAAGGTGGAAGCGAGCTTGCTCTTCGTGAGACTTTTGCAGATATTGCAGCAACTGTCGCTGAAAACTTCAAAGTAGAAGCACCACCATTCGGTAAGAGTTTCTTAAATGATTTAAAATAAGGAGGAATTGTCTATGAATATGGTGCAGCTTTTTGAAAAGAAAAAACAAGGCAAAGAACTGACACAAGCTGAAATTCAATACTTTGTTGAAGGCTATACAACAGGTCCTATTCCGGATTATCAGGCGAGCGCATTGCTAATGGCTATTCGCTTACTTGGTATGACTGACGAAGAAACGTTTTATTTAACGAAGGCAATGATTGAATCAGGTGATGTAATTGATTTAACTTCAATCGAAGGTTTTAAAATTGATAAACATTCTACAGGCGGTGTCGGTGATAAAGTCACGTTAATCGTCACACCAATTATTGCTTCTCTAGGTATTCCAGTGGCGAAGTTTAGTGGTAAAGGCTTAGGTATTACAGGTGGCACAATCGATAAATTAGAATCAATCCGTGGCTTTAAAACAGAATTATCGTCACAAGAATTCATTGATAATGTCAATAAACATAAAATTGCGGTTGCTGGTCAGACAGGCAATCTTGTACCTGCCGACAAAAAACTTTATGCATTGCGAGATGTGACAGGTACTGTCGACTCTATTCCGTTAATTGCTGCATCGATTATGAGTAAAAAAATTGCAAGTGGTGCAGATGGTATTGTGCTAGATGTGAAATGTGGTTCTGGTGCCTTTATGAAAACGGAAGAAGAAGCGAAGAAATTGGCTGAAGCGATGACAGCAATTGGTGAAAAATTATACTGTAAAGTTGTCGCTCATATTAGCGATATGGATAATCCTTTAGGGAAAATGATCGGTAATAAACTTGAGGTAGTAGAGGCGTATGCCTTGCTAAAAGGTCGCTTAGAAGAAACGCACGCAGACTTATTAGAAGAGTGCATTATTATTTCTTCTCTAATGTATCAGATTGCGGCTGGAGTAGATGAAATAACAGCGGTAGCAGCTGTCAAAAAAGTGTTGGAAGATGGCTCAGCAGCTGCGAAGTTTGAGGAATTTATCGTAGCACAGGGCGGCGATCTAGCGGATATTGTGCAAAATGACACAGCACATAAGGTGGCTGTAAAAGCAGCGACAGAGGGTGTTGTTGCGTCCATTAATGCATTAATGATTGGTGAAGCAAGTGTTAGTCTTGGCGCTGGTCGCTTAACGAAGGAATCTTCGCTTGATTATGATGCAGGCATCCAGCTAGTTGCCAAAAAAGGTGACCGTGTCAGTGCGGATGAAACCATTGCCTATCTGTATTCAAACAGTGAAATTAACGAAGAAACAATCACTAAAGTACAGCAAGCCTATTTAATGGCATAAGTATAAATTAGCAGAAAACGCTAGTTTATACGGAGGCGGTGCTCTGTAGAGAGCACAAAATGTAAGACGCGACAAACCTGCGCGTTAGCGAGGGTTGCGGCTTATGAGTGTGCCCGCGGAAAGCACCGCCGAAGCGAAAAAGTGTTAGATTGATGGCAGTCAATCTAACACTTTTTTTCGTTCTCCTCGTATTGAATACCTACATAAATTAGCTATCTACAATGACACACTGACAAAAAATGTAGACGACGTTTAAAACCTTTTGATTTATCCCATACTGCACTTAACCTAAAAGCCATAAGAATGTCGATTTGACACTATTTCAAGAGACTTTGCACTAGTTCTGTCAACAGCAAGGATTTGTTATATGGAATGTGGAATTGCACGAGGAGGAGGCGATGTTCATGCATTTTCAATTAGAAATGGTAACAAGGGAGACAGTAGTTATACGTTTATTTGGGGAGCTCGATCATCATGCAGTAGAGCAAATTCGGGCTAAAATTTCTACAGCAATTTTTCAGGGGGCTGTAACGACCATCATTTGGAATTTTGAGCGACTATCGTTTATGGATAGTTCAGGTGTAGGCCTAGTGCTTGGTCGAATGCGTGAGTTAGAAGCAGTCGCTGGACGAACAATTTTATTAAATCCATCGCCGACGATGCGAAAAGTATTTCAATTTTCAGGCTTAGGTCCGTGGATGATGGATGCAACAGAGGAAGAAGCGATTGATCGAGTTAGGGGGATTGTAAATGGATAACGAAATGACATTAACTTTTTTAGCAATTAGCGAAAACGAAGCCTTAGCACGTGTGGCGATAACGGGCTTTATTGCACAATTAGATCCAACAATTGATGAGCTATCAGAATTTAAAACCGTTGTCTCAGAGGCTGTTTCCAATGCCATTATTCACGGTTATGAAGAAGATGGAAAAGGGGTCGTTACAGTTCACGCAAAGCGTGAGGATGATATTGTAACGGTGTCTGTGATGGATAAAGGGGTAGGCATCGCGGATGTCAGTCAAGCGATGGAGCCTTTGTTTACGACGAAAAGTGCAATGGAACGTTCTGGTATGGGCTTTACCATTATGGACAGTTTTTCAGATCAGTTGACTGTCATGTCCAAGTGGCAGGAAGGTACAACTGTAACGTTTACGAAAAAATTTTATTCGGTTCGCACGGCGGTAATGTGAGGTTGCTATCGTGAAGCCGATAGAACAGTCGTCCGATAAGCTTTTGTCACAGGAGGAAATGCGTGATTTAATTGCGCGTTCACAACAGGGCGATCATGAAGCTCGTAAACGAATGATTGAGGGGAATACGAGGCTTGTGTGGTCTATCGTCCAACGCTTTACAACAAGGGGCGTGGAGCTCGAAGATTTATTTCAAATAGGCTGTATAGGCCTTATGAAATCTGTAGATAAGTTTGATTTAGCGTACGATGTGAAATTTTCCACTTATGCTGTCCCGATGATTATCGGTGAAATACAGCGCTTTTTAAGGGATGACGGCATGGTAAAGGTGAGCCGTTCAATTCGCGAGCTCAACTTTAAAATCCGCCATGCGACGGATGAATTTATTAAAAATAATGAGCATCCACCGACCATTCAAGAATTAGCGCAGGTTCTTGGCGTCACGACTGAGGAAATTGTGACAGCGTCGGATGCTTTAAGGGATCCAGCTTCCTTACATGAGCAATTGTATGAAAGTGAAGGGGATTCCATTACATTAATGGATCAAATGAAGGATGAAAAATCAGAGCAACCTTTTGAATATATTCCGTTAAAAGAAGTGTTGACAAGACTTGATCCGAGGGAACAATCCATTATTTATTTACGCTATTTTTCAGATTGTACACAAACTGAAATCGCAACTCGTCTGGGCATTTCACAAGTACAAGTATCTCGTTTAGAGAAAAAGATTTTAGCGCAGTTGAAAAGTTGGATGGCGACGAGTGCCACGGTTGAACACGGAGTAGAAAAAGACATCTAAGAAAATGGTGACAGCATGACAAATAAACTATTTAACAGCTTAGAAGAAGCCGAAGATTTTCTTAAAGAGCAATTTGGAGACGGCGAATCATTTGACGTAGGTATTAAGCATTTATTTGTCAAAGATTTGCCGGTTCTTTGTGCATATATTAGCGGACTAGTAGATGGGGAAGCCCTGACGCAATTACTATCCAATATGTTACCTGAAGAAGACATTGATATTGATGATGAGCGAGAATATTTTGAAGCACATTTCAACTTTCATGGTCGTTCTGAAGAAACGGAACGTAAAGCCTATTTGCTTGCTATTTTAAGTGGGCAAGTAACCTTTATTACGAAAAGTGGATACTGCTATATTGCGGAGCTTCGAAATTATCCAGGGCGTTCACCAGAAGAGCCGGATAATGAAAAAGTAATTCGCGGTTCTAGGGATGGCTTTACAGAGGGGATTTCACAAAATACAGCTTTAGTTCGTCGACGCATTCGCAACAGTAATTTACGCTTCGAGCTACATAAAATATCCAAGCTCGGTCAAACCGATGTCGCAATTGCGTTTATGAAGGATATTGCTAATGAGGAAATGCTCGATAAATTGCGACAGCGTCTTGGTCAAATTAATCATGATGGTTTGACAATGGCTGATAAATCACTAGAGGAATGGCTGTTTAAGCAAAAGTTTCACCCAGTTCCATTTGTACGCTATACAGAACGTCCTGATATTGTCGCTGCTCATTTACTAGAGGGGCATGTAGCGATTATGGTGGATACTTCACCTTCCGTTATTTTAGTGCCCGTTACGATGTTCCATTTATTGCAGCATGCTGAAGAATATAGACAAGCACCTACTGTCGGGACCTTTGTGCGTTTTATGCGCTATTTCGGAACAATTATGGGGTTATTATTATTACCTTTATGGTATTTATTTGTAACGAATGAATCATTATTACCTGATTCGCTATCTTTTTTAGGTAGTCAGGATAAATCACATATTCCGATATTACTGCAAATTCTAATCGCCGATATTGGGATTGAATTTCTAAGGATGGCCGCCATCCATACCCCGACACCATTGTCTACTGCGATGGGTTTAGTAGCCGGGGTAATCATTGGGCAGATCGCCATTGATGTTGGTGTGTTCTCATCCGAAGTTGTATTGTATACAGCGGTAGGAGCCATCTTTACGTTTATTATTCCATCTTACGAGCTAGGTATTTCCATTAAGCTCTTCCGATTTGTTTTGCTCATTATGACAGGTATTTGGGGAGAAGATGGATTATTTATTGGATTGTTTTTATTATTTACCTATTTATGTTCATTACGTCCGCTACAAGCACCATATTTATGGCCGCTCGTTCCATTTTTCCCAACTGCGATGCTTCGCGTCATTATCCGCTTCCCTATGACGTCGGATGCACTAAGACCATATGTAGTCGCTTCCAAACAGAGAAAAAGATCATAGGAGCCGTTGCACTCACTTTTTTCATGTGATAAAGTTCACATATAGTATTTTGTGATTTTTGCAAAAATTATCTTTGCTAGTGAATGGTTATGTGTTTTTATCTTGTGACATGCCAATACCTGCTAAGATAAGACAATGTCTCGATGGAAATGTTTGAGTAAGGACTGACATACCACGAGGTACGCAAATGTCACAAAATGGAGACGTGAAAAGGGAGAGATGCAAATGCATTTATATGGAACACAAGCGATTTCTGAAGACGGACATTTAACAATAGGACAAGTAGATACATTAGAGCTTGCAAAAGAATATGGTACGCCATTATTTGTGTACGATACAGCGCTTATTCGTAAGCGAGCACGCGGCTTTATCGATACATTTAAAAAGCTAGGGGTAAAGGCTGAAGTAGCGTATGCTTCCAAAGCATTTGCATGTGTAGCGGTGTATCAATTAGCAGCAGAAGAAAACCTATCCTTGGATGTTGTCTCTGGAGGGGAGCTATTTACAGCATTAAAAGCAGGTTTCCCAACAGAGCGTATTCACTTCCATGGTAATAATAAAAGCATTGCAGAATTGGAGCTAGCCTTTGACTCAAAAATTGGCTGTATTGTTGTAGATAACTTCTATGAAATTCAACTTTTAAAAGAAATTGCTGAGCGCCGTCAACAAAAAATGCGTATTTTATTACGTGTCACACCAGGAGTTGAGGCACATACGCATGATTTTATTACGACAGGGCAAGCGGATTCTAAGTTTGGCTTTGACTTAAACAACGGTCAAGCCGATCAAGCATTTGAGCAAACTTTTAAACACGAATACTTACAGCTTTTAGGCTTACACTGCCATATTGGCTCTCAAATTTTCGATACAGCTGGCTTTGGCTTAGCAGGTGAAAAACTAATCGACAAGATTTCTGATTGGAACAAGACTCACGGTTTTACGTGTACTGTGTTAAACTTAGGTGGGGGCTTCGGTATTCGCTATACAGAAGAAGATGCACCGCTTGAGCCACAAGTGTATGTAGAGGACATGATTACTGTTGTGAAAAATAAAGCAACTGTACTTGGACTAACAATGCCAGAAATCTGGATTGAACCATACTGTTCACTTGTCGGTGATGCAGGAACATCACTTTATACTATCGGTTCTCAAAAAACAGTACCAGATGTACGTAATTACATTGCAGTTGATGGCGGAATGAGTGATAATATTCGTCCTGCATTATATGATGCAAAATACGAGGCAGTCATCGCTAGTAAAGCCAATGCACCAAAAGAAGCAACGTACACTGTAGCTGGAAAACTTTGTGAATCGGGCGATAAATTGATTATCGATGCAAAATTACAAGAGGCAGCTTCTGGTGATGTACTAGCAATCTTCTGTACAGGGGCATATGGCTACTCGATGGCAAGCAACTACAACCGTGTACCACGTCCAGCAGTGGTATTTGTAGAAAATGGACAGCATCAATTAGCGATTAAACGTGAAAGTTACGAAGATATTGTACAAAATGATCTCCCGCTAACGTTAAAAAAGGGTGAATAAATTTGAGGAAAAACAAATGGGTATTATTGGCATCTATGACGACATTTATTTTGTTGTGGGGCGTTGTCTATTGGGTGTTAGCGTCGCAAGGTATTCTCGGCCCTGGTTCGTAAGACAGAAAATTGGCTTGCGGTAATAGTACAAATCGTGTAGGATAGTCAAAGATTATGTACAGCTAGAAAAAGAGGGAATAGACAAATATGTTAATTCGATATAAAAAAGCTTTCGAGAAAATAGCAATGGGGCTACTCTCGTTTATGCCTAACGAAAAAGACATAAAAAAGCTCACAGAGACAATCCAATCCTATGAAAATGATGATAATTGGGTATTATACTTATGGAAAAAGAACGATGAATACGTTGGTATCGTCGGGCTTGTAACAGACAATCACACAGCAACAATTCAGCACGTTTCTGTAGTTCCTTCTTACAGAGGAGAAGGCGTAGCAAAGGAAATGCTACAAGAAGTGGCAGAACTTGGCCAATACGAACAATTGCGTGCAACGGATGAAACGCGTGAATTTGTTAGCAAATGTATACAATGTAATGAAGAAAAAGCAGACGAAAGTTAACGTCTGCTTTTTCTTTGTTTGCTTTCTTGTCGTTCAGCAAGAATATGTGAGCGATCACGTAGCATATGTTTATGAAGAAGATAGTTAGGGTTGCTTTCCGGTAAAAGCTGTATGCGAGCTGTTACTAAATTTTGTAAAGTAGGTGTCAGCGGTAATTGAAAAGCTTGAAAGGACTTGCCCATTTGAATATGGCTAAGTGTTTCGGTTAATTGTAATAGTAGTTTTGTGTAGTCGATTTCGTTAAAAAACACATGGCCTTTATTGACTTGAAAATTAGTGAGTGCTTTATGTAAGATTTTGAAAGCACCAGTTGCGTTGCCACGACGCCAATGATATAATCCTGTCGCTAGTTGAACATAGCCAACAAGAGGATGCTTTTTATTGCCGGGCGCAATGTCTTTCCAATATTCCTCAAGCACTTCATGGCATTCAAAAAAATCCCCATTGCCATTGAAATAGGCACAGTAATCAATAAATAAAGTATGGTGCTGTGGATGCATTTTGAACTCCTTTCCACTATACTAAAAGAACATTGAATATCAGGGTGGTAAAATAATGTCTTATGAAGTAAAGTTAGAAGCCTTTTCAGGTCCTCTGGATCTATTATTGCATTTAATTCACAGATTGGAAATTGATATCTATGATATTCCAATGGCTGAAATTACACAACAATATATTGATCATATCCATGCGATGCAGGTGCTTGAATTAAATGAGGCGAGTGAGTATTTAGTGATGGCGGCAACACTTTTGGCTATTAAGAGCCGAATGCTATTACCAATACATGAAGGAGAGCTAGAAGATGCGGAAATCGAAATCGATGGCCCTGACCCTCGTGAAGAACTGGTACAACGTTTAATAGAGTATAAAAAATATAAAGAAGCGGCAAGTAATCTACAAGAGCTTGAAACAGATAGAGCACAGGTATTTACAAGACCACCTTCAGATTTATCGGAATTAGCACCTGATGAACAGATGGCGTTATTCGATATGAACGTCAATATTTATGATATGCTTGGCGCCTTCCAGAAGCTGATGCGCCGAAAAAAATTAAAGAAGCCATTGAAAACAACTGTCACGAGGCAGGAGCGCTCAGTAAAGGAGCAAATGCGTTCTGTTGTGAATTCTTTACGTTTAACAGGTGGACGTGCATCATTTTTCGAGCTTTTTCCTTATGAAGATAAACCAACACTTATTTTAACGTTTCTGTCACTGCTTGAACTGATGAAACGTCAAATTGTCATTGTAGAGCAAGATGGTAATTTTGAAGAACTAACGGTCACATTACAGAAGGAGGAATGGGATGATGACGAAGACAATAATCCTACAGAGTAGAATTGAAGCTTTATTATTTGTTGTAGGAGATGATGGCTTAACGATTAAGCAATTAGCACAGCTACTTGGTGAAGCAGAAGAAGTAGTTGCGCCCGCAATGGAGGCACTGCGTGTAGCATTTGACGAAGATGATACTAGAGGAATTACAATAAAGGAAATCGCAGGTGTTTACCAGTTAATTACAAAACCACAATTAGCAGATACGATTCAAAAATTAGTAGAAAATCCAACAGCGCAATCATTGTCTCAGGCTTCTTTAGAAGTGTTGGCCATTGTGGCGTATAAACAGCCCATTACACGGGTAGCCATCGAAGATTTACGTGGTGTCAAATGTGAACGACCACTGCAAACGCTCGCTTCAAGAGGGCTAGTGAAAGAAGTAGGACGTTCTGAGGGGACAGGTCGTGCGATTTTATATGGCACAACGAAGGAGTTCTTAAACTACTTCGGATTAAATAGTATTGAAGAAATGCCTCCATTACCTGAGGAGGACAATGGTGAAGCAGAACAAGAAACAGATTTATTTATGACTAAATTCCAAGAAACGTTTAATGGCGTTAAGTAATCAAAAGAAAAGTACTATGTGCTTTCCTTTTAATTTTCATAGTTCTACTTATCTATCACTTAAAATAAGGAGTGGCTTGTTGCTACGGTTACGACGATTAATGGTGTTCATGATAGCTGTGGGAATCTTAACTATCCCACAAAATGGTTTAGCAAGAGGCGGAAGTGGGTATGTCGTGCTTGACGGTGAGACAGGTCGAGTATTATCAGGTTCTAATAGCGATGCGAGGCTCCCCATTGCGAGCTTAACAAAAATTTGGACAGCTCTCGTCGCGATTGAAAATAGTGATCTTCAAGATGAAGTCATTATTTCTCCTAAAGCTGCAATGGCTGAAGGCTCCTCCATTTATTTGCAAGCGGGCGAGACGGTGACGGTTGAAACGTTATTATATGGTTTAATGTTACGGTCAGGTAATGATGCTGCGACAGCATTAGCAGAGCATGCAGGCGGTTCGGTAGAAGGCTTTGTCAAATTAATGAATGAAAGAGCTGTGATTGCGGGACTTACCAATACAGTTTTTATGAACCCGTCAGGTTTGCATCACGACGAGCATTTGTCTTCTGCAAGAGATACAGCTGAAATGCTAAGAATCGCACTTCAAAACAAAACCTTTGAGAAAATTGCATCTACCGTCCTTTATCGTGCCAATACAGTAAACGGTATCCTATGGGAAAATAAGCATCGTCTATTGCGGGAAGGTTCGGGTGTCGCAGTTGAAGTAGATGATGAGACGGAGCAACCTGTAAGCTCATTAAAATCGGCAACGGGAACAGCTTTTGCAGGAAAGACTGGTTTTACAAAGGTAGCAGGACGAACGTTAGCAACCGCTTTTCAAAAAGACGGGCAAACATGTATAGTTGTGACGTTAAATGAATCGGATGATTGGAATGTTCACAGAGGCTTAGCGAATGAAGTATGGCAAAACTATAATATGGAGACGGTTGTGAAAAAGGGAAAATATAATGTCAATGATAAATTGGCTATCCGATTAGAGCAACCAATTCAATTGCAATTAAATAAAGAGGAAAAAAAGATTGCAAGGCAAGTACTGCAAATTTCTAGAAAAAGAAAGGAAGCAGTATTGTCGATTTTTCTAGGGGAAGAGCGAATTTATGCTATACCCGTTAAAGTAGAATCAGCGGATCGTTAAAAGCGATGCGCTGATTTTTATTTATGCTATATATTCTAGATGTAAAAAAGAATTTTATATTTATCGTAATTAGTGTAAAATTATGTTAGTCGAATTGTAAAAGCATGGTGGCAAGGAGGGACAATTATGGCTACTACTAAAGTGAATCGAAAGCACAATCAAATAGCAGTCATTATTGTTTTATTTTTATCAAGTTTTATCGCTCCGTTTATTTTGCTATTTCCCATTCAAGAGCTACTTTATCGACCGAACGACTATTACCTTTTCGAGACTACTTTTAAAGCGTATATTATATTAATGATTGCTTTAATTGGCATGGCGACGGTTCTTTTGGTAAATATAATCATTGTCCCAAAAACAAAAAAGGGTAGAAATATACAACGGGCGATTGTCGGCACATCTTGGTTGCTCGTCCTTTTATTTTTATTTTTATGTATTAATCATTATCAAATAATGGATGAAAAAGGGCTCCATATGAATGCATTTTTTAGTGTGCAAGAAGATTTGACAAGCTGGGAAGAAATCATTAAAGCAGAACAAACAAACGTGCAAAAAGATGGTGTGACGAAACCAGATAAGTTGATTTTTACGTTGCATGACGGCTCGACAATTGAACAATCTTTAACAGCTAAGTTAGTAAAGGCAAAACCATTTATCAATCTTGAATTAAGTAAAAATGGCGTTACCATAGAAAATGTATATCAATAAAAAAAGCTACCTAAAAGGGTAGCTTTTTTTAGGGTGCCAGACACCGAAACAAATATGAATGTTCAGAATTTTTTGGGTGTCAGGCACCTTTTTTTAAAATTTGGTGGTTTGGTCTATATTAGAAATAAATCGAAAAATAGCTAGGTTATTTTATGTAGTGCTAAGACAATTAAATGAGAAACTAGCAAATAATACACTATTTAGAATAATCGTATTACTAGTGCGGAATGAGTTTCTCTTTTATATTGCACAAAAGTATGACATAATTTTCACAGATTGACGGGAAAAATAACCTTCAAAAGGTTACATTTTTAACTAGAGGTGAAACAATGGAAAGATTACAAAAAGTGATTGCATATGCAGGTGTCGCTTCAAGGCGTAAAGCTGAGCAATTGATTGTAGAAGGTAAAGTAAAGGTAAACGGCGTTGTTGTACGTGAACTTGGAACGAAGGTATCCAACTCGGATACAATTGAAGTAGAAGGTGTAAAACTTGAGAAAGAAGATAAAGTTTACTACTTACTATATAAACCACGTGGAACAATTTCGGCAGTAACGGATGATAAAGGACGCAAAACTGTCACAGATTTATTTAAACATATTCCGCAACGTATTTTCCCTGTTGGTCGTCTAGATTATGATACATCTGGATTATTATTACTGACAAATGATGGAGAGTTTTCCTATATGTTAACGCATCCAAAATTTAAAATTGACAAAACATACATTGCACGTGTTAAAGGTATACCAACAATTGAGGGCTTAAAAAAGCTACAACGTGGTATTCAATTAGAAGATGGCAAAACAGCACCAGCAAAAGTAAGTATGACTTCCTTTGATGAGCAGGCGGGCAAGGCGATTTGTGAAATTACAATTCATGAAGGGCGAAATCGTCAAGTACGTCGTATGTTTGAGGCAATCGGTACACCGGTTGTCAAACTAAAGCGTGAACGTTTTGCATTTTTAGATTTATATGGTCTAACACCAGGAGAATATCGTGAATTGTCGAAACATGAAGTCAAGCAACTGCGCGTGTTAGCTGAAACTGGGCAAATCGGCTAAACGAATAACAACATGGAAAATGTATATACCGCTATACGTATGGTGGGTTTTTCACTTTCCTCGTGTGAAAACGTTCATAAATCATTCATAATTAATAACTAAGCGAATTTGTATCATTTTGCTATAATAGGTGAGAATAGTACACCTGTTTTAATTTTATCCAGCAGGCGCGTAAACAAAGTAAGTCTCGGGGGAGAGATAACAGATATTTCTTAAGTGGAAGTGAAATATCGACAAATACCCTCGAGGCGTATTTGAGTAGGGGGTTTATTAACTTGGAGAAAAAGAAAAAACGTCTCGTAACCCGCACTATTATTTTAGCCATCTTAGCGATCGCAATTGGGTATACCGTATACGGGACAGCGACAAAGGAAAAGGTAGAGTTAGTAGCTGTTGGCTCTGAAGCACCGAACTTCACGTTAGTAGATTTAAATGGCGAGAAACACAAACTGTCTGATTATAGAGGACAGGGGGTATTTTTGAATTTCTGGGGAACTTGGTGTAAACCATGTGAGAAGGAAATGCCTGCAATGAATAGCCAATACCAAGTTTTCAAGGATTTAGGTGTACAGACATTGGCTGTCAACATTGCACAAACGGATTTAGAAGTACAAAATTTTGTTGATAAGTAAGGCCTGACATTTCCTGTTGTAATTGACAAAACAAAAAGTGTAATGACTGCTTACAATGTTGGAAATTTACCTGCAACAGTTTTAATTGATCCGGACGGTAAGGTAGTGAAGATTACTACTGGAGAAATGACGGAGGCGACAATCGCTTCTTACATGGAATTAATAAAGCCAAAATGAGGGGTAATAGACGATGGAGAATATTATTTGTGCTTGTGGACATAGTAATCCGTTTGGCACGAAGCTCTGTGAGAAATGCGGTCGTCCTTTAACCGAAGAAGAAAAGCAAAATAAAGTTGTCGACATGCGGTATGATGGTACGGCTATTCGCTCAAAAACGTACAACAAATCAATTGTCGACAAAATTTGGAATTTTTTCTCAAGTGTTAAAGTAGGGATAGCATTAATTATTATTACATTAATAGCAGCTTCAATCGGAACGTTACTACCACAAGAGTTTTACGTAAAAGCTTCTGACATGGAAAAGGGAGCCTATTACGAGGATGTTTATGGTTTTGTGGGGAAAATCTATTATACATTAGGGCTGTCTGATTTATATAGCTCTTGGTGGTTCCAAATTTTAGTTGGAATGCTTGCGGTATCCATTATTGTTGCCAGTCTTGACCGTGGTATACCACTTTATAAATCATTGAAAAATCAACGTGTTAAGCGTCATGAAAGTTTTTAAAGCGCCAACGTATTGTTGCAGAAGGACAGGTAACAGCAAGTCCTGAAGAGACGCTTAGTAAAGTTGAAAAGAAAATGACTGAGATGAAATACATTGTTCGTCGAGACGGCAGTGCTTTGTTAGCAGAAAAATGCCGCTTCTCTCGTTACGGTCCGTACATAAATCATATAGGCCTCATTATCTTTTTAACTGGGGTAATGTTGCGTTTAGTTCCTGGTTTCTATGTCGATGAATCGATATGGGTACGTGAAGGTGAAACACGTGCAATTACTGGCATGGACGGTTATTTTATTGAAAATCGAGACTTTATTTTAGAAACACATGATAATACACCACAAGGTGAACAGCTAAAGCAAGGTGTTAACGTCGTTGCGAAAAACTTCCAAACGGATATTACGTTATATAAGCAACCTGAAGACGCTATTGCTGGTGATACGGAAAATCTAGAAAAGGTGAGAGATTATTCAATTCGAGTGAATCATCCTTTAAAAGAAGCAGGCTATGCACTATATCAAATGGATTATCGCTTAAATGAATTGAAGCAAATGAATTTCCAATTAGTAAATAAATCAACGGAGCAATCACTTGGTAAAGTAGGAATTGATTTAACAAACCCTAAAAAAGAATACGATTTAGGAAATGGTGTATCTGTTAAATTACTTGTTTACACACCAGACTTCTCTGGATTTGAAAATGGTGTACCGCAAACAGCGACGTCAGTTCCTAATAATCCAGCATTTCTATTTAAAATGACGACACCAGAAACACCAGAGGGTGAAACTAGCTTCGTTGCGATTAAACAAACATTAGAGCCACTAGGTGAAAACCAGTACAAAATGAAGTTTGAAAGTGTGGAAACACGCGATATGTCTGGTTTTACAATACGTAAAGACCGCACAATCCCAATTTTATTTGTTGGTGGTATTATTTTCATGATCGGCGTTGCAATCGGTTCATATTGGAACCACCGTCGACTTTGGTTACAAGTAGAACCAGATGGCCGTGTGCTGATGGCTGCTCATGTCAATAAAAATATGTTCAGCATGAAAAAAGATTTAGATGCCGTGACTGCATTTGCTGGTCTACCGCAATATAAGGATCAGTTAGAGCCGTCTGAAGAAGGCGAAGAGTCCACAAATCGTGGCAATACTAAAAAGGAAGGTGACAACACCTTATGAGTTTGATTGACTTAAGTGGAAATCTATTATTTGTTGCATTCTTAGCCTATCTAGTAGCTACTTTACTATTTGGCGGCGCCATTAAACAATCCAATGCTTCTGGCAAAAACACAGATAAATGGGGTAAAATGGCAATTGTCGTAACAATTATAGGTTTCCTTTCGCAAATTGGTTATTTTATTACACGTTGGGTTCACACAGGTCACGCACCTGTTAGTAATATGTTTGAATTTACGACTGCTTTCGGGATGTTTATTGTTGGTGCATTTATTTTAATTTACTTTATTTATCGCCTAACAGCGCTTGGTTTAGTGGCGTTACCTGTAGCGTTATTAATCATTGCCTATGCATCGATGTTCCCGACAGAAGTAAGTCCATTAGTACCGTCATTGCAAAGTCATTGGTTAACAATTCACGTTATTACGGCTGCAATGGGGCAATCGATTTTAGCGATTAGTGCAGTTGCAGGTTTAATTTATTTATTAAAAGTTGTAGATTTAAACAAACCTTCAAAGCAACGTTTCTGGCTTGAAGCAGTTATGTACTGCTTAGTCGTTGTGCTTGGCTTTGTTATTGTGTCATCTACATTTAGTGCGATGGATTATGAATCGAAATACACGTATATCGATAAAGAAGGTATGTCTCGCCAAATTACTTATAATTTGCCACCTATTTTTGGGATGAATGAGTATGAGGTAGTAGAGGAACATGGTATGTCTCCATTAGTAGAAATGCCTGCACTGATTAATGCGAAAAAATTAACAACGGTCGTGTGGTCATTATTAATAGGCTCATTACTATACTTATTCATTCGCCTTATTGCACGTCGTCGCATAAGCGCGATATTCCAACCGCTTGTTAAACGTGTAAATCTACAATTACTGGATGAAGTCGGTTATCGTTCTGTTATTATTGGTTTCCCAGTATTTACTTTAGGTGCACTCATTTTTGCGATGATTTGGGCACAACTTGCATGGAGTCGTTTCTGGGGTTGGGACCCGAAAGAAGTATGTACTCTGATTACATGGTTATTCTATGCAGCATTCCTACATCTACGTTTATCTAAGGGCTGGGAAGGTGAAAAATCTGCTTGGTTAGCATTAATTGGCTTTGGTATTATATTATTTAACCTTATTGCCGTTAACTTAATTCTTGCAGGTTTACACTCCTACGCGTAACAGGGGAACGAAAAGCCTTTTCGCTGCTGCGAAAGGGCTTTCTTTTCTTTTCAAGTCGTAGCGTACCATGTACAATAGAAGGGTAGAGAAAGATCGGAAGAGAGGGATCGTGAAAGTGTCAGAAAATATTTCAGTATTAGTAGTAGACGACGAGGATCGTATTCGACGCTTATTAAAAATGTATTTGGAGCGCGAAGGGTATCAAGTTGACGAAGCAGAGAATGGTGAAGAAGCGATCGAAAAATCTTTAGAAAAAGAGTACCACTGTATTTTACTAGATATTATGATGCCTGAAAAAGATGGGCTTGAGGTATGTGCAGAAATTCGCGAAAGAGCTGCAACGCCAATTATTTTATTAACTGCAAAAGGCGAGGAAGCAAACCGTGTACAAGGCTTCGAGCTTGGAGCAGATGATTATATTGTAAAGCCATTTAGTCCTCGTGAGGTGGTTCTACGCGTAAAAGCTATTTTACGTCGTTCACAAGCATTTTCACCTACGACAAATGCATCGTCATCAAAAGATTTAGTTGTATTCCAACATTTGATGATTGACCATGATGCGCACCGTGTAACAGCGGAAGGCATCGAAGTGAATTTAACACCAAAAGAGTATGAATTATTGTACTTCCTTGCAAAATCTCCAGACAAAGTATTTGACCGTGAACAATTACTAAAAGAGGTTTGGCATTATGATTTCTTTGGAGACCTACGAACAGTCGATACCCATGTGAAGCGTCTACGTGAGAAGCTGAATCGTGTATCAGAGAACGCAGCGAAAATGATTGTCACTGTTTGGGGCGTTGGCTACAAATTTGAGGTTGTCAATGAATAGAATATGGAACAGTGTTGTCGGGAAGCTATGGGTAACCATATTGCTTCTCGTTTCATTTGTATTATTTGTTTTCACGGTTTTAATGCTCGAATTTCTTCAAAACTATCATATGCAGCAAGCAGAGATTTCGCTGCGTCAAACGGCTGCAACAATAGCGAGTATAGTGGATGACAATGAGACGGCAGAATCGACTTCGCAACTCCTGACAGATATTTTACCTGAGGGTACAAATGCACTTATCGCCATAAATCATTTAGAAGTCTCATTTGCGCTGCAAGAAGGCGTCAACAAGAAAGAAATTCAAGATGAAATTTTAGCGAATAAATCCTTCCATGAAATTTTCCAATCAGATGAACCCATTATAAAGGAAATGATGATGCCATCTTCAACAGATCAAGGAAAAATGGAATCCTATGTCGTGCTAGGGTTTCCACTAAATGTGGAAAATGAAGTGCATGGCGCTGTATTTATTTACCAAAGTCCAGATGCGTTACATAAAACATCGAAAGAGACGACCAAAATTGTCTTTTTAGCGGCATTTATTGCGTTTGTGTTAACGACATTTTTTGCATTTTTCTTATCATCCCGTATTACATCCCCATTACGTAAAATGCGTGAGCTAGCTTTTGAAATTGCAAAAGGGAATTTCGAGGCAAAAATGCCGACAACGCAAAATGATGAAATCGGCCAGCTAGCTGTTGCGTTCAATCAAATGGGGCGTCAGCTAAAGCATAACTTAGAAGTAATTAATCAAGAAAATGAGCAATTGTCCAATATTTTAACATCCATGACAGATGCCGTTATAACGTTTAACCGTGATCGAACAATTTTACTGAGCAACCCGCCAGCGGAACGTTTAATGCAAAAATGGTTTGTTAATAAAGGCTCGCAAAGCGCAAAGCCTATTCCACCTGAACTCTATCATATGCTCGATCATGTACTAATGTTTGAAGATAAGTTAGAAGAAGAAATAGAAATGGATGGAAATTATTATACATTTACGATTAGCCCGCTCTATAGTGGGGAATTAATTCGTGGAGCAGTTGCTGTAATCCGTGATATGACAGAGCAGCATCGTTTAGAAAAGCTACGTTCTGATTTTATTGCCAATGTATCACATGAACTACGTACACCGATTTCCATGCTACAAGGCTATTCTGAGGCATTAATGGATGATGATTTTATTCAAGATCAAGAAGAACGTAATGAAATCACGAAAATTATTTATGATGAATCGAAGCGTATGGGACGTTTAGTAACCGATTTATTGGATTTAGCGCGAATGGAATCAGGACATATGACACTGTACAAAGATGAAGTACCGATTAATTCCACATTTGAACGTATTACGCAAAAATTTGCTCAAGTGGCAAAAGAAAAACACGTGCAACTTTTATTTAATAGTGAGTTTGATAATGATGCCCGCATCAGTATGGATGAGGATCGTATCGAACAAGTGTTAACAAATTTAGTAGATAATGCACTGCGTCATACAGACGAAGGTTCTGTCATTGTCAAGATAGAGCAAGAGCCAACCTTTGCCAAAATATCTGTTCAGGATACAGGACATGGGATTCCACAGGAAGATTTACCATATGTCTTTGAACGTTTTTATAAAGCGGATAAAGCACGGACACGTTCTAAAGGCGGAACGGGTTTAGGGCTTGCAATTGCTCGAAATATTGTCAAGGCACACTCTGGCAATATTATGGTCGATAGTGTGTTAAAAGAGGGCACAACTTTTACTTTCTATTTACCATTCGAATAAGTTCATGAAGAAGTCCTTGTAGCTGGTGCCATCTGACAATGCTCTTTCATGCTTCCACGGGTCATTGGTATAGTTAGAACTAGCTGAACTAGTTGGCAACAATACCAATACCTGTTAGAGGCTATACGTCGGCTTGTGCTCGGGTTTAGACACATAGCAAAATTAAGACCAAAATATTATTTAAATGTAACTTGTGCGAGTGTTAGACGACAAATACTATGAGAACGGGGGTGGAGTGCTTTGAATGACTCCGTGTTCCATCGACTATACGATGCATACCATCAAGACGTGTTCCAGTTTCTTATTTATCTAGTAAAAAATCGCACACTTGCTGAGGACCTTGCACATGAGGTTTATGTCCGTGTGCTGCGATCTTATGAACAATTTGCAGGGAATAGCAGTGAAAAAACTTGGCTTTTTGCTATTGCTAAAAATGTCGCAATTGATCATTTTCGAAAGCAGGCTGTGCGCCAAAAACATTCACTCGATTTTTTTGACTGGGAAACGGAACAATTACATTCAACCACACCATCACCGGAAGATGTGCTATAGGCCAGTGATGAATTAAAGCAGATAGAGTTTGCACTTGAAAATTGTACAGGGGATCAAAAAATGGTTATTATTATGCGCTATTTCCAAGATTTGTCGATTACTGAAACTGCGCAAATACTTGATTGGACAGAGGCAAAGGTTAAAACGACGCAACATCGAGCCATTAAGTTTTTAAGGCAACATCTACAACAGGTTAGGGAACAGGAGGCGAAAAGGCAATGACGCATAAACAATTTGACGATGAACAACTTGAACAAATGTTGAACAATGCCCCGAAGCTTACTGACCACCGCTCGAAAGACGAAGTGTTAAAAAGATTGCTTGCTGATGCACGTTTACAAGACAACATACATCTTCAAGAGGCGATACAACCAGTAGCTGAGGCAAAAGAACAACAAGCGCAATCATTGCCTGCTCAAGAAAATACTAAACCTATAAAAAGACGCAAGAGTAGGTGGCCTATTTTAAGTAGTGTTGCTGCAATTTTTGTCCTATCACTAGCAGGGTACATCTATGTATCGAACAATTCTTCCGTAAAGGATGAAGCAAACGCCCCAATCGAAAATTATTCTTCTGTGCAGGAGGATCGGTCGGTCACAGAAAGTGAAAATGCAGATGCAGATAGTGTAATGAAAGCGAATATTGGTGCTGAGCATGCTCGTATCCTATCGTTGCGGACATCTGTTTACGAAGATGATTTAGTCGATGCAGTCGTTTTCAGAATTGGATTACCTGGTGGTAAGGCTGATAGCATACCAATGACCTATATTATTCCGAACAAAAAAATAACTGCTGATTTTGGTAAGAAGAAGCCAACAACTTTACAAATGTATGAAAAATACGCACCTCAAATTGATGAAGAAGCAATGGGTTTAACAGACTATCATCCGTACAAAGGTGAGTTAAAAGAAGAAGGTAAAACGCTTGTGCACGTATTACCAGAAGAAAATGATTATGATGTAGCTTCGGCTTCTGTCACGAAATATTTAAACTCGTTAAAAGATACTTTTTCCGAGTCCGAATATAAAGCCATTGCCATTAAACAGGCAGATGGTTCTGATTACGAGTTTTCGCAAGCAGAAGAGCCGAGTGAGCCTATAGCGCTAACAAAAGATAATCATTACAATTATTATTTATATACAGAGGGAAACGGGACTGAATATTTATCGCCTGA
Source organism: Lysinibacillus sp. GJ-1 (assembly GCF_021166035.1). Classification (NCBI taxonomy): domain Bacteria; kingdom Bacillati; phylum Bacillota; class Bacilli; order Caryophanales; family Bacillaceae; genus Lysinibacillus; species Lysinibacillus sp. GJ-1. Next base: position 1,306,166 of record NZ_CP088912.1, read on the forward strand.
TTTCCATCAAACGTATCCTACTGTGACAGAGGCTCTACTGGCGATGCGAGACAAAAAGGATGATGTTTATGTGCCAGTTGTTCCGGAAAATGTCACATACACTGTAAAAGAAGAAGATGGGGTTGTGGTCACATTTGACGCACCACTTGATTTAACGACAATGGATGCCGTACGGGCAACACAATTAATCGAGGCGATGATGTTGACTGCGTCAAGCTTTGATAAAAAGATACGTTTAGATAACATTGTCCAGGAAAGTTGGGAAGGCTTTGATTTAACAAAGTTTTTACCCATGCCTGTAGGTGCCAATAAACAAATGATGCCATAATATAGAAAACAGCTATCAGATAGTAGATAGCTGTTTTTTTTAATGGAAATACCGCGGGTAAAGCACCTTGATTCGCGGGTAAATGATAATAAATCGCGGGTAAGTGACTTTGTTCCGCGGATAAGCTACTCCATTATTTCTCACAAAGTGCTTGATTTATTAAACCATACAAATTTAATCGGATTATTTTAAGCAGAAGTATTTACTTTTATGTGATAAAACATTATAGTTAGTTTATAAAATAATATTGATTCATCTTCGGGGCAGGGTGAAAATCCCGACCGGCGGTAATAGAGTTGTAAATCGCTAGTGTAGTAGTAAGCTACAGTAGCTCGCATGATTTACTAGATGGCTCTTCAGCCCGCGACCTGTGCAAAGATTTTTTTGCATGGCTGACTTGGTGTAATTCCAAGGCCGACAGTATAGTCTGGATGGGAGAAGATGGAGGTACGATCGTCATTCGTTGTTACGAATTAAGCTATGTGCGAACGTTTTTTTAGTGTGTCTTTAAATGCACGCTATGCACAAAAAATAGCTAGTAATGGCGTTATTTACTCATGCCTTTTCTCCCTTATGCTGATTTGCATAAGGGTTTTTTCGTGAAAAACAATCGATTACGTCGTAACCTTTCTTCTTGCAAGATTGAATCAGCAAAGAGGAGAGAGTTTTCAATGAAGAAAAATGTCAAACTGCAATCGTTTATTACGATTGGTATGCTGAGTAGTATTTCGTTTTTATTAATGTTATTTAATTTCCCGATTCCACCGTTCCCAGCCTTTTTGGAAGTGGATTTCAGTGATATGCCTGCCTTACTTGCAGCCATCACGATGTAGCAGGTATTTTAGTAGAGCTATTTAAAAATGTTTTAGATTGGATTTTCTCTGGTACGCCAACAGGAGTGCCAGTTGGTCATATTGCAAACTTTGTAACAGGCATATTATTTATTTTGCCAGTATCATTTATTTTTAACCGTTTTAAAACGATTGGAGGTCTTGTTGGAGGATTAGCAACAGGAACGATTGTGATGGCGGTTGGCATGAGCTTGTTAAATATCGCAGTATTTTTACCGATGTACACTTATTTCTTAGGTATGGAGCCAGTCGATGGCGATTCATTATACACAATGATTGTTGCAGGCATTTTACCATTTAATATCGTGAAAGGTGTGTTATTAACGGCGATTATGGCATTGTTATTCACAACGATGCGCAAATGGATCAACCAACAACGCACAATGTATTTATCGAAATAAGCGTAAAAAAGTATGATTTAGGATAGTGTTCAAGTAATGACACCTTTTTAGACTGTTATGTCTAGGAGGTGTTTTTTTGTTGCTTAAATTTGCAATTTCAGATTTACTTTCCAAAAAAGAACTACAAAATTTAAGTAGAAATACATTAAAAGGTTATGCAATATCGACTCACATGGAAGAATATCGAAAGAAAGTACCAGCAAACCATATTGACTTTTTACAGGTGAATTTAGTATGAGGGAAGTAAAAGTTATTATCCGAGGTCATTAGGTTAAAATAACAAAAAAATTATGAGGGGAATGAAAAAATGTATGATATTTACCATTGGTTTAGGTATTGAAGCTGTTATTGGGATAATTGTCAACGCAATAACTTGAAGCGAATTGCTACTTAAATTAGTCAAGTTTAGATAATAAATTTGCTCAATCTCCCGCAAATTTCGACAATACCTTTGATTTTTGTGGGAGATTTCTTTTAAATAAGTATACTACTTTATTCGCATCTCGGAGGTGCCAGGTCAGTTATATGCTTTATTCGATTACAGGCGTACAGTTCTAATGAAAATATCATATCTTCTATTAATCCAAAGAAAAAACAATTGCTCTACCACTAAAACTGCTAAAGAACCTGTCTTCAAATACTATACTATTTGTTTCTCCCCAAAGAGATGGATCTCTAAAACAAATTAGTCTTCCTTTAGAGGTATGAATTCGACTACATACTACTACCAAATGTCCCCCTCTGCTTCCGTTTTTAGGGAACTTTGGAGCTATAGAACATATTACTAGGCCCTTTGTTACAAGCAAGTTTTCAAGTTGTTTACCGCTTTTAACAACTATAGGGTTACCCTTCACCCCATACATTTCTCCTAAATCGGCTAAACCTTGGTGTAACCATCCCTTCGAAATATAATACTTTCTTTTTAAACCTTCTTTAAGTAATTCTAATTGGGTTGGTATAGGTATTTTATAATGAGATATAACCATTCGTAAACACGCCAACCCACAACATCTATCGCTCCAATAGTCATGACTTCTTTCTTCAATAAGTAATCCCTTTGGCCAGTCATTCATACAAAACTTTTGACTATAACGAGGTATATAAAGAGAATAATTCATTAAATTATTTTCACAATCGTTATTATGTGATTGAATGTTTAGTTCCATATTTTATTCACGTCCAATAATTTTCTTGTTATATCTCAAATAAATTAAAAGATATTACTAGCGTTACATTAAATTAACTATACTTTAAAGAAAAAAAATATTCAATCATTTTATTATGTATAAAAAAGGTCCTTTATAATGGATAAAATCAGGTGGTAACCTGTCCAAATCCACTAATAAAGGACCAAAATTATGGTTAAGTTTATACGAAAAACTCCATCTGGACAATGGTTTTCAAGGATAAATCTTCAATTAAGAATAAAACAAAAAACACTCCTAGAAAACTGTTAATGAGCGTATGAAGGTGTGATGCCATAAGATTCTAGACATCATAGTAAATCAACGCTTGTATATGAAGTTAATGTCATAACTTTGTGTTACATTTCTTCTGTTTAATTATAATATTCGCTTAAATTCGACGCTAAAGACTAAAACGTTATATGTTAGGAAATGTATCTATTTAAATTTACTTTTATACTATAATCTTTTTATCAGTACTGATATTTCATACAAATTTTTACATTCTTGAATAGAATAATTAAGATGCGATTTGTTACGAAATTTAAAGAACCCGTTTTCAAAATTTAGATATAATAAATTCTAAATGAAATGTGGTAGTAATTGTTTTAAAAGGGAATAACTATATAGTGAAAATGTCATTAAATTTTATTGTAAGTGAAGTGAAAGGAGGAGATTTATGAATAATTTTATCAAGGGAGCTATTTATGCAGTTCTTTCGAGCATAGGATATGGGATTATGCCAATTTTTACAGTTAAAGCCTATGAATATGGTGTGACAGTGTATACTTTACTTTTTTTAAGATTCGGATTAAGTTCTATCATCTTTTTCCTTTTCTTCCTTGTGAAAGGTACAAATATAAGAATCGGTAAACATGAGGTGAAAAATCTTTTTATACTAGGTGGTATACTATTCACACTTTTATCTATTTTCCATTTTGAATCATTAAAATATATATCATCATCTATGGCAGTCTTGCTCTTATATTGTTTTCCTTTACTAGTTTGTATCATCTCTTATTTTTTATATAAAGAAAAATTAAGTATAGGATCAATACTAGCTTTAGTAGCAACTTTCATTAGCATGATTTATTTACTGGGAGTTTCATTAGATAAAATGAATGTCTATGGAATAGTCTTATCCCTTCTTGCAGCTTTGATCTTTGCAATATATATGATTGTGGGGAAAAGAGTAACTATTAATAATTCACCAGTAATAATAAGTGCCTATACAGCACTATTTGCAACTTTTGGCGTTTTCATAATTGGTGTAGTGAAGCAAGATATCTCTTTAAATTTTAATAACCAAGCATGGATACACATTATTAGTATTGTGATTTTTTCAACTATTTTTGCTGAAATTACATTTTTTAAGTCGCTGGAATTGTTGAGTTCTTCTAACGTTTCGATGATTAGCATGGTAGAACCTGTATTTACTACTTTATTTGCTCTTGTTTTTTTAAATGAACGATTACAATTTTCACAACTTACTGGAGGAATGTTCGTTTTAATTAGTTTAGTCGTTTTAGTTTATTCTCAAAATAAGAGCATAAAAAAACCAGCAATAAATCGGACTCTAATTCAAAACGAACATATATAAATCAAAAGCGACTGCAACTCCATCATCTTTTAGTGATGATGATACAAAACCCATGATTAAAAGGAGAGATATAAATGAACACATTAGAGTTAGATACAAAGGAAAGTTATTGGAGTGCTGCTTTAAAAGATTTTGAACTTAAATCAAAAGTAACTTTAGGTACTTTTAAAAATAATGGATTTAAGTTGGTCAACGATACATTTTTTTTAGATAAAAAAATTATGCAATCACTTTCACAATTTGCTGATACTTATAATGTCAATGTAAATTCTATTTTATATTCAGCCTGGGGATTATTACTTCACAACTATAATGATACAGATTATGTTGTATTTGGTACAAATACAACAGAAGGTAAAGTGCTACCGTTTTGTGTTAAAACTGATTTTGATATTACATCTATAAAATATATTAGACAAATTGAGAATGAATTAGAATTGATAAAATTATACAAAAATGTAACAGAAGAAGAAATTTTTTCTTATAATCAACTGGGTTTAAAAAGTGGTTTATTTGGTTCAATATTTTCGAGTGGTGAATCAAAAGTGGTTTTGTCAGAATATTTAGAAGAAAATGAGATTGAGATGTGTTTTGAAATAGATTTTTCGTTAAAATGTAGTATTTCCTACAACGATAATTTATTTGATAATTACGCAATATCGAAATTGAAAGAACATTTTTTTAATTTAGTATCTGAACTTACCTTAAATTCACATACTAAATTAGAGGATATTGCTATTCTTTCAAAAAAAGAAAAAAATCAAGTATTGTATGAATTTAATAATAAATCGATTAATTATGATATTACTAAAACTGTCGATGACTTTTTTGAAATGCAGGTTAAAAAAAATCCCAATAAAGTAGCTTTAATTTGTAAGGATAAAAGTTTTACATACGATGAACTTAATAAGAAATCCAATCAATTAGCTTTTTTACTACGTCAAAAAGGCGTTAAACCAGAAAAATTAGTAGGATTAGTAGTAGATCGATCCGAAGATTTAATTATTGGTATATTGGCGATTCTTAAAGCTGGTGGAGCTTATCTTCCTGTCGATCCAGCTTACCCATTACAACGTATTAATTATATGTATGAACAAGCGGAAATTGATTTACTATTAACACATAGTCATTTAAATATAGATTTGTCATTTCCTTGTGAAAAAATATATCTAGATAATTATCCTTTAAATCAATATCCAACTGACAATTTAGATAGATTACATAATGCAGAAAATCTAATCTATACGTTATATACTTCTGGTTCAACAGGGCAACCAAAAGGAGTTACTGTTGAGCATAGAAATGTTGTAGGATACTATCATAGTTTTATAGATGAATTTAAATTAACTGAAAATGATATTATGTTGCAGCAATCAACAGTATCATTTGATATTTCTGTAGAAGAAATTTTTCCTATTTTACTAACTGGCGGAACTTTGGTTATAGCATGTAAAGATGAAGTAGCCTCTATAGAAAAGCTTTTAATTGTAATGAGAAATAATAAAGTTACCATGATTAGCGGATTCCCTTTATTATTGAATGAATTAAACAAATATCCTCCTGTAGAATCGGTTCACACAATGATTAGTGGTGGAGACGTACTAAGAAAAGAATATATAAACAATTTAATTGATAAAGTTAAGATATATAATACTTATGGTCCGTCAGAGACAACTGTTTGTATCTCGTATTATGAAGTAACAAGTGAGAGAATACAAAGTGGCATTCCAACCGGTAAACCTATCGCTAACTATAAAGTATATATTTTAGATAAAAATCGAAAACCAGTTCCTATTGGAGTTCCAGGAGAAGTGTGTATTTCAGGTGTTGGTGTTTCCCGCGGATATTTGAATCGCCCTGATTTAACAAGTGAGCGCTTTGTAAAAAATCCATTCATACCGAATGAAAAAATGTATATTTCTGGAGATTTAGCAAGGTGGTCACCAGATGGGAATATTGAGTTTTTAGGTAGGATTGATAATCAAATAAAAATTTGTGGACGAAGAACTGAACCAGGTGAAGTGGAAGAAAAACTTCTAGAGCATCCAAATGTTACAGAAGCGTGTGTTATAGCTAGAGAAAACAAAGATAAAAATAAATATTTAACTGCTTATATAGTAATAAATGAAACTATTTCTGCTACAGATTTGAAAGAATATTTATATAAATTTTTACCAGACTTTATGGTACCATCCTATTATGTTGTATTAGATAAATTACCAATAAATATAAATGGAAAAATTGATAAAAATAATTTAGCTATTATTCTAAATTAAATTTACTTATTTATCTAGAGTAAGTCAGAAATATAAAATAGCGCACCTTTATGGCAGGCACAACGAATGGCCAGCTATCCGAAATTTTTTCGGCTAGCTGGCTATTTTGTGCATGTGTCTGGGATGTTTTTTGACAAAGACGAGTTGATGCCATTTGCTTTGACCGTCTCTGGTAATCTTAAACAGATTGCATTGGCTTTCGCACCAACTTCACTTACAGAGAAAGCCAATTTTCTTCGACCGATTACGATTGGGCGAATTGCATTTTCGGCTGGACGATTATCGATTTCAATCTAATCGTCAAATAGAAAAGCCCTTTAACCCTTGTACACGATTTAATTTGAATCTGCTGCTTTTGCGAGCACGTTTTTCCAAAAAAGATAAGTCCTTTACCCCTTTCAAGAATTTCTCCACAATGGGCTTCGATTATTTTTGACGAACTTTTCAACGTTTTACTGGTGAAAGATGTTTAAATTGACATTCTAAGCGATTCAATTGATTACAATAATCGAAGGCCATATTCCCTCGTTACGATCGAATTTCAGGCAATCATGTCACAAATCTGTCTAACAGTTAGCGAATGTGACATTTTAGGAAGTCACCTTAGGTAGAATACCATCACAAATTTCGGGTATACACCTAAGTGTAAAAACGAATAACCACTTATATGACTGGGAATTTTGATACTCAAATATATTTACGAATAATTACATATGTTGATTAACTTATTTTCACCTTTAAAATCTGATGAATGGAGTGATTCTATAGCTAATCTATTAAGAAAATTTAAGAATTAATATAGGGTAAGTGGAATATTTTAACAATATTATTTTTTTATAAACAAAAAAGAAACATTACAGCGATTAATACCCAATTTAATACATTTAAGAAGCTTTTTGTAACACTTAAGATTTACAATACTAAATTATTAAATAATTTAGTAATATAAAAAGAGGAGGGGGGAGTATATGGAGGCTTTATTAAAGCTTGAAAATATCATTACGAAGGCTCTGATTCAGGAAAACCACAATGAGATAGAAAAGGAGAAAATTAGATTCGGTATACAACTAATTGTAAATGATATTTGGAAAATACTGTTTATTTATATAGTGGCATTCATTTTGAATTGCTTTATGGCCACACTAATAACACATATTACATTTATTGTATTACGACAAGTATCTTTTGGTTTTCATTTTCAAAGTAGCATTATTTGCTTAGTTGCAAGTATAGTTTCTTTGCCAATCGGTTTATACATAATCGATAGCAACCATATAAATGCTGACCATTTTATATTTTTAATTGGTATATTATCGACTCTTTTTTTACTATTAATAGCTCCTGTTGGAACTACAAAAAGACCCGTTTTTAATCAAAATCACCGAAACTATTTAAGAAAACAATTGTTCATTAGATTATCAATTCTATGGACTATTATTTTCGTTTTAAAAGGCGATTATCAATTATTTATTTTGTATGCAATAAATTTATTAGCAATATCAGTATTAATTCAAAAAATATTTGGAGGAAGTAATTATGAAAATTAGAAAACAATTATTAAATAAGGTATCGAACTTGGTTATTTTATTCGCAACTTCTGCGACTACATATGCATGTAACTTAGTTTTTCACGAAGTAAAAATACCAGAAAGTTTAAAAAAAGAAAGTAAATTTTAATTAAGTATTGGAGGATACTCAAATAGAAAGTAATTTCTTAATATTAGTAATTATTGAATTTTTTATTATAACGGGTTCTATATATTACTTACAGAATTTAAAATTTAATTTGGTTACTATAAGTTCAACTGTATTAATTTGGATATTAGCAGCAACAGCATTTTTATACGTTGAGTCTTGGAAAGTGATCTCTTTTCTTTTTATAACTATATTTATTTTTTTAAGCTTTAAATCCAATTTTTTAAAAATATGTATTGATTTAACTACTATCATTTTTATTGGAATTCTGTCTGAGTCATTATCACAAATTATGTTAGGATCTAGTAAATCGACTAATTCTCAGCTCATTTTATTTAGTTTAATTTATGTATCTTTGTTCAGCCTATTAAATCTCATTATACACAAATTGAAGAAAGATATTAGCATCATTGATTTTCCTTTAATAACCAAAATAATCTTTGTATTGCTTTTCAGTGTAACTGTCATTGTACTATACTTAAATATTTTTATTCCTTCAACATATGAAGAAATGCAGCTGACTAAAATTAATTTAACCATACAGCTTGTATATTTAGTTCTAATCTCTACATTAATTATGTTTCTAATAAAAATTATAAAAAAAGAGAATGCTCTTAAATATAAGCAACTGCAACAGTCTCAATACAATCAATATTTAATTTCTTTAGAAGCTGTTAATCAAGATATACAAAAATTCCAGCATGATTATATGAATATTTTATTGACTATGGATGGATATATTTCACAAGGGGATATAGAAGGTTTGAAAACCTACTTTAACAAAAAAATCCTAAAAGTAGAGAGCGATACTTTATTAAAAAATCAATTTATGAAGAATATTAGTAACTTAGCTATTATTGAATTAAAGGGTCTGCTTTTAACAAAATTATTATTAATACTAGAAAAAAATATAAAATTTCATATTGAACTCCCGCAAAAAATCAGTAGTATTCCTATCGATATAATTGATTTTTCGAGAATTTTAGGGATATTAATCGATAACGCAATTGAAGCAAATGAAGAATCTAAGAACGGAGTAATAAATCTTGCTATATTAAAAACAGCGAATGAATCAATACTCTTTGTAATCGAAAACTCATTTGAAGATACTCTAGACATTAATCAAATTTTCAATAAAAACTATTCAACGAAAAAAGGAAATAATCGTGGAAATGGTCTTGCAAATGTTACTGAAATTATTAAAAAATATCCAAATGTTCTATTAAATACTCGAATTGAGAATCAAATATTTATTCAAGAATTAGAATTAAACTATAGGAAGTGATATTTTGAGAGTTATTATATGTGAAGACGACATTTCACAACGGCAATTTATTTTAAATGAGATTGTTCAATATGCTAACTTTCATTTACCCGGCACTGAGGTTGTTTTATGTGCTTCAAGTGGTGCCGAAGTATTAAGTTATATAAATCAATATCCAGCCGATTGTTACTTTTTAGATATTGATTTAGAAGGCATTATGTGTGGATTAGAATTGGCAAGCTTAATTAGAGAAAAGGATTCATTAGCAAATATTATTTTTGTTACAATGTTTGCTGATAAGCTAAGGTTAACTTTTAAATATAAAATTGCTGCGATGGATTATATTGTAAAAGATCCTGATAAAGAAATTTTTCAAGAAAACCTAACACTTGCTTTAAATACTGCATACCAACGATATGTTTCTATTGGTCAACAAAGTGATAGAGTTAATATGTTACAGATAAAGGTTGGAGAAAACATTAAAAATATTAAATACGCAAATATTTATTACTTAGAAACAGCAACAGTGGCTCATAAGCTGAGATTACATACCAAAGATGGAACATACGAATTTTATGGGAAACTCAAAGACTATGAAAAATTAGATAGCAGATTCCGACGTTGTCATAATAGTTATTTAATAAATATAGATTACATGATAGAGTTTTCTCCTAAAGAAAGAATGCTTACCATGAGTAATGGACATAAATGTTTGGTTTCATTTCGTTACACAAAAAATATCACACGTGTTAATTAAATAAATTCATCCAGTTTTTATTAGCATAATTTACGATAAATGCCAGTTCATCTTTAAGCCCTATCTGCCACTCGATTGACGAGGTAGCACAGACCAGATAATTAAAGCCCAAAAAAGTTGGCTAAACAGAGGCTTCCCCTCCTGGGGACGTCTAAAAAAACAGTAGCAAACCATTGATACAATTGGATTTGAGAGAAACTAGGTCTTCGGTCACTGATTCAGAATCCCTTTTTTATTACCTTGAAAATTACGTAAATATTGTACCGAAATTATCTTCCAATTCAATTGTATGGAGGATTTTTTTATGACCAATAAGACAGGATTATTTGATGTAGACTTTTCACTGTCAACCAAAGAGCTTACTACTCAAGGGGGATATGCTATGTTAAGAAACTTGTCTGCTTTTGATAAAATGTGGTTCCTCACCTTTAATAAACCATTATATTTTTAATTTATGGAAAGTACAGTTGTCCTGAAAATACTTGAAAGATAGTAAGTATAACAAGAACCATTTATGATATAATCCCTATGATTTACAAAATTGGAGGATTGGTGAATTTTGAAAAGAAAAAGGTTGGTACTCTTATTTTCCATGCTTGCATTACTAGTTTTATCGGCTTGCAGTGATTCAAGCGATGTTGATTCAAGTGATATTGATTCATATGAAGATACAAATGACACAGGTAACACGAGTTCACCTTATACGGAAGATGAACTAATAAATGACCCTTTAGCTCCGTCCACGAATCCGAATGATTACAATTCAAACGGTGAATATGTCCCTGAAAATGGTCCTAGCGACAATCCTGCTGATTATAATGTAGATGGAGAATACAAGCCAATAGAAGATATGACGGAGGAAGAAAAGAGAGCAGAACTTGAAAGATTCTTTAATGGCGAATAGGACTAGTTATTAGGAAATTTTCTTCTACAAAACAGAGTGTTCAAAATGTGCATGTCTGAGGGGTATTTCAAGGTTACAGAATGGCTTGATAGCGTTCCTATGAAGCCAAATGGAAGCAAAGAAGCGAGATAATTAAGTGTTTATCTCGTTTTTTAATTTGAGATTATTCTCGGCATAAGATTTATAACAGTATTAAATTGTATCATGTAAAGTACAAAGTTATCTATGGAGTTGTAGGAACGTCTGTGAACCTCCTGTGAGTGTGAAAGTTCATTCATTCTTTGATTGTATCTATGGATGCTTCCTAAGCTGGTTGAGAGCAGAGTGTAGCAATAGGATTTCAAGTTCCTAACTTTTCACTCCTAACTTTTCGGTAGTGAGATTATCTTGCAGTTAAGAACATACTTGTAATTCAGTAATAACTCCATTACAATCGATATTAACATTGAATAAATTAGTGTTCATTACTTATAAACTATTGATACTTATACTTTTTACGCTAATTCCCTCATATAGCTTATTTCTTAGGTATGGCGCCAGTCGTTTGCGATTCATTGTACACAATGATTGTTGCAGGCATTTTACCATTTAATATCGTGAAAGGTGTGTTATTAACGGCGATTATGGCATTGTTATTCACAACGATGCGCAAATGGATCAACCAACAACGCACAATGTATTTATCGAAATAATTCATTTCACCTCGAACATATTTATGTTCGAGGTTTTTTATATAGAGCCAATAGCATACTGGGAAATTTAGGAACTGTCTAGTCTAATTTACTATTTTAATGTACAATTAATAAGAGATTAGTTAGTTTTGAGGAGATTGAAGAGATGAGTGAGAATAAAGGACAGTGGTCCAGTAAATTAGGGTTTATTTTAGCATCAGCGGGTGCGGCAATTGGGCTAGGGGCTATTTGGAAGTTACCCTATGTCACAGGGCAAAGTGGTGGAGGCGCATTTTTCCTAATTTTTGTGCTTTTTACATTATTGATTGGCCTACCGATGTTATTATCCGAGTATATTTTAGGGCGGGGTACGCAATCGGAAGCTGTCACTGCCTATAAAAAAATTGTGCCAACGAAACCAGCTTGGGCTTGGATTGGACGTATGGGTGTACTGGGATGTTTTCTGTTATTAACCTTTTACAGTGTTGTAGGAGGATGGATTTTTATTTACAACGGCCTTGGTGTATCAGGTGCAGTTATTGATTCTTCAGTTAATCCAGGCGATTTATTTGGAAAGATTATTAGCACACCGTGGATTACATTACTAGGTTTAGCGTTATTTACACTAACCAATGTACTTGTTATTTCGCTAGGTGTACAAAATGGTATTGAAAAAGCAAATAAGTGGATGATGCCATTATTATTTGTGATGTTTATCATTCTTGTTATTCGTGCATTAACTTTAGATGGGGCAATGGAAGGTGTGAAATTCTTCTTATGGCCTGATTTTTCTAATATAACAGGTAAAGCGTTACTAGAGGCGCTAGGGCAGTCATTCTTTGGTTTGGCAGTAGGGTTCTCTTGTTTGGTTACATATAGTTCGTATTTGAAAAAAGATGTTAGTTTACCAAACTCAGCAGGTTCCGTTGTTATCTTGACGGTACTTGTGTCGTTATTAGCAGGACTAGCTATTTTCCCAGTTGTATTTGCCTTTGATTTGGAACCACAAGCTAGGCCTGGCTTATTATTTATGGTGCTGCCGACAGCATTTAGTCAAATGCCTTTTGGGGAAGTGTTTTTAGCCCTGTTTTTATTACTATTTTTATTTGCGACATTAACTTCGTCGTTTAGTTTATATGAAATCATCGTGGCAGCATTTATTGAAAAATGGCATATTTCGCGTTCAATCTTAACGTTATTACTTGGAGTCATTGTTTTTGTTGCGGCAATTCCATCGGCATTATCGTCAAGTTTATTAGCGGATGTTTCCATATTTGGCAAGTCAATCTTTGATGCTACTGATTATTTAGTGTCTAATTTAATGCTACCATTGGGCAATTTGTTAATCGCCACTTTTATTGCCTATGTAGTAGATAAAGACTTTGTGAAAAAAGAATTGCTAATGGGAAGTCAAGTGGGGCAAGGGTTTTATAACACGTATCGGCTACTTATGTTAGTGGTCGTCCCAATTGTAATTATCGTTGTTTTATTAAATATGCTTCTACAAAAATAATTGTAAAGCAGCTTAGAGATGGTTCTTGTATTGTACAGGAACCATCTTTTTTTCGATTAAGCACCAAGTGGTAGTGAAAAAAATACCTGCCATTAAAGCACTCTTTGCAAGTGTTTTAACTACAGGTACTATGTTTTTGGCACTTCAAGACATTAAGATGAGCTAACTTTTATCAAATTTATTGAAGCGGCGAGTACAATTCCACCATCGCAAGTACGGAAGTCTGGACCGATATTTCTTAATTGAATTGTTCCATTATCTGGGATAAATACAATTGTTCCTCCAGTAATTGGTACGCATTCATATCTATCGACTTCTGTATTTAATGCTCCGTATCTCGTTTGGATTGGATTCACTTCGGCATTATTAACAAAGAGAGCTGTAATGATTGTAACGTTACCTGTCCCGAATGGGGAGAAGTTTCCATTCACATGATAATCAATATAGTACGCCCCTCCTTGGGACACTCTGATAGTCACTGTATCGGGGTCTAAAGTGATACCGGCTGTTTCCCCCATACCGTTCCAAGGCATAGCTTGATTGTTAGCAAGCGTGATAAAATTTGTTTGAAAAAAGTTCCCGTATGTGGAAGGTGATACTGCTGGCGTTTGTGTGTTTGGAGTGATGTGACAAATATCGATGGCTTTAATAACAGGCAAACTAGATTGGCAACGTTCGCATGAACAATTTTTTGGACAACGATTCAAAGACTGTACCTCCTAATACATTTTTCTACTAGTTTATTTAATTTATCTTTTTTTGCCTGTGTGTGCATTTAACTCATTTCTCTATAGCCTTAGACAAAAAAGAGCAGACAAATATATGTCTGCTCCTCTAATCATGTATGTTGCTCCGCTATTAAAACTATTGTCAGAATTGTTTGCGTGCCTGTCACCATTTAATATTCACTTAGTGCGAGTTCGCCTAACCATTTTTCTTCTTTAATGAACTGCTTCGCTTGGAGTTCACTTTTGGCAATAGGGAAAACTTTATCGCATTGTGAGATGACAAATAATTTACGAATAAAATCATCTGTCACAATAATCGCTATTTTCTTATCAAGCGTTGTGACTTTCTTTGCAAAATTGATAATCATACCAAAACCAGTACTATCAATATTCGTCACCTTTTGCATATCGATAATATAGCCGTGTTTTGTGTCAAAACTAATCGCGTGAAGCTCCTCTTTTAAATCCCCAATCAATCCATATTCTAATTTACCAGTAAAGGCGATTAAAATATAATCAGCCTTAGTATCAATATTAATCATATTTTTCTGATTCATAAATTACGCCTCCTTATATGTTTAAAGTTAGATTGTAAATTTATTTACTTCGTTTTGTAAGTTAGTCGAAATTTCGGCTAATTCCTCTGAGTTTTGTGAGATTTCCGCAACGGTTGCGTGCTGTTCTTCGGAAGTTGCTGCAATTTCTTCGGTCGCTGCTGCAGAATCTTCAATAATACGTGAGATATCATGTATAGCTTGTTGGACATCTAATGAATTGTCATTGACATGGGTGAATGCTGATTTCATTTCCTTCACACCTTGCTCTGTTTCCACAACTTGTTCGACAATCTCTTGTAAAGCATTGCCTCCTTTACTAATGATGTGTACCTGCTCTTCGACAGCGAGTAAATTACTTTCCATTGTCCGAACGGTTACAGCGGTTTCGGCTTGTATATCTTTAATTAAACTCGTAATTTGCCCAGAAGCTAAACTTGATTGTTCGGCTAGCTGGCGTACTTCCGAAGCTACTACGGCGAAACCTTTTCCTTGCTCACCCGCTCGAGCTGCTTCAATAGCGGCGTTTAATGCCAATAAATTTGTTTGTTCCGCAATCCCTGTAATAACAGTTATAATACCGCCGATTTCTTCGGAACGTTTGCCTAGTTTTTGAATAGAATCGGTAGCGTAGGAAACTGTTTGCGTGACAGAGTTTAAATGTTTTATGGCTTCGTTAATCGCATCCTCTCCTTTTCGTGCGATGTGGGTTGATTGAATGGCTCTCTCTAAAGTAGCTTCTGCCTTTTGTAAGCTATTGGCTACTTCATCATTCGTTTTTTGCATCATTTTCACAATATGCTCCGCCTGATCGGATTGCGTGCTAGTGCCGCTTGCAATATCATTCATTGTTAATGCCACTTGGTTTGAGGCTTCGCTAGTTTGGCGAGAAGATTCTGCTAAAACTAGCGAAGAACTAGCGATTTGATTGGCGCTATTGGCGACAACGTTGATTGTTTCGGTTATACGGGTCTTCATCGCATTGAAAGCTTGTGCTAAATTAGCAATTTCATCTTGTCCTTTAGGATTTAATATTTTCACATTTAAATTTAAATCTGCTAGTTCTTTGGCATTGGCGCTTAATTGATTGATGGGCGCAATAATTTGGCGTTGTAGAAACCAACTGATGATGACAAACATTAAGATGGAAACAATTAATAAAACGACAACATTTTTAATAACGCTTTCCATAGCGGTATTGTTATAGGTCTCTAGCGGTATGCCTGTTGCCCACATCCCAATAACCTCCCCTTGTTTGTTTAAAATAGGGTCGGTGGAGACTTCATACATACTTCCCAACACATCGGCTGAACCAGTATAGCGCTCTTTTTGCTCTAACACGGCAGCGATTATCTCCTTAGGAGCTTTTGTATTGATTGGTCTGTTGCCATTCTCCACTATATTTGTACTAACTCGAGTATCAAATTGGAAAATCGTGACGGCATTTCCATCTGTGAGATCTCCTAGTTTGTCGACAATATCAAAGTTACCAACAATCTTAACATCCCCTTTATACAATTCATTGTCTTGGATGTTCCAATCCCCAGGGATTTTAGCATCTAAATATTCATAACCTAATTGGATATCCGATAGTAGTTTCGTATTGAAGGCCTCTAAAAGATTATTTTTAGCATCGGTATAATCAACAATCGTTATTACCGTAATCATAAGTAAAATGCAAGTAATGAGTAGTAAGTTGATTTTTTTGCGGATTGTCCATTTCATAAAAAGTCCCTCCTAATCTCAGATGTACCTATCCATGAATTTTCTTAGAAACACCGACTAAAAATTTTGTTTTCGATATATGTTTGAACCAAATAGAATCCACCATTTGTTTGACAAAAAATAACCCGCGACCTCGATCTGTATAATTATGTTCGTTAAGATCAAATTGCAAAGCCTTTTCCAAATTATTTTCGGTAATTCCTTGTGCTTCATCGATAACGGTTAACTTAATTTCCTCGTCGTTGTGTGTTACTTGCACTTGAATTGTGTTGTGGGAGAGGGGATGTAATGATTTTTCCGTTGCTTCAACTGCATTAATAACTAATTCGTGTAAGACAAAACGTAATTCTCTACTAAAAGGTACATTATAAAGCGTTGTATAATTTTCCATTGTCTTATCTATAAAATGAACTGCTTGCATATTCGCTTGAACTCGCAGTGTAAATTCCAATACCAATCACCTATCTTGTACTTGAAATAACAATTACATTTTCGCTAGCATTTCAGTAAAAAATGTAAGCAAATAAAATAGGTCATCGCCATTATAGTGAGAAAATAATAAATGGAAGTGCCTGAATCCATTAAGGGAAAGGCTTTTAGCGCATAAAAAATGTTTCTTTTCATACAAAAGCTGTCATTATCGTCATAAATATACCTTGTTAGGCTCTGTGTAACCTTCTAAACGCTAGATTATGTAGCTAACGATTTAATCACAATCCGTAATGTTTAACAAGTTCGTTATTTAACGGTAGTGTGTATTCACAAGTAGAGAACGAGTTTACTCGCAACGTATAGTTTTAAATATTGCTGTTATCACCCTCGTAGTACATGTCACACCTATAGCAGTGAAAAATACTAGGAAGTCTATGTATTTTAGTTGGTGACCATGCATTGTTAAGAAAATTTTGGCGATGACTAATCTTTTACTTGGAGCTTGCGAAGTTGGGCTTTAACTTGGTAGTTTAAGACCGTTTAAAGGGAGTATAGAACTAGATGGAATTAAAGGTCTTTATCCACCAACGTCATAATTATAAAAGGTACTTTCGAATTATACAATTACTTTAATAGACAATGGTAAATATCCATTTATTGAATAGTTCAAAGTATCCAATAAACTCTATAAAAATAAATTCGCTTTTAATGTACCAGCAAAATATAAAAAAAGCAAGACTAATGTTCTATATAAAATATATTTTAATTAATATTTAAGTTTTATTTTTTGCTCAAACATTGATACTTATAGACTATTTCACTAGCCTTTTATTTAGGGTGGACAATGAAAGGGCAACAAGTAGGCTTCTATACATCTAAAAAGAAGATAAGAATATTCTAAAAATTCTATGTAATAAAACCTTACATGCCCATTGCGCTCACTAGTTGTTTTAGTGTAATTTAAAAGCAGTTCTAAAAAACGGATGTTAAGAAAAATGACAAATTGGAGTGGTGAAGAATGAAACATCATACTAGAGATGATATTATCCGCATGGTGAAAGAGGAAAATGTGAAATTTATTCGCCTACAATTTACTGATATATTGGGCTCAATCAAGAATGTAGAAATACCAGTTAGTCAGTTAGCTAAGGCATTAGACAATAAAGTGATGTTTGATGGTTCCTCAATTGAAGGATTTGTTCGTATTGAGGAATCCGATATGTATTTACGCCCGGATCTTGATACATTCGTAATCTTCCCGTGGACGGCTGAAAGAGGCAAGGTAGCACGCTTTATATGTGATATTGCACGGCCAGACGGTACAGCATTTGAGGGCGATCCACGCTCTAACTTGAAGCGCGTCTTAAAAGAAATGGAAGAATTGGGCTTTACTTCGTTTAACCTAGGACCAGAACCGGAATTTTTCTTATTTAAACTAGATGAAAAAGGCCATCCAACACTGGAATTAAATGATAGCGGTGGGTATTTCGATTTAGCGCCGACGGATTTAGGTGAAAACTGTCGACGGGATATTGTGCTGGAGCTAGAGGGCATGGGTTTTGAAATTGAAGCGTCCCATCATGAAGTGGCACCGGGTCAGCATGAAATTGACTTTAAATATGCCAGTGCCATTGAAGCATGTGATAACATTCAAACGTTTAAACTAGTTGTTAAAACGGTAGCAGCTCAACACGGCTTGCATGCAACTTTTATGCCGAAACCTTTATTTGGAGTGAATGGTTCAGGAATGCACTTTAATCTGTCATTATTTGAAGGAGAAAATAATGCCTTCTATGATGAACATGCAGAATTGCAATTAAGTCAAACGGCACGTAGTTTTATGGCAGGGATTATGAAGCATGTGCACGGCTTTACAGCAGTAACGAATCCATTAGTCAATTCCTACAAACGTTTAGTGCCTGGCTATGAGGCGCCATGTTACGTAGCTTGGTCAGCACAAAATCGCTCACCGCTTATTCGTATCCCTGCGGCGCGAGGACTTTCCACACGTATTGAATTGCGTTCTGTTGATCCAGCAGCCAACCCATACTTAGCAATGGCAGTTATTTTAGCCTCTGGGCTCGATGGGATTCGCAAAGGCTTAACACCACCAGACGCTGTGGACCGAAATATTTATAAAATGAATCGTGTAGAACGTGAAATGAATGGCATCGATAGTTTACCATCTTCATTAGAATATGCACTGATAGAACTAGAAATGGACCATACCGTTCGTGACGCACTAGGCATTCATATTTTTGAAAAGTTCACTGCAGCGAAAGAAATTGAATGGAACAAATACCGCACACGCATCCACGACTGGGAACGCGATGAATATTTGACGATGTACTAACAAAGAAGTGTTGGGGCTGTAAGGCTCCGACACTTCTTTGTTTTTTTGCCCACATGGGTTTGTTTTGCTGTTATAGTTTCTAAAAATTGTTTCCATGTCACTTAATAATAGTAGCTCTCCTTTTAGAACTAAAAAACAATTATTTTTTGTAGTTCATTTGAAATTTATAATGTTAAGAGAAAAATATCCTATAATCCTGCTTTGGGAAATGTTTATATTACAAAGTGGATTATTTTGGTAATATTAATGTTGAGTAAATATTGTCCTGTGGGAGGAATTCTAAAATGTTTAAAGCTGTATTATTTGATTTAGATGGAACTTTATTGAATCGTGATAAATCGATTGAGCTTTTTATAAACCAGCAATATGAAAGATTATTTGAGTTACTATCTCATATTTCAAAAGAGCAGTATATTTCAAGATTTATTGAATTAGACAATAGTGGATATATTTGGAAGTATGAAGTATACCAACAACTGATTGATGAATTTAATATATCTTCAGTAACATGCGAAGTATTTCTACAAGATTATTTAAAAGAATTCAAAAATCATTGTGTAGGATTTCCTCATATTCATGAAATGTTGGAGGAGCTGAAAAATAATAAAATCGCTTTAGGCATGATTACAAATGGGTTCGGTCAGTTCCAAATGGAAAATATTAAAGCTTTGAACATTGATCAATATTTTGACGTAATATTAGTATCTGAATGGGAAGGAATGAAGAAACCTAATCCTCAAATCTTTATAAATGCATTAGAAAAATTAAACGTAGAACCTTCAGAAAGTGTATTTATTGGTGACCATCCAGAAAATGATGTGAAAGCTGCTCAAAACGTTGGAATGAAGGGGATTTGGAAAAGAGATAATCAATGGACTGATATAGAAGCAGATGCAATAATTGATGATTATTTAAAACTTCCTGAGATTTTAAAAAAATTGGATTTTTAGCATACATTTGGGGATTTTCCATATTTAATAGGGACAGAAAACCCCTAATGCGTCCACGACTGGGAACGCGATGAATATTTGACGATGTACTAGAAAAGAAGTGTTGGGGCTGTAGCGCTCCGACACTTCTTTGTATTTTTGCCCACATGGGTTTGTTTTGCTGTCCACAAATTGCCCAGTGTAGAGGCGATTTGTTATCACGCAATAATATAAGAGTTAATTCATGGTCTATTTATTATACCAGAGGATTTATCCAGTATGTATTTAAATTGGATATATAAATCCTTATCTGGAAAAAATAAATATTGGAGATACCATTAATTTTGATTGGTTTAATGTAATGTTCCTATCTTGAAAACCTTATACTTATCACAAAATTTTTGATCGTAACTTGTTATACAATTAAAAGCATGTTGAACACTAAATCTACATACCAAGTGCGGTGGAACAAATATCACCATGTAAAAACTCTTCTGGTCAAATGGTATGTCCTTGAAATCGATTTAATTCTTACTGAACATACTCTTTTGAATAAGGTAATAGAGAAAGTAAAACTATTTTAGATAATAGACACTCTCAATTAAGGGTGTTTTTTCATTGGAAGAGGCGAGAATAATGTTGAAATTTGAATTAAAAAAGTAATTTTATGAAAATAGTAATAGAATTGTAATTCAAATACATGTATATTTATGGATAGGAGGGATATATTTATGAAAAAATTTTTTAAATTTGGTTGTGGTGGTATTGTTGCTTTATTCGTATTATTAATCATTATCGGTGCATTACTTGGTGATGATAGTAAAAAAGTAACTGAAAAAGAAAAAGAGCCTGTTTCAGCCACAACTAAAGACGATGGTAAAAAAGAGGAATCTACTAATGAAAATAAAAAAGTTAGTATTGGTCAAGAACTTACTGTAGGTAAAGTGACATTTAAAGCTAATTCTATAGGTGAAACTAATGAGATTAGTGCTGCAGGTGGTTATATGAATTATAAACCTGAAGCAGAAGGTGCTGTTTTCTTAAATGTAAACGTAACTGTGAGAAATGATGGAACAGAATCAATTAATACAGATTCAAGTTTCTTTAAACTAATTGCATCTAATGGGGCAGAATACTCACCATCATCCATTATTGTTGCAGATGATAAATATTTTTTATATGAAGGTATAAATCCAGGTCTTGCATTAACAGGAAATGTTTTATTTGAAGTTCCAGCAGGTTTAACTGGACTTGATTTACAAGTTCAAACTGGTTTTTGGGGAACAGAAACAGGTATAATAAATTTAAATTAACTTATTAAGTCACTCATTTGGGTGGCTTTTTATTTTTAAAAAAAGAGTGCATTCATGGCGACTACCCTAACAGCAATTCAAATACAAAATCGTTTGAGTCAACCGTGCGAGCAGTGAATAATGATGTTTTATGATGGTTAACCAGATGGATGCAATGGTTGTCGCTGTTTTCACTAAAGCTCCCCGTAACATGAATAAAAGATGTTTATTTTCAGTAATTTCCTTCTTGGCTATTTTCAATAATGGTTTTAATAAACGTATCTTTCTTCTTTGTATATGTTGGTCTATCGAACTTATATTTAGAAGCATGTTCTTTTTTTTATGAAGCATACTCTTTAGCTATATGGAGGGGTAATCTAAGATAATCTCGAAACAATAATTTTTCAATCCACTCACTGCTGTTAATTTCACAAATATGCAAATGACAAGTACCCTGTCCCCATAATCCTTTCCTAAAAAAACATCTATATATAAACTCAGGTTTATGAACATATTCAAAATCGATTTCACTAAGAGGGGTAATAAAGCTGGATACTTCATCTAAATCTTCGACACCCACAATAATATCGATTATTGGTTTCGCTTCCAATCCCTTTATAGAAGTGCTTCCTATATGTTCAATGCCAACAATTCTATCACCTAATAACATCAACAATTCTTTTTTCACATATTCAAATTCGATAAACTTAAGTGAAAACTTCGTTAGATGAAAATGGCTTTTAAGTTGATAACGACAATCTTTAAGAAAGTCGAGTTCTTATGTAAGGAGAGGTGAAAATTATATAGACAATAATTCCAAAACAAAGTTTTAAGTTAAGTAACCCAAGAGCTAATCAATCCAGAAAAAAATATATAGAGAAGAATGCACATAAAATAAAATTTTTACTGGCAATGCTGGTAGGCTATTATTAGCAGTTGCATTGTACATACTAGTAAAATAAGGGGATATAGGAGGGGTAAAAGTTGAAGATTAAAAGAATGGATCATATAGGGATAATTGTCAATGACCTCTCTGCCGCTAAAGCGTTTTTTCTCGATTTTGGACTTGAAGTGAAAGGGGAATGGGAAATGGCAGGAGAGTTGATGGGATATGCAGCTGGGCTTTCTGACGCAAAAGTAGCGTGTGTGGGATTGGGCATGCCGGACGGTCAGACTTGGATAGAACTAATAAAATTTTATTCCCCGTTAGCTAAAGGGGATTTTCAGCTACCCTGTGCTAATACTTTGGGTATCCGACATATCGCATTTGCTGTTGAAAATATTGAAGCGATTGTTGCCAAACTAAAAAAGAACGGTAAGGAAATCTTTAGTGAGATACAGCAATACGAAGAACGCTATAAGCTTTGCTACGTGCGAGGTCCAGAGGGCATTATTTTGGAGTTAGCTGAAGAAATCAAAAAGTAATGGTGGGCTATATGACGCTACACGAAAGGATGATTACTTGATGACGAATGCTGTAGTTACTAAAGCTAAGAGCATTTTAGAAGGAATTGAGGTAAATTTGGAGATAACTAAAAATTGGAGCAATGAAATTCAAAGGCATGAACAGACAGGGTCATAACCTGCTTTGTGCGTGTCTTTTTTTAATTCTACTGATAGGTTTGGTCATAACTGTGAAGAATAGCCACGGGAATTTTTTTGGAAAAAGTTGCACAAATTTTAATTTTGTATATAATGTGTATATAGTATATATACATTATAATGAATTTGGAGTGCTAAGTGAGCTATAGAGAGGAGATTAAATGATAGGAACTGATAAAGTATATAACAATCAACTTGGAAAACGATGGGTGCTTACCATTGGTGCCTTTTTGATTGTTCAATTGATTTTTATCGCTATTGATGGCACTTTACTGGAGCCAAATATCAACGATAGTGGCAACTTATTTGCCAGAATTGCAAGATGGATACTCGATTTGAAGCTCTTTACTAAATGGATTGCTCTTTATTCCTTTCCATTTTTTAATTTGGTCACAACAGTTCACGTGATTGCCATTCTCATTCAAGCAATACATGACATCATACAAAGAGGTTTTGAAAATAGGAAGAAGAGGGATTAGCATGCAAATAATTATTTCCAATAGTTCAAAGGAGCCGATTTATGAACAAATTACAAATCAAATGAAATCGTCTATTTTAGCTGGGGAGCTACAAGAGGGTGCAGCCATACCTTCGATGCGCAAACTCGCACAGGATTTACAAATTAGTGTGATCACGACTAAACGTGCTTATGAGGAATTAGAGAAAGCAGGCTTTATCTATTCTATTGTTGGAAAGGGTTCTTTTGTCGCAGAGCAAAATCTTGAAGTAATTAGAGAGAAAAAACAGAAGGTCATTGAGGAGCAGTTGAGTGCCGTTATAACGAATAGTAAAGAAATTGGCCTGTCACTCGATGAATTGCATCAATTATTGGATATTTTGTCTGAGGAGTGAGATAAGTGGAAAATGTAATTGAGTTAAAAAACGTAACAAAACATTTTAAAGGTTTTTCAGTGAAAAATATTGATTTACAAGTAAAGCAAGGGTTTGTAACAGGATTTATAGGGGCAAATGGGGCTGGTAAATCGACAACGATAAAGATGATGATGAATTTATTAAAGGCAGATGCAGGGGAAGTGAAGGTTTTTGGCTTAGACTACAAGACCCATGAGAAGGCAATCAAGGAACGCATTGGGTTTGTATATGATGGCAATGTATTTTTTGAAGGGCTCAACTTAAAAGATATCAAGCGTATTGTTGCACCAGCTTATAAAAACTGGGATGATACATTATTTTATCAATATGTGGAACAATTCGAATTACCGATGAATAAAGCAGTGAAAACTTTCTCAAAAGGAATGCAAATGAAGGCTTCGTTGGCGATAGCGTTATCACATCATGCCGAGCTAATACTAATGGATGAGCCAACTGCAGGTTTAGATCCAATTTTTAGACGAGAACTGTTGAATCTCTTACAAGAGTTAATGATTGATGAGAATCGTACTATTTTCTTTTCCACGCATATTACCACAGACTTAAATCGAATTGCAGATTATATAGCTTTTATACAAAAAGGACAATTAGTGTTTAATAAGTCCATTCATGATGTTACAGAAAACTATGCTATTGTGAAAGGAAGAGTGGATCTGCTGGATCGAGATACAGAACAAGCCTTTGTACACATTCATCGTGCATCTACAGGTTTTGAAGCATTAACGGATAATATTAGCGCAGTGAAAAATATTTTCGGGGAGTCCGTTATCATTGACCCAGCATCATTGGAAGATATTATGTATTACATGAAAGGGAGAGGAAGCTATGTTTAATTTAATCAGGCGCGATGTAATCATGCAAAAAAAGCTACTCTTAACGTTTATTCCTTTTATAGCATTCTTTATTTTTATGGATTCGCATCCTGCTCTTATCTTTTTAGTAGCTAGTATTTTTATTCCTTTTAATGCTTATGCTTACGATGAAAAAGCAGAAACGAATATTTTATTAAATTCTTTACCATACACACGCAAGGAAATTATTGCTTCACGCTATCTTGGAGCATTAGTTTATATGATTTTATCCATTGCTGTGACAAGCTTAGCATTAATGGTCTTTAATAAAACGTTTTCACTAACGGATATCGCAATTTCTGTAGGGTTATTTATATTATTTGTTTCCCTTACTTTGCCAATGTTTTATATATTTAAACCAGGTTATATCACAATGGTTATCATGTTTAGTTTCATCCTTTTAGCAGGTATAGGACCGTCTATTGTGATCTTTTTAGCTGAACATTTAACAGCCATAACGGATTTTATTATCCACTTATCCATTACAACAATTTATATAGCTGCAACAGTGGTGATTTTGCTAGTATTTTTACTTTCGTGGGGTATTACTACAGCAATTTACCAACGAAAAGCATTTTAATTGATGTCCTGCTTCGTTCACCGATTTCAGCATGGCAAATTATACAACATAAAGGGGAATTAGCTTTGTACTATTATGTAATTGATGCTTTTACAGAGACAAAGTTTGGCGGAAATCCGGCAGGCGTAGTGATTTATGAACAATTAAACGAAGAATTTATGCAAAAGTTTGCTGCAGAGGTTCGTTTTTCAGAAACAGCCTTTATTAAAAAAATAGACAATAATCATTTTGATATAAAATTTTTCACACCAACTTCCCAAGTAGCACTGTGTGGCCATGCTACAATAGCCTCCTTTAAAGCGCTATTGGACTGTCAAACGATTGAAGATAACCATACTTACTATATGAAAACACTGGCGGGCACACTGGCTGTTGAAGTGAATCAATCATTTGTCATGATGGAGCAAGCTGAACCAAGACTTGGGAAAATCTTTGATGATTATGATAAGCTGTCTACTCTTTTTAATATGGATAAAGAGCAGATTGGCGATAATCACTTTAAACTAGTGCCTCAAGCTGTAAGCACTGGGCTTTGGGATATGATGCTTCCAATCAAAACAAAAGATGCATTATACGCGTTAAACCCTGATTTTAATGCCCTTACACAATATGCCAAACGCCATAATATAGGAGGCGTTCATGCATTTACACTGGACACAGACAAGGGAATAGCAGAGAGTAGAAACTTTTGCCCGCTCTATGGGATTGATGAAGAAGCAGCAACAGGGACTTCCAATGGTGCGTTAACGTATTATCTTTTTCATAATCACGTGTTAACGAAATTTAATGAAGAATTCACGTTTTTGCAAGGCTATAGCATGGGCAGACCTTCTACCATTATCACTAAATTAATACATAACAATGATCCAAGAGTGATGGTGGGAGGAAATGCCATAATCTTGACAAAAGGCGAATTATACTAGACAACACTACAAAAAAACTCCTCGGTCTGGTAGAAGTTTGGAAATTAGCAAGGATTTTCGATAAGTCCCTGTCGTAGCAAAAAAGTGTTAGAATTGCCGGCAGGCATTCTAACACTTTTCATCATTTTTAAATTGCGCTACATGTGTGGGGCATCCATACCAAAGTTTGCCCATTCCTCTTTTGAAGGAGTATAGATACCTGGAACGGTTAATCCTGCCTGTCGCATAAGAACGCTCATTTGCCCACGGTGGTGGCTCTGATGTTGCATTAAAAACAATAATAGTGACCCATTCGGTATTTCTTGGCCTAGAAATTGTATATATTCCGTCATGGTCTTGTCATTCCATTGCGTTTTTAATGCATGGACAAATGCACTGCTAGCTTGGTGATAATGGTCTGCTATATATTGAGCCGAGGTAGGGACAGGAACATCAACTGTTGGAGCTTCGAACGTTAAGTTTGTATTGGATGTAATAATATGAATAGCAGTTACAGTATGCCAAGCAATGCGTCCTAAAGTCCAATTTTCTGCTGTGATGGCTTGCGTAAGTGATTGATCTGTCAACGTGTTGAGGTAATTTTGTGTGGCACTCGCTTCAAATGCCCAAGAGTGTATAAAATGGTCTACAGTTTGGAACATTAAAACCCTCCTAAAATATAGTTTTCTTTCTATACATATACAATTTTATCCTCGATTGCATGAAATAACATTATGTTTTTGTAAATAATTAAAAACCAGCTCGATTGATGATTTGAGCTGGTTTTTTGGTTACTGTTCTTGCATTATAGGAGAAGTTATTCTTTTGATGTGTCTTCTGTTTTATTGGGATCTTCCATATGTTCTTTGTGTGTAGATGGTGCTTCCGTATCATTGGGCTCTGTTTTATCTTTTGATGTACCACATCCAAATAATAGCCCTGTTGCTAGAATTGCTGTAAATGTACCGATAATTAATTTTTTCATCCATTCACCTCATAATGAAATTTATACTTTTATTCTTGCCCTATTTTTTTACTTCATACATCGTTGCTTTGCAAAAAATTACCGACGTTTTATGTGTATGGATATATATGTTAAAATATTTTTGGTGCTAAAAGGTAAGTGAAAATCTTAAATCAATTCAAGGGTGTTTCCTATGCATCAATTAAATCTAGTTGAAATAGATGGTTTACCAGGAGAAATATTATTCAAAGCTTTAGAAACAGAAAACTGCTAAAGAAAGAAGCTGTTTTTTAAAGTGAGCTTTACGAAAAAGGGCATTGAGGAGGACAAAATGAGCTACATACAATCAATTCGCAAACTAATTGGAAATGAAATGCTAATGACTATCGGTTGTGGCATTATTCTTGAGAAAAACAATCAAATATTACTACAGCATCGAACAGATCAAAATGTTTGGGGTATACCAGGTGGTGTAATGGAACCTGGAGAGACATTTCTTGAAACCGCAGTGCGTGAAACTTATGAGGAGACAGGACTAAAAGCCGAACAATTAGAGCTGTTTGGTATTTATTCTGGACAAGAAGGTTTTGCAACATATTCGAATGGAGACAAAGTGTTTAGCGTCCAAATTATTTTCCACTCAAGTTGTTTCACAGGCCAATTACTTCAGCGTACTGAAGAAAGTCATGAACATCGATTCTTTTCCCGACATAATCTTCCTCATTTAAACACCCATCAAGCACGATTTATTCACGATTGGGTAAATAAGGTGAATTTTCCAATAGTTAAATAAGGAGTTTCTGTTAAAAGGCTGCCAAACAATTTATTGTAGCCATCTGAAATCCTTCTAAGCTAAGTGTATGGCGGAGAAAAACGCAAGAACTAGTAATAATGCGTAGTGATTAATTGATAATGAAAATCCATAATTGTATAATTTAACGAAAATAAGAGGAGAGTCGTTATTTTGTTCGTTCATTAGACTAATCGAGTTCGACAGGGAAGAATAAAAATTCGTCATTTCGTTACTACACTGGGGGAATAAATATGCCTTGTAAAAGCTGTTTAGTTTTAGAGTTACAGTTTGACATACAGTTAAAGGGACATCGAAATCTATCACTAATGGAAAAGGTAGTTCATCATTTTAAAAGAAGAGGCTTTTTGCTTTCAGTGAAGGATGATTACTTCATGATTAAAGAGTCAGGCGTTAGGGAATTTGTTGATTTTTGCCATGATTTTATGGATTTAGCGCAAGTTTATTTTCGTTTTGACAATAGAACGTGGCAACCTATTACAGAAATCGAGCCGATTTTAGAGATGAAGTGGATTGATGAAGTAATCAGGAAGAAATCTGTTATTAGCTACTCTCAACCGATTGTCGATGCAAATGAAGAAATTTATGCTTATGAAATATTATCTAGGTTTCCGAGAGAGGATGGTTCTCTCATCTATCCTAATGAAATTTTTACTGCAGCGAGAAGTCGAGGACGGTTATATGCTCTAGATCGCATATGTAGAATGGCGGCAGTGAGCTATTCAGCAGTATTGAAGAAAAAGACGTTTATAAACTTTATTCCCACGTCTATTTATTCCCCAGAGTTTTGTTTGCAAACAACGGTACAATTAGCAAATCAATTAGGCATTGATCCGAATCAATTTGTTTTTGAAGTAGTCGAATCAGACAAAGTCGATGACATTGAGCATTTAAAATCCATTCTCAATTACTATAAGCAAAAGGGCTTTCAATATGCCTTGGATGATGTTGGTGAAGGGTACAACACGCTGGAAATGCTTGCAGACTTAAAGCCTCAATATATGAAATTGGACATCAAATATGTTCAAGGTGTTAGCGGAAATAGTGAAAAGCAAGCAGTAGCCAAGCAGTTTTTAGCGAAGGCATTTGAAGTGAATGCGATTTCGTTAGCAGAAGGTATTGAGAGCAGAGCAGATTTTGAATGGTTAAAGGAAAATGGTTATCAACTTTTTCAAGGTTACCTCTTTGGAAAACCGAGCATGCATCCTCAACGGAAACTGTAAAATCATAAACAATAATATCTTGAATGAAGCTTGTGTTGTACAAGCTTTTGTTCAGGATATTTTTTTTGCATTTTTTAGCTTCTTTATTATTTGCAAATTTTTGTACAGCAGTTGTATACTTGTTGTAGAATTCTTGTATAATATAAAACTGGATTACTTATACAAGAACATGACCATTTAAAACAACTTTGCAAATACTAGCTAACTAAGGATATAGGGAGGTTTTATGATGAAAAAGAACAAAGAAATCATTATTATCGGAGCTGGCCCGGGTGGGTTAGCATCAGCGATGTTGCTAACTGCAAAGGGTTTCAATGTAAAAGTATTTGAGAAAAAGAATTATATTGGTGGGAGAACGAGCGAAATACAGCTAGGCGAATACAAGTTTGATATGGGTCCTACATTTTTAAATATGCTATATATTGTAGAAGAGATTTTTGAACTTACCGGAAGAAATATTCATGATTACATAGAGCTAATTGACTTGAATCCTATGTATGAGCTGATTTTTAGTGATAAAAAAATTAAAATGACACGTGACAGAAACGAAATGATTCGCCAAATGAATGAGCTTTTCCCGGGAAATGAAGGAAGCTATGAGCGATATATGAAGGAAACAAATCGCAAATTAGAAAAATTAGCCCCTGTTCTACAAACGAGTATGAATCGCTTTACAGATTTACTTCAACCAAAGGTTTTAAAAGCATTAGGAGAGCTAGAAGTCGGTAAATCTTTAATTGATACATTATCGCGTTATTATAAACAAGAAGAATTACAGCTTGCATTTACTTTCCAAGCGAAATATCTTGGTATGTCTCCTTGGGAAAGTCCAGGTGCCTTTTCGATTCTCTCTTATATTGAGCATGCCTATGGGGTTTATCATGTTAAAGGTGGCTTGAACAAGTTGACACAAGCGATGGCTAAAGTTGTACGTGAAAATAATGGAGAAATTTTTACAGGCACAGGTGTATCAAAATTATGGTTAGATGGACGTAAAGTAAGAGGTGTTATTTTAGAAAATGGTGAAAAAGTTGCGGCTGATGATGTCATTATTAACGGAGACTTTGCTCATGCCATGACGAATCTAGTAGAACCAGGTGTACTAAAAAATATTCGAAGGAAAAGTTAGACAAGAAAAAATACTCTTGTTCAACATTTATGTTATATCTAGGTGTCAATAAAACATTTGATTTGCCACACCATACAATTTGGTTTGCTGAGGACTATCGTCAAAATGTGGAAGATATTACGAATGCCAAAATATTATCAGATGACCCTTCCATTTATATCCAAAATGCTGTTGTGACTGATCCAACAGTTGCACCACAAGGGAAATCAACGCTCTATATTCTTGCACCTGTACCGAATAACTTTAGTAATATCGAATGGGAGAAATGTGAAAAAGACTATCGTGATATGTTAATAGGAATGCTTGAACAGAAACTTGGGGTTGACAATCTTGCGCAATATATTGAGGAAGAAAAAATGATTTCACCAAGAGGTTGGGAAGAGGAAATGGATGTATATAAAGGGGCGACCTTTAATCTAGGACATCAGTTAACACAAATGCTAACATTCCGTCCTCATAATAAATTTGAAGAGTTAGATCATTGCTGGCTAGTAGGAGGAGGTACGCATCCAGGAAGTGGATTACCTATTATTTTAGAGTCGGCACGTATTACGGCAAATGGTATTTTAAGAAAAGAGAAGATGACTGAATTTGCTGTCAAGCCATTACCAAAAGTAGAACTCTTTGACCCTAAAATGCCAAAAGGGCATGGTAACGGCATTGATGCGGTACAAATTTAATGATAAATCTAGTAATCTAGCGTTTTCCTTTCATCGCACCGGAGCAATGTCTAAGGATTAAGTTCATAAGGTTAGTATGAATCTTTTTAAAAATACAAAAAGGTGGGGTAGCACAACTTTATGAGGTGGCAACATTATATTTTTTATTTTTTTCTTATTTGGTATAGCTTCGGTGTGATTTTAGTAGGATTTAATCTATTGCCAACATGGCTTGAATGGGCAAACAGTGTTTTTATTATCACAGCGGGTGTGCTTGGGGTAATTTATTTTGTTAGGGGATTTGGTCCAATTTATGGTGTGAGTATTAGTACACTCATTTTTATCACAACGTTTATTGTCGAATATTTAGGATCTACTCATTCCATACTTTTTGGTTCTTATCATTATACGCAATATTTCGCACCTAATCTTTTTGGCGTGCCTATTGCAATTGGTTTCGCTTGGATTATGGTGATTGCCACTTCCCATGCGATAGTGCATATTGTTCGTCTACCAAATAGGTGGATTCGCTCTATCATTGCTAGTCTATTAGCAGTGGTGTTTGATTTAGTGCTTGATCCTGTTTCCTTTAAAGTCAAAGAATATTGGATATGGGAACAGAGCGGGTATTATTATGACATTCCACTGACGAATTTTCTTGGCTGGTTTTTAACTGCTTTGGTTTTACATATTGTCATAGGGCTCTTTGGCAACTTGCTAAACGTAGATAAGCAGTGGCAACGACGTATGGTTCTTTTATATAGCTTAATGATTTGTATGTTTGCATTTATTGCCCTGTTAAACAAACTCTATTTAGCAGCAATCATTCCAGTAATCGTTTTAGCTATCCTATTTGTAACTATGAAGCGAGATGAACATTATGTTTGAGGCAAAAAAAAGTAAAGTTGCTGCTTGGATGTTTCACCTCGTGCAACAAAGGTTATTAAATCGCTATTTTCATAAAATTTGGCTTGCTATAGAGGAGCCCTTGCCAAAAAATGCCCTTTTTATTGCCAATCATAGTAGCTGGTGGGATGGACTTATATTTTTTCAACTGGAAAAGCGACAGAAAGTACCACCAATTTATATGATGACGCATGAAGATGGCATAAAACAAGTACCGATTTTTAAATGGATCGGTGCTTTTTCTGTCAATTCTCAAAGTACAAAGCATGTGGTGCAATCGCTCCGTTATGCACAAAAGTTATTATATGAAGAAAAAAGTGTTGCCTTGTTTCCACAAGGGGGAGAGGTTCATTTAGAAGCACGACCATTACAATTTCAAAAGAGGGCCGCTTTTTTAGCGGGAAAATCTCCTCGAATTCCTGTTATTCCAGTTACGATATACTATACTTTTCGCCATATGATAAAAGGGGAAGTATGGATTTCTATTGGAGGTCCCATCGAGACAGAAGGAAGAAACAGTGAAATTCTTACACAGCATTTTGAGGAAATCATGACAGCCCAATTGAATTCGTTGAAGCAAGATGTAGTTACAAATCATTATGAAAAATATATCAATATATTATGAGGTGTGAATTTGATTATTTTAATGAGCATCTTACTAGGTTTTTGCATATGGACGATTTTAAATCTCACTTTCTTACCTAACTTAAAAAGCCACTTCACCTTGCATGAGTATCCCTTGATTTCAGTATTAGTGCCGATGAGAAATGAAGCAAGAAATGTGCAAAATTGCATTGCAATGCTGAAGAATATTCGCTATGAAAATATAGAAATAATAATTTATGAAGATCAATCGACTGATAGCACCTATTCATTATTACTTCAAGAAATTGGGGATGATACTAGATTTCAAGTTATTCGTGGCGA
Organism: Lysinibacillus sp. GJ-1; assembly: GCF_021166035.1. NCBI lineage: Bacteria > Bacillati > Bacillota > Bacilli > Caryophanales > Bacillaceae > Lysinibacillus > Lysinibacillus sp. GJ-1. The sequence goes on from NZ_CP088912.1 coordinate 1,339,068, forward strand.
ACTATTAAAGGAAGGCTGGATTGGAAAAGTACACGCCTGTTATCAGCTCCGTCAACATGCGCATGGTCGTTTCTTAGCTTTTATTGATGCAGATGTGACACTACATCAACATACGCTTACCTATGCAATAGCAAGAGCTAAACAATACAATGCGTCACTAGTTACAGGGTTTCCTAAATTCCATTATACAAATTGGCTTGATAAAATGCTTATTCCAATGATGCATTTTATTGTCTATTTCCATTTACCAATTGCACTTGCAAACTTTACCAAAATTCCGGCTACCACGGCTGCAAATGGCGCATTTATGTTTTTTGAAACGGCAAGTTATGACCAAATAGGCGGACATGAGGCAGTAAAAAGCTCTTTAGTAGAAGATATACATATTGCACAAATACTGAAGCGGAATGGCCATCGTGTATTACTGACCAATGTTACGGATTGTGTGCATTGTCATATGTATGAAACGAGTAAAGAGACGTGGGAAGGTTTTTCTAAAAATATTTTTGTAGGAATTGGTCGATCAATCCCAATGGCAATTGGTTTAACATTATTTTATTCGCTATTGTATATCATGCCATTGATCTTTGGTGTGTATGGTGTGACGACGTGGCAACCACTTTTCATACTTCCTTTTATTATCACAGTTATACACAGAATGATTTGTGATATCGCAAGTAAAACACCAATCGTTTATAGTTTGGGTATTTCAGGGTCTGTTGTGGCGTTGTTATGTATTTTATGGCGTTCAGTTGTGTTATCGAAAACAGGGGGAGCTTATACTTGGAAAGGCAGGTCTTATAAATGAAGGTTAGTATTATTGGTGGTGGGTTAGGCGGGCTTGCCTGTGCCATTTCACTTGCACATAAAGGATACGATGTGCATTTATTTGAGAAAAATAGTACGCTGGGCGGTAAAATGCGTCCAGTTACGTTAGGTGACTACTATTTTGATTTTGGACCGAATACGATAACGATGCCTTATGTCTTTAATCAAGTAATTGAACAAACAGGTGTTGATGCAGCCCCTTATTTTCGCTTTGTTGAGGTACAACCACATATGAAAAATGTAGGAGTAAATGGCGAAACATTTTATTTGTCAAATGATCGAGCGTTTATGATTCGTCAGTTACAGCATTTAGATCCACATGGAGCAAAAAATTATCCAGCCTTTATTACAGAAATATCTCGACTATACTTTTTAGCAAGACAGCATTTTTTAAATAAAGCTTTTCTATCAAAAAAGGATTTTATATCACCGAAACTAGCCAACGCGCTTTTAGCAGTTCGACCCTTTGAAACATTGGAAAAGTTTTTGCAACGTTATTTTACGAATCCTTTTGTTTTGCAATGTTTTATGCGGTATGCAACGTATATTGGGTCGTCTCCGTATAAGACACCTGCCACATTTGCGATGATTGCCTATTTAGAACTTGTGGAAGGCGTTTATTATGTACCTGGTGGGACAGCTTCAATTGCCAAAGGTTTTGAAAGGCGTGCACGCGAGCTTGGGGTGAAAATTTATACGAACAGTGAAGTAACAAATATTGATATAGACAATGGTGTAGCAAAAAGTATTGAACTCAAACAGGGTGAGAAAATTTCTAGTGACTTATTGGTAGTAAATGCAGATATTTTACAGGCAATGCCAACGTTAATGGACAGTAGCTTTCTCGCAAAAAAGAGGCAGATTACGCCATCGTCCTCGGTTTTCGTTATTCTAGCAGGCTTAAATAAAAAGATAGCATCTTTGGAACACCATAATGTCTTTTTCTCACCAAACTATTTTAACGAGTTTGAGCAACTATTTGAGCAAAAGGTTTATGCGAACGAGCCGACAATTTACATTTGCAATTCATCTAAAACAGATGTGACTCGTTCTCCTAAAGGTGATAATTTGCTTATTTTAGTGAATGCACCCGCTGGGCAAACACCACCTTACCAATATGATGAAATAATAATGAAACAACTTGAGCGATATAGCATTTATATAAAAGACGCCATTGTACAAAAGCAAATTATTACGCCACAAACGATTGAACAAGATTTCAATAGCTATAAGGGTGCTTTATATGGGTATGCATCCAATAGTTTTCGCAGTGCTTTTTTTCGTCATCCCAATAAGAGTTCGATTGCATCAAACTTATACTTTGTAGGTGGCAGTACGCATCCAGGAGGGGGATCACCTCTTGTGACATTAGGTGGCATGCATGTAGCCGATGCAATTGTCAATCAACATTAGCGACAGTGATTGAAAGGACATTCGCAGTTTTTATAGAATTGTTATAAGTGGGGTAACCAGAAGGGTGAGATAATATGGGGCAAGTTAAAATATATGGTGTGAAAGATAGCTTAAATCCTATTAAGGCAACATTATCGACGATTATTCATGCATGTATGGTAGAGGCACTTGCATTGCCTTCAGATAAGAAATTTCATCGTATTTTTCCGATGGATAAAGAAGATTTTTGCTTTCCCAGTGATAGAAGTGATGCCTATACCATTATTGAAATAAGCATGTTTGAAGGTCGAACAGTGGAAACGAAAAAGCAATTATTTACATTGTTGTTTGACAAGATTCATAGTGAACTGCGTATAGCGCCTCAAGATATCGAAATTACGATTTTTGAAACGCCAAAACATAATTGGGGAATACGGGGACTGCCTGGAGATGAGTTAACATTAACTTATAACGTAAATGTATGAGTTTTTGTATAGGTAGATTGAAATGACAGACCTTTGTAACAAACGGTTATCGAAATTTACTTAGGCAAGTACTAAACAAAAAGGGTTGAACAACGTGATAAGAAAAGGCTACTTCATAGACAAAGAAAACAATCAGATGTTTCACGATGAAGTATGCGTATCAAATAAAATTTACGCTAATAATGTTACGTTACGGGAACTTGAACAAATGATTTTTAGTGGCGAATTAGAAGAAATTTTTATCTGTCACTATCAAACGGAACGAATAAGTACGTTAAAGCGTTTAGTAACGCATGATGTTAAGTCTGAATGGCGTACAAAGTATAAAAATAATATTAGCCTTGATGATGAAGCTTGCTTAAATGATTTTCCTAATGGCTATTGCTTTTTTGTAGAGCTTTGGAAAAGCGCTAAAGGTACTACTATTTTAGTGTTATTCCAATGTCATTAAAAATCATCCATTAGTAAAAATATTTTAGCAGAGGAGGAGAAAAGCTTCTTCCAAAGTAGACAACAAAAAAGTGTTAGATTGATTGTGGTCAATCTAACACTTTTGCTTTTTCAAGCTATTTTTTATTTGTTATTTCTATAATTTAATTGTCCAACCGAATGAATCTTCAAGCGTGCCATTTTGGATGCCTGTTAATGTATCGTAAAGCATTTGTGAAATTTCACCAATTTCACCGTTATTAATTAGGATTTTTTCGTCGCGCCATTTCAACTCTCCGACAGGTGAAATAACTGCTGCCGTGCCCGTACCAAATGCTTCTTCCAATGTGCCGTTATGATAGGCTTCAACCACTTCATCAATTGAAATGCGACGTTCTTCGACTGGGATGTTTTTTGCTTTTAATACGTGCAGCATCGAATCACGCGTAATACCTGGTAAGATGCTTCCGTTTAATGCTGGCGTAATGACAGTACCATTTATTTTGAAGAAAATATTCATGCTCCCTACTTCTTCAATATAACGGTGTTCCTTGCCGTCAAGCCATAATGTTTGAGAGTAGCCTTCCTTGTGCGCAATTTCTTGTCCTTTCAGGGCACTTGCATAGTTACCAGCGGTTTTTGCTTCGCCAGTTCCCCCCACAACAGCTCGTACAAAGTGCTGTTCCACCATAATTTTGACTGGATTAATGCCTTCTTTGTAGTAAGAACCCGACGGTGACATAATAATAATAAATTGATAACTATTCGAAGGGTGTACGCCCAAGTGAGGCTCGGTTGCAATAATAAATGGACGGATATAAAGAGATGTTCCTGGTGCGGTTGGAACCCATTCACGATCCAATGTTACTAATTGCTTTAACGCCTCTAACGCAAGTTCTTCATCAATTGCTGGAATGACGATACGCTCATTTGAATGATTTAAACGGTTGAAATTACGGTCTGGACGGAATAATAGCACGCCGTTATCTACTGTTGCATAAGCTTTTAAGCCTTCAAATACAGCTTGTCCATAATGGAAGACCATTGCTGATGGATCGATAGAAAGTGGCTGATACGGGATAATGCGTGGATCATGCCATCCCATTCCTTCAGTATAATCGACTATAAACATGTGATCTGTAAAAAATTGTCCGAACCCTAATTGGTCTACTGCAGGTTTTTCTTTTGGTTGTGTTGTTAATTCTTTTTTAATTTCTAACATCGTCATATCCTCCGCGTCTTATGTCATTAGGTGATTTATCTATAATACTTAATAATACTGTTTATTTTAAATTAATGAAATACTAAGAATCTACTAATAATTAATAAAATTGCTGAAATATTTATTTAATTGAACAAATTCCAACATTACATAGATAAAGAAATGTTTTTTCATAAGGTGAGCATCATGTGCTTTAGTTGTGACGTCCAAGATAGGCATAATTAGAGTCTTCAACTTTCAAATGCTAACTATGTATGTAATTAGCACGTCGAAACGATTATGATTGAAGTAAAGGTTTGGAAATTAAAGTGGGGGTACCTGTCCAAAGATAGCATAAAAAGACAGGATGAAATTAATTGAATACGATAATCTTGAAGTAAGGAGTGAGGGCATTTGAGTTGGATTGAGTCGATTCAAAAGGCAATAAATTATATAGAAGAGCATTTACATGAAACCATTACGATAGAACAAATAGCACAAGAAGTAAATGCCTCTGTTTTTCATTTTCAACGGACATTTTCTATTTTAACAGATATGTCTATCGCAGATTATATTAGACGAAGAAGATTAACGTTGGCTGCCCAAGAGTTAATCAATACAGATAGTAAAGTAATCGACATCGCCTACAAATATGGCTACGACTCTCCTGAAGCTTTTACCAAAGCATTTCGAAAGCAGCATAACGTAACGCCAAGTGAAGTACGTAAACAGCAAGGACCATTACAATCATACAATCGCCTGATAATCCAGGTGACTTTGAAGGGAGCAGAACCAATGAAATATAACATTGTAGAGAAAGAGAAGTTTCAAGTCGTGGGTGTCAAAAGAACGTATAATTGCCAAACAGGTGAGAATTTACAAGGCATACCTCAATTTTGGAATGAACTAAATGGGCAAGGTATGGACGAGCAATTATTTACATTAAACAACGGGCAAATCAAAGGGGTACTTGGTGTGTGTGTACCAGATGAAAACTATAAGGATAACAGTTTAATAGACTATTGGATTGCAACAAATCACGTAGGAGAAGTACCTGAAAATATGTTAGCAATGGAAGTACCGGCATCCAAATGGGTTGTATTTGAAGTGCTAGGCCCGATGCCTGATGCGATGCAAAATGCTTGGAAGAAAATTTTCTCGGAATGGTTCCCATCCAACCCATATGAACCTGCTGGAACAGCTGAATTAGAAGTTTATACGGATGAAGATCCTACAAGTGAAAATTTATATTCGGAAATTTGGATACCGATTAAGTAGTAAGGCGGTGCCAGGCACGCAAACAATTCTCAAACAATTTGTAACTTCGTAAAGAGTAGTGAAGCCAAGAATGTAATTTATTCTTGGCTTTTTGACTTGTTTGTCGAGCAGACTTAAAATTTTGTTCTAAAAGAAGTTATGGCGCAAATGAAATACTTTATAGAACAATTTAGCGTCCCTGCTCATTTTGCTGTTGGTGTTCATTTGTGGCAATAAACATTTTTGAAACCTATCATCACAGTATTTTGTTCTACCGTATTTGGCATAACATTCGTCATGCTTCTTACAGCAAGAATCAACTGCATTTGTTGGTGCGCTTTGAACATCCCGGTCCACAATATCTATAGCCTGGATAACAAAATCCTATTTTTCTATTCCTATTCACAGTGATAACCTCTTTTCAAAAAAGTTTTCATACTATACATTATGTAGCGTTCACATTTGAAAAGAGATGAAAAACTAGTGATAACTCAAAAAAGAATGGATGAAGTAGTGAAAATTAAAGCGACAAAATATCACCATCATTCGGCACTGATACGTGTGCTAGTCGCTGCTCGTCTAGAAAATTAGTTAACTGCGCTCGGCTTAATTTGCAATGATTGATGGTTTCAAGATGGACAATCACAAGCTTTGTGTTTGGGGATAAGCGAGCAATACGTGCAACATCTTCGCGCGTCATTGTTATTACAGTTCCCCATATCATCTGTGCCTCTGATGCATTTAAAATGGCGATATCCGGCTGCAACTCTCTGAAAGCTCTGTCTATAGCTGGTGTCCAAATACAATCACTGACGATATAAATGGAACCTTCTTCCGTCGTATTTAAGAAAAAGCTAGAAACAGGTCCTAGTAATTTGCCAGTAATACCAGGTGCATGTCGTCCTGCTAGTCGTTTCAAGTGAATTCCTTCCCATTCATAACAATCATTGATAGCTATTACCTTTTTAAAACCCGCAGACCGTATTGCTGTGGCATCTTGTGGCTGACAAAAGACAGGAATCTGTTTGTTCAGGATAGCCATCGCTCTTTTATCCCAGTGGTCAAAGTGACGATGCGTTAATAAGATGGCATCCATATCTTCAAAAATGTTTAGTGGAACAGGTAATGGAGTTAATGGATTTCTACGATAATTTCGGGTAAATGGCACGGGTGCAAGTTTACTGACATCACTTAACATTGGATCAATTAGTATGCGTTTTTCGTTGATAAATAAAATCGACGTTGCGTGTCGAATATGTTGGAGGCGAATGGTCATAAGAACTCCTTCAAGTGATTTATTTTTTACATACGCTATCATATTATGAAGTTTGTTTCTACTAATTAGTAGAAGGTGGAGAACAGTTAAGGTTTTTGTAAGCTAATTAAAAAACTGCTGTAAGGTTGCGTAGTTATACTTGCGAAGGAGCAAAAAATACAGTATTGATGAAAGGAGTTATGGAGAATGAATCCAACCGTTACACAAAAGGAAAGGATTGTTTCCTTAGATATTATTCGTGGTTTAGCGCTATTTGGCATATTATTTATAAATGTGGGGGCTTATCAGTTGGTAGTTGAAGGACAACCATTGCCTGTTTATAGCAAATTCAATAGCATACTAGATACGGTAATTGATATATTTATCGAGAAGAAATTTTTTCGATTTTTTCATTACTCTTCGGTGTAGGTTATTATATTTTTACTTCACGTGCTGAAGCTCGGGGGATAAGCCGAGATGGCGCTTTGCAAGAAGATTACTAGCATTATTTCTTATAGGGATTGTCCATTTAATTTTTTCTGGGGCTCCATTTTATCTGCTTATGCAGTAATCGGTCTTTTTTGTTGCCATTTTATCATGCAAAAGTTTCTACAATGAGCAAATGGCTATTTAGCTTGATTGCGGTTTATATTGTGAGCATATTGGGCCAAATGTTTATGCCAAATATAAGTTTCTTATCAACAATTTTTGATTTCTTAGGCAATGATATCATGACGATTTTTATTATGTTTTTAACTGGTTTTCTCGTTGCAAAAGCTAATTGGATAGGCAACGTAAGACAACATACCAAGCAAATTCAATGGGTGATTTATGTAACATGTCCATTGTTTATAGGCTTATCTAGTTGGATTGGGTTTGCCTCTCAAAATCAAGATGCGCATCTTCATTTACTACTTGGTTTAGGTGTAATTCCGACGACCTATTTTTATGTAGCTTGCTTATTGCTTATTTTAGAACATGAGCCGATTGTAAAAATATTAAAGCCTATTGGGCGTGTTGGACAAATGGCTTTTACAAACTACTTAGCTCAGAGCTTTATAGGGCTAGCTATAATAAAGTTAATGGGACTTGAAGTCCTATCAACTTCCTATATAGTGATAATTGCCATTATCATTTTTGTCATTCAAATTATCTTTAGTGTTATATGGTTTAAATTCTTTAAAATGGGTCCGTTAGAAAAAGTGTGGAGATGGATGACTTATGGAAGAAAAGTATCGGTAAAATCATAAATAGCAAAAAATTAACGTCAGGGCATTATTGCACTGGCGTTTTTTGAAATAACAATCATATACTGTTACTATTGAAAGTATAAATTTGTAAAATTAATGAAACTAAATGACAAGTTATCCGTAAAATAGATAACAAGAATAAGGGGAGTACAAATATGACGAAACAATTAAAAAAATATATGGCAGTGACTACAGCGTCGTTTATGGTGATGCAACTAGCAGGATGCGGTAATGCTGAAACGGAGGTAGTGAAGGAGTCTGACCCCGTTAATACGACGGATACGGTTGAAAATAATTCCCAAACGACGAATGAAGATGAATTGCTAAATGTACATAACAGTGAGATGGCTGATGCTTGTGATGAGTGGCAAGAAAGTGATGATGGTTCCTATGAATGTTTAGACGAAAATTCTTCGTATTACGCACAGCATTTCTTTAATGGGTTAATGTATGCTACTGCGGGTGCAATGATTGGTAGTGCCATTTACAAAAGTCGTAATTTAAAAAATGGCACGGAGCGTAACAATCACAGTGGCGGCGCGGCAGGATTGACAACGAATACGAATAAGTCGAATGCTACAAACTCGAAAAATGGCATCACAACGGGAGGTTCTTCTTCGACGTCATCTGGCACCTCAACAAGTGGTTCAAGCTCAAATGTAAATAGTTCTACATCAAATAATACGAATTCGAATGCTTCAACATCTAGTGGTTCAAACACAAATTCGACTAACACGAATTCTTATTCGAGCGGTCAGCGTTCATATTCCAATGGTTCTAGTTCCTCTTCAAGTGGTAGTTCGTATAATAGCTCTTCATCAAACGCTGGGAAATCAGGTTTCGGCTCTGGAGGGGCTTCTAGAGGAGGCTCGTCTTCGTCCTAACCGACTGGAAAAGGAGGAAGCACGATGGAACACGCTACATATAGTAAGCAACGGCTAAAATTCTATTCGCAATTTCCTAATTTCTTTTCTGATTTTGAAAATCTAGAATATGCTTTATACGATGTAATGGAACTGCAAAAAGAGAAGATAGACGAGATTTATTACGCCACGAAGATGCTTTGGCAAATCTTTTTAAAAGTTGGAAAACAATTTAAGCATTTAACAGACGAACAGCTTTTTGCCCTTGGCATTCGGTCGGAAATGATGCCTTATATCGAATTGGATTATTTACAGCAACAGTCCATCCTTGCTCGTTTTGATTTTATTTGTACGGAGGAAGGCGATATAAAATGTCTAGAACTGAATGGAGAAACACCATTTCTTGTCCAAGAAACGTTTGAAATGAATGAACAGCTCTGTCAGCATTTCCAACTAGAAAATCCTAATGATGTAGCAGCATTGCAAAAAACGCTATCTGGTGCACTTTTTGCCGCAATGCATTATTTACATGATGTTAAAAAACCTAAAATAGTTATAACAGGAAAAACGGCTGAAGAGGATTTTGAGGAATATTGCCAGGTGAATTTTTTAAAAACTTGTGTCCCATTTGATATTGAATATGTACCTATCCAAAAGCTAATTATTTTTTCTAAAGATACGCCTAGCGTAATGAGAGGGCTTTATACACCTTCTATGGAAAAAATCGATATTTTATATCGCCCCGCACATCCAGTGGAGTTTTTAATTGACGATATAGCATCTGATGGTGAAAGAATTGGTCTGCAATTACTAGAACTTGTAAAAGATCGTAAGCTTGCCATTATTAATGCGCCAGCGGCCTATGTTCTTCAGTCCAAAATTTTATTATGGCTAATTTGGGAGCGGAAAAATGATCCACTATTATTTAATGCGGAGGAGCGGTCTGCAATTAATAAGTACATGTTACCAACTTATTTGTCCGCTGAGCCATTTGTAGCAGATGGAGTGCCTTTTGTGAAAAAACCTGTCTATTCTCGTGAAGGCAATACAGTAGAAATTTATGCCGGAGACGGCTCTAAAACAAATGCATCTGCCTACACACATTATGATGATAATTTGTTTATTTACCAGCAGTACGTTGAAATGCCTTCCATCAATATTCAACAGACGGATGGCTTCCATTCTAAGAAATGGCTCATCGGCTCTTTTATCGCTGATAATCGCGCGTGTGGTTTGTCTTGTCGCGTAGGCAATCAAATTACCGAATGGGATTCCCATTGGTTAGCTATAGGCTATAAATAAGGTAAAACCCACTTTGCTTTCTGTCTATGCAGGAGGCTCAGTGGATTTTTACTTTCCATTTTAGTTTATTAATCGTTCCAACCTTTACAGACATCAATCCATTGTTGATAAGGTGTATATGCTTCTAGTTCGTGAATGCTAAGTTCAATAGCGGAATTGCTACTGCCACAGGCAGGAAATACCGTTGCAAAACGTTTAAGCGATTCATCTAAGTAAACGGCAACTCCATCATGAATACCGAATGGGCAAACACCCCCGATATCATGTCCAATACGTGCATTGACTTCTTCCTTGGCAAGCATTTTAGCCTTCGTGCCAAAAATCGCTTTATATTTAGCATTGTCAATTTTGGCATCACCCGCTGCTACAATTAAAATCGCCCCATCATTTACAAGAAATGATAGTGTTTTAGCGATACGCTCTGGTTCACAGCCAAGTGCTTTTGCAGCCATTTCAACGGTTGCTGAGCTTTCACTTAGTTCCTGTATTTTGTGTTGTAAATTCCACTGTGCAAAATGCTCACGTACTTTTTCAATTGCCATTTAAAACCCTCCTTGCTGTGTTCTTTATCTATTTTAACATAATTTTCAGAATTTAAAGATAGGAATGGTGTAGCACTATGTAATTGCTGATAGCCGTATAATAATAGATTGATTAAGAAACTAAAATACAAATGTAAAATATGGTAAAATTTATTTGTTATCTAATTTCTAAAAAGGGTGAAATGTTATTGAAGAAATTTAGGGGAATATTTACTGCATTTATTCTAATAAACATCATTTTACTGCTTGCATCGTGTACACAAACAGAAAAGTCCTATATAAAACAAAATATTGAAAGTATCATTACCACATTCGAACATCCCGAAACTAAGCAAAAGTTTAAAATCGTCAATGCCTATAAACTTTATGACAACTATAAAGATAAAGTTGAAGGTAACCCAGAGCAATCAAAATTGGAAATTTATAAAGAAGAGGTTATTAATCCAATCTATAGTGATTGTTTTGCCAATGCAGAATATCTTTATATGGCTGATCAAGTTCTAAATGCTGCCCCTGATCGCTTTGAAGAAATTGAAAAAATAAACGAAAAAATTGACAGTAAAGATACAGAAAAGATTATAAGTGAAGCACTTTTTAAATCTTCAAATCTTATTCCTTCTCAGAAGGTAACAACGATATGTGTCCTCCCTTCTACAAATGAAAATACAAGTTTGCTAACCGTAGGGGCAAATAAAATATTGGTCCAATACCATGAAAGTTTTACGGATGACTATTTAAGAATAGGAATAGCACATGAATATCACCATAGTATTTGGGCTGAGAAGTACCTAAGTGGAGATAAAGCTATTACTGTACTGGATAATCTAGCATTTGAAGGGAAGGCGGTTATGTTCGCAAATCTAGTGTATCCTGATATTCATTTACCCTTATTTGATTTATCTTTAACATATAATAAAGAAAATTGGTCGAAAATTGCAGGAGATCTCGATAGTGAAGACATAAATAGGTCATCAGAAATTCTTTTTGGGGGAAATGAGCTTCCTATAAATTATGGTTACAGTGAAGGCTATAAAATGGTTAAATCCTATCTTGATTTACACCCAAATATAACGCCAAAGGAATGGATTGCTCTAAGTGCGAAAGAAATTTTTGAAAAGGGAAATTATATTAAACATTATCAATAGCGCAATAAATGGTACATAACAATGGTGTTCTATGGAGTTGCCAAGGCAGTCAGTTCTTAACTAGGGGCACAATAAGTTTTAATGTGGAATATTTTGTAACTTTCTTTCTGTTGGCAACGTCAAATTAGGCAAACGTTTGAGTGAGGAAGTGGAGCACTTGAGTTATAGAAGAATTATTTCTTTTGTAGTTATTGTAAGTATGCTAGTTATAGCCATTTTTCCATGCAAAGCAAACGCAACAAGTTGGGCATATCCTTTCGTTGTTTGGGACAATTATATTTATGTGATGAGCGATGAAAATGTAAATAATATTGATAAAGAAATTGGAGAAGTCACGAAGTATTCCGATATGGAACAATATGGAGGGAACTTTTCAAATGTATATCCAATAGGGACGAAATATTATTCAATTGTTGGTATTAATACGGATGATACAATTGCCGTCCAAGTTGGAGACAATCAGTATATCAAAGCCTTCCGAGTACTATACTTACAAAAAAAGCTATATACACTATATCTTTAAAGGTTTGGGGATTTTAGCGTTTTTATTTGTCGTATTCTTTATCTTTTCTCAAACTCGCAAGAAACTTTAGCAATCCATGTGTTGGATAAGGAGGAATAACTAATGAAGTATATTAAAGGCTTATATGGAGCACTTGTACTAATGATGGTCGTTATGTTAATAAGCACAACTATATTGCAAGATCAATATTCGGGGATAGCTATGTTCATTTGTCTAGGATTATTTTTAATTGGCACAGCCTTTTTTATAAATGCCAAACATTTAAAGAATGAAGATTTATGAAAGATTACAATTATACAGATTTGCTGCATGATCTAACGATGGGGAGAGAAATTCATTTCATTTATAAAAAAGAAAATTACTATATAGGTCGTGGAACTGGTCAGTTTATGTTTTGGAAATTCTATGATTCAGCGAGTGAAATAATTGGCGAAGACGCTGAAGATTTACTTCGAAAGATTAAACTGGATGGTCAATTAATCAAGGAATTGTGGGATTCCATTGAAATTGATGTTTACTAATGTTCGAGCTGACTAGGAATGGAAATTTGATATAAAAGGTTTTTAGTGGAAAAAGGTATAATTAAAAAGTGTGAAGAACAGCAATTGTTAAGGAGGCGTTCAGTATGGAAAATACGAGATTAAATGTGAATGGTTACAAGGGGATAACGCCTTACTAACAAAGTTATTTAGCGTTTCCCCGAAAAATGAAAGGGGAAAATGAAGATGGAACAAAATGTCCAAATTGTCGAATTAAATGCAGAAAACTGGTATGACTGTTGTGAATTACAAGTATCACCAGAGCAAAAAAAATTCATGGAATCCAATGCAATTTCAATTGCCCAATCAAAGTTTGAGCCTACTTTAAAGCCATATGCTATTTATGATAATGAAAAAGTGGTTGGCTTTTTAATGTACAATTCCGTTCAAGAAGAACTTGATGGCTATTGGATATATCGAATAATGGTCGATAAGACTTTTCAGGGCAAGGGTATTGGAAAAGTTGCAACTGCGTTAATGCTTTCAGAGATGGCTAAATTACCGAATGCAAAGAAAATAATTGTAGGTTACCATCCAGAAAATTTAGAAGCCCATCATTTATATACAAGTTTAGGATTTATGGATGAAGGGGATAGATTCGGTAAGGAAATGGCAGTAATCAAGATAGTAGAGTAACAAGTTTGATAGAGTAGTTGAATAAGGAATAGGGCCATTCTTTGGTCCTTTTCTTTTTTGGAGGTAGGATTTATGGATGGTAATTATAAATGTTGTATCGATATTCGACTGAGCGGTGGAGATATACAATTCGACGTTTCCGATGATATGCAGCTATTTCGTTTTCAATCAGGTATAGGCTTTGTAGCAATTCCGCATTTTTTTATAACGTTATCGGCACTTTATAAAGGTGAAATCAGCGAGGCACAGCTAGATTGTCACGGGAATGCTGATTATTATTTATTTTCAAGTGATGGTCAAAATCTTTTTATTGAACATGTAGGCCATTATCCACAACGTACAGATACATATCAATTTAAGCTAAAGGCTTATATGGAAGCTATTTCTTGCGCATTTTTAAGCTATCTACAGCAACTTGAAAAGGAAGGGATATTACCTTTAAAAGAACAAGAATTTGGTCATCCATTAGGTGATGATGTATTACATGCATTTGATAATTTCTCCGCAGTTCTAAGAAGCTGAGTTCGTGGTAATTTGCGACTATTTTGGATGGTATACTTTATGTGAACGTCAAAGTATATTTTAGCGAGGGATTCAATTATTATGATGAACATTGTACCACCTAAGCCTTTTTTCTATAAAGGTGGAAAGCAAGCGGTTTTATTATTACATTCTTTTACAAGCAATACGATGGATATGAAAAAGCTAGGAAAGTATTTGCAACAGCACAATTATACTTGTTATGCACCTTTGTACAAAGGACATGGTTTACCAGCAGAAGAATTGCTGACGTTTGGACCGAGTGATTGGTGGGAGGATGTACGAGAAGCTTACCAGTTGTTGAAGGATGAAGGGTATGAAAAAATAGCGGTAATCGGCCTTTCTCTTGGTGGCGTGTTTGCCTTAAAAGTTGCTCAAGAATTAGAGGTAAATGGTGTTGTGACAATGTCCGTACCAAGACATAGGGAAGCTTTATTTCTTCAAAAGCGCGCCTTTTATTATGCAAAGGAATACAAACGACTCGAAGGAAAAAACGAGGACCAAATAAATATGGAAATGGCCCTTCTACAAAATTTGCCTAATCATACATTGGTGGAATTTCAACAGTTAATTGATGTAACAATGGATAAGTTGGCATTGATTACAGCACCTATTCGAATAATGTATGGTGCATTGGATGATCCGTTGTATAAAGAAAGTGCCGAAGTTATTTTTCACAACGTTATGTCGCAGCATAAAATAATAAAAGGGTATCCAAACTCTAAACATTTGATGACATTAGGGTTAGATCTGCATGACATAAACCAGGATATACTTGCTTTTTTACATGATTTAACGTGGTAGTTTCAATCAAGTTATTTCCATCAAAACAGTGGGAAATCAATACTTCCCACTGTGTCTTCTTCATTTAGTGTTTTATAAATTTCAGTGATTTCGTTTTTATTTCACTAACAAAAGTTGAGGCTAGTAGTAATATACCCCCAAGTATTTGAAGCATTGTCATATGCTCTTGTAGAATAAAAGCGGAAATCAAGATGGCTACAAAGGGATCAACATAGCTGAGCATGGCAATACTTTGCCCCTTTAATTTCTCCATACCCGAGAAGAATAGCCAAAATCCAATCCCCGTATTAAAAATCCCTAAAATTAAAATAAAAGGAATGGATGAACCAGATACTTTTACGATATCAAAACCGGACGTTAACAAAACGTAAGGCAAGAGAAGTACAGCGGTAGTTCCAAGCTGAATAATCGTCAGTTCCAGTTTTTCTATATCGTGAATGAATTTATTTAATAACAATAATATAGCGTAAAAAGCGGCGGCAATTAATCCATAAAAAAGTCCAAGAAGATCATCAGTTTTTGATGCACTTAGACCTTCACCGACAATACATACTAAACCGGTAATCGCAACCAGAACGCAAACAATTTTTTCCAAGACAATGGTTCTTTCAGTACGTATGGAGAAAGAAGCATGACAAACACGGGCGCAAAATAATAGCCAAGTGTTGCATTGGCAATTGTCGTATAGTCGTAGGATTGGTAAAGGAAAATCCAATTTCCCCCCAAGGCAATACTAGAAAACACCAAAATGACAGCATTCGCTTTTACCAACTGCCATGCTATTGTTTTCTTCAAAATAAAAAAGACGATTGTTAAAAACAAGCATCCAATAAAACTGCTTAGCAAAGCTCTTTCGCTCGAAGATAGGTCAATATTTCGTACTACTAAACCAATTGTACCGAAAATGACCATGGATAAAATAAACTGAATGTTTGATTTCATTGTATACTCCTTCGAATCTGCGAAACAGCTTATATCTCGCAGATTCTTAATCTGTTTTGTATATAAGCTTATTCGGAGTATACGGTGGTGGCGGTGATGTTGAAAGTGGCTTCCAAACGCAAATATTTATATCGGATAATGACATGAAAAGTTCCTCCTGTTTCATAAAAAATTATATTTTACTTATTATACCATTAGAAATCTTCGAAAAGTGAAGTGGATTTTTTGGGAGACAAAAGGGGGACTTAATAATGAAATATGCAGAAAGAGAAAGTCAGAGGAAATGATTCTTATTGGGAAGTCACATACTCACGGTATGAATGGTTGTTAGAAATTGTAGCTCATATTTATCACATAGAGGGCAATTACATGCTATCCTTGTGCATAGTTATGGCATAGATTTAAAAGGGTCATTATTTGAATAGTAGAGGTGAGTAAATGTATTGGGAAACTCTTCCGAATTGGGTATGGATTATTTATTACACATTTATATTAGCAACATTGGGTGCTTCAATATTAAGTATTATCCGAAAGAAGAACATCATTTTATCGATTATTTCAGCAGTACTGACAATCACTATTCCGATTTTTAGTATTATAAATAGTATTGGGAGAGAAAAAGGCGTGGATGAATTTGAACATTTAATTGCCCACTTACAACAAGGGTCACCTTGGTCTATTTATGCAGTTATGGGATTCTTTTATTTAGTTGTTTGGTGGGCTATCTTTCTAATCAAAAGAAAAAAGAAGGAAGTATCTTATTGAATTCGCAGAGGGAGGTGCGTTCAAGTATTACATCACATGGGCATATATGAGGAATATTTCACATCGATAAAAGAAGGGAAAAAGACAATAGAGGTTCGATTAAATGATGAAAAGAGAAGGAAAATTAAAGTCGGAGATACTATTGAATTTATTAGGATTCCAGAAAAAAATAAAACATTTAGAGTGCAAGTAACAAGGTTGAGAAAATACGATACTTTTGAAGCGATGTATAATGATATTCCTTTTAAAGGGTTTGATTGTGAAGGTTGGACAATGAAAGAAATGCTAGACAGTACATATGAAATTTACACGCCAGAACAAGAAATAAAATGGGGAACTTTAGCGATTACGATAAGATGAGAGGTAAGGTATGTGTGGTTAATAGTGGATAAATTTTAAAACTTTGTTATATGTAGAAACGTATAGATGTTAAATACAAAAGTTAATGGGAGGTGGATAAAATGAAACTGCGAAACGCCACTAAAATGGGGGGAATCGCCACTAAGTCATAAGAAATCGCCACAAAAACCATGAGAATCGCCATACGTTCATACTAAACTAAAAAAAGATGTGTACTGTAATGACTTCAGTACACATCTTATCCTCATTAGACTGTAAATTTTTTGGTGATGTTGTTTAATTGTTCAGATTGGTCAGCTAGCATTTGAGCGCTGGCTAATATTTGTTCCATTAGAGTGGCTATTTCTTCAGTCGAAGCAGTTGTTTCTTCTACACCAGCAGCAGATTCTTCTGACACGCTTGCGATTGAAGTAACTGACATGTTAAGTATTTGTCCTTTATCTACAAAACTTTCAAGTTCATTCGAAATAAAACCAACTTTTGTTGACATGTTTTCAATCAGCTCCGCAATTAAATTAAACGTTTTTGCGGTTTCTTTTATTTGGGATGTTCCGTTTTGGATCGTTTTATAGCCGAATTCTAATGATGATGCAACTTCGGCAGATTCTAGCTGCACATCGTTAACAATACTTGTAATGTCATTAACACTAAATTTTACTTCTTCAGCAAGCTTTCTTACTTCGTCTGCAACTACAGCAAAGCCTTTTCCATGTTCACCTGCTCTTGCTGCTTCGATTGCGGCATTTAGCGCTAATAAATTGGTTTGTTCTGAAATACTCGTAATAACAGAGATGATGTCATTAATTTTGGCAGTTTTTTGATCTAATTCTTTCACCTTCGTAACGGAATCTTCCACTAAATCTTCTATATTATGCATATTACTCTCGGATATTGACATCAGTTTATTGCCACTGATTGTAGCTGTTTTTACTTTTTCAGTAAGGGTTCTTACTTGTATCCCTTCTTCATTTGATAATTTAATTTTTTCTATAAAGTCGGAAAGTGTTTCACCGAGATTGGCACAGTTTTGCGCTTGTTCTTGAGAACCTGAAGCTAATGCTTCCATAGTGATTGCAATTTGTAAGCTACCTTCCTTCACTTCATTGGCAGAAGCGGAAAGCCCTTTACTTTGCTCTTTTACATTGTCACTTGCGTTAATAATATTGGTAATAACATTTTTCAAATTACTATTCATTGTATTCGTAGCTTCAATTAATTGGGCTGTTTCGTCTTTTGCCTTCGTGACAAGATTGGTAGATTGTAAGTTTCCGTCCGCAATTTGTAACATACGGTCAACAACCTTTTTAATTGGCGTTGAAATAATTCTCGCTGTTACTATTGCTAAAATAATGGCAACCATAATGATAATAATAGACATCATTAAACTGGCATTTTTAATGCTTGTTCCTGTATCCATTACATCATTACCTTCGCTAAGAATGATGTCTTTTCTTTTATCAGCAATGTCTTTAAAACCAGACATCAAGTCCCTACCTAGGGGCTGCACTTTGTTGGCCATAATGGCAAGTGCTTGTTCCTTATTCCCTTTATCAAACGCTACAAACACTTCTTCAGTAATTGTTTTACGCCATTCTATACTTTTATCAATAAGTTGCTTTGCTTCTTCAGAATTTGTTTCTTGAAGGACTTGATTTTGTAATGCTTTACTTTCCTCCGTATATTGAAGAAATGCCTCTTTATAGGAAGGGTCATTATACAATATGTATCCACGTGCTAACGCGATTCGTTCGGCAATATTAAAGGCTAATTCTTCATCAGCGATTAACAATGGTAAATCTTCTTTTATTATAGCGTCGGTATCGTGATTGAATTTCACAACGGACTTGAAGTTATATACGCATAAAGCTGTAATTAATAGGATGATAATTAAAAATACGCCTAATAATTTATGTTTGATGCTTTTCACTAAGGTTTCCTCTTTTCTTGAAAAAAATCTTTTTAAGAATGTAATACTAATGGCTGAGTCAGGTTTTTTATTAGGTAATTTTTGCCACGAAATTAATTTTATAGAATAGTTATTAATTCGTCAATAAGATGATTAAGAAAACATTAACTACCTAAATAAATTTTTTTATTATAACAATAGATATAACGTTAGGCTCTTTGTACTGTAGGAGCATACAATTGTTTGTTTACGTACGTTAAAAATAATCAAGACATTTTTAGTTGAAATGCAATATGGAAATAAAGAAATTCCTTTAACTTAAAACTATTCTACGCAATGTTTTTTGTGTAGGCATATTACAGTTTATGTTCTCATCTTTAAGGCATTTGCATAATCAACAAATATTCTAGATAATAGAAAATGGTAAAAAGTTTCCATTAGTGTAAGTGGTGAACGATTCAACAATGAAATTTATAAAATGGAGGTCCATATAGATGGTAGATCGTGTTCTTAAACATTTTGGATTAGATGCTGTATTAGTCAGTGAGGTGGAAGATTCCAATAGTTCAACAGTTGTTAAATGTGCACTACGTAATAAGGAAAATGTTTTTGTGAAGATACCTTTTTCAAAATTAAAATATCAACGAGAGTTAGAAGCGTATGAGCTATTAAAAGGAAGGGTAGCTATACCAGACATGCTGGATTGTTGGGCTGGTGATGAAGCCTGTACAGGAGCATTTTTATTATCCGAATTAAAAGGTAAACCGTTAACATTTGAAGCTCCACCAACAGTAGCTTATCAAGTAGGGGTCTTGCACGCATCCATCCATTCCGTCCAACCTCCTGTTTTGCACAAATTAATCGGCATTGATAATGAGTTTGCTAGTTGGTCTAATTTTGTGGAACGCCAGTTTTATAGTTTTGCAGAAGATGTTAAAGATGTGGTAGATGTTTGTTTATACAATCAAGCCATGGCTCATTTTGAAAAAATGAAACAACAGCTCCCATCACCTGATGGACCAAGTTTGATCCATATGGATTTTCAGTAAGCGAATATTATTGTGGATGCTAATAAAGTATTAGGTACAATCGATTTTGAATCTGTCCGATTTGGTTCCACCGAAATAGATTTTACAAAGCTATATCGAGATTTTTTAAGTCGGGATATTACATTATTTCAAGCTTATCAAGAAGGATACAACAGTAATAGGCCATTAATCGATTTAGATGTGGTATTGCCTTTTTATCGATTTACAGATGCTTTCAATAGTATCGGATGGTGTAAACGCCGTGGACTTGAGAAAAATGCTGTGTTTTTGGAACGGAATTTAGTTATTTTGGAAAAATTGCTAAAATAATAGGTAGTCACGTAAAATAACGGAACAAATATGTCTTATTCACTTTAGGACTCGAAAAGAAGATAAAATAAAGAGGTATAGCCATATGATTATAGTATCAAAAGACCATTTTCAGTTGATTAAAACGAAACTTAATGAAGCACCAACGTTTGTATTTAGCATATTGGATTCGATGATTAAAGGAACGGTTTATGCAGATGCTGTTGATTACAAGACATTGCTAATCGCAACGGATTCAGGATTAAATTATGTTGCCGGACAGGTATCAGATGAACGATTCCTTCAGCACCTTGTAAAAATTTTTGATGCATCTGTAGAGCAAGGAAAGCGCTTTACATTATTTTCACCTAGTGCAGCGTGGGATCGTGAAATTGAAAAATATCTGAAGCAGCAGGTAGGCAAAGTCCAGCGTTATGCTTTTTCATTTGACGCACAGACGTATAAAAATAGAAAAAACAGTGATAAAAGTGAATATGACGTAGCTAAAATTGGGCAGGTGGAGATCCAACATTGTTTGGAGTTTGACAACAAATATTACGATACATATTGGGATTCAACGGATAATTTTATCCAAAATGGAATAGGATTTTGTGTCAAGGATAATGAGCAAATTATTAGCGCAAGCGTATCAATTTTTAAATCTACAAAATTTGCTGAAATAGATATTTTGACAGATTCCCATTATAGAGGAAAAGGATTAGCAAGTATCGTTGCGGAACAATTTATCGATGATTGCCTAGCCGCTCATATTCAACCTCGTTGGGACTGTGATATTGATAATCAAGCTTCAATTAATTTAGGGACTAAATTGGGTTTTATAAATCCGCGTCCCTATAGCGTTTACTTTAAAATTAGACACGATGCTAATGGTCCGTGTTAAAAGTATTTTTCTTCGTTTTCATATGACACATTTATCGTTTTGTAGTCATACACTAACTTTGGGGTGAATGAATTGCCAAGAGTAAAATATCGTGATGCAGACATTGACTTAATGGCGAGGATGATGAGAGCAGAAGCTGTAGGTGAAGGGAAACAAGGGATGTTGTATGTTGGCAATGTGATTGTCAATCGGTTAGTTTCCAATTGTTTAGACTTTAAAGATTTAAGATCAATTGAAGATGTTATTTATCAAGTCCAAGGCGGAAATTATTCATTTGAAGCAGTTCAAAAAGGAAATATGTTCTATCAAAGAGCAAGAGAAACGGAGAAAAGATTAGCTAAACAAAATTTAGATTATTGGCGAGAGCACCCAGGGAAATACGCACTCTGGTACTTTAATCCGTACGCGCCGTGCCCACCTACATGGTACGGTCAACCATTTGCAGGACAGTTTAAAAACCATTGTTTTTATGAACCAGCACCTGACACATGTGATGGGGTTTATATTGGATAGGCAGTACAGTTGCTATAGTAACGATTAGAAGCTGGGACAAAAGAGAAAAAGTGTTAGATTGATGGCAGTCAATCTAGCGCTTTTTTGCTGCGCCGTTATTGTCCGCTTCGGCGGTGCTTTCCGAGGGCACACACGTAAGCCGAAAACCTTCGCTAACGCGCAGAATGCCAGCGTCTTAAGCTGTGTGCGTTCTGAGCAGGAGTCACCGCCTCCGCTACCAACAACTAGCGAACCCTTCTAATTTTTTATTTATTGCAAAAGCAAGAATAGCTAAGTGTGGTAGTTTTCCATATAGCAAAAATTTATGAACACCTTTGTTCTGTTCCTTAAATTTTTTTAGTTATGTCCCATCCTTTTTTATATGCTTCAATTTTTATGGTCTGTTACCAATATTTTCATAACTAATGGTTGCGTTTTAAAAGGAAATCTTATAAGGTAAATAGTGGTGGTGTAAATTTACACTTTTAAGAATAAGGAGGTAACGGCAATGAGGGTTATACAATCGATACTAGTGTTTATAGTTTTGTTATTTTTCACAGGAATAATTGCTTTGACTTTAGTACTAAATGGAGATATCCATTTTTTAAATCTTCTTTTTGTGTTATCAATTAGCCTCTTTTTATTTATTACGTGTATGATTTTTGACTGGTTTACGACAAAAAAGCGCAAAACATTGTTCGCCACGATTATTGGTGTAGCTCTGCTTATTGCTTCTGTAGCACCGATTCAGTACTATTCTAAAATGAATATGGCTACTGTTGATGCTGAAATCGATGTATCTGCCTATGAACCTTTTACAGTACACAATAAGGTTGTGAAAAATAGTCAAGACGCGTCCTTACACTTGGAAGAGCCACTTCCTCGTATAGATGGAGCAACGGCGATGTACCCGTTATATGCGGCCTTTGTAGAGGCGACCTATCCGAACAAAAGCTATCCATACTATGATAGCGAGGTGAAAGTAAGTCGAACGCCTGAAGCTTATCAAAATTTAATTGCTGGTGATGTAGATGTGATTTTTGCAGCAGCCCCATCAGATTCACAAGTAAAAGTCGCGGAAATAAATGGGCTGACATTTGCTATGACCCCGATTGGGCGTGAGGCTTTTGTTTTTTTTGTGCATCATAAAAATCGCGTTGAAAATCTTTCACTTGAACAGCTGAAGCAAATTTATGCAGGTCAAATTACAAATTGGCACGAAGTTGGTGGCGATAATGACTCTATTCGCGCATTCCAACGACCAGCTGATAGTGGTAGTCAGACGACGTTAGAAAAAATTATGGGCGATACACCTATAATGGAAGCACCTGCAGAAAATGTAGCAACTGGCATGGGTGGCATAATCCATGAAGTTTCTCAATATCGCAATTATAAAAATGCAATTGGTTATACGTTTAGATATTACTCGACAGAAATGGTTGGGAATAATGAAATACAATTACTGTCCATTGATGGTATTGAGCCGACAAAGGAAAATATTCGCAATGGTACATATCCACTAATATCCGAATTTTACGCAGTAACTGCTGGGACGGATAATCCAAATGTTAAAAAGTTTATTGATTGGATTGTGTCGCCTGAAGGACAGGCATTAGTTGAAAAGGTTGGTTATGTGCCAGTTGAAAATGATTAGCTTATTGGCTATAATGATGGTAACAATTCGATATGATAGTTTTCTAGGGTTCCGTAGCGCTAGCTAGTCTGGTCCGAGAGAAAACCACAAAATATATTTTGTGACACGGAAGGATAAAAGCCTGGGAGATACTGTTGAAAAACAGTGTTTCTGTAGGCTTTTTTTATTTGTCGAAAATGGAGGGATTTAAAATGAACAAACAATGGATTAGTGTCTTTGTAGCGGCTTTTTTTGAAGTTGGCTGGGTTATTGGCTTAAAGCATGCTAATAGTACACTAGAATGGCTAGGAACAGCAATTGCTATTTTTATTAGTTTCTATTTATTAATTAAGGCTGGAGAGCGTTTACCTGTTGGCACGGTTTATGCAGTGTTTGTAGGTTTGGGGACGGCAGGTACGGTATGTGCTGATAGTCTGCTGTTTGGAGAGCCGTGGAAACTAGCAAAAATTTTGTGTATTGTCGTTTTACTCGCAGGTGTTGTAGGCTTGAAGCTTGTGACGGGTGAGCCAATAGAGAAAGAGGTGAAGGGATAATGGCGTGGGTAGCATTAGTCATCGCTGGACTTTGTGAAATGATGGGTGTTTTTATGATTAGTAAGTACAATGAAGTGAAAAATATAAAAAACCTAGTCTTATTAATTGCCGTATTTACGGTTAGTTTTTTAGGGCTTGCCTATGCCATGGAAACCTTGCCGATGGGAACAACCTATGCCATTTGGACGGGAATTGGGGCAGCAGGGGGAGCTATACTAGGCATGTTGTTCTTTAATGAATCGAAAGATTGGCGAAGAATCGTCTGTATTGTGCTCGTTTTAGGAGCTGCGATTTGTTTAAAATTGTTATCTTAAGTAGTGCCAGTCACCCAAACAATTTTAAACAATTTCATTGTAAAGTAAAAATCCACCTAGACTCTTGCTGGAATGTGCCAGCAGAGAGTAAGGTGGGTTTTTTAGCCCTTAAAGGACTGTATGCAGCGTTCTTTTTCGTTATTTTTTTATATCTTTCGTCCATTCAGCAACTTTTTCTGGGTTATCTTTAATCCATTGTTTTGCTGCATCTTTTGGGTCATCGCCATTTAAAATATTTAGCATAACAGATTCTAAATCTTCTGATGTCCAGTGGAAGTTATCTAAAACAGTATAAACATCGGGGTGGTCTTCTTTTAAACCTTTGCGAACAAATGTATTAATCGTTTCTTCTCCGCCATAAACACCTTTTGGATCTTCTAAATACTTCAGATCATATTTGGCAAATTTCCAGTGAGGAGACCAACCTGTAACGATAATTTCTTCTTTATTTTTAATTGCTTTCGACAGTGCTGTTGTCATCGCTCCTGAAGATGAAGTTAAGAAGTTCCAATCAGAAAGATTATCATATTCTTCTAACGCTTTTTCAGTTGCTGCCGTAATTCCAGCACCTGGCTCGATGCCTGTAATTGTATGGTCTGCTTCATTTGTTAAATCTTCAATAGAATTAGCATCCATGTAACTTGGTACGACTAAACCAATTTTCGCACCTGCTAAGTTTTCGCCAAGTTCATCTAAGTCACTTTTATATTTTTCATATTGTGATCCATGTGTATGTGGCAACCATGCAGCGACCATGCCATCTGCTTCCCCTTTAGAAACAGCTTCCCACATAATAGCGTTATCAAGCGGAGTTAAAGTAACATCATACCCTAAATCTTCTAAAACTTGACCGACAACGTTTGTCGAAGCGATTTCAGTATCCCATTCAACGTAGGCTAAATTAACATCTTTTGCATCTTCTTTTTTAGTGGTATCACCTTCGTTACAAGCGGCTAGTAAAAAGCTTAGCCCTAGAGCCATCCCTAATTTTGATAATGTTTTTAGTTTCATTCAAATCTTCCTTTCTTCTCTACGTATTTAGCATTTTAGTGACATAATGCGATTGTAACTTGCTGATATAATGCTAAAATGCGCTATTACAGCTCTTTTTTCGATTAAAGCTTTGAGTTAAGCGATCGATAATAATCGCGAAAATCACGAGTCCTAAACCAGCAACAAATCCATTACCGACTTGTGTACGTTGCAATGCTGTTAATACTTCACGACCAAGTCCTGGTGCCCCAATCATCGACGCGATAACAACCATTGATAGAGATAACATAACCGTTTGGTTAATACCGGCCATAATGGTTGATTTGGCAAGTGGAATTTCTACTTTAAATAATTTTTGTGCTGCGGTACTGCCGTATGAATCAGCAGCTTCTACTAATTCTTTTGGTACTTGTCTAATTCCTAAATTTGTCATACGTACAGTAGGGGGCAATGCAAAAATAACGGATGCAAATACACCAGGTACAATGCCAATGCCGAAAAAGGCAACTGCGGGGATTAAATATACGAAGCCAGGCATCGTTTGCATAAAGTCAAGAATTGGTTTAATAATATTTTCAGCAACGCTTGACTTGGACATTAAAATACCAAGTGGGATACCGATGATGATAGAAATGATACTAGAGAATAATACGAGTGTTGTCGTTTCCATCAAGTGATCCCATAAACCTTGATTGTAAATAAATAACAGACCTATTAGTGTAAAGCTTGCAAGCCCCAATTTTTTGCCTACAGCGAAAAATGCTAAAATAACGACAAGTAAAATAAGAATAATAGCGGGAATGCTAATTAATAAATCCGTGACCTGGTTCATGAGTAGTTTTCCGTATTTTTGTATCACATCGAAGAATGCTGAAAAATTACTCGTCAACCAGTCCATGGCTGATTCTACCCATGGGGCAAGTGGTAAGGTTGGAATATTGTCTAAAAAATTATTCATGTGTTACGTCCTCCTCAGTGCATGTTGAAAGTGCTTCGATAACCACGCCACGGATAAGAACACCAAGTAAACGTTCGTCTTTCACAACTGCAATAGGAGTAGGGGAGTTATGAATCATGCCTAAAATATCCTGTAAAAGCATATCTGGAGGAACGGTTAACATTTCGGATTGAACAATCGAATGTACTGTTTGTTCCTGTTTTTTAGCAGCCGCTAGTGCATCATCAGCAGTAATAAATCCTTTCAAATGTCTGTTTTTGTCAACAGCAATTAGTAAACTAACAGCTTCTTGACGCATTCTTTTCAGTGCAACTGTAGGTCCATCAAGGTCAACGTTGACATATACTGGTCGAACCATTACGTTTTCAGCTGTTAATACTTTAGAGCGATCGACATCTTCAACAAATGTTTTTACATATTCATTTGCTGGATTCGTTAAAATTTCTTCACCAGTCCCAATTTGAATAATAGAACCGTCCTTCATTATGGCTATACGGTCACCAATGCGTAGTGCCTCATTTAAATCATGAGTAATAAATAAAATTGTTTTTTTCAATGTTCGTTGTAAATCGAGTAATTCATCCTGCATTTCTTTCCGAATCAAAGGATCGAGAGCAGAAAATGCTTCATCCATTAATAAAATTTCTGGATCGTTTGCGAGTGCGCGTGCTAAGCCAACACGTTGTTGCATCCCGCCAGATAGTTGGTTTGGATATTGATCTTTATAGGCAAGTAAGCCTGCGTTTGCTAAAGCTTGTTCTGCTTTAGCTTTGCGCTCTTCTTTAGAGATACCTCGTATTTCAAGACCATACTCGGTATTTTGTAGAAGTGTACGGTGAGGGAATAAACCGAAGTTTTGAAAAACCATACTCATTTTGCTTCTTCTAGCGGTTCGTAAGCTTTCTTTTCCCATTTTAGAAATATTTTCGCCATCAATATAAATATTGCCACTCGTTGGTTCGATAAGACGATTCAACAGTCGAATAAGTGTTGATTTCCCGCTACCAGATAAGCCCATAATGACGAAAATTTCTCCTTCATTGACGGTAAAGCTAGCATCATAAACACCAACCGTTGCACCTGTTTCTTTTAAAATATCTGTCTTGCTTTTTTGTTGTTTGACGAGTTCTAAAGCTTGAGGAATATGCTTACCAAAAACTTTAGAAACATGTTCTACTTTTATTTTTTCCATAGAACCGCTCCTTTCAAAAACTAATCCCACTTACAAATATACAGTGAGATACAACCTCAATTAGTAGAGGGAGAATGTAGTTACTTTAAAAACAAATCTGTGGGCGAATTGTTTTATTTGAAACTATTTGAGGATAATGAAAACCAAAAATGAACAAGTAACAACTTAACGTTAACAAAGAGTTGTTACTTTTGTCAAATCGATAAATGAGAAAAAATCCGCATAAACGCTGTTATATCAGCGCTTATGCGGATTTTAATTTGGATATAAAAAGCTCTGCACGCAGCCTAAGCTTTCATCATTGCCGATAAAGTAAATAATATCTCCTTCTTCAATTGAAGCATATGGTCCTGGTGAAAGTAATAATTCATTGCCACGACGGATACCAACAATCGTGCTAGATGTATTTTGCCAAAAATTTAATTCTTGCAATGTGTGATGAATACACGGGCTATCAGCTGTCATTTCAATTTGATATGGAATAAAAGGATTAACGGAACGGAAATGTTCAGTGCGACTAATTAGTTGTTTTGTTTTTTCTTGTAAATGCAACAATTCCTGTTGTTGTTTTTGAATACTGATCAACAGCTCATTTTGTAGTTCATGAACAGATTGAACATCTTGGAACTGTCGGACAAAGCGCGCCGCCATTTCATACGATTTAATGATGACACCGCTACCTTTGGATGCTTCGACAATTTCTAAATCTTGCAACACGGCTATCGCTCTTCTTGCCGTTTCAGCCGATACATTGTATTGGCTAGCCAATGAAGATCTTGCATAAATTTTATCGCCAATTTGATATTTTTTTTCTACAATTTTTGAAGCAAGGTCTACCGCTATTTGCTGGTATTTTGGTTGCTTTACTTGAACATTTTTTTCTAAGTTCATGCTTAAACTTCCTTTCGTCATAACAAACCTACCTTCGCTTATTATAGACTAGCCTGCACAGAAAAAATAGCATCTCCATAAGCTATTAGTATAGGTTCTAAGCATCATTTAACAGCTTTCTATTCAAATATGATATTTTAGTAGAAAAGAGCTGTTGTTTGACAGTTTTAAGTTATTATTATAAACTAAGTTACGTTAAGTAAGTTAAATATAATGAAATGTTCAGTTAGTAAATATAACCTAAATGTTTAACATAGAAAGTTGGCGATAAATATGACAATTACTACTAAAGTAGTGGATATAGTGAAGGACAAAATGACAATTGTAAAGCATTCAGAAACTGAAAATATTTGTCTTGTAGGTCCTGTGAAATTACCTGTTAAGCAAGGTGAATTTTCAGCGACATTCCAATGGTATAACTGGTTAAAAATTGATAGTAATCTATCAAAAGAAGAAATAATTGATGGGCTAGCAACAGCAAATTTAGCATTTTCTCAGCAATCATCTGTACTTGTTTATGGGGATTTTGCAAATGAGGAAGATGTTTTAATTCGTATGCACAGCATCTGTCATACAGGTGATATCTTTGGAAGCCAACGCTGTGACTGTGGCTACCAGTTGCATGAATCGATGAAAATGATTGTAGAGCATGGTTGCGGTGCGATTTTCTATTTAGCAGACCATGAAGGGCGTGGCATCGGATTATTCTCAAAATCGCTTGCGTATTTACTACAAGAAGAAGGTTTAGATACAGTAGAAGCGAATCATGCACTTGGCTTCCAAGATGATACGCGCTCTTATGAAGAGGCGATTACGGTTTTAACGGCTCTTCGTTCAAAACCTGTAACACTAATTACGAACAATCCGAAAAAGCTAGCCGCTTTACAGATGCACGGTTTAACAGCAAATGGACATATCCCGTTATGGGGTGGGGTAACAGAGACAAACCGCTTTTATTTAGATACAAAAGTTGAAAAATCTGGTCATATCCGTGACATGAAGTAAGTGGAGGGTGTAAAGATGACGACAGATGAAAAATATATGCAATTGGCATTAGATTTGGCGGCGAGTGCAAGAGGGAATACGAACCCAAATCCTCTTGTAGGGGCTGTTATTGTAAAAGATGGTGTTATTGTAGGCACTGGTTTGCATCGTAAAGCCGGGGAGCCTCATGCGGAAGTGCATGCCTTTCGTATGGCGGGAGAGCACGCTAAAGGTGCTACTCTTTATGTTACGCTTGAGCCTTGCTCACATTTTGGTAAAACGCCACCTTGTGCGAATTTAGTTAAAGAATCTGAAGTGAGTCGAGTTGTAGTAGCGATGCAGGACCCGAATCCAGCTGTAGCGGGCAAAGGTATACAATTGCTACGTGATGCAGGCATTGAGGTGGAGGTAGGTGTACTAGAAGAACAATCTCGACGTTTAAACGAACGTTTTATACACAATATGCTTACTAAACGTCCATTCGTTATTTCAAAATATGCTATGACATTGGATGGCAAAATTGCAGCGCATACAGGGCATTCCAAATGGGTAACGGGTGCAGAAGCTCGGGAAGATGTGCACCATATTCGTCATGAAGTAGACGCCATATTAGTCGGCGTTGGAACAGTGATTGCTGATAATCCATCTTTAACGACCCGATTAAATAATCGACAAGGCAAGAATCCTATACGAATTATCATGGATAGTTATCTTCGTACACCAGCACATGCAAATGTATTAAATGTAGAAGAAGCGCAAACGATTATTGTCTGCAGTGAGGAAGTCAAACAAGAGCAAATTAGCACTTTTGAGGCAAAAGGTGTTACGGTCCTCCCTGTGCGAAGAGATAATGAAGGATTGCATATTGATGATATGTTAGAGAAACTTTATGTACTTGGTATTACAGATATTTTAGTGGAGGGTGGTAGCGCAATTAATGCCTCATTTTTACAAAGTGCTGCCATCAATAAATATGTCATCTATGTAGCGCCTAAAGTTTTAGGTGGCCGTCTATCATTAACACCAATCGCTGGTTACAATGCAGCAACGATGGATGAAGCATGGGATGTTGAATTTGATTCATTTAATAAGTTAGGGCAAGATTTACGCATTATTGCTTATCCGAAAAAAGGTGAAGGAAAGTGAATTATCATGCGGATGTTTGTATTGTCGGAGCTGGACCAGCTGGTGCACTTCTTGCGCATTTGCTAGTTAAAAAGGGTCTATCCGTCATACTATTGGAACAAAACGCAACGCTTGGGCAGGCATTTCGTGGTGAGCATTTAAACGAAGAAGGTGAGGCGGTTCTCAAAAAGCATTTTCTTTTTGAAGCGGTTGAAGCACTTGGTTTATTACGAATGGAGAAATTAGAATATTATGCGAAGGGCGAAGTCATTAAAACGATTGTTCCAGATGCCATTATAGGGCATTTAGGTATTCATGTCCCTCAAGCTCATTTGCTTAAGGGAATACTTCAACAAACAGTTCACTTTCAAAACTTTAAGTGTTTCTTGCATACTAAAGTGACAACACTTTTGATGGATACTTCAGGGCGATATATCGGTGTTGTGGCTAGGAAAGACGATGAAACAATTGAAATCAAAAGTCAGCTTATTATAGGAGCGGATGGTCGATACTCGACTATTCGAAAGCGAGCCCATATTGCCAGCCAAAAACAGAAACATGGTTTTGATTTACTGTGGGCGAAAATTCCAGCTCCTCAAGATTGGGAGCCAGCTATTAAAATGGCATTAATTGATGAAAAACAATTGTCGCTATTCTCCCAGACTGGGGGCTTTATTCAAATTGGTTGGAATATTGAACAAGGAAATTTTGCGCAGCTAAGAAAGCAGCCATTTACACCGTTTGTTCACAAGCTAATTGAGGCCTTTCCACAGCTAGATGATATTGTTACACACTATATTCAATCATGGCAGGACTTTGTGTTACTCGATGTATTTAGTAGTCATTGCGATTGTTGGGGTACAGCAGGACTTGTTCTGTTAGGTGATGCTGTTCATACCATGACACCTACTGGCGCATTCGGCTTAAATAGCGCGCTAAAAGATGCAGATTGTCTTGCATCCTTACTAAACAAAGAGACAATTAGTCAATTTAATGTGCAAGATTTTCAACAAATGCGAGCACAGGCGATTGAAGAAGTATTAGCGCAGCAAATTGAAAAAGAACAGACTTTTGCCTTTCACTTCATCGATAGGGCATCTTGAGAGGAAGAAAACATAGATGAAATTTGGTTTTGATATAGATGACACATTGATCAATTTACGGGCACATGCTTTTTCACTTTATAATAAAAAACTAGGTAAAGATATCACACTGGAAGCCTTTCATGCTTTAGAAAGAGTGGAGATTCATGAGCCCTTTGGCTTAACAGATGCAGAAGGCGCCGCAATGTGGAATAGTTCTTTAGAGGAAATATACTTTACGGATTGTCCAATTTTTGAAATGGCCCTTGAAACGCTACAAACATTACATCAAGAGGGGCATGAAATTTATTATATTACGTCACGTCCGAAGCAATATTGTCAGCAAACGCAACAATGGATGAAGGCTCAAGGTTTTCCTGTGGAAGAGGGGCATTTCTATTGTGGTATGCAAGACGCGGAGAAAGTGAACATTATTAAAAAACTTGTATTAGATGTTTATGTAGATGATAAACCAGCTGTATTAGAAACACTACAAGACATCCACACAAAAGTGATATTAAAAAACCAATCTTACAACCAGTATGTGAATTTACCTCGAATGCATCATTGGCATGAGTTTTTAAGCAAAATGAATGATTAAAAGGAATGGTATAACGGGTTTCGTTGTACCATTCCTTTTTGTTTTAAAACAGTTGTTTTTCAATATTTGCAGCGACTTTTAGAATCGTTGCAATTAAATGATTTTCATCGTAATCATTGTAACGGACTTCCGGTATAACGAGTGTGACGGAAGCGATAATTTGATGCGAAGCATTTAATATTGGGGCTGATACAGAACAGGCGCCGCGCACCCGCTCACTATTACTTATGGCAAAACGTTGCGCGCGAATTTGCTGTAATTCGTTTAATAGCTGTTCTTTGGAACAAATCGTCTTATCTGTAATTGGTTCAAGTGTGATATGTTCTACATAATCTTCAACATTTGGCATAAATGCGAGTAATGTTTTAGAAGATGCACCTGCATAAAGTGGGGAGGTGTCACCTACATACATTTTCGTTGATAGAGGGTAGGTAGAATCATAGTTTACTATACAGCGCCTTTCTAAGCCGTCGATAATATTCATCGAGACACTTTCACCCATATCTTCATTGAGCTTTTTTAAAATAGGCTCTGCAACAATAATTAGACTGGACTCTTGTTTGACTAGGTTTCCTAAATAGAGCAGTGAATGACCTAATTGGTAGCGTTTTGTTCCCTCATCTTTATGAAGAAATCCTTCATACACAAAGGTAGAAACAAAACGTTGTAAACTGGAGATGCTAATACCTGTTTTTTTACTCAACTCTGTTAAAGAGAGGTTAGGTTCTTCTTTTGTAAATGCTTTTAATACTTTAATCGCTTTGTGCAACGATGACATTGTATAGTTTTTTTCGAAAGTTTCTTGATTCATCTCGTCACCTACTTACATAAATTTACTTTCGCTTATCGGCTATAACCTTTATCTTCATGAGGGTTGTATGATGATAAAATTATTACTATTATAGCGTAAATTTATTTCGGTAGAGACGATTTTTGGAATTCATTTGTATGTTCCCCAAGTATAGGTGGAGCTAATTTATATTGAATATTTAAATTTGAAAACTGCAACGGGTTTTTGACGAATTTTATTTTGCCATATTTTTTGTGTTCGATTTCTCCAATCATGTCACGTGCCATAACTTGTGGTTGTTCAAGTGCTTCCGCAATGGAATTCACACGACCTCCGGGTATTTTATATTGTTGTAATAACGCAATCCATTCATCACGCGTTTTAGTTATTGTAATGTCCGAAATGAGTTGTACCAGTTCTGCTTCATGTTGCTTTCGCATCGTGTTTGTTTTAAAACGTGCGTCGGTTGCCCACTCTTGACGTTCAAGCATTGTGCAAAATTTTTGAAACTGCCCATCAGTACCAACACATATCATTAAAGGACCGTCTGCGCAGTTAAATACTTGATAGGGCGCTACGTTATTATGCCGATTGCCTAAACGTTCAGAAGCAAATCCTGTATTTAAATAGGCACTCGCAACATTTGCTAAGCTACTCATTTGAACATCCAATAATGCTAAATCAATAAACTGCCCGTTATTCGTTATATCTCGGATTCGTAATGCAGATAAAATACTGATGACGACATAATGGGAAGTTAAAATATCTGCAATTGGGACACCGACTCTTGTCGCCTCACCATCCGTTGCACCTGTTACATGCATTAATCCACTCATCGCCTGTATGACCGGATCAAACCCTGGTTCGTAGGCGAGGGGACCTGTTTGACCAAAGCCGGTCACCGCGCAATAGATGAGTTGCGGATTTATTTTTTTCAATTCCTCATAGCTTAGCCCCATCCGCTCCATATCACCAGTTTTAAAGTTTTCAAGAATAATATCTGCATCCTTTACTAGCTCTTTAAATTTTTCTTTGTCCTCATCTGTTTTTAAATCTAATGTTATCGATTTTTTATTGCGATTGGCACATAAATAATAGGTGCTTTGTTCATTTAAAAATGGACCCCAGTCACGCATACTATCAGAGCCATCGGGATGCTCTACACGTATAACTTCAGCACCTAAATCAGCTAGCAACATGGAGCCGGCAGGAGCGGCATAGACACGTGATAAATCTAACACCCGAATATTATTAAGAGGTTGCATATGGTTTCCTCCCACAAACGTTATTTGTATACTGCTTTACGTTTTTCTACGACGGCTGTTACACCTTCTTTAAAATCTTCTAGTTCTGTTACAATCGCCATTTGAGAAGAAATGTAATCGAGTGCTGTGCGTAAATCCATGCGTTGGCTTTGATAGACCGCACGTTTAATGAATTGTACTGTTGTTGTTGGGCGACTTGCTAGTTCTTGTGCATACTGTAATGTGTATTCTTCGAGTGCCTCATCTTCTACGACAAAGGTAACGATGCCTTTCGCTTTCGCTTCTTCAGCTGTTAAAACACGCGCAGTCCAAAACATGTCCAGTGCCTGATCGATGCCGATAAGCTTTGGTAAATAGTAGGCGCCACCATCACCAGGAACGATTGCTACGTTTATGTAGCTCTCTGAGATTTTTGTTGATTTTGCCGTTATTCGAATATCACACATTAAAGCCATATCAAGACCGGCACCCATTGCGAAACCGTGCACTTGTGCAATTACTGGCTTATCAATTTCTTCAAGCAGCAATGGAATACGTTGAATCTTTTTCCAGAGCGAATTTTTTCGTGCTAAGCCAGTCGAAGAAATATCATCCTCACTTTTGAAAAAACCTTCTCCAGCTTGCATCGCCTTAATATCGCCACCTGCACAGAATGATTTGCCATTTCCTTTCACGATAACCACACGAATATCGTCTGAATCACGTACGGTTTCAAGCGCTGTAATCCATTCTGCAATCATTTCCTCGCTAAACGCATTATACGCCTCCGGTCGATTTAACGTAATTGTGGCAATATGGTCTTTAACATCAAATAATAAATCTGCCATGTTCATCTCTCCCTTTACATAATTGGTATTTTGTCTGGCTTGTGCTGAAGAATTGCACTGCTTACTTCAACTAACAAAGTATAGTTTTAGCTCTGAGCTTTGAGCAGTAGTGAATTGTTAGTGAATGACGTCATATAAGCCCATAAGCTGTCACCGCTATGTTCTAGTAATTGAGTTGCCACCAAATCAGTCCAATAAAAAGTGCTTGTGCCTTCATCACGCCATGACCAAAGCCTACGTGTATACTGTTGTAAGCTATGTTCGTGTGTCGTACCAATTGCAGCATGCACTTGGTGGGAAATGGTCGCTACCGTTTGAATCATTTCTTCAAAACGAATTCGTGCATAGGCCACTTCACTCAGAGGGCTTTGTGCATCGAGGGCAACAGTCACATTATTAAATGCTGCTAAAGCTAACGCTGTTTCACCTGCTAAGTTCACAATATGTTGCTGAACAAGCTGGAAGCGATGGAGAGGACGACCAAATTGCTCACGCTCTTTTGTATAGTGCACGGTTAAGTCATTTATTTTTTCAATAGCGCCCGTCATCATTGCTAGTTGAAAGGCTGTTGCAATGGCTGTCATAGTCTGAATTTGTTTAGAAGTTAAGACAGTAGATTGTTGGCAAACATTGGCGTTTTGGAATGTTACCGTATCACGTGGCTCACCAGCTAAGTTTTTATCCGTTGAAATAGCCGCTTGGCTTAAGTCAATTGCAACTAAATGGATACCTTTTGTGCTGTGTGCAAGTGTTACTAATTGCTTTGTATGGCGCGCCCAAGGAATATGTTGTGCTGTGCCCGTTAGTTTGTC
Organism: Lysinibacillus sp. GJ-1; assembly: GCF_021166035.1. Classification (NCBI taxonomy): domain Bacteria; kingdom Bacillati; phylum Bacillota; class Bacilli; order Caryophanales; family Bacillaceae; genus Lysinibacillus; species Lysinibacillus sp. GJ-1. The sequence goes on from NZ_CP088912.1 coordinate 1,374,783, forward strand.
GTTTTTAAGTGTAAAGCTCGGCGTTTCAGCTAGCGCATAGGTTGCCAAATCATCCATTACTTGTAGGTTAGTATATGCTAATAAGTAGTTTGCTAATGTTGTTTCTGTAAATGGGATCGGAGCTGCATATTTTCCTGTTAAACGAACAATATTTAATAAATCTTCTAAATCGCCACCGGCACCGCCACTTTCTTCACAAATGGCTACAGCCGTCATACCGTTTTCCACGAACAAATTCCAGATATCCGATGCCCACTTGCCTTGCTCGACAATATCAACTAAATCTTTACTAACATTTTCTTTTAGCATTCGTTCTACTACTTCAAGAATCATTTCTTTCATTTCACTCACTGTGCGACAACTCCTTTCGCTACTATGCCATAAAGTACTTCTGAAGTGCCTCCTCGAATTGTAAAACCTGGTGCATGTAAAATAGACTCTGCCATTAAACGGTCGATTTTACGTTGCGCGTCAAGTGTAGGGTAGGTTTGCACTAATAAACGAGTAATTTCTGGTATGCTTTGTTCAAATTTGGTGCCAAGCGCTTTTACAAGAGCAGCGGGAATAGAGACTTCATCGCCGTTTCCAGTTGCTAAAAGCTGGGCTACACCAATTGATAAATTGCGTAAGCTCCAGAGGCGTGCGACAACTTTAGATGCTTGTTTTAACCCTTCAATGTTATTTTGTCTTTTTAATTCTTGAATGAGTTCATCGATTAAAGGGAACGTGCTTAAAATACGCTCTGGGCCACTGCGTTCAAATGCTAGCTCTGCTAAACCTTGAACCCAACCATTGCCAATTTCACCGACAACCATATTGTCAGGAACAAAGACATTATCAAAGAATACTTCATTGTAATGATGTTCACCTGTTAAAAATTTGATTGGGACTACTGTAATTCCATCCGCTTGTAAATCGACGATTAGTTGGCTTAATCCTGCATGTTTATGTTTGCCATCATATGGGCTCGTTCGAACTAAAGTCACCATGTAGTGGCATAGATGCGCATTACTCGTCCATATTTTTTGACCGTTTACGATCCAGCCGCCTTCTACTTTTTCAGCACGTGTACTGACAGAAGCCAAATCTGAACCACTATTTGGTTCACTTAACCCAATGCCGAAGTAGCATTCACCTTTCACAATTTGCGGTAGGAAAAATGCACGCTGTTGTTCTGTGCCATAACGCAAAAGTAGTGGTCCTGTTTGTCGATCAGCAAACCAATGTGCTGCAACCGGCGCACCTATAGCTAAAAATTCCTCCGTTAAAATATAACGATCAATAGTACTGCGCTCTTGACCGCCATATTTTTTAGGCCAGGTGATGCCAATCCAGCCTTTTTGCCCTATCAATTTAGAAAATTCAGGGTTATCTCCACTTAACCAAGAATCACATTTCGGCACGAAGGTTCCTTTTGCTAGTTCTTCGTGTAGAAATGCTCGAACTTCTAAACGGAATTGTTCTTGCGCTTCTGTAAATTGCACTGTTGGTAATTGAAACATATAATAACTCCTCCTTTTTACCGCATTGTGATAACAATTACATTATATGTGTATTTTATGATTCGTTATGTAAATAAGTCAAATGTTTTTTAGAATAATTAGAAAATTCCGTAAGTGAAAACTGGCTACAGCATATATAAATTAGTAGATAGCTTTTAGCGATAAGCCTTACAAATAGTAAAAAGTATTTAATTTACGAAAAAGTGTAAAAAAACAGAAAAAACATGTTACTATGTAGAAAAATTACGTTTTGGGGGTGTGAGAAGATGCAAATGACGATTAAAACTTCTCAAAAGGTCACACAAATATTATCAGCACAGTTAGTCCAGCATTTAGAAATATTGCAATATTCGGCGACTGAGCTAGAGCAATACATTTATGAAAGAGCAACAGAAAATCCATTATTAGTAGTCAACGACGCAAAAGAAAAAACGCAATATGAGGAGATTATGCAATTAGCAAATTGTTCTGTTCATCATTTTTCATCATCCTATGATAGGTCTAGCAGTAACCAATTTAATATGATTGAGATGAAGCTTGCTGAAAAAGAAAATTATGAGCAATTCCTTTTAGAGCAAGTGCCGATGCATCAAAATTTATCTTCTATTGATTTACGAATTTTAAAATTTTTAATCCAATCGTTGGATAATCGCTTATTTTTGGACGTAGAGTTAGAGATTGTAGCAGACAAGTTTCAAACTAGTTATTCGCATGTAGAGGCAATTTTAGATTTATTACAAACTTTTGAGCCGATTGGCGTAGGCGCACGAAGTTACCAAGAATTTTTACTTATCCAATTGGATAATGATCAGTTTGCGCCGCAAATGGCTTCGACCTTTATTCGTTCGGATTTAGAGTTAGTTGCAACGCAAGCGATTAAACAGTTGAGTAAAAAATATAAGATGCCTTTACAAGATGTCATCGAAACGGTTCACTATATAAAAAAATTGAAACCGATCATGATGGGGGATAAATTAGAATCGATTCCCTATGTGATGCCAGATATCGAAGTGAAAGCAATTGCTGGAGAATGGGTGATTCAGTTAACTCGTCACCACTTACCTATCGTATCGATTGATGAAAGTTATGTTGCGCTGTTAAAAAATGATCCAAATTATCAAACGTACTACCGAGATTCCATGAAAGATGCATTAGCTTTATTGCAAGGAATTGAACAGCGAGATAAGACGCTTTATGAGTTAACTAGATTATTATTGCAACAGCAGGAAAATTTCTTTACGAAGGGGTTAGAAGCGATAAAACCTATGCGTTTAAAAGATCTTGCTGACTTGTTAGCTGTACATGAATCGACCATTAGTCGTGCTATTCGAGGGAAGTATATTCAAACGCCAAAAGGCATTTATGCATTACAATCTTTGTTTACAAAGGGCTTGCTGAATTCTTCCGGAAAAATGGATTCGATTATGTACATTAAAAAGCGCTTACAAAAGTTGATTGAAACCGAGGATAAACGAAATCCTTTAGCAGACCAGCAATTGACAAATATTTTATGTGAAGAAGGAATTCAAATTTCAAGAAGAACTGTTGCAAAGTATCGAGAGGAATTAAATATTTTAAGTTCATATAATCGAGCGTATGGGTAATGTGATGTAAAAAATAAATCGATGATGCAAATGTGCATCAAAATTTTAATTGTGCATTGTGCAAAAGCAATTCGTACCGCGTCATCTTGATAAGCTGTGCCCACCATAAAAGGATGAAGCGAGATAAGAAGCTAGTAAACTACAAACTTATTTAACAGAATTTTATAAATTTTAAGTTTTTTGTAGTGTTTGGCATAGAACTTGCTCATTAAACAGAAGACATGCATTAGAGAAAGGGGCTAGTAAATGTCTATATCAAAACACTAAGGGGTGGTTTAATGGGAGCTTTGCAAAAATCACTGAAAACACGACATATTACAATGATTTCCATTGGTGGGGTAATTGGAACCGGGCTTTTTGTTGGAACCGGAAAAAACATTTTAAGTACCGGTCCAGCAGCAGTCATATCCTATGCAATTGCGTGTTTGCTCATTGTCTTAATTATGCAAATGGTTGGTGAAATGGCGGCTGGGGAAATCGCATTAGGAGAGAAGTCTGGTCAATCGGGGGAGTTAGGCTCATTTGCATCTTATGCAGGAAAGTATATTGGGCCATGGGCAGGTTTTACAGTTGGCTGGCTTTATTGGGCTAGCTGGGTATTCATTGTTGGACTAGAAGCTGCATTAATCGGGGGTATGCTGCATAACTGGTTTCCATTTATACCGATTTGGGTTGGAAGTGTAGGCATTACATTGTTAATGACCATTATTAATATTTATTCGGTGAAATCATTCGGTGAATTTGAATATTGGCTATCATTTATTAAAGTTACGGCAATCATTATCTTTTTAGTAGTTGGAACAGCGATGATTTTCGGTATATGGCCTAATTATGAGCCTAAAGGATTAGGGATTTTAACAGCATTTGGTGGCTTTGCACCAAATGGGGTTGTTCCAATATTTACCGCAATTGTGTTTGTTATATTTTCTATTTGCGGTGCTGAAGTTGCAGCGATTGCTGCGGCGGAGTCTGAAAATCCAGCAAAAAATATTGTTCGTGCTATTCGCAATGTCGTATTCCGTCTCGGATTATTTTTTGTCGGCTCAGTAGCTATTATGGTCATGATTATCCCGTGGAATGATTCAACGTTTTTAGCAGCACCCTATGCCAATATTTTAACGATGGCTGGACTTCCAATTGCAGCTCAAATTATTCAAATCGTTATATTTATTTCATTAATTTCGGTGCTTAATTCAGCACTTTATACAAGTTCACGCATGTTACTTGAAATGTCACGTCAAGGAGATGCGCCAAAAATCTTCTCACAAATACGAAATCGTCGCGGTGCACCAGTACCAGCTATTATTGGAAGTACCTTAGTTGCATATATTTGTGCCATGCTCTATTTTATTTCCCCAGAAGTAATTTTTTATTTTTTAGGTAATTGTGTTGGAGGATTAATGATTGCTGTTTATATTTTTATCGCTATTTCACAAATACGATTTCGACGGTATTATGATCAAGTTTCGGGCGAGCCATTATCGATTAGGATGTGGTTATTTCCCTACTTATCGTATGTTACGATTGGTGTTTTAACGATTGTCTATTTATGCCAAGTGTTAATTGAATCGTTGCGTACGCAGTTTTACTTAAGTACATTAGTATTGATTGTGTCAATTGTGCTATTTGTCATCATGCGAAAACTTTCAACTAAATCAGCAGAGCAATTAGAGGATAAGTTAGCCTCAGAGTAGAATATTACTACGAGGCTATGACGAGTGTGAGGGAACTATACGATGAGATTAAATTCGCGACACGCTTACGGGAATGCAAGCCTAGCAAACAACTACGCAAGTAGTTGTTTGCTAGGGATTCCGTGGATAGGGAGCGGATTTTTTGCATTACTTCTAAAAAATAATAAAACGGATTTGGAAAGGAAGCGGTTCAGATGTCAGTAACAGAACTTCATAAGGAAGAACATTTTTTTATTGTGAAAAATGGTGAAGTGATTGTCAAAAGTGATATCCAACAAGAGCTTCTTGAACAAATAAGTGAGAAATACTGTAAAGGACAAGAAACATTTGAGGTGCAAGAATATTTCGTCCATGTAGTAGAAACATCTCAAGGTACGCTGTTTACAGCTAGATCATTGAAGCAGTTTAACGATATCGATTTTATGAACCCCCTGTCACATAAGTTGTTGAACTCAATTTCTGATGGGGTGACAATTTGTGATCGTCACGGCAAAATTTTATTTCAAAATGATATTGATATTGAAATTGTTGGCATCGATTTACGGGGGAGATATGCAAAAGATGTCATTGCTGAAGGGTTAATGAGTGATTCTATTTCGATGAAAGTAATTGAATCGCAAGAAAAGGTAACGATATTGCAAACTTTCATTAACGGTAGATGTTTTTTAGTCACAGGTCAGCCTATTTTTGACGAAGATGGCAAATTACAATATGTTGTTGCCATCACACGGGATATGACACAACTCAAATTGCTTGAACAAGAAGTACAAAAATTAGAAGATCAAAATGAAAATTTTAAATGCAAACTACAAGCCTTACATAATCAAGAATCGAGAAAAAGTAGTTTAATTGCCGTATCTTCCGCCATGATGCAAGTAGTCAAAAGGGTGATGCGTGTAGCGGAAGTAGATTCTACCGTGCTAATTGGTGGTGAATCGGGAGTCGGCAAAGAGGAGATTACAAAACTTATTCATGCCTATAGCAGACGAAGTCATAAGCAAATCTTAACAATCAATTGTAGTGCAATTCCAGAAACATTACTTGAATCTGAACTTTTTGGCTATGAATCAGGGGCATTTACGGGAGCTAGTAAAGGTGGAAAAGCCGGACTCTTTGAAATTGCATCAGGAGGCACGGTGTTTTTAGATGAAATTGGAGAAATGCCTTTGCAGCTCCAAGCTAAATTATTGCGAGTGCTACAAGAATCAGAGGTACAGCGCATAGGAAGCGGCAGACCAATTGCAATCGATGTACGAATTATCGCAGCAACGAATCGAAACTTAGCGGATATGGTTAGGCAAGGTAGCTTTCGGGAGGATTTATATTATCGCTTAAACATTATCCCTATTGAAATTCCACCATTAAGACAACGTCGGCAAGATATTATTCCATTAGTTAATCATTTTTTAGCGTTGATAGGTGATAAATATGGCATTCATCGAACAATTGAGTCAACAGCTATGAAAGTGTTAGAAGCGTATGCATGACCGGGAAATGTCAGGCAATTAAAAAATATGGTGGAACGCCTTTGCTTATTGGCTACCCAACCTGAAATTACGGCAAGTACAGTTCAACAAGAGCTTGATAGCAATCCACTAGTTATTCGACAAGTCGACAATACAGTGCAACAGCCAAATGTAAAACAACAGCTTGCAGTTCCACTTTTAGTAGGTACATTAAAAGAGCAAGTGGCAATGTTTGAAAAGCAATTGATTAAGCAAGCATTGTCTGAACATCCGAGTATAAGACAAGCAGCCAAAGCGCTCGGTTGCGATCAATCTACGTTAGTAAGGAAAATACAAAAATTCCAATTGACACGGCATATCTCCTATCAAGAATAATGATGCAGTTATGCATCACTACTTGTATATTTGCATAATTAGTGCAAAAAAGCATGAAATGCTAGTGATATTTGAATAGGCGTATGTGTTTCTAACAAGATGTTTATTGCAGCGAAAAAATATCGACATTCTGAAAACTACCAAGTCGTTCGAGGTGCTCAATAGTGAATAATGATGGACGAATTCAATAAATTAGAGAGGCATTTTTTTAATAATGTCTCTTTTTTTATGGAGTTGGCATGAAAATTGCTTGTAATAAAGTGTATAAAACTTTTAATGAAAAGAGGCTGGTATTGATGACAATTCAACTAAAAGAAGAATTGAAAACTTTAGATCAAAAGCATTTTCTACATCCAACGACGTCGATTGAGCAACAGCAAACACAAGGGCCTGCTGCTATTTTTACAGAGGGGAAAGGCATCTATTTAAAAGATTTAGAGGGGAAAAGTTATATTGATGGCATGTCTTCTTTATGGAACGTAAACGTTGGACACGGTCGTGAGGAAATTGCAGAAGTTGCCAAAGAACAAATGGCTACATTAGCATTTAGCTCTTGTTTTGCTTCATTTAGTAATGAACCAGCTATTCGTTTAGCAACGAAAATAGCCTCTTTAACACCAGGAGATTTAAATACAGTATTTTTTACTTCTGGAGGATCAGAATCAAATGATACGGCGATTAAACTAGCTCGCCATTACTGGTTATTAAAGGGTCAGCCAGCGCGTCAAAAAATTATTTCACGTACACAATCCTATCATGGGGTGGCGATGGGAGCGACAAATGCGACGGGTATACAGGCATTTCGTAACTTTACCAACTCTCCTGCACCTGATTTCCATTATGTTTACAATCAATCTGTTCGCGATCTTCGAGAAATGATTGAAGCACTAGGTCCAGAAACAGTAGCAGCGTTTATTTCCGAGCCGATTCAAGGAGCGGGAGGAGTCAATATTCCGCCAGAAGATTATTTTAAAGAAGTACGTAAACTTTGCGATGAGTACGGCATTTTATTTATAGCGGATGAAGTAATTACCGGTTTCGGTCGTACGGGTAAATGGTTTGGCATGGAGCATTATGGCGTTGTACCAGATATGATGTCATTTGCTAAAGGGGTATCGAGTGGCTACGCACAGCTTGGAGGTGTGGTAATTTCCGAAAAAATTCATGAAACATATTGCCAGCTTTCCAAAGGGACTTTAATGCACGGTTATACGTATAGTGGTCATGCATTGGCTTGCCAAGTAGGCTTAAAAAACATTGACATTCTAGAGCGGGAAATGTTGATAGAAAACGCAGCATCTATGGGAGAAGCGATGTTGACAGGTTTTAAAGCGCTTCAAGAAAAATATAGCTTTATCGGAAATGTTCGAACAATTGGTTTGCTTGGTGCTATTGAGCTAGTTAAAAATCGTGAAACTGGCGAGCTTTTCGAGACTGCCATTAGCCCAATATTTGTTCAAGAAACGATGAAACGAGGCTTAATTTTACGAACAGTCACGTACGAGCAAGATACAATTGTTTTTGCACCACCACTTATTTTATCGAAAGCAGAATTAAACGAAATGTTACGTATTCTAGATGAGACTTTTGAATTTGTGCGTAAAACGATTATTGCAAAAGATTAATATGTATGGCTTTAATGCGAGCTAATATGAAGAATCAGTTACTTAATCAAGGAGGGGTTTTATGACAACTATCATTAGGGAAATTCGAGAGCAATTTAATCCTGCAAAACCATCGCAATGTATTGGTCAAGTAGAGCTTTTGACAGTGGATGAGACAAAGGAAGTCGTTACAGCGGCAAATGAAGCATTTGAAGATTGGAAAAATACATCGTCAGTAGTGCGTGGGGAACTATTGCGTGTCACTGCAGACTTGCTCGAACAGAATATTGATAAAGTAGCTGAAACAGCTTCCAACGAAATGGGTAAAACCAAAAATGAAATGATTGGGGAGGTGAAACGTGGCGCTTCTATTTTGCGCTATTTTGCACAAGAAGGAATGCGGGCGACAGGTGAAGTATTGCCGTCTGCCAGTGAAGGCAAAATGTTGTACACAATGCGTGTCCCTCTTGGTGTAGTTGCAGCTATTACACCATGGAATTTCCCAGTAGCTATTCCTTTGTGGAAAATTGCGCCCGCATTAGTATACGGCAATACGGTTGTTTGGAAACCTTCTATTGAAAGCGCTTTAACGGGAAAACTTATCGGCGAGCTCTTTGAACAAGCAGGTATACCAAAGAATGTGTTAAACGTTGTACAAGGACGCGGTTCGAAAGTTGGGCAAGTTTTGCTTGAAGCACCAGAAGTGAAAGCAATAACATTTACCGGTTCAAATGGTGTTGGGCAAAGTATTTTAGATAGTGCAGGATCAACTAAGAAAAAAATTCAGCTTGAACTAGGCGGTAAAAACGCTGCCATTATATTAGCTGATGCGGACATTCATCTCGCTGCAAAGTTAACAATTGAAGGAGCAATGAAGCAAACCGGACAACGTTGTACAGCAACTAGTCGAGTTTATATTGAGGAAGCAGTTTATGATGAGGTGTTAGCATGTTTAATTGAACAAGCGAGGGAAATCAAAGTCGGCACGTCAATGGGTCCAGTTTCCTCAAAAGGTCAATATGAGAGTATTTTAGCTGCCATTGAAAAAGCAAAATTAGAAGGTGCCAAACTTGTCTATGGTGGTGGACCGACGCAAGGTAAATCAGAAGGTTATTATATTGACCCGACGATTTTTACAAATGTAACACATGCTATGGGCATTGCGCGTGATGAAATTTTTGGACCAGTCCTAGCTGTGATTAAGGTAAAGGATTATGAAGAAGCAATTCGATTATCCAACGACTCTGAATTTGGGTTAAGTGCTTCTATTTATACGAACAACATTCAAAAAGCTTTTGATTTTATTCAGCGTAGCGAAGTGGGGCTTGTTCAAGTGAACGACGAGACAGGTGGTGCTGAACCACAAGCGCCATTTGGCGGCATGAAAAATTCAAGTACTGGCGCACGTGAACAAGGGCAAGCAGCAAAAGAATTTTTCACAACATTTAAAACGGTGACAATCCGCACACAGGGAATGTAATGGGCTTTAAAGCCCGTTACATATGGGAGACTGTTTTTTCTTATAGGTTAGTAGATTGTTATGCATATTTTCACACTATTAAACGAAAGAAGGTATCTCTATGGCACAAACTCGCTTAGCAATAGATGTTGGTGGAACGTTTACAGATGTGTTTGTTTTTAATGAAGATACAGGAGAAATATTTGTCACAAAAACTTCATCCACCCCATCAAACCCTGAACAGGGAATTTTAAATGGCGTTGAGAAGGCAGAGTTGCAAGGGCAGGATATTAAAATTTTTTCTCATGGCACGACGGTTGGTACGAATGCATTAATTGAGCGAAAGCTACCGAAAACCGCTCTAATTACGACAAAAGGATTTCGCGATGTCACAGAAATTCGTCGCGGCACAAAGGAGGATATTTGGGATACGTACAAAGATACGGCAAAGCCCTATATTCAACGCCGCGATCGTTTTGAAGTCACCGAGCGAATAGATTATGAAGGAACAGTATTGCAAGCTATCGATGAGGAAGAAATTCGGGTATTAGCAAAGAAATTGAAACGTCGCGGGACAGAATCCATTGCTATATGTTTTATCAATTCTTATGTGAATGGAGAAAACGAAGCAAAAGTGAAAAAGATTTTACTTGAGGAACTGCCAGATGTTTATATATGTACTTCAAGTGATGTACTACCTGAAATATTCGAGCATGAACGGATGAGTACAACGATTATTAATGCTGTTCTAGGACCAATCATGAGCAATTATATTAGTAAATTAAGCAATGAAATGCAAAAAAGAGGCTATGAGGAGGAAATTTTAGTTTTACATTCTGGCGGAGGTGTCATGACGTCTAGTACAGTGCCTCGCTATGCCGCTAGATTAGCGAGCTCAGGAATTGCTGCGGGAGCAATTGCGAGCAAACATATAGCAAAGTTATGCGGTTTTGAAAATGCGATAGGCTTGGATATGGGAGGAACGAGTACAGATATTTCACTGATGTACAAAGGACAAATTCGAATTACAAAGGATTGGTCTATTGAATATGGTTATCCAATAGGATTTCCAAGTATTGAAATATTAACGATAGGTGCTGGCGGTGGTAGTTTAGCTTGGCAAGATGAAGGTGGATCATTACGAAATGGGCCGCAAAGTGCTGGTGCTATACCAGGTCCAGCCTGCTATGGTCATGGTGGTACAGAGCCAACCAACTCAGACGCTAATGTCGTTTTAGGACGTCTTGGTGTGACATTGTTAGATGGGATGATGCAATTAGATAAAAGAAAGGCACAGCAGGCTGTAACAAAAATTGCGCAAGCTTTCAATCAGACAATTGAAGAAGCTGCGAGTGCCATTATTGAAGTTGCCAATGCCAATATGAGTGATGCCGTTCGTTTAATTTCTGTACGAAGGGGCTATGACCCACGTGATTTTGCTCTTGTAGCCTTTGGTGGTGCAGGGCCACTTCATGCCGCACATTTAGCAAAAGATTTAAATATCCCGAAAGTCATTATCCCTACACATCCGGGCGTAGCAGCAGCAATGGGGTGCTTACTTGTAGATGTACGCCACGATATTTCAAAAACGTTTGTAAAAAAAGCAAATGAAGTATCAGTCGAAGAGCTCGATATTCAATATCAGGCACTACGGAAAGAGGCGAAAGCATTATTAGAAGAAGAAGGGATTTCTGAAGAAACATCGACTTTGATGAATTATATGGATCTTCGCTATAAGGGACAATGGCGCTCCTTAGCGGTTGTGGTACCAGATTACGTCACTTCCTTGGAGGAAGTATTAGCAGCATTCCACCAAGAACATGAGCGAGAATTTGCATTTTCAGATAAGGACCAGATTGTTGAGATTTACGGTTTACGTGTGACTGCAATAGGTACAGTGCCAAAACCTAATTTCCCACAATTTGAATCAACTGGCTCCTTACAAGATGCTTATAAAGAGACACGACCTGTCTATTTTGATGGGGCATATGTTGAAACAAATGTCTATTATCGCGATAAAATTCCAGTGCATGCACAATTACAAGGTCCTGCAATTGTGGATCAATTAGATACGACGACGGTCATTCCACCAGGCTTTACGGCTGAAGTAGATGCTTATAAAAATATCATTATTACAGTGAACTAATACATGATAAGGGGGAAGTAATCTATGAGTACTACAGGATTGTTCCTAAATAATCAAATTAAAAATCTGGATCCAGTAACATTTGAAGTGTTGAAAAATGGCTTTGTAAATTTAGTCGATCAAATGGCTGAACAAATGCTGCGTACTTGCTATTCTTTTGTTATTTATAATCGGGATTTTAGTTGTGCATTATGTGACGCACAAGGAAATACAGTTATGCAGGGAACACAAGATATTTCGGTACATGTCGGTACTTTACATCTAACAGCGAAAGCGGTTTTAGAGGATTTTGCAAATGATATTCACCCTGGTGACGTATTTTTAGTAAATGATCCATATCGGGGGGGTACGCATTTTAGCGATGTTCGGGTTATACTACCTGTTTTCCATGACGATAAGCTGATTGCCCTGATGCAAACAAACGGTCATTGGGCAGATGTAGGTGGTTCTAATCCAGGTTCTTTTGATATTACAGCAAAGGAACATTATGGAGAGGGGTTACGAATACCCCCTGTACGCATTTATAGTAAAGGTCAGTATTTAGCAGATGTTGTGAATATTATCGTGATGAATATGCGTATTCCCGAGGAACGAATTGGCGATTTACGTTCACAAGTAGAAGCGGCTAAAATTGGCGAAAAACAATTGAATGAGATGATTAACAAATATGGTATCGATACGGTTTTACTAGCATTTGAAGAGGTACAAAATTATGTAGAACGTTTGACGAGTGCAAAGATTAAAGCCTTACCGAAAGGACAATGGGAAACAGTCGATTACATTGATATGGACCCAGAGCTAGGGGATGGCTTAATACCAGTGCATGTGAAAATGACAATTCGTGAAGATGAAATTTTCTATGATTTAAGTGGGTCACACCCTGCTATAAGTTGCTTTTTAAATGCTGGATTCGGTTCGGCACTTTCTGGTATTTATGCAGGAACGAAAACATTCTTTCCGGAAATTCCATTAAATTCAGGTTTCTATCGAGTTGTCAAAATACATTTGCCCGAAAATACTGTTGTCAATGCGCCGAGTCCTATTGCGGTATCTGGCTATTGCTCAGGTTCTTTTGAAAAGATAATGAATGCATGTTTTGAGTTATGGTCAAACATCATGCCTGAACGTGCAATTGCTTGTTCATTTAACCTAGAGTATTTGTTAATTGGTGGCTACGATCAACGACAAAATAATAATGGGTATTTTATGTGGTATGACTGGATGGCAGGAGGACATGGTGGGCGTGTGGATCGCGATGGCGCAAATACAACATCACCTGTATTTGGGGTCGGTTTAAGTGTCCAACCGTGTGAGGGGCAAGAGCGCTTGTCTCCTGTACTAACGACAAAACATGAGATTATTACAGATTCAGCAGGTCCAGGGAAATATCGCGGTGGTTGTGGTGTTGAAAAAGGTGGGTTATTAACAGATATAAACAACACCGTGATGTCATATTGTTGTGACCGTTCTCGATCCATTACGTGGGGCATTATGGGCGGCTTACCATCCATTGCACAAGGAGCGATTTTAAACCCAAATCAAGCTGGTGAGGAATTTTTGGGTACCATTTTTTCTAATGTCGCATTGAAAAAGGGAGACTCCTTTACACGTCCATCTGCTGGCGGGGGAGGATTAGGGGACCCTCTTGAGCGTGATGTCAACGCAGTTTTAGAGGATGTCATCGATGAATATGTTTCGCTTGAACGTGCGAAACTTGATTATGGCGTTGTTATCCGTGAAATTGATCGTGATATTGATGCTTTTGAAATTGATATGGCAGCTACCGTGAAAGAGCGAGCGTATATTCGAAAAAATCGTCAACAATGGCTTGAAACAGACCCCTATGAAGTGGAGCGTATGTACAATACAGGTGAAATCAATCAAATGGACGTTGTACGTCGCTATGGCGTTATTATGGATTACAAAACAAATCAAGTGTTACCAATTTCCACAAAACAATATCGTACGTCCATGAAAAAACGTTCGTTAGCCTATTGGATGTAATGTTATACAACAATAAAGCAACCAAGAGAACGTAATATTTCTCTTGGTTGTTATGATTTAGGCAAAGCGATTAAGCTGAAAAAGGGATAAATCTTGCTTGCTTGTACCATTTAATATAAGTTCTGTTAATACTTCACCGACTGCGCTACTAAATTTGAAGCCATGACCAGAAAATCCTGCAGCAATGACAATATTGCGATGATTAGGTAAAAAATCAATGATAAAGTGTTCATCAGGTGTCACAGAATATTTACATGTTTTGCCGAATGCAAGTGCACCATGCTGTGGCATAAAGCGATTGAGAAAATGTTGTAAATCAGCAGCATCCTGATTATCGAATGGACGCATTGGCTCATTAGGGTCGATAGGCTCACCACCATCATGGCGACCTAGTTTCAAGCCTGCCCCATGAATGCTTGGAAAACCGTAATAGGCTGAATCAGCAAATTCGAAACAGTAGGCGGGGAATGTAGTGTCACGATAAAGCTGTTCGTCTGCTTCAAACCAAGCAAAAGTTTTGCGTGTTGGTGTAATAGGATATGAAAGGTTCATGGTTTGGAGCAATTCCGATGCCCAAGCCCCTGCTGTGACAATGAGGTTTCTTGCATCATATAGCCCTTTTTTTGTATGTATTTGTACAATGTCTTCGGTCTTAATAGCGTGGACCTTTTCATTTGTATGTAAAATGGCACCTTGTGCTAATGCTAACTTTTTATAGGCAGCGATACAGGCTTCTACATGCAATACACCTGCAGTTGGTTCATAGCACACTACTAAATCCTCAGGCAATGCTAATCCAAGCCATTTTTCCATCGCTTCGGCGGCTGTATACTGTTCTAAAGGTAAATCGTATAGTTTCGCGCTTGTTCTAACATTTTGAAGAAAGGTATGATCTGATTGACCAACATTCATCACACCTGTTTGTAAAAATAAAGATTCACTTGTTTCCGCTTCAAGCTCTTTCCATAGTTGTCCTGCGCGTAGCACGAAAGGGACATAACTCGCTCCTTCACCGTAAGCAAAACGAATAATTCTTGTTTCGCCATGATGGCTGCCCTCTTCATGTGGTGGATCAAAAGCATCGAGCATAAGGACGTTTTTTCCTGCCTTCGCTAAATAATAACCAGCCGCCATTCCCATTGAACCAGCACCCACAATAATTACATCATAAATCATAGTCATCCCTACTTTCTTTCTCTAGTATAGCAAAAAAGAAATGAGAATTTTGCAACAACTTAAATAGGGATTATAGGAAAACACGAAAAGGCTAGGACATCACTAAAAAGAAGAGTGGTTTAAGGGACAACTCTTGCTTAGAATGCATAAACAAATGATACAACGAGCAAAAAAGTGTTAGATTGATGCAGTCAATCTAACACTTTTTCTCTTACCTGTTAGCCAACAGATTATTACTGAATTAAATAAAACGAGCAATGTCTTTTAATGGTAAACGTGATGAACCATAAGCAGGTGCTGCCGCTTTCCCGATGGCAATAAGAACAACAGGGAAAATATGCTCTGGTAATTCAAAACGTTGTGCAAATTTCTCTTTATCAAATCCGCCCATTGTCACCGTATCATAACCTTTTTCTTTTGCAATCAGCATTAGTTGCATTGAGATAAGACCTGCATCAAATGTTGCAATATTTTTTCTGACTTCAAGTGGTGCAGCTGGGTAAGTACGTAGAGTATTCGTAATCATTAAATCTTTCTGTGCTTCACCCATATGCCCTTCTGCTACATTTTGCGTGTAAATTTGTTCAACTTGCTGATACATTTCGGCATTGCCTAACACTGCAATAATAGCTGAAGATGTTTCAACTTGTTCTTGGTTATTGGCAATAGCACGTAGTTCTGTTTTTACAGCTTCGTCTTGAATGACTAGGAATCTCCATGGTTGCAAGTTACTAGATGACGGAGCGCTAGTAGCCTCTTGAATAATTGCTTCAAGCTCTACTTGTGGAATTTTAAAAGCTGGATCATAGACGCGAACGGATTTACGCTCTTCCATAATTGTATATAGATTGGATTGTGTTTTAGTTGTTGACATAATGTCCTCCTTAAAACTTACTAATGGTAAGTTGATGATTAGAATCTTACCATTAGTAAGTTTATTCGTCAAATAAAAAATATTTTGTGTGCTACAATAGAATAAGGAATTACAGACAGGAGGTTATGAGATGACACAATCAAACTGTTCACATATATGTAGTAGTTATCATCAGGCAATAGAGTTTATAGGGAAACGTTGGATGGGAATGATTATTTATACTTTGTTGCCTGGTCCAAAAAGGTATCATGAAATTCATGCCACAATACCCGGCATTTCTGATCGTTTACTAACAGAACGTTTAAATGAGCTTGTTAATGCAGGACTAATTGAAAAGAAATACATTGATTCATCGATAAAAAAGGTAGAATATGCATTAACACCAAATGGCTTAGCATTTCAGGAAGTAATAGCGTCTATTCAAAAATGGATTGATTTATGTGAATTTGAGAAAATGACAAAAGAGACAACATAAAAAGCCAAAATACCTCAAGTGCTTGAGGTGTTATGGCTTTTTTTATTTGTAACTATTTGTAATGACTTTTGTTGTTTTGCCAATATCTTTATCCTTCCTATAAAGTTTGTACTTTTTTGCCTTTATATTATAGGATTCACTTAAAAGACTGTAGATACACTCTCTTTGAGTGTATCTACAGTCTCCAAACCTTACCTATTTAACATTTGGTAATACTTTATTTAACATAATGGCAACGAGCGCAGCTGTTGCTATTGGAGAGCCAAATAAATATTGTACCGTTGTAGGTAAAGCATATAAGAAATCTTTTGGTAATAGTGTTAACGCTAATGTTAAGATAACAGGAACAGCAATGACGTACATTTCTTTTTCGCCAATATGTTCATTTTTCATTACCTGTAACCCGCTAATGGCGATAATGCCACAGACGATGACAAAGACGCCACCGATCACTGCTGAAGGAATGGCAGAGATTAAGGCAGCCAATTTACCGGAAAAACCGAACAAAATAAACCAAAAACCTGCAACAATAAAGATACGACGGCTTGCAATACCTGTGATGGAAATAACCCCTGCATTTGTTGAATAGCCAGTTACCGGCGTAGAACCGAGTAATGAGGCGATGAAACAGCCAATACCCTCACCAATTACCCCACGATTAATTTGTCTATCTGTCAATGGTTTATCAATTACATTACTTACAGCAAACCATGTACCCGTCGTTTCAGCCATTAAGACAATATAGATAATCACCATTGTTATAATAGCTGAAAAGTTAAATGTAAAGCCGTAATCTACAAAAGGCAATTGCGGTAAGCTAAACCAATTTGCTTTTCCAACAGCCGATAAATCTAAAATACCCATAATATTTGCAGCGACACAACCGATAAGCAACGCGATAATAACGGAGGCAATACGAAATACTCGACCTTTTTGACGGAATATAGAGCCTAGCATTACGCAGCCAATTAATACGGTAGCTGAAATAAGCGCCAAGTATATGTTTTGGCTAATCGTAGCACCAGCGCCTTCAAAAATATTACTACTTAAACCAACGGGCATAAGGGATAAGCCAACGACGAAAATAATTGTACCGCCTACAATTGGGGGAATAAATGTTTTAACGATTTTGTTGAAAATACCTGTATAACCTAAAATGATGACAAAAATGGACCCAATCAGGCTTGCACCCAATACAGCGCTCCAACCAAGTTCGCCACTGCCACTTGTGGCATAGATACCAACTATCGCTCCTAATGGTACATACGAGGGTCCTTGTGCGATTGGAAGCTTCATGCAGAAATGGCTTTGGACAATCGTCGCAATCCCTGCTGCGATAAATGTTGATTGTATTAAAGCACTTGCTTGTCCTGATTGCATGCCTATTAACATCGCGATTAGGAAAGGTACGACATAGACGTCCATGGCCATTACATGTTGTAAACCTAGAAGAGCGGATTGACCGAATGGTACTTTGTCATCGGGTAAAACGGTTAAATGTGCGGTATTACTGTTTGCTAAATTGTTTTTTTGCGTTTCCACTAAGATGCCCACCTCAAATGTTAAGTTTATAAATAAAACGACTTAGTGACCTCCATTTGTTGCTACAGAGAAGGGGAGACCACTGTTTGCGTTAGATTATTCTGTTCTTTCGTGCACTTTAATGCCTTGCACCCATACTTCTCGAATATTTTCAGGACGTACTAGATACATGATTTTTTGGAAGATATCAATCAGTTTTTCTTTGTTATCAAAGATTGGTAGTTTAGCAGATGCTACTTTTGTATCGATTACTTGAACATCCCACGTATAGTTTTCTTGTAAGCGACCAATTGGAAGACTTAAACTTTCACCACCGCCAGCTGTTGCTAAATAGAATGCTTCGTTGATAGTAATGCGCGAATTTGGCACGCCACGTTTGTCTGCAGAAAGTGCTGTATTCACACCATCTTCCAACATTCTAGATGACATTACCGCCTGTCTTGCATTATCAAAAAGACTAGGTGAGAAGCCACCTGAAATGTCTGAGCCTAAACCAATATCTACACCTTTTGCATGGAAGCGGGCAATGGGAATAACGCTGTTAGCAAAATAAGCATTTGAAATTGGACAATGGCCGATAGCAGTACCAGTTTCAGCAAATAGTGTGGCATCTTCATCGTTTAAGAAATTACAATGTGCCATAACAGACTTATCACCTAATAGACCAAAATCATGTAAAGCGTAGGCATCATTTTTGTTGAAGCGGTCTTGCACGTACCTATGCTCCCAGTCACTTTCACTACAATGAGATTGAATATGTGTATCATACTTAGCTGCCAATTCACCTAAACCTTTTAAAGCACTATTTGTACAACTTGGAATAAAGCGAGGTGTTACAACAGGATATACGCCTTGCTTGGTAGATTTCGCTAATTCTTTAACAGCTAAAATAAACTCTTCTGTATCCGCTAATGCTGTTGCCGTATTTGCATCTCGATAAAATGCAGGGTTTTGTTCAGGGTCATCCATGACAACTTTCCCAACAAGACCACGTTGTCCTTTTGTAGCACAGATTTCAGCTAATAATAGGCTTGCTTCCTTATGAACTGTTGCAAAGTACAACGATGTTGTTGTGCCATTGGCAAGAAGGGTACTTACTAAATCTTCATAGACCTCTTTCGCAAATGCTAAGTCCGAGAACTTCGATTCGATAGGGAAGGTATAGGTGTTGAGCCAGTCATATAGGGGGATGTCTAGAGCAGTACCGGCTTGAGCCCATTGTGGTGCATGGACATGCAAATCGACAAAGCCTGGGAAGAAATACTGGCCATCAGTTAATTGGTAGAAATTTTCTTTCCCTTTATATGTATGTAGTACTGTTTGATAGTCAGGATGCTCTGGCGCAATCGTTTTTTCGATTATTCCGTCTGCGTTAATGCAAAACAGGTAGTCTTGTAAAATTTGTACTTCTTTGGAAGACTTACTTGAAAAAGCAGTTCCTTTGAAAATTTGCGTATATTTAAACATAGTTTACACCTCAATGTTCGTATTTTGATATCAGCAGGGAATATTATAGGATAATAAAACTGTAAAGTCTATTAAAAAACGAATAAATTGCATTGTGATATAAGGGTGGTAAATAGAGTTTTACAGCAATTTAATGACATGGAAATATATAGTTTTAGGAATAAAAAATCAAAATAGGGGTTGGCAACTTAAAAATTTTTAAATAAAATATAATTGAGAATTACTATCAATTAAAAATCTATCACAAAAAGGGAGGTGGCAGTATGGTTTATTTGAATTCAGCAAGGTATAAAAATGGTGATTAGATTATTCTAACTTTCACTGCTAGAATCACTATACTTACTAAACAGAGAAAGGAGCATACTATGAAAAAAATAAGTAGTGTATTCATTTTATTTGTAGTAGTTATAGGATTAGTAATCCCTAATTTTGCTTTGGCAGCAAGTGAGAATGGACAAGATAATCCATTTGAAGCGCCAGAAAAATATGTTTCCTATCTGAAGTCATTTGGTGATACGTATGATGAATTCATTCAGCAATATAGTGAATTATCGAAAGAAAAGCAGGAAGTAATTTTAGATGTTCTACAAAATGGTGGTAATTTTGACGTAGAACTTACTGAAAGCAGTATGCAAAGCAATGAAAAACATAGATATACTAGAGCAACCGTACAAACTAGACCTGTATCATTTGATGCAGATTTTAGATTATTCGGGATAACTTTTGTGAAAATTAGATTAGAAGGTAGATTTGAATATAGTAATCAAAGAGTAACCTCTGTACAGTATAAAAATGCTTACATTGTTCAGAATTTTGTTCCTTTAAGTGGTTTTGAAAGAACTTCGTTAGATGCGTATGTTAGTGATGGTAAATTTTATGCGAGTGCTGCATTTACAGCTTTTGTAGGTGCAAAAATAGGAGATAATGTTATTGGGGTGCGTCCAAGAACTTTTAACATTCAATTAAATTCTGACTATAGAGGGAATGTGAATGGATATGCTTGGTAGGAAAGTAAGCATAATTATGGGAGTATGTGTGGTTGTTTTTTTGATCATTTTATTCATTATTATTAGTTTAAAAGCTAAATAAAATAATCACGACTCAAGTGTAAATGCTTGAGTCTTTTTTGTGTGAAATGTGATCAGTGTTATTGTAGTTTGTGAAATTATTTTTTGAATATTGGTAAAATTTATAAATTTAATTGCTTTATTAAGGAGCATTCAGTATCCTTTTATTAACAAAGGGGGAGAGGATGCGATGAATCGTCAACACATTGGTATTTTATTTGGGGGAGTACTATTACTAGTTGTAGCGATGGGGATTAGCCGTTTTGCTTTTACGCCCATTTTGCCGTTTATGCGGGAGGATGTTGGCTTTTCATTTGAGGTTGCAGGCTTTTTAGCATCTAGTAATTATATTGGTTATTTTATTGGGGCTTTATGGGCGGGATTTATTTACCGACAACGGAAACATTTTTTACTGTTGAGTATGGTATTAAATGTCATTTCGGTTGTGCTTATGGGGCTAATTGAGTTTTATAGTGTTTGGCTTGTTCTACGATTAATTGCAGGGATTACAGGGGGACTTATCTTTGTTTTAACTTCTAGTATTATTATGGATTATTTGGCCAAACAAACGCTCACAAAGTGGTCAGGCTATTTATTTAGTGGTATAGGGCTTGGTATTGCCATCTCAGGTTTATTCGTACCTTTTATTGAAGCACGTTTTGCTTGGCAAGGTACTTGGATTGGCTTAGGCATTTTATCCGCACTATTTTTAGTGATTACATTTCTATTATGGAGAAATTTACAAGTACACGATAGCGTGAAAGTAACGAAAACGGCAGATGCAAAAATGTCGCGGGGTTTTATGCCTTGGCTAATTGCGGCATATGGGTTTGAGGGGCTTGGTTATATTATAACTGGTACATTTTTAGTGGATATTATTCACAACATTCCATCGCTCCAAGCATATTCCTCTTATAGTTGGGTCATTGTTGGTGTAGCGGCTATTCCATCTGCTCCAGTTTGGACAGTACTATTAGAGAAGTTTTCTGCAATAAAAATTTTATTTGTGGCTTACATACTACAAGTGCTAGGGATATTGTTGCCGGTATTTTCACAAACAGTATGGAGTGTGCTATTGTCTTCATTTTTATTTGGTTTAACATTCGTCGGTATTGTTACGCTAACAACTGCCTATGCTAGACAGCTATTTCCAACACAAAGTGGTCCAGTCGTGTCATTGTTGACAACGTTCTATGCGTTTGGACAAATTATCGTGCCAATTATAGCTGGACAACTTGTGGTCATTTTTAGCAGCTACAAGGCAGCACTCATTTTTGCAGGCAGCATTGTATTGCTAGGGCTAATTGTAATGTTATGCGGTAAATGGATCGTGTTAAAACAACAAGAGAAGATAGCCAATTTAAACATCCAATCCAACCATTAGTTAAGGGTGCCTGACACCCGAAATATTCTGAATTGTTTGAGTGCCTGTCACCTTTTTCGTTTTTTTCTAAATCAAAAAAATGTTATAATTGTGGTAAATCAATTGGAGTGATGCGCATGAGTGTAAAGACTTTTCGTAAAATCCCACTTGAAAAATTTATAGATTTAAAAGTAGATTATGCTTTTAAACAATTATTTGGTACGGATAAGAATAAGGCTATTACTATAGTATTCCTGAATGCTTTATTAAATCGTACAGGGAGAAATGCTATTAAAGAAGTTACTTTTATAAGTCAAGAATTTGGTAGTGAACATGTAGATGATAAGCAATCTCGCTTGGATATTTTAGTGAAAACACAAGATGAGTTATTTATTAATGTTGAAATTCAATTAACCAATCAATACGATATGATGAAACGAACACTGTACTATTGGTCAAGAATTTATACTTCGCAACTTCGTAAAGGGATGGGATATCATAAATTACGACCGACAATTACTATAAATATTTGTAATTTTACGTTATTTGAACACACAAAAAATTATCATTCTATTTTTCAACTTTATGATAATCAAGATAATTTGAAAATGGATGATGTACTTGAAATACATTTTATCGATATTAATCGATTTATACAGCAATGGTATGCAAAACAATTGGATTCTTTTAAAAATGTCTTGGATAGATGGTTAATGCTACTGGGAATGGTTGATGGACGTAAACAGAAAGTCTATGAAGAAATTTATTTAGAATTGGAGGAGCTTGCCATGAAAGATGAGGAGTTATTCAATGCTATGAATGTTTGGCAAGATTTAAGTCAGTCCCCTGAAGATTATTATGCATATCAATCTCGTTTGAAATATATCCTTGATGAGGCGGCGAAGCTAGAAGATACAAAATATATAGCTGAGCAAGAAGGGCTATTGAAAGGAATAGAACAAGGCATAGCACAGGGAATATCACAAGGTATAGAACAAGGTATAGAACAGGGTATAGAACAAGGCATTAAACACGGAGAAAAAAAGGTGCAGAAGGAAATTGCGTTAAAGTTATTGAAGAGAGAAACCAATATTGAAACAATCGCAGAATTAACAGAGCTAACAATTACTGAAATTAACCAGTTAAAAGAATTACTTGATTAAAACTTTAGGTGCCGGGCACTCGAAATTTTCACAATTGTTTGGGTGCCAGGCACTTCTTACATTTTCCTTTTTCGATTCAACATAAAAAAGTATAACCATATTACTAAAATACTATAAATAAAAATCCAAATATATTGCCAATAAAAAACGGCTGGTATTACGTTGATGCTATCATCTGAACTCATCATTTCTAAAGAAAGATGTACTGGAGGTAAGAGCCATAATAGACCCTTTACTTGTAAAATAACGCTTTTTAAAGAGGCGATAGCTAAAGAAATAATTAAGATACTAAGTACACCCCACCAAGAATTTTGTTTATTCTTGACTAGTTCCCTTGTGAAAATGGCAGAGAGTGCAATAGCAAGCATAGAAAGGCTAAAATGAGCTAGGAAACCCAATATGATATGCCATAAACTTGGTCGTTCACCAAATGCACCAATTATTATAGGGTACAACACTGACACACAGCTTAGACAAAAGCCAATTACAATACAAATCAAATAAAGCGTAACAAAATACATATTTTGCCCTTTAGCATGTAGTATAGTAATGACTTTTTGTCCCTCGTCCTCTGCATGAAATATTGTTACTGTAAACCATCCCATTAGTAAAAATAGAAGAGTCGAAGTAAATGAGTAACTGTCCAATATTGGATTTGGTACAAATGCATAGTTGACTACCGTACATAAAATGAAAATGAAAAAAGGGGGAAGGTATTTGTAAGTTCTTATATAATTACTAAATTGATAGTGTAATAAACTTATCATGTATTTAATAAGCCTCCTAGAAATGACTATGAAATTGTTCCTTCTTTGAATTTAGAGGCATAAGCTGTTTAATGGTAGCTTCGTGTTGAAGTAAAGCCAAAAGGGTTTTGTCTGTATCTCCACTGTTTACCGTTACAGTTAGCTCTTGATTGCCATTATTTAATGTGCGCATTTGTTTGATTTGGATAAAGGAAAGTACTGTATCAAGTGATTGGTCGCTGGGTAACTCAAACACTATTAGATTGTTTTGGTTAGAAGCGTCTGTAAATGATTCCAGTTGTACCACTACCTTCCATTAATAAAATCCGATCCACTAGGTTTTCTAATAATTTGGTTTCGTGACAGGTTAATATAATACTATATCCATTCTCTTTTAAAGACAAAAGGGTGTTTTCTAATTCATTTTGGGCACGAGGATCAAGTCCAGATAAAGGTTCATCCAAAATTAGAAGATGTGTTTCTTCAAGCATTGCCTGCATAATCATAATCTTTTGCTTCATGCCTTTTGAAAAATGAGTAATTCGTGTCGACCGAACCTCTTGCATATTGAATAGCTCAAGTAATTGATTTATTTTTTGTTGTAATGGCTTACGAGGTACACCACTTATTTTACCCATATGAAAAAGATACTCTTCGGGCGTAAAGAGTACATGTGGAGGAGTAATTTCGGGGACGTACCCAATTTTTAAAGATTGTACATGACTAGTAACTGCGCCACTATCTGAATCGACGATACCTCCAATAATTTTTAGTAGCGTACTTTTACCACAACCATTCTTCCCTACAAGTGCGACAATTTCCTCTCCATAAATGGAAAATGAAATGTTATCTAAAACTTTCTTTGTTTTATATTGTTTAGAAATGTTTTGAACTTCCATTAACGTATTCATTCGTACACACCTTTTTTATTAGTGATTAGTGCCAGTCACTCGAAATTTTCAGAATTGTTTGAGTGACAGGCACGTAAAAGAATTAGGTACTGTAATATTTATTTAGTGCTGTTTCTAAGCGTTCTTCTAAATGTTGTGAAATATAGCCAACAACAAATTGCTCTTTTTCCATTTCAATTTGCGAGGATTTAAAAATTTTTGCGAAAAACCCTGACTTATTCTCCATAGAGTATTGTTGTAGTGCCTCTGTGCGTAAAGTGGACACGATTTCGTTTTCAATATGACGCTCACGGATTTTTTTGACAATATCTTTGACACTACCTTCTTGTAACTCTACCATTTGCTTTTGGAGATTTTCATTTAAATGTTTCAATTCGGCAGTTTCATTTTGAATTTCCTCTATTTGGCGGCTTGATTCGGAAGAGAGCTCTTGTAGATTTTGCGCTAAAAAATCTTGATTAATCGTAATGTTTAATGTCCCTTGCTTTTCATCTGGTTCCATATGAAATAAACCAGTTTGTATCATTTGCTGAAGGACACTACCTAATACATCGACTTTGTGGGCTAGATTATCCGTAAAATCAAGAGTAGTGGCAGTAATTTGATGTTTAATCTGCTGATGACTGTCATCAATACCCAGAAGTAGTTTTAGACCTTTAACACGGTATTCGTCCTTCAAAAGTAGAATCATGCGAAGTCGTAAAATAGCAGGGAGGTCTAAGCGAATATTAGTGGTTTGATGATAAGAGGCGCTATCAAAAATATACTGATCGAAAGGTTTGATATAATAACGCAGCATAGCATCTGTTATTTCAAACCAACCTGCAACTTCTGAAATGCTATAATATTCTTTTTCATGGATATGTGTTAAATAGGCATCACCATAAAGTGTTTCTACTAATGGTGTATGTTGTAGTACGACAAACAATGGATCATGTTGCACAACTCCGAGTACCAACTCTTTTGCATCACTTATTTCTAGCATTACTTCTACACCTCACTTTATTTTTCTTGAACTAAACTCTCTACTAGGTTTCTATTCTTTTAAGTGCAAATGTATGCCTATTTAAAGTAGGATTATTTGATGTTTTTAAGCTTTCTAGCGAGATGGTAGTTTGTTAAATGGAGGAGTGAGAAAACCTTTTTACATTAATGGCGTGCTTCCAACAAACTGAATCAAGAATGGTGGTAAACCAAGGTTTTAGCTAAACACGTAATGCTAGAGCGAATATAGAAGAGTCAATTGAAGTCAGCCATAAAGAAAATCGTGTTGATCAAAACAAAAATATCCATTTACTGGTTATCAAGCCTTTTTCATCTTTTCTTTAATGACCATGAGCTTACAAAATTTAGATTGAAGCTTATGTCCATTATTTATGTAATCTTTATAATATGAAAGCAGTAAGAAAATGCCTACTTTAATAACAGTGGGTGGATAGAAATCAGATGATTACTCAATAGCTGTTTAGTGAGCATATCTTGCATTTCAGTAAATATAACGTTGTCCTTTATTAGAATTTGCATCTCTGTATACTTATATTGACATTGAAATTCTCGGATATACTGTGTAATAATTGGCAAATTGTCGTTATTTTTAATTTCTACCTCCACAAAAAAAGGCAAAGTTAATTGGGGTGGCGAAAAACAGCCACGGCGAATCCAAATAGCTTCATTTACATAATAACGAATTGGCAATTGGCGATCACTTGCTATAAATAAGTCCATTAAGTTCTCCTTTAAAATGTAAAGTCACAAGTATAAGAATTATTATAATTATAGCTTTTTTAGTTGAAATTGTCTTGAAAGAGCCTTTAGACCAACGCCAGATGTCATTCTTTTCTGTAGTTGCACCCAGGATCTTGATTACAGGGAAAACAACAAATAAAAAGTAAGCAAGAGATGCACTTGCTTACTTTTTGTATTAGTGAATATCGCGTTTTTTGAAATTGCCACCGCGCACTTCTGAAACATCAGAAATGACGACAAACGCACTGCTATCTATGTCTTTAATAATGGATACCAACTTATTTTCTTCCATACGGTTAATAACACAGTTTAATATTTCAGTTGGTTCGTTTGAAAACCCGCCACGCCCTTGTGTATAAGTAACGCCACGCCCTAAACGAGCTTGAATGGCATCCCCAATTTCCTCAGATTTTGCACTGACAACACGGACGTCTTTAGATTTTTCTAAACCAACTTGAATAATATCAATAACATTTTTCGCAATATAGTACGTTAAAGCGGAATATAAAGCACTCTCTAATCCGAAAATAAAGCTTGCCCCTAAGAAAATAAAGGCATTGATAAATAATATAATATCTCCGACTGAAAACGGTATTTTACGTGATAGTAGTACGGCTAATACTTCAGAGCCATCTAAAGCACCACCATTACGTAAAACAATTCCTATCCCAATTCCAAGTAACATACCACCAGATAAAACAATTAATAAAGGATCATTCGGTCCTAAAATCGTTTTAACGTCATGTAATAGAACTGTGGAAATCGATAACGCAGCAATCCCAGCACAGCTCATTAATGCAAATGTTTTTCCTACTTGTTTGTAGCCAATATAGATAAACGGAATATTTAATACAAAGAGTAGCACGCCTAATGGAATTTCAAATAAATGGGCACCCATAATACTAAGACCTGTAACGCCACCATCAATCACATTGTTTGGTATTAATACAGCTTCAAGTCCATACGCTGCGATGATTGCCCCTATAATAATCATGATAAATTTTCGTATATTTTCAAGTGACTTGCTTTTTTTCATAAATCTTCTCCATTTCCTTACAAATTAAATCCTGTGTTGTTACTTACGATTTTGGAATAATATTTACTGCGATTGTTTTTGTTTCCGTTGTATGGCTTGAATCGGACATATTATAGTATCTGGTTAATAAATCGTTCAAATCATTTTGAAAGTGGTTAAACTGTTCTTTCGTTAAGGATAAGTCCAGTAATGAAAAAGTTGCAGAATCTACGATATGTTCATCTTCTTCACATAAGTTTAAATAATTTTGATACTGAGACAGTAGAGCTAATTGATAGTACGAGATATAGTTGAGTTTTTGCTTTTTCGTTAGTATTGACCAATCCTCCTTACTTATTTTTGCAGCATCTTCATTTAATGCATAAAATTTTTCCGTTACAGAACGTACTTTTCGCTCCTTCACAATTTTAATGATGCTTTCATCCATTAATATTTGAATGTGGCGATATAAAGTAGCTTGCGGTACATCTTTAATAACAGAAATCATCTCTAAGGTACTTAAGCCTTCGTCTGTATTATGCATCAGCGCTTGTAAAATTTTCATTCTCACAGGATGCATTAAAACCTCTGCTTTATTACGCATCTACGAGCCTCCTATATTGAAGAAATGATATGTAGAAAGACTAAACAAATGTTATCATTTTGAGAACATTATCAAAAAATATATTATATTTTTATCCAAATGTACAGTAAAATGCTAACGGAATTTTTTTAAGCATTATTAAGCTGGGGCAAATGTAACTCATATTTGACATAACAAACTTGTCATAAAAATTAATGCAAAATAGGAGCCCTGACAAATCAGAACTCCTTCAATTCAATTAAGGGTAGGCTGTCTCTATTACAAATATAAAGGAAGCTAGGTTATCGAAATATTTGTAACTTAGTGGTTTAGTGCTACTAGAACTTTTGTATACTTTTTCCGTCTAATATTAAAATTAACAAATCTAAGGAGGGATATTTTGTGGTTAGTTCGTCTGTAGTGAAAAAATTGGTTGTGCCAATTGTGTACGTAGCGGAATGGATTTTGTTCTTGTATGTTCTACTCTGCATTGTTGTTTTCAATTTGGTGAATTTGACAAATGTTATTGCTGTAGATATGGCTTGGGAGGAACCTATTAACTTTACAGCATCTTTCATTAACGTAATGATAGTAGTGTTGGGTATAGGCTTAATTTGTTTCTTTTACATCAAGTTTTTAGCAGGCAGTAGAGCATATAAACGCTTCAAAGAAGTGGTATGGGGCGTTTTATTCGGTATAAATACGGTAAGTTGTGTCATTTGTGGGAGCATCGTTTATGGATTTAATTTCATTCATGCTGATGGAATAATACTGTTAACCACTGCTTTTATTAGTGCACTTTTAACAATGCAAATTATAATGAAACAAGATTTTGAAGGTCAGTAAAAAATAATTTAGGTTGTTCAAAACATAATAATCTCCCTTTACTAAATAAACTGTATGGAGACGCATAGCAAATAATCGAGTAAGGGTATCTACGCAAAAATTTTAATCGAGGTTGATTCTTTAGCTAGTACGTTTTCACACTCATATTTATTCAAATCCTATTGCATCAG
The DNA here is from genome assembly GCF_021166035.1 of Lysinibacillus sp. GJ-1. Classification (NCBI taxonomy): domain Bacteria; kingdom Bacillati; phylum Bacillota; class Bacilli; order Caryophanales; family Bacillaceae; genus Lysinibacillus; species Lysinibacillus sp. GJ-1. Next base: position 1,403,781 of record NZ_CP088912.1, read on the forward strand.
CATAAAAAGCTATAATTAAATAATACATTGGTAAAGTTTCGCTATATTAAAATACTAATAATAACCGTAAAAGTATATTGTAATAAAATGTACTGAATTATAGTTAATTTTGAAGTATCTAATTTAATAAACTTTTTTTGCTAATTAATGAAACATTTTCTGTAGAAAAAGCGTATAAGTATTAGTAACACCAATCTATATAATTAAGGGGAAATAAAATATGAAAAAACCATTTAAAAAAACTTGGATGATTGCATCAGCATTTACACTAGGGATGGCTATCCTAACACCACTTCAAGCGGGAGCTACAACATTAGAAACAAAGGATAGTAATATTAATGTTCAATTAGAACAAAAAATATCCGGCACTATTAAAGAAGTCTTCGGCGATGGCATGAACTTGAAAGGAATAGATGGTAAAAATTACTTTATTAGTTTTAGTAAATTTTCTACTGAACAAATTGAGAAAATGAACTTAGTAGTAGGACAAGAAATTTCTATAGAAGGTAAAGTAGTAGACGATTATTCAGACTTTTATACATTTGAAGTGTATAAAAAAGACCTTCCTAAAGAGGTAACTAAGGAAGATTTAGGAAAATTGGAAAAGTTGTTTAACGAAATTAAAAAGTTAGAAAAAGAAGCGTCAGTTGAGGTTGAAAAAGAAGTAACAGAAGAAGAGCTTGAAAAGAAATATGAAGAAATGGAAAAAATTTATGACGAAATGTATAAAATTACAAAACCTTATATATTAGCAAATTGGGAACCAGAGACTTTTGAACAATATTTAGAAGGCTTTGGGTTTAGTGAGGGAAATATAGCTATTAAAGAAAATGATAAAAAACAGCTTCAAGCTATTTATGAAGAGTGGGTAAAGCTTGAAAAAAGTGGTGATGAAGAAAAAGCTAATTTAAAATATGAAGAGTTGTATACAATCCTTCAACCATATCTTGATGAATTATACCCACCACAAACGTTTGAAGAATACATGGAAGGAATGGAATTAGACATTCCTGCTGAAACGATGGCGAAGTTAAAAACGTTATATGAAGATGCACAAAAAGCTGAAAATGATGAGAATATGGAGTTGTCTGAAACGGCATGGAATCAATTCCATGATCTTCTTAGTCAATTCATCGAGCCGTTAACATTTGAAGAATACATGTCTGATTATGACTTCGAAGTTAGTAAAGAAGATAAAGAGCAATTAAAAAAATTGTATGAAGAAGCCATGAAACTTGATAATGAAAAGGCTGACGAAAAATGGGAAGCGTTTTACAACATTCTAGAACCTTATTTTGCTTTAAATAAAGAAATTCTATTCTTCGCTTCTAAACTAACAATAAACAATCAAGATTATCTTCCACAATCAGAATAATCGTAACCATAAAAAATAATTCAGCCATCTGCTAGTAATCGACAATCGATAATAGTAGATGGCCTTTTCTATAAGATTTATAGTAAAAACATTGCGACAATGGTCGTTACAATAAGACCTATCGCTACAGGTAATAAATTGCGCCTTGCAAGTTCAAATGGACTTACATTGCAAATCGCAGCTGCTGGAATGAGTGCCCATGGAATAAGTGTACCGCCACCAATAAAAGACATATTATTTAGCTGTAACAATGGTTATTTCTCTAGCTTGTTTACTGCTCCTATAATCATCCTTTGTATCAACGACTATTTGTTCGAAGATGGTGGTCATTAATTGTTTGCGTTCGGTATCATCGGCATTGATCCATAGGGTATCAATATTGCGAATAATGGCCCAAATTTCCTCATGATGGCGATCGTCCAGTAGCTGTATCTTTTTTAAACTTGCTTGAATTTCTTTTTCTTTGTTACGCAATTTTTCGCTGTCGCGAATTAACTCATCAATACCAATAATATCATGTTCAAACATCGTTTTTTTCTTGTGTAAAAGCTTTTGCACAACAGCTAGTTCCTGTTGTAATGCAGTCAATTGTGCCGCTGGAAAGGTAGCATCTCCCTCATTACTTGTAAAATGACCACCCACCAAGTCATCCCATTGTGCAAAAATGGCTTGCACTAAATTACTTTCTAAAATCATATGACTAGTACAAGCTTTACCAGCTTTCTTACCAGAACATCGATATGTTTTTTTCTTGCCTGCTTTATGACCAGCCATCGAATGCCCACAGCGTGCACATTTTAAAAGCGAGGAAAAATAGTAATTGCTCGTTTCGCGCTTGCCACCTAATGTTCTACGCTTATCGAGCAAATCTTGTAGCGCCCAAAATTCATCACGATCGATAATACGCTTATGATTACCTTCAAATAGCACCCGTTCACGCGGCGGTTTTTTAATGTCTTTCGGATTTAAGCTAAACATTAAATAACCTGCGTATGTCGGATTATTGGCAATATCCCGCACACTATCGACATGCCATTGTCCGCCTTTTCGAGTAGGGACACCTTTACTCGTTAATTGCTTGGCAATTGTGTAAAACCCCAATGTTTTTGCTAATGTAAATATATCCCTGACAATTTGAGCCTCTTCTTCATCCATCATTAATGCACCATTTACTACTTGATAGCCATAGGGAGGGGTGCCACCTTTCCAGTAGCCCAACTTCACTTTCTTTTCCATGCCTAAACGCACCCGTTCAGCGGTATTTTCCCGCTCCCATTGCGCAATCGCCGCTACCAACGTAATAAACAAGCGTCCCATCGCATTAGTCGTGTCGTATACTTCCGTAGCCGATTTAAATTTACATTCATATTGGTCCAATTCAGCCAAAATCGTATGTAAATCAGGCACAGAGCGAGTTAGACGATCCAACTTATAGACTAGTAAAACATCAATGCCCCCTTGTTGAATGCGCTGTAACATTGCTTGAAAATGGGGGCGATTTAAATCTTTAGCAGAATAGCCATCATCGACGTAAGGCGTCTCAACAATGTCCCATCCTTGTGATACACAATAAGCCTCTAACTTTTCAATTTGTGCAGCAATCGAAAACCCATGCTTCGCCTGTTCGTCGGTGCTAACGCGAACGTAGATAACGCATTTCATAAGTATGTCACTCCCACTCTTAGTGTTATTATTTCTAAGAACGAATAACAATTTTATAACTGACTTTTACACAGATACTAAAATGCTTGCAACGAAAGAGCCTTTATATAACATAATTTATTACGAGCATCCTATGTTTAAGACTATACTTCGGTTAATGTCATAATTATTCTAAAACGATGTGGGACAATAAGTAGCATGATACAGAAACAAGAATGGTTTATTTTAATGGAAGGTTGTCATAATGAAAGTGGGATTTGAGTCAATGTACATAACAGAAGAATGATTGAAGGTTTAAATTAATTAGTTTATCCAGATATTTTCAAATGTTTGTGCTTCGAGTTGAAGTGCTTGAAGAATTTTAGGGTTTACTTGCGAGGCTACATGTAATTTAGCTGTTTTCACGTTTAATACAGCAAATACAATGTTTGGTGGATAAGGGTCTTTCGATTGTGCTTCTAACATTAACGTTAGGATTGGTTGAACGTTGCGTTCATTAATTTTTTCTGTATTTCCTTTAAAAAATAATTTTATTAAATGGGGTACGCCGTCTATCACTAAACCGAGTTCGGGAGATGAACGGACTACTAAGCCATTAGTAGATGTCCACAGGGATTTAGGTGGATCAAACCATTCAATTTTCTTGTTCCGTGTAAATTTTTTAAATGCCTTTATTGCTTCGGTATAGGAATTGATTTTTCGTTCATGGACTTCAGTTAGTAATGAATCTAATTGATTGAGAGATTGATTTTGCTCATAGCACCATTTAATACGCTCTCGCAACTGCTTCCAATGATCTTTTACTGGATGATACTCGCCTTGATTTTTAATTTCATTAATTTTGTTCATCTTTGCCAGCATGGTTTGCCTAACGGTGAAATCGATAAACTGTGTTAAACCAACAGACATTTGCTCTTTTTCTGTTGTTTTAATTTTCAGTCACCTTCCTTTCTACAATCATTTTAACAGAAAGGTCCATAAATGGGGATATTATTTTAGATTTAGTAAGTAGTCAATATCGACTATAAATGGTCTTATTGCAAGTGACAAGCCCATTCGACATATTCTGATAAAAAGGAGTGTGGGAATGACGGCAGTCAAATTGACAGAAGAAAAGGTTCGAAAATTATTGCCGATTATTGAAAGTATTCTGTCGCGGGAATATGGCAGGAAGGTAACACTAAAGGATTTAACAGTGGGGGGTATTACAGTTTATAAAGAAGATGGCGCGAAATAGTGCAGTCACAAGATTTTGGGCATAAACTGATAGAAGTATGTCCTTTTGCTACAATTAATTAAATTATCATCATCTAAAAATCTCTATTTTTGTTAGATTTTTGACAACCTATATTTCTATTGATAAAATATTACGATATTAGTAGATAAAGTAAGTAATATAAAGCAGAGTAGGAGGAGCATAATGAAAAAATTATTTATTGTGTTATTAGCAGCGGTGGTATTTGCAATTGTGAATCCAACAAAATCAGAGGCTATTAGATATGATGGCGCAGAAGTATATAAAGATCAAACGGGGAAAATGACGTTTACCAAAGACATTAAGATTTATAAGAAAAATGAAGACGGTACATTTGATTCGTTAGTGGTGAAACGCAATAATTATTTTAGAACGTATGAAATTGAAAAATATGATGGCAAAACCTTTTATCAAATGGGGCCATATCGAGTACAAGCAACCAATCTAGTAGTTTTTAAAGAAATACCGATGAAAATTCGCGCATCTTTCTATGCAAATGTAACGTATATCAATATCAATCGTAACAGTGGCGAATATGGTAAAATCTTTACGGAATGGCGTGATACTTCCATATCAGATATGAATGGTGATCAAATGTTACGATATTGTGAGGACACTGGAAATGGTTTAAAGTGCGAAAAGCATTATCCTGGTTCAGATATGAAAGTTCTTGATACAAAATTTAAAAAAGCCGGTGTTCGTTATGAAGTAACGGAAGACTCAGAAGCGAAAACCTATCCATTAATAGGCTCGAAAACAGAAAAAATGATGACAAAAGGAAGCATGGTTTATTCAGTAAGTGATTCCATTAATGCTTATCTATGTGTAAAGGAAGACTTGGAAGCAAATGACCAGCAATGTACGTGGCTTCCTGTTGGAATTTTAAAGCCAATTTATTAAAGGTAACCCCAGATAAATAATAATAAAAGTTCTCCTGTAAATTGGTAAAACGCAGGTAATCAATTTAAATAACCAGGCGTTCAAATGAATGCCTGGTTTTGTTTACAGAATTATTTATCGCAAGCTATGCCATCTCCATCTCGATCAAGTCTAGATGAATAACCAGGTTCTCCAGTTCTAATGTTTGAATATCCTGCGGCTTTAGCTTCTTTACAACTACTGAAATTTAAACTTTGCTGAGGTGCAGTGGTTGTAGTTGTTGGTTGTTGAGTAGTATCTTGTTTTTGTGTTTCTTCAAGCTTTTTTGCTCTTCTTGTTGCTTTAATTCTTCTTGTTTTTGTGTTTCTTCAAGCTTTTTTGTTCTTCTTGTTTTTTGATTTCTTCAAGTTTTTTACGTTCGTTTTCTTCTTCTAATTTCTTATTTTCTTCTTTGATTTTTTCATACTCTGCAATTTTTTCATCTATCTCTTTTTCTCGTAAGTCTAATTCAATTTCGAGTTTTAATAAATCTTTTTCTTTATCATTTAATTCTTGCTCTTTTTTTAGTAATTCATCCTCTTTAGCACGATTGGTACCACATGATGAAATAAACATTATTAGTAGGAAAAATAAAGTTATAATAACACGAGTTCCTTTTGTAAAATGGCTATGTTTCCACATTAAGAACAACCCTACTGGAAAAAAGATGATTAAAAAAAAGATAGTCCAAAATCTACTATGCATTGCCAGTATCCTCCTAGAAAATTATGTACAACATTGGCAAGTATATCACTATTGTATAATATTTTACATATAGGATAAGTAAATGATGGAAAATTCAATGAGTGTGATTAACTATATTGTAAAATCCTCAGCATTTGCTTTAAATTGTCGCCTTGTATTAGAAGCCCCTTTTTTATATGTCTTCCATTGGTGACAGTGTACCGCCACCAACCCAAATTCCAGTGATTTGTCCGAGTGCGGTTAGGGTTGCTGTACCTCCTCCAATCGCATTGCCAAATAAGCTACCTATTGACCCAGCTAGCGAAATGCCAGAGAATCCCGAGCCGTCTAAACCTGTAATGGCACCTACGATTGCAAGGGTCACGACCGCAATTTCTTTCGTTAATGGTACAACGGCGGCTAAGCCGACACCAAGATCATTGACAATGCCATGAGAAGCGGAAGGGAGGTAGTCACCGATAATTTTGGTGAATCCGGAGTCACCAAGATAGAAGAAAGCTGCAATGGGGATAACGGGTCCAAATACTTTAAATCCAAATTGGAATCCTTGAATTAAATAATCTGTTGATTTCTCAAATCCTTGTTTTTTATGTGCAACAAGACAGAGCACAAACAATATAAAGACAGCTGTCCCACCAATTAGAGCAGTAGCGTCACCGCCTTGCAGTTTTAATACCGACATCGCAATAACATCGAGCAAAAAGGTGAATGGAATAAGTATCGCAAAAAATCGTTTTTGTCCACGGGTAAGCAAATGTTCATCTGTCACTTGTTCTATACCATCATTCGTTACAGATGAAGTTGTTAACTGAAGAGTGCCTCGCTTCATATCACGTTTTAATAAGATAAAAGCAGCTATCGTCGTCACAAGACCCATCGTCATAACAAGCGGAATACTGGCTGAAACAACATCCCCTACTGGAATACCTGCTGCATCTGCAGTCAACTTTGGAGCGCCTTGAATCACAATATCACTAGATAAAGCAATTCCGTGACCAAATAAGTTCATTGCCATGGCTACGCCCAACGCTGGTAAACCCGCTCGAATCGCTACAGGTAGTAGCACTGCTCCTAATAATGCTACAGCAGGAGAGGGCCAGAAAAACCAAGAAATAATCATCATTAAAATACCAATCGTCCAATAGGCGAGTGTCGGTGTTTTAATAATTTTTGTAAATGGTGCAACCATGACCTCATTAATACCAGAAGTTATTAACACACGACTCATTGCAACAATAATGGAGATAATCAAAATGGTCGATAACAGCTCCGTAATCGCGTAAATAAAGCTGTTAAAAACCCCACTTATAGACGAGGTGAGATCACCCGTAGCGATAATCGCAAGTAGGAAAATGCCAAGAATACAAATGAGGGTAGTATCCCGACGTTTTACCATAAAGCCAATAATTAAAACAATAAAAACAACATAAATCCAATGGAGAGAAGTAAGTTCAATCCCCATATAGTTTCCCCCTCAAAATAGGTCTAATTATAGAATATGAGAGGAATTTTAGATGGTGATTAGTTTCGGGAATAAAAGGAGGGAGTCGATGTGATAAAAATACACAGCAGGTTCATTTCATAATAATTGTGGTTAAAATAGAAAATTTTAAAAATTATTTCCATCAAATTTATAATAATGCCATTAGTCATTGGATTGTAATAGAATGTCTTGCTTTAAAACAAATGTTTTCATTAATCTTTTTTACATAAAAATGAACTAAATTAGTTGAACCCAGTGGCATTTGTGAGAGGGTAATGTGTGATACTACGGTGAACCGTATCATAAGTAAATGAGGTTCTGGAGAGTAGATAAGCTTTGGGGGCACTCCTTTTTGTAATTCATGTTCCAATATGCTGTTGGCGTTGTGATAAGTTAATACCGATTATTATATAAATAAACAATATATTGGTAACTTTGCTTATTGTAAATGTTACACCTTTTGGTAAACATTAGTAGAAATATTAAGCAAAATAAAAAATGTACACTATTAAAATTGAATTTAGTAATGTACATTTTTATTATATGTGCGACATTATAAACAAGTTATGATGTAAGAAACCATCGATGTACAATTCGTTTTATAACTCCTCATTTTTGTTGATTAGCTATTTTATTTAAACTAGTTGAGTTATTATTAACTATTGTGAAAGAATTTATTTTTTTACTGCATACTTTTCTAAGTCTGCACTTGCGCGGTTTACCATCGCTGCCATTTGACCTCTCGTGACATGATTAAATGGATAAAATCCTCCATCTTCTCTTCCCTTAATAATCCCTTTACTACTTAATTTTAAAATATCCGCATATGCCCAGAAATCTTTTGGAACATCATAAAAACTGGACTCATCCGTAGGTAATGGATAATTTAATACTCTCGATAATATACCTGCTAATTGTGCTCTTGTGATATTGGCATTTGGATCGAAAATGTTTTCATTTGTTCCATTCACAATATGATACTTATAGGCAATTTCAATAGCACGTTTTGCCCAATGATTTGCTGGCACATCCTTGAAATAATTAGGTACAGTTTCGTTTGTTGTGTCTAAACCGATGGCATTAATAAGGATAGCAGTAGCCTGAGCTCTTGTTAAATTACCATTTGGATCATAAGTGTATTCGTTTTTGCCGCTAATCCAGCCTTTTCGATAAAGTGCCATAATATCCTGTTCTGCCCAATGATTTTCCGTATCTATAAAGTTATGTTCCCCGTTTGCCCAAGAAGAATAAAATTTCCAAATACCATTATCCGCTTGAGTTAACTCCCAGCTACCTGTTCCTCTTAACTGATATTTCTCTACAAGTCTTAACTTATATTTTAAAGATAAATCATTTTCGTACCATATCGTGTAATTTCCTGGTACTAGCTTTTTGCCACCAATATAAGTAGGAGAGTCACTGCTTTTTACTGTAAATTTGGCAAATGCTGATTTTGAAGTATTATCAAAATAAAATTTTCCATTATGGCTATTCACAATAGATTGGATGGCATTATTAGCAATGCCGTCTCCTCCAATTTCCACATCATCTTTCCAAATTCGTCCATAAAAAGGAAGCCCTAATACTATTTTATTTGGATGAATCCCTTTATCTAATAAATATTTAATCGAATTTTCAACAAATGATAAACTTGCGACAGGACCAACTGAACCACCATTATAGCTTTCATCATACGCCATCAGCATTAAATAATCGCTATACTCACTTAGTTTCGTGTAATCATAAGAACCATGCCAACCTGTTGTCCACCCATATGGATTTGCAGCGACTGCTATGGATATTGTTTTATTATTAGGCATTTTTTCACGTAATAATCGAATGAAATCTGTAAACTCTTCTTTATTTGTATAGTTTAAATTTTCTATATCAATATCGACGCCATCTAAATTATTTTTCACAACAGAATTGACGATTTGAGTAGACAATATTTCTCGATTTGTCATTGCGATTTGTGCCAATTTACGGTCCCAATGATTAGAAATGAATGGCACAACTTTTAATCCTCTATTATGCATTGCATCGACTAAACTTTTATCAATCGTAGCACGCAAACTACCATCAGCATTTAAATTAAAAAAGTTAGGTGTTGCCGTATTTAACGCACCTTGGGTCATATCTATATTTTTTATGAAAGAGCTTGTATTTCCGCTATATAAATAGGACATATGTATATCACTCTCTGAGGCATTAGCACTAAACGGTGTAGCTAATAAAGTAGTGAGCATAGCTGGTATTATCAAATATTTTTTTAATGGATTCTTCATTACTTTCTTCCTTTGTAATAGATTTTATCCACTTTATTATCTATTACTTTAGTAAACGTTATCAATTATTAAAATATGGTTTCATTGAGTTGTTTTGTAAATTTATGATATGAAGGGTTAAATATAATCATTGCTTTTGGGCAGGCTATTTTTGAGAATGTTTTACCATTTGAAAGTAAATTTACTTTTGCGTAGAGTTATTAATAAACATTCTGAACAAAAATGTAAATTAAATCAATAAAGGTAACTACGGTTGGCAGGTAGTAATTGAAAAATACAGTGCAAGCAAGTGCTGGAAGTAAATAATTGTTACTATAGAATAGGTTCTTTTTACAGTATTTTATGCTTTTAGGATCAGAGGACTTTATTAGGTGTCACAAAAGTTTTTTTGATGAAATTAACCAATCAGTTTGGTTTATTGGAAGTAAATATGAACGATAATCAGAGTTAGTCGACATGACAAATCAAGGGCGTAATTAGTCAAGTTATTTTGTAGTTGTGTGTAAAATTTTCAGGAATACCTGTTAAAAAATTGTAATGATTTAATTCTTCAATTCACTTCTGTTCTGAATTATACTTAGTATAATAGGTTTATTTATTCTTATTATCCAAGTTTTGGACCCGGTGGATAGGTGCAGGGGGTATCTCATAAAGGGGTTGTTACTTTATATCAATCAAGACTTAATTGCAATATGAGATGGAGATTGATGCAAAATCAAGACTAATAGATAAATTGAAATAGATAGGGGATATTAAAATATTTCTAGATTACCATAATGATTAAGCCAACTGCCGCAATTTTTATGGTTTGTATCTAATATCAAGTTCTAGAAATGACAACAGTAGGTTGGAAATTTTAATTCATAGTTACAATGAAAAATTAAATTTGGAGGACTTTATTTTGAAAAATATTCAAACAGTACTTGTTGTATTTTTTACTTTGTTTTGTCTAATTGGCATTGTAAAAGAGAAGGCTTCTGCTTCTACGTCGAACATTACACTAGAAACAGCAAAAGAAATTGCTATTAAGAAATTTGGGGGGCAGGTAATTGAAGCGAGTTTTGATAATGATGAATCCCATTTCGAAATCACTGTTCTAACGAATACAGAAAAAGTTGAAATGGATGTTGATGCTAATACAGGTCAGATACGGGTTACAGAACGTGAGGTTAATAATTACTTTATAGATGTAGATGTCAATGATCCTAATAATTTGCCTATTTATTGGGCTAGAAAAATTGGTTTAATAAATGGTTATAAAGACGGGACTTTTAGACCGAATAATATTGTAACAGAAAGACAGTTCGCAAAAATACTGGTGAATTATTTTAAGCTAGATAATAAGAGCAATGGCAACGTTTCAGAAACGGAATTAAATTATAATATTTTAGCTAAGTATGGGGTTCCATTAAACGGATATAACGATACTAAGTTGAAAGATATGGCCGTGAATAGAGGTATTGTTGCACAAGCAATTGCTTATTTAGCCAATGGAAGTAATAATTTGAATGAATCTATCCAATACTTATTACAAAATAAAATAACGACAGGGCAAAATAATGAATATCAAAATATCAATATTCAAAAATATTTTGGTTCAGAAAATGTGCTGACTAGAAAGCAATTGGTAACGTTTTTTTATAGATTAAATTACGCTAATATTACTAATATTTCATCTGTTGCTTTAAATGTTTATACACTCAATACAACGAGTGATACAATGTCAGATCTAAACTATACTATACCTTCAAAACCTTCATCAGCTCAATTCATATCTCAAGACAAGGCAATTGCAATAGCAAAGGAAAAGGTTTCAGGTAATGTTACAAAGGTAGAGTTGGACTATGATGATGGAATTGCTATTTATGAGATCGAAATACAAAATGGTCGTATAGAATACGATATCGAGATAGATGCAATAACAGGTACAATTCTAAAGCTTCAAAGTGACTATGATGATTAAATTTCGACATAACTGCTAAAAAGAGTGACCTCAAATGTGACTGTTTGGGGTCACTCTTTCATAATTATTTCTTAGTCATACTTCATACTTATAACTTTATACCGTTATCCGAATAATAAAAATATCTAAAAAGAAAATTCTGGTAAAAAATTATTCTTTATAAAATGAAGAGAAAAGAGGGTAGATAAATAGTAAAATTTTTGATTTAAAAGTTCGTTTAAAAAAGCACGAGAGAATCAAGTTTTATTATCTAGATAACTGTGGACTAGTTACATGTTGTAAAATAATAAAGTAACAAGTTAGTTAAAGTTAGCAACACTCGAGTTAAGGTTACTTACTATAGTGTAAATCTTTTTTAATTATGGAATAAATTTAATTCACTGAATTTTCAATTAATTTAACTTTTCCCATGTTGTACTCCATTTTATAATAATAACAAAATATTTATTTACAAGAATGGAGGAATTGAAATTGCGTAAAATATTTATTTTAGCATTACTAACAATTTTTTTGCTTCCTACTGTAAATCCAGCAGCTGCTCAAAGTTATGGACCTTCTGTAATAGAAAAGGAGAGTATAGAGGACTTTAAAGATTATACTTTTGAAGATATTCTATCGTTAAAGCCTTTTGTCCATGTCGAAGATGGTTTTTTCGTCCTTAATGAAAACGGTGCAAGTGAAGCTGGAATTGATTCTATATTAATTAAATACAACAAGAGTATTTTATTTTTTAAATCAGCAGGTTAAATTAAATGCGATTAGTGTAGCATCAGATTTAACTATCCAGAGACTATCAAATAATAATGAAAATCAAAACAATACATTTATACGATTTACAAGGTGTAGAGGTGTAACTACTTCGCCTGAATATTTCTGGTGGGGTTATAAAACAAAGTTAAATAGTTGTGATACGGCTAAAGTGAGTTCTGATGCAGGTACAATTGCAGCAGGTGGCGCGATAACGACAACGAGTCTTACTGCTCTTGGGGTTTGGTTCCCTCCTTTGCTTGCTGTTGGTGCTATTTCTGGACTGACGTCTGGTTACTTCTGGCTACTTTCGGAGCGTTTAAATGCTAATAATAAAGGTAGCGGTGTTATCGTAGATATGACTTGGGCAACAATTTATAATATTACGTCTCAATAATAAGGAAATGAGGCGGGGTGTTATAATGAAAAAACATTATCTTATTATATTATTTTTCATTCCTATATTTGCATTAAATATATATTTTGGATATTTAGTAATTTGGAAGAATCAGAATGAATGGGTGCCGGTTACAAACTTCTTAGCACTAATTGTTTTATTCGTTGTTGTATATTTAAATAGAAAATAGTGTATTAAAGTTTAAACGGTTGCCAGGAGGAACATCATTGGCTATCGTTTTCTTTTATATCCGGTACAATTTTTTGTGTCAAGTTCATCGCATTTGTAGTCTGAACGCCTGTGTAAGTGTGGATGGAATGTCGAAGAGTTATTATTAATTCTCTATATGAGGCTGATACATGGGCAAATTCAATTGCAAATGAGAAGTATAGGAGTCTAGCCTATTCATTCAAAAGAGAAGGAAATACCCGTCCTATAGTCAAGGCATTATCCTTCTCACACTAAAACTAGCTCTCTAATTTTCTTCTCGTTTGTCGAACATATTCATCTAGTTGCTCTGCTGGAAGAAATACGGTGCTGCCATGACACACTTCTACTCGCTCAGGTTTTAATTCTTTTACAATTAAACTACTTTGTAATGCTTCCTCCATATAAGGGGTAAACATTGGTGGACGAAATTTCCCTTTTTTAGAGTTGAAAAGATCACCAGCTAGCAGGACTTGGTCTTTTTCATGGTAATAAACTACGTGTCCTGGAGAATGACCAGGTGTTAAATAAGGTGTAAGTCCAGCAATTGTTTGTAACGTTCCATGCGTACGCTCTAGAAGAGGCTGAGCTAATTGTTTAGGGATGTTGTTTTCAAGTTTCTTCCTTTTTGGATATAGAACCTTACCTTCCATATATGGTATTTCTGTAGCGTGTGCGAATACGGGTACTTTACTTTGAGCCAGTATTCCCTTTATTGCTCCAACATGATCGGAGTGTCCGTGCGTTAAGAGAATCCTTTTCAAAAGGCCTGCATTTAGCTGTTGAATAAATTTTATAATGCCCTTTGCCATCATCGGCATTCCCGCATCTACTAAAGTGACCCCATCCTCCTCAATAACTATCCACACATGTATCGGAACAATCATCCACGTTTTTAGACTCCAGATATGGTCGGAGATTTGTTCAGCTTTCATTTTCATTTCCCCTTTTTAATTTTTCTTTAATGCCTAAAAGAAGAATTTCTATAGAAAGATTAAATGTTGGATTTAATCTTTCTATTAGAACATTAAGAGGTTCATGTTGATACGAGTAAGTGCTTAAAATCCCATTTAGGTTGAAGAAATAAATTCGAGAAAAAGCTAATAATTGATTTTCGTTTGATATAGCAAGACATTCCTGAATTAATTTCTTCATTATGTCAAAGAGCTCAATCCGCAGTCTATTAATCTCAAGTTTTGGATTGTCTTCATCTACCCTTGTTGACTTTGTATTGAAGAAAATATCATACAAATTTCGATTCTGTAGACAAAATTGAATATATTCAAGACTGATTTGTTTCAATTTGTCTTCTGAAGATAATGTACTTAAGTTCGAAAGATACAAAAATTGTTGATGTAGTTCCTGCAAAGGAGGCATAGAAAGGTGATGTAATAATTCCTCCTTGTCTTTAAAGTAAAGATAAATGGTTGTATGAGAACAACCAGCATCCTTTGCAATTGCACGTATTGTCACAGAATCGTATCCTTTTTCGGAAAATAATCTTCCCGCGGATGTTACTATTTGCCTTTTTGTTTCTTCTGATCGTTCCGCCTGTTTATTCTTCACTAAATTACCTACTTCCCTTATAAAGTAACCAATGGTTATATAATAACCATTGGTTACTTTGGTGTCAATTATTTTAAGAAACGGAATAGTTATCGTTGCCTGATTATCTTTAATTACTTTCTTCTAACAAAACAAACAATGTTTTAATGTAAGAGATAAGACCTAAACCAAAGTACAATTAGTTCACGAAATTTTCGAAAAAAAGATGCTTTTCACTCAATAGAAAATTTTTTATACTAACTTTGTACATAATTTATCGGTATTCGAAGAAATATCACTGTTTTTAACAAGCTGTTGTTGCTAAAAATAGGGCTGGTCTAGCAATAATGGTAATCTATTGACGGATTAAACAGTTGCTATTAAAGCTATGTGAAGGATTAGTTTTGAAAGAAAAAGACAGGTATCGACTGATCTAACACAGTTGCATAGCTGTTTTTTTGTTGATTTTAAGGACATTGTTTAAAATGACAAGGAGAGGTATGTGTGCGGAGAAATTATCTTCAAAAAAATGTATACCAAGCATTACAGGAGCGGTTGCATTTTATCTTTAGTGAATTTGATGTCATCTATCTTTCGTTTTCTGGTGGGAAGGACAGCGGTCTATTGTTGAATCTTTTGATGGATTTTAGAGATACTTATTATCCACATCAGATAATTGGCGTATTTCATCAGGATTTTGAAGCGCAATATAGTGTAACGACAGAATATGTAGAAAAAACATTTGAACGCTTGACAGATAGAGTGGAGCGTTATTGGGTATGCTTGCCGATGGCTACTCGAACGGCTTTAAGTAGTTACGAAATGTACTGGTATCCATGGGATGATAGTAAGAAAGATAGTTGGGTCAGAGCAATGCCGAAATACGACTATGTCATTAATCTTGAGAATAATCCAATACATACTTACCGTTATAAGATGCATCAGGAAGATTTGGCAAAGCAATTTGGCCGATGGTATCGACAGTCACATGGAGGGAAGAAAACGGTCTGCTTACTAGGAATTCGCGCAGACGAGTCTCTGCAACGGTATAGTGGATTTGTAAATAAGAAGTATGGTTATAAAGAACAGTGCTGGATTACACAACAGTTTAAGGATGTTTGGACAGCTTCACCGCTTTACGACTGGTCTGTTGAAGATGTTTGGCATGCCTATTATGCTTTCAACTATGATTATAATCCACTTTATGACTTGTATTATAAGGCTGGATTAACAGCTTCTCAAATGCGTGTTGCCTCCCCGTTTCAAGATTATGCTAAAGATTCCTTGAACCTCTACCGAATTCTTGATCCACAAATTTGGGTGAAGTTAGTAGGAAGAGTACAAGGTGCTAATTTTACGCAGATATATGCAAAGACAAAAGCCATGGGATATCGGACAGTCACACTTCCAGAAGGGCATACATGGAAGTCCTATACGCAATTTTTATTGCAGACTTTGCCTTTACAACTACGGAATAATTATATTAAGAAATTTAATAAATCCATTGAATTTTGGCATACAGTTGGTGGTGGACTCGAAGAAGAAACAATTCGAGAATTGGAAGAAAATGGTTATAAAATTAAAAGGAATGGCGTGTCTAACTATACGACGTTTAAGAATTCGCGCATCATTTTTTTGCAAAAAATACCAGATGATACGGATGATATCAAGTCAACTAAGGATATTCCAAGTTGGAAACGGATGTGTTTCTGTATTTTGAAGAATGATCATATTTGCCGATTTATGGGATATGGTTTAACACGTCAACAACAATCCCAACTTGACTATATCAAAAAAAAATATAGAAGTTTGGAGGATATGGATAGTGAAGAGTAAGAGTCCAGTTTATCAAATTTACCCAATCCCTTTCGAAAAAATCTTACCGAATGATTATAATCCGAATGCCGTTGCGCCACCCGAGATGAAACTGTTGTACGATAGTATTAAAAATGACGGCTATACAATGCCCATCGTTTGTTATCATAACAAGGAAGAGGATAACTATATTATTGTGGGTGGGTTTCATCGTTATCGAATTATGAAGGAGTTTTCAGATATCTATGAGCGTGAAGGAGGTATGCTACCTGTATCTATCATAGATAAGCCGATTGATCAGCGAATAGCAAGTACCATACGACATAACCGTGCTAGAGGAAGCCATAATGTAGATTTAATGAGTAACATCGTGAAAGAACTACACGAACTGGGGCGCTCTGATGCATGGATTGCAAAGCATTTGGGGATGGATCGCGATGAAATATTACGACTGAAGCAGATTACAGGACTTGCAGCACTATTTAAAGATCATTCATTTGGTCAAGCGTGGGAACCAGATGAGGAAGAGTTTCTGCTGCAAGAAGAATAGTAAGTTACGAGTGTTTAAAACGTAATCACTATATATTGAATAGACAAAGTCGAATAAATCGACTTTGTCTACGGTGTTCCTTGCGGTCTATATTTCTATTTCAACGTAGACTCTAATCGCTCCTCTGTTCGTGGATGTTCATCGAGATAAGGTGATAAATAGGCTTCTCTCAATTCATGACGCATCCAGCCCATAATACCAATAACTAATATGAAGACCAGAATAGAGGCGAGAAAAGAATTAGCAGAATCCTTATAGCCTGCTGCATAGAGTAGCATACAAAGGATGACTGTTAAGACAATAGAAATAATAAGTAAAGAAGTTAACAATAAATCTTCGCCTAAATAAAGCATACGAATATTCGTATTGAAAGAAAATAATAATAAAAAACCAGTTACTAACTGTGTAATTGTAACCCAAAAGCCTACTTTGGCACCAAAAAGTTTTAATGCTTGTTCATGTTGCTCAAGTTTCTTCTGCTTTCGTTTCAAATAAGCAAAATAGACAAACATATAAAAGCCACCTGTTGCTAAACTCGCGAGCATAAAATGTAGGTAACGTTGCCAAATTTGAGGATAGTAAAATAAGCTTTCAAAAAAACCATTTGCTTCTCCCCAACGATCCGGATATAACATGGAAGTGACATTGACAATAAAAATAAGAGGGACAAAAAACAAAATTAACATGGCTAATAGGCCAATACTCAAATGCAATAATTTGTTTGTTTGGAATTTAACCCAAGTGAACTTATAAATGTATAACAAAAGGAATGCAGCAATGAGTAGGATTAATAAACTCATCCAAGCCTTCCCTATTAAAATTGTGGAAGAATAAAAATATTGTGTATATAAGACACTTACAATTAATAATGGACCAACACCTAAAACAACTGCAATACTCTTATGTATTGAAGCATGGAAGGAACAAATTTGTGCCATTTTATCAAATAAACTATTTTTTTTCATTATCCCCGTAATTTCTAGCCCAACAGCACCTGCAGTCAATGAAATAGTAAAATTCACAAAAATAATATGAAGAATAAATGTTAAGACAATCAAAATTTCTAGTAAACCAATGGGTGCAGGAATCGGTAAAGGGTTATCAGAAGAAATTAATGCAAAAACTAGATGCTTCATTTTTGGGTCACCTCTTTATCATTTTCCAATTCTGTTACAATATAAGTGGCTAATGCTTCAATCTCTTCTTCTGTCCCCATAAATGGTGGCATCGCTACTTGTGCATAATGCATATTAGGAATAAAGGACATAATGGCTTCCTTATCCCAACCTTTCATTCTAGTAGCTAAAGCTCGTGTATCTCGCCATCCATCAATCGTATGACAAGTAATACATTGACCAACGAAAACGTCTCGACCAGCTTCCACCATATTGTTGTCAGTAACTTCTTTTTCTTTTGCCCATGTTGCATTTGCTAGATAACCTTCTTTTTTCAGTGTTTCTTCATCTTTTGCTAACATTCCGTTTGCGTACATATAATTATAAATAATGTATGGTTTTCTAACGCTCTCTCTTACAACTTCAAATTCCCCAATAAAACCGATTGAAGAAAACATGACAGCGATTGATAGCATCCACGGAACGTTTTTTGGACTTTTAACGAGCCATACTAAGAAAATAAGAAGGATACTAAAACCTAAAATATTGAGACTTTTGAAAATGACCTCAGACATGCCTGTCGACCAAACAATCATGTTATATGCTTCAGTTGGGATGGCCCATAAATACCATAATCCCGTAATAAAAGTTAGTGGTAAGGCGATAGCACCCCAGAATGCAAACACTCGAAAAACTTCTGTTCGTAACGCTTTATCTTTAATGCGCCAACGAATGAAAAATGATACTAACGAGATAGCTAGCATTATTGCTAAAAACATACGGAATCCGAGTGAAGGGAAGTAAGTTGGGTTGAGAAATGCATTCCAAAATGAAAATGTGTCAATCCAACGTCCCGGCGTTAATTTTGCGGCTAAGACACCTGTAATGATTACCATCGTTACCCATGAAGCAATACTAAGTGCGACACCCAACATAATATGCTTTCGTTTACGTTCGCCCTCTTTCCATTTATCCCATGTATAGTAATAGACAATAAGAATAATCACTTCAGAAATAAATGCGCCCCATTCCACAACCCATGCCCAAAAGAAAATGCGTAGTAAAGAAGAAATTGAGTCCGGTTGTATGACGGTTGTTGAAAACCAAATCCCTACTCCAGTCATAGCTCCCATAGTTGTAGTAATGATTAATACCCATTTCAACATTGTTTTTGCTACTTGATCTAATGCTTGGTTCTTTCTTTTCATGGCTCTATACTCAGTAGATACAACTAAAACAGAGGTTCCAATTGCCACGCCATGGCTAATAATTACATGAATAATGGCAATAAGAGCAATGACAGTGCCGTTGCCAAACCAAGTATAATCGACCGATGGAAAATTCATAGTTCCTCTTCCTTTCTGTTTTTAATGACATTCAACGCATATCATACTAAATAGATTTGAAACGCAGATGAGTAATATGTGAAATCCAAAGCAACTAAACTTCATTAGTTTGTCAAAATAGTATGTATAACGTAGAAATGGTTTGTCCGATTTCTCTTGATTTCACGCAATAGAAGCTAATTGTTGAGAGCAAAATATCGACTTTAAATGAAATTTACTTTTTTGTTACTAAAATTCATTAGAATTTCTCAATTGTTTTTTATAATGATGGTAATAAAAACATCAGTTTAAAATACTGGAATCGTTTTACGTATAAATGGGGGGAAGGGTATGAGCATGGGGCGTGAACAAGAGAGTCCACCACTATATGTGTATGGAACGGAAGCGAATCGATTTATTAAGTCTTCTGTACATTATTTCCCAAAGCATGCCAAAATTGCTGCGTATGAAGAAAATGAGGGAGCGAATGCAGTATTTTTAGCAAAACTAGGATATAAGGTAACGGTTTATAATTCTACTTCACAAGGACTAGCTAAAGTTCAATTACTGGCAAATATGAATGGCGTAACGATCGACACAAAAAGGGTAGAATTAATAGAGTACAAACTGCCTAAAGAAAACTATGATGGCGCAATAATGGTTTTTGGGCATTTTCCTCATAGCTTCCAATTAGTAGTACTTGATAAAATTATGAACTCTTTAAAACTAAACGGTGTATTTATGTTTGAGGTATATGAATACGCACAGCTTTTATACAATACGGGGGGACCAAAAGATATGTCTCATTTATATAATGCGGAGAATATCTTAAGATGGGCTCGTCGTTATAAATTAAAACATTACTTTACGGGGGAAGTAGAACAATATGATACGTCGATTCAAACAAGTACCCGCCGTGTCATACAAGTAATAGTAGAAAAATAATCTGTATGGTATATGAGAAGAAAAAGACAAATGACATACGAGAAATAACTTGAACTTTCTTTGTCTATCGTATCGAGGCTGGGCCAATGCGAATAAGTTTTAAGAAACAGAGAAATAATGTTCGTGTATTTTGCTTTTGCAAAAAATAGAATGAAAAACTAGTTGTCGGTAACGGAGCCTTTGGTGACATCAACGACATAACAAAAAAGTGTTAGATTGATTGCAGTCAATCTAACACTTTTGTTGTATGGCAGCTCACTTAGAAAGTGATTGTGCCACTGCTACAAACCTTTTTAGCCCTTCTTTTAATTGTTTTTCATTTGCGTAAGAATAGCTTAAACGAATCCAAGAAGATAATTGTTTTAATGGATCACAAACTTGTCCTGGCACAAAGGAAATATTTTGTTCGAAACTTTTGCTTAATAATAATTCAGTTGGAAAATTATTTGGAAGCTGTACCCATAAATTCAAACCGCCTTTTGGACTGGTCCATCGCCAATCTGTTATGGCTAGCTCTTCCTCCATGATTTCCTTTCGAATTTGAAGAGCAATTCGAATTTTCTCCAAGTGTTGTTGCAATCTTAGAGATGAAAAGTAATGGAGAAAAATTTTTTGATTGAGAAGTGGTGAGCCATTATCCGCTAACGATTTAGTTGTTAGCAATGCGTTCATTAATGATGATTGACAAATAACAGTCGCAATTCTTAAACCAGGTGAAATATATTTGCAAAAACTTCGGATATAAATGACTGTCCCAGCACTATCATAGGTATAAATGGGTGGTGGAGGGGGTTCATCAAAATATATGTCGTGATAAGCATCATCTTCAATTAATAACAGTCGATATTGTTCAGCTAATTCTACTAATTTTTTGCGCTGCTCAATAGGAACAGTATAGCCAGTCGGATTATGAAATGTCGGATTGAGATAAAATAATCGCGGTTTATATTGCTTAATATATAATTCAAGTTGTTGTAAATCGTACCCTTTTGGATGAATATCCACCGTAACAATCTGGGCTCCCTGTGCTTTAAAAATATCAATCGCAGCACTATAGCTTGGACGTTCAAATAAAACGACGTCTCTAGGCTTAATAAAAGTTTGGGCTATAAGGTGAATCGCTTGCTGTGAGCCAGAAGTAATGAGCAACTCATCTGCACTAATATGTGTTTTATACTGGTTGATAAAATACTGTGTGAGTGTTTCACGTAGTTCTAAATCACCTTGCACAGTTGAGTAAGTTGCAAGTACTTTTGGATAAAGATCAAACACTTTTTTTACGTAATCTGAAAAATAATGATTAGGTAAAGGTTGGGATCAATTAACGCCTGCGAAAATTGATAGGAAACAGCTGGCTGATGGATTTCAGATAAATGATTTTTTTGTAAGTATGCAGAAACAATCGGATTGCTTTGATTTAGATTTTCAAGATGTTTTGTTTCGATTGATTGGACAAAATAGCCTGCTTTATCTTTTACATAAACTTTGTCATGCTTTTTTAATAATTGATAAGCCTTTAAGACCGTTAATCGATGAACATTCATTTCAGAAGCTAATTGGCGGACGGAGGGAATCTTTTCATGTTCTTTCCATTCGTTGCGTTCTATACGGTGTAGTACATAATCATATACTTTCTTAAAAGATAATCTTTATGTTCAATCGCTTTGTCCACTTGGATTCCTCCTATTCAAAAAGATTGTATCACGAACGATGTTAATCTGTTCTATCTTTTTCAATCTGTTCTACGTTCCTTCTTTTATGATAGAAAAAAGGAGGAGATTGATATGGTGATGATTAATTATATTTTTATGTGTTTGATTTTTGGTACGACTTTTTTAGCGATTAAAATTGGTGTTGATGCAGGGGTACCTCCATTTTTATCAGCTGGGCTTCGTTTTTTCATTGCTGGTTTGCTGCTATTTAGTTTTATGGTTTGGAGAGAAAAAACGACAATCCGGTTATTATGGCGGAAAGAGATGTTTTTTACAGGGGTATGTTTGACTTTTGGAACGTTTGCCGCATTATACTGGGCAGAACAGTACGTGACATCAGGAATTGCAGCTGTTTTATCTGCTACGGGTCCGATGATGATTATCATTATTCAAACATTGGTATTGAAACAACAAGGAAATCGTCAATCATTGATCGGTTGTGTTGTCGGGGTTATTGGTGTCACACTGTTGATTATACCTAGTTTTTCAATTGAAATAAGTACCTTCTGGATGGTTGGTTGTCTCGCCATCATAGTAGGTGAGCTATTTTATGCAATAGGAACAATTTATACGAAACATGTTATCCAAAAATTTGAAACGACATCACCAATTGCCTTAAATGCAGTGCAAATGATGTATGGCGGGATGCTATTAATTATTTTATCGTTTTTTACCGAGAACATTCAGTTTAACAATCTGTTAAATCTCGCTTCAATGGGCTCCCTTCTTTATTTAATTATTGTAGGTTCAATGATTGGGCATAGCATTTATTATTGGCTTGTTTCACGGACAAATCCAATTTTTCCTTCTACATGGCTGTATATTTCTCCCTTAATCGCTGTAGTATTAGGTGTTATTTTTTATCAAGAATATCTATCTTGGTTAACTGGCATAGGTACTTTGACGATTATTGTTGGAACGGTTCTAGTCAATTACGAAACATTGAAGAAGTTACTCTGGCAGAAAGGGACTTTGCAGCATGTTATTAAGCAAAAGATTTTCTAATGTAAGAAAATCTTATTAAAAAATCGAATTGTCAAGGAGGCAAAGTTATGCAAGTTTCTAAAGGAGTGGAGGTTTTGGAGCTTGAATTTAATGGGACCATGATCTATCCCACGCTTTTATGGGATCAAGACATGGCCGTTTTAATAGACACTGGATTTCCTGGACAAATGGAAGATTTGCGCGTAGCAATAGATAAGATAGGCGTGGCTTTTGACAATATACAAGTTGTGATTTTGACACATCAGGATATAGATCATATAGGGAACCTACCTGACATATTACAAAACGATGGAAGTAATATGAAAGTATACGCGCATGAGCTAGATAAACCTTATATTCAAGGGGATTTTCCACTTCTGAAAGATGGGCATATAGCGAATCCACCGAAGGGAAGAGTAGATGAGACGTTACATGACGGTCAAGAGCTGCCATATTGTGGGGGAATTCTCGTAATCCATACGCCAGGACATACCCCAGGTCACATTAGTCTATATTTGAGGCAAAGTAAAACACTTGTTGCAGGGGATTCGATGTATAGTGTAAACGGTGTACTGCAGGGAGTTCATCTTCCAACTACTTTAAATATAGAGGCTGCTCGCCAATCATTAAAGAAATATATAAATCTAGACATAGAATCCGTAGTTTGTTACCACGGCGGATTAAGTCTGGCAAATAGTAATGAGCAGATTTTAAAATTTCAATAGTAAAAAAAGATGGTGAGCCAAACAAAAGACAACCTCGTAAAAGATAGATTTCATGTCTAATTTTTACGAGGTGTATTTGTTATACTTTTGCCAATAGTGTGTCACAATGTTGATGTGCGATAAAAGGTCGCAAAATAAAGTAATTGAATGAATGGAAAAGTATTTGCCTAAGTGATCACTTTCATGTATAGTATCAGTAAATTTTTGATTGTTCGTTTAGAAATTGTAACTACATATACATTATAATGAAATGTAGATGTGGGACTAGTAGTAATTTTTATGTAGGAGTGTTTTGAATGGGAGAAAGAGGAAGACCTAAAGGCGCTAGTGGTGAAGAAAGTCGGGCACTACTTCTTGAAATCGCAGCAAATGAATTTGCACAACATGGATATCATGATACAAAAGTGAGTTCGATTGTTAAAGCTGCTTCATTAAGTCAACCCACTTTTTATTTGTATTTTAAAAATAAGGATGCTATTTTCGAAGAATTAGAAAATTTATTTCGCTTACGCATGATTGATTTTGCCAAAAAAAGCCGCTTACAGCCTGCATTGGAGCAAGCAACAGTAAAAGAGCGTATTATATATAACGTAAAAGAATTACTGGTGTTTTTTTCTAAAAACCCTAATTTAACACGTATTGGGTTTTATTTATCATCAAAGGCAGATGAAATAAAAGCGCAAATGGTCAAGCAAATAAAAGACAATCTGGATTTTGAAGTAGATGCAGGTTACTTTCGGAAAGATTTAGATACGCAAACAGTGGCAGAGTGCTTAATAGGCATAATTGAACGATTAACATTCATTCAATTACTACCACAGAAAAAACAACCACAAGAAATAGCAACGGATATTGTCGATTTACTGATAGAAGGAATGCTAAATAGAGAAAAATAGTGTTCTCAAATCCACTGCACATTAGTTAAAAAGGAAAATTTAAATTTTTCTTTTTTATAGTTGAATATTACTTTTCAGTAATATAAAATTGGAAATGAAATTGGCTATAGCTATGTCGTATCGGGATGTATGCTCAAGGCTTTTTAAGCAATTCCCTCCGTTAATATAATTCCAGTATTTTATATATAGTCAGAGAGAAGATAAAATAAATAGAAAGGAGGTTAGTAGAGTCCACGGACAGAAGGTGTGCGGTTGCAGTACTGAAATCATCACGATGTATCATTATATTACTTTTGAGTAATATATGCGGGCTATAGTAACAATTTCTAACAAGGTTAAACGAAAAGAGGGATGGTATGAGAAAGATATGGAGACAGGTGATACCTATTTTTTCTCTATTTTTATTAAACGCATATTCCTTAATAGGCAGTATACCTGTGCTTGCAGCAATGAATCATCAGACAGTCCAGCAAAGCTCGTTATTAGCGGCGAGCAACATTATTTATGTGAATACAAATGCTGCTGGTGGTAAAAAAGATGGTACAAATTGGGAGAATGCTTTTCTAGATTTACAGAGCGCATTATCAAAGGCAAAGACTGGCGACCAAATTTGGATAGCACAAGGAACATATATACCGACACGACTAGATGATGTGAGGGACGCTCGTACTGCCCATTTCAAAATGAAAAACGGTGTAGCTATTTACGGTGGCTTTAAAGGAGATAGTGACGAGGAGACAGTCGAGAATCGAGATTTCACGCACAATAAAACGATATTAAGTGGTGCACTTCCAAGTGGAGAAGCGGCATATCATGTTTTTTATCATCCAAATAATTATGATTTAAAATTAAATGCAACTGCAATCCTTGATGGCGTCACGATCTCAGCAGGACATGCGGATGGTTATCTCACTTCTCATAAGCATGGGGGAGGTATGTACAATTCAGGAAATAACCCAACTTTGAGGAATGTTATTTTTTATGGCAATAAGGCAAACTATTTTGGTGGTGGGATGTACAATTTGCAAAGTTCACCAACCTTAATGAATGTTGAGTTTACTGACAATGAAGCGAACTCAGGAGGAGGTATATTCAATTGGAATGAGAGTGCTCCTAAAATAACAAATGTGGTCTTTAATAAAAATAAAGCAACACGTAGCGGTGGGGGCATTCAAAATAATTCATGTGACATTATAATAGAGCACGCAAAATTTACGAACAATGAAGCGGCTCACGGAGGAGGTATAGCAAATTACGGTAATAGTGCCTCAACCTTAACAGATGTGACATTTAGCCAAAATATAGCATCGCAACAAGGAGGTGGGATATACAATAATGGACCTGGTAATAAGTCAATCTTAACAAATGTCATGTTTGAGCAAAATAAAGCAGCGTATTTTGGAGGGGGAATAGTTAATGATAGAGAGAGTAGCCCAAAATTCACAGATGTAATATTTAGGAACAATGAATCGGATAGTGGAGGAGCTATGTTTAATGCTAACAGAAGTGCTCCGGAATTAAATAACGTCGAATTTCATGGGAATATAGCAATAAGTAGGGGTGGTGGAATATACAATCGATTGCAAAGTAATCCACTTATCACAAATGTAATTTTTAATGGAAATAAAAGCGAGTTAGGTGGTGGATTACTTAATGAGTCTGGCAATCCATCATTAATTAATGCCCTATTTATTTCAAATAATGCGAATAAGGGTAGTGCTCTTTATAATATTTTTGCGGATTTTAGCTTGATAAATGCGACCATCTATTCAAATAGTCCAGCAGCTATTTACGGAGGTGCTGCAAATAGCAAAATTATTAATAGTATTATTATTGGAAATGGTCATACAGCAGCACTGACTGATTATCAGGGGCAGACAACAAATAGTTTGCTCGATGTGCCGGTAGAAAAAGGATACAAAGGTCAATTGTTTGATGCAACTTCAAATCCTACCGGTCCTGCAACTTATGTGCCTGATGATGTATTCGTCTCCCCAACTAGCGGAAATCTGCATTTAAAAGTTGGCGGACCAGCAATTGATGCAGGGAATTCAGATGCACATAGTATTGCCACAGATTTAGCAGGGAAAAGACGAATTCAAGGCGCAGCCATTGATTTAGGTGTATACGAAACGACACCGTACTATACAGTAACCTATAATGCAAACGGCGCAACAAGTGGTACTGTACCACAGGATAGTACACAGTATGAAGAAAACAAAACGGTAACAGTTCAAGGAAATAGTGGACAATTAGTAAGAACAGGCTATACGTTTGCAGGTTGGAATACACAAGTGGATGGACAAGGCACGATGTATCAGGCAAATGACGTTTTCCCAATCGGTACAGCAGATGTAATTCTTTATGCACACTGGACGAAACCTAATACGCCAACGTATACCGTAACCTATCATGCAAATGGCGCAACAAGTGGCACTGTACCACAGGATAGTACACAGTATGAAGAAAATAAAACGGTAACAGTTCAAGGAAATAGTGGCAATCTAGTAAGAGATGGCTATCTATTTGCGGGATGGAATACACAAGCGGATGGAAAAGGAGCGGCATATCAGGCAAATGACGTTTTCCCAATTGGTACAGCGGATGTGATTCTTTATGCACACTGGACGAAACCTAATACGCCAACGTATACCGTAACCTATCATGCAAATGGCGCAACAAGTGGTACTGTACCACAGGATAGTACACAGTATGAAGAAAACAAAACGGTAACAGTTCAAGGAAATAGTGGACAATTAGTAAGAACAGGCTATACGTTTGCAGGTTGGAATACACAAGTGGATGGACAAGGCACGATGTATCAGGCAAATGACGTTTTCCCAATCGGTACAGCAGATGTAATTCTTTATGCACACTGGACGAAACCTAATACGCCAACGTATACCGTAACCTATCATGCAAATGGCGCAACAAGTGGTACTGTACCACAGGATAGTACACAGTATGAAGAAAATAAAACGGTAACAGTTCAAGGAAATAGTGGACAATTAGTAAGAACAGGCTATACGTTTGCAGGTTGGAATACACAAGCGGATGGAAAAGGAGCGGCATATCAGGCAAATGACGTTTTCCCAATTGGTACAGCGGATGTGATTCTTTATGCACACTGGACGAAACCTAATACGCCAACGTATACCGTAACCTATCATGCAAATGGCGCAACAAGTGGTACTGTACCACAGGATAGTACACAGTATGAAGAAAATAAAACGGTAACAGTTCAAGGAAATAGTGGACAATTAGTAAGAACAGGCTATACATTTACAGGCTGGAATACACAAGCGGATGGAAAAGGAATATCCTATGCTGAAAATGCAACCTTCCAAATGGGAAAAGCAGATGTCACATTGTATGCACAGTGGGCATCGAACCCTTCTACACCAAATGAAGGTAATGTTACGGGTCCATCCACATCGGAAGGCAATAATTCCGCTAATCCATCAAGATCCATTCAAATATCCCTCGAGACAAATGGAGGGTTATCTTTAAAGGACATAGAGATTGCCTATAATACAACAGTTAGCGACTTACCTATACCGACAAGAGAAGGTTACCGTTTTGCTGGTTGGTATCAAGACAAGGAATTAACGAAACCGTGGGATAAACGGATGCTGGTGAAAGAAAGTTTAACGCTCTATGCAAAATGGACAGCCTTACCAGAGGAAGAAGCGATAAATTCACAGCCACCTAAAACACCACAGCCATTGCCGCCAATCGTGACTTTCCAAGATATTGAAAACCATTGGGCACAGGAAATAATTGAGGCATTGGCGACGCAAGGGGTCATTACAGGCTATAAGGATGGTACTTTCCGTCCAAATGAGACGATAAGCCGCCAGCACGTAGCGGTCCTCTTGACACGTGCATTTACATTTGAGGCGAGTCGTCCATCAATAGCTTTCTCAGATGTAGCACCACATCATCCGTATTATCATGAGATTACGATCTTACAGCAGGCGGGTATTATAGACGGGATTGATGGAGCCTTTCATCCAGCCGACCATCTTACACGCGCCCAATTGGCGAAAATATTAGCGAATACATTACAGCTCCAACCACAAACTACAAGTTCATTTACGGATGTAGATAGCAGTCATTGGAGTGCGGGGTATATCGGGGCACTAGAACGGGCAGGGATAGCATTAGGTGATAATGGTAAGTTCCGACCTGAAGCTTCTGTGACAAGAGCACAATTAGCAGCTTTTTTATATCGAGCAATGCAGCAATAAATCTTTTAGGACATGAAGCAATAGAATAGCTTCATTCGGTTATATCGGAATAGAGTAAGATTTTTATAGATTAATATTACTTTCAAATAATATAAGAAAAAATAGATAGTGATATTATTTCTGAGGAACATTATAGAGTTAATACGAGAAGGGTTACTCTGAAAAGCTGACGAGGATAAATCATAAATAACTATTCATTGTCAGCTTTTCTTTAGGTTTTGCGAGCATCGATGAATAATTTAGATTATATATTTTTAAATAATAAAATTCAGGAGATGATGAGGTTGAGTTTCAAGAAATTGAGATTTTTCGCACTTCTATATATAGCTATACACTTTTTCCTAATAACCTTATCTTCTGTAGAGGCTTCGGAGCTTGGAAAGTTTAAACCACTAACATTACAAACTTCTGGTCTTCGAATATCTGGGGGAATAGAAGTAGATAAGTATGGAAATATTTATGTTTTAGATTCGGGTAGTACTTGTGTAAGAAAATTTAAAGCGGATGGAACAAAGCTTATAGGTTTTTGTACTGGTGATCCAGGCAAACAACTAGGAGGAATTGCAGTGGATGATGCCTCTGGTAATATCTATGTATCAAGTAGAATAGAACATATCATTTACAAATTGAACTTAGATGGCAGATTGATAAAACAGTGGGGGAGCGAGGGCACTGGTAATGGACAATTTAAATATCCTCGAGGCATCGCGATAGATGATACGGGGAATGTCTATGTAGCGGACTCTGTAAACAATCGTATACAAAAATTTACTGCAGATGGAACATATATAGCTCAGTTTGGGCAAATGGGTTATCCTGCTGACATTGCACTTGATAAGGCAGGAAATATGTATATTACGGATACATTTTCCAATAGGGTTAAAAAGCTAGGTTCAGATGGCACAGATTTATCTTATGGATGGAAAAATAAATTTAGTTTACCTGAAGGAATAGCAGTAGATCCTAATGGGAATATTTATGTTGCTGATAAGAATAATTGGAGAATACAGAAGTTTACATCAGATGGAGAGTATCTAGCTCAATGGGGTGCTGAAAGTTCACTAGATGGTAAACTTATATATCCTAGCCAATTAGCAATAGATACAGCAGGGAATTTATACGTCATAGAGGGGGAAGCATTAAATCAACGTGTACAAAAAATGACTCCTTTACCCTCCGATGCAAATTTAAGTAGTCTAAAGATAGGTACATTCACAATACCTCTTTTATCGAATCATCCGAATCATCAAGTAACTGTAGGCAATGATGTTTCTATGTTAACTATCACAGCAACAGCTTTTGATTCCCTAGCCGCAATTAATATAGAAGGGAAACTATCATCTACTGGCACTTTGAGTTATCAGGCCAATCTTGATGTTGGTAGAAATATAATTCCAATTGTTGTGACAGCTCAAGATGGTCATACTAAAAAAACATACACACTTACTATAGTAAGATTAACATCGACCGATGCTAGCTTAAAAGGCTTGACTATAAATCAAGGTACATTAAGTCCAACATTTTCGGCAAATCAAGAAATGTATACAGTACAGGTAGAACATGCTGTTTCATCAATTCAAATTACAGCTTCTCCAACAAGTGATGGAGCGAAGGTAGCGGTGAATAATAAAACATCATCAGAAACGGTAGAGCTAGTTGTGGGAGAAACCACAATTCCAATAGTGGTGACAGCACAAGATGGCAAAACACAAAAAACATACACATTGACGGTCATGAGAGCATTGTCGGAGGATGCGACATTAAAGAATTTAACTGTAAGCGAAGGTACATTAAATCCTGCCTTCTCAGCAAACGAAGAAAACTACATGGTACAAGTAGGGAATGACGTTACAACACTAGATATTGCCGCAAGTACGACCGACAGCCAAGCAAGTATGACCATTAATGGTAATGTTACAACATCCGAAACAATAACATTGGTGGCAGGACAACCAACCACAATTCCAATAGTGGTGACAGCACAAGATGGCAAAACACAAAAAACGTACACATTGACGGTCACGAGAGCATTGTCAGAGGATGCGACATTAAAGAATTTAACTGTAAGCGAAGGTACATTAAATCCTGCCTTCTCAGCAAACGAAGAAAACTACATGGTACAAGTAGGGAATGATGTTACAACACTAGATATTGCCGCAAGTACGACCGACAGCCAAGCAAGTATGACCATTAATGGTAATGTTACAGCATCCGAAACAATAACATTGGTGGCAGGACAACCAACCACAATTCCAATAGTGGTGACAGCACAAGATGGCAAAACACAAAAAACATACACATTGACGGTTATGAGAGCATTGTCAGAGGATGCGACATTACAGAGATTATCTGTAAGCGAAGGTATTCTAAGTCCTGTCTTTAAAGCAGACGAAGAAAATTATACATTACAAGTAGAACATAATGTGACAATGCTTGATGTGGAAGCCGTTACTACAAATAGCGAAGCAAGTGTGACCATTAATGGCAAGCATACAGCGTTGGATTCAATAGAACTGTTAGTAGGGCAAGCAAAAACGGTATCCATCGTCGTCACAGCCCCAGACGGTAAAACCCAAAAAACATATACTCTGACAGTAGCACGCGCACCATCTAGCGATGTGACATTGCAAACCTTAATAGTAGATCAAGGCATATTAAATCCAAGCTTCCAGCCAACTATAAATAGGTATACAATTCAGCCAGATCTTGCTACTTCAACTATACAAGTGACTGCACTACCAACGAATGTTAATGCAAGTGTGATGATTAATGGGAAAACCACTACAACTGATACGATTACTATAATAGCCGGAGAGACAATGACTATTCCCATTATTGTTACAGCTCAAAACGGTGAACAGGGTGTCTATACATTGCTTGTACAAGAACCTTCTATCCCGGTTACGAGTGTAATAGTGCAGCCAACAAATTTACAATTACAGGTAGGTGGTAGCCCAGTAGCATTGACTGCAACGATATTTCCAGCAAATGCAGGTAATCAGAATGTGAGTTGGAGAAGTAGTAACCCAACTGTTGCTACTGTAGATCAAAATGGAATGGTCACACCAAAATCGGCAGGAGTAGCAGATATTATAGTAACAACAATAGACGGTAGTAGGACAGCAACCGCTCAAATCACGGTTGAGCAGGTTGTATCTAGTAAGGAACCAACACCGAGTCCAGCACCTATACAAGAGCCAGTAAACGACAATGATTATTCACCATCAACACCTGTGAATATTATATTTCATACAAATGGAGGAACAGTCATAGAACCTATGGAGGTAATTTATAACACTAAACTAAGTAATTTACCTATACCGACAAGAGAAGGTTTCCGTTTTGCTGGTTGGTATCAAGATAAGGAATTAACGAAACCGTGGGATAAAGGGACGCTGGTGAAAGAAAGTTTAACGCTCTATGCGAAATGGACAGCCTTACCAGAGGAAGAAGCAGAATCGTCAAAAGATTCACAGCCACCCAAAACACCACAGCCATTGCTACCAATCGTGACTTTCCAAGATATTGAAAACCATTGGGCACAGGAAATAATTGAGGCATTGGCGATGCAAGGGGTCATTACAGGCTATAAGGATGGTACTTTCCGTCCAAATGAGACGATAAGTCGCCAGCACGTAGCGGTCCTCTTGACACGTGCATTTACATTTGAGGCGAGTCGTCTATCAATAGCTTTCTTAGATGTAGCACCACATCATCCGTATTATCATGAGATTACGATCTTACAGCAGGCGGGTATTATAGACGGGATTGATGGAGCCTTTCATCCAACTGACCATCTTACACGTGCCCAATTGGCGAAAATATTAGCGAATACATTACAACTCCAACCACAAACTACAAGTTCATTTACAGATGTAGATAGTAGTCATTGGAGTGCGGGGTATATTGGGGCATTAGAACGAGTAGGAATTGCATTAGGTGATAATGGTAAGTTCCGACCTGAAGCTTTTGTGACAAGAGCACAATTAGCAGCTTTTTTATATCGAGCGATGCAGCAATAAATCTTTTAAGGGCGTGAAGCATTTCCAGTGCTTTACGCCCTTTGAGCATTTCTGTTTGTGGGAGACGCTAAATTTAGCGTTTTAAAGTATGGAAAGAAGCAATATATTGTTACTTTATATGACGTGCATGACGAAATTTGTGATGTTGCTTTTGTGAAGCAAAATCGAAAGTTTTTCTAATGCTCCTTTAATTTGGTAAATTTTTAGTTGACTATATACCCCTGTGGGTATATAGTGTATTGTGAAAGTGCTAATCAATTACATGTATTGTATTCTACATATTTTTTGGAGGGGATTTTGATGAAGAAGATTATTATTATTGGTGGAGTTGCTGGAGGCGCTTCTGCTGCGGCGAGAATTAGACGGTTAGACGAGCAAGCTGAAATTATCATGTTTGAAAAAGAGCCTCATGTATCGTTTTCAAATTGTTCTTTACCATTTTATTTAAGCGGTGTTGTAGAAGATAGTAAACGTTTATTAATGATGACACCGGAGTCTTTTGAATCAAAATATAAAATTGATGCACGTGTAAATAGTGAAGTGATTGCCATTAATCGTCATGAAAAGTCAGTAACGATTAGAAGTACACAAACAGGAGAGCTATCAACAGAAGTATATGATGAGTTAATTTTATCTCCAGGAGCTAGCCCGATTGTTCCAAATCTTCAAGGTACGGATTTACCACATGTGTTCACTGTGCGAAATGTAGTAGATATTGAACAATTACAACAAGCAATTGTTAAAAAAGATGCTCAAAATATTGCAGTTATTGGTGGCGGATTTATTGGTGTAGAGGTAGCTGAAAACCTCCGCTTAGCTGGACGCGGTGTTACTTTAGTGGAATTTGCCCCACAAATTTTAACACCATTTGATGAAGATATGGTTCAAATTTTACACAAAGAGTTATTAGATCATGGTGTGAACTTGATTGTAGGGGATGGTTTAGCAGAAATTACGACAGACTCTATTACATTAAATTCAGGAAAAACAATGGATGCTGACATTGTTGTTTTAGCGATTGGCGTTCGTCCAGAAACAACATTAGCAGTAGAGGCAGGACTAGAGATTGGTGCAACTGGTGCCATTAAAGTAAATCAAAATTATCAAACGAATGACCCGAGCATTTATGCTATTGGAGATGCCATAGAAGTGTATCATCGCTTGATGAATAAAGCGACTCGTTTAGCATTAGCTGAGCCTGCACAAAAGCAAGCTCGTGCAGCTGCTGATCATATATATGGAATAACTTCGGCTAATAAAGGTGTTATAGGTTCATCGAGTATTCAAGTTTTTGATTATGCAGCAGCTGCAACAGGATTGAATGAGCGGACAGCAAAGCAAATGGGGTTACCAGTTGATGCCGTGTATATCATTGCGCCAGATAAAGTTGGGCTGATGCCTACAAGTAATCCACTTCATTTTAAATTAATTTATGAAGTACCAACTGGACGAATTGTTGGCGCACAGGCGATTGGTAAGGGGAATGCAGATAAACGAATCGATGTCATTGCGACATTAATGACAATGAATGGGACAATTGAAGATTTAAAAGAGCTAGAGCTTTCATATTCACCAATGTTTTCAACCGCGAAAGATGTCGTCAATTTAGCGGCTCTTGTCGCAACAAATATTATGGCAGGTCGTTTTAAGCAAGTGCGTGTCAGTGAAGTACGCCGATTAGTCGAGTCAGGCGCAGTTATAATTGATGTACGTGAGCCTAATGAATTTGCAAATGGTGCAATCAAGGGTGCAAAAAACATTCCATTAAGTCAATTACGTGAGCGTATGCATGAAATTCCAAAGGACGTACCTGTCTATGTCCATTGTCGTTCTGCACAACGTAGTTACAATGCGGTAATGGTGCTAGAGCATAATGGTTATAATCAAGTTTACAATATCTCGGGCTCATTTTTAGGAATTAGCTTGTATGAGTATTTTAAAGATCAACAACTAAACCGTGAGCCAATTGTTACACAATATAATTTTAAATAATAGTTGTAGAAGTAAGGCATAGAAGTTTTCGTGAATAATACTTTGTTTGAGATATGCATTGGATAGCGTTTAAGGTCCTAAAATTACATGGAGCCCTTCTGTATTATACAGAAGGGCTTTTTGATTTTTTTGCGTTTCTCTTAGTGTTAAATTGAGCCTTATGATGATGCATTAGGAGGCGTTTCACCATCGTTCATAGCTGGGTCAATTTTTTTCTTATTTTTTGACCTTTTGAACATCGCTATCAATAGCAAGATGATGGGTAGAAAAATAGAAAAAACAGCGATAGCAAGTAATATGTTTGTTGGTTGTATTTATCGGAATGAATAATATTTGCATGAACAATTTGAGAGAGTGCTATTGAGATCATGCCAAGTGGCAAAATTAATGGTCGATGATCCTTTAGTTTCAGTATTTGGCTAATGCCAATTAAAGAAGCATAATAATACATAAACGCTCGTACAAATATTGTGACCATCCACATAAATGCCATAATAATTTCAATGCGCTGCAAAAATTTCCCTACAGAAATTTTTTGTGCCAATGTATAACTAGGAAATGTTCTGATAGTGGTATTGGTAACGCCTAATACGAGTATTGATAAGGCTATAAAGGAAGTAATAATAAATCCTCCCATTAATGTGCCTATATAAAATCCTTTTTTACCTGATTGTAGGTTGTTGATTACTGAAGGAAAAATCATTAATAGTACGATTAATGGAAAAGAAAATAGCCCCATAAAATGTATAATGCTATAGATAAATGGTTGAAAGGACACTTCAAAAACTGGTTGGACATGTTTTATTTCTATTTGGGGTGAAACAAAGAACAAGAAAATCATAAATACCAATAAAAAGGCAGGAAATAGAATCTCTAAAGTACGTGCAAATACTTCAATCCCTTGATATGCAGCAAATAAAATAATACAGCAAAAAAGTATAGCAAATACGACTGGAGGTGTTTCAGGCATCACCTCTGTTTGTAGGAAATTACCAATGAAATATAGTAACTCACCGGATGAAAAAAGAGTTAACAGTACAAATCCGATAGAAACAACTTTCCCGATAAATTTTCCTAGAAACTTTTCCGTTACTTCTACAAGAGAAAGATCCGCCATTTTATTTGATAACATAATAAATAGCTTTATTAATAATAAACTTAATAGAGTGCCGATTATTGCTACAATCCAAGCATCTTGCTTTACTTCTAAGGCAATACTTGCAGGTATTATTAGTACTCCTGTTCCAGCTGTATAAAGGATAACAATGATTGTGAATTGACGGGAGCTTATCAATTGTTTTTTCATAATAGCCTCTTATTTGTTATTTTTTATTTAGTAATGCTTCTTTTAGAAAGTCACTAATTGGATGAAAAATATACATAATTGCGTCCAGTGGGCTAGGAATAAAAGTTTGCAAACTGATAGCAATGTTTAAGGATGTCCCTATGACTAAAAAAATGGAAAATGTCCAAATTAGCTTTTTTCCTTCCTTTTTTAATTTAGGACGTTCGACCAAAACAATAGCAAGTGAAATCACTAATATGCCTAGAGCAATGAACATAGTGTTTTTTACTCCTTTAATTTTGAATTTTGCATCGTTCCTGAACCTTGCGTATTGACGTTTACCTTGACATTTACTTCAACATTAGGATAAATGGTATGCCAATCTTTTTTAATTTTTTTCCATTCTTTAGGGTCAGCACGATGAATCGCTTCTCCAAAACCGAGAACATCTGCGTTATATTTTTCTTGGAGAACATGCAGCGATTCATCAATATTCTTTTTGATAGATAACTCGGTTTGACGATTAATCCAATCAATCGTGGTCAATTCTGTTAAATTGATGTCACATTTAACTTCTGCAACATTTTGGACAATGTCGATACTAACGTTGATAGTAGGTGAACCGTTCTTCATTGCTCCCTTTGTTGTTGTTTTGGATTGCGTAATTTCAGTTGTTAACACACCATCAGAAGGGCATGCAATAATTTCAATAGTTGATTTTATATTATCGTTTAAGTAATTAAAACTTTTACTGTCGTACTCATCGAGATAACCGATTAATTTATCTTCTTTAAAAATGGAAATGCCAGTAAACTTAAGTTTTACAGGTGTTTCAATTCTTTCTACGTTTGTTTGGTCAATGCCTAAACTTTTATCCCCTTGAATTTCAATAGCTGATAGAACAAAATATTGATTTCCTACTCCTAATTTTGTTACTAAGTCTTCAACATCGACTTCTAAAGTAGAGCCCCATGCATCTTGGGTAACGGTAAGCGAATTTAACATTTTTTTTGCTGGTATTTTTTCTATTGGGGTTAAGACATTTAAAATATCTTTGGCTGTTGCTTGCTGCGAAACGATAATCGTAAAATCGTTTCGTATCTCCTGATCTCTTGCTAGAAAATCAATAGAATCTCGTATGCCGTCTACAGCTAAGTCCTCTCCAAGTACAACTAATTGTATATGCGCAAAATATAATTTTCTTGGAGACAAGGCTAATATTTTTCGAATGGCTTCAAAGACAGTTTTTCCTTTCGCGTGATAAGTAACGACTGGTGCTTGTCTAGATGACGACTGCTTGGAAGAGATTTGACTAGGATCAATTACTTGTACAGAAATGGCATATTCATCATCAACAAAGTCTATACCTAGAGCAGCAACAAGTGCCAAGTCATTTAATTCACGTTTACTCCAACAACCACTAAGAATTGAAATTAGAAAGATTAATGAAATTATTAGTATGGTCTTCTTCATTAGGTACCCTCATTTAACCAGATAGTGATTAGCGATTTTTTCGTCCTCTTACATTATTAATTTGACTAATGAGTCGCGGACGTGTTAGTAAAGAACCACGCGGTAAAACAATTAAAGCATCTTTTTGATCCTTCGGTATTAAAGGGGCAAATGGGCTCATATATGGAACGCCAAAAGAACGTAAGCTACATAAATGAATAATTAATAGCATAATTCCAATAAATATGCCAAACAGCCCGAACATCGCTGCCAAGCCCATTAATGGGAAGCGTAAAATTCGAATTGAATTGGAAAGACCATATGCCGGGAACAGAAAACTACAAATAGCTGTTAAAGCAACAATAATGACCATTGCTGCGGACACAATGCCAGCCTCAACGGCTGCTTGTCCAATAATAAGTGTGCCGACTATCGAAATGGCTGATCCAATCATTCGCGGCATCCTCAAACCAGCTTCTCTTAAAACTTCAAAGGCGATTTCCATAATTAAAGCTTCAACAAAAGCAGGGAATGGAACGCCTTCTCGCTGCGCATAAATACTAATTAGTAGCGATGTTGGTAGCATTTCTTGATGAAAGGTCGTTAAAGAAATATAAAGAGATGGCGCAACTAATGCCAAACTAATCCCTATAAATCGAATAAGACGGATGAACGAACTAACAAATGCGCTCTGATAATAATCTTCTGCTGATTGCAAAAAGGAAGTGAATAAAGCAGGTACAATTAAAACAAAAGGTGTACCATCCACTAGAATCGCAATCTTTCCTTCTAGTAATTCTCCAGCTATAACATCTGGTCTTTCGGAATTGTAGATAGTAGGAAATAAAGTAAACTTTGTATCCTGAATTAATTGTTCAATGTAACCACTCTCTAAAATACCATCAATATCAATCTGATCTAATCGATGCAGTACTTCCTTCACTATTTTTTCATTGGCTATGCCGTTTATATACATAACGGCGATTTCTGTTTGTGTAACCTCACCTATCACTCTTGATTTTATCCATAGATTAGGGCTTTTTATTTTCCGTCGAATTAAAGCTGTATTCGTTCGTAAAGTTTCGGTGAATGATTCTATAGGCCCCCTAATAACAGCTTCTGTAACGGGCTCTGTTATCGCCCTATCTTTGACTCGTTTAGTACTTGTTGAAATACCGATAGCAAGCCCATCTATTAATAAAATAGTTTCGCCACTTAAAATAGCATTTAACAATGATGAAAAGTCTGCAATATCTTTTATACTGCCAACGGTTATGCAATAAGCTTTTAATCGAATCGCAATTTCTTGCAAAGTAGTTTCAGATGTCACTTCAAAATTAGAAATAATAGACTCTAAGACAAAGTCATTAATCGAGGTATTATCTGCCAGACCATCCGTATAAATAATAGCGATTGGTATCTCCACCGGTTTGCCAACTAAAAATTCACGGATAATAATATCATTGCTATTACCTAGTGAGTTTTTAATGGTCTTAATATTTTCTAGGAGAGATGTAGAAAGAGATGTAATCGTTTTATTTTCTAAGAGATTATCATTTTCGGCATTACTCACTACAGTGTCCTCCTTTAGTTTTCTATTTAATAGAATATGCAAATGATAGCGTGTTTATACCAAATAATAGAATTGCTGTTTCATAAATTCTCTAAAATCAATGAAATGAATAGAAAATAAAAAAACAGACATATGATGATTGTCTGTTTTGAAATCTATTTTTCGCTTGTCCAAATGCTAGGTTGTTCGAAGGAAACAATATCTACTATATGGTCTAGACAAACAATCTGATAGTGGATTAATTCTTTATAAGAATATATTTCCTGTGCAATCGTTGTTTTACATACAAAATCTAAATAGGCGGATTTTGTAAATATGCGTATGGCATGACCTCGAAATTCATCTTCGTTATTGACAAAGTGGAATGACTCATCAAAAACAGTGTACGCTACATACGAATCGAATTCGATATGGATTTGTGGTAATGTCTTATCAATTTCAATAGGATAGGCATCATGTAATTGAAATTCATGAATGTTGACATCCTCGCTTTTTGAACTGATAGCAGCTCTATTAATCGAAATCCTTAAAGCGTTTGTTCCAGGCTCTGTTATCTTATCTAAAAATAAATAACCTTCTCGCTGCATTAAATCCTCATAGTTCATAAAAACACCCTTCCATATTTATATAAGATTTTTGGTTATTTTATAATATTAGATTTTAAAAGTCAAAAATAAAAGAACGTATTAAAGAATAAAAATTTATCGATTTACGATAAAAAATAATTGACTTAGGTTAAATGATTCGTTTATGATAGCAACAGGATAGCAAGGGATTTGGTGCTAAATTAAAACACTGAATCCAAAATTATTTATATGGAGGGACAAAGAAATGAAGAAATATGTGTTAGCTTCAACACCAATTGTTTTAGGAGTCATCAGCTTTTTAATCTTTATGATAAAGGGGAGTAGTGTTGCACCTGATGGTACATTAGAGGAACCGTTCTTTTTAATTCCAATAGGGTTTTTGTTGTTATTTATTGGCTGCATTTGTGTAGTAGGGGTAGTATTGTTGTCGTTAATCCAAAAAACAAGACATGTTTGATTATGAATTCATTAAAAGCCCTGTTTTATTACAGGGTTTTTTGTATGGTGTAAAAATAGAATAAGAGGGCAGTTAATCAGGTAAAGGTTATTTATGGCGTTAACCTATCTTTGTACAATTTATGGTAATATTAGGTGTGGAATTATTTGTAGAGAATTGCCTGAAATGACAATGATTAAGGAGCAAAAAGAAATGGATATAAAAAAGAGTGCGCTAATTTGGTTATCCCCTTTGTTTTTTTTAGCTGCTTGTAGTGATAATGACGATGTAAATACGAAAGAAGAAAAAATGTATATTTCTTCAATTCAAAAGAAGGAAATTTATGAAATTCAACAGCCTGCCAAATCGAACGTTTCAAGAGGGCTAATTGTTGGTCACATGAACAATTCAATCAATATCAATGAAATCGAAAAAGGGCTCATGAATTTATCAGTTGACCATTTTTCTCCCAAGAGTTTTTATATGCAAGAAGGACAATATTTAGATAAAAATATTATAAATCAATGGTTAGCTAGAAAAATTGAAGAAGGTTTAGGGTTAAATCCAGCTATCGAAAATAGTACGGGCAATGTTTTAGAGGATGAAAAAATGAATCCGCTAATATTATCACATGTGTTAGAGCAAAATTTTATTAACAAAAAAAGCGGGAAAATAGAAGGAATGTCTTTAGCTATATCGTTAAATGAATTTTATGATATTCGGGTATCCGACGATAAAGGCTTGATTTATACAGGGCAAGTGAAAGTAGATAATACTGATAATGATGTGAATGATGTTGCTGAGTATGGCAAAAAAGTGGCTGAAAGCATCATAAAAGATCTAAGGAAAAATGCCACAATACCTAACGTTCCAATCTATTTAACGTTGTATCAAGAGTCCAATAAAAACGATATTATTCCAGGTGTTTTTTTAGCTGATACTTATATTGCAGAGGGGAAGGAGAAAATAGATAAATGGAATGCCATTGATAAAAAAGACTATACGTTTCCTTCTGATGCCTTATATAGTTTAGATCAAGATACAT
Organism: Lysinibacillus sp. GJ-1; assembly: GCF_021166035.1. NCBI lineage: Bacteria > Bacillati > Bacillota > Bacilli > Caryophanales > Bacillaceae > Lysinibacillus > Lysinibacillus sp. GJ-1. Next base: position 1,445,032 of record NZ_CP088912.1, read on the forward strand.
ATAATCAATTATTAAAGTTTAAGGAAGATATACAACAGAATTTCAAACATTTAAATCCTAAAATAATTGGAAAGTTGCGATATGAAAATGGCAAGCTAGCAGATATAAAAATAGAGGTACATGCCCCTTTAATAAACGATACCGAACTGATTGGGCTTTTACAGTTTATAGGGACAAAACTAAATACTATTTTATTTGACTATGTGCCTGTGTCGATTCGTATTATCGATCAAAACCAAGATATCGGCATTGTTCTATGGGATCCAAAAGAAAAACAAATATTTGCTACCCCGATTTAGTTTTAGTGACAGGCACCCAAACAATTCTGAAAATTATTCGCTTATCAATTGCGTTAATATGGAGTATCATTTAAATAGGAAGAAACTCTATATTGAAGGATGGCATTTAGACAACATGAATGAGCAATTAGTAGATTGGATTATACGCTTTCAAAGGGATAAAGATATTGAAGCATTAGCACATTTAAAAAGCTATTGTTACAACATAATTGAGCCTTTGATTGGAGAATTTACAGCGAAATATGGTGAAGAGGCAGGAGCGTTATTACGTTTAAAATGGGATAAACGCTTTTATTTTATTTTTACAAAGTATCAGGTGCATGTAGGGTTACCTTTAGATACATTTGTCCAAAATACGTATCGTTTTTATTTCATACAAGTGTTAAAAAAAGCGGGTTATTTGTAGCAATGAAAATCCCTTGATTTGTGAATAAGCAAATCAAGGGATTGTTGTTTTATTGATATAGTAAATCTTCTGCTAGATGAGTAAAGATTTCGCCAATCACTGTTTCTTCATCATATATGGAGGAACCTGTATTTTCTTCAGGCTGGGCGAAAGGAATACGGGCAATCACTTCAGTTTGGAGTAATTTTGCTAAATGTTCGGCTCCACCTTGTCCGAATAAATAGTTTTTTTGACCATCTGCCCCTTCAAAATAAGCCATGTTTTCAACTACACCAAGAATGGAATGTTTCGTATGTTGAGCCATTAAGCCTGCACGGGATGCGACGTGAGAAGCGGCCAAATGCGGTGTCGTTACGATAATTTCTTGTGCTTGTGGAATCATTGCGGCCATATCAATCGCCACATCCCCAGTTCCTGGTGGTAAATCAATCAGCAGAAAATCCAACTCTCCCCATACCGTGTTGACAAGGAAATTGCGAATCCATTTGTTGAGCATTGGTCCACGCCACATAACAGGCTGGTTCCCATTGGTGAAAAAGCCCATTGACATTAATTTAACCCCATGACTCTCAACTGGTATCACTGTTTGGTCAAGCATAATAGGTTTTTGCTCAATGTTCATCATTGCAGGAATGCTGAAGCCGTAAATATCAGCATCTAGTATGCCTACACGTTTGCCAAGACGAGCAAGAGCGACCGCTAAATTAATGGTCACTGTCGACTTCCCAACGCCGCCTTTACCACTTGTGATAGCAATAAACTGCACACCTGAATGAAGCTGCAACATGTTTGGCATCCCTTGTTCGTTACTATTTTTCGCTTGTAGCAGGGTCGATAGTGCACGACGTTCCTGTTCAGTCATAACACCAAAGGTAACGGCAACACTGGAGGCACCAATTGCTTGTAGTGCCTCCTCCACATCTTGCTGAATTTTCGCTTTTAACGGACAGCCTGGTATGGTTAACATAATATCCAGTGATAGATGGGTGCCACTTATGTGAATATTGCGTACCATATTCAATGTGACGATACTCTGATGAAGCTCAGGATCTTGAACTTGTTGTAATGCGTTGATAACATCTTCTTGTACTAACATATTAGAACCACCTTATTCTTTTAACCCTTTGCCAAGTCCCTTTAAGAAATGAACACCAAAATTGAGTGCGCGATTGACATCTGGATCATTTAACATTTTGACAAGTTTAAAGGCGCTAACTTTGTCATCGGATTCAAGTGCTTTGTTAGCTTCTTCTACCCCTGAATTTAAGCCTTCAATAAGCTTCGCTGTTGTTTCCGGCTTGAGCTCTGTCAAAGCTCCTGCAACCCCCATTAAATTATTAATCATATTGGTTACAGGCTTTCGTGTTAGTTGTCCAAGCGCAATATGGGCCACTTCTTCTTTGGCTTCTAGTAGTTTCATTGCGGCTTCTAGTGCACCGATATGATTTAATTCAGCCATAATAAGCAATACTTGATTGACCGCTTCTTCCTGCTCAGAAAGTAGTTGTTTAAGATTATCTAATTTTTGTTCCTTGAGCTGTTCGTCTGTTACTTGTTGTTTTTTTATGCTTGTAATGGGTTCAGCCATGTTCTCACTCTCTTTCGTTTAGGGTTGTTAAGTGAACGTAGCCAGGACGATTCCATTTTCGTTGTACCTCTACACCATTTTGAGGATGACGCTTTTTATAGCGCGGGTTAGTGCGTGGCAACGGCGTCTTGCCTTTTGCTTTTAGCACTTCTACTCGAACTTTTGTTTGTTTGTAGGCTGGTGTTGATGTATTAATATCTGCTGCAGGACCAGTTAAGAAGTTGATAGCTGAATCTTTGCTAACAGAGTTCATTGGTAAAAATAATTCATTCCCTTGCACGCGATCTGTTACTAATGCATTGAGCTTTAATGCGCCATATGGAGATACTAAACGGAGTAGGGCGCCATCTTCAATGCCTCGTTCTTTCGCCAATTGTGGTGAAACTTCAACGAAAATTTCAGGTACCTTTGATTGAATACCTTTCGATTTATTTGTTAGATTTCCTTCGTGGAAGTGCTCGAGCATACGACCGTTATTAATATGACAATCGTATTGTGCCTCAAATTCAACCGGTTGCACCCAATCATGTAAAGCAAAACGTGCTTTTTTATCAGGGAAGTTAAATCCGTCTTCATATAATAATGGTGTATCTTTTCCATCATGACTACCCCAACAGAAGCTACCCCAGCCTGCTAAGACTTCATAGTTGGCTTGTGAGAATAGGGGGGATAGACTCGCCATTTCATCGAAAATGTCGCTTGGATGATTATACTGCCAATCTGCTCCTAATCGACGTGCGACTGCTTGAAGGATTTCCCAATCTGCTTTTGACTCACCGAGTGTTGGCAAAACTTGATAGAGACGCTGAACGCGACGTTCTGTATTCGTGAATGTGCCTTCTTTTTCAAGCGAAGGGGCTGCTGGTAAAATCACATCTGCATATTGGGCAGTACGTGATAGGAAGCAATCTTGGACAACAAAAAATTCTATTTGTGAAAGAACCTCATCTACATGGTTGGCATTACAGTCAACCAGTGCCATATCCTCGCCCACTAAATACATCGCTTTCATTTTACCTTCCATAATAGCATCTAACATTTGCATATTATTTCGACCTGGTTGAGATTGAATAGGGACACCATAAGCTTTTTCAAATTTTGCTCGTGCTTCATCATCGGTCACTTTTTGGTAGCCAGGCAATAGATTTGGTAATGTCCCCATATCACAGGCACCTTGAACATTATTGTGACCGCGTAGCGGGTAAGCCCCAGCTCCAGGACGACGATAGTTACCAGTTGCTAATAGTAAATTCGAAATAGCCGCTGATGTATAAGAGCCTCCCGTATTTTGCGTGACACCCATACCCCAAAGAACACAAGTGCCGTTTGCATCACGAATCATTTCAGCAACTTCAATCAATGTTTCCTTGCTAATTCCGGTCATATCTTGAGCGTAATCAAGGGTATAGGTTGCAAGCACTTGTTTAAAATCTTCAAAATGCAGGACATTGTCTTGAATAAAGGCTTCGTCATGCCATCCTTGATCGATGATATATTTGGTAACTGCCATAATCCACACTTGGTCAGTACCTTGTTTTGGATGCATAAAGATGTCTGAACGCTCAGCCATTTCATGTTTACGAATATCGGCAACGATTAATTTTTGACCATGTAATTTGTGGGCACGTTTCACACGTGTTGCTAAAACAGGATGGCCTTCAGCTGGGTTAGCACCAACAATAATGACAAAGCCTGCTTTGGCAATATCTTGAATCGTACCAGCGTCACCGCCTAAACCTACTGTACGTAATAAACCGTCCGTAGCGGGAGACTGACAATAACGAGAGCAATTGTCGACGTCATTTGTTGCAAATAATTGACGTGCCATTTTTTGTATTAAGTAATTTTCTTCATTTGTAATTTTAGAAGAAGAGATAAAACCGACAGAACCTGGACCATATTGTTGTTGAATGCCACCAAGTTTTGTGGCGATTAAATCTAACGCTTCATCCCAAGAAGATTCAACAAACTCATTATTTTTGCGAATAAGTGGTTTTGTAATGCGTTCTTCCGAATTGATGAAATCCCAACCGAATTTTCCTTTTACACATGTAGAAATGGCATTGACCGGACCATCAGAAGGTTGTACTTTTAAAATTTTTCGGTCTTTTGTCCAAACTTCGAATGAACAACCTACACCACAGAAAGTACAAACTGTTTTTGTTTTTTTTGTGCGCTTACTACGCATGGCAGCTTCCACTTCAGAAACAGCAAAAATACCGCTATACCCTGGTTCAACTTCTTTAATCAAATGGATCATGGGATCTAACATATCTTGTTTTAAACCCGTCATAAATCCAGCCTCTCCAAGCATGGATTTTTCCATTAAAGCATTACAAGGACAAACGGTTACACATTGTCCGCAGCTTACACAGGAAGAATCATTAATGGCAGCACCTTTATCCCAAATTACACGTGGTCTTTCTGCCTCCCAATCGAGCGATAATGTTTCGTTTACCTGTAAATTTTGACAAACTTCTACGCATTGTCCGCATGCAATGCATTGGTTCGGATCATATCGGTAAAATGGGTGTGACATGTCTACTTCATGTGGTTCAACTTTTGGTTTGTACGGATATTTTTGATGTTCGATTTCCATTAATTCGGCTGTATTGTGTAATGTGCAATTTCCGTTGTTATTATCACACACTGTACAGTACAGTAAATGGTTTTCGAGTAAACGGTCCATCGCTTCTGTTTGTGCCGCTTTAGCTTTGTCAGAAGCTAATAACACATTCATGCCTTCTACTGCCTTTGTAGAGCAAGAACGAACTAATTGGCCGTTTACCTCCACGATACATGTATCACATGTTTCGATTGGGTCTACAGCTGGCACATGACAAATCTGTGGATGAGGAATGTCATGTTGATTAATGGTATCAAGTATTGTAGCTCCTTCTTTGACATCATACGGTACCCCATTAATAAGAATTTGAGTCAAGATACTTCCTCCTTTTGCACGTTGAGACTCATGAAACAACTTGTTACGGCTTAAGACAAAAAGGGAATGACGAATTGAGTTCTTGATTGAATTGATTGTCTTGTTATTATTGTAATTCCCACTTCGTCTTTAATCTACCTAGAAATAGTTAAATGTCTAGTTCATAACAAGTACTCCATGTCTTGGTTCATGAAAATAAAAAAAATCCACCATGAAATTACATGTCCAAGACATGCTAATCATTCATGGTGGATAAAATTCTTAGCAGGTCTTGCTAAAAACTCAATCTACTTTTATGTTAAATAACAATAGAATGTAACTATTAAAACCACTTTCCAACATCGTGAGAAAGGGATCAAAATAGATAAACTCCATTTGGAATAACAATAATTATAGCCTTTTTCTACAAAATGAACAATATTTATCATAAAAAATTATTAGATGATAATGGTTATCAAAAAGTATTTTCTCTTTTAATTTTTTTCAAGTTGCTATATCATTAACAAACTGTAAGGGTGACCGTCACATCAAATTGACTAAAAAAGTTTTATTACGATGGGAGAATCGTTGCTATGTCTAAAAAAATACATGAATTTAATGATATGATACGTAAATTAAGAAAAGAAGTATTTGGTAAAGGTCCAGAGCGTATTCATACAGTTTTTGTCGAGAATATGGCTGTATCTACTTTGTATGGAAATATAACACCAACGGAAAAATTTATTGCCAGTACACCTGAAGGGCTAAAAATGGTGCATGCTGCAAGGACAACTATGATTCAAGATTTATATGCACAATCACCGCCAGAGGGTATGGAAGAATTGATGGGCAGCAAATTGCTCCACTTATTTTCAGATATTAAAATTGAAGAGGATTTTGCAATTTCCGTCTTTGTTTTTGAAAAGAATATCAGTGTCTAAAGGGGATGCCTTATGGAACGAGCAATCACAAGGAAAATTATGCGCGTTGAAGGACAGCAAGTAAAAGAAATGGATGATGTAATCGTCACAGAATACGCTGTAACTGTAAAAATCAATCAGCAAGAATTTGTCACGATGGTATGTTCACCAGAGTATGTGGAAGATATGGTTATTGGCTACTTAGCTTCTGAACGAGTTATTCGTAGCTTTGATGATATTGAGGAAATTTGGCACCAAGAAAAAGAAGGCTTTGTGCATATTAAAACAAAGCATGTTAATCCCTATTACCAGCAGACGCAAAACAAACGCTATATTACCTCTTGTTGTGGAATGAGTCGACAAGGCTTTGTTTTTACGAATGATGCATTAGTGGCGAAAAAAATGGACGATGTGCATGTGCAAATCACAACCGAGGATTGCTTCCGTTTAATGCATGATATGCAGGAAGGTGCAGACATTTTTAAGCAAACGGGTGGTGTGCACAATGCTGCACTATGTAATGTCAATGGCATTGTCTTAAGTCGCATGGATATTGGACGTCATAATGCGTTAGATAAAATTTACGGCTATTGTCTGCGCAACAATATCAGTATGCAAGATAAAATTATCGTCTTTAGCGGACGACTATCGTCAGAAATTTTACTAAAGGTCTCCAAAATAGGCTGTGAAATTGTGCTATCTAAATCAGCACCAACGGACTTAGCATTACAATTAGCCGAGCAGCTCGGCATTACAACGGTAGGTTTTATCCGACAACAAGCTTTGAATATTTATACACAGCCACGACGCATCCTATTACCAGATCAGAATGCACTGAAAGAAGGAGATTAAATGTCAGATCTACAAGACCAATTCAATAGACCTTTAAGAGATTTAAGAATATCTGTAACAGATCGCTGTAATTTCCGTTGCCGCTATTGTATGCCAGCTGAAGTATTTGGTCCAGATTATGCATTTTTACCGTCTAATAAAATATTAACTTTTGATGAGATTGAACGATTAGTAAAAATATTTGTGTCGTTGAATGTGAAAAAAATACGAATTACAGGTGGAGAGCCCTTGCTTCGTCGTGATTTACCAGCATTAATTGCACGCATTCACCGCATTGAAGGTGTAGAAGATATTGCTTTAACAACAAATGGCACTTTATTAAAAAAATATGCACAAGCATTGGCTCAAGCAGGCTTAACTCGCGTTTCTGTTAGTCTAGATTCATTGAATGATGAACGATTTTTGGAGATGAATGGACATCGAGGTAAGGTATTAACGGTGTTAGAGGGCATAGAAAGGGCTGCGGAAGCAGGTTTACAAGTGAAAATTAATATGGTTGTGCAAAAAGGAAAGAATGACCAAGATATTGTTACAATGGCACAATATTTTAAAGAAAAACAGCATATTTTACGTTTTATTGAATATATGGATGTAGGCAATTCGAATGGTTGGAACTTACAGGATGTTGTGTCGAAGCAGGATATTATTGAGCGAGTCCATCAGTTTTATCCGCTACAACAAGTAGCGCCTAATTACAAAGGGGAAGTGGCATCACGTTATCAATATCAAGATGCACAAGGGGAAATAGGTGTGATTTCATCCGTTACAGATTCCTTCTGTTCCGATTGTTCACGTGCTCGTCTCTCAGCAGAAGGGACCTTATATACTTGTTTATTTGCAACAGAGGGCACAGATTTAAGAGAGCTGTTACGAACAGGACAAGATGATGCCGCTATCCGTGAATGTGTATCAAAGGTATGGGAAACAAGGGACGATCGTTACTCAGATGAACGCAATGAACAAACGATGACAACAAGGAAAAATGCAAAAATTGAAATGTCTCATATTGGGGGGTAGTGCGAAAAAAACAGAAAAAATCGGCAAAGTGCTGCCGAATTTTTCTGTTTATTTATGCACAAAAGTGCCACTTTTCCCACCCGTTTTTTCAACAAGATAGGTGTCTTTAATGACCATCGTTTTATCAACTGCTTTACACATATCATAAAAAGTTAAGGCAGCGATTGTCACAGCTGTGAGGGCTTCCATTTCAACACCAGTTTTCCCACTACATTTGACTGTAGCTTGAATATGAAGCTCATAGCCCTTCTCTACTTTGTCATAGTTAAATTGGAAGTCCGTGCCTTGTAACATGATGGGATGGCACATGGGAATAAGATCAGCGGTCTTTTTAGCCCCCATAATCCCTGCAATTTGGGCAACTTGTGTTGGATCGCCTTTTTTAATGCCACCTTGTTGGATGGCTTCATAGACAGCATCGGATAACGTGATTGTACTACGCGCAATGGCTGTACGTGTTGTGATTTCTTTTTCTGAAATATCAACCATTTTAGGACGACCTTCTGCGTTCCAGTGTGTAAAATTATTCATTATTAGACTCCTTTTTCCTTGTTTGAGACCAGTCTTGTTGTGCATTAATATTGATAAATGTTGTGTCATCGTCATCAAAAGGGACGTAACAAACTCGCAGTTGCTCTAACAGTACTTTCATACTTCGTTTGTTTTGTTTCGTTAATTGTTGTGCTTTAGGTAAAGCTGTACGTCGAAATAATGCAGCTAATGGCTGATGTTTTTGCGCCTGCATAGGAACGATTGCATCATAATCGTCACTTATTCGACCGACCATTTTTTTGATAAAATCAGCATTCATATAAGGCATATCGCTAGCCACGACAAAAAACCATTCCACATCAGGGTAGGCTGTCATGATATGATGTAAAGCAAAAAGTGGTCCTTGATGTAGCTGTTTGTCGATAATCCATTGGACGTTTTCCTGCTCAAACTGATGTTGTAACTGTGCGTTTGTAGCAATAATAATAGGCGATAGCTGATTTTTTTGTAAAGCGATAAGACTATGCTTGTATAAAGGCTGCCCAGCAAACAGCTCGAACATTTTAGGTTTACCATATCGAGAGGATTGCCCACCTGCTAATATAATCCCTGCAATTTTCATAGACGATTCAACTCACCAACAAAATGTTGAACAGTGGGTACTATAAGTTTCGTCATAGCTAGTGATACCGCATTTGTGGAACCAGGTAAAACATAGATGGCTGTTTGTTGAATAGTCCCAGCAGTGGCACGACTAAACATTGCCCTTGTGCCAATTTCGTCATAGCTAAGTGTTCGAAATAACTCACCAAATCCCATCATTTCCTTTTCGAAAAGAGGTAAAATGGTATCGTAAGTTTGGTCTCTTGGTGTAAAGCCTGTTCCGCCCGTTACGATAATGGTATTGATGGATGGATCACTGGACCACTGTTTCACATAACGAGCGATATCCCGTGGTTCATCCTTTGTGAGTTGGTAGTCCACTACTTCGAATGTTGCTTCTTGAAGTAAAGTTTGAATACGCTGTCCAGCGTGATCATTTGCCTTTGTGCGTGTGTCACTGACAGTTAAAAGAGCAACTTGAATGGGTTGCTGATGATGTGTGGGATGCACAGTTAAGACCTCCTTCAAAATTACTAAAAAACATTGCTTTTATTATAATGCTATAAATAAAAAGGTCAAACGAAATTCATAGAAAGAAAGGCTCTATACGTATGCAAAATAGATATTCGAGACAACAATTATTTACCCCTATCGGACAATCTGGGCAAGTATCGATCCAACAAAAACATGCCCTTTTAATAGGTGTCGGTGCATTGGGGAGTGCTAGTGCCGAAGCGCTTGTACGTGCTGGTATTGGCAAGTTAACACTGATTGATCGTGATTATGTAGAGTGGAGTAATTTACAAAGACAACAATTATATACAGAGCAAGATGCCCAAGAAAAAATGCCAAAAGTCATCGCAGCTAAAAAACGTCTGCAAGAAATTAACACAGAGGTTGAAATCAATGTTGCCGTTATGGATGCATGTTTAGAGACTTTGCTACCATTGCTAAAAGATGTAGATGTAATGGTTGATGCGACCGATAATTTTGATGTGCGTTTTCTAATGAATGACCTTGCACAAAAGTATCGAATTCCGTGGGTGTACGGCTCTTGTGTCGGTAGTTATGGCGCAACCTATACGATTGTGCCAGGCAAAACACCTTGTTTGCAGTGCTTATTAAAAGCAATACCCCAAACAGGGATGACTTGTGATACGGTAGGTATTATTAGCCCAACGGTTCAAATCGTTGCCGCATATCAAGTGGCTGAAGTGTTAAAACTGCTTGTTGGAGATGACAAAGCGCTACGAAAAAGCTATTTAACATTTGATGTTTGGCAAAATCAACACTATGAAATCAATGTCGCTAAAATGAGACAGGCTGATTGTCCATCTTGTGGCAATGCGCCAACATATCCTTATTTATCCTATGAAAGTCAAACGAAATTACAAATACTTTGTGGACGGGACGCTGTGCAAATTCGACCACCAAAGCCCATTTACTATCAGTTCGAGCAATTGGCACATCAGCTTCGTTCCTATGGTGAAATTCAGATGAATCCTTATTTGCTTTCTTGTCAAGCGGACGATTATCGAATCGTTATTTTTCAAGATGGGCGAGTTGTGATTCATGGTATACAAGATATACAAAAAGCTAAAACAATTTACTATCGTTTATTAGGTTAAAGGAGTGTGCTAAATGCTAGAAAAAAGACAACCAATTCCTGTGGCAGAAGCTGTTCATCGTGTAATGGACTATGCCTTTCAAGCAAAAAATGAACTTGTACCATTAACACAAGCCCATGGTCGCTTTATAGCAGAAGCGATTCGAGCCGATCAAGATGTCCCAGCTTTTGATCGTTCACCGTATGATGGCTATGCCATTCGTTCCATTAATAGTCAAGGCGCTTGTTCACAGCAGCCAGTTCGATTTCAGGTCGTTGGGGAAATTGGCGCAGGCTATGTCTATGACAGTGTAGTGGAGAAAGGTCAAGCTGTTCGCATTATGACAGGGGCACCGATACCACAAGGCTGTGATGCGGTGGTTATGCTAGAAATAACCCATACTTTTGAAGAAAATCAACAAAAGTATATGTCGATTAAACGCTCTATTGAAGCGGGGACTAATATTTCCTACAAGGGGGAAGATGTACAGCAGGGTACAATCCTTATTGACAAAGGTCAATATATTAACCCCGGTGTGATGGCTTTACTCGCTACGTTTGGCTACGAGCAAGTACCAGTTTATCGTAAAATGATCATTGGTGTGATAGCCACGGGTAGCGAATTACTAGAGCCAGGTGAATGTTTACAGCCGGGCAAAATTCGAAATAGTAATGCTTATATGATGATGGCACAAATTGAACGTGCAGGCGCAGAAGTCAAATATTTTGGCAAGTTTAGCGATGATTTGGCATTATGTATTAAAATCGTGGAAAAAGCATTGCAGGAAGTAGATATTCTAATTACAACGGGGGGCGTTTCCGTAGGTGATTATGATTATTTACCGGCCATTTATCAGGCGATGGATGCAAAGGTATTATTTAATAAAGTAGCAATGCGTCCAGGCAGTGTAACAACTGTCGCTGCTTGCAATGGTAAATTGTTATTCGGCCTTTCTGGTAATCCTTCAGCCTGCTATGTTGGTTTTGAACTATTTGTACGCCCCATTATACGCACTGCCTATTGTCATCCGCAACCTCATTTACGCAGAGAGCAAGCTATATTAGGGGCGGATTTTACAAAGCCGAATCCCTTTACACGTTTTGTGCGCGCGACAGCTTATTACGAAACAGGGCAGCTAGTTGCTGTGCCATCTGGTTTTGATAAATCGAGTGCCGTTTCTTCGTTGGCGACAGCTAATGCTTTTATCGTTTTACCAGGTGGTTCACGAGGTTATGAAAGAGGCATGTCCGTAGCAGTCTTATTGTTAGAAGATTTACAAGGAAGTGAGTAGCCTTGGGACAAGTTCGAAAAATCTTACAGATAGTTGGCTATCAAAATAGTGGAAAGACAACATTGATGGAGCAATTAATTAAACAAGCTTCACTGGAAGGGCTACGAGTAGGAACGATTAAGCATCACGGACATGGTGGTGCGCCAATGATCGAAACGTCCAAAGATAGTAGTCGGCATGAGCAGGCAGGTGCGATTGTGACTGCTGTGGAAGGGGAGGGTACTTTACGTATGAGTATTCACCAAAATAGCTGGCGATTAGCTGAAATTCTAGCAATCTATGCTTCCTTTTCGATGGATATCGTGCTGATTGAAGGATATAAACAGGAACATTATCCAAAAGTAGTACTACTCCGAACAGCACAGGACCAAGTGCTATTGCAGCAAGTAACCAATATTATTTGTGTTATTTATTGGCCGAGCTATCCACTGGATCCACCGTTAACAATCCCAGCGTATTCAATTTATGAAGAAAGAAAATATATGGAATTTTTGTTGAAAGAAATGAGGGAAGACCATGACGGTAGCGTTGTTTGAAATTATCGACCAACCGATTGATGTCGAGCAAGTAAGACAAAAAGTACTAAATCGAAATGCTGGTGCCGTTACACTATTTATCGGCACAGTACGTGAAATTACAAATGGTAAAAAAACATTGCATTTAGAATATCAAGCCTATCCCGCGATGGCGATAAAAATGTTTGAACAGATTGCAAAGGAAATACAAGAGCAGTGGCCAGAAGCGATAGTGGCTATTACGCATCGAGTAGGTCGCTTGGATATTTCAGACATAGCTGTTGTTATTGCTGTGTCATCGCCACATCGTAAAGTGGCGTATATGGCAAATGAATATGCGATTGATCGCATTAAACAAATTGTTCCAATATGGAAAAAAGAGCATTGGGAGGACGGGACGGAATGGATTGGTGACCAATTAGAAAATATCCCCTATCCACAAGGAACACCAGTTATTCGGGAGGAGGAAAGGAAAGCGTGATTAACATCTTATTATTTGCGCACTTACAGGAACAAGTTGGTGAATCACAACTCGAGGTAGAGCTGTCAGATGTCACAGTTGCTCAGTTAAAAGAGTGGCTAGAAAAGCACTATCCGCAGCTATCATTACAACAAATAATGACAGCAGTCAATGAAGAATTTGCAACCGATACGACAATCGTTAAATCGGGTGATACTATCGCCTTTATCCCACCAATTAGCGGGGGATGATGAAAGAGACTATGCGGTAAGTAGCGCTACGAGAGCATCAGCCGTAGTTAACAGCTATCAAAAAAGCTGGGACAAAACAAAAAAAATTATTGAAGGAACAGAGGAAAGCTGTTTATAAATTTTGGTTAGAAGTTAAAACTAGTTGATGAGTGCGATGAGAGGCGACTCCTGTTCAACCGTAAGACGAGGGCATTTAGCGGTCAAGCAGAGGGTGGTGGCTTACTGTACTGAGCGAAAAGAGACCACCCGTAGCAGACATCAATGATAGAGCAAAAAAGTGTTGGATTGACTGCAATCAATCCAACACTTGTTCTCTTTTATACTTTTAGTAAATGGATACTAAGAAGCATTAGAAAGGAAATAGCAATCATGCACAAAACCCATGTCCAAGCTAGCGTCATGTTACCTGAATCAAGTGCCATATAAATCGCTAGCGGTGTTGTTTGTGTTTTTCCTGGAATGTTCCCCGCAAACATCAAGGTCGCCCCAAACTCCCCTAAAGCACGTGTAAAGCTTAAAATTCCACCAGATACAAGTGCCTTTAATGCGAGCGGAATAGATACACAAACAAAGACTTGCCATTCATTCGCCCCATCAACACGTGCTGCATTTTCAATATCTTTATCTACAGAGGCAAAGCCCGTTTTCGCAGATTGATACATTAATGGAAAGGCAACAATTGTAGAAGCGATGACGGCAGCCCACCATGTGAACATGATTGGTTGATCGAAAAGCCACATAATTAGATTTCCTAATACACTATTTTTTCCAAAAATAACGATGAGCAGAAAACCAACTACAGTAGGAGGTAATACTAAGGGTAAAAGCAACACCGTTTCTAACAAGAGTTTGCCTTTAAAATGGCGAGTTGCCATCCATTTACCCATTAAAATACCAACTATAATAGCAGTAATTCCAGCAACAAAGGCAATTTCAATGGAAAGCCTAAGAGGAGACCAAAAATCGGTACCCATTTATTGAGCTCCTTTAAAGCCATACTTTTTGAAAATATTCATTGCCTCATCACTTTGTAAAAATTGATAAAAATCTTTTGCCTCTTGTCCATGCTTACTCGCTTTTAGGACGCCTACAGGATAAATAATCGGTGCATGGGTCGCATCATCGGCAGTCGCAATGACATCGACTTTATCAGAGACGAGGGCATCTGTTTTATAAACGATGCCAGCATCTACATTTTCGCTTTCAGTATAAGTAAGTACTTGACGCACATCTTTTGTATATACCATTTTAGATGCAAGTGATTCCCAAAGCTGCATGCTTTTTAATGTGTCGACGCCATACTGCCCAGCAGGAACCGTTTCGGGTGTGCCAAGCGCAATTTTTCCTGCTTGAAGTAAATCGTCAAAGGAATGGATTTGATTTTCGTTGTTTTTAGGAACGATTAATACTAACTCATTAGCTAAAAGATCTGTTCCTTGCTGTTGTTCAATCATTTCTTTTTCTACTAGGGCGTCGAATTTATCTTTCGCTGCTGAAAAGAATAAATCCACCGGTGCACCTTGTAAAATTTGTTGTTGCAATGCACCAGAGCCGCCAAAGTTATAGAGGATATTGACCGAATCGTGTTCTTTTTCATACGTTGTTTTAAGTTCTTCTAAGGCATCCTGTAAACTAGCTGCCGCAGAAATTGTTAATTCAACAGGTTCGTTTGCAGTCCCTTCTTTTTCTTGGTTACCACAAGCTACTAATAGACCTACTAGTAGAGCCAGTGTCGCAAATAAACGATAAAAGTTTTTCACTGATTTTACTCCTTTTATAACTCGTTATAACAAGACATAACTAATTATAATCAGTGCCAAGTAAAAAAGATAGTCGTGCCAGTCACCCGAACAATTCTGACAATTTAAAAACTCGTTCTGCATGTTAGAACGAGTTTTTAAATATGAAGTGATGTGCTTACACCGCACCAAATAATTTTAAAATATTAATAATAATAATGCCTACGATGCCAAAGTCAGAATCACCAAATGTTGTTCCTTCGTAGCCGATATCACCCATAAAGATAAGGAGAATCGCTGGAATAAAACTAATGATTATCCCGTTAGCAAATGCACCTGCCATGGAGCCAATACGACCACCCGTTGCATTACCGAAAACACCTGCCGCAGCACCTGTAAAGAAATGTGGCACTAGACCAGGAACAATAACTTTAAGCCCAATCAGCGGCAGGGCAAACATGGACAATAAGCCAGCTAAAAAGCTAAAGAGGAAACCGATTATAACGGCATTCGGTGCGAAGGGGAAAATTGTCGGGCAATCTAAAGCAGGTTTAGCGTTTGGTACGAGCTTATCAGCAATCCCTTTAAATGCAGGAATAATTTCTGCAATCAGCATACGAACACCCGCAAGGATAATATAGACCCCCGCTGCAAAGGTAATCGCTTGGATAATCGCGAAAACTATGAAGTTCGATCCCCCGGATAATTGCGCTTCAATATAAGAACGACCTGCGAATAAAGCGACAACAATGAAAAATAAGCTCATTGTTAAGGAAATGGCAACGGATGTATCTCTTAAAAATCCAAGTGATTTAGGCACTGCTATTGCTTCAGTCGACTTGGCTTTGTTGCCAAATAGTTGACCAATTTTAGCAGATACATAGTAGCCAATGCTGCCAAAATGCCCAACTGCAAAGTCATTATTTCCTGTTATTTGACGCACGGTAGGTTGTAAAATGGCAGGGAAAATCACCATACATAAACCTAACAATATAGAACCGAAAATAATGAGAGGAGCGCCACTCATCCCCCCAACAGAGAGGGAAGCTGCGATTAAACACGCCATAAATAATGTATGATGACCAGTTAAAAAAATATATTTTAAAGGCGTAAATCGCGCTAGCAAAAGATTCATTACCATCCCGAATACCATAATCAAGGCTGTGGATGTGCCAAATGTCGTTTGTGCCACAGCAACAATGGCTTCATTATTGGGGATAACCCCTTGTACCTGAAAGGCATGATCAAACATTTTGCTAAAGTGAGTTAAAGAACCAATTAAAACAGCTGCACCGGCACCTAAAATGACAAAGCCCATAATAGTTTTTAACGTCCCTGAAAGAACAGTTGAAGCAGATTTCTTTTGGATTAATAAGCCGACAAGCGCAAATAGGCCGACTAGTATTGCTGGTGTACCTAAAATGTCATTCATCATAACATCTAACATACCAACACCTCATCTTATCCAATTTTAAAAGCAACGTAAGCGTTACAACTGCACATCATATTGTCCATTACAATAGTGGGGCAAGTTTTCCTTTGATTTCTGGGATACTCATCATATTGACGATTCGCACAACTTTTCGCACACCATTATCTAGTTGGTCGACGATATCTCCTGCACCAATATAAATATCAGCCTTTTCAGAAGTTGCAGATGTTAAATCAGTATGCGTTACCTCTGCTTCTTTGCTGAGTTCTAGCAATGCTTTTTTGATAGTCAGTTCCATCATGAAGCTACTGCCTAAGCCATTTCCACAAACGACTAAAATTTTCATTTATAATTGCTCCTTTGTTGCATATTGTTTGATTTTATCCATGACGCATTTTGCACGCTTACATCCGATAATGTTATCGATTTGGCTAGGTTCTTGTAAGACTTGTGTTAAATCGACTAATGCCTGTAAATGGGTTGTATGATCTGTCGCTGCTAAAATAATGATTACATACACAGGTTTATCGGGTCCGAAATATACAGGTTTTTGTAAAACTAATAAACTCATTGATAATTCGTTTACCCCGTCAGATGGCAGCGCATGTGGAATTGCTACTTTAGGTGTAAGTACAATATAAGGACCGTGTTGTTCGATGGAATCGATCATGGCTTGGATATAGCGCTTTTCTATTTTGTTTTGCTGTAAGAGTGGTGATGCAGCAATGCGTATAGCACCCTGCCAATTTGCTACTTCGTTTGTGATTTGGATAGTCTCACTCTGAAGCAATTCGGTAAGCAACTTGTCATTCCTCCTTTCGTTAGAGCACAACATGTCTTCTATCCATGTTATTAATGGTTGCTATGTAATTATGTCAGATTACTGAATTTTTTTAGAAAATATGTTGAAAAAGGGAGTAAGTTGAAAGTTATTTTGTGCAGATAGATGAGGGAGAGCTCACAGTTGGTTGAAGCTGTGAGACTCATTGCTTGAAGCGGATTATGTTTTGATTTTTTGTGCTAAATCGTAAATCACTTTTTTGACAAATACATCAATTTGATTGTCTAGTCTAGATTGCGGGTAAACTAGTTGGATTTTCCGTTTTAGCGTAATATCATTTAAATCTTTTTTGATTAATAAGCCAGATTGCAGTTCGTCCTCAATAAGGGAAACGGAAAGAAAAGCAATGGTTTTACCAAACGTCAGCATTTTTTTTATCGTACTTACAGAATCGAGTTCAATGGTATTAAATGCTGGTTGGAAAGGGTCCAACCATTTTTCGATAAAATGATTGGTTGAACTAGAGGAAGTATGTAATAATACTTTGTTTTTAAGGACATCGGATTGCGAGATGTCCTTTTTTGCTGCCAGCTCGTGACGAGGGCTTAGAGCTAAAACAAGCGAATCTTCACCAATTGTTTCATAGATTAATGCTTTGTTTTCTTGCTTTGTTTCCATAATTAACCCAAAATCTAGTTCTTGCAGGGCTACCATTTTTTCAATTTCAGGTGCTGTTTTAACCTCTAAGGATATACGGATGTCAGGATATGCAGTGGAAATTTGATTAATAATTTCAGGCATATAAATATGCGCAGGTAGGGCACTTGCACCTAATCGAATGGAGCCAATATTGCCTGCTAATAGATTTTCAATGAAACGATTCATATCGTTTTGTAGTTGGACGATTTGTCTTGCGTAGTGATAGAGCCCCTCTCCAGCTTCTGTTAAACGATAGCCACCCGCATTTGTGCGAAACAAACGTATCCCGTACTCTTCTTCAATCGAGCGAATATGAAAGGACACCGTAGGCGGCGTAATACCTAGCTCTTTAGCGACAGGAGCTAATTTTTTAAAATCGACGAGTAAACAAAATGCCTGTAATTTCAGATGATTCATTTTAGCCTCCTAAAGGAAATTCGAAAAAGTATTGCATTTCCTTAAGTTTATTAGACTTTTTTTAACGACATATTAATAGTAGGTTAATATTTTCTAAATATCTGGAAACTATAGTAGAGATAGACGAGGAGGATACCATGAAAATCTCAATAACGAACTTAGAGAAAAAATATGGACAGGCACAAGCGTTATGGCCCATTAATGTGGAATTAGATAGTAAGTTCATTACAATTTTAGGACAATCGGGCTGTGGGAAAACGACATTATTGAAAATACTAGCTGGTCTTGAAAAGCCAACAAATGGTGAAATTGCATTCGATGACACAATTATTTATTCGTCTAAGCTTCACAAAAATGTTAAACCAAATAAACGCAATATTGCCATGGTCTTTCAAGATTTCGCATTATACTCATATGACCATTTTCCAAAACATCGCATTCGGCTTAAAAGGAATGATGCCAAAAGAAGAAATATCAGAGCGAGTAGCATATGTGATGCGGTTAGTGAAGATGGAAGGATATGAAAAACGTAAGCCGGGACAATTATCGGGAGGCCAACAACAACGAGTTGCATTGGCAAGGGCATTGGCAACGAATCCAAAGTTAATTTTATTTGATGAACCATTATCAGCGTTAGATGCCGTACTTAGAGAAAAAATGCAGGATGAAATTATGCATATTATTCATGAACTGGGTTGCCAAGCTATTTTTGTAACACATGATCAAACAGAAGCTATGACGATGTCGGATCAAATAATTGTGATGGAATCAGGTAAAATTGCGCAGGTTGGATCACCTGAGGAAATTTATCATACGCCGGCAACACCTTATGTAGCGGATTTTATAGGGAAGGTCAATTGGTTCGGTAAAGGGAATCGAATTGTACGTCCAGAGGGAGTATCGAGACAACACTATCCTGGAAGCATTGCGAAACAGGCAATGATTGTGAAAAGTACTTTTGTTGGTGATCGCTATTTAGTACATGCGCAAGTTGAAGGGAAGCAATGGAGCTTTTATGAAGCTGTACCGCTTGAACACGGACAGCAACTGGAAGTTTTTGTGGATACTAAACAAATCTATCAATGGGAGGGTTTACAGTGAAAAAACGTTTCAAATTATTAGCAACAGCGAGCTTTCTTGTGGCATTAACATTAGCAGGGTGCAACGCTACTAAGTCGACTGACAGTGTGAAGAATGATGCAGCCAGTGCAAAGCCAAATGAAGTGCAAACACTAACCGTCTATTCTGCTGGTCCTGATGGCTTGGCAGCAAGTATTCAACAAGCTTTTGAAGAAAAAACAGGCATGAAAGTAGAGATGTTCCAAGGGACAACGGGCAAAATTTTATCGCGTTTAGAAGCAGAGAAAAATAATCCGGTCGCAGATGTCGTTGTGCTAGCTTCTATTGCATCAATGGATGGATTAAAGGAAGCCAACCAATTACAAAGTTACAAAGAAGCTGAAAATGCTAGTAAAATGAACCCCGATTGGTCAGATGCAGAAGGCTATTACTATGGCTATAGCGCATCGGCATTAGGCATTGCCTACAATACGAAAAATACGAAAGACATACCAAGCGAATGGACAGATTTAGCTAAAGCACAGTGGCAAGGTAAAATAAATATTCCTGATCCAAGTTTGTCTGGATCTGCTGTTGATTTTATTTACGGTTATACAGAAGCGGAAAAATCGGCATGGGATACAATCCAAGCATGGAAAAACAATGGACTACAAGTGAATGGAGCCAATAAGGAAGCATTGGATGCTGTTATTACAGGTGATAAAAATGCAACCATTTCAGGTGTTGACTATATGGCGTATAAAGCGAAAGCGAGTGGGGAACCAGTAGAAATTGTTTATCCGAAGAGTGGAACGGTTGTTAGTCCGCGAGCAGTAGGCATTATGAAAGATGCTAAAAATGTGGAAGGTGCGTAGGCCTATGTGAATTTTTTACTTTCAGATGAAGGACAAAAACTAGTGGCAGATGCTTATCTACTACCTGGCAATCATGATATAGCTGTAAAAGATCGCGCAACATTGGATGAAATCCCGCAGTTAAATGTGAGCTGGAAAGGTTCAGAAGCAAAGCAACTTGATATTTTAACGAAGTTCAATGATATTTTTCGTTAAGTTGCAAGCTTCCTTCTAGATGATGCAATCATCCTGCGTGTGTAAAATTCGCTATTGGTCAGTCATCACTTTATAATACTGACTATTTCGAATTTTTCGAAAATAAAGCTCTTTGAAAGGAATAACGCAACATGATAATGGAAAGCAGACGAAGTTTTGGCTTGTTATTGACGATTGTCGCAACGTTTGCGATCGCACCATTAATAGCCATTATGTATTATACATTTGTCCATGATGGTCTAGTTGATGTTTCACAATTTAGTAGCATGTTTGCTAATGAAAGATTATGGCAGACTTTGGGCAACTCATTATTATTAGGTGTATTGGTTATTTTAGGTACGACGATATTAGCATTGCCTATGGCATTCATTCGCACGAAAACAACTTTACAAAAATATGATTGGCTAGATATTGTCCTAACGATTCCTTTTATGACACCCCCTTATATCGGTTCCATGGGATGGATATTATTTATGCAAAATAATGGATTTTTACAGCAACTAGTGCCAGGCACAGCTTGGTTGTCTGATGCCTTTTTTTCTTTATTTGGCATGGTCATGGTTATGAGTCTACATCTATTTCCTTTTCTATACTTAATGCTGAAAAATACGTTGCTTAGAATAAATGGTTCCTTTTTGGATGCTGCACTTATTTTCGGACGTAGCTCTTTGCGCAACTGGCTACAAGTAATACTGCCGTTACTTATTTCTAGTTATGTTCTTGGGGTATTGTTAATTTTCATTAAAACGCTAGCGGAATTCGGGACGCCTGCTACGTTTGGAAGCCGTATCGGTTTTCATGTTTTTACGACAGAAATTCATGCTTATCTTTCAAGGTGGCCAGTAGATATTCGAATGGCTACATCGCTTTCTGTATTTTTGCTTTCCGTATGTCTTATTATCTGGTATTTTCAAAATCTTATCGGACGAAAGTTTACATATAGCGTACTTTCAGGAAAAACGCCCGCTGCACGTGAAATAAAAGATAAATGGTTTATCCAATTGGGATCATGGTTTTATGTAGGTTTTGTATTATTGTTTGCAATCGGTATTCCTTACTTTTCAATAATTGTAACCTCGCTACAAAAAGTAAGGGGAGACGGTTTACGTGCAGGCAATTTCACATTAGCGTCTTATCAGGCTGTCTTTACTAGTGGTAGCGCTGGCTTAACGGCATTTTTAAATAGCGTTGTTTTTTCAATACTTACAGCAGTGATTACAGCGATAATTGGTTTATTTATTGCCCTTTACATTAAAAAGGGAGAAACGAAAAAGCAACAACTATTAGATTTCTTTAGTCTAATGCCGAATATTATTCCTGGTATCGTCTTTGTTGTCGGCTTAATTATGTTTTGGAATGCCCCATGGTTACCAGCAACCATTTACAATACAAAGGCGATGGTTGTTGTGACTTATTGTGTGCTGTTCTTACCCTACGCTGTGCAATATACAAAATCCTCACTATCACAGCTAGATCAATCTATTTTCCAATCAGCTGCGATTTTTGGACGCAATAGTTGGGACGTGTATCGAGCTATCATCATCCCCCTGCTAATGCAAGGAATACTTGCTGGTATGATGATGACATTTATTATTTCAATGCGCGAACTAGTCGCGGGTCTCCTTATTTTGCCTCCTTCAGTTGAGACAGGCGCAACATTTATTTACAGCCAATTTGAACAAGGCAATGTTGGGATAGGAATGGCTGTTGCAGTTATTACAGTCGCGATGACCGTTGTTTTTATGTTCCTATTAAATTGGCTTCAAAGATGGGGAGGACATGTACGTGCTTAATGTAGAGATTTTAGGAGGGGTTGGAGAGTACGGACGAAATTGCTTTTATCTCGAAAAGGACGGACGAGCGATATTACTTGATTGTGGTGTCATGAATAATCGGGAAAAAACGATACCAACCTTAACTCCCGCTCATGTGGCAAAACTTGATGCTGTGTTTATTTCTCATTCGCATATTGATCATGTCGGCGCGCTTCCTTTACTGGAACAGTGGGGTTACAATGGTCAACTAATTATGAGTGAGATGACAGCAAAACAATTAAAACACGCTTATCCAAACATTCAAACCTTTTCACCAGAATCGATTGGTTATTGGTTACATATTAATCAGCATCTTTCTTTTCAATGGGGTTTTAGTGGGCATCTAATAGGAAGTGTCTGGTACAGCATTCGATTTTTGGGGGAGGTGATATTTTTTTCGGGAGACTATGTTTTAGATTCCTATCTATTAAAGGCGAATCTTCCGTATGAGGATTGTGGGAAGTATAACGTCGCGTTTATCGATAGTGGGCATGTTGAAAAGACCATTAAGAACGAAGAAGTATTGCAACAAATAGTGGAGTTTATTTGTACGAACGCTAGTAGACCGATTATTTTCCCTTCGTCCTTTTCAGGCAAAACGGCTGATATTGCAATTTATCTTTTTGCGCATAGTACAAGAAAAGTGTGTATTGATCATCAGTTGTTCCCATTGTTTGAAGATTACTATGCAGCACCTGAAAATGTGGTACCTACTCCGATATTGCCGTTGTTTAGAAGTGAATGTTTACAAGAGAAGACTGTGGAGGAAAATGCTATTTATTTTGTTCCAGAGCGAGAGGAAGCAACAATATCGCAACTACTCAAAAATAGTCCATCAGCAATTGTTATCTTTACAGGATATTTGAATAAAGCTAGTTATACTCAATCATTAGCACCCCAACAAGTAAAACAGTTTTTTTACAAAACACATCCGGATTATGAGGATATTATTGCCCTGTCCAAGCACATAAATGCTGAGAAAACCATTTATTTTCACAGCCATTTTACAAATGAAGAAACAACACTATTAACTTTAATCGGAAAAGAGGCGGATATAGGATGAATCATTTTAAAAGAGTTGCACTGAAAATGGTCGTAATGACCATGGTATTGGGCACGCTTGGCCTATTGAATACAGTACAAGTGAAAGCAGCAATAGAGCCTAGTCATGAGATTAAATATAATTTGCGAACGGATTTATTTAATGAATCAGCCATTTTAAAACTTTTTGCAGCAACGAAAAAAGATGAAGTAAAGATTTACTATTTCGATACAAATAATCAAGAATTTTTAAATGCAGATTATAACAACCGTTTACGTGTCTATAAAGATAGTACGAAAATCGATATTACGTATAAAAAGAGATTTCTGAATACACCGCTTGACGAAGCACTAGCAATCACCAAAAGCCACGGCTTTACAGGGGATGAATCTAACTATAAGTTTGAAATGGATATTAAGGGGGGAAATCGTACATTTACAATTAGTCGCAAAGAATCGTTAAAAGCAACGACTAAAGTTTCTTTCGATGCAGTGGATGAAAATGCTGCGAAAAAAATGATTTTAGATAATGTTCCAAAGAAAATTTTAAATTGGGATTCGGCAACATGGTATAACAACACGTTATCGCAAGCCATCGTGTATGGGCCTGCCAATGCAACAACCTATAAAGGAAGTTATGCAGGCTATGAGGCTGATATCGAGGTTTGGCATTATCAAGGGGATGTTATGATAGAACTATCTACTAAAGAAGACGACGCCACAAAAGCTGCAGTAATTGAGCAAGTATGGCATGATCAGCTAGCAGCAGTTGGATATCTTAGTGCGGATCAACGTGGAAAAACAGCCTTTGTAATGGAGCAATAAGAATACCCGCGGAACAAGGTGAAATACCCGCGAAGTAAGAGGTTTTACCCGCGGAACAAGGTGAAATACCCGCGAAGTAAGAGGTTTTACCCGCGGAACAAGGTGAAATACCCGCGAAGTAAGAGGTTTTACCCGCGGAACAAGGTGAAATACCCGCGAAGTGAGAGTTTACCCGCGGAACAAGGTGAAATACCCGCGAAGTGAGAGTTTACCCGCGGAACAAGGTAAAATACCCGCGAAGTAAGAGGTTTTACCCGCGGAAAAAGTGAAATACTCGCGGAGTGGAGAGGTTTACCCGCGGAACAAGGTGAAATACCGGCGAAGTGAGAGGTTTTACCCGCGGAACAAGGTAAAATACCCGCGAAGTAAGAGGTTTTACCCGCGGAACAAAGACAAATACCCGCGAAGAACGAGGACCTGCAATAATATTGTTAAATACGGATAATAAAAAAATTTCGTGATACGTTCACGGGATTTTTTTGTTAATTTACGGCTTTAAAATAAGTATGGATAAGGAACAGCCTAGTAGGTAATAAATATCGTGTTGACTATGGAGTGAATTGGTCAAAGCGTGAAAATAAAACCTATAAACTTTGTTCTAACTTTTTTAATTTAGCTTACACTTACTATAGGACGAACTTTGTGTGGAGTAAGGGGGAAATAACATAGCGAAAAAAATGGGAGTTGTGGCACTACTAATATTTGGTGCCTACGTTCTGGGCATGTATTGGTATATATTTCATAGTGGTGGTGGCACAATACCGCGAGCGTTTCAAGGCTCCGTTGCGGACCCAGTTATGTTTATGTCTGAAAAAGAACTAAACTTAAGTCTGGAATATTCGAAAATACGAAATTTCTTATTTTTTGTAGTAACACCATTTGAATGGCTTGCTTATATTGTGATTTTGTTAATGGGTGTTTCTCGCTATTTTGAAAAAGTTTCGACGTCCCAAACGAAAAGGAAGCCGTTACAAAATGCTGCTTATTTATTTTTATTATCGTTTTTGCTGTATGTAGTCCTTTTCCCAATTGAATACTATCGTTACTATTTAAGTAAAAGCTATGGCATTAGCACTCAAGCTTTTCCGTCTTGGATGCGTGATGGTGTCATTGATTTTTGGGTTAACTTTGGCATGACTTTTATTATCGTATCCGTTCTTTATTGGCTTATGAAAAAGAGTGCCAAGAGATGGTGGCTATATGCGTGGATATTAACGATTCCCTTTACAATTTTTGTAATGTTTATTCAGCCCGTTGTAATTGATCCGTTATACAATGATTTTTATCCGCTAAAAAACAAGGAGCTAGAAACGAAAATATTAGCAATAGCAGAACAAGCGGATATTCCAGCAGAGCATGTGTATGAAGTGAATATGGCACAAAAGACCAATGCATTAAATGCTTATGTGACGGGTATTGGTAGTAATTCAAGAATTGTGCTGTGGGATACGACGTTAAATCGTTTAACAGATAATGAAATTTTATTTATTATGGCACATGAGATGGGGCATTATGTTGAGAAACATATTTATTTTGGCATTGCGGGTTATTTATTAATGACCTTAGTCGGGCTTTGGATAACAGCGAAAATTATGCGGTGGGTAATAGCCCGTTACGGACATGCATTAAAAATTACAAAAATAAGTGACATCAATTCTTTGCCACTATTTTTACTTATTACATCTTTTTTATTATTTGCTTCGAGCCCTTTATCGAATTTTATATCAAGATATCAAGAAACACGAGCTGATCAATATGCCATATCAATGATGGACGATCGTCAGGCAGCTGTAACGGCATTCCAAAAGCTTACCATATCAGGATTAAGTGAAGTGAATCCACCGCTTCTTGTGAAATGGTTCCGCTATACGCATCCAACCATGCTTGACCGCATTATGAAAGTAGCGGAAACCGAAGAACCAATCAAAGAAAAGCCGATAAAAGAAGAACAGAAAAAAACGAGGTAATGATGGAAGTTTAATAATCCACAATTGCCGAGGTTTTTCAGACGAATAAATTGGGTATTCTAACGATAAGTTGATCAAAATTTGTTCGTTTTAGAATGGTAGGGGAGTTTATGCGCAATATTGTTATTATAACGCTTGCATCCATTTTAATGGCATTTGCTTATAATTTTTTATTAATACCGCATGAGATTTTAAGTGGTGGATTAAGTGGGATTGCCATTATGCTTGGCATCGTAACGCCGTTGAATACAGGTGTGTTAAATCTTTTATTAAACTTGCCCTTGCTTATATTAGGTGTAATGAAGTTAGGGAAACGTTTTATTGCTTATACAATTCTTTCAGTTGCGGTGATGTCTATCGCCTTGTTAATTATTCCGATTTATAAGGCAACACAGGAACCGATTTTAGCTTCCTTATTTGGTGGGGTTATTGTGGGCCTTTGTGTAGGTTTGATTTTTCGCGCATCTGGCTCCTCAGGTGGCTTTGATATTATTGCGATGTTGTTGAGTCGCAAAAGGGATTTTCCACTGGGGGTACTTATTTCAGCTATGAACGGGGTCGTAGTAGCGATTTCAGGTTTTGTTTTTAGTTGGGATGCCGCTTTGCTGACGCTCGTTTCGATATATGCCACTGGAAAAGTTGTTGATACCATCCATACGAGTAATATTAAACTGACGCTAATGATTATTACTAGCAACGGTGAAGATGTGAAACAACAACTGTTAGCTAGGCTGCATCGAGGGATTACGATGATGGATGCGAAAGGTGGCTATTCAGGAGAAGGGCGAAAAGTGCTGATTACCGTCATTACACGTTATCAGCTTGCTGAAGTGAAAAGCCTAATAAAAGAAGCAGATGCAAAAGCGTTTGTGAATATTTTGCAAACAACAGAAGTGATTGGTATGTTTGACCGCGGTTCCAAATGATAGGAAAGTTCAATCATTTGCAAAAAATGTATTTTAAAAACACACGTAATTGATTATAATATAATCGAACGTGTGTTTTTAAATTTTTGTTGAAGAAAGGAGTAAACATGCAAAAAGATAGCATTCATTCGTATTGTTTAAAACTTCGTGGCACAACGCATGATTACAAGGACGAATGGCAGGCTGATCGCTATCATATCGGTGGCAAAATGTTTGCCATGATGGGCGGGGATGCAACGAGAAAGCCGATTATTACGTTAAAATGTGCACCTAGTCGTGCAGAAGAATTAAGAGAATCCTATGAAGGCATTATTCCAGGGTACTATATGAACAAAACACACTGGAATTCTATTTATTTAGATGCCAATATACCGAACGAGTTACTTGAACATTTAATTCAGCATTCCTACGAGCTCGTATTCGAAAAGCTAACAAAAAAAGCACAACAGGAAATAGGCATTTGAGTGCCAGTCACGCAAACAATTCTCAAGAGTTATAGCCTTGTTCACCATAAGGTTGTAGCTCTTCAAGCCATTTTTGTTCAAGCTTTTCGAGTTCTTTTTTGGCATCAAAAAATCCCTCTTCTTTCTGCTTCAAATACTCCACTACTTCGAGCTGAAAGGCATCCGTACCAAATGTATTGTAATCTGCTTGTAACGCTTTATTTGTATACGTATTTGTCTTTAGCATAAACTGAAAGCCATTTAGGCGCTTTAAGTTATTGAAGCTACCAACAAACACTTTGCCATTTTGTTTGTTCGTCATGGTAAAAACGCCTGCTTCAATTTTCATTTCTTTATAAAGTTCTTTTAATTCTTTTTTGTGGTCCATTCATAACCCTACTTTCTTATTTTTTTACCCAATATGCACTACCATCATCCTGACGATCCATAAATCCATATTGAATTAAATAGCGACGAATTTGTACATAATCCTCATACATCGGCTGGATAATTGCATTAAGTTCCTTTTCTGTATAGTGTGTTGACTCATCAAGAAGCTTTGTAATGGCACGGAGCACAACAATTTTATGTTTTTCTCGTTTTGGAAAGCGGACAAGCTCCTGCCCAATGCCATGAGGGAAGTATTTAGCCAGTAGCTGTTGTTCTTCGGCCAAGGTGATGTTATAGCGATCATCCACCATCGTAGCTGTTTTGTGAATAGGGACAAAAGGTTCTTCCTTTTGACCTTGTTCTTTTAATAGTTCCATCATGGCAAGAAATGTTTTAGCCTGACGTTCTTTTTCTTTTAAGGCAAAACGGTGGTGACGAATCGTTGTGGCACTGCCAATGGCAAGCTCTTCTTTAATGGCCTGATCGGTTTTACCTTCGTAAAATAAACGCAAAATGTGACTTTGATGGTCCGTTAAGCCTGTCATTTTTTTATTTAATCCATTTAAATAGTGAAAAACAGATTGGTGTGCAGCCGAAATATGATGTTGCATAAATTTTTTTGCTTCATACAGGACATTTTCATGTGGATATATAATCCCTTTTTCAATTTTATCTCCACAAAGAAGGCAAGTGTAGTGTGTATCTTCATCTGTGTAGCCTTGCTTAATGTCCTCGATAGAAGCCTGCCAAAATAATTGGTTTAGATCCATATGGAACCTCCTCTAAAAAAACAAACGTATTTAATTTTTGTTTGCTTATTTATATTTAAAATAACAAAACGTTTGTTAAAAAGCAATAAAAAAATACACACCGCATTTATCGCCGATGTGTATCTTAAATGAACCTAGTGATTTTTCTTTTTGAAAATAATAATTGATAATAGAGCAAGGAGAACAATAGTTATTAAAATAATTATATAACTTGTAGTTAGGCTAACAGCATGGCCATTTAGCTCATAAGTAATACCATAATTCAGCTTATAGCTTTCCACATGCTCCGTCGGAACGCCATCAAAAACTTTCGCAATCGAGCTTTCCATAAAGGCATTTCGCAATAGTAATGTAGTATGACTAATTGGAAAATACATGATTAGTTGTTGAGCAAAGCTAGGGAGGACGCCCACAGGGACATAAACACCACATAAAAAACCGAGTACTGTACCAACGATTGTACTTAATGTAGAAAAGGCATTTTGCGTGCTAACAAATAATACAAGAAACATATTAAATACGCTCGCAAGGAATACGGATAATAAAAGTATGCCAATCACGTTGATGAAGGCGCTAAAACTAAGTAGCTTTCCGCCAGTTGATACAATGAAAATCTCACAGCCTATTAGCGCTACGAAGGAGAACAGACAACCGATAATAAAAGCGTTCAATACATAGCTCATGTGAATCGTTGCACGAGAAATAGGAGCTGTGAGAAAATCTGCAGTTGCTTTTGACTCCATATCGCGCACCGCAATGGCAAATGCACCTAAAGTTGTCGTAACCGCCATCATTGATAATAGACCAGCAACAAGCCATTCATTGACCATTGTAATCAACTCAGGAGTAGCCTCTGTTACTTGCTCAATCGCATCCACCTGCATTTTTTGGAGAAAAATTGCGTAAAGAACAATCACAATAATGACGGAAAGCAGAGAGAAAAAGACTTGGGTTTTATCTCTTCTAAAAACTTTACTATTGCGCTGTATTAAGCTTATCATTGCTTCCATTTGTACCATCTCCTTGTGCCATGATATGAAGAAAGACATCATCCATCGTGCCCTTCATAACTTCAAAAGAGGCTAATAGGGGCTCGGCACTTTTTAAAAGTGTAAGTGCTGTCAGTGTAGAGCTAACTCGAACATAGAAAATGCCTAGCTTTTCTGTGTACGGTAAGGTATTTTCCTTAAGCCACTTCAGCCCTAATGAAGGATCATGAAATGCAAGTGCCATCTGGTCGTAGGCATATTTTGTTTTTAAGGCATCTGGGGTTCCTTCAGCGACAATACGACCTTGTTTTAAGACAATCACCTGATGCGCCACGGCAGCTTCTTCCATATAGTGCGTAGTTAAAAATACGGTCATATTTGTTTCTGCCTGAAGTTGTTTGATTGCTTGCCAAACAAATTGGCGTGTTTGGGGGTCGAGACCAGTTGTAGGCTCGTCTAAAAATAAAATTTGTGGCCGATGAATAAGTGCCCGAGCGATATCCGCGCGTCTTTTTTGGCCGCCTGATAATGTCCCGTATTTTTGCAGTTCAATATCATCTAAATGTAAATAGGTCGAGACGAATTGATAATTTTTTGTCAGCTGTGCTTTCGATAAGCCATATGTTTTGCCACGGTGCAGGATATTTTCTCGAACGGTTAATCGTTCATCTAGGAGGCTTTGCTGAAAAACAACGCCGATAGATTTGCGTATTTTTGCATTATGTGATTTATCATCAAGTGTATAACCGTTAATCGTAACGGTACCACTAGATTTTTGTAGTAGTGTACATAAAATTTCGATGGTCGTCGATTTACCGGCGCCATTAGCACCTAAAAATGCAAAGAGGGAGCCCTGCTCCACCTTGAAAGAAATTCCTTTTACAGCTAAATGCTCGCCATAGTGCTTTTGTAAGTGGTCAACTTGAATGGCAAATGTCATATTCGTCTATTCCTTTCTTTTTTGGATTTGATTATTGATTTCTTCAATATCGTTTTTTTGCAGTACATATAAAATGCACCATACGATGGAGTAAATGATAATTTCCGCTACAAGCACATACAGTATGCTCGAGTGCTCAAACCAACGCCCAAAATAACCAGCAATCATTACGCAACATGTCACAGCAATAAAATGTGCAATGAGCTGAATAGAAAATGCTAAACGTTCTATTTCAAAGATGAGGGATAGTGAACCTATTACAACACCAAGTATGGCGGCTATGATTATTTGTTCGAAAAGTTCTGCTCCTACTATTGTTGAATGATTCGACATAACACTTATTGTTACTAAAATGTAGGATGAGCTTAGTGAAATCAGTAGTCCAATTATCATCATGCGTAATATTTTCATATTATAATTCCCTCCCTATACCTAATTGGCGTTTTAATTCTTTTAAATATTTTCGGCTAACATGAATGGATACATCATTTTCAAGCAGTAACTCTGTTGTGCCAATTTTACCCATTTGAATAGATGAAATTTTATTGATATTGACGAGCGTCGATTTGCTAACTCTTGCAAAGTCTTTTGCTAATTGGGCTTCTAGCTCATATAACTTGCGTTTGGACTCAAATTCTTGCTCCTCGGTCTGCAAAAAAACTTTTGCCCCTTCAGCAAAAACCGAATAAATATCTGTGATTTTGATTAGATGAATTTCCTGTTGTAAATAGCCATCAAGCATGGTTGTTTGGACTGCTTGTAATTGCTTCATTAATTTTTCAATATGTTCGTTGTATTCTTTGGCATGTATATGAATCTCTGTTTCTTCTAGCGCACTATTAATGGTTAAATGAATTTTCATTAGAGGCCTCCTTTGGTAATCGTATTACCTCATCTCCCGTAAAAGAAAAAGGCATTTATGTACTGAATCAGCTTAATATTAATGTAGCATAGAAATTTTTAACGAAGGCTAAATGTTTAACAAGTGGTAAAAATTAATGACTAACAGGTTTGTTTTATACAATAACGGCAACTAACATCAATTATTTCCAATGCATTTATATTTTTTTGAATATTCAAAATTGTTTCGGTGACAGGCACGTTGAGTAAAAGGCATGAGTAGTAAATTGGGGATGTTCACGTCATAATAGAACTATTCATTCTTGAGGGGTTGCTAGCAATGTTTACATTTTATAAGCAGATGTTCCTAACACTATGTATAGGGTTGTTAGGAGCGCTTTTATTTCAACTTTTACATATTCCGATGCCGTGGTTGTTAGGGGCTATTGCCGCTGTACTTTGCGTGCAGTTATTTACAAACATACAGTTGCGATGGCATCGTTATTTCCGCAATATTGGATTAGTCGTGGCGGGCTACTCCATTGGATTTGCTTTTACTAAAGAAGCCATTCAGGATATTCAACAGTTTTTAGGCAGTATAATTGTGCTAAATATAATTTTTACTATTTTATTTTTTGCCATCAGTTTTTTAGTTGCAAGGCGTACGGATTTAGATTTTTCCACTGCGCTCACATGTTGTGTACCAGGAGGCATGACACAAATTATTGCATTTGCCGAGGAGCAAGGCAATATGAATATGGCTGTCATTACGTTTTATCAGGTATTGCGAGTCCTTTTAATCGTTGGCTTTGTGCCATTAATGGTGACAGGCACTGGTGAAAATCTTGTCATGGTAGATGGAGTCTTTTCTTGGCAGTTGCTAACTTTACTACTTATTTGCGGCTTAGCAGGGTGGCTTGCTCAAAAGGTAAAAATTCCAACGGGCTATATGTTAGGACCGGTATTTTTATTAATGGGGTTGAATATAGCAGAAGTTGCTGTGCCAAAGATGCCATTATCATTGCTGCATATAGCACAGCTAGTAATCGGAATTTATATTGGTCTTTTATTGAAAAAGGAAGATTTACATTTATCAAAGAAGCATGTATTTTATGCTTTTGCGTCAGCAAGTCTTTTTATCGGTGCTGCTTATGTTTTATCTTTTGTGATGAAACATTTGTATAGCCTTGATTTCCGTACAGGATTTTTAAGTATTGTACCAGGAGGACTCGATCAAATGGGCATTATAGCGGCTTCTGTACATGCAAATGTAACTATTGTGACCGCTTTTCAGCTATTTAGGGTATTGATAGTATCTGTCTTTCTTGTCCCATTGGTAAAGGTGTTTGTCAAAAAGGTGAAAGTTCATGATTAGAAGAATAAAAAAGATTGCCCATGCGTTCCCGCGATGAACAATCTTTTGGCCTTAATATTTAAACTGATGAATTAGGTTTTGAAGTGTTTCGGCATTTTTTGTAAGTGTTGTAGCTGCGTTATTAATGTCTTCCATAGAGTAAAGATTTGTCTCGGCAATTTGGGTCACGACTTTTGATTGTTCGCGTGCATCAACCGCAATTTCAGCCATGATTTGGGTAGAGGCATTGGCTTGTTCAATACGTGCATACAGCTCCTCTGCAATACCCGAAACTTCCTGAATTTTATGTGTGACTACCGCTACTTTTGTTGTAATGTTCTCAAATGCGCTATTTGTTGTCCGAACTATTTCTACACTTGAAGCGGCTTCTTTTTCACTTTGTTGCATATAGTCGCTTGCTTCTTTTGCTAATTGTTGCATTGTATGAATAGTCTCGGTAATTTGAGCGGCAGATGTTTTAGATTGCTCGGCTAATTTACGAACTTCCTCTGCGACAACGGCAAAGCCTTTGCCATGTTCTCCAGCACGTGCAGCTTCTATAGATGCATTTAAAGCAAGTAAGTTTGTTTGATCGGCTATAGCATGAATAACCTCTACAATGTCTCCAATTGTATTGGCGTGTTTATCCAATGCTACGATTGAATTGACGCTTTGTAAGACGGCTTCGGTCATAGCATGCATTTGAGTTTGCATAGCATGTGCTGTTTTTTCGCCATGTTTCGCCGTATTAAACGCTTCTGAAGCTTGAGATGAAACTTCCATATTTGTTTCCGTTACAAGCTGAATACCGCCTGCAATATCCTGCATGGCTTCTGCATTTTCATTGGCGCTTTGTTTTTGGGTGCTTGCACCGCTCGCTAATTCTTGCATATTGGCTGTTAGTTGTTCCGTTGTTCTTGTTGTAGAGCCTGCTGTTGCAGAAAGCTCAGCAGATGATGCCGAGACTTCATTGGCTGTTTCATCAACTTGTTGCATCATTTTGCGGAGTGTTGCAAGCATTGCATTAAAGGATGTAGCAAGGTCTCCGATTTCATCTTTCGTTGTTACAACTAACTGTTGCGTTAAATCGCCTTCGCCAGCAGAAATGGTTTCCAACTGCCTATTTAAACGCTTTAAAGGCTTAACAATATTACGCACAAGCAATGTTCCAGCAATGACAGCGATAATTGCTGCAATGATGGCAACAACCGCCATTTTAAGAAGCATTTTTTGTTCGATAGCATTGATTTCAGAGGAGGGAACACCAGCGAAAATCATACCTATCGTTTCTCCATTCGCATTTTGAATGGGTCCATACTGTGTAAAATAAGGTTTGCCAACTACATCAGCTGCTCCTTTGTAAAGGTTTCCTTGTGTAAGCACTGCTTCTGTCACTTTAGGATCGGCAGTTGTGCCAATCGCACGTTGTCCATCAACCTGTATATTCGTGTTAACTCGTGTATCTTGAGCAAAAATAGTAATAGCTGCGTGGGATAATTCTCCTAATTTATCAATTAATGCAGTTTCTTCTGCTATTTTAGCGTCACCTTTGTACAGCTCCCCATTTTTTAAATGCCATTCGCCAGGTAATGCCTGATCTAAATTATAAACACTTAAATCATAGATTTGACTAAGACGTGCTTTATTTTCTGCTTCAATGGTCGTTTTCATTTCGCTTGTATTGACAATACCAACAGCAATTAAAACAAATAAAATAACTGTTACAATCAATAAGCTCATTTTCATTTGCATCGTTAAATTTTTCATAGATTCCCTCCACGTTTTTGTCCACATAAATAGACAGCAAGTATTGCAAAGTAACTTGCTGTAATTGTATGTATTTCAGGAAAACATTGTATTTTTACTAGTATATAATTACTTACGCTATTTGTATATTTCAAAATTAAATATAATTAGTGACATTTAGATTATTTCATTGCTAAATAGTGGAATTTTGCAATGATGGTTGTTCCAGTTGTGGAAATTGAACATTCCCAAATTATATGGAATATGGTATGCTATACCTAACTAATTTGAACGGAGGTGAAAAGGAATGAATTTAAACGCTACGAGAACAGGTGGAAATATAGATATAGCTATTTATTTTACACGTGTTCAAACTTTCGATTTTGCTAACAACGGGATAAGTCTGTCTATTTTTAAGCAAAATCAAATACTAAACGTAGCGAATTAACCATTCTTTTTCACATATATTGAAGAAAAAGACTGCTTGTTAATTGAGCAGTCTTTTTTGTTGTCTAGAGATGTTTTTTCGCGCGTTTCATGGAGGAAAAAACAATGCAAATAAAGGCTGAACAAATACAAAAAATCATCGGTGGAAACGTATTATTTGAAGGATTGCAACTGGAAGTCAATAAAGGGGAACATGTAGCGATTGTTGGTGTGAATGGTAGTGGAAAAACAACTTTACTGCAATTATTAGCAGGGCTCGATACACCTGATGCTGACCGTATTATTAAAAGTAAAGGAGCAACTATTGGCTACTTACACCAAATTCCAAGCTATCCTTTGCTTACTGTTAAAGAAGTACTGGAGGAAGCATTTGTTGACATCTACAAACTGAAGGCAAAAATGACCACACTGGAACAGGCAATGCAAGTGAATAGTACAGACAAAGTGTTACAACAATATGGTCAAGTTCAGGAACAATTTATGCTACAGGGGGGCTATGAAGTCGATGCGCAATTAGCTACTATTGCAAATGGACTGAACATTACATCTTTACTTCCTGTGCCCTTTGCAAGCATAAGCGGTGGCGAAAAAACAAAGGTAATGCTAGGTCAAATGCTTTTAAGTAACCCATCTATTTTACTTTTAGATGAACCAACCAATCATTTAGATATGCAAGCAATTGAGTGGCTTGAACAGTATGTACAACACTTTGCTGGCATTGTCATTGCTGTTTCGCATGATCGTCAATTTATGAATCAAGTAGCGCAAAAAATCATTGAAATTGAGGATGGAGAGGCGTTTACCTATGCAGGAAATTATGATGATTTTACTGCACAGAAAGAAGCGAAAGTTGAACAGCAATTTGCTGAATATGAGGAACAGCAAAAGAAAATTAAGAAGATGCAAGAAGCGATTAAACGTTTAAGACAGTGGGCAAATGAAGCGAACCCACCGAATGCCGCATTGTTTCGCCGTGCTAAAAGTATGGAAAAGGCACTGAATCGTATAGAACGAGTTAAAAAACCTGGCACAAAAAAGAAAATGAATCTCGCCTTAACGATGGCTGAACGTAGTGGGAAAGAAGTGATACAGATGACAGCGATAAGTCATGCATTTGATAAGCCATTATTTAACAATAGTCATCTATCGGTATATTTTGGAGAACGTCTCGCGATTGTAGGCAATAATGGCAGTGGAAAGTCGACCTTATTAAAAATGATGTTAGGGGAGATTGTACCGAATCAAGGAGAGTGTAAAGTAGGTAGTAGTGTAAAAATAGGATATTTATCGCAGCAATTTGACCATGAAAATCCTGCTATTCGTTTAATTGATGCCTTTCGGGAATGTGTATCCGTATCAGAAGCAGAGGCACGTCATTTGTTAGCACAGTTTCTGTTTTATGGATACGATGTCTTTAAGAAAATGAAGGACTTAAGTGGTGGAGAAAAGATGCGTCTGCGTCTCGCACAATTAATGCATGAAGATATTAATTTACTCATTTTAGATGAACCGACTAACCATTTAGATATAGAAGCAAGAGAGGTATTAGAAGACACCCTTGAATCCTTTACAGGTACTATTATTGGTGTATCCCATGACCGCTACTTCTTACAAAAAATCTTTACAAAAATTGCATGGATTGAGCAAGAAACGATTTATGTATATGAAGGGGATTATGAATGGGCAAGAACAAAGCATTCCCTCGTTGAGCAAGTGCCTGAAGTAAAAGTGGATAGCAGCACAAAGACAAAAGATCACAGTGATAAAGAACTCCCAATTGAAGAACAAATTGAAAAAGTAGAATTTAAATTAAAAGAACCTACACTTGCTAAAGAGCAACGTCAAAAATTGGAGCAACAGCTAGAAGCTCTATATGTTAAATGGTTGGAAGGAGGAACAACACATGCATAAGCTCCAAGACATTATGCAGTTAGACATTGACTATATCAATGAGTTTAGTGAGATGGAACGGTGTCCGGAAGGAGTATTTTTTTACAATAAGGAAATGCCTATGTACTATGACGCCAACCATGCACATATATGGAAGAGAGTAGAGCAAGCAGAGACATTTTTAACTAATGTAAAACAATTCTATCTCTCAAAAGGGTTAATTCCGAGAATGTATTTATATAATGTTGAGGAAAATCATCACTGTGTGGAGGCATTATCATCACATGGTTTTCAATATGAGTCTTTTACAGATGACATCCAGTGTTGGAATGGCGAATTTGTTATATTACCGCATAATCCAGCGATTCGCATTGAACGTGTGACAGATGCAAATGTACAAGAAGCATTAGAAGTAGAAATGACTATCTCTACATTTGGTGAGCCTGCTTTAATAAAAAGGGCGTTCGAAAACATGTACTGTTCACCGTATTTTACGTACTATTTATTAAAAATAGATGGTGTTGCTTGCTGTACGGCCAATTTGTTTCTATCTGGTCGTCAAGGTCGAATTGAAAGTGTCGCAACATTAGAAAGCTATCGTGGAAGAGGATTGATTGGTTATGTATTGCAACATATTCAAAAAGAAGCTGTTAAAAATAACTTAGAACATCTTTGGCTATTGCCTATTAATGAGCAAGTCGCTAAAGTATATGAAAAGGCAAATTTTTATTCTTTTGGTAAAATAAAATCAATACATGCATTTACAGAAGGGAAAACTATTCAAGAAATAAGGTCTGCAAAATAAGTAAATTTTTGAAGGTAAATTACTTGAAAAAAAGTGGTATTCGATTTATTGTCTTTAGAGATACTTGTTAAATGGACTTGGAGGATATGGAATGCACGGAATTTATATACGCTACAATGTCTCAGAAAAAAACCAAGAAGCAAAATGGCCCCGAAAAGTGGATGCATTTGCGTATGTTCAACGAGGAAAACCACAACAAGATAATGACAACATGCTTTCAATGGAGGAGCTAAGAAGTCATGCAATCCGATATATTAAAAGTTTAAAAGAAAATGCGAGTGCCCATTTAGTAGAGCAACATAAAGGGGAAATTGAGCATTTCGATCGCCGCTATATGGAGTCGCTAAAAGTCAAAGAAAATATCGATTCACAGCTTATTAATCTTGAAGAAGTTCGCTTATTATTGCAATTGATGAATGTATTGAATTTATCGCATAGTTTTGGTGAAAATGCTGGAAAGCTGTTACGTCAAATTACGCCATATGCAAAAGATATAGAGCATCCTACTTTCCAAACTACGCGAGTTGAGCGTCATTTTTATAGTGAAATGATTGAGCAAATAGAAGCAATATATGCACGTATTATGCGTCAGCACAATCCATCCACGACAGAAATTCAGCAATCAGAAAAATTATGGATTAGCGTTTGTGAGCAAGCAATTGACAAAGTAGAAGCACGCATTGAGCGCTTATCTTCTATTAAATTAAAGCATGAAAAAAATTTATTAGAGTATAGTCAGTTAAAGCAACAAAACATTGAGGCAAAGGAACGATTAGACCACGCTGTCAATGAACTTGATACGATTTTAAATGTACTAGAATCCTAAGCTGCTATATACAAAAAAGGCATGTTGCCAATTAGTGTTCATTGCTAATTGGCAACATGCTTTTATTTTGCATTATTTTTTTCTGCTTCTTCACGCTTCCATTGGCGATAAACTCGTAATAAGTCAAACCCTAGTACAATCACGATAAGATAGAAAATAGGGCTATTATAAGATAAGCCAATTTCGGACTCGCCACCTAATAATGTGAGCACAATCCAAAGACCAACTGTATAAAGTGTTAAACCAGCATATGCTTTTTTGGATAGCTTTTTATATGTACCTTTTGATGACACTAGATTTATACCTACTAGGACAATTAATATAACAAGAATAATTTTCTTCGACAATATTTCTGCTAACGGAGTGGCAGGGAAAAAATCATTGACGAATAGTAAAGTGAAAAAAATGAAAATACAAACATTAATAATTGTTGATCGCTTCATGCAATATCTCCTTCGATGCCTTTATTCTTTTCTATTGTAACATGGTTTGAGTTTGCATGTTTAATCATCCTTCAGCTGAAAATGTAGTGCGAAAAACTCGTGGCGTGACAAAAGAGAAAAAATGTTTTACTCTGCTGTTGTTGTCCGCTACGGCGCCGTACTTTTTGCCTTAGCACCGTAAACTGACAACACTTGTTTTTGTTTTGTTCGTTCTGAATAGGGGTCGTCTCTCTCCGCTAACAACCTTCTAAGGATTATATTTTTTACAAGGAAAGAACTATTTTTGATTATTTAATCTATAAAGAACTGTAGCAAATTGCTCCCTAGTAAGTGGTTTTTGTGGGTTTTGTCCATTTAATAAACCTTGTTCTTGAGTCCATTTCCATCCTGTTTCATGAGCTTTGTTAACAGGTCGCTCTTCTATTCCTAACATTGCATTAATAAATGCTAATTGTTGGAAAATTTTTTGACAGTCAGCTTTTAATTCTTCATATTGTGACACAGTGAAGCCTCCTTTATTGCTAGTGAGTTTATTCAGTTCTTTTTGAATGCTATTTAAAAACGATGCCCATCTTCCTTCATCAAGAATGCGATGTGGACAATATTTACCACTCCAATCTTGATGTTTTCTTACTCTATCAATTTTCCAACCTCGTTCTAGTAAAAGTTGCGCTATAAATTGTGTAGCTAATTTTTCAGCATTTGCATAACGATTACCACCAGATTTAGAATAGCAAATTTCAATACCAATTGATTGCATATTTCCAAATCCTTTACCATCGCCACAATGCCAACCATTACGGTTTAAAGGTAAACCTTGGATTACTTCTTTATCATCGATAGCATAATGGAAGGATACCTGTTGGCTATTACTAATCATATAATTGATTTCGTTTGCTGCTGATGCATCATTAGCTGTATTATGTACCGTTAAAAATTGCGCATTAATCGTATAAGGGCATTTAATCGTATATTTTGAAGGATGTACTAAATGTTGTTTAATATTAATTGTCAATAAAATCATCTCGTTTCGGTTTCACATATGTCAATGCGTTTTGAGAGTCACTAAAATTAGCTGTGGTAGGATCTAAAACGGCATTATAGGTGCTTACTGCCATTAAAGCTAATACGTAGGGATTAGACACGGCATTGATTATTAAGCTCCGTACACTATCCCAAGTAGTTAAATCAGCTCCAGTAATGCCGTAGTAGGCGAATAGTGGGGTAATAATAGATAATCCAAACGTAATCCAAAATTGAGGGTTTCGACTACGTACTTTCCAGTTGATTTTCATATATAATCCTTCCTTTCTTATAAACCAAGCCATTTTAATATTTCAGTGCCTAAAATGGTGAGAGGAATAAGAATCCACCAATTTAGATATTGTTTAATGATTTCGCTAATGGAAATGTTATCTTTTGCAGATTCATATTTTAAATCTTCTTCAATACTGTCTACTCGTTTACCAATACCTTTTACATCATCTTGCAGTTCTACTTGTGACATGTTTAGTTTCGTTAGATTGATATTGATGTTGTTAAATGTTTTATCCATTCGATTTAATTGAATTTGTTGGTATTTATTCATTTCTTGTTGTTGTTCTGAAACGACTGTTAAACGTTGTAATAATTCATGGTTACCTTCTAATTTTGATATTCTTTTTTCGTGATTCTTCATTTCTACTTCTACAGTCGCCAATCGTTCTCCATGTTTTTCAATTTCCATATTCATCACCAACTTTAAAAAATAATAAAAGGATAGTGTGGATTTACAGTCCACAACTATCCCAAAAGAATACTTCTATTGTTTTTCAAGTAATTGAATGTCCTCGAAAATTTCGCAATATCGATTATATAAAGTTGCTTTTTTACCAGTGAACTCTAAATCTAAATTTAACAGTATTTCTTGTAAAACTTGCAGCATGTCTATTTTATCTGCAGTTTCCTCGATAATAAAATCTTCATGAAGTAATGTTAATATTTGACGCTGAACTTCTTTTTCAGCATCTTTACCGAAAATAGGTATTTCAATTTCCTTATTATCAACAATTTCTTTGTTATATAAAACTTCTCCGTTGTCGTCTTTATCGGCATAATCAGCTACTAATTGTTGTCTTTCCTGATTTACTAAATTTAGCTGATCTTCCAATAGTTTGAGAAACCTGGTACGCATGCGTGACTCTTTCCCTTTTAAAATAAGGTTAAATAGAAAAGCATATAACTCACTAATTTCGTAATTTTTAATAATCATCGTTTTTTCTCCTTTTTCCGTTTTACATTATAAATACATAACCTGAAACGCCACCGTTTACCCTAATAATTGTATTTATGTTGTCTACATACAATATTCGCGGTTTTATTGTTGTTAAAATATCTGAATTATCCCAAGTTGGGATTGTAATTTGAGTCGGGATAGATGGTTTTGATACAATTAATATCGTGTCAATTTGACTAACAGCCTTAATATCAATTTCAGTAGGTAACTGGCTGACTTTTTTTGCTATAATCTCGGTATGGATTTCATTTATGTAAGAGACAAAAATTTCTGCATTTAAATCTAAATCTTTTTGTACTCTAATGGCTATACAAGTTGCAACTGCAGGCTTTGATACAACAAGTTCAGTTGCAAGATCACTAATGATATTTGGTTCGATTTCAATCCAAATATCGTCTCGATAGTTTACCGCGATTTCTGCTTCAATCTTTGGTTTAGAAATAGAAATTGTTGAATATAAGTTATGATCTTTAAGAGCTCGTGATGAAATTTCAACAGGAATAGTATCTTTACTTACAAGAATCTCTGTATGTACAATACTTGAAAAAATAGTGTTAATATCAATTTCAGTATTCATATCACTATCCTTATGTGAAGGTATAGTGATTTCTGCTTCTGTGAAAGGCTTATTTACAACTAATTCTATTTCATGCTCTTCATCTTTACTTACGGATGCTGTTATTTCAATTGGAATATTCGGTTTATTAATAGTAATATCTGTAAAAATTGAAGATGTTCTTGCAACTTTAACGCTAATCTCCGTCAAAATCTTGCTTTCATCTGGAATAGCTACTACTAGCTCACTTGGAATTAACGGTTGATTCACTTGTATATCTACGAAAATATCTTCGTCGATAGGTACTTCAGCACGGTGAACGTATAGAGATGTATCATGATCAGAATGTTCAAATGTTGAACCAACTGTGATTTCCGCTTCTTTAACTGAATGCCGCGACGTATAAACAAAAATTTCAGTAATGTGCTGACTTCTACCAAAACTAAATATTGTAGAGTCAAAATAATTTACTACTAGTTCAGGAGGTTGCAGCGATTCTTTTGTTTTAAAGTTAGCGGAGCCATTGGCTATTTCATTCGATACACGAATAATAAAGCCATTATTCACTTGACTAAGGGAGACCCAACTTTTTACGATATCGAACACGTTAAATTCAACGTAACCTGCTTGTTCATTGATAGTGTATTGATTGGTAATTAGTTGAATAGGCGTAGGGCGATTTAAGTGTGTAATACTAGTTTCTGACCATTTACTACCAGAATTTAAAAGTTCCAGTTGAATGCCATTAGGAATACTACCATTGTAGTACAGCCTTACATATGCATTTGTTAAGACAAAAGAAGGATTGATAGAAGAAACGTCAAATTGTACAAAAGATCGCCAAATATCATCATGACCGTGACCTACCAACATAGATGAATAATCACCATAGTTAATCGTTTGATATTCCGTTTTTTCACGAGTAAAAGCGTCTTGAGTAGGGGTGAATACATTCGTAATAATTGGTGGTTGCTGAACTTCATAAATAGCCGACATTCTGTTGTGCGGCGGCACTTCTATTTCGGCCAGTAGGTTATTATATCCAATCGGTTGAATTACTGTTAGTACATCAGCATTTCCTCGGTACATTATGTTTATGTAAGTTTCTTTCGAAGACTCTCTATAGGCACGAGAAATAATTTCCATATGAACGTCGGCATTTTTTTTAGGTCTTGAAATAATTTCTGTATAAATATCAGCGCTGCCAACCGCAATTAAACTATATTTTGCCTTAAAACTATTACTAACGGTAAGAACAGATTCTATGCCCAGCCAATCGTTTTGCAAGGTTTCGCTTTCATCTGTCTGTTGGTATAGGGGAGGGTCCTTCACTATTTCAATATTATTATCTTCGTTCATCTTTTCACTTCCTTATCACATTGTATTGTGATTAGGCTTTATCAGCTCTCACGATAATGTCAAACGATCCATTTGCGTCAGGCGTTGAACCTAATTTTGTTTTTAAGCGAATAAAAAAGGACGTTTCAGCATTATTCGCAAGCATACCACTGAGCTTTAAATCTGAATGAGGTGTAAAAGGTGAATTACTTTGACTAAACTCGACCGTCATATCGCTTGGGAAATTAGTTGTATTTGCAAGTAAGTGCACATTTTTAACATCATATCCATATTGGTTTTTTAGAAATACCTCATGCTCTATAGTCGTTTGTCCTGCTATAATGACACCAAAATCAAGATATTTTAATACTTCTCCAATTTCATTAGAAAAGTATTCACCGTAAACATCTTTAAACATAAGCCCTGTATATGTACCCATAAAGTTTGTGGACCAATAATCGGTAGTACCAAAGGAATCTTGAAACTCTACTTTTAAAGTATTCCAATCATCAATTTTAATGTCCTTACTTCGTATTACTAACTCAATATTTTGAGGAGATTCACCTAGTTGTGTAAAGCTGCCATCAGCAGGGTAGTAGTAGCGATTGTTCAGTATTACCCGATATTGAACGCGTGTTAAGTCATCATCACTTAACATTCCTTTTAAAACATTTCCATTAAAAGCAATATCAATTTTGGCAGTTGTATTCAAAATATATAGACTTGTGTCCTGAATCGTGGATGTATGACGTGGAAGATAATCTTCATATGAAACATTTTCAACAACTGAAACGATGGTATCACGAGGATTGTCTTTTAAGAAGATTCCAATATTTAAGAACTGTTCATTCCATGTTCGCCATTCTGTGTCAGTGATATTGTTTAAGTCTGTATGTTTCATACCATGGGCGATAATAGCTTCTTTACTAGAAGCATCGGCTATGACAAACTTCTTAAGAACCTTATTCCAAACATACCACTTCGAAGTATCCGTCCCAGAGATAAAATAACGAGCTTCATCACGATAGGATTGAGAGAGATCATTCACTAACACTTCATCTAAAGCACCATAGATTCGCTTTGGATTGACCAACTTAATAAACTGAGGTTTAGGTATAGCTTTCATTTCAAGTACTCTCTGTGCAGTCTCAGGCGCTTC
Organism: Lysinibacillus sp. GJ-1; assembly: GCF_021166035.1. Taxonomy (NCBI): domain Bacteria; kingdom Bacillati; phylum Bacillota; class Bacilli; order Caryophanales; family Bacillaceae; genus Lysinibacillus; species Lysinibacillus sp. GJ-1. The sequence continues at coordinate 1,489,234 of NZ_CP088912.1, forward strand.
ATCAGTCCATGTCACAACCTCGAAATCACCCTCTAATTCATCAAGCGGTGACCAATTGGCTTCTAAGATTAAATCAGCATTTGTGACCTCTGGATCGTCAGTGTAGTAAAGTACTTCAACACTATCCCCGAATTCATCGTAAATGTCGAATGGTTCTGTTGTTGTGGAGACGATGATGTCGTCTGTTTTCTCAGTGTAAACTAGTATTTGGGGGAGCTCTGAGATATAGTCATAGACTGAGTATTGGTCGACATCAGTTATGACAATTGAAGAAACTTTATTTTTGTCAGTTGAATATTCCAATATATTTAATGGTTTGTCGGAAAATTCATCTTTTAAAGTGAAGGGTAATGGTACTGCATCCAGAGTTGTTGTGCCATCTAAGTTTACTATTTTTCTTTGCGAGAACTTATAATTGAAGTCAATGACTCTTTTATTGTCAATACCAAAATTAATAAAATCAGATTCTTCTTTTGATGGTAAATTAACTATTTGTTGTTTCACATCATATTCATATAATCTGAAATCTCTAATCATTATATCTCCTGCTGAAGGAAGGTTTATAGTAAGTCTGAAATATCTGTATGATAAATGGTTATCGAATTCATAAGTAACCTTATTATTCCACTCGCTAGAAGCAGGGACAACTTCAAACATCGTATTAAACACATTATCGTCATTTGACCCTTCTAGGATTAATTTGCTAGGTATTACACCTGAACCTCCAATACGGTATCCATGGACATGAAAACCTTGTATGATCTTTTCATTTCCTGTTCCAAAATCAATTTTAAGCCAATGACTAGTGAGGTAAGAAGCATTTGATTGCCATGACCAAGATGTTGTAGTTGTTATATTTTCATTGAAAGCTTTGAAAGCTTCCATACCACGATCACTTGTTAAATAGCTACTAGCACTTGCAACATAAGGAGATGGTGCTGTATTGCTAGTCATATTAGGGGGATATTGTTCTTTAAATTTCTTTTCAAACTCAAAAGTGTAAATTTGGTTATTTGAGCTAAATAAAATTTTACTTTGTTTATCCGAATTAAAAGTCATTCTTTCAGTTTTAGATACGTCTTCTATAGTATTACTATATATTATTCCACTACCTAAAATTTCTTCTTTGTCATACACGTAGTTCATCTTGTCAAAAGGTACATCTAATTGAACCTCCTTTCCTTGCTCAATACCATATAATTGCATGTTTTTAGTTGAGTTGTTAGGCATATGAATTAACGTTTTATCTAATAGAGAATAATAGTTATTTGTTATTGGGTTTTTAAGTATTAGTCTATTAAATGAAAAATACATATCTGCGATATAGCCACTATCATCAATATCAATTGCATCCCAAAGGAAGTCAGGATTATAACTACCATTAGTTAATTTCTCAATCTCAACGTAGTGTAAATCTAATGGGAGATTTAGCTTCTCATAAATAAGAGCTCTGTTAGTAGCAGTTCCTTGAAGCGTGTAGTAATCTTCAATTCCATCAATTGTAATTTTTACTTTCGGCGTGTAGGATGGATAAAGTGATGAAATTATTCTTATCTTAGAACCATAGAATTGAAACTTAATCTTATTTCCTAATATGTTGTTTGCCTGTGTTTTTTGACTACTCCCACTGTATGCAGAGTTTGACCTTGAAGCCCATGTTCCTTCGTAAGTAAAGTTAGTGTCAATATCCTCAATTCTTTTCCATCCACTCTCAGGATTTATTAAAGTCTCTCCAATTATCGCCATAAGATCATTCCTTTCTATATTATTTTCAAAAACCACTCAACATTATTTGCAACTAATGCTGAGTGGTTTTTTGTCTAATTTAGTTGTTAATAACATATCTAGACTTTTAGTGTTACTATCCTGTAGTACATAGCTTTTTTTTACTACTGGTAAGTTTAGTCTACTAACAGAACCTAATCCATAGATAAAGTTTTGTGATGTGGTTGTAGGTATTGTTTGTAATTCTAATCCACTATAGCCATAACAGATCTCTGTAAGTCCTACCCAATTACCTTGGGCACTGGATAATACTTCTAATTTATAATATCTGTAATTTTTATGGTTGTTAAAATCAATTGTCTTCTCCTCATTTGCAACCCATGTTAAATTATCGACACTGAATAACTCTTTAAAATCAACGTTGTTTAATGACCCATAAATCTTAATTGAGGAAGGGGAATAAGAAAACGCATAGAGACTCCCTGTTATTTTTACACTGTTTGCTTTTCTCGCAGAACCGAAGTCAATCTGAATCCATGCTTTATCTCCACTATTGAAGTTCCAACTATTAGCCGATGTTTTTACACCATCAAAAGCTTTCCAAAGATAATATGAACTATAATCACCACTTCCTGTGATTGTAAAAGGAGATGGAGAATTATAAGAGTTCATTTTAATTTCATACCAAGTGTAGATAGGTTTTAATGAATAAATCTTGTTTTTTGATTTTAGCAAAGTACATTCATTTATTAAAAGCTGATCAGTTATAGCAGTATATACTTGATTTATCACATAAGCAGAAGTATCGTATACTTTTGATAAAGCTACTTTATCGCTATGGTCAATTGCAGTTATTTCCACTGTATTTTGTTTCCTATCTGTACCGTCACCACAATAAGGGATAAAATCTATTTTACTTATTTTAATAGGACTATTAAAAGAAATACTAATAGTATCTGTATTACTACTTAACCAATAGTTTTTTTGAGGATATGTTGTAGTAACTGGCTTATCAGTATCAAAAGGAGAATCTACAAAATAGTAACCAGTATAACTGTTTGTTGTGTTTACGTTTCCTGTAATGTTTGTTCCTTGAATATAGAAAGTATTTTCTAATGATTGGTCTTTTAAAGGAAACGTAATGGGATATATATTATCATCTTCATCATAAAAACGAACAGAACCTAATGTGTAGTAAGTACTAGCTTTATTTACTTTAAAAACTATTTTTTTTACTGACATTTCATACCTCTTTATTACTTATTTTTAACACTATGCTCAAAGGTTTTTTATTGCTACTTTTAATGCTTAGGCCATTTAAATCGTTTTGAGCGGTCTGTTGAAAAATATAGTTTTTTGAATGGATAGGTTGATTTAAATTTTGAAATGTAAATATTCCATAGTTATCAAAGATATCCTTTGATAATTCTGTGAACTCAATAATAGTGTTAGTTTTTAAACCAAACACTATCTCACCAATTGCAAGATAGTTTAAACCACCATTGATAGCTGAAACATCTATTTTCATATATCTCGCTTTAATCAAATTAAAATTAAATTCCCTATATTGATTTACTTGCCAATCGATTTGATTTTTAATAGATTTTACGTTTTTAAAATTCACACCATCATTGGAATAGAGAATATCAAAGTCTTTTGGATTTGCGGTTAGATAATCTGAGCTTGCTCCTAGTTTCAATCTGTTTATTCTTTTGACACTACCAAAATCTATTTGAATCCACCCTGTTAAAACACCTAATTGCGTTAACCATTGATCATAGTTTCCAGCAGCATTCATACCATTAAACGCTTTATATGGGTAATATGTTGAATTATAAGATGTACTAGAACTAGCGACTAATGGGGCAGGGGCCGTATTAGAGGTCATTTTTGTCTCATACCATTTTTCTGTTGTTGTTAAAACATAATGCTTCTGGTTGGATTTAAGAATTGTTTTTTTCTTATGCTTTAACTCAAGATACCATTCATGTGAGACTCTTAAACTAGAACCTCGATTAATCTTATATCTACCTTTTTTGAGAATTCCTATCATTACCCAATTAGGATTATCAATGTTAAAAGTTCCGCTGTAGGCAGATAAAACACCTATCTTTCCACCTAATACGCCATTAGTATTATCAAAAACATCTAGCTTACCCCAATACGAAGCACTTGAGTAACCGCAATCCCAAATTCTAACATCGTCATAAAACTCAATATCTAAATAATGATTTGCGTCATACCAATAGGCAAAATTACTACCTATTCTACTGTATGTGCCGGCGAATGGAGCAACTGCAATATTATTTAAACCACCATTAAAAAGATTTTCAGCAGGGTCATATAATACATATCCATGTATTTTATACCCCACTTCTTCAAGAGAGCCTAATAGCGATTCGTGAGGTCTTGAAGCTCCTGCCATTTATCTCACCTCTATATTTATTTTTCTAAGGTCTATATATTTATTTAGATTGATAGTTTTACTGAACACAAAACCTACACCACTTACTTCTAATACATCTTCTTTTTTATTCATCTGAATAGGCTCTAGGGATTGTACTCTTCTATTAAGTGTAGAAGGGAGGTTATTCATGCCTTGTTCCAAAAAACTAGTTGAACTAGGAAGAGTAGAGGAAATAGTTTTCCAATGAGCAAGTGCGCCCAACACCTCATCACCGAACATTTTGAATGAACTGATTAACATCTGTGAGTCACTGTGGTAGCTATTTCCCTTGATTCTATAAATTTTATAGCTATTGTTGTTTGTAAAAGTATAAAAAACTTCATTGCTGTTATTAGGATGAATACCATTGAATAAAGTATAATATGAGACTCCATCGTTTGAGCCTAGTATTGTGAAATTTTTAATACCATAATTAATCCCTGAAATAGCAATTGATGATTGAAGAGAAATTCTATTTACAATCTTACTTTCTTCAAACTCATATTGAAGCCATTGATTATTAGAGTTATTGTTGTCTGCTGAATACCAAAAAGATCTAGACTTAATTTCATCATCAAAAGCACCCCAAGCAGGGTCAGATTCAGAGTTTGCTGAGACTTTTCCTATTGGTGAAGTATTACTAGTCATAATTGGAACAAGATTTGTGTCTTTAGGTTGTGAGTTTACTTTTGGAATAAATTTTTTGTATTGATAATCATGATAAATAAAAGACTTGCTCTCGTGTGATAGAGTCTGTGAACCATCATAGCTTTTAACTCCAAAAGGTAAATCATTAGAATTAGGAAGATATTTAAAAGGTGTTGCACCAAAGTTAGCAGTAACACCTCCGTTTCCACTCAAAGTTCCACTTGATACCACAATGCAGAAATTTGATAGTTTTTTAATATTGTCAAAAGCTATTCCTAAGTTCACTCCATTTTTATAATAAGTAAGAGTACCAGCATCAAAGTCTATGAGGATACCTATAATATCCCCAACAGATAGTGTAGAAGCGTAAGTCGAGGTTAAACCACCATTACTTTTTCTCCCATCAAAGTAATAATAAAAAAAATTATTAGATGAAGTAATTCCACTAGTCATGAGTAAATCTGATGAACCTATCCCTATGCAGTTAATATTTAATGCGTCAACTTTAATTTCACAAAACCATTTTCCGCTAGATTTTGGGTCAGTTGATTTAACTGAGCTATTTTGAAGTATATTGTTGGCAGTTAAATTTCCGTTGCTGAGTGTTGTAACAGAGCCTTTTTCAATTGGATTCCATGTTGTCATTTTCTTTTCACATCCAATCTATTAATACTTAACCATTGGCTACGACTTATTTGCTGTCTATGAATACTACCTGCCTCTAACCATGTTGAATCAATATTCATGTCAAAATTGTAATCTCTTTTTAATGATATTGTGGATTCTGAAGGTTGAAAGAAGTTTAATGCACCAATTCCTGTGTAGCTACTATGGCCATTATTACCATTCCATTTTATCCTATATGACCTGTACCCTTTATTATTGAAGAACTCATATTCTTTGTCAGTATTGTTTGTTGACCAAGATTGATTTGATCTTTGGTCTAGTTCTAACCAAGTGCCATCAATACCATCAGTTGTATTTAAACTGCCTTCTAGCACCCAACTTTTGGGCATAGAATTTAAATAAGCGCCTGCCATACTTCTAATTTTGTATTTATTTATTCTAATTTTATTTTTAAAATAAAAACCTAAAAAACCACCAAGAACTCCACTTTTAGTAATATAGCTTTCTGAGTTATCAATTCCACTAAATGCTTTCCATGCAGGATAACTTGAGCTATATACTGTTTCGGAGAAAGCAAAACCCATTTGTGATGATGTATTAGAAGTTAATTTTGGTACAATATAGTTCCCAACTCTAGATGGAGATTCTAAAACGTATGGGTTAGCCTTAAAATCCCCTTTAGCAATAATAAATTCATCCGACACAAACCCTGCAAGTAAATGAATTCTTACTTGAATGTATGGTTTCATAGCTGACTGGATTGTTCCATCCGTTGCAATAGGTAACCAATCGGACCAATTTACACCGTTAGCTGATACTCTTGTGGACACTGTGAATGAGCTTGAGCCATTCGTCGTGTTTGTTGTAAATATTTTTTCGTAGCGATTAAATCTATCTCCGAGATTAATTACATCAGAAGTCCAACTGCCTTCTGCGGCATAGATTGGGTTTTCATTACTATCAAAATCGATTTGAGTTAATCGTAAATGTCCTGTTGTTTTGTCGATTTCTGTGTTTTTATATGTACCAGATACACCGAGGGCTAGCCCTATTTCTTTTTTCTCTAAATTACCGCCTATTAAAGCCATGAGGGCATCCTCCTTTCTTAATGAATGATACTTTCTTCTTGTCTATCTCCAGTATCAATCGATTCTATCCCGCCTATGAACGTAATAAAGTTTCCATTAATGTTCGTAATAGATTGACTTAAAAACAACACAAGAAATTTAGCTTTCTTATCAGCATTGATACCGCCCATTTTGGCAACCAAGCCTTCGTTTGAGATCATTTCAATAAGCTTTTCTAATGTGTATTTTCCCACAGCTATTGTATAGCTTCGTTCAGTGGATGATTCAAATAGTGAGAACTTGTTGTTAGCTGCTGTAATCTCAAAATCATTGCTTTTGTCAGGTAGTTGCAACCAAAATCGTTTCATTTTCCCTTCTTCCTTTCTATATGAATTATTTAATAATCCAGTTTATTTGACCAACTCGATTGGCTTCTAATGGAGCATAAAACCGTCCTACTTCAATGCCATTTGTTTTGAAAAGCAAATATCCGTTCATTGCTTTAGTTGAAGTAAGCTTTACAGCAATGAAGGCATGCTCGTTAAATGGCAATGTGACAATCGGTTGAAAAAACAGTTGGATATCTTCCATCTTGTAATTTGTTTTATAGCCAAAATGTATCGATTTGATATTCGATCGTTGAACTCCTTGTTGATTACTAAAATCAGTAAAGGCTTCTTTATATGTGATAAGGTCTTTATGCTCGTAATTCGTTGTTAAAGGATAGGTTGTGCCATCTTCTTTCACATATTCAATTTCAATTTTTCTACCATCTATGTTGAAGGAGCCATCTGACATTTCGAAATAAAATTTCATCCTTTGTCCAAACAAACCAAAACGAATGACCTGGTTTCTCTGAATTAAATAAAAATCATTTTTTTTATGCGTAAGTAGGTCATACTCAGCGAAGTTTTTACCATTGGCGTAATCGGCATTCCAATTAAAGGGGATATTGATTGCCTGATAGTTTTCAGTATTGGTGAATAACATATAATACCCATCTCCTTCATTGTATTGAAGTGTTTTATTGATTGCATAAAAACAGGGTAGGGGACTGACCCTTACCCTGAAAACTACTCGTATTGTATTAATTTTTATACGTAACGATAAGAAACACGTTGCATTAGTAGGTTTTTACCTGCAGATGCATCCATTGGAACATCTGCATAAACAGAAATTTTAACGAAGTTACCGCCTGCTAAATCTGCGTTAGTTCCTTCGGCATTCGTAGCATTGGCTAAACCTAAAATTTCTTTAGCCTTCGGTGTTTTATTAATTTTAATTGCAATATATTCTACCGTTCCATCCATAATAGGGTTGCCTTCTACAGTAGGCCATGAAGGTTGTGTAACACCTGTCGTTCCAGCTTTCGTTACTTTATAAATATAATCATTACTTGATGTTGGTTGAACGTATGCATCTAGTGTCATTGCTGTTTCAGCAGACCAAACTTGAGCAGTTGCAGCGTTAATATTTGTAGTAGTACCGTTTGTGCCTAAGTCCTTAGTACCGGATGGATTAAGAGGATTTCCGCCTTTTCCAACAGGTAGGAATCGGGACTCTGATAAACTATCAACACGGACATGGAACCAATTGTTTTTTACAGCTTCTACAACCATTCCATCTGAATCGCCTGTCCCACCGCTTCGATCCCGTGTTGTAAATGTTACTTCTTCCATTTTAGGAGCATCGGTTGCTTGCTCTCGATTGTTCCAAATATAGAATATCTTTGTTTCTGATCGGGATGCAGCATCAACAGTATCGTAGTTCACTGTGTAATTAACTTCTTTTGATAATTCATTAGTACCTTCATACCATGATACGATTGGTTGGTTAGACATAAATAAATTCCTTCTTTCTAGTTCATTTTGTTTTTTTTATATAATAAAAACTCTTTAAGTCCCGTTAGGAGTTTAAAGAGTCGGTTAACATGATTTTGACATTGACAGATAGATTTTGGGCATCCACAGAAAAGGAGGGAATATTTAATCTGAAAATATCACCTTTTTGCACGGTAAATGCTGTTAAAGTATGAGATTGATCATCAAGATTATTGTTTTCTCTAATCATTATTGGATTATCGGTTACATTGAACCAATCTGCGAAGTTAGCTGATTTTTGTACCCAAATAGGGGTTGGTTCTAAGCCTTTTGATGTAACGGAAGCTTTGATTTCGACAATTTCACCTGCATAATCAAAAACTATATGAGGGTCTTGCACACCTTCTAAAATATCTTTTGGGATAATAAATACAATTGTTTTGTCGTTAACAAATTCTGTAATACCTTTTAATTTAATGAAATGTTCTTTACTCATTAAGCCATTTAATAGTTCACTTGCTAATGGGATATTACCGCCTAATGCATCAATTGGAGTCCAATCTTTACCATTCCAGCGATAGCGTATACCTGTATCAAAAACGTGAGTTGTCCAGCCAACTTCAGGGTAAGGGTACTTTTTGGCAATATCCTTATATGTATGAACATAAGGCTGATATATTAACACGGTTGTTTCATATGCATCTTTGACCAATTCTGTGGCGTCTTGTGCTTTTTGTGTTGCAATTAATGCCTGATCGGTTGCATTAGAAGCATCATTAATGGCAACCACAAGGCGTTTTAAGTAATTTTCATATGTATCTGTTCGATCTATTAATTCTTGTACTTGAGTTTTGCTTTTTTCAATAATGTGATGCAATGATTCAGTAGCAGTTGTTCCGTCATAGTGAATAATCCGTGTGGAAGGGTAGAGGATAAGGCCTCTTCCTTTATAAATAATGGACAGTGTTTGTGCTTCTTTTGATTGATGAAAATAAACAAAACCATTCGTATAGTCAACGTAAAACTCATGATCACTGAGATTATGTTTTATAAATGCTTCATAGTTTATTTCAAGCATATTTGCAATACGTACCTTAAACAATTCATCAGGAATTTCTAATAAGCACACACGTTGATTTACTACACGTGCAATATCAAGTCTATCGATAAAAGGGTCGTTTGGTGAGCCTTTTCTCCAAACGATATGGATAGGGTTATTAAATTCTAAATAGTTTATAGGTAATGACAAAGTATCACCTTCTTTCTTCATAATTAATTTGCAAACACATTGCTAGAACCTTCAGTAATTATTGCATTTGAGCCAGCATGTGTTTTAATTGCATCCCCTTTTCTTCCTAATGGCTTTCCATTAACAAAAACTGTAGGACTGCCATTAATAACGGAACCATTCGTATTTGTATGAGCACCGCTATCATAAGTCCAACCATCAGGAAGGGAATAACTATCATTTTCGGTTGTTTTGGCGCCTGAGAATACCACTTCCTTTCCATTTACAAATACATTGGAACTGCCTTCGTTAATTTCTCCTTCAATGGTTGTGTTAATATAATCATAAATATAGGAGGAGTAGGGAGGAATAGTATCAGGATTAAGCTTTCTTACTTGAATATGATTTGGTGCCATACTATTTTGTATTTTGGCACCTTTTATCGCTACTTCTGGCATGTCACCGCCTCCTTAGTTTAAGTTAATTCGTGTACCATTGACTTTGACACCTTCACCATTAATAATGATTTTGTTTTCTCCTACAGCTAGAGTAATGGCAGAGGAGGCTTTGAAATTAATGTTTTTACCATCAAAGTTCATAGAATGGGGTGTCTTCATTAAAATAGATTCATCGCCATTTTTAAGGGCAAATTCGCGTTTTTGGCCATCTGTACCTACATAATCAAAATAGAAACCATCACTTTTTTTGTATTGGTAACCCACATTATTTCCAGCGCCTGTATCACCGCCAGCACCCCAAGTCATATGGGGGTAAGCGGCATCGCCTGTTTCTTTTACTGTAATGGTGAGCTTATCTTTTTCAGCACCGCCATAATTTGTTTTGATTTTAAAGAAATTGTCCTTAATATGAATAAAATCTTGAGGTTGATTGGAATTAAGTGTCTTTAATTTATTAACGGTTAAATCTGAAATATAGCTGCCGTCCACATCTTTAATGATTTCATCTGTATCATTGCCCATAACAAGAAGCTTTTTAGCGTAAATAAGCCCATCTTTCCCAATCCAAATACGCTTTTCACCTTTAGCATCAATGGCAATTCCTTCATTCGCATTTAAGCGGATTTGTTCTCCATTATTCCCATTAATCGTAATGCCTTTAGTTTGGTCGAAAACAATTTTCTCTCCTAAAGACCCGTCCACAATTTTAAGATTATGTGTGGTAATATCTTTTGCATAAAGCCTACCGTCAGTGCCAACGTAAAATTTCTTCTCATTCCCCACATAAATAGAAATTGCTTCATTGGCATTAAGCTTAATTATTTCTCTGTTTTTTCCGTAGATGGTAATCCCCTTTTCCCAATCAAGCGTGATAGCATCACCTAAATTGCCGTCTACAATACGAAGATTTTTTGTCACCAATCCTTCAGCGTAGAGGGTACCGTCTTCCCACTTATCGTCACCCAGTGTAGCAAATAATTTACTTACCCATTGATTATTTTCCCACTTTTGTAGGGCAAGTCCATTTGTGGCATTGAGGAATGCGCGATATTTCCCATCATTTCGAACAGCGATAAACCCAAACTCATTCATCATTAAATTGTTATTATAAGAGCCCATATGAATGCCTGAATAAAAAAGGGAGTCTTCAATTGCTTGTCGTAAACGTGTAGCTTCGTCGTAATAGTCTTTAAATTTTTGTACAAAAAAGCCACGATTTTCAATAGAACTCGTGGATTCAGTAAGGGGATCAGTCATATCGATTTCTAAGTTTTCAGACTCACGGTAACCGTTTTTCAATACTTTTATGTAACTATCTATGTAATTCATTAATGCTAAATAGGCTTCTTTCACTTTACTTGTTGAGTATCGATCTGTTATCGAATAGACAGTAGGGAAGGTTTGAGTAGCTATATCAAATGGACCATTTACATCCGTCTCATTATCTCGTTCACTTCGTATATATTTTTGGGCTTGTTGAAGTAGTAACTGATAGTCGGTGTGGATTTTATATAATTCTTTAATAAGCTCCAATTTTTCAAGTGTCGTTAACTTACCATCTGCAACTATTTTATCAAATAAACCAATATCAAAATAATTATTTTCAGCATCTAAAATTACTTGGTCCAGATTATTAACGATTTTAATATTTTCAGCTACCATGTTCCGAGAATATAATGTTCCGTCTGTATTCGCCCATAAAATTTTCTTCCAATTGTCATCTTCTTTTTGACTAACTGCGAACCCTTCACAAGTTGTAATAGCAACTCTTGTAATATCGTTCCATGAAGTTAATCCAAAGCATTCGGGTTCTGGGTCATCTGTTACTAACCCTAAACGCATGACTTCATCACCATTTCGATTATAGATTGTTGTCCGTGAACCTTGGGTGAGCCAAATACCTGATTCATCCTCGATGATTAAATTCACACCGGAAATAATTTTGCCGAAAATGCGCTCGCCAAAAATGCCATCTTTCGAAATAGCATGTTTCCATGAATTACCGTTATCATTGGTAATTGCTAAAAATCCATTTTGTATTACTAACCAGCTTAAAGGATCTGTTAAATCTTTTACAGTAATCCCACGTTCATTGATTTCAATTTGCTGATTATAGCCTGCCATGACCGCATTTTTTAACGCGTCCCATTTATTATGAATGATGTCATTAATGGCACCGTTGTTTTTTTCGGAAAGATTCCACTTCCATTTCTCCATTTGGACAAGGGTAGAAGTATTACCAGCTTTACTAAGCTGCTCTAACCAAGTATTTTTTTCGTCTATTTCGTTCGTAATAATTACTGAAATACTTTCTCTTTCAAAGTCAAATGTAATTTCCGTAATTTTTGCTTTAATATCTACTTGTAATCGATTGTAACGAACAGAAACGATATCCCCTAAATTGAGTTTATCCCAATCATTTTGACATTCTACGACGGTTAAAAAATCAATGATATTCATATCTAATTTTATTTTTGGTTCTAAATATTGCCTAAAAATTTCTTGCGCTTCTGTTAATAAATCTTGATCATCGACGATGGAGTCATTTGTATATTCTTTTTCGATTTCAAAATTAGATAGTTCTGCTAGTTGCTCATTTGAGAAATTATTTTCTCTTTGTAATTTGTTTCTTAATTGTTCCAACTCATCTTCGTAGTTTTTTAGCTGATAACTTAATTGTCGAATAAATGCCTCTTGATTGGAAATCTCATTTCTTTTTGCCTCTAATCGGCTAATAATATCCAAATGGGCAGGGGAGTTGGATTGAAAATTGGCGTTAGATAAATCTAACTCATCTTCCAAAATGATTTTTTGTGTAATTAAAGTGCTAAGTAGCTGATTTTCAGTTTGAATAACAGCAGTTTGTGTGGTGATTACTGTAGTTAGATAAGTAAACTTTTCTGCCAATGAGTCAACTAATGTACGATAATCTTCTAATGCTATACACAACTCATCACTCAAATATTCTGAATGGCTAACGACAACTCCATTTTCTCGTTTGAAGGGATAGAGATAGAATCTAAAATCTTCTAAATAAGACTGGCCTGTTGGATTTAATCGATGAATGGTTAGTCCTTCTTGACCGTATACTTTTAAGCGAGTGATCGTATCAATCGTATTGGTAGATAAATTAAAGCTTTCTATATATTTGCCATCCCGAATATAAAAACCTTTATTATTGCCAATATTATCGGGTTTATAGAAGTGGATTTCACATGTAACAGTATCCCAAACGATAAGGGCGTTCCATACGTTTGCTAAATCATAAATGATTTCTAATATATTATTTGAGGAAACTTCGTAACTTCGATGCGTTTCAAAAAAGCTATCGACATATCCAACCTTCCACTTCGTATTGGTTGATGCCAATATTTCTGTAGCTATTTGTGCAAGTGTTTTACTAACTACTTCGAAGTCTCGAATATTTTTGTCACTTAATTGCACACCTAAAGATAGGGCGGAATACTGTATATATTCATCATCACTATACGTTTTGTTTGATTCATTTAATAAAAAGTATTCTGTAATAGGACCAAATTTCAATTTAAATAGATAACGATTTTTAATCGCTTGTATATTTCTATTGTCCATTGGCACACCGTCTTGGAAAACCACAGTGGGAATCTTAAATGATAGTTCATTTAATACAGATAGTTTTGTACTATAACTAATATCATAGGCTTCACTTAGTGGTGCAATTGTCTTTTTATCAGGGCGGCAAAGGAATATTCGCGGTTTTACTACTTTTAAATCATAATTAATGTCACCTATTCTCACTTTATCACCTCCTTTCACTGAAGTTATTGTTGAATAAATTGATGCTGATACCTAATATGCATATCAAAATCACCGTTTGCTTGAATGTAGTTCTTTCCAACAACTAAATCTAAAAATTCATCATTATGATCATCATAGCGATAGACCCCTAAATTTTGTCTATTTGACACGATTTCTTCTTTTTGACAATGAATATAAACTTCTTCGTTATCAATTAAATTTAGCAATTGCATTTTTTGATTTGTCACGGTATTAATGATTTCGATTGATCCATTTCCGTTTGTTTTTGTAATCCAAAGCTTAGGTTTTAAATTGAAATCACCCAAGTTTTCTATAACGGCACATGGATCAAAATCAATAGAAAATGCTTGAATATAAGGCTTTTGATACTCTTTAGTAGTACTCATGACAATTTTATAGCGAAAAGACAAGTTTTGAAGACCGTATTGATCTAGTAAATCGGTACTATTAAAATTTATTGGTGCCCAATTTGTCCAATTGACTGTATCGTATGAAACTGAATAATAAAATTCGACTTGTTGGGCATGGATATTTATAATACTTGCCGCAATCGTAGTAAAATATTTATGAGCATTAGTAGAAATTGAATGAATTTTAGAGATATAAGAGCCTTTTACGTTTAGAACAGCACCCCATTTTTTCATAATAAGCACCCCTATTCAATTTTGCCAAACGGTCTGAACTCACAGCTACTGCCAATCCGTTTCCATTTAATTGTTTTTGCTTTACGCCAAACGACAGAGCCATCAATAGATGTAATTCCATTTTGAATAGCAGTCCATTCAGGTTCAGTTGTTGAAGACAATCCTGCTGTTTCGCAAATATAGTAGTATTGTTTATTACCATTAGTAGGATAAATAATATCGCCTACTTCATAGTTATATTCTTTGCGCCAATTGTTTCCGTTTGTATCGTAGAACTCTTGATTTAATCCAGTAAGGTAGGTAGGGGAGCTAGTTGAACTTCTACCATCCACTACACATTCGTACAAACCACCATTATCTGGAACAGCTTTTATTAACTCGCCAACCACATATTCTTTATTCCTTATTCTCGATTTAGCATGAATGCCTTCTCTTGTGGCAACCCAGCCAATATGGCTCCCAATGGCAGGTGTTTTGTTCCATATCACATGACCGATTGCGTAGAAAGTATTTTCATTTAAATCTTCAATAGACTGTACTGTAGATTTTAAGTATTTTTCCAGCTTAGAAAAATTTTTACCATAGTTGATAATGGTCTCTTTAATATCATCTTGTTCAAACGTATCTTCGGTTACAATTTTTAAGTCCAATTTAGTTGTAGTTTCCATTTAAATATCACTCCATCTTAAAGTATTTGCATATAAAGTGCCCCAAGTGTTCGTTAGTTCATCGATAGTTAATCCATTGGAAGTGAGTTTCATATTATACAATTGTCCTTCCGCAAATGTAGCGGTATCATCTTTTAGCAGATAGCGCTTATTAGCTTCTCTGAACGCGACTTTATCTATTATTTGTTCATGAGAATAGCTATAAGGGGAGTTGCATCGGAAAGTTAACTCGACAAATCCTTGTTTGAGCCCATTATGAATTAATTGAGAATCACCTTCTACAAGTGCATACATAACTCGATTAGGATTAGAATCAAAGACTAGTGGCTTGTAATAGGGCTGAAAGAGCCAACGTGCAATTTTTCTCAAGTCGTGCGCATTAACCCAATCATCAATATAAAAAGACAATGTAAAAGAGAGTGGATCATGTTCCACTCTCTGAAAGTAAGGTGTTTCATTATTGGCGATTTTCTTTTCGATAATGCGACGTTGCGGTAAAAAATTCTCTTCGAATAATTTACCCGAAGACCATCCAATATAAACGCCCATATCCTTTGATGAAATATGATCATACATAAAATGAATAGATTCTAACACTAAGTTCTCATTCCTTTCTTACGTAGTAAGTTATCGTTAATCATTTTGCTAAATTTATTAAGATCATTCATATCTCCATTCATTTTATCAATATTGAATTCAATGTTTATGTTGCCGTATGTAGCCCCTTCAGAATGATAAGATTTTAACATTGACGTTTCAGGCAAACGGAATGAAGAAGGGGATAGGGCACTAAAAATTTTATCCATGACATTAATGGAGTTAAACAAACCTTTAGTATCTGCCGAATCTAACATAATTTCATTTGGATGTGCGATGATTGCTTTACCACCTTTACCATCAATACCACTTCCAGACCAATTCATATACCCGCCTGAATCTAATGATGCTATATGACTTCGAAAATAATCTTGTAATTTAGGGTTTTGAATAAATTCTATGTAATTTTGCATCATATTTTTTAATTGGGATTTTTGAGTTGCATTTAAAGTATTAGTTATCTCTCTGTAACCTGCATTCGTCTGGATTTTTGAACCTTGATCTCTACCAGCTTTAGCCATATTATCAGCAGTATTACGTAATATTTGTTGCTGTATAGGGTCACTAATTTGGTCGACCAACACATCCTTAAAGTATTTAGCAGTTAACACCCTAGAATCTCCTAGGCTTATTGAAGCACCAATACCATATTTAGAAGCATTGTTATAGGAGTTTTCAGAAGAGCCACCTATAGCACCACCATTTAAAAACTGATTAAAGTATTTTGAATAGGCTCCATCGTTAATATTAGATTGTTCTTTAAAGTATGCTCTTAAAGTTTCCATCTCAGCTTGAGTTAGTCCAGATATCGCAGAATCAAAACTAATATCTTTTGAAATATTATTAGCTCCTTGGTTGCGACCTGCTTCCCCGTAAATATTCCCTTTATAATGAGCTTGTTCCTTTTCAGCACCTGTCAACATATTCGCGACATTATCAGTTAAAAATTTTCCTAGTAGCACTTTTAAGTGTGCTTCAGATAAATTCCCTTTTGATGAAGTACCATTGCCGTAATTTTTATCAATCTCAGGATTATAGCCTTCTGGTAAACCATT
This sequence comes from Lysinibacillus sp. GJ-1, assembly GCF_021166035.1. Classification (NCBI taxonomy): domain Bacteria; kingdom Bacillati; phylum Bacillota; class Bacilli; order Caryophanales; family Bacillaceae; genus Lysinibacillus; species Lysinibacillus sp. GJ-1. Next base: position 1,506,015 of record NZ_CP088912.1, read on the forward strand.
TGATTCAACTTGTGAAGCCTTAAATTTATCAATTAAATTTAAGGCTTCTTGTAGTTGGTCTATAACATTTAAACGAATAGATATACCAACTGCTTCCATAGTGCCATTCATTGTATCTTTTAATCCTGGCATGGTTAAATTCATTTCATTAATATATCCTTGGAAATCGGCAGTAATTTTATCAAAGTTTTTTGCCATAATGTCTTCTCTTAATTGTGCAAACTTTCGTTCATCATTAAGTAAATCATTATAATGTTTTTCCCAATACTCTTTTTCACGGTTAATGTTGTTGAGGACATTTTCATGTTCATTCTCTTGAAGCTTGGTTTTTTCGTCTATTTCTTCTTCTTTTGTTTCAAGTGCATCATTTAAAGACTCTTTACGTAATTCAATTTCTCGATCATGTCTACGTTCGGCAATTTGTTTATCAATTTCAGCTAGTTGTTCTTGCAGTTTTTTTCGCTTAGATTTTGCTTCATGTGAGTTATCAAGTAGTAATAGGTTATATTGGCTTTGGACAGTATTTCTTTCTTTTTCCATATCGCCTATTTCCATTTCATAATCACGTTCAGATTCTTGCCTATCTAGAAGCTTTAATTTATCCTCTACATTCTTTCTAAATAAATCCATTTCATCTTGAAGATTATTCATGATTTTTTCATGTTTTTCATTTTCTTGATTGACTTCATCTTCAATTAATTTCATATGCTCATCTCTACGTTCTTGAACATAATCTTTATATGCGGAAATTAAATCATTCGCAATTTTTTCTAATTTGGATTTATTAGCTTCTTCAAGCTGTTTTTTATAATCTTTTACTGCCAATGTGGCATTAATATAAGCTAAAGTTTCCGCTTTTAATAAATCTTCAGTTTTCTTGGCATCTTCAATTGTTATATCTTGTCGTTTTAATTCTTCAGCTAAATTATTGCTTGTTTCTAAATGTTTCTCTGCGATTTTTTCTTGCTGCTTTAGCATGATATCAGTATATTTGGCATAGTCTGCAGAACCTTCTTCATACATTTTACGAATTGCTTCTGCTCTATCTTGCCCAAATTGCATATCGGCAATAGCTACATCAGATTGGGTTTTAATATTAATAATGATTTCATAATTATTTTTTTGTAAATCAAGCTGGAGTTGTTTAATGTCCGTTTTTAATTCAGTCGCTCTATCATTTGCTTTCGTTAATGCCTCGCCAAATAATTGACCATTATTAATTAATTTTTGAATATCACTTAATTCTTGACGATTAATGTTTTGTTTTTCACTCATTGTTTTATTAATTTTTTCAAGTGATCGTTGATATTTGAGTGATGCAGTATCGAGTTCATTTAAAACCAAATACTCGTAATCAAGGGCGGAATCTTTCGTTTTACGTTTATCTTCAAAGGAATTGATTAGATCATCTACAAGGTTTACATACGACTCTAGTTTTGCCGTATCAACATCAACAATTGCAAAATCAATTTCGCTATTGATTTTCCCTAATTCGTGTAATTTTTCAGTATACTCATCGACGACAGAGGCGGATAGTTGACCACTATTAATAAATTGTTTTAATTGCTCAATTTCAGCAACATTTATTTTCCTTTTTTCAATTAAAGCTTGTGCTTGCTTATCTAATTCATTACGGTACTCCTTTGATGATTCTTTATATTTCTTTAAACGATTAGCACTATTTTCAAGGAATTTATCATAATTAGATTTCTTATATTCGAATGGAAGTAAGTAAGCATCTATAATTTCTTTTTCTAATTTTGCAATCGCTTCTTTTTGATTTAAAATATCCATTTGCAAATTGATTAGTTCAGATTTTGCTTGATCAATTGCTTGTTGTCCACTTGCAGTAACATTTGATGAATCAGGTATTGTGCCTGAATTTGCATTTTTATAATAAGCTGTTGGGTCAATTTTTTGGCCGTTTTTACGCGCTTCATAATGAAGGTGGGGACCAGTTGTCCGTCCTTCTTTTCCTATGTCACCAATATAGGTCCCTGCTTGAACGTATTCACCAACTTTGGCTACAGTTTTATCTAAATGAGCATAAAGGTGTTCAATGCCCGAATCATCTCTAATGACTACAATATTTCCATATGTATCATCTTCATTATTTTTTACAGCGTTACCTGCTTTTACGACAGTACCAGATACGTTTGCTTCTAATCGGGTCCCTTTTTTAGCTGATATATCTATACCTGAATGTTTATCTGGTTGACCAGTAATAGGATCTAGACGTCCTCCGTAAGAACTTGTAATTTTACCCGACCATCCACTTATTTTTTTTGCAGTATTTGATGTCGATTCATTACTTGTAATCACACCGGTTTTATTGATTTTTGATGAAGAGATTTGAGATTGAATGGAGCTGGCTTGTCTTTCTATAATAGATAATTTATCTTTTTCTAGTTTTAATTGCTGTTCTAGTGATTTTCGATATTCTTCAGAATGCTTAGGAAAAGTAGATTGAAGTTTTACTTGCTTTTGAATTTCAAGATTTAGGTTTTCTAGCGACATTTTATATTTGTCAGTAACATAAATGGATTGTTGGGTTGTTTTATTAGCGTTTTTTTCAGCTGTATTTACTGAAGCGACATTATTACCAATTTTGCTTAATTCTTCACCGTATTGTATTTGTAATTTTTTTAAATCAACTAATTTAGCTTTTTTAGGAGTTACTTTATCAGCTGTTCTATGATAACTCATTTCATTTTGTAGATTTGTTATGTCCGATGAAGAAGATGGGTTGTCTATTTTATCACTTATTTCTTCAAGTGCTGCAATCTCACAATTAATAATTGTAATACGTTTATTCGTTTCAAGTGCAAGATCAAGAGTGGCTTTTTGTTCCTCAGTAAGTTTATTTTCACGAAACAATCTATAGGCATTTAATAATGCAGCATTTGCCTTATTTTCTGCGCTCATCATATTTATTTTTTCTGAAGAAAGACCAATAAATTTATAATCATTGTTCATGAGTTCTGGATAGACAGAAGCTAAATCTTGTATAATTTTGTATCGATTATTTAATAAATCTTTTACATGTTGTTCTTTTTCAGTTAATTGTTCTTTGTTAAAAATATCTATTAAAGTCTGTTGAGAATAACCAGCTAATTGATTTGTTAAGGCTTCATAACTAAATAAAGAATCATCTAAAGCATCTACATAAGTACTTGAAATACCTAATGATTCTTCAGTCACGTCTTTATAGTTCTTCATTTTGGAGGCAAGATTATCTAGTTCATTGCCTGATGCTGTAGCACCTGAAGTGAAATTGTGAAGTGACAAGCCAGTTGAATTCATTACATTTTTATATTTATTGTAATCAGTAGTTATACTTCCAAGATGTCTTTTTAAGCCTTCTTGAATAGAAGCTAGTTTGCTATCATCTATATCAGGATAAGCTATTTTTAATTGATCTTTTATTCCGTTGAAATAATCTTCTACTTCTTTTTGCCTTTCTATAAACTTTTCTGGAGAAGCATATTCCAGTTTACTGAATTGAGAGTTAATATTATTTATAAAATCAGAAGCATTTGTATTCTGAAATAAAGTTTCTAACGCAGAGTTTAAATTTTGGACTTCACTTGTATTCGATGAAAAAATTAATTGAGAACTAAGCGTTTGAGCTAGATCAATAGAACTTCCTTTTATATTTTCATTGTTACTGATGATAGATTCTAAGTTCTCAATATAGCCTGTTTTTATTTCAGAGGATACTTTATTTAATTCGAGAGATGGGTCTTGTAGTAATTTAATGTATCGTTCTGTACTTGATATTAATGAATTTAAGTATTTAACATCTTCTTCTGTTCCTCCTATTTTGGCATCTGCTAGTTTATTTTTAAGCTCAGGAAGTAATTTTTCCAATTTTTCAACAGAGTTATAAATAGGTATATTTTCATCCCAAAAGTTTTCTTTTTTCTCGAAAAAATCTATTTTATAATTGGGACTTACATTTTTGTAGATATTAGAGTCATTTATGTTGGCAAACATTTTAAGTTTACTTTCAATATTGGACTTATGATTATCATAGCTATCTAATTTATCCTCAATGAAATTTACTCTAGTTTTATCTTCCTCAGATTTAGCATTTTCTATTTCTTTCTCAATTTCTAATTGCTCTTTTAACAATGCTGTTTTTATTTTAATAGATTCAACTGACCCCACCATTTTCTTGCCATATTCTTCTTCACCTGTGGCTAGTGAAGGGAGAAGCGTAGCTAATTCATTTTGAATATCACGATACTCTGCAAGGGTATTATTATCAGCATTCCCATTGTTAACAATTTCGCTTAATCGTTCATATTTAGGAATTAAACTATCGATTGTAATTGAATTTTGGTTATAAGTATCCAGCATTTCTTTTTGAGAGGCTTTAAAATCTTCTGCCTTTTGCTTTGCTTTTGCGATGCTTTCACTAATTTTCCCTATAACAAAGTCAACAGCCATAAAGTATAAGCCAATGCCTGTTGCAGATAATAGCGATCTTCCAAACGTCGCTACAGTTGTGCCAGCGGTTGAAAAGGTCTCTTTCAGTGTGGTTGTTGTTTCTATTGCACCCACTAATGTATCAGTAAGAGAAGTAGAGTTTTGGGCGGTTTCTATTGTATTTTTATTAAAACCTATAATTCCTTGATTAATTTTTTCTAGTTGGCTTGAGATTTCTGATATACCAGCGATGTTGAAACCTTCACCGAATTGAATGTCTGTGATCTGAGAGTTTAAATCTGTAATTTGAGCCGTTAATTGTTCAAAGTCCGTGTTGTTTGCATATCCATTATATAATGCGTAAAAGTTGGATAATGTTGTTTCGAGATTTTGCAGACTTTGTTGAGTTTCTTGTACACCATTTAATTGAAAATGGTTGAAACTTACTTTTTCTACTTCGTTTTTTAATTGCTTTACGAGTTGCTCTAGTGATTGTAAGTCACCAGTAGGAATATTTGCTAAATGCTTATAAAATTGTTTTACATTTATATTGCTATCATCGACTGCTTCATTAAACTTAGCTATCGAATTTACTGATGTGGTTATTTGTTGTTTGAATTCTTCAAATTGTGAAAGGGTAGGGGATGATTCACTTCCAATATTTTGAATTTGTGAATTTAACGTGTTTAATTGCTGTTGTAGGGCAATAATTTGCTGTTCGTATTCCATAAATGGATTCGTATTAAAACCTTTTACGTCTAGGTTTACTGTAAATGTATTAATGTTTTTTAATCTCTCTATGTAGGTATTAATATTCTTTTTTGAAACTTCGTCATTGACTCCTAGTGCGACTAATAAATCCATTGGTTTATTTGATCGTGTACGGTTAGTACTCAATAGTTTTTCCCTCCTAATATGAGATAAATAAAAATACAGCCCTAAAATAGTAGCTGTATTCTTGTTTTATCTAATTTTCTACGAATATATAAATATCCTAAAATGTTCAAATACCCACCTAAAAAGGTAGGGGAGTAGTTCAAAATTTTAACTATTTATTTTTCTATTTTGGCATTGGATTCTATTTTACTCATTAATTGCTTTTCGAGCTCCAAAAACTGGATGCTTATATTGAATTGCTTACTAATTTCTTCGAGAACATGCGAGATTTCTTGAACAGAGAACATGTCCATTAGGAATAGGTCATACCAACCAAGCTCTACTAGATTGTGCATCGTAGCAAAGTGAGTTTCAATTGATTTATCTTTCAGTTCAGCTTTTAGTTCAGTAAAATGTTTGATAATTAAAAAGAGAATATAGTGTTGTAATTCATGGTCATTTTTAAAGAAATCCAAGTTGTTTTGTTGAACATATTCAAATGTACTTGCTAAATCATTAATTAACATTGTTTTTCTGCGTTTACTGAACTTTGGATAGTAATAAATAAATTTTCCAAGATTTTTATCAATGTAAAACTTTTGCTTTTTGTTTAGCTCATCAGCATTTTTTTGAATATCTACTAAAGTTAATTTCGTTTCACGTTTAGCCATTTTCTCGACTCCTTCTTTTAGAATAAAAAATGGTAGAGAATTATATTCTCTACCATTTTTAAATTAATTTATTTAAATGACATCTACAGTAATTGTTTCAATATATGTACCATCTGTTACTTCAATAACTGTTAGGCCATTCGTTGCAGCACTTGCGCCTAACGTTACAACACCATTAGTATCGACAGTTGCAATTGTTGGATTTTTTGAAGTCCATGTTAGATCACTGTTTTGTAAAAGTACATTACTGTAACCAGGACCTCGAATACCTAGTACAGTGATTTTTTGTGAATCTCCAGGAACAGCTGAATCAAGAACTAAACGAGAAGGATTTGAAGCTAATGCTGTAACTTGTACCTTTTCATCCGTTAAATTACGAAGTTTAATGTAGGCGTAGTTTCCTTTTTTATCAGCCAGTGAGCTACCTGCAAGAGAAGAAGAAGCTACACCTTCGTGCGTCATGGAAATTTCCACTGCACCATTTGGTTTAAAGTTAGGCACTTCAATAATGACTTCACCTGTTTTCCCATTGTTAGAGCGAATATCTACATTTAATTCCATACGCACAGCTTTAGGGAATGAATCAGCTGAGATTTCAATCGTATCCATCATTTCCTGTACTGCATAGACAACCTGCACTTCTTTACCAGCTAAAGTTGGAATTGAGATATCTTTACCAGTTGGAGTGGATTGGGAGAACGTGCCGTTTAATTGTTCCACATGGACTTTGCCAATAGGCGTATCAGTTAACGATCCTTTCCCATTTTCATCAAGTAAAATAATTTCATCTGTATAGAATTCCGCTAATTGATGATTAATTTCTGTCCCATTTTGCAAAGCAATATAAGCCGTATCGAATGCGGCATCTTCAATGGAGAATGTCAATTCTTTTTGGTAGTTAAGTTCATAAACTTTTTTAGAGCCTTTCCCTGCATGAATTGCTTGTGTTTGAATTGCTTGTGTCATTGATGAATTTAATAATGTTTTCCCATTAAGAATTAATTCATCTGTTAAACGATCAAATAAACGAACATTTGCTACTGAAGTTAAAAATTGATTTTGTTGTGTCATAATAAATTACCATCCTTTTAGATTATTGTTTTTTATTGAAACTGGGATCAAGTCCTAGTTGTTTCATTTGTTTATCAAATGCAGTTTTTGTCATAATGACATCTTCATTTTTCTTTGGTTCTTCTATATGTCCTAACCAATGGGGGAGATCTTGCTCATTTTTAAATTCAACCATACCGGAATAACGAGCATTTAAAATTGCTTCGCTACTAATCATATAATCCATACGTACTAATCCTTTGTGAAATTGATAAAGGGTTAAGTTTTGTATTTCGTGATAGGGGAGCCCAGATTTACAATGATAGGCTACTATTTGCTGCTCTATATCTGCTTGTCTTGTTTTTCTTTTAGCCATAAATGCACGCGCATCTTGAATCGCTTTTTTAGTATCTGGGTCGATAAATTCATCATCTAAATCGATTAGGTTTTGCTCACTAATAATGGTCTTGATTTTATCAAAATCACGTTCGTGTAAGGAGATACCGTCGACAATAATAAACGCCATACCTTTTTCATTAACAGTTAACTGTATGTTTTCTGTTTTAAAGATCAGCCGGTATAATGCCAATAACTTTACTATTAAATCATTACCATCTTTATTTTGGGAGAGAGCTAGGAGAAACATGAAATAAGACATTCTAATGACTTCGGGTTCTTGAAAATCGTTTTTAGGCAAAAGTAAACATTGTACACAATCGTAAAATTCATCAGCATCCTTCATTCGGATAGGATGAAGATGTAAACCCTTGTAAGCGGTGGGCTTGCCAAATGCTTTTATTGTTGAAATGCTCATTTTTGATAACCTCGTGCTTTTTGGTCGGAAGGGAGGATATAAGTCCAACGATAACCTACAAAACCATTAGGCATATTTAATAGTGGCATCCCACTATGGAATCTCAACTCATTTAATTCTCCTTGTTCCCCATGAAATAGTACTTCATTAAGCGCTTCACCTAGCCAATCAAGTCGAAAATCTACGTTATTAATTGAATTGGGTGTATAAATATCGAAAATATATTGTTGCGTGCTACAATAAGGGTTATCTATAAATTGCTTTGTTTTGTTAAGATAATGTTTTTGAGGTGTTCGTGAACCGGTATATAAACATATTCGACAAAAAGAAGATTCCATTGTTAAATCGTTTGTTTTGTCTCCAATTACAAGTAAATTGTTTATAATAAGATCTTTTTCGGGTAACATAGAAACCTCAATTTTTGACTCATCCAGTGGGTCGTCTACATCATCTTTTGGTAAATAATATAGTAAACGAAGTAATTTTTTATCATTTATCAATAGTTGATAAAACGTAGATAAATTATTTACAATTTTCATTCTCCTTTGTCCTCACTTCCTAAGAGAAGGGTATATTTTTGAAGGTTTCGTTTGTTTTTTTACATTAATTCATGCAATGGCATCACCTACTATTTATTTATTGAATTTAAGCTTAAACTTATGTACTTTTGAAAATTTTTATATGAAACCTTCATGATGTATCCATGCAAAGTGCATAGATACATTTGAAACCTTCATTATGTATTTTTAAATTAATTCATCTATTGAGCTTACTCCTCTTCTACCTCTTCAATGCCGAAAGTAATAGCTTCTAAATAGGAAGTATTTGAAAAAGTGTTATGTCTTGTTGATCCCTTTTTGATTTCCTTTTGTTTATAATGAGATAGTACATAATTATCTTGCAAGCGATGCTGCCCCCCTTGGCTTTTAAGTAATTGAGTGATTTCTCTACGTCTTCTATTACGTTTTTTTGTTTCTTTAATAAACTTCAAATTCTCTTCTTCTAAAAGTAATTCCTCTTTTGTGAAATAACCTTTTGTTAAATAATAACCTATCATGTCCAATAGAATTAATGTATTATATGTATTTGCTGTGATGCTAAAATATAACTCTAACGGAATTTCTTCGCCTTTATAAGTTAATTTTTCATTTTCTAGCATACATCTTATGTACTGAACTCTTTCCTCAATTGGAAGATTTACATTCAGCTCTACGATAGCGTGAGGTAATTGTAGTTTCATATAAATGCTCCTTCTACTTATTAAGTTGACTAGTGTATCTAAAAAACTACTATTTTCGCCCAAATATTTTTTTCCTTACTTTTTGCATTTTTTACACTGTGAATGATATAAATCTTTGCTACTGTTGTTTATGCTATAAAATTCATCAGTAGCAGGAAGCACTTCTTTACATTTGCTACATCGTTTCGATTTTAAATGCAATTTCTCCGTATAAACAATTTTTCTCCATTGTCGATCATTTTCTTGTTTTATTCGTGAGCAAATGGTAGATAGTCTGCGTCCAACTGTTTTAATAGGAATTTCTAAAAGCTGTCCAATTTTATGGTATGAATAGTCTTTAGCTATGTAGGTAAGTAATTTTATCTGTTCCTCGTTCAAACTTTTTTTAATTAATCCATCTAAATCAATAAATAAACTAATAACATCCGTATTCATTTTTAAAGTGCTAGACGTACAGCCTCCTTGGTTTCCATTTAACAACGTATCATCGATCGAACCTCTATACGTCAATAATTCCTTAATTACTGTTTCATCTGATAATACTAATTGTTTGAATCTCGCATCTTTAGCTGTTTGATGAGCCAATAACATCGTCTCCTTTCATTTAATTCAGTCGCTCTTAATGTTATTATAGTCGTAACATAGAATTATTCAACATATTTTTAATTAATTCATTTATAAAAAATGTTCGATATACATATTTACTGTGTTTCTACCTATATAAAGGTATTTTAAAAATTTTTAACAAAGTTTCAATCAATTAATTATAACTTCAATTAATTCATTTATAATAGTTACATTTTAATTTCTCGTATGGTACTATTGAAATAATTAGATAATTAATGGAAAAACGAGGGAGTGTAAACGTTGAAAATTGGTAAAACCCGCGAATTATTAATTGAAGAGATTATAGCTAAAATTCCATTAATCGTTCAGAATGATTTATTTTTAGATGAAATGGCTATTCAACTCAATAGACATAACATAAATATCGGAAATATTTTAGAAATGATTAACGACGAAGATGTATTACAAGAAGCAAATTTATTTGAGTTATTATTATTAGGTGAACAATTTAATTTAAAACTTGAAGAAACTAATTCAAATTGGATAGAGGAATGGTTAAATCCTTCTGAAATCAAAGAATTAAGATTGTATAAAAGAGTGTCACCTTATGAAGAGACTATCAGTTTACCTTATTCTTTTGAAAATGTTATAAAAACAGGACATAACGAATTCACTGCAGTGATACCAAATGCAATCATTGGGAAGTTGTGGATGAGTGGTATTACGATGTATAACCCCAATATTCAGCGACAAGCAAAAAAGAAAAAGCTAAAAAGCGAAATAATAGAAGTGATGAATCTAAATCCTAAATCATTACGTGAGATTGAAAAACAAACTTTAAATGGAGATTTGATTACTTCTACTTTGAGATACAATGCTAAAGTTGGTACAGGGAATGAAGGAGTGGAATTATTTTATGATGACAAGGAAAAAACGCTGACTTTGTTAGAAGGTACTATATTGGATGTGTTAGATGGTGCACATAGAACGTTCTCTATTTATAACGCCTATATGAAAAAGACTGAACTAGAGGGAAATATGATTGTTATCTTTTCAAATATGACAGAAGCACAATGCAAAAGAGTTCAAGTAGATATGGCAAAAGCTAATCCGATTCCAAAACCAAGATTGCAAGAATTGGCTAAAGATAAGTTATCGGATGAAGTGGTGATTGAATTAAAGGTGGAAGGGGAATTGAAGGGAAGGATCACTTCAAATTCTAATATTAAATATTCATATGGTGAAGTCGTTACTTTTTCAGAGCTTTCAAATGCAATCGAAAGTAGCTTTCAATTGGAAAGTCGAATAGAGGTAGTAAAGGTAGCCAAAGTGATTAATGACTATATGATGTATCTTTTTGCGTTTTATAAAGAACATTTAAATGATAAAAACTCTTTAATGTTTAGAAATCGAATGTTTAATGGTCATATTGAATTGGCAGCACAAATGCATAATAAAAATATCACATTTGAAGGTTTGAGTAATTACTTAAATCAGCTAGACTTTTCTATTCAAAATCCGTTATGGGAAGAGCTAGGTATTCATCAGTACGGTGGACTTAGCGTTCAAAATAGAAAAAAACTTCGGGAAATATTTAGGAACTTAATCCAATAATGAGGTGTACAACTGATGCTAAAAGATAATGTATTTAATAAGGATATAAAGGAATGGTATTTAACAACATTAGATGTAAAAGATAATAGTTTAACTACGTATTATTCTCTCTTTAATAAAGCGACACAAATTGAAAATCAAAAAAATAAAGATATTTTTGATATGAATAAAGTGGAGTTAGAAGAACTATTTTATAGCTTAAAATCTCCTAGCCCCCAGCCGTTAAGTGCGTCTATCGGTTTTATTTCTAGATATATCGATTGGGCAATAATGAACGGTTATACAAAAAATCGTTCACAAAGGTTACCGAGCATCATTGATATGGAATACTGTAGTAGATTTGTTTTTAAAGCATCAATTGTAAGATACACTAGAGACCAATTATTTACTTATATGCGTTCATTTGATGACCAAAGACATGCAGTATTTTTATTATGTTTATTCGAAGGAATAAAAGGAGAAGGCTATAGTGAAATACTAAATTTAAAAATGGAAGATTTAAGCGAAGAAAATGGTCATTATTTTGCTAGATTAATGAGTAATAAAGGCTATAAAAGAAAAATAAATATTACAGAAGATCTTTATTGGAAACTTGAAAAATTAGACAAGGTGTCTTCGACAAGTTTAATACCTAAACAAGGACAAAAATACTTCTCTGACAATACCTATATTTTTAAAAAAGCGAATGTAAAAAGTAGTGATATTCAACTGAGAGCTTCCTTCGGAAATAGAGCATTAGAATTAGCAAAAATAGTTTTTGATAATAATAATTTAATTGCTAGCACCATCCAAATATCAGGGATGATGTGGTATATTTGGGAGATCATTAAAGATGATGAAATAAAAGTAGTGAATAAAGAACTACTTGAGAAAGTGGCCCTTAAATATGATACAGGTTTTGCAAACAAAGATAATAAATATGTAAGTTATTCTGTGCTTAAACATAAATTAGATTTTGATTTTATGAAAAAAAATTATGGACATTTTAATATAGAACTATAGAACTGGTGTGATACCAGTTTTTTTTATTGCAGAATTTTAAGAGCACTTTTAGAGAATGACATTGACAAGGTTAGCTAGTTTAAGTTTTATCAATTCATTCCTCTAGTTTTCAGGGTATCTTTTTAATTAAACAGTAAATAAAATGTAAAAATTCTCTAAAATAACTTGTAAACGAACATCTGTTCGTGATAAAATAAGAACGAATCTAATATTGTTGAGAAAAATATGTTAGTTTAGTGTAATACTGGGAGGTTATATAAGTGAATGAATTACAAACAACAGCTATTTTAGAGTTAGTTCTTTTCAATGAAAGTAATATCTCACGCGAGTTATTGAAGGACTTTAATGGTGGAATTACAAATGTTATTTTAAGCGATGAGGGAGGAAATATTTTAGAATGTAAATGTATGGACAGTTCTGTATCTAGTTTAATACTAATGGATACTTGGAATGAGGATGAACTAGAATTAATTAAAGGGGTTGATGATACAAAATTTATCTATCAACAATCACAAAATATAGATATTCAATATGATAGTTTAGTTCAATTGGATGATAATCAAGAAAATTTATTTTGTGTTGTGGAGCTTAAAAATATAATTTATTTATATAATGGTTTTTTAAGAAAGTCGATATTTGATGATAGTATTACATGTTTAGAAAGTTTAAAAGAATATCTAAATAATCACTATCCAAAGCATAAAATTTTAGAGAAGATAAGCTAATAGCGCATAAATGAAATCGACATAGGAATTATTTAAGTGAAATAATTTAAAAATGATATTACATAATAAAGGTTGGGTTCATATGGAAACGATAAATAAATTATTAAAAGAATTGACGTTAGATTTTGGTTATATTTTTGGCGCTGTTAATCAAGGAAGAGTATTTGAAAGTGACATTAATATGAAAGATTTTTTGCATAGAAGTCAAGCGTTTCAATTAAAGTTAAGGGATTTTACAAAGCATGTAGAGCAATTACAAATTCAATCAGAAAAAGAACAAACTTTAGAAAGGTTGAATAAGCTAATTGAATTTTTAGAAAGACAGGTTGATGCTCAATGATTTAAATTATTGCTAAGGTGAAGGGAAGGGAAATACATGAAGGCTTCCAACAACAGAAATTTAAATAGAAATAAAGTTGATCGTTATGCAATGGCTTTAGCCTATCAGGAAATGGGCAAATTGAATTTAAAGATTTCAGAAGAGATGGAGCATTTAGAAATCGAAACAATGAAAACAGTAGAAGCATTTTTAAAGACAATAAATATTTTAATTAAAAATACTTAATACATAGCATTTAATACATAAGATACATAAATATAATAACTATATTGGATGAATTAATATAAAAATGCGATTTTTCGAATGGTTTTCTGTTGGAGAGAAAGGTACATTAATGAATGTATATAAAGCAATAACATTTATAGTAATACTACTTTTTATGTTAAAGAACTTTACCTATGAAAATAAAATAACAAATGTAAGCAGCGATAAAGGTGAAGAGTTATTACAATATTCATCAAAACACAAGCTTGCAGCCTCTATGGATATGATTCGCAATAAAGCAATAACATTAAGGCAAGAAAGGTTACAAATAGAAAAGAAAAAGCAGAAGATAGAACATGAAACTATGCATAAAAAAGGAATAATTCCAGTTGAACAAAATAAAAATTCGTTTTCTAAAGAGAAAGGACAAATAAACAGTAATCCAGAGAATCAAGAAACAAGCTCTAAAAAATGGATGCAATTTAATGCATCCTATTATGGGCCCGATTGCAATGGATGTAGTGGTATTACAGTTACGGGTATTAATGTTCATGAAACCTACTATTATAATGGAATGAGGATTGTAGCGGTGGATCCTAAAGTTATTTCATTAGGAACAATTGTAGAAATAAGGACGCCTTATGAATCGTTTATTGCAATTGCAGCTGATAAAGGTGGAGCCATCAAAGGTTTTAAGTTAGATATTCTTGTAGAATCTGAAAAAATTGCAACGCAATACGGTAGACATGCTGTGCAATTACGTATTGTCCAACTTCCTTAATATGTACAGTGTGAAGTTGAAAACTAGCAATTTTAATGGCAAATATAGGACATTGCAAAGAAATTATTGTATTTTTTAAAAATTATGAAACTTTTCCCTTAGGGTATCCGTATAGTAGGTAATATGATGAAAAGGGGTGAACAACTTGACGCTATTTGGCTATTCACTCGAGCAAATTTATTTGGTGGTGTTGATTTTCGCGGGACTTGCAACGATTTTGTTTATGTTTTTCGGCGAAGTAGTCGAGGGCATTGGGGATGGTCTACCGATTTTTAATCCAAGTGTCATTTTATCATTCTTCACATTGATGTCAGCAGCTGGATTTATATTAGAAAAGTTAGCCTTTTTCCCTAGCGTATGGAACATAGGTATGGCTGCTATCATCGGCGTGATTTTAAGTGCCCTATTTTATTTATTTATTCTTGTTCCACTAAAATCAGCGGATGTTTCATTAGCCTATACGGAACAATCTCTTGAGGGGCAGTTAGGTAAAGTGATTGTACCAATACCAGAAGATGGCTTCGGTGAAGTTGTTATTGAGACAACGAGCGGTATGATTGCAAAGCGCGCAGCAGGCTATGACAATGAGGTCATCGATTATGATTCGACCGTCCTTGTTGTTGAAGTGAAGGAAGGCACTCTTTTTGTAAGAGCCTATGAAAAAAAGTTTATATAAAGGAGAGATACAGTCATGTCAATGGAGATTTTAATTGTCTTGGGAATTGTAGCATTTATTTTAATCGCACTAGTGGCACTGTATGTAACAAAGTATCGTACAGCGGGTCCTGATGAGGCACTGATTGTGACAGGTAGCTATCTTGGCTCAAAAAATGTACATAAAGATGAGTCAGGAAACCGTATTAAAATTATTCGTGGGGGCGGTACATTTGTCTTCCCAATTTTCCAGCAAGCACAACCATTAAGTCTATTATCAAGTAAGTTAGAAGTAACAACGCCTGAAGTTTATACAGAGCAAGGTGTTCCGGTAATGGCGGATGGTACAGCGATTATTAAAATTGGTGGTTCCATTTCAGAAATCGCTACAGCGGCTGAACAGTTTTTAGGAAAGCAAAAGGCAGAACGTGAAGGGGAAGCACGTGAAGTATTAGAAGGACATTTACGTTCTATTTTAGGATCAATGACAGTTGAGGAAATTTATAAAAATCGCGATAAATTTTCGCAAGAGGTACAACGTGTAGCTTCTCAAGATTTAGCGAAGATGGGTCTTGTCATTGTGTCCTTTACAATTAAAGATGTGCGCGATAAAAATGGTTATCTTGATTCACTAGGGAAGCCTAGAATTGCACAAGTGAAACGTGATGCAGATATTGCAACTGCCGAGGCAGAAAAAGAAACGCGCATTAAACGAGCAGAAGCATCAAAAGAAGCACAAAAAGCTGAGCTAGAACGGGCAACAGAAATTGCGGAAGCGGAAAAAGAAAATCAATTAAAAGTGGCGGAATTCCGTCGTGAGCAAGATATAGCTAAAGCTCGTGCCGACCAAGCTTATGAATTAGAAACTGCACGTGCGAAGCAGGAAGTAACAGAGCAAGAAATGCAAATTCGCATTATTGAACGTCAAAAGCAAATTGAATTAGAAGAAAAAGAAATTCTACGTCGTGAAAAGCAATATGATTCAGAAGTGAAGAAAAAGGCAGATGCCGACCGCTATGCAGTTGAGCAAAATGCAGAGGCGGAAAAAATGCGTGAGCTTGCACAGGCAGATGCGGAAAAATATCGTATTGAGTCGTTAGCAAAAGCGGAAGCGGAGAAAATACGTTTAGATGGTATTGCGAAAGCAGATGCTGAGCGTGCACAGGGTGAAACAGATGCCGATATTATTCGTCTTCGTGGTCTAGCGGAAGCAGAAGCAAAACGTAAAATTGCGGAAGCCTTTGAATACTACGGTCAAGCAGCTGTCCTGGATATGGTTGTACGTATGATGCCTGAGTACGCAAAAGAGCTTGCAAGTCCACTTGGCAATATTGACAAAATTACAGTTGTTGACACGGGTAGTGGAGAAGGAGGCAGTGGTGCGAACAAGGTCACTTCTTATGCAACGAATTTAATGTCAACCTTGCAAGAAACATTAAAGGAAACTTCCGGCATTGATATGAAGGAGTTAATCGAAAGCTATGCGGGCAAGCATACATTGCGTCCAGAGCTTGAGCGTATTGCAACGGAGCTAGTGAAAAAGCCAGAGCCTGTTGCGACGACAGAACAAGTAAAAGAAACCGTCGAACAATAAAATAGTAAGAAAAGCTACCTAAACCTTCGGGATTAAGTAGCTTTTTTATGTTAAGTGGAACTTTATGAAGTAATAGTGGCGCAAAGCCAAATACTATTAGCGACGAATATCGTTACCCAATAGTACTGATGCTGATGTCCATTCGCTCGCAAGCATGCCGTAAACGACGTGATCGACATAGTGATCGTATAGCCATTCTGCCGCGCGAATGGTTCCTTCCGTTTTAAAACCAAGTCGCTCTGGAATCGCGCGACTTTTTGTATTGCCAACAGCAGCACGGATTTCCACTTTGTTTAACTGGAGCTCGACAAAAGCATACTGTAATAGCGCTTGTACTGTTGTTGTCATAATGCCGTGCCCTTGAGCATCTGCACTAAGCCAATAGCCAATGGCTGCAATTTTATTAGCATGATTGATCGTATTAAAACCCGCAATTCCTACAATTTTATCGCGGAAAATAATCACAAAGGACATACTACTTTTTGCTTCATAACCAGCAATACAGCCTTCTATATAGCTTTTTGTATCCGCTAGTTCCTTTGTAAAATCTAACCATGGTAACCATTCACGTAAATATGCTCTCGATGTATCCGTTAGTGCGAAAACCGTTTCTGCATCATCAAGCGTGATGGTTCTTAACATTAGTTCGTGATTGATTGTAATCTGCATTGGTATTGTAGCCCTCCGTTTCGATAGTTTATTTCAAGGCATTATGCATGAAGCCCTTCATTTCTTGACTTAAGGTTGTAAGTTCGTCGATAATTTCACTAAAATCTTGGACAAGTTGTGCTTGTTCATTAGTCGCATAGGAGATTTGACCCATGTTTTTCTTTAAATTATCAAGATTTCGAGTAATATTGCGCAGAGAAGCTTCAATATTTTCCGTGGCACTTGACGTTTCAAAAGAAAGCTTTCTAACTTCCTGTGCTACGATATTAAAACCAGCTCCATGCTGACCCGCACGCGCAGCTTCAATCGAGGCATTTAAGCCAAGTAAATTTGTCTGTTGAGAAATGTTTTTTATTAAATCTGTGACATCATTTGTTTTTTCAGAATCTTCTAGGGCATGTTGTGCCTGTTTATTAATCTCCTCACTAGTGGCAGCTAACTCCTCCGAATGAGAGGCGATGTTATGTACTTTATCTTGAAGGTTATAGACGATACTATCCATTGTATTCATATAATGTTCGAGTTTTAGCTCATTATCGATAGGAAGTCCAAACGCTAGAGCGCCAATCACTTTGCCATTTTCTCGAATTGGAAATGCAAAGGCGTTAATGGCAATGCCATATACATCCTCGGGTATGATGACATCTGCATTTTTTCCAGTAAAGGCGATGTAAACATTTTGATCATTTGCATTTACTTGTTGCCCATCTACATAACCTGAGTCAACACGTTTACCTGCTAAGTATTTTACAACTGTTTCACTTTCTTTATCAACGACAGCTACAATGGCTTCTTCTTTTAATGCAAGATGGATATAGTGCGCTGATTGTGCTAAAGCTTCGATTATTTTCATGAAATACCTCCAAATTGTAGAATAACAGTCATTATATTACTCACTGTAGCATATAAACGCCGAATTCAACATAGCAAAAACATGCATTTAACATTAAATCACTATTATTACTATTAAATGTATTAATTGGAAAAAATAGAAATAATACTATTTAGCAATGTATAGAATTGTCAAATGAAAATGGTAGAAAATATAAAGAAGCTCTTTATTCTTGTCTATTTTTCGACAATTCGCACTGTATTTTGGAGAATATTGTATTAGAATAATAGATAGATGGACTCGTAAATGGAGGAGATTGAAATGGAGTATATAGAGAAAGGAACAAAGGCATTCCACAAAGCAAATTGGGCTTTATTTTTAGCAGGCTTTATTACCTTTGCGAATTTATACGTTTCGCAGCCATTGTTACCGACATTTGCAGAGGAATTCCATGTCTCGCCAGCAGTAGCGAGTTTGTCACTATCGGTGACCACATTGGCACTGTCGATTAGTATGATTATTGTTGGCTCATTATCTGAGGCGTGGGGTAGAAAGTCATTAATGACGATTTCGATATTTGCAGCATCCATTTTGACGCTAGCACTCGCTTTTTCACCAAATTTTGAAACCATATTAGTATTGCGTGTTATTCAAGGTGTTGTATTTGCAGGCTTACCAGCAATTGCGATGGCTTATTTAGGAGAGGAAATGAACCCATCTAGCCTAGGTATTGCAATGGGACTTTACATAAGTGGCAATTCTGTAGGTGGTCTTAGTGGACGTGTCATTATTGGTACATTAACAGACCTTTATAACTGGCAGGTTGGTATGATTGTACTTGGTATCATTAGTTTAATCATTAGTGTGTTATTTGTCTGGATGCTACCGAACTCGCAGCATTTTTCGGCAAGGCCGTTACAAATAAAAGCTTTAACCAAATCACTTATGCAGCATTTAAAGGACCCATCCATGCAGTGCTTGTTTGCTATTAGTTTTGTGCTAATGGGAAGCTTTGTAACACTTTACAATTATATTGGTTTTAAATTAATGGCACCTCCCTATCATTTGAGTGCCACAATTGTCGGTTGGATATTTGTAATTTATTTAGTTGGGACATTTAGCTCTGCGTGGTTTGGCAGTTTAGCTGATCGTTTTGGGCGTCAGAAAATGTTATTGTTAGCCATTGCAATTATGCTAGCTGGTGCCATTATTACTCTACAAGGTCTACTTTTATTAAAAATAGTAGGAATTACAGTGTTTACCTTTGGTTTTTTTGCAGCCCATTCAATCGCAAGTGGATGGGTGAGCAAACGAGCTACTCATGATAAAGCACAAGCATCGTCTTTATATTTATTTTTCTACTATTTTGGCTCTAGTGTCGGTGGAACGGTAGGAGGCATATTTTGGATGCATTTTGGCTGGATGGGTGTGGTTGCCATGATCACTGTCTTTTTAGTCATTGCTTGTGGGCTAACATTTGTTTTAAAAAGCGTTATTGCCAAACAACGGTTCCTTACTGGGCATTAGCGTGAGGTGCTAAGTTAGTGTTACAACTAGGCATTAATAAAAGCAAAGAAAAAGTGTTAGATTGATTGTCGACAATCAATCTAACACTTTTTAGGTGTTAACCCATTATATTATAGCCTGCGTCAATATAGATTGTTTCGCCTGTTACACCACGTGATAAGTGAGATAACATCACGATTGTCATATCAGCTACTTCATCTTGTTGAACATTACGTTTTAACGGTGCTGTCTCTTCAATTTTGTGTAAAATTGTATTAAATGAAGGAACGCCTTTCGCAGCAAGTGTACGAATAGCACCTGCAGATATTGCATTGACACGGATATTGTCTTGACCAATATCGGCAGCAAGGTAGCGCATAGATGCTTCTAATGCTGCTTTGGCAACACCCATTACGTTGTAGCCGTCAAGTACACGTTCTGCACCTAGGTAACTCATTGTTACAATTGAGCCGCCTTCTGTCATATATGGATGTGCTGCTTTGGCTGTAGAAATAAGGGAATAGGCGCTTGTATCTTGGGCAAATGCATAGCCATCACGAGTTGTTTCTAAAAAGCGATTGTGTAAATCTTCTGCATTGGCAAATGCTACTGAGTGCACAATACCGTGGATAACCCCAACTTTTGATCCGATTTCATCGAATGCTGATTTTGTGCTTTCATCACTGTTCACATCGCATTGCACAACAAGAGCATCTGCATGCCCATAATTTTCAAGTTGTTTTTGTAATTTTTTTAAAGAACGTTCCTGACGATATGTGAAAATCACGTTTGCCCCTACATCAAATAAACGTTTAGCAATCCCCCAAGCAATACTGCGATCGTTTGCAACGCCCATTACGACAATATTTTTATCTTTTAATTGTAATAAATTATCCATCATTTATAAGAATCCCCTTTACGAAATAATATCTGTTATTAGTACCAACTACTAAAATCTTATCATACATAAATTATGGTTGCAATAACAAGATGAAAAGGGCATGAGATTCATTTTAATGCGTTCTTCAATTCTAGGAATCATTGAGATTGTTAACGGTGAATCCATGCAAAAAGGCATCCTTTATTGGATGCCTTTTTAGTAAGGTATAGACTATTCGAATTTTAAAGAGTCGCCGTCAAAAGGTTCGTCAGCCACTTTGATAGAATCAGTTGGGCAACCTTCAAAAGCATCTTGCATGTCTTCTAGTAGATCTTCTGGAACTTCAGCAGTTCCCATGTTATCATCTAAAATAACGAAGGCAATTCCTTCATCATCATAATCATAAATATCTGGTGCTGCGGCTCCGCATGCGCCACAAGCGATGCATGTATCTTTATCAACAATTGTGTATTTAGCCATTTCTTTCTCTCCTTTTACGATGTTCCTACAAAGCTTCATACTCATTTTAAAGATGTTTAACTGACATTTCAACCTAATACTATTAAATTGGAGGAATTTGCTTCAATGTTTTATCAAATTTTATTGCAAATCTTTCAAAAACTAAATAATGAACGAACCGTATCTGCAGTATATCATATCCTTAGAGGAAAGCGTTCAGGTAAGACAATTCAAGATGTGGGACTGTTTCAGTTACATAACTATTTTGGATTACTCCCAAAATTACCTCGTGCGACATTTGATGAAGCTGTTTCTACCTTTTTGCAATATAGTTGGTTAATTATGCAGGAATCAGGTCACTATTCCATGAAAAAGCTAGGTTTACAGCGAGCAGCGCAAACACCAACTTTTTTATTTGACGGTTGGCATTATCGAGGAAATGAACATGTGTTTTTTGCGCGGCTTTCCTTAGTTGTACAAAGTTTGTCCTATCAAAAAGAGGGAATTCGGTCATTTTCACCAATTAGTAAGGATACGCAAGTACAATCATGGGTACGTGCTTTTTTACAAGATCAGCAATATCAATCAGGGCATTTGCAACAGCAATTACTGGATGAATGCTTGCGTGTGTTCGCAACACTAGCCGTTTCTGAAAGTAATAAGCAACTTGCCCTTTATCGATTGAGTGGCTATAGTTTACCAGGTTGGACATGGCAGCAACTTTCCGTTGAACGCAAAGAAACGGTACTTGATAGTCAATTAGCATTTATTGAGTTACTACATACACTATTGAATGAAGTGCATGCAACAAACAACTACCCGTTGCTTGGCAAAATAGCAGAAGAATTGCGAGTAAAGGCATTGTTGACAGATTCGACACAGCAAACCGCTTATTTATATGAACAAGGGTATTCAATTGAGCAGATTGTTCAAATTAGAAAGTTGAAACAAAGTACAATTGAAGATCATTTAGTTGAAATAGCAATGAACGAACCGAACTTTTCGATTGGTCCGTTCGTCTCTTATGAGGAAGCGGAAAAAGTTTGGCAGGCATCCAAGCAATATCAAACAAAGAAATTAAAGGCATTGCATGAAGTGGTCAATGACTTGAGTTATTTCCAGCTCAGACTTGTCCTCGCGAAAGGAGAAGTATAATGGAACTAGAGCAAACATTAGCAAAATATTTCGGTTATGCCACCTTTCGACCAGGGCAAAAAGAGGTAATTGAAGCAATTCTTAGCGGGAAAGATGTTATTGCATTATTGCCAACAGGCATGGGTAAATCATTGTGCTATCAGTTGCCCGCTTATTTATTGCAAAAACCAGTGTTAATAGTGTCTCCGCTATTGTCTTTAATGCAAGATCAAGTAGAGCAACTGAAGCGATTTGGTGAAAAAAGGGTAGTAGCATTAAATTCATTTTTAACAGTAGAAGAAAAACGATATGCTCTCCATTTTTTAGAACAGTATCGCTTTATTTTCACATCGCCGGAGATGTTGTTACAACAACAGGTACAGGAGAAGTTAGCAAATATGACGTTAAGTCTTATCGTTGTGGATGAAGCACATTGTATCTCGCAGTGGGGATTTGATTTTCGTCCGGATTATTTGCGCATTGGCGACTGGTTTTCACAAGGTAATCGTCCCCCTGTATTAGCGTTGTCTGCGACTGCAACTGAAAAAGTAGTAAAAGATATTCATGCTACACTATCACTGCATGCACCGTTTGAATTTATGTATAATGTTGATCGTCCAAATATTCACCTCGGACGTGTTCTTTTCGAGGATAGGGGCGATAAAGCAAGATGGATAGTGGAGCATGTAAAAAAAACCGCTGGACCAGGTATTTTATATTTGTCATCACGCAAGCGTGCTGAGCAATATTGTGAACTGTTTATGCAAGCGGGTTTGCGAGCTGCCGCATATCATGCAGGCTATAGTGCGGAGGATCGTCAATTTATTCAACAGCAGTTTATCGATGGAGAGTTAGATTGGATTGTGGCGACCAATGCGTTTGGTATGGGCATTAATAAGGGAGATATTCGACAGGTGATACATGAGACAATGCCTGCCAATGTTGCGAATTATATGCAAGAAATTGGGCGCGCAGGTCGTGATGGTAAACCTGCACTTGCGATTTTACTTTACAGCGATGGTGACGAGGAACTGGCGAAATTTGTAGTAACAGGAGATTTACCGTCATCTAGTCATGTCGATCGCTATCAAGAGCTTGTATTGCAGCGTATTGCCCCCTCTCAAATGTTAAAAAATGCTGAGTTGAGTGAAACAGCCTTTCGTGTGCTAGATTATTGGCTCCATCAGGAACCTGAAGAACGAGTAAAATCACGACTTCGTCATTTTGCACTTGAAAAATATCAGGCAGTGGATGAAATGTTAAAAATTATAAAGACAAAAGATTGTTTGCGCGAGCAACTTGTCGGGTATTTTGGGCAAAAATTGAAGAAAAAACCTGAAAACTGTTGTGAAAATTGTGGAATCCATTATGATGAAATCAATACAGTACGCATGAAGGAAGAGAAGAAAGTAGAAATGATGGCGTGGGAAAGTCGATTAAAACAGCTTTTAATAAGCGACTAGACTAAACTTACGGTCATTTACTTTTTTCGCAAAATTCGTCATAATAGAATGATAGAAGAATGCGTAGCAAGGTTGGAGGAAAGTCGAATGAGTAAAGAAGACTATCGTGATAAAATCGAAGAACATCGTCAGTCATTTGAAGAAGAACAACAAGAACAGCAAAATCTATCTAGAGTTTCAAGAATGAATAAAAATGGAAGTAATAACAAAAAGCCGAAAAATACAAAACAACGTAAATTTCCTTTAATGACGATTCTTTTTGTTACATTTATCTTAATTCCATTAACTATATTAATTTATTTTGTGCAATTCTATGATCCTGGTAAAACGATTGAAGAAGCTGAAAAAGATACGATGGATGCTGTTGTAGAAATTGATAAGACTGATGGAAAAGCGGAAGCATCTACATCAGCAGATAAAGAAAAAGATGATAAAGCAAATGAACAAGCAAAAGAACAAGCGCAAAAAGATGCTGAAAAGCTAGCTGCACAACAAAAAGCTACTGACGAAGCAAAGAAGGCAGAAGAAGCGAAAAAGCTGAAGAGGCGAAAAAAGCGGAAGAAGCGAAGAAAGCACAGCAACAGGCAGAGGCAGCAAAAATAGGAAGCGAAAAAAGCGGAGCAAGCACGTAAAGCGGAACAAGCTCGTAAAGCCGAACAAGAAAAGCAAAATGCGACACCAGCAAAAACACATACAGTTAAACCTAATGAAAATCTATATCGTATTGCATTGAATCACTACGGTGATGGTAGTGAAGCAACGCTAGCGAAAATTCGAGCTGCGAACGGTATGACTTCTGACACGGTAATTGTTGGGCAAGTCATTAAACTACCATAAGAAAAACGGTGTCATTCTTTGGCAACGATGTTTTTCTAGTATAAAATAAAGGACAAACGTCAACACCAACATAAGGTTGAGGCAAACGTCTAATTAGCAAAAAGGCGATTCTATAGCGTATTGAATCGCCTTTTTGCTATCGTAAGGAGAAGTGAGGGAATGCTATATATTGGACTATTTCTTTTAATAGTTATCGCCTTCCTACTCTACATGTGGAAGGTCGCGCACGAAAATAATGTGTTGCATCATCAATTATCACTTAAAGGTCAACCAGAAAAGATTCGACTATTTTTTATTTCAGATACGCATTTACGGAAAATAAATCGCTCAATGATTGAACGATTAGAAAGTACATTTGATGCGGTCATCATCGGTGGAGATTTTGCAGATGGACGCACGCCGATTCAGCGTATTCATGAAAATCTCGATTTATTGACACCGTTAGGTCCTACTTATTTTGTCTGGGGAAATAATGATAGAGAAGTGGGCGAGGAGCGACTTCGAGCTATTTTACAACAGCATGGTGTAAAGATTATCGCCAATGATGCTGTGTTATTGCCTAATAAGAACCGCTTTTGGATAAGTGCGATTGAAGATACTTCGACAATGAAATATAGTTTTGATGCTGCTTTTGAAAAAGTGGGTGAGGAGGATTTAGTCGTTTTTATTTCACATAATCCAGGTGTCTTTGCCCGAGTAAGAGCAAAATTTAGAGCTGACTTAATGATTGGTGGACATTTGCATGGTGGGCAAATACGAGTGAGGCCATATGGGGTGCATCCGCTAGGCTCCTATCGACAACGTGAAGGCATTATGACGCTCGTAAGTAATGGCTATGGTACAACTTTATTGCCATTACGTTTAGGCGCGAAACCAGAGTGTCATATTATTGACATCGATATTTCGGATAAATAAACAACCAAAAATGTATAGAAGGCGTATAATGGAAACGATAGTGGATTTTGAAATCATTTTGTAGATGCCCTAAAGGGAGCTCATCTGCAACAGTTAAGCATTTGTGTTTAATACGCTGATGCCAATTTGATAGGAGTGTCAAACAATGCAACAAGTTGATGCAATTATTGTTGGAGGAGGCCCTTGTGGTTTAGCCGCAGCAATATCTTTGCAAAAAATTGGTTTACAACCGATTGTAATTGAAAAAGGAAATATCGTAAACGCTATTTACAATTATCCTACACATCAAACTTTTTTTAGTACGAGTGAACGTTTAGCGATTGGTGATGTACCATTTATTATTGAAGGACGGAAGCCAAAGCGAAATCAGGCACTTGTTTATTATCGTGAAGTAGTACGCTTGAAAAATATTCAAGTAAACCGTTTTGAAAAAGTCGAAAGTGTTGTCAAATCAGGGGAACTTTTTACTGTTACGACTGATAAGGATGTATATGGAACACCCTATGTGGTCATTGCAACGGGTTACTATGATCATCCTAACTATATGAATATTCCTGGCGAGGCATTACCTAAAGTTCACCATTATTTTAAAGAAGGCCATGAATTTTTTGATACGGATGTCCTTGTGATTGGTGGCAAAAATTCAGCAGTAGATGCAGCTTTAGAATTAAACAAAGCGGGCGCTCGTGTCACAGTTGTTTATCGAGGTAGCGAGTATTCATCAAGTATTAAGCCATGGGTCTTACCAGAATTTGAAGGTGTTGTGCGCAATGGAGAAGTCACAATGCATTTTAATACAATTGTGAAGGAAATCCGTGAGCATGAAGTCATCATTAATATTGATGGTCGTGAAGAAATGATAAAAAACGACTTTGTCTTTGCTATGACAGGGTATCATCCAGACCATTCATTTATCCGTGCGATGGGAGTTACAATTGACGAAGAAACAGGTCGACCATTTTGTCATCCAGAAACAATGGAAACCAATGTAGCTGGATTATTTATTGCTGGGGTTATTGCAGCAGGGAATAATGCCAATGAAATTTTTATAGAAAATGACCGCTTCCATGGGGATTGTATTGCTCAAGCTATTGCGGAAAGAAAGCTATAAAAGAAAAAGGAAGCTGTATAGGCATGCACTGCTTATACAGCTTCTTTAGACTGTAGAAGGAGGGGAATAATGACTTGGCTTTATTGGCTATTTAGTTATAGTGTTGGAAACTTTTTGACGGCTTATTTCGTTGGAAAAATGTATGGTGTCAATTTGCAACAAGAACGTAGTAAAAATCTTGGAGCCAGAAATGCAGGGAGTGTAATTGGCAAGGCTGCATTTATGTGGACATTTTTGGGGGATGCATTAAAAGGTGTACTAGTTGTAACATTGGGCTATTTCTGGCATTTGGAACAGTGGGTTATTATGGCTGGAGCCTGTTTCGTGATTCTCGGTCATTTATATCCGATTTGGCTAAAATTTAATGGTGGTAAGGGGGTTGCAACGTTTATTGGTGTTGGACTTGCCCTTTCTCCATCTTTATTTTCAATGATGATTGTCGGTACAGCTATTGTACTTGGTGTAACAAGAAGTTTAACACTCGGCATGTTAGGTGGCTTTGTATTTTACATTGGCGCAATTGTACTGACAGGACATTTACAGTTATACATACCGATACTTGTTGCCATTATGTGTATGCTATTGAAGCATTCATCCAATATAAAGGAGTCATTGAGAAGAGGGAAGTGAATTTATGTACTGGTGTAAAGTCGCACAGACAGAAAAGGAATTTGATGCAATTGCGCAGTTGAATTATGAAACTTTTGTTGAGGAAATTCCACAACATGAACCAAATGCGCTGAAAAGAAAAGTCGATCGTTTCCATAAAGAAAATACGTATTTAGTGGTGTATAAAGGTACTGAGCTTATCGGTATGCTAGCCTTTCGAGATCAGCGACCGTTTTCAATCGATGAAAAAATTGGCGAAGTAGAGCAATTTTTACCAAAGGAAATTTGTACAAAGCTTTGTGAAATTCGCTTACTCGCAGTGAAAAAGCCTTACCGCTCAGGTCGAGTACTAATCAGATTAACACAAGCATTAAATGCATTTGCCTATGAAAAGGGGTACTCAGCAGCTGTTATCTCAGGTACTACACGTGAGGAAAAGATGTATAAACAAATGGGCTTTAGCCAATTCGCACCTGCGGTAGGAACAAACGAAGCAATGTTTTTACCAATGGTCTTAACAAGGCAACAATTTGAACAGTCGTTGCAACACAAGCTTGCGCAAGAAAGTTATACATTTTATCCAGAGTAAGTGAAACAGCAGGGAGCAATTGTGTATTCTGATATGTCGCACAGGTCACAAGCCTTTCAATCGCTCTATGCACGTATGCGTAGCAAGTTGCTTGAATTATCTGGGGCTAAACAAGTCGCTACAATCGTTGGATCAGGGACGCTCGCAAATGAAGTGATGCTTGGGCAACTCAAGGCTCAACAAGCGGGGCATGGACTTATTTTAACAAATGGCGAATTTGGAGAGCGTCTTCAGAAGCAGGCAGAACGTTGGTTATTGGATTTTGATGTTGTTACGCAAGCGTGGGGAAGCGCATTTGACATGCAGGCATTGGAGGATTTATTACAAACGGGGGCTTATCAGTGGTTGCTTATGGTGCACGGAGAAACGTCAACAGGTGCATGCAATGATTTACACGGGATGAAGCAGTTGGCTAAGCGCTATAACATAAAACTTTGTGTTGATTGTATTAGCTCTTTTGGTGCTATGCCGTTTTTATTGGACGATTGCTATTTAGCGACAGCGGTGAGTGGTAAAGCTATTGGGGCATTGAGTGGTTTGGCCTTTGTGTTTTCTCAAGAACTTGTAGAGCCTGTGACAGCGTTGCCTGCCTATTTGGATTTAACCAATTATCAACATGGAACAATTCCCTATACACTACCAGCAGCACTAGTTGGGAATGTAGTGGAAGCCTTACAAGCCTATCCAGCGCGTTATCATCAACTACAGCAGCG
Source organism: Lysinibacillus sp. GJ-1 (assembly GCF_021166035.1). Lineage (NCBI taxonomy): Bacteria > Bacillati > Bacillota > Bacilli > Caryophanales > Bacillaceae > Lysinibacillus > Lysinibacillus sp. GJ-1. Next base: position 1,534,295 of record NZ_CP088912.1, read on the forward strand.
CTATGAGGCATTGTTGCAGTTGCCTTTTATGCATTATCGTTTACCAATCACAGCGTATCCAATGATCATCACTATACAATGTCCAAATGGCTTAACCAAGCTAGCAACAGATTTAAAATTAAACGGGTTATTTGTGCATGCAGATAGTAACTATTTAAAACATCGAAATTTTATACAGTTATCGGTGATTCAACCTGATTTTGAGTTAGCCTATAGGCGCTTGCAAAATTTGTTAACTTTCTATAAGCAAACAGTTGATTTATAAGTGACATCTCAAACTAACTATAAACTGCCCCAATTGTTAGGTGGTGTCTAACAATTGGGGCAGTACTATTACTGGAAAAACTCTTTTAAGTCTAAAGGATTCCCTGCTGTATTTAAACCGATTAGTAACTTTAAGCGTGCTTTTTGTCCGTTAATACCTGTGGCGAAAATGGCGCCTAAGTCTTCCAGCATTTTACCACCACCAATGTAGCCGTATACGCCTTCTGCGATGCCATTGAAGCATCTAGAAACTAAAACGACCGGAATACCTCGTTCCAATAGACTTTCAATGCCTTTAACAACTGTTGGTGGTACATTGCCTTGTCCAAGTCCTTCAAGTACAACACCATCATATTGGCAGGCGAGGACCACATCAAGTAAATCAACTTCCATTCCTGCATATACTTTCAACATCGCTACTCGTTTTGTTAAGCCTTGTACATCTACATATTGGCGACGAATCGGGGCATGATGAAACAGAATACGTGTTTTTGTAATAAGTCCGATTGAGCCGTATTGTGGGGATTGAAATGTATTGACTGAGCTCGTACTCGTTTTTGTTGTGTTGACAGCCAAATGGACTTCATCGTTCATTACAACTAGCACACCTTTGTCTTTTGCTTCAGCATCTATCGCTACACGAACAGCTTCCACTAAATTGTATATGCCGTCAGCACCTAGCTCATTGGAGGAGCGCATTGCGCCTGTTAAGACAATTGGAATGGATAAATTGGTTGTTAACTCTAAAAAATAGGCTGTTTCTTCTAAAGTATCTGTGCCGTGTGTAATGACCACACCATCAAAATGTTCTGTTGAAGTTTTTTCCATAATTAAGTTACGTAAATGAAGCATTTCTTTTGGTGTTATATGTGGTGAAGGAAGATTAAACGCCTCCACTTCTTTTATAGATGCCAGTGTATCAAGTTTTTTACTCTCTTTTATTAATGGATTTTCCTTGTTAGGCATCACCGCACCTTCATCACTCATTGCCATGGAAATTGTGCCACCCGTATGAATTAATAAAATTGTTTTTTTCATAAAAATATATCTCCTTTTAAAAAGTTTTTTTGTCATTACATGGTATAATGAAATCAGTCTATTGTTGAAAGGAGCCGGCAACATGATCATTCTTTTATCAGCTGCCATTGCTCCCGGTCTAGCGCTTTTTAGTTACTTCTATTTGCGCAATCAAATGGCAACGGAGCCAAGAAGAACTTTACTTCAAACGTTTTTGTATGGTGCTTTTCTAACTTTCCCTATCTTGTTTTTACAATATGTATTAACGGAGGAGGGAGTTTTTCGATATCTTTATTTACAAGATGTCCTTTTTTCAAGTGTCATTGAAGAGTTTTTTAAATGGTTTGTTCTGTTAATAGCTATTTACAATCATGTGGAATTTGATGATCCTTATGATGGTATATTGTACGGTGCGAGTATATCTCTTGGATTTGCTACGATAGAAAATATATTATATTTATTTTCTTTCGGTTTAAACACGGCGTTTATGCGCGCGTTATTACCCGTATCCAGTCATGCTCTGTTCGGTGTAGTAATGGGCTATTACTATGGACGTGCTAAATTTTCAAAAAATGCAAAGACGAAAGAAATGATTGCAATGGCCATTTGCGCACCGGTAGTATTACACATTTTATACAATACAATATTATCATTTAAAGGGCATTGGGTATATTTAATGATACCGTTTATGTTATTTTTATGGTGGTTTGGCTTACGTAAAGTAAAGCTAGCGCACTATCATCTTGTCCAACATTTGCATATGCATAAAAAAATATAAAAACGTAGAAATCTAAAAATGATTTCTACGTTTTTTTCTTTTTTATCAATGTATAAAAAGTGTCTTTTGTTTCAAGCTATAAAAAAAAGGAGTGATGATTGTGCGTTTATTAAGCATACTTTTTGCTTTCCTATTTGCGATTAGTATAGTCTCGATACCGCAAAATGACGCCATAGCGTTTAGCGATCAACAGATTGCTCGTGGTGCTTATGGAGATGACGTGATTGAGCTGCAAGCTAGACTACAATACTTAGGATTTTATAAAAGTAAAATTGATGGGAAATTTGGCTACAACACGTATTGGGCACTGCGAAATTTCCAAGAAAAATATGGATTGCCGATTGATGGAATAGCGGGGGCAAAGACGAAAAAAGCGTTAGCTGGCTATTCAGATTATGATGAGAATTGGGTAAAAGCGCAATTAAAAGCAGGCAATCAATTTACCTATTATGGTGGTGTGCCTCTTGATCAACAGGTGAAAAATAGTGGTGGAGGCAGTACAGCAAATCGTGGTGACAGCAGTGGTAGCAGCAATAGTAATGGTACCGATACACAAATTCCACCAAAGTATACAGAACGAGATTTACAGCTAATCGCTAATGCCGTTTACGGAGAAGCGAGGGGAGAACCTTATGAGGGGCAAGTTGCTGTAGCAGCAGTGATTTTAAATCGACTAGAAAGCCCTGATTTCCCTAATACAATATCAGGTATTATATTCCAACCATTAGCATTTACAGCAGTAGCAGATGGACAAATTTGGTTAGAGCCGAACCAACGTGCAAAGGAAGCGGTCATTGATGCTATGAATGGCTGGGATCCATCGGAAAATGCCCTGTATTACTTTAATCCAAAAACAGCAACAAGTAAGTGGATTTGGACTCGTCCTCAAATAAAACAAATAGGTGAGCATATTTTCTGTTCATAGAAAGGAGGAAAACAATTGAGAACAATGCTCGTTATTTTAACAATAGCAGTAATTGGTTTGGGTGCCTATAGCATTGATTTACATGGCGATAAAGAAAGTTTACAACGTACTGTACATGCGCAGTATACAGAAAAATTAACGGACGCTTCTGAAAAATTATCATACTTACAAAGAGCCGTTTCACAATCCTTATTATTTAAGGATGAACAGGCGATCGATAGTGAGTTAGATTCTATTTGGCGACTAAGCTCTGAAGTACGTTCTTCTATAGCGAATATTCCAATTGGGCAAGAACTTTCTAATCAGTGGCTAGGTTATTTGGGAAAACTAGGAGATGAAGCAAAGAAAACAGCAAAATCGGGGGATTATGAAGCATGGCGAGAAAAAATGCCGCAAATTTCTACGAATTTACAAGCTTTATCTGACGAGTGGACGACAGCAACGGTTGATTACTACAAGCAAGATGGAAAAATGGATGTTTGGATGCGTCAAGTAGACAATAAAAATCCTAATACCTCTTTCGATAATATTCAAAAAACACTAAAAGATTATGGTGAAAGTGATTTCCCGCTTACTTTAAGTGAAGCAGATTGGCAAAAGAAAATAGAATTAAAAGCGTTACAAGATTCAGTTATTACGGAAAAAGAAGCATTGGAAAAAGTAAAATATTTATTCCCGCTTATTAAAGATGCTACATTTACTGTGACCAAAAGTAGTGATACCGCACCGTATCCGTTTTATCACATACAGTTCCACCAAGGAATTCGCTTAGGCTATGTAGATTTAACTGAAAAAGGAGGACATTTACTGTCCTATTTAGTGGAACGTCCTGTGGATGAAGCAAAACTTTCCCAAGATGAAATAATTAAAAAAGCTGAAGAACATTTAAAGCGATTGGAAATGAAAGATGTTGCTTATGTTGAAGCTCGTGAAAATCATTTAGCATGGCATGTTACATTTGCACGCGTTCATCCTGGTGATAATGCATTAATCTATGCGGATGGTGTTCAGTTAAAAATTGCAAAAGATACTGGGGAATTACTAGGTGCCAATGCAATGGAATATATCCAAGAAGAATCAATCAAACCTCAAAAAGCCAATCCAATTGATTGGAAATCTTTCTTTGATAATAATGTGCGTGTGGAAGAAGTGAAAAATATTTATACGGATAATGGACAATTCGAGCAACGACTTTGCTATGAAGTGATAGCCGTTCGAGATGAACAGACGCAAGAAACATTCCGTATTGTCATTGATGCTGAAAATCACAATGTTTTAAAAGTAGAATATTTAACCTAAGATAAAGAAAAAGCTCCCAGTTCATATAGCCAAAATTTACATCCCATGCGATAATGGAGGTATATATATTGTTCGGGGAGATGCTCATGGAAATAAAAATTGGAACACTATTACAACTAGAACCTACTTATACAGAACGTATAGAGAAATTCCGCTGTAAAGTAGTTGAACAAAAAGACAATATTCTTTATATTGACTATCCAACAAATGTAGTAACAAAGAAAACCGCTTTTTTAATAGATGGTTCAGAATTTAGGGCAACCTTTCGAACAGAGGATAAGCTTTCCTATGCATTCAATACAGAAGTAATAGGACGCAAGGCGGGCAATATACCGATGATTATGTTGCATTGCCCTCAAGAAGATGATTTTATTAAAATTCAACGCCGTGAATATGTTCGTGTTGAAACACCTGTTGATGTGGCAGTTCAATTTAATGAATTTAAGTATCAATTAGTCACAGCGGATATCAGTGCGGGTGGTATTGCACTAATTTTGAAAGGTGATGTAGCTTTCAAAGACGATGATGATGTTAAGTTAACGATTGTCTTACCATTTGCCAATGGAGATGTCATTTATGTCGTAACAGAAGCTACTGTTGTTAAGATATTTGAAAAAGAAGATAAGACAATTGCTACCATTCAGTTAACAGATACGGATGATATCGATCAACAACATATTGTGCGTTTCTGCTTCGAACGTCAGCTAGTCAATCGCCGTAAAGAATTAAATCCTTTCGATGATTAAAATCGCAGTAGCCCTCTTGTAAATAGAGGGCTTTTTTTTGTTAGTATGATACAATATGGTGTGAAAGAAAGTAGGGAAGCATAATGAACAAAAACATTCAAATTGCGATTGACGGACCTGCAGGAGCTGGGAAAAGTACAATCGCGAAAATCGTTGCAGAATCACTAGGATTCACGTATATCGATACGGGTGCAATGTATCGAGCAGTTACGTATAAAGCGATGCAACAAAACATACATTTAGATGATGAAGCAAAATTAGCAGAAATGTTAGCCGTTAGCTCAATTGAATTAAAGCCATCTCCTCAAGGTCAACTTGTTTTTTTAGACGGCGAAAACGTATCAGATGCAATACGCTCTAACGAAGTGACATCATCTGTTTCACAAGTAGCAGCACATGCCAAAGTACGTGAATTGTTGGTCGCACAGCAGCAAAAACTTGCTGCAAATGGTGGTGTTGTGATGGATGGACGGGATATTGCGACGCATGTGTTAAAAAATGCTGAACTCAAAATCTTCATGTCTGCTACTGTAGAAGAACGTGCAAGACGTCGTTTTATTGACAATGAAAAAAGAGGGATCGCGTCTTCAATAGAAAAGCTCCAAGAAGAGATTGCTTTGCGCGACAAAATGGACAGTGAGCGCGAAGCATCACCACTGATTCAAGCAGCGGATGCTATATTTTTAGACACAACGGAGCTATCAATTGATGCCGCAGCACAGGCCATTTTAAAATTAGCACAAGAAAAAATGGTATAAATCCTAAAATTTCAGACATTTTTTGAATTTAAAGGATTTATTTTTGTCTTTGTCTTCAATATCGAATAAAATAGTAAGGGAAGATGCGAAGGAGGGTTACATATGTCTGAAGAAATGAACTATGCAGAACAAACGTTTAACGAAGGTGATATCGTCAAAGGTATTGCAGAGCAGGTTGATGAAAAAGCGGTAACTGTTTCAATTCCAGGTGCACCGTTTGACGGTATCGTACCAATAAGTGAATTATCGAGCTTACACATTGAAAAAGCGTCTGACGCAATCTCCGTTGGGGATGAGTTAGAATTGATGATTACAAAAGTTGAAGAAGGAAACTATGTATTATCAAAACGTAAAGTAGATGCCTTAAAAGCATGGGATACACTTGAACAACAATTTACTGCTGAGGAAGTTTTCGAAGCGGAAGTAAAGGATATTGTTAAAGGTGGTCTTGTTGTTGATTTAGGAGTTCGTGGCTTCGTTCCGGCATCCTTAGTAGAAGATTATTTTGTTGATGATTTTGAAGATTATAAAGGGAAAGTATTAAGCTTTAAAATTGTTGAGCTAGATAAAGAAAAAAACCGCTTAATTTTATCACATCGAGCTGTAGTTGAATCTGAGAAAGCATCTCAGAAGAAAAATGTCATTAACCAAATTAAAGCTGGTGATGTATTAGACGGTAAAGTGCAACGTATAGCATCGTTTGGTGCATTTATTGACCTTGGTGGTATCGATGGCCTTGTTCATATTTCACAAGTATCACATGAGCATGTAAGTGATGTCAGTGAGGTTTTATCAGAAGGACAAGAAGTGAAGGTAAAAGTTCTGTCGGTAGATCCAGAGAATGAACGTATCTCATTATCCATTAAGGAAACAATTCCTGGACCTTGGTCGAATATTGAAGAGCGTGCAGCGAAAGGCACAATACTTGTAGGGAAAGTCAAACGCCTTACATCGTTTGGTGCTTTTGTAGAAGTGTTCCCTGGTGTGGAAGGCTTAGTGCATATATCGCAAATTGCGCATAAACATATTAATACACCACATGAAGCGTTAAAAGAAGCGCAAGAGGTACAGGTGAAGGTGCTGGATGTTAACGTTGACGAAGGTCGTCTAGCATTAAGTATAAAAGATTTATTGGAAAATCCAGAGGCAGAAGAAGTAATCGATTATGAATTACCAGAAGAAAACACAGGTTTCTCTCTTGGTGATGTCATCGGCGATCAACTGAAAAACTTTAAATAATCATGACATGCGAGGATATGATGTTGTATCCTCGCTTTCGTCTGTCATCATATGATAATTAAGCTACATAGGAATGTAACTATGCAAGCCCCATCACTGCGCTTCTAGTGAGCGAGTAAGAGCTTCTATCCATGGCATTTGCCTAATAAATGAGTGAAGCCATGTCTAGTTTGCTGCCTACAGAAGCCTATTTGGTGGGGCTTACTTTGTTTACATGTTAATTTGCCGATTTGGTGATACTAAGCGAAATGGCACGTGCGCAAAGGAAAATAAAATAGGTGAATAATACGAGGATTAAAGAGCACGCTGGGACAAAAAACAACGATTATGTCGAGCAGAAAAGTAAAAAGTACTCTCCTCGATGGATATGTTATGATATAATGGCATTTTTCGTGTATAATAGCGAAAGATAAGAAGTTGGAAGGATGAAGTACAGATGACGAAACCAGTAGTAGCCATCGTAGGTCGTCCGAACGTAGGTAAGTCGACGATTTTTAATCGTATCGTTGGAGAACGTGTCTCGATTGTAGAAGATATTCCGGGAGTAACACGTGACCGTATTTATAGTTCGGCAGAGTGGTTAACACATGATTTTAATATTATTGATACAGGTGGTATCGAAATTGGAGACGAGCCGTTTTTAGAACAAATTCGTCAACAAGCAGAGATCGCTATTGAAGAAGCAGACGTTATTATATTTATGACGAATGGCCGTGAAGGCGTAACAGCAGCAGATGAACAAGTTGCAAAAATTTTATACAAAACAAAAAAGCCTGTCGTTCTTGCTGTCAACAAAATTGATAATCCGGACATGCGTGAAATGATTTATGATTTTTACGCACTTGGCTTTGGTGAACCTTGGCCAATTTCAGGCTCTCATGGCTTAGGCTTAGGGGATTTATTAGATGAGTGTGCAAAACACTTCCCTCAAGAGGATGAAAACCAATATGGCGATGACGTAATTAAATTCTCTTTAATTGGTCGTCCAAATGTCGGAAAATCATCACTAGTCAATGCCTTTTTAGGTCAAGAACGCGTTATTGTCAGCAACATTGCAGGGACAACGCGAGATGCAATTGATACACCTTACGAATATGATGGGCATGAATATGTCATTATTGATACAGCCGGTATGCGTAAAAAAGGAAAAGTGTACGAAACGACAGAAAAATATTCTGTGTTACGTGCGCTTCGTGCCATTGAACGCTCTGACGTTGTATTAGTTGTTCTGAATGCTGAAGAGGGCATTCAGGAACAGGATAAAAAAATTGCAGGCTATGCACATGAGGCTGGAAAAGCAATTGTTATTGTCGTTAACAAATGGGACGCGATTGAAAAAGACGAAAAAACAATGAATGTTTTTACGCAGCAAATCCGTGAGCACTTTTTATTCTTAGACTATGCTCCAATTATTTTCGTATCAGCCAATACAAAACAACGAGTACATCAAATTTTACCGATTGTGCAGCGCGTAAGTGAAAATCATGCAATGCGTATTCAATCGTCTATTCTGAATGAAGTGATTGAAGATGCTGTGGCACGTAACCCAGCGCCGACTGACAAAGGTCGCCGTTTACGTATTTACTATGCTACTCAAGTGGCGATTCAACCACCAACGTTTGTGGTATTCGTCAACGAAACAGAATTAATGCACTTCTCTTATGAGCGATTTTTAGAAAATAGAATTCGTGAAACATTCGATTTTGAAGGGACGCCAATTCGTTTAATTACACGTGCACGTGCATAATTTAAAATATTACACTTCAGTACGCCAACCCGACAATTGTTGTTGGGTGGCGTCTTTTTTCAAAGGATTAGGCTAAATCACTAATTGGTTAAAATATGTCTAGCATGCATATGGACCTTTAGCAATTAACCTGTAGGAATTAAAAGGGGGAATAACAATGGAACGAGTTTGTGTACTAGGAGCAGGCTCATGGGGATCGGCACTAGCAATGGTACTTGCAGAAAATGGACATGATACGCTTGTCTGGACGCATAGAGCAGATCAGGCTGAAGAAATGAATACGCAACATACAAATAAAAAGTATTTACCTGAAACGCTATTACCGGAGAATTTACATGCAACGAATGATATTGCAAAGGCAGTAGCTCACTCCAATACAATAATTGTAGCAGTACCAACGAAGGCTATTCGAGAAGTTTGTGAAAAGATGACTGCTACGTTAAATCAAAAAGTATTATTTGTCCATGTATCAAAGGGAATTGAGCCTGATTCATTAAAACGTATATCTGAAATTTTGGCTGAAAGCTTGCCAACTGAATTTATCGAAGACATTGTAGTACTTTCAAAGTCATGCAGAAGAAGTCGTATTACATCATCCGACAACGATTACGGCAGCTTGTGCCAATATTGAAGCAGCTGAAAAAGTCCAAGATTTGTTTATGAATCAATTTTTCCGCGTTTATACGAATGAGGATGTTATAGGCGTAGAAATGGGTGGGGCGTTAAAAAACGTGATTGCGTTAGCGGCAGGCATTACAGACGGGCTAAATTATGGTGATAATGCAAAAGCGGCACTAATTACACGTGGACTCGCTGAAATTACGCGCTTAGGTGTCAAAATGGGCGGAAATCCATTTACATTCGCGGGGCTGACAGGTATGGGGGATTTAATCGTTACATGTACAAGCGTGCATTCTCGTAATTGGCGTGCTGGAAATATGTTAGGTAAGGGTATGAAACTGCCAGAAGTACTCGATCAAATGGGTATGGTAGTGGAAGGCGTACGAACAACAAAGGCAGCCTATCAATTAGCAGAAAAATATAATGTCGCAATGCCTATTTCAACAGAACTTTATGGTGTATTGTTCAACGATGTAGAACCAAAAGTGGCGGTTGATGCATTAATGATGCGTATGAAAAAGCGTGAAATTGACGAAATGATGCATTAAATTACCGTAACTTTCATTTTATTAAACAGCAAGAATTTGTCATGAAATGGACACAAAAAGGTATCTCAGACACACTGTGAGATACCTTTTTTAATTTAAATGACAAAAGAGAAATGTTGTTTTTAGTACTTTTCTCATAATGCAATTATGCAAAAAGTCCTTTTAATGTTTATAACCCTCTCTCTATTTAGTAAATATATGTTATAATTTCCATGGGTATATAATTGAATATAGCTATGTTCTTATTTCTGTAGTACATTTCTTGGATTTTATAAGTATATCAAAAAAATAGTATTTTCACTAAAGTCGTTAGGCTATTTTCTTTTTTGCTACAGCGCCATTTCTTTTTTGAAGTTGCCCATAGTATAATAAACGTTGATTGTCTCGTGTCATTGAAGAAAGGTGGTAGACGAAAATGGGTCCGTTAGCACATATGCCTGCACTAGATGTCATGTGGGTATCTTTTTATTGTATCGGCTTTATGATTTTGTCGGTGGGTTTAATTTATTTATACTGCAATAAAATTTCAAATGGTTTTTTACGTACAATCGTAAATTTATTAGCATACATACTGTTTGGACTTGGAACATTTTTAATGGTACTGATTATTGCCACATGGTTAAAAGGAGGAAGAACGTGTTATGAAAAAACTAAATGCTTTTCTTTTAACAGTGGCAATTGCCGTCTTGTTAGGTGGCTGTGCCTATCCTGAGGAAGAAAAAGCCGCAAACCAAGTGCCAGATGTCGACCAGTTAGCAGCCGTACAACGTGCTGTCAATGAATATCGTGAAGCGACTGGTGGCCTTGTGCCAATTAAAAACAGTGAAATGGATACAGATATTTATATAAAATATTTAATCGATTTTGAAAAACTTATGCCAAAATATATCGCTCAAATTCCTGGAAATGCCTATGAAAAGGGCGGTATTTATCAATACATTATTTGGGATCCGGAAAACAGTGCTGAAGTTAAGTTAGTAGACTTAAACTCTGCTGAGCGCATGCGAGAGATTAATATTCGAAAATTGGGTACGCAATATATCCCGACAAAGGGGGCAATTGCCGATAATGTGTATCAAATTAACTTTGAAAAATTAGGCTATAAATCAGAAGTGACGGTGAAAAGTCCATATTCAGGTGCTGAATTACCAATTTTTATGACTGGTGATGGCGAAATGCATGTGGATTATTCTATTGATTTAGGCCAACTTTTAAAAGAAGACAAGCCAGATGTGAAACCAGGTGATGATATTCGTCAATTGCTTGTCGAAAAGTATCCTGTTGTTCCAGCTTATTCAGTGCCATATACTGTGGATGAAAATGGAGAGCCAACTTATATGATGGATGCTTATAATGCAGACGTCAAAAAAGCTAAGGAAGAAGCTAAAGCCGCGCAAGAGAAAGAAAGCAAAGCTACGGATTCAAAATAAATTTTTCACCCCAATCATTAGATGTTGGTCTAATGATTGGGGATTTTTTTTATGTGCCAGTCACTCAAACAATTCTCATACATTTTCATATTTATCTGCATGGGCGCATATAGTGAAAAAGCGTAGATAAAGGAGGCAGAAACCTTGAGTGAAGCAGTATTTAAAGAAATTGCAGAGCGCACAAATGGCGATGTTTATATTGGTGTTGTTGGTCCAGTTCGGGTAGGTAAATCAACATTTGTAAAAAAAGTAATGGAAGCTGTAGTATTGCCGAATATTGTGGATGATACAGAAAGAATGCGAGCACAGGACGAGCTGCCACAAAGCTCGCTAGGCCCAGTTATCATGACTGCTGAGCCGAAGTTTGTGCCTGCTCAAGCGACTCGTATTGCGGTTGGCGAAGATGAAATGACATTCCAAATTCGTTTAGCAGATTGCGTTGGTTATGTGATTGAAGGTACAAAGGGCTATGAGGATGAAAATGGTCCGAAATACGTGCATACGCCTTGGCATACTGAGCCAATTCCTTTCCAAGAAGCAGCGAAAATTGGCACAGATAAAGTGATTCGTGACCATGCGAATATCGGGATTGTTGTGACAACAGATGGAACAGTAAATGGCATCAGCCGTCGTGCAGCTGAAAAAGCGGAAGAAGAGATTGTTGCGCAATTAACCGAAATTGGCAAGCCTTTTGTTATTGTGTTAAATTGTCAAATGCCGGCAAGAGAAGAAACAGTACAGCTTCGAAATGAGCTATTTGAACGATATAATGTTCCGGTAATTGCGATTTCAATCGATCAAATGCGTGCTTCTGATATTCAATATATTTTACAAGAGGCACTATTTGAGTTTCCGATTCGGACGATTGAGGTTGAAAAACCAGATTGGCTCGATGTCCTTGATGCTACTCACCCACTAAACGTGGCATTAATTGATTCGATGGAAGAAGTGCTTTCGTCTGTGATGAAAATTAGGGACGTGCAACAAGCTTCTGATGCCTTTAAAGCGATTGATTTTATCGATCAAAGTGAAGTGGTACATGTCGATTCAGGAATCGGTACAGCGGTTATTCGCGTGTCATTACAAGGTGAATTATATAAAGCTGTTTGTAATGAATGGTTGGAAGAGCCGATTGAAACAAAGCGCGATTGGCTGCTATTTATTAAAGAGGCTGCTGAAGCAAAAGAAGCCCAAAAACGCTTTAAAGATGCCATTACTGAAGCAGATAATAGTGGTTATGGCGTAACATTGCCAATGATGCAAGAATTCGAACCAACTGCTCCAGAACTAATTAAGCAAAATAATTTCTACGGCGTACGAATGAAAGCAAAAGCGCCATCCTATCATATTATTCGTGTTGATATGGAATCAGAATTTGCGCCACTTATTGGTTCTGAATTCCACAGTCAGCAGTTATTAAAAGATTTAAACCATGCTTATTTACATGATCGTGATGCGCTTTGGCAAACACAACTTTTCGGTACGCCATTGCATGAAGTGTTAAAAGAGGGCATACGTTATAAAATGAATGCAGTACCACCTACAGCTAAAAAACGTATGCGTCAAACAATTGAGCGTATGGTGAATGAAGGTGATAGAGGATTAGTGACATTTATTTTATAGAGATAAAATGGAAAATACTGAGCAAAAAAATAGTGCAGGACTATTCGTATTTATGCGAAAAGTCCTGTTATTTTTGTTTTTTGCGTGAAAAACGCATTTTTTGGTTATAATCATGAATGAATACAGTTGCGTCGCGGTTTTCTATGTGTTACTCTTTTTACAGAATTGGTTCATGACCCTTTGAGAGGAGGTGAATGGTGTGAATAAAACAGAATTAGTAAACTCTGTTGCTGAAGCTGCAGGTCTTTCTAAAAAAGACGCTTCTAAAGCAGTTGAAGCTGTATTTGATACAATTCAAGATGCTCTTGCAAAGGGTGACAAAGTACAATTAATTGGTTTTGGTAACTTTGAAGTACGTGAACGTGCGGCTCGTAAAGGTCGTAACCCACAAACTGGTAAAGAAATCGAAATCGCTGCTAGCAAGGTACCTGCTTTCAAACCAGGTAAAGCGCTTAAAGATGCTGTAAAATAATACACGTCTAGTAGTTACATAGAGCAGTCTTCATGTAAACGAGCATGAGGGCTGCTCTTTTTAACTTAATTTATAAAATGACTTATAGCAGTAATACATGAAATCGTTTTACTAAGATTTGTATACATAGCATAATGAACGACAACTATAACTTGCTTCACCACAAGTCCCTTATTACTAAAAATGAGGATAAATGCCAAATAGGAACGGATAAGAGCAAGCATTCCATCAAAGATTGATTATGTTAAATGCTATAGAAGGATAGCATGGATTTTAAGATGACTTTTTGAGCAAACTTGAATATAAAATTTGGAAACAAAGACGGCAGTTAATGCCTAATTACAGAAGTTATGTTGAATTTCTTTTAATTCAAGTAAGTCGTTTTGCGCTTAACTTTTGGATATGCTACGATGCATAGGGAAATGTGTAATGTTTTGATACGCAGGAGGGTTTTTACGAATGTCGAATGTAGATTTATTGAAAATAGAACAAGCAGTGAAAATGATTTTAGAAGCTGTGGGCGAAGATGTGAATCGTGAAGGATTACTCGATACACCAAAACGCGTTGCTAAAATGTATGCTGAAATGTTTAGTGGCTTACATGAAGATGCAAAAGATTATTTTAAAACGGTTTTCCATGAGGATCATGAAGAACTAGTGCTTGTAAAGGATATCCCATTTTACTCAATGTGTGAGCATCATCTAGTGCCATTTTACGGCAAAGCACATGTAGCTTACATACCAAACGACGGCATTGTAGCGGGCCTAAGTAAATTAGGTCGCGCAGTGGAAACGATTGCACGTCGTCCGCAATTACAAGAACGGATTACATCATCAGTAGCCGACACGATTATGGAAATGCTATCTCCTAAAGGTGTTTATGTCGTTATTGAAGCAGAACATATGTGTATGACTATGCGTGGACTGAAAAAGCCTGGATCTAAAACGGTTACATCAGTTGCACGTGGCATTTATGAACAAGATGAGGTAAAACGTAGAGAAGTCTTGTCATTTATTCAAATGTCTTAAACTGCATGTCTAATTATGTTATGATGGACTAAGAATTTGTCGGATTTAAGGAGTGTACAGACAATGGCGCAAGATTATATAGTAATACAGGCAGAAGAAGATGGTGTACATGTAATTGGGTTAACACGTGGTACGGATACGAAATTCCATCATTCTGAAAAATTAGATGCAGGGGAAGTAATGATTGCTCAATTTACTGAGCATACTTCTGCCATGAAAATTCGTGGCAAAGCACAAATCCACACAGCACATGGTGTTATTCAAAGTGAAGGTAAAAAGTAGCATAGTCATGTAAGTTAGCTTCCGTCGGTAGAGTCAACATACAGTGCTGATGACTGGTTAGTTATAATCTGCAGATGTGCCAAATGCATATGAAAAAAGTAATATGTGTTGGTGAAACTGGCTTTTACGGGCAAGTAGATTTCCTACCATTTTTTTCTTGTACTTTCCGTGGTAGGGTTCTACTGCCCGTTCGTGTTGGTGAAAGCAAAAACTTTTTATTCCGAATAGATGCTTATGCTATAATGACTCAGTAAGCAAGCGTTAAGTCATGTTGATGATGAACGTATTTGAAAGTGAAATGGAGTAAGGTCTATGAATGCAACATACATTCAAAATTCAATTGCACAGTTAAAAACAGAGATTTTCATGGATGTTCGTCATAGAACTTTGCAAAAATACACAGGAGCGCCTGTGCTCGATGAAAATCAACTGTTTTACTTGTTAGTGCCCTTCTTGAATGGAGAAGAGTGGCAACAAGAGCAAAGGGAAGCTGCAATAACTGTTGGAATTGTATATGCAGCGTTAGCGGCACATGATCATATAAAAGAATTAGATGCCACTTCAAAGGAACAGCAGCTAACCGTTTTGGCTGGGGATTTTTATAGTGGCCGGTATTATGAAATTTTAGCAATGTCGGGAAATGTCGCATTAATTCGGAATTTATCACAAGGTATCGTGTCACGTTGCGAACATCAAATAAAAGTGTATGAGGCAAAACAGCGTACAGTGGAACAATGGTGTTCTTCAATTAGCAATATCGAGTCAGGTTTAATTGCGAAATTTTTTGAGCTTTATGCATTGCATCATTATATTCCAATAATGGAGAAGAGCTTATTGATCTTACGATTAGAAAGAGAATGGGCTATGTATCAACGTGGACAAAAATCATTGATGAGTAAAGTGCTGGAACAAAGTGCATTACAGACAGGTGCGACCTTCAATAGCGTCTTACAAGATAAAATTGCCCGCTTAAAAACAGAGCTGTTGCAAGTAATAGCACAAGCATCATTTTTACAAAGTGATGTGAAACAAGCTCTACAAGCACGTGTAGATGCATCGATTGCTTCTACAAACGGATAAGAGAGGTTTTTCTAAAATGGCTAAATCAAAAGAAGAGCACGTTCACGAAGTATTTGAAAGTATTTCTGAAAGCTATGACAAAATGAATGGTGTAATTAGCTTCCAAATGCATGTAGGCTGGCGCAACGATACGATGAAGCGCATGGCTGTCAAGCCTGGATCGAAAGCGCTAGATGTTTGTTGTGGCACAGCTGACTGGACAATTGCACTAGCTGAAGCAGTTGGAGAAAGTGGCGAAGTTAAGGGACTGGATTTCAGTCATAACATGCTGCAAGTGGGCGAAAAAAAAATAACGCCTTACCCACAAATTGAACTGATACAAGGAAATGCAATGGAATTACCATTTCCAGACAATACATTTGATTATGTGACGATTGGTTTTGGTCTACGCAATGTTCCTGATTATTTACAAGTGTTAAAAGAAATGAATCGTGTTGTAAAACCGGGGGGCATGGTTGTATGTTTAGAAACATCTCAATCAGAAATACCTGGCTATCGACAACTATTCCGTTTTTATTTTAAATATATTATGCCGATATTTGGTAAAATTTTTGCGAAAAGTTATAAAGAGTATTCTTGGTTACAGGAATCTGCAAATGATTTCCCAGGTATGAAGAAGCTAGCGGCAATGTTTGAACAGGCAGGTTTAGAAAAAGTAACGTACAAAGCATACAGTGGCGGTGCTGCGGCAATGCATATGGGCTTTAAAAAGGTACGTTAATGGGGGAAGGTTTTCAAGCGTGGAAAAGATGAAGTTAAAACTACTCTATTCCGATTTGAAGTCAGATATTGATATCATCGAACAAGAATTAGAAAAAGCGGTGAATTCGTCTTCGCATTTAATTAACGATGCTTCTCTCCATTTATTACAAGCTGGTGGCAAACGAATCCGACCAATCTTTGTGTTGCTTGGCGCAAAATTTGGCGATTATGATATCGAAAAGATGAAAAATGTGGCTGTGCCTTTAGAGCTCATTCACATGGCGTCGCTAGTGCATGATGATGTGATTGATGATTCCGATATGCGACGAGGACGTCCAACTGTCAAATCCCAATGGAATAACAGAGTAGCAATGTACACGGGCGATTTTATTTTTGCACGTGCACTTGAGTACATCACAAAGCTAGAGGATCCACTTGTTCATCAAATTTTGGCACGTACAATGGTAGAAATTTGCAATGGCGAAGTGATACAAATTGAGGACAAGTTTAGATTGGATCAGGGCTTAAAGGATTACTTCAGACGTATTAAACGAAAAACGGCATTACTTATTTCTTCAAGTTGTGAGATTGGTGCAGTGGCAGCAGGTGTTGATGCAAAAACAGTAAGCCATTTGAAACGCTTTGGCTACTTTGTTGGTATGAGCTTTCAAATAATCGATGATGTATTAGATATTATGGCGACAGATAAAGAATTAGGGAAGCCAGCAGGTAGTGACTTATTGCAAGGCAATATTACCTTGCCGATTTTGTTATTAAAAGATGATCCACAAATGCAACCTTACTTAGCAAAAGTGTTTGCAGGAACATTAACGGAGCTTGAGCGCCAAAATATGTTGCAATATGTGCGTAAATCTGACGCAATTACACAAGCTAATAAAATGAGTGATAAGTATTTGAAAAAAGCTTTACAAGAAATAGATGCTTTACCAAAACATCCAATTAAGAAAAAGCTTCGTGACATCGCTTTGTTTATGGGCAAGCGTAAATTCTAGCTTTTTGTTGTGCTAAAGCTTATTTTTTGTTAATATTTATCGGTAGGTGTAAAACCTGTTAGACGAATTTAAGGAGTGTTTTAAACATGGCAATCGAAAAAACTTTTTTAATGGTTAAGCCTGATGGCGTAGAACGACAAGTAGTAGGTGACATCGTTGACCGTTTTGAACGTCGCGGTTTTGTATTAAAAGGCGCTAAATTAATGGTAATTCCTCAAGAATTAGCTGAAAAACACTATGCTGAGCATGCTGAACGTCCATTCTTCGGTGAATTAGTAGACTTCATCACTTCTGGTCCAGTATTCGCTATGGTATGGGAAGGCGAAAACGTAATCAAACTTGCACGTACAATGATGGGTGCTACGAAACCAGAAGAATCTAACCCAGGTACAATCCGTGGTGACTACGCTACAACTGTATCTCACAACATCATCCACGGTTCTGACTCTCTTGCATCTGCAGAGCGCGAAATCGGTTTATTCTTCGGTGAAGATTTAGTTTAATTCGCACTTCTTAAGAAGCGTAGCGAAAAAAACTACGAATAGAACTCAATAAAAAAATCATCTATTTTTCGATGTGACTTTTACCTTCTAACAAAAAAATGTTAGGGGGTTTTTTGTTTGTCAAAATCTCTCAATAAAGTGAAGAACGCAAACATTGATTTAAGCTTTTTGACTAGCAAAACTGAAATAGAACCAAAGAAAGCAATGGTGAAAAAAATCAATAACTCAATAATTAAAATGGATTCTTTTGATGAGTTGGACAACAAAATATAAATTCAATACGCGACACAAATTTTAAATCAACAGTGGTGACTAAGTGGATTAAGACCAAGGACAATTGATAGGTATAACTATAATTTTAAGCGTTTTGTTGAGGTAACCGAAGTTGAATATCTACATAAAATTAATAATGAAAAATTGATCAATATTTGTGAAGGACATTTCTTTATATGGTCGTTTAAGCCGTTTTAAGCAAGTGTTACGATAATGGCTGGATATACTTAAAGTTTTGCACAAACATCAAAATAAAAGTAAATTCAAGCGTTAAGGAAGCTGCTACAGAAAAAGAGTTAGCATTAGTGTTATTGCTTTTGGATAAATCAACCATGGGGTTGCGTTTGATTTTATATTTAAACATTATTATCGTTATCGACCTGATAAATAATTTCTTCAGTATTTAAACATATGAAGAAAGATTCCCTCAATTCAGTTGAATTAATGGGTGTGTAGAAGTGCGAGATTATAAAACAGATTATGATGAGATTGCGGTAGCCTATCATTAAGTTGGTGTGCTTTTCTATATGAATAAGATTAATGAATAAATATAAAGCGACAAAGCGAACACAGGCTCATGGTGGTAATAAGGCGTGTAACAAAGTGCTATTCTTTCAACTTTGAGTCAGCCAGCTTACAACAACAATGGTAGCAAGCTTATAGAGTCCTTTAACGAACTTGCAAGAGTTGATAGATTTTGCTTGGGCTTGTTTCAATGGACGTTAGGAAGCTTACCTATTTCATAACAATCACTATGTACAAACTTTTCACCGAATTAAAATTAAACAATATATGTTTGAGCTATCATTTATCATTCTACTATGTTAAATTAAGGAATAAATGACTAATACCTCTATCTCAAATATTGGGTTTATGATAACATATATTTGAATCTTTTAACTTTAAATACTTATGAAAGGAAGTGTAATAATCATATATGAAAAAGATATTGAAACCATTGATTAGTGTTATTGCCATTGGAACCCTCTCTCTATCTATAAACATCGATAAAAATGTATTCGCTAATAATATTGCAAATACATGTGCGTATAATTCGACATCGAAAGTAAACCTTGATTATTCCACAATGAACTGTTTGTTAACTGAAACAGCACTGAAATATGATGTTCCTCCTGAAATTGTGAAGGCAATAGCGGAAGGTGAAAGTGGAAATTGGCGTCATTTTGATAAGAATGGTGAAGCAATTGTGACAGCTGATAATGGAATAGGCATTATGCAAATTACAAATCAAGCAGGCTACAACCAAGATAGACTAAAAAGCGATATTGTCTATAATATTCAAGCTGGTGTAGAGACGCTAGATAATATGTTTAAGCGAAAGGATTTACCTAGCATCAACGGTGGAGAAAGAGATGTACTGGAACATTGGTACTTCGCTATCATGGCTTATAACGGTACTAAGCCAGTAAATAGTCCAATTGTTCAAGCAACTGGTGAAAGAAATACCAATGCCTATCAAGAAAGAATTCTCAGTATTATTAATAAATTGGAATTAATAGACTTAACAGAGCTGCCTTTTTCACGTGAACATTTTCAATATGACTCTAACAGCAGGGAAAATATTAAATTTTCAACGATGAACTATGACTTTGATTTACCATTAACAAAATCTAAGTATTATTTTGAAAAAAATCAAAAGGTTAGTGCAATAACGAATGTAACAATTAGGACAAGACCTACTACGGATAGTCCTTCTTTGGGTACTTTACGTGAAGGTGAAATTGTTACCATTACAGGTCCTTTTGAATATGAAAAAGTATCAATGAAGAAAAACCATTTTGTGTGGTATCCTGTGAAAAGAAGTGACGGGACAGAGGGCTATGTAGCATCAAGTTATTTAAACTACTCAGCTGCAACACCAACACCTCCAGTAACACCGCCCACAACGGGCAACGTTGATGTATCAAAGTTTGCTGATTACAATGCAAACCAATACTGGGCTGAGGATTTTAAGTGGGCAGTCAACATCGGTATCATCAGTGGATACCCAAATGTGAAAAACCCATCAACAGGTAAGTACGAAAACTTACTTAAACCGTACACGAACTTAACGGAAAACCAAATGTTATCTATCCTATTCCGTTACTTCAAACCATCAGAACTAGCTTTAACGAAAGCTAATACTTCATGGTATGGAGACGTAAACTACCAACTGGCTACAAAATACTCTCTACCTGTCCTAGGTGCAAACACAGCATCCAAACAAGCCATTGCAGGGAAGGATATCACACGAGGTAACTTCGCTCGTATCTTAGCTTCAATGCATTATGGTAAGACCGTATCTCAGTCAGAGGCTATTAAATTCCTTCGTGATAATGGTTTAACAACTACTAAAACAAATGAAGAGTTTAAACCAAATGATTCTCTAGCAAGAGCGCACACAGTGGCATTCTTCCACCGTTACGAACAAATATTTAATAACTAAATTGCTACTTACAAGTGAAAAGGTGACTATAAAATTTTATTTATCTATAATTATTTTTACAACAACAGAATATAATGTTACACATTATGATTGTTCAAGACGGTACCCAAAAGGGTTTCGTCTTTTTATTTTATTAGCACTTTTCTTCCTATTCCACAATCGGGCCATATTGTTGAATAACGTTCTTTTATGAAATGCGCCAAACGAAGGTTTGAAATTTTAAAGTCCACCTAAATAAAATCTTAATGATTAAATACTCTTTGAAAAACGATTCGATTTTGTCTTTCACCTACATAATTTTTGATAACCTTCCTTGAAATTTGGTTGCCTCATAGAAATCAATAGCTCCTGCATTTATAGATGTAGTTATATAATGTATTTTAAAAGAAGAGAATACTAGATGAATGTTGGATAAAATACGCCCTAAACGTCCACTGAAGAATGCTAGCTCATCTTGATTTGCTTTCGAAATAGCGTACATTTTTTCACCTAATGGATATATCACAAAAATCGTTAGTGGGACTGGAATGAGTAACAGCAGTATCATTTTCCAGTCAATCCATAGCAAAAAAACAACGGCACCAAGAATTGCGAAAAGCCCTGATACAAAGGACACGACTGCTCAGTCACAAATTCCTTCAAGACATTTGTATCCTGCGTAATCCGACTCATCGTTTCGCCTGATTCATGCGCATCATAATACGATAAACGTAAATGTAGCATATGGTCCCACACTTCTGTACGTAAATTTGCGACAACCTTTTCACCTAAGCGACGCATCATATAAAACGGAACAGCACTTAATATCGCCTGTACAATTAAAATTGCAATGACTGGTAGTAGCGACTTCACTGCAAAGCCAGATGCTGAAATTTGATTAATCAGCTTCATCGTTAGCAATGATACAGCAAGCCCTGCTTAAGCTAATGATAACTAAAAACACTAATCGACCCTTCGCAATTTAACTGCGATTCATCAGTGTCCAAAGCTGTGACACCTTGCCCTGCATTACGTTTCACTACTCGCTTTCGTCATAACCTTTTCAAAACGGAAAAACTCATATTCTTCATCAGATTCAGGCTCTTCACCTTCAACGTTCGGACCTGGATTTCCTCGGTGATAGAATTCTACAATGTGAAATCCACACTTATTCACGTAAAAATGAATATTACGTTTTTCAAAGTACGGTGTGTGTAGTTCCCATACTTTCGTCTCTGGGAACGCTGCTTCTATTGTCTGCCACACCTTTGTCCCAAGACCTTTGCCGTGTGCATTAGCCTTTGTATAAAGGAAGTCCACTTCGTTTCGCTGCGTGTCGTTATTAATTTTTAAGACAACCCCACCGATTCTTTCGCCGTTTTGAACAAGTTGGCGCACGACCGACTCATTTGCAGTAAGCGAATGCTCGAAATCCTCATCAGACGGGAGTAGTCCCATTTCAGTTGGTTTTTGTGCCTCAAATAAACTATCTTGTAACCCTTTCATGAACGCCTCTTGTAATTCTTCTTTAAATATTGTTAGCTCTTCTTTCAGTACAGGTGCTAATGTTATTTGTTCTTGTGTTGTCATTTATATAAATCCTTTCTATCTTTGATTAAAAAATTCGCCCGATTGTTAGAAACAGTAGACTCCATAGGAAAGCACTTATCCCTGCATATAACATGTATTTTTTTAGAGATATATACGACATCCCACAAAGATACCCTGCAACGTGTCGCATACCAGGAATAAAATAGCTCACAATGATGGCAGGGGCGCCGTATTTTTCAATCCAGTTCGCCACATTACTATTCCATTTCCGAGATAGTCTAAACCATTTCCCAAGCCAATCCAGCAACGGACGGCCAATCTTATTACCAAGTACATAGCTCACCAACATACCAATAAGGGAGCCACTAAACACCGCTAACAGTGAAAAGCTATAATGTAATAAGCCGATTTTCGTAAAATAACCGACAAGTAATACCATCAATTCATCAGGAATCGGTAGGCTAAATAGTCCGAGAGCAAGTATAATAAATATTGCTGTATACCCATAGTTTTCAATTAACTGATCAATGAACGTCATGAACTTCTTCCTCATTTTTCTTTATTTTCTTAAAGTGAGGGAATTTCAGATGGCTCACCATTAACCAAGCAAGAAAACATGTACTTACTGCTAATAACCTCGGTGACATAAACGATGTACCTAAAAATAACCCAATGGCTGCTACTGGAACAGGTAGTCCGACAAACGTTGGTAAATTATTTTGCATCACATTAAATCGGGCTAAGCGAAGCACCGCACCGATACTATAAAGCAGAGCAACTCCTAAACCAAATTGCCCAAACTGTGTTAAAACAAGTTGATATGCTAAAATCGCTGGTGCAACCCCAAATGTCACAATATCTGAAAGTGAATCTAACTCTTTTCCAAAGGAGGAAACAGCATTCAATTTTCGTGCTGTCCATCCATCGAATAAATCAAATAATAAGCCTAAACTAATACAGGCAATTGCAATATCAAATTTTTGTTCAAAAACGGCGTATATCGCTAGTACCCCACAAGCGAAGTTACAAAGTGTCAGCATCGTAGGTAATAGCTGCTGTCGCATCAAACCATCTCCTCTCTTACTTTAAGACAGTGAATCCAACCCTTACGTAAGTTATGGCTTGTCTCATGTATAATTTCGTGTTAACTTCACAACAAATAGTGTAAAGTGTGGATTGACTCCAGAGTAAAGAAAGAAGTGAAAAGTAATGAAAAAAACGACCGAAAAAACATTTTCCACTGGCGAGTTTGCCAAGCTGCTTGAAATTAACAAGGATACGTTACTGTATTACGATAAAATTGATTTATTTAAACCAGCAGGAACTCACAATAATGGTTATCGTTATTACACGTTTGAACAGTTCGAACAATTCGTAGCCATTCAGTCACTACGTGCAGTTGAGCTACCGATTAAAGAACTCAAAACGTATTTTGATGCACCTAATATCCAATCGTTACAACAACTAGCAATGGAACAGTACGAAAAAGTCGCATTAGAAATTCAAAAATTGGAAGATATTCAGTTTTTCCTTGAACGTACAGTTGCCCTAACAAAGGAGATGGGGGAAATTTCATTCGGTGAAGTCTTAGTGAAGCAATTACCAGCCGAACCCGTTGTGTATAGCGAGGAGAAAATAGATTGGACGGTATCAATGGAACAACTGTATGAACAATCTAGCCAATTTTTAAAAAGGCTCGGCGTTAAAAGTACGGCGGCATACGGTGTAGTTTATCCGAAAGAAGACTTTATGAAGGTACGACCTGCAGTAAAAAGCTACCTCTTTTGTCGCCTAAACGACTCTTCAGCGAAAATGAAGCCAGCAGGATATTATGCAATCATTTATCATCAAGGAACTTATGAAGAAATCGCAGTAACGTATGATACGTTACTCAATTATTTGGAAAAGGCGCAATTCAAATTGGACAGTGATATATACGAGGAATATTTCCTACATTCCATTGCAGCAAAAGAAGAAAAGGATTATATTACAAAAATTAGTGTAAAAGTAAAATCGCGTGAGGTGAGTTAGCAACGTCTTTAAAGTTTGTTATACGTTACGTCTATCTTGATGGATAGGCGTTTTTTTTCACCCCTCAAAAAAAATCTTGAAACACCCTTTACTCTAGAGTTACTCCATACTTTACACTCACGATTAGTCGTTATCATAACGACCGATACTTTTTTACTGGAGGCACAAAAATGACACAAAAGTTTACCCCCTTACCCGAAAAAAGTCGAACAATTTCTATTGATGTTCTACGAGGATTTGCATTACTTGGAATTTTGCTAGTCAATATGCCTACATTCCATAGTCCGTTTCTTTACTTAGATTCATTTACATATTGGCCAAGTAAAATGGATAAATTTTTTCAAGGAATCGTTGACTTATTTGCACAAGCCAATTTTTACCCACTGTTTGCCTTTTTATTTGGCTACGGGGCAATGATTATTGCAGACCGTTCACAAGTAAAAGGGATTTATTTCCCTGCTTTTTTTGCACGTAGACTAGCAATCCTATTAATAATTGGCTGTATACATGCCTTTCTTATTTGGAATGGTGATATTTTAATCACGTATGCTATTACAGGTTTTTTCTTTATTTTGTTTTATCGACTAAGTGGTCAAATGTTGTTACGTGTTGGCGTTGTGATTTACTGTATTCCCGTTTTATTTACAACGTTTTTATCAATGCACTCTCAAGAACATTTTAGTGAAAATGTAGATGCTGTTCAGACATCAATTCAAAACTATAGCAGTGGTAGTGTTTTAGAAATTTTAAAACAGCGGGCTACTGATTGGGCATATATGAATTTAGAAATGAGTGCTGTTACACTTGGAATTGGTGTTTTAGGACTTATGTTATTAGGTGCGGCATTTGCGAAGTTACGATGGCTTGTTGATGTCGACAACCACAAACGCTTATTGATTGGTTTACTAATAACTGGACTTATTTTTGGACTTGGTGCGAGAATAGCATCTTCCTTTTATATGGATAGCCTGTTCCTTGTGATCATGCAAGAGCAATTTAGTGGTGCATTCATCGCATTATTTTACATGATAGTGATTGTATTATCGACACAAACGACAATTGGGCAAAAGCTATTAAAACCATTCGCGAATGTGGGACGTCTATCGATGAGTAATTATCTACTTCAGTCTATTGCCATGACGTTCATTTTTTATAGCTACGGATTGGGTCTATACGGCAGTATTTCCTATACAGCTGGCTTTGTCTTAGTATTTGCGTTCTTTATCTTTCAAACACTTTTAAGTAAATGGTGGATGACACGCTTCCAATACGGGCCTATTGAATACATTTGGCGTTGGGGGACATATGGGCAAAAGCCAACGTTCAAAAAACAAAAAATGCCTTATTAACTTAAATTATGTAATATAGCGATTCAAGGTAAGATGACGATAAAACATATTCAATTCTATGTTTATCGTCTTTCACATTATTTGAGTAATTTTAAAAAATCCTGATATAAAATATACCTAACTTGAAGTTAATTCTGTCTATTATAATGATGTTGATTTTATTGAAATGGAAGTTTATAAAGGCAGGGTTACTTAGGGGCTTTAGCAAAAAAAAACGTTATTCCACAATCGGACGCGATTCTGTAACAAGAATCAGAGCTCATATTCATTAGAGGGCAATTTGTAAAATGTGCAGTCTTTTAACAAATCTAAATGAGAAAGATTGCAAAATAAAATAGTACGCCACTAAATTAAAGCATTTAGTAATGTGCATTTTTATTAAAAGTGTAACATTATAAGCTAAACACTATTAAATAAGACTTTATGTACAATTACTTGTACTTAATCTTACAGAATGGTCATCTTTTCTTTTTTATGTTTAATAAATCCTTTCTTGACACACTTGGAGAAAGCATAACAATGGAAGGCGCTATAATAAGTGACAAAATAGCTATTGAAAGACATATGAATTTACAAACTTTCCATCTGTTTTGGCTGTGAGTGCAATCCTTATAAGCTATAACTTTTTTTGGATAAATGCTATAATATTCAGATAATTTGTTGCTAGTAAATAGTTTCATAAAGCGGTATATATTTTCTAGCAAGCAAATAAACTTAAACGTAATGCATTAAGGGGAATGACAGAAACGTTTTAGAAAAGGGGTAGTGATATGAGAGAAGTAGTAATAGTAGCAGCTGTTCGTACCGCAGTTGGACGTAGTAAAGGCGCTTTAAAGGATGTACGTGCAGATGATTTAGCAGCAGATGTATTACAAGAAGTAGTAAAGCGTGCAGGGATTGACAAGGGTCAAGTGGAGGATGTTATTTTCGGCTGTGTGACACAATCAGGTGAGCAAGGTGCAAATATTGCCCGCACAGCGTTATTAATGGCAGGCTTCCCAGAGAAAGTTCCTGGCGTCACGATTGATCGACAATGCGGTTCTAGCCAGCAAGCTGTGCATTTTGGCGCACAAGCTATCTTAGCAGGTGATATGGATACTGTCATTGCTGGTGGTGTAGAAAGTATGACAAGGGTGCCAATGTTTTCAAATATGCAGAGTGCCCATAAAGGCAAACGCTTACAAGAAAATTATACGATTATTCATCAAGGGCTATCAGCTGAGAAAATGGCGGCAAAATGGCAATTTTCAAAAGACCATTTAAATCATTTTGCTTATGAAAGTCATAGGCGAGCTTTAGCAGCCATTGAGGCAGGTCTTTTTCAACAGGAAATCATGCCTGTCCATCTCACACAAGAAGACGGAACGGTTACCATATTTAATGTCGATGAAGAGCCTCGAGCAGATACAACGATGGAACGATTAAATAACTTAAAAACCGTCTTTCAAGAGCAAGGGGTTATTACAGCCGGTAATGCAAGCCAAATGAGTGATGGGGCATCGGCTGTCGTGCTGATGTCGTTAGAAAAAGCACAAGAGCTTGGCATTCAACCGCTTGCAAAAATTGTTACACGCGTTGTGGTAGGCTCTGATCCGACGCTTATGCTTACGGGTCCAATTGAAGCTACAAGACAAGCCTTGAAACGTGCAGGACTGACAATTGAAGAGATAGATACGTATGAAGTCAACGAAGCCTTTGCTCCTGTGCCACTTGCTTGGTTACATGATATCGGTGCAGACCCAGCAAAGCTAAATCCAGATGGTGGTGCTATTGCTTTAGGGCATCCATTAGGAGCAACGGGTACGAAGTTGTTAACGACAATGGTATATCGGATGCAACGTGAAAATTTACGCTATGGCCTCATTGCTATATGTGAGGGTATGGGTATGGCAAATGCCACAATTATTGAAAAAATGTAAAGGGGTTGTGTGGGATGAAATGTCATGAAGTTGTAGCGATTGTAACAGGTGGTGCATCAGGTTTAGGGGAGGCAACTGTCCGGAAAATTGTTGGAGAAGGTGGTAAAGCTGTTATTTTTGATGTCAATGATGAGAGAGGGCAGACACTTGTGCAAGAATTAGGTGATAATGTCCGCTATGTTCGTGTTGATGTGACACAGGAAGCGGATGTGGCAGCGGGCATTGAACATGCGATAGCAACATTTGGACTGATTAATGTAGCTGTTAACTGTGCAGGGATTGCGGATGCGAGTAAAGTCATTTCAAAACGAGGTGTCCATGCACTTGAGTTATTTTCGAAAGTGATAGCTGTCAATTTAATTGGGACATTTAACGTTATTCGTCTTGCAGCCGAACAAATGCAGCATAATAAGCCTGATGAAGATGGGCAGCGAGGCGTTATGATTAATACAGCATCTGTGGCTGCATTTGATGGTCAAATTGGACAAGCGGCTTATAGTGCCTCAAAGGGTGGAGTAGCGGCGATGACATTGCCAATTGCGCGCGAGCTTGCAGAGTTAGGAATACGAGTAATGACGATCGCGCCTGGGCTAATTGAAACGCCGATGTTTGCGTCGCTAGCTGAACCAGCTCGTACAGCACTAGCAACTATGACACCGTTTCCTAAACGTCTTGGCAAACCATCCGAATATGCATTGCTTGTAGAAAGTATTATTCATAATGTTATGCTTAATGGCGAGGTCATTCGCCTTGATGGTGCGATACGCATGCAACCGAAATAATAAAATTGAAGTACTTATGATGTAAATGAATAGTCGTCGATAAAAACAAATGTTTTGTAGCAGCGGTCAGCTTCGGTTTAATTAGGGCGTGATAAACGTCAGGATAATGAAAGGGAGCGATGTTATGCATATGATGGATACACCTTTACTACTGACAAGTTTTTTAAGTCGGGCAGAACGATTCTTTCATGCGAAGAAAATCTATTCGCGTACAAGCCCTACAACGATTCATGAGTTTACTTATAAAGAGTTTGCTATTCGTACTCGTAAATTAGCGGATGCTTTAACAACACTAGGCATGGACCGAGGTATAAAAGTGGGTACTTTTGCTTGGAATCATCATCGTCACTTAGAGGCATATTTTGCCGTACCGTGTGCTGGTGCAGTACTGCATATGATTAATATTCGCTTGACGCCTGAGCATATCGTGTATGTGATAAATCATGCAGAAGATGAAATTTTACTTATTGATGAAAATCTAGTTCCTGTCATTGCACCAATCGTGTCTAAGCTTAAAACAGTGAAGTATTTTATTGTTATGGGGGATGCAGTGGAATTGCAAAACTCGCCATTACCCAATGCGCTGTCTTATGAAGACCTACTTGCAGAGGCAAGTGGTGATTTTGAATTTCCAGACGATATAGAGGAGAATGCACCTGCTGGCATGTGCTATACAAGTGCAACAACAGGTATGCCAAAGGGTGTTGTCTATACACATCGGAGCATTGTTCTTCATAGCATTACAGCTGGGCTGTCTGATAGCATCGCGATATGTGAACGTGATGTCGTGTTACCGGTCGTCCCAATGTTTCATGCCAATGCTTGGGGCTTACCGTTTGCTAGCGTGTTATTTGGGGCTACTCAAGTACTACCTGGACCGATGTTTACACCGCAGCTATTAGCGGATTTAATTGAACAGTACAAAGTAACATTAACAGCGGGCGTTCCAACGATTTGGCTTGGTGTGTTACAAGCGCAACGTCAACAACCACGTGATTTATCGTCGTTACGTTCGATTATTTGTGGTGGCTCTGCATCGCCCATTGGTCTTGTGCGCGGTTTTGAAGAAGAACAAAAAATTCCGTATTTTACGGGCTACGGTATGACCGAGACATCACCACTTGTTAGCTTATCGACCTACTTATCACATATGGAACACTATACGACAGACGAAAAAATGCACGTTCGCACAACGCAAGGGATCACGATGCCACTTCTTGATATGCGAATCGTTAATGAACATGGTGAGGTACCGTGGGACGGCAAGACGATGGGAGAAATCACAATAAGAGTCTTGGATTGCTAGTGAATATTATAAAGATGAGCGCACGGCAGAAGCATTTAAAGATGGGTGGCTATATACTGGAGATATTGCGGTGATGACCCCTGATGGCTATATTAAAATTACAGATCGTACAAAAGACTTGATTAAGAGTGGTGGGGAATGGATTTCATCTGTGGAGCTTGAAAATGCCTTAATGACACATCCGAAAGTGTTTGAAGCGGCCGTGGTGACCATTCCACATGAGAAATGGTTGGAACGTCCGCTGGCATGTGTCGTTCCTAAGCCTGAATATAAAGATTCCATTACGAAGGAGGAACTGCTCGATAGTTTGCGTACACAGTTCCATAAAACGTGGATTCCCGATGATGTTGTTTTTTTAGATGAAGTGCCGAAAACATCCGTTGGTAAATTTATGAAAGCTAAGTTAAGGGAACATTTAAAAGATTATCGTGTGAAAATTTAACAGTTATATTAATATGGTAATAGACTGGAGCTGGGACATAACTCAAAAAATTTAAGAAACAGACGAAAGGTGTTCATAATTTTTTGCTATATGGAGAACTTAGCTATTCATGCTCTTGCAATAAAAAAATTAGAAGTGTTCACTAGTTGTTGGTAGCGGAGGTGGTGACTCCTGCTCAGAACAGCACACAATGTAAGACGCTGGCATTCCGAGCGTTAGCGAGGGTTGTGGCTTACTGTGCTGAGAGGAAAGCACCGCCGTAGCGGACAACAACGGCATAGCGAAAAAGTGTTGGATTGATTGCAGTCAATCTAACACTTTTTCTCTTTTGATGCCTTTTATTGCATTGGATGCTGTGTTGAGAGAAAACGCGTGATGTCTATAACAAAAGACGTGTGTTTTTCCTCGAACTAGTTTTTCCATTGTTGATTAATTAGAAAATGGATGGAGTACACTTAAAAAAGGAAACTATTTGCTTGTTTTATCGTATAATCTTTATAGATAATCTTTATAGATAGGAGGAAGAGAAATTATGGAAATCGCTATTGTTGCTATTATTGGCGGCATTATGGTCGCTTTGGCTGGGATATTTACTGATGCGCGTACGAAGGGACAAAAACTTAAATTAAAGACAATCGAACAAGAAGTGGAATTAGAGAAGCTAAGATTGGAATCATATACAAAAGAAACCGAAAAACTGCGACTAGAATTGGAACATTCGAAAGTGCTACTATTAGAAGAGAAGAAAAATACAACGAGGTAACTTTGAATACACATGAAAGACTATTTCAGTAAAGGCATTTTTCCGCTATAATGGAAATACGACGCTAGAGGGGAAGATGACCGTATGTCAGATTATGAACAATTTGTAGAAGGTATTAAGCGCAAAACAGGTATTGATTTAGCGTTATATAAAGAAGCGCAAATGAAAAGACGATTAACTTCACTCTATGAGAAAAAGGGATATCGTAATTTTGTTGATTTTTTTAAGGCTCTTGAACAAGATCGCGATTTAATGAATGAATTTCTAGATCGAATGACCATTAATGTTTCGGAGTTTTATCGAAATGGAAAGCGCTGGGAAGTATTGCAAAAGAAAATTTTTCCAAAGTTATTGCAATCCAATAAGCGTTTGAAAATTTGGAGTGCTGCCTGTTCTACTGGGGAAGAACCTTATTCATTAGCAATGGTATTATCACAATTAGTACCGTTATCGCAAATTCAAATAATCGCCACAGATTTAGATGAAAATGTTATTCAAAAAGCTAAATTGGGCGTCTATCCAGAGCGTTCTTTAGCAGAGGTTCCAAAAGATATTCAGGCGAAGTATTTTGAGCAAGAGGGAAGCTTCTACCGAGTGAAAGATGAAATTAAACGTTGTGTGACCTTTAAAAAGCATAATTTGCTTAACGATCATTATGATGCCAATTATGATCTGATCGTGTGCCGCAATGTGATGATTTATTTTACCGAAGAAGCAAAGGATCAAATCTATGCAAACTTCAGTAAAGCATTACGACAAGATGGCATTTTATTTGTCGGCTCAACGGAGCAAATATTTAATCCTTCGCGTTATGAATTTGAGGTAGAGGATACATTCTTCTATCGAAAAAAATAGCAAACTATATGATGAAAAGCATTCGTACAGTGAACAAGATGACTGTCACGTACATAAAATTGCCAAGACACTAGACATAGATGATCGTACGCTTTTCGCTTGTCATAAGCAAAAAGCGTATTTTTTTATTAAGTTCACCATTTTGCTGCCGATAATTTCCAGTAGAATGTGTAGCGTTAGAATAGTTGGATGTGTTACTAGAAAACCTTCTTTTTTTAAATGAATCGTTCAGAATATTCGCATATAATACTGTGCTGTTTATTTGAACGTATTAATAGCAAGGTGGTATGACATTTGTAAAAGGACTGTTTTTTTAGAGAATATATGTTATAGTGAAAAATACATACTTTAGCGAGTTGAAGGGAGAAAGCGTTTATGCGTTATTTAACAGCAGGTGAATCACACGGACCGCAATTAACAACGATAATTGAGGGTTTACCGTCACTTTTACCAATTACAGCAGAGAAAATTAATCATGATTTAAAACGTCGTCAAGGAGGACATGGCCGCGGTCGCCGTATGCAAATTGAGACAGATACAGTAGAAATAGTAGGTGGTGTGCGCCACGGACAAACGCTAGGTTCTCCAGTTGCGCTTGTTGTCACAAATGATGACTGGAAGCATTGGACAAAAATTATGGGGGCCGAACCATTAGCAGAGGATATTAATCCAGAAGATATAAAACGTCAGATTTCACGTCCGCGTCCGGGTCATGCAGATTTAGTAGGCGGCATGAAATATGGGCATCGCGATTTACGCAATGTTTTAGAGCGTTCTTCTGCGCGTGAAACAACTGTCCGCGTAGCTGTTGGTGCTGTTGCTAAAGCATTATTAAATGAGCTTGGTATATCAATTGTGTCACATGTTACAGAAATCGTAGGTATTAAGGCAGACACTTCTGTAATTGAAGGGAAATCAGTAGCAGAAATTCGTACGATTGTTGAAGCAGATCCATGTTACTGTGTAGACCCTGTTGCTTCTGCAAAAATGGTGGAGGCAATCGATGAGGCGAAAAAAGCTGGTGACTCTATCGGTGGTGTTGTTGAAGTAATTGTTGAGGGTATGCCAGCTGGTATTGGCTCTTATGTGCATTACGATCGCAAGCTTGATGCGAAATTAGCGGCAGCTATGTTATCAATTAATGCCTTTAAAGGTGTTGAATTCGGTATTGGCTTTGAAATGGCTCGTCGCAAAGGTTCAGAAGTCCATGACGAAATTATTTGGTCAGAAGAAGAAGGATATACACGTGCAACAAATCGACTTGGTGGCTTAGAAGGCGGTATGTCAACAGGTATGCCAATTGTCGTTCGCGGTGTTATGAAGCCTATTCCAACGCTGTATAAACCTTTGCAAAGTGTTGATATTGAAACAAAAGAACCGTTTAAAGCAAGTGTTGAACGTTCTGATAGCTGTGCAGTACCGGCGGCATCTGTTGTTGCCGAACATGTTATTGCCTGGGAAATAGCAAATGCGATTATGGAGCAATTCCACGGAGATCAATTGCCACAACTACAAGCTCAAATTGAAGAACAACGCCGTTACGCAAAGGAGTTTTGATATATGCGTGTACCAGTAGCGACAACATCACATCAGTATGAAGTAGTGCTTGGGCATAATTTTTTAGCTGAAGCAGTCAAAACATTTGACGATAAACTGCAAAAAGCAGATAAACTCATTGTTTTTACAGATGCCAATGTGTGGGCTGCCCAAGGGGAATATTTTTAGGGCCATTTCCCATATGACTTTGAGGTCTTTGTGCTACCGGGTGGTGAAGCTTGTAAAACTTTTGGGCAATACAATGCAGCACAAACTTTCTTACTTGAACAAAAATGTTCACGAAAATCATTTATTTTTGCCTTTGGTGGCGGAGCAGTTGGCGATTTAACAGGGTTTGTTGCAGCTACCTATATGCGAGGAGTACCGTTTATTCAAATCCCAACGACGATTTTAGCACATGACTCAGCAGTGGGAGGTAAAACAGCTATCAATCATCCACTAGGCAAAAATATGATTGGTGCTTTCTACCAGCCTGAAGGGGTAATATACGATACGCTCTTTATTGAGAGTTTGCCAGAGCGTGAGGTGCGTTCGGGAACAGCTGAAGTCATAAAACATGCGATGATTTCAAGTGCTTCCTGGCTACAGCAATTAATGGCGGCTGAATCAGTCATTCATTTTAGTACAACGGAATTGGCTCAACAGCTAAAGGCTGGCATTGAGGTAAAGGCGAAAATTGTGTCTGAAGATGAAACGGAACAATCTGTGCGCAAATATTTAAACTTAGGTCATACATATGGCCATGCTATTGAAGCAGCAGCAGGTTATGGGAAAGTCGCACATGGTGAGGCAGTGATGATTGGTCTTGTGTATTGTCTTTTACTGAGTGAGCGATATGGTAAGCTGGATCGTGACTTTACAACAGCATTTTTACATTTTGCTGTAAAAAACGGCTATCCTTTCGAAGCGGTGAATGATTATTCATTTGAACAGTTAACAACATATTTATTAAAAGATAAAAAAGCGGAATATGGTGTATTACAATTTGTCCTGCTAGAAGAAATTGGGAAACCTTTTGTGCGACCAATTGAGTTAGCAGAATGCAAAGAAATAGATGCAGAATTCCGCCAATTATTAGCGGAGGTGCTTGGATGATTCGTGGTTTAAGAGGCGCAATTACAATTGAATTGGACAAGCCAGAGCTTGTATGGGATGAGACAGCTAGATTAGTACGTGAAGTAGTAGCAGTAAACGGTGTTGCGGTAGAGGATATTGCCTCTATTGTCATTTCGACAACGCCGGATATTACATCAGCGTTTCCAGCGCGTGCTGTTAGGTTAATGGAAGGCTGGCAGTATGTTCCTGTCATGTGTATGCATGAAATGGACGTGCCTGGAGCTTTGCCATTATGCATTCGCGTGTTAATTCATGCGAATGTCGAAATGGCGCAAAAAGATGTAAAGCATATTTATTTAAATGATGCAATCAAATTAAGACCAGATTTAGCCCAAGCTAAATAATAAGAGGAGATGTTTGAGATGAAATGGAAACAACAATTGGACGGGATGCAAGCATATAAGCCAGGTAAACCAATTGAAGAAGTACAACGTGAATTTGGCTTACAAGAAGTCGTAAAGTTAGCATCAAATGAAAACCCATTTGGTTGCTCCCCTAAGGTAACAGCATATTTACACAATAGTGCAGTAAACCATGCATTATATCCAGACGGCTATGCGCAAAACTTACGTACAACTGTAGCAAATCATGTAGGTGTCAAGGAAACACAGCTTCTTTTTGGCAATGGCTCAGATGATATTATTGCGATTCTTACTCGTGCGCTGTTGTATCCAGGTGTGAATACAATCATGGCAGATCCATCATTCTCACAATATGCTCATAATGCTGAAATTGAAGGCGCAGAAGTTCGTAAAATTCCTTGTATTGATGGCGCACATGACTTGGATGCTATGGCGGCAGCAATTGACGAGCATACTTCAATTGTGTGGGTATGTAGCCCGAACAATCCAACAGGTGTTGTCATTGCAGATACGGATTTACGAGCGTTTTTAGCGAAAGTACCAAGCGATGTACTGGTCGTGTTAGATGAAGCGTATATCGAATATGTGACACACCCTGGTCATAAAGAAACACTACCATTAATTAACGAGTATCCAAACGTACTATTAATGCGCACATTCTCAAAAGCATACGGTCTTGCTTCCTTCCGAGTAGGCTACGCAATTGGTCAACCTGAAGTCATTGCTAAACTAGATCCAGTGCGTGCACCGTTTAACAATACGATTTTAAGCCAAGCAGTTGCGGCGATTGCATTAAATGATCAAGACTATATTAAAAATTGCTGTAAAGCAAATGAACTAGGTAAAAAGCAATATGTTGATTTTTGTGAAAAGCATAATTTGAAATACTACCCATCTGATACGAACTTTATTTTATTTGATACGAAAGCTAATAGTGATGTTGTTTTTCAGGAACTTATGAAGCGCGGGTTTATTATTCGCAGTGGGAACGCTTTAGGTGCCCCTGGTTTTATTCGTGTAACTATTGGTACTGAAGCGCAAAATGCGGCGTTGTTACAGCATCTTGAAGCCGTGTTACAAGAACAAGGAGTTTTTGCATGACACGCAAAGTTCTTGTAATTGGTTTAGGCTTAATTGGAGGCTCGATTGCTCTTGCTTTACAAAAAGCACCTAACACAAAAATTATAGGCTATGATATGGACGAAACAACACGTGAACATGCTAAAACATTAAATATTGTTCATGACATTGTGACAAATCCACAAGATGTTGCAGCAGAAGTTGATATCATTATATTTGGGACTCCTGTTAACGCTACACTTGAGTGGATGGAACAATTAAAAACATGGCCGTTAAAAAATAAAGTGATTGTAACAGATACAGGTAGCACGAAAAAAATGATTATGCAAAAAGCTGGGGAGTTACGTGAATTAGGTATTACCTTTATCGGTGGACACCCGATGGCAGGGTCTCATAAAAGTGGTGTTTTAGCGGCAAAGGCTCATCTTTTTGAAAATGCGTACTATATGTTAACACCACTAGCGGGTGAAGAAATTATTAATATGGCCCAGCTTGAAAGTCTATTGAAATTCACTCATGCCAAAGTTGTTAGTGTATCTGCACGTGAGCACGATCATATGACAGCCGTAGTTAGCCATTTCCCGCATGTTATTGCGGCATCTCTTGTGCATCAATTAGGCGGAGAAAATGGTGAGTATCCGATGACACGCTCACTGGCAGCAGGGGGCTTCCGTGATGTCACGCGTATTGCATCATCTAATCCGATATTATGGCGTGATATTACACTACAAAATCGTGATGAATTAGTAGCCCAGCTTGAGGGATGGCAATCCGAAATGAATCGTGTGAAGGAGCTTTTACTAAATGGAAGCTCTGCTGATATTGAAAACTATTTTGCAATTGCTAAGGAGCTTCGTGATGAATTACCAATTAGTGCTGGGGCAATGTTTACGTCGTTTGATTTGTATGTCGATGTTCCTGACTACCCAGGGGTAATTTCTGAAGTAACAGGTTTACTTGCAGATGAAAAAATTAGTATTACTAATTTACGTATCGTAGAATCTCGCGAAGATGTCTTCGGTATACTTGTCATTAGTTTACAAAGTGAAAGTGATCGTGAGCGTGCAGCTGCATGTATTCAACAGCGTGCAAAATTTGAAACATATATTTCATAGGTAAGTGCATTCACGTTAAGAACAGACGTTGGATTACTAATAATGAAGAAAGCGTCGATATATCGGCGCTTTCTATCTTCATATGGAGGCGGGAGATAACGATGAGTGAAAAAGTATTACAGTATCATAAACCATCATTACAAGGACACTTAACAATCCCAGGTGATAAATCAGTGTCACATCGTTCAGTTATGTTTGGCGCTATCGCAACAGGGAAAACAACGGTGGATGGCTTTCTACTTGGAGAGGATTGTTTAAGCACAATTGATTGCTTCCGCAAGCTTGGCGTCAAAATTGATGTGGACGGTACAAATGTAACAATTGAAAGTGCAGGAATGGAAGCATGGCAAGAGCCTAGCGAAGTGCTTTATACAGGGAACTCCGGTACAACGACTCGCTTAATGCTTGGCATTCTAGCAGGCTCTAACGTACATTCTGTAATGACAGGGGATGCATCAATTGGGAAGCGTCCGATGCGACGTGTCATCGATCCACTACGTCAAATGGGTGCTCATATTACGGGACGTGCAGATGGACAATATACACCTCTTGCCATACAGGGTACAACGCTACAAGCGATAGACTACCAAATGCCTGTTGCGAGTGCACAAGTGAAATCTGCTATTTTACTAGCAGGTTTACGTGCGCAAGGCACAACAGTAGTGCGCGAAACGGAAATTTCTCGCGATCATACAGAGCGCATGTTACGTCAATTTGGGGCACAACTAACTGTGGAGGAAGGCGTTATCTCATTTGAAGGTGGACAAACACTATTAGGAACACATGTGTCGGTACCAGGAGATATTTCTTCCGCAGCATTTTTCTTAGTGGCGGGTGCTATTTGCCAAAATAGTAAAGTTGTTTTAGAAAATGTGGGCATTAACCCAACGCGTGATGGGGTTATTGAAGTGCTTCGAAATATGGGGGCGTCGATGACAGTAGTGCCAAATGAAGAAGATCAATTTGAGCCAACAGCAACTATTACAATTGAAACGTCTACATTAAAAGGGACAATTATTGAAGGCGATATA
The DNA here is from genome assembly GCF_021166035.1 of Lysinibacillus sp. GJ-1. Lineage (NCBI taxonomy): Bacteria > Bacillati > Bacillota > Bacilli > Caryophanales > Bacillaceae > Lysinibacillus > Lysinibacillus sp. GJ-1. The sequence goes on from NZ_CP088912.1 coordinate 1,572,328, forward strand.
ATTCCACGACTAATCGATGAAATTCCGATTCTTGCACTTTTAGCAACACAAGCACATGGTACAACCATTATTAAAGACGCTGAGGAGCTTAAGGTTAAAGAGACAGATCGGATTACGGCTGTGGTGGATGAACTACAAAAACTTGGTGCACGTATTGAAGCAACTGAGGATGGCATGGTGATTGAAGTGCCAACGCCATTACAAGGGGCTAGCCTAAAAACATACGGAGACCACCGTATCGGTATGATGGGCGCTGTGGCAGCTTTAATTACGAATGGTGCAGTGACATTAGATGATGCGGAATGCATCGCTGTATCCTACCCATCGTTTTTCGAGCATGTTGAAACTGTGAAGAAATAGTCTGCAAGTGTATGCTTTCATCTATTGCCATTCTCTATCGTTTAAATTTCTTACATGATAGTTTAGTTGATGTAGCAGTTGGCTGTAATTCTAGTATTTTACAGTAGGTTGTCAATTAATACAGGCAGTAATAATGTAAAAGTATTTTTAATCAAACAAGACAGTAGACAAATGCGTCATTCTTTGGGTTGTCTAAAGTCTGGACTCCCCAATCCTTTTGGGGAGTTTTTTCTTGTTTCGAAAGAAAATATTTTGTAGCATAAAGATATACAAGAAAGAATAGGTGAATGACTGTGAATAATGCGATGACTGAAATGATGCAAGCACTTGAGCAAGGGGATTTAGCTTTAATAGACCAGCTACTCGAATCTTTTTTAATGAAGGAGTTACCTGAGGAAATTTACGCACTGGCGGAAGTTTTTATGCAATATGGGTATATGAAAGAAGCGGACCGTGTACTGGAGCATTTGCAATTTTTATTCCCTGAAGAGGCACAATTAAAAATTGATCGTGCCAATGTTTTAATGGAGCTTGGTGATGAGGACGAGGCGTTAGACATGTTGTTAGCAGTCGAAGATACCGCTCCAGAGTACCCGCAAGCATTACTAGTGCTAGCTGATTATTATCAAATGCAAGGGTTATTTGAGGTAGCAGAAAAGCGCATTAATGAAGCGCTAGCCATCTTACCTGATGAGCCACTACTACAATTTGCTAAAGCCGAGCTGTTATTTGAGACAGGACGTTTTCTAGAGGCCGCACGCCTTTATGAAGAATTACATGAACAGCAGGAAGACTTTGCAGGTATCAGTCTCGTTGAACGATTAGCTGAAGTATATCGTGCAGGCGCTGCCTATGAAACAGCTTTAGACTATTATTTAGCAGCACTTGAGGACGAAGTGAAGCCAGATATTTTATTTGGCGCAGCATACGCTGCATTCCAATCACAAAAATATGAAATGGCGATTAAACAATTAGAGGACTTAAAGGAATTGGATCCTGATTATTTCTCTGCTTATTTATTGCTTGCGGAAAGTTATGCTATGACGGAAGACAATAAAAAAGCATATGCTGCCATTAAAGAAGGTTTAAAGCGTGATGAGTACGACAAATCATTATTCTTATTCGCAGGTAAAATGGCATTAAAAAATGCATTGCCAAATGAAGCTGAAAGTTATTTACGTGAAGCGATTGCCTTGGATCCTGAATATATGGAGGCAGTATTAACACTTATCTCTATACTGACACAGCAAGAACGTTTTGAAGATGTTGTTGAATTATTTGAGACATTGCAAAAAAATGATTTTGAGTGGAACACTTTATACCCTTACGCTGCCGACGCATATGCAAATTTAGAATTGTACGACCGTGCATACGAATTTTACCGTTTGGCATATACTGATTTTAAGGAAGACGCAGCATTTTTAGAGAAATATGTTTATTTCTTATTAGAAGAAGGCAAGCGTTCAGAGGTTAAAGAGGTAATCGGTCATTTAATCAAGCTTCAGCCAGGTGAACCACAATGGCAAGAGATGTTAGAAGGCTTAGAATTAGAGTAAAGGAGGGAGTGGGTATGACTGCTTCTGTATCAGTTGTCGATAAAAAAGCATTTGTTCGCTGGTTTTTGAAAAATTACCAATTAAAACGTCGTGAGTGTGTATGGATTTTAAATTACTTATTAAGTAATGATGAGTTGTTAAAACGAATACGGTTTGTAGAAGAAGCACACTATTGTCCTAGAGCAATGGTGATGTCTACAGTAGACTCAACAGGTGTACCATTTCGTTTTTATAAAGGCAATGTGATGACAGCCGATGCCGAGAAATCTTTCCATGACTTACGTTTACATGAGCAAGAAGATATGTATATACAATTGAACTTTCCAAATATACCGCCAAGTGCACAATACTTAGCAGTTCTTGAAGAAAACCCTTATATGCCAGAAACATTGATTGTTAGTGAAAAGGATCGTTTACTGGCTGAAGAGTTACTTTCCAATAGTTTACTCGTATTCCAAGAAGAAAAATTACTTGCGCAAATTGATGAAGCTCTAGATAAGGGCGATGAAGAACGATTTTATGAATTGTCTAATTTGTTACAAGTTTTAAAGGAAACTGCTAATTTACAATAATCTCAAGCCGAATAGGTAAAAATTGAATGCCCTTTCTCCACCTCTATATGGTAACATGACTAGTGAATGATTGTTTTCACTTTTTATTGGTTATCCTATTAAAGAGTGGAAAAGGGCATTTTTATTTTGTAATCGTAAGGAGGGTTGTTGGATGTATTTTAATGCAAACGATGTAACATCTTTTTTAGCGCAGAAGGATTTTATCGATACAGCGATTGTACCACTCGTAGGGATCGATTTTGCTGCTGAAAAGTTGAAGCAAAGTGGCGCAGAAGCAGATTACTTATTATCGTTAACGGCTTTTATTGAACAACAGTTTAAAGGACGTTTACTAGTGATGCCACCATTTTCATATAGTACGACCTTGAAAGACGAAGAATTGCCAGCGCAATTAGAAGCACAATTACATACTGCTGGTTTTAAGCATGTGTTCTTCATTACTTGTGACCATTTTTGGACAAATATTGGAGATGTAGTAAATATAATTTGGTTGCCAGCTATTCCGTTAGAATCCATGGATAAAGGCGTGAAAAACACCATTCTCGAAGATCAGTTACGGCAAGTAATCCCTATATTTTCGACTAAATGGTCACAAATTTAGCAATTTGTTTCAATAAATGTTCACATTCTCCAGGTTTCCACAGAATGCTATATTGACCAAGCTATGGACTTGATATATCATAGATATGTCCTAGTATTACTATTTGTAAAAGTATGTCCGTTGGACTGACCTTTAAAGTTAGAGGGGGGAAAAGGATGAGTAACAATCGAGTTTCACGTCGTCAATTTCTAAGCTACACACTTACTGGTGTTGGCGGATTTATGGCGGCAGGTATGTTGATGCCAATGGTTCGTTTTGCAATTGACCCAGTCTTACAAAAGCATGAAGGTGGGGATTTTATCAAAACCGAACATAAAGTCGCCGACATTACTGAACAGCCAATTAAAGTTGACTTTACTTTTGAACAAGTTGACGCATGGTACAAATCTAACGTTACAAACGTAGCTTGGGTTTACAAAAGTGGCGACCAAATAATTGCTCTATCACCAGTTTGTAAGCATTTAGGTTGTATGGTGGACTGGGGTGGCGATAAAGCACACCCAGATCAATTCTTCTGTCCTTGTCATGCAGGGCGTTACGAGAAAAACGGGGCAAACATTGCAGGTACACCACCTCTAGGTCCGTTGGATGAATTTGAAGTACAAGAAAAAGATGGTTATTTAATGATTGGTCCAGCAAGAGCAAATACTCTAGTTTAATTTGTAAGGGGGTACGAATTCAGTGCTAAATAAAATTTATGATTGGGTCGATGAACGATTAGATATTACACCAATTTGGCGTGATATTGCCGACCACGAAGTGCCAGAGCACGTGAACCCTGCACACCATTTTTCAGCATTCGTTTACTGCTTTGGTGGATTAACATTTTTCATCACAGTAATTCAAATTCTTTCTGGTATGTTCTTAACAATGTACTATGTACCAGACGTCGTGAATGCCTGGAAGTCAGTTTATTATTTACAAAACGAAGTAGCATTTGGTGAAATCGTGCGCGGTATGCACCACTGGGGAGCCTCATTAGTAATTGTAATGATGTTCTTACATACGCTTCGTGTATTCTTCACAGGGTCTTATAAGAAACCTCGTGAGTTAAACTGGATGGTTGGTGTAGGTATTTTTGGAGTAATGATGGGTCTTGGTTTTACAGGATACCTATTACCATGGGATATGAAAGCATTATTCGCTACTAAAGTAGGTATCGAAATTGCAGCATCTGTACCGTTTATCGGTTCGATGATTAAAGTATTATTAGCGGGTGACAGTACTATTCTTGGTGCTCAAACGTTAACACGATTCTTTGCGATTCATGTATTCTTCTTGCCTGCAGTATTGTTTGGGTTACTTGCAGCACACTTTATCATGATTCGTCGTCAAGGAATTTCAGGGCCGTTGTAATACTTCTTGACGGTTCGATGATTTTTTAAAGGAGGGGACACTATGCATCGCGGAAAAGGAATGAAATTTGTCGGCGATTCTCGTATCAAAGCGAATCACAGAATGCCGAACGTTCCAAAGGATTATTCCGAATATCCAGGTAAAACTGAAGCTTTCTGACCGAACTTCTTACTAAAAGAATGGATGGTAGGTGCTGTTTTCTTAATCGGTTATTTACTGTTAACAGTCGCTCACCCATCTCCACTTGAAGGGCCAGCTGATCCAACAAGAGCATACACGCCATTACCGGACTGGTACTTCTTATTCATGTACCAACTCTTAAAATACTCATTTGCTTCTGGTCCATATAATGTTATCGGAGCAATTGTCATTCCAGGTCTAGCATTTGGAGCGCTATTATTAATGCCATTTTTAGATAAGAGTCCAGAACGCCGTCCGTCTAAACGTCCGTTACCAACTGCGTTTATGTTATTAACATTGGCTGCTATGTTCTATTTAACTTGGGAGTCAGTTGTTAATCATGACTGGGAAGCTCAAAAAATTCAAGGTGCTATCGTGGAAACTGTAGAGTTCGATAAAGGCTCAGAAGGTTACCAAATCTATGCCGGCTCTGCATGTATTACATGTCACGGTGAAGGCTTAGAAGGTGGTGCTGGTGCGCCAACACTTATGAACACTGGCTTAACAGCTGATGAAATAATTGACATCGCACACAATGGTACGCCTAGCGGTAAAATGCCAGCAGGTCTATGGACAGGATCTGATGAAGATCTTCAAAAGCTTGCTGAGTTTATCGAAAGCTTAAAAGCTGAATAATTTCAAAAAGAGTCAGGAAACTGACTCTTTTTTTCTAGTTTTTATCAAAATTATATGGATGTTTACGATATACTTAATAAGGCACAGCTTTGAAAGGAAACTACGATATGACATAGTGGACTAAGAAGCGCAGCCGTCACATCATACATAAAAATCGAGGAAAAAGACATCTTAGAATAGACGGATAGTAAAGGAGTTTTAATCATGCAAATAACGCCTGCAAACATTTGGTATCTCCTTACGCATAAAACATTTTTAATCATTTTACTGCTTATTAACTTGTTAGGAACCATTTACGGCTATTACTGGTATGGTTGGCAACTTGCGATAACAAAGCCCATTTTTTATATTTTTGTACCAGATAGTCCCACTGCTAGTTTATTTTTTTGTTTTGTGCTGCTGGCATGGATTTTAGGAAAACGATGGCCATTGATGGAAGTATTAGCGCTTGTGACATTGGTTAAATATGGTATCTGGGCGGATGTGATGAATCTTTGGACGCTAGTTGAAACGGGCTATATAGGCTGGCAAGGTTGGATGCTGATTGCTTCACATTTTGCGATGGCTGTCCAAGGTGTTCTTTATATCGGTAAATATGTATTTTCATATTGGCATGTTGCTTTTGCTGCGGTATGGACTTTGCACAATGATGTCATTGACTATGTATTTGGACAAATGCCAATGTACCGTGATTTAGCAGACTATACAAGTATCATTGGCTATTTTACATTTTGGTTATCAATTGCTTGTATTTTTATCGCCATTTTCTCAATTAGGTGGCGCAAATATTTGCCCAATTAGGGAAATCTCTATAGAATTATAGTATCGAGATAGAAAGGGGTTAGAAAATTGTCAACAAGCATGTATATTGTTTATTTTGCGATTATTATGCTGCTGCCATTGTACGCACAGATGAAGGTAAAAGGTACGTATAAAAAGTTTGCAAAGGAACGTACCATGAAGGGACAAACTGGTGCTGAGGTAGCTAGGGCGATCTTAGATGCGAACGGTTTGTACGATGTGCGAGTTGTGCCAACCCAAGGTGTGTTATCTGATCACTACAATCCTGCGACAAAAACAGTCGCATTATCAGAAAGCAATTTCTATGAAGCAAGTGTTGCTGGCGCAGCAGTTGCTGCCCATGAAGTAGGTCATGCTATTCAGCATAAAGAGGCATATTCAATGCTTACTTTACGTAGTAAGCTTGTACCAGTTGCAAATATTTCATCAAACGCATCTTGGATATTCGTTATGATTGGTATTTTTTCTGGATTATCAAACATGTTATTACTAGGTATTGTCCTATTAGCAGCAGGCGTAGTGTTCCAATTAGTTACGCTACCAGTTGAATTCGATGCATCGAAGCGTGCATTAGTGCAAATGAATTCCCTTGGTATTATTACCAATGAAGAAGAACGCCCTGCACGTAAAGTGTTAAGTGCCGCTGCGTTAACTTATGTGGCAGCAGCAGCAGTAGCTGTATTAGAATTATTACGTTTAATATTAATATTTACAAATATGCGTAGTGACGACTAAAAAACTTGTTATAGTGGGTTAACCACTATAACAAGTTTTTTTAATTTATTTACATAGCTAGTATTTTAGAATCTATTTAATCTGCGCTACTGCAATATGTGAACCTTAATGTAAAGGTTGCTTTTGATCGTCCAGCGTAAAGCCTTCTCCCGCAACATCCCGAACTTCTGAAATAGAGACAAAAGCATGCGGATCGACCTCATGAATAATCGATTTTAAGCGTACAACTTCATTGCGTCCAACAACGCAGTAAATTACTTCTTTTGCTTGTTTTGTAAAGTGACCGTGACCTTCTAAAATCGTGACACCTCGTTCCATGCGCAAAGTAATCATATCCGCTATCGCACTAGATTTTTCTGAAATAATGAGTGCGCCACGCCCTGAATAGGCGCCATCCTGTACAAAATCAATAACACGAGCACCTACGAATACAGCGACAAGCGTGTACATCATTGAACGTGCATCTAAAAATGTTAGCCAAGATAATAAAATAACAATGGCATCGAATATAAACATGGTTTTCCCCATACTCCAGCCTAGATATTTATGTCCGAGACGTGCTAATATATCCACACCACCAGTTGTACCTCCGAAGCGGAACACAATTCCTAGTCCAAGTCCAACGAAGATACCGGCAAACAATGCCACGAGAAATAAATCATCCTCTAAGTGAATAGTGAATTGGTATTTCTGGAAAATTTTCAGGAAAATTGATACTGAAATGGTACCAATTAATGTGTAAATAAAAGATTTTTTACCTAGTAAGCGCCAACCTAAAATAAACATTGGAATATTCAACAGTAAATTAAGTAATGCGGGGTCCCAACCTAGTGTAAAATAGAGAACAAGGGTAATTCCGCTAAAACCGCCTTCACCTAAATGATTTTGCATATTAAAGTGTACAAAACCAAAGCTAAAAATGGCTGCTCCGAGCATTATTGCGATAATATTACGTATTTTAATCTGTTTAAACATAAGACCTCCTGTAGTTCTTAGCTATGAAGTAGTGGATTCTATTATCTGTCATTTTATTGTTTTTGACAACAATGGTGTAAATTTTATACGATGGTAATTAGGAGTGTGATATTAGATGACAGAACAGATTACGATGCAAGCCTTGCAAAAACGTGTGGATGATTACATTGGGCAATTTAAGGAAGGTTATTTCCCACCTTTTGAACTACTCGCACGTTTAACGGAAGAGCTTGGAGAACTGTCGCGCGAAGTGCAGGACGTTTACGGTCAAAAAAAGAAAAAGAGCACAGAAGAAACGAATAGTATTGAAGAAGAACTAGGTGACTTTTTCTTTGTTTTAGTATGCTTTGCAAATGCACAAGGTATAAAATTAGATGAGGCACTGTTGCGTGTCATACATAAATTTGAGACGAGAGATAAGGATCGCTGGACAAGAAAGGAAGAGGAATAATGTCGATTCGTGTAGCCATTGCAGGCCAAGAGGAAAAATGGGAGCAGAAGCTGTACATACAGTCATGAAACATGCCAAAATGGAGTTAGTAGCTGTACTAGATTATAAAGAGGTTGGTCATACATTAGCTGATTTAGAAATGTTCCCAGCAAGCTATACAGCACCAATATTTACAGATATGCATGAACTAGTAGAGGCAAAGGCCCCTGATGTTTTAGTCGATTTAACGAATCCACATGCAGTATATCATCATACAAAAGAAGCATTAAATTTAAATGTACGACCAGTGATTGGTACAACAGGTTTTACAGATGCACAACTAGAAGAATTATCAGCACTTGCGAATGAGAAGGAGTTAGGTTGTATTATTGCACCAAACTTTGCGATTGGCGCGATTCTGATGATGAAATTTGCTAAAGAAGCAGCAAAATATTTACCTGATGTAGAAATCATTGAGATGCACCATGACCAGAAGTTAGATGCACCATCTGGTACAGGGGTTAAAACAGCACAAATGATCCAAGAGGTGCGTGCACAAAAAATGCAAGGTCATCCAGAGGAGAAAGAAACGATTGAAGGAGCAAGAGGAGCAGATTTTGATGGCATGCGCATTCATTCTGTTCGCTTACCTGGTTTAGTGGCACACCAGCAAGTATTATTTGGAGGAGACGGCCAACTGTTAACAATCCGTCATGACTCATTAAATCGTAATTCCTTTATGTCTGGCGTTGCTTTTTGTGTAGAAGAAGTTATGAAAATGGATCAGCTCGTTTATGGTTTAGAAAACATCATCTAAAGAACGGATGGAATACTTATGAAAATTGCATTGATTGCACATGATCGCAAAAAAGATAATCTAGTACAGTTTGCTATTGCTTACCGCGATATTTTAAATGAGCATACGCTTTATGCTACAGGTACAACAGGGCAACGTGTGATGGAAGCTACGAGCTTAGAAATTACACGTTTTCGCTCAGGTCCTCTTGGAGGAGACCAACAAATTGGCGCTATGATTGCCAATAATGATATGGACATGGTGATTTTCTTCCGTGATCCATTAACAGCACAACCACATGAGCCAGATGTTTCTGCACTTATCCGTCTTTGTGATGTTTACCAAGTGCCACTGGCAACAAATATGGGAACTGCAGAAATATTACTAAAAGGCCTACAAGAAGGCTTTGTGGATTGGAGACTGATTCAAGAAAGACGAGACTAAAAGACGTGATTTTAGAAAGGATGATCATCGAATGAGAAAGCTAAAAATCGGCATTACCTGTTATCCAACTGTTGGAGGCTCTGGTGTGATTGCAACAGAATTAGGAAAAATGCTTGCAGAGAGAGGACACGAAATACATTTCATCACCTCCAGCGTACCATTTCGATTGAATAAAATTTATCCGACCGTCTTTTTCCATGAAGTAGAAGTAAACAATTATTCAGTATTTCAGTATTCGCCGTATGATATTGCATTAGCGAGTAAAATGGCGGACGTGATTAAAGATGAAGGGCTAGATGTACTCCATGTACATTATGCTATCCCACATGCTGTATGTGCGGTGCTAGCCCGAGAAATGAGTGGGCAAAATATAGGTATTGTGACAACGCTACACGGCACAGATATTTCCGTGCTTGGACAGGATTCAACGCTTTCACAAGCTATTAAATACGGCATTGATAAATCTGATATTGTCACAGCAGTATCACAGTCACTCAAAGAACAAACTTACAAACTAATTGATACAGTAAAACCAATTGAAACAATTTATAACTTTGTAGATGAGCGTGAATATCGTCCACTTGACGCTGGTAACTTAAAAGAACAGTTTGGTATTCAAGCTGATGAAAAAGTTATCATTCATGTGTCAAATTTCCGTAAAATTAAAAACCTTCCTCATATTGTCGATGCCTTTATGAAAATCCGCGCTAATATGAAAGCGAAACTATTGTTAGTAGGAGATGGACCTGAAAAGCATCGTGTGATGGACCAAGTAAAGGAAAGTCCATATGTGAAGGATGTTTTATTTTTAGGCAAGCAAGAAAATTTAGCTGAATTATACGCTATTAGTGATTTAAAGCTATTACTGTCTCAACAGGAATCTTTTGGCCTTGTACTGCTAGAAGCAATGGCTTGTGGTGTGCCATGTATCGGTTCGAACGTTGGTGGAATACCAGAAGTCATTGATCATGGTGTCGATGGCTACTTAGTAGAATTAGGCGATACAGATGCAGTAGCTGAGTATGCTGTAGAATTATTAAATGATGAAGATAAATTACTTCGTTTCCGTGAAGCAGCAATGCGCGCAGTCAATGAAAAATTCCATTCATCTAAAATTGTCGAGCAGTATGAACAACTGTATGAAAAGGTAGCGGAAATAAACCATGCAAAACACTAAAGAATGGCAAGCAGCCTTCACAGTTATTGAGCAATTGGAGGAGGCTGGCTTTGAAGCAGTTGTCGTAGGTGGCGCTGTGCGAGATGCAATTTTAAATCGTCCTGCACATGATGTTGACGTAGCGACAAATGCATTGCCACAAGAAGTTAAAACTGTTTTTAATCGTACCGTTGATATCGGTATTCAACATGGAACTGTACTTGTCATTGTGCCAGAAGAGTATGTTGAAGTAACAACTTATCGCACAGATGGAGAGTATACAGATCATCGAAGACCTGAGGAAGTTCATTTTGTACGTTCCTTGAAAGAAGATTTACAGCGTCGTGATTTTACGATGAATGCTATAGCCATGCGTAGAGATGGGTCATTTGTTGATTTTTACGGTGGACAACGTGATATTGAGGCTAGCGTGATTCGAGCTGTAGGGGAGGCGAAGGTGCGCTTTGCCGAGGATGCCTTACGAATGTTAAGAGCTGTGCGATTTTCAGCACAGCTTGGCTTTTCGATTGAAGCGGCTACCCTTCAGGCAATGCAGCAAAAAGCCCCCGATATTGCATGGGTTGCCAAAGAGCGCATGAAGGCTGAACTTGATAAGCTATGGCTAGGAAAAGATGTATATAATGGCATTAAAAAGCTTGAAGAAAGTGGACTTGTGTCTTATTTACAAGGGGATTTCCAAGTAGACCATTGGCGTGGTTTTGCTGTAGAAAATGCAACTTGCGGTTGGGCGTATTTTGCTCTTGGACAAAAAGAAAATTGGCAGGAAGTGTTGCGTGCTTATCGTTTATCGAATAAGGAAATGGCATTTGTGAAGGCTGTTTTAAGTGCGTTCCATGCCTTACAGAATGGCTGGACGAGCATGGACTATTTTACGTATTCGCTTGAGGAGCTTGAAACAGCACACTACTTTGCACAATTGAAAGAGCAAGTTACCATTTCGCAGCACAGTATACGTGAAGTGCAGGCAAGATTACCAATAAGAAATCGCCAAGAGCTTGTAGTCAATGGAATGGATTTACTACAATGGTCTGAACAAAAACGTGGTCCATGGTTAAAAGAAGCGTTGCAAAGGATTCTAACGGCTGTTGTTAACGGGGAGCTAATAAATGAGCGAAACCACATAAAGGATTGGTTTGAGCGTGCGTATGTCCATAAAGGATGAATCATTGTTGATATAAAGTAAATTAAGCAAGTGACAACAAGTGACCATGAAAATACGTCATTAAAAGGGTCACTTGCTTTATCTTTTTTGGGACATAGCACACACTTTATACATAAATCGTGAAGTAAATTTCAATCAAGGGGTGTTTGGGTGATGATTGACATGAACCATTTAAAAGGTGAGAGAGTGATACTGAGAGAAATGGAACAACAAGATTGGAGCGCTGTGCATGCATATGCATCGCAACCAATTGTTTGCCAATATCAACCTTGGGGTCCGAATTCCGAGAAAGAGTCACAAGATTTTGTAACACAAGTAGTTTTGGAGGCGGCTAACGTTCCGAGAAGTCGCTTCGTTTTTGCTGTTATGGAAAAGAATCGAGTCATCGGTGCTGGAGAAATGAATATTCGGGATTTTACCAATAGACAAGGTGAGATTGGTTATATTATTCATCCAGATGATTGGGCAAAGGGATACGCTACTGAAGTAGCAAAGCTTCTGATTGAATTTGGATTTAGTGCATTCAATTTACACCGCATTTTTGCTACTTGTGACCCAAGAAATCTAGGCTCGGCAAAAGTGTTAGAAAAAATCGGTATGACTTACGAAGGTAGAATACGGCAAGATTTGCTACTAAAAGACGGCTGGCGAGATTCTCTTTTATTCAGTATTTTAAAGCATGAATGGTAAATCTTATTCGCATTTCGTGCTAATGAGATAGGTTATGGGTTAAGGTTTGCAATGAAGAAAAATACTAAAGGATTGGTTTGAGTATGAGTATGTCCATGAAGGATGAAATTTTAAAAAGATTATTAGCATCTAGCGGTGAGGCGGTTTCAGGACAGGAGTTGGCAGATTCACTAGGGGTTTCACGTACGGCTATTTGGAAGCATATGCAGACGTTGCAAGAGGAAGGCTATACTTTTGAAACCGTTAAGAAAAAAGGTTATATGTTGACTGGTGTACCGAATAGCTTAAGTCCCACACAAATAGAATTATTTTTAAATACAGAGCGTTTTGGGCGAGAAATCCACTATTTTGATGTAGTCGATTCCACACAAACCATTGCCCATAAACTTGCACAGGAAGGTGCTCCAGATGGCACAATTGTGATTAGTGAAGAACAAACAGCAGGGCGTGGACGTATGGCAAGACCATGGGAATCAGCAAATGGTACGGGTATTTGGATGACCATTATTTTACGACCAGATGTCTCACCACAGCAAGCATCTTCGTTCACACTTGTCGTAGCGGTTGCGGTTACAATGGCGATTAAAACATTGTATAAACATGTAGAGCCTGCTATTAAATGGCCAAATGATTTACTGATAAACGGTAAGAAATGCACAGGTATTTTAACAGAGATGCAGGCAGAGGCAGATCTTGTACAAGCATTACTTGTAGGAATCGGCATCAATGCCAACCAGCTAGAAAACGATTTCTCACCAGACATCGCAGATATTGCGACATCGTTACGTATTGCGGCAGGGGAGGAAATTAACCGTGCTGCACTTGTCGCAACAATTTTGCAATATTTGGAGCAGTTTACTGCACTATACGTGAAAGAGGGCTTCTCTAGTATTAAAGCGCTTTGGGAGCAGATGTCGTGCACGATTGGTCAACGCATCGAAGTGACAACTTTAAGAGAACGCTTTGAAGGAATTGCTAGCGGTATTACAGATGATGGCGTGCTTCAGCTAACGCAAAACGATGGGACAATACGAACGATTTATTCAGGTGATATTAAAATTTTATAAAAAATGAAAGAGGATGGGACATAAGAGAAAAAGTGTTAGATTGAACCCAATCAATCTAACACTTTTTTGCTATGCGGTTGTTGCCCGCGTCTTACATTATGTGCTGTTCTGAGCTGGAGTCACCACCTCCGCTACCAACAACTAGTGAACACTTCTAATTTTTTTAATTGCAAAAGCAAGAATAGCTAAGGTCCCCATATAGCAAAAATTTATGAACAGCTTTCCTCTGTTCCTTAAATTTTTTTAGTTTTGTCCCATTCTCTTGTTTTTTAAGTAAGATAACGTTTCATGATGAGCGCTGAGGCTATGTGACGTTTAGTTTAAGGATAATTCTAAATCCCCATGTGACAGAGACACATTTAGCTGATTATGTCCTTCAAGAGGTTGTGAAGCCTTGCTATTGTGCTCACGATCATTCACTGTAATCTCCCCAAAGCTTGTTTTTAACTCAAAGCCTAGTTCACTTTTTTTATTTTGCAAGTCTAATGTTGTATCCCCAAAGTTAGAAGTGATTTGTGATTGACCGTTAAGTGTTCCTTCTATATCAATTTCTCCATGCTCGCTTTCAACAACAAAGCCATTACTGATGAATTGTTCGAGTGTCAAATCCCCGAAAGCCTGTGTAATCTCCGTTTTGTCACTAGTAATATTTTGGAGTAGGATATCCCCATAATCCCCTTTGATAGTTAGCTGTTGGTAGTGTAGTCCTTGAAGCATCGTATCGCCAAAATCACTGTCTACTATAAGCGAATTTAACTTTGCATCTTTTGGCACAGTAATGATGATAGAAGGTGTTTGAAACGTTCCAATGCCAAATGTGACGCCATTTTTTCCTTTACTTTTTGTTTCAACTGTTAATGTACCATTATCCATGCTGTAAGATACATCTGTGTTTTTAACAACATTTGTTTCTAATGTGTAGCTATCGCCCTGAAGTATTTCAACATCTCCATAGTTGTTTATTACATGGATATCTGAAAATGCTTCGAGTGTATGGGAATTCTTTTCGAGCCCATTATTACTTGGTACAGAGAAGCCGTTATCCCCTTTTACAATTACCCATTTACCACCAGAGGTAAAACCAACGACGGCAAGTAAAATCCCTAAAGTAATCATACTAAAAGCGATGAGCTTATGTCGTGAAGTCATCTATAGTCCCCCCTTGTGCTTTTTCGTCATTTTATGGAACAAGTTTGCTAATACTTCCACGCAAACCATACCAATTTTCTTTAGTAGGCGGGCAACGATTGGGAAAAGCAGGACGCCTAAACCTGTTACTACTAATCCTATGCCTATAAAGAGTAATGCGGTTGACCAGTGTTCGGTTAATACGAGCACTCCTGAAATAAGTGCTACAATACCGCCAAAAAAAATACTTAATACCATTGCAACGATTGCAATAACAAAACTAAAAATAACTGCTCCAACCGATATAATAAGTGCTACCGCTACGGCAAGTAATGGTAAAGATAGTGGTGCCGACAAGATTGCAAGAATAATAAGCCAAATAGCCGTCATATTTTTCTTTGTAGAAGCGGGTGTCGCATCTAAATCCTTTAAGGCAAAATCAGCCATTATTTGTGAGGCCACAACAGAAGGAGAGCCTAGTTGTTGTATAACTTGTTGCTCATTTTCTACGCCTGCTTCATCAAAATACTCTTCATAGTAGACAAGCGCTGCATTTAGTTCATGCGCTGGAAGACGCCGTAATTTCCCTCGTAGCTTTTTTAAATAGCTTTCTCTATCCATCTAATTTCCCTCCTAAAAGTACACAGTCAACTTTTTGTTTATACATTTGCCATTCCTGTAAAAGCTCGAGCAATCGTTTACGCCCTTGCTCGGTAATTTGATAATACCGTCTATTTCGTCCTTGATAGGGTTGGTCATACGTTGTTAGATAATTAGCTTTTTGTAAACGACGTAATACCGGATACAGCGTTGATTCGGATATATCCATCACAGATTGCACTTGCTGTGTTAACGAGTAACCGTATGCATCCTCTTTATCGACAATGGCAAGTACACAAGCGTCAAGTAATGCGGAGCCAAGCTGAAATGTCATCTTTCCACCTCACATTCTATTACCTATACAAGGTTTTATATTATATGTTGTATAGTATGTGGATAGTATATGACGTATAGTATATACTTGTCAATTTTTTTTACCATTATCTTTACAAATAAATGCTCCTTGTAGTGAATTGCTAGAAAAAACTATTTGAAGATTAGCTAGTGAATCTGTTATAGTAATGGCTGAAGGGCAGTATCCTTGTGAACGGCACCTTCAACAGCGTTTTACAATTTACAACAAATATCTGCCTTGATCTTTTTAGACAGGGACGGAAGAAAACGATACGTTCAAAATTTAACTTGATTGAGTGGGAAACCTAATCGCAAATGATAAGTCGCGACTAGTTTTTATCTGCCTAATTAACGTTAAAACCTCATCATGTATCACTGAGGAAAAAACGGTACTGAACGAACTCATGACCTTTCTGTCCAAATTTAGGAATAGAAAGGTCTTTTTTGTTTTCTTTCCTTAAAAAAGGAGGACTACACAATGAAGACAACATCAGATTTTTTAAAGATGAAAGCAAATGGGGAGAAAATCGTGATGCTAACAGCCTACGATTATCCTTCCGCAACATTTGCCGAGCAAGCCGGCGTTGATATGATTCTAGTGGGAGATTCACTTGGAATGGTTGTACTCGGTTATTCTTCTACGATGCCAGTGACAGTAGCCGATATGGTTCATCATGCAAAAGCTGTCCGTCGTGGGGCAAAAAATACGTTTGTTGTCGTGGACATGCCATTTGGTTCTTATCACGGGGATGTCAATGACACGTTAAAAACAGCGGTATCTATGATGCAAGAAACGGGTGCAGATGCCCTTAAGGTTGAAGGTGCAGGAGATGTCGTGCCAGTGATTAGTAAATTAACATCAGCAGGTATTCCAGTCGTTGCACATTTAGGTTTGCAACCGCAATTAGCAGGCGTGCTTGGAGGCTATAAGGTGCAAGGGAAAACCGCGGAACAGGCAGCACAACTTATTGAAAATGCCAAACAATGTGAAGCAGCAGGCGCATGTGCAGTTGTTTTAGAATGTATTCCACATCAACTAACGGATTTAGTATCCGCAGCACTTACGATTCCGACAATTGGTATTGGGGCGGGTATTGAGGCTGATGGACAAGTATTAGTTTTCCATGACATGCTGAGTTATGGTTCGCACCATGTGCCAAAATTTGTAGCACAATTTGCTGATATGGGGAGTGAAGCCAGCAGCGGCATTGCAAGTTTTGTTAATGCTGTGAAGACAGGGACATTTCCAACATTAAACCACTCCTTTACGATGAAAGAAGAAGCATTGGATCAGCTATACGGGGGCGTAAAGTAAATGAAAGTCATTACTACAATTAAAGCACTGACATCAGAAATTCAAGCAGCTAAACGAGCACAAAAAACAATTGGCCTAGTGCCAACAATGGGTTTTTTACATGAAGGTCACTTAACATTAGCATCAAAAGCTCGTGCAGAAAATGACCTTGTTGTGATGAGCATTTTTGTTAACCCAACACAATTTGGGCCAAATGAGGATTTTGAAAGTTACCCTCGTGATTTGGCAAGGGACACTGCTTTAGCACAATCTGTCGGTGTAGACATAATCTTTGCACCAAGTGTGGAAGAGATATATCCGCATGATGGTGGTATTCGTATCCGCGCAGGTGAGCAGGCAACGCTTCTATGCGGAGCAAGCCGTCCAGGGCATTTTGATGGTGTTTTACAGGTGGTCTCAATATTGTTTCATTTAACACAGCCAACACGTGCTTACTTTGGACAAAAGGATGCCCAACAAGTGGCACTTATCTCTACGATGGTGCGAGATTACCATTTTCCTTTAGAGATTCGTGTTGTACCAATTGTCCGAGAGGAAGATGGCTTAGCGAAGTCTTCTCGTAATGTATATTTGAACGAGGTGGACCGCACAGAAGCACCGGCGATTTATGAGGCTTTGCAACTGGCTCAACATAGCTTTTTAGCAAATGGTGATGCAACAGCAGCCCTTGCAAAGGCAAAAGCTCATATCGCAGCACGCACACATGGCAAAATTGACTATATAGAATTATTGGCTTATCCGGATCTCCTGCCTGTAACAGCCCAAACGGAAAAAGTTCTTTTGGCAGCCGCCGTCTACATCAGTAAAACACGTTTAATTGATAATTGTATTTTTAATGTGAAAGAAGGAAAATAACATGTTACGAATGATGATGAATAGTAAAATCCACCGTGCTACTGTAACGGAAGCGGATTTAAATTATGTAGGCTCGATTACAATTGATGAGGATATTTTAGATGCCGTTGGAATGTTACCAAATGAAAAAGTGCATATTGTGAATAATAACAATGGAGCGCGCTTTGAAACGTATATTATTGCAGGTGAGCGCGGATCAGGCGTGATTTGTGTCAATGGGGCAGCAGCGCGCCTCGTACAACGTGGAGATATTGTAATCATTATTTCTTATGTTTATGTGGATAATGCAGAGGCCAAGGACCATAAACCGACAGTAGCCATTATGGGAGAAGGCAATACCATTAAAGAAATGATTGCCTACGAGCCAGAAGCAACTGTATTGTAGTGCCAGTCACCTACACAATTCTTTTAGTAAAATCCACTTCGCTAACGGTGTATCCGCAGAAAGCGAAGTGGATTTTTTTGGGTGCCAGTCACCAGAACTATTCGCAAAATTCGCATAATTCATATGATTCTCGTGCATTTTTTTATTGAAATGGCGCAAGGATGACCTGCGAGATGTATTTATGATAAAATTCATCTATCTAATGTGAACTGTGAGTTGAGATGTATGATGGAAAGTCAAAAGTATGCAATAGTTGATTTGGAGACGACAGGTCATTCTCCAGCAAATGGTGACCGAATGATTCAAATTGCCATTGTCATTATGAAGGATTGGAAAATAGAACGCACCTATACAAAGTTTATTCATCCAGGGAAATCGATTCCGTCCTTTATTCAAGATTTAACGCATATAACGGACGAGGATGTGAAAGATGCCTTGCCGTTCGAGGCACATGCCGACTACATATACGAATTAATTTCCGATTGTGTTTTTGTCGCGCATAATACGGATTTTGACTTATCCTTTTTACAAGCAGAATTTAAACGAGCGGGTTTACCAAAATGGCATGGTAAGAAAATGGATACAGTTGAACTAGCAAAAATTTTATTTCCCATGTCTCTTAGCTTTAAGCTAGGTGATTTAGCCGCAGACTTAAATATTGAACTTGAAAATGCGCATAGAGCGGATGATGATGCGCTGGCAACGGCTGAACTTTTTAAACGTAGTTGGAAAGAGCTTCTAAGCCTTCCACAACTAACGCTCGAACAAATGCATAAACGTTCATTCCGTTTAAAATCTAATTTGTCCCAGCTTTTCTTTGAAGCATTACAACTTAAACGTCATCATAGAACAACTGATGAAAATATTACGTACTATCGCAATATTGCAATTTGTGATGGTCGTCAAAAACGGGTTCTAAAATCCGAGCTAGCACCTTATCCAAAAACAATAAATGAAAAAGAAGCACTGATGACAAAAGCTATGCCCAACTTCGAGCAACGACCTGCGCAATTTACGATGATGGATACGATTTGGCAAGCATTAAATGACAAAGAAGAATGTGTGATTGAGGCTTCGACGGGCATAGGCAAAACAGTCGGTTATCTTTTACCTAGTATTTTATATGCGCGGGCGAACAATAAAAAAATTGCAATTAGTACGTATACAGCACATCTACAAGAGCAACTTGTAGAAGAAGAACTACTAAAAATCGAAAAAATTCTTGATACAAAAGTAAACGTTGCTGTACTGAAAGGCATGCAACATTATATCGACCTTGCTCGCTTTGAACAGTGTATGGCATATGCGGATGAATCATATGATGATACTTTTACCATCTTACAGTTGCTTGTCTGGCTGACAAAAACGCAGACAGGCGTATTAAGTGAACTGAATGTTTCCGGTGGGGGACAGCTTTTTTTAGAAAAAATTCGCAAATTGCCTGAGGAGAAACCGACAAAGGGCTTTGATTTTTATGAGCAAGCATTAAAAAATAGTACGACAGCGGATTGCATCGTGACAAATCATTCGATGGTCATTAGTGATTTAGTTCGTCAAACACCAATCTTTAGACAAATCGATGGGTGGATTATCGATGAAGCGCATCAAGTTATTCAAGCAGCTATGCAACAAGATGAAACCGTCTTTTCCTACACACAATGGAAATATATTTTTGGCCAAATTGGAACAATGGAAGATACAGCGCTCTTTCAACAATTCAGTCAGGCAGCTAAAAAGAAACAGCGCATCCCAATGCAAAGTTTACAGCAACTTGACAAACAATTTATCCGATTACAGCGCGTTTTCGATGACACCATTGGGCATGCTGTACAAAAAATGCAACAGCAAGTTCGAGGCAAACAGGCTAGTAGCAAATGTACCCTGTTCTTAGAGGATGTATCACTAGCAAAAGAGCCGCTCTTACAAGTCAGCAAACTATTACAGCACTGGCTTGATCTCGCGGTGGAAGCTGGTAAAGCTTTTGAAAATAATATTGAACAGTTAGACAAAAATGAGGTTTTTATTTTATCTGAGTGGCACTATTGGATTCGAGAGATGAAGCTAAGAATTGCGGAATGGGAGGAAATTTTCCTTTTACATCAGGACGAACATTCCGTTTGGTTTGAATTTGATTTACGCAGTGTCCCTGGCAGTCTGCATGTTTATAAGAAGCCAGTTAATGTAACACCAATTATAGAAAAAGTAATGGCGCCACTTCGTAAACAAGCAAGTATCGTTTGGACTTCAGGCACTTTAACGGTACCAGGAAATGAACGCTTTATTACACGTCAGCTTGGCATTTCAGATAGTGTCCAAGTTATGCAGTTACAAGCACCAGCATCATATTATTCTGGTGCAAAAGCGTTTATTGTCACAGATATGCCAGATATTCAACAGGTGACGCAGGCAGATTATATTGAAGCAGTGGCACATGCGATTACACGCACGGTTCGCATGACAGAAGGACGTTGCTTTGTGTTATTCACTGCCCAAGATATGTTAAGAAAAACGGTTGAGCTGATACAAGATAGTGAGCTTCTCGATGACTATATGCTCTTTGCACAAGGTGTCACAGGTGGTAGTCGAATGCGCATTCTTAAATCATTTCAGAAGTTCAACCAAGCAGTGCTATTTGGCACAAACAGCTTTTGGGAAGGGGTAGACGTTCCTGGTGATGCACTTTCTTCTGTCATTGTTGTACGACTACCGTTTTCTTCACCAGAGGAGCCAGTGTTCAAGGCACGAGCCAAACATCTAACATTACAAGGGCACAACTCCTTTACGGAGCTATCTTTACCGGAAGCAATTATGCGCTTTAAGCAAGGATTTGGCCGTTTAATTCGATCATCCCAAGATAAGGGCGCATTTATTGTGCTAGATCGCCGTATTAGCACAAAATCTTATGGCAAAGAATTTATTCATGCATTACCGCCTATAGATGTCAAGAAACTCCAATTGCCAGAATTGCTGAAGGAATTAAGTAATTGGCAGAAATAAAAAGAATCCCTTTTAGCATGAGGCTAGAAGGGATTTTTTAAATGAAATGGGGAACTGTTGTTTCTTCATTATGTAAATACGCGACACAGTTACGTCCATTATTTTTTGCTTGATACAATGCTTGATCGCATCTTGTTAATAATGTTGTAAGCGTATCCCCATGTACATAAGTGGTTACACCAAAGCTACTCGTTTTTTGCTTTACGATTGGAAACTGATAATTCTCTAGCTGATGTCGGAGCTGCTCAGCAAGTTGAAGTGCTTCATGTAATGTGGTTTGAGGACAAATAACTAAAAATTCCTCACCACCCCATCGACCGATTGTATCCTGTTCCCGAATAGATTTTTTAAATAACTCCGCTGCATTAATCAATACAATATCCCCAACTTGATGACCAAATTCATCATTTACGGCTTTAAAATAATCAATATCGAGCAAAATAATAGAAAGAGGCGTTGCATGATTTTGTGCTTGCTTGAATGCTTCATCCAATACATCATCTAAGCGGACTCGGTTTGGTATTTGCGTCAATTTATCAGTATTGGCGATATTTTCAAGCTCTTGCCTTGCTTTCTCTAACTCTTGCGTTCGTTCCTGTACTTTATATTCAAGCGTTTCAGTTAACATTTGCTGCATTTTTTGATGTTCTTTTTTAATAAGATTAATTTTATCCCCGAGTGCTAGTGATAAAAAGATTGCTTCAAAAGTAGCTCCAATTGCTGGTATATCCTCGAATATTCTTGGATGAAATGGAATGATACTTAAAAAGGCTAACGCTTGAACAATAACAGACCCTAGTAAAACTGACCAACCAATCAAATAAAAACGAGCCATTTTTTGTCCTTTTAACCATACAAGGAGTCCAGATAACCAAAGAAAGGAAAGTACTACGACTGCAAAAATGGTTGTGAAATTATTGACAATAGCAACATCTGGAATAATAAATACGGCAATAAGTGATAAAATCGAAAGCCATAATAAAATATTTGCGAGTAAGTGATACTTCGGTAAATATGTTTTTAACTCTAGAAACTCTTTGGAAAATAAAATCATAAATATCAGTAAAAAATTACTACTGATCACTAACGATCGGATAAAAAACCATTCTGGCAAGAAATGACCTGCAATTTCCAAATCTAAGGAGTTCATCGTCGCTTGATAAAAAATAAAACTAAGCATATACAAGACATAATAAAAATACGCTTTTTCTTTTAAAGAAAAAAACAAAAATAAATTATATATTAATAAGGCGAACATAAAGCCATAAAACATACCCGAGAAAAATTTATATGAAATGATTTTTTCTAAAAAGCCCTCTGTTGTATACAAATAGGACATAAAACTTTTTGGAAGAACGCCATCTAACTTTACATAAATTGCTGTAGTAGATGGGTCTGTTATAGTAAAGACATTCGAACGGTAGTCAATCTTTTGCTCGTTTATATGGGCAACTCCGCTCTTTTGTTGGTCATAAGAACCATCTTCTTTTACTAAAAACAATTCAACATTGTCTAGTTTATCAATAGATTCTAGCCAATAGTGCCCTTGTTTATTATCCATAATTTCTGCGGTATGGAGCCTTAGCCAAATCGTATCGTTTGTATGCCAAAAAAACAAATAATTTTGGTTACTTGTCTCAAAGGATTGATCATAATCACCAGATAAGATGTCCTCAATTGTAATGGATTTTGAAGGATCACGAAAAATATCAAAGTATTGCCCTAATACAATAGGCTCTGAAAGTTCTGTGGCATAACTTTTTAAAGGAAATAGCATTACCGTACTTAATGTCGCGAACATTGCAATCATAACGATAACTTTTATTACAATTTTCTTTTTCATATTTTTCTTTCACCTACGTTTCATAAATAAGTCATTCAATTAATCGTATCTAGAATGATACGTAATACTTAGCAACTTAGGGTATTAGCTCTTTAAGAAGAATATACCTTAAGTAATATACCATATTTTATTTGCTATTTTCTGAATTTACCAATAAAATACATGATTTTTATATTATCAAATGTTACCTTAGACCATAAGAAAAGAATGAGGAACGAAGGGTGTTCAACGTTTCCAGCATTTTAGAATGAAATATCCTAAAAAATGCAACACGATTAGTGGAGACAGAGAATACATCATTTTTATAAAAATTGCTGAAAAAGAAGAGGTACTTAATGGATAGTAACGTAAATCTTTCGTTAGATAAAATAGAAATGAACATCATTCTAAATGGCATTTACGCACTAATGAATTTTATTAGTGCATTTTTGTATTGCAAAAAATTTTGATGAAAACAATTTCTTCTCGACGAGCTGAAATTGCTCTTTGTATAAAAAAACGGTTATTGCAAAAAATAAGACCGTCATCATGAGTGTTGTAAAAAATTTACATTGCACATTCGAGAAATGGCAAGTAATTTTGGCGTTATCGCCAAGACAGTTATAACAGTGTTGCGTTTAAGAATGGTAAAGGTTTGTCATTACCATACAATGATTGCTTCGCTGGAACAACAGAAGGAAGGAGGTGCTACAAATGGGTGTAGTATATAGGATTGCCTTAGTTCTCGTAATTATTGGTGCAATTAACTGGGGACTAATAGGATTTTTTAGATTTGATTTAGTCGCATATTTATTTGGCGGTCAAACAGCCGTATTGTCGAGATGGATTTATGCACTTGTCGGAATTGCTGGGCTTATATCAATCCCAATCCTTATGAAGCGTTTAGATGAGGAAGAAGACTTCGATGCACATACTCGTATTCACAGCAATCCGAGTTATGGTATGGAAGCTGGGGAAGAAGCCGATTTTACAGACGTGCCAAAAGCGAAGAAAAAGGATTCAGGAAATAAAAAAATGTAAGCTTTTTAAAACTGATGGCCCTTTGGGTGCGTCAGTTTTTTAATAACAAGAAGCCGCCTCAAAAAATGAAACGGCTCCTCCTATTAGTCGTTATTACTTGGGAAGGCAAAAGAGGATGCAGACTCGTTCGTATCCTCAAACCATTTTTCGGAAATTGTTTTAGCCTTTGTAAAGAAGCGTACTTGATCTGGCCCAAACATATGACCTTCGCCAAATTTTGAACGTTTCCAGCCACCAAAATTATGGTAGCCAACGGGAATTGGAATAGGTACGTTAACGCCTACCATCCCAACTTCTATTTCAGAAGTGAATTTACGCGCAGCAGCACCATTATTTGTAAAAATCGTGACGCCATTTCCTAACTCATGGTTATTAATTAAGCTTATCGCCTCTTCCAATGTTTGTACACGTACGACATTTCGTGCAGGTCCAAATACTTCCTGTTCGTAAATTTCCATCCCTGGCTTGACGTTATCTAATAGAGTTGGCCCTAAGTAAAATCCTTTAGAGTTTTTTGAGATATCGGGTTGGCGACCATCGCACACGATTGTAGCACCTTCTTGAAGACTGCGATCGATAAAGCCGATGATGGAGTCCTTCGATTGTTGTGTAATAACAGGACCAAAATCTACTTCTGGATCCGTGTAAGGGCCTACTTTTAAATTGGCAATTTTATCGGCTAATATTTTAACAAGCTTGTTAGCGGTTGTATCACCGACTGGAATAATTGTTGAAATCGCCATACAACGTTGAGAAGCCGCCCCATATGCCGCCCCTAAAAAGGCATTTGCAGCTTGTTCCAAATCGGCATCAGGCATGACCACCATATTGTTTTTACCACCACCTAATGCTGTTACTCGTTTTCCATATTTTGAGCCTGTTGCGTAAATATATTCAGCAACTGGTGTTGATCCGACAAAAGAAATCGCTTCAACAGAAGGATTTTCTAATAATTCGGTTACCGTCTCTTTATCACCATTGATGACCGTCCAAATCCCATCAGGCAAGCCAGCTTCCTTCCACAGCTCTGAAAGCAAGAGGGCAGAGCAAGGAACACGTTCTGACGGTTTTAAAATAACGGCATTTCCTACTGCAATTGCCATGCTTGTAATGGCAAGTGGCACCATCACTGGGAAGTTAAAAGGTGAAATTGCCGCCACAACGCCAAGGGGCGCTTTTGTAGAATAGGCATTAATATTTCCGCCTACATTGACCGAATATTCCCCTTTAACTAAATGAGGAGCATTAATTGCCAAATCCACTGACTCTAAACCGCGGGTAATTTCACCCTTAGCATCCTCAATGGTTTTGCCACTTTCAGTACAAATCATGTCAATTAATTCGTCCATACGTGCTGTTAGTAATTGTCGAAACTTCAGTACAATCTCCGCCCGTTTGCCAACTGAAAGTGCGCGCCAAGCTGGAAAGGCATTTTGAGCAGTAGCGATTGCCTGTTGAACCTCCTCCTTTGTAGCAAGTGGGACATGGGCAATGACAGCTCCTGTACTCGGGTTATAGACATTTGAAAAGCGCCCGCTTTGACCCGCCACTACGGTGCCATTAATAAAATGCCCTAATTCTTTTACGTCCGTATTCGTTACCATCCTCATTATTCCTCCTTCGTTTATATGCACTAAAAACATTACATAAGGTATTCTTTCTCTATTCATTGTGAAAACGATACGACGAATAAGTAGTTTTGTTATGCTTTATCTGTTTAACTTTCTAGTACCCTATTGTCGCAACTTCCCTTATACCAACAAGTGGGGGTAATCTATGACGTTTAAAGGCTACGTCAATAATACTTTATATGAATAGGAAAAATAATTTAGAAGGTTTATCTATTAATCGAAAATTCTGATATATAAAACGAGGTGTATAAACTTAGTATCTCATTCATTATTGATGTGTTAAGACATCTTCAATTAAAAATGCTAAGTAGAGATTGGTTTTGGTAAATGGATTTGTTAAATCCATATCTAACAGTGATTCTATTTTTTTAATTTTATATAGCACAGTATTACGGTGAATAAATTGCCGTTCGCTAATTTTACTTGTACTCCCATTTTCCTCGAGAAATATGCGCAAAAATGCAATATAATCCGTATTGTGCAGTTCATCGTATCGTTGTAATTGACCTAAAATATCATGGCTAAAGGATTGCATTAATGGTTGGTTTTGTACAGCCATAATAATTTGGTAGGCACCAATATCTTTATATTTGTACAAAAAACGATTGTTATGAAGCTGTGCTAAATGGATAACTGTTAACGATTCTTCATAGCTTTTACGAATATTTTCATGTTCTTT
Source organism: Lysinibacillus sp. GJ-1 (assembly GCF_021166035.1). Taxonomy (NCBI): domain Bacteria; kingdom Bacillati; phylum Bacillota; class Bacilli; order Caryophanales; family Bacillaceae; genus Lysinibacillus; species Lysinibacillus sp. GJ-1. The sequence goes on from NZ_CP088912.1 coordinate 1,598,673, forward strand.
TTGATAGTTTCCTTTGCCAATAATGATATCGAGAAAGCCATTTTTTTGTTTGATTTTTTCATAGATTTCTTCAACTACTTTTGAGAAGGGGATGTTCGGTGTATTAATTTGCGCTCGGTCAATTAAAAAAATGAGGTGATTTTTATGTTTTAGTTTTAAAAAGCGTTTATAACGATGTTGAAAAGCAAATTGGATCATCACTTCATAGCGGTCAATGCTAGATTGTACACCTATTGTTGTGCAAGTGATAATAGCAAGTTCTCTACCTTGTGGGAATCCAAGTTGCGCCAGTTGTACTTTCCTCGTATCCATCTGTTTTTTGGAGTGAAAAAGTAAATTGAAAAGTACCTTTTCTTCAATGGAATGTTCTTGATGATGGTTAGCTATAAATTGAAAAGTAGTTTTTAATAAATCAGCTACGCGGCAATGCCAAGGCATTTGAAAAACAGGGAAATCATGCTCGTTAGCAAAAGCGATGATAGATTCAGGAATGGCAGGAATATAAGGGCCGATATTGATAATAAATCCTGCTACTTTTTTGCTATAAGCTAACTTAACGAGTTGTTCTAAGGAATCTTCCTGCTGTGATAAGTTAATACCTGTCGTGACGACCAATTCATTTGGCCGACAAAACATAATTAAATCAATGCTCTCTACTACGTTAATACCTGTAACTCTTCGATGTACACCACTATGTCCAGCTACTAATGTAAGCATAGGGAATTGATTTCCCTCCACAATTTTGCGAATCGTTCCCATCGTTTCCCCCCTTATTATGAACATAACTTACCATATATCATGTGCAGATGCACATATTTTTTTAGTGTTATATCCATATCTCTTAAAATTTATCTATTTTAGAATGTTTAGTAACTACTGTGAAAGAGAGGACTTGCATATGTATAAATGTAATAGTAGACGATTGCAAGATTCGATTGAACAATTTAGTCAGTTTGGAGCTACTTTAAACGGTGGTGTCACGCGTTTATCTCTTTCGAAAGAAGATATTTTAGCTAGAAATTATTTTTGTAAGTGTTGTGAAGAATTAGGGATGGAAATTAAAGTAGATGATATGGCCAACATCTATGCGATGCTACCAGGCAAAAAAGAAGTTCCGCCAATTGTTATGGGCTCCCATTTAGATTCAGTTGAAAAGGGTGGGAAATTTGATGGTGTTTTGGGTGTGTTAACAGCCTTAGAAGCGATTCGAACATTAAAGGACAATGACGTAGAGTTAGATGTGCCATTAATGATTGTGAATTTTACGAATGAAGAAGGGGCTCGCTTTGATCCGGCGATGATGAGCTCAGGCGTCATTGCTGCAAAATTTGAAAAAGCCCAAATGCTACAGTCTGTCGATAACAATGGCATGACTTTTCAAGCTGCACTACAAGCAAGTGGTTATGAGGGTGAGCAACAACATCGCTTAAAGGAAGCCCTTGCTTATATTGAACTCCATATCGAACAAGGGCCCGTTTTAGAAGCAAAGCAAATGGAAATAGGTGTTGTTGAAGGGGTACTAGGAATGGTTTGTTATGAAATTACCTTTACTGGCCAATCCAATCATGCAGGAACAACACCGATGGCAATGCGCCAAGACCCGATGATTGTTGCCGCAAAAACAATGGTATTTTTACATGAACAGCTTGGCAAGATTGATGAGCAACTAGTATATACCTTTGGGCGGATGCATGTTTTACCTAATATTCATACCGTTATACCAAATAAAGTGACGTTTACAATTGATTCACGGCATCAAAATCCTGCTATTATGCAAAAGGTCGAGGAAGTATTGAAAAACTTGCCTACAGAAGACACAGGTTGTCGTATAGAAGCTGTGAAACTATGGGGAAGAGACACAGTATTATTTGATCGACAAATTTGTGATGAAATCGAAAAATCTTGCCAACGATTTGGCTATACCGCTCATCGAATGTTTAGTGGAGCAGGGCATGATGCGCAATATATAGCGACGATGATACCTTCAGCAATGATTTTCGTACCAAGTATTAATGGAAAGAGTCATTGCGAGGAGGAAGACACATCATTTGAAGATTGCGCAAAGGGAGCAGATATTCTCCTCGAAACGGTATTAACGATGCAAACAAAATACAGTATGGGGCAAACGTACAGCTTACATTAAAATTTGAAATTTATCATGATTGTTACGTCTCTATTACTAACTAAAAAGCTGTCAAAGTGATGCTGCAATGAATCAAGTTAAAAGAAGAAAGTGAAAATAGTTTACTTGAATATCGACCACGAAAGGTAGGATAGTATGAAAAAAATCATTCAAGGTGGACGAATCGCAACTGCTTCAGATGTCTACGAAGCAGATATTCTTATTGAGAACGGAATCATTGTACAGATAGGTAAAAATTTATCTGTTGCAGGTGCGGAAATCATTGATGCTACTGATAAATACGTAATGCCAGGAGGAATTGATCCGCATACCCATTTAGATATGCCTTTTAATAATACAGTAACAGACGATGATTGGAAATCGGGTACGATAGCGGCTGCGTTTGGCGGCACCACAACGATTTTAGACTTTTGTTTAACAGCAGGTGAAGAGAAACTTTCTACTGCTGTTGAAAAATGGCATGAAAAAGCAAAAGGGAAATCTGCGATTGATTATGGATTCCATTTAATGATTGGGGATTTAACACCACAGACAGAAGCGGAATTACCCGTGTTACTAGAGCAAGAAGGAATTACCTCTGTAAAGGTTTTTATGGCATATGCAAAAGAATTCCAAGCGACAGATCGCACGCTTTTTAAAGCGTTCAAAATTGCAAAAGATGTTGGTGCTATTGTTATGGTGCACTGTGAAAATGGCTCAGTTATCGATGAGCTTGTCGAAGAGGCAAGACGTGCGGGACATAAAGAGCCGATTTATCATGCACTTACGCGTCCAGCTGAATTAGAGGGTGAGGCGACAAAACGTGCCATTGAACTAGCCCATATCGCAGGTGCAACGCTTTATGTTGTCCATGTTACTTGTAAAGAAGCGGTGGATGAAATTATTGCAGCACGTGAAAAAGGCTATAACGTCTATGGCGAAACATGTCCACCTTATTTAACATTAGACCAGTCTGCTTTAGCACAACCAGGCTTTGAAGGGGCGAAATACGTATGGTCACCGCCACTTCGTCCGAAATACCATCAGGAGCATTTATGGAATGCCTTAAAAGCGAAGCAATTACAAACAATTGGTTCCGATCAATGCTCGTTTAGTTTTAACGGCAAAAAGCAATTAGGGTTAAATGATTTTTCTAAAATTCCGAACGGTGGACCGTTTATTGAAGATCGCTTTAGTATTTTATATTCAGAAGGGGTTGCCAAAGGGAAAATAACTGTCAATGAATTTGTTGATATGATTGCTACAAATGCTGCAAAAGTTTTTGGTCTGTTTCCACAAAAAGGGACAATTGCTATAGGTTCTGACGCAGATATCGTGATTTTTGATCCTAATGTAAAACGCGAAATTTCAGCAAAAACCCACCATATGAATGTGGACTACAACCCATATGAAGGTTGGGAAGTGACGGGTGAACCGGTCACTGTGCTTGTCCGTGGGGAATATGTTATTAAAGAGAAAGAATTTGTTGGTGTACTAGGCAGTGGTCGCTATATCAAACGCCAACTGAAAACGACTGCGGAAACGATAAAAATCTAACTTGTTTTTGCAAATATTTCGTGTGGCTTCAACACTGTTGTCACACAGTCAATGTAGCACCACCTTTCAAGCAGGATTTAAACAATCATGCAAAGGTGTAATTAGCAATAGGTAATACATGGCCGATTGTTTTGACTGGAGAACAAAACAATCGGCTATTAAACAATAGCAAGTTCAACAAGAACACATGAGGGGGATGTGGAAATGGTTCCGATGCAAGAGCATGCAATGACCAAGCTACTTCAGCGTAATTTTGTTGAGTTAACAAGTCGAATGACAAAAAATGAGGCAATGGAAGAAGCAAATCGTTGCCTTTATTGTTATGATGCACCCTGTATTAAAGCTTGTCCAACAAGCATTCAAATCCCAAATTTCATAAAAAAAATTGCATCATGGAATATGAAGGGTTCTGCCACTACTATATTAGAAGCAAACCCAATTGGTGCAAGTTGTGCAAGAGTTTGTCCAACAGAAGAGCTCTGTGAAGGGGCATGTGTGTTAAATTCCTCAACAAAGCCAATTAGAATCGGAGAACTACAGCGTTATGCGACAGATTGGGCGATGGAGACAGGTGCACAGCTATTTAAGAAAGGCGAAAGCAATGGACTGAAAGTAGCCATTATTGGGGCGGGTCCAGCTGGTCTTTCGGCGGCGCGTGAGCTTAGTCGGTTTGGTTATAGTGTCACAATCTATGAGGCTGAAGCGAAAGCAGGTGGTTTAGGAAGCTATGGTATCGTGTCGTTCCGCTTACCAAATGAGATAGCAGATTGGGAAGTCGAGCAAATTGCCAAACTCGGTGTGAACATTCAAACAAATACGACAGTAGGTAGCGACATTTCTGCAGAAGAAATATTAGCACAATATGACAGTGTCATTTTAGCAGTTGGTATGGGGGCTGTGCCACATCTGGGCATTGAAGGAGAAGGTCTGTTAGGCGTGCATGATGCCATTGAATTTGTAAAACAAACAAAAGTGGGAGCGCTTCCAACTGATTTAGTAGGGAAACGTGTTGCAGTTATCGGTGCTGGGAATACCGCAATTGATGGTGCTACTTGTGCCATGCGATTAGGTGCGGATAATGTGAAAATACTTTATAGAAGAACGCAAAAAGAAATGACCGCATACAAATTTGAATTTGAATTTGCCAAGCAAGATGGCGTGGAGTTTCAATGGTTAACAGCGCCGAAAAAAATCATCGGCAATGATGCAGGTGAAGTGATTGGCATTGAATGCGTTCACATGAAGCTCGGTGAAGCAGGAGCAGATGGTCGTCAAAGACCAGAAGAGGTTGCAGGATCCAATTTTATTTTAAAGGTGGATGCAGTTATTAAAGCAATTGGTCAAACGCGTTTTGTGTCATTAATTGAAGCGTTTGGCTTACAGCATACAAATGGCGTTGTTGATATTGATGAAACGACGATGCAAACATCGAATAAAAAAGTGTTTGCATGTGGGGATGTTGTTTTTGGCAACGGACAAGGAGAGGCAATGGTTGTAACAGCGGTTCAACAAGGAAAAGATGCTGCTTATAAGATTCATGAACGTTTAAGAAAACCAAGCGAGATTGCATAAGGGGGGCAGTGACATGGCAGATTTACGAATAGATTTAGCGGGGATAAAATCACCCAATCCATTTTGGCTCGCATCCGCACCACCTACGAACTCAGGCTATCAAGTGCAGCGTGCATTTGAAGCAGGGTGGGGTGGGGCAGTTTGGAAAACATTGGGTGAACCGATTTTAAATGTTTCTTCACGTTTTGCAGCGGTTAGTTATAACGGGCAACGTGTGGCAGGTTTTAATAACATTGAATTAATAACCGATCGACCGTTGGAGGTAAATTTAAAAGAGATTTATGAAACGAAAAAAAGGTTTCCTCATCACGCCATTATTGCTTCCCTTATGGTAGAACCAAAGCAAGAAAAGTGGCATGAAATTGTCAAACGCGTAGAAGATGTGGGGGTAGATGGTCTTGAGCTTAACTTTGGTTGTCCACATGGCATGGCAGAACGAGGAATGGGCTCCGCCTCTGGTCAAGTACCTGAATTGGTGGAAAGGCAAACGTATTGGGTGAAGGAAGTAGCACGTACGCCAGTTATTGTGAAACTAACGCCAAATATAACGGATATAACAGTAACAGCAGAAGCGGCGACAAGAGGTGGAGCAGACGCTATTAGTATGATTAATACAATCAACAGCTTGGCAGGTGTTGATTTAAATACATGGAATACAATACCTCATGTTGCAGGTAAAGGGGCGCATGGCGGCTATTGTGGTCCAGCTGTGAAGCCAATAGCACTCAATATGGTAGCAGAGTGTGCTCGTAATCCTCACATTCAGGTTCCGATATCGGGTATAGGTGGTATTTCCAATTGGCAAGATGCAGCAGAGTTTATGTTGATGGGTGCAACTGGTGTGCAAGTTTGTACAGCAGCTATGCACCACGGATTTAGTATTGTCGAAGATATGATTGATGGACTAAATAATTATTTAGATGATAAGGGAATTGCCTCGGTAAAGGACTTAGTTGGTCGCTCGGTGCCTCGATATTCAGACTGGGGCAATCTAGATTTAAACTATAAAATTGTTGCGGACATCAATAATGATGTATGTATTAACTGTAATAAGTGTCATATTGCTTGTGAAGATACGTCCCATCAATGTATCGATTTGTATACGGAAAATGGAAAACCTATGCTAAAGGTTCGCGAAGAAGATTGTGTTGGTTGTAATTTATGTTCGATTGTCTGTCCGGTTGATGGAGCAATTTCTATGGTCGAAAGACAATCCGCTATTGCGCCAATGACTTGGAATGAGCGCCAATTGTTAATGAATAGTCTATCTAAATAAAAGGTTCATCTGTGTAATGATTAACTGTTTTTCCACCTTCCTTACGAATGATTTCGAAAAGGGAGGAAAGCCTCATGGAGTTGTCACGGAAATCTCGTTTATTCAGTAGAGCATTTTCCCCATGTAAGAGCTAACTGGTACAAAATGCTAGATTTCAGGGGATAATGATTCGATGTCTGGATAAATGCATGCTGTCAGTACATGGTACGAATGATATTCGGATTCCTTGTGCCGATGCATAATCTATTCAAAAAGGAGCGAAATGTATGGAACATGACGGGAATTATTTGAAATCCCCTGATTTACTTCCAGTGACACATCAACAAAGAAATATTGGAACATTCGGTTTTGCAGTCATTTGGATAGGCATGGCTATTGTACTAGCCGCATTTGCAATTGGTGGTTCTGCTATTATGAGTTTACCTTTGCCAATGGTTATTTTAGCGACATTGATTGGCTCTTGTTTAATCGGTGTATTTATGACATTAATTGGTGATATCGGGATTGAGCATGGCTTATCTTTTCCTGTATATATGCGTGCTCCATTCGGTACTTTTGGAACGCACATTCCATCGTTAGTGCGAGGCGTAACAGCAGCCTGTTGGTTCGGTATAAACACCTATTTCGGCGCCATGGCTATTAATGGCATTCTTAATTTACTTTTTGGTTTTAATAATTGGTTTCTATGTTTTCTAGTCTTTGCTGCTCTACAATTATTTAATACTTCGTTAGGCATTAAATCAATTGAGCGTTTTGCAGATTTAGCGGCGCCCATTATTATTTTAATTTCCTGCTGGATGTATATAACATTAGCAGATGCTGCCACAACACAAGGCAAAGATGTCTGGACTTGGGTTGAGACGCCAACTACGGGTGTAGCGGCTTTTACAGCATTTATGATTGTTATCATGGCAAATATGGGATTCTGGGCTACGTTAGCCGCTGATATGCCATCATTGTCTCGCTTTTTTAAAGCACCTAAAAATGAGCGCAACTGGTTTAAACGGAACAAAACCCAGTTGGTCGGTTCTTTAATTGTTATGCCCATCACGAATACATTTATCGTTACAATTGGCGCGGTTTGTTATATGGCGGTTGCATCTGCAGATCCAATCAATGCATTACAGCAAAGTGCAAGTGGCTTGATACTTGGAATTTTATTATTAATGATTGTTTTAGCGCAATGGTCAACGAATACGTCTGCTAATGTGATTCCAGCAGCTACTATTTTCTCTAATATTGGCGGCCCAAAAGTACCATTCTGGGTTGGCGTTGTAATTGCGGGTGTAATAGGAATTCTTGCACAGCCATGGAGCTTATTTGATGTTTTAGTCAACGCGCTCTTAATTATAGGTGGTATTTTAACAGCCATTGTTGGTATTTTATACGCAGATTATTATTTAATTCGAAAAAGACGCATCAATGTCAAAGATTTGTATGAGCTAAACGGTCAATTCAAATATATGAATGGCTTTAATTTAGCTGGCTTAATCGCTTGGGTTATCGGCGGTGTCATTGCAAATATTTTCTCTGCTTATTCATCACTAGTGGGTTTTATCGTTGGAGCGTTGATTTACTATGTATTAGCGAAGTACTGGTGGTTTAAAAAGTATCCTCAAGCTGAATTAGAAGATCCAAGTGATGCGAAGTATTTAGGGATTACAGCTGGTCATAACTTAGATGAACTATTTGGGCAAGATTTGGTGCCACTGCCAGCAGTTGGCTCAGATGACGTTGAGGCAGTAGATCAAACGGAACCACTTTTAGAAATAAAAGGTGCTGATTAGTAGAGAGAAGGGGTGAGCGCATGTCAGATTTTTTACAAAGTACGGAAGAAATAAAGAAAGTTGATGACTTTTTAGACAGCGGCTTTAAAATACAATATGTCTATGAAAACTTAAGTGGTATGTTTGTAGAGTTTGCACGGCAGGAAGAAGTTGTACATTTGAAAATTCTTACAGCGGATGCCCGCAAATATTTCGCCGCAAAACTTCAAGAACAAACCTTATTGCAATAGCTATTGCGTAAGCCGCAACCTCTGCTACCACGCAGATTGTTGCGGCTTACGTTTTGTGCGTTTCCACAAGGGCCACACAGCTTTTAAATTGTTTGCAAATTGTTTGAGTGACTGGCACGATTTAGTTCATCGTGCTATGCTTTCGGCCATATACAAAGTACACAATTAAACCGAATACAAACCAAAGTCCACAAGCAATCCATGTATGAATAGATAGCTGGGAAATTAAAAATAAGCACATCAAGAATGACAGAATCGGTAGTACAGGGAAGAACGGTACTTTAAAACCACCTGATGGAATATTTTTGTTTTTACGTAAATAAATGACTCCTATTGAAACGATTGTGAAAGCTACTAGCGTCCCCATATTGACAAGTTCCGTAAGCTTCGATAACGGGACAAAGCCAGCGCAAAAGGCTACAAGGATAGCGAATACCCAAGTGTTCTTGACAGGGGTTTTAAACTTAGGACTCAGTTCAGCCATACTTTTTGGCAGTAAACCATCACGACCTAAAGCATATAGCAAGCGTGTCCCTCCATAGGACATGACAAGGATAACCGTCATCATGCCGACAACTGCACCAAGGGAAATAATACCCGCAATCCAGTCTTGATGAACAAGTTGCATAACATAGCTGACTGGATCACTAACGTTTAAATCAGTGTAGGGCACCATACCTGTTAATACAAGTGAAACAACAACATAAAGAACTGTACATATTAATAAGGAGCCAATAATACCAATTGGCATATTACGTTGGGGATTTTTTACTTCTTCAGCTGCTGATGAAACAGCATCAAATCCAAGATAAGCGAAAAATACAAGAGCAGCGCCACTTAATACACCACTTACGCCAAATGGTAGAAACGGTTGCCAATTTGATGGTTCCACGTAAAATACGCCAACGCCAATAAATAGTAAAATAACACCCACTTTCAAAAAGACCATAATGGAATTTAATCGAGTGGATTCTTTTATGCCTAGCATTAAGAAAAAGGCTGTGGCAAAAATAATAACGATGGCAGGTAAATTGATATACGTACCAGCGGCAGGGTTAAATGATCCTGAGATTGCTGTTGGCAGCGAAATATTAAAGCCAGCAAGGAGCGCACTTAAATACGATGACCATCCAGTTGCAACGGCTGCAACGGCTAATCCATACTCTAATAACAGTGCCCAGCCAACTAGCCAAGCAACGATTTCGCCAAATACAATGTAGCCATACGTATAGGCACTCCCTGTGACAGGTACACTTGAAGCAAACTCAGAATAGCACATACCTGCTAATGCACAAACAATAGCGGCTATGATAAATGAAAAAACAATTCCATACTCTGCATGGGTAGCTGACACCGTTCCAGGCAAGATAAATATCCCTGTGCCAACAATTGCGCCAACCCCAAGCAATATCAGGTCAAAAGCACCTAGCGATTGTTTGAGCTGAATGGTTCCTTCTTTTTTCAATAAATCCGCTATATTTTTTCTTCTAAATAATAAATTTCTCACATGAAAGCCTCTTTTTCTTAGAAATATGTAAAAATCTTATACTTTTTTGACATTCAGGTCAATTATTTTTACGATTTCGAAGTGAAATTGGTCGAATTTTAAGAAATATTAAAATCTAAAGAAAAGAAAGAAGTTTTTTAGTATAAAAATGATAATTATGAATATTCTGAAATAATAATACTGTTAAAAAGAGAAGGAAGTTTAACGATATTATTACGCTACTAATATAGTAATTGAGCGTGCGTTATACATGGGAAAAGCAGGTAGTGAATTTTAAGAATTTTTGTTTCTTTAGCACATTTATTATGTTCTTTTAACTAGATATATGGATTGTTGACTTCTTTAGTAGTGTCTAGGTAAAACTGTTTTCAAAGAGGGTATTAAATCGTGTATTTATTATATTAAAATTTAAAAAATATTGTTTTTCCTAAAAATACATTTGTGTTTTTGAGAAGAATTTATTATTATTTATAAAGTAATTTATCGTTCTTATATTAAGATAGAAAGAGGCGTATTCAAGTGGCAAACAAAGAATTAAAGAGAGGGCTGGAGGCGCGACATATTCAAATGATCGCTCTAGGTGGTACGATTGGTATAGGCCTATTTATGGGTTCCGCTAGCGCTATCCAGTGGACTGTGCCATCCGTGCTCCTTGCATATGCTATCTCGGGCATTTTTATATTTTTCATCATGCGAGCTATGGGTGAGATGCTCTATGTAGAGCCAAGTACTGGATCTTTTGCAACATTCGGTTATAAATATATTCACCCATTGGCGGGTTATTTAACTGCGTGGAGTAACTGGTTTCAGTGGGTTATCGTTGGGATGTCTGAAATTATAGCAGTCGGAACATATATGCAATATTGGTATCCTGATTTACCTGCATGGATTCCTGGGTTAATTGCTATGGTTATACTAGGTGTAGCAAACTTTATTTCTGTTAAATCATTCGGCGAATTCGAGTTTTGGTTTGCGATGATTAAGATCGTTACAATTGTGCTTATGATTGTGGCTGGTATTGTCCTTATTTTCTTTGGGTTTGGAAATGACGGTATGCCAATCGGTTTATCCAATCTGTGGTCACATGGTGGCTTCTTCACAGGTGGTTGGACAGGTTTCTTCTTTGCATTATCTTTAGTCGTGGCGGCTTACCAAGGTGTAGAGCTTATCGGAATTACGGCTGGAGAAGCAAAAAATCCGCAAAAAACAATTACCAATGCTATCCAAAGTATTATTTGGCGCATTTTAATTTTCTATATCGGTGCGATTTTTGTTATTGTAACGGTTTACCCGTGGGATGAGTTAGGAACGATTGGTAGTCCGTTTGTTGCTACTTTTGCTAAGGTAGGGATTACGGCAGCAGCCGGTATTATTAACTTTGTTGTAATTACAGCAGCTATGAGTGGTTGTAATAGTGGCATTTACAGTGCGGGACGTATGCTTTATACACTGGCTATGAATGGTCAGGCACCTAAGTTTTTTGCAAAGGTTTCAAATAACGGTGTTCCGATTTTAGGTACTGCTGGCGTATTAGTTGGGTTAGTCATTGGTGTTATTTTAAGTTATATTGCACCAGAAAACCTATTTGTTTATGTTTATAGTGCAAGCGTACTTCCTGGGATGATTCCTTGGTTTATTATTTTAATTAGTCAAATTCGGTTTAGAAAAGTAAAAGCAGCGCAAATGGAAAATCACCCATTTAAAACGCCTTTAGCTCCTTTGACAAACTATGCAACCATCGCGTTTTTAGTTATGGTGCTTATCGGTATGTGGTTTAATGAGGATACGCGTGTTTCGTTAATTGTAGGGATTGCTTTCCTGATACTTGTAACACTTAGTTATTATGTGTTTGGTATTGGAAAAGAAAGACCTGCTGGCAAGCGTACTAAATAAATAGAAAAAGGATGTATCTCTTTAAGTTGAGATACATCCTTTTTTATAGTAGAATCAAGATTTTTTAGAGATGTTCCATACATAGTTATTCAAAAAAGGGATAAGCTACATAAAGAAATATGTTGTGTTCATGATACATACGGGCGTTTAAAGGGGTTGAAATGGCATGGAAGAAAGAGAACAGCAAGTAATTGACCAGATAAAGGACAAGGTTCAAGAAATTGATGATGTCGTTATAAAAGAGATGGTTACTGATGCAGGGGATGCGACAATTATCTATTTCTCTTCTCTTATCGAGAAAATGACATTACAATCGATGGTTTTCATACCGTTAGCGAACCATGTTAATCAAATTTTTCAAGTATCTGATGCAGTAGAATTAGACGATGTGGATTTGATTTTGCAAAAATTAGATGCAGGCCAAACCTTATTGTTTTTCCATAAAACAGCGCAACTACGAGTGATTGACACCTATAGTGCCCCTACACGTTCGATAACAAATACGGAAACAGAGTCAACAGTTATTGGACCACAAGATGCTTTTACTGAATCATTAGAGACCAATATTTCATTAGTAAAAAGACGGATTCAAAATCCAATGTTAAAAAATGAAACACGCACTGTAGGAACAGAAACCAATATTAAAATTTCAATTTTATATATAGACAATATCGTAAATAAAGAAAATTTAGACACGCTACGAGAGCGAATCAATCAAATACAATTCCCTTTTTTTACAGATATATCAGAGCTCAAGCAACTGATTGAAGATAATCCGTTATCTCCTTTCCCGCAGCATTATATGAGCGTACGACCAGATAGTGTTAGTCAGTATCTTATTGATGGAAGAATCGTGATTTTTATGGATAATAGTCAGGCTGCGATTGTTTGTCCTACATCCTTTTTTGAAATGTTTGTTTCAGTCGAAGATTATTATAACCGTTGGACAACAGCCTCATTATTACGAATGCTTCGATTTTTTGGCTTTTTCCTAACCATTATGATTACGCCGATGTATATCTCTGCTTTAACATTTCATCCTGAAGTATTACCTTATGAGCTTTTGTTAAATCTTCAGGAATCCAGAAGTAAAGTTCCATTTCCGCCACTAATAGAAGTATTGTTTATTGAATTAATTATTGAAGTGCTGCGTGAAGCAGGTTCGCGAATGCCTGCTAAAGTCGGTCAAACGATTGGTATCGTTGGAGGTATCGTGATCGGTACAGCAGCTGTTGAAGCGGGATTGCTTAGTAATATTCTAATTGTATTGGTTGCGACATCTGCCTTACTGTCATTTCTACCACCGATCTTTTTATTGAGTAATACAAGTAGATTTATTCGTTATATTTTTATTTTGTCTGCTGGTCTGTTTGGGTTATACGGATTAATGCTAGCATTTGCATGGCTATTTGCTCATTTATTACGATTAAATTCATTAGGAACACCGTATATGTCACCGGTTGTTCCTCGTAATGCCAGTGATTTATTCGATAGTATTATTCGATTTCCAACAAAATATTTAAAAACCAAGAAGGGTATTTCTAGAGCACAAAAAAAATAACAGCTTTTGTAGCATTTGAGGTGGTTTTAGTTGAGTACAGGTAAGAGCAAGAAAAAGTTATTAAATGCATATCATGTTGTGTTTTTAGCACAAAGCGTCATGATTGGTACTGGTATTCTCTCCCTGCCTCAGCAACTTAGTTCTTTAGGCTATAGCCAAGCATTGATGCCATTGATTTTTGGTGTGATTGCAAGTGTTACACTGTACCCAATGATTTGGATTAATTCTAAATTTCCAAATGACAACCTATTTCGTATCAATGAAATCCTACTAGGTAAATGGTTAGGGAAATGTATCAATCTTTTTTTCGTTATTCAATTTCTCGTTTTTATTGCAGGTATTATTAGTAATTATATGCATCTAATTCAAAGTACTGCTCTTCAAGAGCAAACTATTACGTGTTTTTTGTTTTTTATTATTGCTTATTTATATTGTCAGTGGAGGCATTAAATCAATTGCCCGTTTTTGTATCATGACCTTTTTTCTAACGATAGGTTTTCTATATTTTACACATTGGGCATTTGAAAAGGGCGATATGAGTCACTTTTTACCTCTATTTAATTTTTTTAGTGTAAATGACTTTTATGAGGCATTAAAAGAGGGTATTTATCCGTTCTAGGTTATGAATTAGTCATGTTTTATTTTCCCTACATTGTCGATCAAAAAAGCATTCCGTCATTCGTTAATTGGCATTTGGATTAGTATCTTACTTTGTTTTATTACGACAGCGATTAGTGTTATGTATTATTCTGAATGGCAGCTAGAATATGTGGAATTTTCAGTACTAAACTTGTTTAAAGCTGGAGAGTTTTCGTTTATTGAGAGAATTGATATTTTTGGCATTACATTATGGGTTTTTTAATTTTATCGACCGTGGTAACGCCTATTTATGGTGTGCAAAAAAGGGGTAGAGACTTTAGTATCTAAAAAAAGTAATGTTTATTTGTACATCTTAGTTGCGATTATTTTCTTTGTTGTAAAAATGCCATCTTCCAGAGAATTTCAAGATAAATTATTTACAAGTGCCAATTATGTTGGCTATATGTTAATTCTTTGGCCAGTATTATTAATGATGGTTTATGTACTTCGAAAAAAGAAGCAGGTGCAAGTATGAGCAGAAAACTTCTTTATGTAACTCTTTGTATCCAACTATTCGTTTTAGCCGCCTGTACGGAAAAAGAAGTAAAAGTTCCGCTTGAAGACGTCGGAATGGTGGGCATTATCGCATTTGATTATATTGATAAGGATAGTATGAAATTAACCGTCGCCATTCCTCAATATTCACCTGAAGCGCAACGTAGTACGCAAACTTTTTCTGTGACTACGGAACTTGTTTCAAATGGCATTGTGGAAATAGAAAAACTTTCAGACAAAAAAATTGTTTTTAATCAGTTACGCGTTGTGTTGTTTAATGAAGAGTTCGCACGTCAAGGCAATATTCGAAAAGTGCTTCAGCATTTATACCGAAATGCCGAAGTTGGTAATAAAGTACTTATCGCCATTGTGAAGGAAAAAGGAGAGGAAATGCTGAAATATAATTATCCCGATAAACCGAATATTAATTTCTATTTAAACGATTTATTGCAACCTAGCATTAATACAGCATTTAATCCTAATACGAACATCCATGATTTTATGTATACCATTTCGAATCCGGTATTTGATCCTACTATACCGTTTATTGATAAAAATAGTGATAAAATCGAAATAAAAGGGATTTCTGTATTTAAAGGTAACCAGATGATTGAATTGATCACGCCGAATGAGGCACTCATTATTCAGGCAATCCAAGGAAGAAAAAATCTTGCGCCATTAGATATTAAAATGGAGCAAGGACATGGCAAAGAAAAGTTATTGATTGACTTAGTGGAAAATGATGTGCATATTGAGAGTAATAAAAATATGCATTCACCTAAACTCAAGATAGCATTAACAATCAAAGGAACATTAAGTGAATATAAAGGTGCACGAGAAAATGATTTATTTACTATAGAAAGTTTAGCGGATTTAGAAAAAGACGTGAATAAAGAGTTGGAGCAAGATATTAAAAAGTTTTTAGATAAACTCAATGAATGGCAAGTAGATCCAAGTGGTCTTAGTGAATATTTCCGAATGTACCATCGCGGAAAATGGACAACTGAAAAAAAGCGGGAGATTATTAGTAAAGTAGCAATTGATGTACAGGTGAAAACATCCATCATTAGTACAGGGACATTAAAATAAACTGATTCAGTAAAGAAAGTGCCACTATTGACAGGTATATGTTCACAGCTATCATCAACACAACTGGACTTGAAAGTTATAAAAAGGCAATTTATCATTTGAAAAAGTGATAAATTGCCTTTATTTTTTAACCCATAGCCAGTTTTAATGTGGTTGATTTATAAATACAGTAAATTGCTGTTTAAAGGGTTTGAAAAGAATTGAAGAAAAACATACAAAATTGTTGAAAAACTAAAGAGTGTATATTATTTTATAAATAAAAAACTGATTATTCAAAAAATATTTATTGAATATTTTCTAAGAAAGGGAAGGAAAATGGTACTATGAAAAAAACATTTTACTTTTTTGCTAGAAACTCAATAATTTACATAACTACAGTTGTATTAATCACTACAGTTACATTAACTTTTGTACCAGCTAAGTCATTTGCTATACCTCTTTCAGAAGAATTGGAAGATGATAGTTTTGTTATATTGGAAATTATTAAATTTACGGATAACGAAGTAGCTTATAAAACATTAGAAAATGGGGACCTTTTTTTATATGAGGAGCAAATTGAAAATGAAGCTGTAACTACTAATAAATATAAAATAGATAATGTAGCTAAAGAACTTGTCGAAAATTTCATAACAATTATTGATATGAATAAAGATGATAGTTTTGTAAGCCAGAAAAATTTATTAAGTAAACAGATGTATTCAAAAACATCTGTGCATGTTTCGCCTGTGAACGAAATTAAGAATGATAAAACAGTATATACGTCAAGTGCACCAGGTGAATGGGTGACAGCAAGAGCGAGTGGGTTTAATTATTCATATTCTAAACATAGTAATGGAGGGGGAAAAGCAAGAGAACTATCCAATGAAAAAACAGTTAACACATACAATAAGTACTTTGATCAATTTACAAGAAATGTGATTACTAGATCAGGCATTTAAATCAATTAAAAAGCCTACAGTTGCTAATGTCACAAATTTTTTGAGAAAATATTTAAAAAGCATACTAGGCATTTCTGTAATAGTTGCATCTGTTGAATATTTAATTCTTACTAATAAAACGTTAGACGCCTATAAAAAAATCCCTGGACCAGAACGGAATTGGAGATTTGGAAAATACGATGATTTTTCCAATGTACGGGTTTCATGAAAAATAAAAAAGCGATACATTTTATTTTAGTAATACTTATCATATTTGGCGTATTATCTTTTTCATTAATAGAAATTTTTAATCAAGTCCAAAATGGTTATTTTCCTAGAGCGACAACCATTATTTTATTCTTATTTGCGACTTTTACTTTATATATTTTATATTTTGGAAGGAACAAAAGATGAGATAATTTGATTTCCAAAGCGAAGATTATTTTGACTTGTGTTTTCAAAGAGGATAAGCAAGACACAAGTATTTATCATTTGCCGAAAGCTCAATTGAAGAAAGTCCCGCTATTAACACTACTGGACTTGAAAGCTATAAAAAGGCAATTTATCATTTGAAAAAGTGATAAATTGCCTTTTTTTTAGAATGATTTTCGCATAATAAAGCTTACATGTAGGCCACATGTTTTGTCTTGGCGGTAGGAGAAACCTTCTTCACTAAGATACGTACATGTTTGATCAATCGTAATTTGTTGTGACGGAATGCCGGCAATTTCACATTGCTTTTTCACAGTTTGCTGATTATCAATGTGATACTTGTTTGTGTCAGCATTGAAATACATAAAATTATCGGCATAGCCTAGACGATTAAATTGTTCATAGACATCACCATCAACCTCAAATTTTTGCTGGCTAAGTGCCATGCCAATTTGAACATGGAAATCCTGTGGATTACAGTGCTCTTGTTCTATTAAATGACGGAAAAGTTTCAATGTCACTTCCTTGACTGTTCCTTGCCAGCCAGAATGAATGACACCGATGACACCACTACGTTCATTATAAAAAATAACAGGTACACAATCAGCAGTAAAAGTACAAAGCATTACATCTTGGTCAAATGTATAGAGTGCATCGGTATTGGCAATGGCTGTATCTTGCCTCAGCGCGCCTAAACCTTTATCTGCTACAGTTGCACGATAAAAATTAGCACTGTGTGTTTGTTGAGTACATATAAAATCATTGATATCACATTGCAACGAAGCTGCTAATTTCTTTCGATTGCTTAACACATCCTCAGTATTTGTGCAGACATGTAGTGCCATATTATTTTGTTCAAGTTCCAAATCGTCCTTTAAGGTAGTTCCTGCTATGAATTGCTTATTGTTGTAATAAAATTTAGTTTTCATATTATCACCCCGTTTAACTATATCGGATTAGATTGCCAATGTATAGCTTATGCAATATGTATCTGGTGTTACAGGCTATTTGACCTCACTGTGTTTACTTATAAAAAACGGACTTTCTTTAAACAGACATAATAGATTCATACCTTATCATACAGTAGCAAAGTAGAGGTTACATTACCAACATTCAAGTAAAAAGGAGTGTGTTTATGAATCAAGACTACTTTCTCTTAATTTGTCAAATAGGCATGGGTCTGTTTTGGATAGTGACATACATATTTATTATAAAACGTGGTTTTCAGGATGAGCAATATGGTATGCCAATGGTTGCAATTTGTGCCAATATTTCATGGGAGTTTATCTTTACGTTTATATATCCACACAATGATTTTCAAAGAATCATTACGTTTAGTTGGTTTGTCCTTGACCTTGTAATTATGTGGCAGTATTTAATATATGGGCGCAAAGAATTTAAAAATACTATGTCTACCACACTTTTTTATACATCTTTCCTTTTTACATTGGCAACAAGCTTTTTAGTTATTTTGGCACTCTCGCATGAGCTTCATGATATGCAAGGGATATATGCTGCGTTTATACAAAACTTAATGATGTCAGGGTTATTTATCGGCTTGTTTTTTGCAAGGGGGAGTCTGGCAGGTCAATCTATGTCTATTGCAGTGTGCAAAATGATTGGAACATTATTTGCAGCCGTCGCATTCTATTTCTATAGTAGCATCCCACTTATTACAATTATCTCTATGGCAACCTTTATGTATGACTGTTTAGTGCCAGTCACCCAAACAATTCTGAATATAGTGCCAGTCACTCAAACAATTTAATGTGGGCGGGAAGTTTTCCATTTATCATGAAGTTTATGACTGGAATGGTGCCTTTGCTGTTTAAAATCTTGTAGTAATATATTCCTGTTACAACTATATTTCAATTTTATTACTGACAAGTTGAGAATAAACACTGATAAACTCGTAATCTATTCGTCAATTATTTCAAATGTCATACAACTGTAAAAATCCTTCCAAATATTTAGTGATGCATTATTTCACTAATCTATTTACCATAAATATAGAGCAAAACAGGAAGGAATGATTTACATGTTTAGAAAAGTAAAAAAAGTAGCGATGGCATCCGTATTATCACTATCCTTATTGGTACCAATTAGCGCAATGGCCGCTGACTCATATACAGTAGTAGCAGGCGATTCTCTTTGGAAAATTGCTGTAAAAACACAAACAGGTGTACAAGAATTAATAGATGCAAACCCTCAACTGGCAAACCCAGATCAAATAAATATAGGTCAAAAAATTAATATTCCAACAAATGAACAAGCTTCTGTAGAGCAAGAAGTAGTGAAACTTGTCAATGCAGAACGAGCGAAAGCAGGTCTGCCAGCATTAAAAGAAGATTGGGAGCTATCACGAGTAGCAAAATATAAATCTCAAGATATGCATGATAAAAATTACTTTGACCATACTAGCCCAACGTATGGTTCACCATTTGCAATGATGAAGAAATTTGGCATTACGTATAAAGCAGCTGGAGAAAATATCGCCAAAGGTCAAAAATCAGCTTCTGAAGTCGTAAATGCGTGGATGAATAGTGAAGGACACCGTGCAAATATTTTAAACAAAAGCTATACACATATCGGAGTTGGCTTTGTGAAAGACGGCAACTATTGGTCTCAAATGTTTATTCAAAAATAATATATTCAGAACTGTTCTCAAAGTGGAACAGTTCTTTTTTATGACGTGCATTCATGAATTATGCGTCCTTTGCGTGTCGTCTATAAGTTGACAAAAAAGAGCAACTACCAGCTTTCAAGAGCTGTTAGTTGCTTTTTGTTACTTTTTGGCAAGGAGAATAGCTTGTGAACGGGATTTTACACCTAGTTTTTGATAAATAGTAGATAAATAAACGCGAATAGTACCAGCCGATAGATTTAGCATGTTTGCAATTTCACGATTGGTTACACCCTTGGCTAACAGATCAAATACCTCTTTTTCACGCGGTGTCAACACTTCATGACGAACTACATTGGTTGTACAGCTTTGTAAATAATGTAAATAATAGTCTGGGTAAGGATTCCACTTAGCTGCCAATGAATCTAATTGAAAATATTGCTCCAGAAGGGGGAGTAGCTCTTTTTCATCTGCCAATGTCCGAACATAGTAGTATTTAGCGGCCCATTGCAATACTTTATGTAAAATATCTAATGCAATAGCAGTGTTTCCTAAACGATGCTGACAAATAACTTCTAGTACTGTTGCTTCTATCATCGTTGCAACTTGATCATCTTGCTGTGCCTTTGTTTTAACTTGAATGATTACTGGTAGTGCATCCTGAGGTGTGTCCTTTAATAACAATAAACGAGCATAAACGAGCTGCCAAAATGGTTGCTTTGTTTTTGTTGCTAGTAAGAGCATCTCTGCGTTTTGGCTATCTCCCTCGACGATAAAACAATAGGCTTGCATAATTTGAATCGACGTTTGCCAATGTTTTTCTGAAACATCTTCTAACACCTGAGACAACATGATACGGGCTGTATTTGACTGTTGCTGATGAGCGTATATTTTCGCTTTAAGTAAATACATAGGGATATATAAACCTGGGTCTTGATGTTGATGACCTAATGCAATGGCGATTTCCAACTCTTTTTGGGCAGCTTCTATAAAACTTCGCTCATATAAAGATTCAGCAGCAACCCCATAACTAAATGCTGTCACATTTGCAGTTTGTAATGTTGTTTCTCGAAAAAGTTTGCTAACAGCTTCGCCTTCTTCAAACAGTTGCAGTTTTCCTTTAGAGCCAATACTTGTACGTGAAATCTTATATTCAAAAATATTATAGGGAATCGGAACATTATCCCAGCGAGAAGGAGCAGGACCATTCGCAAGCAAATTGCGCATAATCTCTTCTACTAATTGTAAATTTCCGCCGGAAGCGACAATGGCATACGCCTTTGCACTTTCATATATATAGGCCATAGCAGCATGCTCTTCTTGCGCCATCCATTGTTCTACATGCTGTCGCAGTTCAAGCTCTTCCATTAGAGAAGTAGCTATTTTTGTGTCCATTGTTGTTATAGAAGTTAGGAAGCCGATAACAAGCATTTCATACGAAACGGTATAATGAGCACTTCGAAGTTGATGCAACCAGCGCATGAATGTTGTCGTTTGCCCAGAAGCGTATAGCTGGACAAGATGTTCTGCAATCCATAAAGCAGCTTGATTATATTGTTCATATTTAAGTGCAAGTTCAATGGCAGAATGATAATTTCCTTGATTGTAAATAGCATGTGAGACTTCTTGGACAATAGTCTGTACTTGCTGCACGGAATACTGTTTATTTAGTTCTACTTGTAAAGCTTCGGCAAACAAATGATGGTAGCGAAAAACAGGCTTTTTTGTTTGGAGACGAATAATAAATAGACCTTTTGCTTCTAAACTTTCCAACAGTTCAAGACTATTTGACTGCTTTGTTAGTTGGTCACATATCGCTGGTTCTAGCTCGTGCAGTAGGGAGGTCTTTATAAGAAATTTTTGCGTTGTTGTCGGAAGGTTTTGAATGATTTCTTGCCATAAAAATTCAGAAATAAACGGTTGTGCGATATGATCGTATAAGTCAACTTGGTGTTCATTTGCCAAGCGTGTTAATAATAGGCCAGCTACCCATCCTTCCGTTTTGTCCAACATTTGTTGTAAAAATTGTTGATTGAGTGGTGTTACCTGTTTGCAAGAAAAAAATTGCTTCGTTTCTTGGAACGTAAAGCGTAAATGATCCGCATCGAATTCTTGTAGCCATTGTTTCACTCGCCACTTAGCAATAGGGAGGGCTAGGGTTGTTCGAGTCGTTAGATAGACGTGTATCTCTACAGGTAAGTACTCGATAAATTGTGTCATAAGTTGATGAATTACCGGATTATCGATTACATGATAATCATCTAATACAATTTGAATCGGTTTTGCTAAAGCATGGAGCTCCTCTAAAAATGAATTGATAAAAAATTCCAGTGTAGCTAGGTCTTGGGTGTGTAAAAGCGGTGCAAGTACTTGATCGATAGGGCATTGATAGGCTTTTGCAACGGCATGCACAGCGTACGTCCAAAAACGAATCGGATCATTATCAGCAGCATCAAGTGAAAGCCAAGCCACCGTGCCCTTCTTAGATTTGAACCAACTACTTAGAACAGTCGTTTTCCCATAACCTGCTGGTGCACGGAGAACCGTCACTTTTTTATAAGTTTGGTTCTGTAAAAGATCAAACAATTGCTTGCGCTCAATCAAATCAGGTGTATTGAGAGGAATAGTTAATTTAGAAGATACTAGTGTAGTAGACATCTTTTTTACCTCATTTTTTTAAATTTAGGATAATCATGTAATTAATTTTACTACAAGCGTTAACATAATTTCGAATGTTAATAGTCCTAGCATTAGATAAATCCAAGTTAAGCCAAGTGGTCCTTAGAGTTCACTAAACAAATAGCATTTTTCCAAAGACAATAAAAGCAATTTGTTTGTCTTTCGAATTTCGAAGAATGAATAGAATCAAGAGGGTTGAATAATTAAAAAGGCATTCTGTAATTTTGAAGAAAAATGGGACAGTATAGTTAGATTTAGAACGGAACAATATTTATTATAAAACTATTTATTATATATTAATTCTTTTACGTATGATTTAACTTGTTATATGTATAATTCCCCACATTATTTTATTGATTTAGTACAATAATTGAGAGGATTTTGTAAAATTCACCATTGACCTAGATGACTTATTGTATATAAAAAGTGAACTCTAAATTATTCAATTAGGTTAATTCATTAAATAATGACTCTGAGTATGACAAGTTTAAAAAGTCGGAAGAACATTTGATTAAGTTATGGACATACCAAGGAAGATTCGTTACTGTAAGAAGGGCGATTCCTGCATTACCTTTATTATTAAGCTATTTGATTGAACTGTTTAAATCGTTTTAGATTTGCATAATATGGCTTTATGGGTGAGATTACTGGCTTTTATAGAAGATCGAGAGGAACAAAAGACATGCTTTAACATATGGATATTTTCATATAACCAGATGAATTTTAAAAGGTTAATGCATTATTTAATTATTATTCTAATATACTTTTTTAAAAGAAAGGTGTTTCAAAATATGGGAGGTTTAGATTTATGTCAATTAAAAAGAAAATTTACTTAGGGTTTGGTAGTATTATTTTATTTCTATTACTTAGTTCTACCATTGCATTTGTTCAATTAAAAAGTGTTAATAACAAGTATTCATTTACTATAGAAGACAGAGTCTATAAACTTTTACAAGTCGATGCAATATTAAACGCATCTTCTTTACAAGGTCTTTACATTCGTTCTTACATACTTGATCCAAGTGATGAAACAATTAAAAACCTGGAAAAACAGGAAGAACTAATCGAAGAAAAAACTGCAGAATTAGAAAAAATAATAAAAAATCCTGAAATGCAAAAACAACTTCAAAGTATAAAAGAAAACCAAGCAAAATTTAATCAAGGTGCGCAAGATATTATCAATACATATGACAAAGAAGATGTTCAAGCTTCAATTGAAAAAATACAAGTCTTGGTGCGTCCTGCAAACGAAGGTATTCAACTTGCAGTGAATAAAATTTCTGTTTACCAAAAGGAACTGATGGAAAAGGCGAACACGGAAGCAACTAAAATTGCAAATAATAGTTCACTGATCATTTTAGGTATTGCTATCGTAACCACAATTCTTGCTCTTCTCATTTCAGTATTTATTACTCGTTTAATTACTGTACCTATTAATAAACTAAATGCTACTGCAAAAGTTATTGCTGAGGGTGATTTAAGCGGAGAAGATATAAATGTGAAAACAAACGATGAAATTGGAGTATTAGCTGATTCATTTAATGAAATGAAAAGGAGATTACATTCAATTATTAATAATGTTGCCGCAAATGTAGAGCAGACAACGGCCGCTGCTGAACAATTAGCAGCCAGTACAGATCAAGTAGCTATCTCATCCAATGAAGTAGCCAATCGAATAGAGGTAACATCAGAGGGTGCTAATCAATCAGCTATAACGGGACGAGAAAGTGCGACCGCAATGGATGAAACTGCCCATGGTGTACAACGAATTGCAGAAGCAACACAGCTACTTAATTCAAAAGCATTAGACACACAAGTGATTGCCAATGAAGGCGGAAAAACATTACAGACCGCAGAAAACCAAATGGCTGTTATTCAACAATCTTCTCATGAGACAAATGAGCGAATTAAACAGTTAAGTGCACAATCAACAGAGATAGAAAAAATTATAAAAGTTATTACAGATATTACGGAGCAAACAAATCTTCTTGCCCTTAATGCAGCTATTGAAGCGGCACGTGCTGGTGAGCATGGAAAAGGTTTTGCAGTCGTTGCCGATGAAGTTCGGAAGCTTGCAGAAGAATCAAAGGCTTCTGCTCATCAAATTGTTGATCTAACAACATCTATTCAACAAGAAACAAATGCAGTTGAAAAGGCAGTGAGTGTCACTGTGCAAAATGTCGAAGAAGGTGTTACCTTTATCCAAAATGCCCAAGTATCATTTGATACTATTATGAAGGCCATTCAAGAAATTACTTCTCAAATTGAAGATGTTTCAGCTTCTACTGAAGAAATTTCGGCAAGTACTGAAGAAGTTGCCGCTTCAGTAAATGAAATGGCTTCTGCTGCAACTACCGCCGCAGAACAATCCGAAATGATTGCTGCAGCCGTAGAAGAACAAACAGCAACGATTCAAGAAATCAATGCTGTAGCTAAATCGTTAAGTGAAGGTGCAATGACAGTGCAAGAAGAAATTAATAAATTTAAAATATAATTAAAGGATTAATTTGGTTAGTTGCTTTATGAAAAAAATCATCCTTTTCTATTAAAAAGAAGTCCTCATTTCCATTTAAAAAGGAGATGAGGATTTTCTGTCTGTTTAAAAAAGAGAATATACCTTAAATGAAATGGCTTAATGAACAATCCCGTAATGTTTATAATCATTTCATTTCGTCTTTTTAAGGGGATAAACTATTTCCTGAAAATAATAAATCGGTACTATGTTACGACTCCCTCCAGAGCCTTGATAATCAATGGTGAAGGAGTCAGGCAGTTGAAACACCGTCGTATCTAAAATCCGAATAGGTTCGAAAGCTGAAAGGATATCTGAAGAGAGGAATTGTGTCGCACAAAGTTTTTGTGTGAGAAGGAAAGTAAAGACTTCTTGGAGAAAGGCGACAGCTGCCGGATTAAAGCGTTGATTCAATCCTTCAAAATCTATATTCCTAAATGAAAGACGCGCACATTGATTCTTTGTGCTCTTTATTTTTCATAAAAGTAAGAATAAATATTGATTTTTAGTTATATATAACTATAATAGAGTAAAGTAGCTGAAGTGATGAACGGTTGAATGGATGTAAGCTAGTAGTGAAATACCTTTGTATCACTACTTACTATAGGGGATTTTATTAGATTTTTTGCCCTCCTTATTATTATACGAAAAGCCCTCGAAACTTCTAATTGTGTATAGTCTAAAATACCTAATTCTAGAATAGCTTCAAGTTACTAACCGAATAGAAATACGAAATGGAATGTATGTATTCAAATGAAAAATAATATTATGCAAAGTTGAGGGGAAAAGATGGTCTTTTTCATAAATAAATCTAACAAATGGGATCAATATATAAATGCTTCAAAAACAGACTTACCTAAAGTAGGGGAACGAGCGAAGGAGCGCTTATCGTTCTTAGGTGTTGACCAAGAAACGCTTAATAGGGTAAAACAATCAGCGAATATATTAGCTCCTTTTAAGAAGGAAATGATTGATAAATTTTACGGAAGAATACAATCTGAACATATATTTAATCAACTTATTGTGCAACACGCCACAGTCGATCGTCTAAGAGAGAAGATAGAACAATATATCGATCAATTTTTAGAAGCGGAAGTAGATCAGCATTATATCGTGACGCGAATAAAAATAGGGGAGTACAATAGTCGAATTAATTTGACAGCAGAAAATTTTGTTGCTGCACATGATTTGCTGATTCAGATAATGACCACAATTTTAATGGAAAAACTACATCGACATCCTAAGCGTATGATAGAAAGTGTGGTTGCTGTACAAAAGCTAGCAGCCTATGACAAACAATTAATCGTTGAAGTATATATGGAAAATACGTTTAAATACTTTTTAAACGAAGTATCCGACATGTTAAATGATATGATGAGTTTAGATACAATCAAACAACTGCTTTCGAATATGCAGAAAAAGATAGATGAGACCCATAGTGTAACTGCCGCAACGGAAGAAATGAGCGCTTCTATACATGGGGTAGCAAATTATGCAGTAGAAGTAGCAGAAGGAACAGATGAGGCGGTTCATTCAGCGGAAGAAAGCGGAAAAGTCGTAGATGAAACGATGGAAGATATAAAGCAAGTCGGTCATGTATATGGAAAAATTGTAAAGAATGTAGAACAACTGAATCAAGAAATTGACTATACACAGGATATTGTGAGAATCATTAAAGAAATCGCTGATCAAACCAACTTATTAGCACTTAACGCATCCATTGAAGCGGCTCGTGCAGGGGAGCATGGACGTGGTTTTTCGGTAGTTGCTTCAGAGGTGAGAAAGCTGTCAGAGCATACGAAGGAAGAAATCGTGAAGATTATTGCTAATATGGAGTCATTGCAAAATGTATCTTTGGAAGTCATTGAAGGGATTGACCAAACGGAAAAATTAGTTGAAAAGAGTGTTGTAGGGGCAGAAAGTGCAAGTGAAGCATTAATCAGTATCGTTGAAATGATGAAAGGGATTAATGAATCAACCTCCCAAATCGCAGCGATGAGTGAAGAGCAAACCGCTACGATTGTGGACATCGCTTCACGAAATGCCAGTATCTATGATAATAGTGTGGAATCACAAGAAATATCAAAACGAACAGCAAAAACATTTTTTGAAATTAGTAATAAAATGGATACGTATCGAAAAAAATTCTTAAATATCAATGTGAAACTAACATCAAAAGATATTTTAAAAGTGGCGAAAACGGACCATTTACTATGGAAATGGCGAGTGTATAACTTAATTTTAGGCATAGGGACGATTGACTCAAAAGAAATGATTTCACATAAAGAATGTAGGCTAGGCAATTGGTATTACGGAGATTTACCTAATCATGTGAAAAGCAAAAAAACATTTAAAGACTTGGAACAACCGCATATGAAAGTACATCAAAGTGCTCAACTGGCAGTGAAATGTTTTGAAATGAATGATCCTATAGGAATAGAGAAAGCCTTTGAAGAATTAGAGAAATATTCCGAAATTGTTTTGGGTTTATTAACGGATTTAGAGAAAGAACTTTAGTAATAAATAGAAGCGCAATAATCCTTGTATTGTAAGGATTATTGCGCTTTTATAATGCTATTTTATTTGTATGTTTAAGGTAATGGCTATAGTTTATATTGTTTGACTAATGCATCTAGTTCTGTAGACAGGGTAGCTAGTTGCTCTGTTCCTTGAACGCCAGCTGATGCCTCTTTTGTAATAGCGGTAATTTCTTGAATGGAAGCATTGAATTCTTGTCCTTCTTCCGCCATACCTTGAACATTTTGCATCATACGCACTACATGATTCGCTACTTGTTGCATTGCTTCATTAATAGATTTAAATGTTTCTGTTGTTTGTTGTAATTGAGCGGATCCTTCTTGTACTTTCATAAATCCAGTAGCTAAGGATGTATTGACGTTTTGAAAATCTTGTTGAAACGTTTGAACAATCTTTGTAATTTCATCTACGGAACTTGCTATTTGTTCTGCTAAAATCCGTACTTCTTCTGCTACGATAGCGAAACCTTTCCCGTGTTAGCTTTTGTTATTAAAACGGATAGATAAAAAAGAAACTACTGCCTTTTATGGTAGCAAAGCTTTGATATTGAAGCCTTTTTTATAGTTGATAAATCTAGAACTAGAGCTACCAATGGTGCTGGACTTGGACTTACGATATGTGCTGAAATAGCAAAAATTCATGAGGCTGAATTAAAAATAGCAAGTGAAATAATAAAGGGACAACTATAAAAATATTATTTAATTAGACTTTACAACTAATTTACAACTAGTAGATAGTTTAGATAAATATCCACTATATACTTCAGTAATAGCAGGGAAATAAAATAAATACTTACAAATTCAGAAGGGAAGATATTATGAAATAAACAAAAATTTAGGATTAGCGTTAATTGGGATATTAAGTACTGGAGGTGTTACAGTTATTGCACATGCATCAACGGATTTAGTGCCAAAGAATACAGTAATGACTGAGCTGGTTGTAAACAAGACACGAACAAAGCAAGTAAACTCAAATAAATAGCACTTAATACTTTTCAAAAAAAGTTTTAAATCTGCATCACTTACAGTACACTTCTCCCTAAAATATAAATTTAATTTTGAGAAAAACCTCCATTACTTGTGGTAGGGTTCGCCACCGTTGATACTAAATTTGCTCCTCAAAGGTACGTTGTGGAATAAAAAATCCTGCATTTTAACACAGGGTGTTTAATGAAACTTTTTATAATCATACTTTTTAGTTTTAAATAAAATAATCAATCCTTTTTATAAAACTATAGCTACGAGAAAACCCCATTCCTATTGGGTATGTCGGGGGATTGAAGAAAGCAAAAACGTTCCGCTAAAGGAACATTTTTAGAAAGAATAAGGGGAAGTTAAGAATGAAAAAGTGGGGCTTTTTAATTTTTGTAATATGTTTAGGTGTGACAGTCTTTAAGATAGCACCGTTCTTTCAAGATGAAAAAGGTGAAAAAGCCTATAGCGAGAATGGTGTAGTGGAGGATAAGTTGGTTTCTGGAAATATAAAAAAAGTAGAAATTCCAGTAGAACAAATTTATCAAGGGAATTTACTTTTGGTCAACAGTAATTACCCAGTTCACAATAAAAGTATAAAATCAGATAGCATCAATTTATATGCTCGTGATGAATTGGTAAAAGGATACCGATTATTTAACAGCGAAATATATTTATCAGAAGATATAGCAAGTAAATTTTCGGATATGGTTCTGGATGCGGGAAAAGATGGAGTTTCTAGTTTTTTAATTACAAGTGGTTTTCGAGGATTTGATGAGCAAACTAAACTTTATGAAGAAATGGGTTCCAATCGTGCCTTGCCAGCAGGTTACAGCGAACACAATTTAGGATTATCGCTTGATGTTGGAAGTACCCAAGGGAAGATGGAGGTCGCACCTGAGGGAGAGTGGATTGCAGAGAACGCTTGGAAATATGGGTTTACTCTACGTTATCCAGAGGGCAAAACGGACATAACGGGAATTATGAATGAACCGTGGCATATCCGCTATGTCGGTTTACCACATAGTGTGATTATGAAAGAAAAGAATTTTGTTTTAGAGGAATACTTAGACTATCTAAAAGAAGAAAAATATATTTCTCCTACTATAAATGGTCAAAAATATGAGGTCTTTTATTATCCTGTTACTGAAAACACCACTATTAATGTGCCAGCAAATCTTCGGTATGAGGTATCTGGAAATAATATGGATGGTGTGATTGTGACAGTATATCCTGATAACGTATAGAAACTCAAGGATGTTGAGGGAGCGAAATAAACTGAACAAAATTGATGAGCGGTAATATGGTACAGGCGCTATTTGAAGCAATTAACACCTAGGAAATCCAACAAATTCCTCAGTTCTATGGATTAACTGGAAATTCTATTGGAAAGAGATATTACTACTAACGAGGAGTCATATTAATATGATAAAAAAAATAGTCACAATTGCAACACTCATGATAATTCTAATTGTTTCTGGCTGTTCCGGAAATAAACAAAACCAACAACAAAACCAACAGGAAGTACCCTCTGTCGATGATTCCCAACAGGAAGTACCCTCTGTCAATGATCCTGAAAGTATTATCGTACTTGTCAATAAAAAATATTCTTTTCCAGAAGGCTATGAACCGAAAGATCTCGTTTATCCAGATGTTGCATTTATATTTAAAGAAAAAATAGACAAAAGAATGATGAGAGAAGAAGCAGCAAAGTATCTCGAGAAAATGTTCAATGCGGCGAAAAAAATGAATATTCATCTAGCAGGTGTTTCAGCCTATCGTTCTTCTCAAACTCAAGCAACCCTATTTAATAATTATGTTGAAAAAGATGGAATCGAAAAAGCAAAAACATATAGTGCTGCTCCTGGAACAAGCGAACATCAATCAGGATTAGCAATTGACGTTAGTGGTACTAATGGATCTTGTGCAGCAGATGACTGTTTCGCGAATACAGAGGAGTCAGCATGGCTTGAAGATAACGCCCATAAATATGGATATATTATTCGCTTTCCGAAAGAAAAAGAACATATTACCGGGTATCAATATGAACCATGGCATATCCGTTATGTTGGGGTGAATTTAGCCACTGAGTTATATAATAAAGAGCTAACATTAGAAGAATATTATGATCTGCACCTGTGAGCAGAGAGAGAAAATAACAATTATTATATTTTCCAATGATATGTAGAGAAAATTAATTTAGTAGGCTCCTATTGAAGAATGGGGGCTCTTTTTTGAATTAATTGTAGTTATTGCTATATCAAGGTTTATGTTTTTTTTCTTAAAATGGATTATTAGTTTTAAAAATAATTAGTATAACTAGAAAAAATATTACATTTTACAATAAAGTTATGTATTATTGATTTTGTGTAATGGAAATATATATGAATTAAAGAAATTTTGGAGCATTATGGAACTTAAACTAATGAAAGCTTCATAACAACTTCGTTTCCTTCCATTTCTCCGGTTTCTGAAAAACCAACTTTTTGATAAAGTTTTTTTGCTACTAGATTTTCTTCAACATAATTTATTTGGATGTAGTCGAATAAGTTTTCTTGCTTCAAAAATTCAATGGCTTTAGTTAATGCTTCCTTACCATAGCCTTTTCCTTGATATGCATTTCCTAACATAAAACGCCAAATCTCTACTTTTCTATTTTCTATTCTATAGTCAAACATTATAAATCCTACAATTGTATCATCACTATAAATAGCATAGGGCTGGGCTCTATTGTAAAATACCCATGCTTGTGCCAATGATTTCATATTTGACGAAACAAAATTTTGTTGTTCTCCTACAAGTTCTAAACCAAAAACTTCTTGGTAGTTATCAGCGTTCACTTTCTCTAATCTAATCATTCTATATACCTCCAAACTTTGTTTGAAAACTTAAATATTGCTATAATTATAGCAATATTTAAAAGGATATTCATATCTTTTTTGATTGGGGTCTCTTTATATTTATTGTCATTAAAGGCATGAACCTCCTTGTTGGAGAATCATGCCCGCATAGGTTCTCATATCATACGTTATCACCAACTCATCTTTTTAAGGGCAAGCTGTAGTCTTGTATTCATTGAAATGATTAAAGACCAATAATCGTTTTAAATTTTTTAAGAGATAATGTGTAAATTAGGTACATAAAAATGCTAGTAGCCCCTGAAATGCCCCAATCGAATCGTTTCATGCTGTGTTAAAGTCTGAAACATTCTACTTAGACCATTTGAACAGTCTACCGGTCGTCGGTTCAATACCGACTACTGGTTAGGAATGCTTTTTTGATTACCGTCTTATATATCGGAGGCAGTCCCGTATAAGAGAATAGCTTTTTAATAATCTATTACTTCTTGCTTCATATAATATTCCATCACTTGATTAAGCCAATTTTGTTCATCTTCAGTGAAGGGAGATAGTGTCATATTTTCTATTTCATAAATATCCATATCCAGTTCTTCGATATTAGTGTTAGCTAGTTTTTGCATCATATTTTCACCAAGAAATGAAAACAAAGCTTCTAAATAGGTCTTAATCATCGCATGTACTTTTGGGTCTTCTACTGGTTTACCATATAATTTTCTCACTTCTTTCGTCAATTGAATAAACGTTTGATCTAAAAGGATTTTATCTTCTTCCGATTTCTTTGATAATTCTTCTGCGACATCCTTTAACATATGGCGATTCATCCATTCTTCATGTATATGTTCAGTACTCATACCGTGAATAAGACTAAATAATAAGGTGCTATCCAATTCTCCTTCTTCCTCGACTAATCTTATTACTCTTTTAATGGATTTTATGGATTGCTCGATTCGTTTTTCTTCTTTCTCTAAAGCGTGCAAATGGAGAGACAAGCTTTCATTTAAGTCAACAGAAAAGCTCGATTCATTTAACAAATTAGTGATTTTATCTAGACTATACCCTAGGAATTTTAGACTAAGAATTTTTTGTAAGTTTATCATGTCTTGATATTTGTAAATGCGATGCCCTGAAGATGGATTTTTTTCTGGTCGTAATAAACCAATCTCATCATAGTAATGTAAAGTAGGAATAGAGATTCCTGTTTTTTCTGAAAA
Source organism: Lysinibacillus sp. GJ-1 (assembly GCF_021166035.1). Lineage (NCBI taxonomy): Bacteria > Bacillati > Bacillota > Bacilli > Caryophanales > Bacillaceae > Lysinibacillus > Lysinibacillus sp. GJ-1. The sequence goes on from NZ_CP088912.1 coordinate 1,631,145, forward strand.
TTCCCCAATAGAAAATTTGTTATTCTTATTCATCAAAAATCCTCCCATCAAAAGTATAAGTTCATTATAAAACCTCAAGTAACTTTAGGTTCAAGACGGAATTTGAAGAATAATATTGTTCATATTCTATAATTGTATACTATTTTGCATGGGCAAATTGCATTGGGTAAAATAATATAAAAAGTAAATTTTATACTTTTAATGAAAATATAGTTATAATAAAAAGGTGATAATTATTCTTCACATTTAGGATTGTAACAGGTGATGGGGCACTGCCATTTGGTGCAGCTGTTACAGTTATGTATGTACTTCCTTAATTATATAGATTTAGCCACATCTAAATAGGTGTGGCTTTTTCTTTTGCTTTGAAAACTGCATCAAACAGTATAAAACAATCGCAGGTCACAGAGTTCACAAGGATTAGTTATTAATAGGGCGGAGTTTGTTTTTTAGCTCTTCTGGAATCTTTATAGGATTATCATAGATGCAACTAATAAAGCACAATGAAACTTTAGTTGTTTATCTTCTTTCATGTTAATATTAATATGCAAAAATATAAACAAGGTAAGAAAGAATTTCATGATTATAATCAAAGACGTGAGTAGAAAATAACATAGATGAAATTAAAGAAGGCTACTAAGTCGTATTAATCATAGGTGAAATAAACTATATCTACTTTTATCCCCAAATAGGGTACGTAAATGTTAAGGATCTTCTAATTAAAATTCAATATAGTAGCAATTTTTTCGTAATTTGCTGCTAACCCAGTTGAAGCTATACCATATACTGTGAGACTTTAAAGGTAAAAAGGCATGAGTGTTAGAATTTTTCTAACAACTTATCGAATGCAAGTTTATATTTAGGAGAGTGAATTGATAGAATGGAAAAAATATTAATCGTAGAAGACGATGTAACTATTTCAGATTTAATAAAATTAAATTTAAAAATGGTCGGTTATGAGACTTGGCAAGTTTACGATGGGATACAAGCTTTGGAAGTAATTGGAAAAGAAGGATTTGATTTAATACTTTTAGACGTTATGCTTCCTGAAATGGACGGTTTCAGCATAATAGGTAAAATAAAACATAAAGATATACCTGTAATTTTTTTAACTGCTAAAGCATCTATTGCAGATAAAGTTCAAGGTCTTAAAATGGGAGCAGATGATTATATCGTTAAACCTTTTGAATCCATAGAGCTTTTAGCGAGGGTTGAAGCGGTCTTAAGGCGTTATGGTAAAAAGAAGGATATATTGAGTTTTAAAGATTTAGAAATATATTTAGAACAAATGATTGTGAAAAAACAAGGTAATATTATAGATTTAACCTTAAAAGAATTTGAACTTATAAATCTTTTTATACGAAATAAAGGTATAGCTTTATCTAGAGAAAAAATTTTAGAAACAGTTTGGGGATATGATTATTTAGGTGAGACTAGAACTGTTGATATGCATATTCAAAAACTTAGAAAAAAACTTGATTTAGAGAAAGAAATTAAAACTGTATATAAGGTTGGTTACAGATTGGAGGATTAAATGAAGTTTTGGCAAAAAATCTTCATATATACATTATTGATATTTTTGGTCGCTTTTAATTTTGGTGCTGTTTTCATAATCCAAAACAGCTACAATTTAACCTTAAAAAGAGAAATAGATAGGTCTTTAGGTGAGCAGAGTAATATCTCAGCAGGAATGATTTATTATAATATGATTTCAGTAAAGAGTAGTAAAACTATAGATAAAGAAATTATTAAAAATTATTTGGGAAAATTCAACTCTAAAGATACGTACTTAGAGGTTTTAGATAAAAATAATAATGTAGTTTTTAGCAACATGTACTTTAACATTTCAGGAGAAAGGAAAGAACTAAAAGAGGTCTCTTCAGATGAAAGGAAATATATTATAAGGGATGTAGGAAATAAAACATTATTATTTGTAACTAGTTTGGTAAATGTACAAGGAGAAGATTTAAAGGTTTCATACATTCATGATATAACATATATTTACCAAGATAAACAAGAACAATATAGCTTTTTTATTCGATTATCCATGGGGGTATCTATAATTTTAGCTATTTGTATATATATGTTAAGTAAGCTTATTACAAGCCCTATAGATAAGCTAATAAACACTACAAGAATAATATCAAAGGGGAATTATTCAGAGAGAGTAGAAATTAATTCTAAGGACGAAATAGGGGTTTTAGCAGAAAACTTTAATGAAATGGCAGATGCTGTTGAGGAAAAAATACATCAGTTAGAAATTAATGCTGAGGAAAAACAAAGATTTATAGATAATTTAACTCATGAATTTAAAACACCCTTAACTTCTATAATTGGATATGCAGATTTTCTTCGTTCAACTGCATATAATGAAGAAATATTTATAGAAGGGTTAAACCATATATTTGAAGAGGGAAAAAGACTAGAAGAACTATCATGGAAAATGATGAGCTTAATAATGCTTAAAAAAGAAAATTTTATGATGGAAATAGAAAACATAAACAAAATACTGGTAGATATCAGATATGCTTTAAAGCCCAAATTACAGGATAAAAATATAAATTTAATTATAAGTAGTGATGAGTATCAAATTAGTGTAGAAAAAGATTTAATTAGAAATTTAATTAGAAATTTTATTGATAACTCTATTAAAGCATCAAAAGAGAATAGTAATATATATTTAAATGTTTATAAAAATAAAGAAAGTAAAGTTGTACTTGAAATAAAAGATGAAGGGATAGGGATTTCAGAAGAAGATCTACCCAAAGTTTTTGAAGCCTTTTATATGGTTGATAAATCTAGAACTAGAGCTAACAATGGTGCTGGACTTGGACTTACGATATGTGCTGAAATAGCCAAAATTCATGAGGCTGAATTAAAAATAGAAAGTGAAATAAATAAAGGGACAACTATAAAAATATTATTTAATTAGATTTTACAACTAATTTACAACTAGTAGATAGTTTAGATAAATATCCACTATATACTTCAGTAATAGCAGGGAAGTAAAATAAATACTTGCAAATACAGGAGGGAAAATATTATGAAATCACCAAAAATATTGGGATTAGCGTTAATTGGGATATTAAGTACTGGAGGTGTTACAGCTATTGCACATGCCTCAACTGATTTAGTGCCAAAGAATACAGTAATGACTGAGCAGGTTGTTGAACAAGACAATTACAAAGCAAATAAACTTAAAGAAATGGCACTTAATGCTTTTCAAAAGAATTTTAATGAAACAATAGATACGAAAAACTTTTATGAAAGAAACAATGATTTTTTTGAGATAGACGGACATAAATTTTATCTAATAGGATGGTCTAATAAAAATAGTGAATTTGTAAATGGAAATACAGCCAGTTCTTATATTGCTGTAATAGACGCTGAAACTAATGAGATAGTAAGTCTAGATTACCATCCAGGAGAACCTAAAAATCAAAATTATAAGGATTTCTCTTATGATGAAGCTAAAGATTTAGCAACTAACTTTATCAAAGAGAATAACATATTAGATGGTAAAAGCTATGAATTTTTAGAAGCACAAAGTAAGGAAGTAAATACTGCTAAAGATGCAAAAGAGGTTTGGTCCTATTATTTTTATTTTAAGTATGATGACGGAAAAACATGTTTAGTTCATGTAAATAAAGACCTTAAGAAAGTAACTTATTTTATGTTAGATGAAGGTCAAGCGCACGGATAATGTTGTTTTACGAAAACCCTTGATTAACATCATAAAATTCTTAAATTGTGACGAGATATAAGATACAAAAAGAGGCTAGATCATAACTAGCTTCGATTAGTAAGAAATCCGAATTTGAATAAATTTAAATTCGGATTTCTCTGTTTATGTTATCTCCAGATAGTTTTTGCTAATGGCTGTGAATTTTCTTATATTCACAGCCATTAATGTGAGACCCTTCTATTATTACCATCGATTTTCCTCGTACAGAAAATTGAGTGAAACGCAAATTAGCCTTCAAGAATCCAAAAACGGATTCCACGTTAATTTTGTGTTGACGATAAATGGTCCTCGTTTTTTCTTCTGAAAGCTTTGCTCTCACCTGTTCCTTTTGCTGTTCCCACAACTCACTCACGATTAACTTACGATTTTCTTCTTTTGCTTTTGTACAGAATGAACGGAGGAGGTATTTGGAACAGTTTTCACACCTTACACTCTCGCGTGTAATCGTACTTATCCGTTTTTGTGGTACTTGTTTAAATTCAAGCTAATTCCCCCGATTGCTACACTTCTACTAAACACTTCCATTGCCTGCTCTCTAATTCAGTGGATAAAGAAACAGCAGGAAAGCGTATTGAAGAACGCTCGGCTGCTGCTTGGGACATATAACGGTTTTGGCATTCTTATAATAATCACTTTTTAAATAAATTGAAAATAGCTAACTATTTGCTTCAATTTCTGCCCCTGTAAAAACAGTTTTTTCTACAAAAGCCCCTGTAGCTTGGGGATCTGTAGATAATATTTGTCCAGTAAGATAGTAAGTATTCACACCAGTAGGCGGTGAGAGGTCTACAAAGGTAAAGGTAGTAGCATTGCCATTTACAAACCCGCTATTCACTACTACATCTTCAATCAGGAAAATTGATGAAGTGAACGTAGGGTCATTTCTAAATATTTGGAGAGCAATTTGTACAAAACCTGGTGCAGGCGCACCTGTAGATACCCTTGTCTGAACTGTTCCAGTAAACCATACTCGGTCACCTAAGTCGTCAATATTTAATGTGACAGTAGCTAACAGTGTTGGTAACAACGTAAGCTCAATAAAAGTAGGTATAACGATATTTTGATCAAATTCCGTCAATAGCCCGCTGCTTGCCGGAGGTTCTTTTTCTCTCTGTGGTTCTGGTGGACAAACTGCTTTTATCTTAGTATATTTTTTACATTCTTGTTCTGAACAGCATCTTTGAACGATTTTATAGGTCTTATTTCTATGCATAAACTCACCCCAAAAAGTTTCAACTTATTATCTCTATAATATGTTTTATAAGGAATTACGCTAGGGCTAATGGAGAAATTCCTTTATGAAATTTGTTAACTGCATGAAGAAGTGGATTGATTCATAGAAGGGATGTTAGCGGCTTTGATATACAGACTTACAAATGGTTCTAGATGGCAGTCGACTTTTCTTTCCTTCTACTTATCTTAGAGTGTTTTAATATCCAAATGTATGGTTATGTCATAGCTAGTTACAGGGGTGAATTCTTTCTTTCGTTTGAAGCAACCATACCAAAATGGACAAAGTGAGAAATAAATAAGCATAATCCTTAATTTATAATTTAAGTTCTTTTTGGTAATATCAAACATAAAATTTTTATAGAAGTTTGAAGAAAGGCGCCTATTAGATGCATGAAATGTCATTAATGTATGAAATCATTCAGCTTGTTTCAGAGGATGCGAAATTAAGAGGTTTTCAAAAAGTAAAACAAATCCAAGTGATTGTAGGAGATTTATCAAACGTGTTGCCAGATGCGTTAGAATGGGCATTTTTGTATTTTTGTAGAGAGAGAGCCTGTCTTCTGAATGAAGAATCACAACTAACAATTATCCGTGAAAAGGCAATATCACAATGCCAAAACTGTTTATTTCAGTTTGAACCGGACTATCGCATCGCCCTTTGTCCAAAATGCAATTTACTAGATGGCCTGATTATATCAGGAGAAACATTTCAAGTTGAATTTTATGAAGGAAGTGATTAGTTTGAAAATAAAACTTAAAGAAGAAGTATTAACCGATCTGAATGCAGCGGCAACATTTAATCGGAATTTGTTTAAAGAGAATAAAACACTAGTAATTAATTTAATGAGTTCACCTGGTGCAGGTAAGACAACCCTATTAGAAGAAACAGTTAAAAGACTAGCGGACAAGTTCAATATTGCTGTGATTGAAGGAGATTTAGCGACAGAACGAGATGCAGAAAGATTACGCTCTCTTGGAATCAAAACAGTTCAAATTAATACTGTGGGTGGTTGTCATCTAGATGCAAGAATGATTGCCAAGACTATTCCAGAATTCAACTTTGAATCTATTGATATACTCTTTATAGAAAACATTGGTAATTTAGTTTGTCCTTCTGGTTATGATTTAGGCCAAGATTATAAAGTTGTCGTTTTAAGTGTCCCAGAAGGTAATGATAAAATACCGAAATATCCTGTCATGTTTCGAAGAACCGATTTAACGATTATTAATAAAATAGATCTTTTGCCATATGTAGCTTTCAACATCGAAGAGGCGAAACAAGATTTAGCACAAATTAATCCCACCGCACAATTCAAATTAGTATCTGCAACGACAGGGGAAGGTATAGATGATTGGATTAATTGGATTAAGGATGTTTATCGTACATGTATCAAGCATTAAATGTCGTTGTGCAGGGAAAAATACAAGGTGTAGGTTTTCGTCCTTTTGTGTATGATTTATCAAAAAAGTACGACTTAAAAGGAACTGTACAAAATACCGTTGGCAGTGTATCGATTATTATAGAGGGTGAAGAAGAAAGACTATACGAGATGATACACGAATTAAAAAGTAATCCACCAAAAATATGCAACATCACGGATTTGGAAATACAAAAAATACCGCCTCATTATTACAAAGATTTCTCTATTCTTCAAAGTAAAGAAAGCAAACATCCTACGACTCTTGCTATTACTCCAGATGCAGCAATTTGTGAATTATGCTTAGAAGAAATGATGAATCCACAAAATCGCCGTTTTCAACATCCATTTATTAATTGTACTCAATGCGGTCCACGTTATACGATAATACATCGTTTTCCATATGATCGTCCTCAGACGACTATGAGTAAATTTCCGATGTGTTCAGACTGTCAAAATGAATATCATAACCCAAATAATCGACGGCACCATGCACAACCAATTTGTTGCCCTAATTGTGGACCAACATTGAATCTACTAAATACAAAAGGTGAGCAAATAGCGTATAACCTTTTCGCAATCGCCAAAACCACAGAGTTATTGAAACTCGGGAAAATCATTTCCGTTAAAGGAATAGGCGGTTATCATCTTGTTTGTGATGCCACCCAAGAAAAAGGAATAGATTTACTACGGAATCGAAAAAAACGTCCTCAAAAGCCATTCGCTATAATGGTAAAATCACTAGAAGTCGCGCGGAAATTTTGTTATATAACATCTGATGAAGCCGCATTATTAACAAGTTCAGCAAATCCTATCGTTTTATTGGAAATGAAGAAAGAAAATTTATTACCACTTAATATTGCTCCTGGATTAACCAAGCTTGGAGTTATGTTACCCTATACACCTATTCATCATCTGTTATTTGATACGCCAGAACTGGAATGTCTAATTATGACAAGTGCCAACAGAAGTGGCTCTCCCATTTATTACAAAGATTCAGATTATGACGGTTTGAGTGAACTTAGTGATTATATCTTAACGCATAATCGTGAAATTGCACATCCAATTGATGATTCAGTAATACAACATAATGGAGAGAATACGGTCATTATTAGAAGTGCTAGAGGTTTCGCACCTGAAGTAATTGAATCCAATATGAATGTTTCAAATATTATTGCTCTTGGTGGAAATCAAAGAAACGCATTTGCTATAGGGGGTCAAAAAGGTCTAATACTTAGTCCGCAAATTGGAGATTTAGAAAATGAGGAAATGATGAATAGCTTGAACAAACAGCTTCAATCTTTTAAAGAATGGTACACTGTTGACGAAAAATATATCGCCGTTGATATGCATCCTTTATACGCAACTACTATACTGGCAAAACAATCGAAAAGTGAAGTAATACCGATTCAACATCATCACGCTCATCACGTATCTTGTATGGCAGAACATAATCTCAAAGAACCATGTTTGGGTATTATTTTAGATGGTACTGGTTACGGTAATGACGGTCATATTTGGGGATTTGAATTTTTATATGGAGATGCAAAAAGAATCAGAAGATTGGTATATTTAAAGTACACACCTTTACCTGGAAGTGAAAAGGCAGTTAAAGAACCGTGGCGAAATGCAGTTGGGATGATTGTTTCATCTTTGAAAGAAGAAGGAAATAGATTTGCTACACAACTTTTCCCTGAAAAATCAAACGAAATTCATGTCCTAGAACAAATGATTATAAAACAATTAAATACAGCAATGGCAGGAACTTGTGGACGCTTATTTGATGCGGTTAGTGCAATATTGGGCATCTGTACAAGTTCTACTTATGAGGGAGAAGCAGCAATCAAGTTATCTGATTACTTAACTCGTGACACAATGAATAAATCAACGAAGGATATGTATTCCTTCGAAATTATAGAAAATCCTCAAGAATTTGTACTTGATATGAGTGCTATGATACGTCAAATAGTCATTGATAAATTAGAACAAAAACCTATTGTCCAAATCATCCAAAAGTTCCATCAAACGATTGTTGAAAGTTGCGTTAAAATGATTGTATTAATTGTGAAAAAATCCCCTGTTTTAAATAGAAATGTCGTTCTTTCGGGTGGCTCGTTCCAAAATAACTATTTGTCAATTGAAATAACGAATAAGCTTCGTGAGGAAGGGTTTCAAGTATATACACATCAAAAGATTCCATGTCATGATGGTGGCTTAGCTATAGGACAACTTTTAATTGCTGCACATAAAATTATAGATAAAAATAGTTAGGAGAGACTTGAAACAATGTGTATAGGGGTTCCTGCTAAAGTAATAAAAATAAAAGCGGAGAAAGCATTAGTGGATGTAATGGGATCAAAGATGTTTGTTGGAATCGTTTTTGTACCAGAAGTTCAATTAAACGATTTTGTTTTGTTACATGCTGGGCAAGCCATGACTATAGTTGATGAGAAATTTGCAAAAGAGAGTATGGAAGAATGGAGGAATATAATGAATGGAACATCTGATACATTTATCTAATCCTATTATTCTACGAAAATCTTTGGAAGCAGTCATTCAACTTGCTGAGCAATATAAGAAAGAAAAAGGTAGAATCCCTGTACTGATGGAAGTATGTGGTTCACATACAATGGCTTTTGCAAAAACTGGTATTAAAACAAGACTGAAAGATCATGTTCGTTTAATTGCAGGACCAGGATGTCCAGTTTGTGTAACAGATCAAAAATCCATAGATACCATGATAGAATTATCGCGAGATACCAATCGCATTCTTTGTACATTTGGTGATATGGTGCGTGTCCCAGGATCAAAGTTTTCTTTAATGGAGGCAAAAACAGAAGGCAAGGATATACGAGTTGTGTACTCCCCGTTAGACAGTATTAAAATTGCAGAAGAGAATCCAGAAAAAGAAGTCATTTTTTTAGGTATTGGTTTTGAAACGACTATACCTATTCTTGTGGCAACTATTCAGGAGGCAGAAAAAAAGGGATTAACAAATTACACTATTTGGATGACAACGAAATTAGTGGAGCCTATACTAAGGACGCTACTTAATGGCAAAGAGATTAATATAGATGGTTTTTTATTACCTGGTCATGTTTCTGTGGTGACAGGAAAGAATAGTTTTGATTTTTTAGTAAAAGAGTACGGTATTTCTGGTGTAATAACAGGGTTTGAACCAGTTGAATTGTTAAGAGCCATTTATAAACTATTACAGCAATTATTAAGCGGAAAAAATGAAATTATTAATGATTATAAATATATGGTCAAAAATGACGGAAATATAGTCGCGAAAAAGTTGATGGAAAAATATTTAGATTACCACGATGAAGCATGGCGCGGTATAGGCGTAATTCAAAACAGTGGCTTCATTTTAAAACCTGAATATGCGATATTCGATGCAAAGAAAAAGTTTCATGTGTCTGTTGAAGAGCCGCGAAAAACAAAATGCCGCTGCGGTGAAATTATTCAAGGGGTAATAACACCTGAGGAATGTATCCTATTTAGTAAAGGGTGTACACCATTATTTCCAATTGGTCCTTGTATGGTTTCGGCAGAAGGTACTTGTGCAGCACATTACCAATATATGAAGGAGGGATAATTTGGTGCAGCGTATTAGTTTAACACATGGAGAAGGCGGCGAGTTAACTCATCGGTTAATTAAAGATGTTTTTATCGAATCTTTTGGTAATCTTCAGCACACACAACTTGATGCAGCAATCATTAAATTAAACGCTTCAAAATTAGCAGTTACAACAGATTGTTACGTTGTAAAACCCTTATTTTTCCCAGGTGGAGATATTGGTAAGCTTGCTATTACGGGAACAGTCAATGACTTAGCAGTAAGTGGTGCAACACCTCAAGCTATTACTGCAGGTTTTATTCTTGAAGAAGGATTTCCAATAAGGCAATTAAAACTTATCGTTAAAAGTATGGCGGAAGAAGCCAAAAATGCAGGTGTGTCAATTATAGCTGGTGACACGAAAGTAGTAGAAAAGGGAAGTGTTGATGGATTATTTATTAACACAACCGGAATTGGTTTTATAAAAGAAACACATCAATTGTATCCAGAAAATATAAGCGTGGGCGATATGGTAATTGTAAGTGGAACAGTTGGAGACCATGGTATTGCTATCGTATCTGCACGCGAGGAATTGGGTTTGATGACAGATGTACAAAGTGACTGTGCTTCATTAAATCATTTACTACAAGAGCTTTTAGAGCAAGTGGATGGGATTCGTGTAATGCGTGATCCTACACGTGGTGGTGTATCAACGGCACTTGTCGAACTATGTGAAGAATTGCATTGTACAATTGAAATAGAAGACCGTTCAATTCCTATTCGGCAAGAGGTAGAAGGAGCATGCGATATTTTAGGTTTTGACCCACTCTATCTTGCTAATGAAGGTAAAGTATTGCTGATTGTTGACAAAAATCAAATAGATTGTGTTTTAGATATCCTACAAAATCACGAACTAGGCAAAGATGCAAAAGTAATTGGCCAAATTACTGAATGTCAAAAAGAAGAGGGGAAGGTGTTATTAAAAACACCTATAGGTTCTACAAGACGTCTTTTCCGTCTTTCAGGCCTGCTATTACCTAGAATTTGTTAATGAAAATAAACATGAAGCATAAAATGTGTGGAGTCTCTCTAATTAGGAGGAAAACATGCAAAATATCGAGATGCTTCGATGGCAGTTGAACAGCCTTGTTTCACAAGTACAACAAGATATTTATACACTTTCTACAACTAATCAATCATCAATAACCCCTGTAATTCTTCAAAGGTTATGGGATACAACTTCTAGTATCCATTTCATTGGTGAATTACTTGTCAATCAAGCTTTAAATTGTTACCAGCCAATATCTGATAATTCACAAATAATTTCTGTAAACAGTACCCCTAAAAACACTCAAGTGCCACCTACTACACCTCAATCGCCAAATCAATCCATTCCACATTTAAACGGACGTAATTTTACAATAGGAGAATTAGCAAATTTCGATGGTAAAAATGGAAATCCTGCTTATGTTGCTGTCAACGGCACTGTTTATGATATCACCAATAATCGAGCATGGGCTGCAGCGACCCACTTTGGTTTACTAGCTGGTAAAGAATATTCACAAGAATTTGCTTCATGTCATGCTGGACAACAATCTATTTTAACAACTCTACCTGTTGTGGGGAGGTTATTTCTTGAATAAGCTTATTTTACCGCCGGAAGATTTAAGTAATGAAGCTATTTCAAAAAGGTTAACGACAAATGCGTTAAATAATGTGAACAATGGACTGATTAACAAAAAGAATCTTGTGTATTTAGAACTGAATGGTTGTTCAGGAAATATTATATCTTTGTTAAACGGGCAAAATCCAGACTTCGAATACGCTTTTACATCAATGGTCAATATTCTTTACAGTAATTCGTTAATGGTTTCGGAGGGTGAAAAAGCTATTGCAAAATTAATGAACGCACTAGAAGGAGATTATATTTTAGCCGTTGAAGGGGCAGTAGCCTTAAAAAATAATGGTCTTTACAACATCATTGGTAGTTGGAAAGGAAAACCGTTAACAGGACTAGAAGCAATCAAGTTGTTAGGAGAAAAAGCATCACACATATTGGCAGTCGGTGCATGTGCTACACATGGTGGAGTGTCAGCAGCAAAACCAAACCCATCTGAATCAGTAGGTATAAACAAAGTTCTAACAAATAAAAAAATGATAATGTTACCTGGTTGTCCTGTACACCCAGATTGGTTTTTAGGAACCTTAGCCCATCTTTTATTATATGGGGAGCCAGATACAGATAGCTTAAACCGCCCATTGATGTTTTATAGTACGCTTATTCATGACCGTTGCCCAAGAAGACCGTTTTTTGATCGGGGAATTTTTGCGGAGAAATTAAGTGATAAAACTTGCTTATTCAAACTTGGATGTCGTGGCCCAGTAACGAGAACGGATTGTCCGACAAGGCAATGGAACGGGCACGTAAATTGGCCAATTGGGGATGATACACCTTGTATTGGGTGTGCGCAATTTGGTTTTCCAGATGCGATGGCTCCTTTTATTAGCTATGACACAACGAGAGTGGTAAAAGATGAATAAAAGAATTATCATAAATCCTTTGACACGTATTAGTGGTTTTTTAGAAATTGACGTTCGGATTGAAAACAATGTAGTTGTGGATGCAAAAACAAAAGGAAACTTATTTCGAGGATTTGAACAAATGTTAGTAGGTAGGAGTCCTTTTGATGCGGTTTACTTTACACAACGAATATGTGGAATTTGTTCGGCGGCTCATTCTATGGCTTCCTCACTGGCTTTAGAAGATGCACTAAAAATTGAGCCTATGGAACAAGGACGCTATTTACGAGACATCATTCATTGCTGTGAGTTTTTACAAAATCACATTCGTCATTTTTATCAATATACTGTTCCGGATTTTGTTAAATTAGGTCAAAATACACTCTTAGAAACGGATCATCATGATTTTCGATTAGCTAAAGAAATGAATAATCGGATTGCACAGCATTATTTAGATTCACTCGCTATCAGTCGTTCAGCACACCAAATGTTAGCGGTATTAGGAGGGAAAGCACCACATAATCATGGGGTGTTTATCGGTGGTATTACAACAAAAGCAACATCTGAGAAGGTAGTATTGATTGATTCACTATTACAAAAAATTGTAGAATTTATAGACGAAAAAATGATTCCTGACGTTTATGATATTGCTCATTATTACCCCGAATATTTTAAACTAGGTGGAGGGTACGGTAACTTACTATCTTATGGTTCATTTCATAATTATAAAGAGTTAGGAACACTGTATACGAATCCACTTGTTCTATCAAATAAAGGACTAGAAGTGTTTAACGAAAATAATATAGAAGAAAAAATAGATTATTCTTATTACAAGTTGTCAGAGAAAACTGATAAACAAAATCAATTGGCTCTAGAACCAGACATGGATAAAAAAGGGGCATATTCTTGGGTGAAGGCACCACGATATAATGGACTTCCTTTTGAAGTAGGACCACTAGCAAGACTAATTTTAAGTGGAAATTATATAAATCGTATTTCAGCAATGGACCGTACAATTGCCAGAGCATTAGAAACAAAGAAAATTGCAGAAATTATGAAAATATTACTGAAACAAATTATACCGGATGTGGAAATGCAGCAAAAATACGACCTCCCTTTATCAGCATCTGGTAGGGGACTAGTAGATACTACAAGAGGAGCATTAGGGCATTGGCTAGAGATTAAAAATCAGAAAAATTATAACACCATCAACATGGGATTTTTCAACCCGAGATGAGAATGGTTATAGAGGAGTAGCTGAAGAAGCGCTAATTGGTACACCGATAGCCAATCCCGATGAACCGGTTGAGATCGGCAGAATACTACGTTCTTTCGACCCGTGCATGTCATGTGCAACACATGTATACAGCCCCGGAAAAAAAGTGAAAACTATACAGGTGTTCTAATGGAAAAAGTTATCGTACTTGGTATTGGAAATCGGTTAATGATGGATGATGGGATTGGCATTTATTTAGTAGAAGAAATGATGCGAGATGCAAGTGCACAAAATATCCAGTATATTATCGGAGAGTCAGACATCGACTATTGTATTCAACAAATCGAAAATGCAACGTTTGTTATTATAATAGATTGTACCATTACAGGTGGGCAACCAGGAGAGATAACAATTCATTCATTAGATCATCTTGTTGTATCTCGTTCATTCGACTTTTCAGTTCATAATCTTCATTTATTCCAAGTATTGTATCAATTGAGAAATCAAATCAAAGGTTATCTAATTGGAATTGAGCCATATAAAATATCATTTAATTTTGGATTAAGCAAAGTCATAGAAAATAAAAGAAATGAAATCGAAAAAAATGTAAAAGAAGTGATTCAACAATTAATCAACATAGCATAGAGACTACTCTATTAATGGTGGTCTCTATGCTATTTAGTAAGTGAAAAAGGAGACTTTGGACGACCCAAAAAAGGAACCAACAGAGTAAATTTTTTAACAATCCCCCTATTTAAATGATAAAAGCATTGCGCATTTGAAGCCTTTCAATCTCATCATTATTGAATAAGAATTAGCCTATTTTTAACGTTGATAATCCGCATTTTTTTACAAGCAGTGTTTGGGACGCTTTCTATATGTATTATTGATAGCGTTTCGTTAATTTATCTTTATGACTTTCCATAATTTCTGTCAAATCAATTTCGTATTTGTCTGCTAAAATAAATAAATTATCCAATACATCACCCAGTTCTTCTTTCAAGTTTTCGATTTGTTGTTCTTTAGATTGTGTAATTTCATCTGGACGGTCGCGACCAATCTCAAGTGTACGAATGGCTTTTGATACTTCACCTACTTCTTCTGTTAAAAAATTCACACGAATAAATGGATTTAAGTCATACCAACCTCGTTTTTTATAAAATTCTGTAATCCATTTTTGATATTCTACAATATTCAAAGCAATCTACTCCTTATTTTTCTATAATGATAATAATAGCATGAAGGAGGCGTTAAATTTGAATATTGCAGTTTATTGTGGCGCGAGTTTAGGAAACAATGAAGATTATATTGAAGCAGCAAAAGCGTTAGGTAAGTGGATTGCCGATCATGGTCATACGCTAGTGTATGGTGGGGGAAAAGCAGGGTTAATGGGCGTCATTGCTGATGAAGTTTTATACCATAATGGTGAAGTAATCGGAATTATTCCGACATTTTTAGTAGACCGAGAGCTAAGTCATCCAAATTTAACTCGTTTAGAAATTGTAAATTCAATGTCTGAAAGAAAAAATAAAATGATTGAATTAGGAGACTGCTATATTGCATTACCAGGTGGACCAGGGACATTAGAAGAAATATCAGAAGTTATTTCATGGGCAAGAATTGGGCAACACAAAAATCCATGTATCCTGTTCAACGTAGCAGGTTATTACGATAAGTTAAAGGATTTTTACAATGGTATGGTAACAAGTGGATTTTTAACAATGGCTGACCAAAAAGCGATGTTATTTACGGATTCCATTACAAAAATGGAACAATATATAAAAGAATTTACACCGGTCTCCGTAAGAACATATTAATGATACATAATAAAACAAAATGGCTCTTTAAAAGAGGAATGCGCATTCCTTATTAAAGAAATGCGCCCAATTGTTGATTAACTTTATCTACTATATGACGTCCAAACCCTATACAAATATTTACCATCTACCTCTATCACATCTCTATGTAATATAACAACCACATTAATGTATCCCGCCCATTGTGGTATTAGTTCAGTTAAACAATCAATAACCTTTACATCAGGACTGGCATAACCGACATTTTCTTCTCTCAAAAAGTGATTTGAGAAATCTTGATACAAAGAGTCCGTCCATTCATATACTTCAAACGGAGAATCAAAAATTCTATTATCTTCTCTATATTGTCCATTTACCCAATGTATTTCCATAACAATGCCCCCTAACATGTTTTTTTGCTATGAATGAATTATAAAAAAATGAGCGTTCCTCAACAATATAATCTTTAACAAGATGAACACTTTCATAGCTTCTCACAAAAAATGCACGATTGTGGAAGATGGAGACCATAAAGTACTAAAGAATGAGCAATGTATAGTTATTTATACGCGATTGCTTTTAGATGACATTTCACAAGAGTGTTACAACTTTAAAAGGCTGTTGGCAGTGGAAAAAGACAAATGATTAAAAAAGAATTTGCTTCTAGCTGTTCGTAGATCCATTCTCCTAATATAAAAAATAATTTCGATACTATTGAATTATGTAGATTATTGTCGAAATATACCTATATATAGTTGTGGGAGGAAGCAAATGAAGAAGAAAAATTTACAGTTACGAAGTATCTCAGGGAAGTTAATGCTACTTATCACAACTATTATACTTGTCACAGTTGTGATTATCGGCTCAACAAGTTATTTGGTTGCCAAAAATCAGCTCTTAGAATCAGGTCAAAGAGAACTACAAAGCATTGTTAAGGAGGCCTATACTTCATTAGAATTGATTAATGAAGAAGTAGAAAGTGGCAAAATAACACTAGCGGAAGGGAAAGAAAAAGCGAGAATTATTCTAAATGGACCAGTAAATGAAAATGGAATCTACGATTATAAAAAATCCCATTTTACTTACAAAGAAAATGGTTATATATTAGCTTTTGACGAAGATTTAGTGTTGCAACTGCACCCTTCTAAAATAGGTGGAGCTCCTACCGATGAACTTAACAGAAGCAATCGAGAAAAGATAGTTGCAGGTGGTAAGTCCAAAAATGAATCAGATCGTTATGTCGTTTATTCCGACAAACAGCCTGATGGTTCTTTTAAAGATAAAACAGCCTATACAGAATATTTTGAGCCTTGGGACTGGACTATTGGAATTGCTGTTTTTCAAGATGAATTTTATGAAGGATTAAACATTTTACAATATATTATCTTTGGTACAACAGTTGTACTCATTATTTTAAGCTCACTTGTGTTTTATTTAGGTATTCGCAGGAAAATAAATACACTAAAAGATGTAGCTGAAACATCATCAAAAATTGCTGATGGTCATATAATGGTTACCAATTTGCCTGAATCAAGTGATGAAATTGGACAACTTGCGATTGCTTTTAATAAAATGTCACAGCAATTACGTACGCTTGTCGAAAATACTAAAAATACTAGTGAACAATTATTGGATTCAGCGACAAACTTATCAGCAATTTCAGAAGAAACATCAGCTAGTAGTGATGAAGTTGGTAGAGCAATTACCGAAATTGCTACTGGTACACAAGAACAAGCCCATGATTTGGACAAGATAAACCAAACAGTAGAGCTATTATCTTGTTCAATAGATACTACGGAAAAACAAAGTAAAGTTATGTACGACATTACAAAACATGCAGAAAAACTATCATCCGAGGGAATTGAAATCGTTCACCAATTACAAAAATCAAATACGGATTCATTAGCAGCATCACGAGAAGTCAGTCATGAAATAAAAAATTTAAATAGTAAAATAAATCAAATCACACAGGTAATGGAAACAATTGAAACAATCGCAGAACAGACAAATTTACTAGCTTTAAATGCGAGTATTGAAGCAGCAAGAGCAGGTGAGTATGGTAGAGGATTTTCAGTTGTTGCCGATGAAATAAGGAAACTAGCGGAACAATCAAAAAATGCTACTCATCAAGTACAAGGAGTCGTTTTATCCATTGTTTCAGAAACTACTAAAACAGTTGAAACTGTAGAAGTAACAATGGAGACTGCTAAAAAGTTAAATGATGATGTTGTTCTAACACAAAGCAAATTCAATCAGATGTCTGATTCTGTTAAACAAATAGTAGAATCGATATTAGCAGTAAATAAAGAAATGGACGTTATGACATCCTATAATAAGTTGATGAGTGAAGGAATCGAAAGCGCGTCCAGTGTATCAGAACAGACGGCGGCTTCAGTACAGGAAATTGCATCGTCCATAGATGAGCACATTAAAGCAATTGCTGATGTTGCAAGTGCTGCTGAAACACTAACGGAATTAAATCGAGATTTAAATGCTTTAATGGACAAATATACTTTATAACAGGATAGTGATGGTAGGACATGCTCTAAAACTACTTCAAAAGATAACCAGTTTACAAATTAGATATAAAAAAATGCATCGAATCAAATGTTTCGATGCATTTATTCTAGTTAGTAAGTTGACTCTTCATTTTGCCCCTTAAATTTCAAAAATGATATTCGGAATGACTACAATATAGCCTTTAATGAAAAAATACGCATCTCTTTATTAAAGAAATGCGCACATTTGCGGTGTAGTTAGGCGTATATTCACCAAAACGTTAAGTAATGTACTAACGTATTAATTCCTGCAAACTTAACAGACATAATTATAAGTATAACGATAATACTTAATACTACACCAATAGCCTTTTTACCGGAATTAGCCATGTTATCACCATCTCTTAAATTATATTTCTTCGTCAAACGATAAATTTACTGGCTCGTCCAGCAGTTCACCATGCACATCTAAATTAGTTGTTGGAATATTTTTATTTACTTCTTCAAAAGTGAATTGATCTGCCCATACAGTTCCTTGTCCACACAGCATGATACCAAACGAAATAACAGCACTTTGGGTGGGAACATCTAAAATAATAGAGTAGTGGTTCCACTTTGTTGTACCTTTAATGGGGCGATTACTCATATTATCAAATTGAAGAACATCTTCCGTTGTGTTGTCTACTCGCATCCACATCCCAGCGTACGTATTTACCTCTTCCGTACGGATGAAACAAGAGAGTCGAATACGCTTTCCAACAAACTGATTAGCCTTAAATGTTTGCATCATAGTAGCGAATTCAGTTGAATCTAACACTGTTTTGGATTTTAAATAACCTGATGCTTTCCCCTGATGAACAACTTCATAATCAATTCCCATTTCGTAATTAAATGGATTTGATCCACTTAAAAACCAACCTTTCACCTTTGTATCCATATTTGTTTCCTCCTTCATTTTCATCACGTCTGACATTATTCTGCGATATTTACCAGGTGGTAGCTTATAAATCTCTTTAAATGCTCTCGTAAATGATTCTTGTGATTCAAACTGATAATATAAAGCAATATCCAGAATGCGTTTGCTTGTGTAAAGCAAGGCGGAAGAAGCATTAGCCAATCTTCTTAACCGAATATATTCAGTTACCGTCATGCCAACCGTGGCTTGAAATATTCGATGGAAGTGATACATTGAAAAATTTGATTGTGCTGCAATATTTTTTAATGTAAGTGGTTCATGTAGATTTTCTTCCACATATAAAATAATTTTTTTAATTATAATTTCATGGTTATACAACGAAGACACCTCCTTTAAATATAGAATATCAAGGTTCTTCCTTCGTTTTTTGATATATCTTGCGAAGTAATCGCTGCATCCTAAAAACCATTAAGAACAGGTTGATGTAATAATACTCTTTTTATAGCTACAACAATAGAACCTGTACAATATAACAAACCAACTTGCTCGAGAAATTTAGTTTATCGTTACACTGGAAAGGCGCTCTATAATGGAATAACTGAATAGTTTTGAATGGCTACGTTCGTAATAGAGACAGCCAAACAGGTTCTAGTACAACAAGAAAAAACAATCGTACCATGAAATCAAGTTTGGTTAGCAACGCCGTACGAAAGGAAAGCACACGACCAGGATTATAAGTATCACATCGCCCTTGGCAAATAATAGATGATTCTTCGATAGTGATGTGAAAGAAATAGAGTAGAAAATAGTCAAGTAACAAATTGTCCTGATTGTATTCACATGTTGGTGAGTATACTACCAAAATTACGTGTTTCATCGTTTGTAGGTTATTTGAAAGAAAAGAATCGTTCCACACCCTACCACCAGACCATAAAAATCCATGTTGAGTGGACCTTTTGGAATCGGTGCAGAAATGTAAAAATGTAAATAAGGAGATGAATTCAGTGTTTAAGGATTTTAAGATAACGGAAGGCAGGCCTTTGTATATTCAGCTTAAGGAATATTTAATAAGAATGATGACGAACGGGCATTTACTTGAACATCAAAAGCTTCCATCCACTCGTGAACTCAGCTCATTATTAGCTATCAGTCGAAATACCGTTCTTACGGCTTATGCAGATTTAGAGCAAGAAGGCATGATTTATGCAGTAAAAGGAAAAGGACACTTTGTAAGTCATGTAGAGACCTTTCAAGCTCCAACTATCGAGTTAAATTGGACTGAAAAAATCAATGAGCAAACCTTTTTATCTGAAAAATTAGATCTCATGAAACACGGAGTACGTTGGAATAAAGAAATGATTTCATTTACAAGTATCGCGCCCGATGAAAAGCTATTTGATGTAGAAAATTTTAAAAAGGCATTTTTAAATCGTATGTCCATTGAAGGAGACATTGTTCTTAACTATGGTTATGCAAAGGGCTATAAACCGCTTATCGATTACCTCCTTAACTACATGGAGATTAAGGGAGTAGACATTCGAAACAAAGATATTTTAATTACCAATGGTTTTACGGAAGGACTGGATATTCTTTTATCCACCTTAAATAAAAAGAAAGGCCGTGTGATTTGTGAAAATCCAACCCATCATGCAGCCCTCAAGCTCTTTCGATTACATGGCTATGAGATTGATGGCATTGAAATGGAGGATGACGGTGTCAATGTTAGTGAGCTAGAAAAATGCTTATCTAAACAGGAATATGATTTTGCCTATTTCATTCCGTCTTATCATAATCCAACTGGAATCGTAACATCCTCTCAAAAAAGAAAGAAAATCATGGATCTGTTTTCGACCTATCAGCTTCCTATTATAGAAGATGGATTTAATGAAGAATTACGTTACTCAGGGTCCCATCAGGCTCCATTAGCTGCTTTTGCTGGAAACGGCAATAATGTGATTTATATTGGTAGCTTCTCTAAAATTCTTTTTCCTGGCTTGCGAGTTGGCTGGATTTTAGCAGACAAAGAGTTGATTTATTATTTGGAAAGTATGAAAAGAGCTCGAACGGTGCATACGTCAACTTTAGATCAAGCCGTGCTATATCAATATTTAAATGATGGCTACTTTGAGAAGTATATAAAAAAAGCAAAAGCAGTCTATAAGAAAAAATATGAACTAGCTGTCCATTATTGTAAGCAATATATTCCATGTAAGCGAATCACAAGTGACGGTGGGCTCCACCTTTTTATAGAACTAGATCACAACATTGACTCACAAAAGCTTTTAGAAAAGTGTTACCAAAAGGGAGTTGTTTTTTCGACAGGCAATGTATTTTACACAGACAGTAGTGGACAACATACGTTGCGGTTAGGATTTTCTAGGTTACATGAGAAAGAAATTATTCAAGGAATTAAAATCATAGGAGACACTTTAAAAAATAATTATGGAGGTTAAAAAAATGAGAGTTGGCGTCATTATGGGCGGGGTTTCTTCCGAGAAGCAAGTTTCGATTATGACAGGTGAAGAAATGATAGCTAATTTAGATAAAAATAAGTATACAATTATACCAATCCACATAGAGAATAAAGAAGATTTAGTGGAAAATGCACGGAATCTTGACGTTGCGTTACTGGCGTTACATGGCAAGTATGGTGAGGACGGCACCGTTCAAGGTACCCTTGAAACTATGGGAGTTCCCTATACAGGAAGCGGTGTCCTGTCCAGTAGCTTATGTATGGATAAGAATATTTCGAAAAAAATCATGAGGTCTGAAGGTGTGCAAACACCAGATTGGATTCATCTTATGAGTATGGAAGAGCTTAATATGGATGAACTAGATAACATGGGATACCCAGTAGTAGTGAAACCTAATGCAGGTGGCTCAAGTGTAGGCGTAAAAATTGTGTATGACAAAGAAGCGGTAAAATCTACGATTGCGGAAGTATTCAAATGGGATTCCGAAGTGATAATCGAAAAGCTGGTAACGGGCGAGGAAATCACTTGTTCGATATTGGATGGCAAAATTTTGCCGGTAATTTCTATTCGTCATCAGAACGAGTTTTTTGACTACACTTCTAAATATAATGATGTGACTACAGTTGAAGAGGTGATTCAGCTACCGCCTGAAACATATCATCGTGTTGTTGCTTCAGCGATTTCTTGCTATAAATCATTGAAATGTAGCGTTTATGCCCGTATTGATATGATCATGAATAACGGCGTTCCGTATGTATTGGAAGTTAATACATTACCTGGAATGACGAAAAACAGCCTGTTACCTAAAAGTGCACAATCAGCAGGCATTCCGTATCCTCAGCTACTTGACTTAATCATTGAAAAATCACTTAAAGTTAAAGAGAAATGATGGATAGAGCAATAATAAGCAGATATTAGCCTTAGCAATATTTTTACATATTATTGAAATAGAATACGAACAAAAGATAAAGATAAAAGAATCGTGGTGTCCCATAATGATCGAAACAAAATCTTATTTAGCAAACGCTGTAGAACAATTAAAGCCTTCTGGTATACGCCACTTTTTTGACTTGGCTACAAAAATGGAAGGTGTTATTTCTCTTGGCGTAGGAGAACCAGACTTTGTCACACCTTGGCATGTCAGAGAAGCTGCAATTTCATCGTTAGAACAAGGCTATACTTCTTATACAGCAAATGCTGGACTACTTGAACTAAGAGAAGAGATTGCTTTATATATGAAAAAATACTTTTCAGTTACTTATGCTCCGCAATCAGAAATTATTGTGACTGTGGGTGCTAGCCAAGCAATAGATATAGCTTTAAGAGCAATACTAGATCCAGGTGATGAAGTCATTGTTGTGGAGCCTTGTTTTGTCTCGTATGCTCCACTCGTAACGATGGCTGGAGGCGTACCTGTTACTGTGCAAGCATTAAAAGAAAATGAATTTAAAATTCTTCCGCATCAATTAGAAGCAGCTATTACAAAAAAGACCAAAGCGATTATGATTTGTTCTCCTAATAATCCTACTGGTTCTTTGCTTAATAAAACAGAATTAGAGAAGATTGCTGAACTGTGTGAACAACATGATTTGCTTGTACTTTCTGATGAAATTTACGCAGAACTTGTTTATGATGAAAACTATACAAGCATTGCCTCTATAGAAGGAATGCACAAGCGAACGATCTTATTTAACGGTTTTTCAAAGGCATTTGCGATGACAGGATGGCGCTTAGGATTTGTTTGTGCTCCTGAAGAAATATCACAGGGCATGTTAAAAATTCATCAATACACTATTATGTGTGCTCCAACGATGGCCCAATATGCAGCGCTAGAAGGGCTAAAACATGGTAGATCCAATGTAGAGGATATGAGAAACATTTATCGCCAACGTCGTAATTTTATCGTTAAATCTTTTAATGATATGGGGTTAAGTTGTCATTATCCGGGCGGAGCATTCTATGCATTTCCATCCATTGCGTCAACAGGACTAAGTTCTCAAGCATTCGCAGAGCAGTTGTTATTAACTGAAAAAGTTGCTGTTGTTCCAGGAGATGTTTTCGGTGAAAGCGGTGAAGGAAGTATTCGTTGCTCCTACGCTGCTTCTATGGAACAACTACAAGAAGCGATGAAACGTATTCAGCGATTTGTTGATAATCTTGAAAATCACAATCCCCAGATTTAATATTAATAAAATAAATTATGCTACACACTTCTATTGATTGCTTCTCTAACGCTCTCATTACAAGTCCGTAAAATTAAACAACATTGCTGAGCTATACCTAATCGTTCAGCAATGTTGTTTACGTTTTGCCCATTATTTATTAGAATCATTGCAAAAGTGTGAGGACATCCATTAATGGATGTAACTCTCTTTGACGGTGTCGTTGATAACTGTTCCATAGCCTAACGACGTATAGCAAGTTTTGTTATATTATGAACAACACGAAACAGCTTTATTGATATCTTTTTCACTTACATACACGGAACCTTCAGTATCTATTATATATTCTATATCATTTTCTTTTAATTGTTCGAATAACGATTTTCGTAACGCGTCTGATAAATTTTCTTTTCTAGCAAAAGAAACGTATGTCCCGTTAGAACGATTCTCATTACTACATCCACTCAATATACTCAAACATAAGACAATAGATAGCAAACACTTGCATTTCAATTTCACGAATTTACCCCCTAATGTGGAAAATCAGTATATACCTTTAAGTAATAAAAGTAGAAGGTGAACCTTACTAATAAAGGTCATTTCACAAAAAACTAGGATAGTCACAGTGATCTGACTTTTTTATGATTTTAGAGAACAAGCTTCTAGGCTTAACAGTAAGCTTACTTCAACAGCACCCCTATATAAAGAGCTACCTCGTGACCTCTCCCTAACAGCAAATACTTAAAATTAGTAGTTGTAATTTTTATTTTACCTCAACCTTAAAAACAAAAGTCTTTTATTCATATTAACACCCCTTTTATTATAGATTCCATTTAGAGAAAATGAATGTTGCAAGTTGTAATTTACAAAAATACTAATGTATGTATATATAAAGTGAAAAGAGAAATATCGTTGTTGACTGTGAGCTGACTTACGAATAAGACAGTAATCTTTTGCGAAACTGTTTGAGAAGAAAAAGGGAGGTATTATTAATGAACGTAATAGAAATTAAAAATCTAACGAAGACTTACGGCAAAGCAAGGGGAATAGCTGATGTTAGTTTTAACGTTGAACAGGGTGAAATTTTCGGATTTATTGGACCTAATGGTGCTGGAAAGTCGACAACAATTCGCACATTATTATCGCTTATTTACCCAACGAGCGGCAGCGCCACGATTTTTGGCAAGGACTGCATTCAATTTGCACCCGAAATAAAAAAGGAGGTCGGCTATTTACCATCAGAAATCTTTTACTATGACAATATGAAAGTAAAGGACCTATTAAAATACTCAGCTAGCTTTTATAAAAAAGATTGCAGTAACAGAATGAAAGAGTTAGCAAAAATGATGGACTTGGATCTGAATAAAAAAATTGATGACCTATCTTTAGGAAACAAGAAGAAGGTCGGAATTGTTCAAGGGCTCCTCCATGAGCCGAAACTCATTATTTTAGATGAACCGACAAGCGGGCTAGACCCATTAATGCAACAAAAATTCTTTGAACTATTAGAGGAAGAGAATAAAAAAGGTGCTACGATCTTATTTTCGTCGCACATCCTCAGTGAGGTTCAAAGATTATGTAATCGTGTTGCCATCATTAAAGAAGGTAAAATTGTAACGGTAGAAAAGATTAGTACGTTACAAGAGAATAACTATAAAAAGTTTAAAGTTGAGACGGATGCACCCCTAGACAAAAATTACTTCCAAATCGATGGGGTCAATAAATTAGATATTCACAATAACGTAACTAGCTTTTTATTTAAAGGTAATATTAATACGGTGATGAAAAAAATCGCTGACATTGAAATTACGAATTTGTGGATTGAAGAACCAGACCTTGAGGAGATCTTTTTACATTATTATGAGAAGGAGGTCTAAGCATTAATGAATATCTTTATACATGAATTGAAAACGTATCGAAAGTCTACAATTATTTGGTCGCTATCGTTAATTGCCATTATGATTATTTTTATGTCAATGTATTCTACATTTGCTGAAGATGCAAAGGGTTTTATGAAAATCGTTGAAAACTATCCAGAGGCGATCAGAAATGCAATGGGGTTTAATCAAGAAAATTTTTTTACTATTTTAGGATTCTATAGTTTCCCGTTATCGTTTATTACTCTTTGCGCAGCAATCCAGGCGATGAATCTTGGCACGTCCATTATCAATAAGGAAGTCCGTGAAAAAACAGCGGACTTTTTGCTAACGAAGCCTGTTACCCGTACAAAAATCTTGACAGCTAAATTATTAGCAGCCTTCGTTTCGATTGTCGTGACGAATATCTTTTATTTCGCTGCCGCTAGCTTTGTGGCATTACAAGTTCAGACTGATGATTTTAGCTTAAAAATTTTCTTGCTGCTTTCACTTACAATATTCTTTATTCAGCTGATATTCCTATCCTTAGGAATAATCATTTCCGTTATTGTCCAAAAGATTAAATCTGTGCTGACCGTCTCACTTGCTACCGTCTTTGCTTTCTATTTTGTCGGAATGTTCAGCGATACGACTGGTGATGAAGTGAAACGTTATTTTTCGCCGTTTAAATACTTCGACACCGCTTATATCATAAAGCATTCCAGCTATGAAACAACATTTTTAATTGCTGGTGCAGTGATTATTATTCTTGCAATTGCAACTAGTTATGTTGTCTATAGTAAGAAGGATATCCATGCGGTTTAAAAATGTTAGCTTTACTTGTAGAAAGCGAAATGGAGGGGTTCGGTAATGAATATATTTTTAAAAGAATTGAAGTCTCATCGAAAATCACTCATATTTTGGAGCATCGGTGTTTTCCTGATGGTGGCATCAGGAATGACTAAATATGAAGCGTATTCGTCATCGAGCCAATCGATAAATAAATTGATGGCAGATATGCCAAAATCGCTACGGGCTGTATTAGGTTTCAATGATTTGGATTTAACGAAAGCTAGCGGCTACTATGGTATGCTTTTTCTCTATTTAGTGTTAATGGCAACTATTCATGCAGTGATGCTCGGAGCGACCATTATTGCCAAAGAAGAGCGAGATAAAACATCTGAGTTTTTATTCGTTAAACCAGTATCTAGAAGTAAAGTTATTACAGCCAAGCTATTGGCTGCGTTGATAAATATTGTGATCTTCAATCTCGCAACATTCGTTTCGTCTATTATTCTTTTAGGGAAATACAGCGATGGCGAAGCGGTGAATGGTGAAATCGCAATCTTAATGGTAGCAATGTTCATTTTGCAGGTGTTGTTTATGGTTATTGGCAGTGCGATTGCTGCTGTAAAGAAGAAACCAAAAACGGCTGCATCAGTGGCTACTGGAATTCTCTTACTTATGTATATGTTATCAATGATTATTGATCTGAATGAGAGTATAAGAGGAATAAGGTATTTTACACCATTTAAATATTTTGAAGCGAAAAATGTAATGTATGGCGGTGGGCTAGATGTAAGCTTTGTCGTAATCTCCCTAATATTGATTCTATCATTTTTGGTGATAACCTATGTTTATTATAAAAAAAGAGATTTGAATGTTTAGTTAAAAGACCATCATTTGCGGTCTTTTTTTCATGGGAAAAATCACAAAGATAGTTAACATTGCAAAAAAACCTATACTAGTGAATTTTCCGATCATTGCAGTTTCACTTTTTTTCCAAGATTTATACGATGTTAAATTTTTTGAATCTTTTCTCGTTCTTCTTTCGTACGTTAAAGTAGGAAAGGAAATGGAGGCTCATAGAAATGGAGAAAACGAAAAAAATGATGGTTGGTATATCAGCAACAGCCTTAACGTTAAGCTTAGCTGGTTGTGACACATCAACAAGTAGCTTACCATCAAAGCCAACAGATGAAAGCTGTAATGACTGGGATTGGTCAGAGGAAGAGGGCGTATGGCAATGTGATGAAAGTCGTTCAGGGCATTATGGAGCCTACTATTACGGGGGAAGCTATTATAATACCAAGTCAGCGTTAAAGAGTAGCAGAGACTACAAAAATTATAAAAGCAGTACCAGCTCTAAAGCAGGGCGATCCAGCTCAGGGTTTGGCAGTGGATTAAAAAGTTTCGGAGGATAAGAGAGGGCGAAAAATATGAATGTGTATTTAAATTTTTTATCATATCTAGGTGTATCCATTAGTTTATTAGTAATCGGTATGTTGCTATTTACGCTAAGTACACCAAAAATTAAAGAGTTCCAATTAATTGCGCAAAAAAATGTAAGTGCTGCGATGCTATTAGGTGGTAAAGTAATCGGCTTAGCCATCGTATTAGGGGCGGCTGTAGAGTATTCGATTTCATTATTTGATATGGTCATCTGGGGTGCAATCGGCATTGTAGCGCAAGTCGTTGTGTTTTTCATAGCAGAACTAATAACGATTCGTTTTAGCATTCAAAAAGCGATTGAAGAAGATAATCGAGCAGTCGGAACAATTTTATTATCGTTATCATTAGCAGTTGGTTGGATTGTTGCGAAATGTTTATCATATTAGTTTGAGGAGGGGTAGCTCTGAAGGAGTTAATTTATTATATTGATAAAGGAAATGGATATTTTGAGCCGTTTTTTGAATATATGGAACCTAATGTTGGCCTAGATGAATTTTATGCGCGACAGCTTTGTACATATTTTATCATGCAAGGTATACAATATGAGCTTATATCGAATGAGATGGAAGGGAATGTGGAAGTGCTTGTATTAAGAGAGATGAGCCGTAATTTATCAGGTGAGGATGAGCGAAGCTTTCGTGAACGAGGCATACATATCGAATTTAGAAGTCCAAATGAACGTGAAAATTATCCATTGCTCTTACGTATCCCTTGTGAGACACATACTGAAGTTATTCGCTATTTATTAAAGAATGTTGTAGATATTCCTAATATCGGACAAATGCTTGTTACTTCTACTGAAATTGACGAGGACCGTGGCGTTTATGTGATTTATGTAACGGAATTGAAAGTGAGCTGAATGGTTTCATGTATAAAAGCGAGCGCCAACAGTTTTATACGCAAATTGAACAGTTTTGAGCCGATTTATATGACGAGGAATATGCCCTTTATGATATGTATGAAATAACAGAGGAAGAAGTTGAAAAGATTCGGTTAGCAACGGAACGAACGGGTAAAATTTTTTTTAAAACGGCTCATTTATTACGCAACGTATCCAATGAGACATTACTTGAAATGGGTTATCCGGAAGAAACGCTCCATTTTCTTCGTTTAAAAACGATGGAGGTTGAAAGCGTAATTGCGCGCTTTGACTTTATTCCACATAACGGTAGCTATAAATGTATTGAAATGAATGCAGATACACCGACGTTTATTAAGGAATTATTTTTTGTCAACGAACGCATTTGTCATGCGTTCGCAATGGAAAATCCGAATGCTGAAGCGGAGCAGGTTTTAAAAGATTTGATTCAGGAAAGCGTTAAACAAAATAAATGTTCTCAAAAAACACATATCGTCTTTACTGCGCATGAACAAAATATAGAAGACTACTATACAACGCTTTACTTAATGCAATTTATATCTGGAGCCAAATTTACGCCGTTGCATCAATTACAAATTCAAAGAGGTGTCGGGTTATTTGATGAGGACGGGAAGCAAATCGATATCCTGTATCGTCAAACGTTTCCGATTGAAAATTTAATTCTAGACGAGGATGAAGCACAAAATAAAATCGGCTTGTGGCTATTAGAGTTAGTTGAACAAAATTTGTTAACGATTATCAACCCACCCTCTGCTTTTTTACTACAAAACAAAGCGGTACAAGCTGTCATTTGGGGCTTGCACGAGGAAGGAAATGAATTTTTTTCTGCTGAAGAGCATGAATGGATTGCCGATTATTTGTTACCTACCTATTTAGAAGAAAGCCCGTTTTTGGACAAAGGGCTGCGCTATGTAAAAAAACCTGTATTCGGTCGTGAAGGGGATACGATAGAGATTTATGAAGCAGATGGACATTTACTAAAGGCGGATGCACAAAAATCTTATCATCACTATACAAAGGTGTATCAGCAATATATCGAGCAACCAAAAACAACATTTCACAGTGAAAAAGGCAAACAAACAGGAGACATATTGGTTGGTAGCTTTTTAATTAGCGGAAAGCCAAGCGCAATTGGTTTACGCATTGGTGGAATGATTACAAACAATTTATCGTATTACTTGCCAATTGGAATAAAAGTGGGAAGTTTGGGTTCTGAACGATTTTAAAAGAAGAGGAAGCAATGCACTTAAAGTAATGTGAGTTGAATTCAACGGAAGTTCTCCCAAGCTAGCGAGAATAGAGAGTATCAAAGTCATGACGGCTCTGCCAGCCAGTCATGCGCACGTCTATTATGAATGAACTGAAAATCCATTCTTGAACGCAAATCGTCTTTAGTTTTATTCCATTTCGAAAGATATAAATAAGTAACTCCTAAAACCATTTTATATTCATTATAAACCTACTAACGTAACAGTATTTGGGAACGTTAGTAGGTTTATTTATGTAAATGTTATAAATCCTTAAAATTTAAGCACACGTTAGCCGAATCAGGAAAGAGGATATACAACAATCACGCCATTTTCTTGACGTTTATTTTTTTTATGGTTCACTAATTCCTACTGCAAGCAACAGAAAATAAACAAATACTAACACGGCACCATTTAACAAGATTCCTGTAATAATAAACCATAGTTTTTTAGATAAGATAGCAAAGATAATGCCTAGTACAGAAAGCACTGTAAACACATTTATACCCAAAGTTAAGTTTGCGTTAGGTCCTCTGATTATAAAGAAAAAAATGATACTTATTGCTACTGTCAAAACTGATAAAACGCCTAATATATTTTTGTTCAAAAATGTAACCCCCTTTAAATCAACAAGTTTATTAATTAAGCAGGCTTGTGTGAGGAGCACCTTCATGCATAGTATTCAATTACTTATGATTTAAATATAACATTATTTACTTAATATAATGAATATTGGTTTTTATATTTACGTTGGGAACTACCCCAAACATCTAATATTTACAAGACGTGAGGAAGTCCAAAACCGCTATCAAAATCGTTAGTTAAACATGCTAGACTCGAGTGAAGGTATAGATTATTCATATTTATATTCGCAACGTTTTTTCGAAAATTATATTCACCATTGTGAAATGCCATAATTTTATTTAATCAATGTTGCGACATCGTTTTCTATTTCAAAAACTAAAAAATCAGTATCTTCTTCTACAACTTCTTTTTCATATCTAAGTTCTTTATCAATCAGCATTTCAAAATAATTTGTTTCAACATTAAGTTCAAACACTGGACATTGGTCAAATCTGACATCGCCAATAAATATTGCTCTAATTTTTTTCATTTATAACTCTCCCTCAATCAATTTCAGTATCTGATTCTACTATTCATGTATTCGATAAACACATGCACCAACAACTAACTATAATTTTGAACCACACCATGGACAGAATTCAATTGCTATACTTGAAGAACCGCCATCATGAATAATCAAACCGTATGTATTATCTTTATCCGAAAAAATGATTATTTTGTCAGGACAATCAAATGAATCGATATGCATGTCACATTTGAAATTTGCATGGTAATCCATATACTCACAACAATGTTGTTTCGCCATATTCAACCTCTTTTCCTAAAGTAAACGGACCCAATATCGGCACACTTGGCGCCTTTATGGGATAGGTTCGTTTCAACACTTCACAGTTCCAATCATTGTCTATTTTAATCGAAACGTTGCATAAGTGCGACGTAATCCATGAAAAGTGTGTGACAGGTACCATAGCTTAATTGAATGCAAAAACTTTATAGTCTGTACGGATTCATTGAGATACATGGTATGATTTCTCTTGAAATCAATTTCAGAGGTGTTGAAGTATGGATTATGGTCCGATTGAAACAGAAAATCTATATATTAAAAATACAAAATATGCTAATAAAGGTTGGTGATAATAAATGAAACATATATTTTTAGTTGAAGACGATTTGGAAATTGCGAAAAACCTCGCTCTTTTACTCCGCTCTGAAGGATTTACCATCACCCATGCTGCGACGCAAAAAGAAGCCATACTCATGCTTGCTGCGCAGAAATATGACTTGGCATTGCTTGATATTTCCCTTCCTGATGGCAACGGCTTTGCAGTCTGTACGGATATCAAGCAAACTCAGAACATTCCAGTAATCTTTCTAACAGCTTCTGGCGATGAAGGCAGTGTTGTAACGGGGCTGAACATAGGGGCTGATGACTATGTTACTAAACCTTTTCGTCCACGCGAATTGATTGCTCGAATTGGAACAGCATTACGAAAAAACGGCCATTCTCCAGTTGTCTTTGAAATGGGGGACCTTCATGTTGATCCAACGAGTGGCGTTGTCAAAAAGGATGGGCAAGAAGTTTTTCTTTCTGCGCTTGAGTACCGATTACTATTAGTGTTTATAAATAACCCTAAAGGTATTATCACGCGCGACAGGCTATTGGACGAATTATGGGATGCATCCGGCGAGTTTGTAACGAACAATACCCTAACCGTCTATATAAAACGCCTAAGAGAAAAAATTGAGACAGAACCTGGCAACCCGCGATACATTTTAACTGTTCGTGGTACAGGTTATCGCCTAGGAGCTAGCCATGTTGCGGAATAGGGAGATTCGACAATTTACACTTTTATTTACCGGCATCACAATCATTACCGCCATTTTAGGCTTTACTATTCAGCCCGTAGCTGGCCTATTAATACTTTTTACTTGTGCTACATTTGGTACCTTATTTTTCCTATTTACAAAAGCGCATTATCAAAGGATTACACAAATTTCGGAGCAAATAAATTTAGTGCTGCATAATACAGATCATTTGTTTATTAGTAATGCAGAAGAAGGCGAACTGTCTATTTTACAAAATGAAATTACTAAAATGACGCTTCGCATACGAGAACAAAATGAAGCACTGAAAAAAGAGAAAATATATCTAGCTGATTCACTAGCCGATATTGCACACCAACTACGTACACCACTAACTTCAGCGAATTTGATTGTATCTTTACTGAAAAACAATCCAGAGGAACATGAGCGTAAAACGTTGCTATGGGATATTCAAAAATTATTTGTACAAATGGATTGGCTATTAACCTCTCTGTTAAAATTATCACGTTTAGATGCAGATATTGTAAATTTCAAAATGAAACCATTGGATGTCACAACCTTAATAAAGGATTCGCTTCATCCATTTCTTATGTCGATGGATTTACATAATATTACACCTCAAGTGAATACAGCGGACAGACTAGTTATTCATGGAGATTTCGGTTGGCTTTCAGAGGCCATTCAAAACATTTTAAAAAATTGCATAGAGAGTATAGGCAATAACGGGACGATTCAAATTGTTTGTCAGGAAAATATACTGTATACAGAAATCACCTTGCATGATAGTGGACCAGGTTTTAAAAAAGAAGATGTGCCCTACTTATTTGAACGATTTTACCGTGGGAAAAATACGAGCACGGCAGGATATGGCATTGGCCTAGCGCTTTGCAAAACCATTATTACGCGCCAAGGGGGAACTATTAGTGCCAAAAATCATCCGCAAGGTGGCGCAATTTTTTCTATTCGTTTCCCAAAGTGACGAATCTCTCACTTTAGAGTCACGAGGATGTAAGTTAAAAATTCTATTATAAGGGTACAGCACAAAAGGAGGCTCACATAATGGAGTTTTTAAAAATTGAAAACTTATACAAAACATATGGGCAAGGTGAAAATCAAGTGACAGCATTGGACAATGTTTCACTTACGATAGAAAAAGGGGAATTTACTGCCATTATCGGTTCATCTGGCTCAGGTAAATCGACATTACTACATGCAATAGCTGGCGTAGATGTACCGACAAGCGGAAAAATTTACTTGAACGGACAAGATGTGTATGCTCAAAATCATGAAAAATTGGCAATTTTCCGTCGTCGAGAAGTTGGTCTGATTTATCAATTTCATAACCTTATTCCTACGTTAAATGTCGTAGAAAATATTACATTACCAATTTTGATGGATCGACGTAAAGTGAATGAAGAACGATTAATGGACTTATTAAACTTACTTGGGCTCGAAGACCGAAAAACCCATTTACCCAATCAACTATCAGGTGGTCAGCAGCAACGCGTTGCGATTGGACGTGCACTGATGAACGCGCCAGCCGTGATGTTAGCTGACGAACCTACAGGTAGTTTAGATAGCAAAAATGGGCATGAAATTATGCGTTTGTTAAAATCCAGCCACGAAAAATATCAGCAAACGCTGATTGTAGTCACGCACGATGAAAATATCGCCTTACAAGCGGATCGGATTATTTCCATGTCTGATGGCAAAGTTATTCGAGATGAGAAACGGGTGGCAAGATAATGAATATTTTCAATAAAGTCGCCTTGCAAAGTTTACTAAAAAACCGCACGCGAACGATTGTGACCATTATTGGCGTTATTTTATCTGCAGCGATGATTACAGGCGTTACGACCTTTGCGACCTCCCTACAAAACTACATGATTAATGGCTCGATAATAAAATATGGCGATTGGCACGTTGGATTTTCTGATGTTGACGCTACATTTATCGAACAACAAAATGAAGATAATCGAATAGCCAATACCATTACCTTTGAAAACATTGGTTATGCCAAACTGGAGGGAGGTAAAAACGTCAACAAGCCGTATCTCTTTATTGCTGGCTTTGACCAAGACACGTATGCCCATTTACCAATAACACTTACTGCTGGTCGATACCCTAAAAATGACACGGAAATTCTCATTCCTTCGCACCTTAAGGAAAATGGGGGCGTGACGATTTCTGTAGGTGATACCCTTGCATTGAATGTTGGAAGACGTATAAGCGAGGATAAACAGCTCTCACAATATGACCCTTATCTTTCAACTAATCCAGAAAGCTTTGTAGCTGAGCGTAAGAAACACTATACAGTCGTTGGGACATTCAAACGACCTGGATTCGAAGAGGTAAAGGCACCTGGTTATACATTAATTACAACAACTAATGCTATGAAAAAAGCGAGTAGCTTTAGTACCTTTATTAAAATGAAAAGTCCTCGTAAAGTGCATGATTATGCAGATGAATTCGCAACTGAACATCAATTTGTTACAAATGACAACGTGTTACGATTTATGGGTCTGTCAAATGATAAAATATTTAATCGTCTCCTCTACTCAATTGGTGGCATGTTAGTTGCCTTAATTATGCTCGGTTCAGTTTTCCTTATATACAATGCCTTTTCCATTTCGTTAAACGAACGTATGCGACAATATGGAATTTTGATGTCAGTAGGTGCAACGGCAAAACAATTGCGAAATTCCGTATTATTTGAAGGACTTTGTATTGGTGCTGTTGGTATACCAATCGGTGTGCTAGTTGGCATCCCAAGTATCAAAGGTGTTCTTTCTCTTGTGTCGAAAAATTTTGAAAATATCGCCTATGATAATGTACCATTAACTTTGACCGTTTCGATACCTATCATAATCGCCACAGTCGTTATTAGTTTGATGACCATTTTAATTTCAGCTTATATCCCAGCACGCAAAGCTGCTAATACTCCAGTTATGGCTTGTATTCGTCAAACAAATGAAATTAAAGTGGAATCAAAAGCCATTAATACGTCTAAATGGATGGAGCGTATTTACGGCTTAGAACGCACACTTGCGCTTAAAAACTTTAAACGAAACAAAAGACGATATCGCAGTATCGTCCTATCACTTATATTAAGTGTAGTGATGTTTGTATCGTCTAGCACATTTAAAACAACGCTCCAGCAGGCTGCAGAGTCATCCGTTGTCAATACGGATTACGATATTATGTTCTTTAGTGAGAACATGAAAGAAAACGATTCATTTCAGCTATTTGACAAACTACAAAATGTAGATGGGGTTTATAAAGGCTCTTATCAATCCATGATGGAATATGCAAGTAAAATTAACTTACATGATTTCTCAGCAGACTACCGTCAAGCAGCAGGTTATGTTGAGCTCGATAAGACGATTGATGTACCGCTAGACATGCAGTTTTTAGAGGATAGTGTTTACCTAGATTTTATTAAAAGCTTAGGTTTAGATATAGCTGAATATACAGGGGAAAATGCGAAAGTCATTGCCGTTGCCAAAGTGAAAAATAAAACGGCTACTGCATCGGAAAAAGACAACATAATAGATATGTTTACAAAACAGTCGATGAATTTAGATATTACTCCAAACGTAAATACTAGCGCAATCTTAAATGAAGAGCGAAATGTAACGATTACATTTGTCGATACGTATCCTGTCGATCCATTACCAAAGTTACCGTCTGAAGTAAGACCGTACACGTTTATGATTGTTGCACCATATCAATTAATCGATACATGGGCACTAGCTGATGTTCCGATGGATTGGGGCTTAACGTTCCTATCAAAGGATGCATCGCAGTCAGTTGATGAAATGAAAAAAATAATCGAATCGGAAGAAACCTCATACGAATATTCGATATACAATGCCAATGAAATATTTGACCAGAACCGCAATATTATCTTCATCATTGATTTGTTCACCATTGTTTTCGTCATAATGATGTCACTTATTGCCATCGCCAATGTGTTTAACACCATTTCTACGAATATTCGATTACGTAGACGAGAGCTTGCAATGCTTCGCTCAGTTGGTATGTCCAATCGTGATTTCAATAAGATGATGCGCTTTGAATGTGTTCTTTATGGGTTCCAAACATTACTATTTGGACTCCCTATTTCAGGTATTTTAGCTTGGCTAATCTATAAAGGGATGTTTATCGGTGGAGCGGAAGTTGCATTCACATTCCCTTGGAGCAGTATGGGCATTAGTGTACTGGGCGTATTCCTTGTCATATTTATTACAACAATGTACGCACTTCGCATAATTAAAAAAGAAAATATCGTCGATGCACTGCGTGATGATATGAATTAATTTTAAAATGTAGCGAATAGCTATAGACCTAAACGGCAGTTTTGAATCTTTCAGAACCGCCGTTTTTACTTTGGAAATCCGACTCTGTAACAATTTGTTGTCTAATAGTAGGGGAGAGACTATGGTGAAAATGGCAATTGGCAACGATAAATGGTTGCACATAAACAATGGCATATCTTCCTATACTGCACAAAATTATGGCTATTCGTTCAAATATTCTACTGACATGGTCTCACACCCGTTGAAGTGAGCAAATTTTTTGAGACAATTGTTCAAAGCTGTACGCAATTGAGTTGTTTGCTTCACACCGTTCTCGTACCAGATGTTTTTAACAACGAGTGTGTTAGTTTTTCGCTCCGCGATAATCTCAGCTCGTCCAATGAAGCGTTCGCCATATACGAGGGGGAGCACATAGTAGCCGAATTTTCGTTTGCTTACAGGTGTGTATATCTCCCACGTATAATCAAAGTTAAACAATGCGGTAATTAGTTTTCTGTCCCAAAGGAAATTATCGAGCGGCGCAATCAGCTCGCAACGCCATTTTGGTTCTGGATTTTGCAAAACCACTTCAATAAGCGGTAAATCCTCCGCAAGGCAATACAGCATATCCTTCATTTGATCCACAGTAACAGCAACAATACGATCTTCCTGCAATAGCTGGTTAAAAACCTCTTTGCGCTGTGCTGCTTTCAACCCCCAAATATTCAACCATGCATCTGACGCACGATTCCATAAGAGACCGACCGAGCCGATTCGACGTAGTACCCGCCACTTATAATGCGCAAGTTCATCAACTAGGGGCTCTGATGCAGTCAGCAGATTCGGCTGTATGTACTTCTTGGCTAAATCGTAATATTTACGGCTGCCCTTTTTATGATGGATAATCAACTCACCCGTTGAATACATCTGTTCCAGTACTGAGCGAGATGGATTGTTTCCGCTACTCCAGTGAATGGCTGATTGCCAAGAGAAATCTCCATCCAATTTTAAATCATCCGAACTTAGTGCACCATGATTTTGGATATGAGCCCGTACTAGCGTTGTCAACGCTTCCATTTCGGGATAGCGTTTGGCATGTTGTCGGGCGGCTTCCCTATAGCGTTCAAAATACGGCCAGTCTTCAACAGTGATAATAGAGAGGTTCTTGTCGGGATAATCGACAAGGCTTCTTTCCACATACAGCAAATCGGCGAGCATTCCTTTAGTAAATTCTTTGATTCGGGACTGCAACACCAATTCGGCATTCTTTCCGCAAACATCGATGGGGTCGTATTGAATACAACCAGCTTGTCGAGTAAAGTCCAATACACCCCGTTTCCCGCTAAATTTATAGTCGTCCAAAAGTCCGTGTTTCAACAACAGAAATTGCCGTGCCTGGCGGTTTGTTAAGTGAATCATCTATGCACCTACCTCTAGTTTTAGTGTAATTCAGGAGAGTGGAGAACAAAAAACGAAACCGTGAAGTGAAATCTTTTTACGGATAGTCAGTGTAGCATGCTTCTTACAAAATAGCTTATTCTAATTTGGCATACTTGCAATGTTCCTTCTAGCTACTGCAAATGCCATTAAACCATCATCCCTAATACTTCCAAACTTCTCCTCTTAGCACCATTTCTGTTTTATTATACAGAATACAGTGAAAATAAACAAACATATGTTCCGTTTGGTGGATGAGTGAGAAAAGACCTCAAATAAGGCTGTACTCTCTTATTTTTGCACAGGACACATGGGAAACGACACATATATAACTATAGTCTTGTAAAGATTACAAAATGCTGTTAAAGCAAGAGCAAAATCTTAATGGGTGTGTTTTTAATTGCAAAAGATAAAGTAAACGAACAAATATTTAAGCAACAGTCAATAATAATCCATAAAAAGAAACACACTATCCTAACGAGTCGAATAAGATGTTGCTGTAAGTAAGTTGGAGGTAGGTGTTTAAATTGAAAAAATGGATGGTTGTATTTTGTTTAGGCAGTGTAATGGCTTTAGCAGGTTGTCAGGATAAAATAAAGCACGAACAAATTGAAAAAGACGACGTGCAACAATCTGTTATGTACACGCATGACAAGGAGCAGGAAGTAGGTCCTGTAGTGGTTGAAATTGTTAATCCACAATCTAAAGAAATCATCCACATCGTATCGCCCATAGAATTAGGCTTTGAAACAGACCCAGTCTTGTATAAAAAGAACATTGAACAATTGGCACAACAATTAGCGAGAGGCACAGAAACAAAAGTTGGTTTTGATAAGCGAATGATGCTTGATAAAGTCGATGACAATGGTCGGATTATAAAAGGTAGTCCATTAGTTATTTTAAAAGAAAGTGAATTGGTAGAAAAAATTATGGCAGCATCAGCAACGGGTGGCACAGTAGAAATGCCACTGTATATTACTGAAAGTGGCTATTATTTTGAAGACATACCCTATTTAGAAGATGTTGTAGTGGCTTCTTATACAACCTACTTCAATGGAGCGGATGTTGGAAGAAATAAAAATATTGAACTTTCAGCAAAAGCCATTCACAATGTGATTGTTGGTAGCGGAGATACTTTTTCGTTTAATACTGTTATAGGCCCTAGAGATGAAGCGAATGGCTATCAGCCCGCACCTGAAATTATTAATAAAAAGCTTGTTATGGGCATTGGTGGGGGGATTTGCCAAACATCTTCAACATTGTTTAATGCAGTCGATCAACTCCCGATTAAATTTGTGGAGCGACACCATCATTCATTAGATGTAGGATATGTTCCAAAGGGCAGAGATGCAACGGTGTCCTATGGTGGCTTAGATTTTAGATTTCAAAACACCAGTGATGTACCATTTTTAATTAAGGCGACCTATGGACAAGATTTTCTGACAGTGGAAATAAGGACAGCAAAAAAATACCAAGAAATTTTAACAAAGCTTCCCCCACAATAAGAAAGAAGTTGATGTAGGAATAATAATCAACTTCTCTTGTATTTTAAGACACTTATAAAGAGTGTCTTTTTTTTAGAGCCTAGGCAGTGGTGATAGAGTTCATAAACCTTAAATAATAGTTAGTATTTCTGCAGGAGTAAATACTTTGTAATCGGGTTCTGCGGATTGGACTATCTCAATGGCATCATACCCCCAACCAACCCAAATAATTGGAATACCTACTTTTTTGCAGGCGACGATATCTCGTTGCTCATCCCCAATATATAAAACATCGGATGTTTTTAAATTGGCTTGTTTTAAATATTTTTTTATCACTTTATCTTTACCAAAAATACGGCTCGAACAAAGTACTTCGGACACATGGTCGATACCATTAGTTTGTAAAAACGCCAAAATATTATCTTTTGAATTGGAGGAAATAATGGCAATTGTATATCCTTTCTTATCAAGTTCCTGTATGACCTCTTTCATACCGTGAAATAAATGAACATCTTGTAATGATTGCTGATATAAACGATAAAATTGCGGGAGTATAGTAGGTAGTTTGTGTAACGGGAAGTTAAATAATTTACTTCGTTCAGCAATCGATAATTTTTTTAGTGCATCAATATCTTCTAACTGTACTTCTTTGAATGCATGTTTTTTAGCAATCGTATTCCATACAGAAGCAAACACTGCCGTGGAATCCGCAAGTGTGCCATCAAAATCAAATATTATATGTTTCATTGTATTTTTCTCCTTAAAGGGTATTTGGCTTTACCATTCATAATACTTAAATCAATATAGTCATTCGTTCATGATGACATGAATGCGGAAAAAAAGAAATGAATTAGTATACACTATCTGATTCATACATTATGGAGGGAAGAATACAAAACAGGCATTAATACCTTACCTATTTAGCAGGTAAATTACTGCACTTGGTCTAATACTTTTGTGATATATTGTTTGATTTGTTTCTTGCTATAACCTATTACATAAGCTTCCATTATCATGTTTTTTATAGAAAGTTCGAGATTATGTAATTGGTTTTCGTCTAACCGTCGATTTGAACGAGCGATAACTGTTGCTTTCAAGCGATTTTCCATCTTGATAATCGCTTTTTTCTCAAGTTCACGATAGCTTTTTGAAACAGTATGTATATTGATTCCAATATCTTGCGCCATATTTCTAATGGAAGGAAGCATTTCATTGTCTTGAATATGCCCTTTTGCAATCTGTTCAATTAATTGATTTCCGACTTGCTTATATAATAGCTATGGGCTATTTGTATCTATATGAATAGGTAGCATAGTATTCCCCCTAAAATAAATAAATTAGCTGAAATCGGCGTAATAGGAATTTCTTTTTGAGTTTGACTAATTTTCATTCTTATCCGGTGCACTTTCACGCGATTTTCTCCTTTTAACAATATTGGCAGTGAAATCAATGTAAAAATAATTATCTATAATGATAATATTATCATTATAGATAATATTGACTGTAGCATATCATTTAATAAAATAACAAGTGCAATTCCAAAAAATGTGTGTTAATGTTATCATTATTAGTAATGATAATGAATGTTGAGAGGAGCGTTTTTATTGAAACTTCACTATGGGTTAGATGAATTGAATGACATTGATTGGTTGGCTGTATTACAGGTTATATTGCCATTTATGATGGTTGGTTTCATCCTTATCCTTGTTGCATTAATTGATTTGTATCGACACCGAAATGCAAGATCAAATGTTGTGTTGTGGACAATCATTATTTTATTTTTTAATACCATTGGTCCAATTTTATATTTCACTATTGGGCGAAAAGGAGCGAAACATCATGAAGTTAGAAATTAAAGGGGTGACTAAAACATTTAAGGCAAAGACAGCAGTCAATAATTTCTCGATGGTGGTTGAAACTGGACAATGTGTAGGGCTTATTGGACCTAACGGTGCTGGAAAGTCTACGTTAATCAAAATTATTGCAGATATTTTATATGCGGAAAAAGGAGAAGTCCTACTAGATGGGAAAAAAATTTCAACCATGAAAAAAGAAATTGGTTACCTTCCACAATATCCTGATTTCTTTCATTGGATGACAGCTACAGAAACACTCTTTTTTA
The DNA here is from genome assembly GCF_021166035.1 of Lysinibacillus sp. GJ-1. NCBI lineage: Bacteria > Bacillati > Bacillota > Bacilli > Caryophanales > Bacillaceae > Lysinibacillus > Lysinibacillus sp. GJ-1. The sequence continues at coordinate 1,672,650 of NZ_CP088912.1, forward strand.
TGGGACAGTTATCTGGCATAACAAAACAAGAGCTTACGGAGGAAGTGCCAGCTATTTTAACAAAAGTTGGACTTATAAATGAACAACATGAGAAAGTTCAAACATTTTCTGGGGGAATGAAGCAAAGGCTTGGCATTGCCCAAACACTGTTACATAAGCCATCTTTTATTGTCATGGATGAGCCTGTATCGGCATTAGATCCAATAGGCAGGAGAGAGGTTTTAAATTTAATACAAGAAATTAAACATGAAACGACTATCCTATTATCTACTCATATTTTAAGTGATGCAGAAGAAATATGTGAACGCTTTGTCATTATGAAAAAAGGTGAAAAAATTGAAGATACGACATTAGATAAATTAACTAACAATCATGATGCGGTTGTGCATCTTGAATTGGCATCACATAATATGCTTTGGGTGCAAATCATTGAAAAGCTCCCATATGTTAAAAATGTTGAAGTATTGGGTAAGAAGGCGAAGATTACCCTCGATAATATTCAGCAAAATAAAGATAGGTTGATTCGTGATGCGATGGACAACAACATGGATATCGTTAAATTTGAAGTTGGAAGCAGTGAGACATTAGAAGAAATCTTTTTAAAGATGGTGGTGAGTGTATGACATCTTTATTTATTTTAACGAGAAAAGAATATGTACAAATGTTTCGTGAGTTTAAGATACTTTGGTTACCTCTTGTTTTTATGTTTTTAGGCGCAACACAACCAGTTGTCACATACTATTTACCATCAATTTTAACAGCGCTTGGTGGAAATCAAGGTATTACCATCGACCCTTCAATGATGCAGCAGGATGGAGCACAAGTAATGGCGGCAACTCTAGGCTCCCAATTTGATCAGTTAGGCATTATGGTAATTGCTATTGCCATTATGGGCATTATTCAGTCAGATAAAGCGAATGGAATGCTTGATTTTATATTAACAAGGCCTGTAAAGGTAGGATCCTATATCGGTGGAAAACTTTTTTCTAATTTCTCATTTGTAGCGCTTAGTGTGACATTTGGCTATTTTGTATCTTACGTTTATGTAAATTTCTTGTTTAGTAATATTCCATTTCTTACGATGATATTAGCGCTTGGATTATACTTAGTATGGGTACTTTTTATGATTTCTTTTACTGCGATGGTCAGTACTATTTTTAATGGACAGGGCGTTATAGCTTTAATTAGTATTGTTTGCTTGCTACTGTTGAAAATCATTAGTGGTTTACATCCAATAATTGATTTAGTGAATCCTGCTGGCATGAGTCAACAAGCAATGATGGTATTAATAACGGGTTCAATGGATGCACAACTATATGGAAATATGGTGATAACGTTCATATGGATTACTTTAACTGTAACAATTTCGCACTATTGGATTTCGGAGAAGAAATACCATAAAAATTAATAAAGTATAATTTTTTGACAAAATCAGTTATCAGCATGCAGGCATGAAAAAATTTTAGGTGGATAATCTATTAAAATAATGTTATCGTATGAAGTAACTAAATAATATATCCTTCAGGGTAGGGTGAAATTCCCAATCGGCGGTGATGAAGTAATTCAAAGTCCGTGAGCGCAAGCTGATTTGGTGCAAATCCAAAACCGACAGTTACAGTCTGGATGGGAGAAGGGTGAAAGTATAAGCTTTTTAAATTCGTATGACTTTAAAAGGTCTATTTGGCTACGCTTATATAGCATACTACTTCCCATCGCTTCTGTTGGGAAGTTTTTTATTTAGGCAAAAATTGAATAAATATCTGTTCTTCGGGGTAGGGTGAAATTCCCAATCGGCGGTGATGAAGCAATTCAAAGTCCGTGAGCGCAAGCTGATTTGGTGCAAATCCAAAACCGACAGTGATAGTCTGGATGGGAGAAGAACAATGAGATGGCAGCCTGTGGAAAATTTTTGTATCCACTAGGTTTATTTCGTGACGTCTTATGTACACGTACTCCCAAACCCCTTTTATATGAAAGGGGTTTTTTGTTTGTTTCGATTATAAAAATTGAAAGGGGAATTAAAATAATCACTATCAAAAGGTTTACGACATAGGGTTAAGAAAGTAGGTGGAAAATTGTTTACAGGTATTATTGAGGATATTGGTACAGTAAAAACCTTGCAAAGCGATAGGCTAAGTATGGAAATAACGGTGATTTCTCCCAAAATAGTGGCGGATGTGAAGCTTGGGGATAGTATAGCCGTAAATGGGGTTTGTTTGACAGTAACTCATTATAATGACCAAGAGCTAACAATGGATGTAATGCCTGAAACAGTGAAAGCGACGAATTTACAGCAACTAACTGTTGGAAATGCGGTCAATTTAGAGCGTGCAATGCCAGCCAATGGACGATTTGGTGGCCACTTTGTTTCAGGGCATGTAGATGGTGTAGGGAAAATTTTACGTAAACGTCCAATGGCAAATGCGGTCTATATTGAGATCGAACTGTCAGAAGACTTAACGAGCTATTGTATTCCTAAAGGGTCAATCACAATTGATGGAACGAGTTTAACGCTCTTTCATGTTGAAAAAAACAGTGTCACAGTATCACTTATTCCACACACATACAAAGAAACCGTACTAGGAATTAAAAATGTTGGGGCACTAGTCAATATCGAAACCGATTTAGTAGGCAAATACATTATTCACCAGCTAAAGGGTAGTCAGCAATCGTCGACTATTACAAAAGATTACTTAGCGAAGCATGGTTTTTAACCTGCTATAGAAAGAAAAACATAATTAATAAAGTGATATCTATTAGGAGGTGGCAATGTTGCTACATTCAATTGAAGAAGCGATTGCCGATTTAAAACAGGGCAATATGATTGTTGTCGTGGATGATGAAGACCGTGAAAATGAAGGAGATTTACTTGCCCTTGCAGAGTTCATGACACCAGAAACGATTAATTTTATGGCGAAATATGGTAGGGGGCTTATTTGTACACCCATTTCACAGCAGCTTGCACAAAAATTAGCGTTGCAGCCAATGGTCATAGATAACACTGATAATCACCAAACAGCGTTTACTGTCAGTATTGATTATAAAGAGACAACAACAGGCATTAGTGCGTTTGAACGTGCTTTGACGATTCAAAAAATGCTAGCGTCACATGCACAAGCATCGGATTTCCGTAGACCTGGACATGTTTTTCCGCTAATAGCAAAAGACAATGGGGTATTAGAGCGTCGAGGGCATACGGAAGCTACTATCGATTTGGCTAAACTTTGCAACAGTGTAGAAGCTGGTGTGATATGTGAAATTATGGGCGATGATGGGGAAATGTTACGCTTTGATGATTTAGTGAAGTATGCAAAAAAACATAAATTAAAAATGATTTCGATTGACGCATTAGCAACATACCGTCGTCAACATATGCAAATAGAAAATTCACTTACTATGTAAAAGAGGAGAATGAAATGATGGGCAAAACATTTGAAGCACAATTAATTGGCAATGATTTAAGAATAGCGGTGGTCGTTGGTCGTTTTAATGAATTTATAACAAGTAAATTATTAAGTGGTGCATTAGATGGGCTAAAGCGTCATGGTGTAGACGATAATTTAATAGATGTTGCGTGGGTACCAGGTGCATTTGAAGTACCGTTTATCGCAAAGCAACTAGCTGAAACGAAAAAATATGATGCCATTATAGGTCTAGGTACAGTTATTCGTGGCTCTACAACGCATTATGATTATGTGTGTAACGAATCAGCTAAAGGCATTGCAAACGTATCGCTTTCGACAAATGTACCAGTGATTTTTGGTATTGTCACAACTGAAAATATTGAACAAGCGATTGAACGTGCTGGAACAAAGTCTGGCAATAAAGGTTATGATGCAGCGATGTCTGCAATTGAAATGGCTAATTTACAAAAAATGATTGGCTAAAAGGATGCATGGTCGTAAAATTTATTGCATAATTTTTTGGACATTGGGAAATATATGTTTATAAGTATTTTAGTAAAATAATTTGTTTGAATTTGGTTCAGTAGGAGATGAGGAATATTCAATCAATAGAACAAGAAATCGAATTGAAAATGTTGAAAGAATTATTTCAACGCTCTGCTGACGTAATTTTTCAATCTTTTACCTTTCAACAACAGCATGTTTATTTTATTACATGTGAGTCGATGGTCGATCAGTTTTTATTGAATAAGGTCATTATCGAGCGAGTTCAATCTTTGTTTGAAGACAGCTCTGTAAACTTATTAGAGGAAAAAATAAAAAACGATTTACACATTCCTAATCTTCAAAAAGTAACCAATTTAGATGATGCTATTACGCGTGTATATTCAGGGTTTGTTTTGCTTTACTTTGAAGGGGAAAAAATTTTATTTTCAAGTAAAATTACAAAAAAACCAAATCGAAATCCTGAAGAAACAAAGCAAGAACTAGTGGTAAAAGGGCCGAGAGATGATTTTATAGAAGATGTTTTTATTAATGTGGCCTTAATTCGTAAGCGATTGCCTACAAATTCTTTATGCGTGGAAACAGTGGAAGTCGGAAAGCGCTCTAAAACGACAGTGGCTGTCCTATACATGGGTGATATAACGGACAAAAATATGGTCACGGAACTAAAAAAGCAATTAAGGAAAATTAATACAGATGTTGTCTTTAGTGGCGATATAATGATGGAAAGTGTGGAAAAAACCGCGAAAATTTTACCGCGACATGATTATACAGGGCGACCAGATTTCGCAATACAAGCGCTAGTCAGAGGACGAATACTTCTTTTTGTCGATGGCGTATCTTACGCAATTATTACGCCGCCTAATATGTTTCTACTTTTTAAATCAGGTGAGGATAATGATTATCCATCTATGGTCGGTACATTAGAGCGTCTGTTACGAATCGTAGGAATATTAATAAGTATGCTTTTACCCGGTTTTTGGCTAGCATTAACGACTTATCATCAAGAGCAGATGCCAATATTACTGTTAGCGACGGTTGTCCAATCACGTACTGGCTTGCCTTTTCCAACGATATTGGAGATATTGCTAATGTTATTTATGTTTGAAATATTTCGCGAAGCAAATCTACGCTTACCGTCTATTTTGAGTGGAACAATGAGTGTCGTAGGTGGACTAATCATCGGAGATGCGGCAATCAAGGCAGGCATAACGAGTCCTTCCATGATTGTCGTGATTGCCATCTCAAGTATTGCCGCCTATACTCTTGTCAATCAATCCTTTGTAACTGCAATGAGTATTTTTAGGTTATTTGTTATCTCAATGACCGCTTTCTTTGGATTATTTGGTTTCTTTTTGTCCTTGTTTTTCATTCTTATTTACTTTGCCAATATCCGTGTATTAAGCGTTCCGTACTTAAATATTGGTGCCAATTTAAACTGGTCCGACACCAAGAAAACATTAATACGTCTATCGCCAAAAGGATATAGTAAACGACCAAAATTTTTACATCCTCAAGATGAGACGAGGTCATCGAGCAAAAATTAGATGTCTTTCAGTAGCACGACAATTTACATCTATCACATGTGCTGCTTGCAATCGTATTGACCGATTATGTTGAAGTTATTTTTAAGCTTGACTTGTAAAAACCTATGGATTGGACAAAATACAAAGTGAAGAGTATAGATTAGATTTTCCATTCTATATTTTTCAAGACCAATCATAAGGGGTGGATAGTTATGCCGAATGTCCAAGTTAGCTGTGCAGTATCAAATTGTGTTTTCCATGCCAAAGGTAATTATTGCGGAGCTGAAAAAATTGCAATCGACATGGATAAACGTAATACGAACAAACGTGATGCGGAGTTTGCTTCTGACTTTGAAATGCATACAATGTCAGAAGAGGCAGCAGCCATTCAATCATCCGATACGTGTTGTAAAACATTCAAATCAAAAGAAAAAAACTTTAGCTAATGGGTATCGTTTGTTTTGGATAATGTAAATAAAGATAATATCTTTATTTCACCAAAATAATTTATCTGTACCTTTTACTACTGATTTGGTCACGTTAAAGGTTGTCTTCCTATAGGAAGGCAACTTTTTTTATACCCTTGACCTTCCAGTTACTTGAAGGATTACGATGATACTGAAGATTGAATAGCTGTATGGGAGGGATTTCAATGAATAAATATCAAGAATTAATCGTATCTGTAGTAGCTTTAAGAGGCGATGCTTATGAAATAGGTTTTCAACAAAGTAACGAAATAAAAACAAATGCACATTTAGCGCAAAATGAACAACTGTTAGCTTTATCTGCTACTTGTAATACACAGCGGGTACAAGAGCTGTTGCGACATGTTTCGCCCAATCTTTTGCAAGAGATGAAGGGATTAGCGTTTGGCTTAAAACAGCCGTATGAAACCATTATAAAAATGTATAGCGGTTATAATATAATATTTCCAAATATGGGATGTACCTCGGTTGTACACAATGGGAAGTATGTAAGAAATTATGATTTTAGTCCAGTTATGTATGATGCAAGACTCGTTTTTTCTAAACCGTCTAAAGGGTATGCCAGTGTAGGTTTTAGCCAGCAAATTATTGGTAGGTTAGATGGAATGAATGAAAAAGGGCTTGTAGTAGGGCTGCATTTTGTCAATAATGATTGGAAAGGAGATGGCTTTTTGGCGACTACAATCGTTAAAATAGTGCTTGAACAGTGTGAAAATATTGAAGAGGCTATTGCACTTTTAAATAAAATTCCACATCGCTATTGCTACAATTACTCCATGACAGATCAAAGTGGAAAAGCAGTTGTGGTGGAGGCTACACCAATAGAGCGGGTAGTTTCTGCTGAACATCCGCTTATATGCACAAATCATTTTGAGTCTCAACAATTGGCAGGGAAAAACAAAGCTTGCATTGAGGGTTCAAAACAACGAAAAAGCTTTATAAATCGCTATGTAGTAGATGCGCGTACGACCATGTCTGTCTATCACCATTTCAATAATGGAGATTCTCCGTTATTTTTTAAACAATATCAAGAATATTTTGGTACTCTCCATACTGTTATATACTCACCGAAGCAATTAGAGGTAGTTGTTGGAATAGGTGAAAATTGTGAGCCGCAATCATTTTCTCTCCAACAATTTATCGAAGGTAAACTTATTTTTCCGATAACCATTAAAGGAAACATAATTCAGGCTATCTAATTTGTTAGGCTTGGTTTATAATTTAATAGAATAAATAGGGGAATGGCGTAACATTTGTTGGGCTATTCTCCTTTCGTTTTGTAGCTATTTCGCTTTTCGAAAGAAAAATAAATTATTCCATTTTTGCATAACAATTACTAAGTTTTAAAAATAAACTTGGATAAAAGTATTGTTTTCAACGTACTTTAAAAAATATACATGAAAAAACGAAAATTACTATAGTATAATATTATTGTTATTAATATAAATATTAATTTGTTCTAGGAGTAATTACACATCGTTAAATAATGAATACAATAGATGAGGAAGTACCAGTTTGTATGAAAAATCGTAAAATTAAACTAATATTAGTATTAGCGACAGTCTTATTGTCATTGTTCACAAGTTTAAATGTGCTCACTTCATATGTGAAAATGAAAAAGACGGTGGAAGAATCTATCGCTAACCAAAGCTTAGAAGCGGCTATTTCCATCGCATCATCAATTGATGTTAAGTTGTATCAAAAATTTGCAAATAATCCTGTGAAAAATGCAACTTATTGGGAAATAAGAAAATACTTAAATGATGCACGAGAAAAAATAGGGGCCTTAAATGTCTATACGTTAGAAATTGATAATCCTAAAGTATCAAAAACGATGATTGCCGGTGTTCCTAATCATCTCACAGTAGGCTTTGATATTGGACAAATTTGTACTGTTCCAGAAAAGCAAATCAAACTAGCTTATCAAGGGTTGACATATGTTACGAATGTCATTAATGACCCTCAACACGGAGATTATCTTTCTGTAGGCGCTCCTATTAAGAATGAAGAAGGTCACGTTATTGGCTATCTCGGGATTGATATAAGCGCAGACAAACTTAATGGTATCAAAGGAAAAGTATTAGAAAATAATTTATTCTTGTTTATTTATAATGGAATATTTATAGTAATCGTTATTGCATCGTTTTTCTTTTTACAGAGATGGTATCAAAAAGAAGTGACAAAAGAAGTAGAGGTAACAGAAGATACCTACCAAACTGAAATAAAAGCGTTAATTACCTCTGTATCGTCCTTAAGACATGACTTTACCAACCATATTCAAGTGTTGCATGGGCTTTTACAATTGGGAGAGCCAGATCAAGCGAAACAGTATTTATCATCATTATCTAAAGAGGTACAGGAAATAAAGTCATTGAAATTAAATATTAACCATCCGGGGCTGTCAATTTTATTGCAAACAAAAAAGTTAGCTGCTCAAAATCATAATATTGAGATGGATATATCGGTTTCACAGGATACTTTCGATAAAATAAAAACAACTGATATCATTAAATTATTATCAAATTTAATTGATAATGCGATTGATGCGACAACTGAATTGCCTGAAAGTGAACGCAAAATGAAAATTTGTTGTCATGCGGATGAAATGAAGTATGTATTTGAAATTGTTAATACAGGACCAACAATTCCAGACCCTGATCAAATCTTTAAGCAAGGGTTTACAACGAAAAAAGCTGAACTAGGAAAAATTAGAGGCCAAGGCTTGTTTATTGTGAAAGAAGTTGTGAAAAAATACAACGGCACCATTTCTATCCAATCTACTGCACAATTTGAGACAACAGCGATTGTCATTATTCCTTTAAAGTAAATGGGCAAATGTACTTGGCTGATAGTATTAAAATTTTTTGATGTGGTTTGTCTATAGGGCTGTTTATTAGCAGTTTTTTCCTTCACGGCTAATTTTCGCGTAAAGCAAAGTCATCTTAACAGGATAGAATAATAGCTTAAGCTTCCTACATGTATAGAGTAGGAGGCTTTTGTTGTTAAGAAAATCCGGATGTTTTGCATAGCATGTATGAGCTAATATCAATCATACATTAACAGTAAATCTAATAGGGCAGGTTAGGAGGATAAAAACAATTTGGAACAGCCAATCCTTGATTTACTAAGAGCAGGTGGATTGATTTTATATGTTAGACATGGAGAAGCAACTGTTGGTGAAGATCAGCCATATGTTAATTTTCAAAACTGCTATACGCAAAGAAATTTATCTGATTACGGTCGGCGAGAAGCCGTTTACTATGGACAAATGCTGCGGTATTGGCAAATTCCAATTAGTTCACCTATAATGACAAGTCCGTTTTGTCGAACAATTGAAACGGCACAGCTTGCATTTCCAACAATGTATCTACAAATTGACCCGTTCTGGTTTTCAATTACTAAATTAGCAGAAACGATTTCCACTACGGAACAACAACAAATTGTAATGGAAGCCCAAAAACATCTAGAAGTAAAACCACCACCTGGGACTAATCAAGTAATTATTGCACACAGTTTTCCGAAAGGGACTGCCATAGGTGAAATGACAAGCATGGGAACCGTTATTATTAAGCCCAAAGGTGTGGGTAATGGCTATGAAATTGTAAAACAGCTAACATTAGCCGATTTAGCAACCTTAGGGACGTTACAATAATAATTTTGGGGGATAGAAATGAAACGAGAAGGAATTGTAAAATGGTATAAAAATGAAAAAGGCTATGGACGTATTATGCTGAATGGTGAGGAAGACAATCATGTTTTTGTTCATTTTAGCTCGATTTTGCCGGATAAGGAAAGATTTCCAAATGCATTTCGCTTTCTGAAACAAGGCCAAAAAGTCTCCTTTGATTTAATTGAAATACCCAATTCTACTGATCAAAAGCAGGTTGCAGAAAATGTCATTGTGCTGTCAGACTAATATGCACGGGCGTAATAGTTTGTGGCAACCAATAGTTCAATATTCTATCGACGAAAAAGTACGGTACCGATTTATAGAGACGTTAATCCATATACAGGATTGGCGTTTTTTTCTTGCGTTTATTAGAGCTTATGGTGTTTTCTTATTTTTCGTAGATAAGGAAGGTACGCTGTAGTATGGTAGATTATAAAAATCGATTAAATATACATCTAAATTTATAATTATTTGTATTTTGTATACCGAAAGGGCGGGTCACTTATCATTGAGTGACCTACCTTAGTTGTCTGTTTAGGGCAATGAATTTATTGGAAAAGATAAATTACTTGATGTATAAGTTATTTAAAAAATAAAATATTCTAATAATTTTTGTTGTTGTATGGTAAACTTGATTGTGTTATATAACAATATGAAGAAAATATTTTTGTAGGTTGTATATGATTTCCTTAAAAAGGAAGAGAATAATAAAACCAAGGTTTAAGTCTTGATAGATTTAATGGAAGCGTATACAGTAACTAATGAGGCAAGTGACAGATAATCGTTTGATTTGTAACACTTAGCTTAATGAGAAAAAATAATTGTTGAGCTTTTGTTATTGAAGAGGATTGGAAGTAATTGTTTCGTTTGTTTAAAGAAGTGTGTCTTTTGACCTTTATACATAATTGGAGTGAAAATGCTGGAATATCCCGTCGAAAAAGCGAAAATTAGTTTGAAGGTACCTTGTGAATGTTAGCAAATCATGTAAAATAGAGTCGATTAAGCACTTTTAGACTAAAAGGTCTAGTGCTTTTAGTATGAGTGAAGTTAAAAAATATCTTTCATTAAAAAATGATGGATAAATTATTTTAGTAGTAGCATACTAAAATTCAATCAGTTGACTTTATACAACATAAAACATCTTTCAGACGATGCATTTATCCGATTTGATCAATGCACCATTCTCCTGGAAACAGGGGGAAGGTTTTTGTTTTAAATATGTACAAAGGACATTATGAGCGGACTTCGCACTTTTTACTACTTTTTAATTAGTTTATTACTATAATATTGTAGTAGATATTTTATTCTTTAAATAGTTGTGATAGACTATTGTAAGTTTATAGTTGATACAGAAAAGGTGTGTGACTAGTTTACACCTACATCATTTCTGCAAATCTTAAAATATAAGGATGGTAAAAATGAGTAACAGAGTAACTAAATCAGACGTCATCTTAATTGGTGCCGGAATTATGAGTGCGACTTTGGGGACAATGCTCAAAGAATTAGCACCGGATTGGAATATTACTGTGTTTGAAAAACTTTCAAACGCCGGTGAGGAAAGCTCTAATGAATGGAATAATGCAGGAACAGGGCATGCAGCACTATGCGAGCTTAACTACACTTCTGAAAAACCAGACGGTACTATTGATATTAGCAAAGCAATTAATGTTAATGAACAGTTCCAGGTTTCGATGCAGTTTTGGTCATATCTTGTAAAGAACAAGCTGATCCAAAATCCGCAAGATTTTATTATGCCATTACCACATATGAGTATGGTAAGAGGTGAAAAAAACGTTGAGTATTTAAGAAAACGTTATGAAACAATGTCAAATAATCCTCTTTTCAAAGGGATGGAATTCTCTGATAATCCAGAAAAACTTAAAGAATGGATTCCACTTATTATGGAAGACCGACCAGCAAATGAGGCCATTGCTGCAACAAAAATTGACACTGGTACAGACGTTAACTTCGGTGCTCTAACACGTATTTTATTTGACCACCTAAAAGCGAAAGATGTAGATATCAACTACAACCATAGTGTCGAAAGCATTAAACGTACGAAAGACGGTTTATGGGAATTAAAAGTACATGATAAAGATGGCTGTAAAATGGAATACCATACAGCAAAATTCGTCTTCCTTGGAGCTGGCGGAGGAAGTCTTGAATTATTACAAAAATCAGGCATTCCTGAAGGAAAACACATTGGTGGATTCCCAATTAGTGGATTGTTTATGGTATGTAAAAACCAAGAAGTGGTTGAACAACATCATGCAAAAGTATATGGTAAAGCTGCAGTTGGTGCACCACCAATGTCTGTTCCACATTTAGACACTCGCTTTATCGATAACAAAAAATCATTACTATTTGGACCATTTGCTGGTTTCTCACCAAAATTCTTAAAAACAGGTTCGAACATGGACTTATTCGCTTCTGTAAAACCGCATAATATTACAACATTATTAGCGGCAGGGGTTAAAGAAATGTCTTTAACAAAATATTTAATCCAACAACTGTTATTATCAAAAGATCAACGTATGGAAGAGTTACGTGAGTTTATCCCAACTGCTAAAAGCGAGGACTGGGATATTGTCGTAGCAGGTCAACGTGTACAAGTTATCAAAGATACTGAAGCTGGCGGTAAAGGAACATTACAATTTGGTACCGAAGTAGTAAGTGCTGCTGACGGATCAATCGCTGCATTATTAGGTGCTTCACCAGGTGCATCTACTGCCGTTCACGTTATGTTGCAAGTTATTCAAAAATGTTTCCCTCAACAAGCTAAAGAGTGGGAGCCAAAACTAAAAGAAATGATTCCATCTTACGGTATCTCATTATTACAAAATCCAGAGCTTCTTGAAGAAGTTCATACTTCAACAGCAGAGACTATAGGCCTAAACAAAAACTAATCAACTTATGAACCTTCGATCCATTTTGGATTGAGGGTTCTTTTTTCATGGGTAGGGAAGGAGTTGTTACGTTGAGCAAAAGTAGCGAAGCTATTCTTTTTTTATATTGCTGTTGTTTCTAAATTTCCAATATATTACTAAATAAGGAACTGATATAACAAAAAAGTAGTTAGAATGAAAATTATAAATGAACTAGCTTCTGTTGTAAACAAAATAAATATCCAGTATACTTTTTTCGTATGGCATATTAGAAAAGATTAACAAAGGATGAGTATAGATGACGTTTGAAGAAGTATTACCGCGTTTAAAGGCGGGCGAGAAAGTAATTCGTGAAGGATGGGGCGGTGCTGAATTATATGTTAAGCTTGTAGGTCAAAGCGTGCACGACGGAGAGAATTTGAACCCCTATTTTTTAATTAATGTGCGTGGCGAGGGTTACACGATGTTCACACCAACAGTATGTGATTTATTAGCCGAAGATTGGAAAATCGTAAACTAAATTCAGTGTCGTTTCAAAGGTTATAATAGTATGCTAAGTGATTCTTAGTATGCTATTTTTTTGATATGAAGGTTAAGCTTTGTAGGCGGTATAGTTGATAAGAGCTGGCACAATGCATGTAGAGCTGCGACTTGTGTCAGTGTTTTTAGTAGTAGATTACTTTTTATAAAGGAGAGATCCTATGAAGTTTGCAGAATATAATGGTAAAACAGTGTTTATTACAGGTGCTGCGTCAGGTATTGGCCAAGCACAAGCTATTGCTTTTTTAGAAAACGGTGCTTATGTTTTTGGTTTGGATGTAGATGAGCGAGGGTTAGGGCAATTACAGCAGCAATACCCTGAGCGCTTTGCTTATACGCTAGGAAGTGTCTGTAAAAAAAGTGATGTAGAGCACGCTTTTCAAGCAGCAATGGCAAGCTTTAGCAGCGTAGATATCTTACTGAATACAGCTGGCGTTTTAGATGGTTTTGCCAAAACACTAGATACCGATGAGGCGCTATGGGACAAAATTATGAATACGAATGTAAAGGGTACTTTTTTTGTAACGAATACGATTTTGCCTCATATGGTAAAGCGTAAATCGGGCATCATCGTTAATATGGCGTCTATTGCTGGGCTGATTGCAGGAGGTGGGGGTGCGGCTTATACAGCATCCAAGCATGCCATTGTGGGCTATACGAAACAGTTGGATTTAGATTATTGTCGTGAGGGGATACGTGCGAATGCCATTGCACCAGGAGCTATTCAAACAGCTATGACCAAAGCGGATTTTGAAGGCGATGGTGAAATGGCAAAATGGGTTGCCAATGAGACGCCAGCGGGTCGTTGGGCACAACCAAGCGAAGTGGCGAATTTAACGCTTTTTTTGGCGAGTCATGCCGCTGATTATATGCATGGAGCTGTGGTACCAATTGACGGTGGTTGGATTGCGAAATAGTATTGGTCAATGAATCATTCTTCTGCTATAATACGCAAGTAAGCAAAAATAGCTTACACTACGGCACTTCAGTTAGGGCAATATGCTCTCTTCCTTTGGTCGTAGTTATTACTAAAATAGCAACTTGCTATTTTACAAAGGAGAATGTAAATTGAATACATCTATTGTAAAAGATTCACCGCGTACTTCTGTAAGGGAACTTACTAAAGTAGCACTTGTCGCAGCCTTATATGTGGCTGTAACTGTATTATTGTCAGTGATTAGCTTTGGAGCAGTGCAGCTACGTTTGTCAGAGATGTTCAACTATTTGGCGCTGTACAATAAACGCTATGTAGTAGCAGTAACCCTAGGTGTTGTATTAGCAAATTTTATGTCGCCGACTTGGATTCTTGATGTGCCTATTGGCGGAATTGCAACATTTCTAGTATTAATTCTTTGTCGAATGGTAACTAAAAACATTAAGCAGGATAGTTGGAAAATGGTCATCACAGCAGTGATTTTTGCACTATCGATGTTTACTGTTGTAGGCCAATTAACGATACTGTATGATCTGCCATTTTGGGCGACATGGTTTACGGTTGGTGTCGGAGAATTATTATCGATGACTGTTGGTGGCGTGACCATTTACTTATTAAATAAAAAAATAGATTTATCCAAATAGAAAAAACACATTCGCGCAAGCGAGTGTGTTTTTATTTTTAAAGGGAACAGGCGTGTATCGCAAATAAAAAATTCTCGCTGATTTAACAGCGAGAACAACTCAAAGAACTACGAATATTTATTTGAAAATCGGTGTTTTTCTTAAGAGAATACAAACCGGAATTGCCACAATCATTCCTAAAACATTTTGAACTAAGTCTCCAGGAATAGAAGTCAATGGTGCAACCCAATTGGCATATAAAATACCTTCCCCAACATAATAAACGGCTACCATAAACGGAACTGAAATAATCATAGCAAGAACATTAAAAGCAATGCTGTTTCCTTTGCGTCCGTTCGACCAAGCGATTTTCCCTACGATATAGCCTTGTAAGCCACGAGCTACGATTGTAATAGGCGCCCACAATGTCCATCCAGATACAACGTCAAATAAACCCATGCCTATTGCACCTGCAATGGCACCTTTATTAGGGCCAAAAAGAATAGATGCGATAAAGAGCATACCTGTACCAAGATGAACCAATCCACCATTTGCTTTAATAGGTAGTTTAATATTCAATGTGAGTGTTGCTACAAACACAAGTGCAATTAACATGGCTGATAGAATGAGATCAAAAGTGCGTGAATGTGAATAGCTTATTGATTTTTGCATAGTTGTAAACCTTCCTTATTTGCTTTTTCAATGTCAAAGAATAGTTGCGCAAAACCTTACTTCGTAAATCAATGCTGCATGCTAGGATAACATTAGCAAAGGCTTTACTATTTAAAAGTATCAATTTTGTAAAAAAATAGTGGTCAGTTTTACATCTTGCACTAACTGGTACTTAGAGATATAAAGTAAACTCTGCTTGTTAACGGAATTTGATAAAAAGAATAGAGTAGAAAAAGGAAATAATTACTT
This sequence comes from Lysinibacillus sp. GJ-1, assembly GCF_021166035.1. NCBI lineage: Bacteria > Bacillati > Bacillota > Bacilli > Caryophanales > Bacillaceae > Lysinibacillus > Lysinibacillus sp. GJ-1. The sequence goes on from NZ_CP088912.1 coordinate 1,688,142, forward strand.
ATCTAATTATAAGAAGATCTGTCTTGGGATTTGTTATTTTAAAATAATTTATTCAAGTAAATAGCTAGGAGAAAATATGATTTCAATACACAACATAATTTCACTTTCTTTAGCCAAACTAATAGAAATGACTAAAGGAGGATGAAGAAATGCAACAGCAATCATACAATGCAGGGGATATTGTTTATATCTTTTACCGCAATCCACATATTCAAGATGTCGCAAATATACAGGAAGCGGCAGTTGTTACTAATCCGGAAAATCCAAATGAATTGGCGTTATTTCTTTTTGAAACTTACTATCCGTTAACGAATGACTTTGTTATTTTTTCAAGTGAGATGGATGCGGAGCAAGCATATCATCAATACTTTCATTGATGGAGGTAGAGGATGCGAAAACCATTTACACCTCAGCTCGTTTATTTTGAACCTGATGCGCTCGACTATCCGCTTGGACAAGAACTAAAAGAGAAGTTTGAGCAAATGGGCATAGAAATTCGTTATACTACATCTCATAATCAAGTGCGCAATCTTCCTGGAGACAATGATTTGCAAAAGTATCGGATTGCCAAGTCAACGCTCGTCGTGGGTATTCGAAAAACATTAAAATTTGATACTTCTAAACCGTCAGCAGAGTATGCTATTCCTTTTGCCACTGGATGTATGGGGCATTGTCATTATTGTTATTTGCAAACAACGATGGGCAGCAAGCCTTATATTCGCACATATGTCAATGTTGAGGAAATACTTGAAGCTGCAGACAACTATATGGCAGAACGAGCACCTGAAATTACGCGCTTTGAAGCATCGTGTACATCAGATATTGTTGGAATTGATCACTTAACACATACGTTAAAAAGAGCGATTGAGCATTTTGGACAAAGTGAGTTTGGTTTACTGCGATTTGTAACGAAATTCCATTATGTGGACCATTTATTAGATGCCAAACATAATGGCAAGACAAGATTTCGTTTTAGTGTAAATGCGGACTATGTGATTAAAAACTTTGAGCCAGGCACATCTCCTTTAGATAAGCGCATTGAAGCGGCTGGAAAAGTAGCGAGAGCAGGCTATCCTCTAGGTTTTATTGTTGCGCCCATTTATCTGCACGAAGGTTGGGAGGAAGGCTATTATCATATGTTTGAGCGTCTAGATGCGGAATTGCCTCATGATGTAAGGGACGATATTACTTTTGAATTTATTCAACATCGCTTTACAAAGCCTGCGAAAAAAGTAATCGAAAAAAACTATCCGATGACAAAATTAGAATTGGATGAAACTGCGAGAAGATACAAGTGGGGGAAATATGGGATTGGTAAATATATTTATCAAAAAGAAGAAGAGGAAGACATAAAAGAACATCTTTATGGCTATATGAAAAAATTTTTCCCCAATGCGAAACTAGAGTATTTTACGTAAACATATCGTTGAATTCCGTTCTAGGCGCTCCCTTTCCGCAGGCACGGCTTCAACTAATTTTTGCGACAAAAGCCGTAAAAAATGGATTTTCAGCTCGTGTTGTTCTGAGCTGGAGTGTCGCGCCTTCCACTCCACTTAACTAGTCAAGCTCCTAGCATGCCGAATATTTTTGAGGTAACAATAAACCTACCTCGCCTTTGCAAAGAATTCTACGTGGTCATGAGATTGTCATAGTAAACGTTTAAAAGAAGTATTTCATTTTTTGCTGTTCCTTGAAAGCGTCTGTACGAAGTGGAAATCCAGAAACAGTTTCATTCTATGAGTTTGTTTACACTTTCAGACACACCGTTATGTATGGTGTGTTTTCTTGTAGCGCTGCATCGTATAATCTTTAAGTTGCTGGTAAGGCTAACAATAATCGCGACGAAAAGGGGGAGTTACCATCATGATGTCATTTCAACCAAGCTGTTGGTCGGAGCACGGAGAGCTTACTGCGGTTATGCTTTGTGCGCCTTCCAAATTAGATGTACCCGATTTAAAAACGGCAGAAAATGTACAATGGAGTGCGGCTGTTTCACATACCCAAGCAATGGAAAATTTTATGGAGTTGAAAGAGACTTTACAACAGGCAGGCGTGCACGTAATAGATTACGCAACACATTTATTAGCAGATGCGCAGCACCTTAGCGAACAACTTCTAAATCGTTATTTTGTGCGTGATCTTGCATGTGTGTTTGGTAACCGAATGCTACCAGGTGCAGCGGGTAGCTCGATTAGACGACCTGAATATGGACATGCGCATACATTACTTCAGAAATGGTTTCCGCAACACTTTATGCCCGCTAAGGAAAGTAGCCATGTATTAGAGTTTGGAGATGTGATGGTGTTAAATCGTGATGCTGTGCTTATTAATATAGGTGTAAGAACGACAAGGCAGGGTGTAGAGCAGATAAAAGACAGTATTTTTCAAGCAGGTTTCTCTGAAATAGGCATTATTGATTTGCCTCGAAGCTCGGATACACTGCATTTAGATATGAATTGTAATATTGCCAACAACGATGTCGTCATAGCGAAAAGTTTTATGCGTTATTTTCCTATCCAAGTAATTACAACAAGTGGGACTCGTTTTGATATGACCGAACAATTTTTCAATTGTCATGGGTTTGAGTTGTATTGGTTAGAAAAGTATAACACCATTCCTGATATCAATTTTTTAAATCTCAATCCCGAAACATTGTTAGTCAGTAAAAAGGCGACTAAACAGCATTTCAAAGCGCATCCAAAATTACAAAAGAAAAATATTGTGGAAATTGACGTGACAGAGCTTGAAAAAGGCGGTGGTGGTATTCGCTGTATGACATTACCATTAGTGCGAAAATCGGTATAGAGGTGATTTCTATGGAGTCAAAAACAAGCAAAAGCCAAATGTCTTGGTGGCAGTTGTCCCTGTTAGGTGTAGGGTGTACGTTAGGGACAGGTTTTTTTCTTGGAACAAGCATGGTCCATTGCAAAGAGTGGTATGCTGTTTTAATTCCATTTATTTTAGCAGCCATTGGCACCTACATTGTCTATGATGCGCTCGTGAATATGTCTGTTGCCAATCCTGACAAAGGATCATTTCGTACGTATTCAAAACAAGCTTTTGGCAATTGGGCAGGTTTTAGTAATGGTTGGGTCTATTTAATTTCTGAACTATTAATTATGGGGAGCCAATTAATGGCATTAGGAATTTTCACGCGTTTTTGGTTTCCTAGCATACCGCTATGGATGACTGCATCAGGTTTTGGTGCACTTGGCTTGCTCATTATACTGACAGGAATGAAAGGCTTTGAAAAATTTCAAAATGTATTTGGGGCAATGAAAGCCGCTGCTGTTGTAATGTTTATTGTAGTTGCTGCTATCCTAATGATAAAGGGGATGAATAGTGAGCCAAGGCAAGTAGATGTTATTCTAGCAAACTTTCAAGGCTTTTTTTCGGAAGGAGTAAAGGGTGTTTGGCTTGGTTTACTCTATGCATTTTTTGCTTTTGGTGGCATAGAGGTGATGGGGCTACTCGTAATCGATTTAAAAGATCCCCATCAGGCACCGAAAGCCGGAAAAGTAATGATTGTTATCCTTACTACGATTTATGTAATTGCACTAGTCTGTGCCCTTGCATTAGTACATTGGGCATCATTCACAATAGACGAAAGCCCGTTTATTACTGCTCTTGCAAATTTTAATATCCCATTTGTTGCGGATATCATAACGGGTATTTTAATTATTGCTGGATTTTCTACAATGGTTGCGTCCTTGTATGCTGTTGTCACGATTTTAACGGCTTTAGCTGAAGATCATGATGCACCAGCGATATTAGCGAAAAAAGGAAAAATGAAAGTTCCATTACCAGCCTTTCTGTTCCTCACGGGTGGTTTAATTATCACTATTACAATCGGTTTCATGATTCCAGAAAAGATTTTTGAATACTTAATAACGGCAGCAGGATTAATGTTAATTTATAATTGGCTTTTTATATTAGTAACCTATGCAAAACTTATGACATTAACGAAGTGGCAACATGTAAAAAATATTGTTGGGATGCTGCTAATTGCGGTAACTGTTTCGGGCACTTTAGGCGAAAAAACAAGCAGACTCGGTTTTTACATAAGCTTACTGTTCATCGTCTTCATTGCACTGGCAACATTAATTGTTATGAAAAAACGGAGCAACCATCGCTCCGTTTAATTTTTTCGTTTTTGTGGCAAAGTGAGTGGTAAATTTCCTCTTACAAACGGACATTGGGCAGGGCTATGTTCATCATCACTTAAAAAGTATTGCTTCCATTCAAAATTATCTTTTTGCCCATACCATTTTAAGTCGGGGTGTTCTGGAATAGCATCATATTGTTCGATGCGCTTTCGTATTAACTTTTTTAGTTTTTGGCCTAGCACGGTCGTGTCATTTATATCTTCAAAGACCCAGCGTGGCTGAAATGCCATTAGTAAAGTTGAAAACTGGCGGCTTTTACGCAATTGATGGGCAGGTGTTGCGCAAAAGACAAAATAAGGCTCCCCATTAAAACAAAATTCCCATGTATGATTAGACGGATTTACGGGGATTTCTCTAGGCCATTCTTTTTCGTCAAAGGCAGTTACATGATTTAGCATGGTCCAAAATAAAGCTCTGTAATCTTCTACATCATAATTTTCAAGCATATCTTTTGGCGTCTCAAAGAAAATGGCGTGCGAAGTATATTTCCCAGCAGATCGAGCACAGTCACCATACTCCCTTAAGCAATTTGCCAAATCTTTAGCTGATTGTAACTCTCGGGGATCGCCAACGAAACTGTAGCGTAGTTGATTCGAAATAAACCCTGTGCGCGCAGGAATACAAGGGAATGCATTTGCATCATCTGCAACCATTGAAGCAAAATCTTGAAATGCGATCTGTTGCCATAAGGGAAGGGAAGCCAAATGCTGTTCAAGCCAAATTTTATCAAAAACTGCTCCCACATGAGTCACCTCCTTTATACATCTTTAGACTATTAAGGAAAGTGTCATTGGGTGACGGATATTAGGGATTAAATTCTAAATGAGTTGATAGCCACAATACCTGTAGCATTAGTATGATTCATTTACATTAAAATGTTTGACGATTAAGGTTGTTTAAAAACCTTCTGTTGCAAAATATCCAAAGCGTGTTTGATTTCCTCTAAATCTTCTTCTGGAACATGTTGAATGAGCTGTTGAAAGCGTTCTTCGATACGGGCAAACGCTTCATGCATCATTTGTTCACCATCTGCTGATAGACGTACAAAAAATTTACGACGATCCGCTATATCACTTATTTTTTCAATTAAATTTTTTTCTTGAAGTTTCTTGAGCTCGCGACTTGTATTGGGTAACGACATATGATGACATTCACTAATTTCGGTAATCGTAACAGGTTGGCTTACTTTTAAATACTCTAAAATTTTGTATTGAACAGGCGTAATAGCATCCGTATTAATGTTTTGTGTTAAGTCACTTGTTACTTGGTGGACGGCTGCGGTAAACGTAACAAATTGATTGAATAATGCATTCTTGTCCAAATATCTCACCTCTTACTGACAAGATATCAAAGAACTTATCTTAAAACAATTATCATTTGACAACTAAATCAATGTTCGTTATTATTTACTTATCAAATGATAAGTAATAGGAGGATGTTATGAACACGTTAGTCATTTATACGTATCCAAATCATCAAAGTTTGAATTATGCTTTTTTACAGCAAGTCCTTAAAGGCTGTAATGAAAATCCGTACATAACCGAATTACAAGTGTTAGATTTATATGAGGAAAAATTTGATCCAATTTTACATTTTCACGAACATAAACGAAGACGTGATATGTATCGCGAGCCTAACTTAGAGAAATATAGAGAACAACTTACATGGGCAGATCAGATTGTTTTTATCTATCCGATTTGGTGGGGAAGACCGCCTGCAATGCTTTTAGGATATATCGATCAACTATTTGCATCTAATTTTGCTTATAGAGATAAAAAAGGCTTGTTTCCAGAAGGACTTTTAAAAGGGAAGTCGGTCGTCTGTGTGTCAACAATGAAAGGCCCGACAAATTATCCACTCTTTTGGTTGAATAATGCGCATAAAGTGTTAATGCGAAAAGCATTGTTTAATTTTGTAGGAATTAAAAAGGTGAAGTTTTTTGAATTTGGCAATATGGAAAGTAAAAAGGGAGGGCAACAAAAAAAGTTAGAAAAAGTCTATCAGTATTTTAGGCAGTGCCAGTCACCCAAACAATTCTGAAAATTTTCTTGACCTTCAAGTAGCTTTAAGGTTTACTGTTAAAGCGAAGGAGTGAGATGACTTTGCAAAAGGATATGACGATTCAAGAATTTTCAAATAGAACTGGAATTGCAAAAAGCACGTTACGTTTTTATGAATCGAAAAATTTATTATTGCCAGTAGAACGAAGAGAGAATGGCTATCGTGTATATGCGCAGCATCAAATTGCTACAGTCAAATTAATTACCACTTTGCGAATTGCAGATGTCCCTCTACAAGATATTCAACATTATTTACAGGAAAATGATGAAATAGCTCGTCAAACCATGATGGAAAATTGGATTCGTTCTATTAAGAAAAAACGTGATCTAATAGATGTTAGTTTACGTTTTTTAGAAAGTGATTCAATTCAAGAAGATATTTATCTTATCGATAAACAAGATGAAAAAATTATTTGGTTCATTGAGCAATCGACAACAGGGAAGTTTGGAGAGTATTTTGCAAAAAGAGCGAATAAATTAAAGCAGAACAATATACGCATTAAAAGTTATTATGTAAACTACTTATCAGGACAAGATTTGATAAAAGTACAAATCGGTTTTGGAGTGACAGCAGATTCCATGCTAAATGGATTAAAGGGTGTTGATTTTATCGAACATATGCCTGCCTGTATTTGCTTAGCATTACCATTTAAAGAACATCCTACAAAAATCAAAGGCGGTTATCACAAATTATTACAATATGCTTTTCATCATAGCTGGGTGCCTACCCGCTCAATTATCGAGTGGTACCGAGGAGAGGATTTTACGCAATTAGACTTATTATTGCCCGTCATCCAATTGGAGAGAAATGAAAAGTGAGATAATTTATTAAAGTTATTTGTTGAATCCATATTATTTTACAGTAATTACGATTACTCATCGTGTTTTAGCGTCGTATATGCACCAATCATCAAAGAGTTGTCAAGGAGCAAGTCTTCTATACAGATAAGATTATTAATCATGGATAAAAGGCAAACAATTAGAGGCTGGCACATAACTTTAGAATCTTAAATAGAGGGACATTGGTTTTGATAAATTTTTGCTAAGAAAATATATAGAACATATTTACTATTATTTCTTTTGCAATTAATAATAAATTAGAAGGGTTCACTAGTTGTTGGTAGCGGAGGCGGTGACTCCTGCGGGAATGCACGCAGCGTAAGACGCTGGCATTCAGCGCGCTAGCGAGGGTTGCGGCTTACGTGTGTGCCCGCGGAAAGCACCGCAGAAGCGGACAACAAGGGCGCAGCAGAAAAGGGTTAGATTGACTGCCATCAATCTAACCCTTTTTCTCTTTTGTCCCAGCCTCTTGTTAGTTAAAATGCACGCGTATTATTTTTTACTCTGTGCTAAAGTCTCCACTTAATTGAAATACGCCTTCACTATCTGCTTCTAAGGTGTCATTCTTCCTCAATTATAGGTGTATACTACATAACAATTTGATCTGTAGTTGAGACAGTCCGCATAATCCGGATGCTTCTGCTATATCCATACCTTTGAATAACGGATTATCTGTGTTACGGATATTACTCATTAATATCACGTCGTTTATTGATTACTTCTAATATAGTGTTAACGATGAAAAGAATAATAATCAAAACATACAGTGATAAATATACATAGTCCGACGTTGTTAAATTACTAAAGTCTGTTGTTTGTGCCATTATAAAAGTTAGTACTATGATGAGAACAATGTTAAATATTCGTATGGTTTTCCTTCGCATAATTAGTGGTTACGATAAAATACTAAGTAAAAAGAGGTTTTCACCTTCTTCAAATGACTACTTGCGACGTTGTGGTTTAGATTGTGCCGCTTTTTTTGTTTTCTTCAAATACTACTAGTAGGTAGTGAAGAATATGTATTTTATCTTAATCTACTTTGTTCACCTCCTTTTCTAGACTTTTAGTATACTATAAATGGAAATAAAAAAATGACGATTATTTACAATAATTACAATGCATTATCTATCATAGGTGATAAAGATTTTACGCAATTAGACTTATTATTGCCCGTTATCCAATTATAGAGAAATGAAACACGATGTGAGATAGCTAATATTTATTTTACAAACTGAGGTATTTGACAAGCTAATGTCAAATACCTCGTTTTTATTTGGCATTATATGGGCTGAAGTAGGTTGCTATGACCGTCTTCTACGCCATCTATTTGCCGTGTGGGGTTGTGTTTGGCTTGTTTTTGAAGGATATATAGGTAGCGGTACAAACTGTGAGACATTTTGTGTATGAGTCGCAACATGAGGCGCAGTTTCCTTCGCAACGGACAATTGCTTATTAGCCCTTCTAGATGCGTGCTGTGTTGGCTCAGGCGATGCTGTAATATTTTGAGCATTATTCAACAAGGGGGGAGTGGTGTCCGAATCATTTGAAATGGTTGTTGCTGTGGTGCTATGACTTTCTGTAACATGCGCTACTTCAACATGTGGCTCCGATACGGGATGTACATCTTTCATTACGAGAATAGGTCGCATCATATCATGATCCTCATGTTCGAGGAAATGGCAATGCCACATATAATTCCCGATATGGTCTTTCCAGTGCATAATAATTTTTGTAACCTTCCCTGCATCAGCTTTGACGGTATCTTTCCAACCTCGTTCGTAGTCACGCGGTTTTTCTGCAGGACCAGTAAATGCTAGCCTTCCTTCATTTTGATAGAGTTCCACGTCAAATGGTCGTCGTTCAAGAATTTTAAATTGAATTAAATGCAGATGAATAGGATGTATAAACGGCGTAGCATTAATAAAATTCCAAACTTCTATACTATCAAGCGCAGGCTTTTCGGTAGCAGGGTCATGGTACATTCGGTCATTTAATAACAACATAGGTCTTCCGAAGTCATCCGTAGTGGCACTTAACGGTAAGTTGCGTTCAACCTGTGCATGATGAGGGTGTAAATCCATTGACATTGCAAGTCTTGCAGGCACTTCACTCGTATCCTCATATCGAAGTGGGCAATTTACGTTAAATTGCATAATGACGCTAGTATGCTCATCAAAAAAATCGGTATCACCGTTCATTAAAGTGATTTCTTGACCTTCGCATGTTGAAAAGTCAATGATGATATCTGTTCGCTCAGCTGGCAATAATTCAACCGAGAAAATTGCATTTGGGGCAGTTAAAAAGCCACCATCTGTGCCAAGCTGAATCATTGGCTGCTTGTTGGACAGGCTTAAAACATAGCCTCTTCTATTTGAACCGTTTAACAAACGAAAACGATATTTGCGAGGTTCAACATTTAAATAAGGCCATACTTTACCATTGACAACGATTGTGTTTCCAACAAATCCAGGTGTAATGGATGGATTCACCGGCACTGGGAATGGAGGACCTTCTGGATAGAACAGTGAGCCGTCTTCATTAAAGGATTTATCAGCAATTAATAACGGATATTCATAATCGCCACATGGTAAGTTTGAACGTTCTTCTATGGAGTCTCGAAGCAGGTAAAAACCTGCAAGTCCAGCGTAAACATTTAGGCGCGTTAAAGCCATTGCGTGGTCATGATACCACAAAGTTGTACCTGGTTGATGGTTCGTATATTCATGTATTTCTTTATTAAATTTAGGACCAGTATACGTATAGTCTCTTGTATACCAAGCTTCAGGATGTCCATCGCTTTCCCAATCTACATTGGCACCGTGAAGATGAGTTACTGTTCGAACCTCTTGGGAGTCATTAGCCGCATGAAGAGTAAAATCAACTGGCAAAAAATGTTTGGTCGGCAATTGGTTTTTATATTTGACATAAATCGTTTTGTCTTTTGAAGCCTCGATGGTCGGTCCTGGATAAAGCCCGTTATATCCCCAAATCGTGGATTTTGGAAAGTTTTTATGAAAACTATGCTCTGCTTCCAACATCTGCAACTCGTAATAATCTTTCTTCGGATGTCTGCTACTGAATTTTGGTTTTGCGGTAACGGGTTTCGGTAAGGCATCTACAAATTTGGGGATTGTTGCTGGGTCAGCAGGATTGATTTTTTTATTCAAAACATCACGTCCCTTACATTTTTACAAACTTAACTTCATCATATGGGTAAAAACAATAAGAAACGAGGACAATAATGGAAGTATTTGTGCTAATATATAAAAAATATTAAATTTCAAAAATTCATGCAATCTGCTAATGAGTAGCCAATAAGGCATATATTTACTATACATAAAACGAAAGCAGCGTTTTTAGTTGATAGCGTAAGCTGATGAACGAGCAGTCCCTTTGCTTATTGTGGCTTACTAGCATAAAGGAAGGGCAAGTATTATACGCTTTTGACAAAACATTCATCATTCGATATGTTTAGTAATTTATGGGATATGATAGAAATGACGGACGAGTGTATAGGACTTCGCTTATAATTAATGAATAGGCTAACTGCTACATTAAGGTGTGATGGATAAGGGAAAATCCGAGCTTAGAGAAGTGGTGATGAATTGGAGTTAACATTAGAACAATTAAACAAAACAATCCTAGAAATGCGGACGAAAGGGCGTTTGACAGAAGCTCTAACTCTTGCTGAACAGGGACTTTTAGTAGCATTAGAAAATGATAATCATAGGCATGGACTAGATTTATTCTTCCAAAAGATATTAATTCATCATGCGCTAGGTGATACATTAAGCATGGTACGTCATATCCAAGAATATGAGGAGTGCTGCCAAAAGTACGGCACGAAAAAGGACTTTATGAATTACAATCTGGTCATGTCCTTAATATATGATCTGGTTGGTTTCAGAGAAAAAACGGTGGAAATGACAAAAAAGTCTATAGAATATGCTACGCAGTTAAAAGATATTAAAATGCTTGTACGTTGCCATAGTAATCTATGCTATCTAGAAGTTGAAAATGGCTGTTATATGGAGGCTCTGGAAGCGGCTTTTATTGCAAGAAATTATAATGTGGAGCTTGCGAAGACACTTCCAGAATTAGCGAAATTACAAGAGATTCGCATTCATAATAATATGGCGGATGTGTATATTTTAGAGGGCGATTTTGTTACTGCTCAAGCTTTGTTGGATCAGACATTGAATTCTGAAATTATTCAAAATCATAAACGAGAAAAGGTAGCTGCATTGTTTGGCTATGGTTTTTTATACGAGCATCAACATCGACTTGAAGAAGCGGTAGACTATTATAAGCAAGCGATAGAATTAGCACAATCCTATGGTGATAACCCCATTACGAAGAAAGTGATGCGAATGCTTTTAAACGTACTTTATCAATTAGATTATCGTAAAGAAATATTTGATGTACAACGCGCTTATATAGAGCTATCAGAAAAAATGAGTGCAGATAATCTGCTTCAACAGGTGATGAATCTAGAATTTAATCGGCAAAAAGAGACACTGGAAAAAAGAGCGCTATATGATCCGTTAACAGGTGTCCTAAATCGCCATTTTCTTGATATAGAACTAAATGATTGGTTAAATGAGGCACAGGCATGCCACCAATATGTTGGTGTAATTGTACTCGATATTGATTATTTTAAAGCATACAATGATCAATATGGCCATTTATTTGGAGATATGGTGTTGCAACTCCTTGCTACGGGGTTAAAAGATTTTTTGTATAATCAAGAAGCGGTGATTATCCGTTATGGTGGAGATGAATTTATTATTTGTCTTCGGCATAAAAGTAAGATGTTTTTAAATGATAGTATAAAAGAATTGCATGCCTACATGTTAACTTTAAAACTAGAACATGAATATGATAGCTATCCATTAAAGGTTAGTTTAGGCGCTTGTTTGAATGACCAAAAAAATTATGAATATATAAAGCTTTTTAAGCAAGCAGATCGCAACTTGTACAAAGCAAAAAATAACGGGCGTGCTAGTTATGTTATTAGTGTACAATAAAAAGTTTTGCAGCTTTAAATGCATTGTCTATTTTAGTAAAAATCCGCTTTCATCATTCCCACTGTCAATACTAGGCAGTGGGAATAAATTTGTTTTCATATAATTATCCTTTTTAATATAGAAAAAAGAGATTTCCCTCAAAAAAACTTTTCTCTTTGTGAAAAAGAATAGGAACTTTTGACGGGAAAGGGCTGTCTATTTTCATGAAAGAGTAAAAATCGAAAATAGATACTCTAATCATTTGAAAACGTTGGTTTATCAACGTACAATAAATGAAATTAGCAAACACGACAACGGGATTTTGGTGTATAATGTTGTGGTATGAGGAAAGAAAGCAGGTTGGCAAAAATGGTAAGCAAAATGAAAGTGTGCGCAGTGTTCGACACGCAAAAATATCAGGCATTCTTAGCAAACAAAAAGCTAGGTGTGAAACATAAGGTGAATATATGAAAAACTGGTTGATTTTCATTTCTGTCTTTATGGTTTCCTTATCACTTGTCATTAGTATTTTAGTACTCTGGAAAGCCGAGGCTCCGTTTAGTTCAATTGAAGAAAAGGCTGAACAGTTGGCACTTGATGCCAAAGCCCTAGCAATTGTCACGGAGTCCTACACATATAATGGCAAAAATTCGTATGTTACTGTATTCGGGGTAGACGAATACGGTGACAAAAAGGCTGTCTTTGTTCCAACGAATCTAGAAGAGGATTCCATTCAGGAAGTATTTTTGAAAGATGGTATTACGGAAAAGCAAGCATTATCGGTTTTAAAAAAGAAGGAAATGTACAAAAGGTTCTTCATATGAAATTAGGCTATGAGGAGGCTGGAGCTGTTTGGGAAATTTCATACCTGAACGATCAAGATAAACTCAACTATGTCTATATTTTGTTTAAGGACGGCGACTGGTGGAAGCGCATTAAGAATTTATAAGAGGAGTAGATCCCGTATGAAAAAATTATTAGCAAACCGAGTGAAAACTTTAACACCATCTTCAACATTAGCGATTACTGCAAAAGCAAAAGAATTAAAAGAGCAAGGTATCGATGTAATTGGTCTAGGTGCTGGTGAGCCAGACTTCAACACACCACGCAATATTCTAGATGCGGCTATTGACTCTATGGAAAAAGGTTTAACAAAATATACACCTGCCGGCGGTCTTCCAGTTCTAAAGAAAGCCATTATTGACAAACTTCAACGCGACAACAATCTTACATATAAACCGAACGAGGTTATCGTAGGTGTTGGGGCTAAGCATATTCTTTACACGTTATTCCAAGTTATTTTAAATGAAGGCGATGAAGTAATCATCCCTATTCCTTATTGGGTATCGTATCCAGAGCAAGTGAAATTAGCGGGTGGCGTGCCTGTTTATGTTGAAGGAACACGCGAACAAGGTTATAAAATTACTGCGGATCAATTACGAGCAGCTGTTACGGATAAAACGAAAGCAGTCATCATTAACTCGCCAAGCAACCCATCTGGTATGATTTATTCTCGTGATGAGCTAGCAGAACTTGCGGCTGTTGCAGAAGAAAAAGATATTTTAATCGTGTCAGATGAAATTTATGAGAAGCTTGTATACAATGGTATTGAGCATTATTCAATTGCACAACTTTCAGATGCATTGAAAGCACGTACAATTGTAGTCAATGGTGTAGCTAAATCTCACTCTATGACAGGCTGGCGTATCGGGTATGCAGCAGGTGATGCAGACATTATTAAACCAATGACTGACCTTGCTTCACACTCTACTTCAAACGCGACAACAACTGCACAGTATGCAACAGTGGAAGCGTATAATGGACCACAAGACACTGTAGAAGAAATGCGCCAAGCATTTGAATCTCGTCTTGAAAAAATCTATCCACAAATTAGTGCAATTCCTGGCTTCAATGTATTAAAACCGCAAGGCGCATTTTACTTATTACCAGATGTAGCAGAAGCGATGGCTCATACTGGTTATGATTCAGTAGATGCATTTGCTGCGGATATTTTAACTGAAGCAAACGTAGCAGTGATTCCGGGCTCTGGCTTTGGTGCACCAACTACAATGCGATTATCTTATGCTACATCTTTAGAATTATTAGAAGAGGCAGTCCGTCGTATTGATGCATTCGTAAAATCAAAATGGCAAGACTAATCCTTCTAACCAACTTTGGAGGATTTCTATGAAAAAAATTATGATTCAAGATATGCCACAGCATATCGGCGAAACAGTCAAGCTAGGTGCTTGGTTAGCTAACAAACGTTCAAGTGGTAAAATTGCTTTCTTACAGCTGCGCGATGGTTCAGGTTTTGTGCAAGGCGTTGTTGTGAAAGAAGAAGTAGGCGAAGAAATTTTTGCGATTGCAAAAGGTATGACGCAAGAAACATCGATGTATGTGATTGGCGAGGTGAAAGCCGACGAGCGTTCAAGCTTTGGCTGTGAACTAGCAGTTACAGGCATTGAAGTGCTACATGCAGCGACTGATTTCCCAATTACGCCTAAAGAGCATACTCTGAATTTTTAATGGATAACCGCCACCTATGGTTACGTTCTCGTAAGCAACATGCGGTGATGAAAATTCGTAATGAAATTATTCGTGCTACTTACGAGTTTTTCAACAATAATGGCTTTACGAAAATGGATCCACCAATTTTAACGGGTTCAGCACCTGAAGGAACTTCAGAGCTATTCCACACGAAATATTTTGATGAAGATGCGTATTTATCTCAATCTGGTCAACTTTATATGGAAGCAGCAGCAATGGCGTTAGGGAAGGTTTTCTCTTTCGGTCCGACGTTCCGTGCGGAGAAATCTAAAACACGCCGTCACCTTATCGAATTCTGGATGATTGAACCGGAAATGGCTTTTGTGGAATTTGAAGAAAATTTAGAAGTACAAGAACAATATGTTGAGCATATTGTACAGTCTGTTCTGGCAAACTGTACGCTAGAATTAGAGCGACTTGGTAGTGATACATCTACACTTCAAAATATCAAAGCGCCATTCCCTCGTATTTCATACGACGATGCCATTAAACTATTACATGAACAAGGTTTTGATGATATTGAATGGGGAGATGACTTCGGTGCGCCACATGAAACTGCCATTGCCAATTCATTTGACAAACCAGTATTCATTACGTGCTATCCAACAGGCATCAAACCATTCTACATGCAACCACATCCTGATCGTGATGATGTTGTGTTATGTGCTGACTTAATTGCACCTGAAGGTTACGGTGAAATTATCGGCGGTTCAGAGCGTATTCATGACTACGAATTATTAAAATCTCGTCTAGAAAAACATAACTTATCATTAGATGCTTATGCATGGTATTTAGAACTTCGTAAGCAAGGATCCGTACCGCATTCTGGATTCGGTCTAGGGTTAGAACGAACAGTTGCATGGATTTCTGGGACAGAGCATATTCGTGAAACGATTCCGTTCCCACGTTTATTAAACCGCTTATATCCATAATCGGTTAGCAATAAACAGAAACAATTGCAAAGTCGCGTAGTGAAATTTCTACGCGGCTTTTCTACTTACTTAGAAAAAAGGAGTCATGTCTACATGAATACAAAAAATAATCGACTCCGTACATGGACTGAGCAGAGAACGATACACATTCCTCAGCTCTTTTTTCAGTTTTATAAGGAGTTAAATATTGAGGATGATGAGGCGCTTATCGTCTTGCATTTACTTGCCTATCATGTTGAAGGAAATGATTTTCCTACACCAACAGACCTGATGAATCGTCTCACGATGCCTAGTAATGACATTACATCGCGCTTACAAAGACTTATGCAAAAAGGCTTCCTTGAGATTACACGTGACGTTGATAAGACAACTGGCAAGCTGTACGAAAAATATTCGGTGTACCCTCTTTGGGAACGTATCTTGCAGATTATAGAATTGAAAGAGCAACAAAAATCAGCAACTACGCTTCGTCAAGAAGAGGGCGAGGTATTCCGTTTATTTGAAGAAGAAATGGGACGTCTTTTATCTCCTTTAGAGCTAGAAAAAATTGGTTCTTGGTTAGATGAGGATAGGCACAGTCCTTCACTTATTAAAGAAGCGTTAAAAGAGGCTGTGTTTGCTGGAAAACTAAGCATTCGCTATATCGATCGGATTTTGTTGGAGTGGAAAAAGAAAAATATAACAACACCACAAGCTGCACATAAGCAAGGCGAACAGTTCCGTGAAAAGCAAAACTTGACTAGACCGCAATCCCGCACGTTACAGCAAGAAACGCAGTCGACAAATAAAGTACCATTTTATAACTGGTTAGAAGAAAGAGAATAGGGGGGATTTTAGGGAATGTTAACAAAAAAACAGTGGGAGCATTGTTTAGCTGAAATGGACCGCATGTTTCCTGATGCACATTGTGAACTTGTGCATGACAACCCGTTCGAGCTGACAATCGCCACGTTATTATCTGCACAATGTACGGATGTACTTGTTAATAAAGTAACGAAAACATTGTTTCAAAAATATAAAACACCCGAAGATTATTTAGCGGTGTCCTTAGAGGAGCTACAACAGGATATTCGTTCTATTGGTCTTTATCGAAATAAAGCAAAAAATATTCAACTTTTATGTGAGCGACTTTTGACTGAATATGGTGGGCAAATTCCTGCAAGTCGAGAGGAACTTGTTACCTTGCCAGGTGTAGGTCGTAAAACAGCGAATGTTGTGCTATCCGTAGCCTTTGACATACCAGCGCTTGCAGTCGATACACATGTAGAGCGCGTATCTAAACGATTAGGCTTATGTCGCTGGAAAGACTCAGTTCTTGAGGTGGAAGAAACGATTATGAAAAAAACACCGATGGACAAGTGGTCGAAAACCCATCATCAGCTAATTTTCTTCGGTCGCTATCATTGCAAGGCACAAAATCCAGGTTGCGCAACATGTCCGTTATTAGGTGATTGTCGTGAAGGACAAAAGCGTTTTAAAAAAGGACTGGTGACCAAAGCATGAATATTGATGCAATCACAAAAGAAAAAATTGATGAATGGTTTGCAGAGTGGGCATTGCTAGAAGCGCAAATACATGCAGCCCATCAAGCACGTAATGGGAAAGCAAAAGGCCTTATGGAAGAGGCTATACGTTTGTTTGAACGTTTAGTTAACGAAGCAGGTGAAGAAGTATTGCCCATAAATGGAGTGGAACGTTTAACTTTTATTAAAACGAAACCAGGTCAATATGCGTGTTATCGTCAAATAGATGAATTATTTAAAGAAACGAAAAAACGAACGGCACGTTTGCGCTTACAGGCGACTAAACGCTAAAGTATACATGATAAATATAAGGTTGTCCGATAAGTGATTGAACTTAAAAAGGACAACCTTCTTTTATTTATAAAATATAAAAACAGGTGTAGAAACATTTCGGTTTCTGCACCTGTTTTTTAGTATTTAGTAAATCTTAAATTAATTATTGTTCACTATCATTCTCTTGGTTTGGCACTACGGGGTCAGTTGGTGTTACAGGAGGTTGGCTACCAGCATCGTTGCCATTGTTGCCAGTACCATTGCCATTATTGCCATTGTTACCGTTATTGCTGTTATTACCACCGTTGTTATTACCATTATTGCCGTTATTGCCATTATTGCCATTATTGCCATTATTGCCATTGCCGTTATTGTTGCCATTGTCCTCACCATTGCCTTGATCAGGCGGTGTAGGTTGTTCTATATCCGGATTATCTGGATCTTCGGTACCTAAATCCTCATCAGGCATGCTCGAAATTTCGAAAGATGTCGTTCCTGGTTCACTGCGTGTACCATCTACAATCGCTACGACAGAAATCGTGTAATTCCCATCTTCTAATGTGTTGCTAACAGTTAAACCTTTATTGTCAGTAGTTCCAAGCACTACCGTTTCGCCACCTTCGCGTGTAGCAGATACTTCAAAAGTAGTAGCCATTGGTTCATCTGTTTCTGGGTCAAGAATGGCATCATGTTCCCAGCCAATATTAATAGATTGACCTGCTAAATCTAAACTTGCACTTACATTGTAAGGTGTAGAAAGTTCAGGTGCTTCATACTCATTTGAAACCTCTGTAGGTTCTGTACCACGCACAAATAGTTCTGTTTGGCGCAATTCACTAGGAGTGTAATCACTAGCTAGTTTCAGTGGGCTAGAGCCTACTTCAATCGTCGCTTCTACAACCGAGCTTGGCTTTTTGAAACGTGCAGTTTCAATGTTCGCAGAAAGGTCTTTCATAATATTTTTAAATAGATGTTGTGGTAAACGGCGTTCATCCCATGTAGTGATTGGATCTGAACGTTTTTCGTATCCACTCCAAATAGCGATTGAATAGTTAGTAGTGTAACCAGCGAACCATGAATCTGGCACACTTGTATCTGGTAAATTATATTTATTAAACTCATCGTTTGAATAGTTGGTTGTACCTGTTTTACCAGCAATATCTAAGCCTGAAACATTTGCGGCTGTACCTGATGCATCTGGTTTATTGCTGACTACATCACGTAACATATCTGTGACCATATAAGCCGTGTAATCTTCCATGGCAACCGTAGATTTTGGTGTATAGTCTTTCGTTGATTTACCATCGCGATAAACAATTTTCGTAATGGCATAAGCATCAGTATATACACCGTTATTCCCAAATGCTGCATAAGATGCTGCCATTTGAATAGGGGACATTGTAATGTCACCACCACCAATTGCATCTGCCTCGTAAGCATTTTCTGCTTTAATTCCTAAGCGACCGATAAATTCTTTCGCTTTGTCAGCGCCAACTTCTTTAAACGTTTTAACAGCTGGCACATTGCGAGAAGCATATAATGCTTTACGTGCTGTCATAGCACCTAAATATTTCCCATCCCAGTTTGTAATCGTTTGATTTGTACCTGTATATTTCATTGGATCATCGACAAGTGTTTTACCTGTTGACCATTTTAAATATTCAATTGCTGGACCATAATCGAGTAATGGCTTCATTGTTGACCCTGGGTGGTTAACCTTTAAGTCATCCGCATAGTTAAATGTACGGTTGCCGTAATTTCGCCCACCGCCGACTGCTTGAATTTGACCAGTTTTTGTATCAACAACAGCAACGCCTGATTCAATTTTCTCTGTTGGGAAATTGCTATCGTCATTCATGATGTTTTCTACAATTTGCTGTGCATTTGGATCAAGTGTTGTGTAAACTTTAATACCTTCAGCCATAGCAGAACCATCGCCATTTTTCTCTAGCTCATTAATGACGATATCTAGGAAGGCATCGTATTTAGAACCAGCAAATGATTGGCGTGTAGCGTCGTCTGAAAGACCTGCTTGCACATCAACTTTTTTCGCTTCTTCCATTTCAGCTTTTGTAATTTTTCCATGCTGGTACATTAAGCCCAAAACTGTATTTCGGCGTTTCTCTGCCAGCTCTGGATTTTTTAATGGATTGTATGCGTTTGGACGTTGAACTAAGCCAGCTAGTAGCGCTTCTTCATCCAATGATAAATCTTTTAACTCTTTACCATAGAAATATTGAGCTGCTGTCCCAAAGCCATAAATACGGCCAGACATCAACATTTTATTGAAGTACATTTCAAATATTTCTTCTTTTGAATATTTGCGTTCAAGTTGGAAAGCAAGCCATGCCTCTTGTGCTTTACGTTTTAATTTTTTCTCATTTTGTAAAAATGAATTTTTGACAACTTGCTGTGTTAATGTTGAAGCCCCTTGTGACCCAAAACCATCACGGAAGTTGGCAAGTATTGCACCACCAAGACGATAAAAGTCCATACCATGATGTTTAAAAAAGCGAACGTCTTCTGTTGCGAGAATGGCGTTAATCATATCTTCAGGAATGTCTTCGTATTTTACGTATTTTCGATTTTCTGCACCGATTGTGGCGAAAATTTCACCGTTTTTATCATAAAATTCAGAGGAAACGGGGTCCTTCAATAAATCTTCATCCAGTTCAGGAGCTGTACTTGCATAATAGGCAAATACACCTGCCCCGCCGACTAAACCAACAATCCCTATAATAAGTATTGTTAGAACAATACGCTTCAACCAAACTTTAGTCGAAGATTTCGCTGCTTTCGGCGCTTTCTTTTTATTTTTTTGAGCGAGAGCTTTTTGATGCTCTCCGCGTGTTTGACGACGTTCACTCATTTTTTTATCTCCTCACTTTCAGAGCCATGACTTGTTGCTTCAATAAACTGCTGGAGAACAGGTAAATAATCGATACGTGGATAATAGCTTGTAGGAATTTCATAAGCTTCCTTTTCAATGGTTGAAAAGGGAATCGATTTACGTTCACCATTGTTCATTGCATGCCAGGCCCTTTGTAAAACTTCGTATGGCACTAAAAAATAACGCTCAAAAGCTGAAAAACGAACGATAATAAATGCCACACCATTTTGTTCCTTCACTTGCTGCATATGTTTCATTTGATGTGTGTGTATATTTTTTAGTGGAAAGCTCGTCTTCGAGGCGGTCTCCTTTGCATCAAAATCAATATAGTGCCCATTCCAAACACCATTGTAGTCAGTTGTAGAGGGCGTTCGGAAATAAGCTTCACGAATAACGGCAGCACTTCGTGATGGATACTCTACTTTGACGATTTGTACGGGAACAGGTTTCTTATGAATAATAGCAAGTCGCCTTTCTAAATAATAGTCGTTTGCTTCATTAATTTCATCCTCAAGCGTCTTCCCTCGATTACTATAGGAGAAATCCTTCTTTTTCCCCTTTTTTTCTGCTTTTTGAATAGCTTGTGCAGGGGTATAGATTTTCCCATTTGGATAACGAATTGTCACTTAGCTCACCCTCTATAATACTGCTATTATACACAATAGTTTACCATGATTTTTGTAGAACTTCACCACAGTCAGCACATTGCTCTAAAGTTAGATGACAATTGCTAATTCGTAGCATGATTCGCTGTTTAAAGTAGAAAATTCGCCAAGGAAACAACTGCATTCGTCATAGAAATTGTCCTATTAATACTTTCATTTATTGCTAGATTCGTAGAGATAGAGTCTTTTATCAGCCTATTTACGAATGCTGCTCCTAGGTAGTATTTATTAAAAATTTATCGAAATACTTCTTCTTTCAGCTAACTTACGCTTTTTTTGTCACGCATGAAGGTTATTTTATACATGCGAGGAATACATAAGTAAAGATAAAAGGAGGCGTTGTATTGAACAAATTAGGACAATTAGTTGCGCAGTTGGATCTGGTCAATCAATTACTTATCACGAGGGTGTCATTAGAAAATAATGCACATAGCCTGCAATTTTTTATGCAGCTCAAATCTGTTAGCCAGAAAGTAAGCTTAGCAGAAAAGAACTGGCAAGTAAAGAATGCTTGTTCGCCTATTAGTAGTGAAAAATGATAGACTTTGGTACACTAACCTCATACCTATAAAAATGATTCATTAGATGCAATCGTTTAATGCTTTTAGCGCGTGTTAAGAATGACGAAGAGATACTTTCAGATAGTTTGCAGTAGTATGTCGTAAAGAGAAGAGGAAGGCATATGAACCTGAACTTATGTTTTTTCAACATTTGACACAGTGTATTATTGGTTGTGAACGATCATCACACAATCATTAGCTAAAGGTACAATGAAAGAGATGAGGTGCGAAATTGTTATTAATACAGCAAACTTCCATATTAATAGATGAATGTGAAAAATGTGTTGCACGCTTTTGGCAAATGCGCGAGGAGGATCGGACGCCAGATTTTTTTGCAGAAGTCAAGCCGCATGCGGATGTCATTCATCAACTGCTGAAAGAGTGGCAGCAAGAGGCGACTGCTTGGATTCAAAAAAACAGACCGAAATATATGCATATAGGACAAATTGCTTCAGCGGCTGAATCGATGGAGCAATTTGTTGTGCAATCTTTTTATAAAGAAACAAGTAAAAAACGCTTTTTAGATGCAACGCATTCTACTTCCTATACGTTAAATAATTTTTATCGCTTAGTGAAGGAGGCGCAACATCATGTTATCGAAAAAACGGACAATTAATGCATTGTTAAATGAATGGCGCTATGATGACGAATTAAAAGAGCGAATTATTCATTGGCACACTTTAGAAGGCCGCGAAGCGAAGTACGCGCCTTTCCCAGAAAATTTACACCCTGCGCTTGTGAAAGCATTACATGCACGAGGAATTACACAATTGTATACACATCAACGGGAAGCGTTTGATTTGGCGGCGAGTCACAAATCCTTTACTGCCGTAACACCGACAGCATCAGGGAAATCTTACTGCTATCATTTACCTGTATTACAAAAAATTTTAGAAGACCGCAATGCACGGGCAATTTATCTATTTCCAACGAAAGCGTTAGCACAGGATCAAAAAAATGATTTAAATGACCTGATTGAACAGAGTGGAGAGGACATTTTAAGTTATACGTATGACGGTGATACGGCTCCTGGTATTCGGCAAAAGGTACGGAAGGCAGGGCATATTGTGATGACCAATCCAGATATGCTGCATTCAGGTATACTACCGCATCATACGAAGTGGGTATCGCTCTTTGAAAATTTAAAGTATATCGTTATTGATGAATTACATACATATAAAGGTGTATTTGGTTCACATGTGGCACATGTCATTCGCAGATTGAAACGTATCTGTGAATTTTATGGTAGTAAACCTGTGTTTATTTGTACGTCAGCAACGATAAAAAACCCAAAAGAATTAGCTGAAAATTTAACAAATGATACCCACACTTTAATTGCTGATTCAGGTGCTCCAGTTGGTAAAAAAACATTCCTTTTTTACAATCCACCAATTATCCATAAAACATTTGGTGTTCGGCGTAGTGCGGTTTTAGAGGTAAGTGATCTTGCCAAAAGACTTTATATAGCTGGCATTCAAACGATTATTTTTGCTAAAAGTCGTGTGCGTGTTGAAATGATTGTTACTTATTTGAAAGAACTGACGCGCAATAAGCTACAAGATGAATCTGTGCGTGGCTATCGAGGAGGCTATTTACCGTCAGAGCGACGTGTTATAGAACGTGGGCTTCGTGATGGTACAATTCAAACCGTAGTTAGTACGAATGCGCTGGAGCTAGGGGTGGATATTGGTCAATTACAGGCATGTATTATGACAGGCTACCCGGGAAATATCGCAAGTGCATGGCAACAAGCGAGCCGAGCTGGTCGACGTCAAGACGAGGCGCTTATTATTTATGTTGCACAGTCTACTGCACTAGACCAATATGTGGTAGATCATCCACTATTTTTACTAGGGAGCGACCCCGAGGAGGCACGTATATATCCTGAAAATATGTTGATTTTAATGGATCATCTTAAATGTGCGGCGTTTGAGTTACCGTTCACAACAAGCGATACGTACGGAGAATATGACATACAAGAACTGCTCGACTATTTAGCAGAAGAAGGTGTTGTTTTTAAAACGAGTGAAAAATGGCATTGGATGAGTGATCGTTTTCCTGCACATGATATAAGCCTCCGTTCAGCATCTCAAGAAAATGTTGTAATTATTGATATGACAGTACCTGCTCGTACAAAAGTCATTGGGGAAATGGATCGCCATAGTGCTATGACATTATTACATGAAGAAGCAATCTATTTGCATCAGGGCATTCAATATCAAGTAGAAAAACTTGATTGGGAAGAAAAAAAAGCTTTTGTGCGAGAAGTAGATGTTGATTATTATACAGACGCGAATTTAGCAGTAGAGATGAAAGTGCTTGAAGAAGATCGAAGTCGCATCTACCAAGGTGGGACTATTAGCTTTGGTGATGTAGGATTAGTCGCACAGGCTACCATCTTTAAAAAAATAAGCTTGAATGATAAACAAGATAATATTGGCTCGGGTCCAATCCATCTACCACCAGATGAAATGCATACAAGCTCGTCATGGTTGTCCTTTAGCAATACACTACAATGGTCTGAGGCAGAATTAACAGAGGCGATGACAGGTGCAGCCTATGCAATGAATGCCTTTATCCCGCTATTCATCCAATGTGACGCCAGTGATGTAGCAGTAGTTCCACAGGTAAAGGCTACACATAATAATTTGCCAACGTTTTATGTGTACGACAAGTATCCAGGCGGAATTGGTTTAAGTGAAAAAGTGTATGATTTATGGGAAGACTTATTGACCAAGACCATGAATCATGTCGTAAACTGCCCTTGTGAATCGGGCTGCCCATCCTGTATTGAGTATCAAAATGCTTTAGTAAACATGAAACGGAAAGTTAAAGAGTTACTGCAAATTTTATATTAATGTACACAAAAGAAGAGGGGATGGGGTGTATTATTGTTATACCACCAAATTATTTTCTTCGGTGGGATGCTAGTAATTGCCTTTATCGTATTCTTCCACACAATATATTAGAATAATATGTAAAAAATGCTCCCCAAGTAGATAGATTTTATCTTTAAATACTACTTGGGAAGCTTATCACATTTACTGCAATGAACGGTTGTTTAAGCTTCTTGAATGCTACACAAAATCCTTGTAGCATAAGAATCAAACAAATCTTTCGTTTTTTCCTTTATTCAGTTCCCCAGCAAATACTTCTTCTGGAGTTTTAAATGAATTAACCTATTTTAAACTTGAAATTTATTGATTTCGTCTTGTAGCATCATAGCACCTTCACTCATTGATTTCGACACAGAATTAATTTCGTGAATAGTTGCCGTTTCTTCTTCTACTGCGGCGGATATCATTTCAGACTGTACAGTTACCTGCTCAGCAATAGATGATAATTCATTGATCGATGCAGCTACTTCTTCAGTGCTAGCAGAAATTTGTTGTGTAGAGGCAGATACCTCTTCTATATGAGAACTTATCTCTCCAATAGCATTTAGGATATCACCAAATGCAGATTGTGCATCCGCAATGTATGACACGCCTTCATCAACTTTTTGAACAGATACAGATACAGCTTTATCCACTTCTTTTGTATCTTGCTGAATAAGAGATGTTATGTTCACTATTTTGTTAGCAGATTCTTTTGATTCTTCCGCTAGTTTGCGAACCTCTTCAGCCACCACAGCAAACCCTTTTCCATGTTCCCCAGCACGAGCAGCTTCGATAGCAGCATTAAGTGCAAGAAGATTTGTTTGTTCTGAGATGTCTGTTATAACTTTTGTAATATTTTCTATTTCCGCTGATTGGATGGTTAGTTGTTTAATACGATTATTGGTATCATTGGAAGTTTGTTGAATAACAAGCATTTGACTTTCAACTGCTTGTAATATTTCGCCACCATTATTTGCAATCAATTGAGTGTCTGAAGCTTTGGTATTCAATATTTGCGTGGCTTCTGCAATACGTTGTACACCGTTGGCAGTTTCATCGAGAGTTATAGAGCATTCACGAGCATTAGATGAGGCTTGGCTTGCATTTAATGCCATTTTTTCTACACGTTTAGCTACATCTTTCGAAGAATGAGATACTTCGTCTATACTAGCTGCTAGTTCTTCAGCAGAAGAAGTAGTTAGTTCCACATTTGTCGCCACATTATTTACTAGTTTATGTAAATTGTGTTTCATAAGATTAAATGAATCGGCTAATTTGCGAATTTCATCTTTAGTACTGACGTTTACATCTTCTTGATTTAAATTACCTTCAGCAATCGTTTTGGCAGAAGCCGCTAATTTGTTAACTGGGATCGTAATTGCACGAGTTAACACTAAAGCAATAAAAATAGCTGAAATAATTGAAATCGCAGAAATAACAATAATTAAAATGGAAGCAACTTTTGCAGATTTAGTGGAATTCGCCTGTACTTCTATCATTTTTTTAGTTTGAAAATCGACAATTTCTTTAATAGAGGATTGGATTGCTGAATTTGCTGAGCCTGCATTATTACTTAGAATATGTATAACTTCCTGTAAATTTTCACCGTTATAAATGTTTAAAATTTCTTGTGAAGCTGCGTTAAATTTTGCTTGATTCTCCTTTAGCGTTTGTATTTCTTTTTGTAATTGTTGTTCATTAAAAGTGCTCTCTAGTTCTGTAATTTCATCATTTATTAATTCTTTGTGAGATTCTAATTTCTCTAGTGTTGTTGGATTATCCGGCTCTAGTATATACGATCGAATGTAGTTTCCTTGAGATGAGGATGCATTCAAAATCTTATTCACTAGTATAGTTTTGTATACTCTATCTTCCAGTAAGAATGTATACTGGTTATTCAATTTGTTCATTTGGTAATAGGCTAATGATGAGCTAATGAGTAAAAATAAAATGATAGTTCCAAATCCTGCGTAAAGTTTGTTCCGTATCGACATAAGTTGTTCTCTCCAATTCCTAATAATGTTATAATCCTATCATTTTAATTTTAGAAATAAAGTTATAAAATGTTATTTTTTTTGTTAAAAAATAGACAAGGAATAATGAAATGGCATTTTTATATTCTAATAATTTTAAAAATTAAATATATAGTGAATAATAAATTTTATTGAATGAACGATAAAACATCACTTTAATTTCAATACTTGCAAGAAAAAAAGTTGGGTAAAAGAGGTGAGGGATAAAAAAATTGTTTTTTCTTTTATGTGTAAGAGAAGGTAGAAATTTGTGGATTATATAACAAGGTGCACCGTGTAGCTCAAAAATGCAACTGGGGGAGGTTATCACTAACGTAACGGGGGTATTAAAAAGTTATTGCGAATGTAGTTGAATAAAAATAACCAAGTCATATGTCGTAGACTTGGTTATTTTTATTTATACGCTTTTACTTTAAGATACTATTATTTTTTAAATTGTACTGCTCTCCCCAATCTCTCATTAGTTTAATTATAGGTTCAAGTGTTCGCCCGAACTCAGTTAGTGAATATTCTACTTTAGGCGGTACTTCTTTAAAGATTTCTCTATGAATTATTCCATCCTTCTCTAATTCACGAAGTTGTAACGTTAACATTCTTTGGGTAATATCGGGCATTAAGCGTCTAAATTCATTGAAACGCTTCGTTCCTGACATAAGATGATATAAAATAACACCTTTCCACTTTCCGCCGATTACGCCAAGTGTTGCTTCAACGGGACATCCATAGGCATCTGGACAAGCTGTATAAAGATTTAATTTACTGTCTGACATTTGAATATCTCCTAAGTAATTAGTATAAAAATTGATACTATCAAACAAAAATGTGCGTACTTACATAATAATAATCATTTAGCTTATTATAACAGACGTAAGGGAAATGATTAAAAATAAGTGATAAAGGAGTAATTTTCTTTATGAAAAAAATGAAAGCTGTAGGTTTACAACAATACTTACCTATTGATCATCCAGAGAGTTTATTAGATTTACAAATAGAAAAGCCAAGTGCGAAAGGCAGAGATTTATTAATTCGAGTAAAGGCGGTTTCAGTGAATCCCGTCGATTATAAAGTGAGATCTCCGAAAGACAAGTTTGAAGACATGCCAAAAATTTTAGGATGGGATGTGGCTGGGATTGTCGAAGAAGTAGGGCCATTATGCACACTGTTTAAATCCGGCGATAAGGTATATTATGCGGGAGATATAACACGTCCAGGTTGTAATAGTGAGTTTCATCTTGTTGATGAGAGAATTGTAGGTCATATGCCAAAGACATTAAATTTTGCAGAAGCTGCCGCATTACCATTGACTTCAATTACAGCATATGAGGCATTATTCGATAGAATGAAAATTAGTAGTTTTTCAAAGGATAATAAAAATAAAACCATTTTAATTATTGGTGCGGCTGGGGGAGTGGGCTCTATTGCAATCCAACTGGCTAAATGGGCTGGATTAACTGTTATAGGTACAGCTTCGAGACAAGAGTCACAAAATTGGGCAACAGCATTAGGTGTAGACTATACGATAAATCACTATGAGGACTTTGTTTCACAGTTAAATTTACTTAATATTGAAGCGGTTGACTATATTCTGTGTTTAAATTCCACAAATAATTATTGGACTAATATGGCTGAGGTCATAGCTCCACAAGGAACGATTTGTTCTATTGTGGAAACGGATGAACCACTTAATTTAACTTTATTAAAAAATAAAAGTGTAACGTTTGTTTGGGAGCTCATGTTTACTCGGTCGATGTATCAAACTGAAGATATGATAAACCAACATAAACTTTTAAATAGAATAGCTATTTTAATTGATAGTCATATTTTAAAAACCACAATATCTGAAATTCTCTATCCAATTAATGCGGAAAATTTGAGAAAAGCACACGCAATTCTTGAAAATGGAAAAACCATTGGAAAAGTAGTGGTTGAGGGGTTTGAATGATGGTTATGACTGGCTCCATCCCTTTCTTCGCATTCTGCAGTTCCTTATCAACATGGTCTGTTACTTCCTAATGGGCTTAATCGTACATTGTTTGACTGTTCATACAAATTTGTCAAAGTAGCGCCAATAGGGAGCTTGAATACACAAATATATTATATCGAACAATCTTTTTTCAAATATAAGGACTTCAGACCAATGTTGTTTGAAGTCCTTTTGTGTGTTAGAAAAGACGCATATCAACTGAGGTGTTTGTTTAAATAAGTTAGACTACTTCGAATGGACGCTTTCTATTCTATTCTTACCATATTCTTTTTTCTCATAGGATGAATACCTCATGTTGATTGCCCGAAGGTAGAATGATTTATTGTGTAGTTTTACAATTTTAACAATTATAAAAAAAATCAAAAAAATAAGTGTGAATCTGAAAAAAATATTTTCTATTAGGCCATAAATCAGTATTATTAAAAAAGTAGAAAAAAGATAAATATTTAACTGGTAATTTTAGGTTAAAGAGTGGGGGACACGGATGAACAATCAAAAGCAATTTCAGCTATCGGTTGTATTACTTCTAGTAGTTACAATAAGTATAGTTCTATCTTTTGGGGGAAGTGCTAAAGCCGCTACTTCTGATGTTTTGGATCAAGAGCAGACGAGTTATTCTGGTAATGTTTGGGTTAATTCTGATTATCCACGCTATCAAACATTTACGCCTTCTTATTCAGGGCAACTTAGCAAGATTGACATTGGCATATTTGACAGTTATGTTTCGCCTGGCGCACTGAACGTAAGTATTTATAATGAAGGAGATTTATCGACACCCCTTGGCTCTGTACAATTAGCATCATTCGGCTCGGGTTGGACATCGGTTGATTTTTCAAGCATACTACCGTATTTGACGAGGGAAACGATGTATCGAATGGTTGTTTCTACTGAAAACGGTGGCAGTGCTGGCTTTGGGTGGTTTTTAAGTACCTATGATACGTATTTAAGAGGGTACTCCCCAGCAAATGGAAGAGATTTCGCTTTCAAAACGTATATGATTCCTGATTACGCACTATCCCCAGCAGAGAGTCAAGTGACAATCAATAATACTAGCCTTGTAGCGGATGGGACAAGCCAGACGACTGTGACCATCCAGTTAAAAGATGCACAAGGAAATAACATTACTACTGGTGGGGAGACGGTAACGATTGCGTCATCAGTAGGAACGGTTAGTGCTGTGACGGATCATAACAATGGTAACTATACGGCTACTCTAACTGCCCCGACGACAATTGGTACTGGTAGCATCAATGCAAGTGTCGGTGGAAGAACGATACCAACAACGGCTAGCGTGCAATTTGTCTCTGGTCCACCATCATTAGCAAAGAGCACCGTTACTGTTAACGATAGTTCGCTGCTCGCGGACGGAACAAGCCAGACGACTGTAACCGTGAAGTTGAAAGATGCGCAAGGAAATGATGTTACAACTGGTGGAGCGACAGTAAGTATATTGTCAACTCTAGGGATAATTGGTACCGTCACAACTCATAACAATGGTACCTATACAGCGACTCTAACCGCTCCTAGCACTGTTGGTACGAGTATACTCAGTGCAACTGTTAATGGCAATGCCATTGCCGCCACGACCAGTGTGCAATTCATTCCAAAACCTGCGCAAACGGTGGTCGCTTCGGTGGCATCGAATACGCCAACAGTAGGTTCCAATAATATGATTACGTTATCTGTAAAAAATGCACTGGGAGATATAGATACAACCTTTAATGGCATTAAAAACGTTACGATTTTGGGCTACAACCAAGCACCCAATGGGTCGTTTGGGAATGTAAATGGAGAGCCATTGACTTCATCAAGTCAAGTAGTCGCTATAGGCTTCACGAACGGAATAGCTACAGCGAATTTGAAATTGAATGCAGCAACGACACAGTCAATTGAGTTTAGCGTGTTAGGTGTAAACACAGCTAGTAGCAATTCGGTAACGATTACACCAGTTGCGGGAAGTGCGGCTAGCATGAAGGTGACG
This sequence comes from Lysinibacillus sp. GJ-1, assembly GCF_021166035.1. NCBI lineage: Bacteria > Bacillati > Bacillota > Bacilli > Caryophanales > Bacillaceae > Lysinibacillus > Lysinibacillus sp. GJ-1. Next base: position 1,718,484 of record NZ_CP088912.1, read on the forward strand.
ACAGCACTTAAAGCCCCCACAATGAATGGAGGATTATTTAGTCAACAACCTGTAGTGACACTTTATGATGCTTATGAAAATGTCAGTGTCAATGATTATACTAAAATTATTACTGTGGCGAAAAAAGACGCAGGCGCATGGACATTAACAGGGACGTTAACAGCGAAAGCAAATGCTGGAATCGTCAGCTTTTCTGATTTAGGATCAGTGAATTCAGCGAATGTTTCTGGCGCACAGTTGTCATTCGACGCAACAGGACTCGGTCAGATAACAAGCTCAGGTGTTACACTTTTGCCAAAACAATTAACGGTCAGCTTTGATGCAACCGGTGGTAGTCCAGTAGGAGACTTAACAATCTCTTATGACGAGAAAATTAATGCACCAACAACGCCAACGAAAACAGGTTATACATTTGCCGGTTGGTACAAGGATGCAACGTTGACTTCTGAGTGGGATTTTGCGGCCGAATCAGTGACAGAGGATACAACCCTGTATGGGAAATGGGACGCAAATAGCTATACGATGACGTTTCATACAAATGGGGGTACAGCGGTAGCCCCAATCTTAGCAACATATGGCGAAAAAGCAACAGCGCCAATAGCGCCAACAAAAACAGGTTATACATTTGCTGGTTGGTACAAAGATGCGACGTTAACTAACAAGTGGGATTTTGCGGCCGAAACAGTGACAGAGGATACAACCCTGTATGGGAAATGGGACGCAAATAGCTATACGATGACGTTTCATACAAATGGGGGTACAGCGGTAGCCCCAATCTTAGCAACATATAGCGAAAAAGCAACAGCGCCAATAGCGCCAACAAAAACAGGTTATACATTTGCCGGTTGGTACAAAGATGCGACGTTAACTAACAAGTGGGATTTTGCGGTAAAACAGTGACAGAGGATACAACCCTGTATGGGAAATGGGACGCAAATAGCTATACGATGACGTTTCATACAAATGGGGGTACAGCGGTAGCCCCAACCTCAGCAACATATGGCGAAAAAGCAACAGCGCCAACAGCGCCAACAAAAACAGGTTATACATTTGCCGGTTGGTACAAAGATGCGACGTTAACTAACAAGTGGGATTTTGCGGCCGAATCAGTGGCAGAGGATACAACCTTGTATGGTAAGTGGGCAATCAATAGTTATACGGTGACCTTTAACACAAATGGTGGAACTACCGTAGCGCCTGTCACTATAACATATGATAAAAAAATAATGAAACCGGCAGCACCAACAAAGGTAGGTCATACGTTTGCGGGCTGGTATAAGAGCGATACTTTGACAACACAATGGGATTTCCTAATAGATGTGGTGACAAAAGATACAGCGCTCTATGCAAAATGGTTTGTAAATAGTTCATCTGGTAGTGATGGTCAATCTTCGACACCAACAACGCCGTCCGTTCCAGAGAATCCAAAAACGCCATCAAATGAACCAAGTAATCCTGTGGAAACGCCACATACTGAGCCATCAAAACCAGAGACGGAGGCGCAAGACATTATTTTCTCTGATGTTCCGAAAACGCATTGGGCTTGGGAGATGATTCAGGATATGACGAGAAAAGGAATTATTACTGGCTATCCAGATAAAACATTTCGTCCGAATGATTATATTAAACGTCAGCATATTGCCATTATGTTTGCGCGTGCTTTTGAGCTAGAAGCAATACGTGAGACGGTATCATTTAAGGATGTTTTGCCGAGTCATCCATATTATGAAGCTATTACGAAATTGTATCAGGCAGGGATTGTCGATGGTTCAAATGGAGAATTTCATCCAGATGCCTTTCTGACACGTGCACAAATGGCTAAAGTGCTTGTAGAAGCGTTACAGCTAACACCCAATGGTATAAGCCATTTTAAAGATGTGCCACCGACACATTGGAGTTACAACTATATAGCGACCTTACAACAAGAAGGAATTGCATTAGGGGATGATGGCTATTTTAAACCGAATGATCCTCTGACACGTGCACAATTTGTTGCATTGATGTACCGAGCAATGAATCGCTAATCGAAAAAGCACATCTTTTCACTTTTTACATAAGTGAGAAGATGTGCTTTACTAATGATTAAGATTTAATATGATAGTTTTAGAGGACCTGTTTATTGAGGGAAATAGTGGCATAAAAGCGTTTTTAGTTGGAATATTCATTATTTAAACAATTTAAACTTTGTAAATGAAGATATTCATATGCAAACAATCGGTGCATAACAATTCATTAAAATTCATTTTGGTACGTATGATAACATTGGCTTTATTCACCATATCTAAAAGTAACGTGATTATCGTACACCTTTTTTGACTAACAAATTGAGGTAATGATAGGTACAGAATAGCGCGATGAGCCTTTTAGTCGTCTAGATTTGGTATGATATATGTAGCATAAGAGATTCTAGGTAATCGATAAGGTTATTCAGTGGAACATATTGTAATAAGTTTGCTTTGGCAACAGGCTTTCCACCTTAATTGATAGCAGGAATGGATGGCTTGCTAACAGTATTAAAAAATCTTACAGGTAGAAAATGAGTGAAGTCGATGTCTTACGAAAATAAAATACTACAAATGAAAAAAATGCTCGGAAAAAAGGTGCAACAACCAGTTGCCAATGAGCAATCAACGTATCAAAAGCCGGTTATACCAAACTATGTGAATCAGTGGGAGAAAGCTGGTCTTACGCGTATCGATAATGAGTTTGGTATTGTTTTTAAGCGACAAGTACATTATCCTTTCCATTATCAGCACGGTCATTATCCATTACAGTCATTTTTTGACGCGCTAATTAAATGGCAATCCGCTGATTTTGATCATCCTTATGCATTAAATGTGGACGAAAATGTCCTGTTTTTTGATACAGAAACAACAGGATTAAAGGGTGTTGGAACACAAATTTTTCTTCTTGGTTTTTTAGAAGTGACCAAACACGATTTTGTATTAACACAATATGTCTTAGCTGATCCAGCACATGAAGCAGCCTTGCTGTTTGAGTCAAGGCTTTGGCAAAAAACAGCGACAATTATTACGTATAATGGCAAAAGCTTTGACAGGCCACAGCTAGAAACACGTTGGACACTCAACCAAAAAGTTTTACCTAAACTTCGTACCCAGCGCCAAATCGATTTATTGCATAGCTCGAAGCGATTATGGAAAAATGATATGGAGCGGTTGAAACTAAAATCAGTAGAAGAAGAAAAGCTTGGTTTCTCACGCGTTGGGGATATCCCAGGCCACTTAGCGCCAATTATTTACTTAGATGCTGTGAAAAGTGGTGTGCCAGATGCACTTATGAAGGTACTTGTTCATAACGAGTGGGATTTGTTGTCGCTCATTACCTTGTATGTTCATTCCACTTACTTATTATTTGAACAATCGAGTGATGAATCAGCCAATACTTACACGAATATTGGGAAATGGTATGCTGATTTAAAGAAACGTCCACAAAGTGTAAACGTTTTAGAAAAGGTAACAGCTCAATTTGATGCGCGTGAAGCGGGAAATGCCCAATTTTATCTTGCTATGCAACTTAAAAAAAATAAGCAGTATAGCAAAGCAGTTGATGCCTTCGTTGCTTCACTCCATTTTATAGAGCCACGAAAAAAGTTGCAGGCACTAGAACAACTAGCCATAATCTATGAGCATCACTTAAAAGATATGAAACAGGCCCTTGTTTATACATTAGAAGGCATACAACTGATTACTTCGACTGAGGATTGGCGAATGGAACAAAAACAAAAATGGGAAATTTCTTGGGAAAAGAGATTGCACAGATTAGGAAATAAGCAATAATTTCCCGGGGAAGCGCAAGAAACGACAAGTTTAGCCTTACAATTAATGTTTGCAGACGATATAATGTTATGAAATATGCTATAATGAATTCGTGTATGTAGTGCGAGGAAGGGCGATGTGTATGGACATTAAATTAACTTCAAAAATGATTCTTGAAAAGGAATTTAAGAAAAATTTTAAAGGCTATAATGTAGAAGAGGTCGATTCTTTTCTTGATGAAATTATTCAAGATTATGAATCGTTTGAAAAAGTAGTTGCTCAATTAAGAGAAGAGAATAGACAACTAAAAGAAGAAATCGAGAATACACCAAAGAGACAACCACAACCAGCCGCATCCGCAGCGGGTACAACCAACTTTGATATTCTAAAACGTCTTTCAAATTTAGAAAAACATGTATTTGGTAGTAAACTTTACGAATAATTTTTATCATTTACATTGTATTTATCATAAAAGTCTAGTATAATCTTCGTATCATCATGAAATTCGAGTAATCGCTGCGGCGCTAGACGTCGTAGAGGAAAGTCCATGCTCACACGGTTCTGCGATGGCCGTAGTGTTCGTGCTTACTGAAAAAATAAGGTAAGGCAGCTTAAAGCTGACGGCGGAAGGAAGACCTAAGTCTATTGGATATGGTCGACACTTCCTGAAAGTGCCACAGTGACGAAGCTTGTTTGGAAACATACAAGGTGGAACGAGGTAAACCCCACGAGTGAGAAACCCAAATTATGGTAGGGGCACTCTCTTGAAGGAATTGAACGGATAGAGGGACAGAGTTCGCTCTGTAGATAGATGATTACTACCCGGTCGTACGAGGCGTAAGCTGTTTGAGTACTCGGGAACAAAACATGGCTTATTGAATTTTTTGATGCTTATCTACGAAATAACAAGCGCTCTCCAATTCGGTGGAGAGCTTTTCTTTTGAACTAATAAAAGAAGTAACTGTTACTTAACGATGTCTAGTCATACGCTATATAGGCCTGAGGTAATATGAATACCATGGATTGTGCCTTTGTCGATACGCTTCGAAGTTATAACATCACCGTTATCGTATGAACGCGACATACATACCTACTAAATGAGTAGGAACGCGCTTTTCTAAAAATAAGGGTAGTATCGATAAATAGGATGGAGCGGAAATATGGGCGGAGTAATTACTAATCTGGATAAGATTAATTCGATTTCTAAATACCCCACTTCCTTACTGAAGAAAATTTTTGAAAATGTATCTGAAGGCATTATGATTACGGATAAACATAAAAAAATAGAGATGGTTAATCCAGCATTTGAATTCGTTACAGGCTATAAACGCGATGAAGTGATAGGAAAAACGCCCGCGGTATTGCAGTCAGGTGTACATGAGTTATCATTCTATTTGACAATGTGGGAAAAGATACGACAAGAAGGAATATGGCAAGGGGAAATTTGGAATCGTCGTAAAACAGGAGATGTGTATCCTGAATGGTTAACAATTGTTAGCATAACGAATGATAGTGGAGAAATTACTAACTATTGTGGCATTTTCTCAGATTTATCTGAAAGAAAAATAGTAGAAAATGAACTAGAAAAACGTTTGTTAACGGATTCATTAACAGATGTATCGAATCGATTTGCTTATATTGAGAGAATGGATAGCTTACTGGAATCGTCTTCTACTATTTCTCATTCAGTACAGCATGCTGTCTATTTCTTGGATTTGGACAGATTTAAACAAATAAATGATACTTTAGGGCATGCGGTGGGAGATACGATTCTGATAGAAGCAGCAAGACGTATTCAAACATTGCTCAAAAACAAAGATATCATTGCAAGATACGGTGGAGATGAATTTATCGTCACATTGACGAATGTAAAAAATGTTCGCGAAGCAGCAAAATTTGCAGAGCAAATTATTGCTATAATGGAACAGCCAATGAACATTAATGGACAAGAAATTTTTGTTTCAACAAGCATTGGCGTAAGTATGTATCCGGCTGATGGCGAAACATCCGAGCAACTTATTACTTGTGCAGATAAGGCGATGACCTATTCCAAAAAGAATGGTCTTAACGGCTATTCGTTTTATTTTGATGAATTACAAACAGACACGCAACGCGTTCTTTTGTTAGATTCTGAATTGCGTAGAGCGATTGAAAATCGTGAATTTGAGTTGCATTTCCAACCTAAAATTATGTTGGAAAACGAACATATACAAGGACTAGAGGCGCTTGTTCGCTGGAATAATGAGCGACTTGGCTTTGTATCGCCTGCTGAATTTATTCCTTATGCGGAAGAAACGGGCCTTATCATTCCTTTAAGTGAAGTAATTATTGAGAAAGCATGTGAAGCTGCAGCTAAGTTACAACAATTTGGTCGCAAAATACCGATTGCTATCAATATTTCGAGCATTCATTTTAAACAGCAAAACTTTTTAGAGTCCATTCAAACAATATTAGAACGTTATAACACCTCTGCCAATAATTTTGAAATAGAGGTTACAGAACGCACTGTCATGAATAGTGCAACGGAAACGGTAAGCAAGCTTGTCCGTCTAAAGCAGCTTGGCTTTAAAATCTCTATTGATGACTTTGGTACAGGCTATTCATCATTGAGCTATTTAGTTCGATTCCCACTCGACTGTTTAAAAATCGACCGTAGCTTTATTCAGCATATTTGCTCGCTCGATGAAAAACAGGCAGTTGTAGATGCTATTATTCAAATGTCACATCGTCTAAAAATGAAAGTTGTAGCAGAAGGTGTAGAACAAGCGCAACAAGTGGATATACTACGGAAAATGAACTGTGATATTATCCAAGGCTATTATTACAGCAAACCGTTACCACTTCCCGAATTGCTGGAGTATATTGAGTATTGGGAAATTGAACATCAAGGAAGGAAATAATGTATGGCAAACTATAAATTAGTCGCAACAGCTGCAATGGGCTTAGAAGCGATTGTAGCACAAGAAGTACAGGCACTCGGTTATAAAACGACAGTCGAAAATGGCAAAGTTTATTTTGAGGGTGATGAAACGACCATTGCTCGTGCCAACTTATGGTTACGTGTAGCAGATCGAGTGAAAATTGTTGTAGGACAATTTCCTGCAAAGTCTTTTGAACAATTGTTTGAAAGTGTAAAGGCACTATCATGGGAAAAATATTTACCGGTGGATGCATCTTTTCCTGTTTCAGGGAAATCAGTAAAGTCTAAATTATTTAGTGTGCCAGATTGTCAAGCGATTACCAAAAAAGCAATCGTAGAACGCATGAAGCAACACTACAAACGCCTTGGTTTTTTAGATGAATCAGGTGCAACATACAAAATTGAAGTTTCAATCTTAAAAGATGTGGCTACACTTACTATTGATACTTCTGGCGCTGGCTTACATAAGCGTGGCTACCGACAAGCGCAAGGGGAAGCACCGCTAAAAGAAACATTAGCCGCTGCACTTGTTCAGATTTCTAAATGGAATCCGAACCGTCCGTTTGTCGATCCATTTTGTGGTTCAGGTACAATTGCCCTAGAAGCAGCAATGTATGGACAAAATATCGCACCAGGCTATAATCGAGAATTTATTTCGGAAAGTTGGCCGTGGATGAAAGCGAAAATTTGGGATGCTGTGCGAGATGAAGCAGATAGTATAGCCAACTATGACCAACCACTTGAAATTTTTGGATCAGATATTGACCATCGCATGGTAAGTATTGCACAAGAAAACGCGCTAGAAGCAGGTTTTGGGGATATTATTACGTTTAAACAAATGCAAGCTCGTGATTTTACAACACAGCTAACAGATGGTGTAATGATTGGGAACCCTCCATATGGAGAGCGTATTGGCGATGTAGAAGTAGTAGAGCAAGTCATTCGTGATTTAGGACAAGTCATGAAAAACTACCCAACTTGGTCTGTATATATGCTATCCTCCATGAAAAACTTCGAAGAATTATACGGTCGTCAAACAACGAAAAAACGTAAATTATTCAATGGTTTTATTGAAACAAATTATTATCAATATTGGGGACAAAAGTCCAAGAGAGACTAACTAGAATAACGGAAGATAAGATTTTTTCTTATCTTCCGTTTCGTCGCGTATAATAGGAACAGATTGTATGAGGGGGAACGTCAATTGCGTAAATCTTTACCATTTGCATTAACGAAGGATCGCTCGTTTTTCGAGTCATTAGGTGACTGGATGGGCGATGTCCTTTATGATGAATTACCAGAAAAAGGATTTGAATGCCGTGATGAGCAAATTTTCATGGCCTATCAAATTGAACAGGCGTTAAAAGAAAAAAATGTGTTATTTGCTGAAGCTGGAGTAGGAACAGGAAAAACGATTGCCTATTTACTGCCGGCTGTATCCTATGCACGCTATACAGGTAAACCAGCGCTAATTGCCTGTGCAGATGAAACATTAATCGACCAGCTCGTGAAAGAGGGCGGCGATATTTATAAATTACAAAAAACACTCGGTTTAGAAATTGATGTCCGTTTAGCAAAATCACGTGATCAATATTTATGCTTAAAGCGTTTCGAAGAAGCAGAAAAAGTCGAAACGGATGAGTGGATCGATGATATTGCTTTTTCAATTCCCGATGGTGTCTATGCACAAGGCTCGATGATTGCAGTCCAACCATATGGTGATCGCAGTGATTATCCAACGGTTAGTGATGAAGATTGGCATAAAGTGAATTATAATGCGATTATGCAATGTTCAGTATGTGATTTGCGTAATCGCTGTGGTCAAACATTACATCGTGCACATTATCGTAAATCAACGGATTTAATTATTTGCTCGCAAGACTTTTTAATGGAGCATTTAGCAACGAAAGAGTCCCGTGAACGTGAAGGGCAGTTAGCGTTACTTCCCGAAGTATCAATGATGGTGCTAGATGAAGGGCATTTATTGGAATATGCGGCGCAAAAAGCAATGACATATAAGGTGCAGGCAACGACGATTGTTCCTCTGTTAGAGCGTTTAATGGTAGATGGAGTACGTGAACGAACTTTGTATGCAATGGAAAAATTGCAAGACGATCACGAACTATTTTTCGATCAGTTGCGTGATGATATTGTGGCGTCTGAGGAAGAACGGAAGCGTATTAATAAATCTGCAACACTTTTAAAGTATGGTAAACAATTGATTACCGATGTAGATGTACTACTAGAAGAATTTGTTTTTGAATCAGAAATGTATATGATTCCAGAGTATGAGTTAAATATGGCAGAGGAATATTTAGAGCAATATCAAGCGTCACTTCGCATTTTTACTGCACAAGGCGATGCTGTTGATTGGTTAGAGGAAACAGATGGTGAAGAAACATTAGTTATTATGCCACGACTGATTACAGAAGTTTTAGAAGAAAAGTTATTCTCAAAAAAGCTTCCAATCGTATTTTCTTCTGCAACATTATCTGTCAATAAGGATTTCTCCTATATTGCTTATAGTCTTGGTATCCATAATTACCAATCTTTCTCAGTTCCATCACCGTTTGATTATGAAGCAGTGATGAGAATTTATTTACATGAGCTATCTCAAAATAATAAAACAGCCCGTGTCCAACAATTGTTACGAGACGGTGAGAAAACATTAATATTATTCAAATCAAAACAAGCGATGTTAAACTTTAAAGCAGAATTACCACTAATGGAGCGAATGTATGTGGCGTTTGAAGGAGATCGTGAACTATCAGCTATTGTTCGTGATTTCCAAGAAGGTACAGTAAAAACACTATGTTCCTACCATTTATGGGAAGGTTTAGATTTGCCAGAAGAGGCGCTAACACGTGTGATAATATATGACTTACCTTTCCCACCACATGATCCATTATTTGACGCGAAACGGACGTTTGCTGAAAATCCGTATGAAGAAGTAGAGTTACCATTTATGCAATTGCGTTTGCAACAAGGAATGGGACGATTAATTCGCACATCGAATGATCATGGCGATATTCATATATTGTTAAATGAGGAAGAAGCGAAACAGCAGAAAACATTTGAAAATATTTTAGCAGTGACACCAGAAATAAAGTAAAAAAAAAGGCAAGTTTACCATTGGCGTAAACTTGCCTTTTTGCTATTTTAAAATAATAATTATTGTGCCGCTTTTAGAGATTGTCGAAAAAAGTGTTGAATATTTCTGTTTTAAACTATATAGTTCTTTGTAATGCAATGAATTTTATTAAATATAAAAATTTTTCTTCTTGAAAATAATTTTGCAAAAGGTTTATAATGATGACAAGAAATTTAAAGGAATAGTCACAATCACTGTTGAGTATTCTATGATAGGGGGTGGACCTGTCGAGCATTCAATCGTTGTGTAGTAAATATACAAGCTTATCAGGTAAGGATATCGAGAAGTTAGTAGAAATTGAAACTACACTATCTTATTATGCTGAGTTGACAGATTGCTATATGTTCATAGATTGTATGATGGAAAATTTACCACATGCAATTGTTGTAGCAGAGGCATTCCCTACAAAAGAAATTGGTTTATATGAAAAATCAGTGATTGGAAAATTTGTCTTTGAAAGCTTCGAGCCAGCAGTATTTGCAGCTTTTAAACATAAAGAAAGATCATCCATTTCGAGAGCAATCACACAGGAAGGTCTAACTGTAGAACAAAACGTTGTCCCCCTCTTTAATGATGATGGACAGGTTATCGCCGTGTTGATTCAAGAAAAAAAGGTTAAGATGCAAACTGCACCAAAGGATGATTTTCAAAATATGCCTTTTGCATTAATTGAACATATTGTCGAACCCAACGCGCAGCCAATTCCAGTTGTGTCTGATTTATTAGTAGAGTCAATTATTCTGACAAATCATGAAAATAAGGTCATTTATAGCAATCCTGCAGGATACCGATTTATAACGGAACTTTCAGGATTAGAAAATTTCGATAATGTTGCTTTGGATAAAATATTACCTTTTTTACAAGAGGTCTATGATAAAGGCGATGATGTCTTTTTCTTAGAAATTACGATTGATCGTAAATCTTTTATTGTGAAAAAAATTCCTATCCGCAGTCAAAATGATAAAGTGACACTGCTTATTATTCATGATCTAACAGAGCTAAAGCTGAAAGAAAATGAACTGATGATGAAAACATTTGCTATACGGGAAATTCATCATCGTGTAAAAAATAATTTACAAACGGTTACAAGCCTATTGCGACTGCAAATGCGCAATGACCTAGCGGCTTCAAATGCAAGTGCTTTTCAGGAAGCATTAAATCGCATTTATAGTATTTCTTCTGTTTACGAACTTATTTTAGAAAATGAGGATAATGCGGAAGAAAAAGTGGATGTTATCGCTTTGTCTAAAAAAATAGGGTATAAAATGGTTGGCACTTCTCATACAGCAGCCATTCAATTAATCTTCCATCACGATGAACTACAGCTATATTGTCATTCTAAAAAGGCGGTTTCACTCGCATTAATTATTTGTGAGTTGTTACAAAATGCTTTAAAGTATGCTTTTATTGATCGTGAGGAAGGAACAATTGATATAAAATTTCTTCAGGATGCATCTTCTATTTCACTTCATATTTCCGACAACGGCGTTGGGATGCAAGAGGTGAAGGCATCTTTTGGAATGGAGATTATTACAAGACTTGTTGAATATGATTTAGCTGGCACATTTACAATTATCCCTAGTGAACAAGGTACACATACTCAAATTCAGTTTCCTGTAAGTGAGGAGGTATTTATCCTAAATGACTAGGAAAGTTATGATTGTCGAAGATGAATCACTTATTGCAATTGATTTGAAGTTTATGCTAGAAGATAATGGTTACGAAGTAGTAGCACAGGCAAATAATGGCGAATCTGCGATTGAACTAGCTTATACACATAAGCCTCAGCTGATACTAATGGACATCAAAATGCCGAAGCTAGATGGACTAAAGGCGAGTAAAATTATTGAACAGCAGCTCGGTATACCAGTGCTTTTTATATCTGCTTATAGTGAAAAAGAATTGTTATTATACATGAAACAGGATAATATTTTAGGGTATGTTATGAAACCGTTTTCTGAGAAAAATGTCCTACCAGCGTTGGAAGTGGCGTTTCATCAAATCGATAAATTTAACCGTTTAAACGGAGAATTATTGCATAAGCAAAGCGAGATAGAAAAGCGAAAAGTCATCGAACGAGCGAAAGGTTTACTGATGCAAGTAGAAAATCTTAGTGAAGACGAGGCATATAAAAAAATTCGCAATGAGAGTATGCAAAGTCAACAGGAAATGGTAACAATTGCAAAACGAATTATAAATACATTACAAGTAAATAGATGAAGCAAAGACGCTTTAAAGAGAATTTTTCTTTAATGCGTCTTTTTTTTATATATATTTATCAAAATCAAAGGGGGGATAAGTAGGATGGCAATGATAGGAACGATCATCGTTTATATTATTATGATTTGTGCAGTTTTAGGGGCAATCGGAGCGATTCGAGATGCAGAGTATGGAATTGGTAAAGAATTTATGAATGGACTCCATACAGTAGGTCATATTTTTGTACCAGCGGCAGGAATCATGGCAGCTATACCTTACTTAACGTGGTTTATTAGTCATTTTATTAGTCCGATTTTTGAATTGATTGGAGCTGACCCAGCAATTGCAGCTACAGCAATTTTAGCGTCGGACATGGGGGGATATCAATTAGCAAATGCTTTAAAAGAGTCGTATGAAGGATGGGTGATGGCGCTTGTCGTTGGTTTTATGTCAGGTGCAACCATTGTATTCTCGATTCCAATGGGGCTTGCGATGTTAGACAAGCGTGATCATAAGTATATGGCATTAGGCATTATGGCAGGCGTATTAACGATTCCGATTGGTGCATTTATTTCGTCGATTATGATTGTGATGTTTAACACAGAGGTTCGTGAAGTGATTAGTACAACATCTGCACCAACCTATGTGTTTGCCATTTCTATTTTACAAATATTACTTAATTTATTACCGTTATTTATTTTTGTTATCTTAATTGCGTTAGGGCTAAAGCTTATCCCGAATGGCATGATCAAAGGGTTTATGATTTTCGGTCATGTGATGGATGCAGGTATTAAGCTTGTGCTTGTATTCTCTATTGTCGAAATTTTCACAGGAATTTTTACTAAGATTTTTGGGGCATGGGGCTTTGATCCCATCATGGCAGATAGTGTCGACCAATTCCGCGCATTAGAAACGGCCGGTTATATCGGTATTATGTTAGCGGGTGCATTCCCAATGGTGTACTTAATAAGAAAATATGCTTCTAAACCGCTTGAAACAGCAGGGAAGAAATTAGGTCTTTCTTCAGTAGGAAGCGCAGGGATTTTAGCGACAAGTGCTAATATTTTGGCCATGTTTACACTTGTTCGTCAGATGCCACCAAAAGATAAAGTAATCAACATTGCTTTCGGGGTTTGTTCAGCATTCCTGTTAGGCGACCATTTATCTTTTACGGCTAATTTCCAACCAACCATTATATTGCCTGTTATAGCAGGGAAGCTGTTAGCAGGGGTGCTTGCCATTATTTTAGCTTACAAGCTATCAGTACCGACCGCGTTAAAACTAGAACAAGAGGATCGTAAGGCAGGCATTATTAAAGAGGGAGAATATTTAACAGATCAAAAGTCTTGATAGAAAGAGGTGATGAAATGTGAGTGAGGAAAAGAAACGTTTTATTCAGGAGTTTGTGCCGGGTAAGCAACTAACATTGAGTCATCTAATTGCAAATCCTGATCCAGATATGTTTCAAAAACTTGGTATACAAGAAGCAGGTGCGCTCGGCATTATGACTTGTACACCGAGCGAAACAGTTATTATTGCTGGGGATTTAGCAACAAAGGCAGCCAATGTAAAACTAGGTTTTTTAGACCGTTTTACTGGTAGTCTCGTTATTGTTGGCAGTGTATCTGAAGTAGAAATGGCGATGTTGGAGATTAATCGTTTTTTATCGGAAATGCTCGGTTATACGCCATCTAAAATAACGAAGTCATAGGATGTGTCAAATGAAAAATCGAGTAATGATAATAGGTGGTGTGCAAGCTGGTAAATCAACGCTAATGAATGCGTTATTAGGCAAAGATGGACAAGCTATTAAAACCCAAGCACTCGTATTTGATGACTGGATTGTTGATACACCTGGAGAATATATAGAAAATCCAATGTACTACAGAAATATTATGGCAACATCACTTGAAGTAACACATGTGATTTATTTGCAAGATGCCACGTCATCAAGGAGTGTTTTTCCGCCGCAGTTTAGCTTGGGTATACCCAAAATTCAAATTGGTGTCATTACCAAAATTGATGCACCCCTTGCAGATGTAGAAAGAGCAACAGCATTGTTAAAAAATGTGATGACGCACGGTCCAATTGTGAAAACATCAGCATGGCAAAAGCAGGGCATTGAGTTGATTGCACCACTTATTCAACTGCGGTCAGACGAAGAAATTCGCCAGTTTGTCAAGGACCGTGATAGTCCCTATCTCATATATTGCCCATAGTGGCATAGAGGAGGTATAGGTTGAAGACAGAAAAAATTTATAGTGCAGGCATTGATATTGGGACAAGTACAACAAAGATGGTTGTCAGTAGTTTTCTGTTGAAAAATGTTGCTGGTGTGACCCATGTGCCACGAATAGAAATTATTGAAAAAACGGTGTTGCATCAAAGTCCTATTATTAAAACACCGTTTGTTACGAAAGACATTATTGATATGGAACAAATAGAAAAATTTATATTTCAGCAATATCAATTGGCTCAAATTTCACCAGCGGATATTTCAACAGGCGCCATTATTATTACAGGTGAATCTGCTACGAAAGAAAATGCTAGGGAGGTTGTCCATACCCTTGCAGATGCAGCTGGACAGTTTTTAGTTGCCACTGCGGGTCCGGATTTAGAAGGGATTATTGCTGCAAAAGGGGCGGGGACTGTGCAACAGTCCAAAAACACAGCTAAAGTAATTGCCAATATAGATATTGGTGGCGGTACGGCAAATATTGCAGTGATGCAGTTCGGTGAAGTGATCGGTACATGCACCTTACATGTTGGCGGTAGATTAATCGAATTTCAGCATGGCAAAGTCTATTCTATCTCACCTCCTATAAAGCAATTAATGAAGCATTGGTCTAATCCATTACAAGTAGGTGACTCTGCAGAAGACGTGCGCGTTGCACAACTTATTCAAGAAATGGCGGACTTTTTAGCTAACACGTTAAGCGGACAACTACAAGATGCACAACATCCATTATTGTTAGGACATTTACCAAATTGGCATAAGCCTGTGGATGCAATCGTTTTTTCAGGTGGTGTAGCTTCTTGCATTTATGATCATGATTGTTCGCAGCGCCAATATGATGATATTGGTGAAAAACTAGCGAACATGCTTTTACAACATGAGCAACTTCAAGCGTTTTTATGGCTACAGCCGCAGGAAACTGCTCGCGCTACAGTAACTGGAGCAGGAACCCAAACAACCGAAATTAGTGGTGCAACGATTCAAGTTGATGCGGATATATTACCGTTAAAAAATATTCCTGTATTTAATTGCTCAGGTGTAGCAACGAAAGCGTTTGATCAAATCGTGAAGACAGCAGTGGACAGAGCAGATGCACTTTTTTCACTGGATGATCACCGCGCACCCTTTGCACTTTATTTTAGTGAGTTACCGTATTTAAGTTTTGAAGATGTCCATGCATTGTGCGAGGCCATTTTACGATACTTAGGAACAAGAAGCTCCAAGGACATACCAATTATCATAGTCATTCAATCAGATTATGCAAAGGTCATAGGGCAAACGCTACAAGCCATTAATCCAACAGTTCCTATACTATGCATTGATCAAATTAAAGTAGAAACAGGCGATTACATTGACATTGGGGAAGTGCTACCTTCTGGTGTTGTCCCCATTGTAGTGAAAACACTTGCTTTCCACTCAAAGTAAGGAGGATGAACGTGAATCTATCGGTGATATTTGGTGGAGAAAAATATAATTTTCAGTCATTAAAAGATGTGATGGCTAAAGTAAATGAGGAAAAATCAGGAGATCAGCTAGCAGGGATTGCTGCTGAATCTGTCCAACAACGAATTGCAGCAAAAGCTGTTTTAAGTGAATTGTTAGTCAAGGATATACGCGAGAATCCGCTAGTTCCACCTGAAAATGATGAAGTGACACGCATTATTGAAGGCGATATTAATGAACAAATATATGGCGAAATAAAAAACTGGAGTATTGAACAGCTTCGAGAATACATTTTATCGAATGATACAGGTGATCGAGAGTTAAAACGTTTAAGTAAAGGCATGAATTCAGAAGTAATTGCAGCCGTTACGAAATTGATGTCTAACTTAGATCTTGTTCATGCAGCCAATAAAGTAGAAATCTTATCAACTTGCAATATTACGATAGGGCAAAAGGGTACGCTTTCTTCAAGACTACAGCCGAACCACCCAACAGACAATATCGATGGCATTATTGCCTCATTAAAAGAGGGATTGTCCTATGGAATCGGTGATGCAGTTATCGGCATTAACCCAGTAGATGATTCGGTCGAAAGCGTTAAAAAGGTGTTACAGGCGACAAAAGAATTTATTACTGATTGGTCGATTCCAACGCAGAACTGTGTATTGGCTCATATTACAACACAAATGAAAGCCATTAAGCAAGGAGCTCCTGCCGATATGATTTTCCAAAGTATTGCAGGGACAGAAATTGCAAACCGTTCGTTTGGCATTTCTGCTGACTTAATTCGAGAAGCAGAGGAACTCGTGAAGAAACAGGGAACGGGAACGGGCCCGAATTTATTTTACTTTGAAACTGGGCAAGGTTCCGAGCTCTCGGCTGAAGCACATATGGGCATAGACCAAGTAACACTCGAATCACGCAACTATGGATTTGCTAGACATTTTAATCCGTACATAGTCAACACAGTTGTTGGCTTTATAGGCCCTGAATATTTATATAACAACAAGCAAGTCATTCGGGCAGGGTTAGAAGATCATTTTATGGGTAAAATGCACGGCATTCCAATGGGCGTTGATATTTGTTACACCAATCATATTAAGGCTGACCAAAATGATGTGGAAGATTTAAGTGTGTTACTCACTGCAGCAGGTGTGAACTTTATTATTGCCGCACCGATGGGAGACGATATTATGCTGAACTATCAGTCTATGAGCTTCCATGATGTGGCAACATTACTCCAAACATTTGGTAAAACACCAGCACCTGAATATTTAGCTTGGTTAGAAAAAATGGGCATTTACGAAAATGGTCGTCTTTCAGCTAGAGCTGGCGATTTATCGATATTTGAAAGGTAGGTGAGACCATTGAATGAACAGCTAGTATCCATGATTACACAACTTGTGATGGAGAAAATGACGAATACATCGGGCACTTCTTCAAAAACAGCTACACCAATTGAAGAACCACAACAACCATTAATTAAAATTTATGATAGTGCGGCTAAGCATACAGAAGAACTACCAAGTCCACAGGCAACACCAGATCAATCGTTAATTAAGCTTTACCAAGCATCTTCTACAAAGGATTATTCGCACAATACTACTAATTATGATGGATCTACAACTGTAGAAACGGCGAAGGCTTTTCAATTTGAAGAGCAAAATGTATCAGAAAGTGTGCAAGCAGCTAAAAAGCATACACCTGCAAGAATTGGTGTGGGTAGAGCGGGGACAAGACCAAAAACAAAAACTTGGTTGAAATTCCGACTCGATCATGCGGCTGCAGTAGATGCTGTGTATGGAGAAGTGACAGAAGCACTATTACAAAAACTGAATGTCTTCCAAGTAACAACAAAAGTAACGGATAAAGAAGAATACATTACGAGACCGGATTTAGGTCGCCGCTTATCTGATGAAGCGAAGACACGTATTCAATCAACATGTAAAGCACGACCAACCGTGCAAATTATTATTTCCAACGGCTTAAGTGCGAGTGCGATTGAAGAAAATGTCCAAGATGTATATTTAGCATTACAACAAAGTCTTACCAATTTAAATATTGAAATAGGCACTACTTTTTACATCGATAAAGGGCGTGTAGCGCTGATGGATGAAATTGGCGAGCTATTGCAAGCAGAGGTCATTGTTTACTTAATTGGTGAACGTCCTGGTCTAGTGTCAGCAGAGTCGATGAGTGCGTATTTATGTTATCAGCCGAGAATAGGTACGGTTGAAGCGGATCGAATGGTTATTTCGAACATTCATAAAGGTGGTATTCCTCCATTAGAGGCAGGAGCTTATTTAGGTACTGTCGTGCAAAAAATATTGCAATACAAGGCAAGTGGCGTAAACCTTGTCGCAAAAGAAGGTTAGGGGGAACAAGCAATGCATCCTCATAAAATTATGGCTGATATTTTGGCTATGCAGATGATTCCTAGAGTGAATAGAGACTTGGCAGCACAGCTTGCGTTGAAGCCAAATCAGCATAGCATTGGGCTAGTCACACTAACCATTGATGATGTCGGATATGTAGCTTTAGATGAAGCGACAAAAAAAGCAGATGTAGAAGTGGTTTATGCAAAAAGCTTCTATGCAGGAGCGGCTCATGCGTCAGGACCATTATCTGGTGAAATGATTGGCATTATAGCGGGTAGCTCCCCAGATGAAATTCGAAGTGGGCTGGAGGCAATTGAGCAAAAAGTGCAATTTGATACGTATTTCGAAGCCATTAATAACAATGAAAACCATGCACTTTTTGCGCATACTGTGGCAAGCTGTGGCAGCTATTTAGCACAGTTAGCAGACGTTAAGATTGGCACTGCGCTCGCTTATTTAATCGCACCACCACTTGAGGCGGTTGTCGGTTTAGATGCCGCTTTAAAGGCAGCAGATGTAGAGCTAAAACTATTTTTTGGACCACCTTCCGAAACCAACTTTGGTGGTGGCATAGTTAGCGGCAGTCAGTCTTCCTGCCAAGCTGCTGCAGATGCATTTAGAGAAGCAATTGAACATGTTGCGAGAAATCCGGTTATTTAGAAAGGAGGCGGCTTTATGGCGACATTAGATAAAGACTTATTAGCCATTCAGGAAATGAGAGACGCTGTTAGTCAAGCAAATGCAGCACAAGCGGCCTATATGCAATATTCCCAACAACAAGTGGATAGTATTGTGAAGGCTGTTGCGGATGCCGCATTTAAAGAGGCAGAACGATTAGGCAAAATGGCTGTCGAAGAAACAGGGATGGGTATCCAAAATCATAAAAAAATGAAAAATGAAGTAGCGTCAAGAGATGTATATGAAGATATTAAAGATTTAAAGACAGTTGGCGTGATTGGCACAGATCGACTAAAGAAAGTAACAGAGATTGCTAGTCCATTTGGCGTTATCGCAGGAATTGTGCCAACAACAAATCCTACATCTACAGCCATTTTTAAAACGCTTATTTCTTTAAAAACGAGAAATGTCCTTGTGTTAAGCCCGCATCCATATGCCGTTAAATGTACAAAGGAAGCTTTAGATATTTGTAGAGTTGCGGCAGAAAATGCTGGTGCGCCAGAAGGGTTGTTACAATGTTTAACAATGTCTTCAATGGAAGCGACACAACAATTAATGAAACATCCACAGATTCACTTAATTTTAGCAACGGGCGGTGGGGCGTTGGTCAAAGCTGCATATAGCTCTGGAAAACCAGCTTATGGGGTAGGTCCTGGCAATGTACCAGCTTACATCGAAAAATCAGCCAATATTCAAAAAGCCGCACGTCAGCTAGTGCAAAGTAAATCCTTTGATAATGGCACCATTTGTGCGACAGAGCAGGCCATTATTGTGGATAAAGTGATAGCTGAACAAGTTTTAGCAGAATTAAAGAAACAGCATGCTTATATATTGAATGCTGAAGAAAAATTAAAGATGGAAAAGTTAATATCTCCTGTTCCTGGCAAAGTGAATCCACAAATTGTTGGAAAATCAGCGGTGAGTTTAGCACATTCTATCGGCATTATGGTGCCAGAAGAGACGAAAGTACTTGTTGGGTTGGAGACAATGATTGGAAAAAACATTCCATTTTCACTAGAGAAGCTATCACCAATATTTGCTTTCTACACAGTAGAGGATAGCACAGAGGCCAAACAAGTAATGATTGATCTACTGAATATTGGAGGACGGGGACATTCTTGTTCTATTCATACGGAAAATACAGCGCTAGCAGAGCAGTTTTCGCTTGATTTACCAGTGTCGCGTATTGTTGTGAACACGCTATCTTCAATTGGTGCGGTTGGTGGTACGACTGGATTAGCGCCATCCTTTACATTAGGTTGTGGGACATTTGGTGGTAATATTACGTCCGATAACATTACAGCTAGACATTTATTAAATATTAAGCGCATGGCTTATGGCATGAAAGATGTAGAGGTGCCAGCTCCGGAATTTGATTTACATCCGGTGGTAGAAAATATAAAGGCACAAGCACCATCATTGGATACAAAAGTGGTGCAACAAATTGTTGATCAAGTTTTAAAGCAAATTACATTACAAACTAAATAATTGGAGGAATGACAAATGAGTACAGCATTAGGAATGGTAGAAACAAAAGGTCTTGTAGGAGCAATTGAAGCAGCGGATGCAATGGTAAAAGCGGCAAGTGTCAATTTAGTAGGGAAAGTCCATGTTGGTGGCGGAATTGTTACTGTTTTGGTTCGTGGCGATGTAGGTGCAGTAAAAGCAGCAACGGATGCAGGTGCAGCAGCAGCTCAACGTGTTGGAGAATTGCTATCTGTGCATGTAATTCCACGCCCTCATAACGAATTAGAATTAATTTTACCAAAAGCAGAAGCTTAATTACACGACTGAAGAGGCATTCATCGCTTGTAAATTTGATGTGATGAATGCCTACTATCAACAGTAAAAAAATCAGTTACTAGATTTAGAGGTGGCTAACTTGAATATAAAATCACAAGCATTTCCAGTTGCCATTTCAGCCCGTCATATACATGTAAGTGAAAAAGATTTACAAGCACTATTTGGTCCAAACGCAACGTTGACAAAGGATTTTGACCTTTCGCAACCAGGACAGTTTGCAGCAAAAGAGCGTGTCTCCATTGAGGGACCAAAAGGAGTCATTCACAATGTGCGTGTATTAGGACCTGTAAGGGCAGCAACGCAAGTGGAAATCAGTCGAACAGATGCGATGAAACTAGGTTTAAACCCTCCCCTAAGACAATCGGGAGATATCGAAAATTCAGCTAGTATTAAACTTATCTATCAACAACGAGAAGTGTTAATCGAGCAAGGAGTCATTATTGCACAGGCCCATATTCATATGACAGAAGAAGATGCGAAAGCATTGGAAGTACACAATAATGAAATCGTTTCTGTAGAAGTTGACAGTGAAAGACCTGTAACATTTCGTGCTGTAGTAGTACGTGTCTCAAATGATTTTAGCTTAGAAATGCATATTGATACAGATGAGGCCAATGCGGGCTTTATTGCACAACAAGCACAAGGAAGAATTGTGAAATCATGTTCGTAAGGAGGAGGTTTGATGCAAGAACAATTAGTGCAAAAAATCGTCGAAGAAGTTTTACAGCAAGTATTAAAAAATCAGCCTTCCCGCCCAGATGACGGTAAAATTCCAATCGGCGTATCCGCGCGACATGTACATCTTGCACAGGCAGAAGTGGAGCAGCTTTTTGGAGAAAACTATCAATTAACGCCGAAGTTTGAGCTTTCGCAGCCAGGACAATTTGCTGCTGAAGAAACGGTCGTCATTGCAGGACCAAAAGGTTCTATTGAAAGAGTTCGCATATTAGGTCCAGCACGAACGTTAACACAAGTAGAAGTGAGTTGGACAGATGCGATGAAGCTCGGCGTCAAGCCGCCATTAAGAATCTCTGGGGATATTAAAGACTCTAGCCCTGTGACGTTAATTGGTCCAAAAGGTAGTGTTGTTTTGCCAGAAGGTCTCATTATTGCACAAGCGCATATTCATATGTCTCCTGCCGATAGCGAAAGATTTCAAGTAGTAGATGGGCAGTCGGTACAAATCAAAGTGCAAGGACTACGACCGATTATTTTATCCAATGTGATGATTCGTGTATCTGAGCGCTATCGTTTGGAAATGCATATCGATACGGATGAAGCAAATGCAGGCTTAATTCAGCAAGGTGCTTTTGCAGAAATTGTTAATGGACAAGTGATGGAACCTTTGACTGTAAAGGAAATGCCACTAGTCGCAAAGCAAGCGCCTGCAAAACAATCTATCTATCACTTTGAAAAAAAGTTACTTTCACAGGTAGATGTACTGGAAATCGAAGCTCAAGAAATTGTCGTGCCAAAAAGAACCATCGTGACAGCATTAGCTTATGACAAAATACGAGAGCTGAATAAAAAAATAACGATTCGCTCTGAATAATAAGTATTATCCAGACAACCTAAAGAGGGTGAGTTTATGCAGATGGGAAGAGTGATTGGCAGCGTATGGGCAACACGTAAGGAAGAAGGGTTAAATGGCTTAAAACTATTAATTATCCAACCAATTGATTCCAACCAACAGCCAATTCGTACGGAAATAGTAGCAGCTGATCGCATCGGTGCAGGGATTGGTGATGATGTACTGATTACGAGTGGAGGGTCTTCCCGTTATATTATGAAGGACAATCCCCTCCCTATTGATGCAGTTGTAATCGGAATTATAGACTCTACAGATGTAATGCGAGGTGAAAACAATGAGTAGCGCAATTGGCATGATTGAAACAAAGGGATTAGTGGGGTCTTATGAGGCTGCGGATGCGATGATTAAAGCATCTGATGTCACGATTGTTAAACAAGAATTTGTCGATGGTGGTATTGTAACAGTCGTCGTAACAGGCGATGTTGGCTCAGTACAAGCAGCAGTCGATGCTGGTAAAGAGGCGGCAAAACGCGTTGGAGAATTATTAGGCGCACACGTCATTCCTAGACCAGACGAAGATGTTTTCAATATGATTAAAGGACCAGAGACGCCAAAGAAAAACCGGTCTCAACACCGGCACGTGCTAAAAAACAACAGAAGCAGCAACTACGGACAATTGAGGTGAAGCATAATGGCATTTCGCAAAAATAAGATTGCTGTTATTGGAGCCGGTCACACGGGTGCAACATTGAGTTTATTCCTCGCACAAAAGGAATTAGGCGATGTTGTGTTGTTAGATATTCCAGAAGCTGAAAATCCAACAAAAGGGAAAGCACTGGATTTATTACAAACAGGGCCGATTGAAAAATTTAATGTGTCGATCCAAGGAACAAGTAATTATGAAGATATTGCAGGCGCATCTATCGTTATTATTACAGCCGGTATTCCACGTAAACCTGGGATGAGCAGAGATGATTTAGTGACGACAAATGCGAAAATTATTCAACAAGTTTCGAGACAAATTAAACACTATGCACCTGATAGCATTGTTCTTGTATTAAGCAATCCAGTAGATGCGATGACATATGTATGTTATAAAGAAACAGGATTTCCTAAAAATCGTATTATCGGACAATCTGGCGTATTAGATACCGCACGCTTTAATGCATTTGTAGCCCAAGAGTTACAAATTGCACCCGAAGATGTATCGGGATTTGTATTAGGTGGACATGGTGATGAAATGGTGCCATTAATCCGTTATTCCTATGCAGGAGGCATCCCGTTAGAAAAGCTTATTCCCCAAGATAGACTACAACAAATCGTCGAACGTACACGTAAAGGCGGCGGTGAAATTGTAGGCTTATTGGGCAATGGTAGTGCTTACTATGCGCCAGCTGCTGCCTGTGCGCACATGGTGGAAATCATTATGAAAGATCAACGAAAAATTATTCCTTCCATTGCCCTGTTAGAAGGAGAGTACGGCTACCATGAATTATTTTTAGGTGTACCGACGATTTTAGGCGGTAATGGCATTGAATCGATTATTGAATTGCACCTTACACAGGAAGAACAAACGGCGCTCAATCAATCAGCACAAGCCGTTAAGCAAGTATTACAAATTTGCCAAAACATATAACTAGTATGTTTGAAGACAAATAGCGTTTCCCAAACGTTATATGTCTGCTTTACAATATGTTTGATTGGAAACCGAGCATAAAACTAGTTGAAACCCCCATTTTAAAATAAATGCTCCCTTCAAATAGAAGGGAGTTCTTTCTTTTAAGCCTAAAGATTACTGATGATAATTTGTGCAATCGCTGATAAGACATGAGAGATGTGCATTCCACAGAAGATTGCATAATGGTAGTGTTAAAACTCTGAATTATCAAAATTGTTTTGGTGACTGGCACTCGAATATACAAAATTTTCGGAAATATGCTAAACTAGTAACGTAAAAAAGGAGGATGATTGGATATGACTGTACAGCAATTTACAGACTATGTGAAAAAAATGCAGCACTATCAGGAAGCATTGGGGGTAATCTATTGGGATATGCGTACTGGTGCACCTAAGAAAGGGGTAGCGCAGCGTTCAGAAGTAGTTGGCACATTATCGTCCTCCTTGTTTGACATGCAAACGAGTGAGCAATTAGGGGAACTACTGACGGCTTTAGAGGCACAAAACACAGAACTGGACTATGTAACACGCCGTTTAGTCGAGGAAGTACGCAAAAATTACGATCAAAATAAGAAAATTCCCGCTGAAGAATATAAAGAATATGTTATTTTACAAGCGAAAGCGGAAACAGTTTGGGAAGAAGCAAAAGCGACAAATGATTTTGCGCAATTTTTACCTTATCTAGAGCAAATCATTGAATGGCAAAAGAAATTTATACAATATTGGGGCGTTAAAAACGGTTCTATATACAATACGTTACTTGATTTATATGAACCAGATATGACGACGGAGGTGTTAGATCAAGTATTTGGCGAATTACGTGAAACGATTGTGGCGCTTGTCCAAAAAATCGCAGCTTCTCCAAATAAGCCAGATACAACGATGTTATTTAAACAATTTCCGAAAGAGGCACAGCGAGCATTGTCATTAGAGATGCTAACGCAGCTTGGCTATGATTTTGACGCAGGTCGCTTAGATGAAAGTGTCCATCCATTTATGATTGGCATTAATCATGGAGATGCACGTATTACAACGAAATATGATGAGTATGATTTCCGTTCAGCTATCTTTGGCACGATTCATGAATGTGGGCATGCGATGTATGAGCAAAATATTGATGCCAAGCTTGCCGGTACACTATTAGCAACTGGGACATCGACAGGCATCCATGAATCGCAATCACTATTCTATGAAAATCTGGTTGGTCGCAATGAAAAGTTCTGGGCGCATAACTATGAACGTTTGCAAAAACATTCGCCAGCACAGTTTGGAGATGTTCCGTTAAATGATTTTCTTCGTGCTATTAATATGGTAGAGCCATCACTAATTCGTATTGAAGCAGATGAGCTAACATATCCACTGCATATTATGATTCGTTATGAAATTGAACGTGATTTGTTCAATGGGGATCTACAAGCTAAAGACCTTCCAGAAGTGTGGAATGCAAAGTATGAAGAATACTTAGGCATCCGACCAGACAACGATGCGAAAGGTGTTTTACAAGACGTACACTGGGCAGGGGGCATGTTTGGTTACTTCCCATCCTACGCATTAGGAATGATCTATGCGGCACAATGGAAGCATGCGATGGATCAAGATCTTCCAAATTTTGATGACTTACTGTCAAAAGGGGAGCTTCTGCCAATTCGCGAATGGCTAACAGACAAAGTCCATCAATACGGTGCGCTGAAAAAGCCGTTCGAGCTACTACAAGAGGCGACAGGAGAAGGCTTAAATGCCAAGTATCTTGCAAACTATTTACAAGAAAAATATACAAAATTGTATCAGCTATAAATAACAAGCGATTTCTCTCCAATGAGAAATCGCTTGTTTTTAAAATATTTTACCAGAGCTTAAAGCCTTTTGAGCCTGCTGGTGAATTTGAAATAATATCAAAGATTGGAATTGTGTAAGCAAAAATTATTAACGCTACTAAAATGACCAGCCATACTTTAAAGTTTTCAAGCATAGGTGGTGTTGGACCACTGCTTTCATGGATTGAAGCAATTGGGAATTCCTCTTCGCCTTTTGGTGCAAACCAAGCGAGCTTAATCACGACATACGTAATAACTAAAATCGCAATAAATAAAATAGTACCACCAACCGCTTGCGCAATCTGATAGGGAATCCAATCATATGCTTGTTGTGCACCGCCATATTCTGAATAGTCAGAGCGGCGTGGAGCACCAAGTAATCCTGCAATATGCATGGCTGTTGACATGATCGTCATACCTACTGCCCATAACACGCCAGAAACAATACCAAGTGAATTTAATGACTTTGTCAGTTTACGACCTGTTAAATGAGGGATTAACCAAAATGCTGCTCCAAAGTACGTTAAAACAACTGCACTTGCAAATGTTAAATGGAAGTGCCCTGGAACCCAAATAGTATTATGAATAAGTTGGTTCATCTGGTAAGATGCATTGACAATACCACCGGCACCACCAGGAATGAAAGCAAGCATACCGATAAATGGAACGATAAAACGTGCATCTTTCCAAGGTAATTTTTTAAACCAGCCGAAAAGTCCTTTACCACCAAGCTCACGACCACGTAATTCAAACGTTGCGAATAAAGAGAATGCGGTCATTAAGGAAGGCACAACAACTGCCATTGTTAATACTACTTGAATAAATTTCCATGTTGTATCAATACCAGGCTCTGTTAATTGGTGATGTAAACCAACCGGTACTGAGAAAATTAAAAACAGCATGAATGATAAGCGAGCTAATGAGTCAGAGAAAACTTTTCCGCCAATGACTTTAGGAATGACTACATACCACACCATATAGGCTGGCAATAACCAGAAGTAAACGAGCGCATGGCCGAAATACCAGAAAAGTGTACGAGAGAGTAATACATCTACACGTTCAATAAGACCAAGTGACCACGGTAATAGTTGGAATAAAACAGAAACGGCTACGCCTAAAGAAGCAACGAACCATAGTAAATTATTGACTACTACCATAAAAGATAGTAGGGGAGACGTTTGGCCTTTATGTTCTTTGCGCCACTGAACATAGCGCAAAATTTGTCCTGCCGAACCAATCCAAGAACCAACAACTACGAGTGTTAAACCGAGATAAAAAATCCAGTGCGCTTGCAATGGTGCGTAAAATGTATAAAGGACAGTTGCTTTATTTAATAACACCATGACTGCAGCCGCAACTGTACCGATCGTCATGAACCAAAAACCAATCCATCCAAGCAAGCGTTGTTTATCTGTAAAAGTACCAGATGTACGACTAACACCTGCGATTTGAAAACCGAATATAAAGAACGTTGTTAAAATAAGACCGAGTAAGACACCATGAACTGTTAATACTTGATAATAGCCAATACCAGCTGGCAATTTGAATTGACCTGAACGTACAAATACTTGTAATAAACCGGCGAGACCACCTAATAATAATGCGATAAATGCCACATAAACATGGGCAAGGGCTAGTTTCGCATCACGACGATCCACCTTTGTCATAGCGTTATTTAGACTCATTTGGATCCACCACCTTCAGCATAGAATGCATAAGCGTATGTCCTGTACCGCAGTATTCATTACATACTATTAAAAATTCACCAGTTTGATTGATTTCAGCTACATATTCAGAAATATATCCAGGTTCAAGCATCATGTTAATATTAGTGCCTGCAATTTCAAACCCATGAATCACGTCTTCACTTGTTGCGATAAATTTTACTTTTGAACCAAGTGGTACTTCAATTTCAGGTGGATTGTAAAAGAAAGCAGATGCTAAAATAACCACCTCATAATCCCAATCCTTTCCTTCCACTTTGTGTACACCTGGATTTGTAAATGGTGCAATTTCTTTTACTTTTTCATAATCGATGGTTTTCTTATTACTGTTCGGATGTGAGCCTTGATGGAATGCACCGATACCAAGAATAATAAGAAATGCAACTAACGTAGCTACGCCAAATACCAACCAGTACTTCTCATATTTATGTATATGCATATCTCTGTTGTCCTCCTCTGTTGTATTACTTACATCATGTTAATGAAATAGTGCCTTTTACTAAGGAAATTAAAAGCGGTCCATAAATAAATTGAAGCAGTAAATCCAAATTAAAATAATGATAAAGCCTACTCCGAACACGCCATAAAGTGAACCTTTTAGATTATCTTCTGGTTTTTTATTATTAGCCATTTTTACTCCCTCCTAAGCTTTCATAGTAGCTTTCTTAAAGTCATAATATTACTATCCAATTCAATTTGATGTGAAAAAAATCACACATCTAAGTAGAATGTGTGAAAAAAATGTGAAATATTGAAATGCAAAAGGAGTTGGCTCTAATATGAGCCAACTCCTTTTTATGCGTATAACAAAGCGTATTCATAAATACTAGCTGTAGTTACATAGAATGTATCGTTTGAAAGAGCCACAGTTAACTTGTTATGACTTCTTCTTCAATCGTCAGTAATACCGTAAGTGCACCAATGTTGGGAATCGTAACAGGTAGAACAAATGCTTTTTCAAAACCATAAAGTTTTGTGTTACCGACCATAACAGTAGGTGGTGTAATATCAATTTCTAAATTTTCCTGTCCTACTGCTGTACATAAATTACCTGCAATCATATTGCCAAATTCACCAGTGAAGGATTCTAGCATTTCTCCTTCTAATGGCATACCAAACATTGTACTGCCGATACCGCTAAATACTTCAGGGGAGGAATCTATAATTACACGTCCCTTTACATCTCCAATTAAGCCAATTAATACACCCATTTGCTGTTGTTGAAAGGGCTCAGAAATAATACTTGGCGCTTTCACTTGGATGTCCATAGGTAGGATTGTTTTTAATGCATGGATTGTCCCGTTTAAAATAGTTTGAAAGTACTTCGAATTACTCATCATTACCGCATCCTTTTTCCGACTTTTCTACATCTTACCATGCTGAAAGGGTAAGATGAAAGTATGTCTTGACGAAATCGGATGAAATTTATATTATATTAATGAGAATGATTTTCAAAATCAACGAATTTGTGCTATAGTGTACATAATAAGAAGAAAAGGAGCGGTCAGCAATGACATTCGTTTTCATTGGAGCAACAGTAGCTATTTATATTGGAGTAGGGAAATACGTGATGAAGCAGGCGACTGCACATTTAAATTAATAGTACTATAGTTTGTGGTACTGATTTTCAATCGTTTTTACAGTACATTAATATTTAATTCAAGAGTATGACTTGTGTCATACTCTTTTATTTATCGAATTTTATAGTTCGGATTTCAACTTGGATAAGAACCATCTAAAGTTTAATAGTATAGGACAAAAAATTTAGAATAATAGCATAATTTAATAGCGATCAAGGGCATTTATTTTTAATGTTTGATAAAATTGAAGCAGGTTGCAGGTTATAGAGTTCGGGGAATTGGAGAACCGACTTTGCAGTATTCATTAAAAAAATGAAAAGGGCTTGTGATAAAGCAATGTCCGATAGAAATTAGGTGAAGAATATGAAAAAAATACTATTAACGGGCTTTGTCCCATTTTTAGACTACACAATCAATCCTACGATGCAAATTGTAGAAAGTTTAAACGGGAGTATAATGGACGGCTATGAAATTGTTGGACGGACGCTATCCGTTGATTTTCAGCAATCCGCGCAGCAGTTAAAGCGATATATTGGGGAAATACAGCCTGAAATTATTATGTCCTTAGGGTTAGCTGGTGGACGATTTAAGATCACACCAGAGCGCATAGCGATTAATGTGAAAGATGGAGAGCCTGATAACAATGGCTATGTGCCTGTTGATGAAAGCATTGATGATGGGGGGCAGGATGCCTATATAACCAATTTACCTATTCGGAAAATGGTTGATCGATTATGTAAAGAAGGTTATCCTGCAGAAATTTCAAATACGGCAGGTACCTATCTATGCAATAATATTATGTATGAAGGGCTAGTTTATGCTAAGCAACATACAGGGATTCGTGCTGGCTTTATTCATATTCCGGCATCTTTTGAATTAGCGATTCAGCACGGCAAAATACCAGGTTGGAATATGCAAGATTTAATGACGTGCATTAAGCTTTGTATCGAGGAAACCATTCGTGAAACAAATCATTGAGTTCCCTCATACAATGTGGATTAGTCAATACACTATCCGTTTTGCCTTCGATGAAGCCATTTCGCAAGAAAATTTTCAGCTAGTCCAACAGTTTAACCGCTTTTTGAAAAAAATGCTACATACCAATCTTATTGAAAGTGTTGCTAGTTATCATACGGTTACAGCATATGTGAAACACCAAGTAGATATAGCCTTCTTACAAGAACAATGGCTTACAATGCAAAGGAACGCCCAGGTTGGTGAAGTAACAAGCCAACCATTACAAATACCAATTTGTTATGATGAGGAATATGCTTTGGATATGCACCGTGTGATGGATGTTACAGCTTTGCCATTTGAGGCCATAAAAAAATTGCATATGGATAAAGTATATAGTGTCTATTTAATCGGCTTTTTACCTGGATTTCCTTATTTAGGGGACTTACATAGCCAATTATTTGTCCCACGTTTAACAAAACCACGCCCGCTTGTGTCCGCAGGATCGGTCGGTATTGGCGGGTTACAAACAGGGATATATCCTCTCGATTCACCAGGGGGATGGAATATTATCGGTAAGACACCTTTTACATTATTTGATATTCATAGGAAAGCCCCTTTTCTCTTTACTCTTGGAGGTCAAGTGCAATTTTACGAAATAACCAAACAGGCGTTTTTAGAAATAAAAGTAAAGGAGTGTAGCAATTGAAGCCACTTCTTATTGTTAAAAAACAAGGTGTTTATGGTAGCTTACAAGATCAAGGGAGGGAGGGCTACCGAGCATTTGGGGTCCCTCGATCAAGGCCAATGGACAAAGTATCATTTCAAGTTGCACATACTATTGTAGATAATGCGACAGTGGACCAAACGTCGTTTGAAATGTTTATAGGTGGTTTTGAATTTCAAGCGTTAAATGATGGAACTTATGTATTGACTGGTGCAACTTGTCTGTGTTTATTAAATGGACGTCCCATTGAAATGTGGAAAACCTTTCAATTATTTAAGGGAGATATTTTATCTATCAAAAGCGTAAAGAACGGCTCCATTGTTTATCTCACACCTAAAGGTGGATTTCAAACAGACCTTGTACTTGGTAGTAAAGCCAGCTTACCAATGGTAGATAGTACTCCATGTGTGGGCAGTGTGTTGTATGGGCAACATGCAACGCCATTATCATGGACAAGAGGGCTGTATGCACCTTACCGCCCTTATTTTCATACGGCTATTACAGTAAGGGTTTTTAAAAGGCCTCATTTTCAATTATTTACAGAAGAAAGTAGCCAACAATTTTTAGCTAGCTCCTATCAATTTTTTGGCGGGAATCGTATGGGCTATTATTTAAAAGGGAACGTCCTCGATTTGAAAACGAGGAAAGATATACTTTCAGAAGCGACCCAATTTGGGACAATTCAAGTGCCACAAAGCGGTCAGCCTATTGTTTTAATGGCCGATGCCCAAACAGTCGGCGGCTATCCAATCATTGCTACCATCCATGAAGATGATTTACATAAAGTTGCCCAAATGCGTATGTTTAACACAATAAGATTTGTACTAACGGAGGAATCGTATGCCAATTGATATTAATTGTGATATGGGCGAAGGTATGGATGTTTTGACACTCGACAAAGATGACGAAATTTTAGACTATGTAACGTCAATTAATATAGCCTGTGGGTATCATGCAGGGAATCATACAATCATGCATAGGACTGTACAAAATGCTATTCGTAAAAATATTCGTATTGGAGCACATCCAGGCTATCCTGATCTTCAAGGATTTGGGCGTCGAAATATGGATGTTAGTGCGGAAGAAATTTATAATATGATGGTCTATCAAGTTGGTGCTTTGCAAGCATTTGTCTCGGTAGAAAAAGGCATTCTTCATCATGTGAAGCCACATGGCGCACTGTATAATCAAAGTGCCAATGATATAGAAAAAGCAACAGCCGTTGTCAATGCGGTATATGATTTAAACCCAGCGTATGTTTTATATTGTTTAGCAGGTAGCAAAATCGTGCATATTGCGAAGGAAAAGGGCTTACGCGTCTATGAGGAAGTTTTTTCGGATCGTCATTACAATGACGATGGGACATTGGTAAGTAGAGAAGAGCCGAATGCATTAATTCAAACAGAAGAAGAAATGCTTGTGCATGTCAAAGGTATTTTAACTGCCAATGAAGTGATGTCTGTCCAACAAAAGAAAATACAACTTTCTGCCCAAACATTATGTATACATGGAGATGACACATGCATTGACTTTTGCAAAGAAGATTTTTGCGTTAAGAAAACAAATAGGATAACAAAATGGATGGATGCTCAATAAAAGAGCGTCCATCCAATTAAAAAATACATTGAATGACTCGATTTAATAGCAAAATACTTCTTCTAATGCTATTAAATAGTTGTCACTAATTCTACAGCTTCAATAATAATTGGAGTGCCTGCCGAGATAGTCGCTGTCACAGTGTTAAATGTTATTTCTGTTGCGGAAACTGTATAGGCATCGCCTTCTTGAAGCACACCATTGATATATAAATTATAGTAGCCATTAATTACGACTGGGAAAGCAGTTGCTGCAGTACCACTGTCAGTCAAAAACGTTGTTGCAGCAAGTGTTGTACCATCTGTAATGGCAAGTGGTGTTGCTAAAATATTAAAAAATTTCGTGGATGTGCCTGAAACATTGACATTAATATTAATAATGGAAAGTGCCACGTGCATTCACCTCCTTTCAATAGTGCTAGTGAGTTTCGTTAAAAAAGCCGAGAGATTCAATAATAATGGGTGTTCCTCTATAAATAGTTGCGTTATCAGCATTTAAGATGAGTGCATTTGGTGTTACGGAATAAATGCCACCTTCCTGCATAACGGCGTTAATATAGAGATTTACATAGCCATTTGGATAGGTGATAATAAATTCTGGTACATTTACGCCGTTGTCATCAGAAAATAGATTCGCTGCTAAAGTGACCCCATTTGTCAATTGAATATCGGATGTTACTATATAGAAATATCTATTTACTCTAGGAATAACCATCCCTTCAGGAACAATGATGGAAGGGGTTGGGGAATAGGGACATCACGAGCTATAATACGAGTACCATCTAAATTGATTTTCACAATCGCATAACGGTGTAATCTGAAAACAATGTTTTTGCTTTACCATTTATATAATCACTCCTTTTATTTTGATCTTTATGCCCCTATAGTTGTATCAGATTTGTTTAGTGCTGAACCTCAAATTGTTATTTTGTAACCGTTTTTTAACCTTCACTCTTATCTAAAATATGAAAAAAAGAAGAATTGCTTAGTTAACTATCCATTTTGCAGATAAAAATAGTAGATTTTCTACAAGGATCATGCTACTTCATTTTGGATAAACATGACTATGTTGACGAATATTACGTCTGAAACCTTGATATATATGCTTTTCAAAGTAAATTAGTGTTATACTTTGCATATCTAATAAGGTAGAATACTAATTGTGAATAATTAAAAGGATAAAGGGGTTACAGTTTTATGAAAGAATTTGACCAACAACTAGAGGGGCTTTTAAAGCAAGCTTCATTACAATACATAATCTATCAGCATAATGGTGATACAGAGCGTATGGATAAAACCTCGCTATTTGCACGTAAATTACAACAGAAAGAATATGTCATCGGTTTTGCTGGCCATTTCTCTGCTGGTAAATCAAGTATGATTAATGCCTTATCTGGTGAGAATTTACTTGCGTCAAGCCCGATACCGACAAGTGCAAATATTGTGAAGGTGCATAAGTCAGAAGAAGATTTCGCCGTCGTTTATATGCATAATGAAAAACCTGTTAAGTTTGAAGCGGGATATGATTTTAAAACCGTTAAAGAACTCAGCAAAAATGGAGATCTTGTATCACAAATTGAAATTGGTCATAGCGCTTCTACATTACCTCTTGGCGTAACAGTGATGGATACACCTGGTGTTGACTCGACAGATGACGCACACCGTATGTCTACAGAATCAGCGCTTCATATTGCAGATATTGTATTCTATACAATGGACTATAATCATGTTCAATCGGAATTGAACTTTCAATTTACAAAACAATTAATGAAATATAATCCGAATGTATATTTAATCGTTAATATGATTGATAAGCATAAGGAAAATGAATTAAGCTTTGAAGACTTTAAAGCGACTGTTCACAATTCATTTTCAGCATGGGGCGTTGTGCCAAAAGGCGTCTTTTTCACATCTTTACGAGAGCCAAAGCATCCAAATAATGATTTTGAAACAGTGAAAAAAATTGTGATGGATAGCATGAACGATTGGCAAGATCAGCTTGTACAGACAGCGACCAATACGCTACGTTTATTGCAAAGTGAGCATGACAACTTCTTAATGGAAGAAAAGCAAGATCGTTTAGATATTGATGAAGATATTTTAAGTGCCGATGATTGGGCACATCATCAGGATATTTTAGAGCAATATAATAAGTTAAATCGTCAAGTAGAATTATTCTCAGTGGAAGCTTGGAATGAAACATTTGAGGAAGAACGTAAAGAGTTACTTGCTAATGCAGCCATTATGCTTACCGATGTGCGAGATAAATTGCGTCTTTATTTAGAAAGTAAGCAGGAAGGGTTTAAAGTAGGCGGTTTATTTTCAGCGAAAAAGAAAACTGAGGAAGAGCGTAATCGTCGTAAAGAAGAAGCATACAGTGCCTATCAAACAGTTGTACACGCTCAAATTACGGGTCATTTAAAAGGGTTAATGAAAAAGGCATTAAAAGATGTCGGGGCGTTAAGTGAGGAACGTGCGCAAGCAGTGGATGCTTATGTATTTGATTTACCATTTTCGTTAATTGAACAGCAAGTACAAGTCGGTGCTATATTAACAGGAGAGGCTGTTCTTAATTTTGCCAACCGTGTTGCAGAAGCAACGAAACGTTATTTTATACAGGAAACAGATGTGTGGAAGGATGCCCAAGCAACAACATTACAAACTGTTGCAACTGAAACGGCAGCACCATCTAAGTTGAAAATGGCTGGTATGCAGGCAAAAGTAGATGCCATTCAAGCTGTACTAGAAATCGAAAGTTATCAGCAATATAGTGCAGGTGTTATGCATCAAGCAAGCAATGAAATTCGAAAAGAAGCGAATGATCAACTCACACTTTGGGAAAAAGCGTTTGAGCAGGATTTAGCAGATATCCGATTATTTGACGAGTCGATGCTCAAACCAAAAGAAGAGATTATTCAGCAAGAGGAAACGCAACATGCAGTGAGTACATCTAGTCTACCTATTGAAGGTGTTATAAAACGGGCACTTCATACAGCCAATGCAGTGAAAGAGGTCCAAGGTTTTGCAGAAGTAGCAAGCTATTTAGAAAACAAAGTAGAGCGATTACAGAAAAAGGACTTTACGATTGCATTATTCGGTGCGTTTAGTGCAGGGAAATCTTCCTTCTCGAATGCCCTAATGGGTGCAAAAGTGTTACCAGTATCACCTAATCCTACAACAGCGGCTATTAATAAAATTCGTCCGGTGACACCAGAGCATCCTCACGAAACAGCAGATGTTCAGTTAAAAACGGCAGCACAAATGCTTGAGGATATCCAAGGTTCTTATGCGGCGATTGGTTTAACGGTTTCGTCTTTAGATGAAGCATTTAACCGTGCAGATGAAGGACTAGCGGTACAGCTTACTGATGAACGATTAAATGTGCATAAATCATTTATTCGTGCATATAAAGAAGGCTATCCAACATTTAAAACGGAACTTGGACAAGTGTTACGTGTAGAGCGTGAAGAGTTTGAAAAATTTGTAGCACAAGAAAATAAATCATGCTTCGTCGATAATATTGACTTTTATTATGATAGTCCGTTAACGCGTATGGGTGTAACGCTTGTCGATACACCGGGGGCAGATTCCATCAATGCACGTCACACAGGGGTTGCCTTTGAATATATTCGTAATGCGGATGCCATTTTATTTATTACGTACTATAACCACGCATTTGCTAAAGCGGATCGAGAGTTTTTAATTCAATTAGGTCGTGTAAAGGATGCCTTTGAACTTGATAAAATGTTCTTTATCGTTAATGCGATTGATTTGGCAACGACAGAAGAAGAACAAGAAGATGTAAAAGGTTATGTTCGTTCAGAATTACAACGCTTTGGTATTCGTTTCCCACGTTTATATGGGGTATCTAGCTTAATGGCATTAAAAGAAAAAGTAGAGGGTGCTTCATTTGCATCGGGCATGCCGCCGTTCGAGGATGCTTTCCATACATTTTTAAATGATGAGTTAAGTGCATTAGCGGTGCAGGCACTTGCAGAAGAAGTGGACAAAACAGAGCAACGTTTAGGTGATTTAATTGCTCAAACAGAGGAAAACTTAAAACGTAAAGATGAGCGTTTAGCTGAGTTGACTACGCTTGAACAGCACATTAAATCGAAGTTTAATGCGTTAAATACAAGCATGATGGAAAGTGAAACAAAACAGGAATTAGATGAATTATTGTATTATGTTTTACAACGCGTCTTTTATCGCTACCCTGAATTCTTTAAAGAAGGATATAACCCTTCAACCTTTGCGGCTATGCCTGCACAGCAAGCATTAGAGCATGCGTTGAAAGAAGTCTTGCAAAGCTTACGATTTGATTTTACACAGGAAATGCGTGTTACAAACTTCCGCTTATCCCAATTTATTAGTAAGAAAATGCAACTTCGTTTTAAAGATGAAGTCCGTGAGCTGAAAGAAATGAACCGTAGCTTCTCGTTTTTAGCCTTTGAATCATCTGAGCCAGATTTATTAGCATTTGAAGGTCCATTTGCAGATGGTACAAAATATGCAAGTGTGAAATCGCATTTCCGTAATCAAAAAGCATTCTTTGAGAAAAATGAAAAAGTCAAGCTAAGTGAAGCGTTAGAAGCATTAACAAAGCCAGATGCTCAAAATTATTTAGATGGACAAAAAGTAGCACTCATGACTTGGGCCATAGCCTATATCGGTGAAGAAGCGGAAAGATTACGCTTGCATATTTACCATCAAGCACTAGAGCAAATTGCAACTGAACGACTTGTGTTACAAGAGGAAAGTCGATTAGCTTCGTGGAAATCAATTTACGCACAACTACAATACGCATGAGGTGATTCACATGGGAAAAGTGTTCAAAACAGTTGAGGAAATTCAAGTTGACGGTGTCCGTTTTGTAGATGCTCGCTATGATTTACAAAACAAACAATTTGGAAAGCAATCATTTGAGGCAGGTCATGCACCAGGAGCGGTGTATGTTGATTTAGAGCAGGATTTATCGGATATGGAAAGCGAAAACGGCCGACATCCGATGCCGAGTAAGGAAAAGCTTACGTCTGTCTTTCAAGAATTAGGTCTGCGCTACGAAGATCAAATTGTCGTTTATGACCAAGGAGCATCACCGTTTGCACCGCGCGCTTGGTGGATGTTAACCTATGCAGGTTTCCCAAATGTGGTCATTGTCAATGGTGGAGCGACGGCATTGGGAGAAAAAGTGACGTTCACAAAGGATATTGTGAAATATGCGCCGACAACGCTTGATTTGAATTGGCAAGATCATCTGTATGCGCCACGTGAAGTAGTTAAGGCAATTGTTGATGGAGAACAGTCAGCAACGCTATTAGATGCACGAGCTGCTGCCCGTTACCGTGGTGAAGTTGAACCGCTTGATAAAGTGGCGGGTCATATCCCAACTGCTAAAAACTTTGATTGGGAGCAGTTAAAAGTTGAAGGAACACTGCAAGCTAATGATGCGCTTCGTGCGAAGGTTGCACAAGATGAACAGATAGTGGTTTATTGTGGCAGTGGTGTCACAGCATCACCGCTCTACGCAGTACTTGCAGATGAAGGTTATGAAAATATTCAGCTCTATACAGGAAGCTATAGTGATTGGATTACAGCATACGATGTAGAAACTGGAACAAATGAATAATTAGGAGAAGACGTTCACCTTGGTGGGCGTTTTTTTCTTCAGAAATACTTGGCCAGATTAAAATAAATCGCTCATGGGGCTTCAAATGGAAATTTACGCTAAAAATGACTCATCATTCATTTTATGCTACACTTTTTTTACAAAGGGGAAGGGGGAAACATATGTATAAATTAGAGAAAAGTATTGAAATCGAACAACACGGTAACGTGCAATGTGCACATGGTAAAGTAGCTGTTCAAGGTATAGGAATGAGTGTCTATAGCTTTTATGTGGATGGACTCCTGATTGATACAGGTTCTAATTCGCTTGCAGAGGAGTTTCAATCTTTTTTTCGCGAGCTGTCGGTTGAACAGGTTGCGTTGACTCATGCACATGAAGACCATTCGGGCAATGCTGCTTGGATTCAGCAACAACAAAAGATCCCGATTTACGTTCATCGTGAGTCCATTGCCAATTGTGCGGAAGACGGAAACTATCCATTCTATCGTCAGGCGCTCTGGGGACAGCGACCAGCATTTATTGCACAGCCATTTGGAGACACACTTGAAACGAAATCTGCCACTTGGGACATTATTGCGACACCAGGACATACAACAGATCATCTGTCGTTTTACAATCGGGCAACAGGTGCCATGTTTACAGGAGATTTATATATTCAAACGAAGACAAAGGTTGTGCTCGATGAGGAAAACATCGTACATACTTTGGCATCGTTAAAGAAACTATTACATTTTGACTTTGAGCAGGTCTATTGTTGCCATGCAGGTTTTCTTGCGGATGGTCGGGCGAAAATAAGCGAAAAAATTGCTTATTTAGAGGACTTGGAGGGAGAGGTGCGAAAGCTCTATTCCCAAGGCTACACAGACGATGCCATAACGAAAGCCATTTTTCGCCGAGAGTACCCAATCACCAAGGTGTCGGGGGAGCAATGGTCATCCAAACATATTATTACCGCTTTTACTAAGCAATTTAAGCAAGAGTCTTAAAATACATCGCGGGTAAAGCGTG
Organism: Lysinibacillus sp. GJ-1; assembly: GCF_021166035.1. Lineage (NCBI taxonomy): Bacteria > Bacillati > Bacillota > Bacilli > Caryophanales > Bacillaceae > Lysinibacillus > Lysinibacillus sp. GJ-1. Next base: position 1,757,307 of record NZ_CP088912.1, read on the forward strand.
CTACTTCGCGGGTATTTTAGCTCAATCCGCGGGTAAAGCACTCTACTTCGCGGATATTTTAGCTCAATCCGCGGGTAAACTGCACTGCTTGGCAAGTATTTTCCTTTTTAATATGAGTTTGTCCTCGTTCTGAGAGTCCTTGCCGTAAGGACTCTTTTTTCTGTTGTTAAAAAAGTTTGTGAAAAAATGTGAATAAAATGTGGCGGATTTAGATGTAACAATGGATGCGCTTACATGAGTTTGTGAAATTTTTCTCATTTACTGCAGTAAAATACTATGTGAAAAACTGAACAGGTTGATTGCTGTTATAACTACGTTTTTTAAAAGCTGAAAAAGGTTATTTATTATATCAGAATAATTGATTGTGAAATAAATAACAATACAATAAAACGTTATAAACGATAGGAAATATTGATTTATCAAAGAAAATACTGCTTTTTAGAGTTTTTTCATTGACTATGATTTCACAAAGTATTATGATACTGACATACAATAAAACAGAAGAAAAAGGGGCGGATTGAATGGATATTATGAAAAAAGCGTTAGATATGCATGCACAATATAGTGGGAAATTAGAGGTGATTTCAAAAGTACCTGTGCAAGACTCTTATGATCTTAGCCTTGCGTATTCGCCTGGTGTAGCGGCACCTTGTATTGAAATTGAAAAAAATCCATCGCTTGTCTATGACTATACAATGAAGGGCAATATGGTGGCTATTGTATCTGATGGTACTGCGGTGTTAGGGCTAGGGGATATTGGGCCGAAAGCAGCACTACCTGTAATGGAAGGTAAAGCAATTTTATTAAAGCGTTTTGCCAATGTTGACGCTTTTCCACTATGTTTAGATACAAAAAGTACGGATGAAATCGTCAGCATTGTGAAGGCGCTTGCGCCAACATTCGGTGGTGTTAATTTGGAAGATATTTCTGCACCACGTTGCTTTGAGATTGAAGATCGACTACGTCAAGAATGTGATATTCCGGTGTTTCATGATGATCAGCATGGTACGGCAATTGTTGTAGGTGCTGGGATGATAAACGCAAATCGTATTGTGAAGAAGGACGTAGCGACGATGAAAGTAGTTATTAACGGAGCTGGTGCAGCTGGTATTGCCATTTTACGTATCCTTGTACAAATGGGTTATAAAAATATTTATATGTGTGATACAAAAGGAATTATTTATGTAGGCCGTGCGGAAGGCATGAACCCGATTAAAGATGCGGTGGCGCATTTAACAAATCCAGAAAAATTACATGGTACGTTGGATGATGCTCTCGTAGGTGCCGATGTCTTTATTGGCGTATCTGTTGCGAATTTACTAACAGAGGCACATATTGCATCGATGAATGAAAATCCAGTTGTCTTTGCACTTGCGAATCCAAATCCAGAAATTACGTATGAAAATGCGAAAGCGTGGGGTGTTCGTATTATGGGGACTGGTCGTTCTGACTATCCAAATCAAATTAATAATGTCCTAGCTTTCCCAGGAATTTTCCGCGGAGCATTAGATGTACGCGCAACAGATATTAACGAAGATATGAAGTTAGCAGCAGTAGAGGCGATTGCTTCTCTTGTGAGTGATGAAGAATTAACTGAGGAATATATCGTGCCTAAATCATTAGATGAGCGTGTTGTTGAAATTGTTTCACGTGCAGTTAGTGGAGCAGCCGTTGCATCTGGTGTATCTGAGTTATTCCAGCAACAAACCGTCCTTTCGGTATAATGTAAATTGTTATGGTCCAAAAAATCTCCCGCTCTCAATAATTTGAGAGGGGAGATTTTTTTAAATCATACTGATACCGATTATGCCGATGAATATGATAATAAGAAGGATAAATAGTATGACTACACCAACAATTGAAGGAATAAGAACTGTAAAGAATGCCTTCCAATTTGAAAATTGATGTGCTTCTGCTACAACGCCAACTGTAATAACCATAGACCAAATGCTAGTAACAGCTGTCATAAGTATTGACGGCCAAAAAATCCAAGGGGCTGATTCCATGTAGTTAGCATCCATTAAAGACTCAGGTGATGTAAATAGCCATATTAAGTAGAATGGAATAAGCGCAATAAATGGTACACCCGCTAAACTCAATCCTTTAAACATTTCGGAAAACGTTGCACTACCTTTAAATAATTTACCGACTAACCAAAAAATTAGGGTAGAAAACGCTGTACCAATAATTGCTGAAATCGGTGCTAAAATCACACAGAATAGCACGATAATCCAAGGGGATACATCAAGTAAAAAATTACTATCTATAAGACCAGTAAGCATAGCTCCAATATAGGCAATGGACATAACAAGAATTGCATAACCGATTGATTTGGCATCAATCATATAGCGAGCAGTTTGCTTTGGATGCATCCAAGTAGACAGAAACGGATTCACTTTAGACCTTTCTTGTTGCGGTGTTTCATTATAGTTTTCCATTAAAGTACCTCCAAAGATGATAATATATGTTTCTATTCAATATACGAGTGAAGTGGTAAAAGGTTTCAAAAAAATTGTTAGATTGGAAATTTTGGATTGAATGTAAAAAATATTACTACTACACACTAAAAAACCCCCTCAATGCGTTGGTTGCATGAAGGGGAATTCGTGATTAGTCAGCTAACATAATTTTTTCAAGCTCTAATGGCTCAATATATTGTTCACCTTTGTAAGCGCGCATATTGCCGCCAGAGATTTCATCAATTAATAATATTTCATTTGTTTGTGCGTCACGACCGAATTCTAATTTAATATCGTATAGTTTTAAGCCTTTTTTCGCAAGCTCTGCACCAACAAATTTAGAAATTTCAATTGTGCGTTGTTTTAAAATAGCATATTCTTCATGTGTTAACAGGTTTAACATCGCTAAAGCATCTTCAGAAATTGGAGGATCTAGACGATCATCATCTTTGATTGTTACTTCTACGAAAGAGTCTAAAGGTTGTCCTTCTTGTACGTAAGCACCATAGCGACGTAGGAAAGAACCAACAGCTTTGAATCGGCAAATGACTTCTAACCCTTTTCCAAAAACAGTTGCGGGCTTTACAGTCATTGTAGCATCATCGAAGTTTGCGTCTACGTAGTGAGTAGGGACACCTTGTTCGTTTAGTTTTGAGTAGAAATAAGAAGTTAGGCGAAGACCTGCAAGACCTGCACCATCAATTGTTAAACCAACAGTATTTGCGCCCGGATCAAATACGCCATTTTCACCAGTTACATCATCTTTAAATTTTAATAAATAATGACCATCTTCTAATTTGAACACATTTTTCGTTTTACCTGTATACAATAATTCCACAAAAAACCCTCCAATATTTCATAGTACACAATAATTATAACACGAATGTTTTAAATATATAGTATAAATAATGTTCGTTTTAATCTTTGTTATACTTATTTTTTCACATATATTCTACAAAAAAATAAGATGATAACGAATGTTCGTTATCATCTTAAGTGAAATTAAGAAGATTCTAAATTTTATCAATAGATTCTAGTTACTAGATGCTAGAACGATTGAATAAATTGTAAAAGGATTTTATTAATATACGCCTTCAGATAGCATACCATCAGCAACTTTAATAAAGCCAGCGATGTTTGCTCCAACAACTAAGTTGCCTGGGTAACCGTATTTATCAGCAGCAGCTTTACTATCTGCGTAGATATTTTTCATAATTTGGTGTAACTTCGCATCTACTTCTTCAAATGACCAGAATACACGGCTTGAATCTTGTGCCATTTCTAGTGCAGATACAGCAACACCACCAGCATTTGCTGCTTTAGCAGGACCAAATAATACGCCAGCATTTAAAAATTCGTTAATTGCTTCAAGGTCAGATGGCATGTTAGCACCTTCACCAACTGCTTTTACACCGTTTGAGATTAATGTACGAGCAGCGTCGCCATTGATTTCGTTTTGTGTAGCACATGGAAGCGCGATATCACATGGAATTGACCAAATTCCTGTACAACCTTCTGTAAATGTAGCATTTGGACGGTAATTAACGTAAGTTGATATACGGTCACCTTTTACTTCTTTAATTTCTTTAACGGCATCAAGATCTAAACCTTCTGGATCATAGATATAGCCTGAAGAGTCAGAGCACGCAACTACTTTAGCACCATAAGCTTGAGCTTTTTCAATTGCATAAGTCGATACATTACCAGATCCAGAAACGACAACTGTTTTACCTTCAAAAGAATCATTTGCATCTTTTAACATTTCTTCTACAAAGTATACTGTACCGTAACCAGTTGCTTCTTTACGAGCTAATGAACCACCATAACCAGGAGTTTTACCTGTTAATACGCCAGATTCATTTGCTTTTGTTAAACGTTTGTATTGACCCCATAGATAACCCACTTCACGAGCACCTACACCGATATCACCAGCAGGAACATCGACATCTGGCCCAATATGACGGTATAATTCAGTCATGAATGCTTGGCAGAAGCGCATGATTTCTGAATCGGATTTACCTTTTGGATTAAAGTTAGATCCACCTTTACCACCACCGATTGGTTGACCAGTTAAAGCGTTTTTAAAGATTTGCTCAAAACCTAAAAACTTAATAATTGATTCGTTTACAGAAGGGTGGAAACGAAGTCCACCTTTGTAAGGACCCATTACATTGCTGTATTGAACGCGGTAACCACGGTTCACTTGTACTTGGTTGTTATCATCTTGCCAAGCGACACGGAATGAAATGATGCGATCTGGCTCAACGATACGAGAAAGAATATTTGCTTTAATATATTCAGGGTGTTGTGCAAATACAGGCACTAATGAAAGGAAAATTTCTTCAGCTGCTTGTAAAAACTCCGCTTGATGGCTATTTTGTTGTTTTAGTTGCTCGAACACGCCGTCAACGTATTCTTGTGCTAATTGTTCATTGCTTAAAGTTGTTGTTGTCATAATGAAAACCTCCAAATTGGTTGATAGGTGTATCGTATATCTATTTTTCACACTATTCAATAAAATACTTTTTCCAAGTTGGATAAGTTTGTGAAAAAATGAGCAAACAGGGTCGAGAAAATATTATATTAAAATAATATAAAGGTACTTGATTTATCTAATAATGAGAAGGGAATGATGCCTTATTGTGAAGGTATTAATTGATGCTGATGCCTGTCCAGTCGTGGATTTAGCGCTATCTATATCATCTGAGTTTGAGATTGAAACTATCTTGTTTTGCGATACATCACACCGTATTGAACGTGATAATGTAATAACAATTATTGTACCAAAGGGTCCAGATTCGGTTGATTTCACGCTAGTGAATGCGCTTTCAAAACATGATATTGTTATTACACAGGATTACGGTTTAGCGGCCATGGTGTTGGCACGTGGAGGTTATCCAATCGATCAAAATGGCAGGGAAATGTCTAATGAAAATATCGAACGTTTGCTCGATATGCGCCATGTTGGGCAGAAAATTAGACGTGCTGGAGGACGAACCAAGGGACCTAAAAAAAGAACGAAAGAAAATAATATGCTGTTCGAAATGAAATTTCGACAAATTTGTGAACGAGCAATTTTAGCGCAAAAAATGGAGGAATCAGCAGATGGAAAATGACCTAAAACACGAATTATTTCACCAATATCCACTATTAGAAACGATAAAAAATCGGGAGACTGTATTTTGGGAGAATACAAAATGGACGAAAAAGGCAAAAACAACACTCTTTTCTAACGAAGAGGTTAAAGATGCGGAAGAAACGCTGCAACGCTTTTCTTCCTATTTAATTATTGCTTATCCTGAACTATTACACAGTAAAGGGCTGATTGAATCGCCTATTCAACAAATTGCACAAATGAAGAAGGCACTCGAGAGAATGTTCGCACTATCCATTCCAGGTAAATTCGTTTTAAAATGTGATCACACGTTGCCTATCTCTGGCTCCATCAAAGCTCGTGGTGGAATCTATGAAGTTTTAAAGCATGCAGAGCGTTTGGCAATTGCTAATGGTATGTTAACAATAGAAGATGATTATGCGGTGTTCGCCACTGAAGAACTACGGACGTTTTTTCAGCAGTATACGATTGCCGTAGGTTCAACTGGTAATTTAGGGCTCAGTATCGGCATAATGGCTAAAAAATTAGGGTTCAATGTCGTTGTACATATGTCTAGTGACGCAAAAGAGTGGAAGAAAGCGTTGCTAAGAGAAAAAGGTGCAACGGTTATTGAATATAAAGCAGACTATAGTGTTGCTGTAGAACAGGGGCGTCTGGAAGCTTCACAAAATCCAATGTGTCATTTTATTGATGATGAAAATTCAAAAGATTTATTTGCTGGCTATGCAGTAGCAGCAAAACGCCTAAAAGTCCAGTTAGAAAAGACAAACATTCAAGTGGACAAAGCACATCCATTGTTCGTTTATTTACCATGTGGGGTAGGGGGTGGACCTGGTGGGGTTGCATACGGTTTACGTGAAATATTCGGGGAGCATGTTCATATCTTCTTTGCGGAGCCAACTGCCTCACCTTGTATGATGATTGGGCTTATGACAGGCTTACATGATGAAATCAGTGTAGAGGATATTGGCTTGGACAATCAAACAGAAGCAGACGGTCTTGCTGTAGGGCGTGCTTCTAAATTTGTAGGAAAAGTGATGGAATCGTATATTAGCGGTTGCTATACTGTAAAAGATGAAGAATTGTTTATGTCCCTTGCTTTAGCAATGGAAAGTGAAGGGGTATTTTTAGAGCCTTCTGCACATGCGGGAATGTTTGGTCCCATTCATTTGCTAAAGAACGGACAAAGCTATATAGAAAAGCATCATTTACAGGATAAAATGGAACAAGCTACACATCTTGTCTGGGCAACAGGGGGAAGTATGGTACCACAAGAGATGCGAGAAGAGTACATGGCGAAGGTGAACATGTAGCAAAAATAAATAATGAAAAACAGTTAATGATAAAATGATGAGTAAAGTCAATAAAAAGACAGATATGCTCTGTTAGAGTGGTATGTGTCTTTTTATTTTGCAGGATGTTAATTAGGAAATTATTTTTAGTTAATAGGAAAGGATTGAACGTTATTGAAGGATTCATTAAAGCAGGCGATTATTTTACAAGCAGTAGAGGAGTCAGTTACTTATACGGATAGTAAATTAGGTGGAAGACCGTATTGTAAATTAGGTGATGACTTCCCAGTACATAGTAGTGGCATACCGTATATGTTTATAGCACAGCTTAATTTTGCAAAGCTACCTAAGCTAAAAGATTATCCACAGCAAGGGCTTCTACAGTTTTTTGTGTTGGCGGATGAAGATTATGGTGTTGACAAGGATGGCTATTATTGTCGGTATTATTCGGACTTTGATCCCTCTCATGATATCGAGCCATTTTCAGATGAAGAAATGGAGTATGAGCTATGTGAACCGATTATTTTTGGGGGTCCTTATGCATTGAAGGCAACATTACTTCAAGAGCTAGTACCGTATACGGATCCTCGCTCCGTTCATTATGACTTACCAATAGAGAATCCTGCTTATTCAAAGTACTTTGATGAAACAGATGGTAGTGGAACGAAAATAGGTGGCTATGCATTTATGGATAAAAATAGCTTTGATGAAAAAAATAGCAATGCTGAGTTACTATTTCAATTAGATATGGAAGGTAATGCCAAAAAAACATATGCTATGATAGCAGACTCGGGTACATTACAATTTTTTATAGAACGAGATTCGTTAATTGCAAAGGATTTTACTCAACTTTATTATTATCTTTATAGTCTGTAAGAAAATTGTCTAGATAAGAAAAAATGTTAGAACGACTTTAGTCAATCTAACATTTTTTCTCTTTTGTCCAAGCTCATAGGTCAGCTAATTAGGGGCTTGTAATCGTATTCACCTGTGCGGCTAAAAACACTTTATGTGCTGCGCTGACACCTGCACCTGGCTCAAAGTCATAGGCAAAGTCTTGCAATGCCGCTTCCATTAAAGAAACGGCTTGTAAAATATCGCTAGGGAAGCAGTAGCCCATATGCCCAAATCTAAAAATTTCCCCTTGTAAAGGCCCAAGACCACCAGCAAAATCTAAATGATAGTGTTGTTTAAGGTGATGTAAAAACGCATTTAATGCAATACCTTTTGGCGCCATGATAGCAGTAATCGTTGGTGAAGCGAACTCATCCGTTGTCAATAATTCCATGTCAAGAGCTTTCATTGCACTGCGCACCATATTTTTCATCAATTCATGGCGTGCAACAGTGTGAGCAAAGCCACCTTCTTCTTCAATGAGTTTACATACTTCACGTAATCCATAAATAAGTGTGATGGTAGGGGTATTTGGTGTCATCCCTTTGTGAGCCCAGTCACGATAGCTCAATAAATTTAAGTAATAAGATGGCATAGTATTTTCTTCGATAACTTTCCAAGCTCTGTCACTAACGCTAACGAGAGAAAGCCCAGGTGGAAGCATCATCGCCTTTTGCGAGCCTGTTACGAGGATATCAATTCCCCATGCATCCATCTCAGCAGGAGCTCCACCAATACAGCTTACGCCATCAACGATAACTAACGCATCGCTTTCTTCACGCACGACTTGTGCTAACGCTGCAATGGGATTTAAAATACCTGTTGACGTTTCGTTGTACGTAATAAAAACAGCTTTAATATGCTGTAGAGGTTGTAAAAAAGTACGCAACTCTTCAGCTGTGCATGCTTGTCCCCATTGTTTTGCTAGCTTATGTACGTTAAAGCCATATTTTTCGCAAATTGAAACGAAATAATCTCCAAAAGCTCCTACGGTAATGACAACAACATCATCGCCCGCATTAACGGTATTGACAGCAGCAGCCTCTAGTGCTGCTGTGCCACCAGATGGAAGCAATAATATGTCCTGCTTCGTGCCGAAAACAGCTTTCACTAGCTCTGTCGTTTCACGATATAGCTCAACAAATTCATTGCTTCGATGGCTGAAGATATCTCGGTTCATCGCAAGTTGCACTTTTTTAGGAATCGGTGTAGGTCCTGGATGTCTTAAAATATTTTCATACATAAATAAATCCCCTTTGTTTAAAAATTAGAAATTCTAAATTTTCTAACTATAATATAGCATATTCATCTGGAACGCTGGCTTCATTTTGGAAAAAATATTGGAAATAGGAGGGGATATGAACAGAAACGACAAGATATAAGCACAAAAAAATCCGCTTTCCGTCTTGCTGGACGAAAAGGGATTTAAAGAGGCTCTTTACACTACAACTATACGATAAATGGTCGCTTCATACGCATTAAGCCGTAGATAGCATAGAATAAGCCACATGTAATAATAGATAAAATAATGTAGAGAACGGCTTTTCCAGACTCACCAGTCCAGCGGAATAGAAGACGATATGTGTAGTAAACCCAATAGCCGAACATAACAAGTGAAGCAATAAATCCAACTAATGGGACGAACGAAATGATAAATAATGCTGCATAAATGAATGTTGTTTTTTTCGCTGTTGCACGGATTGTCGCATCATCATCACCATTGGCGGTAAGTAGAAATAAACTATAAATATTGATAATTGGAATCCATGCTATATAAGCTACATCGCTAAAACCGTTTGTTTTCGAAGCCATAAAATAAATAAGTGCATTCACAACGTACCCAACAATTAACATGCCCAATAATACGAAAAAGAAAACCACCATGAAACCACCAAAGACTGCATCATAATCACTATAATACGGATCATAATAATTCATTAAAACTCTCCCCTTTCAACACGTTTATTAGAGCACATAAAATCCACATCATTTCCCAAGAAATATCGTAATAGTCCTATAAAAATGGACTAATTACTTTAGGGAACATTAAATCACTTTATGATATCATCCAGTTCAACATGCTCTGTAAGTAAATAAAAAAACAACTATTTTTTATAAATATCGGTATAATTGTAAGCAAGATTTATTGTATGGAAAATAAAAATATAGAAAAATAAGTTATTCACTATAAAAATTTGATAAATCTAAATCCCCCTGATTTATCTTCTAGCAGAAGGAGACCGTTTGTATGAATCGTCCAATTTAAAAATCGCTCATTTTAATGAATGGTATTTCGTTAAAAATGGGGGAGGCAAGTTTCATGAATCGTCCAATTTAAAATCGCCCATTTCAATGAATTTATTTTCTTAAAAAATGGGGGATAGTTTATGAAATTGAGTAGAAATTTTTGGTTATTACTTGTAGGGCAGTCACTTGCCAATATAGGTGACGTTTTATATATCGTAAGTGTTATTCATATCATTTATCTTTTAACGGGATCAGCTATTGCCGCATCCTTTGTGCCATTTACGATTGCAACATCGATGTTTGTGTCCAGTATATTGACGCCGCTTTTGTTCGAGAAGGTAAATTTAAAGTGGTTAATGGCAGGTTCGCAAATCGGAAAAACGTGTTTATTATTTGCTTTAGGGCTATTGTTAGTTAGCATCTCCACAACAAATTTTTACCTGTTGTTTATTGTCATCAGTATGATTGCATTTCTTGATGGCTGTGCCAACCCAATAAGACAGACATTGGTTCCTCATTATGTGAAGGATGAACAATTATTGAAAGCAAATGGCATAGATGAAGGAGTCACGCAATTTATTCAATCCATTATGTGGTTTGTAGGGAGCCTATTTTTACTTGTTCTCAGCTCTCAGCAACTTATTTGGGTTGTGGGGTGTTTGTTTGCTATAGCGAGTTTTGTATTATCTTTATTAGAAAATGTAGACCAGCCATCACTCGAACAACAAGGGAAAATAGATCAGGTTGTTAAGGGCTGGAAAACATTGTGGAATACCCCTTTGTTACGTCAAATCGTATGGATTGATATTCTTGAAACCATTGCGGGTACTGTATGGATTGCAGCCATTATATTGGTATTTGTCCATGATGCTTTGCATGTTGACAAGCGGTGGTGGGGCTTTATCAATGGCATATATTTTGTGGGATTAATAGTGGGCAGCATTTATTGTGTGAAATATAGCGCATCCATTGAAAAGAACATAGCGCAAGTGATGGTGATTGGATCATTATTTACGTGTTGTGCCACTATTTTATTTAGTGTCAACAGCATGCCAAACATTGCATTATTTTTAACTTTTTGTGTGGGGCTTTTTGGGCAAATAAAGAGCATCCCACAACATACCGTTATTCAAACAAGTGTTTCAAGAAAGGAATTATCTGCTGTTTATACGGCTTTAAGCGCTATCTTAACGGGGGGATTTGGCATTGCCTCTTTAGTAATGGGCATAATAGCAGATGTATTCGGCATAAGAATAGTATTTATGATTTCGGGTCTATTACTAGCAATAGTAAGTATCCTAATCGGTAAAAATAGGCAGTTGTTTGTAATCAAAATGAATCAATAATAAAGAGGCTTACATCTCTTCTATGGGATGTAAGCCTCTTTTATTTGGAAATAAGGCTATTATTTAAATTTAAAAGCTTCAAAGTTGATATCGATATCGTTAGTGCTAGATTGTTTAAACTGTTTTGTAAAACGTTTTACCATTTTTCATATTACACATAAAGATACTCGTATGGGCACTGAAACATCATCAAATGTCAGCCTGTCCATAGTAGTCGTATCAATAAAATTCACTTTGAAATGTTTATTGTTTTCTGCATATTTTTGCAAAAGATCTTTGTGAATCGCATCGTTGTGCCCACGGTAAGTGTAAAATAATTCAATGTCTCGATCGGTAGGATTAGATTGTAAATATAAAAAAGGTGTAATACCTACACCGCCTGCTATCCAAATTTGCTGCTGATAACCTTTGTCAAAGTCTAGATGACCATAGTTTTCAACGGCTACTTTTGAATCTAATTGTATCAGTGCATTGACCTTTTTAGTAAAATCTCCAAGTGCTTTAATCGTTACATATATTTTTTGCCCATCTCCACCTGAAATAGAGAAGGGATGTGGCGCTTTTTCTAGCCCCGTTTGGAAAATTTTTAAAAAGATTTATTGGCCATTTTGATAACTCAGTTTGCGATCTAAAGTTAATTCTAATTCAACAGCACTGTCACCTAATTTCCGAATGCCTGAAACTTTACCCGTATGTTTAAAGCGCATGTCCTGATACATTGTCAGCATGTACAGAGCGGACATAGTCCCGACAATAGCAGTAATGGCCGTAAATATCCCTAAAGGTGTCGGTTGAAATAAATCATATCTACTTGAGAAGTATGCATGGTAAAGACCTAATGCATAAGGAATTAGCAATAGGCGGTGGATATAGCGCCAATGCTCATATTTTAGAAATTTAGCAAATAATGCTATCACTATAAGTCCGATAAAGCCATTTTGCGCCAGCTCTCCAAGTTCTTTTGCAAATTCACTCAGCGGCGTTTCAATAGCTGGGTCTCCATGAGGGACCAAATCCTGTAATTGGCTGTGTAGAATGACCAACCCTAATGACAAAATCGCCAAATATTTATGGTACATATAAACATATTCTAAGCCGTGAAACCATTTTTCAAGAATTTTCACTCGTGTTGCTAATAAAAATACTAGAAAAAATCCAGTAATCGCCAATCCGCCGACGATGTGACTAAGCTTATTTAACACATGTATCGTTTCAATCGGAGTGGCAAAATACCATAGTAAGCCGCTGCCACACATTGTTATTAAAATAAATAGCATTCCTTTATACGATTTCATATTAACCTCCAGTAATCATTTTTCTCTCTCGACATACTAGATATACACTAAGTTACTGAATTATTTCTGATATTTTGATGTTCGTGTAATAAATTTTTAAAAAGATAGAACGTTGTAAAATAAAAACGTATGTTTGGAATGTATGTTCTATTTTAATGAGGAATATGGTACAGTAGAAAAGTAGCACGTTTAATACATAAAAGGTGAGGTAGATATCATGCAAGGGAATACACATATTGTTGGAGGCATCACAGCTAGCCTTGCTTTTGCACAAATTTCGAATGATAATCCATTTGTATTAGTAGGAGCGTACTTGGCATTACTTCCAGATGCACGGAGGAAGTAAAATCGAGGAAGTAAAACCTTTCCTCTTATTTCAAAAATGGTAAACAAGCTATTTGGACATCGCTCTTTTACACATAGTTTATTGTTTGTGGTTCTTGTCGCGCTATTGTTACAGACAATTATTCCATATCCGTCGATTGTGGCGGGACTTTTAATAGGGATGTCGAGTCACATTATATTGGATATGGGAACGAAAGGGAGTGAAGCTTTTCTTTCCGTTCAACATGTCGGTTCGTTTTCCACTAACAACAAGAACAGGTGGAAAAGTAGAAAAGATTGTATTTACATTATTATCTGTACTTTCGCTATACTTGAGCTATGAGCTGATTAGTCGATTTATCAGCGAAATATAAAAGCAAAGCCCTTGTCTTAAGCTTACTTAAGACAAAGGCCTATGCATTTTTATAAATTGAAGTGAATTGTTTGGGTGTCAGGCACCTCTATTCTCCTTGCACTTCTTCTACTGTTTGCTCCACTTCTGCGCGTGTCATTTTTTCACGACCTTCTTGCATCGCTTTTAATGTTTTGTGCGCTAGCGCAAGTGGGAGTCGGCAGAACAATAGAATGGTACGCTTATTAATAGCCTCTATATAAAGGTCTGCTTTGGCTAAGTTTTCCTCTGCATAGGCAAATAAATCTTCTCGTGTCCAACCGTCCGGCACGAAGCTTACACCACGCTCATCTAAATCTTCATGCTGGTTACGTAAAATATTGACGGCTTGAAGTCCGCGACCATAGCCAATCGCTAAATCACGATCTGTTTCAATGCCTGCACCCCACGCCCATAACTCTGACAGCATTGTTCCAACGAGACCTGCCACATAGTATGTATAGTCATCCAAATCTTCACGTGTATGCACTTGCCAGTTGGCTTTTGCCCATTTTCCCATGCCATAAGCCATTTCACTTGTAGAAGCTTGGACAATTTTTCGAGATCCATCTGGACAAAATGTTAACCAATCTGCTAGGCGAAGGGAAACTTCCGGCAGTTGATCGGCATATGGAGCTAATAAGGTTTGATATGCTTCAGCATCGAATTCATTTTTTAATAATTCACTTATTGCTGAAAGTAAATCAAACTTCACATCATTCGATAGCTTTTCATGGTCTTCAATTTCGTCAATGGCACGCATCGCTAAATAAGCAGCGGCAACAGACATTTTTAAATCATTTTTTAAAAAAGTAATAGGTATATAAAATGTGCGACTCGTTTCTTTTAAAACATGCATCGCTTCTTTATAAAGTGTTTTTTGATCTTTCACTTGTATTCCTCCGTTCAAATGGTCAAGCCTCTATCTATATCGTATCGCAAAACAGGAGAAAGATAAAACAGATTGTTTAAATTCTAGTCATAATCTTTGAAAACACTTCAAATATATGATAAAGTTTAATAGTAAACTATTTAAAGCTATACAGTATTTGAATATCGGTATTAGTTTTAAAGTACTTGGTGACTGTTGGTATAAAAAGATACGTTACAGCGCTTAAGACGCTTAGGCGAAATAGAACAGAGAGGAAGTTTTTATTTATGGGTCGTTTAGACAACAAAATTGCAATTATTACAGGTGGCGCATCAGGTATGGGTGCTTCAATGGCAGAATTATTCACGAAAGAGGGCGCAATCGTTATTGCTGCGGATATTAACGAAGAAAATCTAGCTAAAATTTCTGAATTAGAAAATGTGGAAGGTATGAAATTAGATGTTTCATCTGATGAAAACTGGGCTGCATTTACAAAAGCAGTTATTGAAAAATACGGTCGAATTGATATTTTAATCAACAATGCTGGTATTTCTTCGCAAAAATCTCCACAAGATATTACAGACCAAGATTGGGCGATTATGCACAAAATCAACTCATTCGGTCCGTTTTTAGGAATTAAACACGTTTCTAAATACATGAAAGAGGCAGGTAAAGGCTCAATCGTTAATACATCTTCATACACAGCTATTATCGGTTCTGGCTTAAATTCATATACAGCATCAAAAGGTTCTTTACGCGCCATCGCACGTGCTGCGGCTGCTGAATTAGGAAAATCTAATATTCGTGTAAACACAGTATTCCCAGGTGTAATTGAAACACCAATGACTGCGAACATCGGTCAATTCAAAGAAGCAATGGATATGTTAGTTCGTGCTACTCCAATGGGTCGTCTTGGCCAACCAGAAGAAGTTGCCAATGCTATTTTATTCTTAGCATCTGATGAAGCTTCATATATTACAGGTGGCGAACTAGTAATTGATGGCGGATATTCTGCACAATAATTATGTTTGCTTGTTAGAATTCATACGATTTCAAAAAGAGTTCACTGTTTTGACAGGGGCTCTTTTTTTACATAAATTTCTATAATTTGTTTAATTTATCTATTTAACGAGCTTTTTTTCATGTTATTTTACATGAAAGTTTGCCAAGTTATTGCACAATCATTTCAACAGCGGTAAAGTTTAGGGAGAGCGAATATTCAATTATGCCTCGGCGTAATGATCGCTGACCTTTCGCTTTCGCGCAAAATAAAGTGCGTCAGGATTTTGAATTGTGCATACACAAAAAACTCCTTTTGAAATCCGTGACAATCGCCGGAGGCATGAACTTTTATTAGTTAGCGTTTAGACACACGCTGAATAAAAGAGTAAACTAGTATTCATATTCAACTAACCATCTATTTAGGTAGAAAAATTTCTGCTGAATAAAGTTAAAGGAGAATGGTATGCCAAAGGCTATAGGTATTGATGCAGGTGGCACATTGACGAAGGTTGCTTATTTAGACGAGCACAATGAGCTTATTTTAACAACTTTTCCGTCTAATGATTTGCAGTCTGTAATGGAGTGGATTCGAAATAATCCAGATATTGAGGATATTGGTGTTACGGGGGGGCGTACAGAACAATTACTTGATGTCATCAAAACAATGAAATCGATTCATTATATAGTAGAGTTTGAAGCTACATTGAAGGGAGTTCGTTTTTTACTAAATAAAGAAGGATACTTCTTCGAGCGTAGTATGATTACCAATATCGGTACAGGAACTTCAATCCATTATATGGAGGGGAACACCCATATACGTGTAGGAGGGACAGGCGTTGGGGGCGGAACCTTGATTGGATTGTCAGCGCTTACAACAGGGATTACAGATTACAATGAAATCCGAGAAATGGCTACAAAGGGTAATCGTGAAGGTGTAGACTTGCTTGTCAAAGATATTTATCAAGGTATGGATACACCTATTGACGGGCATTTAACGGCAAGTAATTTTGGTAAAGTCAGTATTACTGAGGAATTGAAACAGCCTGCTGAGGATATTATTGCGACTGTTCAAGGCCTCGTTGGTGAGGTTATCACGACGCTTAGTATTCAATATGCCGAGGAAAAAAATGCACAACATATTGTGTATATTGGCTCTACCTTAAGTTATAATGAACATCTTGCACAAGTCATTGCTAATTATACACGCACGAAAAAGCATACACCTGTTTTTATCAATGACCACGGTTTTTCTGGTGCAGTCGGTGCCTTACTTAACATAACTGAATATACAATTGTCTAAAGGACAAATAAAAATGTACATCCCTAACGATTTTAGTGATGTACATTTTTTTACGAATGGCTATCGTTGGTTTTTAAGTGCAATTACTTTCGCTCTTGAATTGACACCTAGCTTACTATAAATAGTAGATAAATAAACGCGAACTGTACCATTAGATAAATGCAGTTGTTTGGCTATTTCTTGATTACTCAGCCCTTTTGTTAATAAATCGAAGAGTTCTTGTTCGCGCGGGGTAAGTAAATCAGTCGGTTCCTTCTTCACTGTACAATTTTTTTGTAAATAGTCAAAATAACTTTTAGGGACAGGATTCCATTTAGATGTTAAGGACTCTAATTGAAAATACTGGTTGAGAAGGGGCAGTATTTCTTTTTCGTCTAAAAGGGTTCGTACGTAGTAAAACTTTGCTGCCAATTGTAGCGCTTCGTGTAAAGTATCTAAAGCAATATCATGGTTGTCTAAACGTAGTTGGCAAACGGCTTCAAGAATGGTTGCTTCAATAATTGTCCCAACTTGCTCGTCTTGTTGTGCTTTTGTTTTAACTTGTACAACGATAGATAATGCATCATTTGGTTGTTTCTTTAATAATAATAATCTAGCATACACTAGCATCCAAAATGGCTGTTTCGTTTTTGTAGCCTGTAGGATAGACTCTGCACGCTCGTCATCACCCTCCACAATGTAAAAAAAAGCAATCATAATTTGGATAGTATTCCGCCAATGCTTTTCAACAACATCTTCTAACAATTGTGTCAGCATAGCCCGCGCTGTATTGGTTTGCTGTTGATGCATGTAAATGTTAGCCTTTAGCAAATACATAGGAACAAATAAGTTAGGATCTGGCTGTTGTTGAGTTAATTGGATTGCAATATCAAGCTCCTTTTGCGCATCTTCTAGTAAATTTCTCTCATAGTACACCTCAGCAGCAATGCCAGATATATAGGCGGTCACATATAATGTTTTAAAATTTGTATCCCGAAATAGCTGTGTAATTTTTGGAACTTCATCCATTGCGGGTAATTTGCCTTTTGAAGCTAAATTTGTGCGCGAAAGTTTATATTCAAAATTATTGTAGGGCATTCGTACTTTATCCCAACGACACGGAGCTTGTTGTGTAGTGAGCTGTTTTTCTAATATTTCTTTCACGGTTTGTAATTTCCCACCCGAGGCAACTAAGGCATATGCTTTGGTTCGTTCGTAAATATTCGCGATAGCTATATTTTCTTTTTGTTCCATCCATTGTTCACTGAGTTGACGCTGTTCAAGCTCTTCCATTATGGAGGTAGCGGTTGTCATTTCTAATATTGAAATTGCACGTTCATAGCCCAAAATAAGCATTTCATAACGGACTGTTTGTTGATTGTCTCTTAGCTGTTGTAACCAGCGCATGAAAGTTGCAGTTTGACCTGATAAAAAAAGTTGAACAAGATGATGAGAAATCCATTGTTGGGCTTGCTCATATAGATGATGTTTTAATGCTAATTCAATCGCGGAAGTGTAATCACCTTTTCCATAAATTAATTGAACCGTTTTTTCGACAAGGGACTTTATTTCTTGTTCGGTATATTGCTTCATCAGTTCTTCTTGTAATGCCTCAGCAAATAAATGGTGATAGCGGAAAACAAGTTTTGATGATTGAAGACAAACTGTGAACAAGCCATTTTCTTCTAAATAAGCTAATAGTTCTGCACTATTCGTCTCCTCTATTAATTGGTCACATATAGCAGGCTCTAATTCATGTAAAAAAGAGGTTTTTAACAGAAAATTTTGTATTGTTTTTGGGAGTTTATGAATAATGCCTTGCCACAAAAAATTAGAAATAAATGGTTGTACTTCATTAAAATTAGTTAGACTCGTTAATAGTAATCCTGCGATCCATCCTTCTGTTTTATTTTGTATTGTTTGTAATTGGTGTTCGTTTAATGAGATTGAATTTTTTAAGGAAAAAAACTGCTTTGTTTCTTGGTAAGTAAAGCGTAAATGTTCGGTATTACATTCATGTACCCATTGTTTTACTCGCCATATCGCAATTGGTAATGGAAGAGCTGTTCGAGTAGTCAAATATATGTGAACATAAGATGGTAGTTGTTCGATTAGTTTAATCATCGTGCGATGAATTGTTTCGTTTTCTATCAAATGGTAATCGTCCATTACAAGATGAAAGCTTTTTTTAGCCGTATTTAGTTCATGGATAAACGACTCCATCAGAAAATCGAAAGTGGAAACATCTTGCCCTTGTAATAGTGGTGCGAGCACTTTATCGACATCGGTTTCACAGGCTTGCGCTACTGCCTGAAAGACAAAAGTCCAATATCTGATTGGATCATTATCTGCTTGGTCTATGGCGACCCAAGCAATTGGTTGTTGAGAATGGATAAGCCATTGACTTAAAAGTGTTGTTTTGCCGTAGCCTGCTGGCGCGCGAAGTATTGTAATCCTTTTCTGGTCATTTTCACGAAAGAAATCATGTAATCTAGGTCTTTCAATTGTTTCGGTCGTACTATAAGGCACATTTAATTTCGCGGATGATAGAGAACTTGACATGGTATGTCTCCTTTTATGATTTAAGTTATGACGTACAGTGAAAGTATTATGTAGTATATCTTCTTATAATATATGAAGTTTGCTAGATTGTTTATTCCAATTTGTCAGTATGGTAAGTCTTGCAGTAGTTGGAATTTTTCCATTGAAGTTTTCACCATAGCATAAAACCTTCACGCGTGCGCACATTACAAGGAGGAGGTGAAAATCTGTGGGAAATAGAAATAATAAAAATAACAATAAAACAATGAATAAAAGAACACATAATCCTTTTGGAACGTATAAAAGTAAAGACCTTGATGATAGTAATAGTAACAACAACAACCCAAATGATAATTTAAACGAAGAATTCAGTGCAGAATTTGATGCTAAAGCGAAAAACAAAAACAATAAAACGAACCATGATAAAAACCAACAATCCAATAAAAAGAACTAAAATGGGGGCGTTAGCAATGGCAAAGAAAAGTAAAACAAGTTTCAAAAAGAAAAAGAAAGAAGATACACATAAAAGAAATGATCGGGAAGAATATTCAGCCGAATTTAATCAAGTTATTCATAATAATCCCCAGCAACCAAGCAAAAAAAGTCGTTAAGTAATTTAAGTGGAATGCTCCAAGTTACTATTTGGAGCATTTTTTAGTTTCAGCAAGGCTAAACAAATACATACATCTAAACGATTCGATTTTCTTTATTTTGCTTAAGGCATAATGATTTTTAGGATGTTGCACATTCTATAAAAAAGAAAGGGGCTTACAACATGCGAAAAATACTTGCAGCACTTGGGATTATGATGACAGTATTGGCGCTTCCACAACAAATGCCAGATGCCAATGCTCAACAACAAACGCCTGCTTATGCAAAATGGGGCAAGCTTGCGATTGAAAAAACACAGTCATCCTATCCTAATTCAAAAATTATTGATTATTTGCATGAAGGCAGTGAAATAAAAGAAGGTGCAACGATTGAAAAATTTAAACTGTGGTTACAAGAGGGTGACAAAGAATTTGGTGTTTATGTAACAATAAAATATACGACCAAAACACAACAAGTAGTTGATATCGAGCTTCAGGAAACGTCGAAATAGAGGCTGGGACATATGAGAAAAAGTGTTAGATTGAACCTAATCAATCTAACACTTTTTTGCTATGCCGTTGTTATCCGCTACAGCGGTGCTTTCCGCTCAGCACCGTAAGCCGCAACCCTCGCTAACGCGCGGTCTGCCCGCGTCTTACATTGTGTACTGTTCCCGCCGGAGTCACCACCTCCGCTACCAACAACTAGTGAACACTTCTAATTTTTTTAATTACAAAAGCAAGAATAGCTAAGTTCCCATATAGCAAAAAATTATGAACACATTTCGTCTGTTTCTTAATTTTTTTTAGTTATGTCCCAACCTCTTCTTCCTTATGCTTCTATTTTTTTGATAAACTCACGCATTAATCCAGGTAAATCTGGCCATGCATGACCACTGACAAGGTTACCATCGGAGTGCAGATTTGCGTCAATATACGTACCGCCTGCGACTTGAACTTCCGGTTTGCAGGCGATATAAGCTGTTAGTTCGCGCCCTTTTAGGACTTCCGGTATTGTCGCGAAAATTTGTGCGGCATGGCAAACAGCTGCGATTGGTTTATTTGCTTCAAAGAAATGGCTTACAAGCGCCGGAACATGCTCGTTTAATCGGATGTATTCAGGGGCACGCCCACCAGGAATAATTAAACCATCAAATTGTGCTGGATCGATATCCGCGAAGGCTGCATTTGCTTCTATGCCATATGCTGGACGCTCGATATACGTATCCACACCATCCACAAAATCATGACAAACCGTTTGCATCTTTTTTACTGATGGAGCAGCAATAGTGACATGATAGCCCGCCTCTAAACAGCGGTAATATGGATAGTAAATCTCTAAAGCTTCTACTGCATCACCTGCGATAATTAGTATGTTTTTCCCCATGTTTCCATCTCCCTTTTTTAGTCTAGTAGCTTTATTCGACATTTACTATAAATTCCCTGCTAGTAGGGGTAAAACAGGACATATTGCCACTAAACTCGTGAGAATCGCCACAAACCATAAGAAAAACGCCATAAAATGCATGCGCAACGCCAGTATAAATATCTTCCTTTACAACATAAAAAATGAGGCGTATAGTATTTATTTAGCTAGGTAAATAAATGAGGGGGAGATACAATGAATCCAATTTTCCATGCATTATTTCAAAAAAGTCGATATTTAACGAATTGTTTAAACGAAGTTTTAAAACAACATCAGTTGTATAGTTCGCAATGGACCATTTTATATTGTTTACATAAGCACGGTTCAATGACTTTGACACAAATTTGGAAGTATTTAAATGTCGAGGCGCCAAGTATAACAAGAGCTATATCGCGGCTTGAAGATTTAGGCTGGGTGGAAAGAGTTGAAGGAGAAGATAAGCGCGAAAAAATTGTGACATTATCAGCCATGGCGGAAGAACGTTTACCGATTATTACAAAAACGATATTAGCATTTGAAGCAGAAATGGTTGGTTCCCTGACTGAAGAAGAACAGTCACAATTTATAAATCTATTGCAAAAAATGAAAGGTTGATTGATATGCAGCAAGAGGAAAACACACAAATATGGACGAAGCGGTTCATTAGTTTATTTTTAACAAATATAGCGGTATTTTTTGTTTTTTATGGTCTAGTCACAACTTTACCTTTATATGCGATTGGTGAACTGCACCAAACGGATAAAGAAGCGGGATTATTACTATCGGGGTTCTTGTTATCTGCCATTATAGTACGCCCGTTTTCTGGTAAGTTATTAGACGTGTTCGGTAAGAAAAAGCTATTAGTTATCGCAATTGCAGGCTATTTTTTATGTACCATTTTATATTTATTTATTCATCCATTAGGCCTTTTATTAACTTTGCGCTTTGTGCAAGGGATTTTCTTTAGCATTATTACGACAGCAGCCGGTTCTTTAGCGGCTGATATTGTGCCGGCAAGCCGTAAAGGAGCAGGGCTAGGCTATTTTACAATGTCTACAAATTTAGCCGTAGTCATTGGTCCTTTTATCGGTTTACTACTAATTCAATATAGTAGTTTTAATGTTTTGTTTATCGTTATGAGTATCTGTATTTTAGTAGGGGGTATACTAGCTGTAACAGTTGATACAGAGGATTTACCCAAGCCTGAACATACGGGGAAATTGACATTTAAGTTTGATGATTTATTTGAACGGAAAGCATTGCCAGTAGCTGCCATTGCAAGTATGGTCGCGTTTTCTTATGCAAGTGTGTTATCATTTTTGTCAGTATACGCACAGCAAAAAGATTTAATGGCTGTGGCAAGTCTTTTTTATGCTGTGTTTGCAGCCGCTATGTTAATTACACGACCTTATACTGGCAAGCTTTATGATACGAAAGGACCGCAGTTTGTTATTATCCCCGGTATTATTTCTTTCGCAATTGGACTAATCCTCCTTGCTAATGTTGCAGGAGCAGCACTATTTTTAGTTACGGCCATTTTTATTGGCTTTGGTTACGGTGCTGTGACGACAAGCTTGCAAGCACTAGCAGTTCAATCAACTGCCCATACTCGTAGTGGCTATGCAACCGCAACATATTTTACAATGTTCGATCTTGGTATTGCCCTTGGATCCTATATTTTAGGTATGGTCGCGGTGCAAGTAGGGTACGCTTCCGTCTATTTTACAGCAGCAGCTGTACTTGGGATTGTTTTTATTATCTATTTGCTTCGTTTAGCAAAATTAAAAGCCAAGAAAGTAGCACACACGTAACATATTTGTGAATGCCGATAAACCTAGAAATCGCCCATTACGATTGTAAAGGGCGATTTTATTTTGTGATTAGCCTGAATGCTATAAAAAAAGATAAACAGTTAGGGCATGCCTAACTGTTTTATAAATCATGATAAGCGTCCATAACCTACAAAATGTTTCTTCCAGTAGGAGCTGTGAATGTTGGCAATGCTAACACCGCCATCACTAGCATTAATCATTTGGTTATTGCCAATATAAATACCTGCATGTGATATGCCTGCTTTATAAGTATTGGCGAAAAATACTAAATCCCCAACTTGTGGTGATGTTATTTTTTTTGCAGCATAATAAAAGCCTGCTGCTGATTTGCGGCTTGTCGAAATACCAGCATTATTATAAACATAAGTAATGTAGCCTGAGCAATCAAATCCTGTGCTCGGTTTGCTACCACCAAATGTATACTTTACACCTAATTGCTGTTTGGCAACTTGAACAAGGCTTTTCGGTGCGCTCGGGGTTGCTGGAACTTTTGCAGGCGTGCTATTCAGCGTTAATTTTTGTCCAACACGAATATTTGAAGAAGTTAAGTTATTCCATCTCATCAATGTTTGATAAGAAATGCCGTTTTGACTGGCAATTTTCCATAGAGAATCCCCAGATTTCACTGTATATGTTGCAGCAGATGCTGTGTCAATTGTTGAAAAAAGTACAGAAGAGCCTAACGCTAATACTGCTAATTTCATCCCCCACTTATTTCGTTTATTCTTTTTCATGATATGTATCCTCCTAAAAACATTAAAACGTATTACTTGGTACAATAATGATATTAACATGCTAATATTACAGTTCTATGTCAACAAAATAACATTAAGGATACAATTCATATAATAATGAAGGAACGCTAATTAAGCTTATGACTTAAGCAATAGAAAAAACTAGCCCTGCGCATACAGGGCTAGTCCATTGTTACTTTGTATTTAATTGTAGTGCGGGACCGAAAAATTCGTAATGGATTTGACTGTCTGCGATATTGCATTCGTGTAAAGCATTTACTGCTGCTTCCATAAACGGAGTTGGGCCACAAATGTATACTTGCGTATCTGGTGTTAACAGAGGTCGAAGCACATTCGCATTAATGTACTCCTTATTATCAGAATACAACACTTTATGATGGGCATTGCTGTCTTTTTTGAATACGCGGAACAGCTTGCTTAAACCAGTAGGACCATTTAAAGCATTCATTTTATTTTGAATATCTTCATGGAAAGCAAGGACCTGTTCATTCCGTGCACATTGGAGAAACGTAACATTTTCTTTATTTTCAATCGTTTGTAACATCGCATTTAACGGTGTTACACCAATACCACCACTAATAAATAGTACGGGAGCACTTGTTGGCTCATATGTGAATACACCGGCTGGTGCACTAACATCAATAATTGTTCCAAGTGCAGCATCATGTAAGAAGTTGGAAACTTTCCCTTTTGGACTGTGTGCACTTTCTCGTTTCACAGAAATTCGGAATTCTTGCCCATTACTTGCTTGGGATAATGTATATTGACGATTTAATAAATATTCTTCACCTGGAATTGTTACACGAATAGAAACATATTGGCCTGGTTTGTACGCAGGTACTTTTGAGCCGTCTATTGGTTGCAAGTAAAAGGATGTAACATCATCGCTTTCTTTGACAGTGCGCGTAATTTTGAATTGTTTAAATGCGCGCCAGCCATTATTTTGTTCTGCCGCTTTATATAAATCTTCTTCCACTGAAATAAAGATATCTGCAATCACGCCATACGCTTTGCCCCAAGCTTCGATGATTTCATCAGTTGCTGCATCACCTAAAACTTCTTTAATAGATGCAAGCAAGTATTGACCGACAATTGGATAATGCTCAGGTAAGACGCCAAGACTTACATGTTTATGTGCAATTTGTACGACAACTGGTACGATCGGTTCTAAGTTATCGATATGTTGTGCAGCGGCATACACTGTATTTGCTAAAGCGCCCTGTTGGCGACCTTTTGTTTGATTAGTATGGTTGAAAATATTTAATAGTGATGGATTATCTTTAAATAAATTGTGATAGAAAGTTTTTGTAATGGCTACACCGTGTACCTCCAAAACCGGTACTGTGGATTTAATCACGTTAATTGTATGTTGATCTAACATGTTGAACACGTCCTTTCGTGCTTTACTATATGCTTAAACAATCTTTAAAGCAATATATAAAATACATCTTTAACAAAATGGACACAAACATGTATCTATAATACTTCTTTTGGTTAAAAGTTCTTCGCGTTGTTTGGCACTAAGATGAATATAGTATAATTATGATAAAAGAGATATTTTTAGAGATTTTTTGTTGAAAAACTATTAGTAAATGTGAACGATTACTTTGAAATGAAACGAAATAATTATTCGGTCGTAAATATAGTAAGGATAAGCATACATTTTTTAACTATGAATAATATGGCATCTATTGAACTTTTACATAGATCAAATAAGGAGGTTTTCGCGTGAATCAATATCCGACAATAACGGAATGTCCAAAATGTGGTGGACTAGAATTAGGGAAGGGAAAACATAGTGGTTATGCATTAATGCACCCAGTGAACAAGATGAGCTTTGGCTCAGAAGTTGAATATATTCTTTGTACAGACTGCGGTTTTATTATCGAAAGCTATGTCAAAAAGCCCGAGAAATTTAAAGGGACACTTTAAATTTCAACTTTTTTACATACATATACAAATGGTATTTTGGTTCCCTACGCAATATCCAATATAAACAATGTATAATGATTTTTTAATATATTTGTAAAGTAACGTAAGAGGGAAAGCGATTTAACAAATAAAAATCCATTTCATGACTATGGCTAAGATACTTGAAAAAAGTGTATAGTAGATAAAAAGGATTGTAAAAATATTATTAAATAGAGGTTACTTTATGAATAATTATTTATCGTTAAAAGACCATGTTTATAATTATATCGTAGATCAAATCAACAACGGGAATCTGATTGCTGGAAAAAAGGTCAATGAAAGTGCGATTAGTGAAAGCTTAAATGTTAGCAGGACACCCGTTAGAGAGGCATTAATACAATTGTCTTCTGAAGGGTTATTAGAAAATGTGCCAAGAAAAGGGTTTGTAATTAAAAACCTAACAACAGAAGAAGCGAAAGAAACGTATTTTATTATTGGGGCATTAGATGGTTTAGCTGCTTCATTAGCAGCCCCTTTTTTAACAGAGAAACATATGAATGAAATGGAGTTTTATATTCAAAGTATTGATTTAGCCATTAATACTGGTAATTTCTCGATGTATCATAAAATGCAGGAAGCTTTTCATGGCGTCTATCTTTCTGTCTGCCCAAATAAAAGTCTTGTAAATCTTCTTTTACAATTACAAAAAAAGTTTTTGAAAAACTTCGCTCATTCTGGTGAGGCAGAACTGACAAAGAAAAGATTGTCTCAAACTAATAATGAACATCGAAAAATGATGGAATTATTTGAAAAAGGTGAGTTAGCTGAACTAGAGAGATACATGAAAGAAGTACATTGGAATATTGATAAAGCAGAGCTTATCCCACTTT
Source organism: Lysinibacillus sp. GJ-1 (assembly GCF_021166035.1). Lineage (NCBI taxonomy): Bacteria > Bacillati > Bacillota > Bacilli > Caryophanales > Bacillaceae > Lysinibacillus > Lysinibacillus sp. GJ-1. The sequence continues at coordinate 1,783,746 of NZ_CP088912.1, forward strand.
AGGAAGAAAAATGCTCGCTTATACACAATAAATAATTCTGTCTTTAAAAAGACAGAATTATTTTTTTGTTGAAAAAATTAAAATATAAAATATAATATACAATATACATTATACGAATTTGTATAAATTGAAAGCGTTAGGGATTAAAAAATCTGGTTATTTTAGGAGGGAATTACACAGTGAAAAGTTTAAATTTCGATTTAGCAAAACAATTGCGACACGAATTGCATCAACATCCGGAACTTTCGAACGAGGAAGTGTGGACAAAGCAACATTTAATCAATTTTTTGAAAACGTATACAAATCTAGAAATTGTAGATAAAGGAAACTGGTTTTATGCCATTTACTATGCCCAATCAGCTACGCAAAATATCGCGTTCCGTGCAGATTTTGATGCACTTCCGATGGATGAAGTAATTGATCTTCCTTGGGCTTCTCAATTTCCAGGTAAAGCACATAAATGTGGACATGACGGTCATGCAGCGACTTTAGCGGGTTTGGCACTGGAAGTCGATCAAATGGGCGCTGATAAAAATATCTTTTTCCTCTTTCAGCCTGCGGAAGAAACGGGCGACGGAGCCATTCAATGTGTCGATTTTATTAAAGCACATAATATTGATGAAATTTTCGCCTACCATAATATGAGTGGGCTCGCTTATAAAACCGTCGGAATTATTGATGGTACAGCCTTATGTGCTTCTAAGGGTATGACCATCCATATGGAAGGTTCACCTACCCATGCCAGTCAGCCGGAAAAGGGCATTAATCCAGCATTTGCGATTGCGAACATTGTCCAAGCAATTCCTGATTTTACAGCTCCAGAACGCCATAATGGGCTTGTCCTTTGTACAGTTGTACATATTGATGTTGGAGAAAATGCTTTTGGTATCGCAGCTTCGAAAGGGGATCTACGTTTAACGATACGTGCCCTATATGAAGAGGAACTCAATACGCTTCAAGAAAACCTTGAACATTTTGCCAAAGTTCAAGCGCAACAATACGGCTTACAGGTAAGTTTTCACTACAATGATGAATTCCCGGAAACGGTCAATCACAAAGAAAGTGTAGAAAAGATTCGTTGTGCTGCAAAATTGGAAGGTATCGCATTCGTTGAATTGAGCGAAGCTTTTCGAGGGTCTGAAGATTTTGGACACTTTACGAAGTTAACAAAAGGAGCCTATTGTTTCATAGGGAATGGTGAAGATTACCCACATGTCCATACACATGAATATGATTTCCGTGATGAATTAATTGAATCGGGTGTGGAGCTTTTTAAAGCATTAATTAAATACTAATTTTGCTAATAACAAGAGGGATTTGGAGGATTTCACATGTCATTAAAGGACAAACAAAAGGGAATTAACTTTCCACATGTTTACATTATGTTCATGCTCGTCATGTTGCTCGTTGTAATATTGTCTTGGATTGTTCCAAGTGGGGAGTATGAGCGAATTGTCAATCCAGATACGGGCATTACCGAACTTCATACAGAAAAATTTACGTATGTGGAACAAGCAAAACCAATAGGGTTTATGGATTTTTTCACAGCTTTACATAACGGGGTAGTGCAATCAGCAGATATCATTGTCATGTTGCTGTTTGCAAGTGGCGCCCTATTTATTCTTGAAAAGTCTGGTGCGATTGCAGCCGGTATCCATAAATTATTAAGCATTGCAGCAGGAAAAGAAAAACTAATTATTATTACTTTACTCATCTTGTTTTCCGTATTGGGAACAATTGGCTTCGGAGAAGGAGGCATTCCATTTATTCCACTTGCGATGGCTGTTGTGATGGGCTTGGGGTATGACCGCATCACGGCTTTTGCCATTCCAACTGTGGGCTTAGCCATTGGTTTTACATCAGGAGTGGTTAACTTTTATACGACGGGTGTTAGTCAATCAATTGTTGGATTGCCAATTTATTCGGGTTTAGCATTCCGTATCGTTGCCTTAATGGTCTTTGTCATTATTTCAATCATTTACATTCTTCGCTATGCAAATAAAACAAAGGAAGATCCGAGTAAAAGTATTGTGGCTACAGAGTATTTGGAAGAGCTGGAGAATTCAAAAACAGCAGAATATGAAGAAGAAGAATTTACACGGTCTAGAAAGTTAGCATTAGTAGGTTTAGTTTTTGTATTAGTTGGTAGTGCTTTCGGTGCGATTAAACTAGGATGGGGCATGCCTGAACTATCGGCTGTCTATGCGATTTATGCGATCGTACTAGTCCTAATTTTAAAACTTAAACCAAGCGAGGCTGCTGAAACATTTGGTATTGGAGCGGCGAGATTATTGCCTACAGGTCTAGCCATTGGGTTTGCACGTTCGGTGATGATTTTAATGACGCAGGCGCAAATAATTGATACAGCAGTCCATTCATTATCGAATCTATTAAGTAATACAGGAACTATTATTACTTTATTAGTCCTTTTCATCGTGGTGATTTTCTTTAACTTCTTCGTTGTTTCAGGAAGTGGGAAGGCTATTATTTTAATGCCGATTATGGGACCTTTAGGGAAAATATTAGGCATTAATCAGCAAGTAATGGTTGTCGTCTACCAATTTGGTGATGGCTTCACGAACTATTTATGGCCGACATCAGGAGGGCTAATGGCAGCGCTTGGTATGTCAAATGTTAGTTATTCCGCTTGGGTGAAATTTTCAGTGAAACTATTCCTTTTACTACACTTCGCGGCATTTGTCTTAATATTAATCGCTCAATATATGAATCTAGGACCATTCTAATAGATTAGTTCATTCTAAAAATAAAGGGGATTGCAACATGATGAATATTTTACAACATGCTAAGAAATATGAAGAACAAATTATTCAAGATCGGCGCTATTTACATCAATATCCGGAAATTGGCTTTGAACTACCGAACACACAAAAATATATTCAACAACGGCTTGATGAAATGGGGATAGCCCATAAGCAATGTGGAGTAGTCCCCCCTGAGATAAAAGAAAAATATGCAGTAGCAGGATTTGGTTCGCAAGATTATTGTACAGGCGTAGTTGCGACAATTGGGCAAGGAAGCCCTTGTATACTTTTGCGCGCTGATATGGATGCACTACCCATTGAAGAACAAGTAGACTGTGAATTTACTTCAAAAAATCCAGGTGTGATGCATGCTTGTGGTCATGACTCCCATGTGGCAATGCTTTTAGGCGCTGCACAAATTTTAAAGGACAGGGAAGCAGAGTTACAGGGCACGGTTAAATTATTGTTTCAACCTGGTGAAGAGTGGGGTTATGGTTCTAAACTAATGATTGATGATGGTTTACTAGAAAATCCAAAGGTGGATGCTGCTTTTGGGATTCATATTATGCCCGATCAACAAGCGGGCACATTATCTGTCCATAAAGGGACATTAACGCAAGCGATGGATACGTATATCGTTACAATTCAAGGTAATGGTGGCCATAGCTCGCAGCCACATAAAACAATTGATGCGAATATGATTATGAATCAGTTATATACTAGTTTAAACCTATTAATGACACGAGAAGCAGATCCAAACCATAGTGTCACCTTTTCGGTAGGTGCTATGAGCGGCGGTACGGCGACCAATATTATTCCTGACAAAGCAGTGTTACAAGGCAATATGCGTAGCTATGACCAACAAACACGTGACCACTTATGTAAACGCATTCCGGAGATGATTGACCATACGGTAAAAGCATGGCGTGGAGAGTATCATACAATCGAATTCCATACACCAACAACTTATAATAATCCACAATTTATTGATGCCATTACCCCATTTTTAAAACATGTAGTAGGAGCTGAAAATGTGGTGGATAACGGATACCTCGGAGGTTCGGAAGACTTTTCTTACATTTCACAGGAAGTACCTTCTGCATTTGTTGTGTTAGGAACTGGCAAAGAAGGCGAGGCTCCAGTGCATAACCCGCGCATGCGCCAAAATGAAGAGATTTTTAAATATGGTGCTGCTCTACATGCAAATGTAGCAATAGGATGGCTAAAACAACAGCATAAATAATATCTTGAAAAACAGTTCAGCTACGTTGAGTAGTTGAATTGTTTTTTGGTGGAACAAGTTGCGCTTCTGTTATATTCAATCGTTCAGAATAGAGAAATTTTTATTGAATAATATTCTAATAATTCAATCAGGATATTGACAATAATGCGCCAGTTTGATATTCTTTAACACATTAGTAGTTTAGCAAGAGAAAGTGTAGTTTTTGCTATAAAACAAATTACAATGTAAGGGGATATTAAATCATGAAGCGTATTTTTACACTAATTTTTATGCTTACAGCTATTCTTGCTTTAGCAGCTTGTGGTACTTCTGGAGATAAATCGAGTACGACGGATAGCTCGAAGGAAACAACTAAAGCAACAGACAAAGATACTATTATTATAGGAATCGATGACAAGTTTGCACCAATGGGATTCCGTGATGATAAAAATGAAATCGTAGGTTTTGATATTGACTTAGCACGTGCTGCTGCTGAACATATGGGAATGGAAGCTCAATTCCAACCAATCGATTGGAAAACGAAAGAAGCAGAATTGATTAGCGGTCGTATCGATGTAATTTGGAATGGTTACACAATTACAGATGAGCGTAAAGAAAAGGTTTTATTTTCAAAACCGTACCTAGAAAACTCACAAGCTGTAATGATATTAAATAAATCGTCTATAAAAAAATTAAGTGATTTAGCAGGAAAAGAAATCGGTATTCAATCACAATCATCTGCTGCTGAAGCACTGAATTCAAATCCAATTCACAAAGAAGTGAAAAACGTAACAGAATTTGCAGACAATGTTTTAGCTTTAACAGATTTAAAAACGGGGCGTGTAGATGCAGTCATTATTGATGCTGTTGTAGCAGAATATTACATGACGCAAGAGCCTGACACATTCAAATTATTAGATGAATCATTAGCACCAGAACAATATGGAATTGGTGTCAAACCAGGTAACGAAGCATTATTAGAAAAACTGCAAGCCGCTTTAGATAAAATGAATGAAGATGGCACAGCCGCAGAAATTTCAACAAAATGGTTTGGTGAAAATAAGGTTTTAAAATAATGGTAATAAATCGTGTACTTATGCGGCACGTTTTAATTGAATGTTATCAGTCGATAAGAGTTTCCTCGTGAAACTCTTATCTTTTTGGAGGGAAAATAATTATGGCGGACTACTGGCAAACAATGATTTTGCCGATGCTTGAAGGCGCAAAAATGACGGTGTTGCTGTTCATTATTGCCATTTTGGTATCGATTCCACTAGGTTTTTTGCTTACATTAGCTGTGAAAAGCCGTATCAAACCACTGTCTTGGCTAGCCAATACGTATATTTATGTCATGCGCGGTACACCGCTATTACTACAATTGTTATTAATTTGCTTCGGTTTACCGATGGTGCCGGTAATCGGTGAATATCTGGTACTTGACCGCTTTGTTGCCGCATGTCTTGGTTTTATTTTAAATTATGCTGCCTACTTTGCAGAAATATTCCGTGGTGGCTTATTAGCAATTGATAAAAGCCAATACGAAGCAGCCCAAGTGTTAGGTCTGTCAAAATGGCAAACAACAACACGCATTATATTGCCACAAATGTTCCGTGTAGCGTTGCCTGCTTTATCGAATGAATCTGTTACATTGATTAAAGACACAGCACTTCTTTATGCGGTAGCTGTACCTGAACTGCTGCATTTTGCACAAACAGCTGTCAACCGTGACTTTACCATTGTGCCGTTCTTTATTGCGGGCGCTATTTATTTGGTTATGACGCTTGTTTTAACGGTATTCTTTAAGTGGCTTGAAAAACGGTTTAAATTTGAATAGAGGTGGACACAGATGGCATTGCTTGAAGTATCGAATTTGAAGAAATCCTTTGGCAAGTTAGAGGTGCTAAAGACCATCACATTGAACGTAGAGAAAAATGATGTCGTGGCTGTTATTTCTGGATCGGGTAAAAGTACAATGCTTCGAAGCTTAATCCATTTAGAAGAAATTAATGGCGGCAGCATTTGTGTAGATGGTGACTATTTAGTGCAAAACGGGGCATATGCTAAGCAACAAGACATTAAAAAAATTACCGCAAAAATGGGCATGGTATTTCAACATTTTAACCTATTCCCTCATTTAACAGTACAACAAAACCTTGAAATTGCACCAGGCTTACTAAAAACGGAGTCACCGGATGCAATTAAAAAACGTTGTCAAGACTTATTACAAAAAATTGGTCTTGCTGATAAGGCACAGGCCTATCCAGCGAATCTATCTGGAGGGCAAAAACAGCGTGTGGCTATTGCACGAGCACTTATGATGAACCCACAAATTTTATTATTTGATGAGCCCACTTCTGCCCTTGATCCAGAACTGACAGGTGAAGTATTAAAAGTCATGAAAGATTTAGCGGAAGATCAAATGACGATGATTGTTGTGACACATGAAATGGGGTTTGCACGAGAGGTCGCAAACAAGGTGGTCTTTATGGACGGCGGCGACATTATCGAGGCCAACCATCCAGAAGCGTTCTTTACTAATCCACAACACGAACGGACAAAAGCATTTTTACAAAGGAATTTAAAATAATCTAGAAGCTGTCTCATTTGAGATAGCTTTTTTTGATAGAGTCATAAGGAAATCGCTAGTAAAACTTCAGGTAACGTCACGAAACCCTCGGGAATCGCCACAAAACCTACAGAAAACGCCACTAAACTAATAGGAAACGCCATTAAAATTGGCATGGAAATCTACATTAAATTGATTGACAACCTTTATCAAGATAATTTAGAATAATCTAAAAAATGATTGAAAAACTTCATTTGTCTTCGAAAAACCCTACAGAATAACTCTCTTTACGAAATCCATGTTGGAAATATTTTTTAACAACTACATAACAAGGTGGCGAACACTATCAATAAAAAATTTAGTGTATTGTTGTCATTGATTATTTGCATTCTTTGTTATTTTGCCTTCGGACAATTGGCAATAAAAAGTGACGGCGAATATATAAAAGTTGCTGTACTGGACAGTGGTATAAATAAAGATTTGGATGTCTTTCAAGGTGTCGCATTTGAAGAAGTCAATTTAACGCATCCTGGGGAAAAAATTAAAGATGATTTTAATCATGGTACGCCAGTCGCGGGAATTATTGTAGGAGAAGCAAAAGCTAAATTAAAAATATACGATATTAAACTTTTAGATGCACAAGGCAATGGCTCAATTGATCATTTAGTAGAAGCTATTACATGGTGCATAGATAAACAGGTAGATTTCATTAATATTAGTTTTGGCTTTCAAACGCCCAATGCTGAACTAGAATCTACTATTGAAAAAGCAGTAGAACAAGGAATTACTATAGTCGCCGCAGCTGGTAATACATATGGTTTAGCAACTGACTATCCAGCAAAATTGGATGGTGTATTGTCAATAGGTTCTATTAATGAAAAAAATAAACGATCCTCTTTTTCAGCTATTGGAAAAATTGATTATGTTTTTAACGGGGAGAATGTACAAAGTATTCATCATAATGGTCAAGCATCTGTCTTTACGGGAACCTCTTTTGCAGCTGCCTATGCAACACATCTATTCATTCAGTTGAAAGAAATATATAAGGAGGTTGAGTCAAAAGAAAATTTTAACGCTATCTTACAACAATATACTGTGACAAAAGATTTTTGGAATGAAGCTGAATATGGCAAAGGTACGATATTTATACAATAATAAAGGAGAAATGAAACGATGAAATGGAAAAAACACTTTATATCTATTATTATTGCAGCGTTGCTATTTGCAAATATTGCACCCAATTTGATTTCTGCACAGGAATATGATGTAGTATCTGATGAGCCTATTGTGATGATTTCCATAGATGAAATACAGGATGTGAATACAGAAGAATACCAACAAGAACTATACGATGAATTAAATAAAAATCTTATTTATTCAGACGATAGTACGATAAATATTCGGAATATTGAAATATATGATAACGAATTACTTGTCCAAACAACTTTTGAGTCCGAGGATTTGAAAGCGGATTTAGACATCAAGTTTGATAGTGAAAGCGAAGACATATTAATCGATAGTGTCATCGAAGAAAACGGCACTGTTGAGCAAAACCATTATCGTGTGACGATGCAACAATTGGAAGATGACCATTTTAGTATAATCTTTACGAATTTAGAAACGGATGAAATCTTTGAAAGCAATCCTGTAAGGTTGCAGGCACACGTAATACCGCCATTGGTATACTTAATCGGTGGTGCGGTCGTTAGATATACAGTACAAAAATTTGGTTTTAAACAGGTTCTGAAAATTGGCAAACGTACATTTTTTAGTAAATCAAAAGATGCGGCGAAAAAGGCTGTAGCCAACTTTACAGATATCACTTTGGATGTAGGCGGTGGTAAAAAGGTTTACTTTACGAAAGCTAAAATGAGACATATTCTAGAAAATCATCATCCAAATTATTGGACTGGAAATGAAGGAAAGTCGTTTTTTGATCCAGATTTATCTGTAAATGATATTAAAAATATTGTCACAACGGTAATTAATAATAATAAATCTGAGATATCTAGACAGCTAATTAAAAAGGAAGGGATAAAAGTGCAGGCGAAAGTAAACGGAATTGAATATAGAGTTAGGATTAGTAGGACTGGGCATATAAATTCTGCTTATCCAGTTGGTAAATAAAAAAAGAAGGTGAATCATTTTTATGTACAAACCAATAATTGAGACATTTATTAGTCGGGATAATGTTTCAGATACAACTATTAAAAATATCTCTATTACAAATCCTTTAGCTGTTGAAATGGCACAGACTATTTTAAAAGAAAATGAAGGAGATTACTTAAGTGGCTATGTATCCATAATTTATAATGATATTGTTATTTTTGGAGAAGAGCAATTAACTGAAGACTTATTAGATACGTGGTGTGATTTAATTTATATTTTTGATAATCATTATGATGGGAGAAGGCATGGGATAGTTTTTTTAGATAATGCTTCTTATGATGATACAGTAATTAAAGAAATAGGGCAGTTTTATCAAATTGAACTTAATAGTTCAAGCCAATTCCTCTTGCCAAAAGAATCATTCAAAAATGAACTGAAAAAAGAATTTTTCAAATTTGTGGAGTTTTGTAAAAATGAAAAACTACAGTTTGCAGAAGTGAGTTTATATCAAGCGCTATTAGAAACGTATGATGAATTAATACAAAATGAAGAAGATAAAAACTAGAAGGCTAAAATCTAAAATTTATTAGGGAGACTGCTTGTTTTTAGCGAGCAGTCCCCATAACTAGGGTGTTCTATGAATAAACTAAAAATCGAAACATTTATAGGGGAAGAAGATTTAAATGCTCCTGTTTATAAAATCGAAAGTTTTTCTATTACCAATCCATTAGCTGTGGAAAAGGCACAGAAGATATTAGAAGAAAACGAAGGTGATTACTTATGTGGCTTTGTGAGCTTAATTTATAATAATGTGGTGATTTTTGGTGAAGAACAATTAACGGAAGATTTATTAGATACGTGGTGTGATTTAATCTATATTTTAAACCATAGATATGATGGAAGAAGTATTGATATTACTTTTTTAGATAATTACAAGGGCAATGCATTAGTTCAAGAAATTGACCATTTTTATGAAATTCAACTAAATCATTTACAGCGTTTTCTCGTACCTATAGAGCTATTCCGGAATGAGGTAAAGAAGGAATTTCTTAATTTTGTGGAGTTTTGTAAGAATGAAAAATTACAGTTCGCCGAAGAAAGTTTATATCGTGGAATTTTAGAAACGTATGATGAATTACTTTATGATGAAGATGAAAGAAGTTGAAAGGTAAAAATACAGACAAGGGACTGTTTATTTTCAATGAGCAGTCCCACAATATACAGTATTATTTAAAAAACTTGGAACTCATTTTCAAAAAAGTGTGGTGCTTTTTATGAATAAACTAAAAATCGAGACTTTTATAGGAGAAGAAGATATAACTGCTCCTGTTTATAAAATCGAAAGTTTTCCTATTACCAATCCATTAGCTGTGGAAAAGGCACAGAAGATATTAGAAGAAAACGAGGGTGATTACTTATGTGGCTTTGTGAGCTTAATTTATAATAATGTGGTGATTTTTGGCGAAGAGCAAATAACGGAAAGTTTATTAGAAACGTGGAGTGATTTAATTTATATTTTTAATAATCACTATGATGGAAGAAGTCATGGAATTGTTTTTTTAGATAATGCTTCCTATAATGATACGGTAATTCAAGAAGTTGGTGAGTTTTATGAAATACAACTAGATTGTCACCAACGTTTTCTAGTTCCTATTGAACTTTTCAAAAATGAAGTGAAAAAGGAATTTATTAATTTTGTGGAGTTTTGTAAAAATGAAAAACTTTGGTTCTCTGAAGAAAGTTCTTATCGTGGACTTTTAGAAACGTACAATGAAATAAAAATAAGCGAATAGGGGACTGCTTGTTTTAGCGGGCGGTCCCCCTATTGTTTTAATTTTTTTCTTTTTGAATAGCGTTGCGTGCTAGTGCATCTGCTGCTTTATTTTGCCCATCTGGAATCCATTTGATGAAAAATAAATCAAAATTATTTGCAAGTGTTAATGCTTGTTCAAGAAAAGGTTTAAATTCTTCGTTTTTGACATATTCTTTTTCTATAGATGTAACGACCACTTTTGAATCGGAACGGACGGAGACAATGCTTGTACCTAGTTTTTGTGCTTCTTCTAAGCCCCGTACTAATGCGGTGAATTCGGCGATATGATTATTTGTATGACCGATGTACTCACTAATTTGTACGTGATGGCCTTCTCCTTTAATAAAAATGCCAATGCCGCTAGGGCCAGGATTACCTGCACTTGCCGCATCGATATAGACCTCTAACATGAAAATCCCTACTTTGCGATTAGACTTCCATTTTATTGTACAGCAATGGTGCTGTTTGACAACCTCCAAATGATTGAAACAATTTTTGTTAAATTAGGATGAACAAAATAGTTGCTTGAACACAATGTTGACTTCATAATAGAAAGACATGAAATTTGGACGTGAAGGGGGCGAATGTTCTTAATGGATAAAGTGATGGTTATGAAAGATATTGATGAACTACATGATATGTACTGTGCTGATTGCTTAGTCATTAAGCAACTGCGGAAAGAGCGTGGGAAACAAGGGGCCCATCGTTTTTGTATTGAGGCGTGTACAGTAGGAGAGCGACTGCAGTTTTTAGGGGAAGAGCTAATGAAAGTGTATAGCAAATAAGGCGCCGATTGTGAGAACTCACATAAAAATATCCAATAAGAAATTTTTATGCATGAAATTAAGCATATGTAGTGCTTTTCTTGCATAAATAACTATATGTTCGGAAATAATAAAATTGGTTGGTTACCATAGAAAAAGCTACCTTGTTATCTGTTATTATGCAGATAACGAACGTAGCTTTTTTCTATTTATTTTTTGAAACGCGGGTAAAACAGTGTAAATCGCGGATAGAGGTCCATCAAACGCGGGTAAAACAGAAGAAATCGCGGATAGAAGGCAAATACCGCTTTAGCAAAACAAGTGTTAGATTGATTGTAACTCAATCTAACACTTGTTTTTGTTTTTTATTTTGTTGAAGCGTATTGACTTAAATCTTGGTAGTATTTTGTTAAAGAGGAAGGGGAAATATCGAAAGTCGCTGCAATTTCTTTGACTGTCATAGAAAGTGATTCAAATAGCTCTTTTTCCTGACCGTAGCGAATAGCACCTGCTGCGATGGCCGCTTCTTTACGTGCAGAGGGTTGTCCTTCGATTAAGTAATCCTCTAATAGTTCAAGCATCGGTGCTGTTTCACGCTCATTTTGTTCAAGGAATTCCTTAACTTGCGTAATAACACCGTTCTCGAAGTTTGTGAATTCTTCGCCCTTGTAGCCGTTAGACACAAGTAGCTCCCAGAATGTTAGATGATCTTCTTTTAAGAATGTTTGAACTTTCTTATTTGAAGCCTCGAAGTTTTCTTTTAACTTCACAAATACTTGTTCATGGTCATGTGGGAAGAATATAAGCGTTGATACCGCTAGATAATGCGCTTCCTGCTTCGTGCCATCTGGCAAGATAAACGCAAAGACATGCATTCCCTCAGGAATTGGCTTATCATTTTCGCGACGGATATAAATTTCTTCATTTGAAAGAACATGACTAGCTTTAAAATATTTTTCCTCTACAACAGTTACCGTACCAATAAAGAGTGTAGGTTGTGACCAGCCTTCAAGTACTTTTAAAGTTGAAGGTCTTACCGTCTTTTTCTTCGTTTTCTTTAAATACCCTTTCCAAATAGATGGCTCTTGATGGAAGAAGAAGTCGTCTAACGCAATCGCTTCAATAAGCTCACGTTGTAGTACGCTCTCTAATTTAGGCTGCCATGTGCCAACATGCTCGATATAAGCACGAACATCTTTGCGTTCTGGATATTCTAAATAGAATGTTTGTAGTACACGCTCTAGTTCTTCGATTGCTACAGCTTCAACTGTAACTTGCTGTTTACCTTCACAACATTTTTTGTATTTTTTGCCGCTACCGCATGGGCATGGATCATTACGTTTTACCATAATTAGAAACACTTCCTTTGAAAATTGTTAGTCGATTTTTGCTAAATAAATTGCGTACACTTAATAATAACGGTACTTTTGTATGAAGAAAAATGATTATCTATTTTGAAATATCAAAAAATTAGAGGGACGCCCTAATTCTATTATATGTATGTATTTTCTAGCTTAGAACTAAAAAAAGAAAACCATCTACGCACTTGAATTGAGCGTAGATGGTAATACTATTAGACTTCAATCTCTGCTGTTAGTCTTTCAAGCTCGTCAATTAACTGACCGATGTAAGCAATTGTATCTCGCAGCGGTTGATCTGTCGTGACATCAACACCTGCCATTTGGGCAAGCTCTACAGGCGATTTAGTGCCACCTGCTTGCAGTACTTTTAACCATTCATCTACAGCCGTACTACCTTCTTTTAAAATACGTTGCGATACTTGTGTAGAAATCGTTAAACCAGCACTATATGTGTATGGATACAAGCCCATATAGTAATGAGGCTGACGCATCCATGTTAATTCTGCGCCTTCTAGGATATGGACAGTATCGCCCCAGAAATCTTCTAAAACAGTACGTTTTAATTGATTCAATACTGTAGCATTCACTGATTCGCCAGCGTCCACTAGTTCATATACTTTACGTTGGTATGCTGCCTCTAGTAAATGTGTGACGAAGTTATGATAATATGTTTTCGATACAATGTTTGATATAACCCAACGTTTAAAGCGTTTATCATCATTATGTGTCAATAAATAGTTTGCTAATAGCATTTCATTCATTGTAGATGGTGCCTCGATAAAGTAGAGGGAAGGGCGATTATTCAAATACGATTGATGTGCATGTGCATTAACAAAATGACCGGCGTGACCAAGCTCATGGATTAGTGTGAATACCTCGTTCATACGCTCATTCCATGACATTAAAATGTACGGATGGCTTCCGTAGGGACTTGAGCAAAATGCGCCTGTAGATTTTCCTTTATTTGGTGCGTAATCAATCCAGCGCTCGTTGAACGCCCTTTCAATCATTTCCTCATAATCTTTACCCATTACAGCTAATGATTTTTCAACATAATCTTTTGCTTCTGCCATTGTTAATTTTGGATCATAGCTTGGATCGAGTGATATTTTTAAATCAGCAAACGTCATTTTATCTAAGCCATGCGCTTTTTGTACAAGCTTGGCATAACGACGCATATGTGGGGCAAGCTCTTTTGTAATAAGGTCAATTTGACGATTATAAAGCGAACGATCGACATCTTGGTCAAATAATAAAAAGTCAATGACAGAGTCGAAGCCCCGTAAATCGGCGATTGTTTTCTCTTGCTGGATATGCGTGTTATATACTTTTGCCGTAGTATGTTGATACTCACGAAGCTTGTTAGAAAAGGCATTGAATGCTGCTCGACGTATCGTTGGATCGCTTTCAAGTTCCCAATCATTTTCGAATAACACATAGCTAAGCGGATGATTTTTGCCATTTGCCTCAAACTCCCCGAAATGCATATCCACGAGCTTTGTCGTGTTATAAATTTCATAAGGTGCGTCGAATGTAGAACGCAAAGCAGCAAGCGTTTTTTCTACTTCAGGATGTAGTTGATGAGGCTTTTGCTTTAACAGTTGTGTGATATAGCGATTATATAGGGGACTTGACGCTGCAGCTTGCTCTAAAACGGTTTCGTCTAATGCAAGCAATTCGCTATTCACAAATGCGATGGAACTGCTAATTTTTCCAATCGCCGTGCTAAATTTTGCTGCGCGCATTTGTGCAACGTCATCCGTACGATCAGCCTGTATATTTAAGCTCGCATAGGTTCCAAGAGGGATAATGCCTACTTGTAATGCTTCAAAGGCTGTCAGTACCTCAATTACCTTTTGCGCATCCGTAATGCTCCCCTTATAGGTGCTTTCAAATTTTACTGCATCTTCTACAAACTGAGCTAATGCAGGTTCAAAATCAGCGTCATTTTCAAGTAAATCCTGTAAATTCCACGTTTCTTCCACTGCAACATCTTTCCTTAATGGTAATACTTCCATGTCAGAACACCCCTTTTAACGTAAGTGATTCCATTATAACGAAACTATTTCGAAAAGTGAAATAATTACAGGGGGAAGAATAAGATTTTAGTAGCCTAGCGAAATCATGATTTTTTTAAAAAAAGAAGCAGAACGTGTTTGAAATTGTGTCAGTAGGGAAAAATGAAGTATAGCCAGAGTACAAAGCAACGCATACTAAAGGCTAGTATGAATTATTGGAGGAGATATTATGTCACAAAATTTAAACAAGCAACTAAATAAGCTAGTAGCAACATACTCTGTACTGTATACAAAATTGCATAACTACCATTGGTATGTAACAGGCAGTGCCTTTTTTACACTGCATGAAAAATTTGAAGAATTATATAATGAAACAACATTAAATTTAGATGAAATCGCAGAGCGTATTCTATCCAAAGATGGCAAACCAGTAGCTACTTTAAAAGAGCATCTGGAGCTTTCTTATATAGAAGAAGCAACAGGTAAAGAAACAACGGAAGAAATGGTTGCTACAACAATTTCTGATTTCCAAAAGTTGATGAAAGCTTTAAACGCAACGATGGAGCTTGCGGCAGAAGAGGGCGACGATCGAACGGAAGACTTATTAAACGCTATGTATCAGTCACTTGAAAAACATGCATGGATGTTTAAAGCATTCCTGAACGAATAACTTTAAAAGGAAGACAAAAAAACAGTAAAGGCAGTTCCTCTGATACGAATAAGTATGGAGTGGCCATTAAAAATAGGAGGACATATATTGCATGAATGAACAAAATCCATATATTGAAGTGGCACACTCGAAAGAGGAAATGCTAGAAATATTAAAACAAATGCATAACCGAGGTTTTCACACGAATGATATTCATATTATTGCGAAGGACGCTACGCCATTTGCGGACATTAAATGGGAAACAGATATACACACGCATGAGGCAGGCAATTGGCTCGATCAGTTTAAATCATGGTTTACAGGTGAATCTGCTGTAAAAGAAGGCGTCAAACGTTTTCATTTAAGTGAGGGGCAAACAGTATATTATGCACAACTTGTAGAGCATGGTGCTATTGTTGTGTTTGGCGAGAAGTAACACAGATGCCCCAGTAACAATAGCGATTGATCAAGAGGAAAATCGCTATTGGCATAATCCACTTGAACCTCGCGTTACTGCGCCTGAACCATTTATTGATACGATTGATCATGTCGAGACGCCTGAGCAACGAGAGCATCGGTTAAGAGCAGAAGAAAGTTTGGAAGAAGCGGAACAATTGAATAAAGATAATACGTAAGTAAAACCCTCTTCTGTTAAAGAAGGGGGTTTTTACAATATATTGCTTTACTATTCTGTTCTCGTTTATTGTTCTAACTATTATAATAGTATAAAAAAGGAATTGCTGAAAGGATAGCCGAACTGATGCCAAAGGGAAGAAAAACGACAGTAGAGGAACGAGTTCAAATCGTTTTCTTTTGTTTAAAGCATGATAAAAACTACCAACTTACTGCAGATAGGTTTCAAGTGTCGTACCAACAAGTTTACCAATGGGTTAAAAAATATGAAGCGGGTGACGAAGCATCGCTACAAGATAAACGCGGGCGAACTAAAAAAGAACAGGAGCGTACAATAGAAGAACAATTTAAAGAAGAAATAAAATATCTTGAACGCGAAAATGAACGTCTACGTACAGAAAATGCATTGCTAAAAAAGCTAGAGGAAATCGAAGGGAGGAGAGTTATGTAAATAAATATACAGCCATTCAAGCATTGCATCACAACGACCACTACTCTATCTCGCTACTATGCGAATGCGCAGGAATTGCACGCTCAGCTTATTATAAATGGACACAGCGCGTACCAACAAAAAGGCAACTTGAAAATAACGAGATTTTAAAAGAAATAAACGCGCTACATGAAAAGGGACAAGCAAAATTTGGCTATCGCAAAATGAAGCTACATCTAAACCATAAATACAATAAACAATTTAATCATAAACGGATTTATCGATTGATGAAACTAGCTGCTCCGCCATCACAAAGTATGCAAATGGACGCACCACAGCCTACCCCAACTCTAAAAAATCCTGTTGGAAATCTATTCAATGAGGAATAGTATTGATTGTAGTTTAGAAATTGCGGAATACTGCTAAAAATATATAAACTAAATTAATAAACCGAATGCTAAAATGAAGGACGCTTGTAGTACATATAATTTGCATTCGGTTTATTTCGTCTACTACTATATTTTGGCTATAACCCTTTGTTGAAGTAGTTACTATTTTAAGTGATACTAGGATTAAATAAACCTTATTGTTACAAACGGCTTGCCTCCGAATCGTTCCAATTAAAATAAACAAACTTTAATTTTTGTCCATTCATTGCAAACTCTTCAGAACTTGTGCCAGTGTATATAAATCCATTTTTTTCTAATACTTTTTGTGAAGCTATATTGTTTGTTGTTGTTTTCGCAGCAATTTGTCGAATGCCTTTATTGCTCGCGATTGTTAATAATAACTTTAACGCTTTATTAGCAATGCCCTTGCTGCTATGTTCATCGCCAACTCGATAACCGATATGACCTAACAGTTGTTTTTTATCTATATCGGTTAAATTGATGCGCCCAACGATTTGTCCAAGTTCATTTTTGATTAAATAGAAATAAGATCGTTCTTGCTCTTGTTCATGTATTAGCATAAGGTTTTGCTTTTGAAAATTATTAAATTCATAATAATCATCACCACGACTAGGTACCATTTTTTCGAAATAAGCCCGATTAGTAAGCTCGAATGTATATAAACTTTCCATATCAACGTATGTCAATTGGCTTAATGTAATATTCATAGAGTCTCCTTTTTGGCAAGATGTATCCAACGTTTTTATTCCATTATACGTAATTTAAGGACATAATGCTTTAACAAACTTTACGCTATCAAGTATGCTTGTTCAAAGTACTCAATGTAGAGTTCTTTTTATTTGGATGCCAATCGTACATAGTGTATTAAGATTTTTACCCTTTTTGTTATTTTTTATTTTATTTAAGGTGTCTACTTGACAGGGTTCGACAGTATATTGCATACTGAAATTATATAAATAACAATAATTTGGAGGGGTAATTATGCCACAAGATTTAAACAAGGAATTGAATAAACTCGTAGCAACATGGTCGGTACTGTATACAAAACTACATAACTATCATTGGTATGTAACCGGGAATGCCTTTTTTACACTCCATGCAAAATTTGAAGAATTATACAATGAGGTTACATTAAATTTTGATGATACGGCTGAACGTATTCTATCCAAAGGTGGCGAGCCTGTCGCTACTTTAAAAGAATACCTTGAGTTATCCTATGTAGAAGAAGCAACGGGAAAAGAGACAGCAGAGGAAATGGTCGCAACTACTATTTCTGACTTTGAAAAGCAAATGCAAGCTATCAATAATACGATGCAGCTTGCTGCAGAAGAAGGCGATGACCGTACAGAAGATTTGCTGAATGCGATGTATCAATCCCTTGAAAAACATACTTGGATGTTAAAAGCCTTTCTTGATAAAAAAGGCGCTTAAAATACAGAGCACTTGGAGTTTAGTTAAAGCTCCAAGTGTTTTTTTAATTTTGGGAGGACAGGCAATATGACAAACAGGCAACAGAATAATAATTGAGATGACAATTATTACAGTTGTATAAAGGATGCATAAAAAGGGTTTTTTCTTAAAGTGTCGGGGTACATACATAGTAAGCCTTACAAATTAGGAGGAATTGAACATGATGAATGAACAAAACCCAAAAATTGAAGTTGCACATACGAGAGAAGAGATGTTTCACATTTTAAAATGTATGCGCATGGAAGGTTACCACACGGATGAAATCCATATTATTGCAAGAGAAGCTAGCGATTTGGAAGATGTCAAATGGAACGCTGATGTGAAAACCCACGAAGCTGGTAATTGGTTTGACCAAATTAAATCATGGTTTACAGGAGAAACAGCGGTCACAGAAGGATTAAAACGTTTTGATTTGACAGAGGGTCAGACAGCATATTACGCACAACTTGTGGAAGAAGGGGCCATTGTATTATATGCAGAACATGATGACAACATCGATCCAACATCGGCTACACTTGGCGTCGAATCACAACGTGCACAACTGGATGCGCTGGATACACGTGTCACGCCACCTGAATCGATTGTGGATGAGACACCAGCTCAACGTGAGGAACGCTTAAAGGCTGAAGAGCGTATGAATGATGCGGAACAAATAAGAAGATATTTGTAGTTAACGATAAATGATTATTGTCGCGGAAAGCGCTCACCGAGTGGGCAGAGCAGCAGATAATAGAAAAGAGTGGGATTGATTATGGTCAATCTCACTCTTTTCGTATTGATTAATGCATCACTTTTTCCTGTTCATGTTTTCTTATAAAGCGTAAAAGGTGAAGATGTTCCAGTTGGGCAACAAGATTGCCGATTAAAATAAAGCTACCACCAATCAGTAATTTAACCGTAAGCCCCTCACCGATAAACATCATGGCAAACATCGCGGCAAAAATAGGCTCCAATGAAAAGATAAGCCCTGTATGTGTAGCAGATGTATACTGTTGTGCAACAGTTTGGCCAACAAAGCAAAATGCGCTACAAATAATACCAAGCCCTAAAATGGCAATCCATGAAGTAGTAGAATTTGGAAGTGTTGGTGTTTCAAAAAGTAGCGTTAAAACAAGTGCATACAATCCAGCGAAGCCGAGTTGATAGATGCCGTATGAAATCGACTCTACGCTACGAGTAAATCGACCGTTTAACAGCAGATAAATTGAATAGCTTAACGCAGCAATAGCGACTAAAATATCGCCTGTTTGGAAAGTAAATGAATGTTGTACAGTTAATACAGTAATACCAATCATTGTGCTAACAATCGCAAAACTAACAGCTTTTGAAGGCAATTTTTTGTCGATAAAGCTACTGAATATAGGCACTAGCACAACTGTCAGACTTAAAATAAATCCTGCGTTGGAAACGGAAGTAGTCTCCAGTCCGAATAAGCTAAGTGCAAACACAATGAATAAAAGCAAACCTTGAATAGCTGCGTATTTTAATGTTTTGAAATCGACTTTGATCATGCGTTTATAAAAGAGTATGCCTGCTGCAAAAAATGCGATAATACAACGTAACGCTACCACATTATAAACAGCCAATGTTTCAAGCCCCATAACCATAAACGTATAAGACAATCCCCAAAACATTGTTACAATTACCATTAGTAAATTTGCTTTTCCTTGATTACTCATTATGCCACCTTCAATCTGTGTACTAAAACAGTTTTATACTAAAATTTACTATATATCTTGTATTGTGATTAGTAAAACGAATGTTTATAATGATTAATATTAAAAAAATTCATGTATAAGAGGGAAAGTGAATGAGTTTAGTCAAATACGAGATTTTGAATAAAGTTGCTGAAGTATCGAGTTTTACAAAAGCAGCTGATGCGCTTGGATTAACCCAATCGGCAGTTAGTCATGCTGTTTCAAGCTTAGAGAAAGAATGTGGATTTGCACTAATCCATCGAAGTCGAACAGGTGTAACATTAACGAGCGAAGGACAAACGATGCTGCGTGCGATGCGTCAAGTTCTCGATGCAAATGAATTATTACAGCAAGAAACGGCCCATATTCTTGGTGTGACCCGTGGTAAATTGCGAATAGGTGTTATTTCTAGTATTTCATCCAATTGGATGCCCGAAATTATTCGTATTATGGACAATCAGTTTCCAGGCATACAAGTAGAATTGCGCGAAGGCGATTATTATGAAATCGAACAGTGGTTACAAAGCGGTGTAGTGGATGCTGGGTTTTTAAATGGTCAAAAATCGGAACAATTCCAATTTATCCAGTTAGTACAAGACCCTCTTTTATGTATCGTTTCCAATCAAAGTTCTCTCTATAACCGAGCAGAAATTGATATTGCTGAATTAGAGGATATGCCTTTTATAATGACATCGTATCGAGGCACCAATGATGTAAAAGTTCTTTTAGAGCAGTATCATGTGAAACCAAACATCCGCTTTGAGCTGTCAGAGGAAGTAGGAATTATTTCAATGATTTCGCATCATTTAGGAATTAGTATTTTACCTCGCTTAGTTATTAATCGATTGCCGTCTTCATTAAAGGCCATCCCGTTAAAACAAGGTGGTTATCGAACAATTGGGCTGGCAATGAAACACCAAGCCTCACCAGTGACAAAAAAATTTGCGGAAATTTTAAGTGCATGGCTGAAAGAACAAAATAAGAAATAGGTTATTTTAACTTTTTACGTTAAAATAGAACATGAAGAAAGCTTAGTATTTCATGATAGTTTGAAAAGAAAAGGTGAGTGTGAGTGGGGACATTACAAGGAAAAACCGTACTCATTACAAGTGGGGGAACACTTGAAAAATGGGATCGTGTGCGCGGGCATACGAATTTATCGAAGGGGACGATGGGCTGCTATTTGGCTGAAGCAGCATTAGAAGCTGGGGCAGATGTTATCTATATGCATGGCTATTTTGCACAACTTCCAGTTAACCAAGATAAAATGCGTACTGTACGCTTTGAGGGGATTGAAGATTTAGGTGACAAGGTTCGCCATGCGGTACAGGAAGGACAAGTAGATATCGTGATCATGGCAGCGGCCGGCTCTGATTGGGTAATTGATAAAGTTTACGATCAATCGGGCAATCTCATGGAAGGTGCGGGTAAAATGCCATCGGACGAGCCTCCTATTATTCACTTTAAAAAAGCACCAAAAGTGTTAGGACAAATAAAGGGCTGGCAACCGGATGTCACGTTAGTAGGCTTTAAGCTAGAGGCAACAGAGGACGAACAGTTCTTACTATCGCGTGCACGTCTTCGTATGGAAACCGCGAACGCACAATGCATGGTTGCCAATAGCTCGCAATCGCTGTACGGTGGTCAAGAGCCTCATTGGATTGTACCTGCACAAGGTGATCCCATCAAAGTAATTGGCAAACAAGAAACGGCAAAAGTATTGATAAATTACTTACAAAATGTATAACAACAAACTGTGTAGAAGATGAAATTCTGCACAGTTTTTTTGTTGTCATACATCATTCCGTTCCAAAATATGAATAAAGTAAAGGTGATTTACCACTTGCCACTACCACTATCGATGAAATAAGTTATTAAAAATATGGAATTGTAAGGGAAAAATGAAACTTTTTCCTTAATTACAAAGTATTCAGCTAGGTTTTATAATGTTTGTATTGACAATAGGTTTTCTGAATTATAGAATTATTTCCAAGAAACGTAGTATTGATGCTAGGAGAGTAAAATGCAAATTCAGTGCTATCTATAGAGATAAGAGAACCAATCATTTTGATGCTTGAATGTCTTTTATACAAAAAGTGAAAAAAGAAGGGGTGTATCGTATGTCTCAACTGTCTAAGATTGATGATAAGAAATTAGAAGTGATTGCGAATGCCATTCAAAATTTAGAATTTGGTGAAGTGCAAATTACCATTCAAGATGGTGTGATTGTACAAATTAATCGACTTGAAAAGCAAAGATTTCCACAGAAAAAGTAAAGTTTTAATAGAATGCGGAAGAATCAACAAAAGACTACCTTAAAAGCGCCCTTTGACGCCACATAGGTAGTCTTACACTAAAAACCGCTAAACGAAAAAACGTACTAAATGTTTCTTTATTTGACATCTGCTAGTTTACTGTCTGTTAATGCTTCGAACAAAGTGCTAGAATCCTTTTCGTTCAAATGAACATATTGCTGTTCACCTTGCACAACCTCTAGTGTGTTTTTGTTTGGAGCAATCCAAACGGCATAAGTGATGGCTTTTGCGTTGGTATTGGAATTAACAAATTGAAATATAAACTCATAGTCTGGCAATCTTGCCATATCGACTTTTCGTTTCTCCCAGTCAGCATGATGTAGTATTTGTTTAACCGCTTTTACCTCTTTGGAATGGGTAATTTCCTTGAAATCCTCATAAGCTCCGTCTTCTGCCATTTTTTGAACTTCAATTTTTTGTTTTTCTAAGCTTGTACAACCTGCAATAATGAAAACGAATAATAAAGGGACAAGTATATTTCTATAATCGGGCATGATAATCGTTTCACTCCTTTTACATTCATAATAATGCGATGAGCAGCGATTTTAAAACGTTAAAAAAGGTATCTCAAAGGGGAAATTTGAAATACCTACTTAAACCAGATTATTCGTAAAAGCTCGTTGGAATTTGTCCAAGATGTCTACGGTGATAGAGCAAAGGTTCCTTCTGTCTATTATCAATTTGTAAAACTTGCCCAATAAAAATCGTATGGTCACCTGCATCAATTTTATTATATGTTTCGCATTGTAGCGTAGCTAACGTATCATGCAAAATAGGTAAACCATGTGCAGAAGTAGACCAATGAACTTGCGCAAATCTGTCAGCGATTTTACTTGAAAATACCGTACATAAATGTGTTTGCTCATGCGCTAAAATATTGACCGCAAATTTTTCTGTAGTACTAAAAAATGGATGTAGTTGTGATTTTTTGTCCAATGACCATAGAATGAGAAGCGGATCTATGGAAACCGATGCAAAGGAATTGACCGTTAAGCCAATCGGTTCATTTAGATTATTGCAAGCTGTAACAACTGTGACACCTGTTGGATAATTCCCTAATGCCTGTTTAAATGCAGTTACTTTGTCCGTCATACACATCACCTCTTGTTATGTTATGGAGAAATCCGTTTGATTGTTCTTGTAGCATTTTCTTCGTTCTATTATGGATAAGCCTACAAAATAATCTAGCAACTGTAAAGGTCGTTAATTCAATTAATTTAAAAAACCAATTGAAAGGATTTTTTAATGCTGATGGGGTATCCGGGCTTCTACGTTATTCTATTTTAGTCATTTGTTTCCGTAGCAGTTATTGCTAGATGGAGATATTAAAGGAATAGATTAAATGAATGAATTTGAGGTAAATATTTAATGGAAATCGTAACAATTAACGAATTTATTGTAAAAAGAACTATAAACGATTTGGAAGATGCGGTAAATAATCCTGATAAGTACACGATAAGCATAAATGATAACTGGGATGAATTTGTTTCTTTTATCAATAATAATCGGAGTAAATATATAGAGACTATTCTTACACTTGATGGGGGTTATCTATTAAAAAATATAATAAAGAGATTTTAGGTGTTCGATATTGGGATTATCTTCAGGAGCTATGGGCATATATTTTAAATGTTATTGAAGAATACTTAGAAGAAGGAATTGGGAAATGTTATTTTCCCAATCAACCAGTTAGAATTCAATTAAAGCAATTAAAAAATAAAAAAATACAATTTTTATTTGATAACGACGATCATGTGTTAGAATTTGAACAAAAAATGTTATTAGGAATCTTTTTGAATCGTGCTGAAGTCTTTTTTTATGTTCTTGTAAAAGAACTTGATTTGACTGGATACAGCTACCAAATTGAAAAAATTCAAAAATTAAAAATCCGTATATAAATCAATTTAATAGCATTGGATTCTTACAAGAGATTAAAGTAGTTAAGATTATAAATAAAGTATTGATATTAATATAATTTATAAAGTAGAACCGATAAAAATCGGTTCTACAGTCTTTTTTTCATTTAAAATAAAAATAGATGTCTTCTGCCTTTGAACCGTTGCTATCGCACCTCTTGCCCCGTGGAAAGCACCGCCGTAGTAAACAGCAATGACCATGTAAAAAGTGTTAGATTGATTACGGGGACTGACCCCTGTATATAAGACAGTGAACAAAAAGATCAACCAACGCAGTTGTCGGTATTGAACTGGTGGCATTATCAGCGGCGTTCCTTTGCGGGACATGCTCATGGTAATGCCTTTTGCTATGCGGTTGCTTCAAAATTACGATTGAATAAATTCGCTGCGGTAGCGTAAGGTTGTCCTGTTCATTTCCGTTTTTTCATTTTCACGTGACATTGCCAACCATATTTTGGCATGATATGGACGACTTTATGATTGACCCGCATTTCTTGACGTAAGAGAGCTGTAATTTTTCGGTAGCCATAGCGAAATTTATAGGCACAATAAAGTCCTTCAATACGTCTCTCTGTTGTTTGACGCGAATTTGCAGCTGTAGATGCCTGTTTCCAACGATAGATGGGTTCAGTTCCGAAATGTAGTTTACTATTTTACTAGTGGCTCTTAAGAGAATATAAGTATAGCATATAAAATATTGTGATCAAAAAATGTTGACTGTTTTAATGTGATGTGATAAAATTTGCGCAACAATTAATATTTTTTAAATTTTCGGAATAATGAATTTTGTTTACTTATCAAAAGTGTCTGAGTTACTGAACTATTGATTTCAAAAGTATTCAATCTATTATAGAACCATTATTTATTTCTTTACTGACTTTAATTATCTTAATGCCCCGTAATTTTACTATTGCTATAAACGATTTTCTGAAGACTACTCAATTTATAAACATTTCATTTATAGCTAAATAACATCAATTAAAAACTGAAAATTCTGTATATAAATCATTTGATGAAAGGAGATAATCATTTGATGATTGACAATCAAAATACTTTAGAGAAATTGTATAAAGCGAATAGTGTCACTCTACGTTCTCCTCGAAAAATAAGGGGGAGTGTGAACATTGCTCCTGATAAGTCAATATCGCATAGAGCAGCATTTCTAGCAACACTAGCTGATGGAGACTCTTATATTTACAATTATTTAGACGGAAAAGATACTATTAATACTTTAGAATGTTTGAAACAATTAGGTGTCAAAGTACATAAAGACAAAGAAAAAATAATCATTGAAGGATTAGGGGGGAAATCACTGAAAGAAAGTAATGATATTTTAAATGTAGGTACTTCAGCTACTACTATGAGATTTTTAAGTGGTTTAGTAGCACCAGAATCTTTTTTAACTATAATTACTGGAACTAATAGAACTATATATAGACCTATGGACAGAATTATATCGCCCTTGACTATGATGGGTGCTCAAATATTTGGAAAACAAAATAATACACTAGCCCCATTAGCTATAAGTGGTAAGGATTTGCAGGGTATTGACTATAGTAATGATTTTCCTAGTGGAGAGATCATACAGAACGGATGCTAACAATAATGGGAAAAAATCTAGAAGTTAGTAACGAGGGGAAATGTATTAAAATAAATCCTTTAAGTTCTCCGTTAAGACCCTGTGATTTTAAAATTCCAAATGAAATAAGTGTAGCAGTTTATTGGATAGTTTTAGGTTTAGTACATCCAGATAGCGATTTATTAATTAAAAATGTAGGAGTTAACCCAACCCGAACGGGATTAATTGATATTTTAGAAAAGATGGGGGCAAATATTAAAATTCTTAACTACAGAGAAGAGTCTAATGAACCTGTGGGTGACATTAAGGTTTCTTCATCTAAGTTAAAAGGAGTTATCATTGAAGAGAGTTTGTTTCCGCGTATGGTTGATGAATTTCCAGGATTCGCGCTTGCTGCTTCATTAGCAGAAGGAGTAACAATTATCAAAGGAGCAACAGATTTAAAGAATAAAAAGACTAATCGAATCAAAAGTATTGTTGAAGAATTCTCTAAATTAGGAGCAATAGTGTACGAAACAGAAGATGGAATGATTTTTGAAGGAGTTAAATATTTAAATGGAAATGTTTGTACAAGCCATGGGGATCATAGAACTGGCAATAGTCTAATAATGGCTGGTTTGGTGGCGGAAGGAGTTACAAAAGTTGAAAATATTCTACCTGTAGCTCGTACTTCTTATCCGAAAATTTGGGATGAGATAATAAATGTATGTGGGAAAGAAAGCATTATTAATTTTGAATAAAGTAGGGATTAAATGCATGAACAATATAAAAACAATGATTACAGATGAAGATAAACAAAGAGTTTTAGAGTGTCTAGAATCAGGAAATTTATGGAGAGGTAACGGGAAATATCTTTTTGAATTGGAAGAAGCTTTTAGTAATTTGCATCAAAGTAAATATTCTCTAGCTGTAACGAATGGAACCCATGCACTTGAAATTGCATTAGCCGCCTTAGATATTAGTTTTGGAGATGAAGTATTAATACCCGCATATACTTTTATTGCTACTGCAAGTGCGGTATTGATGAGGAATGCATTACCAGTTCCCATAGAAGTTGATAGAGAAACATATTGTATTAATCCTAAATCTATTAATGAGAAAATTACTAATCATACAAAAGCACTTATTGTGGTACATATAGCCGGTCATGCCTGCGAGATGGATGAAATAATGAAAATTGCAAAAGAAAATAGCATTGCTGTTATTGAAGATTGTGCTCATGCACATGGAAGTTTTTATAAAGATAAAGCATTAGGTTCTATAGGGGATATAGGAACTTTTAGTTTTCAAGCAATAAAGACAATGACAGCGGGAGAAGGGGGCATGATAGTAACTAGTAGTAAAAAATTGTATGAAAAAGCGTACAGTTATTTTAATTGTGGTAGAAATGTTTTTGGAAATCCATATGAACATAAAAGTATTGCTTCAAATTATAGGATGTCTGAGATACAAGCAGCCTTACTTATCGGGCAAATAAATAGATTAGAAAATGACATAACTATCAGATCTAATATTGTAAAATACTTGAATAAAAAGTTAAAAGGCTTACCTGGTATATCCCCACAAGGTAGAAAAGAATATGCGAGTATTCAAGGGTATTCAATGTATATGTTCAAGTTCTGTGAAGATACTTTTAATGGGTATTCTAAACAATTATTTATAGAAAAAATGAATACTGCTGGGTTTCCGGTACGCACTACTTATCCAGTTTTTTATAAGACGAAAATGTTTGAGAATTTATATAAAAACAACAAACAATTCCAATTCATTCAAAATAAAATTGATTATTCAAAATTTCATTATGAATCTTCTGATTTGATATCATCGAAGGTTTTATGGTTGCCACATACATTTTTACTATCAGATCAAAAAACCATTGATAAATTTATCGACCTAATTTACCAGACTTATACTGATTCAAAAGTTAGTTCAAGCCATTAAATTTGAATTTCATATAATATAAAGGGAGATATTATACCGAATAATGGTAGTTAAAAGCGATTCTATTTGGAATAATAAACAATTTTTGCATTTATGGTTGGGTAATACAATTGCAAATCTTACTTTAAGAACATATTCCTTAGTATTACCAATCTATATTTATGAAAAAACTAAATCTTCAGTTTATATGAGTCTGATGAAGGCAATTGAAATACTCCCAACTATTTTATTTGGTATGTTAATCGGTGTGATAATAGATAGGTATAGTAAAAAAAATATTATGATTTTCTCCATATTAACTCAACTATTGGTTTTGATGAATATAATGTATTTTATTAACAATTCGGTAATGATTGTATATATTTTAGGTTTTATATTTTATCTATGTATCTATATTTTTAGAAACTCTTATCATGTGACATTAAAGTTTATTGTTTCAAATGATCACCTTCGATCAGCAAATGCTGCTATTAGTTTTATGAGTATTATAGTTGATATCGTAGGTCCTTCGATAGCAGGTATGTTAATAATATATTTGGGGATTAAAAATAGCTTATTAATCCCTATCTTAGGTTATTTATTTTTATTTATTAATGTTTTAGCTTTGAAGATTCCTAAAGCTAAATCAATCAAAAAATCTAAATCTTTCAAATTGGATATAAAAGAAGGGTGGCTAGCCTTAGTTCAAAATAATAGACTATGGACTATTACGTTGATAGTTATGGCTTTTAATTTTGCTTCCTCATTAATTGGAGGAATTTTAATCTTCTATTTATTAAATGATTTATCAATTTACAAAGGTAGCATAGGTTTAATACTAGCAATTTTAGCATTGGGAGGAGTCATAGCATCTGTATTTTCGGGATATATTGCAAAATTATTTACACAAAATGAAATATTTAAATATTCAATTATATTGGCGACAATAGCACCTTTCATACTTTTTATTTTTAATTCTTGGTATTTTCTGTGTATAGGTATCATTATATTTGAATTTGCCGTAGCAATTTTTAGCATTAACTATTTAACGCTTAGACAGTCTAGTACACCAGAACATTTATTAGGTAGAGTAACAGGAACTTCTTCTATGTTAATGAAAGTTATGGTACCTATTGCATATTTAATATCAGGTTTTCTTGCTAGCAATATTGAAGTAAAGTATATTTTTCTACTCGTTGGTTTGTTTTTAATTTTAGTAAATCTTTATATAAAAATAAGTGTTAGAATTTACTAATTTGCATAACACATCGATTTTTTATATCAAGGTATAATTATATATTTCCTAATATTAATCGGTTGAAAATTTTAAAGGAGGTGAGGCGGATGTCATTAATCAAAACGACTCGTAAATTGACTCGAATTCGTCCAACGAAAAAATGATTGGTAGTTTCGAGAGCAAGGGTTTTAGTAAAAAGGAGAAACGTTTTTTCTCCTTTTTACTTTAAATTTTAAATATAGGTGAGAGTAATGTTAAAGGAAAAAATAGATTTATATAAAGCGTGCATTAATGAAACAACAGGCTTAAACAAAAAGTTTTCTTTTAATTGCATTTCAGAAAATAAACTTATTGATCAATTAATTTATTCGAGCTATAACATAAAGGATCTTGATAATGAAAATAGGAAATATTTAATAAAAAAGAGGGAGCTGCGTTTAAAAGAAATAAAAAATGTAATAAGAGTTTTAAATAAACAAGAACGAAAATTTATAATAATAAAAGGTATTTCAATACAAAAATATTACCCAAATAATATAAAAAGGCAATTTCATGATCTTGATATTGTAGTTAAAGAGTTCGATGAATTTTGTGATATTTTAAAAATATTACTTGAGTTGGGTTATAAATATAAGTTTACTCCTGCTATATGTCAAAGGGGGAATGAAATATTTGGAGTAGTTGAAGTATATAAAGAATTAAATGATAACATAAAAAATTTTATAGAACTGAACTGTGGTGGATTTCCTGTAAGCTATTATAGTTGGTTAAATTTTAAGCATCTTTGGGAACAAAAACAACACTATTCATTTGAAGGTTTAAATTTTTACATGCCCTCTGATACTATGAATTTGTTAATTTTAGTAGCTGAAGCTGGGGGAAACTATAAATTAAGAGTAAGGGATTTCATAGATTATAGGTATTTGTTAAATACAAATATAGATTGGAATTTGTTTAGGTATCATATAAAAAGATTACATCTAAAAAAAGATTATAAAGATTTGAAAACTTTATATTTAAAATTAGAGTCATTTAATAATAAAAGTAAAATTCGTAACTTGTCATCTTGGGAAAGAAAAAGGAATATTTACAGGTTTTTTTACCACGATCTGATACATGTTATTAAGCATCCAAGAAGATTAAAATTAATTTTTTTTATTTTACTTGAAAGCATAGCGGATTCTCTTTTGGAGAATGATAAAATAATAGACTTTTTTTTGAAATCGCAAAGAGTATTTAAGCCTAGGATTAAATTTGAATCAGGAGGAATCATTAATACGGTCTACTTAAATAGTTTATTAAAAGTAGAGTTTGAAGTATGGGAAGAAAATAATTACCTTTTAATTGGCACACCGTTAGGAGTTTTTCTTGGAACAATCTTTGGTATTTATGAAGATGAATTAGATGAAATAAATAAAATTTTAAGTGAGAAGTATAAAGAAAGAAATGAATAATTTTAATTGTTAATGGACCTGGACCGAACTTGAATAGATTAGGAAAATAGAATCAAATATGTATTGATATGTTAGCCGTATTAGTAGGGGGTCTTATTTGCTAGGAAAAAAATATGATTTGTATATTTTTGATTTAGACGGAACTATTATAGACAGTCATGATTTAATGAAAAAGTGTATAGGACATTGTTATAGAATAGTAGATAAAGATCCAGATTTTGATTTATTTTTTTCAATGATGGGTGATTCTATAATAAATATTTTTAATAAATTAGATTTGCCACTAGAACTAATAACATTATATAAGAAAATTTCTGATGAAAATATTAACGAAATAAAAGTTTTTCAGGATACATTAAAAGTTATTGAATTTTTAGCTAATGAAAACAAAATCATTACGATATACACAGGAAAGGATTGGCATAGAGCTAAAAAGATACTAAGCTATTTAGAAATTGATCATTATTTTGATTATATACTTACATCGGACAAAGTAGAGTATCCAAAGCCTCATCCTCAAGGTATATTTCAGATTATTAAGAAATTTGATATTTCACCATCAAAGGCATTATTTATTGGAGATAGTGCTTATGATGTCTACTCTTCAAACGCTGCAAAGATTGATAGTGTTTTAGTAACATGGAAAAAAAGTATGGGACAAGTTCAACAATTAAAGCCCAAATACATTTGTAGTACCCCATTAGAGCTATTTAAATGTTAAGGTGAATAAGATGCAAGATATTTTTGTAATAGATATTGGTGGGACCAAAATTGAGTCCATTTACATTTTTGATAATTTAACATATAAAACAGATATTATGAAAACACCTAATTCGAAAAATTTTCATTCAGATTTAGAAATATTGATTAAATTTATAATTCCTAAAATTAGGAGTAATGTTACAAAAATCACAATTTCTTTTCCAGGTTTAATAGAAGAAGGCATAATAAAAAAATGGCCAAATAAACCATATTGGGAAGGATATGATTTAAAATCATCGATACATGATTATATAAGTAATCCGGTAGAAATATTTGAAGATTCTAACATGGGAGCTATTTCTAATTTTTATATTTTTCCGAATTCAGAAAATTCGATATATATAAATGTAGGAACAGGAATTGGATTAGGACTATTATTAAATCAACAACTTTACTTAGGAAATAATAACTATGCAGGAGAGCTAGGTCATACTCAAGTACAAAGTTCAAAAACGATAAATTGTAGCTGCGGGAAGATTAATTGTTTACAACTGTTTTCATCTGGTAAGGGAATGTTGGATAGATTGTTGGAAATAGATAAATACTACAGGCGATATAAAACATTAAGTGAAATTCCAAAGTATGATCAACACCTTTTAGTAGTATTGAAAGAGGGAGGTAAATTATTGGGAATAACAATGTCAAATTTAATAAATATAATGGATATAACGAATTTACATTTTGGAGGAAGTGTAATAAATAATCCTTATTATACTAATAGTATTCTTAATGTCTTATACGAAAATGAATCTAAGTTTCTCAATAGAAAGTTAAATATACAATTAAATGTTTTAAGAAATCCTTCTTTAGTAGGAGGTATACTAATTGCTTCAGGATATAATCATTTACCGAAGTATCAGCAAAATCCTTTAAAATCCATAATAAAACTAACAAATTCGAGAAGTAAGAAAATATAAAATGAAATGAGTTACAAAAGGATGAAAAGTAGATGCTCAATAATATAGCTTTTTTGGGTGTAGGATGGATTACAACACAAGTTTATTATCCAATTTTTAAATCTATGAATAAGCATTTAAATATCGGGATTTATGATTCAGATAAAGAAAAAATTGCAGAATTCTGTAAAGAAAAGCCCGTTCGTTGGATTTTTGATTCTATCGAGGCTCTATTGAAATGTGAAGAAATTGACTTGATAATAATTGCAACTCCTAATTACCTCCATTATGAGCAAACTATAAAATGCTTATCAGCAGGAAAGTATGTACTTTGTGAGAAGCCATTATGTATAACAATTGACGAATGTGAAAAATTACAATATATCATTGAAAAATATTCAAAAAAGCTGTTTATTGGATTACAAAATAGATTTAGAGAAGATGTTCAAAATCTGAGTAGTAAAATTTCCGAGATAGGGAATATATATAAAATAAAAAGCAAATGGATAAGACGTAATGGAATTCCTAGCAGTTCATGGTTTTTGGATAGTCAAAAATCTGGAGGAGGTACTTTAATTGATTTAGGACCACATATTGTAGATTTAGTCTTGTGGTTGGTGAAATCAAAGAAATTTAAAGTTTTAGGCTCAAAGAGACATAATATTTTCACAGGAAAAAAAGACAAATATGCAACTTGGCATAAAGGAGAGTTTGACAGATGTACTGAATTAATTAATGTAGAAGACAACATTACAGCGTTAATTGAGCTCGATAATTTTACTTCGTGGTATCTAGAAATTAGTTGGGCTGGAAATCAAATGAATGATGAGACTGTGTTGGAGTTTTATGGTGACAAAGGCTTCGTGAAATTAGATACTTTATTTGGCTTTAGTGAAAATTCAAAAAACAAGCATTCATTACTTTACTATAATAAAGAAGAAAACAGTGAAAAATATGTCTTTAATAATATGGAACGCTTAAAACCTTATATGAATATGCTAAATTGCTATATCAGTCTTATCGAATCACCTGATGAAAATGACATTGATAACGATGTTAATTCAGCATTAATTGCCATGAAATTGATTATGCAAATTTATAATGGAATGGAGATTATTAAGAATGTCAAAAAGTCATCAATATAGTGGTTGGTCAAATAATATTGAATATAGTCATGTTAAAATAAAGCCTTCAAAATATAATGTTGATAGTAATCTATTTGTACCAGGAAGTAAAAGTATGACAAATCGGGCATTAATTATTGCTGCATTGGCGGATGGAAAATCAGAAATAGCTGGAATTTTAAAAAGTGATGATTCTTATTGGTGCATCGAGGCATTAAGAGAATTAGGAGTAAAAATAGATTTGGTTGATGACAAGGTCTACGTAGAAGGTATGAATGGCAAATGGGCGAAAAAGAATTCACAATTATTTATTGGAGCCGCTGGGACTGTCGGTAGATTTTTACCAGGCGCTTTAGCACAAGCGGCTATTGGTGAATGGGAAGTATATGCAGATGAACAGTTGAGCAAAAGACCTATTAAA
Source organism: Lysinibacillus sp. GJ-1 (assembly GCF_021166035.1). Classification (NCBI taxonomy): domain Bacteria; kingdom Bacillati; phylum Bacillota; class Bacilli; order Caryophanales; family Bacillaceae; genus Lysinibacillus; species Lysinibacillus sp. GJ-1. The sequence goes on from NZ_CP088912.1 coordinate 1,817,274, forward strand.
GATATTGTCAATTATTTGAATGATTTGGGTGGAGAGGTCAGTTTTTTAAATATGGATGGTCATTTCCCACTGAAAGTAAAGGGAAGAGGTCTTCAAGGAGGCGAGATTATTGCTTCTGGAAAGATTTCTAGTCAATTTATTAGCGGGTTATTAATTGCATCTCCTTATGCTAAAGAGAAAACAATCATAAAGATTGTTGATGAAGTTGTACAAATATCTTATATAAAAATTACGTTGAACATGATGGAACAGTTTGGAGCTTCTTTACAATATGATGAACATCTGACAAAAATCATTGTAAACAATAAACCTTATATATCACAAAATATTGTATTAGAATCTGACATTTCAACAGCTTGTTATTTTTTTGCACTAGCAGCTCTTACTGAAGGGAAAGTTGTTGTAAATAATATTAATTGTAATACTTTACAACCGGATTTAAAGTTTTTAGATTTTTTAAAGGAAATGGGCTGTGGAGTCGACATTTTACATGCTCAGCAGCAAGTTGAAGTTAGAGGACCAAAACAATTAAAAGGTGGCTTCACCTTTAACTTTAAAGAAATATCAGATCAAGCATTAACAATAGGAATATTATCTGTTTTCTCAACCTCGCCAATAACAATAACAGGAGTCGCACATATACGAAGGCATGAATCAGATCGAATTATGGCTTTGTCCACTAATTTAAAGAATATTGGTATTAAAGTGGAAGAGAATGAGGACGGATTTACAGTTTATCCTGGGACTCCTACAGTTGGAATAATTAATCCGTATAATGATCATAGAGTTGCAATGGCATTTGCATTGTTAGGTAGTGTTATTCCAAACATTGTGATAGAGAACCCTAGTTGCGTATCTAAAACATGTCCTGAATTTTTTGAAATACTGAGCAAAACAGGGGTTGATGTGCAATACATTATGGAGGGGGACATGTCATAAAATGATTGTAAAGGGTTTTGAAGATAAACTGCTAGAGTACGCGAAAAATTACTATAATAAAGCTTACATTTGTAGTTGTGTAGTTCAAAGAAGAACAATAGAATTTATTTTGTATTCAGATGTAGAGGTGTTAGATTTCTTTAGCTATAAATTTATCCCTTACACAATAGTAAAAGATGGTTCCTTAACTGCAGATAGCTTCAATGTAAAAGCATTTAGCATTTATTTGAATTGTGCACCATTGGACTTGGATTGTAAGTTCACTTTTGAAGACGTAGATATAGTGAAAAATGAAAAAGATAATAGAAAAAGTATTCAGTGCAGGAAGTTAGAATTGAAAAGATTTAATATATTTATCATGAAAAAATCAAAGAATATTATTGTTTTTGACAAGGAATCAAATAGCTTTTTAATTACAGGTACTAGTTTAATAAGTCAATTAGAAGATATAAGGGTTTTAATAAGGGATATTTTAAATATAGGATTAATAAATGAAGGCTTTGTTGAAGTCCATGCTAGTGCTGTCGCAAATTCTCAAGGCAAAGTAAATATAATATGTGGAAATTCAAATAGTGGAAAAACGACAATATTATTTGATTATCTCAAACAAAAATATAATCTAGTTTCTAATGGCAGGGTATATCTAAAGCCAATAAAAGAAAACTTACTCGTTTTAGGTACTCCTGAAAGTATCTATATTCGTCCAATTTCTTTTAGGAATTTTCCTGAAATTCTATCTGTTTTGCCTGAATGTGAAATAGAAGTTGGAAAATTATATGATGAAAATTGCCAACCTAGAGACAAAATTAAATCCCATTATAAAGAAGTTTGTAAAGTTTTTGGTTGTGAAGCAGTCCAAGAAGGGACATTAAATGAGATTGTATTTCCGCTGCTTTCCTCTCCGGACAACAAAGTGAATTCAAATAATATTATTCATAATAATATTATTAATTACGATGATATTTGTAGACGTGAGTGGTCAGGTGCTATAAATATTAATAGAGATCTTTATAAAATTAATATGGAAAATCTAAAAAAAAGACTAGTGGAGTATTCTAGAAAAATTTTTGTTTTTAGAGAAAAGGATAATTATTTATATTATAGAAAGGATTAAATCTATGCCACAAAAGTGGGATGAATTATGGGAAAATTCAGATAAAATAAGAAGGTGGTCAATCCCTGATTATCATTTTATAGATTATATAATGGAAGTGGAAAATAATTGTAATCAGTTAAAAGCGTTAGATATGGGATGTGGAATTGGGAGACATAGTGAGTATTTAGCTAAAAAGGGATTCATCGTAACTGCTGTAGATCCAAGCCTTACTGCAATTAACTACTTGCAACAAAAAAGTATTGATGAAAATTTTCCTGTACAGATATTTCAAGGAGATTTAACATGGCTAAAGTCAGTAGAAGATAATTCATTTGATTTAGTTGTAAGTTGGAATGTAATATATCATAATACATTATCCGAACTAGAGGATGCTTTGAAGGAGTTTTATAGAATTTTAGTGACTGGTGGAAAATTACTACTAACTTTAAATTCAACAAATAATATTCATTATGGAAAAGGTATAGAAATAGAGAGAAATACCTTTATTAATCAAAAAAAGTTAGACGGAGAACACCCACATCATTATTCAGATAAAGATGAAGTGGATAGATTATTAACAAACTTTAAAGTGTTATGTTTATCGGAAGATGAAGAGGAGGTTGGGGGAAAACTTTTTAAAGATAGATGGCATTGGTATATTTTTGCTCAAAAATAAATAAAAATTTGGGCAATGGATATCATTTTGCAATGGTAGATAAAGTAAATCATATCATAATGAAAGGCGACTATTCATTCAATACTGATAGAATAGTCGCCTTCTTTTAGTTTACAACAAGTGGTGTTTCATTGCCCTCATTGTCTTCGTTATGTTTGTTATCACCTGGAATAATTCGGTTTTCAGTGTCTTTATCGAAGAAGTGGACTTTGTTCATATCGAGTGCTAGTGGGATAACTTGACCAGGTTTAACATTGGCATGTGAATCCACACGTGCAATAAATTGCTGCCCTTCGACCTGTGAATAGAGCATGATTTCAGCCCCCATTAATTCCGCCACTTCAATCGTTACCTCGATTCTAGACCCTGGCGATGATTCAATAAACGCCTGTTCATCGTGGAAATCTTCTGGACGTATGCCCATTATAATTTCTTTATGGTTGTAGCCTTGCGCTAGTAAGTATTTCATTTTTTCTTGTGGAATGGCAATAGAAGTACTGCCAATGTTGAGTTTGCCATCGGTAAGCGTACCCGTAAAGAAGTTCATGGCAGGGGAGCCGATAAAACCGCCAACAAAAACATTTTTAGGTTGCTCATAAACTTCTTTTGGTGCTCCTACTTGCTGAATAATACCATCTTTCATAACAACGAGGCGCGTTGCCATCGTCATAGCTTCCGTTTGGTCATGGGTAACATAGATCGTTGTTGTTTGTAGGCGTTGATGAAGTTTAGTAATTTCTGCACGCATTTGAACGCGTAGCTTGGCATCTAAGTTCGATAAAGGCTCATCCATTAAAAATACTTTCGCATCCCGAACAATGGCACGTCCCAATGCCACACGTTGCCGTTGACCGCCCGAAAGTGCTTTCGGTTTACGATTTAAATATTCCTCAAGACCTAGAATGCGTGCGGCTTCGTTGACACGACGGTTAATTTCATCTTTCGGTAATTTGCGCAGTTTTAATCCAAATGCCATATTTTCATATACGCTCATATGTGGGTAAAGGGCGTAGTTTTGGAATACCATGGCGATATCACGATCTTTTGGTGCAACATCATTCATGCGTTTTCCATCAATGATTAAATCTCCCTGAGAAATTTCTTCGAGACCCGCGACCATACGTAATGTGGTAGATTTACCACAACCTGAAGGACCTACGAAAACAATGAATTCCTTATCTTCAATGTCCAAATTAAAATCTTTTACTGCCGTGACATTTTTATCATAGATTTTATAAATATGTTGTAATTTTAGTTCTGCCATTTGGTTCATCTCCCTTGTAATGGTTTTTTAGAGTATAAGAGAAAATTATGCAAAATGTATATGTATACATTACACAAAATATCATTGGGCACATTGAACAACTATTAATAATTTTCTGATTTTAGCAACAACATAGCGAGTGAAACAAATGCGGCATTGGCAAAGGATCGAATATCGATTCCTGTATTTTCTATAAACTTATCCAATCGATACTGTAGGCTATTGCGATGAATATAAAGTTTTTTTGCAGTCGAAGACGCGTTTAAATTACATTGTAAAAAGACTTGAATTGTATCAAGCATCTCCTCCCCTTGCATACTTTCAACAAACAAATTGGAAAGTATGTTTTTGTTAACGAGTGATGGAGCATGAATGAGTAGTAAAGGCAATGCTTCGTGAAATGTGAGTGATTTTTCACGATCAGCGAATCGATGGATCGCTTTGAAACATTGGTATTCATAGCTAAACTTTTCTTTTACGAATAAATCAGCTTGATGCAGTTGACCGATATAACTATAAATTTTAACAAAAAAATCACTTGTTAATGTATCACTTAGTTGGCTAAATGCCTCTTTATCAAAAACGACTTGGGGCTTTTCATCTACGATAATGCCATGTGTATCGTCCATCATAAGTATTACCGGTTGCTGAAATCCTCCTGTAATGGCCTCTTTAAAATTATGTAAATCATCAATAGGTTGTTTGAGATAGAAATAGCAAAAACGCAAAGTTTTTACACCTTGTAAAAAGGGTAGCTCTTTTCCATCGTTGTTTAAAAAATCATACCATTTTTGTTGAACGCTAGAGTTATTTTGTCCATTTATCGTATTATCTATGGGAAGAAATAAAGTCAGTAAAAGATTACGTTCGGCATCTGAAAGGGCTGTTTTGACGATGCCAAATTTACAATTATCTTCTGTCATAAACCAATATTTACTGTTGTCTTGTGCATTATATGTAGTTGTAAAGGCAGTCTGAAAATAATTTTCTAATTTCTTAAGCATTGGTTTCTCCTTTTTAGACTGATTGTAAACAATTGTATCTCCATCTGTAAAACAATTTAAATACTTCTAGACATCAAGTGGGCTAGTCTGAAGCCTTTTATATCGGTCCTTTTAAATAGATTTCGGTCATGTCTATAAGGAGTAGTTTTTTATTATTGTTTACGAAGGTGGAATTTTTCTCCGTAAATTAAAAAAATAAAGAAAATTATTTACAACTTTTTTGACTTGTTATAATATTACTTGTAAGCGTTAACAGTAATGACATTTAAAAAACGCAAGAGGTTAATGCCATGCTTTATCATTTCGAAAATAGGGGCATTAAAACATGCTATTTTCGTGGTGTTTTGTCAACGGACAATGATATAAAAACTTTTTAGGTGGTGTTCAAAGGTGAATTTAGAAAAGTATAAAGGAATCATTCCTGCTTTTTATGCTTGTTATGATGAGCAAGGAGAAATATCTGAAAGTAGAACGAAAGAATTGTGTAACTATTTATACAAAAAAGGTGTTAAAGGGCTTTACGTTGGTGGAAGTTCAGGAGAATGTATTTATCACAGCTTAGAAGAAAGAAAAGCGACCCTAAAATATGTGGCACACCAACTAAAAGGGAAGCTTACATTAATCGCACATGTGGGGGCACCATCAACAAGGGATAGTGTAATTTTAGCAAAATATGCAGAAGAATTAGGCTATGATGCTGTCTCGGCCATTCCACCTATTTACTTTAAATTTTCAGAAAGTTCGGTTTATAAGTATTGGACGGAAATTATGGATGCAACGACAATGCCATTTATTATTTACAATATCCCACAAACGACAGGTTTTGACCTTTCACTAAATCTCTTTAAAAAACTAATAGAAAATGAAAAAGTGATAGGGGTAAAAAATTCTTCTATGCCTGTTATGGATATTGAAAGATTTAAGGCTACTGCCGGTGACAATTTTATCGTCTTTAATGGGCCTGATGAGCAATACGTTTCAGGCAGAATAATCGGTGCTGATAGCGGAATTGGTGGAACATATGCCGTAATGCCTGAGCTATTTTTAATGGCAGAAAAATTTGTGTCAGCAGGGGATTTCGCGAATGCTAGAAAAATTCAACATGATATTAATGATATTATCGTTGCTTTATGTTCGTTAAATGGTTCTCTATATTCCACGATTAAAGAAATTTTAAAACAAAACGGGGTTCATATAGGCAGTGTCAGAGCTCCATTAGAGCCGGTATCGGGTGACGATTTAAATAAAATCGCTAGTATTAAAGCGTTAATCGACAACGCCATCCAAAAGTATAAAGGGTAGTCCACTTGAAAAGGTCAACCGTTAGTAATAAAGGTTGTCGATAATTACAAGTGTAATTTCACATAGGGGAGGACACAAGCTAATAAAAAGCTTGTCTTTCATATAGGCAATTTTATTTTAATGACATTCATAAGGGGGAGTCGTTTATGTTTCAAAGGCGTTATTTCGCAACTGCAATAGCAATCTTGTTTGTACTTTCAGTGCTAGCAGGATGTACAAGTAATTCTACTGATAGTTCAAAATCTAGCTCTAGTTCATCTGATGTGGTCGAGCTAAAAGTATGGTTAACTCCGCAATGGAAAGGGGTTTTAGATGCTTCTGAAAATGGAGCAGATTATGATAGCTTCTTCAAACATGCAGGGGAGCGTTTCGCTGCTGAGTATAAGGAGCATAACGTTAAGGTGAATGTAGAGGTAATTGCAGGGGAGCAACGAGATGAGCTATTAAATGTCAATCTGAATGGTGGAACACCTCCAGATGTGTTCTTTGAAAGTGTATTTGCCATGGGAGACTACGCGCATAGAGGAGCATTAGTACCATTAAATGATATTGTGGATGAGCAATCAAAAAAAGATATTGCTCAAGGTTATTGGGACAGTGTGACATTTGGTGAAGATGTGTACTTCTTCCCGTTCTCGCATAACCCAGGTACTTTAGCTTACAATGCGGACATGTTTAAAGCTGCAGGACTTGACGAGTACATTGGTGGAGAGTATGAAATTAAAACTTGGACACTAGCTGACTATGAAAACATATTAAACAAGTTAAAGTCCGATATACCGAAAGATCAATATTCCAATGCGTACCCTATGGGATTATATGCGTTAAATAATCAAGGTGATACTTGGAATCTTGCTTATTTAAGAATGTTTGGCAATCCATTTTTTGATAACAACGGCAATTTAATCATTGATGATGCTAACGGTGTGAAAGCAGCCAATTGGTTAAAGAAAATTTACGATGATGGTTTAACAAATCCAGGGGTAGAATCTGTTTCTTCAAATGACGTGAATGCGATGTTCCAAAATCAACAGCTTGCAATTAGTTTTACTAACGCAATATTATTCAATAACGCAAAGGCTGATATGGAAAGTGGAAAAGCGCCTAAATTTGATATAAGACTAGCAAACATTCCTTCTGAAAGTGGCGATCCATTATCGTTCACGTATGTAACGGGTGCAACTGTATTTGACACAAAAGATGAAACGAGAATAAAAGTTAGTAAAGATTTTGTGAAATTTATTTCCACAGATGCTGAACTTGTCAAGGCTTCTAAAAATGGTGTACCTGTTAGAACATCAGTTGCCAACGAGTTCAAATCTGAAAAGCATTATTTCGAGGCGTATTCTGCTAACGACCCTTACATGTTTAACTTCACAGGTAACGTACCGGGCTACAGCCAATTAAGACAAGTTTTATATCCAGAACTACAAGCACTATACACGGGTGGAAAAACGGCGGAGCAGGCTGTGAAAGATTATGAAACAAAAGGCAATGAGGTAATTGAAGAATCAAAAGCAGATTCTGTAATTTATAAAAAATAGCATGGCGTGTATATAACTTTACAACAATTTAAGCCCCTAGATGCTGGGGCTTAAATTGTAGAAAGGTAAATGATAGCGATGAAAATCAATAAAAAATCGTTTAAAGAAAATATGACAGGTTACTTGTTTATCGCACCTCAAATTTTACTTTTTCTTATATTTTTAGTTTACCCTATTATAGAAGGAATCCGTTTAAGTTTATTTAAAATAAATTATCAAGATGAAGTGTTTGTTGGTTTTGCTAACTATAAAAAATTATTTAGTGATCCTGTATTCGTTCAGTCTACAATCAACACCATTATTTTTGTAGTATGTATTGTCGCGCTGACGGTGTTTTTTGCCCTGTTTGTTGCCTCTACTGTATTTGATAAAAATGCGAAATATGTGTCTTTTATACAAGGTGCATATTATATTCCGGTAATGGTCTCGGCGGTTGTTATGAGTATGATATGGAGCTTTTTGCTAAACCCTGCAAATGGACTTATTCCTTTTATAGCAAGAAAAATGGAACTAGCCTCCGTCAACTTTTTAGGGGATACGAATTGGGTATTACCAGTCATTATTTTCGTTACATTTGCGACAAATGTGGGGCAGGCCATTATCCTTTATATTGCCTCTATGATTGGGGTGCAAAAGGAACTTTTTGAAGCGGCTGAAGTCGATGGTGCAAGTCGCATGAAAATCATATTCAAAATCATTATTCCAATGGTTAAACCGACGACGATTTACATTATTATTATGAATATTATCGCAGTACTTAAAATATTTGTTGTTATTCAGTTATTAACAGGTGGAGGTAAACAACGCCTCTACGACACTCATGTATTACTTATACAATAATGCATTTAAGTATAATCAGCTTGGTATTGCTTCTGCAGTAGGTGTAATTATGTTCCTCATTACATTAGTGTTATCTACGCCACAGCTAAGAACAATGCTCAAGAAGAATTAGAGGTGAACGAGTATGCGAAGAAAGAACAACAAGAGGAAAAGAGAAAAAATAGAAATCATAACAAATTGCATTGTACTATTTTTTGCCGGTTTAAGTCTTTTCCCGCTCTATTGGCTTGTGACAAGTTCCTTTAAGAACAGTGCGGATGTAGTAAAAATGCCACCAGATTGGTTTCCAAAAAGCTTAAACTTTAGTAACTATGTAGATGTATTTAACAATCAGCCAGCTTTTATATGGACTTATAATAGTTTGTTTGTAGCTTTAATGTCCACATTTGCTTTAATTGTTGTTAGTTCACTTGCAGTATATGCCTTTTCCCAATTGAAATTTAAAGGGAAAAACATCATTTTCATTATTTTTATTTCAAGTTTAATGATACCTAAAGAGGTTATGATTGTTCCGCTATTTAGAATTATTCAAGATATGAATATGGTCAATACATTAAGTGGTATGATTTGGCCTAATGTCGCAACAGCCTTCGGGGTATTTTTACTAAAAGGATTTTTTGATACTATCCCAGATTCATTAAGAGAAACGGCCAAAATCGATGGCGCAAGCGAATTCCGTATATTTTTTAAGATTATGTTGCCATTAGTTAAACCGGGTATAGGTGCTTTATTTATTCTTAACTTTGTGCAAGTTTGGAACGACTATTTATGGCAACTTGTTGTTGGGCAAGACGTTCATTCCAAAACATTAATGGTAGGAATCGCAACCTTAATGCAAGATTTAAATCCTAACTTTGCTTATAAGATGGCTGGTGCTACTGTAGCAGCAATTCCGATGTTACTGATATTTATTTTCTTCCAGAAGTACTTTACAAAAGGAATAACGATTGGAGCAGATAAGTAAATGTTTATCCATGGAGATGTATGCAAATGAATAAAAAACAAAAAGTATTTGACGGTATTAAAAGACAACTGATTGTTTCATGTCAGGCACTTCCAGAAGAACCTCTTCACAGCCCTTTTATTATGGGGAAAATGGCTTATGCGGCGATGCTTGGGGGAGCTAAGGGCATTCGGGCAAATAGTATTGAAGATATTAGAGAAATTAAGCGTATGGTTGAACTGCCGATTATTGGTATTATAAAAAAGACGTGTGAAGGGTCCGACGTAGTGATAACACCTACTGCTCATGAGATTGAATTGCTTTATCAGGAGGGGGTAGATATCATTGCGCTAGATGCCACGAAAAGGATACGACCTGATGGCACCACTATCAGCGAATGTTTCCCTAAAATTAGGGAAACATTTAAAGACCAAATTTTTATGGCTGATTGCTCCACGTATGAAGAAGCAAAAGTGGCCTATGAACTTGGGTTTGATTGCTTAGGTACAACATTAAGTGGTTATACGGAATATACAAATGATAAAAAATTGCCTGATACAGAGTTAATTAAAAGATTAGTCCAAAGTTTTCCGATTCCTGTTATTGCGGAAGGTGGTATTTGGACTCCAGACGAATTGAAACGCGTTTTTGATTTAGGTGTTCATACAGCAGTGATCGGTACAGCAATCACTAGACCGATGGAAATTACGAAAAGATTCGTTCAGGCTATACAATAGTGAAGATTGCTAGACGAGGAAGAATAGTGTTTTAAAGGATGATGCAAGTGAAAATATTAGCCGCTGATATTGGTGGAACATCGATAAAAGTAGGGATCGCAGATTATAATGGACGCTTAGAAGTATTTAAAGAATATGATACGGAAAGTAACAAAGGCGGAAAGTATTTAGTTGAAAAACTAATTAAGATAATCCATGAGTTTCAAGGCTTTCAAGCAATAGGCATTAGTACGGCAGGTCAGGTTAATAGTGCAGATGGTTCTATTATTTATGCTAATGATAATATTCCAAACTATACGGGAACTAAATTAAAGGAAATTCTCGAGAGGCATTTTAAAGTGCCTGTTAAAGTTGAAAATGATGTCAATGCAGCTGCCCTAGGGGAAAAGCATTTTGGTGCAGCACAGAACTATCATGATTTTATTTGTTTAACTTATGGTACAGGTATTGGTGGTGCCATTATCATAGACTCTAAAATTTATAAAGGGCATAATGGCTTAGCAGCAGAATTCGGGCACGTGATTACGCATCCTTTCGGTAATAAGTGTAACTGTGGTAAGCAAGGATGTTATGAAACGTACGCTTCGACAACGGCTTTAATAAAAAAAGCACAGCAAATAAACGCTGACTTTATAAATGGTAGAGTCATTTTCGAAAGAATGCATCAGGGAGACAAAAGTTTAGAAAAGGTTTTTCAAGATTGGATAGTAGAAGTAGCATTAGGGTTAACTTCCTTCATTCACATTTTTAATCCTCAAGCGATTATAATAGGTGGTGGTGTTATGGAGCAAGATCATCTTGTTGAGATTATAGCACATCAAGTGAAAGCGTTAACGATGGAGAGTTTCACAGATGTTAAAATTATGCAAGCCTCACTTGGAAATAAAGCCGGCGTTTTAGGTGCTGTGTCACTTCATTTACGAGGCGATTAATAGAAGGAGTATTAAAATGGCAAAACAAGATATATTTTCACTTATTCATTCGAGATACAATTCTTTTACTAACACGGAAAAAAAGGTAGCTGATTATATTCTCGAAAATATTAAAGATGTTATTTACATGTCGATTACCGATTTGGCTGATGCGTGTCATGTAGGAGAATCAAGTGTATTTCGATTTTGTAAAACGATGGATTTAAAAGGCTATCAGGAGTTTAAAATTATGTTAGCTCATAGCATTTCTCTCGATAATGAAACCCCGCAACTATCTAGTGCCATTACGATGCAAGATACAATTGCGGAACTATCGTCGAAGGTTTTATCTTCAAACGTTCAAGCGCTAACGGAAACCTTTAATTTACTATCGGAACAGGATATTGCACTAGCTGTTGAGTGCATGATTAATGCCCAAAGAATTCACTTCTTTGGCGTCGGCTCGTCCTTAATGACAGCAATGGAGGCCAAAAACAAGTTTATGAGAATTACGAATAAAACCGAGTGTTCGCTCGATTCACATCTGCAAATTATGTCTGCTGCTTTAATGACAAAGCAAGACGTAGCTGTGCTTATATCTTATTCGGGTTCAACGAAGGATACAATTGAAGTAGCAAAAGTAGCAAAAGAACGAGGGGCAAAAATTATTTCAATCACGAGATTTGCCAAGTCTCCTTTAACAAGTTTTTCTGATATTACATTGCTTTGCGGCGCGAATGAAGTGCCACTTCAAGGGGGCAGTTTATCTGCAAAAATATCACAGCTCTATCTTTTAGATTTACTCTATTTAGAATACTTTAAGAAAACAAATAAGGACTCCGTTCATAACAAAGAACTGACTGCACAAGCGGTTATAGAGAAGATGTTATAAAGGCAGACAAAATATTCGGACAAGTAAATTGATTGGTGGGGAGAGTGAGGTTGATGGAACAATCAATTGTTTTAACGAATGCCAAAATATATGCAGAAAATGGCATTATTGATGATGGATTTATAAAGATGACGGGTATGAACATTCAAGCTATAGGATGGATGCACAATTATAGAACGGATGAGCAAGCGGTTATCATTGATTTACAGGGACATAACGTAATACCTGGCCTCATTGATATTCATATTCACGGTACGTCTGGTGCTGATGTAATGGATGGAGAAATTGCATCGCTGGAAACAATTGTCGGAGCATTGCCCCAGGAAGGGACAACGAGTTTTTTAGCGACGACAATGACACAATCGGACGACCATATTTCACAGGCGTTAAAAAACGCAGCAAATTTTATAAAAAATCATCAACAACCAGGTCAGGCAGAGGTGCTAGGGGTTCATTTAGAAGGGCCATTTGTGAACCCTAGCATGGCAGGGGCTCAACCAGTGGATTTTATCGTGCTGCCAGAAATCTCGCTATTTGAAAAATGGCAAAAGCTAGCTGAAGGAACCATTAAACTAGTTACGTTGGCTCCTGAGCAAAAAGGGGGCTTGGAACTAATCCAGTATTTGAAACAACATGGTGTTGTCATCTCAATCGGCCATTCGAATGCGACATTTGCGCAAGTCCAAAAGGCAATGGCTGCGGGGGCTACGCAAGTAACGCATTTATTTAATCAAATGAAAGGATTGCATCACCGAGAGCCGGGCGTCGCGGGGGCTGCTTTGTTGCTGGAAGAATTATATGCTGAGTTAATTGTAGATGGCATTCATGTATGTCCTGAAATGATTCAGTTAGCATATCAAAGTAAAAAAAGTGAGAAGCTCATTTTAATTACAGATTCCATGCGTGCAAAATGTTTACAAAATGGCAATTATGATTTAGGCGGTCAGTTGGTCATCGTGAAAGATGGTACGGCTGAATTACAAAATGGCACATTAGCGGGCAGTGTGTTAAAACTTGATGATGCAATGAAAAACATGCTGCATTACTGTGATGACTGTACACTGGAAGATGTTATTAACATGACGTCAAGAAATCCTGCAAAGCAGTTAAATATTAGTCATCGAAAAGGAAGTATTGCAGTAGGGAAGGATGCAGATATAGTAGTTTTAGACGATCATTACGAGGTACTAATGACTTTTTGTAGAGGTGTCCTATCTTATCAAAAAGAACTATCAATGGATGACTAGCATTGGTTTATTTAAGGAGTTTTGTTGTCGAAGAAGCTGATTGTTTTCTTAAATACTAGTAAGTATCGTTTCAACATAGATTTTGTTACGATGTCCGTCGTTTAATATAAACGCTATTTTCACCTCTTTTCTTATCGTTTTCCTTCAAAAGAATAATCTTTTTCACACTTAAATATTCGGAATATTTAGAATTTTTATAGGGCTATTTAGAAATAAAAGCAATCCCCCAAAGGAGGTGATTTGCGCACTATTTTTTATATCCATAATAAGAAATTTATATTTCCAAATAAAGAGGAGGCGAACGTATGAAAAAATTTTTGGTAGTAGCTATGGCATCAATGTTGGTTTTAGGTGTTGGTATGGCAAATAAAAAAGTAGAAGCTTCTAGGGACGGAGAATCAGTGGACAGAATAACATGGGAATATGCAGGAGAACTTAAGGCACAAAAAGGATTTGACAAGAATATTGGAACAGCTGGCGTCTTAGCTGGCTCTTATAAAGATTATTTAATCGTAGGAGGAGGTGCTAATTTCCCTTATGATACAGTTTTAAATGGAGGGGCAAAGAAACATTACTCCGATGTCTATGTCTATAAAAAAGATAACAACAAGTTAACGCTGGTAGAGCATACGAACCTTAATCATGAGATTGGTTATGGAGCGTCTATCACGACAGAAAAGGGAATCTATTATATTGGTGGCAGTCCTGACAAAGAATATGCAGATGATATCACATTATTGACGGTTGACCAAAATCAAAAATTGAAAGTAGAGAAAATAGGGGATTTGCCATTTACATTTAGTGATGGGATAGCGGCTGAAAAGAATGGTAAATTGTATATTGGACTTGGTAAGCAAAATGCAAAAGAAAGTAATAAATTATATGAATATGATTTAAAAACATTGAAAATAAAAGAGCTAGCTTCGATACCAGGGGAAAGTGTTCGAAACCAAAGTGTGGCCCAAATATTAAATGGAAACCTTTATGTATTTAGTGGTGGCGGATCTGTTGCCTATACAGATGGTTACCAATATAATATTGAAAAAAATCAATGGTCCAAAGCCTCCTCTGTAAAACTGGATGACAAAGAGCTATCTTTACTTGGCGCTAATTCAGTCAAATTAAATAACAATGAAATGATGGTCATTGGCGGTTTCAATAAAGAAGTTTATGATGATGCAGTAAAAAATTTAGGGACATTAAAAGATGATGAACTTTTGGCATTTAGAACAAAATACTTTACTGCAGATCCTTATGAATTTAAGTGGAATAAAGATGTACTCATCTATAATGCGCAAGAAGATACTTGGCGTTCTGTAGGAAAAGTCCCATTTGATGCACCTTGTGGTGAGGGCTTAGTGTTAATGGATAGCAACATTTATTCTATAAATGGAGAAATTAAACCGGGGGTAAGAACAAACGCAATTTATGCGGGTACACTATTGTTCGATTAAGAACAAACGGTTGCGTGTTGCTCATACTTTGAGGGAATGATTGTGTGAATCATTCCCTTTTTTTGGTAGTAACAATGTCTTCAATAATTTCGCCTTCAACAAATGAGGGGATATCTAAGCCAAGTACATGATAAATCGTTGGTGCAATATCTAAATTAGATGTGGTGTTTATTTCTTTCCCTTTTACAATAGCTGTCCCAGTAGCGATAAAAATAGGTTGTAACATCTTTCTAGCAGCATCTCCTCCATGTGTCCCTAATTCAATCGGTGGTGCACTATTTTTTTCCATGTCGCTGCCCATCACATAGCCAGGAGCGCCAATTAATAGAACATCACCTGCGTTTTGATGTTCTAAAAGGGTACTATTGTCGTCTGTATTTTTTATGACCTTTTCATAGGGATGAATTTTTGGTTTCAAAAGATGGTGCCAAAGATCTTTGATATGATGTTGGACAGTAGGGAATGAAAAGCTCTCTACTTTAATGGCAGTTTTCATTTTTTGCACATCATATTGAATAAGTGCTTCCTTATTATCCGAGACTTTTACCTCTTTAAAAGCTTGCATGATTTGGCTACGGACATGTTTATATTGTTCACGTGGTACAACTCCCTTCTTTTCACGGTTTCTCAAATTAATATAGACATGTGCCGCGGAGCCACTAGGAATGGCGTAAGCTTTTGATTGCGCATAGTTTATGTTGTTTTTTTCATCTACAGTTAATAACCCAGCATCTTTTAATACTTTATTAGGGAAAAGAGTAGTATGGGCTGGTTCCATTCCATGATCCGAGACGACAAATAATGCATCATTCTTTTTCAAGGAATTTAATGTTTCACCAACTACTTGATCCGCTAAACGATATGACCATTCGATATAGCCCATATATTTTTCGGACTTTTTAACTGAAAAGTCTGGTTGCCGTGGATCGATTAATAAATACTTATGCTGTTCATGATCTATATGGGGCGTATAAAACATAAGTAAATCAGGGTTGTATTGCTGTTTTATATAAAGAGCAACTTTTGTAACCCACATAACAGATCGGGCGCTGATTTCTTCATATTCCTTTCTCGTAATCCATCCTTTTTCTAGGGCACTGTCGTCATCTTGGACAGGATAAAAACCAAATTGTTGCTCAATCTCATCGGAAAATCCTTTAGGACCACTAATTAAGCTAGAAGTTACGGCCGTTCTATAAAACTTTACAGGATGGCTAAGGTCTTGCATCTCGGCTTTTACTTTAAAGTAAAAACCTGCGGACAGAGAGTCTTTTAACTGGAAGGAAAGAGCTCCCCATTCCTTTGCTGTTACCATCACGTCTTCCGCATCGACCTTTTTATCTGCAGATACTATAAAGGTGTCATAGTTTTGTATTTGATCGTTAGACGAGTCAATCGCTAAAATATGGAGAAGGCGATTTTTTTCATTTTTCATGTCAATAGACAATTCGGTTTCCTTAATAGGGCTGTAGCTTGTAGGGGCATCAATCCATGCGGAAGCTAGTTGAAAGGTTAATGACTCCAAAGTGCTTGGAGACCATGTTTCACCAAAATAAATAGCAAAATCACCTTGTTTTTCTTCTTTAGGATTTGCTCCAGGAAAAGCGATAGTAGCGGTTGTTTTGCCTTGTTTCCTAGCTTCTACCCACACGGGCGGTACTTCGCTTTCTGCTTGGAAACCACTTTCTTCATTATCGATAGCTGTATTTGGTTCGTGAAAATGATTGCTTACGATGCCCGTCTGTTTCGGTGTCGCCCCTGTGGCAATGGCTGCGTGTGAAGGGGCAGTAAGAGAAGGGGTAATGGTAGAAGGATTTTTTGCAGTAACCCCGTTTGCTAACATTTGTTTGATATGAGGTAATTTATTTTCTTGTATATATTTTTTAGTATAGTCATTTTTCATGCCATCAAATGAGATAAGGACAATCTTTCGTTCCGTTTCATCATTTTCCTTTGCTTTACCATCCTGCATGATGGTAAAAAAACATAAATTTAGAGCGATGATGCTTGCATATAAAGTTTTTTTCATGTTTCTTATCCTTTCTTAGACTAACTAGCAATTGAAACAGCACCTAAACGCTTATCCTTTAGCTATGTATTCATTCACGAAGCGCCTTTATCCAAACAATACCCGTTGTCTCCTATTTCAAACGTTTGACTTAATAGAATGTCCAATGTCAATAAACAAGAAAAAGGAGGTGCAAGATTCATGCTTGCACCTCCTTTTTCTTACTTTCTAGCAATTTCTGCAACTTCAGTACCTACATGTACGGGTGGAAGACGGTCTTTCCATGGAACCGCTTCCTCTAATTGTTTCCCAAGCTGAAGCAGTGTTAGCTCATCTGCGAAGCGCCCTGTAAATTGGAGTCCGATTGGTAAGCCTGACGCACTCATCGCAAGTGGCAATGATATCGATGGTTGACCTGTTGCATTAAACAAGTTTGTGAACGGTGCGTATGTGAAAATTTGTTCTGTCCATTCAATTGCTGAAATAGTTGGGTTATTGGCATTTAGCTCACCGATTTTGGCTGGTAAAGTGGCGATTGTTGGACTTAATAGCACATCATAATCCGCAAAGAATGTTCCAACTTGGCGTGACACAAGTGCATTGGTATGGATGGCTTCTAATAGTGCACTAGCCTTTAACTCTTTGCCATATTCATAACACTGCCAAATGGCTGCTTCAATATGATCGCGTGAAGGTGTTTTCCCAGTTAATGCGGCAGCACCTTCAATCATTTTATAAATATTCGCTGTCCAAATATTGACCGTTGCACTGGAAAAGGTTGCTTGGTCATAAACTGGTCGTGCTTCAACTACTTCATGCCCTAACTGTTCTAATAATTTTACCGT
Source organism: Lysinibacillus sp. GJ-1 (assembly GCF_021166035.1). Lineage (NCBI taxonomy): Bacteria > Bacillati > Bacillota > Bacilli > Caryophanales > Bacillaceae > Lysinibacillus > Lysinibacillus sp. GJ-1. The sequence goes on from NZ_CP088912.1 coordinate 1,834,976, forward strand.
CTTATGAACGGCCTCAATACATTCCATATCGACGGATACACCAGAATTAGTTGCTGTAGTCCAGGCAATTTTTAGTGGTCTTCCCTTTTGTAGTATCGCTTTACTATAGGGCATTTCTGGGCTTTGTATAACCGAGTAGCAACCTAAGTCTGGTACTACTTGATCCAGTAAAGTAGCGGTATCACGAATGGTTTTAGTAAGGGCAAATTCAATGGCTAGTCCATTTAATGCTTCGCTATTGTAAGTACATCGGTACGCACACGTGAGGGCTTTAAACCGATGACACCACTGCATGATGCGGGAATACGAAGTGATCCACCACCATCATTACCATGTGCGATAGGGACAATGCCGCTAGCAACAGCAGCAGATGCTCCACCACTTGAACCTCCTGGGCTATGGTCTAGATTCCATGGGTTACGAGTAGGTAGTAAACGACAGCTTCTGTTGCAGCATTATAACCGAATTCCGGTGTTGTCGTTGTACCACTTAATACAAAACCTGCGTTTTTAAAACGTTTCATTAATTCACTGTCAACGGACATCACCGCCTTTTCTGCCACACGACTGCCCATACTATGTGGCACATCCTCCGCATGAATGACAAGTTCTTTAATTAAAAAGGGGACACCTGCAAATGGTTGTTGTTCATGTAAAGTTGACATTGCTTTTTCAGCCTGTTCCTCTAATACGCTAACAACGGCATTAATCGAAGCGTTCACTTTGTCAATTCCTTGTAGCGCTAATGTTGTAAGTTCTTGCGGTGTCACCTGCTTTGTTTTTACTAACTCTGCTAATCCAAGCCCATCATAGGAAGCATATTCTTGTAAATTCATCTGATCACCTCATTATTAGTTTGACTTACAAGTTTATTTTAAAATGATAAATGAAAAAGTAACATTACCCAAAAGTATAAAATTGCTTTAAAGAGAATATATGTGTTTAAAAGAGAGAATAGAGGTGATTATAATATTTTTTGAAATAAAAGAGGTGAACTATTTACTAGAAGCAATGTTTAGAATTTCAAATATTAATTTGCAACAAACAAGTGAAGATTTTAAATTGAATGTTTTGCAAGTATTAAGTGAATGTTGTCACTACGAGCATGCTATATTCTGGGAAGTGATAGATGACGAGTTAACTAATCAACCAGTGTGTTTTAATGTAGAAGCGTATACAGTGGAAAATTATTTAAATGTATATAAATTTTATGATCCTTTACATCCGATGAATATGCAAAACCAGCCTGATATTCAATTAATGCAACAAAACGAAGTGATATCAAGAAAGAATAAGCGTTATTATATAGAAAGCTTTTTACAATACCATGATTTTATAGATGAAATGGTGATGTATTTGACTATACAACATAAGCCATCCGCGGCAATTGGCCTTTTGCGCAAAAAGGGGGAAAAGCCCTTTACCGAACAGGATCGACAAAAGCTATTAGTTGTGAAGCGCTTGATTGAAAATAGTTATTTATTACATCAATACGTTCAGCCAGCACAATCATTGCAAATTACCCAACGTGAAAAGGAACTGTTACGCTATTTATGTAAAGGGTTTAAAAATGCAGAAATTGCTAGTATTTTATATGTCAGTGAAAATACGGTGAAGAAGCATCTGCAAAATTTATATCGGAAATTTCAAGTCACTTCCCGAACGCAGCTCGTGTTAAAATATGCTGACAACTTTCGTATATAAAATGATGTACAAAACGTAATCCTTACGTTAAACAAATATTAACTACTCGCCTTATACATCCCATAAAAAATGACCAATAGCAGTGTTGTATGTTAAGAAAGAACACTGGCATTGGTCATTTTTTTATAGTCTATTTTTTCAATTACAATCCTCTTAAGCAGCTACAAACTTCGCAAAATCTTAAAACAAAATCCATTATAGGCCTTGAATGACATCATTTAAAATAGTTTCATAGTATAGAGAAAGTACTATAGCTATTTAAATATTTTTAATTTTAATTTAAACCAACAAAACTAACTGGTAAAGTATATAATGAAAAGACAAAAGGAGGTAGAAGTATGACTTTGTATTTTGATCATTTAGTTCATCAAGTTCAGTCACCAGAAAATATGAAAGTCTTTTTAAATAAACGTCATATCCATACCGTGAATGGTGGGCAACACACAATGTGGGGGACATATAATACGTTAAGCTATTTTGGATTAAGCTATATTGAACAAATAGCAGTATACGATCATGCACTATTTGAGGAAGCGGCTAAATTACCGTATTCTCTGCATTATACGTTCAAACAGAACAATGAGCGCTATGGTTTTTCAAGAATTGCTTTACGTACAACAAATATAGAGCAAGAGGCACAACGATTAAGTGCTCTTGGTTTCGATGTTTATGGACCAGATGCTTGTAGTCGAACGAGACCAGATGGATCAGTTGTGCATTGGAAACTATTGCATTTTGGGAAAGTAGGGCAAGCAATTGATTTTCCATTTTTTATTGAGTGGGCTGATGGAGATGAGGAGCGCTATGCGCAGTTAATAGCCAGTGGGGCGGTAACAACATCACAAACGATTTCAATGGAATCTGTGCAATTTTATGTGCAAGATGCACAGGCAACAGCAAAGTTATGGCATGAAGTATTACAATTACCAGAGCCAGTTGTACATTCCGAGTTTATTGCCTTACATTTGCCAAATATTCGTTTAGATTTCTATGAAGAAGCTGCTGCTACAAAAATGATGCTTGGACATAAAAGTGAAGGGCCTTTCGGAGTGACATTGAAGGATACTGATCGAACAAAGGAAACATTAATGTTTCCTTCGGCATTTTATTGGCTTAACCCTTAGAGATGTTTAAAGTAGGACCGTTTATAAATAAGGAGCTGTTCAGTTGTTGAACAGCTCCTTGTACCTTATAATTTCACAACATTGGATGCTTGCGGACCGCGATTGCCTTCCACTACATCAAATGAAACCTTTTGCCCTTCTTCAAGTGTACGGAAGCCTTCCTCTTGTATGCCCGTAAAATGTACAAATACATCTTCTCCATCATCACATTCAATAAAGCCATAACCTTTTTCGTTATTGAACCACTTTACGATTCCTTGTTGCATAAGCATTCGCCTCCAATGCGCTTGAATGTAAAATACTATCAATTAAATCGTGACATAATTGAAAAAATATGAAAAATTGCATTTTCTCTTAGAACATACATGAATTCATTAGAGATGTCAATTGATTGTCGAAATATTGCATAACTAACTGTGTATTCTTTCACAATAAAGTCTATAATGGAGTTGAATCATATATAGAGAAAGTAGGGTTCCATATGACAACGAAAAATCAACCTTTATCAGATTTAGAAATTGCTAGCCAAGCGGTAATGAAGCCAATTATAGACATCGCCAAAACGGCCGGCATTCCAGAGGATGCATTAGAACAATACGGTCGCTACAAAGCTAAAATCGATCCTTTAAAAATAACAGCTCATGGTGAGGATGCAAAGGTGGTATTAGTGACCGCCATTAGTCCAACGCCAGCTGGTGAAGGAAAATCAACAGTTACGGTTGGGTTAGCAGATGCCCTTCATCAATTAAAGAAAAATGTTGTTGTTGCATTGCGTGAGCCTTCCCTAAGTTCAGTAATGGGTGTCAAAGGAGGCGCAACGGGTGGTGGCTATGCACAAGTTGTACCGATGGAGGATATTAACCTACATTTTACTGGTGACTTACACGCCATCACAACAGCGAACAATGCGCTGTCAGCATTTATTGATAATCATATCCATCAAGGGAATGCTTTAAACATAGATCCTCGTCGTATCATTTGGAAACGTGTGATGGACATGAATGACCGTGCGCTTCGAAAAGTGGTGATCGGTCTTGGTGGACCAGTACAAGGGATGCCACGTGAGGATGGCTTTGATATTACAGTTGCCTCTGAAATTATGGCGGTATTTTGTTTGGCAACTAGCATAGATGATTTGCGTGAGCGTTTAGCAAGCATCGTGATTGGTTATACATTTGATCGTGAGCCAGTATTTGTGCGCGATTTACAAGTACAAGGTGCACTAACGCTGCTATTAAAAGATGCCTTCAAACCAAACTTAGTACAAACACTTGAAGGGACACCTGCAATTATTCATGGCGGTCCATTTGCGAATATCGCACATGGCTGTAACTCCATTATGGCAACACAAACAGCACGTAAGCTAGCTGATATCGTCGTAACAGAAGCGGGCTTCGGTTCCGATTTAGGCGCCGAGAAGTTTATGAACATTAAAGCACGTAAAGCAGGTTTTAAACCAAGTGCGGTAGTAATTGTAGCAACCATTCGTGCATTGAAAATGCATGGCGGAGTAGCGAAAACAGCACTTGTTGGAGAAAACGTGCCTGCCCTGTTACAAGGCATCGAAAATTTAGCGAAACATGTGGAGACGATTCGTACATTTGGTGTTGAACCAATTATCGCGTTAAACCGTTTTATTACAGACACAGAAGCAGAACTAGAAGCCGTGCTAAACTGGTGTCAAGAAAATCATGTGCGCATTGCCCGTACAAATGTCTGGGAAGAGGGCGGCAAAGGTGGATTAGCCTTAGCAGAACAAGTAATATCTGTGTTAGATGAAGAAAATAATTTCTCTCCTTTATATGATGTAACCGAATCAATTGAAGAAAAAGTACGTACTATTGTGCAGAAAGTTTACGGCGGGAAAGATGTCCAATTTACAGACCAAGCGAAAAAACAAATGGCGCAAATCGAAAAATTTGGTTGGGATACGTTGCCGATATGTATGGCCAAAACACAATATTCGTTATCTGACCAACCAAGTTTACTAGGACGTCCTGAAGGCTTTACCGTAACGATTCGTGAAGTCATTCCAAAGCTTGGTGCAGGATTTTTAGTTTGCTTAACAGGCGATATAATGACGATGCCTGGTTTACCTAAACAGCCAGCTGCCCTACGTATGGATGTCGATCGTGAAGGACATGCGGTCGGGTTGTTTTAATTAAAAACCGCGGGTAAAAGTAGTTGTTTCGCGGGTAAAGTTTAAAAAAACGCGGATAAAATACCTCAATTCGCGGGTAAAAGCATTCACAATATAAAAGCTGCCAACATCTCAATAAGATGGGCAGCTTTTATTGTTCCTTCAGCGGGAGGGTATTACATGCAGTCAATTTCTTTCCTACTTCCTTCGTAACGTATTACTTCCTTTTTACCTAAAATGAACTTCGGAAAAATGTTCCTAAATGAATTATCGATCCTTGTTAGCACGACTCCAATGATGCGGCATTTCGCAAAATGATCACATAGTGGATGATACATGAATCATTAAAGGTAGGCGTTACGTTCCAATCTACTCAGGTATCGAATAGTAGAAGGTAACATCGTTTAATGAAGAATCCATCATACCTTGCTACATTTGGTAAAAGCCTTCGTGGTCGTGCAAACAAAACTAACTGGTTGTTCACAAATTTTTGTATTGTACATGTACTATGCGGGTTGACAAACTTGAAAATAAGGGAAAATGTTCACTTTTATTGAAGATGATCGGTTACACTATACGCATTTCATCATTCTGTCAAACAGTATTCAATTGTAAGCCCGCTGAAGTTATTTAAGCTAGTAAAACACATAGTTTTTTGTACGCTACGCAAATTGTGAGTATACAGAACAATAGAGGTTGTTCTGTATGTTTATTTTACAATAGTCTGAATAATTAATCAATTGATATGTATTTTTTATTTGTTTTTCTCTAGAAAAGGCTACATCGTTACCAACTTCCGATAGCAATACAGTATAATAGGCAAAGAGGAAGGACTGAGAATGGATATGAATGATTTAAAAAACAAGGTACGTGGTATCTATGAGCAATTTGATGCGAGTCATGATTTTCAACATATTGAGCGCGTTTATGAAAATGCGGTAGCGATTTTACATACAGAACCAGATGCAGATGCAGAGGTTGTGAAAATGGCGGTGCTTTTGCATGATGTGAGTGATAAAAAGTATACAGATAGCAAAGAACAAGAAGAACAGCTTATTAATGAATTGCCGATTAGTGATGCAAAAAAACAACATATTCGTGATTGCATCGCACAAGTGTCGTTTAATGGGGGCAATGAACTGAAAGCCACTTCACTTGAAGCGAAAATTGTGCGTGATGCTGATCGTTTGGATGCCATTGGCGCAATCGGCATTGCACGGACATTTGCTTATGGTGGTGCCAAAGGTCGTAAACTCTACGATGATACAGAAGAAGCACGTACAACAATGACCGAGGAAGATTATCGAAGTAAAAATACATCTTCTGTAACCCATTTTTATGAGAAGCTTTTATTATTGAAAGATTTAATGACGACTGATAAAGGCAAGCAAATGGCAAATGAACGCCATCAATTTATGGTCAGCTTTTTACAGCAATTACAGAACGAAAGAGATGGAAAAGCATAATGAGTCATTTAATCGTACAAAATTTAACGAAGACAGTGGGCGATAAAACGCTCTTTCAAAATATCGAATTTACAATTTATGAAGGGGAGCGTGCGGGTCTCATCGGCATTAATGGTACAGGGAAATCTACGTTGCTGTCCATTTTAGCTGGTCAAATCGAAGCGGATGCAATTGCCATTGATCGTCCGAATAAATATCGTATAGCGTATTTACCCCAAGAACCAACATTTAATAGTGGTGAAACGGTACTACAAGCCGTGTTTGCAGGCAATTCGCCCGTTTTACAACTGAACCGACAATATGAAGAAACTGTGGCTGCGCTAGCGATGAACCCAACGTCAGAAAGCTTACAAAAAACATTGTTTAGCTTACAGCAACGTATGGATGAGGAGCAAGCTTGGGATGTCAATGCCCTTGCGAAAACCGCGCTGACAAAGCTTGGTATTGAAATGTTTGATAAAGAAGTGTTAACCCTTTCAGGTGGTCAACAAAAACGTGTCGCTTTAGCAAAAGTGTTAATTGAGCCAGCAGACCTTTATTTATTGGACGAGCCGACCAACCATTTAGATGTACAGTCCACAGAATGGTTGCAGGAAATGGTATTGCGCTTAAAAGGTGCTGTTATTTTCATTACCCATGATCGTTATTTCTTAGATGAATTATCAACTCATATATATGAAATTGCCGACCAAACGCTATATCGACATACAGGCAACTATGGAGACTTTTTAGAGGCTCGTGCGATTCGTGAGGAAATGGCCGCGGCTTCAGCCCAAAAAGATCGCAATCGTTATCGTTCGGAGTTAAAATGGATTCGTCGCGGTGCAAAGGCGCGCTCCACAAAGCAAAAAGCCCGTATTCAGCGTTTCGAACAATTGGAAGACAACTTAGAACGCAAGTCAGATGATGTGTCACTGGAATTGGGCTTAGCGACAACACGCCTTGGACGCAAAGTATTAGAGGCTGAAAATATATCAAAGGCTTTTGGTGCACAAAAAATCGTTGAGCATTTTACGTTTTTACTGCAACAAGGCGATCGTATTGGTATTATCGGTGCCAATGGCGTTGGTAAATCCACTTTACTTAATATGCTAGCTGGCGAACTTTCACCGGATAAGGGAGAGATTCATGTTGGCTCTACCGTCAAACTTGCCCATTTTAAACAGACGTTACCGAAAATGAATGAAAATGAGCGCATGATTGAATATATTCGTGAAGCGTCAAATGACATTACCGATGCAGAAGGTGTACGCTATTCCGCTGCCCAAATGTTGGAGCGCTTTTTATTCCCACTGCATGCACACGGTACACCAATCGGTAAATTATCCGGTGGAGAACGGAAGCGCCTGCATTTATTAAGACTTTTAATGGAACAACCAAATGTCCTGTTATTGGATGAGCCGACAAATGATTTAGATATTGAAACGCTAGGAGTATTAGAAGACTTTATCGAACATTTCCCAGGCGTTGTCATCACCATTTCCCACGATCGCTTCTTCCTTGATCGTATAGCTAAAAAGCTATGGATATTAGACGGGCAAGGACATGTCGATGAGTCGCTTGATATTTATAGCGATTATTTACAAAAGCGTGAGCAGGAAACATCTGTCAAGGTAGAAGCACCAAAAGTGGAGAAACAAAAGATTGATAAGCCAAAATCTGACAAGAAAAAACTGTCGTTTAAAGAACAAAAAGAATGGGAAACCATTGCAGATGAGATCGAAAAAACAGAGACAACGATTATGGAAACCGAGGCAGGGATTGCAAACGCTGGCGCTGATTTTACTAAATTGCAGGAGTTAACGGCGAAATTAGATGAACTAAATGCACATTATGAGCATCTCATTGAAAGATGGTCGTACTTAGATGAAATCGTAAACGGATAAGGAGTGTATTACATGAAAATACTTACAATTGAACCGACACCAAGTCCTAATTCAATGAAGATTATCGTCGATACGGAGTTACCGTTTGGCAAAAGCTTTAACTTTACAAAGGACAACAAAGACGAAGCGACAGGAGAAGCGGCAGCTATTTTAGCCATAGAAGGGGTTAAAGGCGTCTATCATGTAGCGGACTTCTTTGCAGTCGAACGTAATGCAAAGTACGGCTGGGAAAGTATTTTATCGAGCATTCGACAAGTATTGGGGGAAGATGTAGCGGAGGCTAGCGACATCCAAATTGCCAATGAATTTTTCGGTGAAGTTTATGTCCATGTCCAGTTCTACAAGCAAGTGCCGTTACAAGTAAAAGTATTTGACAATCAGCGAGAATACCGTGTGAGCTGTGGTGATCGTTTTGTCGATGCATTTAATAATATTATTGCTACAGATGTCGATGAAAACTACATCTTCCAACGTAAATGGATTGACTATGGCGTTCGTTATGGTGAGCTTGAGGAAATTGCGGAAGCGGTCAAACAGGAAATCGATGTGACCTATTCTGTACAACGTTTAGCTGATATTGTTGCAACGGCGAATGATACAGAAAAGACCAATCAAAAACCAGCTAAGTTAAAAATAACGGTGGAACAGTTCCAACAGCCTGAATGGGAAAAACGTTTCCAATTACTTGATCAAATGGCAGATCCCGAGCTTGATGATTTACCACTTTTAGATTTAGCGTTGCAAGATGAGCAAATGTCCATCCGTCGTTTGGCAACGGTCTACTTAGGCATGATTGAAGATGTAGCAGTAGTACCATACTTGGAAAAAGCATTGCGTGATAAAAGTGCTGCGGTGCGCCGTACGGCAGGAGACTGTATGAGTGACCTAGGCTTTGTGGAGTTTGAAGAGGCAATGCAACAAGCATTACAAGATAAAAATAAACTTGTCCGCTGGCGCGCAGCAATGTACCTATATGAAGTAGGAACAGAGCAATCTTTACAAGCGTTAAAGGCAGTCGAAGATGACAAAGAATTTGAAGTAAAACTTCAAGTGAAAATGGCGATTGCCCGTATTGAGCAAGGAGAAGAAGCAAAAGGCTCAGTGTGGAAGCAAATGACCGAATCACGTCAACAATAATTGCATAAAAGTCATTACAAGAGCATCTAATTTCGATGCTCTTGTTGTATTTTTCGCTGCTAGAATCAAGAGAATCGCCACTAAGATATCCGAAATCGCCACTAAAGCATCCGAAATCACCATTAAAACTACAGAAATCGCCAATAAATTCTCCAGTATCGCTAATCAGGCGTGGAAAAGTAATTTAAGTAGTAGGTGAAGCCGCTTTTTCAAATGCTTTCTTAAAGGCATACATATAATTTTTAATTGCTCGTTGACTAATTTCTACTTGTGGGACCATGTGTTCAAAGCCATGAAAGCATCCAGGATATAGATGAAATTCGGTCGGTACACCCGCTTTTGTAAGCCTCGCAACATATTCAATAGTTTCATCACGGAATGGATCTAAATCGCCGATAAATGTATACGTAGGAGGAAGATTAGCATAATCGTCTGCATGCAGAGGAGCTGCATAAATAGGCGCTTCACTAGCGTAATGAGGCCCTAAATACATTTCCCATGCACGCTGATTTTGCGGACCATTCCATACTCTAGCATCAGTAATTTCATTATTTGACGGTAAAATACAACGATTATCAATCATTGGATAAAGTGGCATTTGAAAAGCAATTTTCGGCCCTTTTCGATCCCTTGCCAACAAGGAAACCGCGGCAGTTAATCCACCTCCAGCACTTGCACCATGGACAGCAAGCCGTGTTAAATCAATCCCTAGTTCAGAAGCATTTGCCGCTAGCCATTCAAGGGCTGTATAGCAATCTTCTACACCAGCAGGGTAAGGATGTTCAGGTGCTAAGCGATAGCCAACTGAAACGACAACACAATCTAATTGAGCAACAAGCATTTGACAACTTGCATCAAACATCTCGATTGAGCCAATGATAAAACCCCCACCATGAATATATAAAATAGCAGGTACAGCGCCATATTTTTCAACTGGTTCATAAATTCGAATACGAACGTCTAGGGCCCCGTTAGGACTAGCAATAAAGCGCTCTGATATCATAACATTCTCCATTTTTACTTCGTCACCGCTAAGCATTTCATTCATCGCACCACGCGACTGTGCAATATTCTCTCTTGTTAAATGCAAATCTTCCATAGCTGATAAGAACGTTTTTAATTCAGGGTGTACTCGATTTTCCACTTGCATGCCCTCCTTATATTGAAACGATATTTTAATTGTGATTAAAATATCACAATTAAAATATAGTACAATGATTAAGAGAAGTCAAACGAAAAAAAGAGTATTTAGAAAATTGGGGGAATGACAATGCAGTTACTTATCCAATCGGGTGATCTTGGGCCAAAATGGTTCCATGTCGCATTGCGAGCAATTGTCCTCATGGCGGAATCGAACGAACTACTAAAAAGTAATGTCATTGCCGAGACACTAGGGGAAGATGCTACATTCATTAGAAAAATGCTCGCCAAACTTGCAGAACAGGATTATGTACAGGCGCATAGTGGTCGTTATGGGGGCTATTGTCTCAATAAAACACCAGCGCAAATTACGATGCAAGATATTTATAAAGTGTTAGGAAATGACAATGAAACACCCTATTGGTCGGTGCCATCTACCGGTTCAGAACGTTTTATCTCTATGGTTATTGCAAAAGCCGAAAAAACGTTTCAATCGGTACTGGCAGACTATACAATTCAAGATATTTTGGAGAATAGAAGTCAATAGGTGGTAGGGAATAAGACTCGTAGACTCTGTACTTATTTTAATAATGGAGGTGCATCTATCTGTGCATAGAGAAATCGACTATCAATGGCGTATTACTAAGTACAATCCTGCTTATCGAAATGCAGAACGACATTATTTGCGAGATGAGTGGACAAGTGCTTCAGAAATCGGGAAATCTTTTCATGGAGAAATATTAACGTTAGGCGACTATTTACAAGTCGAGAATGCGTATGTAGATACGGTAATGAAATGTCTTGAGGTTTATCAAATTGAGAATGTCCGACTAATCCATCTTGAGACATATGGTCTGTCTGACGTGGATAAAAGTTCTCCTTTATATGATGCTGCGTTTGATACAATTTCGTTGGCAGAAGATATGCTAGTAACCATTGCTCAAATTCCTATCGTCTGTAAAATGGTGTTGCGAGAGTTTATTCATTGCCAATTGATTACCGAGGATTTATTTGTCCAGTTCGGTTATGACTACTATATGTATATTGGAGCGAACAGCATACAACAGGAAGCACTTCAATTTGCGAGCGAGCAATGTCTTTTTGTAGAGCAAATGATGTCTCCCTATTATCTTTCTGAAAAGAATGTTATACGAGAAGTGTCATGGAGTTTTCCAGGAGAGGCAATAATCGAAGATAGTGAATTATTGACCGATATTACGTTAGAGGAGTTGCAAACTATTTTTCAACTCTCTTCTATTCATCCGGTTACAGGCTCTTACAAAATTACAGAGGACAATGCGAAGTTTTTCCAAAAGAAAATTAAGCATAAAATGGACTTTAATAAGTATGAATACTATTTATTAGCTGGAAGTTAAGTAAATAGAGATGTTCGAAGCTGTTATTAATATAATATATGAACACAAACACTTGCCTGAAACGTTGCTTTTAAAGCGTTTTGGGCGCGTGTAAGTTATTACAAACCACTGTTTATTTGGGAAGGAGCTAATATACTAACATTTATAGTTATTTGAAACATAGTAGTTTGTGTATCCCAGATATTCGAAATATTGAAGAGATAATAATGAGAGGTGATAAAATGCAGTTACATGACTTTATGCACGAAAATTACCCCAATTTACTACTTGGACCACCTTTATTTTATAATTGGCATATAGGGATCCGTTTTGAACTTGGGGTTAATTGGAAAAGAGAATATGATTATCCAAATAACCCTTATGTGTTAGGGTGTTATAAAAGAGCGATTACTTTATTTGAAGCACTGCATAGTCCAAATGAAGAGATTTTTGTAGTGATGGATATTCATGATGTTAAAAATAATAGAAACTTAAAACGTAAATTAAAAAATTTTCCACGTTATGTGAACCAATCTTTATTGTTGAAATTAAAGCATGAAGCGTTACCGTATATATTCCCTGAAGATAATGAAGATGGGAAATTAATAACGCATCGTTTTACTTTACAATGTAAAACGTTCGATTTTAACTATATTCCACTGTTAAAAGCCATTTGCAATCAAGACTTGGGATTGAAACCGCAGATTTACTATGATGTTTACTTCATAAATATTAATAGGAAAACCATTTTTCACGTCTACGATGACAGAGGTTGTGATTTGTTGGCAACTTCTCCCGCTACAATAAAAGATATTTACAAGAAGCAGAATGACTGGATTTTAGACTATGACAGGGCGGAAATTGATAAGGTGTTTTTATAGAACATGATAGTGAATGTCTACCTTTATTAAAAACCTATCTGAAAGGAAAGAAATCGACTATTGGAGCTAATAGCATCCACCTTAATTACCGAAGATATTGCGCACTAGTATCAAAAGCACACGATAGATTTTATTAAGTATGCGTAAAAGCTAGAAATTAAAATACAAAAGCACTCGCTCAAAACGTAACTTTTATTGCGTTTTGGGCGAGTGTTTTCTATTGGGAAAAAGCGGTAAAAAAAGTTCGTGTGATTCTATGAATGATTATCATTTTGTCCAATATATTAGTAAATATACAATATGAAAATATAAATTGTAAATATTTTCTAATATAAAGGGGGCTTTATATATGCTTGAACCAACGATCAAGACAACGGCAACGTATCAACGAGATCGGGAAACGGTTATTGCCTTAACACAAAAGCTCGTGCGGATTGAAAGTGTCTATCGCGAAAATGACCCGCATGGCAATGAACAGGAAGTAGCCAATTACGTGGCGCAATGCTTGCGGGCTAGCGGTATTGAAACGTTTGTCGAAGAAGTTGTACCTGGTAGACCGAATGTTATTGGCATTATTGATTCGGGAAAGCCAGGGAAAACGCTACTTTTTGAAGGACATACAGATGTTGTAACCGAAGGCAATCGTGAAGCATGGACATATGATCCTTTCGGTGCGGAAATTATTGATGGACGTATGTATGGACGCGGGACGAATGATACAAAAGGTAATCTCGCCTGTATGATAACAGCTTGTCAGTCATTGCTACTAGATGGCGAGGAATTTACGGGCAAAATTATTTTATGTATCCCATGTGATGAAGAAGGGCTTATGTTAGGCATAAAACATTTTATTCGCAATGGCTGGGCGGATGGCGTAGATGGTGCCATTATTTGTGAGCCACAAGAAAATAATGTTTGCATTGCACAACGCGGTGCTATTCGCTTACAGGTCGATATTTTCGGCAAAATGGCACATGGCGCGATTTCTTGGAGTGGCATTAATCCGAATTGGCGGATGGCACGCTTGATTGTGGAGCTTGAAAAGTTAGAAAAAGAAGAGCAAGCGCGTTTAGGTCGTGATCCAATGCTTAACTGGCCATCCATTACACCAACGATTTTACGTGCACCAGTAAAAGGGGATGCGCAAATTAATGTAATCCCTGATCATTGTATGACGACGCTAGATATTCGCACCGTTCCAGCCCAGGATCATGATGAATTATTAGGCAAAATCGATGCCATTATTCAACGACTCCAAGCAGATGATCCGGACTTTCAAGTGGAGCTTACGGTGCTGGATAATCGCCCAGCAACCGCTACTGCAAAAGAACAGCCAGTTGTCCAAGCTATTTACGAAGCGGTAGCAGAGGTGACGCAAAAAGAGCCAATTTATAACGGAGTGCCAGGTGCTACTGATGGAACCTTCCTCCATGTACATGGTATACCAATCGTCACTGTTGGGGCGGGTGACCGTGAACTACCGCATCAAATTGATGAATATGTCGATATTGAAGAGCTTGCAGAAACGACGGCTATTTATCGTTTAGCAGCATTAAAGTTTTTAGCAGGTGATGCATAATGGTCAAAATCGCAGTTATTCCTGGAGACGGTATTGGTAAGGAAGTGATGGCAGAAGCATTAAAAGTGCTTGCACAACTGCGCCAAGATGAACCATCTTTAGACATTGAAACGACCATTTTTCCGTGGAGCTCGGATTATTATGTACAGCATGGTTGTATGATGCCAAAAGATGCGCTCACTACATTAAGAAACTATGATGCGATATTGTTCGGTGCGATTGGTGATGCGCGTGTACCAGATGATGTTACGATATGGGAATTTATTATGCCGATTCGTAAACAATTCCAGCAATATGTCAATTTTAGACCAGTCAAATCACTACAGGGCATTGCTTCACCATTGGCGAATAGCAAAGATATCGATATGGTTATTTTCCGTGAAAATACAGAAGGGGAATATTCGAATAGTGGTGGACATATTTATCATAACCAGCCACAGGAAATGGCGATTCAAAATACGATAATGACACGGCTCGGTGTTGAAAAAATTGTACAAGCCGCGTGTGATTATGCTCATCAAAATGGCAAGTCGAAAATTACCAGTGCAACGAAATCAAACGCCATTATCTATGCTATGAAATTTTGGGATGAGATGACGAAAGATGTTGTGGCACAAGCTTCGCCAACTTTAACGTTGGAATCTCTCTATATCGATGCATTAGTCGCTTATTTTGTAGAGCGGCCGCAAGATTTTGAAGTAGTGGTGGCATCGAATTTATTCGGCGATATTTTATCGGATTTAGGGTCGGCACTTGTTGGAGGGCTAGGGTTATCTCCTTCGGCAAATTTAAATCCTGAAAAAGCATTTCCATCAATGTTTGAACCAGTGCACGGTTCTGCACCCAATATTGCAGGGAAAGGGATTGCTAATCCGATTGCGCAAATTTGGTCACTTGCGTTATTGCTTGGGCATATTGGAAGACCTGATTTAGAAAAGCGAATCGTTGCGGCAATTGAAGCAGTGTTAATCGAGGGAGCCGTGCAAACAGCGGATATTGGCGGACAGGCAACAACTACACAAATGGGGGATGCCATTTGTCTGGCGCTTGAAAATATTAAACAAACAGCAAGGGGTGTGTAAGATGGCAGTTACACAGCAAGTAATCATTGTGACAGGTGCTGGTGGAGGAATGGGGAAGGCGATTATAGAAGACCAACTGGGCAAAGGGCATATTGTGATAGGTCTTGACTTATCGGTTACTTCACTGGCACATCTAGCGCAACAATCTTTGCAAACATATGAAGTCAATGTTTTGCAAGAAGATAGCATACAAGCCATTGTCCATGAAGTTTACGCCAAGTATGGACGAATTGATGGGTTGGTCAATGCATTAGGCATTGCACAGGCTGCGACGCCGATTGAGCAAGTAACAATGGATGATTGGAATCGACTAATGGACGTAAATGTGAAAAGTCTGTTTATTACAACAAAGGCCATTGTGCCGTATATGAAGAAGCGGAAAAAAGGTTCGATTGTGACCATTGCATCGATTTCTGCGGTGCGTCCTCGTCCCGGTTTGCAGGTGTATATTGCTTCTAAAGGAGCGGCGGAAAGCTTTACACGTGGGCTGGCAATTGAGCTTGCCTCCCATCAAATTCGGGTCAATACCATTCATCCAGGACCAGCAGACACGCAAATGCTAGCGCAGTTTACTGCACATAATGCAGATGCTGAACATGCAAAGTACAATGTTTTTATACAATCAGTGCCACTTGGCCGTTTAGTCGACCCATCTGATATTGCAAGTGCCGTAAGTTACCTACTATCAGATGCAGCAGGCATGGTAACAGGGACAACGTTACATGTAGACGGAGGCCGTGGCTTATAGGAGGAGTACGATGCACATTATACCGATGCTAATAAATGGAAAGTGGGTACAAGGAGAAGGTCAGGCGTTTATAGATGTTGTCAATCCTTCTACTGGTGAAGTACTCGCGCAACTAAAAAATGCTAGTAAGGCACAGGTAGATGAGGCGGTACAAGCTGCACGTATTGCGGTTGAAAGTGAAGAGTGGCGCCAAGTGAAAGCTTTTGAGCGTGGTCAGCTATTACTCGAACTGGCACAGTATATTCGCATGCATGCTGAAGAATGGAGTTTGCTAGAATGTCGGGATGTTGGAAAGCCCTTAACACAAGCACGTGCCGATGTTGAAGCAGCAGCACGTTACTTTGAGTTTTACGGTGGGGCTGCCGATAAGCTTATGGGAGACACGATTCCTATCGAAGACGGTATATTAAATGCTGTCGTGCTAGAACCTGTAGGGATTACCGTCCATATTGTACCGTGGAATTATCCTTTACAAATTACGGCAAGAAGCGTTGCCGCAGCAATTGCAACAGGAAATGCAGTCATAGTCAAAAGTGCAGAAGATACCCCGTTGACAACCCATGCGATGACACAATGGTTTGCCCGAAAATTCCCAAAAGGGATTTTTCAACATATTACGGGATTAGGTCGTGAGGTAGGCCCGTTGTTAACGAGGCATCCTGACATTAATCATATTACATTTACTGGTTCTGTTGCTACGGGTATAGAAGTGATGAAAGCAGCAGCCCAAAACATCGTACCTGTCACATTAGAACTCGGTGGAAAGTCCCCGAATATTGTGTTTGCGGATGCGCCAATGGAACAGGCATTAGAAGGCGTAGTCCGTGCCATTATTCAAAATGCGGGGCAAACATGCTCTGCTGGTGCGCGCTTACTAATTGAAGAAGATGCAAAAGCGTTGTTTATCAAGCGGTTAGTTGACAGGTTTCAAACTTTGAAGATTGGTAGGAGAAGCTGATGTTGATATGGTACTTTATTAAATGAACGGCAATATGTAAAGATTTCCGCACTGTTGCAACAAGCAAAAGAGGATGGTTATGTGATCACGGGTGGCGACACGCTAACAATAAAAGGCTATGAAAAAGGTTACTATATCCAACCAACGATTCTCGATGGCGTAGATGCCGACGCTGAACTGGCGCAGGAGGAAATTTTCGGACCGGTGTTAACTATATTGACGTTTTCAACAGTGGAGGAAGCAATTGCCTTAGCCAATGGTACGGATTATGGATTAGTAGCTGGTGTTTGGTCTAAAGATTTAGACACGGCTCATTATGTGGCTAGTCGAGTGAAGGCAGGACAAGTATTTGTCAATAATTACGGCGCAGCAGGTGGGATTCAAATGCCGTTTGGTGGTTATAAAAAGAGCGGAATCGGTCGTGAAAAAGGCTTTGTGGCACTAAGAAATTATACCCAAATGAAAAATATTGCGATACGCTATGCAACACCTGAGCGTACGTGAACAGGGGGGAGCTTGTGGAACAAGCACAAGACAAGCAAGTGTTGTTGGAAGTAAAGCAATTACACGTCCAATTTCATTTAAAAAATGGGAAAAAGGCAAAAGTAGTCGATGATGTTAGCTTTGTTATTTATAAAGGTGAGACGGTAGCACTTGTAGGGGAATCAGGCAGTGGCAAGAGTATAACATCGCTGTCAATCATGCGCTTGCTTCCGATGCCTCCTGGAGAAATATCCGCTGGTACCATTACATTAAACGATAAAAATCTACTCGATATGAATAATAAAGAAATGAGTAAGATTCGAGGCAATGAAGTGAGCATGATTTTTCAAGAACCGATGACATCACTTGACCCCGTTTTTACCATTGGCAATCAAATGATGGAAGCGATTCGTAGGCATCAAAAAATATCTACAAAACAAGCGAAAGAAAAGTCACTACAACTATTAAAAGAAGTGGGTATCGCCAATGCAGAAAAGGTTCTCACTGAATACCCGCATCAGTTATCTGGTGGCATGCGACAACGTGTGATGATTGCTATTGCCATGTCCAATAACCCCCAACTATTGATTGCAGATGAGCCGACAACGGCATTGGATGTTACGGTGCAAGCACAAATTGTAACGTTAATGATGAAGCTGAAAAAAGAACAGCAATCAGCCATTTTGTTTATAACACATGATATGAGTGTTGTTGCTGAAACCGCAGATCGCGTCATGGTGATGTATGCTGGGCAAATTGTGGAGCAAGCGCCTGTTCGTGCGTTATTTCTCGAACCGAAACATCCCTATACAATTGCCTTATTAAAAACGATGCCTACCTTAGAAACTGATATAAAAAGGTTACCATCTATCCCAGGCACTGTACCACCTGCCTATGCATTACCAGAAGGCTGTCGTTTTGCACCACGTTGTCCATTTGTGATGGAGCATTGCCGTCATGTTTTACCAGAAGTTACGTTGTTGCAGCATCAACATCATGTAAGGTGTCATTTATACACGGAAGAAGGGGCGTTGGTAAATGACGGACAAAGAAGTATTACTTGAAATTCATCATTTAAAAGCTTATTTTCCTGTGAAACGTAAGTCTATGAAAGAAGCAAAAAAAGTCGTTAAGGCTGTTGATGATATTTCAATTGACATCTTCCGTGGGGAGACACTTGGTATTGTTGGGGAATCAGGGTCTGGAAAGTCAACATTTGGGCGCGCGATTTTAAAGCTTGTTGAACCGACAGCTGGAGAAATTTTGTATAAAGGCCAAGCCATTCATCATTTGAAGGGGCGCGAATTGCAAAAATATCGCAACCAAATGCAAATGATTTTTCAAGATCCCTTTGCATCATTAAATCCACGCATGCGTATAGGCGCCATTATTGAGGAACCAATGGCTTTACAATTGTCATTAACGAAAGAGCAGCGTAAAAAACGGGTCAGAGAACTATTACAAAAGGTTGGTTTACCGGAAGATGCTATGCACAAATTTCCCCATGAATTTTCAGGTGGGCAAAGACAACGAATAGGCATTGCCCGAGCACTTGCCATCAATCCGGAGTTTATCATAGCAGATGAGCCAGTTTCTGCTTTAGATGTTTCCATACAATCACAAGTATTAAACTTGATGATGGATTTACAGGATGAATTTCAATTAACATATTTATTTATTTCCCATGATTTAAGTGTTGTCAAACATATTAGCGATCGTGTTGCAGTGCTGTATTTAGGAAGGATTGTGGAAGTAGGCACAAAAAAAGAATTGTATGCACATCCACTTCATCCATATACACAAGCATTACTTTCAGCGATTCCTGTTGTGAATTTTGATGAACCGAAGCAATTAGTCCCATTACAGGGGGAGCTACCAAGCCCGATGAATCCACCGATTGGTTGCGTGTTCCATACGCGCTGTCCGTTTGTCATGGAGCAATGTCGGCTAGCGCGCCCTCCATTGCAACAAAAAAATGAGCATCAGCAAGTAGCGTGCTTTTTATATGAAAAATAATCAGAATATTCAATTTTTAAAAAGGGGGTGGGTTAATGTTTGGCAATATTACCGATGTACCAGGCGTGAAAGTAGGGCATGCGGAAGATAGAGAAGGCATAACGGGATGCTCCGTTATTTTAGTGGAAGATGGTGCTGTTTGTGGTGTCGACGTGCGAGGCTCTGCACCAGGCACACGTGAAACAGATGCATTGGATCCTATTAATGAAATTCAACAAGTGCATGGCATTTGTCTAGCGGGTGGCAGTGCATTTGGTTTGGATGCCGCAACAGGTGTTATGCATTACTTAGAGGAACAAGGTGTAGGGGTAGATGCGGGTGTTACCAAAATACCAATTGTACCTAGTGCAGTATTATTTGATTTATTTATTGGTGACGCACATATAAGACCATCAGCTCAGATGGGTTATGAAGCAGCGAAAAATGCCAAGATTGGTGCTTTTGTAAATGGCAATATTGGCGCAGGCTATGGTGCAACAGTTGGGAAATTAGCAGGTCCACAATTTTGTATGAAAGGTGGTTTAGGCAGTAGCTCGCTTGTAGGGAAGGATGGGCTTATCGTAGGGGCTATGGTAGCGGTCAATGCAGTAGGCGATGTAAAGGATCCTACTACTCGAACAACGATTGCTGGGGCGCGTAACCGAGCAACAGGGCAATGGCTGGATAGTTGTTCCCATTTAGAAGAGCATGGTCAATCTCAGGCACTCGCTGGTACCAATACGACCATTGGCGTTGTTGCGATGAATGCAAAGTTAACAAAGGCAGAGGCGAAAAAAATCGCACAACTAGCACAAAATGCCTTAGCACGTACGATTTATCCTGTCCATACTATGCTAGACGGTGATACGATTTTTGTTTTAGGTACAGGACAGCAAACGTATCCAGTGGACTATATTGGACACTTAGCGACAAAGGTCGTGGAGGAAGCGATTATTGCTGGTGTTAAAGGTGCTACTCAATTAGAGGACGTAGAAAGTTATATAAGTATTCAACAACAGCATAAAGGGGGAGAAATACTTTGAAGCAGAGTAGAAATTGGGTTTTCCTAATGTTGTTATTGCTTTTAGGGGTAATGATTAGCGCATGTTCAAATGATAATGACAAAAAAGATACAAATAAAGTACCGACAAATGCGCCAGTAACAACAGATACACCGCAAGAAATTGTAGTCCGCATTAATGACGACCCGGATTTTTTAGATCCTCATAAAGCAACAGCCTCGATTTCCTATCAGATGATTCTTAATATTTTTGAAGGATTGATGGCACCCGAAACAGATGGCTCCTTAAAAGAAGGGCTTGCGGAAAGCTATGAAATTTCACAGGATGGTTTAACTTATACGTTTAAAATTCGTTCAGGTGTGAAATTTCATAATGGCGAGGATTTAACAATAGAAGATATTCAATATTCGTTTGATCGCTTAATGGGCAAAAATGGTGGCGAAAAAATGTCGAATAACTTTGATAATGTAGCATCTACCGAAGCCCCAGATACAACGACTTTTGTCATTAAGTTAAAAGAACCGAATTCCAATTTCCTCTATTCCTTGACTGCTCGCCAAGCCGCCATTATACCGAAAAGTAATGACGGCAAGCATAATGAAAACCCAATCGGGACTGGTCCTTTTGCTTATGTGAAATATGCTCCAGGCTCAAATTTAGTGTTGAAAAAGAATGAAAGCTATTGGAAAGAAGGCTTGCCTTACTTAAATAAAGTAACTTTTGCGTTCCAATCCGATGATCAAGCAGCCATTATGAGCTTAATGGCAAATGAAGTTGATTTAACAAGTGTCCCTTGGCAACGGGTAAATGAGGTGGAAAATAGTCATCATTTATCGCATCAAAACAATAACTCTTCTTTAATTGTCACGTTTAATGAAACGAAAGCACCGTTTGATAATATCAAAGTGCGTCAGGCTATGAACTATGCCATCAGTAAAGCGGATATTATTGATTCTGTCTTTGCTGGTTATGCTGTACCACTTGGCTCGAACATGAGTCCAGCAATGGGAGACTATCAAAAGAAAGGGTTAGAAGATAAGTACAAGCTTGATGTGGCAAAAGTAAAGGCATTATTAGCTGAAGCAGGGTACCCAGACGGCTTTAAAACCAAAATTACTGTATCTTCTCATAACGATATTTATTCCAATATAGCGCAAATTGTTGCCGCTAACCTCAAAGAAATTGGTGTAGATGTAGAGATTGAAGTGGTGGAATGGGGGATTTGGCTTGATCGTGTGTACTTTGGTCGCGACTATACTATGACGACGATTGATTTAACAGGTCGTGCCTCTGCCTATGAAATTCTAAATGACTATATTTCTACCAATGAGAGTGAAAACTTCTTCTTATTTAAGAATGAGGAATACGACAACATCATGGCTGACGTTTTAAAGGAAACAGACACGGCAAAGCAAATTGCTTATTACCAACGTGCACAAGAAATTTTAGCGGAGCAGGCAGTGTCGGTTTATGTAGCGGATTACCAAATCGTCTGGGGTTCTGACAAGCAAGTGACAGGGCTGAAGAGTTATCCATTCTGGTTCCATGATATGTCCGAGGTAAAATTCTCAAACTAGAAAGAGATGATTGCAAATGATGTATATGATACGTCGATTCATCCTGTTAATGACAACGATTCTTCTAGTGTCGATGATTACGTTTGGCGTTTTTCAAATTTTACCTGGGGATCCTGTTCGAACAATGTTAGGAACAGAAGCGGATGCAACACAAATTGAAAACTTGCGGTCTGAGCTTGGTTTGAACCGTCCCCTTTATGAACAATACACTGATTGGATAAAGGGACTATTGACAGGAGAATTAGGTCATTCAATTCGTTTCTCCATGCCTGTAAAAGATTTATTGTTGGATAGACTGCCTGTCACGATGTCACTAGCTGTCCTGACATTAACCATTGTATTAATGGTTTCCTTGCCACTTGGCATGTTTGCTGCGAGACGCCAAAATAAGCTGAGTGATGTATCCTTATCGACATTGACACAAATTGGGATGGCGGTGCCTTCATTTTGGCTCGGGATGATGCTGATTTTATATGTGGGTATGCAGTTTAGTTTTTTTAAAATTAGTGGCTATATTCCGTGGTCACAAAGTGTTGCCGGGGCGTTAAGTACGCTTATTCTGCCGGCGTTAACTATCGCTATACCTCAAATTGCTGTCAACTTCCGTTACGTGCGTACGGCCATTTTAGAACAAATGCAACTTGATTATGTACGGACAATTCGCAGTAAGGGGATGTCGGAACAAAATGTGATGTATAAGCATGTGTTAAAAAATGCTATGATTCCGATTTTGACCGTTTTTGGTTTGATAATGGCAGAAGTTGTGGCAGGAACGATTATTGTAGAGCAGGTATTTTCCTTGCCAGGTGTTGGACAGCTATTGATTACAGCGATTAGTAATCGCGATTTCCCACTAGTGCAAGGCATCGTGATGTATATTACGGTAGCCGTTGTTGTTATTAATTTTATCGTCGATATTTTATATTCTGTGTTAGATCCAAGAATCCGATTACGATGAGAGGTGGATGCAATGGACATTGTGAAACGATATATGAAAAATATAAATTTACTCATTGGTCTACTCGTCATCGTCGGGTTTTTACTTGTTATGATTACTAGCTTCTTTTATACGCCATATGATGTGAATATGATGAATATTCCCGAAAAATTACACAGCCCAAGTAGTAAGTATCTATTTGGTACAGATGAATTTGGACGTGATATTTTTAGTCGGATGATGAAGGGGACACAAACAGCCTTTGCGGTAGGTTTATTAACGGTTATTATCGGTACATCATTTGGTATTTTAATCGGTGGACTAGCAGGTTTTCTAGGTGGCTGGGTCGATGAACTATTTATGCGCTTAATGGATGCGCTAATGGCGTTTCCAGGCATAATTTTAGCGTTAATGCTAGTAGCTGTTTTCAGTACTGGCGTTGTCAATACCGCAATTGCCCTTGGTGTGATTGCCATACCTGCTATTGCTCGAATTGCACGCAGTGGCTTTGTCCAACATCGGGATGCCGAATACGTACTAGCCGCTAAATTAATTGGTGTCAAACCTTATAACATTATGTTTCGTCATATTTTACCTAATATATCATCCCAAATTATTGTGGCAGCAACGGTTACTTTTGCGACGGCCATGCTTGCTGAAGCAGCACTAAGTTATCTAGGGCTTGGCGTTCAACCACCAAATCCTAGTTGGGGGCGTATGTTAAAAGATTCGCAAGCGTATTTAGTAAAAGCTTCGTGGTATACATTTGCACCAGGTGGAGCTATTACTCTATTAGTGCTAGGGTTGTATATGTTGAGTAATGCTGTAAGGGATTATATGGACCCCCGCTCCAAATAGTTTTAGTGATTGGCAATGTAATATAAAACGTTCTATACTATAGTAATTATATGCTCATAACTGAGGAGGACTATTATTAATGAACGCAACCATTATTACAACAGACAGTGATTTGCAAACGGCTTTAGCTATTCGCAAAGCTGTATTTATAGAAGAGCAACAAATTCCAGCATCCGAAGAATACGATGAATTTGATACACTCGCTGCGTCTTGTGAACATATTCTTGTGTATATCAATGAACAACCCGTTGGTACAGCTCGATTACGTGTAGTAGACGGCTATGGCAAACTGGAACGAATTTGTATTTTACAGCCATTTCGTAAATGCGGGCTCGGAAAAGTGATCATTGACAAGCTTGAAGGGTTGGCACAGGAGAAAGGTTTAACGCAATCAAAACTTAGTGCACAAGTATATGCAGAGGGCTTTTATGAAAAGTTTGGCTATCGTCGCACAGGAGAGGAATATTTGGACGCAGGCATTCCACATGTTTTAATGAAAAAGCAATTTAACAAGGCTTAACGTGTAGTAGGTTAAATACCCGCGGAATGAGTGCTTTTACCCGCGGAAGTGGAGCATTTACCCGCGAATCGAGTGGCTTTATCCGCGAAAAATATAGAAATACCCGCGCATCGAGATTAAATATGGAAGACCTTTAACTATATAAAACAAACTCCATTTTGCGTATGTCAAAATGGAGTCTTTAATTTAAAAAGAAATAGGGACTTCCTGTAATGTTGGGTAAGATGTGATGGCACCATGTTTTGTTGTGGATGTAGCGGCATAACGATTGGCAAAGGTAAGAAGGGGCGTAGCAAATGTTTCGCAAAAGGCTTCGAGCGACTCTACTGTAATGTTTTTCTGCAACAACGTACTTAAAATGGCACCGATAAAGGCATCACCTGCACCTGTTGTATCAAGCGCTTGTACAACTTCAGCAGCAACTTTTACATGCTGTTGCTTCGTGTAAAGACTAGCTCCTTGTGCACCATGCGTGACGAAAATGACTTGAACCTTGTCTTGAAATAATGACTGCACGGCTTGCTGCTCATCGTCTATATGCGTTAAAAACGATAGTTCATCATCGGAAAGCTTCACGATATGCGCACGCGGAATAAAGTTTAAAATCGTTTGCCGGCATGCTTCAGCGTCATGCCAAAGGGGGAGTCGTACGTTCGGGTCAAAAGAGACAAGACTCCCCGTAGCATGCGCTTGCTCAATAATCGCCTGATGTGTTTGCTTCATTGGACTATCCACCAAGTTCACCGAGCAAAAGTGGAGGATAGCATGAGCTGTTAGTAAATTTGTCGGCAATTGTGCTGGGCTGTACAATAAATCAGCCGCATTTTTTCGATAAAATAAAAAGTCACGTTCACCATCCGCAGTCAAGGACACAAAGGCAAGGCTTGTTTCACCTTCAGTTGTTTGTGCAATATATTGCGTATCTACACCAACTTGTTTCACGGTAGCAATCAAAAAGTCCCCAAATGCATCTTGTCCAACCTGTGTTAGTAGGGCAGCGGGTTGGCCTAATTTTGCACAGACTGCTGCTACATTCGCCGGTGCACCACCCGCATTTTTCGAAAACTGTTCGACCGATAAAAGCGAACCACTTTGTCCAGCGGGCGTAAAATCAATTAAGAGCTCACCAATTGCATACAGTTTTCGCATACAATACCTCCTTGTCCAATCAATGCTTCATTCCTGCAAATGAGCTTTTTGCTTTGGAATATAAATAGTATAAAAAATCCCACCAAAAATGAGTAAGATACCAAGCGTTTGAATAGGGCTAGGCATGAAATCAAGCAGTAGCATATCTAATAAGATAGCGACAACGGGATCTACAAATACTAAAACAGACACTAGTATAGTAGATAGGCTACGAATACTATCAAAAAATAAATAATAAACGAATCCGGTATGAATAAAGCCTGTCCCTAAAATATAAAGCCAATTCGTTGTTGTCAATCCTTCAAATAATGAAAAATCTACAAACGGTACTAGCATCACAATACCTACCGCCGTTTGTATAAATGTTAAGGCATAGGCGCTTAAATTTTTTATCGTTCGGCTTGTTAACATCGTAAATGCATAAAATAAAGCTGAGAGCAATGCCCACACAAAGCCTGACTGCATAAATTCAGATAATGAAATAAAGTTTTGTAAACCAATAATAAAAATACTGCCGATAAAACAAGTTATCGTTGCGACAAGGGCTTGTACAGTCATTTTTTCTTTAAGCAATAACGCCCCTAAAATAAGCACAAAAATAGGTGCTAAATTATAAATTGAAATGGCAATCGAAATCGACATCTCCTCAAAAGCTTTAAATAAAAATACCCAGTTTAAGACGATAAAGACACCACAAAGAAGGGTGCGCAATAGTTCCTTTTTGTTCCACACCTCCGTTTTATGCCCGCCCGTTATTAGCCATAAAGCGCCAAGAAAGAGCGTTGCACAAACACAGCGGATAAAGACTAGCTCTGTAGCGGGTAAGCCAGTATGGATTGTGAAAAAGCCGATGGAGCCAAAAATGGCCATAGACACTGTAAGTTTTATGATTGCTGAGACATTCATAACAAACCTGCTTTCTAGTAGTATGAAATGGCTACTATTTTTTAGCTATTACAATAATGGAGAAACCGACAGCGTTGTCTACTGTCGGCTCTTGTATCATTAGAAAACGATTACTCACGGATTTGCCCATTTCCATGGATGAAATACTTTGTAGATGTTAATGCGGGTAAGCCCATTGGTCCACGGGCATGTAATTTTTGTGTACTAATCCCGATTTCAGCGCCATAGCCGAATTCAAAGCCATCTGTAAAGCGAGTAGAAGCGTTATGATAAACCGCCGCTGCGTCTACATTATTTAAAAATGTATCTGCCACAAGCTGATCTTCAGTAACAATGGCCTCTGAGTGGTTCGTACCGTATTGATTAATGTGTTCGATAGCCTCATAAACGTTTTCAACAATTTTGACGCTAATCTTCAAATCTAAGTACTCCGTTGCAAAGTCTTCCTCTGTAGCGGGCTGCGCAAAATCTACCGCTTGGCAAACTGTCGCATCACCTACAATTGTCACGCCTGCTTCATGTAGTGCATTTAGCAACTGTATACCGTGTTCACTAAACCACTCCGGATGAATCAGTAAGCTTTCTGCTGCATTACAAACAGAAGGACGTTGTGTTTTTGCATTTCGGCAAATGTTTTCTGCTTTTATGTAATCGGCAGTTTGGTCCACATAAATATGGCAATTGCCTGCGCCTGTTTCAAGCACAGGCACGGAAGCTTCTCGAACAACTAAATCAATGAGAGCTTTACCACCGCGTGGAATCAGTACATCAAGGTATTCTTTTAAATGGAATAATTCCTTTGCTGTGTCACGACTTGTATCTTCGATTAATTGCACTGCATCGACTGGGATCGACGTTTTTTCAAGTGCTCGGTGGATACTTGAAACAAGGGCAATATTTGAAAATTTGGCTGAGGAACTACCACGTAATAGTACTGCATTACCCGTTTTCAATGATAATGTGGCTGCATCCACCGTAACATTTGGTCTAGCCTCATAGATCATGCCGATAACCCCAATTGGCACCATACGCTTCTCAATAAGTAAGCCGTTATCCTTTTCAATATGCTCAAGAGTAGTTCCAACTGGATCATTTAATTTCACCAGTAAATGAATGGCATCAGCCATTGCTGTAATACGTTCCTTGTTTAGCATAATACGATCAAGTGTCGAAGTAGCCATGCCTTTTTCTTTCCCATTTGCTAAATCCTTCAAATTTTCTGAAATTAGTATATCTTGATCGATTAGTAATTGTTCCGCAATTTTTGTTAAGGCATCATTTTTTTCGCATGTTGTTTTAATATTTAAAACATAGCTTGCCGCTTTTGCTCGTTTTCCTTTTTGGTATACTTCACTTGTCATTTGAATTCCTCCTATTTCGTTTGTATTTTTAACCATTTATCCCGATGAATAACCTCTATCGGGTAATTGGTTAATTCATCAGTTCGTTTTCCCATGGCGTGTGCTAGCTCAAGTGATGAATATAATACTTCGCCGCGCCCAATCAGTTTATTATGGCTGTAAACCTCGACAACATCACCTTGTTCGAAGTCTCCTTCAACACGATAGACACCTGCAGGCAGTAAGCTTTTGCCATTTTCTAATAATGCATGTTCCGCACCGTTATCTATAAAAATTTTACCAGAAATTTCCGTTAGTGCAATCCACTGTTTGTTATTTGTTAAGACAGCGAGTGCTTCATGCTCTACATATGTCCCATCGCCTTGCCCATCTAAAATATCGATTAGCTTTTGAGCCCCGTAGCCCGTCCCGATAAATACTTTAACGCCTGCATTTAAAGCTGCACGTGCTGCTAATAGTTTGGACTCCATACCACCTGTGCCAACTTTAGAGCCAGCACCGTCAGCGAAGCCTAGCATTTCATCTGTGACTTCAGTTAACCGATCAATTCGTTTTGCTTGCGGATTTTTATTGGGATTGGCATCGTATAAACCATTAATGTCTGTTAGAATAATAAGCTGGTCTGCGTGGACAAGCCCACTGACAAGTGCGGATAGCATATCATTATCGCCAAATGTTAATTCACTGACCGATACCGTATCGTTTTCATTAATAATTGGGAGCATCGAGCGCTCAAGCAATTCCTCAAATGTTGCATAGGCATTTTTATAGCGTTCTTTTTTCGAAAAATCAGTTCGTGTAAGTAAAATCTGAGCAGGCATTATATCATAAATACTAAATAGTGCATGATAGGTTTGGATAAGCAAACTTTGGCCGACTGCTGCTGCTGCTTGTTTCCCTTTTACTGTCACAGGGCGAGAAGGGTAGCCGAGTTGTTTAAAGCCTGCTGCTACAGCACCAGACGAAACTAGTAATACTTCATGTCCACATTTTTTTAATTCTGCAATAGCTTGCACGTGATCCATTAAGCGTACTTTATCAATTTCGCCTTTTGCATTTGTTAAAGAGCTACTGCCGATTTTTACAACAATTCTTTTTCTTTCCATCCTAATTCCTCCAGTTCACCATTTGAGAGCATTCCTACCGCCTAAGCCACAAATTGCTGAATAAAGATAAAAAAAACCTTTTCGTCCTAAAAACTAGGACGAAAAGGTTGCTTTCCGTGGTACCACCTACATTGAATATCTTGAGATATTCCACTTTCCTCATAACGCTTGAGACTGCGCCTAGTTTGGCTAGGACGTTTCACGAAGTAGGTTCTGTAGTCTTTTTTGTACAATGTCTTACAGCCGATGGACATCGCTCTCTTACCAATTAGTTTCTACATACTAATCTTCGTTCGTTTTATGTGTATCATGTATTTTGGAGAGATTATGGCATAGAGTATAACCACAAGTTCTCTTTCGTACTACTAATTGAATAAAGAATGCACTACTTCTTTGTGTCTGTCAAGCTGAATAGAAAAATTGTGTATAAATAAGGATAAATTGCAGAGGTTTGCAACCGCCAATAATTAGTTGAATACTGGGAAGTGACCATTATTTTAACCACCAAATGGCAACGAGTAAAGGGAGCATCGCCAATATCATCACAAAGAAACTCCACAAAATTTGTTTCCCTGTTGTCATGTTTTTAGGTTTAATACTCATTTTTTCATAGAGTTCGTTAATAGCACGTTGCTCTTTTGCATAGAGCATTGATTGAAATTCTTCATAATCTTGAATATAACTAGATGGGGGCCTTGGGCTAAAACGTAGATTTCGAATATCTTCCGTAATATCTTTTTCGCCAATCCAGTAGGTAATAACGGGTGCTAAGCCAGCAGAATGCATTGCTTGAACCTCGATATCGTGTGTTTTCATTTTATAAAAGACATTTCCTTGCTCGTCCTCAAATTCTTGTACAATATCACTTACTGCCATCGACGAATCACCTCTTTCTTAATACAATAGGGATTGAATTCATAGTGTTGAATTCTATTATAATGCATAAACAAAGGGAAATGTTGCGCAAACGAGCATTAATAAGGATAATAATTTTTTATAAAATTTTTTATATATAGTCATAAAGTTACAAGTGGCGTGTAGTATAATGTAAATACAACCATTGTAATTATGGTTTTTTCTAACAAATAGCGGGGGAGAAGGGGAAAATTGGAACTTTCGTCGTTACTAGCTTTTTTAGGAGCAGCCATTATTTTAACTATAATGCCAGGACCAGACAATTTATTTGTCCTTGCACAAAGCATTACACAAGATAAAAAGGCTGGAATTGCGACTTCACTAGGTTTATGTACGGGCTTACTGGTACATATCGGAGCTGCAGTTTTAGGTATCTCAGCCATTGTCTATCAATCGACCGTTATGTTTTCGATTGTCAAATTTGCAGGGGCTGCCTATTTATTATACTTAGCATGGCAATCATTTCGAGCGAAGAATGATGCATTTACATTGGAGCACCAAAATATTCATACGTTCGCTTTGCTATATCGAAAAGGAATTTTAATGAATATCTTAAATCCAAAAGTTTCTTTATTTTTCTTAGCACTATTGCCACAGTTTGTAAATCCGTTACTTGGACATGTGGCGTTACAAATGCTTATTTTGGGTATGGTATTTTTAGTGCAGGCACTGATTCTATTTTCATTAGTTAGTGTTTTTGCTGGGAAAGTAAGGGAAATAATTATAGGTAAACCTACTATTGCAAAACGCCTGAATATCGTACAGGGTGTACTATTTACATTTATCGGTATAAAAATCGCACTTAGTAAACAATAAAAGGAGGAGATTGTATGGCTATTTTACATATTACCTTTAGCTTGTCTACACAAGGGTCCATTAAACACGCGATTCGACAAAACCATTTACAGCGGGAAGAGTCAGTGATTTGTATTCATGATAATTTCTCTATTGTCCCACTTACAAGTATGGAAGAGCGAAAAAATTGGTTGGATACACATATTTTTAAGGATATAGAAGAACAAGAATTATATGAAGACATCCACAACAAGTGGACAAAAGCGATAGCTGGCATCCCATGTGATCTGGATGTTTGGATTTGGTATAGTCAAAATACGCATGAAGAAATTGCTTTACGTTATGTGATGAGTGAGTTTGTCAATAAATGCAGCATGGTATTTGGTATAGATGCGACGGCTGGTTTACAGCGCATACAACAAGACATGACCATTCGTTATACCGGTGAGTTATCATCGGATATGTTAATGAAGTTACGTCCAGAAGCGAAGCGTTTTACAATTGAGGAGTGTCAGCGTCTAGCTAAAGAATGGGACGAGCTCAAGCGAAATCAAAGTATATTGCGAGTTTGGCAAAATGGTATTGTTCATGTAGAAGAGAGTGAGTTTGATATAAATATTATTAACAGTGCAAAATATTTACAAGCTAGCAACAAGGAGCAATGGCTTTCACCAGTGAATGTTATCGGGCAAATGGTAAATATAACGGACGACTATATAAATGAAACATTTATTGAAAATCGATTACTCTACTTGGCTCAACAAGGATTGTTTGAAATAAGCGGTGACACAACGGATATAAATGCATATAAAATAAACTATATCGGGCAATAAGGTAATCGTAAAAGAGAAAAAGTGTTAGATTGATTTGAAGTCAATCTAACACTTTTTTGTTATGTTGTTGTTCGCATCTTACTTTTTGAGCAGAGGTCACCCATCTTTTTGTTCCTTCATTTTGAGTGCCAGCCTCTTTAGTCGGGTTCTCTCGAAGAGCCCATCTTCTCATAATAATCAAGAACAAATTGCTGGAATTGACGTGCGGACGGTGGGAGGTAACGATTTTCAATCCAAGCCATTCCAATTATGCGTTCACATACCATATCTTCAACATGTATTTTTACAACCTTATTTGGATTAAGATCTTCATCATCAGGTAGGAGGGATACCCCTAGACCGGCTCCAACAAAGCCTGCAACGGTAGAGACCTCATCACCTTCATACGTAATTTTAGGCTTAATGCCCGCAGCACTTAACAGTCGATCAGCAGTACGGCGTAATGCATAGCCTTTTTTCATAAGGACAAAGTTTTCATGTTCTAGTTCCTTCATCGTTATACTTTTACGATTGGCTAGATGATGATCGATGGGTACCATGATATAAAGCTCATCTCTCCATAGTTCTTTCCAACAAACAGGTGGTTCTGTATCAATCGCTGCAAGCAAACAAAGATCTAGCTCACCTGCCAGCAATTGTTTAAGCTGTGAGTGCGAATAGTTTTGTGTGAAATGAAAGCGGATATGCGGATGTTGCTGACGAAAGGCGCGGATCAAATCAGGAACAATACTTGTGCCAAGTGTATGTAAGAAGCCTAGTGACACATCTCCAAGCTCAGGATTATTGAGTTCCTGTAATTCTAAAACAGCTTTTTCATATTCTTTACGCATACGTTGCACACGGTATAAAAACAATTCTCCGTAGCGATTTAGCATGATTGAACGTCCTTGGCGGTCAAATAAAGGAACACCTAATTCCTCCTCAAGCTTTGCAATCGAACGACTAAGTGCAGGCTGTGAAATCGCTAAAACATCTGCTGCACGTGTCATATGTTCAAGCTTCGCTACTGTTGCAAAATATTCCAATTGTTGCCATTCCAATTTCACTCACCTCTAATAATAGTATGGATATTAGTTACCTGCATTATAACGGTAAAAGGATAGGAAGTATAGGCAACTTGGGAAAATTTTAAATGGTAGCTCATCGGAAATTAAACAAATGAATTTTTTACATTTAGAAGTACCTCTAAAGGGTGATTACAGAAGGCATCAACCTTACACCATTCATGCATAAAACGTATCGAAACGATAAAAACTATAAATTGTACATTATGAATAAAGGGTGTTAAGATAGACACATAAAATACACAAATACAAATTTCCGTGAAGGGGATATTATAAAATGAAGTTATCAAAGCCGCAACCTCTAACAATTGAGGGAGGCAAAAAAGCCGTACTATTACTGCATGGATTTACAGGTAGCACAAAAGATGTGAAAAAGCTAGGGGAATTTTTATCCAAACGTGGTTATACCGTTCATGCACCTATCTATAGTGGGCACGGGGTAGAACCGGAAGCCCTACTAGAAACAAAACCTGAAGACTGGTGGAACGATGTAGTAGAAGGCTACAACTTCCTAAAAGATAAAGGATATGAAGAAATTGCAGTAGTTGGTATTTCACTTGGCGGAGTTTTTTCATTAAAAGTAGCAGAGCAATTTCCTGTTAAAGGAGTTGTTGCCATGTGTGCGCCGATAACACGTGATAGCTCAAAAGGATTATTTACACGTTTATACAATTATGCAAGACTTTACAAACACTTTGAAAACAAGTCCAAAGATCAAATTATTTCTGAACTACACGAATTACGTATTTCACCAAAAGATTCTTTAGATGGCGTAACACGCTTAACAGAAGAAACACGTGAAGATTTACCTGCAATTAAAGCACCAACTTTAGTATTGCAAGGATTACTAGACGATGAGCTATATCAACAAAGCGCTCCGTTTATTTTAGATACAGTTAAAACAGATGATAAAGAAATTATTTGGTATGAAAATTCTGGTCATATTATTACGTTAGATAAAGAACGTGATAAAGTGTATGAAGACGTGTATAATTTTTTAAACCATATAGAGTGGTCTGTTGCAAACTAAGAGCTGTCGTCTGACAGCTCTTTTTATTTGTTAATTTTTACTTAATAAGCTAGGAACTGTACTATTAGCATGTATCTTAGAAAAAACTATTGTTTTTATAATAAATGCCTGTTACCATAATGAAATTGTAGTGAAAATTCATTCGATTTAACTTATTTCAGCAAAACGCTTTATTTTTATTAGTGATGAACGAATGTGATAAAATCACTGAATTGCGTAGGGGGTCGAACTCTAGCTGTAGTAAGAGAAGCTTCATTGAATATCTTCCATTCTATATGGAGCATTTCGAGCAAGCTCGAAAAAAATCAGGACGCAATTACGCTAAAACGTAATTGATTATTTGCTATAGTCAAACACATCTAAGGAGTACATCAATTATGCAAAAGAAAATACCTTTTTCTACATATGCAGTCATTGGAACGATGCTATTTGGACTGTATTTTGGAGCAGGAAATCTAATTTTTCCAATTCAACTTGGACAACTAGCAGGGACTAACTTTTGGTTTGCCCTTGTCGGTTTTTTAGTAACGGCAATCGGGTTACCGTTTTTAGGTATTTTAGCGATTGGTTTATCGGGCAGTAATGGACTGCGTGATTTAGCGAGTCGTATTCATCCTTTATTCGGCGTTATTTTTTCATTAGCGCTATACTTAACAATTGGTCCTTTCTTTGCGATTCCAAGAACGGCAACAGTGCCATTTGTCGTTGGTTTTGAACCGTATATTAATGCGGAACATACAACCATGTTACTTGCGTTGTTTAGCTTTATATTTTTTGCCATTGTCTATTATTTCTCGTTAAATCCAGCGAAGATTATGGATTATATCGGTAAGGTGTTAACACCAGCCTTTTTAGTTGTCTTATTTATTTTAATTATTATTAGTATTGTAAAGCCGATGGGGCACTTCCAACAGCCAATCGGTGACTATATTCAATCTTCCTTTATGACTGGCTTTAAAGAAGGTTATAATACAATGGATGCACTAGCATCGCTAGCATTTGGTATTGTAGTTATCAATGCCATTAAAAATGCAGGGATTACAGATCGTAAAGAAATTGCTAAGGCAACATGGAAATCAGGCATCTTTGCGATGGCACTAATGACGTTAATTTACGGACTTATTACGTATATGGGTGCATCTAGTATTGAATCTATTGGAACATTTGACAACGGTGGTTTAATTTTCGCAGCGGTTGCGGATCATTATTTTGGCTCATTTGGTGCAATTTTATTAGCGGTCATTATTGTGCTAGCTTGTTTAAAAACGAGTATTGGCTTAATTACTTCTTGTAGTGAATTTTTCCATGAAGTGTTTCCAAAGGTTAGCTATAAAATGTTTGTTCTATTATTGTGTGTCGTGTCCTTCTCTATTGCGAACTTTGGTTTAAATAATATTATACAATTTGCTATTCCAGTGCTTATGTTCTTATATCCACTTGCAATTGTTCTGATTTTACTTGCTTTAAGCTCTTCGTTATTTAACAATAAGCAGGCTGTATACGCATCGGCTATGTTTTTGACGTTTTTCGTTAGTCTAATCGATGGCTACAAAGCGCTTGTTATTAGTATTCCTGGAGCACAATTAAGCTTGTTAGACACAGTAGAGCAACTATTTTCCGATGTTTTACCACTATATGATATCGGTTTAGGTTGGATATTACCGGCTATGATCGGTGTTGTGATTGGCTTGATTTTGCCTTCTAAACAAACGAAAATCATTCACTAGTTTTGTCATTTTAGTGATTTACTTAATAAAAAAGTGTTAGATTGAATGTCAATCTAACACTTTTTCTTATTTTTATATACGAAAATAATATATGCAGAAAATTTATTCAATTTAATTTATAATGTTACTTATGATTGTGATAAGGAGAAGGTGAGCAAATGCACGAACTTTGGATGTTTACAGTAGTGGCGCTAATGATTGTTATGGTGCCTGGAGTAGATTCACTACTAGTTTTAAAAAATACAATCGTACATGGCAAAAAAGCAGGCTTTTTTACAATGCTAGGGATTGTTCTAGCACTACTAGTTTGGACAACTTTAGCAGTACTTGGCCTTGCAACGATTATATCAAAATCAATGGTCGTATTTTTAGTCATCAAGTATGCGGGTGCAGCTTATTTAATTTATTTAGGCATTCAATCATGGCGTGCAAGGGCACAAAATATGATGTTGCAAGAAGAGGTTACTATCAAAGAAAATGGAGAAAAAAATGTGCCGCTTAGTTGCATGACACAAGGCATTACAACGGACTTATTAAACCCAAAAACATTGTTATTATATGTAACATTAATGCCTCAATTTATTCAACCAAATTTTAATATTAACGCGCAATTAATAGTGTTAGCAGGCATTTTAATTGCCTTATCCATTGTTTGGCTAGGCATTGTCATTCTTGTGATGAATGTAATTCGCAAATGGTTTATGAAGCAGACTGTACAAGCAATGTTTAATAAAATAACAGGTGTAATGTTAGTAGGCATTGGTGTTCGCATTGCCACTGAAAAAGTATAGGAAAATTGAAAAAAAGCACGCAATGGTCAATTGCCATTGCGTGCTTTTTATTACCCTTAGTAGGCAGTCCAACCACCATCTACGGCAATAACCTGACCATTTACAAAGCTCGCTTCATCTGAACCTAAGAATATAGCAAGTTGGGCAATTTCTTCTGGTTGACCAGCCCGAGGGTTAATGGCTAAGCCAAGTGCCTGACGAGCCGCCCCGACTTCACTCATATTGGTCATTGTTGAGCCAATGTTAGTCATAACAGCACCTGGTGCAATCCCATTGCAACGAATATTTTGATTGGCATACATAAAAGCTGTATTTTTTGTTAAGCCTACGACGGCATGTTTAGAGGCAGTGTAGGCAGCGCCTGCGCGAGCACCATAAAGTCCGCCAGCAGAAATATTATTTACGAAGACCCCATGCCCTTGCTCAAGGAAAATTTCTGTTGCCATACGCATAGAGCGCATAACAGCTGTTGTATTGACAGCAAATACTTTATCCCAACGCTCATCGGAAATTTCACCGACAGGCTCCATACCATCCATAATACCCGCGTTGTTAACTAAAATATCTAGTTTACCAAAATTGTTTTTGGTCTCATCAAATAAGCGTTGCAAGTCTTCTGCTAGAGCAACGTTTGTTTGTATAGCGATAGCTGTGCCACCAGCCGCCTGAATACCATCCACAACAGCTTGCGTACCATCTAAATTTAAATCTGAAACAACGACTTTCGCACCTTCTTTAGCATAACCTTCTGCGATTGCTTTCCCCATACCTGATGCTGCACCTGTAACAATTGCTACTTTATTTTCTAATCTCATGTCAAAAGACCTCCTATTCTAACGATTAATTATTGAACATGTGTTCATTAAAATATTATAATATCCGTGTAAGCGATTTCAATACGCAGAATTCGTAGAACTGTTCAGTAAGCAACACATTTAAAAAAATTGTTTAGTAAGGGGTAGAAAAAATTGACCGTGAACGATTTACGAGTAGTCAAAACAAAGCAGGCGTTACATAATGCATTGCTCACGTTGCTAAGTGACAAACCGCTAGAA
Organism: Lysinibacillus sp. GJ-1; assembly: GCF_021166035.1. Taxonomy (NCBI): domain Bacteria; kingdom Bacillati; phylum Bacillota; class Bacilli; order Caryophanales; family Bacillaceae; genus Lysinibacillus; species Lysinibacillus sp. GJ-1. Next base: position 1,872,299 of record NZ_CP088912.1, read on the forward strand.
AATATATCGATTGCTGAAATATGTCGTGTGGCAAAAGTGAATAGGGGGACATTTTATTTACATTACGAACAAAAGGAGAAGTTGTTTGAAGAATATTTTCAGGAAATTGTTGAGGATTTATATCATGCTTATGAGGAACCTTATCGTGCAGCATCGACTATTATTAAAAACGAGCTAGATCCAAATACGATCCAGATTTTTCATCATATAGAGCGTTTTAAACTATTTTATCGCATTGTTTTTTCTAAAAATGTTCCGCTAACCTACTATTATATGTTGTTTGATGAAATACAATCGTTACTAAAAAGAGATTTAGCGCAAAATAAAATTGGGGAAATAAAGACGGATTTTTATAGTGCTTATCAAGCAAATGCCATAATTGGCATAATAATTGAGTGGTATCGGCATGATTTTGTGGAAAGTGCCAGTGAACTAAACAAGCAACTCGCTGCCATTTTACGTTTTGAAGAAAATAGTGGAAATAGCCATTAAACTTTGGGAAACGCCACTATACTTGAAATAATCATAAACTAGCAAAAAAATGTTAGATTGAAAGCCATCAATCTAACATTTTTCTCTTTTGTTCAATTATTGAGCTGTAGGACTTTAGGTTTTTTAAGTGCAACTGCTATGATTGCGATTGCTAGTGTAACAACGATAATCATACCTAATGCACTGCTATTACTTATCAAGCTTTCAGTGTTACCGCCAAAAATAATTGTATAATAACCGTCAGCACCGTATGTCGCTGGCAAAAGAGAAGCGACGCGATGGTAAAAATCTGAAAGCATCGCATTCGGTACGAGGACACCAGATGTAACAAGTTGTAATGACAGTGCACAAATATTAAAGATCATGCCAAGATTACCAAATAGAATAACAAAAACTTGTGCTAAACATAGGAAAGCCCAAAACATAAACGCTTGGAAAAAATAAATAGTGAATAAACTTTCATCACTTGAAATCGCAAATAGCTGCATTAAACCAATTGTTAGTAAGGGCAAAATAAATGCAACAGCAAAATTGAGCAGTTGCCGTGCAAAGAATAAAGACCATTTCGAAACGCTATCTTGAACCATTTGGGCTGCTTGTTGGTGTTGCATAATCATCACCATCGCACCAACAAATGAAGAAATAATCACCATTAACGGGACGAAATTCGCAGCAAACCCTTTCGCATCATTTGTTTTAATAATAGTCGATTCAACGATACGATCTTTTACACCCATAATGGTTGTCGTGACAGTGTCCTGAACAAGCAAGGCGCTATTTTGTTCCATTGGAAGTTGAGAAAATTGTTGGGAAAACGCCTTGACAATTTCGCCTTGCTGTACAGGATATAACTGATGATTAACTTCATTTGTAGTCTGTTTTGCTACACCCTCCATCATTGTTTTGGCAAGGCTTGCGTTCGCTTGATTAATAAAATAAATAATGTTTGCTTCTTTACCTGCTTTGAGCTGAGCAGTGAATTCTGCTGGTATATGAATAATCATATGAATATAACGGTTTTCCAAATCCTTTTCCGCCCTCTCGATGGAGGTAAAATCTTTTGACGCAAAGGGCAATGACTTTTTAAGCCCATCTATCACTTCTTGCCCAAAGGCAGCATCTTCGCTAATATAGCCGATTGTTAAGTTATCTGTTCGATCATTTATGCCATCATATGCAGTCATCCAAATAGAAAAGAATATTAATTGAAATGCAATTGTAGCGACAATGCCAATATAGGTTTCACGAATCTTAAATAATGCTTGTAATCCTTTTGTCATATCCTCTTATTGCCTCCTAATAAGTAAGTACTTGCTTGCATAGTAGGAAAAATTTTTTCTAGGAAGTTAAGCCCCTAGAAAAAATTGCAACACTTGTCTTTATTAATTCTTCTGTTGGAAGGGTAGAAACGATTGTACCTAATCGAGCGCGTGAAATAAAGTGACCAAAATTAAGGGCTATAAGAGAGAGTGCAGCCGCTTCAAAGTTGACCTCACGAATTTTTCCTTTATGATGCATTTCCTTAAAGTAATGTATTAGTTCATTTTTAAAGAGTAAAGGAACATTTGCTATTTCAGCATTTATTTCAGGAAATTGCATCGATTCCTTAAAGCCAATCATCACAAAGTCCTTGATAGACATCATATACTCGAAATATTGCATTGAAAAGCGGGTTAAATCCGTTTCTAAATCCCATGTAACCTCTTCACGCATTGTTTTTTGCAAAATTGGGTTGTAAGAAAATTTGTCTACAATCGTTTTTAAGAGCCCCTCCTTATTGCCAAAATGGCGAAAAATAGTGACTTCATTGACCTGTGCTAAGTCGGCGATTGCCTTTGTTGTGGCTGCGGTATAACCTTTTTCGCTAATTAATTGTAAGGCTGCATCTATTATGCGTTGTGCTGTTTCTTTTGTTGCCAATAAACTAAGTCCTCCTATGCAAGTAGTTACTTACATGCTACCATGCACGATTTAGATTGGCAATAAAAATAAATCGCTAAATTGTAAAAGAGGTTGGTATTTAAATTATTATGCCATACTATTCTATTATCGTTGTTGACAACTATATCGGACGTTGATATATTTTAATTATATCGTCAGTCGATATATTGTTAGACGATATATTGAGGGAGGTTTTAGTATGACACAGGAATATCCTCCATTAACTGAGGGTGTTTATTATATTTTGTTGGCATTATTTGAGGCGCGTCATGGCTATGGCATTATGCAATTAGTTGAAGAAATGAGTAAAAGTAGTGTTCGTCTTGGCGCAGGTACTATATACGGAGCTATCAAAACATTGTTGGAGCGACAATGGATTGAGGCACTAGAGGATGATGGACGCAAGAAGGAATATATAATTACAGAAAATGGAAAGAAAGTGGTTGATTACGAAATTTTGAGATTAAGGGAACTTTTTGACAATGGTATCCGTATAACGAATGGAAAAGCTTAAAAGCGCATTTGCATGTAGGAGGTGTTGACATGAAAAAAATTAAATTTCGCTTTTTTTTAGATTATGAAAAAGAAGAGGCATGGGTAAATGATTTGGCTGCACAAGGATGGCATTTACAAAAGAACATAATTAGTTTCTTTGTATTTGAACAAGGCGAGCCAGGAAAGTATATTTACCGCAATGAATTAGTTGAAGGTAAAAAGAAAGATTATTATGAATTTTTGGAATCGATGAATATTGAATGCGTTTCTAAATTCGGCGTTTGGGCATATTATCGAAAAGAAGCGATCGATGGGGACTTTGAATTATTCTCAGACGCACCTTCTAAAATACAATATTTAAAATCAATCACTAGATTGTTTATCCCAATTGCGTTGCTCAATATTATCATTGGCATTTTTAATATCATTACGGGATTTACAGCGTCTCCAGTAGCGTTCATGTCTATTAATCTTGGCATCTTGAATATGGTGATGGCGCTGCTAATGTATGTACCGATTCGAAAAATTCAAAGACGTAAAAAGCATTTGGAACATGATTTACATATATTTGAGGGGTAGGGAGGATGAAAGATGACATTACAATTACAGCATGTCACAAAAAAATATAAAGATTTTACAGCGGTTGATAATTTAAATTTCACTATTGAGAAAGGTGAAATTTTCGGGCTCATTGGTCAAAATGGGGCGGGCAAAACAACGACTTTTCGTATGATTTTAGATTTACAGGAAACAACTGCTGGTACGATATCATGGAATGGAAAGCCTGTCAATTCGATTAACCGAGATGTACTTGGTTATTTACCAGAGGAGCGTGGGATTTTTCCTACGATGAAAGTAGAGGACCAATTATACTTCTTTGGAGAACTGCGAGGCATGAAAAAAGCAGCGCTTAAAAAAGATATTGATTTTTGGATTAGTCGTTTTGAGTTAGAAGAGAAGCGTAAAGATAAAGCAGAAACACTATCAAAAGGCAACCAGCAAAAAGTACAGTTGATTGCAAGCTTTATTCATAAACCCCAATTTTTAATTTTAGATGAGCCTTTTAGTGGTCTTGACCCAGTCAATAAAGATTTACTAAAAGATGCTATTTTACTACTAAAAGAACAAGGTACAACTATTTTATTTTCAAGTCACCAAATGGATAATGTGGAAGAACTTTGCGATCATTTATGTTTACTAAAGCGGGGCGTCTCTTTATTTTCTGGCAGTTTATTAGATTTAAAGAAACAATATGGGAAAACAAAGCTGTCTGTGCGTAGCAATTGGTCTACTACGGAATTACTTCAGCTCGAAGGTGTGAAAGATGTGCGTGTAGAAAAAGAGCAAACAGTGTTATTGCTTGAAGATGAACGTTTTGCAGAAAGTATTTTCCAACAGTTGTCAGCGGGCAAATATATTGAAAAATTTAGTTTAGATTATTTAACATTGGACGAAATCTTTAAAGATAAGGTAGGTGGTACTGTTGTCGAAGTTTAGTTTGTTAATGAAGCAATTATACAAATCAAAATTAAAATCCAAATCATTTATATCAATGACCCTTCTATATGTAATTGCGATGTCCGTTGCTATTTTTTGGTCGGATATTAAGGAGCTTTTTACAGGCGATGATGAGGCGCAGCAAATTGCAATTGTTAATGATACGAGCGCAGATTTAAGCGGCATTTTTGTGTCCAATAGCGATATGACATTTATTCAGGAGGAATCAAATATTAAAAAGTTGGAACAACAAGTCAAGGACGGGAAGCTCGCCGCACTTATTGAAGTAAGTGATCAGAACGGTCAATTGCATGCGGAAATTTCAACATTTCAACCGTTAAAACTAAATGATCAATCGACGATATCATCTTTATTGCAATATGCAGGTCAGCATTATGCTGTGCAAAAGCTATCTCTAACTTCAGAACAAGCGGCACAAATTATGGCAGCAAAAACGGTTATTTCAAATAAAAATTTAAATGCAGAATCTACTGGCGGAAAAAGCGAGGAAGAAAAGCAATCAGGGCTTTGGGTATCCTATGCTGTCGGTATTTTAATTTACTTCTTTATTTCTACTTTCCTATCAATGATTACAACTGAAATTGCTTCTGAAAAAGGCTCACGTGCGATGGAAATGCTATTAGTAAGTGTGAAACCAGCAACACATTTTAAAGCGAAAATTGCAGGTGTTTTGCTACTAGCTTTGACGCAAATGGGCATCATTGCAGTAGTTTTCCTTATCTATGCAAAATTCGCGAAAAACGGTGTGATTTGGGAAATGGCGACAAGCATTGTGAAGGAGCTATCAGTTGGCTATGTGTTATATGCGATGCTATTTTTAGTATTAACAATTATTTTATATTTAATAGTCGGTGCATTATTCGGCTCATTAGTATCGAAAGTAGAGGAAGCAGGTCAAGTATTGATGCCTGCAATGATGATTACATTAATCGGTTTCTATGTGATGCTTTCAGGTATTGGCAATCCAGATACAATTATTATTAAAGTATTCTCTTATATTCCGTTCACTTCTGGAATGGTGATGCCAATGCGTATTGGTGCAACGGATATTGGCATGATCGAACCATTACTGTCCCTTGGTATTTTATTGGTGACGATTATTGTGGCTTATTTATTTAGCTTATCATTCTATAAACGCAGTGTCTTAACGTATAGCACAGGCGGCGTAATTCAAAAGTTTAAAACTGTTTTAAAAGTAACAACATAATGATGGAAAGCAGCTATTTACATGTAGCTGCTTTTTTAAATAATATAAAAAACGTTGATTTCCGTTCCATGCGCTCCCTTTTTGCAAGCACGGCTCCAACTATTTTTTGCGGCGGACGCCACAAAAATGGATTTTCCACTCGTGCTGTACCTGCTGGAGTGTCATGCTTTTCACTGCAATAATTTCCTTCTACACATAGAGTAAACGAGGGAACATTCATAAAAATACACCATATTTATTGTAGTCAGCAGTCTGATAGTTACTAGGATGTGACTATTTTCGACATCAATATACTAATTTTTAGAAAAGATGTAAGGTGAAATGAAGAATCAGTCGAATTTTTAGTTCAAACAAGCTATAATTTGGAGAGTAGTCATTTTGTTGAAGATGCGATAAGTGTCGCAATCTAACTTAACTTTCACGTAAACGCTTGAGATAGATGAAACTTTTTCATCTCGTAATCGTATGTAATAAAAGAGATAAATCGCAGGGGGTATTACTTATGTCTGAAATGAACAACGACTTGTTAAAATCAAAAGATCCATTCGCAACCGAAAATCCACTGCTACAACCTAACCCGTTGTTGCAGGCTGAATCAGTACAAACACCGACACTTATTTCTGAACAAGAGTTATCACAAATTGCACAAAATCAACTGGCTTTAAAGAAAGATCCTGAAGTGCATGCACTTGCGCAAAAAATTGATGTGAAAGACCAAATCGCCATGTTAGAGCTAGGCAAAGAAACAGCGAATGGTATTTCTACATTTTCAGATAAAATGTTGGCAACAATGAGAGCTAGCAAACTTGAAGAATCCAGTGTCTTATTAAATAATTTAAATAAAGTAATGGATAAATTTGACCCGCAAGATTTTGCGGAAGAGAAAAAAGGCGGCTTCCTGACAAAGCTGTTTAGTAAAGGTAAAGAACAATTAGAAAGATTTTTATCGAAATATGACAGCATGAATAAAGAAGTCGATGTCATTTACCGTGAAATTCAAAAATATGAAGTTGAAATGAAACGAAATACAATCGACCTAGAAAATTTATATGACCAAAATTTAAACTATTTCCAAACATTAAGTAAATTTATTGCAGCTATTGAAGTCAAGGCAGAAGAAGTACGTTCAGCCTTACCTATGTTAGAGCAAAAAGCGCAAACAGGTGACCAACTAGCAGCTATGGAATTTGAAACGATGCAACGTGCTGTAGAATTATTGGAACAACGACGTTATGACTTAGAAATGGCGCAGCAAGTATCATTCCAATCGGCACCGCAAATTCGCTTAATGCAACAAGGTAATAACCATTTAATCGGTAAAATCAACTCAGCCTTTGTTACAACAATTCCAATTTTTAAACAAGGTCTAATTCACGCTGTAACATTAAAGCGTCAAAAGCTAATTTCAGATTCTATGAGTGAGCTGGATCGTCGTACAAATGAAATGCTTGTTCGCAATGCTGAAAACATTAGTAAAAACAGCGTCAATATTGCCCGTGCCGCAGGTAGCCCAAGCATTAAAATTGAAACGATTGAAACAACATGGCAAACAATTATGGCAGGCATTCAAGAGACAAAACAAATTCAAGCAGAAACAGCAAGAAATCGCGAAGTAGGCCGTAAACGTATTGAAAAACTACAACTTGAATACGAAAAACTTAAAAAAATGTAATAATAAAACAGAAGACTGTAGACAAACTTGTACAAAATTCAAGTTTGCCTACAGTTTTTTTATTAGCAATTTGAAAGATAACATAGTCCGGGATTTTAATAATTATACGATATAAAAAAACCTTTTAACTGAATTAATTAGCTTGGTTATAAAATTCTAATCCTTTAATTTGAGAATAATAGAGGTATGATTTTTCTTAATATTTTGTAAAGAAACGTATTGAAATGCTTATAGACATCTTGTTACCTTTATAATGCTTACTAAGAGGAGGGATAGTTGATGTATAAAATATTTCAAGATCGACTTGCTGATAAACAGCTTGTTGCTGCTATTAAAGAGCCAAAAGCGATTGAAGCTGCATTAAAGTATAAAGACAATATTAGTGCTGTTATTTTAATGATGGGCGATATATTAAATGTCAAACATTACGTACAACTTTTTCATGATGCAGGATTACCAGTAATTTTACACGTTGAAAAAATTGGGGGTTTACAGCTAGATCAATATGGCATTGATTTTGTGAGTAAAGTCGTTAAGCCATTTGCGATTGTTACAACAAAAGCAAATGTCATTAAGCGAGCGAAGCAACAGAAAATTTTTGTTATTCAACGTATTTTTCTAATAGATACAGAGGTGTACTATCAGCTTGAACAATCAATTCATCATACAGCAGCAGATATGATAGAAATTATGCCATGCCGAGCTCCAGATTTTATACATAAGTTAATTCAGGTGACAGATAAACCTATTATTACTGGAGGTCTATTAGATAAGGTTGAATATGCTGAAGCCGCATTAGCACATGGCGCAAATGCTGTCACAACATCGAATGTGAAATTGTGGAGAAAACCGATTAACAAAAGATAAATAATTAATTAATATTCTCGACATATTAACTTAATTATTTTCCATTATAGTAAGAATCATAAAGTAAATAGTAATAGGCGTATATCAGAGAGGCCGCAAATTGTCATTTTTTATTGACTTTTTGCGGTCTCTTTTTTATACCCTGTCATTCGAGGAGGAGAGAAAATGAAGTTATGGTCAAAAATCGGATTACTATTTTCTGCTATATTGATACTGGTAGCATGTGGAAATAGTGAAGAATCCAGCAGTTCAAAAAAAGATGGTAAAACAAAAATTGAGTATTGGCATGTAAATGCTGAAACACAAGGCGGACAAACAGTAGCAGAGTTAGTGGAAGAATTCAATGCTCAAAGCGACACAGTGGAAGTCGTAGCAAAGTATAACCCCGATTTATATAAAGGGTTAATGCAAAATTTACAAGCTGAAGTGGCTGCTGGTTCTACACCAGCAATTGTACAAATTGGTTGGGCATTCTTAGATTATTTCTCAAACAACTTTTCTTACGTAACACCCCAAGAGGTTATTAATGCACATTTTGAAGAAGATAAAACATTTTTAGAAGATAATTTTTTATCAAATATTATGGACTTAGCAAAAAATAGCGAAGGTTCTCAAGTAGGGATTCCATACTCATTAAGTACACCAGTTCTTTATATTAATCGCGACTTATTAAACGAAGCAGGCTTACCAACAACAGGTCCTACAACGTGGGAACAATTGGAAGAATATGCAAAAGTCATTTTAGATAAAACAGGTAAATACGGTTTCTATATGCAAGAACCTGCTGATAACTGGGCAACGCAAGCTTTATTAGAAAGCAATGGCGCGAAAATTATGACTGATGGAAAAGCAAGTTTTGCTTCTGAAAAAGGAATTAAGGCTTATTCATTATTAAGAGACATGGTAGTAGAGGATAAGACAGCTTTACATATCGGGTGGGACCAAGGTATACAAAGCTTTATTGATGGTAACGTAGCGATGCTTTATACAACTATTGCACAGCGTTCTAACATTCAAAACAATGCCCAATTTGATGTAGCAGCTATTAAATCGCCTACTTGGGAAGGGAAAGAAGTAAAGTTACCTGCTGGTGGTGCCATGTTAACGATTACTGCACAAGAGGAACAACAACAAAAAGCAGCTTGGGAATTTATGAGATTCTTGTACAGTGTTGAATCAGTAGCAAAGTGGACAAAAGGTACTGGTTATGTACCAGCACGTGAGGGAGTAGCGGATGCAGAAAATGGGTTAAAGCCATTCTTAGCTGAAAATGAAATGATGAAAGCAGCAATCGATCAAATGTCAGGAGTTGTACCTTGGACCTCCTTTCCTGGAGATGCAGGTTTACAAGCAGAGCAATTATTATTAGACGTGCGAGATCAAATTCTTAGTGGTTCAGTAAGCGTTGAAGAAGGACTTACATCGACTGAAAATGCTATTAATGAATTGTTGAAATAAAGAAAAAAGACAGTGGATTGAAATTCCTTTACCTACCGACCTTATTGTGAAAGTGGTGACAACATGCAAGTAGTGACGTCAAGTTCAAAAAAGCGCTTTGTGCATAAGCAAAGCTTACTTGCTTATAGCTTATTACTCCCATCTGTAGCGATAATAGCAATGTTTATGTTTTGGCCGTTTCTTTATACGATTTATTTAAGTTTTTTTGATTGGAATATGATTAGTTTAACAAAAGATTTCGTTGGGTTGCAAAACTATATTGATGTTTTAAAAGATCCAATCACCTATAAAGTTTTATTAAACACAGCTTTATATATCTTCATCTTATTAGTCTTTAATTTTACAATTTCATACATTTTTGCTTATGTATTAAATTTTGTTGTTGGCAAAATGAAGGGTTTTTATAAAAGTGCCTTTTTCTTACCATCATTTATTTCATTAGTTGTTGGTTCTATTTTATTCACATGGTTGTTAAATCCTGTTTCAGGTCCCGTTGCGATTGTTATGGGGTGGATTGGATTTAGTATGCCAATTTGGAGTAAATCTGAAGGGTGGATCATTGTTGTTATAACTTTAATTACTTCTTGGAAAATTTTCGGTTATAACTTTATTTTACTATATGCTTCAATTAATGGTATTTCACGAGAAATTATTGAGGCGGCTCGACTAGACAATGTACCCTTATGGAAAATATTCTTTCATATTGTTGGACCTATGAGTAGTGCTACAGGTATTTATGTTTTCATCATTACAATTGTCCAAGGTTTACAGTTTTCGTTCACACCGATAAAAATCATTGCACAAGGTGGCCCAAACTATGCTAGTTCAAATGCGATTTATCACGCATATCATGAAGCATTCGTCTTATATCGTACTGGGCACTCCGCTGCACTATCAATATTAACAATGGCTATTTTCGTAGTGTTATTAATTGTTGAATTTAAATATGTAGAAAGAGGTATTTACTATGAAAATAAGTAAAAAAGTAACTATACCTTGGCATATTATTTTAATTTTCATTATATTTTTATTGATTTTTCCAATTATCTTTGCGGTTGGAACTTCATTTAAAACATTACAAGATGCGTATAATAATCCACTATCTATTTTTCCGACAAGTCCAACATTGGTGAACTATAAAGTATTCTTCGAAAGTTTACCAGCATTCAAAGTTACATTAAATACATTTATCATTGCATCGGTTGTAACAATTTTTAAAGTTATTACATCATTTCTTGCAGCGTATGCCTTTGTTTATTTTATTTTCAAAGGAAAAAATGTCTTGTATTTTATTTTAATTAGTACGATTTTTTTACCATTTACTGTAACAATGATTCCGAACTATTTAGTTATTTCAAAAATGGGCTTAGGAAACTCGATTTGGGGTGTTATTTTACCCCAACTGGCAGATGCGATGGGTATTTTCTTATTAACTCAAGCATTACGCTCAATTTCAATTTCTCTCATTGAAGTTGCACGTCTAGATAATATGAGTCATTGGCACATTATGAAAGATATTGTGCTGCCACTTGTAAAGCCTGCTGTAACATCAACAGGCATTTGGTTTTTTATAACATCATGGAATGAATATGTATGGCCAGTATTAATTTTAAAAAGTACAGAGAATTTTACACTGCCATTAGCACTTCAAATGTACATTAGCTCGGAAGGGGGTACGAACTTTACTGTTGCAATGGCAGTTTCTGTAATAACAATGATCCTTCCATTAGCATTATATTTAATATTCCAAAAATATATAATAGGGACATTTATATCATCGGGCATTAAATAGGAGTGGATAATATGAAAGAAATTCAATTTGAAGATGTCAAAAAAAACTATGGACAAACTGAAGTTGTAAAAGGGCTCAACTTGACAATTGAAAAAGGAGAACGTCTTATTCTATTAGGTCCTTCGGGTTGTGGGAAATCTACTACATTACGTTTGATTGCAGGGCTTGAGGATATTTCCTCCGGTAAACTTATTATGGATGGCAAAGTCGTCAATAATATTCCTAGCGGTAAGCGTAACGTTGCAATGGTTTTCCAAAATTATGCGCTTTACCCACATATGACTGTTAAACAAAATATTACTTATGCTCTTCGCATGAAGAAGATTCCGAAAAAAGAAATTGAATTACGCTTAGAGGATGCGTTAAAGATGCTTCAACTTAATGGCTTAGAAGAACGTTTGCCGAAAGATTTATCAGGTGGTCAACGCCAGCGTGTTGCATTAGCACGTGCTATTGTAAAGCGAGCTGACTACTTTTTATTAGATGAGCCTTTATCTAATTTAGATGCTCAGCTACGTGTATCTGCTAGAAAAGAGCTAGTAAACATTCATGAGAAATATAAACAAACTATTGTTTATGTGACGCACGACCAAATAGAAGCAATGACTGTTGGGCATCGTATTGCGCTTTTAAATGAAGGTGTTTTACAAATGCTTGATACACCTGAAAATGTGTATCATCATCCATCGAATATTTTTACAGCTAAGTTTATCGGTGCACCTCCGACTAATATTTTAACGATGAAGTATCAAGATGGGAATATTCACTTTGGTACGCAAAGTTTCTCACTATCCCCTGAGTGGGTAAAAAAAGTGTATGAAGCAGCATCAACACAATTAGTTTTCGGTATTAGGCCTGAACATATTGATTTATCGACAGAACCACAAGTACTACATGCAACAGTGAAATCCATTGAAAATTTAGGTGCAGAATACGCTGTCTATTTGACATTTAATAATGAAGAAATGATAGCATTAAGCTCACATAAAAACTGTCCTCTTAATCAGCAAGTATATGTTCGCTTTAAAATGGAACATATTCATTTATTTGATAAAGCTACAACGAACTCTATTGGCTACCCAATTGCATATAAAAACAAATCAATCACTTTAAACTAAGGGGGATATACAATGTTAGAGCAAATTTGTTTTTCAGACTTACCACTACTCACACACGATATTATTGGGAATGTAGAAAAATTAATCGCTGCTGGTGCAGAAGTTGTTGAATTGATGATGGATGGCGACAAATGGGGAGACATGGAAGGATTATTCCCTACATTGGCAAAAGAATTAAAGGCATTGCCGGTGCGCTACTCGATTCATCCACCTGCTTGGGATATTAATATTACGAGTGAAAATAAAGCTATTCGTGAAGCATCATTCCACGAATATCGTAAAGCAATCGAATTTGCTAGCATGATTAATGCGCAGCACGTTGTAATTCACCCAGGTTTTTGCTTTTGCGCACAATTTAATAAAGAATTAGGAAAAAAACGCGCGAAGCAATATATTCATGAGCTATGCGCTATTGCAAAACCATTAAATGTCTCACTAGCAATTGAAAATGTAGGTTATAACGGCACATCCTTATTTACAAAAGACGAGTTTGAGCACTTTTTAGACGATGTTGATGAAATAGCTGGATATTTAATTGATGTTGGACATGCCAATTTAAATGGTTGGGACATTACTTCAACAATCCTTAATGTAAAGGACCGTTTACTTGCGCTACACTTACATGACAACACAGCAACCAGTGATGATCATTTACCGATTGGTGAAGGAACGATTGACTGGTCCTCTATTTTCAACGTGATTGCACAAGAAAATATTGATTGTCAATTAATTTTAGAATATGCACCTGCTATAGACTTACAATTATTAGCAGATGGCAAAGCTTTAATTTTAAACGAATTAGCAAATCGTGCGAAAGTAGGCTAATACATTGAAGACTATCCAAACGTATGAAGCGTATTGTTTCGATTTAGATGGCACCATCTATGTGGGCGATAAAATTCTTCCTGGTGTAATTAATACTATTACACAATTACAGCAACTACGTAAGCATATCTGCTTTATTTCCAACTCACCAACACAAACACGTCAAGATGTAGTTGAAAAACTACGGAAATTCAACATTCATATAACGGCCGAACAAGTGATTACATCAGCTTATTTAACAGCTCAATATGTATTGGAACATTTGTCAACAAGCATTTCTTATATTGTCGGTGAAGCTGCTATTAATAAGGAGTTTCAAGATAAGCAGCTTCAAACAACAACTGAACCACTTCACGCTACGCATGTTATTATCGGCTTAGATCGCCAAATTACGTTTGACAAGCTAAATAATGCCATGATTGCTGTTCGTAATGGCGCGCAAATTATCGTTACAAATCCAGATCAAGCTTGTCCAGGTCCGAGTGGATTCCAAGTAGATACAATGGCAATTGCCAAAGCAGTTGAAGTTGCATCTGACAGTACAATTGAATTTATTGTTGGCAAGCCGTCTTCGTATTTTGCAGAGCATATCGTTCGCATGATAGACGTCAAAAGGGAGAAGTTATTAATTATTGGTGATCGAATTGAAACAGACATTTCACTCGGTAACCTAGCAGGATTTGATACTTGCTTTGTCTTAACGGGGGCTTCGACATTAGAACAACTAAAAGGCATCTCTTATAAGCCGAAGTTTATTATTAAAACAATGCATGAATTATATACTGCTTTAACAAGTTATTAAAAGAATGTAAAATTGTTTTTTTTGAAATAGAAGAAGGAAGATTGACCGAAAAGAATAGTAATATACTATCTAAACTGTAATAAATAAGCTATGCCCAAGGAATAGTCGTTTAACTGATTTTTTTCAGCTAAACGGCTATTTTTTAGCTTCAAAACAAGTTTCAAAGCAAACTGAATGCACGGAAATCCCCTTAAAAACTCCCATTCCGATGAAATTTTTCATTTATTTCACAGTTATTTTCAACTTATTTCATATTTTTACCGTATCATGGTGAATTGAAAGGAGATTGGAAACAATGAAAAAACTAGTCGTTTTAGGAATGATTTTGTTAAGTATTCTCGCTATCAATTTTATAGACAATAAGCACGACCTGAATGCGGAGGCAGCTAAGTCTAGTTTAGAAAAGGATGTACCTAATAATACAAATTGTGCATTTTGTAATATGGTTGTGTACCAAAAAAAAGACAAAATGGGTGTTTTTTCAGGACAGGCTATAAAGAAGAAAGGGAAGGTAGTTTATTACGACGACATTGGGTGCCTTTTATATGATGAAGTAAAAAATAAAGCAACTTATAAAAAGTATGTTCGTGATTTCAATACACTAAAGTGGGTGCAAGCTGAAAAGGCGACGTATGTTAGAACTACGCTAGCATCCCCAATGGACGATGGGTTTATCTGTTTTGCAAAAGCATCTGATGCATAGGCCTATGTTGCCAAACATTCAGATACAGAAATTGTTTCGTTTAAAACCGTACAAAAAGAGAGCATTGAAAAATATCAATAGGTATATAGAAAAGAGCTTAATTGTGAAAGGAACATATTAAAAATGAAAAAAATTTTACGCCTCGGATTGCTTATATGTGTTATGGTAATAGCGTTTTTAACTGGTAATCAACATTCAACTGCCCTTGCAGCGATGACTGATGTGCAAGTGATTAAAGATGGAGAAGTCGTTTATTATAAAGATGTATTTTCAGCATTATATGATGAATTAAATGAAGGGGTAACACGCACGAAAAATGTAAAGGATTATAGTACAAAAAGATGGGTTCCGTTAGATTCGGTTACAATCGTTAAATTAAATGCATTAAAAAATATTTATTTTGCAAAAGAAGTAGCGGCAGATAATTATATTAAGGCTTATAAAGAGAAAAATAATAGTACTTTGAAAAAAGTTAAATTCAGTACAATTCAAGCGAGTGCTGAGGAAAAATATAATAAAGAAGCACCTAGCCTTGCATTGAATGTAAGTAAAACAACACCGACGACGACAGATGTGACAGTGAATGTAGATGTTACAGATAATGAGAAAGTAATCTTGAAACAGTGGGCAAAGGGTGCAAAGCCAGCAAATCAATTTTCAGAAACCGACACAACATTCACAGAGAACGCATTTACAGTAAGTGAAAATGGAACGTATACGGTTTTTGCTATAGACAATAATGGGAACAAAAGAACGAAATCCATAACAATCACAAATATTGATAAAGCGGCACCAACCATTACATTGTCAATCCCTGAAAGCGATGTAACGGCGGTTAGTAAAAAAATACAAGTTCTTACCACGGATGATAATGAAATCCAAAATCAGAAATGGGCTTATGGAGATAAAGACGTCGAATACTTTATAGATAAAGGTTCAAAAATTGCCACTTTGCAAAATGAAAAACAAAAAGATAAAATTATTGCGCTGAAAAATGGCGTTTATACAGTATACGCAGAAGATAAATTAGGCAATAAAGCAGTAAAAACAATTACGATCGATGGCATTTCTGAATTTACAGAAGTAACACAAACGGGGGTTCATTGTGAAGTTTGCCGTATGGATCTACATAATACTGACCCAAATAAAGTGTACGCTGCCAAAGCAATTGACCAAGAAGGATATACGCATTATTTTTGTCGAATTGGATGTATGTACCATCAAGAACATTCAAATGGTTTAGCATTTACGAATAAATATGTTCGAGATTATGGCGCAACAGCACCACGCACAAATAACTGGATTGATGTTGAAAAGGCGATAACGGTAAAATTTAATAGTAGCGAAACAGCTAAAGGCATTATGGGATGGAAACTATTCCACTTCTCTGATTTATCAAGTGCAGCAAACTACTTAGGTATGAGCAAAGAACATGTAGTGGCTGAAAAATTAGAAAATATTATGGAATATACGAAAACGAATAATAAGGGCATGAATTATCAATATGAGGTTGATAAAATAGCGCCGTAATATACGTTTGTCATTGAGACTAAATAGAAAGCGAAAACTCCAGTATCGTATTTGTTGTTGAGACAAATCACGATAGGAGTTTTCGCTTTGTGTGATTATATGTAGCCATCTATTATCCTTATTTACATTGGAGGTATTACTTTTGTGGTTAAAAATATGATTTCCATCATAATTATTATCACTTTAATAATCATTGTTGCTATTAATGTGAAAAAGCCGATCAATGAAAAAGAAACAATGAAAACAGAAGAAACAGCGCAAACTGAAACCAGTGCTCCGCATGCAACAGAGGAAACACAAAATCAAGTAGAGTATAGAGCACCCGATTTTGAGTTGCAAACGTTAAAAGGTGAAACAGTCCACTTATCCGATTATGTAGGTAAAAAGGTATTTTTAAATTTTTGGGCAACGTGGTGTCCACCGTGTCAAGAGGAAGTGCCACATATGCAAAAGATTTACGAAGAATATCAAAATCAAGGGGTAGAAATTTTAGCAGTGAACGTAACAAATAAAGATAAGGGAAAAGAAGTGGTTGCTCAATTTGTGAAGGAACATGGTTTAACTTTTGACATTATATTAGATGAAGAAGGGTTTGTAGGAAGTAAATATCAAGTTATTACGCTGCCAACGACTTATATAATTGATACAAAAGGAAACATGGTAAATATCATTGAAGTGCCAATGAATGAGGCATTAATGAAAGAATTGATTAATACGACTAAATAATTACATTTGACGAAGAGCATGTGCTCTAATATTCTGCGCTACTTATAACGAGTAGCGTATTTTTATTTAAATACAGTACAATAATTGCGCTGCTATCAGTTTTTTAGACAGATGGACATCAGATAGCAGCGCATCGGCTTATTTCGTTACATTGGCATTTAAGTGTTTACAACTGTGCGTTATGATCCGATCGCATGATGGAAATCGTTAAACGTGATAGGCACGAGCGACGTAGTATGCCAATGAGCCACTTTTTGAATTACAACGAATGCTTAATTTAATACCATCTTTTTCGGTTTCCCAAAACTGTTTATTATTTTTAGCCGTTAATTCAGCAGCTTCTTGTGCATTTTTATCAAAGGCACAAAAACAGTTATTGTCAGTATACAAGGAGCTTAAAGGACATTCTACTCCAAAAGTAAATTGAGTGTCTGTATGTCCATACTTCATTGTAAAGCCATATTGTGTGCCATATAAAGCGCTGTCTAGTTTTTGACTGCCAATAAATCCTGCTGTAACAAACTTACGATCTGGGAATATTACCGCATTGTTAATTGTTTCTGTGAGATATGTGGGTTTTCCATGCACATTAAAATCGTTAGCAAATACAAGTGGTTTGTCCAATTCATTAATTAATAGTATAAGTGCATTTGCGGGCTTCTCCATAAAATAAATAAGTGGAATAATAATGGCAATAATCACAAGACAAACGACAGCAATAACTACTGCTACGGTAGTAGATGTAAGGGCTGCAAGAGCAATGTAAGCTTCAATGATTTCTCCTCCGCCTGCAATCGCTAGTGCTGCTGTAGTGGATTCTACGCCAATGCCTAATATACCAGTGACAATCATTTGTGCGGCTACATGTTCTATTTGATCATTCTCCATGCCCTTTAATCGTTGAAGACCATCAAGCAAAGCTTGAATTCGGTATTTAATATCATCACCTGTTGCATTAATTAGGTTTTCATATTCTTCTTGTGTTAACGCAATGGGGGACTTAGGATTCCTACTGTCTGATATATTGGTTGCCTTTATAGCTGTTGCTAATGCTTTTTTTCTTTCTTCAATAAAAGAATTATGCAAACTAATTATTTGTTCTTGAGAAGTAGCTTGATTTAACAAGGTAGCATATTCAGGGAATAATGATTGAAATCCCTGCTTTAGCTTGACATCAATATTATCTGCATCGTACATCGTCTTGTAAAACCTCCTTTAGAAGTGGGATGAGGATAAATGAATCTCACTGTAGTATGTATGGCATTTCAAATGTTATACAAAGATAATAGGTTTTACAAAAATTACAAGTTATACAACCTGAAGTTGTTCTCATAGCATTTTCATTATGTATAGGTCATAGATCATCTATTTTTTAATGTTAATTTTCTAACTATTAACATTTGTCAGTATTAGGTAGTTTCTTTTTTTAGTATTTTTAATTTGAATGTATTTATATGAGAGAAAATTAGTATCTTGCAATGGCATGCTGTCAACCTTAGCAGGCTTGCATTGTCGTTTATATACGTACATTTTTAATTTTTGCCATGAAGGAGTGATTAATCACCACTACATAATAGGCTAATCGATATGGTTGAAATAAAAATGTTAATTATAGGTATATTATATTATTTTATGTAAATATTCTAAAATTTTAACCAAATTAATCTATTTTACAGTAATGTAATGTTTGAAGTTAAAAAATTTTAAAGGATGGTGTTTTAGATGGAACCATATGTCGGAGAAATTCGAATGTTTGCAGGTAACTATGCTCCACAAGGATGGAGCTTGTGCAATTGCCAGCTCTTACCTATTGCAGAAAATGAAATGCTCTTTTCTTTAATTGGTACGACTTATGGAGGGGATGGACAAACGAATTTTGCTTTGCCAAATTATCAAAGTAGAGTCGTTGTTCACCAAGGACATAACCCAATAACTGGGACTAATTATATAATGGGACAAATGGGGGGAACGGAGACTGTTACTTTAAGTACATCCCAACTTCCAGCTCATACGCACCTAGTGAAAGCTTCTTCTCTTGCTGGTACAACACCTAGTCCAGAAAATGCTGTTTGGGCGAAAAACATACAATATTCGACACAACTACCAAATAGCACAATGAAGGCAACAAGCATTTCAAGTGTTGGCGGAAATGCGCCTCATGACAATGTAATGCCCTTTTTAACCATTAGTTATATCATCGCTCTTTACGGTATGTACCCATCATTTAATTAGGAGGAAGAAAAGATGATTGAAGCATTTGTAGGTGAAATCAAATTATTTAGCTTTGCAGGCGTACCAAATGGATGGGCATACTGTAATGGGCAATTATTACAAATTAATTCAAACCAAGCCTTATACTCCTTATTGGGCACAACTTATGGAGGTGATGGCATTCGGACATTTGCCTTACCTGATTTAAGAGGCAGGGTTCCAGTTCATGTAGGTAATGGTGTGACAAGAGGACAAAAAGCTGGACAAGAAACACATATGTTAACCTTGAATGAAATGCCGACGCATAACCATGCTGTCACGGCTAGTTCGGAAAATACTTCATTGAAAACGCCTACTGGTAATGTATGGGGCACATCCACTGATAATGTCTATTCAGTTAATCAACCAAATACGAATATGAATGCACAAGCTTTATCATTATCTGGCAATTCACAGCCGCATCAAAATATGCAGCCATACAGTGTGGCGAATTATTGCATAGCTTTAGTTGGCATTTATCCACCAAGAAATTAAAGAAAAAGGAAGTGAAGAAATCATGTCAGAAGCCTACACGGGAGAAATTAGAATATTTGGTGGTAATTTTGCGCCACAAAATTGGGCATTTTGTAATGGTCAGTTACTAAGCATAGCTTCGAATAGTACGTTATTTGCCATCATAGGTAATACTTATGGAGGAGATGGAAAGACAACCTTTGCTTTACCCAATTTAAGTGGGAGGGCAGCGATTCATCAAGGAACAGGTGCAGGGTTAACGCCAAGAAATATCGGAACAACTGGAGGTTCTGCTACTGTTACATTACTAACAACAGAAATGCCAAGTCATCATCATCTGGCCGCTTGTAACAATGTACCAACAACAAGTAATGAGCCAACGGGAGCAATTTGGACCGAACAGCAAGGTAGGGGCTCACTCCCTGCTTATTCAGTTTCAGGAAATACAACCATGAATGCGATGACGATCGATCAAGCAGGTGGAAGTCAACCACATAATAATATGCAACCGTATTTAGGGTTGAATTTCATTATTTGTTTATTTGGAGAGTTTCCTTCTAGAAACTAGGAATGATTTTGGCGAAGGGTGTGAATCAACTAAAAAGGAGAACCAAAATGGGAAAAAAGATTTTTATAATGATGCTATGTTTGCTGTTGATTACTTTTAGCCAATTGACTGGGATTAGTTTTTTGTCACCTGTTCAAGTAGAGGCGGCTAGTTGTGATACACCGAATTTTCCTAAGTGTACACAAGATTTAACACTACCTACATGGCTAGCTGATACGAATAATGGCTTTGTAGTAAGTCGTACTGGTGATGATGGTTTTGATTTATTAAAGTATAGTGATGGGACACAATTTCCTGCTGGGTATTATATTGATGCAAATGAATATTCGCCACCAAAATCAATTCGAATTTCCGCTGGCGAAAACTTTGCGGGCGGTGTCTTTAATTTAAAATCATTCAAGATTAATACGATTAATAAACATAACGCAAACGATGCGCTAAGTTTAACGATTCAAGGGTATGATCAAGACGGAAACCCAAAAGGAAGTCCCGTAACCTTTAAGACCGTTGCCTTTCATGAACCAATTTATGATATTCCAGTAAATTTAGAGGGCATTCACTCATTTGTCATTACTGTGAGTGTACAGTTTATAGGTACTGTACAGGCGGGGATATGGGATGTAACATTTACACACTTTACAATCGATATTCCTAATAATCCGCCAACCGTTACCAATAGCGCAATTACGCCTTCAACTATCACTGCATCAGGAGTACAGTTGGACTGGGCGAAAGCATCTGACGATTTAACAGCTCAAGGTGATTTAGAATACCGCGTCTATCAATCTAGTAGTAATAATATTGATACGGTTAGTGCCATTGAATCCAATGGAACAGCTTTAGGAAGCGGTTATGCTAAAGATATTACGTCCTATAATGTTACAGGACTTACTGCTAATACAAGCTATTATTTCAATGTTATTGTCAAAGATGCTGATGGCTCCAAGAGTGCCTATGCGATGCAGCAGGTCACAACACTTACATTAAATAAACCACCTACATCCAGTAATGGAACGGTAAATGTCAATGAAGGTCAAGTGTATACATTTAATTCTACTTCTTTTGCTTTTTCTGATGAAGATGCTGGCGACACGTTAAAACAGATTCAAATCTCTGCAATCCCAACTAGTGGCCAACTTTTCCTTGATAGCAATCTGAATGGGCAGTTCGATGCTGCCGAAGCCATTCCAAATGGTATGACAGTTAGTAAAGTTGACTTAGATGCAGGTAAGTTAAAATACATTACCGACAATGGTACTGCTTCAACGTTTGCATTTAAGGTAAGCGACGGTATGAATGATAGCGGTGTCTATACGATGAACCTTATTGTCAAAGCACGCCCTAACGTGACCATTTCATCAAATAAGACTAGCCCAACTAATAGCAATCCCATTCTTATAACGACGGTATTCAGTGAGTCAGTAACAGGCTTTACGGTGGATGATATAGCTGTTACAAATGGAAATGCTATATCTCTATCAGGAAGCGGTACCACATATACGGCACAAATATCACCGATTGCAGATGGAGCTGTGAAAATTAAAATTCCTGAAAAAGTTGTTGCGAATAGTAGTGGTGCATTCAATAAAGCTTCAAATGAATTGCAAATAATTTATGATGCTACACCACCTACCGAAATTGCGCTTAGTAATACGACTATACAAGAAAAGAAACCCATTGGTACAACTATTGGAACATTGACAGCAACAGATTCAGGAAGTTCACCAACATTCACATATGCATTACAGTCAGGGGATACAAGCTTCTTTACGATTGATGGAAATGTATTGAAGACAAATGCGTTATTTGCCTACGATACGAAAAATAGTTATAAGATTACGATAAGCGTAACAGATGAGGCTGGCAATACGTTTGATAAGGAGTTTATAATCCAAGTTACTAAAAATCATGCACCTACAGGCACAATGACTATTCATAATGGACTAGCATTTACAAGTACTCCTAACGTTACCTTAACAATGACGGCAACGGATACAGAAGGAGAAGCGATAGAAATGCGCTTTTCGAATGATGGGATTACGTGGTCCGGTTGGGAGCCAAACATATCAACAAAAAGTTGGACATTATCAAGCGGGGATGGTACTAAAACGGTTTATATGCAACTAAAGGATACGGCTGGTAATCTATCGAATGTATTTTCAGATACGATTGTGCTCGATACAACGCCTCCAGTTATAACAGGTGTTGCAAATAGTGGAGTTTACAACACCGACGTAACGATAAGTTTTAATGAAGGAACTGCTACCTTGAATGGAGCTCCCTTTACAAGTGGCACTATTGTAAAGTCAACTGGAAATTATACTTTGGTTGTAACAGATAGCGCAGGAAACTCGACTACCGTTACTTTTGCGATTGATAAAGTTGTGCCACAAGCAGTAGAAGTGACCATTAAATCGACTAATCTAAATCCGACAAAGGCGAAAATAGGCGATACCATCACTTTAGCAATGAAAACAGATAAGACGATCCAAACACCATCTGTTACCATTGCCGGAAAACCAGCTACTGTAAGTGGCGCTTCAACGAACTGGCAGGCGACTTATGTGATAGCGCATGGTGATTTAGAAGGCATAGCACCTTTTACCATCAATTTCAAAGATGTGCTAGGTAATGCAGCCATAGAGATAACGGACGTAACGGATGGCAGCTTTGTTACAGTTGATGGCATAAAGCCAACTGTAAAGAAGGGTACTATGGTGTCAAACAATGCTAATCCAACAGTTGCTAAGGTTAATGATAGTATTACAATCGACTTTGAGACAAGTGAGGCAATTCAATCGCCAAATGTTACGATTCTAGGACAAACAGCAAATGTAAGCGATAAAGGTGATGGGGATGCTAAAACATGGCAAGCAAGCTATACGCTTCAGTCAGTAGATGCAGAGGGACCGATTCCTTTTACAATGGATTATCAAGATTTAGCGGGGAATGATGGCTTACAAGTGACAGACGTTTCATTAGGAACAGTTGTCGTGTTTGATAAAAAGGCTCCTGAAATAACAACCTATTTCCCAGCGCATCAGGCAACGAATGTACAGCCTACAGATAATCTTGTGCTAACGTTTAATGAAAAGATCTTACCAGTTACGAATAAAAATATTGTAATTCGCAATGCTTCTACAAATCAAATTGTTGAAACGATTGACGTTACGCATGCCAATGTTTCAATCGCGAATCACAGCGTGACAATAAATCCTACAAAGGATTTAAATAATAACACGGCTTATAGCATTCAAATTGATGCAGGAGCATTTATTGATTTGGCTGGTAATGTGTATGACGGCATTACGAATACTACGACTTGGCATTTTACAACGAGCGCATTGCCAACGTACACCGTTATCTATGACAGCAACGGAGCGGATGGGGGGAACGTGCCTATCGATTCGAAGCGCTATAAAACGCAGGAAACAATAACGGTGTTAAATCATGGGAATTTAAATAAAGTTGGCTTTTCATTCGTAGGTTGGAATACGAAAGCTGATGGAAAAGGCGTTACTTATAAAGCAGGGCAAACGCTTCAAATGGGGAAAGGGAACCTCGTATTGTATGCGCTATGGTCAGCAAACTATGTACCAGGAGATGGGGGATCATCAACAGCGAGTCCTGACCCCGTTGTACCAAGTAATCAAGTTATGGTGAATATAGTAGATCCGCGTAAGCCAAACGAGGTACTCTTACAAACCGTGTTAACACGTGTATTTCGTAACGGTAGTTTCCAAGATAGCGTGCATTTTACGGTGGCAAATGCAAACGAGTTTCTTCGAAAATTAGCAAATCAAGAAGATAAAAAATCTCGACTTGTCATTCCCGAGATGGCGCAACCAGCAAGTGAGACAAAGGTGATACTTGCTAAAGAGGCTGCTAAACGATTACTAGAGAGTAAATCCTATTTTGGTATTGATATGACGATGGTCAAAATAGATGTTCCCTTTACTTCTATGACAGACTTCAATGAAGATATTTACTTCCGAATCGTTCCGATTAAGGATGCCCTAAGGCAAAAAGCAATCGAAGACCGAGCGAAACAAGCGGAAATAGTGCTACAACAGAGTCATGGCGCTAATGTAAAGTTTGTTGGTCAATCAATATCGATTGACACAAATCTACAAAATCGTCCAGTAACAGTGCTACTACCATTACCTGCGAATTTAACTTCAGCTCAACGGGAACAATTGATGGTTTACGTAGAGCATAGTAATGGTTCAGCCGAAATCATCCGTGGACGTATTGTAGAATTTGCGAAAGGGCAAACAGCGATTGCTTTTGATGTGCAGCATTTTTCTACTTTTACTTTACTATATGCAGAACAAGCACAACAAGAAGAACCCGAAAAGGAACCTACAGAAGATAGCAAGTCATTTGCTTCTTATATTCAAGGCTACGCAGATGGTACATTCCGTCCGAATGCCTATGTCACACGTGCGCAAATGGCAGCAATGCTAGCAAGAAACCTAAGTAATCATAATGTACCAGAAGCATCTAATGTTTTTTATGCAGATACAGCTGCTTCGTGGGCAAAAAATGATATAGAGTATGTTCGTACCGAAGGAATTATGCAAGGTCGTCAAAATGGTTCATTTGGTCCGAACGATATGATAACGAGAGCCCAAATGGCGGTCATTGCTGTAAGGTGGATTGATAAGCAATGTGCAGAAGGAACTACAGATACGCCGTATTGTGCAATAACAGCAAACGGCGAAACATACAGTGATGTGGCATCTACGCATTGGGCTGCACAGGAAATCCAACGCATAAGCTCGATGGGTATTATGGTTGGCTCAGGTAATGGTCAATTTAGACCTGAAGAGAAACTAACACGTGCACAGGCGGTAAAAGTCCTAAATCGACTTTTCGATCGTCCAGTATTGACAGATAGCACAGTACCAATCTTTAAGGATATTCCAAACAATCACTGGGCTTTCTATGAAATTCAAGCTGCTGCAACAAATGAAACAAAATAAGGACATTCCATTATCTTCTATTACGATGCTATTAGCTGGCGGTTTTTAATAATCGCCAGCTATTTTAATGTTCACCCGATTTCCCCCTCCCTACTCTCCTGATGTTCTGTAAACAACTAAACTATCTGATATAAAATTCCTATCTTTATAGGATTAATTGAATATGAATTTTATAATTCATTTATCCTTTTTAAGTTCTAATTTTTAATAAATTACTAGGTATATAGATATAACACAACTAATTGAAAATGCTACTTTCTATCAATATTTCAAAATATTCAAATATTACGATATTCGAATTAGTTTATTTGTGATAAATTGGAAATATCACACTAAACTGAAAAGTGTGACAATTAAAGGAGGAAGGGGAAATGAGATTTGAAAAAGTTTAAGTTAACGACATTTTTAAGTAGTATTTTAGCTTTCATTATGGTGCTTTCTCTCTTGGCTCCATTATCGAGTGCTAGTGCTGAAGAATCGAAACCATTCAAGCAGGATGGTCAAAGCGAAAGTATTATTCAATTAAAGGCTGCTATCGCTGAACAGCTAAGCTTGTCTAAAGATGGTCCAACGCTCCATGAAAGCTTACAAAATGTATCAGGCAATCAAGAGGTGGCAGTTATTGTTCATTTATCTGAAATGCCTGTGGCACTAGAGCAAGGAATAAGCCAACTTAAAGGCCAAAGATTTTCTAAAGCTCAGGCAAATGAAGCTCGCTCTAATGTAAAAGCACAACAAGCACAAGTACAAAAAGAGTTAGCTGTTAAAAATGTTCAGATGACGCAAGGCTACACATTCGATACAGTGTTAAATGGCTTCGCAGCAACTGTAAAAGCAAATGATCTTCCAAAATTGCTTACAATCGAAGGCATTACATTAATCGAACCAGATGCCATTGTTTACGCATCAGAAGATGATACGATGAAATCATCGGAACTGGTTAAGGAAGATCAGGTAGAAGCGCAAATGAATACAAGTAATTCTTTCCTTGGCATTGAACAGCTTTGGAACGAAGGATTGGAAGGACAAGGCATTAAGGTAGCCGTATTAGATACGGGTATTGACGCCGATCACCCTGAATTTGCTGGAATTTATAAAGGTGGAAAAAACTTTATTCCATATTCATCAACTTACTCGAAGCCTCGTGCAGATAACGATGCATCAGAAACATTACCTTCGGAGCGTCCAGTTGGAACACCGGAGTTTAATGAAAAAGGAAGCGCATTCTATACTTCTCACGGTACACATGTTGCGGGAACAATTGCAGCAATCGGAGCTAATCAATACGGTATTAAAGGAATTGCACCAAAAGTAGACCTTTATGCTTACCGTGTTCTTGGGGCTTACGGAAGTGGTGCTACATCCGGTATTGTAAAAGCAATTGAAACGGCTGTATTAGAAAAAATGGACATTATCAATCTTTCGCTTGGCGGGGGAGCAAACTCTGAAACAGACGCTGGTTCATTTGCGATTAATAACGCAATGATAGCTGGCACAATCGGAGTCATTGCAACAGGAAACTCTGGTCCAAATCGCGGAACAATGGGTACGCCTGCAACGGCTCGTTTAGGAATTGCTGTAGGGAACACAACGAATCCTGAAACAATGTATAACGGGGAAGTCAAAGTTACCGTTGGCAATTACAACTTAACAAAACAACTTCCGTTAATGGGTACGACTTTTGGGAAAAATGTAGCAACACAGCTGCAAGGGGAATTTGATTTAGTAGCTGTCCCTGGAAACGGTGAAGTAAAAGACTATGAAGGAATCGATGTGGCGGGGAAAGTAGCCTTGATTTCTCGAGGCGGTATCGCATTCGTTGATAAAATCGCCAATGCAAAGGCAAATGGAGCAGTTGCAACAATTATTCATAACTTTGCTGGTGGAACGAATGCACCAAACATTTCAGGCACATTCCTTGGTGATTCATTTGAGTTTTTACCAACATTTGATATGTCCCAAACAGATGGTGCTGCCATTCGCGCTGCTTTAGCAAGTGGCGCAGGAAAAGTAAGCTTTAGTAAATTTGCTTCAACAAATACTACGGGCGATGAGGTAAACTCTTCTAGTTCACGTGGTCCATCTACACCAAACTTTGATATTAAACCAGATGTAAGTGCACCTGGAACAAATATTATGTCTACGATTCCAATGTATAAAAAAGATTTCCCTAATGCCAATTATGCTGAAGCATATGCTCGTAAAACAGGTACTTCTATGGCAACACCACATATCGCAGGTATTGCGGCGTTAGTTAAACAAGCAAATCCTGATTGGAATGCGTTCGATGTAAAAGTAGCGCTTTCTAATACAGCAAAAGTTTTAGATAAGACAAAATACGATGTATTTTCTCAAGGGGCAGGGCGTGTCAATGCATATGCTGCAGCTCATCCGGAAATTCTTGCTTATGCACTTGATAGCGCAATTTTAGATGGAACGGGTGCAGTGGCAGAAAACTTGAAAGGTACCGTTACTTTCGGTCCACAATCACTTAAAGATAGAGATATTTCTGTCACGAAACAAGTATTAGTAAAAGATATCAAAGGGAACGGCGGTAACTATAATGTTTCAGTTGATGTAACAAAAACATTTGGTGATGCAACTGTTACAGTAGACCAGCCAACATTTAATCTAGTAGGTGAGCAAGTTTTAAATATTACGTTAACAGCTTCGCAAGCTTCCGCTCCAAACGGCTCTGAATTACTAGGTTATATTTACATCGGTAATGGAGCTACAGAAATTTCATTGCCATTTGCAGCCGATTTTGGCGCAGAGGCAACAACTGAAGTGAAAGACTTGACTATTACAGAAACGGATCTTTCCTTTAACGGAGATGGAGTGAAAGACTCGGCTGTACTATCATTCACATTAACTGGAGATGTAACAACGAACTATATTGAGCTTTGGGATATTATGAATCCAGAAGGCGGAGAATATGGAGATGGCTACATTGGCTATATACATGCAGGGACTGCACTAGGAAAAGGTTCTTATACGCTAAAAGTAGGTGGGCAATACAAACCATGGGGATCGGCACCTGCCACAACGATTCCAGATGGTGTGTATACAATTGACTTTACTGGTCTTGCAGCATCAGGCGTAGTGTCAGACTATGTTGGACCAATTTTTGTCAAATCGACTAAACCAGAAATTACTGGTTCAGTAGCGCAAGGCGTTGCTACTGGGCAGGTAACAGATAAGTATATTGATTACAATGTAGCGTTAAGTGCATACGGTTTAAATTACAATTTAAATGATAAATTAAAAGCTTCCTATATTGCGACGGTAAATGGGGAAGTACAAGCGCCAGTTGCATTTGAACTAAATCAAGACGGTAGCTTTACATTCCCAGTAACAGCAGAAACGAATGCGGTTACAGTAAAAATTAATGACGCTGCGGGGAATGTTGGGGAAGCAGTGATCTATGAAAAAGAAGTGGTAGAGCCAGTAGTGACACTTTCTGTAAATCCAACTGAGCTCAACCTAACAACTGGAGAAACAGCACAACTAACGCTAACAGAAACGTCAACACCTGCAGAAGGTGAAGCAACAGTGCAAGATGTAACGTCTAAAGCTACGTATGTTGTTGGAGATGAAAATGTTGCCACTGTAGTCAATGGCGTAGTAATGGCAGTAGGGGAAGGCACAACGACAATTACTATGACATACGGTGCGAATGAAGTGACGATGAATGTGACAGTGAAAGCACCTAATGTAGAAACTCCAATTGTCACATTAGAAATTGACCAAGCGCAGTTAGAAACAAGAATTGGTAAAGAGGTTGCGATTAAAATTACGGAAGTTACTACTTTTGAAGGTAAAACGACAGAAAAAGATGTGACAAATCTGGCAACATACGAAGTAGCAAATGATAAAATAGCTACTGTAAAAGCAGGTGCCGTAAAAGGAAAAGGTCAAGGGAATACGACGATTACAGTAACGTATGGTGAGCATACACTAACATTTGATGTGTTGGTTGTAAAGCCAGGTAACGGTAATGGCAAAGGTAATAACAATAATAATGAAGTTACCGAGGGTGACTTATAATTACAATCAGTTCAAACAAAAAGAGAAATTGCACTGCGCAATTTCTCTTTTTATTATGGACTGTAAAGCAACACTAAGATGGATGTCTCTAGTAAACTAACTGGCTGGGCTGATTGCTGTGTTCCTTAAATTTAAGAAGCCTGTATTTTTTATTTTGACAAAAAAGACTTTTGTCATTATGATAAGGTAAATGAGAATGATTATCATAACGAAGGAAGCTGAAAGATGTTGAACAAGGTAATCCCATTACACGAACAATTTAGTAATGGAGTGAGATATAAGTGATGAGCAAAATGGATCAATCAGCATTAACATGGGAAAAAATGCAAGATGGTACACTAGCTGTTCTAACGACGGATACGCTCATGGTGTTAACGCAAAGTCGCTATAAGGAATTACTTCATTTTGAAAAATTATTAAATGACATGCATCTTGATGTAGATGAGAAGCAACTTGTTTTGGAGCAAGAACAGAAAAGTTTAAAAAAACAAAACACAACGCTTGAAGCAGACATACAAAAACTAACGCAGCAAAATGCGGTGCTACAAAAAAAGCTTACCGAATATAATTGTGTAATCGATGAGCTGAAGGAACTCCGTCGACAGAATACCGACTTGCTAATTGAGCTTAGTAAATATACAGCTCTTTCAAAGGAATCGCTATCAGGCCCATTAAAATCAATGATTCGAGATATGCGAGAGCAAGGTGTAGGCATTAAAGAAATTCATATTCGTATAAAACGTCAAATTAATCCTGATATAAGTTATAGTATGGTGCGAAAATATATTTCTGAGCTAGAAAGTGAGAATAAAGCGTAACAAAACGTGTTTAAGCGATAAACAACACGTCCATAGTAATTTTGTGCATTTACAGTTGCCAATCAAAGTCCTATAATTAGTCTATTCTTTACATTATGAATGTCATCATGTGGAAATACGAGAAATCGTAAGTGATTTAAGAAGAGTAGGAGAATTTAAGACAATGTCAAACGAGAAAAAAGGAGTATGGGCAGCGTTTTTAGCCTATGCTATTTGGGGAGCATTCCCACTTTATTGGAAACTGCTTGAGCATGTGCCGAGTATGGAAATATTATTAGGGCGTGTCATATGGTCTTTCGTCTTTACAGTATTAGTAGTGATTATTGTCGGTATGCGTAAAGATTTAATAGCTGATTTAAAATATTTATGGACGCACCAGAAGAGTTTTTGGCAACTAGCTTGTGCTTCCTTTGTTATTTCAATGAATTGGTACTTATATATTTGGGCAGTAACACATGAACATTTAATAGAGACAAGCCTTGGCTATTATATTAATCCACTATTGTCGGTTATTTTTGGTGTGGTCTTCTTTAAAGAGAGTTTGAGTCGTGCACAATGGGTTGCAACAGCAATTGCCTTTATTGCGGTCATCATATTAACGGTAAACTATGGGACAGTGCCTTGGGTGGCAATTCTTATTGCGTTATCATTTGCTATTTACGGGGTATTGAAGAAGAAAATTACCCTGGATGCAACAAGGGGACTTGCCATTGAAACGCTATTTATCCTGCCGTTTGCACTAGGATATTACGTCTATTTATTTACAACAAGCCAAGCGTCATTTTTACACGTCAATATCCAAACGGATGTACTCATGGTCGTGAGTGGGATTGTAACAGCAGTGCCCTTAATTTTATTTGCAAAAGGTGCTCAAAATATTCCGCTTTATTTATTGGGCTTTATACAATATGTGGCACCGACCATCGTGTTAATTTTGGGTGTCGTTCTGTATAAGGAACCGTTCAGTCCAGTAGAGCTGTTGGCATTCAGTATTATTTGGGTAGCCTTATTATTGTTTTCTGGTTCAAAAATTTTAGAAATAAGAAAAGCACATCATAAATCTGCGTAACATAAGGTAAAAGTGTTAGATTGACAGCGGTCATTCTAACACTTTTTTCAATGTCCCGTTCTTCGTTTATTACCTCGAATCGATTTGTGCTTTAATCGTTAAATAGGTTTCCTCAATTTTTTGCTTATATGGAAGGTCAATTAAATCGATTGAGTCAATATAAGCTTTTTTGGCAATTTCATAGGCAGTCGTCAATTCACCATGCTGTGCATAGCAAAGAGCTTTATAGGAAAAACATTCATTCATACTAAGCAAATCATAAGGATGTGAGATGAAAATAGGGATTTCTGTAAAGTGGTTAAAGGCCTCAAGTGATTCCGCATAACGACCAAGTAAATACAACGATTTTCCCTTTTCAGCG
The DNA here is from genome assembly GCF_021166035.1 of Lysinibacillus sp. GJ-1. NCBI lineage: Bacteria > Bacillati > Bacillota > Bacilli > Caryophanales > Bacillaceae > Lysinibacillus > Lysinibacillus sp. GJ-1. The sequence continues at coordinate 1,904,017 of NZ_CP088912.1, forward strand.
TAATAAAAATTCGAATCTAGTTTAGTGGAGCCAGTAAGTGCACGGAATTGTTCGATTTCAACTAATGCTTGCTTATAATCATGAGTATAATTGTTATAATAATGGGCTTTTAAGACGTATATAAAGGCGTCGACATCAGCTTGTTCAACAAACATGCGATATTGCTCCAACTTCATAATCATTTTATCCGCCTGTTTGAAGTCACCATCTATCATCGCACAATAGGCACCAATACGGTATAAATCATCGATATGATAAAACAATTGATTTTGATGTGCATGTTCTATCGTTTCTTTGATGAGTTGTTTACCAGCTTCATGTTCACCGATGGCTAGTTGAAAAATACAAATATAATAAGCTAATTTTGCAGTATCTCGGGAATCTAACTGATAGTTTTCATGTGCAACTTCTTCTTTTACTTGTAGAATACAGCGATAAGCCTCATTGTATCGACGATTTTCTGACAAAATAGCGAGTTGTAGAATATAAGTTTTTAACCAATGGCTTAATAAATTAATTTCTCTAAATATTTGCCGTGCTTGGTGTAGCGGCGCCTCCCATGTCAATAAACCTGCCTCATATTGGGCATCAGCATAGATATACAGTAAACGTCCTGCTTCATAGCTAAGAGGGAAATCTTCTATATAAGGTTGAATGATATCAACAATTTGCTGATGGTTATCCGCATCTCCTCGTCTTACTTCAGCAAACATAATTTCTACTTGCTCCAGCAACTGACGTATATCAGAGGATGCTACTTGTTCAAGTAGTTCACTTGCTTTGACTCCAAGTCGTTCCGCAATATATTCTAAGCTTTCCATCGATGGCTTCGCTTTATCGTTTTCTATTTGGCTGAGCATACCTTTTGTTAGACGATCGGCAGCAAGCGCCTCTAATGTTAATTTTCGTTCTTTTCGTAATTTGCGAATTCGCGTGCCTAAAGAGTCCACTGCCCCGCCTCCTTTCTTTACTACTAACAATAATCACTAATCTTTGTAAAGTCTATACATTTTGCCAAAAGCAAAAGAGAAACTCGATGCCACCTAATTGTTTAATTATATTAAACTTTTTATTGCGCGAAAAGTGGGAATCGTGTTATATTTTGTTTAATAAAATTAAACTTTTAAATTAAATTAAAATATGGAGGGGTTTTTTAATGAGTGAAGCGGCAAAATATAAAAAGGCGACCTATCATTTGTGGACTTTTACCGCCAGTAAAATGATTGCAATGTTAGGGTCGCATGTATTGTCTTTTGGTATTAGTTTGTATATTTTAGCGATGACGGGTTCCGCTACCAGCTTTGCAACAAATATGATTTGTTCCATATTACCTAGAGCACTTGTTGCGCCATTAGCAGGATATGTCGCAGATAATTATTCAAAGAAACGAACAATATTAATAGCACAAGCTGGAACGATTTTAACGATGGCAAGTTTATTGTTTTATACAGAGACAATTGGTATGTCTGTTAATGCGATTTATGTGACTACCGTATTTTATACGCTTTGTTCAGCATTTTCGAGCGTAACCTTTACTTCAGCAATTGCAACACTCGTTAATCCAGAACGTTTACAGCGGGCAATGTCATTTAACCAAATGTCGGTGTCTGTAGCGGCTGTTGGGGGACCTGTTATCGGTGGGATGATGTACGGCTTTTTCTCTATGGAAGTATTTTTAATAGTTCATATGGTAGCGTACGCGATAGCCTTTTGCTTAGAGGCCACGATGAATTTTAATTTGTATAGTACGCGAGGGGACACTGCTAAAGCGGAAAAGATATGGCAAGGACTTGTTGGAGGCTTTAGCTATATCAAACAACATAAGGTCATTAAAGTTGTGATGTGGCTATCGTTGTGGATTAATTTATTTTTCTCTGCCATTGTCGTTGGTGGAACGTATATCATCATCGAATTACTAAAGGTTGAATCTACCCATTTTGGTTTTATTGAAGCAGCGGGGGCGGGTGGTATGTTAGTGGCCTCCATCTATTTTGCATCACGTGCCGAAATAAAAGTGCCACTTCGTTTTTCTAAAATAAGTTTATTGTTGCTTTCAAATAGCTTAAGTTTTGCGGTAATCCCTTTAGTGACGAATCTATCGTATGCAATGATTGTTATCTTTTATATTGGGTTGTATTTTATTTTTGCTATTTTTGAAATGGGTGTAAATATGCCTCTAGGCGTTTTTATGCAAAAGCTTATTTCCGAGGAGTATCGCGGACGCGTATTTGGACTAATGGAAACAATGGCGATGTCTATGATGCCAATTGGTATGCTTGTCTATGGAGTACTATACGATTCTCTCCCAGCAACCGGTATATTGCTAGTGACAAGTATAATTATAGTGATAATGACACTTATATTACTGCGGAGGTCAGTTTTAAAGGAAGCGCATCCTGAATTTTACGATGACAAAACGCTAGCAAAGAATAGCAAACTAATACCAAATAGGTAGAATTCTAGCAGTGGCGCAAACGGGGGATTTAGTGGCGATAACCACTATCGGATCGATTCAATATAAAGCAAAACAGGCATGCAGTACATCTGGCATGCCTGTTTCCATCATTATTGATCTTCGATAACGATATAAGTGGCTTTAATCGGGCCGTGGACACCAACGACAGGAATCATTTCGATATCTGCGGAATTACTAGGACCTGTAATAAAGTTAATGCAAGAAGCGATATGCTCCCCATTTTGAACTTTTTGGCTCATCCATCGAGCTGCTTGGGTGATGCGTGGAACGATGGTGCTTTTTGGCATCAAAATTATCGACTTTTCTGGTAAAAAGCTTACCGTTCGCCCTCTATATTTATCGCTAAATAGGACGGCTGTTCCAGATTCGGCTAAAGTCATCTCACTAATTGTCAAACCGATATTTGCTTTTTCGGCTTGTCGGATATTTTCCTCTGGCTGTGTTTCATCCCATACATAAAGTTCAATATCGACTTGTGACCATTGTGTATGCATCAATTGAGCTAAACCATAATTTTCAAAGCGTTCGTCTTGCCATGTGATGACAGAGCGACCACCGTATTGCTCTACGACTTTTTGTAAATCCGTTGCTAGATTTTCTGTAGTAGTAACTATAACATCAGTATTAATATTTTTACATTGCTTCGCTAAGACAGCAACGAGTTCATCTTTCGTAGCATCTTTTAACACACGGTCTTGAGGTTGGTATTGCCAAACTGGTTTTGTTAGTTGTGTTTTTGGTGCTCGTCCAAGTTGCTTGGCAATATTCGATAAAAATGCATCTCTATTTACAATGCTTCCTGCCATTATTCAGAACCTCCTTTTGTACGGCTGTTAAACCAGCTTCGGAAATTTTCTTTATTCGGAGCTGGGAAATCTCTTGCTTCTGTCCACGCTTTTAATGGTCCTGGGCCGTTTGAAATTTTATTATCCTTTGTAAATGGAGACATGGCTGGTGCTGCCATTTTCGTTGCCATTTTGTATAAAGTAGGGGAGGAAGCACCTAAGCCAAACGCCTTCATAAGAAGCTTTTCGGACACCGGGGCTCTTCCTTCATTTTCAACGATGACCTGACGATGGCGATGAATCAGTTGATGCAATGGGATTTTGACAGGACATGCATCTGTGCAAGCGCCGCATAAAGTCGAGGCATATGGTAACTCCTTGAAATCATCATAACCACCTAGCAATGGTGACAACACAACACCGACAGGACCTGAGTAAATTGAACCGTACGTATGTCCACCAACATGACGGTATACAGGGCAAGCGTTAACACAAGCTGCACAGCGAATACATTGCAAAATTGGTTGGAATTCCCCCCCTAAAATAGCTGAACGGCCATTATCGACAATAACTAAGTGGAATTCATCTGACCCATCCGTATCGCCTTCATCTTTTACACCAGTTAACGTCGTAATATAGCTTGTTAGCTTTTGCCCAACAGCACTTCTCGTTAATAAACTAACGAGGACCTCCATTTCTTCGAACGTGGGCACAATTCGTTCCATGCCCATCACAGTAATTTGTGTTTTAGGTAAGGCGGTTACTAAATCAGCATTTCCTTCATTTGTAACGAGTGTGATGGAGCCACTTTCTGCGATAGCGAAGTTACAGCCAGTAATGCCAATATCTGCTGTTAAGTACTCATTTCGTAGTTTTTCACGAACATAAAGGGCTAGTTCTTCTGGTTTTTCTGTTTGCTCATAGCCTTGTTTTTCTTTAAATATATCGCGAATTTGCTCTTTATTTTTATGCAATGCTGGTACGACGATATGCGATGGGGGTTCATGATCTCCAACTTGCAAAATATATTCGCCAAGGTCTGTTTCAATCACTTCACAGCCCAGTTGTTCGAGCGCGGGATTTAAATTGATTTCTTCTGTTACCATGGATTTAGATTTGACGATTTTTTTCGCTTGTTTTTTTTCGGCGATTTGTTGAATATAGCTAGTAGCTTCTTCGGCAGTTTTAGCAAAATATACATGTCCACCACGATTTGCTACATTTTCACTCAGTTGATATAAGTAATAATCTAAATTGGCGAGAACATGCTGGCGAATTTCCTCACCATGTGAACGCCATTCTTCCCAGTGCCCAAGCTCATCTGCTTGTTGTAATCGGCGCGTTTGAAAGCGTTCTTGTGCACTGGATACCGCACCTCGCATAAAGGTATTTTCTAACTCTTTCGATACTCGCTTGTTAAACCTATCATCGCTTGTTTTCATTGCCATTCGATTATCCTCCTCTAAAAGCCACTTATCGGCAGTTTAGTACTTCCGCAATATGCATCACTTTAATGGGTTTGCCTTGTCGCTCAATACGCCCCCCGATATTGATTAAGCAGCCCGCATCCGCACCGATTAAAATATCTGCTTCCGTTTCTTCCACGTTTAGTACTTTTTCATTGACCATTTCTCCAGAAATATTCCCCATTTTTACTGAAAATGTGCCGCCAAAACCACAACAGCGGTCTTTTCCTGGGAGTTCTACGTATTGTAAACCTTTAACATTTCCTAATAATTTCATTGGTGCTTCTTTCACACCGAGCAATCTAGTCATATGGCAAGAGGTGTGGAATGTCGCTTTACCTTCTAAATGTGCACCTACATCTTCAATCTGTAGAATGTCTACAATAAATTCCGTGAATTCATATGTTTTAGCAGCTAACGCCTGTGCTTTCGCTTCCCATATAGGGTCCCCTTTAAATACTTCAGGATATTCTTTAAACATATAAGCACAAGAGCCAGAAGGGGAGACGACGTACTGTGCATGTTCAAAAGCAGTTATCATTTTTTTCATCGCATTTTTCGAATCCTGTACATAACCACTATTATAAGCAGGCTGTCCACAGCAAATTTGATTTTCTGGAAAGTCGATGTCACAACCTAGTCTTTCTAAAACTTCGACAACTGCTTTTCCTACCTCACCTTGAAACATATCGACTAAACAAGTCGCAAACAATGTTACTTTCATGCTTTTCGCTCCTTTTGTATGGATTTGCAATTTCAATTGATTAATCAACTGGTCATCAGATGACTTGGTGGACAGTTAGATTGTTTTTATCATACTACAACCTATAAGATGGGTGGAAGTGCTATTTGCAAATTTTCAAAAAATAGGGGAGGGACAAAAAAGAAAAGTGCTAGATTGTGTTCAATCAATCTAACACTTTTTGCGATAACATTAGCTCTGGCAATTTATGAATTTTATTCCTTTGTAGATTCGGTTGTGTCGAAATAGTGCATTAAAACTTCCTCTACATTGCTTAAATGAGAAGACATTGCATGCTTTGCTAGCTCTTCGTTTTGTTGTTTAATGGCAAGAAAAATTTGCATATGTTCATCATATAATTTTTCGCTTGTCGTTTTTTTAGAATACAACCAAATACGACGCGTTTCTTTCATTGTTTCAATCATTAAACCGGATACTTGGTCTAAAATTGTTGCCAGTAGGGGGTTTTGAGAGGCAGCAGAGATTGCCGCGTGAAATTGAAAGTCCGCTTTTTCGCCAAGCTCTCCATCACCCTGTGCTAGTTTCATGTCATCTAAAATACGCAACATTGTTTGTATATCTTCATCTGTCCGATGAATGGCAGCACTGGCAGCGGCACCCACTTCAATAATTTTGCGTACTTTTAATAGATGGGAGACATCTTTTTTATTTGTTAATGTGAGTGTTGAAAGTGGGAAGTCAAGTTGTTTGGATGGAGTGCTCTTAACAAAAGTGCCGGAACCTTGTTTAATTTCGATTAAGCCCATTGCTTTTAGTGCAGATAAGGCTTCTCTTATGGCAGACCTACTTACTTGTAATTGTTCAGCAAGTTGTTCGACAGAGTCAAGACGATCTCCTGGTTTCAGGTCGCCAGCTCGAATTTTTTCATAGAGCATTTCTGATACTTCCTCATATATTTTTTTCGGTTTAATTTTCTTTAATTCCAAGGAGCTACACCTCATTCATCTCAATCAATTGCTCTATATAAGTATATTATACATGAAGAATGCTAATTTACTCACTGTTTCTCATGAATACTTTTCTTGGGCGTTTAGGATTAAAATATTGTACAGTTTTGCTAGTAATTGCTACTTAAAGTAGCTAAAATGGAAATTTTATTTTAAAAATATATTGAATTTTTAAAATTTAGTTCATATAATTTTAACATATAGTCATCAGATGACCTAATCTATTTAAGTTTGGAGGGCGTAAACCAGCTTAGCAAAAAAGTGTTGAATGTTTAGTTACAAGATAACTTCAATTGACGTTTTTACAAGTCTGACAAAACGAAGATAGTAGCATTGGAGGAGCAAGAGGCTCGTGATAGTCGTGTCTTGCTTCTATTAGACTGCAACTGAAAACATCAACAATCTGTTAATGCCGTATTGTCATGATTGGGGAGAACTTTTTATTTTGGGGGTATGCAATTTGACATTTACACAAAATTTTACTGCTGTGGGGGATAGTTTGACGTGGTCGGCAATCGTCGCTGTTATACCAATACTTTATTTTTTCTGGGCGTTAGCCATAAAAAAAATGAAAGGCTATATGGCAGGTTTAACAACTCTGCTTGTCTCTTTATTATTGGCTGCCATTGCATTTAAAGTGCCGCTAGGGACAGCGGTAATGTCCGCCACACAAGGGGCTGTGTATGGTCTACTACCAATCGGTTGGATTATTATTACATCGGTTTTTTTATACAATATCACGGTTAAAACAGGGAATTTTAATATTATCCGTTATTCTGTCTTATCGATAACCGAAGACCGCCGTATTCAAGCGTTACTCGTCGCGTTTTCATTTGGTGCATTTTTAGAAGGAGCCGCTGGTTTTGGCGCACCGGTTGCTATTTCAGCAGCATTATTAGTAGGTCTTGGTTTTAATCCGTTATATGCTGCAGGTCTTTGTTTAATTGCAAATACAGCCCCAGTTGCATTTGGTGCCATCGGTGTACCAATTACGGCTATGGAAGGACCAAACGGGTATCGCCGCATTTGAAATTTCAAAAATGGTTGGACGTCAATTACCGTTTTTAGCAGTCTTTATTCCATTCTTCTTAATTTTTATTATGACTGGTTTTAAAAAAGCTTGGGAAGTGATGCCAGCCATTTTAGTATCTGGTATTTCATTTGCTGTCACACAATTTTTAAGTTCGAATTTTCTCGGTCCTGAATTACCGGATGTTTTATCTGCTCTAGTATCACTTTTTGCACTTGCCGTTTTCATGAAGTTTTGGCAGCCGAAAACGATTTATCGTTTTGCTTCCGAACAAGAGATTACAGCTGATACAATGTCTAAAAAAGAGTCGTACAGCGGAGGAACAATCATAAAGTCTTGGTCACCATTTATTATATTGACGGCTTTTATTTCTTGCTGGGGGATTCCTGTAGTCAAAAGTGCTTTAACGGGAAATTATGACGGTACAAATGTTATTTTAAAAGGGGTAAATTTAGTGGGGCAAGCGATGACATTTACGGCTGAAGTACCGCTTTTACATAATCAAGTAGTGAGTGGCGCAACGGGGGAAACAATTGCAGCTTTCTATAAGGTAGAACTTCTAGGTGCGGCAGGTACAGCTATTTTATTATCTGCCATCGTTTCTAAATTTATTTTTAACGTTTCATGGCACAATTGGGGAACAACATTTTTTGAAACATTAAATGAAATTAAGTACCCGCTTATTACGATTTGTAGTGTCGTTGCCTATGCCTATGTGACAAATACAGCAGGTATGATGACAACGCTTGCTTTAGTTTTAGCGAAGACGGGTGTATTATTCCCATTCTTCTCACCTGTGCTAGGTTGGCTCGGTGTATTTATTACAGGATCTGATACATCTTCAAATGTCTTATTTGCTAAGCTCCAGCAAGTGACGGCTGATTCTGTTGGAATGGAACCGGTGCTTGCACTTGCAGCGAATGCATCGGGTGGTGTAACCGGTAAAATGATTTCGCCACAATCTATCGCAGTCGCCGCCGCCGCGGTTGGACTTGTAGGGAGAGAATCAGAATTGCTGCGCTTCGCATTAAAGTATAGTGTGATGTTGCTATTATTTATCTGTATACTAACCTTTTTACAAAGTAATGTCCTATCTTGGATGATTCCATAGAGCAGTGAATTTTTTAGTAAAAGGTATTGAGAATCGCTTTCTCAGTACCTTTTTTCTGATTAGCAAACATAAAAGGGCTTTATTTTAAATTCTTGTATTATTGCAAATTTCGTTGACAGAAAAACGTAGCGGGCGCATAATTCAGAAGTGCCTTTTGCAAAGCAAAAAGATTTCGCAGTTTCTACAACTTTTCGTCAAGAAACGTTCACAAGCATTAAGGGCGCAATTTCCATTGTTTTTTGGTACGATGGAGGCAGTAACTGTAAGGAGAGAATGAAAAATATGGAAACTGATATTAACGTTTTTCTAGCGTTTGGAGCGGGCTTTTTAAGCTTCATTTCACCGTGTACTCTGCCACTGTATCCAGCATTTTTATCATACATAACGGGAATGACTTTGGATGAGCTAAAATCTGAACGTGGCATGATGCAAAGGCGTGCTATTTTGCATACGCTATTCTTTTTATTAGGATTTTCAATTATTTTTATTATGATTGGTCTAGGCGCATCATTAGCAAGGGAATTCTTCCTAAACTATCAAACATTATTGCGTCAAGTTGGCGCCATTTTAATCGTTATCTTTGGGTTAATGATTGTAGGGTTACTGCAAATTGATTTTTTAATGAAAGATCGAAAATTTCAATTCAAAAATCGACCATCCGGCTATATAGGTTCCATATTAATCGGCATCGCATTTGCGGCGGGTTGGACACCATGTACAGGTCCAATTCTAATGTCCATTATTACGTTAGCTGGAGCAAATCCTTCTTCAGGGTTTAGCTATATGTTTGCTTACTATTTAGGTTTTGCCATTCCATTCTTTGTGTTATCATTCTTCATTTCACGTATGAATTGGATTCGCAAACACAGTCAAAAAATCGTAAAAGTTGGCGGCTATATTATGATTGCGGTGGGGATATTGTTATTCTTTGATGGTTTAACATATATCACGCGATTATTGCAGCCTATTTTCGGTGGATTTATTGGCTTCTAATCTGCTAAACTAAAGGGCATACCATACTTTAACGTGGAGGGAGATGAATACGTGCCTACAGTTTTAGTAGTGGATGATACGCTATTTATGCGTGTTACAATCAGTAATATGTTTACTGAATGGGGTTATGAGGTAGTTGGCAATGCAGTGAATGGTAAAGAAGCTGTAGAGCTGTATCGAGAGTTACAACCAGATCTTGTAACAATGGATGTAACGATGCCCGTTATGACAGGTATTGCGGCTGTAAAAAGAATCATCCCAGAATTTCCTAATGCAAAGATAGTTATGATTACAGCATTAGGACAACAAAAATTAATTGTAGAAGCAATTGAAAGTGGAGCGAAAGATTTTATTACAAAGCCTTTCGAGCCAGAAAAATTAAGAGCTGTAGCAGACCAGCTAGTTGGTCAAAGTTGCTAATTTAACATCAGAGGAGGATTCTTTATGTTAAGCAATATCCCTTCTCAATATTATGTTATAGGTTCGACTATAATGACCATTATAATGGGTAGCTTTGTGATGGTATTACGTATGCGAGCTTCCAAAAAACCTACAAATGAGAAGAAAATTATCATTCCACCTATTGCCATGTCATCAGGTGCGTTAATGTTTTTATTTGCACAATTTCGAGTGCCACCTATGCAGATTTTAGAAGCTGCTGCGGTAGGTATGGTGTTCTCGACCATTTTAATTGCTACTTCGAAATTTGAAGTAAAAGGTCACGATATTTATTTAAAACGTTCAAAAGCGTTTGTATTTATTTTAGTTGGGCTGTTAATCTTCCGTGTTGTGGCAAAAATGATTTTAAGTAGCTCGATAGATGTCGGGGAGTTAGCAGGTATGTTTTGGATTTTAGCATTTGCAATGCTATTGCCTTGGCGAATTGCAATGCTGATTCAATTTAAAAAAATCAAGAAAACGATTCCATTAAAAAATATGTAAAGAAAAGAAACTACACTAGCACATTTGCTGTTGTAGTTTTTTTAACGTATACAATATTTTTTTGTATTAAGAGGATATGGTGCAATAAGCGATTTCTAATCGACAACGTGGTATACTAGGAACCATGTTAAAAAATGAGGAGTTACTTAGATGAAATATTTTAAACCACAGATGCAGTTGCTTGTAAAAGAAAACCGTGAATTGCATGACCGATTAAAAGAGCTAATGGCGGATATGGATTTGCAAAAAAACTATGCATTAAAAGCACTGTATCATGCAGAAGTGGCAGACGGTGGGCGCTATCAACAAGATTACCAAGCGCTTGATCATTTATTTAAATAAAGCATAAATCGCTAAACTAATTAAATCGTTCTATATCAAAAAAAGCCGCACCTATTGCAGTGCGGCTTTTTTGCATCCTATTAGTCAAAAAGATGCTCATATGGGGTAACATCAATTTGCATTTGATCTAATTTTTTACGTAAAAATTTGTGGTCACGTTTAGGCGTAGCTTGAATATAACCGCGTATAATTAAATCATTGTCTATAGCTGTCGCCTTTTCTTCTAAAGCGAGCTCGCCAATTTTACCTGCAATTTTTTCTTTCGCCACTTGTCTAAATAGCTCAGGTACTGGGCTCACCAACTCATATAGAAATTCCTTCTCAGGTTGTCCCCATAGATGAATCGTTTTATCTAAGTAAAATTCCTGCCAATCTAAATCTGATTTCCCATCCTGCTTTGGTAAAGCTTTTAAAAACTTGCGGAACATGAAAAATCCGCCAATAGCCATTAGCGAAATAAGGACGACTACCCAAAATAAAATAAACCATAAAAACCAACCATCTAACAAATCGTTCACCTCTTTGTCTTCTCTCACTCTATTATAAAAGCTTCAACAAAAAAATTCATCCTTATTGTGCCTCTTTTTATAAATCGTTTAAATAAATGTAAGTATTGCACTCTAGTGAAAAAAGTTACTAAGTTTGGCACAGTATGTTGTTGGGCTTGATGAGCAAGCAAGATGAGCTGCTGCCCATATTCAGAAGAAACTAAGTCTCTTAATTTATTTCTAGTCAGTAAGTTTCCTTATACCCAAACCTATCACCCTACAACGAATATACTAGTTTAAACAACGCGGACTACTAGAGGTGAAGAAATGGAGCAGGATTCATTGTTTTTTAAAGGGCTGACTGGTGAAGTTGTCACGTTAAAAGATGCGAATTATGATGAGGCACGACAGGAATGGAATCGTGCAATACAAAAGTATCCAATTGTAATCGTTTATTGTGAAAGAAAGCAAGATGTTATCAATGCTATTCGATGGGCACGTAGACATTGTGTACCTATTCGAATCAGATCTGGTGGACATCATTATGAAGGATATTCTACAGGTGATTATGTATTGGTTATTGATATTAGTCGAATGAATGCGATGACAATGGATAAAAAACGTCATCGCTTAAAAATAGAAGCCGGAGCAAAAAATGCTGAGGTGTATGAGTTTATTGGTACGAATGGATATACTTTTCCAGGTGGTACTTGCCCAACTGTTGGTGTAGCAGGGTTTACACTCGGAGGAGGCTGGGGATTTTCTAGTCGACTATACGGTTTGGGATGTGATAGTTTAGTTGAATTTGAGTTAATTAATTACGAAGGAAAGCTTATTAAAGCAAATAAACAGTGTAACGCGGATCTTTTCTGGGCGTGTCGTGGGGCAGGCGGAGGTAACTTTGGAGTTGTGGTCAGTATGACATTTCAGTTGCCAAAGCCCATCAATGCTTCTATTACACTTATTAGATTTTTTTATGTAGGTACAACGCAAGCTAAGCAAATGCAAGTAATGAATATTTGGCAAAACTGGTTGCCACAGTTAGATAAACGAATGACAGTGGTTGCAAGCTTTTATAATGCGGAAGGCGAAGGGTTAGGTATTTTTGCTAGCGGATTTTTTTACGGACCTTCGGAGATGGCTAAGAAAATTTTACAGCCCTTTGCTGAGGTAGAAGGGTTTCAGCTAGAGCTAGCACAACTATCATTTTTAGAAGCGGTTAAAAAGGTAGAAGCAACCTATCCACCATATGAAAAATTTAAGTCAACAGGTAGATTTGTTCAAAGACATTATACACTTGCGGAGCTTCAAAACACCGTTGCGCTCCTAAATAATCCTCCACAAGGTTCCGTGTATACGGCTATATCTTTTTATGCATTAGGCGGAGAAATTAGCCAAGTTGGCAAAGTGGAAACCGCATTTTTCTATCGCAATGCTAAGTATATTATGGGTATTCAGTCTGTGTGGACAGAAGATCAATACGCAAAGGAAAATGAAGCATGGGTGCGTCAACGTTTTGAATTTATTAAAACCATTACGGAAGGCTCTTATGTAAATTTTCCAATCAATCATCTCTCAAATTATGACAAAGAATATTTTGGAGGCAATGCACAACGCTTGCATCAGGTAAATAAAAAGTATGATCCGTTTAATGTCTTTAATTTTCCTCAAGGATTAGGCTAAATACTGCACAGGGGGTTCGTAATGAATGTATTTTTCAGAACACTCGAACATAAGGCGATGATTGACGTTTTAGGTCATCGTCTTTTTCGTTATTTCTAAAAAGGAAGATACAAGATGCCCATTTTGAAAATTAAATCGAAGGGGCAAAGTAAAGCCAACAGGGCTATTTTTACATCCCTTTAAATGGAAATATAAATTTGCCTTAATTGACAAAAGTAACAACTTGTTGTTAAAATCAAGTTGTTACTTTGAGCCAGATAAACTTATATAAAGTTGGTCAAAGGTCTAGAGACAAGGAAAGTCTCTTCTAATTAAGGGGGATGTAAAATGGTCAAGTTGAAAACAGTAGGACTTACTTTTGGAATAGCTGTTTCGTTACTATTAGCAGGATGTGGTGATAAAAATGATGGAGATGCAACAGGCAAGACCAAAAGCATAGGTGAGCAGGTTGATTATAAAATTATAGGGATTGAACCAGGAGCAGGATTGACGGAGCTTTCGGAAAACACGCTAGCGGAATATCAAAATTTGCAAGGTTGGGAACTGGAGGAAAGTTCAACACCTGGGATGTTAGGTTCATTAGAGCAAGCTATTCGAAATGAAGAGCCTATTATTATTACAGGATGGACACCGCATTGGATGTTTTCATCCTACGATTTAAAATTTTTAGAGGACCCTCAAGGGACATTAGGTGGAACGGAAAATATTAATACACTTGTGCGCAAAGATTTGGCTAAAGACTTACCCGATGCCTATACACTTCTAAATCAATTCTATTGGGAACCAGAAGATATGGAAGCTGTAATGTATGAAGCTCAAACAACTTCTTTTGAAGAGGCGGCAGACAAATGGATTGCACAAAACGAAGAGAAGGTAAATGAATGGACAAAAGGGATGACAAAAGTGAAAGGCAAAGAAATTGAATTAGCATCCACTCCATGGGATTCAGAAAGAGCTTCAAGCAGTGTACTACAAGCAGTATTTGAAGAACTTGGATACACAGTCACAATCACCCCAGTTGATCCTGCCATCATGTTTCAAGCAATCGCATCAGGAGTAGCCGATGCAACTGTCGCTGCTTGGTTACCAACGACACATAGCTCCTTTTATGCAAAATACAAAGATGACTTTGTTGATTTAGGAGAGAATTTAACAGGGACCAAAAATGGATTTGTTGTTCCTACATATATGGATATCGATTCCATTGAGGATTTACAACCAAAACAATAGGTTAAGAGATAACAAGGGGAATTTCCTAATAGTTAGGAAATTCTTTTTTTGTTAAAGTGGAAGTAAAAAGGGATTCATTACAAGCGTGTCGAAATAGGATGAATTGAATTCTATGTAACTTACTATAATGTAGAAGACTAAATAAGCCAGTTTTGAGCAAATAGAAGGAGTCAAAGAGATGACGTTATATTCCGTTCTAGTAGCAGATTGCGAATTACAAACAGTAGATTGTACAGGAATTACTGAAATCACTGTAAGAGAATTAAAAAAATTACATCCGATAACAGGGGATACGCCAGAACAGCCTTGGCACTCGATGGATGATGACGCAAGGATTGTCTATGCGCCAGATGAATCAGCTTTCGGTCAATTGCATATTTTCGAATGGAATAATCCGCCCTATGATTTAGCGCTGTATAATGAAAAAAGTTATGTATATGGCATTGAGGGCAATTGACAATTTTTAGATGATTTTTTAAGCTATTTAAAGCAACATATCAAACCGGAGCAAAACGTGGACTTAATTAGGTTTTGGGCAGGAGAATATGACCGAACATTAAAAAGCCGTCGTATCCATATTGCCGAAATCGAAAGCCATCACCTTGAAAGCTTACAGAACGAACAGTACATATGTGTCGCTTTTGTGTAACTTAAAGCATGTGAAGTCTTTTTTCTAGAATAAAGTTAGGATTTTGGTATTTGAATTATGGCAGATTTCTGTGCTATGTTTTCGTGCTGTATCAAGGAAATAAGATTTATAAAGGGGCTGTATATCAAATGACTATACAAATCAAAAAGTGCAAGCAGATGTACATGTACTCCGAGACAAAAGTATTGAAACGTTTCAGGATACATATAGCAAACAAAATAAGCCTGAAAATATGCTAGCCTATTTGGATAGAGCATTTCCCCTCAACAATTGGAGCGGGAACTAGTGAATCGTGGTTCCCAATTTTATTTCATTTATTTCGATGAAGACGCTGCGGGCTATTTAAAAGTAAATACAAATCACTAAATTGGAAAGGCGGACGATTATGTATATTCCTAAATACTATAAAGTGACAGATGTTCATGAAATTGAAGCGTTTATTCAAATGAACTCTTTTGCTACACTTGTCACAACAAAACAAGGCACACCAATTGCCACTCACTTACCGTTAATGTTACATAAAAAAGGCGAGGACACGTATCTTACTGGCCATATGGCATATGGGAACCCACAGTGGAGAACATTTGCATCTTGTGGGGATGTGCTAGTGATGTTCCAAAGGCCGCATGCGTATATTTCTTCTTCTTGGTATTCGCACGAAAATGTGCCAACGTGGAATTATCAGGCGGTCCATATTTATGGCACAGCAACACTTTTAGATAAAGATGAATTAAGCGAAGATTTAACGTGGCTGTTAGAAAAATATGAGAAGCATAGAGAGCAACCTGTTTTATGGGAAAACCTTTCACCAGAGCTTTTAGAAAAAGAAATGAAAGGTATTGTTGGATTTAAAATAAAGATTAGCGATATACAGGCTGCCTATAAATTAAGTCAAAACCGTAATGATGCAGACTATGGAAATATTATTGCACAATTGAATAATGAAGCAACACCAAATTCAAAACAAATAGCAGAGCAAATGGCAAAGCAATGTAAAAAATAACGAGAGGCATCTTTTTTATTGCGCTAGATGGACATGCAAAGCATGATTGTTTAACCATATTTTAATAAATGTTATGATGAATTAATAACTGTGAAAAAGGGGATTGTTTTAATGGAAAATTTACTCTCAATAGAGCAATTTGAAAACTTAAAAAAAGGTGAACGTACAATATTTGTTTTTTCAGCAGACTGGTGTGGAGATTGTCGATTTATTGATCCGATTATGCCGACAATTGAAAAAACTACAGCAATTATCATTTTGTGAAAATTGACCGCGATGATTTCATCGATTTATGTGTTGCATTAGATGTATTTGGTATTCCAAGTTTTCTAGCTTATGATAAAGGCAATGAAGTTGGCCGCTTTGTTAGTAAGGACCGTAAAACACAACAAGAGATTGAAGCTTTTTTAGATGGATTAACTTTATCGTAAGACTTGCCTAAGCTATAGGGGACGCTATCTCCTATAGCTTTTTATTTGCCTGCTTTCAAGCTGTTACATAAGCAATACAACGTTCCACATACGCTAGTACCTCTGCTGAAATCGGGTATAATCCTGTTTTCTCTGTAGGGAGTTTTCGAACCTCCCAAAATTGATCCATTAAATCCGTGTCGCCTTGAAACGTATCGTTTGATAATTCGATTATTTTGGAACCAATTTGAAAGCCTTCGTCCGATTCAGCTTGAATATTGTTTTTGATACACCATTCAATTTGTCGTAGTAATCCAATATATTGCTGTGTCATTATGTCATTGCTACTGAGGTTTGGAATAGTTTGTTGTAAAAATGTTTGTTCATGCTCTTGGAAATAGTCCACCCATTTTTTAGAGGTGCTTTGAGAACGTTGAACGAGTTCCGTCACATGTTCCCACGATAATGATTCTTCTAAATCCATCATATTAATCAATGATGTCGTATGAGAGATACTTGTTTGCAGTTCAGCAAGTCGTTCTTGTAAGTAATTGTGATGTGAAATTAAAATTTGTTTATAGGAAAGTTTATCTAATAAATCACGAATTTTATCGAGTGGAAGTGACAGCGTTTTTAGAATGATGATTTTCTCTAATTTAAACAAGTCTTCTTCTGAATAGTATCGTCGTCCATAATCATCTTTAAAACTTGGTGTAAGCAGATTAATTTGATCGTAATACCGAAGTGTGCGAATGGAAATATTTCGCTGTTTCGCTACCTCTCCAGTCGTCCATTGTTTCATTTTCATTCCTCCTGAAAAAAAGATTGCGGGTGACGTTACGTCATCTCATACACTTAGATTACATCATATAAAGGAAGAAGGATAGAGAATGGAAACGAAACAAATGAACTGGAAAAATCAAGATAATTGGGGATGGAGAGAATTTATTTTATTATTGCTAGTAGAGTTTGTTGTTGTCATCGGCATTATTAAATGGCTAGTGAAACCAATGTATGCTCACTTGTTTCGTAATGAGCTATATGCTGGAACATTAACAGGGTTCACGATTGCAATTACGCTTGTTTTTGGTGTTTATTTTATAGCGCTACGTCCTAAAAAGCTTTCATGGCGTGAAGTAGGAATAACATCAATTTCGTTGAAGCAATGGAAAACGATACTATGCTATTCGGTTCTGTTAATGATTGGCGCCTTACTAATCGTTGTGCTAACAAGTTATATTGGGTTTTCGGTGGAAAATAGCAAAACACAGGCCATACAGCAGAACGTAACCTTCTTTACGGTACTAATAGCCTTTCTCTCTGCGGCTGTTATTTCACCAATATACGAAGAGATTTTTTATCGAGGTTTTTTATATCGCTGGTTACGTACACGCTTAGGATTGGTCGGTGCCATTATCCTTAGCTCATTTATTTTTACGATTGCTCATATCCCCACCTATAATGTCATGCCCGTCAACTTCTTTAGTGGCATTATTTTTGCTTTAGCATATGAACGCACGAATTCTATTTGGCCTTCCATTATCATTCACGGCTTAACGAATGGCATGATGGTTTTGCTGACAAGTTTGGGATGAATAGATGGTTAACATCGACAAAAAAACCAGGTCTCATTAAACTGAGAGCCTGGATCGGTCGATTGAATCATAATTTTGCTTGACGGTACCAGATAATCACAGGGATTAATAATAAAGATAATAGTCCACCGGTTAATGATAAAGTGGCGTAACTGGAATTCGCTACTATCATCCCCGAAAGTGCCCCTCCTGAAGCACCTGCCAATGCGATAAAAACATCAATTGTGCCTTGGATTTTAGCGCGTGTTGAAGGTTCTGTGGCATCAACAATTTGAGCAGTTCCGCTAATTAAGCCGAAATTCCATCCTATACCTAATAAAGAAAGAGCAACAATTAGCATAAACATAGAATCACTTGGTGTATAGGCCGCTATTAAACCTGCAAACAGTAAAATAACACCAGCAGCAATACTCATGGCTGTTCTACCAATCTTGTCAACAAGGATACCTGTGACAAGAGAAGGAAGATACATAGCACCAACGTGGAAACCAATAACGATTCCTACAGCACCTAAACTATGTCCATGATGTTGCATATGGATGGGCGTCATTGTCATAATGGCTACCATAACGATTTGCGTAAGAATCATCACAACTGCGCCAACGATGATACCTTTTTTATTCATTAAAGGAGGCGCCTGATGAAGAGCTTCTCCAGATACGATTTGATGTTGGTGAGCTTCTATCGATTTTGCTAGCAGTAAAGGATCTGGACGAAGCATAATGAAAAGAACCAAACCTGCTAATATAAATGCAATGGCAGATAATAGAAATGGACCAGCTAATGAAGGAATACCGAGAGAAAGCGCAAATTTGCCCATGACATCCACTAAATTTGGTCCTGCTACGACCCCGAATGTGGTCATAACCATCGTAGTACTAATGGCCGTTGCGCGTTGTTTGTTATTTGCTAAGTCTGTACCGGCATATCGAGCCTGTAAATTTGTTGCTGTGCCTGCACCATAAACAAGTAAGGAAGCAAATAGTAAAAAAACACTGTTAATTAATGCTGCGATAACAACGCCAATAGCGCCAAGACCACCAGTGATAAAACCAGTAGCGAGCCCTATACGGCGACCATAGCGTTGCGAAAGTCTTCCCACTATAAAAACGGCCCCTGCTGAACCTAATGTAAATAGGGCAGAGGGTAATCCGGCAAATGCGTCCGTGCCAAGCATTTGTTGGGCTAAGAGAGCGCCTACCGTGATACCAGCAGCAAGACCTGCTCCACCGAAAATTTGCGATAAACTAACTACAATTAAAACCCTTTTATACATTTTTTTCAGCTTTTCGGGAGAATTTACATACTGCCCGATTGAATGATTTACACTAGCCAATTATATGGAACACCATCTTTCTAACTATATGATTAACAAAAACTTTTAGCTTATTTACCAAGCTTACCATACTCCTGCAATTGTAGATATATGCCAATTTGCAGTGAAAAATTTTGTTTATTACATAGAACATTGCTTGTAATTTTAAAAAACCTCCTAACGAATAAAGCTTCGTTAGGAGGTGCAAATGATTTTCCTTCTATTGATTATGATCGTACCAGGGATTTAGGTGAATCAGAACTTCTTCTACATTCGGATGTTTCTCCATTATCGTTTTCTTGATTTTACGAATAATATCATGTCCTTCTTGGATTGTTAAATCAGCAGGTACCCCCACACGCAAATCGACTAATACATAGTGCCCATGTTCTCTCGCTCGTAGACGATCTATTCGTTTTACTTCAGGAATAGTGAGGATTAACGTTTTGAAACTAGCTAGTGTATCAGGACTTACGCTTTTCTCCATAAGTGTGTCGATAGCTTCTAATAACATCCCATAGGCAAGTTTGAAAACTAAAATGGTCACAATGATACCCGCAATGGGATCACCATATGTAAGGATATGAATATGATAATTTTCCCCAACAAGTGCAAGCCCGATTCCTAATACGGCTGCTAATGAAGCATATACATCAGCAAGATGATCATAAGCAGTGGCAATTAAGCCTTTACTATTTGTTCTTTTGCCAATTTTTATCGTATATACGTATAAAAGGAGCTTCCAAACAAGTGATATGATAGCCGTAATAAAGGCAATTAAACTTGCTTTTTCAGGTTCCTGAAAGAATGCTGTAACGGATTCATAAGCAATATAAAGAGCTGCCATTATTAATATAATTCCTACAATGGCGGAACTAATTACCTCTGCTTTTCCGTGTCCGTATGGATGATCTTCGTCGGCAGGACGTTTAGAAATACGCATAGATGTTAAAGCGGCACCGCTTGCTATTACATCACCTGCATTATGATAGCCATCAGCTAAAAGAACGGGACTGTGGAAGATAGTACCAACTGCTATTTTTAAAATAGTTAAAACGATGTTGCTTATTAAACTAATCCATCCAGCAACGATTGTAGTATTGGAATTTGTGCTTTGATTCATAAATGTATACCTCCAATAAAATTCTTTCCTAAAAGCAACAAAAACCTTTGACTCGTTTTAAGTCAAAGGTTTTGATTAAAAAAATATAGGTTTTGTGAACTTGAAATGTGTATCATCTTTCTCACTCCAATATAAGCGTTCATTGAGTGTAACATATTCTATTCATCGGTTCAATCATGGTTTGTCCAACTTTTTTTCTTAAAAACAATGGGGATATTTATTGTTCAGTGGTACTATTTAATAATATAGGTAATAAAAGTTAAAAAATGTATAACGTATTAAACAAGAAAGGACGTAGACTTATGAAACAAATTATAGCACTTGGGGGCGGTGGCTTTTCTATGGAGCCAGAAAATCCTTTGCTGGATCAATATATTCTTCAGCAATCTATGAAAAAAAATCCGAAAATTTGCTTTCTTGCAACAGCAAGTGGAGATTCAGAAAATTACATTTGTCGATTTTATCAATTCTTTGAAAAACAGGATTGTCAGCCTTCGCACTTATCATTATTTAACCCACCTACAAGAAATATAGAAAGCTTCTTACTGGACAAAGATATTATTTATGTTGGTGGGGGGAATACAAAGAATTTATTAGTGCTATGGAAAGAATGGGGATTGGATACTATTTTGAAAAAAGCGTGGGAGCAAGGAATAATACTAGCTGGTATTAGCGCGGGCTCCATTTGCTGGTTTGAGGAAGGGGTGACAGATTCTTATGGGGATGGATTGGAACCTTTACAGTGTTTAGGTTTCCTAGAAGGGAGTAATTGTCCCCATTATGATGGAGAATCGGATAGAAGACCTTCGTATCAACAGCTTATTACTAATAAAAAAATTAAACCCGGTTTTGCAACGGATGACGGTGTTGCCATCCATTTCATTGATCAGGAAATCCATACTATTGTAAGTTCAAGACCTAATGCCAAAGCGTATAAAGTATATGATGATGATGATAAAGTTATAGAGAAAGAGCTTGCAACAAAATTTCTAGGTTTTAATTAGTAGTGATGGAATGGCAAATTCCTTTCAAAAACACAAAACCCCGAATAGTTCCGCTTTTCTTGAAAGGTTCTTTGCTCGGGGTTAGTGTTATAAGCGGGCTCCTAACTTAATGGTCCGAAGCCGAAGCTTACTTTCACTGACACAACATGCCTTTCCTTAGTTGGTATGTGCGATGGCGCTGATTTCAATTAGTTGTTCTGGTGATGCCAAGTAAGTCACGCCGATAAGGCTACCGGCTGGTCGATGTTGCCCAACGTAGTCCTTGAATAGTCGAAGGACTGGTTCAGTATGTGCTTCCGCATTTGTTAAATAGATTTCCATATAAGCAAGGTTAGATCTTGTTGCACCGAATTTTTCCAAAATGCCATCTAGATTTTTAAGCGTTTGCTGTGCTTGTGCTTCGATATCGCCATCGCCAACGAATGTACCCTCCGTATCATGGGAAAACTGCCCCGAAATGTAGATAGTGCCGTTGACACTGTAGCCCTGTGAAATACCGTGATCCCAAAGGTCGTGATTGTAAATTGTAATATTCTTCATTTTTTTCTCTCCTTTACTTTAAAGTAATGTCAGTATAAAATGAACGCGAACAAAAAAATAGTACGCACTTTTTTGAAAGGTACTATCAGAAAGGATAGTGTAAATATGGGTTTGGCTGATTACAAAGACACGGGGACTATCCAAGAAACCCCGTTTGGCTATACATTATCAGTAATTGGTGGTAAATGGAAAATGCTAATTATTTATATTTTGGCGGAACATCAAACGGTTCGGTTTAATGATTTGAAACGCAAAATAGGTGCAATTACCTTTAAAACATTAAGTGCACAACTGAAAGAATTAGAAGCAGATGGAATAGTCAGTCGAAAAGAGTATCCGCAGATTCCACCTAAAGTGGAGTACAGTCTTACAGCTAAAGCGGAAACGTTATTGCCTGTTTTGGAACAGTTATGTGAGTGGGGAGAAAAAAACAATACGCATTAATGTCTTGCTGTAAAGCGTACCTCACAAATTAAATGAAATGAGCGATGAATGGATGCAGGAGCTACAGTTAATTTGCCATTTCTGTTGCAGGGATTGATTGAAAGCTTCAATCATCTCTTTTTTTCTGTTTCTTAGTATCAATAATTTTAAATAGAAACAACAATAGACTACAAGAAAAAACAATAGACAGTACACATTTAACCGCCCGCATGACAAAAGTATCAATAGGGAAATCGAATAAAATATACCCCAAACAATATATCCACGATACAATTATCAACAATTGAAATACTATTTTCTTCATGACATATTCTCCCTTAAAAGTACTGCTTTTTTTACTAGCTAAAAAATTTTATCTACAAGAATCGTAACATAGTAAGGTGCAGGTGGATACAAATGTAAGATTAGATAAATTTTATTGCACAGGATTAAGGTGTATGTCTGTTTCTTACTTGAAGGTTTCTACAATAATGACTAATGGTCACTTGCTAGTAAAGAATAAGAAAAAGCACGGGAAATCAATGTTTCTAAATGATTTCTCGTACTTTTTACACGATTTTATCCAGTTTTATTATTAAAACAAAGATAAGTTTTAAAAGAAAATATATTAACCTATCGCTTTTTTATTTCAAAAATTAATAAAACAAGAGCGGCAGATACAGATATCACGCTAAGGATTAATCCGAAATTAAACATTGTGGTATAAATAAAGATATATAACCCAATTGCTTGTAAAGCAGCAATTATTAAACCAATTATTAATCCTTTATAATGACTTTTTCTAATAGCTAAAAATAGTTGGATAGTAGTAAAGTTCGCTACAAGTAGAATTGTAAATGCAATCAGATAATCAAGTGAGAAAATTGAAGTACCTTCTGTTGTTGTGAACAACGAAAAAGAAGCAATTTGAATTGCGGATAAATTAACTACAGTGAAGATAAGTGACCAAATTATATATTGAATAGGTTTATTCATGTGTATGTTCTCCTTTTAATATGAATCAATATTCGCTCCAAAGCTTGAAGCTCGAACGAACGGTTCTTTTGCAAGTTTAGATAATGTTGTTGCATTCCCAACAACTACAGCTCCAATTATGTTAATTTTACTTTTATCTAACTCTTTATTTGTGGTGATTGAGTCTAAAATAACCTGCATATCTGTTTTATATGCTCTATTATTTTCTATTAAATATTGGATAGAGTTTACAAATTCTTTAGTGGGATTGCTGTATTTTTCTCCTGTATTGGAAAAAGTTTTTATTCCAATAACTTCATCTTCCTTAAATACGTATCCAGAAATTTTAGTATCTGTTTGAACAGAACTTTGCATGTTTGAAATTTCTTCATTACTAAATGTATCTAGCCAATACCATTGTATTGTTAACCCTTTTGGGATCATGGCATTTATCTCAGATATTGTGTAGTCTTTATCAAAAGAAATGCCCAATTCAAATAATTTGTCGTCTAACGTTTTATTTTGTAACAAATCGTCATGTGCTACATTCTCATAGTCAATTTTAGGATGGTAAAAGTTCATGACATTTTGTCCATAGTAGGTAAACGTTTTATTTGGAGCAGATTCAATATACGTTTCATGTGGTGTTGTATCTAATGTGATTAGTTTTTTAAATACAGGGTGACCATTTAACAGTTTATATTGAGTTGATGTAGCAGTTGATCCTATTAATGCAATATCTGTATTCCAAGGGCTTAAATATGAGTTTGCACCGTATACTTGATAATAAGCATCTTTCGCTAAAATCTCCTTGTTTAACAAAAAAGGAGTTATCTGTAGTTTTAAAATTATTAAAAATGTTATTCCAATAATGGATACAAGTCCACTTATTAATGTTATTCGTATATAACTATGTCGTTTAGCCTTTTTAATTATATTTTTTTCATTATTAAATTCAAAAATATCCTCTGAAATTTCATCTTCTTCCATAGGATTCACTCCATTCTTTTTTAAATTGGTTGCGGGCTCGATAAAGTGTCGTACGTACGGTATCAACCTTCATATTTAAAAGATTGGCTATTTGTTCATAGGTTAAGTCCATTTCGTATTTCAGTAATAGCAAATTTGCATGAAGAGGTTTAAGTCGTTCTAGAATTGCCTGAATATCATCTCTATTTTCTTTATTGATAATAAATACTTCACCATATTCTACATTTGCAAAAAGATTTTCAATAAATTCATCGTTTACTTCTACTTTAGGGTGCCGTTTTTGTTTTCGACATAAGTCATAATAGTTGTGAATAGCAACTTTAAATAGCCAAGAAGAAGGGTTTTCAGTTTCTAAATGAATCATTTTAGAAATAGCCTTATAAAATGTGTTTTGAACTATGTCTTCAGCATCCTCTCGTGTACATCCGATTTTTAATAAATATCGATAAATCAAATGAAACTTTAATTTATACAACTCTTCTAAAGTTTGAACTGTCATGTGGCCCACCTGTTCTTTTGTGTTAACATTTGTATAACGAATAAGTATTAAAAAAGTATACATATTTTAAAATAATTTTTTTAAAAATTTTTAGGAAACTCTTTATGAACTAATAGTTTTAGAAGTTAAGCCTGAATACCCGAGTGATATTGAGCCTGACTTTTCTATCGGCGTTTTAACTCTAACTCATCTATAAATAAGGATTCCGAAGTATTTAATAAATATACATTAACCTGCAAATTACAAGCTGCTTGTCAGAAGAGAGACTAATATTTAATTCAAATACTAGTTTCAAAAATATATTGTATTTCGATAAAAATATATTGAATTATGAAATATAATCGGTTATTCTTTAGACAGTTGATAGGTGGTGGGTTATAAAACAGAAGGAACTAGCCAAGTGGTTAGAACTTACTATTGTTTTCTGTTGGTTATTTGGTTTATTGCTCTGTGCTGTATTAGAAAAAATATGTAAAATATTTGACTGTCAGAGGCATTCTATCTATCATGCAAATCATTAATTTCTATCAAAAAACGCAAGACGTAGTAAAAAAGTATTTCTATAATGGGCTACCAACCATAAAATATAGAACCAGCCACTCATTTAAAAGGGAATGGCTGGTATTTTTGTCTAAATCGGCTACAAAATGATATTTTTTTGACAGCTCTAAACATTATTCAAAAAACATACTTGAATGGACGAGCGAAACTGCTAGATAAAGGAGTGTATAGCAAAGCCATTGAGCGGCATAATGATAGCAAGGTAAAATTCCGCAATGGAACAGTGAGGGTCTCCAACTGCTCAATTGGTTCAGCTTAAAATATATAAAAATTAAAGAATGGATGATGAATTTGTCACATTTTAATAATCATGGGCAACAGGATGGGAGTAAAAATAAAATAGCCTTGAAATGGACTTTCTTTCTTATAGCGGGATTTATGATTGTCGAAGTGATCGGTGGCATCATGACAAACAGTTTAGCGCTATTATCAGATGTAGGCCATATGTTAAGTGACGCAGCAGCGTTAGGGTTAAGCTATATTGCTGTATCCATTGGTCAAAAAGCCGTAACAAATCGAAAAACGTATGGCTATCGTCGGTTTGAAATATTTGCCGCTTTTATAAATGGTCTTACGTTAATTGCCATTTCGCTTTATATTTTTTATGAAGCTTTTCGCCGATTTTCAGAACCACCAGCCGTGGCAAGTACGGGTATGTTAATCGTTGCAACACTTGGTTTACTGGTCAACATTGGCGCAGCGTTTATCCTTAAACGA
Organism: Lysinibacillus sp. GJ-1; assembly: GCF_021166035.1. Taxonomy (NCBI): domain Bacteria; kingdom Bacillati; phylum Bacillota; class Bacilli; order Caryophanales; family Bacillaceae; genus Lysinibacillus; species Lysinibacillus sp. GJ-1. The sequence continues at coordinate 1,930,077 of NZ_CP088912.1, forward strand.
GGGGATAATGATAATCTCAATGTGAAAAGTGCTTTTTTGCATGTTTTAGGTGATATTCTCGGCTCTGTAGGAGCTATTACGGCAGCATTGCTTATTTTATTTTTTCAATGGAATTTAGCCGATCCTATTGCAAGTATGATTGTGGCGTTTCTTATCATTATTAGCGGCTATCGTGTTACGCGGGACTCCTTTAATATTTTGATGGAGAGTGCTCCAGAAAATTTGCCAACGGATGATGTCAAAGCGAAGTTAATGACTGTTGAGGAAGTCGAAGAGATTACCGATTTACATATTTGGTTAATTACAATGGATTTCCCATCTTTAACTTGTCAAGTAGTGGTAAATCAAGCAGCAGATGAACAAATTGTATTACGGAAAATACAAAATCTGTTACACGACGAATTTGCATTGCATCATATGACGATACAGATTGAAAAAAAGAACAATTAGAACGGAAATGTCATTACGTGATGGAGAATCTACATAATGCAATTTCCATGTAGATTATTCAAGAGGTCAAACTAATCAGCGTATACTTACTGAATGATAGCGTTATATCAAATAACGATTGCACATTTTGTATAGTAGTTTTTTCGTGATGTCAACTTCCGCTTATCGAACCTCCTTATTGTAAGCCGTATTTGCACTTCTATGCGTTTGTGTAGAATACTTGCTGTTGGTTGAATGCATCAACTGTTGTTTCACCCGATGCTGAGAACATCTTAATGGACAGTAGCGTAATCCACTTCTTTAGTGAATAGTGTTTGAATTGCCTTAAAAGTTACATCCACAACTAAAATTAGGGGTTTTCCTTTAAAACAATCATTGTTTAGGGGAAAACCCCTATATTTTTTACATATAGATTTCACTATGATGAGAGTGTAAGTTTCAAACACAAAATGCAGAAAGAAGGAAGAAGCATGAAAAATTCTTTCAAAATTGTCATTGTTGGTGGGGGAACAGCTGGTATATCTGTTGCTGCCCGCTTATTACGAAAATCGCCAAGCCTCAATCATGAAGTGGCGATAATAGATCCAGCCTCAAAACATTATTATCAACCGTTATGGACGTTAGTTGGTGGAGGCGCTGCTAAAAAAGAAGATTCTGAACGTTCTATGGAATCTCTTATTCCAGAAGGTGCAGTATGGATCCAACAACCCGTACTTGAATTTAAACCTGAACAAAACGAAGTCATCCTAGGAGATCAAACATCTATTTCATATGATTACTTAGTTGTAGCAGCAGGGATTGAAATTAACTGGGGTGCCATTAAAGGCTTAAAAGAAGCACTTGGTACAAAATCTGTTTGCAGTAACTATTCATTTGAACATGTTGATTATACTTGGGAAACGATACGCAATTTAAAATCGGGTACCGCCTTATTTACACACCCAAATTCACCTGTAAAATGCGGTGGTGCGCCACAAAAAATTATGCATTTAGCAGAAGATTACTTCCGAAAAACGGGTGTTCGTCAAAATATGCAAGTTGTATTTGGTTCTGCCAATCCAGCCATTTTTGATGTACTGAAATACCGTGAAGCGTTAGAAAAAGTAGTGGAACGCAAACAAATTGATGCACGATTCAGACGTAACCTAATTGAGATTAAAGCGGATGAAAAAATCGCCATTTTTGAAAATCTAGATACTGGCGCAAAAGAGCAATTGAAATATGACATGATTCACGTCACACCTTATATGAATGCACCTAAATTTATTGCGAACAGCCCTTTAGCTGATGACAATGGTTGGGTTGATGTGGATATGTATACATTGCAACATAAGAAATATGCAAACGTTTTTGGCATTGGCGACTGTGCAAACTTGCCAACCTCTAAAACGGGAGCAGCCATTCGAAAACAAGCGCCTGTTGTAGCTGAAAATGTGGTTGCATGTATGCGCAATCAAACAATGGACAAAACGTATAACGGTTATTCTTCTTGCCCAATCGTCACAGGTTATAACAAGCTAATTTTAGCAGAGTTTGACTATAAAAAAGAGCCTGCTGAATCGATGCCATTTAACCAAGCAGTGGAACGTACGAGCATGTATATGATGAAAAAAGATTTATTACCAATCATGTACTGGGACGGCATGCTAAAAGGAACGATGTAGAAAGGAGGCATGTGTGGTGGAAACGAATCCGTTACTAGAGCAACTAAAGCAGCCAGATGTTCAAGCAGCTCTCGTATCATTGCTAAGCCAATTGCCGACATATGAAAAAAACTTACAAGCCATTGGGAATGTCGTAAGTTTTGGACAAGCGGTATTGCAAGATCAGCAATCCATTCAAAAATACGATGAGCTTGTACGAAGCTATAACGTAAATATTGAAACGGTGGAAGCATTAGTTGGCTTACTAGAAAAATTGCCGAAGCTTTTACAAATGATCAATCAGTTAGAGGATATAGTCGATTTTGTAACAGCTGTGTTAGCCGATCAGCAAACAATTGATTATGCGACAGCAAGTATTAAATCTTACACAGAACCGATTGTAGAAAAAGGAAAACAAGGATACTCGCTAGTCAAAGATATACAACAACAAGCAGAAGCAACAACAGAACCAATTAAACTCTTTACGATTATGAAGTGGTTAAAAGACCCGAGTGTTCAAAAGTCACTGAAATATGTACAAGCAACAATCCAAATTTTAAATAAACAATCCAATTAAAAGGAGAGAATTTTATGTTATTACGTTATTTCTATGATGAAAAATTAGCACATGCTTCTTACATGGTAGGTTGTCAACGAAAAGGCGAGGCAGTGATTGTGGATCCAATGCGCAACATTGAGCCATACATCCAAGTAGCTGAAAAGGAAAATATGAAAATCGTAGGAGCATTAGAAACGCATATCCATGCTGACTTTGTAGCAGGTTCTCGTGAATTAGCTGATCGTTTTGGTGCTACGATGTACATTTCCGATGAAGGCGATGAAAACTGGAAATATCAAAACTTAGAGGGCATTCAACACGTACTATTAAAAGATGGTGACAAATTTGAACTTGGTAAACTTACTTTCGAAGTGATGCATACGCCAGGTCATACGCCAGAATCTATTTCATTCCTATTAACAGATGGTGCAGCAGCAGATAAACCAATTGGAATATTTACAGGTGACTTTGTATTTGCGGGGGATATTGGCCGACCAGACTTATTAGAAAAAGCAGCTGGTATTAAAGGGACTGCTGATGCAGGGGCAAAAGTGATGTATACATCTGTAGAGCGCTTTAAACAATTACCAGACTATTTACAAGTATGGCCAGCACACGGTGCAGGTAGCGCATGTGGGAAAGCACTTGGTGCAGTACCATCGACAACAGTAGGCTATGAAAAACAATTCAACTGGGCAATGCAATTCGACAATGAGCCAGACTTTGTGAAAGCTTTATTAGATGGTCAACCAGAACCACCTTATTACTTTGCAGTGATGAAATCAGTTAATAAAATTGGCATTGAGTTAATTAAAAATTTACCAGAGGTAAAAGCCATTACTACTGTTGAAGAAATTGAAGGATTGATTGCAGCTGGTCAGCAAGTAGTAGATACGCGAGATGCTCAAGCCTTCTCACAAGGACATATTAAAGGAACGATGAACGTGCCATTTAATAACTCCTTCACAAACTGGATGGGCTGGATTGTTAACTACAAGGAACCGTTATATTTACTTGCTAACCCTGCTCAAATGCCAGACATGTTAATTGCACTTCGCTCAATCGGTATTGACCAAGTACTAGGTTATGCCGATGTAGAAGCGATGATTGAGCAAGCGAATGAACTAGATTCATATGAAAATATTACACCTTCTGAGGCAAAAGCGATGATGGACACAGAAGATGTAGCTGTATTAGATGTGCGTAATCTGACAGAATATAATGAAGAACATATTGAAGGTGCACAGCACATAATGGTTGGTACATTAAAAAATCGTTTAGACGAAGTACCAAATAAAAAACTCATTGTTCAATGTCAAGCAGGTGGTCGTTCAGCCATTGCAGCAAGTGTATTAAAAGCAAATGGCTTCCACAATTTAGTCAATATGACTGGCGGCTACGGTCAATGGGTGAAAGAAGTAAAATAAAGTAATTAGTGCAAAGAGTGCCTTCCATGTGAGGCACTCTTTTTGGAGGTTTCTATGATCATTTTTCTAATTGTTGCCCTAGCCATTGTTTTAGTACGGGCTTATTATATTCGTTTTGTCCCTGTCAAACAGGTAAAAGATATACCGTACCGTCAAGTAGCTGAAGGACATCAAATACTTGATGTACGGGATTACAATACAACCGGCTGTTTAGTTTATAATAGTAAGCATATTCCATACGGCTATTTACCACGTTTTTATAAACAAATCGAAAATCGCCCTGTCCATCTGATAGTAGAGAGTCAAATGGATTTAAATCTGGCTAGCCGCTTTTTACGAAAAAAAGGGTATAGTGTAAATAGCTACACGATGATGAAAAGACCGTGTAAAGTAAAAGGAATGATGTATAAGGAGGTGTAAAGTATGCATTCCCAGCTACAAAATGAGTATTTACAGCAAATTTATGAGCATATTCAAGATGGGATTATTATTATGAAGGAAAGCAGGGAAATCATTATGATGAACCCTGCTGCACAACGCTTAACTGGTTGGCAAAAAGGTGATTTTGTGCCGTATTGTTCTTATTGTATGACTCGTAAAAGGGAGCAGAGTGAACCAACATGCTATTTAATTGCAAACAATGAAGTGCCTTCATTTTTATCGGAAATGCCCATTTATCATGGTCGAAAGATTGATGTCGAAATGAGCACAGCCGCTATTTATGCTAATGAAAATACAGGGGAAACAGAATATTTACTTGTCTTACGTGATCAGGAAACATTAAAAAAAGCACAAGAGGCTGCCATTAATAAAAAAATGATTCGAGCATTAATCGAAGCAAAGGAATCAGAACATAAACGCTTAGCACAAGAACTACATGATGGAGTTGGCCAATCTTTATTTTCGGTATCTATTGCGCTACAAGCGATTGAATCTTTTGTACAAGATAATGCGCAGTTGAATGAGTATATTTCCGAGGTGCGTGCGGAACTGCAAAAAGTTATGAATGACATTAACGCATACTCTCACCAATTACGACCGCACAGTTTAGACCAATTAGGCTTAGAGCCGACTATTCAGGCGACAATTGATGCGATAAAAAAACAAATAACGGGTTTAGATATTCAATTAACGACACGTGGTCTTGATCGATGTGACCCAGCAGTTGAGATTAATTTATATCGAATTACACAAGAAGCATTGCATAATATTATTAAATATGCAAAAGCAACCCAAGTGCATATCCATATTAAAAAGGACAATACGCATATTTATATGACCATTCAAGATAATGGGATTGGCTTTGAACGGGACAAGATTCAAAATGCAGGGCTAGGGTTAAAGCATATGGAGGAACGGGTCGATCAGTTGGGTGGTACTTGTTCAATTCTGTCAAAAGTAGGACAAGGGACATGTATCGATATCGTCATTCCAAGATGGAGGCCGCAATATGATTAAAATATTACTTGTCGATGACCATGTTTTAATACGGAAGGGCATTGCGCTCCTTTTAGGGAATTATTCAGATATGACAGTTGTAGGAGAGGCAAGTGATGGAGAAGAGGCGATTCAGCTTGCCTACCAGACTGAGCCGAATGTGATTTTAATGGATATATCAATTCCAAATGGGTTGGACGGATTTACTGCGACAAAGGAAATTAAAAAAAATTTACCTGACACAAAAATAATTATGCTGACAATGCATAATGAGATAGCCTATATTCAACAAGCGATGGAAGTAGGAGCAGATGGCTATATTTTAAAAAATAGTCAAGGTGGCGAAATGTACGAAGCGATTCAAAGTGTCTATACAAGCCGTCGCTACTATGAAGTGGGCTTACCAAAAGGTCAACTAGAAAAGTTATTTAAGAAAAAAGGTAAAAACAATGCCGATATCTTATCTACACGTGAGCAGGAAATTGTTCGATTAACCATTTTAGGATTTACGAATATGCAAATTTCAGAAAAGCTATTTATTAGTGCTAAAACGGTAGAAAACCATAAAGCCAACATTATGCAAAAGCTAAATTTAAAAAGCAAGGCAGAGCTTATTCAATACGGTATTACAAATAAGTATATTACGTAGCATACGTGGGCTGCCCAATAAAGTCTTTTTCTTTCTAAAGTCTGACGTTTTGTAATGGAACAACCTTCTATATATCTTCCCTGAGCGATAAAGCAATCTGCTTTATCGCTTTTTCTATGCTAGGGTGTTATATCTATCGTTTTCCTCCTCTTATCGACAATAAATAATCGCCTTTTCTTCTGAAGGATAGGGGCTTCCCCCTATATTTTTAAAGCAATTCACACTCTATACTTAAAGAAAATAAGGTAGAAAGAAGGTGTGACGATGGAGTTTTCATTCATCGTTGTCATATTTTTAATTGGTTTTGTCGGATCATTCGTATCAGGAATGGTAGGCGTAGGGGGATCCATTATTAAATACCCTATGCTTTTATATATTCCACCATTATTTGGGCTAGCAGCTTTCAGTGCACATGAAGTATCCGGTATTAGTGCTATTCAAGTGTTTTTTGCATCGATTGCAGGAGTATGGGCATATCGCAAAAGTGGCTATTTAAACAAATCGCTAATTCTTACTATGGGTACGGCAATTTTAATAGGTAGCTTTATCGGTAGTTTTGGATCCAGCATGTTACCAGAAGCAGCAGTAAATATTGTATATGGTGTTTTAGCCTTAATTGCTGCTGTTATGATGTTTATTCCGAAAAAGCAAATTGACGATAAGCAGTTAGATCAGATTACATTTAGTAAACCATTAGCAGCGGGTTTAGCGTTTGTCGTAGGGATTGGTTCAGGGATTGTTGGAGCAGCAGGTGGATTTTTATTAGTACCAATCTTACTTGTTGTCTTGAAAATCCCAACACGTATGACGATTGCCACTAGCTTAGCGATAACATTTATTTCATCAATCGGTGGAACAGTAGGGAAAATTATGACAGGTCAAATCGACTATGGGCCAGCAGCAATCATGATTGTGGCAAGTTTACTTGCAGCTCCACTTGGCGCAAAAATAGGTGGCAAGCTCAATACAAAAGCACTACAAGCAATTTTAGCAGTATTAATTTTAGGTACAGCTATTAAAACATGGTTAGATATTTTGTAAGTAGTGAAGGTTAAAAATTACATGCTCGTATTGCAACGAGTGGTGATGATGCCACAACCAGATGCTCATTAGATATGAGTATCTGGGCTTTTTTATGTAGGAATAATGAAGGTGGAAAAAGGGTTTTTCAGGTAGCAGCGGACTGCTCGATGCCTATCCCAGTCGCTGATGGCTTTCTACGTTAAATTTTCAAGAGAAACATGTCCCTATTTTTACAAATAGCTGTATATATTGTGTAGAAAGGGGGTGTTACGGATGGCAAAAACCCAATTATTAGATGCATCCCTTCGCTTAAAGTATGTGGTGGGACATACTGAAACAAATAAGCCGAAATTTGTAATTAAAACCTACCGTAATGTAAACGACACGCATACACCAACAGCGTTAGTAACGGTAGCGAAAGCGATTGCGAGTCTTTCATCAAAGCCACTTGACAGTATTAGTAAGCAAGAAATAACAGAATTGTCGTCATTACAATAAAAAGGAGGTAGGACTGATGGCAAAAGTTTTAGAGTTGCAATTTCATACAGCATTAGGAAAAACGGCGACGATTGCCATTGATGCACCGAAGCCACATGTTACATCTGCTGAAATTCAACAAGTGATGCAAACAATCATTATGAGTAATGTATTTGGTGGACAAGCAGGTGCTTTGGTTGGCATAAAAGGTGCACGTATGATTGATCGTCAAGTTTCAGCGTTTAACATGAACGAATGAATGACATGGTCTTTGCAGTTGTTGCAAAGACCATTTTTAAGACAAGCAAAGCATGTCGAAAGGAGAGGGCAGTATGGAACAATGGCTGACAATGTTATCTGATATTGGTTTTCCTATCCTCATGTCGTTTTACTTATTACATCGAGTAGAGGTTAAGCTTGATGCGATTCATGATGTGATTGTTTCACTTAAGTGAAGTTGACTTCACAAAGATGTACGAAAGCTGTCACGACAGGTGGTTGTCAACGCTTACATCATTCGATAAGATGGGGGTAGTGTAAGTAGGGAGTGTGTAAAGATGAAAAATAAAGTAATGTGGTTTGTACTACTATTGACTTTAGTGACTGTACTTAGTGCATGCGGGAACGCAAAGTTTAAAGCTGATTATAGTTTGGAAATGCAGGATTTTGAACATATTAATCAACGAGGAGAAACTGTTTCACTAGACAGTTTAAAAGGGAAACCTTGGTTGGGCATGTATATATTTACGAATTGTAATTCAGTTTGTCCACCAATGACGTTTAACATGACGCAAGTGCAAGAAAAGCTGAAGAAAAAAGGGATAGAGGATTATAATATTGTCGCTTTTTCAGTTGACCCTGAGGTGGATACGCCGGAAGTACTAGCTGATTATTTAACGAGATACACTGTACCTGACGAATCTAAATGGAATCTCCTTACAGGATATTCACAGTCATATATTGAGCAATATGCAGTGAAATCAACAAAATTACTTGTCAAAGACGACCCGAATTCAGATCAAGTAATCCACGGTATTCAGTTTTTCTTAGTGGATAAAGACGGAATTCTTGTAAAACAATATGACGGATACGCAAAAGATGCAAACGATGTTCCAATCGATACAATTGTTTCGGATTTAGAAACGTATATAGATGAAAACTTATAACATGATAAGCTAGTGCTACATTGACATAGCGCTAGCTTTTTTGTAGCATGATGACAATACTTCGCGGGTATTTAAGGTTAAATCGCGGGTATTTCATGATTTTTCGCGGGTATTCAGTGGTAAATCGCGGGTAATACCATGCTTTCCGCGGGTATTAACTTGTATCCACAGAGAAATAGTTTGAGAATTGGGAATTGTTTGGGTGACTGGCACAAGGGGGAGGTAGTTAGAAATGAGCATAGGTGAAACATATTTAAAAGCTGTACGAGAAAGATTTAAAACGATTAAAGCGGACGGTGATAAAGCAATCGCACAATTAGATATTGAGCAATTGCACTGGGCTTTCAATGAAGAGTCCAATAGTATTGCAGTCATTGTCAAACATGTAAGTGGCAACATGATTTCAAGATGGACAGACTTTTTAACGACAGATGGAGAAAAAACAACAAGAAATCGTGATGAAGAATTTATTGATAGTATTGATACTAAAGAAGAGCTACTAACTATTTGGGAAAAGGGTTGGCAAGTCTTCTTAGATTCACTACTAAGCTTAACCGAGCTGGATTTAATGGCACATGTCTTCATAAGAGGGCAACAACATACAGTGATTGATGCGATAGAAAGACAGATGGCACATTATGCAGCACATGTTGGGCAAATTATCTATGTCGGGAAGCAAATAAAAGGGGAAGAATGGAAAACATTGAGTATTCCAAGAGGGCAATCGCAGCTATTTACAGAAGCGATGAAAAAAAGCTAATTTTTAATTTTCAAAATTGTTTGGGTGTCAGGCACCAAAAAAGCGCCATTCCTTCAAGTAATCCTTGAGGGAATGGCGTTTTCTTATGAGCGATGATCTTCCCAACAGTCTGTATTTTTCAAACCAGGGATGGACTTTGCGTAAAATACAGGATTTTTTCCTGCTTTTCGTTGTAGTGTAAAATCATCTAATACACGGAAAGCTATTTTACCAAGTATCATAATTACCGTAATATTGATGAGCGCCATAAGACCCATAAATAAATCCGCTAAGTTCCAAACAAGTTGAACTTGTGCTACGGAGCCGAACATTACCATGGCCAGCACAAGTAGACGATAAACGGTCATCCAGCTTTTATGAGCATTGATAAACTCAATATTGGATTCACCGTAATAATAGTTACCAATAACAGAACTGAATGCGAAGAAAATAATACTAATGGCGATAAAGTAAGGAGCCCAGTCACCAACATGCACTGCTAGAGAATTTTGTGTAAGGACGATTCCATTACTTTCACCTGTTTTATATAAGCCCGCTAAAATAATGATAAATGCAGTGGCAGAACAAATCATAATTGTATCAAAAAATACGCCTAAACTTTGCACAAGTCCTTGTTTAGCAGGATGTGATGTATTGGCAGTTGCTGCTGCATTCGGCACACTCCCCATACCAGCTTCATTGGAAAATAAGCCTCGACGAACACCTTGCATAATGGCTGCTCCAATGGCACCGCCTGCAGCTTCTTGTAGGCCGAACGCTTGAGAGAAAATAAGTTTAAACACGGTTGGGATTTCCCCTAAATTTGTTACAACGACATAAAGTGCAACGAGTAAATAAAAGACGGCCATTACAGGTACAATTACTTGTGTAAATTTAACAATTCTATGTACACCACCGAAAATGATCATAGCCGTTAACACTACTAATACAATGCCGATAATAAAAGGTCTAATATTAAATGCTTCACCTACAGAAGTCGCAATCGTATTAGACTGTACTGCGTTAAAAATAAAGCCAAAGCTTAATGTTAAAAGGATACTAAAAACAATCCCTAACTTTCTATGACCTAATGCCTTTTCTATATAATAGGCAGGGCCACCACGAAAAGTATCGCCGTCTTTTACTTTATACACTTGAGCAAGTGTACTTTCAATAAAAGCGGTTGCCATACCAAGAATGGCAATAATCCACATCCAAAATACGGCACCAGGACCACCGACACCTATAGCAAGTGCAACACCTGTTATATTACCCGTACCTACACGAGACGCTGCGCTAATCGTGAAAGCTTGGAACGGAGAAACCCCCGACTCACCATCTCTTTTTTCTGTTATTAAACGAAACATTTCTGGGAAAAGACGTACTTGTACAAATTTAGAGCCAAATGAAAAATATAATCCAGCAGCTAATAATAATATGATTAAAAGATACGTCCATAGAATATTATTTGTATTATCTACTATATTTGATATCCACTCCATTTATATTCCTCCTTTTTTTAATAAGTTTTAGTCTACACTCTTTTTTTATAAAATATCAAATTTTTAAAAATTCTTAATAATAAAAAGATATTTTTCTCGAAATGATTTGCTGTGTGGTGGTAATATATAGTAAAGGTAAAATGGTAACACAATACTTTTTCCAAATTAGTATTCAACTTGCTTTTTCTTTTATACCTTTAATTTGAATACATGAAAATGTATCGAGAGCAGTTTATTTAAAAATGACGATTAATAGAATAGGGAGTGGATGATGTGAAAACGATTGGCTTAATTGGTGGTATGAGCTGGGAATCTTCAGCTATGTATTATCGCCTTCTAAATGAGCAAGTGAAGCAACAATTGGGTGGTTTACATTCGGCAAAATGCATTTTATATAGTGTCGATTTTCAAGAAATTGAATACTATCAAGCAAATGAACAATGGCAAAATGCAGGAGAAATACTAGGAGAGGCTGCTTGGTCTTTAGAAAAAGCAGGTGCCGATTTCATTGTGATCTGTACGAATACAATGCATAAGGTCATAGAATTTATGGAAGCGCGTTTGACTATTCCAATTTTACATATTGCCGATGCAACAGCCGTTCAAATTCAACAGGCTGGTCTGCAAACGATTGCGTTGCTTGGCACAAAATATACAATGGAGCAAGATTTTTATAAACATAGAATTGAACAGTTTGGCATAAATGTAATGGTGCCAAACGCGGATGAACGAACAATGGTTAATCAAATTATTTATGAGGAATTATGTTTAGGGAAGATTGAAACAACTTCAAAAGAAAGCTATTTACAAATTATTGAGCGCCTTGTGAAATCAGGTGCGCAAGGAATTATTTTAGGTTGTACGGAGATTGGTTTACTAATACAACAAGAAGATGTCCAAGTCCCTGTTTTCGACACGACTATTATTCATGCGCTTGCTGCTGTAGAACATGCATTAAAAGAGTAAAAAGCATTGAGAAGGGGTGAAAAAATGACACAAAAAGTGCGGGAGTTGGGTATGGTCATTGGCACATTACCAGTCGGTAAAAAAAATTGCATTACGGATGTACAAGGTGTTCAAGTTGGGCATGTCACACTGGATGAAAAGCTAGATGATGTGGGAGCATATGCATGTACTGGGGTGACGGCGATTTTACCACATGGTGGCAATTTGTTTCAACAAAAAGTTACAGGTGCTAGTTATGTGCTAAATGGTTTCGGCAAAACGACAGGACTCGTGCAAGTCAATGAACTAGGTGTTATTGAAGCTCCTATTATGCTAACAAATACGTTTGGGGTGCCCGCAGTAACGCAAGGAACATTGCAATATATGTTAAATACTAATCAGGATATTGGTCTTTCTACAGGGACAATTAATTTGGTTGTTGGGGAATGTAATGATAGTTATTTAAATTCGATTCGAGCTTGCCCGATCACACCAGAGCACGCGCTCCAAGCAATTCGTAATGCGTCCGAAAATACCGCTAAAGAAGGTGCAGTTGGAGCGGGAAAAGGCATGATTTGTTTCGGCTATAAGGGCGGAATAGGTTCTGCATCGCGCATAGTGACTCTAGAACAAGATAAAATTAGCTATACGGTGGGGATTATCGTGCTAAGTAATTTCGGTCATAGCTCAGAGTTTATAGCTGAGCGTTACAATCTGCCAAATCCTAATAGCAATGCTGCGTTCTCACCAACAGATGGTTCCATTATTATTGTGTTAGCAACAGATGCACCGCTTAGTAGTCGCCAATTAACACGTGTTATTAAACGTTGTGGTATAGGGCTTGGACGAACAGGTAGCCATTTTTCTCATGGAAGTGGTGATATAGTCATCGGCTTTACAACGGCACACCATATTGCGCATCATTCGTCCCAACATTTGGAGACACGTATACAGCTACGTGAAGATCATCCTATTATGAATCATTTATTTACCGCTGCTGCGGAAGCAACAGAAGAAGCTATTTTAAATTCCCTGTCACAAGCGCAAACAACAACGGGTCGAGACGGACACGTAGTAGAAGCCTATTCATTTAAAAAATAAACGAAAAGCTATTGAACATTCGAATGTTTCAATAGCTTTTTTGTTTACATGTTGAACGCTTGCCAAAAAAAGTCTTTATAATGTTTTCTTTTTAGTGTAAATACACCTGATAATCATCTAATACATACATCAACTCTTATGCTATCCACGCGGTACTATTTTACTAACTAGAAGGTCGGGTAACTGGATAGAGGACACCTTTATGTTGCTTCAAGAGGTACATTCTTTACCTAACATTCCTAGCATAATGTGTAAGGGCAATGCTACTTGTAGAATGAAAAACAAAATCAGAGCAGATTGCACTTATTTGAAGCAATGAAACCAGGTTTACGTCCAGAAAAAGAAAAAGTTCAATGAAGAGCTCAGACGCATGCTACTATTCTAGATGCAATTATCAAGGTGAATGGATGGGTTCTTTTGTTGCAACGCTTCTACAAATGCCTGTCTATCTTTTGGGGAAATCTGAATGGTTTTATATTTTTCGTAATTGATTTCTATGCGTTGAACGGAAAGTGATGGTGCCACAAAAGGATTCGTTGTATGCCGAATGGATTTCATTTTAATAAGCCCATACGGTATTTGGAGTGTATCAGTTCGATTTTGTAGCGAGTATTGAACCATATTGTTCTTAATAATTACCATGGTATCACCTCCATAAAAACTTCCCTTTCATTAAGGTATTTGGGCAATCATGTCTATTTTTAAAGTTTACTTAATCGCTAAAGTCGTATAAAAAAATAAATGTTTCGACCATATATTGTAATGTTTAAGCGCTGCATAGCAAATTTTGTATAACGATTAGATAATAACCATTATTATGTAATTATTGTTTTTTTATCTAGTCAACTATGAAGCGGTGTGTTAATATTCAATGAAAATACTGAATTATCTAACAATTAAACATTCTTTACGATAAAAGGTGATGCGAATGCATGAAAAATTATTGCTGCCAATTGCACACGAGACACCGACAAATCCATCCAATCCTATTGTGCTTAACAGTTGTGAGCCATTGATGAACATTGACCACCTACACCCAAGAATCTTTACCCAGCCCGTGTACTATAAGCAACAAATTGCTAGTAGCTTACAATTCATTTACTTGCGCCAAGCAGTATATGAACGATTACAACAAGCTTTATTACTATTACCTGAAAACTATAGTTTCATTGTCTATGACGGGTACCGACCGCTACAAGTGCAACAATATTTATTTACACATTTTGCTGCGCAACTCAAAGACCAACACCCAAACTTCACAAAAGAAGAAATTTTTAACAAGACATTAAAATTTGTCGCTTTTCCAAGGGAGGGGCAAGAGCATCTACTACCACATTTAACGGGAGGTGCCATTGATTTAACGCTCGCAAATAGTAAAGGGAAAGCGTTAAATCTTGGGACAGCATTTGATGAGCTTAGTGAGAAATCTGCGACCCGTTATTTTGAACAGCATCCTAATGAAAATAAGGAAGCCTGTGTTCATCGACGTCTTTTGTATCACTGTATGACGGCAGTTGGCTTTACGAATTATGCTGAGGAATGGTGGCATTATGATTTTCACAATATAGCTTGGGCAAGAAGGATAAATGCCAAACAAGCTTTTTACGGTGCAATAGAGGCACACATTGATGACAATTTGATAAAGGAGTATCGATATTTATGAAAGTCTATATTAGTGCAGATATTGAAGGCATTACAGGCACAACATCTTGGAGTGAAACGGAACTGAATGCGCCTGACTATTATTTTTTTCAAAAGCAGATGACGAAGGAAGTGGAGGCAGCCATTGAAGGTGCCATTTTAGGAGGCGCCACGGAAATTTTACTAAAGGATGCGCATGATTCAGCTCGTAATCTTGATATTTCGAATTTGCCAGTTAATTGTAAGGTCATTCGCGGATGGACATATGATCCGATGTGTATGGTAGCCGGACTTGATAGTAGTTTTGACCGTGCTATTTTCATCGGCTATCACAGTAAAGGAGGCAGTGAACGTAATCCATTAGCACACACGCTATGTGTTACTGCTGATATTAAAATCAATGGTGAATACGCAAGTGAGTTTCTTATCAATACGTATGCCGCTGCTTTACATGGTGTTCCTGTTTCATTTGTTAGTGGAGATGTTGGACTAACAGAAGAAATTCAATCCTTCAATCGCAATATTGTGACATTTGCTACCAAGGAAGGGGTGGGGAATGCCACAATAAGTGTCAGTCCTCAATTGGCAATTGCTGAAACGAAACGACTTGTGGAAGCCTCTATGAAGGTCTCCCGAGATGACTTACAAGTGACATTGCCTCAGCGATTTATAGTGGAAATAATTTACCGTGACCATACACGCGCTTACCGCAATTCCTTTTATCCAAATGCAACGTTTAAGCCCCACAACACGGTTGAATTTGTCACGGATGATTATTTTGAAGTACTTCGAATTTTACAGTTCTTAACTTAAGAATAGACTGTAGGTGAATGCATGAAGATTAAAGATATTGTTGTTGCAACGGTAGAAGCCCCCCTTATTGTGCCATTTAAAACAGCATTAAGAACCGTGCGTAGCATTGAAAATATTGCCGTTTACGTTCATAGTGAGCACGGACAAATTGGCATAGGTGAGGCTGCGCCAACTGCTGTTATTACAGGGGAAACTTTAGGTTCGATTAGAGATGCTATTGAACACTATATTAAGCTTACCATAGTAGGTATGGATTTACAAGAAATAGCCGTTGTGATGGAGCGAATGGACAACAGTATTTATCAAAATACGAGTGCGAAAGCGGCGGTAGATATGGCGCTTTATGATTTATTGGCACAGCATCACAAGACGCCATTGTATAAATTATTAGGGGGCTATCGCAAGGCATTAACAACAGATATTACAATTAGCGTGAATAGTGTAGCGGACATGATAAAAGATAGCCTATCAGCGGTGGAACGTGGCTTTCAAATATTGAAGGTCAAGGTTGGCAAGGATCCCGCGACAGATGTCCAGCGCGTGACGGCTATACGGGATGCAGTAGGCAAAGCCATTACATTACGTGTAGATGCCAATCAAGGATGGACGCCAAAAGAAGCGGTTCGGATAATTCGTGCACTTGAAGATGCAAATAGCAATATCGAATTAGTGGAACAGCCTGTGCACTATGCTGATTTAACGGGTATGCAATATGTAACAGCCAATACGTTGACAAATATATTGGCTGATGAAAGTGTCTTTTCGGCAAAAGATGCCCTCACTATTATCGAACGACGTGCTGCTGATTTCATCAATATTAAATTAATGAAAACAGGTGGCATTTTTCATGCGCAAAAGATTTGCCATATTGCAGAAGCTCATGGCATTGCTTGTATGATGGGCTGCATGCTTGAAACAAAAATTAGTGTGAGTGCGGCTGCACATTTTGCTGCATCACAAAAAAATATCACAATGATAGATTTAGACGGACCAAGTTTATGTTTGAAAGATCCTATTGCAGGTGGACCTATTTTTAACAATGATCGAATCACAATGACGGATGCAAATGGAATAGGATTTTCAAGATAAAAATACGTAGGGGGATGCTTATGAGGAAAAGGAAATGGTTTCTTTTAGTATGTCTAGTCGTCTTTCTTTGTGCAGCCTGTAGTAATGATTCTTCTGACGAGAAAAAATCAGAGTATCGGGTCGTTTATTCAGGTGAGATTAAAACATTAAACTATTTAAAAACCTCTGAAACAAATGAATTTGCTGTAGCTGCCAATTTAGTGGATGGCCTCATTGAATATGATAAGTATGGGATTGTGCAACCAGGCTTAGCGAAAGAATGGTCGTCAAATGAAGATGCGACTGTTTGGACATTTAAGCTACGTGATGATGTAAAATGGGTTACCCATAATGGAAAGGAATATGCAGATTTAGTGGCACAAGACTTTGTGGATGGTTTGCAGTATGTGCTCGATGCAAAAAATGAATCTTCGACCGTCTGGAGTGCCATGGTAGTCAAAAATGGTGAGGCGTTTTATAACGGTGAGCTAACTGATTTTTCAAAAGTGGGCATCAAAGCAATCGATCAACATACGGTTGAATACACGCTGGAGGCTCCTACACCTTATTTTCTGTCGATGTTGAACTATGTATGTTTCTTCCCTGTAAATGGGAAGTTTTTAACGGAAAAGGGCGAGCAATTTGGAACTACACATGAAAATTTCTTGTATAACGGTGCCTATCTATTAGACAAATTCGAACCTCAAAATGAGCGTGTTCTTGTAAAAAATGATACGTATTGGGATAAAGACAACGTGCTGATTGATCGCATTCGGTATAAATATAACAAAGAAGCAGCAACCGTTGCGCCCGAACTATTTTTACGGGGCGAAATCGACACAGCAACCATTCCTACTTCGATCATTGACGAATGGCTGAAGGATGATAAGAAAAAATCCCAAGTACGTCAAACGCAAAATAATTTTTATTCGTATTTTTATGCCCTAAACTTTGACCCGCAATTCGCTGGGGAATATGAACCTGAAAACTGGAAGATTGCCGTTAATAATAAAGATTTCAGAAAATCGCTTTTCCATGGGCTTGATCGTGTATCAGCGATGCTAACGGTGGAACCATTTAACCCTCAAGATTTACTAAGCAATACGATCACACCGAAAAACTTTGTTGATGTTGAAGGAGTCGACTATACACAACTTGATTCATTAGCGGCGATTACAAACAATGATTCTTTTAATAAAGATTTAGCTTTACAGTATAGGGACAAAGCCAAGGCGGCATTAGAAGGGAAAGCGACTTTCCCAGTAAAGGTATTAATGCCATATAACGCCGGAATGCCTGACTGGGCCAATCGTACCCAAGTCATTGAACAACAAGTCGAAAAATTATTAGGTACTGACTATGTGGATATTATCGTTGAAGCAGGTCCTTCGACAGGTTTCTTATCAGAAGTTCGACGCCCTGGTAAATTTGCATTACTAGAAGCGAACTGGGGGCCAGATTATGCAGACCCGTCAACGTATACAGAACCATTTAGTGTGGATGGTACTTACAATAAGCCAGAATTAGCTGAAGGCTACAAGGAAGCAAATGGTCAAACTGTTTACTTAAATTTATTAGAAAAGGCGAAAGCGACAATCGATACTACTGAGCGTTATAACCTTTTTGCTCAAGCAGAAGCTTTCTTAATTGAAGAGGCCTTTGTTATTCCATACTCTGTAGGTGGTAGCGGTTATGTTGCTTCAAAATTAAATCCATTTGAAGCCCAGTACTCACCATTTGGTGTGACAGCAGAGAAGTTTAAAGGACAGCAAGTGTTAGCAAAGCCAATGAGTAATGATGACTTTAAGAAAGCATTGGCACAGTGGGAGCAAGAACGTATGGATGCATTGGCGAACGCAGCCAAATAAAAGAAAGGAATAATCATTGCCAAAATGCAATCCGTAGGCGTATAGTGGTGATTTTTTAATATCGAGGAGATGACCGAAAATGCTGATTCGGCATCTCCTTCCTGCTTTTGTAACAGTTTTACTGGAGGGAGGATGCTTAAATGCTTTGGTATGTAGGAAAGCGCTTGTTACAATCCATTGTTACGCTATTTATTATTATCACAATTGTGTTCTCATTACTACGATTAATGCCAGAAGAAGGCTACTTAGGGGCAGCGGCAGAGAAAATGTCACCCGCACAAAAAGAAGTGTATTTAACGAATTTAGGATTACGTGATCCATTGCTTGTTCAATTGGGGAATTTTTATACGGATTTATTGCAAGGTGATTTAGGCAAATCCGTTACATATCGTACGGATGTGCCTGTTGTGACAATACTTGCAGATAAAATCATGTATTCATTGTTCTTTGGGTTAGGAGCAGTTGGCATATCGCTGTTGATCGGTGTACCGCTCGGAATATTAATGGCACAAATGAAGGGGCGCTGGCTGGATCGGTTAGGAACTGGCTATATAGTTTTTGTCGTTGCAGTACCAGCAGCAGTGTATTACTTAGTTATTCAAATGTATATTACAGATATTTTCCGTTTGCCGATGTTGTTTGATGAATATAAGCCAATCACCTGGCTATTACCGCTTACTTCGATGGCGTTAGCACCGACTGCTTCCTATGCGATGTGGATGCGCCGGTACATGGTAGATGAATTAAACAAAGATTACATTAAGCTTGCACGTGCGAAAGGCGTGAAAGAGCGTACCTTAATGTTTAGTCATGTATTACGCAATGCTTTTATTCCAATGGCACAATATTTGCCAGCAACGATTCTTTTTACGATTACAGGCTCCATTTATATCGAATCTTTATATTCTATTCCAGGGATGGGTGGATTACTCGTGGATGCTATTCAACGACAGGATAATACGATTGTACAAGGTTTAGTACTAGTTTTTTCATCACTTGGCATTATTGGCTTAATTTTAGGTGATATTGCGATGGCACTCGTGGACCCACGGATTAAATTAGGGAAAGGGGAGAGTGTGCGCTAATGAGCATGTATACAGAGGAAATCGATCATATATCAGACAAGTCCCGTGCACAACTATTTGACTTTGTAGAAGCGACTGATGGTCAGGCAGAAGACACCGCCTACTCCAATTATTCTTATTGGCGCTCCACTTGGAAATCATTTTTAAAAAATCGAGGGGCTGTTTTCTTATTAGTAATGGTTTGCATTATTGTGGCGTTCACCATTTTTCAGCCGTATTTGCCAGCACAAAAATCTCCGACCGAAATCTATCTCGATGACCAAACGGGATTACAGGCACGCAATATTGCCCCCAATGCCGAGTTTTGGTTTGGTACAAACTCCATTGGACAAGATTTATGGTCCCGAATTTGGGCTGGCACAAGGACCTCGTTAATGATTGGCTGTGTGGTCGCATTGGTGGAAGCGTTTATCGGCATTACAATCGGAACACTGTGGGGCTTTTCTCGTAAGCTAGAAATGCCGATTACACAGCTTTATAACGTTGTAGATAATATCCCAACAACAATTGTCCTTATTTTAATGTCTTATATTTTACGTCCGAGCATTTCTACCATAATCATTGCTATGTGCATTACGGGGTGGGTAGAAATGGCGCGCTTTATTCGAAATCAAATCGTAATTTTACGAGATCGGGAATACAATTTAGCATCGAAATGTTTGGGGACATCAGACTATCGAATTATTGTAAAAAATTTATTACCTTACTTAATCTCAGTTATTATGCTTCGCATGAGTTTAGCGATTCCGTTTGCGATTGGCGCAGAAGTGTTTTTAACATATATCGGTTTAGGGCTACCAATTAGTGAACCATCATTAGGGAATTTAATTAATGAAGGGCGTGTCTTGATGATGTCACCTGATTTAAGGTATCAGTTAATTTTCCCAAGTATTGTACTAAGTATTATTACGATAGCATTTTATATTATTGGGAATGCATTTGCAGATGCAGCAGATCCAAAAAATCATGTATAGAAGGGAGATGATTGTTTGTGAAGCAAATAAATTCCCGTATTTTAACGATTGAAAACTTAGTCATTACATTTACACTACGAGGGCAAGTACTAACAGCTATTAGGGGAATCTCTCTTGATTTATATAAAGGAGAAAGTCTAGCCATTGTTGGTGAATCAGGTTCAGGAAAATCCGTTCTAATGAAATCAATTATGGGCTTGCTCGATAAAAATGGTTCGATTGCCCAAGGTCAAATTATATACAATGGTATGGATTTAGCGCTATTTAACACAGAACAACAATGGTTAACTATTCGAGGAAAAGAAATCGCAATCGTTACACAAGATCCGATGACATCATTGAATCCATTGAAAACGATTGGCAAACAAATTGAGGAATGTGTGGTGTTACACCAAGGGCTCAAGGGCAAAGCAGCTTATACTGAAACACTTAAATTATTAACTGACGTCGGTATTGGTGATGTAGAGAAACGCTACAAGCAATACCCTCATGAATTTTCAGGAGGCATGCGGCAACGAATTGTGATTGCTATTGCGCTCGCGTGTAAACCGAAAATTTTAATTTGTGATGAGCCAACAACCGCATTGGACGTAACTATACAAGCACAAATTTTGCAACTACTAAAAAGCCTTCAGCAAAAATATAGCTTAACAATCGTTTATATTACACATGATTTAGGCGTTGTAGCAAAAGTTGCGGACCGTATCGCGGTCATGTATGCAGGGGACATACTCGAAGTTGGTCGTACACATGAAGTGTTTTTTAATGGAAAACATCCGTATACATGGGCGCTTCTTTCGTCACTACCACAACTTGGGTTAAAAGGGCAACCGCTTTATTCGATTAAGGGGACGCCACCCAATCTTTTTAAAAAAATTAAAGGTGATGCGTTTGCCCCGCGCAATCCATTTGCTTTAAAAATTGATTACGAAGTACGTCCGCCATTTTTTCAAGTAAGCGATACACATTTCGCGCGCACTTGGCTGTTGGATCCCTGTGCGCCCAAAGTGGAGCCTCCAGCAGCGTTACAAGCTTTTTTTGAAGAAGGGAGGCAGTACGCCAATGAGCGATAAAGAAGTGTTATTAGAAGTGAAAAATTTGCACATTGTGTTTGGTAAAGGCAAACATAAATTTGTGGCAATCGATGATGTCAGCTTTCATATTTATAAAGGTGAAACATTCGGATTAGTTGGCGAGTCGGGCTCTGGGAAAACGACTATTGGCCGCGCTATAATGCGCATCAATGAAGTAACGAGTGGTCAAATATTGTACCGTGGAAAGAACATTAACGGTAAAATCTCGAAGGATTGGGACAAACAAATAACGCAAAAAATCCAAATGATTTTTCAAGACCCGATGGCTTCGCTTAATGAACGGGCAAAGGTGGATTATATTATATCGGAAGGTCTGATTAATACGAAAAACTTTAAAGATGAAGCGGAGCGTCAGCAAAAAGTACAAAACGCACTTTTAGATGTTGGCTTATTACCCGAGTTCGCGAGTCGCTTTCCGCATGAATTTTCTGGCGGTCAGCGTCAACGGATTGGCATTGCACGTGCATTAGTAATGGAGCCAGAGTTTATTATTGCGGATGAACCAATTTCAGCCCTCGACGTATCGATACGAGCGCAAGTGCTCAATTTATTATCGACGATTCAACAACGAAACAACTTAACCTATTTATTTATTGCCCATGATTTATCAATTGTTCGATTTATTACAGACCGTACGGCAGTCATTTATAAAGGCAAAATTGTGGAGTTAGCAGAGACCGAAAAACTTTTTTCTAATCCAATTCACCCGTACACAAGAGCATTGTTATCAGCAGTGCCAGAACCCAATCCGTATAAGGAGCGAGAAAAGGTCGTGGAAATTTACAACCCGTTACAGCATCAATATAAGCTAGCGCCTCCTTCATTTATAGAAATAGAAGAAGGGCATTATGTTTTAGCTAATGAAGAGGAAATAGCCAATTATCGTACATTACGAAAAGTAGAGGTGAGCGAATGATTGTGCCTAAAGCTTTGCTAAAAGGGGATACGATTGGTCTACTTAGTGCTTCTGGTGCTACACCACCAGAAAAGCTAACTCCCGCCATTGCTAGTATCGAGAAACTTGGTTTTAACGTCATTGTGGGGGAAACATGTCGTGTTAGACATGGATATTTAGCTGGTTCAGACGAACTGCGCGCATATGATGTCAATGAAATGTTCCGCAATCCCCATGTGAACGGCATTTTTTGTATTCGTGGAGGATACGGGGCAACGAAAATTTTACCAAGACTAGATTATGAGATGATACAAGCAAATCCCAAAGTATTCGCAGGCTATAGCGATGTGACTGCACTACATATCGCCTTTAATCAAAAATGTAATTTAGTGACGTATCATACACCAATGCCTTCAACAGAATTTATTCAACAAAATATGGATCATTATACATGGAATTCATTTTTGAATTGTGTGATGGCAACAGATACCATGCCGTTTCTGTTGGAAAATCCTCCACAGCAACCAATGACTACACTCCTAACAGGGACTGCAACAGGTCAACTCGTTGGGGGCAATTTAACATTGATTACAGCGTCACTTGGCACGCCATATGAAATTGATACAAAAGGTAAAATTTTATTTTTAGAAGATATAGATGAGAGTGAGCAGCGTATAGATCGCATGCTGACACAGTTAAAATTAGCTGGGAAGCTTGATGATGCAGTAGGTTTACTATTAGGGGCATGGACAAATTGCGGGCCTGAAAACCCGAAGCAGCCAGAACAGAGCTTATCCTTAAACACCATTTTTAAGGAAATCTTAACACCTTTGAAGAAACCTATTTTATCAAATCTTGCTTGTGGTCACTGTTTACCAACGATGTCACTGCCTTTAGGTCGTATCGTAACCATAGATGCGGAAACGCAAAACATTACAGTGGTAGGGTAGGTGCATGATGCAGCCAACGATTCAACGTATTATACAGGAAGCTCCATATAAAGTGCATATGTTTGTAAAAGATTTTAAGACAAATGACTTTGTTATCAACGAGCGTCTAGATGAAGCTTTTTCCAGTGCTAGCTTAATTAAAGTGCCTATACTCATTGCTATTTTCGATTATATAGATGTATGCAATATACCTATCAATCAAGTAATAGCCATTAGCCCTAGCGATTGGGTTGATTTTAGTGTGATTAGTGAACAGCGAGTAACATCCTGTACAATCTATGAACTGTGCGTTTGGATGATTACGACAAGTGATAATACTGCGACAAATGTGTTAATTGATGTAATCGGTATGGAAGCGTTAAATAAGTACTTTCATAAAATCGGACTGACTCATACACAATTACAAAGAAAAATGATGGACTTTGAGCGACTTGCAAAAGGCATTGATAATATAACAACAGCGCGCGATATGGCGCATCTATTTAGCCAAATTTATAGGCAAAATCTGCTATCTCCAGTGTTAAGCCAGCTTGCTATTGATATCTTGTGTCGTCAGCGTTTTCATGAATGCTTGCGCCGTTACATCGTCGATGATGTGACAATCGCCCATAAAACAGGTGGTCTTGATACCGTTGACCATGATGTTGGCATTGTTTACAGTCACGTACAAGATTATGGTATTGGCGTTTTTATCTCAGAGGTCAAGCAAAATGATGTCGCTCGACAATTAATCGGTCGTCTTTCAAAGGTAGTCTATGACAAGATGATAGGAGTGAAAGGAGAGACAACATGAACGCAATTGTCATTGCTATGATGGCTAATCTTTATGCTGAACCCAATCGTCATGCCGAGCTTGTTGATGAAATACTTTACGGTATGCCTGTTCAAATTATAGAAGAATTAGAAAATGATTGGCTGTATGTTCGCACTGCCTATCGCTATGAAGGTTATTGTCAGCGAAAGCATGTCCTTTTCGATGATGCGATTACAAATACTTGGATTCAAAAGGCTCAACATGTTATTGGACAGCGTTTCGCAGATGTTTTACAAGAACCGAAAATACAAAGCACCAAAATCATCACATTGGTAAAAGGTTCTATTTTATACAATGTAGATTCAGACACGACATCAAACACGCCATGGACTGCCGTTCAATTAGCGACGGGCGAAATTGGCTATTTACGTTCACAATGGTTGCATCCTAAAATTGCTGAACATACTTTTGAAGAGCATGCGTTTCGAGAAAATGTTGTACAAACAGCACTAAGCTATATAGCCACACCGTATCGTTGGGGAGGTAAGTCACCGCTAGGCATAGATTGTTCAGGCTTATGTTCGATGGCTTATCTGCTAAATGGCGTAATTATTTTCCGAGATGCTAGAATTGTAGAAGGTTTTCCAATTAAGGAGATAACAATTGATCGTATGCAAAAAGGAGATTTGCTATTTTTCCCAGGGCATGTAGCACTGTATCTAGGGCAGACTCTTTATGTTCATGCCTCACTTGGTGGCAATGAGGTCAATGTCAATAGCCTTGATGAACAACATCCGTTATATCGCCAAGATTTAGCAACGACTATTACCGCAATTGGAAGCTTGTTTTAAATGTATGTAATACTTGAAGAAAAATGGATGCAAAAAAACGAGGCATTTGACGGTAGTTGCATCGTCGAATACCTCGCCTTGTGTATGTTTACCCTAATATTGATAAATATTTAACTGTTGTCCAGCTTCAATATTATCTGAACGTAATTGATTCCATTGTTTAATGGATGTTACTTTAACATTATGCGTCTGTGCGATATGCATCAGCGAGTCACCATCCGCAACTGTAATGGTTTTTTTATTTTTTACAGGGCTGTCGTATTGTTGTAAGTCGTACTTCGCAATTAGACTATTTAACTTTTCATTGTAAGTTGAATCTGTTGCGTAAGAGCCTGTTAAAAATTTTGTCGCATCTGCATAGGATGTTGTGTTGCTTTTAAAGACACCTGTATAAAAATTTTTGTTCCAAGATACACCATTGCGGAGTAATTGGACATAATCCTTCATGGATTCTTCGTAGGAAGGATATTTGCGGAATTCAGCCATCACTGTTGTCAGATTACCAGAGCCATCATCCTCAACTGTTTCAAGTGTCACGGAATCATTTTGAAATTTGCCTTTCATACCAAATAAATTGTTGTTAGGAGTGGAACTAAGACCACTTTGCCCATGCTTACTTTCTAAAATGGCTTGCGCAATCATGACAGATGCATATAAGTCATTTTCAGCACCGAGTCGTCGTGCTGTTTCTGCAATAGAGCCAATAAATTCTTCCACACTTGGACCTTCATCTACATATTTTTGAACGGCAGTGTCGGTTGGCTTCAATAGCTGAATCAAAAAATAAGTGGAAATACTGATAACAGACGCTATGACAATCATTCCGATTAATAGTTTTTTGAATAATCTCATGTAGTTATAGATGTTGAATCTATGCAACACCTTCCTCCTTTCTTTTCTCTTAAAAAATCGCTTACTCTTTTCATATTGTAAAACAACTAGATAAAAAAAAGCATCGTTTTTCACTAGAATTCATAATTAATACAACGAACTTTCATATGAAAAAGTTTCATATAGCGCGTCTAAGATGTACATGAAACTATAAATCTATTAAAATCGCTTTGTCCTATTATTAGTTTAACCGTTTGAATATGTGGAAAGATATACTAGTGGGAAGGACACGGACATTTAATCTATCAAATTTATAAGGAGCTTAGTCAATGATTGCATTTGAGAATGTTACAAAAAAATACGATAATAACCAAATTGCAGTAAATGCCATTAATTTTGAGATACAGAAAGGGGAGTTTTTTGTCATTATATACTCTAGTGGTTGTGGCAAGACGACATTACTAAAAATGATTAACCGATTAATTCAATTGACTGAAGGAACAATACGAATTAACGGTAAAAGAATTAGTGATTATAATATTCATGAGCTACGATGGAATATTGGCTATGTGCTCCAACAAATTGCACTTTTCCCTCATATGACAATAGCTGAAAATATCGCCATTGTTCCTGAAATGAAAAAATGGGAAACGACAAAAATTCAACAACGAGTTCATGAATTATTAGAAATGGTAGGGCTAGAACCAGCTCAATATAGTGACAGGAAGCCAAATGAACTGTCGGGTGGGGAACAACAACGTGTTGGGGTTGTCCGCGCATTGGCAGCAGATCCCGAAATTATATTAATGGATGAGCCATTCAGTGCATTGAATCCAATTAGTCGAACAAAATTACAAAATGACCTGCTTGAGCTTCAACGTGCAATAAATAAAACGATTGTCTTTGTTTCACACGATATGCAAGAAGCGTTAAAACTAGGGGATCGCATCTGTGTGATGAAAGATGGAGAAATAGTACAAATCGGTACACCAAAGGAAATAATACAAAATCCCGTCAATGATTTTGTTCGAAAATTTATTGGGGTCAAGGAAGATGCATTGAATGTGTTTACCATTCAACAAGTGATTGAACCGTTTGTAGAGGCGAAACATCAAAGTTATGTGATACATAGTGTTGGTGATCAGGCTACTTTACAAGTCATTTTACAACAATTGGCGCACTATGAGTGTCTGGCAGTGAAAAGCGAAGAGGAAATTATTGGAGTTATTACAAGGCAATCAATGTTGCAGTTTTTAGCCAACCATTCCACGGAACGGGGTGAGGCAAATGACTGATTTTTTACATGTGTTGGATGAACGCAAAGGTCAACTCATTGCATCGTTAATAGAGCATATGCAAATATCATTTATTGCCTTATTTTTTGCAGTAGTCATTGCCATCCCACTGGGTATCTACTTAACGCATCAAAAGAAAATAGCGGAAAGTATAATTGGCATTAGTGCAGCCTTACAAACAATCCCTTCATTAGCGTTGTTAGGATTGTTAATTCCGTTACTCGGCATTGGGAAAACGCCTGCTATAATCGCTCTTGTGGTCTATGCCCTCCTGCCCATTTTACGCAATACATTTACAGGCATAAACGAAGTCAATCCGTCTTTAAATGAAGCGGCAATGGCAATGGGGATGAATACAGCAAAAAGATTAGTGAAGGTGGAACTGCCACTTGCAATGCCCGTTATAATGGCAGGCATTCGCACAGCCATGGTATTAATAGTTGGAACGGCTACATTAGCTGCATTAATAGGCGCTGGAGGATTAGGCGATATTATTTTGCTTGGTATTGATCGTAATAATACTTCGCTCATCCTATTAGGTGCAGTTCCAGCGGCCATTTTAGCATTAGTGTTCGATTATCTTTTGAAAAAGCTAGAATCACTATCTTTTAAACGAACAGTTTCGGTATTACTTGCCATTAGTGTTGCGGCTATGATGATGGTTGCAATGCCATTCCTAAACTTTAATAACAAAGCAGATATCGTCATTGCAGGTAAACTTGGTTCAGAGCCAGAAATCCTGATTAATATGTATAAATTATTGATTGAAAATGATACAGATTTAGATGTTCAATTAAAACCTGGACTCGGCAAGACATCCTTTGTTTTTAATGCCCTAAAATCAGGAAGCATTGATATATATCCAGAATTTACAGGTACGGCAATCGCAGAGTTTTTAAAAGAACAAGCGGTAAGTAACGATCAAGTAGCAGTATATCAACAGGCAAAAGAAGGTATGTTGAAGAAATTTGATATGGTTATGCTCAGTCCAATGCAGTATAACAACACATATGCTTTGGCCGTTTCAAAACAACTAGCGGAAGCTTATCAATTACAGACGATTTCTGATATCAAGGCGATGCAAGAGTCGATTAAAGCGGGATTTACGTTGGAGTTCAATGATCGTGAGGATGGTTACGTAGGCATTCAGAAGCGCTATGGGATTGATATTGCCTCTGTTACAACAATGGAACCAAAGCTAAGGTATCAAGCCATCCAATCAGGTAATATCGATTTATTGGATGCTTATTCAACTGACAGCGAGTTACGCCAATATGATTTGACTGTATTAGTGGATGATCAACAGTTATTTCCCCCGTATCAAGGCGCGCCATTGTTAAGAAAGGAAACACTTGAAAAATATCCTGAGCTTGAAAAGGTGTTAGGGAAACTGGCCAATCAAATCACGGATGATCAAATGCGTGAAATGAATTATCAAGTTAACGTGGAAGGGAAAAATAGTGAGGATGTAGCTAGGGCATTTTTGAAAAATGCAGGTTTATTATAAGCATTTGTATGAATCGCGGGTAAAGTGGGTTAATTCGCGGGTAAATCACGATGAATCGCGGGTAAAGTGCGATATTTCGCTGGTACATCCCGCTTTTCCGCGGGTAAAGCGTACGGCTTCATAAGTATTTTATTTTTATGTAAGAAGTTGTTATTTTTTTAGAGCTCCCCTTACAAATCATGTCGTCATATTTTAAAAACGGACATATTATAACGAGATAGGTCAAATAATGATTTTGCTATCGTTCGAGTAAGGAGCCATTGCTAAAACGCAATAGGAAGGGGCTGGGAACGTTGGGTATTGAAAAAGGAAGAAAGCACTTTGTATGCGAAGCGCTATACGATATAAAAGCACTACAGGATATCATAACAGATTTTCATTCAAAATATTATGGTCAGCTTCTTGTAAAAATAATTGGTAGTGATACCATTCCCTTTTTTTTAATAACGCATAATGGAGCACATTTACGATTAATAGATACAGTTAAACAGTTTGAAAC
Organism: Lysinibacillus sp. GJ-1; assembly: GCF_021166035.1. Taxonomy (NCBI): domain Bacteria; kingdom Bacillati; phylum Bacillota; class Bacilli; order Caryophanales; family Bacillaceae; genus Lysinibacillus; species Lysinibacillus sp. GJ-1. The sequence continues at coordinate 1,959,320 of NZ_CP088912.1, forward strand.
AGAGTTTTTTCGTATAGAAGCGATTGATATAGATCGTTGTCGAGGCACTATTTCGCTGTTACGAGCCTATGATTATGAAGGCAATGAAACAAATGTAATTGCTGATGTTGTGAGATTAGAAAGAACATCGACAGAAAAATCAATTGAGTTAGGCAGTATATCAGCTATTCAGTTATTAAATCCAGACTTATTAAAAAAGAAATTTATCATTGAGCCTAAATGGTAAAATAGATGATTTACCTATAAAACTACTAAAATAATTGCAGAACTAGAGCATCTGTCCATATGCAAGCTGCGTAATCTGAATTTAATAGAAAGAGTCTATAGAAAGGAAGATTAACGCATGACAATTATAGGAATGTTGCATCATCGTCTAGATCCTAAAACTGTTATCAAGTCATATGCATATGCAGCAGTTGCAAAAGCAGAAGGAGTAGAATTTTTTTACTTTACACCTAAAAAGGTAAACTTTGACAATCGTACGATCAATGGGCAGGTATTAGAAGATGGGCAATGGCATGAAAGAGTGATGCCCTTTCCAGATGTAATTTATAATGCTGGAAGTCCAGAAAAATTAGCGGTGTCAAAAAAAATAATAGAGCGATTGAAAAAGGAGATTCCGTTTACTACACATTCAATAGGTAATAAATGGAATGTTATGGAGCGACTTAAAGAGGCGAAAGAATTTGATAAATACATTATTCCAACAGAAATAGTAAAAAACACAGATGTCTTTCATAGCTATATAGCCCACCATAAAAAAATCGTATTTAAGCCGATTGACGGCAGGAAAGGAAAAGGAATTTATTTTATTATCAAAATAGGAGACCATTTTGAGGTACGGCAAAATAGCGAGAATCGTATGTACTCAAAGCAACAGTTAAATGCATTAATCCATGAACTTCTTGAAACGGGTACGTTTATTATGCAACCGTATATTCAATCGAAAATGAAATCGGGTCAAGTTTATGATTTTCGTCTACATGTTCAAAAAAATGGGGAAGGTAAATGGGTGGTGACAACAGTTTATCCACGTATTGCACCACATGGCTCAATTATTCCAAACATCAACAATGGCGGTTATACAAATTATTTGGATCCATTTTTAGAGCAAGAGTTTAAAGAAGAAGCCTTTAATATTCGTCGGATGTTGGAACATTTCTCATTATCTTTGGCACGCCATTTAGATGACATTCAGATGACGAAGTTTGGAGAGGTCATTGATGAGATTGGAATAGATGTCGGGCTCGATGCGCAACAAAAAATATGGATCTACGAGGTAAACTGGCGTCCTGGTTGTCCGCCGGCGTTTTACTTAGAATTAGATGTTGTTATCCATTCGATTCGTTATGCAAAGTACTTAGCAGAAACCCAACAACCGATAAAAAAACCAAAAGCAAAACCTGCAACTTCAAACACAAAAACAGTGGTACCAAAACCTACAGATTCAAAACCAAAGCAAGTCGAAGTAACAGCACAATCGAACCATGGAAAATTCGATAAACCAATAATTGCGATTACTGGTAGTGCAGGAAAAACCACATCTAAGGCATTTTTAGGGTCTATATTGTCTAAAAAATGGAATGTATTTGAGTCGAAGGATTACTGGAATACGACTGAACATACTAAAAAACATGCAGAAGAAACCAACGATTCTCACCAAGCCGTTGTGCTCGAATATGGAATGGCTTATCCAGGTATCATTACAAACCACTGTAGCATTATCCAACCGAATATAAGTATCGTTACAAATATTGGACTTGCGCATGTTGGGAATTTTGATGGAGATGTTCGAAAAGTAGCGAAAGCTAAGTCAGAATTAATTCAAGGTATGGATCAGCAAGGGTTACTTATTTTAAATAAAGATGACGACAATTCAAACTATTTATTGACCGATCAATTTAAAGGGAAAATCCTGACTACTGGTATTCACACAGAAGCGGACTATCGAGCATACGACATACAATATAAAGAAAATGGCATGGCATTTAAGATGGAACTGCAAGGTCAGGAAATCCAATTATTTATTCCGATTTTAGGAGAACATCACGTTTATAATGCTCTGAATGCGGTCGCGGTTGCAGATTATTTAGGGTTTACGCCACAGGAAATAAAAGCAGGTTTGCATTTTAAAAAGCCGCCAAGAAGGTTGACGGTGTATAACTGCCGCGATCATATAACGGTCATCGATGATACTGTTCACTCCCATCCTCAAGGCGTAAGGGCAGCCCTAAATGTGCTAACAAATGTTAGCAACAAACGGCGTGTGGCAATAATTGGGCAGATGCGTGAGCTAGGTGATTTAAGAGAAGAAGAATATCGCAAATTAGGCGAATTTATTGTTGAACAAGGCATTGATCTTTTAATTACCTATGGCTTTAGGACAGAAGAAATAGGAGCAGCTGCCATAGCAAAAGGCATGGATTCAAACAAGATTTATCATTTTACGAATAAAGATCAATTGCATGCGCTGTTAGAGAAAATAATCGAACCTCATGACACGATTCTTGTCAAAGGTGCTAGTAAAACGAATATGTTTGAAACCGTTAAATTTTTAGACCAAACATTTAAAGCATAACGAGGAAAACCCGAGTAGTTGCCCATTGGATAGGGCAATTACTCGGGTTGATTGTTGTGAACGCAAACAAAGTAAAACGATGTATCCAGCGCGCTATTGCCTAAATTGCTCATAGTAAAGCGGATGAAGCAAAAGCCACATCCGCAACTACAGCATATTTACTAAGAAGATAGATTAAGTTGGAACGATAAGCAGCAATCGCCCCCAAATTAGAGCGCTTTTAATAGAAATTTGATTTCTTTGGCGGCGGTTATAGCATTGGTTTTCGCTTGAGCTAAAGTTTTACCCTCGGCAATGACATAGGCATAGCGATGACCCATCGATAACGGTGGGGTTAACAATGTTCCTTTTCGCGGTTTTACATATACATCGACAACACCAGGTGCTTTTGTTGCCCTTGTTTTACCAATTACTCTTTCTAACACACCTTTGCTCTCTACTATGACATATTTTGTAAAGATGAATTTTTTATGCCTAGGTTGGACATTTGGTTGTTCCCCTAAAAATAATTTCAGTGTTTCTTCTACTAAACTAAATCCGAAAGCCGCATGTAGCATATTATTCATAGCGCCACCTGAAATTCGAGGGTTAATCTCAATGAGCTTCCATCCTTGTTCTGTTAAACGAAGCTCTAGATGCAATGTTCCATTTTCAATATCAAATACTTTGACAATAGAATGGAGCACTTCTTCAATCCCTTTTTGAATATCAGAAGGTACTTCCGCGAGTATACCATAGCCTGTAATAATAAATCGTTTACCTTGTGTAATCTCTTGTTCAATAATACCGATTGTGTGAACTTGTCGCTTATAGACCATTGCTTCAACTAAGTATTGGGGTCCATCAATATATTCCTCAATCATGATGGTTTCACCAGGGTTTTTATTTTGGAGAAATGTAAGATGTGAATCGAGTTGGTTTTTATCTGTCGCCAGTAGTACGTCTTTTGAACCCGTTGATTTAGGAGATTTAACAATCAATGGAAATACCATGTTATTTGAAAATGATTCATGCGGTTTTTTTAGGAAAAATTTTGGGGAGTATGGCTGATCCTTTAATAGATTTCTTGTTTTCTCTTTATCTTCCATCATTTCAATTGCTGCAGATGAAGTATAGTTTTGGCAAAATTCATCACATAAAATAGAGGCAATATGAACAAATGGATCTACAAAACTAACAATGGACTTTATCTCTAAACCGGTATCAAGCAAATCATGAATTTCCTCTATCATATCTTCTATATTGGAAGTATCGATAAAAATCATTTTATGAATGTCTGGATAGGCTTTTCTCTGTTGTAATTGTTTTTCATTGCTTGTGAACAGTATTGTCAAGTAGCCCAATTTTTCTGCTGCTTTTATCGCTTCACGACTAGACCCAGATTTGTTTGTACCGATAAATATAATTGCCTTCAGTGAAATCACTCCTTCAATTGGCACTTGGATTATTAATATACACCTTATATATATGCTGTGAAATAGTTTTCTTCTAGTTATGTATCATGTTTACATCCAAGCAACTTTTAAAGTGCTTCATATAATAGAGAAGAAAGGAGTGTGAAATGATATGAAGCCTCTATCGGTGAAGAATTTAACAGCGATTACTGCAGGTAAATTATTGCAAGGGTCGGATGAGGTGCTGATCCAGTATGGCGCATATCGGCTAAAACAAGTGAAAAAACCGTACACAGCTCTATTTACAGACAAACGCATAGTAAACTGGAAAAGTCTTGAATCGCTTGCTCCTCTAGTGCTTGTTACAGAGTGGGTGTATAGTCAGCATGAAATTCCTCAACACGTAATAATTATTCAAGTAGAAAATACAGATGAGGCCTACTGGAAGTTTGTACATTATTATCGTAGTCAATTTGAAATCCCTGTTATTGCAATTACTGGAACATCAGGCAAAACTACAACAAAAGAGATGATAAAACATATTCTTTCTGCTGAAAAAGAAGTAACCGCTACGACTTTAAGTAGTAATTCTAGAACCGCTTCATTGCAGTATTTACTTAGTATTGAAGAGGAAACAGAAGTAGCAGTTTTTGAAACAGCTGTTGGATCACCAGGAGATGTAAGAAAAGCAGGGAAGTATTTTAAACCGACAATCGGTATTATTACCAATATCGGCGCGCACCATTTAAACTACTGTAAAACTTTGGAAGGTTATATACAGGCGAAAGGTGAAATGGTTGAAATAGTGAATCCAGATGGTGCATTAATTCTCAATGCAGAAGATGTCAATATACGAAAAATTGATTTATCGAAATTTAAAGGACGTATTATTTACATCGGCCAGCAAGCATCATGCCATTATAGAGCAAGTCATATTCGCTATGTAGAAAATGGTATGCAGTTTACATTGCATCATAAAAAGAAAAAATATGAAGTTTTCGTTCCTGGATTTGGAGAACATCAAGTCTATAATGCATTGGGAGCGATTGCGGCCATTCATGAATTACGTGTACCGATTTCCGTAGCGATTAAACAATTAGCGACATTCAAGAAAGTGAATAAGCAACTACAACTTTTTGAAGGAATCAATGGTTCTATATTGATCGACGATACTTGGAGCTTAACAACAACGTCCTTAGAAGCTGCTTTAAAGGTCTTAAATTCATTAGGAGAAGGCAAGAAAAAAATTGCCATTATCGGAACGATTACGGATTTAGGGTCCTGGGGTATATTATCCATGAGCAAGCAGGAGAATTAATCCATAAAATTGGTGTAGATGTTCTTATTACTATTGGAGAGCACGCCCGAATTATGGCTGATCGTGCAGTAAAATTAGGCTTTAGTAAGCCCGTTTATATATTTAATAATAATATTCTCGTTTATAAGTTATTACATGAAATAGTAGATGAGAATACGATTATTCTAATAAAAGGAGATATGTATAGTAAGCAAATTTCCCAACTGGTACTGATTTAAAAGTTAAAAAAACGTTGCCAAAAGAAAATGATTCTAGGCAATAATGCACTTGTCATGAAAGCTGGTTAAAGACTGTGTCGCATAAAGTCATATCATAATATTGTATAGTAATCTTCTAGAAAGGAGCGCTTTAAATAAAGGATAAAGCATGTCATCAAATAATAGTTGTTACTAGAAATAGGGTAGAATGGTTCTTCATTACCCACACTTCTAGTGATTATATTTCATACTATACTGAGAGGGGGAGGAGTTCACGTGCAAAATATTCGCGTGACTGTGGTTAGAAAGTTACTACAAGGGGATTTAGTAAGTGGTTCTGAGCAATGGTTTATCAAACATGCCATCTATTATAATCGCCATGATTTGACGCAAAAGAATACACTCATGTTTATCAATAGAAGTGAGACCATTAATTGGGAAGAAATCGATAAAAAGGGACCATCCCTCGTTATTTCAGATAAACCTTTAGAAGAACTAAAAAAAGCACTACCGAATACAACAGTTATTCGAGTGAAAAGTACGTTGCAGGCATACTGGAAGTTTATTGAGTATTATAGAGGGCTATTTGACATACCAGTAGTCGCATTAACGGGTACATGTGGAAAAACAACTACAAAAGAAATGATTAAACATATTGCGAGCAAAGACTGGAATGTGCAGGCATCTATTAGTAGCAAAAATGAACCTCGCCAATCTTTACCTTATTTAATAGGCATCGATGAAACGACAAAAGCAGCGGTTTTTGAATTAGGGCTAGGGAATACGGGGAATATTAAGCATCAATGTATGATTTATCGACCGACGATTGGTATTATTACAAACATCGGTGTCCATCATTTAGATGGCTGTAAAAATCTTGAAGGCTATATAAAAGCTAAATCTGAAATTTTAGAAGGAATAGCTGAAGATGGCACGTTAATCATCAATGCAGATGATGAAAACACAAAAAAATTCCTCTGCATACGTTTAAAGGGAAAATTATTACGATTGGGGTTCAGGGAAAAGCCGATTATAAAGCTTCGAACATGCAATTTATAAACAACGGTATGAAATTTACCCTGCAAGTAGCTAAGGAAAAATATACAGTATTTGTACCTGGCTATGGAGAACACCAAGTATATAATGCATTAGCGGCCATCGTTGCTGCAAAAGAAATGGGCATGTCCATTCAGAATGCAATCTCACGTTTAAAAACATTTAAACCGATGGCAAGGCATCTAGAAATGTCAACCGGTCTTAAAGGAAGTACTATCGTAGATGATACATGGACGAATAATCCTACATCGGTTGAAGCAGCCTTGAAAGTTTTAGATACGATAGGAAAAGATAAAAAAATAATCCTTATATTAGGTGATATAAAGCGATTGGGTCTTTTCGAAGAGAAGTATCATCGTGAGATTGGCTCCATGGTGGCTGAGCGAAATATTCAAATGCTGATTACTATTGGAAAAAGAGCCGAACATATAGCAGAACAAGCAAAAAAAGATGGCACTACTGCGGAAGTTCATGTTTTTAAAGATGTTGCAGGAGTTTTAGAATTACTCAAACCAAAACTTGACCAAGATACGATTGTGCTTATAATAGGCCCAATGTCGAGTAGATCCATGATTGAATTTGCCAATCATCTAAAGGAAATCTAACAGCATAGCAGGGCAATCTTTATGGTAGCAATGACAAGCAAGACTTTAACGATGTAAAATTCATCCAACCATTTAAAGCGAAAACATAGCATACAAACGTGTCAATGACACTGCTTTGTATGCTATGTTTATGTTTATATATTGCTAGCAGTCATTCAAATGTTTATTGCTAGATTGTTTGTCTTTTAAAATACTCGTTTTGCTGTTAAATAATGTTCCTTATAATAATCAACAAATAGTACTCTTGTCGTAACACCGCTTGAAGTTGGGATGATGAGACGTTGATCGCCAGCGTAGATAGCTACAAGCGATGGGTTTTTCGAACCTTTCACACCATTAAAGAATACTAAGTCACCCTTTTTCAAATTGGCACGTGACACCGTAGTTCCTTTCGCCATAAGTTCTTTTAAGTTTGTAGTACCAAGTTTTACGCCACTTTTACGGTAGACATATTCAACGAAACCAGGTGCTGTAAAACGTAAACTTTGTTCATTAATTGTGGAACTAATTGTTGCTTTATTTTTATAAGTAATCGCATTTTCTACGATTTTATCGCCCTTTGTTGCGGGGTTGGCAGATAATAATGTTGGTAATACTCTGCGAGCAGATACATAATTGTCTTTATAATATGGCTTACTATTCATATCTGAAATGACAATATTTTGCTTGGAATCAGCCATATGAATAATTTTGTTATTACCAATGTACATGCCTACATGATCAGGATCCGTGCCTGTTTTTTTACTTTTAAAGAATACTAAGTCACCTTTTTGCAACTGGTTTCTTGCAACATATGTCCCTTGTTGTATCATGTAATTTTCATTATACGTACCAAGATCTACACCATTCTTTTCAAAAATATACATAAGGAATGAAGCACAAGAAAATTTGTAAGGATATGTAGACTTGTACACGCTATTACTGTATGTAGCCTTACCAATTAAGCTTTTCCCTGTTTGAATCAGTTGATCTACTTTGCTGCAACCCTTTGGTCATTATTTTGCGCATTTGTCGTCGCTGCTTCCACTTTTATCGGTTCAAATGTCCCTTGAACGATTCCGAATGAGCTAAACCCAATCGACAATGCTAATGTAGTTGTTAAAAAATGTTTTTTCATGCTGTTTTTTACCTCCTGTAAGCGAGCAGTAAATTTTTCTGTTTGCTTGCCATTGCAATAATCGTAGCATGAAAAACACGGGGTTCTGTTAGGTAAATGTTTCCACAGTGCACGTCAACCTACCTGAAAACCTTGATAGTAAAGGCTTTATCGCTTGAATTTACAGTTTCATTACAAATGTTTCAGTTTGTGATGATAAAAGTAGGATTGTGTTATAAACAATCGGATCTTTTTCTATATTAAATAACATTACAATAGAATTTAAAAGGAAGTCAGAATACTTAAAAAATGATAAGCAATGTGGCAATAGAGCGTACTGCCATACGAATTTTATAAATCAAATTAAGAATATTTTATGATAGAAAAATAACTTTTTTGCTCGAATAATGCTTATATAAGCACGCTTTACAACCTTATTTCTTATCATCTTTTGTTATGAAATACATAGTTCGAGTCATGGGAGTTAAAGGGATAATATGTTATATTTAGGGAGAAAATAAGCAAGACTTTCATCCTCAAAAGCTAGCGAAAAATGTTGTTTCGTAGAAGTAATTGATATAATTTCACTAACGAAAGGGGAAAATGGTATGTTACAGAAACTGAGGTTCAAAACCATTCGAGCAAAAATTTTGAGTGCATTTTTCATTGTTGTATTTTTTATTGCTTGTTTTAACACGTATAGCTACTTTGCCAATAAGCGTGTCATTTCTGCTGGCGAAGAAATTGTTTATAAAGAATTACAGTTGTTAACAGCAAATGAAAAGTTAGCATCCACAATCAGTGTTCGAACAACTGCTGCAAAAAGCTATGTTCTGACTGGTGATCAGAAATATAAAAAAGAATTTGAAGCATACGTAAAAATTGCTGAAGAAAATAATAAACTATTAACGGAATTATCAACTGATACAAATCTATCGAAAACTGTAGAAAAAGCAAGGGAATGGCGAGGTTTTGTGCAAACGAAAGTGTTTGATGAATATGATAAAGGAAATGTAGAATTGGCTATACAAAACTTAAATTCTATTGACTCGCTTGCTACAGAGGTTAGAAAAGGTTATGAGGGGCTTGCGCAGGCAAGAGAAGCTTCTATTAATGAGCTAGGACAGGCAATGATTGCCCAATCGAAAGAGTCACTGAATGTAGGGTTAGCAATAGGCGTGATGATAACTTTAATCGCAATTGTAACCGCTTACATATCAGCGCATATGATTGCTAATCCGATAAAAGCGGTAATTGAAAAAATATCGCAAATGGCAGATGGCGATATAAGTCAGCCTCCATTGCCAGAAAGAATGAAAGATGAAATTGGCTTGCTGGTACAATCGACAAACACGCTCAATCAAAAACTTCATGAAATTATTGGATCAATCCATGTTGTTGCGGGCAATGTAGCTGCAAATAGTGAGCAGCTTGCACAATCTTCGCTAGATGTAAAAACTGGTGCAGAACAAATAGCATTGACGATGCTTGAGTTAGCGGGTGGTTCGGAATCCCAAGCACATAATGCAAGTGACTTAGCGCAAATAATTGATACATTTAAAGTAAATGTCCAACAAGCAAATGCACAAGGCATTGATTTACAAGGCTATTCAAGTGAAGTATTACAACTTACGACAAGCGGTCAACAATTAATGAACACATCGACACAGCAAATGTTTGCCATTGATACGATCGTGCAAGAGGCTGTTGCAAAAGTAGCAGGGTTAAATAGACAATCGCAAGAAATTTCTAAGTTAGTATCAGTTATTGACGATATTGCCAATCAAACAAACCTATTAGCTTTAAATGCTGCAATTGAGGCGGCACGGGCTGGAGAACAGGGAAAAGGCTTCGCAGTTGTAGCTGCTGAAGTGCGCAAACTTGCGGAACAGGTTTCTTATTCGGTCACAGATATATCATCCATTGTGGGGCGCATTCAAAACGAAACGGTTGGTGTAACAGCTTCCCTTCAAACGGGATATGAAGAAGTAAAAAGAGGAACAGAGCAAATTACGAATACCAATACAACCTTTGAACAAATAGCCTCTGCGGTTAATAGTATGTTTAGTAATATTCAAGGAATAACAGAAAATTTACAAGGTATTTCAACAACAACAGAGCACATCAATCGTTCTATTGATGAAATTGCTGCTATATCCGAACAGTCCGCAGCAGGTGTAGAGCAAACGACTGCAACAATCGACGAGACAGTCGTAACGATGGATGAAATTTCAAAAAATACAGATGATCTCGCTTCGATGGCTGAACGTTTAAACAAAGAAGTACAGCATTTTAAATTATAAACAATAAAAGCAGCCACTTTGCAATATTGGCTGCTTTTGTCATTTAGATGGGTTGCATCATCTCTACTCGATTACCGAAAGGGTCTCGAAATTCAAAGCGTTCAACATGTGGAATTGGCACGCAATCAATTATTTCGATTTGGTGTTCGGATAAGACGTTCTTCCAATGCGCTACGTTGTCAACTTGATAGGCAATATGCGCTTTTGTTGTATATCTATCAAACCCGTCCTCTGTCCCAACATGTACTTCTTGATTTCCTACTTGTAACCAAAAGCCCCCACGTCCTTGAAGGGAGGTGGGTTTCTCTATTTCTTTTAGCCCCAGTACATGGCAATAAAACGCTTTCCCCTGTTCCTCACAATCTTTTGGAATGGTAAGCTGTACGTGATGTAAACCGACAATCATCATAATCCTCCTTTAATTCCTTTATATTTACGTATAACTATATACTTCGCTTCACTACTTGGAATACCTTCTAAAGTATGATAATAAGTCTATCTTTTATTAGAATAATATTTCCTTAATAACAAGTATCGTTTATTTTGACAGCAAATAAGTACTTAATCAATAAATTGATTTTAGAAAAGTTATACTTTTCAGAAAAATGTGTGTTATAGTAACAACATAATTAAATATTGTGTAAGAGTTGGTGCCAAATGAAAGTTTGGCTTAAAAGGGAAGTCGGTGCAAATCCGACGCTGTCCCGCAACTGTAAATCGGAGCAATTCACAAATGCCACTGGGAGACTGGGAAGGCTGTGAGGCGTGTTGATGAGAAGCCAGGAGACCTACCAATATCTAGTACACACCAAATAACCTACGTGGAAATAGGTGGTGAGATGTGACCCAATTGGCACTGTGCGACAACGAATCTTTATACGATAATCAACATTTATCGTATCGTTTCATCATAGCTAAATTGTATTGACAATGACTACCATTTTCCTGAAAAGGAAGATGGTTTTTTTGTATTTTTTGAAAACCCCTTGCTATGCGAGGGGTTCTAAAGAGCTTCTAGCTATGGACAAGAAAAATCCCCAGCCGTACAATAAATTCAGGTCTGGTCAACCGACTTCGTACGAAAGGGGATCCAAATGGATAATAAAAGTTTAGCACACACAACATGGAATTGTAAGTATCACATCGTCTTTGCGCCAAAATATAGAAGGCAGATTATTTATGGACAAATTAAAGTAGATGTAGGTAGAATTCTTCGCCAGTTATGTGAAAGAAAAGGAGTAGAAATTATAGAAGCAACAGCCTGTCCTGATCATATTCATATGTTGGTAAGTATTCCACCAAAATTAAGTGTTTCATCGTTTGTGGGTTATTTGAAAGGGAAAAGTAGTTTAATGATATTCGACCGACATGCGAACCTGAAATACAAATATGGAAACAGGAAGTTTTGGTGTCGCGGATATTATGTAGATACAGTAGGAAGAAACAGAAAAATCATTCAGGAATATATAAAAAATCAATTACAAGAGGATATTCTTGAGGATCAAATGAGCATGAAAGAATTCATTGATCCATTTACAGGAGAAGAAATAAAAGCAAAAAAGCGAAAATGATAAAACCACTTTAGTGGTAGCGTGAAAACGGAGTGCGGTTGGCGGACCTTTCAGTGTGTCTTTAGACATGGGCCAGTACCCCAGCGTTTCACGCGTAGAGCAAACCACCAGTTAGACTGGTGGTTCTGATTATTTTAATTAAAGGGGAGAAGGATATGACGTATTCAACGACAGCAATTGGTTACCCATATATAGGAGGAGAACGTGAATGGAAAAAAGTATTAGAAGCCTTTTGGAGAAATGAGCTGACAGAAATTGATTTTTTACAAAAAATGAAGGAAATTCGTCTTGCTCGTATTGATAAGCAGCTCCGTATTGGCTTAGATATTGTGACTGTTGGGGATTTCACACTATATGACAGAATGCTCGATACAGCAGTAATGTTTGGCTTAGTTCCCAAGCGCTTTGGTTGGCAAGGAGGCAAAGTGGAATTACAAACATATTACGGAATCGCGCGTGGTAATCAGGATGCAGTCGCCAGCGAAATGACAAAGTGGTTTAATACAAACTATCATTACATCGTACCAGAATTTGAAGGGCAAGCTCTGGAGTTAACAGAAAATAAAATTCTTGCGGATTTCCTTGAAGTGAAAGAAGCATTTGGTATTACAGCCAAACCAACGCTGATTGGGCCCTATACCTTTTGTAAGCTAACAAAAGGCTACGATAAAGTATCGCAAGTTGCATTTATTTTAGCACTATTACCACTTTATACGCAGGTTATCAAAGAACTCGTTACAGCCGGTGCTAATTGGATTCAATTGGAGGAGCCTGCCTTAGTTACCTCATTAGATGAGACAGAGGTTAAACTAGTGCAAGAAATCTATATACAATTAGCAGCAACTGTCCCCGAGGCGAACATCATGCTACAAACTTATTTTGAATCATTATCAGCTTATAAAATGCTTATCGAACTACCAGTAAAAGGAATTGGTTTAGATTTTGTGCATGGCTATACGCATAATATGGAGGCGCTACGTCAATTTGGTTTTCCACAGGATAAAGTATTGGCAGCCGGCGTTATTAATGGACGAGATATTTGGCGCGCTAATTTAGCAGAGGTTAGTACAACAGTTAGAGCAATTGAACAACTGACCAGTGCCGAGGAGCTATGGATTCAATCATCATGCAGCTTACAGCATGTGCCAATCTCCACAGCACTAGAAACAAAATTAGAGCCAGTCTTAAAAAATGCACTTGCATTTGCAGATGAGAAATTAGTGGAACTAACAGAGGTAGCAAAGTATTTAAACGAAAAAAATCATGCAACAAATTACACTATTTCCGAAAGTATGAAGGCGATCGAAGCGTTAAAAAAACATCCTGTTCGAAATAATCAGGCTGTTCACAGGGCAGTACAAACAGTGTCAACACAGGATTTTGAACGGCAAAGTGATTTTAAAACGCGTCAACGAATTCAGCAACAGGCACTTCAATTACCGTTATTCCCAACGACTACAATAGGTAGCTTCCCTCAATCGGATGAGGTAAAACGGACACGTAGTGCATGGCGGAAGAAACAGTTGTCCGATGAAGCTTATGCAACATTTGTCGCACAAGAAACGAAACGTTGGATTGAAATACAAGAAAATTTAGAGATCGACGTACTTGTGCATGGTGAATTCGAACGTACGGATATGGTGGAATACTTTGGTGAAAAACTCACAGGGTTTGCTTTTACAGAAAAAGCTTGGGTCGTATCGTATGGCTCCCGCTGTGTGAAGCCACCGATTATTTACGGAGATGTTGCTTGGGCGACACCTATGACAGTGAAAGAAACAGCCTATGCTCAAAGTTTAACAAATCGCTACGTGAAAGGAATGTTAACGGGGCCAGTAACAATCCTAAACTGGTCCTTTGTACGGGATGATATTCCACGGAAAGATGTGACCTATCAAATAGCACTTGCTTTAAGGAAAGAGGTAGAGGCACTCGAAACGGCCGGTATTGCTATTATTCAAGTCGATGAACCTGCTTTGCGTGAGGGCTTGCCATTACGCACGGAAAATTGGGGCGCTTATTTGGACTGGACCGTGAATGCATTTAAGCTAGCAACGGCGAATGTAAAGGATGAAACTCAAATTCATACACATATGTGTTATTGTGAGTTCAATGATTTTATAGAACCAATTAGTGCACTCGATGCTGATGTACTATCTATTGAGACGTCTCGTAGCCATGGTGAGCTGATTGCATCGCTACACATTCGTCCATATGAAAAAGGGATTGGATTAGGTGTTTACGATATTCATAGCCCTCGTGTACCGAATGAACAAGAAATGTTAACAATCATGCAAGATAGCCTACAAGTATTATCGACTAATCAATTTTGGGTCAATCCAGACTGCGGGTTGAAAACGAGAAAAGAGCCAGAAACTATTGCGGCACTTGCCAATATGGTGGCAGCTACCAAAACATTGCGTCAACAAATCCAACAATCAACGTACTAATTGAGACAGCCCCCTAAGCGTAAAAGTGCTTAGGAGGTTTTTAGCAAATTGTTCGCAGGCAGGGCTAGCACTAATTTTTATGGTGTTACGCCACAAAAGTGGATTTTCCTCTCGTGCTGCCATACAAGAGTGTCGTGCATTCCACGCAATCAACTTGTAAAGTTTGCTTGCTCATTATAATGCTGCCCTGAAGTAAGATGAAAATAAATCTACATTTGAGAAGGGTAACCTATGTAAGAGGAACCTTTGTAAAACATGAGTTGTGCATATAGAAACACTTCCTTCATAATTTTTCTTATAAAGAGTATTTTAAGTAAATTATTCTGTTTTTATGGATTTAAGCATGGTAAGCAGTACCCGAATAAGGTTTACTTCAGTAAAATAAGGTATAGTATATGTGTTGAGTAGATTTTGTTAACGACGAGTAAAGTAGGTGAACAAGCGTGGGGAAATATCAATTGGATACTAAAGGTAAGGTAGCTGTGGCAAAGTATCATGAAAAAAACAAACCTGCCAAATTTGATAAAAAGCAGCAAATTGAAAAAATACGTGCGGAGTATTTGAAAAAGAAGCAAGAACAAACAGATAAATAAGATGAACAACATAGGAAGACTAGAGCTCCCTATGTTTTTTTATTTCCTTCTTTAACATTAAAAATAAGAAAAATACACCAACCTCTACGATTATCGGGATATACATACTATTTAAATGGAAGAATAGCATACTTACCAAAATGGCTATACAAATAAAGATAGAGCTATATTGATAGTTTTTTGATTGGTAAAAAAATGCATAGGGTAACAAATGGGCACCGTAAATTATTGCATATGCAGGTAAGACTAACATCGGTGCTTTAATTAATAGAAGAATACAAATGATTAAGTATAAAATTTGATTGTTTGTCGCAATCAGCAGACCATTAATCAATGGATTTTCTTTATAAAATAAATCGACATTTACTATTTTGGCACAAACAATGGAAACGGGAAACAGTAAAGCACCACAAGATAAAATGCCAATATTTTTAATCATTAAATCTATAGGAAGTAATGCGATTGTTGTAATCACTCCCCAAATAAAGAGGGAAGCCATGATAAACGGGAGCCCCTTCTTTTGTTTTTGCGCAATATCATTTAATAGGACGTGTAAGCTAGTATTAATGTTCATTTTCTGTCTCCTTCATGTACTAGCGATTTATTCAAACTAGCTGCTAGTTTTTTATTTTCATATTTTGAGAAAAAGTAAAATCCGATGATATGACCGATCAACGTTATGGCGAAAATCAGCAACAAATAAGGTTGAATAAATGCTAACATTTGCACTGAAACAAGGTAGACCATGCCTACGCCACAGAAAAAATTTAAAAATGTACTAATGATAATTTTGGATGTACTTTTTAATGTAGAGTAGTACCACAAGTACGGGTAGGCGATACCAAAAACGATTCCAAGCAGTACGCTAATACTAATTAAATTCCAAATATAAAGAAAGTTGACCATTTCATTATGTAAATTAAATAGTGTCATTAAGAACACAATCCAAATCAATCCCAAAAATGAAATGGACAAAAAGCTGTTTTTTAAGTCTTTGATCATATCAATCTCTCCTTAATAGATTTTGCATAATGTCTACTGACCATATACTTATTTTGTTGTTTTGTTATAACTTCCAGTCTTGCGTGGCTTCCTGAAGCAAACGACTGAATTTGATTCAAATTTAAAATCATTGAATTGTTAATGCGTACTAATCTAAAGGATTCTAAGTAAGCTAGTTCTTTTAAAATCTTATTCAGTAATAGTTCAGTACCATCTATTAAAAAGATTTTAGTAAAATGACCAGCTGCTTCAATGGCTTCGATAGTATGGAGCTCAATCAATACCTGCCGATTTGTTTTAAAATCTGTTGCACTTAATGGTATAGATTGTAAAAAATGCTGTTCCAATGTAGAAAGTAATGCTTTATTTGATGGATTACTAATAATGTCAATTTCAGATGACGATTGTTTGTTTTTCCAAATAAAATTGAATTTCATGTTGTTCTCCTTTCTGTTTTAATCGTAGCAACACCGCTTTGTTCTTACCATGAATTTTCGATTTGTTGCAAAAAAAATAGACTTTGTTGCAACTCGATTCAGTAAGCTATACAACGAAATATTGCATTAATATGTATTAAATGGAAAATTTGCCACTATACTAGATATTAGTAATCTATTTGAATAGTGTCAATGTACACAATTCTTTAACAGACGAAATGGAAGTGGTATGTTTTTTAGCAAATTCATTATAAAAATTAATTAAAGAGGACTAGTTCTTTTACCTTCCACAGCTGATTGTGGAGGGCTTTTATTATATAAAAAGGAAATGGTTTGATGAAAATAGACAGATGTTATGACTTGAAACATGAAATGCATAAGGTTGTATGAGCAGCACAGGTCAAACTGTATTGGCCTATTTCAATTGCTGTAGATATTAAAGTAAGCACGTTAAAAGCCATATACTTGTAGGGGCTCATCTTTTTAATAGAAGCTATTCCTTATTGAAACGTCCAGCGCTTTTTTATAATTGGTTAAATATAAAATAGACCTACTTTGGAGAATTGGCTATTTTTATTACAAATGGAAACAGTTGTCCAAATATACTTTATTTGAGGTATTATAAAAGAGTTCGAATAAAATTGAACGAGAGAGAGGAGTATGTAATATGAAAATAACAAGCGTAGTTATAACAATTTTCGCACCTTTACTTTTAATGATTGCAGGGTGTAGTTCGCAGCCAGAAGAAGCATCTATGGGCGAAGTGGAAAAGGAAATTTATACGCAAGAACAGGTAGAGTCTATGTTCAGTGAAGATAGTTTGGAGGCAGCGAAAGAACGAATAGAGGAACGGGGCGGCGCAGATTATATAGTACCACCTGAGCATACTGCTATCGGAGAAAATCAAGCAACGGTAGTAGAACTTCAAGAGTCGGACATTTTAGACGGAGAAGATTCGAGTTTTGAAAAGTATGACAACGTAGGAGAAATACGTCTTGATACGTTAGAGCTGGACTCTACTTTTGAGGATCAAGATAAATATACAAATGTGCTGCTGAAAGAACTAGGCATGCAGGATAGTTATTATGCAATACATTTTCCTCTATTGTGGACAGCCGGTATTCTTTCAGATGGACTCAAAGAGCATAGTGATGGCACTAAATCTTTTTATCTAAGTAAATACTCTGTGCTTGTAAATTGTCACTATAAGGGCGCTAATTCTGACGTGAACGAAAAACTTCTTAGCAATTTGAAGCACGCATATAAAAACAATATGCCTGTAATTGTCTATGGCGAATATGAGCAGTATCTGACCGAAGAAGGATACGCTGACTATCGTCTGATCATTCATCGAATAGGCTTTAAAGAGGTCATTTAATTCAAAAAGTAAAACTAAGGGGTTGAACAATCCTACATGACTAAAACTTTGCCAATGTGAAGGAGGGTCTTATGATATTTGGCTTTAAGTAGTACCAACTTTACAATCATCTTTGCTACATGATAAGTATCATGTTCACGAAATAATATACACATGTCAACGTACATAATTCTTTATGGTATAATAATAAAAACGGAATAATAAGATAGAGGTACAAATCGAAATTCGATTTGTTTAAAAGGGAAGTTCGGTGAAAAGCCGACGCTGTCCCGCAACTGTAAATGGGAGCACATTTCAAAAAACCACTGTTACGTTTGTGTAATGGGAAGGTGAAACGTGTGATGAACATAAGCCAGGAGACCTGCCTTTATCTAGTACAACCAAAAAACCTACGAGGATAGGGGGTGTTGAGTGTGACTAGAGAATTTCTTCTGCATGCTCATAGTACGACGATTGTCAAAAGGGTAGCTTCTATGCATAATAGAATGCTTTTTCTGTCATGGCCATCGACGTATTATGTCGTGTATTTGTCATAGTAGGCATCTTTCTAAAGAAGGAAAGATGTTTTTTTATGCTAAAAATGAAGGAGTGTATCACATGAATCCACATGTTATCGAGTATTATGAAAATCTTTTTAAATATGAAATTATGCAAAAGCAGTTTGATGGAGCTAGAAAAACGTTAAATGAGCTTGTCGAACAATTTTTTGGGCAAGATGAAGCGCATCATTCAGACATTTATACAGCTTATTGCAATGTTAGAAAAGAAATAATCGGCTAAAAATAGCGGTAGGCTACTTTCGACAACCCATTAAAGGGATGCGAGAGTAGTCTTTTTATTTTATTAATTTTTTTTCTAGGACTTCATTCTTATTTCACTTTTATTTTATATAATAAATTTGCTTTTAATATAAAATCGATTGGAGAACTAGAGATGAAAAATGCAACTTATTCAAGTTTTTGGCGAATGCATTTTTATGCGGCATTATTTATTACACCACTTCTAATCACACTGACATTAAGTGGCATTGGGTACTTGTTTTATACAGATGTAGAAGATCATTTATATGAGGACTACTTCTTTGGCAATAGTAACAAAACCGAAGTATTGACAATCGACGAAGGGGTTCAACAAGCGGAAGCGGCATTTGCGGGTTATACAACAACCAAAATTATTGAGTTAGATGAGCCTTACAATACACGATTAACACTGTCAAATAGTGAAGGCGATCAACGCTATGTGTTTTTAGATGATAATAATCAAATTGTTGGTCATCAAGACCCTACATACACATTTTCTAATGTGTTAAGAAGCTTACATAGCTCCTTGTTTGTTGGTGGAACGGTAGTCAATTATTTAGTAGAATTAGCGGCATGTTGGGCAATCTTTTTATTGCTATCAGGTCTATACATGACCTTTAAAGGAAAAGTATTAAAGAAAGTAAAACAAGCAAATAAACGACAAAAAAATAGAAAATGGCACGCCCTACTTGGAACGATTATTACAATTCCAATGGTTATTATCATTTTTACTGGATTACCTTGGTCTGCATTTATGGGGAACTTTATATATACAGCAGCACAAGATAATCCGTCCTTCGGTATTCCGTTATTACAACAACAACCGCCGACATCTGATATGAGTGAAATTCCGTGGGCAACACGTCAGGAAGAAGCACCATCTTCGTCTAAACATGCACACCATGGAATGGGTGCTGCAAGTACAAGCAGAAACGAAAATCAGTTAGATGTGGCAAGTTTACAACAACAAATTGAGGCTAATGGTATTACAAAGCCATATTCCATTATTTATCCGACAAGTGATGACGGTGTTTTTACCGTGGCTAAATCAAGTAATACAGGGGTAACAGGACTCGATGTGAGCCCTTATGACGAAGCGACAATGTACTTTGACCAATATAGTGGTGACTTTATTTCTAAGGTAAACTATGATGACTATGGCATTTTGGCAAAATGGTTCACATGGGGAATTCCGTTACATGAAGGTCACTTATTTGGTTGACCAAATAAGCTAATTAACTTACTCGTTTGTGTAGCCTTTTTAGGTGTTATTTTCTGGGGATTCCGTACATGGTTATTGCGCAAGAAAAAAGTACTATCAGCACCCCTCAATTATCACAGAAAATCTCGATTCCTTTTATCGTGATAATCGTTCTATTAGGTGTTATGATGCCGTTATCTATCTTTAATTCTTGTCGCATTCGTTGAATTCGCGATGAAAGCAATGAATAAAAATAAACCGACAAATGACATGAACTAAAAACCTTTTAAACTAGTATGCTAAAAATTTCTCCTAGCATACTAGTTTTTTTGACTTGAAATCTTTGCAATGAGTATCAACCCCTACGTATAACAATCTTACGGAGTGGGCAAGAATGGTAACGGAGGTAGACCAACTAATTGCGATGTTGAAGGATTCGTGTGCAAAAAATTCGAAAGGGGTTAGCCAATTGACTATGAAAAAAAGCATTATGATACCCATTCTTTTAACAGGGTTGCTAACGTTAACAGGATGTAATTTTCTCAATAAACAGGAGACATCCAAGCAAGGGCAAGCACAACAAGAAACAAAAAACGAGATAGCAAAAGAAGCAGTGCAAATCACAGAAATAAAGCCAATAAACATCATGACTTTACAAGTCACTTTTTCTGAACCATTGTCCGAAGAAGGTGTGAAAGTAGAAAATTTAGATACAATAAAAAAAGCCTTTTCATTCAATCATGATTTAAGTATTGTCAATGTGCCACGCTTGAAAATTGGTGCTACAAGTACGTATATTGTGCCAGTCACTATGCAGAAGGCAGGAACAAACTACACACTAAGATACAAAGATGGCGAAACAAATGCCTTTGATGGCATCGATGAAAAAATAACGCTCAGCCAAACGAAACAAGTGACAAATGATACTTTTGAAATTGAATCATTTAAAGATGAAGGTGTAACTGATTATTCGAATATTATTGAAGCCTATAAAGAGGCGAGAGGTGACTTGTCGTTCCAATTGAATGATGACAATAAGGACGAAAAAGGTAAGCAGTATCAGGTCATTTCCTCTTTACGGGATCGTGTCGTAACAGTGACTGCAGAAAATGGTGAAAAGTTACAAGCTGATTATGTGTTGTTTACACAAGCTGCAGATGGCAGACAAGCACCAAAATTCCGCTTGCCAGAAGGAAAAGCGTTAAAGGCGGGGACAAACTATACCGTGTCAGCTGACTGGGCAACTATAAAAAATCCAACCTTCAAAGCAACTGACATAGCGCCTTTAACGATTAAGTCGGTTGAACCAATTGATGCTACATCATTCCAAGTGACACTCGATCAGGACCCTGGTATGGAGTTATTTGCAGGTCGCAGTGTCGAATTGCAGGCTGAAGATGGCTCGACTTTACAAGCACAATATCGCTATTCATCTCGTAAAGGTGCTGTCGGGATATTTGATGTAAAGGACCAAACATTAAAGGCTGGTGGCACATATAAAGTGCTACCCATTAACAATTGGGCAACTGCTGATAATGTCACGTTAACAGCAAAGTAAGGCAAGTAGTCAGTAGTGAATGCTTTCACTACTGGCTTTTTTTCAAGCTTAAAGAGTTGTATTGACCTTTTTCTTTAGCGTAATATAGTGCTACATACATTTAACAAGGGGTTAGAAAATGAAAGCATTAGTTTTTGAAACATTTGGTGGACCAGAAGTATTACAATATCAAGAAGTAGCTGATCCTATTCTGACAGATAACGAAGTTTTAGTACGAACAAAAGCCGTTGGGTTAAATTTTGCTGATATTTATCGACGGAAAGGCAATTATCATTTAGCAGGTCAGCCACCATTTATTTTAGGCTATGAAGGGGCTGGTGTCGTTGAAAAAGTCAGTGCAAATATACACAATATCCAAGTAGGCGACCGCATTGCATTTGCGGACGTACCCTTTGCGAATGCTGAATTAGTGGCAGTGCCACATGATAAAGTGATGTTATTACCAGTTGAAATATCTTTTGAAACGGCAGCTGCCATATTATTACAAGGGTTAACGGCACAATATTTAGTGACAGATAGCTATGCGATTCAACCAGGTGATACGGTCTTAATTCACGCAGCGGCAGGTGGTGTTGGTCAAAACTTAATCCAAATGGCTAAGTTAAAAGGGGCTAACGTCATTGGTCTCACATCTTCAACAGAAAAAGCGCAAGTAGCATACGCCATCGGGGCGGACCATATCTTTTTATATAAAGAGCAATGGGTGCAACATGTGAAGGATACTACTGATGGTCAAGGGGTTCATGTTGTGTACGAATCGGTAGGCTCTACACTGCAAGATAGTTTAGAGGCAACAAAAATCGGTGGAACAGTGGTGTTTTTTGGCATGTCAGGGGGAGATCCTGTGGCGGTGGATCCTCGTCTGTTAATGGATACTTCGAAAACGTTAACGGGGGGAGACCTTTGGAATGTACTGACTTCCTTTGAGGAAAGAAAAATACGTTCACAACAATTGTTCGACTGGATTATAGATGGTAAGATAAAAATTTCTGAGCCGACTATTTTTGCTCTTGAAGACGGTGCTCAGGCACATACTTTACTGGAAAGTCGCAAAAGTATCGGTAAGATATTATTACAACCTTAAACAATGCAGATGGAGGATTGCTTGTCTCCTTTACTTTGATATTGTAACACTATCATATTTGAAAGTTGGAATATGATAGTGTTTATCCAACTACTAATTCATGATACGATAAAATACAATATGAACTATTGAGGTGAGCACAATCTCATGTTTCTAGATAAATTGAAGCATCAGTTACAGCAAAATCAATCGCTATTTATTGGAGAAGAGACTGCTTTTCGTTCAGTAGTTTTAATTCCATTAGTTCAAGTGGATGACAAGTGGCATATTCTTTTTGAAGTAAGGTCATTGACAATGAGAAAGCAACCAGGAGATATTAGTTTTCCAGGTGGGCGAATTGATGCCACAGATGCATCTCCATTAGCTGCAGCGTTACGGGAAACGCATGAAGAGTTAGGCATCGATCCAACAACGGTACATGTTGTAGGACCATTAAGTCCATATATTACATCTTCTTCATTTGTAACGTACCCATTTGTAGCGATTATTGATACCAATCAAATTATTCATGAATACAACAAAGACGAAGTGGAAGAAGTATTGACTGTACCAATTGACTGGTTATTAAACTATGAGCCATATATGCATTTAGTATCGGTTGAACCAATGCCTTCAATCGATTTTCCATTTGATAAAATTGTTAATGGTGCGCAGTATAAATGGCGAACGCGGTCAATGGAAGAATGGTTTTTTGATTATGAGCAATACACGATTTGGGGTTTAACCGCCCGAATTTTAAAACACTTTATAGAACTGATAAAATAGCAGAATAGCTACATTCCACAGTTTTGTTCCTCACACCTATTCAAAATAGCTATGCGCTACATAAGGGGCACATCTCCATAATTATTTAAAAGGCGCGTATGCTTTTCTTTATTTAGAAGAAAAGTATACGCGCCTTAACTTACTTCGTACAATAATAAATTCGATAGTCCAATACCCCTTCGTATTTTACATTCATCTCAATGTTTTGCTCCATGACTTTGTACAATTCAGGCTCAATCTGCTGTGAGTAGTGAAATTCAGGCGCTGAAGAAAAAGATTTATTTTTGCGAATGTGAATCGTCTGAAAACCAGTTTGTTTAAATAGTGTTACCCAATCTTTTTTCGTGAACAACAGATCAAAGCCATAAAATTGTTTGATTTCCTCCGCACTCACGTCGTCAAGTTCTTGTTGTATCGTAAATTCAATCGCAATTAGCTGACCACCAAATTTCAATAAACGATAAATTTCGTTGAGCGCTTTGTGCTTGTTGACAAAGGACAGAACAGATTCCGCAATTATGAAATCGAATTGTTGTTTAGCTAAAGGTAGTTGTTCAACGGAACCTTTAATAATTTGAACTGGTAGGGAGTGTTTTGCCATTCTGCTTTGAGCCTTCTCAACCATAATGGCATTGTTATCGATGCCCGTAACATTTGCTTTATAATGAGATGCTAAGTAGGCGGCGGTTTGGCCTGTACCACAGCCTACATCTAGTATTTGAGAGTGTTTGGTAATGTTCTCATTTTTCAAAAGTTGCTTTGTTAACGCCATGCCCCCAGGATGTGCCCCGCCAACGCCAAATTTAGATAAAAATTCGAGATATTTGGATTTTTGAATAACGATCACCTTCTTTTTTCTTCTTGTTTGTATGATATGAAAAGAAAAATAGTATGGTTCCTAGTGGAGGAATGAAACGAACGATAGGATAAAAAGCAAAACGAAATGTCTAATTATAAGTTTTCAATAGGTTTCCATCGAACGCTTCTATACTATTTATTTTGATGTAGGTTCTTCAAAAGTCTAAACATAAAAAATTTCTAAACGTATACTATATAAACGTTTTATGTATAGGAGGTGAATTGATGCAATATTATTCGCAAAATCCTAGAAGGAGACCAGTCCCAAGAAGATATAGACAAAGTTTTGATCCTATGAATCAAGGTAGACGCGTACAACCCTTCAATTTTAATAGTCCACAACCTTTTACGTTCAACAATCAACAACCCCAAACTTCTCGATTTGGAAATTTATCAAATAATTTACAGGCAATGATGGGCCATGCAGGAACAATAACGAATGGGGTTAATATGCTAAGGCAAATGGGGTCTTTATTAAGTCTATTTAGATAATAAGGGGAATTATTGTACTCTTCTTTAAGAGGATAGACGTTTAATTTGGCGCGTTTATTCTCTTTTTTATGAAAATCGCCATTAAAAGCCCAAGTATCGCCAGTAAACTCTAAGAATACGCTCTAAAAACGGGCACCAAGTTTGTATCAACAAAAGTGTTAGATTGACTGCTGTCAATCTAACACTTTTGTTTATCTACTTTATTTCGATAAGCTGTTTTCGATAATCGAGCGATTTTTTTCTTTAAATACTTCGTTATGAGAGGATACTACTGCATGTCGATGAGCCGTTGGTTCCAAGTACGTTTTAATGGAGTTAACGGCGTTTGCTGCATCTTGAAATGTGCCAAGTAGAAGATGAATTTTCCCTTCAAACGATAAAATATCACCTGCTGCAAAAATTCCTGGTTGTGCTGTTTCGCCAGTTGCTTTTCCTTCAAAATAATAGTCATCTTTTTTAGGAATGGCAATGGCTTCATCAAATGTGAGCGAGGCTTCGCGATTATAACCGTGACTTACAATGACTTCATCAATTTGGCGTGTATAGCTTTGGTTGGTCCGAGAATTTTCACATGTAACGAATTGAATCGCTGTTTTATCTGGATTGGCAGATAGTTTTGTAATGGTTGTATTACATTCGATTTGTACACCAACATCTAGCGCCTCTTGTATGGTTGCTTCGTGTGCTGAAAGCGTGTCCTTACGGTAGACAATCGTTACGTTTTTGGCAATCGGGCTAAGTTCTACTGCCCAGTCGAGTGCCGCATTTCCGCCTCCTGAAATAATAATATCTTTATTTACAAAGCGTTTATAAGACTGGACTGTATAGTGTAAATTGGACATTTCGTATTTTTCAGCACCTTCTAACGTCAGTTTTTGCGGATTAATAATACCACCACCAACAGCTAACAGAACGGTTTTCGAATAATGTTTTTCTCCCTGTGCTGTATGTATTACAAATAAATCTCCTTGACGTTCGATAAAGTCAACCTTTGTGCTTGTTAGCATTGTTGGTTTAAATGTTTTGGCTTGCGCAATTAATTGTTTGACAAATTGTTCGCCTAAAATGGGCGGGTGACCGCCTATATCCCATATTAACTTTTCAGGATAAAGTAACACCTTTCCACCTAGCTGTTCTTGGCTTTCGATTAATTTTGTTTTCAAGCCTCTTAATCCACTATAAAAGGCGCTATATAAACCTGCAGGTCCACCGCCAATAATCGTTACATCATATAAATCTTGCACTTGTATCGCCACATCCTTAAAAATTTATTGGAAAAGTATTGTATATCCTTATTGGATAGTTTAATCATTTAAATGATAATGATTATCAATATCGATTCGTTGCTATCATATCATGCGTATAACTAAAAAGAAAGAGAAGCTTTTCCATTTGAATCCATCTTTGTTGGTAAAGCCTAGGAATCGCTTCTATATTTAAGCTTCTATCTAGACAAGAAGAACAAAGTGCTATATAGTTAGCTAGGCTAACTATATAAGGAGGGGTAATATGACGATTGAACAGCAGTTTTTTAATGAGTATCGCTTAATGTACCGACCGTTTACTAACCAACTCAATATGCAACTGGAACACTTTCAACTTTATAGTTCACAGTGGGCAGTATTGCGTTTTTTAATTGATAAAGGGCCACATTCGCTCGTTGAAATTGCGAGCTTTATGTCAATTGAAAAGCCGAGCGTAACGAGGCTTGTACAAAAGCTTGTAGAACTTGGCTATGTGGAGACAGTGGCAGGCAAAGATAAGCGAGAAAAAGTGGTACAATTAACGCCATTTGGAGAAAACATCGTGCAAGAAGTGCAGGAGCACTTAAAACCATTTTTAGAAAAAGCACTAGCAGGTGTGCCGACACAGGATATTGAAACGGCTACTCGGGTTTTAGCGACCATATGTATGAATATTCATCAGTAGGAGAGAAAAACAAGTGGAATCAACAAGACATAAATTATGGACAAAAGACTTTTTAGTTGTTTCTTTAATTAATTTTACGATTACGTTAATTTTTTATTTATTAATGGTGACAATAGCTGGCTATGCAGTGGAGCAATTTGACGCTTCAACAAGTACGGCTGGTCTAGTGTCAAGTATTTTTATTATCGGGACACTATTTGGACGACTTGGCACAGGACGAATTATCGGTGATTTAGGCAGTAAAAAAACATTATTCATTGGCTTATTATTATTTATGCTATCGACTATGTCTTATTTTATTGCTTTAAATCTTCCGTTACTGATGATGAATCGTTTAATGCAGGGGATAGCGCTCGGTGTAG
This sequence comes from Lysinibacillus sp. GJ-1, assembly GCF_021166035.1. Taxonomy (NCBI): domain Bacteria; kingdom Bacillati; phylum Bacillota; class Bacilli; order Caryophanales; family Bacillaceae; genus Lysinibacillus; species Lysinibacillus sp. GJ-1. The sequence continues at coordinate 1,986,347 of NZ_CP088912.1, forward strand.
CGAGTACGGCTACAGGTACGATTATTGCACAAATTTTACCATCCGAGCGACGAGGTGAAGGGATTGGCTATTACAGCTTAAGTGCGATTTTAGCAACTGCAATAGGTCCGTTTATCGGTATATTATTAACGCAGTTGTTTGAAGATTATCGTATGATTTTTGCGGTCGATTCGGTTTTAGCAGTAGTTTGCTTCATGATGTATTTTATGGTGACCGTGCCAGATGCGCCAAAAAATCCAAAGATAATGGCGGAGAAAGCGGGCTTCAAGCTATCCAGCTTTATTGAATTGCGTGCACTGCCTATCGCCTTTGTAGCTCTTGTTATTGGCTTTGCTTATTCAGGTGTGATGTCGTTTATGACATTTTACGCAAAGGAGCTTCATTTGGTAACAGCAGGCAGTTACTTCTTTATCGTTTATGCCCTTGTTATTTTAGCAACTCGTCCATTTACAGGGAAAATACTTGATGCAAGAGGCGCGAATATTATTATTTATCCGTGTCTAATCTTGTTTGCGATGGGCATGTATGCATTTAGTACAGCGACAAGCACTGTTGTATTTTTAATAGCTGCGGCTTTTATTGGTATTGGTTATGGTAATTTTAACTCAGTAGCCCAAGCAATAGCTATTAAGGTTACACCACATGAGCGTTTAGGGCTCGCCACTTCAACGTATTTTATTTTGTACGATTTAGGATTAGGTGTAGGGCCTTATTTCTTAGGGCTTTTTGCACCGACGATTGGTTACAGCGCTATATTTTTATCGATGGTAGTGGTAATTTTCCTTTCAATCGTGCTCTATTATGTCTTATATGGGAAATATGAAAAAGTAAAACAAGTCAATATTTAGTAGATTATAATCATTATATTGTAGAACAAACGTCTTTTTGCTTGTTGGAAATAAAATTCAACTGCAAAATGACGTTTTTTTCTTAAATTAAAAATACTTCTTGCAATCAAATATGATAATGATTATCATTCACAATAGAGACTAATTCGGGAAGCAGGTATTTAGCATGAAAAACAAATCATTATTATCAGTGTTAGTTGCAGGTGGCATAATTATGGCGGGCTGTGGCAATACAGAAGACACAAAAAAAGAAGAGAAACCAGCAACGGAGCAAGCAGCACAAACGGCAGCGGTAGATTTGACTACTGAACTATCAGCCTATCAACAATTTGCATTAGAACAGATGGATCATTTCTTGCTAGATACAGAAAAGTTCGTCAACCTGTTTAAAGCGGGTGATATGGAAGGTGCAAAAGCAGCGTATGCGCCAGCACGTATGTACTTCGAGCGTTCTGAACCAATTGCAGAAAGCTTTGGTGACCTTGATCCGCGTATTGATGGCAGTTTAGCCGATATTGAAGAAGAAGGTAAAGGGAAAGAAGAGTGGACTGGCTACCATAAGCTTGAATATGCACTTTGGGTAGAAAATACAACAAAGGGCTATGAGGCAGTGGCAGATCAGCTACTAGCAGACGCTAAAGAATTACATGCACTTGTTCAAACAGTAGAAGTAACACCTGATTTAATGATTACAGGTGCAGTTGATTTATTGAATGAAGTATCTACTTCAAAAATTACGGGTGAAGAAGAAATTTATTCACATACAGACCTCTATGATTTTAAAGCGAATATTGAAGGGGCAGAAAAAATCTTTGAAATTCTTCGACCAAAATTAGAAGCAAAAGACAAAGAGTTAGTTGCAGCGTTAGATGAAAAATTTAAAGCAGTGGATGACTTATTAGCACTACATGCAACAGCTGATGGCGGTTATATTTCTTACGAAGATTTAACAGAAGAAAATACAAAAGCATTAGCAGCAGCAGTGAACCAACTAGGTGAGCCATTAAGTCAAATGGGCATTATTTTGGAGTGATAAAGAATGACAACGTCTAATGATGAAAAATGGATAAATAAAAAAATATCTCGCCGTGACATGTTAAAACTAACAGGCATGGGCGTGGCTGGCATTGCGATAGGTGCTTCTGGCTTTGGTGGTGTAATGAAAGCGATGGGTTACGATATGTTTGAACCTGTCGCTGATAGCACAACAGCAAAAAATAAAGTTAATTTCTATGGTAAACATCAGTCTGGCATTAATACACCCGTTCAAAAACATATATATTTTGCTTCTTTAACGGTTTTAGTGACATCAAAAGAGGAGCTACAAGAGTTGTTCAAGAAATGGACACCTCTTGTTGTTCGTTTAATGAATGGTGAATTAATGGTAGATTTAACAACAAATACTAGAGTTCCAACGGGTGATACCGGAGAAGCAGAAGGCTTAGATGCTTCGAATTTATCCATAACGTTTGGTGTAGGTCCTTCACTGTTCGATAAGCTTGGCATGGCACATTTAAAACCAGCCGAATTAGCGGACTTACCACATTTTCCGAAAGACCAACTACAAAAGGAATATACAGGTGGAGATCTTTGCATTCAAGCCTGTGCGGACGATCCCCAAGTGGCGTTCCATGCTGTACGCAATTTAGTACGCGCTGCTTCTGGCAAAGTAGAGATTAAATGGTCCCAAGCGGGCTTTAACTCATTCCCAGCTGAAGGGGGGACACCTCGAAATTTATTTGCATTCAAGGACGGTACAGTCAACCCTTCTATTAAAGATGAACAAGACTTAAACAAAGTAGTATGGGTCGATAAAGGGTGGCTTAAGGGTGGCTCCTATTTAGTGGCTCGAAAAATCCAAATGCATCTTGAAACATGGGATCGTACATCGTTAAAGGATCAAGAAGCAACGTTTGGGCGTTATCGCGATAGTGGTGCGCCATTTGGTAAAACGAAGGAATTCGATGATTTTGATGTAGAAGCAAAAGATAACAAGGGCGAGTATATTATGCCCGATACATCGCATGTCCATTTAGCACGTAAATCAGGTGCTCGCATACTACGTCGCTCTTATTCTTACGCATCAGGCGTCATGTCGAATACAGGAGCGCACGATGCAGGGCTCCTATTTATCTCTTTCCAAAAAGATCCGGCGCAGTTTACAACAGTACAAAACAGTCTAGGACGAATGGACAAAATGAATGAATATATTACTCATCGAGGCAGTGCCGTTTTTGCTTGCTTCCCTGGAGTACAAAAAGGGAGTTATTTAGGTGAAGCACTTTTTAACGCGCTGTAGCATTATAGTATGCTTATTATTGGCACTTGCGGTACCAGTACAAGCAGCAGAATCTTATAGTCACTTGTACATTTCCATTAGTGACGCTCTGATGAATACGAAGCAAGACAAGCAAGCTGAAGCAACGCGTGCACTTGAACAATTTGCAACGGACTGGGCAACTGTAAATTCACAACAAACTGAAGCAAAAGAAAAGGTTAATCAAATACTTGAGCAAGCTGTAAAGGCTTCTTCAAAAGAAGAGCGTTTAACTGCATTGTCGGCTCTATCGAATGCATTACGTGCATTAGAAAAGCTCGAAAATCCAGTAGATGAAGCGGAGCAACGAGCTGACTTTGGTCTAAAAATGAAACCGATTATGACTGCCTTTGAGCAAGCGTTAGCAAGTGGTGATATAACAACGATTGACGCTGCGTACAAAGAGTTTAATATGAAATGGAATAAAAATGAAAGACCAGTACGTGAACAAAGTATTGCAATGTACGGTCAAATTGAAACACAAATGGCTTTTTTACGTATTACAATTTCTTCAGAACAGCCTGATGTAACATTAATGCAATCACAATTTGCAGAACTAAAGAAAACGATTGAAGATTTTGTAGCAGGTAACGAAACAGCACAAATTGTAGCAGGTGAATATTCTTTAGCGTCTTTAATTGCGTATATAGATGAAGCTAACGATTTGATAGACGATGGTGACTACAAGGCAGCATCTGATAAAATACGCGAATTTATTACGATTTGACCAAGTGTAGAGATTGAAATTTCAACACGCAACGGTAATCTCTATACTAAAATAGAAAGTGATATGCCGATTATAGTAAGTGACTTATTAAAGACTCAGGTCGATGAAAAGGCCATTAAAAGTAAACTTAATCAGTTCCGTACCGAAATTGAATTAATACAAGGTAATGCCGATTATTCCATTTGGGATTCAGCACTTATTTTGTTGCGTGAGGGCTTAGAGGCATTATTGATTATCCTTGCATTAGTGTCATTTTTAAATAAATCAGGACAAACATCGTTACGTAAATGGATTTATATCGGGGCTTTAGCTGGGGTAGTATTATCGGCTGTAGCGGCAGTATTAATGTCAACGATCTTTCATTCAGCAACGGTCGATACAAACCGAGAAATAATGGAAGGTTATGTCGGTCTTGTTGCTGCAGCGATGATGATAGGAGTCGGGATATGGCTTCATAGTAAATCCAACGTTGCGAGCTGGAATCGTTATATTTCAAAACAAATGGGCAATGCTATTTCAAGTGGTTCCGTATTTGCTATGGCTGCTGTCAGCTTTTTATCGGTGTTCCGAGAAGGAGCAGAAACACTTGTGTTCTATGCGGGAATTGCACCGAAAATGGCGACCTCTCAATTTATACTCGGTATTGTTTTGGCGCTTGTCATCTTAGCTGTTATCGCAATCGTCTTATTCAAAGCGAGTGGTAAAATTGCCATTCATAAGCTTTTTGCGGTGGCAACTGTGTTAATTTATGTGTTAGCATTTAAAATCATCGGTGTCAGCTTGCATACATTACAACTAAGAGATAGTGTACCAACGACTATTGTGGATGGCCTGCCAGTCATTAGCTTAATTGGCTTCTATCCAACACTAGAAACAATGATAGGGCAAGCGATTTTACTTGTGCTAGTAGTAGCAGCTATTATCTATAAAAAGAAACAAGCAAAATAGCGAAAAAAGAGGCTGGGACATAACCTTAAAATCTTAAGTAGAGGTACATTGGTTATGATAAATTTTTGCTAAGAAAATATATAGAATATATTTTCTATTATTTCTTTTGCAATGAATAATTAGGAGGCTTCACTAGTTGTTGGTAGCGGAGGCGGTGACTCCTGCTCAGAACGGCGCACAGCGTAAGATGCTGGCATTCTGCGCGTTAGCGAGGGTTGCGGCTTACTGTGCTGAGCGGAAAGCACCGCCGAAGTGGACAATAACGGCGCAGCAAAAAAGTGTTAGATTGACTCCCATCGATCTAACACTTTTTCTCTTTTGTCCCAGCCCCTTCTTTTATGGTGCAGTATGCCAATGCGAAGGCATACGCAAATAAAATGGTAGTTTTGTTTGGTGATTACCGATTGCCGAATTGATTTGCATTTGCGTTAAAAACATCGCAGTGGAAAGGTTCGCTCCGCACAAGTTAGCATCACGTAAATCGGCACCGATAAAGTCCACGTCTCTTAAATCAGCATTTTGCAGGTTTGCCGCAATTAAATAGGCACCGCGCAAGTCTGTTGCTGTTAAATCTTTCCCCTTTAAATTTTTTCCAATCCAATTTGCCCCTCTATGGTGAGGCGCATTTTTTTTACTTACAGTGTTGAATACAAGCTTATTGCGAATTTGTTCACTGGTTTCTAATAATAGGTTGTTGACAGGTTGTCGGATTGGAGGAATATCTAGAACCACTAATGCTGTTGCCTCTAATTTAGTAAGAGTTTGTAATGTCTCTAATTGTTCATGCAATTTGTCGTATAATTTAGGTGATATCCGTCACTTCCGACATGATTTGTTCTCCTCGCCTCTCTACTAACTTACTATAATTTTAATATTAAATAACTTTTAATGGATATTATTATCAATATTTTTTATACTGTAAAAAATCAAGAAACTTATTTAAGTTTGCTGTAAACTAAAGAGAATATAGAGTGAAAGAGTGATGGCATGCTACAGGTAAATGTGGAGGATTCAAGTTTAATATTAGAGGGTGGGACGTTTCGTACATTGTTTACATCTGGTGTCTTGGATGCTTTTTTAGAGCATGACATTATGATGCCTTATGTTGTCGCTATTTCAGCAGGTGCAATCAATGCATGCTCGTATGTATCACAGCAAAAGGAACGGTCTTTACGTGTATTAATGGATTATCGCCATGATAAGCGCTACATGGGCTTGAAAAATTTCCTTAAAGAAAAAAGCTTATTTGGCTTGGATTTTGCGTATAATGTGATTCCCAATGAGCTAGATATTTTTGATTGGGATACGTACAAGCAGTATGATGGGAAATTGCTTTTTGGCGTAACAAATGCAGCAACAGGACAAGTTGAATATATGGATGCAAAGGAAATGGATCGCCAATGTACGATGTTGCGTGCAACTTGTGCTATACCAATCTTATTTCCAGAAATCAAACTAAATAATACGCCATATTACGATGGTGGCTTAGCAGAGCCAATTCCAATCATGCATGGTGTTGAAACGGGTTTTAAAAAGCATGTACTAGTATTAACCCGACCTAAAGGCTACCGTAAACAGCTAGATCGGCAAAGTAAATGGGCTATGAAACTACTAGCTAAACGTTATCCGAATTTAGTAAAAAGCATGCAAAAACGTGCAGACCATTATAACGCTTCACTTGATTATTGTGAACAATTAGAGGCACAAGGAAAGGCATTTATATTCCGCCCAACACAAGCACTTAATAGCTTTGAGAAAGATACAGTGCAAATGCGTAAAAATTACGACATGGGCTATCAGCAAGCGATGCAACAAATAGATGCATTAAAGCAATTTTTAACTTGATTTTAAAATGGTAAGGGGAGGGCCAACGTGCATTTTGGGCTCTCTTTTTCATAGCGCTTAAGCATCAACGTTCATTATGTAAAAATTGTAGAAAAGATTTCATGTCACATCACATTTCGATATAATAAATGAAAACTAGAAGAGGCGCGTATATGGAAACAGAATGGTTACGCACGTTTATCGTTGCGGCGAAAACGGAAAATTTCCGTGAGACGGCGGAAAGGCGCTTTATCACGCAATCGACGGTATCCAAACATATTCAGCATTTAGAAAAGGAATTGCAGACAACGCTTTTTGAACGTCAAACAAAGCATGTCAAACTCAATCGAATTGGTGCACACTTTTTACAACAAGCTGAAAAAGTGGTAGAAATCGTTGATGAAGCAGTACATAGTACACAATTGATGAAAAGTGGTTTTACTTCGAAATTAACAATAGGTGTAGCACCTCAAATAGCGAATTCCACATTACCAGCTATTATCGATCGTTTTCAGCAACAAAACCCTACCATTCATCTTTCTATTGAACTGTTAAAATCTAATGAAATTGGGGAAGCGGTTTATGGGGGAGCTATAGATATAGGGATGTCGAAATTAACCTCCACCCGTGCGGTGCACACGAAAATGCTTGCCCAAGAGCCACTCCAACTTATCGTACCGATAGGGAAAAAATGGACTGATCCAATGACGCTTTTACAACAAGAAACGATTTTAACACATGAATACGCGTCTTATTGGCAAGAAGTACAACAAGTACTTCAGCAATTGCCAAGCTATAAAAGCATGCAGGTTAACCAAACTGAAGTTATAAAAAACTTTGTCAAACAAGGGCTAGGAATTGCCTTTTTACCGAAAAGTGTTATTGAAGCTGCTTATGATGAGCAATCGCTCCATAGTTATTCGGTAAAGGAATTCTCGCATATTGTGTCCAACACTTATTTTTTATCAAAGTACGTAACGGCTGATATTGAAGCTTTTTTTACGGTTTGTGATGCTGTCTATCAAAACAGAGGGAGCTATTACTAGAAGAGAAGGTGATATTTGCATGTATAATATGATGTCAGAAATAAGTCGAGTCGTTAGTGGACCCATCACGTTATTTTTAAATTCCTACGAACATTCTCCACTTGTTATCGCGTTACTTCTTGGCCTAGTTGGCGCACTCGCACCTTGTCAATTAACCGGCAACTTGAGCGCCATAACATTCTATGGTCATCGTACCATTCAAATGAAAAATAATTGGAGCGAAGTAATGGCTTTTATGATCGGTAAGGTTGCTGTCTTTAGTTTAATTGGCTTATTAGCTTGGCTATTTGGACAATCATTTGAAACGTCAATAACTACTTATTTTCCAATATTTCGTAAGACAATAGGACCCATTATGTTGTTAACAGGTCTTGTCCTAATCGGCATTTTAAAATTAAAATGGCTGCATCAAATATCATCCCATATCCCGCTTGTATTGAAAGAAGGGAAGGCAGGCTCATTTCTAATGGGGGCATGCTTTGCCATTGCCTTTTGTCCGACGATGTTTGTGCTATTTTTCGTTTGGCTGATGCCTACAGTTGTTACTACTTCCTATGGATTGGTTTTGCCAGCGGTTTTTGGTCTTGCGACTTCCATGCCACTTATTTTAATGTTGGTACTGATTCAAATATTTGATACAAAACGCGCCATTATGAAAACAAGTATGAAAATGGGAAGAGTGATACAAATCGTAGCAGGTATCATTTTAATCATGATTGGCGTAATGGACACTATTACCTATTGGGGTATAACGATATGAAAAAGAAGTACGTTGCGCTTGAGTGGAACAATTTGGAGGCTGTTGCTGTAAGGACAGTCTCTATTTTTATTTGTAAAAAGGAAAGAGGGAACATATGATTTATGCAATCGCATTATTTCTATTAGCAGGTATTGGTGAAATCGGAGGTGGCTATTTAATTTGGCTTTGGTTAAGGGAAGGCAAACCATTTTATTGGGGCATTTTTGGAGGGATTGCATTAGCTTTATATGGCGTGGTGGCGACTTTTCAATCATTTCCGACTTTTGGTCGAGTCTATGCAGCGTATGGAGGAGTTTTTATTGTGCTGTCCATCTTGTGGGGCTGGGGCATAGATAAGCAAAAGCCTGACATGTTAGATTTAGTTGGTGCTGGTATTTGTATTATCGGAGTCATGGTTATGTTAATGCCGCGTTCATAATAGAGAGAAAGTGTTAGATTATCGGTCATTAATCTAACACTTTTTTTGCTGTGAACGAAGTTGTCCACTACGGGGGACGTTTCTCAAAGATTAGTGGCGCTAGCATTTGTTTTTGTGGCGTATCATGACCTTTTCGTGACGCTAATCATTTTTTAGCCCTTTGTTGCAACAAAACGTAAGCGCCAATAATCAGCAATCCATTGTTTATCTCGATAATTGGTTGGTCGCAACAGTTCTTCACATTTTGCATAAACGCGTTCTTTTTCATGCTGACTTACATGCTGGAGAATGTTGTTGCTAAACATAACAAGCCAATTCCGTAAGCCATCGTCACCTTGAAGCGGCGTCGGACGTTCATATAAAGTAATCATTTGTACAGTAAAGCCCACTTTTTCGAGCATCGTTTGATATTCGTCAGCTGCTGGAAAATACCATGGGAAACACTGCTCTTCATATGGCAGCCCAAACGCCTCCATACTTGTTCTAAGTGCTCCGACAATAGAAGCGATATTCCCGTGGCCGCCCATTTCTGCAACAAAACGTCCTTGTTGTTTTAGTGCACGATAGATATTGTCAATCACTTTATCTTGTTGTTTCATCCAATGAAGCGCTGCATTGGAAAAGACTGCATCAAATTGATGGGTGTAGTCCATAGTAGCTGCATCTTGTGTGTTAAAGGTAAGCGTAGGATATTTTTGTTGAGCGCTTAAAATCATATCATGTGAAGCATCAATGCCGTGTACAACTGCACCACATTGCGTTATTTCGTTGGCTAAATCTCCTGTGCCACAGCCAACATCTAAAATATGTTCTTGTTTTTGTGGTGCAAGTAAGTTGACTAAACTTTCTCCGAATTTTGAAACAAAGTCATGTTTTTGATCGTAAAGAGTTGCATTCCATTTTGTTGTCATTGTCTACCATCTCCTTTGTTTTTTAGCATAACAAAGAGAGGTGTGGAACGAAAATTCGAAAAAAGGGCTGTTTTGATTCCAATTTGGAATGATAGAAAGAAAAAGAATCCGCTCGCTCTACGGGTAATTCGTAGTAAACGAGCAGACTCTTTTAAGGTAATATCAATAATTAAAGCTTTGTGAGCGTTTTGCCGCTCCAGCCAAATAGTATTGTTAAAACTGGACCAAGCAAACAGAAGAAGGTGAATGGTAGATAAGTAGTTGTTGGAATATCTAGTACACTAGCGATAAAAATTCCGCACACGCTCCATGGCACAAGCGGGTTCACAACAGTACCTGCATCTTCCATGACACGCGATAAATTTTTCGGCGCAAGTCCAACCTTTGCAAACTGCGCTTTAAATGCCTCTCCAGTAAGCAAAATGGACAAATATTGTTCACCGATTAATGTGTTGACGCCAATTCCTGTTAGCGCAGCACCCGTAATAACGGAGCCAGCACTTGTAAATAAGCTTTCAATTTTTGCTAAAATACTTTGAATAATACCAAGTGTAAATAATAATCCGCCCATTGTAAGTGCAAGTAATACTAAAGCGATTGTAAAGAGCATACTATTCAATCCGCCACGAGTAAGCAGTGCATCTACGTCTTTAATTCCTGTATCGGATACATAGCCATTAAACAACATGTCAAATACGTGGGACAGAGCCAGTGGTTCTTGTATGTAAGCAAGTCCAACGCCAACGATTGAAACCACTGCAAGTGTAATAAGAGCAGGTGCTTTATATAAGGTCATGATAACCAGAACAACGATTGGTAGTAATGTGTACCAATGAATAAGACCTGTAGAAAGTAATCCTATTTTAAATTGTTCAACCGTTTCAAAAGAAGTATTGGCACCAGACGGTGATAGCAAGGCATACAAAGCAAACGAAATCACAAAGGCAGGAATAGTCGTCCAACCCATATTTTTAATATGCTCAAATAAATCAACACCTACTGTACCCGATGCTAAATTAGTTGTATCAGATAGCGGTGACATTTTATCGCCAAAAAAGGCGCCGGAAACAATAGCACCAGCCGTGATGGCTAACGAAATATCCATTGCGCCAGCGATTCCCATAAAGGCCACGCCAACTGTCGCAACTGTTGTTAAAGAGCTACCAACGGAAATCCCGACAATGCTACAAATAAGAAAAACAATGGCAAAGAAAAAGCTAGGTGAAACAGTTAAAAAACCGTAATATATCAGCGTTGGAATGGTGCCGCCCATAATCCAACTCGAAATTAAAATACCGATAAAGAAGAAAATAAAGACAGCACCTAAACCAGCACTGGCACCAGCAACCATCCCAGATTCAAGCTCACGGAAAGGTACTTTTTTCAATAGTCCATAGGCAATTAAAAGTGAGATTACTAAAATAATGGGGATATGTGGCGTTGCTTTTAAATAGCCAATACTAATGGCCATTGTGGCAATAATTAAAAGTGTAATGAAGCAAGCCTCAATAAATCGAGGGTTACTTTTTGCTTCAATGCGAAACATACGAATCCTCCTAACAATTACTTCTGCGCTTCAATGCGGTGAAGCCCAAAAGTATTATAGCATGCTTATAAATATTGTCAATTGATTGAAAATTCCGTCTATATAGACCGTTAAAAAAGATAGCGATATTTTCTCGCTATCTACTAGTTAAAATGCGCAACATAATCCCATGCATTTTTGATAATTAAGATACACGTCATGACAATAAAAATAAGACGCATCATGTTCGTCCCCCGTGTTAACGCAAATTTAGACCCTAAAATAGCACCGAATATCATAACGAAGCCCATTGGCAAGTATATAAAAAATTGACCTGTCCTAATACTAAAAACATTACAAGTGCAGCCAAATTCGATGTGAAGTTAAATGCTTTTGCATTCCCAGCAGCTTGCAAAAAATCATTTCCCATCATTAAAAGGATGAAAATAAAAAAAGAACCTGTCCCTGGGTAAAAAAACCATCGTAAAAGCCTACCACCGTAAACGCACAAAGAAAGGCTATTTTCTTTCCTATACTTAACATACGTTGCTTTGGCTGTTGTCCCCAATCTTTTTTTAAAACTGTATAAGTTGCGACTAGTACGAGCATAACAAGCATAAGTGGCTTTAAAATCGAAGGTGATACAAGGTGCACAGTGTATGCACCAATTAAAGAGCCTAAAAAAATAAAAGGTAAGATTTTTCCAATCTTTTTAAAATCGACTTTACCTGCCCGCAAAAAAGTCAGCATGCTAGTGCCATTACTGATGGTATTCGCTAGTTTATTCGTTGCAATGGCTGTACTTGGTGGTAATCCTACCGCCATTAATGCTGGTAAAGAAATCAAGCCTCCGCCACCAACAATGGCATTTAAAAAGGATGCGATAAAGCCAAATACTAATAATGTACTAAGTGAAAGTAAATGAATATCCATGAAAATAACCATCCTTTTGCATCATACAATGTTTTCTTGTAAGCGTACTGCTTATGGCTAAAAATAACAATGGTGTTTGTATATTTTGTGGATTTAAAATTTACAATTCCTTTACATTGTAAAATTATAAGAAAAAATTTTTTTCAAGTATTTTTATAAAAATTAAAGAAAAAACGTTACATTCAACAGCAAAAAACGTCTTTTTATTAGAAGATTTCCAACGTTTGTAACTTGTTTACGTATGTTTGAATGAAATATGGCAATTTTAATATTACATTATTGTAAATTCAATTTATTTATCTTTAAAGTTATGTAGAATTATGTAAAGATTTTGTTATGATAGTTGCAGAAATCGACAATATTTATTCAACAGGAGGAACATAATGTTCAACTCAAGTAAGCAAGATCCATTTTTTCAGGCTTTATTAAAAATTTCTCAAAATGTGAAAGAAGGTATTTACTTCGCTCATAACGCGCGTATTCATGATATCGATGCATTAAAAGAGATCGCCGATACAATGAAACAATATGAAACAAGCGGTGATAAGCTGATTCATGAGCTAATTGTTATGCTTAATAAATCATTTATGACACCTATTGAACGAGAAGATATATTAGCGCTAGCAAATAAATTAGATGATGTAATTGACGGGATGGAAGGCTGTATTGCCCATTTTAATATGTACAACTTAACAGAAGTAACAGAGCCGATGCGTCAATTCCTAACGTACATTGCTAAAAGTACAGATGAAATGGTACAAGCAATGGAGCTACTAAATAGTAAAAAGCTTGTAGAAATGCGTAAACATGCCATTCAAATTAAAGACTATGAGCGTGAATGTGATGAGATATTCCGTTCTTCTATGAAGCAATTATTTATTCAAGAAAAAGATCCAATGCGCATTATCGTATTCAAAGATATTTACGAACAATTTGAAGATATTGCAGATTGTTGTCAAACAGTAGCGAATACAATCGAAACAATAATTATGCGAAATGCGTAAGATGGAGTGTACTAAATGGATACAATATTACTGATAACAATATTAGTCGTTATATTCGCACTTGTGTTCGACTTTATTAACGGCTTCCATGATACAGCCAATGCTATTGCAACATCTGTATCAACGCGTGCCCTAAAGCCACGTACTGCTGTGTACATGGCTGCGGTAATGAACTTTATCGGAGCTATTACATTTGTTGGAGTTGCGAAAGCATTAACGAAAGATATTGTTGACCCGTTTACACTAAATACGTATGACGGTGATATTACAGGGTCAGTGGTTATTTTGGCAGCTTTACTGTCAGCTATTACATGGAATTTATTAACATGGTATTTTGGGATACCATCTAGTTCGTCCCATACTTTAATTGGTTCAGTTGCAGGGGCGGCAATTGCTGCGGCAGGATTTGATATTCTAAATTACACAGGCTTTATTAAAATCCTTCAGGCGCTTATTTTCTCTCCATTACTTGCGTTTGTAGCTGGTTTTTTCATGATGTCACTGTTTAAAGTAATCTTTAAAGATATGAATTTATATCGAACAAATAAAGGCTTCCGAACGATGCAAATCGGTACAGCGGCATTGCAATCATTTACACACGGTACGAACGATGCGCAAAAGGCGATGGGGATTATCACCCTTGCATTAATTGCAGGTGGTTTACACCAAGGTGACGATATTCCGTTTTGGGTTCGTTTTGCAGCTGCCTGTGCGATGGGTCTCGGAACATCGGTTGGTGGTTATAAAATAATTAAAACAGTCGGTGGTAAAATTATGAAAATACGCCCAGTGAATGGTGTAGCAGCGGACTTAGCATCTGCTTCGATCATCTTTGGTGCGACGTTAATTCATTTACCTGTATCGACAACGCACGTAATTTCTTCTTCTATTATGGGCGTAGGTACTGCACACCGTGTCAAAGGTGTGAAATGGGGTATGGCACGTAAAATTGTTACGACTTGGGTAATTACAATGCCAATCTCTGCCGTGATGGCTGCTACAATTTACTTTATTTTAAGCTTATTTTTCTAAAATAGTGAAGGAATGCACAACTTATGTGCATTCTTTTTTCTTTGCTTTGAATTTGCCCTTGTTAATACATGTGAGTCCATCTATGGTAATTATAAAGAAAGTATAAAGTTCAGAAGAAATACATCAATCCATAGTAAGGTTATGTAACAGGAGGAAAACGATGAATGAAAAGCTATTACTAATAGAGGATGATCACGCAATAGGTCGTATCGTCAAAGATACACTAGAGCAAGAGGGATACTTCGTCACATGGGCAACTACAGGTTTAGAAGGGCTAGCAGACTTTCAAGCGCAACCATTTGATTTAGTATTAGTCGATTGGATGCTACCTGAAATGGATGGCCTTACTGTTTGTCAAAATATTCGTTGGGAAAGTGATGTGCCCATTTTAATGATGAGCGCCCGTAAAGAAGAGGCTGATAAAGTGGAAGGCTTACAAGGTGCTGATGATTATTTAGCAAAGCCTTTTAGCTTAGCAGAATTAAAGGCACGTGTTGCCTCCCATTTACGTCGATGGCAACGCTATAAGAAAATAGAAGTGACAGAACATGTCGCTACATTTACATTTGGCTTAGCAATTGACTGGCATAAAGAACTAGCAACACTGGAAAACAAAGAACTAGCCTTAACTCAAAAAGAGTTTGCCCTGTTAAAGCTATTGGCTAAAAATCCAGGCCAACTATTTTCAAAGGAAGAGTTATATCAGCATATTTGGCAACAAGCGAGTGTAGACGAGACACATACAGTCACTGTGCATATTAAAGCATTACGAGAAAAATTACAGGATCCGGTTAAAACACCACATTATATTCAAACAGTTTGGGGCAAGGGCTATCGCTTCATAGGAGAACCGTTATGAAAATAAAATCTTGGCTACTGATGATGTTTTTTATTGTGATGATTGTGCCAATTGGCGGGGCGTATGGCTTATATATATGGATCAATGCCTATTACCATGATAAAAGCTTTGCAGAATATATTGAGAAATGGACGACACTAAACGATGTCAAGTCGGTCCTGAACGATCCAACATTATATGCCAAAGATGCAGATATACAACAAGTAAAAGTACTTACGAGTGATCAACTAGCTATTACGCTATACGCAAAATCTGGCTTTGTTTATTATTCATCTAATCCGTTAACCTCCGGATTTGTTTCAAGAGAAAATGTGTTAAAAAACTTATATGTATTACAGCAAAAATACAATGCGTTTACATATAAGGAACCCGTTTTTCAACAAGGCGATTTAGTTGGCATTTATGAAATTCAACTTATCAGAAAGGACTGGGTTCAAGGTGTAGAGAGGCGTTCATGGCTCGTGATAGCGAGCGCGATTACGTTATTTCTAGCCGTTTATACAGCAGTCATTTTGTTGCTTAACCGTAAATTACATCGACCGTTACAAGCATTAATGCAACAAATGGATGCATTTGGGAAGGGACAACATGTTGACGCTGTGATGGCTACAAGAAAAGATGAAATCGGGGAGCTTACAAATACTTTTTTAAGTATGCAAAGGGAAATTGAGGTCGCACGTGCCCATTTAAAAAATGAGCAAAAGCAGAAGGAACTGATGATTGCCAGTATTTCACATGATTTAAAGACACCCTTAACAGCAATTCAAGCGTATGCAGAGAGTCTACAAAATGCTTCCCTCACTGCGCATATGCAGGAAGAATATCGGGCAGTGATTTTAACAAAGGCAATGGATATGAAGCAAATGCTAGAAGATTTACTTATGTACACGTTGCTTCAATCGACAACCTATGATGTAACACTGGTCCCAGTAGAAGGACAGGAATTTTTTGATATGGCAATCTCGGATTATGAACCACTTTGTCAAAGTAAAGGGCTATCATTGCAAACGTTTTGTGATGTAGAGGGTACCTTTGCTGTTCATCCCTCACAAATGCAACGTGTAATTGACAATCTGATGAGTAATGCAACTCATTTTGGCACTTTAGGCACGACTATTTATTTAGCAGCTATCAGCAATCAAAAACTCGATTGGGGTTTTGATTTTGTGAACGAGGCGCTCACAAAAAAAAGCGGCATATATTTAGTTGTGCAAAATAGTGGAGCAGGTGTAGGTGAACAAGAAATCGAGCAATTATTTGAACCATTGTACCAATCAGATCATGCCCGAACAAAGACAGGGCAACGAGGCACAGGGCTATACTTAGCATAGCGAAACAAATTATTGAAAAACATGGTGGAACAATAAATATGGTATCCAAGCGTGGAGTTGGCACAGCAGTACTGTGTTGGTTACCGCCTTACAAAGGAGAAAATGACAAATGAACTGGAAACAAACAATACGAGTTGGGGGACTTATAACGCTGATGACATTGAGTTTAGTTGGTTGTAATTCAGAGACATCTTATTCCCCGCAAGAGATTATAGACCAATCATTACAAGAAACACAAGAGCTAGCAAGTTATTATGGAGAATATACTTTGGATATAGATGAATCCGGAGTCGCTAACGTAAAAGAATGGATGAAGGATGGCAAACGTCGGATTGAGATGTCTGTTGATGGCGATCATGTTATTGCTGTTAATGACGGTAAACAAATTATTTCCTATAGTAAAAAAGAAAACAAGGCAACGATTATTTCATTTGAAAATGGAGAATTAGGAGATTTTATGGGGCAATCGGCAAAAGACAGCGCCCAAGTATTATTAAACTTAGTAAAGGATTCTCACGATATAACCATTGCTGGAGAAGAATCAATTGCTGGTCGAGATACGTATCATATTACAGCGAAAGCACAAAAAAAGAATACATTATTAGGTGATGTTGAAGTATGGATTGATAAAAAAACGTGGTTGACGTTAAAAACAATTACGACGAACGCAGGCAATGTGACGACGCAAGAATATTCTAAGCTCGATGTTAATAAGAAAATGGAGGATAAATTGTTTACTTTTGATATTCCAAAAGATGCAACGGTAGAAAAAATAGATCCCCAAAATCAAACATCAACGGCAACAATCGAAGAGGTGAAGGAACAACTGGGTAACTTTTTAATGGTACCTGAGGTGAATGGCTTGTCCATATCCTCAATCGTCGATATGAAAGTGAAAGAGCGCCCAGAATTTTCTTTTGAATTTGAAAAAGATGACCAACCTGCATTTTCAGTTTCAGTTCTTAAAGAAGCTAGTAATGAGGAATTTGGTAATCTTGGGAATGAAGAAGAAATCCAAGTACGAGGCAAAAAAGGCACATGCATGGATTTAGGAGAACTTTTTGTTATTTCTTGGTCTGAAGATGGCTACCAATATAACATTATAAGTGAAAATCCTGAATTTACTAAAGAAGAAATTTTAGCATATGCCGAGGAAATGACCAATGTTCAGTGAGGTGAACGGTGTGCAAAAGGCGAATTTTATAAAGTGCATAGCATTATTTTTATTTGCTACTGGGTTTTTATACGGTGTTGGTGAAACGTATAGCGTTCCATGGCTACAATTTCAATTTCTAGGTGAATACAATAATGAAGGTTTTTATTTTAGCTTTAGTTCTCTTATTCCGTTACTCGGTGGCATACTCATAGTGGCAATATATGAGACGATCGTTAAACGATTTATCTAAAAAAGAGAAAATCCACTACTATTTGAAGTGGATTTTCTCTTTTTATTGGATGGTTAGGGGCTTTCCTTTCGTTTCATACGCAGGAGTCCGATGAAATTTAACTAAGTTAAGAAAGAGCTAAAAATAGAAAATGTTAAAAATATATAAATTAAAACAAGTCTCTTTTAAAGAGGCTTGTTTTTTAAATTCCTAAATTAGGTTAAATTACTCATATGATGGAAAATAAATAAGGATAAAGAATTGTAATATTTTAGAAGCGAATGTAGTATTAAGGGAGTAGGAAAAGAAAAAGGAGGATGCGGTATGGATTTACAAGAATTTGAAGAACTATGGATTACCCTAAATGAATTATATAGTGCAAATCGCTATTTAGAATATATTGAGTTAAGCAGTCCCGCTATTGAAAGTGCCAATGCACTAGCGTTGTATGATAAGGCAATGCATTTATTGCGCTATAGCTGTATGAGCTATTATCAAGTGGGCGATCTACAAATATCCATCAATTTATTAGAAAAATACCGTGAACTGACTTTTTTATATGGGAATGATATTGACGTCATTCAATATTATTCACTTGCCTCCATTTATTGGGGAACGTTCGGACAACAAAAAAAATGCGAAGAGCTTTTAATGAAAGGGCTAGAAATTGCAGAGCGTATTCAACATATTGAAAGCATGGGGAAAATTTATAACAATCTAAGTGGTTTAGAAATTGAACTCGGTAAATATGCAAAGGCAAAGCGACTTGCCTTAAAAAGCTTATTCTATACAAATGAATTTGATTTGAAGCACGATTCCCCCTATAAGGGTATTATACATGCCAAGACTAATTTAGCTATTGCCCATATTTGGCTGGAGGAATTTGAAGAAGCGAATACGCTCTTACAGGAATTATTGATGACAATAAAAGACCCTCCTTATAATAAGGCACAATTAGAGGTGTTTAATGCGCAAGCACTACTATATGAAAAACAGGGTCGTATTGGTGAAGCAATTGATATGTATCAAAAATCAAAGCATTATGCATTGCAAAATAATGATCTATCTTTGTTACAGACAATTTACAATTCATTAGTTAAGCTTATTGAAGAACAAGGGAATAAAATTATTTTAAGCGCTGTACAAAAGGAATATATTAATATTTTATTAGAAATACAAAGGGAGAATTATACTCAGGTACTATTCGAAATGGAGTATAACGATCAGAAAAAACACTTTGAGCGAACTTCCTATATAGATCCGCTTACAAATATTTATAACCGACGTTATTTTGATGAACAGGCGAAAGAAATGGTGAAAAGTGCAGCAAGCAATCAAAAGCTACTTGCTCTTTTGATGATTGATTTAGATCATTTTAAATCAATCAATGATTCAAATGGTCATTTATTTGGTGACGATGCATTATCCATTACAGCGACCACATTGCAGCAGTTTTTTCAACCGTACGAATCCATTGTCGCACGTTTTGGTGGTGATGAATTTATTGTTCTCCTTCATCTAAGAGAAGGGGAGTCAATCTCTATAATAGCTCAAAATCTATATCATTCATTAACTTCACTGGCATTGACAGTCAATGAAGCTGTCGTGCAATTAGAATTTAGTATAGGTGTAAGCACGAATGAACATGGTTATATTACGCAACTCGAACAATTAATCCATAATGCTGATAGTGCACTTTATACATCAAAACGGAATGGACGTAACCAAATAACACTCTATAACCAATATAACGATGCGGGAAATAGTAAATAAAGGAAAATGCTTACTAGTCTGCTTTCAATCGTGTATAAACATCCGTGACCTTTCAAAGGACAAAACAATGTAATACCTTACTAGTAGGTGAGGTGTAAGGTTTTGTAAAGTCCATAAAAAGTGAGCGGATTTTTTGTTGACATAAAAACTAAAGTTGAGTGTAGTACAGTGTGCTTCACGTGCTACTATTCGTTTGCAAACCAATTAAGCAGTAAGTAATCAAGAGTTAACGTCAGTAACAAGAGAAAAAATATTTTATCAATCGTGAATCGGAAGGTCTTTGGTAAACGTCAGTAGTGTAGAAAGAAGGTGAGGCAGCAATGGAGATTGAACAAATAATTGCAGAGCACGGGGATTATCTACTGAAGGTTGCCTATCTATATGTGAAGAATGAAGCAACTGCAGAGGACATAGTTCAAGATGTGTTTATTGCCTTTTATCAAAAGCAACAGCAGTTTCGACAAGAATCCTCTTTACGTACATATTTGGTCAAAATGACAGTCAATCGCAGTCATGATTATTTACGCAGTTGGAAAAGCAAACGGCTGTCATTATTTGAGAAAATAATAGGACGCGCAACGACCATTACGCCGGAAAAAGAATTGCTCGCTAAAACGACTAAACAGGAACTAGTAACAGCTTTATTCACTTTATCAGTGCCATACAGAGAAGTACTAATTCTCTATTATTTTGAGGAAATGACCACTGTAGATATTGCCAAGCTAGTTCGTTGCCCAGAAGCAACGATTCGAACAAGGTTGCAGCGGGCAAGAAAACAACTAGCATCAATAATTGGTGACGATGATTGGGAGGTGTTACGTTATGAATCAATTTAAAAAAAACGTGTTAAATGAGCTACAGCATGTAAAGCTGTCCGCTGAAAAAAAGCAACAGATTGCACAAAAAGCTAGGAGTAGAAATAGACAAAAACAGAATAGCCAGCGGCAGTATCGTATTGTGTTAGCGACATTTACATTGCTTGCCATTGGTTTTAGCGTTCTTGTCACACTAAAAACGGAACATCCTACAAGGACAATGCAAGGAGCGGCTTTACAGCAAGAGACAAATAGATGGAGCTTATGGATGCTTTTAGAGCATGATTGGATAAAAGGACTAGTGCTCTTAAGTTTATTTGTCACTATCGCATTGTGGATCAAGCGTATATTGCTAAAAAAGGATATGGTTTGCCAGTATGTATGGCGTGTGGAGAAGTATGGACGGCTAAGCTAGTCCGAAAATATTATTGGAAAAATGGACAAATGTCTTGTCCACATTGTCAAAAAGTACATTACCGCACAAAAAAGTCGGTACAATTAAACGCATTCACTAATTTACCTATACCATTTATGGTTTTTATCAATTATTTCTTTAGTAATCTTTTAATGGGTATTAGTTTTTATATTGTAAGTGTAGCAATTTATCTTTATATTTTAATTCCTGTTGTCATAAAACTACAGGAAGATGACCCTAGCAATGAACCCTTGTGGTAAGTTTTTAAAGGACGATACGAAATATAAAAGTCTCTTTTTATATGAATTTGTCAAAATCGATTGACAACTGTTTTTATTTGCTTTATCTTTTGGTTAACCTATTTTAAAGATAGGTTAACTAAAGGGGGATTTTCGTTTGAAGAAGAGTAGTACTTACAATTATGTGTTAGCGGCATTCGGAGCGGCTATTATCGCAGTTCTTGCACAGGTTACGATACCGCTACCATTGATTCCAATTACAGGACAAACTTTAGCAGTAGGCTTAGTTGTCACAATATTAGGTACAAAGCTTGGTACACTATCTGTACTTGTATATATTTTACTTGGCACAGCAGGAATACCTGTATTTAGTGGTATGTCAGGGGGATATGGTATTATCATAGGTCCAACAGGCGGATATATTGTAGGCTTCCTTGCAGCGGCTGTTTTAATGGGGGTATACTTAGATAAATTTGGTATTACTTATGTACAAGCAATGATTGCCAACATTATCGGCATGGTTGTAACATTGGCATTCGGTACAGTATGGTTAAAAATTGTTGGTGATTTAACATGGACTGCAGCATTTATGGGAGGAGCCGCACCATTTATTATTGTGGGTGTTCTGAAAGCAGTACTTGCTGCATGGCTTGGTGTTGTTGTACGTCGACGCTTAGTAAGTGCACATTTAATTGAAGCAGTAGCATAGGGGGTTATAAAGGATGGCAACGCTTTGGACAGGTGGAACAATTTATACGATGGAACGAGCTGGTGAAACAGTTGAAGCTGTTCTTGAGAAGGACGGAAAAATTGTGGCAGTAGGAACGGTAGATACCCTATTACCACAGGCAACTACTATCCAGCATTTGCAAGGGAACGTTATGTACCCAGGATTTGTCGATAGCCATTTACATATTATTGGCTATGGAGAGAAGTTACTGCATATAGATGTTTCAAACGTAACTAGTAAGGATGAGCTGCTCCATATCATTGGTGCGCGTATGGAAGGCGTTTCTGCAGAGCAATGGGTTGTTGCCATTGGTATGAATGAAACAGCGTATACAGAGCCCATTTTTCCAACTTTGTCGGAGCTTGACGCACTTGGTGAAGCCCATTTAATTATTAAACGAAGCTGCCATCATTTAATTTTAGCTAATTCTAAAGCACTTGCATTTGCAGGGATTACTAATGAATCACCTTCTCCAGAAGGTGGCATTATTGAAAAAAAACAAGGTCAATTAACAGGAGTTTTAAAAGATACAGCATTGTACTTGATTGTTAACAACATGCCTTATTATACGCCTGCATATATAGAGGAAGCGCTTCAAAAATCTGTTGCATCTCTTCAATCTTATGGTTTAGTTGGAGGGCATTCAGAAGATTTAAGCTACTTTGGGCCACCGAGTCAACCAATTCAAGCTTTTCGTAAAATTGTGGATGCCGAAAAATCTTTTAAAGTGCATTTATTACAGCACCATTCCGTTTTTGAGGAAGTTGCGTTGTTAAAGGAACAATCCACGCCGTATGTGGAATTTGGTGCTATGAAAATATTCGTCGATGGTGCTTTTGGTGGCCATACTGCTGCACTGCGCGAGCCTTATTGTGATGATCCAGATAATTATGGCATACTTGTACATTCGACAGCACAATTAGAGCAATATGTGCAACTTGCACGGCGCTATGGACAAACAGTAGCTGTGCACGCAATCGGAGATTTAGCCATTGAGACAATACTAAATGTTTTCGCGGCATATCCACCTCTTGAGGGGCAATTAGATCGTTTAATTCATTGTAGCCTAGTTGATGAAGCGATTTTAGACAAGTTGGCAGCATTACCGATAGCCGTAGATATGCAACCACAGTTTGTACAAGGCGAATATTTAGCTGAAATAGTAAAATTAGGTGAGAAACGTTCACAAGGTCTACATCCACTAAAATCTCTTTTAGATAGAGGGCTAATTGTAGCAGGAGGTAGTGATGCACCCATTGAAGTGCCGAATCCGTTATACGGAATTTATGCTGCCGTGGCAAGACGAAATTTTGGAGAGAGTCATGAAGGCTTTGGTCCTCAGGAGAAAATTTCGCGCTTTGAAGCGGTGCGTTTGTATACAGTTGGGTCTGCTGAAATCATCGGTCAGGAGCATAAGCGAGGTAAGATAAAAGAAGGATTTAGTGCTGATTTTACCGTGTTCGACGATGATATTTTTACAGTTGATATTGAAAAAATCCCACATATTCAAGTTGCATATACAGTTGTCGATGGTCGTATCGTTTATGAACAGACAAAAAATCGTTGTGAGGCATAGCCACACAACGATTTTTTGATGTTTCTCCTATTGTCTTTTTGATAAATTGTGCACTTGTTCCTCCAAATCTCGGACACGTGTTGTCAGCTCATCCACATGTTGTTGTAGTGTGTCTCGAGAAGGAAGGACGGCTGTAGACTTTACATTTTTAATCATTTTTATCATAACGAAAAACATAGCAAGAAAAATGAGAAGAATAAAAATAGTACTAATGATGTCCCCAATATGTAGTTGCAACTGGATTTCCCCTCCTAATTTTATTTGCTATCTGTATTTACTGGATGGGCAAGTAAAAAGTTTCAATTTTTTAACGAACATTGCATACAAATATGACAATTGCCTCAAATAAAGGCATAAATAAAATGCCGCAGATGTTTAAATGCGCTTACAAGTCGCATGAAAAGTCTGGGTGCCATTCCATACAGCCGTAATGGATAATATTTTCTATGTTGAGAGTAAATTGAATTACAATATCTATCATACGTTAGTAAGAAGAAATAACTTAAAACGGATAGCAAATTGTCAATCAGGGAATGGGATAGTACGAAACTGGGGTGAGGGAATGCAAAAAGCTCGTCAAATTATGCGACAAGCCATCTATAACATTTATACGTATCGTATCGACTATATACGGGTTTTCGTTATGATTCGTGTATTTCAATTTTCACTAGCAATACCGGTGTCAACACTCGTTTTTAATGTAATGCTTAATGTAACGGGCTACACGCATATAACGGAACAAAATTTACAAAGTTTTTTAATGCACCCCTTTGTCATAGCGATGATGATCCTTTTAGTAATGGTCGTATTGCTCTTTATTTACTATGAGATGGGTTTTCTGTTTATAATGGCTTTTAATCAGCAAAGGGGTACTCGTTATCGGTTTTTGACAATGTGGCAACAACTAAATCGAAAACTTCCTTATTTTTATAGCTTACAAGTTCTTTATTTAATTGTCTATATAGCTCTTTTATTGCCCTTAGCTTCATTTGTACTCCCTCTTTGGCTAACACAGGGGATAGCTATTCCACACTTTATGACAAATGAAATAATGGGTACACCTACAGGTAGAATACGGTATGCTGCTGTTGCTAGTATCTTAGTGATAGTTGGAATAAGGAGTATGTTGACATTGCCTATTTTTACAATACAGCCAAAAATTTCACTAAGGCAATCATTTCTCCAAAGTTGGCGTTTTTCAAGACGGGGCTTGTTTAAACTACTTGTATTATTGGCAATGGTTTTAACGATTCATTTATTACTTTTAATCGTTGTAACAGTAGTCGGTATACTACCACTATTTTTCCTGGAACGATTTATGCCAAGCACAGCGCTGTTAACAGCAGGATTTACTTTGGCATTTCTTGAAATGGCCTTTATTGTGCTGTTTAGTCTGTTGCAAGCTATGTTTTCACAAGTCATGGTTGCCATTACGTATAATACGCGTGTTTTGGCTCTAACAAGAAACGCTTATCAAAACAAACGCTATTTTCCTTTGCCATTAGTGCTTTGTGTTATTTTTTCAATTTTAAGCATAATCAATATTTTTTCGTTAGAGAAAAGTGTGTACGCACCAGATACTAAAATTATTGCACATCGTGGTTATACAGCAGGCAATGTGGAAAATACAATTAGCGGGCTTGTTAGTGCAGCGAGTGCAGGTGCAGACTTAATTGAACTAGATATTCAGCAAACAGTAGATGGAGAATTTGTGGTCTTTCATGATCGTACATTAAGGCGTCTAGCAGGGAAAAATGGGGTTATTGCCAATATGACGCTAAGTGAATTAAAAACCATTACAATTTATGAGAATGGGATGAGCGATAAAATTTCTTCATTGGATGATTTTATCGAAATTGCCAAGGCGCTAGATGTTACATTATTAATTGAGTTAAAAGTACATGGGAAAGAAAGAGAAGACCTATTGCCTCGATTAGTAGAAAAGTTACGCGCCTATAAAGTGCTTGATACGTACTATGTACAGTCCTCAGATGCGCAATTGATGACACAACTTAAAAATATAACACCTCATTTGCGTGTAGGAATTGTTTATGCGCTGAATATTGGACCGATGGATCATTTAACTGTAGATTTCATTGCGTTAGAAGCATCGTGGGTGGACGAGAGCTTAATTGCAGAACTCAATGCTCAACATCTAGATTTGTTTATCTGGACTTTAAATAAGGATCGTTCTTTACAGGAATTTATTGAGAAAAACGTTTCGGGCGTAATTACAGATCATCCAGATATAGCGTTAGAGATAAGAGCAAAACAAAGTGAACAGCAATACTTTCTACAACGCGTCCTAAATCGATTATCATTCATCTTTTAGCTCTGTGAAGTGGCAATTATTCTCTTTTGAAATTTTTTTGAAAATAATATGGTAATAATGTAACCATTTCCTTTTACAATCGACTACTTCAATGAACTCGTGAAATGAAGGAGATGTATTTTTTATGAAAATGACAAAGGTCGTACCATTTGCAATGACAGCATTATTATTAGGGGGCGTTGCAATCGCTCCAACTGCATCAGCAAATGAAGGAGAAGCAGTTGTCACAAATGCCCAACAGGATGAACAAACGCCACAAGTGCAGCCGGTTTTTATTAAAGTAGCCGGTACAATTGAAAGCGTGGAAGAACGTAATAATGCAACGTATTACACAACGAAAGATGGCGAAAATACGAACGTTTTTGTCGTAAATAAGGACACACTTATTTTTGATAATACGGGGAAAGAAGTAAAGCTACAAAAAGGTGATAAAGTAACAGCATATACGTATGCAAATAAGCCAATGCTGATGATATATCCACCACAGTATAATCCAGAAGTTATAATCGTGGAAACAAAGGAAATGGGTAGTGTCACTGTTGACTTTTTCAATAAGGATTTAGTCAATACGGATAACAGTTTAAAATTAAATGTTGGCAAAGAAACGGTGATCCAAAGCCAATCAGCTAAAGAAGTCTCAGCTAAAGATTTAGCCGAACAACATTTACTTGTGTTCTATACAATTACAACAAGAAGTATTCCTGCACAAACACCGCCAACAAAAGTCATTGTGTTAGATGCTACAGCGAAAGAACAAGGTGAAGGAACAGAGGAAGCTTCAGCTAATGCAGCAGTACAAGAAATTATTAAAACAGATTTTTATGAAGTGGATGGTACAACAATGGTGCCATTACGTCTAATTGCAGAAGAATTAGGCTTTAAAGTGGAATCAACAGGTACTGGCGCTATTGTTTCAAAAGGGGCGCTATCCTACACAATTACACGTGGTGAAAAAGCATACGGCTACAATAAAGCACTTCGTTACTTTAAAGTAGCACCTGCGTTATTAGAACCAACGAAAACGTATGTACCTATTGAATTTTTTGAAGAATTAATGCAATAACATGTCCCAAACCCCTCCAAAGTACAATGGAGGGGTTTTTTTACTATATTAAAAACTGAATATTCTAAATATTTCCGGTGACTGGCACTTATTTTTCTTCAGGATTCTTAAGGTTTTTCGGCATGTTCTTTTAAGGTTTGATTTCTAAAGTAAAATTATGAATTCAAACCAAGAGGTGAATAATTGTGAAAAAGCTTTCTTTTTTATTTCAATTTATGGTGAATCCTAAAACGATAGGCGCGATTGTGCCAAGTTCGAGTTTTCTAGGTGACAAAATGATTGAAAAAATTGACTTTACAAAAGCAAAATATATAGTTGAATATGGCCCAGGTACAGGTGTTTTCACAGAAAAATTGCTTGCCAAAAAAAATGCCAAGACGGTTGTATTATTAGTAGAAAATAATTTGAAATTTTGTTCGTTGCTTAAACAACGCTATAAAGACCATGATAATGTATACATTAAATGTGGATCTGCTGAAAATATTGAAACATATTTGCAAGAGTATCATATTCCTTATGCTGATTACGTTATTTCAGGGCTTCCATTTTCAAGTTTGCCCGAAAAGGTATCATACAAGATTTTAGACAACACTACAAAAATTCTAAAAGACAATGGATTGTTCATTACATTTCAATATACAAAATGTAAAAAGGCATTCATTAAACAGTTTTTTGCCAAATTAGAAATAACAAGAGAATATAGAAATTGGCCACCTGCTTACATCTTTAGCTGTGCTATAGCAAATAAACATCCGGAGGAAATAGTAGATGTCAAAAATACTAATTGTTGACGATGATAAAGAGATAAGAAATCTGATTGCAGTATATTTAGAAAATGAAGGGATGGAAACTGAAAAGGCAGAAGATGCAGTGGAAGCATTACAAATGCTCGAAAAAAAAGCGTTTGACCTTATTGTTTTAGATATTATGATGCCGAAAATGGATGGTATCGAAGCATGCTTGAAGATTCGGGAAGAGCGTAGCATGCCTATTATTATGCTTTCAGCAAAATCAGAGGATATGGATAAAATTAAAGGACTTGCTGCTGGTGCTGATGATTATTTATCTAAACCATTTAATCCATTGGAATTAATCGCTAGGGTGAAATCCCAATTAAGAAGGTATAAAAAGTACAATACGGAAACTACTTTCGTAAAAAGTGTAATCGAGATAGGGAATCTAACAATCAATACAGATACACGTCAAATTTGGGTACAACAGCAAGAAATTAGATTAACACCAAAAGAGTTCGACATTTTAGAACTGCTTGCTCGAAACAAAGGGATTGTTTTAAGTATTGCAAAAATTTATGAGGCAGTTTGGAAGAATGACTTTTATAAATCTGATAATACGGTGATGGTGCACATTACAAAAATTAGAGAAAAAATCGAGGACGATCCAAAACATCCAATTTATATTAAGACAATTTGGGGTGTGGGGTATAAAATATGAGAACGATTAAGTTTCGTCATAAAATCTCTTTTCAGCTTCTTATGATGATTGTCATCAGTTTATTCGGTGCTATTTTTGTGATGAGTATTATATCTCGTCCTATATTTGAGTTAATTAATTTCATCATGAACAATAATCATCTCAATGTATGGCAAGCAAGTGTAGCTTTTACTGCTTGGTTTTCAACAGCTATTATAACTTTTGTGTTAATTTTTAGCATGCTAATAAGGAAAAAAATCATGTATGTCAAGTTAATCTCCGATACCGTTCAACAAATTGCAAGTGGAGAACTAGGACAAACAATTGATATTAAAGGGAAAGACGAACTATCTCAGCTAGCGATAAATATCAATTACATGTCGCAAGAGTTAGAACAGAAATTTATACATGAAAGACAAATAGAAAAAGAAAAAAACGAGCTTATTACAAATATATCCCATGATTTACGGACACCATTAACATCAATCATTGGCTATTTGAAATTGTTAAAGGATGGTCAATATACACATAAAGAACAACTTCAAGAATACTTGGAAACGATTTATTCCAAATCATTAAGACTAAAAAATCTGATTGATGAACTGTTTGAATTTACCCGTTTATCGAGCCCTGATGTGAAGTTGAATTTGAGCAATGTGGACATGGCGAGTTTACTACAGCAAATCGTAGGAGAGTATAGTCCAATATTCGAAGAGCAACAATTGACTGTTCAAAATTTAATCACTGATGAAGACATACATGCTGTAATCGATATTGAAAAAATTGTGCGTGTTTATGAAAACCTTTTTATTAATGCGATAAAATACAGCGAAAAACCATCAGCATTACTAATATCGTTTGAGGCCAATAATAATACTGCCATTTTAAAAGTATCAAACAGAATGGCAAACGCTCCAATGGATAATATCAATAAAATGTTTGAACGGTTTTTTAGAGGGGATAAAGCGAGAATGGATGCACAAGGTAGTGGTCTGGGCCTTTCCATTTCAAAAAGAATTATGGAGCTGCATCATGGCGATATTTGTGCAGAGTACAAAAACGGTTGGATTACGTTTACTGTTGAACTTCCAATTAAAGAAAATTAATTTAAGAAAATGGAAATTACCTTGTTATATCATATTGCAAGGGGGAGTTGGGAGTGACCGACGACATGCAGTTTCGCTATTTGTCTTTGCTGAACATTGGACAAATTGTAGATGTCCAAAAAATTGGTAAGAATAAACTATTTGAGAATGACTTTTAACCTAAGCAAGACAAGAAGGGGAAAAGTTATTTTTGATAGTTTTTTGACGGCTAAATCTATTTATTGGTAAAATAACAATAGATTAGTAGAATTGAATCAAGAAGTAGGAGGAGAATAGTGAAAAAATTTTTCTAATGTTACTTGCAGCATTTGTAGTATTAATGGTTAATCCATCAACATCCAAAGCGAAAGTAATCTATGACGGCGTAGAAATTGTCAAAGGGCAAACAGGGAAGCTTACGTTTTCGAAAGATGTAAAAGTATATAAGAAATAGGCCAATGGTCAGTTTGAATCGATGTTAGTCAAAAAGGGAAATTACTTCCGTGTATATAATATTGAAAAATATAATAAACAAACATATTATTGGATGAGCTCTGGATATCGTGTACAAGCAAGCGATTTAACTGTATTTAAAGCGATTCCGTTTGAACAACGTGTACAATTTTATCAAAATCCTGCCTATATGTGGATTAATAGAGATAAACCGTTTTACTCGTTTTATAATGAGAGTGATAGTTTGGCAACGCATGCACACTCTTATTATACCTATCTAAATAAATGGGGGAATTTTATCTTTGAACAGGGGGAACTTGTCAATACGTATGATATGAGTTTTGTAGGTGGCGGTATTGAAAAGCGAACAATTGATCCAACAGATATTCAACTAATCGAACCGCAAGTTGTGAATAAGGATATATTATTTATTGTCACAAAAGATACGGTACAGCATATTAAACCATATTTAATTAACAATAACGATTATTATCAAAGACTTGCACGTCCATTGCCAACAGGTACTGTTCTTAAAAGTGCAGGTTTTAAAATTGGTAACTATTATGCAGTGACGTTTAATAGTGAATCTGAGCTTTACAGCACATTTTTCGTTCCTGAAAGCTATGTAGTTGAAAAGGCGAATTAAATCGCTGATAAACCAGTGTAAATCGCGGGTAAACCACCACGAACTGCTAATAGGGGTGGAATTCAACGATGGCAGTATTTACACGACCATCAAAATATAAAGGCACCAAGAGTTCAAAACTTCTTGGTGCCTTTTGTATTTATGCATTCGGATAAATCATTGTAGCTGGATCAACATATTCATCGAACTGTTCTTCAGTTAATAAGCCTGAAGCGATGACCGCTTCTTTTAGAGTCGTGCCTTCTTTATGTGCTTTCTTCGCAATTTTTGCCGCATTTTCATAGCCAATATAAGGGTTTAAGGCTGTTACAAGCATTAGCGAGTTTTGCAAGTTATGATCCAGTACCTCTTTGTTTGGTTCGATGCCGATAGCGCAGTGATCATTAAATGATTTCATCGTATCTGCTAGCAGACGTGTCGATTGTAGGAAATTGTAAATAATAACAGGTTTAAAGACATTCAGTTCAAAATTACCTTGCGAAGCGGCAAAGGCAATTGTTGCATCGTTCCCAACTACTTGCGTAACAACCATTGTCATCGCTTCACTTTGCGTCGGATTCACTTTACCTGGCATAATGGATGAGCCTGGTTCATTTTCTGGAATAGTAATTTCACCAATACCAGAGCGTGGACCACTTGCTAGCCAACGTACGTCATTGGCAATCTTCATCAAATCAGCAGCAAGTGCTTTTAATGCACCATGTGCCACAACCGCTTCATCATGACTTGTTAAAGCATGGAATTTATTTGCTGCGGAAGTGAACTGTTTGCCCGTTAGTTCACTAATTTCAGCTGCTACACGCTCACCAAATTCAGGATGTGCATTAATACCCGTCCCGACAGCCGTACCGCCAATCGCAAGCTCTTTCATGTAGTCCACATTATGTTTAATCATTTGCTCGGATTTACCTAGCATAGCAGACCAGCCACTAATTTCTTGTCCCAATGTCAGCGGGGTAGCATCTTGTAAATGGGTACGTCCAATTTTAATAATATCTTTAAATTGCTCTGCTTTATCATCCAACGTTGCCTTTAATAAACGAAGGCGAGGCAGTAGATAGTCTTCTACTTTTAGTACGGCTGCAATATGCAACGCAGTTGGAAACGTATCGTTCGAGCTTTGAGATTTATTGACATCGTCATTTGGGTGAATGCGGTCAGCTTCGCCAGCATCTTGTAAAATTTGGTTTGCACGATGCGCAATCACCTCGTTGACATTCATATTCGATTGGGTACCACTACCAGTTTGCCAAACAACAAGTGGGAATTGATCGTCCCATTGACCATTTAAAATTTCATCTGCCGCTTGCACAATTGCATTGGCTTTAATATCCGAAAGCTTTCCTAATTTATTATTTGCGATTGCTGCACTTTTCTTTAAAATCGCCATAGCTTGAATCAATTCAATCGGCATGTGTTCAGTACCAATTTGAAAATTCTCTTTACTACGTTGGGTTTGAGCACCCCAAATTTTATTGGCAGGTACTTTGATCTCACCCATAGTGTCTTTTTCAATACGATAATCCATTGAGAACAGCTCCTTCAATTTATGTAACTAAAAAACGGATATTCTTAGTGTGATGTAAGAATATCCGTTTAATGCATGTTTATTTCAAAAAATAAGGGGGGATTCTGAAATAAACAGTTTAGAGAAAAGAAATAATCTATATGATAATGATAATTGTTATCAATTAAAAAGTCAATTGTTCTGCTCAATAAAAATACTATTAATGAGAATAGTTCGCATTTTGTTCAAAAAAATCAATTATTATTGCGAGTACTGTTATGTTTTTTGTCTACCCACACCTTGTATGTTGATAAACATTAAAAAAGGGAAGAACTATCTTTTCTTCTTCCCAAGATCTTTTGTTAAAGGTTGTTTTTTTGATATTTTTTCAAAAAGCACAATGACATGATACTGGCGCTCATTCATTTGAATAACGTCCACTACTTTTGCTTTTCGACCTTTAATTTGGATGTTTTCATCAATAGTTGGAATGCGAATTAATAGCTGATTCAAAACGGAAATCTTATTTTCATAAAAATGAACAACATGCATTTTCGCAGTTCTCCTTATTTTGTATTTTAGTCAATTTATGAGTAACTGGCTGATTATAGAACAGTTGGTATAACAGGACGAATAGCATGAAAATCCCATTGGAAAGCATAAGGAAAGCCTCCTGAACGTTAGAATTAGGAGGCTAATGTTATCTATAGCGTTTTTTTGGAGAGCCGTTGTAACCATCTTTTTTGTTTCCAACTACTTACGATATAAAAAAGACTAGAAAGTGCTAATACGCCACTCGATGCTTTTATAAGGAGGGCATATTGTAAATACAGGCCAAAGAAAACTGCGCCTAATGCTAGTACACTAATGATAAAGGCTTGCTTTTTTTGATTTTCATAGATTGCAAAGACAAAATCCCTTTGCTGCAATGCATCTTTTTGAATTAACATTCGCTGGGGTGTCTCCACAAGATCTTGCAGGGAATGGAATACTTTAAAAATTGGGAGCGCATTAAGCCATTGTAAAACAGTTTTCCAATTATTTGAGCTTCCTTGCTTGATCCAATCTGAAAATACAGGTTTAATAATGTCTAAAATTTCTTTCTCTGGAGTAAGGGTCAGCAACATACCTTCAATTGTCACAAACGAGCGCCCTAAAAAGATAAATCGTGTAGGAACTTGTATAGGAAGTAATTTTATCATGTCATTCATTTCTTTTTTGACAGCAAATACATCCATTTCCTTTACTTTGTTTAAATCCAATAGTAGTACTTCTCTTAGAAGATTTTCAATGATTTTTAAATCCGCTCCTGGTAGTAAAAATCCTAAATTTTTTAATGTTTCAGCCGCTTGAGCATAATTTTTTAATAAAATAGCCTGCATTAAAATTTGAAAATTGGCTGCATCTTTTCTTGATATTTCGCCAACCATACCAAAATCAAGAAGGACAATTGTACCATCCTCCGTTACTAGCACATTGCCAGCGTGCGGATCAGCATGAAATAGCCCAGCCTCTAGCCATTGTGGTAAGAAAATGCGCATTAATCGCTCAGATAATGCTTCTTTATCAATTTGATTGGAAGTTAAAAATACGTTATCTGTTATTCTTGCACCATCTATCCATTCCATTACTAATACTTGAGAGGTGCTAAGTTCGGGATACGCACTAGGAATCTTAAGTTCATCAATCGATGCAAAGCGTTCGCGAAAATGTGTCAAGGTGTCTAGTTCTTTATTAAAATCTAATTCCCTACTGATGACATGTTTGACTTCATTAAAAAGCAATTTAAAATTAATAAAGCCTTTAGGTACTGGAGCAATATATTGCGCAAACCACATAATAATAGCTAGCGAACGAAAATCCGTTCGCATAATAGTTGGTATAGTGGGTCGCTGTACTTTAATTGCTACATTCGTACCATCCTTTAACTTTCCGCGATAAACCTCTCCAATGGATGCGGAAGCGACAGCTTTTGTCTCGATTGAAAGAAGTACATTGTCAACAGGACTTCCCCATTCTTTTTCCAAAACAAGTTGAATGTCTTCCCAAGGAGAGGGAGGGACTTGATCTACTAAATCCTGTATTTGGCTAATAAAACTTTTTGGTAGTAAATCTTCGCGAATACTTAAAAGTTGTCCGACTTTAATTAACACACCTTCGAGTTCAAATAACGTTTCTCGAAATTGTCGACCAAGCTTTTCCCAGAGCATTTCCCATTGTGGTTCCGATTTTTTTCGAATGCGAAACCAATAAACTTGCAACAACATGGAAAAAGCGAAGGAAAGTATTTTCCACATACGATACCAACTTTTCCTTTTTTTCATGCGACATACCTCCGATTTTTTATTTGAGCAAAAAGACAAATTATATGTAAATATTTCCTATAAATCGAATATCTAAATCATACACCAATTGCCAATCTAAATGGATTGTATTTTATGTATCAATCTAATAAAAAATAGCACTGAAATTAACCTTAGGGGTTATTTATGCCTTACAAAAATTTCTTCTAGAAGCAAGCTAGTGGTGAGAACAAGGAATGCACCTAGTTTTGAGTGTATGTTATGGACTGCATAACGCATTCTATTGTATAGATAGGAGTGGTGATATGAAAGATGTAAGCTACTTACAAATAGCCATAGAAACAGTTGTAACTTTTTTCGTACTTCTTGCCCTCACACGTTTTTTAGGGAAAAAACAATTAAGTCAACTTACTTTTTTCAATTACGTAACAGGAATCACAATTGGCTCGATTGCCGCAAATATGATTGTTTTAAGTACTAAAGATTACATGAAAGATTTGGTAAGCTTAATTATTTGGTGTTCGTTGACGACACTAATCGGCTATATTAGTTTGAAATCAGGGAAAATAAGAATGTTGCTTGACGGTCAGCCTACAATTGTTATAAAACATGGCAAAATCGATCGAAAAGCATTGAAGCGAACCGGTGTCAATATTGATGACTTAACGATGATGATTAGACAATATCAAGTTTTTTCAATTGATGAAATAGATTTTGCCATTCTAGAACCGAATGGTACGCTTAGTATTCTTAAGAAACCGCCATTTCAAGGTACCCAAAAAATAGATATAAACATCTCACCAGAAAATCCACCTTTTTTGCCAATTGAAATAATATCAGATGGAAAATTATTAAAAAGAAATTTATTAGAAGTTGGGAAAAATCGACAATGGTTAAAAGATGAACTGAAAAAGATGTCTATCGAAAATATTGAAGAAGTATTCTATGCTGAAATCCAATCGAATGGGCAATTATTTATCCAAAAATATTAGACCAGCACGTAATTTTAAATACGTGCTGGTTTTTTAACAGTTTCTTGTACCCATGGATATTCCCAAAACTGTCCCTTCTTAATCGCACAGTTCTATTATAAACTTCCAATATCATAGGTAAGGAGAAGTGATATGGATGGAAACTAATATTCGTAAGGCGGATCGAATGTGTACAAATGAAGGGCAAATTTATAACTTTTTACGAGAAGCTCAAACAGCTTTTCTTGGCTTGGTAGATCATAACATGCCATATGTCATTCCGCTTAATTTTGTATTCAAAGAAGGGATTTTTTATATTCATGGCGCAAATGAAGGAAGAAAAATCACCATCTTACATACGAATTCAAATGCTTGTATGACCATAAGTGAAAATTACGGAACAATTGCCGATCCAATTCCTGCTAATACAGATACTGCTTATATGAGCGTTATCGCAAACGGTATCATCGAAGTAGTAACAAATTTAGACGAAGCAACGGCAGCAATGCAAGCAATGCTAGATAAATATGTCCCAGCTTACTATCAAGCGCCCTTATCAAAAGCACATGTTGAGAAGTATCAATCTTCTTTAGGAAGTAAAACGATTGTTCTAAAATTGAAACCAATAACGATGACCGCTAAAGCACATCAAGATAATGGACAAATGAAGTTTTATCCTGGTAGATCCATTCAACAGGATATTTAACATAGCAACTTGACTTGGAAATAATAGTGGGGAATGTTTACACGGTGGCTGCTGGTAAACAATTCGAGAACTCGTTCAAGCGTCTTTGTACTGAATAAGATAGCTATATTCAGCCTACTGATATTGTTAAAGGAAGCCTTTATGTAATTAAAGTAGTACTGCGGATAACTTCGTCTCTCTATTTTTGGGAGATGGAGTTTTTTAATATAAGAAATAATGAAAAGTAGAGGAGGCTATATGCACATCATAACAAACAATAAAGTATCAATGATAGGACTGCTAGCACTTGTAGTTTCTACGCTTTTAACCACCATGAGCTAAGTGTTGAACGCCAATCAAGTATAGGAGGTACCACCCCTTCTTATTCAAATCGTTATAATGGCATAATTTTATTATCTTTATTAGTAATTTGCGCTGGATAACTGAAATATTTCTCGGGAAATATTGTGTAGGTATTTACTGTAACGGCAAGGGATGTCGTGTTTCCGATATAGGTATGACAAGTAGGCATTCGGTATTGTTCGGTATTAAAAGGAATGATGAGTTTATGCTTTATTTTAATATTCTGACTTTTATTTCTGTTTAACGCTAGTCTGGTCACCTATTTCTCTAGTTGGCATTATGCTGTTATAGCTAGCAGGTATTTTTTAATTGTATTTGGAAAAGAAGACCGTTTCACAATAGCTATTGGGAGTTATAATAGTAAAAGGGAGGGAAATGAGGATGTATTTAAAAGCATGCAAAGTTTTACAGGACAACATAGAGGAAAAACACCTATATCCTTTTAATATACCTAGTTTGCAGGATTTACAAGAGTTAGCGTTTCCAACGAATGTGACGTTTTTTGTTGGGGAAAATGGCTCTGGAAAATCGACGTTACTGGAAGCTATTGCGGATTGCTGTGAATTTAATACAGCAGGTGGGGGACGTCAAAATACCTATGAAGTACATAAGGCGGAATCGGCATTAGGAGATTATATTCGCTTATCTTGGTGGCCTAAAGTGACGAACGGCTTTTTTCTAAGATCGGAGACGTTTTATCAATTTGCAAGTCATATTGATTTGTTAGAACATCCGAATAAGTATGCTGCATTTGGTGGCAAATCACTACACCACCAATCACATGGCGAGTCCTTTTTATCGCTATTTATGAACCGTTTTAAAGGCAAGGCGATTTATTTATTGGACGAGCCTGAAGCGGCTTTATCACCTACGAGACAACTTAGTCTTCTTAAAATCATGAAAGATTTAGAGCATGAAGCTCAGTTTATTATTGCTACCCATTCGCCCATTTTACTTGGTTATCCGAATGCGACCATTTACAGTTTTGACGATGGGGGAATTGAATCGATTCGATACGAAGACACTATACATTATATTGTAACGAAGCGATTTTTAAATGCACCAGACACTATTTTTGCAGAGCTATTTGATGAGGAGAGAGAATCATGAATCAACGAAAAGGTTTAGTAATGCGAGAAATACGACTTGATGAGATGGCTCAGTCAATTGATTTACTAAATTATGTATTTCAAATGTCTATGTCCATTCATAAGGATCGTCGTTTCGTCAATGCCAAAAGTAAACAGTTCGATGAAGGGCATGCATTTGGCTGGTTTGACGGCTCTCAACTAGTATCACAAATATTAAATTTACCTTTTCAAGTAAATGTACATGGGAAATTTTATGAAATGGGTGGTATTACGGCTGTTGGTACCTATCCAGAATATTCTAGACACGGCTTGATGGAAAGTCTTATTTTGAAATGCCTCGAACAAATGCGAGAGGAAGGTCGATATATTTCTTATTTAT
This sequence comes from Lysinibacillus sp. GJ-1, assembly GCF_021166035.1. Taxonomy (NCBI): domain Bacteria; kingdom Bacillati; phylum Bacillota; class Bacilli; order Caryophanales; family Bacillaceae; genus Lysinibacillus; species Lysinibacillus sp. GJ-1. The sequence continues at coordinate 2,024,072 of NZ_CP088912.1, forward strand.
TTCCTTATTCCATTCCATATTATCGCAAAAAGGGTTGGGAAATTATGAGCGATATTGTGGAGTTTCAAGTAAAAGATACGCAACTCCCTCATTATGGTGGACTAAACGGTAAAATTCGCCGAGTCGATCCAAAAGATGAGGATGTAGTCGCTATTTATGCACGCTATGCAAAAAAAACACATGGCGTTATGGTGCGTAATAGTATTGCGTGGAATGAAAAATTTCAAGAAGACTTTTGGGAAGAAAAGTTTATAGACAGTGATGTCAAACTACAAGCTGCAATCTATTACGATGAGGACGATGTGGCACAAGGTTATATGTTCTACCGTATAATGGAAGAAAATTTCTATATTGATGAGATTGTTTATATGCAGGAAGAAGCTCGTAAAGGGTTATGGAACTTTGTCTCTGCCCATAGCTCAATGGTCTATAACGTGTATGGGAAAACAACGGGCAATGAAGCAGTCGCTTTTTTACTAGAGGATAGTGAAATTATTCAAAAGGTTTCTCCTTACTTTATGGCACGCATTGTGGACGTAAAGGAATTTTTAATGCGTTATCGGTTTATAGGAAGTGACTTCCAACTGCGCTTTGCGGTAACTGACCGTATTGTCGCTTGGAATAATGGTACCTTTGTTGTCACAGTGCAAAGCGGAGAAGTATCTGTTGAGAAGGTGAGCGAACAATTATCCGAAAATGCTATACAACTAACCGTACAGACGTTAGCTACGATGCTATTGGGCTATAAACGACCTAGCTATTTAGAAAAAATCGAGCGCTTACAAGGTGAAGCAATTGAATTGTCCCTTTTAGAAGCTGTTCTACCTGTAGGTATCCCGACATTTATAGATTATTTTTAAAAGAATTTGTGCAGGGAAAACCTGTGCAATTCTTTTTTGCTTTAATGGAGTGCTTCTTTGTGAAAGAATATGGCATAATTAGTGAATGGAGGGGATGCACTGTATGCCAAAATGTATTGAATGTAAGGAGAAATGGACTTGGAAGCAATCGATGCGTTCGATTGTAACATTTTCACGATTTATCAGTTGCCCTTATTGCGCAAAAAAACAAATGCTCACTTCAATGACTCGTATTTCTATTTTACTTTTGGTCTTTGTACCTTATATTACAATGCCCTATGTTATTGAGGAGGAAGTGAAAAGTTCGGCTGTGGCAATAGGAATTGCTATTTATTTATTGACCTTACTGATGATGATGCCGTTGTTAATGGATTTACGGGAAATACCAAAGCATTTGCAAAAATACGCTCAAAAATGATACATAGTAAAAACGCGGGTTTTTGAAAGCCCGCGTTTTAATGTTGTTTGGAGCGTAGCAACGGCCATGCTTGTGATAATAATTGAACGCCTTCTTGGATATCCTCGATTGACAACATACTAAATCCTAACTGTAATATTGGTTCAGTGTTTGTCTGTTGCAGATAATACTGGCTAGTTGGGTACACTTTTACACCGCAATGCTCAGCAGCTTGGAGTAGCTCTTCTTCGGTTTGCTGCACATGCAACTTAATCAATACATAAAGACCTGAATGCTGCCCCAATATTGTCATTTTGTGCCCGAAATGCTTTTTAAGTTCTTCTACAAGACAGTTCATTTTATGTTTATAAATAATACGCATTCTTTTAATATGACGTGTCCACTCACCCTTTTCCATAAATGCCGCCATCGTTAATTGATGGAGAGAAGAGGCATTATGTTCAAATTGATCAAATTGTTCTTTGTAACGATGGGTAAGTGACTTAGGCAATACCATATAGCTTAATCGAATACCTGGTAAAAAAGATTTTGAAAAAGTTCCCATATAAATAACGCGCGAATGGTCGATAGAGGCAAGCGCCGGAAATGGTTGCTGCGTATAACGAAATTCACTGTCATAATCGTCTTCGATAATGTAACCACGTACTCTCTTTGCCCATTGAATCATCAATTGCCTTTGTTGAATAGACATCGAAACACCGTAAGGAAAATGGTGGGAGGGGGTTACATATAAAAGCCGTGATTGCATGTGTGTCAATAGCTGAAGTTCAGCGCCATGCGTCAAAACAGGTAGTGCTTCCAACTCAAAACCATTTAATGTAAATGATTGACGTGCACCAACATAACCTGGATTTTCAACAATTACACTTGTAAAATCATGCTTCAAAATAAAACCGAGATACAATAACAATTGTTGTGTACTGCTACCAACAATAATATCATCCGCCTCACATTTTACCCCACGTGCTTGAAGTAAGTAGTGAACAAGCTGCTCTCTTAATACAGGCTCCCCAAAAGGATCGCCATACACAAAACTATCTGCTAACTGGAGTGCTCGATTAGCAAATTGTCGCCAAGTTTTTAGCGGAAAATGGGATTGATCGACAGCACCAGCCCGAAAATCAATTTTTATAGCTGGCAACACCTGCTGTATTTTTTCTGTCCTACTTGTTTGTTCCTCTTCCTGTAAAAACACTTGTTCCAATACATTAACGAAATAGCCTTTACGACCTTCACCACGTATGTAGCCTTCCGCTACCAACTGTTCATAAGCAGTTAATGTCGTATTACGACTGACCTGTAACGTCTCCGCCAATCGCCGAATAGAAGGAAGGCAATCATTGGACTTTAAGATTCCTTGCTCAATTAAAGTCTTTAATTGCTGATAAATTTGCTTATATTTCGCCTCATTATTGTGAATAGGAAATATAAAATCGTCCATATCAAAACCTCCATGACATTTTAAAAAATACAAAAAACGCGCTTTTTATATGTCAGTTACTTATGTATTAGCGTACAGCAATCTTTGTAGAAAGGGAATGCTAATATAAATTTGACAGTATAGTTCGTGGGAAGAAGCTATTTATAGTAGTGTAAGAACAAGTGAAAAATAGATTGCACTTACAATTTTGAATAAAGAATAGGGGGATACAAATTAATGTTTGAGGAGAAACAACAACAACATACTAAGTGGTTCGTAAATAAAGCTTTAAGAGTACGGCAACAAGATTTTGTAGATGGAAAAATAGGTATTTGGGTTTCGGTTCATAAATTTAACGTGTGCTTTACGATGATGATGTATGATTTTATTGAATGGTGTCGTGAGTTAGATATAAATATAGAGGTTGATATGAGTTGGCATAACCATAGGGGCTTTGTGATTGAGAGTAAGGATTTGCCGTTGTTGAGGTCAGAAATAAAAAGATTCATAGATTTAAACAATATAAAGCCTAGTGAAGATGACGAGAAATTTTCTGACGATGAGTGGTATTCATAATGTTTAAATTATATTAATATAATTAAACTAACTAGAATGAATCTTTTGCATCAGCAAAAGATGCTGGTTGAAAAGGGATTTACGCAGTATATTTGCTTTAAATTTTTTAGGTATTTATCTATTTACGCTAATCATTACGGTATTACAATAATAAAATAGACTAGGTCATTGTTATTTGGAGGAAATAAATGAATTTAAATTTTAAGTCTACACCCTTAATTACTAAAACAACAAGAAATATTGATGCGCCTGAAATCAATACTTATTTTCAAACTTATATACCTTCGAGACTAATTGAATTTTGGAAATCTTATAATGAAGTTTCATTTGAAAACGGAATCAATATTTATGGTTTTGACATCGCAATCGAAAGAAACGGTTTGTACGAAGTAAGTACTTATGCACCAGAATATATTTTGATAGGAGATGATGGAGGAGGGCAAGGATTGTTTTTAAAAAAGAATAGCGATCTTAACGTGTTCTATCAAGATTTCGGTGCATTGTCGTTGCCTTTTTATACTTTAGATACCGATTTATTTAGATGGCTGGAAAATGATGCTGTAATAAAAGATGATGATTTTACTTTTGACGAACCTGATTTGATAGATGAGGTAAAAGTTTATATAGTCAGAAAACCAAATGAAGCAAATAAATTTATTATGGAACTAAGAAAATGTTTTAATTTGAACCTTTCTATTAACGATATAAGAGAAAAACTGAATAGTTTACCTTTTTTGGTTATCCAAGATATCAAAATTATGAAGTATGGCAAAACAATTGAGATTTTAAATCAAAAATACAATTGTATAGAGGTTCGTAATTCAAAGAATGTTATTTTAATTAGTCCAGAGAAAAATTAGTAATATAGCGCAACTACAAAGAAATAAAAATATCACTGTACAAATAGAGATATTTAAAATATTATGGTAAAATAAGGATAAATATTTCGAACATATGTAAAGAAAACGCTAAAAAACGCTTTCGTTACATATGTTTTTTATTTACAAAAAAGGTGTGTTGTTCATTCATATATATCGACTTGGAAATGACCATGATTTGAAAGATTTAACTTATTTGAATACGGAAGATGTTCGGCTTTTTTCAACTTTTAAGGGGCAAAAGATTACTCTAGATTGGACAGAAGAGATTTTACAAATAAATAAGTTAAAAAATGATGTAGCAATACACCAAATAGAAACGAGGATAGACTTTTATGAAACAACTAGAAAAATCAATATTTAAATTCATAGAGGCGTTGAATGAATATCCAAAAGAAGACTCCCCCGTTGAAAAAAACGGAGGAGTCCGTTATAGGTCCAAATTAGCAAAACTTGATGTAGATGAAAAAATCTATCTTTCTCCTGAATTAATATTATTTTATCAACAGTGTGAAATAATTTGTAATATACGTCCTGATGGCTATCAATTAGATTGTACAGATATTGATTTAGGAAATAGCCTCCTTTTTCTGTATGCCGCAGATAAATTGGTTCGTAGACAAGAAGGATTTCGTTGGATTGGAACCGAAAAAAAAGAAAATCCAAATTGGAATCCGAATTGGCTTGTAGTTGCAGATAAGGATGATGATCCAATTGTAGTTGTCACAAACCAAGAAAATTCACCTGTTTTTGCAAGTTATGAAACGAGTGCCTTATTTCCAATCGCGGATTCTTTTTCTGTCTTTCTAGATGCTCTTTCGGTGACATTAGAAATAATACATGAAAAATTCAAAGGAGAAATAATGGATGAGGAAACTTTTGAAATCTACGATGATTTTGTTGAAATATTAAAGTCTTCTTTGATTAGTATTTTGAAAAAAGAGGAATACACTGATAATTTAATTGATTACTTATACGGTTAATAAATAATTTTTTTTCGTTTTGTAAATGGTAGAGGGATATCTGCCTCTTAAGGTGCAATGGTTGTAACATCTTTATGCAAAGCAAAGGTAATAGTGGACAGTAATAGGCTATTTGTAGAACTACTTTGAATAACAAGACTTTGGAGGGAATCAAAATGGAAGCGAGGATGTACATTGAACGATGGTGGGGAGAATATATTGGCGGAACAGATGATACTTGCACTTTAATTGATTATTTGGTTAGCAGAGAATTTGAGATAGAAATCCCCGTAGAGATAAACGTTAAAAATTTGTTGCAAGACTTCCAACTGACTAATGTTCGGGAAATAAAAGACTTTCGTCAAACGAAGGACATTTATTTTAGTGACGATAACAGCCATCGCCAAGATATAGGTTGTGCAATCAATTTTATAATGGATGTTACGGCTATTATTGTTGAATGTCAAAAAAATGAAAAGGTTCGTCTTGTGGATTTGGATGGAGGTAGCTTGGACAAAAATGCTGTTATTTCTTTAAAAGTAGAAAAAGAAGAGCTGGCACTGCTAAGGGGAATAGTAGAGGATTTTGTTCATCACCCTTTACATTATGATTTGGCTGAGTTTTGTTCTGAAGATGATATGAGAGAAATTGCAAAACACTGTAAGGAAATTATAGTAGAACTGAACATGTAAACAGTGATTGAAAAAGCAAAGATAAGAATTTATGGAGGGCTATGAAAATAGCACAGTGCGAACGAGTAAAATTATAATTTCAGGAGTGGTGTTACGATGAGTATTGGCTTGAAAGAGATATGGGATGGGGAAATCCCAGCAGATGAAATGGCTTTAGCGGAGCTATCTGATAAAATATGGGAAATTGGCGGACTGGACACGATTAAAGAAAAGGTTTCGCCAGAGTTATTTCAACTTCACATTGCCATCAATACGATTGGCAACTGGCAGTCGGATGGTTGGGACTATATCTTTGCGTATCAGTCTGAACTGGTACCGCATATTTCAGAGGTTTTGGCGAAATTTGGCTTGCTTCATTTGCAGCATGCTTTTGACGAAGTTTATGCGATTTTTCCAGATTTTATAACATTTGAGGATAATTCACTTTATTGTGACATGATTAACTTCCTGCACAATATGCGACATAAAGTAAGTGAAAAACGTTTGAATACGTACACACAAGATGAGCATCAAGCGATGGTGAAACAATATCAGGAAAAGATTCATCAATTGGATAAAATGACGAGGCCTCTATGGGGATATGGCAGCCCAATGGATGGTTGAGCCGTAATCTTAGAGAATTTAAAGGATTAGAATGGATAAGGCGTTCATAAACTCTAAGAAAGAAAAGTTTTTATATACAGCATTTATCAAAAGAGCAAAGATTAAAGGATTGATTAATCATGTTATTCCTGGATTATGGCCTTCGTTTTGCAACACGTACTACATAATTGTGACAAGACATTTATCACTAAATCAGCCTTTTACCTCCTGTATGCCCTAACGGTAAGACATTTCTATATAAAGTTGACGATTGACAAAATACTTGCTAATATATTAGCCATCTAACATATTAGTGGGTGGTTTTTTGTCTTTATACGAACAGGTTAAGCGCATTAATGAAGCAGAATATACGATAAACCGTTTGATCTATAAACATTACAAGCAATATTTAAATAGCGGTATTACAACGCAACAAGCGGTTGTATTAGATATTGTATACTTATCTAAACGTATTACGGTCGGTGAAATTGCGATTGAAATGAATATTAGCTCTAGCGCAGTTAGCCAATTAATAGCGAAGTTGGAAAAGAATAATTATATCAAGCGAGAAATTAATTTACAAAATCGGCGTGAAGTATTTATAACGTTAGCTGAAAATGGCTTAGAGTATTTTTCGAAGCAAGATTATGTAGAACGACAAATTGCTGATAAAATTTATTGCAAACTTTCATCAGATGAGTTAGATGAATTAGAACGGATTGTTGAAAAATTAAAGGAGATTTCGATGAAGGAGTTATTATAAAGCTTCTTCATACCAAATATGTTAGATAGCTAATTTATTTAGGAGATTAACAAGTGGAGAGTATACTTAAAAATATCGCTTTTAAAGGTGCAGTGTATTATGAAAAAAACGGACAAAACAAGCACTATTATGATGGTTATCAAGAACTCGAAAAGAAGCAGAATATTAACCAAAATACACAATTTAATTTAGCATCATTAAGTAAAATGTTTACTGCCGTAATGACGTTCCAGCTAATAGAAAAAGGAAGGTTACAGTTAGAAGATAAAATTTCAAATTGGTTTAATGCACCTTATTTTACCGAAGTAACAGTAGCACAATTACTAACACATACATCCGGTATACCAGAGTACATAGTAGAAGATACAACAATAAGTGTTGAAACATTTATTGAAGTAGGGCTACCACAATTTGCGCCAAAAGAGTACTGGTATTACAGTAATACGAATTATGTTTTGCTTGCGAAAATAATTGAGAAAGTTAGCAATTTATCATATGAAACATATTTACGACAATATATTGTAGAACCATTAAATCTTACCTATACAACAACTCAACCTGCCAAACAATGGGAAGCGCATGGTCAAACGTATGATTATGAGGAGCAACGATATAGAAACGTTTCTGATGACCCGTATTTTCATGAAATTGAAAAATATAATAATGCATATGGTGACGGTGGTATTTATGGAACAGTGGCAGAGGTGGCGAAGTTTTTAAAGGCATTTTTGCAAGGTCAGTTCACTAGCAAAGAGCATGTCCAATTGATGTTAACACCAACAGAATTAGCTGATAATTATGGCTATGGTTTTATTGTTCAAGATGGTTGGGTTGGTCATACAGGAGGATGGCTTGGTTGTTCAGCACAAGCTTTTATTAACATATCCACATCGGAATTGATCGTTTTAGCAACGAATCAAGAAGTGTTTCCTCAATATGAACAAGAAATTATGAATTACTTAATGGGAATACAATCTTCTGTTGAAGCACCAAAACATATCGACATATTATCGCTCTCTAAAAATGATGATATTACGGGTCGATATGAATTAGGAGATGAACATGGCACAAGATTTACGATTATAAAAGAAAGACAATTTATGATTTCATTTGAACATCAGTTGCCTGTGCCGCTTTATAAAATAGATGAGTCGTATTATTGGATACGTAATACGATGAGTTATGTAGATATCGAGAATCAATTATTTATCGATGAAGGTGTTGAAGTACCTTATCAAAAAGTTAATTGATATAGTCACAAAAGTTACATGTATGAAAAGCCAAAAAGCAGTATGTACATGATAAAGGGATTAATTTAAGACTCATTGCCGCAAATACTGTAGAAAATAAACTTTATTTTTCAATTAGCTGAAGTATTGGATTAATGTGTCCGTTAGGAATTGGATGATAAGTGGATGGAAGAATGTCTGTTTCAAAGATATCTTGGAGTTAAGGAGGTAATCGCTTGCTTATTATGGTATTGAATTAGATGAGCGATCTGAACGTTACTGAAATGGTACGTGGTAGGAGCACCCCGCTGTGAAGATTAAAGAAGTAATAAAAATGTTTTATTTTGAAGTGATTTAATAGAGGTTTGTTCCGGAATAGAAGATTCAAGTGTGAAGTGAATTTAGTTTGTAAAAGTTTTCTAAGTTTTAAAAGAAGCACTTGTTTGTCACTAGCAGGAAGCAAGTGCTTTTCATGTATCACTTTCATAAGTTTAGAAGGTAATTGTTATTTAAATCGATTTATGAGGACAAACATACTGCATAAAGTATCCTATTGAATTATTGAGAAGAGAGTATGTCTGCTAGTTTTCTCAAATACTTCTGGAGAAGGAGAAATAATGGATATAAATGAAATTAAGAATCTACCTGATAGAGTACCAACTGAAACACTTATATCGATGTTTCAAAATGCATTAAATCAATTTGAAAATAATGAAATTACAAAAGATAATTTTTTATTAACCCTTAGTCAACTAACAGACAGGCAAACTATGACATACGAGTTATTAAGAAGTGATATAAGAAATGATATTGATAGAACTCTCTCTAGATTATGGAAGACAGATTCATATGATGAAGTAGATACTATTCTTTCTATTGTAGTAAATTTGGGGCTAGAAATTTGTTTTAAGAAAATAAAAGAATCACTGGCGCATTATAATACTATAGATAAATCAACCCTAGATGAAATTCAGGAAACAATAAATGAAGTTGGCGAGAATATTGCTAATCCTTATTATGATTTGGAAAAATTTAAGTGAAAAATAAGATGAATTGCTAAAAAAGCAAGATTACCATATAATGTTGCAATACAATTAAATCATAAGACCTGTTTGAACAAATTTATATTGTGTTAAAAGACACTATAGTAAAAGTTATGACTATTTGTAAGATTGGAAAATTACCATTGTACTAATTGATATTGAGTGCGCTATAAGCCCTTTGTATTTGACTCATTTAGCCTACACGATTGAGAAGTGCTATTTTTACAATAAAGCAATAAGAGCAAGAACAGGATAAGGTTTATTTTTACATATAAGAGATTGATTTGCACAAGAAACAAACAACCAGTTTATGTAAGTTGAATGGTTTAAGCATAATTAACATGTGGTATAAAAGATTCATATGGTCAATACTATGAGCATTTTAAAAATCACGATTGTTATTACATAAGAGAAGATATAAATTAAAAGCACTTGATTGCCTACAACAGGGGATAAGCGCTTTTTTTGCATGTTTAAATATTAAGTGGTTATAAAGATAAAACCAAAAGAGTTGCTTGGAACAATCTATAAGTGTTGAAATCGACGCTACTATATGGTTTACATTCTCTTAATATTCAATTAGGAATATTTTAAATGATTTAACCAAAAATATTGTATAGTTATTTTCAATAAAAAAGAATAGAAGGATGGGATGATTAGAAATGAAGAAATTTTTCTCTCTGTTGTTTATTTTATCTTTGTTTGTATTTATGCCCTTGGTCACTAACGCAAATGATCTTTCTGAAGAGGCCATAGAACTTCAGCGTAATGATAGAACCGACTTTTCTATTCCTGAAAAAAGCGATTTAACATCAATCATGGGAGATGGGGATAGTAAAATTTATAAAGTTGCCCTTGGTATGAACAGAAGCGAGAAATTAACCTTGGTAACTAGAAAAACATTTGATGTAACTATTACAGATCCAAATGGTGATAGAATCGTTCAAGAAACGGGATTAGGGGACGAGGGTAATAGACAAGTAGAATTTGAAACAAGTATTGTTGGTGAATATTATATTCAAATTAAACCTTCGGAAGATGGAAGAAATAATTATCCTTATAGTTTACGAACAATTGTAGGGGAGCCAGTCTATCTTTATGCTAATCCAAGCTATCGAGTAGATTTACGTACTTCTTCTATATCTTCAAGAAAAACAACGAGTGATATTCAATATTTTGATTTAACGAATATTAGCAGTATTCCTGACGATGCTATTTTAACAGATTTTACAATAGGCGGTAAGGAGACAAATCGCTATTTAGTTAGTTTGTATTCAATCAAGAGAAGTCTTCGTCCAACATCTAGTTTTTCTTGGATTGATGCTACGTTCCCTTTATATAATCCAAAACAATTAGATGCTGTTCCAAAGCATGCTCAAATAAAAGTAAAGCAACCTTATGCATTTAAATACTCTGCTTCTTTCGATTTACCGGGAACCTATACTTTACAACCCTTTGTTTTAATAAGCTATAAACGGGAAATGAAATAATAGGAGGATTTAAACATGTTGCACTCATTACGTTCAATTTCTCAAAGACAAACTTTTAACTCTCCATCTTATCCAAAAATGGTGTTTTCTCGTAAAGAACAACAGGCTCCTTTAAACTCAAATCAATTAGGCTCACAATTACGGGAAGTACATCACCATAAGCGGGATAATCGTTTGACCATCGAGAAACATCCAGTTGTAGGTAATCCAAATAATTATAAACGCTTCTCCTTAGAGGGAAAAAGCCAAATGTTAGCGAGCATACAAAATTATATTCATACCGGTAATCCTGCTTATCTAAATAGTGTAAGAGATAAGAATAAGGTTTTAAAGGGGTTTCAAAGTTTAGGAAGTGTAGCTTCAGCTTTGAAAAAAATGGAGTTACATATTCAAAAAAAACAGACTAAATTAAACTCAAATATAATAGAATCTCCATCAAGAGAAAGTAATTTTCACAATCAATACCAAGCGAAGGTTCTCCATGTCGATTCAAATTTTAATTTGACTATCAAAAACAATCAAGTTTATGGTATTCCAACTGATTATGGGATTATTAATTATCAGTTTATTGATGATGGGTCATCTAGATATGTAAAGTTATTACATTATGATAATCAAATATCCGATCACAAACGTGTTCATTTAGAGCGAAAACGGCAATTGTTACAGGACATCCAAACTTTTATTCATACAGGTAGTTCTTCATGGTTACACACTGCAAGAGATAATAGTGAGATTTTACAGGGCTTTGAAAGTTTTGGCATTACGACTGAGGAACCCTTTACCATAAATAATGGGTCTAAACGATATCGAATTAGTCCGAGCGGCATTTTGCACAATGTTGATTTAGAAAGTAAAGGAATGCGCGAACAAGATTGGCGCAAATATGGTCACGACGAAAATACAGTTTTTTTAATTCAAGGGAAAGAGTATAAAATGGATGAAAACGGAAGACTTCCTTTACCAGAAGATTATGTTCATAAATATGAGCAAGTAAAAATTTTTAAAAGAAACTAAAAGAGTGCTATAATGGCTCTCTTTTTCAAAGAAAAATATCCTTGGATAAACATTATTGCTAGTGAAATAGAATCATCATATATTAGTGGCGAAATGAAGTCTGAGAGATTAGTTCAGGCGGAGGAATTACTGGAAAATATGCCACTTGAAGAAATGGAATTTGGCAAATGGTTTATCAAACAACTAAAGGATTTAAAGCATATTGCAATCAATCAAAAGGTCCATGACGGTGACATGATTTTACATAACGAATGTCGAGTAGTTGCAACACCTGGGCATACATCAGGGCATATTTCATTATATTTTCCAAAGTTAAATAGTGTTATTACAGGGGATGCTGCTGCTAATGAAAATCAACAATTAGTTATTGCAAATCCACACTTTTGTTTAAACATGGACAACGCAAAACACTCTTTGCGTAAAATTCAAAACCTTCAAGCTGACACGTACTATTGTTATCATGGTGGGAAAATTGCTTTATAGTAGGGTGAAGCATGTTTAAATGGCAATTGTGATTGGAGAAATTAAAATTTTAGCGCATCACTTTATGTTAATAAGTTTTTTACATTAAGCAGCACGTTATTGACACATTGTGATGACATGTGTCAATAACGTGCTTGTATTATAGTTTTCCATTTTTAAAGTAGATGCATTAAAACTTTTTCTTGAGCTTACGTTGTAGCACTTTAAGAGAAGTTTTATTTTTCTTTGTTAATTTTTTCAAAGTTTCTTTAGCGTATTTATTCGCAGGGGCTAATGCCAAAATTTTATGGCAAGTTTCTAGAGCTTTTTCATTACTCACTAACTTATCGGGCACCTTATTTAGGATAATAAGTGTTCTAACGTATCGGGATCTTGTTCATTTGTCAAAGCTACTAGCCTTTCAGCGTGAAAGAGGGCGCAGTGATAGGCACCTTCTATATGCGTTAAAGAACATATAAATAAAGATAATGCAAGATTGTGTAATTCAACAGATTCTTCCTTCATCAATAAATAGTGCAAAAAAGTATAATTCATCATATTGCCGTTATCGTAAGCGATCGATATTAGTTGACTCTGAAATTGGTCGAAATCGCTTTTGTGATATAACGCTTCAGCTTCTTTAAAGTTGAATGATAGAATTTGATGCTCTAGATTTTTTAACATGAAATCAACACCTACATATTACTAATTTTTAGCTATTTAAACATTTTAAATCGCATAAATAGATAAGAAGGGCTCTTAACCATTTTAAATATCACTAGGTTAAAAAGAATCCTTATAACGTTTTAACCTAGTGCTTGTATGTCTTTTCACAAATGTAATGAATAATTTTACTTCATTTTACTTTGCAATTCTTTAAGGGAAGTTTTCGCAGTTTTATTCGAAGGGTCTAACGCTAAAATTTTATGGCAAATGTCAATCGCTTTTTCATCACTCACTAATTGATCGGGCACAATATTAAGCAATAATAAATGTTCTAAGCTAAATGTATCTTGTTCATTTGTTAATTCAACTGCTCTTTGTGCGTGAAAGAGGGCACAATGATAGGCGCCTTCAATAGGTGTTTCAAACTTATATAACATCATTATAAGAAGTGTGCTTGAACTTTTTAAATAGCATGAGGTTAAAACGAGGATTCGTTTTAACCTCATGCTTGTAAATCTATTTACAAATGTAATCGATATTTTACTTAGTTTTACGTTGTAAATCTTTAAGGGAACTTTTCGCAATTTTATTAGAGGGGTCTAACGCTAAAATTTTATGGCAAATGTCAATCGCTTCTTGATCACTCACTAATTTATCAGGAACGATATTAAGGAATAATAAATTCTCTAAGTCACCTGCATCTTGTTCATTTGTCAGTTCTACAGCTCTTTGTGCGTGATAGAGAGCACAATGATAGGCACCTTCAATAGGTGTTAAAGAGTTTACAAATAATGAAAAGGCAAGAGTATGTAACTCCGCGGTTTCTTTCTTCATTATAAGATAATGCAAAAAAGTATAGTAAATCATATTGCGGTTGTCATAAGCAATGGAGATTAATTCACTATGAAATTGTTCGAAATCGCTTTTTTGATATAATTTTTCAGCTTCGTTAAAATTGACAGACAAAATTAATTTTTCCAAATTTTTTAACATCATTTATTCACCCACCCATTACTTATTTTTATTTTACCATTTTCTCTTACAAAAGTTACTGTTATAGTATGACCATTCATCATTAACGTTTTCTTTCTTGCGCTCTTATAAGGATCCTCTTTGCCGTAACGCATGACGTGGGACATGACCTTTGCTACATCATCCCAATTATTCTTCGTTACTTTATGCCAATCATGTTTTGGATCTAGGATGTGCTTGCGTGAATTAGCATCTAATCTTGATACAGAAGACAATACTTTATCAAAATTTCTACTGCGAATCGCATTCGTTGTAGCTTTTCTACCGTATTTTTTTATAGCATATGAAATACCGTATCTTGCTACGGCGGCTATAATGACTACTGGTAAAGCAGAAGATTGGGCTTCTAGTGTATCGATATCATAAATTTCGCCATCAGATTGATCGACAAAAGTTGCTGAGAACTCCTGTCCTTCATTTGTATGAACGATTACTTCATATTCATGGGAGATTTTTTCTCCATCTTCTTCCACTGTACCATGCAATAAAATGGATTCGGTAATTGTATCATAATATATTACAGTGGATACATGAACATCCGTTGTATTTATGTCAGTATATACTGTGACCAAATCATTATCTTGTTCGACATTTAAATCAAATTGTTCAGTATCATCGATTCCGAGCTCTTGTAGTATTTCATTTTCGACTTCAATCGTATTATATTCGATCGTGTTCGCTTCATCATTTGCGTAAGATTTGAGTGGATCAACACTTGGTACAAGAGAAATTAGCATTGTTATTACAATTAATTTAATTAAGAATTTTTTCATCATTCATTACTCCTTTTCCTAATTAAGTTGTATAAAACCATGTCCGTATTCTTCATCAAATCCAGGTAGTCCTAAATCTTTCACGTAAGGTGCTAGAAAGCTATTTAAATTAGTACTATTAATCTTTTCATTAGTGTTTCCAAGTAAATAAGCAATAGAGCCAGTAACGAAAGCTGCCGCAAAAGATGTTCCATTAAATATGCTGTAGCCACCATTTTTGTCAGTAGATAAGATATTTTTACCTGGTGCGGCGTAATCGATTTTGCCTTTTCCAGAGTAGCTATAGCTTGTGAAATCAGGTTTTAATGCAGAAACTGAAATGACACCTTCGTATTTCGCTGGGTAATCAACCCTTAATCCTAGTGTGTTACCAGAAGCTGCTACAATAATAATTCCTTCGGCTAAAGCTTTCTTTATAACCTTTTCAAATTCCAGATTATTTGTTTCAAATCCAAAGCTGATATTGATAATATCTACATCATTTTTGATACTCCATTCGATACCGTTGATAACTGTTTGAAAGTCACTTTTACCTTGGGTATTTAAAACTTTGACATTATAAATCTCTACATTATCCTTTGCGATTCCAGAAAAGCCCATTTTATTATGAGATGAACCGATAATCCCGGCAATGGCTGTCCCATGGTTTAACTCATCAATTGGTTCTTGGTCCGTTTCGATAGCGTTATACGACGCAACGATCTTATTTTTTAAAGCAGCATGATGGGAAATACCACTATCCAATATCGCTACTTTAATCTTTTTATTAGTTGGTTTTTCGCTCTTTCCAGAAGTTGAATGAATCGCATGATACCCCCAAATTGCACTGTCTTCATATCGAGCAAACTTTTGAATGGAATAACCTATAAGGAACGCTAATAACAACATAACAAGCACAACTAAAATGCGTTTTTTAATATTTCAATCACCCTTTCTTATCTCCAAATAATCTTAAGAACTGACTTCTAGATAGATTTGGATATTGATGACTCAACTAATATCCTCATTTTGATATTTTTATAATAAGTGATGATTGATTAGATATTTCAAAGTATTCGCAAAAGAATATTTAAAGATAAGTTCCTACGATTTTATAGTGGGAGGAAAGAAGAGATGGAATATTATTTTCTAGTATTCTTTTAGGAATATTTTGATTATATGGGTTAAAATTTTTGTATATTTGTATAAATAAAGAAACTTAACATGATAGATTTAGTACAGGATGATGGGGGAAGGGAGGTTAGGCATAATGTAGTAGAAGTTTTTTGAAATATAAATGAGGTAGAGAAAATCGAGGAGTGAGTAAGTATGAAATTCATTCCGAAAGTCTATTTTATTAATAAACAATTCACACAAATTTTTTATGCACAATTTCTATCAGGTCTGGCAGATAAAATTATCCTCTTTATTTTACCTCTATGGATTTTAGAAGTAACAAGATCATCCATCTTCGTTTCCATTTTAAGTGCTTGCAGTACAATTGCTATCGTGATTCTTTCTCCGTTTATGGGGACTTTTGTCGATAGATTATATAAAAAAAATTTAATGCTTGTCGCAAACAGTATACGCTGTTTGTTATTGATTTTACTTGCCGTTATTACAATTTTGGGCTATTTTGATTTTTTATATATACTCCTTATTTTTATTGTTTATTCATTTGGTAGTACGTTACATTCCCCAGCAGCCAATGTTGCGCTCACAATTATTGTCAATGATGATGAGCTACAGGAGGCTGTAGCTATTAGACAAACATCGAATCAGCTAGAGAGCGTTTTAGCGCCAACGTTAGGTGGTCTGTTATTTAGCGTGTTTAGTCCAGGAAACTTCTTTCTTATTAATGGGTTGTGCTTCGTTCTTTCTCTTCTTATATTGTTAACTTCAAATATTACAGAACAGCATAAAGCTAAAGCGAAACAATCTTTTCTAGTAGACTTAAAGGAAGGCGTGTCTATTCTTTTCCAAGATAAGATATTAAAAACCTTCTTTTTAGCGCGGCTATTATCAATATTTTAGGTGCAGCAATTATGTTAACACTACGAGTAATCGTTATTAATATGGAAGTAAGCTCATTATGGTGGAGCCTTATTTTTGTTGGCTCACCTGTTGGGGTAATCATTGGGGCTTTTATGTCAATGAAATGGAAAGTACAATCCAGCATATTTATTTACGGTTTTATATGTTGTGCGGTCATGGGGTTTTTTAATATATTGATGAGTCTAGCTAATACGCCACTCGTGCTAACGATTTTTTACTTTTTATCTGGAATAGCATTTGGTATGGGGAATACTTATTTTGGCATAATGTATAGAAGAAAAATTCCCGTTGAAAAGCAAGGAAGATTTTTGGGATTTTTAAGTGCTGCCTTATTAATATCCATTCCAGTCGGACAAGTTTTTACGGGTGTGTTATTAGATTCTATTAATCCAAACCTTGTTATGGGGATATTAGGCTTGCTAACTGTCGTTACTGCATTAGTCTCAATAAAAGTATTAGGTCGTGAACAAAAGAAAAAAATCGAATATTAGAATTGATTTAGCGAAAGCTCTGACTTCCATTAATACGCTTTGCAAGCCCCTTTCTTTCAAGAGGTTTGCAAGGCTTTTATTAATGGACAACAAAAAAACGCTAATTGTACAATAAAGGTAGATTTGGTACGTTACTCGATTTTGAAACAGGGGAGAGTGGTTTTAAGAATAGTTTGATTTTCTTCAAATTAGCTTCCTCTCCCAGTACCGATTAACCAAAGTGTTGAAGTTGTTATTTCCATCTTGACCTCATTGATCAATTTAAATACCCCCTTGTTAACTACATCATTGCATACATTTCAATCATTTTAGAAAAATATTCATAAAAGAATATTTTGTAAGGAGTGAATGGTAACGTGAAAGGTTATGGTGAGATTACAAAACAAATAAGGATTAGCAAAGGGTATACGCAAAAACATGTGGCAGCTCATTTTTTAACACAGGGTGCGTATTCAAAGTTTGAGAATAACAATACGGACATCACCTTTGCCTCGATGCATGGGATAGTAAATCAACTAGGTATTACATTTGAGGAATTTTTTTATATTCAAAATGGCTATCAATATAGTAAACGGGATGATATAATCATCCAATTTTTTCGTTTACCCTATAACAATGAAATAGTACTTTATAGACTGAAGGAAAAATGTAGACTTTATTTAAAAGAAGCTAGGGAAGATCAACAGATTATTCATATTTCTACTATTTTAGATGGATTAATCATTCTAGCTAAAGCAGGTGATTTGGAGCAAGCGAGGGCTATTGTTGAACCAGTTTGGCAAGACTTATCTAAATATAACCAACTTTTTGTAGCGGATTTATATATGTTAAACGCCATTTTATTTTTATTCCCTTTACCAACCGTTCTTCAAATCAAACAATTTGCTTTACGGCATATTGCTTTGTATAAAAACTTTCGTCATGTTTCACGTTTGAAAATTAATATTTCGATGAATATTACTTTGCTATTAATACAAGATAAAAAATATTCAAAAGCACAAAAAGAAATTTCAAACGCGATATCTTTATGCAAAACAGAAAATGATTTCATTTTATTGGGTATTTGTTATGTCAGAAAGGGGATCTGTCTGAATCACCTCGGACAAGCAGGTGGAAAATGGATACGAAAGGGGAAAAATATTTTGATGGCGCTTGAACAATTCATGTTATTACAGTTAGTAGAACAGGAAATAAAGCAATACTAAACTAAGTACATCATTGCATTTCATTAGGACCACTTGCATAATAAGTCTTAAGAAAGACTGTCAATGTTTAAACTCTTGATTAAGATATGGCTATGGTAGTCATACTTAAATACAGCTGACTCATCGGAAAAAGAAAGGGTGGTACTTCTATGACGGAATGGCCCAAAGGCGTCGCTAAGCCAGCTATTCGAGCATTAAATGCTGCTGGCTATACACAATTGCAACAATTAAAAGAGGTCGACTTAGCGACATTAAAAAATCTACATGGAATAAATTTTACAAAGCACTCGCAGCAATAGAAGCGGCATTAAAAGAAAGTAGGTAATGGATTGAATAAACTCACATTATTTTTAATAGCCATGGTCGTCTATTATATCCTTGTTATTTTTATTGTAAGTAAGCTATTTATGTTTCCAATTATAAAAGGAATGATGCTCGTTTTCTTTATTGGGGCAGGCTTTATATACTCAAGAAGGATGCGCAAGAAGTTACAGTAGGTTTAATTCTTATAAAGAGGTTGAGGCAAGTACATAGGTATGTTTTGTATTCACAATTTCAATTCAATCAATAGGCTGGAAACGTAATTTATCCCATGTCTTAACATTGTAAGTGGCGTGTGAAAACAAGAAAACAGTCGATTGAGAAGGTAAAAGCCCTTTAATTGACTGTTTTTTTATTCGTTTCGTGTTTTCTAAGCTCACATGTTATAGGTTTAAAAAAATTTGTAGGGAAGTTATGTAGAGGGTAGTATTTATTTCAATTGCTCTAGACTTACGATGAATTTAGTTAGAGGTGGATAAAATGAAATATTTAATCGCTTTATATGTAATGATGATGCTTATTATTTTTGTAAATTTGATTAGTGAATTTATGTTAGGTGGTCGTTATTCAGCCATGCTAGTTGGATTATTTGTATGTTGTTCTTTTTTGGAACGATCTTTTTTGCTAATGCTAGATACTATTTAAATAAGATTGGTAAGTAAATAATAATAGAAATAGTACATAAAAAATGTGGTTGATACTGTAAATGTGTCGCAACTTTAAATGAAAACTTTTCGAAGGAAGGGATACGATTGATTTCAGTTTTAGTTGTGGATGATCATCCAATTGTTTTAAAAGGGTTAAAAACGTTGTCACTGGAGATAGAAGATCTTAATTTTGAAATTGAGAAGAATCCTCATAATGTTCTTGATAGAATGCAAGAGGAAGAATTCCATGTATATTTAATTGATGCTTGTATTGCCACCAATAACAATCTAGAACTTACGACAGAAATTAAAGCACAGCAGGAACAAGCAATTATTATTTTATATACGACTGATGGTGTTTGTTCCTATTATCCCCTATTAGTGGAGAAAAAAGTGGAGGGCATTCTTGTAAAAACCGCTCCGATTGATCAAATCATCTCAACAATTCGTTTAAGCTTTCAAGAAAAGATTGTGATTCCAACCGATTTTTTAGATTATGTAAATGAGAAAATAAATGATCGATATGCTAATTTAAAGTTAACGCATCGAGAACTAAAATTGCTGCAGATGTTAATGAACGGCTACCAAAATAAGAAAATTGCAGCAATATGCAATGTTTCTGTACGTACGGTAGAACGCCATTTAACACAGCTTTTTAGCCTATTAGGTGTGTCTACACGGCTAGAAGCGGTTGAGATTGCAAAAGAGAAACAATTGCTTAATGAAATGAAAGATAATTGATGATAAAAAGTGTCGAGGGAAATCGGCACTTTTTTAGTTTTTTTAATTGGACGTCATCATTTGCCATTAGCATTTACTAGAAGCGAAAAAGCTCGAACTTGGGGTATTTAGAAGATTGTTAAAAAAGGAAATTTGATCGTGACCGACAGAAATTTTGACGGTACCGACAAAAATATTGTCGGTTGAAATGTCGGTTATGGACAAGATAAAATTAATTTAACAGCTTATCGAAAGGAGAAATTTGTATGCCCTAAGAAAAGAATTATGATTGCTGTCTATGCACTTCTGTTAACAATCGGCATTAGTAGCAAAATTGTATTTGGTAAAGAACAAAATGCTGTAAGTAGGGAGAGGATTGAGCATGAATATGCTGTAGCTAAAGTATTAGACGAAATGCCTGATATAGCCCATAAACTTCAAGAAACTACTAAAGAAAGTGGTTTAGCTTTAGTAGAAGAATCGTTGGATAAAAGAAAAGCAGAGTTTAGATTAAAAGTTCATAATGAAATGAGTCATTTGAAACATAACAATGCTTACTTGGAAAAAGCCGCTGTAGAGGAAACAGAAAGATATATAGATGCGATACGAATTGCGAAAGCGATTTATGGTGTAAGTATCTCCCAAGATGAAGTCAATCAATATATTGCTACAAATGTTGCGGATATCGTATTGCCAGAAAAGGAACGCTACGCAAAGGCACTGGGGATATCTCTTTATAAATTAGATTATAGCTTTGATCGAGATTTTTATGTGATGGACACATTATGGGATAAGCTAATGCCTGTTTTAATGGCGCGTTACCCTCAAGAAGATGGGGAAGATAGTAATTTATATCTGGACAGAATAAAAGACGAATTTTATAGCCACTCATTAACAAGATGACAACTATATGATAACAGCAGTATCAAAATATATTCGCTGAGCTAATAAGGAGGAGTTTTCATGAATAAGAAGAGAGCTTTATCAGTATTAGGAGTATCTGTAATGATGTTTTTGGGGGTAACAGGAGTAAGTGCATATAATGCTAAATTTAGTTTTGATATGAATACAGGTCTTTTCAATGGAAAAGTCTATACTTCTCCAGCGTACAAGTATACAAAAGACGAAGATCCATTTTTAAGAGTGGATTTTATTGAATCGAGTGTACGGACAAAATTTGGAGTTGTTAATTCCAATGGTGATGCCAGAAGCTCAACTTTGACAACTCGTAGTGCTACTTCTAGTTTATTGAATAATCTAGGAATGGCTCAAAATCATCAATATCGGATGGGCATACAAACAGATGATGGAAGTTGGTATAATCGGTACAATGTCAGGTATGGAATCCTGATTCCTATTAGAATCTAAAAAAGGTTTCCCTCCATATTTTCATGGAGGAAAACCTTTTTGCCTACTATTTTTAAATAGGTGGTGATGATTATGCTGAGGAGGGAATTAAGGCGTGCTGTCTTCAATAAAAGAATGGTTTTAGTTATTATAATTATGTTTATTTTATCCTGTTTTTCTGCTTATAGTTATCTATTAAGTTCACACTTTTTTATTGATAGGGATGCAAATGACTTAACACCTGAAAGCCTAAAACATCTTCTTGAAGTAGGGGGGAATACATTTCATATTTGGCTGAATGGTTTCCATTATACACAAATAGTATTTGTATTAGCCGCCATCTATCCTTACGCTGCCTCTTTTGTAGATGAGAAAAGAGGACATTTTCATTATTTTTCTGTTATCCGTATGGGGCATATAAAATATCGTTTTACTAAATTATTTGCCAATGGCGTTGCTGGTGGTTTGGCATTATTTATACCAAATGCTCTTTTTTTCTTAGGGACGAGTGCATTTTTCGAAAATAAAATTCTCTATCCATTTGAATTTCAACCAGACGGATTATTAGGAGATTTATTTGCTACGACTCCTTTGTTTTATATTCTGTTTGTTTTAGCCTTGCATTTTTCTTTAGGTTTTTCGATAGCTATTTTTGCTATGGGGATAACAAGTTTCTTTTCAAAAATTGTTTACGTTTATGCTATTTCTTTTGCCCTTTACTTAACATTTGATATTTTTATTTCCAATTTTAATGGACTAGAAAAATTCGCATTAACTAAAATTTATTACGTCATGTCAAGTATAGACTTACAAGGGAATGATGTAGTGATGATGCATCTATTTTTAATCTTCTTAGGAACAGTAGCATTTTATTTAAATAGACAATGGGAGTTAAAAAATGGTATCTAATTTCTTTAAAATCACTTGTAAAAGAATTTTAAAAAGTAGAAAGTTTCTATGTATTTTAATTTATTTACTCATTCTTCCCCTCATAGTCTTGCTGATGAATGACTGGTCAGTTGATAGTAACAATTGGAATGGTCTATTTTTTATCTTTGGCAATAGGTATCTCTATTTTTTATTCATTATGCCTGTGTTTCTTATTTTTCTATATGATCTTGCAAATGAAGGAAACCTACGTTATTGTGCGGGGAGGTTACTTACAAAAGCTACGATAATAAAAGTTCAAATTAAAACAATGATTTTATATGGCTTCTTTCTAACTATCTATGTTTTTGTCGTTGTTATTATAGAAGCTATTTTAATTCTTGGGGGAACATTTGCATGGAGCAACGAAACCGCATTCGGACTTGATCCTTATACGTTTTTCCTTTGGAATTGTCACCGATGCTTATAAGTAGCTTTTTTGCGATAAAGTTTTTTATGACAATTATTTTTCTAGGGAGTTTTTATTTGTATTGGCAAAGTATAACGAAAAGGCAATCCAGTAGGTTAGGCGTGAGCATCATGTTTTTTCTCCTGCTTTTTAATGCTATTGTAAATTTTCATCACATCCCTTTTTTGAATATTTTAGATTTAAGTTTTGTAAGTATCTATTATTTGAACCCGCAAGATAATTCAATTTTGTTCCAGCTGTTCAGGTCACAGGCTCCGCTAAGTCTTTTAAGTATTGGACTTCTTTTTCTTGCGTTGCATCTATCTAAGGGGGTGAATTTATAACGTTGTTTTTCCATTTGTTGTCGATTATACGATACAATATTCGTTTTATCTCTAAACGAGTATTCCTTTTCTTAGGCTGGATAACAGCAACCTTGATTTTCCATACTTTATATAACCAGGGGTATACTAACTATTCGGCGATAGATGTTTATTTAGTATGTATAGGGATGATACAAATGGAGAAGCTACATGTTATACAAATCCTCATTCTATTGCTTCCCTACTTTGGAATTGCCATGATAGTAGATGTATACATAGCGCATATGATGGGGAAGCAAGCTATTTTTAGTATGCTAAGAATAGAAAAGCGATACCTATTTATTATTTCGCATGTTGTATCCCTCGCTTTTGTACTATGGTTGGTGTTATTTGTGTATCAAATCATATTATGGATTAGTTCGTTTACGCTGTATGACCATTCAATGCCAATTACTGAATCACTGTTCTCAGGTATAGAAATCCCCCAAGAGAACATGTTTCTAAAGCTAATACTTCCTGCATTTGTTGGACAATTTATCGGTACTTTTTGTGTTGCATGTGTGCAACTTGCGGTATCAATTAAATTTAACCGACTAAGTAGTGGGTTTATTTTTGTAGTTATCCTCTATTTTTTACAATTAGTTTTCCCAATAATAATAGGACAGCATACATTTGTTGCAAATATACTAGTAGATTACGTAACTTACATACGCTTTCTGATAACACAGTTACTGGTAATAGGAGGAAGCGTGATCTATCTCTCCATTTCTAGCCAAAAAAATATGTTAATTTTTTCGGAAAGGGGTTAAATGATGCAACAGTTTATTGTAGAAGTAAAAAATATCTCAAAAACTTTTAAAAAGCAGTGCATTTTTCATGCTGTATCTTTTTCATTGGAAAAGGGTAAGGCGTATGGTTTTATCGGTCATAATGGTTGCGGTAAATCAATTTTGTTTAAAATACTGAGTGGTTTTCTTTCCCCTGATAGTGGTGAAATAAAAGTATTTGGACAAACGCTCGGAAAAGAAATAGACTTTCCTAAAAATACAGGCATCATGATAGAAACGCCTCATTTTCTTGATGACTATTCTGGTTTTAATAATTTACGCTATTTAGCTGCAATACAAAATAAAATAAATGATGCAACGATTAAGTCTACACTTGAAAAGGTAGGGCTAAATCCTGAAAGTAGACAACCTGTAAAAAAGTACTCTTTAGGTATGAAACAAAAATTAGGGATTGCTCAGGCTATTATGGAGGATCCTGATTTATTAATCCTTGACGAGCCATTTAACGGATTAGATAAAACGAGTGTGCGAGAGATTCGTACATTATTACTTGAACTGAAGAACAAAGGTGTGACGATTCTTCTAACGAGCCATATGTCAAAAGATATTGAATTGATATGCGATGAGGTATTTGAATTCAATAATAAAAAATTAGAAAAAATGAATGTTACAAAATTTAGCAATAGAGATGAGGATGTACTTCCGCTATAGAACGACAACCGACAAAAATATTGTCGGTTGAAATGTCGGTTATGGGCAAGTTACTCTAGCAGTAACAGAATCAATGCAAGCAAAACAGAAAGGGGGCAATCAATAATGAAAAACATTCTTTCCTTAATTTTAGTGCTTTGTGGCGTCATCATTGCTTTGACTTTAATGGGTTTTATTCATGTACCGTTATTTTACCCGTATGCGGGAATAATAATTTGTTCGACGATATTATTACGAATTATGATTAATACAAATATTCGTTCAGTTCAGTAAAACGTCTTTGTCTTAACTGTTCAAGCTAGTAATCGAGAACATTGAGAGCAAACGATACAGAGGTGAATGATAATTTGAATACACTTAGTCAAGTTCCGCTTTTAAAATTATTGGATTTAAAGATCGATTTTGCTTTTAAGCAACTTTTCGGTAGTGAACGAAATAAGCAATTAACAATCGCATTGTTAAATGCTATTTTACAACGTACTGGCAGAGTACCTATAAATGAAGTGACTTTTATTACTCAAGAAGTCAGTGGCGAATATATAGAGGATAAACAATGCCGTTTAGATATTGTTGTCAAAACACAATATGGAGAGTTCATAAATATCGAAATCCAATTAGCCAATAAAAAAGACATGTTTAAACGTACTTTATTTTATTGGTCAAGATTGTACAACCTACAGTTACAAAAGGGAAAGGGATACCATACATTGAACCCGACCATTACAATTAATATTTGTGATTTTACTTTTTTTCCAAATGCAGCCCATTATCATAGCACCTATCATTTATATGACGATATTTCTTTACAACGTATACAAGATAATGTGTTAGAAATTCATTTTATTGAAATGGATAAGTTTTTGAAGGCATGGGCAAAGGAACAACATCCTTCTAATAAATTAGACAGGTGGTTACTGTTGCTAGGTATGGTAGATGACAGTAAAAAGATAGTTCGTCAAGATATATACAATGCATTGGAGGACATCGCAATGACAGATGAAAACATACGTAAAGCGTTTCAAGCATGGCAAGAAATTAGTCAAGATCCCGAAACCATTCTTGCTTATCAATCAAGGGTCAAATATATGCTAGATGAAGCTGCTAATATCGAAGATGCAAAATATCATGCAGAACAGGAAGGCATGGAAAAGGGCATAGAAAAAGGCATGAAAAAAGGAATGAAACAAGGTATAGAAGGCATTGCAAGAAAGATGATTAGAAAAGGTAACAGTAATGAAGAGATAATCGAGTTAACAAACTTATCACTAGAAGAAGTTCAATCTTTACGCCAAGAGATTTAATAAGAGAAAAAGCATTCTGGGAACATAGCCGTTCCTTGAATGCTTTTTCTTTTATAGTGGATCTGGAATTATCAATGATTGTTGATCTAGCGTGCTATGTCCACTAAACGCCCATTTTTCTACGCGTATTACTTGCTTTTTTAGTTTGCTGACTTTTCATTTTTTTGTAGAAGTATCGCCATTCATTTTCCCTTTAGTCGCAGCATT
The DNA here is from genome assembly GCF_021166035.1 of Lysinibacillus sp. GJ-1. Taxonomy (NCBI): domain Bacteria; kingdom Bacillati; phylum Bacillota; class Bacilli; order Caryophanales; family Bacillaceae; genus Lysinibacillus; species Lysinibacillus sp. GJ-1. The sequence continues at coordinate 2,050,366 of NZ_CP088912.1, forward strand.
TTTGTTCTTTTTATTTTCTAGTTGTTGTTTTACTGCTTCTTGCAGACTCATTTTCTTTTTTGGTGCTTCTGTCTGATTATTTTCTGTCATAGGAGATTCCCCTTTTTGAATAAGATTGTTAATAGTTAGTTCCAGTATAATCTATTTTCCGTAATTTGTGAAACCCAGTACAAAAAACGGAAAATTTGTTGGGGGAGCGTTAAGTACTGCTTCTTTCTATTTCTAGAATAAAAACAAACCTTTGTTATTTTCAAATAAATGTTTATAAAATGCATATTTTTGCTTTATTTTTCTCATTCTAATATATACAAGCACATTGAAAGGATGTGGGAATATTTTGTACAGTAGAAAACAATTTATATGGGCATATTGTATTTCTAGTTTTACTTCGATTATTGGCACAATAGGCATTTTTCTAATATTAAATTATTATCAATATACAGCTGACTTTGGATTATTTTATAAACTGTTACTTGCATTTATTAGTGGAGGTCTTATTGCTTTTGCATTAGGGCTGATATTAATGAATTTATATTTTGAAAGTATCTTCTCCCACAATAAAAAGAAAATGAATGATGTAATATAAATTGTAAAAGTCGTTTGGTCCAAAATTTTAGGATGCAATCGACTTTTTTATGGTTGATTATCGTATAAATTGAGATTATTTGCTGTTAAATGGATATTTAAGAATAAAAAATATTACCGTAAATATTGTTGCCAAAAGAATAGAGGCTACTAAATTAAGTACACTTAAATCATTTAAATCCTTAATTAACTTAATGAAAAAAACGATAAAGAATAAGCCAGATGCCATTACTATGCTATCCTTTTTTGAACAGTTTTTAATTGATAACACCTCCAGATTAATTGAAAAATAGATTTCAATGACTTTTTACTTCATGATAAAATCGCAGCATTCAGCTAGCAAATAGTGGCGTATGGATATAGAAAGAAAGCTAGTGCACCTATACTTGTGTGCAGCTAGCTTTTTGCTTTATGTTGAAGTAATAGCCCGCGAATAATGCCGGCGATAAAGATAACGAATAACAAAGCAAGAAATGCATATGCATGCCATTGTTGTAAAATACGATGATGTCCCATTGCCACTGTTAAATCATTAAAAAGTGAATATGTAAAATATAGCAAAATACTGTTTTTAATAAGACAAAAAGTAATCATACCATTTTGTCGCTCCAGATGAGAAAGGAATGGCTTGTGTTTTCGTACTACTGGATAAGCAGCCTTTATTTCTAAGTAGTGTAAAAGTAAAAAAAGCATTAACGCTACAAAGGGTAAATAGAAAATGGCGATTTTAGGACCAAACTGTGCATGGTCAGTCGTAAAGCTTTGTAAAACAGGAATGGATGAGGGGAGCTTACGATATTGAATTAACGTTGCAGTAATGCTAGCAGTAAAAATGGTTGCTACAACAATCGTTAGTTGTTTACAAAGCCGCGGCATGGGTGTTTTTTGTTGTGCATGCATGAAGATCACCTCAATATGTTCATCTTTCAAAATAGGATTCTGTTATACTGTAACATAAGATTAACATCATTTGGATGTAGAAAGAAGGATTAGATGGAATACGTTTTATTTTTAGTGATCGGTATTGCAGGAAATCTAATTGGTACATTAGTCGGCGGTGGGGGTTTAATCACATTGCCAACGATGATGCTGATGGGCGTGCCGGTTCACTCAGCGATTGGGGCAAATAAAGTTTCCAATATGGTCAGTGCTTTTTCTAGCTTTTATACGATTTATAGAAGAAAGGAATTGTCATGGGCGGAAATGCGTTCCGTTTTGCTTGTATCTTTAATTGGGGGAACATTAGGTGGGCTTTTTGCTTCCTTTCTGAATGGTCAGACGTTAACACTAATTGCTATTATTTTATTAGGCTTTGCACTAATCATGTCCTTTATCGGTGGGGCTGATTTTGGTGAAGTGGACAGTTTTAAAATGAATCGAAAAACAGGTCCCATTTTGCTTGGGGTAGGATTTTATGATGGGTTATTTGGTCCGGGTAGTAGTACGTTAGCGTTATATACTTATGCCCATGAAAAACTTTCCTATATAAAAGCAGTAGGTTTGTCTCGTGTAGGCGTTTTTGCCATGTGTGCTGGGGCAGCTATTACGTATATTGCAACGGGAAAAATTGAATGACCGCTAACAATTGTCTTAATGATAGGTTCCATTATTGGTGCACAAATAGGCATTATCCTAGCTACTAAGGTAAAAGCGAATCAAGTAAAAATTCTGTTACGCGTTGTCACAATTGTGTTGATTTTGCAACTTTGTTATGATTTCTTCCACCAGTTATAAGGAGGGTTTCCATGTTTGACATATCACCATTTCCAGCTTTTTCTTGGTCACTTTCACGCCATAAAACGTTAACGAGCTGCGCCAGAAAATATGGATATGAATATTATTTTGCTCATAATGGCTGGTTGAGCTATCAAGTTGAGCCCTTTCATCAGCATGTGTATCGCTTAAAAAAGTTGCAAGCGATGCCTATTTTATTTGGACAAATTGTTCACCGGCTCATCGAACAAACCATTATTGATTATTTGCAAACGGGGGCAGTGCCGTCAGTTGCGGAGCTTGTTAATCGTGCTCGTGGTCAACTAAATGCCGCCTTTATTGATTCAACCCGTCATGGAGACTTGTGGCGACATCAGCCTAATAAGTATTACATGATGCAGGAAATTTACTATGATGGTCAACTAAATGCTGAATTGATAACAGACTATAAAAGTAGGTTGGAAGCAGTATTTACAAACTTTCTACTAAGTGAGACGTTTATGCAAATAACTGCGCAAACAGGTTCATTACGGATTGGTGAACCCGAACAGTTTCGCTCAATGAAAATTGAGGATACACAGGTTTTTGTGGTGATGGACTTTCATTATTACGATGGATATGGCCGATAAATGGATTATTATCGATTGGAAGACCGGAGGAAAATCCGATGATGATCGTCAGCAGTTAGCGCTCTATGCCTATTACGTCCAACAAAAATACGGGGTAACGTTAGAGAAAATTGAGGTATACAATGAATATTTACTAACGGGGCAGCGAAAACAATATACATTTACATCATTTGATATGGACACTATTTTACATACATTTCGACGTAGTGTACTGGAAATGAAAAAGTTTCAAGCAGATATTCTGACAAACGAGCCAGTGGATATTGAAGACTTTCAGCAAACGACGGATGAATGGCGCTGTAAGGGCTGTAATTTTAAAGAATTATGTTATACCAAATGAGTGGAATATGGAGCGAGTGACCGCAAGAGACCAATTAATTTAAATAGTCGCACGCATCATTTTTATATATGAGTGAGCTAGTTGCTCCTGGATAATCTTAAAGTTTATATTTCGGCTGCCATGGTATAGTAACTGTAGATTGTTGTGTTTTATCTAGTATAACCAAATGTTAATAAGGGTAAAGGGGAATTATTTATGGCTTTATTAAAAGATTATGGTGGTCAACCTAGCTGTGAAGTTGAAATAAATTTAAAATTAGTTAATGATGAGAGTGTAAAATTCTACATTCATTTCCGCTCCGGACCTGCTTTTCCAGAGGTACATACAGAAATCGCTTGCTTAAAAAGAGATTTCTTAAGGTTATTAGATGATTTAAAACAAATTGATATTATGCACCTAAGTATGCTAGAGCCTCACGATCCAGGTTTGTGTATTTATCACATTCCTCTATTTGGTAATTATTATTATCCTGGACATGGTTTTCTTCAAGTACCCGAACATGAAAGGGATGAGTGGGAGCCTTATTATAGATTAATTTTTGTATTAGATGCAGGGGAGAAGAATAGTCATAGAGCATCAGAAAGTGGTCCTTCACTATGTCTAAAAGTAAAAATGGAACAAATTAACGAATTTGTAGACAGTTTAATAGCTGAGGTAAATAGTTTTTGAGTTTATAAAGAAATCACTGGTGCAGTATAAATTAGTGCAACACAGAACGTTAATCAAGCCCTTAAAACACAAGTTGAGTACTTATTATTAAGTCATCAAAATAAATAACTAGAGGCTGGGACAAAAGAGAAAAAGTGTTAGATTGATGGCAGTCAATCTAACACTTTTTTGCTGCGTCGTTGTTGTCTGCTTCGGTGGTGCTTTCTGCTCCATATAGCAAAAATTTATGAACACTTTTCCTCTGTTCCTTAAATTTTTTTAGTTATGTCTCAGCCTCAATCTTTTTTTCAAATATAATGAGTTGATTTTTTCTGATTATTTAAATAACGTTCTCTAGTGTATTGTGTGTAGTCTCTAGTAAGTTTTGAAAGTGATGTAGGGTCAACATTAGATTGCATAACCTCAAATAATTGCGGGTCGTATGAAATGATTTTATCTTTATATGAAGCTATTTTTATAATTTTCAGCAATCCTATATCACCCAAACGATTATAATGTTCACTTGTAATAAGGATTTCTTGCTCACGGTGCAAGTTTACCCATCTTCTTATGCGGAATTTATTCATATGGATATTATTGTTTAATTTCATGAGTTTGTTTATCCTCCTTCTCTGTTCCTATTGTAGGAAATAAAGAGTGGAAAGTATATAAAAAACAGACAACTAATTAGTTAGCGGTTCCATGCTGCATAATAGTTTGTTCAATTATTTCCTCAAGCGTATAACCAACTTTCAGTAATTCTTGGGTTGTTTGTTCTAGTTTGTTCATTTTGAAACCTCATTTTAATTTTTCTTAATTCCGATATTAATATATTTAAATTTGTTAGAAATATCAAAAACACTGAATTTATAGGGGCGTGAGTAACGCTAATAGAACAGAACACTCCGAGAGAATGAATGGTCTTTCGTTATAAAATAAGTGACTAAAAAGCGACCAAAAACGATTTACAGTAACAGTTAGCGATTAATAATGATAATGCTATAATTGAAAACCGTTGTTACATAAAGGTTTTGATTTACTCAGAACCTGTATGAGAGCTTAAATTAAGTTTCAAGCAGATATTCTGACAAACGAGCCAGTGGATATTGAAGACTTTCAGCAAACGACGGATGAATGGCGCTGTAAGGGCTGTAATTTTAAAGAATTATGTTATACCAAATGAGTGGAATTACGCAGTGAATGACGGCAAAAGTGGCTAATTAATAATCATGGCTAGCTTTAGTATGCCTTGTGAAGTTTTGGTTATGAATTGACATTTACGACATATAAATAGGATTGCTACGTCTTGCAAAAGTTAACGTAACAATCCTAGTATCAATATTTCCATGGGGGGATGTTTAGTAATTGGCGTTCAAGAAAAGTTGTTTAACAATCGTGTTCCTAACATCTTGTAGTTATCATTAGATACAGTCTAAATTATTTAAAATATCAGTCACTTTTGACTGCATGGTCTCATTCTCTATGACAGCGTGAATTAATGGTCGTTTTCCAATAAGTTCTATAATCATTTGATGCTTATTTTGTTGAGCGAAATGGACGATGTCACCAAATGGAGATTGATTATAATAAATATCCACATCATAGTATTTTCTTAATTCCCGAGCAATCACAAATAGTTTTGGATGGAATTCTACGTTGGTATTAGCTAACAATATTTTGGAAGGTAGCTCGATATTTTTATCAATATAATCTAAGCTTTTCAAAACGGATAACAGTCTTTCTAAACCAAAGGCTAAGCCAACGCCTGCTTCATTTGCATTGCCAACAGCTGAAACTAACTGATTGTATCGCCCACCGCCTAAAATTGCTCCGATTTCAGTATCGATTGCAACGCCCTCTAATATATAACCTGTATAATAATCTGCTCCTCTTGCTAATGTTAAATCTATTTTTATATTGGATTGAACATTTTTTGGCAAATAAGACATGATAAATTTCAAATCGGCTGCCGCCTTTGCTGCGGAAGGGCAGTTATCAAAGAACTTTTCAATTTGATTGATTTGATTTTGTAAATCATCAAATTGCGTTAAAAGGTTAGCAAAACTCTCAATTTCCATTAGGGTTTGATTTGCGATATTTAAAGGAATATTATTTTCTAATAGTTTGTTTTTAACACCTTGTAATCCATCTTTAGACACTTTATCAGCATAGTCTAAAGCTCTTTGTAATCCGAGGTGCTCTTCTTTGCTCTGCAAACCGACTTTCAGTGCTAAAGCTTGTATAAGTAGTCGGTGGTTTATTTTTAAAACAAAGTTTTTTATGCCTAATATAGTTAGTAATTCATGTGCCATTACTGTAATGTCGATTTCAGCTAATAAACTGTCTGCGCCAATTATATCAGCATCGCATTGGGTAAATTCTCTAAAATGACTTTTTCCAGGCTCGTCATCTCTAAAAGAGGGACCAATTTGATACCTTTTATAAGGTCTTGGTAAATCTGGATACATACTTGCTACTCTAGCCAGTGGAACGGTTAAATCATAGCGAGCAATTAAATCCTTGTCGTTTTTATCTTTTATATGAAAAAATAACTTTTCTCCTTCTCCGTGGTGTCCGTTAAATGTCTCTAAGTATTCTAAAATAGGTGTTTTATGTGGATTAAAACCATAGTTTTCATATACTTCTTTAATAATATTGATGATGTGTTCTCGATATCTCATATCAAGCCCTAAAACATCTTCGGTTCCTTCAGGAATGGATAGTTTCTGTTCACTTAGATTTAAAACCATGTTAGAATCTTCCTTTCGATGAGTAATTGAATTGAACTAAATTTTGTTTTGAAAATATATTAAAAAAGTTAATCCGATTAAGATAAATAAGCCTCCTAATAATTGAAGCGGTTGCATAACTTCCTGCAAAAATAGTAAGCCAAAAATAGAAGTAAATATCGGTTCGACCATACTTATCATAGAAACATTTGTTGAATTAAGAATCTGTAGAGATTTAAATAACGTTATTTCGCCAATAATAGTTGAAATAACAACAATGCAGAATACGTAAATCCATGCATTTGAAGTAAAATTCCAATGTAGTTCATTTCTAATTAGGCCAATTAAAATTACACCTAGTGCAGCAAATAAGGTAACATACGTACTTGTTACGACTGGGGAGTTATTATCAGTGACTTTTTTTCCAAGGATCATATAAAGTGCGTAGACAATAGCTGCTAGTAACGCTAAAGCTACACCTTTCATATTTATACCTTGAAAAGAAACCCCTAATAAAAAAATCATGCTAATAAAGGTGAATAATAAAGCGATGATTGATTGTATCTTTAACTTTTCTTTGTAGATAAAAAAAGAAAAAATTGATACAAATATAGGAAATGAAAATAATAATAAGACGGCCATCGATGATGTTAGATATTTTAATGATTCAAAATGCAAGACTGAAAGCAGTGTAAATAACACACCACCTAATAGAAAAAGTAACTTGAAATCCTTTTTGCCTATTTTAAACGTTGTTTTTTTCCATATTAGAAATATAAAAAATAATAAAGAGCTTATTGAAAATCTTAAAACGAGTAATGTATAAACGGACATACCAAAGCTATATGCTTTTATTGCGAAAATAGGCATTATGCCAAAGCATAAAGCTGAAATAATTGCATAAATAGTGCCCTTTTTTAAATCTCTCACACGAACCTTCCTTCACGAATTTATGGAAAGATGAAAAATAATAGCAATGTAAATTTTTGTTAATCGCTAGAATCTGTATATTTCATAAGTTTGCTGCAACAGCAATAGATATACCCTCGAGTTAATTTAATCCTATCATTACAAATTCCGACATTACAATGGTGGGATTCCGAAATTTTTGCTTTCGGAGACCGTCAAAATTTGTGCGGACACCGTAAACATTTATGAAAAAGTGATGGAGGGACGATAAAATTTAACGATTAGAAACGCTGGTATAGAGGCGCTTTTGATATACATTGGAGAAATTGTTAAGCTTCTTGCTAACTGTTTTACAAACATTTAATAGACAGGGTGAAATTGATAGAATATGGCAAATTAATGGCGCTGATGAGGATTCATTTGGAACGGTTGGAGTAGGTGAGTATATGATGTTTGTAGACAAAGAACGGAAAGGATTAACCTTCTTCTGAAAAAGGTCATGAGATTTTAGCGGAGAGTAGGGAAAATACACACAGCGTTAGCCGCAACCAAACCGCTTACAAGCAGAGGGTTGCGGCTAACGCTATGATGAATGAGAAGCGTCCGCACGTAGCGGAAATCAACTGCAGTAGTTAAATTCTACGAGTGGGTGTACGCGCTAAAATAGCTATTACCGTCAAGTTATTTGTGTAAAACAAAAAAACCAATAATCGCAATAAAATTGAACAATACATTTACAAGCATATAGACAGGTCGTTGTTCTTTATATGTAACAACCATCGAAATGATAGCTGATACAACCGCTAAAGGAATAGTGACAAAAAAGATACCCCACAAGTAATAGCCATCTATGTATACCATAGCAGTCAGAACAGCAGTAATAATGGTCCATATCATGGTGTTTTTTGACATAATCTCTCCTCCGTATGCTTAAAAATACAAAAAAATCATAGCATAACAAGGCGATTATCGTAAACTAAGAAGCTAAGGTGATAGTGGCTACTAATGGAAAATCGGTGGGTTGAAGGATCCCACCGATAAAGTTTCCAGCTATTTAGTTTAATGCCATGAATTCGTTTAATTCTTCAACTGTTAATGGTTCTGTTTGACCAATCTCCGTATGCACATCAAAGACAGCCGAGTTTCGAATTGTTCCAGTTATTTCACCGGAAGTATTTTTTAGGACACTGGCTGCATTGAGGAACCAAAAGTAATGATCTTGTACTTTCTTTGGGAAATTTGCGCCAAACATGCCGTTGACAAAAATAGGTGCACGGAAATGCATCGTCTCTTTTTTCAATGTACCAACAATTACAATTTTTTTCTTACTTCTTGGGGGTACTGTCACCTCAATTTTTGCTGTGGCTGTTTTAGATTCTGTTTCACTCTTTGATTCTCCTGTAGTCGTACTAAAAGAGAACTCCATGCCTGATTCAAAAATTCCTTCAATCGTAAATTTGGAGGAAAAATTTAACCCAGTTGTACTTTCAGAAGACCATGTTTGTTGACTTTGCCAGCTACCTTGAACTTCTAAAGTCATCGTAGCTGCTTCATCTCCATGATTTACTGCAATATTGCTCCCAACAATGATTGACTTAGGTGGTGCCCCATCTCCTTTTGTATAAGAAAAATCACCAAGTGTTTTGAAACATGGGTGACCATATTGTTCAGTGATTGCAGGCTTAACCCCCTTAAAATACGTTTCACTATTGACGGCGATTCCATCAGGGTTGACTTTGAATTTTTCCTTGAATGCTTCTCTCACTTTGTCATAACTTGAATTCACTGCTGGTAAATCTGCAAACGAAAATTTTTCTCGAATTAGTTGAGTTGTCATTTATCTTCCTCCTAGTATATACGTACTTTGTGCGAGTTACCTCGATGATAAATTGAGTGCTTCCGACCAAGAAACCTCCTTTACTACTTTATTTATTGATACTTAGTATTTAATAAGTACCTCTTTATCACTGTAAAACAATAAATGGAAATGCAATACTGATAAATGTTAATATTTAGGTTATTAACATTTAGATTAAATTTTTTCATGTCTCTACAGAAGCGGGATAGTTAGACAACAGTAAAAAGGCTTTTTGAATTTTTAGGATATTTAATATAATAGATAACAAACATACTAGGAGGAGAAATTATTGAATATTGCACAAATTAAACATGCACTATTTAAAAAGGCTACTATCTTTCAAACAGGAGGATACCGACCAACAGAGGAATTAGGTGAAAGTTGGATTGGCAAAGTTGTATGGGAAAAAGAAGGAGAAACTATTCCATCTAATTTCGACCCTATTTGTACAATGTTTTTATATAATTTACCTTATGTACCAAAGGAATTAACAAGTTATCAATTATTAACCCTATATATGGACTTCGATGTATTCAATAATCTAGATAGAGATGATTTAGTTTCATTTTTTAAGATCAATTGTTATACGGAACTGGATGAATTACAAAAGGTAAATAAGCAATCTAAGAAAATAAAGCCTTTTCCTTTAACCCCTGTATTCATTAATAATGATGCACCTGCTTGGGAAGATTCGGATAGTATTGCCCCAGCAATTGAAAATGAAATTTTACGGCTTGAATTTGAGGAGGACATTGAATATTACGATGACATTGTTGAAAAAATATATGCCACGCATAAAATTGGCGGGTATCCTTCTTTTACTCAAAGTGGCGTTTCTTTCGGGGAAGAATACCCATTTATATTTCAAATAAGTTCTGATGAAAAGGCTCGCTTCAATATTATAGATAGTGGTAGTTTTTATTTTTTCTACAATCCAGAAAAAGGGGATTGGATTGTGTACTGTGATTTTTATTAATGTTCGAGTGTGGTGTGTCAAGAGTCCCTAAGATTGAAAAGATGAGGGACATCCTTCGATATTAGAATTTTGCTAAATAAGCCAGTTGACCATTTAACAGGAGGTTGTGAGTTATAATCCGCAATGGAGAATTCAACTACCTGGGAGCTTACAGTGGTGAATGGATGAGGACGAAGACTATAACTATGCTTTTATAGTAAAACAAAGTGTAACTATAGAAAAAGAGAACAACTTGTCCTTTGTTAAAAAATGAGCTAGGACAATCATTTCCAAGCTCATTTTTCCTGTGCTGTTTAAAGTCATTGTAAGTTGAAGATTTAATCAATATTTGAAATAAAGGATAGGCCTTATAACTATATCAGCATAGCCATTATCTTCCGGTGTACTCTGTGTATCATAAATACCTCGTTGTTTGTATCCTCAAATTAATAATTAGCAATTTCGATTAAATTGTTGTCAGGATCACGAATATAGACTGAAGTAATGTACTAAGAGCTCCTGTTCTATTAATTGGTCCTTCTTCTATTCGAATAGCAAATTGATGTAAATGTTTTATGACAGCGGGTAAAGGTACTTCCGTAATGAAACATAAATCAGCACTGCCTGATGTAGGTCTAATGGCTTTAGGTTCGAATTCTTTACCTACTTCATGTAAGTTTATTTTTTGTTGGCCAAAGCGAAGTGCCTTTCTTCCTTCTCCGAATGACACGATTTCCATTCCTAATATTTGTTGATAAAAAGTACATGTTTCTTCAATATTTTTTACAGTTAAAACTAAATGATCTAGCTGTGTAATTTTCATTTGCAAGCTCCTTTTTTGTCTATTTCGCTTATATTGTAAATGAATAGAAGGGAGACTAAAACTAGTCTTTTTAAAACAACGGGGGCTATTAGCTGAACATATGCCCAATGAATAATGTAAAAGAGATGATTCCTGCAAAAATCAGGGTTAATGTGATTAGTATAAAGCTTAAAAGTAATGACTGTATATTTTTGACATCTTCCAAACCAATCAGCGCTAGAAAAAAACAAGTGATTGTCATAAGCAATACAGCGCTTAAAGGGTGAAAATGAAAGTAAGTTATAAAAAAATTTAAATATGTGGCAGATGAACTGATGATAAAAAATAAAAGGAGCGTGCAAATGAATAGTACCATGGATGCTAGATTTGAATTTACTTGCATAAATTACCTCCTATCTATAGAATGCAAACGATGGTGGTGACAACATGGGGATCGCAGAAGTGTTAACGGTTATTTTTATTGTGCTCAAGCTAACAGAGGTTATAACATGGTCGTGGTGGTTGGTGCTGTTGCCAGCGATGATTTCTTTTAGTATCTACGTGCTTATTTTAATAGTAAAATTGGGCGTCATTATGGTCACGGTCGTGGCAATGAAGAAACGTAAAGAATGATAGGTGTTACCGCAATTGCCACTATTTTTTAAGTTGGGGTGTAAAAGATGAATGACAATGTAGAAGTTTTATTAGAAAATCATGAAGCATTTGTTACATTTCTAAATACTAAGTTAAGAGAGTTTAATGATGAACATTCATCTTATCATAAAGAAATACGAAAGAAGGGTGCAGTGCAGCCTTTAAATATTATTGTTTCCAACGAAAGGTTTATTGGGGTTGGTTAGAAATCAATAAGTTTTGGTTTAGCAAGGAGTATCGAAAACAGGGCTTGGGTGGAAAATTGCTTTTACAAGCAGAAGCCACTGCAATCAAAATGGGCGCTAAAAAGGCATTGTTAACTACCTATGATTTTCAAGCGCGAACATTTGATGAAGCAAGAGGTTATCTAGTTGTTGGGGAAATAAAAGATTATCCGCCTGGAAGTAGCTATTTCACGATGGTTAAACAGTTAGTTTAATCACGTCAATAAGGAAATATTAAGGTACAGTGTAAGACGCAATATTTTGGATGGCGCAGTTTGCGTCTTACTACATATGCTGTTCCTGTTACTAGGTCTTCTTGCTAATTTTTATGTCATATTAAAATAATTTTTCAATATACGTCGTGTCCAATTTATCTAATAGCTTATAGTCTTTCATATAATTTTCTTCATATAAATATACAAATAGGTGGGTTGAATCATCAATCCGTATGCCGATTTCACGATTATCATTAATCTTGAATGTTAACCAGTATGCCTCTTTTACGTCAGACTTGGCAAAAAGCACTTTGCGAATCGCTTTATCTTCGAACAAATGCATCATTTCATCGATTTTCGCTGTATCTGTTATTGTAATTGTTTTCTCATCAGATGCTCGGATAATTTCAATTTCCTTAATCTGTTCAATATCGAGTTGTTCGATTACTTCCTTATTAAAAGTAGAATCTCGAGTAAGTAAAGTTGTCGCCACATAAAGGATGATAAGGGGTAATAGAATCGTGAAAAGTATTTTATATCTTTTTTTCATATTGTTCTCCTTAAATTCTAAAAATTCGCACATAGGTATTCTGTTCCACGCTATAATTGAGCATATACTGAAATGATAAAGGATGGCAATAAAATGAACGATAATCATCAAGAAAAAGAGCTTTTTTACCCAGATGGGACATTAATGTACCGTGGTGGCGTTAAGAAAAATGATTTTGGTCATGATATATACGATGGCAAGGGGACGATTTTTGATCAAGAAGGTGAACGATTATTTGAAGGTGAATTTGTTAACCATATGAAGCAAGGTAACGGCATCATGTATTTAAAGGGACAAATGATTTATCAAGGCGAATTTATTCAAAATAAAAAACAAGGCAATGGTATTTTATATAAAGATGGAAAGATTTATTACGAGGGCCATTTTCGCAATGATTTAATGGATGGCTATGGTATTTTGTATTTTGAAGAGACTGTCATTGCACCTTTTAAAAAAATACGGGCGCAATATCCGCATTTAAATCGACCACATTATGAAGGTGAATTTGTACATGGCATGAAAAAAGGGAAAGGTACACAATATTACCCAAGTGGTTTTTTACAATATGAAGGCGATTTTATGTGGAACCATATGCAAGGGGCAGGGAAGCTGTACTATGCCCCCGAAACACCAAGCACAGTGGAAATTGAATCTGCTTTAACACCCCTTTACTATGAAGGGTATTTTTTTGAAGATATGAAGCATGGTAAAGGAAAAGTGTATTCAAGACAGGGTGTGCTAGAAGCGGAAGGTCAATTTAAAGAGGATGCGATGACAGGGAAAGGCACTCTTTATTATGCCAATGGACAGGCATCTTATATTGGCGACCTTGTAAATGGGGAAAAGCATGGTCGCGGGGATTATTATAATGAGGCTGGTAAAATTATCTATAGCGGGGAGTTTATCCACGGAGAACGTTTACGTATTACGCCTGAAGTAGAGAGAGAGATTAACAAGCTACAGGCGCAATTAGATGGCCTTGTCGGGCTGCCGAATGCCAAGAAGGAATTACATAATTTAATCAACTTCATTAAAATTCAAAGTTTACGTGTCGATCATGGCTTAACGAGTTTTCCAATTACGTATCATCTAGTCTTCTCCGGTAACCCTGGAACAGGCAAAACGACTGTTGCGCGCATTATTGGGCAAATATACAAACATCTTGGTGTATTGTCTAGTGGGCATTTTGTTGAAACCGATCGAGCGGGATTAGTAGCAGGTTATGTTGGTCAAACGGCCTTAAAGGTACAGGAAGTTGTGAAAAAAGCGACCGGTGGTGTGTTATTTATCGACGAGGCTTATTCATTAATTCATGATAAACAAGATGCATTTGGTAAAGAGGCCATTGATAGCTTATTAAAGGCGATGGAGGATTTACGGGATGATTTAGTCATTATTGTAGCTGGTTATACCGAGCTGATGGAGGCATTTTTACAAGCCAATCCAGGTTTTAAATCGCGTTTTAATCATTTTGTGCAGTTTGATAATTTTACTACGGATGAGCTGTATGAAATTTTTGCGATGCTCTGTAAAAATAACGATTATCGTTATGGTGATACTTTTACCCACTATATGAAAGCACAATTAACTCAAATTCCTGTTGAATCCATCCCGAACTTTTCAAATGGACGTTATATCCGAAATGTCTTTGAAAAGCTGGTAACAATCCAGTCGAATCGTTTAATCCAACAGCCTACTATTACAAGAAATGAACTGATGGAATTTACGGCTTCAGATATTGAACAAGCGATTGCGGAAAATCTTTTTGATAGTACGTTTTAATAGCTAGGAAGTTGACGACCTATAAGCATTCATCATATTCACTATGAACGATTCATATAGTGAATAGATGATTTTTATATAGTAGGGAGAGTTTGATGAAAAAAATAGTGCCGTTACTATTGTTACTTGGGTGTGTTTTACCAACATTTTTACACATTACAATCACCTTTAATAACAACATCAATGTCAACAAGGGTAGTAAGAAAGAAGATTAGCTATTTATATGAATGCGATGAGGCTGGGACAAAAGAGAAAAAGTGTTAGATTGATGGCAGTCAATCTAACACTTTTTGCTGCGCCGTTGTTGTCCGCTTCGGCGTTGCTTTCCGCTCAGCACAGTAAGCCGCAACCCTCGCTAACGCGCGGAATACCCGCGTCTTACATTGTATGCGTTCTGAGTAGGAGTCACCGCCTTCGCTACCAACAACTAGTGAACACTTCTATTTTTTTAAATAGTCAAGTTCCTATAATAGGGGAAATTTACGAACACTTTTCCTCTGTTCCTTAAATTTTTTAGTTATGTCCCATCCTCATTTAAATTCTGTATCAATGTTGTTTGACAAAATTTACAATATGTTATATTCTGTTGAAAACATACGATAGCGTATGTTGGAGGGTGAAATGATGCAATTAACAAGAGAAGACTGGATAAAGGCTGGTTTACATCAATTAGCGGACGCAGGCATACATAAAGTTCGTATTGAAACGCTCGCACGTATACTGAACATAAGTAAAGGTAGTTTTTATCACCATTTTCGTGACCATCAAGAACTGTTAGATGCTATGTTCAATTATTGGGAAATGGTTGCTACAAAGCGCATTATTCATAGTATGGAGCAGGAAGATTCGTCATTAGAAGAGCTTTTTACAATCAGTTTTAGTAGTGATAAAAAAATTGAAATAGGCATTTATACTTGGGCTAAATATAACCAAGTTGTTGCAAAGCGGTTAGTCGACATTGAGGAACAGCGAATTCGTTGTATTGCTCATTTATATCAAAAAAAAGGAAGTGATGAATTAGAAGCGGTCGAACGAGCAAGACTTGCTTATTTAACGTATATAGGATGGATGACAAGGTTTACAGAAAATCCTAATTTTACGATAGGAAAAATGCTTGAACTATTACTAAAGATATAACAAGAAAAGAAACATGTCCCTTGCAGTTGAGTAACTTAAGGGACAAATAAATGACCAAAACATACGTTATCGTATGTTTTGGTATGTAGTATACAAAGTGGGAGGGGAATAGGTAATGATCAGTTTACTACTCGTTGTATGTGTTCTGTTTTTGATAAGCATAATACACGTCTATTGGGCATTTGGTGGTCGTTGGGGTGCGATGGTAGTACTCCCTATAAAGAAAGGCGGCCAAGAACCGGCTTTCGTTCCTCGTAAAATAGGAACGTTATTAGTAGCATTCCTTCTTGTGGTAGCAGCTTTCCTACTCTTAATAAAAGGGATTTACTTACGGAATGTGCAAGAATTTAACTTTTTTACACTTGGTTGTACGGTTTGTGCAGTTATATTCTTGATACGAGCAATAGGCGACTTTAAATATGTAGGATTTTTTAAAAAAATAAAACATTCACAGTTTGCAAGAAATGATACATGGTTGTATAGCCCACTCTGTCTCTTCATTTCTTTAGTGTATTTATTTGTACTTTTTTAACTTTGCTTGTACAATCTGACTAGCAATTGGCAATAGAGAGATAGAGGAGGAACGGGATTGAGGCAAATTATTTATTTACTTCGTCATGGAGAAACGGTTTTTAATACGCAAGGACGATACCAAGGCGAGTTGGATTCACCCTTAACCGATGTTGGCATCGAACAAGTTCAACAAAACGCAGTTATGTTAAAAAGCTTACTAGGCAATCCTCAAGATTGGAAAATTATTTCAAGTTCTTTAGGAAGAGCATTGCAGAGCGCAGAAATTATTTGCGAAACGATAGGCTATGATTTTAATGATGTAGTAAAGGATCATCGACTAGCCGAAGTGGCTGTTGGAGATTGGGCTGGGCTTACAATAAAAGAAATTGAAAAGTCTTGGCCAAGTCTTTTAGAAAACACAGACCATTATAATTGGTATTTCAATGCACCGAATGGAGAAAGTTACGACTCGGTTGTTGCTAGATTGACTGATTGGCTCGATAGTGTAAAAGATGAACAAAACGTGATTGTCATATCCCATGGTCTAACTGGGCGGATTTTACGGGGCATTTATGCTGGATTAGCCAAGGATCATGCACTAAAGTTAGATGTATCACAGGATGTATTTTTTAAATTATCCGATAAGAAAATCCAAAACATTTCTCTAGCGTTCGATGATTTTTATTGATATATAGTAGCTTTTATTACGTAACGCGAAATATTCCGCAATCCTTAAGAATTTCTTCATAAATATCCTACAGGAATATTCATAATTGCCTCCTATTATAATGTGTGGGAGGCGTTTTTTTATGAAAAAGTTTGTATTAATTTGTTGTATTGGTGTCATCGCATTTTTTTTCTATACGAATAAGTCCAAAGAACAAGTAGTGGATATTGAGCTACCTTCGTTACATAGTAAAAATGCTTTATTGGTAAACGATAGCGGAGAGGTGTTATATGAAAAAAATGCGGATGCTATTATCTATCCAGCATCATTAACCAAAATTATGACAGCCATTGTAGCGATTGAGGCGAGTAAAGATCTTCAAATGCAAACGATGGTTACACCACAAACAATTGCAACATATACTGCGCAAAATGCTTCGATGGCAGGCTTTCAGGCAGGTGATTTTGTAACGATCGAGGATTTACTATACGGTACTTTACTTGCATCAGGTGCAGATGCAACAGCCACGCTAGCAACGGCCATTGCAGGGAGTGAGAAAGCGTTTGTGGAACTGATGAACGATAAAGCACTTGAACTAGGGTTAAATGATACTCATTACGAAAATGTTAGTGGGCTTCATGATCCAGCACATATATCGAGTGTTCGTGATATTAGCAAGCTTTTTCAATATGCGATTGAAAATCCTACTTTTTATAAGATTATGACGACAAAAAGCTACACAACACAAGTGCCAAATGAGTTAACGATTGCTAGCACTTTATTTTCAAAAATGGATGGGGTCGAAGGTGCCATTCTTGGTGGCAAAACTGGCTATACACCTGAAGCAGGGCTTTGCTTAGCTTCTTTAATTGAAAAAAATGGCGAAGTGTATATTTTTGTTACGACAAATGCGGAAGGGCATGTTTGGACGCCACCTTTACATGTTGAAGATGCAATGGCTGCATATCAAGCACTATAGGAAGATATGGCATAGCAAGCTGAACGGCTTATGCACCAAAAGTAGAGTAAACCACTTGGAAGCTGTTGATTGGCACATATGTTGGGGATGCTGTGAAGGTTAGCAAACTAGCGATTAACGTATGCATGGAAATACAGTGAAATAATAAAGTTTTTGCAAAAGTATAAGAAGGAATTTAACAGTATGCCGCCGATGTGGATTATCAAAAATCATTCTTACAGAACTTTTCAATTAGCAAATCTAGTTGATTCTTACTATTTTCTGGTATAATAACATTATCAGATTTCAATCCTATGTTTTGTATATATTTTACACGGGAGACGACATCAGTGATTGTAAAAAGGCGGTGTAGAATATTGAAAAAATTATTACCTTTTGCGTTATTATGGGCATTTTTATGTAGTATGGCTATTGGGAATCATGTTTCCGCTCAAGCTAGTATGCCTGCTATCCAACAAGTTCTAAAGGATGCGACGGTGTATGAAGAGGCTTCCACAGAAAGCAAGGTGAATGGCTATATTAAACAAGGCAATTTTGTGCAAGCCTCAGCTTTCAATGAGGAATGGATACATATCCGAATGGCACAGTTAGAGGGGTATGTGGAAGCCTCAACATTAGCAGAGCTAACGCCAGAAAAAGCTGTAGTGGCGAAAAAAGGCAGCCTAAACTTAATGTCCTATCCAAGTCCAAGTGCACAAAAAGTTGGACAGCTATATGAAAATAGTATGTTAATAGTGTATGGCATAGCACCTGGTGGTTGGTCATATGTGCAATATGGACATGAATTTGGCTATGTCGCGACAAATGCGCTGAAAAAACCAACTGCGACAAAAAAGCAGGTAAATGCACCTAAAGGGGCTATTATTCATTTAACTGCGAGCCCAAGCGGTGAAGTGCTAGGCACGCTAGCGCATAAAACCATTGTGCAGCAATATACAATAGTAGCAGGCTGGGCGTATGTGGAAGCTGACAATCAAAAAGGGTACATAAAGGCTTCAGAGCTAACGGACTTAACCGTAAATAATAAAGTTTACAACCAAGGAGTACCAGTAGCAAAAGGAGCGAAAAAGCGGGTGGCTTTAACATTTGATGATGGACCGAATGCGAAAGTTACGCCACAAATATTAGCCATTTTAAAGAAATACAATGTAAAAGCAACATTTTTTATGGTTGGGAAAAATGCTTCTAGCAATGCCAAAATTGTAGAGCAAGTGTATAAGGATGGTCATGAAATTGGCAATCATACATGGAATCATCCGAAGCTAACTAATTTAGCGAAAACAAGCGTTAAAGAAGAAGTGGATCGGACAAGCAACGCCATTTACGCAGCTATTGGTCAATATCCAACTGTTTTTCGCCCACCATATGGAGCGACAAATGACCAAGTGCGCTCTGTTATCCCAATGCCTTCTATTTTATGGTCGATTGATACACTCGATTGGAAGCATCGCAATGCCGATAAAATATTAACGTATGTCAAAGCATCTGTCAAAGATGGCAGTATTATTTTAATGCATGATATTCATCAAACGACAGCCAACGGGCTCGAAAATGTTATTCTGTATTTACAGAAACAAGGTTTTGAATGTGTAACGGTAAGTGACATATTACAATAATGCATTCTATGAAGTTCTTTCTATAATGGAAGAAGCCGTGCAACGGTCTTATAAAGACTATGCACGGCTTTTTTCATGTTATTTAAATAAGTTAATGGTTGTAATAATAATAGGAATACCAAAGACATCAATTAAAAATGCACCTACAATTGGTACAACGAGGAATGCCTTTGTAGAAGAGCCGAAGCGTTGAACAACTGCTGACATATTCGCCATTGCATTCGGTGTTGCACCCAAGCCATGTCCTGCAAAGCCTGCCACCATAACTGCTGCATCGTAGTTTTTACCGAGTAATTTAAATAATACAAAAATACAGAATAGAACGATGAATAGTACTTGTACAAAAACAATGACAAATAGAGGTAAAGCTAAATCGGCAATTTCCCATAGTTTAATGCTCATTAACGCCATAGATAGGAAAACACCTAATGTGACATCACCGATTAAAGAAATACTTTTCATGTTAATGGCATTTGGTTTCACTTTATCTAAAATATTACGGACCAATACAGCGACAAACATGGCACCTACGTAACCTGGTAATACGAAACCTGTAGCTTCGGAGAATAGAGTTCCAACATACGTTCCGACAGCCATACAAAATGTGATGATTACCACTTGTGTAAAGAATGAATCCGATGTTATTTGTTCATGTTTGTTTTCATATTCAATAGCTTCTGCTTCTTGTTCATCTGGTGTTAAATTGTATTTTCCGACTAAATATTTGACAATCGGTCCACCAATTAGACCTCCTGCCACTAAGCCACATGTTGCAGCCGCCGCACCGATTGTCATAGCAGATGAAATTCCTAAATCTTCTAATGTTTGACCGAAAGCAGCCGCGGCACCGTGACCACCTTCCATAGAAACTGCACCTGCCATCATACCGATTAATGGATGAATGCCCATTAGTGAAGCAAGGGATACACCGATAACGTTTTGCATTAGCGCAAGGAACCCACATGCTAGCCAATAAATGACTAATAGCTTACCGCCTAGTTTTACCAGTTTAAAGCTAGCACCTAAACCGATTGTCGTGAAAAAAGTAATCATAAATAAGCTTTGTAATGATGTATCAAGAGATATTTCTTATAGGCCAGTTGTTTTTAATATTGTGGCTAGTGCTGCAAAAAGTAAGCCACCAACAACTGGTGCTGGAATACAGAAACGCTTTAAAAAGTTTATTTTATTAATAAGGAAGCTCCCGAATGCAAATAACGCGACTGCGAGAAATATTGTTGTAATTTGATTAATTTCGATCATGAACCGTTCCTCCTAAGTAAGTTGTTGAGTGCATCATAGACAAAATAAGCACCCAATTTGACTGTTTGACCATTTTCATCTAGTAACGGATTCACTTCACATATATCAAAAGAATGGGTATGTGGATGGGATGCTACTTTTTGAATTATAGCTCGAACCGTTTTGGGATCTAGACCAAAAGGAGAGGGTGCACTAACACCAGGTGCGTAAGCTGTGTTGACAACGTCCATACATAAAGTAAGTAAAATATAATCATGATTATCCATAAATTGCTGTAGATCGTTCATAATGTCCGCGTTGTTGTCTGCTGTCATTTGTTCTTCTAACACATAATTCACTTGCAGCTCATGTGCCTTATCAAACAGCTCTTGTGTATTTCCATAACGTTGAATACCTAGTACAAAATAGTCTGTATGTGGATCTTGTTCTAAAATTTGACGGAACATTGTACCGGATGAAGTTTGTTCATCATATGGTCGTAAATCAAAATGTGCATCGATGTTAATAATGCCGATACGGGCATCTTTTTGTAATGCTGCACGAACACCTAAGTAATGCCCATATAATGTTTCATGACCGCCACCAAGGATAATACATTGCATGTTTTTAGCGCGTAGACCTTGAACAATTTCACCGAGCTCTTGTTGTGCATCCTCTAGTGCATGATTGAGGCAAAGAATGTTACCGACATCGATAATTTCCTGTTGCTCATCAAATGTCCATGGTAAGCTTGCCAGTGCACCACGAAGTGCATTGGGTCCATTCGCTGCACCAACACGCCCTTGATTGCGGCGTACCCCTTCATCACATATAAACCCAACAATCCCAGCATTTTTTTGTTGTGAAGCGCTTACATCGTTAATAGCCAATCGTTTTACTTTTTGATGTAATCGGAAACTACTTGGATTAGTAGTTGAATCGATGCGACCTTTCCATTGTTTTTGATCTGTCATTGTATACATCTCTTTATCAACTCCATTAACATTATTGTTGTAGTGTTAATTTATTATATATTCACATAATTATATTTACTAATATATAATTATTATTAATCTATAGTTTAAAACTATAAATGGGGGGTAGGTTGTTTTGGATTTAAAACAATTACAATATTTTATCGCTGTTATTGAGCATATGAATTACTCGAAAGCAGCTGAAAAATTGCATATTTCTCAGCCTTCTTTAAGTAATGCTATTAAAAAATTAGAACAAGAAGTTGGTTCTTCTTTACTTGAAAGAAATACAAGAAATTTGCAATTAACCGAAGCAGGTCAGCTTCTATATGAACGAGCAAAAGTTATTTTAAAAAATATGGAAGTGCTAAAAATTGAAATGGACGAGGTCATTGTACATGGTACAAGTGATTTGACCATCGGTGTAATGGAGTCGATTAAGCATTGGTTACCGAAAGCAATTGTCGAATATAAAAAGCGCTATCCACAGATGAAATTTCATTTAGTCGATATTTTAGGTAGCAAGCGTGTCAAGAAATCACTGAAAGGCTACAAAACGCATGTAATTATTACCAATCAATTGATGGACGATGAAGAGCTAGAAGTGAAGTGTTTGTATGAGGAACGACTTGTCGCTGTATTACCTTTACATCATCCGTTAGCGACGAAAGATTTACTGACCATTGCAGATTTAAGCAATGAGCCTTTCATTATTAGTACAGATGGATTTCAAACAAGGCAGGATATTTTGAATGCATTTGAACAAGCGGGTCAAGCAATCAATGTTCAATTTGAAATCGAACGTTTTGAAACGGCTGTATCCCTTGTTCGCGAAAATCTAGGTATTACCATTCTGCCTGAAAACTATTTACAAGGGCCAACCGCGAAGACGATTGTTCAAAAAGAAATTGATTGCCCTAATTTACAAAGGAATGTTTATTTAGTGTATTTAAAAAATCGACATCTGCCCTTTGCAATCCGACAATTCATTGATGGTGTTATACATTATTTTGATAGTAAAAGATAATGTTGACGATATTTTAATATAGTTATTATTTTTTATGGCTGTAAAAAGAAGACATAATGGAGATGCTTTTTTTAGCTGTTTTTGCATATGAATTTTCTCCTTTATTCAAATTTTTATGGAATAGATGATTGATTTACATGCCGTATAGCGGTAACATTTAATGTAAGAATAAGAATGAATAATCATTCATTTTTCATTCGTGTTGTCAATCAAAGGGAGGCTTTCATATGAATTTTTCTTATAGTGAAAAAGTAGTAGAACTGCAAGAAAAACTGGCGAAATTTATGGAGCAGTATATTTATCCAAATGAGGCACTGTATGCGGCACAGGTGGAAGCAATGGCGGATCGTTGGGGAGCGATTCCTCCGATTATGGAAGAATTGAAGCGTAAAGCACAGGAAGCGGGGCTATGGAATTTATTTTTACCTGATAGCGAGTATGGCGCAGGTTTATCGAATATAGAATATGCTCCTTTATGTGAAATTATGGGCAGATCATTAATAGCGCCGGAAGTCTTTAACTGCAATGCGCCGGATACGGGGAACATGGAGGTACTTGTACGCTATGGGTCGGATAAGCAAAAAAAAGAGTGGTTAGAGCCGCTATTGCGTGGAGAAATCCGCTCTTGCTTTGCGATGACGGAGCCTGCAGTGGCCTCTAGTGATGCGACCAATATTGAGGCTAGCATTGAACGAGATGGTGATCAGTATATTTTAAACGGTCATAAGTGGTGGACAACCGGGGCTGGCGATCCACGCTGTAAAGTCGCGATTTTTATGGGAAAACATAAGGATTCTACGGCTTCGATCCATGAGCAACAATCAATGATTCTAGTTCCAATGGATACACCAGGTGTCAAAATAGAGCGCATGTTAACAGCCTTTGGCTATGACCATGCACCTGAAGGTCATGGAGAGGTTACGTTTACAAATGTACGAGTACCTGTGGACAATATTTTATGGGGTGAAGGGAAAGGTTTTGCGATTGCTCAAGGTCGTTTATAATACCGCATTCATCATTGCATGCGTCTTATCGGAGCAGCTGAACGCGCTTTAGAAGAAATGTGTAGCCGCTTACTAGAGCGTCAAGCCTTCCATCGACCGCTAGCAGACCAAGGCGTGATGCGTGAACGAATAGCAGAATCACGTATTGATATTGAACAGGCAAGGCTGCTTACGTTAAAAGCAGCATACATGATGGATACAGTAGGGAATAAAGAGGCGAAGGCTGAAATTGCGATGATTAAAGTAGTCGCACCGAATATGGCATTGCGTGTCATCGACCGTGCCATTCAAGCATTTGGTGCTGCTGGCGTTGGACCTGATACGACGCTCGCTGCTCAGTGGGCCAATTCACGCACATTGCGTTTAGCAGATGGACCAGACGAGGTGCATCGTAATACTGTAGCGAAATTGGAACTGAAAAAACATGCCCCAAAGCAAAAGGAGCTGGTAAAATGACTGTTCTTGACCTATTTAGCTTGCAAGGGAAAACCGCTATTGTTACAGGTGGTGGTCGTGGACTTGGTGCACAAATTGCGCAAGGCTTTGCAGAGGCTGGTGCCAATGTTGTGCTGTGCTCACGCAAAGTGGAGGCTTGTGAGGAAATGGCGACACAACTCGCACAATTAGGTGTCCAGACACTTGCGCTTGCCTGTGATGTGACGAAACCAGAGGAAATTGCCCATGTTGTGTCAAAAACATTAGAGACCTTTGGTAAGATTGATATTTTAGTAAACAATAGTGGTGCTTCATGGGGGGCGCCGGCTGTCGATATGCCATACGAGGCATGGCAAAAGGTGTTTGATGTGAACGTCAACGGTACATTTTTAATGACGCAGGCTGTTGGTAAAGTGATGCTTGCACAAAAAGCGGGGAAAATTATTAATATTGCTTCTATTGCAGGGCTTGGTGGTACACTCCCTGATTTTATGGATACAATTGGTTATAACGCTAGTAAAGGTGCAGTTATTACGTTAACCAAAGATTTAGCGGTGAAATGGGGACCATCAGGCATAAACATTAATGCCATTGCCCCTGGATTTTTCCCAACGAAAATGTCAAATGTTTTAATAGAACGAGGACAAGATTATTTGATGGGGGCTACACCTTTAAAGCGTCTAGGTGCTGAAAATGATTTGAAGGGCGTTGCATTATTTTTAGCAGCTGCAGCTTCGGATTATGTTACAGGTGAGGTGATTGTGGTAGATGGTGGAATGAGTGCAATTATTTAAGGGGGGTTCCTATGGATACGATACAAGTAAGGGCAAGCGAACGAATCGATACAGAGCAATTACATGCTTTTTTAAAGCGACATTTCCCAGACTTACCAGAGGGGAAACTAGAAATTTCTCAATTTAGTGCGGGTCATTCTAATTTAACTTACTGTTTAAAAATAGCGGATTTTGAAATTGTACTTCGCAGACCACCTCTTGAAAGTGGCAAAAAAAGCGCATGATATGAAGCGTGAATTTACCATTTTATCGGCGCTTCATCCGTTTTTAGCTGTTGTACCAAAACCATATGTATATGTCGATGATGTCAGCATTATCGGCAGTGACTTTTTCTTAATGGAACGAAAAAAAGGTGTCGTGTTGGACACACGTTTCCCATCAGGGACAGAATCGACAATAGCACTTGCACGTCAATTGTCTGAAAAAATGGTGGAATCACTTGTAGCGCTCCATGCCATTCCATATAAGGAAACGGCTTTAAAGGATATGGTCAAGCCTGAAGGGTTTATGGAACGCCAAGTGGTTAGTTGGGTTGACCGTTATGAGAAAGCAAAAACAGCTGAGCTGTCAGAGGTAGCAGCGTTAACGGCTTGGTTAAAGGCTAATATACCGACAAATAATGAAGCGACAATTATTCACTATGACTATAAGTTCAACAATGCGATGTTTTCACAAGATTACTCAGAAATGATTGGGCTTTTTGATTGGGAAATGACAACAGTGGGTGATCCGTTAGCAGATCTCGGTGTTGCGATGAGTTATTGGATGCATGCAGATGATCCAAAAATGTTGTTGTATGCATTAGGGGAGCCACCGATTACGGTTCATCCTGGATTTTATTCGAGAGAGGAATTTATCGCGCACTACGCGGAGAAAAGTGGTCGAGATGTCTCAACAATCGGCTATTATATAACGTTTGCTTATTTTAAATTAGCGGTCATTTGCCAACAAATTTATTATCGTTATGTCAACGGACAAACGAAGGACGATCGTTTCGCACAAATGGATACAATGGTAGCTGCGCTTATACAACAAGCTGCTAAAAGTATTAAATAGAAGTATAGCTACAGTTTGATTGTAGATAATCCTGCGATTCAGGTTTATCTACAATCTTTTTTTGATGGTAGCTAATTTAATTGATAGATAACAACTACAGATTATCCGACACTATAATTTGTAGTTTTAAATTATCCTCTCGCACCAATTTTATTATGTAAAACAAGATATTCACGATAATGAAGTAAAAGAGGTGGGAATGCATGTTCTGCTTTGGGGAAGGAACTAGGCAGAAATAGCGAAATCAGTATTTTGCGTAAAAACTTCATCAAGATGTTGCTTTTCTTAGGCTGTCTGAACTCTCTTGTTAAATTTCCTTTTAATAGAACCATCAAATTTAATGTCGAATATTTAAGAAATTCTCGTATTCGAACTGAAAAAATGTCGAAAAAATGAATTTTAAGAGTAAATATGTATTAAAATTTTTAAAATATTCAATTAATATATAATTGTCGAGAAAGACAAAACTATTAAATGTATTAAAGGAGGTTTATATGAAAAAGTATCTTTTTTTATATTTGCTACCTTAATCATTATCTTAGTGTTTACTCATCATGTTGTATCAGAAAATCAGGAAGTCCAAAAAGAAAGGATTAAGGTGGCAATTTTAGATAGTGGTATTAATGAAGAATTTTTGGAAAGTGTTATTGTTGATGAATTTAATGCTATCGACCCGACATCGCCGACTATTGATGAAATGAGTCATGGAACTCCAATTGCCAATATTATTGAAAATAGTGAGATAGACTTGATTGATGTTTTTGAACAAGGACGGTAAGGGGAAGGCAGATATATTGACACAACTGAATTAAATGCTTCTGTATTACCGGTCTTTGTGTATGTTGTTGGAGGAGTTGCAATTCGAACAACTGCAAGATATGTTCTTGGAATACCAATTAAAAACTTATCTCATAGAGGCTTTAATAGTTTTGACTCTTTAAGGAAATTCTTGGGAAATGCTGGTGTAAATAGACAATGGCATCATATTGTTGAACAATCACAAATTGCAAAGTCTGGCTTTAGTAAAACATCTATTCACAATACTCGTAATATCGTATCCATTGATATACAACATCATCAAAGAATTACAGGATACTATAATTCTATTCAACCTCATACGCAAGGTAAACGAGTAAGGGATTGGTTAGCAGGAAAGAGTTGGGATTATCAATACGATTATGGTATAAAAATTATGGATAGATTACGATAATAACTTGAGGTGATAATGTGCAAGATGAGAAAATATTAGTTGAAGAGTTTATTAATCATTGCTTGATAGCAGAAGAAACTCAGATGACTGGAGATTATAAAAGAGGAAACAAATCCAATAAGGCGCTGCTTGCTATTTTGGAGCAACTAAAGCAATCATCTGAACTTGCAACAGACGTGTTAGATGAGCTGTTTTTACATGAAAATCCTTTTGTCTTATATGTTTGTAGTATTTATGCAATTGTATTGAACTATCGTAGAGCTGAAGCTTTAAAAATGCTTGAAAAGATTGCAGGAATGGAACAGAATATGACCAGTTTTCATGCAAGTATAGTTCTTGAACAATATGAATCCGGCGAACTTTTTAAACTGTATGGTGTAAGTAAATAAGCTACCACTAAGGAAATGGCTCAGCGATAAATATATGAGGGTCTTTTTTCTAAATTAACTTAAAAGTGGTGATATAGATGGATAGTCAAATGTGTTTACTAATGGAGGTTCATGATTTAATTGAAGAATACTCTAAAATGGGTGATAGCCTACGAAATCCAGAAAACGCGATAATAGGCATAGAGGATGAGCTTAAATTAAGTGTTGAAGAAGTCAAAGCGTTAAAAGCAAATGAATTTGATTTTCATAGTATTTGTGGCATTGAAAAGATTGTTCGCGATCGGATGCTTTCAACTTTTTTTCACTTTTTCTGTATTGTAGATGGTGTTGGTGATCCTAAATTTAGAAAAGATAATACGGTGTGGTTAGGGCTAAAATTAGAACAGAGAGGTCTAGATGAGGAACGAGAGTATGAGGAATTTCTACATGATATGCTATATGAAGCATATTGGAAATGGCGAGAATTGAAATCTTAAGATTGTAGATTTGATTTGTGGATAGTTTTTAAAAATTCATACAGCTAATCAATAAAAGTACTTTAAACAAGGCTACATCTATCTGTTTAGAGTACTTTTATTGCATTAAAGTGGTTATAGACTGGGCTGTTTGCTTGGATACAAATGATGATAGATAAACGTTGCTATTCATTGCTAAGACTATAGAATGATAGCAGTCCTAAACAGAAAATGAAGAGTAATGTTAAAAAAATAAAGAAAATAGTTTTACTTTTCACGAAATTCACCTCTCTCTTACTCTTATCTGTTTCTGAAGTACCTCATAAATGTTCATATGTAAAACTACGTAATTTATATACTAGAATTAAATAACTGAAAAATCAAATAATTAAAAGTTGGAAAGGGTGCATTATATGTCTTACAAATATAATAAATATGTAAGTTTTATTACTGCAATAACTCTCCTTTTACTAATTTTATTCTTTACTAATAAAGTCAGCAAAGAGGTGTTTTTCCTCTTATTTGCTCCTCTAAGTATAGCAATGCTAATATTGGGGTTTTTAACGTTTAGAAACGCTTTGAAAGATAAAGAAAAGATTGATTTACATGCATCAGATATCAAAAGAAAATTTAAAAAATAGAATGAAAACTAAGTAGTATGGCTGTATTTATACAATAGAAAAGAACAGCTTTCGTAAATGTCGGTAAGCTTATTTAATACAAAGTTAGCCTTGCTAAACTAATATATAGTAGGTGTTTATATATGAAAGCTACGAAAATATTAGTTGAAGAGTTTATCAAACATGCCTTAATAGCAGAACAAACACAGATGACTGGAGATTATAAAAGAGGAAATAAATCAAATAAGGCGTTGCTAGCTATTTTGGATCAATTAAAGCAATCATCTGAACTTGAAACAGCCGTGTTAGATGAGTTGTTTTTACATGAAAATTCTTTTGTCCTATATGTTTGCAGTATCTATGCAATTATAGTGGACTATCGCAGAGCTGATGCTGTAAAAATGCTTGAAAAGATTGCAGGAATCGAACAGAATAATATGACCGGTTTTCATGCCGGCATAGTTCTTGAACAATATGAATCCGGTGAACTTTTTAAACTGTATGGCGTAAATAATAACAGCTGCCACTAAGGAAATGGCTCAGCAATGATAGTTGAGGATTTTTTTGGAAATTAACTTAAAAGTGGTGATATAGATTATTCAGCCTGGATTTTTTATTTCAAGAAATATAACACTTACCAATAGTAAATTTTTATAGTAGTCTGAATTATAATAATATTGAAAATAATGATGTTATTAGTTATAATCAAAATGATTTATAATATAAAGGAGATGATGAAGGAAATGAAGAGACTAAGTATTTTGTTGTGCGCGTTTACATTAGTTTTTGGAATTTTTGCATTTTCAGGAATCTCTTTAGCTGCAGAGGAAACAAGCTTTAATGATGTTGGGGAATTTACACCAATAGCAGAACCAGTAACAGAACTACCTCTTGGTTTTGACATCAATAAAGAATATGAAGATGGCGAAATAATATCAGAGACAATCACTAAATCTGATATTAATCCAAGAGGTTTTTATCTTTATGCAGATGCATCGCATCAAGTATACTATACATTTAATAGCTCTATACCAACATTGTATCCTTATGAAAAATGGATTGATGGATATTTATATAAAGGAAATCTAAGATTACAAGGAGCTGTGCCAGCGGGAAAGGGTTATTTAGCTACATATAGTGGAAAGATTTCTACATTTATTAACTAAAATAACGTTCTACTATACAAGAAAAGCCACGTTCATTTATATGCGCGTGGCTATTTTTGGTTAAAACTGTATATTGTTCAGTCTATTTGTAAAATACCAGCTATTTAAAAAGGTAGAAAGGGTGATTGTATGTCTTACAAAGATAATAAATATGTAAGCTTTATTACTGAGATATCTATCCTTGTACTAATTTTATTCGTTACTAATAAAGTAAGCAAAGAGGTGTTTTTACTCTTATATATGCCTCTAAGTATAGCAATGCTAATCTTTGGAACTTTGGAGTTTAAAAACACTTTGAAAGATAAAAGAAATATTGATTTACATGCATCAGAAATCAAAAGACGATTAAAAAAGGAATGAAAACGGAGTAGGATGTCTACATTCATACAATAGAAAATAATAGCTTTTGCAAATGTCGGTAAGCTTATGTGATACTCTTGTTGATTACAAAGCCTGACTTGTTAAACTACTAATAGTAGGTGATGATGAGCGGATATTAAACGATTGTAAATTCGGTTTATGGAACCGTTTAACGCTACAAACATGTATGAAGATAAACAAATAAAAGCACGCTAAATAGAATAGTTCTGTTTAGCGTGCCTTTTCAATTTATTTATTGTACTCCTCTTGCAAAATGCTGTAAATTTCCAAATCGACAATACCTTTACCAGACCAGAAAGAAGCTTTTCTTAATAAACCTTCTTTCATAAAGCCACTTTTTAAAAGCACTTTTTTTGACGCATCGTTCATCGGCATAACCTCTGCTTGAATTCTATTAATGTTCGCTTCATCAAATAAAAATTTACAAATGGTTTGTACAGATTCCGTTGCAATGCCCTTATTCCAATAGTCCTCTGCTAAATAGTAGCCGATTGTTACCATATTTACTTTTTGGTTAAAATCCATCGCTTCGATTATACCGACTAAAGAATCTGGTTGATCTTTATAAAAAATCCCCCATTTCACTCTATTTCTTTTCGTGAAGTCACGTTCAAAATGACTAATCATTTTTTGGACAGTTTGAATATTGTGTTTCGGGATAATGCCACAATACTGAAATACTTTTTCATTATCGTAGATAGCGAATAACATGTCTAAATGGCTTTCTTCTATTTGTTTAAATTGTAGGTTGCTAGAATGTAATAATGGGAAGCTTTCAAAGATTTTTTCTACATTCATTGGATTTTCTCCTTTGCTTGTCATTTGGCGAAGTTGTTTTAATGATTTGGAATTTTCATTTGGTAAAGTTATTTAAATAAGTATTTATTCAATATTTTCTAGTTAAACCATTATATTGTAAAGTGGGAATTGAGTAAATCTAAAATAAAAAAGCTGCATCGTATAAAATACGCTACAGCTTCGAATTGGTTTGTGCCCTTTGATGGTGCTACTGAAAGCAGTATACCATAGATTACTAAATAATTGTGATATTTATGTATTATAAATCTTTTGAAATCAATGGAGGTACGTGATGTCATCATTTTTAATAGCCAATAACAGGTGTCTGTCACTAGTAATTAGCTTTCTACATATTATGGAAATCTAGTCCTTGATAAGTTTTTTACCCATAGCCCCTCTTGATGCTGAACGTCGAGAGGGGCTTGTTATTTTATTTGCGAGAGCAAAGTTAGCTTTGTCAATCGGACAAAAAATTTAATCTCTCTATCAATTATTATCATACTGGATTAGGGCACGGAATAGATTGTTATAGTTCTACTATTAGGAATATGGAGTCGAGAGCAAAAGAGCACATAATTTTTACTATTATGTAACAGAAATCACGGCTTGTAATAGAAAAAATACAAGTCAAAAGGTAAAGTGATAGAAACGACATTTTGATAGCTAAAAGACTGTGCAATAAAGATAAAGTTGTTTTCCTTCTATTGCAATAGTCCGCTCTATGTTGAATAACACAACTATTATTAATAATTTACACTGGAAGGAGAATCAAATGACACAGTATCATCAGCAGTCGTCCGTTGAAGTCATGAATAAACTGAATGTGACCAATCAGGGATTGAGTGATTATGACGTTCAAAAGAGGCAAGAGGTTTACGGGTATAATGTTTTAGAGGAAAGTAAAAAGGTAAGTACACTTGCCGTTTTTTTCGGCCAGTTTAAAGATTTATTAGTGATTATTTTAATGGTAGCGGCTTTTATTTCATTTCTATTAGGTGAAGTAGAAAGTACGATTGTTATTTTGATTGTTATTATTTTAAATGCAGTTCTGGGCACTGTTCAACATGTAAAGGCAGAAAAATCTTTAGGTAATTTGAAAGCACTGTCTTCGCCCATAGCGAAAGTAATGCGTAATAATCAGATAATAGAAATTCCTTCTGAAGATATCGTTGTGGGAGATCTTCTATATTTGGAGGCTGGAGATTATATAAATGCTGATGGAAGATTACTAGAAAGCCATAATCTTCATATTAATGAAAGTTCGTTGACAGGTGAATCATTAGCTGTCGCAAAAAGTGCCGATTCGATTAAGGAAGATGTAACCATTGCGGATAAGAAAAATATGGTCTTCACTGGAAGCTTTGTCACGAATGGACGAGGCGTTGTTATTGTGACAGCTATCGGAATGGACACGGAAATTGGGAAAATTGCTAATTTACTCGATACTGCAAAAGAAAAGAAAACGCCTCTACAAGTAAGTCTAGATCAATTTGGAGAAAAATTAGCTTTAGGCATCACGATGATTTGTGTTGTTATTTTCACAATTGATTTGGTTCGAGGCCGTGAATTAGTAGAATCGTTTATGTTTGCTGTTTCGTTGGCAGTTGCCGCCATACCAGAGGCATTAAGTTCGATTGTCACAATTGTCTTGGCTTTTGGGACACAAAAAATGGCAAAGGAAAATGCTATAATACGAAAGCTTTTTGCTGTTGAAAGTTTGGGAAGTGTTTCGGTTATTTGTTCAGATAAAACAGGGACTTTAACTGAAAACAAAATGGTTGTCCAACATGTATACGTTAATCAGAAAGTGATTCCACACGATCAACTATATATGAAAAATGCAATTGAGAAAGATCTGATTTTAAAGGCGTTATTATGTAATGATGCGTTGGAAAGAGATCATAAGGAAATCGGGGATCCTACTGAAATTGCCCTTGTGAAATTAGGAAAGCAGTATGATTTTGATGAATTACTTGTTAGAGACCATTGTCCAAGGGTGGCAGAGCTCCCTTTTGATTCAGATCGGAAGCTTATGAGTACGGTTAATCGGATTAATCAGCAAAGTATTATGATTACTAAGGGAGCACTAGACGTTCTGTTATTCAAAATGTCAAAAATGAATACGTCGCAAGGTCTAGTTAATCTGACGCAAGAACATCGAAAAAAAATCGAAGAAGTGAATCGAGATTTTTCAATGAATGGTTTAAGAGTATTAGCCATTGCATATAAGGAAGTAAGAGAAAGCCGTCCAATTACTGTATTTGATGAAAGAGATTTAATTTTTGTAGGATTAATAGCAATGATGGACCCACCTAGAAAGGAATCGAAGGCAGCCGTTGAAAGCTGTATTAAAGCAGGTATTAAACCTGTAATGATTACAGGTGACCATAAAATAACAGCCACTGCCATAGCCAAACAAATCGGGATTTTACAGGACCCATCCGAAGCGATTGAAGGAGCTGAAATTGAAGGTTTAACGGATCGCGAACTGCAAGAAAAAGTTCAAGATGTTTCAGTTTATGCTCGCGTAACGCCGGAACAAAAAATTCGTATTGTGAGAGCGTGGCAGGAAAAGGGCAATGTCGTTGCGATGACCGGTGATGGTGTCAATGATGGTCCCGCTTTAAAACAAGCTGATATCGGTGTAGCAATGGGAATAACCGGTACTGAAGTAGCGAAAGATGCATCATCTATGATATTAACAGATGATAATTTTTCAACGATTGTCAAAGCAATCTCGAATGGACGAAGCATCTATACGAACATTAAAAATGCGATTTTATTTTTGTTATCTGGAAATGCAGGGGCAATTTTTGTCGTTTTATATGCTACTATATTAGGTTTACCCGTTCCATTTGCACCTGTTCATCTATTATTTATTAACCTACTTACCGATAGTTTGCCGGCCATTGCCATTGGACTGGAACCAAATAATAAAAACACCATGAAGGACAAGCCAAGAGATATTCGCACACCATTGTTAAATAAAGCTTTTACGACGCAAGTTATACTGGAAGGTTTATTAATTGCAATTGCTACAGCTGTTGCTTTTGAAATCGGATTGTCAACAGGAGATACTTTAACAGCTAGTACGATGGCGTTTACTACTTTATGTTTGTCGAGATTAATTCATGGCTTTAATTCCAGATCGAAGCAATCGATTTTTGCCATTGGTGTATTTTCGAATAAATATACTTGGTTAGCATTTTTAATCGGTTTTGTTGCTTTACATGCCGTATTATTTGTTCCATCATTTACGGGTATCTTCGAAGTGGCCGCATTAAGTGGCGCCCAATTAGGCTTTATTTATAGCTTATCGTTTATGCCGTTTTTAGTTAATCAGTGGTTTAAACTATTGTTTGTCAGAAGTAAATAAGGCAACTTCATAAAGTGTCAGGCACCCAAATAGTGCTTGACACTTTTAATATTTCTTTAAATTCCCAGTTGTAAAAAGGAACGTACGTGCGTAAAATATAAATACAAACAAACGTTCTTTTTACGGACGAGGGGAGAAGGATGTTGGATGAAAGAACAGTTAATAAAAGCAATGCAACGCAATCAGTCAGTTCATATGATGTATGTATCCAAATGCGGTGAAATTACAAAAAGGCAAGTGAAAATCATAAAAGTTGTAAATAACTGCTTTTCTGCATATTGCTTCACACGACAAGCAAAGCGTACTTTTATTATCAGCAATGTTCTTGCAATTATTCCAGTTATAACACAAGAGCGTGATGTCGTGTGAATTATGAGGCGATGCCCAATAGACCTATTATGTGTATCGATATGAAGTGTTTTTACGCTAGTATCGTGGCGATGTTACATGGATTAGATGTTTTAAAAACACCAGTTGCAGTAGTAGCGAATTTTGACCAGCCAGGTAGCGTAGTGCTTGCTGCATCACCATTAATGAAAGAGAAATATAAAATCAAAACTGGCAGTAGACGTTATGAGATACCAAAACATCCTGACATTAGATTATTTGAGCCTAAAATGAGTTTCTTTATTCAAATGTCGATGACGATTACAAAATTGATCGCTAATTACGTACCTGTTGATGCGATACATGTGTATAGTGTGGATGAAAGTTTTGTTGATTTAACTGGCACGGAAAAGCTTTGGGGTTCACCCGAAGAGACGGCCAAGGAAATACAAAAGGCTATTCTTGACCAATTTAGTATACCTAGTGCAGTAGGTATGGGACCCAATATGTTAATCGCCAAATTAGCTTTAGACCTTGAAGCAAAGAAAACAGGTTTTGCTAAATGGACGTATGAGGATATTCCAAAGAAACTGTAGCCTGTTCGACCTTTATCTGAAATGTGGGGCATAGGAAAACGAATGGAGGCAAATCTAAATGCTATGGGAATACAAACAGTTGGTGGTTTGGCTAATGCAGATTTAGCAGAATTAGAAAAGTGCTTTGGGGTAATGGGCAATCAACTCTACTACCATGCATGGGGAATAGATCTATCTAAATTAGGGGAGCCGTTAATAACAAACGGAGCATTAAGTTTTGGTAAGGGTCAAATGCTGATGAGGGATTATCACACACGAAAAGAGATTGCGGTAGTGCTTCTAGAAATGTGTGAAGACGTAATGAAGCGCACACGTGATGCAGGGTTTGTTGACCGTACAATTAGCTTAGGTCTTTCCTATAGTCATAATGCCATGACCAAAGGGTTTCATCGTTCGAAAACCATTGCAGTGCCGACAAGTGAAACGCTTGTGATGTATAAAGCTTGTATTGAATTACTGGATGAACATTTTGCTGGAGAGCCAGCACGACAATTATCAGTCAGAATATCCAACCTAGAGAAAGAGCATAGTATTCAATTGGATTTATTTGATGAACGTAAGCCGCAACGTCAGATAATTGGTCCTACAATGGATGCCATACGTAACAGGTTTGGAGCTACCTCAATATTAAGAGCCGTTTCTTATACAAAAGCTGGTACAGCTATAAAACGAGATCGCTTAGTTGGTGGTCATTTGGCATAGGAGTGATTGGAATGATAAAAGATAGAGGGACGATTAAATGGGCATCGATGATGTTGCCAGAACATTTAGAGCTTCTCAGAGAGTACAAAGAAGAGTATATGGAACAGCCAAGAGAATTGACTGAATGGGAACTGGAAGAACTACAAAAAACAATTAATCAAGCTTTTAATCAACAGTTGACCGTTACAGTAGAAGTGTGGAAGGACCATACAATCACACAATGGACTGGTATAGTTAAATCGATGAATACGAATGACCTCATACTTGAAACGCTACTTAAAACGGAGAGTATCCCCATCCCAAATATTCAATCAGCCCAACTGGATGCTGATTACTATGATTAAAGCCGATGAAAGACAGTTACTTCATAAGTATCTTTTGTTAGAGCTAGCAGTTAAATCATTACAGGTTGATTATTGTAAATTAGAGCAGTTTAAAATGAAAACAGTATTTCTTCCAATGATGGATTCATTACTAAAGGAGCTAAGACAAGAATATTTTAATCTCAAACGAGAACTTGCACAAAAACGTATACGAGTAGTAGGTTGGCAACCGATAGATGAATACTTTAGTGACGTACAAGTTGCTACTGCAGGGAATGATGTAGTACTCCGTTATGCAAATCAAGCTCTTAAATCACAGGTGGAGAAGCTGTTGATTAATCATATACGGCGCGTTGAATAAAGAGTGATGACAAAAATTCTTTCAACCTTTATTTATTAGCAAAACCGAAAATACTCCATTTTGCAAAGAGATTTGTCAAAATGGAGTTAATATTTTTAACTAAGTATAAGATTTTATAAAATTTGATTAGAGTCGTATACAACTAAAACACTCGCTAAGGCAAACCGAAAATGGCATTACACGGGTATCTCCAGTTCAAATAAATTTTCTCAAAAATGTATGATATTATACAGTTGAATGGAAAGAAAAATAGAATTGGGAGGTTCAATATGAAAAGTGAAAATAAACAATATGCCATAACTGTTATTACCAATATATTAAAAGTAATGCATCGTAAAGAATATGAAAAAATATTAAATTATGTGGATGAATCTAAAGTGTATGATATTGGTTATTTATTCCATTATGTCCAAGAAACATTAAACTTAAATGGATTGGATTCATTTGATGAATATGGAGCTCCATGTAATTTCCATCCCCAATACGAATATGCACAAATTAACTTTTATGAATTCAAGGACAACAGTGGATTTGCAGTTGATTATGATTTAACTTCAAATTCAAAACTGGCAGATATGTGTTTACAAATGGAGTTTTTATATACGGATAACGGATTAAAAAGTGTTTTTATCACAGTTGACCCACAGTAAAACAATAATTTGAAGAGTCGCAAATCAACTTATAAATCTAAATTTAAAGGAGAATATATGGAAATATACAATATGAATTTGAATATTCATTATTCTGCACCACAAGAAGTTTGGGATAAGTTGGAGCGTTTATATAGAGAAATGCCTAACTGGAACCACTTTGTAAACGGCTGTCCACAGTGGTATGGTTCAGATGGTAAATTGATAGAAGTAAGTATTGAATCAAGTGGACTACAATTTTATGCTCAATTGCCATCAGAAGAATGGAATGAATGGATTACATTATTTAAGAAACGCGCTACAAAATTATTGGGATATGAAGTGGGCGAACCAGAAGATGGTTTTGCATTTCATTATTATAATTAACTCTCAGATTGTCCATAAACGTAACTTGACAATACATAAGACACCTCGGTGTCTTTTTTATATTATCGACAATTCTTTGCAAGATAAAATTCAATCGTGACATAAGGATTAATGAAGGTCTTCATAACCATATCAACCTTGATACAAGAACAAATGTAAAGCGCATGTTTTGAAATCTTTTTTCAAAACATGCGCTCAAAGTTTGATAAAGAGTGCCATTTATTTGAGAGCGAACGAACTACCACCCGTAGCACGGTGTAATCGACTGACCATCAGGGAGAAAAGACCTCAGGGTTATCGTCTCGCCATGCGCCTATGCAGCCAATTAAACAGGCAGTGTAGCTTCTCATTACGCAATCGATTGCACTATCCGCATATTCAATTGCGATATTTATGTTCGGCTTGCGCCAAGCCAAAATTTGACCAGAGAACCCAGGCCACGCACATTTTTCATCCATTTCAGGTCGACCATATGCCTTTATTGACTCATCTGGTGTTGAGCACATCGTGATTCCCTTAGGAAGCTTTCCAGAAAACGGCTTTTTAATTCGGTCATCTGATCCAGGAGCAAGAAAATGTATAGCACCAATAATCCATTCATCTTGATTTGTATAGTGGAGTCCAGTCAAATCATTTATTTTTGAGGCACGATAAATATCAATGCGTATCGATGCTTTTACAGACCAAATAATATCGTCGTTGAAATAGCTGTTCGGGGAAGGCATTCGCTTGACATTGAATGATTGCAGCAAAGCTTGAACATTTTTAGGACTATATGGATGGCCAAGCATGTCAATAAGCTGTTCAGATGGTTCTTTCATGCATATTTCACTCCTTTTGCTTCGGTTCAAGGGAACAACACGAAAAAGGCATTCATCTCCTTGAGCCAACTTTTTAATACCCGTACCCCATGTGACGGGGCAAAACGATTGGCAAAGTATTCATTTTTATATTCTACATTACTTCTAATCTTCCCTTCTTCCACTATACGCCTGTCCGCCATTAATGCCGCGTACTACCCACACTATCATATACCGAACTGTAGACCGCATCCACTGCGCATGATGAACACGTGATATTTATCAAGACTTTTCATGCTTTTTTATTGTCCTACAAAATAATTAAAATTTTTTTAGTTTCATTGAAACTTTTTCAACTCTCTAATTCTCTTCTATATTAAGAAAGAAAAAATAGCAAAGAAAGGTGTATTGGAATGAAAGCAAGGAAAAGAATTAGATGGACAAGATTTGTAGCGGTCATTTTGTTCTTTACTATCATGCTAGGTGCGGGATACTACTTTTTAGGTGGACAAGTTGAAGAGCATGGGCAAGCTGAAAATCTTGCAAGTGATAAGGCAAGATTTGAAGAAAATGATGATAGTGAGGATGTAATAGAGGAAGAAGGGACAGAAGAAGAGGAAGAAGAATTAGAGAATGAAACAGTTGCATTGAATCCTGACGGAAAATATATAGCACTTACATTTGATGATGGCCCGAGTGTCAAAGTTACACCACGCGTTTTACAAACATTAGCGCAGCATGAAGCAAAGGCAACATTCTTTATGTTAGGAAGCAGAGTTGAGATGTATCCAAATATTGCGGCACAAGTCGTTGCTGAAGGTCACGAAATAGCAAATCACACCTTTAGTCATCCAAATTTAAAGAAATTGACGCACAATGAAATGACAGAAGAAATCAATAAAACAAACAAAATTATTGAAGCAACAACAGGTGTAACTCCAACCTTATTTCGACCTCCATACGGGATATACAACCAAGATATTCTAAATTATACCGCGTCAGAAAATTATACTACAATTATGTGGTCTGTCGACTCGTTAGATTGGAAAAGTCGCAACCCAGCAGCTATAAAAAACGAAATTTTAAATCAAATCGCAAATAAATCAGTAGTGTTAATGCATGATATTCATACAGCAACAGCTGAAGCCTTACCAGAAATATTAATGGCATTAAAAAAAGAAGGATATGAATTTGTAACAGTATCAGAACTGTTATCGCTAAAAAGTGAAAAAGTCGATCCCTATTTCGGCAATTGATTGTGCAAAGGAAACGAATGTAGTCCATAAAACCATGACATAATAACAATGTTATTCAACATTCGTATATTGCATTCCCTAGTAACGTTTAACGGGAGGTGAGCCTTTGAATACTCAAAGAATCGAAGAGAAATTTAATGAAATTTATGACAAAACCTATCATCAATGTGTAGTGTATGTCATTAGCAAATGCAATCATACGAGTGTTATCCCGGATATAATACAAGAAACTTATATAGCGCTGTATCGAATACTAAAGGACAAGGGCATTGATTATCTAAAGAACCCAGAGGCTTATGTCATACGAATCGCTAAATCTAAAATCTACCAACATTATTCTTTAAAAGAAAAAGTAAAGCGTATCATACCGTTGTTTGATATAAATAAAGAAGATGAAGAATATAATCATGCAGATACGGACATAGAGCAATATGAAAATGAGATAGAGATGGCAATAGAAAACAAAGAATTATTATCTGACATTTGGAGCTTTTTGCAAACCAAACCTCAAAAAGTGCAAAAGGTATTTTACTTATTTTATTATGCTGAACTTTCAATTCCTGAAATTGCAAAATTACTACATTTAAATCAATCCACGATAAAAAATTATATTTACCGCACCACTCATGAAATACGAAAAAAGTTTGGGAAGGACGGTTGAGGCGATTATGAAGCAGCATGAACGAAAGGTATTAAAACGTGTTATAGAAGAAAACTTATTAAATAAGGAAAGGATACGAAAAAAAGTATTAACAATGGCTGAAAATGAAACGATGCCCAAGAAGAAAGATTTTTTAACGTTTTTTAAAATGAAGTTTATCGTGATTCCTTTAACAGCCTGTCTACTATTCATGTTCTTTGTAAATCTAAGTCCGACTTTTGCTCTGGCAATGTCAAAGGTTCCTGTATTAGGAGCAGTAGTAAAAGTGATTACGATTGATGAATATATAGAAAAGACAGATTCGATTGATGCACATATTAAAATTCCTCAATTCTCTGATATAGGGAATCCATCATTAGAAAATCAGATTAATACGATGATTAAGGAAAAAATTGAGAGCCTTGCTGCGAAAGCAAAACAGGACTCAGCGGAATTTAAGAAAAACTTCCTTGGAGAGAGCGAGGATGTAAGGGATATTAATGAATATACACCTAGCACATACAAATTTGATTATGAAGTAAAAAGCTCAAATGCAAAAATCTTGTCATTTATCATTAATGAAACAGAAACTACAAATGGATTAACATTTGATACAAAGTATTTTTATAATATTGATTTAACAACAGGAAAGGAACTAACGTTAGAAGATTTACTAGGAAAAGATTACGAAAAAATAGTTGATCCAGAAATAGAGCGTCAAGTGAAGGAACGTGCGAAGACCGATGAAAATCTTTGGTCGTACTATCAAGAATATTATTCTTCAAAGGGAGATGGTGGAATAGACGAATATACGTCAAAAAACTTCTATATTAATGAACAAGGAAATCCAGTCATCTTTTTCTATGAATATTACATTGCTCCACCCTATGCTGGTCCACAAGAATTTGAGATTAAACGCTAAACATATTAAAACAACAGAGAAAACCCAGTTCCCTCTACAAAAGGTACTGGGTTTTTATAGTATTTTGTCGATAAAGTAACTATATTGCAAATATTATCATTATTTCTGTTTTAACGAAAATTACGAGGTACTACATCTCCTTGGTGGGTAAACTATTAGAAATTAGGTGAAGATAATATGTCGATTGAATTAATCTTAACAGCATTAAATAAAAGGTTAGATAAAGAGAACAGCATTATCATACAAAGGGAGAATGGAGAAATTTTAAATGTAACCTGTGATTGGAATTGTCCAATATCAAATCATGAACTACAGGAATTCACTTTAGAAACTCAGCATGTTTTACCGAAGGAATTGTGCTTATTTTTAAAACATAGTAATGGAGCGAAATTATTTAATGATAATGGTCTTGGTTATGATTTCTTTGAAATATTTAATTTAAGCCAGATATTAAATTATATCCATGAATATGAGACCAATATATACTATCAAAGTGCCTATGATAAAAATTGGTTTATGATGGGTAATTATAGAGGATATGGTGATTATATGTTCGTTGATTCTCAAAAGTTGCTAATGGGGAGGATAATTATCTTATCTTTGTTCATGAAGGAGACATTCAAAGGCTACCTATGAACTTTGAAACTTGGCTGGACAGATTTATTGTTACACAGGGAGCTAGATATTGGCTATGGTAATTGCAAGTTTCATTAGTATTTTAAACAGTTCAATAAATTGACATATACATCGCATACGATATAAAATAAAAATACATCGTATGCGATATATTGTGAGGTGAAAAAAATTAAAGCTTTCTTACTTGAAGATCAACTATGTTTTGCTGTATACAAGGCAGCTAACCAATTTACAAAGTTATATCGGCAAGTGCTGGAGCCATTTGGTTTGACATATCCACAGTATTTGGTGCTACTTGCTTTATGGGAACAAGATAGTCTAGTGGTGAAAAA
This sequence comes from Lysinibacillus sp. GJ-1, assembly GCF_021166035.1. Classification (NCBI taxonomy): domain Bacteria; kingdom Bacillati; phylum Bacillota; class Bacilli; order Caryophanales; family Bacillaceae; genus Lysinibacillus; species Lysinibacillus sp. GJ-1. The sequence continues at coordinate 2,092,709 of NZ_CP088912.1, forward strand.
AATTAGCGAAAAATTGAGTTTGGGCATAGGCACGTTAAATCCAATATTAAATAAGCTTGTTGATAAAGGATGGGTGACGAAAGAAACATCGTCTAAGGATAAACGTGCTGTAATTATTTCTTTGACTGAGAAGGCAAGAGCAACTGAAACGTTGATTACAGAAAAGTTAGTGGAGAAAATGGCACATTGTGATGCTTTGACAGTAATAGACGGTGATTTAAGGGCACAGTTGCAAAATTTAAATGAATTATTAACCCAATTAAATAACATGGAGGTAAAAGATGAGTATTTATGATATCAATGTAACATTAGAAGATGGTTCAGAATATAGTTTAGAAAAATACAAAGGTAAGGCTTTGTTAATAGTCAACACTGCAACAAAATGTGGTTTAGCTCCACAATTTGAAGAATTAGAACAATTGTATACTTCTTATCGAGATATGGGGTTAGAAGTGCTAGGTTTTCCATCTAATCAATTTAAGCAAGAAATGTCTTCAGCGCTGGATGCCGCTGAAGCTTGCCGTTTAACGTATGGCGTTACATTTCCTATGCATGAAATTATCAAGGTAAATGGTAAAGAAGCACATCCTCTTTATAATTATTTAAAAACGCATTCGAAAGGCTTCTTAGGAAGTAATATTAAATGGAATTTCACAAAGTTCTTAGTTAATCCAGAAGGAGAAGTAGTAGCTCGATTTGGTCCAACTGATAAGCCAAAAAGCATTGAGTCGGATATAAAAAAAGTTTTGAATTTACACTAATATTGAAACAGCGAAAAATGCGGTTTTAACATTTTCAAAAGCCCTTCCTATTATGGAGGGCTTTTATTTTGAATGTGGGTATTCCAAAAGCTTCATATTGTTACTTAATTGTATAAATGACGATTATATTTCCTTGTTCTGTATCTATGTAAACGTTCGGATATTAAGAATTGAATAGACTAGAGAAGGAGCAGAAAAAGAAAGGGTGATAATAGATAGATGGAAATTTCAAATAATGCACTAAATCTCATAGCGAAGTGGGAAGGGTTTCGCTCCGATGCCTATATAGGTCCTGACAATGTTTGGACCATCGGCTACGGAACAACAAAATGGCCAAGTGGCAAAGCAGTTGAAAAGGGGCAAACCATTACAAAAGAAGATGCGTGGGAACTATTACGAAAGCAAGCACAAGAGCATGCTACTACCATTGAATACTATGTTAAAGTGCCACTTAACCAAAATCAGTACGATGCACTGGCAAGTTTCCAATATAATTTAGGACGATATATTTTAAGAAATAGTGCCCTATTAGTATATTTAAATAATAAGCAATGGGAACAAGTAAGCAAAGAAATGCTATTATACTGTAATGCTGGTGGAAAAAAGCTACAAGGGCTTGTGAATCGTCGTCTAGACGAAATTGCCCTTTTTTTAAAGCCTGTTGTTATAATAGATGTAAGTAAAAAAATAGAATATATTGAGATTGACAAAGAGCCAAAGAAATTCCGTATTCAAAGTGGGAAATATAATAGTCAAGAGGCAATGTTAGCTGCGATGAACGACGCATTAAAACAATATTATTTAGCGTATGCAGAACCAGTAAAAGGTAGCTCAAATGAAAATGGCTGGCGTTTTATAAGTGGTTGGTATAACGCAATAGAAGAAGCAAAAATCATTGCCGAGCGCGCTATTTTAGCAAATAAATTAAGTTACGCAACGATTCGTGGGACAACGCTTTAGGGTGTCAGGCACACAAACAATTCAGAATTGTTTGTGTGCCTGACACTAAACTTTTCTTGAATGTTTAAGTTTATGTAGTTCCTTTGTTAAATATTGAACTTGTTTTTCTAATTCATCAATTTTGTTTGAATTATTATTATTATTGTTGTTTGATTTCTGTGCTTCCTCCAATGCCATTATTGCTGCGATAGTAGCTAAGACATCTCCTAATGTAGTAATAATTCCCGCAATAACTGCTAGCTTAGCAGCATCATTTTCCATACCCGCTAAAAGATCAGTAAAATTATCCTTGTCTTTACTCATCTTTTCACCTCCCTAACCGAAAATCCTTATTACATCTTATTCCTTATCCATTTTTTAATTCGAGAGTTTAAATCAAAAGTTAGGCATAAAATGGTTTAGCTCCTATATTAAACACTTTTGCCAATGGACAAAGTGATGATTTTGAGTACAAAACAAGACAAGATAAACGTTTCAATTTATAAGCGTTCGCATTATGATTAATCATGGAAATATTTAATGATCTTCACCAAAATATATAGTAAAGTTCAGTGGAGGGTTCAAATGACACCAAAGCTTTAAAGAAGTACGTTCGGGGCGTAATCCAGATTACGCAGTGGAATTAATGGCAGAGCAAGTATTGGCCCACCAAGTAATCTCTGAAGAGGAATTAACAGTACTAAGAACGCCTAAAGAATACGCTGATCATGTAAAAGAAATGATAGAGGCTTATGGTGACTTCTCATTAGAAATTCAAGAGTTGATGGTCCAAGATTTTAAAGTTTATGTTCGCTGGAAACAGGTTGGCAAGCATATTGGTGAAGTTGATGGATTTCAGCCTACAGGTCTTCCAGTCATTGAAATAGCAAGTGCTGTATACCGCATTGAAAATGAAAAAATAGCAGAATATTGGATTCAAATTGATCGTGCTGGTATGGAAAAACAACTGGAACGCAATAAAAATTAATAACATCCCTAGTGTTTGGAAATATTTTGGGCAAACCGACCGCTTTCTCTTTTATAATCTAGTGCTAAAATTAAATATTCGATTTAAAAACAGAGTTAATTCTACATAGATTAATTCTGTTTTTTGTATTGCTTGGTCAAGCTTAAAACTTCGAGAGATTAGGTTAATGATATTATATATTATGGATTTATAAGTTTAACATGTATAATAAAGGGGTATTAAGGTAAATATTTCTATTTATGTATTAGCTTCATAATAGAATGATAACTGACCAGTACGCTACAATTATAAATCTTGGCAAAATGTATATTTATTAACGAAGAAAAAATAGGAGTGATTTGATTTGACACAATTTACAGCATTACAAGAAGCTCATGCCTTCGCAGAGGCATTTCTACTAACTACTGAGCCGTCATCTTTAAAACATCCTTATAAAAAGGATAAAGGTCGATATCCACGAGTACGAAAATTTATCCAAAACTATTTATTAAATGGTTCTAGTGAAATATTCAATTCCTCTCCAATACAACAAGGTGTTGGGCAATTAATGATGTTTTGTGCTCAGTTCGCCCAACAAAAGGCTCAAAATGGAGAACGTGATGAAGTTTACAAGGAAATTGTTAATATAATTATTCCAAAACTAATCGATAAAGCATTAAATTTCCCAACAAATCCAATTGATCAATTAGCAGGCTTAATTTATTTAGGTGCAGCAATGCTAAAAAAGTTAGATGAAACACAGAACGATGTTTCCTTTTCTAATTTAGATGCGTTGTTAGTGCAATACCGAAACCATTTTGCTAATGAAGTATTAAATTCTAAAGAATACCATATTATTATGTACTATCGTACGCCATCTGCTTGGACATATGATGATGTAGAAAAATCGTACCGTTTTGCTACGGGGCCATATGCCGGTCAAATTGGCTATTGGATAACAACGGCAGAGCCATTAACAGATCCACAGAAAACTTACTTAGATAAACAAACAGTTCTTGATGATGGAGGAAAGGTTGTGTTTGCTGGTATTCAACCAGGGACTAGTAGTAAAAATTATTTGAACCATCATGCAGATTTTAATACGAAAAACCAAAGATTTATTCTGAATTCTTCGCTGAATGCGATTGCGTGTTGGATGGCAGCACATATATATGATGTAAAGGTTCATGAGACTGGAGCTTCCTTAGAACCTGCACATAATTTGAAAAACGCAATTCGTGATGTACTTAGTTATACTCAATGGGGAATCAATACTTCAGTGGCTAATGCCTCTAAAGGTTGTTTCCAGCAAGAGCCCTATAACAATTCATTATCTGCAAAAAGGGTTCTTCCAGTGCATGGGTTTTCTGAAGTGAACCTGACAAATAATATGTTACGTGCGCGATTCGATTCTCCAGCATATAATGCATTTGCTATAACATTCTTGCAAATCTATGCAAGCTTAATAGAAAATCCGACAGCTTCATCATGGAACAGTCTTGTTCCTAATAACGATTCGGATTCGGCAGTTATGGTTACGCAGTTAATTAATACTTACGAGGCTATTTTTGATAACTATGCAATTATTAAAAATAACCTAATTAGTCATTTGTTTAGCCATGCTAAATATTGGGGAATGTACATTCCTGAGAATGCCATGTTGGGTTCATCAGCGTTAATGAAGAATCCATGGCAAATGCCTAATAAAGGTGAGGGCATCAATCAAGCAATGATTGGATTATTTAATGTTTATCCTGGCGTTACGGGGCAAGGTTCTACAAGCATTGATAATAAAGTATCAAAGGCCATAAAACTGCAACTTGATATTGGGCAATCATTACATGGTCAAAGTAAGTTTCCTTCCCATGGTCGTTCAGGTCTTTGGGATTTAGCTCGCCTAGATATATTAGCCGATGCTTGCAATACAAATGGAACTGTTGATTTTGCTACAGACCTTACTACGACTGATAAAGAATCTCCAAACTGTGCTGGAGCACGCCGAGCATTCTACGCTTTAGCGATGGCATTAGTAGTGGATCAATCTAACAATTTTGCTTTAAATTAATAGTTAAAGCTCACTACGGATAAAAGGGTAATAAACAACCGTAAGTTCTTTTTTGATTCACTAGAAATATGGAACGGGATGCTAGAAGTGAGCTAAATCGACATTAGAATCTTAGGAATTGCATGCCTTTATCAACAGGGATAGGGGTTTTTAAGAATCCGTGAGCAATGCTTTTGCTAGTTTAGCTAAAACATGTCGTTTCTTGCGCTTACCCGGGAAATTTTTTTATTTCCTGACCTTACAACCATATTTCCAATAAGACATTAGGAATGTTCAAATAGAGCTAAAAATAACGAAAGGCATAAAGAGTGCACTTCTTTATGCCTTTTGGTCAACAATATAAGCATGTGAAAAATAGGGCTTATACGTTTTTAACCCTTAGATTTATAAAATTAAAGAATTTGTGTTAATTCTGAGTTCACAAATCTTTGAGCATCAATGATAACACCTGATGCTGTTCGCCCGTAAACGCTATATAATCCACCAGTTTGATTCGGAGCAATTTCAACTTCATATTGGAACGAACCAGCTACACTTGGTGTTACAAAAGTAGAAGCATTTGCAGCGGCTAAAAAAGGAGTTGTAGATAGTAATTGTCTTGTGCCATTAAGTCGATAAACGCGGACTACTCCAGATAGAGAACCTCCAGTTAGATTAAGAATTTTGACACGCACACTAGAGGCATTAGCTGGTAGATTACCTGTATTTTCAATTGGACCAGTAGTTAAAGGCATATATATTCACCTCCTTCAAACAAAAAGTTATAATCTGCAGATTACATTTTTATAGTATGCAATGCTCTGTTACATTCTCTAGTCATATTAACCAAGTCTTTTTTAATAAAAATTAAATAGAAAAACTAATAAGTGAAAATATAAACAAAGGTGAGACTGTCTAGCAATGCATAATACCTGATAGAAATACCTAATGAGAGGGAAATATAAAAAATTATCAATAGTTAGTGATGGCGTTCAAAGTGATGATTCTATTCGTCTGAAGGTTGTGTAGTGGTGCAGTCCACCATAATTCAAGACAGTGGATGTGTTGTCAGAAATATTGTCAATTTGTTCAAATTGAGAAATATAATCTTGATAAGTTTGGAGGCAATGACTTCTTAAAATAAGTTCATAGTGGTTTCAGTGAGGACAAAGGTTTTCAACAAATGGGGGAAGTAAAAAAATATAGAGCGATTACTATCGCTCTAGAATACTATTATATAATTAAAATTCCTTGTTTCTTTCAAGCTCTTCAACTCGTTTTTCTAATTTTTTAATTTTCTTTTCATTAATACCAGTAATGAAGAAAGCTGCAATTGCTATTGAAATAGTAAATATAGCAGAAGAATCCAATGTAATACCTCCCAATATTTTTAATTAAATTATAGCAAATATAGCCACAGCTCTCCCTGCTGAATTACATGTACTTGCTTTTGAGAGTAAGCTAATGATTAATTTGTTTTTAAATGGTAAAATTAAACTGTTGTACAAAGGAGGTGTAATGCGTGGGGGAGTTCTTTATTGCAATAGTAATTTTAGTCTTGATAGTAGGGATTATAATTACCTTAAAAAAGATAAGAAGTACTAACTATAGTTCTACCAATCGAAGCCGTTCTAACTATTCAGGAAATAATACAACTGATTTTATTTCATCAGGTTCAGTCTTTTCGTTACAAGATACAGATAGAAATGATTGTTCAGACACCACTTCAAGTAACAGTGATTCTGGAGGTTCTTCGTGCGATTAATTTTTAAGTCGTTTCCGAATCGGAAATGGCTTTTTTATATTAAAATAAACTTCTATTTAATTGGTGCACCTATTAATCGCATCTCAATGACTTTCATTTTTACTCAGGGCTTGTGTCGGGGGAAGAACGGAGCGATTACAACATGTACAAATTAAAAATATAGAAGCGACAACTCTGATACGATGGTATAACAGGAATGTTTAAATTATTGTGATCTACCGTATTTAGTAAGGACACGTACAAAACGACACTGTGCTCATGAAATGATAATTAAATATTCGTCAGTTTGAAGAAATGGTATATATGGATGATGAAAGTCGATTGAAGCTAGAGCAGATGCAGGTGAATATTGATAAAACCAAATTGGAGATTGAAAAGCTTGGTTCTGATCAACAAAATAAACCTATAGAAATTAATATTGTCAGCAAAAAAAAGCAACCTTAATTGGCTGCTTTTTTGTCGTTTTGTTCAATACCAAGAGCTTCTTTAAGGGATGCTTGAAGTATCTGAGAGAAGTTTAAACCGGCATCTTCAGCTGCATCTCTTAACCAACGAGGTAGCGTACAGTTTTTAGTTACTGCTTTGTTAGCTGCTTCGTTACGATATGGGGGCATATAGATGTCAATAAATACAGTTCGATCAGTAGAATCTAATAGCTCGATGCTTTCAGGAGTCGAAGGTGCAGGAACAGGTAAGTCCTTTTCTTCTAATTCTAAAATACGAAATGCCAACATTTCTTTAGCTTCTCGAATACCAGAAGTAATATTTTCGGCCAGGATGGCAGTTCCTTCGAAATCAGGGAAATACATTCCTAAACCACCTTCAGCAACTTCAACAACAACAGGAAAGATAAAATGATTTGGGTAACTCAATTTAAAACCTCATTTCTGATTTAGTTTTATTTAATTATTATATGTTTATCCATACGAGGTAAGGTAATAAGCAAAGCGGAGGGGTTAAAACTTAACCCCTGATGTCCGTTCGATACTTCTTAAAGTTCCTTTAGGAATCGCTTGACCACTACTATGATAGCTAATGTCTGCAAATCTTGTTGGGTCATCTTTATGTATGTATCTTTGATGACTGCCAGGACCCTTATGAGTAGGAGATTTGATGAATCCTTCTTTTTTGAGTCTTTTTAGCGCTTCTCTTACGGTTACTTGCTTTCCCATTACCTTACCTCCTTTCTAATTCTATTATAACACGCATTAATAATGCGTGTCTATTTTGGAGTGCAAAAATACGCGTGTTTTTTATGCGTGTAATGTTAAAGGAGTTGAGTAAAATGACACTATTAATTGAAAAAGAAGTATATCCACATTTCGAAACTTTCCTATTCGACTGGCGTTGTAAGACTCAACTCCTCGTCGGTGGTTATGGCTCATCGAAATCCTATCATGCTGCATTAAAAATGATCTTTAAATTACTTGAGGAAAAACGTACAGCTTTAGTCGTTCGTGAAGTTTACGATACCCACAGGGAAAGTATGTTTTCTTTATTTAGCGAAATCATCGAAGATTTGGGGTTAGGGGTAAGTATGAAGATAAGCTCATCACTAATGACAGTAAAGTTTCCAAACGGATCAAAAATCATCTTCCGAGGTATGGATAAACCAGAAAAGCTAAAATCAATCAACAATATCTCACTTATCTGGTTGGAGGAATGTAGTGAACGACATTATAAGAAGTTTGAATATCGAGATAGCGCAAAGTTTACAAGCAGGTGAAAGCTACACTGAAATGGCACACAGGATTGAGAATATGGGGCGTTGCATCCATGGATATTCAGTGCCGGTTTCTTTCGATTTACTTAGTAAACGATAAACTTCCTGAATATAGACGAGGCAGAGACTACATGGATGATTTAGGACTAACGTATAGGCAGGCGTTTAACAAAGCTTACAAAGAAGTTAAGCGACCAAGTGTGACTTTACCTTATGTAAGTTTTTACGAGTGGAGAAAGAAATTTAGCAGAGAGGGGTAAAAATAAAGAGAAAATATGTGTTATTAATCTTCCTCAATAATCGCGCCCTATTGGGATTTATGCGTATCAAGTGGGGAATTTTATTTAAACTAATAACGCAGATGATGGGTTATACTAAAAATCAGAAATAGATTGTTAAGAATTATACTTAAACTAAAAAGACAGAATAATCTAATTCAAGGAAATAAGTTAAATTTAAATGATAAACTAGAGTTTACTTATAACTAATTAAGAAAAATAAACTTATATGATAGATAATAAATACTATATAGAGGTGGAATTATATGCCTAAAATTGACAATATGTTAGCAATTCTATGGATGCTTCGTTCAGGTGAAAAAATTACTGCAAAACAAATTTCGGAAAAGTTAGAGATGAATATAAGGACTGTGTATCGTTATATTGATACACTTTCAACAAGTGGCGTACCTATAATTTCAGAACCAGGACATAACGGTGGATACACTTTATTGAACAATTTTATTGAGGCTCCTCTTTTTTTTGATTTTGAGGAGCAAACTTCACTTTATCATGCTGCTGTTTTTGCAGAAGAAGCTGGATATTATGGCGGCGAAGCACTAAATAGGGCTATTTCAAAGCTAAGCAAATATTCAAATCAAGAGCAGAAAACAAAGATCAACCAACATTTAACTAGTCTTGAAGTAATAAGTCGATTAAGTTCACTCTCTATGGAAGCTTTTTTGAAGGAGTTGGAGCAGGCCATAGCTGACGGGTACTCAGTAAAAATTCTTTACCATAAAAGTGGCGAAAAGCAATTAAATTATAGATTGGTCGATCCGTACAGAATTATCTATTGGAATAATAAGTGGTATGTGATTGGATTTTGTCATCTGAGGAATGATATCCGTAGTTTTAGAGTAGATCGAATTGAAAGTCTAATGCTAACCGAAAATAATTTTAACCGGCCAGAAAATTTTTCAGCACGTGACATTTTTATAAAAAATCTTCTTCCAACTATAGAAGATAAAGATAGGATTATTTCTTTGGTTATTAATGGGGATAAAAGTGTATTGGCTGATATTTGCCAACATTGGTTTTTAGGACATTATTTACAAACACGGACTTCAAATCAAGCAGTTTTTCTTCTTGATAAAGATATAATACATACATATGTACCTTATTTACTTTTACCGTACAATAAATCTATTAAAGTTATCGAGCCAACAAGTCTTAAGAAAAGAATTATTGAAGTTCTGTCGGAATTAATAAAATTTCATCAAGTATGATAACTTCCCTGACGTTAACTGTCAGGGAAGTTATTTTATAATAGCTATATCAATTGTGATTGGAGTGTTATTGGATGCAAACAAAAAAAGTTTTTCTATATGTATTTAATACAATGTCGGACTGGGAATATGGATATTTAATTGCTGAACTTAACTCAGGAAGATATTTCAAAAAAGATTTAGCACCTTTAAAAGTAATTACAGTAGGAGCTAATAAAGAAATGATTACTACTATGGGAGGACTGAGCATAAAACCAGATATTTCACTTGATGAATGTATTCTTGAGAGTAAAGATCTTTTAATTTTACCAGGAGGGACTACTTGGAGGGAAGAAATTCATCAACCTGTCTTGGAGAGAATTGACCAAGCTTTAAAGTTTGGCACTATTGTTGCTGCAATTTGTGGTGCAACTGAGGCTCTTGCGAATATGGGATACTTAGATTCTAGAAAACACACAAGCAATGACCTAGAGTATATTAAAATGGTCTGTCCTAATTATAAAGGGGAAAAATTTTATGAGATGAGACCTGCGGTATCTGGTGAGAATTTGATTACTGCATCAGGAGTAGCACCTCTAGAATTTACGATGGAAGTACTGAAAAAATTAGATGTATTTGCACCCGACACATTACATTCATGGTATAACCTAAATAAGACTCATAAACCTGAATACTTCTTCCAGTTAATGAATTCAATAAATAGCTGAGCTAAAAAATCAACTTAGCAGTTTTATATTAGTTCAAATAAAAATCATGCTTTAGACAATGTCAAAGTATGGTTTTTGTATATAACTTAAATATAGTTTATGGAAGTAAAAAACTTACAAAGCACTCCTGAAGTTGTTATAAATAGAATTGGTAACTAAACCTCTTTTTAATCTTATTGAACAAAGGTGTGTTTTTTTCTTTGGCAATTATGTTGGAACAATCTTCTACAATCGGGCGCGATTCTATAATAAGGATTAGTGCTCGGTTTCATTAAAGGGCAGATTGCGGAATATCAATTTTTTAAGATATGGTACAAATAACGACACTTTGGGAAGGTTTTATATTTTAATTTACAAGTAGATGGAAAAAATAGTTTATAATTTATATAATGGTAATTCAAGGAGTTGATTATTTTGGAGAAATCTAAGAAAAAGGAATTATTAGACTGGGTTAAGTCTACAGTAATAACGTGTGTTATTGTTATCGCTACGATGGCATTTATTGTTTCCCCAACTAGAGTAGGTGGTGCTTCAATGATGCCAACATATGAAGATGGAGACTTCGTTCTAGTAAATAAAATTGGTAAGAAAATTTCTAGTATTGCAAGGTTTGACGTTATCGTATTCAAAACCCCTAATGATGAGATTTATATTAAACGTGTCATAGGATTACCAGGAGACCATATTGCTTATGAGGATGACACCCTTTATGTAAACAATGAAGCCTCGGAAGAACCATATTTAGATTTGTATAAAAAACAACTACTAGACACTGGTACACTAACAAAAGATTTCACTTTACAGTCTTTAACAGATCATTCCACGATACCAGAAGGCTACTTATTTGTTTTAGGTGATAACAGGAGAAATAGTATTGATAGTAGATATTCTAGTGTGGGATTAGTACCAATGGATAAAGTATTAGGGAAAGCCAACGTTAGATTTTATCCATTTGACAGTGTAGGTATTGTTAAATAATACGATTCATCAGAGAACCTATAATTACAATAACGGATATTTAGTGTTACAAGGATTTATAAAGTATACAAAAAAAACCTTATAAACGTTCCCAAAGGAAACTTTGGTGACATTGAAAGGAATTCAATAACATCTTCTAGAAACCTTAATATATCAACTTAGGAGGTTTTAAATGTCTTCTCATATTAGAGTTCGAGCTGGTGCAATAATAATAGAAAATAATGCAATATTATTAACGGTGTATAATGACCCAATAAGAGGTATCGTTTATGATTTACCTGCTGGAGGTGCAGAACCCAATGAATCAATTATAGAAACAGTAAAAAGAGAAGCCAAAGAAGAAGCGTGTATAGATGTAGAAGTAGGTCCACTAGCTTTTGTTTATGAATACACACCTCACCTTAATTTAGATAAATTTGGTAAAATACATACATTGGTTATGATGTTTGAATGCAAAATAAAAAGCCCTAGTACACCAAAATTTCCAAAAAACCCGGATTCAAATCAAATAGATGTAAAATGGCTACCTATTTTAGAGTTACAAAATATTGAAATGTACGCAAACATCGGACCTTATTTACAGGAATATACGCAAAATCCTAGAAACATTGATTTAATAGAAGAGCATAAACTAAATGAGGTATATCAAGTTCGTTAGAGTTATTTTATACAATCCCATACAAAATAACGTTCCCAAATAGAAGTTTGGACGTACACCAAAAAGTCACGAATGTTGTTAAATCAACGTTTGTGACTTTTCTTGTGACATTTTTGATTCAGCTTTTTATGCAGAGAGCGGTTCTATGAAAAGTAGCAACTCTAGAATGGTTAAGTTTTTATTATTCCTTTTCATGTTTTAAAATTTCCCTAATATCAAGGCATCTGTTAACTGTTAAATATTAATGGATAAATCACTTAAAATTGGAACTTCTATTCATGCTAGACGTATTAAAGTAAAGGGACTGTGTCAGTTCAAAGAGATATATGTAACGTAATCATTAAAAGAGAAAACGAAATGAGTATTTACATAGTGATATTACCAATGATTAGTATGTTGTTAGGTTTATATTTAGTGTGTCTGGGACTCTGGGAATTAAGACTTGGTATAGATAGAAAAAGATTTATAAACTTCTCGTTTACAGGGCTATTTTTAATCCTTATATTACCGAACAAGTTTGGGTTTCTTCAATTTAATTTTTAATAACTTTCAATAAATATCTATCTGCTAACTGAAATATAGTTTAAGTGAAAATTAAGTTGAAAAGGGATGAAATGGAGTGAGTAATGATATTAAACGATTTAAGAAAATAAGTGACAAAGTAATATACGGCTCGACTGCTGAAGAACGATTTAAAGAAGTGCACGGGATAACAATTGAGGAATGGAAATCAAAAGGAGAAGAAAGATTTAAAGTTGAAACAGGAATGAGTTACGAAGAATGGTATATAAAAAAGGTTATTTCTTCGACACCAATTGATTATCTTAAAAATCTCAATGGCTCTGTTTCTCAGGACGATATAGAACTGGTTAAAGATTTACAAGAGTTGGGGTTAAATGATGGTGTTATAAATGTATTACTGGATTATGTAAAAATTGTTAGCAAAATTGGGTTTATTCACTCGTTGGTGAGAGGTATAGGGGAAAGTTGGCTCAATAAGAACGTCACAACTATTGAAAGCGCTATGGCATTTGTCAGGGAAGAGTGGAATAAATAAAGTCCTCAAAATATATACTTCAATATCAACGTACTATCGCAAGCGAAAATGGTGAATTACCCGACGGCTTGGAGGAAGCTGAGCTCGCATTTTTATATAAAGTATTATGGACTGAAAAGGGAATGAACATTAGTGATGCAACAAAGAAAGGGAGACAAGGGCTTAGTATAATATTGGTGATGCACTCCCAGGAACGATGAGTAAGTTAAGGAAAGAGGTGGTGGAGAACCAATGGATTATTTTTCATTGATTGCTATTATATTTGTCTCACTTATTGCAGCTGTTGTTTATGAAATAAAAAAGAAAAATGATATAAAACTTGAACAAATTAAGTTAGAAAGAGATAAAGTAGCTTTGGAACAAAAAAGATTGGAAATTGAGAATAAAGTGGATTAATGATTCAACTGACGGGAGCTTTATATCAATAGCACTCAACTATTTAAAAAATTTTTATAAAATAATATCTAATCAAGCCATTCATTTTGTAGTGAACCCCAAAAGTTAGACTTATTTCGAAGAGGAGTTCTTCCTCTTCGTTATTTTAATTTAAAAGCTCAATTTTTGAATCAAACCATTGTTCCATGAAATTTATTTGTTCTCTAATTTGCTCTTTTGTGTAATTTTTATCCTCTGAAGTAACGACCCATTTTTCTTCAATATCATCATTTCTATGGACAATTGCGATAAGTTTACCTGTAAATTCATCTATTGTACTCTTTACCTTATTTGAAAGGATATAGACATCCTGTTCCTCTCTATCGCCACCAATGATTCCAGGTACGTAACCATAATTTATCGGATAGACATTATCAAAATCATCCTTATAGCCCATTGGCCGATCTACTATTATTTTCAACTTTTGTAGTTTATGAAGTTCCATAGCGACTTTTGTCCTTTCTATGCAGCCAATCTTACACGATAGGTGACTGGACTACATCCAAATTTACTCTTTATTCGCTTGTAATTGTAATAGTAGATATACTTATCAATTGCTTGTTTTATTTCTTCAAAACTAGTATAGATAGTCCCATAATATATTTCTTGTTTCAGTAGGCCAAAGAAATTTTCCATTGGCGAATTGTCTAAGCAGTTTCCTTTTCGAGACATGCTTTGAAATATTTTATTGTTTTTCAGTAGATTTGCGTATTGTCTCATCTGATACGTTATGAACGCAAGCTCCGCACGTAATAATTCATTTTCTCGTTCTAATTCTTGTTCACGCGATAATTTCTTTTCTTCCTTTGTTTTCTTCGGTTTGTCTGACATGGATGGACGTCCTTGCGTTTTTGGAGAAATTCCACCGATACCATGTTTTCTAAATGCCGTAGTCCACAATGAAACCATCGAGTCATTTGGCAGATTGAATTTATGAGCGACATCTCGGATAGATTCTCCACTATTTAAATAATAGTTTATGACATCAAGTTTAAATTGAATAGTGTAATCCGAACGTCTTTCCTGTTTCCTAAGAGAGACAAATCCTAATGCAGTTACTTGTTTCACCCACCTTCTCACCACCCCTTTACTTGAGGAAATACTAAATTGAAGAGCTATTTGTCTATAACCTCCATGCACTTGAAAGTAGGCTTCAACGACTTTTTTCTTAAACTCATAATCGTATTTTGCCAAAATAAATGCACCCCAAAAGTTAGATTTTTGGCCTAACTTTTGGGGTGCAGTACAAAATGAGTGACTTTTATTATTGCACCTGCTCGTTGCGTGTATTTTAACTTTTATAATAATGGTACCCCACGGTACCCCAAAAAGTACCCCAATTTAAAGAGTATATATGTGTTTATAGGCGTTAAAGTATTCATTCATAAAAATTTATTTTTGAATTCAATATAAAAATTTTATAACCTTCATTTTCAACCTATCGAAATCTCCAAAGCCTAAACCCCGCCAAATCAGCATTTTTACGCTATAATGTAGGACGAGGTGAAGAAAATGTTTGTGAGTGAAAAACAAATTGAGATTCGCTATGCGGAGACAGACCAAATGGGCGTTGTCTACCATGCCAACTATATCATTTGGATGGAGATTGGACGTACGCAGTTAGTGAGTGATGCGGGATTTGAGTACGCTGCATTAGAGAAGGAAGGGTATGTGTCGCCAGTAATGGATTTATCTATTTCCTATAAGGCTGCTATGCACTATGGACAGGTGGCAACCGTGCGTACTTGGGTAGAGAAACACGATCGTCTACGTACAACATATGGTTATGAAATTTTACATGAAGATGGCACGATTGCAG
Organism: Lysinibacillus sp. GJ-1; assembly: GCF_021166035.1. Classification (NCBI taxonomy): domain Bacteria; kingdom Bacillati; phylum Bacillota; class Bacilli; order Caryophanales; family Bacillaceae; genus Lysinibacillus; species Lysinibacillus sp. GJ-1. The sequence continues at coordinate 2,108,069 of NZ_CP088912.1, forward strand.
CAACAGCACAGTCCGTACATATTCTAGCACATAAAGAAACATTACGACCTGTTTCTTTAAGTAAAATTGACCCTGTTTGGGATGCTAAATATAAAGAAATTGCAGTGGCAACGAAATAATATCAGCAGCTTGATGTTTACATTAATTGAATTGAAGTAAGCCAAAGGCAGGACCAGAATAATAACTGGTGCTGTCTTTTTTTAACTATTTTAAATCCACCCAGTTTCTTTATCTTGCATAAAATTTGTTATATGCTATGATTAGAACAAATGTTCTATATGGAGATGGAGGGAATTATGCAACTATACATATACGATAATCGCTTTAAAGCGTTCATTGACCAGTATCAATTAACAGCTGAACAACTTGAATATACAGGAACACCGCAAGAAAGTATTGCGCTTGTTAAAGAGGATGTCAATCGACATGCCATTTTAGCAATTGAGGATGGGATGCTTGTAGTATTCTTTGTGTTACATCGAAAAGAAGGTGTAAAGCCATATTGTGAAAATGATGATGCCATTTTAATAAGAGCTTTTTCTACAGATTATCGACATCAAGGGAAGGGCTATGCAAAAAAAGCTTTAATGTTATTACCTGACTTTGTCAAACAGCATTACTGTGACGTCAATGAAATTGTATTGGCTGTTAATGTAAGGAATGAGGCGGCACGAGGACTATATAAGAAGTGCGGTTATACCGATAAAGGTGTAAGAGTGATGGGAATAAAAGGGGAATTAATCGTTATGAGCTACAATTTGTAAAAAGAATTGCAAAAAATCCACTGAGCCATTAAAGCAAAGTGGATTTTTACTAGCTAGATAAGCAATGTCTATTTCCTTGAAGTATTACTTAGCTCGTTTAAACAAGAATTTCCAAGAAATGAAATTGACAATGACCAGTACAAAGAAATAAATAAAAGTACCATAAGAAATGCTTGTTGCCAGTAGATAGTGTATAAATGCAAGTATACCTAATGGAATAAATAATATTAAGGCCTTCCAACTCTGCCCATCACCGATTTCGTCAAAGGGCTTCGTGAAAGGAACTTTGTTTTCAAAGCCCATGTAGCAAATGATTGTGTACAAACAGCTTGCTACTAAAACAATCAATAAATCTGGAATGATTCTCGGGCCATAAATAAAGCAAAATACGATGCTAAGAACGAGATACAGCGGAATATATAGCTTTATTAAAAAGGCTTTTAAACTACCCTTTTGTAAGTCTGTATAGTCTTTAATTGGAAAGACTTTGTAGATCCAAGCCGCTTTATATTTTGCGGAATGACCTAACATCATCACAGCAGATGGAATAATCAGCATACTAAAATAAATATTTAAATAGCTTATACTGGTCGAGTAGTCAACATGATCTGACCGCATCATATTAAACATAAAAATAAATGGTATCACGAAAGAAAACCCTAATGATGGATACACTTTTAATTTAAAATCCCGTTCTTGTTTCATCATAAGAGAGGCAAAACGATAAAATGCCTTTTCCTCACTTGTTCGGCATATAAAAGATAAGAAATAATCTTTTAAACGACTTTTCCTTTCCTTCTTTGATTTGCTCGTACTTAATAACTTTTGTAAATTCCGCTCAAAGGTTGGAATTAACGTTATATAGAGCCCTATTGAAATAAGTGGTATAAAGACGGAGAAGATAGTGCCTACTAACGTGAAGTAAGAGTTATTACCATTTAAGATAAGCTCATAAGGAGCGGCAAACCACATAGGGATGATGAAAATACTCCACCATTTGAACGTTACGACCATTTCAAGGTTGACAAACTCAAAGGAGCGAATAAGCACTTGATAACCAATCATTAACACTAAGGATAAGCCAATTTGCACATAATTAATGATGTCCTTTAGCATTTCTCCATCAAAAAATCTTAAAATCACAATATACAAAATAGTTGTAAGCACGACAATGAAAATATTGATGAAGATAAGTGCGAATACGGTTAATAGAAAGAATAATATTCCTTGTGTAAACAAGCTGACTAAAAGGGGAATCGCCGTTAAGGCAATTGTTAAATAAGTTAAATAAATAAGAATATGCAATATTTTAGCGGCATTTATCGTTTTAGCATTAATCGGCTTCGTTGACAGGATGCTTTTGTCACGAACATCAAGTAGTACAGAAGAAAAATCGGAAATCAAAGTAGTCATCACGATAAAGATAACTATGCCGTATGCAATGCTCATTTGAAAATGATAGTTATCACCAAACCCCATAAAAGGAATGAGTATAAGACCATAAAGGGCGTAAATCCATAAAGATTTGAAGTAGCTATTTTTTTGATCTTTTTTATTTTGGTTAAAGATGGTTGGTACTTTTCGTTCATCCATCGTTAGTTTAATATGGAGGATTTGTCTCATAATCGAATAATCAATGCCCATTTTCCGAAAAATAAATTGCATTTTATCAAGTAGTTGCAGGACTTTGAAATCTTTCATTACTACACCTCCTGGACAACCGCTACGAATTGTTCACCAATTTCTTTATGATTATGAAAACCTGTTAGTTGGTTGAAAATCCCCTCTAACGTTCCGGCCGTATTAGCTGCTTGTAGTTGAGCAAATGTTCCATCAGCAGCGATTTTTCCATCATTCAGTAATATAATGCGACTACTGATTTTTTCGACCACATCCATGATATGGGAGGAATAAAATATCGTTTTACCTTGGGCTGCTAATTGCGTTAAAATCTCTTTGAAAATCATGACACTATTCGCATCCAAGCCGTTTATAGGTTCATCCAAGAACAGTAAATCTGGATTATGTATAAGGCTGGCGATAATTAATAGCTTTTGCCTCATGCCTTTTGAATAAGAAGATATTCTTGCATGATAGGCTTCTCCAACACCGAACAATTCCATTAATGATTTAGATTTGGCGGTCGCTACATCTAAATGCAATCCGTAAAGCAGGCCGATGAAAGTCAAATACTCATAGCCAGTTAAATTATCATAAACATCGGCTATTTCAGGCACATAGCCAATTTTCCGTTTATAATCAATGCTATTTTGTTTAATATCCTCCCCAAATAGCTTAATTTCACCACCATATTCCCCTTCAATCCCCAATATAATTTTGACAGTTGTACTTTTGCCAGCGCCATTCGGACCGATGTAGCCAATAATTTCGCCTCTTGACACATGTAAGTCAATTCCTTTTAAAATTTCTTTGCTGCCATAGCTCTTCGTTAAGTTCATAATCGTTAAAATCTCTTGTTGGTCCATGTTATAGCTCCTTTCTGTTTAGAAAATTAACCATACAACGGTATTAGCACCATTTTTCATCGTGCTATATATTATTATACATGATTTTAGCAATCTGTTATTAATTACAAATTCCTTTGTAAAAATTTGATTCGCTTTAACAGGAGATTTTCTGCAAGTGTAGAAAGTATATTCTATATAATTCAGTAATTTTCAGGAATAGGTGGCAATTTTGATTATTTAAAAAGGGATCACGCAGTCGAAGCAGCACTTCAGTTTATTACAAAACATTTGCCTCATTGCGATGGGGCTTTATTGGCTGGAAGTGTCATTCGGGGAGAGGCGATAGAGACCTCGGATTTAGATATTGTCGTTTTTGATAAAAATCAAAAGACAGCCTAATGAGGAGCTAGATAAAATGAATATTGATAATGTAGTTTTAAAATTACTTGAGTATAGTACTTCAAAGCCTAAAATAGAAATAACTTGGGATAATAATCAGACCAGTTTATGCGAAATTGATACATTTTATGACACAGACAACGGATTAGAACTTCATGACGAAGGCTATGAGGAATATCATGTTGCATTGGTGAAAGAGGTGACGAATAACAAATATATCGAAATAGGAATAGGTGATAAGAGACCTGTAATTATTAAATTAGCAGATACAGGGGAAGTTATATTTAACAAATAAATATAACTATGATTAACTTACTTAACATTAAAAAATGACCAAGTTCTCTATTAATATTGAATTTGGTCATTTTCTATTGCTATTAATTAAAACTATATGTGCAATAAATGTGTAGTTGAGCAAAGTTAATCGTAACATGATGATTATAAAGAATATTCCGAACCCCTCTAAAAATTAGTTATGCAAGACCTTTAGCGAAAATTATTAATTCGCTTGGCTTCGCCTTGCACCATAGGGTGGAAAATTATTTGACGGTTTTTCAGTAGGGAAGTAATAAGCATCCTAATGCACAAGTGAAAATTTTGAAACAAATTGTCCTTTCTTGCGTAGTACAATAGGAAGGGCAATATTTTTAATGATAAAATAACATTAAGTATTTATTTAAAGGTGGGAAATAGAATGGGTTTATTAAAAGCAGGTATTGGGGCATTAGCAGGTGTATTAGAAGATCAATGGCGTGAGTATTTCTACTGTGAGTCCTTATCAGCAGATGTCCTTGTTGCTAAAGGTATTAAACGCACTTCGAAACGTGGCTCAAATAAAGGAAATGACAATCTGATTAGTAATGGTTCAATCATTGCCATTAATGAAGGGCAATGTATGATGATTGTTGAGCAAGGCAAGGTAGTGGAGTTTTCTTCCGAATCCGGTGAATATGTTTATGACACATCTACAGAGCCATCTATTATGTATGGGGATGATTTGTCAGCAAACATTACGGAAACGTTTAAGCAAATTGGAAAGCGTTTCACATTTGGTGGAGAGCCTGCTAAAGATCAACGTGTGTATTATTTCAATAAAAAAGAAATCGTTGGCAATAAGTACGGAACACCTGCGCCAATTCCTTTCCGTGTCATTGACCGCAATATTGGCTTAGATATTGATATTACCATTCGTTGTCATGGTGAATATTCTTATAAAATAGTAGACCCATTATTATTTTATACAAATGTCTGTGGAAATGTAGAGCGTGAATATACGCGGGATGCCATTGATAGTCAATTGAAAACAGAGCTTATGACGGCATTACAACCAGCATTTGCTCAAATTTCGGCAAGTGGCGTGCGCTATAGTGAAATCCCTGCGCATACAGTGGCGCTGGCAGATGCTCTTAACAAAGTGTTATCTGAAAAATGGTTGGCAACACGTGGTTTAGCAGTCGTATCATTTGGCATTAGTTCATTAAAAGCTTCTGAAGAAGATGAAGCGATGATAAAACAACTACAGCGCAATGCAGTGATGCGTGATCCTGGGATGGCGGCTGCGCATTTAACTGGGGCACAAGCAGAGGCGATGATTGCAGCTTCACACAATGACGGCGGTGCAATGGCTGGGTTCATGGGGATGAATATGGCAACACAAGCGGGTGGCGTCAATGCAAGCCAACTATTCCAAATGAGCGAGCAAAATAAACAGAGACAAACAACAACGCCACAACAATCGAGCCCATCCAATGCTTGGACATGTTCATGTGGACAAGAGAATACGGGTAAGTTTTGCTCAAACTGTGGTGCAGCAAAGCCAGTAGAAGAAGGCTGGCCATGTTCATGTGGCACAATCAATAAAGGTAAATTCTGTAGTGAATGTGGGGCAAAAAAACCGTCTGGCGCATTGCAATATGCTTGTGATAAATGCGGTTGGCAGCCAGAAACTCCTGCAAATCCTCCGAAATTTTGCCCTGAATGTGGCGATGTTTTCGATGATAATGATCTAAAGTAAGGAGATGACTGATGATGACGACGCAAGAAATGGAAAACGTCAAAGAGGCAAAGCTAGAATTCGATGCTGAATGTCCATCATGCAGTGCATCAATTGAGTTTAACCCCGCAACAGGCAAGCTAACTTGTCCATATTGTGGCTTTGAAACCGAGATTGCCAAACCGGAAAAGGAACAAGAAAAAGTGGCCCAAGAAATGGATTTTGCAAAGGCCGAAGAGCGAGGAAACTTTAACTGGGGCGTAGAGAAAAAAACGGTTGTTTGTAAAGCTTGTGCTGCTGAAACGATTTATGATGCATTACAAGTAGCAGATAGCTGTCCATATTGTGGCTCAAATCAAGTAATGGAAGCGAGTGCTTCCAATACACTTGCACCAAATGGCGTATGTACATTTGAAGTAACAGATAAACAAGCAGGCGAAAATTTTCAAAAGTGGATTAAAAGTAAATGGTTTACGCCAAAGGCTGCTAAAATTAGTGCAAAGCCGGATGCTTTTAAAGGTGTTTATCTACCTTATTGGACGTTTGATACAAAAACAAGCTCACGCTATTCGGCAAGCTATGGTAAGCATCGAACGGTCACTGATAAGGATGGCAATCAGCGTACAGTTACAGATTGGTATACTACCAGTGGTTTCTATCAGGAATTTATAGATGATTATTTAATTAGTGCAACAACTCGCTATGATCGTCAGATGATGCGAAAAATAGAGCCATTTAACTTATTAAATAATAAATCCTATAAACCGGATTATGTAGCAGGATTTCTCTCAGAACGCTATAGCATTGGTTTACAGGATGGCTGGAACCAAGCAAAGAGAGAAATTCACGATCATTTAGAAGCGGAAATTACGGCAAAGATTCGTTTAGAAAAATTTGCAGATGTTGTCTCCAATTTGCGATTTTCTACAACACATGATGACATTACATATAAGTATTTAATGTTACCAATATGGCTTTCTTCTTTTAGATATAAAGAGAAAATTTATCGATTTATGGTGAATGGTCAAACAGGTCGTGTTGGAGGAGACGCACCGATTTCGCCATTGCGTGTAACAATTGCAGTCCTTGTATCGTTAATGATTGCGGCAGTAGTCTGGTATTTCTTCATGAATGAATAACGAATAATAACCGTATCCTAGAAGTGTGTACATTTTTTACTTTTAGGACACGGTTTTTTATTGTGAATTTTGTCGAAAAAATGTCGAACGCTGTAAAAAAATGTGCAATTATGATAAATGTCACTATTCATCACGGTTCTGTCTATGTATAGTTGCATAAGTTATAAGGATTAATACTTTACAATAGACAGGGAGCACAGCATTTAATGAACAAGAAAATAGCATGGGTTACAGATACAGCAGCATTGTTAGATGAAAAATTCATACAGGACAATCAAATTCACGTGTTACCACTCAATATTGTTTTTGAAGAGGGCGTATTACGAGAAACTGTTGATATGACACATGATGAATTTTATGACAAACTTCGTACTACTAAAACACATCCAAAGACATCGCAACCTGCCATTGGTGAAGTGGTAGCGTTATATAAATCGTTAAAACAGCAAGGCTATGACTGTGCTATTGCTATTCATACTTCGCAACATTTGTCGGGCACTTATTTAAGCGCTTTCACAGCAGCACAACAAGCACAATTTGAAGTATATCCAGTTGATTCTAAAATCGGTTCATTCCCAATGATGAAAATGATAGAACTCGGGCAGCAATTAGAACGCGAAGGCGTCCCACCACAACAAATCGTTGAAAAAATCAATGAACTTGCAGATCATAGCGAGCTGTCCTTTATCCCAGCGAGCTTATCACAATTGCATAAAAGTGGCCGTGTGTCAGGGACACAGGCGTTTTTGAGTCAACTATTAAATATAAAAGTCGTTATTTCTTTTGATAATGGTAAAGTTGTCATGAAGGAAAAAGTACGTGCACTAGCAAAAGCAAAAGCATATGTAGAAAACCTTCTAATAAATGATTTAGACTCACATCAAATTCCAGAAGTAGCTGTTATTCACTGTAATAATGAAGAAGGTGCGATGAATTGGAAATTAGCCCTAGAAAAAGCGTATCCGTTTATTATTTTTCACGTTCTGCCATTGAGTGCTTGTGTCGGTGTGCATGCAGGGGAAGGAACACTTGGACTGAGTTGGGTACGCAGACCGGAGACAATCGCACAAAAACAACAGGAAAAAGAATTAGTGACGGTCTAAACGAACAAACGAATAACAAAAATATGGCATGTGAAGTTGCGAAATTCCTATAAACAAACTATTATACAGTCAGAGAGCTTTTTCATTAAATGAACTGTAGTTGTAATGTTATTTTTGAATAATGATAGATTATTCAAGTATGGAGGTTTCGACAATGGACGCAATTGAAGTGTTAACTAATTTAGATCAAATACATGGGTATTTTCAACCTATATTTAGCGCTGATGCGCATACGGTGATTGCCTACGAAATTTCCGGACAGTTACAAATAGAAGGTCAACAAATCAATTTAAAAGATTTTGTGAATAATGAAGATATTCCAGAAGAATATCGGATTGATATGGAGCATAAAATTTTACACGCTGCATTAACGCAGATAGACACAGTAGCACCCGATATTGATATTTATATTCCAAGTAATCCGAACTTGTTAATGCAAGATTTCGGTGAAAGTCATTTTAATATTATTCAACAATATATAGGGGAAGAAGATTTACATCGTATTGTCTTAGTTGTTTCCGAGCATCGATTTTTAGGCGATATTAATAAATTGCACCACGCTCTTCGCTATTTTACAACATTCGGTATGAAAATTGCTGTGCAAGAAGTAGGTGCTGAAAGTCATTTAGAACATATCGCATTATTATCACCTCAAATTTTAAAGGTTAATATACGTGATTTGAATTATGACTCATGGTCTGCACAATCTGATATGATTTCAGCCATTGGAAGCTTAGCTTATAAAATCGGGGCTAACTTATTGTTTGAAGGAATAGGAACTGTTTACCAATTGCAATTTGCTTGGAAAAACGGGGGACGATTCTATCAAGGTTCTTATTTAGCAAATGCTGCAAAGACATTTGTGGAGAAAGATATATTAAAGGAACGTTTTAAAGAGGAATGTCAGCAATTTATAACATCTGAAAAGAAGATGCTTCAGGCACAATATTTCGAGTTGAAGAAATTAAGAGAAGAGTTAGAAGCGATTGTTCATCGAGTAAAGCCTTCTAGCGATAATATTTCACAATTAGAACATTTAGCAGAGCTTTTAGATCATTACTCTTTCCGATTATATATCTGTAATGAGGATGGTTTCCAATTAACGCCTAACGTGATGCGTGTAGAAGGGATATGGGAATTACAGCCAAATGCAATTAATAAAAATTGGAGTTGGCGACCGTATTTCCTACAAACGATTATTAAAATGCGAAATGATCAAAATGGGGAAATTTCAGAACTGTATCGAGATATCGAGACAGGAGAAATTACGCGAACATTTTCGATTGCCATTAATGAACACGAATATTTATTTGTCGATCTTTCCTATGATTTTTTATATGAACATAATATATTTAGATAGACTAATAAAAGCTTATATAGCAAGAGTGGAGGGGTACAAATATCGTTTGTACCCCAAATAAAGGTAAAAAATAGGAATTAACCAAATGTCATTCATGTTTTAGTTCTTCATAAGCCAACGACTGAGTATAAGCCTTCATAACCATTTCTTGAGTATCTCCAATCATTTTGGTTATCTTGGTAACGGGAATACCTTCGGCAATTAAAATACTTACATAAGTGTGAAGTAGTACATGTGCGGAGAATCGTTTAATCTGCTGCTTCTTTTTGCAAGTGTGAAACAACTGAACTGCAATAACGAATCTTTAAAGAGTACCTTTGTGGTGCTCTTTTTCAAATTGTTGTTTAAAATCTTCCTTCCATGGTGTCGTAATTTACGCCAATACTGCGTCCGAACGAGGAAGTGGGAACCATTTAATTACAATTTATGTCTATATTGAAAAAGGGAGGTATCATTATGTGGATAATATTGGGTATTATTACTATAATAGCAACTTTTTTCAATCTATATAGGTATATAACAGGTAAAGATTATAAACTTGCGATGGCAATGGGGTTATCATTTACAGCATTGACACTCTGTGCAGAACATAGTCTTGTATCTAATTGGGTAAAAGTTGAAGATTGGGCGGCTTTATTGGATGTTGTACCGACTATGGAAAAAACGTTATGGTTACTAACCATTGTTTCAATTTTACTAAATATAGCACCTATCCTATTAGAACGAAAAAATAAAAAATAAATACTTATTGTGGTTCATTTGGATATACAGCGTTAAGAGCAAAATGTCCTCCATCCGCTTTCGGCATGTTGAGTTATATAATATTTGTGAAAACAAGGTTACCTAATAGAAATGAGGTGTTTAATTGAGGAGACAAATTTCTTTAATGTTAGTTACGGCAATCATAGTAGCAGCTTGTTATTCAAAAGAATTAAGTATTATTGAAATTCAAAGTGTTCCAACAAAAGTAACGGAAAGAATTAATCCCAATTCCACACTGCAATACATTCATGATAGTGAAAAGGGAGACGCCTATATTATTTTTCAATCTTTAGAAACAGTAATAGCTCAACTTGAAGTGAGAGAGAACATATTAGACATAAAGTTAGATAGTGTAAGTCAAGAAAATAGTGAGTTAAAACAGTACGTATTTAAAATTACTCATGGTGATGCAAAATATGACACAGTTCAAGTGTTAGTAAACGGATACGCTACGCCTTTTGATATTGTCTCGGGTTTTTAAAGATATTTCAAATAACGTTCTTAAATCAAAGTATAGCAATTAAATTTTATTTCTTACTTCACTTAAATAGTAGCAGGAATTTAAAAATCTAATACTATTAAACTCATTTGATGAAATTTTCGGGTGGGTCGATTAAATAATCAGATGCTCATTATCTGGTTATTTATTTTTGCCCAATTATACTTGTGTAAACGTTGTTCTAGAATTATTGCAACAAATGCTTTTGTATAAGGGAAGATAATCTTGTCATATACAGCAGCCTAATCTACACAAGCAAAAGAACGAGATGAATTTAACTTTGATTTTATTATAAACACAAAAACGTCACTCATTTAAAATGAGTGACTGGGATTTTATTTTGAAAGATTTACTTTATATCCAGTTTGATTTTTAGCATGGTTTGGATTTAAGAATACTGAACGATCATTTTTTAAAACAATAACTTCAAAGAAAGGTTTGAATCTTTCTTCAGAAATCCCGAAAGCTTTTAAGAATTTAGCAAATAGTTTTTGTTCTTGGATTTCAGCTTCACCATCAGATAAAGATGAATCGATAATATTAACTAAAATGCACATCTTTTGAGCATCAGTTAATGCTGGAGCCGCTTCAAGTAAAAATTGGTCTACGGAATTTCTATTTACGTATTTAATAACTTGGTCCATTAAATCATTATTGTTACCACCTACATAAACTGTACTGCCTTTTTTCTTACCTCCAATAACTGATAACAACTGGCCTATTTCCTCATTATCATATTCACCATCTGCCCCCATCATATAGAGTAAAGAAGTTACAAATGCAAAATGGGGATTCATACCTTGTTTGTTATGAACCTTGTCCCCTTTAAAGATATCAAATAATCCCACTAATAAATCCTCCTATTATTTTAATTTATAAAAATTACATTGAAGATATGTAATGTTTTATCTTAAATCTATAATTGCTATCATTGTTAAGATTGTATCAATATTGGTAAGTGTTGCCAGTAATAATTGTAGGAATTAAATGCCATTCTATGAAATGTAACCTTAAATGGTGATTTTGTAATTTACTAGTAGTTCATAATAAGTTACCTATTCAATAGCATATCCTTTAACCTACCTCCTAATCATAAAAGATAGTTATATTTGCACCAGTTGCTAAGCAAAGAGGGTCTTTTATATGTGTAAACGTATATCAAATTTGACAGTTTAGTGAAAAAATACATGCCTATAAAAATATGAATTTTATTAGAAAGTCAATTGTTAGACAGTGGATTTTTTAAAAATACTACTTTCATAGTATTAGAAAATAATAGTAACGCCAAAAAATGACGGTGTATGTGGCGCGATGTGGCGTTATTGCATGGGATTGGAAATTTCAGTCTTAAAAAAAGGTGGTATGACCGCCAAAAAACGGCGTAAATTTATCCTTGAATTTCCATTAACGGAAGTGATAGTATGATTTTGGAAGCGGAATAAATCTATTTTTAGTTAATTATGGTACTCGTGATAAGTGAAGTAAATTCTTTATTATGAAGATACGTTAGTTGATTTAAAAATAATTCCGTTACATTTTTTTAAAATACTTTTTCAAGGGAGTGTTTTTTATGTTAGGTTGCAGTAGCTTATCAATTCGTACAACAGATGATAAAAGTTTATTCGCTCGCACAATGGATTTTACAATGGAACCAGATAGTAAAGTGATTATTGTCCCACGTAATTACGGCATTCGATTGTTAGAAAAAGAAAATGTAGTCATTAACAATTCATATGCTTTTGTTGGAATGGGAAGCACTGACATTACATCACCAGTTCTCTATGATGGGGTAAACGAAAAGGGATTAATGGGCGCAATGCTTTACTATGCTACATTTGCGACTTATGCTGACGAACCTAAAAAAGGCACAAGAGGCATCAATCCCGTGTATGTAATTTCTCAAGTTTTAGGAAATTGTGTAACTGTCGATGATGTTATTGAAAAATTAACTTCTTATACATTATTGAATGAGGCCAATATAATACTTGGCTTTGCACCCCCACTTCACTATACATTTACAGATGCTTCTGGTGAATCGATTGTTATTGAACCGGATAAAACAGGCATTACCATTCATCGAAAAACGATTGGCGTCATGACGAATAGCCCTGGCTATGAATGGCATCAGACAAATTTAAGAGCTTACATTGGTGTCACACCAAATCCGCCACAAGATATTATGATGGGAGACTTGGATTTGACACCGTTTGGGCAAGGGGCAGGGGGCTTAGGATTACCAGGTGATTTTACGCCGTCAGCACGTTTTCTTCGGGTAGCATACTGGAAAAAATATACTGAAAAAGCCAAAAATGAAACAGAAGGCGTAACAAACTTGTTCCATATTCTATCTTCTGTAAATATCCCAAAAGGTGTTGTTTTGACAAATGAGGGGAAAACGGATTATACCATCTATACCTCAGCTATGTGTGCACAAAGTAAAAACTATTACTTTAAACTGTATGACAATAGTCGAATTTCAGCCGTTTCATTAATGGCTGAAAATTTAAATAGTCAAGATTTAATTACATTTGAGTGGGATCGTAAACAAGATATTAAGCAATTAAATCAAGTAAATGTAATGAGCTAAAAATTGCCTATTATATAGTACAAGGTATTAAAAAATGCCCCCGATTGTTAGATATATGAACAATCGGGGGCTCTTTTTCGATAGTAAAATACACAAAGTCATTAGAATTAAAAAGGTTTGTGGAATGTTAATATATTGTTAGAAATTATTTCACTGTAAAGATAGGAAAGTATCCGAAAAAGCTCATTGTGGTTGTGAGGATTGCCAACTTTTCGCTAAGCAAATTCTATATGCAAGTCCACAAGTTTTGGATTTCTTTAAACAACTTGGAGTTGATCCTACAAAAGAGGCAGAGGTCTGCAGAGCTATTCCTAATAAAGACTGTTTTGATACATATAGTGCAGATTATCATTTTATAGGTGCTATACAAGGCACAGATGATTTAGATTGGATTCAAGTAGGAGAAGCATCTTTTGGACGTGCAAATTATAATAGCGATTTACCAAGTCCGATGATTCCAAGTACCTTTTCACAGCCAATTGTAGAATTAGCTGTGAGAATAACAATGCCCCATATGGAGATGTAATGTAGAAAAATTATTCTTATATACTACAAGGCAATGATACTAAAGAAAGGGAAGTCTTATGAAAAAAGAAGAGATTTCGGTTCGTTTATAATTACTTCATATTTAGGAGATTTTTTGTAGTATCGAAAATATTTTTTTTCTGCTATAGCTAATTGGATTGCTATTTTTGTTGGTAGACAATTTGGAAAACATTTTTTGCATTCTTATTCCGTTGTAAACTATTCCATTTCATGTCGTTCTCATTCGAGATTTGGAAAGAGAGTGTTCATTCTTTCCAACGCTCCCGACAATGATGGAAACGACATTTCTTAAATCCTCGATTATCATAACCAAAAGATTTGATTAACAACAATTCATATTGTTAATCTTCTTTTCACTGCAAAATGCACCCTAATTAAACAGCAAATATTTCAATATTTAAAACGTTTATTAATATACTAATAAAATATGTATTTTACTATAGAGAAAATATCAAAATTTATAATATACAATATATAGTGTTATTTGTTTTAGAACATCAATATATTGTTTTGGTTTAGTTGTATACTAAATTAATAGGATTACTATAATTTTTTTGAGTCATTATATTTGTATCATTTTATTTTAGTGATAGAATGAAGTTGTGACAAAAAGACATAAATTCCATCGGAGGTTTCGACATTATGAAAGCAGCAGTTTGGTACGGAGAAAAAGACATTCGTATTGAGGACAGAGAATTAAAAGCTCTTAAAGATAATGAAGTTACAGTTCGTGTAGCTTGGGCTGGTATTTGTGGTAGTGATTTACATGAATATCAAGAAGGACCTGTCTTTATTCCAACAAAAGAAAAAGATGAATTAACTGGTGAAATCGCTCCACTGATTATGGGGCATGAATTTGCAGGAACTATTGAAAAAGTTGGTGCAAACGTTACTAAGTTTAAAGTGGGCGATCGCGTTGCAATTAACCCTACATTAACGCACGGTAACAAACCTGAAGATATGGACGCTTATGATGGTTTTAGCTTCATCGGTTTACATGGCGATGGTGGCTTCACTACTTATGCAAATGCTCCTGAAAGCAATGTTTATTTACTACCTGAAACAATGACACTTGAAGACGGTGCACTTGTTGAACCGACAGCTGTAGCAGTACAAGCTGTAAAAGAGGGTAATTTACGTTTCGGTGATACTGTGGCGATTTTTGGTGCTGTCCCAATCGGCTTATTAACGGCTATTGCAGCTAAAGCAGCTGGTGCAAGTAAAATTATCGTATTGGATTTATCTGAAACACGTCTTGAAAAAGCAAAAGAACTTGGTGCAACGCACGTGATTAACTCTGGTGAAGTAGATGGTGTAGAAGCAATTCGCGCAATCGTTCCAGACGGTGTGGATGTATCATTTGAAGTTGCAGGTGTTGCGCCAACATTTAAACAAGCAATCGATGCAACAAGAGCTCGTGGTACTATGGTTATTGTATCAATCTTTGCTCGTCCAATTGAATGGAATCCAATTCATTTAACAAATACAGGTGTGAAAATTACTTCAAGTATTGCTTACACACCAACATCATTCCAACAAACAGTTGATTTAATGGGCAGTGGTCAATTAAAACCTCAAGGAATTATTACTGTCCGTATTCAATTAGATGATATCGTTGAAAAAGGCTTTGAAGCTTTAACAAACGATAAATCACAAGCTAAAATTTTAGTAGAATTAAGCGGCGAGAAATAATACTTATTTTTAATAAATTGTAAACAAGCAAGCACCTATTAGTGAGGACTAATAGGTGCTTTTTAATTTTGATAGGCTATATGGGATGTTTATTTTGAAATCCCATTTAGGCCGATGAAAGAAATTCCTATCAGCACCAATGGGTTATTAATCATTTATGGTGATAGAGAAGGCTTATTGACATAATAAAATCTGACGTAAGAAAGACTGCTTTTTCGCAATGCAGCGATCAGCAATCATGAAACCAGCATCATGTATTAAATCATCAATTGTTTCAATAGTAACGACAACTACTTTATCCGCAATTCGACGAGCATGTTTAAGTATATTATATTGATCTTCACGTGATGAATGCGTAAACAAATTATATGGTAAATCAATAATAGCTACATCATAGTGTTCTGTTACTTCTGAAATGGGACCTAAAGTAATCTTTCCTTGTAAACCAAAATAGGCTATATTTTCGCGAGAACCGCTACAAACAAAATGATTGATATCTCTTCCTTCAATATCAATACCCATAGAAAGAGCTTCTACTATTACCGTTCCTATACCACAGCAAGGGTCAATAGCACGAATATTTTGTGGCTGAGGAATGGCGATATTGGCAACAGCGCGAGCAACTCTTGTACTAAGTGCTGTTGAATAACTATTTGGTTTATGTAAATGTTTACGCCAAATGGACTCACTTTTCAGATGTTTACCGAAATACCATTTTCCATCTATTAAAATAAGACCAAAAATAATTTCAGGATAATTTAGATCAGGGTCTCCCTCGATACACAACCCTAGCTCGCGTTCTATTCGTCGGCGCTCTGGCTGAGAAATTTTCTTTGTTTGACCTATAACAAAATTATTTAAACAAACTACCTTATAAGTTTTTTCACCAACTATTAAATTCTTCACTAATTTTTTTATATTTTCTACGCTATGGTCTTCAAACAGCACTGCAAGTCGATCTTGTATAAAAGGACTACGACTAGGGTCAACTTCTAGATTGCTTATCATATAGTTTGATGAGGAATCTACACCGAAAAAAGAGCGCATCTCCATTCTACATAAATCGTATTCATCTACATGATGGACATATGTGTATATATATTTATTGGTATGTTGTTCATTAATCAATGGGTTATCATCCTTTTCTATTATTGATCACTTGATATTGGTCAAATAATTGTAGATGTCTCTAGGCACTAAACTTCAAGTCTATCACAACTTCATCAATAATTGAAATGAACAAAAAAAGCGTACGTTATTGTGGGCGATTTTTAATATTCTAAAAATAGAAAAGAGTCACTTCCCTAAAGAAAGTGACCCCAAAACAGGAGAGTTTTTGTAAAGGTTTTTTAAGCTTTACACTATTATGAATATGCAGAGGAAGTTATCAAGCTTTAGCCATTTGTCAGTGCAATCAAATAAAATGTTTTATACGGATGGCAAAGTGACAGTGAAAATGGGAATAGGGTGCTTTAACTAATTTTTGTGCCATTGGGTACTGATTGATCGGGTGTTAATAGAATGACATCTCCCTCTATCGGCACACCACCGATTACGAGAACCTCTGATTTGAAACCTGCTACTTGCCGTGGCGGGAAATTGACAACTGCTACTACTTGTTTGCCGATGATTTCATCTGGTGTATATCGTTTTGTAATTTGTGCAGAAGATTGCTTAATGCCCAATGTTTCACCAAAATCAATGCTCATTTTAATAGCGGGAACTCGTGCCTTTGGTAATTCTTCCGCTTCCATAACTGTACCGATTCGAATATCCAGTGCCATAAAGTCTTCAATGGTCGCCATAATTTCACTCCTTAATTGGGGTTTTTGTAAATGTTAACATAGAAGGTCTTGTTATCCAAGAAACATCTTTATACATAATGAGAGAGGCAATATAGTTACTATTAACAAGGCTAAGGATTTAACAACGTTACATCGTATACATATGGGCAAGGCGCAAACTCTATTTTACTGCTTACTTTTCCTTATTTTTAATAACCTATAAAATATTTATTTTCAGACCAACAAAAAATTTTCCACGCAGATTCTAATTGGAACGAGCCATTTATAAATTTCCTTCTTGATACATCGTTAAAATTTCTTTAGCCTGTTTCCGCATATGTTGGATTAATTCTTCTGGCTCAATAATTTTTGCATGTAATCCTAGTCTATAAAATAGAGGAGCGATAAAGTGAAGCTCACCTTCATCAATCACCGCATCGATAGTACCCGTACCATGTTCGTTGATGGTCACGAAACCTTGGAAATTTGGCTCACTTAGACATTGGCGTACGCCTTCTTTAGACAGTTCAACAAGCAATCTAATAGGGGTTTTTACTTCATATGAATCAAACCATTCTTCTAAGTTTGTAAAATTGCTGTCGTCTTTTATGCTTGAAATAATGGCATGGATACGATCCACACGAAATAATAAAACTTTATCTTTATGAAAGTCGTATGCAGGCATATACCATAGTCCATTATGAGCATATACACCGATAGGACGAATATGCTTTGTTGTTATCGCTTTTTTTGAGTGGTATTGAATGTGAAGCTGACTTCCTTCAATCGACGCATCTAAAACATTTTTTAATAAAGGGGTATCGATTGTTCTCTTAGGATTCCAAAAGGCAATATAAGAGCGAAGTTTATCTACTTTTGCTTGGGCATCTTTTGGAAGTGAACGATATAATTTATGCGTGACGGAGCGGATTTCAGCATCAAAAGGTAAATCACGATAATAATTGAGCGCTTGAAATGCAAAGAAAATGGATACAACTTCTTCTTCTGTAAATAACATAGGTGGAAGTAGACGTGTTGTAATAACGGTATATCCTCCATTCCTCCCTTGTTCTGCATATATGGGTAAACCCATATCGCTTAAATCCAATAAATCACGATGCACAGTTCGGACGGATATTTTAAATTCATCGGCTAGTTCTTGCGCTGTAAATTTTCTTTTCGCATTTACAAATAGTAGAATATCTAATAAACGTTTTGCTTTAGACATATTCTCACCTTTTCTTTTAATCATGCCATTACTTGTCATGTATACTGTTTAGTATAGTTTGTGCTAATGATTTAATCAAAAGCAAAACGCTCATGAGAAAAGGAGACCACCTAATGAATAGAAAAATTGTTTTATTTGTTGCGACTAGTGTAGATGGATTTATTGCGAAAGAGGATGATGACTTACAATGGTTATTAGAATCAGAAGGGGAAGGGGATAATGGGTACATGGATATGTATCAAACAATTGATACCATCATAATGGGGAAACGCACCTATGATTATGTGATGGAACACTCTGATGCTTTTCCATATTCTGATAAAAAATGTTATGTTTTCTCGAAATCAGCAAAGAACAAAAATGACGATGTGGAATTTGTGAATGAAAATGTTGTATCGTTTACCCAACAGTTAAAGAAACAATCAGGAGCACATATTTGGATGGTTGGTGGAGCAGAGATTCTTGATGCTTTTATGAAAGAAAATCTAATTGACGAATACATTATTACCATTACCCCGCATATATTAGGTTCTGGCATAGCCTTATTTAAAAAGGATAATCCGCAAATCAATCTAGAATTAATAAAGACAACATGTTATGGACAGATGGTGCAAATGCATTATAAAGTAAAACAAGAAAGTTGATTTTATGTTTTAGCAATAAAGAGATATATCTAAAAGGCGGTCAAAAAAGCATTGTCCAACCAGTTGTCGGTATTATACCAACGACTGGTTGCTTAGTTTTGTTTGGATTTGGTAGGGGAAAACGTCGTTTTATGAACAGGAGATAAGTGATTTGTATAGTTCACCTATGATTCCTTGCATTTGATGAACGCCTAAATCAGTATTTGTCATAACAATCATTCCTTTTTCTATATAAGGAAATAATACAAGCATACATTGAAACCCAATACCCCAGCCAAGGGAGGAGATTTCTACTTCTTGTCCTGAGCCCTCAAGGAATACACCTAAACCAGCCCATTCTTTAGCACCTTGTGGTTGAATTAGCTCTTCGACTAGGTTTGCAGAGATACCGATTTTACTAGAGCCCTTTAAAGCATTTATTAACTCTAGTAATAATTTAGCTAGATCAGCGGGGGATGTCCATAAACCACAAGCCGCAGGGTAAGGATAAATTGGGTAGTTATCTGTCACCGATTTTCCATTTTTGTGGTGACCACTAGCGAAAGATTGTGCTTTTGATGATGCAAATGTTGTAGAAAATGTGCTATGTGTCATAGTTAACGGTTTAAATATATGCTCTTCTATAATCGAGTCAAATGATTGTGCCATTACATCTTCTATTAATAACTGTATAATACAAAAACCAGCATCCGAATAATGAAATGCATGCCAAGGTTCACCACTTACTTCTATAGGGCTTTGACAGTAAGGTGTTGTGCCATTTAACAAATTTACCATTGACGGTTTCGCATGAGCAGCGTTTAAAGTTGAAAAACTATTCACTGGATCTATAATGCCAGATTGATGACAAAGTAAGTTTCGTAATGTTACTTTTTTTAGCTTCGTATATTGATTTTCCGGTACCTTCCACGATTTCAGTTTGTTATTGACATCCTCATCTAAATCTAAATAGCCTTGTTCTACTAATACCATTACTACCATGCTCGTGAAAAATTTGCTTATAGAACAGGCATTGAAAATAGATTGGTCATTTACTTTTTGCCTAGTTCCTGCCATAAGATATCCATAATGTTCTATTTGACTAATTTGCCCCTTTTCAATTACTAAAAGGCTTAACCCTTGAACACGATAGTGATTCATACGTTCCTCAATATTTACTTTGATCATTAGACACCATCCATCAATTTTTATACTAATTATAACATGATGAACAAACGTACGTTTCCTTTTGTGGGGGGTTAGCTATATCACAAGAAAAAGGCATCGAGTATATAAGTTCTCGATGCCTTTTGTTCTATGGTTGGTGAGCGCCGCATTACGCATTTTTCTTCGTTTTGGTTGCTCTTTTTCTTGTTGTAGGTTTTTTTGTTTTATCTAAAGAAGCTTGGAGTGCTGACATCAAATCAGTAACGTTGTCAGGTAGTGGACGCTTATCACTGGCAGATACTGAATTTGTCGTTTTCTTTTCTTCGATAAGTTCCATTAAAGCATTGCGATAGTCATCTGTATATTTTTCTGGATTAAATACCGTTGTTAACTGGTCAACTAGCATCAGTGCAGCGTCTAATTCTTTTTGAACAATGGTTGGCTCGCTTGGGATGTTTGGAACATCTTGCACACTACGAACTTCGTCAGGAAAATGGATTGTTTCCATTACGAGGGCATTTTGATAAACACGAACAATCGCAAGCTGTTCCTTCGAACGAATAATAATTTTAGCAACGCCAATTTTACCTGACTCTTCTAATGTTTGTCGCAATAGGGCATATGCCTTACTGCCTGTAGTATCAGGCGATAAGAAATAAGTTCGTTCAAAATAGATAGGGTCAATTTCGCCTAATTTAACAAAATCGATAATTTCAACAGCCTTATCTTCGTTTTCTTTACGCAAGTTCTCTAGCTCTTCTTCATCTAGAACGACAAACTTATTTTTTGCATACTCATATGCCTTTACAATATTCTCTTCTGTTACTTCTTGATTACAACCCTCACATACTTTCTTATAGCTAATAGGTGTATGGCATTCTTTATGAAGTTGTCGTAATTTAATGTCTTTATTTTCTGTAGCAGCATGTAGTTTAACTGGTATGTTGACAAGACCAAATGAAATGCTACCTTTCCAAACTGTATGCATGTTGTCACCTCGTTTTTCTTACTATGTAATAATTTGATGTGTTTTATGTATGCTAAATAAAAATAGTGTCAACAGTACAAAATAAGAAAGTAGGTGTACAAGATTAAACCAATGTTACTAGTAGAAGTAAATGAGCCGCCAAAAGGAGATGATTGGCTTTACGAAGGGAAATATGACGGATTCCGCTGTCTATTACAGTGGACTGATGAAGAGCCTATTTTGAAAAGTAGAAATGGCAATGTGTTAAATCATTTGTTTCCGGAAATTATTGATTATTGCAGAAGTCTTTATAATCACATCAAAGAATTTTTACCGTTAGTATTTGACGGAGAAATAGTGTATTTAATTAACAACTATAAAAGTGAATTTGCAATCGTGCAACAACGGGGAAGAATGCAAAAAAAAGAAGTGATTGCTGCACATGCCACATCCTTTCCTTGTCATTATATTGTTTTTGATTTACTTTCCTATCAAGGGGAAAGTCAAATGAATCGCTATTTAAAAACGCGAAAACAGCAACTAAACACTCTTTTTACATCGTTAAAGCTACCGACTGCTATTAAATATGAAGAAAACCATCGTTTACAAGCAATTGATGTTTTTGAAGATAGCCAAACTTTGTGGCATTTCATCAAAATTTATAATGGTGAAGGTATTATTGCCAAGAAAAAGACGAGTAAATGGCAGGAGGCTGTACGGTCAACACATTGGCTAAAAATTAAGAATTGGAAAATTGTCACAGTGATTGTGAACAAATTTGATAAAGGAAATGGATATTTTCACGGTTGTGTGCATCGACAGGGTGTGCTAACGGAAGTGGTTGTTTTTAGGCATGGGATGAAAAAGGAAGAGTTAAATACCCTTATTACATTTTTTCAAGCAAACGGGCAACAAAACAACGAAACATGGCAATTAGAACCATCCATCTGTATTGATATCGCATGTATCGACTTTGATGGTAGTAAGTTAAGAGAACCTCGTTTTCATGCATTTCGATTAGAAATGGAACACCAGTACTGTAATTGGCAACTTATGCAACGCCAGCTTATGCCAATACCGGATAGTGTGCCAGTCACGCATCCCAACAAGCCGGTGTGCTATCGCGATTACAAAAGAGGACTATTTGTACTATTTACAGCTTGTATCACCTTTTATACTGCCATTTTTACGAAATCGACCTATTACGTTAATTCGTTTTCCTCATGGGGTACCAGGGGAGAGTTTCTATCAAAAAAGCAGTCCGGAACATCTACCTGCATTTGTCGAAACAGAAAGAATGAGCGAACATCATAGTATCCTATGCAATAATCTTGAAACACTGTTGTGGTTAGGGAACCAACTTGCATTAGAATTTCACATCCCTTTTCAAACGATTGACACTGAAAAGCCTACAGAGATTGTTTTTGACCTAGATCCTCCTTCGGTCGACGCATTTTCACTTGCCATAAGCGGTGCACTACACTTAAAAGAAATATTTGATTATTTTAAACTACAGTCTTTTGTTAAAACTTCTGGTGGCAAAGGTTTGCAAGTTTATATTCCATTACCATTCAATACATTTTCTTATGAACAAGTTCGCCTTTTTACAGAGTTTGTCTGTCGTTTTTTATGTGAGCAAAAACCCGAATTATATACGATTGAACGTTTAAAGAAAAATCGCAAAGATAGATTGTATTTAGATTATGTGCAACATGCGGAAGGGAAAACCATTATATCGCCGTTTTCCACCAGAGGTAACGAAATGGGCTTAGTTGCAACACCTCTACATTGGAATGAAGTAAACGACAAACTATCACCGGAACAATTTACGATACCTGCTGTTATAGAGCGAATCAAACGAGTGGGTAATCCATTGATCCATTTTCAAGCGATAGGGGAAGAACAGGATTTTCAGGCAGTGCTTCAGCATTTAAATAACCAATAAAAGAATCTGCAACATTTCTCAAAGTTATCGTGAGAAATGAGCAGATTCTTTATCTATTTGCTAGTAGATGGTTTGCTTTTTTGCAAATAATCAAGAATGCCCATTGCTGATACTGCTGTATCAAAAGGAAGTGTTTGATAGACGGGATGGCTTTCTGCAATACCATTTCGCTGTAGATATTGATGTAATAGTGCTTGTAATCTCGTATCTAATAATTTAGCTTGCTGTGCTAAAGTACCCGGTGAAGCTAGTGCCTTTTCTCCTTCAACTAGAAACAACGGCGTCCAGTAACGAACTTGACGATAGGCTTCTGTTGGATTTTGATAAGCACCGTAATGACCGAAATACAATTCCTGAACGTTAAGTTTTTCGTATAATTGAATCGATTGCTCCATCGTATCCGGATCATACTGATTCGGGGAAGTTGAAGGGATAATTAAATCAATTGCTTCATAGGCCAACTCTGGATAACAGACACCTGTTGTATCACCTACAAACATTCCATTCGTCGCAGAGTAATGCATGGATACGTGATGCTTGGCATGACCTTCTGTATGGTAAAAAGTTAGTTGATGATTGCCCAATGATAAAATATCGCCATGCCTAGCTTCCATAATCCGTTCAGGCGCAACCGGTACGATTGGGTCAAAGAGGCGTTGGAATTCTTCACCATATACAGCCTTTGCACTTGCAATTAGGCGGGTTGGGTCAACCATATGCCCAGCACCACGGGGATGTACGACTAATTTTGCTTTCGGGCAACTTTGAAGAAAAAGACCAGCCCCGCCTGCATGATCTAAATGAATATGTGTAACGATGACATAGTCAATATCATCTAGTGTAATTTGCAATTCATTTAAACCTTCTATTATATAGGGCACGGAAGGACTTGCAGATGTTTCAATCAACGCAATTTTCTCATCGATAAGTAAATAAGCGCTTGTGCGTTCCTTCCGATTCAAATCGTGCGTATCAATGCAAAAAAAGTTTGGTGCTATTTTTTGTACGCTCTCCATTAAAAAATCTCCCTTCTGATTAAAAAAGCTAAATTTTCTCTAAAATACCTTTTTTGTCTACAAAAAGTAATGTTTATACTATATAATAATAGAAAAACAAACTGAATGTCCATTCATTTTTTAGGGGGAGAAATATAATGGAGGTCAATATTCGCTATGATACACGGAAAGTTCATCGTGTTAATTTAGCCATCATTTCAATTTTAGCTATTCTTATTTGTGGCCCAATGATACTTACAAAAGGAATTATGTTCTTATTTATTGGTCTGGCGGTAATTGCTTTCGCTTTATGTAATTATTTTTTACCTATCCAAACATATATTAAAGGATTTATATTTGGCATGATCCCATCCAGTATCGTTTTCACATTGTTTTTACTAGATAGTTTTTCATTGAACAAGCATTATATTTTGCTTTGTACAATTGCCATTATTGCGTTGTACTTTAAAAAGGAACTGATTATCTTTTTTGGGATCATACTAAACGTAAGCTTCGTGATTTTATATATAGTGAAATCGGAATCACTCTTGGGACCTTTCAACGATATTATTGTATTCATTACATTATTAGCCATTACCAATGGCGTTATGATTGTTTTCTTTCTACTGGCAAAATGGGGAAATGAGCTAATTACACATGCAGCGGCGCAGCAAAATGAAGTAAAAGCTTCGCTCGCTCAACTACAGATGACCTTCAATCAAATTGAACAAAGTAGCTATAGACTAGATGAGCATATTACACGTTTTCAACAAACTATGCACAGTATTTCGGGGTCAAGTAAGCAAATATTACAAGCAACAGAAGATATCGCGGCTAGTATTCAACAGGAAGCCTCAAGTTTACAAATGATTCACGGAACAATGAAGGAATCCGTACAATTTGTTAATAAAACCTTTTCCATATCACAGGATACGGTAGCGAAATCTAGTAATCTCCAACAGGAAGTATTAGCAGGGTGGGGCAAAATGCAAGAGGCGATGGCTCAAATGAGTGTTATGAACAATGCAATCGGTTCAACTGCCGAGACCGTCCAAGCATTGCAACAAAGTTTGCACACAGTGGATAACTTGTTGAAAGGTATCCAACATATAGCAGAACAGACGAACTTACTTGCATTAAATGCCACGATTGAAGCTGCTAGAGCAGGCGAACAAGGAAAGGGATTTGCTGTTGTTGCTGATGAGGTACGGAAATTGGCAGAAGAAAGTGCGGCCATTACGGTTAGCATTACAAATGTAACTAAAACAATATTCGAAAAATCAACGGAAGCTCAACAACGTTCGAATGATGGAGAACAAGCACTACAATATGGTGAATTGCTGTTGCAGGATGTCAGCCATTTCTTTAACGTTTTAAAAGATACCTTTGCTATAACCAATACGGATTTAACAAGTGGTATGAATGAATTAAGTAGTGCCATTTTGCAATTTGAAAAAATTCAAGAACAAATTGAAAAGTTGAATGAGATGACGGAGGAAAATGCTGCTTCTACTAGTGACATTTTACTTTCGGTTGAGGACGAACATCAAATGCTTGAAATGATGACTAGTACAACCGATCAAATTCAAGAGCTTAGTATGGCGTTAAAGTCTCTGGTCACAAAGGATACTGTATCGAACTGAATGGATTGATTTTCCTTTATTATTTGGTGCTTCGGGGGTTCAATGCCTGTATTTTTATAGTAAACAACTAATTTTATTATTGTTGCAAACTAAATGTGCATATTTTTTTAAAAAATGTCTAAAATAAAACAAGCCGAAATATGTCATTTTCGTCACAAATTCGCTCATTCATGTAAAATAAATAAAAGACATCACTTGTCATAAGAAATACTTATTGAAAAAGATAATATTAATGTAATTTACTTATGAATATAAATACGTTATTATGGGTGGTGGAGAAAAGATGCTTTACATAGGCCTTTTCAAAAAGATATTTAGGGGGATCCGCAAATGGCACAAGGTAATTTACACAACAGCCGCGCATCATTCGAAGTTAATGGTAAAACTTACAATTACTATGACTTAGCTGCGATTGAAAAAGCTGGCGTTGCAAAAGTTTCAAACCTTCCTTACTCAATCAAAGTATTATTAGAATCAGTTTTACGTCAATATGATGCATACGTAATCAAAGAAGAGCACGTAAACGAATTAGCAAAATGGGGTAACGGTGCTGATCCAGAAGCTGAAGTACCATTCAAACCTTCTCGCGTAGTATTACAAGACTTTACTGGTGTACCAGTAGTAGTTGACCTTGCATCTCTTCGTTCAGCAATGAAAGAAATGGGCGGAGATCCAAACAAAATCAACCCTGCTATTCCAGTTGACCTTGTAATTGACCACTCAGTACAAGTTGACAAATACGGTAATGCATCTGCATTACAAGCTAACATGGACCTTGAATTCGAACGTAACGCTGAGCGTTATAACTTCTTAAAATGGGCTCAAACTGCTTACAATAACTTCCGTGCTGTACCTCCAGCAACAGGTATCGTTCACCAAGTAAACTTAGAGTATTTAGCTCCAGTTGTACACGTAAACGAAAATGCTGACGGTACATTCGAAACATTCCCTGACTCAGTAGTAGGTACTGACTCACATACAACAATGATCAACGGTATCGGCGTTCTTGGATGGGGTGTTGGTGGTATCGAAGCTGAAGCTGGTATGCTTGGTAAACCTTCATACTTCCCAATTCCAGAAGTTATCGGTGTTAAATTAGTTGGTGATCTTCCAAACGGAACGACTGCTACTGACTTAGCATTAAAAGTAACACAAGTTTTACGTCAACGCGGCGTAGTTGGTAAATTCGTTGAGTTCTTCGGACCTGGCGTATCTAAATTACCACTAGCTGACCGTGCAACAATCTCTAACATGGCTCCTGAATATGGTGCTACTTGTGGTTACTTCGCTATTGACGAAGAATCATTAAACTACATGCGTTTAACTGGTCGTGACGAAGAGCACATCGCGGTTGTTGAAGCTTACTTAAAAGCGAACCACATGTTCTTTGATCCAGCATTAGAGCCAGTTTACACTGACGTATTAGAAGTAAACTTAGCTGAAATCGAACCAAACCTTTCTGGTCCTAAACGTCCACAAGACTTAATTCCACTATCTCAAATGCGTTCTCGTTACAAAGAAGCAGTAGTGGCTCCACAAGGAACTCAAGGTTTCGGTTTAACTGAAGATGAATTCGAAAAAACTTCTGTAGCTAAATTTGCTGAAGGTGATGTAGAAATTCCAACAGGTGCTGTAGCAATCGCTGCTATCACTTCTTGTACAAATACATCTAACCCATACGTTTTAATCGCTGCTGGTTTAGTTGCGAAAAAAGCTGTAGAAAAAGGTCTAACTGTACCAAAATGGGTGAAAACTTCTTTAGCACCAGGTTCTAAAGTTGTAACTGGTTACCTTGAAGATTCAGGTTTACAAACATACCTTGACCAAATCGGTTTCAACACTGTAGGTTACGGTTGTACAACATGTATCGGTAACTCAGGTCCATTACTTCCTGAAATCGAAGAAGCTATCAAAGCGAACGACTTATTCGTAACGTCTGTTCTTTCTGGTAACCGTAACTTCGAAGGCCGTGTACACCCACTTGTAAAAGCGAACTACTTAGCTTCACCACCACTTGTTGTAGCTTACGCACTTGCTGGTACTGTGGATATCGACCTACAAAAAGATTCATTCGGTAAAGACAAAGATGGAAACGAAGTATTCTTCGCTGATATCTGGCCTTCAACTGAAGAAGTTAACGCTGTATTAGGTACTGTAGTTAACCGTGAATTATTCCAAAAAGAATACGAAACTGTATTCACAGCAAACGAAAAATGGAATGCAATTGAAACATCAACTGAGTCTCTATACACATTTGATGACAAATCAACTTACATCCAAAACCCACCATTCTTCCAAGGTCTTGCAAAAGAGCCAGAAGCTATCAAAGGCTTAGACGGCTTACGCATTATGGCGAAGTTCGGTGACTCAATTACAACTGACCATATTTCTCCAGCTGGTGCAATCGGTAAAGATACACCTGCAGGTAAATATTTAATCGAAAACGGTGTTGCAATCCGTGACTTCAACTCATACGGTTCTCGTCGTGGTAACCACGAAGTTATGATGCGTGGTACATTTGCAAACATCCGTATCCGTAACCAAGTAGCTCCTGGTACAGAAGGTGGTTTCACTACTTACTGGTAAACAGGCGAAGTAGAGTACATCTATGACGCATGTATGAAATACCAAGAGCAAGGTACTGGCTTAGTAGTACTTGCTGGTAACGACTATGGTATGGGTTCTTCTCGTGACTGGGCTGCGAAAGGTACATTCCTACTTGGCGTGAAAACTGTTATCGCACAATCTTACGAGCGTATCCACCGTTCAAACTTAGTAATGATGGGTGTTCTTCCTTTACAATACTTAAACGGCGAATCTGCTGATTCTCTAGGTTTAACTGGTAAAGAAGAAATCTCTGTAAACATTACTGACAATGTAAAACCACGTGATATCTTAACAGTTACTGCTAAATCTGAAGACGGTACAGTTAAAACTTTCCAAGCTTTAGCTCGTTTCGACTCAGAAGTAGAAGTAGACTACTACCGTCACGGTGGTATCCTACAAATGGTTCTTCGCGCGAAAGCTGCTGAATAATTATTTTAGTAAAACCGATCTCTTAGGAGGTCGGTTTTTTTTATTTTACATACTAATGAGAATGTCAATTGGATAGATATACGGTTCAGCAGGCTCCTGTATGTTTTTCCATTGTTCGATTCGAATGATAGGGAGTTCAACACCATTATAGTAACCAATATCAATTGTGCCTTCAGCCTCAATCCAGCTATCTTCTTGTAAGCTCGCAGCTTCGGGCATTTCCGTTAGAAATCCAATAATGCTTGCATCAGCAACACAATGCGTAATTAAAAATCGGGAAATGACGAATTGATTTTCTAGTAAATCAGTTTCTTTTAACACAAAACCACTTAGTCGTATTTTTTTGCCTTGATATTGTGATAAATTATTATTAATATCCTCGTAATATACTGAGAATATATAATTTGTCATCTCGACAATTGGATTTTGAGCCAGTTGTTGCTTTAAAAGGTCGTATTCTTTTTTTGACATTTCCTGTTTTTCTTCTAATAGTTTTGGATCAATAGGATGATCTATCAACAAACCATCGTTATTGACTTCGTTACGACTTGCCACTTCATCTTTTTTTGAGGCTTGAGATTGATTGGTCATCATTAGCGTCGCGCCTTTTTTTTGCGCTATGGATGCATCTAAAAATTTTGTAGGCAATGTAAATCCAGTAAACAATGGAACAACTAAAATGAGATACGATAATACTCTTTTCCAATTAAACGGTGGGTTGACTAAGTTATGTGCGCAACACTCGCATAACTCGTTATGATTGCGATGATTAGAAAAAGAGAAAATTCTTTTTAATTGGGCTACAAACAGTACTAAAAATATAATCGCTACGGTTTTACTTAACATCTCATATTTTGGGTTAATTAATTTCGTTATTTCACCAGTTGCATGTAAATTGAAAATCATAACAGAGAAAGCACATAAAATAACGGCCTTTACAGCTTGTTGCAAGTGAAATTTCATTAGTTGCCTCCTTAAAGAAAAGGTGCGATTAGCCATATTATAAAAAAGATAACGAGAAACACGATCGTTAGTACGGATAGGACAAATTTCAATCGAAAGACGCCCAACATCATAATCGTGTTTTTAAAATCAATCATAGGTCCAAAAATTAAGAAAGCAAGTATTGATGGCGTTGGAAAAATAGAGCTAAACGATGCACCTATAAAGGCGTCTGCTTCGGAACATAACGAAAGGATATAGGCTAACAGCATCATGACTAACATAGAAGATGTAAAATGATCGCCTATGTCTACAAGCGTTTTAGTAGATACAAAGGTTTGCACAAAAGCTGCTAAAAAAGCTCCTATGATTAAATATTTGCCCATATCAAAAAACTCATCAATCGAATGATTGACCATGTTTGAACATTTTTTAAAGAATGATAGTTTTGCTGTACCATGCTGGGCATGATTAGTTCGAATACCCTTTTTAAATTGTGTTCCAGTAAACAGCATACTAATAAGCAGTGCGACGATAATGGCTATGATAAAGCCTAATATCATGCGCAACCCTGCAATTTTTAGATCATTACCGAAAGCCATATATGTAGAAATAATGACAATAGGATTTATAAGAGGTCCCGTTAACATAAAACCCATTGCGGCATGGATAGGTACCCCCTTTGATACAAGTCTTCTTACAATGGGTACTATTCCGCACTCACAGGCGGGGAATAGTGCACCAACGACACAGCTCATGATAATTGCCAGAAATTTATTTTTTGGAATACACTTTTGAATATGTTGCTCCGTAATAAAAATTTGAATAAACCCAGCGATTAGAACCCCAATTAAAACAAATGGTAAAGCTTCTATTAAAATACTCAAAAATATAGTATTGAGATTTAATAGTGGCGTTGCGAAAGAAAAGAGCCAGGCACTACTAGGAAAAAAAGATGGGGTAAGAAACAAAATAATCATGAGCAACAGAAAAAATCGAGCATTTAATAATTGTTTGGAAAGTGGACGATTCACATTTGCCTCCTAATTCTTTGACTTAATCGGGTAGTAACGATTATTCGATAAATGATAATCGTTACGCTTTACAGTAAGTTATGTTTACATAGCTTTTAATATAACTCGTCATATAAAATAAATAGGACCTTCTTATATGGCTTCGCACAGTGAATGGACGAAAGCAATATAAGCTGATCCTATTTCGTAAAAAAGATTATTTAAATCCCATTAGTTCTTTTACTTTTAATGTATTTTGAGTAGATGTAAGCATTTCGAGTAAGTGAAAGGCGACATCGAACGCAGTGCCTGGATTTGAAGAGGTAATAATGTGTTCTGTGCGAACAATCCGTTCGTTGATAACTTCTACTCCATAGGATTGTAACTGACCTAATCGTTTACTTGTTGGGTGATTGTAAGTAGTTGCCATCTTATTTTGTAAAATGCCACTATGTCCTAAAGCGAGCGATGCTACACAAATCGTCGCAATGGGCTTTTTATGTTCGTTAAAATGGCGGATAACTTGTTGAAATGCTTCACTAAAAGCATCATCATAAAAACCCGCTTCTTCAAAACCTCCAGGAATGGCGAGTGCATCAAAGTCCTCGAGTGTAATTTCATGCAATAATTTTTCGGGCGTAACTTGAAAATTCCATGTACATTGTAATTTGTTATGTAATCCTACTGTAACAACCTCTGTTGTGCCATCTCCCTCCCATTTGTTCCAGCCTAGCACATCTGTAAAGACACTTGCTTCTACCGCTTCAAAGCCATTTGCTAAAAGTAGTAAGATTTTTTTCATATGGTTGATGCCTCCTTTATTGCTTTAATTGTAATAAATGGAGTAACTGAATAACAGAAGTTATATAATGTAATCAAGTCTATTTTCCTTATAACGAAAGGAATTAATTAAAAAACAATTAATAAAAAAAGGTGGATTCTAATGGACAATATCGATACAGAAATTTTACGCCAATTACAATTAAACGCGAAAATCTCAATGAAGGAGCTAGCGACAATCGTTCATTTATCTTCACCAGCTGTTATCGAACGCGTTAAAAAACTAGAAGAACAGGGCAGTATTGAAGGCTATACAACGAAAGTAAATCTTAAGAAAATGGATCGCTCCATTCAAGCGATTGTCTTGTTTAAGTCCATTGACTGTAAAAGCCTGTCAGACTTTTGTAATGCCCATCCAGATGTTTTGGCATGTTACAGAGTAGCTGGTGAAATTAGTTATATTGTTAAACTCGCAACTTACTCTGTCGAAACATTAGAGCAGTTTATTGATGCTGCAATGCCTTATGGTACACCCTCTACAAATATTGTGTTATCTTCAACAGAAAAAAAGATGGTTCTTCCTTTTTTTGATGAAAAATAATAATAATTCCCTAAAAAACAAACCTTTCGCTTCTGAGCACCGTTTATAGGGTACAGAAAGGGGCGCGAGACGTTGCAAGTAAAGGAACTAGAAGAAATAATGGAACAGCACACGGAACGACTTATTCGTCTTGCTTTTTATTATGTAAAGGACCTACAAGAAGCAGAGGATATTGTTCAGGATGTGTTTATTAAGTTCTATGACAATCGGCAAAAATATGAAGAACGTGGAGAATTAAAAGCTTATTTATCGAGGCTTGTCATGAACAAAAGTAAAGATTATTTACGTAGTTGGACTTATCGCAAAATTCAAGTGCAACAGAAAATTTTTGCCAAGCAGACAATCTCAAGAAGGGATATGCTCGTTCAGCAAGATGAACAAACGTTAATCGAAAATGCTATATTCTCACTACCATTAAAGCAACGAGAGGTACTAAGTTATTTTTACTTTGAAGACATGCCTGTTGCTGAAATTGCGAAGCTTCTAAGCATCCCTGACAGTACAGTGAAAACAAGGCTGCGCAGGGGACGTGAATTATTAAAGCCTAAGTTACAGCATATTGAATGGGAGGTGTTGCTGCATGAGTAAAGTGGATGTACGAGTAATAAGAGATTTAACAGAAAGTAAAAAACGTGTGATGACAAATGTAGTAAAGCAAATTGAACAACGTGCTATCCCGATGAAATCAAGACGCGGGCAGTATAGTATGTATACTGTAATCCTGACAATATGTATAGGGTTATTTATATACACACAAGTCAACAATGGGGACGAGTTATCAGCAAATGCTGTACCGATATTAGATGAAACATACTATGATATGATTTTCCAAGATGCAATTGAGGCAAATGAAAGCCAAGAATCTATTAATATGACTTTTCAATCATTATTCGAATTGGATGCTTATTATGTCTATGCAGAAAGTAAAAACATCAAATTTAGCGAAAAGGCAATTGCTAAGCACATGCAAGCGGAAAGAGAAAAATATGAAAAGTCATATAAAGAGAGTGCAGTATTTAAAGACGGTTTAACAAAACTCAATCTAACATTTGATGAATTTTTCGATAAATATCTGAAAGCAAATGCACTTAAATGGTTTGCCCAAGCAGAACTAATGAAGGAATATTATCAAAAATACGAAAATAGTTACCAAATGCAGGCTTACTTTGCAGTGAAAAAAGAAGCGATGGATTATTTCACTGCTAAATATGGTCAACAAATTGCTTATTTAGAGAACAAATATAACGTGTCTAAACCTAACATGTCTAAACAGTATAAATATGGTACAGTCGTTGCTATGGAGGAAGACCGATTTTTAGTTGTGACAGGGGCATTACAAGAGGAAATCGGGCATTTATCGAATGAAGAAATCATTACTAAACACACGAATGGAGTCTGGTTTCCACTTCAGGAAGTACAGGATAAAATTGCAATTGGACAAAGTGTAACTGTCACGTACAATTGGCAAGAACCATTAAATCAATATGATTTTGTTGCGGATTTGGAGAAGATTGAAATCTCAGACTAGCACCATTTGGAAACAGCTTATCATGATAAGCTGTTTTTTCTTGTATTTTTTGAAAACCCCTTGCTATGCGAGGGGTTCTAAAGAGCTTCTAGCTATGGACAAGAAAAAATCCCCAGCCGTACAATAAATTCAGGTCTGGTCAACCGACTTCGTACGAAAGGGATCCAAATGGATAATAAAAGTTTAGCACACACAACATGGAATTGTAAGTATCACATCGTCTTTGCGCCAAAATATAGAAGGCAGATTATTTATGGACAAATTAAAGTAGATGTAGGTAGAATTCTTCGCCAGTTATGTGAAAGAAAAGGAGTAGAAATTATAGAAGCAACAGCCTGTCCTGATCATATTCATATGTTGGTAAGTATTCCACCAAAATTAAGTGTTTCATCGTTTGTGGGTTATTTGAAAGGGAAAAGTAGTTTAATGATATTCGACCGACATGCGAACCTGAAATACAAATATGGAAACAGGAAGTTTTGGTGTCGCGGATATTATGTAGATACAGTAGGAAGAAACAGAAAAATCATTCAGGAATATATAAAAAATCAATTACAAGAGGATATTCTTGAGGATCAAATGAGCATGAAAGAATTCATTGATCCATTTACAGGAGAAGAAATAAAAGCAAAAAAGCGAAAATGATAAAACCACTTTAGTGGTAGCGTGAAAACGGAGTGCGGTTGGCGGACCTTTCAGTGTGTCTTTAGACATGGTAGTACCCCAGCGTTTCACGCGTAGAGCAAACCACCAGTTAGACTGGTGGTTCTGATTATGGATTAAGGTACAATTAATGTTATTAATTGTATGTATTCTAAACATAAGGAGAAATTACTACATATGATATTACATGAAACATTATTTAGTGAAGCGGATTTAAAATGTGAACTTCAAGCATTGCTAAATGACAGTAATGCTTGGCAACAAGTAGATCAAAATAAACTTATACAGTCTATGCTAGTGCATATTGGCTCAGTTGATAGTGAGCTACGAGACGGACTAATCTATGGTTGCTTTTATACAATGATTGTAGAACAAGATTTACTACATCCTGCATTATTAAACGACACTTTACAATACTGTGTAACGGACTTACTAGATAAAGGCATTGGAGAGAGCGAATCCGATTCAGTTTTTACAAGAACCTTTACAATGTTACTAGTTGCACTAATATTAGCAAAAGATAATGAGTCGGATTTTATTGAAGCGAACAAGATAGAAGAATTAACACATAAGTTGATCGCGTATTTATTAGCTGAAAAAGATGTAAGGGGATATGTGCCGGATAAAGGCTGGGCGCATAGTGTAGCACATGTCTCGGACGTAATAGATGAATTAGTGAAAAGCCCTAAATTCAATACAGCTTCTTTTCTAGATATTTTGCGTCCTTTATGGCAAATGATGTTACAAACAAATTATGCTTTTATTCATGATGAAGATGAAAGGTTGTTAGTACCTATATTCACTATGCTAGAACAAGGTTTGCAGGAGCAAGAAATTATTACATTATTAAGCGAAACTACGGAAATACTATCTGCTCAAAAGGCACAGCTTGATGTCTGGCACTATCGAATATTACGCTTTAACTGGAAATCATTTTTAAAAAGTTTTTATATTCAAACTGCAAACAGTCCTCAATATGTGGCCCTTCATCAAAGCATCGCGGATTGTCTGAAAGTTGACAAGTAATTGCCAGTTTGTTAAGGTGAGTCACAATAAAAGCATACAAATTCGTTGATGAGAAAGAGTAGTGTTACATTTTGCTCTACAGAGAGCTGACGTGTTGGTGGAAGTCGGTGTGCAAATGTTTCATGAAGATCCTCTCGGAGAAGATTAGTTAAATAAATTAAGCCAATTCGGGTGTCTACCGTTAAAGTGAACACGTATGATTGTACGTTGCTAAGTGCTATTGAGCGGGTTTCAATAGAATTAGGGTGGTATTCACGGTTAACCTCGTCCCTTACTTGGGACGGGGTTTTTGTATGCCTTTTATACACGACTGTATAGGAGGAATTTACATGCAAGTTGACAACAACAAAGAGACAACTGTAGAAAGGGAAACAAGAATTCATAAAATATGGGAGGAAGAACGAACGTTTCAAGCATCCATCAGTAATCGTTCTGCTAGTAAGCCCTTTGTATTTTACGAAGAACCACCTACAGCAATAACACATGTGTTAAAAGAGTCCATAGTAAAGGAGCATTATGTGTTAGCAAAAGAGAATGAATGTCGTGTCTTATACACATTTAACAGAAGACTTACTTCAGGAAGGTCAAATAAGAGAGTTAATACGTACCATTCAAGAAACCCGCAAAAAATGGCAGTTACCAGTTGAACAATATATCTCGCTTTCTATTTCTACAGATGCTGAAACAGTGAAAATCATCCAACAGTATACGGCATTATTAAAAGCTAATGTATGGTTAAATGACATTTTGTTCGGGGAAAGTGCAATTTGGAGAACATGTGATTCAGGCGAAATTGTTTGATAGGGAAATGGGGATTACGTTTATTTTCTAATTATATATAGTTTAAGAAAAGTCAATTAAAGGATGCGCTAAAACCTTTTAATCGACTTTTCTTACTATTTATATTTAGACATAATTACAAATTAAACAATGTTTTAGTACTAAGATATTTTCTTTATTTAAGAAAGCTTATTGTTTTCTTTAATGCCCACAACAGTAGAAAATGCCCCTATTAGAAAGAAGATTAAACCTTGAGAAAAACCTAAGACTATAAATATTCCACCGATAAATAGATAGCTTGCCTCAATAGGGTTTTTATAATTAATCCTTTCAAGATATCAGCTCCAGCAAACAATAAATTACTTTTAAAAATGTATATATTCTTTATTGTTAAATTATATTATATATCAATTCTGTTCACAAAATATTCAAAAAATAGACGCTTTTCATCTTGTAAAAGGCATTTTATACTAATTTGTAAAAATAATATTTATCTTCAAAGAGGGTGGGTAGAATGTCTTTAAAATTAATAAAAGTAGAAAATATAAGTAAGCTATTCAGAAAAGTGGTTCCCTAGTATAAGCGCTTTGATTGAACGACCTGCTTTTTTGATTAAGAACGCTAATTCTTTAATATTAGGTTCAAAAGAATATTTATTCACTATTTCTTTATTATTATTTTTTTAGACAATTTGATCAATAATTTCTACTTTAATACATGATAAAGGTGATTTTTATGGATAACTTAGGTAATACTTTTCGCAAGTTACGGTTACACAAAGGTTATAGTCTTAATAATACAGCAAAAGATATAATGTCTGTTTCTCATTTATCTAAATTTGAAAGAGATGAAACTGGCATAACTGTTTCTAAGTTATTATTGTTACTTAATCGAATTAATGTAAGTTTTGAAGAATTTATCTATATCAATAATGAATTTAAAGTAGAGCATTTTGAAGAATTAATTATAAACATGAAGGAATCTTATTTACGTGGAGATTTAAAGTTTTTGAATAAGTTAAGAAATGATGAAATTTTTAAATTTGAACTAACTAATGTATTGTCATATAAATTAAACAGCATCATGATCGAAGCAATTATTTCGGACCTTACTGCCAACAAAGTTAAACAAGAAAATTTAAAAATACTCGTTGATTATTTATGGCAAGTAGAGGTCTGGGGAGAATATGAAATAATTCTTTATGGAAATACGTTACATTTATTGGATATAGATGTTGTAATTATGCTATCATCAGAAGTCATTAAAAAGAGTATATATTTCAAAAACATGTTAAGTTACAAGCGTAATTTATTTGATATCTATTTTAATACTATTAGAACATGTCTGGAGCATAATAAGTTGAAAGAAACCGAAGCATACTTATATGAATTAAAAAATCAAAATATACCTGAAACCTTTATTTTAGAAAAAACAATTCTAAATTTTTACTTTGGTATATTTAAAATGCATACAAAATATAAACAAGGTCTTGAACTTGCTCAAGAATCAATATATATATTGCATAAGGTTGAATCCTTGAATCATGCTCTAAATTATGAAGAATACTTACAAACATATATAAAAAGGCTTAAAAAAGAATAATAATATAATAGCCAGCTATCAATAAAAAAACAGATAGCTGGATTTTTTTAAGAATGCCTTTCTTCTAAGATTTCCTTTTTATTTCGTAAAGATGGTAAGTAGAAAATCGTTACTAAAGCAATTAATATTAAATAGGATGCAATAATAAAACCTGTATTAATTATGCCGATACGATCAATAAAGTATCCGAAAAGTAGATAACCTGGCAAGCTTACTCCAGTGTAAACGAAGTGGTATAAGCTGTATACTCGTGAAAGATATTTCTCTTCTACATTGCTTTGTAAATACGTATTTATAAAAATTAAAAATAAACCTTGTGCAAATCCACCGAAAAGTAATCCTATTAACAATACCGCCAGTGGTAATTTCAATGAGAATAAAGCGATAATAATACCAAAGAATAGACTTGAAGCATAAAGCCCTATTTTAGGATTAATTCGTTTGTATAAGTAAGGCGATATGAAAGATCCTAAACCAATTCCAATCAAACTATATGTGGTAATTATATATAAATCTTCATGTGGTCGTTCCAATACTTCCACTAAATACGATATTAAATAAAGATCCACTGACGAACCAACTAACCATGCTGCACCAAATATTTGAAACAGCTTACTATATAATTTATTTATTTTAATATAAGCTAATCCAGCTTTTACGTCCTGTATAATAGTTTTTGGTTCGTTGGTTGATAAATTTTTGTGATATGGCTTTACTGCTAAAATCATAATCATCGAAATAATGTAAAATGAGCCAACGATAAGTAGCAAACTAGAATAACTCAATCCACTTTTAATCGACCACGCCCCCACGCTATAAGAACCTATTTTTGCAAAGAGCATTGTGATTTGGATATAACTATTTGCATTTGCTAAATATTCCTTCTTAACAATTTTGGGCAATAGAGAAGAATTGACCGGGATGTAAAATATATTACACAAGACAATGGCAAAGACAAATATATAAATGGTAGCAGGTGTTAAATGAATTGTGTTAATTAATGCTAGACATCCAACTAAAACAAATCGTATTATGTCAGTAAAACTCATGACCTTTTGAAGGTATTTTCTTTCAATAATTGCCCCCGCTGGCAAAGAAAATATTATTGCTGGAAGTGTAGAAAAAATAAAGAAAATTGAAAGTCCGATAGCGCGAATACCAAAATTGCCTAACATAGATAATAGAATTATAAATAACATAGCATCTGCAAATACACTAAAAAAACGAGAGAAAAACAGTAAAACAAAATTATGATTTTTAAACATAGTAGTCCCCCTAGGCAAATGATTACTGGTTGGTCATCTTTACTTTGTAAACTACTCACCACTCAGTTAAACATAACAATTCTTAACGCTTGAAGTGGACGTTTCTTGGGGATAGAGCATACTTGCAAGTGTGTCTTTACTTGCAGTGGTGTCTATTATTTCCTAAGCTATTCCGTAGTTCCTATGGTATCTATTTCTAGCTAAGCAAATGGCTTTCATTCTTAGACCTCAGTCAGAATATTGATACTTGCTTCTATATCGCATGATATGCATGACAAATAGGACAAGTCCATTCCAGAATTTCGACGGTTTCTTGCTGTCTTTGTATCCACATGCTGAACAGATTTGACTAGCTGAATTAAGTTAAGATAATCTGCTGTTTAATAATCTAACTTGTATACATTTCCTGTAGTTATATCTAATCCTAAGCCATTATTACTTCGCCAATCAATCGATGGACTATTTGTCATTGAATTGTTTATTTCTATCCAACTATTCACAAAAAGATGATGTCTATACCAAAACCTCCATAATTCAGGATGATTGATTAGTGTGTTTCTAAAAATCGTGTAAATTTCATTTACAGATTGCTCAAAGTTCTCTTTTCTAAAGTATCTTAGATTCTCAGCTTTCAAACGAGGTTCTCCATCCGAATTTAAATCTGCCATTACAAGACACAGTGGCTTTTTAGTTAACAGCAGCAATCGGAAAATACCGCTTCTTAACCTTATTAATGATGTAATGTGTTGAACTTCAATTGGTTTTGAATCTTCACCAGCTCCTGTATTTCCATCCAAATATAATAGAAATGAGCCTCCTTGTTTAAGTAAGCGAAGCAACTTTAAGCCACTTATATTTTCCTCTGCTATTATGTAACTTATATTATTCTCTTGCTTAATTTCATTCCACTTTGTTAATTCTAATTCACTATCATAAGATTCTCTGTCTACTGCAATATCCAATGAAAAATTGTTACCTTTATTCAAAGATTTTGTTAACTCAAGAGGCACATGACGGTAATGGCCAAAATGAAAAGTAGCAAAAATACCGCCTTTTTCAAAGCAAGAAATAATATTCTCC
Organism: Lysinibacillus sp. GJ-1; assembly: GCF_021166035.1. Taxonomy (NCBI): domain Bacteria; kingdom Bacillati; phylum Bacillota; class Bacilli; order Caryophanales; family Bacillaceae; genus Lysinibacillus; species Lysinibacillus sp. GJ-1. Next base: position 2,148,049 of record NZ_CP088912.1, read on the forward strand.
ATACCTATTTTTTCCTTGAATCCCGAAAAAGCAAATGGCTCCTGTCTTAAGTAGTTTTGTACTTCATTATTAAAGCGATACTTTTCCCATACTTGTATTATTTTTAATTTATCATATTGTAATAAAGGTTGTAGTTCTTTTGATAAATTTACTAATGCTATAAAATTATCAAAATCAGAACCATATATCGATTCCTCACTTAATTTCAGCATACAATCATGTTGAATTTGATCTTCACTTTTTAACATGACTACTTTTCATCTCCATTTTTAGTTAATTCATCCAGTAAATATAATAAAATATGAAGAACCGAATCATATTGTTCAGGCTCACCACCTGATTGTCCTTCGACTATATCTACTGCTTTTATGGAAGGTACAATTTTAAAAATTTCCTGTATCATATTGATAACTTCTTGTAATTTTGGTCCTTCAATTTTTGGAAAATCTACTAAAGGGAAATCTCTAGGTTCTAATACATCAACATCGAATGAAACATACCCAATTATTTCATCGCCAGTATTTAATAATTCAGATACAATTGAATGAAGCTTATCTATATCAGTAAAATTGAGTTGAAAAAGTTTAGGATGATTATAATATTGCCCTAATGATCTAAGCCCTCTAACACCTATTTGAATGATTCCAGCAATCATTTCCTCTTGTAATAAAAAACGAACAAAATTGCTATGACAAATCTCTTTATCCATTTTTAAAATATCCGATCCGCAGTCATGATGAGCATCAAATTGAATAATAAGCATTCTTTTCAATAATATCTTTGTTAGATTTTTTACAAGAGTATATGTGATTGAATGATCTCCACCTACTACACAAAATTTTGTTTTTTGAGGTTCTATGTAGTTCAATACTTGAAATATTTGGTGATTAGTTTCTTCTAAACTATCGTTGACTATTGATAAATCACCATGATCGACTAACAAACAATTTTTCATCAAATATTTATCTCTTAAATAATCATAAATACCTGAAGTTTGTTCATTATATTCATCTAAATATATTGGAAGTCGTAGGCTCGATTCCCTTAAAGCAGCAGCAAAATTTTTCACTTTTGAATTACTTTTATTAGAACCTTTATTAAAAGGGATTCCAAATAAATGAACATTCCCTAATTTTTTTAATGGGTAGGAAAAGAAGGCTTTATCCGCGGCGGTAAAGAAATTCCTTTCTTCTTTATCTGTATTTTCTGTATGGCAAATTTCAGATTCCCAAAATAAGGAGTTGTTCTCGTTTGTTAAAAGAATTTTGGAATTACCATATCTTACTTTATATTTTTTATGAGTTATTTCCATATTCAACCCTCCTATATTTACTTATTTTTCTGAAAATTTTATATAGTATTAGCGCGGGTAATATCATAATAATTAATGTATTATTGAATGAACTATCGAATAGTAAAAATAAATATTGCCATGTGAGGTAGATTGATATAAGGATAGATAAAATAAATAGCAAATAAAAGAAAATAATAGAACCTTTTATATTTTTCAATAGTGGCAATAAATAATATCCGTCTAACGGTTTTAAAGGCAAAATATTAATTAAAATTGCCGGTATATGAATAACTGCAACTATTTTTATGAATAAGCTATAGTTTTGTAACAAAATCAGTATGGAAAGCGTTAGTTGCAATATGACCCCAGAGAGCGTTATAATGCAATTTTCAAAATTGCTTATTTTCCTTCCAAAACTGAAAGTAGTACAAGGGTTAACATTTTTAATATTTAGTATAATTCTTGTTTGCGTTGCTCCAAGAAGTTTTGCAGCAATAAAATGTCCAAATTCATGAACATATAGACTTAAATACGTATATAAATTAAAAACTATAAAGAATAAAAATAGATAAAATAATATCATTTTCCCCAACCTTCAAAGAAAATCATTTGTAATTTACTTTTCCTAATCAAAACTCAAACGTAAAGTAAAACACAAAGAGCGAATAATATTCGTTCTTTGTGTCTTAAAACTAGCATCGAATAACAGTAATTTTGTCACCGTTACGAACTTCTTCAAACTTTACTAATTCTTCTGAAGAAATAGGTTGTAAGTTGCTCATTTCTATACCCCTCCCTCTTATAATAATTTAAGTATATAGAGATAAGTCAGACTATTATAAAAATTATAATATTTTAAAATGAGATAATTACATGAAAAGAGGGGGTAGCTTCCTCTAAATGTAGAAAAATAATAAATACTAAGCTCTTATTAAAGCTGTTGAAGATACTTAAATTTAATAAAACTAAGTAAAATAAAAGAAATATTTTTTCATATATTAGAATTCACTAGATAAATACGCAAGATAATTTTAAAAAAATTGAGATGATTTTCACAAAGCTTACACCACATATGTAGATTTCTATGATTGTTAAAATAAACGTTTCAATTCAATATATAGATTTCGTCTTTGCGTTAGCTATATTTTTGTTATCACTCGCTACAGTTATTTTATTAATAATGTGAGCAAAAAGGGGCTATATAGAATAGCTATTACTTGGATTGGTTTGTAAATAAATATATTGTAAATTAAAGATTTTGAAACATTAAGACCACTCCACCGAGGCGGTCTTAATGAAACTTAAAGAAGTATAATAGGCGACTTGGAGCGACCAACATTATAAATATGAATAGCTTTATTAAAAGATTAGTTTATTATAACGTAATTCATAAAACGCAAAACGTTGATCAATCAAAGAACTCTAAATTATGTACTAGATTAAAGTAATCCACTCAGTAAATAAATAGCAGTTGCCCAAATAAAGATTGCTGAACATTTATTGAAGAAATTCATCAGCTTGCCGGAGCCATCAAGCTTTTTGAAAGAAGCACCGGCCAATGTTAGACCGAAAAACCACAACCACGAAATGAGCACACATGCAATAGTAAAGAGTACTTGTGCTGTGCCATTATATTTTAATGCGCTGGTGCCAATTACACCAATTGTATCTAAAATAGCATGTGGATTTAATAAGGATACGGACAGCGCGAATAAAACTTGTTTTTTAACGGGCAACGTTTCGCTCTTTTGACTAGTTGTCGAATCCGAGCGCCAAATGCTATAGCCCATATATAAAAGGAATACAATTCCGACGCCCATTAAGACAAGCCGTAGCCATTCAAATTGCAAAACAATAACGGATAAACCAAAAACAGCAAGCAAAATTAATAAAGTATCGCATAGTGCCGCTGTCATAGCAGCTGGTAGGGCTAATATTAAACGTTGTTGCGTAGCACCCTGTGAAAAAACGAAGACGTTTTGTACACCTAAAGGTAAAATAAGTCCAAATGCTAAAATCATACCATGCAGAAATGCCTCCAATGACAATCCCTCCTTTCCATTCACATTCTACCTGTGCTATAACTAAAAGAAAACGACCAATTGGATGGTATTTTACCCACCCAATTTACGAGGTGAACATATGAACTGGCAACCAACTCGACAAGGAAATCGTACATTACAACAACAAATTGTAACATGGATTACAGAGCGCATTGAACGAGGGGATTGGGTTGCAGGAACAAAGTTACCAACGCAAAGGCAACTCGCAATGCAATTAGGTGTTAACCGCAGTACAGTACAGCAAGCACTAGAGGAATTAAAGGCAGCGGGCATACTAGAAACGACGATAGGCTCAGGGATTTATGTTGCTAATACTTCTTGGCACACATTAATTAAACACAGACAACCGAATTGGCAGACGTACATAGAAACAAGTCTCCACAAACCAAATTATCATACGATTCAATTAATCAACGAATATGAGCAACGGGATAGTATCATTCGCTTAGGAACAGGAGAATTAGCACCAAGCTTATTACCTACTAGAGAAATAGAAGCATCCTTAAAGGAAATCTCTTTACTACCGAAAGTGTTAGGTTATTCATCTCCGCAAGGTAACAAGCAACTGCGGGAAGCAATTTGCCAATATGTACAAAAAAGAGGCATACAGGCACAACCCGAAAATGTCTGCATTGTTTCGGGTGGACTACAAGCATTACAGCTTATTGCAGTTGGTTTGCTAGAGCAAGGTTCCATCGTATTTCAGGAACAAACATCTTATTTAAATTCTGTTCATCCATTCCAATCTGTCGGGATGCAAATGGTGGCGATTGACCGAGATGAAGGGCTAGCTCAAACATTAGCGCACAAGAAAAGAAAAAGGCAGGCTGTCTTTTATGCTGTTCCTACGCTAAATAATCCAACTGGAGGCGTATGGACATCATTAGAAAAAAAGCAACTCTACGAGGCTTGTAAACAATGCCGCATTCCCATTATTGAAGATGATGTCTATCATGAATTACTTTTCAATGAAGAATCCCCATCTATAAAATCACTGGATGATAGCGGACAAGTTTTATATATCGGCAGTGTTTCCAAAACACTTAGTCCTGGACTGCGCATTGGTTGGTTAATCGGGCCAACAACTGTGATTGAACGCTTAGCGGATATTAAAATGCAAACAGACTATGGATCAAGTGCAATCTCGCAAGAAATCGTTTTGCATTGGCTCCAATCAGGAAAGTACGAACGCCATATTGAAAGCTTACGACAAACGCTTCAGCAGCGGGCAAACTTTGTTGAACAGTTATTACATGAAAAACTGTAGGCCATTGCGAGTTGGGAACAATCAAAAGGTGGATTTTATATATGGCTAAAATTTCACGCACCAATCGTGGATAAAGCATTTTTTATAAAGTTATTGCAGTACAATGTTCTGATTAACCCAGGTTATATTTATGATGCGCAAGATACACAGCATATTCGACTTTCATATGCGTATGCAACACCAGAAGAATTGCAATATGGAATAGAGATGTTGGTTCAAGTAGCTAAGTCGCATTCGAAAAACGGGGAGTAATTTACTAAATTTGTTAGTTGAAACAAGAAAAAGCGTTTTGCATTGATAAAATAACAATGCAAAACACTTTCAATTATAATCAACCACTTTGGATAGACATCTGCTACTCTAGTAAATTATCTGTTATCCATAAATAACCTAAAATAGATAGAATACCAGTTATGATAAAATACAAAGTTGCAGGAATAGCTCTTTTTTGTGGAGTGTCGTATTTACGATTCAAAAAATATTCAAAAGAAAAGATGTTTAACACCATTAGAATAAAAAGTATGACAGTAGGGTACATAGCTTGTGTGGTATGATACATGGTTAAACATGTAAATATAAAAATAGTTGAGAAATTAACGGAAATTTGGTGTTTTTTATAAAAAGATTTTAGTTTGGGCATGCCAGCGAACCTAGGTAGTAAGCCGTTGAAAGGGTTTAAAAATAGATTTCATATTAAATCCTCCTTAAAATTGAATAATATATAATTAATATTATAAAAATTTAGCTTGAAATCAATTTTTTATTAATTTTTTCGTGTTTGAGGCAGGGACAAAAAACTAATGGATAATGTAAGTGCTGCTGTAAAACATTATAAGTAATCAGGCGTCAGAAATCATTATAATGCAACATGTAAATTTTTAATAAAATTACATTTTTACAAAAATACTTCTATACTTGATATAATTTACGTTATTTGTCATGATATACAAATGATAGAATAATTATTGCCGTTTTTTGAGAGTTAACACCGTCGAGTGTATAAATGGTATTGATTTTGACGTTTGGAAATGTTAATTTGTACTTGCTCGGGCATATCTTTATTTTTATAGAGAGGAGAGGTTATTTTGATGAAACTAATCATTAAAATACTAATAACGTTGTTGGGTGCAGTGTTAATATTTACAGACCTAAAAGAAAATAACACATGGTTACTTATTTTTTGTATTGCAGTCGCGTTATATATGACCTTCGAAGGGTTTTTTTACAAAAAGAAAAATCCCCAATAATGCCAAGAAGTGTTAATAATGAAATTAATAAAAAAAGGTATAGGATATACAGTAATTACGTCTATGTTGTTTGCAGGAGTTACTTTACCATTCGATAGCTAGTGATAAGATACGTATGTAAATAAAAAAAGCCCTATATAGGCTTTTTTATTTACAATTTAGTTTTCACAGCAACTAACCACCCATCTAATTGACCATTTACATGGGTAGGATACATTGTTGTAACGGAAGTCTCTGATATAAACTGTCCATGAAGCAAGTTACGTATTTTACCTATTGATTTTCTTACTTTTGGATCAAATCGCCAATACCCTGAATAACCAGGTTCTATTGTCATAGTGTGTGAAGAGTTAATACTTCTAGATCTTGAAAAAGTATATGAAACTCCATTCTCTATTGATTGAAGTTGCAAATGAGTAAGGCTCGTACTAGTAGAAAAAGTTTCTGTATATTCGTAAGAGAGAGTAAAAGTATCAGAACCAGGTCCTGGATTTTCTTGAATTATACTAGCGCGTTTTCCAAATATCCTTGTTTCGTAGTTACTAAATTCATTGTAAATATGGCTCCAAGCAACAGCGAAAGGAGAAATTTTCGGAATAGGTTCTTCTTGCGTATTCGAGAATTCATTTTTATCATTTTCTTCCATTATAATAAACTCTTCAACAGAAATAGATTCAACTACTTTTCCGCCTTCAACCCTGTATATCTCGTCGATATAACCATTTTCTCTTATATCAAAGTATTTAAGGGTTTCCATATCATATAAAATATTTGGGTTTGTAGTTTGACGCATATTTTGTAATGGACTATCGTTCCCTGAAGCTGAGACAGTAAGTGCTGTAGTAGAAAATACTGCAAAAGCTAGTAATAAGGTCAAAATAGTAGATTTCATATATTTTCCTCCCTTAAATTAATTAATAGATAAATAATTTTAAGAAAAATCAGAGTAATTTCAACTTTTTTTTTTTGAATATTTCGTGTATATTGTTTTTAAAAAAGTAAAAATAATATACACTTTTCTAAAAATTGAAAGGGAGGATACTATGGAAGACAAAATTGTAGGTTGCCTGTTTTTAATTATTGCAGCTATTTTAATTTCAACTCAGTATATTGTTACGGCTATCAGTGTCTCAAATTTAACGTATGTAGGTCAGGAAACTTTCTATAATTCTTTTTTTGATTCTGGCTATGTATTATTTCTTTTCAGTATCGTTTTCTTTATCTTAGGTATTCTGTTATTGGTTAGAGGGTTTACTTTGCATAAAATCAATGAAAAATAGTGTATATAAATAAAACCCCAATGGTAATCAAAACCATTGGGGTTATTCTAATTTTAGTACTGGAATCTGTTACGAGTAGCTAGCAATATACCGATTGCTGGTACTGTACAAATCAGCATCGCCGCAAAGGCGAGACCAGGGGATATTTCGTATAAATAGCCGCCTAAAAATGTGAGAATGGCAGTGCTTAAACCCATTGCCAGTGCTGAATATAAGCCTTGTGCATTAGGAATTTGTTCCTTCGGTAAGTTCTTTGTTAAATAACCGATAAAGGCAAAGTGTGCTAATGCAAATGATAAGGCATGTAATACTTGTGAGCCGATAAATACCCAAACGTTTGGAAAAAGGAAGATGAGTAACCAACGTAACGACGATCCACTAGCTGCTAACAGTAATAGTGAAGAGGAGCGCCATTTCGTAAACAGTGTATCAGCTTTCATGAAATATAAAATTTCACAAACAACCGCAATGTTGATAATCATCCCCATATAGAATGGATCGACGTGTAAATCTTCTAAATAGATATAGCCATAACTATAGTAGGATGCATGGGCACCTTGTAATAAAATAACGATCAATAATACAATCGGAAACCCTTTAATGCTCCATAATGTTTTCATTGATAGTGATTTTGCACGTTGTTCTTTCGTAGGTACAATAAGCAATTCTTTTGGTGTTGCCATTTGTTGCATGAATAACATCCCGATAATCCCTAAAATCATGCTCCAAAAAATAATATCCTTCCCAAAAACGCCTGTTAACATACTAATAATCAGTACTGCGATAACAAAGCCCAATGATCCGTAAGAACGACTTTTACCGTAATGGATATTGCCATATTGTACAAGCGTTGCCGCACTACTTTCCACGGCAGGCAATAGCGCTGGGTAAAAAATACTAAATAAAATGGTAACGAAAAGAAGAGCGATAAAACTTGTGCTTGGAATATAAAGTAAAGCTGTCAGCAATGCACCAATTGCTAGTATCGTAATCAGTCGTTTATTGTGCACATATTTTGCAAGGATAGGAAAGAAAAATAGATTCGATGTTGCCCGTGCTAAAAGACCGCAGCCCATTACAACACTTGCTTGAGATACAGTAAGGTGCTTTGCATCGACTAACCAACCTGTCCAATAAGGTAAGAAAATACCCCATGTAATAAAAAAAGCAAAGAAATTTTGAGAAAGCCATCGTTGATTGTTCATAAAATTCGGTACCTCCATTTAACTATGTTGAATAATAGCATGTTCCTCGCTACAATAATGTGAGATATCTCATATTTTGAACAGGAGTCCATAAAAAATGCAAAAACTTACAGGGGAAGAACGTTCTTACTATATAGAAAATTTTCAAATTGAAGATTTTTTTTCGTTTAATATTCATCCTTATATAGAAATATGTAAATTTGAGAAAGGGGAATGGATTTTTAAAGAAGGGTCTTTTCCAGATACGCTGTACTATATGATGGAAGGCAAAGCAAAGTTGTATATGACCCATAAAAATGGAAAGGTATCACTGATTGAATATATAGAAGCGCCATGTTTTATGGGAGAAATTGAATTGTTGAATGAGGCGAGGTATACAAAGGGGATTCAAACGGTGACAGAGACAATCTGTTTATCCATTGCGACGCAGGGATGCAAAGACATGTTATTAGCAGATGCGCCGTTTTTACGTCGATTATGTGTCTTTTTAGGGGAAAAAGCTTCCAAAATGACATCTAAGTATACGCAAAATCAGGCTTATCCACTGGAAAATCGGTTAGCTGCCTTTATCCAGCTTTCATCTGACAAAGGCATTTATAAAGAAAAACATACAGAGATATGTGAATACTTGGGGGTCTCTTACCGGCATTTACTATATGTTCTTGCTCAATTTTGCGAAGCTAACATTTTAGAAAAGAAAAAGAACGGCTATCATATAATGGATGAGCAACGTCTGATGCAATTAGCACAAGAAATTCAATAATAACGGTGGAGTTTGTGTCTTGCTCTGTTGTACTCACTTTTTTTAACGAGCCAGCGGGCTATTTGCTTTTCACTATGGTAGCAGTTACGGACTTTGCAACCATTTTTTATGATACTGTTAGGAAGGTCATTTATCGGTGCTAAAGGCATATTCACAAAATAAGCTACCTTTAGTGCCGTTTGGTGATTCATGAGGTTTTTTGCTGTAGATTTTTTGTTTGTTGCAATGGGAATTCTCAATTGTCTAACGAATACCGAGTTCGATTGCTGTTTGGCTTTTTTATCGTTTTTTAGAAAAACCTTCGTTGTACTAGGTGAGAAACCATAACCTTTCATTCATCATGCCCCCTTCGTCGTTACTTATATTGTACAAGACCTAGCGAGTAAAAAGTCTTGATTTACATGGCTTTTACGAAAACTTAAAAGTTCTCCTTGTTTTTTAGTAATTTGTAACCGCATTCATGCCATATGTGTATAGAAATCATAGAAAACTTGTATAATTTCTAAAGAAAAACACGTACTCAAACTATTGTGAATTTTTCTAACTCACAGTATTATTGTAAGTAGAATTAACGTGAAAGGTTTCACATTGTTACGTTAACGTGAGGAGGAATTTTAATGAGTGCAATTCGAGTAGGTATTGTCGGTTATGGAAATTTAGGGCGCGGTGTTGAATTCGCTATTTCACAAAATCCAGATATGGAATTAGTAGCGGTATTCACTCGTCGCGATCCTTCAACAGTGAGCGTTGCAAGTAACGCGAGCGTATATTTAGTAGATGATGCTGAAAAATTTCAAGATGACATTGATGTAATGATTTTATGTGGTGGCTCTGCAACAGATTTACCTGAGCAAGGTCCACACTTTGCGCAATGGTTTAATACAATTGATAGTTTTGATACTCATGCGAAAATTCCAGAGTTTTTCGATGCGGTTGACGCTGCTGCTCAAAAATCTGGTAAAGTATCTGTTATCTCTGTAGGTTGGGATCCAGGTCTATTTTCTTTAAATCGTGTTTTAGGCGAGGCAGTATTACCTGTAGGTACAACGTACACATTCTGGGGTGATGGCTTAAGTCAAGGTCACTCGGATGCAGTTCGTCGTATTGAAGGGGTTAAAAATGCTGTACAGTATACATTACCTATCAAAGATGCTGTAGAACGTGTTCGTAATGGTGAGAATCCAGAGCTTACTACACGTGAAAAGCATGCACGTGAATGCTGGGTAGTGCTTGAAGAAGGTGCAGATGCGGCAAAAGTAGAGCAAGAAATTGTAACAATGCCGAACTATTTCGATGAGTATAACACAACTGTAAACTTTATCTCTGAAGATGAGTTTAATGCCAACCATACAGGCATGCCACATGGTGGCTTCGTTATTCGTAGTGGTGAAAGCGGCGCTAATGATAAACAAATTTTAGAATTCTCGTTAAAACTTGAAAGTAATCCAAACTTCACGTCAAGTGTCCTTGTGGCTTATGCACGTGCAGCACACCGCTTAAGTCAAGCGGGGGAAAAAGGTGCAAAAACAGTATTCGATATTCCGTTCGGTCTGTTATCTCCAAAATCAGCTGCACAATTACGTAAGGAATTATTATAAAAATAAAGCCCCAATCCCGATTATCTAGCCATGATAATCGGGATTATTTTATTTCTCTATCTTTTATTTTCTACATAAAATAATAGCTTGTCGCAATATTTACTGGAAATATGTAAAACTACATATAGTATATGGTAAACTGTCAATAATTTAACTATTCAAAAAGAATGGAATGTAGTCTATTCCACAACCCGTCTTACCGTTCTTATGGGGAGGTTAGTGTAAAAATGACAGCAGATATTATTATTCAATCGAAATGTATTCCACCAATTCCATCCAATCATTGTATTCGTCGGGCTGTATTGATGAAAAAACTAAAAAAAGGTCTTGAACACACCTGTACTTTTATTCATAGCGGTGCTGGTTACGGAAAGACCACAATTTTAGCACAGTTTTTACATGCGGAATCGAGCCCGTTTTCTTGGTATAGTGTTTCCGAAGAGGATGATAATATATTACCCTTTCTAAGACATTTACTTTATAGTATTCAACGAGTGATACCGCACTTTGGTGTACAATTTGACAATTGGAATCAGGTATCACGTTTTCCTAAAATTGAAGAATTGAATCGTTGGTATAAGATATTTGTCAATAGTTTATGTGAGATTGAACACTCCTTTTTACTAGTAATTGACGACTATCATTTAGTCGACCATGAATTTCATATAAACTATGTTATGGAAAAAATTATTGAATTTTCGCCACCTCATATTCATTTTATAATCGCCTCTAGAACACTACCGAAATGGGATATCATTCGAAAATTAAAAATGCAGATGAAAGCTCATTTTATAACAGAAACGGATTTAGCATTTTCTGCTGAAGAAATTGCTGTGTTTTTTGAAGACTATGTAGCCACACACTTGTCACAAGATGAAATACTAAAAGTATTGGACATTACAGAAGGCTGGGCAATCTCCATCACATTACTAGCTGAACAATGGAATTATGAAGCGCTAGATTACTGGTTAACAATCCATTCAAACGACTTGTTTACTTACTTATCGGAGGAAGTTTTCTTCAAGATGCCTAAATTTGAGCAAAAGACATTACTTCAATTAGCGATATTTCCTACTTTCTCCGAAGCGTTAATTGCGCAGTTTTATCAGAGTGAAACTGCTGAGACATTCAAACAGTTGTTGCAAAAACATTTATTTATTCAACCAATGGCTGAAAATGGATTTTACCGTTTTCATGCTTTATTTCGTCGATTTTTAGAATTAAAATGGCAGAAAAATCCGCAACAATTTGTTCAATTGCATGAAAAAGCTGCCTTGTTTTACGTTCAAGAAAACGATGTGCATGCTATTTTACATCATGCATTTAAAACAAATGATTCCAACTTTAGTGGCACACTATTGCAAGATTATGCGGAAAATCTAGTAAAAGCTGGTCAGTTTGAGTGGCTATTAGAGAAAATTCATCGTTTTTCGGCGGCGGAAAAAGTGCAATTTTATCGTCTCTATTTTTTTGAAGGAGAATGCCATCGATATCGAGCCTATTATGAAAAGGCTAAATATGCGTACGAAATGGCTGAAAGAATCGCTAAAAGTAATCATGATGTGCTCTATATGACAAAGGCACAGGCTGGATTAGCGCACATTTATCTTGATACAATCCAACCTGCATTAGCAGAACCCTATTTAAAGCGTGCCTTACAATTGGCTCCGGAAGCTGCGTTAAGTGAGGAAGCACTTTTAGAATTGCAACGTCAGTATGCAGAGAATCTAGTGAATTTAGGAAAGGCAAAAAAGGCACAACAATTTATAGATGAAGTCAAGTTAAATGAAGCTGTGTTGCATAGGGCAAATGTAGATGTACGTATTTTATTACGCACGGGTCAACTAGTGGAAGCAAAGAATCTTTTGATTGAAAGATTGGAAATGCCTCCGCAATTAGTAGCTACACATAGGGAAAGTGAACTTTTAGCATCCTTTGTTTTCTCCCTATTAGGTCAAGGCAAAGAAGCGTGGTATACCGCTCAGCATGGCATTCGAAGAGGCGTGCGAGAAAAGTCTATTTTTATTGAAGCAGTAGGCTACAATCGAAAAGCACATGCCTTGCTATTATTAGATTTTCCGAATTATGCTGGGGCTTGTGAAGCCTATGAGAAGGCGATTGCGTTAATGAATACCATTAATATTTCGCGTGTAAAGGCGGAACCCTATATGGGACTTGCCATTACCAAACATGCACAAGGGGATAACGTTGCTGCCAGAAAATATTTAGCTTTAGGATTGCAGGAAACGGAGCAAGTACAAGATGCTTGGATGACAGCCCTTATTTTACTTGCTGAAGTGAAGGTGATGATTTCATGTCAGGAGTGGCAGGAAGCCAAACAAATATTAGTGAAGGCACATAAGCTATTTCTTGATTGTGGCGATCAATATGGGGAGATGCATGTTTTTTTCTATCAATCTGTTATTGCCTTGCAAGAGAAAAACGCCCATCTATTTTGTCAATGTTTTCAGCACTTTGCTAGTACTTGTATTGCTAATGGCTATCATTATTTTTTTCAAAGGAAATCGATTCTTGGCCCAGCAAATTTAATGATTTTTTATGAGCTTTTGCAGTATAGTGAACACTGTGGGCTAGACAATGCCGAAATTCAAACATTGCGAAATGATTTTCAAATGGAAGGCAATATCGTGTACCCTACAGATGACATACAAGTGAATTTATTTGGTAGTTTAAATTTAATCAGAAATCATCAGAAACTGGGAGATAAAGAATGGCAACGCGAAAAATCGAAGGAGCTCTTTGTTTATTTGTATTGTCATCGCCAACGGTATATGCCTAAAGAGGAAATTGCGCATGCGTTATGGCCAGAACGTTCTGTGGAGACAGTAGATCGCGATTTTAAAGTTGTTTTAAATACTTTGTTAAAAGTGCTAGAACCAAGGCGAAATGCCCGTCAGGATAGCTTTTTTATTCATCGCAAAAACAATATGTATCAGCTACAGCATATTCAGTTTTTGCATATTGATGTCGAACGATTTTATTATTATTATACGTTAGGGATAGAGGAGTTTGACCCTCATTTTTCGGATGAGTGGCTACAACTGGCTGCGGATAGTTATACAGATGTTTTATATGCAGAAAAAAGCAAATTGATTGGTTGACGCAAGACCGTGATAAATTACAGACTTTATATATTGAAGTACTTGAACGATTAGCCCAAAATGCCACGCGCCAACATCAGTTTAAACAAGCCATTTTCTATGCAGAGAAAATAATTCAAGAAGATATACTTTGGGAAGAAGGGTATCGTCTTTTAATGTATAGTTATTACCAATTGAATAACCGCTCACTGGCATTGAAATGGTATGAAAGATGTGTACAACAATTACAAACAGAGCTCAAAACAACGCCGTTGGAATCAACAATGGCTGTGTATGATTTAATAATGAGCTAGCAAGCATAGGTAAAGCTGTAAATGTTATTTAAATAATTTCGTAATATCTGTCGAATTATTGGAGGAGCTCAAATGCCATTTTGTCAAGTAACGAATGCAACAATCTATTATGAAGAGATAGGTGTAGGACAACCTATTATTATGCTCCACGGATTTACTCCCGATCATCGACTGATGAAGGGATGTATGGAGCCGATTTTTACGCAACGAGAGGGATGGAAACGTATTTATCTTGATTTACCAGGTATGGGTAAAACAAAAGATTATGAACACATCCATAATACAGATGATATGTTAGAAGCAGTAGTAGAATTTATCCAGACAGTTTTGCCGAGTCAATCTTTTGTTATAGCGGGTGAATCTTATGGTGGTTACTTAACAAGAGGTATAATGCAGAAACTTGAGGATCGTATTTTAGGTGTTGCCCTTATTTGTCCGATGATTGTACCCGAAAAACAAGATCGCATTGTGCCAGCACATACGATTGTTGCAACTGATCAACCTTTTTTAGCCACATTGACGAAACAAGAAGTAGACGATTTCAGCACCCATCAAGTGGTCTTAGATGCATATAACTGGCATCGATATACGAATGAAGTATTAGCTGGCTGTCAACTGGCAGATGAGGCTTTTCTTGAAAAAATCCTGCAAAACTATGGGTTTTCCTTTGCTGTAAAGGACATTCTTTTCCAACAACCGAGTCTGTTTTTAGTAGGCAAGCAAGATTCGGTCGTCGGCTATCAAGATGCCCTTGACTTGCTTAAATTTTTCCCAAGAGCAACATTCTCCATCTTAGATAGAGCAGGGCATAATCTCCAAATAGAACAATCTCATCTTTTTCATGTGCTTGTTAGCGAATGGTTAGATCGAGTAGAAGAAACGAATTGCTCTTTTTTCTTGTAGCGCAAGTACTCGTATGAAAGAGGGAAATGCAAAGAAATCACTTCAATGAGTTTGGCATGAGCCAAACTCATTTTTTATTTCTTCCAATCACGATTCCGAATTTGTAACTGATTTGTAACTGGACTTTTATATAGTAAATGCATGGCGAAGAAAGCGCTTTCTATAGTTCACAATGAAAGGGGTTTTGGAATGAAAAAGTATTGGTTAGTGTTACTGTTAGCCGTTTTGACTTTGTTGATAGCAGCTTGTAATGGGGAAGGAGCAAAAGAAAGCTCCACTGACAATTCTGCTTCCAAGGAAGCGGAAGGAGAACAAGGCGGCACGATTAAAATCGGAGTACTGGCGTCATTGACAGGTGCATTAGAATCGTACGGAAAGCAAACACAGCGTGGGTTTGACTTAGGTATCGAATATGCAACAAACGGTAGCATGGAGGTAAACGGTAAAAAAATAGAAATTGTCTATGAAGATACAGAAACGAAACCCGAAGTAGCTGTACAAAAGGCTACCAAACTGCTAGAAGATGATAAAGTCGATTTTTTAGTTGGTTCATCTAGCTCTGGTGATACACTCGCTGTCCTGCCATTAGCCGAGGAATACGAAAAAATTATGGTCGTTGAACCAGCAGTAGCTGATAGTATTACTGGTGCAGAATTTAATGACTATATATTCCGTACAGGGCGAAACTCCTCACAAGATGCATATGCTGCAGCGGCTGCAATCGCTAACAAGGGCGTTAAAATTGCAACATTTGCTCCTGATTACTCATTCGGCTGGGATGGGGTAAAAGCATTTAAAACAGCGGCGGAAAAACTAGGTGCAGACATTGTTTTAGAAGAATATGCTGATCCAGCAGCAACGGATTTTACATCTAATTTGCAAAAAGTGATTGATGCCAAGCCCGATTATTTATTTGTTGTGTGGGCTGGGGCTAACTCGCCTTGGAATCAAATTGCCGATCTTAAAATTCAAGAGAAAGGCATTAAAATTTCTACAGGCGCGCCAGATATTATTGCCCTAAAGTTTATGAATCCGCTAATAGGAATGGAAGGGTTCTCGGTGTACTATCATACGTTGCCACAAAATGATGTGAATCAATGGTTAGTTGAGGAGCACCAAAAACGCTTTGATGAAGTGCCAGATTTATTTACACCTGGTGGGATGTCTGCCGCGATTTCGATTGTAGAAGCGTTGAAAAAATCGCAAGGGGACGCGGACGGAAAGAAACTAATTGGCATTATGGAAGGAATGTCATTTGAAACGCCAAAAGGCACAATGACTTTCCGAAAAGAAGATCATCAAGCCTTACAGTCGATGTATTCGATTCGTTTAGAACAACAAGAGGGGGTTGACTATCCAGTGCCCGTGCTAATTCGTGAGCTTAGTCCTGAGGAAACAGCACCACCGATTTCGAATTAGACGATCCTTCCTTTACTTGGAGAGACAGAAAAAACAATGTCATTCTGTCTCTCTTCATCTCTTCTTTGGAAGAGCAGGTGAAGAGCAATAGAAACATTGGAAAGGAGATTAATATGGAGCCTATTTTGCGAACAGAAAATTTAACGATTCGATTTGGTGGTCATATTGCGGTCGATCATGTGAATTTTACAATGCCAGAAAAACATTTGAAATCCATTATAGGTCCGAATGGGGCAGGCAAAACGACATTTTTTAATCTAATTAGTGGAGAGTTAAAACCCACTGCTGGTGATGTGTATTTTAAAGGACAGTCGCTTGCGCAAGCATCTTCGGTTGAAAGAACACGTATGGGGCTTAGTAGTTCATTTCAAATTACAAATGTTTTTCCAAATTTAACAGTGTTAGAAAATGTGCGACTAGCTGTGCAATCTAAAGAAAAAATACGTTATCAAATGTTTCGTCATTTTAAAAGTTATCAAGCAATTACAGAAAAAGCGGAAGAGCTATTGACGCTTGTTTTACTCCATAACAAAAGAGATGCGTTGACAACGATGCTATCGCATGGGGAAAAACGTAAATTAGAAATTGCGATGTTGCTTGCACTGGATACGGAAATTTTACTGCTCGATGAGCCTACTGCCGGTATGTCATTAGAAGAAGTACCAGCTATTTTAGATGTAATTCGAACAATTAAACATAAAGGGGATAAAACCATTTTGTTAATTGAACACAAGATGGATATGATTTTGGATTTGTCTGATTCCATTATGGTTTTATTTAATGGTCAGCTTCTTGCCGATGGAACGCCAGATGCCATTATGCAAAATGAAACCGTACAAAATGCTTATTTAGGAGGTCTGTATGATGAACAGCTTACTGAAATTACATGATGTTCATACGCATATTGGGCAATACCATATTTTGCAGGGTGTGAATTTTGAGGCGATGGCAGGGCAGGTCAGTGTTCTACTAGGGAGAAATGGCGCGGGGAAAACAACCACATTAAAAACGATTATGGGCTTGACACCCGCTTCACAAGGGGATGTTCAATTTCAAATGCAATCGATAAAAAAAAGCCCAACCCACAAAGTGGCGAAATTAGGTATTGGCTATGTACCCGAAAACCAAGGAATCTTTTCCGATTTAACGGTAGAAGAAAATATGAAAGTGGCGATGCGCAAAGAGAATACGGCTGCTATGGAGCGACAGCAGTATGTACTAGAGCTTTTTCCGGATTTAAAGAAATTTTGGAAAAAAGCTGGTGGCCATCTTTCTGGTGGTCAAAAGCAAATGCTATCAATGGCAAGAGCATTTATCAATGATAGTCAATTGATTTTGATTGACGAGCCTTCTAAAGGGCTTGCGCCAATTGTTGTGGAGAAAGTGATGGAAGCCATTGTTGAAATGAAGAAGCAAACGTCCATTGTCCTTGTGGAGCAAAACTTTATGATGGCAAGTCGAATTGGCGATACGTATACATTAATTGATGATGGTAAAACAGTACATTCAGGGAACATGAAAGAGCTTATCCAAAATGAAGAGTTGAAGCGTAAATATCTTGGCATCGGATAAAGGAGGTGTAGATTATTGGAACTAATTGGAAATTTGGTTATTAACGGGCTGGCTACAGGCATGTTAATCTTTTTGCTTGCAGCAGGGCTGACATTAATTTTTGGGCTAATGGATGTTTTGAATTTTGCACATGGTGGATTATTTGTCTGGGGTGCCTATGCAGGGATATTTACGTATATGTACACAGAAAGTTTCTTTATTGGCATTATTGGAGCGCTTGTTGCAGGTGCCATTTTAGGTTTATTAACAGAAAAGTTTATTATTACACCAGTATATGGTAATCATATTCAACAAATATTAATCACTTTAGGGTTAATGCTTGTATTACAAGAAATGATTAAGGTCGTGTTTGGACCAAATGGTGTGTCCGTGAAAACGCCTAGCTATTTAGCAGGGAGTTGGGAATTTGGCGATGTCATTATAATTAAATATCGATTATTTATTATTGTAGTAGGTTTTGTGATTTTCGGGATTTTCCAATACATGCTGAAGCGAACAAAGATTGGGCTAATTGTTCGAGCGGGTGTACAGGATAAAGAAATGGCGCAAGCACTTGGTATTCATATTAAACAAGTATTCTTATATGTCTTTATGGTAGGTGCTGCTTTAGCCGCATTGAGCGGTATGTTAATGGCCCCATATTCGGGTGTTATTTATGCCGAGATGGGGATGGAATATGCAATATTAGGCTTTATCGTTGTTGTGATAGGTGGGATGGGAAGTTTTTCAGGCTCGCTGCTTGCTGCAATTTTAGTAGGGCTTGCGGGTAGTTTTATGGCTTATTATGTACCGGTGTTATCACTTGCTGTCAATATGATCCTCATGGCCATCGTGTTAATTTTCCGACCACAAGGCTTATTTACAATCGGGAAGGAGCGATCGACATGATGAAAAAGCTGACGTGGAAGCATCTTAGTTTTGTTCTTATGTTAGCCATCCTCGTACTTCTGCCATTCGTCAATGATTCAAGGACATTGATTATCTTATTAACGCAAATTTTTATCTTTGGTATTTTAGCAATGAGCTATGATATTTTGCTTGGTTATACAGGGATAGTATCGTTTGGGCACGCCATGTTCTTTGGAATAGGTGCTTATACAACAGCAGTCATGCTGAAGCAAGTCGATACGACACTTTCTATCTTTTTATTGTCCATTGTTGTAGGGATGTTTTTAGCAGGCATTGTTAGTTTTGTTGTTGGATTACTAACTTTGCGTTTAAAAAGTCACTTTTTTGCGATGCTCACACTCGCTTTTTCTGGATTGTTTTTAGTTGTTGCTGAAAAATGGCGTTCCATTACATATGGCAATGACGGGTTTACATTTAGAGCACCAGAAATGTTTAAAGATCGTATAACCTTTTATTTCTTTGTACTCGCATGTTTAGTAGTTGTTTTTATTACGCTCTATCGCTTCGTACAGTCACCAACCGGGCGTATTTTAATCGCGGTGCGCGAAAATGAGCAAAGAACAAAATCATTAGGATTTCAGACCTTACATTATAAAGTAATCGCATCAATTATAGCTGGGACGGTAGCTAGCTTAGCGGGTTCACTTTATGCGCTGTCATTACGATTTGTTAATACAAGTGTTATGACGATGGACATCACGCTAGATGCATTATTAATGACGATTATTGGAGGCGTCGGTACATTAGTTGGACCATTGCTTGGTGCTGCCGTGATTGAGTATGCACAACATACACTTTCCGGCATGGCGAGAGATTATCCAATTTTTGAACGTTGGATTATTTTCTTTGGCATTCTCTATATTTTAGCCGTCATCTTTTTCCCAAAAGGGATTATAGGCTCCATCCGTTTTATGATTTGGAATTGGAGAAGGAAGCTTAAAGCAAAAAGGAAAACATCACCTGCCCTGTCACATGAAAAGGAGGGGTTTGAATGACTGTAGGTATTGTCAGTACAGGAATCTATATGCCCAAAAGGAAAATGACCGCAACCGAAATTGCAGCGCGTTCGATGATTCCTGAGCACATTATTCGACATAAATTGGGTATACACGAAAAACCAATTCCTGATGAACAAGATCATACGGTGCAAATGGGCATTTGGGCTGCACAAGAGGCTATACAAAAAGCAGGGATTGAACCTAAAACAATTGATGTCGTGATGTATATAGGAGAAGAACATAAGGAATATCCACTTTGGACGGCTTCCATCAAAATGCAAGAAGAGCTTGGTGCCGTCAATGCTTGGGCATTCGATGTGCAGTTACGCTGTGGGACGACGATTATGGCACTAAAGTTAGCGAAAAGCTTAATGGAATCTGATGACAGCATTCACACCGTGTTACTTGCAGGAGGATATCGAAATGTTGATTTTATCGATTATCGCAATCCGAGAACACGCTTTATGTATAATTTGGGCGCTGGCGGGGGTGCTATTGTTTTACAAAAAAATTACAAGCACAACCATTTATTAGAGGCGGATATTATGACAGATGGTTCTTTTTCAGAGGATGTTGTTGTCCCCGTTGGGGGCACTAAAAAGCCTCTGACACCAGAAGATTTAGCGAATAACTTGTACCAATTAGATGTTTTAGATCCAGTCGGTATGAAAGAACGGCTTGAGCAAAAATCTTTAAATAATTTTTTAAAGGTCATTCGTACATCTTTAGCGAAAAGTGGATTAAAAGAAGAACATATTCGCTACATCGCCATGCTTCATATGAAGCGCTCTGCGCACGCATATATCCTATCAGAACTGGGTTTGAAAGAGGAACAATCCATTTATCTTCAAGACTATGGTCATATTGGACAAATTGATCAAATATTATCATTACAGCTTGCGTTAGAGCAAAAGCGTATTGTGGATGGGGACATTGTCACGCTTGTTAGTGCGGGTATCGGCTATGTATGGGGAGCTATAACAATTCGCTGGGGATAGGGAGGAAGCACGATGTTACAAACGGTTCAACTAAAAAATGGGGAAACAATGGCTTATCGTAAGCGGGATGGAGGTAACCAAACGTTATTGTGTATTCATGGGAATATGACCTCCTCCAAACATTGGGATGTGCTGTTGGAATCTCTAGATACAAACTACACGATTTATGCCATTGATTTAAGAGGTTTTGGAGGTTCATCTTATCATCGACCTATTCGCGCAATTCAAGATTTTAGTGATGATGTCAAACTATTTGTGGATGCCATTGACTTAGACCATTTTGACATGATTGGCTGGTCCACAGGCGGAGCAGTATGCATGCAGTTTGTTGCAAATTATCCGGGTTATTGTCAACGGCTGATTTTATTAGCTTCCGCTTCGACAAGGGGGTATCCATTTTATAGTGATTTCGGTACGGGCAATCCAGCCGCATTCAAAAGAGCTGCCACGTATCAAGAAGTACTGATGGATACGTCGAAAACAAAGACGGTACAAGGTTTCTATGATACAAAAAATAGCCAAGGTTTGAAGTCGATTTGGGATACATTCATTTATACCCATCGTCAGCCCGACCCTGAACACTATGATGCCTATGTAGCCGATATGCTCACACAAAGAAATTTAGCCGAAGTTTACCACGCGTTAAATACTTTTAATTTAAGTGCAGTAGATAATGAAGTGGCGAAAGGGACGAATGAAGTACAACAACTAAACATTCCGATTTTAGTGTTAAGAGGAGACCGTGACTTAGTGATTACGGAGCAAATGAATGAGGAAACAATGGGCGATTTAGCAAAGCATGCACAATTTGTTAGTTTAAAAAATTGTGGGCATTCTCCGCTAATCGATGATTTACAACAACTGCTATTTGAAATTGAAACATTTTTACAATTTGGAGGGAAAATCAATGCGCTTAAACAATAAAGTAGCCATTATTACAGGGGCGGCAAACGGGATAGGATTTGCTGCAGCAGAACGATTCATAGAAGAAGGAGCGGTTGTATATCTTGCGGATTTTGATGACTATGCGGGAAAAATGGCAGCCAATCAACTAGGTGAAAAAGCTATATTCGTGCAGGTTAACGTAGCAGATAGAGAGAGTGTGAAAAAGCTTGTGACAACTGTGATCGAGCAAGCTGGTCGCATTGATATTTTAGTAAATAATGCAGGAATAACACGCGATGCCATGTTGTCAAAAATGACAGAAGACCAATTTCAACAAGTACTTGATGTCAACTTGTCAGGGGTTTTCCACTGCACGCAAGAAGTTAGTGTTCATATGATAGCTGCTGGATACGGAAAAATTATTAATACCTCCTCGGTAAGTGGTGTATATGGAAATGTAGGGCAAACAAATTATGCTGCTTCAAAGGCGGCGATTGTAGGTATGACAAAAACATGGGCAAAAGAGTTAGGGCGTAAAGGCATCAATGTAAATGTGGTGGCACCTGGATTTACAGAAACTGAAATGGTCAAAAAGATGCCTGAAACGGTACTGGAAAAAATGCGTGCAATCGTGCCACTTCAACGATTAGGTACACCTAGGGATATTGCTAATGCTTATTTATTTTTAGCATCTGAAGAGGCTTCCTATGTCCACGGTCATACACTCCATGTGGATGGCGCTATTATGATGTGATAAAGGAGGAGTTCAAGATGTTTGCAGAGCAAGCTTGGATTTTAAATCGTGCATCTTTAACACCGAATCGGCCAGCATTAGTGAACTTAGAAACAAATGAACAATGGACTTATCGGCAATTAACACTTGAAATCGCCAAATGGAGCCATTTTTTTGAAGTTCAAGGATTACAATCAGGTAGCCGAGTAGCGGTTTTTTCTCGAAATAATAGTCACTTATTTGCTATATTATTTGCTTGTGGATTACGGGGGCTGATTTATGTTCCTTTAAACTGGCGCTTAAGTGCAGAGGAGTTAAATGAAATTGTTGCAGATGCTACACCTTCTTTACTTTTATATGACCAAGGAATACCATGCCCTTTACAACTTGCAATGATGTACCCTATTCAACAAGTTCTGCCGTCAGCGACTATTGCGAGCTCAATAGAACTGGATTTAAATGAACCTTGGCTAATGATTTATACAGGTGGCACAACTGGCAAAGCAAAGGGGGTAGTGTTGTCTTTCAATTCTGTAAATTGGAATGCAATTAATACAATTATTAGTTGGGGGTTATGTGAAGACGATTGTACGTTAAACTATATGCCCATGTTTCATACGGGTGGGCTTAACGCACTATCCATTCCATTGTTAATGGCAGGTGGGACGGTTGTTATCGGTGATAAGTTTGAAGCGGAAACAGCACTCAAAGCAATTAATTTCTATAAGACAACGATTTCGCTTTTTGTCCCAACGATGTATCAAGCCATGATAACGACAAACTATTTTCACAAAAGTAGTTTTCCCACTGTAAAAGTGTTTTTATCTGGCGGCGCACCGTGCCCACTTCCGATATATGATGCGTTTTTTAAAAAGGGACTTTTTTTTAAAGAAGGTTATGGCTTAACAGAGGCTGGACCGAACAATTTTTATATCTCACGTGAAGAGGCTTATGTCAAAAAGGGGGCAGTGGGTAAAAGT
Organism: Lysinibacillus sp. GJ-1; assembly: GCF_021166035.1. Lineage (NCBI taxonomy): Bacteria > Bacillati > Bacillota > Bacilli > Caryophanales > Bacillaceae > Lysinibacillus > Lysinibacillus sp. GJ-1. The sequence continues at coordinate 2,171,578 of NZ_CP088912.1, forward strand.
ATGCAATTTAATGAGGCGAAAATTATCAATCAAGCGGGTGAAAGCTGCGCTGCCCATGAAGTAGGCGAACTGTTCGTTAGAGGCAAGCATATGTTTCGATTTTATTGGAATAATCAGCAGGAAACCGACAATACGATACGAGATGGCTGGTTAAGGACTGGTGATTTAGCGACAATGGATGAAGAAGGGTATTTTTATATCGTCGGTCGTAGGAAAGACATGATTATTAGTGGTGGGGAGAACGTCTATCCGCAAGAAGTGGAGCAATGCATACTTCGTCATCAGCTCGTAAAAGAAGCGGCAGTCATTGGAGCACCAGATAATTATTGGGGCGAAGTTGTCACAGCATTTATTGTCTGCCATCATAAGTCAGATACGTTAGTAGACGAAGTAGAAAACCTGTGTCGAAGCTATTTAGGTCACTATAAAATCCCGAAAAAAATTATTATGATTGATGAATTACCAAAAACGATTGTTGGGAAAATTGATAAAAAAGCACTTCAATTGCAATTAAAAAGCTCTTGAAGATAGGTAAGGTGGGGGAAATCGCCACGAAAGACGCCGACACCGCCAATAAGATGGGGGAAATCGCCACAAAAATCACAACAATCGTCCGAAAAGGCAGAAAGCGTATTCGGATTGGAGCCTTGTAAGATACCCAGTTGATAGGGATTGTTCGCTAACTTTTGCTTTTTTTATCTACTTTTCTCACAATGCTTCCCATTAGTCCTACATCACAGTAAAATAGAGTAGGTTAGGGGGATTCTATTTTGAAAGATCAACGCTTTAAAATTGCGCATCGTGAGGCGCTTATTGGCATTGGACTTGTATTTGTCAACTTTGCGATTTGGTATGGCTTTGCCTATGGTCTAGGTTCGGGGGATCCAACAGCGTATTCGTATGTATTGGGTTTCCCAGCTTGGTTTTTCTATAGTTGCATCGCTGGAACAGGTTTTATGATTGTATTAATCTGGCTCGTCTTAAAGCTCTTTTTTAAAGAGGTACCATTTGATGACGGGGAGGTGGATGAATAATGCATTGGCAAGTTATTTTTCCGCTTCTTGTTTTTTTAATTATTATTTTTGGGATTGGCATATGGGCGAATAAGCATGTTCGTTCATCGAATTCATTTTTACAGGAATATTTTCTTGGCGGTCGTGAAATGGGCGGCTTTATCCTAGCAATGACGATGATTGCCACGTATGGTAGTGCAAGCAGCTTTATCGGTGGACCGGGTGTTGCTTATAATAAAGGGCTTGGATGGGTCTTGTTAGCGATGGCTCAACTGCCAGCAGGCTATTTTGTACTGATGATACTAGGCAAGAAATTTGCCATTATTGCTCGCCGCTATCAAGCGATTACATTAATTGATTTTTTACGTGAACGCTACAAAAGCCATGTCATCGTTATATTGTCAGCGATTAGTATTATTGTCTTTTTATTTTCTGCGATGATGGCACAATGGGTCGGGGGCGCGCGCTTAATTGAATCATTAACAGGTCTTAACTATACAGCAGCACTCTTTATTTTTGCTGTTTCAGTATTAATTTATGTGATTATAGGAGGATTCCGTGCTGTAGCGTTAACGGATACGGTTCAAGGTTCCATTATGGTGATTGGTACTGTAATTTTACTGATTGGGACAATCGTTGCCGGTGGTGGCATCAATCAAATTATGACGTCCCTTGTTGCGGAAAATCCAAACCTAGTGTCACCATTTGGTGCTGAAGGGGAACTGACACCATTGTACGTCTCAACATTTTGGATTTTAATCGGCATTGGTGTGGTAGGGCTTCCTCAAATAGCAGTCCGCGCCATGAGCTATAAAGATTCCAAAAGCATGCATTTAGCGATTATTATTGGCACAATTGCTATTGGGACAATTATGTTCGGGATGCACTTGATTGGTGTATTAGCCCGTCCAGTAATTCCTGGCATTGAAATTGGTGATAAGGTAATGCCGTTGCTTACGTTAAAAGTGTTGCCGCCGTTTTTAGCGGGCATTGTGTTAGCAGCACCAATGGCAGCGACGATGTCTACCGTGAATGCGTTGCTGATGCTAGTTAGTTCAACAGTGGTAAAGGATATTTATTTGAACTATATCAAGCCCACTGCCAATGATCGAGAAATCAAGCGTGCTAGCTTCGTGGTAACAACGGTGATTGGTTTAGCAGTCGTTGTATTTGCGTTAAATCCGCCAGATTTACTTGTTTGGCTCAATTTATTTGCATTTGGTGGCTTAGAGGCTGTCTTTATTTGGTCAGTTGTGCTAGGGTTGTATTGGAAAAAAGCCAATAAATACGGGGCGATTGCGTCCATGATTACGGGCATGACGTTATATATTATGATTGATCGCTTTTATCCGACGATTTTTGGTATGCATACGGTGACCATCCCGATAGTAGCTTCATTGATTATCTTTGTTATCGTCAGTTGGCTAACAGCTCATAAATTTAAAGATGAAAAACTATTTATCTAATGATGAAAACCTCGAGTGACAACGCTTGGGGTTTTTCTTTTTGCCACTATAGAATAGAAAAACCGTTAGCATCATGTATGCTAACGGCTTGAATCTTAATAAAATACTTTATCTAGATTATATTTTGCACGGAATGTGTTAATCGCATATGTTTCGTAAATTTCACGTTCCATTGGATCATCAATTTCATACACTTCGATTTTGAAAATTTCATCACGGTATTTTTTCATTGGTGATACATTATCTTCAAAATGCTTTTTAATACGTTGGCGAATTTTACGTGCTTTCCCTACAAATAATAGCTCATTTTTTTCATTATAAAATAAGAAAATGCCACCTTTTTCGCGAGTGATTTTATGGAAATCAATAAAACCGTGGAAAGGCGTAATTTCTACATCCCCTGGTTTTAATACTTGCTCACGTTGACGAATTACTAAGTCTGGTTTTGGGAGTTCAATTTTAATCAAAATATTCACGTTCCTCTCTGTTACTAAAGGTATATGTTAACATAATACCTCTATGATTGCCATTACGATTTATTGGTTCCATTAATTTTCGTGTATGCCTATTAGAATTGGGACTGGCTGTCAAAAATATAACTTGATAGTAGTGTTTAACAATTCATAAGCTTCCATTCGTTTAAATACAAAATATTCTATGTATTATTGAAATTCTTAATTGTTCATGATACAATTCTTTTTAATTGAATAATCTTATCAAGAGAAGCTGAGGGATTTGGCCCTATGACGCTTCAGCAACCTCTAACATTGTTAGAAAGGTGCTAATTCCACCAAAGGATTTTTCCTTTGAGAGATAAGAGTGAACGTGATAATTATCCTTCTCATTCTTGCTCTTATGGAATGAGGGGGATTTTTTAATTTACATAGAGAGAAAAAAATGAAAGAAAAGGGGACAACAATATGCCAATTAATATTCCGAAAAACTTACCAGCTGGAGAACATTTACGTGAGGAAAAAATATTCGTCATGGAAGAAGATCGTGCCAAAACACAACAAATTCGTCCGTTAAATATTTTAATATTTAATTTAATGCCGGAAAAAGAGAAAACAGAATTACAATTACTTCGATTGCTTGGAAATACGCCATTACAAGTCAATATAACATTTTTAAATACGGCAACACACGAGTCTAAAAATGTTAGTAAATCGCATTTACAACTCTTTTATTCAACATTTAATGAGATACGCCATCGTCGCTTTGACGGGATGATTATTACGGGTGCACCAGTGGAAAAAATGGCATTTGAAGAAGTGAATTATTGGGAAGAAATCTCAGAGATAATGGATTGGTCTGCTAAGAATGTCACATCTGTCTTGCATATCTGTTGGGGTGCACAGGCTGCCTTATATCATCACTATGGCATCGGAAAATTTGAATTACCAGAAAAGTGTTCGGGTGTATATTCACATGTGATTACGGATTTAACGGTCGATTTAGTAAGAGGATTTAGTGATTTATTTACAGCACCACATTCTCGGTATACTTCTGTTTCAATCGAAGAAGTACGCAATCATCCGGAATTACGTTTACTATCGTATTCAGAAGATGCAGGCGTTTTTATTGTCCAATCAAAAGATAATAAAAATATTATGATTACTGGGCACTTAGAATACGATGCGACAACACTAGCCGATGAATATAGTCGCGATGTGGCAAAAGGAATCGACATTGCAGTGCCTGTTAACTATTTCCCGAATGATGATCCAGCTAAAGAACCTATTAATACATGGCGAGCACATACCCATTTATTATTCTCCAATTGGCTAAACTACTATGTTTATCAAGAAACGCCGTATGAATGGGATTTTGTTGATGAAATTGAATACCATATCTAATTTGTCGCTTTCCATTTGCTTTTGTGAAGATTTAAAAAATCCAATTTCTCAATCGAAATACTGAGAAATTGGATTTTTTATGTTGTTTCACTTGAGTTCAATGTACTTTGGTCAGTTTGTTGATTTGAACAATCACCGGCTGTTTTGCTTTTTATCTTTCGCATTTTTGCAATGACAAGTAATAAGAGGGCTAACAAGACAGTGAATAAGCCTGAATACAGAGGCCAAATTTTTTGATTATAATTATTAGAATGCACAATATTCGGATGAACAATTTGAGACAACGCAATCATGCACATTCCTAATGGCAAAATCAATGGTCGTGGATCTTTAATATTTAGGATTTGTGCTATACCTATTACAGAAGCATAAAAATAGAGAAAAGTTCGAATATAGATGGAGATAATCCACATGACAGCCATAACAATTTCAACACGTTGAAAGAAATTGCCTATAGAAATCCGTTGAGCCAGTGCATAGCTAGGAAATGACTCAATGGAAGTATTCGTTGGACCAATTACGAGTGTTGAGAGGGCGATAATGATAATTAATACAATTCCTCCGCAGAGCGTGCCGAAATAAAATCCTTTTTGTGCTGCTTTCGGTATATTGACAGCAGAAGGGAAAATCATAAGTAACATAACGAGCGGGAATGAAAAAATACTCATAAATTTAAGAATACCGGTTATTAAAGATGTTGTCTTTGTTTCAAAAATAGGTTGGATATTTTCAATATTAATTTGAGGCGAAATACAAACAAGAAATACAATAAATATAAATAGAAATATAGGAAATAGGATTTCTGCTGACCGTGCAAACACTTCAATGCCTAGAAACGATGCAAAAACAAGAATAATGGTAAATAATACAGCAAAGGACAAAGTAGGTGTCTCGGGCATTACTTCTGTTTGCATAAAGATGCCAATAAAATATAACAATTCACTAGCCGAAAAAAATGCGAGAGTGATAAACCCTAGAGAGGTCAAAGTTCCAAAAAATTTACCTAAAATTTTTCCATTTGCTTCGACAAACGTAAGGTGCGGTGTTTGAGTTCCAAGGCTTGTATACAATTTTACAATTAAAAAGCTTAATAAGACGCCAATAGTTGCGCCAATCCATGCATCTTGATGAAGCTGCTTTGTAATGCTCGCTGGCACAATTAATATGGCCGTTCCAATAGAATGGAGAAGGGTAATGATTGTAAATTGTCTGGCACTAAGTAATTGTTTTTCCATTAGTCACTACCCTTTCTAGTCATTCTTATTAAAAAAATGATAATAACATTTTCCTAATAGGTGTAAAAATAAATGTAATAAAATCTAATGGGCTAGGGATATTTATTTTTAAACCAATGGCGATATTTAAAATGGCGCCTATAAACAATAAAATAGAAAAGGCGAATATTGTTTTTTTTTCGCCTTTTTTCAACAATGGGGGAATCATAAGATAAGCAATCATCAACGAAACAAGTATGACGATCATGCTAATGAACATCGTGAGTTACTCCTTTGAATTGTACAATAATGAGTTTTGGATTGTTCCTAATCCTTGGGTTGTGACCTGTACATGAATCGTAACAGGTACAGTTGGATAAAGTGTTGACCATTCTTTATGAATCTTTTCCCACTTTTTCGGATCGCTGCGATGGAGTGCCTCGCTAAAACCTAATAAATCGAGCTTATAATTTTTCTGAATAATAGCTAAAGTTTTTTCTGTATGTGCTTTTATCTTTTCTGCTGTCTTTTTGTCGATCTGTTGAATGGTGTGGTTTTGGGTTAAATTAATGGCACAATTCACTTCACCAATATTTTGCGTAACATCAATTTTTATCGTGATGTGCGGCGTACCATTTTTGAAAGTCCCTTTAATTTTGGAGGACGAACTCGTAATTTCAGTGGATAACTCTCCACCTTTAGGGCACGCGAGAACTTCTACTGTACTTTTAATTTTGTTATTCAAGTAATTAAAATAAATACTGTCATCTTCTGATAATAACCCGACTAATTTATCCTCTTTAAACATAGCGATACCCGCATATTTTAAAATAACAGGTGTTTTAATTCTTTCTACATTGGTTTGGTCAATCCCTAATTGCAAATCTCCTTGTATCTCAACTGCTGATAAAACGGCACTTTTTTCTTTACCACTAAGGGTGTTGAGCAATTCATCTGTGCGAACAGATAAGGTTGAACCCCATGATTTTTCCGACACCTTGATCGAATTTAATAATTTATTGGCGGGCATTTTTTCAATGGGTGTTAAGACATTCAGCACTTCTTTTGCCGCTGTTTTATGAGATACTACAAGATCAAAGTCGTTTCTAAATTCATGATCTCTTGCAATAAAATCTAGTGGTTCGTTTAAGCCTGCCTCTGCTAATTCTTCACCTATTACGACAATTTGCAAATGAGCAAAATAAGGTTTCCGAGGTGTTAACGTTGTCATTCTTCTAATGGCCTCAAACACACTTTTTCCTTTAGCATGGTAGGTAACAACGGGTGCGCGTCCACTGGATGGTTGCTTTGAAGAAATTTGACTCGGATCTACTACTTGAATGGAAACTTCAAAATCCTCATCGACCTTATCGATACCTAGTGCCACGACGATTGCTAATTCGTTTAATTCTCGCTTACTCCAGCAACCACTCAATAATAAAGTGAGGATTAAGAATAACAAAATCATCTTTCTGTTTGACATGATGGATTCCTCATTTGCACTTTAATGTTTAGTTCTTTTTTTCGTGATATTGTTGTTCTCGAACATTATTTTTTTGACTAACCAATCGCGGTCTTGTCAATAACTTTCTGCGTGGGAACAAGACCATCGCATCTTTTTGGTCTTTTACAATTAATGGCCCGAAGGGACTCATATATGGAACACCAAAAGATCTTAAACTACATAAATGAAGGATAATCATCATAATGCCGAACATCACCCCAAATAAACCAAAAATCGCAGCTAATATCATAAGAGGGAAGCGTAGGACACGAATCGTATTTGATAAGCCGTAAGAAGGAAACAGGAAACTACAAATGGCTGTTAATGCCACGATAATGACCATCACCGCGGATACTACGCCAGCTTCCACGGCAGCTTGTCCTATTACTAACGTACCAACAATGGATACGGCTGGACCAATCGTTCTTGGCATCCGTAGACCTGCTTCTCGCAATATTTCAAAGGCAACTTCCATAATTAGTGCTTCAACGACGGCGGGGAAGGGCACGCCTTCTCGCTGTGAAGCGATACTAATAAGCATTGGCGTCGGAAGCATTTCTTGATGAAAGGTCGTAATAGCCACATATAAAGAAGGCATAATTAATGCAAGCGAAATACCAAAAAAACGTAAAAGGCGGATTAGGGAACTAATAATCCAATTTTGGTAATAATCTTCTGCAGCCTGTAAAAAGGATGTAAATACGACAGGGACGGTTAATACAATAGGTGTTCCATCCACTAATATCGCAATTCGACCTTCTAATAATTCACCGGCAATAACATCTGGCCGTTCTGTATTATAAATCATTGGAAATATGGAATATTTCGAGTCCTGAATAAAATCCTCAATATAGCCAGTTTCTAATACACCATCAATTTTAATTCGATCTAATCGGTCAAGCACCTCTTGTACAATTTTGTCATTGGCTATGCCATTGATATACATAACAGCTACATCTGTTTGGGTTACCTCTCCTATGACCCGAGATTTTATCCAAAGATTAGGGCTTTTTATTTTGCGACGAATGAGTGCTGTGTTGGTCCGCAATGTTTCAGTAAAAGATTCGCGGGGCCCTCTAATCACAGATTCTGTTTGTGGCTCGGTGACGGCTCGATCTTTTGCGTTTTTAGTATCTGTTCCAATCGCCACGGATTGCCCTTCTAATAAAATGACGGTCTCACCATTTAAAATGGACGTAAATAATGCGGTAAAATCAAAAAGATCTTTTACATCACCTACCGCTAAACAATGTTTTTTCATATAGTCATTTATGTTGTCAATTTTATTTTCCGGTTCGTTGTCAATTTCAAGCAGTAGATTTTCAAGTATAAAATCCGTAATAATAGTTTTGTCAGAAATACCATCAATGTTGATAATGGCGATAGATAAACAATCAAGTTTGTCGATAATAATTTCACGAATAATCACATCATTACTATGACCAAGTGCTTCTTTGATTGTAAAAATATTTTCTGAAAGCGAAGTGTGCAGTAAATTCGTTAATGGCTGTTGGGAGGTATTGTTGTTTTCTGAAACGGGCATTTATATTCCTCCTCAGAGTATAGATTGACTAGTATGAGGATGGTCAATTTTGCGGAGAGCTAAACCAAAACAAGTCAACTTAAGATGGTTTAGTTTTGAAATAAAAAAACAGCATTTCCTTTCAATAGCGAAAGGAAATACTGTGTTATTTTTTATAGTCATACTTTAATTCGTGAAGTTGTTCGTCTACATCAACGTGTAAGGTATAATCGTTAAAAAACCATAAATCTTTTTCGTCAATATAGTATGTGACATCGTCTACTACAGTTTGAACGCCTATCTCAATCGGTTCTTCACGTGTCATCCCTAGGGAAAAACCTTCATGAAATGGACTTGAGCCGCCATATCTAGCATAAAAGCGAATTGAATCACCTTTTTCGACTTCCATTTCATTTTTAAACCATTGTAAAGCTTGCGCTGTCAGTGCGATATTCATGCGAGAACTCCTTTCATTTTTAAAGCCATTTAACTTTTGGCTCCGTGCCATTTTTAATGCGCGAAATATTTGCTCGGTGTCGATAAATGATAAAGGTAAATAAAAAGGCTACTAAAATCCCTAATGCAAAGTCGCCTGTCACAAAATAATAGATTATCGAATAAATTAATGCGACGAGTGCCGCAATCATGGATGTGAGGCTGACAATTTTCGTGAGCTTTAATGTTACGATAAAAGTGATGAATAGTAAAATGAATAAATAAAGAATAGCCTAGAAGGACGCCAGCTGAAGTAGCAACCGCTTTACCGCCACGGAAATTTGCAAAGATTGGGAACATATGTCCAATGACCGCAACAAGCCCTAGAATAAGTGAGTGGATCGTGACATCAACAAATACTGGTAGCGTCACTAGTAACACGGCCGCTGTTCCTTTTAAAACATCCATCACCGTCACCACTAAACCCGCTTTTTTTCCTAATATACGGAAAGTATTGGTAGCCCCTAAATTGCCGCTACCATGCTCGCGAATATCTGTTTTGTAAAATATTTTGCCAATCCATAACCCAGAAGGTATAGAGCCGATGAGATAGGCACATAAAATAATAAGTCCGTTTAACATAGGTGGACTCCTTTCATCCAAATAATAACACTTGGTACTAATAGTTTGTAACAAGTATTTTACACTTTTTCTCTTTAATCTACAATGATATGAAGGAGATTTCATCATGAGCCTTGAATTCAATACAAAAGGAAATAGTACTTCATGATTTTAAAAGTCACAGGCTTATGATAGCTTATGTACGGTTATTCGGAACTAGTATTGTATTAATACCTAAGTGCTTTCTTAAAATATAGGTAAAATGGCAATTTTGTCAATCACACATTCCTTTGGTAGAATAGAAGTCTATCTTTAATTTCTCTTGTGAAGCTATTAAAAATCATCACTCAACAGAAAACGCCTACCGATGATGTTTTGGTAGGCTGTAATGTTAAGTAATTAGAAGGCGTTCAATGCTCGCTTTAGTGAAGATAGCGCCTCCTACAGTTGTCGTGGATTTTTGTTTGGTCGTACAAGGCAGTAAGCTTAAAATAAGTGCAGTCATTCATGACAGCAGCCTGCCCTTGATTGGCCTCTAAACAAAGTTCATAGAAGCAATTACGTTGTAGCGTAATTAAAAAAATATATATCTGTCACTAGCTATTGACAGGAAATGCTATTATTATTAGGATGAGAACGTAATCAGAACATGCGTTTGTTTTTTGGAGGGGAATCTTTTGGCGAATAAACAGTCACCTAGCGTCTATAATGATGACGCAATTCAAGTATTAGAAGGATTAGAAGCGGTACGAAAGCGACCCGGCATGTATATCGGTTCCACAGATGGCAGAGGACTTCATCACCTTGTATATGAAATCGTAGATAATGCGGTGGATGAAGCACTTGCTGGCTTTGGTTCTCATATCATTGTCACAATTCATAAAGATCAAAGTTTAAGCGTTCGCGATTTTGGACGTGGAATGCCAACAGGTATGCATAAAATGGGCAAACCTACCCCTGAAATTATTTTCACAGTCTTACATGCAGGTGGTAAATTTGGACAAGGCGGCTATAAAACGAGTGGCGGCTTACACGGTGTTGGCTCATCCGTTGTTAATGCCTTATCGACATTTTTAGAAGTGACGATTCATCGCGATGGCAAAAAATATAAACAGCGTTTTGAAAACGGTGGACATCCTGTGACGACTTTAGAAGAAATCGGACAGACAAAGCAAACAGGCACACTTGTCCATTTCCTGCCAGATGACACGATCTTTTCCGTCACAAAATTTAATTATGATACACTGGCAGAACGTTTACGTGAGTCTGCATTTTTATTAAAAGGATTAAAAATTGAGTTAATTGATCAACGCGAGGAAGGCAAAGGTGATGTTTTCTTTTACGAAAACGGCATTGAAGCTTTCGTTGCGTATTTGAATGAGGAAAAAGATGTTCTTCATCCTGTCAAATATGTAGAGGGTGAGCAAGACGATATCGAAGTTGAATTTGCCTTCCAATTCAACGATGGTTATTCAGAAACAATCTTATCGTTTGTAAACAACGTCCGTACACGTGATGGTGGTACGCATGAAACCGGTGCAAAAGCTGCCTTGACAAGAGTTTTCAATGAATATGCACGGAAAATAGGATTACTAAAAGATAAAGATAAAAATCTTGAAGGGACAGATATTCGCGAAGGTTTAGCAGCAATTGTTTCTGTCCGTATTCCTGAACATTTACTACAATTTGAGGGGCAAACGAAAGGAAAGCTCGGTACAAGTGAAGCGCGTTCGGTAGTCGATAGTGTTGTCTCTGAACAAGTTTTATATGTGCTAGAAGAAAATGCGGAATTGTCTGCATCGCTTGTGCGAAAAGCGATTCGTGCGCAACAAGTACGTGAAGCGGCGCGAAAAGCACGCGAAGATGCTCGTAACGGGAAGAAAAGTAAAAAAGGAAGTACGATTCTTTCAGGAAAGCTAACACCTGCACAATCTCGCAATGCTGCGAAAAACGAATTATATTTAGTCGAAGGTGATTCTGCTGGCGGTTCAGCGAAACAAGGGCGAGATCGTACGTTTCAGGCGATTTTACCGTTGCGCGGTAAAGTCATTAATACCGAAAAAGCGAAGCTCCAAGATATTATGAAAAACGAGGAGATCTCCACAATTATTCATGCTATTGGTGCAGGAGTCGGAGCCGATTTCTCAGTAGAAGATTCAGCCTACGATAAAGTTGTCATTATGACCGATGCTGATACGGATGGCGCACATATTCAGGTGCTTCTATTAACATTCTTCTATCGTTATATGCGCCCATTAATTGAGGCTGGTAAAGTATTTATTGCGTTACCACCTCTTTATAAAGTATCAAAGGGTGTAGGGAAAAAGGAGGTCATTGAATATGCTTGGACCGAAAATGATTTACAAAAAGCCATTAAAAAAGTGGGGAAAGGCTATATCCTACAACGTTATAAAGGACTTGGTGAGATGAATGCTGACCAACTGTGGGATACAACGATGAACCCTGAGACACGGACGTTAATTCGTGTCACGATTGAAGATGGGGCACGTGCTGAGCGTCGCGTGACAACGTTAATGGGCGATAAGGTAGAGCCGCGCCGTAAATGGATCGAAGCAAATGTTAACTTCGGCATGGAGGATGATTCGAACATTTTAGACAATGAATTCATCCAACAAGAGGAGGACCAAGCATGAGTAGTACGGAAAAGTTTCAAGATTTACCATTAGAAGAAGTAATGGGAGACCGATTTGGTCGTTATAGTAAGTATATTATTCAAGACCGAGCGTTGCCAGATGCGCGCGACGGTCTTAAACCTGTACAGCGACGTATTTTATTTGCGATGTATACAGAAGGCAATACGAACGATAAACCGTTCCGTAAGTCTGCCAAAACGGTCGGGAATGTAATCGGTAACTACCATCCACACGGTGATAGTTCGGTATATGAAGCGATGGTGCGAATGAGTCAAGATTGGAAAGCACGCCATATGCTGATTGAAATGCACGGAAATAATGGTTCTGTTGATGGAGATCCACCTGCTGCGATGCGTTATACAGAAGCAAGATTGTCAGCAATTGCAGCTGAAATGTTACGTGATATTGGTAAAAAGACAGTGGAGTTTGTACCGAATTTTGATGATCAGGATATGGAGCCAACAGTATTGCCTGCTCGCTTCCCGAATTTGCTTGTCAACGGGTCGACAGGAATATCTGCTGGTTATGCCACAGATATTCCCCCACATGCACTTGATGAGGTGTTAGATGCCGTTTTAATGCGTTTAGATCAACCGAATTCGACTGTCGATGAGCTAATGACGGTGATTATAGGCCCTGACTTCCCAACAGGAGGGATTATTCAAGGTGTCGATGGTATTAAAAAGGCATATGAAACTGGACGCGGTAAAATTATTGTTCGAGCTCAAGCAGCCATTGAACCATTAAAAGGTGGGAAAGAGCAAATCGTTATTACAGAGTTACCTTATGATGTGAATAAGGCAAATCTTGTAAAGAAAATTGATGAACAACGCGTCGATAAACGCCTGGAAGGCATTGCAGAAATTCGAGATGAATCAGACCGTACTGGTTTACGTGTCGTGATTGAGTTAAAAAAAGACGTGCCAGCACAGGGCATTTTAAATTACTTATTTAAAACTACTGATTTGCAAGTAGCCTATAACTTTAATATGATTGCGATCCATAATCGTCGTCCAACGATGATGACATTGCCACTGCTACTTGATGCGTACATAGCCCATCAAAAAGAAGTGGTGACAAACCGCTCCATTTATGATTTGCAAAAGGCAAAAGACCGTTCTCATATTGTTGATGGCTTGATTAAAGCACTGTCGATTTTAGATGAAGTAATTGCAACAATTCGTTCATCGAATGATAAGCGCGACGCAAAAACAAATTTACAGGTGAAATTTGACTTTACTGAAGTACAATCGGAGGCGATTGTGAGCTTACAATTATACCGTTTAACGAATACGGATATTACAGAGCTACGTCGTGAACAAGATGAGTTAAATGCACTGATTGCGAAACTAGAAGGTATTTTGCATAGCGGGGCGAAACTTGTACGTGTCATTAAACAAGAATTACTCGACATTAAAAAACGTTTTTCTGAACCACGCCGTTCGAAAATCGAACAAGAGATTGAAGAAATTAAAATTACGTTAGACGTGCTTGTTCCAAGTGAGGATGTTGTGGTCACAGTGACGAAGGATGGCTATATTAAGCGCACATCCACACGTTCGCATGCAGCATCTAATGGACAAGATTTCGCCATGAAAGACTCCGATTATTTACTGTATGAGGCAACGTTAAATACCCAGCATCATCTGTTGTTGTTCACAAATCGTGGGAATTATATTTATCAGCCTGTACATGAATTGCCGGATATTCGTTGGAAAGATCTTGGTCAGCATATCTCAAGTATTGTGCCAACAGGTGAAGATGAAACAATTATTGCGGTCTATGGTTTTGATTCCTTTGAACAGCCAAACACCTATATTTTAACCGCTACAAAGGAAGGGCAAATTAAGCGCTCGCCACTGCCAGATTATGCAGTAACACGTTATTCGAAGCCGATTAAGACGATGAATGTCAAATCAGGCGATGAAATGATCATGGCGGATATTGTTTCAGACGAGGCAGAGCTGTTATTGATTACTGATACAGCCTACGCTATCCGCTTCCCAATTGAAGAACTTCCTGTCACAGGTGTTAAAACGGGTGGCGTGAAAGGTATCACGTTAAAAGATGGGGAAGTACTTGTTGGTGTAACAATATTAAAGCCGTCTGATACAGAGTATGTCGTGATTGTTACCCAACGAGGTGCTGTGAAGAAGATGAATGTCGCTGAAGTCGATATGGCAAGTAGAGCAAAACGTGGTTTAAAAGTGTTAACCGAATTAAAAGCCAATCCACATCGTATTGTTGCGGTAGTAAAAGCAAGTGATCAGGAGCAAGTCATTGTTGAAACAGAAAAAGGCGTAAAAGAAATCATTGATGTCAAAGGTTTAACGCGCGCAGATCGCCATTCGAATGGCTCCTTTAAAATAGATATCGCTACAGACGGTACCATTTCTCATGTAATGAAAATGAAAAAAGAAGAAGAATAATTTATTATGCCCATGTTCTTATACAGAACTGGGCTTTTTTCATCTAGCAAAATGCTTTGGAAAACGAATTACTAATTAGAAAGAAGTTTGCTCGCTTATGATAGGCATCGACAGCAAGGCTGATTTTAAAGGTTTAAAAATACGAGCTTGTCATTTGAAGATAGATAGGGGTATAATAATCAACGAAAAGTTCATAAGTTAAGAATGTAGGGGGGCTGGAAGTTGCCAGCTGAGATTGCGTCCGTTCAGATGCTGACCCTTTGAACCTGATTTGGCTCGTACCAGCGTAGGGAACATCTATTCAAAAATATTCGTACACTATTTTTTGATACCGTTTGCAAACGCCTGGGATAATTCCTAGGCGTTTTTTGTTTAAGGATGATAATTCCCTTAAGCAGATAGAAAACAATGAGCATCGTCTGCAAACAGATTAAAAACAGCATACGCTTTTCTTCTGGTGAAACATTCAATCATGAACACTTTCAAATTACTTGCTAGGAGGATATAGCATGAAAAAATGGTTAATCATTATGGTTGCTGCACTAATTACATTAGTTGGGTGTAGCGCAAAAGAAGACAAAAAAGAGGAAGCCAGTTCAGAAAAAAAAGTATCAGTTGTACTGGACTGGACACCTAATACGAATCATACGGGACTTTATGTGGCGCAAAAGCTTGGCTATTTTAAAGAGCAAGGCTTAGACGTAGAGATTATTTTACCAGGTGATGCAGGTGCTGATCAGCTTGTGGCGTCTGGGAAATCAGAGTTTGGCGTAAGCATCCAAGAAGGCATTACGCAAGCTCGTGTACAAGGTGTACCACTTGTATCGATTGCGGCAATTATTCAACATAATACTTCAGGTTTTGCATCACTCGCTTCAAAAGGCATTACATCACCAAAAGATTACGAAGGAAAAACCTATGGTGGCTGGGGTGCTCCAGTGGAACAAGCTGTTTTACAGTCACTGATGCAAACAGAAAATGCTGATATAAACAAATTAGATATCGTCAATGCGGGAGATATCGACTTTTTCACAATGATGCAAAAGGATATTGATTTTGCGTGGATTTATTATGCTTGGACAGGTATTGAGGCAGAACTTCGTGGGGAAAAGTTAAATATGCAGTATTTAACCGACTATAGTGAGCAGCTTGATTATTACACACCTGTATTGGCAACGAATGAAAAAATGATAAAGGATAATCCTGATGTCGTAAAGGCATTTGTCGCAGCTACTGCCAAAGGCTATGAATATGCGATAGCGCATCCGAGTGAAGCGGCTGATATTTTACTTGAAGCGGTACCTGATTTGGATAAAGAGCTTGTGCATAAAAGTCAGGAATGGTTAGCGGGTAAATATCAAGATGATGCGGTGCAATGGGGAGAACAAAAGTTAGCAGTTTGGGAAAACTATGCGGACTGGATGACACAGAATAACGTTTTAGAAGGCGACTTTAATGCACAACAAGCATTTACAAACGACTTCTTACCAAAGAAAGGAGCAAAATAAATGGCGAATTCATTAATTAGTGTACAAATCATACCTAAAACAGAAAAATATGAGGATGTGATCCCATTTGTAGATGCGGCAATTGCTGTAATCGATGCTTCCGGTGTGCACTATGAGGTGCATCCACTGGAAACAACAATGGAGGGTGAATTATCCACTTTGTTACAAATTATTGAAGAGATGAATAAAAAGATGATTGACTTAGGCGCTATCAATGTTATTACACAAGTGAAAATTTTATATCAGCCAGCTGGTATTACAATGGGAACATTAACGGAGAAATATCGAGGGTGAAACAGGTAATGCTGAAAGGAAGGTCGATTATTTTTATCGCCTTCCTCTTATTCATATGGGAACTTATTATACGTGTAGCTGATATCCCGCATTGGCTATTGCCAGCGCCAAGTGCCATTATGATTGAAGGTATTGAATCGTATTCAACGTTTATTCCCCATGTTTGGGCCACGATTCAGCTAGCATTATTAGGGCTTGCTATTGGTGTGATGTGTGGCTTAAGCGTTGCGGTATTTTTACATCGCTCATCAACCATTAGAGCGTTTGTTTATCCGATTCTTATTGTGTCTCAAAATGTGCCAGTGCTCGTTTTAGCGCCATTATTAATTATTTGGTTTGGCTTTGGCCTGTTACCCAAGCTGATTATTATTTGTCTCGTTTGCTTCTTTCCAATCGTTATCGCGGCGATGGATGGGTTTCGCCAAACCTCTCCTGAGCTTAAACATTATTTTGCAATGATTGGTGCTACGAAGGGGCAAACATTTTGGAAATTAGAATGGCCTTATGCGTATCCATCCATCTTTTCCGGTATTAAGATTGCGGCGACTTATAGTGTGATGGGAGCGGTCATTGCTGAATGGCTTGGTGCAAAAAAGGGAATTGGTGTTTATATGACGCTCGCACAATCATCGTTTCGAACGGATCGCGTCTTTGTAGCGATATTTGCCATTGTCTTATTAAGTTTATTGTTATTTAGTGTGATTCGTTTTGTAGAAAAGCTTGTTGTAAAGGGGAGGGGCGCACATGCTGAACATTCAAGACATATCTAAGTCCTTTGGCTCGCTTGAAGTGGTTAATAATTTATCCTTTACCGTACAGGAAGGTGAATTTGTGGCAATCATTGGTCCTTCAGGTAGTGGAAAAAGCACACTCTTTCAATTGATAGGAGGAATAACGCCTGTCGATCGCGGCGCTATTTTGTTAAATGGAGACAATATTCAACGAAAAACAGGTAGCATTGGCTATATGCCCCAACAACCTTGCTTATTACCGTGGCGGACGATTTTAGAAAATGTCATGATTGTTGAGGAATTGCAGCGTCGTCCGAATAAAGAGCTTGCCAAAGCGTGGCTAGAAAAGGTTGGTCTTGCTTCGTTTGAAAATGCTTATCCGCATGCATTATCAGGAGGCATGCAGCAACGTGTATCGTTTTTGCGTGCTATCGTCAGCGGGAAACCGATACTATGCTTAGATGAACCTTTTTCAGCGCTCGATGAGTTTACAAGATTAGAAATGCAAGCATGGTTGTTATCTATTTGGGAGGAACATAAAAAATCTATCCTATTCGTGACACATAGTATTGAAGAAGCGCTATTTTTAGCGGATCGTATTATTGTATTAACGAAACGTCCAGCGACGGTTAAGGAAGAAATCATTGTGCCGTTTGCACGACCACGTTCCGAGGAAATTCGTCATTCCACTCAATTTACACAGTTAAAACAACAACTTTTTCAGTATTTAAAGGAAGAAAAGGACGATGCATATGTTGATTGATGCACATATTCATTTAGATCAGTATCAAGAAGAAGAAGTACCTTTGCTACTTGATGAGGCGCAAACGGTTATAGCGGTCAGTACGGACTTACAATCTTGTGAGAAAACGCTGAAGTTATCGAGAGCCTATGCGAAGGTCAAGGCAGCATATGGTTTTCATCCTGAACAGTCGTTGCCTAATGATAAGGAGAAAGAAGCTTTATTTAATTGGATACGACTGCACGCAAGTGAGATGATTGCTGTTGGAGAGGTTGGTTTACCTTATTATCGAAAACAGACGCATGTATTGGATGAGCGCCCTTATATTGCGTTATTAGAACAATTTATTTTGTTAGCGCAAGAACTTCACAAACCGATAGTGTTACATGCTGTTTATGAGGATGCACTCATCGCTTGTGATTTACTTGAGAAACATGGTGTAAAGAAAGCTCATTTTCATTGGTTCAAGGGAAGTGAAGAGGCAATTGTGCGCATGATACATAATGGTTATTATATTTCCATTACGCCTGATTGTGTTTATGAAGCGGAAATACAAGATTTGATTACAAAGTATCCATTGGAACTGATGATGGTGGAAACGGATGGACCTTGGCCATTTGAAGGACCTTTTGACAAGGCTCGAACATCGCCGTCTATGATGGCTAAAAGTATCGAAGTCATTGCAACGCTTAAAGGTATAACAACGCAAGAAACGGCCAATACTTTGACACGAAACACAAAATTATTTTACGATTTATAAAGACACGACAAAAACAGCCACATTTAGAGCGAGTAATCGTCTCCGTGTGGCTGTTTCCTATGTTTTGTTCTATTGTGTTCTAATGTAGCATGCTTCGTTTTTGTCACGCGCTCATGCGTACTAAAAGGGGCAGTTTGACGTTTTTTTTCAACATCCTTACCTTGCGTCCGTTTTAAATGCATACGTTTCTTTTTAGCTTTGGATAGTGCCATGCTAATCCCTCCATTTCACATTACCAATATATTACCGAAAAGAGGGAGAAAAGTAAAACCCCGTAAGCATAAAGTTTACGGGGTTTTAGTGATAGTATTAGTGAGATACGTCTTGAACTGAAATACCAGTGTTTGCTTTTACATCAACTTCACGATATTTCGCATCATCAGATTCTTTAGAAAGTAACGTTCCGATGAAACCACCTAGGAAACCAAGTGGTACAGAAATTATTGCAGGATTCGTTAACATAATTAACGGATTACCTACGAAGATTGCTTTACCTTCAACTGGATTCCAAACGTTTGGAGATACAGCTACAAGTATTAAAGCAGAAATTAAACCTGTTAACATCGCTGTTACTGCACCAGCCGTATTAAAGCGTTTCCAATAAATTGTGTAAATAATTACTGGTAAGTTTGCTGAACCAGCAATACAGAATGCTAGTGATACTAAGAACGCAACGTTTAATGTTTGTGCACCAAGTGCAAGAAGGATTGATACTATAGAGATTGTAATAGAACCGATACGAGCAGCAAGTACTTGCTCTTTTTCTGTAATCTTACCTTTTTTAATAATTTGACCATAAATATCATGTGATAGGGCAGATGCACCTGAAAGTACAAGACCTGCTACTACCGCTAAGATTGTTGCGAATGCTACTGCACAAACGAATGAGAACAGAATGTCGCCACCAAGTGCTTCTGCAAGAAGAGGAGCAGCCATGTTACCAGCCGCGTTTGCAGCGATAATGTCTTCTTTACCAACGAATGCAGCAGCACCGAAGCCTAAGAAGATTGTTAATACATAGAATAGACCTACAATCCAAGTAGCCCAAATAACTGAAGAACGAGCTGTTTTTGCATCTTTTACTGTGAAGAAACGCATTAAGATATGTGGAAGACCTGCAGTACCTAATACAAGGGCAATTAAAACAGAAATTGTATCAATACCGTTTGTATACTTAAGTCCAGGGTTTAAGTATGCCGCACCGCTGTCAGTAGCAGTAGACATTTCTGTAAACATTGTTGAAATACTGAAGCCAAACTCTTTTAATACTAAGAACGAAATAATGACAGTACCTAACATTAATAGACAAGCTTTAATAATTTGTACCCAAGAAGTTGCAGTCATACCACCGAATAAAACATAAGTAGTCATCATAACACCAACGATTAATACTGCAACCCAATAGTCAATTCCTAAAAGTAATTGAATAAGTGCGCCTGCACCAACTAGTTGTGCAATCATGTAGAATAATACAATTGTAATGGTACTTAGAGCTGCTGTACCACGAACTTTAGAATTATTAAAACGTGCTGTAATCATGTCCGCTAATGTAAATTTACCAAGGTTACGTAATGGCTCAGCTACGATATATAGCACCACTAAGTAAGCTACTAAATAACCAATAGAGAAGAAGAATCCATCAAATCCGAATAATGCAACGGCACCAGCGATCCCTAAGAAAGAAGCTGCTGATAAGTAGTCACCAGCGATAGCTAGTCCATTTTGCCAGCCTGTTAAACCACCGCCTGCAGTGTAGAAATCACTTGCAGAAGAAGTACGTTTAGATGCCCACCATGTAATAACTAATGTAAGACCAACAATTGCTACGAAGAAAAATATTGCGATAAAGCTCATAGGCGGCCACCTCCGTTTTCATATTCAGCTATAATTGCTTTTGCTTCTTTGTCATAGCTATTTGCTTTCGCAACATATAGATGACATAAACTCCAAGTCATGATGAATAATCCTGCTGCGTAAATCCATACCCAAGTGACTTCCCCAATAGCCTTTTGGTGTAGGATTGTTGTGTAAGATGTAAGAATAGGTAGCAACATGTAAGCTGCTAAAAAGAATACAGTGATTGACCATAAAAAGGCATTCTTTTTTCTTACAAGTGCTTTAAACGATTCTTGTTTTGCAATTGCATCATAATCAATAACAATGCTTTTGCTTGCTTGATTGTTCGCCATAAACATTCCCCATTTTGTGTTTATTTTTACTGCTTAAATACTATTTTTTGCTACTTTAGTGAATTCACATCTTAATTTTATGAGACAGTTCACGAAATTGCAATACATTTCAGAAAAATTATGTAAAAAAAATTTTCTGAAAAATAGACTTTAAACAGAAAATACATGACAAAGCCTAGAAATTAAAGGGTTTTCGAAAATTCAGATAAATTTATAGGATGATGATATTACTAGGTTCTTGACAAAAAAACAGTTGTAATAACCGAGAAAAAATGCGTTTTTTCTAGAAAAAATAAACACTATTTCTCTAGTGAAAATTGGTTATTTTCTTATTTTTGGAAAAAGAATAGTATTGTTCGATAAGTAAAATGTTTAATTTTTTATAATAAAAAAAGAAAAAACCCGACCGAAGTCGAGTCTTTTTTTACTATAAAAAGGGGTCGTTAAAACCTTAATCTGATTAATGGGAAATATCTGAAACAGATACCCCTGTATTTGCTTTTACACGGATTTCTTTGTAAATACGATCCGCCTCAGCCTGAGATACTTTGTTAGATGAAAGAACAGAACCTAAGTAGCCAGCAATAAAGCCAAGAGGAATCGTGATAATTGCTGGTACTGCAAGTGGCACTAGTGGATTTCCAACAAAGATTGCTGCACCTTCAACTGGACTCCAAACGTTCGGACCCATAGCACCTAGAACTAAACATGAAACTAAACCTGTTACCATGGCAGTTACCGCACCAGTTGAATTGAATTTTTTCCAGTAAATTGTATATAAAATAACAGGTAGGTTGGCAGAAGCCCCGATACAAAATGCAAATGATACTAAGAATGAAACGTTTAAACTTTGTGCAAATAATGCAAGGATAATCGATACAATGGCAATTGAAATTGAGCCTGTACGAGCAGCTAAAACTTGTTGCTTTTCAGTTAATTTACCATTTTTAATAATCTCACCATAAATATCATGAGAAATTGCAGATGCACCTGTTAATACTAGTCCTGAAACTACCGCTAAGATTGTTGCAAATGCAACCGCACAAATAAATGACATAAGCACATCGCCGCCAAGGAATTCAGCTAATAGTGGAGCAGCCGTATTTCCAGCTTTACTTTCAGCGATGATTTTATCAAGCCCTACAAAGTGCATAGCGCCAAAACCTAAGAAAATTGTTAATGAGAAGAAAATTGCTGTAATCCAAGTTGTCCAAGAAATAGAAGCACGAGCTGTCTTTGCATCTTTAACAGTAAAGAAGCGCATTAGGATATGTGGTAAACCTGAAGTACCTAATACTAGTGCCATCATCATTGAAACAGAGTCAATTGAACTTGAGTATTTCATACCTGGCACTAAAAACTTATCGCCGTGATCAGTTGAAATCGTATCAAACATTTTCACTAAAGAGAAATCGAATTTCATTAATACCAGTGTTGCTAATAAACCTGTCCCAAATAGTAAAAGTCCAGCTTTAATAATTTGAACCCATGAAGTAGCCGTCATACCACCAAATAATACATAAGTAGTCATCATAACGCCTACAATTAACACCGCAACCCAATACTCAATACCAAATAATAATTTAATAAGAGCACCTGCACCTACTAATTGAGCAATCATATAAAGAATAACGATAATAATTGTGCCTGTAGCAGCTACTCCACGAATACGTTTTTCATTAAAGCGAGCTGTTAACATATCGGCTAATGTATAGCGTCCTAAATTACGCATTGGTTCTGCAATTACATATAGTAAAACTAAGTTCGCAACAACATAACCTACTGAGAAGAAGAAACCATCAAAACCAGTTAATGCGATAGCACCTGAAACCCCTAGAAATGCAGCCGCTGATAAGTAGTCACCAGCAATCGCAAAGCCATTTTGCCATCCTTTTAATCCACCACCGGCAGTATAGAAATCACTGGCAGAAGAAGTACGCTTCGCAGCGATGTACGTAACGATTAATGTTAAACCTACGATTCCTAAGAAGAATCCTACTGATACTAAATTCATTTATTTTCCACCTTTCGCTTGATACTCTGCAAGAACTGCAGCTGCAGCTTTATCGAATGAAGAAGCTTTTTTTACATATACTGTACAAAGAACAATTGTCATGATGAAAAGTCCTGCTGAGTAAATCCAAACGCCCGTAATACTACCAATAACTTTTTGTTGTAGTACAGGCTGAAAAGCAAGGATTGGTAGTAAAATATAAAGAATTAAAAACCCTGCTGTGATCGAAAAAAGAAAAGTATTTTTCTTTTTTACGAAGTTGTTGAACGATTCCATAGCTTCAATTGCATTATAGTCAACTGATTGTACGTTTTTGTTCTCAGTAATGTTAGCCATTATTATTCCCCCTAAAGTTATATATTGCTGTTTAAAACGACATATTTCTTTTTGTCTCGTCGTTATATTCACTTATTTTATGAGGAAGAATCCTATAATGCAATACTAAAATTTTAGTTTTTCAAATTTTTAGTCAAATTTAGATAGTCGAAATAAAGTAGAAATAATAAGGATTTAATAGAAATTATCTGTATGAAAGAGAACGCATTTCACTCTTGAAATAGTATTGTTGAAATAGCTTATTGATAATAATTTTGAATGTAAAAGAAAAAATGAACTTAAAAGAGAAATTTAGTGTTTTCCTTATTTTTCTATAAAAGAGAGTCTATAAATGAATAGCAAAAAAACCTTGTTATATAACAATTATATGATGTCTTGGGAAATAAGAAAATTAGTAAAAAAATGCTGAAAAAATTTTTAAAAAAACTTTTAATAATATGGCATAAAATGGGTTTAAAGCTACCAAAAACATACAAATGAAGGAGTTTGACATAAAGAAGGAAAAGATTCAAGACCATTATCTTGTATTTGTAATCTATAATTTATACAATAAAAAACGATGATAAGTTGGAGGGAAGTGTACACTTTGTTAAGAAGGAAATGGATCGTACTAGTTGGATTACTAGTAATAAGTAGTTTATTAACAGCTTGTGGTAGTTATAAATTTGAACCTGAAATGAGTATTGACGTACAAGATTTTTCTTTTACAAATCAAAACAATGAGCAAGTGAACCTTGATAGCTTTAAAGGAGAGCCTTGGTTAGCCATGTTCATATTTACAAATTGCAATTCGATTTGTCCGCCGATGACATATAATATGACAGATGTGCAAAAGTCATTAGAAGATGAAGGCGTAAAGGACTATCAAATCGTAGCATTTAGCGTAGATCCAGAAGTTGACACACCTGAAGTATTAAAAAATTATTTAAAAACGTACTCGGTTGTTGATGATAGCAAATGGCAGCTGCTGACTGGTTATAAGCAAGTATATATTGAGCAATTTGCGCGAAAATCATTTAATTCATTAGTAAAAAATGATCCGAATTCTGATCAAGTAGTACATATGTCGAGTTTTTATTTAGTAAATGCTGATGGTGTTGTCGTAAAAGATTATGATGGCACGACAGATGTACCGGTTGAAACAATCGTAGCAGATATGAAAGCATTGTCTAAAAACTAAATACAACGCAAAATAAACTCAGTTGATTAAACAATTAGCTGAGTTTATTTTTTCTATTAGAAAAGGACATAAAGTCTATAAAGCAATATAATAAACATATTTGATGATTTATAAATTGTGTTTAGATATTATTTGGATTTTAATATGAAAGTTAATTTCATACAAGCTAGTTTTTTAACTCTCCTTGTTTTTTTAATACGGATAGTTTGTTCATAATTATTGATTTTTCGCGATATACAACTATACTGAAAAACTCTTGATTTAGTAAAGTTGCAACAATTAAAAAAAGTTACGATTAATAACCCTGAATATTGGCTCAGTGGGCACGTACGGACGTTGCCAGGTACATGCTTTCCCTTGTTGATCGCCGTTTACAAATTACTTTTATTAGCTCTTCAGGATGAGTTTGGAACGGTCTCTGTAACCTTATTCCCGCAAAGTTTTTCATCTTGTTCAAGAGCTGTTACTAGAAGATGAATTGCTTTACATTGAGAGAACGCTTGAAAAGCGCTTTGGTAGACCACAAGTGAAAGTAAACATGCACAAACGACGAAAAGAATATGAAATTGAAGGAATTTTAGAAATTGCATAAAATTTTATGCAGTTTTTTCTTTACTTTTAAATAATTGTTTTGTAAGATAAAGCCAAATCCAAAAGTGGCCAGACCACTTTTGGATTCATTCAGTAAGAGACGCCATCATCTAAAGGTGGTGGAGATTGTTTCTTTATAATTAGGTATCCAAACACCTACTGAATGAAGATAAAGCCTTTGGATGCATTGTTTATAGCGCGAAAGGAAAGCGACAACATAATTATGCCAAGGGAATAGATTGACCAAGGAGTTAATCGTATGGATAAAAAAACCGAACAAAGGAAAGTGTTTTTAGATATCGTCCAACAATTACGACAGCTTATAAAAATGGCAAAAATACAGGCTGATGAAAAGTACCAACCGAACGAGCCCTTTCAGAACGTCAGGGTGTCTGGCGATCCTCTATGAGAGAGGCATTGGGAAGTTTAGAGTTGTTAGGTCTTATTGAAACAAGACTTAGGAGAGGTATGTTTCTAGCTTCTACACAAAAGCATAAGCTCGTAGAAATATGTCAATGTTTATATTAGAAGATGAAAAATCAAAAAAGGATGTCAAATTAACACGACAAATTCATGAGAAGGAAGCCATTCACTATAAGTTATACAGTGATTCTGCGAACACTAGTGTGTGGGGCAGTTTTTTTGTAAAGCTAGAGATAGAGGTACGACTAATTGTCTGGATGTTTTACGAGAAATAATCATCACTCAGAAATAATCGTTTTTCACTAAAAGTCTGCTTCAATTAGCAGTTTATGCCTGTGACCGTTTAAATCGATGCAGCTTGGCTATGAAAAAGAAGCATTAAAAGCTTACGAACAAAAATGCTGAACAAGGCATTTAGACAAACATAGGGGGAGTAAAACATGGCAATACGTAGCTTATTTAGTAAAAAGAAAGAGGACGGACAGGAAAAGAGATTTCCAGAAGGACTTATGACAAAATGTCCAGAATGCCGTCATATTCAGTTAACAAAGGAATTAGAAAAAAATCATAAAGTGTGTACAAAATGCGACCATCATTTCAAAATGACTGCACAGGAGCGCGTAGCCTATTTCTTAGATGAAGGTTCATTTGTTTCAATGGATGATCATTTACAAACAAGTAATCCACTTAATTTCCCTGATTATGTAGAAAAAATTTCAGTGGCTAAACAACAAACGGGATTAAGCGAAGCTGTACTGACTGGGTTAGGTACTCTTGATGGAGAAGAAATTGTTGTAGCAATTATGGATTCTCATTTCCGTATGGGCTCAATGGGCTCCGTTGTAGGAGAAAAAATCACACGTGCCGTTGAAAAAGCTATTGAATTACGTGTACCGGTTATTATCTTTACTGCTAGTGGTGGCGCGCGCATGCAAGAAGGTATTCTATCATTAATGCAAATGGTAAAAACGAGTGTGGCATTAAAACGTCATAGTGAAGAAGGACTATTATTTATTTCAATCATGACGCACCCTACATACGGTGGCGTTTCAGCAAGCTTTGCTTCTGTTGGAGATATTAATATTGCAGAACCACAAGCATTGATTGGCTTTGCTGGTCGCCGTGTAATTGAAGAAACACTAAGAGAAAAATTACCAAATGATTTCCAAAAGTCAGAGTTTTTACTAGCGCATGGTCAGCTTGATGCAGTTTTCCATAGGAAGGATTTACGAAACCAAGTAGCGATGCTTGTAAAAATGCATACAAATGGCGATGTGCAACATGTCTAAAAATTTAGCTTTTGAAGAACCGATAGTACAATAACGAGAAAAAATGGATGAATTAAAAACTGAGAAATAAATAAAGAAGACATCAAAGTCTAAACTTTTTGACACTGAAGTAAAGTTTAGACTTTGATGTCCAAGAACATCTATTCTGTCTCACTATCATAAGTATACTTAACTATGAAACATAACTTCCTATAATTTATATTATGTAAACTAAAATTATTTTGCGTGGAGGAGTGCTTGAATACGTCAACTACCCATAAAGATCGGTTTTTGTATACGGACAAGAAACTACAGACATTTTGGACAAGAAAGTCCAGACGTAAGATAATTCCCTACTTTTTGGACAAGAAAATACAGACAAACTCACAATTTCAAAAGCTAAAAAGGACAAGAAAGTCCAGACAGTACATTTTTTTAAAAAATAAAAAGGACAAGAATGTCCGGACATTCTTATTTTTCCCTGTACATACTGTATTTTAAGTATTTACCACTAAATCAGAGTGATGTAAAACGCAGTGACATTCAGTCTCACGTACCTTTGGTCAACTCGATTGCTCTCACACTAATCTTAATCTATCATAACCGTTTACAAATAAACAAAGTGTCTTATCTGCGATCCATAAACTATAAGGAAAAACGAAATTAATTATCACATAATCGTTCAATCGTTTAACATTTGCATAGTATAGCATTATATACACAGCATTTAAAACCACGTCCTTACTCAGGACGTGGTTTTAAATATTTGAGATTGAAACATCAAATTACTTTATTATCACTTGTCACTCAACAGCTTAACGTCGGAAATCCGCATTTCGCTAGTGGTGCCCCTAATTTGACTGACTATGCAATAGTTCAGGAAATAAATAATGTATGATATGCATAGTTAAACGTCGAGTCTCTCCTTTATATGGATAGATGTGCATATACATAGATGGATTAAAGTTGGCTTCAATAATTCCATAAGCATTTTTATTACCATTTTCAATAATCAAATCAATACCACAAATTTTAGCTCCCAATGAAGCTACTGCATCCACTGCTATTTTTTTATAATCATCAGGAATTAGATCCGTCACATTAATCGAGTCTCCACCTGTACTAATATTGGAATTTTCACGCAGAAAGATGATTTCATCCATTTTAGGAATCGAATTGACTTGATATCCTTGAGCTTTAAGCATAAGATTCTCTAATTCACCTAACTGGATAATTTCTAAAGGTGTCCGATGGTCTCTTCCTCTTAACGGGTTACGATTCTTTTGCATGACTAACTCTTCGATTGTATGTTTACCGTCACCTTTAACATTCGCAGGAACTCTTAGTAAAACAGCTTTTACTCGATCATTTAATACAAAAAATCGATATTCTGTTCCTTTTAGAAATTCTTCTACTAATATGGAAGAGTCTTCTTTAAATGCTAATATAATGGCTTTTTGATAATCTTCATAATTTGAGCCTTCTTTGAAGATTGATATTCCTAATCCATAGTTTGTTGTTTTCGGCTTCACGACAAAAGGTTTGGAGGAAAAGAGATCATAGCTACGTAAAGCCTGTTCAATTGTCTGAAATTCCTTCCCTTTCGGCACACGAAATCCATGTTGTTGAAGAATTTTCTTTGTTACTGTTTTATTTTCCATAATTAAAGTGGATACATAATTATCTTTACTTGTCATATTACCATTTTTTACATATTCAACATGTTCTTTTAATTTCAGCTTCAGAAATTGGTCTTGTCGATCCAAGATTTCTACTTGGATTCCTTGTTGGATCGCATCAAACATTAAAATCTGAGTAGACAACTCCATGTCAGTAAATCCTGCTAATTGATATGGCTTATCCCATGATTTTTTATAATTTTCTTTAGCAATCGACGTAGCCAATTGACGTTGACTGCATTTTTCACTTTCTTCAAAAAGTCTTCCAGCTAAAGTCTTACTTGGATCCATTAGCATTTCTTTCAGATGAACAAATAACGTATCTGAAATAGTCAAATTTAAAATTGTTGCTAAATGTTTCATCTCATCAATCATTTTTTTTGCTTCTTTTTCAAATTGTGTATGCTCTAATGGATGCTCAAGAGCCACTATATCATTGTAACATTCTCCTATTTTTACCCACTCATCACTATTTTCCCCTTCATCTTTCCATAGTAAATAAATTAAGAAAAGATGGAGAAATTCTGCTTGTTCATAGCTAATGCCGTATGTTTCAAAAGGATTTAAATCTATATTTCGCAATTCAATATATCTAATACCGTTATCCTCTAGTTCTGAAACATGATGTCCTCCTCTTAAACGGACAGGTGAATAAAATTCTCTTTCTGCTGATAGAAGCCCTCTTTTAACCATCGAAGAAAGGTCTGATACATAATTCTGTATACTACTATATGACACTTGAACATCTTTCGAATTCGTATAACCATATTTACTGCTTCTAATGCTTCTTACTACCTCATTCAATAAATTTTCTTCAAAGAAATTCTTTTCACTTCTAGGAGAAGCTCCATAAAAATAAGTAACTAACCATCGATAGTGCAAATAGTTTCTTGTAGCTTTTAGATAAATCTCTGTTTTAAAATGCTGATACTCTTTAATCTCCGATTGTGCGTTAAATAATGCTTGAATTAACTCATCGCCAAACTCGAAGTTAAAATGAACACCGCAAAGCATTTGTTTACGACGGCCATAAGAATTCGATAATGATTGTCGATATCGAACATTTTCAGCACTTTTCAATTTCGCCATTACAATATCTTCGTCTTTCTCTGGTAACTGTGGCGGCATGCTTAATGGCCAAAGCATTTTATTCTCACCCATAGAACGATAAGCAACATCATGGATTGCTGCTAAATAATCAAAAAGTTCGTTCAATGTATCAGTAACAGGTGTAATTAATTCCATCTGTAATTCTGAAAAATCCCGCTGAATATACGGATGGTCATCTTGTTGAGAAATACTTTTAGGATGATCCGTTTTAGCTAAATTTCCGGATAAATCTACTCGTTTACTTTCTTTTTCAATCCCATAACGAGCTTTTAATAAGTATGGTTTCACATGGTCATTAACTAATATTTTTTTATAATCCATTTTAAAAATAGCCCCCAATTTGCTCACCCCTTCAGCTGTTTCTTATATATTATTTAGTTACCTGCAATGCACGACAAAAGGAAATGATCGAGAATATCCACATTCTGCTAAAATATGGATATAAAAGAAATTATCTTAAGTATTCCATATGGAAAGCGAAATGCTCCTCTAAAAAAGTTGCAATAAAGAAATAACTATGATCATAACCTTCAGCTTTCTTGTAATGTACTAAATGATTATTTTCCCTTGCATTCTTTAAAAAATTTGTTTCATCTAATTGTTTTGGATAAAACTCATCTTGCGTTCCTTGCGTAATGAGAATAGGCGGCATACCAGCTTCTTTGACCAGTTCTGACGCATCCCATTCTTTCCAGGAAGCTTTATCTTCACCTAAATAAGTTGAGAACGCATTTATTCCCCATTGGACTTCACTAGGATTTGAAATAGGCGAAAAGGCAGAAATCGCTTTGAATATGGTAGCATTTTTCATACCAATCACTAATGCGCCATGTCCCCCCATGGAGTGACCCATTATACTTTGTTCACCTGAATAATGAGGTATTAAAGATGTCGCAATGGCAGTTAATTCATCTACTATATACGTATACATGTTATAGTGCTTTGCCCAAGGATCTTGTGTCGCATTTAAATAAAAACCTGCCCCTTGTCCAAGATCCCATCCCTCATTATTAGCAACATTACCCCCACGTGGTGAAGTATCCGGAATAATGACTGCCACTTGATATTTTTCAGCTAATCTTTGAAAACCACTTTTTTGACTAAAATTATCATCTGTACAAGTTAAGCCAGATAGCCACCAAATTAGGGGGATTTTTTTTTCTTCTTTATTTGCTGGTAAGTAGATACTAAATGTCATATCACATTTTAAACTTTGTGAATAATGACGGTATTTATATTGCTCACCGCCGAAAGAGCGATGTTTTTCAATAAGTTTAAGACTCACTTTCTCACTCTCCATATGTTAACATCGTACGAATGGACTCACCCTTATGAAGTAAATCAAATGCTTCATTGATGTCTGTAAAGTTTAAGTGGTGTGTGATAAACGAATCGATATCGATTTCACCATTCATATAATCATCAACCATTCCTGGAAGCTGCGTTCTGCCTTTCACACCTCCAAAGGCAGAACCACGCCATACTCGACCTGTTACTAGTTGAAATGGACGAGTATGAATCTCTTTACCTGCACCTGCTACACCGATAATCGTACTTTCACCCCAACCTTTATGACAACATTCCAGAGCAGACCTCATTACTTCAACATTTCCAATACACTCGAAGCTATAATCTACTCCTCCATCCGTCATTTCAACAATGACTTCTTGAATTGGTTTATCAAATTTAGATGGATTTAGAAAATCAGTTGCACCCATTTTTTTAGCTAATTCATATTTATCCTCCTTTAAGTCAATAGCAATAATTCGGCTTGCTTTTGCTTGAACCAAACCTTGAATAGCAGCTAATCCAATGGCTCCTAAACCAAATACGGCTGTCACAGCTCCTTCTTGCACTTTTGCTGTGTTGTGTACAGCGCCAATCCCTGTAGTAACACCGCATCCAAATAGACCAACTTTATCAAGCGGCGCTTCTTTGTTAATTTTCGCTAAAGAGATTTCGGGCACGACTGTATATTCACTGAATGTGCTTGTTCCCATGTAGTGATAAATAGGTTCACCATTATATGAGAAACGAGTTGTTCCGTCAGGCATTAAACCTTTACCCTGAGTTTCTCGTACTGCACTACATAGGTTTGTTTTACCAGAACGACAGAATTTACATTCTCCACATTCAGCCGTGTATAGTGGAATAACATGGTCCCCAGGTTTTACTAAAGTAACTTCATCACCTACAGCAATGACTATCCCAGCACCTTCATGACCTAGTACAGCAGGAAATACGCCTTCTGGATCATCACCTGATAAGGTAAATGCATCTGTATGGCAGACAGAAGTATATAGAATTTTTACTAATACCTCTTTTGCCTTTGGTTCTTCAACATCTATTTCTACAATTTCTAGTGGCTCACCTGGTTTAAATGCCACAGCAGCTCTACTCTTCAAATGAATACCTTCTTTCTTTTCCTTACTAATAATTACTTTTCCCATGATTACACTTTATGATAAACTATACAATACTGACTTTTTTGTCACTATAAATGAAACATTAATAGTAAAGGGGTAACAATATATGGAAATCCATTATAAAGAAAAAACTTTTTTCACTGGCAAAGATTTGGCTTTATCCGTTATAGGTGGACGTTGGAAAATAGCGATTATATGGTGTTTACTCCAACAGTCTCCTTTAAGGTTAAGTGAAATACAGCGATACCTTCCCGATGTCAATCAACGTATGTTAATTAGACAATTAAGGGAATTAGAAGAAGATCAAATCATTGTTAGAGATGTATACCCTGTTGTGCCTCCTAGAGTAGAGTATCAACTAAGTGAAATTGGTTTACGCTTAGAACCTGTTGTAAATTCCATTTGTGATTGGGGAGATAATTTCAGAGAATTTTTGAAAGAAAATGCTGATAAAACTTCAGTTGAATAACGAGCTCACAAACGATTTTAAAATGAAAGCCACGAAACGCTGATATGAAGGCGTTTCGTGGCTTTTTGAATGTTCCCAAATAATTATTTTTGGTGATGAAAATTTGCATTTAGCACTATAAAATATATAAATAATTCTTCTCAATTAATATTTACATAAAATGTTTTTTTCGATTACCAAAAGTATGTTGCTTAATACGATGGTATTCCCCTATAAAAAATGCCTTTTTGTCCAAGGTCTTTTTCAAAGAAAATTCATTTACTTAGCCCTTAGACGATAATAAAAAACACAGGATAACTCCTGCTAAGACTACACATATTACAATATACTTCGTGGGTTAAGAACTATTGACTCATCTTTAAATATTTTCGTTATCACCCAAGCCAGCCTGATTCTTTATCACTAGCAATATTCATAGCGCCATTAGTCAGCAAAAATAATAGCAGAAAAAAGCGTAAGATATTTAATAAAGGAGCTAGCTGGTGTGTAAATCCATGAGTATCTGGTAAAACTAAATGTTGAATCATTCAAATCGTTGTAATAGTGGCAAATAGAAGCGTTACAATTTGACGCCAGCGATCTGTATTAGCTAGTTATATTCGAGTGAAATTATTTAAAAGCTCATTAATGCTCCTGTACTCCCCAATTGTTAAAAGAATTGATGGAGCGTAATCCTTGTTGTATGGATCACCTTTGATGTCTTAGGTGGTTAAGGTGTATAAATACTTAACACTTAAGGAGCTAAAAATCGCATTAACATGGAATTTTACCGTTCTTTCAAAGATGCATTTTTTTATAGAGATGAGGAATATACATGTTTCGGAAAATACAATCAAATGAAAATAAGACTGTTTCTCAATCAAACGTGGAATTAAAAATATCAATAGAGTCTCTAAAAAAAGCCCTCGTTCAAATGGATGATGCGGAATTTGTCGAGCTTACCATTTCTGAAAATCAACATGTTGTTCTTATCTACATAAGAACCTTAATTGACCAAGAGAGATTAAATGAAAGCATTGTAAAACCTTTATCTAATCATTCCAAACAGTCCATTCAAGAATACTATGTTCATTCAACAATTAACTCTATTTCTACTTTAAATGAAGCAAAAACGCAGCTGTTTCAAGGATCTGTTGTGTTATTTGACTCCTCGTCAAACCTTTGGTTCGCTATCCCATTAAAAAATCCGCTTGGACGTGCAATTGAACCATCGGATACTGAAACCATCCTATTAGGAGCAAAGGACAGCTTCAGTGAACAGCTTGAACAAAATATTACACTTATTCGGAAACGCCTTCCAACACATGAACTGAAAACAGAGAAGTTCACCGTTGGTTCTTTAAGTGAGACAAATGTTGTCTTATTGTACATAGAGGGACTGACCAATCCAGAATTTGTTTCAATTGCGAAAAAGAAAATTTTAGAAATTAATTATGATCTCTTCTTTGAATCATCTCAAGTAGCTGCATTTATTGAAGAAAATCCAGACAGTATTTTTCCTCAGTTTCAGCAGACTGACCGACCTGATGTTGTTGCTTATTCCCTGGGAATAGGAAAAATTACGATCCTGGTAGACAATACACCTTTTGCGTTAGTTGCCCCTATTACTATGTTTCATTTGTTCCAATCACCAGAGGATTATATTAATCGTTGGGTCGTTGCGAGTTTTTTGCGCATCATAAGATATGTAAGTTTTATTCTCTCTATCACATTAATTCCTTTCTACGTGGCACTAACAACTCATCACTATCAAATGATTCCTTTACAAACGCTTTTCGTCTTGGTGGAATCAAGGAGCAAGCTTCCTTTCACTCCTTTTTGGGAAGCATTTATCATGTTGATTTTTATTGAAATTATAAAAGAAGCAAGTTTAAGGATGCCAACAAAGACTGGTCAAACACTTGGGGTTATTGGGGGTATTGTAATTGGTCAAGCAGCAGTTGAGGCTGGTTTGGCTAGTAAAGTGTTAATTGTCATGGTAGGAATTTCAACTATCGCATCCTTTCTTGTTCCTAATTACCTTGTGACAAAGGCAAATTCATTAATTCAATTCATTCTTCTTGTGTGTTCTTCGTTTCTAGGGATTATAGGGATTGTTCTTGCGATGATTATCATTTTAGCTCACCTTAATGGATTATCTTCACTAAGGCAGCCATATTTATCTCCTGTAGCTCCTTTCTACGGAAAAGATTGGCTTGATTTATTCATTAGAGAGCCTTTAGTTAAAATGAAGGAACAGTAGGAACATCTTAAACCACTGAAGAAGAAAAGATATCAAGCTAGGAGATGAACTGATGAAAGCCCTTCAATTTTTTAATAAGAATGAAACCTATAACGGGTTCTATATCATGTTGATGGTTAATCGCCTCCAATTACTTTACTTTTTCTTAATTATGCCGAGGTATTTAATCCATCCATATATGATTTGGGTTATTATATTGGTCGGCTTATTGTCCCAACTAAACATTCTTCTTTTATCCAGATGGTTTTTAACCCGGTTTTCTAGCGACGGTTATAACGGATTTGTCCAATTATTCGGAAAAAAACTTGTACGTTTTCTTTCTCTGGTCGGTCTGTTCTTTATCCTGCTTAAACTTTTCGTTATTATGTTAGGCTTCACCGAAATAGTACAAATATTTATGTTTCCAGCTACAGATTCCAATTGGCTTATCTTTTTTATACTGTTGACTTGTTTGTATGTAGCATGGAAGGGTGTTGGAAAAACGATACGTTTTGTCATAATTTCTTTTTTTTGTACATTTTGGATGTTCTTATTCTTTGTATTTTTCTTCTTTCCTCCAATAGCTCATCTCAGTGATTTGTACCCTATTATTCCAATGGAATTAACAAGGGATTCCTGGAAAGGAATATTATTAATATTATCTTCTTTTCAGAGTATGAATTTCTGGTTTTTTTAGGACCATGGTTTAAAGCAAATAATAGGACATTTCGTTATTTGTCTTATGGAAATGCGCTAACCGTTATAGAGTATGTAACCTTTTATATGGCATCCTTATTCTATTTCGGTTCCAATTATTTAAGCAAAACCCCATTTCCAATTGTCACTATGGCCGTTACTTTCAAAATCCAGTAATTGAACGTATTGATATGGTCATGCTTGCCTTAGAATTATTTAACATCGTCTTTGCGGGATCAATTTTTCTTCTGTTGTTTTATGGAGCATCTAAAGTAGTTAACGAGAAAGTGTATAAACCTTCCAGTCGTATAGGCTTTATTTTCAGTGTATTTATAATTTTATTGGAATGTTACTTGTGAATGAATGGATTTGGAAGTCAGATGAAAAACAAGTTGTTTTACTTAATCTTCAAATTATTGCAGGAAGCTTAAGTTATTTTGCGGTTCCAATTATTATTATCGTAGCTATGAAGATAAAGGGAGTTCATAAACATGATACTACGAAAGAAGATGGCTAAAAATTTTCAATTTTATTTATTGCAGTATGGTTAACTGGATGTGCCCCATTTACTGAAAATAACATTATTGAAGAGCTCGCTCCAGTCACATTTTTATCACTTCGTAAAGGGGATGAAGGTAAAATAAAAATTAGTACGATATTGCCTCCTCTAAGCAAAGAAAAAAAGAGTGTGATGACGCGAGAAGTAAGCTTAATAAAAGAAGGATTAATGGTCTTTAACTCAAACTTTTACCAGGAAATGAAATCTGGGCAAATGAGAATGCTGATTATTAATGAAGACATTGGTAAAGAAGGAATTATGTCCATTATTAATGTGTTATTAAATGATCCGGATATTTCTTTAAGAATTTATTTAGTTGTCGTAAAAGGAAATTTTGAAGGTTACTTGGAAAATCAATTGGATAAACAAGACAATCTTGATTACTCTTTTTACCGAATGCTGAAGCATTATGAGGAAAAGAATCAGGGCGAAATTAGCGTTGTTAATTTACATGAATTTAAAAATTTATTATATACGCCTTATTCAGATCCTTTCTTACCTGTATTTAAAATAGAAAATGACGCTATCAGTTATGAAGGTACAGCCCTGTTTCAAAATGATAAACTAGTTGAAATAATAACAACTTTTGATGATCGCATCTTCCAACTGTTAAAAGATGATTACTACTTATCAGTTCTGCCAATCCCAGATTTAGAAGTTGTTCTAGGTCATGTTAGGTCTAATACGAAAGTAGAGATCAATAATAGCTTGTCTACAATGACCTATACAGTGAATTTAGACTCGAGAATTGAAGAATACCGGGGAGAAAAGCAAATTTTTGAACCAAAGGAATTAGAAGA
Source organism: Lysinibacillus sp. GJ-1 (assembly GCF_021166035.1). Classification (NCBI taxonomy): domain Bacteria; kingdom Bacillati; phylum Bacillota; class Bacilli; order Caryophanales; family Bacillaceae; genus Lysinibacillus; species Lysinibacillus sp. GJ-1. Next base: position 2,208,288 of record NZ_CP088912.1, read on the forward strand.
TTTGAAAAAAGAAATCCAATTCAAACTTGAAAAACAAACACAAGAGCTAATAAAAAAGATGCAAGAATTGAAGGTAGATCCATTACAGCTAGGTATTCATACATTAAAACCTTTTTCAAAACCAATGGATGAAAAAGAATGGATTGAAATATTCAAGAAGATGGATATTAAGATTGATTATCAGTTAAATATTGTGCCTTTGACAGATTAGAACACAAAAGGTAATTATAAAATAAAAAAACGCGCTCACTTTCAGCCTGCCCTCCTCCAATAACAACTTTATCTAACAGCTCTTTCATTTTTATTCCCTTTAAATTATTTGTAATTTGCAAGTATTTATCTTAAAAATAAAAACCAATAATTTTAACCCTATTGTTATTAAATGCTTATTTTGTTCTTAATATAAAAATAAACCACTCTACTGAGTGGTTTTTGAAGTTAAAAGCAATTTCTTGATTATTTCTCTTTTTTTTCATAAGTATTAAATACTTCATTCGCAATATTTAAAATCAACCTGATTTCTGATTCATTTCTATCCTCAATTAGATTTTGTAAGATCAGAACCAACTCTTTTTTCTCAAAGTACTTATTATCAAAATTTAGTGTGTCAAATTTAAAAATACTACTAGGTGCTTCTTCCAAGCCTTCAGTAATCTTTTCTAGGGTCTGGATAGTAATATTCCTATCCCCTCTTTCAACCCCAGCCAAATATGAAGTTTGCAGACCACATTTTTCGGCCAATTCTTCCTGAGTTAGTTTTTTCAATTTCCGAATTTCCTTGATGTTGCTACCAACTAATTTGATTAAACTATCCACAAAATCACCTCACATTTAGACTATGTGAGCTTTGTACTACCTTAGGAAATTGGGAGTTTCATGCTTATGATGGACATAGAAGAAATTTTGGGAGATTGATATGCACTAAGAAAGCTACATTAATGGATGGGCAACATAGATTAGGAGGAATTAGTGAATATATCAATGAAACCGATAGTACACTTAACGTTCCCTTCCTAGCTTTTCATTATTTAGATGAGGATGAAGAAATTAAATTATTCGATGTAATTAATTCAAAAGCTAAGGGTATTGGTACATCACTAAGTCGTTATTTAAATAGGGATAATGATGACCTTAGCTGGGTAGCTACAAACTTAATTCTTAAGCCAGAGAGCCCTTTCTTTAGTAAAGGGACCTTAATAGGAAGAAGAACTAAAGAAAAAAACGTAACATTGCAAAATCTATATAATATCATGAATTTATTAACTAAAAAATCTGCTTTAGCAAGTCTCTCTAAAGAAAGAAAATTAAACATGGCTTTATTTTACTTCAACTTAATTAAAGATTTGTTTCCAGAACAGTGGGACGATAATCAGTTGTATAGAATGACACATATTACATGTTTAAATGCATTGGCAATTGTAGGGAATAAAATTATTAATGATAACTATTCGATGAAATCCCAACAACCAGATTCTATTGAATTAACAAAGCTTTTAAGAAATTTGAAAGATATTGATTGGTTATCTTCAGGGAATTTAAAGTACATTAAAGGTGCTGCAGGGTCTAAAATGCTTGCTGATGATATTTTAAATTGTCTTAAAGGTTAGCTATATAAAAAGTAGCCTCCATTTTATTGGAGACTACTTTTATTTAACCACAAATAGTAAATATATTTGATTCTTTACTAGACACTATATTCACCGTAATCTTCAAGAAGTATTAGATACACTTCACTATTATCATTAATTAGTTATATTCTCACCCCTATTAAGATCCATCTTTAAAATTGCAAGCTCTGATGGTGTTCTATACCGTTCATATTTAATATTTTTATCAAAACCGCATATATTTTTTTCTTTTTGCATGTCTTGAATTAATTTTTCTAATTTATTAAATATATTTTGGTGATATATTGTAGTATCTTGTATGTGTTGTTCTATTATAATTAAATGCATTGGTATTATATCGTGTAAATAATAATTGTTTGATTTATATTTTGTAGGATTTAATATCAAATCTAAATATTCAGCGAACCTTTCGAGCAATAAATATGGTAGCATCGTATTTATTATTTTTTTAATTTGATTTATATCTATTAAATTAAAATCATGCGTGATTTTAAAACTATTATTTAATAAATCTTCTAGATAATTAGAATAAATACCCTTAGGATAAAGAGAAAATCTTTCTAAATAACACTCATAGTTAAATATTTTTGTTTCAACCGGTATTTGTTTTATTTTTTTAGATAAATTTATTTCTTCAAACTCTTCTCTCCAAAAAGTAAAAGCCAAAGCGAATCCACAAAAAGAGTCATTAGCTTTTAATTCATTATTTAATTGGATACAAGTCTTATGATCATTTAAATAGTATTTCATTAAATATCTTTTAATGGCTTTATAAATATCTCTTGATTGCATATAAATCTCATAAAACACTGCGTCAATCTTATCCTTTTGCAAGAATGAACGAATGTTATAACGATAATTGAAATTGTATTCGTAGTTGGTCATTATATTTTTTAAAGCACTTTTAGAGGAAAAAAAGTTCTGAGAATATACTTCTTTTAAAATTGTATTTTCGTTTAATTCTTTGTTTAAGTAGTAATTTTTTTGATAATCAATTAACAGACTTAAATTGGATTGGACGAATTCATTATTTTTCTTAAAATACGTATTGGTTGGATTAGTAACGGAGTTTCTTTTTGACTTTTGTATATGCTAAGGAGGTTTAATAGCTCCGCATTTTCTATTCTAAATTTGTTTTTCCAACTTCTGAAAATTGAAATTACATTATTATTATCTAAGAAACAAAATCCACATGCACAAGTAAACGGTGGATTTGAAAAATTGGACAAGAGATACTTCCCTAAAACCTTTCCACACTTTTCACAGCTATCTACTAATGTTTCATTTGTATGAAAAATACATGTTTTAAAAAGGGTTATTTGATGAAAAATACTGTGAAAGCCAAATTTAATGCAACATGGACAAATGGTAATATTCTCTCTGATGGCATAAGCATATGTTAAACCTAATATGGGTTTTAATTTCTTGTATATCAATGAATTTCTACTTTTTAAGTTTATCCCAAATATTTCAATAGCTTTTCCTTCATCTATTCCACTTAAGGTTACTAGGTCTCTTAGGTAATCTCCTACGCCTTCAATACGCTTAACTGTTTGAACATTATTGTTTCCAAAAATACGAAGTAAAGCACTATTGTTTAAGGCATTCGAGTACTTAAAGCGTTCGAATATACACCAATTGGATAAATAACTATGGATCCAATCCCTATCCCAAACAAACTCTTTATTATTCAAATTACCCCTCCAAATGTATTTAATCTAAATCTAATAAAACTAACTCAGATTGAATGTAACCAGAATTAATAATTGCTTTTTTAAAAAGATTTTTATTTAAAAGTTGAACATTTTCACTAAAAAACCCATAGTTTTTTAATATATATTCTATAGAAAGCGTAACGTATTGCATCGGTATTTCTTTATTGTTTTGTAATCCTTTTTCTAATTGAAGTTCTAAATATACTTCATAAAACTCATCTGCAAAGTTAACTAGCCTAAATCCGTTTTCAAAATGATCCCTGTAATAATAGTGTGTGAATGACACCTCTGAATTAACAGGAAATTCAGTTCCTTCATCGTATTGCTCCAGTAATATCTTAAAGTCTTCAGCATCTCTTAATCCATTAAACTGATAGCTATCACTCATAAATCTACCCACTATTTGAAAATCCTTATTTTTAATAAATCTCTTTCTACGGTCAATTAATTCATCATGTCCTACTAAAATAGTGGTTAATACAATTCCATATTCGTCTAATTCATTATATACATCCATTAACCAGTCATATTGGATGGCAGATAGTTTTTGTGCATCATCTATAAAAATAACAATTTTATTTTGTTTTGATTTTTCGGCTGCATTAATAAAAAAATACTTTAACCGGACTCTTTTTTCACTTGGTCTTCCTAAATCAGGTGCAGCATGTCCAACTCCATCTAACAAATCTTCAAAAAAGTTACTTTCCCTCGCACTTTTATAGGTTCTACATCTAATATGGAACATAGGAATATTCTGCTTTAATTCATCTGGAAGTACTTTAATTAAGTAGGAAATGGCACGAGTTTTCCCTAAGCGAGGGCGACCATGAATTATGGCACCTGGAAATCTGTTATCAATCCAGTTACCTACTATATAACATAATTTATCAATTTCATTCGTAGCAATTAAATATTTTCCGGTGTCTACAGGGTGTTTTCCAATAGGAACATTAAATTTTGATAAGTTCACCATAATATCTACACCACCTAAAGTGTGATTGATTTTCTTTTATTTTTATTTTTGTTTTTTTCTGCGTTTATTAAATGTTCATAGTAGTTTGTTTCTGTGATTTCAGGATTAATGATATTTAATTTGATTTCATCTTTATCTAAACTAGTATTACCCGCCGTAGAATGTTTTTCTTTTTGATTTAATTTTTGTTCTATGATTAAATCATGAGTTGATTTGAATTCAATATTCTGTTTATTACTAGGATTAATTTTTGAAATATCTTCTGCCTTAGCATCCTTTCTGACATCAATAACTTCTTGGTGTAGATTTTGTTGTTCTTTTTTTAACCTTACCTGTACTTTTTTCTTCTCTTTATTTTTCGAGTCAATTTTATATCTTTTTTTATAGGATTTTAATTCAGCTAATAGATTTCTAAGTTTTCTATCGTTAATTGCATTTTCTTCTAAAAAAGCTTGGAAAGCATCCATAGGATCTTCATCTTCGGTATAATGGAAATATCGTTCGCGCTTAAATTTGTTTATTGCATCTCTTAATTTTAAGGAGTGCTGTACTGTTCCCCAATAGCCACTACAAGTTAATACCCCATATTTTGTGCCATCTTGTCTATAAACTACAACTGACCGAAGATCCTCAGTATTAATCAAAATTGTTACATTTTCATTTACCATTGAAAAATCTCTACTAAGTTCAGGGCTAGTATAACGTTCATGTTTATAATGTATATATGGCCTCCTGCCTTGATCTAAATTTCCTTTAATTCTTCGTACACAAGTTATTGGAAATAAATTAACTAAGGCTCTATTTTCTACTGGGATTGTAGAAATATGCATACCTTGATTAATCCTACTTTCAAATACCTCTAAAGGAGTAAAGCCATTATTACCGTCATGTGGTGTTGCGTTGTAATTTGCTATAATTACGTCACATAACTCCTCTATCGCATCAGAGGTAATAGAAAATTTTATAGCATTCTTCTCAGCATCTTTTCTTCGAGGATCCATTACATTACTACCTGTAGTTGAAGGTAGCCGATGAAAACTGTTCTCTTCAATACTTCTGAAAAGCCGCTCAATAATTGGTATATTAACTGGAACTGCTATAGGCCCCATATTTATAGAACAACCGATTTGTTTTGTTAATAAATTTTTTATTTCATTTGAAAGGTGTGATTTTGCATTGTCATAACATATTTCATCCCAAATGCCGTATTCAGCTTCAGAAAATTTTGATGAGGGAAAACCTGCATTTTTAGAATAGTTTAATCCTGGTATAGTAAGAGTTTTAGGTTTCCAAGGTAAAATTGATGATTGAAAACACTTCTTAACATCTTCTTGGTTATATTCCTTATTGAAAGATAAATGGTAACCTACAATTGCCCTTGTTGCGACGTCAACAACAGTTAATAACCAAAAACGATTAAGTATATCTATTATTTCTTCTCCCTTGGGTGTTTGATATACAATTGCGGATATTACATCAAGTTTATGGCCATCAAATTCTACTCTTTCTAATGGTCTAGTAATTGTTGAATTCGAGTTAATAGAATTGTTAACATTATTTAAAATCATGGAGGATTGCCCTCCATTAAGATCAGCTACTTCACGGATATAGTTATTTGAAACATCTTTAATAAATCTTTCAACGGACTTTCGGGCTAAACTAATTGTGTTAAAAGGATACTCATTAGGTCTAATACCGATCTTCCTACATTCATTAATGAATTTCCTATGCAAATTTTTATAACTAATTTTACGTTCTCTAGCGCTAATTTTTGCTTTAGATTTATTAAAATACTCATCTATTAAGAAGATTTTTAATTCAGGGTAATTTTTCAAAAGTAATTGGAAAGCACCTGAATAATTAGTTGGATTTATGTTACAAATCGTTTTACGATTATATGGGACAACAGCTTGATAATGTACTAATCCTCTATAACCCAGAATTTTGTTTACTTCATCATACATAATACAGCGGGAAGCAAAACGATATATTTCACTCCTTACAATCCCTGTTATTTCTACTATTTTATCTATGGGAATATCGGTACTGAAAAAGAGATCAATTGCCTTCTTCCGCGATTTAAACGTATGTAGTTCATTCGCTGTCATATCCCCTGTATAAATATCTTCCCAATTAGTAATATCTAAATCATTAATAGGTACTTTATCTGTTAGGTATCTGCGCATATCTTCCATACCTCCGTATTCTTCCCTAAATGCCGTGAATCTAAATCACACTTAATATATCCGTTATATAAAAGAATACATATAATATTTATCAATTCACTTGTTTCAATATTTGTTTCAAGTGTTATTTGTTGTATTGATTTTGGATGCTCAATAATATGCTTCTTAACTATTTCTACCTTTTCTTCTTTTGTTGCCAGTGTATTATTGATTTGACGTATTAAAAGCTTTAAATTTGATAGTTTAATAGGGTTAAGTATTATTTCATTTTCCGTCTTAATTAAATGATTCGCTTGATTTGCTTTGCACCATAGTCGTTGTACATTTATTTGTTTCTTTACAGAATCTTTATTTAAATCCTTAGAATATTTTATTTCTATAAAAAGCTGCTCCCCATTTTTGTATTTTACCCACATATCTATAATAGAGAATTGTTTTTTATTTTCTTCTATAATCTCCATTTTTATCGCCTGTTCACAAAAATCAATTATGTTTGGATCCGTTTCTATTTGTATCCAATGCTGATATTCTAAATCGCTAAATAAAAAAACATTTCGTTTTAATTTATTGCTAAAAGATTCCCACCTATTGTTGCCAAATTTTTTACTAGCAGAAGTAATTAATGGTATATACAAAAATATCACCCCGTTATATAAATTGAATATTCTGAAAATAATAAGTATGGATATTCTTGTCTTTATTATACAAAATCCGTACATTCTTGTCTCTAAATTTAGACAAGAATGTACGGACTTCTTTTTTTAAAATGCTATTATACCAGTTATCAAGTAAAATATTTAATGTCTGGACATTCTTGTCCATATACATTTAATTACTAACGATACATAAAGTTTCTCACGCGTGACTGTGTGATTCTCTTTTCTTTTGTTTTTAAGCATTTGTAGCAACTGTTACGACCTTTGATGGTTCGTAACCTGCCCCTTACTGATATATCTCTAGGCCGTATATAGAGCTGCTTTACAATAAGGAAAACTAAATGTTCCTCTGCGTTTAACTAACTCATGGAAACAACCTCGTAAGCTATAGTTACGAGGTTGTTATGATTAAACTTTTCAGTTTGACTGGTAAGGAATTCCATCTTTTAGAACAAAAGCAGTTTTACTTTCCACACCTGTAGCAGATATAGACTTTATACCATATGTGTATACTTTACTCCTATTTGCCTTCGTATCTACATAAATCGTATTACCTTGTGTGTTATAAACCACGTCCACTATATTTTTAGCGTCTTCATATGATCCTTCTTTTGTTCCATCAAATCGATATATTACATATTTCCTTGGTTGAGTACTATTTTCATCTGTAATAGTAAGCTTCATGCCGAAAGACTCTTTACTCAATTTAACATCAGTTGGACGTAAAGGTATTGCAGAGTCTTTCCAATAAATTGAAGGTGTTAAAGCTTTATAATTGTATAGTTGCTGATTTAGATAAGAAGCATGTCCAAGAGCGTTATTGTTAATACTTCTTAGAGAAAAATGCATTTGTCCTTGAGCATTATTATTTGCTCTGTTGGCGTTTACTTGGCTGATAATTTCCGTCTTATTATTCCACGCAGTATCAGAATCATTTCCAACTTTATGATTGGCCATGCCAATATATAGATTAACAGGATGGACTTTTGCGTACGTTTGAACTTCTCTTCCCCACCAATCTAATAAAACCGAGTAATTTGCTGCTTTATGATTTCTAGACCAATAGATTTGAGGCGCAATATAATCGATACTACCATCTTTAATCCACTGTCTTGTATCAGCATAAAGATCATCGTAGTTACTCATTCCATTCGTGTTACTACCAGTAGAATCTTGCTTTTTGTTTCGCCAAATTCCAAACGGAGATATTCCGTATTGAACATGTGGTTTAATTGCCTTAATGCTTGCATAAACCTTTTTAACTAATTCATTAACATTATTTCTGCGCCAGTCTTCAATATTATTGAATGAGCCACCATACTTTTTAAAAGTTTGTTGATCTTGAAAAGTCTCTCCTTTTATTTTATAAGGATAGAAGTAATCATCCATATGTACTGCGTCGATATCATAGTTGCTTACTAATTCTTCTATGGTTGATAATAAGTAATTTTGAACTTCCGGCAAACCAGGATCTAAATAGTATTGTTTACCGTATTTCACTACCCAATTAGAATTTTTACGGGCTACATTATCGGCAGCAAGATTAGACAAAGATTGCGATGGCATCGTGACCCTATATGGGTTTACCCAAGCATGAAGTTCTAATCCTCGCTTATGTGCTTCGTCCAGCATTATTTGCAATGGATCAAAACCCGGATTGGTCCCTTGTGTCTTGCCTGTTATATACGATGACCATGGAGCAAGCTTAGATGGGTACAGTGCATCATTTAATGGCTTAACTTGAAAAATAACTGTATTAAAGTTATTAGCTTTTAATTTGTCTAAGGTACTTTGAACCCATTGAGTATATTGGGTTTTACTCATACCTGCCTTCATATCAATATTAGAAACTGTTGCAATCCAGGCTGCACGCATTTCATTTTGAGGTAGTGAATTAGCTGTAGCCTTTTGATTTGTAAAACCAGGGATAAGTAAAAGTAAAACAAAAAAAGTTACTAAGCACTTTCCAAAAAAATTTTTAAACATAAATATTGAAATCTCTCCTTTTAATTCTTAGCTATTCAAACCTAGCTGTTACTATAACCTAAGTAAATACCATTTCAGCCTATTCTATAAAAGTAGGAACTGATTAATCCTTCTAAATTTTGTCGGCAGACCCCCTATTGGTAATTCCAATTGTTTGCGAAGCTCGGTGGAAAATTTTTTTCTGTTTCTTCGCTCACTATATAATACCACAAATACCCAATTATTCTCCCTTCACTGGTAATTTCTATTTCCAATCATTTGGTCAATTGTTAAGTTTGTGTGATAAAGTGTACCATAAAAAGATTGATTATTTCGGAAAGCGAATATTCAACTAACGCACGCCATTAGTTGAATACGCTTATTCCACAATCGCTCCCTTTAACGGAATAACACATGAGCTTCTATTAGCTAGTTTTTTAAGTACAAGGCGCTACTGCTTGGTAGAGGGTGACTGGCAGCCATAAGAGTATGCAAGGCATAGAAAACCACTCTTTTCTAAGATAGGCCTACTCATTGAACTGGCGTCAACAGTAAGGAAAGGATGCCCGTTTTCATATGCCTTTTTTGCACGAGTAGCTAAAAGTGCTGTATAATAACCTTTTCTTCGGAACAACGGTAGTGTTGAACCTCCCCATAAGCTGGCGAAAGAGGAATTTTCCTCTAAATACATCCAAGCTGCACTTACAAGCTGACCATCTTCATAAATTCCATAAAGGTATAGGGATTCAGGATTATTCTGTTTATCTCTCCAAAGTCTTTCTCCCAGCTCAGCATGCGGTACATTCCAGATGGCATCTTCTAGCACAATAATGTCTTGAATGCCTTGTTCATCTGTTATTTCCTTTAAATTGAAGTGTCGGTCATGATTAAGCAAGGGGTGTTGTTCCTCTAACTTCATGACCATTAGTGCTTCAGGGTCATCTACTGTGAATCCTTCTTGTTCAAGAATATCTTTCAAACTAGTAGGCTTGTCATAGTTGTACACCTTCCACTCAAAATCCTGCTCAAGGTTACTAAAATAGTTTAACTCGTTCTTAATAATTTCTCTTACATCACTTTCGTTTACATTAGATGAGACAATGAACCCTTTTTCACCAAACTGTGAAATGTGACGCACGACATGTTCTGTTTCCTCTCTTATGTAACCTTTTACTCGAGCCTCTTGTCGAAGTTCTTTGTGGAATAGTGAGATTAATGCATTTTTATCCATGGGCGACCCCCTATATTTTAAAAATTCTTTTCTAACGAATCTTAATCCTTTAATTAGATTAGTACCAATTATTTCAAAAGAAGACGTTCGACTCAATCTTTTTTTTCGTAAAAAAGACGCTTTTCCTTGTTCCATAATCGCGCCCGATTGTGTTCACTTTTTCACTTGTGCAACAAAGCCCCTTGTTATAGTTAAAGAAGGAAAATAGATTTCGAAAAAGAATATGCATGCTATTAAAGAAAAGATCCTAGTTACTAAAGCGATAGTTCCATTAGAAACACCTTGTTTCACTACTGCTACAGTTAGTTGAACAAGGTTTTGTTTGTACACCTAAAAAACAAATTAGTTAGCGGAGCATCTCTACCTTTATCTTTAGCTTTATATCTGTAGGCAACCCTTCTTCTTCTATTAGGAAAGATATGACATAAGCGCCTTTAGGGAAACCATCAAATATCTTCTCATAACTTTCATTACTTTTTAAAATACCATTTGCTACTTTTGTTTCTGTATCTACATTTTGAATTTTGTATATAAAACTTTCAGCACCAATATTTAATACAGTTATTTTAAATGGACTATCACCAGAATGATTAAAATAAGATTTACTTTCACCTATAGGAGATGTTATCTCTGCATCAATCGCAATAGGATAAAAACTTCTAATTGGTGCTACTTTCTCTATATCAGTGACATCTAAGATAACAGGTTCCTTTTTTTCAACTTCTTTTACTTCTTCTGTCTTTTTAGTTTTATCATCTATGTTAATTGTTTTGGTATTTTTAGTAGTCAACGATTCTGCAGTTGCTTCTTTGTTATCAGCTTCCCCATTAATACAACCTGATAAAGCCAATGAACTTAATAAAATGCTTATGTAAAAATATCTTTTCAACATTTCCACCCCATTTAATATTCAAAGAGTTTCCTTAATATTAACATAAATGAAAATTATTAGTTTTTTACGATTTAAGTTCAAAACCATCGTTTGGGGATATTTCGTTGATGTAATTTACTAATTTTCAAAATAATATTAGAGCTATGAGACGTATCGAGATTCAGAAACGCGTACCGTTGCCCATCTCGATTACTCTCCCAGCGCATAATAAAAGTCTTTATCCTTTGTCAAGATAAGGGTAATTACATGCCATGCGTAAAGAGCAATACTTTGTTCAATTCACATTTTACTACCTTAGGATACGGATATACACTCTCATCTGCTAGTACTACTATTTTTTATTACCAAATTAGCCGTTTCACTCGGATGGTTAAGAGGAAAATGATGTCCATATGGAACAAAATCAACCTTACCAAGATGCGAAGGAGCAGAATAGCCTCTGTCATAATCCCCCCAAATAATGTGAAGGTTATACTTTGTTACTTCATTGAAATCACCTTGAACGCTTTTCAATAGTAAACTGTTAAGCTGAACAGTAGTATTTAAAATTCTAGGAGAAGTAAAACTGCTAGTAATTTTTTCAATGTAATGTTCAGGGATACTCTCCGTACTTTCAAATAAACCATTACTTAATAAATAACGCTCTATCAATTTAGTAGTTGCCAATTTCAATGTCCATTTGTTCATAAATTGAGGAACATTTATCGATTTAGCCTTTTTTATAGCAACAGGTGGCTGAAGTAAAGTAATTGTATACTTCTTATCTATGTGCTTTTGTACTAATGCTTCAAAAAGAATATACGCACCAAATGAATGACCAATTAGATGGGCACCATTAGTAGCTTTCTCCAATAACTGTTTCAATACATTCAAATAGATATTTAAAAGATTTTTCTCTCGTTTAAAAGGAGAACGTCCCAAACCCGGAAGGTCCATAATCCATACAGGTCGACCCGTTTTTTCATGAAGCTCTTTCCCTAAAGGAAATAAATCCTCTCCATCACTTAATAAACCATGTAATAAAATAAACGGTTTACCCTCTCCTTGTGATTGGTAAATGGTAGTATTGTAACATAATGTTCGTTTAAATAAATGACTGTGCTGGCCATTTTGATACATCATGCGATAATCCAGATCAGCTATTACGGCTGGGGAAAATTTCATTACATTTGTCTCCTTAAACCAATCTTCTCCCATAATCTTTTTCACTGAACCATTTGAAAATGTTCGATTTGTAATAAAGTTTAGCCCATCAGCAGGAATTTTGGTAATTTTGCTTACGCCACTATGCATAAGTGCTTTCATAAATGGCAATGGGGCAGAGATTTTAGGTGCAGTCATATTCATACTTTCTGACATAACATCTAATAATTGTGAAATATTTTGATCGTGTTGTTTATCTTCAACAAGTGTATATGTTTGTATAGCTGGTTGCTCCAATCTGAAAACCTGCACAATAAACTTTGCTAGTTCATCGTTTGCAATAAGTGGTAATCTATATTTCTTACCTCCAGGAATTACTGGCATGAGCCCTTTTCGCATACTCATCACAAGCAAGCCTAAGCCTCCTGTTTGCTCCGTACTCCCTGTTTTACTACTACCAACTACAGTTGGTGGATTAATTACTGAAAGCGGATAACCTATTGTTGATGCCTGCTGACGGATATAAAGATCTGCTAAAAACTTTGTTTTCTCATATGGATTTTTTATTTTCAAAAAATTGTTTCCTTCTTTAAACACATCTATCGCAATTTTGCTATTTTTATCATCAAAGGGACTCATATAGCCTACAACATGAATAAATTGTTGCAATCCCTTCAATTGGTGGATGTTTTTAGCGAATTCACTAATATGTTTGGCACCATTCAAAAATACGGAAGCAGCCTCTTTGCTTGTCGCTTGAATATCCATGAGGCCTCCTGCGTGAATAATCACATCCGTTTTCAATACCCACTCCCTATCTTCAGCACTTAGACCTAAGTCTATTTTCGTCAAATCACCTTCAATAAAGTGCATAACTGCCTCATTTAAGAGGCTCTTTCTTGATAAATACGTGTTGCTTTGCTTTTCGATCTCACTAAAAGAAGAATTGTAACCTGCTCTTTGGCTAATTCCTTCACTAATTCCTTTCCAATAAAACCTGTTCCGCCAGTTAAAAATACTGTTCTCATATAAATCCTCCTTTTAGTACTATTTAGTACTAATTTGGTGTAAAAAATGCTTCTTTTATCGAAGCAAGTTAAACAAATGATCTGCTGTTTTCATGATTACAGTTGCATCCTTTAGTGTTTCTGAAATAAATAGCGCTCCTTCAAGATTTGTAATAAAAAGAGATGCAACCTCGTCAATATTAATTGTCTTTTTAAATTCACCATTCTCTACCCCTTGTTTAAGTAATAGAGAAACTTTCGTTTGTAATCCTACGAAAAAAAGACCTATTTTTTCTTTTACTTTTGAGGCATTTGTAGGGCTTTGAATATAAAGCGTAATAAATGGACAGCCCCCCTTATATTCTCTCGTCTGTACTCCTTGTGATAATTGCTTTAAAAACAGTTGGATACGATCTTCAACTAATAATTGGTTTTGAGATAGTAAGTCATCAATTGCAGCTTGATACATTGCAATCCAATAATCGACGACCCCATCCAACAATTCTTCCTTATTAGAAAAGTGATAATACACATTAGACTTTGAAACTTTGCTTACACGAACTAATTCATCCATGCTTGTATAAGCAAACCCTTTTTCTAAAAATAATGTTGCAGCTACTTCAATCACACGTTTTTGATTCATTAATTTTCCTTTTGTCATAATTAGTACTATATAGTACTAAAACAGATGTTGCAAGTATTTTTGTTAGTTTAATAAAAAATTGATAAAAAAAGCTATACTTTAATTGTATTTACTTTGCATAGTGGTTTTTTGTATAGAATTACAAAGAGATTGGGTGGATACACTAAGCGAACTTGGGCTTCACGATGAATGGACTCAATCGCCAGTAGCACTGTTTGCTGGATAACATCTAAAGCATCCTCCACATCCCTCTTTTATCCATTATCCTACCTCCAATTTTATTTCTGTCTTCTACTTTTAACCTAACCACTTCCGATCGTTAAGTGACAACCTTTATAATATCTATTTTGCTTTAAAATCATGTATAAACGATAAAAATGAACAATTCGGAACCCCCCTTGAGCATCAAGGGGGGTTTTGATTTCGGAACTTCCCCAAAAATGGACCTTAAGAGAATTCATTGTTGTTTTAGCGTGTTATCCATTGCAACACGACCTCGTTAGGTTCAACTAGGTAATCTTTAATCAGTATCTTTATTGGTTTTATAATTCAAATTAATTGTGGTAGCCTTTAGCTGTTCAATAAACATACGTGTAGCAGCACCCATATATTTATCTTTCCTATAGACGATTCCTACTTCTCGGGAAAGATTAGAATTTACAATTGGAATGACTGTTATTTTATTATTGCTAAGGCACTCTAAATAAGGTTTAGGCAATATAGTCACTCCTACTCCTTTTTCAACCATGTCAATTAACGATTCCATCGTTGTTATTTCAAAAGCGGGCTGAGGGAGAAATCCCAAGTCATTGCAAGATTTATTGATAAGTTGTCTTATAAAGTAGTTTTCAGGAAATAAAACGGACGCTGTTGTCCGCAAAACATCCAAATGGACCATTTCCTGTTCTTCTAATGGATGCCCATTGGGTACCGCAAGAGCCAGTTCCTCCTTGTACAAAGAAATCGATTCTAATTCTCTATCTTTCATAGGTAAAAAAACAATCCCTATATCCAATTTATTTTCTAACAAGCTTATCCTAATGTCTTCCGTGCGTAGTCCAAACACAGAAATTTTAATAGCAGGGTATAAACGATGAAAATTAAGTAATGTCGGTGGAATTAGGTAATTTTCAACTGTTAACAATGTTCCGATAGAAATATTTCCTCTTTGGAGTCCGTTTAATTCCTTTATAGCAGTTTGTGCTTGTTCTATTTCATGGAAAATATTCTGAGTATACTTCAGAAGTAGTCTTCCTGATTCTGTAAGTGCCGTCTTTTTACCAATTCGATCAAATAAAGGTGCTCCAATCTCATGCTCCAATAGGCGAATTTGTTGGCTTAAAGATGGTTGGGAAATTCCAATCTTTTCTGCAGCTCTTGTAAAGTGAAGTTCCTGGCATACTGAACGAAAATATTCAAGTTGTCTTAATTCCATTCTAGGGTCCCCCTCATAAATCAATTTATGGCAATATGTATTGTATCATAGTTTTAACCTATTATTACTATATAAATAATTGAATTGAACTATGGTTTGAGGTGCCCTAAACTGTAATTACAAGCCCAGTTTATAACAGTATTTAATAAAGTGGGTTTCCCTTTCCAACGCTGTATTGCTTTAAATTCACTTAGTCTTGAAAGGAGGTGCCTTTAAGATTTGATAGGGCGATGGAAGCACAGGAAGGTTAAAAAATTCTCAAAAAACCTAGGAGGTTATTAAAATGAGCGATCAAAGAACGGATATTATTAGTTACAAAGATTTTTTACAAAAAAGTACCAAGCCGACTGTTCGTCCTTGTATTTGGAAAGGAACAGATATAAAGGCACAATTAGATGATTCATTGTCTAGCGATTTTATGGGTGATGGCAGAGGCGCAGTTTCGCTGATAAATAAAGATACTGGTGATAAATACGGTGTGACCCCTACTATAAACGCAGTGGTCCAAGTATTGGCGCCAGGTGAACATAATAACCCACACAAACACAGTAATTTGGCTATCTTTATTGTATTTGAAGGAGAAGGCTATAGTATCATTAATGGCGAGAAAATTGAGTGGGAAAAAGGCGATGTATTTGTTTCTCCTGCTTGGCTTTCACACGAACATTGCAATACGTCTGATCATGAAAATGCTGTTCTTTATACTATCCAGGATGTACCTACTGTTTCCGGTATGGGGACATGGTTTTTGGAAGAACCTGTTGGGTCAGGAGCAAAACATGTTGTTAAAGAAAATATCACGAATAAGAATGATATTTTACCAGAAAAGTAAAATAACAAGCTCCTGCCAGCAATGAATTTACTCATACCTCTGACAATAAGTTTGTACGGATTCGTGAACACACGTGGAGAGATAGTTCATCCTCTTATCCGTACAAAGTGGTGGTATTACGTTGGTTCTATATTAATATTATTGGGTAAATAATTGGAGGATATAATTGATGAAAAATCTAAATGTTGCTATTCCAACCCCCTTTCATGATGATGAAAGCTTATATTTAGAAGGTTTCAACCCCATTGTTGAACATTTAAAGAATAACGGAATTGAGTCACTACTTGTATCTGGTTCTACCGGTGAGCAAAATTCAATGAGCATTGATGAACGATTGCAAATCATTGATTACTTTAATAAGCAAAACTTTCAAAATATTGAACTAATGTTTGGTGTTTCAGGTGCGAGAACGAGAGATGCGATAAAACTAATTCAAGCACTTGAGAAATCTGTTTTTGATGCCATTCTTGTCCAGTTTCCACTTTATATTCAACCATCACAAAAACAAGCCATTGCTTATGTTAATGAATTGCTAACACATACTACTAAAAAAGTTGTGCTATATAATAATCCTGCCCGAACTGGATTTAACCTAAGTGTTGAATCCCTGAATGAACTTGTTTCTCAACAACACCCGAACCTTATCGGCCTTAAAGAAGAGTACAATGTGAAGCGTCATAAAAATACACAGTTACCCGATGATTTCATTATGTTTGCTGGAGGAGATGTTGACCTCATAGAAAAAATACTCGGTGGCTGCAATGGACTTTCCAGTATGGTAGGCAATGTTTACCCTAAAGAAATCAAGCAAATTTTAAATGACCTACTAATGAAAAAACCAGTTGACGTTCATAAAATAAATCAACTAATTGACGAAGTGACACATTATCAAGCCATTATTAACATAAAAGAACATTACAATTCCCTTGGTATAAAAGTAGGTCCTTGTCGATCACCCATTAATTAGTAACTAATTTCCACCTACTATACACAGTTGACTCAAACAAACGACTTTTTTGAAATAGCCGCATTTTTCAACATGAGAATGCGGCTTCATGCTGTTCAAAACAGAAATGGACTGCGAATGCTTAGTAGTCAATGCACCCCCTGAAGCTGGTCAGGGGGTTTCAATACGAAAATCTAATTATGCCTCGCTCTGTACTCGTTTGTTTAACGTAAAAAAAGCAGTCGCAGCAACTAGGTGTTTCGCTTTGTAACTCCAGGAGCAATTCATATATTCCCTCGCTAGTATTATATTATGTAAACTAAAATGATTTGCCGAGAATGAGGATTTAAATTCGTGCACTAGCACATATAATGTTCTCTTTGCCCTTATAAACGGACGATAAATGGAAAAAGACTAGGGTCTACTGATGTAGAATCTAGTCTTTTTCACTTCAACTAATATTTCCATCAACTTACGCCCTCATTACTTAAAGAAAGAATTGTTAATACTCTTTAGGTTTTTTCCCAGTTGGGCTTATTTTTCTTTTATCATACGTATCATTATGCTTTCACTTTAGATTCAACGAACTGATTCAAAAATGACAGGATTTTTTGATAAACAGCAATTTCATTTTCTTTTTAGAAAAGCCATGTCCTTCGTCTTCAAGAAGCATATACTCGACCTCACGACCTTTATCTTTTAAAGCCTGCACGATTTGATCAGATTCCTCTTTTACAACACGCGGGTCATTGGCTCCTTGGATAACTAGCATTGGTTTCACCATGTTTTCTAAATAAGTAATTGGTGAGTATTCAATGAGTTTTTGCTTGTCTTTTTCCGGGTTTCCCACCCACTGATCCATAATGGGCTTCCAGTCTTCAGGAACTGAGTTGATAAATGAGAACAAATCAGATGACCCAAATATATCCACGACGGCTTTGAAATAATCAGCGTGTCTACCGTGGAGCAATAAGGCCATGTATCCTCCGTAACTTCCGCCCATCAATAAAATATTGCCTTTTTTCGCGTAATCATTTTCAATGAGCCAGTCGAGACCAGCTACATTATCAAGTCTTGGACCGTGTCCCCAATCTCCCTCTACCATTTTTGTGAAAGCTAATCCATAGCCTGTTGATCCACGGAAATTTGGCGCAAAAATGCTATACCCATTATTTAAAAAGAATTGGAAGGAAGCTCTAAAAAATTTTCGCTCTGCGGCTTGGGGACCACCATGCGGCCAAAAAATGATTTCACCATTATCATTTTCTTTGTTAGCTTTGAAAAATAAGGACTCTATTTCAAGTCCATCAAAGGAAGAATACGTAATCACATCTGGCTCCACTAATTCACTTTGATCTACGCCTGGAACTGTGTATTCCGTTAAAGATGTCCATCCATTTTCCTTAAAATAATAGATATTATGTGGCTTCGTCGCACTTCTTCCTAATAAATACAAATTACCGGATTTTGTGACGATAAGTTTTTCAATAATACTGCATGGTGAATCGAGTTCTTCCCAATTATTCAATAACAAATCATGCTTATACAAATGATCTTCTACACCTTTTTCACTGATGACATACAGACACTGCTTTTCTTTGTTATATTTCAACGTAGTAAAGCTTTCATTCTCTAAATCTTTCAATTTTACAAACTCATTTGTCTCTAAATTATAGGAAGCCAAATACGTAAAATCAGCATTGTAATTTGTTAATAAATAGATGAGGTTATCGGATACAAACACTGCGTCACCGACCGTATGTTGCTGATCTGTTGGCGGAGTCAGGAGAATATGCTCCTCTCCTCGTTTAGCGTATAGTAGTGTATTCGTATTAGCAAAATGTTTATAGTAGAGGGCTACCTCTTCATTCGGGCTAAAATCGAGTAAAAAAGTGGGCGCATCTTTTCCCACAAGAACTGTTTTTTCCTCACCTGTCACCAAGTCATAGACATATGCATTTAAATATGTTGGATTTTCTTTCGAAGATGTATAATAAAGCTTGTTCCCATTTTCAGATAAAATGGGCACAGAATTGCGAGTTCCTTCTTCATAAATAATTTTTTTCATTGTTCCACCTTGAAGTGGAATTCCATAAAATTGCGTATTTTCGTCCCCATTCCTGTCAAAACCAGCAATGATAAACCGTCCTTGTTTGTCATAGATAAGCCCTTGGCAGCTTTGGTCAATGAAAGTAAGCTGTGTCGGGAACGTATTTGGTAAATTCATCGCCCATAAATTATACTTGCCACTTAAATTTGTACTGAAAACTAGCTGTTTTTCATCTGGACTCACCGCAAAATCACCAATCGAAAATGTTCGTAAAAACTGTTCTACATCTGGTTTAGAAAAAGATATCAAATTCAACACTCCTTACTTATTTTAAATTGCGTGAAAAGTCTATCTATTTATAAAATATCATTATTACACTTCAATGTATAATAAATATGATAAGAAAATGTACTATATGCTATGATTTTACCTTCTGTTTATCATAAAAAAATAAAGAAACTTCCTGATTGATAAATTTCATAGGATTATCTTTAAAGATAACTGCTTCTCCTCAAAAAGCTTCATATTCCCTGAGTAGTAAAGCTTATCTCCCTTCTCTTCCCTACAATATTTTAGAAATCTGTCCCTAGTTTTACTCAATATTGCGATCTACTACATAACTTGTAATAGCTTTAACAATCGGAAGAGTGGGATATCTATCGGTTTCTTCTTGCGATTATAACTTATATACATAAACAAAAATAATGGAGGTAACTCCATTATTCGATAAGGAATATCTATCCTTTTTATTTAACTATTTGGAAAATGAGGAAAATATGTTAAAATAAACATCAAGTGAATAGCAATTGCAGAATAAAGGTGCTCTTTTAAGAGCTTAATAGGGAATTCGGTGCAAAGCCGAAGCTGTTTCCGCAACTGTAAGTGTAGATGACTACAGAAAATACCACTGTCAAACGGGGAAAAATGCCCCCAGTAGATGGGAAGGTTCTGAATAGGATACACGAGCCAGGAGACCTGCCTTTATTCCATCGTATTAACTCTCTTCGGAAGCTAGGAGAACTTACGGCAAATAGATGGACAGGCATATTATTTTATTATGCTCCTTTTCTGTTTACCTTGGATGCTTCCCTTTTTTAAGAGAAGCATCTTTTTTATTGGAGTTAATCGCAAAAACTTTCACTACAATAAAATTAGGAGGTTTTCAAAATGGTTACTTTTAAAAAATGGTGGCATATAGCGTTCGCTTTTCTTTTAGCTGTTTCGCTATTATCACCGACAGCAAGTGCAACAACAGTATTACAACCTACAAAACAAGAGGCACAAATTGCAACATTCGATGTCCAATTAGCTGTTGACGGTTTATATGGCTCCATCCTACCAGCAGCAACAGAGATTGTCTCAACTGGAACTACGGCATTATCACTAATGGAAAATACATTAACAGCAAACGGTATTCCATATATAGTTACTATTCATCCTATCTATGGTCCTTATCTTGAATCTGTTGATGGGCGAGCTAGTGGCAGCTTAAATGGTTGGGATGGTTGGGTATACACTGTAAATGGTATTAGCCCAACTGTTGGTTTAGATGCTTATAAATTAGAGCCTGATGATAAAGTTCATATTTATTATACGACATGGGCTAAGCTGGGCACTGCTAGCACAGTGGATGTAGGACAAATAAATCCAAAGGTTACTGTGGATTTAACGGGTGACCTATTTCTAACAAATGCCTCTAATATTGCTAATTGGACAATTAACACAGGTACTACAGCGTTAACAGCTCAATCAATTACTGTCAACACAGATCAACAAGCAGTTATCACATTTTCTGGTCAAGCTGCAGAAGGTGGTATCTCGATTACAGCCTCTGCAAATGCACTACTTGGTGGTTCAACAAGTGAACCATTAACTATTGACGTCACACCCAATAACTAAGTAATTAAGTACTGAAAAAGTGAATCCATTTTAAAGAAATGCACTTTTTCAGTACTATTGTTTTTTTAGATATAACTAGCAACATCTCTAAAGGAAGTGAGTTTTCAAATGGATATTTTTAAAAAGCAAATACATTTAGTCATTATCTTTATTTTAATATTTTCGCTATTATCCCCTGCTGCCACTGGCAAAGCACAGCAACTTGAAGGAGAAACGTACGAGCAAAACACTTCAGACATAAATAACACAGAATTAGACAATCCAAATGAACAATTAACTATTACGCCATTAATAGAGAATGCGCCGAATACAATTAGTGATATTCAATTAAATACCACAGGACCTTTATTTTTAACAATTGGAGAAACATCGCAACTTGCTGTAGCTAGCTCAACAACAGAAGATAGTACCCTAATTGAATGGTCATCGAGTGCTCCTACAATTACAACAGTTGACAATCAAGGATTAGTTACAGCGATTTCAATTGGGGATGCTCAGATTAACGCAAAAGTTGGTGAAGTATCTAAGGCAATTGATGTATATGTTATTACACCTGAAGAACAAAACTTTATAAATTTGGTAAATAGCCTTCCAGAAATTATAGTTACTGATGAGGTAACAGAACTACAATTAACAGCAGCTCGCAAAACATATAGTGCATTAACACTAGATCAAAAGAAAAAAGCATTAATAAGTAATTACAATAACAAACTTGGTGAAAAAGAAAGCCAACTGGTAGAAGCCTTCATTAATTCTATTCCTTCATTTGATACATTAGATGAAGCAATTGCTCAACAATTAATAAATGCTCGTACGAAATGGAACACTTTACTACTAAATGAAAAAAAGAAACTAGTGCAAATAGAGGCTATCTTAATAGAGAAGGAACTGAAATACGTCGGACTTTTAATTTCTACTATTTCGTCATTAGAAATAAGCAATGAAGAGTTAGGTTCACTATTCAATACTACTCGTAAAATATACAAAGGAATACCAGCACAGCAAAAAGTAAATGTAACAAATTACCAAAATCTTGTAGATAAAGAAATTGAATATGTTTTATATTTAATTGACTCTCTTCCTGAAACAATTCAGATTGCTGATGAGGCAACAAAAAAACAATTAGAAGAAGCTCGGACAACATACAATGCCTTAGATAAAAATCAAAAAACTAAAATAAATAATTATCAAGAGCTTGTAGATAAAGAAAACATTTTCACAACAGCCCCTCGGATTCAAGAAGTGATATTTAAAATTAACGTGCTCCCCCCTATAGATTCGATTACATGGGCGGATCATTTGAAAGTTAATGCAACACAACAAGCCTATGATAATTTGTCAGCTCAAGAAAAACAATCTGTATCAAATTATAATAAGCTAGAGGCTTTACAAAAGCGATTAGTAGAATTGAAGCCAACAACGATTAAAGCCTACAACTCTGTTGGTCAATATTTAGTATCAAGCTCACCGCAGCCTGTCTATCAATCAGAGTGGACTATTTTAACACTTGCACGTGGTGGGTATGTCAATTTATCAAATAGTTATTATAGTAAATATTATAAAAATATAGAGAATCATGTAAAATCAAACAGTGGCGTAATCGCCGCTCAAGCAACAGATTACTCTCGGGTAATAATAGCTCTTACAGCTATCGGGAAAGATCCTACAAATGTCGCAGGCTATAATTTAGTTGAAAAATTAACAGATTTTAATTTTGTAACACGTCAAGGCATCAACTCTGCCGTCTTCACTTTAATTGCACTCGATACATGGGACTTTGAATTACCTAAAACAGCTACAACAACACGTGAAAAATTAATTAAATATATTTTACAAAGGCAATTAAACGATGGTGGTTTTGCCTATTCTGGTACTGAAGCTGACCCTGATATCACTGCAATGGTCATTCAATCACTCGCTCCATACTATCAAAGTAATGCAGAAGTAAAAACAGCCGTTAATCGTGCAATTGATACATTAGCAGCTATTCAATTACCTAATGGCGGATATAAGTCAGATAACTTTGAAAATGCTGAAAGTGCAGCACAGGTTGTGACTGCTCTAGCAAGCTTAGGGATAAATGCTAACAACGATAATCGTTTTAATAAAGTCATTTCTCATATCATGACATATAGCTCAGAAGATGGTGGCTTTAAACATGTATTAAGCGAAAACAAAGCAAACGGCATGGCAACGGTTCAGGTTGGCTATACATTAGCAGCATACAACCGTTTATTAAATAATCAAACTGCTCTTTACGATATGTCAGATACAAAGTCTGATAATACTGGAAATAATCCAGGAGATATTGACAATGGAAGCGATGGAGAAGAACCTTCCAACCATGATGATAAAGGAAATCAACCCTCTAACCCTGATGGGCAACCTTCTGATAATGAAGAAATTGGTTATACGACATTCTCAATTCGAATTTCGTCTTCTGAAGTGCCATTAAAATCAACATCAACTAAATTATTTGCTGGTGAAACTGCTTTTGACGTTTTAAAACGAGTAACATCGGAAAACAGTGTTGCCTTAAGCTATCGTCAAACAGAATATGGAACATATATTGACGGAATTGCTGGTGTTTATGAATTTGACCGCGGTCCTTTAAGTGGTTGGATGTATCGTGTAAATGGTCAATACCCATCTTATTCTGCGGCACTTTACACACTATCACCTGGTGATTCAGTTGAATGGCTTTATACGACCGATTTAGGTAAAGATGTCGGTGGATATGTAGAAGATGGAAGCGAAAAAAGTGGCCCTCCAGCTGAAGAAAACAAAGAAAAATGCAAGGGTAAAAATACAGAAAATTGCAAAGAGACAGAAAATAATTGTACAGGCGTAGAAGCACAATGCGCTGAAGAAATGAATAAAGGGAATGAAGAAAACAAAGGAAACAGAGGAAATGTAGATAACCCAGTTGCTGAAATTACTATTGAAGATGGTAGTAACAAAGCAATTATTACATCCAAACATGTTCAAGAATATCTTGAAAAGAATGTACAAAAGTTTGTTATTCAAAGCAAAAATAATTTCAAAATAGAAATTCCAACTTCTATATTTACTAGAATTAAGCTTACAGAAAGTGAGCAAATAATTGCCTCGGTAACGAAAGAAGCTAAAAATAAACAATTCACTGTCAAATTCGGTATTGAGACTACTAATGGTAAAACAAAGTCAATTACTATAGATAAAGAATATTTAAAAGTTACGCTACTTGCCAACGAGTTAAAACCGAATATGGTCGTTTTACAGCTTGATGGTAGTGAATACAAGCCTGTTCCACATAGAATTGTGAACGGTGAAATTGTTCTATTCACAAAATCTAGTGGTACATTCGTTGTAACAGAAAGTACAGTAACATTTAACGATATTGCCCATTTAGCTAATAAAGAAGAAATTGAATTTTTAGCGAGACGTCTTGTAATCAAAGGAACTACACCAGAGACGTTTGAGCCATATAAACCAATTACTCGTGCGCAATTTTCAGTATTAATCAGCCGTGCACTTGGTTTACAGGCAAAAGGTGAAAATCCATTTAACGATACAGAAGGCAAATGGTATGCAACAGATATTCAAGCTCTGTTCGAGGCAGGTATTACAAAAGGCACAACTTCTTCAACATTTAATCCTGAAGCACCGATTACACGTCAACAAGCAGCGGCATTTATGGCACGCATTTTAGAATATTTAAATGCTGATGTGAAAGCCACAGGAGAGGTTAATTTCACAGACGCTAGCAATATTAGCGCTGAATACTTGCCTTATATCGAGCTATTAAATAGCCTGGATATTATGACAGGTAAGCCGGATGGTTCATTTGATCCACGTGCTTCTTTAACACGTGGACAAACAGCAAAAATTTTAAAACGTACGTTAAATATCGCAGGCATCATGTAATTTTCCTTACTAACCCAAGTGATCACAGCATTTGGGTTAGTATCTTTTATAGAATGGAGGTTGTTTTTCAAATGAAACAAAAATTATCGATGTTTATAATGGTACTTGCTTTGTTGTTAATTGTGGTTCCAGTCTCTGCACAGCAAGTATCAACAGTAGATGCTTATGATACAACAGGTCAGTTTTTAGTAAATAAAGCACCAAACCCTTCTTTTGGTGATGAGTGGATTATTATGGCACTTACACGTGGTGAATATAATGTTCCGAAAGGCTATTATGATAAATATTATGAAAATGTCACGAAGCATGTACAATCCGTAAAGGGTAATTTACACAATCGTAAGTATACTGATTATTCTCGTTTAATTATTGCACTCACTGCTATCGGTAAAGACCCTACAAATGTAGGCGGCTTTAATTTAGTAGAAAAATTAAGTGACTTTGACAAAGTAGTATGGCAAGGCACAAATGGTGCTTTTTTTGCCTTAATCGCTTTAGACACATGGGGCTTCGAGCTTCCTAAAAAAGCAACAACTACACGCGAAAAACTTATTCAACATATACTATCAAAGCAATTGCCTGATGGTGGATGGAATTTATCAGGAGTGAAAGCTGATCCAGATATGACAGCAATGGCTATTCAAGCTCTTTCAACTTATAGGGATAGAGAGGATGTTAAGGCATCTATTAATAAAGCACTTGATACATTAAATAACTTACAAGGAGCTAATGGTAGTTACCAAAGCTGGGGAACAACAAACTTAGAAAGTGTAGCACAAGTTATTACAGCACTTGCTAGTTTAAATATTGATGCCAACAAAGATCAGCGCTTTCATAAGTTATTTACGAGCTTTTTCACCTTCTATAATGTAAAAGATGGCGGCTTCAAGCATGTATTAACAGAATCCGTATCGAATGGTATGGCAACAGAGCAGGCGTCTTATACATTAGCAGCATATAACCGACTGATTGAGAGCAAAACAAAGTTATATGATACGTCTGATAAAATAACAAATAAACCATCAACACAGGTTCAGTCAAATCATCCTAAAGCTCCCCCTACTAAAGTGAGCTTTAAGGATATTGAATTTCATTGGGCAAAGTCTGATATCGAAGCTGCAGTAGCTAAAGGATTATTAAAAGGCTATGACGATAATACATTTAGGCCAAATAACAATTTATCTCGTATTCAGGCTGTATCAATTTTAGTTCGCGCTCTTAATTTAACAAGTTCCAAAAATGCACCTTTTACAGACATTAGCTCCTATAATGATGAAACAAAACAGGAGATTGCTGCTGCTTACGAGGCAAATTTATTAGTAAAGTCGGAGAAGTTTGCACCTTCCTCCCCTATTTTACGTAAGGAATTAGCGGTTATGCTAGCAAATGCCTATACATATAAAACAGGCAGACCTTATATACCAACAAACATTGCACCATTAAATGATATTGCGGAGCTATCAAAGGAATCTCAGCAGGCAATTACTTTCTTGTATGATTTTGACATAGCACAGGGCGCAAATGGCTCGTTTAATCCTACTAATTTTATTACTCGTGCACATGCAGCTAAAATGTATATTAATTTCTTAAAGGTTGTTGAAGAATAATATGAATAAAATTTTACACTGCTTACTCGTATCGTTGTTAGCTCTATTTTTAACTGCGTGCAATATTCAAACAGTTGAGCAATTCGAGCAAATGGAAGATCAGGACCGAAGCGCTGACTCCCTCCCTCCCTCTGAACAACTTGAAGCGGAAGAACAAACTCCCTCAGTAGAAAATGACACTGCTGAGGAAAAGCAGGAAGTGAAGGAGTCTGAGATAGATGACTAGGCCCCACTGGAGGAAATAGATAAAAATTCCCAGCAAAAAGCACAGCAAGAAACGATAGATGGAAAACAACAACCAAAACATGAAGCGGACAAAAAGCAAGAAGACACCAAATTACCAAGTACAATAACTGATTTGTCTACTACTAAACAAGCTGATAATAAACAACAAACAAAAACAATTAACTCATCTACAGATAAGCAAAAAAATGCAGAACCTAAAAAACGCACTGTAAAAATTTCAATCCGTGTTGATACATTACTAAAGCATTGGGAAAAGTTAGACTCTTCCCTACAAAGTGAGAGATATGTGCCCAAGAACGGCATCATTTTAAAGACAACAACATACGAGCTACTATCAGAGAAGGATACTGTTTGGGATGTATTACAGCGCGCAACGAAGGAGCATAAAATTCAAATGGAATATCAAGGAGCAAACGAAAATATTTATAACAGTGTTTATATAGAAGGTATTAATCATTTATATGAATTTAGTGCTGGTGAATTAAGTGGCTGGATGTACAAAGTAAATGGTGTTTATCCAAATTATGGTTGCAATCAATACGTATTAAAAGATGGCGATGTCATTGAATGGAACTACACGGTCGATTTAGGTCGCGACCTAGGACATCATTGGGATGGTAACTAATGAAGACATTTGAAACATTTCACCCTATCGTACTTTTTTCTTTTTTGTAGCTACTATCGGCTTATCCATGATTTTTATGCATCCAATCTATTTAACTATTACAATTTTCTCAGCAATCAGCTTAAATATAGCTTTACGCAGACAACTTTTCTTTAAGGACTGGAAGTTATATGTACCTTTGTTTTTCTTAATGGCGATTATTAATCCAATGATTAGCCATAATGGTCAACTTGTATTACTTTATGTAAATGGTAACGCCATTACTGTAGAGGCCATTTTGTATGGTATCGCAATCGCCACAATGATTGTAGCGATTATGCTATGGTTCAGCTGCTACAATGTCATGATGACATCTGATAAGTTTATTTATCTGTTTGGAAAAGTATCGCCATCTTTATCATTAACATTGTCGATTTCATTGCGATTAGTTCCGCGCTTTAGACATCAGTTAACGCAAATTGTACAAGCGCAAAAAGTAATTGGCATGGATTTTACAACTGGCTCACTATGGCACCGTATTAAATGTACCGTGCAAATTTTATCAATTTTGATTACATGGGCATTGGATAACGCCATTGATACGGCTGATTCTATGAAAGCTCGTGGTTACGGTGTCAAAAAGCGGACTGCCTTTTCTATTTTTATTTTCGAGCGTCGTGACGGCTTTGTTTTGGCAATGATTATATTGCTTTTTTTTAGCAATTTAGTTGCAAGCTTTATTGGTACAACCACATATTATTTTTATCCAACTTTCGGAGCAGTTAAATGGGATATAGCAAGCATTCTGTTTTATATTAGCTATGTCATTCTACTCTCTATTCCATTAGTATTTGAAATCTGGGGGGCATTAAAATGGCGATCGTTAAAATCGACAATGTAAGCTTTACTTATCCTAATGAAGCAATTCCTATTTTAAAAAATATTAATCTAACTATTCAGCAAGGCGAGTTTATCGTGTTAATAGGCCAATCTGGTTGTGGGAAAAGTACATTGCTTCGCCATTTCAAACGAGAATTGCGCCCACATGGCACGGTGACGGGTAATATTTTCTACAAAGATTGTGACTTGGAGAAGCTAAATGCTGAAGTAGCTGCTACTGACATTGGCTATGTATTTCAAAATCCTGATAATCAAATTGTTACAGATAAAGTATGGCATGAACTTGCTTTTGGACTAGAAAGCCTAGGTCTAGATTCACCAACAATTC
Organism: Lysinibacillus sp. GJ-1; assembly: GCF_021166035.1. Taxonomy (NCBI): domain Bacteria; kingdom Bacillati; phylum Bacillota; class Bacilli; order Caryophanales; family Bacillaceae; genus Lysinibacillus; species Lysinibacillus sp. GJ-1. The sequence goes on from NZ_CP088912.1 coordinate 2,237,080, forward strand.
GCCGCAGGGTAGCCGAAATGGCCAATTTCTTCGGTATTGAAAAATGGTTTCATCAAAAAACAATCGAGCTTTCTGGCGGACAAAAACAATTATTAAATTTAGCCTCCATTATGGTGATGCAGCCCAAATTGCTACTGTTAGATGAGCCAACATCACAATTAGATCCAATAGCTGCATTGGAGTTTATACAGACATTGCATCGTTTAAATAAAGAATTAGGTATTACGATAATTTTAATTGAGCATCGTCTCGAAGAAGTGTTGCCTCTTGCTGATCGCGTACTTATTATGGATGAAGGCAGTATTTTATTTGATGGCCCACCTAAGGAAATTTTAAACTCTTTACCAGCAAATCACGCTATGATTACAGCACTGCCGGCAGCTACAAAGATTTTCCACCTACTAAACGGTATAGGTCCTATTCCTCTTACTATTCGTGAGGGACAACGCTGGCTTAGTAACCAACAATATAACTGTTCTCCCTTACACACACCTCATACAATAACTCAAAATAAATCAGATGTTGTATTAGAGGCAAAGGATGTTGCTTTTCGGTATGAAAAGAAAGGCAGGGATATTGTCCATCATTTTAATTTGCAAGTGAAGGGACAGGAATTTTTAACGATAATAGGTGGAAACGGCACTGGAAAATCAACCGTTCTTGCTATTTTATCTGGGCTACAAAAGCCTTATCATGGAAAAATATTTTTGTTCAGTAAAGCCCTGAAAAGCTACAGTAGTAAACAATTGTACCAACAATTTTTAACTGTATTACCACAGAATCCGAAATCATTATTTGTACAAAAAACAGTACTTCTAGAGTTAAATGACATGGCTCAATTACATAAAGTAACAGAAGCAAAAATTCAAGAAACTGTTCAATTATTCAATTTAACTCATTTATTAAATCGACATCCTTATGATTTAAGTGGTGGTGAGCAGCAAAAATTAGCGCTTGCAAAAATTTTATTAATAGAACCTAAAATACTGCTACTAGATGAGCCGACAAAAGGTCTTGATGCACATTCAAAGGAAGAGCTCGCAGAAATATTAAAAGATTTACAAACTAAAGGGACAACAATCATTATGGTGACACACGATATAGAATTTTCTGCACAATACAGCGATAGATGCGCTCTGTTTTTCGATGGTAGTATCGTATCAGAGGACGAACCACGAGCATTTTATAGTGGAAATAATTTTTATACAACTGCTGCGCATCGAATATCAAGAGATATATTGAGCAATGCGATTACATGTGAGGATGTCGTTACTCTATGCAAAAAAACATTCGATTAATTATTTCATTTATTGTCATTCTAGTTTTCATTCCACTTTCTTTATATGCTGGTATTACAATTTTTGCTGATCGAAAATATTATTTTGTATCGATTGTCATTATGATTTTAGCGTGTGTCCCCTTTTTCCTTTCATTTGAGCGTAGAAAGCCACAGCCACGCGAAATTTTAGTCATAGCAGTGATGTCTGCTATTTCAGTGGCAGGTCGTGCTTTATTTGTTGTTACACCTGGCTTTAAACCTGTCGCAGCTATTACAGCGATTACTGGCTTTTCACTTGGAGCAGAAGCAGGCTTTTTAACAGGGGCAATTTCTGCGTTAGTATCCAATATGTTTTTTGGACAAGGTCCTTGGACACCCTTCCAAATGTTTATGTGGGGAATGATTGGTTTTATTGCTGGCTTGTTAGGTAAAACTCGTTTAATGCATAAAAAAATACCACTTATATTATTTGGTATTTTTGCAGGCATATTTTTTTCGTTTGGTATGGATGTTTGGGGAACAATATCAATGTACGGTGTTTTTAGCTGGAAAGCTTACGCACTTGCATTGACTTCTGCAGTCCCTTTTATGATAATCTACTGTATTTCTAATGTAATTTTTTTACTATTGTTAGCTAAACCGATTAGTGAAAAACTAGACCGAATAAAAAATAAATATGGGATTTTACAGTAATGCTTTGTAAAAAAAGTTGTTTTTTTTTAATCAACGTACTTTAAATCCTTAGTAAGACCAAAACGTTTATATAATGACCTAACAACAAAAGAGCATGTTTTCATGCTCTTTTGATTTATACTTCACTATTTCATCTTGTTACTATTTCATTTTATTTCTTTCCCGTGGATGCGATGGCAAAATTGCATTGTAAAGTTCTTGAGAAACGGGATGTTGACATGTTTGTCCTTTCTGGATTTCCTCCATAAGCTGACCGTGTTGCATAACTAGTATTCGATCAGACATAAAATGTGTCGCCTGTAAATCATGGGAAATGAAAATATATGCTAGCTTTCTTTCTTTTTGTAGTGTTTGAAGTAACTGTAATATATGTTTCTGAAGTATCATGTCTAGACTACTAATTGCCTCATCCAATACGATTAACTTAGGATTTAAGGCAAGCGCTCTAGCAATGTTGATACGCTGCTGTTGTCCTCCACTAAGCTGTGCAGGATATTGTTGGGCAATGGTGTTCGCTAATTCCACACAGTCTAGTAATTCCATCACTTTATGTTTTCTTTCTATTTTGCTGTAATGTTCGAAATTAAGTAATGGTTCCTCTAATATTTCAAAAATCGTTTGCTTCGGATTAAATGAATCGTAGCTATTTTGAAAGACAGCCTGCAAATCTCTCCGTACCATTTTTTTATCCTTGCTTGTTGCTTCGTAAAGATTGACACCTTGAAATAAAACCTCACCATTTGTTGGTCGCTCAACACCTAAAATAATGCGACCTAATGTACTTTTCCCTGAACCACTTTGCCCAACTATGCCTAAACACTCGCCCTCTCGAAGTGAAAATGACACCTTTTGTATTATAGGTGCTTCCTGCTTTCTTCTAAACATAAACTGTCTTTGAGAATAGTACTTCTCAATATTCTTCACTTCTAGTAGTGTCATATTTTTCACCTCTAAAAAGTAATTCTTGATTGTAAAAGTTTTTTTGTATAAGGATGCTGAGGGGCATCAAAAAAATCAAAGACATTTGCCTGCTCAATAATTTCTCCCTTATACATTACGGCAACATCGTCAGCCAGTTCAGCAATCACACCTAAATCATGAGTCACAAGAATAATAGCAGCCCCCGTTTCTGAGCAAATACGATCAAATAATGTTAACACTTGTTTTTGATTGACTGTGTCTAGAGCTGTCGTTGGCTCATCTGCAATATATAGGGTGGATTGTATCGCCAATGACAAAGCAATCATCACTCGCTGTAACATGCCACCACTTAATTGAAATGGATAATAGTGCAATAGCTCATCTGCGTTGGGTAAATTGACCTTATACATGGTATCAATTGCAATCTGTCTCATTTCTTTTTTAGTCATCACAAAGTGAGCTTTTAATGTTTCTAGGAAATGCTTTTCAATTGTTTGAATACTATCGAAGGCAGTGGCTGGATTTTGCATAATCATAGACAAATGCCTTCCACGATAAGCTCTTAATGTAGAAGCTGTCATAGCCAGTAAATCTTTTTGTCTATATAGAACTTGACCTTGTGTAATCTGCGCCAAAGATGGGAGTGTTTGCATCATGGCATGGCAAAGCATTGTTTTTCCACTACCACTTTCCCCGATAATTCCTAAGACACGCCCTTTATAGGCAGTCATATTAATAGAGGACAATACATTTTTTTCGCCGATTTTCACCGTTAAATCTTTCACTTCTAACACTTTCTCTTTGTCCATAACTTCCCCTTTACTCAAATTTCTTCAGACTACTTGCTAAACGATTAAACAATAGAACAACCAGAACAATGGCAAGTCCCGGATAAAGCATTAATTCAGGATGTTGGCGAATGTACTGCTTCCCTTCGTTCACCATCATTCCCCATTCAGGGATGGAGGCCTGTACGCCAAGTCCGATAAATGAAAAGCCGGCAATTTCCAAAATGACTTTCCCTACATCCAGTGCAACCATTGTTACGATGATAGGTAGCACATTGGGGACATAATGACGTACGATTAAACCGACTCCTGTAGTTCCACTAATTCTAGCTGCTTGAATAAATACTTTTTCATTCATCCCTATAAATAAGCTTCTTATCATTCTTGAATAATAAATAAGCTGCGTAAAAATAAGTGCAATTAACACATTTTTCAAACTTGGACCTAATAAACCTAAAAGCCCAAATGCTAGTACAAGTGTAGGAAAAGCTAATAAAATATCACATATCCGAATGAATAGGAAATCTATCATACCTCCTTTTAAAGCAACAAATGCTCCTAGAAAGATAGCTAGTATAATCGCTATCATTTGAATTAAAAGAGCTGATCCTAAAGAATAGCGAATACCTAAAAGTATTCGAGAAAAGACACATCTTCCTAAATGATCTGTTCCTAATGGATATTGCCAAGTAGGAGCTAAAAATCGCCTTGTAATATCGACTGCAAAAGGGTCATGGGGCATTAATAATGGTGCAAAAATCCCCAACAAACCAATGATTACAAGTATTGTTAAACTAAACGATTTTTTATAATTTACATGACTTAGTTTCTTTACTAGACTCACTTCAATCTCTCCTGCCCTTCATCATCAGGTGAGGATCCAATACCCGATGTAATACATCGGCGCATAAATTAGAAAGTACATAGATGACGGCAATAATTAGAACATAGCATTGAACAACCGGGTAATCCCGATTAATAATCGATTCAATTAAAAACCTACCGAGTCCTGACCAACTAAAGACTTGCTCCACAATTACCGCACCACCGAGTAAATTACCAAGTGTCAAGCCCAGCATCGTAGTCAACGTTATCGCAGCATTTCTCATTACATGTTGCATGAGTATGACAGAATTTTTTAATCCTCTTAACTGAGCGTATTGAACATAATGCTTATGCAATTCTTCAATAATCGTTGCACGAATTAACTGAACAAATAATCCAATTGTCGGTAAGGCTAGTGTTAGCGCAGGTAAAACAAGATGAGCAAGTGTCCCCTTCCCATTAGTCGGGAAAATACCAAATTTTAAGCTAAATAGATACAGTAATAAAAAACCTAACCAAAATGTTGGAATTGATACACTCAAGATAGAAAACAATCTAATTATTTTATCGATTATGGCACACTTATACAGTGCGCTTATCATACCTAATGGGATACTAAAAACAAGAATGAGCACAAATGCAGCAACAGCCAATTCGATAGTTGCTGGTAATTTAGCGAATAGCTCATGTGCCACTGGTAATTTACTAACAAAAGAAGTACCAAAATCAAACTGCAAAACTCCTATTAACCATAGCAGATATTGAATAAGTAAAGGTTTGTCTGTCCCAAGTTCCTCACGTAATGCCTGGATTGCCTCTTCCGTTGGCGTAACTTTAGCCAATCTTAAAATAACCTCCGCAGGCTCTATTGGAACGAAGCGAATAAATACAAACGTCAATATAGATACCCCTAATAATACAAACGGTAACGTTAAAATTCTTTTTAAACAAAACATCCATGTCGATTCGTACATGCTGTCACCTCCTACCCAATCCTATGATAAAGAGAGAGCTGTCTTTGTAAGACACTCTCTCTTCTACTTGTATTACTCTGTATCCATTTGTGCATATGGAATATCATATTCAGATGCACGAGGCACAAAATCCTTCATATATGGTTGATAAATCACGTTATTTGTTTCATAAGATATCGGATAGAAAAGTGCTTGATTATGGAACATAGTTAAAATATCCGTATAGAGCTGCACTCGTTCCTCTTCATCTGTTCCAACTAATAATTGGTGAATTTTAGTATCAATTTCTTTGGCGTTTGGTAAACCTAATTTTGCTTCATAAACACCACTAGCATTTGGTGTAGCTGATTCATTAGCAAAGCCATGTGGATCTGTTGGTGGTCCGTTTGTACGCCAAAAATTAATATCCACCTGATTATCCATTAATTTTTGAAGGCCAACCATTACATCTGCACCTTCTAGATTCAACTGTACCCCTATTTTTGCTAGTTCCCCTTGCATCAACTCAGCCATTGGTTTTTGAATCGCATCTGTTGCGATATAGATTAAATCTAATGATAATGGTTGTCCGTTTTTTGAACGAATTTTATCGCCCTTTTGTAATGTCCACCCAGCTTCATCAAGTAGCTGTTGCGCTTTTTCTGGATTATACAAGATTGGTTCTAAATCAATATTGGCAAAAGGAATTGCATCCCAAAATAGTGTGTCGGCCACTTTTTCTGTACCATGTGTAATACTATCAACCATTTGCTCCTTATTGATAGCATATTGAATGGCTTGACGTACCTTTAATTCTGCTAACGGTCCTGACTGCGTATTGAATAATAACGCTTTTGTAGACAATGGTTCAGAGGTAGCCGTCTTATATTTGTCACTATCTTTTAAATACGAATAGTTATCTAAACTAATGATGCCACGACCATAAATTAAATCTAACTCTTCGTTTTCAAATGCCAACGAAATCGATTCAGAATCAGGGATGATTTTTACTTTAATTTGTTCTAAGAGAGGTTTTTCCCCCCAATAGTTTTCGTTGCGACTAAATAAAGCATATTCATCTTTTTTGTAATCTGTTAATACCCATGGACCTGTCCCAACTGGTGCTTTGATGGAATCTTGCGTCGCATCTCCTTCAGGGAATCCGTTATCCCCTAAAAAACGGAATGGACGTACAAAGGCCAGTTCGTTTAATACTGGATAATAAGGTTCATCTAATTGCAAACGAATTGTATAATCATCTTCTTTTACAACCTCAACAATATGGTTGACCATGCCCATCCAAAAATGTATTTCCCGATTTGCTAATATGGCATCGAAGTTACGAATGACATTATCCGCATTAAAAGCAGTTCCGTCTGAATACTTAACGTCTTTTCTTAAATGGAAAATGTAAGAAGTCTTATCCTTTGAAATGTCCCAACTTTCTGCTAGCTTAGGCGTAATAGTCCCATCATCGTTATACTCAACCAAAGATTCGTAGACCATTGCTTGTGCAGTCATTTGATTAGGTAAATATGTATGAGGGTTTAATGGACCGACATCTAAATGCCATCCAATCGTTATCATTTTTTCGTCATTTGTTTGTGTTGTTGTTTTTCCCTTTTCTGTATCAGTGTTTGTACAACCTGCAAGAACACTGAAAGTCAAAAAAGTACAAAAGGAAGTAAATACTTTGTCAATCTCATTTTCTGTCTCCTATCTCCTATCTTGGTTCAAAAGCATCTACTATTAGATAAAAGAAAGCATAAAAAAACCTTATTCAAAAAGAATAAGGATAGATAAGCCTACAAAAAGTAAGTCTCCATCCATCTCCCTATCTTTCGTAGATCATCAATGAATCTTCTTACAAGCAGGCATTCTGGCTCATGAATCATTATTTTGTTTCACCTTCACGAGTAATAACTCTGTGTCAATGGAAACAAAACTCCTCATTTACAGTTGCGGGACAGCATGGGATTTACACCCATTTTCCTTTTAATTGAATGAAAATTCATTTCACTCAAACTTGTAATAATTGCTATGAAATTAGTATTAAACATAACATGCACGAAAGTTTACGTCAATTTTATTTTCAGAATATAATAAAATAAGAAAAATCTTCATTATTTTATAAACTTGCTGAGTGTATTCATTTAACTAAAAAAGACCATTGTTCCAAAAGAGAATAAGGCTGACGTTTTATTAAATATCTACTCCAAATATAAAATTTTAAAAATCTTAGCGTAGCCTTCCAGTCTCATTTGATAAACCTCTCTTTAAATACTATCTTCCCCAGGATTTTACAATACAGAAAATTGATTTATAAAACTGATTGTATTAATAAATTTTTTGCACTTTTAACTAGATAATCAACATAGTAATTAACACTATCAAGCATACGATTACAAGCATATCTCATACGAATGATACATATAGTGATGTTAGTATTTCATTCAAACAGAATTCTATAATTAGACTGAGATGGATTTATAAGATATGCGAATATTATCGATAAAGATAGGATGATGACCATTATTGAAAAATCGGTTCTAGCTATGGTTATTTTACGTGTATTGTCTGGGAGTATTGAAGTAAGTGCTGGTTTGTTGATGCTAAAGTTGAACAATTTAGAAAAAGCATTCTATATTAATACAATGCTTGCATTGGTTGGTCCAACAGTTTTAATCGTAACAACAGCAATTGCATTATTTGGACTAGCTGATAAAATTCCTGTGGCGAGAATTATTTGCTTATTTACTGGAATTACACTTATCATTGTTAGCTCACATATAAAGTAATAGGGACATTTTGTTCTAAATCCTTGTTATGTATTAGCCATCCTGAACAATATCTTTACTGTTCAAAATAATTTGCTGTAGCGTGTGACGACGCTACTTTTTTTATGTAAAAGTCACCTCTACCTAATAAATTGAGATTGTGTGTATCGCACGCAATTATTCGTTTGTGGCGTTGGTGCTTAAAATCGTCCACACACTGTTGTAAAAAAGAACACTAACTAAACACCTCCGCGTTAATTGATATATACAATACTCGTTAGTCAACGCGAAAGGTGTTTTATTTGTTAGGTCAGTTTTAGTTCTACAAAAGTTTGTTTAAGAAATATATTCTGCTGCAGTCTTAAGTTAACATGTGGCCGCCTTCTACATGAAGAACCGTTCCAGTCACGAAACTATTTTGTAGCAAATATAGTACGCTTTGTGCAACATCATCAGCTTGCCCTATTCGTTTCACAGGGAGTTTATTTTCAACTGTATTATAGAAGTGATTACGTGCTTCTTCTGGCATTTTGCTACGGGAAGGTGTATCAATTATACCTGGTGAAACGATGTTTACTCGGATAGGAGCAAGTTCTAATGCCAAAGTCTGACCTAAATTGGAAATAGCCGCATTAACGGCACCTAGTATTGCTGAGCCCACCATAGCCTTGTAGGCTACAACGCCAGAAAATAAAATAATTGATCCGTTTGGTGAAATGTTAGAAGCACCGTATTTGGCTGCATAATATTGTCCCCAAAATTTGTTTTCAAACAGTTTTCGTGCTTGTGCTGTATCCGTTTGGAGGAATGCCCCGCTGGATGTTTCTGCCGCGCTTATCACCAGATGATCGACATGACCAATCTTTTCAAAGAAAGATTGTACTTGCTGTTCTTGTGTTGTATCTAGAATATAAGTTGTTGCCCTAACTCCTAATTGCTCTTTTGCCTTCTGCAATTTCTCTTCGGAGCGACTGGCAATGATTACTTCTGCCCCTTGCGCTACTAGCTGTTTAGCTGATGCCAAACCAATCCCAGAGCTTCCACCGATAATTACAACTTTTTTATCTTTTAACATATTTCTCTCCCCTTATTCGTTTACATAAGTTTAAAAATTCAATATCTCTTGCAGGTGTAAATCAAGTTCGGATACAAACTTTTCAATCTTTGGATTTTTGACTACGTCATAACAAGAGAAACTCTTTAATGGTTTCATTCCGAGAAATTTCTGTATAAGATGTAAATGCATTATTGCATCTTCTAGGGTATTCCCTTCAAAAAATTCACTTGGATTGTTAAATGCTTTTTCAGGGGCATTCCAGGTAAGCGAAAACATATATTTCTTTTCAGTCAACAATCCACCTTTCCCATACTCATCAGCACCCCTAAAAAATAAACCATAGGCATATACCTCATCCATATACGTCTTCAATAAGCCGGGGACACTGAACCAATAAATAGGTGTTTGATAAATGACAATATCAGCCCATATAAATTTTTGTTGTTCTTCTTCGATTTTATATCCGTTTTGAATAATTGTTGTTTTTACATTGTTCTTTTTTTCTAAAAAACTAACCATTTTGTTCATCAATGTTTGGTTCAAATTCCCCTCAGCTGAACTGTATTTCTGATGACCGTTAATAATAAGTATATTTTTCATCTTTTTCTGGCTCCTTCAATTCTGTTATCTCTTAAAACAAACCTAGTGTCTTGCCAATGTTCTACTAACCGTTTGCTACAGCGGGAAAATTCCCTTAGTGTTGTACAAATAGTAATAGCAACGGTAGCTTATTTCATTGATTTCTGACAATAATTTTGAGCACCTCCTCAATTAAGGATGAAATTAACAAATACAATGATATTATAAATATAGTAACTTCCTTTAGGGAAGTAGTGATATTTAATTCATTAAGTTTCTGAAAGTATACTATTGTGCTATGATGAGGTAAATTGCTCAAAAATTTTGAGGGAGGATGTTTCAAATGAGTGTGATTGAGCCAGTAGTGTTGACCAAAGGAGTACCTGGTGAGGCTTGCCCCATTGCGAAAACACTCGATGTAATTGGAACTAAATGGACATTTTTAATAATTCGCGATTTACTTATAGAAGGAACAATGCGGTTCAGTGACCTATTAAAATCTATGGATGGAATTAGTCCGAAAACACTTTCCCTCCGTCTTAAAACACTAGAAGATCATGGGATTTTGATTAAAAAGGTTTTCCCAGAAGTTCCCCCTCGTGTGGAATATACGTTAACAGACAAAGGAAAACAGTTGGAAGGTGTTTTCATTGAATTAAAGCGATTTGGATTAAATTTATAAATAGTTTAAACAAGTCATGCTTTACATTTTGGTCTGTTAATATATTGTAAAAAAAGTCGAACATACAAATTTGTATGTTCGACTTTTTAATGCACTATATGATGCTCCACACCCATTTCCATACTTTCGATAACTAGAAAGTTGTGACAAAAGTAATTATATTAGGGTAGGGTAGATTACTACACATTGCTTTTACGGATTTTCCCATAAAAATTACACTGTAAAACATATCGAGATTCAACCACACATACAGTTGCCCATCTCGATAGCTCTCACAGCGCACAAGCATCGTTTATGTAAAATTCAGCAAGGATGCTTGTAATGGTCGTTCCGTTATTTGCAAAGCTCCATTTGTGATAGCCAATGTGCTATTACTTTTACGGCTCAAATCCTGCTTGACTTAGATAAACATCACTTTCTGGAAAGATTTTAATCAATCGATTATAGAAATTATTTATTACATGTGGTCCGTACCAATCTTCTAAACCAAGTTGGGCATATTTCTCCTCCATGCCAAGTTTTCTTGTGCGATTTCCTCCACTGCCATCTCCTAAAAAGTAGTCATCCAAACATATTCGATCGACGAATGGTTTCAATTTCTCAGGAAAATATTCCCCACTTGGTAAAATGGGGGCTATAGCTACTTGGGTCGGGATTCCGTTGGCTGCTAATGTTTCTAATGTCTTAAAACGCGCCTGAATTGTTGGTGCATCTGGGGTAAAATGTTTACGTATTGTTTCGGAATCTGTCTCAATCGTTACACTTACTCGAACTTTCTCTTTAAATTGCTGTAGCAAATCAATATCACGGCTTACAAGAGGGCTTCTAGTTTGCACTAAAAGGAAGTCTGGGGGATCTGCGACCATCACTTCTAGTAAGGACCTTGTCACTTTTTCCTTATACTCGATTGGCTGATAAGGATCTGTACTTGATGACATAAAAATGGTCACATTTCCTTTAGCTTTGGCGCGCTGAAGCTCCTTTTTTAATAAATTTGCAGCTCCGTTTTTTATATCGACCCAATTGCCCCATTCACCATCTCGAAAAAGTGCCACAGGCATTGCTCGTACATAACAATAGGAGCACCCAAATGAACAGCCTGTATAAGGATTTAGTGAATGCGTATAGCCAGCAAGAAAACCAGTTCCTTTATTCAGAATCGTTTTTGGATTTTTATAGAATAATTCACTTTTCATCACCGTCCCCCTCCATTCATAATTACTCGTAGCTAGTTGAAGTTCCCTTTTCTAACTCTAGGAGCTGTGTTTTCATTTCTAATCCTCCTCGATAGCCTGTTAATGAGCCATTCTTGCCAATTACCCGATGGCACGGTACAGTAATTAATACTGGATTGGCTCCAATCGCTGTGCCAACTGCGCGCACAGCTGCTGGTTTATTAATAGCATTGGCAATTTCTGAATAGGATTTCGTCTGTCCATAAGGAATGTCACAAAGTGCATTCCACACTGCTATCTGAAATGGTGTCCCTACATAATCAAATGGCATAGTAAATGTTTTTCGCTTTCCTTGTAGGTATTGAATCAATTCAACCATATAGGGTTCTAGCTTTTTATTATCTTCAATTAGTGGACTTCCTGGAAAGCGCTTCTTGGCCCATTCGATTAACTCCTCGAATGCGCTGTTCTGTGAACTTACATACACTAACCCTTTAGAAGTGGAAGCAATATAAAAATGCCAATCTTCAAATGTTAGTAAAGCCCAATAGAGCGTTGTTTTATTGTTTGTTACCACTATCTTTTCCTCCAGTTATATGCATTTGTCGAAATTGTGCTGGTGTCAATCCAGTTTTCTTTTTAAATAACGTAATAAAATAAGGCGTATTCATCATTCCTACACAGATGGCGATATCTCCGATGGCTTTATTTGTTTGCATTAATAATTGTTTAGCCTCATGTACGCGAACTCGTTGTATATACTCAACCGGTGTTATACCCTTAATTTTTTTAAATGTGCGATGCATATGATAGGGACTCCCATGGCAAATTGTAGCTAACGATTCTAGGGTTAATTTTTCTGTGTAATTTTTATCAATGTAGGCACTAATTAGCTCGACCCATTCGCTATCAGGTAATTTTTCATTAGTTGGCTTGCAACGTTTACAAGGCCGGAAATTTGCGCGTAGAGCTTGTTCTGCGTTTTGAAAAATACAGACATTTTCTTTTTTCGGGACGCGCGATTTACAAGATGGTTTACAGAAGATCCCTGTTGATTTGACAGCATAGAAAAATTGATGATTATACGTTGGATCATTATTTATTATTGCTTGCCACTTTTCATCTGTTATCTGTTCCATATCATTTGAAGTTTTATCATGACACTCGTGATTGAACCTATCTAGCATTACGCTCACCTCTCTTTACACTATACTCCTTAGAAATTTCCAATGTACAATGCTTGAAATAGAATAGCAAGATATTGAAGTAGTTTTTATGTCGCATCATGAAAAATGATTCCAAGACCAAAACGTTCCCCGAAAGTAACTGTACTTACTCCGTGACGAACCTTATTTTTGTAATACCCTTTTTGACCAAGAACAACTCTATAGTTCGTAGGGAAAATGAGCGCACTGCCTTGAGCTAAAGTAATAACATGTCCTCTACTTTGAGCACGAGGAATTTGTTCCACTAATAGCGATTCTCCACCGCAAAAGTCTTTTTCACGTTGATTTAAGACAAAGACTACTTGAAATGGGAAAAATATATCGCCGTATAAATCTTGATGCAAACAATTAAAGCCCCCTGTTTCATACTTTAATAGTAAAGGTGTTGGTCTTGTTTGCTCATTTTCTTTACAGATGGTCAAAAAATCTTGAAGGTTGTTGGGAAACTGTGCTGTTTTTCGTAAATACCCCAACCAACGATTCGCTGTTTTTGACAATTCTACATAGAAGACCTCTCTTAAACTTTGGACGATATCAGGTAGTGGATAGGAAAAGTATTTGTACTCCCCATGGCCAAAGCGATAGCGTTTCATATTGATTGTTGTTCTGTACGGCTCTTTCTCAAGATACAACGCTTTTAGAAATTTACATTCCGCCTTTGTTAAAATCACTGGAAGCTTTGCAAACCCTTGTGCATCTAATTCATTTTGAATGGTGTCCCAATCTAAGTTTTCCACTCTTGTTTTAATATCTTGAACCATTGTTACGCCCTCCTATTCGCATTCTTGATAACTAACACTATAACCGCATCAGTAGAAAAACATAAGGTGTTTAGAATGTAATAGCAAGATAACAAAATTCATCTCGATTATGATATGGTAAAGTAAATTTTAATCGTATATGTTCCCTAATAATAAGTTTGTAGAGGAGAATGCAAAAGTGAGATGGCATGAAAATAATGATGAGATGGTCATTCCATTACCTAACCATTTCGATATAAATGCAAATCTAAACTATCTATTACGAGAAAAAAATGAATGTATGTATGAGGTTGAGAACAATGTTATTACAAAGGTTTTTGCGATAGAAGAAATGCGCTCCTTAGTGCAGATTAGCGTAAGCCAACATAACCAAATGATTGTTCAATTCCTAAATGATTCTAGACCGAATGATAAGCGGATACGACAACAAATTGTACACTATATTTATGAATGGTTTGACCTTGAGAACGATTTAACGCCATTTTACGACATGGCAACTACAGACCCATTACTTGAAATGCCCGCCCGAAAATTTTATGGATTGCGTGTAGTCGGCATTCCTCATTTATTTGAAGCTTTATGCTGGGGCGTTATAGGGCAACAAATTAATTTAGCCTTTGCTTACTCCTTAAAGAAACAATTTGTAGAAAGCTTTGGCGATTTTATCGAATGGAGAGGTAAAAAGTATTGGGTGTTCCCAACGTACGAGCGCATTGCACAGTTAACACCATCCGACCTAGCAGATATCAAAATGACGGCAAAAAAAAGTGAATATATCATTGGTATTGCCAAATTGATGGAAAATGGTACATTATCGAAGGAAAAATTACTAGCAATGAACTTTAAAGATGCCGAAAAAAGCTTAATTCAAATACGCGGCATCGGTCCATGGACAGCCAATTACGTGCTGATGCGCTGCCTGAGATTCCAAACAGCTTTTCCAATTGATGATGTTGGTCTGATTAATTCGATAAAAGTATTACGTAATATGACGCAAAAGCCTACAAAAGATGAAATTTTAGCACTATCAGTCAACTGGAAAAATTGGGAATCATACGCTACCTTTTATTTATGGCGTGTTCTATACTGAAAAATTCTGATTATAGTTTCGTATCAGATACGGAATCATCTATTTTTTCACCTTGTCGCTTATAAAGTTGTATATAATCCGATTTGATAGTGCTTTACTATGGTGGCACATAATGCACTTCAACATGACACTATCCCTAGCCCACGTTCACTTAATCATAAAAAGGCTTGTAATTATGACAGAACTTTTTCATTTGTCAAAGCAATTGTTGCGCATGTGGAACTACAGGTTAAATTATGATTTTTTATTTGTATATGGCTGATTTGTTTATAAGATTGATTAAAAGCTATTCGAACTGACTATGGAAAAGCATCAGTAAACGCCATTGAAGATTAGGCTTAAGCAACCAACTGTATCTACCTTATTTACATGCTTTAAAAATTTTTTCGTACATAGGTTGTTTTTTTAAAACGATTTTTCCTTTATAGATTGTTCAATTGAACAACAAACAATTTAAAAATCTAGGAGGGAATAAATTATGACATGTTACGAAAATAGTGTTAACACATCACAGGGCAAAAGAGCAAAGCTTTTTGTTTGTGCAAGAAACATAGGAAACTACGTTGCCGTATCACTAAGGGGACAACCAGGAGAAGATATAATGATTCGAGGTTATGTTGAATTGTTCTTAGAAGAAGCAAATAATAATGATGCTTGGGTTGAAGTTGCTGCTCACCGTCCAGGCTTATGGGCAGATTCGAGGATTAGTGGCATGAATGGTCGTCTTTATCGTAATAAGAATGGGATACTTGTGCGAGTTATTGCAAAAATCTATGCTGATGCAAACTACAAATATCTAATTGATATAGCATCCACAAATGCTTTCGAGCGTTAATGAAACTAATTAATAATGTCTCTGTCTCCTGCGAAAGTGGGAGACTTTTTTGTTGTTTGAGCGTAATAAATTTGAGATAATTATTATGAGACACTTGTTAATAGAGGTGATGTAAAATTGAATAAACGTTATTTATGGCGTGTTCTTTTTGTAGTTGTCGTATTAAGTGTGAGTGGAGCGTTTTGGATTATAAATAAAAATGATAAAGAGAAAGAATTTGACATTGCTGAAGAGAAAATGGAAGAATCGATTGTACCAAAGAAAAGGGATTTATCTTGGGTAGATGGTGTTCATGCCGATATGCTTGATGATTGGAAAAGTGGGGATAAAACGTTTGATGAGCGTCTAGTACAAGAAGTGATGCTAAAGATGACGTATCAAAAGCTTGATACACAAGAAAAAGAAGGTTCAATAGAGATAACACCGGAACGAATTGATAATTTGATGCAGATATCTGAGGAAGAGAAAGCCGTCTTTTTTCATAGTGAACTATATTTAGATATATTAAAACGTTGGAAAGAAAATGATTTTTCAACAGTTAAAGACGACAATCAATTACTTCATTCTCTCTATGATAGATGAATGAAATACTTAAATAACAAACGTCGTGCAACAATTTACTAATCCAGTGGTCACTAAATATACATATAATGAATAATAACTTGCTTTTTGCTAGTTTCAGACTGAAGTCAAAGAATTGTCTTCGGTCTTTTTTCTTTCAATGTATGATTGGGTTGCAGTATACGGAAAATGGATTCGCCTCTTTTGTCGCTACTCATAGAATGCTGAAAGAGGATATGTTCGAAGCTGTAGTTTAGTATAATATTTTAAAGAACATTAGTAATAATGCTTGCTTTGTACGGAGTTACCTTCCTTAAGCAATTTTAAATGACTTTCCTTTAATTTTACGGATGAAAGATGGGATGACCGATTGAATAATAAGTGGAATAAGATTGTCTACAAAGTGGGCTCTTCTTTCTATGATAGATTTTTTAATACTGGTGTTTTTTTGAAGACGAGAAAAAAGATTTTTCAACAAGTCCCTTTTCAAAGCAAGCAGAAAATCTTATTTGTTGGGATCGGTACTGGAGCTGATTTAGAATACATTGACTTTATGAATTATGATATTACAGCCATTGATTATTCGCCTGATATGTTAGCTATCGCTAAAAGTAAATTCGAGCACTCTGCTATCCAATTTATCGAAATGGATGCGCAAACAATGACTTTTGAAGATGAATCATTTGACTATATTGTGGCGAGTTTAATTCTTTCTGTCGTGCCTGATGAACATAAATGCTTTGAAGAAATGATTCGTGTTTTAAAGCTGAATGGAAAAATACTAATTTTTGATAAATTTGCTGCTAAACATCAACGAATAACTGTAACCAAAAAGCTGTTAAGGCCCTTTATAAGCCTATTAGGTACTGATATTGGTCGAAGTTTTGAGGAAATGTTTAGCCAACAAAAACAAAGGCTTAAAATTATAAAGGATGATCCTGTTATGTTAAAAGGAATGTATAGATATATTGAAGTTATGAAAATTAAGTAACTATGACAGAAGCAATTTTCTAATTCAATTAACTTAGAAACGCCTTTGTGCATAAAAAATATGAATCTAGATGAAAGTCAGTTGCTTCCTTTCACTAAAAAACACAGGTATTTGTAAAGATAAAAGAAAGGCACCTCCTTTGTAGCGGAAGTGCCTAGTTTAGTTATTTATAAATTAATAGATAACAAGCTATTAATTTGTAAAGTCAATTACCATACGTCCTGTTATTTTACCTTGTTCCATCTCTTCCATAATCTCGTTAATTTCTTCGATTTTTCGCAATGTTACTTTCGGCACTACCTTACCTTCTGCAGCAAATTGGAATGCTTCTTGTAAGTCTTGGCGTGTACCTACTAATGTACCAATCACTTGGATGCCATCCAGTACTAAACGAGGGATATCTAAATCCATTTTATCTACAGGTAAACCAACTGCTACTACTCGTGCGCCTGCTTTTACCACATCAATCGCTTGATTGAACGGCGTTTTAGCTACAGCTGTAACCACAGTTGCATCTAAGCCTTTCCCATTCGTCAGTTCTTTCGCTTTAGCAATTGGGTCTTCATTTAATAAATTGACAATAGCATCTGCCCCTACCTCTTTAGCAAATGCTAGCTTCTCATCATTAATATCGAACGCCACAACGTTTGCACCATAAACATGTTTAGCGTACTGCACAGCTAAGTTGCCGAGACCACCAATACCAAATATCCCAATCCATTGTCCTGGACGGATATTTGACACTTTCACAGCCTTGTAAGTTGTCACACCTGCACAAGTGACAGAAGAAGCGGCGGCTGGATCTAAATTAGCTGGAACCTTAACTGCATAATCAGCTGATACAATCACTTGCTCGGCCATAGCACCATCTACTGTATACCCTGCATTTTTAACATCGCGACAAAGTGTTTCACGACCTGTCGTACAATATTCACAGTGTCCGCAACTCTCATACATCCAAGCAATAGATACTCGGTCACCAACTTTTAGTGACGTAACCCCTTCTGCAACTTCAATCACTTTACCAATACCCTCATGACCTAATACAATCCCTGTAACATCACCGAAATCTGCATTTTTGACATGTAGATCCGTATGACAAACACCACAAAATTCTGTTTGTACTAATGCTTCACCATGTTTTAATGGTCTTAGTTGCTTCTCCTCTACACTTACTTTTTTGTCTTTCGTTACGACTGCTGCTATCATAATTAACATGCCTCCTTAAATGTAAGAAATCATTGTAATTAACAAGCGTGCATGCACTAAAGTGTGAATTCGCTTTCATTTTATAAAGGATTTTATTTGAATTCAATTATTTTTAGGACGATTCATAAAAAATGAGTCTACCCTCATAGAAAAATACTATTATTTTAAATAAATAGAATATTTTTAAAATTAAATAAATCGAAAGCTGTAGGATGATTTTAAAAAAACCTCGCCCAAAAGCCTTTTAATAGTAATCAGCCTACAGAAAATGAAAAAAGAGCTGCATTATGCAACTCTTTAATCTTGATCACCCTTGCACCAAGATATTTAATTAGATTTCTTCATCGGCTGATGGTCCATAAAAGCCTGGCACCGCAATATCAAGAAGGCGTAAGTATACGCCCAGTTGTGCACGGTGGTGAACCATATGACTAATTCCAAAAGTACGTAACGCAAGTGCTCTCGGCTCTTGGCGAATAATATGCTGGCCATGGCGAAGTGTCCATTCATCGCCGAGCGCTTTGTCGTCACATTCGGCAAGCAACTTATCGAGTTTGGAGACGTTGGCGTCAAATTCTTCTAGAATGTCAGATTGTTTTTCTATTGCTTCTCGTCGAAGTGATACTGTTGAAAGATCCAACTCCGTGTGCTGAATAATTGTGATTTGCCAGTTTAGCAGATTGATTAGATGTGTGGCTAGTCCACCGAGGGTCATTGATTTATCATGTGGTCGCCATGACATATGCTCCTCGGGTAAGCGTTCCAATATGCGACGTGTAGAAGCTAGTTCTTGCGTTACGTCGCCGATGATTAATTGTTTACTCATATCTGTTGCCCCTCTCTTTTAGCTATAAACAAATAATTTCAATAAAAAAAGCGTTAATCCTGCTTCGATTAACGTCTCTGTAAATTTTAATAGATGCTTGACAATTAGAATCTTTATTTTTCCCTCAACTTGATAGATTATCGATCATGATTTTCATAATAGGCTTCATCTGCATATTGTTTATCTGTTCCTTTCAGATAAGCTAAAATTAATTTCGGACGTTTAAGTAACACCCAGTCTCCGTGTTTATCAAACTTTCGGCTGGAAGTTATCATACCATTTTGAATTGTTCCGTATTTTTTTCCTTTCTTTTTTCCCCACACTTTTAAGCGTTTGGCAAAATCAGCATCTTCCGCCATAAGCATGGCTTCATTAAATCCGTTAATGGACTTAAAATCCTCTTTGTAGCACCAAAAAATCCCCACGGATATGGCGCCATATTTAAAAAGTAAAGGTCCTATTAATAACATAGTTGAAACGAAAATCCCTAAAGACATTCTTTCAAATTTCCCTGTAACTCCTCCGCCAATATACTTTCCCGAGCTCAAGTTTTGTACTACCTTTGTAAGCATATGCTCATTCATCTGTGTATCTGCATCTATCGTTACGATGATTTCGCCCCTAGCTCTTTCAACGCCTGTGTTTCTAATTTTAGAAAGGTTTTTATCGTCATTGTTTACTGTAATACAATTATAAGATTTTGCAATTTCTTCCGTTTTGTCTGTACAGCGATTTAGCACAACAATGATTTCAACTTGATTTTGAAGTAATTTTGACGCTTTTGAAATGGATTCTAAACATTTTCCAATGTACTTTTCTTCATTATGGGCGGGTATAATAATAGAAATGATTACATCCTCTTGATGCGTATTTGTCGAAGTGTCCATCCAATCTCCCTCACCATTATATTTAATCTATTCATATTAGCTATTACTTAAATATATTCAAATGAAAATGTGAAAATGTCTAACTGACTTATGGTGCTTTAGTTCTTCTTTCATACAATCAAAATAAAACTAGCCTGCAATGTTACGGGGCTAGTTTTATTTTAATCTATTTTACAAATATATGATATATTTTCTATTTATTGTATTAATCCTTTAGGCTTGATTGGACAAAAATTGACCATATATTTATTTAGTTTCTTTGCCATTTAAAGGTTAGTATGGCTACTATCAATGCGATACAGGCAATTGTGCCACCGATTATCGCATTTATTTCAGCAGTATATGCGTCAATGGTTATGCCCCCTATCGTGGAGCCTAATGCCATACCAATATGGGCACTAGAATTATTTAAACTTTGATGGATATCTGATGTAGTCGATGCAGAAGAAACAATATAACTTTGAATCGCAGGTTGTAGTGACCAACTTAGTAAACTCCATAATAATATTGCTCCAACGAACAGCACGACGGAAAATTTTAAGAACGGTATCGCAACAATCGTTAATGAAAATAAGGATAGTACGGAGAAAATTGTTCGTTTTGCACTAATACGATCAGTAAAATATCCACCTAATAAACTTCCGCATATGGAGAATATACCAATGATTAAATACATTAGGCTAAGAGACTTCTCTGACAAATGTAGCGTTGACTGAAGAAATGGTGTTAAGTATGCATACAAAGTCATATGCCCTGTAAAAAATATGATGGAAATCGAATGAATAAGTAAAATCTTTCGTTCCTTTAACGCCTTTACTTGTGCTTTTAAAGGTAACTTCTTCTTTGGCTCGATTTTTCCCAATGCAAAAAATACAATTAACATAAGCAATAATGTCAAAATAGCAATAAATAGAAATGGGGCCCGCCAACCTAATTCGCTACCTAACCATAAACTAAACGGAACACCAAACACCAGGGAAGCACTAACCCCCATTAATACAAAGTAGATTGCTCTTGCTGTATATGCATCATCGCTTATTTGAGAAGCGATGGTGATACATAACGAAACAAGAAGCGACGCACACATAGCTGATAATATTCTAGCAGCCAAAAGAACAGTATACATATCACTCAACACAATAATCATATTCGTGACAAAGAAAATAAACAAAACAATGAGAAATAATCTTTTGCGCTCCATCTTTGAGGTTAAAGATAATAAAATAGGGCCTGATATGGCAAAACTTAATGAAAACATGGAGATTAACATTCCTACTTTGCCATACGAAATCTTTAAATCTTCCGCAATCAGTGGAAGCAACCCTCCAATTACTAATTCAACTAGACCAACTATAAAGGCAATCGTCGATAATAGGTAAATTCTTTTATCCATCATTTCACTCCTCTAAAAAAATACAAAAAGCAGCGCCCCCAGTTTAGGAGGCGCTGCATTAAAACATTTTCTTTGTCAATTCGCTAACATGACATCCAAAGTCATGTCGCCTTATTCAATTAAAAATTTCTTAAACAAAAATACCATTTTGCATTATTGGTTGTCAATTATATTTATGCCATTATTTTTCGTCAACATAGGATTCCGAAGACGGTTCCAGCAACTTGCACAATAGGAATTAATACTAGTGCAAAAGACTGCTAGCTTTCGCTAACAGTCAATTTTTTAACAACACGTATTGGATGGTTGACCAAGTTGAGCACTACATACACCTGTTTCAGGTAACTCTAATTCCACACGTTTTGAAGCTTCTGTATCACCACATAAGTATGCCGTTATGGAACGGACTTGTTCATAACCTGTTGCCATTAAAAATGTTGGTGCGCGACCATAGCTTTTAGCACCGACAATATAGAAGTCTTTTTCTGGTTGTCTCAGTATTTCTTCTCCATGCGCTCTTACTGTTCCACAACTATGCTCATTCGGGTCAATTAAAGGCGCCAATGCTTGCACACTTTCTGTTGCTGCATCAATGGAAAGGCGTAGTTCGCTGTTAATCGTAAAATCAGGTCGATTACCTGCGTTAACAATTAGCTCTTCAAATCCTGTTAATACTTTTGTTTCCCCGTTAATAGTACCAATAATTTGGATGTTCTCATCTTGACGCAACTGTGAGATATAGAAAGGTGTAACGACCTCAACCTTACCTGTCTCAACTAATTCGTGAATACGTATTCCCAGTGCGCCTCGTGCAGCTAATGCATCTTTTTCCTCACCACCATAGGCTTCTTCTACAGATTTTTTCCGCATTATCCATACTAATTTTGTTGCAGGATTATCTTCTTGTAGTGCCGCAAGTGTCAATAAGGTATTAATCGCTGAATGGCCACCACCAATAACAGCAATCTTCTTATTTGCATATCTCTTAGCATTTGAATTTATATCAGGAATACCATACTCAATGTGATTTGCTAATGCTTTTTCATTTTGTAGCCAAACACCTGTAGAATTCGCCGGATTTGGATTTCCCCATGTACCCGTCGCATCAATAACAGCTCTCGCCTCAATGGTATTGATATCATTCTCTTGTTCAACATAAATAGTAAATGATTGGTCTACTCGATTTTTCGTCTTCATCTTATCATTAAATTGTCGTGAAATACCCACTACTTTTGCGTTCAATTGAATGTTAGGTTTTATTTGTACTAACTCAGCCAAAGGTTTTAAATAGAGATCAATTAATTCATTTCCTGTTGGTAATGTATCTAAATTAGGTTCTACCCAATCGGAGGTTTCTAATAATGCTTTAGCAGCTTTATTGATGTTATAACGCCATGGAGAAAATAACGTCACATGCCCCCAACTACGCATATTGTGTGCTATTTCATGCCCTGCCTCTAGTACAATAAAGGCTTGTTTTTGTGCCACTAAATGAGCAGCAGCAGCTAAACCAATTGGACCTGCGCCAATTATTACGACGGGTAAATTTTTATTGGCATTGGGATTAATCTGTTGAATTTCAATGCTCTTTGCAGGGGTGCAACAAGATGTATTTTGTTTCATTACATTTAGCGTGTTCATCTTACTTCTCCTTTTTAGTCATTTACATAAGTAATTACTTATATAAAAGATATTTTTTACGTCTAGCAGTTAGCTAGACCTAATATAGTTATGCTTTGTAACATAAGCAAACTTTTGTAGCCTCTACTCCTGTCGGCTTTTAATTAGCAAGAGGTCGGAGAATATCCTTCCAATACTAAACCAAGTTCACCATTCTCTTCTTCGGCATGGATTGTTACATCTGTTAATTGTGGTGCAATATCAGGATGGATTGCGACTTGGATACCTTCGATTGTTTGAATAGTATCTTCTGCTGCTGGTGCTTCTAAGCCTACACCTAAATTAACCCCACAGCAGCCTGCAATACCAAAGAAACGAAGTGTTTTAACCTCCGAATCAGCTATTACCTGTTCTAAATAATGTTTGCCTTCTGGACTCATTTTCATTTGATTTTCTCTCCTTTTAGTTCATGTAAGCCTTTTGTTCCGATTGGTGGTGTTTTTACCCATGGAATGGCTACGAATTGATTGTTGCTGATGGATTGTACTGCATTCAGCCATTTTGTTTCTGCTTGTTGTTTTTGAATTAATATGGCACTTGTTGTGTGGATTGAAGAAAAGGTTTGATTGACAACCCACCAATCAACAGATAATCCAGCACGCTGTAAATCTTCCTGTAAGCGTGTCGCTTCATAAACAGGTGTTGCTTCAGGAAGTGTTACAATGGCAACACTGGTATAAGAAGCATCACGCAACCTTGGTAACAGGTTAGAAACAGCTGGAGGAATATCCCCTTGTGAACGGCTTATTTCGCGATGATAAGCTTCTGTTGCATCTAGTAAAAGTAACGTATGCCCTGTTGGTGCTGTATCAATAACAATGACCTCATCTTGATGATTTTCTACCACATTTGCAAATGCACGAAATACTGCAATTTCCTCGGTACAGGGGGAAGCTAAATCTTCCTTCACAAACGCTAAACCTTCTTCGTTCATTGTTTCACTTGCCTTTGCCAGCACTTCAGCTTCATAATTTGCAACTTCTTCTTTCGGATCTATTCGACTTATCGTTAAATTTTTGACTTGTTCGTTTCCAAATGTCCAATTTAAATGCGCAGCAGGGTCTGTTGTAGTTAAATGTACAGGAATACCTTCTTCGGCTAAGCGTAAGGCAATATAAGAAGCAATCGTAGTTTTACCAACCCCACCTTTACCCATTGTAAAAATCAATTTTGGTTTACGTTCTAAATAATCAGCAATCATTTCCTCGACTTCTGGAATCTTAATTTCTTCGGTTGATGCATTTGTATGTGACATTTCCTGATTGGTCATCCATGCTTGCAAACGTTCCATA
Source organism: Lysinibacillus sp. GJ-1 (assembly GCF_021166035.1). Classification (NCBI taxonomy): domain Bacteria; kingdom Bacillati; phylum Bacillota; class Bacilli; order Caryophanales; family Bacillaceae; genus Lysinibacillus; species Lysinibacillus sp. GJ-1. The sequence continues at coordinate 2,261,560 of NZ_CP088912.1, forward strand.
CTTGATAATGAGTACGGTACAAACGGTAAGTAGAAATGTTCAAATCGATTTAGTTCTTTTGGAATTCTGGCTAATGCATCCGATTGACGTGCAATGAATGCTTCTTCTGTACAATCAGTAGAATTGACATTACGCATATAGCCATTGATTAATAACGTCTGATTTTGAATACCAATTTCATACAACTCGTTAGAAGCACGAGCGGCTTCTTTTAAAGGGTTTTCTTCAGGGCGTGTCACTATCATTAACGTTGTTTGATTCGCATCTTTTAAACGATGAACAGCCTCTTTATAGACTTCACGTTGTGGTTCTAACCCTTTTAAAGGACCTAAACATGAAGTGCCAGTCGTATTTTCATCTAGAAATGTAGACCATGCAGAAGGTAGTTGTAATAAGCGTAATGTATGACCTGTTGGTGCTGTATCAAACACGACAGTGTCAAAATTTTCAATCACTGAAGTATCAGTCAATAGTGTTGCGAATTCATTAAAAGCAGCAATTTCAACTGTACAAGCCCCCGAAAGTTGCTCCTCCATATTTTGAATGACCACATCAGGTAGTTTTCCACGGTACGGACCAACCATTCGTTCTTTGTAATGTTGTGCTGCTTGTTCAGGGTCTAAATTTATCGCAAATAGATTGTTTATGCCTTCAATTTTTGTTGGACTATTCGAAAGCGTTTGACCAAAAATATCTTGTAAGTTAGATGCGGGATCTGTACTAATTAAAAGTACCTTTTTCCCTTTGTTTGCAATGGCTATTGATAGGGCACAAGCAACAGACGTTTTCCCAACGCCCCCCTTCCCCGTAAAAAACAAAAATGGGGTGTCAGGGAAATGACTTCTTGTAAAGCGTTCCATTTTACGCATCTCCTTTTAGTGACAAGCGTACTTTTGGCTTTTGTAGTAAGTTTTCTTCTGAAAGCCCTGACCACTGTGAAAATTGCTCATTAGTGGGATATATCCCTTTACAAAGTAACTCCCCATCAACAAACGTTGCAGGCAAGGCATCCATTCCTTGTGCCATTAAAAGTTGATTGATTGCTTCATTTTCTATAAAAGCATTTGGATCATTCGTGAGATTAAATCTTACAGCTTCAATGTTTTTATTTTTTAAATTATTCATTATAAACGACATACGTAATAATTCTGGGTCTATAGAAGGGCCACATAAGCCTGTAGAACAGCACATGGCTGGCTCATAGATATGAATTTTTTTCAATTTACTTCAGCTCCTCGCCTACAAATTTTTCAATACGTTGTCCTATAGCATCGCGTACATTTTGGAAGACAGTCCATTTGTCCTTATCTGTACCTGTTGCTTTCGCTGGATCTTCAAATCCCCAATGCTCACGGCGAATATGCGGAGGCGTCATCGGACATTTAGCAGCGGCATCCCCGCATAACGTCACAACTAATGTGGCATTGTTTAATGTCTTAAAATCAATTAAATCAGATGTATGATTTGAAATATCAATCCCTACCTCCTCCATTGCTTTAATGGCATTTGGATTTACGCCATGAGCCTCAATCCCAGCACTTTTCACAGTCCAATTAGTAGGTAACAATTTTTTAGCCCATCCTTCAGCCATTTGACTACGGCATGAGTTCCCTGTACATAAGAAATAAAGTGTGTTAGTCATAAGTGTTTGCTCCTTATAATTTAATCGTTTTAAAGTATTTTTTCTGCCAACGTAAAGCAACCCATACAAGTCCTATGAGAACTGGTACTTCTACAAGATATAACTGCCGCAAATGCTACGCCACTATGAAGACCAAACACACCAACTGCTACCGCAATCGCTAACTCAAAGTTATTACTTGCCGCTGTAAAAGAAAGAGCAGCTGTAACCGGATAAGATGCGCCAGCTTTACGGGAAGAGAAAAATGAAACAGCAAACATCACGACAAAGTAAATAAATAATGGAATAGCAATTCGTACGACATCAAGTGGCAGTTCAACCAATTGCTCACCTTTTAAAGCAAACATCATAACAATCGTAAATAAAAGTGCAATTAAAGTAAGTGGAGAAATTTTCGGTAAGAATTTTTCCTCATACCACTGTTTTCCTTTTGTTTGAATCCCAATCCATCGTGTCAGGAACCCTGCCGCAAATGGGATACCTAAGTAAATAAGTACGCTTTTTGTAATTTCCCACATGGAGATGGAAACATTGAAATTCTCTAAACCAAACCAACCAGGTAATACATTTAAGAAAAAGTATGCAAAAATCGAATACGTTAAGATTTGAAAAATCGAGTTAAAGGCAACTAAACCTGCTACATATTCACGATCTCCACGTGCTAAATCATTCCACACAATCACCATTGCAATACAACGCGCTAAACCAATCATAATAAGACCTGCCATATATTCGGGATAATCGCGCAAGAAGATGATGGCTAAAAAGAACATTAAGAATGGTCCAAGTAACCAGTTTTGAAAAAGGGATAGTAAAAGCACTTTCCAATCTTTAAACACTCGCCACATTTCCTCATACTTTACTTTCGCTAATGGTGGGTACAACATAACAATTAAACCTATGGCAATCGGTATGGACGTTGTACCAAGAGACATGGACTCTAACGATTCTCCAATATTGGGCATTGTGATACTGAATACGACACCTAGCCCCATGGCAACAAATATCCAAAGAGTAAGGTAACGATCTAAAAAAGACAGCTGTTTCGTTAAAGACTCATTACTCACTATCAGTTCCCCCTACATGGCAGCCATTTGTGCCACAGTTGCACCCAGTTAAAGGCTGAATATGCTCTAAAATCCCCTTCATCAGTGGCGTTTGTTCCTCTACTAAACGATAATGTTTCCAAGTCCCTACTTTTCGTTCTGTAATAATACCTGCCTCCTTTAATTTTCGTAGATGCTGACTAACGGCTGGTTGTGAAATGCCTAGAACCTCTACAAAATCACAAACACATACCTCTCCATTTTTCATACACGCAAGTAATTTCATGCGATTCAAATCTGCTGCTGCCTTTAATTGTTTTTCAATTAGCATATAATCCATTTATTTGCCCTCCTTATATAATCATTTGCTTATATATTATTGTAAATAAAATCACCTTGAGTAAAAGGTGATTTTAACTATATATAACTATATTCTTATATTATGATTTTATGTTTTGAAATGCAACAGTTAAATACATGATATGAAAAAAACTTGCATATCTTCATAAATCGATTGTTAATGGTGAAAATCAAGAGAGCCAATGTTGGAATGCCCCTCCCTCTTTTCGCATTAGATACTGAAGGCATCGACTTTTATCGTTGGCTATGCCCTTGGCAACGCTATGGTCGCCTAAAAGTTTGCTCCTCATGGGCTTGACGTTAAAACCTAATAGTATTATTCGATTATAAAAGTATCTTGGCAAGGCGGTTAATGCCTTCTTCAATTGCGCTTTCATCCATTTTAGCAAATCCCAGTACCCATCCTTTTCGATTCGTTTCCAAACAATACTTACTAAGTGGATATACACGAATTCCTTTTTCGAGCGCTAGGTTTGTCATAGCCTCTTCATCAAACGATTCTTCAGCTTCAAGAAGCATATGCAAGCCTGTTTCAATGCCACTTAGTTTAAAACGTTCAGCTAATCCAGTTGCCATGATGGCCTTGGTCATCGCTTCATGTCTTCGTCGATAAACATTTCTTGCTCTCCTCATATGACGCATAAAATGACCGTGCTCAATAAAATGACTAAGCGTTAGTTGTTCCATTATCGGCAGATGTCGATAGGTTAGGGCTTGTACTTGAGCAAGCTGACGAATGGCATCCTTTGGCCCAATCACTGCCGAAATGCGTATGCCAGGCGCCACCATTTTGGAAAAACTCATCATATACAATGTATTCTGTGGTTGTTGGCTGAACAAAGTAGGAAGTGGACCTCCACGGTACCTAAATTCACCATCATAATCATCTTCTACTATCCAAAATTGCTCTTGCGCTGACTTTTGGAGCAACTGTTGTCTACGTGGTTCAGACATAATCACACCAACTGCACATTGGTGAGAAGGCGTAACAAAAATAAGCTTGCTTTGCGGATGAATACGATTTACTTGTATTCCATAGTTATCAACCGGTACGGAAACGACATTCATCCGTCGATATTGCATGGTCGTCCAGGCAGCGGGGAATCCAGGATCTTCAACAGAAACCGTTTCTCCTTCCGTTAACAGTGCTTGCGCAATAAGATCAATGCTATGCTGTGCACCAGAAGTTAAAATGATTTGGTCAATATCTACATGAACACCTCTTTCAAATGTTAAATAACGTTGAATCTGTTCACGGAGCGGAGTAAAACCATATGGGTTGCCATAACCCCAAGTGGTCAAATCTGCTTCGGATGAAGCCTGTAAAAAAGATTGTCTCCAATTTTTTTGGAAATGTTCGTCCAAATAAGGCTCATGAGGACAGAAATCGATTTCTACGTTTCGATTTTCGGCGCCTCCAAACCAACTGTTTAATTCATCAACTGCCGCGTTTAATAAAGGTAATGCTGGCGTAGATGGTCCATAAGGAGTAGTTTCTTCTGCTAAGTTGGCTTTCAATCCCCAATCACTTACCCTTGTTCCCCCACGCCAATTAGTAACGGTATAGCCTCGACTAAATAATTCCTCATAAACAATTTGTATTGTTGAGCGTGAAACACCGACTAATAAGGCAAGCTCTCGAGATGGAGGAAGTAATTCACCTGGTGGCCATTTTCCTGTTGTTATATGGTGGATAGCCTGATCAAGCAACTGCTGCCAAATCGGAATTTTATCTTCTCGGTTTATTTTTAACATTTTCATTCACTTCCAGTTAAATGATGCGAACATTAATACAGTTCATCATCATTATAGTTGTTATGACGCACCCATTATTTAAGATGGTTAAAATATTTTCTAAAGAAACGATGACATTCGTTGAAAAGCTACATCTGCAGCATGAATTGTTTCATCAATATCATGTATTGAATGGGCAGTCGATAAAAAGATGCTTTCATATTGCGATGGGGGTAAAAGGATCCCTTGTTTTAGCATTTCGACATAGAAACGCCGAAACATCTCTGAGTCTATTTTGCGTGCATCATCAAAATTTTGTAAAGGATTATCAGTAAAGGACAACCCAATCATTGTCCCAGCTTTAGTTGTCATCAGCGCTATATTCGATTTACGGGCTACTGTTTTTAATCCTTGAATTAGTCTGTCTGATAGTTCTTCAATATAGTTGTAACTATCAGAGGTTAATTTATTTATTGTAGTATATCCGGCTACCATCGCGATTGGATTACCCGATAAAGTGCCAGCTTGATAAATATTCCCTTCCGGTGCAATTAGATTCATAATCTCTTTTTTGCCACCATATGCGCCAACGGGCATCCCGCCACCGATTATCTTCCCTAAGCAAGTTAAGTCAGGCTGTATGTTATAAAGCCCTTGAGCTGAATGGTAATCAATACGAAAACCCGTCATTACCTCATCAAGAATAAATAGCGCCCCATATTTTGTAGTGAACAAACGTATAGCTTGAAGAAATTCGGGGTCAGCAGGTATGCCAGCCATATTACCAGCAAATGGTTCTACAATCACTGCTGCAATTTCTGAACCAAATGTATCAAATACACTATAAAGTGCTTCAATATCGTTATACGGAACGGATAAAGTGTTTTTTGTGATTTCTAACGGTACACCTGGACAATCTGGAAGGCCTAATGTTGCTATGCCTGAACCAGCTTTTACTAATAGATGGTCACTGTGTCCGTGATAGTTTCCTTCAAATTTAACAATTATGTTTTTGCCTGTAAAACCTCTAGCTAGCCGAATGGCACTCATTGTTGCCTCTGTACCAGAGTTAACCATTCTAATCTTCTCTATGGAGGGAATCCGAGTAGTGATTAATTGTGCTAGCTTATTTTCTTGCAAAGTGGGCAATCCAAAACTTGTCCCCTTTTTTATTGCTTCGAGTAATGCACTCGCAACATCTTTATCTGCATGTCCATGAATTAATGGTCCCCAAGAAAGGATATAATCTATATACCTATTCCCATCAATATCATATATTTCTGACCCGATTCCATGACTAATAAAAATAGGATCGATTCCAACGGATTTAAATGCTCTTACTGGACTGTTTACACCACCAGGCATTAGTTGTTTTGCTATTTCGAATGCTTCTGTCGATTGCTGTGTATTGATTTTAAAAACCACCTTTCATATTAGAGAAAACTATTAGCTATATGCTCATCTAGAGGATCAATTGATTCGTTTTCTATTTAAACATCTCTGTAACAACTGTCCCCTTTTTTCTACAAACAAGACTTCATTATTTTGCTTTTTAAAACTTGTCACGTTACATGTACTTAGTTTTCACATGAAACTATTTTTGTGGTATCCCATTCATATTTTGTGGTTTTTTAAGAAATGGAACATTAATTAATAAATGTGCTGCTAAACCAGCTACAAGCCCCCAAAATGCCCCTCCTACACCAAGTAATGTAACATTTGCGGCAGTTGCCAAAAAAGTAATGAGGGCAATTTCGCGTCCATTTGGATTTGTTAAAGCATTAGCAAGGCTACTACCAATTGTACCGAGCAATGCTAATCCAGCTAATGTGGCAATAAACGTTGCAGGAAGAATTAAAAACAATGCAGCCAATGTTACCCCAAAAATTCCAACAATTATATAAAAAATACCACAGACAATACCTGCAATATAGCGTTTCGTTGAATCTTCATGAGCGTCTTTTCCAGTACAAATTGCGGCTGTAATTGCGGCAATGTTAAACGCATGTGATCCAAATGGTGCTGTTAGGAGCGAACCCAATCCTGTTACAATTAAAATCGGATTCGCACTCGTTTTAAATCCATCATTTCGCAACACTAACATTCCTGGCATATATTGTCCCGTCAAGGTAATAATAAAAAGCGGCAAAGCAACGCCTAATAAGGCATGAAGAGAAAACGCTGGAACAACAAATACTGGAGAAGCAATGACCAATTCGACATTGCTGAAATCTACCTTGCCCATACTTATCAAATAAATCAATCCAATTACTAAGATACCGACAATTGCATAGCGAGATGTAAATCGTCTTAGTAGGATATACGCGGTAAATAGGACAATTACAAGTAAAGGATCAACTTTCGCACCACCAAAGGCCGAAATACCAAACTGCAATAAAATACCTGCTAAAAGCCCTGAAGCGATGCCTGGTGGAATAAGCTGGACAAAACGTTCGAACATTCCAGATAATCCTAAAAAAACAAATGCTACAGCAGATATAATATATGCGCCAATTGCTTCAGGATAAGAAGTGACCGCCAAAGCGGAAACAAGAAATGCCACACCTGGTGTTGACCAAGCTGTAATAATCGGTTCGCGGTATCGATAACTTAACCAAATACCAGTTACTCCCACACCGATGGAAATCGACCATATCCATGAAGCAGTCATTTCAGGACTCAGGCCAGCAACCTTGGCAGCCTGAAACACCAAGATAAAAGTACCTCCATAGTTTACTAACACAGATATAAAAGCAGCTATGGTGGGTGATAGCAAATCACGCAAACGCAGTGAAACGGATGTTGTATTCATACACTTTCCCTACCTTTCATTCCAATAGTGGTCAAACACTTTCTCTCTACTCATAAAAATAGCGTTCATTCTTTAAAACCAAATTTGAAAACTCCAGTGATTCTTACCTGTCAGAATGTCCATTCCATACATCGGGGATTTGCTATTATTTGTGTATCAGACTTTCCAATGCCGTCATTAGGTCTTTTATATGTAATGTTTCAAATAGAGGTAATTGTTCAGTTAGATACTTCATTGCTATGCCCTCTTTTGTTAGTTTTATTAAAATGAACGCTCTTAGCATAACGAATAACGGACTGTAATAAAACATCCAAAAACACCATTTTCACCAGTCCATAAATGTTGATCATTCACTACTTCTTATGATTGTATTTCATGAATAGCACGGCTCGTTTTCGTTAAATCAAAAAGACCACTTACCTATGGGATATAGGAAGTGGCGTTTAAATGGATTATTTAATATAGTGTACGAAACATGTTTTTAACTTTTAAACATTTTCCCTACTTCAATTGGATTTTCTTTCGCGGTCATTTGTTGTGGATCAATCCGATAAACTTGAACTGGACCACCGAAAACGGCTGATCGATATTTGTCCACATGTTGCTCAGATAAAGGACGATTATAATAACCAGGCACATATTTATTTAGCATCTCTTGCAACATATGTGTAGCTTCATCCAAATCTGTGATGGGTTGAGCCTTCCCAAAAACGATAACACTCATATACGCAGTGTCCGTCTTTGCGGGCACTGGATCAGTAATCGTTCCATATTCTTCACATACTGTAAAGCAGACTTCCTGATTTTCATCCATAACTTGATTGCGTCTTCCGCCAGTAGCTCCGTGGAAATACAGCAGCCCATTTGTCCAAACAAAATTAAGTGGAACAACATAAGGCAAATGACCGTCAGCCATTCCCAGATACCCAATTCGAGCTTGCTTCAAAAATATATCAATTTTGTTTTGATCTAATACTTCTCTTACTTTGTAACGTACCTCAACCATTGATATCCCTCCTACTTGTAGTATTATGTAATCTTATCAACGTTTGGATGGAATAAAAACGTCCAAAATTATAGTGATGAAACAATCCAATTTGACGAATATAGAAGGTCATTGCAACAACTATCCATTGGATAAGGGAATAATAAAAGGCAGAAATCGATGTGGATTTCTGCCTTTCCATAAGTTTTTATAGATTTAGTAAAGAAGACATGCCTCTATCTACATCCTAACAAAAAATGAAATATAAGTCTATTTATTTTAGATAGTGCGTGTGATAATGAGGTTGCGCAAATACTTCATAACGTTGTGATGAATAGAAGGGTAAAATGAAACAGAATATATATGATAACAATACGTTCTTTAGAAAATATCAAGAAATACGAGCACGAGAGCATAATTATAACAATTTATTGGAACAACCCAATTTTTTGGCATTACTACCGACACTTAAAAATAAAATCGTATTAGATATCGGATGTGGTGTAGGAGATTTTGCAGTTTATTGTCTTGAGCTCGGTGCAAAATACGTTACAGGAATTGATATTTCTTCCAACATGATTGCGCATGCAAAAAAGCATCATGTTCATGACAATCTATTTTTTGAACAGGTTGCATTTGAAGAGATGACAGTGCCTGCGGAAACCATTGATTTTATAGGAAGTTCTTTAGCTTTTCACTATATTGCAGACTTTCAGTTACTTATAAAAAAGATTAGTACCGCGTTATGTGAAGGTGGAGTGTTGTTATTTTCAATAGAGCATCCGATTGTAAGTGCTAATATGGAAAAAGACAATTGGATAACCACTGCAGAAGGAAACTTACTCTATTTTGCAATAGATAATTATCAATTGGAAGGCTTACGTACGCAACATTGGTTAGTTGACAATGTTGTGAAATATCACCGTACACTATCAACTATTGTAAATACACTTATTGAACATGGCTTACAAATCGAAAAAATGGTGGAGCCAATACCAACTAAAGATGCAGTAAGTAATTTACAAAATTTAAACAGAGAATTTCGGCGACCTTCGTTTTTAATTATAAGAGCCAAAAAACAAATACTCACCAAAATGTAAGTAACTAAAAAATAAAGGATAGATTATCACCTTCTGTACAAACTAATGTCAGGAGGTGATTTTTAATGAACAATCAAAATAAAACTGATGTTAATCAAGTAAAGCAGCAAATTCAACAAGCAGAAGCGAACAAATTACAAGCTTCTGGTTCAGCGAATGCAATGGATGTAGAATTTGGAAATGAAATGGACATAAATCAAATTAAACAACAAATCCAACAAGCAGAAGCAAATAAAAAATTTGCTTCTGGTCGTTTTGCAAACGAAAACAATTCAAAATAATCATCATCTCTTGCCGGCAATCTTTGTTTGCCGGTTTTTCTATTCCCGAACTTGTTATTACTCGGCTACCACCGCTTCTTGCATTAATTCCAGCAATTTTTTCTACCGAAGTCTATTACGAGTAGGCTACAATTTTCTGTCTTTTCTACATACCTAAATGAGTCAATTCTTTTAAATGTTCGTATTTTAGTGCACACCCCATCTGTCCAGCCGCTGAACAAAGCGCATTTCTTAGTTTGAAAGACGAACTTTAATGAATGTTTATATAAAAATAGTTCGATATTTCTTTTTTTAGAAAGCTCAAAGTTGCTCCTCTGTAAGAAATACATGCACAATAAAAAGAGAGTCCCCCCTTGGAACAAATTAAGTAAATTGACTACTTATTTTAAATGGAGGAATCTCTCTTCATTAAAGTTAACCTTAATCAAATACCTTCCATACTTTCTTCTATAGCCATTTCTTCAACAGTTGAGTGCTTTTTCTTTTTCATACCATTTGCTATTAAGATACAAAACATACTTAGTATAAATAAACCTAAAAATATGAACCATGCTACTTTGTAACTTTGTGTAAGATCATAGATAAGACCGGAAACGATAACACCAAGTGAACTCGTTGCTACGAAGAATATTTGGACAACACCGAAAATAGCTCCAAAATCTTTTTTGCCGAATAAATCATCTGTCATAAATGGAGAGCCAATTGTCGCAATAACAATACTGAAACCGTAAGCGATAGCAAATACGAACGCAAAACTCTTCGCGTTTGCCAGCAGCAGTGACACCATCGCGATCGTCATACAACTGCCTACAAAAAGAATGCCTCCGGTTGTTCTAAACTTATCAAAAATAGCACCAAGAATAAGCTTGCCAACGGTATTGGATAAAGATAAAAGCCCGAAAATTGTTCCTGCAAATAGCGCTGGATTACTAATATCTATTAAATAAGCGGGTATATGCATTTGTACGCCACCTGCAACAAGTGCAAAGCAGATGACACCGAAAATAAATAACCAAAATATACCCGATCTCTTTGCCTGTGCTAACGTGACACCGGATTGTTCCGTATTTGCCTGTGCGATTTCTACACGATAGGCCCCAAGCGCAATCGTCCCTTTTTCAGCAGGACTTTTCTTTGTGAAAAATAAGATTAATGGCAGTGAGATTACTATAATTAGCACCCCAGCAATAATATAAGTTGTTCTCCAGCCATAATTTGAAATGAGCATAGTTAAAATCGGGCTAAGTGCAGCTGTTCCAATGCCTGAACCTGCAAATGCTAATCCCATAGCTAGCCCTTTTTTCTCATAAAACCAATTCGTTAGCATGATGGAAATAGGAATATTCGAAAATCCAGCAACACATATCCCGATACAAAAGGCAATGACGGCAAAATAAACGGCCGATTGTGCGAGAGAATATAACATAAAGCCGCACCCTGCAAGAATTACGCAGACAGACATGATTAACTTCATATTGCCATTTGCAAGTAGCTTGCCCATAAAGGGAGAAGCGATGGCGACACCTAGACCTCCTACTGATAGAACAATCGAAAACGTTGTCCTCGTTAAGCCTAATTCTGTTGTTACGGGCACAAGAAATAAACTGTGTAGAGAATTGACAATCGAAAATGCCGAAAACATAATCAAGAAGCTCGTTAAAACAATATACCAGCCATAAAATAGCCCATTATTCCGTTGTGGCATACTCGTCCCCATTTCATTTTTCTTGTTCTACGGATTATATTTTCTTGTCTATTTTTGTGTTGGCTTCCTATTAGCCAATTTGGATATAGCACGTTTTTTCACGTGTAAATTCGCGTACAGAGTCTGTCCCAAAACCGCTCGCTTTTTGACCGCCAAATGGTAATTCTGTGCCAACGATTCGATACGTATTGACCCAAACATTGCATGATTCGATTGCGCGAATCATGCGATGTGCACGATTTAAATCGGATGTCCAAATACCAGCTCCTAATCCGTATTCTGTATCATTTGCAATCGCCAGTGCTTCTTCTTCCGTATCAAATGGGATTACCACGGCAACGGGTCCGAAAATTTCTTCTTGGCATACTTGTAAATTATTACCTTCTAATTTGATTAAGGTCGGTTCAATCCAATAGCCTTCAGCCAATGTATCTTGACCTGGTAATAAGTTAGCACCGCCGAAGCGTCCACCAATCAGGATTTCTCCGCCTTCTTGTTGCCCAAGCTCAATATACGAACAAACTTTTTTATATTGCATCTCATTGGCAACGGGTCCCATAGGTGTTTGGATGTTTAAAGTATCCCCCAACTGAATATGCGTAGCAATTTCCTCTTTCATCAAAGCAATCATTTGATTTAAAACAGAACGTTGAATTAAAATACGAGAACCGCCAACGCACAGTTGCCCTGCATTACCAGTAAAAATCCCATTGACCGTGACACCATTGGCAGCTTTCGCTAAATCTGCATCCTCGAAAACAATATTAGGTGACTTCCCACCCAATTCTAATACCATCGACTTAGGGTTTTGTGCAGTGGACTGCGCAATTGCCTGCGCCGTTCTTCCTGATCCTGTTAAACTCACTTTGTTCACGTTTGGATGTTTTACAAGCGCATCGCCTACTTCCGCACCTGTACCCGAAATAACATTTAAGATGCCTGGTGGTAAGATACTTTGAAGAATTTCACCGTAGCGAAGCGGGGCTGCTGCCAACTCTGATGGTTTAATAATAACCGTGTTTCCACCTGCAAGGGCAGCCGCTGCTTTCACTGTAAATGTCCATAAAGCTGAATTCCAAGGAATAATGCCCACGACAACGCCAAAAGGTTCCCGTGTTGTAAACCCTATTGTATTAGGCCCAAGTTGCACGGTTTCACCTTTACTCCCTACATGGATAGCAGCCGCGGCCGCATCATACCACATATTTGCAAGTACCGGAATAAGTCCGTACTTCGTTTCCCGTATTACCCAGCCATTATCTATTGTTTCTAGTTCAGCCAATTCATCTCCATATTGGGCTATGGCATCACCAATACGTCGTAAATAACCCGCTCTTTCACTAGCAGGAAGAGCTGACCAATCTGACAGGGCTGTTCGTGCGGCATGCACTGTCGCGTCTACATCTTCAACCGTGCTACAAGGAATGGTTGCCCAAACCTTGCCTGTTGCTGGATTATAGCTATCCATTTTATGACCTGAAGATGATGGAATGACTTTCCCATTAATGACATTTTGATAGTCTTTCAAAGTATGCATTGTTTTCAATGTTTTTCCCACCCTTTCAAATACAAGATGACTTACTTTCTATTAGGAAAACGATGCCGTTGCCAACGGTTAAGACGCAAGAAAATTGGTTTGATGCTACCAACCTAATGCCACTGCTGTCTGCTCATAATATTGCTGTGTAGTGCCAAGATAATTTTCATAGAAACGCGCTCTTTTCACATAAAGATGACAATCAATTTCTTCTGTAAAGCCGATGCCACCATGAATTTGAATGCTTTGAGATGCAACTTTTATAAATGCTTCCGTTGCAAATAAGCGAGCACTTGAAACCGCTTCAACTTTATCTTCCGCATCACTTTCAATCGCCCAGTTTGCATAATAAGCTAATGAACGAGCTGTTTCTAAATCCATTTTCATATCGACTAAACGATGTTTAATCGCTTGAAATCTGCCGATTGGTTGATTAAACTGCTCACGAATCGTGGCATATTCAACTGCCGTTTCTACAATTTTTTCTACACTGCCAACAATTGAAGAGCAAAGCGCTGCATTAAACGATAATAAAGCTTCTTGCAACGCGTCCCACCCTTGATGAACAGTGCCCACAATTTGCTGACTTGATACTTGCACATTATGAAACGTCACTTCTGCAAGCAAACGTGTTTCATCCATATTTTTTTGACCTTGCACTTGCAAAGACGCTGCATCACAATCAACAATTACAAGTGATATTCCTTGCTTGTCTTGCCCTTCTGCCGTTCGCACGACAACAAGTAAGCTATTTGCTAGCTCTACATCAGGCACTAACGCTTTCACCCCATTCAACGTAAGAACGTCTCCTTCTAATGTGCCATGTACTTGCACATTAGAAGGCTTGTAGTTACCGCCAGGCTCCAACCATGCCACCGTAAATGTATGGTTGCCACTCGCGATCGCTGATAAATATTTCGCTTTTTGCTGCGCTGTACCGAATTGCTCCAATAATGGTACAACTAAAGCGTTCGTTTCTAAAAATAACCCTGGTAGCAATGCGCGACCCATCTCTTCTAGAATAGGCACTAAATCTAACTGACCTAGCCCCATACCGCCATGCGCTTCAGATACATTGACACTCGTACAGCCAAGCTCAGCTAAGCCAGCATACAGCTTCTGAAATGAGCTAGTGTTGCCTTCGGTAAACTCACGTGCCACTTTTGTTTGACCGACATCATCTAAATATTTGCGTACATAACTTCGAAACATTTCTTGTTCTTGATTTAACGAAAAATCCATATCAGCCACCCCCGCTATTTTATCGACCCATATCCTTTGGTAAACCTAGTATTCTCTCAGCAATGGTATTCTTTTGTATTTCACTTGTGCCCCCACCAATCGTCTGACCAAAAGAGTATAAATAATTGTCCTGCCAATAGGAGCAATCAATCAATGCATGTTCTTTCCATAAGATGCCATGGTGACCTTGCATCGAAATGGCTTGAGCAAACAGTTCTTTCGTCAATTCACTTACAAGCAGCTTATCCATCGAGCTTTCTGCACCAGGATGACCATTTTTTAATTGCTTCGTTAAATTACGATAATAATTTAACAGGGAACCCCGAGAACGAGTATACAGATCCACCATTGTTTTTCGAATAAATGGATTTTTGATCAGTGGTTCATTATCATCACTTACGTCCTTCGCTAATGTAACTAAATCATGAAATTGTTGTTCTAACGTAAATACTTGACCACCAATTCCCGTTCTTTCATGCATCAAGAGTGCAATGATAACGTTCCAGCCTTCATCTACTTGACCGATAATTTCGGCATCGTAAGCGACAGCATCATTTAAATACACTTCATTAAAATCTTTTTGACCATCCATTGAAACAATTGGTCGCGTTTCTACTCCTGGCTGATGCATATCTAACAAAAACACCGTAATACCTTTATGTTTTTTCTCCAATCGGCTCGTTCTTGTAATTAAAAAGCAACGATCTGCCACATGACCGAAACTCGTCCATACCTTTTGTCCATTAATAATCCAACGATCCCCATCTTTTACTGCAGTCGTTTGAATAGCGGCTACATCTGAACCTGCATTTGGCTCTGAATAACCTTGGCACCAAACTTCTTCCCCCGTAATAATCTTTTCAATGTATTTATCTTTTTGTGCTTGTGAACCGATTTGCATTAAAGTCGGTGCAACCATATGGAGTCCCACATAATTAATTAACGGTGGCGCTTTCACCCGTACCATTTCTTGTTGATAAATAATTTCTTCCATCAACGTTGCATTGCGGCCACCGTATTGTTTAGGCCATGCAATCGCTGCCCAACCACCTGCATATAGTTTCTTTTGCCAATCTCGTAAAAATAACTCGTATGCTTTCGATTCTTTATCAAGTTGCACGTCTCCTTGCAACCATCCATCAGGTAAGTTCGCTTCCAACCACGTTCTTAACTCTTGGCGAAATTGTTCTTCCTTTTCCGTAAATGAAAAATCCATCGAATCATCCCTTTCTATGAATATTTAAGATTTACTTAAGCCTGTATCCATTGAGGAAGCGCACGATCTTCCGTAATATCTTGCCATATCATTTTCACAGGCATGCCGATTTTTATTTCCTCTGGTGGACACTCCAGCACATTGCCGATAATCTTTACCTCTTGTAAATGGTCTAACTGTACGACCACAATAATCGTCGGCAACTCGTCTTGAAAGCCCGGTAAGAAAGGTCTATAGGACACCACATAGGAATAAATAGTTCCTGTAATATGACAACCTTGACTTTCCCAGTTCAGTTCTGTGGACCCGCATTTTGCACAAGCCGGACCTGGCGGGTGGTTATAGGCATGGCATGTTTGACATTTTTGTAGCATTAACTCATGGCGATCCGCCGCATCCCAATATGGTTGATTATCTTGTGTTTTCAGTGGAATTGGTTTTTGATACATGACTTTCCCTCCTAATTTCTTAAAATCATTGCACCTGCAATATCAGAGCCAGACCAACCCGTACAAATACCGATTTCACAATTTTTCACCTGTCGATCTGTTCCTTGATAGTCATGACGAATTTGACGAACAATTTCCAGCACATTGTTCATACCATGTGTATAGCCTTCTGAAAGCATGCCACCTGCTGTATTCGTTGGTAGCTTTCCTCCCATTTTTAGGTTGCCACTCGCAACGAAATCACCTACTTCGCCACGTGCTGCAAAGCCATATGCTTCTAACTGCCGTAATACAACCCAACTAAAGCAATCATAAATTGAAGCGACCTGAATATCTTGTGGTGTCACCCCCGCTTTTTTATAAAGAGAAGGCGCTACAAAGTCAGATGCCACTTCATCTAAATTCGTCCAATAATGCGCATGTGATACCGTGCGTCTCGCTTCAATGCCCATAATATAGACAGGCTTTGACTTGCAATCCTTTGCTTTTTCAGCGGATGTGACGATAATCGCATTGGCTTCATCTGATTCTAGGCAAAAATCATGCTTAGAGAATGGGTAGCTTAAAGGTGGTGTCTTTAAATACTCTTCCATCGTAAGTGGTTTACCATAGAAAAAGGCTTTCGGATTCCGTTGTGCGTGCTCATAAAAACTGACACAAACATGTCCTAAATGCTCATGTGTCAGTCCAGTTTGTTGCATATGACGCGTTGCAAATAAACCGAACCATTGCCCTGGTCCACCAGCTCCATACGGAATAAAAAAGCTTCCGCCATCCATCGCACCTTGTAGCATATTGACATCCCAGCCACCTCCGCCCATTCGAACGCCAGAACGGCCATTCATTGAACGGTAAATAAGTACGGTATTGACCTGACCTGTTTCGATTAAGCCAATGGCATCCGCAATTAACATCTCTGTACTACTGCCGCCGCCCATAATATCTTTTACATATTTTGGTCGTACTCCTAAATAGGTTGCTAGTTGATGTGATGTACAAGAATCATTTTCCGAGTAGCTCATAAAACCATCAATTTCTCGCGCTTCTAAACCTGCATCTTTTAATGCAGTTCGGGCAGCATCTAATGCTAAATGTAAAGGTGTTGTACCCGAATTTTTTGAACGTTCACTTTCGCCTACCCCCACAATGGCATAGCGATCTTTAATAGTAGCCATATTGCTAACCTCCTTGTTTCCTATAGTTCAATCAGTTGTAATGTCGCTTCACCAAACCCTACAATTTTCCCTGGTGCTTTCTCCGCATACAAATCCAAATCAACGAATTGTTTTGCTTGTTCTTGGTAAATTTTTTTGACGATAGCCAAGCAGGTAATTTCATCACCAGGTCTCGTCATCGCACCAAAACGCATTTTAAAATTCGTAAGCGTAGCAGATGTACCAGCAAGTTCCATAACGTATTGACCTAGAAAGCCCATGACAAGCATTCCATGTGCAATTACGCCAGGCATTCCAATACTTTGAGCAAATGCATCATCCGTATGTAAAGGATTAAAATCCCCTGATGCACCCGCATACTTGACAAGCTGAACTTTCGTAACAGCAGGCTTCACCAGTGGTGCCAGCTTTTGCCCTTGTTGTAATTCTTTCAATTGAAGCATGATTTTTCCCCCTTAGTTATCGAGTGAAAGCTGAACGAAGAGCGTAAATCTTCGTTCAACAGTATCGTTACGCTTTAGCACTGGCTAATGCGCGATAAATGATATTGGTGCGACTAATTACGACAAGCTCCCCGTTTTCATCTTTCATTTCTGTATCCATTACTAAAAACTGCATTGTTCCATTTTTGCCTTCTTTCTCATAGACATTTGTTACCTTCATCTGACAATGCAAACGATCCCCAGAGCGAATTGGACGTTGATAAATAAACTCTTGTTCACCATGTAGCATGCGACTGTAATCCAATGGCAAGTTAATGCCTTGTCCACTGTCAGCACCTATCGCAACTGGAAAGCTCGGCGGGGCAATAATACCACCGTAACTGGTTGATTTAGCAAAGGCTTCATCCACATATAATGGATTTGGATCGCCGATTGCTTGTGCAAACTGTCGAATATGCCTTTTCTCTACTTCAAAAACATAGTGGGGTCCTGTTAAGCCAATTAAACGTTGATCTAGTTCCATCTATTTACCTCCCGACTACTGACTTTTCTATTACATCTTTATTGATGACAATCATCGCGTCTGCCGCCTTTACACCGTCTTCGTAAACAATTAAAGGATTGATGTCTAATTCTTCTATCACCGCTTCATTTTCCGTAACAAGCTGCGATACCTTGAGTAAGACATCAATAATGGCTTCGATATCACTCTGTGCTTTGCCACGTGCTCCTTTTAAAAGCGCTTTCCCTTTTACTTCTTCTATCATTTCAACGGCATCAGCTCTCGTTAGTGGTGCGACCCTAAATGAAATATCTTTAAAGACTTCAACAAAAATACCGCCTAATCCAAACATAACGACAGGACCGAAATTCGGATCTTTTGTCGCGCCAATAATCACCTCTGTTCCTTCTGGTAGCATTTCTTGTACGGCAATACCATTGATTTGCGCATCGGCTTTATAGGTTTTCGCATTGTGATAAATTTCAGTAAACGCTTTCATTACTTCGTTCGCTGATTGCACATTAAGACGAATAGCATCGGCTTCAGTTTTATGAGGGATATCTGCTGAATCGACTTTTAAGACAACAGGATATCCAATAGCATTGGCAAATTGAACCGCTTCCTCTGCCGTAGTAGCCACCGTACGTTTCGTTGTGGGAATGCCATAGACATCGAGTATGTCCGTAGCTTGTGCTTCGCTTAGTGTTGTTCCACGAATATGTGAAATGTCTATTCGCTTGATTGTCGTGTCCTCTTGTTGGCGCGTTTTTTGCTGATGCTTTCGATAACTTTCGCTATATTCCACAAGCTTCGCTAAACCTTTAATTGGATTTAAATCACCTGGTATAACGGGAATGCCATTTTTCTCAAGCGTCTCTTTCCCTTTAGGAACAGACATACCGTCCAATGGGAATGTTGTAATAAAAACGAATTTATCGGAGTTTTTACATAGCTCAATAAACTCCTGAAGGTATGGATTATCCGCCTCCCAGTACAATGGAAATTCCGTTAAAATAATATTATGCACTTCTGGATCAGCAATGAGTGCTCGTAATGGCGCTATATACAGCTCGGGATTGGTTACTGAAGCGGCTGCCGTTAAGTCGATTGGATTGCTGGCACTTCCGAAAGAAGGAATGTGCTTTTTAATCTCATTCTTCGTCTTTTCACTTAGTGGTAGAATGTTTAAGCCTAAACCTTCACAGCGATCTGCTTCGTTAATGCCCCGTCCACCAGAACTAGTAATTAACACCGTATTTTTTCCTTGTGGTAGTCGATTGGATAAAAATAATTTTGAAAAAGTAATAATATCTTCATAATCATCGACTCTGACAATGCCACTTTGTCTAAAAAATGCATCATAAATTAAATCTGAACCAGCTAAAGAGCCTGTATGTGAAGCGGCTGCTCTACTGCCAGCTGTACTTCTGCCCGTTTTCATTAACGCGATTGGCTTTTTGCGATTCAGCGCTTCTTTTGCTAAACGTCGAAGCTTCTTAATATCTTTGGCCCCTTCTAGGTAGCCTGTAATCACTTTTGTCTTGGGATCATGAATCATATATTCCACTACATCCGAAAATTCTGTTTCCATTTCGTTGCCGACACTTGCAAAATAATTAAAGCTTAGCCCTTTTTGTGCAGCGGCCATATATGTTAAAACGCCAAATGCTCCACTTTGCGAAACGTAGCCTACTGCTTTTTCTTCATGCAATGGCACTGCCAAAATCGCTGGTGAAAATGTGCCAATCATACCATTCGTTGTGTTCACTAGCCCTACACAGTTCGGGCCAATAATACGAATGCCATGTTCTTTCGCAATGGTCGCTAAATCTTGTTGTAACATGACACCTTCTTCACCAATTTCAGCGAAACCAGATGCGAAAATAATGGCAGCTTTCACCTTCTTTTTGGCACATACTTGGAGATTATCCTGAATTTGCTCTGCCCCTACACAAAATATAGCTAAATCTACTTCATCGGGTACAGCTGTGATCGAAGGGTAGCATGGCAGACCTTCTATTTCACTAGCTTTCGGATTAATTGGATAAATGTCTCCTTTAAATCCACCATCGATTAGCGCTTTCAATTGAATGTAGCCAATTTTATATGGATTGGTAGAGGCGCCTAGTACTGCCACAGACTTTGGATTAAACAAAGGTTCTAACGTTTCATAAGCCTTTAATTCTTTCTTCATTATTTCACCTCGGTTTCAAATAATAGAAAACACTTGATTATGTTGTCCATTGTATCGAACACGTTTTAGAGACAATGAAAAAAAGAAGCTGTAAAATAATTTAATTATTAGGGAGTGAAAAAAAGAAAAATAAGTAAATAGCATAGGCAAGGCAAGGGGTAAAATATTTTTATTTTCTTTAATGCACACATTAACCACGACTTCTACACACGATGACCTCGACTTAAGGGTAGGATAACGGTAAAAATGGCAATAGGAGCTAACTATAAATGAAGATTAGAAGCGGATATAGGTGGGAATAAAAAAAGCGACCTATATACCGTATTCAAACGATAGATAGGTCGCTTTATGCTAATACAATATTCTTTTAATGAAATTTTTGAAGCCATCGCTTTATGTTGTTTTGAATTTTGACAGAAGGGGTTTTGATGCCTCGCTCGATATTACTTATATATGAAGATGAAATTTCAAGTTCTTCAGAAACTTGTAAAAGCGATAGATTAAATTGTTTGCGTATGGCTCGCAATTGATTGCCGATAGTAGCCTCCTTGTCTTTATGTTGTACGCTATTTTGGATATAACTTATAGAATGTGTTGTATTTTTTGTCTTTTCAATGGACCGGTATTGTTCTTTTATAAGTTCAGGTGGTTCAACAAGAATCGTAGCATCTAACCATAAGCGCACCCATCCTTTATGATTGGCGATGGATTCATCCCATTTATGATAATGCCATGCAGCAAGAACGCCATCTTCGAGTAATTGGTCTAGCGCTTTTTCTAAGCGATCTCTCGTGCGAGAAGGTGTACGTTCATTGATATTTTCTCCAATTGCTTCTAGCAACGTTCGGATTTTATTTGGTTGTAAGAAATCGCCCTTTCTTGCTTGCGTTCGCCAACGCCAACTCAAATAGCGTGCCAATCTTTTTTCCCATTTTTGACTGTAGGGGTTATAATGCAACGTTTGAATCGGTAACAAGGCAATTTGTCTTCCAGAGCCATAAAGATACTTTGTAAAAATTTTATCGACTGTGACCGTAAATGTTTTTTGATTGTCTATACGAGCAATATTATATTCATTTCGGTTTTCATCGACAAAAAGAAATGTTCGTCCTTGTAGTTGTGTTTGAACAGGCTTGCCTTTTTCATAAATCGTTGCTTTATTTAATTCGAGCCATAAGCTCTGAATTTTTGTAAGCGATTGCAAAACTTTGTCTTTTTGTTGTTGCTCATACCCACCTCTTCGCCCTTCGCCTCCTAATTTCGGCTTTAAACCACGAATCCTCAATAAATCATTAAAGTGGATTTCAATAATATCTTCAACATACCTTGCTTTAGATAGAAAGATACTACATAAGGCATCAAACATATCAACGTCTAAATCCGTTAAGCTTTGTGCTAGATTTTGGGCTTGTTCAATCTCTGTATGTGTGTCGATAGAGCCGTCATTATATTGAAACGGGCGTAATTGGATTAAGCCTTCTACATGTCCTTTGACTAATGGTGTAGTCGGCCAAGGTGTAGTGTCGATGGATTGAAAACTATTTTTATATAATGCTTCTCGGACATACTGATACGGTGCATTATTCATGACATGGAGGTGCTGTTCTACCCCTAATGAAAAAATTAAATTTTTACTATGTGGTAAGGTATCCTCGTTACTCGAGTTTGCGATTTGAAGCATGGAAGCAATTTCTTGAGCGTTTAAATCCGTGAGCTTCATTAATGCAATAATAGTATGAAACCATTGCGCCATATAATGATTGACGATATTTGTATATTTTGAAATAAACGATGCATTAGATGCTAGATTTTTCGTTATTTGCTGAAAAAATACGTGATTTAATTCCTGACTGCTCAACTGATGCACCTTTTCAGAGCCTAACGTACTTTCTAGTTCTTCCAGTACCCACTCTGTTAAGTAGACTTGAAACCATGAGCAAAACTCTTCCCACGCATTATCTTCACCTAGAAATGTGTTCGCCTTAATCATTTGCTCCATTCGATGAATATATCTCTCGTAATGAAGTCCGTTATTATGCATTGACGTCCGCTTCTGCGTTTCATTTAGTTGGTCCTCATATTTTTGCAGTAAAAACGAAACGATGTTTTTGGCAATTTCAGTGATAACACGATTTCTAGAAGAAATTCGTAAGTTCATAAATAGCTGTTCACTCTCTTTATAGGTACGATCCCAAATAACAAACGAGTTGGACATCACATTTTTTGTCAACGTAATCTCTTTCGTCGCTTGATCATTACACGCTATTTTTTGTTGTTCGTAGATACAAAGTACATAATAGTTATCAATTTTATTGACCAACTTTCGATTCATTGTAGTCCGATTAATCTCATTTCGTAGCATTTCCAATTGGTTAAAGGCAACATTGTCGTAATCATTTTTATTTATCATGAATACCTCCTTGAAAAAATGCGAACCCAGATGACTTATAACTTGTACTATATGTGTATAATGGTCATTTTAACACCTATTAACAGAATATTCTATATTTATATTTTGGATAGTGTTAAAGTAACTATGTATCTATTAAAAACGAAAAGACCTCTTTAAAAATAAAGAGGTCTTCGGGTGTAGGCAAAATGGCTCGAAAAATCCGATGCCGTTTCGAATTGATAGGAGTGGAGGGTTGTGGCTAATGATATGTCCGCAAAAGCGCCCATTTAAATACTTTTTACATCTGTTATCCAACTAAAATACAAATTTACGTGATTAAACTGTATTGGACCAACAATCGTATTTTGCTTCGGGGATATATGAAACAGCTCAACAAATGCTACGAAATCTTCAAACCATGCGGCAGTATTGCTAAAAGAATGGACTAGTATTAGGGCATTATGAGCATTTACTCGGTTTGCTTCTATTAAAGCGGATGCTGCTCGATGTAATAACTGATACCTTATCTTTTTTACCGACGCTTCTTCTAAAGCAAATAATTGGAGTAGATAAGCTAATCTTTTCCTTTTTCCTTCACTTGGGTTATCTCCTAACCAGCTATCAACAGTTTTTCCAAAAGGTTCTGCTACCTTCCCTTCTATCATCATCGGGATAAGTTCATTATGCGCTTTTGCGAGTATATAAAGGTCCGTTTGTGAACTTGCATTTCCTCCAGGTAAAGCTACCTTGTATTCAGGAAACCCAAATAATACTTCAATATTGTGAAATAAAGTAATGTTACTATTTTTAAATACATTGTCCACGGTGTATGGCAAATTATTCGCATTTTCCCAACTAACAGCTAATTCAAAAGCAGAGCATCCTTTTTTCCATTGCTTTAGAGGATCTGCAAGGTATTCTTTCCACGACAGTATGCCTTTTGACGGTACAAAAAATTTGCCCATTAGCTCACCTCATTATTATTTTTATAATTCATTTCATATTTTGCTATAGCAAAAAGAGTCTTCATTTTTTGATATGAAGGCTCTTTTTTAAGTCACTATTTTTGGGTAAATTTCCAATAATATAATGCAGCTGTTTCTTTATACAGTTTCGCACCGGACTTTTCTAATACTCTATGGGATGCGATATTGTCTTTTTCCGTATCCGCAATAACACACTTCACATTGGGTTGATTTAACAACCAATTTTTCATTGTTTCAAGTGCTTCTGTCATATAGCCGTTTCCTTGATATTCAGGTAAAGTGTAATACCCAATTATGACTTCTCCATTGTTGTTTGGAAGTCCTTTTACCATAATCCCTCCAACACTACAATTTTGACTATGCGAGACGATGAACCAATTGGTATACCAAATATAATTATCCTTATCACGTAGTAACTTAGAAAGTCGAATTTCCATAGCTTGTTGAAGTTCCATACTTAGAGAACTACTTGATTCAATGAAAGAAAATTGTAGGTCTAACTTCTTTGGATTCTCAATAAGTAGTTTTAGATTATCTGCACTTAGCGGTAGTATTCTTAATCTTGCTGTTTTTAATTCAATCATCATGATTCTCCTATTATCATTTTTGACATCTTTATTAGACAAAAATTTAAAAATAGGTATATATTATTGGCAGCTACTCCCATTTCATTATTGTTTAGATTTAATGCAAGCAATCTTCGCTGATAACAGCTTGCTGTTTGCACGCCTATCGTTCTTTTAGCAAGAGCAAAGGCAAATTGATTAAGTGTTTAAGCAATTTCCCTGAATGCAACTTGTTAGAACCAAATTATACCATGAATTTCTTGCAGCCACAATTCATACAATAATATTATTATGTAAACTATATTTAAGAAAATAAATCTAGCCCCATTTAGGAGTTAGATTTACTTGTTGGCGATTGATTTAAGATGATTGTGGTAAAATCTTTCACCGATAGTGGTTTGCTAAAGTAATAGCCTTGTACGAAATCACAGCCATGCTCTCGCAGTACATTTAATTCAGCCTCTTCTTCGACTCCTTCTGCTACTACTTGGAGATTTAATGCATGAGCCAAGGAAATCATTGCGGAAATCATTGCAATCCCTGTTTTCTCTGGTAAAATATCACGAACAAACGCGCGATCGATTTTTAACACATCTACTGGGAATTTTTTTAAATAATTTAAGGATGAATAGCCTGTTCCGAAATCGTCTAACGCAATAGTAATCCCTAATGCTCTTAACTGTTCAATAGTATTAATTAAATCTTCCGTATAGTCTAGCATACTCATCTCTGTAATTTCGATTTCTAATAAATGCGGATCGATTTTTGTAGCTGCAATGACATCACGTACCATTTCAACAAAACCAGGTGTGCTAATATGAATGGGTGATATATTGACAGCAACGCTTAAATTTGAATGAAATGTTTTGTTCCATGCACATACTTGTGCACAAGCTTTATGTAATACCCAAACACCAATATCATTGATAAGTCCACATTCTTCAGCAAACGGAATAAAACGATCTGGTGGCATTTGTCCTAATTCAGGATCGTACCAACGCAGTAAAGCTTCCATCCCAACAACTCGATCTGTTTTTAAATCAATTTTTGGCTGGTAATGTAGTTCTAGTATATCTTTTTTTAATGCTTGGTGTAGTTTGGTTTCAAGTAGTAACCACTTATCATTTGCCTCATCCATATTATGTCTATAAAGTCGATATTGATTGCCTCGAGTTGATTTTGCAGCATACATCGCTATATCAGCATTTTTTAATAAATCTTCTATTGTATTGGCATGATCCGGAAAAACACTAATACCAATGCTTATACTTGCATAAAATTCGTAAGCGTCTACGATGAAGCTATCATCGAAAACCCCAATTATTTCTTTTGCCATTTCTTCAATTCGTGAAACATCATTTAATATCATAACGAATTCATCACTATTGTGGCGATAGAAAGAGTTAGATGTGTAGTCTACATTACGAATACGATTTGCCATTTCCACAAGGAACATATCACCGATGATGTGGCCAAGTCCATCATTTATGTTTTTAAAACGATTCACATCAATGAAAAATAACGCAAACTTCTCACCTGTACGTCGAGATTGATGGAATTCATTTTCTAAACGTTGTTCTAACTTACGACGGTTTGGTAACCCTGTTAATTCATCATGATAAGCAATATGGGTAATTTTCTTAATATCCTTTTGTGCAGTAATATCTACTCGAATGGCAATATATTGATAAGGTTTGTTATTATCATCGAGGAAAGGAATGATTGTTGTTTTCACCCAGTATAAGCTACCATCTTTGGCGCGATTGCACACCTCACCATTCCACATATCTCCTTTACCAATTGATTTCCACATTTCTCTAAAAAAGATTTAGGATGGAAACCTGAGTTTAGTAAACGGTGATCTTGTCCAATTAATTCTTCACGCTTATATTTCGAGATTTTACAAAAATGATCATTAACAAATGTTATTTTTCCGGTCCGATCTGTAATAGCAACAATGATCGAACTATTCATTGCTGAAAAATATCTTGTAATTCTTTCAGGCTGTAGTTAACTTGATTAATACTACCAGGCGTGATATTCATCATTTTTCATTCTCCGTTCATTAAAATAAGAGGGTTTAGTACTTTTTCTTTACATAATAGTGAGGTATAAAGTTGTGGTAGCTGGCCCTTTTTTATGTAATTATATTATAGTCTTAGAAAAGCAGTTAATTCAACCCAAATATAAAATCTACAATTATCTAATTTTATAGATTTCAATAAATTAGACAAAAAAGAATGACTTTAAACGCACTTCATTCGACAATTTACCAATCTCAATAATTACATTTGTCCTACTATTAAAACTATCGTTATACTATTTACCTTTAAAACAATAAAATAGATTCTTATAAAAAATTAAAAAAGCCTTACTGTCACAGCTGGCAGCAAGGCATTTTTACATGTTAAGACACTTCATATTCAATTTGACCTCCCACAATTTTTGCTTGTTCATTGTAAGCATCTAGTTGTTCTTGTGATAAGTTTAATATATAGTAGTGAAAGTTTATTGGTTCTAATCCATGTTGATCACAAATCTGTCTGTAAAATTCATAGCCTTGTCGATAGTCCGTCATGCCAATAACTTCCTTTCGTGTGCTGCTTCATTGTAGCACGCTAATTGCTCCTGAGATAACTTATTCATATAATAATAAAAATTAATAGGCTCTAAATTAAACTGCTCGCATTTTTTACAATATAACTCATAACCTTCTCTATAATGTGCCATCCATTTTCCTCTTCTCTTTGTACTATAACAGTTGTTTATTTGTATAAATAATATATAACAGATATCAACTCAAGTCAATAATATTTCTGAAATTTCTTTCATATTAATCAAAGCCCAGTCCATGTATTTAGTATGGCTGGGCTTTTCATAAACTATTCACTTTGGCGTCCGTTATAACCACATCCTTTGTAGCGATTATTTTAAATTCCAAGTTGTTTTGCTTGCATATTATAAGCTGAAAGTTGTTGCTGTGATAATTGGATAATGTAATAACGGAATGAAATTGGCTCTAGCCCATAACGTTCACACATTTCACAATAAAACTCATAACCATCTCGATACTTTGACATATACAATTCCTCCTGCACAAACTGTTTTATAACAGTTGTTTTTATTTTTATTTAATATATAACAGATTATGTTGTTCGTCAAGTAAATATTCATAACGAATTGTAAAATAAAAAACCCGACTTCTGCGTAATCAACGTCAGAACTCGGGTTTCGATACAATTTTATAGTATATTTTTTAGTAAACGAAAAATTTGTCTCGGAATCCATAGAATGATATTCCAAATAATTTCTATAAACGCACAATTTCTTAGTTCTTTCAAATTGTTTTTCATAATCTGCTTTAGTTTTCTTTTCTTCATCGTAACTCCTAGTCCAAGTTAAATGACA
This sequence comes from Lysinibacillus sp. GJ-1, assembly GCF_021166035.1. NCBI lineage: Bacteria > Bacillati > Bacillota > Bacilli > Caryophanales > Bacillaceae > Lysinibacillus > Lysinibacillus sp. GJ-1. The sequence goes on from NZ_CP088912.1 coordinate 2,289,335, forward strand.
ATTCCTTTCATTTCATGTATTTGTTCAATGTGTCGTTGTTCATGCAAATACACTTGCTCAATCCATTGATTGAGTGGCAATGGTCCGAAGGCTGGGTGATTCACAGCTTTTTTAGCAAGTAAGGATGGCTCTTCTAGTTGAAGCAAAAATGTCGTTAGTTTCGCTCTTGTTTCATATAATAATGTCACCATTTGCTGGACAGCAAATGCTTCCTCTGCCGGTTCCACAATTTTTGGTGCTGCGAGCTTCTTTGTTCTATCTTTCATTAGTTTAACATTGATCGGTTCAGGTTTGGTATTTTCTTGAGAGGCTAACCCCCATGAAATGTCCTTCATTGTTGAAGTTTCTACTAGCACTAAATGATGACATATTTGAGCAATGCTCCAACTGTTTGCATCAGGTTTTTGATTAAATTGTGCATCGTTTAATACTTCTATTTCCTTTAATAGTTGTTCTCTCGTAGTACTTAATTGTTCAAGATATGTTGAAATCATATATTTTCCCCCTTCAGTTTTGACCCTACTCTGTATATATGCATCTTACTTGTTCGTATGCTTTTACGCTAGTTATTAATCAACAATATTAAAAGGATTATTCTCCAAAACATGTTGCAATTGCTCATCTTCAATATGGGTATAGATTTGGGTTGTAGCGACACTGGAGTGTCCTAGTATATGCTGTAAGCTACGAATATCTGCCCCGGCTTTATACATCATTGTCGCCGATGTATGACGCAATTTATGTGGTGTAAGTCTGTCCTTTTGTAGACCCGATTGTTTATTGATTTGCTTAACAATTTTAGCGACGGTTTGTCGTGTAAAACGTGTTCCTTTTTGCGAAACAAAAAGAGGCTCTTCCCCTTCCCCTTTGTATGGTGTTTTCCCACTCTGTTCATAATTATTTAGCGCTTGCATGCAACTATCATTTAAGTAAACCGTACGCTCTTTATTTCCTTTTCCGATTACGGTCAAATAACGACCTTGTAAGGATGAAGTATTCAGTTGGCACAGTTCAGATACGCGAATACCAAGATTTAAGAAAAACATCATCATGCAATAATTCCGTGGTGATGCGCGATGCAGTTGAATACCCTCAATAAACTGGGTCGCCTCATCCATATTCATGTATATCGGTTTTCTGCGTCCAATCTTTGGTGTTTCCAACTCCTCCGCTGGATTTTCTTCTATAAGGCGTCTTTTTCCTTTAATGTATTTGAAAAATGATTTTAAGGTAGCGACTTTTCGGGCTCTTGCGGAAGCAGAATTTTTACGTTGTACTTCACAATACTCCATAAATAAATAGAGATCTTCCAAAGTGATGTCACGGATTTCTTCTATTGTAATAGTAGCAATATCGACTTCGTTTAATTGCGCGATATCTATATCATTTTGCATAGCTAAATGAAAACGAAAGAATAAAGTGAGATCGTATTCATATTCTTTTCGAGTGCGTTGGGACTTTCCTTTGATTGTTGTTAAGTACACTAAGAAGTCTTTCATTATTTTAGGTTGTGGATTCTTTTGCATAAAATCACCTCTATTTTCTCTATTTTACCATAAAAAACGTTCCCAAATATAAATTTGGGAACGTTATTGATAAAAAAATGCCCTTTTCCCCTTTCTTGAACATATGTTCTTATTTTTAGTAATTAAAAAAGATGATTTTCTACGTATGAAAAATCATCTTTTTTTGAAATTTTTTTTGCAAGGTCTATTTATTTATGCATAAACGCGTCTCAAAATGAATATTAAACTCTAGTATACTACTATACGCTGAGACGAATCGAAAAATGATTCCATGGGTAATGATACGAGTCGATTCGTCTCACAATGCGCGTGGGATTTTTTGGTTATTTGTAGTTAATTAGCGAAAATGCTATATGTGCCATCCATTTGTTGTGTAATTTTCCAGTTCGTCGATAACATGCTAAGAAGCTTCGAGATTATGGCTTCGTCGCACACCAAATTCTTAATACCTGTTTCTGCCAATTGAAAGTCCTTCGTTTCTTCTAATTGAAAGCGAAGATATAGTAAACGCTGAATGCCAGGTAATGTTACATATTTTATTCGATAATTACCATGCAGCGCGTCTAAAAATTGTTGCTCCCCTTCTTGATAAAGAGCCAGTGTTTCTTGAAATTCATAATTGGGTTCCTTTGTACGCCATGACGATACTTCCCCAGTTCGCAATGTCTGTAAGATTTCCTCGTCAGATATACCTAGTTTCGATAGCTTGTCTAACTCGTAAGCTTGCAATAAGTTAATGTTTATCATTTTTTACTAGCTCCTTTTATGTATTCTTTTTAGTGTAACATGTTTTGACTATTCCTTAAATTCGGAGGCGGTTCACATGATGAAATTATATGATTCGGGTTCTTTTTTTGATGAAATGATAGATGGTGACCAGCCGAAACCGCATTATCGCTCCTTCCATCGTAAACTAAGTGCTTTTTCTCAAGAACAGCTAGAAGAAAAATACCAGCAAGCACAATCGAGCTTCCTTAGACAAGGTATTACATTTACTGTATATGGTGCCCAAGGGGGGACAGAACGGACAATGCCTTTTGATTTTGTACCGATTATTATCCCACATGCACAATGGAAGATGATTGAGACCGGTATGAAACAACGTGTCAAAGCGTTAAATTGTTTTTTACATGATATTTATCATGAACAGTTAATTGTAACGGCCGGAATTATTCCCAAAAATCTTATCGAACAAAATCCATATTATTGTCGAGAAATGTTGGGTGTTCAAGTGCCAATAAATAATCATATTTTTTAGCTGGCATTGATGTAATTCGTGATCAAAACGGTGTTTACCGCGTATTGGAAGATAATTTACGTAATCCTTCTGGCATTTCATATGTATTCCAAAATCGTTATGTTATGAAGGAAGTGTATCCTGAATTTTTTTCCAAACATACGATTCAATCCCTTGAAAAACAAATGACCCATATGAAAAAAGCGCTACTTTCACATCGACCACGAAATTTAAAGGCTCATGTTGAACCGAAAGCAGTCCTTTTAACAGCCGGTATGTATAATTCAGCCTATTACGACCATGTCTTTTTAGCGCAACAACTAAATATTCAGCTTGTAGAAGGACGCGATTTAATTGTGCAAAATTTAAAAGTTTATAAAAAAACCATTTACGGATTAGAGCAAATCGATATTATCTATCGCCGCATTGATGATGACTTTTTAGATCCTACTGCTTTTCGAGAAGATTCTTTACTTGGCGTGCCCTATTTAATCGAGGCTTATAAGGCAGGAAATATTGCAATACTAAATGCAGTGGGCAACGGTGTCGCAGATGATAAAGCGATGTATGCCTATGTCCCAGATATGATTCGTTTTTATTTAAATGAAGATCCTATATTAGAAAATGTCACAACCTACCATCTTGATGATGAAAACCAGCGGGCATGGGTACTAAAACATTTACACGAGCTTGTTATAAAAAATGTAAGTGCCTCAGGTGGCTACGATATGCTGATTGGTCCACATGCCAGTGCTGAAGAAATCGCTAGCTTCCGACAAAAAATAGTAAACCAACCAAATCAATATATAGCACAACCGACCATTCAGTTATCACGTGCACCTGCCTATCAGAATGGTAAATTCTATCCTTGTCATGTCGATTTGCGTGTATATGTCATTACAGGTGATGAGATATTTGTCCTTCCAGGTGGGTTATCTCGTGTTGCGCTAAAAGAAGGATCGTTAGTCGTAAATTCCTCACAAGGAGGCGGAGCAAAAGATACGTGGATATTAAAGGAGGAATTGCCGCATGCTAAGTCGAGTAGCAGACGCACTATATTGGATGGCAAGATATAGTGAACGCACAGAAACGAATGCACATATATTACAAGTACAGCTGTTGAATATGCTGGAGCAATCTGGTAAGGAACATGATTATCTCGACCATTGGGAAGCTATTTTAGATATTTGTGCTTCGAAAGAAGAATTTCTAGCATGCTATGAAGTCATTCGAGTGAATCCTCTTATTGAGTACTTGTTGTTCTCTGAGAACAATAGCAACGCTTTGCATGCAACTTTGCGCGCCGTTCGAGAAAATGCACGAATAACACGGGATAGTATCCCTATTGAGCTTTGGGAATTACACAATGCCTTTTATTTATATATGCAACAAGAAGTAACGGTGCAGAAACGGCCATTTCCGTTAATATCCCTAAATTATTTTTTACACAATGTACGTAAGACATCTTTAACGGTTACAGGACTAGTTGAAGACTCAATGGAACGAGATTTACCTTTTTATTTTATGCAAGTCGGCAAATGGATTGAACGTGCAGAAAAGACGATCCGTATGATATTAATAATGCTAGAGCAACAACCAATGACTAGCAATATAGAAGAAGCCGATGGGATATTTTTGCTTGATTTATCAAAAGCAACAGAATCTTATAAACGTAAGCACCATCAAACAAATTTACTATGTGTTATGCAATATTTATTACAGGATGCGCATTTTCCACGCTCCGTGAAGGTCTGTTTAAAAAAATTAGAGGAAGCATTTATGCATATTGAAAAAGACCATCTCACTGCTCGATTTGTAGCACTTAATACACCGTTACGAGCTTTGTTAACGTCCATTAGCGAGCTCAATTTATCAACATCTTCCTTAGAGGAAGCTATATTTTCAATGGAGGAAAGATTGTGTCAATGTATTGATTTTGGTCATACATTTTCAGCAATTTATCATTTATATGAACCCAGCCTACAAGCTTGAAAGGAACCACTTACAGCTCCCTTTCAACACGCAAGTCAGTAATCAAAAGGAAGCGGACACGATGAAATTTGAAATTCAACATACAAATATTTTTCAATATGAATCTGAAGTCGATCAAAGCTTGAATACTATCCGCTTGAAACCTCGGGGTGATGAGCGTCAACGCTTGCTGTCTTACCGTATCGCGATTTCACCATCTTCACTAACGCGTGAGCATGCAGATATTTGGGGGAATACAGTCGGTACATTTTATATCCCGGAGCAACATCAAGTACTAGAAATAGAAACAACATCCATCGTTAGTATACAGCGTGCACCATTTATTCATCGCATTCAATATTCACCCGAAATGCAGACGATTTTTCATTCCCAACTCTTTTATGAACATTATTTGCCCTATTTAAAATCAACAAACTTTACGTATATGACAGATGTTCAGATAGAAGAAGTGTTTCATGCGATTGGTCACGCAGAAAATCCAGTGCTGTTTTCGCTTAATTTAATGCAATATTTATATTCAACATTTGAGTATGATCCAACAGCAACAAATGTTACGACAACTGCAAGCCAAGCCTTTGACTTAAAACGAGGAGTTTGTCAAGATTTCACCCACGTTATGCTCGCTATACTACGCGCTAAAGGAATACCTGCTCGCTATGTAAGCGGTTATTTATATGTCGATGAAAATTCAGGTTTAATCGGAGATATAGCAACACACGCCTGGGTTGAAGTGATGATTCCTGGTATTGGTTGGATTGGGTTAGACCCAACTAATAATGTGGAAGTACTAGAAAATCACATTATTTTATGTATCGGACGTGACTATACCGATATTAGCCCTGTCGAAGGCGTCTATACAGGTGGTAAACATGATTTAACGGTAAAAGTTCAAGTAAAAGCGTTAACGCATTTTTAATAAGAAGTGCAGCAATTTGTGCTTGAGAGACAATTGCTGCACACTTACTTAAAACGTTCTCCTCGTTCTGTTAATACCCATTTTCGAACATATCCCATTTTTTGTTGTATGTTTTCAACCGTTTCCTCACTTTGTAACGCCCTTTGTAGCACCGTGTAACGAACATCTGTCGCTCGTACATTTGTGCCAATATCTTTTGATAGTGTTTGAAAAATCCGTTCAATTGTTTTTGTCGTGATCGATTTAGTAAGACTTGTTTCACTGACCCAAAGCCACTCCCCTACATTCCCTTGATGTATATCCTCCGTCGCATTTTTATAATGCTGTAACATTTCCATCAAAATAGGTGAAAGTCTCATCTCCCTTCTGCCATTCTGGTTTGAAATCGAAATATGTGATGATGGAATCTCAAGATGTCCCCATTTCATACGGACAAGTTCAGCAGGCTTGCAACCAGTTTCGATAAACATTTGTACAATACAACCATTCCGTCTTGCAAGCCACGCATGCTCAGGTGTTTTAGCATATTGAAAATAGGTCGGCCATACTTCTAAAATGTTTAACAATTGCTCTTTTGTCAGCACTTTTAAGGAATCCTTGCCCCTCTTTTTTGGCTGTAAAATGCTTTCATAATCAAACGGTTCAACCCATTCTCGCAAAAATACAAAGTCTACAAAACTACGGAGTGACGCTATTTTCCGATTAAAAGTATTAACATTTTCATAATTTTCTTTTAGATAATTACTATACATAAATAATAATTCTTTCAATTGTTTATCCAGCATTTGTACATTTTGCTCACTTGCAAAAGCTAAAAACTGCTGTCCATCAAGGTTGTATTGTTTCTTTGTAGCAGTACTTTTCTTTAAAGAATTTAATAGTAATAAATAACTTTGCCATGCTTCCTTTAATGGTACCATCATGCGCCCTCCTTGTTTACTGTGCGTGTGATAGTTTTATTTTATACTATTTATGGTGCGTAAGTTATTATTTATCTTTAAAAATAGTAGTGTCGGATAATCTGTAATTATCAATTAGACTTATCTTTCTGTAGACGATGCTCCTTAAGAAATAAAGAAACAAATGTTCTTATAGTAGTTTCTCATATCTTTTGCTTTATTACAATAGCAATAATCTGTTGTAGTACAATCTCTATAAAATGCCATTAATCTTGTGTAACAGGTTGAAAAAACATGAAAATTCGTATTATTTAGTGTTTATTGCTCTTTGTGTTATATAATATAAGTATCAATTTAAATGTAGGGGGCTTTTCAATTATGCAAGTAAGAACAACTCGTCTTGAGGCTGAGGATGCGAAAATTATTTATCAAGAAACGGCTGGACTCGCAATTATTACGATCCATCGACCACAGGCGAAAAATGCGCTTACCGCAAATATGTGGGATGAATTAGCTAAAATTGCACTAAAAGTGTTAGATAATCCTAAAAATAAAGTGCTCATTTTACGAGGATCTGGTGAGAATTTTACAGCAGGCTCTGATATTAAAGAATTCAACGCTATTTCTTTAGAAAAGGCAGAAGAAGCTTTTCTACATATGGAAAAAACAATATCAACGATTGAACGTTTGCCGATTCCAACAATTGGTGTTATTAACGGTCCTGCAATGGGAGCAGGGTTAGAACTTGCTTTAGCATGTGATATTCGCATTGGCTCTGAAAAAGCAAAATTAGGCATTCCTGTAGGCAAATTGGGCATCACATTAAACAATAAATTTGCCCAGCGTCTTGTTCAACTTGTTGGCCCATCTACAACGAAAGATTTGGTATTTACAGGTCGTATGTTTAAAGCCGATGAAGCCTTTAAACTGGGTATGCTGAACTATTTAGTAACTGAGAAAGATTTAAATAAATTTATGATTCGAATGGGCAAGCTGGTAGCCGGTATGTCTCCAGAATCTTTACTTGCTGTAAAGCAATCTGTACAAGAATGTGTCGATAGTGTACCAACATTATGGCAAGGTTCTACACCATTTGTAGGCAGTGATTTTACAGAAGGCTGTCGTGCCTTTGTTGAAAAGCGTCAACCTCAATTTACACGCGCATCAAAATAGAAAACAGGTACTCACTCGCCCTATTGCGACTAGAGTACCTGTTTTTTATTTTCGTTTTTGTACAACAGAGTGCACTTGAACATTGATAGCATCTAGTTCGTAGCCAAAATGCTGGTAAAAAGAATGTTGTACGTCTTCTTGTAACTGATATAAGCGGCGAGGTAATGAATAATCTATCGGCATCTTTAATTGCAAAAAAATGATGACCTTTGCCTGCTCTCCAAGGCTAAACTGTATTTGTTCTACTTTTTGCACAATATCTTGCTGTTTACAAATATAGGTTAGTAATTGCACATAGACTTGCTTCTCTATTTCAATATATTCCTGTTGGAAGTCAGGACGCACAATGGTTGTTTCACCGATTTTTTCACGTTTAGGTGTGAAAATTTCCTTCCCTTTTTGCACCAGTCGTTTAAAGAAATTTTGCTCTACTTGTCGGTACGGTATTGGCATAACATGTTTTCCTTGCGTTTGGCGAATAAATCGCGCCTTTTGGATTTCCTTTTGAGAGCGAATATCCTCAACATAATAATACGTCTCAATAGGCCCTAGTTCCAAGCGCTTGGCAATATTATTGGTCATTTTATCAGACGTACCAATCAGTAATATAGATTGAACATGATATGTATCAAGAGCTTTGACGACTTCTTCACGATGCGCTTCTTCTGAAAAAATCGCGCGTCGAACAGCAGTTATCGTATTTTTTTCAAACTTCGCAGAAATCCCTGCTACTTTCACGCCATTGACAATGAGTAAACCGTCATCGATAATGGCTTCCACTCCTATTTTATGTGCAAAAACGAGCGCGCTTGTACTTTTTCCTGTTCCACTTGGTCCACTTAAAGAACATACCTTCATCTAAAAAACCACCCTCCTTGCTTAATAATAGCAGAAATGTATCGCTACTATCATTTAACATCGTTACCCGTAATTATTTTGTGCAAAAACATTCATTTAAGCTTAATTTTTTCCGCTAGCCTATGCAAGCATCTTCTCCATTACAAGAATATATTCTTTTTTCAGAATAACTTCCCCTTTCTGTGCTTTAGTATGATAAAATGTGTACTACTATTCTGTTATACAACTATAAGGAGTGTACTAGTTTGAAAATCGTACCATCAAAAAAAATGTCTCTATTTACCCCAGCAATTTTCGGAGATTTAAAGCACTTTGCTAAACAACAACAAGCAAAAGGTATGTCTTTAATCGATTTAAGTTTAGGGAGCCCTGACCTTCCACCACATGCAAAAATCCGTGAGCATTTATCATACAGAGCGGGCTTGGCAGAATCATATGGCTACACATTAACTGGCACACAACGTTTTTATGATGCAGTTAGCCGTTATTATAAACGTCGTAGCAATGTCGATTTAGACCCTACAACTGAAATCATTCAAACAATCGGCTCTCAAGAAGGCTTAGTTCATTTACCAATCGCCTTTTGTGATCCAGGAGACATCGTTCTCTCAACAAATCCAGCTTACGTCGCTTACGATGCAGGCATTCATCTAGCGGGTGCTACACCCTACTATATGCCGCAAACAGCAGAAAACGATTATTTGCCTGATTTAGATGCAGTGCCAGAAGAAGTTGCACAAAAGGCAAAGCTACTTATCTTAAATCTACCAGGTAATCCTGTACCAGCTATGCCTTCTCTTGCCTATTTCGAAAAGGTCATTGCTTTTGCTAAAAAATATAACGTGATTGTGCTTCATGATGCGGCGTATTCAGAGTTTTACTTTACTGGTGACGGTCCGATAAGCTTTTTAGCGGCACCAGGTGCAAAAGAAGTAGGGATGGAGATCAATTCTTTATCAAAAAGCTTCAGCCTAGCTGGAACACGAATTGCCTATATTGCTGGTAATGCTGACATGATTGCTGTCTTAAAACAACTTAAATCGAATTTAGACTTCGGTATTTTTGAACCAATTCAAGATGCAGCGGTAGTTGCTTTAGACCACGCGGAAGAAATTACAGAGAACTTACGTGCAACATTCTCAGTACGTCACAAAACGTTAATGAATGGCTTACGTGAGCTTGGTTGGGATGCAGCCCCTTCAGATGGTGGTATGTTCGTGTGGGCAAAATATCCGTACGATATTGACTGTACAGATTTAGCATTTAAGCTAATTGAACAAATTGGTGTTGTAACAGTACCGGGAACAGTGTTTGGCACTGCAGGACAAGGCTACCTACGACTAGCACTTGTTCAGCCAAAAGAGGTTTTACAAGAAGCAGTAGATCGTCTAAAAAACGTTTCCATCTCCTAACATTTAACAAAGCATGTGAACAGGGGGCATCCTTATTACATGCTTTGTTTATACCATTAAAAAAACAGCTACTGAATGCTCGCAGTAGCTGTTTTTGGTTACACATCATATTTTTGTACTACTTCATCTTCGTAGCGATTATATCGTTGCTTAAATAGCTTAAATAAATGTGTGACAAGTACTTTTAAAATCGCATAGCCTGGAATCCCTAAAATTACACCTGGTACACCAAATAATGAACCTGCTGTTAGCAATACGAAAATAATCGAAATGGGATGGATGCTCAAAGATTTCCCCATAATTTGTGGCGAAATGAACTTCCCTTCTATTAACTGTACTATCGTCCAGACGATGGCTAGTTTAACAAGCATAAATGGCGAATTAACAAGCGCAATAATAGCTGCTGGTGTAATTGCAATGACTGGTCCTAAATAAGGGACCACACTTGTTATCATAGCTAAAAAACCAAGTAGCAATGCATACTTCATGCCGATAATTAAGAAGCCAATTGTGACCATTGCCCCAATACACATTGACACTAAAATTTGCCCTTGTATGTAAGAACTAATTTGCTTGTCCATATCATGTAAAACATCATGTAAACCTGGACGCATGCGAGGCGGACATATTTTCATAACAAATTTCGGTAATTTCTCGCCATCTTTTAATAAATAAAATAATATAAATGGTACCGTAACAAGCGATAAAATAATGCCTGTTAAGGTTGAAAGAAAACCTGTTATTCCTGTTGCAACACCTTGTGCTAAATTGGCCGCTGTATCTTTTACTGTTTCAATAATATCTGTTGTAAAATTCATCACGACTTTTTCATAATTAAAATCCATATTGGCTAAATACTCATTAACACGTGAGTTATTTAAGTATTCCACTATATTTTGTGTTAGGGCCATAAAATAGACAGGGAATTCCTGCGCTAAATTCGTAAATTGATCTCGTAAAAATGGATAGACCAGCACGACAAGTAAAGTAATGACGCCCACTACACCAATATATAAAATTAAAATGCCCCAAATTCTTGGGATACGCCACTTTTCAAGTATTCCTAATAATGGTCGTAATAAATAATACCCGATTACGGCTAGTACCCCTGGTAAAATAACAACCTCAAATAATACTTGTAGCGGGGTAAATATAAAGGAAACTTTTCCAAACATGTAAATTACACATGCGAGTAATAATAAAATAATTAACGTAAATAATAAATTTTTACCACCTAAAAAGCGGATAAACTTCGTCGAAAAGAAGTTTGAATGCTCCTTCGGTCTTTTTTCACTCATCTACTCACCCCAATCCGAATGCTCACCTATATTTTACAGGATAATGTTAGCTTTTGCGAAGTATCACTCCAAGGAAATTCCTAAAAATTTACTTAAAAAAGCTTTGTTTGCCTTTTCATCAATCACAATAGCAGATCCTGCATGGCTAAAGTTTTGAAAATCATAGCTACCTTCAATGGGTATTGTCGCTTTCTCTATCGATACTTTCCCTTTAGACACCATTTTTAAAACTTGTTGGATTTCTCCTGCTGACGAATAATCAGTCGTCACATAGCCTTGTGCGGCACCGATGAATTTAGGTAAATTCAATAGATTTTGCGGTGCTAATAGTTCATTTTTTAATGCTTCAATTACTTTTTGCTGACGAGCAACACGCCCAAAATCTCCTTCAGCATCATGGCGGAATCTTGCATAGCCAAGCAATTCCTGTCCATTTAGATTATGCGTACCTTTTGTAAGGGTAACACCAATTTTTTCAGACATATCCTTTTCTACATCCATTTCCACACCATTAGGTGCTAAAATGTCTACAAGTGATTCAAAATTTTTAAAATCGACAAGTGCGTAATGATGAATTGGTAAACCAAACATATTACTTAATGTGTCTTTTAACAGTTGAACACCACCTAAATAATACGCCGTGTTTAGTTTATAGGATTGATAGCCTGGAATGTCTGCATAAATATCCCGCATAAATGATACGAGTTTCACATCGTTTGTTTTCTTATTCCAAGATAATACCATCATTGTATCTGTTCGCGATTTCTCTTCACCGCGTGTATCGATTCCTAATAATAAATAGTTCTCAATATCGTCCTTTACTTCGTCTCCACTAAAGTCTTCTTGGGGTACCAACGTGTCTGTAGCTAATTGCAAGCCACTTCGATATTGCATAATGCTGTATCCAGCAATGACAATGACACAGAGTAATAAGAACGTAAACAGTGCTCTCCCTTTACGCAATCGACGTTTCTTAGGACGTTGCGAGCGTCTTGTATAGTCTTGCTCTTCCATAACAAAATAACTCCTCTATTTTTTTATAGTTAATGTAACGATTGAAAGTAAGGAAAGTTTCATTTTTCTCCTACTATCCTCATCAGCATCTATCTATTCGTTATTTTACACCCTATTTGCCAGTAATGAACAAAATAATGCTATAATATTTTCACAAAAGAAAGGATGATGAATATGATTGAAAAAGCGACGTTTGCAGGCGGCTGTTTTTGGTGTATGGTGAAGCCATTTGTAGAATGGGACGGCATACATAAGGTTACATCTGGCTATATGGGTGGCCATTTAGAAAATCCAACATATGAAGACGTTAAAAAAGGCAACTCAGGCCATTTAGAAGTAGTCGAAATTGAATTTGATTCCTCTATTTTTAGTTATGAACAGTTACTTGATATTTATTGGATGCAAATCGACCCTACAGATGCCTTCGGTCAGTTTCACGACAGAGGCGAATCCTATGCAACGGCCATTTTTACTTATTCCGAAGAACAAAAAAGAATTGCGCAGGCATCAAAAGAAAAGCTTGCAAATAGCGGGCGCTTCGATAAACCTATTGTAACCACAATTCGTGATGCTCAACACTTTTATCCAGCAGAAGATTACCATCAAGACTATTACAAAAAAGAACCAGACCATTATAAACAAGATCGAGCAGTATCAGGACGTGATGAATTTATTGCGCAACATTGGAAAAAATAATAGATTCTCAAAATACAGTTTCCTAAATCAGACAAAAAGAATCCATCGTGTGAAAAACACTAGATGGATTCTTTTCTCATTACTTTAAGCTAAATGACTGCATTGCATCAAAGAAACGCTTGCCATACTTCTCGAATTTCACTTCACCAATACCACTCACTTGTCTGAGCCCTTCCAGCTCTGAAGGCTTTTTATCGCATAATTCACGCAATGTTTTATCAGAGAACACGACGAATGGTGGTACCTTTTCTTCATCGGCAATCTCTTTGCGTAATATGCGTAAGTGTTCAAATAATGGATCATTGTCTGCAAGTAGTCGAACTGTCACGGCTTGTTTTCGCATAACTGTTCGCTTGCCTAACAAAACAGATTTCCCTTCCTCCGATACGTAAATCGTTGGAAATGTGCCATGCTTAACAGCTAATAATCCTTCCGCAATTAAAAATTCGATAAAGTTAGAAACCTCCTTCGAAGATTGCCCTTTTAAAATGCCATAGGTTGAAAGTCTAGAAAATCCAAATTCAAGGACTTTTTGATTTTTGGAGCCAATTAATACTTGCGCGACCATTGTTTTGCCAAATTTTTGTCCCATTCTTACAACACAAGCTAATACCTTTTGTGCGTCTTCCGTGACATCTTTTACTTCGCGGTTATCTTGACAATTACTGCAACGTTTACATGGTGCACCTGCCTGTTCACCGAAATATGTTAGTATCGCATTTTGTAGGCAGCCCTCTGTATGACAGTAATCGACCATCGTTTGTAATTTTTCTAATTCCTGTGCGATACGCGCTTCATCACGTGTCTGCTCAATTAAAAAACGTTGTGTTTGTACATCCCCTGAAGCGTAGAGCAAAATACAAGCACTTGGCAGGCCATCACGCCCTGCGCGTCCCGCTTCTTGATAATAACTTTCCATATTACGTGGCATTTGATAATGAATGACAAAGCGAACATTACTTTTATCTATTCCCATACCAAACGCATTGGTTGCAATCATAATGCGCGCCTCATCTTTTAAAAATCGTTCTTGTTCAGCCATACGCAAGTTCTCTGACAGTCCTGCATGATATTTTGCGACCGACACACCCGCACGTGTCAGTAAGTCATACAATGCGTCGACTGATTTACGTGTCGCCGCATAAATAATGCCGACTTCCGATTTATTTTTTTCAATATAATTTTTAATATAGCGCTCTTTATTTTCACCGATTAACACCGTAAAAGCTAAGTTTTCACGTTCAAAGCCTGTAATGAGTGTTGCCTTTTCGTCAATCGATAATAATTGACGGATATCCTCACAGACGGCAGGAGTTGCTGTAGCAGTTAAGGCAAGCACAGTCGGTTGTTGAGCCCATAATGTAAACAGTTTTTGAATGGCGCGATAGCTGGGGCGAAAATCATGTCCCCACTGCGAAATACAATGCGCCTCATCTACAGCTAGCAATGGTACATATAATTGTGATAATGCTTGTAAAAAGGTAGCACTTTCTAATCTTTCCGGTGCAATATAGAGCAGCTTCAAATAACCTCCACTCGCTAGCTGCATCGTTTCATCCACTTCTTGTGCTGATAATGTACTATTGATATAAGCTGCCGGTATATTCGCTGCTCGCAACGACTCGACTTGATCTTGCATAAGGGAAATTAACGGTGAAATCACAATCGTTAAACCCTCAAGCATTAATGCCGGAATTTGATAGCATATCGATTTTCCTCCACCTGTCGGCATCACGCAAAGGCTCGACTGTCCACTTAATGTTTGTTCAATAATTTGCGCTTGTCCGGTGCGAAACGAATCGTAACCAAAGTGGTGCTGTAGCATTTGTCTTGCTTGCTCCATTCTCTTTCTCACTCCTCTGCTGTAAGGCGTATTAGTTTGTAATCGCCTTGATCATTTTTGAAAATCTCATAGGTCATGATGGAATGTGCAAGTGCTTCCTGTCCCGCTGAATTGGTCAGCACGTATTCCGTTTTTGCACGCACAATAATATTTTGCCCTACTTTCTCTATCCGTTTAATCGTCGTATTAGAAAAATGGATTTTGGCTTGCTTGGACGCATAATAAGCAACCATATCTTCAAGCGTATGCTGTAAATCCTCTGCACCAGTAACAGACTGCATCACACTGGCATCATTAATCGCCACAGCCGCCTTTAAATGCTCATGAAATGTATCAATAAATATTTTTACCTCGTCCTCAT
This sequence comes from Lysinibacillus sp. GJ-1, assembly GCF_021166035.1. Classification (NCBI taxonomy): domain Bacteria; kingdom Bacillati; phylum Bacillota; class Bacilli; order Caryophanales; family Bacillaceae; genus Lysinibacillus; species Lysinibacillus sp. GJ-1. The sequence continues at coordinate 2,304,560 of NZ_CP088912.1, forward strand.
TATAGGCAAAAATATTCTTCCCGTATTTTTCAAGCATTTTTTGCACCGCTTCTTTGTCACCGACTTCACTATAAGCATACAAATTTTTAGATTGAGACAAACGGTCCTTTGCCTTCATGCCGTCAGTAATCCATTCATCAAGTAACTGTACTATATCTTGAAGTGGCAATATGTATGGTTGTGAAACGCCCTGTTGCTGTCGATTAAAATAAATGCCCACTATTTGACCATTTTCTGCCTCCATCACAGGGCTACCGGGTGGTAAAGCTTGGTCTACATCTATATAATAAGCAGCTACCTTGTCACTATATCTGTTAATTGTGTGGGGTAAGCCATCGACATACACTGCTAAGTGATCTAACTTGCCATTGAAAACAGTTGGAACATTGACGGACGCAGGATACTTCACTTGTAAAATAGCAATATTATAAGCAGTAGATATATAGCGTACATCAGCTTCTACAAGTTTATCGTTACTAAATTGCACAAGGGCAGTAGGTTTTGATGCGACCAACGCTCCGTTTGTTACAATATAGAGCATCGAAGGGTCTTTCTTCACAATAATACCCGCACCAATAGCGCTCTCCCCTATAACCTTCACCTCTGGAATGAGCTTTTCCTCCTGTTTCTCTACGGGTTTGTCAGATTTAATTGCTGTTTTTTCCTTGTTAAACATTTCCGCAACGGATTGATCGCCACAGCCTGTTAACAGGAGGGTTGCCGCTCCAACGATAAGCATCTTTTTTCGCATTTGTTCACCAATACTTTCTATCGAACTTCTTTCTTTACTATCATAAACAACGACGTCATTTGTTTCAAGTTTACATAATATAATTATTGTTTTATATTAATTAAATCAAAGGTATTTATAATAATTTATCTACTTATTTTAAAGAAACATAGCATTTTGTCACATTTTTGCGAAGTGTTATAAGAAGCACTCTTTAAACGAGCAAAGGCAGTAACGACATGGGGACTTGCTTGCCGTTACTGCCTTTTTCATTCTATCTTTGTGCATCATCCATAAGACATACTAGTTATTGCTTCCTTAATACAAGTGCTGTAGCAATAATCCCAGACATTAATAACAAAAAGATAACGAAGGTAAACGAATGGTTGCCTGTTACATCATAACAATAACCGATTAGTGTAGGAATAATTGCGCTCATCATAAATCCACCAGACATGACCATTGATGACCAGCTATTTGCCTCTTCATGCGTGCGTGCCTCATCCAATGGTAACAATAAACCAATAGGAAACAACCCACTTAGCACAATCCCAATAATTAAAACGCCAATCCATAATAGCCAGCCCGTCCCGAACCATAAAAGTACAAACCCGCTGACACCGATGATTCCTAATGACAATAGCCATCGAATACGATTTGACCATTTTTCCATTAGGATTGGGACAACAATATTCCCTATCATCTGAACGATTGACAGAAAAGTTAACATCGAACTAGCAGCAACGAGTGTTAAGCCTTTGTCTTGTAAAATAGGCGTTAACCAAGACATCATCGAGAAAAATAACGATGTTTGAAAACCAAAATAAAGTAAAATCGTCCACGCACGGCTGCTTTTCCACGGATTACGTACAGTTTCCTTTGTTCGCTCATCCTTTTGTACAGACGACTGCTCTACCTGATTTGGGATAACAAGCAACCAAATTATAAGAGCAAGCACAGCCAGCACTGCCCAGCTACCAAGGGCAATGGTCCAATCTTTATGAAACCCATTATAAAATGATACCGTTAATGCCGCACTTAATGTTGCACCTGTCCCGATGCCAAAAGAATATACCCCAACTACCGTTGCGAAACGATTAGGAAATTTTTCTTTAATAAATGCATTTAACATAGGCCCAATAATAGCGATCGCAAGACCAGCAGCAAAACTAGTGACCACAAGCAAAACATAGCTTTCTTGTAACAATCGGAGTCCATTGGCTAACGCAATAATTGTTAATAGTAGCGCAATCGCAAACTTCGTACCAAGACGTCGCTGTAACGGAACAGCCACTGGTGCAAAAAGCCCCATACAAAAGACAGGAATGGATGTTAATAAACTCATTTGCGTATTGGATACTTGAAGAGACTCCATTAACACATTAAATAGTGGCCCTATGCTAGTTACAGCTGGTCGCATATTGAGGGCGACGAAAAAAATACTGACAACAACGACGATTGTCGAAGCTGTCCATTGTTTATTATTCATAACGTTGAATACCTTTCTAATGCCAAGTTGACTACTATGTCATTGTCCTTGATAAATAGTGTTATCAGACATCCGATTTCTTCTAGTCTTCTTTTAGCATTTTCTGTGCTTACCGTCAATATTTCATTATTTTTATATGCATCCTGCTTTATTTGTGCTTTTGGCACAATAAACTTAGAGAAGTATCATCACATATTTTTCGGTGCTTCGATTCCTAATAAAGCTAATGCTTCGTTTAGAATCATAGCTACACAATGACATAATGTTAAACGGCAACCTTGTAAGCGATCTTTTGCTAGAATTTTATTCGTTGCATAGTATTTATTAAACGCACGAGCTAATTGTAAAGCATATTTAGCTATGATGGAAGGATCAACTTGCTCATACGCGTTCGCAATTACGCGAGGAAATTGTTCAAGTAACAACAAGACCTGCCAAGCCTGTTGTCCTAACGGTTGGAAAGACACTTCCTCAAGTGGACCATCTGCTTTGTCTAAAATGGAGTGAATGCGTGCATGCGTATATTGGATATATGGGCCCGTTTCCCCTTCAAACTGCATCATGTCGGTTATAGAAAATTCAATATCATGGATGCGATTATTTTTTAAGTCATTGAAAATAACGGCACCTACACCAACCTGCCTCGCTACTTCTTCTTTATTTTGTAAATGTGGATTTTTCAGTTGAATACTTTGTTTTGCAGTCTCAATCGCTTCTGTCAATACATCATGTAGAAGAACCATTTTCCCTTTTCGCGTTGACATCTTTTTTCCCTCTTGAAGCATCATTCCAAAAGCCACATGACATAAATCTTGTGCCCAAGCGTAACCCATTTTTTCAATAACGTGAAATAACTGTTGGAAATGTAATGTTTGTTCATTGCCCACGACATAATAAATTTTTTCAGGATTATACTGTTGCTGTCGATAAAAGGCGGCTGCTAAATCACGCGTAGCATACAGTGTAGCTCCGTCTGTTTTCTTGATGATACAAGGAGGCATATCCTCAAGTTCAACCACATATGCACCTTCTGATAGTGTTAGTAGTTCTTTTGCTTGTAATTCTCTTACAACCGTTGCCATTTTATCATTATAGAACGCTTCTCCTTCGTAACGATCAAATTGAATACCTAACAGCTGATATAGTCCCTTGAATTCTTCTAATGATACCTCTCTAAACCATTGCCAAAGAGCAAGCGCCTCTTCATCTTGATCTTCTAACGCTTTAAATGCCGCTCGCGCTTGTACAATTAACGTTGCATCTTGTTGTGCTTCTTCATGAAATTTTACATAAATTTTCAATAATTCTTTAATTGGTGCTGCTTCAATTGCTTGTTGGTTTCCCCATAGATGATAAGCGACAATTAACTTTCCAAACTGAGTACCCCAATCGCCTAAATGATTGATACGAATAGCCTTATAACCATTTTTCTCTGCTAAATTGGCAAGCGCATTCCCTATAACAGTTGAACGTAAATGGCCCATTGAGAAAGGCTTGGCGATATTAGGGGAAGAAAAGTCGAATACAACATTGCCTTTACTTATCGGACTTGTTCCATATAATTTTTGCTCTATCATCATTTTACTTAATATTTGTTGCGTGATGTGAGGTTGATTTAAAAATAAATTGACATATCCGCCAACTAGCTTGACGGATTGAATTAATTCACACGTTACATTTTTTTGAATTTCAACTGCAATGGTTTGTGGAGATTTACTTAGCTGTTTAGACAGTTTAAAACATGGCAAGGCAAAATCACCCATTGCTCTATTTTTAGGTTTTTCAAGTAATGTTTTAATGTCCTCTACTGTTACTTGATGATGTAATGCGATCGCTAAACTTTTCGCAATTTCTGTTATCATATCCATTCCCTCCTCTACAAATAAAAAAGCCCCCGTCTCAAATAAGAGACGAGAGCATTGCATTCCCGTGGTACCACTCTAGTTGCCATTATTATGACCACTTTCAATTGATAACGGGGTGACGCCCCGGTATTCCCTACTAGTATTTCGGGAAACTTCTCCAAAGTGCGTTTCATTCAAACGATCTGCATTAGGCTCACACCATCCCTAACTCGCTTAGCAGCTCAAAATGAATTACTATCTTTTTCACAGAATGTATAATTATTAATTAATTTTGGAATATTTTACATGATTATATCCTTCAAGTCAACGTTGAGTTGGTTTAAGTAGAAAACGATGGACAATGTCAAACTGTTTCTAGTAAAGACAGAAAGCATTTTTCCTTCTGACATTAAGCTCACTCTTTCATTAAAAAATTATCCATTAGCGTAATTCAATTAAATTAGGTAGCTTTTCCAATACTTCTCTAAACTCTAGTAAGTCTTTAAAAATATATTGTTTATCAATTCCATTAAAGAAAGTATATTGCGCACGTTCGAGATTATCCGTAATTTCAAGGGAAATCGACACATGCGTTAAATCACAGTCAGGCAAATGACAGTGTTCTTCAGCAAACCATTTAACAAATACAGGTTCCGTAATCTCTTTTGTATAGAAAAGTAAATTTTGATCTTCATAAAATCTAAACTTAAAGCCCTTTTGCAATAACAAGTGTAATATTTGTTCTTTTGTCTCCATTGTTCATCCTCCTATAATGAAAGTATTCTTTCGCTTGTAACCGTTTTACACCTAGATTATACCAAAGTAAATATTACCAATTATATACATCTTTCTATGTTAACATTATTTGTTTGATTATTAAAATAATACACCTACTTTTACAAGTATAATACCTACAGCTAATAAGGTGTTTATATGCGTTTGGCCATAAGAAAAGAACATATTTTGATTTTCAAAACATGTTCTTTTTATATTAAATAAATACCTTTCATCTAAATGATACGAAAACAAATAGACAGCATCTTCAATTTTTGACAGTCTGTAGCTCCTTGCTTTTATTGACATCGGAAAGCATTTTGACAGAAATGGCTCTTGCGTACTTATCCAAAAGTGCAATCGTCTTCTTTATTTCCATATCGGTTGTTTCAGGATTAATCGTACAAATTCTTAAAACTACTTGGCCGTTTAAAATTGTCGTAAAGACACCGGCATAAGCACTACTAACCATTTTTCTCGAAATTTCTGTATTCACTTTATTTATGATTTCATCGTCAAAATGCGGTGGTGAAAATCGAAAATTGACGATTGCCAAGTTCGCTTTCGTTATAATGTTCCAATCCTTGTACTTTAATACTTCACTTTCTGCATATTCTGCTAGACGTATACCATGATTAATAAATTCCTCCATCTTATCCGACCCCAGAACTTGCAACGTGAACCACAGCTTTAGCGCTCTAGCTGGGCGTGTCAGTTCCATACCGAAGTCCCAAAAATTGATTTCTTCATTATTTATTTGTGCATCTCTTAAATATTCAGGGTTAGTATGAAAACTATGAAATAATAAGTTTTTATTTTTAACCAAAATCATACCACAACCATACGTCTGAAATAACCATTTATGGGCATCCCAACTGACGCTATCAGCTTTTTCAATCCCTTTTAATTTACTTTTATGCTTTTTTGACAAAAGGACAGTCGCACCATAAGCCCCATCAACATGCATCCAAAGATTAAACTTTTGGCAAATGCGATGAATATCTTCCATCTGATCAATACTTCCTGTATTAGTGGAACCAGCACTCGCAATTACTATAAATGGCTTTAAGCCTAATGATAAGTCTGCTTTTATTTGTTCATTCAACATCATTGTATTTAATTTAAAATTATCCGTTTGAATAATTCGAATATTACGATCGCTTACACCAATTATTTTAAGACCTTTCTTTACGGATGAGTGTGTTTGATCGGAAATATAGGCTATTCCTTTGGCAAGGTCGCCATTTAATTTGTTATCGCGCGCTACTGTTAAAGCAGTAATATTTGCAATCGAACCACCTGATACAAAAATTCCTCCAGATTGTTCGGTGTAACCAATTTTATTATTTAACCAAGCGATCAGTTCCTTTTCAATATAACTAGCCGTAGGTGTTGACATCCAACTTCCTGCATGCATATTGTAAGCATTGGTTACAACATCAGCTACCCAAGAGATAAGTGATGCAGGACCTGGTACAAAACCAAAATAACGAGGATGATTTAGCTTAGCTCTATATTTATAAATAAATTCTACTGCATCAGATAGAACGTCGCACATCGGTCTACCTTCATTTGGTATCGCTAAATCATCCAATATTTGAAATACATTGTCGTTTGAGAATTCAATGACTTTTTGGCTATGCAAATTTTGCTGATCTGATAAAAATTTTCTTATAAAGTTCATCATTGTCTCTTCTATTTCAATTATATTATCGATATTGTTATTCATATATCATCATTCCTTCATTTTAAGTTGTTCAGCAAGTGCCATGATTTTAGCAATTAATGTTGGTCACCCTACCAATAATTCGTTCTCCACTAAAAAATCCCCCTAATTTCAATGATTAGAGGGATGCTCTTCTTTAATAAAAAAGAAAGTTAAAATAGCAGTAAGTAAAATGAAACAAAAGGCTGCTAAGCTCGTATATTCAACGCCCTTTAGAAAGGCAGAGTTTGCAATATTGAGCAAATCAGTCGATAAATCTTTGGGTAACGACTCACTTACGGCTAAAGTACCTGCAAGCGTATCTGTCGAACCTTCTGAAATCTTGGTCTGAAGATAATCTGGTAGTAAAAACGATTGTCTATACCACCACGTAATCGCTCCCCCAATTAACGTCGTACCAAGGACAACGCCAACTTCATAGGCTCGTTTCACTTACCGACGAGCTTCCACCCGCTTTTTCAGGAATAACTGATGAAATAATAAGGTCATTGGATACTGTAGTAATGATGCCCACACCACTACTAATGAACAGAAAAGCTAAACCAATAATTAGAGGTGTCAGTGTTAAACTATAGACGGCTAAAAAAGAAATCGCAATAAGAATAAGAGACACACTAATAATAAAATTAGGCTTAACTTTTTGCGCGATGACAACGATACCTATTCCAGAAATAATCGCTAATATTTCACCTGGTACAAGGATAAAGCTACTAATTAATGGCGATATTCTATGAGATATTTGAAGTAATTGTGTTGCAAAGAAGATAAATCCTATTAATGAACCTAAGCTGACCATATTGATAAAGACAAGCGACGAAAAGCTTTTATTTCTAAACAGACTCATATCTAACAAAGGATTAGGTAATACAAGCTGTCGTTTTACAAACAGCACAGCAAAAATAGCGCCAATCCCTATGCTTAGTAAGCTTACTTGCCATTCTCCACCAGTAGCAACTTGTTTTAATCCAAACATAATACCAAACATGGCAATGAAAGACATGCCAATACTGAAGAAATCTACTCTGCCAGTTAACTTTTCTTGTGATTCGGTAATAAAATTGCGAATAAAGAATATGACAGGAATAAAAAAAGGAATTGAAATTAAAAAGATTGCGTGCCAAGAAAAGAAAGTAAGTAATACACCACCAATAATTGGTCCAAGTACAGAACCAATTGTTAAGCAAGTAGCCCAAGCCGCTACTACTAATCTTCTCTCCTCTCGGTCAAGAAAAGTTGAACGTATTAAGGCTAATGTAGCAGGTAGAATCATTGCACCAAAAAAACCTAGCGCCGCTCTACCAGCAATAATTTGGCCTGCATTTTGCGAAAAAATGACAATAAAAGATATAATCGAAAATCCAAGACTACCGATAAAAAGTACTTTTTTGTGTCCTTTACGGTCACCAATACCACCCATCGTAACAAGTAGACTTGCCAGCACTAAAGCGTAAGCATCAATTATCCAGAGCTGTTGAGCAGCACTCGGTGATAATGCATATGTAAGCTGTGGTAAGGCAAATGACAGGATCGTATTATCAATTGTAACACTCAAAACTGGCAATAAAATGATTAAAAGCGCCAATAGTTTTGGTTTACTTTTAACAATGGTGACAAAAGGACTTACAGACTTCTCTTCCATAATATGCCTCCTTTTACTGTAAGCATAAGATTAATTGCTATTAAAATATCGGTTCCACTTTTCTTTCAGCTCATTTAAAGATTCCCCTAAAACCTCTTCATGGTTTTTCAACAAAACAGAAAAGTCTTTGAAGCAATCCTCTTCGATGATGTGATTGAGATTCGTTATAGAATGGATGACATCATTTCTAATTTTCTCGGAATAAGGATTATACTTTTGAATGTCCCAATACACATCGGGTGAATTTTGTGTTAGCCTGGCTGATAAGCATAACATCATCTGCATAGGCGGTGGAGAAAGCTGCATCATTTCGTTTATTGAAAAATCATGTTTCTCCCCTAATACACTAATCAATGAAAGCGTTAAAATATGAGGAAGTGCTTGCACAAGTGAAACTTTCTCATCATGGCCATGCGGGTCAAACTCAAATACTACCATATCATTGTATTCAATTAGAGTTTTCATCATCGTATATGCCTCTGACTCTTCCTCTTTTACAATTGCTACCGCTCTTCCTTGATAAGGCAAAGTAGGTGAAAACATAAAATTAATCCCTACCATAGGGTTATTCGGTAAAAAGGTTTTACCATGCTTGAAAAAAGAGCTTTGTATAGAACATGTATTAATGATTTTTACTTCTTTCTTCATTAAATGAGCTTTTGATGCTAATACATCTAAACAGGAGGATTCGGGTAATGCAAAAATAATTGCATCCCCCGAAGAATAAAGATCATTTATATCATCAGATAGTACATCAGATACGATAATTTCTAGGTTCGAGTAAAGATTGCCACACGCAGCTCTTAAGGAATCTCCTTCACACGGCTCTTTGTCTATAATGACTAGATGATGCCCTGACTTCATTAATAATGATGATAAAAATTGCCCAATTAACCCATTTCCCCCCAATACTATTATTGTCTCATGTTTCATTGTGCTTTTGAACCCTCCTTATACTTTGAAACGGAACACTTGCCTTAATTAATGTTTCACGGAACTCTTCCTCTGCATCTGAAGCCTCTATAATAGCTCCTCCTACGCCAAAAGTTGCAATTTGATCTTTAATGACGACCGTTCTAATAACAATACTCAAATCTGTATAACCATTAAAGCCAATCCAACCAATAGATCCAGAATAGATCCCTCGAGGAGACTCTTCCAATTCATCTATTATTCTCATCGTTCTTAGTTTTGGTGCTCCAGTCATTGAACCCCCAGGGAAGCATTTACCTATCGATTTAAAAATACCATTATCCCAATTTAATTCGCCAACGACTGTGGAAACTAACTGATGTACAGATGAATAGGTTTCTACAACAAAAGCTTCTGGTACACTCACCGTATCAGGATGGCAAACTTCATTAAAATCATGCCTTACTAAGTCGACAATCATTAAATTCTCTGCTCTATCCTTTGAGGAAGTCATTAAACTTTCTTTCTCCAAACGATCTTGTTCTTCAGTAGTCCCTCTTGCTCTAGTTCCCTTAATAGGTTTCGATGCCATTTTTCCGTTTTCGTCAATGCTTATAAACATTTCTGGAGAAGAACTTACGATTGAAAAACGTTCGGTATTGAAAAAAGCGCTATACCTTACCGGGCTCAAAAGTCTCATTTCTTTATATAGCAGCAATGGATCAAAGCTATAAGGCAGGGAAGCACGGTTTGTTAAACATATTTCGTAAGATTCACCTTCAGTAATATATGTTTGACACTGTTTTATCTTGTCCTTGTAGTCATCACTCGATATCTCTAAGTCAATCTCATCTTCTGTTGGAGGTATTAAAAATTGGACCGTTTTTCTTTGTATAGACTCTTCACTTTTCTGCAGTAGAGCTTCTGATACAGTTAAAATTTCACCCCACAAGTTGCACACATAACGCTTCTGATCTCGATGATCAAACACTACGATATTTTTAGGTAAATAAAGAACAGCATCTGGCAAATCTGAACTATGTTTATTCGGTATCCCTCGAAGTGCTTTTAACTCGTATCCTAAATAGCCAATGACTCCTCCATTAAATGGATGTAACACCTCTTTAGGCATTTCATTGGTTATTAAAGAAAATATGCAGTCCATAACTTCGTAAAAATCTCCATAAACCGACTCTTGTCCTTTAGAGCCAGTTATATCCAACCTTGAATCTTGAACATAATACATGAAGGAAATTGCAGCATCTATATCACAATTTCCCATAATCGAAAACCGGCTGCCAAACTCACTTGATAACTCTCCATCTAACCAAAAACTATCTTTTGAACCATAAAATAATTTTTCATAGATATCGATAGGAGAAGACGCCCACTCTATTTCAATATTCTTTGGCGCCACAAGCATTGGGCACCCTACACCCTCTAGCTTTTCTTTAAGCGAAATCTCGTACATGTAATGTCCCCCCGTAGGATTTTTCCGCAGAAATATCAATAAAATTTTTAATTAATTCAACGCCAAACTCCGAATCAATGGACTCAGGATGAAATTGGACGCCATAAATAGGTAACTCTTTATGGGCAATCGCCATAATTAAACCATCTTGAGTATAAGCAGTTGCTTCAAGGGAAGGCGCAAGTTTAGTACAGATTAAAGAGTGATATCTAACTGCAAAAAAACTATTTGGCAAGCCTTTAAATAGATTGTCACCACTATTGACAATAAGCTCTTTGTAACCATGAACTGGTTTTGGAGCTTTGCCAACCTCGCCACCAAAACAATGATTAATCCCTTGATGCCCTAAACAAATACCTAAAATAGGCATATTCACTTCTTTAATAATCCGTTTACATATACCAAAATCTTCATCCTTTTCTGGCGTTCCAGGTCCAGGAGATAGAATGATATTATTAAATTCCGATAGATTAATTTTATGAAAAGGATAATCATTCGTTACGACAACAGGAGAAACATTCGTTACTCTATAAACATATTGGGCAATATTATTAGTAAAAGAATCATAATTGTCTATTATTAGTGTTTTCATTGGTTTGCTTTCATTCCTTTGATTAACTTATCTTCAACCGCACACGTTTCATTAATAATAATTTTAAATACATCCTCAATATATTTTGGGTTTAAATTGTTTTCTTTTGCTACGATGCTTGTTTTCTTTAATACTTCTTCAATCCTTTTTGGCTGCATCATATTCACATTGTATTTGTATTTATATTTTGCTATTTCTGTGCATACTTCCATTCTTTCCGATAACAGTGCAACAATTTTAGTGTTGATCGTATCGATTTCTGCTCTCCACTCTTCAAGTAACTCTTCTTTCATTATTTAATCCTCCTTCTCTAGTGAAATAATTTCGTTACTACAAATTTCTAGCTAAAAATGAGCATCTGTTTAAAATGCCTTTGATATAGCGTGATAGCAAATAGTAGACAAATATCTGAAATTGAGAACGATTTATAAAGATAAAAGATTGTACCCTTATGATTTGAGATATTTCTTGGATATTTATTTATAGCTTATAACCTATAGTAAAGATGGAGAGTCCTGTCTCGTCAGAATATTTCTCGCTTACGATTGTTTGGATGTTATAAAAATTATTGCTTGCTAATATCGCACTGACGCTTTCTCCTTGATTTTCATCATGTTCGATTAATACAACGCCGTCTTTTTTTAATGCTCTATTGGCAAATATAGCTGACGCATAGATAATATCTATGCCATCCTGCTCTGCATAGACCGATTCTTCTGGATGATGCACCCCCCACTCAGGGGGTTGCGCTATTTCTTTCGGTACATATGGGGGATTGGATATAACAATCTCTGCTTCGACTGCTTTTTGCGGCATATCATCAAAATATTCTTTGATGTCTCCTTGATAAACGTCAACCTTCTCGGCATGATGACGCAAGATGTTTCGCTTGAGATATTTAGTAGCTAAATCTGATTTTTCTATACAGACAATGTTTGCATTCGTCATTTTCCAAATTTCTATCCCGATTGCACCCGAACCAGAACATAAGTCATATACGAAAGAACTCGGAGCGATTGCTTTATTTTCTTTCAGCCACTCAACGATCCCCAAACTTTGAATTCTCGGTATAAAAACGCCTGTTCCAACAACATATCTATTAGCGTTCAGTTCTGCGTAGCCTACAATATGCTCCAACGGAATTCTATTACATCTTTCATGAATGTCTGCCTCAAATTCCTTTACTGCTATTGGGTCATTTTGTCCCGCTTCTGTAAAATAATATTGACTGTATATTTTTTCGTAGTCTCCCACAGGGTCCCAAACTCCTGCGTTTTTTAACAGGTTAATATAATCATCTTTTGTCTTCATCATTCACTCCACGCATTGTAGTATGTTCTTAGCTGTTCTTTAGAAGATTTAGGATGTGTCAGGTAAAGAGAAAGGATTTCAGGTGGTGGAGCAAATTCCTTATGTAGCTCGTCTAAAATTTCTTCAAAACTATGAAGCATTCCTTTTTCTAAAATAGGATGCCAATAAGGTTGCACGTCCCAACGATATTCGTAACCAGTGGCGAACATTTCGGATGTTGTTTTAGCAATCAATTCATGTCTTGGTGTATTATAGAGAGGCTTTCGAATTGGATGAAAATCAGAAAGGTCAATATCGTTTACAATCCCACTTATTTCGTTAGCTAAGTGTTCAGCGATTAAAGGAGATTGGTGTAACCCATCTCTATATGTTCCTGTAGCCAACCAAAGACCATCATATTTAATTTGACCGATTAACGGGAATCCATCAGCTGGTATCGGTCTATTTCCAACTTGAATTTTTTTAATGTCGGCATTAAAAAGATCTAAGTGTAATTGTTCTACTGCACAATCTAATAAAAATTGTACATCCGATACATAGGCATTTTTCCTTGGAATATCCGATAGTATATTGGTTGCACCGATGTAAAGCTCTTTCCCATTTCGAGGAACGCAATGTAAACCGCAGGCAAATGCTCGATTTGGCGTTCGAATGACCCTGTTATAATTTTCTATGTCATCTAATTCTAAAAGTATTGACACACCGTACCCTGAAAACATTGGCGGTATTTTATTTTTCAATTCTAAATCGAAATCTAATAAATCTAACGAATGAACCCCTGCAGCGATAATAATATTTTTTGCAAAAATTTTCTGTTCGCTCAGTTCAATCCCACAAACTTGATTGCCTTCTGTAATTACTGATAGTGCATGTTCATTGAAAAGGGTTCCTCCAAGATTATGAATGGCTTTGGAAAGTTTAGCTAATAAAATGTTAGGATCAACTGCATTTTCTTCTGGTATTAGTAATGCTTTAAGAGGTCTTACTTGTTCATCTGCCTTTAGCCATACGTGGTTATCTGAATCTATTATTTCATAGCGTTCCGAGTTTTCTTTTAGCGCTTGTTCAATTTTCATAAAGTTAACAGAATCTACATCTCTTGTTCCTGCCGTGTTAAGGATTACTTCCGTACCGTGGGCAATGATTACTTCTCTTTCATCACCTGAATCTTTCGTCAGTTTGGATAGCCAACCTTTCCACATATTTTTAGCCTTAATGTCCATTAATAATTTTTTTCGACCGAACTCACTTTTCATAAGACTTTCAGTCACTTCTCCATAACAGCCATTCATCGCGCCAGCAGCTGTAGATGCTGCTGATTCACGTGCTTCCTTCCCTATAAGTGCAACCTTTTGACCTCTAGAGGAAAGTTCGTATGCTATAGAAGATCCTATTGCTCCATTTCCTACAATAATCGTATCGAAATTAATATTGCTCATTATATAAGCCTCCAATATACTTTGAATTTTTTGATTCATTAGCAAATCTAAATGAAACTACTTACTATCATTACTTAAAGTCTAGAAATCACTTAATTAACCGGTATTAAAATAATTCTGACATTTAAATCTTCACATATTTTCTGTTGCAATTCACCGAAAATCACATTTCGGTATACCGAAAATAATTTGAAAAAACCGACCAATCCATTCAGTTTGGCAGCGATAATAAGCACGAAAAAGCTTATTGCCACCTTTATTTAACCTATATTAGCAGTTCCTTATTTTACAATGTTTAGGATATATTTTAATATAATGTTAATATGTGGTATTATTTACGAGATGGTGGTGTTATAGATGAGTTTAGATGTTAATAATCGATTGTATTCAACTATGGTAGATATTTTAGAGACTTATGTAACGAATAAGGATATGAAAACGCAGTTATATGAATTTATCGACTTTAAGAAAGAGGAAGGTTATTTATTTGGGGAGTTAGTCGTACTCCATTATGTGATTTATAACAATAAAATAGAAAATCACATTTTTAAAGTAGCAGCGGCAATTGAACTTCTTATTTTATCTTTTGATATTTTAGATGATATTGAAGACCAAGATAATCTTTCATCGCCTTGGGTTCAACACCAAAATTTATCGTTAAATATTTCAAGTTACTTACTCTTTTTATGTCAGTTAATCATTAAAGAATCCGATTTTAAGCATAAATATATAGCATTAGAACTCTTGATTACAAAGGCTTTGCGTGCTATTGAAGGACAACATATCGATTTATTAAACAATATATCTTGTGAAGATCGCTATATTGACATGGTTGTTTTAAAGTCTGGGTCCTTAACGGAGTTAGCTTGTTTAATAGGAACTGTTCTTGCGAATCCGGATAAAGCAACTGAAGTTCAATTTTACGGTAGTCACATCGGGGTAATTGGTCAGATTCAAAATGATATGGAAGGTATGAAATGTTGGGATGGGAAAAATGATTTGCTGAATAAAAAATGGACTTTACCCATTTTATATTTGTTAGCCGTGGAACAAAATCATCCGGTGATAGAAAAAATCCAAAACTATTACAACGGAAGTATAGAAAAACACGAAATATTGGAGCTAGCTAAAGTGATTGAATCACTGTTAGAAGAAACAGGTGCTTTTCTTTATTCAAAAGTCACCCAACAACTGTATCGAAACAAGGCTGAATCCAGCATCATGTCATTATCCATTACTAAAAAATATAAAGAAGCACTACTTAAATACATTTAAAAGGAGATCTTCATATGAAAAACATCATTCACTATCTAATGAAAGACACTGAAGTTTTACATCTCTTAAAAAACAATAAAATTTGTATTATAGGTATCTCTCCAGAAGAGAATAAGGCTCTTATAGACGTTGTTTTAAATAAAAAACCGCAGTTGCAAGCCTATTACTGGAAATAACTTCAACGTAACAGTATAACACAACAGGATTATCACCACGATAAGCAGAAGAGGAAACTACGATAATACTTGTAGCCTTTTTCTCGAAAAAATGCACGAGCAAACTAAAAAGCAAGCTGAATACATCACCACTATACACACACCATCCCTACCTATTGCATTTGAAAGGAACTATACATCATAAATAAATTAAGGGTTACGACTCTTCATTTATTTGTAATGGCAACAAAAGGGAATACGCTAAAACTTAATTTCTACGTCCAATATTCATAATAGCCAATTCCCTCTATTTTAATATGTCACTCCTATGGATTGTCACTTACTTCTAAGGAGGAAATGATGAAAAAGCAAAAATTTATTTGGATGGGATTCCCCATTTTTATTACTACACTATTAATCATTTATTTTTTTTATCTTACAATGAAATATCCTTTAATTGGGATAGAGGTATTAAATAAAGATAAACAATACTTTGTAGATACTATTTATGAAAATTCATGGGGAATAAATCAAAATATCCAACCAGGTGACCAAATCTTAAAAGTCAATAACGCTCATCCTTCACTTCATCACTCTATCATTTATTTCCAACGAATAGAGTTAGCTGAGTCTCTAACTATTCTTAATGCTGCTAATGAAACTGTTACATTTATCGTTGAAAACGGAAATAAAAGTTTAATGCTTGAAGTGCAACTTTTCGTTAAAATTTTATCTGTCATCATTGCGATTGCGCTAGCAATCATATTGAATACCCGACATTCTGAAAAAGTTCATCACAGGTTCTCACTTATTTTTTATTAACGATTGCGCTTTGTTATAGTAGCGCCCCGATTTCTGCAAGAGGAGATGTAATTGGACGTAGCATCAATACGATCACGCTTCCAATATTCGTTATTTTATTTATACATTTTTTATATTTACATTTTTCTTATTCTAAACTTCCATTCATTAAAACCTGTTATCTTAAAGTATTATACCTTTTATATTTTCTTATTATGGCCATATCATTTGTCTCGTTTGTTAATAAAGACCTAGAAATTTCGAGTACGACTATTCAATTAAAATTTTTTTCGTCTTTAATATTTTTCTTACTATTTTTACTTATAAGGTACTATTATATTAACCATGAACCGAATGTACGCATTAAACTAAAAATAATGTTCTCAGGTTACTTTATTGCCTTCTCACCATTTATATTGTTTTATGCACTACCAATTATTTTCCACGATCGTTATATTATTTCTGCTGAAATAACAGGAATCTTTATTTTCATTATTCCTATTATTTTAGTTTATTTGCAATTGACCTATGAATTAATAGATATTGACTTCTTTTTAAATAAAATTAAATACTTTACGTTATTATCTTTACCATTTTCTATACTAACCACGCTTATAATAAGTTTTATGACTGAAGTACATCTATTATCGATTGAAATTCTCATACTGGGCATCTTTATATTCTATCTTTCTTGCATCTTGCTCTATATTAAAGATTATTTAGACTATAAATTAAATCCTCATTTATTTTCTAAAAATAATCGGTTAGACATTAGCTTATATGGCTTTTTCCAAAAAGTGAAATTTGAAACCAATCCTTTTACATTGATTGACGCACTTCAAAAGCAAATTAAAGATGTACTTTCTGTTGATAACTTAAACTATATCCAAATTGAAAAAAGACCCGCAGTAGACAATTGGACTGTTAAAACGGCTCACCAAAGCCTCGTAAATAATGCCATTCAAAAAATTAATTGGGCGCAGTATTCAAATGGTTCCTTGCTTAAAGTACATAAAGGCTTCGCAACGGTTATCGGTAGTAACGGCATTAGTAAAGAAATTATCTATTTTGAACAAAAGAAAAATAATGCAAAACTGAACCCACAAGAAAAGGCGTGGCTAGAGTCGATATCTTATTTTTCAAGTATTGTTTTAGAAAATAATTACCTAATTGAAGAGTTGAAATGCCAACTCGACTCTTATAAAAATAATATTGATGAAGTAATCATGCCTACTTCCTATTCAAAACTGCTCATGCATGTGACCGAAAAAGAACGTATTAATTTATCCATGGATTTACATGACAGTGTTTTACAAGGCTTATTACAATTAATAAGAAATATAGAAGGACTTATTAAACATGCTGAAAAATCATCAATAAGTAAAGAGCTAGACTGTCTAAAAGAAGATATCATCGACATAGCTCATTTAGTACGAGAAACATGCATTGAACTTCGTCCTCCCTTTTTAAAAGAAGAAGGACTAGAACAAGCTTTAGGACATATGATTGAATCAACACGACAACATTGTGATTTTTCTATTTATTTTGATTATGATGGGCGGCTTGAAGGGCTTTCATATGAATTTGAAATTAATATTTATCGAATTGTTCAAGAGCTACTCAACAATGCTCGTAAGCATGCGAATGCAAACGAAGTAGAACTTTCGATATTTTACGATGATTGCCATATCATTCTGCTATACGATGATGATGGTGTGGGATTACTCGAGTCATCTGAAATGGATACGAATAAAATCGGTATGTTCAGCATTAAAGAACGTGTTCGAATTTTAAATGGAACGATAGAAATTAATTCTTCATTGAACAAAGGACTTCACATTTGCATCATTATTTGAAATAGAGGTGAGATTTTTGATTAGAGTTTTAATTGTGGACGATCATCCTGCAGTACGAACGGGTACAAAGGCTATTTTGGAAACTGCAGGTATGGAAGTCACGATATTAAAAAATATCGATGAAATTATCCAAGCTGCCTCTAACCCAACATTCGATATTTTTCTTGTAGATTTGTATATGCCTGACATTAATGGACTGGAACTGTCTAAAAGAATTTTACAAGTAAATCCTGAGGCGAAAATTGTCATTTATACAGGTTTTGATATTAATACCCATTTTGATTTATTAATTAATGCAGGTATTGCTGGTTTTGTAAGCAAAATGTCCAGCTCTGAACAGCTCGTAAATGCTATTTATTGTGCATTGAATGAAGAAGTAATCATTCCACTATCTTTATTACGCCAACTCCGGAGAAATTCGATTTCTTCTAATAATAATTTTGAAGAGAATAGTATTATCACGCTTTCGAATAAGGAACAAAATATCCTTGAGCTTATTTCCAAAGGATACACAAATAAAATGATTGCGGAAGAGTTATATGTCAGCCAACGCACAATCGAATACAGCTTAACTAAAATTTTTTCAAAATTAAAAGCAAATTCTAGAATTGAAGCACTACAAATAGCTCAAAAATATGGCTTAATCTCTAATCTATTTATTCCGGATAGCTAAATTGAATAGATTCACCAAACGGAAATTGAAAAGACATGTCAAAGGGATACAGGCGGTTTCGTTCAGTTCAACTTCCTGCAATATCCCTTTAATTGTAAAGTTGTAGCATGTGAATTGACGTAAAAAGGAGAATGTAAGTTGAGTAGACCTGAAATGTATGTCAGTTTAGTCGTAGGACCGAATTGTGATATGGAATCGTATGCTATACGATCAGCACTAGAGTATTTTGGCGTAAGGGTAAATATACATTGGATAGGTAGACCCAATGATCTGATTGATGTTCTATCCGGTAAAGAACTTGATAATAAAGTAGATTATTTAATTTTAAATTTTCATGGAGATGAAGGTAGATTATGTATGCCTGAACTTGGTGAAGATGTTTATGAAGGCAATGAGCCAAGAGGTGATTTTTTTGGACAGCAAGAGATTAAACAATATACGAATATAAAAGATGTGAAAGTGATAGGCTCTGGTTGCACATTAGGCAAGGAACAGCTAGCAAACGCTTTTCTTGCATGTGGTTGTCACTCATATATAGGCCCTGATGATTACATAGACGGTAATGCTAATTTTATGTTCGTTATAAGGTTTTTATATGAAATTATAAATAATCATAAAACGCAAGAGGAAGCTTTTAAAATTGCTCAATCTATTGATAACGAAACGGCCATGTATAAATTGTATAAGTCATCGTGAATGCCTATGCTGCAAAACAACAATCTCGCATTCACTTCTCTTCGCTACCCCTTTAGTAGATACACAAAAGGCAACCCCAAGAGAGTTGCCTTGTTGCGTGTAAATTCGGAGCTATAATTAGCTAGCTCAATGGTTTGATGGTAATAGGTACCTACTCTATTTTACGTAATCGCTCTACAATACTGCTTTTTGAAATGACCTTTTGGCACATGACAGGAACTATTATCGCTATGACAAGAAGTATTGGAAGGCATAGCAGTGATGGAACAACTGTAAAATATAGCTTCATATAGGCTGCCCCTGCTGTAAATGCATTTAGACCCAGATAGCAAATTGCACTTCCAATAGTAAGCGTTGCAGCTATAGTTAGCAGAATATACATGGTACTTTCCAGTATAAGCATTTTAATTACCTGTCTATTTAGCATACCGATACTTTGTAGCATCGCAAGCTCTCGTCGACGTGCATTGATGGAGGTAATGACAGAATTGATGAAATTCATAATGCCAATGAAAGCTACTAGAATGCTGATGGTAATCCCAACGATTTTCAACGTTTTTTGCAAGTTTTCAAATTCTGCCGCTAAAGACGCCTTGGATTCAAATTCCATGTTTTGGTCGGTGTTAGTACTATAGTTTGCTAAAAAACGCTCCATTTTTTCCATTGCGCTATCTTGCACATCAATCGTGCTTAGCATTGGGGCTTTTTGTTCAATTTGCTCTAAAAAGACTTGGCTTGGCAAATAAAATGTTGGCGTTAACGGATGCGAGTGTCTTGCGCTTATGCTTTCTGGAATGTCCGCAACAGCAAGCACTTCATATTCCCGCATTTGTCCGGTTGGATCTGGAAGCTGAATTTTGTCACCGATTGCATAGTATAAAATATTGCCTTGTGCATCAAATGGTGCAGCTATCACATATTTTCCCGAATAAAGCTTTTGCTCCTCTATTTTGCCATGCAGTAAGATTAACTTTTGCAAAGCACCCTCATCAAGACCATACAGGTGCAATAGTTGTTTTGGTTCTTGAGCATAGCGTTTAAGTGCTTCAACTCTCTTACTATCTGCGCCATATTCCTTCGCCAATTGTTTAGGAATATCGACAAAGCGCGGCCCTGTTGGCACTTCATATTCTGTAAAATAGATGTTATTGATGCTTTCGATGCCTTCTTGTAAGGACAGCTCAGAGAAAAAGCCTTCGCTTAACGTGTCTTGGTTGCTATAGTTGAGATTGACGTTAAAGTTAGACACGTCTCCCACTGCAAAATCGTTCATGATAGAACGGCTTAAATATTCATCCATATCAAAGCTATTTGCAATCGAATAGGTAGCATTTAAAATCACAAGCCCTAAAGAAAGTGAGATGGAGACAAGCACGACCTTCTTTTTATTGCGAGCAAGATTTGAATAGGCCATCGTCCACAAATTTACTTTAGTCCCTTTCTTTATCTTCCGTTTACTCCCTGCACTGTTATCTGTAACACGAAGCGCTTCAATCGGACTGACTTTTGCCGCAATTTTTGACGGCTTTGAAACACTGACAAAAACAGTGACTGCTGAAAAAATACTAGACAAAATAAAGATAAGTGGATGAGCTGATATTTTAATGACATCGGTGTTCATAATAGACAAGACAATCGGAACTAGCATCATTCCCACAAGATATCCAACTAGCAACCCAATTGGCAAACCGATGAAACAGAGCCACATCGCCTGTCTACGTATCAATTTACGAATTTGCTTTGGAGTTGTACCAATTGTTTTAATCAGTCCATAATACCGTACATCATTTGCCACACTAATTGTAAATACATTAGCAATCATTAAATAACCACTAAAAGCAATCATTAAAATGGCACCAACAGTCGCAACGATGGTACTTATGTCTAGAGATTCACCGTTTCCGGTATAAGCCCAGTTGACGCCATAATCAATGTCGTCCAGACTGAACCCACTGTCTACAATCACTTTTTGCAGCTTGCTTTCAATACGAAAACTGTTCTTGAAATTGACATCAGCGTTGATAAGACCTACATCATAGCCCTGCTTACTTGGTTTGTAATTGGCAAGTTGCTTCTCCACATAGCTTTTGCTCACCCATGCTTGACTTGCCTGCATAACCTTATCACCTGTCCAATAACCTACTAGTGTAAAGGTTTTGCTTATTTTTTCCCCTGCTAAAGAATAGTCTAAGGTAACCTTCTGACCTAGCTTCGCAGAAACACCAAGTTGCTTTAAAACGAGTGTGTCTGTGGCAATTTCATCATCATTTTGTGGAAGTTTTCCTGTTGTCGGCATAGAAAACATACCCTTTGCATTGTTTTCACCGCTAGTGTATCGAATTTCAGTAGGGTGTTTGGCTAGCTCCTTATTTTCACCCACGCCCAAAACGACAGAGAAAGAAATATCTTTAATATCAGGATGCGTTTTCAGCGCGTCATATTGCGCTTTTGACAGATATTTAAAGCTACCATGTGCACTGCCGCCCACCTGTCGCATAGTACTTTCCTCAATCGATGCAACAAGGCTTGTAGCTACTGTAAATAGCCCCGAAAACATGACCGAAGTCAAAATAATTGCAACGATAGCAAATAAGTTTCTCATTCTACTTGCTTTGAACGAACTTTTTGCAAGCAAATGAATGGTTCTTTTACTATTTACTTTAAGCATGGATACCACCATCTACAATCTGTCCGTCTTCTATACGGACAATTCTGTCTGCAAGCTGTGCGATTTCCTCATCATGGGTAATCATGACAATCGTTTGCTTGAATTGTCTACTTGTTACTTTAAATAAAGACAGAACATCTTGACTGGTTTTAGTATCCAAGTTTCCCGTTGGCTCATCGGCTAAAATAATGGCAGGCTTTGATGCCAAAGCTCTAGCAATAGCAACGCGCTGCTGCTGCCCTCCAGATAAATTATTGGGCATATTTTGAAGTTTACGCTCAAGACCAAGCGTGTGAATAATGGCATCCACATATGCTTTATCAGGCGTATTGCCATCTAAGCCAATAGGAAGAACAATGTTTTCATAGACATTTAAAGTAGGGACAAGATTATAATTTTGAAAAACGAAGCCGATTTTTCGGCGGCGGAAAATCGTAAGTTCTTCATCCTTTAACTTAAAAAGTTCTTGACCATCCACAATCACCCTTCCGCTAGTCGGGCGATCAAGACCGCCAAGCATATGAAGCAATGTGGATTTGCCGCTACCGGAAGTACCTACAATCGAAACAAACTCACCGTTCTCCACTTTCATACTGACGCCATCCAATGCATGAACGGCAGTATCCCCTTTCCCGTAAATTTTCATTAAATCCTTTGTTTCAAGTATAATCATTTAAATTTCCTCCAAAAAAATATGTCTTCCATCTCTGCAATTCATATTATAAACTTCGAATCTTTCGAGAATCTTTCTGAAGCAAAATCAAATCTAACAGTGCTGAAAGAATTCAATTTTTTATTGGAAGAAACACCGAGAAAACAGAGCCAACTCCCAACCTAGACTTGACCTTTATATATCCGCCTTGGGCTGTAATGATTTCTCTCGCAAGGTAAAGACCAAGGCCGACGCCTTCTTTGTCGGTTACCTCCTGTGAACGATAAAAACGAGAAAAAATCTTTGCCGTTTCATCCTCTGAAATACCGAGTCCTGTATCGGCCACATCAATCCTGCAAAAAAGCTGATACGGAGTGACAGATAACTGGACACTTCTGCCACTTGGTGTATATTTAATGGCATTATCTACGATGTTGTATAGTGCCTCCACTGTCCATTTTGGATCAAAGACTGCCTCTACATCCCTACTATCTACCGTTAAAGCAATGTTTTTTCCTATAGCTTTCGGTGTAGCCTGCTCTATAACCGTTTCAAGCATGTTCGCTACGTTGTTGTTTGTAGGGGTAACTGTAATAATTCCCGTTTCAAGCCGAGATGCTTTTACAAGAGAAGAAATAAGAAAGTTTAATTTTTCTGCCTGCTGCGTTAAAGCTGCCACACAGTTTTGATCATAGTCAGACAGCTCACTTTCCGCTAAAAGTTGAGTATAGAGCAGAATATTAGCAAGAGGCGTTTTCGTTTGATGAGATATATCGGAAATCAGTTGATTGATTTGTGATTTTTCGTCAGCTAGCTGTATTTTTGTGGCACTGTTTGCTGTAAGGTAGTGGGATAATTTAGTTTCCAGCGCAGACAGCTTGCTTTCATCAAATCCATTTTCAATTGGTCTTCCCTCTATCGCATTATCAATCATTTTGTTTAATCGATCAATGACCTTATTTGCTTTAAAAAACGCCATTTATTTCACCGCCCATAAATAACCTATACCATACACTGTTTTTATATATACGGGTTTTGTAGGGTTATCCTCAAGCTTGTCCCGTAATCTCTTTAGCGTAACAGACAAAGCATTTTCGTCCACATAATGTGCGCCATCGCTCCAAATACGTTCAACCAATACGCTGCGTTCTAAAGTAACGCCTTTGTTGGCTGTTAAAATTTTTAGCAGTTTTTGCTCGGTTTTACTCAGCTCAACTACCTTTCCGTTTTTAAAATATTCCATGCGGTCAAAGTCAAAAACAAAGTGATCTTGTTTAAATTGATTTCCTTTTGTGACCACTTGTTTTCTGAGCTGCGTATTTACTCTTGCACGCAACACGGCAAGGCTAAATGGTTTAGTAATGTAATCATCTGCTCCCATTTCAAGTCCTGCCACAATGTCTGTTTCCATATCGTTTGCTGTGAGCATGATTACGGGTATAGTACTGTTTCTTTTCACTTCGCACAGCAAGTCTAGTCCGTTCCCATCAGGCAAATTAATGTCCAATATCAACAAATCAAAGTTAGTATTAGATAACTGCATTTTTGCCGATTGAATACTGTGAAATGGCAGAACATCCATTTCACTCCCTTGCAAAGCAAGAGCAATACCATTTGACAATGCCTTGTCATCTTCAACAATCATAATTTTATACAAATACTCACCTTCCTTCAGAGCGAAGTTATGGATTTTCGCTCCTCGAGCATTAAATTGCGCCCTACCACTTCAAAAATATTTTATCGGGTAGTACATATAAAAGTTTACCATGTTTGTATCTTCTCTCGCTTGCTGGATTATTATCCTTAGCAATACTGCTGATATGATTGAAAGAGTAAATGGATATGCTTTATTAGCATTTGTTCAATTGACCTGTCCCTCGCTAGCTGTTCGAAATTATTAGGTTGAAAACGTTGAAATACAAAATGTGTTGATTGTACATAAAAAAACCTCCTCTAAGTTTTCATTTTTATACTAACTTAAAAGAGGTATTAAAAATAATTTAAACTAGCTTAAATACACGGCTAAGGTCGCCGTCTTTCATCTTTTATCGACAATATTGTTGCTTGTTCGTTTTTTCAATAGCCCTTCATCCCAATATTATCTCTGACGATGACTTCCCCAATAGATATGCTATCATGTGATACTTCATCGCCTAACTCATCAACAATTTTCACGTTCGTACCAATTATTGCATTATCTACTTTTGCTATTAAACGATAGTTTTCTTGGTCAGGTAAATCTTGAAAATGAGGTCCATTACACGAAATCGTACTTGCCCTCGGAAATATGGAACATTTTAT
Organism: Lysinibacillus sp. GJ-1; assembly: GCF_021166035.1. Classification (NCBI taxonomy): domain Bacteria; kingdom Bacillati; phylum Bacillota; class Bacilli; order Caryophanales; family Bacillaceae; genus Lysinibacillus; species Lysinibacillus sp. GJ-1. The sequence continues at coordinate 2,329,564 of NZ_CP088912.1, forward strand.
ACCTATCCTCATCCAAAATATTGATGATAGATTTTCTTCGCTTCTACAATATCATTCGTTCCATGAATTAATACACGTCCATCCCGAAAAAGAATAATCTGATTTTGATTAACTTGAAAATGAATTAAAAATGGATTTGACTTCAAATGTTGAACATGTGGAGCCAGGTTCTTTTCAAACTCAATAATATTAACTAACTTTGGTTTTGCAGGACGAATTTGAACCGTATTACGACCGCATAGTACTGCAACCTTGGTTATTGATTCTTTCGTTAAATATGGATAGGTTGGGTTTAATCCACAAGTCAAACATGTAGACTTTTTTAAACTTTTTACATTGATCTTTGTTTGCTCGTTTTTCCACAAATCAAATGCCAATAATTCTTTTCGGATTGCTTCCCAATCTTCCACTAAGATTTTCAATGCTTCTACCATTTGATGTGACACAACTTGCGTAACTGTAGGTGCAATAATTCCTACAGTATCACAAGTTGTCCCTCCGAATAAAGGAATGATTTCCATCAAACAGTGTAGGCAAGGTGTTTCATGCGGCAAAATGGTATATGTAATACCATAGCTACCTACACATGCTCCGTAAATCCATGGAATTTCATACTTGACTGCAAAATCATTTAGTAAGAAACGTGTTTCAAAATTATCTGTTGCATCGATGATTAGATCTACATCTTGAAACGCAAAAAGTTCAGATGACGAAATGTCTAGAACAAACGCTTCAATCAGCACATCACGATTAATTTTCTCTAATCTTTGTTTTGCAGCAACAGCTTTTGGCAAATGTTGAAACACATCTTCTTCACTGTATAGTTGTTGGCGTTGTAAATTTGACCAATCTACATAATCTCGGTCCACTATGGATAACTTACCTATTCCAGCACGTACAAGTATTTCGGCATTGCTACTACCTAATGCTCCTGCTCCAACAATAAGTACGTGTTTTTGTTGAATTTTTTTCAACTTGTCCTATAAATGAAAATAGTTCTTGTCTTGAATAGCGATTAATCAATAATACTCATCCCCTGTGAAGGACTACTAGCTTGAGCCCGCTCTTTTTTCTCTATAATTCCTGCTTCAAAACCTAGTCTACCTGCATGAATTGCTAGTTTCATAGCTTCTGCCATCTGCACTGGATTCTTCGCACCAGAAACTGCTGAATTTAGCAAGACTGCATCCGCACCTAGTTCAAGAGCAAGTGCTGCATCAGACGGAGTACCTATACCTGCGTCTACAATAACAGGTACTGTCGCTTGTTCAATGATAACTTGTAAATTATATGGATTTAAAATTCCTTGTCCTGAACCAATTGGCGACGCACCTGGCATAATGGCATGAACCCCAAGTTCTTGTAATTTCCGAGTAAGAACGACATCATCTGAAGTATACGGTAGTACAATAAACCCTTTTGCTAAAAGCATTTCACATGCACGATATGTTTCTAATGGATCAGGCAATAATGTATCATCACACCCGATTATTTCAACTTTCACCATATCGCATAACCCAGATGCTTTTGCTAGTTTAGCAATACGTACTGCTTCCTCAGCTGTTTTCGCACCAGCAGTATTTGGTAATAATCGATAGTTTGATAAATCTATTTTATCTAGCAAATTAGGCTGGGATGGTTCAAAAATATTCATACGACGCACAGCAAATGTTAAAATTTCAGCTTCTGATGCTTCTATTGCTCCTTTTTGAATATCAAAATCTGAAAATTTCCCTGTTCCTAGTAATAATCTTGAAGTAAATGTATATGGTCCAATTTGATACATGTTAACCCCCTCCGACAAATGTAACAATCTCAATAGAATCAGTAGACTTAACCACTGTCGAATAATTTTCTTTTTTCAAAATTACGCCGTTTTGTTCGACAACAACTATTTTTTCCTGAAGCCCTAAGTGAATCAATAAGCTCTCAATTGTTTTCACATGGTCTGGAACTTCCATCCTATTTCCATTAATAAACATAGTGTTTCACCATTAAATCTGACATATATTCTCCTACGAATGGGCTTAGCAATATGCTATAACGATAATGTCCTGTTGATACAAATTGCCCTTGAATTGTCGAATGTACTTCCATATAACTTCTGCCTCCATTTCGAAATCCTGCCCATGTTCGGTCCCAACTCGCATCTTGTAGGGCTGAAACAATAGAAAATGCCTTTTGTAATATGTCTACAATACTCATTGCTTTAACATCTCTTGATATGAATTTGGCTCTATCGTTGCACCAGTGACGTATTTACTATAACGTTTTGATACAATATAAAATCGTTTTAAAAATATAGGAGCATTAAGTAATGGGCAATTACTTTTTAAGGAAATCACTTCCATTTGGTTCAAAATTTCTTAATTCTTCTGAAAAAAGCAACAATGTTTCTTCTCCAGCTGATACTTGCCAAAAGCGAATTTGTTGATACGTTCAAATTCTTCTTCTGAATTTGCAATCCTGTATATTCCTTTCACTTTGTACCCTATATCAATACCTGTTTTTGCACGGATTTTTTCGGCTACTTTTGGAAATAATGTTCGACTTTTTCTTACCATTTCATACAAAAGATCGTCATCCCATTGTGCTGAACCCCTAGTAATCCAGCAGCTACATGTGAAGCACCCTCTGCAATTACCTTTTTCTCAAGAATTACTACGTGTAAAACGCGTTCAGCAAGTCAATGTGCGATTGTACTACCGATGATGATCATACTATCGAAACTTTTCATCTTCCCACTCCTTAAGTTGACGAGCATATTCTTTTACCTTTTCAATAGGGTCATTTGCCTGCCAAATTCCTGACATCACTGCAATTCCTGAAACTCCTGACGCACATACTTCTTTTGTATTTTGCGGAGTGATTCCACCGATAGCAATCACAGGAATAGATACAGTGCTTACAAGCTGTTGTAATAATTTTGTTCCACGACAAGCGATTCCTTTCTTACTTTCTGTATCAAAAATATGTCCATAGAGTAACCAATCTACTTTTGTATTTGTAGCCTCTTCAAGAGAGTGAATAGATGCACCAATTTTAAGATTTGAGAACTTCTCACTTGCGATAGCTACAGGAATACTACGATAACCTATTTGCACATGAGAAACATCCGCAGCAAGTGCAACATCGATTCGATCATTAATCACAATCTTTTGTAATGGAAAGCCTGCATATTTTAATTTTCTTATACAATCAAAGAGTTCAGAAGCAGTGCAACTTGGCTCACGAATATGCAAATAGCTTATATAGGGTTCAAACTTAGTTACAAAATGGACCACTTCATGTAGTGAATGCTGGCCATCTGTAATGATATGGAGCGCTATTTTTTTATTCATTTCTTAAATCATCCTATTCTTTCATATCTAAAATAGAAATTAAGTTGTTGTTCACTTCCTTTCATTATAATTCCATACAAAAAGCCACCCCTCAAGCATAGAGAAGTGGCTATAAATCTTGTACATTGAAGTACAAAAAGTAAGCCACTTCCCTTCGCTAGTATGATCTAGATCAGGTTCAAAGAGTTGAGTTTCCTCTCTCAGCACATCCGTGCACCCCTAGTGGTCTTTTCAATATTCAATTAAAATGTTATAGCAAATAAAGTGAAACTTCCATCAAGCGGGACTTCTTCATCCCCACTTGATGGTTAGTCGAACCAATCGGCTCTTACAGGCAGTTATCCCCCATCTTTCTTCTTCGCTTCTCTCAATCTTTAGATGAGGGTTATACAGCCCGTTAATGAAAGATAAAAAAGCCCTTGCTTCCACAATAAGGAAACAAGGACTTGTATAATAGACAATATCCTATCTGCTTCCCTACGCCAGCATAATCTAGATCAGGTAAAAGGATCATGAGCTTACGGCTCTACTCTCAGCTGGCAACACCAGCTCTCCTAGCAATTATTGTATGAAATTACAAATTAAAGTATAGCACTACCGATTTAATTGTTCAATAATGTATTATTAGAATAAAATCAAATCTTTATACTGCAAAAGCTGACTCATTAAAACACAGGGCTCAGCTTTAAATTCATAGAAATCTATTTTTAAGAAAAGATGTTAGTTTAATTATGGATTATGTTGCAACAGTGCGCTATGCAAATCATGTCATTGTTTAGCTATAAATGATTCATAAATGCATTAACTATAAGGATTGTTCCTACCCTTGTTAATGCTTTTTTCAGTTGTTATGTAAACGATTATTACAAGTTTTGGAACAGAGGTTGATAGACAGGATTGTTCTTGTTCTGCAATCGGGCCATTTTCTTGAGTAACACATTTAAAGAAAATCGTTATGGAGCTAAGAAATTGTGCAGATTTTTACTTAAAATAAAGGAGCAGGTTAAGTTAATAAGTTGTTTGTTTTATCATTAAATAAGAAGGATAATCAATAGAAGAAGTAATTCAATTTAATATTAGTTTCGATGAACCGCAGCGTAAGATAAGAAAAAGCCATTCCCTCCACAATCGGAGAGAATGACTTGCTTTCATAAGTCGTAAAACTATTGTTACAATTTTGCCCAACGTTCCTCTAACCAGTTCATAAATTCTGCACCTTTGTCGCCTTCATACGCATCAAAGACATCTAAACGCATACGTTTTAGTTTATCCGCAAAATCTGCCACTGTATGGTCCTTTGGCAAGCTCTTTTTAACCCGTAGGAAAATTTTGTCTGTTCCTTTGATAATATCAAAACGTGCAGGTGATGGTTTCTCTACGTCCTCGCCAAGCGCCACAAGTGCTTCATAGGCTGCTAATTGGACCTTGTTGACAGTATCATGTTCCATACGATTTTTTAATATATCTATGATTTTGTCATGTTGATAAGCCGATAATATTTCGACTGCGGCTAAACGCTCTCGCCAGCTAGACGTATAATAGGCCTGTTTTTTTAATGTTTCATACTGCTCAGGTAATGCTGTTTCAAATTGTTTCAAGTGAGTGCACCTCTTTTTTTCACTAGAGGAAAAATGAATTCTTCTTCTGCTTTTCTTATTATACATTGTCTTGGTGAAAATAGCGATGAATCGCTGGTAAACACATATATATATATATAATGGAAACTAACTATATTAAGGTGAACCGTATCATAATTATGTACTATTCTTTATAGATTTGCCTTTCTTTTTAAACGAACGAAGGCTTTAGTTTAAGAAGAAATATGGTTATGATTTTCCACAATCGTGCGCTTTTCTAGAGTTACGAGAAAAGCCTAATTTCTCAATTTTAATGCGAGAAACGGGGCTTTTTTATATTTACTTATAGGGCAAATTGCCAAATAACTAACTTTATCAATAATTCTCACCAATTTTGGTTTAATTAAGTGTATCAAGTTACAATCTGTGATATCCTCCATTACAATTCATTTAAAACAGAGATAACGTTTGTTGTTCCAATTCCTCAGTTAATAGGTAAAATCTCCTTTTCTGCTTAAACTTCACTTCACAAAATTACTTTGCATAGTTTACGACATACTCATTGCACAATCTTATTAAATCGAGGTATGAATGTATATTTATTTAGTAACAGTTTAGAAGTAGTTGGGGCAGCAACAGGGCTAATCACTAAATCAATGAACGATAAACGTTGCTGTCATAATGTTTATAGACTATGGAACATATTTCATGATATACTGTGAAAACGATGCAAAGTATAACAACAGCTAGGACGGAAATCCCATAACATCAACCTTCTACAGGTTTTTTCATATTTTTGAACTGTGCAAGATATAGCATATTAATGCTTTGTTTTGGGGCGATTTGGGGCTGAATTGGGGCTAAAAATATTGCTTGGCAGCGTATAAATGGGAATAGATAATGTATTTTAAAAATAAAGTATATTGAAATAATGTTATTAGTCTGAATATATGAACCAAAGAAAAGAGCATGTTTTGAAAAAAATAAACAAGACATGCTCTTCTTGTGTTAAATTCGGGTTGATAATTTTAATAGTTTAGTTTAGATATTACATAAAACAGGCACCATATAAAATTGATTACATGTCAGTAAAGCTTTCCAAATGTTCTAAATTATTGATTCAGCCTCTTCCCTGGATGACACACGAGCAATTGTTGAAAGATACTTTTGGGATTTATAAACTAGGTTGCCTGTAAATGTATCTCTTCCGTATATCCGTTTCTGATACTGTAACAACATGCTTTCATCTGTTATTTCTTGATTAAGTCCTTCATAAATTGATAAGTGCTTTTCTCGGTGCTCCTATACCTCCAAATAATTCTAGAATTTATTTTTTCTTCATTTATCATTTTAATTATCTCTCGTCCTTCTCCGTGCAATATATGATCAGCAAAATTCTTTCGCAATTGCCTGTATTACATTAATGGTTACACTATTTCCTGCTTGCTTGTATAGTTGCGAGTATGAGTTAACAGTTGTAGCTTTCTCAAATGCTTCATCTGGAAAGTCCTGTAATCTTAAACACTCTTTCGGTGCCAGCCTTCTAATTCGAAATTCTTCTGTTAACACTCCTTGTTGGCAACTAGTATCTAATGTATTCGCAATCCCTTTTCCTACACGCCCTCTACGAGTTTTCGAGTTAGGTACACTGTAATTTACACCATCTCCTGGGTGAGCTATATCATATCCTTTTGTAGTAGCTTCCAATAGCTACGCCATGACGATCTTGTGACAGTGATTGTAAACATAGGTTCGTCTGGTCCTTTGACACGTCTACCATTTTCCCTTTTCTCTACCCGATCTGGTGTAAGGATTGGTAAACATATTTTCTGTACAGGGGGTTGGGTATCGGTTGGACTAAACCCTTTAACGTGATACACACGATTGTTTTGCTCATGTTTACCAGGTAGCTTACCTACTGTACGAATTACAATTTGTTTTGGGTTCTTTGCATCCGATGCTAATAGAGAACCTATTATTGCTTTAGAATTATATACTAATTCTCGTTGACTTTATGCTTGATGATTCTTTTGTGTACCACCAAAGATTATTAAATTATTATTTTTGATTTGCTATCAGAACCTTCACTTTCTCGTCCGTTAGGAAATACTTTTCGGGTACTTGTTCCTCTAAAGATGTGCGACAATGAATATTCGTTCTCTATTTTGTGGTGTTGGTCGCTCTTTGAGTTTCCCAATACTTGGGTAAAAGCCTTCACTATATAACTTGGTAGCTGTTGCTCTAATGAAACGCTTGAAAGGTACATTTAAAGTACTTCCGGCTTTCTCAATATAATGATGTTTAATTCTCGCTAGCCCTATGCTCCATCCATAATTGTAGCTTTAGTTTCACAAACTAATCTTCCATAACTTTGATTAAGTTTATCATTTACTCGAAAAAACAATTACCTCCAGCGTTCGATAAAAATTGGTGTAGATAGAGAACTCCCTCCTAAATTCCGAAAATTATTACCAATAAATTGAATATAAGAAGGTTGAATATAGAAGATGTGACTTAAAAGGCTACGAAGTAGTAATTAAACACTCAGTAGCCTTTTTTATAACTATATAAATTAAGATTGATTGACTAAATAACAAAGAACATTATTTATTCTTTATGTTATTGTTTTAATATTAATGCCTTCATGCAATTAAAAATCTATTATTATCTCATAAAATTCTTGAAATTCAGTCTCTACTAAATTCGAAATACTTGTACCTATTCCGTCCTTTAATTTTTCAAGAAATTCTCCAATATGAATAGCAATTAATTCTGTTTCCCTTATTTCATCAACTAACTCTGCTTTGTGAGCGGGGTTAATTATAGAACTATCTAATTCTTTCAACTTCTGTAATTCTGATTGCCAGTATGAAATATAATTAAACCTACCAGTTCCATATACCTCTGGTTTTACAGGTAATTCGTTTTCTGTGAAATAATCTTGTTCGTCTTTTTCAGAAACAATGGTAAATAATAGTTTTTCATAATATTCTCTATCTCTCATCAATTCAAGTACTTCAAACATACAAGCACGAGATTTCAAATATTTATCACTAATTATAGTTAATACAAAATCATGTTTTTTTATAGTTTCCATATACTCTCTTATACTATCTTTATACCTTAACCTATTTATATCCCTTGATATTTTTATAAACATCCCACACTTCTCAACTAATCCATTTTCTATAATAGAAGCAATATTTGATTCATTATGTGTATAAGATAAGAAAATAGTTTTTTCTACAATTTCATCTAGTACACCATTCCCATTAATAAAATATGCTATATTCTCAATTTTTATTAGATTGGAACTCGCTTCAATGCTAATGAATATTAGTTTTTTATCATCAAGTTTAATATATTCAATTTTATAAGATAATTTTTTGCATAGAAAATTCTCTATAGCACCTTCATTGATATTAAACAAATAATTTTTTATATATAAGTTTAAACCATCATCATATACCCCTAAAATTATGTATCCGCCATTATTATTTGCAAATCCTGCGATGAGTTTAGCTAATTTTTCAGCACTAACAGCAGAGTCATAGTATATTACATTATCTCTCGTATTATTTTCTATCAGTTGTCGCACTATACGTTCCATTTGTATCATCCTCAATATTTTTCAAATATATTTCTTAGCGGAATAACATTCATACCTGTTGTTTTCAAAATATCTCCAAGCGTAATATCCCTTGGCGTATCTATTCCATTATCAGTCCATAGCTCATAATTTCTGCTATCTAATACGTCAAACTCTGCATCATCATGAATAATAATTTTGTCCCCATCACTAGGTCGTATAATAATATTAATTTCGACATTATCTTTCTTTGCTGGAAAAACTGTTTTTGAATACTTTTCGTTTTCCCAAATTTCAATACTATCAGGAACTTCATACTTCGGATTAGATTTCAAATAGCTATAAATTCTTTCCTTAGATCTCTCGTATTTCTCTTCAAAAAAACGGTAGTAATCGATATTGCTTACAGAATGATGTTTTAATTCTTTAAGAATTTCCACATCAGTAATTTCTCCAATATTACTAAGAATTTCTGAAATTTTTTTGTGATTGCTAATAATAGCATCTAATTCTTCAATTTCAATATTGTTTGATTCTACTTTTTCAGCAATTTTAAATCTATATATAGTTTGTTCTAGTGATGATAGTAACGTTCGTCTATTATATAACTTCTCAAATAATTGCTTACTTTCTTCTGGATATTCTATAAACCAATTAGTTAATTTATTAAACTTTATTTGCGTTTCAGAATCTCTCTTATTATCCTTTACACTTTCCTCACTTAAAATATCATCTACTAATCTTTCTATTTTCTTTGCAATATCCTTATTTTCTAGACCTTCCTTAATAATGTTCTCACTTATAATTAAATCTTTGCTTAATAACTTATTTTTTATGTCTGTTCCTAATTCAGTAAGAACTTCTATTAATCTTTCATCTAAATTAGCATCTTTAAAAATACTATTCGCTATCTTAAACTCTAAATTTTGATTCAATACATATACTTTTTCAATTTTATCAATCTCATAGTAACTTCTATCCCACAGATCGTAAAATTTATTTAACCAATCAAATAGTTCTACCTGTGTTTTATTGTATTTTTGCAAAAGTGTTTCCATATTTTTGTTGCCATTTAACAATTTTTCATTTAAATCATTTAAATCAATTTTACTTGTTAAAATGTTAGCCCACTCTTTATACTCCTCAAATGTTGGAATTGGAAATTTGACTATATCATTTGCTAAAACCCATAAATCATCTCTTAATTCTTTATTTTCATGATAAGGGATTACAACATTTTCTGATTCTGTATCACCTTTGTACTTTTTCAAACCACAATAGACACCATTTACGTTTGTTTCAATCAATGGGATATATTCAAATAAGTTTTTTATTTGATCATATAAATTTTCATTCAATTTTGTTTGTTTATTATTTGGTGTAATACATAAGTTATATAGTTGTTTCCAACCCTCTTTACTTACAAAGTTTAAGATATAGGCATATACCTCTTTAGCGTCCTCTAATATTTGAATATTCTTGTCTGCTCCCTCATGTATTCCATTTCTATCTCTTAGAACATCCAGTTCAGGATTATTTATTATAAGAGGGAAACTAAAACTTTCAGTACCAACTAATGGGAATTTACAAAATATCTTAGATACCCCTTTATTTAACTTATCTATTTCAAACTTTGGCCCCATACGTACCTTGAAAGCTACTTCAGTTTTACCTTTATTAAATATTATTATATGAAATTCTTCGTTATTACTATTAACTATTTCAATTACTTTATACACACCTATTTCTTTAATATCCTTAACTCTATAACAATTTCCGTTATATGTTATAGATTTTATATTGGCATTAAATGATAGTAAATAAGGGATAGTTTCAAGTAAATTATCTATTCCTCTATCTACAGCTAATTGTGAATCTAATGAACCCTTTAAATCATAATTAAAGCGGGTTATGCGTGCAATCTCATCTTCTTTTAAATCTAGTGCTTTTGTTTTAAGTTCTTCTATATAAGATAACTCTTTTTCGATATTTAATTTTATTTCCTCATATGTTTTACCACTTCTATCTAGAGTTATTTCTAATGGTGTGCAGTAACCACTTCCATTAGAGAAAAAACTATTTAGTACAATTTTCTCTGATAATAAGTGAGTAGAAATAAAGCCAGTCCCAAATTTCCCCGTTTTTTCTTCTTCAGAACTTTGTTTCGAAGAAATCTGAGTAATCAAATCTAACAAATTTTTATATGTAAAAACTTCTCCATCATGAGCAAACTCCAAAATGGTACCTTATTATAATTGATAAATATGTTCACACTTTTATCTTTACTAGCACAATCTGAAGCATTTTGAATCAGTTCCCAAATCCATCTTTTGCTAGCTGCTGCTATTTCTTCTGGAGACGCTCCTTTTAAATTGTTTAATTCTCCCCATATAGTATTTGCACCTGCGTCCAAAACTTTATCTAATAAAGCCTCTAAATCGTTCATAATCATCGCTCCTTAAAACGAATTAATAATACTTTTATTTTCTACCCAAAAAAAACTGCTCTTCCGGTAGTTTCATCTTTAGTGAACTCTACATAGTTAAAATTATTTCAATCCATCAATTGGCTCTTAATTTTCCGATTTTGCCACTTCATATAGATTTCCAAAAATTGGTTTTGTTTATCAGCTGGTATCTCTTCTGAATTTTTAGTTGCTTTTTCATCTTTGAAAGCAGTTACAGGAGTATTGCCTATCCACTATTAAAAGCATTTATTTAAGCTTGGAAATCCTCATAAAAAGTTCATCTTATATATAGGATGTTGATTAGCTATTTTTCACTGTGTCAATTTTATTTTGCATTTCTTTAATTGGTTCTAATAAGAGATTTAATACAATTTTATAGTCTTCTATTCCTTCAATATCGGCTATTTGATTTACGTTATTTAAGGAACTAAATATATCATTAATCTTTTCAAAACAATCTATTAAAACGTTTAAATCTAGAGTCTCCATTCCTTCTAGATAAGATAGTTCGGGGAAAAGTTTTTTTATTTCTTGAATCATACTTCTTAAACCTAATTGAATAAATAGATACTTAAAAACCATAATAAATTTTTCTCGATTAGATGTATTTTGTGTAATAGGATTAATAGATTCATATGTTAATTCTTTTTTGAAATTATCTGGTAGATATACATTCTTCGGAAGACTCATATTATTACACAATTGACTAATAGCCTGATTTTCAAAAGAAATACTACGTACCTGATGTGCAAATTTATTTCTTATTTTTTGTGTCGATAATAACAACTCAAAGTCTGTCTTTGAAATTAAATTAAAAGCTCTACAAATATGAATATTATTATCAAAATTGCCAAATGCCCCATTTATATTCGTCAATTTTTTAAATAGACTTTTATCATCTAGGACTGCTGCTTCTAATACTTTCTTAAGAACCTCCTCGAGTATTGAAACAGATAGAACTACAACACCCCTATCACTTTGACCTTCAAGTTCTTTGCTAAATTCATGTAAATACTCAATATAATCATTCTCTTGTATCAATTCTTTTAACAAATCGTCGCTCATTTTGCACCTCTATTTAGAATATATGATTAGATATGAACACATTGTTAAACATTATTAGAGACCACCCATTTTGAAGTGGCCTTCTTATGTTTTATTAAAGCCTATGTTTTTTATGTTTCGCCATTACTTCTGAAAGACTAATTATCCATCCACCTTTGGATTTACACCATTTTTTGTAGATGTGTTGAAATTATTTTGAATTAATTAGCCGTACTCAAGGGGGATTCGCTCCTTACCATATGCTTAGAAGGCATATGCTTTATCCTACTGAATCTAATATTTCCAACGGTATAGGGCTATATTTTAACGAACAAGAGATTTGTTCATTTTTCGATTTTGAACTGAAATTTCATCAATATAATTAGTAATTTTAAAAAAATATTATCAATACACTCTTTTTATCGATCTGATTTGATAACTCTAAAAGAGTATGTTTTCAAATATTCCATCATTTCTTCAATATTTATTTCATGAGCAATATGTATTTCTGTTTGCAACTCTTTAGGCAAATAAGGAGAATATTTGGTCTTAAAAAATTCCTGCTCCAAAGTATGTTCCAGTAAGTCATTAGAGTCCCATTCCCGTTCTTTTAATTCCTTTAATATGTTCTCTACTTTTTCAGAAACTCCACCTATAATAATTCTCCCAGCTCCATCAATGTGTTTGATTTGAACACCTAAGGTACGTAAAGCCCAACTTAGATTTCTCGCTATGGTCGTGCTAGTGTATGTTTCAAAAACAGCCTCTTCTCTTTCCACCCATATTACCCGTTCCGACTCTTTAATGCCATACTGATGATAAGGCTTTCTTTTATCCAACAATGTTTGTTTAGCTGTCTCATCAATATATTCAAATTCCTGCTTTGATAATAAAATTCCCATCATTTTTTCGCCGATTCTTTTATGAATTTTTACTCTTCCTCCTGTATATCTTGGAGGTTTTCCATTTATTGCTTTCTTTACATAGACTTTATTCTTATAAAAATCAATATCGTGGATTGTCCAAAGCTTACCTGCCAAAATGATGTTATCCCCTTGACTTAACATAAGCGATTTATCCAGTGTTCCAATTTTTTTCACTCCCTCTAGTACAGTAAGTTCTTCAGGTGTTTTAAACACAGCGTAGAAGCCTTTACTTCGAAGAATGCGTTCTCCCTCAATGCCCACAATTATTTCATTAGAGCCTTTTATCTTTTCTAAATGGTCATTTTCTATCATATGCTCAATCATTATTTCTACTTTCTTGCTATCTAAAATGAATAAGATATGGTTTTCTTTTATTAGAGACATTAAGGCATCTTTAGTAATTCCGTTCATTTCATGGCAAATCGAGATAGTTTGATGAAAAAGAACATCATATGGAGCCAAGTATCCTTCTGCTGGTTCAATCCATTTTTCAAGAATCAATTCCATAACAGCTAGTGACTGGATTAAGCTATCCTCTTCAGTGGAATACAACTGTAACATCTGATCTGAATTTCTTTTCCTGCCAGATCTCCCCAACCTTTGTTTTAAGGATGAAACGGTAAAAGTATTGTTAATTTGGATAACAATATCTACGTCTCCTATATCAATTCCAAGTTCTAAAGAACTCGTTGCAATTACACTTTTTGGCATATCCGATTCCATCATCGTTTTTTCAACATATTCTCTTTCTTTTTTATCGATGGATGAGTGGTGGGCATAATAAGTTTCTCCTACCATGTTTTTTTCTGCTAACCGATTAAGGAAGACAGTTGCCTCCTCTACCTCTCCTCTGCTATTACAAAAGATGATGGATTTTTGTTCTTTGGTCAACTCCCATATATCCTCATATAATTCCACCGGTTTCTTTTGGTCCTCTCCTGTTTGAAAATGCATTAGATAATACAAGAGATTTTTATCGCTACCTTCCTCTTGAAGGATTTCTACATGGTCAGGTTTACGGTAATTAACCCATTTCTTTACTAAGTCAAAGTTATCAATAGTAGCAGATAACCCAACGATTCGAGGGTGTTCCTCTGTATAGTTTTCTATTCTAGAAAGAAGCGAACGTAATTGAACACCTCTTTCTGTATTAATAAAAGAATGGATTTCATCAATGACGATAAAATCAAGACTTTTGAATAAGTTTTTAATATGTTCCGTTCGATTAATAAATAAGCTTTCAAGGGACTCAGGTGTAATTTGAAGTATTCCTGAGGGATGCTGGACGAATTTCTTTTTCTTACTTTGGGTTACATCTCCATGCCACTTATGAATAGGAATACGACTATTTTCACACAGTTTTTCAATGCGCTCAAATTGATTGTTAATTAAGGCTTTTAATGGCGAAACATATAACACTTTTAATTGGTTCTCTGCTCTATTTTCAATTCGTGACAAAATGGGTAAAAAAGCTGCTTCTGTTTTACCAGAAGCAGTTCCTGATGCCAAGATTAAATCTTTTGTAGTGCCTATCACTACAGGTATGGTTTTTTCTTGAATTAGCGTTAACCGTTCCCATCTCATATCCCAAACTTTTTTCTGCATGGATTTTGATAGTAAATTAAATGAACTCATATGCATCTATCCCTCTGAACGAGAGAAACGAGAACTAATAATTGTTTCTGCATTTCTCTCATTTTCGTTTGGTTGGCCAAATAATTTGGAGCGATCATAACTTGTGTTTTGATGGAGAATATTCAAAGCTCCAATGAAATTACGAATCACGTCTCCAACTGTTAGATTCTCTTCTGCCCCTGGGCGACTGTACTCTTCTTGAATGAAACTCTTTATCTCTTCATCCCGTACAATGGAATCATACCCATAGTGAATCGCATGAATGTCCCGAATTTTTTTTAACAATACAAAGGTCTCGTTGTGTTTCAAAGGCGCTAAATTAATTACAGGTTGAGATAAATCTCTAAATTCATGGGTTTCAAAACGATTAGATTGCAATCGCCTTTTTAATGCCCCATAACTAAACAGTCCCTTTCTTTCGTCTACTAGAAATTCAGGTGTACCTCCAACGGTAATATAAAGCCCTTCTATATTTCCTTGTAAGGTATCGTTGTAGACTTTTAAAATCGTCTCATAGTTCTTATCTCTTGTTTGATGGTGGGTAATCTTATATAAATTAATGGCTTCATCCATGTTAATGACAAGACCTGAATACCCAATCTGTCGAACGAATTGTGACAAGACCTTAATATATTCGTAATAGTTTTGATCGGATATTATCTCTCGTACCCCTAGATCTTGTTTTGCCTCTGTTTTTGTGCTATATTCCCCTCTTAACCATCTCAAGGTACATCTTTGCAACTCATTATTATCTTCTACAAAACCTTTAAAGTAGAGCGTTAAAATCCGTGCAAAGTCATAACCTCCAACTAATTCATCCATTTTGGAAACGACAGAATTGATTTCCTGTTCTACATCTTTTACAAAATCAGGATTATCAAACTCTACTGAACCGTATCCTTTCTCCCGCACCACCTTCATTTGTACTTCACTAATCCATTTATCTAAAATGGTTGGTAACGCCCCCATCTGGAACCGTAGCAGTTGATAGGTTCTTCATCAGTTCCGTAAAAAGTACTGCCTTTCCATCACTACCGTATAATCTTCTTTCTGGTGTAAAATCCGCCTTTGCGACAACAAATTTTTCACTAAAGGCTACTTGCTGAATAAGAGCTTGGATAAAGCTCTTTCCACTTCCGAAAGGTCCAATAAATAATTTCATAAATGAGGAGCCTTTTTTAATATTATTAAGATCACTTAGGATTTGTTTAGTTTCTTCTGTCCGTCCAACCATAATGTATTGTAGCCCTCGATTTGGTACTACCCCTCCTGAAAGCGAATTCAATATAGAGGATGAGTCTCTCTTTTTTATATTCATAAGCTAATCTCCTTTACTTTTGTTAGTATCTGTTCGTATTCTTCATACACCATAATTTCTCCATTTAGGTGTTCTAGCAAATTATCTCCTATATATTCGTATGCTTTTTCATTTAAATCACTCATAAAAGTCCCTAACATAAAGCCTTTTTTCTTTACAAATGAGTTGGCTATTATTTCTGAAAGGCTTCTCTTTTCAAATAGAGCTAAAAACTCTTTTTGTATATCAGTCAAGGTTTCTAAGAACTTTTCCTCTCCTTTTTTACTTATCCCACTCTGGAGAAAAGGGATATCAACAAAGGAATACTCAATTGTTTCAAATTCTAGTCCTTCTCTTCTCTCTTCTGTCTTCCCTTTTGGTTCTGTAACCTCTACTATTGCCTTTGATAATCTTATTTTTTCTTCAGTATCATTATCAACATTGAAAAGCTTGATAATTTCTTCCATTTCTTGTTCTTGTCCTTTTATGATTTCGTCATCAAAATTAATCATTGATTTTGTTTTTTTCTTCTGTTCTTCTTGTGGTGCTGGTGGAATAAGTTCTCCCTTTTCCTGTTGATTTGACTGATGAACAACCTTAAAGCGTTTATGATTTAGCATCGTTTCTTTAAACCCCTTCGGAAGAGCCTCTTCATTCGTTTTTATTTCCCTTTTTTCATTATGTAATATCCGCACTACATTTTCTGAAAGTTTATATAATGCTGTGACTTCTTCATACAATTCCTTAGTTGGCTTAATTCTTACGACTTCTGCTTGTACTATAGGATTATTTCTCCCAAGTACAACTGATTGAAATAAATATCTTGATTCCATACTCTTCTCCAATATAAACCAACGATCTATCAATTCTATATTTTCTGTTTGGTAAATATCTTGCAATAAGGGGATGCTACTTTTAAATTTCTTATATATTTTATCTCGATGCTTTTTAAAAAACTCAGTTTCCCTATTACTTTGGATGTACGGTTTCCATACCGTAATAGATATCTTCTCTAATTCTTCTTTTTGTACTTGTAGTTTCTGATACAAGGTTGGCAAATGAATCTTTTCAACATCCCATTCATGGGCAAGTTTTTCTTCTTTTACTTCGTAAAGTATATCTGCAATCCATCTTACTGAATAATTACTTAATTTAGGGATTCTCTT
This sequence comes from Lysinibacillus sp. GJ-1, assembly GCF_021166035.1. Taxonomy (NCBI): domain Bacteria; kingdom Bacillati; phylum Bacillota; class Bacilli; order Caryophanales; family Bacillaceae; genus Lysinibacillus; species Lysinibacillus sp. GJ-1. The sequence goes on from NZ_CP088912.1 coordinate 2,346,606, forward strand.
GATACGCCCCATGTAACCGAACCATCATGCTGATATTAAAGGCGCTACTTTGATTAAAGGTATAATTCATTAGTTCGTACATAAATAAAATAACGTAGCTTAAATCTGTATCAGGATACTTTCCATTTAATACTTGTTCTCTCCAGTAGAAATACCATTTTTTTTGACTTCCATCTAATTTCTCAAAAGTAGTCCAATAAGCAAACAAAGGAACTGCCTCACATTTCTTCCTTTTTTATTGGCGTACTTAATTGAATCCTTTGCTAAAATTGTGCCTGTATTGGAAAATGATATGGTAATATTAACTCCATCAACTGAGTTTGTTTTTGGATTATTTATTTCTTCTATCTCTTTGACAATCTCTTTTGGAGTTTGGATACGGTTATATTTTGTTAGAATGATCTTCTTTTCGTTGTAAAATAGATCTTTTGAACCCTCTTTTAATATTTTTGCTTCTGAACTGAGTGTCGAATTTTCACTTTTCACCTCCACTATTCCACTCATATTTATTTTCTTCTCTTGATTCGTTTGTTTAGTGCTAGTACCTTTCGTATGTATTTCCTCTCCTATTTTGTTGATAAAGCCATCTTCCTGAATTCTATTGTGCCATCGATTTATGAACAAAATATCAATCCATCCTAGTAAAACAGGGATATAGGTCCAACAAAAAAGGAGGTATAAGCTTCCTCTTACATATCTTCTATAGTAAAATGCATGTGCCCCAATCCCACCTAAAAAAAGAGCAAGTACATATCCTAGTGTTCTTGATTTCAAGCAAACACCCCCGCGTTTGTTTTTATTTTAATCTATAACTTAATTATATTACTTCTTACTTGTTTTTACATATAGACGCAATAGTAATCATTACTTTAAAAGGATTTTCAGGAATTTAAGGTAAATTTGAAACATGACCATCATTATTGCTAACTTTAACTAAAATATCAGATGCATTAAATTTATGCAGGAAGTGTACTAATCTCGGAAAACTGATTCGATTCAGATACTTAAAATGTAAGAGAAGAACTATTACAAATCATGAAGAAGAAATATAAATGTTATTAAATATTTATAAGAAATCTTTAATAGGTATAAGCAAGAATAAAAACAGCTTGTTCATTTTTATTATCGCAAGCTGTTTTATTATAAACAAAAAATATATTATTTTTTTAATCATTAACTTGTTTTTCAAATATGAAGAATATCAATAAAGTATGCATTATTAAATCAGCATTTGCCTTATTAAAAAGACTAGGATGTGCTAGACCATGTGCAATGACATTTCTAATATTAAATCCTTTTTTGTCGTTATATAGGAATTTCAAATAGTATACAATATTTTTATGCATTATGTTTTCTAGATAATCTTTTGCTAAAATATCTCCTAGTAAAAGTGCATCATATCCTCCACTTTTATTTAATTTATAAATACTATCCCCTGTGAGATGTATTACATTTCTTAAAGTAGATTCAATATATGGCACCATAATATGAATAAACGCAATATAATTTTCATTAAAATAACTTTCTAAACCTGAAAATAGAATTGGATGATTTTCTTCAATTAAAATAGGTGACGTAGATAAAATATCTCCTAGTTTTTTTGCATCTAACTCATATTTTTGAATTAATTTCTTGAATATATCATTGAAAAATGAAGATTGTACTCCTATAGTGATTTCTAGTTGATTTGCTAAACAATCTTGTTCATTCGATAAATCTAAAGAAGTAATAGGCATACCATCTTTATTAATTTTCACATGCGAGATTAACTCGCTTAATAAACCAATTCCCTTTTTTCTTCTTTCTTCAATCATTTTTAAATTATCGTCTATATCAGGAATAAATCTTCCTGCAAGCATTTTTAAATCAAACTCTAAGTTTTGTGTATAGTAGCTATTTATATAAGTTTCGTATTTTTCTCTATCTATTGACTTTGTAAAAGTAGTTTCCTTCATTATCTCAACATTGTTTTGTGCGGTCTCAGATATCTTTCTAATTATTCTGTTATCAGCTTCATGAATTTGAACAGCATGATATAAATCTAAAAGTTTATTATATCTAAATTCCTTCAACTGCGATTGTTTAGAATTATTAATGACCCCTTCAATTTTTGTGAGTAATTTTCTTACATCTGTTATTTGATCTTTTTTAAAATAATATTTTGTCAATTTACTTATCCCGTACTCGATTGCATGAAAATTATCAGTTTTATTTTCTATTTCCTCTTGGATAAGTCTATTGACTCTTTGAAGCATAGATTCAATTATTTCTTCTTCAAATTCTAAAGAAATATCTAAACCACCTTCAATTATTTCATCGTAAGAAAATCCCCACAATCCAATTAGTTTATCTTCCATAACATTTTCAATCTCAATCATTTTCCGAGCAATTTGCTCTAATTTTTCTCGTTGATTTAAAGTCTTAGCTAAATTTAAAGCTCTAATAATTGAATGTTTAATATCTAAATCTGTTCTATCATTAATACTTTCACTTTGGAATAATAAATAATTATCAATAGCCTTAATTGCATATGTGAATGGATTTTTTATACAGTCTCTGTGTAATTTTGAAAAATTCCATACTAAATCGGAATATCTGGCAATAAGATATTGGCTTCTTGATTCTTCACTTCGTTTCTGCCAATATTTAAGAGTCTCACAAGTGATATCAGTTAAACTTGGATATATAGTATCTGCAAACTCATAAAATGGTTTAAAATAACTTCCGATGCCATAATCATAACCATTTTCAACATCCTGTTTAATTGCAAACTGAAATGCCATAGTTTCATAGTGATAGTTTTCTGCATCTTGAAATTTTCGAATTTCAGATTCATAATTATGATAACCTTCAAAATGTACTTCCTCTAAAAATTTCGCTATTTGATTCATATTCAATTCCCTTTCTCTATCGTAGCTGTTAGTTTAAGGTATAACATCATATCTTTATATAATATATTAGCATAAATATCCAAATATGAAATATTATATATTTAATCAAAAATCACATAGATACAAATGTATAAATTTCCGAAACAATTTATTTAATGCTAGTCCTACTGATATCCTTTTTTAATTTTTCTCCTCTTCACCTCATTAACAGAATATTTAATTAAGCCTTCTTATTACATCTACTTCTTTGGTAGACCATAGTTGGACAGATAAAGTAAGGACTTGTAAACTTAAACTATCAAATTAAGGGAGCGTGCTACTATGACACTTCAATTTTGAATTTTTTTCCGATTACTTTAAGTTTATCATTTCATAATATCTCTGAATGTAACATAAATATCCATTTTATTTGAGGTAAATTCCCAAACGCTTGGTATTTTAGACATAAAAAATAACGCTAGTCTTTTGACTGCGTTAACTATGCTTTTTTAGCGTTCATATTCACTAGATATTTTTCTTCTTCGACCTTTACCTTGTTCATAACAATGGCTAAAGGGAAGTACTTCATTTAAATGCATATCACTAAAGTTTTCATTTTGATGATATTCAGCATGATGCAGATGCTGGTAAGATGTAGCTTCCTGTTCTTGCGCTGACTGTGTGGGTTCTTTTACATCTTTGGAATGCTCTATTTCTTGAAAATGTGTATCAATAATTTCGATAAATTCACATGCTGCTGTTCTGACACCATTAAGTAGTATTTCTTTATCTTTTAATTCTTTACCCTGTTGTGTCCAACCAGCTAAATAGGAAAGACTAAAATTCTCAGTATCGATGCCGTATCGACTAGCCACGACATAGGACACCATTTCTGCTTGAAATTCACGTTCTGCTTTAGTAAAACTATCTCGAACATCAGGTGTATGTAATCTTGCATGCGCTAATTCATGAAGTAATGTAGTGACATTCTCATATGCTGTATTTCGTGGATTAAGAGCAATCTTTTTTTCATTTGGATACGCAACACCTTTCGCTGTTCCTAATTCACGTGGAGGTTCAGACAATATTTCAAATCCTAAGTTTTTAGAAACTTTATGCATAGCTGCTAACATCTCATCCTGATTCTCTATTACTCCATCCTGATAGTACTGCCCAAAAATTTCAGAGACGGGCATCCCTTTCTCCCTTGCATCCGTTTGAGTATATTCAAACACGTGCCCAATTTTGAAAAATAACTTTTGTTGAGTTTCTAACGCTCCATTTTTAATTTGTATTTTCTCTCTTGGATCGGCGTGTTGAACTTGTATCCACTCTCCACCTCGATTAAAGTAAGTCACAGGCGTGGGAACAAATATTTGAATCCCCTTTTCACCTTTTTTAACTGATGCGCCCTTGTCCTGCCAAAACTTAAATGAACCAACTGCACGAGCACCTCGGAATTGATTTTGAATTAAAGCCATGTTACGCAAGGAATAATTATAAAAAATTGACATAAAAGCTAGATGCTCTTTTAGTGCATCCTCCGATACAAAATAGGAGCTTAGTTGATTGGTCATTTTATTTGATAATTCTTCAATCTCTTTCTGCTTTTCTTCTGCTGTTTTTGCTGTATATTTTTTTTGTTTAATAGCCATTCGATTTTTCTCCTATCATCATTTATTGCCAGTCCGCAGGTGTGATATGTGCATCTTTGAATTCATCTAATTGTGTTTCTGGAAATTGCTTTAGAAGTTGAGCTTCGGTTATATTGGATACAATTTCTTGACGCCCCAAATCATACAAAACAATAAAGGTTCCATGATCAACGGCCATGTAAATTTGTTGAGCTTCTTCAGCTGTCAATTCAACTTCCACATCCTTTCCATTTACATGTAATAACAACATGTTTTCCTTTAGATCCTTGATAAATGCCTGTGTAAAATTCTCCATTCCTAATTACCATCCTTTTTATTATTGGTGTCATTGAAAGATTTCCAAATGTTCTTAATTAATGATTCAGCCTCTTCCCTGGATAACACACGAGCAATTGTTGTCCATTTAAATTTTCAATGAGATAGTTATGAGGAACAGTCCATTTATTTTCCATAGTAAAGAACCCAATTTCTTTAGGTACTGTTACTACCTCTATATCTAGATTATTTTCAATACATGACATACATTCTACTTCTATATAAGGCTCTGTCACTTGATCAAGTACCTTATTGCATGTTTTACATTTAACTTGATAGTTCATATATAACAAACCTTCTTCTTTTTATACGTTAGATTAATTTCTTAGAATCGAGCATTATTTACTATTCATATCCATCTAACATGCGGTCAAACTCTTCCATGTTACGTTCTTTTCTAAAGTCATGGTACGTTTTTCGTAACCGATAATTTAAATTATTTAGTGCTCGATTTAATTCTCTAGAAGCCTGTAAATTTTGACGATACATAGAAGCCTGGTACTTCTTTTTGGATTTAGATAATTCATATAAACGATGATCAGCTTCTTTTTGATACTCACGCATTTCAGTTAAGACCGCATTACCCATGCGTTTTTTTAAATCATCTAATTTTGTTTGTTTGTAATTTTGATACTTGCTGCCTTCACCGTACTTTTCCTTCATAACTTCGACTTCTTCATCAAGTAGTCTATGAAGCTCTGTCAGTTCAATTTTATAGTAACGATTTAAATAAATTTCTACGATTTGATCGATATATGGCCTAGCTTCATCAATAGATTGATAGCCGTATCGCCACTGTGACCGATCTGGTGGTAAACGTTGAAGTGCCTTTTGAAATAGCCTTTTAGATTGACGAAGTGTAGACAAATCAATGCCGTTATCTTTTTTCATTTGCACACTACCTCGAATCAAATCTGTAATAAGATTTTGTTCGATTGTGCGATCCATAATAAGATTGGCTATTTTTGACTTCATTTTATCCAATGAACTTTGTTTACGTTTCGCTCGGACTTGTTCTTCCCACTTGCCAGTTTCCTGATTCATAAACCACCTTTTAGCCCTTGAAGGTATAGGTTCTACGGTAGCAATATGGACATGAATATTGTCAGTATTATAATGAATCGCTGCTGACCATACTGCACTATCCATCATGTTCTCTGCTTTTAACATTTCGTCCACTGCAGCACGTACGACATTTTTCATTTTAACTTCGTTGACTTGACCACTTTTTTCATCCATTAGTCCATACTTTTGTAGAAAGCTATTATCAAAACTAATGACATCTTGCCAAAGTGGTGATCCATTTTCTTGCGCTTGTTGAAACAAATCCTTTAATGAACTTTTTTGTTCCACATTGACAAAATCTTCAGTACACGTAAACAAAGCGCCTTGTTTATTTTCATCTCCCATATAGTCCATATACTGATAAAAAACAGAAAAAGAATCATTTTCATCAACAATAATGTTCTCTGTCACTTTCGCATCGTCACGATCAATATAATTAATAAAATCCTTATATTCATCGCTTGACGGCATAACAAATCGGCTTTTCAAAACTACTCCTGGAGAACCAACCAATTTCATCATGCTCCTTCTAAAGAAAAAAACTCACCTGTAAGTAGTGTTGCTTTGAAATAAAGTTTGATTATAAATACCTCATAAAACAGTATTTAACGAAAATAAAAAGTATCCATTTTGAAAAAAGATTGTTCAAAATGAATACTTATACAAAGATTTAAATATTGGTTTTATAAAAAAGTTTGATCGTTTTCTATCTGTATTCCTTCACAATCGCGCCCGATTGCGGAAGACCTTACAGGTTCTATAGATGAGATCCGCCACTTGCATCGAGCAATTGGCCAGTTACCCAACGGCTGTCTGAGGAAGCGAGAAAGGCGGCAATATCAGCCACATCCTCGGGTTCTCCCCATCTGTTGAAGATTGAAAGACCAGCCGCATACTTTTGTCCATCAAGGTTTTCTAAAGTCTCAGCATTCATCTCTGTATTAATGATTCCAGGCTGGATGGCGTTTACCGTAATATTACGGCTCCCTAGTTGTTTGGCTAGAAGACGCGTAAATGTGTCGATAGCACCTTTGGACATACTGTACGTGAAGACACTTGGAGAAGCTGCACGTGTCACAAAAGATGAAATATTAATAATACGTCCTCCATCTTTTAAGCGTGGCAAAGCTTGCTGAGTAACAAAAAGTGATGCTTTGACATTAATCTTCATTACCTCGTCAAATGATTCTTCCGTCGTCTCTTCTAAACTGATAATTTGACCAATTCCAGCATTGTTGACAAGAATATCGAATCCGTCACCGCCCATATATTCCCGAATAGTATCATCCAAAGTAGTAAATAAATGTTGAATCCCATCAAGAGTACTAAGGTCAGCACCAATCGCGCAAGCATTTCCTCCGCTTTGCTCGATCTGGTGAACAACTGCTTCTGCCTCATTACGTCTTTTCCCGTAATGAACAACTACAAAGGCTCCCTCTTGTGCTAGACGCAATGCAATACTGCGTCCAATTCCTCGACTTGATCCTGTAACTAAAGCGATTTTTCCTGCTAACTTACTCATGCTTCCATCTCCCTGTTCAAACATGGTTATATTACATAGAAAAATATATCATGGAACATTATTTGAAATGTTGCTCTCTTATTAGGTTTCAAGGGGGCGATTGCTTCAGATAATTTTATTCATCTCTTGGTTGCCAGCACTGCTTATATAAATCTTGAATACGTTTTTGACGATGTGCATCATATTGTTTTAAATTGCTTGTTCAACATAGTTTTTCTTTAAATACATTTTGCCCAAAATAATCTAAAGGAGTGTTTCTTCGTAATGTTATTTTAAACATCGTACCTTTTTTATAAACATCGCAACTTTATTTCAATTCTACAAGTAGAGAATCTTTTCTAGTATTTTTGCTCAATAATCTTTGTGAGTTGATTAACTAAAATGTAACACCCCTATTTATCCTGATTATCTGAAGGCTTTCTTTTAGCTTCCCAATCTAATTTCTTTTGGCGATTATTTGCAATACGTTCTTTCACTAATGCCTCTGCCTCTTCAAAAGGTATAGTTTTATAACGTTGAGTTGAACCTAATTTTTTTGCATCTGTCATAATAAAATAGTGATTCCAAAATTCAAGCAACATTTGAGTATTACGATCAATCACATTAGATGTCACACGCACTCGATTTAAACCCTCTGTAAGTGGTTCAAAAATACTTTGTAAATATTGCTGCATCACCCCTTCAATGGCTATTAAAATTGCTTGATTTTGTGTAGATTCATGTTCAAAGTGTTGGAGAACCAGATAATCAATTACACCTCCAAGAGTCATGCCTTTTTCATCTGCTAACTGTTCAATTTTTTTAATAGTATCTGGAGCCAAGCGATATGTTTTTTAATCTTATTTTCTCTAGTCATGGTTACTCTTCAACACCTCCTTTACTAAACACTGTTAAGAAATGTTCAGCTTCGTCAATATCTACATCGAAGAATAGTTGAAACAACATCTCAATTCTTTGCAACTTTTCAAATAACAATTGTTGTTGTTGTAAATACCTTTCCGTTTGTTGTTGAGATGTGATCAGTATTTTTTCAAATTGTTTTTCTCTTCAAGAAACACGTCATAATGTGCCAAGCGTTCAATCATTGATTTTAAGTGCACCTGGCGCGATTCTTTTGCTTTCTTAGCAGCGCTATCAATTTTAGCAATCGCTAAATCATCTACGTCACGAATCAAAATATCTCCCATCATTCATGTCTCCTTTCTCGAAAGTTTTTTCATTTCACGATGAAGCAACTGTTCAATAGCAATGAGCCTTTGTAGTAATTCATCATTCGAACTAGCAAAAGTTGCAAACACATTCGCATATATTCCTAGAATCTCCTCATATCGATTTCGTTCTTCTTGAAACAAATTTTGATTAGCTATACGTTCTAAATGAAGATTCATAAAAGCATTTTGTGTCATGTTCTTTTTATTGGCCATGCTCGTTATTTTTTTCTTCATTGCTGGATCTACACGAACCTTTATCTCGGCCATTTCAAGATCTCTCCTTTACTTCAAATCATCAGGGTACAAAAGGTTTCGTCTCTTTCAGAGACGAAACTGAAAATAGCCTGCAGCTGCAGGCTATTGAATGAAAGAGCATAAGGGAAATCTGCTATCACTTGGGGTGATAGACTAGGCAGAGCCTAGTATTTCGTTGTTCCCATAAAAAAGTAGTTTGCCGTACATTTGCCATACATATGTCATACATTTGCCGTACATTTTTTTCTTCGAAAAATGAACACTTTTTAATAAAAAAATGAAATTATCTTATTTTAAACGTACTGTTAATGCTTCGTTTGCTTAATTTTCGTGATTTTTTCAACTAACTTTTCTTGCTTTGTTTGCAACTCCTGAATGCGTTCTTTGTAATGCTGTTGCTTCTCTTTTATTTTTTCAATAGAGGTTTCTTTTTGTGCAATTTGACGACGAACATCTTGCTTTTCGGCTTCCGTTTTGTAAACAAGCTCACTCTCTAACTGCTGTATTTCTCCTCGAATGTTTTTGATGATTTCATCTTGGAGTGGTAATTGATCCTTCTCTAATGTCATAATTTGTTTCGCGATTTGCTTCATTTCCAGTTCGACAAATGCTATTTGATAGTCTACATTGGATTGTTGTTTTAATGAGCGATTAACAGAGATTTTGCGATAATCACCCACTAAAATTTTCTCTTTCGGCTTAGGTATATCTAGTTTATCTGTTGCAGTTTGACTTCCTTTTTCAGCAATCAACTTGTCCCTGGCTTCACTTTCAAGTAACTTTTGATCACGTATTTCTTTAACAAACAGACCAATAACCTTATATTTTTCCGGTACATTCTGAATATGCACGACATACTGATTATCCTGCTCGTAAACAATTTTCACCGGATAACTTTCTAACGACTTAGATGCTTTTGCTGCAAATGCAAATGTAGGTTTTACCGTATCTGTACCTTTATGATTTGTCTCAAACATCACTTCCATTAACTGCGTTTTTGGATTGTAACTCCATTTATTTAGGATGAGTGTTGTTTGATCTAAGCCGGTTATCTCTTTAAAAAATGGAGTTTGTTTTAATGGATTGTCATCATACATCCACCATTTAGATGTGAAAAAAAACAAAAAGCTGATGATCAAAAAGAGCATCAAGCTAAAATAAAATTTATTTTCCATACCTTTATTTATTTTTAGTTTCACCTTAATTGATACCCCCTTATTTGCTAGTATCAGAGAAATCTGCTACTCTCCCATAACCAACAATGACTGAACCCCAATAGCCAGTTAACGCGTCGTCATAACGTACGCCTGCATTTTGTGAGTTAAACATTTTTCCGTTCCCTACATATATACCAACGTGAGTTACTGGAGCGTAATAGGCACTTTTAAAGAAAATTAAATCGCCTGGTTGTAATTGATTGCGAGTAATTGGTTGAGCAAATTTATATTGTGTGTACGCTGTACGTGGCAATTTGATACCTGCTTTTGCGTATCCCCATTGCATTAATCCTGAACAATCAAAGCCCATATTTGGATTGTAACCACCCCAAACATATGGCCAACCTTCGTACTTTAACATCTCATTTAATATCGTTTTGAATACTTCATTCCCTACAACTTGTGAGCCTACCGGAGAGCAATTCATTGTTAATCCACCAAGCTCACTTGCAAATTTCATAACGGTAGGAACCCAATGTGCGTTCAATCCATTTGGATCATTTGCAGCCCCTATAGGCGCATAGACTGCGCCCAAATCTTCAATTGTAGATAATCCATCATCAATGATACGACGCTTTAAATTAGCCATTGTGTACGCCAAACCTTCTTCTAGCGTGGCGAAATGCATTAATCTTGACCATCCTGTACTTGGGTCCATAATGCCTCCAGGATTGTTTTTATTAACGACTGCATTTGAAGTTCCTCGACCAGTTTCATGAAATGCAATAGCAGCTGCAAGCACAGGATCGATGCCATTTTGTTGTGCAAGTTCAATAAATAAATCGCCTTTTCCAGTAAAAGCCCCTGCATTAGCAAAGGCTGCATTCCAACTAGCTTCATCAATTTCTCCTGTCACCGAACAAGCAGATAAACCATTTCCACCTATCGATGAATGATTGACTGAACCGCCAACGGCACCAATTATCATGATAATTGCCACCAAAATAACACCTACAACTACAAAGAAAGTAAGCCCTAATGAGCTTGTTATCCATATTAAAATTTTTTTACCAACCTGCTTGCCAAAATAATTTATTAGTTGCTTCATGCTCGATTCAACTCTTTTATTAACCACTTTCCAGATTCCGAAAGAGTTAATGTTAATTCGTACATGTTGGATTGTTCTTTTACTTTATTGCCATCCGATAGCAAATCCCACGTTACAAAAATCATCAATTTCATGTCACTATTACTTGAAGGTTTTGTCGCGGATACTTCCTGTGAATTCACCTTTCTTGTCAATTGATCCTTTGGGGCAAGCAACTCATTTTTCGCTACAATAAAAAATGGAGCTGTAGAAATTTCCTCCCACATCTCCATGTCTGTATTATTTTCTAGCCAAGCACGCATCACTTTTTCAGCTAATTGCTTTGCTTCATTTATCTTTTGTTCTCCAAATTTTGTCGTGTATTAGGCCTCGTAATCCACTTCTGTATTCCCAACCGGTACATTTTGCTCTTTGTTCGTTTCGGCCTCCGATTGTGGCTTATCACCCTCTATAGGGCTTGTATAAATATAGTCTTTATCTCCTTCAAAACCAGGATCATCTTTATCCTTATCATCATGTAAGAACATTTTAATGATGAATGCTAACATGACCAAACCAACCAGTAGTAATAAAACAAATTTCGATTTTGTAGAACGCTGCATGTTACCTTCCTCCTCTAAACATGGCCACTTCTTCATCTGATGCTTCGACAGTAAACATTAAGTTACCAACGCCATTGATGGACAATAAACAATCTCCTTGTCCAAATTGCGGAATCTCTGCCAATTCGCTTTCACTAATTTGTTTTTCAAAAATTGTTCGTAAAGCATCTAATGTGTTAGCATCCTGCTGCATAATGAACTTGTATTGTGTCAACTCAAATAAAGTTCGAATCTTTGCAACTGTTTCTGTATCAGCATGCTCTGGAACATAATCACGTATAGACTGACTTGCAAGTACAATACCACCAAAATATTTTCTTGCTTCACGTTCATACCTTGTAATAAAATCTACAGCTAATAAATTTTCAGAATTAATAAATGTATGAGATTCATCTAATACTAGAAAGAAATTTGATACATCATCTTCATTGAAATTCGGGTCATCATAAAGTGCTTTCATCTGTGGTGTTCCAATTTGAATTAAATTATCCCAAATTAATGTTAATGCACTGTACATCTGAGCATTAAAAATATTCTTTTCTATACAATGAGGTTACGTACAGAGAAAAAGATAACCTGTTCATCTGTGAATGATGGAATGGATGTATGACCATTAAAAAGATAGGCATAGCTGTTAACTAAGTTATCAATTACTAATTCAATTTTTTCTAAACGATAGGCCCTAGTCATGGAAAGTTCTGACCGTATAATACGTTTTTGAATATTTTCATACAATTCTTCTCGTATAAAATGTAAAAAATCACTGAAGATTGGATACTCTTCATTTGACAATTGTGTAACACCTGTCGTTTCCATTTTTTCTTCAAATCCTAATGATACATAAAATGAACGTAATACTTTTTTAAATTCTTCAAGGTCTTCACTAGATGGATAACCAGCTAAATATTGATAAAATATTGATACTTTTGAAAGATGTTGCATAAAACTTAGCTCTTCACTTTTTTGATCATCCCCATCCTTCACACGATAAATTTGCAATGGATTAATAATTCCTTGACTGCCATCCAAGCTAATGTAATGACCACTTAAAGCCTCATCCACTAATACTTTAAATTCACCAGTTACATCAAAGCCTCGAATATAATTAGCTCGACAAGCATTATCCATTGTGAGCTTTTTAAGTAATGTTGACTTCCCAGCCCCCATCGTTCCAGCAACTACTGCATTGTAAAAACGACGTTTTTTATCATGATGAAAAATGTCAAAAATCACATTCCCCCCACTAAATGTTGTCCCTAAATAACTACCTCTCGGATCATTTAGCTCAGAAAAATGAAACGGAAGGCCAGCTGCTAACGTCAGCGCTGGTATGCCTTTCCCTTCTCGCTTATTAGGAAACGTTTGTTGCTCCTCATAAGAAACAAAAAGGGATTGCCACTCCCAACTTGATTCGTTTAGGAAAAAGCCCCCTTTAAATCCATACGATATTAAATCTGTTTGAACTGTCTGTACTTTTTGATCCAGCTCATGAATGGTTTTTGCATGTACAAACAAACGAATGTCAACAAGCTTTACAACCTCACCCATTTGTGAAATTTCTTGATAGAGTCTCTCTAGCTCTTGGTAACTATTTTGTGCATCCAATTTCTGAGATTGTTGCTTACTACTTGAAAAACGGACAGTCTGCTCTAACATACTCTTATTGATGGCACTCACTGTCTCATCTTTAGGCATTGTTCCAGTATCCATTATCACAATTACATCGCGCATGGAGAATATTTTTTCTAACCATAGCTTTGACACAGAAGTTGGGAAGTCCCAAATGTGGATACAAGCTTCATAGCCATCTCCTTTTTGGATGTATTTATCCTTGAACTGAATACCACCTTGAGGCTGTATAGCTGCTAAAAAGGCTGGATTAAATTTTTTTTCTTGCTTATTGATTTTCAGCGTATCTGACTGTTTATCTCTCTTAACACGATCCAGTAACTTCATTATCAAATTTCCTCCTCTCACTTATAATTTTGAATTTTGATTGGCCATTATAAATAAAATATCTTGTCTCTTCTCAATTGATAATTTTTCTAAGGGGAAGGATTGTCGTAGCCCTCTTATTACTTGTTTTTTCTCATCCTCTAAAATTTGCGGGGATTCAGCATAAATAAACAAGAAGAACTCACGATTCGCTCGTTCACGCTCCACAAATTCTAGTTCAAATATTTTTCGATTAATAAAGCGTAGACGCAGTGGATCTGTGGTTTTTTCCTTTCTTGTTATCCAATATCGTCTTTGCTTTTCTGTGTTCGATGGGAAATTTAATCCTACAACTTTATGCGCTGTAAAGTAGCTTCGATAAAAGCGAACTTTTTCTAAAACTAGACGCTGTAAATCTAAATCTGTTAAAGAATGTTCATCTTTTGGTGTGATTTTAAGAATGTCCATGACGCAGTTTTTTTGGACTATATAATCCTCTGTTATATCAATAAATGGCATAACCATAGGTGTTTTGCGTAAAACCTGTTCTTTTTTCACAGTTTTTTTCTTTGATTTTTTCTTCTTTTGAAGAAAGGGTACTTTTCCTAAAAGGCTTTTTTCACTTTTTTTCTCCTCTGTATAGGAGGGCACAATAATAGGCTTAATCTCCTCTTTACTCACGTTATTCCTCCTCTCTATATAAGTAATCATTGATTATCTTTTTGCTATCTATCGCATGATAGGTGTATTTGTTCTGTTTAAAATACAAATAAAGAGACATGTAATTTTTAAGGCGTGGATTATTCCTAGAGGGCATTACCATCCAAAACAATGCACTACCAGCGACCAGTAAATACGGAATTACTAAAATGCCATGCACTAAATCTCGTAATACCGTAAAAAAAAGAAAGAAGCTAACCAATAAAATGATTAACTCCTTTATTTCTAATCCAACAATTTGAGGTTTTGACTTTATCTCTTTTGGGATTTCATACATTATTTATGATCACTCCCTTGATTATTTCTTTTTTCTTTTTTATCAGAAGGTTTAACAGAGTTAGCCACACGTCTAATGTTTTGCCCAAGTGTAAAACCACTATTACCTGCTCTTGTGACTTGCTCTCTCAACCGCTGTACAGATGGATTTCCACCAACAATTGTATTTGGATGGACCGTTTGTTTATGTCCGTAACTAGCTCGTTCAATTTTTGGTGTTGAATTAACTTGTACGGCTCCTGCGTCAGTTGCTACTGGCACTCTCGCTTCTTGTCGGACTGTATTTGTACCACTTGTTGGTCCACTAGAACTATTCAATCCAGATCCAGGACGTTGTGTTACACTTTCTTGACTTGCTGACGTCATTCCAGAAGTATTTGACGGAATGATTATACTGTCTTGCCGATTTGGAACTCCACTTGTTGGAACTGGTTCACTTACTTGGCGTTGTGACGTCCCTGTTTGACCATTTCCTATACTTGATGGCGCTGGTGCCGGTCCTTTTTGCTGAACACTTTCTGTATTTAATGGCGGCGTCACCCCTGGTGGAATTGGTTCACTTTCTTGGCGCGGTGTCGAACCTGTCTGAACATTTCCTGTACTTAATGGCGGTGGTACCGGTCCTTTTTGCTGAACACTTTCTGTATTTAATGGCGGTGTCACCCCTGGTGTACTTTCACGAGTTGGAACTCCACTTGTTGAAATTCGTTCGCTTTCTTGGCGCGGTGTCGGTCTTGTTTGACCATTTCCTGTACTTGATGGTGTTATCACTCCTGGTGTACTTGACTGAATAGGAGCACCACTAGCTGGAATTGACTCACTTTCTTGTCGTTGTATTGTTCCTTGTTGAACATTTCCACTTTGACTTGTTGATGAGCTGCTCAATGGACTAGGTTCACCATTTGCTGCTATAGGATTACTTTCTTGACGAGAAATTACTCCTGATTGAACATCTCCATGAGATTGTGTAGCACCTTTTTCAGATGGATTCATTTGAGACGATAAATCTCCCCTTTGAAGTTGGTTGCTATTTAGATTCGTTCCATGACTTCCTTGACTTGGAATACCTGTTTGTTGAGATTCTACTTGTCCTGCTCTTGTATTTATACCTTCTGAAGCAGGTTCACTAATGGTAGATGGGATTGGTTCAGAATCTTGCATTGTTGCAGCTACCTGATTCGAATATGCCTCATTGAAAGGCGGTAAAGGCTCTAACGATTCACCTAAATCACCAATTTGCCCCTGTGTTTCAGCTTTCTGAATATCATTTCCATTTGTATTACCAGGCATTTCTGGCACAGCAACTCGACTTCCTTGCTTATTCCTTAGCTCTTCCGGTGTTTCTGAACTCACTCCTTCGACAGCTCTCTTCATCATATTGGCACCCCCTACTGTGGCAGCTCCAACTGATTCTAAACCTTTTTTAACTGCGCCAGCGCCAGCACTCAATGCCTTGCCTCCTGCATATGTTCCCATCATAGCTTGCCAGCCATTACGCAATCCTGCATCGATTCCAAGCATGCGCTGTACAATATCAGGGGCATCTATCAATGCCCAGGCTCCAGCAATCATTAATAGAATCACACCAAGCATCCCTATTTCAGCTTTCAAACCATTTGTCCAATTTACAAATAAGATAAATAGTTGGAGTAACATGGTCATAATAAATATCACAACAAAGGTATTAAGCATTTCCACTAAAACTTTCTTCGTTCGCTGCCCACCTGTGATGTCACTAGCAGCAATGAACATGCCAAAAATTTGATGAAAAGCTAAATCAAAAATAGCTCGTCCAATTTTAATCACTGTGATCCCTAAAGCAATCGAAGTAACCAACAATGACACAATTAAAGGCAACCAATTTACATGATAACGATAGTAGGTTTCACGGCCAATTTTCGTCATTGGTACAGCATTCTTTTGTAGCTCCTCTACTTGATAGCCATCTCCAACGCCTGTTGGAACAGATTTTGTAGATAAAACTTCTTTTGCGTCATCGCTTAATTGCTTCACCCAATCTTCTTTAAAGAGCCATCCGTCATCTTCATGTAGGTCAAGTTTTTGCATGAAAGGTACATGTAAAGCTGAAGTATTAGAAAAACGGTTTGCATAAGTATAATCGGTTGTTCCAATCGAGCTATCTTCTTTACTAGCAGGGCGTGGAGGGCTATTTTCATCTCCACGTGTACTACTCGAAAATTGAAAATCATGTTCAGCATAATAAAGAATATCTGCTACGTTACTTTTAACCATATTACTAGCAAGGGTTTGCTTTTCAGGATTCATTTGTTCGATCCCTACATCTATGATTTCATCCATATTGGACATTAAATCTGGAATCACAACAATAAAACAAACAGCCATAATAATATTCAGTAGTACTTCATTACGTTTTTCAATTTTATTCGTCATGAACTGGAAGCCCAATATAATTAAAGCAATAAAAAAAACGACCCATATCAATGGTCGCGCTTTATCCATAAATTCACCTACTGCACCAGTAGAGTAAAAATCATTAAGTGTAATAATTTTCGTTACTATGTCTTCTAGTAACTGATTCAACCAACCCAGTGTAATGACGATGCCACTTCCTAAAGCTCTAAATATATCTTGCCAAAGAAAGCCGTCACTTTGATGCAGGATTGAATCAAGTATCTTATGCTTCTCAATAATTTCATTATCATCCATTATCGGCTCCTCCCTTCATTATTTCTAACCTTAGCTATGAAAATAAAAAAGACTCACCGTTTTTGGTGAATCCTTGTAAAAAATGATAAATTTTAAATTTATTGTGCTCCCCTAATTTCTTTCACTTTATCAGGGAAGGTACGATCTACAAATCGGAAATTATGCATTTTATTTTGAGGTCTTGTACGGTCAGCTTCTTTTAATGCCTGAACCTGTTCATATGTTAATTCAACTGTCTCATATTGCTCGACAGGAAAACGTGATTCTGGCTGCTCAATAATCCAAGCATCATCATAGCCTGAACCAAATAAAAAATGTTCAAAACTAAAAGATTGATCAAACATAAAACGTAAATCACTTAGTCCCATGTCTACCAGTTCCAATTTATTTTTATATGTTTCTTTAGGTTGCAGTTCTGAATATGGTGAAATTGGTAATGCATAGCGCTGAAGTTTCTCTAGGTCCTCTTCAGACTCAGTAAAGACCCAATCGTCTTTAAACGGTACCCCATTTGTAAAACTTGCGAATTCTGCTTCGCCTTTTGCAGCTCCTTCTCTAACTACTTGTTCAAAACTTGGAAGAGATTGACCGTTTACTATTGCTTCCTGTACTTGTTTCGCATATTTATAGCCTGACATAAAGCCGGTTCCTGATGTCGTGAAAAATAGATCAGAGACAAATTCCCCTTCAAACTGGCGCTGCTCTCCTGATGTTCCTTTATCATCCATTACCTTTTGCTGTAGCTGTACACCTTCTGCAAATTCATCCTGAAGGCTTTCATCTAATTCAGCTGCCTTAAATGTTCCGGTGCTTTGTTTTTTGAGTAATGGATAGAAATTTCCATCCTTATGGTATCAGACGGTAACTCTACTGAATATAGCAACTTACCTGGTGTCATTGGCAACGTAGTTTGTGTTTTTAACTTCACTTCGTTTTTCCACTTGTTCCCTTCAGCACGACTATATTTTTCATGGTACACTTTTGATTTTTTTGAAGGACTATAAGTATCTTTACGGCCTACAACCCACTTTTTCGCAAGTATTTCATCCATTGTGACTGCTTTCACAGTATCTTGTTGTGAGTGGTCCATTTTAATCGAATCTGAAAGTGTAAAAGTTTTGACTTTGCTCCAATCAGGAATACGTTCTACAAATGTCCACGAATAACAATGGTACCATCTTTAGAATCTGTACATGTATAAATGTCTTTATAGAAATTAGTATATTCGTAACTAAATTCGTAACTTAAACTTTTCCCCTTTAAAGGCATTGCATCAGGAATTTCCATAGTTATCGATTCACTTTGCTCTACAGCTTTACCATCTACAGATACCTTATGCTTTGGTTTTCGCGTGGCATAATGATCCCCAGCAATTTTAAAATCACTTTCTATATAGATGCCACTTCTAGCTTTTTCATCATAACGTCTTAATTCCCAAAAGGCGTGTCCTTTTGCACTTCCTTCAGCATCTCGATTTGGAGCCTCGATGGAATCGGTTGGATCTGGTTCAGGAATTTGTACTCGACCTTCCATCAAAATGAGATTATCATTGTAAAAATATGATTGATTACCAGCTGTACAAAGTACGTGCATCCTCTTGATAAACAGACCAATAGATACCACTACCCCAAACAGTTCCTCTCGCTCCTGTAAAATCAATACCTGCAGTTTCAGGGTGTCGAGAATTATCTTGATAATTTTCCTTTATCTGATCAATATACAGTGCAGCATCATATTCTCTGTATTTGTCATCAGTGTTATGCTCATCACCATCTACCCATTCAGTCCAACGTACTTCATCATATTTTGGATTTCCTTGTTTGTCATATCCCGCAAATTCCCATCTACTAAACTGTTCACAAGAATATGTTTTGGCACTCCAACCAGTATGCTCATCAGGTAAAGTTGTAATTAAGTTAATTACGTCATTGGCTGATTTCGGATATTTTGGTTCGTCAAGCATTATAATTCCTAACTGATCACGAACTCTTAAATCAACCCATTTTCCCTCATACATTTCTTCAGGTTTAGGGTCAGTTTTTTTATCATGAATTTCCTCTTTATTGTTTGTATCTTTTTCATATGACTTTGCTGTTGCATTAGAATGATATGGATTCAACAAACTAAGCAACAAAAAGGTAAGCAAAACAACAGCAAATATTTTCTTTAATATTTTCATTCTTACTCTCCTTTTCTTTCAAACAAAAAAGATGAACGGAGGTCATTTTTTCCGTTCATCTCAATATTTTAATCATCTAGCAATACAAAGTTTTCCTGTATTGTAATTATAGTAAATAGCATAGGAACCGCCTTCATATACCGTTCCATCCTCAACAACATCATTAATGATTCCGACAAATTGTTCATACGTGAGATTTGCTTCATCTCTACTATTAAGACTATCAAGTATTAATTTCACACGATTTTCCAAATCATTTGTAGACTTTAAATTAATACTAGTTGTACCTGGAACCCCAACCGAGTTTATATCCTTGTATTTTTCTTTTTGTACATTTGTAGCGATTTCTTTACTTGTATTTTCGTCCCACCCAACTGGAGGTGTTACTTTACTAACATCTGGAAGAGTATTAGATGATGTTGGTGGATCGATAGGTTTCGGATCTGGTTTTGTTGGTTTTGTTGGTTCTGTTGGTTCTGTTGGTTCTGCTGGCTTAACAGGGTCTGGGTTCAATGGCTTCTCAGGAATGGGTGCTTTATCAGGATTTAAAGCACGATATAAAAACACAGCATATTGTGCACGTGTTACGGTTTCGTTTCCGTTGAATTTACCTTCACTACCTGTTGTAATACCACTTGCATACAGTGTCGCAATATAATCCTTCGCCCAATGATCTGCTCCAACGTCTGTAAAAATGTAACCTGTTTTTGGCTCCAAATTAAAAGCTAAACATAAAATCTTAGCCATTTGAGCACGTGTTAATGACGCAGATGGATTAAAATTGCCGTTAGATCCATCGATAATACCAGCGCGATATAAACGTTGAATGTCATTATAATACGGATGAGACGTTGGTACATCTTTAAATGTCGTTGCTTCACGAATCGGTTCTAATGGTAACGCACGTGAAATTAATGCTGCTACGTGTTGACGTGTAATACCAACAAGAGGTTTAAATGTACCGTCATCATATCCATTAATAATACCAGCTTTTTTCATTGCCATAATTTCTGTATAAGCAAAGTGACTTTTCGGTACATCCTTAAAGTCCGTTATATTTGTTTGAGCCACCTCCATCGCTTGTACAGGTGCCACAATCACTGGAACAGCTATTGCAGCTGCTAAAGTCGCCATAAATAATTTATTTCGCATATTCTTTTCCTCCTTCTATAAATGGAAATTTTTTACCTTATTTATATTTCAAATGAATAACTATTAAATAGGAAGTTTCTCTATAAGTATATTATACCAAATATGGAAAATTAAGCAATATATATTTAATGAAAAGACTCACCATTTTTGGCGAGTCCTTCACTATTTACAGATTATTTTCCGCTCTTTTCTGTAAATCTTTTTCTACTACTTCTTTAAACCACTTATCGATGGTTTCTTTCTTCCAACCTTTAGTACTGCCAATACGGACATCGTGTTTTGGAAATTGATTTCGGGATCTTAATACAGCTATTTTTCGCTGATCACCCCATCCAACTTTTTCTGTCATTTTCCCAATGTCCGTTTGACTCAAATACACCTTTTCCAAACAACGCCACTTCCTTAACGTTCTATGCTGTTTTTCTTTTCTAATTCTTTTTTATATTCAAGTTTAGACATCTTAATACGTTTTACTAACATACCTTTAATGTCCCTATCTGTTAATCGTCCCACATAGTCGTGTACATCAGTTTTCACTATTTCACGAATGTTCTCCTTATTACAGGCAACAATGGAGGGCTTTTTAAGCCCTGTCTCTTGCCAATCTTGAATGATATAACCATTTTTTCGTTCCAATGCTTTATCAATACGACTGGAAACCTTACATGCAAATAGCTGATTCTCTTCCGGATCTTGAAAAATAACAACTGGTCGAAGTTTACCCTTAGGATTAATGTCATTATCAATATCCTCTATATACCGAACAAAACCGATATACACTTCACCATTTTCTAATTCGTTTTCATTCGTCATGCGAAATCACACCAAATCATAATCCTCATCATTCTCATACCACTCTCTATCATCTTTTTTTGTAGGGTCCAGAAGGATTGTACCATTTTCATCAGTTTTCACTTTTTCTGCTTTAAATTTAGTTTGCTTATGCACTTTGCTCAGTTCTGCTGTAAGTTCTTCAATAGACATATCCTCTAAAGCTTTTTTCTGTTTAGACATAACATACGCCCCTGTTTAAGTTGTTATGTTAAACATAACATCTTTTGTTGATAATATCAACAAAACTAATTGCAATAGAAAAAGGTACATAAAAACATTTAAAAAATAATAAATAGACTTTAAAAAAAGAATGCCCCTATCTGGAGAATCCTTTTTTATTATCGCTCTATTTCCCTAAGTATTTTATTCGATTTTTTCCCGCTAGGTTTTGTTTCTTCTCTCCCGTCCTGTAATTCAACACCTTGCTTTGTTACTTCTTCTACGCTTTCTTTTATTACTTTTTTTAACTGCTCTCTTAATTGGTGGAATTCTAATAAACCTTCACTATGTTCCAACGCTTGGTAGAAACTCTTATCTAAAATAGTTTGTTTATCAAACGTACCAATATTTTTCCAATCTTCTTCTTTGTAACGATGACAAGCTTCAACCACAAAATCATTATGGTTTTCACCTGAAATATCTATTTTATAATCATACCAATACGATTGAAAATATAGCGCCTCAGCCTCTTTTTTTAAAAGCATTACAGTACATCTTAAATGATTATCTGAGAAAAACTCTTCTTGAATTGCTTCTTTTAACACTTGTTCAAAAAATTTATTTCCCGTCTTATAATCATCGTAGATATACCATGTTATCATATCTAATTCGGCTGCTCTATTCCAATCACCTTCCCCAATCCCCTCCTGTTCAATCTGACATTTAGCTAATTTGCCAAGCTCATGAAGTAACACACGATTCTCAATTAAATCACAGTCCTGTAAATTTACTCTTAATTCGTTCCCTAGTGTACTTTTAAAACAAAGTTCAGATTCATCTCCACTTGTATATTCATATGCTCTCCCATATTCACCTTTTACAAGCTCAGTCAACCCTAATATTTCTAAATCGGATAAACCTCTCATACTATCACCATCCTTCTTTGTTTTTGATAACATTCATTTACAAAAGTATTGATGAATTAATCCTCCTATCAAATTCTGTGTTGCTCTACAAATGTAACAATCAGATAACATTGAAAAATAACCAAAATTAACAAAAACAAAAAGCTAATAATAGCTGGAACTATTGCTTCATTCAAGTAATACTCCAGACTTGAATACAACAATGCTGCCTGTGCGATATTTATTACTAGATTAAATAGTATTAAATTGGCTTTTTCTAGAAAGTTTCCCATTTGTTTTTAAGCCACCTTTTTTAGAATCGCACTGATATATCCACACTTCTTTTCTGTAAGAAATAGAGGTTTAAAAAGGCAAAAACTTGGGTTGCCAGCAACACGCCTATACCTGGTATACCTACGCTTAAAAACGTATCCCATAGTTCACCGACAATAAAGCGTAGCATAATTGGAATACCCATGACCATGCCAAGTAATATATATACGGCCATCGCGAAACCTTTGCGTTTACGGTATAATTCATCTCGTTTCTTTAGCTCAAATATCATGTTTTTGTGTATTTGGCTAAATAAGTCATCTGGATTACCACCATGCTCATATTTAATCTTTAGATTTTGATGAAACTGATCTAAAGTTGGAAAATCGTACTTTTCAAACTGATTAGTTTTTAATTCTGCCTCTTTTTCTAGTTGTTCAATACTGACTTCTATCACTTTTTGCAAGTCAGGATGAACAGTCGCTTTAGTTGCTTTAAATGCATGAAGCACATTTTCACCTGTCTGAAGAAAGAAAATCATGTTTGTGACATACTTTAAAAGCTCACTTAAATGCATTTGATATTTCTTTAATTTACGATTTTGCAAAGTAAATACAATAAAGAAAAAGAGAGCACCTATGCAACCAACAATAATACTTAGGGTACGCTCTTTCGAAGCAAGATAGAAAAACTGATAGTTCGCACAGAACCATAAGAGTAAATAAAACACGATTTCCCAACCATAAAATAGAACACGTGCTTCTTTTAAAAGTTGTTTCATTTCTCAATAACCTCCTTTGCTATTTAAAAACATCAGGTACTAAATGAATCAATTCTTTATCCTCTAATTCTGTCAATGTTTTCTCTGATAACTTATGGAATCGTTGTTCTGTACGGTATTCTCCTGATTCTGAATCCCTTACTTTTACTTCTCGATATACATAATTCCCTGTTGCACCTTTTGAAGTAAAATCCGTATATTCTACTAACTCTTTGATTCTTCGAATTGTTTTCCCTTCTTTAGTCCTTGTTCCTTGTAGATAACAACCAAAACGTAAAAACTCTACAATTTCATTACCAATTAATTGATCATCAATAATGGCGTAAGCTGGAGATTGACGAATCATTGGAATTAAGCGAGATGGAATATTCATAGCTCCCTTAGCATGAACAGTTGTAATAATGGCATGGTCGGTTTTAGCACTATCTAATACATCTGCTGATACCTTCCCGCGTGTTTCTGCAATAATCGTCCAATCTGGATTATTACGTAATCCTGCTTGTACACCATCTGACATTTCGAATAGACCAGGTACCGTTTTCCAACTTGAAATATCTTTTTCGGGATAAAGTGCTTTTATGTGGCTATCACGTGTATCTTCTATCAGAACAATATTCGCATCATCAGCTGTATAACCTACTAATAGTTTTTGAAACTCTGTTTTTCCTGACCCTGTTCGTCCTGCTATGACTAAGTTGTTTTCAGCCAACATGAGTACCTTAAATAATTGCTCAATGTCTGTATAATCTCCTGAAATTATATTTCCAATAGATTCAATAGCAAGACGTGGACGAGAGATACGAACTGCTAATGTAGTACCATCTGGACTAATTCTTCTATGTGTAGCACTGATACGCAGGATACCAATCTCTGTATCAAGTTGTGGCTCTGTATAAGTGAACGTGCTTTTTTGAACATCTGCGATTTGTTTAATTAGCGTCTTTACCATCTCTTCAGACGGTTGATCTGGTGCTAAATATCGTCCTTTTTCATTGTCTTGAATCCGTAAATGTGTACCATTAAACTTAATATCTGTAATGCTTTCGATTTTTAAAAGTGGCCCTAGAAAGCTATTATCTAATATTTCATTAATCCTTTTTTCTTGAAGTTCTTGATCATTCATTTTTTAAACCTCCTAAAATAGATTCAAGACGCTGATTATTCCAAGTATTTGTATTAATCCTGACTGCATGATTTTCTTCGACGTTTTTTAATAATTCGAGATGCTTTAATGCAACTTCACCCCTGGCTTCGATTATGATTAACCCTTCCGTTTCAATGTGCATTTTCATTTCCCTTTCTTTATTTATTGATTGGGAATCAAACATTTTTGTAATCCCTCAAACAATAGTTGAGCTTCTTCCATCGTGAGCGAAACGCCTTTTCCAGCTTTCTCTTTTTGAGGGGACCACCAGCGAATATCAATGGTTGTTGGCTTGTGATACCATCTTACTTTTGTCAATTCCCTTGTCCAACCTGTATCACTAGCAGTCCGTAAGAGTGCTACATTTTCAACAATTTCATATGTTTTCCCAACTGTTTCATTAGCCATTTCACCTTCCTCCTTTACTTTTTACTAAAATCATTTAGGCATGACATTTAATGCGTCTGTTACATCTCTCATGTAGTGTAAGAAGATTACAGCAGCAAATCCGCCCACTAAAAAAAGCGATATAAGGATTGGAAATAAACCAAACTTATCGCTCGCATTCATCTTATATTGAATTAATTCATCTACCTTATTTTCTTGAAGGTTTTGGATATATCGTTCTAACTCCTGGATTGATTCCTTTTCTACGCCTTGTTCACTAAATTGGTAAATCATATTCATAACCATATAAGCCTCGCTGGAACCTATATATTCTGCAAATTCTAAATAGGCATTTCGATCATTACCTTGTTCAATTTTCTTTATTAGTTTGACCAGCTCTTTATCTAATGGATCGGGGGTATAATTCACTGTTGTTTTTAATGTTTGATAGACATTCCCCGAACTAGGCAATAAAGCAATGAAACTTTGTAGGAACTGTGGAAATAGAAATGAATTTTTTACATCAATATTGTTTTTTGTGTATAGCAATTTAAAATAAGCAAACTTCCATCCTAGATAAAAGGTAGCTGGAGTAGCAATTAACCATATCGGTGTTTTTAACACCATGATTATCATTGCAAAGAGCATAGATACAATGACACCATATAAAATTCGCTGAATAAAAAACTTTTTTTTCGGCTTTCTAAAGAAATCCAAATGAGCATCAAGTAAGCTTTCCTTTAGTAACTCATTAAACATCTTCCAATAACCCCCTCCAAGTGAATTTTTCTGTTTCAAGTTTAATAATTATTATCAAAGTCCTTTGTTAAATACTCAAAACGAAATTTTGCTGCAGTAATGCCTCTATTGTAAATTGGTTTAGTTCCAGTTGAATTTCCCTGGTGCATTTTGGCACGTGCCCGTACTACTATAGATTCACCAGTTTTCAAGTGCATAATTTCTCCATGTGGCAATCCCGCAATTGTTTCAATATCAGGACCGAGAAGATAAATCTGGTTTGAACAGTTGCCAACGATAGTGTCTGCATCATCACCATACAAATATTCTAACTGAGAAATTGTTTGAAAGATCAAATGAAATCTGAATCCTCTACTAGCTCCAATTTCAACCATCTTAGCCATGTCTTCAATAGGTGGCATATCACCTAAATCATCTAATAAATAATGGATTGTGCGTTTCGTTTTACCACTAGAATCCATTTGCGCCTTTTCCATATTGGCGCGAAATAGATGACTCATAAACTTACTGGCTAACATACTGATTGAATAATCATATTTTGATGAAATCAAGAAAATGGCGATTGGTTTATCTCCAAATCCTACACCGGTTAAGTCTATATCCATTTCTCTTTGGTGATTTAAGTTGATAATCTTAACATCATAACCACGAGCAACTAACGTGTCATGACTTGCATTCGCCAGTTCTCCTCTTGGATCATTAATAACTAAGGAGGGCTTATTTTTTGCTCGGCTTTGTACATCAATCATAGGGAATACAAAAGCCTCACCTTTACCTGAACGTGTCATTCCAGTAACTATCGTATGACTTTACCTAGTATCAATTAGTAGACGGTATGTACGCAATTTTTCTTGCAAGGCTGAAATAATAACGCCACCATCACCATTAAATTCTTTTGATTTAGCCGGAATAATTTGATATTGTTTTTTCAATTCTTGTACCTGTTCAAACACTTTTCTTAGCTCCCTTCCGTAATCATTTTTTGAATGGCCATCACTGTATCATCTTGAATATTTTCTCGTTGTTCCTGAATAATCTCTTTCCATTCTTTTAGAACTTGATCTGGCAAGTATTTTTTCAAGATTGGATAAATACTATACTGAACTTCTTTTACAGGAATGGTCGTAGCATATGCAAGATAACTAAAAAGTTGTAAAAATGACCATTGAGGAATCTCATCTAGGTAGTCACCAGTAGTTGGTAAGGCCCGATAAAGGCATTTTGTCAAATTAGAAAATTCGGCTGTACTCATTGCTGAAGACATGCATACATAAAGGTCTCTTTCACTTTTAGAAGTAAAGACCATATCAGACATTTTTAAATTGTGATACTGAGTAGACATAATTGGTAGTGATAATATTGAATTACTATTATCAAAGTTTTCAGCTAGATACTCCCAACGGAATTTAGCAGCTGTAATGCCTTTATTAAAAATTGGCTTAGGCTCAATTTTATTACGTTCATTATCCTGTCGTTTATTGGCTCGCACTACTACTGATTCGCCCTCTTTGAGTCTCATTAACTCATCTGGCATTAGTAACGCACGCTCTTTAACAGATTCGCTGTGTGACTTATCTGTAGAAAGTAATTGTCCACTTCGACTAATATCAGTAATTGTTTTTGTCCCAATTAATGCTGAGAATTGTTCAGCTGTTGCTTTATCTTTTGTTAAAATATAAATTTGGTTGGAACAGTTACCAATAATCGTATCCGCATCATCGCCATACAATGACTTTAATTGAGAATAGGCTTGAATAATTAAATGGATTCTAAACCCACGACCAGCGCCTACAGTCACCATTCCGTCCATTCCTTCTACTACTGGCATATTCCCAAATTCATCTAACAAAAGGTGAACGTTACGTTTCATTCTGCCACTTGGACTCATCGTAGCCTTTTCAGCATTTACTCGATATATTTGACTCACAAAGATACTTGCTAAAACATGGTTTGATTTATCGAAGTCTGGCGTTACCATAAAGACCGCAATTGGTTTGTCGCCAAATCCGATTTCAGTTAAATCTAAACTGTTGTAACTTGTTAGTTTCGCATTAGGTTCTAATGTGAAAATTTGCAATTTATCCATTGCAGACGAGAATATTCCTGCACGTGTATTTCCAGCAGCAAAGTTACTTGTTGCATACATCATTCGCGCTGGATTGATTTCATCTCTAGCTTGGAAGAATTGATCTAGTGCGTTTGTGCCCTCTTCATCATCATTGTCACTTCCAAGTGTAGAAAGGAAATTAGCCACAGAATATAAGTTAATCGTTTCCTCTTTACCTGTAGCAAGGGCATCTTCAGTCAATGCCAAAATGATTGCAGTCACCAATGATTGAGCTGAGTTTGACCAAAACTTATCCTTTGCTGATGGATCATTGTATAACATAAACGCTACGCTATTTGCATATTGCTGGGCTAAACTCGTATTTCCTGATTTCCACGCATCTACTACTAGTTGTAATGGATTAAAACCCATGCCCATGTACTGTTGAATCAAGTTAAATACATGAACTTCATAACCCCTAGCTATTAGCGTGTCATAACTAGCTGCTGCAAGCTCCCCTTTTGGATCATTCACAACTAACGAGGGCTTATTTTTAGCTCGGCTCAATACATCGATCATAGGAAATACAAAGGTTTCACCTTTACCTGACCTTGTAATCCCAATCACCATTGTATGAATGGGTCCCTCATCAATTAAAAGACGATACGGACGCCTTTTTTCCTGTAAAGCTGAAATAATCACGCCACCGTCACCGTCATATTCCTTAGTTGCTGCAGGTATAATCTTGTATTGTTTTTTTAATTCGCGTACTTGTTCAAATTCACTTGTACCGTGCTGCCCTGTATTTAGATTCACAAAGTTCATACGGATTCTATAAAGGAATTTCACAAATCCTATAGCACAAATAATTGCAAATCCTATATAAAAGGGCATCCAACTTGTTTGAAAATCAAAGATACTTAGCCAATCCATCGAAAAAGATACACTCTTTGGATCTTCCTTGAATTGTTGAATCGATTGCAGTATGGATTGAAGGAATGCAAGTACAAAATTCGCAACAAAAAACATGACAAACCAATAAATGACGGAAAACAAAAGCAGCATTTTAGGTTGCGCTAAACGCTCTAAATATTTTGTCTCATACATCGTCCTTTCTCCTTTCTTTAAAATTCCAACAAAAAACACGTCCTAGATGTAGTTGCTACATCCGAACGTGTTTGATTGCTTGTTCTTCTCCTTGTGGAGCTATATCTTTGTTATCCATATCTACATAAGCTACAAAAGCAACACATAGAAAAAACAATAGCGTTAGTAGTTTCTTTTTCATCGGTTTTCCCACCTACATATTTCGGAATTTTAATTCAGATAACGTTCAAGTCTCTCCAGCTATCGCTTCATAATGACGACTTTATCTTGAACATCTAACCTTTTCTTACCACGCACATTTTGATAGTCATATTTATACCTAATGACAATTTCTTCCCCAAACTTGACAGTCCCTGGCTTTGAGAAAGTAATGGTGTATCCGTTTCTGTTTAATCGATTAGTTACTTGTGCAACTTTTTCTGATACGCCCCCCTCTTCTTTGACAAGCTCTGTAACCTCTTCTGTAACCTTCAGAAAAACATGTTGCTGAAAAGTATCAATAGAGATCATTAGTAGAAAAGGGAAAACCACAGCAATAAAAATCACTGTGGCTAAAATGGCACCTTTTAGGTTAGACATACGAAATATTTCACTCCTTTCTGTTCAATATGAAAAGTTATTAATGATATTCAAATCTTAATTCATATTGATAATAGTGACTGTAAGTTCGAGTATCTGTTTCTACCTTGTTACATTGCCTTGATAGAGTGTAACTTCAGGTCTAGTAACCGTACCACTATAGACCATACTACCTGCAACTCTATCACTACCTCTAGCAATTAAATGCTCCTGATCATTAAGGTATTCAGCTTCTTCACTGTATAGCTCTTTACTACATGGTAATTTGAGGTTAACTTCCATATTTGAATAATATAAATTACCAAAATCATCAAACATATTTGGATTATTTAATACATCCATTAAATCTAAGGTTTCTTTTTTTTGTGTAGTACCACCAAAATCTTTCCCAATGCCACCAACATATCCTTCGTCATCCGTATACCAAAAATTGTTGTTATATGCTATATAAAGACCATCTTTTTCCCAAGCACCATTTTTGCATGAATAATCTATTTTCCCGTATAAAGGAATTTCATAATCTATTATTTTTTTGGACGCTGCTGGAATTCTTTCATACAGTTGTAAAGTTCCTTTATAACCATTTAAATTATACGAAGCTCGTTTTTGTTCTGTGACAAATTTGGTATCAGCAGGGACGTATTTACCTCCCGTTTGAATTGTTCTAGCTACTGCTCCTTTAGATAATTTAACTGTTACGTTTTCACCGTTTACACGCACAACCTCTACCGTACCTGTATTTGACGTAACTTCTACTAAACTTTTTAACCCTGGAATAGTATAGGTATATTCATTATTGGCTTGAAGAGATTCAGCGGTAGTTATAACATATGACTTTGGAATATTAGTATTATCTTCCTGATTACTGCCACCACTTTTGCCATTAGTACGCTTAGTAATTACTACTTTATTTTGTGTATCTAACGTTTGCTTGCCTCGTACATTTGGATATTCATACCGATAGCGAATGACAACTTCTTCTCCAAACTGAACAAGGCCTGATTTTGAAAAGGTCACTGTGTAACCTTTGTTTTTTAATTTATTTGATACCTGAATTACTTGATTAGAAACGCCACCTTCTTGCCTCACAAGATCTGCTACTTTTTCTGTTGTACTCAGATAAATACGCTGTTGAAAGGAATCTATTCCTAACATTAATAAGAAAGGAAACACTGCACCAACCCAAAGTGCCATAGCTAAAACTGCACCTTTTAGATTTGACATGTTAGTGATTCACCCCCATCCCTTTTTAAGTAAAAGGCACTCACCAAAATTGGCGAGTGCCTACTCCATTTCATTCAATGTTAAGTGTCGTTCGGCAGTTCCCTTCACTGTGCCATCTTTATCAATATATTGCGTTCGGTACTGAATGCCCCGAATATCTTTATCGATGGTTGTTGCATTCCTTGCAGCATCTACAAAAACGTAACTTACTTGAAGTTTATAGTTAAGGTTTTTTTGAGTTGTTGCTATTTCAGCAAGCAAATTTTCCAATAACTCATTTTTGTCTAAATACAAAGCATCCTGTTCTAGTTGACCCTGTTCATCAAGATGTGTACGAATTGCACCTACATGAGCAGCTTCCAATGTAACTTCTGTTTCAGCCATTGTACGTGTCGATATATTTTGGATAGTTGCCCCATAGACAATAAAACCTATAAAAACTACGACTGCCAATGGCGGTATAAGCCACCTTAAAAAAATCGTCATGGGATAAAATTCTCCTTTCCTGTGTCTTACCGGTCATATGGAACTTTCTGCATTGGATGTTCTTTTTTGAAAAATTGTTGCTCAACACATTTCTTGAAACACTTAGGATCATCCACTGAAAATTCTAATGGCGATAAGGTATCAGCAGGATATTCGAAAACTTTGTATTTCAAATCCATATTATTAAAAAAATCAATCAATTCTCTCGTTACTTCGTGGCCCTCAGTTGTATGTGGCATAGCCAAAATAAACGTTTTTTGTTGTAATTCCTTGGATAATAGTAACTTCATGATTGGTTCTTTAAAATCAACTTTTCCCTCTTCCTCTAAAACCAATGCACCACACTCTGGATGAGCACTTCGGAATGATAAGGCATCTAATCTAGAATCACATATAACTACATGCTGCATCGACTTCTTAATGTCAATGTAATTCCTGCTGTTTACTTCAAATTTCTTATCAAAAAACTGAAAATATCGATGGAACTTTTCTGTCTCTTTTACTAAAAAATCATTACCGTCTTTACAATTTTCAGGGTATATAAAAATTTGATAATCAACTTGTTCTTCTTCGAGACAACTACTTATTTCTTTTGCAGCTTTATAGCCAGCAGCATCATCATCCATTGCAACAAGAAATCGTTTTTGGCGTAATTTTTCCTTGTTGTCTTTGATGTAATTGCAAAGACTTTTGTATTTACGTGAACCAGTTAACGCCATAATCCCAACCTGTTCATCTACTTCACGAAATGATAGAGAGTCTAATATTGCCTCTCCAATCACAATAGTTTGTGATTCTTCAGGAATATCCACAAAAAAATCCCTCGCATCATTTGAGGGATTAACAATTAATTGGATTTCTTTAGGTTCAAGGTTCGGATTGATTGATGAACGTAATAATATTCTACCCACACGACCATCTTCCTCGAAAAGAGGTAATACAAGATTTCTTTGACACATCCAATCATTATCTGCATAATTTTTCGGTAATAGCCCATTCGCATAATCAAACATTAATTTTACGCCTTCTGGTTTCGAAAAATCAGCAATGAACGGTGTAGTTGTTGAGCGTGAAAGACCCCGATAGCCATTGTCCAATGTATCACTTTCTATATTGTGTAGAACATGATTAATTAACGATGTAAACTCATCCAATTGTTTAGCTTGTTTAACCGTAAGACCTTTACTTTTTTCTTTTTCAGTAGAATAAGAGATTTCAGTCTCCTTTTCCTCATATGTTAAAATAAAACGCTCACCACAGGTATTTTCACGATTACATTGAATAAAATTCATATTGTTCTTATAAATAAACGCTTCCTGTTGCTGGCACTCTGGACAAGTACAAATAAAATATCGGCCACGATCCTTTGCATTCAGTTCTGCCAACATCTCATTTATATCTTGATAAATTAATTTATTGTGGCTCATCCTCCTTCACCTCATCTCTTTGTAATTGCTGTTCAATATCTATCTTAAACTGCTGTAAAACTGGATTTAGAACAAGAGATTCAATCATTTCATCATTGGCTAATGCAAAGCCTTGTGTCAAAATAGCATCGTATTTTTCCTTTAAAGCAGAAGTAACCGTTAAATGTATCTCGTACGCTTCAGCAAAGCTGTTTTTTTCTACAAAAGTTGAAAACAGCGTCAGCTGTAAAGTTTGGTACAGTTTAAAATTAGGGCATAATGCATCGATGCGATGTTTTCCTACAGACTGAAAACTAGCTCCGGCATATTGAGTAAATGATTTAAAGATTGTCTCCTCTTGTAGCAAGGTGTTCACTTTTTCCTCTAACAACTTTTGTTGTTGAAGAAAATCTTTTTCTGCACCGTCTAGATTTTTTCCAGCATCATATATTACCTTTTCCAACGCAGTTTTTATTGCTGCCATCATTTGCTCTAATTCTGAATAAAAACCTGTTTTAACAAGTGGCTGCATAGTTCCATATATTTGATTCAATTGTGAAGTATCTAAACAAATTGGAAATGGTGCAAAGGTAGAAATACCAAAGAGTTGATCATAGCGAATCACAAATGTTACAAATTCTTTATTGATGAACAGCTGCTTTTCTTCCTCAACATAACTCTTTAGAGTATTGACATACTTATGGCGTATGTCTTCTTCCCAACTATCGAATGTTAGAATTGTATGTTCTAATTGCTTTTGGAGACTTTCTTTTTTGTCAAAATGGACTTGGCTAATGACTAAACATTGTCCATCAAGCCAAAATTCAAAAGACTTAGTGGAGGCTTCTCTTTTTTCTTTTATAAGTCTGTCTCGAATCCTATCAATAATTTCTTCAGCTTCGGTAAAAAAATAATTTCGCTCTTCGTCAATTTCTCTAAAGTAATCACCGTCATCCTTGAAACGAATCAATAATTTTCGCAGCATGGTATTTAGTCATATCCTTTGTTAGATAGGGCACTTACTTCATGAGTATCTAAATTAATAACATGATGGAAATGTTCTTCCATACCTAGTTTTTTTAGAGGATCGAATACTTGTATAGCTGCTACAATTCGCGTAGCTGGATTGATGTAGTTAAGTGAAAAGCCTGCATTAACTAAATTATTTACTTCATCAATTAAGAGAATGACATCTTCATTATTCTTAAGAATTTCGTTAACTTCTGCTATTACATCCTCGATACTATTGGATTCACCAGTAAAATATTTGACCTTTTTATTTTGACCTAAATATTCTTCGAGTTTCTGCAATAGATATGTTTTACCAGTACCTACTCCACCTGTTATAACTACGTTCTCACCAGCATTCAATGCTGTTTGTAGGAATTTTACATTTGACTCTATTGACATTTCAAACTCCTCCTTTTTAACAAATTAAATTATTACGTTGTTGAGCTAGGTATTTAAAATCCTGATACTTTTCCTGTCATCCAAGCAACAAAAGACGCAGCTAGATAAACAATGGCAAATCCGATGAATACATTCATTAGCCAAGATTGTGCACTTTCCTTCTTTTGCGGATCTTTAGCAAACATCCAGATTAGTCCAATAAAAATTAAGACCAAGCCAGCTACTGCAGGAGCAAATTTCTGTACGTCAGTTGCAATATTATTAATAAGCGTAATGGCATTATCCATGTTGAATCCCTACCTTTCTTTATCTTTAGCCAATGAAGCGATGCTCCCTTTATTCTTTATATTGAAATCCAATACACATGCCTGATGTTGTTGATGTAACCATTCAAAATATGACAATTCTTGTGCCGCAAATATTTCTTTTACTAACGATTCCATTTCAACAAAACCGTCTGGTTTAGCCTTTAGACGCTTTCTATCTGTTTGTGTCAATTCTTACTCTCCTCTCATAAAAAAAAGCAGAAGATTAATATCTTCTGCTCCCTAAATTCAACAAAGAATATTCTTTGTTAAATACCTAATCCGCTAAATACGTTGTCTACCATCTTCGTCCAGCCTGCTCCGATTTTTGCCATTAACGGATCTATAATGCCCGTTGAGAATGCTACCATACTACCGAATAGAACCAGTACGATGATAACTAACGTAATCTCTGCTTTGTAGTTATTCAAATTTTTCACCTCCTTTTAATGGCATAAAAAAAAAGAGTGCACAACGCCCTCTTCTGAGTTCATCCTATTTAGTTCCGGTCATGTCCTAAGCTGCCTGTCGAACTTTAAAAGAAAATAATATGATTATTTAAATGCCTAGCCCACTGAACACGTTGTCTACCATCTTTGTCCAGCCTGCTCCGATTTTTGCCATTAACGGATCAATTATGCCCGTTGAGAATGCTACCATACTACCGAATAGAACCAGTACAATGATAACTAACGTAATTTCTGCTTTGTAGTTATTCAAATCCTTCACCTCCTTTTAAGGCAATAAAAAAAAGAGGTTAGCATCCTCTTTTGAATTCGCAATATTTATTTGTGTGTGCCAAGATATAAGGGCTCACCATTTTTGGTGAGTCCCTATCGTTCAAGCTCCAGTGCAGCCATCGCTTTATTACTTTTTCTTTCAAGTTGTACAGGTTCATGTTCATATAATTTCTGATCAATCGCTGTAGAAAAATCTTTTAAATGTTCATTCATATTGATAATGGCCTGTTTCACAGTGTTTTTAGCTGATTCTTTTACTTCTGTGATACCATCTCGAACATTATTCAGTAAATCGTTTGCATTGTCCTTCAGTTTTTGTTTGGTTACTGTAGTACGTTCAATGATACTGTCCTTAAAATGTTGACTTTGGTCCTTCAGTTGCTTCTTCATCTCCACTAAATAGTGACCGAATGATTTTTTATTCTGTAACTCATTGGATTTAAGTAAACTTGCCATGCTTTCTTCGATGCGTGTAAAATGATTATTTAACATTTGTTCAAGCTCTTGTTTGGATAGAAACGCTTTCTCCTTTTCATCACCAACCACATATGTTTCAATCGTCTGCTTTAATTCTGAACCATGCTTCGCCATTTCGTCTTCTAGGTTGTCTGTTAATGTATCTCTTCCGTATATCCGTTTCTGATACTGTAACCACATGCTTTCATCTGTTAGTTCTTGATTAAGTCCCTCGAATGAAAAACCATGTTCCTTAGCAAGAGCCTTTACATAATTTTCAGCGCGTCCATACTGCTTATATGCTTTTAATAGAAAAGGTTGATACTCTTCTTTACCCTTATGTCCTTTATAGTGAACACCAGCATCCACATGCCACTTTCCAGCATCACCATACATGAAAATTTTAATGTTTGGCTTTTTCCCATATGCCTCTTTTCTACTTTCTACATAGGATAACACGTCTGAAATTTGTACAGGCTCAGCACCATAACCATAAATCTGTTGTTTCGTAAGGTCCTTCATTTTCTACTCACCTCCTTTTCACTAAAAATAGATCAGAAGAGAAAAAGACCTTCCCTATATAGGAAAGATCTTGATTTATCATAGATGTAGTTGTTTATTTGTAATTCCTAATCTTCTGATACTAATACTTTAGCACAGATTTTCGCAAAAAAAGTCCAAGAAAAGTCCAGAAAAAGTCCAAGAAAAGTCCAAGAAAAGTCCAAAAACCTAGTGTAACAAAGGTTCACCGTAAAGGCAGGGAATTTTTTGGGTCATAAAAACTTCAGGTATTGGCCGGATTGTGTGCTACAGAGTTACCAGTTGATTGATTCGTTCATAAGGAACAAATTTATAGGTACCTGATGTTTTTGGTGGTCCATAAACATGCTTCAGCTTTTGGTCATATCAAATGCTGGAGAGATACCCAGCTTGATTGATGCTGTTTAAAGGTAAAAAATCTATCAGCTGCGTTTCGGTCCTGATGTTTTCAAACGATGAATTAGCCAAATTAATTACTTTGGCTAAAGCCGGGGATCAAGCTGCCATGACAGAAATTATTAATTTGTATCGCGAGGACATCCAAAATAATAGTAAGTATATAAAAATGAGTAAGGAAGATACTTTTCAAAGTATTATTACAGATTTTATTGAGCTTTTAACTAAGGATGATAAAGAGTTGGAATTTTCGTCATGAGGGGGTGTATGGCGTATGGAAGGACTAATTCAAGCGATTTCAACCGTAGGATTTCCTATAGTGGCGTTTTTGTTGATCTTTTGGAAGTTTGATAAATCTCTTGGACTTTTAACTGAGGCTGTAAATAACAATACAACTGTTCAATTATTGCTTCAAAAAGAGAATAAAGACAAAAATAAATGACCTTCATTAATGACAAAAAGCCATCTTAGATAAGATGGCTTTTTACTTCTTAGAGTAAATTATTTTTAACAAGTCATAAATGTAATTTCATCTAAATCTATTGCTACTTGTTGGTTATTAGGAAGAAATCCACCTAAACTTTTGGCATCAATAGAAGTAACAAATACATTTAAAGTCCTTCCGTCTCTTAACTTCATAGTTGCCCATTTTTGAGTACATCCACCACCAGTCGGTTGTGGTGGATACGGTGGTGGATATGGTGGCGGATATGGTGGCGGATATAACGGTGGATATGGTGGTGGATACGGTGGATAATACGGTTGTTGTTGTATTGAACTTGGATTTATATACTGTGGTTGTATTGAACTTGGACTTAAATGATGTTGTGGTTGGGGTTGTGGTTGTATTGAACCTGGACTTAGCCGATATGGTTGAGTCATAATACACTCCCTTTATTTTCTTTTTTTCTTTAATATATATATGTGAAATATTTAAACATGTCTCCGCTAACATCTCTATTACAAGCACTTCAAAGTTAATCATACAACCGAACGCTCCTCGCGAATGATTAGAACGAGGTAGGGGTCACGAAATGACTCTTTATATAAGGGTGCTGTCGAAGTAAATTCACTGTCACTTCTGATTTACTGTTTTTCTAAATAGCGATAAATCGTAGTGCGAGATACACCCCATTTTTCCGCAACATCTTTAATTGGTGTCCCATTTTCAATTAAAGCTTTCATCATTTCAATATCCTTTGATCCATACTTCTCTGGACGCCCACCAAGTCGCCCACGAGCCTTTGCAGCTGCTCGTCCAGCAGCCGAGCGTTCTTCAATAAGATTACGTTCAAATTCCGCAAACGCTGCGAACAAGTGAAACATTAATTGTCCTGTTGCATTACTTTTGTCCATTGTTAATTTTTCTTGAAGACTGTGAAAGCCTACACCTCGTTCATTTAAGTTGTTCACAATTTGAATCAAGTCTTGCATGTTGCGTCCTAATCGGTCCAAACGCCAAACAACAATTGTATCGCCTTCATGTACATATTGAAGTGCTTCCTCTAAACCTGGTCTTTGTTTTTTTGCCCCACTCATTTTATCGTGAAAAATTTTTGTACAGCCATGTTGCGTTAACGCATCTGTTTGTAAATCCAAATTTTGCAATCCTGTCGACACACGTACATATCCAATTAACACCAATTATCACTCTTTCTCATTTTTACTCTTATTTCATTGTAACATAAGATGAAAACGAGAAGGTTATTGAACATTGAATATTGAACAGGGTTTTATTACATTAAAGACATTATAAAACTCCCTTTTCTAATCAAAAGTTAGCGTGTTCAGAAAAGGACGAGTTTTGGAACAGAGGTTGATATACAGGATTATTCTTGTTCCGCAATCGAGCCAGATTGTGGAGGAACATTTTTAACGGAATTTGATATTGTTGTTAAAATTCAGAATGAGATTGTGAAGTTTCTCACTTAAACTAACCGGTCAGGTTTGTTGAATAATCTTCGGTTCATACAGTTATAGCTGTATGAGCCGAAGAATAGTTAGTAGGGGATAAAGATGGATGCTGTTTAATTTAAGTTGTTTAAAAATGAATGAAAATATACGGAAAAGTAGACTTGAATACAAAAGAGGCTTGTTATGTTGATTAGCCTCTTTAAATAATGAATTTCTATCAAAGAAATCTATTGATTATTACTACTGTCTGTATGAACAATGATTTTCTGCTTCATTTTTTTTACTTCCGATTGACTATAAAAATAAAATAACAGCCAAACTATTGCAAAAATTAATACATTAAATAGTAACAATAGAATCGTTAGTTTTATCGAAAATGTTGGAAGCCATTTTAAAGAAAAGGCGACAGCTATAAAGGTCCCTATAGCGATAAAAAAATGACAAGCACTTTGTTGTAAAAATGTTAAACGTTCTGTTCTATAGAGGTATGAAGGTAGTATACAGGCAATGCCAACAGTAACCGAACCGATAACTTGTTGTGGAAAATTAGATATAACAGCTTCTAAAAACAAATCCCCTTTCAACCAATATCCAATAAGATTTACAAAAACAAAAACTGTACAGCCCATACTTATTCCGAACCATAAATTCTTGAAAAAGTTCATGTACT
Organism: Lysinibacillus sp. GJ-1; assembly: GCF_021166035.1. Taxonomy (NCBI): domain Bacteria; kingdom Bacillati; phylum Bacillota; class Bacilli; order Caryophanales; family Bacillaceae; genus Lysinibacillus; species Lysinibacillus sp. GJ-1. The sequence goes on from NZ_CP088912.1 coordinate 2,385,838, forward strand.
TATACCCCCAAGCGCTCTTTAAATGATTTTTTATAATTGCGTGAAATGACTTCTTTTATTCCTAAAGTAAGCTCGATTTCCATTGTGCCATTAAAGGAAGCTTCAATATTTCTGATTTTTCTAGGATTAATGATGGCAGATTTAGAAATCCGAATAAATCCTTCTCCTAGTTGCTGCTCTAACTCATACAAAGGTTTATTCATAAGTACACGATTACCATCGTCGCTATATAGTACTAAATCTTTACCTTCCGTCCTAATAGCTATTACAGAATTAGGCTCGATAATATGTACTTTATTGTTAGCGGTCCCTGTTAAAATTTGTTGTTCTTCTTGTTGTAAGAGTGCGATTGCAGCCTGTATAGTTGGCGTTAATTCAGAAACGCAGATTGTTATGTAGGGTTCATCAATTTGTGGATCAATTTTTATGTCTATCTTCATATCCATCACCTCTCTATAAAAATATACCATAAATTACAAATTAAAAAATGCAGGTTGTCATTCATAAAAAGCATTTCACCTTTCAATAAAGACATGTTACATGTAACGTATTGTTGCTAATCTTTGATGTCGTTATATTAAGCCTTAGAAACATAAATTTAATATAAGGGGACAGTTAATATGAACGGGATCACAACGCTAAAAGAGCGAAGAAAGGCAGGATGGATATTAGCAAGCATATCAAGTATGCTTTCATTAAGTGTTATTTACTGGTATGTAACTAATCCCAAAAAATTTGTTGAGAATGGGTTGGGCTATTCACTGGAACTGCACCTGAACTTACCTATGTGGCTTTTCACTGCATTCATCGTAATCGGGTATATTTCCTATACAATGTCTGCAATACCTTTAGTAAAAAGCAATTTGTTTACATTGTCTTGGCTAAAATTGATTGGTATATGGGCTGCTATTGTAAGTGGAATAGTAGAAGAAGTCGTATTTAGACATTTGCTCATGGAGTATGTATTATCTATTGGATTATCAAATCTTTCACAAGTATTAATCTCAGGAATTGCGTTTGGAATTGCTCATGGCGCATGGGTGTTATTGCGAGGAGAGATGAAAATTGCGCTTCCAGCAATTCTTTCAACGACAATCTTAGGTTGTCTACTTGCGATGCTCTATATTTATACTGGAAGAAGCACCTTTGCGCCAATTGTAGCTCATATTCTAATCAATATGGTAATAGAGCCATGGTTGATGCTAGCTGCCATTTCAGGGAAATGGCAGCTAAGTAAAAATTAATAGTAATAATTGAGATTTCGCCTCTCGATATTAAATAATTTTATGGGAAAAGGCTATTTAATTTACCACTGTTAGCAAATTTGAAGTTTTTTCAGGACCTATGAGGTTCAGTTGTTTAATCTAAGCTCTTCAATTCCCATAAAAAATACGGAGTAATCTTTCATTTTCTGTGATGAAGCGTCGATTTTACCCGACGTGGATGGCTAACGGAGTGATTTAGTTAAACAAGCTATAAGAGATTTTAGGAATAAGCCCATATTATAGTTATTCCATTAAAGGGCGCTTTCCTTGAATAAGGAAAGCGCCCATTTTTCAACTAATGGACATATTGTTGAGGTGCGTTTTTAGAGAATTTAATCTGACCTACATTCCTAAAAACGTTTCGGAAACAGAAATTCACTCTAATTTAAGCCCTTCAACATTTTCAAAAAAAACCATTTAATAACATATTATATTGCCGATATACTATTTAATACCAATATTTATAAAGGGGTGTTGTAATTGATTATAAAAACTGTATCAACGCAATTAGAAAAATTAGGTGCTGTTCAGCAAAAAATGATGGCAAAAGCACAGATCCAAGCGTCAAAATCGCAATCTCCAGTAAACGAAATGAATTTTAGTACAGAAACTGCTGCAAGACCACTGTACATAGATCGCTCTTATAATTTACGAGTTGATAATGAGTCAGTGTATAGTATTCCAACCAAATATGGCATGGTTAATTATAAATTTCATAGCGCTACAGCAAACACTTCTGACTATGTTGAACTGATCCACTTTGATAACCATATGTCTGATTCAAAGCGTGTTCATTTAGAGAGAGCAAGACAATTTTTACAGGATTTCCAAACATTTGTCGAAACAGGAAACCCTTCGCATCTTTACTCGGTAAGAAAAGCAAGCGAGGTTTTACAATACTTTGAAAGTTTTGGTGTTACGACAGAGGAACCGTTTACAATCAATGATTCAATACGATACAGAATTGATCCATCTGGCATTTTACATGAAGTAGATTTGGAAAGTAAAACAATGCGTGAAAAAGATTGGCGCAATTTCGGTCATGATGAAAACACTGTATTTCTAATTCAGGGAAAAGAATATCGAATGGATGAAAACGGGAGACTTCCTTTGCCAGAGGATTATGTTCACAAATATGAACAGGTGAAAATTTTTAAAAAGTAAATAGAAGTTAAAATTTCTAGACACACTAAAAGCCAAAAATGCTATGCAAAATCAGCATTTTTGGCTTTTGTTATGCCATATTATGATACAGAATACTTGAGCGCCCTTTTTTATTTCATTTCTCTTTTATAGCTCAAAATAACATAAGGCTGACTTAAAGTATATGTTCCTGACGAACTGAAAGATCCTGAAATTCTAAATGCATAAGGTTGTTTTACTTTCACTTGAGCGTATTTAGGAACATGATCTAATTGACTTGGTTGGTACAGCGGGTATTCTGCATTAATCCAATTATTAGTAGAATTTGGAAGAATACTTCTCTTCAAAGTATACAAATCAGTTAAATAACGGTTTGTCTCCTTACCACCTACTAAAATATTTGTCAAAATAGCATCATCCGGAATACTACTAACATTTGTTAAATCAAAATATTGAGTAGAACTAGTCGTTTTGCTAGAAGTTATAGAAGTAGTATTTAAATTTACTCTATGATCTGGGTTCAATGCTAGATAGACTGGCTCCCCAGCAATTACTCTCAAACTATAAGGATAATCACTTCCGCCATCATTCGATGGTTTAATGTAAATGTAATAGTCGCCTATATAGTTTGTTGCGAATTTAATTTGTCTACTTCCGTCGTTTCCTACACCATTTCGTTGAACGATTAAATTACCGTAATTATCCATTATTTCTACATCGAATGTTTTATTTCTGCTAGGAACTAAAGTTAAGTTTTCCTCAGCATTCATCCCTAATGAGACTTTATAAAATCTGCTGTCTGTGTCATCTACAATTTTTGTTAAATCATTTTTTTCAGGTATTAAAGAGTGAATACTATCGTTTCGAGGCAGATCGATAGCATCTTCATTAAGGCTGCTTGCCTCAATTGTTAAGGGCATTAATACAAACAGAGCAAGAGTAAATAATAGTGCATAAAGTTTCTTCATATCTTATCATCCCATCCTTATCCTTTTATTGTAATACTCGTTTAATATCGGTTGAATAATAAATATTTTTACATTAATTACATAATTTAGATAATTTTAATGGATTGGAATTCGAATTTTTATGTTGAAATTTACTTAAACGTACAATATCCGCGTTTTGTCGGCAGGACCCCTTATAAGCTTTTTATTCAAAACGTTTAAAACAGAGATAACGTTTGTTGTTCCAATTCCACAGTTTCATTCCTTCTATCTTCCTCATGGTAAGGATTCACATAGAAAATACAATCCACTATGTTTGATGATTCATCCATAATTAAATTTCCTTTATCCACTTGTTTCTTCAAAGCCAGTAATACATCAAAATATATGAAAGGCCTGTGAATTGTGCCTACAGACCGACTTTTATCAAACCCAAAATCATTAGTATAATACGGCTAATCGCTACGGCACTATGTAGACCGTTCAATACAAGTGAATAGGCTACTTCATCGAAGGTAGCATGATAGCCGAGCTGTGCTTTTACTGACTCAATTAGTTTAGCGTCTCTCACCCGTTGCTCTTGTGACAATTTTTCTATACGTTCATTTTCCTGTTGTTGTCTTTTAAATTCAGTTTCTTGTTGACTCTTTCTTCCAGCTTCTAAAGTAGCCTCAATTTTTTTCTTTTCTTCAAGTAATTCTTCAATTCGGCTTCTTTCTCCCTACGTTTTTCGAGTTCAACCTCACGCTGAATTCTACGTTTTTCTTCCTCTAATGCTTCCATTTGTTTTTCAAAATATTTATTCAAACGATTAATTTGTGGGTCTAAAAACGGAAGATTTAATTCAATATGCTTTTTAATGCTTTCAGAAACTACTGTTTTATCCGGGATTCTCTCATAGTATTCGTGGTAGTACTCATTATTCTTTGTTTTCCACAAGAGTTCATCTAGTTCATAATCAATGTCATCTAATTCTTTTATTATTCCATTTACGTCTTTCACTTCTATATTTAAAAATATGCTTAAATGATCCTTACCATATTGAAGTTTTTTATGCGTTTTCTGATGTTCTACTGTAAACATATACCGCAGCCTTCGATTACAAGCACAACGACCAATGTAATTCCCTGGACCAAAATCATCATAATCAGTTATCATCCAGTCTATGACATTTCTCTCATCATCCTCAAGTGTTATATCTACAGATTTAAGTGCTGTTATTTTTTCATCTCTCATGAAACGTTCAAACGTCGTCTTTCTACTACGTTTCATTTCGTTCTCTAAATAATTCCGTTGTTCTGCGGTTAGTACCGATAATCGTTTCTCTCTTTCATCTGCTGAAAGCCTTTCATACATATACATCCCCTACTTTCTTTAGCTTAAAAATGGAACGAATAACTATGACTATGTAGAACCAGTTCTGGTTAATCCAAATTATTACTTCTTTTGTATATATTACTTAAATTATAACAAATAAAAATTATGCTTTGTTCTGTTCGTTAAAGATCGAGAATCAATATTTTTTTGTGTTTATATTTTTTTAAAAGAAATGGTAGGTATTATTTATAACTTAAAGATTTTTCATTCTTTCCTTGATAGAAAGAAAAACATAACCAACTTCAACATCATCATCATCGATGAGGAAAGTATAATAGAAAAAAAGATAGAGAAAAAACAGCGCATAGTAATCAATATAGTATTCATATATTAATAGAGAGCCATTACACTGCTGACAAATCCAGTGATAGCAAGGCTTTTACGACTTATTATTTTCAGGAAATGGTTTATCCCCTTAAAAAGACGAAATGAAATGATTCATTCACACAACCATTTCAATTATTCACGAAATAAGTAATTTTGAAATAAGTCATCCACATATCTAAATGGATTTCATTTTCAAAAGCCGACTATTCCACAGCTCGAATTGGATTGAAACGCCATCAAAAAAGGTAGCTCCTGGACATTCTCCTGGTGCTACCGACAATTTTTGTATTCCTATAAACATTTAAAACCATACATGGTAAAGACACATATATAACTGCATGACAAATAGCCCTTTCTGAATACTTTTTTCAGAAAAGGCTATTATTTAAACTGCTCTGGTACATCCCACTGTGCATCTTTATATGAGCTGGCGATGAGATAGCGTAACGGCTGCTCCTCCTGCAAAATACGTTTTGTCTGAAGCCGTAAGGTCTTGCGGAAATACGCCCCTAGCGCTTGAATATTACCAGTTTGTCGTTCGATTTCTCGCACAGTTGTACTTAAAATATCTACTATGACAGCTTTCACCGTAGACATCGCGTTTTCATTCGACTCCACAGCATAATACATTGGTGTAATGACCTCTTGCTTACAAGCAAACTGCATGTCTTGTAAATCATCGTTTGTATAACTTACACTACTTGATCTTAATAGATATGACAATGTATGGTGTGAAGATGCCTGGAATTGGTCGAACTTCGCATCATGCTTTCTTTCTCTATAGACTGTATCTACAAACTTCAATTCGTACAAACCTTCTAGTTCTTGTTTGACCTGAATCAAACTATTCTTACCATAGAACACACGTTTCAGCCATTTATTAAACACTTGCTTAGACTGCTTATATTTATTGTATAACGTGATTTTCTTACGTTTTAACCATTTCCCCTTACGTTTAGGCTCCCTATAAAGACCATTTATAAGGTCAAGTAACCCTAATAACCCACGTACATCACGTGCTTTAATAAAACCCCTTAAAAAGCCACTATTAAAAATAGCTTTTGGCACCAGGAAATAACCAGGTATCTTAGGGTTTTTTGCAGTTGGCACATAAGCAGCCACTGCAGGCAATTGAATATATGTACGACCATTTATACGGTCAATATTTAATAAACCAATATCAAAAAGTCTATGATAACCGTTATGTATCGAGCTATACGGAAGATTACGTTTTTCACATTCTTCCTTTAAATTAAAATCTTGCTCCAAAATAAGCCCTACTTCATCACAAAGCGAACGTAATAATAAGTATGTAACTAAAGAGGAAGCAGTCAGTTTTTTCTTCGGTTCATGCACATACTCAAATTCGTAGTTGTTTAAATACTTTAGTTCCTTATCAAAAAACTGAATACCATCTACTACTCTTTCATTCATCTTCCTGCTCCTCCTTTCTTAGTTGTTAAAGTTATAAAGAAACTATTTAAAATCGAACTGTATGATAAATTTAGTAGAATGATCTTCTAAATCATAGCTATTCATAAAGTCTTTAGCGACCTGCTGATATTGGTTATTGCATTCTTCAATGGCCTTTTCATATTCGTTATATAATTCTTTTATTTCGGGAATAAATGTAGAATTTTGATGTTGGTAATACCCTAAGCCTGATACAGTAGCTTTGACAAATATAGCTGCCACTTTCTGATCTAATTCAGAATTTCTCTTATGTAATATTTCAAGGAACTCAAACACTTTGTCATACGCTCTATTACCAAGCCAGCCATCCATTCCATTATTCAGGACTTGATAGTCCATATACTCTAACAATTCAATTTCTTTTTTAGTTAACATACCGTTACTCTCCTTCTTTTTCTTCTTTTAATAAAGTACTAACATTAGAATCTGTTATAACTAAACTTTTATCAGGTCTTGTAAAGAAGTATTCTTTTTCATTCCATCTAATAATTGCACTACTAGCATAGATGGAGCCCCATATATTGCTTACTTTTTGACTATTCATATCTGCAACCAACTCGTTATAACAAAATATGTCAAATTTTTCGGATTGCATTGTATATTTCATTATTAACGATCTAGGTCTTTCTTCCAAAATCGCACCTTCTATTTTTTTAATACATATATTCCCATGTAAAGGCGCTACCTCTATATCATTCTTAAGAGGGGTAATACCAACACAAACAAAGAATAGTCCACCTAAAGCGAGCAGAAATAACAATCCCCACCCGTTTATTGGTCCGCCATGATAATCTGAAAACATTTTTAACACGTGTCAGTCACCTTCCATATAGTTTTTTCACAGTCCATACAATAAACCTCACCAGCGATTGCAAACCAACGTCTATGTTCACATGTTGGCTTTGGCTTTCCTTTCTTTTTCCATCCCATAACATTCATCCCTCTGAATTTTTCAACGATCTAATTTTGAAATGATTGAAAGGTTGAATAGATCCATCTGTTTCCAATCCTTCTGTGGTAATTCTTTTACAGCTTCCACTCCAAACTCTTTTATGTTTGTGAACCAATGAATGGGGTACAGGCCCCTTGCTTGTTTAAGCGTGGAATCATCGTAAAAATAGCAATCTTGCATATTTGTATAACAACCATAAGTGGATCTAATAAAATATTTACCTAACGGAGCATTATAGCCTTCCTTTTTCCAAACCAGCTCTGCTTCGTATACTTTTCCTGATTCCAATACTGGCAGCACATCTGGCTTTTTTGGCTCTGGTGGCCAAGCTTCTTCTTCAATGATGTCAAAACGACTCTTTTGATAGGTTCCAAAATGAGAGCCAGGGCGTGGAAAGCGACTAACATGATAGCTTGAGCCTCCAGCCGGATATAAATAGTAAATTTCATTGGCTTTAAGGTTTGTAGAGCTACTTGGATCAATACATTTCCCTCGCATTTCACGCTCCTCCTTTTTCATGCACCAATATAGGTGTTTTTCTATCCAATAAGCGTTTCTAATGCTCCAATTGATGTTGTTAAACATCCAATTTTCAAATTCCCCATAATTCTTTTTTTATTTTTTGTTGTTTCTTCCACAAACGATCTCGTTTCTCATTAAATTTTTTTATTTCTATCAGTTTGTCGATATTTTTAGTTATTCCATATTCTTCTAGTGACTTTGAAATCTTAGATAAGATGCTATCAATTTCTTTTGATAAATCATATTGACGTTTAATTAGTATGCAATATTCTATCGATTCAATTTCTCTATTTGGAATATAAAACTCGATTTTCTTTAAATAATAAATTAGTTCTTCTTTAGTAAATTTTTTTAATGCTTCTTCGGATAACCGAGTCACACTTAATCCTCCCTTGCAATTAATAACTCATGTTGTGCAGTATTGCTTTACTGGTTAGCTCGTCTAACTTTACCTGCCCATGCACCAACTATTACTAAAACAATAAGGGCTATTGTTGTTAATATAGGATTCATAATCATTAACTCAATGATATTTTCTAACCTCAAATATCTCACCTACCCTTAATGAACATTTTCTTCAAAATGTCTATTCAATCATTTCCCTTCCACTTTCAAATTTCTGACCATCTCTATAGCCTTTCTGCCAAGCTACATCATCACCAGCTTTCTTTGGAGAAGGTATATCACTAGATGTTAAAGAAAGCGAGTTATAATATTGAACTACTAATGCATCTTGGACGATTATAAGCTCCAAAGACTCTGATTTGGTTTGTTCATGGAACTTACGATTTAATCCGGCAAGGTAGCCTTCAATATAATCATTTTTAAATTGATGTTTCCTTTTCCATTTTCTCTTGATTTCTGGTCTTAATAAAAAAGTTTTAGAATGGTAATGAATAGAAGCCCTAGCAAAGTTGTAAATCATTACTGCTATTTGTACATCTTCTTCTAAACCAACAAAACGAATCTCTGATTGATATGAACCTATTGTATTTCGGTAATAACTGCATCTAAAATGTCGGGCTATAATTTGTGCCAATTTTCTATGCCACCAAATTAATTTATTTCTATATACTCTTTCATTAACTACTGTTTTATCATTTACAAAACTAGAAACTAATTCTGATTCCTGAATATTGTGTTTTAACATAAGCCTTCTTGCGTGTAACATAGCCGTTTGTGATTCTTCATCCGTAGCATCTTTTGCTAAAGTGAGAAGCTTTTGAATTTTAGTTTTAATCGATTCCTCCAAACCTATCACCTCTTTTTTCACATTTTTAATAATTAGCCTTCTGTACAATATCAAAAAAGCTTAACTGTTTATTCCGCTCAGTCACAGTTGGATTCAACCATAAAACTTCCTGCTTTGATGTAGCAGCGTCAGTTGTGGACATCTTCGTTAACCTGCTCCAACCTTGTAACAGGTCATTATATAAATCGTTATCGTAACCACTTAGTAATACGAAACCCTTATGTTTATTTAATGTGAGGAGTAATTCTTCATGCTCTGAATCTTTCATTTCATGAGCATAGTGACGTTTAGTTCGAGTTTCTAATAAATAGGGTGGATCAGCATAGATTAAACAGTCCTTGCGGTTGTAACGTTCGATTAACGTCACTGCATCTTGGTTTTCGATTTGTGCCTTTTTTAGCCTATTCGTTGCTTCTAGAATCGCATGAGGAAGCCCTATCCAATCGGGTAAAGCATTCACTGTAACCGTATCTATATTGTGTCGCCAGCCTGTTCTATCAGACGTTTTACCGCCCCTCGCCATCCAACAGCGCACCAGAAATACTCGAGCACGTTCAAGTTCAGATAAATCACTTTCTAACAATTCGAAAGCCTGGTAATATTCTTGGCGCGAATATGGTGTAAGCTCTACTGCTCTAGCTAATGCTTCAGGTTGCTCACGAATGACCTTGAACAGATTGACAATGTTGCCGTCTAAATCATTTACTGTTTCTATGCGTGCAGCTGGTTTATTGAAAAGGACAGCACCACTCCCGAAGAACGGTTCAAGATACACCTCATGTTCGGGCATTTGGTTAACTATCCAGCTAGCCATATTCCATTTTGAACCTGCATAGTTTAAGATTCTCTTCAAATACTCACCACCCTACATATAATCTTTTTTCTTTATTTCAATTAATAACTCAATGAGGAACACTAATGCAGCTTAATGTTCCCTGTTCAGTTTTTAATACTCAAAGTGTTCAGTAATATGTTAAGTGTCCAAATTATAAATTCATCTAAAAGTAACTCTAATAATTTCCCCATTTACATATTCAAATAATTTGCCTTCATCATCTTCTTCATGTTTAGTTTCGATATGTTCTGACGACTCAATAATATTCGCTAAAACATCCCTTAAAAAGTGTTCAATTACATTGTCGTAGTTTTTTAAACAACACTGAAAAGCCCAATAGCCTGTGTCTGTATTAAACTGACGTTCAAAACCATCTGTAGCTTGTTCGTTCGGATACTCGCCAATTTCACAACCTGTCGGCATATATGCTGATATTCCTGATGGAATTAGCTCTGACCTCTTTAATTTTGCGAAATTAGTCAAAAATGAAAATTGGTCTACATAATCGTTAAAATATGCTTCCTCTTTGTTAATTTCATTGATTATTTGACGAAAATCATTTTTCACTGTGACTTTAATTCGTAATCCAGTGTTCATTTTGCTTGCCCCTTTACTGAATGTTCAGCGAGTTAATTCAGCTAAATTTTGAATTTTATCTAATAATTCTTGGTTTTTATTATCTTCCGCCCACTCAACTAAATCATCTAAAACTTCATTAGAAGGTCGTTCTCCTATATACACAGAAACAACTGCATTGGCTTCTTCATCCCCAAATATGTGATCTGCTTTAAAATGTGCTTGCCTCGCATTCAATGCTTTCGCTTGTCTATATAAAACTTTTATAGTTTTTTTCATTAGTTTTTAACCCCTTTCACCTGAACAATATGACATGATACTCATATTGTTCAGTAGGCTTTTCCACCATGTTTATATGAACGACCTTTATTAAGCTCCATTTTCTTAATAATCGCTTGTTCAAGATCAATATTTCTCGAACCACATAAATCAAAAATACGGATACATACATCAGCTAATTCTTCTTTAAAATTCTCTTCATCCCCTTTACGATCTGCTTCAAGTGCCTCACTCACTTCACTATGAATTAAAGCTAATAATGTACCAGTTTCTATCGGTTGATCGTGCCAACCTTTAGAAACTGCCGTTTCATAGGCTTGTTTACATAAATCATTAATTCCACTCGCACCACTTATTTCTATTTCTATACGATTCTCTGGCTCTAAAACTAAACCACCTTTAAAAGCATTATAATGATTCGCATACCCTTCACTTAATGCTAATGCAAGAATACAAAACGTTTCTTTATCACCGTAATTATTAATAGTTTTACTTGGAACACCTACAGCATTTAACTTTTTATGATTTTCTACATTATTTTCAACTAGCAAATAAGCACTTTCCCCACCCTCTTGTTCAATAACCTCTAAACTGTTTAAAACGTCTAAAATAGCTTGTTTATAAATAGTTTTCATTAGTTTCCCTCCAAATGTTTTATTGTTTCCAACTGCACATTTTCTTTCAAATTATTAATTTAATTTGCTTGTTTTCGATAATCAGCAATCACTTTACCATCTTTGTCAAAATAACGAGTCTCCCAATGCGGATGACAATTTTGGCTATATTTCAAACCATCCAATCGAACATTAATATTCAGACTGCAGTTTCCAGATGTAACAACACCCATTTCCCCTGCCACCTCTACACGCATACCTCTTTTTAACCAAGGCATGTTACGCCATTTTTTCACATTTTCCAACGATATAGCTGCCATTGTCATTCCCCCTTTCTCCAAAAACACTGATGCGCTATCTAATTACTATCGAAGATAGCTTTTCACCTGTGAAATAAAATTTGATTAATCTAACTTCTCATTCTCAATCTTTTTATAAACAACTGTTGATTCCCAAATGCCCTTTTCATCTAACCTACTTGTTTCATACCCTTCTCCAATCTCTTTTTGAATTAATGTTTTATTCTCGCCTACTTCAAAACTTTTTATTTCGTCAATTGAAGTTGAACCAATTGACGGATAATCGCTATACATTCTAAGAGGGTCTGGTGTAAAGAATAAATACCATCCCATTGCAATCAACATAACGACAAATAGTACAATTATAAAAACCTGTTCCTTCCACACCATCATTTTTTAACACCTCCTATCCACTGATTTATAGAAACTCAATTAGGAACACTAATGTAGCTTAATGTTCCCTATCAGTTTTATAAATCAGTCACAAGAGGATGAACTGCCGCCGGAATCACTTGAATAACTGTTATAGTCTGAACTGTGTGAATCGCAACGCCCACTCGAATCGCTTGAAGCAATATTAATTGCGTTAATTGTGTTTAGTGTGCTATCAACGTGACTTGCATTTGTTGTTTCCTGTATTGAACGATGTACTACTCTTTTATTTACTTTTTTATTCTCTTCACGCTTTCTTCGATTCTCAAAATACTGTTTTAACATGTAACATCCTCCTCAAAATGAGCATTAAAATATGTTGAATCATCCTAGCATCCTAAATATCTTCTAATAAATCACTGAAGTAACTCGGTATCATAAATCGTATAATCGCATCGATAGATTAAAAGAAATTTTCCGTCTATCAACAAGGCCGTTGATTTATCAATGTCTGTAGCAAAATAACTGACATCATCACCAGCAAAGGTCGCAAGTGGTTGTCCTGATTGACTTCGAATCAGCACAATTTTACTTTTTCCTACAGTCGCATTTTGAAGATCATTAACTAAGCGATTTAAAAAAGGGACAGACCTGTCAAAATTTTTAATATCAACCTTTTGGCTATACTCTTCAAATAAATTTGAAAGTCCTGATTCAAATGCTAATAAGCTACTGCCAACATGTAGCATTTGTTTCCCTCCAACCGTAATATTGAGAACAGATGACTTTTCAACTGTGTTTCCTTCTGAATCTTTGATAGCGAATTTACGATCAGCATTTACGCTAATGCTTTCTCCTTGTATACGATCAATTAACTGGCTATCTTCGTCATAGGATTGAACCAACATAGTACGTCCGGCTAATTCTTCCTTTAAGTTCCCAACTTCATACTCTAACAAGTTACAAGCTGATAATATGAATACTAAAACAGCAACAATTAAGATTTTTAGTAGGTGTCTCATTTTATTTTTGCCTCATTTTCTGATATTAGTTTTAAATTCACGTTTGAAATATTCTTCCCCCTGATCAAACTGAAGTTCTTGTAATCGCATAATGTGCAGCTCTCCAGCGAAGTTGACCCTGTATTGATTTTTAGGTAGAACCTCCACTATCTTTCCAGGCTTTTCAAACACACGTGGATGATATGCCTTTAAACACGTATACGCTTCATCATCACTTTCCTGTGTAATAATGACACGCACCCTATCACCTACTGCAAAATTTAATACATCAAAAATTGTTACTTGTCCTAATGCTTCCATTTCCTCAAAATGCGCCATTCTTATCTCCTCCCATATGTAATAAAAATAGGTAAAACTCCTTTTTTTGCTTTAATTGAGTATGGATAAGTTAATGTATTTCATTAAGCATGTTCTTAGTTCATTTTCTTCTTGGCTTCGTCTCAATGATAAAATTTAAAAACAGTAGCATTTTTTCTTGAAAAGTTAATACTCTAGGAAACAAGTTGGTTTGATTCTTTGGAGCTGGTAAAAATAATTGTAATTCTCTGCAACCTGTACTTGTTTTGCCACTTACACAAACATCCAGGAATGTTTTTTTTATATGAAAGGCAGCACCTCTCCCCACTATTCCAATGACAAGAGCATTGCATTTCCTATCTGTAATATCTAAAAAACGTAATCGGCTGCTTGGGTACTCTGTGTTCATTTGTTTATAACCTCCTTTTTATTTTGATAATATTTCATTTTCTTCTTCAAAATAGTCAGTTTCATACATTCGATGCCATTTATCATTGAACTGAATTTCTAACACAGTAACACTAAACAAACTAAGGGAATTATCATAACTTTCTTGTATAGGGAGATTATCTAAAACCGTATTTTCCTCTAAGTCCCAATGGTTATACTCATAGGAACTAATGGCCATTTTGTAATAAACTTCATTGGCATCATCTACAAGAATTGCAAATGTCCCATTGTCTTGTTTTGCTAACTGAAGAAAGGTTACTGAAATCTTTTCCTCCTCTTCTGCACAACCACTTAGAAAAAATAATGTTGATAAGCCCAAGATGACTAACATTATTTTTATCTTCATATAACATCACCCTCTTATTCACTTTGGATCACGCTTTGGATTATGGAATCATCTGCAAGCTGAAGACCTAACCAATAGAGTGCTGATTTTTTCAATATAATAGGCAGAACGACTTAAATTTAGTTCAGGATAAACAAATTCATCTCCTTGATATTTGCCCTCAGCACTTCTTGATAAATATTTAAGCTGTATCAGCTTACGGTGTAACTCTGGTAAACTATTTAAGTTTGAATGAAAGGCTCCACCCATTCAGCTGCGGCTGCTCTTTTGATTGCTGTCGATTCTGTAGAACTATGAAAATCATTAGAATGACTCGGCGTTTCTTTCCAACGACTGGTCATGCTTGGTAACTGGCTAGAATTAGCCTGTAATTCCATTTCAAAATATTTGGGCAAACATTTATCAAGAACCCATGTAGTTAATTCTTTCTTATTTTTTTGATTAGCCATTTCAATAGTGACGACCCTCCTTAAAAAATAGAAATAAGTTGAGAACTAAAGACTTTATTGGTTTAGTTCTCAACTCCCTATGTAGTACCTGGCCATTACCAACCTTTAAAACAAGCATCAAATAAGGATTGTCCATATTTTGATAAACGACTATGCTTGGCAGCTGCTGTTTGCTGTACTACAGTTGTTAAATCTCCATACTTCCTACGTTTTGATACAACAAAGCCAACTTTATGGACTATTCCGTCTGGAAATTGCATTGTCAGTAACGAAACGAGTGTACCCTTTTGTGATTTTGGTATTGATTCTGGTATCATTTGCAACTCTCCAAATCTTTTTAAAGTAAATAGAAATAAAAACAACAAAATAAAATTATTAGAAAACTTAATATATCTAACAGCATTGGCTTCACACCTTCCCATTTCTAAGGGGCAGGAATAACATGTGGCTCACCAGAACTTCGTTCGATTAGTACCCATTCAATATTTGTTTTTTTACTTAGTAACCACTCATGTGGGTTTAATCCTAATGAGTGGAGATAATTGCGTTGATAAACTGTTAGCTTTTTTCCATTCTTCATAAGACCACCCCTTCTTTATTTGCAATATTCAAAATCCTATTTATCTCACGTTTAGAAGCAAATCGTTTAACGTGTCGTACTTGTAATGTCACAATCCTTTGATCGTTTACACGTAAAGCTGTAAAACTTGAATCCGATATAAACTCTTCGACCCAATGCAACTCATTGTCATAACTAAAAATGAAATCGCCATGTTTTACTGGTGGCTGTGCTTGATTTACTTTTACTTCTAATGTAGAGAGAAATTGAAACAATGAATCTAATTGTTGGATACTAGCATTCAACATATTCCACCTCCTCGTTCACGTTCCGACTCACCAATTTTGGCGAGACCCAACCACAAATAAAAGCTAATGCTTCATCCATTGCATTACGTGGAATATCTTTATAGGACAATACCTGAAATTGTTGCTTCAGATCTTTATATAGAGCAGCAAAGTATTTTTTTCGGGCGTGAATCGACAAATTTGGATAGAGCAGTAATATCCGGTTTCTCACAGCAAGACTAATCATCTTTTGTTCTTTGGATAACAATGTAACTTGAAGGTCTGCCAGCAATCGATGTGTACGGTCAAATTCCTCTATGTATAATTCTTTAAATTGCATAGCTTTTTCACCTGTATATCCCATTGCTAATACTGCAAATCCATTAAATGTTAGTACATACATTGGCATTTTTCTACTTTGTCCATTTACATATTCAGCCTCACCAAAATTAGCGAGACGAAAGGCATCTGAACATTTTAAACTGCGTATATCACGTAAAACCTTGTCATGCCCTTTTTGAAATACCTCTGCAATAATCCGACTATCTGTAAAAGCTTGATTATCATTCACAAAAACAATTCCTCGTGGTCCTTCCAGTAATTGTTTTAAACTCAAAATCAATGCTCCTTTCTACTGGTACACTCGCTCTTTATGTCTGCCATCTACATTCCACATTTCGATTCCATCTATTGTGACTTTATAATGTTCAGCAATCCAATCCTTATTGCTTTCGTCTATATACCAGGGCACCTGTTGCTCCTTTGTTGTAATGGCATTAAAAGCCTCTTTAGTGAGTAATACATGTCCAATATTGTTATCTTTATCTCTAGAAATGCTTATAATGCCTAGTTTTATGGCGTGAGTGTATAAATCCTGTTGTAGCCTCACAAACCGAGGATTAAGATCGAAAAAAAATACATCCTGGTGTGTTCTAAAATAATCCTCAAATTCTTGCTGTACCTTTAAAACTCTTTGAATAAAGGCTTGAATTTCCTCTAATCTTTGCATTCAATTGTTCGCCACCTTTCTAGTTACTGATATTCTTTAATGTAAGCCAAAAATACGTGGTTATCGCGCTTATTACCGACATAAATATAAGATGTAATACGTGTTAATTCACCATGCCAACATCCCCCACTTTCACCGTTAAATGCGTAGATGCAGCTTAACTTTATTGTAAATATTAGAATTCACTTAATATGGTGACTTCCACAACTCCTTTTTTAAATAATCTCTATACGCCGCCAAGCTGTATAATTGAATTCTTATTACCATTCACTTGTAATTTCATGAACAACTTCAAATGCCTTTTGGTACGGCCACCAACGTTTGCGATGCTTTTTAACCTCAATAGCTCGCATTCGCACATCACATACAACTTCACTTTCTAAAAACCTTGGTGACATGTTCGTTAGCTCAGACATCTTTTGCAAATCAATTAACCACAATACTTCTCGTACCTCTTCATCAAGCCGTTTCTCTAGGTACTGACGAATGGCTTGTTTATCAAGTGATACTTCAATGTTCGCTGGGATCAAATTCTCACCCCCTTGTTCAGATGCTTTTGGAATAGGTAGATCCGTGTTAGTTTGCTATTTATACTTGAAGTTCTTGTGTTGCCACAGATTTACCAACTTGAATACCAGCCTGAATCCCTGCTTCATATCCCTTAATATAATTTTCAATTGAACGCTGTTGCTCTTCTGTTAAATTTCCTAATAAACGTGCCATCCGTTCAAAAGAAGGTTTATCATTAATATTTAAAAAAATATCCATCTGCAATCTCACCCCTTCATAAAATCGGATTAACCATATAATAATATAGATAATCCATTTAATCAATATGTTTTTCTATCTCGATTTATAGACTATCCGATTTTATATTGATATGATAGAAGTAATTTATGTAGAAAGGAGGGGTAATTTTGAATACCAGTGTAGATGTACATGAGCGAATAAAATATTTAAGAGAGAAAGTACTTAATCTTAAACAAAGTGAAATGTCCTTAATGCTTGGATTAAAACAGGGTTCTTTATCAGACATAGAAAGAAAAAAAACAAAAACCGTAACAGATCGTATTATTAAAGATATTTCTCGTGAATTTAATATTAGCGAAAACTGGTTAAGAACAGGTGAAGGTGAAATGTTTATTAAAAAGGAAATATTTTCCTTGGATGAACAAGCCAAAAAAAGCAATCTCACAGAACTAGAGATTAAGATAATGCGAAGTTATATGAATTTAGATCGTGATATACGTGAAAAATTAATAAATGAACTAGAAGCAATTTTCAAACCTAATAATGATGAAACTGTAGCTACTACAGAAGATTGTATTAAAACTAAAGTATTAAATCATAATATTGAAAAGCAACACGAGGCGGTAACAAAAGACGATTCTATTGAGGTAGAGATAGCACGTTATCGAATGGAGTTAGAAGCTGAGAAAAAAGCAGAAAAATTACTAGCCTCGCGAAAACAAGAACCCAGCTAGGAAAGCCTTTATATTGGAGAAAATAAAAAAGAGGTGCAATAGAACGGCAAAAGGGACTCGCCATTTTTGGCGAATCCCTTTATATTTCTGTCACTCTTCTCTAGATTTCTCAATTTCAAAGGAGGTATCCTTTTTATAAATATCCATATAATGAACAATTTTATCATAGTAATTTTTCTTACTAAATCGCTTTAAATCACCTACAACATAAAATTCTTTTTTTGCCCTTGTTACAGCTACATTTAATAAATTTGGTTTCGAACATGTCCAATTCGCAGCTCCTTCAGTTTGTTCATCAGTTCCTGTTACAAAGTAAACAATATCTGCCTCTTTTCCCTGGAAAGTGTGAACTGTTCCTATAGATTTTTCTAGCCATTCATTTAATCTCGGATTCTGTAAGGGTTTTAGTTTTTGACGAATTACTTCTTTTAGTCCATCCCTCACTGCTGTAAAAGGAGTAATAACAAATAAATTAGGTAATCTATTTTCATCTTTGTATTTATCAAATACTACCTGTGCCAGATATTCTGCCTGTTCCTTAACATACTGAGCGTCCTCTGCTTTTCCTACACAATCAATCCATTCACCAATACCAACTTCATCTGTATCTGCTAATACCATTTTATGATCATAGGCGATACTATTAGCTATCGAAAACATCGGATTTAAGCAGCGTCGGTGTACCCATAATGGAATACCAATCCATTGATTTTTTTCTTTATCTTTATAAGTACCATATGGATTAGCTAAATCAGCAACGCTTTGAACAGATGTTGTTATACTCATATAATGCTCCTCTAGATTGAAATGCTTGCAAATATCCATTAATAATGTTTTATCAATCGTCACTACTGGCTCAATTTGAATTGGGTCACCTACAATAACAGCTTTTTTAGAGCGCCATAGTGCTCCTACTGCGAATTGCGGGCTTGCTTGTCCAGCTTCATCAATAAATAAATGAGAAATAAAATCCTGCTCGATTCCTTTGTACATATTGGTAAAACTAGCAAAAGTCGTACTAATTAATGGTGTTATGAGATGAATCACATGCCATGCATTTTTAAGATATTCTCTATGATCACTACTATTTAAGTTTAACTTTCTTCGGTTATTAAATAATCGCAAGGACTTATCGATTGCAATAGAATTTTTCACTAAAAATAATTTATGAACTTTCATAGCTTTTAAGAAGAGCAACCCACGTTCGTAATTTAAAACATTTGTTTGCCAAATAACATTTTGTTGTCTATGGCTGTTATTTCTAGATTCCCAATACACATCAGTGGATAACTGTAACTCTTCTTCAGCATACTTTCTTCTAAAGGGTGCACTCATTTGTAAATTATGTTCTTTTTGATTCTTCAATTGATTTTGGTATTGACTAGCCTCCGCAGCCTTATTCTTTAATTTTATAATATCTTGTATAACTTCTGTATGTTGTTGCTTCAATACTTTTTCATTTTTGTTTTTAAAACCTAGTATTCTCAAAAAGAAATTTGGTTTTTTCAAAGAATTTAGCGATTCTTCTATATCTGATTGACGTATTTGTAATCGAGACAAGAGTTCTGTCGTTTTCGATTGGGTTTGTTCTGCTAATTGGAGTTCTCTTTCTAAATACTGTATATCCTTATCTAATTTAATATATTTTTGTAAATCATTCTTCTTTTGTTCCACAGAATGGAGTAGTTGTTGAAATTCTTTCACTGCTTTTTGCCAATCTTCTATCGAATATAGTTCATTATCCTGCTTCAATTGTTTTACAAAGGATACTTCAACTTCTCCATCATCTAATAATCCGTTCCAAATAAAATTATTGATATTTTCTGACCTACCAAATATACCAGAAAACATCCCCCATGCTTCATCTTCATAATTGATTAACTTTTTAGCTGTCGCTGGATAATATTCTAATTCTTCTAAATAATCAGCGATTTTCTGATCATATTCATTTTTAATACCTGGTTCAACAACACCCTCTTTACTCTTCTTTGGAGTAGCAATTTCCCCTCTTTTCGGCAAGTCTTTAGAAATATTTTCAACAGCTCCGTTATTACTTGAGGTTACAACAATTGAATAATTTTTTAATTTATTATCTAATTCGTAACTCACATTATACCGAAAACCATCCAATTCAAAGAAAGGAGATTTTTTAAAAGCTGTTGCTGGATCTTCATATGTTGCCATCTGGATAGCACGTTGTACTACAATATTTGCAAATACATCTTTCAACAAAGTTGTTTTTCCAGTTCCAGGTGGTCCGTTCACAGAGAGAAGTCTTTCATCCCCATTAATAATTTGATTAACCGCTACTTGCTGCATGAGTGAAAGTCTATGTGAAACAGGCGACGGCCATCTTCCTAATGGTAAATTTTCAGGTTGCAAAATTTGCTCAATCAATTCCCTTTCATTATCAATATCAATACGCTTCTCAGCGCCTATGATAAAATCACCGAGCGTATCATTAACCCCTTTCTTCAAGACTGATTCTATATCTGATAAAAAGAAGCTGTTACGGTTCATTTGTTCACTTTGACTACTTTTATAAGACACACTGATTTTTAAATATTGTTGCGAAAAAACCGAAAACTCCTCAAAATATTGTGTATATTGTTGTTGCAATTTTCGGATATTTATTTCATCTACGCCATTTATAAACAGTGCTGTTGCCTTTTGTTCCATATACTTGCATCTATTTTTATAATCTTGTAACAATTTATTATAATTTGAACCTTGAGTTTCTTTTAATTCCTTAAGTAAGTAGTGTACAAAAGGAATAAATAATGAGTCTTCTATGTATTTCCCCTCGCTATTTACTGAGAAAGTAAAGCTATAATTGAGAGTAGTATCCTTCACAACTAACTCTTCGTCACTTCGAAAAATCATTCTCAATTTTTCAGTAAGCTCCCATTGTTCATAACATTTCATATAATAATGAAACTGTACATCCGTCTTTTTAATATCAGTTAATATATGTTGTTGCCACGGTCTTTCCCAAACTTCTATCGGAGCTAATTTAGGAACCTTCTTTTTATGAGTAAATAAATAATCTTCCAATTCACCTTTTTTCGGTAATGCTTTAGGCTGAATTGCTTCAAGTAAATACCAGGCATTTAAGACTGTATTAATTTTATTATCCATATTGTACCACTCCTTCCGATTCTGATATTACAGTATAAAAAGCGGAGAAACAACAAGGGGATTCGCCAGAATCGGAGAGTACTTTTATTTAAATTCAAATTAATTCTCTATTTTAAACAACGAATATAAAAGTATATGAAGGAAAACAAAGAAATACATTTTACCTCAGAGACTATTCAAACAATATCAGTGTCAATTGAGGATAAGTTAAAGGGGTTTGATTATTCATTTAAATTCTAAAATTTAAAGACATAGGTTGATTAGCTTACTTTCATAGAAAAAGCATAAAAGAAAGGTGATTAGTAAAAAGTACCTGTTTGTACCTATTTTTCAATTGAAATGAATTTTTTCTTCAACATGCTAGTATTAAGATATCCTTCATCAAAAATAGTAATTTGCATAGTTAAAGTATCAATAGGTATAATAATTTTAGTAGCCTCACTAAAAAGGTTACCTGAATACTTCATTACATTTTGAATTCCTATACACGCCGCCAAGCATGAAAGGACAGGAATAAATGAAGTTATATAAATCAACAAAGGAACCTGAAATATTTCATTATTTTAATGCAAATAAAGAAAAATTATGGATGTTTCGGCATAAATATTATGATGCTACTGGTAAGCGGAGAGAAAAGAAGAAAAGTGGCTTTAAAACAGAAAAAGCAGCATTGAAAGTCCTATTGGAAGTGAAGACTGCAACGCTGCGAGGTGAAACCAAACAAATCGAAAATGATCGCCTAACTGTTGGAGAATGGTTAGATACTTGGTACGAAATTAACCATAGAAAATGGAAAATCAGTACAAGTACACAAAGAGAAATGATAATTCGAGTAGATATAAAACCACTTCTAGGACATTACAAATTACAACAATTAGATAAATTGACATATGAACGAGAATTCATTGCAAACCTTGAAGGTCGCTACAGTCCAGGTACTGTCCGTTTACGACATAGCATTTTCAAAATAGCTATTAATGCAGCTGTTGAAAATGAATTAATTCCTCGAAATCGTTTTACAAAAGTTAAGCTAACTGAACCTGATGAATACAATAATGAGAATTTCAATTTCTTATCTCCTGAACAATTGGTTACATTTCTTGATGATGCAAAAAAGCATGAAAATATTACAAATTATAGCCTTCTACTGACAGTTGCCTATACCGGTATTCGTAGAGGTGAAGCTTTAGGTCTACAATGGCAAAATGTCAACTTTTCGAACAATACAATAACTATCGAGCGCACTCGAGATGATAAAGGCGTACGCTCACCTAAAACAAAAAACAGTTATAGAACCATTTTAGTCGATAACATAGTGATGAAGCAATTAGAAGTCTATCAAAAATGGTGTAAGGCTTTATTATTTTCCTGTGGTAAAAAATTAACTGATAAATCATTTGTCTTTCTCTCTGAAAACTCGTTTGAACCGTTATCAGCAGAACGAACAAAAAGAATAGTTGATAGGATAACAAAGAGGACTTCTCTTCCCAAAATTACTTTGCATGGTTTACGACATACTCATTGCACAATCTTACTAAATCGAGGAATGAATGTGAAAGTAATTTCTGAAAGATTAGGGAATACGCCCGATATGATTTATAAAGTGTATGGACATGTTTTAAAAGAAATGGAAACAGAATCTGTCTATTTATTTAGTAACAGTTTAGAGGTAGCTGGGGCAGGAACTGGGGCTAATCATTAAATTAAATGATGATAAACCTTGATTTAATAATGTTTATAGACTATGGAACATATTTCATGATATACTAGAGCCATTGTGAAAAAAGGAGGAACTTGCATGATTCAAGTAAGTAATGTAGGTCTTCGCTATGGCGATCGTAAACTATTTGAAGACGTAAATATAAAATTCACACCGGGGAATTGCTACGGTTTAATCGGGGCAAATGGTGCAGGAAAATCAACATTCCTAAAAATTCTTTCTGGTGAAATTGAAGCACAAGAAGGAAATGTTTCTATGGGTAAGGACGAACGTTTATCTGTCCTTAAACAAAACCACTTCGAATATGATGAGCATACAGTATTAGATACTGTTATTATGGGTAACAAACGCCTATATGATGTAAAAAATGAAAAAGATGCAATTTATGCAAAAGAAGATTTCTCTGATGAAGATGGCATGCGTGCTGCTGAATTAGAAGGTGAATTTGCAGAGCTAAACGGTTGGGAAGCTGAATCAGAAGCTGCAACATTATTAAACGGTTTAGGCATCTCAGATGACCTTCATTATATGTTAATGGGTGACCTTGAAGGTTCTGACAAAGTCAAAGTATTATTAGCACAAGCTTTATTCGGTCAACCAGATGTTCTATTACTGGATGAGCCTACCAACCACCTTGACTTAAAAGCAATTCAATGGTTAGAAGAATTTTTAATTAACTTTGAAAACACAGTAATCGTCGTATCCCATGACCGTCACTTCTTGAACAAAGTATGTACACATATCGCGGATTTGGATTTCTCTAAAATCCAATTATATGTGGGTAACTACGATTTCTGGTATGAATCTTCTCAGTTAGCGCAAAAAATGGCGCAAGACCAAAATTCGAAAAAAGAAGAGAAAATTAAAGAATTACAAGCGTTTATTGCTCGTTTCTCTGCCAATGCATCAAAGTCAAAACAAGCAACATCACGTAAAAAAATGTTGGATAAAATCGAGCTTGACGATATTAAACCATCTAGCCGTAAATATCCATTTATCAACTTCCAAATCGGTCGTGAAATCGGTAATGATGTCTTAACAGTGGAAGGTTTGACAGCGAGTCAAGAAGGTCAAACGTTATTTAAAGACATTCGCTTCTCAATGAATAAAGACGATAAAATCGTATTACTAGGTAGCCCGATGGCAAAAACAGCGCTTCTTGATATTCTAATGGAAGAAAAAGAAGCAGATGCTGGTACATTTAAATGGGGTGTCACAACATCTCAAAGCTACTTCGAAAACGATCATGATAAATACTTTGAAGGCTCTGAAAAATCATTAGTAGAATGGCTTCGTCAATATTCACCTGATGATGAAACAGAAAGCTTCCTACGCGGTTTCTTAGGTCGCATGCTATTCTCTGGTGAAGAAGTGAAAAAATCCCCTTCTGTCTTATCAGGGGGAGAAAAAGTGCGTTGTATGTTGTCTAAAATGATGTTAGCAACTGCTAATGTTATTTTACTTGATGAACCAACGAACCACCTTGACCTTGAGTCCATTCAAGCGCTAAATGAAGGGTTAATCCGCTTCAAAGGTGCCATGATCTTCACATCACATGACCATCAGTTCATCCAAACAATTGCTAACCGTGTCATTGAAATCCGTGAAGATGGTACGATTTTAGACAAACAGTTAACTTATGATGAGTTTTTAGAGTGGAAAGACAGCCAAGGTTTAAACTAAACCTTTCTCTAAATAACGTTTCATAGTATGATGCTCCCCCACTTACTTGGGGGAGTTTTTATTTTGGAAATTAAAAAACGACAAATACTGCTTGTATTTGCCGTCTCATTAGATTATTGCATTTCTTTCGTTGGTCCTAATACACCTGGTACAGGTAAACCAGCTTGTCGTAATAGTACAGTCATTTGTCCACGATGATGTGTTTGATGATCAATCATTGCGCGTAATAATGCGCCTCTAGAAATCGGTCCTTTAAAACTGTTCACTTCTTCTAGTAAGCCCTCATTTGATAGCTTTGCCGCTTCCTCATTAATACTGTTGGCTAACTTTTCATAGGTCGCTACAATGTCAGCTGCTGTAGCTGGAACTGGATCTTCTTGACGAATCATCGGCACTGTTAAACCTGCTAAATAACTAAAATAGCCTGCTGCACCAACTAAATGCCAGCCTAACCAACCTAACGAATTATGCCCTTCAACAATACATTGCTCTAACTTGTCATCCGTTATTGCTTTTAGTACTTGAACCGTTCCTTCCGCTGCAATTGACCAGTCGTTTAGAAAATCTTCTACTTGTCGATACATCAAATCGCCCCCATTTTTTGACTCTGACATTATCATAGTCAATTCTAAACAGTATCGCAAGTTTCTAGAATGTGGTTAACATACATAACAATATCAACTTTGCTACAAATGTTCTAAATTTCTGTTGATAGTAGCATCTATTTCATAAAGTAGTAGAGTTCACCCATATAGTTGTAAAATCATGTATAATGGGCTACAACTTAAATAATTGGAAAGAGGTATTTTATGTTCTCCCCATTAAAACAAGGCGATACTATTGGTATTTATTCGCCCTCCAAACCAGCTTCAGTACTTGCTAAAGCACGTTATGAACGAGGTAAGGCAAGATTACAGGCACTCGGCTTTACCATCAAGGAAGGTCTATTAACTGGCAAAAGTGATACATACCGTTCTGGTACGCCAAAGGAGCGTGCACAAGAGCTCAATGATTTACTACGGGATCCTACGGTGAAAATGATATTACCTACGATGGGAGGCACAAATGCAAATAGTATGTTGCCTTATATAGATTATGCAGCGTTACAACAAACGCCTAAAATACTTGTGGGCTTGTCGGATGTAACAGCCATCCTACTTGCCATCTATGCAAAGACTGGCATTCCGGTGTTTTACGGTCCTTCTGTTGCATCCACATTCGGTGAATTCCCACCATTCGTCAACTACACAGAACAATATTTTAAAGAGTTGTTTATGCAAGACGTGCCAATTCCTTATGAAATGCCCACTCCCCCTATCTGGACGGACGACCGTATTAATTGGCTTGAAAAAACTGTAGAAAAAACACAACATGATAATGCATGGATTACCGTACAACAAGGAAGTGCGGAAGGTCGTTTAATTGGTGGCAATATCAATACAATGTATGGTTTTATAGGAACCCCCTTTTTCCCACAAATAAAAGAAGGCGATATTTTACTGTTAGAAGATACATCTAAAACGATTGCTGTAGTGGAGAAAAACTTCGCCATGCTAAAATTACATGGCTTCTTTAACAACATTTCCGCAATTATTTTAGGTAAACATGAGCAATACGATGATGAAGGAACAGGACGAAAACCATACGATGTTCTGTTAGAACAGCTTGACGGGTTAGCCATCCCAATCTTGGCAGAGGTGGATTGTTGTCATACACACCCATTGCACGCAATGCCACTTGGTTTACGTGTCAAAGTGGATGCAACGCAAAAACGCATTACATTTTTAGAGAGCTGGTTCTGTTAATATTCGTATCTAGTCGTCACTTCACGTATACTTAAAGAAAAATGGCAAAGGAGTTGGATATGAGACAAATCATATTCTTATGTCTAGCACTTATTCTTGTTGGCTGTACAAACAATCCAAAAACTGAGCGTCAGGAACAAGCTAGCCTTGCAACGAATCATGACAAGACCCAAACAGATGAGCAAAATTCAAAACAGCTAGATGCAGGACTGATAACTGACTATTTCCCTCCAGATGGATCAACAGCTTATTTTCAAGGTGAAGGCAACGAATTTGCTAGTTACACACTTCAGACAAGCTATATCGATAAAACGTCAATTGCACAAATCGAAAATAATGGCGGTGTCATTTTATTAAAAGTTTATCGTATTACGAATGCCGCAATAGAACTTGTTTATATGGAAGCGGTCGATGAAGCTCCTACAGTGCCAACAGCTCAAGAAATAGCAACCTTTCCGGTTATTGAAACGATTTTACAACAACCGCTGCAAGTTGGGCATCGCTTTGATGGTTGGGTCATTCTATCGACTACTGCCGCTATCACAACGAGCTTCGCCACTTTCCACAATGTAATTGAGCTTAGGAAAACAAAGGACAACATGACGACGACAAAATACTTTGCCAAAGGTGTGGGGCTGATCCATACTAAAGACGAAATGAAAACAAATAAAGAAGAAGTTTTTACGGTCACTTCAACGCTTCAAAAAATCGAATAAATTGTCTACATCGGCGTCTCTCTGGCGCCTTTTTCTTTAAGTAAGGAGGTAGCTTACATGAGCGATATACATAAGCACACTACTGAAGAAGAGTTAACAGAAGAGGAATTGATTGAACTTGTTCTGGCAGAGCAACAAAAGGCTTTAGCTGAAGAACGGGAAAGACGCCTGCAAGGAAGCAAGCCGAAGAAGCAGAAGCCTATTATTAAATGGATGATATGGTGCATGGCGTTCGTCTTATTTATGAATACATTTGCGCTGATTTTCCAAATTTACTCGATACCAGCTATTGAATTTCTCAAGGTCTCTAGCCAATTATCAAAGCAAGAAGATATTCAAACGTATAAAAAAGCGATTGTTGAAGTCTCTACTGGCTCTAGTAAAGGGACAGGCTTTGTCATTTCTCCAGATGGCTTAATAGTAACAAATGCCCATGTGGTGGAAAATGCGCTTACATTGTCTGTTGTCTTTCCAGAACAAGGGCTTATGGAAGCACAATTAGTACAAAGTTTTCCTGAAGTCGATTTAGCTCTTTTGCAAGTTACTGGTACCAACCTACCGTCGTTAACGCTTGCCAATCGCCCTAGTTATCAAGAAGATGAGGCAGTTTATTTCATTGGTAATCCACTAGCTTTCACAGGTATTGCAAATAAAGGAACATTACTAAAAGAAATTTATCTTGATGATTGGCAAGTGCCCGTTATGATGATGCAAGCACCTGTATACAAAGGCAATAGTGGGAGCCCTGTTCTTAATACAGACGGTGATGTTATTGGTATTGTGTTCGCCACCATAAAAAAGGAGCCTTATGGACGAGTAGGATTGTTTATACCTGTACATGTTTTACAAGAACAAATCGAGCAAACTATTAATGCATCGTAATTAACTTAGCAACTGATGTACTTCTATGATTAATAAAAGCCCCCCATCTATCTTCAATAGATAGCGGCGGGGCTTCTCCTTTTACATCTTTCCTGACATTTCATCATGATTATATTCGCTTCACTACACGATATACTTTCAGTTAGACATAATTGTACTCCCCTTCTTTCAAGATTATATTCCAATTTCAAAAACCACTCATATTTAGTGATACGTCACTCCTCCTATTGCTCTTATAAATCGAAAATCAAACTACAATTTAATATCAATGATTAAATTATTAAAGTTTTTTATTAATAAAATTAATTTATTTAATTTTAATGTTTATTTTATTGATTTTTTATTATATAATTTAATCAACAAATAGAAAGGATGTCACACTATGGCTTATAAAGTAATTACAAATTGTCCGGTCTGTAGTAAAACATTAAAAATAACCAGGCTAAAATGCTCTCATTGTCACACTACGATTGAAAATGAATTTGAATTATCAAAGCTGGCTTCCTTATCAAAGGATCAGCTGCATTTTGTGGAAGTATTTTTGACATGCAGAGGGAATATTAAAGAAGTTGAAAAAGAATTGGGTATTTCCTATCCAACGGTAAGAGGCAAGTTAACAGACATTATTTCATCCCTTGGATATGAGCCAAAAAAGAAAAATGAAATCGACGAAAAAAAAGTTGTCACTATGTTGGAAAATGGCGAAATCACAGCTGAAGAAGCCATTAAACTTTTAAAAGAAGAATAAGGAGGAATCAATGATGAAAGAAGAAATTTCAAGAGTGTTAACCATGATTCAAGAAGGAAAAATTGATGCAGACAAAGGATCTGAACTAATTCAAGCATTAAAGGATAAAGAAGAAACGGGAAATATATCGTTAGAAAAACCAACTACCTATTTAGATAAAACATTAAAAATTCGTGTGATTTCTGCCGAAAATGATAATGTTACAGTTAATTTGCCTATAAAACTTGTAAAAGTAATATTAATGGCAGGTCACAGCATTGCTGCAAGCATACCGCAATCAGAAAAATATGTTAAAGATATAGATATCAACCTTATCTTAGAAGCAATCGAAAACGAATTAGATGGCCAAATTGTTGATATTAAATCTGCAGACGGGGATACCGTTTCAGTTATTATTGAATAGTGAAACGCTTATGATGTATGTCAAAGTAAAAGCAAAAGGTGTGCGCATCACCATTCCTATTCCATATGCATTTGTCAATATCGCTATTTCCATTTTAACTTCAAAGTTTATCCAGCTAATGGCAAACAAATGGACAAAAGATCACTTCGAAAGAAAAAAAATAGACTTTACTTTTCCACCAATAGATAGAGAAGTGCTCAAACCTATTGTTCGGGAGCTGAAAAATTATAAAGGAATCGTACTAGTGGATGTCAAAGCAAATGATGGCACTGAAGTGAAGGTTAAATTATAGTTTGCAGTACGTGGAGAAGGTACAGTGAACAAAGCGAACAATCCCCCTTTCTAAAAGAATGGGGGATTTTAATTCGGAACAATTTAAGTTAACATAATATAATTATTTTTTGTTTTTGTGCAGATAGTTTGTAACAATTGATTTTGCAGGCATTTTACTTAAAAGTTCCTCGCTTGTTTCTGTTAGTTTTTGTAAAAGTCCAAGCAATTTCTCATCACCAGTCCAATGTTTTTCAATCACTTCAGAAATTTAATTTATTAATCGTCATATTAAGAACATACGTGGCTAACATCAAGTCATCCAGAAAACCGCCAAAACCAAATATACCTTCTGGTAAAACATCCATTGGGAAAATAAAATACGTAATGGTTGCCCCAATTAATGTTTTACTTTTAGAGTCAATTGCAGGATCTGTCACGATTTTAATTAGTAAATGAAATATATCAGGTACAAATAATAAATAATCAGCATATCGATGATTCTTCCCTGTTTTTGAAGTGAAAAATTGTACAAGTTTCTTCCGCAATGTTTGATAATAATCATGATGTTCCTGCTTATTCTGTTTGTTTCCGTTGTTATCCATGTTGAGCTGCCTCCTTCTACATTAATTTCCTTTTACCCCAAAACGAAAAAATAATCCTATTAATAATTAAAAATGAGCTATTGAAAACGAGTCCATAGCAAAATACCTGCCCTTACTATTGTCGAACTAGCGCAAAAGTATACAAAAAAAGCACCCTATAAAAATAGGGTGCCTTTTTTTAACGAAAGTAATTTTAATTACCGAGAATTAAAGTTTAGTTACGTTAGCAGCTTGTGGTCCGCGGTTGCCATCTACAACTTCGAATTCCACTTTTTGACCTTCGTCAAGTGTTTTGAAACCTTCGCCTTGGATAGCTGAGAAGTGTACGAATACGTCGTTTTCGCCTTCAACTTCGATGAATCCAAAACCTTTTTCTGAGTTAAACCATTTTACTGTACCTTGTTTCATTTAAAAAACCTCCAAAAAATAAAAGTGAACAATATGTAATTTCTTCAACGAATTAAAAAAATTCACATATTACAAAGAGTACCGAACTAACGCGATCACTTTTTGTAATATGTGAATCCATGTTTCCGGTGAAGCAATTAAATTGTTAAGTTAAGTATACCATCATTCATAATTTTGTCAAATAAAGAAAATTGTTTTTTTAATTAATTTGAAAATTTATTTAACAATGTCCTTCAAAAGCCATTATGCCATGGTATACTTGCGCATCATCATCACAAGCTTCACAGTAAAAACTTTCATCTTCAGACCAAAAAGCCCAAAAACCACCCTCTTTAGTCGCTTCATGTTCATATACTGATCGGAAATGCGCTAATTTCCGTTGTAATGCCTGCTCAAATTGCTCTTTTGTATCAAACGTTTCTTGCGTTTGAATAAAAGCTTCCCAGCCTTCAAATTTCCACCAAGGCTCATAGTCAGCTTTCATGTAAAGTATTGTATACATATTTGCCACATTCCTTGCTGTTATAAGATATTCTAATTTTAGCAAACACTTCTGAAATGTCTATTAAAACACCCTGCAATATGCTATTATTACCTTATTATTCATTATTTAATTTGGGAGGTATTTTTTTTATGTTTTCAAGTATTCGACCTAAAGTAGAGCTAGAACAATTGCTAAAGCGAGGGACCAACTTAAGTGCAACATACTGTTTCAACAAGACATTGGCATTTAATCATTTTAATAAACAAGATGAAGAAAATTTAAAAGCTCTCTTTTATAAATTGAAGGATATTACGCCTTCTATGAATGCAATTTTTAAAAATTATTTAAATGAAATCTCTCCCTCCTCTCAACAAACGATTAGTGAAGAAAATATTAGTCGCTATTTAACACAATTTTTCTTGGCCACTCGTGATGATGAATATGTGGATGAAACGGTAAAGTTTTTCAATCTGTTTCGAAAAAACCAATATGAACCTGGTAAGTTAATTGTAGTATTTAACCAATTTGCCTTTTATATTACGACTTACATTTTACATAACTTTGGTTTAAAACCATACAAAGCTTTTGAGTATATGAAATCTTTCCAATCAGCTGTCAATGTGGACCAGGAACTGCTTGTGGAAGTATTAACAGAGCGTATAATTGAGAACGTTGTCGCTGAAATTTCATCACTTATGGATGTAAATGCAAAAATTATGTACATGAAAGATTTAGTATTTAGTTTAGATAAACAAAATGAAGAAATACAATCTTCTACTGCTGCAACAGAGGAAATTGCCGCATCAATCAATGAAGTTGCTCGGATGTCCTCGCATATTTCTGAAAAAACAACGGAATCAGTTGATCATGCTGTCAAAGGTAAGAATGCCATTGAGCATGCTTTATCAGAAATTTTTAAAACGGAAGAAACGTTTACTAACATCGTTGATTCGTTTACTGAGTTACAAAAACGTGTCAATGATATCGAACACGTTGTGACATTAATAAACCAAATTGCCGATCAAACAAACTTACTTGCACTGAATGCCTCAATTGAAGCTGCTCGTGCTGGTGAACATGGCAAAGGATTTGCTGTAGTAGCGCAAGAAGTCCGTAAATTAGCAGAAGGAACGGTTTCCGCTCTTAGTGAAGTATCAACAAATGTTCACCATCTGAAAAGTTACTCCAATGATGTATCCCATTCCATAACGGAAACAACAACGATTATTAAGGAAGCTACAATTGAGGCAAAACAATCATTACCACTGCTAAATGCTATTGTTGCTGCAATTGAAGGGATTAATCTCGATGTGACCAATACAGCTGCCATTTCGCAGGAGCAAGCTGCTGCCATAGACGAAGTATCAGCACGAATGATTGAAATTTCAGGCCATCAAGATGATATTCGTGATTATAGTTATAATACATCCAGCGATATACACTTACTCGGGCAAGAAATTAATCGTTTCCGTAATGATATTATCGCAAATAATAATGTCCAGTTATCTTCCATTGCTTTATTACAACTTTCAAAAGCAGACCATATTTTATGGAAATGGCGTATTTATAATATGTTCCTTGGTTTAGAAAAAGTGCAACCAAGTGACGTGTCTTCACATACTGAATGCCGACTCGGTAAATGGTATACTGCTCCTCGGACAGTGGAACGTTTTGGTCATTTACAAGATTATCGTGAATTAGACGAATATCACCTACAAGTGCATAAATCGGCTAAGTTAGCTGCGGAAGCATATCAAGAAGGCAATATTCAAAAGGCTGATGGCATTTACAAGAGGTAGACGAGTATCGAAGCGTGTTCTATTCTATATTAATAATTTAATTGCGTACTTGGAAAAAGAACGTGTTATGCAGTAAGGTGGAGGGACTACCCTCCTCTACTTTTGGGAGGTTTTAGCGTGAACAAGAGAGCGCTGATTAAATTTTTCGGAGATGTTTATGGAACAGGATATCGCTTTTTTATCAAACAAAAAGCGATAGAATTAGGCTTGAAAGGGTATTGCAAGTTGAATGCTCAAGAGCAAATAGAAGTAGAGGTAGAAGGTTCAAAAAAAGCAATTGATGAATTTCTACTATTTGTTCAAAAGGGTGTTAGCCTACAAGCAGATTCAAATTCTTTTGCTTTAGAACTTTTCGACGATTTAAAAGGTTATGTACGTATGGAGTCGGACATTGTTTAAGTCTGACTTCTTTTTTCTACTTGTCATTTTACACAAGAAAAAACAGTAAGTGACGGACTTTTGCTAATGGTCTTCTATAAATCGAACATACTATAAAGAATACACGCCTAGCAAAATGTGAATTCTACTCATTAGACAAGTGTATTTATTGAGAAACTTAGCAATTAGCAGTAAAATTTATGTAAGTCTTAAGATAATTATTGAAACTTTATGTCGATTTTAACGTATTAAAAGATAGACATATTGAAAAGCAAGGAGGAAGAAACGATGCTCAGTATCGGACAGTTTTTCTCAAGACATACCGCTAGCCTTTTAATTTCTCTATCAACTGTTTCTATTACAGCGTTTGCGGCAAACCCAGGATTCTTCCTTGGTGGTTGTTTGTTCGCTGGCACCTATGCAACGAGCACAACATTGCTAAAACTAAATCAAAAAAGAAAAGTTATGCATATAGCAGGAATTACAAAGGATGAGTATAAACATATTGACTTACAGCTATCGACAGCTAACAAACATATTCAAACATTAAGCCAAAACTATTTACGAGTACGTTCCGTGTCAGCCTTTAAGCAATTACTCGAAATGACACGTATTTCAAAAAACATTATCAAAATTGTCAAAACTGATCCAAGAAAGTTTTACAATGTGGAGCCATTTTTCTATGCGCATCTTCCTTCTGCTGTTGAATTGACTGAAAAGTATACTATGTTGTCAAAACAGCCTGTCAAAGATAAAGAAATCCAAATTACATTATCAAAAACGCGTGAAACATTAGCGGATTTAAATTCCACGTTTCAAATTGACTTAAAGGATGCTCTCTCTAATGATATCGATCATCTTCAAATGGAAATTGAATTCGCAAACCGTTCCAATTTAAAACGGAAAGAACAATTGGAATGGCGAGGCGAGGAAAAATGACAGCTAACAGAGATGCTTTCGTCCATTTAGATTCATTGCAAGGAATCTCACCTCTTGTACAAAGCTATTTAGCATCGTCAAATCAAGAAGCGATGGAGACCTATGAGACATTGTCACCTCTTGCCCAAAGTCGTGCACTTTTATATGCAAGTCAAATTGACCTAAGTAGTTTTGAATCCGTATTATCATTAGGTCAAGACTCTCAACGTGCAGTCTCTCAATTTGCAGATCGTATGCTTGCCCAAGTGAAGGATAAAGATGTCACAAAAATTGGTCAAATGCTAGATTCCTTAATGCAAACATTAGACCGTGTAGACCCTGCGGCACTAGAGCCAAAAAAACCTTCCTTCTTTAAAAAAATGTTCGGTAAAACGAGTCCTAGCGTCAAACAAACATTAACGGAATTTGAACGCATTAGTATTCAAGTCGAACGAATTGGTGTTCAACTCGAACGTGCTCAACTACAACTGTTAAAAGACGTAGAAATGTTAGAACAGCTATATGCACACAATAGAGGATTTTTGAAGAGCTTGCAACTGCCATTGCAGCTGGACTGATGAAAAAACAGCAAGCCATTGAAGTAGAGTTACCTACAAAAGTGGATATTGTACAAACAACTAAACAACCGCTAGCTATTCAACAGCTCAATGATTTCACAGCACAACTGGAAAGACTCGACCAACGTATTTATGATTTACAAGTGTCCCAGCAGGTTGCATTACAAACTGCCCTCAAATACGCATGATTCAACAAGCTAATCAAACGCTTGCTGAGAAAATAGAGTTTTCAATTGTGACACTCATTCCTCTTTGGAAAAATCAATTGGCTATGATGTTATCCATGAATATGGATCATCATTACAATCAATTGGAAGAAAGACTGGCACGAACAAACGAGCGCTTTACTAGTCCTACTTTTGAACAGCAAGTAATGAAATTTAAAGAAACACAGCAGGAGCTTAAAAAGGCCATTCAAGATGTTTTTGCTTTGCATACTGCGACAGAACAGGATAGACAACATTTACAACTAGATGTTGCTGGGATGAAAAAAACAACGAAGGAATAATATACTGGGTCGCTAAATATATAAAGGGGTGTCTCAGAAGTTCTCTGTGACACCCCTACTCATTTTATGCGAAATACTCTTTGTAGTAACCACCGATATTACCCGTGTTGTCAATAATGAAAATGAACTCTTCTGTTTCATTTTTCACTTCATACTCTTTTCCTACTGTTAATACGTTGGATACTAAATATTTTGATGCATTCGTATGTTTGCAAGTAACCGTACGAAGTGTTGGCGCATCTTTCCATTTTAAATGTAACATAATTTCTCTACCTCTCTTTACTAGCACTTAGCTAACGTCTATTGTTTATTTTATACGATTTTAGCTCTTTTGTGGAGAAAAAACTATAGAAGTCTATATTTTGTACTTAATGACGTTTTATTTACACATTTACCCTAATAAAATGATACTAGAGGTGTTGTTATGAGTTTTGGTGGTGTTCCGCAATGGTTTTTTATCATCGCTGTTGCATTTGCCATTTGTTTTATTTTATATGCAGAATGGAATTCTAGAAAATAAATGAGTCCATATGTTATGGAACTCCCTTAAGACTGTCGAAACTTGTTTTTACTTTAAAAATACTTTCCTAGCACTCGTAAGCCCTACCACGACTTTTCATGGTGGGGCTTGCCTAGTGCTATTACATTTTACATGTAGATTTCCGATACGGAGTGCTTTCCTATTACAGATGTGACTGAAGCATTATCAAGTGTCAGCACGGACTGAAATCCATTGATGCTGAAGATAAACGAACGCTACACTTACTTCAGCGTTCGTTTTAAAAACTCTTTTGTACGTTCATGTTCTGGGTTTACTAGCACCTTCGATGGTGGCCCCTCTTCCACAATTACCCCTTTATCCATAAATACAACACGATCTGCAACTTCCTTCGCAAACTCCATTTCATGTGTTACGATTAACATCGTATTTCCTGAATCCGCCAACTCTCGCATAACTTTTAAGACTTCCCCGACCATTTCTGGGTCTAGCGCAGATGTTGGTTCATCAAATAGCATTACATCTGGATTCATCGATAATGCCCGCGCAATCGCTACACGTTGCTTTTGACCACCAGAAAGTTGACGTGGCTTAGCATTGACGTATTGATCCATACCGACGATTTTCAGATATTTCAAGGCTGTTTTCTCTGCTTCATCTTTTGAACGTTTGAGCACCTTTACTTGCCCTACTGTACAATTTTTTAACACATTATGATTGTTAAATAAATTAAACTGTTGGAAAACCATTCCTAAATGGGTACGATAAGCTTTAATATTATGCTTTTCGTTTAAAATATTTTCCCCTTTATAAATAATTTCGCCACCATTTGGCGTTTCAAGTAAATTAATGCAACGTAAGAGTGTTGATTTACCGGAACCTGATGAACCGATTAAGCATACAACCTCTCCTTTTTCTACTTTAAAATTCACATCTTTCAACACTTGGTTACGTCCAAATGATTTACTTAAATGCTCTATTTGAATGATTGCCATTTGTTCGTCCCCCTTAGTCAATTTCCTTTAATTCTTTTTGATAAGCATCCGGTCCATCAAGGCGTTTTTCAACGTATAATAATATTCTTGATGCCGTAAATGTCATGATAAAGTACAGCACACATGCAACAAAGAATGATTCGAAATAGCGGAAGTTATTACCTGATATTGATTTCGTTTGGAAAAATAGTTCCGTTACGCCAATCACACTTAAAACAGCCGTATCTTTAATATTCATAATTAATTGGTTGCCTGTCGCCGGTAAAATATTACGCGCAACTTGTGGTAATACGACATACATCATTATTTGTACATGTCCCATCCCAATAGCAGAAGCAGCTTCGTACTGTCCTTTATCAATGGAAACAATCCCTCCACGAACAATTTCTGCCATATAAGCACCTGTATTAAGCGAAACGACTAAAATACCTGCCGTAATAAAGTGCATATCAATCCCAAAAGCAATATCTAGTCCGTAAAATACTACCATTGCTTGTACAATCATTGGTGTACCACGGAAAAATTCTACATAGCATGTCAGTATAAAATTAACACATTTTAATACATAATATTTTATACCCTTTTTACGTACTGGAATGGTATGCATAATCCCAATAAAAAATCCGATAAATGCACCAATGACTGTACTGATAATTGAAATAAGTAATGTATAATACGCACCTCGTAAAAACATTTGCCAGTTGTTTTCTATTATAGAAATGATCCAATCTAAACTCATGATGTTCCTCCTAACAACGCGTTGTTGCTTGATATCAAATATGCCTTAGCGAAATCATCTCTTCATTTGAATGATGTTGCTTTATTCAAATTATGTGATACACACCATAGACATGAGCATTTATCAGAAGGTGCTACCCTTCTATATAAACGAAAATGATTGAGGCTGCACCGCTTAATAAAAATCCTTTTTATTTCCAAGGATTCATACTTTTATATCAAAAAATAGCATACTAGAAATACTTCCAGTATACTATTTTCCATTTTGGCGCAACCTCAACGAAATTACTGTGCTGCAGGTTGTTGAAGAATTGCTTCTTCCATAATTTTTTGGCGATCATCTTCTGAAATACCTTTTAGGATTTCATTGATTTTATCTAGACTTGCATCACCTTTACGTAAACCAACTGCAATTGAAGTATTTGAAATATCTGTATCAAAGCCTTCTTCGAATGATACAAATGTAAATTTGTCATTCGCTGCTGCAGCAGAAATACCTTCTGGACGCTCTGCTACATAACCATCAATTTTGCCTGCTTCTAAAGCGACACGCATTGCAGAGAAATTCTCCATTGCTGTTTGTTTTTCTACGCCTTTAATTTGATCAATTACATTGTAGTTAGACGTATTTAACTGTGAAGTAACTTTTGCACCTGAGAAATCTTGAATAGATTTTGCATCTTCGTATTTACTACCTTTTTTAATTACCATGACGAAATCAGAAGTATAGTAGTTTTCTGTAAAATCAATTGTTTGTTTACGTTCTTTAGTTGGAGACATCCCCGCTACAATCGCATCAATTTTTTTGGATTGTAGTGCTGGAACTAAACCATCCCATTCCATTTTGACAATAACTAATTCTTTTCCTAAACCTTCAGCAATCTTTTTCGCCATTTGTACATCATAGCCGCCTGCATATTCTGCATTATCAGCAATTTTTACTGCACCATTTGAATCATCTTGCTGTGTCCAGTTAAATGGAGGATAACCTGCTTCCATACCTATGCGGAATTCTCCACCTGTTTCTTCTTTCGCCGCATCACCTGATGCTTTGTCTTCCGATTTGTCTCCAGCACCACAAGCTGCTAACAAAATCGCTGTCATTGCCGTTAACATAAATAGCAACCATTTTCTTTTCATCTAAAACTCCCCTTTTCTGTAAAAAAAATAAAGCAACTGTACAAAAAAAGACCTAAGTTTTGAACTTAGGTCTTACCTTTTATTGACAGTTGCCCAAATCCTCACTATAATTTCCATCATTCTGAGATAGCACAACCTAGTAAACTGGAATTAGATTTACTAGGACAGTCCTGCACTTATTCACTGCAGACCCAGCATAAAAGTACGAGCTCCTTTTATACTTCGGCGATATTTCCTTCTCCATTACGTCTTCGCTTGCTTTAACTCAGCAATGGACTAATAAATACCGCGCCTCTACCTCACATAGATAACAGTGAGGTTTGTTTATTTAATTGATATTTAGATATTACTATAAAGCTAGTCTATTCGTCAAGATAGTTTTATCATTTTTCTGACTAATTACAAAATTAGGTTATTATCCTTCTTAAATCCATAAATTACATCTAAGAAAGTAGAAGTGTTGTAATTATTATTTAATATTTTTCCATAAAATATTATCATGTTCAATACTACCGACAATACAAAAGATTCAGTATTTCTCTACATTTAAAAGCCTTTAGACCAATTGTATAAGGCGAAATTTCGTCTATTCCTTGAGAACCGAAGCTTCCCTATACAGGGACAACAAAAAGCCCTGCAAACCGTTAAATTTGCAGGGCTTGAACACATATTTTTCTGTATTAAGAATTTAATAATAAATCTTCTGGATTTTCAAGTAATTCTTTAACTGTTTTAAGGAAGCCTACAGAATCTTTACCATCGATAATGCGGTGGTCATAAGATAGTGCTAAGTACATCATAGGACGAATTTCTACTTCACCGTTCACTTCTACTGGACGTTTTTTAATTGAGTGCATACCTAAAATAGCAGCTTGAGTACCGTTCATAATAGGTGTTGACATTAATGAACCGAATACACCACCATTTGTAATCGTGAATGAACCGCCTTGAAGATCAGCGATACCTAATTTTTTATCGCGAGCTTTTTTAGCTAAATCTGCAATTGAATCTTCAATTTCAGCAAAGTTTTTACGGTCAGCATCGCGAACAACTGGTACTACTAAACCTTCTTCAGTTGATACAGCTACACCAATATCAAAGAAGTTATTTAAGTGAATTTCATCGCCAACGATTTGAGCATTCACATATGGGTATTTTTTAAGTGCAGCTACTACTGCTTTTGTGAAGAATGACATGAAACCAAGCTTAGAGCCAGTTGACTCAAAGAATTGTTCTTTTTTACGTGAACGTAATGCCATTACGTTTGTCATATCTACTTCATTGAATGTTGTAAGCATAGCAGTTGATTGCTTCACTTCTAATAGACGTTTAGCAATTGTTTGACGACGACGGCTCATTTTTTCAATTGTAACACGAGATTCGTCAACAGCTACTACTGCTTTTGGTGCTGCTGGCGCTGCTTGTGGCGCTACTACTGGTGCTGTACCATGAGCTGCAACGTCTTGAACACGTACACGGCCTTGTGGATCTACTGGAGATACAGCTGCAAGGTCAATACCTTTTTCACGAGCAAGTTTACGTGCTGCAGGAGACGCAATGACACGCTCACCTGAAGTTTCTTCTACAACTGGTGCTGGTGTTGGAGCTGCTGCTTGTGGCGCTGCTGGTGTTGGAGCTGCTGCAACTGGTGCTGCTGCAACTGGTGCTGGTGCTGCACCTTCGCCAGCTTCTACAACTGCGATTACTTGACCTACAAGAACAGTATCGCCTTCTTCAGCTAAAATTTGTGTTAGTACGCCAGCTTCTTCAGAGATGATTTCAGCGTTTACTTTATCTGTTTCAAGTTCAACGATAAATTCACCTTTTTCCACGCGGTCGCCCACTTTTTTAACCCACTGTGCAATACTACCTTCTGTAATCGATTCTGCTAATTCAGGGACTTTAATTTCAGCCACTTTCATTTCCTCCTTTGATTAACGTGCATAATGCACATAAAAGGGCTACCGCCTTAGGCAAGTAGCCCAGCTTCCAGTAATGTTGATATGTTTATTTAACTTTAACCGTTTCAGCCACTGCTTCTTCAATGACAGCAGACTGAGCTGCTTTATGAGAATCTGCATCGCCTTCTGAAGTTGAGCTCATTGCAGGACGACCTACATAACGAAGCTTTTTACCTTCAGATAGCTCATATAATGTTTCTAATGCGTAATTCCAAGCACCTTGGTTTTTAGGTTCTTCTTGCACCCATGCAATTTCTTTTACATTTGGATACTTAGCAATAATATCAGCTACTTGCGCTGTTGGGAATGGGTAAAGTTGTTCTACACGCACAATGTGTAAGTGATCGAAGCCTTCTCCATCTTTTACGCGGTCTGCTAAATCGATCATTACTTTACCAGTACCTAATACAATACGCTCAACAGATTCCGTTTTTGTACCTAATCCTGGTTGCTCAATTACTTCTTGGAATGAACCATCTGCTAATTGCTCAGCACTTGCTGCTGCCAATGGATGACGAAGTAAAGATTTTGGTGATACAACAACTAATGGGCGTACACCCTCTGTTTCTAACATTGCTGCTTGACGGCGTAATAAGTGGTAGTAGTTACCTGCATTCGAGCAGTTCGCAACAAACCAGTTATTTTCTGCTGACATTTGTAAATAACGTTCCATACGACTTGAAGAGTGTTCAGGACCTTGACCTTCATAACCATGTGGTAAAAGGATGACAAAGCCTGATTTTTGACCCCATTTAGAACGTGCACCTGAAATGAAGTTATCAAACATCACCTGTGCCATGTTTGCAAAGTCACCAAATTGTGCTTCCCAAACAGATAAAACATTGCCTTTTTCTAGATTGTAACCGTATTCAAAGCCTACAACTCCAGCTTCAGTTAATGGAGAGTTGTGAACTGTAAATGAAGCATTTGCACCTGAGATATGGTGAAGTGGTGTAAATACATTGCCGTTATTTTTGTCATGTAATACTAAATGACGTTGTGAGAATGTACCACGTTGCGCATCTTGACCAGTAAAACGAACAGGTGTGCCATCTTGAATAATTGTTGCATATGCTAATGTTTCAGCATGACCCCAGTCAATTTTAGCAGAAGTAAATGCATCGCGACGTTTTTCTAAAATTTTACCTAATTTCTTTTGTGGCTCGAAGTTTTGTTCAAACACTAAAAGTTCTTCGTTTATTGTTTGTAAACGTTCAGCACCTACTGCTGTATCAATTTGTGGGAATTCAATTTTTAATTCTTCTGGCATCTCTATCTGTTTATGTTCATCTTTAGCTGCCATTTCTTTTACATGATCGTAAGCCACTTGCATTTCAGCATAGATTGCTGCATCAAGTGCTGCTACTTCATCAGCAGTAACTAGGCCTTCAGACACTAATTGCGCACCATACAATGTACGAATTGTATCATGTTTTGCAACAAGTTTATATGTTTCTGGATTTGTTACAGTTGGGTCATCTGTTTCATTGTGACCATGTCGACGGTAACCAATTAAGTCAACAATAATATCTTTACCGAATTTTTGGCGATAGTTAGCAGCAAAACGACCTACTTGTGCTACAGCTTCTGGGCTATCTGCATTAACATGTACAACTGGTACTTCGTAACCTTTTGCTGGGTCAGAAGAATAAACAGATGAACGTGAGTCTTGTAGTTCCGTAGTGAAACCAATCATATTGTTCGCAATGATATGAATTGTACCACCAGTTGAGAAACCTTCAGTTTTAGAATAGTTTAACACTTCTGTTACAATACCTTGACCTGGGAATGCAGCGTCACCATGCACAAGAATACCTAGTCCTTTTGCTGGGTTATGCACAGCTTGCCCTGGCTTAGATGTCTCATCTTGTGTTGCACGAGTAGAACCTAATACTACCGGATTTCCAACTTCTAAGTGTGAAGGGTTATACGCTAGTTTGACATTCATACCTGATTCACGTGTATAAGAAGCACCCATGTGGTATTTCACATCACCAGTCCAACCTTTTGTAATTTCAAGTCGACCGTGCTCTGGCATAAATAAATCGTTTGAAACATGTGCAAAGTCAGAGAACATCATGTCATATGGCTTATTTAAAATATGTGTTAGCACATTTAGACGACCACGGTGTGCCATACCAATACGAACATTTTCTACTTTGTTCGCTTCTACTGTTTTTAAAATTTCATCAAAAAGGACGATTTGAGTATCTAAACCTTCACCTGAGAAACGTTTTTGACCAACAAATGTTTTGTGAATAAATTTCTCAAAGTTCTCAACACGTGTTAAACGGTCTAATAACGCTTTTTTCTCATCTGAAGATAGTGCTTGTTTTAAAGAACCAGATTCAATTTGAGTTTGAATCCAATCACGTTCTTCAGTTACGACAACATGCCCATATTCAAAAGCTATTTTATCTGTATAAACAGATTTTAAATAATCAATTGCATCCTTACCATTTTTCACGCCCGCTGGCACATCTTTGAAGAAGATAGCAGCAGGAATTTCTGCTAAATCCGCAGGACTTAAGTTGAACGCACTTTCTTCAATTTGCGCTGTTTGAAGTGCACGATTTTTCAAAGGATAAATATCTGCTGCTAAATGTCCTTGTGAACGAATTGCATCAGCTAATTTAACAGCTGCCAATACCTTTTTATAATCGCCAGCAGGAGCTGCTGAACCACTTACTACAGCTACATCACCTTCTACTACGACTGGTGCACCAAATTGTTGGAATAATGATACTAACTCCGGTTCTACTTCTTCAGGAGACTGTAAGAATAAGTCGTATTGCTCCATCACATATCCTAAGTTAGGACCAGAGAAAGCTGACCATGGAGAACTTACAGTTGTAACGTTGTTCGACATGAAAAATGACCTCCAAATTTTGCCTATCGGCAGTTCCATTAATTAAATTACAATTAATTATATAATATTTTCCCGCTCATTAAAAGGATGTTTGACACAACTTATCCATAATTTAAAGAACGTTTTTTCCATCTCAATCTTACTACTCTTCACAGAAAATACAACTCTTTTTAGCAAATTAAGCAATTTTTTTCTCGAAGGCTAAAATTCTTAAATAAAGCGTGTATTTTTCTTAATATTTTAGCGGTATCTTCAACAAGAAAACGGTTCCAACATTTACTTCACTCTTGACTTCTATTGAAGCATTATATTTTTCAAGTAACATTTTAGAAATACTTAGCCCTAAGCCTGTACCGCCAATTTGACGATTTCTTGCTTCATCTACACGGTAAAAACGATCAAAAATATAGGGAAGGTTTTTTTCAGCTATTCCAATCCCATTATCTGTTATTTGAAATTCTACTTTTTCACCCTTCACAAAAAGGGAAATATTTACTTCCGGAACTTTTTCACAATAACGAATGGCATTTTCTACTATATTGCGAATTACTTGAGCAAGAGCATTCGGTGTTATAAAGACAGCCCCTATTTCGTCATTTTTCGACAGCGTAATAGTTGCATTCGGGTACAATTTCGCCATTTCACTTATGACACCTTCAATGACCGCGACCGGATTTGCTTCACTGGTGTCATCTTTCTCTTCACGTCGTGCGAGTTCAAGCAACTCTTCAATCATTTTTCGCATCCTAGTAATTTCCGTTAATGACGTATCTATCGATTCTTCTAGAATCACTGGATCATCCTTACCCCACCGCTTGAGTAGTGAGAGATGGCCTTCAATTGCTTGAATAGGTGTCCGCAGTTCGTGAGAAGCATCCGCAACAAATTGCTGCTGTTGAGCAAATGATATTTGTAGCTCATTCATCATTGCATTGTACATTTTCAATAAGTCACCAATTTCATCTTGTGATGAGTAGGATAGCTGTATTGGTTCATTAAAACCTTGGTCCATTACAGTTTTCATTGATGCACGCAATGCATGAAGTGGCTTCGTTAAATAATTCGCTAAATAATACCCAATGGAACCTGAAAG
Source organism: Lysinibacillus sp. GJ-1 (assembly GCF_021166035.1). Classification (NCBI taxonomy): domain Bacteria; kingdom Bacillati; phylum Bacillota; class Bacilli; order Caryophanales; family Bacillaceae; genus Lysinibacillus; species Lysinibacillus sp. GJ-1. The sequence goes on from NZ_CP088912.1 coordinate 2,430,312, forward strand.
GAACAATGCGCCGACTCCTGCTATAAGCATGGCGGTCAATAAATAACGCATTAAGGATTCAAAACGTGTTAACGGATGAATCACTTGAATATATACTTGAAAAAAACCAAGCTTTATTGGCTCATTGACGACATATGCCTCTTTTTTATCAATGGTCATTTGCACAATTTTCTGCATGGGAGAAAGAGGTGCAGCTTTGGAGGCATTATTAATTCGCAAAATTTCAATACCATCATTATTATATAGTCTAACCGTTTGATCGCGATCAACTATCGATTTTAATAATCCTGTATTTTGCTGGATTTGTTGGATAGATATATTGGGTCCTTGTGATTCTAAAAATGAAGCGACATCATCTCTAGTTCGTTTCACTTTACTAACTTCATCATTTAGTAGCCAAGTATGCAGTGAAACATAGACGACGATACAAATTATAGCGTAGCTAATAAAAATGACCGCACTCGATGTCAACATCCACTTTCTTTGCAAAGAAAGATTGCTGAAATAGGCTTTTATTTTATTCATTCACGCATCACGTATCCTACCCCACGTACGGTTTCGATATAGGCATTTAAATCACCAGGTAGTTTTGTCCTTAGATGACGGATGTATACATCCACCACATTTGTCTCAATATCTGCATCATACCCCCAGACAGAAGTTAATATAAGCTCTCTTGTACATACGCGGTTTTTATGTTCTATTAATAACTTCAACAAATCATATTCGGTTTTTGTAAGATCAAGTCTTTGCCCTTGCACCAATACCTCATATGCATCAATATCGATTTCAATATCTCGAAAACGTAATGTATGACCCACCATTTTTTCATTAGGCTCCACACGGCGTAAAATGGTACGTATACGTGCCAGTAATTCTTCAATGGCAAAAGGCTTCACGATGTAATCATCGGCTCCTGCGTCTAAACCTGCAACTCGATCCATCACTGCATCTCTCGCAGTAAGTAAAATAATGGGTACTTGAGACTGCGTACGAACGCGGCGACAAATCTCAATTCCATTAATCCCCGGCAGCATGACATCTAATAATAGAACATCATAGTTTTCTGTTGTAGCAAGTGCAAGACCTTCCCGCCCATCAAAGGCTACGGTCACATCATAGCTTTCATGCTGTAACTCCAGTTCAACAAAACGAGCGATATGTTTTTCATCTTCTACCAATAGTATTTTTTTAGGCATCTAATCACCTTCTATTTCAATCTAATAACTTCTTTTCTAGCATAACATCATTTAAAAAGCCTGTACCACAAGTAAATACTCGTTTGTACAGACTTATTTTAAAGTGGTTAGTTATAAATAAATTGTTTTTCCCACTTTCCTTTGCTTTATATAATGCTTGGTCTGCTAAATCCATTAGCTCCTCTAATGTAGTTGCATGGTCTGGATAATAGGCAATTCCTATAGAGGCAGTAGGTGCAAAGAAATGATTTTCGATTGTCCAACCTTTTTTTAATTCATTGCGAATACGGTTAATGATATGCATCATTTGACCTTGCCTTGCTTCAGGTTTACGCGTTAAACCTGTTAAAATAATGATAAATTCGTCCCCACCCATTCGAATAACAAGATCGTGACTACGCACAGAGGTAATTAACACATTACCAAATTTGCGGATAAAATCATCCCCCATATCATGTCCGAATTGATCATTTACATCTTTAAAGTCATCTCCATCAATATATAACATGGCAATACAAGCGTTTTTGGCATGTGCGTCCATCAGTATTTTGGGAAATTCCTTTGTTAGATACCTTCGATTCGGTAGCTGCGTTAAACTATCATGATAAGCAAGATAAAGTAAATCATTTTCTCGTTCTTTACGATGGGTAATTTCACGTGAAACCATAATAATTTGTGAGATTGTTTCGCGTTCTGTATCATGAACGACCGTTACATTTCCTTCTGTCCAAACTGGTGTACCATCTTTCCCTTGAAGCAATAGCTCAAATTGTGTATCAGTCTTCTCTGTAAAATCATTTAGAAACGCTTGCCACGCTGGTTTACTTTGCTCATCAATAATATCACTGTAAAACTGGCCTTGTAATTCAACAATTGCGTAACCTAAATACATTCTGTAAGACGGTGAGGCATAAATAATGATACCATCTTCATTTAAGATGACAATTAAATCATTTGTATTTTCAGTAATTAATCGGAATGTCCGTTCAATATTTTTTAATTCCGTTAACATTCTTTTCTTGTCCGTAATATCATAGTTAATGGATAAATATTGCTCCACTTGGCCAAATTCATTTTTCAAGGGCACAATAGCAGCCTCTACCCAATAGTCTGCATGATATTTAGTGCGGTAGCACAGCTCACCTCGCCACACCTCTCCTAATGCCAGGGTTTCATTGATTGCTTGAAACACGCTTTTTTTATTATTACGGGGTTCAATAAGGTCATAAGGATGACCTAGCAATTCACTGGCTGTAAATCCCGAAGCATTTAAAAATAAATCATTTACTTCCACGATTTTTCCTTCGATATCTAAAATAGCAATGGAAGTGGCAGAATTTAAAGCTGCCTTGTACACTTCAAAGTATGGGATGTCGAACGCAATGCGTATGTTGTTCTGTGAATTGCGTAAAATCTTGCATGATTAAGAAAATAGCAAAGGAATTGTCTCCTTGCATTACTGGTGACATTGATACTAAATACATGCGCTCCTGTTGATCCAACGTATGTAATTTAATAAGCTTCTCTGCAATATTTTCCCCCATTGCTGCTCTTTGTAAATAGTCTTGTATTTTTTCTATTTCCTCTTTTGGAATGATGGGCAAATCGATAAATGGCTGATGTTTCACCATATCGTTATCCAAATCAAAATCTTCCATGAAGCTTGTATTTACTTCAAATATAGTACCTTCAGCAGATAAAATAACGGTTGAAAAAAAAGCGTGGTCAAAAATAGACCGCATAAATAAAAACTTATCTTCAACACTTCTGTCATATAAGATTTCTTTTGTAATAGCTAAAATATAGTATTCATTTCCGTCTTTAATCGGGCGGACAGATGTCTCATATTTTCGCACTTCCGATTCAACATAGGCATAATCGACGTAATCGACCTGCTGATGTTGAGCGATTGCTCGATGATAATTTTCTTGAATAATGACAAAATTCCGACTAGAAGTAACAGCAGATAGCATTTTTCCAATGGCGTTATTGGATAACAGTGCTTGGGCAGCTTGATTTAAGCGAATATATTGATAATCGTCTCCAACTCTTTTCATTAAATAGACGAAATCTTCTCCAATAAATAGTTGATTGAATAGTTTTTCGCTTAAAAGATATTCCATGATGTCACTCCCCATTATAAAGTCACATATATATATAAATTCGTTATAAATGTATTTATTTATAAAATAAAAATTACACTAGTATTATAACATATTTACAATCATTTAACTTTGTTGAATTACGAAAGATTCTATCCTTTTTCGAGTAAAATTTGATAATATTTCACTTTTCACAAGGCAAAACGATACTAAGGAAATACTTTTTTTCGTCATTTTTATGAAACATATAACTTTAATAGACTTTAAATCATATATAACAAAAGTAGGGAAATGATATCTTTCACCTTTTTTCTGAATTAACTGACAATTAAACTTAATTTTCGTTTAAAAGAGCAAAATGATTGCACCAAGCAGTAGACTTGTTATATTATATTAATAAAACTAGCCATTTTTCGGTATGGTCGCAAAATCAGTAAGACAGCGGGAGATTATGGATTTCATAGTTATAACGTCTAGTTCTTTGGGTTTTTAATTCCAGTACGAATTTTAGTTTTATTCTTTATGCTTTAACGGAATTGTTTTAACTACCCTTGCAAAGGAGGCGTTTCGTATGCTTAAACATCGAGACCTACATGAATGTACAGAGCTTTATGAGCTATTATCGCATCCATCTGTTTTTCCCTTCGTTCGCCAAAAGGCACAATCTGCGGACGAATACTGGTTTATGACCAAGCAACTAATCGAAGAAGAAGCGAGAGGGCTCGCTATCTCCAGGACAATAACTGATGATTGGGGTCAACCGATTGGCACCATTAGCATTCATGATGTGGAAGACGGTGCTGGCTTCCTCGGAACGTGGATAGGACTCCCCTATCAAGGGCAAGGTTACAACCAAAAAGCAAAAATGCTCTTCTTAAATGAATTATTTTTTGATTATAATTTCCATACGGTTTTCCTCCGTATACGAGTAGAAAATAGTAAATCACAGCGTGCCGCTTTAAAGTTGCCTTATGTTGTAAGTGCAAATGATAGTCACCCAACATTACTAGCACAAGTTAACAGCGGAGAAGCACAATTTAATCTATATAAAATACCACGTGACTTGTTCTATCTAACAACTGCCAATCAAACGCAAGAAGGCGAAGAACAAGCAATGTAATAACCAACAAAAAAAGCTATGTGCACTGTTTATTATAACAGTACACATAGCTTTTTATTTTTTATATTGCAATATTAACTTCGCCATTTCGTTTGGCGTTTTAGGTCTTTGCGTCTTTTCCATTGCTGGTATGATTTCTGATTTACGCGCTGTTAACGTATAAACTGATTTCATAAATGTTTCTTTTGTTAGTTCTTCCTCTTGTAAAACTTCAGCGTACCCTTGCTTTTTAAATAACTTTGCATTTAAAATTTGATCGCCACGACTTTTTTGTGCAGATAGAGGAATTAATAGCATTGGCTTATGCAGGGCTAAAAATTCAAATATAGAGTTAGACCCTGCACGAGAAACAACAAAATCTGCTGCATGCAGTAAATCCGGTAATTCCGTCGTAACATAGTCAAACTGTTTATAGCCTTTCATTGACTCTAAGCTGTCGTCTTTATTTCCTTTTCCACATAGATGTATTACTTGAAATGTTTGAAGTAGTTCAGGTAAATTATGGCGTAATGCATCATTTAACACAACCGAACCAAGACTTCCCCCCATCACTAAAAGAACAGGTTTTGACGCCGTAAAGCCACAGAAAGCAAGGCCTTTTGCTTTATTCCCATTAAATAATTCTTGACGAATAATGGAACCTGTACAAGTAGCCTTTTCCTTTGGCAAGTGCTGAAGCGTCTCTTCAAAAATAGTGAAGATATGCGAAGCAAATGGAAGTGCAATTTTATTAGCTAATCCGGGCGTTACATCGGATTCATGTATGACAACCGGTACGCCTGCCACTTTAGCTGCCATCACGACAGGTACAGAGACAAAACCACCTTTTGAAAAAATAACCTCTGGCTTTACTTTCTTTATAATGCGAAATGCTTGCATAATGCCAGCAAGTACTTTAAAAGGATCTGTAAAGTTTTTCATAGAGAAATAACGACGCAATTTCCCGCTAGCAATCCCATAGAATGGGACGTCAGGAAATGCCTCGCCAATTAATTCTTTTTCAATACCTTGCTCTGAACCAATATAGTGGACATCGTAACCTAGTTCAAGTAAAGAAGGTAATATCGCTTGATTAAGTGATACATGGCCTGCTGTCCCACCACCGGTTAAAATGATTGTTTGTTGTTTCACGTAAATTCTCCTATTCCTTAAAAGCCATTGTAGCAAACGCCACTTTTGTTTACAGTCTTTTATTTTACTATATGCGAAAGAAAAGATATAGATGAAGCTTTAATTTTTCATCATATGATGTTTACTATATGCTATACTAATTCATCATGCTTATAAAAGGAAGTTACTCACTATGTATAAAACGACAACGTTAAAACAAAAGTATTCACTCATTTTAAAAATCATTGTACCTATTCTAATTACCCAAGTAGCCATTTATCTCATTTCTTTTTTCGACATTTTAATGTCTAGCCGCTACGGTACTTCTGATTTGGCAGGAGTCTCCATTGGGTCGTCCATTTGGATGCCTATCTATACTGGGCTTTCAGGTATATTATTAGCAATAACACCGATTGTCTCCCAGCTTGTTGGCGCAAAGAAAGAACAATTAGCAAAACAAGCAGTGCAGCAAGGCTTATATGTCGCACTTGTACTTTCTGCATGTATTTTTATCATATTATTTATCGGGCTCGATTGGATACTGGGAAATATGCAATTAGACGCTGCTGTACATAACATTGCTAAATCTTATATTCATGCAATGTGCGCTGGTCTTATTCCACTCTTTTTATTTTTTGTTCTACGTTGTTTTATCGATGCGTTAGGTCAAACACGAGTAACCATGATTATTACACTGCTAGGAACACCTATTAATATTTTTTAAATTATATTTTCATTTTCGGAAAGTTCGGTGCACCTGAGCTTGGTGGTGTTGGTGCAGGTGTTGCAACAGCCATTACGTATTGGCTAATTTTCTTTATTACGGTTTGGATTATTGCTAAACGCGTGCCTTTTGAACACTTTACTATTTTCCGTGAATGACCAAAGTTACAATGGCTTAGCTGGAAAGAAATCTTAGTTATTGGTGTGCCAATCGGTATTTCCTTATTTGCGGAAACGAGTATTTTTTCTGCCGTCACAATGATGATGAGTAGCTTTAGCACAGAAATCATCGCTGCCCATCAAATCGCCATTAACTTTACGTCGTTGTTATATATGGTTCCTCTAAGTATTTCAATGGGTGTAACGATTTTAGTAGGTTTTGAAATTGGTGCGGGACGTTTACGTGATGCAAAAATCTATAGCTATTTATGCGTAGGTACAGCAATACTATTTAGTTTTTTCTCAGCTTGCATTCTCTACTTACTTCGCGAACAAATCGCTACAATGTATTCAAGCGATGAGCTAGTTTTAAAAAATGCGCAAGTCTTTTTAGTGTATGCTGCCATTTTCCAACTATCTGATTCTATTCAAGCACCTGTGCAAGGCGCATTACGAGGATACAAGGATGTGACCATCACATTTATCATGGCTATTATCTCGTATTGGATTATTGGATTGCCTACAGGTTATGTACTAGCTAACTATACTGATTTGGGTCCAGTTGGTTATTGGTTAGGGCTTGTAGCTGGTCTATCTGCAGGCGCTATTACCTTATTAATCCGTTTATTACGCGTACAAAGAAAATTTGCCCTATAATGAAAAAAGCGCAAAAATGGTGATTCAACATCAACATTTTTGCGTTTTGTTAGTTAAACAATAGATGCAAGCTCCTTATTAACGGAGTATGCCTGTACGAATAATCGTTACTTTCACTTTTGGTTCAATCGTAAGTGAAGCAAATTGCTCGCGCCAGTCTTCCTCGAAGAATTTGGGATGATAAGCGCGAATATAACGTCCTATCCCTAACGTGTCGGACTTCTGTTCTTGCAGTATTTTTATTACTTCCTCAAAATCAGCTTGTATTCTTTGTTGGAACATCTCCTCTATCGTTTTAAACGTCTCCTCTTTATACAAATGATCTTTTGAAAACTCTTCTATTTCTACGTCAATTTTAAAATCCATTGTTATTTTTTTCATTTCTTCATTGATGATCCATTTTCTTTTTAAATGGATTACCTCCCCAGTGACAGGTACATCCTCGTTATTGAGCTTGAGCATATATTGTATACGTGCATGTTGACTCGCTTTATCCATTAATAAAAGCATATAAAAGGATTGCTTAGGATCCAAAATTTTCCCAGTAAACACTTGCCCAGAAAACAATGCCACTCCTGCAGCTTCCGCGCTATGTTCTTCTTCATCCATTTTAATATAAGGGATGGCAATATCTTTGGCATTATCAAACAATGTCGATCCGATCATTTGTAAATTCAGTTTAGGGTAAATTGTATTTTTTTCTGTACTTTCAATAAAGCGTTGATAATAACCTCCTGCATTATCCGTTACTTCTTTTGTTAACTCAACAAAAGGTTTTACACTCCCCTCAGTCAATGCCACTTTAATAGAAATTGGATTTTGAGGATCACGAAAATAAATATCTAATAGGTCATATAAAGGTTCTTTTACCGTTTCAATTGAAATAAGCAATGTTGAAAGTTCAGACAAGTCAAGTGTTTGTTCAACCTTCAAATCGGCATTATTTCGTACATCACGTGGAGAAATACCTTTTGCTTCAATTAACATAATCTGACTTTGCTTATTAATTGTTTTCGGATAAGCATAATATCCTTTATATTCGCCCATTGTCCCTTCTATACCAGCAAGGGATACGACTGATGAATTTTTATATAAGCGTTCGTCCCAACAACCCGCAAGTAGTACAACTGACAGAACGATTATTGCTTTTCGATACACGTTTTCCCCCTCCATTTATTCCATAAAATGATGAGAATCGGTAAGAGAAAAGTGAAAATTAATATTATATAATGGAAGGAATTTTTCATTAATTCAATCACCTTAAACTTAACTAAAAAAATTGGCACAATCGCAAGCAATAGATGATAAAAAACGGTTGTCTTTTTAGTTCCTTTCTTACCTATTCCAAAATGGACGACCCTTATCGTTAAATTAAAAATTAATACTGTGATGATGGACCAGGATAACCAAATATATACAAAGAAAATATCTAGTCGCTTTACAAATGTAACTTCTTGAGATTTTAAAATATAGATAATTGGCTCTGGCACTAACTTAATCTCTTCGATAGTAAAAAACATTTGGGAAAACATAACGGAAATCAAATAAAAGACAAAAATGATGAGCTGATACATCAATATTTGCTTGCTTTTTAAAGTCAATTCCTTTTGTAAAAAAGGACGATAAATCAGATACATTTCCGCTCCCATAAATGCAAAAACACTATGAATAATGCCTTGAATTATTTCCTTATAATTATTAAATTCGAGCGGTAATAAGTTTGTCCATGTAAGATCTGGAACCGCAAGCATTAAAAAAATGATAAAAATAAATATAAGCGGAATAAACATAACACCAATATTAATAACGGTTTCTGGTCGACTTACATTACCGTATAACGACAGTGCTACAATGAAAACGATGATTATCCACTCGGGCGTTTGAGGCAAAACCCATGATGCTAAAACATACACCATATAGGCTAAAAATGTCGCTATCATTAAAAACCAATACACCTTATACACCCATTGAAAAAATGTATTCAAGTAAAAATATCGATAATACCGCTCAAAAAATAGTAATACTAAATAATGTAATGTGGTTGCTACGATAAATAGCACCCAGGCCTTATTTTTACTTTCGCTTATTAAAGGCGTCTGAAAGGAAATATAAATAATCCCTGTTTCAATGAAAAACATTAGTAAAAAAAATTGCCCTTTGGATAACGAAAAATTCAAGGTGTATCACCATTCTTTACACTGTCATCTTTCGGTGAACTAAAAGATGTCACTTGGACAGTAGGTTTAAAGAACGGTCCTCGCACGAACACTTTATAGATTTCTTTTGGTTGGAACGGCACAATTGGAGCAAAGTATGGCTGTTTTAAAGAGCTTAAATTAATAAGGTGAATTAACAATACCACTACACCAATAACAATGCCGAAAAAGCCAAATAGTGAGGCTAGTACCATAAATGGAAATCGTAATATACGGATAGAGGTGTTCAGCTCTACTGACGGTACAACATAGCTAGAAATTGCAGTTAAAGCGACGACAATTACCATTAAGTTCGACACTAATCCAGCACTTACAATGGCATCACCTATAACTAATCCTCCGACAATCCCTATGGTCTGCCCCACTGATTGAGGCAATCGAATACTAGATTCCCGTATAAGCTCCATTATAATTTCTAATATTAGCGCCTCTATTAATTACTGATAAGGGATTTCATTCACATCATTTTTCACCTGATTACTCAATTCTAATGGCAATACTTCAAAATGAAAACTGATAATTGCAATGTAAAATGCCGGCAAAAAAACAGCAGCAAAAAATGAAAATAACCGCACCATGCGATAAAAAGAGCCTACCAATACTCGACCATTATAATCGTCAGGCGATTGATAAAAAGAAAAAAACGTAACAGGTGCAATCAATGCTGTTGGAGAGATATTCGTTATCAACACCACTTTACCTTCAACTAAATTAGCAACAACCCGGTCAGGACGCTCCGTATTAAGCAATTGAGGAAAAGGCGACCATACGGAATCTTCTAACTCATCACTTAGTTGACCAACACTATAAAAATAATCTATGTTAATGCCATCGATACGCTTTTCAATTTCAGCTAACGTTTCTGCTTTAATGACTCCGTCAATGTAAAGATAATAAGCTTTTGTATTTGTCTCTTTGCCAATTGAAAAGGATTTTACGACCAGCGAAGGATTATGAATTCGTTTGCGTAATAAGGCTAAATTGGTTTCAACGCTTTCTACTAGTCCTTCATGTGATCCGCGCAGAACATGTTCATTATTCGGCTCATCAGGATTGCGGTGTACTTGATTGACAATCGTAAGTGAAAGCATTTCACCTGTATCAGGAATAATGATTAGCGTTTCACCATTACAAATATGTTCGATGGCTTGTGGTAACGAAAATGGCTTCAGAGTCGTCATTATCGTTTCACTCCAGAACGGCTTGTTTGTATCTAAACGTGCATAAATTGTATCGAGTAATTTTTGCGCTTCTTTTGCATCTACAAGCGAGGAATAAAAGCATAAAATAGCAGACGTTCCTTCTCGCCAGTCTACTTGTCTTACTGTAAAATCGGATGATTGATTAAATGCTTTTTGTAAGCTTTTCATCATTAATTCCACTTTATTCATAAAACGCCTCCTATACTTGGAAGTATAGGCAAAAATGGCTTATTTCAAACGGCAATGCCTTTGGATTATCCTGTTTTCTTCATTGTTTATAATTTTTTTACCTTAAAAAATAAAAAGACATCCAAATAAGCCTTGAAGACTTATTGGACATCCTATTTAAATACGTTGTTTCTATTAAATTTTCACAATATTACTTTTGGATAAACTGTTGCGTCCAGTAGTTACCTGACTTCACATACCCTACACCAATATGTGTATAATTAGCATTTAAAATATTGGCACGGTGACCCGGTGAATCCATCCAAGCTTGTACAACTTCTTGTGGAGAACGTTGACCTTGGGCGATATTTTCACCCGCACTCTTATAAGTGATGCCTAGCGCTTTCATACGATCAAATGGTGAACCAAATGTTGGGCTCGTATGTGAAAAATATTTCTTTGATTGCATGTCTTGAGATTTTTCTCGTGCTGCAGCCATCAGTTTATCATCTGTTTGTAGAGCCTTTAATCCTGCTTTCGTACGCTCAGCATTCGTTAATTTCACTACCTCTTGTTCAAAAGCATTCACATCCGATGTTGTTGTAGTCGGATTAGATGTAGTTGGTGGTGTTGTCGTTGTCGTATTTTGTTGATTTGTTGGTTTATTTGTTTGTTGATTTGTTTGCGTATCTTTTGACGGTGCAGTTGTATTTGGTTTAGTTACAACCCACTTGTGATTTGACCAATTATTATAATAGTAAACTTTACAGTTCGTTGTCTGATTTGCTGTGTTCCCTTCTGTAGTATTAGAAGCAGCAGAAGCCAATTGAATTGGAGCTGCTAAAAGAAATGATGCACAAATTGCAGTAAGTGTTTTTTTCATTTTGCAATTCCTCCTATCTGCAACCTATCGTAAAGTATGATTCTATAAAAAATCTTCCCAACATCTGCTAGCATGTCCAATAGAAAAGTAGTTTCCGTTAAACAGGGGTTTTTTTGTTATATTTTTTAGCAAGTTTCACCAACCTATGAAATACTTACGTTTTAAATAGGGTTGACAGTATTCAATTTTTGTTCGTATTTTGACTACGATTTTAATAGAATAGCACACTGGCCAATCACTAAAATTGCCTGTCGAAAATAAAAAGTGAGCAAAATCATTTTTTGGCTATGCCTATAAAAAAATCTGCTCGGCTCCACTGAATGACTTAAATCTTCAGAAAGAACACGGGCAGATGAAGTTTATTCTCTAAAGTAAAGCATGGTACACTAATTATTTAATCAATACCTATGACATGAACATGACCAATGTTTTCACCTATTAAAACAAGCTTTGCAGGCATTTTAATGAATTCTGGCAACCATTGTACCATTCCATAGGCATACTGAAACAGCATTGGATTTTTAACGCCTTCTATTGGAACGTAGCCTTTCATTCGGTACACCGTATCTGGTAAACCACGTACCCACTCTTCAATTTGCTCTTGTGTAAATTGAACACCTTCAAATTCAACTAAACGAGAGCCTAAATGCATGGAGGCTATCGGGGCTTTCACAATATGTTGCTTATCGATTTTAACAGTGGCAGATAAATTTTCTAGTAAATGGTACGGTACACGCCCATTTGTTGTTTGCAAAATAAATGCCAGAGGATTAAAACCTTGTAGCTCATAAACGACTTGCGCTTGCTCCGCCTCTGTTAATAAATCGGTTTTATTGGCTAGTAATAAATGCGCGTGACGAATTTGTTCCATAAACAATGTACGCACTTGCGGTGTTAATGTATCACGATGTAACCAAAGCTTCGAGTCCGCAACTGTAACAATCCCCTTGACATTTAACTGCTCAGCAAAGATAGGGGAATAGACAGCATCCAATGCTTCTACAGGGTGAGCCGCTCCAGTTGTTTCAATAATTAGAACGTCAAATTCACTATCTAATAGAAGAGACTGAATTTGAGCCTCTGTTTTTTCAGCTCCTGAACAACAAATACAGCCTTCTAGCATCTCTTTGAGCGGCACGTCCTCTTCTACAGCTTGAGAATCAAATGGTAGCTTGCCAAGTTCATTCATAATTACAGCCGGCTTTAACCCTTTTTCTTTTAGTTGTCGTATAACATCAGTCAGCATAGATGTCTTACCACTTCCAAGAAATCCACTAAATAAATATACATCCTTCACAATTCATTCCTCCTAAAGAAAAAGCTGTCGCATTGCCGTACGAGACGACTTCTGCGACAGCTACAGTGTTAGTTTGTTGTTCCCTCTGTTTGTTCTTTTACACCAGAGACAAGCTCTTTTGCTTTTAACAGTTGCGGATCTTCTGATTTCATTTTTTCACGTAACGCATCCATCAATGCGTAAGTTGTTTCGTTCGTTATAATGCCTGTTTCTTCAAGCTTATTATCAGCTTGCAATTTTTTCACAGCTCGTTCTGTATATTGGTCAAAGATACCGTCAGCTTTTCCAGGTTCATAACCTAGCACTTCTAACATTTCTTCAGCCACTTTGACAGAGTCTGACTGCAAGCCCTCTTTCATTTCAATCGTCGGGTCTAAAATTGGTAAAGAAGCATAAGCTGGATACGCTACTTTTACATCCGGTTCAATGCCTTTTTCATTAATCCAGTTACCATTTGGTGTTAACCATTTACCAGTTGTGAATTTTAAATTAGAACCATCCTTTAAAGGTGTAACATTTTGTACAGTTCCTTTACCGAACGATGTTTCACCAACAATTTTAGCACCTACAGATTCTTTTAAAGCACCTGCTAAAATTTCCGATGCCGATGCACTGCCATTATCCACTAGAACGGTTACAGGTACATTATATTTTTTCCCTGCGACAGCTTTTGTAATAACTGGCTCCTCGTCTTTTTGCTGCACTTGTACAATCGCTTTACCTTCTGGTACAAATAAATTTGAAATTTCAACCGCAGCATCTAAGTATCCACCTGGATTTTGGCGTAAATCAAGGACAATCCCTTTCATGCCTTTTCCTTCGTACTCAACAAGGATTTTCTCTAGCTCTTTTGCTGTTTCTTCATTAAATGATGTAATTTGGATATGTGCAATATCTCCATCTAGCATTTCACCATAAACCGTTTCAACAGGAATTTCATCGCGAATAATCGTCATTTGAATAGGTTCAGCATTTTCGCCACGTTTCACTGTAAGCTTTACAGGTGTACCCTTTTCGCCACGAATAAGTGCTACTGCTTCTGAAGCGCTAAAACCTTGAATGCTTTTACCATCTACTGTTAAAATAATATCTTTTGGTAATAACCCTGCTTTTTCAGCGGGTGAATTTTTAATAGGTGACACAACAGTAATAAAACCATTACGTTCTTGAATTTCAGCACCGATACCCTGGAAGCTTGAAGATAATCCCGAGTTAAATTTTTCTGCTTCATCCCTTACCATAAAATCAGAATAAGGATCTCCTAATGCATCAAACATGCCGTTAATGGCGCCATCCACTACTTTTTCATCATCGATATCTTTGTAATACTTGCCTTTAAGCATATCAAATGCTTCGTATAGTTTTGTAAATTCCGCACGTTCAATTGGGACTTTTACTTCTACCACTTTCTTTTCACCGAAAGTTAACGCAAAAATGGTTAAGCCCGCGGTAATTAAGATTGTAAAGAACATCAGCATAATAAACTTAAACGGCTTCATCTGAATAAATTGACCTGCAGGTTTTACCTCTACTTGTTGTATTTGCTCTTGCTGTTGTTCCAAACCATCTTTTTTCTGTTCATCCATCTTGATTGTCACCACTCTCATATACACTAACTTGTTGTCACACTATTACCATCTTAACAGGTTATAGAGGAGACGAAAAGAAAAAGAGTGTCAAAATTTCATGACAGCTCTTGTCCCCCTACTAACTTCATAAAATTGTACATTAATAAGCTACTTTTTTAGATTCCATACGCTTGCTATTAATAGCACAATGGTCTAAAAAACTTCCTATTTTACAATTTTTCATGAAAATGTGCCTCAGATACCTTCTGAGGCACTGCCCTTAGCTGCTAAGTTTCAAGTATATAATAGTACTGCCTTTCTATTTTACTCATTTCCTAAAAGCAGTCAACTAAAATACTCATATAATTAGCTGATGAGCCATTATGCATCGATAATGTATGTCAGTTGCGCTAATTTAGCAGCCTTTATTTTATTTTCTGCACTTTTAGCAGCACTAATGCCTGTAAAAGTCCCTGTTTTCACTCGAAACTTAGACCCCTCCTGTTCAATATAAGCAACCCAGCCAAAACGTTTTCTCATCACATCTAACACACTTATTGCTGCGTTTCGTGTACTATATGTTCCTGTAATAATTCGATACTTCGATAACTCGGTAGGTGGTTTTTCGGGCTTTGGCGTATCATTGCTTGTTACCATTTGCAAAAAATTAGTCCATGAGATTTTCCCTGCACGCATATTTCTAGGACAGTTTTTGCCACTAAAATAATGGTGTTGCACGACATTTTCGATAGCTATATTTTCATCATTCATTATTTTTGCTATTAAACTCGCCGCATTTTTTACTGCCTTATTATAATCTCCATCGCTATTAACACATATTTCAACTTGAATGCCTTGTGTATTGCCTATATACGTTCCAGCTCCCCAGCATTCCCAATAATGTTCAAAAGATTGTATACTTGATCATCGACTTGCCAATGCCAACTAGCATTTCTACTATTACCGTTTATTTGGAGTCGAGCATGGGCATCTGCATCTGCACCAACGCTTGTATTGTCTGTTTCATGAACAACAATATATTTTTTTGCATTGTTTTTGCCATTTGTAATTTTTGCAGCTTGAGTCGCAGCGACTAATTTTTGACGTATTGATACCACGCGATTCCCCCCTTCCAAAAGTAGATTCGTTTTCGCTTTCTAAAATGACGTATTTATTGTAGTGTTACTTTCCTTAAATAGAGTGTATAGACTATCGTGCTTTCTTTTATAGTATGTGTTCGCACTCATTTTGTTTGTGTTTTTATATACTCTCATTTACAAAACTACAAGACTTTCGTTATGCTAATTGTAGTGATTACGTGCTTCAATAAGAATATTAGTAGATTGTGGAGAAAGCTTAAAATAGCGGATTTTATTTTCGGTTGCCAAAGAATGCAAAGGACAAGGACAGCATCCACATTGGCAATCCAATTCAAAAAACTGATATTAGTATTTAGTGGAGACGCGTGAAATATTTAAAACAATTTACATAACGTATATACAACAAAATGGATTGGAGGAGGACAAAGTGGAGACTTGGTCTATCTGACATGGGGAAACGTAAAGTCCAATGCCATCATATGGACACTATCACATAAAATCACACTAATAGATTTAGCTAAAGTTTGAAAAAGTGAAAAAGAAATGATTTGGAGGGAATGACATTGTTAAAAATATTACGTATATTATTTTCAATAGTGGGCATATGTTTGGCATTGTATGGCTTCATTACAAAAGACTATAAGTTTCAAGCATATATGATACTATTTTTAGGCTTAATGATGTTAATAATGGGTATACAAGAATTTCAACACCAAAAGAAATTTACAGGTTGGTTATTAATCATCATATGTCTTTTTTCTTTTTTTGTAGCTATTCAAAGTTTTACTTTACTTTGATAACCGTTTTTTATAAAAAGATATTGTCACTATATAAATAGTAGTTCTATTGGTTTGTTATTAGAACTTATTTTAGTTACTACTTGCATTTCCACAATTATTTTCTTCACCACGAAAAACAAATATATTTCCTATTTAGCATCGGCACCTATATTTTATTTTATGTCACAATGGTTTTATCAAAGTACCCATTTATTATTCATCATTATAGCAATGACGGTACAAGCCTTTGTTATTGTATGTATTCAGAAGAAGCAAATTAGTCAGGATGCAAGTTTAAAGAGCGAAACACTTTAATTATGATTCTATGAATTAGGACTTATGCCATTTACATTAAGTGTAATCGGCTAAGTCCTTTTGTTTAAGCATCAAAACAGTAGAATAGTGATTGGAGGTATATAAGTGATTTTGAAAATGCTGAACTTTATTATTGGAATATTGATAATATTTATTGGGTCTATTTTCATAAATATAACCGTCTATAATGAAACAATGAAAACAATGACTTATAAAGGTTTTGGCTTTTTCATGATGATTGTTGGTATTTTATATCTCAAAAACTTCGCAAAAATGGGAAAGCAATAAATAACTCAAAAGGATTGCACTAATGGTCATTTACACACACCAGATAAATGCATTTAATTTTCAGAATTTTTTCTGTGCCTGTCACTCCCAGTTTCCCAGGTTAAACCTTTATATCATACTTGACAACTTGGTTTAATAACCGTATTATCAACTTCATATATTAGTTAGAGGTGATCTGGTGAATTTTCAAAATCAAGTAGCACAATTACATACACTTTTCGATGAAATTGTAGCAAATCGTCGTTATATGCATATGCATCCTGAATTATCATTTGAAGAAGACAATACAGCCATTTTTATTGCTGAGACTTTAAAAGCATATGGTATCTCATTCCGCGAACGAGTTGGTAAAAAAGGAATCGTCGCTAGCATTGATGGCGCATTACCAGGAAAAACAATCGCGTTCCGTGCCGATTTCGATGCTCTTCCAATCAATGATGAAAAGGACGTGCCCTATAAATCCACTGTACCTGGCGTTATGCACGCATGTGGACATGATGGACACACCGCTGCACTACTTGCATTCGCTAAAATCGTGCAACAAAATAAAGAGCAATTAAAGGGCTCTATTCGTTTAATTTTCCAACCTGCGGAAGAAAAACCACCAGGTGGCGCAAAATTTATGATAGAAGATGGCGCACTTGATGGTGTGGATTATGTATTTGGCGCTCATTTAGCGTCGGACTTACCTTTAGGAAAACTTTCAACTGCCGCTGGTCCAATTATGGCCTCTGTTGACGCATTTACGATTAAATTATTCGGGAAAGGTGGACATGGAGCCTATCCACATACAACGAAGGACTCAATCATCGCAGCGACTCAGCTTATTCAAAACTTCCAGCAAATTGTTAGCCGCCGAGTAAATCCAACTGAGGCTGCAGTTGTCACTGTTGGTAGTTTACACGCAGGAAATGCATTTAATGTTATTGCAGATACTGCTACCTTAGAAGGTACTGTTCGTACATTAAATCAAAATGTACGTGACCAGATTGAAAAAGAGATTTTCGCTATTTTAGAAGGCTTAAAAGTTTCAAATTATGTAGACTATGAAATCGATTATTTAAAAGGCTATCCAGTGTTAATTAATACAGAAGAAGAATCTGTAGTAGTGGAACAATTAATAAAAGAGCACTTTACAGCAGAAGCGTTTGATATGAAAACGCCCGTATTAGGCGCGGAAGACTTCGCCTATTACTTACAACATGTACCTGGAAACTTTATTCACGTCGGCTCTGCGAATGAACAGGCAACTACACAATTCCCTCACCACCATCCGAAATTTGATTTTGATGAACGGGCATTGTTAAATATCGCGACAATATTTTTAAAAATTGTTGATTATTACGGTAAAGTCGAATAAAAAATGAAACGGATTTGAAGAATTAAATTTTCAAATCCGTTTTTTCGTTTGCAGAGGGGAAAAATGTAAGCGGAAAATGCTAAATTGCAAAAAGGGACAAATCCGAAAACTAATGACTTTTACGGATTTGTCCTTTTACTACTTTGAATTATGTGGGTCCAGTGCATCTCGCAATGCATCCCCGATATAGTTAATGGCTAACACTGTCAATAATATGAAAATACCTGGTGGAATCCAAAGCCACGGTTGATCCGTTAAAATCGAAATCGACTGGGCATTAGACAGCATATTTCCCCAGCTTGCATCTGGTGGCTGTACACCTAAGCCTAGAAAGCTTAATGCTGCTTCATCTAATATTGCCCCTGCAACGCCAGATGTTGCATAAATCAAAATTGGTGCAACTGTATTCGGTAAAATATGCTTAAACAAAATACGTGGCGTACTATATCCTAATGCAATACTCGCTTTCACATAGTCTGATTGCTTAATCGCTAAGACATTTCCGCGCACAAGTCGAGCAATACCATGCCAACCTAATACCCCTAAAATTAAAATGATATTCGTTAACCCATGCCCTACAATACTTGCTACAACTAAAATAAACAAAATATATGGAAATGACATAAACATATCTGTAATACGCATTACAATGCCATCTATCATGCCACCAAAATACCCAGAAATTAAACCTAACACCGTACCGATAATCGCAGAAATTGCCACAGCTCCGATACCTACAGCTAGCGAAACACGTGCTGCATAAATAACTCGACTCAACACGTCTCGTCCCACTTGATCAGTTCCTAGTAAGTGCTGCAAAGAAGGTGGTGCACTAAATTCACCAGTAATTTCAGCAGGGTCAAATGGAGCAAAAATCGGCGCAAGAATGGCTACCATCGTTACAATCGCTAAAAACCAAAGTCCCATTACAGCTAATTTGTGCCGTTTGAATCGTTTCCAAAACATGCCCTTCGTATTCCATATAGCAGAATCTTCACGCCAAGTGACCGTTTGCTCTGTATCATATTGTTTTTTATTAAAATATCGCTTAAATATACTCATCGTTTGCCACCCCCAACATAGCTTTTACGAATACGTGGGTCGACAAATGCGTATACAATATCCGTTAAAATATTGGCAGCTATTACGACGAAAGCTGCAACGAGGTTTAATCCCATAATCGTTGAGTAATCTCGACTCATAATGGATGAAAGTGTAAGCTGACCGATTCCCGGCCAAGAGAAAATTTGTTCGATGACAACTGCCCCACCAAATAAAATCGAAACCTCTAAACCGACAATTGTGACAATTGGAATTAAAGCATTTCGCAACGCATGTTTATTCACGACAAAAAATTCCTTCACACCTTTTGCACGAGCCGTACGCAAAAAGTCTTGTCCCATAATTTCAAGCATACCCGAGCGCACATAACGAATGTTCCGCCCAGCAACGTTTGCGACAAGCACCGTCACTGGTAAAATCATATGCCATATAAGTGAGCCAAGGCTTCCTTCAGAACCTAATTCTTTCATACCGCCTGAAGGCAACCAGTTTAATTGAATCGAGAAAATATAAACTAATAATAAAGCGAAAAAGAAATTTGGTATGGAAATCCCTAAAAATGAACCCGTTACAAATGTATAATCAAGTTTTGAATATTGCTTCGTCGCACTATAAATGCCAATTGGAATCGCAATCATTAACCCTAATACTAAAGCTGTTCCCATTAAAATAACGGTCGGACCCATGCGGCTGGCAATTAACTCTGTTACGGGCTCATACGTAATCATCGAATAGCCTAAATCGCCATTTAACACTAAGTTTTTTAACCAATGCCAATATTGAATGTAGGCTGGGTCATTAAGCCCTAATTCTATCATTTTAGCCTCTCTAGCCGCATCTGGTAGCTTGGGGCTTACAAGCATATCAACAGGATTACCTGGTGCCATTCGCATAATAATGAAGTTAATAACCGATACACCAAATAGCACGGGGATGGCGATTAATAATCGTCTTAAAATATAGCCTATCATGCATCTATCCCCTTTTCACGCTGAATAATACTTCGTTTCGTCGGATCTGGCTTTGGATAAGCACTTAATAATTTTTTTGTATAGTCATGTTGAGGGTTTAAGAAAATTTGCTCTGTCGTACCCATCTCCACAATTTTGCCTGCATACATTACAGCTATTCGATCACTAATATATTTCATTGCACC
Organism: Lysinibacillus sp. GJ-1; assembly: GCF_021166035.1. Lineage (NCBI taxonomy): Bacteria > Bacillati > Bacillota > Bacilli > Caryophanales > Bacillaceae > Lysinibacillus > Lysinibacillus sp. GJ-1. The sequence goes on from NZ_CP088912.1 coordinate 2,450,776, forward strand.
TAAACCGTGCGCAATAAATAAATACGTTAAGCCCAATTCATCTTGAAGCTGTTTAAACAAATTTAAAATTTGCGCTTGAATCGATACATCTAATGCAGATACAGGTTCATCACAAATTAATAATCTAGGTCTTACAGCTAATGCCCGAGCAATGCCTACACGTTGGCGTTGACCACCAGAAAACTCATGTGGGTACCGTCCCTTGGCCGTCGCTGGAAGCCCCACTAACGCAAGTAATCGCTCTACTTCCTGTTGTATTTCATGCGTGGGGACAATTTTATGTACGCGTAGTGGTTCTGCAAGTAATGATCCGATTGTTTGTCTTGGATTTAGTGAAGAATAGGGATCTTGGAAAACAATCTGAATTTGTTGACTTAGACTTACGCGACCTGTTCGATAATCCATTTGTTGACCATCAAATAAAATACTGCCACCTGTTTTCGGTTCTAGACCGATAATTGTTCGCCCTAATGTTGATTTTCCACAGCCTGATTCTCCTACAAGCCCAACTGTTTCACCTTCATAGATTTCGAATGAAACACCATCTACTGCTTTTACATAATCGGTTTTTAAATTCATAAACCCCGTTTTATATGGATAGTAAGTTTTAACATCTTCTAATACAAGTAACGGAGAGTTATTTCGTTCAGCTTTGATTGTCATGACTACTCTCCTCCTTGTGCAATACCTTTTGCCATTCGAAGCATCTCGTTTTATGGCCACTATCGACTTCAATTAATGGTGGTTGTTGTTTTTTACATTGCGCTGTTGCAAAAGTGCAACGATTTGCAAAACGACAACCTACAATATTTTGGTACCGTCCCGGTATCGTCCCTGGTATTGCCTTCAATTGTTTACCGTCAAAATCCATGGATGGAATAGAATCCATTAGGCCTAGTGTATACGGGTGTAATGGTCGCTCAAATAATGTAAAAACATCAGCTTCTTCGACAACTTGCCCTGCATACATAACGATGACACGATCTGCCATTTCTGCAACAACACCTAAATCATGGGTAATAAGTAAGACAGCTGTTTGTAACTCCGTACATAAATCATTCATTACGCGCATAATTTGCGCTTGTACCGTGACATCAAGTGCTGTTGTTGGTTCATCCGCAATTAATAGTTTTGGTTTACATACTAAGGCGATGGCAATCATGACACGTTGACGCATTCCACCTGATAATGAAAATGGGAATTGCTTCATCACACGTGTAGCATTAGGAATACCCACTTTATCTAACATATTTTGCGCAATTGCTTTTGCTTCCTTTTTATCGACATCTGTATGGAGTAAAATGGTCTCTACTAGCTGATGACCAATTGTAAAAACAGGATTTAAGGCGGTCATTGGCTCTTGGAAAATCATTGAAACTTCATTCCCACGTAACGGTTGAAACTCTTTATCAGAAAGTGCTGTTAAGTTTTTACCTTCTAAATTAATCTCACCTTGCACAATTGAACCGCGCTTCCCTAATAGACGCATAATAGAAAGTGCCGTTACGCTCTTCCCGCTTCCCGACTCTCCTACAATCGCCAATGTTTCGCCTTTTTTCACATCAAAGCTTACATCGTCGACACTGACTACTTTTCCATATTCAGTTTCGAAAGCCGTTTTCAGCTGTTTTACGCTCAGCAAACTCTCCATATAAACACGTCCTATCTCTCTATTTAACAGTCCACTCATGTACGTTAATAAACATACCGAAGTCGCTTGGTGTAGCGCCTTGAACACGTTTATTTACTGCTCCTAATGCTGTTGTTGCATAAATGGAAGGCATTGGTACTTCTTGTTGTGTTATTTCTTGTAATTCACCATACAACGCTTTTATTTTCACTTCATCTACTTCAGTCGCTAATGCAGCTAAAATTTCATTCACACGTGCATTGTGATAAGCGTTTGGATTGCCTTCCCCTAAGAAGTAAGAAATATCAGGAAGTGGATTAATCGGTGTAATAGATACTGTTAAAATCGCTAAATCATATTTCTGACTTACAATTTCATCAATAATCGTTCCGAAATCCATCATTTGGATTTCAGCTGTAATACCTGCTTCACGTAAGTTTTCTACGATGATGTTTGCAGCCTGCTCTAATGTTGCATCACCTGATAACACAGCTAATTTCAACTTTTTGCTTGAATCCCATCCAGACTCCGCTAATAATTGTTTGGCTTTTTCTAAATCATACTTAACGGGTTTAACTTCTTCATTTAAGTATGGGCTGTTGCTTGGGAAGAAGCCATCTGTTACTTCACCCGCACCTTTTAATAGATTATCAATAATTAATTGACGGTTCATCGCATATGAAATGGCTTGACGTTGCTTGGCATCCGCTACAACATTTTCATTAATATACATATATTGTGTAGCTAATGGTTCACCATAAGCCGTTGTTAATGTATTTAAACCTTGCACATTTGCATAATCTGATACCGGAATAACACCTGCAGACGGTATGTTCATATCAATTTCACCGCTTTTTAATTGAGCAGCAATTTGATTTCCTTGTAATACCTTAAAGTTTAATTGATCTAAAGAAGAAGCACCTTTGAAGTAATTTTTATTGGGTACCATTTCTACATAATGTGAACGATCCATTTTTGAAATGATGAATGGACCAGATGTAACGGTTGGATTTTGCATAAAATCACTTGCATTTAGCTCTTCCACTGCAATTTTTTCAAGTTGTGCCTTTGGTAATGTTAATAAATAACGCCCTACTGTATCTTGGAAAATCGATAACGTTGTTGGTTTTTTTGTTTTAATTTGAATTGTATCTCCATCTACTTTTGTCACGCCAGAAATAGAACTAGAACCTTGTGGTAAATAACCGCTATCATCTAAACCTTCCACAATAGCAAACATGTACGCATAATTTGACGCTACGACAGGATTTGCCATTAATTGCAATGTGTAAATTACGTCATCTGTTGTAATATCTGTACCATCTGTCCATTTTGCTTCTTTGTTTAAGTTAATTGTAAATGTTTGATTATCTTGTGTTGTAATAGAATCAGCTAACATTGGCTGATAGTTTAATTTTGAATCTAAATCAACTAATGGTAAAAATAATAGATTTGAAACATAAGTAGAAACTAATCCACTTGGTTGTAATGGATTAATGTTACTAGCTGGGTACGTAACACCGATATTGACAACATTTTTATCACTGCTTTTTCCCTTAGAAGAAGGTTCATCGTTACCACATGCTGCTAAAACCACTAGTACTGCCATTGTTAATAACGCTAACATAAAATTTTTCGAGTTTTTGAACATTGTTATTTCTCCTATTTCTCTAAATTAGGTGCTTCATTATGAATGTAATGAAATGATTTGCTTTTCGCCCGCTTCAATCTTACTTTGTATACGATTACTTAAAGGAGGCATCGGACAGTTAAAAGAAGATGAAAATGCGCATGGCGGTAAAAAGGCTTTATTAAAATCAAGAAGTACCGTTTCATCGTCTAATTGTTCGATGACTAACATACGACCCATACTATATGTTTCGTTACCGCTTGTTGCATCTCGGAAAATAATAATTGAATATCGCCCAGATTGAAATGGTCGAAGCCTATAATGTACTCCGCCAATTTCCACTTCAATGACCCCTATTGAAGCATGGCTACGCGCTGCACGATGAGCATCACCCGTATGAGAAAATTCAATCATCGCATCATCTTTTATAAGCTTTCCGTTATAAATTGCTTGTTTGTTCATTTCGTATGCACCAATATGGCTAAACGTTTGGAGTGCAGGGCTGTTTTCATCCCAAATGGCTAATAAATGCATAGAGCCAGGCTGACTAGTTGCCATTGCAGAGATGCCATTCCGCGTTTGCACGATTGTTTCATCCGCAATTATATGCACCTCACCTTCCACTAGCACGCCGTTAATGAATAATTGGTCTTCAGCAGTTGCCGTTAATGTAAGCCCTAGTTCGGATGGATTTGTCGGCTTCCAGCTTCCAGCAATTTGTTTCACTGTTGTTTCACGCGTTAACTCATGCATTGCGATTAAAGTTAAATCACCTTGTGCACCCGTCACGTCTATATGGCGTTGCTTATGCCAGGCTTGTAATTGTTCGGTATACATATTTGCATCAGTCCTTTAATAAAAATTCACGTACAACGTTTAAGAAGTCTTTATGCTCTTCGATAAATGGCATATGACCACTCTTTTCAAATACAGCCAACTGTGAATTTTTAATTAATGAATGCATTACTTCTGACTGTGTTAATGGCGTAATCCAATCGTGACGACCTGCTACAATCAAAGTAGGTATTTCAAGATTGGCAATTTGTGCGCGCACATCGTATTGTGGCATTAAATATTTGAATGTATAATTTGTAATTTCTAAAGATCCAATTGGACGGCTTCCTGTATCACCACCTAGTTCCTCTTGATAATCGTACCAATATAAATCCCAGCAAATATCCCACCATTGGATTAAATGATTGTCATCACGAATGTTTCCTTCAAATAACTCTGGAATAGTTTGAACTTGTTGTTCCGTTCCAATACGTTGCGCAAACGCTTTAGCTTCTTTATAGAAATCATAGCTTGGTGCAGTGTTAACTAGTAATAACTTACTTACCGATTGTGGGTAGCGCGTAGCATATACTTGGGCAATCATTCCACCAAAAGAATGACCTAGTACAGCAATTTTATCTAAGCCTAGATAATTACGTAACGCTTCAATATCATCCGCTAACTGTTCAAATGTTGCTGTCGTCACATCGATACGCTCTGATTGACCGTTGCATCGTTGATCTAAATAAACAATCTGGTAGTATTCGGCTAATGGCGTTAACCACGGCTTAAAATCGGAGTGATCACTACCTGGACCACCATGTACTGCAAAAAGTATTGGTTTTTTCACCATTTTTGGTCCTAGTGGAATATACCCTGAACCTTCTACATCAAAATAAATTTTCGTTCCATTAATCGCTGCAAACATTATGTTCCTCACTTTATCAGATTAATTTTATTTATATAATAATTAAAACTACTTAGTTATTATCTTAATTCCTATTTGTTTAGTCAAGTTTTTTTAAAAAGAGAAATACTATTACAAATAATAGAGTAATAGTGAAAAAAATTATAGTTATTTTTTCATAAAAAATAATGATTCTGCATAAAAACATGTTTTACTGCTAAAATTATATCCTATAAAGTGAGTAAGAACGATCACTAGTATTATTGCGCAAGTTCATCTTCTCTCAGGAAGGTTTTCACTGAATATAAAAAGCTCAAATAACTTACTAGTTATTTGAGCTTTTTATATTCACTTTACATCTTGTTGCAACAATTGAATTTCTTCCACCGTTAAGTTTGTTAACTCCAATCATCTTCTTCGCAATGGCTTCCATACTTACTTGTATTCCTTTTTGGATCCCTGCTTGTTCGGCATGATATTTTGCATTTTCTATTGTTGCCGCTTCATTAATCATATATTTGACTCGTGATGTTCGTTGAAATCCTTACCCTATAGAATCGAGCTGTACTTTATGTGTTAAAAGTGAAAGCCACTCCAAAAATTTGGCGACTGATTTATTTACATTATTTCAAAATCAAAAAGAGAAACACAATGAAAATTTATATTTAGTCCTTCTCCCTTTCTTTTACCCTAATAATCGCTTTTTCAGATATATCTAATGCACTTACACTACAGCCTTGCTTAGCCATATAAATGGAATTTCTACCTAGGCCACAACCTAATTCTAAAACCCTTTTAGGAGAAAGTCCTTTACTAAAATATTCTTCCAAGTTATCATCAAGTCCTTTAACCTTAAAAAGCGGAATATCTTTTTTCTATCTTTATAAAAATTTTCCCAAAATTCCTTTCGTTCTCTTAATAAATCATCTAACATTTCTAATAAATTTTCATAATCTAATATTCTCCTCTCCACCCTGATTACCTCCTTAAATAGCCCTACCTATATTTTACCAATACCTTACATAGATCTTGTTACAACACGTTAAATTGCATTTAAATTGTAGAATTTAATAGGGAATACCAACTGCTAAATAGCATTTAAATAGCATGTTTTACTTGATTTAGAACGTTAATCATCTTTTTAATACCAATATACTACACAGAAATAAAAATGTTGAATGCGCTTCTATAGCAATTACAGGGTGTTGTAATTTTGGTAATTTATATTTTTTGTAACAATTGTGACGATATCGTAACATCGTTCTCTAACTAAACTTCCTCATTAGTTTAAGTCCATTTAAATTAGGAGAACTACCCCAAAAAGTATCAAAAAAATCCATTTAGAGTTTAATCAAAATGGATTCTTTATTAAAATATAATTTTTATTTGGGATACTATTGCGCTCCATAACCACCATCAATAACAATAGACTGTCGCATCGCTAATTCCTCTAATACTTTATAAATATCTTCAGAGACTTTCTGTTTACGACCATCTACCATACCAACAAACACTATGTTCAGTTGACAAACTTACTTTTAATCATATGATCACTAATAAAAAAAACGGTAACATAAACAAATGCCACTCCTGTGTAAATGGAAAATAATTCTATATCCCATTCTGTTAACAGTAAAAGCACACAAACACAAATTAATCCACAGGCAAAATGTTTCATATAAGAAAGTAAAATATGTTTAGTTCGTAATTCAATCACGATGGATGCTAAAATTCCAATAGTAAATAGTATTGGAACTGAAATTATACTTACACCAAGCCCGATTGCGAAATAAGAGTTCGTAAAATCGTTAAAGAAAAAAGGTACGATAAAGTAACATATGATCGCTGTTACAAAAGCTGCTAACAATTTTCTGTTAAACATATTTTCACTCCTTCACTCACAACTCGTAATAAGCGATAATGTTTTATGTTTTCATTCAGTTGTCCTCTACTGAAAATACACAAGAACGCAAAGTGTTTCTTCTTATATAAAGATTAACTGATACACTACGCTCAATCAAATATTTTAAGTTATAAGTTCTTAGACTGCTCCTATATCAAAACTTACGTTTTTTAAAATTATGCTACTGATTGTTGTGTTTGTAATAACACATTCATTCGATCAACTGCTAATTTACAGGGATTATAAATAAACGTCACCAGGTTGAAGTGGAGTTTTGCTTTTTTACCTGTACGGTGACGGACGTTGTTTAATTAAAATTATTGTTTTAAATAGGCATTGACCCGTTCTACCGCTGTACGTTCTTTATGAAATTTCTCCCAAAATTCTGAGCCACGTGCTGGGTACGTATACTTTCTAATATCCGTCGCAAATTTGATTTTAAACACCTTTTGGCAAAGTGAATCATCACGTAACGGACAGCTTGCACATTCTTTCGGTCGTGTGTATTTTAACCTATTGTATTTATCATCAAAGCTATCGTAACAGTAACTATGTTCGCTTACACAAATTGGTCTAAAATATTCATCGAATCCTAGATATTCACTTTCATTTCGAATATTGTACGTAATGACTACACGCATCGTTTGGGCTAATGCTTGTTTATAAATCGGTTCATAATCATAACCTGCATCAAATATCGTTGTCGTAAAATGTTTAGGCATAATAGAAACTATTTTTTTGAGTAGGGGGATGACCGCTTTACTGTCAGATAAATTACCTGAAGACATGAGGCGACCTACAGTATATTGACTTTTCGTTGAAACAGCCAGATGTCCCTTAAAGCGACCAGAACGTATTTTTACCGTAAATCGCATCAAAACGGCGCGAACTTTCCATTTCGAATAATTGCTGGATGTCAAAAAGGCTAATTTGTTTTACAATAGTCATGAGGCATACACTCCGTTCGTATAAGGTTGGTTTAGTCGCTACCATTATACCGAATTTGGGGAGGTGCTCATTTTTATTTAATCGAAACCCCTGATACTAAAGCGATTGGAATTATGAAATTAACTCATCTATAAAATTTATTTGTTTATTTCTTGGTTCCTTGATTTCTAATACGGAATTTAGTTAATATTTAATTAATCTAAAAAATAAGGAGGAATATATATGGAAAACAAAAAACTTTTTAGATACCTATTTACTATTTGTTTATCATTTTTGTTAATACCATCTATTACTGTCTTTGCTTATGAAGATGAATCCTTCAATCAATATTTTTCAGATTTCCAAGTAAATAAAAATACAAATGAGATTATTGTAAAATGGAACTCCATACCTGTCGCAAAAAAATATATAGTTAAACACAACCACGAAATATTGTACGAAGGAACTGAAGCACAATTCGAGAGTAAAAATCTTTCTGAAGGTAGCCTTAATGAATATGAAATAGCAGCTATTGATAATAACGACCAAGTACTCTCAAACTCACATATAAAAATATATACTACATTATCAAATAATGAAGAAATAGGAATAGACACATTCTCTACAACATCGAGTATCATTTTAGACTGGCCTGATGTAGATAATATTATTGAATATTCTATTTATAGAGATAATCAATTCATTGGAGTCACAAAAGAAAGCCATTTCATAGATAATACTCCATCTGCAAATACCGAATATCAATATACAATTACTGGTGAAGTACCTTTTACTACTACCCGATTTGAGCAAATAATCAAACAAGTAAAACTAGATTTCCTAAATTATTTGCTAACAGATGATGAGACTAAATCTGCTAACAGTTTATACTCACAAGTATATAAAGAATTAGAAGAAAATCCTTTCGACTTAATAGAATTTTCCACTCCAGTTAAAACTTTAGAAGAAAATGTCCAAAAAATTTCTCTGCAAAATTATAGAGTAAAGCCACAAATAATGCCTTTAGCTATATCAACAAATACATGGATAAAAATTAATACTATGATTTTAAATACTTCTAAATATCCTGGATATATACCAGCACCAATTGGTAGCTACTATTACGGAACAGATAATCGTACTACAATAACTTCCCAAGGAAGTACACGCTCATCACTAGAAGCATCAATCAATTGGTCAACATTGGCAGTTAGGGAAACAAAATCAATCGGTTGGACAAATCGTTACACAAAAAACTCCAATGAAATATATACATTTGTTGACCGAAAACAAGCATCTGGTAATAATGTTTATTTAGGAGCAACTAAAAAAACTAGTTCAATGATTGATATTAATTTCATTCACAAAGCAGCTCACCCTTATTACACATTAGCACCAAATGTAGAATACGAGTTCCGTACAGAAATTTATAAAGATGGGACTACAAAAATCAGAGGGTACCACACATTATTTCCGTCACTAGGTATTTTTAGAAGTGATGGTTCAGGATATAAGACTATTTATACTCATAATCAAGGTTCAAGGACACCTTGGAATTTATATTCACATAAAACTATAAACATAATGAAATAACTAGATTACAAAATCTAAATAAAACGCAAAGAGCAATCCGTTCATATTTCGGATTGCTCTTTCGTAATTATTCACATGCTAATCTGCGTCCACCATATGTGATGCGAAGTTTTCGTTATGGATTTCTTCATGAACAGGGATGAAGATACTAACCTGCTCGGTAGGTTCGACATCGTCATTGGCAACCGAGTGAACGACCCCTTTTGGTACAAGGAAAGTGTCCCCTTCTTGATAGGATTTCCACTCCCCATTTTGCAGAAGTTTTACTTTTCCTTTTGTAATATGAATTACTTCTGCCACGTCGTGATAATGGGGCAATACGGCTCCACCTACTTCTATGCGTTCTCTTAAGACCGAACTAACACTGACGCCGAGTTCATTTGCCTCTTTGGCACTTAGAAGTTCGCGGTGATAGACTTTACGGTGCTCTGTAAATACATTCCACTTTAATGCTTCGCCAATTTTTACTTTCGTTTTGTTTTCGTTCATTTCCAATTCTCCTTACTATACATTTTCATTTACTTGTAATAGCTGATTCAGTTGAAAATAACGGTGCCTGTCTTACCAAGAATGGCATCCTTTGCTTTCTCTAGCGAAGTGATGATTGATTTGCGACCTTGCTTCCCCTTGACGAATGATATGGCTGCCTGAATTTTTGGAAGCATACTGCCTGGTGCAAAATGCCCTTCTTTCATCAACCTTTCTGCCTCTTCGATCGATAACTGATTCAGGTTTTGCTGATTTGGTTTCCCAAAGTTAATTGCGACTTTTTCGACAGCTGTCAATATGAACAGAAAATCTACATTCAACTCATCCGCTAAACATTTACTTGCTAAATCTTTGTCAATAACCGCTTCTACGCCGATTAAAGCATGATTCTTTTCCTCCACTACAGGTATACCCCCACCACCAACAGCGATGACAATACGCCCTGCATTAACTAAGTCCTGGATAATATCTTTTTCAACGACTTTAACCGGAGCAGGCGATGGAATAACCCGACGGTAGCCACGTCCTGAATCTTCTATATAATGGTCACCCGTTTCAGCCATTAATCTTTCAGCCTCTTCTTTTGAATAAAAAGAACCAATTGGCTTTGTTGGATTTTGAAAGGCGTGATCGTTCTTATCAACTACTACCTGACTGACAACTGTTGCAACTGATTTGTTAATTGAACGTTTTAACAGTTCCTCATGGAGTGCATTTTGCAAATGGTAGCCAATATACCCTTGGCTCATTGCCCCACATTCAGCAAATGGCATACTAGGAATATTTGCATGTTCCTTTGAGCCCTTTTCGAATGCCAAATTGATAGAACCGACTTGCGGCCCGTTACCATGGGCAATCACTACTTCATGACCTTGTTCAATTAAATCAACAATTGGCTTGGCTGAATCGTGTACTAATTGTAGTTGCTCTTCAGGAGTAGAACCGAGTGCATTTCCTCCAAGCGCTATTAATATTCTACTCATTTGCCTCTTCCTCTCCATATAGTTTATAGAAACGAAGCAATCCTTTTTCGAAGCATTCCTTTGGAGGATGGACAATGCCTGCGCCAATCTGCCCGATTCCTGCTACTTTATGTGCCATGCCGGTATTAATAACAGGAAGAATGCTTGTTTCAATCACTTTTCGAACATCAATTCCAAAGGCAGCTCCGCGGAAATTTAGCGTTGGTATAGCATAATTGCTATTTTCACTTACTGTAATGTCATACATTTGTTCGCTATATTGAATAGCATCTTCTACCTCTCCTCCAACAAATTGAACAATTGCAGGCGAACCGCCCATCGCAAACCCACCAATTCCCATTGTTTCCGTAATGGCACTATCCCCTAAATCCCTAGTTGCATCCTGCTCTGAATAGCCTGGGAAATATAAGCCTTTAATAAAGTTTGCAGGTGCGGTAAACCATTCCTTGTCACCTAGCCCGCTAATGCGAATACCAAATTCAACCCCATTCCTCGCCATTGTCGTAACAACCGTGGAATATGGAACGCCGTGTCCTGCATCAAGTGAAGCTTTACATGCTGGCATGGACAGGTTCAAGAAATAGTGTTCATTGTTTTGAATAAAGCGCAAGACCTCTCGCAATGTGTCCGTCTTGCAATCTGTTTGCATAAAATAGTCAGTCATTTCCCTATAGAAAAGGCTTGTTGCTGCCTTATTGCGGTTGTGGCACTCATCTCCCATATGAAGAGCCTGCGCGATGATGGCTTTTAAATCTATGCCATCTGTTAGGACAAGTGCCTTTTTCAAAGCCGGAGCAAAAACATCGCGCAGCCACTTTAGCCGATCAATTACATCGCTAGAAAAAGCTCCAAAACGTAGCACTTTGCCTAGACCTTCATTAATCGTACAATAAGCACGGTTTCCATGTGTTCGATTTTCGATGATATGCACTGGCATGGAAGGAGAGACGATGCCCGCCATTGGTCCCACTGTTGAATGCTCATTGCATGAGCCAAATTCAATTGCTCCAGCCTCAATCAATGCTCTTGCTTGTTCCTCATCCGCTGCCATCCCTTCAAAAATAAGTGCGCCAATCACTGCCCCCTGCATCGGACCCGCCATGTTTTCCCATGCAATAGGAGAGCCAGCATGCAGTATTTTTTTGCTGTGCATTCCAGGTATGACATCAATAGCTAGTCCAATATCAATTAAGAAAGGGTGTGCATCTTTTATGCGTTGTATCGATTCTTGATTCGCCTTTTCCACTTTTTCATTTTCCTGAAAGAAATCTAATGCTTCGAGCAATTGTAGATTGCCCCCTGCAGGCGGTTGCCAGTCCACTTGGATGGTTTCAACGCCTTGCAGCTCCAAATCTTCTTTAAATTTGGATGTGCCGATATTAATTACTTGTAATGGCTGATTAAAAAGCTCATTCGCTGTACTCAATTTAATTGACCTCCTTTTGTACAAGCATCGCGGCAATTCTTGTTGCCATTTCATTGCTATCGGCAACAAAAGCGCCTATAGATTGAAGTTTCTTTAGTTGCTGCTGATAATCTTGTTTATCTTTAGAAGTGCCGCAAATATAAGTAACGATTGGCAAGTGCCTTCCTGCCTGTGTAGCCTCGTCTCTTGCTAATTGAAGCGTCTCTAGTGTTACACCTACCGGATCTTCATGGGCACCATATCCCAATTCAAAGTCTAATAACAGAACAGCAGTTTGAGGGTCTCGTGCTTCTTGAAGAATCCGCTCATTTCTAAGTGAAGGCTCTATCATCGGATGTGGTTTACCTTTTGTAAATTCATCATCGCCCATATCAAGCAACGTATGACCTACACTATAGGTAATGTCGTTAAGTTTCTCTTCCTCTTTTTTAGCGACATTACTTTTGACGCTTATTCCTGAAGAGCGGAGAATGGATAATGCTTCTGCTGTCAGCGTACCACCGCAGAATAATCCACGAATGTCTTGCTGAACATCTGCTAATTTTGCTTTTTCTTCAGCAATCCATCGTTGAACGCTCTTTGCAATGTCCGTTTCGATTACGGCTTGCGTATCAAGTAATTGAACAGATTTGCGGGCAGCATCAATTAATGTAGGAGAAAAGTTGGCTCCTGCTGCCTCAACTGCTTTTGCATCACCATCTAAAAAGCAGACTACAACGGGTTTTCGGCATTTTTTCACTTCTGCAAGAATTTTGTCCTGAACATTTCGCGCTGGAGGTTTAGAAATTAATGTGATGACCTTCGTATTGTCATCGTTCTCCAATGCTTGAAGCCCTTGAAGCATCATAATTCCACCAATTGATTCATGGAGATCGCGACCTCCCGTTCCAATCGCCTGTGTAATACCGTAACCAAGTCGATCAATTTGTACCGTCACTTCCTGTAGCCCTGTTCCGGAGGCTGCCACTAGTCCAATGCCTCCTTCGCTTACTTTATTGGCAAAGCACAGTCCACTGCGATTGATAATTGCTGTCCCGCAGTCTGACCCCATAACGAATAAACCGTTGTCTCTCCCTATTTCCTTCAAAACTTTTTCATCTTCCATACTTACATTGTCACTGAACAGCATAACGTGCATGCCTTTTTTTAAGGCTTGACTCGCTTCGCGCGCTGCATATTTTCCTGGAACGGAGATAATCGCCATATTAGCATCCGGTAAGAGATGCAATGCAGAAGTCAGCGTTTTCGCTGTATGATAATTGTCTTTTCCTTTCTTTACCTTTTTGGAAGTTAATTCTGTGTGGATAAGTGTTATCACTTCCTCTGCTCGCTCATCTGTATCTGTAATCAAGGCAATAATTAAATCATTTCCCGTAGCTACTTTCGCCTCATCCGTTAGCAGACCAATGTTTTCTAGCAACGCTTTGTTCATTTCGGTTGCCATCGAAACAACAGCCTGCTCGACGCCATCCATACGATTTATTTTGCTTGATAGTGACATTAATGTTACCGAGTCATGATAGGCGTTACTTTCTATCAATACTTTAGATGTCATAATTATTTTTCCTCCTTTAGGTCGATAAGCTGTTGATATGCTACGCTAACACCAGTCAGCATATCTGTCCCAGAGGTCGATCCCATTTCTAAAATACGCTGTAAATGAGGGATTGGATTACCATCTATGTTGTCCAATACATTAAGTAAAGCTTCGTTGACCTGTCCCTCCAGGCATTGCTTTAGCATAAAATAGCTTACCGTAGTCGTTCTACCTTTCAATCTCTGCAACCATTTTGCGCTACAGCTTTCCATTTTTTTATATAGTGGGGATTCAAAATACTGCCAGGTAGCTAATAACCCTGTTAGAAAATCATCGCCAGACGGTGTTAACCCCATGCCAAGTCCCGCAAAGTTATCAAAAAACCTGTCAAACTTATCTGCCTTCATATCATCTTTTAGCTGCTCTAACCCTTCAAGAAACGGAGAGAAATAGATATTTTTTCGTGTAGCCATAGGAACTTCCCAGTCTGGATACGTGAAGCTTTTCCACGCCGCGTAGATTCCTCCTGTTGCTCCGTGTTGTAGGATAAAATTGTTTAATAGCCGCAAGCGGGATACAGTTGGCTTTAGCTTTGCTTGACAGTGCGGCTTAATATTCCTATTCCAAATGGCCGCATTGGAAAAATCCCATTGCCAATCGTTGATTTTCAATAAATTATAATCAATTAAACAAATAGATTTAGTCAACATTATGGTCGAACACATCTTAGAAAAATAGTCATTCTGACAGGTTTTCATCATGCTAGGTGATTGAATCACCCCATTCTTTGCCAAAGAAAAGAGCATTGTACCGTCATCAGTTGTGAAATTTACTACATTATCGAAAACACTGTGGACTACTCCAATTGGTTCACCAATTGATTGTTGGCGCATCCATTCAAGTAGACGACCGTCCATCTGATTGATTTTACCTGTATATGTTGGAACCATAGATATCACCATATTCTCATGATAGCTAGTAGAATTACGGATACGGGCATGCATTGGACATGTGAATGTAGCATGCCCTCAACTGTTTATTCTCTTAAATGAAAACGCTTTAGTAAATACTTCGTGCAAATGCTTTCTTCGTTAATCTTCAAGTGCAACAAGCAAATTTTTCGATGGAGCTGTCCACCCAAAGATGCCACCTTGCTGGTTAATCATGTGAATGGAGTCTTCATGGTCTTTTGGATCAAATGCTGCTGAGCAATCTTCAAGTAGTAAACAGTCAAATCCACGGTCATTCGCTTCACGAATCGTCGTTTGAACACAGACATGAGTCGTTACCCCTGCAACAAGCAAATGTGTAATACCTTTATTGTTTAAAATCACTTCAAGATCTGTTTGATAAAAAGAACCTTTTCCAGGTTTATCAATAATAACTTCGCCTTCAACAGGCTTTAGCTCGTCCACAATATCATGACCATACTCACCGCGGATAAGAATTCTTCCCATTGGACCTTCATCACCAATGCCTGCTCCTTGCTTGCTGCCGCGTTTTAATTTACTTGGCGGGCAATCTGATAAATCTAGGCGATGCCCTTCACGAGTGTAAATAACCATCATGCCCTTTTCACGTGCAACTTCCAAAACCGTCTTAATAGTAGGAATAATAGAGCGTGTTAGCGTAATATCATTCCCTAGCTTTTCACCAAAGCCACCCGGTGCACAAAAGTCACGCTGCATATCAATAATGATTAACGCTGTTGTTTCTAACTCAAATTCAAAACTATAAGGTTTCGCTTCTATTGTATATACTTGATTCATGTAGATCTCCCTCTCGAATGGTATTCAAAACATCTAGCTTTAGAAAACTGACCGCAATGATTTTTTTGATGAAACGGAAAATAATACAGGAAAAACTTGAGTCCATTATATGGAGATAGGCAACTAAACTCAAACGTTTATAATCCGACGTTATAAGTTAGCCTAATGAAGGAAGAAGATTTTATGTCTTTTTAGAAAAGACGCAGGACAGCGTTTACTAGCTCAGCACCTAGAAAGATTCCTACTACCCCAACAATACCAATAAGAGGGGGAGCCGGCACTGGCAGCTTGATGAATTTGAATAAAATGCCTACAAGTAAACCTCCTATGAATGACAAGATAATCTGCAACATCTTACATTCTCCTTTTTTAGTGGGATGTATTCATTAAAAACCGCATAACCAAACATTTTCTGGTGGCTCGTTTACGTACTCACATTTCTCTTTTCTTTGAGAGAATTGAAAAGAGAATCCATTAGTACACCTCCTAAAAATATACCTACCATTCCAAATATACCTACCAAAGGAGGGGCAGGTAACGGTAACTTAACTAAAGAAAATAATATCCCTACAATCAAACCACCGGCTAAAGACAAAAGATAGTCACGCATTTCCAACACTCCTTGTATTCCAAAGTGTAATTCAGAAACTAAATACCTAAATCGTCTATGATGACTGCTGTTTATTGAAACCTCCCTCCTTCAATACCTACATGATAGCATTTGAAAGCGTTTTAATCATTGTAAGAAGTTGATATTTATTTCTCTTTTAATTGGCAACTTTCTACAAAGCATAACGCCTTTTTTACAAAAAAAAGACATTGTCGAGAAGACAATGTCCAACGTAAAGTCGTCGCTAGGGTTCTTCACCCTCACCCTTTTTTCAGTTGTAAGTATTGATGCAATTGGTAGGCTAATGAAATTTCTGTTAATTCGAAGCCGTCCTCACCGTCGATGCCAAGTTCTTTCAGCTTATTGATTCGGTAACGCATCGTATTATAATGAACAAACATATCCTCTGCCGTTTTTTGCACATTTGTATTATTTTTAATGTAGTACTTAAGCGTTTCTAAAAGATTTGTATTTTTCTTTTTATCATATTCGAACACTTTTCCTAATTTTTCGGTTACGAAATCTTCCAGCATGTAAAGATTATCAACATAATGAAACAGTCGGAACAAGCCGATATCGCCATAAAAATGAACGTAGGACTGTTTTTGTAAATGTTCTTTATAAACTTGAAACACTAATGTTGAATTGTCATAGTACTCTTTCATTTGGTTAAAATGATGGACTGTATCGGATATACTAACCCCAAGATGTCCATTTTTCTCAAACAACGTGACTATCGTATCCCCTAGATTTTGGAGTTTTTTCCGAACATTCTTTTCAGACACCAGACTAATAAAACATACTAAAGAGTCATTAATATAAAGAACTTTGCAATTTTCTATCGGAACATCCACCATTTTAGAAGCCGAGCCCTCAATTAGACCTGAATCAAGCATTTTGTGAAATATCGCCAATTTCTTTTCGCTATCTTTCTCATTTGTTTTGATGCTTACTAGAACAAGCGGAAATTGCAAGTTCCATCTAAACACTTTCGCTTTTTCAATCATTTCCGTTTGGGAAGTATATTGATTATGAAAAATGTCTCGGACAAAACTGCTTAAATGATTTCTTTCTTTTTGAAGCAATGTTTGCTCTGTTTGAAATAAAAAAGCGATTATAAAGGAGGCTTGTTCAATAGCAATAATTAAATCCTCTGTTAGATTTTTTTCTTTTTCTAACAATATGACCAAAAAGCCATAGTCATTGCCTCCTGCAAAAATGCACTGAATAAACAAATCATTTTTGTCAAAAACGGTATCATCGACTTGCACAGAAAATGTGCTTTTGCTCGCATCTGAATTGTACGCCTTGTGTTGGATTGAAATTTTATGTTCGTTGTGAAGTGAAGACCCGACATATTCAAAATCATTGTTAAGAAGCAAGACTGGGGCATGAACAAGACTAGCAATCGAATGAACGAACTTGTTGACATCTGTGCCCTCCAATAATAACTCCAGTAATTGCTGATGCATCTTATTTCGAAATTCCAACAGCGATGTCTTTACGTCTAAAAACTTTGTCAGTACTTGGTTAGTCAGTGTAGATAAGTTTGCACCATCTGGTAGCTTCATTAGCGGAATACCAAGTTCATTTGCTTGCTCCACCATAATGGTTGGAATTTCAGCGACATATCTTCCTGGCTTAATGGCAATTCCTGCAAGATTCAATTCAGCTAATTTTGGAATTAGTGTTTCAATATGCTCTGGTTTATCAGCAACAGGATACAAGGTAGTGAGTAGCAATCCGTTTTGATCGATATATGCGTAAATATCCGGAACTTCCATAAAATAGACATTTTCAACTCTGCGGCTCAATCCAGCCTCTCCTGCAAGGACTTCTACATCTTCAAATCCCTCCATGTTCAAAACATCACTTATTGTAATAAACATATTATCACTCCAGACGAGAAAAAAAGTTCCCTTATTTTCGTTTATTAGACCGCATGCATTATTACGTGACAGCTTCATGATGGATGGTTGTGGTGTTACCAAAGAAAAAACACACCGACAACCCATTTACTTTCAATGGATACTTCGTCAAACAAGATGTTTTTATTATAACACGAATAGCGACCACCCTTTGTTCCTCGACAATTAAAAGACAGTATTTTTATTCAAACATATGTATTTTCATAAAAAGAGAATAGTGGAAATAAAAAAGACTAAGCTACCAGCAATAAGCTTTCTTAGTCACGGATGATGCTGTTCATTTTGTTGCAACGTCATGAAGCAGTCGCACTATTTTTCACCCTTTTTTTGTAATATTCATTAATTTATCTTTCTATTACTATACAATATTGTTCTTTAAATTTTTAATGGTTCGGATTGTACATTTGTACCAGATAATTGAGAGATAGCTCTTCGTAGTTAACGCTGGAAAAGATGCTAGCTTATTAGTATCCCCTCTAATTTTCACTTCACTAGCTTTACCTGCAGGACTTTTAGGATGGGGAGCTTTAACTTTACTTTTTATTTTAACTGCATTAGGTACTGATAGATTGGTAAATGCTAATAAATTATTGGAATGAAAATATGATTTTAACTGGACCTGAAATTATAAAAGCACCGAAACTACCCTACGTTTTGGCGATAGCCATTATAAATAACGATAATATGTAAAGTATCATTTAATTTCCTATTTTAAATGTAAGTTGTAAGCTCAAATGAAATTCATCATTTCCATTAAATCTAGAGAAGGTGTTTTGACTTACAACTCAACTTTGATTCTTCCTATCTCAATACAAAATCCTAGAGAAAAGCTAATAAATCACCTTTCCTCTAGGATTTTCTTTACAGTCAACTTATGCGTAGTTACACAAACCAGTTTCTCCTATGAATCAGCTCTTTTACAACTAACTGAATACCCTCGTCAATTTTCGATTCCTCGACATTTGATACGTTAAATTTCAATAACCTTTCCTGCTTTACATTGGGCAAGTAATTGCAGTTAAGTGATTGCAAATAAACATTTTGTTCGGCAAGATGCTTTATTACTTGGTTCGCATTCACATTTTTCGGCAATGCGATATGTGCATTCACACTAATCGACGAAGGTCGAACAACCGGCTTAAATACACTGTCTGCTTGGAGATGCTTTTCTAAGGATTGATAAAGCTGCTCAGCACGTGTGAAATAGGATTGTTTCACTTTAGTTTGGTGCCGTTCAAACATGCCACTTTTTATGTATATTTCTAAAGCTGCCTGCGAAATCATAGAGCTATCGATATCCGTTATTTTTTTATATTGCTGGAAGCCTTCAATGAGTTTTTCAGGAAGAACAGCGACACCTATTCGTAATCCAGGAAACATAATTTTAGAATAACTTTTCAAATAAATAACTCGATCCGATACATCATATGAAAAAATCGGATCTGCCTTCAAATTTTGCTCGAAATCAGCTAAATAATCATCTTCCACAATGTACACCTCATACTTCTCCGCAAGCTTGGCAATGTCCGCCTTCTCCTTTTGTGTATAAGAAGTTCCTAAAGGATTGTGGAACCTCGGCATAGTATAAAAGAATTTCACATCCTTGCCACTAAAAATCTGTTCCAATTCTGCTAAATCAATGCCCTGTGCAGTTCTTTTAATCGGAACAACAGGCACTCCTTTTACATTCAAATATTCAATAAATAAGTGATAGCTCGGCTGTTCTATCACAATCTTATTTCTGCCGTTTGGAAATGGAAGCATCGTTAAAATGAATAATGCTTGTTGAACACCCGATGTAATAAAGATTTGTTCGTTTTTAGCGAAAACTTGGTACATGGTTAATTGCTTTTGAACAACATCAATTAATGAAGGCAAGCCCTTTGGTGTTCCATAAATAAACAAATCCTGTTGGTACGTATCGATTGCTTTGTTTATACAATGTTGAAAATCAATATAAGGAAATTGAGTCCAGTTTGGAGCAGATGTAGCAAAATCAATCGCATCTGTCATCGAACTTTTTTGCTTGAAATTTTTCTTTATAACATAATAACCACTCTTAGAAACCGAATAAATTATATGTTTTTTTTCTACTTCCTGAAGTGCCTTTATGATGGTGCTCTTATTACATATAAACTGATTGGCTAATTCCCGTATCGAAGGAAGTTTTGCGCCCTCCTGAAGCGCTCCCGATTCAATTTGCGATTCAATAAAATTGATGATTGCTAAATATTTATACATACATTCCCACCTTTTGTACCGGTACAGATTGATTTTATTTCCATTGTACACGAACACCTATTTTTATACGCTATATTTTGTAATTCAGCATATCAATAGGAGGTTTTACAACACATGACAAACCATCAAAAAGCATATAGCGCTGCGATTTTGTATGCGTGTATTATTGGATTTTCGTTCATCTTTATAAAAATTGCGCTGACAGAAGCAAGCGTAATGGATATACTTGCCCACCGATTTACAGTCGCCTTACTAATTGCGACTGTTATCATTTTATTCAAGAAAACATCTATAAAAATGCCGTTGAAAGATTTATGGACAATCGTGCCACTAGCGTTGCTTTATCCTGGGCTTTTCTTTCTATTCCAAGCGTTAGGCCTTGTTTATAGTTCTTCCTCAGAAGCAGGAATCATTCAGGCGACTATACCGATTTTCACCTTACTATTTGCGACATTTTTTATCAAAGAACGGTCAAATAACTGGCAACTGGCCTCTATTCTACTATCTGTAGCAGGGATCATTTTCTTATTCATCATGAACAGTACCCATGTAGAAGCATATAGCTTAAAGGGGGCTGGACTAATCCTGTTATCTGCCATGGCTGCTGCTTTCTACAACGTACTTGCTAGAAAATTAACGCGACAGTATTCCTTATTTACGTTGACCTATGTCATGACGCTATTTGGATTTGTTACATTCAATGGGCTTGCACTCACACATCACGTAGTGGAACAATCCGTAGCGAGCTTTTTTACACCATTGTTTACGCCATCCTTTCTAGTAGCCATTCTCTATTTAGGCTCTCTTTCTTCATTGTGCACATCATTTTTATCTAACTATGCCCTATCCGTCATAGAGGCATCCAAAATGAGTGTATTTAGTAACTTAGCGACATTAATAACAATCATTGCGGGTGTTATTTTCCTCAATGAAACGCTACAGTTTTATCATTTGATTGGTGCTGTCATCATACTTGCTGGAGTAATCGGGGTTAATTACTTTGGTAACAAGGGGCGTGTTTAATCGTGAATAAGTATTTAATGTTATTACTAATTAGTTTAATTTGGGGTTCTCAGTTCTTCTTTGTTGCTTTATTAATAGAAGCTGTCGGTGCAATCACATTATCAGCTATTAAAGCGTTCGTAGGCGCAATTTGCTTACTCATAATTAGCTTATTTTTATCAAAAGAGGCAAGAAAAATTCAGAAAGGCTATCGTAAATGGTATATTTTGATTGCACTATTTGAGGTAGTTTTACCCTTCATATTGATTGCCCAGGGGCAAAAAACAGTTCCAAGTAGTATTGCCTCGATGTTGATTGGCATGGTTCCTTTATTCACACTCATCTTTTTAATGGTTCTTTTCAAAAAGAAATTCCAAAAGATTCAAGGGTTCAGTATTCTCTTGGGCTTTTTAGGTATTTTAATCTTATCGTGGCCTACAAATAATGCCAGTGACTTTCTCTATAGTATTCAAGGAAACCTTCTATTAATAATAGCTGCAATGAGCTTCGCCTTCTCTCTAATCTTGATGGAGCAACTAACTACTGGCTCATCAATTGTACATATGAGGAATGTGTTATTCATTGCAAGCATCATACTTATTCCAATTGCATTTATTTTTGAGCAGCCTTTAAGATTAAATATTGATCTATCACAATATATCTATTTAATGATTTTAGGTACTTTCCATGCAGGTGTTGTTTATCTCTTAATGAACCTACTAATTCATCAGCAAGGCGCTATATTTACATCGCTAACGAATTATATTGTTCCAGCAATCGGCATTATGTTAGGATACTTCATCCTGCATGAAGATTTAACAACAAAGCATCTGATTGGTGTACTTATCATTGGTATCTCTCTGATTTTTTCGGATTCGAAAATTATTAACACCATTAAAAAGAAAATCAACAAGTGTTAATGGTATATACTATTCATTACGTGATTTTTGATTTTCAACTGCTCTGAAAAACAATAGGTACTTGACTAGCTTCAAGCTAGAAACTGAAACTCTTTTATAGCAAGTATTGTTGGACACTTGTCTTTCATCAACTTTACATATTCAATAAACTAATAGCTAATGAAAGCTAGTTGTGTCCTAAATATAATGGCACCATTTTTCTTGAATAAACTAAATATTTATGAACGTTTTAAATCCCTCATTGAGCAAGGCGAGCTGCGCGTAAATGAACAATTGCCATCTATTCGCCAGCTTGCGGAGTGCTTACACGTTAGTAGAAATACTACATTAACCGCTTATGAGCAGCTCGCCCCAGAGAGCTATATCAACGGTAAAATTAGAAAAGGCTATTTGGTAAATAAGCTAGAACCACAGCTTTTTTCTAGAGAAACGCCTGTCGTACCACCTAAACCATAACAGCCAACCTACATCGTACCTTTTTCTTTCCCGCCATATGCGTCTACTACAGACTTTTAACGCAAAATCCAAATAAGTTTCTATGATACAAGCCATCAACTGCTTTTGTGTCACCTCAAATTGTCATTACTTTTTACTATCCATGTTGTTTTTGCCTCAAACATTCACATTTTAGTCTATGATAAACTAATCATCAAAAAGTAAATAATCACCAATAATATTAAGATAATTAAAAAATAAGAAATCCACATGATATGTCTATTTGATGGAACAAATTCTTCATTCACTATCTGTTTTCTTTTTGCAGAATAATTAAATGTAGCTGTAAAGATAATTAAAATCCCAAATAAACAAGCTAACAAGCCAATTATTGCTGATAAAAAATCTACCCAAAAATTCCGAACCGTTCCTATAGCAAAGTGCAAACTCGTTGCCAAGAAAGCAACCCCTAAAATGGAAATGGCCTTTCGAATCCATGCTAAATATGTTCTTTCATTTGCCAAATGTTGCTGGGCATATTTTAATTGCTTCATCTCTATTTCTGCCTGATTTAAAGGGTGATTCTCCATCTAATTAACACCTACTCTTTGGTTAGAATATTTTCAATTATTCTATTTTAATATATCGTATTGTAGAAAAAATAAAAGAGGATGATTGTTTTTTCATTTAATGTATGTTGAGAAATGATGTAAAACCATTTCTTTTAATCTTTTGTTCTACATATTACTATGTAATGGGAAAATAAAAATGATTAATGTCACACGCCACCGTCAGAATTCACTTGAAAATAACACGTTAAAATAGAAAAATAAGGGCATCCCTCTCTCCGCTAAGAGAGGGATTATTTTCAAGTGTTTCATTGTAGAGCATGTATTATTTAGAGGTAGTAATGAACATTTAAGGCACAAGGAGCTATGAACTTGCACAACTTTCAATACCCTAAGTAGGTGAAGGTGAAAAAAGTAGAAAATTCAAGTATCAATGCTTTTATTATGATCATTTGAGAAATGTTACTCAACTTTAACGATCTAACAAATATTCACAAAATAACATTACTTGCTATAAGAAATTGGCAAAACTAGCATTTACAGATAGGGAATACACGCTAATTTTTTAATCATGATCTGGCAATTCGTAATTGTTTGTATTACTTAATTTTTCACTTTCATACACCATCTTACCTCCCAGATGACCGGTATATGCTAATGTAGAAGAACCTATGATACCTAAAATCACTACTAAAATTACAATCCATTTTGTATTAATTTTCAGTTTCTGCCCAAATAATTTTAATATTGAAATTGCACCAAACAATATTAAAGATAATAAAGCCATATTTTCATGTAATTCAACTGTCGATTCGATAACTTCTCCCCATTTTTGTTCCGCAAATTCTTCTGCTGCATCACCTGTCATAAAAGAAACCAAACCGGTTACAAAACCTGTTACAAACAAAATTGTACTTGTCTTAAATAAATACTCTTTCTTTAAAAACAAATTGATGACTTCAATTACTGTTGCTGTTAATAATAATGCAATTGGAAAATGCACAATGGACGGGTGTAGTGGCACGTAATTGCCTCCTTCTTTAAAAAAATTTACACAATAGATCAAAACAAACATCAAGAAAATTTATTCAACGTTTATTTCACTTGTTATAAAATAGTCTATCCACTATCAATGAAATTTAACTGAAAATATTAATATAATGAAACAAAAATTGAACTGTTATTATGATGAATGAAATCTTTATCTATTTAATTGAATTTTCTGAATTAAATAGGCCTCAGGGGAGTACACAATTCTTAACTAGCCATCAGGGCAGCGTGCTTCTCCGTTTACCAGTTGTGTCACTATGCCACTAGCTCTTGGCATTCCTAAATTATCATAATTAGCAACCATTGTCGTATGGACGCTCTAAATCCGTTTCCAAAGTACATTCATTTGACTTATTCTTTACAACAATGTTCCTGCAAAAAATTTAGGTCGTCACCTTTCTTTTCCTTAATACATAGGATACGGTTAAGATTATTTTCCACTATAAAAGTAAAGGGGGATATAGTAATGAATAGACATAAAAAAAATCCACAACAAAATCTAGAAACGACGGAAATTGAAATAGCAAGATTAGCATATATCGGAGCATCCATCGCAACATTGGGTGACGGTCTTTCTGCAGTTGCAGCAGGTCTAGCACTAAATGCTTTAGAAAAATCAAATAATCAGGATCCTCAAAACCAAAATAGTGATAAATCGAAAGAAGTAGATAATTTGCAAAAACAGATAGACCAAATAATCATTGAACTAAAACAAGTAAAAAAAATGATGCAATAATTACATGTTACTGCCAGTTACTTTTAAAGCTTATTAAAAAGGAGTGTGAACGATTGCAATACGGCGTACAACCAACTTCAAATAATCAATTTCTTGTCGATCTTGTTAAAGCCATTAATGGCGAATATAATGCTATACGATTTTATGAGCACTTGGCTCAGCTTGCTCCAAATGAGGATGTTAAAAAACGTATTCTAGAGATAAGAAAAGATGAAATGCGACATTACCAAGGTTTTGCTTATATGTATACCTCCCTTACTGGTCAACACCCTTCTCCACAAATAACAGAGCCATTGCCATTAAATTTTAAAAGCGGAATTTTAACTGCATTTAAAGACGAACAAGAAGCGGTCGAATTTTATCATCGTGTGGCTCGACAATATACAATACCTTATATTAGCAACCAATTTAGTTCAAATGCTTCAGACGAACAAAATCACGCAGTTTGGTTTTTATTCTTTATAAACCAATATTGACAATGCTCTTACCGACTATAAGTCGGTTTTTTATTTATAAATCTCCTTTTACGATCAATATCATTTTGACCCGAACCTCTTACCGTACTAGATGTTGCTACGCTGGTATTATGTCTTCATATATTTTGCACACTGTGATTTATATCTTTTTATAAACTTCATAAAACAATCCGCTTTTAACAAATCTCTTAAATCATCCTAGGGTATTTCCCTATAATACATATTGATAATATGTTGAAACAACTTTAAGGTAGGTTTATATATAGCCTATAAATTAGATGATTACGCCATCGTTCCATAAACTTTACTCTTGTTATTCCTTAAGCCATTTCAGTTTTACATCATCCTCTAAACAACCGAGTTGATCGAAATGACTTGCTATAATGCCAAAATACATATTTTCATCTGTATTTACATCGACTTTACGTAGCGTATCATTAACGATATATGCAGCATCCTCTCCTAGTGCATAAATTGTGTTGAAAGCACGAACGCGTATATTTTGGTCTAAATCAAACATAGCCAATGACAACTCATCAGTCGGAATAGGCTCACTAAAATGAGCATAAGGATTTTCGTAAGTAGCACAATAAATTCGCTCTCTTGCTTCCTCAAAGGTATGCCCTAGTAATACCCCTTCAGCATAAATCGCATTATCTTTTTGCGAAAGATTAGCTAAATCAATTTCTACAAAGTGCATATCTTTTACAATATAGTATTTGTCATCTTCATTTAGCGCCAGCACATAATCGTCCCATGTAGCGATTTCTCCTGGTTCAATATAAACTGCAGGACGATACAAGTAGTTTGCTGTCACATCTTTAAAGAAAATTGTCCATTCAGCATAAGGGCTACCAAAACTAGATAACACTCGTAATGCAAATCTATCCTCTTGTTTTATTAATTCGTCATATACGTAATATCCTTCAAGTTGACCTTCTGTTTGTGCATGTTGAAACTCTAACTGTACAATTGATTCGACTGTAAACCCGCCACTCATATCTAGGAGAAGTGTAAAATTAGTTCCTTGTTGCTCAGCATTCAAAATTTTACCATCATGAAATGACTGTGAAAAAACGGTTTGTGCGGACGGATTAAAATGTTCAACAAGTGCTTCACGCTTTTCATAAATAGCATGGCTCTTAGCTGTGAACTGCTCAATTGTCACATTGCACCATTCTTCAAATTCTTCCATTAGCGTATCCTTTCGAAATAAAGTTTGTTCAATAATTTCCTGCTGAAACTTTTTTGGTAAGATCCCTACATACTCGCTTAAATGCTCATACAAATGATTTTCAAATTCAGCATCGATCTCTTCCTCAAATGGATATGTCTGTGCTGCGTTGAATACTTCCTGTCGTTCACGTGTTAAGAAAAACATCATTCCACTCCTTAATTAATTGTATAGCGAAAATTATGAATAACTATAATAGACTAGCTTTATAGGACTTAAACTTTATATCTCTCTTATTAATTTATCCTGAATAGATAGCGTTGAAAAACTACAAGAATAATTCCTTTTTTAAAAACAGAATCGTGGCAGATTGACCTTCATTTCGATGCAGATAATAAATATTAGGTACGATATTATTCAAAAATAGACATTTCAGTAATACTTATTCCGTGTTTACATAAGTACCTGTTTTGTAGCACATTTGAAGCCAACAATTATCCGAAGCGATTATGAAAACACCAAACAATAAGAAATATACTCACTATCCCCCAAGCAGCAGTGCTCCATATCCACCAAATTACAGATTTAGCTTTTGATGAATTTTCTGCGTCGTCCATATTTGCTTTTATATACTCGACCTTACTTTCCATTTCTTTTTTCATAGAAGTGAGAACAACAATTCCAATTATGATGAAAGCAATCGTTATCCAGAGTAATAGGTCCACCTTTACACCCCTTTATATAAATGGATTTCACTGCAATGTAGCGTAAACAAAGATAATAAGCAACCTTGTGTTAATGCAAGTGCGTTACTGTTGCAACCTAAAATTCTTAAAGCGTCGTTTAGGTCAAAAGAAGCTTAATAAATTATTATTCTATAATATGACCTTTAGCAAAAGAAGGCACAATTCTTGTATGAATAGCTTCCGATTGTTGTATATGGGTGACAGCAGTTATACATGTTGAACGTAATAAGCTGTTTTAATACGATTTTGACCAGCTTTTAATTTCGAACCGTTGCCTTTACTGAAAGTATTAATATTGCGCATAGCATATGGTCACTTGAGTACCGTTTTCATTGGATTGGATTGTACTCTGTAGTTCAAGCACTCGACAAATATCTTCGATGATACGTAAACCAGTACCCTTTTCCTCCACATTAAACCCAATCCCATTATCCTTAAAGTTAATTGCGTTTTTTTGCAAAGTGATTTCAAATGTATCACACGCTGCATGACGCACTATATTTTGGAAGATATTATCAAATAATCGGTGCAACCAAATTTCATTACTGCGCCATTGGCAGTTAGTTGCGCAATTGTTTAACACAATAGAGATTTGGTTGACTTTAAATAAAAAATTCCACTTTAAAATAATTGTATTTAGAAGTTTTGGAACATCTACTTTTTCCATGATTACATACGAATTATCAACACGAGATAAGCGTTCAAAGTCATATTCATTGGATAACTTTGAAATATAGTTTATTTGTTCGTTTAAAGAATTGAAAATATCCTGATGTTGTGAAAAATCATGTTCGATTGTGTACAGTTGTAAGCGCATCGCTGTTAAAGGCGTATTAATATCATGGCGCAACTGAGTTAAAAGTTCTTGTTTCATTCGCTCCTGTTGCTGTATTTCAATTTCTTTTGATATCGTCCGGTCAATAAGAAGGTTTACTGCATTGGTTAAATCCCCTAATTCATCATTTCTAGCGTAAGGAATCTTTTGAAGCCTCTTCTTGTCGTCACTTGCCAACTCCATAATTGTTTTGTTTAATACATTGATCCGTTTAATCAATGTATTAATGGATTTAGAGAATAGAATAGCCAAAGCAAAGAAACTGACGATAAATAATCCTAGCATAATTGGGTAAGCTTTTGACTCATAAAACTGGGTTTGTGCATCATTTGAAAAATGATTGTAAATGATCGTTACGATAACACTAATCACGACAACAGAAAGTGGAACACTGCCTATAACCGTCAATAGCAATAGTTGATATTTCTTTTTTAGTTTCATTGTTTCATATGAGTATTCATACGATACCCTTCTCCATATACATTTTGAATAATAACACCATCTCGATCGTCAATTTTGCTGCGTAACTTTTTGATATATACGTTAATTAAATTTAAATTGCGATCCTCTAGCGGCCAAAGGTATTCCATGAATTGTTCTTTAGATAAAATAAAATTTGCGTTTTCGTAGAGATAAAAGAATATTTTCTTTTCAATCGCTGTCAATTCGACTTCTTTATGATGTTGATGATTAACAACACGCATATGCGTAACATCAATTGATAAATGTTGTATTTGTTTGTGAATACCGTAAGTAGCAACTAATTTATTTTTTATTCGTATTAATAATTCCCTCGGATCAAATGGCTTTACCATATAATCTTCGCCAATTTCAAGCCCTCTTAATTTACTCTCAATATCACTTCTAGCAGTTAAAAATATGATAGGGATATTATGCCCTAGCTGATTAATTCGCATGGAAATTTGATACCCATCCTCCCCCGGTAGCATAATATCCATAATGACAATGTCGACTTGCTTAATAACGGTATATAATGAAGCTCCATTTTCTATCCAGATTACGTTATACCCTTCTTTTTGTAATATATTCTCTAATAAACTTCCAATCATTTTATCATCTTCTACCAGTAAAATTGTAAACAACATTTTCGTCCTTTCCTCACTATTGTTCAACCATCTCCTGCAAGAATTTTTGGGTTTCTTCATAGATTTCAGTAGAATGGTACAAGTAAATACTGTGCTTGCTTTTTATTTGAATTACAGTTGAAACGTCTAACTGCTTTGCAAAATCCTGATAGTCTTTTAGTGATGCTTTAGCAGCTTTAGAATTTTTATCAAGGTAAGCATCAATAAATAAAATTGGGGTTGTTTTGGGAATAGGTAATGCGGCAGACTTTTTACTATTATTTACGACATGTAGCATTTCTTGTTCCATATCGTTGTTGATGCCCTGTTTATTTGAAATCGCCTTAAATATTTCTTTTTCTTTTGAAGTCAGAAAATCTTTCTCTAAGACGGCATCGTTATATGCTAAATTCGGAAACACTCTTTGGAATCCTAATTCACTTAAAGCATTCCCTATTTTCATAAAAGTCTTTTCTGCGAAACCTACGGGATGTTTTATATATTGAGATGGTAAACCAATATCTAACGCCACAATGGCTTTTACTTCTTTCGGATATTTCTGCGCCCAATAGATGGCTTCGATTCCTGAAATAGAGTGTGGTACTAAAATATAAGGGGGCTTATTCCCACTTTTCATTAGTGCCTCCCTCGTTTGTTCTAGTATTACATCTATATCCCGATTGTCGTTAAATACATCACTATACCCATATCCCGCTCTTTCCACAACGGCAATTTTATCTTCTTTTGAAAAATGACGATACAAGCTTTTTAATTCATACATCGGTGCTGCTACTGCTGAGCCAGCCATAAATACAAATGTATCATTGTCCTGACCTTCAGAATAAACATTCATCTTCTTTCCGTTAAAATCGATTAGTTTGCCCGTATTATTCTCTAATAACAAACTTTCTTTATTTTCTTTGAACTTATGGAAGCTAAAGACAGAGACGCTAAGCACAAGCAATAACATACAGAAACCTACTGAAAACCACTTCATAATTTTTTTCATTTTCTAGTTGCCCCTTTCAATTATAGATACAAGGTTAAAGTAAAAAAATATAATTCTTATAAACTTTTGATGATTTTTTGAATTTAAACAGTCAATAAACTAAATTTGGGCACATATCAAAAAGTCACGAATGTTTTTAAATGAACGCTTCGTGACTTTACTAATAAACTATATAGTTAAACAAACTTAGCTTTTGTGTGAATAAAAAATAGACAAGCATGATGAAATATCAGCTTGTCTATTAGCATTTATTTTATTGTGATGCTTTTTTAGCGTTTGAAATAATCGTAATAATTAATGCCACGACACCCACGAAAATCAGCAACGCACCTACTGGCGTTAAGAAGAAGTATGGCTCGTCTATCATGCCATTTTCTTGTACTGTGACAGGCGCAAACTTTGATGCGATTAATAATATAATCCCTAACACAAGGGGTACAACAGCAAAAATCATTTTTTTCATAAATACTTTCTCCTCTACTTTTATCGGTTTTTTATGTTTTTCTTAATCGTTGTAATAGCCATAATCATCAATGCAATGACACCGATAAAGATGAATAGCACACTTACTGGCACTAAGAAGAAGTACGGCTCATACAGCATGCCATCTTCCTGTACACTGGAAGGTGCGAACGCTGACGCAATCATCAATATTACGCCTAGTATTAGTGGAACAGATGCGACGATTATTTTTTTCATATGACATCATTCCTCCCCTTTTTCATAAGCTAAAAGATCACCAGGCTGACAATCTAACACTTCACAAATTTTATTTAACGTTGAAAATTTTACTGCTTTTGCTTTTCCCGTTTTTAAAATCGACACATTAGCCATCGTAATGTCAAGTGCTTCTGATAATGCTGTCACCGACATTTTTCGTTTTGCTAACATGACATCGAGATTGACGATGATTGCTATAACTCCCACCTCAAATCGTTAATTTCGCTTCTTCCTCTAGCTGTATCGCCTGTTGAAATACATTCGCTAATACACGTAAAAATACGGTTAATGTTACTGCCATTCCAAAAAATAACAAACAAAATGAGAAGATAATTGTCGTAGCTTGCTCACTAATAATGATGTAAACAATGCCAATTGCATACAGCACAATCTCACTCATTGCTAAATAACTCATGTATGTAAAATGTTTAACATACTGTTCACTAAAGAGCTTTTTAGTAATTCCTGAGCAAATTTTCCAAGCAAACAATAACGCTAGATAAAAAGGGATGGCAGTTACCCACATAAATAGCATAATCGGCATACCTTCAATTTTAATTGCCATTTGGGGCACAACTAAGAAACAAAATAATATACCCGAAAATGCAACCATTATAATCAGAAACTTTAACCACATTGCTAACTTCTTCATATTGCCAACTCCTTTTACAGTATGTCGCGCTTTTTAAACACCACACTTGCTATGACTAACATGACAAGCAGATGTATAACTACATAAAGAAAGGACGTTGTTAACGTAAAGTGCTCTGATAGCATATTCGTTCCGTTTCCAATTAGCGGGTTAGCATCCAAATCTCTTAAACTTAAATGCTTAAACACAACAACATCCGAATATTTCTTCAACACAATTGTCATAATGTTAACGATATTACCCTGTAATAAAAATATCAGCATTGTAATTGTTACAGGTAGTATTGTTGTGGTAAACAAACTCGCAAGCATAAGTGCTAACGTAATATAGAAGACGATGGGCACTAACTCGTACATGATAATTTTAAGCAGTATGGCAAGTGTAAAATCATCTGCCATCCAACCGAAACGTAAGCCTCCTACAAGCATCGAAACCAGTAGTGCCGTGACAATTAACAGAACAACGGTAATCAGGATTGCAAAATACTTGGATAGCAAAATAGCTACCCGCGTCTTTGGACGAATTAATAATTGCTTAATCGTACCTTGCTGAAACTCATCAGCAATCGACTTTACCATTAACGAAATGCTAAATATCGTGACAAGCATCGCTGTAATCGTAAAGTTGAAATGAGAAAATGTTACATAGCTTGAAAACCTCTCCGCTGGTGGTAGCCAATTTTTAATAATAAAGGCAGTCGCTACCTGCAACGTAAGAAGTACCGTTAAAAACACGCTCACATTCTTTTTTACGAAAATTTTCATTAACTCATTTTTGATTAAATTAATCATGAAGTTGCCCCCTTGGTAATTTCTAAAAATTCATCTTCGAGTGTTTTTTGCTTGGGAATAACCTCATAAATCGCAATATTGTGTGACACGAGCTTTGCAATAATGGCGGCAACCTCTACTTCATCTGCTGTTACCTCAAATGATGTGTCACTTATAATGCGGCAGTCTATTAGCTCATCAATGCCCTCTGTTTGTGTCGTTTTAATCTGCACACGATGCTCGCCCGCCTGTTTTTCATGTAAATTGTGCTCTTTAATAAAGGTGCCCTTATTAATAATGAGCACACGGTCACACATTAGCTCAATCTCACTTAATAGGTGGCTTGATACAATGACCGCTATTTTTTCCTTCTGTGCAAGCTCGCGTAAATACTCCCGAATTTTGCGAATACCGGCAGGATCTAAGCCATTTGTTGGCTCATCTAAAATTAAAACTTTTGGTTGATGTAACAAGGCTTGTGCAATCCCTAAGCGCTGCTTCATACCAAGCGAGTAGTTTTTCACAAGCGCGTGTATAGATTCTCCTAAATCTACGAGCTGAACTATTTCATCAATGCGCGCCTTCGAAACTTTATGATTCGCCATATTGGCAAAGTGCATTAGGTTTTGTCTACCTGTCATATATCCATATAATTCAGGGTTCTCTACAATTGCACCAATATTCATGAGCGCTTTTTCTCGCTCTGTAGCAATGCTATGGCCACAAATTTGAATATCTCCTCGCGTCATACTAATTAGCCCTGTAATCATTCTGATTGTCGTTGTTTTTCCACTGCCATTCGGTCCTAAAAAGCCATAAATCTCGCCCTCTTTTACCTCGAAAGTTAAGCCATGGACAATTTTTTTATCGCCGATGCTTTTTTGCACGTCGGTTAATTTCAATACGGTTTTCCCCATCTGTCAACCACTCCTTTTGATGTTTTTTATCGTAATATAAAACAAATTACATTGCAACAAAAATATATCGTAAATCAATAAATTTATATTTCATTACAACAAAGTAATGTGACGGAAAATTATATTTATTTGTTGGAATCAAAGAATGGTTCATTTTTCTTTAAATTTGACTACCGTATTTTTAGGAGTAACAGGTTGTATTAAATCAATATATTTTTGAATATAATGTAGCGTTCTTTATTGTTTACAAATCAAAAATTTAAAGAGGTGTTTTTATGGTCATAACACCGGATATTTCTACTCTAGAATATACGATGAAAAATGGTATTAAATATTTCGAATTAGTGGCAGAACCTGTAAATCAAGAAATACTGCCGGGTGTTTTTATTAAAGGTTGGGGATACAACGGTAGTATTCCAGGACCGACCATTCAAGTTTATCCAGGGGACTATATCAGTATAAGAGTAATAAACCAACTCCCTGAAGCTACCAGTATTCATTGGCACGGGTTGAACGTTCCTAACGTCATGGATGGTGTCCCAGAGGTAGAACCTTCTCCTAGAATTGAACCAGGGCATTATTTTGATTATCACTTTCACATAAATAACCCTCCTGGAACCCATATGTATCATTCTCATGTGAATGTTGCAAAGCAAGATATGCTGGGATTACTAGGGGGGTTCGTTATTCTGGATCCACATGAAATAAATGTGAATAAGGACTATCTATTACTTATGCAGGAGTGGAGTCTTAGTGGATTGCAAAAGGGGAAAAAGTCAAAACTGGTCAATATCATCTTAATCCATTTGCGATGGAATTTAACATGTTTACGATTAACGGAAAGAGTTTTCCATCTACCACACCTATGGCAATAGAATATGGTGATATTGTTCGTTTAAGGTTAGGAGCCATACAGATTAATCATCATCCTATGCATATTCATAGTATCAATTTTTAATCGAAAAATCTGATGGTAACTCTATAGTTAATAATAGAATATTTAAAAACACTATTTTAGTGGCTACTGGTGAAACTTGGGATGTGATATTTAAAGCCAATAATCCAGGTATATGGTATTTCACTGCCATATCGCACATCATGTTTCTAATAACTTTACGGATGGAACAGGTGGGATGTTCACTACCTTAGTATACAAATAGTAAAAAACATTTATAGACAAGCCCGTTTTTTAATGATATCCCTCTTTCAATTAAAGCCTTCATCATCTCAATATTTTCTAATCCCCCCTTCTCGGGGCGCCCAGTAAGTCGCCCACGAGCTTTTATCGCTCCTCGCCCCACCATTCTTCAACCAAATGCCGCAAATGCTTTGAATTTCATCTTAGACTTATTTTACAATCTTCTGTCTTTCTATAGTTATACATCCTCCAACTACTAAGTTGAACGTTTACTAGCTTTGATTTTTCAATTGTTTCAGGTGATTAGCATATAGACAAAACTACCATTACTAACTAATTAAACAAATAATAGACTACTAACTACACGTTACTCTTCTTATTTCATATCCTATAGTATCCTGGCAAATAAACTTAACTTACCAGGTGAATCTGATATGAAGGGAGGTAAAAAAATGGGATATTTAAACAAAGATAATGGCAATCAAAATTTTAACAACTCGCTTAAACATTGCAATTGTCAGAATCATTCTAACTGCTCTAACCGTTGTTCAAAAAAATGCTGTCACCAATGCCAGCCTTGTCAATGTTCATGTTGCGGAAATGTGGGCGGAGGAGGTCCTATAGAAATAAATATTTTCGGATTTAATACGTCTGGTTTTACCTATGTCCTTAGCCAAGGCGGAAAAAGTATAGAACGTGCTGTATCATTTAGTGTCTTTGGGATTGATTTCAACTCTGACGGGATACTTCCGCACCCTCGTACAATTTCTGGAATAGTCAGAAGAGATGGAACTATTCCCTCAGGATCAGTCGGTTTCACTGTCTCTCACGCCCCAAATACGGGGACATACAGAGTTATTTTCACTAAACCTTTTTCCATCGTCTCTCCTGATCAAGAACCTACTTTAGAAATAATACCTGATCCAGTAAACGTACAAGTAGGTAGGCCTGGATTTGGGACAGGAGAAGGTGTTACAGATGTTATTTCAGGAATAATCAGCAGTGAAGGGGCTATTTTGGATGGAACAACACTTGAATGTAGTCAAGAGTATGCGTTTACAGTAGAAAAAAATGATTGTCAACCAGGCTTTTATAGAGTTAGGTTCAAACCTGAGTTACAAGTAAGGACGCTGCTTAGAGGTGGGATTGAAATTAGCATTATAGATTTGCAAGTTCAATCACCTGGATGTTGTGCGAATAACTGTTCGTGTAACCGTAAATGCACATGTCGCTCTTCTTCTAGTACTGGCGAAGTATATAGTCAAGGGATTGATCTGCCTTTTGTTGATAGAAGTGGTTTTGTTTATAGACCTTATGAAATCACAGATGTTGGAAAGGTATATGTCGATTTACCGGTTTCCTTCTCTGCTCTACTAATAAGAGAAGAATCTTAACCGTATTTACTATTAAAACGTATAGAAACCTTGTTAAAGATGATATTAAAAACATCATTTAAATAGGTTACAGTGAACCCTTTTATATTTCAATTTTTGGAAAACACTAATACTGGAAGTAAATCAATATAAAATACAAGATGTCTGGTTCCTAAAAAAATACAGAGGTATTTTAGAACCAGACATCTTCAATCTATTCATACACTACCTACATAGTCGCTTTGACAACTTCAACATGCAGCTAGACAAACTCAAAAATCATTGAGTTTGTCTATAGCCTGATTAGCGCTCATTATTGAGCACTATTTTTATAAATCGTCCAAGGACAAGCATGTTTTTTATCCTCAAGTTCAAGAAGCTTATTCACCTACCAAACCGTCGTTATCACGGTCTTGCATATATTTGTACAACCAGTGTTCACGAGTTATTGGCATGCTATAACCTGCTGCTTTTGCTTCTTTAATCGTCACTTGTCCATTTCCATCTGTATCAACGCTCGAAATATCTTCAGTGCCACTCGAAGCATTGGACTTATTCGAACTTGTTGAGTTAGTAGATTTAGTTGATTTACTTTCAGTTAATCCGAGAGATTTATTTATTTCATCAGGGTTACCGTTAGCAAACTCATCTACAATTTTATTCCCTTTTAAAGTGTAAGTGTACTTGTAATGAGAAGGAATCTGCGTTTCCTTATTAGGATATGTAATAATAGCTTCAAAATTAGTAGCTCCACCAGCTTTACGAATAGCGTCTTCCATATATGCTTGATCACCATGTCGATTAAGGGTGCTATTTTGTGGCGTAATATTATAAGCGTTTGATACCCCACCAAGGGAATCTGCAATAATATGTCCTTCATCTAAATCTGCTCTTTCTACACCAGGAACTTTTGCTTCATCCGCGTAGTATCTGCCAGCTGATGTTACGGGTTCGGTACGGTCATCTTGTAGAACGATTTCGTCAGCAATGACACGAACCAATTGCCCTGCCTCATTCGTAAATGCATAGTAATGGCGGTCCCCAAAGCCAATGTCAACGACGACGTTAGGTTCGCGATGTCCTGACAAATCGCCACCATCCACTTCAATCAGTTTGTACCCTTTGAACAGTTCATCTTTTGTTTGAGTTGCTGTATTTTCTGATGCTGTTTTTTCTGTTACCGTAGTTGTTGTTAATTCTTGTGAATCTGTTTCTTTCACTGTAACGGATGCATCTTCTACGTTCGTACAACCAACAATAAAAATGGCAGTTACAAGTAAGATTAAATAGTTTATTCTCTTTTTCATTATGGGACTCCTTACAATTGTTTTTTCTGAACATTCTAGAACTCTATTAACATTGTTAACCTATTTATAATAGCATATTACAATATTCATTTTATTACAGTAGATACAATTTCAATTTAAGAAAGTAGTGCACCCCGATGGTTTTTATTTTAACTCAAGGAAAATTTACTCTTTTTCCCTAGAAAAAAACACCTCCAAATTGAAATTAAGATAGTTACACCCAAATTTCAATTGAAAATGCTTTTTTGTCTATCCCTATTTTCGAGTAAATTCCCATTGAGTGTCTTTTTTCTAGTCTATTCTTCAACTGGCTTCAATAGATTGGCTGGAATAAAACCAAAATTCACATCTCCCACCATCAAATAACCATTGATCTCAATTCCTGGTGAATAAAAGACTGTTCCCTTCAACTCTTTACCATAGTATCTTGTTATCATCGGACCATTATATTGTTCTGTATCTTCTGTTAATATATACGAGCCTTTATTTCTTGTTTTCTTTTCAAAAATTCGAATATCAGTGCTATCGAGAATACCTGTACTGCTTACATCTCCACCTTCAATGTCTCCAATACAATAATGGTAATTGAATTTACCATTCTCAATAGATACTAATGATACTTGTGGTCTACAAACCTCTTCTCGATTTCCAACTCTAAAAAGTGTGCCATATTCAATGAAAGTATCCATACCATTCGTTTTCACACCCTGATGATTAATCATTACATAAGCTGGATTATTATAGAATGATGAACGTATATCGATCGGTACTTCTTTGAAAACTACCAAATCCGTTGCTTGTACCCGATATTGCCCCATTTGATAAAATGTTTTGCCATCATATTTTTCAATATCATACGTTTTAAAAAAGTTATTTCGCTTAACCAATAAAGAATCAAACGTACCATTTGGATTTTTCTTATATACTTTTATGTCTTTTTTAAAGGTCATTTTTCCTGTTTGCCCTTTTACAACTTCTGCTCCATCATACATCACTTTTGCTTCTGATTTTGTAGGATTTACTATCACAAATACAAATGCTACTAGTAACAAAATAAATATTTTTTTCATCATTCTCCCCTAACTATTTTATTTCAAACAAATATAATATCTCATTATTGTATACCAGTAATCTAATATCTACCAACGGATGTTAATAGCCCAACAAAAGTTGCGTGTTTTTACCTAACTTATTTTATCCATAATCATTCAAGCCAAATTAGGTCTACTACCCACAGATTGTGGTTATTTGCCCTTTTCATCTAAGCAATTATAGAAAAGTACTGGGCGCTCTTTATAAAGAGTATCTTCCTAACACTAAGTTCCTCCGGCTATAGAAATAGTTAAATTATTAAAGTATTCATTTGTCATTTCCCACTTTACAAATTTTTCTAACTTCAGTCAACAGTCTTTTAAAGTTGTAACACTCTTATAAAATGTCATCTAATAGATTATCGAGTGTTGGTAAATATACATTTTAAGTTTTTCAATCACCTAATAATCACGGTCTAATGTCAGTACTGTCATATCGTAAAATACATATCTTTGAAAACAATACACTTCCAATCAATCACACATAATCTTTACAAGCTTTACCCTCCTCTTTGTAATCCGCCGCCCTTTGACATATAAAATCATGCTTAATATTTGATTGCGTTTCATAGCTTTTACTAGTTGTTCTTTCATCACAGTGCACTCTTTCAACAGGAATGTTTGTTCGTCTTAGGACTAGAACAATCGTTCTTTTTTTGGTAAGTATTTAAATTAATATATACTTAATAAATTTTTCCATTAAAATGAAATATGTATACAATTTTATAAAAGGGGATAGCAACATGGAAACACTAATAGCGAATAAGCGAACTTATAAAATTAATTTCATTCCATTTGAAGACAAATGTGGGCTAAATGAAGACGGAACCTATGACGTTATTTACAGAGGTAAATATATTGAACTTCATTGTGAAAAAGAAGAATTATTAAATGCTAGAATATATGATGATTCAAACAATCAAATTTCTTTTTTCTTTTGCCCTTTTACCATCTTTGGAAAAGATTTAGAAAATGTAAAGAAATATTTTCAAGAAAAACACGGAATAAGAGAGTTCCAATATTTTGACTCCGATAAATGTTATGTAACATTTTAATCATGAACTAGAAAATGACCAAGACGGAAATTAATTGCATCTTGGTCATTAGTATTTTTATGATTTAATCTAACAAACACCGGAATGATTTAGATTACTTTTTATCCTTTCTCCGTTGTTGAATTGTAATGCATAAACCAATCAAGCGATCAGTTGTCATTGTACCATTCTGTAAATCCTTCAAGTGCGAAGCTTGAATAATACCATCCTTAACTGCTTGTGCAATAAAGTCCTCCGTTTCCGTTCTCATAGCTGGTGAACCTGGATTCCAATTTGCATTAGCCACTGTAATTTCCTCCTTTTTGTCTTTCACGATTAAATGAACTTTCAATTTGCTGTTACTTGGTACAATTACTTGTCCTTCTAATTTATAGCCTTTAGGCATCTTCCAATTTGCTTTCACTTCAAAGTGTGGGCGGTCAATTGCTTTTGTCCATGTTCCGCCCCATTCAATACCTAGCTTTTTCGCAATGGCTCCTACTCGACTTAATGTAGTGACATCATACAATGATTGTGGAGGACCAACTGCGATGTCCCATGCTAGACGTGATTTATGATTACTGTTTAGTGTCCATGTAACAACTTTCCCTGGGCGCGACCTACCCTGTGCATACAGGTAATGTTGCCGTGCTTGTGAGCGATATGTTTCAGTGATGAAGATGTTCTTAATGCCTGCTTTATAGCACTGTTGAAAGAGTAATCTGCAAGCTGTTTGTGCGGCAGGTATTAGCTCGGCTAAGTCTCGGCATGTAGTTGTGACACTTGTCATTTGCATCATCCTTTGGTTTTTAGATTTTATTGCTCTCATACTGTCAGAAACGCCTTGTTTGTAATAATACCAAGCAATCCTAAGATGCTTAGAACTGTTTTAGAAAGTGCTGTAATTTGTGCATTGTAATTCTTAATATTGACATAAAAAATGACTGTAATTTGATTAGCAAGCACAAGTAGTAATACGATTAATAGCACCCACAATTTTTTGTTGTTGCAGACGTGCTTTCCAGTTAGTTACCATACTAATCCTCCTTTTATAATAAAGGTCAAAATTGCTCCCTCTAGTCAACCAACAACTAATCAAAATTTCTAAGTTATGTAATTCTTGATTACTACAATTTCCTCGTGAATTTCCCTAATATTCGATTCAACAATAGCTAGACGCGTTTTCACTTCGTTTATATTGGTTTCTATTGTTTCAATTCGCTGTTCCATATCAACACTTACAAATAAAAATAGCACTGCTCTCAGTGTATTGCTGGATTTTTTTGCAAAAAAAAAAAAAAACACGCCCGAAGGAATGCTAATCTTTTTACCGAATTAACACGGCATATTCAACGCATGAATTAACACCGAACTTCTAACGAGCTTTCTATAGCATTCGGTGTAGTTACATATTGTATATCAGTTGCCATTAAGGCAAAGGGTGTGAGCCTTAACCTTCTTTTTTGGGCGAAAACCCCTTTCCTATAGTTTATTTTCCATTTTATTGACTTTTCTTACTGTTTACTTTCATAGTCTGCAAGTTAACTAGTTCAATTACTAAGTTAATGAATTCTGTTAGCAATGATAATGCAATTCTTTAAAATCACTTTTAAATTTATCCAAGCACATTTTGGACATGTAAATATTCAAGAAACTGTTAATACCTATATCTACTTAACCATGAAAGATACAGAAAAAGCAACTGCGCAGACAATGCGGGCATGGAGAACTTATTTAGCTTACTAAAACAGGAAATGTATCATAGGGAACAATTAATCTCTTATGAAGCATTACAAAAGAGAATAAAAGAGTATATCTATTATTATAATAATGTTCGTATTAAAAAAAAACTGGCGAGCATGAGTCCGGTAAATTACCGAAAACACGCCAGCCAATTAGCTGCATAATAAAAACTCTAACTTTAATTGATCACTACTTCCCTACTCTAGAGTTGCGCCCGATTATGAAATATAGTTATTAAATTCTTGCACCTATGCATTGATATGTTTTGTTTCATAGATTCCTATTATTCCCACTTTCCATTGGTCTAGAGTAACCAAAACATTCTCTAAATAACTTTCTACCAATATATTGATGAAAATTATTGTATTTATTTCTGTAATATTCATTCCAATAGCTAATCATTCTGCTATAACTTTTACAAAACAAATCCATATTTTCTAAGCAAAATCTCTTAATTTGTTCTGTATCTTGTTTTTTTAAGATATCATAAGT
The DNA here is from genome assembly GCF_021166035.1 of Lysinibacillus sp. GJ-1. Lineage (NCBI taxonomy): Bacteria > Bacillati > Bacillota > Bacilli > Caryophanales > Bacillaceae > Lysinibacillus > Lysinibacillus sp. GJ-1. The sequence goes on from NZ_CP088912.1 coordinate 2,492,397, forward strand.
CATTTCTAGTATTTCTACGACATATTCATCACATATTTTTACGATATAAGGAATAGACCAATCTTCATAATCCATTAAAAGCAATGAATTCAGATGTTTTTGACGAACAAACCCATCACAACTTCTTGAATACAAGCAATGCAAAATCATTTTTTGTTGTACACTTAAATTATCTATAAATTTATCTGAGCTATCAATGTTATATATACGATAAGGAAATTTAATCACGGTTTCATCTTGAAGATATTCAATAGTCTCTTTAGATTCATCATGAGTGACATTATTATAAGTCTGCTTAGGAATCATTCCAATCACATTAGTCACATCATCCCTCAAGTATTTTGGAAATCCATCTTGAAACGTCCAATCACATCCCTATTTCATTAAAGGTAAATTCGTGTTACTCAACTGCTAATTAGCTGAAATTCACTTTTTCACAATCTCATATTTACCATAACATAAATATCCGTTTTCTTTAATGGTGTTACTCTATTAAATGGCCTTTAATGAAAACGAGCGCTAATCTTTATTACAGAATCGCGCCTAATTGTCATTTTCTAATTAAAATCCCAATAATTGAAGTATAGGAACGATAAAAATTACAGTTTCAAAACATCAATATACTGGTTTTTATCAGGTAACACATTCTGCATAATCTTGTACTATCGTAGCCCTGTTTAAATATTTACATATCAAAGCTGTATAAACAATATCAAAAGAAAGCCCAATAAATGTTGGTTTGACAGCATTTCTCAAATTCGGCCTCACTCCAAACTTTAATTTGTGAACGATTATAAATTTATTTTGTATACTTTATAACTACTTTTTTACTAAAGCCCCGTTACTTGAATAGAAATTTAATTTCTAAATAAAGCGATATTTACTTGAAAATTGCGTGATAACCAAAATACTCGTTAACCCAGCAATGAAATACCATATTGTATTAAAAGGAACTATATACATTAATACACCAAATAAAATTGCTGTTAAAAAGCTAACTGTAATTGATTGTACATTCGTAATTTTATCTTGAATTAAATTATATAAAGTGAATGGTAATGCAAAAGTAAATAATGGAATATAAATTGTTACAATAGATGTTTCAATGAGAGATATTGAAAGCACGGCTACTATGAAACCTATTGACGTAGTAAGTGTTCTCCCCACAAATACTTTCCCAGTAAAATAGCCGTATAGCAGAATAAACATAAGCGTTAAACTGGAACAAATCCCCGTTATTAAAACAAATGGATGACCTATGAATAAAGCTGCTATTGAGAAAAAACTAAAGAAACGAATGGCAGCAGCAATATTGAAGAATTTTGACCTTTTTCTATATTCATTACATTCGTAAAACTCACAAGAAGTAATAAAGTAAATGGAACCGTCAAATATCCCAATTCAAAGTGATTACCTAGACTAATATGACTAACTTCGAGGATTCCGATCATTATGATTACTAGTGACGCACTGATTTGACCAAGCAACCCCAAAGTGCTTGATAATTTAAAAGCTTGAGTAATCTTATTCGTAATTACAATTAAAACGACACCAATAAATAAAGCTGAATATAACAAATTTCCCCCTCCTAAAATAATTCTTTAGAAATAATCAGATTTAAACACTTTAATTCCAAATTATATATTATATATAAAAAAATAGAAAACTATAGTAATGCACTTAGTATTGTAAAGCTGTATGAATACAATAAGAACTTATTTTTTATTTTCAATTCTAAAAGTAGAGGTGCTATATTTAGTAAGATAGAAACAATCGTCATAAACCAAAATACTCTTTCAAAATTAGGTACTTCCCATAAAGCTGGCTAGTTTTCTACTTTTACCCACTTCGTTACAACACTGTATTCTGCATAGAGTGTCAATGCTGTAAACGATAACCCCATTGCCATCGCAAGTTTGTAATCTTTACCTGTTGTATGCATATAAAGATTTATAAAAGTTGTTACTATAGCTATAAGACCTAATATTAGCCACATAACGATGCCTCCATTATACTTCTGTTTATTAATACAGACATAAATTGTAATTATATGGTTCCATAAACATTCTTTAGGTACATCTCATTGAAAGTCTATTTATATGTTACAGCCATTCAGAACAAGTGAAGCGAACAGTCCTTCTTTAAAATAATTTCTCACAGTGTCTAGTACTGTTTTAAGTGTTACCAAGCTTACATTTGGGACCATTTATTTCATTGAGTCTGAATAGTTATGCGTCTGATTTTTGATTGTTATTTTTTTATTTATAAACCTTCATAATGAAAAAATAACTAAAACATCAGAGATATTCTAAAATAAAGAAAACCTGTTCTTAAAGGATAGGTTAATGCAAGTTCTTTTTAAAGTTCTAATAGCTCTTGTTTACTTATAGAATCGAAATCTTGAAAAGGTATAGGCATCGTTTGTCGAGCGAAAAAGCTTCCCATTTCATAGATTGTTTCAGATTTAGCTCCATCTTATGGAGTTCTTTCCCCACCGGCATCGTTTGTTAAATCCAAATGTTCACCGGCTCCTTGTCCACAATTAAATATGACTTACTAAAAAAATTATTCTTCAAAAAAATCTGTTAAAAAAAATGGTTCAATTCCAACTTCTCTAAATAAAAATTTTATTGGATGTCCACCATGAGCCAAATTGCTGTTAGGAATTAAAATCTTCTCCCGAAGTTTTTTAAAAATATCTGAATTGATTTCAGGAAACCATTCTTCATAGCTTATACCTTTATCTTTTTCAATTAAGATTAAATATACTACAATATATTCATACATATAAGGAAAGTCTTTTTCAATATGTTGATAACAATCTAATAGTGAAGATAAATAAGACTCTAAATTGTAAAAATCAGTATCTATTCTATTATCATATTTTAAGCGCTCCTTCTGTGGTTTAAAAGCAAAAGACGATTTACTATACCAGTTACCTAACATAGATGTAAAAAGTAATATCGCATATTTTCGAGTCTCTTTATCATCAACATTAAAATATTTATAATATTCATCAAAACTACGATTTATGGCGATGTCAAAATATCCAATAGCTATTCCTGATAGTGCTTCTTTAACTTTTCGAACAATTATTTTTTCTGTCATCGTTCAGTCTCCCTCTTTTGAATATTAAATTATACTGTACCATAAAAGTAATTAAGATATTAATAGACAAGGAAACACACTTATTATAAGAAAGTTTTGTACGCTTTTCTGTGAGCATGTTGACATGCCCCATCACCTGTTACAATCCTCACAGCATAATTAGCTGTTGCTGAACCACAACAGTTTGGATTTGCAGCAATATTTGATCCTGGTACAAAAGCAATCACCCCTGTTGAAATAGGGGTCAGTAAAACCACAACTTCTACTAATTACGACTTCGGGAGTAATAGTATCAGGTATTGTGACAGGATATTTAACATAGGTGCATGCCTACTATTTGCTATAACCTTTAACTCTAAAAAACATGGTCCGAACATATTTTGGAGCATGGGTCGGTCGTCGGTCTGTCTTTGCCTAATATAATACCAAGTGAAGAAACATTTACCTGTCCGACCTCCCCTTTAGTTTACATTGCAACCTACCTAAAATGATACGTTTGGCACATTTGTAACATTTCATAAATTCAACTGCATCGGACCTCCTAGTTTAGGGCTGTTTTCTCAAAGAATGTTACTTCTAGTTTGACTATCTCTTTCAACTAAAGCGCCCTAGAGTTTAAATAGATTTCTTCACAAACTTGTATTTTTAAAATTAATTATTACTGTTCACACGCTTCTTTATTTTTCTTATGTCAATGATAAACCATTTTAAGATTGCAATTATTAGTACTAAAAGTGGTGTTGCCTGGGCTATGAGAAACCCTATCCAAAAATCGTTCATAGTACTGGTCGGAGAATCTGTTCCCATTCCACCTACCCAAAAGGACATTGGGATTGAGATTATATTGAATCCCAGACTAAACATAACAAATGATAATTTTTTACTTTTAATCTTCGGTAATCCAGTCGACCAAAATGAAAATCCTGCAACTAACAAAATCAAAATAAGACAAGTACCCCAAAACATCCAATAAATCAAAGCCTCTACCTCCTAACTAAACGATAGCACATCCCACTTTCCTGTAAAGATTAAGATGCACCTACCGTCTACTACTTTACCACAAAAACCCATATTGTAATTTAACTATACTGCTATATTAATTTTAAATCCATTTGACACCTCAAAATTTTCACAGTTTTCTAAACGATACATAATTTTACTAAATAAATCTTCCAAAAATGTAAGTCTTATATCTTTAAGCGTAAAAAAGAAGCGACCCAAAGGTCACTTCATCATCAAATCAATAACTCGCTCTCGTTGTACGCTTGTATGGCTCATATTAAGCTTTGCATTAATCCAACGGAAAGGCATGCCCTCAAGCAACCAGAAAAGTACTTCTTGTTCAATGTCGCCAGTTACCTTGTCCGATAAATTTTGAACCAATAGTAGTTCATTTTTGATTTTGTTAATACGGACCTCTCTTGATGCTCTGATTTGAACATGTGCATAAACAGGATCACGTGTCTTCCCAATTGCTTTTGGCATAGTTGCCTCAATACTATACTTTCTTGTAGATGCAGTTGCCTTTAATGATTCAAGCTCGTCCTTCATTCTCATATATCTACGCATATTGACGTGATAATTTTTAATTGCCTTGTCTAGCTGGTAGCGATTTAGTTGTGTTCGTTCTTTTAACATAGTTCCGCCCTACTATGTGTTATCATGCTGATACGAATATGAAATAAGAGGGCGAGTGATTGCGGAGAAGTAGCTTCAATTAAGGCTGCAAAGCCTCAAAAGTTCAAATAGTTTCGTACTGAAGCTGTAGCGTGTGACAACGCTGCGGCTTTTTCACTTTCAAAGGTATATCCTATTCGAAACTTTTTCCATTTCCATTTGTAAATTAATTTCAACAGTTTTCCTTTATCATTAAGTTAGGAGGTTTCCAATGAATACTTTTGTTTTTGGAGCTCTTGCATTAGCGGCAGCTGCGTTTGCTTTTGCTGCATCAGCTGATGCTAGGATTAAAAAGTTAGAAAAACGTATAGAAGAGCTTGAAAATAACAAGTAATTTCTTTAATACATAATAGATTTATAGAGCGAGTTTTTGTCGCTCTATTTTCATTTAATACTCATATTGTGCAGTAAATGTATAATTCTATATTTTAGTATATTAACCAATTATGTTATCCTTATATAGGTAATTAACTATATATCAGGAGTTGATATGCAATGAAAACAATTTCTACACTTGGATGGATCATATTTATTTTTGGCATTAGTTTGCTTATAAGTGGAGTGGGAAGATTATCTGGTTTCTTTGATTATGATTCAGTTATTCCAAATAAATCTGTTGCACTAATATACATTTCGATGGGCTTTTTTGTAATGTTCATTTCTTACTTTGTTAAACCCAAAAAAGAAAAAGGTTAATAGTTTTACCAATAAATATCTTTCAGGCATGTTCCTCATTTTTCGCAGTAATCAAACCGAACCATATTTTCAAATATTACTTAATAATGTTATCATCTTGTAAGTTATTAACCTAAATATCAGGAGTTGTTATGAAATGAAAACACATTCTAAAATTGGACATATCATATTTGTTTTAGGCATCTTATCGCTTTCAATCGGATTAGCGAGATTAACTGGTGCCCTAGAATACAATAGATTTATTTCAAATAAATCTATAGCACTACTATTCATTGCTATAGGGGGTTCTGTTATGTTCATTTCATTCTTTGTAAAACCTCTAAAAGATAAATAACTTTACTGAACAATTTCTTTCAATTACTCACCTAGCCCACCTACGCTAATCTGCTCAAGCTCTTTCTCAATGCCTTAGTTCTCTATAATCCTTGCATCCTTTGCATTTGAAAAATAATGTGGTTCTGCTGATTGATTAGCCTAATAATAAGATACCTTATCTCAATCTCAGAAACTATGCCCCTGTCGTTAATACAATCACCGCATAAAAAATTATATGTTTAAAATCCAACATCATATTCAAATTTAGGTTGCCACTTAGCTCTACTTAGAGACTTCGCAAAACCATATATAGTATTTAAAAAGTTTGCTCTTTGCTGCGGATTTTTCCCTGTTCGCATTATTATCGTTTCTTTTAGCGGATGATTACTTTCGATAAGATACTCATTACGCTTGTACAATCGTTGTAAAAGTTGGTCTTCAGGTAGTCTAGCAAACTTCCCATTAGCTTCGCCTCTATTGCAATCCTGACAGCTTAGAACTAGATTCCAAACACCATTTAGATCTAAATCATGGGTACTGTTGAACTGTGTTGAGAGTGGCACGAAATGGTCTATGTCACAAGTATTCAATTGGTTACTTTCAATTGAAATCGGTCTATAGCAATAGAAGCATTTTCCCTTTTGATACCCGTTTAACGGCTTTCTAGCAGAAGTTAGATTGATTCTTTCATGAGACGACATGAACTGCTGTGGTGTCATAGGCTTTATAAAGAAAAACTGCTCAAGGTCTGTATCAAACTGAACTTCTAGTTTTGGATTTCGTTCAGTCCATGCGTTTTCAACTAAATTCCATCTACCTTCAATTTCACTGAATATATTTTCTTTTTGGGAGCTTTCATTCAACAAATAGATGCTATCGGTCAACGTAATTCCTAAAGTCTTTCCTTGGATGGACTTCTCATAAAATCTTTTATCAAGCTCACCATTAGGAATATTATGAAAGGCATCTATTACATTGTTAAACCCTACTTTTTCAGTAACTTCAAGTAACTGTTCCCACGTAATTTGGTTTTGATAAAACAAATCCAAAGCACTAATAAACTTAGATGACTGACTTGTTATTTGTCTTTTCCCATTTCTAATATGCTCTAACATATACTTTGCAAATATAGGGGATAATTCTTCTAAGCTCACAAAACTTTTGTTACTCTCGCCTAATTCAAGTAATGTTTTAGCGAAAGCAAATTTATAAGTTGCAACATTCCTACCAAACAAGTAAATCGAGCGAAAATTCGATTCTAAGGTATTATCATTTTCTAAGTAATTATTCATCTAAACACTCCATTGAAGATAGGTTACTTATCCTCTACATCAATTAAATAAATTGCCTTTTCAAATCCACCACGTTTGGCTTTCTTCTGCGCACGAATCGCTTCTAGTTCTTCATAACTTACACCTAAAGCATTTATAGCTGTATGTACTAGCTCTAAAATATCTGCTAATTCTTCAACACTCTCCTGAACGTTTGCTGCCCCATGAAACTCTTTGGCTTCTTCAATCATTTTTGCTTTTACTTCTATTAGAAGCTCCTGCGGTTCTAAAACTCTTGCATTATACTTTAATCCATCTGATTCAATAATCTCTAAAATCTTATCTCTTACCAACTTATTGTAAACAGGCATTGTCATTCTCCTTTATTGTGGAATATTTACTTACTCTCATTCTACTATATTACAAATTAATTCGTAGCTCTTTTCAAAAGCTACCACTAAAAAAGCACTTACTTGAACCTGGAACTGACCCCAATAGGTATAGACAAATAAAAAAAGCATCTTCGATTGAAATTCGGGTATAGGTACTTAAATTTCAATTTGGAGGTGTTTTTTCTATGGGAACAAGAGTGAGTTATCCATATGAAGTAAAAATGAAAGCGATTAAGATGCGATTAGCGGGTGTACCTGTCAAACAGATTCTATTGGAATTAAATATACGCCATAAAACACAGGTCGAAACATGGGTGCGTTGGTATAGAAATGGTGAAGTCAATCGTTTGAAACAACCTGTAGGCAAACAATATATCTTTAATAAGGGTCCTGAACCGGACAATGAACAAACGAAATTAGCATTGGAAAACCGTTATTTAAAGCAACAAATTGAGGTGCTAAAAAAGTACGCAGAGTTGGAGAGGAAGTGGTTGGAGAAGTAGCTGTACAGTTAGTTGCGTCACTAAGAAGCATAATGTCTGTAAAGGACATTTGTAAACACTTTGGGATTGCACGATCTACCTACTATCGTTGGAAACAGGCATCAACCGATGCAAGGTCTCGTCAAGCAATAGAGAGACGTATCGGTGAACTCTGTCGTGCAAATAAATTTCGCTATGGCTACAGAAAAATTACAGCACTTTTACGTCAAGAAATGTGCGTCAATCATAAAGTGGTTCAACGTATCATGCAAAAATATGGTTGGCAATGTCGCGTGAAAGTGAAAAAACGGAAACGAACAGGACAACCTTATGCAATCGCAGCAAATTTATTAAATCGCGATTTTGAAGCCACCGCACCGTTACAGAAGCTCGTAACTGATATTACTTACTTGCCATTTGGTCAAAAACAGTTGTATCTTTCAAGTATTCAAGATTTATATAATGGTGAAATGATTGCCTATTCGATTGGAGACTGCCAAGATACTGATTTTGTGCTGGATACATTAGCTCAACTTCATCATTTGCCCGAAGGGTGTACGTTGCACAGTGACCAAGGGGCGGTATACACATCGTATGATTATCAACATACCGTAAAGCAAAAGGCATTACCATGAGCATGTCCCGTAAAGGTACGCCCGCTGATAATGCCCCAATCGAATCGTTTCATTCAGTGTTAAAGTCTGAAACATTCTACTTAGACAATTTGAACAGTACTACGACGGCCATCGTAGAACAAACTGTCAAAGACTATATAAACTATTATAACAATAACCGAATTCAAACGAAACTAAACAACCAGTCGCCGGTTCAATACCGACAACTGGTTGGGTAATGCTTTTTTGTTTAGTGTCTTATATATCGGGGTCAGTCCCATGGACAACCTTAAGAAGTCTTAAAAAATTGTCCATGCAGGCGATGCTTACTTTTGTTGCCATGAGCTTGAAAAAAGCTTGCTACTTGGACATTGCAAGCTGCTTAAGGAGAATAGATATGCTCAAAGAGTATGGTCAACTCGGCAGTGAAATCTAATTATTTACTATAAAAAATGACAAACCAAACCTAGTTTGTCATTTTTTTGTTTAAAAAAGATATAATCTACTTTAATAAATTTCTTTCACTGTGAATTACAATATGAAATGTGGCTGAAGACACTATATTATTCATTCTTCCAGACGTCCATTCATCCACTGTAAGTTTTAGAATATCAATAAATGTTCCAAACTCATTTTTTTCATCAGCCAATATATGGTCAAAATCTTTAATAAACAAAATATAGTGATGACAGTCTAACCAATCTAAATCATTTAGACACTCATCAAATGCATCCCAATTTCCCCCAAAATAATCTGGAAATTTTAGCTTTAAAGCGAATTCATTAAATAAGCCTTCTAAGTTAAAACAACATGTTCCTTCAAGCATTGTATAAAAAGTTTTTTCTTGTTTATTACATGTTTGATCTAGTAAGTTATATATTTCATTAAATTTATCTATATCATTAATCCGATGTATAAACGGAATTGTTACAGCATTTAAAGCCCCCTCTTGCAACGAAGAACTTAACTCAATATTTAAAATAATTACCTGTTGATCTTGTTCTGAAATTTTCCTCTCTCCTTAAAAATTAATAGTAAACAGTTAGCATCCTTATTTTTAGTTTAAGAAGTTATGCTTTGCAAAATATCATTTTCATTTTAATACAAAATTATCAGTTAGAAAGATACTTAAATTAACTATTATTTTGTAACCATGTATCAAAAGCATTTTCTACGGCTGTTTTGAAGTCATCATCTTCTTTTATCGTTATATCAAAAAGGAATATTCCATAGTTTTTTAAACTACCGCTTTTACCACTAAATCCTTCGAGATTACCATCTTGATAATAAATTTCCCAATATCCCTGCTCTAGATTAACTGCAATAGATTCATGAACTATTTCATATTCTTCTGTATCAGAAATATCTCTATATCTTGTAAGATGGTAGTGTGGATACATAATATTAGTAATGTCAGAAAGAAAAATGCTATATAATTCATTTATCTCATTTTCCAGTATGGAGAAGTTTTCTTTAGTAGTAAAAAAATTGAAAAAGAACACTTCTCTATCATTTTGTTCGAGATAGTCAAATATTTTTTGCTTCTTAAGAAAATCTTTAATATAAGTTTTCAAAGCACTGTAGTTATTTTCTTTTTTATCTAGAATTACGCAAAATTCTAATTCTATGCCCATATTATTATCCTTCTTTCTATTATTTCCACGGCAGTTTCGGGTAATTATTACCGAATTTCACATTAAATAATGGGTAATGTTTATCTAAATCAGGAGGAATATGATAATGTACATTCCCTACGTATCCCTGCCCCTTAAATCTTAAGTCATCTATCCTCAAATCAACACGTAAAAGTTGCTTTTTCTTATAGGAAAGTTTAAACAATGTATAATTGTATTTATTGTCTTTACTTCTTTTCGGGCCAGTAAATGTAAGATTCTTTCCATATTTTAAAACAGCATTAGTAATAATGGGTGTTAATTTCTTTATTGCCTGTTTTATAACATTTTTGGCAACCCAACTAGTAAGTACTACTAATCCGGTTTCAAGTGCACTCACTAACAATGGTAATAGGAAAGCTATATCCCCATCAGGATCCACATTCATCATTGGATTATTATTTGCATAACTATAACCATTCATTAATGAAGGATTCTCACTATCTCCACCTACAGGATCTAATGAAAGGAAGCTACCTGTATCTGGATTATAATAACGAGCCATCAAGTAATAATGTTTTGTATCCTCATCATAACGATAACCTGCATAGCGATAAGGATTAATAGAGTCCATATCATCTGTACCACTTTGCGTTAAAATGTTACCCCATGCGTCATAGGTATATGAAGCTACAAGCTTTCCACTTTCATCGGTCATTCCTAATACATCACCACGATAATTTGTTAGGTAATGATAAGGTACACCTTTGTAAATCATCATGAGAGGGAATCCATTATCATCGTAGACATAACTTTTTACAGCGAAAGTACTACTATCCTTTTCATAAAGAACGCGGTTGCTATCTCCATCATAAGTGTAGTAGATAGGACCATTACTATCTTTACTTTAGATTCTTCTACCTTTTTCATCATAGCTATATTCGGCAATAATAGTGCCAGAATTACTCTTTACTTTCGTTAGCTGATCAAATGCATTCCATTCATACGTATACGTTCCATCATTTGTTAAATTTCCATCTGCATCGTAAAAGTATTCCTGATTATTTACAAACGATAATTGATTCGCTTGATTATATTTATAAGTAGTAGATTCAGTTTTCCCTGAATTTATCACACTTTTGGTAAGACGATTACCTACCTCGTCATACGTATAGTTCATTTGAGGACCATCAATATATGCTTCTTGTATTAATTGATTCAAAGCATCATAGCTGTAATTTACTTTATCAGTGTTATTTTGGATAATGTTTTTAATATTGTTATTCGCATCGTACTGATAAGTGAACTTATTCCATTCTGATGAACTATCAAGCAATATTGTTTCTTCTTGTAAACGGCCTGATTGATAAACTTTCGATAATTTGCTACCGTTGGTGAAATTAGTATCTTTTAATTGTCCGGTCACATTGTCATAAGTAAAGGACGCGAGTGGATTTCCGTTTAACTTTATTACCTTTGTATTATAAGCATTGTCAGGTTCATATGATAGAGTATTATATTGTTTAAATCCTGGGAAAGACAGTACTGATAAATATTCATCACCTAAATATTCATAGTTAATATCACCATCAATATCCCCTTTATCAATCGATTTTAATAATCCATTATCATAGTAGCTAATCCGCTTTAGAGTTGATTCATTTTCTCCATAAATTAGCTGATCGTCCCCATCTTTTGTAAAACGCCATACTACTTTTCCATTAACAACTACTGTTGAACTAGGCGCTTCTTGATTAATTTTATACTCAATACGATCACCCTTAGGTGTATTAAGTAATGTTAACTCCCCATTCTCATCATATTGATAAGAAGTTATATCACCTTTAGGATTTATTTCTTTTTCTAGTTGATTTTTCTCATTATATTTAAATTCAGTGGTAAAACCTTTTGCATTAATTATTTTATTTAAATTTCCATTCCCATCATATTCGTAGGCAGTTTTCTTCTGATTAGCGTCGATGACGGTCTCTAGTTCATTTTTTAAATTATATTGATACTTTGTTTCATTTTGCTTTCCGTCTTTAGATGATAAAACATTACCAGACAAATCCTGCACAGTAGTTGTCGTGTTATTAAACGCATCAGTATGGGTAATGACTTTTTGGGAATCATTGTAATTTGTTGTATAAGATTCTTTAATACCATCAGATGTTTCCATCCATTCTAAATCACCGTATTTGTCATATCCATAAGTGGTCGTAGCTAGACTGGTTGATGAAGGTATTTCGGATTTTATCAAATTACCGTTATCATACCATAATCTACTTACTTTACCTTTTGAATCTGTAAACGTGTCAACATCTTGGAATGTAGTATACGAATACGATTGTATATTATTTTCCGCATCCTTTGTTTTTAATAGATTGCCGTTACCGTCATACTCGTTGGTTTGCAAAACCTTCGATACACCATCTATAGTTTCTATTTCTTGTAGAAGATTATAGTTTTCATCAAGTTTGTACGTTCTCTCCTCCCCAGCAGGAGAAATGATTTTTTCAATAACATAATTATTGTTAACAAAATATTTTGTAACACTTCGTTCAGGGTCCGTAATTGTTGCAACGCCTGTTGCTCGATCCAATGAGTATTCTGTTTTAGGTTGATTTACAGTATCTTTAGATGGTTCGTACACATATTTTAAATCTGCACCATTATATTCAAATTTTGTTCGTTTATCATTCGCATCTACAATTGTCGTTAGAAACTTATTCGTGTACATAAATTGTGTTGTAGTTATTGTTACTTTGTTATCCTTGCGGTCTTTCAACACATCTACATATTGTAAATAGCCATCTGTAGTATATCGATACGTAATTTGTTGATCACCATAAGTCATTGTGCTAATTAAGCCATCTTTATCATAACCAAACTGAAGTTTTTTATTTAAAACTTCCTTACCTAAATCCGTTGCAATCTCTGTCAATTTATTACTAGTATCATAAGAATAATTAATTTTATTATTATTACGATCTATTTGAGTTGTAATATAAGCAACCTTTACATCTGTATCATTTGTAGACTCACGAACTTTAAAAATTGTTTGGTTGCCATATAAATCGTAAAGAGTAAATGTATCTTCTGTATTTTTCTTTATTTTGTCGTAATTACCGTATTCACCTTTATACTGGTTTGTTAGTGTATCATAAGTAAAAACATGAATTGTACCATCGGCATCCTTATACTGTAGTTGATTACCTTGACTTCCTGTATTAATGAAAATCTTCTCATCACCAGTAAAGCTCCAGCCATAACCAAAAGCTGATTTTTCATAGTCCTTATTATTGTAAGTTCTAGTAAAAGTTAAGCTAGCATCAGCACGACCTAAAATAAACATATCTTCATATTGTAAAATATTATTATTTGTTGTGAGGTTTACATAATTTGTACCATTCACCAATGGTGAATCATAATCCCAATAATCCTCTAATCCTAGTCTTGCAGTTGTTTTATACGTGACAACTAGTTGTGGTTTGTATTGATTTAAAGTAGATTGTTCACTACTAGCAAACTTTTTATAAATTTGTGTAGCTTCATTATCACCCTTTAATAGAAAACCATAGTTAGTAGATGGGTTATTAATCCATCCTTGTACAACATTAAGTGGAACCTTCCAGTTAACCATTGCGTCTGCTATATTTGTTGGCGGTGTTCCGATATTTTTTACCGAACCAATAGTATTTGTTGAGAAATCCCCACCTGCAGTTTTCCATGTTGTATAAGGAATAGTTTTGGCATAGGTCCAAGAAGCTTGATTTTCCTCCCACGGGCTAGTTACATTGTGCAAATTAATGGAAATAGGAGAATTATTATTTGTCGATGAAAACCATAAATTTAAATCAGCAGATACGATTGTTGTACTCGAAGGTACAACACTTAAATCAAATTTTAATAAGCTCCTAACCGTATTACCACCTACCGCAGTCCCTACGCCGAGTTCAAAGTCATTTCCCCCAGTTTGTGTAGGTGCAGCGCTACGTATTGTCGTATCTTCCATGTTTGCTGAAGTTTGTAGGCGAACAATTGTTGGATCAATCGTAATTGGGTATACACGATCCTCACTATTTAACCAGGTAACATCTGGTGCTAAGTAAACAAATAAATCTTGACCAATTACTTCATAACTTAATTTTAATAAATATGATTTTGCTTCTTCAGGAACTGATTGTATTTCATCAACACTTTGGTATCCTTCAGGTTTATAGCTATCATACATGTACGGTGCTTCAATTAAATATAAAGGAGCATTGGTAGTGGCATCCTTTAAATAGATGGTTTGGTTAACTTGTTCGACTGTTAATCCTGTCACATTTACTTTATAAGTAAGTTTTTGTGGAAAACCACCTGTAGGCTTTTCACGATAAACAATATCTTCTTTTACTCGATCAGAACCTACTGTGTAAATAACATCAGCATCCTCTAAAATGTTCGGGTATTTTATTGTATTATTTTGCACAAGACCTTCAGTATTTTGAACTGGTTCGGTTTTATTTGATTTCTTATGGTGGGCTGAAACTAGACCAAAATCGATTTTACTCGTTTCATCAGTAATTGTGATGTTTTGTTGTGAAGAACTAGTAGCTTTTTCAATCTCTATAGAGAAGTCGTTCGCCTTATTCTTCACTGTTTGCCCATTCTGCGTTTCAATTAGGCAGAACCGATAATCCTAATACAGTGGAAAGAAACGAAGAAGAAAAAGGATTTTTATAAGCCATTGAAAATTTAGAATTAAAAAGATGGATTTTAGATTTACCTAAATCTCCCGAGGAAGATTTAGAAAAACTACGATTAATGTGGAAAATTATCAAAGACGAAAAATAGAAATTAACTATAAATAAATATGTTAAACAAAATTCCCTATCTTCTCATATCAATAATCGATTTTTGATAATGAATAATGAAGCTAGGAATTTTTTTAAACCAGAATCGAACATCAGTTCTTAATTCAATTTTTTGAAAAGTTTGTATATTCCGTTGTCAAAAATACATTATTAGTGTTATTATATTAGCGAATTTTACAATAAATTGAATATTTTATGAAAAAAAGAAGAAGTTTTTAGGGAGATAGTTATATCGTTTTCAAAATGTAAGAAGGGAGTTTTTATCAATGAAAAATTTTATTCAACAAATTTATACTAATTTAAACTTAGAGAATGAGGAAAATATTTTTAATAAAATTGATAATATCTCGAATCATTTTAATTTAAAAACATATTATATTCCATTTTCTTCTGAAATAAATAACTTAGATGGTAATTGGAGAATTTTCTTAAATGAGAACCACGGCAAACTCCGAATTTGGGAGGATTTCGGGGTATTATTAGGTATTTACTTTCAATCAATTGAAAAGTTAGACAAAATTAAATTAGAAACTCCTGTAGAAGTAATAAGAGAAATTAGTCCATTTGCATATAATTTTTGCATTCCGGACTTTATGTTAAAGAAATTAACATTTTCCGCTGATGAACAACAGACAATTAAACTAATTGCTAGAACATTTACAGTGGGTGAACGTTTTGCTGATCTCTGTATCGCTGTGATTTAAGGCATCTTCAAAATAGAAGCAGGACTCAAACAAAAAAAGAATGAGCTAATTAAAATATATCAAGTGGAAAGATGAAAAAACCATTAAGATTTATGAGCATTACTTTGAAGAAGAAAGCCATTAAAGATGATAGTACGTTGGAGAATATGGCTGAAAGGGAAATGGAGTAATTGGAACAAAAGAAAAACAAACGAAAAATAAATCTAAATAAACAGATGTAGGATATAATTTTACTGAGATTAGATGGTTGGAAGTAATTACACTGACTATATTAATAAATAAGCCTTAATCTCCATTTTATGAGCAATTATTGGGTAAAGTAGATGAGCGATTACTTCATTTGCAAGATGCAAGAGGAATATTTTACTTAGATAAAATTCATTAACAGAATTTTAATTACTATATTCGTAATTTAGCAGAAGACCATGGAATAAGCACTTGTTTCTTAGTTTTTAAGTTTTTCTGATAAAAATGTAGATGTTGGAACGCTAAGTTACAAATCAACCAAGATTAAATGATATATTTAAAAGTTTTTATTTTTATTTACTAAACATAACAGAATTTAATGTAGAAACACATATAAATATTTAAAAGGCTCTATCTATCAAAGTCACTCGGATAATATGAGAGATAAACTTTTAAGATGGTGTAATGCTTTTTATCAAATACTGAAATGGATTACATCAAAATAAACAATGAGCAAAAATCTTATTTTAAACAATATCTACTTCTTCATCCAAGTTACGATTCAAAAGATTTTTCATTTAAACAATCAGCAATAAAACAAGCACAAGATACTCGTAAGAACGAAACGGATTCAATTTTACCTTTATTACCTCAAATTCAAACAGAAGCTCATTTTCGTTGGATCAGCTAAATCGAATTCGACAAGCATTTTAAAGGCATGTAAACAAGCTAAATCAACTAATTGTGAAATACCTTTAACTTTTCATTATCATGAACCTGAACTGGTAGGAGACGTTTTTATTTTTCGCTTGTGGGAGGTTGCATTTTTGGATGGTTAGCTTGATATAATACAATTGCACTTTCATCGTGGTTTACGACTACCTCCATGCCTTCCCTAACTATGAATAGCTTCCGCTGTTTCCCGTTGAAAAACCGCAACCTCCAGCAAAAGGTCTAAAAACAACCCTCTACCTGTTCTCTTCATAAAAAACATCCTCCTATTACGACAAAAAAGCGTATGTAGACATATCGATTAACTATGCAAAACTATTAAAGTTGTTCTGCTAAATTAGTCGTTTATAGCCTTCAAAAGCCGGTTTAATCTATATTCTTATATTTATTCTAGTAAATTTCTTTAAATGATGTACACATGCTGTCATAGGCATAAAAAAAGCCCATGAACTATTTAATGGTAGCACTAAAAAATGCTGTTTAAAAAGTCCATAGACTTGAGTAGTTAAAGTACCGTACAACAATATTGTTTTATCAGCAAACGCTGTTAATAAATATGTCTACATAAAAAGAAAAATAACAAGTTATAGTTTCATACTATCATAAAATTAAAATACCGTATATATGAAATTGATAATACGCGCTTTTAAAGAGATACATGATCACTTATATTATTTATATAAATGAGTAATATTCCCTCCATTTTTATAGTTTGTATTGACAAAGCTGTTTTATTTTCCATTAAAAAACAGAATATCCATTGTGGACTACCCCAATTGTAATAGTTCAGCAGATGCTCTGTTTTTTTCAAAAACGCGCGGTTATTATTTTATCTAAATATCGTATGCAAACGTAGCAATTATTTACAGGATAAAACCACACTCTCATTATAATTCCTATTAACCTATTGAGCAGAATTATGAATCATTTTCGATTTAAGGAAAGAGAAACCTTGCATTATTTTATTTGCAATCCATAAAAATACCATAACAAAAAAAGCTTCTATAGCATAGACAACAAATGGTGAAACTGTAGATAGTGGGTCGGGATTAGCTGGTCTTAACAGTCCTGGTTCCGATGAAGATATTATACTATATATTAGTACACGCCTAGAGATTATAAGAGATAAAAATATCATTATAAAAAAGAACAAAAATTTCATAAATACTTTCATTAGCTTCATTTTTTCTCCTCCCTTTAAATTATTTATCTTATTATACAACAAGTGAAACTAGTAAATGATACCTAAATTAGAAATATAAAACAGTTGTTAGTAAATTTAGATGATTACTGTATCAATTGTTTACAAACTAATTACTCTCTTTGTAGAACTCTATTACTGATTTAACTGAAGTAGGAAAAGGTTTTAATCCTAAATCAAAAGCTTTTAAATCTAAAAGTAATTGTTCTTCCCTATTATTAAGAATTATTAAAAAATTTCTTTCTGTGGATGTGCGCAACTCTTTCAATATTGGAGAATCAAAATATATATATGTAGGTTTGTTTTTTTCCACTTTAACTTTCTCCATTAAAATAGAAGAATCCCCCTTTTCGTCTAATAGAACTATATCAACTTCAGTACTATAGGGAACAGGATCAAGTTTCATTCCTTCTATAGGAGTTTTAGTAACCAATGTTCCGTTGTTCACCATAAGTTCAACATCTTGTTTATTTTTTTCTATCCATGTAGGTTTGAGGTTTAAATTTAAATTTTCATAGTTTTGCGGTGCCAATTCAAAAGCTTGATTATCTAAATTATTCTTATCTATTTTAGTTTCACTATCCATAACAAAATTACGATGAATGGATGATGTATGACCACTATACATGCCTCTAAATCCTGTGTGTTCTAGTGGGAAAAATAATAATTCATTCATTCCTTCTTTGTCCCATTCAATCTTAACGGATATTTCTACTGAGGACTCGGGTTGTAAATCATATAATATGGAATTAGACCATTCACTAGAGCTATTAACTTTCACTCTCGCTACTTTATTACCTTGCATAAAAAAACTCTGAACTTTCATGTTTTCTTTTAATTTATTTTCAAATACAATTGTACCTATTATATGGCGTTGATTCTTATTTAGTTTTATATAAGAAAATTGAGTATCCTTAACTTTTATATATTCTAAGTATTCTTCATTTGGAAGAAATCCTGTTACACGTGTTAAAGATGAAGGAATATCCGAAGCGGAATCTAAAAATTGATATTCATTTGAAATTTTCACATCAGGAGAATCACTAGAAGCCTCTTCATAAACTTTTGTCTCTATTTTATTTGAGTTTTCTATTGTCGAATACACTATTATACCTAATAAAAGTATTAAAATTGGTATAGAAAAAGATAAATATTTTTTTTTCATTTTATTTACTCCTTGATAAAGAAAAAGATTTAATCAATGAAGTGATTAAATCTTTTTTAGAAAATAATCGGTATTAAATTATTTTAATTTTAATATTCTCCATTAGCAGAAGTATATCCTGAGAATGTTATATTTGAAGCCGCTCTGTTTATCGAATGGTATGTTAAACCAGTCCAATTATTACTACCTGCCGGATCAGTGCTCGAAATTGTAGAAGTAACTGTTGTTTTGGTTGTATTTAATACAGTAGAAGAGTCAGAATTCCCTTGAAGAGAACTCAATCCATTCATAGAGATTGATGTTTGTACAGTTATGACATCAGCCAAGCCCCCGCCTTTTGTATACCCCGTGCTCGTAACTTTTCCATTACTTTTTGAAAGACTTGTATTTCCATCAGTATATTTCCAAATATCGCTATATAAAGAGTACTCTTCACCAAGAATAATATGACTTGGATAATTTTCTGTTTCCAATGACTCCCAAGCCTTTTCCCAATCAACTTCATTATCTACTTCACTTGCTTTAACTGTAGCATTACCTCCCGCTGATAAAACAAAACCTGCAATCAAGAATGGAGCTAACATTTTTTTCATTTTCATACTAATTACTCCTTTTTTATAACTCTATTCTATATTTTCCGACAATTTATTCATAGTGTCTTTGTTACTAAAATTTGTATTAATTACTAAAATTTATTATCACCCATTTGATATAGTGTAAATGATTTAATAATAAACTAAAAAGACATTTTAACATCTCGAATGTTACCTTCTCTTGTATATTAATAAAATATTTACTATTTTTCGTTTAGTATTGTTCTTCTAAATCAGAATGTTACTGAGTCTCTGCGCAATTATGACCTTAACGCCTTTGAATAATGTCCGAAAATAAGCTCTCTTAATACCAAGCAACCCTTAGCCTTTTTAAAAAAGCATCACAAAGAAATCAAATTATTCCGCCATAGGCTCGATATGAGTACTTATAAAGAAATCGGAAAAATTCAAGCTAAATAAGCTGAAAATATTGGCTGATTTTATGGGAATAGTTTAAAATAATGTCATTAATTAAGTCAACTATTTTTATGCATATAGATTTAGAGTTTTTTGAATTGCACTTTAAAATGGAAAACAGGCTCTTTTCCCTATCCACTTTACAATTTGATTCGGATCATTATGATACTTCGATTGAATTGAAACTCAAAAATACAAAAACCTAAAATTTTTTTACCTTAAAACAGAACATACCTTCCCTTAAAGGTGGTGATGAAATAATTTCAGCTTTACATCATTTATAAGAGAGGAGAATAATTATGGCAAGTTATAAAGTATTAAAACCTACGAAAAACGGAAAACCACGTATCAAAATCACAGTTGAACTCGGATATGATGAAGAAAAAGGTAAACGTATAAGAAAATACAAAAATGTTACACTTAATAGTCTATCAGAACGATCTATCAAAAAAGCTATTACCGAATTCGAAATCGAAGTAGCTAATATGGAGATTGAAAAAGAGATAGAAAATATTAATTTTGATCAATTTGTAAGACGGTGGATGGATGTTTATGTACGTGTAGATTTAACGGTTAAATCTCGGAATAGTTATGAATCGTGTTTACAAGGAGGCATTCTTAAATATTTTAAGAATATGAAACTGTCAAAAATAAAAACTTTTCATATTGTAAATTATTTCAAAGAAGAAAAAGAACAAGGTAAGCGTAATTTAAACGGAAAATACATGGTATTGAAAAGTATTTTTTCCAAAGCTATTGATTGGGGAGTCATTCAGGAAAATCCAATGAAAGGAGTAAAACGTCCATACGTTGAAAAAAGACATCGTGAAATACAATTTTATAATGCAAATCAGTTAAAACAACTACTCTCCATTCTCGATCAAGTATATCCAAAACACAAACTACAAATCAAACTTGCGGTTTTCGGGGGATTACGAATAACTGAAATAGCAGGTATACGATTAGAATGCTTAGATTACACGAATAATTCAATATTAATCGATAAAACACTTCAATATGATAAAGAAACTAAACATTTTTTTCTTGGTAACACCAAAACCAAGAGAGCAAGAATCGTATTTATCCCTAAATCTCTGATGAAAGAAATAAAAGAATACGAAAAGGATTTAAAAAAATTAAAATTAAAATCAGGTAAATTGTGGACACCCATGCTCGATAAAGATAACAGTCCAATAAACCTATTATTTGTGAAAAGTAATGGGTTTCCTTCACACCCTGATAGTATGTCTAATAGATGGAAAGAAATTGTGAAACGATTTAACTTACCGCTTCTCACTTTTCATGGATTACGTCACACTTACGCTTCGTATATGATTAGTAAGAATGTTAATTTCAAAATCATTCAAGAACAACTGGGGCATACGGATATAAAACAAACCCTCAATACCTACAGTCATTTAACAGAACAGGAAAAAATAAAAGCAAGTGACCTGTTTGACGAAATCCTGTAAATGGTCGCCTTTTCGTCGCCTCTGGTCACTTGCTCACTATTCATAAAAAATGAAAGCCTTTAAAACCTTGCTATATCAACTATTCTTGAATAGCAGCCTCTAACGCAACAACGATCATGTCGTTGAATGTAGTTTGGCGCTCTTCTGATGTTGTGACTTCACCAGTAATAATGTGGTCACTTACTGTTAAAATAGAAAGTGCTTGGCGGCCAAATTTCGCTGCTAATGTGTAAAGTGCTGCTGATTCCATTTCTACAGCTAGTACACCGTATTTAGCTAGCTTTTCATTTTGGTGCTCGTCTGAGTAAAATAGATCTGCTGTGAAAATATTACCTACTTGCAGACTTAAGCCTGCATCTTTACCTGCATTGTATGCTTTTAATAATAAGTCAAAATTAGCGATTGGTGCAAAGTCAATGTTGTTGCCCCAAATAATTTGATTCATACGTGAATCCGTTGTTGCTCCTTGTGCTAAAATAACATCACGAACTTTAACATCTTTTTGAATTGCACCACAAGTACCTACACGAATTAACTTTTGTACATCATATTCTTGCATTAATTCTGTTACATAAATGGAAATGGAAGGCACGCCCATACCAGTACCTTGTACAGAAATACGTTTACCTTTATACGTACCAGTATAACCAAACATATTGCGGACTTCGTTATAGCATGTAACATCTTCTAAAAACGTTTCAGCAATGTATTTTGCACGTAGTGGGTCTCCCGGAAGTAAAATAGTGTCAGCGATTTCGCCTTTTTTTGCATTAATATGAATACTCATACTGCAATCCCTCTTTTCTGTCAGTTATCACTATAAATAATACTTTGTTTCACGTATTTACGCAATGCTAGACGTCTAGCAACTATAAAAGTACGAATAATGAAAGTATTGCGAATCATTATCGTCCTTGTTCACTGTATAAATCCCATAACTCATCAAACACTTCAGTTGTTAAATTTTCTGTTGCAAACGTTTCGATATATGTAGATAACTCATCAAAATCCATGCTTTGTTTAGGAAAGTTATGTTCATGAAAAACTTCTTCAGCAAATCGAACTTTTGCATCTGACCACTCTCCCCCTCTGAATGTTAATACATATAAATAAAAGCTCTTTTTCATTATTGAAAAATGCCTCCCCTTTTCATTTTTACTTTCCGCTAGTTTATCAAAAAAAATACATTTCGTCATAAAATGTATCATTTTTTTCTTTAAGTATTTTTTACTAGTAAAGAAAAACCGAATAGCCTTTTCACCTTATAGACTTTTGTCATGCAAAAATATTACGCCTTTTTATCTGAAAAATGAAAATTTTGTGAAATTAGGATAGAATTTTTTAGTATAATACGATAGAATTGAAGTCAATAAATGCAAAAATTAGGAAGGTGATGGCGATGAAAAACAAGAGTCAGGCTAGTAAACCTATGAGAAACCGCCCGTCTCTCTTAGATTCTAACTTTTTTAGAAAAAAGAAAGTTATAGATTCTAAAGCTAGTAGGCACAATCTCCCTCCTACTACAGAAAAACGACAACGTTTTTATCATTTAATTCGAGGAAAAGTACTTATCATTTTTACTTTGCTTATTTTCATTAATGCAACAATGGGTATATTATCTTATATCAATATTACAAATCTTCAACAACAAATGGAGGATTTTACTGAGAAGAATGTACAAGAACAGCTTACAGTAAATCAGCTTGCCTATGAAATTGCTAGATTAACCAACCTCGAACAAGCTTACCTAATTACCGGTAATGGTAGTTATTCCACTTCTTACAAAATGAAAATTGATTCTATTAATAAAAAAATAGCTGCCTTACAAGAAAAATTTGCAGACCGCGAAGTGGAACTTGGGCATATACAAGCAATTAGCCAGTATTATAAAAACTACCTTGAATACTCAAAAAAGGTCATGACAATGCGAGATGATCTTGGTCTTGAACAAGCAAGGAAGCTCATGATTGAAGGCACTGGCGAAACAATGAAATTACATATTGATAATAATATTGACGCCATCAATATAGTAATGGATGAATCGAACAAAACAAAACTTAATAAATTGAACAAACAGGTAACTGTATCCAATACTTATTTCTTTATTTTTTCGATTATCAGTCTTATTGCCATTATCATTTTTGGTTATATGTTATTTAATTCATTAAAAAATAATACGCGTGCGATTAACCATTCCATTTTAGATATTGCTCAAGCGGGTGGTGATTTAACAAGGCGTGTCCGTGTACGTAACCATGATGAATTTTCAACAATTGCTAACTCGACGAATACACTTATTTTGTCTATTTCAAACCTTATTAAACGCGTCAGTGAACTTGCAGATCATGTATCTAATAGTAGCCGAGAGCTCATGACGCTAGCTGATGAAAATGCACGCACAATTCAAAATATTGCAGATGCAAGTGCAGATATCGCAAGTGATAGTGAGAATACAATCAATAGCATGAATAGTGCTCAACAAAAAATGAGTGATTTAGACCATTCTATGCATCAGTTGAATGAACAAGCTAATGCTGTACAACGAGCTTCAATCGCCATGCAACAAGCAGCAGATGAAGGAAGTCGTTCTGTCCTACAATCTACCTTAGTCATGCAGTCAATTGAAGAAACAATTGCTTCTACCTCTACAACCGTTGAGGCACTTGGCCGCAAATCTGCCGATATAACCTCTATAATCAGTACGATTACTGCAATCTCTGAGCAAACAAATTTACTTGCATTAAATGCGGCGATTGAAGCAGCCCGTGCTGGAGAGCATGGTCGTGGCTTTGCTGTTGTAGCAGATGAAGTACGCAAGCTTGCTGAGCAATCACAAACTGCGGCTAAAGAAGTCACTGTTATTGTAAATTCCATACAAGAGGAAGTGGCATCAATTATTACACAAAATCAAGAAGGTGTTACAACGGTTATTCGAGGCGTTGAGGTGACAAATGAAACTAACCAGTCATTGTCCAATATTTTAACGCAAACGAAAGAAACGACTGCGATTATTACTACAATGGTTGATAAAATAGCCCATACGCTTGATTATAGTAATGCTGTAGCAAGTGATTTTGTGCATATAAATGCCTATGCTGAACAAACAGCTTCCAATACGGTGATGTCTGCTGCTGCTGCTACCCAAGGTTCTGCGTCCATGCAAGAAATTAATGCAGCGGCAACTGAACTGGCGCATCAAGCAGATAGTTTACGTAGTGTTGTAGGTACGTTTAAAATTTAAAACAAGAGGCGCAGGCAAAGTGAAAAAGTGTTAGATTGATTGCAGTTCAATCTAACACTTTTTTGCTATATCGTTCTAGTTATACCCACCCTCTTTTTGTTTTCCCAAAAAAAACGCCTGCACGAGAAGCGTACTAGGCGTTTTGCTTATTACTTAAATAAGGCGCTATATTCAGCGTAGCCTTCTTGTTCTAAATCCGCTTTTGGAATAAAACGAAGTGATGCAGAATTGATACAATAACGCAAACCACCTAACTCTTGAGGACCGTCTGGGAAGACATGTCCTAGATGAGAATCAGCTTCCTTACTTCTTACCTCTACACGACGCATTCCGTGAGAAGTATCAAAATGCTCCGTCACATGCTCTTGTGCAATTGGTTTTGCGAATGCTGGCCATCCACAACCAGAATTGAATTTATCATGGGAGCTAAAGAGTGGCTTTCCTGAAACAATATCTACATAAATTCCTTCTTCAAAATGTTGATCATATTCATTACGAAACGGTGGCTCAGTCCCATTTTCCTGCGTTACATAGTATTGCATATCTGTCAGTTCTTTTAAACGTTGCTCTTTATTCATTTTTTATGCCCCCAATGTTGTTCCTGAAATGCCTTGCGACCAGAACCTACTGCATAACGTTCGTAGTGCATTGGATTTTTTTATAATAATATTGATGGTAGTCCTCCGCAGCATAAAATGTGCTTGCAGGTAAAATTTTTACAGCAATCGGCTTATCAAACTTACGAGAAGCTTCTAAATCTGCCTTTGAACGTTCAGCTAATTCACGCTGCTCTTCATCATGGTAAAAAATGACCGTTGTATAGGATTGTCCACGATCAAAAAATTGCCCACCAGCATCCGTTGGGTCAATTAATGTCCAAAATGTAGCTAATAATTGCTCGTATGAATAGATGTCATCATCAAATGTAATTTGAACCGCTTCTACATGACCTGTTGTTTCCGAACAGACTTGTTCATAGCTTGGATTTTCAACATGTCCACCAGTGTAACCAGAAACGACAGCTTTAATGCCCGGTGTTTCATCGAATGGCTTGACCATACACCAAAAACAGCCGCCTGCAAATGTCGCATATTGTATTGCCATTTATTTTCACTCCTTATTTTCCTGGGACGATAATTTCCAATAAAATCTTATCGTTCGGTAAGTCTAATTCCTTCGCACGAACCCTCGAACCTGAAGCAATATTTACTCGCGATAAATCAATATAAATTTCAGCTTTATTTGGATTGACCGTAATCCATGAAGGGAAATCCACCGAATCTCGCATAATTTTCATGGTCGTCTCCGGCGGAATGTTTAAAAGCCCTACATTCATCCCTGTTTGCTTTAAAATAATATTGCCTTTTTCATCAACGATCGGGTCAAAATTCATTGAAATCGGAATTTCTGTATAAAAAACAGTTAATTTACTTCGTAATTCAATATCATCTCCAATGGTAAAATCCAATGGCAATGGTGAGCCTTTAGCTGTGTCCTTTAAATATTTTTTGGTAATTGACTCCAACTCTTTCGTAGTCGTTTGTACTACAAGAACATTACCTGTTACGTTTTCTTCACTGTCTGCACTCTTCGCTAATTCAAATCCTTCAACTGGCTTCGTTGCTAAATAAACGACGAGGAGAATTGAAAAAATAACCATACCTGCTAACGCAAAAAATGCGAATTTCCATTTATTCATTTTTTCACTCCCCGAAGCCTATTTCCTTATTAATTTTTTGTTCCATTTTACATTGCTCCATTGCTGCTAAAATTCGCTCCGTCATTTTATCATACCCCTTTGCATTGGGGTGAAAAAATCCGTGTGATAGACCAGTTCTTCATTTGAATCAAACAAGTCTTCTACAGAGACATAACAAGCGTTTGAATCCTTACTTGCTATTTCTTTGATAACGCTATTCCATTCTGTAATAATCGTATCAAATTCATTATCATTGGTGACAATTGAAAAGGGATTATAAAACCCGATAAGTAATAACGGTACAGTTGGATTTTTTGCACGTATATTGTCAATTATTTTACTGTAACGATTCTCATAGGTTAATAATTCCTTATCAAAGGCATCTCTTTTTAAGTTAAACAAGTCCTTTTTGACGACTTTCATTACATCATTGCCACCCATTGTTAATGAAATAAGCTGTGCTTGTTGTAACTCTTCATCATAATGCCCTTTTTTTAATAATTTTAATAGCTGATCGCTACGTCTTCCTCTTTTTCCCCGATTCTCAACCTTAACTTCTGATATCGAAGTCCAAGCTAACATTGAATCTGCTAATCTTCCAACATAACCGTCTTGACTATACTCATCCCCGACACCGTCTGTTAATGAATCTCCAAGTGCCAAGTAATGTAGTTGTTTTGCGTTGTCATCATCAATTTGCCGTAAATCCTCTGGTGTAGGCTCAAAAAAATGTTCAAAAATTTGCGTCAATACATTACTAGAGTGCTTTGTCTCTTCCTCTGCTTGTTGCTCATCCTGTCTCATATCTTGCTCCGTCCCTGACTGTTCATGTTCATCGTCAGCCTGCGGACTCGGTTCATCTATTGATATTGCACAACCACTTAGTATTAAGACGGTCAAACATGACAAAATAATTCGCCAGATGCCCATTTGACCACCTTCCATCATTTGCTGTTAGTTCTATTATAGATAGTTGTCACGACAAAGAAAAGTGACGATGCTCCAATTTATCAAGAAAAATCTAAGCATATTCATCTCAATACTTGTTAACCATCTTCCAAGCTGACTAAGAACAGTAAAAAGCTACTACAATTACTTATGTAGCAGCTCTTATCAATTATTCGGCAAAATAAATAAAACCAATTGCACCTGGACCGGTATGTGTAGAAATAATGGGAGAGGTAAAGGCAATTTCTACCTCATCAAAGCCTGTTCCTTCTACTAATTCTTTTAAGGGACCACCCATTGTTGTTAAACCGTCAGCATGTGAAATTCCCACAGCTTTTACTGATTTACCAGCAGTATCAGCTTGGAATTGCTTAAATAAGTAATTGACAACCTGTTTGTGACTACGAACTTTTGACACAGGATTATATGCGCCACCTTCTAAGTTCGCAATTACTTTTATGTTGAGCAAAGAACCGATAAAGCCTGTTCCTTTACCAATTCGACCGCCCTTAATTAAATTTTCAAGTGTATCAACAATCACATATAAATGTGTATTTTCACGTACTTTGTCTAAACGTGCGACGATTTCTTGCACAGTCGCTCCTGCATCGCGCATTTTAATGGCCTCTCGTAATTGTATCGCAAGCCCAATTGCAATAAAGCGAGAATCAATGACAGTTACATTTGCATCTGTCATTTGTGCCGCCTGTCGAGCTGATTCGACTGTTCCACTCATGCCACCTGTCATATGAATGGAAAGTATTTGATCTCCATCTTTTCCAAGCTCGTCGTACAATTCTTTAAATTTCCCTGGTGCAGGTTGAGAACTTTTCGGCAAATCTTTCGCATTTTTCATTAAACCTAAAAAAGTTTGTGGCTCTAAATCCACTCCATCTATATACGTTTTCCCATCAATTTGAATGGTTAACGGCACAATATGTATACCGTGTTGCATTACTTCTTCTTTTGTTAAATCACAAGTTGAGTCCGTTACAATATGAATTCGTCCCACTTCGACACATCCTTTTACTTCATTGAAATTATTATATAGACTAATGTTTCCATATGTAAACATGACATTTGTCATCTGACTTGTCTATTTCAAGTCTTTTCATTTACGCTACCTTGGATACTATAGCCTTTTTTCATTAAATTTGTCTAACATTTTCCTCTATAAATCGACATGACATTTTAGATAAGTAAATATATGACAAACATACATAGGAATAGTCCACTGAATAGGCTATTGTAAATATAGAACGAAGGAAGGGTGTACAATGATGAATTCATTTGACTATAAAACACGGAAGGAAGAATTGTGGAATGCCATTACTCACGGGGTAGGGTTGCTCGCAAGTATTCCAGCACTTGTAATGTTACTATTAACGGCTGTTCACAACGGGCGATCACTGTATATTACAACTTTTAGTATTTTCGGTGCGTCTGTCATTATCTTGTTTATGATGTCAACCTTACTCCATAGTCTGCCTGAAAAATATAAATATTTTTTTGCTATCCTCGACCATTCCGCTATTTATATTTTAATTGCTGGGACCTACACACCATTTTTATTAATCGCACTTGGAGATACATTGGGCATAACACTATTATGTATCATATGGTCGCTAGCCTTACTTGGGGTGTTATTTAAATGCTTTTTTATTCATCGTTTTAATATCCTATCTCTTGTTTTCTACATTGTTATGGGTTGGCTAATTATTTTTGCCATAAAGCCAATCTATCTGTTCTTAGGGAGTGATGGCTTTGCTTATTTATTAGCTGGTGGTTTGTTCTATACAATTGGTGCTATCTTTTACGCGTGGCGCTCACTTCCTTATAATCATACAATTTGGCATCTGTTTGTGTTAGCAGGGTGTGGTTCAATGTATGCTTGTGTGTATCTGTATTTATAAATTAATGCATCCACATGAAACTATCAAAGCAAGAACTTGCACAAAGACTAATTCTTGCTGAACAGTATATTTCAGAAAACGAAAATAAATGGGTTAAAGCTTATTTTGAATCATTTAAGGAGTAAAAAGAGACAGCGATTGCTGTCTCTTCTTCAACTAAAGCACCCCGTTACTTTAAGTGAAATGTTTCACAAATTCCTTTTTCCCAATTGCTCTTTAGCCTGCATCTGACTTTAGCTTACTAAAGTCCAAGTTTTTCAGTCGTTCTATTTCAATAAATATCATTAATTTATCGCCGTCATGCCAACACCACTCAAGACTCTCATCCGAATCAACGGTTAAAAGTGAGATCCATTCTGCTCCAGGCGTTGGATCATATGCTAGTGTAGAATGCGAAGGGTAACCTAGAAGATAGTCCGAACTTTTATGTAGAGAATCCCGGATTTCGGTGTATATGTCGCTCTGTGCATCATCGAAAGGTCAGTCATTCAACTGGTATTCGTCATAAGGAATATCAATAGTCGGGAGAAACTCAATCACTGTGGTCTTGCAAATATCTGAATTGGGTGGCATCATCGTCTCAAGATTCGTTGTTTCGGGAATAAAGATACCATGAATATATCCGTCCTCAAACGCCTCTAGATAACCACCATCTTCATTATTATAATCATCTGCTACAAAGAGACTTAGGAGTCCTTTCGATGGCAGACCTCTTTCAGTTGAAGCGATTTCTGCGAAATTGATCTTACCAAGGAAGCGATAAGGCTTCTTCTCATACGTTGACCATTCGCTACCAACTGGTAAATCAGGTGCTCCTCCAAAACGACTACAGCCCAATTGTGGTTCGGCATCTGTATGCCTAAGTATATCAATTGCTGGCCTCAATACTTGAGATAAATACTCTTTATGATTTGCAATATTTGACTGTTCAATCATCTCTAGAAATTTATTCTTAATCATTATATCCTCCCTGCGTATGATTTTCTTTAAATGCGGTTTGAATTTCCCACATATTTAATTGTACTTCATCGTATTTGCGAAACCAACAATAATACCAATAATGGAAAAATATAGACAATTTGTTGAGAGTTAACAACACTATTCAACTAACCTGCAACATTAGATTGATTTAATGTTGTAGTAAATTGGGGCATCTGTGTTAAAAAAGAGGATAGATAGAGCCAATTTATGTAAGCTCTTCTATCCCTTTAATTTCTATATATAATGTGTGATATTAAATTAGAATTCACTATTAATAATAGTTTCAGCTTATAACTTGACTTCTAATAAAAAAGCTCACACCGTGCGTTTTTTGCAAGTAGGACAACTATTATTTGCTGCTAAATCCTACTAACTGTCATTGTCTGCGTTCAAAAATTTGATATTGAAATGTGTATCCTTCAGGTGCTGTTTCTGGTTCTTGTGACGCAACTAAAACAAACTCTTCTTCATATGCTGGAAAAAAAGTATCCCCTTTAAAAGCATGATTAATTTTTGTAATGTATATGCGATCAGTTAGCTCCATAGATAGTCTAAAAATTTGTTCACCGCCAATAATCATGATTTCCGGCACGTCCCCTGCTAACGCAAGAGCTTCCTCAATACTTGTCGCCGTTTCTATTCCATCCGCACGATAATTTGCATCACGTGTAACGACAATATTTCGTCGTCCTGGTAGCGGTCGTCCAATCGATTCAAATGTTTTACGTCCCATAATCATAGGCTTGCCCATCGTTTTTTCCTTAAAATATTGTAAATCTCCCGGTAAATGCCACGGCATACCGTTTTCATAGCCAATAACATGGTTATGATCATGTGCTACTATTAATGAAATCATGCTTACCCTCCAAGTTATATCCTTCATTCTATTATAAACATATTTTTACTTTACTATCGGAATATTTCTGCTCATTATTAAAAAAATTTTCTTAATTGATACTAAAACCTAGTAAAATTATAAGAATAGTTTATAATAAGAGTTATTACTTAAACGATTAAAGGATGATGATCATGACACGTTTAACAAAAGAGGCTATTCGCTATATTCAAGAAACAGCTAGAATACCCCATTATTATGAAATGACACCACAGGAAGCAAGAAACTCACGTACAGTTCCACCATGGCAATCTAGCCATTCACCACAACTTGCTTCTATAGAAAATAAAAAAATTAGCGTGCGTGATGGCCAAGAAATAAATATTCGTATTTACATTCCGGAACAGGCAGAAAAATTACCCGTAATTATTTATTATCACGGTGGTGGCTGGGTATTCGGCAATTTAGAATCCGCTGATGCAGGTTGTCGGCTACTTGCAGACAAAGCCCGTGCCATTGTCGTATCCATTGATTATCGCTTAGCACCAGAATACCCATTCCCAATACCTTTACACGATGCCTATGATGGTTTACTGTGGGTTTTTGATAACATTGCAACTTTTGGTGGTGATAATAGCCAATTATCAGTAGCTGGTGATAGTGCAGGAGGAAACTTAGCAACTGTTGTTAGCTATTTAGCTGCTACATTTAATGGCCCTAAAATCACTGCGCAAGCATTGATTTACCCTGTTGTAAATCTTGATTTTACGACGGCTTCTTATAATGCTTATGGCGAACACTTTGGTTTAGATAAACAAGGGATGCAATGGTTTGCAGGGCAATATACGGAGACAAACTACTTTACGAATCCACTTGTCTCCCCTTTGCACATTGAAAACTTGAGCGTTCTTCCCAAAACAATGATTATTGCGGCAGAAGCAGATGTACTCTACGATGAAGGACTTGCATATGCTCAAAAATTAGCTAGGGCGGGTGTTTATGTAGAACATATCCCTATGGCTGGTTTGATTCATAGTTACTTCAGTAAAATGGCGTTTTTTGAAGCAGCCACAATTGAAACAGTTGAAAAAATTGCGACATTCGTGAAATAAGTTTGTGTAATGCTACTAAACAATGCGATAATAGAGCAAAATGTTTTTTAAAGGATGACAACATGACACAAACTATTGCTTTACAAATTAACAATCAATTTGCAGGACCATTAAAAAAGGGTTATCCGCTTATTTTAAAAGATGCCGTTGATACACGTAAACTACCTTCTGAAGAAGGTGCCTTACTTCGTCTATTAGATATTCATAACCGGTTTATTGGGACTGGCTATTATGGTATCCAAAATAAAGGCATTGGCTGGCTGTTAACAACCGATGCCGATGAAGAAATTGACAAGACTTTTTTTGCAAAAAAAATTAAAAAAGCCGTTCAAAATCGTGAATTATTCTTTAACAATCCTAATACGACTGCTTTTCGTGTCTTTAATGGCGAAGGTGATGGCATCGGAGGTATAACAATTGACTTCTTTGATGGCTATTATATGGTGAGTTGGTATAGTGCCGGCATTTATTCATTTAAAGAGGTCATTTATGAGGCACTTTCAGAAACCGTAAACTATAAAGCGATATATGAGAAAAAGCGTTTTGATAGTAAAGGGCAATATATCGAACAAGACGATTTTGTAATGGGCACGCCTGGTGAGTTTCCACTAATCGTGAAGGAAAATGGCATGAATTACGCTGTCCATTTAAATGATGGTGCTATGACAGGCATTTTCCTCGACCAGCGTGAAGTACGACTTGCTATTCGTGAACGCTATTCAAAAGCTAAAACTGTGTTAAATACATTTTCGTATACAGGTGCGTTTTCTGTAGCAGCAGCTCTAGGTGGAGCTATAAAAACGACAAGTGTCGATGTAGCCAAACGTAGTTTAGCCAAAACAATTGAGCAATTTAGTGTCAATGATATTGACTATGAAGCACAGGATATTAAAGTAATGGATGTATTCCATTATTTCAAATATGCACAACGCCATCAGTTGAAATTTGACCTCGTTGTATTAGATCCTCCTAGCTTTGCTCGAACAAAACAAATTACGTTTTCAACTGCTAAAGACTATCCTAAGCTATTAAAGGATGCAATCGCAATAACTGAAAAAAATGGTATTATTGTGGCTTCTACGAATAATGCAAGCTTTGGTATGAAAAAATTTAAAGGATTTATCGAGCAAGCATTTAATGACACGCATACTCGTTATAAAATTGTGGAGGAATACGGTTTACCAAAGGATTTCCGTGTGCCACGTGAGCATCCTGAATTCAACTACTTAAAAGTTGTTTTTATTCAAAAGCTAAACTAAAAAGAGTGACTTAAGTAAAGTCACTCACAAAGCTAGTAGACAAAGTCGAGTTTTTCAACTTTGTCTACTATTTTTTCTTAAATCAAGCTTCCATTAAGTTCTTTATCTGACATAGCAAAAGCTTTGACTCAACATCTAAAAGCGAGAGTGAAAGTAAAAGTTTTATTCCCTTTTTATGACTACCAATCCATAAAAAAATAAAAGTGTTAGACCACCTTCCTTCAGTCAACCTAACACTTTTTTGAGCGTATAGACGCCAAATTTATAATCATTCCCCATTTCGTTATCAACAATTTTTACGCGAATGCGCTGAAAACATATTCAGTAAAAATGGTGCTAGACAGAATCAATTTGTCGATTTTCTAAACTATCGCTTTTTTGCATCGGTTCTACTATTCGCGGTCTTACTGCTTTGTACCATTGTAAGCAAAGCATGAAAATGATCATCGCATCAATTACATCTCCACCATAATACATAACCTTACTTCCGATTTCTGCTTGTGCTATTGGCACACCTTCAGGCGGATGCGCATAAATATATTTTGATAAAATTCCATGTCCTACTAATGCAATAATTAAAACGATTGCTCTGTAAATAAAGGATTTTCTGTAAGGAACGGGGTCTACATAAAGAATAGAGATCGTAAATACATACCCCGCTAGAAATACATGTAAATGGACAACTACATGTAAGAAACTATTGTCATGCATAAGTGCATATAGGTTAGTCGTGTATAATAACCAAAGCCCTCCGATATTCAGTAAAGTCGCAACTATTGGATGTGTAAGTATATGGAGAGGCCAGCTTTTTAGTATTTTGGTAAGTGCACGTGCTAATGAAGTACTCAAAGTTCTTAGTAAAAGTGTCATAGGCGCTGCCATCACAATAAGCAATGGCGCTAACATGCCTAAAAGTAAATGACTCACCATATGTGCCGTAAAATCCATCGTTGCACGATTTGCTAAAGGCCCAGCAACCGCTATAACCGCTAATACTATCCCTAAAACAAAACATACAATGCGATAAAGTGGCCACGTTTTATAATGACGATTTGAAATAACAGTAGCACTAATATACATGATTAATAAAATACTAAATAACAATAAAAAAAATAGTTGTGCATAATCGTGTAGAAAGCCGTCCTGATTCATCTGAGCAATATGATTACTATGTTTAGCGCTCATAAGATGTAGCCTCTTGTATGTGATAAGCGTTTTTAGTACGCATAGTAAGATAAATCCCTATAATAAGTAGTGTTGCAGCAAAGATATTCCAAATTAAATCGTATGTTATTACATTTTCTACATACCTTATCTGATGTATCCGCATTAACTTATGTTGAATAATACCATCATATAATTGAAACCCTCCTGCTCCTAAAAATACACCACCTAGCCATCTTGCTAACCTTAGTCCATTTTTGCGACGTAAATCTGCAAATAAAAATAAACCTGCAATTGTCGCAAACCAACTAAATGCGTGAAAAAAACCATCCGATATTAAACCAATATCAGTTGTCGATTTATCGTAAAAATGATGCCAGCGTAATAGTTGATGAAAAAAGGTTTCATCTATAAATGCAACTAATCCTATACCAAAAAGAAACCCTGACCATACATTTCGCTTTGCATAAGGATGTCCATTTTTTAGCATTGAACGATTATTCTCTTCATGGGTTTTTATAATCATTCCTTCTTTCTCTAAGTTTGTGTTATTATTCCCTAATGTCACAGCGATTACACCTTCAATTAAATAGTGCAAATGAAGTTAATAATTGGCACTAATAAAAGCCCCTAAAATCTTCAATCTTTAGGGACCTATCACTTCATTCTTATAATTTTTAGTGTGGGTAATGTGAACGAAATCATTCACAAAATTTTCGCAGTGCCGCACTCAATTCTTCACTAACCATTAGTACACCATGACCAGTGATCATTACATTAGGCTTTAATGCTGCTAACTTTTGGCATGCCATCAAGCAATACAATTCTTTCTTATGCGGATTCCCATATAGCACTAGATTGACAAAACTGTATACATATATACCTTATCTAATACTTCTAGTAACAGTTACTATCAGTCAAAAATAGTTTGTCAAAATCTTCAATTATGTCTATGCATTATTTAAAGTATAGAATGACAATAAAAAGACAAAATATAAGTTCGTAGTGTTTCACTACTTATAGGGCTGCTGAGAGAAATCAAAGCAGCTTTTTGTTATTTTTCCCTATATTTCAAGTCATCAATTTTTCCATAATAGCCCAAACTTTATTGTACGATGAATGGGGTTGCTTTTTCTCATTTTGAATCCCACGTCTTACTAAACGAAATCCTCTTGCTTCAAGATCTGCAATAGCAACATCTAACTCTTTATTATTTTTGCGCTGTATTGGCGGTAATCGAAACACACCATTTTGTGCTGATAAACGATTAAACATTTCTACATCCCCTTAAAATGTAATCGACTTAGCGTGAGCACATGATATATGATTTATTCAACTAAACTGCCGGTATATATGTCCAATTTAAGAAAAAGAAAAAGTGTTAAATTGACATTAGTCAATCTAACACTTGAGTACAAGTTGCTTCCCGTTCTTCGCTCCATAGGGTCTATCTATCATTTTGGATAACGATACTGTCATCGTACATAAACAACGAAAAGGATAACTTTACTTTATTTTACATTATGCATTATTTGCCAATATTCAGCAGTATTCGTTCTGCGATAAAATTTATAGAATGGCTCATGTGGACGTGCATGTTGTTGATATACCCCAATTATATGCTGTAAAAGGCTGGCTATTTCTTGCACGGAAACGCCTTTAGCAAATAGTGTACCCGCCTGTGCTTTTGCCCCCATTGGAATAGCACCTAAATAAACATCGAAGCTATCTTTTTGATAGACAAGTCCAATATCATCATAGACGGCATTATAGCAAGCGGACGCACAGCCATTGACATTTAGACGCAGTCTGGAAGGCACCGTTTGTCCCTGCAACTCAATGTATAATTGTTCTGTTATCTCCGCCGCTTCCATCCTCTCTCCATCACAAAAATCACAAGCCTTGAACGCAACGATGGAGCCTGATGGTGTCATATATAAGCCCGCTTCTTGCAGTTCACTTATAACGTCTTGAACTGTTTGCGTAGGGATAGACAACAATAGATTATAGGATGCTGAATATTTAAAGGCCCCACTGTCCCCTACGACTTCTGCAATTTTTTGAAATTGCGCGGGTGTATAATGTTTATTGATAATACCAGGACTTACTGCTAGACGAGTAAATTGACCATCTATATTTAATTTTTCAAATGTACATTCTGGTATATTTGAACGAAATGCATTCATTTTTTATTCTCCTTAAAAAAGATAACATCTAGCTAGCTCTCTGAAGTTATTAAAAATTTTCCGGATAGAATCCTCTAGCCAAAATGTTGATAGCCTCTGCCGCACGAACCCCTTCTGAAGCAGCTGAAAGTGGTAATATGACAAAACGCTCATTGTGCACAGCATCTGTTTCCTTTAATGCAGGATCATTTTTCAGGAAATGTATTTTGTCTTCAGCACTTTGAGAACCGTAATCAATCACGACAATTACTTCCGGATTGCGTTCTACTGTTTCTTCTTTTGAGACAGTTGTCCATCCAGATTCAACTTCACCAAAAATGTTTTTACCGCCAGCGACAGTGACAAGCTCATTCATAAAATTTTGAGCAGCAGTAAAGACTTCCTTATCTCCACTATCATAGACAAGCACACGTAGCTCCTTTTCTCCTTGCGGTAATTTTGCACGTACTGCATCAACTTCTTTTGTCATTTGATCGACTAATGCTTCTCCTCGATCTTCAACACGGAAAATTTTTGCGATATTGCGAATATCCATAAAAATATCATCTAATGTTGGTTTCGTTATACTTGAAGATTGATGTAAATATGTGTGGATACCAAGTGTCTCTAATTCTTCTGGTGTACCAACACCCTTTTCACTAAAGCCACTTTTCCATCCAGCGTATAAAAAATCGGCTTCACTATCTATCACTTGTTCTTTTGTTGGATACTGCTCTGCTATTACTGGTACTTTTTCGTAGGCAGCTTGTAAAGGTTCATAAATTTTATCATCCAAATAGGCTGTACCAACCATTGAATCTTCTAAGCCTAAAGCTAACATAATTTCCGTTACATGCTGATTTAAACTAATCGCCTTTTTAGGTGCTTCTGTATAAACTTGTGTAGTACCATTATTGTCAATGGTTACTTCTGTCGTCTCGCTTTGAGCAGGCTCGATATGCTCACTTTGTGCAGCACTTTGCGAATTGTCTTTCGCACTACAAGCGCCTAAAATGCTTATAATCGCAATGGCAACAACTAGCCACATGCCTTTCCATTTGTTCATGGTTCCATTTCTCCTTTAGTTATGTATTTGGATTTGTATAGGAAGAAATCAATGATTTCCTTGCTACTAGCACATAAAAAAAACCCCTTGTTTCCAAGAGGGTGTCATAGTGATAAATACATTGGGTATTTAAACAATCACTATCACCATCCTCGTGGTGTTAAGTAAATAATACATATTGGCAGGTATCCTGGCTTAGGTTCATCGCTTATACGTCTTCCCATAGTTCAACTACAGTGACTATTGTATAAACTCCCCATTTACAGTTGCGGGACAGCATCGGAATTTCACCGATTTCCCTTTTAAGCAAATGACTAAAGCCATTTGCACCAATATATAGCAGTTTTTAGTTATAAAAATAGACTAGCAGAAGGTATTTTTGATTTCAATCACACAAAAAAATCCATAAATGATACTTGTTAATAAACTATCACTATTTAAACACGAATGCGAACTATTTGTCACGAAATGTTTGAGCGATCATTCTGGTACAATGAGAAGAGACTACATTAGAAATGAGGATTTTTATGTATAAAACGATTGGTGTGCTCGCACATGTCGATGCAGGAAAAACAACTTTTTGTGAGCAATTATTATTCCACACAAATAGTATCCAATCTCGTGGAAGAGTCGATCATCAAGATACATTTTTAGATAATCATGCAATTGAACAAGCCCGAGGAATTACCATTTTTGCGGAACAAGGACGGATGCAAATAGAAAATGATACATATACGCTGATTGACACACCCGGGCATGTAGACTTTTCACCTGAGATGGAGCGTGCTATACGTGTAATGGATTATGCCATCATTATTGTCAGTGCAGTAGAGGGTGTACAAGGTCATACAGAAACGGTTTGGCAATTGCTCCGTCAATACCATATACCAACCTTTTTCTTTATAAATAAAATCGACCGCGAAGGGGCAGATATCAATGCGGTGATGAACCAATTACAAAAAGACTGTTCCGACAACATCCTATTAATCGATGCCCCATTACGCAAAGATTTTATACAAAGCTATATTGCAGAGTGGCTAGCCGAGCGCGATGAACAACTACTCTAGGCCTTTTTAACAGATACACTCGATGCCTCAACGTGCCTGTCACAATTACAAAAGATGATTAACGAAGAGCGAGCATTTCCCTGCTTTGTTGGTGCTGCTTTAAAAGATATTGGGATCAAGGAATTTGTATCACAGCTTCCTCTCCTGACAGAGACACACTTCGACCATCAAGCACCCTTTCAAGGGGAAGTATTTAAAATTCGCCATGATGGCACACAACGCTTAACTTTTATAAAAGCTTTACAAGGATCATTGCATACTCGTGATGACTTTGCATTTGGCGATGTTACCGAAAAAATAACTGAAATTAGGCTGTATAATGGGCGTCGTTTTCAGACAGCCCAAGCCGTACAAGCAGGAGACATTTTTGCAGTGAAAGGGCTTAGCATGGCGAAGATAGGAGACATTTTAGGAAGTACACTACTCCCAAAACCTTATGAACTTGTGCCTACATTACAAGCAAAAGTACTGTATGAAGGGCAACAGCATATAAAGGAAATTTTACAGATTTTTCGTTTACTAGAAGCCGAGGAGCCATCGTTACGAGTCGTTTGGCAAGAAAAATCCCAAGAAATTCATGTACATATTATGGGTGTCATACAACTTGAAGTACTTGCTGAAGTATTAAAAAATCGCTTTTCACTTGTTATTACCTTTGATAAACCTCAAATTTTGTATATGGAAACTATTGCAACGACTGTAACAGGCTACGGACATTTCGAACCGCTCAAGCATTATGCCGAGGTACACTTATTCATGGAGCCGAACATCCGCGGAACTGGGAATACGTTTGTTAATGCCTGTCATGCTGATGATTTATCAGTAGGTCACCAACGCCTTATCGAAAAACATTTATTTGAACGCGAGCATCACGGTTTATTAACTGGTTCTCCTGTTACTGATATTCGCTTTACACTGTTGACAGGACGAGCTCATATCAAGCATACCGAAGGAGGAGATTTTCGGGAAGCTACTTTCCGTGCATTAAGACAAGGGCTAGAACAAGCCGAAAATATCTTACTTGAGCCCTATTACCGCTTCAAAATGAAAGCGTCCAATGATTTTATCTACTGAATGATGAACGATATTCAACAAGCAGACGGTACTTTTGACTCACCGATCTTGTCAGAGGAGCAAGTCATTTTAACAGGACGTGTACCAGTTGCAACATTTATGCACTATAGTACTACTTTTGCTACTTACACAAACGGCAAAGGCTCTTTATCTTTACAATTCGATGGCTATGATATATGTCATAATAGCGAGGCAATAATCGCACAAATCAATTATAATAAACAGGCTGATCCTGACTATACGTCGTCAAGTATTTTTTGTGCAAAAGGAAAAGGCTATGCAGTTCCATGGTATGAGGCAAAAGCAGCCATGCATTGTCTATAAAATAAAAAGGCATCGAAATTTCTCGATGCCTTTCAGAAAAAAATCGAATATTGCATAGTATGCATATCGATACAGATATAAAAATTTACAACGCTTTTTTCGTTTTCCTTTTCAAAGAATTCGCTGACTCCACAATCACATACCCATGATGATTTGAGAAATCCACAAGAACCGACCCAGGTTTACTTTTTAAAATCTGTAATTGCTCAATGCGTTGCAGCAACAATTGATGACCATTACCACGCGGATGCCAATTTAAATGATAATCATTTAATTCTTTTACACTTTGTAAAAACTGAGCATATTCACGCTCAACATAGTCTATTAAATGTTGTATTTTACTATAATCTTGATTTTCTTGAATTAATATCGATAAGTCTTGCAAATACGTCTGATAAAAACGCATTACCATCGAACATAGTAAATCATTGACTCTTGCAGCACTTAAAATAGGTTTTGGCTCTACATTCAGGCGATCCAGATTGGGTTTAGCTCGAATTGAATCGATGCGTGTAATTAAATTATAGGCCTCCTCATTTACTTCATAAACAATCGGATTGGTCGGCATATACATCATAAAACCATTCTTTTTTGTTTTCAATTCATCAGCCACACTTGCTTTTGCAAATAGGTATCCTTCATAGACATCATTTTGAATCCAAATAATGTCTTTATTATAAAAAATGCAGTCAAACAATCGATCGTGCGGAATAAGCCCTGTAGCTAAAAACTGATCAACTAGCGCCTCAATGACCATTCTCGTTTTTCGTTGCTTGGCAACTTCCATGCGCGGTTGCTTACAAATCTTCATATCAACATTTTTCTTTTCTCGTGTTGAACATACCTGAATTTTTGTCATACTTGCACCTCTTCTCGTACATATTTTCAAAACAAAGGTATCGATTACATAAAAAATACGGATTTCCTACAAATGTAGAGGAAATCCGTGATTATGGCTATCGTACTTAAAAAATATCATTCATCCGATAACATCAAACAGTGCACCAATGGAAGCGATTTGGCTTGATGCCGTATCCCTTTACATCCTTTGGTGTTGGTCGTTTGACGTACTGTGACGAACAGATTATTCTGTTTTGTCAACATGCCACCTCCTATTCCTCGTAGGTTTATGGTGTGTACTCGTAACAGGCAGGTCTCCTGACTTATGGTCATCGCTTCTTTTCACCTTCCCGTCGTTTGACAGTGGTCATAATTTGAAAAGACGCTCACATTCACAGTTGCGGGACAGCGTCGGATTTGCACCGACTTCCCTTTTAAGTAAATTGCATGCAATTTACACCTCTTACTACACGCTATTCAGTTGTTAAGGAATTTATTGGAAAATTCCTACTAAACTATTACATTATATTGTAAAGTAGTGGTATTTTAAAGTCAAACAGCAGCCTAAATGTATGTGCACTTGCTAAAATGACTATCTATCACCTAAATAACTATCCGTTGTTAATTTATACATGAATTTGATTTGTAATCTTTTGTAAATCATCAGCCTGTATCGTTAATTCCTGTGAAACTTGATTGACTGCTTGCATGGAAGCCGTTTGCTCATCCATTGACTGTAGCACAGCTTCTGTATAGCTGGACAATTGATCCATACCCCCTGCAATTGTTGACACGAGATTAGCTACCTCATTTGCACGATTTGACAAGTAATTTACAGTTGTCGAAATGCCTTCGAGTTGGTCAGTCATTTGGCTCACGTGCTGCGAAATATTGCCAAAAGATTTTGTTGCTTCATCAATGACATAGACCCCCTGTTGAACATTTTTCAAGTCTTCTTCCACAGCCACAGCAACTTGTTTCGTATCATTTTCAATACCTACTACAAGGTCCACAATTTGAATAGCAGAATGCTTGGATTGCTCTGCTAAATGACGAACTTCTTCCGCAACGACCGCAAAACCTTTCCCATGTTCTCCAGCACGTGCCGCTTCAATCGCAGCATTTAGAGCAAGTAAATTCGTTTGATCTGTAATCGTTGTAATCATTTCTGTCATTTTTTTAATATCTGTCATTTTATTTGATAAGTGTTTTATTAAGGTACTCGTTTTATCTGTTGACGATGAAATAAACTCCATCTGGTTTTTCGCAACATGCAAAATTTCTGCACCATTTCCTGCGATATCATTCGCTTCTTTCGCGTGGTTGAAAACATCCTGTGTGGCAATCGAAATACGCTCAATGCCATCTACTGTTTCCTGCATTGCAACAGCACTATTGTTTGCCGATTGTGCGGCTTGTTTAAGACCATTTGACGTTTTTTCCATTTGATGGTCAACTTCTTCCACAGCCATTGTAATTTCATTTGTACTTGCAGACAACTCTTCGATACTGGCAGATAAATCTGTCGAACTGTTGGCAATTGTTAGTGTCATCGTACGCAATTGCTCTTTCATCTCTATAAAAGCTTTTGCTAATTCTGAAATCTCACTATTGTCTTGTACAGTAATGACATCAGAGTCAAAGTTACCTACTGAAATTGCTTTCGCAGCATTAGATAATTGGTTAATAGGTTGAATCACTTTATATTTAACATAGAAGATATAGGATAAAGTAATGGAGATACCAATAATCGTTAATATTGTAGATAGCCATGCTAATGCTGTTAAATTAGCAAGATCTATAATTAATACTACAATCATTATTAAATTTAATAATGAAAACCCAAAAATACTTTTTTTTCGTAAAGTCATACCAAAATCCCCTAACTATAATATTACTATAATACCATTATTATAGTTTATTTATCCTAAGATTGATAGAAATACGCCCATCTTTTATATGTATATTGGTATACTAAAAAAAGATAAAGGTTAGGACAAAACTAAAATAATTTAAGGAACAGAGGAAAGGTGTTCATAAATTTTTCTATATGGAGAACTTAGCTATTCTTGCTTTTACAATAAATAAAAAATTAGAAGAGTTCACTAGTTGTTAGTAGCGGAGGCGGTGACTTCTGCTCAGAACGCACACAGCGTAAGACGCGGGCATTTCCGCGCGTTAGCGAGGGTTGCGGCTTACGTGTGTGCCCGCGCAAAGCACCGCCGAAGCGAACAACATCGGCGCAACAAAAAGGTGTTAGATTGACTGCCATCAATCTAACACCTTTTCTCTTTTGTCCCAGCCTCTTTAGAAATTATTTTAATTTCATCATACTAGAACCAGCGATACCTGGATGTGTCATTTCATATGGATCTAAAATTAAATCCAATTGCTCTTTCGTTAAGACACCTGCTTCAATGCAAAGTTCACGAATTGAACGACCTGTAAGAATTGCTTCACGTGCAAGACGAGCAGCTACTTCATAACCGATATGTGGATTGACTGCTGTTAAGACACCCACACTTTTCTCTACATATTCCTTCATACGTTCTTCATTTGCTTCGATATCTTTTAAACAGTTTTCTGTAAATGCACGGAAAACGTTATTCATTATGCTAATTGATTGAATTAAGTTGAATACAAGCACTGGTTCCATTACGTTTAATTCTAATTGACCCGCTTCAGATGCTAAAGAAATTGTATGGTCATTCCCAATTACTTGGAATGCAACTTGGTTTAGCACTTCTGGCATTACAGGATTTACTTTACCAGGCATAATAGATGAACCAGGTTGACGTGCTGGTAAAATAATTTCTCCTAAACCTGCACGAGGACCAGATGCCATTAAACGAAGGTCATTCGCAATTTTAGACATATTAATCATACAAATTTTTAGTGCCCCTGACACTTCCGTATAAGCGTCCGTATTTTGCGTAGCGTCTACCAAATGTGTAGCACCTTTTAATGGTAAGCCAGAAATTTCAGCTAGATGTTGGTCTACAGATTTAATATAGTCTGGGAAAGCGTTAAGCCCAGTACCGACAGC
This sequence comes from Lysinibacillus sp. GJ-1, assembly GCF_021166035.1. Classification (NCBI taxonomy): domain Bacteria; kingdom Bacillati; phylum Bacillota; class Bacilli; order Caryophanales; family Bacillaceae; genus Lysinibacillus; species Lysinibacillus sp. GJ-1. The sequence continues at coordinate 2,536,628 of NZ_CP088912.1, forward strand.
TGTTGCCCCCATATTGACATCATATAAGTTTGGACGTGTTTGACGGATACGAACAATATCACGGTTAATTACGCGACAATAAGCCTCAAACTCTTGTCCTAAGCGAATTGGTACAGCATCTTGTAAGTGCGTACGTCCCATTTTAATAACATGTGCAAATTGCTCTGCTTTTTGATGGAATACGGCTTGCATATTTTCCATCGTCACCAGAAGCTCATCAATTAAATTTAATACAGCAATATGAATCGCTGTAGGGAAGGCATCGTTTGTTGATTGTGACATATTAACATGACTGTTCGGGCTAATCGTTTGATAGTCCCCTTTTGCTTTACCCAAAATTTCAAGAGCACGGTTCGCAATAACTTCATTCGCATTCATATTAATAGAAGTGCCTGCACCACCTTGGATTGGGTCTACTAGAAATTCAGCATCCCATTTACCATCGATGACTTCTTGTGCAGCCTCGACAATAGCCTCTCCAATTTCTTTTGATAATAGGTGTACTTCCATATTACCTAATGCTGCTGCTTTTTTTACAATACCCATTGCTTTAATTAGGGCTGGGTGAATTTTATAGCCTGTAATTGGGAAGTTTTCTGTTGCACGAAGCGTTTGAATCCCGTAATAAGCATCTGCTGGTAATACTCTTTCACCTAAAAAATCTTTTTCTATACGTTGTGTGGACATTATTGTCGTCTCCTTTGAACTAATACTCACACTGATAGTAGCTAATAAATGCCGTCTTGTAAACAGTCATTTATCAGTAAAATGAAAGTTTTTTCGTAAACGACGATAAATAGCGAGAAACCGAGCATATTTCATACGCTCGGCAGTAGGATTATTTAGTTGAGGAAACGGTAAAACGTCTATTTAAATAGTGTGGATTTTCTATTTCATCTAATACTGCAATCGCATAATCACTATAGCTGACATAACTTTCACCTTTAGCATTCACTAACAAATGATCTATTCCTGTTGTATAGCTACCTGAACGTACCCTCTGGATCAAATAGGGCAGAAGGACTTAAAAATGTCCACGAAATATTTGATGCTTGTAAGTCTTGCAAGTTTTCACCTTGATTTTTGCAGTTGCCAAAAACATTTCCGGAAAATCAGGCGTCTCCATAACACGAATCGTTTTTTCTGGGTCTACATATAGGCTGCCTGCTCCCCCACTACGAATAGTTTTGTGGCAATGCCGTTAAAGGTAGCGATTAAATGACGACCTACAGCAACATGTAATGTTTCTTGTCCAAGTGGTGCACCAAACGCATTCACAACAACATCAAAACCCTTTACATCTTCTTGCGTTAAATCCAATACATCCTTCTCTATCACTTGAATATCCTCTTTTACTTTAGAAGCTGAACGAACAATGGCTGTAACGTTATGACCACGTTGTAATGCTTCCTCCACTATTTTTTGCCCTGCTTTTCCTGTTGCTCCAATAACGCCTATTTTCATTATAAATTCCTCCTACAATTAGTTGTAACTGTTTTAGTTACAGGTTGAATACAGTAAGACCGACCTCGTTACTTTTAACGAAGTTGATCTAGCACATCTTGTAACGTTTGTGCTTGTAACTGTTTTTCCATTGCATGCCAAACATCTAGATAAACCGTTTCCAACGTATGCTGTATTTGTCGGCCGACAGCACATGCAGGATTCGGTTCATCATGTATTGCAAATAGTTGCTCTGGACCGTCAATCGCTCGGTAAATGCTCAACAATGACAAATCCTTTGGTTCAATAACAAGGCCATAACCAGCGATTCCCGACTGAGATGTTAACAAGCCTGCTTTTTTCAATTTCCCAATCATTCGTCGTACGACTACGGGATTCGTATTGACACTACCTGCAATATAATCAGATGTAAGCTGACTTTTATCAGATGTTGTAGCAATGAGCGAAAGTATATGGATAGCGACTGAAAATCGACTATTGACCATACGAATCACCACCTGTTGTAACTATTATAGTTACAGGTTAAGATAATTACAAATCATTTGCTCATATCTTAACCTGTTCATTATTCACAAAAATACACCCGCTATCGAATTTAAATTTTTGTCATATAAATAACGAGCTCTTGTTGGATTTGACCATTTTCTTCATAGAAATCTAGATTGTGAAATTCATATTTATAATGACCAACGGGGAACGTTACACTTTCTCCTTGAGCCGCAGCTAGTATGCCAGCCACATCATGTGATACCATCTGTAAAAGCTCTGTCCCTGTCATTGTTTCTATAAAAATTACGTTCATCTAAAAACACCTCCTTCGCCATTATAGCTTAGAAGGCGCTTGAATTTATAGTGATGATTTCTTACTGCACAAGTTAGAAATCATCATCAAAATATAATCGATAGACGAGTAAAAGTAAAAATCGATATAATTGAATAAAGATTAAATGTGAAAACTTTTATTGACAGGAGGATATTTAGCATGAAAATCAAATTAATATTAATTGTAATATGCTCATTTTCACCATTACTATTATTAGGACTTTTCATTTACGGAAATGCTTATTATAACGACTATCATCTAAAATCATCCGAAACAACAGTGAAAGAATTTTTAGAAGAATTTATCGACAGTAGCATACAAATCATGCATTTTGAACGAATAGAAGAAACAAATATGTGGTTAGCCCAGTTGAAAATAAACGATAGTCAGTATGGTCATGCACGTTTTAATAAAGGGTGGAATGGCAAACTTAAATTTATTTATTTAGCAACAGATCCCTCAGAAACCTATCGACAATATAAAACCAATAAAGGTAACTATGGCACACTATATGTACACGAATTAGACAGCAATGTTGCCAAAATACAATTGACAAACTAGATGAATTTTGAAAAAGAAGTCGAAGTTGATACTTCTGCGCCATTTATGAACATTTAAACTACCTCCTGATGCAGAAGATACGTTTCCTGCCATATTTACTTTTTATGATACAACCGGACAAGAGTTAAGGTAATTAGCGTTGTCTTTATTTATCGAAGGCGCTTACATTTTTATTTAGTACCATTCACACGGATTTCCTCAATAATTTGCATCATTTTTACTAATTGTTCTTGTGTTAATGTAGTGGTAATAGCTGGACTATCCTGTTGAGGCTGCTGATTTTTTGGGAACGAGGACTCCCCATTTTCGCGCAATCGAAGAATCTTTGCTTTTGTTGTCGTTTGTAGCACTATTCTTTCTCTCAACCTAGCCACCCCTAAAGCTTTTATTAGAAAATATACCTTATAATACCATAAATACTATAATAGTAGGCCCCCTATCGAAACATCCACCAACTTGCCTATTTATCAAAATAGATTATTTGGACCTAGTCCATGCCATCAAAAAAGCAGCCACCAAAATGGCTGCTGCTTACTTTTGACTAAACCGCAATCGGTGCTTTAATTGCTGGATGTGGATTATAGCCCTCGATGGATAGATCCTCAAGTTCTATGTCAAAAATCGACGTTTTATTCGGATTTATTTTCAAGGTTGGTAGTTCCCGCGGCTCACGTGAAAGCTGTTCTTTTACTTGCTCCACATGATTTGCATAAATATGTGCATCGCCAATACTATGAATAAATTCGCCGACTTCAAGCCCACATTCATGCGCAATTAAATGTGTTAATAATGCATAAGAGGCAATATTGAATGGACAGCCAAGCAATGTATCTAGACTACGTTGCATTAATTGGCAGCTTAATTTGCCCTCTGCCACATAAAATTGAAACATAACATGGCAAGGTGGTAAAGCCGCTTTGCTTCCTTTTGCCCCTGCATTAATGACATCTTCAGGGTTCCATGCATTGACAATAATACGACGTGAGTCTGGATTATGCTTAATTTGATGAATAACATCTTGTAATTGATCAAGACTTTCCCCGTTTGACGTTGTCCAATTGCGCCATTGCTTGCCGTAGACATTCCCAAGATCGCCGTACTTTCTTGCAAAATCATCATCCGTTAAAATACGGTCGCAAAATGATGCCAGCTCAGCTTGGTAAACAACATTAAACGCTTCGTCCGTTAAGCATCGACGACCAAAATCTGTCATATCAGGTCCATAATATTCATCGGATTCAATCCATTTTTTAAACGCCCACTCATCCCATATATGGTTATTATGTTGTAATAAGTAGCGAATATTTGTATCTCCTTTAATAAACCAAAGAAGCTCACTAGCTACAAGTTTAAATGGTACGCGTTTAGTTGTTAAAAGCGGAAAGCCTTGACTTAAGTCAAAACGCATTTGATGGCCAAAGATGCTATACGTACCTGTCCCCGTACGGTCCTCTTTTTTTATCCCATTTTCTAATATATGTTGTAGTAAATTTAAATACGCAGTCTCTGGATGCGTCAATTTGTCACCAGCTCCTTCAAATATGCTGTTGACCATTATAACATCTTATATTGAGGAGTGAACGTCGAATTACAAAAACAAACTACTTTCCAACAGCTACATCGCATTTTATTGTATTAATTACAAACAGGGATACTATTCTAAGTGTGAATCCATTTTATTATGTTGTAATTCTTTTGCAATTTCATTTTCTGTCGGAACAAAAAACATCGGCAACAATATAATTGTAAAAAGAATTGGCCCAATAATAAACAACAAATCAATGCCAGGACTAAAGTAAATGCCAAATGCTGTTAGTAGACCAGACATCACTAAATATATAATTTGCACAATAACAATAAATAAAGGAATGATTTGGTACATATAATTTAGTTTTCTAAATTGATGCATTTCTTCAGGGTGCTGAATGATTCGTTTTTTCAAACGTCTGGATAATAGTAAACATGCAAAAATTTGAACAATAATAAAACTAAAATACATAACACTGCGTAACAACATTTGACGCTTAGCGATCGCCCCATCAAAATGGGCAACTCGTTGTTGCAACAATTCGTTAACAGCCCCATTGTAGACATATTCACTTTCACTCAAAAAAGTCAGTGGCTGAACAAATCCTAGTGACGCCCATTCTTTTGCGTTTACTTGCCAATTCATTAATTTACTCGCCATAATGCGCAATTGAATTGCTTCATCTTCACGAAACATGCCTACTAAAGTGCGATATGGTATAGATAACTTCAAATGACCATCTTGTTTTTCTTGAAATAAATCCTCGATAAAAAAAGTATACGCTACATTCGAATGATTTGTTTCAACATGACCCCCTTGCACTTTCCAATGGCTAGCTAAGGAAGCTTCGATATCATTTTGCATTTCAAAATAAGGCGTATCATTATGTAACTGTTTTGGAATCTTATAGACAAAATGATTGTCGCTTCCAATGATACAAATATCTACTTCTATTGCATCTTTATTAAAAGTTTGAGCAAATGTCGTTTTGGGATACGCCACTATGGCGACTAGGAAAATTAGGATGAGTGACAGCACACTCCATTTCACACAGTGCTCCCCCTTTCCGTCACTTAGGCTAGATTCACATTATCACAGCTTATACCGAAAAGACTATTTCGTTATTCCGAAAAAATGTTAGTGGTTTTCCGAAACACTTTATTTCGGTATTCCAAAAAAATTAAAAATTATGGATAATATAGTAGATACTTCATGATGAAACGGAGCACTATACTATGATTATAATATTTAAAGAGCGTCTTTTATGAGCAAATTAACTTTTAGTATTTTTTTAACATATTTACTTCTTGGCATTTATGTTCTGGTTGTTGCCATTCGTGGTCCTTATATTAATATTTTAGTCGATACATCGAATACACTACCTGTTATTATTCATCCTTATTACTCAGAATGGGCTCAACAAAAAAAGATTGAGCAAGGTGATATGATCCTATCAATCGATCAAAAGCCCGCTAAAGGTTTTGGCACTTCTCAAGCAGATATTTATATTACATCGGCGAAAGAGCTAACACTACTAAAACCAGATGGTACTGTTCGAACAGTCCAAATTAAACATAGGGATTTACCTGAAGAGTTATATTTACATATTGTTTTTCCGATGTTTTATTTCATCCTTTGTTTAAGTGTTGCCATCTATTTATGGAAGCGAAATAACCATACTTTAATTACGAAATTACTAATGCTATTTTTATTAACCTGCTCTTTAGCTTATACAAGTGTAGGGGCTTCAAGTAGAGGAAACATCATTGGCATGATTGTAAACGGTATTTGTTTAGTTTTGTGCTTAGTGCTTATCATTCATTTCCTACAACAATATTATCGTTTTTTACACATAAAATGGAAGTATATAGATGTAAAGTGGCTCTATTTGCTCCCGTTTGTTATTGTATGTTGCTTTATCATTGAAATGCTATTTCCACAATTTAGGGTTATTACCCCGATTGTAACGCTCAGTCTATTTGCGGTATTGGTACTCTATGCAATCTATATATTATTAACGAGCTATTTACAAACCCGATTAGCTAAAATACGCTTAATCGCTATTTCTTGTATCGTCCCATTTTTGCCATTTCTATTGTTGTTTGTTGTACCCGAAATTTTAGGGTATAACGCGATAATACGACCTGAAATTAGTGTTTTATTTATTTTGTTTATACCTTTTTCCTTTATTTTTATTCAAGTGAACGAACGCTTATTTGATATTGAATACCAATTATCTCGTTTTCGCTATTATTCATCACTCGCTTTTTTCAGTTCATTTATTTTATCGTCTTTATTAGCCATCCTATTTTTGGACTATCTTTCAATTGAATTGATGATTATTGTCTTTCTTATTATTTTTATTGGTTTTATAGCCAGTTTTTATGTCAAAGAGCAACTTGACTTTAAACATCGAAAAATTATATTTTCATCATCTGGTGATTATGTCCATAATTTATATGCAGCCGTTAAACGTATTAGTAAAGCTAAAAGCCAACAGGAATTACTTTCAAGTCTCAAATATGAAATAACCGAAAAACTCGGGACAACTGCATTTACGCTTGAAACAATCATGGAAGATGTCCCATTTTCTCGTGGTGAAATTCAAGTAGAGAGCCAACTGACACAACTTCTGATCCATGATACAGTAGATGAAAAGATTCTTATACGAATTAGACACACTTTACAAAAAGAAGAACTTCTATGGTTGGAGTTACTAGCATTATACGTCTCTATGTTTATTGATAATTTAAAACTAATTGAAGATTTAGTACGAGATATTCAGCACATGAAAGACACCCATAACACCCAACTTCCTTGGCTTGATAAATTATTATGGAATATTATTGAGAAAGAAAAGAGTATTTTAGCACAGGAATTACATGACACTATTTTACAGGAGCAATTACATTTAGCGAGAGAATTAGATGTTATCGCTAGCTCTCCGATTATTGAGGAAAAGAAAGTATTAGATATTCGGGAACAACTGTTAAATGCCTCGAAAGATTTACGGGAGTATTGCGAAAATCTGAGCCCTCCTTTACTTGATACTTTTGGTTTAGAAATGGCATTGAAAAAACTCGTACAAAAAGTGAAAATACGTGCAAACTTTCTATTAAATACACAAATCGATCGAGTTCAGTTCCAAGATCCAACTTTACATTTAGTTGTCTATCGTCTAGTTCAAGAAATGCTAAATAACGCTATTAAACATGCCGATGCATCTAAAGTTTCACTTAAACTACTTGCTATAAACCACGGTTTTGTTCTCCAATACGACGATAATGGTATCGGCTGTGATATTGAAGATTTAATGCAATCCTCCGCTTCTATGGGCATTAACGGCATTCGAGAACGTGTTCGAGCCTTTAACGGAGATATGACCATTACCTCCAAACCCAATGATGGCATGCATATTTATATTCAAATTCAAGAGGAATGTGAGGAACCCTACAAATGATTGAAATATTGATAATAGATGATCATCCTGTCGTTTTAGACGGAACAAAAACATTATTACAAGATCTAGAAAATGTCCATATTGAAACAGAACAAGAAAGTGCCAATGTACTGGCTAGAATGGAATCACACCCCTTTCAGCTCTATTTAATTGATATTAATATGAAACCGTTAAACGGCATTCAACTAGCTGAAATGATTAAGAAACAACAGCCTGAAGCGCTAATTATTCTTTATACAGGCTACGAATTATCCGATTATTACGAGCTTCTTGTAGAAAAAAAAGTAGATGGGCTTTTATCGAAGCTCGCTACAAAAGAACAGGTAATTCAAACAATCCAAGCCACTTTGCGAGGGGAAATTTTATTATCAGCAGATTTTTTAGACTTTGTCCAACAGCACTCGAATCGTTCCAATGCTAAGCAGGAAGTATTACTAAGTCATAAAGAACAGGAAATTTTGCAGCTGGTTGCACAAGGATGTACCAATAAAGCCATTGCCTCTGCAATAGGCGTTACCCAGCGTACAGTGGAAAATTATTTATCAAAACTTTTTGTCAGATTACATGTGGAATCACGTGCTGAAGCAGTCATTGTTGCCAAAGAAAAAGCATGGATTGACTAATTGAGCGGTGACAGTCACTCGGATTTTCCCAATAACTTCTACATGTCGTTTATAAAGTTATATCGAAAATCAAATAAATGGTAATATAAAACGATTTTTAGTGTTTTTTTAGTATACGAAGCACTTTATACCTTTGTTTTTTAGCATTTTTTATTATCATTATAGTTAAAAATGATATTATGTAATTTTTTCTTACTAAAAAACGGCATTTGCTGGATAAATGTATGAATCTGTTATATAATGAAAGTAATAATTAAATTGCTTCATCGTAAACAATGAAACCACGTATTCAATAGTAACGTGTTCTAGCGAGCTTCTGATTATGGTATTATTTTATACTGATTGAAGGAATATGATTGTTGAATTTATTTTTGGAGGTTTTTTAAATGACTCAAGGTACAGTAAAATGGTTTAACGCAGAAAAAGGTTTTGGCTTCATCGAAGTAGAAGGTGGAAACGATGTATTCGTACACTTCTCTGCTATCCAATCTGAAGGTTTCAAAACACTTGAAGAAGGACAAAAAGTAGAATTCGGCGTTGAAGAAGGTAACCGTGGCCCTCAAGCTACAAACGTTGTAAAACTTTAATTCTCGTTCAAGAATTAACAGTTCAAAGTCCAAGAGACATCCTTTATGGATGTCTCTTTTCATTTCCTTATTTTTTATGCGTAAGAATGCAGACCAGCAATGACTAAATTGACGAAAACTTGATTAAATACAATAATGCCAAAGCCAACAATAGATAGCCAGGCTGTTTTCTCCCCTTCCCATCCTTTTGACAGACGAAGATGGAGAAATGCCGCATAAAATAAAAACGTAATGAGCGCCCAGACTTCTTTTGGGTCCCACCCCCAATACCTTCCCCATGCAATTTGTGCCCAAATCATAGCAAATAATAAACCGCCTAAAGCAAACAATGGGAAGCCAATCACTACCGCCCGATATGAAATTTCGTCCATTAAAGCTGGTTGTACACGGCTTGTTAATGGTTTTAATAGCACGATGAGTGGCTTTCTCAAGAGCAGTCGGATGGCACCATACAAGATGGTTCCTACCATAAATGCCCATACGATAGAATTTAACTTTTTGGCATCAATTGATGGCGTAATCTTCAACCAGCCGATTGTCTCTCCACTTTCTGTGACCGCTCCTTCATTAACAATAAGTGGTGTCATCGTATAGACTGCCTTTTCCTTCATACCTTGCGCATTTTCAAATTGAATGTGTACTTCTTCCGTCGTTACACTAAATACCGTTGCTGTAGCACTAAATCCAATTACCACAATCAAACAGTACATAACAAACTCTAACGCAACGGTACTACCCGTCCTTTTATGAACATCCAAAGATTTCAGTAAATAGATAATACCAGTTGCAAATGATATCGATAAAATAGCACTTGAAAACGCTACTGTCATAACATGAATTGTTAACCAGTTACTTTGCAGCGAAGGTACAAGAGGTCTCACCTCATTTGTAAAAACACTTCCATAGCCCAAAATAATTAGTACTACTGGAATTACAAATAACCCTACGACAATTTGTTTATATAAGTAATGAATAATAAGAAAGCTAGCTGTTAGCATAATGCCAAAAAACGTCATAAACTCATACATATTACTAACAGGTGCATGCTCGACTGCAATCCATCTTAAAATAAAATACACTAATTGCAAAATGAAAGCTGAATATGTAAGTATAAGACCTAGTCTCCTAAACGAACGCCTTGCAGATTTTACTGCTAATCCTAACGGTAAAATCGCAATTAACAGCAAGATAAAAGCAAAAAATAACGAATACCCACTTAAGCTTATTAAATTTTCAGTACTCAACACAACGACCTCCAACATCCTTTTTTTGTAGAAGCTGTAAATTGCTTCTCCATAATAGAACGTCTTGCCAAACATTAAGTGCCCTTTTTGAAGCTCATCTTTCCTAATTAATAGATAATGTTACAAAATTATGACAGAGAAAAAGGGAGCAAATTACGCTAGTCCCCCTCCTGTCCATGAATAAGAATACGAAGATTGCTATTTTAATGTAAAGTAAATAATTTCTGGATCATCGTCATCTAAGTTTTCTATATAGCCACTTCTTTTAAATCCTGTAGCGTTAAATATGTTTTGCATCTTTGTATTGGAACGATTCGTTGACGTGAAAATTTTGGCAGTGGGTGCTCTTTCAATAAAATCTACTAATAGTGCGGTAGCAACACCTTTTCTACGTTCAGACGGTTTGACTATAACTAATGAAATAAAACTACAATCAAAGAAATCCGTTGTAAAAATTAAAAATCCTGCAATACAACTTTGTATTTTGTAAATCATGCATCGTCTTTCTACTATTGCATGCTTAATGCGATCACTTCTTGAATAGTCACCTATTACTTCTTTATCCAATGCACAGAGAAAAGTGAAGTGTTCCATACTTGCTTCTATTATGTACATCTGCATTCCTCCTCACTTCAATGATCACTTTGTAAATAATAGCTCATTACTTTCAACTCACTTTTGATGCCTACTGCACATATGCCTTCATCGACAAAGCCACATTTTTTATAGAGCGCCTGAGCTGCTGTATTCGAAAAATTAACACCTAACACTAATTCATTGATTGTAGGAAAATGTAGTCGTACAAATGTAGGCAATAATTGTAATGCTCCTTTGGCATACCCTTTTCCTTGTTCATGCATATCTGTTGAAAATCCACGAATTAAAATGGCTTGGTTATTTTCTGAATAAGGTTTTACTCCTTCATTTTCGTGAAGAACAAAAAAAGTGACAAGCTTCTCACCTTTCATTGCTAAAATGGCATGCCGATTGATATCGGTTTCGGAGAGTTTAAGACTTGCCATTGGGGACATTGTATAGAGAAGTTGCTCCTGTGATAACATATATTGTTCAATTAATGAATAATCTGTTTGATCATAAAACTTTAACCGCATTATACCCCTTCTTCCAACTAGTACATTTTTTATTATTAAATTCTAACCTATTTTGGGAATTACTAGCAAAACCCAACCATCATTTGACAAAGTTTGATTGCATTTTATTTTTTCATGTAATTACTTAAAATTCCAAACTATGCTATTATTATACTATTCAAATTAAAGGAGCTGTGAATATGATTGTAATTAACGCAGTAGAAACGTTGTTTGAAAAAAACTAATTTTCAAAGGGATAGTACACAAACTGCACCCTTAGATAAGGGAGATTTTATATGGAACAATATTTTAAAGATTTTCTAAATGGACAATCAATTATATTAAAACAAATGGCATCCTCTGATTTAGAAGAGTATATACAAATAGAGAATGAAAAGCCTACTTTATTACTTGCTAATGATGAGATACCATTCCCACATACAGTTGAAGACCATTCTTCATTCTTTCGAAATATTAGTGGAAAAAAAGAAGAATTTTTCTTCGGCATTTTTGAAAAGACGACACAACAGCTTATTGGATCATGTGGTGTATTTTCTATCAATTGGACCAACAGCACTTGCTTAGTAGGCATATCAGTAAGTGAAAAATGGCAAGGTAAAGGATTAGGAACAGATGCAATGCAAACACTTATCACCTTCATATTCGATTACATTGCAATCAACAAAATTAAACTACAAGTGTTCAGCTTTAATGTAGGAGCCATTCGCTCTTATGAAAAATGTGGCTTTACAAAAGAAGGGATACTACGGAATGAAATTTTCCGCTTTGGCAAATTTCACGATATTCTCTTATTTTATATTACGTGAAGAATCCCCACGTAGCTAAAAAAGCGCACACATTCAAAATAATGAATGTGTGCGTTACTCATTTGCTACTTATTGTATTTTGAGCATTTCGATTCCCAAAACCATCACATTATGAACAGTTGTTTATAAACTGTTCAGTTCAATATTTTAAAAAAGAAAAATCCCTAATAATTAAACAGCAAATAATAGGATTTGATAAATTGCGACAATATATGAATGAATGTAACTATTAGCAATTTCTTTTCTAGGTAGGAAGAATAATTCATCTAGTAAAAAAGACATATATCATACGCGTTAAGTTCTTAACGATTTCTTAAAGAAAATCTCGTTATACGCGCTAATTATGTAACGTAAAAGCTGAAAATAAGGAGAAATGAAACTAGTCTATTATTTATTAGTATGATCCATAAATAGACTTATATGTGACTAAATTACGAATTTCATTTCCTATACACAATGTGACAATTTTTTTGTTTTAACTGATATACAATGAAAAAGCTGAATCGAAGCCATGAGAATTTTAAATCAAGAATATGTAGAAAAATTAGGAGGAGAAAAAGTTGGTAAATTTATTGTTTAAACAATTCTTGAAGTTTGAAATCGAGATTAAAAGGAGAATTATGTATAAAAAGGCAAAAGATTTAGGATTTACACACCCTGCTGTAGTTGACTATAGCCAAGAGCTAGATGTGTTGCTAAACAGATATTTTAAACAAGCTTCCTAAAAAGGAGGGGTCATTATCATTACATTTTATAAAAAACGCGCATTTTGGATAAAACCAGTCAAAAAGAGTATTTTCTTGGCTGGTTTTTCATTCAATTTCTTCACTCGTTAAAAAGCTATATCGCCTTTTCCCAGAATTCTGTATGTTATTGTCATGAAACGTATATATAACAAGAAATTGGGAAATCTACCTATAACGCTAATTATAGGAGGCCAAATTATGCAAGTACTTCTTTTAACCTTGGTCGTTTTTTCTAATCTATTTTCACACTCACAGTCTATACCAAAAGAGTCGACTGCTACTATTTGTGAACCAATCACAACAACAAACACTACGCTAAAATACCCTAGTAATCACTTTCAAACTTTTCTTGTAGAAGACGAATTTTATAAGCAATTAGATAAATCACTCTATGAAGAATATCATGGTGCAACATTCAGCATGCGTGAAAAAATATTATTTAAAGACGTGCCAGAAACTCGTGAATTTTTTTATACGAAAACAGATACTGTCAGTCAAGAAATGGATCTCTCTAATCACACAATGATTCATCCAAACAGACAAGTGTATTTCTTGGCTTCCTATCGCCAACATGCACAAGAAGAATTTCATAAATATGCAGTGATTGATGCAGAAACAAAAAATTTACTTATAGGGGGTAGTACCTACTCACCAATAATAAAATCTGCCAATACTCCATAATAATAAATGAAATAATCTTCTATCTACACTATATAATATGCATGAAAAAACATATCTAGAAGTAACGATTATACTTTTGTATCTATACGAAAATTCTTACTTTAATACATGTGCATACTAAATCATTTTATTAAAAATAATAAAAGCCTGATTGAACATCTTATCAGGCTTTTATTTTATTGCATTTAATTATCAGGCAACGCTTTTTCGCTAATTTCGAGCTTAATTTCTTCAATAAATTGCTGTAATGGTTTTTCATTCAACACTTGTTGACCATAGTTCCGCACTGTTACACTTTGATTGTTGCATTCATGATCGCCCAATACGAGAATATACGGTATTTTTTTCAATTGAGCTTCTCTGATTTTTTTCCCTAACTTTTCTTGGCGGTTATCTTCACGCACCCGTATATGTTCTTTTTCAAGTGCTTGTACTACTTGCTGAACATATTTTTGGTGTATCTTAGCCACCCCTATCACAATAACTTGTTGTGGTGCTAACCACGTCGGAAAGGCTCCACCAAAATGTTCAATTAAAATACCTAAAAAGCGGTCAATCGAACCGAAAACAGCGCGATGAATTACAACAGGTCTTACTTTTTCGTTTTGTTCGTTTAAATATGTTAAATCGAATTTCTCAGGCAGTTGGAAATCCAGTTGAATCGTTGCACATTGATGACTTCGTTTAATAGCATCCTTTATATGAATATCAATTTTAGAGCCGTAAAACGCTCCGTCTCCTTCATTTATTTTATATGAATAACCCGCATTTTTCAGGACATTTTCCAATGCCGATTCCGCTTCATCCCAGAGCTGAATATGCCCCATAAAATCAGCAGGACGCGTCGACAATTCAATTTCGTATTGGAAACCAAATACTTGATACATATGATCGATGATTCGCAGCGCTAAATTGATTTCATCTTCTATTTGTTGTGGTGTGGCAAAAATATGGGCATCATCTTGGCAAAAAGTTCGAACTCGTAGCAGTCCATTTAATGCTCCGCTAAACTCATGTCGATGCACTTGTCCAAATTCCGCCATACGAATCGGTAAATCTCTGTATGAGTGTCTTGCATTTTTAAATATCAGCATATGTCCTGGACAGTTCATAGGTTTCAACGCAAAGCTTTGGGCATCTACTTGTGTAAAGTACATATTCTCTTTATAGTGCTCCCAATGTCCTGATTGTTCCCATAAACGCTGGTTCAGCATAAATGGTGTACGAACCTCTTGATAATCATATTTTGTTTGTAATTTGCGTAAAAAAGATTCTAATTCATTTCGAAGTATTTGGCCATTAGCTAGGTAAAAAGGCATACCTGGCGCTTCTTCTGAAAACATGAATAATTCGAGTTCTTTTCCTAATGTACGATGATTGCGTTTATCTGCTTCTTGTAAAAAGATAAAATAATCATTTAATTCTTCTTTTGTAGCAAATGCAACACCATAAATTCGCTGAAGCATTTGATTTTGGCTATCGCCGCGCCAGTATGCCCCTGATACATGCATTAATTGAAAGTGCTGTAATTTACCTGTTGAGGATACATGCGGGCCACGACATAAATCATAAAAATCACCTTGCTCATAAAGCGTTATGAAATCATCTTCTGGAATATCAGCTAGTAATGCTAATTTCAGTTTATCATGTTGAAACAACCGGATTGCCTCTTCACGTGTTAGTTCTTTTCGTTGTATTTGAATGTTTTCTTGCACAATACGATGCATCATTTTTTCTATTTTTTGTAAATCCTTTGGCACAAGAGAATGTGATAATTCAATATCATAATAAAAACCGTTTTCGATTACTGGTCCTACGCCAAATTGGGCTTCTGGATATAAGCGTTTAATCGCTTGTGCTACTAAATGAGCTGTGGAATGACGAATAACCTCAATTCCTTCGTGTGTGCTAGCATCAAATAGGTTGATTTGGGCATCTGCCAAAATAGGGCGCGTCAAATCAGTAATGGTTCCGTTGACACTTCCTACAATTGCTTTTTTGCGCAGTGCTGGACTAATCGCTTGTGCAATGTCGGTTAGTGTAACACCTTTTGTAAATACTTGTTGCTTTCCATCTGGAAACTGAATATTGATAACTTGATTTGACATGATCTTTTCTCCTTTACTGAAAAATTAAAAAAAACACATATTCGTCCCTAAAATAGGGACGAGTATGTGTCATTTACCCGTGGTTCCACCCAAATTCCCACTAGATGCACTAGCGGCTCATTGTCTTTGCAGTAACGTTGCAAATAACGGTGCAAGTTTCCTAGCACTGCTCAAAGGTAGTAAGAATTGACGCTGCATTAGGAAGTTTTCAGCCTAGGCTCCCCTCTCTGTAAATCGTTCATCAAAACTCTCGTCCTTATCATAGCTGTTTTCATGGTTTCATGAAATTGGTATTCACTATATCGGACATCTCAAAAGTTGTCAATAATTGAAAAAAATTTTTTTCCATTCTCAAAATCCCTGAAATATGAGCGTACCAACATGTAAAACGCATACATTTTTTTGAAAAAATTTTTTATCGCCTTGTCATTACCCACTTTGTTAAACAAAAAAGCTACTCATAAGTTTTAATCCTTACGAATAGCTTTTCTAATTTAAATATGGTTCACAATTACTTCATTATGCCAACTAATAGAATCTGATAATTGATAGGATACTAAGTTAGCTGTTATGACTAACATCACACCAGCTCTTGATAGCATGGTCTGTGTCGGTTTCTCTAACACTAAAACGACGTAACCCTCACCGCTCCCTTGGTCATCTATCGCATTTGTCGCATCTATTTCAAAAGTAGTGTACTTATCTTCTGTCAAAGTAAGGATACGTTCTTCTCGATAGCTGCCATGTTCTTTCAAATTGTAGCTAACAGGCATCCAGCCTTCTGACCAATCAATACTACCGATAATTTCTTTACTTCTGCTAGCTAGTTTACCAATCGAAAATGTAAAGTAGATTCTCATTATTGCTTGATCTAATTCATTTTTTCCTTCACATATCGCTTCCACTTGTAGCCTTATATCACCTTTGGACTGTTTCCGAACAATTATGAAGATGGACACTAAAATACTAATAACAGCTATGATGCCAACAATGACTAAACCCATTAGACCCCTCCTATCATTCCAATAACTATTACGATTAGATTACCACAATTTAGGAATAACAGGTTTTTTTCATCAAACAATCTTATGAAAAGACAAGCGCCTAATAGATATGACAAAATTTGAGAAAAAAATAATTGGATGAACCCATTGAAAGATGCCGATTTCGATATGTCACCGTTCTTTGTTAGGCATTTGATTGAAGCTCTGCCGTTAATGTAAATGGTATGTTTAAATATTTGTATTGAATCGTAATCTTTTGAATTGCTGTAGCATGTACTTGTAATGCGTAATGTTGCGGTTGTTTACCAATTGCCTGACGATCTATGTATTGACTAGGAAAAATACTCACTTGTGTTAGTTTATGAAATGTCATATTAGGATTGTTCTCAATTTTTGCGCCAACTTCAAACGGTTCTGATTTACTAATGACTAGCTTGGCATTGTCTGGCAACTTTTCATCGACAAGTATCGATTGTAGTTGTAGCTCTCTTAGCCCTTTATTCTCAATTTCTATTAATCGAATAGACGGATTTCCATCAGCGTTTGTATAACCATTGACAACAAGTGGTGGATTGCTTTTCAAATAGATGATAAAAGCCGCTCCCACTACTAACACACTAAAAAATAGGATAAATATTATTTTTTTCATTAGATTCCTCACTTTCAAGCTTCACCATTAGTATAAACGACAAATACCGTAGCGGAACAGAATTTTTACTAATACATTCGTGAACTATAAAAAAACATCTGCCTTATATGGAGACAGATGTTTTTTGCAACCGTATTTCATCGCGAATGGGGATACCGTCATGGCCAATCAAAGGAATCTCCGGTTTCAATGCTCTTGCTCGCTCTACCGCATTTGGTAGAACTTCTACGAGAGAATAGCCTCGTTTTTGATAAAATTTTAGTGCATGTAAATTATCATTCGTAGTGATGAGTGAAACAACAGTACAGTGATGCTGACGTGCTTGTTCTTCCACGGCTTTTACAAGGCATGAGCCGATTCCTTTCCCTTCTTCCATACTATCAAGGGAAATAATTTCACATTCAGCTCCCCGAATTTCATAGGTTATTAGACCTACTATTGTTTGATTGTCATTTACAAATACAAAACCTTCTAATGTACTACAATCATAAATACCACTGGAAATAACCATTTCCGTACTTCCCCAATGTGTTTGAAAAAACGCTTGAACATCCTTTTTTGAAACTTGTGAACGATGGATGATTGGCATAATAATCTACCTACTTTATATTGAAATATGAAATACACCAGCGATGGCTTTTTGAATACCTAAACATATTACCCATGACATTACTCCTAGCCCTATAGCAAAAACAATATGAATAGACGATTTCATTGCCAAATACATAACAAATAGCATAACCATTGTTGCAGGAAGTCCAACTATCACACCAACCGTAAATCGCTGTATATGCTCATTTGGTTCACTTTGAACGGTTAGCCAAATAATACTTAAAATACTGACAAGTGGCAGTGCGGCTATCATACCACCATATGTAGGAAATCTTCTAGCAACTTCTGTAACAACTGCAATAATCGCAGCAGAACATATAATTTTTACAACTGTATAAATCATTTCGACACCTCGCTTAATAGCTGAAATGCTTCTAAAACACTTTGTTGTTCTTTTTCTGATAAAAGAAGTAGCGCCTGCTTTAGTTTGTTATCATCTAATTCCGTATTTTTCTTTACAATCTGTAATCCATCCGCTGTAAGAAAAAGCTTCACTTTACGTTGATCATTGGCTGCTCGAATCTTCTCAACCCAGCCATGTCGTTCTAGCTTTTTTACATGCTCTGAAGCAGTATTTTGCGAGATATTTAATAATTTTGCAATATCTCGAACCGTCACTTCATCTTCCTTTTGAATCATCTGTAAAATACGCACACTTTGATGGGAAATATTATCTTCATGTGTTGTATGGAGATGATAGAAAATATTTGTAAAATAATAGTTTATATCTTGTATCATACTTTTTACTCCTTTAATATATCGTCACTCACGATTATATCGTATATAACGATATATTAAAAGAGATTTCTATTAAAGAAATGAAATTTTTAATACTTGCAATTGTTCACATATTTTGCACAGGATTAGAATTTAACACAACCCTTTCCTCTCCCATTAAATCATTGTCTTTTTCTGTTTACTACTGATCTTTTCATTACTGCGCTGACAATACGAACCCTCGCCATATTCGTGTTTGGATGGACTGTTTTTAATCTGCATCAAACCTATATTATGGTATACACTCTTGCATTTGCTACCATCCTACTACAGAATTTCGCTATTAATTTCAAATCAACATCTATTTTTGCTAACTTTTTGCTACTTACATTCGGAGGACCTTGTAAGCAGGAGTTATGTGCAGTATTATTACACTACTAATCTTGAAGAGAATAAGAAACTGAGGGTTACAATTGCTATATTTGATTTATTTTATTGTTGGTGGAACTATTATGGTTTTAGCCTTACTTTTAAGCCAATCTAAGTATTTATTTTTATCGGGCATTATTACGGCGTTGCCAATTCTTACGCTTATTAACATGGGTATGCAAATGAAGCATATGAAAGCTGACACCTTTCACAATGTTTTACAAAATACGGTCTTTGGTGCAGTAGGCATGTTACTTTTCACTGTGCTCGCTTTCCTATTAACAAACTGGTATAAGCCAAGCATTGCCGTACTAAGCGCTTTACTTGTCTATGCAATATTTATGCTATGTGGAAAATTTATTATGTCATTGCTGACATAAGTTGGGCTACCTAAA
Source organism: Lysinibacillus sp. GJ-1 (assembly GCF_021166035.1). NCBI lineage: Bacteria > Bacillati > Bacillota > Bacilli > Caryophanales > Bacillaceae > Lysinibacillus > Lysinibacillus sp. GJ-1. The sequence continues at coordinate 2,556,177 of NZ_CP088912.1, forward strand.
TGTAGCTCTTTTTATATGAGCCAAATTTTTTTTGCCTTCTTGTTGTAAAAACTTGAATGCACAAGTTTATCTCCCCTTACATAGCATGTTATTTCTTCCCCCACCGCTCTTTCTTTATTTCGTTCCCTTTTAATGTTAAAATATTTATAGTTTGCTTTACAAGGAGGAATCGAAATGGTCGCATTCTTTTGTAATGCCTGCTCTAGACCCATTAATTATCAGGTCGAAGAGGTCTAGGTAAACCCCACAAATGGATGATCTCTTTATATAAAATAAAAAAGCCTAATTTACAGGAGTGAATTCACATGGAAGAACAAGCAATTCAGCCGTTTTTAACGGTGGCTAACTATCATTTACTTGAGCAACAAATGAATAAAATTTTACAAACACTTGCTACTACACAAGATAAAAACGTCATTCTGACTGTGCGTGGTCTTGTACAAACAGAAATTACTGAAAAAGTTGTCATGACGCCTGCGCAAGCGCAACTCATTGAGCCTATTTTATCTGTAACAGAACGTGGAACAGGTGAAGCCTATTTAAATGATTTAAAATCGTATGTTATCCCATTTAAACCAATTACGGCAAGCACAATCAAAAGCCTGTTTAAAAAAGAAAAGAAGCTAAAATTGCCGAATCTTGAACAAATGGATTTTCAACAAATTTGCTATTTCGCTTGGGATGATTATGGTACCAATCGAAAATATGTCATTATAGAGCAAGACGATAAATTAAAGGCAATCAAAGGCACTTTCGCCCATCATACAATTCGTGGTATATGCGCAATCTGTAATCGTCACGCTGAAATTGGACTATTTACTACATCCATTAAAGGAAATATCGTCGGCACTTATACAAATCACAGCAATTACATTTGTGCAGACAGCGATTCGTGTAATCAACATGTGACAGATATGGATAAGACCATTACATTTTTTGAGCGCATTACTTGATTATTAATAAGCCTTCTCCGCTTTGGAGAAGGCCATTTTTGTATTAAGCGAAACATGCATAAAAAAACTATCCTGAAAAAGTTATTACCATTAACTTTAGCGGATAGTTTTATTTATTTAATTATTCAGCTTTTGCCTATAAGATGGCAAAATAGATGATGCAATAATAACGAACCCAAGCATCAGAACAAAGATTAAATCCAGTAAACCGGTGTGCATGGATACTGTAAACACAGTAATTGTGAATGCGTAAGCGACAGTATGGAAACTACGTATGCCATTTTGTTTTACTTTATTATAAATTAGAGAAATTAATACGCCATACAATAGGAAGCCAATTGCTACTAATAAATAACCTCCGTCTAAAAACAATTGACCAATAAAAGTTGGCGTTGTTGTTCGCTGTTCACGTGTGACCAATATACCTCTTTCGACCGTAATTGAATTAACGACCTCGGTAACTTTCATACGTGGTGAGATTTGCTCGCCAGGTAAAATTGTACTAAAAATGCCTTTATGGATTTGACCTTTTAAGTAATCTTCTTCTTTTGTGTATTCGATAATAGTACTTAACACGATATGACTTGTGACAGCTTCAGCATTTAATGCACGCACCCATTTCGGTGTTAAGTTTACTTTTTGTTCAGCCGTTAATAGGTTTTTTTCTTCCTCCGCAGTTAATTCTACATCGGGTTGCGTACGATCATTGAATGCCTTTGTCGTATCCTCTGTCATCACACGTATAAAGCCAAACAACGAAAATCCGATACCAATTACGAATAATGCTGTTAAAAACCATGTTAGCTTCACTCTTTTCACAACATAATGGAAAATAATGATGCCTGTAAATAACATAATAATAAGCGGCGTACGATAGGCCATTAATAAAAATAGAAACATTACAACAGCAAAAATCAGACCGTATACTATTGCTTTCTTCCATGTCATCGTTTTTTCCATTATCATTTTATAAGATAACAGCAATAAAACCCCAAACCATAATAATTGGCTAAAGAAGTTTAACTTTGGATCTAAGTTTCGGCGATTGGCTTCGTCCGTTATCCCCAAGTTACCATTATAAATCATCAAGAAATAAGAGCCTAACCCAAGCACTGTTAAGGCCACGATAAAATGAATTACATACTTTCCTAAAAACGACAGACCGAACGATGGAATTGTCCACTCTAGTTTATCGATTAAAAATACACCTATGTAGTAACAAATAACGGCTAAAATTACAGCCGGCCAAATAGATACATGAATACCGAATTGTTCAAATTTATGCCAATCAAATAAGCTAATAAAAAAATATAGCAGTAAAATAAATGGCAAAAAGAAATACGGTGAAAACATATCGATTTTATTTAATTTCCCAAAAACCTTTTTCAATTCGCTCATACATATCACACCAAATAGATGTTATTTCCCCCTTTTTTTTTTTGTAAAACAAAATAAGTATAACACATTTATTGTAAATTATATATATATCTTCCATTTTATATTTAAACTCTAACCTATTATTACAAGTAAAGCGAAAACTCGTATTTTGATAAAACTTTAATCAAAATACGAGTTTCATTTATTTCATTAGTCGATGAGTTTAATAGATTCTAACGAAGATTCAATGCTCTGTATAGAATGGCTACAAACTGTGCTCGCGTAACGGGTTCATCTGGCTTAAATTTACCGTTATCGCCAATTACAATTTCAAGTTCTGCTAATGCAGCGATATACGCATAGCTCCAGTGCGTTGGAGGAACATCTTGGAATGTGCTAGAGCCTCCTAATTCTATCTTTAGCGCAAGCGTCACGACTTTTGCCAACTGTGCACGCGTCATTAAAGCATTAGGATTAAATTTCCCCTGTGAACCATCGACTATTCCTGCTTGTTGTAATGTCGTAATGGCTTCATAGTATGGATGGTTTGCAGTTACATCCGAAAATGTAAGCGCATTGCGTGTCGGCTCGAACTCAAAAGCACGGTAAAATAACAATGCTACATGCTGTCGTTGAATGAATTCGTTCGGACGAAACGAACCGTCTGGATACCCTGTTATAATCCCTTGACTAGCTATTTCTTCTATCATTTCTTTTGCCCAATGGCCCGCAATATCATGAAAGGACACTTTTGGTAAGTCAGGTTCAGGTGTTGTTTGTTCCGGACTTGGTTCTGGGGTAGGCTTTGGCGCTATGTTTGCAATCCATTTCGCATACAACTTGGTCTCTTTCGTCACACGGTCTTTTGTCAAATCCCACTCATTGATTAAAGCAGCTTCTTTATACCAGCCGCCAAACGTATAACCTTCCTTTTTAGGAATCGGTAACGTTGCTATCTTTGTGTCATACGCTACAGACAAGTGACCTAATACGCTCCCGCCATTTGTTTCAAAATATACTGTAACATTTTGCGGTGATGAATCACTACTATTATTACTACTATCTGGAGAACTATTAACAAACCACTTTGCAAAAAGCGTTGTCTTACCTGTTATCGTATCTTTCTTAAAATCCCACCCATTTGTCAATGTTGCTTCTTTATACCATCCACCAAATGTATAACCTTGTTTTATTGGGATAGTGGGTTCATTTATCTTCATGTTAATATCGACCATCTGTGAAGGGATTCCACTGCCCCCATTCGTATTAAACGTCACTTCATATTGTACGACTTTCCATTTGGCAAATAATGTTGTTGCACTCGTTACTACATCATTTGTCAAATCCCATTGGTTGATAAGTGCTGCCTCTTTATACCAACCAGCAAATATATAACCTTGTTTCGTTGGAACAGATGTCCCTATCAGTACTGTGTTGTCATCAACTAGTTGTGATGGCATTGCACTTCCTCCACCTGTATTAAACGTCACTTCATGTTGAACGACTTTCCACTTCGCATACAAAGTAATTGGACTGCTTACTACATCATTCATAAAATCCCACTTGTTTGTTAGTGCTGCCTCTTTATACCAACCCTCAAATGTATGCCCTTGTTTTGTTGGAGCAGGTGGTTCCACCACTAATGTTTGATCGTTCACGAATTGAGGTGGAATTATACTCCCTCCATCCGTGTTAAACGTTACATGTTGCTGTGGCAACCAAATAGCATAAAGTGTTAAATCTCCTGTCATTGTTTTTACTTCATCTACATGATAATCAGTGCCGCTACCATCCCGCTCTGTATTCCATCCCGTAAAAACGTAACCATCTTTCTTTAATGATTCCTGTTTTTTCACAGTAAATGATTGTGTTGTCTTATCTATATAATCTGCTGCAACACTGCCACTTGTATGGCCATTTCCATCGTAGGTAATTGTAAATCCTAAATGCTCAAATGGATTTCCATTTTGATCAGCATACTCCTTTGCCTTTGATGGAATTGTTCCCAAAATCTTCGTTTGTTTAGGTATAGCATTTGGTAATACAATTGTATTCCGACTTAAAATCGTTATTGTCTGTAAATCATTATTAACAAATGCACCCTAGTAGATTCTTTTTACAGTATCAGGTATTGTTATACTGGATAGCTTATTATTCGCAAAAGCAAAATCTCCAATCCATTCAAGCTGATTGGGGAGTACTACTGAAGTTAGTAAATTATTATCAAATGCATTGTAACCTATTAACTTTACATTATTTGACAGAATCAAGGAGGTCAGTTGTTTATTATTAAATGATTCATACCATATATTTGTGACAGGCTTACCACCAAGCGTATCTGGAATGACCAAATCTTTTCGACTGGGATTATTATCTCCGTAAATTGTTACCCCACCTGGATAATACATTTCTGGTACTATACCCGTTATATTATCATTATAAATAAAACCATCTTCTGTAAAATTATTTGCTAAAACTTTATTCTCATTGAAAAGTAATACAAATAAAAATAACGTGACAGGTACCACGAATAAAAACTTCTTACGCATCTTTCTTTAATTCTCCTTTACATCGTTCAGTAAATAGCCTATATAACGATTTCATAAATTTTTTATATAAAATACCCCCCTTTATTTTCAATAATAGAGTTTTAGATTACAGTTGCACATTGAGGAATGTTAATAATTCATCCATTAACATTAAAAATTTATTCAGATGCAAAATGATGCAGGAATTAAAACAAAAAAATAACACTCGTATGGTAAACGAGTGTTGATTTATTAAGAGGAGAACAATTTGAGGTGGCTTTACCTTTCAATCTTAATCATTAAACACTTCAAGCATTTAAGTCCGTTATGGAAGGGATGTTTATTTCCTTTACACAAAATACGGGTGATAAATTAATCACACATTGGACTATTGATACAATATCTTGTAAAGGGATACGTGTTCCTTCATATAAATGAATGGCTTTTTCCAAGGAACTTCTGCAGCAAGTTCCCCTGGAATTATACAATTTATCTTCTCTCAAATGTTCATGTCAAACATTTGTAATACCGCGTAAATCGAATTTAGAGTGATACTTGCGCATTGTTCGTTACGATCTAACCCTGCCGTCGAACCAATTAAAATAACTTTTCCATTCTCCGCTTGTCTTAAGTTTGGCAAAAGCGCTTGCATATACGTAATAGTAGATGTCAGGTTGATATTGATTAAGGTTGAAATATCTGAGAAATGCCTTTTAACATTTCCTTTATAGTTGGAATTTGTTGTTGGCTAGACAAATCAATTGGAAGCCATTGACGTTTGACGCCATCTCCTTCTTATCTAAACTTTTAGGTCGAGTACGTGACTAAACCATCATCTTTGTTAATAAATTCAGTAACACAGGATGGACCTAGTGGAACAATTTCAATTGGTCGCATGCGTATATCTCGTAAAATTTGCTATCCATTACTAGTTTCATTTCTGCTTACTTCTAAAGCAGTTAATAAATCAACGCTACTCATATTTTTGTTTGGCTCATTTATGAGTACTTCTAAAATATCATTTTGAATCACATCATAATTTTTGTATAATTTAATAGGTAACGCCGAAATTTTATTGGCAAGTCTACTAATAACACTAAATAGGATTTCATTTGTTGCTAACTGGTTGGTATTGATACCTCACAAACCAATTGGAGAAATCCCATGGAACCCTTTCAACCTGTAGTAACGAATATGATATATATGCCGAAGTTTTGATTCGTTATCATAGTTTCAATTTCTCACCTCCCTCTATAAATCGTTAATAGAAATCATAATAAAAGCATCCTAATTAAAATAATAGGATGCTTAATAAAAATGATTTATTCAGCTTTGATGATTGCTCCTATGCCTTCATCAAATTGAATCGGTATTGGAATAATACCACCACTGTCACTAAATAATTTACTTGTGTTATCTCCCCATGCATATACATTGCCACTTTTACATAATGCGATTACAAAACGTTCGCCAATAATTAAATCCGAAACTGGTTCAAAAATTGCAACCTTCCCTTTAGTTGAAAGCGATCTATTTTCTGTATCACCTAAGCCCAATTGGCCATAACTGTTATTTCCCCAAGCAAATACATTTCCATTTTCATCCAATTTATATAGTGCATTATTACCTGAGAATAACTTTACCTTATTTGTACTACCGCCTTCGGAGTCGCCATTTCCTGGTTCTCCACCCCCTGCTTCTCCACCTCCAGTGTTATTGTCATTTTCTGATAATGGTGAATATCCTTCAGGAAGGTAATTTAACTCTTCTCTATCAACATAAGCTGTTACTCTACTAGTGTTAGAAGAACTAGATCCTCCTCCGGCATAAATATATATTTGCTTAGTAAAAAGACTCTTTAATTCTGTCGTAACTACTCCTTGACTTACACCATTGATTGAAAATTCTACTTTTCCTTCATCTAAATCTAACAGCATGCCCACTATATCAGTGTCTTTTATTGGATCACTATATTTGCGACCAGGAAGAGCTCCCCCTCCTATAGTCCCGTTTTTATAAAACCAAAAATTATCTTTATTTGTACTATGACCTACACCAAAAGTTATCCCTTCTTGAGCAAGACCAATTCTTGAATGCGACAATTCCATCTTAAATTCAACATACCACTTCCCAGTCTGTTTAAACGAATTTAGAATACGAATACCATTACCACCACTTACAGTCATATTCTCATTAGTTAAAGACAGGTTGCCTTGGGTTGGATCAAATGTTATCTTTTGTTGTTCAACTGTTTCTGCTTTTGCTTCAATATTATTAAAAATATTGATATTAAAACTCAGTAAAACAATTGTAAGTACTAAAAATGCTTTAATTATGTTTTTCATGTTTTTCCTCCTATTCCATATAGTTCAATTATAACAACTCATTTATAACTTTCATACTATTTTTTATTACAAAAATTACATTAATATATTTAATTGTATAATAAAAAGCCACGCTCAAATGAACGTGACTTCTCATTTATTATCTTGAAAGTTTATACACCACATACTGATTTAACGATACGCCCTCGGCTTCCGCATCCAATGCTAATTGTTTGTGCAATGATTTAGGAACACGCACATTGAACTTTCCGCTGTAATCTTGGTCAACTGGCTCAGGTATCGGATCGCCGAATTCTAGTTTGGTTTCAATAGTCATTTGTAAAACTTTCTCTAAATCTCGATAGGCTTCTTCGATACTGTCCGCTGGCGTGTGACATCCATCTATTTCTTTGATGTTAGCCCAATAACCTGACTCTATTTTACGCACTTGAAATGTATAAGGCAACGACAAATAATAATCTAAGTCTTTTTGATTTTTCATGTGATATGGCTTAAGATAGAAAGGGAAAACAGAAGGAGAATTTACTCCCCTATTCTGTTGAGTGCATCCTTCACAGCTTGAATGTCTACTGGATTTTCACGCTTGATGGTTGTTAGAAGTCCTTGTCCATTTCGGAACTGGTGATGTGAGCCCGCAACTCTTACTACCTTGTATCCGTTATGTTCTAGGACTTTTTTTATTTCTGCGAAGGTTATGCCCAGGTTGGACTTTCATCTTATCGATGATTTTCTCTATCTTTGCCATGTTTCACCTCCCACTATTATAGTACCGTTTTACAAGTGTTTAGTGGAAATATTTATAATAAAAAAGAGCCTATTTAGGCATGACCTTCATTTCTCTTAATGAACTGTTTAGTTTTCCAATGTACTACAAAACTTATAATTGATACTACAATAGCTACTGCATATAATGTTGTTGTTAAAAACCCAACTTGTTCAAACCCATCTCTTAGAACAGCCTTTATATAAAAGAATGTTGATAATAACATACCAATTACTGTAACTATATTAAGATATTTTACTTTGTTTTTTACACTCATATATTTCACCGCCTTTTACACTAATCATAAACTGGAAAGGATTAATTGTGTGATAGGATTTTGATAAGAAGTCACACATCGAGAGTGACTTTTACATTTATCTTAAACTTTCGACATGTTGTTCTACAATATCCACATATGTTTCATTATCAATTGTATTGCGTCTGACTCAGCCAATGTATCTATTAGATTTTTATCTATCTTATCATCTAGTGTAATGCTAAGATACGCAAAAGAATATAAAGGTGATGATTATGTATTTCACTCTTTGGAAAGTATGATACCAATGCCAATACCAACGTTACACAAAGGATTTAAAAGGATTATTCAACGCGCCGGATTAAAAGAGTGTACACTCCATTCTCTTAGACACTCTCATGCAACTATATTAATGAACGATGGTGTACCGGTAAAGGCGATTGCTGAACGTTTGGGGAACACGCCTGAAATGATTTATACAACATATGGGCATGTATTGAGGGAAATGGAAGATAAAATTATCGACACTTTTGACCGCGCTATCGAAATTGGGGCTAAAAGTGGGGCTAATCTCTAAGAGACAGCCCCTAAACCCTTATATATCATGACAACCACTTCGGTGGTGTGTTTTTTTCCCAGTAAATATCTCCGAGATTGTTGTGAGCCATAAAATCATCCTCGGCACTGTGATAGTGGAAATTGTAGTAGTAGCCTTCTTGTGGGCGCTTTTCTGTACGCACATGGAAGCGAATTAAATCATTGCCTGTTTCGTTATTAACAATATTGAAAATTTTTTCACCATAGTTGCCACTTGGTTTTTCAGTAATTGTGAGATTTGCCATTGATCCCTCTTCAACGTTAGCCACTGTCATCGCTATTGCCTCTTCTATTTTAGGGAAGATAATAGAATCAAATTCATTGCTAATTTTAGAGCCGATTTTTGTTCCAAACTTCATATACGATTGCTCTTTTGCTGCGTCAACTAGAAGTGCTTCGTAGTCAATCGCATTTTGCTGTATTTCAGTTGCTTCATCCGCTTTTGCTTCGGGTTCAGCGGCTAGCGCAGTGCTTGTCCCAGAAGAAGGACCGATAGAGGCGCGATTCGAAGGGTTTTGATCGAATGCATCCCAAATTTCATGTGTTGGCGTAATTAATCCAAATGTTAAAAACGCAACCATAATTACGATACTTTTTTGAACCCACTTTTTCATTAATTAACACCTTCTCTTTTATGTACAAATTGGTAATTCTACTTATAATATAATACGTTCCAACCAATAAAAGGTTTCATATTTCTACATTTCATTGTACAATAATTTATGTATAAATGTGTCGTTTTTTAAAAGGAGGTACAAAGTATGTCAATCGCAATGGGTATTGGTCTTTTATTAATGTTAGGTTACTTAACTTCTTTATGCTTCACTGACTAATTTAGTTACTATGCATACCGAACACAGTTTGTATGTATAATGCCGTATTACTTAGGTTTTTGCTATTATTTTCAAATTTTTTTATTGCAACATGATGTAAATTAAGCTTCTATTAGGTGCTGTTAAGGGACTTGGTAGGGCTAATCAAATACGGCAAACGCATATACAGAAATGTATGAATAAGAAAGATTGAAGCTCTTTGGCTTCAATCTTTTTTGTTATTCCCTTAACATGTAAAGCTCCTATTGAGTGCACGATTGCTATAAGCAAATAATTTTGAATGGACTTATGAAATCCATCCTAACAAAAACAATCGATTATTAAATACAACCAGGTACTTATTTGGATTGTGTATGATTAAGGACTTTTACAATTGTAAATTCATACTTACGGTTCTGTAACTAAATCCCATTTTTTCATATAATTTTATCGCATGGTTCCCTACGTAAGCGCTAAGTCTGACTTCTGAATATCCTTCCTGTCTCAATTGCTCAATAGCAACATTCATTAATACTTTCGAAATACCCTTGCCTATATAGGCCTCTTTTACATATAGCTCATAAATAAAGCCATTTAATTGTTCCGTAAATTGGTCTTTATTTTCACCAATTAGAATCCATCCCATTAAGTTATGATTCTCTGTTGCGATTAAATAATAGCATCCTTTATTTAGAAGTGGTTCAATAAGGTTCATTACTTTTTCATTGGTTGCCCTTACTCCGCCCAATGTACCATCAAATAAAGCTTGTGGCGAAAGCGCAATGATTTCATCTAGTTCAAAGTTGTTCGGCTTTCTAACTTCCATTCACACTACCTCCCTTCTTATTTTTTATATCCGATTTACCAATCTATTCCTATCATACCATCATTTAACCTGCTATTATCTAAACAAGCCTTTGCAAAACGGTTGTTAGTAGAGCTATAGTGCTTCCAACAGTTTATAATAAAAAAACACCTACCGAAGTAAGTGTCAATATTTTATTTAATTGTTTTAGCTATTCGTTAGTGATTATCTTTTCAGACACTCATTAAGGTTTTATTTCGTAGCTACCGCGTTTAATAATAATTGTTTGTTATGATCGGACATTACACGCCATTCTTTAACCTTCACTTTCATCGTGTCTTCACATCCTTTCAATGATTGCTTTCACCCCACTGTATGCAAATGAATGGCGCATTAAAACCATTTCTAGATTGGTCTAACATTTATATTTTACATCTCTCACACCTTACCTCGTTGTTTCTGTTTAGCGATTTTACTCAATAAAATAGACCACCCTTCGTAGAGTGGCCTTCTTCAACTTACATCTATATGCACAGTAAATTTGTTTTAAAAATTATTTTTGTAGGACAGGAACCCAAAGCTCATTACTAGGAATGCGATCAGGTGCTAAATAATTTTCAATGCAAGGCAGGTCTGCTAATTCGTATCCGGACGATGGCAGCCATTCAGTATATAAACGGTTCCAGGCATCCGTGATATTTGGGAAAACAGCCCATGTTGTATTTTTAGGGATGACGATTTTCTCCATATCATTGGGGAATTTTTGCGAATAGCGGCATCCCATAAAATAATCAAATTCTTCATCTGTAATTGCCGCTTGTTTGCCGCAAACACCTAAAATCCCTTCCATTTTGCATTGTGGGCTTTCCCATGACATATTTATTAATCTTTGTAACAATCCATTTTTATTCGCAGCTTCCCACAATTTAGGAATATCAATAAAAACATCAGCTGTCCTAACTTCTTGTTTCACACCTACAATTTCAACTTCAACTTCTAATACTTCGATTCGATAATCCATCTCTACATCTCCTTTGATTGAAATATGAAAGGAGAGTCTTGGGATGGCTTTTAATTCAATCCCTTTCTTGCGAGCTAATGTTGGAGTAACCCCATGGAGGTTCTTAAAAGCACGGCTGAAGGCATCAGGTGAATCATATCCATACTTAATCGAAAGGTCAATAATTCGAATAGAGCTGTTGTTTTGAAGTTCAAATGCAGCTTGCGATAAACGCCTTCGCCTAATATACTCCGCCAATGTAAATCCTGTTATAGCTGAAAACATTCTAGGAAAATGGTACTCAGAACAACATGCTAATTTTGCTACCTCTTTGGCGTCTATTTTACCGGATAGATTTTGTTCAATGTAATCCATTACTCTATTTATTCTTACAATCCAATCCATTAATATCACTCCTTTCGCTATCTATCATAATTAAAAACAACCTACTATATCCGATATTTTAAGTCCAGAAAATGTCGGATAAATTAAAGATACAGATAAAAAATCCGCGAACGCTATTTGAGCTCGCGGATTTTTCAATGTTTTATCGCCAATTACCACATGTATAATCCCAATTTTCAAAGAATTCATTTTCTACTTCAATTTGATTATAAATTGGTATAAAAATTGGTGAACAAGTTTTTGAACTTTAGCAAAGGATACTTGTTGCGTTAATAATTGTTGCCATGCTTTGTTCTTGCTTTCATCCAAATCAAAACGATTCGAGAACACTGGCGGATTTTTTTCAATTATCGTTTTATTTCGTTCGAATGTATCGAGTATAGCCTCTTGTAATACACGACCTTCAAAATTTTGGGTACTTGCTAGTAAATAAATTGCATAATAATCTTTCAACGTTTCTTCTAATGTTGGATATTGATATATGGTATTAAATTTATGTGCAATGATGAGCTCTGTCGGATACGCTAATAGTACAGTTGACGAACTATTTAGCAATGATGCGGTTGCAATTTTTCGAGGAGCCATGGAAGCACTATTAAATAAAGTTATTGCTATTTCTATGTATGTTGTTATGTGCCCTATTTGCGCAGGAATCCTAATTTGAACTTCTTCTTCACCGCTAGAGGATACTTCTATTTCATCGCTGACAAACGCAACCCCATCTTCGGCTACTTTCACTGTAGAAATTTCTTTGAAAGCATGTTTGATGATACTTTCTTTATTGGCCAATTTTTTGGCGCATAATGTAATTCCAGAAGAAGACTTTACAATATCATTGGTCAATGTCCCTAATAAAAATTCGCCATATAGCCAATATTGATCTTCATAGGAAGAAGCTGCCAGTCGAACTAACAACCTTTCTTGGGAATAGAATGCTACAAGTGCCTCCAAACTTTCTTGTTGTTGCTGAGCTACTTCTGCTAGTTGGTTCAATACACTTTTTGGTACTTCGTTTACTTGTTTCATATGCCACACCCTCGTTTCAATCTTTTTTCAGAATTTTTCAGTCAAATAGTATATATTTGATTTTTTAAAAAACTCCGCACTTTATTATTACTTATTTTCCCACAATAGTAAACGGTAATATAACCCATGATAATTTGTCGATATATGTCGTAATTTAGGAGAAAAAACTAAAAAAACACCTAACTTTTTATAAAAAAGCAGGTGCTAAATCACATATACTTATTATTTTTATTCCTATCCGAAATTGGACAAGGGGTAGCCTCGCCTTAGCGAAACTACCCCTTTAGTATTTAATAGGTAACATTTCTGTAAATTGTAAAGTCTCAACCCAATCATCTGGGGAATATTATTTCGAAACGTTTCGTTTCTTCACCGCGGTAAAATTCCACTGTGTGCTCTCTAACTTAAGCAACGCAAACCCAACCTTCTTTTGCGTCCTTGCAGCCCCAAAGCATGCGCCAGTGTGAATAAGTATCCTAAAAAACAAAAAGCAGAATGCCAGATTACTGAAAGATGCTACCTAAAATAGCACGTTTTTAATTATAGCACAAAAAATTTATAAAGTAAAATCACATTTTTCACTATAAACTATGGCTTGGTAAAATAAATAGGATAATGAGCTGCACATCTTTCATTAAAAGACGCAGGACGATGACTCCATATAGTCTTTAATCGTTAATTCTTAGCATATTGTGCGTGCGCTTCATGGCATTTATAACAAGGATAATAACGCTCACAACAGGTAAATTTAAGTGCGATAATATCGGTAATGTACCTTGTTTCATAATCAATGACGACTCCAAAATATCCATCTAAACACCACCCCATTTAATAGTAATAAAAACTAGTACAATCAAATCTTCTTTCCCATAGCGTAGTTCAATATAGCTTGTACGCTCTTAGCCATCACTATAGCTTCTTGCATCGATGGAATCGCGAAGGCGATCTGCCCTTTGAACAGTTGTAAACAATAATGGGAATAAAGAAAAAAACACGCTTTATAAAAGCCATTAATTGAATGGCAAGCCTATAGATGTTTGAGCTAGGACAATCCGTTGTAACTCAATATATTTGTTTAAAACAAATGGCAATAACAATCATTAAAGAAAATTGTTCAATTGGTACACATAACTTCGTAATAGTTTTAATAATTTTTTAAGCCCTTTTGCTAAAGCAAGTGGTTTTGTAGTTAGCGTTAAGAGTGAAGCTACACCATTAATAAATAGAATACTTCCAGACAAATCATATGCCTGCCGTAATGCTTTCAATGGATATTGACATAATGCCAAATGACCAGATCACATGCCCTTTCGTAAAGAACAGATGACAAACGTAAATGTTAGGATGAAGAGTAAAGGCTTTACATCTTTAGTATGACTACAAGCGGAACTTGAGAAACACGGGTGGCAACGAAAAAAGTAAGACAATATAGATAATTGAATAAAAGTTAACACAATTACAGGAAAAATTTTGCTAAGCCCTTTTTTGTAGAAACCTCTTTTATAACGTTCATTTACGCTAAAATTTTTTTCACAAGAAAAAAAGAACAGACATGATATGATGTCTGTTCCCGTCGTCTATTGTCTCTCAATAACGCCATAATGAAATTTTGAAGTCAAACGCGTTAATCTGGAGAAATGATGTTTTTCAAACCAATCTGATTTATAATGAGCTTTTAAAACAACACGCTTTTTAGCCACTCGTTTCGCTTCTTCGACCCATGCATCAGTTAAAGTTACATGTGCTCCCGCTGCCCTAAGTGCCTGAAAATTATTCGATTCCTCAATAATTTCTTCAAACATTGGGTCCATATAGACAACATCAAATGCACTGTCTGGCTGTGATTTTAAATAAGCAACTGCTTCTGCTTGTACCACTTCTATGTGCCGCATACAAGCCGTTAACGGAAGCTCCGAGGTATCATATGTATTCATACCATGCGCTACAATAAACGCCACATTTGGATTCGCTTCCAGTCCCACCACTCTTCCATATTGACCAACAGTAAATGCGGCTAACATCGCATCAGCACCTAAACCGAGCGTACAATCTAAGACCGAATCGCCCTTTTCGAGCTGTGCCGCCTCTAAAAACGGCTCCATTTCTCCCCTCGCTACTCGCTTTAAGCGAAATGCTGCGGAATTCGGATGAAAGAAAAAGGGCTCTTCTGCGCCAAATGCATAATATTCATAGCGATTTTTCCCTGCTACAATGATATTCGCCTGAAAGTCCTCTGCAAGTTTACGGATTGAGCGTTTATGACGAGGGATAAAGGGAACATCTAACTTGCTACACACAAAATCAGCGAGCACCATCGACAAGTCGTCTGGTCTGCCCGCTGTAGTGACAATTGTTTTTACTTCTCGCATGTCTGCTCTAAAACGCCTGTTAAATGTGCAGTAATTTGCTCCACTGGGAAGCCTTCAATTTGTTCACGCGGAATAAAGTAAGCCAATTCACCATCTTTTAAAATGGTAGTTGATGGTGAACTTGGTGGTACATCCTCAAAAAAACCACGCATTGCAGCAGTTGCTTCTGGATCTTGCCCTGCAAATACAGTTACAAGATTATCCGGTTTAACCGCAGCTACCGCTTCCCGAGCCGCTGGACGAGCCAACCCTGCCGCACATCCACATACCGAATTGATAACAACCAAAGAAGTCCCCTTCGCATCCGCCATAAATTCATTAACAGCATCCGCCGTTGTCAGCTCTTTAAATCCAGCATCCACCAACTCTTCACGCATCGGCTTCACTACCTGTTTCATATATTCGTCGTAAGCATTCATGCTTTTACCCTCTTTCATATGTAATCACAAAGCCCATTATAGCAAGGTTTCTTACGAATGTACAAAAACTTGTTTTCGCCCAAATTCACATGTTTTCGGGAGAAATGTGACTTTTTCGTGACTTTCGTGACTTTTTTTGTGTAACGAAGTGGCATTAGTTGTGGGTTGTTACACACCTAAAATTATATTAAATTCTATATACAATAAGCGATTGATTACCTAAAATGGTAAATAGTTGTTTCTGAAAAAGGAGGTAAAATATTGTTTAATTGTACTAACTGCTTGGCAAAAAATTCTTTTAAGAAGAGTGTAAAAGATGGTTTAACAATATATATATGTGAATATTGCAATATTGTTAAAGAGGACTTTAAAGAGGATACTGATACTATAGCTCTTGCTTCAGCTAAAGATTTAGTAGCTCAAGTAGAAGAAGCTCCAGAATATAATAAAAAAAATGTTACTACATTTAATGTATTAATAGTGATTTCAATTATTATTAGTTTATTAATATTTATAGTAGTAGCTACAGACACAAGTCTTATTATGGAAGATATACTTGAAATTTTCGGACTTAATAGCAGTGAGTAAAACTGAATGAATTACAAAAAAATAATAAATTACATTTTCTATACAATAAGACCAAGACTGCATTTTATGCTATCTTGGTCTTCATAGTAATTTTAGAATTAAATTGCACTATACAACTATTTATTATTTCTACGTTGTTGAATCGTAATATACAGTCCAATCAAACATCCATCGTCATGACTGGACTGGTACCCATAGAGGCAATCCGTATTAAAAAGGAGTAAATTACATGACAGAAAAAGAGTACTTAGAGTTTAAAAGCCTCCTCGAAATGAATGATGAACTGAATTTTTATTATAAAGGTGAGGAATATTGGATAAGTCATAATCGTGGTAAATCCTATCTATCAAGAGTTAAAGATCAGTATTCTCAAGAATTTAATGGTTATGAAGAACTACTTGAAAAAGGAACAATTGAAGGTATGAAAATCTCAGAAATATATCCAGAAATAAAATGGTAAAATAGGTTTTTTGAATACTCAAAACAGCAAGGCTACCAAATGAATTTCATTTGGTAGCCTTTTACATTGAGGCTTTGCTATTTCTATGATTAAAGTCAAAAAGACAAGTACTTTTACTGTGTCTAACTATTATTTATTATTTCTGCGTTGCTCGATTGTGATATATAATCCAATCAAGCGATCCGTTGTCATCACACCACTTTGTAAATCCTTCAAATGTGAAGCATTAATAATACCATCCTTCACAGCCTGAGCAATAAAGTTCTCTGTCTCTGTTCTTATAGCTGGTGAACCAGGATTCCAAATTGTATTTGCCACTTTGATTTCCTCCTTCTTGTCTTTCACAATTAATTGCACTTTCAATTTGCTGTTACTTGGTACAATTACTTGTCCATCTAATTTGTACCCTCTAGGCATCTTCCAATTGCGGTTTACTTCGAAATGTGGTCTATCAATTCTGCGTGCCCAATCACCACCCCACGTAATGCCTAACTTACGAGCTATAGCCCCGACTTTTGTTAATATATCTACATCATATAAGGGTTTCGGGGGAGCTACGGCAATGTCCCACGCTAATCTTGAAGTATGATTACTCCTCAGCGTCCACGTCACAACTTTCCCTGGTCTTGTTCTGCCTTGTGCATATAGATAATTTTGCCGTGCTTGCGATCGGTAAGTTTCCGTAACAAAGATATTTTTGATTCCCGCTTTATAGCACTCTTGAAAGAGCAATCTGCAGGCCGTTTGCGCCACTGCTAGTAATTCACCTAAATCTCGGCATGTTGTTGTAATACTCATTGTTTATCATCCTTTTTATCATCGTCGTCGATTTGTAGCTGTTTAAAAGCGTTCATTAAAAACTTTGGTACTTTCAAACCTAACTTTCCAAGATTCTCAATCATACTGATTCCTTCCATACCAATTAGAAAAAGAATCATGGCATTGCGCATAAAGTTTCCACTCTCTGTTGCTAAGTCCAGTTGTACCGCAGCAATCACCATCAAAATCATAGCTAGTTTTTTAAATAACCCTATTAAGGCTTTTCTACTATCAACATTTTTCACAACAAAAGCAACCATAACGCCTAAAATATAATCAATCGCCATAAAAATAACGAAGGCTTTGATTAAATGGTCAATGCCACCAACAAAATAAGCGACCCCTGCCACGGAGCCGCCTACAAGTGATGTATATAATGTGTCTGTTTTCATTGGATTCCTTCCTTATGCATAAAATAGCCCTCCACTAATGTTTGTGGAAGGCAGTAAAATTATTTTTAGTTAAAATTTATTTAGACAGAGCATGGAATTGTTCTTTCGCGAAAATCCCTTCTTCAATGGACATTTTCAACAATTCAAACAAACTTTCTTTTTCTAAATCTAATGCACTCTTAATAAATCTCAATACACCATTTTCATTTATTTTATACCAGGCGAAACGAACTTCAATTCTTTTAAGGGCTTTTACATAAATTTCTTCAATTGCATATACATTTTCTCCATCCTGAATTTTAACTTGTTTCAAGATATCGCAATACTCAGTTGATTTAACGATATTTACCACAAACTTCACTCCTTTCATTTTCAATGTAATCACAAAGTAGTAAAGTTTGCTCTAATAATTTTTTGACAATAAAAATAACGCTAAGCATCTGCTTGCGTTTGTTGTGCATCCATTATAGTTAATAACTCTGTGTATTCATGATCTTCCAATTGGTTATTAGCATAAAAGACATTTACCTTATTCAACATTGCCGCATGTCCATAACGTTTACGATCAATTAAAAACTTACATAATTCAAATACCTTCATCTTATTTTCCTCCTAATCCTAATTCAGATCTTGATACTAGGTACTCAACATTTAAGAGTATTTGTGCTTGCATTTCTTCTAATGTTGGTTGTGATTTCATTGGTATTGGATTGGGTATAACTGGGGCTGTAAATTCGCCTGTTTGTCTATTATAAGTACTTCCCATTTCAACTTTTAAATCATTAATTAATATCATGTTGTCATTATCTATTTCTCCACTCAATTGACTAATACCAATCACGACACTATTTTCATCTAATTGTATATAGTTAAACATTTTTTTCACTTCCTCTATCAATAGAATTCTATTACTTGCCATGCACAATCTATAAAAATAGATCTGATACTAGTAGAATTAAGTGATTGGAAGCTAATAGTACTGGAATTGAGATATGCATCATTTTCCAAATGAATAATACGAATATCAGCACCATGCGTTTCTATTCTAGCTGTACCATTAATTATTAATAATGATTTTGAAGTGTCCACACGTGATATCGGTATTGTGTAGCCACTATTACCATAAGCAGCAGTCTTTCCTCTTTGGACAGACTTTACGAAACGACTACTTCTTAATGTGGTTACAACTGTTGCTACATTATTATTTACTGTACTTAGATGATTTTGAACACTTGTTACATTTCTATTTATATTATCTACACTTGTTTTAGTGGAATCAGCAACCGTCTTAATACTATCTAAAGTTTCTTTCGTTGAATCTGTAACGGTTTTTATGTTATCTACAGTTGTTTTTGTTGAGGATACATTTGTATTAATTGTATTTACGTTACTGTTAATTCTATCAACGCTTGTATTTATCGTATTGACATTCGCATTCATTCTATTTACATTTGTACTTACTGTGTTTGTATTCGTGTTTATGGTGTTTACACCATTCAATAGCTGTTGCTGTTTTGTTGAGGTATCGGCGACATTTGAAGTCAACCAATTCAATTTCGCATGGACATTTGCGTTCGTAGCGCTATTGGCTGCTGTTGTCGGTGCTCCTACATTGGTACTTATCGTATTGACGTTCGTATTTATTGTATTTGCTCGCGTATCAATCGTATCAGTTTTTGTCTTTATCGCATCCGTTGTTGTTTTAATAGCATTGACAACCGTACGAATGTTATCTACAACAGCCTTTATAGTCGTTTGCACTGTTTTCGTTGCTAAGTCAATGATTTTCAAGTTGTCATCTCCTCATAAATGATTTGTGGTTCACCATTTACTGTACGAAAACCCCACCGATATTTCACACCGTTGTCCGTAAACACATGTGGCATACTTTCATCCAAATGTGCAGTAATATTGCTACTAACTTTATTGACTAGCTCTACAATATTCTTCCCTTCATTTTTGTTAAATTCGTCTATTTTGTCGAGAATTTGCGTAGTGTTTTGTGTTATAGAGGATACTTTTTCATCCACATATTTTTTACTAGCGAATATTATGGCAGGATCAACTTTTAAAGTTACTGCACTTGCGTTAGACACTTCTAAAATCATCCGCAAATATAAATCTTTTAAACTTCCTTGTTCCGCTGCGGGCTTATAGGTTTCCGGAACCTTTCCAATTGCTAAAAGAACGCCCGCTGGATTGAAAACACCGATTTCCCTTATACTAAATCCTCCTGCTGTTGCAGGAATCACAGCCTCTATAACTAACCAGTTTGGATTCTTTTCATCAATTGAAATCGAATTAATAGGTCCTCTCCAAACTTCATTAGCAAGCTTTGTAGCAGCAGCTACAGGATTATAATAAGCGCCATTACTGTCACCTACAGCTATAGTAGAAAAATCTACTTTACTTTGAGAAACCTGTGCATTTGCAAATGCTGCTATACCAGCGTTCGTTAAAACTGTATAAAAATTTTCAGCCATCTAATTACCCCCTTTTGGGAAAATCGTTGTTGTATCAAAGAACTGGTGTCCTGTTCCAAAACGATAAGTACCTTTTGTATCAATAATTGTGATTTGCCACGGAAACACCGATATTTCTTCACCAAAAATTGAACAAGCTCCTACTGACGTTTTACTATTTGTAGTAAAGAAAACATCTATTTTTTCTAAATGTGAACGGATATTTTTATATTCATTAATCATCGTAATTAGAGAATTAAGCGTTTCCTCACTAACACTTTTATCCTTAATGTTAACTTCAATCTTAAAGTAATAAGGTTCTCCTCCGTACTGGAACCATTCTTTTAATTTACTATCAAGAGCAAGCTTATTAAACACTTGTTGAATAGCTGCAGAGGTACCCTTTTTACGATGCAAGCTAATTGAAGATTTCACTAGATTTCTCTTCTGGTCAATCGGCAAATTAGCCTGATAGAAATCAACATGCTTTTCAAATGCTAATAAATCAAGTAACTCATCCGGCATCTCATCAATATTGACTAAATTGCTAACAACTCCAGCTTCCTGATAAGCTTGTTTTAATTGCATTTCTGTAGCTTCTGCAATGGCTTCAAGCACAGGGTCTTGTCGTAAACTATAGGGCAATAATTTCAAGATGTCACTAGTCATTTGTTAGCCCTTTAAACGTTATTTCTGTTGATAATTCATTTGCAACCTCAGTATCTGCAATTTCAATAAACATGGGTGAACTTACCGATACACGCGCTGCCCCTGCTTGTTTTAGACGTGCTATAAGCTCAGAAATATCAACGTCTCGACCCATTTTTGAACGTTGCCATTTAAGATAACCCTCAAAAGCTTGATTTACTTGCTTTTCGATGATAGGAGAAACTATACTGTTTTGATTTGCAATCCAATACTCTACTGATACAGTGTAATTAACAATCGATGGTGCTTTTACTAATACCTTGTCAGTTAATGGCCGTATTTGGTTATCTCTCATTTTCGTTTCAACTAAAGTCAACTCTTCTTCTACCGGAAGCTTTCCGTTTGCCATAAGAATATAGACATGCACTTCTCCGCTTACCGGTGATTCTACTTTTACATCACTTATATTTTGATTAACAGCCTTAGCCCAATAAATATAAGCACCTTTGGGACCAGCTACGGAGAAACTTTCCGGCGCTAATCGAATTCGTTCTGCATAGGCATCATCACTTTCCTCCTCTGCACCTCCACTAGTAACGGTCGTGTTTTGGACGGATTTCACATAAGGTAAAGGCTCGACTAACGTGGCGATTTCACCAACTAAAAAGCCATTGCCCATTTCGCCTGGCTCCGTACAAGTGGCTTCAACTGTATAAAGGTGGGTACCTGGCGCGATGATATGTGCCTCCTTTGTCTCAAAATAAACATCGCCAACCTGATACCTTGTTCCCGAAGGAATTGTCAGGGCATCCACACGATCTTCTTCCAAACTAAAAGCCATTGTTGTCCGTGCATATTTCGCTGGTAGACGTTCCGTAGACATTTCTGCCCCCATATGATTTAGCATGTCATCCTCGGCATATGACAAGCGATTCTGGCGCAAACCGTGTTCTAATTTGTTGCGCTCTATGGAAACAAATGCAGCCAATGCCTGAATAAATTTCAACCTTGGATCTGCACGTTGCAGAGTTAGCCCTGTTTTTTCTCTAACATGCAACAACATTTCACTTTCAATTTGCTCGGGTGCTTTTTCTAAAAAATATAAATCAGGTAAATTAAAACGACTCACGAATGCTCACCTGCACTTTTGGCGTTAAACGACCTTGAAGACCATCTCCTAACACATCTACAGCTACAACGATTGCTCGTGGTTCAAATTTGTGAATCGCTTCGGTTAAATTGGCCACTATTCTTGCTTTTGCAATCGGAATAGGCGTATCGATTACCGTCTTATCCCAACCAAACTCACGGTCCAGTGGGCAACTCATACTAGCTGTGTATAATAAAAGCGACATTCTGTAGAATCTCCTCTACACCTGTCGCTCCAAAATTGATTGTTTTCATTGGTTCTGTCGGCTCAACTTCGTACATAACATCACCCTTTCTTAAACGTTGAGTAAGCGTTATTCGCTGTAATATATTTGCCCCACCAAGGCTATACCAACCATTATTCACACCGTAAACAGTCAATTGCTGATTTTTCATGGCATACCCTAGCACCTTATGCTGGATACCTGGTACTTCGTATATGCACCGATTTCACCGTAATGGTCATCATTCCTAGTGCTTTTGTATTACTGGTAACTGCTTTTTGTTGCGTGTTTGCTGTTGTTTTTTTAACGACCGTTTTGCTTTGCACATACTCTTTTAAAGACACCGTTACTTCTGCAGATAAGACATTTCCTGTTGAATCTATATTTCGTAAGCCTGCCGATAACTCCGCTATTACAAATTTATTAGGTGCGATTGGTTTTTGTCCTAAGATAAAGTGATGTGCTTCCCCTTTATGTTGCATGTTCTCTAACTTTGCTAGTTCTTTCACAGGGTTAATGCCTTGTTCACCACGCAATAAAAGGTTGTACGTGATATCCGTTAGCCCCGGTCCATTAAACTCTAATTTAGTCTTGTTGCCTTGAATATCATGCTCTTCCCACTTGGCATTGCTTTTTTCTCTAAATCATAAAATGTCAGAGTTTTTTCCGTGGATACTTCAAAGAGTACATCGCCAAAGCTACCGATTGTCGCCATTTCAAATCCCTTCCTTTATGAAGTACTAGCAATTGGTGAAAGTAATTGGTACCATTTACTGTAATTAATCCTTTTGTTTGGATATTAATTTCACCCACTATATTGACATGTAATGTATGTGTCTTAGCGTCATAATCTATCACACTACCATCTTCGAACTCGATACATCGTTTCTCTGGTTCATTACAGGGTGGCTGTGTGCCTTCTGAATAAAAAGCCCCTATAATAAAGCCTTCACTTTGTTTTGTAAACAAACAAAGTACATGTTCACCTATCTTCGGCATCCAGAAATCCTTATTTTTTAATGTCCCGCGATATAGCACACGTAACGGAGCTGATATTTTGTTGTCTTGCTCTTCAATTTTGACCCGTGCTGTTCCCTTTGTTGGATCAATGGTTGTGACTTCGCCAACTTGCATCCGCATCAATATCCCTCCAAACATTTACGCAAATCGAGTGTTGTTTTGCTTTTGTGATGTTGTACCCTCGTTACAATATATTTTCCGTTCAAACGTCCAAACCCAATTACATCAAACGTCATGCCTGCATCGATATGAATTTCACTGATAACAACTAATTGAATCGTTGTAGCATCTTTATTCGCTTCTCTCAATCGTTTTTTCGCTAGTTTCTGAGCTTCTGCCACCGATTTAACCTCTTGCTTCACAACTAATGTACGGCCAACTTTTGGCGCCTTTGGAGGTGTGAATGTTGCATTTATCGTCTTCTTTTTCCCAGCATCATGCGTCTGTACTCGGCAAGCCTTATACGTCCCTGTAAGTGTTGTATTGAATCGCCATTGAAGTACTTGAATGTTAGACGTTTCTTTACTCATGCGTATTATTGTATCCACTACAGGTTTTGCCTCATAATCCGCCTCATCTAAAACAACAATGGCGCTATTGGATAATTTAAGACATAACCCTTCGTCTTTACATAATCGATGCAAAAAAGCTAAATCTGTTTCAGATTCTTGCTCATAGCGATCTTTTTTAGGATTTTCGGTTGTTTCCCAAAAAAGCTTTAAACGATTGGCTTTCGCAATATCTTGTACTACTTGTTTTAAGGTTGCATTTTCCCATGCCTTTGATTTGTATTCACCTCGGATGGAATTGGATTCGGGAACAGCTAACGCCTTAATCGTCATGTTTGTTGGTGGTCCATCGCCAATTAATTCATCTACCTCAAACTTTCCTAGCTTCGTTTTTATAACACGATCTGCCCAATGAGTTTTTGCAATTTCAGCTTCTATCAGGGAACCTTTCGATGGGAACCAATCATTTAACCAATGCACATCCGCATCCTGTAAAACAAGCTGCAAATCATCGATTTCTCCACTTAAATTGTCGGTATACGTCCAATCTAATAAATCGTTGCCCAATTCATCAGTCAAACGCGTATTATTGTAGGTTACATTTAACTCTGTTCGTCTTGCCATCGTCATACATCATCGTGCTCCCCTAGCCACGCAGGACGTTGTGAATAAATTGCTGTATCGATGACCGGAACGTTTAAAACAATATCACCTGTAAAAATAATTATGTCACGATGCTTTGGATTTGCTTCAAGTAAAAGGGGAAGCAAATACTCGCTCCCCCATAACCGATAGGCAATTAAATCCCACGTATCACCCTGAATTGTTGTATAGCTATTCATATTGCGTCCTCCTTGATGTAGCGCCGCCAGCACCTTGAATCTGCATATTGTCGATACGTGTGCGAAGTCGGTTTAACGCGACGATCACATGTTGAACAGCAGGTTGGATACCTTGAATGGATGAAACCCACCCCGTGGCTTGCCCAATGGTTGATGCTAACGTTGACATATTTGTATTGGATAGATTGGTAGTTGCTTTTAATGAAGCAAAGGACGTAACAAAATCCGTGCTGACTTGTCCTGTATACTTCGTTAAATTGTCCATATTGGCTGCAGTCGTACTAATGCTTGTTTCTAGTTTTGTGCATGCTGTATTTGTCGTATCAAACGTAGTCGCAAGTTGTGTCGCAGCTGCATTTAATTTTGTAGTATCTACGGATTTAGTTGCCTCGGTACGTCCTTTATCAGATGGTGCTTGACTTGCAGCTCGTTGTCCTCCACGTGCTGTATCTACCGCTCTACCACAGGCCCATTTTCCTCCAATATAGCCAGCAGCTCCACCTAACAGAAGACCAAGGGTTGTACCGATTCCTGGTGCTATAGCTGTTCCGATTGCAGCTCCTAGTTTGGCACCACCAAGGCCACCTGCAAATCCACCGGTTGTTTGTGCTGTCGCTTTGACTTTATCTTTTGATTTAAAAATATCATGAACACCCATTGCTAAACCGATTGGTGC
The DNA here is from genome assembly GCF_021166035.1 of Lysinibacillus sp. GJ-1. NCBI lineage: Bacteria > Bacillati > Bacillota > Bacilli > Caryophanales > Bacillaceae > Lysinibacillus > Lysinibacillus sp. GJ-1. The sequence goes on from NZ_CP088912.1 coordinate 2,581,621, forward strand.
AAAGCCTTTACCAATCCCTTTCGCAACAGTCGTTAGCGCCTTGCCTCCACCTTTCACGACATTTTTCCCTGTGTTAAAAATTTGAGATAAAGCAGACGCTTGACTAGCTTTAGGTGCTACTTTCGCTGCACCTTTGTTTGTTCCTTTAGTTTTCGATTTCTTTTCTTTTGAGCTTGTTGTCGCTGTTGTAACTTCACATAAAGTTGTTGTGGCTGCTTGCGCTGCTCCCTTGGTTCTTTTTGACTTTGATTTTTTTCCTTTTTCTTTTGTAGTTGTTGTTTCAACACTTGCAGTATCTTGAGAAGATGCGGAATCTTTCCTTGCTCCTTTCCCACCTCGTTTCTCCAATGCCCATCGACCTGCACCGATAGCCCCTTTCACAAGTGCTCCACCACCAAGCATCCAAGCTGCAGCACCCATGCCAAGTGCGCCAGCGAAATTGCCGTTTAATGCATTATTACCGGCTGCTTTTAAAGAACCTGTAAATGCTCCCAAAAATGCTTTAACTGCTATTTCTCCAAGTTTAGAGAAGATTTTTTCCATTGCCTGTCCACCGCTGCCACCTAGCCACTCCTCCGCTTTAGCAGTAGCCGTATCTAACATATAAATGACTTTATCGCCAAAGTCCATGTTACTAAACAATTCATATTTTTCTAATTCTCGATTGTATTGATTGATCATCTTCTGGGCATCAGCTGGATCCATGTTCGGTTCGATTTTTGGTTTAATAGGTTTTGTTGTGCTAAATGGTGCAGTTATATCATCAAGGATTTTTGCAGTCACTTCCCCGGCTTTTTCAATTTTGCTCATGTTATTATCTATATTTCCTGCTATACCACCAAAAAACTTTTGGAAGACTGGTAAAACGGGCTCCATAAACTTGATTTGGGCAGCCTCGATATTACTTTGCAAAAGCTTAAGAGACCCTGCGTAATTATCGACCATTGTTGCAGACATTTTTGCAGCGGTTCCCTCTGACTTCTCTAAGGCAGCCGTCATTCGCTCAAGTTCATCCGAACCAGTCGAAAGTAGAATAGACCAATGCTTAACAGCTTCTGTTCCGAACAGTGTAGTGAGCGTGGCTGATTTTTGTTTGTCCGTCATACCAGCCGTACCCTTTTCAATTTCCTTAATTAGTTTCGGGAGTGGTTTAAGGGTTCCCTGCGCGTCAAAGAATGCTATATTAGTTTTCTTCATAACTTTTTGCACACTTGCATTATCCTTCGATAACCTACTTAAAGATGAAGCAAATGCTTGACCAGCAATGGAACCTTTCAGACCTTGGTTAGCAAGTGCCATCATGCCAGCCGTAGTGCCTTCTAATGACCATTTAAAAGTGTTGGCTATTGGTGCGAGATATTTCATCCCTTCACCGAGCATCTCTACATTTGTGTTAGCATTCGCTTGGGCGTAAGCAAAGACGTCCGCAGCATGTCCTGCTTTATCTGCGCTTAGTCCAAATGCTTGCATTGTATCGGATGTAACGTCTGAAGCTTTTCCTAAATCAAGGGCTCCAGCTGCAGCAAGATTTAGCATACCGGGCATCGCTGATATAATTTCATCTGTTTTCCAACCCGCCAGTGCAAGATATTCCATTCCTTTCGCCGCTTCAGTAGGAGAAAATACCGTTGACTTTCCAAGCTTTTGTGCTTCTGCATTCAGTCTTGCAAAATCCGTTGCGGTTGCACTAGACACTGCAGATACTTTGGCCATCTGCGCTTCAAAATCCGCTGCTTTATTTAATGACGAGACAGCCACAGCCGTTGCAGCGGTGACTGAGCCAACTGCTGCCACACCTGCAGCACGTTTCGCTTTATCCATGCCACTATCAAAGGTAGCTTTCAACGCATTAAGACGGCGTTGGCTACCTTCTAGCTGTTTTAATTCACGTGCTAATTTTGCAGTACCTTCAGCATATTGTGATTGATGAATCTTGCCATTACGGAACTCGCGACCAAGGCGAGCCATCTCACGCTGTGCTTCACGTGAGCGTTTTTTTAAATCATTCAGGTTTGTTGTAGCTTTGTTAAAAACATTGTTGAAGGAGCTAGCGACTTTCCCGTTAATCTCAAAAGTCATATCATATGATCTTGATCTAGCCATCCTTTTTCGCTCCTTCCTCTAGTACTTCTTCCAGTACCTCTTTCCACTCTTTCAGTGACAGAAAGGATTGTTGTGCCCAATAGTCAATGGAGGTAAAGGAATTAGAGGCCATGACAAGCAGTAATTTTCTTATATCTCTTGCGCCTCCCTGAGGACCTACAATCCTAACAAAAAATTACGAGCCGTAAAGGTCACTTCGACAAAGTCTGCAATCGATAATTTCATTAAATCGTCCGGTAAAATACCTGAAGCTTTGGACGCTATTTTCAATAAAACTTGTTGATTGTAAACGGAATTGAAGCCTTCTGGGTGATCCTCTGTTTTTAATTCCGCATCAATTTGCAACACATCAGCGCCTGTCATATTGCTAAAATCCAGTTTAATTTCATTGAAAAAAGTCCCATCAATTTCGATAGGACTTTGTAATGTAATCACTTTTAAATTTGGATTTTCTACTTCTTCTTTTATTTCATTTTGAACATCTCGATTATCTTTCATTTATCATCTGCTCCTTTTACCTTAAAGTCCTAATGCTTCTCGAATTTTTGCGCTGTAATCAATGCCGTCCACTTTGTAAATATAGTTATGACGATCATATTCAAACATCACTTTGCCATTGTACTCAAGCTTTATATAGTAAACTTCAATCTCAGTGGAAGCTTCATACGGTGAGCCTTTTGCCACTTTTCCTAATGGATTTCCTAGGACAGATCCATGCACAAGTACTCTAGAAGGTACATTGAAGCGTGAACGTTTTTTTATATCATAGATTTGATTGGACATCCGTAAGTCTATTTTTAAGCTTTCTGGTTTATAAAAATCGATTAGCTCCCCTGTAATAACACGCCAATTGAGTTTAAGCTTCATTGACTCTAAATGACCGTAATTGGGCGCTTCATATTCACCTAAAATCCCAGCACCATTCACAGTCTCAGCCATAAATTTCAACTCGGGTAATTCTGCATCCGTAATACCTAATAAATCAGGTTTATCATTTACAAAAACCCTAAAATCATTTATTTTTTCCGGAAACATGCTTGTCCCCCCTAATCAGTGATAAACAATGCATTATAATAATTCACATCAAACTCTAAAATATTATCAATATCTTGCGCTGGTGTCGGTTCTGCTACTAAATATCGGAAACGTATTTTGCCGCTATTTAAATCCGTTAAAGGGTTATCTTCTTTTCTAAATTCAACGCGTGCGCCAATTAAAACCCCTTGACCTTGTAAACCGTTCAACCACATCCCCATCGTATCTAGCACTCTATTAATTAGACGCGGACCAATTGGCCCATCTACCATACTCCAAGTTGTTAAAATAATGGTGTTACCTAACCAATTGTGCGTAATCCGAACAGGCGTAAAAATATCTTTGACATCCGTATTACCAGGGTATGCTCCCGTATAGTTCCCCCAAGCACGCCATCCACCAATAAAATTGATAGCCGTTGTAATACCTTGGTTGTTTAATAACTCCGCTTGATCCGGTGATAAATCGATTTCTTCATAACCATTGTCTTTCTCTACTAATAATTTGGTCATTGGTAATGATTTATTAGATGGTGATTCGTGTGGAAAATCTCCATTGTCATACGCCGTTTTCATAATACGACAAGCAATGTGAGACGAAAGGTGATACACTTTTTCGCCCATGCCAACAAGTGGCCAACAAACGACTTCATTATGACCCGTATAATTGTTGGTGTTTTTCCATTCATTCACTTTTGTATACGTATTTGCAACACGAGTATTCACATCATCTAACACCTGTGCTTTGAAGTAGGAATTGATGGATGAAGCCTTTGCTTTCATCACCGCTGCCACCGTTGGATTTTTTGAAAACTTAGGTGCAAGAACAAGACCTGGCACCATCCCTAGTTTAGGAAATACATTGTTCAGCAACTCTAAACCTGTACTTTTTCCAGATGCAATATCATAACCACCGATAATATGATTGTTGGTGATGACATTCGGCGTTACATAATCATAAGTGACATTGATCGTTGTTATATTGCCCTTTACTATTGCCAGTACAACTTGGCCATCTTCATTGAACGATGCCATATAGTCTTCATCATGCTTCAATTTCGTTTCATTATTTTGAACAACTAGCGATTTTAATAAAATGCCCGTTGTTTCGATCATCCCTTTTTTATTACGAATCGTTATGGACTCCGTTTTGCTTGTTTTATGTTTCGTTGGATCTAAAACATTTACAAACACAACTGGGGCTACTTTAAATTGTCTAAATGCTAAATCCGCCATTTCGCAAAGCGTGTAATTTGCCCAATCATCGGAGTACCCGAATGCTTTCACAAATTCCGCAAATGAATAGGCTAAAACAGGCTGATTCACGTTTTCTTGGGTTTCAGCCAAATGAATAGGGGCTGTACCAAATACAACGGGAAGTGTCGCTGTCGCCACTACTGGTGCGGAAATAGAGGTAGGAACTTCTCGTACTCTTGAACCATGTCGTATCATCACTGTTTCACCCCACTAAAATAAGCTGCTGTTTTTGTAAACCACATCGATTCTACTGAATGCGCATCTAGTAAACGCTGTTGAACCTCCACGAGCTTTTCGGGGGCAATAAACATGTTGCGAAATGCCGGTGATTTTTCAAGGTGATCTTTAAAATGCTCCGGGTAACCCCCAACAAAAGAACTGAATCGTTGTAAACCGATTACGGGTGGCCCTACATAGATAAGAATCTCCTGCGGTACACTCTCTGTAATAACTTGACCTACTAGTTGTGGTGATGCTTGTTGGTTTTTAATCATTGAAGGCATCTCCAAACTCACTCCTATCTAATTGAACTACTGGTGTTGCAAATTCGACTTCCATGACGCCACGCCACAGCGGTTTCATTTGCTCTTCAAAAAGCGCCATTTCGATATCACCTGATAAGGAACCAGAGCCTACAAATCCGACTTCTTTTAACGCAAATTTCATTCGGTTCATGACATGCAGCGTATCTCGCCACCCTTGGCGTTCATCCTTGCTATACGTACCAATTAAAAATCTAAATTGTATCGTATTACTATCTTTTAAATTATCTTTTTCATACAAAAAACGAACAATGACGAATGGGTAGTCGTCCTGTTCGGTATCATCATCACCACGTCGCGCATTCTTCTTCGGTGGCAAATAGCCATCATATACTGTCGGTGGTTTCCATATATCTTCATCTTTCGTTTGCAAGCGCATATCTGCCAAAGCTTCTGTAAAAAAGGCAACTAATTCATCGGTCATATTTAAAGCATCCATCTTATCAGCCTCCATATAATAGTCGGTTCATTTCATGGTCAAGTCGTTTATCCAATGTTTTTTGAGCATGAGTCGTAATATTAGCAAATACTTTTGGCTCTCTCGTCATTTGGGCTATTGAAGGTCCATAGCGTCCCTTAATCGGCAACCGCCTTTTCCCAACACGTGTAAAGGCGTTCATATGCGCATTCTCCATTTTTGCAACAAAAGCATGTGGAATGAGTTTTCTACTACTACCTTTTTTCACACGAGCACGCACTGGCATGACATCAGGCATTGTAGGTGTGATATCAAACTTCATTAAAGGCGTTACGCCCCCACTTATATGAACATGCGCTGATAGCTGACTTGCTGTCGCTTTCTTGACCTTCATCGGCTTTTTAACATCTAGAGATCGTATCACATACTTAGCTCGAACTTCTTGACTCGCCTTTGTTCTTGAAGATTCTGCAGATCGATTAATCGCACGAGCAAATAGCATCCGTGCTTCTTTTGGTGTTGTAGCAAACAGTGCTTCTAGCACTTCTACTTGATGCATTTTTAGTTCAATCATATTCACACCTAACTTTCATTTGCGCTGACGACAATGCGGATAATCCCCATGTCCTCGCTCGCTTCTTCGACATAGTATTCTTCGCCATCCAACATCAAACTGTTGCCTACTTTCGGAACATAGAAATCGCAACTTTTCACAAAGATTGTTTTAAGATGGACAAATACTTCCTGAGACGCACTTAACTGATCACGGCTATAATCTTTCACATGTTCCACATTACTTTCTACAACTAAATCAAGGAATTCTCCATCTAATTCATGCACCTTCGCCAATTCCAGACAATTAAAAAAGACATCTAAATCCTCGGCTACAAGGTCTTTAAATGTCCTATTCATTGGCGTCATCCTCAAGCAACTCATGGGCTTTTCCTTGCTGGATAATCGCTTGTATGACGTCGTCTTTTTTCGAAATACCTGTTAAATCGACTCCAACTTCCTTTGCCGTACGTTTTAGATCGTCGGCATTGTATTCAGTGTCGAGCGCAATGCGAAGCTCTTCCATTTCCTCTGCAGGTATCTTAACCTTTTGATTTTCTACACGCTGCCTTTGAAGCTCCTCTTCTGGCGAAAGTACATATTCTGCTGCCTTTAAGTGAACTAATCGTGATTCCTCTGCTTCTGTTAACCCATCGATAATCGCTCCTTTTGCATAAAACACATTATCGTGAAAAATCGTATGTTTTGCTCGAATCATATGCGTACCCCCTTATAGCACTTTCGCTACAAACCAGCTATTTACTTCTTTTGGTATCGGCAACGGTTTGGCACTTAATTGCAAAATTTTTCGAGGAGGGCGTTTTTCCGTCCAAGAATCAGGGACACGATCCGCTTCGTAAGTGACCAAGTCATCACCTTTCGCAATGGTGATGGCTGCATAGGCCATTGAAAAATCTGCTTCCGTCGCTAGCAAGGCAATCGTTCCAGGAGGGACAATGGGCTTCACCTTATTATCGACATCATCATAGTAGCTACTTGCATATTCATATATTCGACCTACCCCTGCAATTGTACCGATATACGTTGCACCATTTGGTAATGTTTCAGGCCTTAGTTCACCGATATTTACATTACGAATATCTAATAGTTTTAATATGTCATTATCCCTCAGTAGTACATCCGTTACATCTGGTGATATGACTACATTATCAACGTTAACAAAGCCTGTTTCTTGGACAGTTCGTACCCAACGTTTCAAATCAGCATATTTTTTTGATGTAAAAGCACTCCATAAGTTTGACCCTGAAAGCGTCTCTCGATTGGTATGATTAAACGAAATCACATAATCGACACCTTCGCCTTTCACATTAATTTCACCATCAAAAATCGCCTGTGCACACATCACTTCTTCTCGACGTGTAATCATGGTGTCGAGCTCTTTTAAATCTTTCACTAGCTTTGCCGCTGCTCGCTCATCTGGTGTACGAGAAGAATATAAATTTTCGCCCATTGAACGATTTTGTAAATCCGCAGCTGTTGTAATTGTCGTTGGAGCAACTAATGGTGGTGCAAATGTTTCTGTACGATAACCGCTATTTTCTACAACTTTACCACCGATTTTTTCACTTACATACGGCGCAATTTTGGCACGTCCTTTTTTAATATCTACATCGACTATATTTGTTGGCGATAGCTCTATATCAGTAAATAACATATCTCGTAAAAATGTCGTGACACGAGGCATGCGTTCGGAAAACTTTAGCATCGTACGTGTTTCAAATAAATTAATAGCCATTGATCTATTCCTCCTTTTGCGGGTCTGCTGGCACAGTATTTCTTAATGTAATCCCGATATTACTTAGAGCGATGTGATAAGGTACAACATCTGCATCCGCAGGTAAAATAATTTTACGAACATTAAATTCTCCCCTCTTATAACAAACTGCGGGTTTCGTTTCATCAGCCGATGTTGCAATGGCATCCGCCATAATACCGTAAACATCTTTTGCAGAACTCGTTTTCGTCATGGCAACCGCTTGACCTTTTTCATTCAGAGCAAATACTTGTCCTACTGATAATTCTTGGTTTGCTGCTACTGTGATAGGCTCTGATACAACATCTGTTTGAAAACCGCCTAGTAAATTATCAAACTCTAAAATCGGCATGCTATTTCACTCCATTCCCTAACACTTTATTAACAAGTGCATCAATTTCATTATCATCATTATTCGTTGGTGCTTCCTGCCCTTCAATACCATTAAGTAACGAAGCATCTTGTTGAATATTCACGAGCTTCGTTTTACGCTGTTGCGTTTGCGCGTTTAACAGTTGTAACGCGGTTTCAGCAGCCGTCATGCCTGTTTCAAACTTTGCTTTATTCAAGATTTCTTCAAAGCCAGGTAGTGCAATGTTTTCGATTTCCTGAATACGTTTACGTTCAGCTGCAATTGCATCTTCTTTGGCATTATTTCGAATTTGCTCGACTAAGTCAGGGTGTTTACTTTCTAATTCCTTCACATCCATTTGTTGTTCCTCTCCTTCCATTGCTACTTGCTCACTCATTAGTGAAACATTGTTGTTGACGACTAAATTTGGCTCTCTTGCTAACAATTTGCGCATTTTGTCGATTACTGCTTTAGGTAATAAACCATTAGAGCCAAAATCTTGTGCCATTTGTGCTGAAGCAACGACTTCTACATCCTCGGTAAACATAATGTCATCCACAAAGCCATGCTCCATTGCTTGCTGTGCATTCATCCACGTCTCTGCGTCCATCATCTGCTTTAACTCGTCGTCTGACTTTTTTGTTTTCACTTTATAGGTTTGCATTATTGCTTCATTTGTTTTAATTAATAATTGCTTCATCGCTTCCATTTCACGATAATCACCTTGTGCAATAGTCGAGGCATTATGAATCATTAATGCGCCAACAGGAGCAATAACCGTCCGTTTTGTAGCCATTGCAATAATGGACGCTGCACTTGCACAAACACCCGTAATTTCGGCTACAGAATCCCCGGAGAATTTCTTAATATGGGTCCATATTTCAGACGCTGCATAAACAGATCCACCAGGGCTATTAATATTAACAATCAGCTCTTTTTCGTTACTTGAGATTGCTTTATCAATTTGCTGCATAATGCGTTTAGGGCTAACAGCAGGAATGCCATACCAGTCATAAATCCATTGTTCGCCGTCTGGTACAATCGCGCCACGAAGGTCAATCCTCATCGTCTATTCTCACCCCTTTCTCCTGTACAATATTTTTCATAATTTCTAAATAACTCATATCGAGCCCCGCCTCGCGACGTGCTTGTTCTTCACGCTCGCGCTGTGCATGATTAAGCCAGTAGTTACCACCTGTTAGTTCTACCGTTTCACGTGCTCTTGTACTAAAGCCATTTTCCACACGTAACATCGCTGCCTGTACTTCTTTTAATGGGTCGAGTTGTCCTTGTGTTGGCCCATTCCACTCAGCACCACAATAAGCTTTTCGTACCAATGGATTGTCTAAAAAACCCGGTGCTTGAATTCTGCCAAGAAGGATTGCTTCTGTTAACCATTCCTCATAAATTGGCTGGCAGAAACCATTTGCCAAAAACGTGCGCCGCATTTTAAACATCTTCCACGCCTCTAAAAGCGCAGCTCGTGAGGCTGAATAACTGGATGTAAAATGTTTTAATAATATTTCATACGGGAGCTCTAACGCTGTGCCAACTTGACGGCAAACCGCTACAACAAACGGATCAAATGAGGCATTATTACGTGCTGGATTGGATGTATTTGCTTTTTCGCCTTCTGCAAGTGCCACAATCGCACCTGCACCAAGTTCATAACTTAATTCATCCTCTTTATCCACTTGTTCTTGTTCGTTAATGGCCGATCCTAACGGGGGTGCATCATATTCATCCTTCGTTTCAATAAAAACTGTAAACAGGGAAGATACAAGGGCAGCCGTTAACTCTGCGTCTGTATATCTCCCAAGCTGTTTTAAGCTCTCAATTACTGGCGCAAGGATTGGCACACCTCGTCGTTGCTCTGGCCGTTCAGACTCCATTAAATGCAATATATTTTGACGTCCGCTCTTCTGACCAAACTTGTCGATACGCACCCATTTTTTCTGACCGGTACTCTCCGCTAAAGGATGTGTATCACAAATATGGTAAGCAACAACTTCCCCATATCGACCAAGCTCCACGCCATTGATAATGTTTTTACTTGCTCCATTTGGACTACATATACGGTCACTTTCAAGCAACTGCACACGCAATCCGTACCAATGTTGCTGATGGTTTCGATAAGGTAACGTTGCAAACACCTCTCCACTCATCAAACACGATATAAATGCTAGTTGTTGCAATTCATAAAAATTATTCATTTGCAACGCATCACACATAATTGAATAGGCCCATAGAGCAAACTCACGTTCAACAGTAGTTTCCCACGCATCCGCTTCCTCAATAGACAAACCTAAAAACTCATGGTCAATTTGGCTGTTTAAAATCAAACCGTAGCCTACAACATTCGTTCGTATCGTTTTGATTGATCCAGTAGCAAGTGGTGTGTTCATATACAGGTCACGAGATCGTTGACGCAACGTATCTTGATTGTCATCGATATCTTCTTTCGTGGAACCACCTTTAAAAATCCAACCAATCATCGTTTTTTTACGCCTATTGGCGCCACTATTGGCGTAACCTGAATTGATAATTTGTAGTCGCTTGCGAGCACCTGCACGTTTCAATGCTCTTTCAGGCGAAACAACCTCAATCGCCTTATCCAATATGTTCACTTGTCACACCCCCTACAAATCACGTGGCACAACTCGTATCACTCGTCTACGACTTCGACCATTCTCTCGCATTTCTGCTAAAGCTAACTCGCTTCTCCAAAACTTTATTTGGTCCCTTACTTGCGCCAAATTCGCACGATTAAAACTCCTATTTTCTAACGAATAACTCTGATTAATGGCGATTTTCGCCTCTGCCTCCAACCAAATAGCTAACCTTTCTCTACATTCATCAACTGTAAAAGCCATCTTCTACACTCCTTTAGAAATCACTCTCCGCTTTCGTTTTTTTCGCCTCGTTGTTTGCGTATAAATGTTGCTTGTTAAATTATGTTCAGCAAGATATTTCAAATCCGGATTTAAAATACGTAAAGCAGCTGTTGCATAATTTCGTATATCAAGCGGTTCATTGCGTATATTAGAAGAACGTTTCACCCATTCAATCCGCGGAACACCTTTGAAAAAGCGTGTCACTTTTCTTTCTGCCGTTAAGCCAATAAAAAAAGCCTCGTCATACCCTTTATCCGCTTCTAACGGAAAATGGCAATAACCAGGCTTATCTTCGTATTTATTTTTCAATCGGGAATAAATTAAATCCTTCCCTTCATTGACGCCAAGCGTAAACAAATGTACTTGTTGTCTCCCTACTTTTGACGGTTTATTAATATACGGGACGCCATTACCGCCCTTTCCTTTAATCGCAAATACTCGGCGATGCTCCCTGTCTTTACAAAAATCATAAACCTCACTTGTATAATGCCCACCTGAATCCACACAAGTGGCAGCAACACAAAGCTTTACACCGTCGTTCCGTATATAATCCTTTAATAAAAATGCATCAACTTGATTCCATACAGCTTGCTGCGCTGGATCTCCGTAAAATATTTTATAAGCTATTCCCCAGGAAATTTCATCCACTCCCCAGCCTACTATCTCCACTTCTAGACGGTCATCTTGCACATCGACACCTGCTGTCAGCACTAATACATCCTTAGGCACTTCACAATCATAACGAACACGTCTGGAAACAAGCTTCGTATGGTCTTGGTCATTGGTTTTTTCCTCCCAAGATTCCCCGAGCGTTGTATTGACCCACGTTTTAAATGTTTCTAGCCCTTTACGTTTCGCTTCTTTAAATTCCGCAATAATCTTTGCCCAGTTCTCCCAAGGTGATGCTAATGCATTCAGATGAAAACCTCGCTTCGAGGCTTCTGGATTTCGCGCAATCCATTTACCAGGACTTGATTTCCACTCCACTTCGTTATGTTGTGCCTTGCAATGCACACATTCCATTGTCACCGTCTGAAATCGAATTTGTGGCCAACTATACGGTTGAAATAATCCGCAGCTCGGACAAGATACACACCATTGTTCCATTGTACTTTCTTCATATTCCGCTTCAATTCTCGAAGCACCTTTTATAGTAGGTGTCGATACTGATACCCATTTACTGTTCCAGAAAGTTTTTGTCCGCTTCTGCGCAAGTGCTAATGGATCTCCTTCAGCACCTGCAGATGCTGGGAACCGGTCTACCTCGTCAGCAAGGATTAATCGAACTGGACGAGAAGAAAGACTAGCAGGTGAATTGGCACCAACAAGTGTTAAATGACCACCAGGAAACTTCTTTTGTAGCAACGTATTATTTCCATCCTTCGCCTTTGGACTATTAATTTTCTTCGTTAATGTTGGTGTATCCCGTATCATGGCGGCTATGCGGTCTTTTGAATAGGCCTCTGCCATTTCAAGCGTTGGCTGCATTAAAAGCATTGGAGACGGATCATAATCAATATAGTAACCGATAATATTGTTTAATATTTCGGATTTCCCAACTTGCGCAGAAGACATCACGACAATTTGGTCAACCCCTGGATCATTGACTGCATCCATAATCTCTCTTTGATAAGGCGCACGCTCCGTATTCCATCGCCCATGCTCAGCTGAGGATTCCTTGGATAATACACGATGCTTATCCGCCCACTGCGATACCGTTAGCTTTGGAGGAGGTGCTACTAAGCTAGCAATTTCTTTAAATAGACTCATTGTCTGTTTTTGGACCATCTTCATCACCTTCCAATTCTAGTTCAACATTATCCTCTGTAAAATACTGTGCTGCATCATACTCAGCAAGCTCAGCTAATGCCTCATGAATATCTCTTTCTAGTAATGCTTCTATCATTTTCGGGTCATCCTTACTTGCTAAAAGTAACGCTGACTTCGAGGGGAGCGACAACATCTTTGAACGAAACGCCATGACCATATGATTTTGAATTTTCTCCACTTCATCCGCCTTATGCATTTCTCGTTTTAGATGCGCCAACTCAATTTCAGCCTTCTCCCGTTTCGCCTTCTCATGCAGCCATTTCTCATAATCTAAAGACTCCATCACTTTGTTCTCATCAATGCCATCAAAGGACATTTTCAAAAAAGTAATGTAGCGACTGACGGTATCGATCAGATCATAGCGCATGAGCAACACGCGCAATCACACCTTCTTCGACTAAATAACGAACATTCCTTTCCGTCATATTAAACATTTTGGCAATTGTTTTCGTATTGACAATCGTTCGATCATCCAATTTCGTTTTAGCTGTCACCCATGCACTCACCTCACTTGATTTACAGGATGGAAGGAACGCCTTTTTTGACAATATATCTAGCCCTTTTTCTGGCCTCGGAGACCCGCAGGCTGGCGTTCTTGGGTAGAAGAACCTAAATTTATTTAACAGAATAATAACTGTAACAAAAAAGACGACGCAGCATGACCCGCATCGCCTGTCGTTATGTTGTTTGATGAATATTGCATACTACCATAATAGCACGCTCGTTTCGAAAAAGTGTGCCAACTTACTGCCAAAAGTCTGCCATATCACACTAGCTGTTGTTGTCTTTGAAAAAACTTATATCTTCTATCTTTAACATCCCATCGATAATATTTTAAACTTCCTAATCCAGAACCAGCTATTCTTGATAATAAATCTTGAAAGTCCATTTTATTTGTAATATCCAAATTATCAATTTGATGATAAAGAATAGTCCAATTTAGTAAGGCATCTTTCCATGATACCAATTCTTGATTTATGAAGAATATGTAATTGGGAGGTATAATTTTAAGATCTTTTCTTTCTCGTATATATTTTGTAAGTAATTGTTTATCTGTTCCGCAAGCTGATACAGCTAAAAATATCGGCTCTCCGTAGTTCTCCATACTTAGTACAGGTGCCATGCATTCAACAGTGTTTTCCCAATTTAAAAAGTCATTTCCTATAGCTAAGCCATCTTTATTTCCATGACAACTTATATGAATACATAGAGGCTCTTGCTCATCATCACTAAAACTATTAATTGATGAAATATATTCAAAAACTGCTTCGAATTCAAATTTTGATTTAACAAAAAATGACGCTACATCGTGACCCATCATTTTACAAATCTGTTCCAAAGAGTCTTTCTCAGACGTTCCATGCATTAAATCCCACGGACTACTAGATTCAACAATTATAACTCTCACAACCATCTCTCCTTTTATTCTATCTCATTCCTTATATTACCACATTAACATATCTTATATTCTGTTAAAGTGCTGAAAGTGTTAAAAAGCGAGATTTCTCAATACTTTACACCCTGTTCAAATCATGGGCTTTACAAGTCCTTATTTTGTAAATGTCTTTAGTGTGTGAAAGTGTTTGTCAATTTAAAAATTTGAACCATTTCCTAAAATAAGCAAAATAAAAATAGCACCAACATTCCAGTGCTATTTTAAAATTTCAAACGCTTATTTAATTTTTGATAAGCTTGATCGATTGCATCTTGACTTACCCCAATATATTTCAATGTAATATAAGGAGCTGAATGGTTAAAAATATCCTGCAGCAACGCTACATCTTTTTCTTCTTGATATACATGATAACCGAAGGTCTTTCGTAGAGTATGTGTCCCTATTTCATCCAAGCCATTAGCCAATGCAGCTGCTCGTAATATTGCATATGCCCTTACTCGGGTGATTGGTTTGTTTTTACCTTGTCGTGATTTGAATAAATACTCCTGGTCTTCCTTATCTTCAATGTACGGAATGAGCACTTTTTGCAATTCCTTTAATATCGGAATTCGTTTTGTCTTATTCTGCTTCTTTTTCTGCACCTTTGACTCTTTTATAAACAACACATGCTTATGACGAACATCTCCTACCCTTAAACGCAAAATATCGCCAATTCTTAGCCCAGTATAAATACCAAAACAGAAGAGCAACTCATCACGTGGATTATCTTGTAATGTTTTACGAACGTCACGAATCTTATCTACATCACGTATTGGCTGGACAAAATTCATTGACTCTTCACCTCGTCCCCATCATATACCTCCACTTGCAAAGCCAATGCCAATTTATACAATGCTTGTGCCTTGATACGATAAAACGTACGCTCACTAATATGGAGCTTTTTTGAGATTTGATAATTATACAAAGGGGTCTCCTCTAAACAAGCCATTACAATAATCTGTCGCTCTTTTTGCGTCAATTTGTAAAAAGCACGATTAAATCTTTCAAAAAAGGCTTTCGCTTGCTTGTAATGCTCTATATTTCGGATCGCCGTATTTTCAACTTTTGAATGGAATCCTCCACTGTATAATGGCATGTTTAAAGTATAATTCGCTGTAATCGTCGGCAACAAATCCTCAGGTGTTGTTAGTTGATATGTTCGATATTGTCGTAAGACCGTTTCAATGGCTTTTTGTGTTGCCTTACCATTAATATTTTTTAGAATATCCACTTTTTATCACTCCTTTGGTTAAAATAAAAAGAGGACAACATTAGATGGCAGCGTTTTGCTACTATCTATTGTTGTCCTCCAGTGAGCTGGTAGAACTTTTACTAAAGCGTAACTACTTTCACATATATATATCACTAAAAATATTAAATAATTTTAAAATTTATGTATAGAATTCTAATTTCAAAACTTGCTTTATGAATTGAAGTTTCAAATTATTAAAATGCACAACACACAGTCGAAAATAATTTGCCATCTCTTATTTCCCCATAAGAAACATAAGTAACAAATTATTTAATCTTAGTTAATGCTTCTTTAAATAACGATGCAATAACCCATATACAATAACATGTTATAAATAAACCTAGTGATTTAAAAAACACATAAATCCAATTAAGGAAAGATTCATTTCTATCCACATCAGAAAATACTGTTATTTCCATTCCAATTAAAAGCATTAATATATTTACAATAAAAAAGGCAGGATAACTTATTGAAATAAATTTCAAAATTTTCTTTTTTATTTCTTTGCCATCCCTATCTATTATTAAATTACTTATTGCTAGAAATAATGCCCCTGTCCCCATTAATATTGCAATATTTAATGAAACAAGTCTTTCAAAAAAATCATCAGGAATTTGCAAATATACTACAAAAACTCCTGCAATAAATGTCCCAGATAACAGTATAGCTATTTCTTTCATTTTTTCTTTTATAACATTTTCAGTACTTTTCTTTTATTGTGATCTTTTTTTTGTAACAGTTGATTAATTTCATCTAGTAATTTCTTAACATTTTTATAGCTTTGTAGATGAAAATTAAAAGTAAGAGTATTGTAATTGGTAGAGGTATCTATTTTATATAATATCAGATGAATTTGGTGTACTCTCTTTTTTACTTCATCTACTAATTCATAATCTTGTTTTTTTATTTCCGAGCTATTAAAAAATAAAATCCTCAAAAACAATTCTTTATATACATGATTATTACTAAAAGACATTTTCAAATTCCTTATACCAAGCTCATTATCTAATTCTTCTTGTTTTATCTCAGCTAATTGAACTGATATTGTCTCATAAGAGCTGTTTAAAAAGTGAAATACATCATTATAAAAACTCTCAAATATTCTATTTTTTAATATTTTATCTTTATATTGTTCTATTAAATAATTTGCAAGAAAGCCAGCTATAATTCCAATAACCAAAGTAACAATGCTAGAGCTCAAAATATCACCTTCATCTAATCAATATTATTTTTTAATTTTAATTTTCACCATTTTTATTTAAATAATTCACACCTCTCTCTTTATAGATGTCTAAAAAAGTATTTTTAAATTTTCTCTCACCCTCATCTTATTTACATTAAAAAAATTATATTTTTTATATTTCTAATGTACTTATACAAGAGACATAGATAACTTTATTATATCAAGTTAAACAATACCATCAACACCAATATTTAACTTTCCACTCAGTCAATTTTTAAATTTTAAAACTCCTCCCCCTCATCAAATTCAACCCTTCTCACTTTCCCTTGGTATGTAACGATTTTTGTCTTAGCGTGTGCAGGGAGCTCGGTGAATTTTGCAATGCCATCGGAGAGGACGATGACGCAGTTTTCGGGGAGCTCCATGATGTCGATTTGTAGGATGCCGTCGTTCGAAATGACTAGTGGTTTTAATCGCATAAATGCTTCCCCCTTATGCTATAATGATATTACTGGTAGCAAGGGAGAAGCCTTTGCTTTATCAAAGCTATGGTTGCCGCCATAGCTTTTTTTTAATTGGTCATGACCAAATTGCTTAACACTTGATAGCAACGTTCTTTTTCTTTAAAGCATTCATGTAAACGATCATTTTCAATTTCGTAAAATTTAGCTGTTTTGCGAATGGTAAGTTTGCCGATAAGGATTTCTTCATCATCATGAAGCTGATTCAGTGCCTGATAAATAGGGTCCAGCGAAACGCCAATGATTTCATAAATGTTCACATTATCCATTCTCATCCCTCTCTTTTCTTCAAGTTAAAGTCACTTTTATAACTCATCCAACGTCTTCACTAGCTCTTCATCTGACATATTACGAAGCATTTCCTCTGCGTAGTTTTTGCGTAGCATGATAATAGCTATAATCTCTTCACGTTCTTGCTTAGACAATCCCTCTCACCCCTTTGTGCAAATCTAGGCGGTACAAGTTATATTGTCCTGCCTCTGCATGACCAAGGTAGGCTGGAAATTGAACGATCGTTTTTCGGTATTCTAGCAGTGAAGTTTGTATATCGAAATCGGCAAAATACATCACCTTTGTTAACAATCGATGTGCTTCTGTAATGGCTTCTGCCACTTCACCAAATAACACTCGATGCAGCATATTGACTTCAAGTGGATCACTAGCAAAGTAAAAAGCATATTGGGCAAAGCTTTTGACGACATATAGCTTAATACGACCAATGCCAAGTACATTACGATCGGTCATTTCACGTACAGCCACGTCATCATAGACTACCTCTAGCAATTTACTAGAATCATCCTCCAACTGAATTTGTTGTGTAGACACAGCCCAATAGACTTGATGGGCAAACCAACACAATTCAAACTCTGTGGCATACTCCAAAACCTCCTTCACTGTGATAAAGTCGCTCATCTTGCAACACTCCAGGCTATATTCGACAGTCGGCCCGTGTCTTTTACATAACTGGCGAACACTGTCCCAGTCGGTCCATTTCGATGCTTAGCGATAATAAATTCCAACATATTTTGGCGTTCGGATTCTTTGGCGTAGTAATCATCGCGATATAAAAATGCGATGACATCAGCATCTTGTTCGATGTTGCCTGAGTCTCGTAAGTCGCTCATTACCGGGCGTTTGTCCTGGCGTTGCTCCACACTGCGATTGAGTTGAGCAAGGCATATCACAGGGCAATTAAATTCTTTTGCCATTTGCTTTAAATCCCACGATATTTGGCCAATTGCTTGTGTTTGATTATCGCGTGGATTGCTGACTCGAATGATTTGCAAGTAATCGATTAAGATGACGGGCTTTTTATCACGATTGGCCTTAATGATTTTCCGTGCAGTAGCTCGAATCTGTGGGACGGTCAACCCGGCTCGATCATCAATTTCGATATTGGCATTATCAAGCATGCCGAGCGTTGACATCCACTTTTCTTTTTGGCCGTCAGTAAAATACTCATAGGGGTTGCGCATCTTTAAGCGATTAAAATTGCCTGTTGCAGCAATAAGCCGATCAATAAGCGTAGTGCGACTCATTTCCAGTGAGAAGATGATTGGTAAATAGCCATCCCATCCCGCTTTTAGTGCAATATGATTCATCGTGTCCGTTTTCCCCATCGAAGGTCTAGCCGCAATAATCGTAAGCTCAGCATCTTGAAAACCATTTAGCAGCTTATCCAAATCAAGTAGCCCTGTAAGTACACCTGTCTTGCTGTTTTCTTGCTCGAAAGGTCGCTTTGCCATTTGCATTAAGTCGGCTTTAATGCTCGTATTGGTAGTCGTATATTGCGTCATGAGCTTGTCCAATGCATGTTGAATTTCTGCTATGCCCCAATCTTCTTGCTGTGCTTGCTCCATCATTTGACGCTTGGATCGCTCTCGCCAATTCTCAAGTACAATGGTTTCGTATTCCTCAAATTTCGTTGCACTCGCAAAGCTGCCAAGCTCCGCTAAATAATTTGCCCCACCAAGTTCAATCGGCTCTCTTGTTGTCAGCAATGTGATATAGTCAACGGCTTTACGTTCACTGACAAGCTGTAACATGCTCGTAAAAATATTTTGATGTACTTGCGAAATAAAATGAGCTGCCTCTAAGTTGCTATCTGCAATTAAATAATTTTCATGGAGCATCGTTCCTAGTAGACTTTTTTCCGCTAGCTCGACGCTAATGTTTTGGTATGACATTACAGGTCTTCCCCCTTGCTAAAATCTAAATCGAGTGATTCAGGCAAATGAGTTTGGTTTGTTGGTACGCTCTGTTTTTCGTTCAAGTAGCTTTCAAATTTCGTAGCGTTGAACAACGTATCTGGACGCAAGTATTTATTCATGTCCGGATTGTGCAGCCACTGTTTGACTTTTGTATCAATGACACATTTGAAGTGCTCTAGCATATAGCCATCCTTCAGTCGAGCATGTATGAGTCGCTTCGTAGCTGCTGTTGTGGCTTTAAAGTTTTTCTGAGCGGTTTTGTTTAAGTGAGCAATAATTTCATGCACAATGTCGAGTTGCTCGACATTATTATTATTTTTATTACTCTTAATATCTTTGGTTATTGGTGCGGTCAAAGTGTACCCACTTGATGAGGTCAACTTGTCCCCCTGTGTAGGGTCATGTTGTCCACATGTGTCAGGACATTTTGACTCGCTCGATAGGTCATGTTGTCCCATCGTTATATAACCAAGTTTTGTATAATTTAGCCGATACCATTTCGTCTTGTCGATTTTATATTTGTTGTATTGATCCGTTGAAATGATATAGCCATTCTCCTCAAGTTTTCTAATCGTACGCCTAATCGTTTTTTCGGACCAAAACGGAAACTCCTTTTTCCATTGCTGATAACTGTTAAACACCCATTTATGCCCGTCATAGACATGTGCAGAAATCAGCAATTTATAATGCAATTGCTGTAATACAATCGCCTCATTCAAGCCCACCTTAGCAGCTAAACTAGGCAGAACTTGTAAAGGCGGTTCATTGATGAGTAGATTCATGTGTCTGCCCCTCCTCTCCATGTGGAAATAAAGTGCAAAGCATCTTGAAGCTTGCACTGTGGAACATCTCGATACGACACCACTTGATAACGGCGTTTGATTTCACGATAAAGGGACGCGAAAAAGGCTGGACGACGCGCTTGCACCATGCATAATTGATTGACACGTTCAGTCACCGCTTGTCGTAAACGCTTTTGCTCGCCTGTATGTAGTGTGATTCCATGTAGCTGTTGTTCAATTTCCATTACACGTTGCTCCAAGGCTAATAAGCGTTTCTCGACATACGGCAATGAAACAGGTTGTACTTGCTGTAATTCGTTTGTCAGTTTGTAATACTGCGCAACAAGCAGATGGTATGCCTCCCACGCCTTGTCGCTACTGAGTGACTTCGCTAACAAAAACGCCCCTTCTTCGGTCCACAAATACAGCAATGATACAAATTTGAGGGTGGCGTCATTTTGTCGCCCACCTTTAAATTGTTTCAGTGCCTCCCCTGTAAGCGCAAAATAATGCGTACCTTCTTGATAATGCTCCTTGTTCCGTTGAAAATTGCGGATCAATGACTTACTGTCCACTTCGTACGCCTCAGCAATTTGAGCCGTTGTTAACACCTTTTTATCTGCGTGTTGAATCTCTGTTAAATCCATGCGACTTCTCCTTTCATAAGGGTGGCGACAAATTGTCGCCACCCTATGAGTGCAAGGTTGCAACATCAAATTCACTAGACAATTGATAAACCCTAAAAATGAACTAAACCATTTGCAATTGATTCTCTAAATCTTCCACTAGTTCAATAGCAGCTCTTATAGCAGTAACTCGACCCTTTTGTTCGAAGTAATCCTTTTGATTGCTCACATACAAACAACTATCGAAAGCTTCCGCTACATCGACCGCATAATCCCGTAACAACTCTTCTTCCTGCGCCAGAAATGTATTTAGTTTCTCTAAAACTTCTTTCATATCCGTTCCTCCTTTATTGACTTCTATCCAGTTCTTGTCCATAATAAAAGGACAAGATTTTTATTAAATTTTTGAACTGAAACCGACCAAAGCTACAGTTCAACCTTTATGCAGGTGCTATTGCGCTTGCATTTTTTCTTTTTCAATCGAACGAACAGCTACTAAATGAACGTCTTCTACTTCAGCATATACATGCTCATTTTCAAACTCTGGACACAGAGACGGCTCAATGCGAATGTCCTGAACTCCTTCCGTTAAACGTTGAAAATCGTCATACGACACTTGCACATTACAGATTCCATCATAAAAATCTATCCCTAAGACCCCTGCATTCTCTGCCATTTCATGCTTTTCCTTTAACATAGATAACAATTCCATCATTTTAAAATTTGAATAACAAATATCTAAATTGGCATTCGCCACCCTATGCAATTTGTATTTAGTTGTCTCTTGATAAGCTAAAAACGCTTTGATTTTTTCCATAGATGTTCTCCTTTCTAATTTTATAAAATTATCCAACATACAAATCCACCAACCATCGGTAGCAATGTTTGTAAAATCGTAAGCCCGTCCATCCCCATTAAAAATGCGACAGCGACCTCTTGCGTATTTGTTTGCTTAAACCATTCCATAAAGGTGATGGCATCAGGAATCTTTACGCTATTTTCAAATTTTGAAATACAGGACTGCGATCGATTCATGCGAAATGCCAGTTCTTCTTGTGACAATCCTGCGCGTTCACGACAGGCTTGCAAAATGGCGCCAATTTTCATCGTCTCACCACCTTTCACATTCCAAACCGGAATACAATATTACGTTGTTGTGATTTAAAATTTTTATATAAAGTATTAACCTATGGATCTAAAAGGCTTCACATTTTGCTCTACCCACTCCGTATGATCTTCCACCCATCTCATAAACAAATGTGTTGGAATTAACACCCCCGCTTCACGTAAGACAGGAAAATCCTCTCTTCCTAACAGCTCTGACGTTTTCGTATTCCCAATGCGTAGTAGCTGTTTCAACTCATTCCTCGTAAGCATTGGCGGCAGTGGTCTCACTTGCCAATCCAAGTCATTGATCGCTGCCCTCATTTCCTCTCTAATTAATGCCCGAAGTTCAGCAGAATCAAAATTTACATTGATCATGTCCTTACCTCCATTATAAATTTTGACCTATATCCAAATTTGTAACTAAATGTAAATAATTTGTTTCACCCTGTTTCGTTTATGTTCTTAAAATTAAGGGTTAGTGACTGAAAGCTTCATTCATTTTTGTTCTCTTTCGTTTACATTCGTACTATTTCTTGAAAAATGGAAAAAAAGTGCCCCCCTCCAAGTCAAGTACTTTTTTTATAAATCAGGAAATAATTCAAAAAGTGATGTCTCAAGAATAACTTCCAACTGCAATGAAACCTCTAATCCTGGCTTAGTTCGCCCACTCTCAATAGCGCTTATCATTGCAGTTGAACAGCCAACCAATTTCCCTAACTGTGCTTGCGTAAGTTGTCTCGCTTTCCTTTCAGCAATCATCCGCTCACGCTTAACCCCTTTTACATTTCGAAATTCATCCGAAGGTAATGGCTTTTTGCGCTTCTTTTTACGCTTCGGTTTTGTCATGCTCCATCCCAAACTTCTCACCTCCCCTTAGATCATCCAAACTTACTTCTAATGCATCTGCTAATTTGCACATTATTTTGAATGTAGGATTTGGATTCTCGCTATTTTCAATCATTTGAATAGTAGAATCTTTCACACCTGATAGTTTCGCTAACTGATAACGGGATATTCCTTTTGTTTTTCTAATAGTTTTTAAACAAAACACAATATATACACTCCTATTCATTTGATTAACACAATATATTGTGTTATCTTAATGGTAATATTAAGTGAAGAGGTGATATATATGGTAAAAATCCCATATGCACAAAGTAATGGTTCATTAACTGCTGAAGTAAAACTCTCGTATGCTGCAGATGTCTTTCTTGTAAATGAAAGTAATTTCCGAAAATATCAATCTGGTCAGAGATTTGAATATTACGGAGGTCATTATACGAAAACACCTGTACGAATTAATGTTAGTGGTATTGGTCGTTGGTATTTAATTGTTGACGGAAGTGATTATCAATACCAATTTATTTAGGTATTAAGATTAGCACCATATAAGGTGCTAATCTTACCCTAATGTAGCGTTGTTAAGCATATGCCTTACTACCTTTTCGTGAATATCTAAATACAAAAGGAGATGTAAACATGTACACAATTCAACAGTTACAAGCAGCGGACTATTTTTTAAAAAGTATTTTAGGAGAAAAATCTGACATTAATAGGAATCTTAAATTTATAATTGAATTAAACAATACTCTTTGGTATGGTGACTTTGTAAATTTCCAAAATGATAGTGTTGTTCAATGTGAACTAATAAATAAAGATCCATGTTCAGTGACTTATAGTACTAAGAACACTACTTTTATTGAAAAACTTTGGACCGCTTATAATGCAAATCCAATTAATGTAACTCCTTTGATAAATCCAAAATACTTAGAATTACTATTTACAAAAATATTAGAAATCATTGAAAAATCAAACATCCAACCTGATGACTCCCCAATCTACCCATACCTGTTGAATGCCAAGTCACTAGATGGTAGATGGGAGCTGCCATTCATCGACTTAAGAAATGAAAAAGTTAAGGTTATTTCACTGATGGAAATAAAGAATTACACTAAATGACTATAACTTCATGCGCTCTGAGCGATAGTCTAAATCCAAGCGAATGAATCCTAACATGGCGTATGCATCTGTGTACGTCATGTCCAATTCCTTAAAAAGCTCTATAACCTTTTCCGAAATTTGCTGTACTTCCTCTAACTCTCGCTCACACCATTCACCACTAATAAAATAAGCCTTCTCCAAACTAGTAACATTTGGTGGAAACTCTTTTAATAAATAATCCTTAACACTCTGTTTCCTCATCCTAACCACCTCCTTTCAATTTAAATGTTGTATATACTCCCCATTAATCTGTCTAAATCTCTGCATATACAAGCAGAAAATAATCAATACTACCGTTAGGAAGTTCATTTTAAAAACAGACATATAAGTGTCATTGTTTAAATTGCTATGAGAATTCGAAGGTACTTGTCTCTAAGTAATAAAGACTGCACACCTTGTTCAATCACATGAAGTAATAGTGTCGTTTCAGTCTCTGTTCCAGCAGAGGTTTCCTTGTCATGAACGCTTATCTTGTTTTTTTGATGCATCATACCCTACTTCCACCCCGAAAAGTTCACAATAAGTTAACATCTTATTCAAAAAAATATCATCAGGTTTTTTATCGAAAACTTTTGCTATTCGCGCGGTAAATTTCATAGGTCAAACCTCGCTTACCATTTTCAATAAACCAATAATGCTCCTTTGAAATACCCGCCCCATCAGCCACCTGTTTACAAGTTAACTTTTGTTGTACTCGAAGTTCTTTTAGTTTTTCAAGAGCCACCATAAACACCCCTAACCAAAGTTAACCTCTTGTTAACAAAATAATAAGTTAACTCAATAGGAATTGTCAATAGTTTATAACACAAAAATTCCCCTTTAGTTAACTTATTGTTTATGTCTTTGTTATCTAATAGTTAACTTGTATAATTAATTTATCGAAATGAGGTGTTTTTATTGAATGGAGAGCGCCTAAAGAAACTTAGAAAAGAAAAGAAATTAACTCAAACTGAATTAGGAAGTAAAATAAATGTAACTAAGGTTTCTATATCTGGTTATGAAAGCGGGAATCGTTCTCCTGATACTGATACTTTACAAAGACTTGCCGATTTTTTTGAAGTCAGTACTGACTACCTACTAGGTCGAACAGATAACCTTTCACTTACACCACAAGAAAAAGACGAAGCTGCTTTTCAAGCCTTCGCTAATAATCCTGAATTACAAAGATGGTATAAACAATTACCCGAATCAGAAACAGAAGATGTGGAAGCTTTGAAACAAATGTGGGATATTCTTCAAAAAAAGAAATAAAAATTACGCGACTAATTAGTCGTGTAATTTTTTAATATTTTAGTGGTTAAATTTAACTATAATTACTTATTAATATAATTAAGGGGATAGGTTATGGATAAGTTACAACGACAATTCTACGAATTACAATTCGAGCTATTTTTTTATAAAGAACGTGGAAATGGATTCGAAGATTTCTTTTCAAGACTGATGAAATTAAAATATAAAAAAAATTTCACCGAGGTCAAGACCTGGGGAAATTTAGGAGATTTAAAATGTGACGGTTACCTCTCAGAAGAAGAAACAATATTTCAAGTTTATGCACCAAATGAAATTAATGGAGCAAAACTTCTTTCAAAAACTAAAGAGGATTATCAAAAAGCTTTAGTTCATTGGGATAATTGTATTAAACATTGGATTTTAGTTCAAAATTCTAAAGATGGGGTAAGAGGAATTGAAGCTCATACTCTTCAAGCTTTTGAACAGTATAAAAGAGAACCAGGAAACCCTATTAAGATATCATTATGGGGAATAGATGAGATTAAAGAAATCGTGTTTTCATTACCTATTGATGAGATTAGTTCATTACTTGGTGAAGCACCAACAATTTTCGATTTACAAAATTTGCAAATAAAGCACATTCAACCATTCTTGGTCCCTTTTCGATTAATGAGCGAAAATCCAGCAAATGGACAGGATATCAAAGAAGTATCACAACACAAAATAAGTATTAATAATCTATCAGACTATATTCAAGACTTACTAAAAATTGGTATGCGAAAAGCACATTTAATAGAATTAATAATTGATTTAGGTCACGATGTAGATGCAATTCAAAATTTATCTGAATCATTTAGAAAACAATATCTTGACTTAAAAGAAAAACATATAAATTCAGATAAAATTTTCTTTGAGTTAAGAGAGTTTGCAGGAATTAAATACATTCAAAACCCAACAGATGAGCTTGCAATATTAACTATTTTAGCCTACTTATTTGAAAACTGTACTATTTTCGAGGATGAAGTTGCCAGTGTTTGAACAATTCATTTATTATAAAAGTGAATCAATTGAATATAATGTGATATTAGAGCAAAAATTAATGGAGGTGATACGAGTGCTGCTCCCTAATAAATACATACATGAAGAAAGAACAATAATTAAAGCAGGGGGTAGGCTTATTTCCCTCCTTGAAGATCCAATGACTGTTACACAGGTCTGGGAAAAATACAAAATAATACAAGATAAATCACAACTCCCTCAGGTTCCCTTTGATTTATTTATTTTAACTTTAGATTTTTTATATGCTATTGGGGCTATCGAATTCAAAAAGGGGAAATTATGGAGGTTGAAAAATGATTAATAAAATCTCAAGCTCTATTTCTACATTTAAAGAGATAGAATTTCATATAGGTATGAATATACTTGTTACACAAAAAATAGAACAATCGCAACAAACAAATACTAGAAATGGATCTGGGAAATCCAGCCTTATAGAAATAATACATTTTGTTTTTGGATCTAACATATCTTCAAATTCAATCTTTAAGAATGATGCTTTAATGAATCAAACTTTTAAAATTGATTTTTCTATAAATAATATTAATTATGTAGCTGAAAGAAATACTTTACCTAGATCACCTATCAAACTAATAACACAATATCCGAATAAAAAAATAATTGAAGAAGAACCTGCAAGTAAAATGAATAAAAAATTCTTAGATATTTTTTTTGGTACAAACAATGAAGACGCATCTTTTAGAGGTTCATTTGGTTATTTTGTTCGCCAAGACATAAATGGTAGTTTTCTAGATGCCACTGAGATTCATAAGAAACAAAATAAAATATCTAAGCAAGCTGCGCTCACTTTTTTATTAGGATTGGATATAAAAATACCCACCGAATGGAAACACTTAATAAATAAAGAGAGTGAATTAAAAGTTTTAAAAAGAGCATTAAAAAATAAAACTGTTAATATGTTTAAATCTGAGGCACAAATAAAAACATCACTTACTATATTAGAAGATAAAATAAGACATTTAGAATATCAGTTACAAAATTTTCAAATACTCCCTGAGTATAGAGAACTAGAAGAATCAGCAAACGAACTGACAAAATTAATAAATAATGCAACAAATAATTCACAAATATTACATTTACAAATTGCAGATATTGAAAAATCATTAGAATCTGAACAAGCTGAATCAAATTTATCAATTGAAAATCTTTATGGAGAAATTAATTTAGTTTTACCTGATAATGTTATAAAAAGGTTTGAAGATGTAAAAAAATTCCATAATTCAGTTGTGAGAAATAGGAAAAATTATTTAATGACCGAAATCAAAGAAATAAAAGATGATATCAAAGTTTTACAAGAAAAAATAGATTTATGGGATATCGAAAGATCTAAGATTATGAAGACACTACAAAATAAAGGAGCATTAGATCAATATTCAAGCATCCAAGAAAAATTAAATACTCTAAAATCCGAACAACAAACATTGATGCAACAGTTCGAGACTATTACATCAATTGACTTAATTAACGATGAAATTACAGCTAAAGAAAATGAACTACAAAAGATGTTAAGTCAGGACTTTATAGATAACGATGAAACTATAAAAAAAGCAATTCTTTCTTTTTCTCATGCAGCACAATATCTTTATGGTTCTGATGATCCTGCAAAAATATTCATTGATAGTAAAGGAAAAAATGGAATAAACATAGAGATTGTTAAATCCGACAAGAAAAGTAAAGGTATAAATAACATGATGATTTTTTGTTTTGATATGATGCTAATGGAAATGAGTTCTTATTTGGAAAGACCTATAGATTTTTTAATTCATGATAGTCATTTATTTGATGGAGTAGATGAACGACAAATTTCTTTAGCACTTGAGTATGCCGAAATTATGTCAAAGAAACTAAATTTCCAATATATAACGATGTTAAATTCTGATGTTTATGATTCATTAAATTCTAATTTTGAACATGCAAAACTTGATATTGATATTACTGATGCTACTGATCATGGCGGTTTATTTGGTTTTCGATTTTAATATAGATTTTAATAACCCCTACTTATAAATGGTGGGGGTTTATTATAAAAACAAAAAGAACATTTGTTCCTATTTTTTTATACTGGAGATGTTTTAAATGTTTTTTTCAACGACACTTACTGAGGATTTTGTTAAGGAGCTTTATTTGCATATCGGAATATCGACAACCAGCAAACTTAACTTTCAGGAAATAGCTTCGCAACTTAATATTGATGTATTTTACTTTAATAAAACAAGTCAAGCACTTTTATTTAAGGAGCGTGCATACATATTTTTAAATAATAAACTTACACATCAACAACAATGGCAAGATTTCTGCCACGAACTAGGCCATGTCCTCTTACATACTGGCAATCAACAACGCATGTATCCCCTATTCCGTGAATACCAAGAATATAAAGCAAACAACTTTATGTACCATGCCTGTGTCCCCTCTTTTATGTTGGATGAACTAGAGCCTAGTGAACTGACTGTCGAAAATGTACAACGACTATTTAATGTTGAATATGACTTTGCATTCAAACGACTGGAGCAATACCGCAGTAAAAAGTTGCTTATGCTGAATTGGAATAGGCAGAACGATAACTCTATTTTATAGTTGGAAACAGGATGGTATATGCATTCAAAATTTATGAAATGAAGGTGAACGATTTTGAGTTTAGGTGAGTTATTAAAGGAACTACGTGGTGATGAATCTTTACGTGATGCAGCGAAACGTATGGATATTACGTTTTCTTACTTGGCTATGCTTGAAAGAGGAACGGATCGTCGTACTGGCAATGCGATAAAACCAACGCCTGAAACATTGCAACGCATTGCCACAGCCTATCAATATGATTACATAAAACTAATTGATGTTGCAGGTTTGTCCGATGATCCTACTTATAATCCTGCATTAAAAGAACCATTTCCCCACAATCCCTCATTACAGCAATGGTACAAGTCTCTTCCCCACTGTAATGAGAAAGACGTCGAGAAACTAAAAATAATTTGGGAAGTACTTTCATAAAGGTGGTGACAGCTAATGCATTACGTTCAAATTAATAAGACAACTTGGCGGTGCACTGGTGAAGGGCCTCGTAACCCTGCCACTGGCAAACGTCGTCAAATTACACGTCGTGGTAAAAGTAAAACGGAAGCACGCGAAAGAGTTGAAAAAGCCATTGCTGAACTAAACAAAGCATATAGCTTCGATGCGAAGATAACGTTTGAAGAATTTAGCCAAGATTGGTTAAAGCTTTACCGAATGAAAGGCAATAAGGAAACTACCAACGAGCATCGTACTTATTGCATAACCCTACTCAATCGATACTTGGCCAAAAAGAAAATGACCGCAATCACGTCTATCGAATTACAGGGTTTACTCAATCATTTATTTGAGAGTGGGACAGCCTACAATACGCTACGTGGCACTCATAATACAGCCAAAATGTTATTTGCATATGCCAAAGAGTCTGGATTGATTGTAATGAACCCTGTAGAAGCAACTTTTGTACCGAAGAAGAAAATGACGTTAGAAGAAGCAAGCAGTGAGGATACAGCGAAGCTTTATTTAGAAACAGATGAGCTAAAGGAATTTTTAAGTTACGTAGACAAACACCGTAATATTATATATCGAACGCTGATCTACGCAATCGCTTTTACAGGAATGCGACCAGGCGAAGCTGTTGCACTTAAGTATGAAGATGTCGACTTGGAGAAAAAGGTTATACACATTAATAAAACGGTGTATGCGAAGAAAAGTATAAGGGGTGACTTCGAGCTCACTCCCCCAAAAACAGCCGGCAGCGTCCGCTCCGTCGATATTGATGATATTGTCGTGGAGAAATTAAAGCAGCTCTACCAATGGCGTGAATATCGCGAATGGACTAAGTCCGACTTTGTATTCGGGGACAAGGAAGGTATCCCCCCTACCGTCAAAATGCTCAACCAAACCGTCCGACGCATTGGCGCTCTCACTGCCATCAACAAACAATTCCGCACCTACATCCTCCGCCATACACATATTAGTCTACTGGCAGAGGCTGGGGTGGATTTGAACTTTATTATGAATCGGGTTGGTCATAAAAATTCTGATACTACTACAAAGATTTATTTGCATGTTACTTCTGGGATGCGTGTGGCTGCTGCAGAGAGGATGCATGATAAGTTTACTGAGTTGTTGGAAAGTTAAAAAGGCGATACTACAAAAACCATTATTTCACCTAAAATAGAACATATTATCAGGTTCTATTTTAATGCTTGTTGCAATTTCCTTATATACCCAAATCATTTGTTATGTCGTGAAGAAGTTTATTCAGAACTCTATAGTTATCATTGTCAGTATATAAATAAGGCTCATTTGTTTTTTTTAATCCGTTTAGTATCAGTCTAACTTCCTGATCACCTTCAAATATCTCCATTTTAGCTAATTCATTAATAAATTCTGGTGTGTAAATACGACTCTGATTAACTAAATCATCAATATAAATTTTGTTAAAATCGTACAACTCACATAAATGAAAAATTCTATTACTTGAACTTACTCTTCTATTAAAACTCTTGTTATTGTTATAAATGGATTTTATCCCAATTGAATAAAATCCATTTAATATATTTGTTAAATCTTCATCACACTCTTCATGTGGTTTTAAAAAAAATACTGCCTTTTCCTCATAACCATTAATATATGGATGGAAATTATTACGTAATGAAAAATTTTTACTTCCTTTAAAAGAAGAATTACACACTGAACAACACGGGATAAGATTATATAGAGACACCGAAAAGTATGGATGCTTAGCTTTATCAATAAAATGATCAAGCACTGGTCTAGTTTTACCATCTCTCCTTAATAGTTGAAGTAAAACTTCTTTGACAATATGGACAAATTTGTACTTTTAATTCTTTTACAAGACCATAAGCTCCCCACTTTACTCCTTGAGATAATGGTGTAGATGCAGTACTAAATGTTCTGTAATCAAATATACTTTCAATGTCTTTACGTAATTCATTAAATAAATTTATATCTTCTGCTGTTCTCTCAATAGGATTCTCAGTTGAATTTAAATTAAATAGTTCATAATAAATCTTGTTAAATTTTTTCTTTATATGACCCTTGATTTTTTCTAGTTTTTGTGGCTTACCAATTAGTATTGAAGTTTTTGTTTCTTTAAGGAAAGTTAAAAATTCAATAAATTCTTGATTTGGTTGTCGTGAAATTATTAATTCAAATTGTCCATCAATATCTTTTTTTTGAAAATATGATAGGTGATACTCTTTTATTCTTTTTGAAGGTGTTTTAATCTTAATCATTTCAGTTATTTGCCTCTTTTAATTTTAAAATCTCTTCTTTTAAGTATTTTATTTCGTCATAAACATTAATTTTTAATCTTTCCTCTAATGTGTTCAAAAGCTTATACCTTAAAATTGGTTCGCTAATAATGCTAATTGATCGTTCATATTCTTTTCTCTGTATAATCAATTCACTTATAGGTTTATTCAATATCTCTTTGTATAATGAATTTACTTTATTTGTTGCAAACTGCCCCATTGTACCATTCTTCATAAAAAAGCTATGTGCCAATACCGTATGAATATTTGATGCGAATGTTAATTCGTGATTTTCTAATGTTCCATTAACTATTTTACCATTCACTGATTTTTCCATTAAAATAACATTAAAATGAGGAAGATCAGAAATCATAAAAGGCGAATGAGATGTCAAGATAATTTGCACACTCCAATTATTATAAAACTTTCTTATAAATCGAATCATATCCTCTATAATTTGCTTTTGCCATTGGGGATGTAAATTATTTTCAATTTCATCGATTAATAAATAAACATTTAAATTCTGCCTACCATTATTTAATTTAACAACTTGATATAATCGAGAAAATATATCAATTATACACTCTTCTCCCGAACTTAAGACAGCCCAATTAAACATCAAAAAATCCTTTTTAAAATTACTTCTGCTATAGTAATTTATAAATTCAATAATATTCTTTTGACCCTTCAGTGTAAAACCGTCCCAATCGTTATCAATATCAATATCAATATGTATTTCGTTATTTAACAAACCTCTGAAATACAATAAAAATTCAAAAAGATTTGTTATGATTTTTTTATAAGACTTATAATTTAAACTTCGATTTAACATATTCTCTAATGTCGATATAAATACTTCTTCAGGATTTAAAGAATTCATATTATTAGCCATATCAATTATTAAATCGTTAAGTAGTTCGTATAGTTCAACATCTTTTCTTATTTTTTCTGTATTTCCAGAAATATTCATTAATTTCTTTTGTTTATTTATATAATTTAGAAACGCATTAAATACAGTATAAAGTAAATTTCTAAATAGCGTATTTTCTTTAGTTTCTCCTTTTCTTGATAAAATATTGTTGATTTTATTTATATGATCCGTATACTCTTTAACAAAAAATCTAGTATCAATAGTAGTATCTATTAAAGTTATTTCTAAATTATTGGGGAACTGTAAATCAATATTTAAAGTAAAGTTATCTTTATTCTTATAAATAACTTCTAATAAGTTAATGTCATATTTTATTTTTGTACTTTGATACGAATTTTTTAAAAGTAAATAATTTGTACTCAAATTTATTTCATTTGAGAGCTGTTCTTCAATTTTCCTGTCATATACCGTAGAGATAAATACGGTTTTATTATTCTTACTATCAATTTTAGAATCTTTGATATTACTATCAAAATCAAATGTAAATTCCTGGGTATTCTTACCTTTAACAACTATACTATCTCCATTTAGAAAAATCGCTATAAAATTGTATTTGGGATTCTCGTTTCCCAATACATATCTTCTAATAAAATCAAATAGAGTTGTTTTTCCAGCACCATTTTGACCTATTACTGCCGTTATATTATTTATTTTAGCATTACCTAAATCATCTATATCATAAAAATTAGGAATGTAAGCTTGGTTTTCTGAGTAAGCCAATTTCTTTTCTTTTAAAGAAAAAAAGAATTTTGCTCCGAAATTAAATTCTTGATTTGATAAAACTTTGTAACTTTCAATCCATACATATGCTAATTCCATCTCAATCTCCTTATAAGTTCCAATAATGATATTATTTAAATAATTATAATATCTATTTTATATTAAATAATGAAAAACTCGAAATTTATTTTAAGTGCTATAAGAAAATGCTTTATCAAGATTTAAAAACCTTACTCACTTTATGAATAAATGTTTACTTTCCGTGACTTTTTCCAAAAAACCAACCTCAAAAAACCCCTACAAACGTTGATATATCAAGACATAGAAAAAGCATGAACGCATACATTCGTCGTAAGCGTTCATGCTTTTACCCTCTTTCATATGTAATCACAAAGCCCATTATAGCAAGGTTTTTCACACTTGTATAATGTTTCGATTTCACCGATATTCACCTACATTCAGATTTTTGGTTGCTTTTTTGTTGCTTTGGTTGCTTTTTTAGGTGTAAAAAATTGACTGTAACAAGTAATATTCATACTTTTAAATTTATATTTATTCAAATTAGAACATATTAGAAGTGTAGACGTTTATTTTTAATATTTGGTACACTGGGGTACAAAAAAATATAAAACTATATAATACTGAGCAGCTGCGAAATATAAAAAATCATTCATGATTTTTGGAATGAGTGATTTTTTAATCGCCCTAAGCAATTCCTCTGTTTGTGATTTCAATGGTACGAGTACTTAAAATTATTCTGCGATTTACAATAGACGTCCCAGGAGGAAATTAATTTATGCTTTGAAACCTTGTATTATTAAGGTTTCTCTTATATCTTGTGTAATATTTGTGAACTTCATTAAAAAGTGTAATTGTCTTTATTAACTTATCTATTAGAACTTATTTGATAAAGGCAGCCTATATTGAAGTGGTCGTATTTGTTTAATACTTGCTGTCACTTAACTTTCTTCATTCAAACAAACTTCTATAAAGTCATATAAATTTTTTGCTTCAATTGAACGATTGCCATAATCATGGTAAAAATATAGCACTTGTCCAAATATTCCAGCCTCAGTTGGATCGGTGTCAAGACAAAGATAATCTCCTCCTCCATTTTCAGCAATTGGAATCCACTTTTTATTCCAGAGAAATGGTTTAACCTCAGCACCATAATTAATATCTGGCATTATGTCATCAGGATCAAATTCTTCCTGTAGAAACTCCCAGTTTTTAATAATTTCCGAAATTGGAGAGAGTGTTAAATTTCTAACAAAAGGCTCTACTCCTAGATCCCAAACTTGTCCATTATAAACACTATAAAAACTTTTCATTTCTTCTGGGAGATGCACGCCTATAGTGCTTTCAATTAGTTGGAACTCTTCAACTGTTGCACTTGGTTGAAGATTTAGTGCTTCTTTAAAATTAATAACTTGATTTGAGCCTCTTTCAATTATACGCTCCCATAGTAATTCAGCTTGTTTTATCATGCTCAAACTCCTTCTGTTAATCGATTTAAATATCCATTTATCTCTCTACTTTAATAATACCTTATACCAACTCCAGTTGGTTAAAAATTTCCAATTTATTATTCCAACCAATTATTTAACGCTGGTTCACCTTGCACCATTTATTGTGGAGCTATTACGTTCGTTCAACCAAAATAAGATATCAAAAAACCCCACTCATTTTTGAGCAGGGCTTAAATTTATTACTTTCTGTTACGTCTCTGCTGAATAGTAATATACAACCCAACTAAACGATCAGTTGTCATTAAGCCACTTTGTAAATCCTTCAAGTGTGAAGCATTAATAATACCATCCTTCACAGCCTGTGCAATAAAGTTTTCAGTTTCAGTTCTTATAGCTGGTGAACCTGGATTCCAAATTGTATTAGCCACCTTAATCTCCTCCTTCTTGTCTTCCACAATTAATTGGACTTTCATTTTACTGTTGCTTGGCACAATTACTTGTCCTTCTAATTTGTACCCTCTAGGCATCTTCCAATTGGGCTTCACTTCGAAATGTGGTCGGTCAATTCTACGTGCCCAATCACCGCCCCACGTAATACCTAACTTACGAGCTATTGCCCCTATTTTTGTTAATGT
Organism: Lysinibacillus sp. GJ-1; assembly: GCF_021166035.1. Classification (NCBI taxonomy): domain Bacteria; kingdom Bacillati; phylum Bacillota; class Bacilli; order Caryophanales; family Bacillaceae; genus Lysinibacillus; species Lysinibacillus sp. GJ-1. The sequence goes on from NZ_CP088912.1 coordinate 2,616,847, forward strand.
ATCTACATCATATAAGGGTTTCGGTGGAGCCACGGCAATGTCCCACGCTAAACGTGAAGTATGATTACTCTTTAGCGTCCAAGTCACTGGATAAAGGCGCTTACCCTTGGAGTCATATAATCGAGTTCGCCCCTGCTGATATAAATAATTTTGGCGTGCTTGTGACCGGTAGGTTTCAGTAACGAAGATATTATTAATGCCTGCTTTATAGCTCTCTTGAAAGAGTAATCTACAGGCTGTCTGCGCCACTGGTAGTAATTCACCTAAATCTCGGCATGTTGTTGTAACACTCATTGTTTATCATCCTTTTTATCATCATTGTCGATTTGTAGTTGTTTAAAAGAGTTCGTTAAAAACTTTGGTACTTTCAAACCTAACTTTCCAAGATTCTCAATCATACTAATCCCTTCCATCCCGATTAGAAAAAGAATCATGGCATTGCGCATAAAGTTTCCGCTCTCGGTTGCTAAGTCCAATTGCACTGCAGCAATCACCATCAAAATCATGGCCACTTTTTTAAACAGTCCGATTAAGGCTTTCCTGCTATCTACATTTTTCACAACAAAGGCAACCATAACGCCTAAAATATAATCAATCGCCATAAAGATAGTGAGTGCTTTAATTAAATGGTCAATGCCACCAACAAAATAAGCGACTCCTGCCATGGAGCCGCCTACGAGTGATGTATATAATGTGTCTGTTTTCATTGGTACCTTCCTTTTTTCATAAAGATTATTAACAACTGCTTACTTACTTGCATGAGTTTCTTTTTCTAATTTCCGATACACCACTTGACGCAGATTCGATAGATTCGGCACCTGATTACGCTTTTCTGGTCTTGCTAGCACATAGTTATACCAGATGATTACAAGACCACTATGTTCATTAAACACTTGGTTCGCCTCCTTCTGATTCCTTTGCAATTAACGTGGAAAGCTCCATAATCGCCCTTTCCTGCTCTGCTAATCGTTGCTCTTGGTTCGCTATATATGTTGACATCTCCCTCATACTGCTCAATAATAGTTGGTTTTCTTGTTCTAAACGTTCAGCCTTTTCTACTGGTGTGTCATCGTCGCCGAACTTTTTCATTTCACCCATTGTGCCATCGGGATTACGTACTTTATATTGAAATGCCATTAGTCCACCGCCCCTGTTATCAAATGTATTTTGTAATTAGATGTCAAGTCCGTACGCATTGGCGTAATTTTTAACACAATTCGTTGTTTGGCTTCCATCCCTTTATGTTCAAAGGTATCTTCCACTACACCCTGTTTGGTTGTGATTGGTGCTGTATTCACCGGTGTTAACTCTGTATATTGCTCTGACTCACCCTTTGCTGTCATAGATAGTTCCACTTTTATTTCAAGTGCTTCATCACGTTGAATAAACAATAAAACGCCCTTTGCAGACCCGCTTGGCGGCTCGATTTGGTATCGAGCAACGGATTGTAAAATAGGCGTTTTCACTTCTTTTTTATTTAGTTTAATGGTTTTACTTGTCTTGTACCGTAATTATCTACCTCAAGAACAATCGTATTTTCACCCGTTATTAATTGTGCTAGCTTTACATCAAACTCCCATGCACCGCCTGAACCACTGTAAATTTCTACTGGCTCACCTGTGTTAATACGCCTTGTCACTTTCACCGTGGCATTTGCATCTTCATCTGATGCTTTACCAGTTATTTTAAATGTATCAGTATCCACGACACCAGAAGGCACGACTGCATCCACTGATAACATAGGTGCTCTGTTCGGTACGACTGAAAACCTTCGTTCTATTTTTGGCGAAATCCCCTTTTCCGTATCCTCTGCCCATACAAATAGTTTTTGAATGGTTCCTTCAGATAATTGGCCCGTAATAGCCGTTTTACCGTGATAAAGCTTGCCCCCTTTAAAAGTTAACTGCTTTGTTAAAGGGAATCTTACCTGACTTAGGTTGGTCGCTAATATTTTACGAGGTTCCTCATTGATTTGATAATACACTGTAACGGATTGATCTGCGTCAGGATCAAAGGCTGTTCCTTCGATAATGAGCGTATCATTTTCATATAATCTCACGTTGCCAGATGGACTCCGTAACGATACAGTAGGAGCTACATTGTGTTCGATTGTCAATACATCTGAATGGATATAGTCAGAATACACATAGCTTGTATTTTTTGCTCGCACACGTAGTTCTAATGTTTTATGTGTTTGATTTGTACTTATCTGCAAGCTACGTGTTAGCGTGTTGTTGGATGGAAGTGGTGTCCAATCGTCTGTGCTGTTATATCGGTAATCTACTTCATAAAGTGCGAGATTCGCAGCGCGAGAGGCGCCAAATGTGATGTTCACCGTCTCGTTTGGTTTAAACTTTTTGCCTTGTGTTGGGGCTGTAAATGGCCCAGGCGGTGCAATGGCTTGATTGACACGACTGCCTCTTACATACCAGTAACCGTCACTATGTTTTTGGTTCGTTGGATACGCTGTTTCCTCCGCTACAATTCCTGATTGAACTAGACCGCCTAAAGATGTCTGATATTTATTCCAAAAATATTTTGGTTTTGTTACGGTATAAACACCACTTGTCCGATAGCTGGATTCTAAATTTCTAGCATCGACTGCTTTTACTCTAAATTGAATCCTTGAAGCAGTGGGGATGGTATACGAAAAACGATTGGTTGTCGGTGTACCGATTTGTACCCATGAGCCATTGTTTACTGCTACCTCTAAGATGTAACGAGAAAAATCATTATTTACATCAGAAGATGCTCCCCATGCGATGGTTACAGCATCACCAATTTCTAAATCGCCAGAAGGTTGTGTAAATGTACCAGGGGTTGTCGGTGCAGTCGGAAGAGCTGCTCCTCTCTCATACCAAAATCCATCTGAGTGTACGCCTCCATTTACATAGGCGGATGCACCCGCTACAATATTAGATTGAACTAATGGTCCACTGGCCATCCCGCTACTTGGTATATTTTCCCCTTTACATGACCAACGTTGATATACAGTATAGTACTGCCCTACCGTACTGTATACGGTTTTTGTATATTCTCGATGACCACTTTCCATCGATGAATTAGGGTTGTACACAAAGTAATATGGTATACCCGGTGACATATTACTTCGATGATATGAGTTATAATTAGGAACTACTTTACCTTCAACGTCTAGTGAAAAAGTTTGTGCCCTGGTTTCATAAGGACTATCATCCGTAGAATAAGGGGTACTGTGGCTACCTTTATATTCCCATGGCCATGTATCCGGATTCGTGCTATATCGCTTAACGGCTCTATACTTATTCCAATAATATCGAACCACGCTACATCACCTCTATCCATTCAACATCATAAGTCTGCCAATCACCAAAACGCATTTCAGCCTTTGCATAATCCATCTCAACGTTACTACGCGCTACTTTTGCACCTTTTTTATATACTTTAGCAACTGTTGATACCGTAATCGTGTCTTCACCTACTTCTGTTATCATCACGTCTTCACTATGTTCATCATCGTAAATAGTCACTTGTGTCCTTGCTGTAAAGCCTTCTACACTCGCAACTTTTAATGCAGTTGCGCCCTTTTCTACTGCCTCAATAATTTCGGTCATCGTTTTATCTAACTGGATTTTGTTTGTGTTGCCGTCCAGTGTATCGGCGAATGTTCCGGAGTTACCTGGTACACGGCCGTCGAGTTCCAACCTTACGCGCATGCGTTCCATCTGTCGGTACATTTCAATCATAAAACGATACGCGTTATAAATACCCCACTCGAAATTGTTTGCATATTCAGCCATATAAGTTGTCCCAATTTCGATTATTTCCCCCGTGAGAGGGTCTTTAACATCATCTTGCCATTCAGTACGCGTATATGGATTCTCTTTAAAATTTAATGGAATTTCACTATTCATATAGTTTCCCATTTACATTCACTTCCTTTGATTCAAGTTGGAGAGGAAATGCAATAACATATCCGTGTGAACCTTTTTGATAGTTCATTGTTTTTACGTACATTTCACGCCCATAACGATCGACTAAAGCAGCACGTGTGACCAAACCTTGTTCTGTCGACAATTTCACGTACTTTCTTAGTCCATATTTTGTGCTAGTATGATAGATTTCTTTATCGTAAATGACACCATCTATGGTTACCTTCGCACTAACTGTAAGACTATTTAAAAATTGTTGCGTTAAATCTATCATTAATGGTTGTATTTCGTTCAATCACTCACACCTCCCGCTCTAAATCGACCACAAACGCGAGTACCTGTATGAAAACCATATATTCCAGTAGCAACGCTTATCATTTCTCTTCCGATTGCCCCATGCACTTGCGCTGTTTTAAAACGGCCACAAATTTTATAATGTAGCGCCCATCCATATGTGCCTCCTATAACAACTAGACACTCCTTTAACGCTAGGATTGTCGCTAGTAAATCAATGTTTAACGGCACAATGCGTTCAACTAGTTTTATAACCTCATTGTAGTAAATCGATTGTTCAACATCGATTGCTACTTCCATTTCAAATTGATGACTATTTAATAAAATTTGATGCTTGTTTTCACCGACTAGTCCCGTCAGTGCCTTGATTAAATACTCCAATACATAGGGCGTAATTTCTTGCATGCGCCCCAGTAATCGCAGTTTTCGGAAATTCAATGTTTCATTTTTTGGATCTGCGCGAATACCAAAATCTTTTTCTCTTATCGCAATAGCAGCCTCGCTTGAAGTTAAAATAAATTGATCATTATCCATACTAAAAAGAGCTTCGCTAAGTTGGTCCCAGTTCACTGTAACTGTATTGGACAACTCTCGAAACTCTTTAATCTCTTGATAATAAGAAGGCAACTCATCTAAAAAAGCATTTGTCATAAACTCACTTCCTTCAACATTACCTTCTTAAGCACCGGAATTTCTTCAACCAATGTAATGTTGTTAGCTACGTCATTCAATCGTGTAGAAGCAATATCCTCAATTCCCTCAATCTCTAATAGCCGCGATTCGATATGCGTAATACGGACATGGATATCTACATCCTGCATCCAATTTGCTCGAAGTTCAGCGAAATACACTTCTAGCGTTTCACTTACTTGCGCTTCAATTTGACCGACCGTTACACCGTTCAACATTACTTCGCATGCCACATTAATTTCTTCTTTCTCCACCCCTTGAACTGTTACTTTATGTCCTATCGGTGCAGTTCCATAGCCTTCTCCTTTAAACTCGGTAGGATCTATTAGCTCTTGAACATGGGAGACAAATTCCGATGTAGGTGCGTTAAAATCAGTATCAATAATTATTACTTGAACCGTTCCACCACCATAGGGGGCACGCCTTAATCGCACACCCCCAACACCTTGAATGGCCATCACTTTTTTCTTATAATCAGCACGATTACCACCAAAAGCTTTTTCACGGATATGTTCTAGATACTTTTGATATAGTGAAGCATCGGTTTCGTCATCTTCTCCTGGTACCAGTACATCAGCTAATATGGCTTTACCGAGCGTATTATGCGCTTCAAGCGGTAGCATTTCGCCATAGTCTTTATTGCCGACTGCCCCAGCGGTTTGCGCTTCCACCTTGTATACACCCGCTTCCAGTCGTTCTGTCACATGATAGACAAGTGCATCTAAACGGTATCGGCTTCCAATCGCTACTTCAAGAGGTTGACCATCCCCATCTGTAAATAGAGCGCGGCGAATCGCCTTGCCGGCCTTTTTACGTTCCACTCCATGTTCATTCACTCGTTTTTCAAGATCCATACCGTCTGCAGTAACCGCAAAAGTTCGGCGATACAGTATAGCCATATCCCAATACATTTCAGCGACCTTTAATGCTGTTGGAGCAAGGGCATCATAAATGACACTACCCTCCCGTTTATCAACATCATTCGGGACACGTTCCAGCATTTCAGCTAAGATACCATCGAAAGTTTTGGATTCTAGGTATTCAAGCAATCCTTATCGCCTCCTTTAACAGACTGACATCACCATAAATTGTTCTTGCCGTAAATGTCACTAACACATCATCTTTTGACGTAAATTCAAGACTGAAATTTTCAAGGGAGTTAATGCGTTCATCTTGAAGTATTGCTTCATGTATACGCCTAGCTAAATCACCACGCACATACAACTCATCGTAACCCATCATGTTTTGAAAACCGTAATTATGTGTATAAATGAGGTGTTTAAAACGAATTGTGTGCAGCACTTTGAAAATGGCTTGTTCCATCGCTTTTTGCCCATCAATAAATCCACTGCAGCAACCCCGCTTAAAATCCAGTTGATATGTTCGAGTGGGTAATGCAACAGCGTCCACTACTTCAATTTCAGGTGTAATCGTTATTCTTTCTGTGGGTAGTACCATACCCTATCACCTTCCCTGTATCGGTCTGATACAAAATACTTTTGACCGCCTTGAACGCGATGTAATACTACTTTATCGCCTATTTTTAGGCCATCTTCAAATACAATCTTTGCATACTTCATTTCATAGTCTTCATAAGGAATTGCACTCGCTTCACCTTGACTTTTTCGTTTGGAACTTGCTTGTTTACCCTCATCACCGATTTGTCTTTTCGTGTAGTTTTTAGGGTACTGGAATTGAATACTTACCACTCTTTCATGGCGAGTTAGATGTTCGGCCACAAGTAAAAACTCATCCGTTAAGATGAGTTTTGAGTGCAATTCAATTTTTAATGGCATTGCTTCTATAACTTTTCCAAACACAATATTTACTGGATTGGACGCATGAAAAGCTGCCATTGCCGTCGTTTTGATTAACTCTAGTAAACTCATGAAATCACCTTCAATTCTAAGCTCATCGTATGGACATTAGCTGACCAATCGTGCGTACATGCTTCCACTAAAAACAATTGTTTCAGTCCTAATTTCTCGATGTAGATATACACCATCTTTCCTGCACGCACTCGCCAATCACCTAAACATTTTAATGCCAGTTCCTTTTTCTCTTTGTTATGAACCGCAAGTAATGCATTTAACAAACCGTCTATTTGAGCAGGTGTCATATTGTCATCAACCTTTTTGTAATATTGTAATTGACCCCACTTCGCGATATTACCACTATCCTGTGCAATAAATACTCGACGTTTGGAAGCTTTTTTATCATCTAAAACTAGTTTTACACGATTGTAAGTATCCTCAATGGATACAGAATAATCAAAGTCATATAAAAGACTTTCCTCCCCTATATAAAAGTCTGTAGGTGGTATTACCAAATCACGAATATTATGCAAACCAAGTGTGCCGAAATCATCGAGAAAGACAAAACTTTGGTTCGTGGCTACGATAGCCGAATCAATATATTTCATGATGACATCCAATGCTTTTTTATCTTCTTCGATCATTCCAGGCGCTATAAACCCTGTTTTCGCTATAGTACTTAGCTTACGTCCTGCAAGACCGCAAATACGCTCAATCGCTTTTTCAGCTAACATTGGTGGGATAACAAAAGAATCGTTATACATGAAGTATTTCAATTGATCGTAAGCCGTAATGTGAAATTCACTACTAACACCAAAGCTGGCTTTAAATGAATAGCCATAAAATACTTTATGTTGACCATCCACTACTCTAACAATCGCTCCAGAAGCGATGGTATATTCCAGTGGCTTTGGGTTAAGTAAATGCACAGTAAGTTCTGATGCTTTCCCTGTTTTTTCAGTCTTCCAACTCAACGATGTGACAGGCACTTCATAGATATTTCCATCCCGATTATCGATTAAAACCTCAATACCTCGCACCTCATTTCTTAGCCGTCCATTCAGGCGGGATTTTAACTTTTAAACCGATAGGCAACTTTCTTAAATCACTATCTTTAATGCCATTCAACGATTGTAGAGCTTTATAATCCGCTCCATTTCCGGTGTATTTTTGCGCAATTTTCCAAAGCGAATCGCCCTTAACCAAACTATATGTCTGTGGTATAGGTTTAGGATTATCCCTTGGCGCTTCCTTTTTTACAACTTGTTGCGATGCCTTTTGATTAACCGGTGCTGTAGTCTTTTTCATGAGCTCCATTTTCTTAAAACCAAAGGGAACATATTTTTTAAAGGAGATGGTGTAATCAACGTCAGCTGTCCCAAATTGTTGTTTATATTCAAATGATTCAATCGTCACTTGTTCGTTAACTGAAAAAGAACCACCAACAAAAATAAAGCGGATCACCTTTTCATCGGCCATCCACTTGTTAATTTGTTCGATATATTGTTTCGGCTCTCTAAACTGCGTCTCTGCATAATGGGTATCCACCGCAGGAAAAAATGATGAAAATGAAAATTCCTGTAGTTGCATTGGTTTCGGAACATTGACTGTGCCCGTTTTAGCAATCTGAAATTCCTCTCCATCGGCATCCTGTTTAAATGGTAATTCAGGAGGATTGACGGGAATACGAAATCCTTCTTGATCGTTGTTAGCACTTAGATAAATTCCTATCATCCATATACCCCCTCTACCGAACGACTTTGCTCATCTTTCAACCCTTGTGTAATCACTTTTATAACATCATTTACATCCACTTTTTCATGAATATCGCCAGTAAAATAAAACTTCGGTTCACTTTGAATATGTTGCACAATCGTTTTACTGTTATTGGTGATAGGTGAAGCCGAAACCTTTTCTCGTACTTCGTTTGAGACTGTAACATCATCTCTAATAGGAGCATTCAATCCTTGTGATACATAGTCGTTTATTTTCGCTACATGGCCATTCGCATGGGACAAATCGCCGAACTTAGCCAGCATTTTTTCCATTGCACTACCTGTTGTATCGTCGAAATGATTATAGACCTGTACATTTGGTGTAAGCGAAACAATGTTGTGAATGGCTTTCCCTTCTGCAATATCTTTAAATAATTCGAGATATTCGTCTGCAAGATTGACTTTGTCTTCAATCTTACCGACTTTATCCAGTTTTCCACCTTTTAATTTCCCATCTTTTCGTTTTCCTTTATCAGGATCACCCGAAGCACCTATTTTAGATGCGGACGGCGCGGTATTCACCACATCATCCATCAAACTAAATTTATCTAAAAATGGATTTTCTTTTTCTTTTTTCTCCCCTAATCCCATAACATTTTTGGCTTTTTCCACGAGTCCACCTAATTTTTCACTGCCAGCTATCATGCCGTTATATGCCCATTCGTTCGCCTTATCGAATGCATTTGGAATGTTCATTAGCTTGGTTTTAGGTAAGCTGACTACGTTTTTATCACTCGTAGGCGGTTTAATAGCAAAATTTTGTATATACTTGGAAATCATTTTTGAATCGGTCATCCCCAACTCACTAAATTTCCCTAAATCAATCCCGGTAACTGATTTTATAGCATTACTAATCCAATTTATTGCTTTAATGGCTTTATTTGCGCCTGCAACAAAAGCATTACCTAAGAATGTTGCAGCATTATCGAAGCTCCTCATCATCGCAGACATATTATCTACGACCATCATGACCAAATCATAAAACAACTTTTTTACTGCATATATAGGGTCAATAAATAAGTTAATAAAAAATTCTGCAAAGGTTGTGAGGAAGTTCGCTATATTGGCAAATGTATTAAAGATAAACGCTCCTAATGCGCCAAAAATGCCTGCAACAAAACCTATTACTGTAGCTGTTTGTTCTCCCCACATGACCATGGCCGTTACTATAAAAGCGATAACAGCGATTATCGCAATTAACACCCATGTTATCGGACTTGCTAAATAGGCTGCGTTTACAACCCATTGTGCAGCTGCCCAAGCCAGCGTGGCAACACGTATTAAGCCTAAAACTGCATATTTGCCTGCTAGTATAGCGACTATGGAACCGATAACAGTACCCATTATCACAAGAACAGGCACGACCCAACTAGCATTATCATACATAAACTGCCCGACTGCTCCAATAATGGTATACAAAGTTTCCAGTGCATCAAACACAAGTGATAATCCAGCTACAAAGAGATTGATAAACACCATGGCATGACCTGCTAACACGCCAAATGCATCCGAGTTAACAAACTGTCTTAAGCGTATAAATAACGGTTCAAATGCTCTTTGTGCCCAGTTATTGAAGACTGTCATGGCATCGGCAAAAGTTAATGGCAATTTGCTGAATTTATCTTCAATATCATTTGCAGCTTCGAATAATGATTTTTTGATAATGTCAGCCGTTATTTTACCCTCAGAAGAGAGTTTTTTCATTTCACCCATACTTACCCCCATAGCGTTTGCTATTGCTTTCGCTAATAACGGAGCGTTTTCAGTAATGGATACAAATTCATCCCCTTGTAACCGTCCAGAAGCTAAGGCTTGTGTTAACTGATGCATACCTACAGCTTTTTCTTGTGCGCCTGCACCTGATACTGCAAATGACTTATTCATTAGTTCCGCAAATCGAATGGCTTCATTATTACTTGAGAAAGCATCACCCGCTAATAAATTTAACTTGGAGACACTCGCAGCCATGTCATTATACGAACCTAAACTACGTTGGGCGGCCCTATAAATCTTATCCTGTAACTCCTTCTGTGTTTGTGACCCATCATTGATATTGGCAAGACGTGCATTGACATTACTATAAGCATCAGAAGCGCTTACTAACTTTTTAAATCCTTCTGTCAAAGCTTGGACAGACAATATAGCAGCCGCAAACCCTGTAAATTTACTTAAAAACCGCCCAACACCATTTGTGGCGGCAGCAATACCGCCCGAGGTTCCTCTAAATTTATCACCCAAAGCACCCACATTTTGCTGGGCTAGTCTCGCACTAGTTCTTAATCGATTGATGGCGGCAGTAGCACTTTCAATATCTCGCCTTGCACGCTGCAGACTACGCATATCCATACTTCGACTAGATGTGTTATGCATCTGTTCCATTGCACGGATTGTGCTATTCATCGCTTTCATCATCTTTTGTAAAGTGCCTGTCATTTTGTCTGTTAAGGTCATGGTTGTTCGAACAGACAAGTGCATCACCCCTTTCTAGGCATAAGAAAAAGCCACTCAAAATGAATGGCTTGTGTAGCTTTATAATTTTTAAAAAATATCTGTAATTATTAAATTGAGCCACCTTCAAAACCAATAGGTAATCCATTGTCTTTAAATTTCACTTTATATTGATACTCAAAGGTATCGTCGTCAAATAAAAAAGATAAACTAAACCCAGTAAATATATAATCGTCAAAATTAACCATCTTTCCAAAACATATTGTGGAAAGATAGTAGTTCTTCATTTCTTGATTAGGAAAGAATTTCTGTAAATACTTTAACGCACAGCTTATATGTAGATAAAGTTCATCGAATATTTTTTCCGCCATTTCGATAATCTCCGCATCAGGCTTTTCATTACTCCCTTGAATAGTAATCTCCACATCTTCCCATTCTCCAATATTAATACTGTATAACCATTGTTCTTGAATGAGATACTTCTCCTTTTCATATACAGGGGGGTTAACTAGGTTAATTTTTTTTAATTGATCTTTAGTTAACGGTTTAGCAAGAATAAGCTTTCTATGTAAAATGTCTTTAATATTAGAGACATTATATTTAGATTTGTTTAATTCTAAAGAGTCCATTTCCCACCTCTATTCTGCTCTAAGTACATTTCTTTTCAAATGGAGTTTTTTCTACCAATACGGGCCCTCTCAACCTTCTAAATATGAAATAGGATATGGCGAGTAAACTAATGTATCCCCATCTTCATCTGACTTTAAAATTATGATAAAATCTGCCTCATTACTATCATCCCCTTTAGGTATTGGCGTAATCATGGGAGGGCATCTTAATTCATTACCGTATTTGTCTAATGTCTCATTAAAGTTATTTAGAGCAAACGTGACACGTTTATCTATAAGAGCAAATAATTTATCCACCCCACCTGTTTGCATATCAAAATAATCAGGGTTGCTCTCTCTTTTCTCAATTAATTTCTCTTTATATTCTGAAACTGTTAAAAAACAAAACTCCCAATCAAGAGGATAACCTCCACCTAACCAATAAATATTCATCAACTATACCTCCTCATCAATAAGTTAAGCACACTTCACAATCTTCAAAATCAATTTTAACATAAATATCCAAATAAGAATCAATTATCGCGTAAGAAGTAAAAGGTGACATAGTATATTTGACTATGTATCACGATTCCTGACCGTAGAGAAGTGATTTATCTAGGTAGCCTAAAACATAAAGGTGAACTGAAATTTACTCTTTTTATATTATTTTTCATCTTTCCTTCTTGCCTCTCGTTTTATTTTATACAAAGAAAAAAGCACTCACGAGGAGTGCTTAAAACATCTTTTGCAAGAAAAGATTATAAATTTTCTCGTTGACTTCAATTAAACTTTTCTTTCCATCCTTGAATTCGATTGCTAAGATGTGAGTTCCTTTATTTTTGGCAGATAAGCCCGCCAATAACCCAACTGGACCTAGTAACACACCACCGACTAATCCACGAGCAACACCACTAACTGCACTTTTTCTATGCTCTTTAGTTATTAACTCGTAAGATTCTACTGTTTCTTTATTTAAAGGAAACTTTTTAGTAAAACCTGTGAATAAAAAAACTTCCTCCTTGCTAAAGATACCTTGTTGACCAATCATTATGTTCTTTCCTTCATAGTCCCCTGCAAGTACTTTATTCCGAGCCAATGCACTCACTCCTTTTAGTAGTATGTAGAGTCATATGTAAATTTTGCGATTCCGAAAGTTTTATCTTTTATATCTTGAATCCACATATCATCAATTTTTTCTGAAACATCTTTATATCTTAGAGCATAATCTGTATCTGCGACTTTCTTTAATTGCTTACTAGGTTCTATCCCAAATAAATGAAAAATATCATCATTCTTTTCAAATTCCATCGTAGAGTCATCATACCCCCAGAATTGACCAGAATAAACGTTAAGTCTTGAAACAGTATCATCAAATAACACAAACTCAAATTTATTTTTTTCATAAATATAGAGTTTCCCTACAATATTTTTGTTAGTTTTAGGTACTAACCACTCATAATCCTCAATTATTTCCGGTTGTCCCATAATTTCAATTAATTGCGCACTATTTATTCTGCTAAATTGAGTAGCATCGATAATAACACTTGTTTCCTCTGTACTTTTTTGTGTTGGAGAATCTTCATCACTCAAAATTCCCCCTATCACTAAAATTAAGAACAACATTACCACAAGTCCTATTAAGACTCCTAAACATCCAAACTTAAATGCCTTTTTCATAAAAAAATTCCTCCCTTTATAAAAAATTCATCTCAATATAAATATAAATAATCAGAGGAGATTCGACAATATTCGCAGCGAAAAAAATTGAATTTTCAAATAGAAAAACACCCTCAAATGAGAGTGTTTGACTTAATTTTAAGTTACGGAAAACTCTATTCCGATTTACGTCTATGAAGTTCATAAAACATTATTGTCATTAACTTTTGACAACCAAGTACTATATATTTCACTCACCACACGTTTGTATAACGAATTAATAAAATTTCACTTATGATAAGGTTCTCTGTATCATAAGTGAGGTTTCTTTATATTCATTTATTAGTTAAACTGGAAGTTATCAAACTTTGCTGGTTTGATTTTGTTAAGAAATTCTTGTGTATTATCAGCCACAATTCCATATGGATTATCAGAATATTTATCAAAATACCCATATCCAAAATCTACCCATTCAAATACTCCTGTATCATTATTCAAAAGAAGTGATACTTGACCTATGTTGATAAGAATTTCACCGATATATGCTCTATGCCCGAAATCATTTCCGCCTGTCCATTCGCCAAAAAATGCCTCTTGAATAAAGTCTGATATATATTTGTTGTCATCTGTTTGCTTTAACAGACAAAGCGTAAATTCTGCACAAGTACTATTGCCATTTGCATCGTTTAGCCAATTGTCTTTGTTGACATATCGCTTTACAAATTCAGCAGGATTGAATTTTATTATTCCTGAAATGTAGCCTGACTTATTTTTGCTTCCTAATATTCGTGAATAAAAGTCTTTTAAATTATCATGTAATTTAAAGCCAATGTTTTCTTCAACTAAGTTCCAATCAATCGCTATTGTTCCACCAGTTGTTTTTTGAAGTTCCTTTATTTTTGTCATTGTTACACTCCTCTCCAAATTCTAATTTATAGGAATTTTTCATAAAGCTGTATAAGTCTGTTGCTCTCTAAATAACTAGATATCAGAACGTAAATTAATTTTCAGAATCATCTCGATTATAGGTGGGGTGAAGGTTTCTGGAATCATTGGTGAAGGCAAATTTCCAGTTCGATTTGTCAAACCGAATGACGCATCCTCTATGTCAATCCAATCTAATTCTTTATCATAGGGAATTTCGCCAATAAAATGATAATCTGCTACATAACAATATGTACCATCGTCATTTTCACTAGCTCTCCATACTTCAGCTTCTTTCCTTGGATCGACGCCAAATTGTTCAAAAAACTGTTGAATTGCTGGAGATGTATGAACAATTGCCTTCGCATAGTAAGTACAATCGGAACAGCCACAATGTTCTTTGTCAGAAACTAAAGGAAGCTCTTTATACAATTCTTTTGTTTTTTGAACATCTACATTAACAATTTGTCCATTTAGAATAAATTGTTCCATATTTACCTCGCCTCCTTCTGAAAACCCGCTATGCTATTTTAATTATATTACATAAACTTCCCAAACCGTCGTTTGATAGCATATCTTAAAAAATTGATATTCCGCAATCTGGCCCTATAATGAAACCGAGCGCTAATCCTTATTACAGAATCGCGCCCGATTGTTGTAGTTTGGTCTTCTGTGTCCAAAACTTTTATTTGGGAAAGTTAATTTGAATGATTTTGTATACTTTATAACGTTTTAATGAACTTAGACAGAAGTGCTTATTCAATAGTAGCTCACAAATGCGAAGAGCCAAGATAGTTGCACTGCTGTTTTTAAGCAATAAATCGTCTCTTTTACTGAGCCATACTAAATCTATATTCCTTATCACCTAAACCGTCACACACCGGATTTCACTTCATACATATACAGCTCATCCCCGTCCAAAAACAGCAACTTACTCTCACGGTTATTCACTAATTGCGGTTCGAAAGGCTTACCATCCGGCCTCATCAGCTCGATTTTACGGACAGTCTTATATTCATTACCTTCACGATGTAACTCTAAGAGTGTATCTCCTCTGCCTCGGTATGCAACGATCGTCTCCCCGTTCACCGCAAACGCCTGAAAATAAATATCTTCGGGTGAATAATACGATGTGAGACCCTCTTTCCTTACGCCAATCTTCGAATCTAGGCTAAAGAAAAACCAAATTCCTCCATCTGCTACACCATTCAACGCCAAACACTCAAAAATAAAATATTCCTTATCTTCTTCAAGCGAATCTAATTTAGCACCCGAGACGTCCCAGCCAACTAGCCCGCTGCGGCCAACCGGATCCTTCCAGCCGTAATTGCCGAAAACGCCTTCATCAAAGTACCCTGTCCAAATCTCTTGATTCTTTGTTACGTACACATGCCCAATACCATCCCCTAAACAAAATGATCGGATGAAACGCCCATTTTCATCATAGACACGTGCGTTTTCTTCAATGTTTTGCGCATCATGGTAATACGACCGTGCGCATACAAGCAGAAATTGTCCGTCATCAATCGGCTGTATGTAATGATAATTCCATGTCTCTTTCGGCAAATCTAGTACTTTCTTTTGTCCATCTTTTAGATGAATGACTTGATATCTATAGCTTTGTTCCGTAACGGTTGCAGGGAAACAACCATCGATTAGTGGAATTGGCTCTTCCTTCAGTAGGACAAATACATCGTTTTCATGTCCAAGTGCAATCGAAAGAGGCATCATTTGTTTCAACTCTTCGTTCAGATTAGCTATTGGATTCATAAGTATTTTGAGTATTGATTTCATTTTCTTTCAGCAACCTTTCCTCGATAGTTTGCATACGCAAAAAGAATTTAAGTAATAATGATTTTATTTCTTTTTCATTAAACCATTAATTAACTCTATCAAGAAAATTTTACCACTTTTTAAAATGCACCGAAATCGTCGTTAAGTAACATTTCTTAATAGATTGTTACTCCACAATATGGCCCGATTGTTGAATAACGTTTAAACAAAACGATTTAACTAACCTGCGCCACTAGTTTAAGTAAATTTCCGCGACTTCACAGCCTCTGCTTCTTTTTCCAACTCAATATCCAAACTAGCAATAATAAATGCGCGTTCCTTGCGATTCATACTTAAAAATGCGGTGGGCAGTATATTAAAACGATGTAGCGCAACGTGTGCATAGAAGGCTAATCCGTCGCGCTCATCGTCACTGCCCTGTATTAGTTTTTTACTTCTTCTACCTCATCTTCTAGCGCCTTATCAATACCGCTAATTTCCGATACCTTATCAGAGATTTGAGAGGCTTCACCTACCCAGAACATTGCGCCAAACAATTGTTCAGCACCACGGACACCGTAAGATGTTTGAAGCGCTGTATCGTTTAAGTCCGGATAAACAATTGAAGCCACGCTAATGCCTCGGTTATAGGCTACTGGATCAAATACACGTTCTTGACGCCCTTTTTTACCAGGTTTATTTTTAAAGCATCGATCATTAATAGCATCCGACTCTGCAGATGTTAACGGACGTAGTTGAATAGGTTCTGCAAAACGTTCTAACTTTAATTCTACAGGCTCGGCTTGTCTTACATTTTCTTTCATGAATGCTTTAAAATTACTCATTTACTGATCCTCCTTATTGAATCACATTGAATTGGTTTAAGATTTCAAAATCGTCAAAGGTGAATGGAAACTCGTCTTTTAATGTGTCTGCACTATCGGCATCAATCATTGCTAACAGTGTTTTATCTGGAACAATATTTCGAACATCAACAGTTTGTTTACCTGCTGCACTTGTTATGTCTGCATTGACAATCGTTGCATCAAACATCGGCGATTTACCTGAACGTAGATACTCCACTGCCATTGCACGTACTTCTGGACGATGGTAGTACATCGTCATTTCACCAACACCTTTAGCCCCCACAATTTTAGAGCCTTCCATTCGAGCATTAAGACGTTTTACTTCGACTTTGTTGTATTCAACTTCTGCTTTAAACTTTAAAATTTCCGCAATTTCGAATGTACGTCCTTCGATATTAATAAACACCATGCCCTCACGCGAGGAGATGGCGTCTTTTGTTTGCATGACGTTTACCATACGCTATGCCCCTTTCCTATTTGCACTCAATTCGCATATATAATTTCTCCATGGCATCGATAAATTTAACTCCTAGTATTGCGAATACGGCATCTTTTTCTTCTCCTTGTTCAATCACAATATCTGCAGGTAGATAAGGTTCAATAACACCTAAACGCACATATGGATCAAGTACCGTTTTCATTAATTGTTTTTTAAACAAATCTCGACCATCCGCATTATTGATTACTTTCCCGATGAAATATTTTCTAAAAATATGTCGTGTGTTGTTTTCAATAATGGACATCCCTCGATCAATTTTTCCTTTTCGGAAATCTTGGTTCTTCGTCGGTGTAAATGAACGAAATGTATTAATATCTTGCTCCACTACGACTTCATCCTCATGTAGCGTATAGACAATATGGCCATCTTTTAAAGCCTGAATGATTTCATCATTTGTCATCGTTTCCGCTTCAATCGCACCAGGATATTTTTCAAACGTCAATGAATTTACTGTAGACGCTGCAAATGCGGCACCAAACCAATACAAGGAATCTTTTGCCTGTAAGAATTCACCACCTGCAAGCAGGACCCCATTTTTAATCGATACCGTACTTTCATGGTCTGAAGCATTGTAATTATTCGTTACGAACGTGACACGCTTACCGGCTTGTTGTCGTAGCTCTTTCATCTTTAAAGCAAGCAACGCCTTTGTGGTAGTTTCATCTGTACCATAAGCCACAACCTTAAAATTCAAGTTATCTAATGCGGATGCGAATTCAGAAATTGAATCATTGGTTGCAGCGACTGTAGTGCCTCCAGTAAGCGTCAAAATTGCATCACTGGATGGCAATGATCCGTTAAACATGACGTAATCATTAGGCTTTAACTCATCAAAAAAAGCGACATGTTGCGCGTCTACTTGAACAGCATCAACATACGTTTTGACGGTTGTATATTGATCTAACCCTTCCGTAGTCGTAACTTGAATCTTATTGCCCTCAGTACCTCCGTATTTTGCAATGGCCGTTAAACCATGCGCTGTTGCTTGCGCCTTCTGTCCTTCTCCATTTAAGTTATAGAGATAGACATTGCTCGTAGCTTTAAAGGCTTCTCGAATCGGGAGTATATCACCAAGTGACTTGCCAAAAAGTGCTCTAAACTTTGTATTGGGAGAGAGTTTTATAAACTTCCCAACATCACCCCAGTCAAGTGTTACAGGAACAACTAGAGCGCCATTAGAATCAAGGCCCATTGTATTTAAACTGTTTGATTCAAAATTGATATACGCATCAGGACGTACTTTATTTTGCGTTTCCCAAATACCACCCATTAGGCATTCACTCCTTTCTTCTTCCATTCTGCTACTAACTTGTCAGCTTCATTTTTTGTATAGGTTGCTCCATCTTGTAGCACAACCTCATATTCCAAGCGCTCTTTTGTAGATTGAGCGCTATCTAAAAAAGCAGCCTTCGAGAATTTTTTATTCCCTGGCTGCTTCACAGTGTTCTGTTTGTTTGTCGCCACTTGTGTCAAATCCAACGCCCTCCAATGTTCTCATTTTCACTTCATCTAAAATATCGTGTAGTCTAGCCTTCACTTGGAAATTAACTACTAACGTTTCGTCAACGATCTCACCGCTTATTTCATGTACATGAAACCGATCAGCAAGGTATTTAAAATTGTTTTGAACGCTTTCTAATACATCAAGGCATTCTTCATCTACATCGTCAGTAGAAGGGAAATAAACCATACTAAATGAATACGTGCGATTTGCTTGGTACTTCAACCCACGTTCCTGATGAACATGAAAAATGCGTACTAAAAAAGCAGGTACTTTTAAGCCCTGCTTAACTGGTTTATCATATACATGCATGGATGGATACAAAGAACGTATTTGCATGATTGCAAGTGTCTTGATGCCTTCTGTTACACTATTCACCTAAAATACGCCTCCACTCTTTTTCAATTTCTCGTTCCCACATCCGTGGTGCAATCTGTTCCATCTCTTGTTCTGTAAGTTCCAGCATAAATTGCCCATCGACATAACCTACTGTACGTCCAGCAATTACAATACGATGACCTTTCTCTACAAACAGCGCATATTCTACCTGATTATATAGAACAATTTTATACGTATCGCCTTCTTTAACAATGTGATACTTCCAGTTATTCCGCAAATCTCCGGTATCTACAGGTGTGAGCATTTTCACTTTACGAATCGCCAATTGAGCGATGCGTTCCGCGACTTTCTTATGAATTCTCCCAGAAGCAATGGTGAGCTCTTTCAATTTTTCAGCTAACTGTATTACTTCTTCAAACTCAAAAGCCATTAAGCATAGCCCTTCTTTTTCAGCAACACTTCTTGATGTGTAACATACAAGAATGACTCTTTAGCAGAAGTAAATTCATCGGTTAGCATCAATTCACCATCTTCAAATAGTTGTACCGTTATTTCATCACCAGCTAGAATATCCACCGTTGGAGAAAGGATTAGCTTCGCATCATAAACAATTTGATTGGCTTCACCTTGGACCACGTTATTTAGCGTCTGCATGCCTACTGTAGATAAACGACAAGGGATATTCGCATATTTCGTAATCCATTGTTGACTTGTAGCGCCATTTGGCTTTTCATACTCCTCATAACGTTTGATTGTTGCTACGCGATCATATAATCGCTCAACAGACTTTGTGGCCGTCGTCAATAACCTTCGAATAGTCATCCTACCACCTCAATTTTCGGAAACGATTTAACTGGGAGGTATAGTTCATGAGTACTCTTGCAGTTGCTTGCTCACTTGTCGTCGTATTGGTAGTAAATTCAACTGCAACATCACCCTCTTTAACAGACTTTGCAACGGAAAAATCAGAAGGATTCATCGATTTGATTTCCTGATGAATTAAATCTAGCGTCATGTTCGCATGGACAAATATTAAATCATCTGGAATATCATTTCGATTGCAATACGTTTTAATGGCTTGTGCTACCTCCTCTATTTTTAACAGTAGTACCTCTTCCGTAAATACATCTGGCTCCATTTTATTGATAACGATATCGAATACATCCAAATTATACCCTCCTAATTGGGCTCTGCCTCTTTGGTCGCTGTAGCTTTTGTATTGCGTCTTTTAGGTGGCTCCATCACTACTAACACTTCAAAATCTGGATGGTCTGCATGTTCTGAAAGCACTTCTAATTCTTCACCGGCTTTATACCTTTTACTGTCATAACGAACAGGGAAACTATCATCTTTTACTTTCACTATTGTTTTCATCTAGCCATCACCTGCCATTAGTTTACTTTTGCGATAAAAATATTATCGATTGTTTCAAAGCTTGGTAGCACAATTTCAGAAACAATGGTTTCAACATTTACAGGATGCGGTTCTTTAATCGTCGTAATGGCTACACCCGTATTCACAATCGATACATCAGCAGTAGATTGTCCAGTTAACAAATCTGATTCTTCTGGTGTCGTACCGTAATACGTACTACCGAGATTGCCATCTGGAATCAATGTAAAGTAGTCATCTGGATAAAAATTATGCAAGGAGCCGTCTTCAGCGCGATATTTTTTGTTATACACCGCTACAGAAAGTCCAAATTTATTTTGTAAATACTGCTTTAACATGGCATCCGTCATGATAATCAAGTCCCCGCCCAATGGATTCATATCTAAACGAATACTTGGATGATTGAGCAAATAGCCAAATGTTTTACGTGTCATTATCGCGTTTTTTGGACGAGTACCCGTATTCTCTTCCACCGTATCCTGCCATTTCATAATATCTAGAATCGGTGTAGCATCTACTTTCCCCCACTGCGCATCACCTGCTAACGATTCTTTGTGCTCATCTTTCATTTTGTAGTCATAGTCGTAATTTTGACGGTTAGCTGTAATACGAATTTTGCCAGTAGAAAGTAATTGCATAATCATTCGTTCTGGTTGAACATTCGCACCATTCACAAGATTAGTGGCATCATCATAAATATTGGCGATAATGGTCTGTGTCATAGCATCTAAATTGGAAGACTGTAATTTATTTAATTCTTGGCGATCTTTTTCCCCAATTCGCATTGCTTCACGGAAGAAAGGCATTTCTGTTTGAATTTTGCTAAAGCCGATACGATCACGAATTGTTGCTTTTGCATCGAATTCAGATGGCATTAATGCGACTGGCAATCCATTTGAGCCTTTTATCCAGTTTAAATCTAAACCTAGTTGTTTCTTTGGCGGAAAAAGGGTCGCCCCTAAATAAGGAATACGATTTGATGGGTTGTTCTGATAGTAAGTCGCGATATTTTTGGCGTTTACTAAATCAAAAATTGTTGGCATGTAATATCTTCCTTTCTTATTTCAAAAATGTAATTTGTTTTAATGCCCTAATAGCTTCTGTCGTTGGCTGTTCAGGAAGTTTATTCAGTGCAATAAATCCATGGATTAATGCTGCACCTGACGCAGGACCATAAGTAACGTCCGTATCATTGAAAAGAACCCCCTCAGCGCCAGCACCATTTGTTTTGACCGCTTTTACCGTTTCATCTGTAAGGAAGCCACCACCTAAAATCGTTCCAGCAGGTACAATCTTTTTGCCCTCTGCATTTGGGTTAACGCCCTTGTCTGAAACAGTAATCGCTACGTTCACATAATGATCCGGAAATTTCAATATCTCTTTTTTGTTTGTAAAAGTTGTTTCAATGAATTTACTCATTCCATGTCATCTCCTTATTGAAAGTAAGACTTTCGCGCATCAGCTAAGTATTGTGTATTGCCTAACACTTCTTCTGCAATCCGCTTTCCGTAATTTTCATTTGAACCTTCATCTTTATCACTTTTTTTACTTTCAGCAGGCTTTGTACCTTTCGGCAATGTTTGAGATTCTGGCACAAATAAAAAGGACTTTGATTCCTGCAACATTTTCAGTTGCTCATCAAGTCCTTTTTTGACATTACCCTCTTCATCCAATTCAATTGTCGCTTTATCGATAAGACTAGCGACGAGATCCGCATCATGTACCTTGCCAGCAAGTGCTAATTTCAAAGCGCTTTTCAGTTGAGTGTCCTTAATCTTCGCTTCATACTCTGCTTTATCGGTTTTATTTTGTCGCTGTAGCTCGGTTATTTTGTTTTGTAAACCCGCAGTATCAATTTTTTTCAACTCCTCAAGTTGGATATCGCGATTAGCGATTTCTTTTTGCAAATCCTTCACCTCCTGAACTTTATTTTCAAAGAGGCTTTTCGGTACCATTTTACCGTAACCAGAAATGACTTTATCTGCTTGTTCATCCGTTAAACCTAAAGCAATTAATGCTTCCTTATCCATTTAACGCTCCTCCTATTCCATTTTTTATATGCAATAACACAACCTATTCTTTAGCAATAAAGCTCGTTAAAAGTGATATAAAGTCATAATAAAAGCACTTAACCATAATCTTATAGGTTAAGTGCTAATTCATTAAATAGATAGAGTCGTATACTTTTTGAGCTTCATAATAGAAATCTGTTGGATCGTCGTTTTCATCTAAACCCTCTAATGTTAAATCGTGTATCTCTAATAATAAATCATTAATAGGTCCATTCTTTAGTTCTTGAAAATTTGAGAGATGTTTCGCTAAAAACTCTTCATCTTTTTGTGTCATTTTAATCATGTACTGACCTCCTTTGTTTTAGGTGTTGTTTGAATTAAATTACCCGTAGTTTGATTAATAGTTACTATACATTTATCATTGATATACTGCCTAGAGTTTTTCTTTTCCTTTATTTGCATGGGGTTAATTAAAGCTTGTAATGCATCTTCAATCTTAACACCTGAACGTTTACCTTTTCCTGTTGTACCCGCTTCTATTTGCCCAATTATCCGATCTACAAAGTGGGACTTATAACCGGATATTTTGACCCCATCTGCCGTTGTAATCCCTACAATCCTTTCCTTCACTTCATTGGCTGTATTTTTATATGTTTTAAAATCAACAAAGATATGAATATCCTTTTTTTCAACAGCATGTCGATAACCTTTTAGTAAATACCATTCCTCTTCTCCATTATACTTTATCGTTTGGAAATCATCTAACGAAGGAGCATGCTTTCCTAGTATATTTTGAAACTCTCTATATTGTATTTTGTCTTGCGCTAGATTTTGTTGTTTTTTATTAAACAAATCTATGGTGTCTTGTCCGTGTTTATAGATGACATAATCCTGATACCACTTTTGATAGGATATTTTGGCTGACACTTTGGCGTTTGTACTAGTAATCGGATCTCGTGCTATCCTTTTTTCACCTTCCATATACTCCGACTCATCAAAATACGGAATGGTAGTCGTTCGACATCTTGTATGAAATGGAGGTGCATTGGTACCCGGTTTATAATCTTTCGTTAAATAAATCTTTAAATCCTGTGCTTTGCAGATTTCTGATGTACGGTTATCAAGGGTTGCTAGTATTTGATAACGCTCAAGGTTAGTTTCACGATAAGCGTTATTCGCTGCTAAGCCATGAAAAAAGTTTGCTTCTGTCCTTACAAGTGCTTGAGCTCTACTTAACGCCACGTTAGTTGCTTCACTGATTGCCCTTGATGTTTTAATCAATGAACGACCTTGCTTAAATGATCTTTCCAACTCTTTTTTTATCCCAGCCATTGTTTTTGCTTTATGACCCCAAATACGCTTCGAAAACTCTTTACCCGACCAGTTATATGTGAGTACCTCTTTCATCACATCGTCTGTCAGCTTTGTGACAGGTTGGTAAACAGCAGTAAAGCAATATCAAAAAGTGTCTTGTAATAAGCGTTTTCATATACTTCTGATAAACCTGTGTACGTATAAGCTTGTAAACCGTTTGTACTACCATATAGCTCTAGCATTTGCATTTGAATCTGTAAGTGCAACATTTCTAAGCGTGAAATACGAGCACGATACCCAATAGCATTTAAAATACGGTCGTATTCAGGATTTCCAGCTAATGAAAGAGCTTTATACTGTTGTAAGGTGATATGGCGAAAATCTTTTAACTCTTTTGCCGTTAAATACTGCTTTGCTTCTGCATACGAAACCTTATAATCTATTGCATATCGCGCATAGAACGCCTCAATTTGCTGTATGATATTTGCTTGCGCCATTCGAAGCTGCTCTTCCATCCGAGCTAAGTACTTACTAGCAATCAACTGTGATTCTAGTTCACGTTGTGCGGCACGACTTTCCCAATACTTACTCATTGTCCTTCACTTCCATTTGAGACTGCCGTTGCTTCTCGAAGGACTCTTGGTACTCGTCTATCTCCTTTTGCTCTTCCTCCTTTTGCTTTTTAAGTCTTTGTTCAACTTCTGGCGTATACCAAGGATGATTTTCACGATTTGTTTGGTCATCAATAATTCCCACTGACTTCTCGCACATTTCAACAGCTTCCACCTCATTGGTGATGATGTCACGATTAAACACAAACTTTACCTTTTCATTCGTGAAATCCCCTTCACCGATCATCTTTAAATAACGAGTGATAAACCATAGCATATGCTCGATGCTGGACTGCATTTCACTTTCTAGGATATTGCAATCGATGTCTAAATCACTGTAACGAAATTTGAGTGCTACACCTGATGCATTCCCTAAATTCTCATTTAGCGTATCGACACCTCTACCAAGCTCATATATCGCCTTACGAGTACGTTCTAGCTCTTTTTCAGTAGCCTCTGTTTGAATATCAGCAGTGAGTTTATCAACGTCCCCATTCTCGTCAATTTTGACTGCCCGATACACATTGAGATCATGGAGAAATCCTTTTAAATCCACTCCTCCATAGTTAATCAGCTTATAGATGAAATTGGGTATATCCGCAAGTACATCTGCATTCGTCGATGCTTGTGTATTGTAGTTGTCAACTAATGACTTAATTTGTTCAATCAACGGTTGTTCTTCTTCGTTATATCGGAAGTGAATAAGGGGTATCTTCTCCCACAATACTGGCTGTTTGCCAAATAAGAAGTGATATCCTTGCTTTCCTCCTGCAGGAATATCAGGAACGAGTGTTGCACTTTCTAAAACAAAATGGTCAATACCTTGACTGTGATAATGAACAACCTTCTTCAACGTTTTTTTCGTTGTACCTTCGTAATGATCCACTTCAAACACTCTTAAAAACGACTCGATTTTCATATTTTCAGAATCCGCATAGAAAGGAATCACTTGCTCTGACGGGAAACGCATAAAAGTCAGATGACCATCTTCGTTAAAATACGGATGTAGGTACGCAACACCTTTGTTGATGGACTCTTTACCTATTTTTCGCAAACGGTTAATCATACCTGCATCAAAAATATCGTTAAGCTTTTTTTGGTAGCTATTATTTTCACTCGTTACTGATGGCTGTTTGGAAAGCGTGTATCCAACCTTTTGGTCTACAAGTTTCTTCACATAGCCATGCACCAGCTTTAAATTAGACTTCCACTCAACATCACGTTTCTTTTCTTCGATGTCCATTTTTCCTTTATAATACTTAGCCCCAATAATCATTAACTTGCGTTTTTCTGACTTTTCCCAATCCTTTATTTCATTGAGTATGACCTGTTCATTCTTGATCACACTAGCAATCATGTTTTTTATCACCTCTTCCATTTGCTCATGCCAACGGGGTCGAAATAGGTCTTCAATTAGCATGCCATCACCTCACTTAAGAACAGATAAGCCACCTTTTTTAAAGATCACCGTGTTTACAAAATATCGGTCACTGTCCATTTGATGGTCATTTTGTTTAACTGGCTTGTCCTCGCCTCGATCCGCTGCCTTCGCATCCCAAATATAAGAGCTAAATTCACGGAATGTCTCTTTGCAACAGTCATTATATAAAATCAATCCGTTAGTAAGTGCATTTCCAACATTCCGTATCCCTTCCAAAACATCATTTTTCGCCTTTACCACTCTTACACCATCCTTTTTTAATAATGCGATAAATGAAGAGGCAGACGGGTCAACAATAACTCCATGAAGGTTCTCAAGACCTTCTATAAACTGTTTTAAATCCTCATAATACTCTGGACCTGTTTTTTGTTTACTGCTCTTTCGACCATCGTAATGATATTCTTTGACCTTGTACCAAACACCATTATAAAAACCCCACAAACCAAACGTTGTAGGGTTCTGTGTGCCATAGTCGACACTGACATAATATTTTGTATAATGACGAGGCTCTGTTTTTACAACATGCAGCACTGCATCAAACATATCGTAAATAATACCTTCAGCAAGTACCCATAACCCTAAAATAAATCGTTGATAAAATACACCATTATACATGCGTTTGTATCGGTCTTTGATACGTTGTGACAACGACAGGTTATCATCCATTGTAAAGTGCAGATGCAACATGTTCTGATTTTCTAGTTGATCTAAGTACTCTAACTTGAACCAATGATAAGGACCAGCAGGGTTACAGTTAAACCAAAACTTTGCACTATCCACAGAACATCGCGCTGTTGCTTGGTTGACGAATGATTGAGGCATAAGCGCTACTTCATCAAAAAGCATACCCGCTAACGTAATACCTTGAATAAGGTCTTGTGAAGCCTCATCTTTCCCTCCGAAGATATAAAAATAGTTCACCTTGCCATTTCTAGTGACAGTGAACATGTTTTCGGAACGATATTCTTTTACTTTGTAGCCTCTGGACATCAGCATCCGTTTTAACGGTTTGAATACGTTACGTCTAAAGGAGCCGATTGTTTTACCAGCCATGCCAAGGTTCTCGTCCTCAAACGTCTCCATTGCCCACATAACGAACGATAGTGACATTACAACCGTTTTACCAGCACGAACAGAACCATCGCAAATAAGACCATCCTTGTCCTTGTGAGGGGAATTGGATTGCCACCATTTGAGTACTTTAAGTTGTTTCTGACTAAAAGGCTTGAACGAGAATAAAGCAGGTTTCTTTCGCTTACTCATCCCAATTCACTTCCTTGCCTTCTAACGCCTCTAAGAAGCCATCATCCTCGAACTCATCTTCATCATCACCATTTTCCTTGCGGATAGCGATTTTCGATAGTTCAATGTCAGTTTTGGTTTTCTCCATGTTCAACTGCATCTGCTCAAGTTTAAGCCTACGCTCATCGTCCTCAGTTGTAAGGTCCATAAACTGCTTAACCAAGTTACGGTGTTCAGCGAATGCCCTCGTTTGAGCTTTTATGTAAGACTCATAACGTTCATGAGCGTAGATAACCTTGTAATCGACCTTATCAATGCTTTCGCCACTCATTTCGCTGCTAACTTCTTTTAGGTGGTCAAATGGGTCTTCAACCCACATTATCTTTTGAGCACGAATGATAGCAGAGAAGCTTAATTCAATCTGCAACCATAGCTGATCAACCACATCTAAGTCCTGCAATGCCTCCATGATTTCGATTTGCTCATCGTAAAGGAACTTACTACGCAAGCCATGAATCATAGCAGCCCTGTTCCGTTTGGTGAACTGATTCGGCGGGTTTGGATTACCACTTCTTTTCTTCAGTCGCCCATCCTTCTGAGGCGGTGCATCCTGTATCACTTCATCGTTATCAGATTTAGTTGCAACCTTTACTCTTTTGGTTGTATCCTTTTTAGTTGCATCCCTTGACCATTTCTCACGGCTCTTTCGGCTTTTTAATGTACCAAGCTTTATCCCATGCTTTTCAGCAAGATCAGCTAGTGTAATCTTTGTTGTTTCCCACTCTTTCTGTATTTCATCCCAATTAGCCATATCTCATAAACACCACCTCCAACATTGCAAAAGAAAAGCCGCACCTATTCGGTACGACCAATATCACTATATAAATTAAAACGACTAAGGACTCTATCAAGTTTTTCATCGTCAAAAACTGACTTATTACCATTACTATCGTTTCTAAATAACCAATTTCCGCCTTCGAATTCTAAGATAATTACTCTCTTATCTTTTTCCATAAAAATAATATCAACACTTTTATCTCCAAACACCACATAAAACTCTCTATTATTTTTAATTAATCTTATAGATGTCTCAAAAAAACGTCTATATTCGATGGTAAAATCCTTATTAATCTTATCAACAAACTTTTTGTAAAGTTCATCTCTTGCTTTTACAAATTCTTCTTCAGTATACATATACACACCTCCCACTCCATCATAGAACAAAAGGCATGTACAAAACCTCAATAACTTTTTGACCTCAAAAGCAAGCACCGTTACTTAGTGGTAAGGGGTAGAACACCGATGCTCACTTTTCAGGGCAAAAGAAAAAGCCGTACCTATTAAGTGCGACTTTCTAAAGATTCATTTGCTTTTAATTTAAATTTCTCTAATATTTCTTCAATAAATTGCCCATCAACCTCAATTGCCTTGTCATATTCTTTCCAGTATTCGTTAGGTTCAAGAATCCATTGACCATTTTCATATATTATATCAAGGGACTTCGAATCTTTTTCCCAAAAGTTAAAAATCACAACAACACTTTCCCCAAAATCCACATGCAACTCAGAATGATTTTCAAAGTAGTTTATTGGGATTATTTGATTTTCATTATATTCTTTTACAAAATCATCTACATTAAAAATTTTTTCTATCTTTTGAGCAAACAATTTATAAAGTTCGTTTCTTGTGTTAAATTTTTCGTCATTAGTATTCATATTATCATCTCCTTTATTTCAATCATAAACTAGAAGATGAAGTATATGTAATAACTTTTTGCTCTAAAAACCACACCAAACTCCGCCCTATCGATTACTAGTACATGCCAGCACTTTTCGTTATCTAATGTTCCTAAGATACTTACTCGCCCATAAACTTGTCTGTTATTTTTTTTATGGCTGTTTGATGCAGTTTTCAAAGCATAATAAAAGCCCCTATCCCTGCGCTGGATGAAAGCCTGCATTCGTCTATTATTCTATTGTGGTAATACTGTCGAGTTAGCTCACTTCTAGTAACCGTGGTAGAGATTCTTCTCCACGTTAATTATTGTAATCAAATTGTGTTCGTGCATTTCCGTGCACGTTTAGTAACGTTTGACTGAATAAAATGGAAAGTGGACGAAGTTCACTTAAAAACCACACCTTATTCCGATTTTTAGGCCTTTGTATTAATTAAGATACCTAATCTATTAAAAAATATGGGCCGTCCATGTATGTCGCGCTCCGAACAAATCTGACAAGCGCAGGTCGGTCGTCGTTCAGTCTCTCACCAATAATTTGTTTTTTATAGATACCAAAGGAAGAAACCTTTACCCCACCGAACCTACCTCCGAGTTTACAATATATATTTATAAACACAAACTATCATACATTTGTTCTTTTTATTACACCTGTTCCACAATCGAGCCCGATTAAAGCTCTCTAGCAGTACCGTCTACTTAAATGTCAGACTTCACTTTCTATCTTCTCAACAAAAAAAGATAACCACGCCAGTCCAATTCCAAGATAAGTTATTAACGGTAATAAAATCTCCTTTAATGACAATCCTAATAAACCCGCCGTAATAGTAGTTATAATTGCTAAATACAATCTTATTCTAGCTTTAATTACTTTTGTAGAAACATTCTTTACAGAAACATGATACATAAAATAAAAAACTAAAAATACAGCGGTTGTTAAGAAGAATAAGTTATAAAATGACTTACTGAAATCAAAATTAATTTGAAGAATTAATTTTACCAAAGCTATATAAACTCCTTCAATAAAAAAAGAAGCAAATAATGAGTAAACCATTATTCCATATAAAAAAGACCAATGACTAAAACTATCGAATAACTGTGCTGGATTTAAGGCATCTTTACGAATAAATTTTGGTGGCTTTAACCAAAAGTTTCTCAGACTTAATACAAAGAGTAATGAAAACATTGTAATTGCTAATATTCCCATAAGTATTTCATTTAATACCAAACTAACTCCTTCTATGCAATACAACAAACTTCCTATAAAAATCATCATTCCTATCAATATATTACCAGCTTTCTTCATCCCTAAAAAACCTGGTCCTTCTAACCAATTTATAACTTTTGTTGAACCTAAAAATAATTTCTCAAATCTTTCCTTCATAAAATACCACCTGTATTTTTGTAATAATATGTATTTTTATAGTGCAATAAAAGGGAAAATTGTACTAAAAGAACAAATATATTTTCTGACTTATTGAAAAACCTTTTACTACTTTTATAAGAATTATCTTAGTAGATTATGATTATAAACTAAACTCTTGTATATAATTAAGCAAAAAGTCGCCCCTATAAGCAGTAGGTAAACGACTTTTAAATAATAATTATAATATAAGCTCAAACTTCCGCTTTACTATCACTTGTGATACGGTTCACCGTAACTAATCTAAGTGCGGTATATATATTTTAGAATTTGCATTTTTCTAACAATATTAATTAGAATCTGCTTTTTCTGCATCTAATATCTTTGAATGTATAGCATCTCTAGCATATATTTTACAATCAGACACTATACTCTTTTCTAAAGCATAAATTCTATGGATGCGTAACCCTTGATTTAAAGATTCAATAATTTGTGAACCTTCCTGTAATTTTTTGGGGCAAACAGTATAATAGGAATGCGACTTTTTATCAAGGAGCTTTGCTCCAACAGTCTTAACATCTTTTAATGGAAAACGATCTCCTTGATATATTTCTATCTCATTGTATTCTTTTTTCATACTTTCAAAACAGCTCATAATGGCTTTGCTAACATTTGTTTCACTTGTTTTGCTAGGAACGTATTCTTCTACCTCATAAACCCTTTTCCACAAATCCCTATTTTGCAAAGCGACAATAGTTTGTTTTTTATCTTCCTCACCACTTTTCTCAAATTCTTCACTCAAATGAGTCAAAAAATTATCATCTGAAAGTTCTAGATAAAGTGAAATAAAATCTTTTTCATTTAATTCTTTACCTGACCATTTTTTAAATGATAGTTTTTCCCCTTTTGCAATATAATTTAACATTGCATTGCAAGCCTCGTTTGTTTTATGACCATATACTTGGACAAACATCTGATATCTTGAAAGCAAAAATCCTTCGATGGCATGTAGCCCACTAACTTTTAACCCTAATCTTACTTCCCCATTATGAACATACGTTAATACAGTTTTTAAAATTCTATCCTCACTATAGTTCCCATACGGTACCCCAGTAAAATAACTGTCTCGCTTTAAATAATCCATTCTATCACAATCAATTGGTGCACTTGCTACTATGTCTGTTAATAGTTTAGAAATATTATATTCCTCTCCAAAGATATTTACTTTAATAAAATTCAATGCAAGCTCTGGTTTTAAAATAGTAAGTATAATATGAATATCGTCTTTATCAAATTTTAAATCATTTAGAATTTTAAACGTGAAATAAGATGAAACATGTTCATGCTCAATCCTTATTTCTTTACCATCATCATTGGATTCATTATCCTGATATTCTCTTAACATATTAATAAGTTCTCTTTTATACTTTTCATCTTCATTTAGAGATTTATCTGAGTTTAATATTTGTTCAAATTCCTCAATATTTGGAGCATAAGAATCAAATAAGTGTGATAAAGGTCCATGACCAATATCATGTAATAATGCTGCAATTCTTAAATGTCTGAAAATTTCCACCATTTTACTTTCTTCTAAGTGATCACTTAATGCTATCCCTACTCCAAGTTCAATATTTTGCAAATACTGTTCTTTAGTTGCCATATCATTTCCTTGATTTGCAATATTTCCATTTTCTATAACAGCAGCTAATAATTTGTGTGCGCAATGCATTACCCCAATGGAATGTTCAAATCTTGTATGTTTAGCAGAAGGAAACACCTTATATAGAAAAGAATTTTGTCTTAAATTATGTAATCGTTTAAATAATTGATGCTCAATAATTAATATTTCTTTATTGCTTAATTTAATAGTGCCGTGAATAGGGTCATTAATAGAACGAACTAATTCTAAATCCTCTTGAAAATTATACATTTAACTTTACCTCCATATTTTCGTTTTAATTACATAAAAAGTTAACTTAATTATAATATAGAAGTTTATATATTTGTGATAAAATAATCAATATTTATAAAAGAGGAGATGACCATGGTTTGTCTTACGAAAAAGAATTGAAATTATTGTTAAATAAAGAAGACTACTCTCAATTATTAGATTCATTCCAAGAAATCAGTAACCCACTCAATCAAATTAATTATTATTTTGATACTAATGAATTTTCTTTAAACCAATTGGGTATAACACTAAGAATTCGAGAAGAAAATGGTGAAGATTTAATTTTATGCCTTAAAACAAAATTAAATAATTTAATCAGTAATATAACTATTTCAAAAGAATTTGAAAAGGAAATTTCAAGAAACGATTTTTATAAATACAGAGATAATCCTGAGTATATCTTTGACTATTTCGATAAAGATTTCACACTTTCTCTCAAAGATAAAATAAAATCTAACAAACTAAAGTATCTAGGTTCTATAAAAAATGAAAGAAGGAAACTATCATTTAATAAAAATTACATTTGCGATTTGGACTATACTATTTATCCGGATGGACGAGTATTCTATGAAATGGAATTTGAGGGTATGGACTCAGAAAATGATGTGATAAATATAATCGAATACTTAGACTTTAAACAAATAAATTATAGAATTAATAATAAAAGTAAATATAAACGTTTTGTTGAAAGTATTAACAATAATTAATTAAAAATTAAACTCACGTCAACTAATGTAACGTGGGTTTAATTTTTCCTCTAATCCTAAAAACAGCACTAATTTATGATACGGATCACTACAATTAATCCTAATAATCGCTTCCTCCACATTCTTACCCGATAGTTGTACATATGTTATTAAAAAGAAGTAGCTCATTGGCTACTTCATCATCTGATTCAAAATATTATTTCTTATTCTAAAAATTGTCGTACTAGATAAACGCATATGCTTACCAATAGCTCGCATACTATCGCCATCTAGCAATCTATGAAGGACTTCAACTTCTCTTTCCCCTTCTACAAATGGAATTCGGTTCTGCACTTCAGCAACCTTACTCTCGTATTCCTGAATGCGTTTGTTATTTATATACAAACGTCGTTGCACCTCAATAAATACAGGATCACTCTTTCCACCACTTGCCCTTGGTAAAGTTGCCTCAATACCATATAATGCAATTTTCGCCCCATTAAAACTATTATCATCGACCTTCGCTACTGGCTTTCGTGCTTCTGCAATAGTCGCAACCATCCAATGATAATTCTTAATCCACTGCAGTAAATTCTCTTTCGTAACTTTTATTTGCCCTTGTTTGCCCATCAGGTTAGCCCCCTTAATGTGGTATAATGCTTCGAGAAGGCTTAAATAGCATAATCCAATTAGAGCTGTAGCGTGTGACGACGCTGCAGCTTTTTTATGGTACAATTTACACAAAATACATAACGAGGTAATTTAATGGACATATTTTCAGATATATCACTTGGTGGAAGTCTTTTATTTTTTATACCCCCAATGATTTTACTGCCGGTTGTAATGGTAGTTTGCGTAGCAATCTACAAAACGTTATTCGGAAAAATCTTGCCTACAAAGATATATAATTTCTTTATTGGCCTGGTTGCCCTACTTGGTTTCTTTATATGGGCAATCCCTATGAATATGGGATTTTATGAGTTTTTTAGAGCGATTTTATAATCGCTCTATTTTTCTGTCTAAATGCTGTTTCCGTTTATAAATATTTGATTAACTCTGTGATTCCCATACCTTCACCTCTTAATAAAATTAAAAGAGGTACTAACAGAAAGGTAATTAACCCGCCTATTAGTACCTCCGGTATTTTCCGTAAAGGACCAAAATACAATTAATTTTAACTAATAATATTTTTATATTCTATCTTCTTTATAATTATTTTTATCATTTTCACTTATTCTAGATATCAAAATGACATTTTTTGGTAAAAATATTTTATTTATCATTATATGTGTTACAGCACCTTAAGAGGGTCTAAAAACATCCTCTCGTCCATGTCAATAACATTTATATTCTATTATATTCCCTTAATTTTATATATCTAATAATCCATTAGGTTTTTTATAAATACAACTTTTTATAAAAATAACTTATCAACTTTATTAACTACTCTACCTATACTTATTAGCTGCTTTGTAGAACTAAACTAAATTATACTTTGTTTAAAACAATCTCGTATTTATTTATATTTCCAAAAGAAAGTCCGTTTACACTCACACAGATTAAGCATTCCCTTTAAAATGAGATTTTCTATTTCTCATTTTATGATCTTATATACATACATCCAACTTTAACTGTAAGTTTTTTTAAAAGAAAAAAGGAATATGTAAAAATATGTCGAATGTAAATAAACTGTAAGAAAAATAATCTATAAGGAGGAATGTCATTTGTACTATCCATTGCTAAAATATGCAAATAACGAAATGAGGGCATTAAAGGAGTTAAAAAGTTCATCAAAAAGTAAACTTATTCCTATCATTGAATCAAAAAGAGTTAAACCAGAAAACCAAAATAAATGGGAATCTACTTTCAATACTTTAGGTAGTTATCTAAAAGACAGAGTTGATTCAATAAAATTTATTTATGATTTTAATTGCGCAATTGAGGAGTTAAGTTCGAAAGATGAACTTTTATCTAAAGAAGGTGAAAATTTAGTAGTACATTGTCTTAATAAAATGAAAGACCAGCAACTATCAATTATTCCGTGTTTTCACCATGATTCTCCAGAATGGCTTATAGAATCTGTACTTAATTCTGAAGCAGAAGAAATCGCTATCAGAATACGCTGTCATGATTTCCAAGAGCCATTTGATAAATTTGTATATAGCAAATTGAAAGAAGACTTATCAAGTTTAAGCGATTCAACAAAAGTTACTATTATTCTAGACTTTTTCAATAGTAATACAACAACTTTAAGAGTAAAAAATGCTATTACTATTTTTAATGACTTGAATCCATCAAATATTGTATTTTTATCTACAGCTTGCCCTGAAAACGCTAGTGATGCAGATGTACACGATTTAACTTTAGTAAGTGCTCGCGATGAGTTAAACAATTATCTTGAATTAAAAAAAGAATTCCCAATGCTTAATTTTGGTGATTATACTACACGTTTGAAAGGTGAAGTATTGAAAGGCTTTAATCACAACCTCTCATACTTAAAAATCTTTTATACTACTGATACTGATTACTATATTGCAAAATCTAAACTTATTAAAGATGGAGCTGAAGATAGCTTCTTCGAAATTTGTCAACAAATAGTAGATTGTGATTTTTACCCAGGTGAAAGTTTTTCTTTCGGAGATGAAGAGATAAAAAAATGTGCAGACAAAAAAATAACAATAAGTAACCATCAGGCTCCTATTGCTATTTCAGTCAGTCATCATATTGAAACAACTATTAATCAACTTTAAGACAGTCTCCAATTTTCTCTTTTTTTCAAAGTACTATAAACAAACTGACGGGTTACATCAAAATCAACTTCTTTGCTTAGTAGTGCAAGGAGTTGATTTTTCCTCATTTTTTTTAATGATTTACTAAATGATAGGTAATCAATAAAATCTTCCAACTCTTTTTTCCAGAGAAGTTTTATAATCAAATCAGGGTCTTGCTGAGAAACTTTTCTACCTTTTCTAATATTGATTAATCGTTTTTGATCCTTACTAATGGTTTTAATACCCCACCAATCAGGAATTATTTTTTTGACTTCATCAATATACTTTCTAGATACAACAATTGTCATCCTCTCAAAAGCACGATTATAATACTCCAGTTGTCTTGGAAGTCTATAGAGAGTATCTAAATCACTTTTTATTTCGTACCCGTGCATTATACCATTTACGACCGCAACATCAACTCTTGCAGCACCAAAATCCAACCCTAGCTCATTAATTATACGTGTATCTGTACAATTTGAATATTTTTCGCTTAACTCAGCAATTAGTAGTTCCCTAACTCTTGAGTCATTTAATAATTCCATAATATCACCTACCGTTATATTAAATAAATTATATATGGAATTCAAGAAACTTTTTCATTGACTTATTTTCCATTATACTCCTTTGACAAGTGCACTTTTAAATAACACTTCCATCTGCGTCAAGAAAATAAAGTGAAGATGCCACTCCTTTAGTATATTTTATTGCTTTATATCTATGCATTCTAGTTGACCCTTTATGTGAAGGATATTTTTGGTTATATTCTTTCGATTTTCACACTTAGTTCATTTGAATATGATTTCTAGTAATTCAACGATTCTTTTAAAATTATTTTTTCACTGACCCCACACGTCTTTGCTTGCTTTCGCTCACTTCAAATACTTTGCCATGTTGCCACTGGATAGAGTCTTGTCCATAATCTTTAGGCTCTAAAAACTCTACAATTGCCCCTTGTTGTACAATATAGACTCCATCACCTAACGCAACCAAATTCACTTGATTGCCCATAAAAGACACTCCCATCTATAATTCACTTGATTTTAGTTTTTCAAGTATTTTTTGTATTTTGCTACTTCTTTAACATAGCATCTTCACTAAATAACACCTATATCCTCAAAAAGTAGATCATAACTGTTAATTTCGACCGCCATAATTGCTCTGGGTGGGATTTAATTCGTTCTACCTGTATTTGTTACTAGATTGATTGTCTGGCATATTCTGTCCGCTTTCTGAGCTGTTTCTTGGCTCTAGGAATTTGGTACCGAATTCCTTGCACTAGAATGTCGATTGGAATACCGTTACGGATCTCATGAAGCCTTCACCCCTTCAGTCAATGCAATAGCATAATCCAAAGCCTCGTCCTGTGTGCTCAACCCTTTCAGTAACCGTAAAGCTTCAAGGTTCTGATAAAACCCTATCTCGTTTTCTTTGTACTGATATTTTTTGTATAGGCCTATGTGAAACACCAACTGATTGATTAAGTATTGTTCACCCATTCCGCATTCCTCGCTTTAATTTGATTCTTGCTATATGTCAAAATACGCTTAGGCTTCCCGTACTTTTCACCAACCTCATCTCTCGTCATGCCATGCTCTAGCCAGCAGTGCTTTTTCGTGATGATGGTCCCAATGTGATGACAGCCAGGCACAGGGCATTTCAGCAGTTCTGCATTTGGTGCGTACCATGTGAAATTTTTAGTCATTTGTATAACACACCACCAATTTATTAAAAGCCTTGCGGTCACCTGTTTCCAAAGCGATATCAATAGCAGCAGCTTTGTAATTTTGTTTGTTGAATTCCTCTAGCTCATTCATGAGGTTTTTTAGTTCCCACTCACATCTCGCCTCACGAACCTTGGCTAAAATCTGTTTTAAATCATTATTCATCCATACTCCCTCCTAAATAGCCAAAGCTAATTGATTTTCATCAATTTGTGCATTGTAAATGTTGCAAACTACTCCACCACTAATCTTGTAAAGCATGTTACCAGCTTGGTATTCGCCATCTGGCAAAGCAACTTCTTCACCAATGCCAAATTGATTTAAACTTACTGTTTCACCATTAAGCACAAAGCCTCGGCTTAATAATTCGACTCTTTCCAGTGAAACATCGATATGTACATAAGCACTTGCACTTACTTGATAAATGGCATTACATACATTACACGTTATTTCTTCCTGTAAATCGCTTATTTCACCATCGTCTAAGGCTTCGTTCCTGACAAGATTTAAGAAGTCGTCTAGATTAACTTTATGACCACAACCACAATCGATAGATTTGTTGTACCTCATCTGTTCGCCCTCCAATCAAGGGGCTAAGCGCCCCTCACTTTAATCTATAATTCAACCCTAAGTCCTTATCGATATGAATAAAGAACTGCTTACACATCTGATAAAAGCGTGTACCGAGCCCTTCGTCCATTTGAACAATCATTTCATCAAACGTTAGTTCGCTGCTAATAAACACCGGCTTATGATTCATATAACGATAGTTCACAACAGAATAAAGCTGTTTAATTTCCCATTCGCTACCCTGTGGCACTTTAATCCTTTCCCCATCTTTCATTTGCTTTGTAACAGGTTTAAACAAGTCATCGATAAAGAGAATATCGACCTGTTTCATACGGATTATCTTGGCCTCTAGCTTTTCAAAATCTGAACGTAAATCATCGAAGCCTTCCACGAATGGAAAATACAATACTGACTTATGTTTCTCTGTCATCATTAAGTTGGCCAAAGCTATAAGTAAGTGTGTTTTCCCTGATCCTGGTTGACCTAGATAGGCAATACTGTTTTGCTTTGACTTTTGGATTTGTTCAAAATCTGCATAGTATTTAGTAGCCAATAGGTGCATGTCTTGTACTACCTTGGGTGCTCCATTGGTAAAAAAGTTATCAAATGTCATTGCTTTGAATTCTTCTGTGATTTCACTAGCCTTCATCAGCTTGCTAACAATTCTATTTTTCTCGCATTCGCAATCAACCCAAATTTCAAATGATTTACCGTAAGTAATACTTGTTTCATCTTCATCGACTTTCATTTCAAATAATCCGCCTACATCTTTGCACTTCATACATTCGTATTGTTTGTCATTAATCGAGACTGCTTCTTCGTCCAATAATGCTTGGTACTTTGCTTGTGCCTTTGCTAGTACTTCCTGTATTAGATGCACGTTGTTGAGCCTCCTTTTTCGCTAATAGTTGCATAGATGTTACACCCTCATATCTCCAATTGCGTAATGTACCATTAGCATATTTTTCTTTATCTCTGACTCGTCCATTTAACAGAGCTCGCTCAAACGCTTCAATAACTAGATTTGCATCTTGATAGGTCGATAGATAGTAATCAATATCTTCTCGTAACTTATTGCTAGGCAACTTTTGCAGACGACTGACAAAGAACCCATATAGCCTTTGAGCATGTTGTTTGTCTGTAGTCAGTACTTGGTTATTATCAGTATTTGGTTTATTCAATACTTGGTTATTATCAATACTTAGTAGGGGCGGTTTTTCCACTTGTGGGTTTTCCATTAGTGGGTTTTCCATTAGTGGGTTTTCCTCTAATGGCTTTTCCACTGGTGGCATTTCTACTGATGGATTCTCCTCTTGTTGGATAGGCGCTTCATGGACGATTGTCTCCCAAGCAACGATCCTTTTCGTTTTTTCATCTCTAACTGGTTTTCGCTCTACATACCCGTTATCTTTAAGCTCTTTCAGTCCGCTTTTGAACGAATCTTTGCCATCTGTAGCATGCGTAATTAATTCGTCCATATAAAACACCCAATCATCTGGCATTGAAAGCATATAAGCCATAATGCCTTTAGCTTTCCAAGATAGACGGTTGTCATTTAATGCTGTACGATTCATCACTACATAGTTGTTGTTTTTAGCTACTCGGATAATGCCCATTTGCCCTCGCCTCTCCTTTTTTTGTGTTACAAAATGCTATTCGAAATGTGGTATTTCAGTTAGGAAATAAATAAATTTCCCGGGTAAGCGCAAGAAATGACAAGTTTTACTGTCCATCGACTAATTCACTTCTAACCCTACGTAGTCAAGCGTATTAGCCCACCTGAACGTATTGTAGAATGTCGCCTACATCGCAATTCAAAACCTTACATATCGCTTTTAAATCGTTTATTTTGATGCTGTTCGAACATCCATAATACAGATTTCTAAGTGTAATCATAGGGATGCCTGTCCAATGATGAATGTCTCGTATTTTTAGGCTACGTTCAGCTAACAAAATGGCGAATCGAATTTTAATCATAGCTACCTCCTAAAAAGGCTTGTTCTCGCTCACAAACTGCGAAACTACCGCTTATTTTAATGATTTGATAGTTTGGATATCGTTTCATGTATTCCACTACAAGGTATCTCATTTCGTTTGAATCCTTCGCCTGCTCGAAGATCCAAGCAGGCAGAAGGACTTTGTGTGGTACGTTACTGTTCAATAATTTTTTCCTCTTGAACTGGTTCTGCTTCAATGATCGAATAATCTGTGACATCAATAACATCACTCATATCCTCTGATACCTCGTTTTTAATCGTTTCATCAGCCTCTACTACCTTCTGCAGCTCGATTGATTTAGGAGAATATTTTAATACTTCTTTTAGTACAGTTTTTTTAGCCATTGCGTCATAGTTAGTTTTCCAAGGGCTTGTCGAACCTTTTTGAACGGCTTGCGAAAACTGTTGAGCATGTTTATCAATACGTTCTCTTGTCCAGTAAACAAAGTCGTATCCGCCATTTTTTAAATGGTATACAGCGTAGTAACCGATTGGTTCGCCTTCTGGATTTGTCGAAGGTACATGGACAAGATCTTTGTGTAATCCGTATGCAAACGAAAATTCATCTTCCTTATACACTTCATGCGCATAAATGGCTTTATATTGACCGCTACGAACAGCTAAATCAATTAAACCTTTATAACCTAACTGGAACTGTACTTGTTTGCCATATGGGATTAAATAAGCTTGTCCTAGCCCTGTATTTGGCTCCACTCCTAGTTGAGCAGATTGCATAAGTGCTGCTAGAAAACTCATTTGGTCACATTCTAGTAGCTTTGGTGTAGCACGAACTGCTGTTAAGGCAATTCGTGCAATACGATCAGCATCCATGTGTTTAGGTAATGCTCGTTGAATTTGAGGACCCATACGCTTTAACAATTTGTTTAATGATTGTTCTGGTGTAAGACCTTGTTGTACTTGACCTTGTATTTGCGCTTTTAAGTCATTTGTAGTTGCCATGTTTAATTCGCCTCCTTAATCGACAAACGGCGAAATAATGATTCATTGCAATATTTCTTATATAGCTCCGGTTGTTCTTCCTTTAATCGCTTGCTATCAATTCGATTAGTTGTAATTGTTTTATAAGTCACTTTAAATCGATTCGAATATCCTTCTAAGGCCTCACCAAGCTTTATTTTTAGTTGATTTTCATATTCTTTACGTTGGTTTTCGAGTTGCTTTTCTTCACTTTTTAATGATTCAATCGCCTCAATTAATGTGTTCATCTGCTCATCCAACATAATGGCTGAACCATCATCCTGAGGGAACATTTTGGCTAAAAACTCACTAGCAGATGAACTACCATCAATCGCCGGAGGTACGTTAGCAAGGACATGGTTATGCCAAAAGTCTTTTTCTCGCTCAATCATTAACTCAATAAATTCATCATCACGGGCAACTTCTTTCCACACAAATGTGTTCCCACCAATCAAAACCGCAATATATGCCTTTTCAAATCCAGTGACCGCTAGATAATGTTGCAACTGACAAATATATGCTGCTGGTACTTCGTCACCTTCCCAGGCATCTTTGTTGTACGTAGATGTTGTTTTACATTCAAGGATTGCTCTCTCTCCAACGATTCGGCGGTCTAAGTTAGCTATCATAAATTGAAAATCAGGGTGTCGTAGCATACGATTCACACGCTGTACTTTTTTACGTGTTCGTCTTGCAAATTCTTGTGCAACAATATCTTCTAGTACATTGCCCCAGTACACAAATTCATTGTCGATTTCTTCAACCATTTCAGATGTCTTTTCGATGAATAACTGAAACGCTGACTTCCAGCGATTAAATCCAAGAATTGCTGATGCATCTGAACCACCGATACCGCTTTTACGTAGTTGGAGCCATTCAATACGATCCATCTTTAAAGTAGATACTGCTTCCATTCTTTTAACCTCCTGTGTTAAAATAACGATAATTAATGTTTTTTCTAAGCCACTATTGCGAGTAGTGGTTTATTTTTTTGTGCAAAATGAAGCTTTAAAGTGCTCTTCTAAGTACGTGTGAATGTTATCCATGTGAACAATATCACCGTTCGGAAACTCCATGTAATCGTCATTACTTACTATTAAACTGCCATAAAAATCCCGAAATTCTTTCTCAACCAAGTGATTTGTCAATACTCGATTAACTGTTTCGAGTGTTCCTAATACCATTGGATTCTCAACTTGAAGATTCATGTCCTCACCTTCTTTCTGATGGACTTTCCCATCAAGCAGCTCATAATGTTTCGGCTAACCAGACGAAAGAAGAGGATTATGAACTGCTTGACGAGAGCGAGTTGCGACTCGCAAACGTCGATTATTGTGGTATACTATGTGTAGACAAAACCGCACTGCTGTTTAATCGTTCCCGCGATTAAGCAGCTTTTTTTATTGCCAACAAGCAATAATCACTGGTACACCAATGGCGATGATGATTAGACCGCACTTTACACAAAATGCTTTGTGGTATTGATTGCGACCATCGTCTGGCATGTAGAAGTAATCCACTAACCACTTCACTATCTGTACCACCAATTGCCGACCGACACTAGACGTTGTTGTAACGATAACTTGCTCCATCGTTTAAACTTGAACATCCTGAACCTCCCACTGCTGGATGTGATCTATCACTCTATCTACTTCTGCTAAATCTATTTTTTGATTGGCTTGTAAAGCTTTTAAACTTCTGATGATGTCATAAGCTCTTTCAATTGCTAAGTCGTAATCTTCCATTATTAAATTGAATTCAATTGCTCCTATTGCCCCGTATATCGCCTTACGATGCTTGATTACTGTCAATACATCCACCATATAAAACCTCCTCCGATAAATGGTAATAATTGATTAATGATTGATAAAGCATCCATTCCAAACATCATGGCTGCCGCTGCAACTTGCCCATCCGTAATTTGTATCCACTGCATGAATGTTGGCATATCGATAGTTTTAGTCTCTTTTTCAAACTTAGAAATACAGGAACGGCTGCGATGTAGTTTGTCTGCCAGTTCTTGTTGTGTGAGATTGGCTCTTACTCGTAGCGCTTTTAAAATTGCTCCGTATGACATTGGTCTCACCTCCTCTCAATGTTCCAAGGCGGAACAAGGGATAGCAAAAGCAGAACCAATTGTTGTTGATAGTTGAGGTAAAATAGTGTCAAGAGGTTGTATGCCCAATCA
Source organism: Lysinibacillus sp. GJ-1 (assembly GCF_021166035.1). NCBI lineage: Bacteria > Bacillati > Bacillota > Bacilli > Caryophanales > Bacillaceae > Lysinibacillus > Lysinibacillus sp. GJ-1. The sequence continues at coordinate 2,659,920 of NZ_CP088912.1, forward strand.
CTTAAGTAAGTACGTAGGGCTTAATTGGTCTTAATGCTTTTAGTGAATTAGGGGCTAACCCTGTATTTAAATCAATCCACTGTGTGTTGGCTTCAACCCATTGAATAAATAAGTGAGAGGGTACTAAAACACCCGCTTCTCGCAATACTGGAAAATCGGCTCTTGCAAGCAACGCTGAAGCCTTTGTATCCGCAATTCGAAGCAATTTTTTTAACTCTTCTTTCGTTAAAAACGGTGGCAACTGTTGAATTTGTACATATGTCCCCTGTAAAGTTGCTTCCATCTCCTCGCGAATCATCGTGCGAAACTCAAGCATCATATTCTTCTTAAAATCCTCGCTAAACATTACCAGCCCTCCAATCTATAGGCTGCTTTGCCCGGCAGCCTCTTCCAATGTAACTTTTCGTGGAATCCAAGAATTGATATATCGTAGCGCTAGTTGTAAATCCTGACGACGAATATCCTTATAACTGGCTACAGCAAACCGGTCTTTAATTTCACGATATAATTCACGAAAGAGTTTTGGCCGTAGTGTTGTGTCTTGTTCACATTCATAGATTTTTGTCGCTACAGCCTTTTGTACAGCACGCTGTTCACCTGACGTTAGGGTAATTTGCTCTTCAACCTTTTCATTGATAAGTGACAGTTCTTTACGGATTTCGTGTTGTTCTTTTTTAATCTCCTGCGTATCTTCAACCAAATCTGCAGTAGTACGAAGAACTGTGACAAGCGCTTGGTCTTTTGATAACGGCACAATCTTTTCTTTCATGTTGTAATACTCGTCCACTAGTTTTTCATAGGCATCCCACGCTCTATCGGTGTTAAGAGATTTTGCGTGTAACCATGCTCCCTTTTCAGTCCAAAGATACAAAGAAGCTGTATTTTTCTTAACTAACCCTAAATTTTCGAAGTGGTCCTTGAATGCTTTTAACTCTTCACCTTGTAGATAAAAGAAGTGCTTCCCTACCTTGTACCGCTCTTTATTGTTACTAAAGTTTTGTTGTACCAATTTTTCTTCTGCACCATAACTGTCTGCAATTTGAGCTGTAGTTAACACACGCTGATTGTCATGTACGATTACTTGTAATGGATTCATAAATAACCTCCAATTTTTTTGTTTTTCCAATCTACTAAACTAGTGTTAGATTGACGTTCATATTTGCTATCAAATTAAAAAATTATTAACACTTAAAGTACTATGACTAGATCACTTACTGATTTTTGAAAAATTCTCCGCTAAGTTGTTTTCTTTTTCATATCCTCCCACCTTGCTTTATATCCATCCATTAGGGATATAGAATTGCTAAAGAGCACTTGATGTACAAGAATCTTGTACATCATAACCGAATAAAAAAGCTACATCTTCATCTAAAATTCTAGAAACCGCAAGTGCCACTTCAAGACGTGGTTTAGAGTATCCAGTCTCCCAGTTAGAAATCGTTGCTTTACTAACAGTCTTCAACATATTTGCTAATTCTGCTTGAGTAAGGTTCTTTTTTTTTCGAGCTATTATTAAGTTCGAGTTTTTCAATCATATTCACCTCCACAGATATGTATGAATACCTTGTACTAACATATTAACAACAAGAATCTCATACGTCAACACTAAAGTATGATTTTTTTGTACTTTCAGTTTTATTAATGTACTTTATTATTATTAATAGTACAATTTACTTGTACAAAGGAGTGATCGAATGTTAGACCACCGCTTGAAGATAGCCAGAAAGGCAAAAAAACTTACACAAGAACAACTTGCGATACAAGTTCAAACCACTAAAGGTACAATTAGTAATTATGAAAATGGCTATAGCACTCCTTCTAATGAAATGCTTGTACTTTTAGCAAAAGCCTTAAATACTACAACAGATTATTTACTCGGAAACACTGATTATGATATACCACTTAACCAAACAGAGGACGAAGCTGAGTTACAAGCCTTCGCCAACGACCCTTCCCTACAAAAATGGTACAAGGATTTACCTAAGAATCGTGAGGAAGATTTACAAAGGCTTCGTAAAATGTGGGAGATTTTGAAGGATAGCGGTGAAATCAAATAAGGACATGCTTGCATGTCCTTTAAAACAACCCCCATTTGTAAAATATATACTATATTGGGCAATTAATATTTTTTTATCATTTACCTAGTTATATTTACGCAAGTCAAATGTAACTACATAATTGGAGGGATACATATGGAACAGTTTGTAGAACAATTAAAAAATTTAGCTAAACGTATTGACAGTTTAAAAGATTCAATATCGACAGAGGAAGCTACAAAAACAGCCATAGTGATGCCGTTCTTTCAAATTTTAGGCTACGACATCTTCAACCCATTAGAGTTCAGCCCAGAGTTTACAGCCGACGTTGGTATTAAAAAAGGTGAAAAAGTTGATTACGCGATATTAAGTGATGGCGCCCCTATGATTTTAATTGAGTGTAAGAGCATTGCCGAAAACCTTACAAAACATGACTCTCAATTATTCCGTTATTTCGGTACTACTTCCGCTAAATTTGGCATTCTTACAAACGGTATCGTATACAAATTTTTTACTGATTTAGAAGAGCCAAATAAGATGGATACAACACCTTTCTTTACATTTAACATTTTAGAGCTACGAGATATTCACATCCAAGAAATCGCAAAATTCCGAAAAGAAACGTTTGATCTTGAAAATATTTCAAGTACCGCTTCTGACCTTAAATACTTAAACGCCTTAAAAAGCTATTTATCCGTTCAATTCGATACTCCCGATGAAGAATTCGTAAAATTCCTTGTACATCAAATTTATGATGGTTTAAAAACAAAGAATGCGTTAGAAAAATTCACACCGATTATTTCAAAAGGATTAAAACAAATTGTAAACGAAAAGGTAAACGATAAATTAAACGCTGCCCTTAAATCAACTGGAGATAGTAAAGTACGTGTAACCCTTCCGGATCCAAACAATGAAGAAACAAAAGAAGAACCGGTAAAAGACGATGGTATTGTGACAACACCTGAAGAACTTGAATCCTATTCGATTGTAAAGGTAATTCTTAAAGATACAATAGCACCTGAACGTGTATTCTACCGAGATAATCGAAGTTATTTCAATATTATTATTGATAACAATATCCGAAGATGGATTATTCGCGTATTTTTCGAAAAAAACAGAAACTTTATCGTCCTAAACGACGCAGCAACAGACAAAGAACGCACTGTTCTTGACTTTGTACACCCGATTGATTTACTGAATTACAGTGAACAAATCCTTAAAACTGTTCAGGATTACGTAGAAGTGACAAATTAGTTTTAATTAACAGTAACTTAGTATTATCTGAAACGAAGGACATGTCTTAGAGACATGTCCTTTAAATAGAACATTATTTAAGAAATATTTTTAGAATTGAATATTTATAAAGGAGTTATGAAAATTGAAAGAAGTTTTAGAACAATTAAATGATATTTCCTCTAAGCATGAAACCCTATGGTTTAGAGGACATAGCTCAACAGATTACAAATTAAATAGTGGCCTTTATAGAATAAGTGCGAATAAAAATGAAGTTAGGGAGCAAGAGAATAATATGTATAATGCATTTGTCAACCTTGGCTCAATGTATATAGATAGATTTGGTTCCGGTTTAGAAAAAGAATGGAATACATTATTTCTTATGCAACATTATGGTATGCATACCCGCTTATTAGATTGGACTTCCAGTTTCATCACTGCTCTATATTTCGCAAATTATGGAAGATCCCCTGATAAACCAGCAACCATTTGGGCACTTGATCCGCTTGCATTAAATAAGAATTGTCATAATTTATATGAGAAACAACAAGATAATTCTTATGATTCTATTGGCTATATAACTTTAGATACGTTACCAAATAGAATAAAAAAGTACACAAGTTATTTTAACCATGATGTTCACATAAAAAGCTTTGCCTTAATGCCAAGAAGAAGTAATGAAAGATTAGTATCACAAAACGGATTTTTCACTGTACAAGGAACAGATAATATTCCTTTAGAAGAAGAGTATAAATCACAAATAGGAAAATTTTTATATAAAATAGAATTGCCTAGTTCTACCTATGAATCTAGTAAAAAATATTTACAAGTAAATGGTATTGATTATTATTCCCTATTTGGTGGAGTTGATGGTCTATGCAGATATATTAAGGACGAATTACTTAAAATAAAATTAAAAAATTTATAAATGAAAGGGAGAAAAAATTAATGCCTATTATTTCTTTTATGAATATGAAGGGTGGAGTAGGAAAAACTACTCTTTGTGTTAATATTGCTAACGCAATTGCTACATACCTGAAAGAACCTGTTTTAGTTATTGATATGGACCCTCAATTTAACGCTACTCAATATGTTTTACGTGTTTTGCATAGCGAAGATCATGTTAAAAAATATGATGAGTACAAGAAACAAGGTAAAACAATTTATAATATTTATAAAGAGCCCGATAAAAAGGAAAAACCTACTGAATCAGAAGCATCTAGAGCTTTATTTAATGTAAATAAGATTGATGACAGTCATTTAAAAAAAGATTACACTGTTAATGTAAAAGAAAATTTTGATATGTTGTTTGGGGATGTAGATCTATTAGAGCTACAAATTGCCCAAAAATCTGGTGTTGAATCAGTATTATCAAAACATATTGAACTTGCTGGTCTAAAAGCTAAATATAAGTACATATTGATTGACAGTCCACCTACTTATTCTGTGTTCTTTATAAGTTCTTATCTAAGTTGTGACGGCTATGTACTACCTGTAAAACCAGATTATTTATCTTCTACTGGTATTGCATTGATGCATAGAGCTGAAGATTCTATTATGCAGACTTTTGGTGAAAAAAAAGTCGCACTTGGTATAATTTATACACTTATAGACCCTAGGAATCAATTACATACTCCAGTTCAACAAAATATTGTTCAAGATGTCGGAAAAGAGAATATTTTTAATACTGAGTTAAAATACATTAAAGCTGTTCCTGACGGATTACGTACTGGAGATTTCATGCTTGATATCCATGAGAATGACTTATCTAAATCAATTAAACTACTAACTGAAGAGTTAGAGCAAAAAGTTAATAACAGATTAGAAAAATAAAAAGGAGGGAATTTTTTTGAATTCAAAGGAAGAAAAAGTGGTTAAGGACTTTTTATTAGAATTCGAGAATATTAAGGAATCACAGTTATCTATTAGCTGGATAATACCCTCACTTATTTTATCTCGAAAATTATTTAAAAACCAATCACATACAAAAAAATTTACTAATGAGGTACTTTTAATGGATTTTAGAGATTATGTATATAAATCTCGTCCATTATTATTAGGTAAAATAAACAAAGAAATAATAAGCTTAGAATCAGATAAAGCGTTAACAATTCTCAATAATATAGTAAAATTTATATATTCTTTAGATGATTCAAATAATAGCCAGCCTAATAATAAAAAAAATATGGATTCATTCTTTAGTGAATGGTCCCAATTTTTAAAATCCCAATCTAACCCCCCTAGCAAATAGAGGGGTTTTATTATAAATCACAAAAGAACATATGTTCTAATTAATGGAGGTGATTATATGTACTATAGTCATTTAGAAGATTTCATTAAAGAATTCTACTTTAAAATGAATATCATTACTCCTCCCCTTTTGGATTTTAGAGAAATTGCTAAAAATTTAGGTATTAAAGTTTTTTATTGGTCAGAAACTAGTCAAGCGTTATATGCGAACGACCTACCCTACATATTCTTAGATGAATCCCTTACCCAGCAGCAACAATGGCAGGATTTTTGTCATGAGTTAGCGCATGTGTTACTACATACCGGGGATCAATTCTATATGTATCCCCTCTTCCGTGAATACCAAGAATATAAAGCTAATAATTTTATGTATCACGCCTGTATGCCTACCTTCATGTTGGATGAATTACAGCTATATGATTATTTGCCTCAAACCGTGGTAAAACTTCAAGAGTTATTTAATGTTGAATATGAATTTGCTTTGAAGCGTTTAACACAATACTTAAACAAGCGTTTCTATGTTCCATATTGGAACAGCAGGAAATGTTGAAATTACTGCTTGCTATGGGAAGATAAAAGTATCCGTACTTTATTTTAGAGGTGATTTTATGTTTTGTGAGAGAATCGACAAACATACTTGGCGATGTATTGGAGAAGGTCCTCGTCACCCTATTACAGGCAAGCGTAGGCAAGTTACTAGACGTGGTAAAACGAAAAAGGAAGCTGAGGAAAAAGTAAAGCAAGGTGTTGCTGCATTAAAACATCAGTTTACGATTGATCCAGAAATACGTTTTGCAAAATTCTATAACCAATGGCTTACTCTCTATCGTCTGAAAGGAAACAAAGAAACCACTGTTAAATATAGAGAGTACTGTTTATCTGTCCTCAATCGATATTTAGCGGATTACAAATTAATTAATATTACAACGGTTCGCTATCAAAATGTCATTAATGACTTATTTGAAAAAGGCTGCGCCTATTTTACCCTTAGAGGCATTCAAAACGCTGCTAAGATGATGTTCAACTATGCAAAAGAAGTTGGTCTTATTGAGATTAATCCAGTAGATGGAGCCTTCGTTCCAAAAAAGAAAATGACGTTGGAACAAGTGAGTGGCCAAGATGTAAGCCAGTTGTTTTTAGAAGCTGAAGAATTAAAGGTGTTTTTAAGAGAAACAGATCAATATCCTAATATCGCTTATCGCACAATCATTTACACAATCGCATTTACGGGCATGCGTCCAGGTGAAGCCCTTGCTCTCAAACTTGAGGATGTGGACTTGAACAATAAAACAATTCGCATTAACAAGACTAATTATGCGAAAGGTGACCGAAAAAAGGACTTTGAATTAACGCCCCCTAAAACAATTGGAAGTGTTCGAATTATTGACATCGATGATATTGTAGTCGAGAAAATTCAAGAACTTATCGCTTTCCGTAAACTGAGCAAATGGCAAGATCATGGGTATGTTTTTGGTGAGCAAGATGGCTTCCCTACTACCGTTAAAATGCTTAATAGAGCTGTTAAACGAATTGCTTCAAGAACGAATATTGACAAACCATTCCGCACGTATATTTTACGTCATACGCACATTAGTCTGCTGGCAGAAGCTGAAGTGGACTTGAATTATATTATGAATCGAGTAAGCCATAAAAACTCCGATACGACGACAAAAATTTACCTTCATGTAACAGGTGGCATGCGAGAAAACACTTCTAAAAAAATGCATGCTAAATTCACCGCCCTATTGAATGATTAATTCTCAAAAAACTGTTTGGAATTAAAAAAAGGATAAATGTTGCTGTTTGGTTGCTTTTTTGCAAAATCAGCTTCATTTATCCTCTATAAACGTTGATATATCAAGGTTCTCCCAAAACCCGACCCCTTACATTCGTCGTAAGCATTCATGCTTTTACCCTCTTTCATATGTAATCACAAAGCCCATTATAGCAAGGTTTCTTACGAAAGTACAAAAACTTGTTTTCGCCCAAATTCACATGTTTTCGGGAGAAATATGACTTTTTCGTGACTTTTTCGTGACTTTCGTGACTTTTTTTGTGTAACGAAGTGGCATTGGTTGTGGGTTGTTACACACCTAAAAAATGGATTTATTTATTAGTATTACATTTTTATTATCAAAAAGTGTCGATTTTTATTATGGTAAATTAAATTATTAATGGTTAAAGTTGTTACTGCAGGGTATTTGGAATAATGCCCTTAGATATTTTGAAGGAGGATACATAAGTGATTAATTTGTTCAAAAAAGGGTTTTTTTATTTAGCTATAACATTCTTAGCCTTTGTTAGTATTGGTTTTGAAAGTGCATCTGCAGCAGACTTCGCTGATTACGAAGAAGGAGTAACAAATTTAAATAATACCCCTGAAAATAGTGCGGTAGTTGGGAGTAGACTTTTAAAACCTGAAATTGGTTGGAAAAGATATGATGTTCCAAACTCTTTGGTAAAATATACAAATATGCATTCATTTTCAAGTTCATCCTTATACAAGGGAACACGTATAGAAGGTACTGCTAAAGATATGAGTTTTACCTTCTTTTTTGAAGGAACTAAATTTATGTTACTTGACTTCATCTATAGTAATAGAGCGACTTTCTCAATCAATATAGATGGTGTTTCAGAATCAGCTTCGGCAAAAGGAGGTGATTCTAGCTCACAGACTGTATTCTACAAAAAAGTAGATTTGCCTTATGGTAAACACAAAGTTCAGATAGATATAACAAACAACATAAAGAATGAGTATTTTGCAATAGACGCTATTGATGTAGATGGATTTTTAATATCTGAGAATGATATTCCTAATACAGACTCCATTACTTTAGACAAAAATAATCTAGAACTATCTGAAGGTGAAGCAAAAAAGCTTACTGCTGTAGTTACTCCAGACAGCGCAAATATTATTTGGACAAGTAGTGATGAAAGTATTGCAACTGTAGATTTAGACGGCAATGTAACTGCTATTAAGGAAGGAATAATTACTGTCACAGCACAACTTGCAAATACAAATCTAACTGCAAACTGCACTGTAACTGTTAAGAAGCAAGGAAGTCTAGAAACTGAATCTATAACATTAGATAGGAATGCACTTGAGCTACTTGAAGGTAGCAAAGATAAATTAACTGCTACAGTTTTACCTGCAGACTCATTAAATAAAAATTTAATTTGGTCAACAAGTGATGAATCTATTGCCACTGTAGACCAGAACGGTAATGTGACTGCCATTAATGAAGGTAAAGCAATTATTACTGCTAAAGTCGAAAATACAAAACTGGTTGCTATTGCTACAGTTATTGTTAAGAAACCAAATAATGAATCTTCTAGTGCTATCCTTAGTATCACACTAGTAAACGGTATTACAAAAGAATATGATGTTACTAATACTGTTTTAAATAGTTACTTGAATTGGTTTGAAAGTGCTCAAGGTACTTCAACTTTCAAATTCACAAAAACTATCTCACCTTATAAAAAAGTAACTGAATATATTGTACACGACAAGATTGCTTCATTTGAAGTAAGAGAGTATTAATCAAGAGACCGCCCTCCACAATGATTAAGTGGTAGAGCGGTCTTTCTATTTTATTTATTACGTCTTTGTTGAATCGTAATATACAAACCAATCAAACGATCCGTCGTCATGATTGGACTGGTACCCATAGAGGCAATCCGTATTAGGAGTAAATTACATGACAGAAAAAGAGTACTTAGAGTTTAAAAGCCTTCTCGAAATGAATGATGAACTGAATTTTTATTATAAAGGTGAGGAATATTGGATAAGTCATAGTCGTGGTAAATCTTATCTATCAAGAGTTAAAGATAAGTATTCTCAAGAATTTAATGGCTATGAAGAACTACTTGAAAAAGGAACAATTGAAGGTATGAAAATCTCAGAAATATATCCAGAATTAAAATGGTAAAAAAGGTTCTTTGAATGCGCAAAACAGTAAGGTGCCAAATGAAATTCATTTGGCAGCCTTTTACATATGAACACCTAGGTTTTGCAATTTCTATAATTGAAGTCAACAAGACAAGTATTTGTACTGTGTCTAACTATTTTTATTATTTCTACGTTGCTCAATCGTAATATACAATCCAATCAAGCGATCCGTTGTCATCACACCATTTTGTAAATCCTTCAAGTGCGAACCTTGAATAATACCATCCTTCACCGCCTGTGCAATAAAGTTCTCTGTCTCTGTTCTTATAGCTGGTGAACCAGGATTCCAAATTGTATTAGCCACCTTAATCTCCTCCTTCTTGTCTTCCACAATTAATTGGACTTTCATTTTACTGTTGCTTGGCACAATTACAAGTCCTTCTAATTTGTACCCTCTAGGCATCTTCCAATTGCGGTTTACTTCGAAATGTGGTCTATCAATTCTGCGTGCCCAATCACCGCCCAACGTAATGCCTAACTTACGAGCTATTGCTCCGACTTTTGTTAATGTATCTACATCATATAAGTGTTTCGGGGGAGCCACGGCAATGTCCCATGCTAATCGTGAAGTGTGATTACTCTTCAGTGTCCAAGTTACAATTTCCCTGGTCTTGTTCGACCTTGTGCATATAGATAATTTTGCCTTGCCTGCGAACGGTAGGTTTCTGTAACGAAGATATTTTGAATACCTGCTTTATAGCACTGTTGAAAGAGCAATCTGCAAGCCGTTTGAGCTACTGGTAGTAATTCACCTAAATCTAGACATGTTGTTGTGACACTCATTGTTTATCATCCTTTTTCTCATCGTTATCGATTTGAAGCTGCTTAAAAGCATTCGTTAAAAACTTAGGCACTCTCATTCCTAACTTACCAAGATTCTCAATCATACTGATTCCTTCCGATTAGAAAAAGAATCATAGCATTGCGCATAAAGTTTCCACTCTCTGTTGCTAAGTCCAGTTGTACTGTAGCAATCACCATCAAAATCATCGCCAGTTTTTTAAACAGTCCTATTAAGGCTTTTCTACTATCAACGTTTTTCACAACAAAACGCAACCATAACGCCCAAAATATAATCAATCGCCATAAAAATAACGAGTGCTTTAATTAAATGGTCAATCCCACCAACAAAATAGGCGACCCCTGCCATGGAGCCGCCTACGAGTGATGTATATAATGTGTCTGTTTTCATTGGATACCTTTCTTTTTGCATAATAAAAGCCTCCACAGATGATTGTAGAAGGCTTAAAATCTATTGTAATTTTACTTATTTTGAAACGATCAAGCATTTAAGTCTGTTATTGAAGGGATAGTAATTTCCTTAACACATGAAATTGGTGATAAATTAATCACACATTGCACAATAGATACAATATCTTGTACAGGTATACGTGTACCTTCATATAAATCAATTGCCTTTTCTGCACCTTCTTCATAAGGTACTTCTGCTGCTAGCTCCCCTGGATTAATACAAGTGACAGGAATTTTATCTCCTCTCAAATGTTCACGTAGAGCATTTGTAATGCCTCGTAAGCCGAATTTAGATGCAACAAATGAAACTTGTGAACTATTTGTATGTTCTAAGCCAGCCGTTGAACCAATTAAAATGACTTTTCCATTTTTAGCTTGTCTTAAGTTTGGTAGAAGCGCTTGAATATACGTAATAGTAGAAGTTAGATTTATATTGATTAAGTTGGAAATATCTTCAATTTCATCCTTATCAAATGTATAGTCATCTTCGAAACCACGCTTTTCCCATACGCCAACATTATATATTAATACATCTATTGCAATGTCTTTTAAGGTTTCCTTTAAAGAAGAGATTTGTTGTTGACTTGATAAATCTATTGAGAGCCATTTGCGATTTACACCATCATTAATATCCAAACTTTCTGGTCGTGTTCTTGACACCATCCATACTGTATCTCCCTCTATGGGTAGACCTTTTACAAAGGCGTCGCCAAGCCCTTGACTTGCTCCAAAAATAATAAAGTCTTTACTCATCCAATCTTCCTCTCCAATAACTATCTTTTGATTATTTAAGATTGAAAACAACATAACAATTAAGTCTATTATATTGTATAATATTATTATTTCACTTCATTCTTTTGACTGAAATTCATAAATTTTCCTATCATTTTCTTGTTCTAGTTTGTGATACACCACTTGGCGCAAATTCGATAGATTTGGTACTTGATTACGTTTATGTGGACGTGCTAGCACATAGTTATACCAGATAGCTACTAGTCCACTCTGTTCATTAAACATTTTGTTCGCCTCCTTCTGATTCCTTTGCAATTAACGAGGAAAACTCTATAATCGCCCTTTCCTGCTCTGCTAAACGTTGCTCTTGGTTCGCTATAACGTTGACATGCACCCTATTGTTGTATCACGAATATCATTAGTTATATGCGTTCGCAAGGTTATATATCTTAAACAACGCTTTGGTAGCTTTATATACTTCAATTAACGTAACAGGTTAGTTGACGAGTTATATTTGTTTTATAATGTAAAAATTGGTAAAATAAATATTGACTTTTAAATGTTACAAATAGTGGGAGATGTTAATTGTGCATTCAACATACGTTCTTTACAATATTGTTCCTTTCGGATTTCTAATTTTGCTAGTATATATTTTTATTGATGTATTTCTTGACTATTTTAGAAAAGAAATAAAAAGTAATAAAAAACGAATTATTCTATATAGCTTTATCTTTTACTTAATAAGTTTAATTCAAATTAAAACTGGTGGATTCACACTCCCTCAAAATCCAGCAGACAATAGTAGAGGATTTATTTCAACGAATGACTGGTTTGGAATATTTGATACGATGCACTTTCATATTTCTATTTTTAGTTATTCAGCTTTATTTTATAATTTTATTTTATTTGTACCATTTGGGATTTTTTTATTACTCCTTTTCAATTTAAAAAGTAACAAAAAAGCAATTTCTATTGTTGTTTTAAGTTGTTTAGTGATACATTTCGCCCATCTTTTACTTGGGCGGTCTGGTTTTACTAAGAGCCACTTTGGTAATATGGATATTTTCTGTTCGTTATTTAATGTTTTGGGTGGGGTCTTAGGAATCTTTTTAGTAAAGTACGCAGTAAATTATATTCACTCATATAAATTAAACACCCAAACAAAAATTGTCGATTAAAATATACACCAAAAAGGCACGAATGTTGTTAAATCAACGTTTTTGCCTTTTCACTTTAACTATTGATTGTACATTTTTTTATACAAATTGCACAAACAGTAGAGCATCTATACTTACAGAGTTTGTTTATAAATTTGCATAAAAACTTGTATTACATATCATCGAAAATTTTATTCCACAATATTATCGCATGTATCATCTACATTAACCGTATTGTTGTACTCATCTATTACAAAGCAACAAAAGCAAAGATGTCCTCAAGTCCAGCAAAATTTTCCACACATAATAGATGCGCCACTCTAATGGTTTTACTTGTGTTAGCCCCGTAATTATCTACGACCAAAACACTACTAATTGTGCAAGTGATACTTCAAACTCCCAAGGACCACCTGAACCACTGTAAATTTCCATTGGCTCACCTGCGTTGATACGGCTTGTCACCTTTTCCGTGGCATTTGCATCTTCCTCTTATGCTTTACCAGATATTTTAAATTTATCAGTATTTACAACACCAGAAGGCGCGACTGCATCTAGCGATAGCAACGGTGCTCTGTTCGGTACGACGAAAACCTCCGTTCTATTTTTAACAAGATCTTTTTCGGTATCCTCTGCCTATACCGCTAATATCTTAGGAAGACTTCTCTATAAAAGAGAAAATAAAAACACCCCGAAGGATGTTAGCAATTATTATTTAACTTCTAAAAATAGATTAATTCTGCTTTTCTGTCGAGCCAAAGACTTCATCTACCTCTTTAGCAAAAACTTGGAAAATATAGTTTATCTCTTGTTCTTCCGAAGCAATACCTGTTGCTAAACCTTCAGGTGGTTTCCCTCCTTGAATAAACATTAAAATATTATGTTCATCGTCAACTGTTGAAAAATCACCTTTTTTCCAACGTTTTAATATATCTAGATATATTTCATACGGTGCATACTTATCAGACATTTTATGACGTTCATAGTTATCTTTGTTTTCTTCTACCATCTGTATTAAAATGTCGATTCTTTCTGGTGTAATCATAATAGAGCCTTCTTTCGATTCAGCGATAATCTTTTGGTGTGCCATCTCTTGAATCACTTCTTCTACTAGATTGCCAACGAAGGGTTCATCTCCACTTTTCCAATCATCAATTTTCTTGGAGAAAATAGGGTTTTCCCAACCTATACCGCTCACATCTACCGTCGATACAAATTTTTCTTTTGTATCTGCTTTTGAAGTGTTCTCTAATTCTTTCACATCTTGTTCCAGCTCTCCTTTTTCATAAATCTTGTCTGAGATTAAAAGTGTACCACCTATACTCAATAACGCAGTTAAAATAACGATACCTAAAACATATGTCCACTTCATTAATTTCACCACCATAATTAACACTTTAATCCAAATTAGCATATATAATCCTTTGTGTAAACAAGGGTTTCATTTTCTCGTCTCCTAGTAATACACTTAAAAAATCATATCGAACAAGTTTATAAGGCGTGGGTCGGTCGTGAGTCTGTCTTTCCCTAATATAGAGGATTTTATCCCAAGGGCAGAAACCTTTACCGCACCGAGTTTAAACAAAACATCGTACATGTTTTACATTTGTTCTTTTTGTTACATCTGTTACTTTTATTCCACAATCGCGCACGATTTCAATCTGCCTTTTAATTAAAAAAGCACTTTCCTAATTCCAGGAGAGCGCTTAATTGCTAAATAAACTATATTAAATTTCTTTTTTAAAAGAAGTTAAGGAAAGGCGTTCTGTTATACTTATTTCCTCTGTTTTTGAAAATCCATTTTTCAAATAGAAAGTCACTGCTGGTGTATTCTTGGATCCAGTGGATACTATTATTGTTTCCAATCCTTCATTGTCGTTTTCAATAAAATCCAATAATATCTTGGCAATTCCTTTTTTGAAATGTTTAGGATGTACCATTAACCGATGTATATCGATTATACCATTCTCTACTTTTATAGAAATGACGCCGCATAATTCTTCTTTTACGTAATAACCAAAAAATGTCTCACCACATTGTTGTAACGTGTAAACTGTATCTTTCAATGGCGGTATATCATAAAAGTCTATTATTTCCGCTTCCACTTTATATGAAGGTATTTGAATGTTTAAAACTTCTTCAGCAAGTTTAAGATTAGTTATATCGATTTTTTTAATCAAATCTATCCCCCTTTAACTTTTCCTACTTTAATTCTAATAGAACCGGAGTTTAAGTAAAAGCCTTTTGGACCATCTAAATTTTAATATAAATTTAAAATCCTTTAAAAGTTTTATTCAACAATCTGGCCCGATTGTTGAACATATGTTATTAAAATGAAGTAGCTCATTGAATACTTCATCGTTTTACCCTAAAAATTGTCGTACTAGATATTCTCATATGGTTTCCAATTGCACGCATGCTATGCCATCTAGTAATCTATGAAGAACTTCAATCTCCCCCTGTCTCTATATACTAGTGGTATACGTGCTTGCACTTCTGCAATCCTTTGCTCATACTCTTTAGTTCGATAATTTAACAAATAGACACGATGTTGAACTTCATTAAACACCGGATTACTTATATCTCCATCTGCCTTTGGTAATGTTACATTAAAACCATACATTGCTGTTTTCGCCCCGCTGAAACTATTATCATCAACCTTCGCTACTGGCTTTTGTGCTTCTTCCATTGTCGCAACCATCCAAGGAAAATTCTTAATCCACTGCAGTAAAATCTTTTTTATTAAATTAATTTGCCCTTTTTGGCTCATCAGGTTAGCCAAGTAAGCTGTGGGATAATGCTTCGATAAGGTTTAAATAGCTTAATCCAATTCAAACCCTAGCGTGTGACGACGCTGCGGCTTTTTGTGTTACAATAGAATTAACAAAAATTAGGAGGTTTATTTATGCTTGGTATCACGTACATAGCCTTTACTTTCGCTATAGCAACGTCAGTCATTGTCTTACTTAATGACATGAAAATTAAGAAATTAGAGAAACGGATCGAAGTACTTGAAAGAAAAAAGGGATTTTAATATATAGTAGTGGGATGTTTTAATCATTCTATTTTCATTAATTACGCATATTGTTCAGTAAGCTTTTTTGCTTTCATGACATTAATACCGCTATACATTAGTTAACTAAATAGCGAATTTTTGTTACCATATTATAAATGCTATTATTTGGAGGTGTTTTTTTGACTGACAGGAATAGAACATTACTGAGCTCGATTAGTGGTTTAGCATTATGTTCAGTAGGAGCATATAGAATCTTTACACACAACTTAGATGCTATGTCAATTCTAGTGGCATATATTTTCTTTATTGGCGGATTGATAGGCTGTGTTTTTAGTGTTGTAAAGTTGTTTAGGATTGAACAAACTTAGTGTTGCTTTATTGTAGCGCTATGCTTATTGCTATTGCCCAATTTCTTTCAAACTTTCAATATCTACTAAAATCTATATAACGAAAGAATAGTTATTTGCCTCTGTAGCTGTAGAAGGGAAGAGCGCCGGAAAACATTGTAGCTGCCGGGTCGCAAGGCAAGGGTTTCAGAAGCACCGAAAAGCAAATGAGCTGAAGCAGGTGAAATTCCTAGCTGGTGAAAGTCCGTAGGGAAGCGTGTTCCCCCTAGCCTATGCTTACGAAAGGAGTGCGGGTTCGAATCCCGTCAGAGGCATCGATCTCCTATCCATACAATTGTTTTGCAGAGTCTTTGAAGTCTCTATTCTTTGGTGTATCTTGTATAACCACTCCTTTTCTAGGGTCTGCTAATATGTCACCTAAGTGATATTTCAATTTTGAGTACTTGTTTGCCCTCCTACACGATTTCCAAAAGTTAGGATTGTATGTATCCGCATTAAAATTATTTAAGGATTGAGCCAGTTGTCATGTAATACTGTACGATTCATCACGACATAGTTATTATTTTTAGCTACTCAGATAATCCCAATTTGTCCTCGCCCTCCTTTTTTGTGTTACAAAATGCCATTAGAATGGGGTATTTCAATTAGGAAATAAAAAAAATTTCCCGGGTAAGCGCAAGAAATGACAAAAAAACAACTTATTGAATTAAATGCGAATTTTTCTCTTCTCTAATAAACAGTGTATTTAATATAATGAATATCTTATTTATCAATTTTGACAATCTAAATTTAGGGTTTATCAACTTTATAAATAGATATAAAAACCAAAAGCACATGAATAAACATGTGCTTTTGGTTTTATCAAGAGAAAACAAGTATTTTGCTATGTCAACTTTATCAAGATACTCCGCCCCATTTTTTGTAGGACGTCGTTGTCTTCACTCCATGAATGACAAAATTAAAAAGGGCTAGAAAGCATGATTAGGATAATTACCATAGCAAAATCCGCGTTTCATCACCATTTCTCATTATATTTATGCTCTTTAAAATGAATGTACTCTGTATTTTTGATTCTCGTCCAACTACTAATAGCATTCAAGATTATCATAAAGATTACAAATAAAACTGAACCTACGACGAAATGCCCTAAGAAAAAAGTTACAAAAGTAGCAACCAATAGTGCAATTATTATGACGATTGCTAATATTTGTAATTTACTCTTCTTGTTTTCATTCATCGACCCAACCTCCCATTAAACATATTTCATCACCTTTTAACATGTTAATATGGTTTATTTTACTACGTTCTTAAGTATTACACAAAAATATACTCATCACTAAAAATAGAGCCGTTTATGTATGTCTTGCCCCAGTATGTAAGTAACAAGGGAGGAAACACTTAGTGCCCCTCCCTCGCAGTATACAAAGTTACTTGAAAATCGTTTGGAACATTCTGAATATCTAGCTTACAATTATATTAGGCATTACATAAAAATAGATTAAACTACAGAATTCTCAATAACAATTCCTGAAGACACAAGATTTACTGTATTAGCAATCGAATCACCTACAGGGCAACGTGCTTCAATATATTTTTTAAATTCTTCTACCTTTTCCTCTGATGCATTCGTTTTGATATGAAAAGTATATCGGATTGATAAAAATCCTGGTCTTACATCGGACTTGCCTAAAAAGCCATCTGTATCAAGGTCTCCTTCTAATTCCACCCAGAAATCTTGAAGGTCTATATCAAACTTCTTCGCATACGTTCTTGCTACTATTGATTGACATGCCCCTAAAGATGAAAGCAAGAGTTCTACAGGATTTGGAGCTTGATCATCTCCACCTAATTCTTTTGGTTCATCTACAATAATTTTATGTCCTCTAACATGAGCTTCTACCAAAACCTTTTCTTTTAAAAATGTGTTTGCCTTAAATGTTGTTATTGCCATTTACAATCACTCCTCTTTAGAATTTGACTACTTTTTTTATAATTACTGAATAAGGTTTTTATACCTTATTAAGTTTATAAGAATACAACGTTATTTCTTTTATGCTACTTGTAACTTTTTCTTTAGTCAACTACTAATTAAAAATTTTTCAAATTCAAGGATAGCAATAGCAACAAATCTATCCAAACAATCACTTCATTAGATTAATCACTTATTCAACGTATTCGCTGCAAACTTGTATGGCACATATTACGTTTCATGGCAATTAGAAAAAAACTTCTTGTTTCCTATTGATTAATTTTTAACGTTATCAATTATTGTTAAGAAATACTTAGCTTGGGATTGTAAATGTTTTGATTTAACTGCTTTTTTAATTAAAAATAATATAACCAAAATATAAACAGCTTGCATAAAATAATAATAGGTTACTGGGAGCTGTTTAAATAAAATTTCTTTTGACATTTCTTTATAGATAAGTAAAAAAGCAAATAGTCCTACACCACTCAGGTTTAATATGGAAACTCTATCATATGTACATTCAATTTCTACTAATCTTGCCTTCAAAATTAACCGATCTTCTGTAGAAAGAGCTTGAATATTTTTTATATAACCTTTTATATTTGAATTTCTTGTCTCATATTTTAGGAGTCTTTTAAAAATAGTATAAAAACTATCTCCATTCCAATCTTTTCTTTTTAGGTGTTTACCTAAAAATTTTATTAACTCTTTATCTTTACAATTATAAATACATTTTATCAACTCCCTCTGATCTCTTGAATTAGTTCCTGTTTCTAAAAATTCACTATTCCCTCTAACCAATTTTTTACACCTCTTTTTTCACTATACCACATTTTTTCACCTTTACACACATTCTATTAAAGTGCAAAAATGTGTTAACAGTACCTACACTATCTGTTTTTTAATGCAATAGCTTTCCTCTTACCCGCCATTGTTTCTTTATAAAATAAAAACACCTCAAATGAGATGTTTCATCAATTTTTTATAAATCTATATTACTGCTCTAAAACCTCTTGGATAGATTGGTCTAAAATATCCATTGCCAGCTCTAATTCTTGTTGCTTAATAATCAGTGGTGGCGTGAGCGTAAGCACATTTCCTTGTGATACTTTAAAACTTAATCCCTTCTCCATACATTTATACATTACTTGTTCTGCTTCAACTATAGCTTTTTCTTTCGAATGGCGGTCCAATACTAATTCTACGCCATATAAAAGACCGATTCCTCGTACATCACCTATAATTTCATACTGCTCTTGCATCTTTTCAAGTCGCATTCTCATATACTCTCCTAATTGATTAGCCTTTTCTATTAATTTAAAATCCTCAATATAATGAAGAGTAGCCAATGCTGCTGCACAGCCTAGCGAACTTTTTTCATGTGTATAATGACCAAGTGCAATATCTTGGGCAACATCAAGTTCTCCTTTTACGAGCATCGCCGCCATTGGAAACACGCCTCCACCCAATCCTTTTCCCAATAAAACAATATCTGGAATAACTCCAAAGTTTTCAAAAGTAAACATTTTTCCTGTTCGTCCTAAAGCAGTTGGAATTTCATCAAAAATCATTAATATATTATTGCTATCACAAATATTGCGTAAACGTTGATAGTACTCTTTTGGTGGGATATGCACGTCTGTACAACGAACAGGCTCTAAAATAATAGCACCGATTTCATTTTCTCTTTCTAGTATATACTCTAGATAATCAAGGGATTTAAACCTACCATTGTCATCCTCAAACAAACCGCGATATGAATTGTAAGGCGCTATATGTAGACTCCCTGGCATTAATGGGCCCATACCGTTACGGAAAAGCGCTTCTCCTCCAACTGAAATTGCGTCTAAAGAGGCGCCGTGAAACGAATCCCACATCGATATCGTTTTAAATTTACCTGTTGCCTTTCGAACAAGCTTTAAAGCCATACCAACAGCTGAAGTTCCTCCAGGAGCCAAAAGTACCTTATTTAAAGGTTCTGGTGCAATAGCAACTAATTTTTTTGCTAACTGGATTGCAACTTTATTTGTATAACGTCTTGGAGAGAATGGAAGTGTATCCAACTGCTCTTTTACGGCACGTATAACATACTCATTCCCATATCCTATTTGATGAACATTATTCCCATGAAAATCCATATACTTCCTTCCGTCTATATCCTCTATGTAAATGCCATAGCTTTTTTCAATAATATTTAAACAAGGAGTAGAAAGAGACTGATGTAAATAATACTTGGCGTCATCGTTTATAAACTCAAACGATTCTTTACTTAAATGATTTTCTTGCCAGACAGAACGGGTTTTTGTTAAATTAATATCCCCCTCTGTTCTTAAAACTTCAATGTTTTTATCCATGATTTTTTCTCCTCTCATAAAAGGTAATTACTTCTTTCACCTAAACAAACTAACATGCGTTTTTTAATTAGATATTAATATCCTGTAAATCTTTTCACTTAATGATTTTGTTACATAGTTGTAGTGAAGCAATCATTATACCTACGCTCATAGAACACCGAAGAACCAAAGGAGATTTTAACAAAAAAAGACATACCAATAAGGCATGTCTTTTTGTTAATTTTCAATTCTATATCCCTTGCAGTCAATTATTTACCTATATATAAAACTTTGAATTGACACATATACTAAAAATAAAAATACACCTATTAAGAACCAGCCGTAAGCTTTTCTCTCACTTTGATATGCATTAATGCCTAAAGTTAACATCGATAAACTTAAGAAGAATATCGTTACGAAATTAAATTGATAATCACGTGTGATAAGGCCATAAGTTGAAAGCGCGATTACGATGATTCCAAAAACAATTGGTAGAATTTTTAGCATATCCTTTCACCCCTCTTTAAATTACATCTTTATTTATCTGTAAGATACTATAGAGATCATTCTAAATTTTACATTATATAATTCTTAATATAAGTAATGCTTTTAACCAATCGCTATTAAGTGCTTGTCAGAAGCATCTTCTTTACTTATTGACCTCCATAGATGTGAGTAGAACCATTCTACTTCTCTTTGAGTATCTCCAAATGCATAATGGATGCAATGAAATGTTTTGTTATTTCGATGTTCAAATGCATTTTCACCATCCAACTTGTCGCTCTCCCGACTTATCCATTTACAATTTGCTTTACATCCTCAATTATTTTGTTAAGTTTCCACCACATGTTAGCCCCTCCTACTAAAAATGACTACCTTAACTAAAGACTTCCGCTTCTATCTACATCATATTTATAATAAGTGAATCAACATTGTACAAAAGCACTACCTTTTATAAGCGCAATGTATAGATTTCCCACAAAATTCTTTAACATAAATTTCACCATTGTTATACTTTCTCTAAATAATGCTTGATTATCTATTCCGCTTTGTGTTGATGCAAACGTCGACGTTTTTTGTGCTACAATTTATAGAAAATACATAATGAGGTTAACAATATGACTTTTATCAGGAAATATATCTATCTCTTCTACTTTTTATCACTGTTTTTAATTTTATTGATTCGTGATTATTTGAAATACGGTAATTGGAACTTGCTTAGCAACTTTTTCTTTTCTCTATGGACCGTCCTTATTTTTGCTTTCATAAATTGGGCATGGACTAGTAAAAAATATAAAAAGCAATAGCATTTATCTCTATCTGTATCATATGATGACGCAGCAGCTTTTTAAAGAAATTGACATCATTTGTAACAGAGCAATAGATTTGTAAACACCATTTTAGCAAACCTTTTAAACTTGTTTAGCTTCCGATAAAATAAAGGAATTATTACAGTATTAACAATTATTTTCTTTTGGATTAACTATTGCAACACCGATGGACTCCTAAGTCTGATTAAATCATAGTTGCGTATAGACCTATGATATGCCTCAAATTCCTTTTAGTGCAAAATAAAAAAGCACTTTTTTAAGTGCTTTTACTCATTGAAATTTTAAAATTAATTTTGCTCATTTAAATCATCTGGTTTTACGGATATACTGTTGTATTAATTACTTCACCATTTGATTCATTTTTATAAGTAACTGTTACTTGATTTTTTCTAGATCTACTCCATTAAACAGTTGATAGAACATACCCATCAGAACAAGTTCAGCTGTAGCGTCGACGTCTAGGGTGTTTTCTAATTCTTCTGGGTTAACTAAAAGTGTTAACTCAGAATATGTATTATTGTAACTTATATCCTTAATAGAAGTAATCTCTTCATCTGTTTTAATCTCTTCTATGAACACGATAATCTCTTCTTCCATATCCTTCAAGATTTCTTTGTGCTGTGATTCAGACATTCTAAACGTTAAAGAACCATCATCGTTCTTAATTACTTCTTGAATACCTTCGTCTTTGGCATCAGCAATCACTGTATCTATATCTTCACCTTCAAAAAAATCAGCCGGTAACGTTACCTCGACATTTAATAGCTCTTTATCGACCTTAAGTGGTTTGCTCACAGAAGTCTTTTCAGTTGTATCTGCAGCAACCTCCTTTTTGTCTCCACTCTCCTTTTCTGAATCCGCACTACATCCCGCAAAAATAATTCCAAATAACAATAATAATGGTAATACTAATATCTTTTTCATAATTAATTCCTCCTCGTAATAAATATACATAATTTGGAGTTAATTTACTAGTTATTTTTAGATAAACGTTATTAAAACTAGATTAGGGCTTTGCCTCCTTCTCTTCCCTTATACGAAAATAGACAGTAGGTTTCAGTCTATCTATCATGTAACTCGACTACTAAAGCATTATAAATACTTCATTAAGTCTAGATTATGCGTGGGTTTTCAATCATGAGGGAATTTTTATATTGACTGGTTTTTCACTGGAAATATGGCTTTAAGTGCATCAACTATATATGTAGCAGAGCAGAATAATGATGTTGCAATAACAATTTAGGAAAGTACAATGCGTTTAGATTTGTTAAACGAAGAGGTGAAAATTGAAAATGCTGATGTTGGAAATATAATTGTTACAAAAGGTGATTATATAGAGACATTGCCAACGCATGCAATAGATAGTTATGGTAATAGCGTATTTAATTTATAAATCCGTTACTAGTGGACTGATTATAAAATTACATAGCAGGGAACAATCGGCTCAAACGACTAGACTGGCTGGCTCGTTCAAATATGGACATATACATTAGGAGTTCTTGGTGCAATAACTAGCTTAGGGTTAGGTGCTGGCGGAGGAGCTATTTGTAGGTACAGCGGGTGTAGCTATGTCAGGCGCGCTGTCCTCTTGTTTTGATTAGTATATGGGGGAATTGCGAGCTGGATTTAGCTCAATGTTTTAATGGACCAATGATATTGGCTTATTATTTCTGTTATTGGTCATGTGAATTTTTTTAACACTGGAAACAAATTGATATTGAGCTTTCTTGAATCCTTTAAATTATGTTTAATTTTTAACTTAGTGTTTGGCATTACTTATCAGCTTAAAACTAAAATAAATACTATAAAAGTTTTCAGTATAACTTTTATAGAGGATGAGATTACTCTCAGTTTGTCGCCAAACTCGGGTTCTGTAGAGGTTTTTGGGCAGTGATTAGCTGAAACCTAATGATCTTGGACTTTTACTTCATTCAGATGAAAGGTATTGTCCCCCTCCCTTATAACGATTAATTCCTCTTCTAATAAAAATTCTTTGAATAATTCATTCGCATGCTCAAAAGTTAAATTACAAATATTGTATTCTCTCACCATATACCCAAAATATTGATCAAATAAAGCATACGTTTTTTTTAGGGATACATTATAAGATTCATTATGGAAAAATAAGCACCATGTCCCGCCACTTTTTTGTTTTAAAAAATACCTTCAAATTCACCATTAGTATCATAAAATCCAACATGTAGATGGATATCTTCTTCAAAATTCATAGATAATGCTCCTTCCTATAATAACTTTCCTTTGTAAGGCAACTTATCCTCCTTCCAGTAAGAACTGGAAGGAATACTGCTGACTTTAAATCCTTTAGTACGCTCTATGCTTTCGACATACTATAAAATAAGAAAATATTTGATTATGATATTATAGTATAGTAGTTTTGTTATAAACAAGGAGAATACAATGATACATATAAAAGGAAATAAAGTTACATTACGAACAGCTACTCCTTCCGATATTGAAAATATCTATTTTTGGAAGTATGTTGATGAGAAACAAGAAGCAAAGAAATGGAACGGTCCATATATTCCAGAAAAACATAAGTCTAAAGCTGCGTTTTTAAAGGAATGGACAAAAGATGAACAATTATTTGAAGATGTTCCAAGTTCATTAATCATAGCAGTAGACGAACAGTTTATTGGTGTTGTCGGTGCTTATTGGGTAGATAAAAATACTAACTGGCTTGAAACAGGGATTGTCACATATGATACAGCTTATTGGAATGGTGGTTATGGTTCAGAAGCTTATCGCTTATGGATTGACTATCTTTTTGAAAATACACCCCTTCATCGATTAGGGATGTCTACTTGGTCTGGTAATGAAAGAATGATACGAGTAGCCGAGAAATTAGGGATGCAATTAGAGGCAAGAATTAGAGATGCACGAATTGTTGATGGAAAATACTATGATGCTATAAAAATGGGGATTTTACGAAGCGAGTGGGAACGACAAGAAACGAATTAGTACCTATGATGCGCTGAAGAGATTAGACGCTATCATCAACTTTATAGTATAGTTAACATATATTACATAAAGAGGTGCATTTATGGAGAATAGTAAATGGATTTGTAAAGCTTGTGGTGGTGATTCCTTTGTAAGCAGTCAAGTTGGTAGTGAAACAAGTCAAGGTAATGTTAGAGCTATTGGATCCGCATTTTCGGTTGGTTCGCCATACATTTTTAACTTTTGTAAAGATTGAGGTGAACTAGCTTCCATCAAGGTTACAAAGCCACAAAAGTTTACATAGCCTCTTTTAAGGTTGTAAAGCCTGTAATTTTAAAGTTACACTGATGCACAATGGTGTTTCAATTGACAAAATTCGGAAAGCACTTATATATCACTTTCATTATGACCGTTTTTTTACTATCATGAATTTGGTATTATTTCAAAAATAATCATTGGGCTTTGCTTGAAAACTTTCTTTTTTCCTTATGGATAGCTGTTTTTTTATTTATGGCAGCAATACTACTTAGAAAACAAAAGTGAAAGAGAAATAACATAGACTAGAATAAAAACCTTGAAGGGACTGAACTATGCGCAGATGGCAATATTTTTTATCTAACTGATTAAAAATATTGGAGGTATAAGCATTGATAAAAGAACTACACACTCAAAGATTACATTTAAGAAGAATGGCTGTATCAGACTCACCTCGCTTGTTTAAACTTTGGTCTGATCCAGATGTAACGAAATACATGAATATCACTACCTTTACGCATGAAACGCAAGCAACAGAGATGATTGAACTTCTAGAAGAATTAGCTCATGCTGGTGAAGCGATACGGTTTAGCATGATTGAAAGGAACTCCAACGAAATAATAGGAACATGTGGATTCAATTCAATAGACTTAGATAATGCAAAAGTAGAAATTGGTTATGATATCGCGAAAGCCTATTGGGGCATGGGGTATGCTCCTGAAGGTATAAAGGCACTTATTGAATATGCTTTCGAAACTTTAAAAATCAATAGGATTGAAGCAAAGGTAGAACCTGCAAATGTAAATTCTATAAAAGTGTTACAAAAGCTTCATTTTACATTCGAAGGAAAGTTAAGACAATACGAAAATTCAAAAGGGAATTTTATAGATATTAATATTTTTTCTCTCCTAAAAACAGATTAATTTTTGAATTAGGCCTATATCATTTTTTGGTATAGGCTTTTTTGTTTGTCATATAAGGAGTATCCTTGCCTACTAAGTAATTTGGCTGTTTTTAAGTCCTGCCCATTGTCAAATAGTGACTTTTCACAATGGTTTGCTACTTTCTCTAAGACCTATGCAAATAAATATTACTAGCCAGTTTTCTAACACGGATAGGGTTGTTAGCAATGTTCATTCTGATAAAATAATCTGGATTGTCTTTTGAGATAATTACGCGGCCAAGCTCATCCTCATAAATGTTCCATCCAAATAATAAGAACGTTATATTCACATGGATTAAATTACACTTAATATATAAATAGCCAATTATCATAAACAAAATCCCATTTGTAATCAAAGTACTTACTTCTTTAACATTGGTGGCTAGTAAAGGAACGATATATGTCACTAAGTAACTTAAAATCTCTTCATTTTTTCTTGCTACGCGCTCACTAACAATCGTGCTGTTTAATTCACATTTCCTAATATACCAAATCGGTAAAAAGGAAAGGGAAAATAATACAACCAAGATAATAGTAACGGTAAACGTTACTTGATCTTCAATAAATGACTGCCAATCAATATTTTCATAAGGGAATATGGAAAGAGCAACAATGACATATAATGGAGAGTATGACGATATAAACAGAAACAATTTAAAAAGATTTGTCATTTTTCCTCCACCCTTTCTTAATAAATTACCTTAAATCATCTCTTCCTCTTTCACCCGTAAGAACAGTTTTATAATAAGCATCATTCAGTAACTTGACGATATCATTTAATTGTTTTTTATCTGTATATTTTATTTTTGACTTTTCTTCGTTTAATTCTATATTTAAGTCAAATTCTTTAATAATTTCTTCTATTTTATCAAAATTTTCAACGAACCTTGTCATTCTCTCAGGCTTTGTCATTAATCGCGAAACTCTTTTAACTATATTACCATCTTCAATGCTATCATTTTTAAATTGTTCAAAGCCTTCTAATTTATTCGTTTCTTCAAAAGCACATAAGACCGAATTCGTATTGTGCACATACTTTGTTTTCAAATCGAAAATTCGTTGCACTGAAACATTATTTACCACTAGTATTTCGTTGTCATAAATAAGTAAATCGAACCCTGGTTCAATGCCAATAAATGAATCTGAGACTTTTCTAAAAGTAGTATCCGCAATGATTCCCCAAAGCCCTTTAGAAAACTTCTTAAATTGCGGAATGCGATTTAGGAAATAAGCATACTTCCCTGCTTCTATTTCAATTTTTATACAGTATAAATCTTTTTGCACATCTTCATTCAATGATTCACCCGGTTCCTGTAAACTTTTGAATAAATGATCATAAGTTATTCCTATATAGGATGACTTACAATACTCCACTACGCCATTCAGTCGACCATTTTCATTAAATTCTAGTTGCTCTTTTCCAACAAGCTTATCAATAGTTGGCTGGATAATATTGATTATCTCTTTTTGTAAAGAATGGCTTATTGATGGTTGAAATGAAAAATAATCTAACATATCATGCGTCTTAATCTTTTCAATTAAAAACAAACTTACTTCAAATGTACCACTCAATAAGCGTTCTGAAATTTTGCTGTTTATGAGCTCGATATTCAATAATACTCCCCCTTCACTCTTTGATAATATGAATAAAATCATACAATATTTGTTTTTTTCCAGTATATCAACATACATCCATAATGGCTGTCGTAACGTAATTATTTAATTATGAGCAAGTTACATAAAAATTGATAACAATGCTCTTTTTCTTTAAAACATTCATGCAAATTTATATTTTCAATTTCATAAAATTTTGGTGTTTTACGAATGGTATATTTGCCAATGACGATTTCTTCATCAACCATAAGTTTTGTTAATGCCTCATAAATAGGATCAATTGAAAAGCCAATGATTTCATAAATATTCACATTTCCCATATTTATCCCCCTTTATTTCACTATGCTAACGTCTGAAAAAATATGATTCATTTAAGAGTTAAATTTTATTTGCGTAAAGAAACATTAATACTGTTCACAAAATTTAAAACATTATTTGAATAAAAGTACTTAATATGAAAGCGTGTCTTTTCAGATGTAGGAAAACATACAAGGAAGATGGTTACGTGTACATATAGTAGCAATATATGAAAGAAAGGAGGACTAACGTGGAAAAACAACCAAATTATTTTATAAAGTTTAAGATTAAATCAAATCCTAATTGTTGTTGTCATTGTTGCTGTTTTTGTTGTAATTGTAAATGTAAACCGCCATTTCCTTCCCCACCAAATTGCAACTATCTAGTGTATGTTACGGATGCTGGTCAAATAGAAACGCCCGACAATAGAGTTTCAGTAATTAATACATCTACAAATACTATCGTCGCATCCATTCCGGTGGGAACCGCTCCTTTAGAAGTAGCAATCACCCCAGATGGCGCATTCGGTTATGTGCCTGCATACTTTTCGAATAATGTAACAGTATTTAGTACGGCAACGAATATGGCAGTGGCCACCATCCCAGTTGGAATCAATCCTTTAGGTGTTGCCATTTCACCAAATGGAACATTGGCTTATGTTTCTAACCAAGGCTCTAATACGGTGTCTGTCATAAATACAACTTTAAATACGGTAACTGCAACTATTCCGGTAGGTCTTGCACCACAGGGAATAGCTTTTACACCCAATGGTGCATTTGCCTATGTTGCAGATGAAAATTCAAATGCAATATCAGTTATTGATACGCTAACGAATATAGTTGTAGCAACAATCCCTGTAGGCGCTCGCCCAAGATCCATCGTTTTTACACCAAATGGACAATTTGCTTATGTCACAAATGAAGCGAGCAATACAGTATCCGTTATTAATGCAAATATGAATACAGTAATTGCTACAATTCCTGTTGGTAATGGACCTGTTGGAACAGCTATTACACCCGATGGATCATTTGTTTACATTGTAAATAAAGGTAGTAATACAGTATCTGTTATAGATACGTCTACAAATTTAGTCATTGCAACAATTCCTGTCGGCATCTCCCCTGACCAAGTAACCATCCTACCGAATGGAACGTTTGCATATGTCACAAATCAACTAGATAATACGGTGTCTGTTATTAATATCGCAACAAATATAGTAGTTGATACAATTCCTGGATTTAATGGACCGACTGGTATAAAAACAGGAACAATTTGTATATAAAATAAATTGGATTATTTAAAAAAACCAGAATTAATCTACATATTGTAGCATCTATTCTGGTTTTTTAATGATTATTGATCGATCCATTACTAAATTTACTCTAAATATTCTTGGGCTAGTTGCTGATTTTTATAAATCCCCATACCTGTCTTCAATTTTTTAAATCCCATTTTTTCATAAAAAGGAACATTACCAGTTGTTGCAATTAACTGAATGCATGAAACATTTTCTAACTGCTGCTTCATATCTTCCAAAAGCAACCTTGCAATTCCTTGGCCTTGAAACTTTTTATGGACAACTACATCATAAATAGCTGCATTAAATACCCCATCTGAAAGCGCTCTAACAAAACCTACAATTTTGCCATCCACCAATGCAACTACAACATGAGTACTTGCATTAAAAACCTTCTCGATGATAAGTTCGTTATGTTTATGCCATCCAACAGATTGATAAACTTCTTTTAGCATCCTAATATCTTTCTCTTCTATATCGTATTTAAGCAATACCACCTTATCCCCCACCCTTTCTTTAATTTTCAAATAATTCAAATATCTATTCATCCCTCATTTTACTATATTTTCTAGGTGTATTATTCCAAATTATGGCATATTTTTCTTCAATAAAAAAACGCCATATCACTAAAGATATGGCTTTGCTTTAAAGCTAAATTAAAAATAATAAATGTACTACGGAAAGAATGCCTAACGAATGTATAATCGCTCTTGAAAATGCATGTTTAAAATTATTTCGAGGATGTCGTTCAAAAAACAAATGCAATATGGAATGAACAATAAAAAATATATCTAAAATCCAAAAAAGAATCGTTTGATACTGACTAAATAATAACAAAAATATAATTATGTAAAGAACTATATGAATCAATGTGAATACTTTGTAAGCTTTCTCATCTCCCATATCCTTTAGTACAACAAACAGCCGCCACTCCGAGCGCCTAATCGCATCCATTTCATGCACAAGAAATAAAGAAAGGTTCAATAAAAACAGGGCAAGCACTAAATCAGGCATTTCCAATCTCCTCATCTTTTTCCTTCATGTTACTATAAAAAGATAGTCTAAAACGAAGAAACTCTGCCAAAATATGTCGAAATCAAGTCTTGAAAACTAGAGAAGTGCCCCATTTTCTAACACCTAATGGCTATTAGGTGTCCAGTCAATAAGTAAATTCGTAGCATGGTTTTTCGTCCATTCTAAAAATTCATTCACATTTTGAATCCCAAATTCTATTACAGCCTGATAAATAAATATTGATGAATAACTTAAATTAGTTTCTAGTAAAGCTTCTTTAATATCAAGAATAGCTTTTCTCGAAGTTTCTGTTAACGCTTTTTTCATAAAAGGCACCAAATCTTTAGAGAGTGCTCCTTGACGTCCATTTGAAAAAAGCCACATATCGATATTCCACTCTTCTTGATTAGCTAAATAAATGATTTTAAAATAATAGCCTTGATAATCAGAATCCATATAATTTTTATATTTTAGTTCCACTACATTTTGATTGTCTACTAATGGTGCCAACGCCATCATTACTTTTTCTGGAATTAATTCATCACTAAATGTCTCCATATCAATATCAGGCGATACGATTAAATCATAAGCGGTTGCACCCACTACAAAACAAGTCCCTATCGTACTCCATCTTTGCATTAATTGTAATTCATCTAAAATTTTTAATGCTCTTCCTTTTTTTCTATTTGCCCTGTCTAAACTGTTCATGTCCATCACCTTATTTCCAAAATTAAGTATTATGATAGAATAAACAATTGTAAAATAAAATGCAAATTATTGATTAAGACGACAGCGGAAATAACATACGCTTTGAAATTTTATCTACGAACAAATAAAGAACAATCATCTGTTACACGCATCATTTTATTCCTTTGAAAAAAATTTCGAATCAATCGTATCGATAACTGAAGAGATAGCAAAAAAATACCCCATATCCATTTTCTCTTCATATGTTAAATTATTTGAATCCTTATTAAGAAAAACAATCCATTCATTTTCTAATTCACTCATATTTTTTCCGTATACTTCCGCTACTTTTTTTGACAAATCCTTTTCATTGTAAATCTGTTCAAACTTTTCTAACCCGTAAGTCTCTACTAAATATGTTACAAAAGAAGAAGCATGTGTATAGCTCATCAATCGAAGGGTAACATCTTTTTCAGTTATTAAGACAGGGCGAAAATAGGATTCATCCAGATTAGAATCTATCAAATTACTAATAGGGATTAATTTGTTTGCATCCATAAAATATTTTACAAGTTTATGGGGATATGTTTTATTTTCCCCGTACTTTTCTTCCAAATAACTAGCAAAACCCTCTTGTGTAAAATACCCACTGCTTGTATCAAAATCTTTCCCATAGCCCAGTAAGGAATGTGTTAATTCATGTATTAGTGGGTATCTGTCTTCCTTCACGCCATATAGCTCGATTCTAGATGCCAAGCCCAATGAAGCAAGGTCTCCCTCATTGAGATAAACGTTGATTTTATCGGAAGGAACATAAGCAGTTTGAATCGAATTTTGTATTACTTCATAGGCTGTTAGAAGTTCATCTTTAATTTCTTCCACTTTTTCTTGTGGAACCTTAATGTTATTAATAATCTCAAAGGTTACTTTCCCATCAGGTGTCACTACAATCTGTTCATCCTCAATTTCTTGTTCTTTCGGTACAACTTCATCTTGTGTACAAGCCGTTAATAAGCAGATAAACACAACAAACACTACACTAAATTTATACATTTTTACCTCCACAAAACCATTATTTCAAAAATATACGTTTGAAAATTCAAAAAGTTTCATATTTAGTATAAAAATTTATGTTAGTGTGCTTGCATTGGGAACTGCATTTTACACTTTACGAGCAGTCAAAATCGGTTGATAATAACCTGTATTTTCAGGGAAATGCCATTCAATATTGACGAAACCAATCATACGTAGTACTTTGTTAATTTCTTCCCTTAACAGTGCCCTGTATTGCGTACTATTATGTTTTGTTTTCCATTCACCGTTAATTTCTCTCATAATAAATTGTTTTACTGTATACGTTTTTCCATCTTCTGCCCAATCATAGACTTGAAAAGTCATTCTCTTTCCTTCGTCCAATATATTTGGTTTTGTCGTGATTATTTTCTCTATGACCATCGCATCGTAATCTCTTATCGTAACTAAAAGTAAACCGTTATGACGAAGCTTTTCATACATATTTTGACAAACTTTGTGCAAATCTTTATCTGTTAGTAAATGGGGTATTGCATTATCCGCCGATAGCACAATATCAAATAAGCCTGATACATTTGTATTGAGCTCCCGAAAATCGGCTACTCCAAAGTTTATTTTCACTCCATAACGGGCTGCTTCTTTTTCAGCTCTCTTTACAGATACAGCACTAATGTCAGTAGCGGTTACATGAAATCCATAATTCGCCAAACCAATCGCTTGTGTACCAATGCCACATGAACAATCTAATAAAGAAACCTGCTGCATCGAAGATAAGTTTAACTTCGATTGGATAATTTTATATAGAATTTCACTTTGCCGAGCAATGGCTAAATGCCAATCAACAAATATTAGATGATAATCTTCTGCAAGTTCATCATAAAATTTTAATACCGAATCTTCCAATGTTAATTCCCCCAATCGGTCCTTTGTAACACAAACTGCTATGTCCATACTATGAAGAAAAAATAAAGTCTTATAAAAGCATGAATTTTTTATTATTCTATATACATCATTACATTGAGAGGTGTGATAAAGTGGCAAAAGTATTTAAAATTGAATCACCTAAATTGCCTTTAGCATTAGAAAAAGTAAATATTCAAGATATTTTTTATGAAGAAGATCCGTACTTATCCAATTGTGTTATCGCCAATACGGTCATTGACAATATAGCTATTGATAGACTTATTTTATCAAAAGTACTCTTTAAAAATGTTAGATTCATAGATGTATCTTTTAGAAAAATTGATTTGACTGATGTAATTTTTGAAAACTGTGATTTATCAAATGCCAGCTTTAGGGAAGGCTTAATTCACAGAGTTACATTCGACAATTGTAAAGTATTAGGATTGAATTTAGCAGAAGCTCATGTAGGAAATGTTTCGTTTGACAATTGCATTGCAAATCTATGTGATTTTACAGAGACTCGTTTAAAACAGGTCATTTTTAATCATTCATCGCTACAAAGCGCCAACTATTTTGAATGCAAATTTAATAAAGTCATTTTTAATGAGTGTGATATTAACGATGTGGATTTTTCTCAAACATCTTTAAAAGGTATTGATATTAGCTCATGTCGATATGAAAGGTTGAATGTTACTTTGGAAAGTATAAAAGGTTGCGAAGTATCTTCTGAACAAGCTGTTGGATTTGCATCATTACTAGGTTTAAAAGTTAAATCGTAGCTCACTACAGGATTAAAACTGTTAGGAAACAATAACTCCCATACTTGCGCAATAACTCTTTTGTATGGAGGGGCTTACCATAAATAGTCGGTGAGCAACACTATAAGTATTTTATTTTCAATAAATCTACAGTTCGCACAAAAACAGCACTGCACATTTTAGACGATGACATTTGTTCAAAACATCTTTCGGGGTTTATACTTGTTACTATTCCATGTTTCAAATTATTTAGTAAATAAAGTTTCCACTATATTTCACTATTTATTTCGATGATATTCAATATTGTTCTTTACTTCTTTACTTCTTTACTTCTTTACTTAATGAAAGAATAAACATTAGTGTCATAAGGCATATTATTTTGATGCATAAAGTTTCTTAAAACCCCTTCTTTTTCAAAACCCAATGCTTCCAATAGCTTATTCGAAGCTTCATTTTCCGTAAAAACAATGGCTCCTATGCGCACCAAATTCATCTCTTGAATACCATAGGAAATAACTTTACCCACAGCTTCCTTTGCATAGCCTTGCCCCCAACTATTAGGGAAAAGTGCATAACTGATATCCGCTTTTTTATGCTCAACAGACCAATCTTGAAAACCAATTGTACCGATAATTTCTTCTTGTCCTTGCACGGATATTCCCCATTTAATGCCACGTTTTTCTTTGAAATTAGTAGAAAAATTTTGGATAATCTGTTTCACTTGCTCTAAGCTCGTTAACGGCTTCTGCCCATAATGACGTAAAACGTCTGGATTTGAAAAACAACTTAATATTGCTTGCGCATCATTTTCTGTCAGTTCTCTTAGCACTAAACGCTCGCTATGTAATATTGGAAACATGCTTTTCCCTCTACTTTCAAAATCGTATTTTTACCATTCTATAACAATAGCACATTATTTACATTACTTATTCTGCGTAGTACTCTAATTTAAAAAGCAGCCATTTAGTATCAATACACTTAATGGCTGCACATCTATATGTTTAGAACCTGTTAACTTAGCTTTCATTACGATTAAAATCCTTTTTAATAAATACAACTATTCTGTTGTATTTATTGATACTGATCGGCTTCACCACCAATAATAAGAACAACGCCATAATACAAACAACCATGGCGGTATACATTATAGTTTGCATAATATAATAATATGTCAAATACGGAGGTGCATACCAATATATCCAACCACTTGATAACATGATCAAAAGCCACCCTGGCAATATTTGCACAAGGAAGTCCCTGCTTTTTTCTTTCATATACATTACCGATTTTTTGAAAACAAGAGACATTATTTTCAAATAAACGAAGCCAATTAAAGCACTCAATAAAATATTAAAAAGAGAATTCATAAGAAATCCTCCTTCTATAATTTTTACATCTACATTATTATGGTATGCCATGATATTTTTATTTGATAATTATTAAACTGTTCTAGACTATATTGAAAAGCACCTCACTTTAAAGTGAGATGCCTCCTAATTTATTGGGTACTTCTTCCGCTAATTTCAAAAATCTAGCAAGTTTTTTTGTTTTCTAATTCTTCCATAGAAACTAAATGGTTATATATCATTAAACTTCAAAAACTTCTTTTGACTATGCTTTATTTGCTATCATACTCCTTTTTAATTTTTATTAGGATTTTGTTATATATAGATATGCTAATATTTTTAACGACCAACAATAAGAATAATGATACAATGCAAACACCCATTGCTACATACATTATCGTTTGCATTATATAATAAGGATAAAATGGTAGTGTGTAATAAAATATACAACCGCTTGATATCATAACCATTAGCCAGCCAGGAAGTCTTTGTGCAAGAAAGTCCGTACTTTTTCTATTCATATACATTACCGATTTTTTAAAAATAAACGATATTAATTTAATATAAACGAATACTATCAAAGCGCCCAATAGAATTTCAAGGAAAGTATTCAAAACAATCACCTTATATGGTTACTTAGTTTTATTTTTAATTATGGTATAGCATTATATTTTTCCTTTGCTTTAAGGCATAAATTAACATAAGTAAATACAATAAGAATTGTTCCAAAAACAGGTATACTTTTTCCTAGGCTTTTAAATATCTTTTTAATTAATTCCCATGATAATAGATTACCACCCTTAACAGCATCCCAGACTGCTGTTGCAACGCCACCTAAGCCGCCTAATAGAAGACTTCTTTCTTGATCAACTATATTATTAGCTGCTGCTTTAAAATCTCTATACTGCCATTGTTGCTTCGTTGTCGTTTTAGACATCGTACCAAAAATAGCATAGGCATTATTATTATTAGGTGATTCCTCCCAACGAATAGCCGCAATATAAGAACCGCCAGATGCCCCCTTTGAGGCAGTCAATGTTTTTAATTTAGGATTAATATTATTATAAGATTGTTGTTGGAAAGTACTATTAGTATTATATTGAGGATTATTTTTGTTTATTTTCACTTCCACACTATTCGGATTAGTAAGTTCTTTAATCATTATTTCTTCTGTTGTTTCCATTATCCTAATAACTTTCTCATCTATTAATTCTTTCTCGTTATTAGGTGAAATATTAAATATTTTTTGGGTAATTTCATCCGTTCCATCAGGTTTACTGATTACATCTTCAACGTACTCAAAAATATTTCCTGCTTCATCTTTTAATTGAAAAGCTGAATGATTACCATTATCATAAAGCAACGTAAAGCTATTATATTCTGAAGCTAGCGTTAAATTATTTTCGTAACTTGCAATTGTCAATAATGTTGGAGATGCAACAGTAGAAAATACCAAAATTACTACTAAGCAACAAATAAATTTTTTCATACTAATCCTCCTATAAACATTAAATTTTAATCTGTTTATCAGTTTTCAGAGTATTAAAATTATTTACAACCGAACATTATCATAGTATTTTTATTAATGGGTATCTAATACTACCCACCTCATTAAGATTTGGACACTTATTCTCCTATGTCTCGCTAAATCTAGTTAAAATTTATTTTAACAATTACGGATAGCATTTCAATATCCAAACTAAAAATCAAGGTTATTTAACTATTATTTTGAAGATAATTCAAAATAAATATATTTACTGAATTATTAATTCTTATACAAACTTTGTAGCAATTTGCTAAAATTTTATTTTATTTGATATGTAATGGCGAATAAGAAATTTTTTCGATTGGTATGTAACGAGGTATACAGATTTTTACGATTTGTTTCAACTAAAAAGCACCCCCTGTGAGGTGCTTTTTTTATTGCGGTACTTCTTCTAATAATTTTTCAAAATCTAATAGATACCCGCCAAGTTTTGCTTTTTCTAACTCTTCTATATATTCTTCTTTTCGTTCGGTTAGTCTGTCTTCAAGTGTGTTTTGATAGGCTGGAAATAGATTGTAATCTACTGGTTTCCCCATAAGTTCACCTCTTATATTATATTTTTTATTATTATAAGATATATTGATAATTTCTGACAATTGAAAACAACAAATTTGATTAAAAAGATCGACAATGTCACATGTAGATAGACTTATCCTTGCGCATACTCACTATACTATTTCCCTATGCATTACAATGCACTTTGAATTTCTTGCATAAATTAGAAACATTTTTCTTAATCAACATTTCGTATTTGTCGAAAGAGCAGTATTTTACAAAAAGTTAACTATCACTCACGATTATTCAAAAAGTAATTAACTAAATAATCCATAATTGGTATAATACTTATAATCATAGAAACACACGTAACTTTATAAATAATAAAGTATTTATTTTTTATCTAGTTTGCAGGCTAATAGCTAGTTATCATAACTATTTCATCATAGTAATAGTAGTGTAAAGCAAATTTAGCTTTGCACCTCCTGATTTGTTGGTTAGGGTCACTCTGGTCCAGTGACCCTTTAATCATTTTTCCATTCCAATCTACAATCTTTATACATGACCAAATATAAACGAAAGCAAGTGAGGTCAATATGGCATTCTGGTTAAATGTTCAAACATTAATCTGGTTATTTCCTATTCTTTTCATTATCCACGATTTTGAAGAGATTATATTAGTAGAAAAATGGTTACATAAGAATCGAAATAAGATTTATAAACGGTTGCCTCCCAAAATAGCTGACCGAATTGTGAAGCAGTTTTCTATGACGACAGCTCAATTTGCAGCAGCAGTTATTGTTATTTTTTTATTTGTCAGTGCAGCTACTATTTCAGCTATTTACTATCTCTATAATGGTACTAGTTGGAGTTTATACTTTTTTATAGCCGTTTCATTAGTATTTTTTATTCATGCGTTTACGCATATTGGGCAGACTATTATATTCCGCTCTATTGCTCCTGGAACTATTACATCGGTTATTATAATTATTCCATACAGCATTGTTTTATATAGATCATTATGGATGGAGCAAATTGTTACGTGGAAAATGATTTTGATATCCTTACCTTTTGGTGTGCTCTTTTTTCCTATAGTGTTAACAGCTCATTGGATTGGCAAAAAGTTTATATAATTTACAAAGTTTCAATAAACCTATTTTATTTTCCAGTTCACTGAAACAGGGTTGTTTATTTTACATATTTCAAATGCTTTTTTACAAATGCCACAATGTATTGTACTTCCTCTTCGGTCATATTCAATAAACTACTAACTCTACGTAATTTTGCTGGGGACTTTAATTGTTCTCTTACTTTATCAATAAACATGTATTTGCACTTCCGTGGATTTACAGTATCCCTAACTTGTTTATAACGTAAGTAAGCATATCGAGCAAAGGCGTTCAACATTTCTCGCTCGTATCCCTCTCGTTCTAAGTTCATGACAGCCGCTTCTATCTCTTCGGTTTCAAAAATCCAGGAGCCATCGGTTAATTGCATACTACCACCTCTTTCCAAATAAACTTGGTAAAGCTTGTTGAAGGCAACGTTCTCTTTATCACATCCATTTATGCTTCAATATTCCTTCAACGCCGTTCTTTCGAGATGTGTTATCCTTCAACACGTTCTTCCCCTCATTATTAAATGCAAAATAAAAAGCCCCACCTAGTTAGATGTGACTCTTTTATTATTTTTATGAAAAACAGCTACCATTTTGTGCTGCGTTAAAAGATCAATTAAACGTTTCATTTTTATGACCTGCTACCTCAATGAGATTATTCCTTTCGACTAACAATCCCCGCACCATATACTATAATCCACAGATACAGGGTCTTCAGCAGTCTTATCCAAAGGCAGCGTGTGGTAGAAAATCTATTTTGATAGGCAAATGGCCTTGTGTCTATTTTCTTGCCATTACTGTGTGGGAATTGTTTAATGTAATATCCTTATAAGACATTAAAAAGTATCCATTAAGTCACGAGACTTTTAACTACAATCTACTGCTCATCATCCTTTTTATCGTCATTATCCTTTTTCAACTGTGCAAAAGCATTTGCTAAAAACTTTGGAACACGAATGCCCAACTTACCTAAGTTTTCGATTATACTTATACCTTCCATCCCAATTAAAAACAAAATCATGGCGTTACGCATAAAGTTGCCGCTTTCTGTCGCGTTGTCCAACTGAACTGCTGCGATAACCATTAAAATCATGGCTGTCTTTTTCAGAAGACCTTTAAACGTTTTACGAGAATCTATATCTTTGATGATCCAACCAACCATTACACCTAATGTTAAGTCGATTGCCATTAATATTGTTAAAGATGTCACCAATTCATCCACACCGCCAATTAGATATACGATTAATGCGGTCATACCTCCTATAAGTGAAGACCAAAATGTATTTGTTTCCATATCATCACCTACTTTCCTCTATATTAGCCCCCCACACAGGTGATAGCTGAAGGCATAAAAAAACTACTTTATTTTTCATAAAGTACTTTTTGGATTTCTTCAATCCCTGCCTTCATTTCTAGCATATTCAATTCCTAGACCTAAGGAGGTTAACAAAAATACAGAAAGAACTAACTTTTCGTAAATTAATCTCCCTCAAGCTTCTAACCAGTACCTATCATTCTTTGTACTTTTTGGCACATCCATATGCTTTCTACAATGATCTAAAGTGGGCTAAGACATTAGGGGAAACATAAAATTGTCTATGCTTTTTCGCAAATATTGGGTTTGTTTAAAATGAATTACAAGTGTTTAAGCTACTATGTATTTTGAACAGAAAGAACATTTAAAGACCGTGATAAAATTGTAGTGGGAGTAACTCCTTATACATATTAGCCAAAATTAATGTAGTGAATTAGAATTGCTATACTGCAGTTTAAAAAATATGTTATAATGCTCTTACTGACAAACCAAACAGGTAACCAATTCAAAGCTGTAGCGTTTTTATACGCTGCAGCTTTTTGTAATGAAAAACTTTACACATTTTTTTATAAAAAACATTTCTAAAACAGATGGGCTTGAATTGGGATAAATACCCCTCCGCATTTCAACAGGGAACATATTATAAATTGAAGGAAGGAAAGGAGGTATGTTTCATGGGATACTACGGAAATGTAGGAAGCTGGAACAATAATTATTGTGGTGGATATAACTACGGCGGTGACTATTACTATGGTGGCGGCAATGGCTCTACGTTTACGCTTATTGTTGTACTCTTTATTCTCTTAATTATTGTCGGTACTGCTTTCTTATAAAAAATGTTATACAAAGCAATGGCATGCATGATGCCAGCTTTACACTCCTATTAACCCCTTTGGGTCACTTCCCCCAAGTGACCCATTTTTTCATGCTTAAAAAAGAGAAAGTACTTGGATTTCCTACTGTGTTTCGCCTTTCTATACAAAAATTCACTTCATTAGAGTAAATTTGGACAAGTATAGTATTGCGCATATTCGCAAATAGTATAAATGGTGTGATGACACCAAATTAACTACGATGGAGGGATTTTGATGAATTCAATTCGAGAAGGTTTAATCCCAACTATTTTAGGTTCTGCTGTTACGGCTGCTGGATATGCATTAAAGCAAAAAAGCGGTTCTAACAAAATGATTGCCCATACAGTCTTTGGATTTGGTTTAGCACATATTGTGTTAGGTGCAATTGACCTTGTAGAACATCGTCGTTAGAAATGGGAGGGCACACTATTGTGCTCTTCTTTTTTATTTGATGTCGTACTTATTCGCTTAATTTGAATGCTATTGATGATGGTCAGGCTCAAATAATAACTAGCGGAATACGCTAAAAAACCTCGATAAGTGCCCATTTAATTTGCACTTATCGAAGTTATTTTAACCTAAGCAGCCTATTATTTCTTATTGTTTTCCATTTTATTCGTTGCTTTTTGCACTTCAAGTAATTCCGAAACCGTGACAAATTTATATCCCTGCTTTTCCAGTTCAGGTAAAATTTTTTCGAGCGCTTTAACCGTTTGACCTCGATCTCCGCCCCCATCATGAAAAAGAACAATATTGCCTTCCTTAGCCCCTTTCAACACAGTGTTGACAATTTTATTAACACCAGGGCTTTTCCAGTCCATTGTATCTTGGTGCCAAGACCACATCACTACTTTGTATCCTTCTTTTGCAACTGCATCAATCATCCCGTCTGTATATTGCCCTTCCACTGGACGGAATAAAGTTGGAGAATATCCACTAATACCGTAAATTGTTTCATGTGTTTGTTTAATTTCCTTCAATAGATTAGGGATAGTCGTTCTTAAAGGATGTGTATATGTGTGAATGGCTAATTCATACTTCTTCATACATTCTTTGAATAACTGCTGGGTTTTTTCTGCATTTTCACCGACTATAAAAAATGTGGATTTTGCATTGTACTTGTCTAGAACATCTAATATTTCAGGTGTATATTTTTTATGAGGTATCGTCAAAGGTCAATGCAATTATTTTTTCATTTGTTTTTATTTCCCATAATATTTGCCCTGCCTCTTCATAATATTTTCTTCCTTTATCAGCAGAGAAACGTTCACTTACAAAAAAAATGGATAGCTAAAATACAAAAAGGCACAATATATAGCATTAATTTCTTCAACAACTTCACTTCCCAAAAAAATTATTTAGTACTTTATTATTTGTGGAAATGATTAAAAAATGCTTTTAAATTTGAATTATTAACTGCCATATGTAGTATAAAAAAACAAGTTATGTGCCACAATAAAATTTAAGCCATGAATCTCCCTAATTATTCATTTGCTGTAGCAAACTGTTGCTACAGCTTTTTTTATTAAAATGACGTAAAGCTGTAGATTCTTCGATGACGGAAAAACACACTCATTTTAACTAACATCGTTAAAATAAGTGTGTGCAAATAATCTATTAATAGGCGATCCCTACTCGAGACTTCACGTATTCAGAACATTGAATTTGTTGGTAAGTAAATTGTGCAGTGTCTGCCACAGATATTTCACTTCCACCTTCTGGAAGTAAATCCCGCTCTACGCGATATTTACCTGTATAACGTCCATCTGGTAAATATGTAGGACAAACGATTGTCCAATCCATAGTTGATTGCGCTAATAATTTAAAGGCATTGTGATGTTCTTGTGCTGCAAACGTTGACTTTCGTTTTGATTCACTGGATTGATATCGAAGTAAATTAGGCGTTAGACGACTTTGTAAAATTCCAGCTGTCCCGACTGTTATAATTCGGTTCACTTTTTTACTTGCCATTGCATCGAGAATGAGTGGTAAACTTGCTGTTAACGTGTTTGACCCATCCGTATTTAATGCGCTAATAACGACATCTACATCTGCCATAACTGATATGAGGTCGTTTTTATTTAAGACATTACCTAGTTTAACTTGTAAATTCTCATTCGCTATTATCATTTTACTTGGTGTACGTACTAATGCGATTACTTGATGACCATCGTTTAGTGCAAGGGAAACGATATGACTGCCTACACGGCCAGTTGCACCTAAAACTAAAATATTCAGGAAAATCACCTCTTTCTTTGCGATTATATCATAGATTAGATTAATTTTTGATGCATGCTAAAAGGACACATCTCCTTCGAGAGTGTCCTTATATTTTTTATTCTATATGAGACGTTGCAATAGCCTGAGCTAATGTAGTACCGCCATCTATGTTTTCATAACTATATTGACCTAAAGGTAAACCCCAAATTTCCACAAAATCCCCTTCAAGGAATTCTGTTGATTGATAGCCAATGGCATAAATCGCATTAAAGTCCATATCTTCAATTAAAATAAGTGACACTGGTGTACCATCCTCTAATGTATCTTCCTCTATTTGGATGATATCGCCTGCAAAAGTAACCATTTTCTCTAGATACGGTTTAATATTTTTATTTAAATGCTTGGAAGTGATTTTATCATCCGCAAGCTTTTTTGTTTTTTGAATTGCTTCTTTTGATAAAGCAGGGAATAAATCTGCATTCGTTGAAATAAAATTATATGATTGCTTTTCTAATGTTAGTTGATCTTCTGTGAAAAATGGTACATCTTCTAAATAGTTTCTTGCATAATTAACGACTGGAGCAGCTGCTTCTTTCTCAGTCTGATCGTTTTTAACTTCTTCTTTTTCTTCTGATTCCTTATCTGCTGAAGCTTCTTCCTTCTTTGCTTCGTTACTTGGGATAGGAGTGCTACCTCCTTTGCTAACTTCACTACCACATGCGGCTGCCATAATTGCTACTAACGACAGTACAGCCATGATTAAAAACTTCTTCATCACTAAATCCTCCCAATTCTTCTTTTAACATACTAAATATACCAATAAAGAGGAGTACATACTATAATAATTTTCCAATAATTTTCAACTTTTTGTAGTTATTACTAACTATTTATTATCTTCTAATAGACTAGGATTCATGTACAAAAATCGTCAATTTCGATCAGTAAGCTGGACATCCACAATAAACAAATTAAAGTTATTCTTTTTTGCAATGTTATTTACTATTTTTTGGATTTTGCTCTCCGTTCGGTTATCGATTTTCTCTAAATTATGTAAACTTATTGTGATAATTTGATTGTCCGATGAGTCGATTAAATATTCAATCGTGCTATCTGGATGATAGCCTTCATCCCTTAGCGCTATAATTATTTTTTTTGTTAATTGCGTACGTTGTAACTT
Organism: Lysinibacillus sp. GJ-1; assembly: GCF_021166035.1. Lineage (NCBI taxonomy): Bacteria > Bacillati > Bacillota > Bacilli > Caryophanales > Bacillaceae > Lysinibacillus > Lysinibacillus sp. GJ-1. The sequence goes on from NZ_CP088912.1 coordinate 2,703,349, forward strand.
TTGCGCTATTTCTTCAGATGCATATTGAGAAGAATTATTTTGAGTTAATTTCACAGATGTAGTCGGCTGGTATTTCAAATAAATTGTTACAAATATAAGTAATGCCATCACTATACAAATACCTTTTATAAAACTTTTATGCATTTTCTCCTGCTCTCCTTTTTTCAAAAAAATACGTTTTTGGGCACTGACGCATCACTGGAAAGAGCTTCTTTGTCGCAAAAGGAAAGGAAGGCAACACCGTTATGCTCTTTGACCTTCTTTTTCTTTACTCAAATCTTATTTCTTTCTATCATTTGTATCCAATAGGTATACATACAGGTTTGTTTTTTCAAAATGATTTTAATTTTTAACTCTATTAAGGGACATATTACCAAGTCAATATCATTTCAATTCATAGATTATAAATGTAAGGCTAGCGCGCGCATTACACAAACAAACTAACAAAAGGGAGATTTCAAAATGACAGATAATAGATATTGTAAACATATGAATTGGAATCATTACAAAAAAGATACATGTGATAAACAAGAAGATCAATATTATTGCGAAGTCGAAAAAAAATGCAAACATGATCATAAAGGAAAATCTTGTTGCCGAAAACATGAAGAATGGAAACACAATTATTGTGCTTGTGAAAAAAAATCTTGTTGGAAAGATGACAGAGATGAGGACAAAGACGATCATCACCACTGTGAAGGCTGTATTTGTCATTTATTACGAAGATTTGAATTAGGAACTACAGTAGATCTTTATTTATCAAGTGGCGGTAGCTTCCTTGGTGTTATTTTCTTAAAATTAGATACGTGTAATTGTTGTGCTTATTTTGTTGAAGCTGGAGCAGCAAATGCACCTATTATTGTCGACTGCAAAAAAATTGACGCACTTAGACGAATTGCAACTGTGTAAACAAACCTAAGCTTTATAAAAGAATCTGCTTGCTATTTACGGATGACTTTCAGTATACGTGAATACCGTCTGCTGCGACTTCCAAAATTCTCCTAAATAGTCAAGCAGGTTTTTTACTACGAAGGATGGTGGACTGTTACAAGCTATTCTTATACAAACTAATTATCCATTAACAATTACTTTTACTACTGGTTCGATCTTTCCTTTCGATACATCTCCTACATAGTCCACATCAATAATGACTGCTCGAGGCTCAAATCGTTGAATACTATCAATGATACGTTCGGTATTACGTTTCTTTGCAAAATGAAAAGGGACTTCAAGCTCTTTTTTTCTGTCCCGTCCTCTCTTATCCGGGTAAGACATAACAAATGTAGATAAAATATATGCTACATTTTGCAATATTTCATCGATGCCTGTAGCACCATAATCTATATTGCTCTTAGCGGTAACTTGATGTGTCATCCTATCAACCTTTCTTTCAAAGAACTTTCATTTACAGTAAACAATGAGTAGTGTCATTAATCGTAAAAGTAACACTTAGTTATGTATGCTAAAACTGCGAAGGATATGTTAAAACTAATCATCCGCAGCCTTATGTACAACTTCTTAAATCTCTTTATCTTGTCATCACATAATAAAGTACATATAGCCAACTAAAGCATCCGTGAATAATTGCCCATAGTATAGAATGATGGACACTCCAAGATATTGTAATGGCTAGAACTGAACCAAATCCTATTCCATTTTTAACTACAGTTTTCTTTTCCATTTTCCGTCCTTCCCCCTTCGTTTTCTTTGTGTATACTACACGATGATCTTTGATGATAATCCCTCCTGAATCTTTAATTTTTTTCCTTAACTGGATATGTACTTAAATCATATCATTATATGTTTAAAAAAAGCTGAACATCATAGAAAGCTTTTATCATTCAATAATTTCTCTTCCCTATTCTTGATTGCCATATTACTGGCTATATTTTTTATTACCCCATTGTTAATTTTTTTACACGTTCTTTTTATTAGCGATGACACACTATAGCATGCTTTACTTTCTGCCATTGATTATGATTTAAAAGTCATGGTCATAATTAAGGAAAGGAAGTGATTTAAGTTGAAACTGTTCATCATCTTATCGAGCATCGTTGTCCCTGCTATCATGCTATTGCTACAATACAAAAGTGACCGTGCTCGCCTGCTATGGAATGTTTTGGCTGTGCTAGCGCTGATAATTTTTGGTAGTATTGCATCCACATCAATTTATCAAATTATTAAAGATGGTGCAGTATTTATGACAACCATCCATGCCGTTTTTTTAAATCCATTATTTTTAGTTGTTGGGGCTTATCTAGGTGTATTCATGATATACAGATTAATGCTTTTAACATGGAACGAAAAATAACAATTGTATAGGATGATTATTTTAAATAAAGAAAAAAAAGAAGCATTCTTAAAGAATGCCTCTTTTTACAAAACGATCGTTCAATTATAGTTTAACGATGTTTTTAGCTTGTGGTCCGCGGTTACCGTCTTCCACTTCAAATTCAACTTTTTGACCTTCGTCAAGTGATTTGAAACCTTCGCCTTGGATTGCTGAGAAGTGAGCGAATACGTCTGCTTCACCTTCAACTTCGATAAATCCAAAACCTTTTTCTGCGTTAAACCATTTTACTGTACCTTGTTTCATAAATAAAACCTCCAAAAAATAAATTAATAAACAATTTCTTCAAAAAAAAATTCACCTATTATAAAAAGTACCGAAAAACACGATTACTTTTTGTAATAGGTGAATTCAATATTTTAAATCAAGAAATCTTATTATTAATTCCATTATATATGAGAACATCCTAATTGTCTAGTGAAATCGTATATTTAAAATATTGCAATAGTATTACTAGAACATATTAGTTTAGTTACTTATTTTTCACGTCCATCATTTCATCTATTATTCCCCTTGTTATAGGCTATAAATTTAAGATTGTTCTAACGATTGCTCTTGTCGACAACCACAATCTACAATATGATCATTGACCATGCCGACTGCCTGCATAAATGAATAACAAATCGTGCTACCCACAAATTTAAAACCATCTTTTTTAAGCTGTTTGCTCATTCGATCACTTAGTTCAGTTGTTACTGGTACATCAGCAATCGTTTCCCAGTTATTCACAATAGGGTGATTGTCTACAAATGACCATATGTACTGTGAAAAAGAACCATGCTGTTGTTGGATACGTAAAAAGGCTTGTGCATTCGTTACGACACTTGCTATTTTAAGCTTGTTGCGCACGATACGTGTATCCTCTTTTAGTTCAGCCAACTTCTCTTCGGTATAGGACACGATTTTAGCAGCATTAAATTGGTCAAAGGCCTCTCGGTAACCTTCTCTCTTTTGTAAAATTGTCCACCAGCTCAGACCTGCTTGTGCCCCCTCTAGACAAATCATTTCAAATAAGTGCTGATCGTCATAAATCGGCACACCCCATTCCTTATCATGATAATCTACATATAATGGCTCGTCTAACTTTACCCACTCACATCTTTTCATTATTACAACCTCCTTCTTTATCTTTTATACGTTTAGAATAGTTCTAAGTTTCATTTTTTGTTTTATATAGTAAAAAATCACAGTTATTTTGTCCACAACAAAAAACTGTGATTTCTTCTTTATTTACATATATTGTGATGTAAGCCTTATCATTTTGACTCACATGATTTTAATAATTTGTTCTATGCATAATATAAAGACGCATCGTTTATCGCTTTGACAAAATCCCTTGACATTAATTTAAATATGTATTGTTTGACGTATTTCGTTCGCGCTCATCTATTACTAGATGGATAATAAATGCTAGCTGTTGTTCAATTAACAGATTATTTTGATGAAATATATCAGCTATTGCAATTTTTTGGCTATCTGCTAATTCAACTTTCTTTAGCATCATCATAATTTCTTCTTTCGAAAGCCCAAACATCTTTTCTCACCCCATTTCCAAATTCAAAAACATTTCATTATTCCAAAAACATTATCCAAAGGTCTAGTACTACAGACAGACAATATTATTAATGAACCATTTTTACTAATTATAGGATATAACCTACAAATTAAGCAATCTAAAAACTAAATTTTCTAACAATATTTTCTTCTACAAAAACAAACATTGTTATTTTGGATATAATATTACAAATATTTTAAATTTACTTCCGAATAAATTCCAAGTTTTCTCACCATAATGTATCGCGCACAAAAAAGTGGGCAATTTTCTTACAAATCAATACTTCTTATGTCGAATTCTATGAATCTTTGTCCATATTTTGCATGAAAAATTCGTCCTCTTCAAGTATTTTATCTCGTAAAGGTCTTTCATCTTACACACTTAAGACACTTTTATAGCATAGTAAAAAATGGAATATATATGGTATTGAACGTTCCAACCCTACTGTTTATACCCCTTTTCTTATAATTGAAACCTCCGTGTTTACCATTTGACTTGTAACAGACATAAAAAAAGTAATTTCAAAAGTTTGAAACTACTCTTTTTCTTTTTTCAATCTTCAACATTGCTTCCGTTACATGTACTTAATTTATCGACAATTCGTTGTGTTTTTTTACTCGTTGGTTGTTGTAAGTCTATATGAATAATTCTTGAAGAGTCATCTTTTTGACACCTTCCCGCTTGCATTGGTCCCCGAATATATAATTGGCTCTGTTCCTGAACAACTGCCGCTGTTTTAACATTGGATAAGGTGCTATTGACGAGTTCAAGAAGCGATTGATTGGTCATTGCCAAAAAAGTTCGCTCGGTGTCGTTGATTGCACAATTTTGGATGCGCCCCATTGACTTATCAGACCAAAAAATAGAATAAGGACTTTGTTTACATTGCGAGAATTGACTGTCTACTACTTCAACAATGGCATCAATACACGTAATTCCATTACCAACTATATGGTTAAAGGTACATTTGTTGGCAAAAAGACGCGCATTATTAATATAAATATGATGACTTTCTAATTCCTGTATGCGTGAATTTTTTACTGTGATTTTGGCATGATCATTTCCATAAATTCCACCTGTTTGCCCAAACTGTATGATACATTGATCGAGAACAAGACCACTTGCATCAACAATTACGTGAAATTGTGTATGATGATGAATTGTACATTCTGTCATCATGACATCGGCTTCATTGAAAATAGTGATACCTGTTGTGCTGCCATTTGTCACCTGGCATTTTCGAATCTCGGCTTTACTATTCTCTATAAACAGCTGTGGTTTTTTATGACCGGATAACTGACAATCATAGATAACAGCCTTTGATTTTTCACCTATATACAGTCCATTGCCATTACTTTTCGCAATGCGACTATCAGACGCTACAAGTTCGCTTTCATGGACAACGACATTAGTTTCAGCATGGTGCTTGATTTCACATTGATTGATTGTTAATTTTGAACCACTAAATACTTGGATTCCTACGTCTTTTCCTTCGTGAATAAGCGAGTTGACTAAAGAAATTGTACTGGATGCTGCAACAATTTGAGTTTTTTCATGCCCATGAATTTCACAATCCTCTATGACCATGTGAACGTTTCGTATGGCAAAAATTCCATTCATCGTGCCCTCTAGCAACATGCACTTCGACAATGAAATTTCACTATTTTGTGCAATGATTTGTGCTTTCGTATGCTGGTGTAATGTCGATTCAATCAGCATAACACTTGAACCATTATCTATCCGAATGCCAAATTGATTAGATGCGCCTGCCAGTATATCAACATTTTTCATCATTAAAGTGCCAAAGTTAACAGTGACTTGGGTACTTACTTGTTGCTTTTCAATGATGCAGTTTTCAAGCTGCAAATCCCCTTTCACATAAATGCCTTGGCCTTGACTAAATCGGATATTATGGATGTCCACATGCGTATGGTAACGAATAAACACGCCACCTTTAATCGTAACATCCCCTTTACCATAGAGCGTTAACCTTTTTGAAATCTCTATACTTTCTTCATAAATACCATCCCGAATTTCTATAGCATCTCCAACTTCAGCGTCTTGCAGCGCCTGATTGATATTTTGATAACGATGCATTATACCTTTTTTTACTACAAGTATTGCCATCCTCATGCCTCCTGTCGTTTACATGTCGTACTTTATTAAGTACTCCATAAATCACCCTATTCATCCTATTTATATCCCCATTGAACTTACGATTATTCAATTTTAACCAAATAAATGACCATTTCCTCGTTTATCCATTGGAAAATCTATTTTTAAAAGATATTCACCAACAATTACTTATGAACATTAAAAAACCAGCAAGTAAGCGATACATTCGCCTCTTACTGGTTTTGTTTATCGTAATTTGTTGTTTTCTTTCGGTGTTGTATCCAATCGGTTTAATACATTATTTATAATTTAAATTTCCCAATAAGATCATTTAAGTTTTCAGCCATTTCAGCTAGATGACTTGAACTATTTTTTATTTCGTCCATTGAGCTAGCGGTTTGTTCTATCGTTGCTGAAGTTTCTTGAATACCTGCAGCTGACTGCTCAGACACAGCGGCAATTTCATCCACTGATTTATTAATAGTCATCGTATTTTGTACAACTTCTTCTAGCTTTGTTGACATATTGACGATGCTCGATGACATGGAATAGACAGCATTTGCAATTTCACTAAATGTCTCATTCGTCGAAACAATTTGTGTTGTACCTTTTGCAACTTCTCCATATCCTTTTTCGAGAGAGGATGTCACAACGGTTGAATCATCTTGAATTATTTGAATGATACCTGTAATTTCACTAATAGATGAAGATACTTGCTCTGCTAGTTTTCGAACTTCATCTGCTACTACTGCGAATCCTTTGCCATGCTCTCCTGCACGTGCTGCTTCAATTGCTGCATTTAACGCCAGTAAATTTGTTTGCGCTGCAATATCATGAATTACCGCAATAATTTTAGATATTTCCTGTGTTTGTTTATTTAATTCATCTAGTTTTTCAACTGAATCTTTCACAATATAGTCAATTGTCATCATTTGTTGTGTAGAAGCTTCCATACGTCCTTTCCCTTCTTCTGTTAGCTTCATCACAGATTCAGAAAACTGATAGACATCTCTACTACTTTGATTGACATCGGTTACTTTACTTGAAAAATCCATCATACTTGTTGCCACATCAGATGCATTACTCGCTTGCACTTCCGTTCCATTTGCAATTTCTTCAACTGTATCTACAACTTGCTCTGTCCCCTCTTTTACTTCTGTAGCAGATTGCATCAGTTCCTCACTATGGGCGGCAACCTCATTTGACACCGTTTGAATATGTTTTAATAGATTATTTAAAATTTGGGACATCGTATTTGTTGCTTCGGTTAATTGCCCTATTTCATCTTTTGATGTTACATTTAGTGCAGGTTCACTTAAATCCCCATCTGTAATTTTCTTCATCCGATTGGTAATTAAGATAATAGGCTTCGAAATAATACGAGCGCTGAATATTGCAATAATAATGGCGATCAAGGCAATGCTTATTCCTACAATAATACTTATAGTTTGCTTACGTTCCCCATCAGTAATAAGTGTATCTCCTACAGCATTTATTGATTGTTTCCGTTGTGCTGCTAATGCCTCATATCCCTCACGGATTTCCGTCGCTTTTTCATCCATTGCAGCTAAATTATGTATGGCTAATTCCTTATTTCCTTGATCGTATATTTCAAAAACATCGTTTTGAACATAGCTACTCCATTCTTTTGCCATTTCAGCATACTTGTTAAATTCTGCTGATTCAGCAATAGCTAGACGTATTTTTTCATTGGCAAGCGCTCGTTCTACATTTTCATCATAAATTGTTTTATATTTTTCATTGCCAGATAATACATAGCCCCTTGCTGCAGCAATTCTTAAACCAATAGTAGATGCTAACTCATAATCAGCAATTAATAATTGCAACTCCTCATCCACAATTTGTTCTGTCGCTTGGTTACTTTGTGCAATTTCATAAAAATTGAAACCAATATATAAAACAATAACGGCAACAACAATACTAAATGAAAATACAATCCTTTTGCTAATCGATTTAAAATTCATTTGTCAATTTCTCCTTCTTATTATCAATTTTTTGGCAATCTCCTTCGAGTATTCTATTTCTTCTCTAAAAAATAACAGGCAATCGATAAAAAATTTAACTGTATTGCTTAATATTAGTAATCTACCATTTTTAAAAAGGTTTAGGATGAAATAATATTTTTTCTTATAATTAGTTGAATAAAACAGAGGTTTCTTTGTGTTTTTTAGCATCCTTTTGATTTTCAACATCATTTTTCCTTCTATTGGATTATGATTTTTATAAAAAAGAAAAATCCATAAATAAGACTTTTCGCTTATTTAGTTTGCTTATTCTAGTTAAAAAATTCAATTTTTTCGGGACTTGAATCTAAAATTCACAAAATGGAGCTAAGTTGATAGTATATTTTCTCTATACTATTAACATGTAAATTGAATGGTAGAAAACGAAACTAATTATGCAACTGCTCTCAGTAGTAGATAATAGTACTTACAGCAAAAAAGTGTTAAATCGACATTCGTCAATCTAACACTTCTTCTCTTTCTTCAGCTTATTTTTTATTATTGTAGAATAACGTAATTATATTTGTTCTATTTGATAATCTATTCTTAAAAAAGACAATCCAAAAATGCGCATCGTATGTATCGCCGTTAAAGTTGTATCATTTTTCGCCGTAATCGTAAAATGCTCATTCAAAGGTAGTCTCAATATATTTTGTTTGAATGCTAAATAGATACCTGCTTCCCCAGTTTTAGAGCTTGTTATATGTAATTTTCCGTCTTGCTCATATACATATAAAATACCTATCATAGTTGAAAAAGGTAATGGTAAAGCAATATTCATATACGTTGTTTGATTGGTCGTATGTTGTGAGTAAATGGCTACGAATATCGTCTGCTCGTTTATTTTACGAATCCAAGCACGCGGAGCAAGGCGACCATCCTGTCGTTCATCTACTTTCATAATAACGCCATTCATCTCCACTGGTCGACTGGATAGCGGCAAATTAAGCTGTTGCATCCAACGGCTAATGCCTTGATAGATGAATGCAAATGGTTTAAACCAACATCGCCATTGTACCGAAGCATTTAGACGATAATTAGTCGTTTGCTCATAAAAATGTGGAATAATTTGTGGAAGCTTCCTTGTATCTACAAAATCTTGCAGTGCATCAACTAAACCGGTATGAGGCTCTTCCAAAGGCTGTAGTTTCCCCCGTATACGACTCACCGGAAACGTAAAAGGCTGATGGGAAGATTTTGGGACGTCTATTCCCCACGCGATTACCCCCATCAATCCAAACAACAGACAATTCACTAAACCATGAAAGGTTAACATGTCGGGAATACTTATAATCGACGTGCCAGTAAAATTGCCAATAGCATAAAGAAAAGATCCTAAAATTGTCAAACATAATGAGCCGTAAGAAATTCGCAATAGTGCTCCCTGTCTCTTAGGCAGAGTTGTTTTCAAGGACAGTGTAAACAAGCAGTAGATGGCAAATATATAAAGTGCCACTGATACAATTTCAATGACTGTCGAAAACGTAATTCCAAGTGCAACTAACAATGGTCCTGTTAGTAAGATTATGACGACTGCATTGTACCATTTGCTTGTATGGAAACGTCCAAATAAACCAATTGATATTGCAAATAGACAAGCTGAATAGTGAAAATGGATTGCAGTTAACCATGTAATTAACGATGAAAATCCTGTATCTATTTCTGCTATAAAGGCAAAGAACCATAGACCTCCAATAAATAAATAGAGGAGTCCAATATCGATAGCGATTTCAGCAATGTTCGTAAAACCTCGCTGTAAAAAGCGCGTCACACCTTGGTATGCAATATAAGCTGTATAGACAACATATAAACCCGCTAAGACAATCGCTAACTCACGATTAATAGAAAAGTGTAAAATCGTTACAACAAGCATCATAGCGATGATAATAATATGACCTATTTTATTGAAAGAAACGACCATTTTTAGCATTGCAGGGACGAATACAAGTTGCGCAAAAGTAAGTAATAGTAAATAATGTGGTTGCATGCTAAACAGATAGCAACACAGCATAAGTACCCAACCTATTAATAACACGGGACTAAAGAGATTTTTGCGTAAATTCCCCAGCATACATCATTAACCTCCCAATAAGCGGATTATAAATCGATACGTGAATTGTAAAAACTTCTCTGTACTCATCATAGCCTTCCTCGACAATAACGCGCCCTTCTAGCTGTTGCGGTATCGCCCATTCTAGTCTAGACATAACAAATCGTTGTGGCCCTGAACGAATAATTAATTTCCCTTCTCTTGTCACTGAAAACAATAAATCTGAATAAAAAAGAGCTGGTGCGCCTAAGTAATCTTTGACAATTTTTTTAATTGGATCAACCGTCATCCTCGCATCAAAATGCCTTGTCTTGCGATTAAAATAAAAGGAACGTTCCCATATAACCTCCAATTCTCCATTGGGCATTTGTCGACATGTATTACTGATAGTAAAGGGGATATCCTTTCCTGACTCAGGAAATAAAAACCTAAACTTGGCAGCCATCACATAAAAGGGACGCATCCATTTTGCTCCTGATTGTATATCATGCATCACGCCTTGCGCATTAAACGTTTGACCTACTGGCAATGCATAGCGCTGTTGTAGTTTTGGATGGAGTCTTTTAAAGTCCTCCCCTAATAACGTTTGATAGATGGTCAATCTTTTTTCCCTCGCTTTCGTTTACAACTTGCCGCACTCGGTAAATCTTTACTAAGTACAAATCCTATAATGGATAAGACCCATAATGCGCCATTTAATGTGACTGGGTTGAATGGGGCTATTGCAATATCAGTATCTACTAACACAGCACCAAGCGTTAAGAGTGGGAATAACATGATTTGCAGCCCAAAGAGCAACCGCTTCCCTCTAGGTACTAACCAGCAAAGTGCAAATAGCATCTCTGCCACACCAATCCAATAAACGAGTGAAGTTGCATTTGCTACATTGCGGTCATTAGCAGTATTCACCTGTGTCAACGAATGTTCTACCATCATCACTTCCAGAGGATGTTGGAACAGTACTTTAGGTATTAGTCCATGATACAACCAAACGAAGCAAAATAATGCGCTAATAAGCAGTGTTAGAAAAAAGCGTCGATATTGCGCAGATGGATTTTCTCCCTTCTCTAGCCACCTTTTCAAAACATCAAAACTAAGTGCTGTTGCCCATCCCATTAATGGACGAAATACCAAGTCAAATAGCAATCCTAATTTGCCGTAGCGCACTTCATAATCATATTGCGTTAAAAAAGTTAACGCTTGTTTCTTCGGAATATACTTCCAATACCCTTTACCCTCTGCAATTGGTGATATTTTTTGTGGCGTCCCAAAATGCAAAGAAGATATTTTAACGCCATCTTTCGTCAAATGTTCCCCTTTACTTTCTCCCCACCCACTCACTGTTACACCAGGCATCACTTTTGTTTCATAAGTAAAGCGTTGCAGTTCTGAAAGCTCTTCTTTTTCTTTATATGTAATGGATGTAAAGCGTAAATCCCACTGTTCATGCAACTTTGGGTTTTGCGTATAATGCCAAGCATCCTCAATCGGTGCTTGTATATCAATTTCAACGTAAATCGGCTTTTTCTTCATCCCACTCTCTCCTCGAAATATCAATTTCAAACAATGATTGTAAGTTGGAAACTTCTTAGTTAATTTTACTATAATTAACATTGTAATAGTGCAATAACGATGAAGTTGATGTCATCAAAAAAAACACCTCTCATTCATGAAAGGTGCTTTTCACACTATGCTCCGACAAATAAGACAGCCTGTCCTATGGCAATAAAAAATGCTTCATGTTGAATCGGGCTCGTTGCTTCTATCTCCAGTGTAATATCAAAATGTGTTTCTTGATAAACCGCTTGCCAGCGTGCAATTGGCTGTTCATCCAACGTAAACACAGACCAGCCTTCCATCTCCTTATTCAGCATTATTTTTTGTTGACCATCTGTTATGATTAAATCTGGAATCATGATTTGCCAGCCGTCATAGGCAATCATATAGTCTTTTCCTGTTACAAAGTCCTTGCCTTTGAAATGTACACGCCCACGTCGTGATACTTTTTTACAGGAGAAAAGACGTTGTCCGTCCACTGTGCTGACATCAAATTGTACAAAATATCGATAATCCATCGTACGGTCAAAAGCTTTTTTCAATCCATTGGAGTAAATCCGCTGTACAGTTGATGAGACGTTTCCTTCCTCATTCACTATTTGAACTACTTTCGTCGATTCAATCGTTACAGGTTGTTTATATGTAAAAATTCTCAATTCGTTCGCTCCTTCAATTACGCTTGCTTTCTTTAAGCTAACATAAAATAAGCGTCAAATACAATTCACCTGTTGTATTTGACGCTTAAATTGATTGTATTGTAGTAGGTAGTTACTTATCTAGTTTGAATGTAACGTCGCCTACGCCTAACTCTGAGTTCACCTCAAGCACTATATCTGCCTTTTCATACGCCTCATTAACAAATACCCCTTTACCTTTTGCAATAAAGCCTTCTAGATTCATCGAACCAATGCCTTTTTCGGTCGTTATTTTTACACCGACTTCTGATGGTAAAATGACCGTAGTTTGCCCAACACCCGTTTCAATATTTGTTTTGAAGCTTTTTTTCCAATCGCCACCTAAGTCAACATTTAGGTCCCCTACCCCTGTTTCAATATCTAATTTTTCAAGTTTCAGACCTCGTAAATCAAGCATTGCTTTTGATGCACCTGTCTCTATCGAAAGGTCCATTGGAATATCTTCATTTAATTGGACATCCCATAAATTTTTTGTATTACCAATCTTCACTTTACTAGAGCCTTTATGATCAATCTCAATTTCACCTGTATTGCCACGTAGCTTATACTTCACTTCTGGTGCTAATTTATTAATATTATACTGGGCATTTCCCTCTAACCATTCTTTCGCACCTTTTGAAACCGTCATTTCCCCAACACCTAGATTTATTTCAACATCTAATTTTTGCGCATCATCCTTTTTCACCTGAAAGGTATCTTCTTTTTCCTTCTCTGGAATCACAGAAAAACAACCACTTAAAACGAGCAACGAGCCACACATCATGAAAGCTAAAACCAATATTTTTTTCACATTATTTCCTCCTACTTTTTCATATTCCATTCATTTCATTTTATCTGATTCTCGCTATATGAAAACGACCCTTGGCTTTAACTTCGTCTAAGACCTAAGACGTAGCCGTATCCATTTTCTTTACCATCTATATGCGACTACTTGTCAAAAATTGAACCCTCCATCTTTTTCAGTGCGCTTAAGATGAAGGGTTCTGTAAATGAACGCTATTCATTTTTTCATAGGAAATTTAAAAGGGTTTAGACACTTGGCTGTTCTTGTTCTAACAGTAGTTTTTGCTGGAGGTTGTTGTAAATTCCTTGTTGTTGCATCAGTTGTTGATGGTTACCTTGTTCAACAATTTCGCCTTGTTGAATAACGAAAATTTGATTGGCATTTTCTATCGTTTTCAAACGGTGTGCAATCACAAAACTTGTGCGTCCTTGCATTAAATGTTGCAATCCTTTTTGAATATCCACCTCTGTTTGCGTATCAACGCTAGATGTGGCTTCATCCAAAATTAAAATATCAGCATTTTCTAAAATAGCACGAGCAATCGCTAGGAGTTGTCTTTGCCCTTGGCTTAAATTAGCTCCCCCTGCTTGTACTACAGTATCGTATTGTGCTGGTAAGTATTTAATAAAATTATGTGCATTAGCAATTTTAGCCGCTTCTTCAACCTCTGCATCCGTCGCATCGAGCTTACCAAAGCGAATATTTTCACGAATAGTGCCCGTGAATAAATAGGTATCTTGTAATACTACACCAACGCGCTTTCGAATCGTCGCCATTTTATACTCCTCAATATTGTGGCCATCAATAAGAATCTCACCTGCATCGACATCATAAAAACGAGTCAGCAAATTAATAATTGTCGTTTTACCAGAGCCTGTAGGACCCACTAGTGCAATTGTTTCTCCTGCCTTGGCTTGGATAGTAATATTTTTTAGTATCGGCTGATTTGGCAAATAGCTGAAAGATACTTGTTGGAATGCTACATCCCCCTTCAAACTGTGACAATCAATTGCCTGTGGTTTATCTGCCACTTCTGAAGGTTCATCTAAAATTTCAAAAACTCGTTCTGCCCCTGCAATCGCTGATTGAAACGTATTTAATAAGTTCGATAGCTGATTAAGCGGACGGAAAAATTGACGCGTGTATGTGACAAATGCCGCAATAATGCCGACAGTCACGAGCCCCTTCACAGCCAAAAATGCCCCTGTACCAATGACAACTGCTAGCCCCAAGTTATTCATAAAGTTGTTGATTTGCTCTAGTAAGCCGGACGTTATTTCAGCGCGTTGTGCTGAATTTCGAAGGTTGTTATTTTGTAATCGAAAAGTTTCGATTGCTTGCTGCTCTTTACCAAAAAGTGTCACGACCTCTGCACCTGTTATCATTTCCTCAATCGTTCCATTCAGCTTTCCTAAATCACGTTGACGAGCTGCATAATTTTTACTGCTACGCTTGACAATTTGTTTAGTTGTGAAAACAATCAAAGGGATAATAATGAGCGTGACAATAGCCAATTGCCAGCTCAAGGCAAACATCGCGATGCTTACTCCGATGACTGTTAAAATCGACGATACGATTTGTGTCACGCTTTGTGCTAACGCTGTATTCAAATTATCAATATCATTGGTCACACGGCTCATTAAATCACCAAGTGCGTGTTGATCAAAAAACTTCACTGTTAATGTTTGCAGTTTTTTAAATAGTTCAAGCCGTAATGTGCGAATTGTTTTCATCGCGACATGAATCATGACATACGTTTGTAACCAAGTAAAAAGGGATGCTACAGTAAAAATACAGGCAAGAACAATACCAAGTCGAATTGCCCCTGCTACTTGCTTTTTCATAATATAGTCATCCACAATATGACCGATTAGATATGGACCAGCTAAGCTTAAACATGTCGAAGCGATTACGAAAAATACCGAGAAGTACAATCCCACTTTTTGTTGTTTGATATAGTGCCATAAACGTAAGAGCGTTGTTTTTTGATTTTGAGCTTTTTCTGTTGGTCCGCCTATTCGTGGTCCACGTCCAAAATTTATTTGCTTTGGTTGACTTTGACTCATTGTCGTTCACCAACCTTTTGCTGAGAAGCATAGATTGCTTTGTACGGCTTATTATTTTGTAATAAATGCTGATGCGTTCCTTGCCCAACAATTTCGCCATCTTCTAACACTAAAATTAAATCTGCCTGTTGAATGGAAGTAATTTTAGATGCAACAATAAATGTTGTTGTCTCTTGAAATTGCTCGTTAATCGCCTGCTGTACTTGCTTTTCAGATGCGCTATCTAGAGCGGACGTTGTATCATCTAAGACAAGGATAGCTGGTCGTCTTACAAATGCGCGGGTTAGTGCTAAGCGCTGTTTTTGACCGCCAGATAAGTTCGTTGCCCCTTGTGACAATTCATGTGCTTGCCCTTGTTCAAGTTTCGCAACAAATTCAGTTGCACAAGCTGCATCAAGTGCCAGCTGTAATTCCTGTTGTGTCGCTTCTTCCTTCCCAAAACGTATATTTTTTTCAATTGTCCCTGAAAATAGTAAAGCCTTTTGAGAGGTAAAACCAATATGTTTTCGTAATGTTGCCAATGCATATTGATGTAATGGTTTTCCATCTAGTAAAATAACTCCACTTGTCGGGTCAACTAGTCGTGGTAATAGTTTTACTAGTGTTGATTTACCACTCCCCGTTTTACCAATTATCCCAATTGTTTGCCCTACCTGTACAGAAAATGTAATGTTTTTCAGGACATCCTCCGAATTTTCATAATAGCGGTAGCTTACATTTTGGAAGTCTATCATTCCTTGGATGGACGTCGTAATCGGCTGCGCTACTTCTGTCACTGCCACTTCCCTATTTAGGACGTCCACAATACGCTCCCCAGAAGGAAGAGCACGAGCAATTTGCATTAGAACCATACTCGAAGACATGAGTCCATTTAAAATAATCGTTAAATAGTTTATAAACGCAAGTATAACACCAACTTGCAAAGTACCTGTTTCCACTTTAATGGCACCTAGCCAAAGTGCCGCAACAATGCCAATATTGACGACAAACATCGTAAACGGTACCAGTATTCCTACTATTTGTTCTGCGGTAATAAAACGTTTCGTTAGCGTGTCATTGAGCATAGCGAACTGCTCTACCTGATGCTTTTCACGTCGAAACGCTTTCACCACACGAATCCCCGCTAAATTCTCCTGTAATTTTGTATTAACCCCGTCAATAGCCTCTTGTACTTTACGATACAAAACACCTGAATATTTTGTAAAAAAATACATGGCCTTTATTAAAATCGGTACAATTACTAGTAAAATAGAAAATAATTCGCGAGCTGTTACAAAAACAATAATAACAGCCCCAATAAATAACAGCGGGCCACGAACAAAAATCCGTAACGTCATCATAAATGCACGTTGAACACTTTCCACATCACTTGTTAAAATGGTAATTAACTTTCCTGTAGTGAAAGCATCACGTTCCTTTGCCGAATACGTCATCATTTTTTCATACAATGATTGACGGACATCAGAGGCAAAGTGAATAGCCGCCTTGGAACTATAAAAAGAGCACCCAATCCCCCCCACTAGTCCAAGAACCGCACTCATCAGCATTAACACGAACATTTGAAGGACATATGAATTGTCACCATTTGCTATTCCTGTATCAATCATATGTTGCATAATGGTTGGTTGGATTAAATCCATCGTTACCTCAAGCACCATTAAAATAGGTGCAATCAGTGTAAAAAATTTATAGGGTCCTAAATACCTCCCTAACTGTTTAACTACTTGCATTCTTTCGTCTCCGTTCCTTGTAAATCACATACGCTATTCATTATAACTGAAAATCATTCCCAATTGGCAACTGAATTCAGATGGATTTTAGTGACAGGCACTTAAACAATTTTCTGGCTAGAAAGTAAAAATCCACTTGAACTTCTGCGGGAACTCACATACAGAAAGTCACAACATACGGCGCAAAAGCGGGAGTTGTGGCTTACATCATGCTACGCAAAAGCCAAGTGGATAGAGTGACAGGCACTCAAACAATTATATTATATTAAATTACAAGTCATCGAAGCCGTTATCTTCTACATTAACTTTGACATATTGACGGGAGCGTTGTTCAAAGAAATCTGTCTTTCCTAAGTCTACATCCTCGTATGCTTTAATCCATTTTAATGGATTTTTTCGATAACCCTCAAACGGACGCTCTACCCCTAGTTGGTGGCAACGTACATTCGCATAAAAATGGACATAATCATGGACATCTTCCACATCAAGTCCTTCAATTTTTTCACCTATGACTTCATTTGCCCAATCGATTTCAAGTTGAACCGCTTCACGGAAAATCTCCTGCACACGCGCCGCTCGTTCTGGTGTATCATATTCAGGAAATTCCGCTAGCAATTCCTGATAGATTTTCACAAATAAATCCACATGTAGCTGTTCATCACGGTTGATATAATTGATCATCGTTGACGAAGCCACCATTTTTTGATTGCGTGCTAAATGATAGAAGAAGGCAAAGCCTGAATAGAAAAATAAGCCTTCTAAAATAACATCATAGACAATGGCCTCTAACATATTTTCAACATTTGGTTCCTCTGCAAATGCTTGATAGCCTTTCATCACAAAATCATTGCGACGCTCTAACACTGGCTCCGTGCGCCAAAAGTCAAATGTACGGTCTTGTTCATCTTTATTTACAATACTGGATAAAACATAAGAATAGGAATGATTATGAATCACCTCTTGTTGCGCTAAAATAATCATTAAGGCATTAAGGCTCGAATCCGTTAAATAGTCCGCCACCTTGCCCGCAAAATCCGTTTGTACACTGTCTAACAGCGCCAGTAAGCCAATAATTTTCAAAAATGATTCCTGTTCATCCGCTGATAAAGTTGGAAATTGTTTGACATCATTGCTCATATTAATCTCAAAAGGTGTCCAAAAGTTCCCAAGCATTTTTTTATATTTTGGGTACGCCCAACTAAAACGCACATCATCCCAGTTTAAAATATTAGAAGAGCGCCCGTTCACAATGGCTGTCGAACGGTTTGGCGCCTCCTTATCCATCATTTTTCGTTTCGTAATTGTTGTCATTTTCTATTCCTCCTAGCTTGCACAAGACTCACATTCTAGCAATTCAACAGATGTTGAGCGCACATAATAAGTCGTTTTTACGCCACTTGCCCAAGCATTAAGATGTAAAGCGAGTAAGTCTTTTGCCTGAATCGTATTTTGCACATATAAATTAAGCGAAATGCCTTGGTCAATATGACGGGCACGTGCCGCATTTTGTTTAATCGTCCAGTTTTGATCGATAAAGTAAGCAGACTTATAATACCAAGTCGTTACGGGTGATAAGTCCGGTACTGTAACAGGAATTTTGTAATCCTTTTTCTCCTCGGAGTAACTCTTTTGGAAAATCGGATCAATTGTTGCCGTACTGCCTGCCAAAATAGACGTCGATGAATTTGGTGCTACGGCCATTACATACCCATTGCGCAGTCCATATTTTGCGACATCTGCACGCAAAGCTTGCCACTTGTCACTGTTGTAGCTACGCTTTTCAAAATAAACACCCGTTTGCCAGTCAGAGCCCTCAAATAATGGGTAAGCACCTTTTTCGCGCGCAAGTGCACTCGATGCACGAATCGTTAAATACGCAATATGCTCGTATAATTTATCAGCATAGTCAACTGCCTCATCCGACTCCCATTGAATTTCCTTCAAGGCAAGTAAATGATGCCAACCAAATGTCCCTAGCCCAATTCCACGATAACGAGCATTAGTACGCTCGGCTTGTTTCACAGGAATAGTATTTAAGGCAATCACATTATCTAACATGCGCACTTGAATCGGTATTAAACGCTCTAACACACCAGCCGGAACAGCCTTTCCTAAATTGACAGAAGATAAATTACATACAACAAAATCTCCTGGCTTACGACGTGTCACAATCACATCATCTTCTAACGTAATGGATTCGAATTGCGTCGGCGACATGTTTTGGAAAATTTCAGTACATAAATTTGAACTATAAATCATCCCTTCATGCTTATTTGGATTCATGCGATTTACTTCATCGCGGTAAAACATAAATGGTACACCTGTTTCCAACTGTGAACGCATAATACGCTTCATAATATCGATTGCCGGCACCACTTCTCGACTTAATAGTGGATTGGCAATGCACGACGCATATTTATCTCGGAAAGAGCCTTGTCCTTTTTGCTCATCATAACAATCTTCAAGTGAGAAGCCCATTACCTCACGTACTTCATGTGGGTCAAATAAATACCACTCTCCACGCGCTTCGACCGCTTCCATAAAAATATCCGGTAAACATAAACCAGTGAAAATATCATGTGCGCGTAATCGTTCGTCTCCATTATTTAAACGTAAATCTAAAAACGTAAAGACATCTTTATGCCACACATCTAAATATACGGCGATTGCGCCTTGGCGTTGACCAAGCTGATCCACTGACACCGCTGTATTATTAAGCTGTTTGATCCATGGCAGTACCCCACTAGATGCGCCTTTAAACCCTTTGATAGAGGAGCCACGACTACGGATTTTCCCCATGTAAACGCCTATACCGCCCCCGTATTTCGATAATGTTGCAACATCGGTGTTCGTATCATAAATACTTTGTAAACTATCATCTACCGTATCAATAAAGCAGCTTGAAAGCTGACCATGCGTTTTTCCGGCATTCGACAATGTCGGTGTTGCAACCGTCATATATAAATTACTCATCGCCCAATACGATTCTCGTACTTTTTCTAAGCGGTTTTCCGTTTCATCTTGCATCAATGTCATTGCAATGACCATCCAACGCTCTTGCGGTAATTCTACAGGTGTTTTTGTATAATCACGCACAACATAGCGGTCCATTAACGTTTTTAAACCGATATACGTAAACAGCTCATCACGACTCTGTTCAAGATAAGACGCAAGCTCGACTAGCTCTAGTTCACTATACTTCGTCGTTAAACAATCGTGATAAAGCCCTGCCTCGGTATAGCGAGCAAGTTGCTCTGGAAATACCTTATAGACATCTTCCACCCCAACACCACGACGGGTAGCAAATTGATCATACAATTTTTCTAAGTAAATTTGGGCAGCAACAAATGTCCAATATGGCTCTTCCTCATCAATAAGACTAAGTGTTTGTAAAATCATCGCATCCGCCCAAGCTTCAAATGTTGCATTGTCATTTTTTCGTAGCCATCTATCCGATAATCTTACAAAGCTTTCAAGCTCCTCCTCTGTGTAACTTTTCTTTAACTTAGCCATCTGCTGTTCGATTTGAATTGTCATATTCCCATTCTCTCCCTTTCTATCAGCGCACACAAAAAAGCGATTACACACCCTGTTTCGGTTGCGTAATCGCTGTAAAATCGGAAATGGAAATGAAGGACATGTACACATCGAAGTGGACAAATCTCTCGCCTCCACTTCTCAATCCCCGAAGATGTGTTGCTGTCTTGAACAACTCGGCAGGTCTCCTGGCTCATGCTTCCTTCAAATAATTGCCTTCCCGTTCTTTCACAGTGGCATCCTAATTATTTGTCAGCACTTACAGTTGCGGGGACAGCTTCGGCTTTAGATATCTCTATTTCCGAATTCCCTTTTAAACCATACTGGTACCGCTTGTCCAATATACTATATATAGTGTTTTAACTCCTAAACAAATCTAACATATTGTGTTTAACGTTTCAATAGGCGTTTTGCCCCTTGTATTCTCGAAAACGCTACTTTTGCTCGAAGCAAGCCCTATTCCAATGCAGTTTTACGCAGTTTCTCAAAATTTCTAGTAAAAATTTTTTGTGCCAGTTGCTCTTTTTTTGGATTAATTCCTAGTAAAATTACCGCACATGGCCCTGCTGTTTTTCCTACATCCAGCGAACTTTTAATTTGTTGCTGACCAAAAAGTCTTAAAAATTCTGCTTGTAAGCCTTGAGAACCTACCGGCCAAACTTGTTGCACAATTTCCTCGCGCCAAGCTTGGTAAATGGGCTGTAGTTGGGCCACATCTTCAGGCTGCGCAAGCACTTCATTGCCAACGAGTGGCAGTCCATACGTATACCAAATCAGGTTGTCACGAGCAAATGACGACCTTGTTTGCATTTCACCTAACATTGTTACAGATAATCCCGATTGCACAGTCGGCATATTGGATTCTGAACTGCCATTTACAGGTGGACATGGTAGACCTGCTTCTTCAAAGACTTGCGCAAGTCCTACGACATAACGAGACCACGCCTCATCGCCTGAAAAGTTGGCAAGAATAATATGACTGGGTAGGGCATCGGCTGCAAGCTGTTCTAGAAAAGTGACGCGCCCAGTTAAATAAGCAGTTAATGTATCCGGAGCCGATACGACATCTTGAGGTTTTTCTCCGATGGCTGCAGCATTATCTGTTGTAACAATCAGATTCCCTATTTTTACTGCATTTCTCAATTTGCTCGCCCTGCCTTACGAACAAACACTTTCGAGAGTATTGGCATCACGACAGCTACAATCAATAAATTGATGACAGTTGCCATGAAAATACTCGCTAATGAGCCCCAGAAAAACGCTGGACTAATGATGAAATAAAATGGGAGTGGTGCGATCACACCGTTTAATATAAGCGCTACCGGCCATTTCCAAAAATGCATACCTTTTTTGTGCATCACACCGAATAGCCATACAACAATAAACATTTCGACCGCAATAATAAGATGCAAAGGTCCAAGTAGAAAACCAGATGTCAATGCTGTAATCAAATGACCTATTAACCCTGCTACTCCTGCCAATACAGGCGATAAAAAGGCAACGCTTAAAAATGCTGGCGCTGAGTCGAGTGCCGCCGATGATACAAAAGACGGAATTTTAATAACTGCCCCAACTGCACAAATCGCCGCAACCATGGCTGTTAATGTCAAACTCATTAATTTTTGTCGATTCATTCCATTTCCTCTTTTCTACAAGTATTCTACTGAAGCCTAAACTCGTTTATTTAATACGTTCTGCAATGCCATACCAAATGCGATTTACTTGTTGTGCTTCTGCAAATAACGCCTGATACAAGCGACCACACGTGTCACGCAATAGTCTTGCTTGCTTTTCCATCGGTACAACACCACGTCCCATATCGGTTACAATCATATACACTACACAGTTTTTTTCAAGGCTTTTAAGTGTTGTCAAAATGTGATGGATAATGGCTTCATCTTCCTCCAAATTGCGTTTTACGAGCCATTGTTCTAAATTTTTAATAATGAGTGCATCACAATCAGGTGCAACATCTGGTAGTTCGCCATCAATTATCGTATAGTGATCATCTTTTAGTAATCGCTCTACATAAGCGGTTTTTCCGTTATAGGCTCCTCCGATAAAGACATGCATCTAGCTCCCTCCTTCCAAGCTGCTCGGGAAAACGTTAGCGTAAATAGGCGATTATGGGGTGCTTGATATGACCAAAAAGCCTCTTGTTGTGGAGCAAATGCAACAAGTAACGCTCGCACCACCCCACCATGAACAACGAGATAATAGTCATCCTCATCTTTTGGTAACGCTAAAAAACCTGCGACTACTCGCTCACAAAACTGATCAAATCTTTCACCGTTTGGTGGGGCATTTTTCATTGGGTCATCTAACCATCTACGGTACCGAGAATCTGTCTTTAATTGGTCATATGTTTTGCCTTCAAAATCACCAAAATTCGTCTCTCGAAATCTCGCATCGGCTATATAGCTAGCTTGTGGAAAATAACATTTCGCGGTTTCTTGACAACGACGTAAATCACTGCCATATACTTTTCTGACAGAATCATTGACTATTGGAAGCGCCGACGCCTGTGCTAAGGAAGAATCTGTCCAGCCAATATAACGCTTTTCCACATTTTCTTTTGTTGGTGCATGTCTCATTAAACGAACAGTAACAATGTCACCCATAGCACAACCTCCATTCCTTCGATTGAAGCACCTAGCAAGTCCCCAGAAACTCCGCCAAAATTACGCACTGTAAACTGCCGAAACAATACAAATGCAATGACTAAAACGACCATTAACAGCAATGGCACTATAGAAAAGCTTGAAACTACGAACACACCACAATAGGCAAGTAAAAGCGTAAGTAACATCAAACTTGTCAGTAAGCGATGATGTATATGTGTTTTAAAAAAATAAGCAAGTCCTTTTTCCTTCGAACATTGTAACGATAGAAAATAGAAACTCATTCCTACACGTGTCAATAAAGGGATAAAGACAAGCATCCATAATGAAAGTTTATTCTGTACAAAAAGTTCATGTAGCACAACGAATTTTCCCAACACTAGAAATAACACAGATAGTACACCAAATGCCCCAACTCGCGGATCATCTAATATTTCAAGTCGCTTATCTCGATCGCGATAAGAAAAATAAGCATCCCCCATATCGATAAAACCGTCTAGATGCAAGCCTCCTGTAAATAATGCAAATAAACCGATAATCATAAAAGTTAAGAGGACTTCACTGCTGGCTGTCCATTGTGTTAAACAGTAGATTATCGCTGCAACAACAGCTCCCATCAGCGCCCCTATCCAAGGTAAAAATGCAAACATTCCGGTAATTGTCCGTTTAGTTAACGGAATTTCTTTATGTACAGGCAAAACTGTAAAAAATTGAAATGCCAGCAATACACTGTGCCATATAGTTTTCATCGCCTTGCCTTCTTTCTTTCGTGTTATCTCAACCAATTTTAGTGAAGAATATAAAAAAATCTAGTAGATCAATTGCCAATAAGACATAAAAAGCAAACGTTTACAGGAGCAATCAAAATCATTTTCCATGCTACCGTGCCATCTAGATTTTCCCGTTTACTTGTGGAGTTACATCTTTTTTGTGTCAGTCACTAACTAAGCTTAGAAGTTGGTTCCTTATTTCCATTTCTTGACGATACCATAATTTATTTCATAGGCGTCATGTGAAATAGATACAAACCATTGATGGAGATTGCCGAGCAATTGGCGGTACAATTCCACCTCCTGATTTTCATACGGCGGTTCATCAAAAAGTTCATTAGAAACGACAAAAAGCGTCACCTTTTTGTCAAGTAACGTCAATACTGCACTTTTCATAAACCATATTTTTTCCTCTAGACACCCTGGCTTTTCTACACATGGCGTTCCACGATCAAACCCTTCATAAAAGGCATTTGTCAGCCATGTCGTCACACAGTCCCAAAGTACAATATCCCCTTCAACCAACGTATTAAAGGCATCCTGTATTTGATAAGGTGCTTCAATTGTATGCCACGCAATCGCTTGTTTTAAACGATCTGCTTGGTGTCGCACTATGCGTTTTTCCATTTCAACATCCATGGCAACACCAGAAGCAATATATATCAATCGTTTGTTTATTAAATCTTTATTTTGATAGTGCAAAACAGCTTCTTGTTCGGCAAAGTGAGATTTACCGCTGCGAACCCCACCCGAAATAAAAATTAGCGGCACTGTTTTCACCTCTCTATTGTAAATGTTGTGTGCTACCAATAACCTTGACGTGCCAGCTTTCTTCTGTACGCTCTACGATAGTCACGCTTGTCCCCTCTATGTGTGGGGCTATCCATAACTGGTCAATGCCCCGCTCTAATATGGCATTAATCATGCATTTAATCGTTACTCCATGTGACACAATTAAAATATGTTCATGTGGATAGCGTTTGGCAATATTTTTTAACGTATACATCGCTCGTTCTGTTACTTCGCCAAAGCTTTCGGTGTGAGTGGCGACAAATTGTGCTGGAAAATGGGTATACAGCTCGTAGTCAAAACGATTGCTGACCATAATATCCTCCACAGTTTTTCCTTGCCAGTTTCCTAAAAAAATTTCACGTAGATCATCCTCATAGTGAATTGCTAGCTTGCGACCTACTGTTAAATAGTGTAATGTTTGTTTTGCACGACCACTTGTGCTACTATACGCTGCAGTAAAGGGAATGTTTTTCAATTGTTCACCAAGTTTTTGGGCATGTAAAATGCCGTTTTCAGACAATGGAGAATCTAACCACCCTTGCAATCGATGTTCTTTATTCCAAACTGTTTCCCCATGTCGAACTAGATAAAAAGTTGTCACTTTTCTCACCCCTTATTTGCTTTAAACCACGTTTGTAAACAGTTATGTAAATAGGTCATCGCTGTTACATCTTTAATACCGATGCGGAACCATTCACCATTTAACCCCATAAAGTTTTTTGTATGGCGCAGGACAATTCCTTGTCCTAAACAAAAGCTGAAAAATGTATCTGGATGCTGGTTGCTCGGCAATGAAAAGCATACATAGTTTGTCACACTATTTGTTACGCGACATCCGTGTTCGTGCAAAAAACGTTGGAGCCACGCTCTTTGATTTGTGGCATAGTCGATTGCCTGTTGACAATAATCATGCTCATCCAAACAGCCCGCACCGATAACAAGCGCAAATGCGTTGAGATTCCAATGTGACAACATTGCTTTTAGCTCTGAAACAATAATTTTGCTTGCAACTAAATAGCCGAGTCTTAATCCAGGAATGGCATACATTTTTGTCATCGATCGCACAACAATTACATGTGGATGATGCGTAACATCGCCAATTAACGAATGATCTTCACTGACCCAATCAATAAATGCCTCATCCAATACGAGTTCACAGTCTACGTCCGCTCCATAAGCTATTAAGCGGAGTAGTTCTTCTTTTTTTGGTAAGACACCTGTTGGATTATTTGGTGTACAGATATATACTGCATCTGCATGTACCATTTCTTGATAAAGACGTGCCATTGGTAATGTATAGTTTATAAAATCATCCACAACAATTGGCACAACATTCGCCCCGGCAGCCTTTAGCGTCCGTTCGTACTCCGAAAATGTCGGATGAATGACAATAACACGTTTATTTACATAGCGTCTGGCTAATACACTAAATAACTCTGACGCCCCATTCCCTAGGACGATTGCCTGTTTTTCAATGCCATGAAAATGGGCCACCTTTGTTAAAAAAGGTTCACCATCTGGATCTGGGTAACGCTGGATTAATGGATAAAATGTGCGCCAGCGTGCCTCAACAAAAGAAGGAGGACCTGCTGCATTGACATTCTCACTAAAATCAAATACTTCTGTCGGCATTTTCAGCCCGAGCTGCTGATAGACATTTTGCGGATTTGCTCCATGATTAGGTAATTGCAAAAATTAACACCTCCATTGCTAACATAACAAGCGTAAAGAGCAGTGTAGCAATTCGCATATGAGTCACAGATGTGGCAATGTGCTCTTTCGTTAACGGTACAAGTTTTTCACCCATCGTCGCTCTATACGATGCAACACCTTGATATGTATTTTTCCCGCCGAGTTGTACGCCTAACTGTACAGCAGTTGCTGCTTCCAAATAACCGCTATTCGGACTAGGATGTTTTTTAGCATCCTGTACCCAGCGTTTTAAGCGTTTGCCAAGCGAAACAGTTGTTTCATTTTTAGTACCAAGTACCATCAACAACCCTGTTAAACGACTAGGAATAAAATTTAGGACATCATCAAGTCTTGCGGCAAACATACCAAAATCTTTGTATTTTTCATTTTTATAGCCAATCATTGAATCTAACGTGTTTACTGCCTTGTATCCCCATAAACCAATTGCCCCAAATAAAAATGCATAAAAGAGTGGCGCGGTTACACCATCACTTGTATTTTCAGATACTGTTTCTACTACACCCCGAACAATTTCATCCTCGTCAAGCTGATCGGTATCTCGCCCAACAATCCACGATAATTTCACACGTGCTTCTGCAAAATCTCCTTGGACAAGAGGCTCATAGACAGCTATTGCTGCTTCTTTTAAACTACGCTGTGCTAGTCCAACGCCAATTAATAACCCCTCAATTAGAATTCCAAACACAATGTTCACTTGATAACTAAGCACTACTATCACGGTTACAACAAACATGGTCGTTCCAACAACAGCTAACGCCATGATCATCCCACGAAATTTTCGCATCTTGCCCTTATTCCACAAGGCGGTTTGCGCTTGAATAAGTTTGCCTATCCACCGTACTGGATGTGGCATTTTAGGAGGATCACCGACAACTAAATCAAATAATAAGCCAATGATACAGGCAATCACTAGTAAAATCATAGTGGATTCGCCTCTTTCTCTTTTTTGTATTTTTGGATGGCCTCACGCATCGTTTCATAAACACCATGCCCAATCACTTTGCCCAACATTGTAATAGGGCCTGCATATTGATGGAAATCGCCTTCTTCCGTCGATGCAATAAGTAAACTATCCGTTGACGTGCCTGTTGCTAATGTACCCGTAGTAGGATCTGTGATATCTTCATCTAGTAGTGCTTTGACCTTTGCCTCTGTTGTTGAGATCATTGCCTGAAACAACGCCTCATCCGATAGTTTTCCATTGATTAGCACCCAAGTATTAATCGTTCCAGCGTGATATTGCTCTTGTCTATGAAATGCACGCGTAATATCAACGGCATTGCCCAAGCCTGCTGTTATCATAACAACTAGATGCAAACCTTCATATGTAAATTCACGTATTGTTGCAAAACGAGCGTTTACTGCTGTCATCATCGCAACGGTTTTGTCGATGGGATAACCCTCTGATTGCAAAAACCGTCGCAACTCATGATGTGGTTTTCGTTCATCATAAGTTTTTGGTACAGAGCGATTCAGTAGATGTGTATAGTAGCCAAAGCCAGGATTATGCATCGCTGACGAGACAACTTTCATCGGAGTTATTGTTTGAATCGTAACATAATTATCTACTATTTTTATATCTTCCTTACGTACAATCATCGTCTACTTACCTCCATTATTTATTATATACCGAATTGGTTATTCACTACTCCCTTTCCAACGGGAGAACCCATATTTTGTAGTGGAGGTAAATAAAAAAACAAATTCTTACAAGAAGAATTTGTACTGTTCATTCTTTAATTATGAATACACTGCAAATTTGAACCTTCTGAATTTTTTGTATAGTACAAAATAATAACTTCATCGTATTGAAATTATTTATTTCTTTGAAATTGTATCATAACTTTGATGTTTGCAACATTCATTTTAGTTAATTTTCTTATTGCCTTTGCTTTAAATTTTTAAATCGAATAATTGAACCGGCTATAATAAAAACCCAACCAATCCCAACATATATAATTTTCATGGATTTCGTCGATGCTGGTAAAATGTCCATAATGGTTAAACAGACAACTAAAATACCGATAACTGACAAAATCATGCCCATTGAAAAACTCTTCAATCTATTACGACCTCCTATCTATGTACGAACTCGATTTTACAGCATTACTGTATAAAAGAAAACTCTATTCCTTCTAGTAGTGTTTGATTTTTTGGAGGCATTCATACATCCAGGTAACTTATAAAATGAAAGAGCTGCCTTATAAGCTATGAATTCATTGCTTATAAGGCAGCTCCGTTTTATTTTTAGATAATTTTATTGTTTTTATAAAACTATCGTATTGGGTTTACTTATGCTTGCACTTGTGCAAAAAATTCTCCATATAGTGCTTGTAAAATTCGATTTTCATACTCTTGTAAAACACCAAATACAAGACTTACTTCAGACGAGCCTTGATTAATCATTTCAATATTAGCTCCAGTTTTAGATATTGCTGTTGCTGCACGTGCTGCAAGACCTGTGTTATTACGCATCCCTTCCCCAACAATCACAATCATTGAGAATCCATGACGCATTTGGACATCATCTGCCTGCAATTCATTTTTCACACGCGTTAATATACGCGCTTCATTTTCTGGTGTTAGTTGGTTGGATCGCATAATCACCGAAATATCATCTAAACCAGACGGAGTATGTTCATATGAAATATTTTCATCTTCTAAAATTTGTAGAAGCTTACGACCGAACCCTACTTCACGGTTCATTAAATATTTAGACACATATAACGTTGAAAAGCCGCTGTCTGCCGAGATACCTGTAACCGGACGACCTGTAGCAGGACGACTCGGTACAATTCGAGTACCTGGGGCTGAAGGATTATTTGTATTTTTTATGTTAACTGGCACCCCAATCTTATAGACAGGCATTAATGCTTCATCATGGAAGACAGAAAAGCCCGCATAGGATAATTCGCGCATTTCGCGATACGTTATTTCTTTAATTTCCACTGGATCATTCACGACTTTCGGATTTGCGGAAAATACACAATCCACATCCGTAAAGTTTTCATAAAGCTCCGCTTCAACAGCAGCTGCTAAAATAGAGCCTGTAATATCCGAGCCTCCGCGATCAAACGTACGCAATATGCCCGCTTTAGTGTAACCGAAGAAACCTGGGAAAACAATAATTTCTTTTGTATCTTTTAATGGCGCTAAATTTGTATAAGCTTCAGGTAAGGCAAACGTACGCTCAGGTAAATCGTTGACGACTAAACCTTCTTTTGGACTTACATAGCGTGCTGGCATACCGATAGAGTTAAAATATGCTGCAATAAGCTTGGCATTGTTATCTTCTCCTGCCGCTTTTAAGCTATCAATAAATAATTCTTCATTGGAAATATCACCTTGCACACGTTCGCGCAAGTCTTCTGTAATAACGTCACAAATCGTATCATCTAGCTGTAACCCGTCAGCAATAGACTTGTAACGATTAACTACTGTTTGTAGTTTTTCTTCTATATTTTCATTTTGTAATGCCGCATGAGCTAAGTCAATTAGTAAATCTGTTACTTTTATATCATCACCAGAACGTTTTCCTGGTGCTGAAACGGCTACGATTTTGCGTGCCGGATTAGATTTTACAATGTTTGCTACTTTTTGAATTTGTTCTGCACTTGCTACAGATGTTCCACCAAATTTACATACGATCATATCTATCAAATCCTAACTTTTTAAAATAATGTATTCCTCCAAAAAACAATTGAATGTACACAGTGTACAAATTATCGTTCTCTACGTCAATACAATTTAAAAAATTCACGCAATTCGTCGATAGAAAAATGGACAATTTTCGCACTGTTTGATTTATTATACGGATTTCATATGAATTAGTTAAGGTTTTTATAAATTTTTTTCGCATATGTCACATAATCGTGTAAATTTTCGTTTGAACTAGCTTAAATTAGCTATATGATCGTGGCGATTACGTTTGTTCATTAAAAGACGAGCTTCAAGTTAGCTCGTCTCCTTCATCTAATGGCATCCAACAGCTTTCTATCATACGTTGCTAGCTGAAAACTGTTTTCTTTTATGACTAATGAAGAGAGCGCTTACTGTCATTATGATATGCTACAATAATCATTATGTCTGTGCTATTTGATAATGAATTTGTTAGCAACGATTAAAAAATGCCACCTTATATAAGATGGCATTTTTATTTGTGCGCTTCCCTTTTAGTCCATTGGGTTAATACCTTTCCAGTTCCTTTTACACCAGCTGGTAATGCACAAGCTTTTGCCTTTCTTCTATATAATAAAGCAAACGCTTACTTCCTTATTATGTGACGTAAAATGGCTGCTATTTTAGATAGATTCAATACGCTTTGCTGATTGATTGATGTGTGACAAAAGATTAGTAACTCAAATTTACGGACTACACGCTTTATGTTTATATGAAAAAGCAAAAATCTACCACATAGTTCTCGCCAATCACTACATGTGATGTTAAAATAAACTAATATTTAGCAATAACAGATTCATTATCCTTAAATAATATAAGACGCAAATTAGGTTACTTTATTGATAAAGCCAGTGAAGTACATAACCACTTTTCTCTTATTCTGAATACTTATTGCAAAAGATAATAGTTATAAAAGCAAGATGTTAATACCCCATTTGGTGTTAGTCGACCATATCACTATTTATCTCTATCACTTTTTGCTTTCTTAAAGCAAAGTTAATTTATCGAAATAGATGGAGGATTTGTATGCGTATTAAAACAAGACTTATTCTTGTTACTTCAATTTTTGTGTTGTCAATCATGGCCGTAGGTGGATTTGGGACATGGTCTTTATCGAAGATTGTCTCACAAAATAATGAGGTAAATAATCTGATGGAAATTAAAACAATCACCAAGCAAATTCAATATCGGCTTGCCGGTCTTTCAAATGATGAGCGAGCATTACTATTAACAAATGATCCAACATTCGTGTCACAAATGGAGGAAAAATCAAACGATATTATAAACCAATTTAATCAATTATATGCCTTTTCCATCATATCCTCAGAGCAACAGACCATTGATGACATTAAGGCAAATTACGAAAAATATTGGAATCAAGTTCAATTAGTTATTCACAATCATACGATAGACCCTAAAAAAGCAGCTGAAATTCATTTTGGGGAAGAACGAAGAATACGGAAAGAAGTACTTGACCCTTCGTTTGAACGTTTTATTGCACAAATAGATCAACAAACAGAAGTAGCAAGCGCTAGCTTGAAATCACAATCTAAAATGAGCCAAGCACTTCTACTCGGAGTTGCGATAGTTGCCACAGTATCTGGAATCATTTTAGGCGTTTTACTTTATCAATCCATTTTAAAACCATTGCGCCAACTAAATATTCAGATGAATGATATCGCACACGGAAACGGCGATTTAACTAAAACGATCCAAGTAAAAAACAAAGATGAATTAGGGGAAGTGGCTACTTCATTTAACCACTTCATTTCTTCATTAAGACAAATGATGACACAAATTAGCTCTTCATCCGAGCGAGTAGCAGCGTCTTCCGAAGAGTTTTCAGCGAGTGCGGATCAATCAAAACGATCTTCTCATCAAATTACGGAAAATATACAAGATGTCTCGACGAGTATGGATAGTCAAGCGAACATTTTACACGAAAGCACTATTGCCATCGTGCAAGCATTGCAAAGTTTAGAAAGTATGACACATTATACAGCTGATGTTTCAGAAGATACGAATGAAGTTAGTATACAGGCGGATCAAGGAGCACAATCCGTTAAAGAAATTGTTTCGTCCATGGAGGCCATTTCACAATCGGTAGACGAAACAAATAAAAATATCAATTCACTCGCTGAAGATGCTGTCAAAATTGGTGAAATCACAACATTGATAAATGACATTGCCAATCAAACAAATCTCCTTGCCTTAAATGCGGCATTGAAGTACCGTGCAGGAGAGCATGGAAAAGGATTTGCCGTAGTTGCAGAAGAAGTACGAAAATTAGCTGAACAATCCAGTGGCTCGACAAATCAAATCAAAGCACTCATTACACGTATTCAAGAGACAACCAATGAAACCGTTCAAACGATACAAAAAGTGCAAACAAATGTCGGTAGTGGCGTTCAATTAACATCTACTACTTCGGTACAATTTCAAGATATTATGCAATCCATTGCCCATGTCACGGGTAAAGTACAAGAAATAGCTGCCACAACAGAACAACTAACAGCTGATTTTACAACGGTTACCCAACAATATGAAATCGTTTCTTCACTCTTTAAGGAAAATTCCGAAAGCACACACGAAGTGGTCGCAGCAACAGAAGAACAGTTAGCTTCTATGGAAGAAATTCAAAGTGTTGCGCAAACATTAACGAGCATTTCTGATTCACTTAATCAGATGGTGCGTAGCTTTAAAATCTAAACGACAAATAACACCCTAATTGATGTGTGAAATGACCATCATTAGGGTGTTATTTTTATTATCGTTCGTTTCTTTTAGGATTAGAATTTGCCTACAGTGTGTTCGAAGTCAAATCTTCATCTGCACTTCATTTTATGATTTCGCCATTAATTTTCTTTTAATACGAAGGGACACAAGCTCTAAGATGATGGCGACAATAAGAGCGCAATACGTAATCATCCCAACTTCGTGTAAATCATAGTAAAAACTAGAAGCCATAAATAACTCAAAGCCAATACCACCTGCCGCCGCCGCTGCACCCATCGCCACTGCCACACCATAGTTCGTTTCAAAGCGTAAAAAAATCCACGACACCATATAGGACGAAGACTGCGGAACAACAGCATGCCATACAATATGCCACCAATTCGCTCCTGAAGCCCGCAATGCTTCTATAGTACCTTCTTCTAACTCCTCAAATGATTCAGCAAATGCCTTTGTTAAGTAAGCAATGGTATGCAGCATCATCCCCAGTACACAAGCAATTGCACCGAGACCTGCAACAATCGCAAAGATTAACACCCACAGGACTGTAGGTACTGCTCTAATAAATGAGTTAAAAGCGATTATCCCATTTGACACCATTGAAGGGACTAAGTTTTTCGCGCTAAAAATAGCAAGGAAAAAAGAGAGTACTGCTCCTAAAATCGTTGCTAAAAAAGCTAATGCAAGTGTTATACTAATTTGCTTTAACGCTGTAGCAAATGTAATTTGATGAAAGGCAGGTTCTAAAAACATCATCTTTAAATTACCTAGCGTTAAGGAAATGGCTGTTGACCATGTAATTGTCCCATAATCAAGCAAAAATGGTCCAATCAGTGTAAATAACAGTAGTGCCCATAGTACAAGACGCATGACGAT
Organism: Lysinibacillus sp. GJ-1; assembly: GCF_021166035.1. Classification (NCBI taxonomy): domain Bacteria; kingdom Bacillati; phylum Bacillota; class Bacilli; order Caryophanales; family Bacillaceae; genus Lysinibacillus; species Lysinibacillus sp. GJ-1. Next base: position 2,736,995 of record NZ_CP088912.1, read on the forward strand.
ATTCGCCTTTGTCATTTTAGTGATTTGAATTCGACCATTTCTTACTTTAACATTTGTCTCTAAAGGTGACACGTGCATTAAGAAATCACCTTCCTTACTTTGTTTGATGTAAATTCAATAATAAACACAACCGCGATAATCATAATGGTAATAAGCCCTAGCATATTATAATCCAGTTTTTTATAGTAAAGATCAAATAGATAACCAATACCTGTACCTGTTAATAATCCAACTAATGTCGCACTTCGAATATTGGTTTCAATCATATAAAATATCCAACTAAGCATCTGAGGCATCGTATCTGGTAATACGCCTTTCCATACCATTTGAAAATATGTAGCCCCTGTGGCCCTTAGCGCCTCTACTCCGTCTGAACTTGCCTCATCAATTGTTTCAATAAACATCCGAACTAAAAAGCCAAACGTCGAGAAAAATAGAGCGAAATAGCCCGTTACAACATTATGTCCAAATGAAATAACAAGAACAAGCGCCCATGCGATTACTGGAACATTACGAAAAATGGATGCAATGAACCGTGCTACAAAGCCAAAGAAACGATTGAATTGTGTCGTTTGCGCCCCTAATATTGCAAAAAGCAAAGCAAATACGGCTGCTGTAGTAGAAGCTATGACGGATAAAATAATCGTCTCCCAAAGGCGTTGTAATACTTTTGGTATATTTTCTATTGTTTCAGTTGAAGGAATTAAATTATTAATCATCCATGCAAGTGTACTAGGAATCGCATATAAACCTTCTATTATATTAAACTTTGTAATGGCTGCTGAGCCGTACGTTAATACAATCAGAACAATCATTACACCTGTCATTCGCCACTTTTTCCTACGTAAAATATTCGCCTCTGTCATCATACCCTCCGAACCTTTTATTCCGTAATTAGTTCATCTACACTTGTTCCATAAATGTTACGTATAGCAAGCTGGTTTAACTGCTTCGGGATATCATCAAATACTTTCTCCCCTTTACGTAATCCGATAATTCGATCAGAATAACGCATGGCAACGTCGACTTGATGTAAATTCACTAACACAGTAATGCCCATAGACTGTGAAATTTCCTTTAAGTGATCCATAATGACCTTCGATGAATTGGGATCAAGGGATGCGATAGGCTCATCACATAACAATAACTTTGGCTCTTGCACTAATGCCCTTGCTATCCCTACTCGTTGCTTTTGACCACCACTTAACTGGTCACAACGTTTATAAATTTGATCCTTCATATTCAGCTTTTCTAATATCGATAATGCAAGTCGTTTCTCTTCTTCTGTATAAATACTTAGGATACCTTGCATCGTGGATTTATAACCAAACCGACCATGCAACACATTTTCAAATACAGTTAGACGGGAAACTAAGTTATAATGCTGAAAAATCATGCCCATTTTGGCACGTTGTTGCCGCATTGCTCTTTTATTGATAGACGTAATATCTTGCTGATCAAAAATAATTTCTCCTTCGGACGGTTCAATCATTCGATTAATGCAGCGTAGCAATGTCGATTTCCCTGCACCCGATTGACCTATAATGGATACAAACTCGCCTTCTTGCAAGGAAAGATTGATATCATTTAACACCATGGACTTATGGTCATAGCTTTTAGCAATTTTATGAAGCTGCAAAATCGTGTTGGCTTGCTCTCTTTCTGGAGCAACAGTAAATGCTGACTGCAGGGGCTGTCTTTCCAATACAATAGTAGTCATTATTCTCTCTCCTTGTATCGTAATTTGATAAAGCTGATAGCATGGAAAATCTCTGAGACTTTTTTGAAAAAGGCTTCTATCTTTAAAGATAAAAGCCCTGTACAGTATTATTTTGATAGTTCGCGAATTGGATTAAACCAAGCATCTTCCACTTCTAAGAAACGCTCGTCCGCCGCCCTATAGAACAATCCAGAATCGCCGGAATCTTTTGGTACAAAAATACTTTTGTTATTGGTTGTTTCATCCGAGATTAAGTGTTCTTTTAATGTCTTAATATCTTCTTCGCTTAATACCGACGTATTGACTACGAATGGAGCGTTAAGTACTGGTGTTACCTGTATCAGCACAAATTCTTTTCCTGTTAACGTGTTAAACGGTGCTGCAGCATTATCTTTTACCTTATAAACTGCACCTGGTGTACTTTCTTTTCCTTCCACTAGCTCAACATAAGCCTCCACACATGTATCACAAAATGCTGCGATATCAGAGCGCTCCATCAACATATTGACAGCTGACCCTTGGTGAGAATCCCCAAATAAGACTTCAGGATATACTTCATTGCCTTCCATTAAAGCTTCTTCAGTTAAATTTTTATCGCTAAAGTGAGAAATAATTGAACTTGTTGGTACTTTGAAACCTGATGTTGAAGAAGCAGAGACGAAAGAAATCGTTTTGCCTTCCGTTGTATCTAACGTATATTTACCATTCTTTTGATATTGTTGTGCCTGATCCTTTGGAACCGCTAGCCAGCTATAATAGACCGCATCGTCTAATGTACCAGACTCTCCGGATGGTACAACTAAGGGTTCGACATCTTTACTTTTGTCCTTCGCTTCGATATACCCTTGCGCTCCCATAAAAGCAATATGTGCATTGCCATTGGCAATTGATTCAATCGCAATCGCATAATCTGTCGTTAATTTATGTTCTACTTTACGCCCTGTTGCCTTTTCAAAAATGGCACCAAAAGCATCACGAGAAGGAGCCATTTCAGAACCTGATTCATTTGGATACCAAACCATTACAAGTGGTCCATCTGATTTTGCATTGGCTTTCTTTGTTTCACTTGTTCCATTTTCCGAACTACAAGCAGCTAAAAAAAGTACAGTCAACATGCCCATCAAAATTGATAACCATCGTTTGTTCATTATTCTTCTCCTTTTTCACTTCAGTTTTTGTAGTTTTGCTCTACATGCCCCATTTAATCATCTCGGAAAGCGCTTGGAAATAGCTCCGCATTTTTCTTAATAAAATTTTACATTCACTAAATAAAAACGGCAGTTTGTAAATTGGATAATGTATATTGCCCTAATTGTACAGGTGCACCATAACGACCATGATAATCTGATCCACCTGTTGTGATTAAATGATATTTTTGAGCTAATTGTTGCACCTGTTCCATATGCACAGGTGTGTGATCAGGATGAAGTAACTCGATTCCATCAAGCCCTTCTTGCACAAGCTCCTCCGTGATATCGAAAGAGTTTAACTGACCAGGATGGGCAACGACAGCGACTCCGCCATCAGCATGAATGGCTTGCAATGCATCAAATGCATCAACATAAACAATATCCCCTGCTGCTACTCCTGTTTTAAATAATGAGCGATACAATGTTTGATAGTATTTTGAACTATATGCCTCTTCTGTCAACGCATTCATAATATGCTGTTTATATAATGTACCGCTTTCGCGAGCAAAGGCGAGTGCCTGCTTTGCATCGAGCGGGAACCCCGCCTCCTGTATGCGCGCTAATTGCCATAATGAATGGGCGTGCCGGCGAGCAAGTAGTGGTGTACAAAGTGCTTGAATATGTGGACATGGACCTTGAAAACCATAGCCAAGCATATGGACTTTGCGCTGACGCTTAAAGTCATAGGCCGATATTTCAACACCAGCAATAAATTCGATATTGAATTGTGCCGCAAGCTTACGCCCCTCCGCATGGTGAGCTGTTGTATCATGGTCAACAACGCCTAGATGTGTGATACCTGCTGCCTTCGCTTGCTGGAATAATTGCATCAAAGTTTCACTACCATCGGAATAACGACTATGTGTATGCAAATCAATTTTCACGCTAACACTTCCTTGTCGCTAATTTTCATCATTGTAAAAACATCATCGCACAGGCCTTCCATAAACTCTAAATCATGAAAAATACCAATTAAAGTAGTTCCTTGTGCTTTTAGCTTTTCGATGGATTCCCTTACCTTAACTTTCGAGGCTTGATCTAAGCTAGCAGTAGGTTCATCTAAAAGAAGGAGGCGTGGCTCTTTCACGATCGCACAAGCAATATTTAAACGAAGTTTCTCTCCACCCGAAAAATTATTTGGATAACTATTCCATAATTTTTCCTCCAAATCAAAATGACGTAATGCTTGCTTTGCTCGGGCAATAGCTTCTTGTTGTTCTACACCTACATCTAGTAGAGATTGTGTCACCAGTTCTAATGCTGTCGTTCGAGGCATGACGTTTAAAAATTGCGACACATAACCAATTTCATGTTTTCGCAAATAAACAATTTGTCGAGTCGTCGCTTGTAATAAATCAATCTCACCATAGGCATCTGAATGGAATATAATGTTTCCAGCTTGCGGCATATAAGTGCGATAAATACTTTTTAAGATGGTCGATTTGCCACTGCCACTTTTACCGACAATCCCTAAAAAGCCCCCCTCCTTCACATGCAATGATATATTTTCAAGTGCTGGAAAAGTCTTTTGTAAATGATGAATAGTAAACGATTTCTGCAAATTGTGTATAGTTAACATCGTTTCCCCCCCTTAGCGATAATTGGTTTGCATAATAATGTTGCCATCAACCATGGTTGTTGTAACAACGGGATAGCCGTCTTCCATCTGTTCAATAATTAATATATCTGCTTTTTTACCAACCTCAATCGAGCCAATTTCGTGATCAAGATTTACTGCACGTGCAGGATTAATCGTCACAAGTTGGAATAAACGGTGTAAATCTTCATCATATTGTTTCGATAATTCGAAAATCCCGTGTAACATTGCAGGAGGATAATAATCACTACAAATAATATCGATTACTTGTGCTTGAATCGCCTCACTGGCGCTTAAATTCCCTGAATGGGAGCCACCATTTAAAATATTGGGTGCACCAGCAATCGTTTGCATCCCCATCTTCTTTGCTTCTTTTGCCACATCGAGTGTAATAGGAAACTCACTGATTGTTGTGCCATACGATTGAACAAGTTGAAGTTTTGCTACATCATCGTCATCATGTGAAGCAACCGCAATGTTATGGTCAATGGCTAGTCGACTTAGTCGTTCAATATCATCGAAAGTCATTTTCGCCTTATCAACTTGATTTTGAATTAATACATTGGCTTCCTGATCTGACATGGAACGATAGCCGCGCATAATATTTTTATAGATTTCAAGATTTCGATATTGTCCCTGACCTGGTGTATGATCCATAAATGATAGCAAATGCACTTTGCCATCTTTAATATTGCGCTCTAAGTTCGGTATTTGATCGATGGAATCAATTTCGAAGCGAGCATGTAAACGATGTCGTATTAAATGTGGCTCTTCGTGTGAAGCGTAAATAGCATCAACACATTTTTGAACATTTTCCGGATTACGAATTGCTTTATGTGAGTATTTATCATCCCCGTAATAGGATAAGGAATGAAAAATTGTTGTAATGCCATGCGTCATTAAAATGCGTTCGCTCTCCCGTAAACCAATGTTCATGCTCATTACTGAGGTTGGACGAGGGCTGACAATCGTCTCAATATAATCCGAATGAATATCGACAAAACCTGGTGATACAAAGCCACCTTTAGCATCTAAAACCTCTATACCATGTAAATCAATGTCCGCTTCATGGACAATCGCATTAATTAAATGGTCCTCCACTAATACAATGTGGTTTTTTAAAAATTGCTGTTCTGTCACAATAACGCCATTTATAATCGCAAGCATCATTTACCTCCTTACAGTAATGAGTAAACTAATTGTTGTGTATATTCGTGCTGTGGATCTTCCAACACTTGATCTGTTAACCCATGTTCAATAATTTCCCCATTCAGCATGACAATTGTACGATCAGCAAGCATACGAATAACGGCCAAATCATGTGATACAACAATCATTGAAATATTTAACTCCCGTTGTATCGATTTAATTAAATCTAAAACATCTGCTTGTACAGACAAGTCTAATCCTGTCGTTACTTCATCTAGTAATAGAATAGGCGGGTTATTGGACATGGCCTTAGCAATTTGAACCCGTTGCTGCATGCCACCTGAAAAATTTTTCGGTGCTTCTTTACTTCGATGGACAGGAATTCTAACATGTTGTAGAAGTGATAGGCTTCGCTCTTCCATCTGACGAACATGACGATTACCTGCTGCAATTTGCTTTTCTGCAATATTACTCATGGATGAAAAATCCATTTTCAGTCCAAGCATCGGATTTTGATAAACCATCCCTAAAATCGTATTTCGTATATGACGCTTCATTTGACTCGATTCAGTAAAAATATTGTTGTGCCCATTTTCATAATCTACTAAATAGCCTTCTCCTGACGTCACCGTCTCATCAAAGTAAAGACTTTTCATCAATGTCGATTTACCACTGCCACTCTCTCCGACAATTCCTAATATTTCTCCTCGATATAAATCTAACGATACATTTCGACATGCATAGACAGTTTTACAGACAGGGCAAAAATTTTTTTCTAGTTTCATGTCTTCGTGCTGACAATGCGTACAACCATCACCGTACTGTTTGGATAACTGTCGAATCGATAATACCGGTTGTTCTTGCATCATTTTGCTGCCACCTTTTGTTGTAATATTTCTTGCATATAACTTGTATCATTACAAACATAGTAAGTTTCACCCGTAACTTCATCTGTAAGCTCATCAAGAAAGACATCTGAAAGACCTGTTTCTCGGCACACCTTTCCTTCAAATTGCTCGACAACAAACGGATAGTCCTCAAATGCAAGCGACTCTACATTTGTATAAGGCGGTACTGCGTAAATTTTTTTCTCACGTCCCGCCCCAAAAAGTATAAGCGCCTCACTTTGATGTATTTTTGGGTTATCAAACCGTGGAATTGGACTAGGATTCATAACGTAGCGTCCATTGACTAATACTGGATAATCCGCCCCTTGAGAAGTCTGGTTATAGCGCATAATTTGTTCAAACAACATTAAATAAGCACCGCTATATTCTTTTTCTGCATGATAACGTTTTGTTTTAAATTCACTCCGTTCAATGTCCCGCAACGGCTCTGGCTCTGGTACTTGTAGCACTAACACTTGATCTGTACGCAATGGCACTTCAGGAATGCGATGGCGTGATTGTACAAGCGTGGCATCTTGCGTACGAGTCGTTGTTTGAACACCCGTTGTCTTGGTCACAAGCTTTTTTATATTAACTGCATTGACGGAGTCATCCGAACCTTGGTCAATAACTTTCAATACATCATTTTTACCAATTAATGCGAGTGTTACTTGCAAGCCCCCTGTTCCCCACCCTCGGGCAATTGGCAACTCACGCGAGGCGAATGGCACTTGATAGCCAGGAATTGCTATTCCTTTCAAAATTGCTCGTCGGATTTCACGCTTTGACTGTTCGTCTAACAAAGCAAATGGTACTGCGCTCATCGGTGCCCCTCCTTTTTTATACTGCGCATTTGTTCTAACTTCGCTTGGAATGTGACATAATGCGGCATCTTCAAGTGTGAGATAAATCCTGTAGATTCAATCATATCCACGTGAAGTAGTACAAATTCTTCGTCATGGATTGGAGAATCGCCTCCAACTTCTAGTGCATGATCTACGATAGACATCGCAATGGCTTTTGTTTCGTTTTGTCCAAAACATGCACCATAGCCAACATCGAATTCCAACACTTGTTGTCCATCTTCATCTACATCAACAGGAATAAACGACTCTACTTCCGTTAGTTTAATGGCGCCAATATAATAAGGGTCCATATCGTCGTCTTCTAATGCAACATAAATTGGTTGCCAACCTACCCGTACCTCCCCAACATTTGGATGTGATGCACCGTAGCCGCGAAGACCTGCATAACCAAGAGATGTAATTGTCCCTGTTTGTCCCCTTGTTAATGTTTGCAAACGTTGAGAACGATTTGTTGGAAACGTTATGGCTTGCTTCGTCACATCTTTAGGTTCTTGATTATTTAAAGCGAACTTTCTTATTAGACCTTCATCGCGTAAATAATCCATTACTTTTGGTAGCTGCTCTAATGCAAGTTCACTTTCTTCCGGTTTATTTATTTGTTCAAATGCCGCCTTTTTTAGCTCAACATCTGCTACGGTTTCCTCCAGCAAATCAAAATCCAATAAGCGGTGTAAATAATCGTGTGAAGCCCCTAAAATTTGCCCTCCTGGAATATCTTTGAAACTAGCCGATATGCGTCGTAGGACAAACATTTCTCTCGCATTCGTTACAGTTGAATAATACAAGCGTGGCAATGTGGAGCGGTGAGCACGTAATAAAAATACAGCCTCCTCTGCATTGCCCTCGCTTTGTTTCATCGCTAAAGAGGCTAAACGTTCACTATATAAACTACTTTCCGACATGACTTGATCTAAAAAACCTCGCATTGTGGACTGTAATGTATGCACTGAAATATGTGCGCCTCGCTTCACACGCTCATACTGCAAATGCTCTAAAGATGCTTCAATCGCCTCGGCGCCACCACGAACTGCTACATACGCCATTAGCTTTTCACCTCTTCCAACTTCGTTGTGCGTGGTAAAGCGAGCACCATACCATTTTCATCTATTAAAATCAAATCGACTCCTAGCGGAAACTCTCGATTTCGAATTGCACGCAACGCCAAAATATCAGGAGATAATCCCAGTTCCACTAGTTCTTTATGCAAAATACTAGGCCCTGTTAATTGATAGACAACTTCGTTTGACTGCTGTGGCAATTCCATGACGATTGTAGCGGATTGCTGTGGATCAATTAAATTTCCTATTTTCACTACTTCTAACACTTTCAATATTTGCTCTTTGTTAGCATTTGCAGGCACAATGATAAAATCCGCTTCATGGTAATCTTTCACTTTTGCGCCTGTCCATTGACGTAGTTCTTGGTGAAGTCGCTTCGAATCATCTACTGCTTGAAAGCTGATTTCTCCATCGAACAATGTCATTAAAACAGATAATGTTTGAGGATATAGCCCATCGATGGAATGCAAAGTTTGTAACGTCCCTTTACTGCCTGGTCGAGCAAAACAATCCATTAATGTACGAAATGTCAGTTGCGTAAAGTGTACCGTTTCCATGTTCCCTACCTCCTTATATCGACATCGTGTCGAACTGAACTTTTGTCCGTTCAATTGAACATTTTATTTCTTGTTGCTTCATATCAAGACGTTGTGACAGTTTCGTTAACACGCTCGCCCACTTTGCCACTACAGGTAGTTGCCCATTATAAGCAGCATCTATAATGGCCAGTGCCTTGGAAAGCTCTGGCTCATATTCGCGAACTAAGCCAAGACCAAATGCTTCGCCAATTTTGACCTTAGTTTCTGTTACTAACGTCTCACCTATATAAAAAAGGGATTGCTGTGCCGATTCTCGCATTTTAATCATGACAAGCCCCTCTCTTGGTGCTTGGATTTCAATTACCTCATGGTGACTACAAACTTCATTTGCCATCTGTAATGCTTCTTCACGTCCAACCTCAATTAATAATTTAGTCCGTTCAGCTCGTTTCACTTGACCAACTCCCTTCACCAATACCTTAACTTGGCGCCATGTTCAGTAGTGAAAAGGTTTCGTGAAGTTCATGTAAATTAAGTTTTACAAAAATTAACGGCATTTAATTAAAATGGCGGGGTCACGTAGCAATTTATCTTCCGGTTGTCTTACAACATAAAAAAAGACTTCAAACACGAATGGTTTGAAGTCAATCTAATCTATATTTGAAAAAAGAAGCGATCCGTTCGATATAAAATTTCTGTGTACTCTAGTAAAATATTATGCTCGTCATCCCAACTATCCGATTCTACCTTGACGAGAGGCACCAATATTTCACATGCAAGCAATGACCGGTCCAGTTCATTTGGAAATTTGACAGCTAAATGTGAGAAGGAACTACGAAATTGTTTTACACCATGCTGTTGATAAAATGTATAGATAGAGGTTAAATCATCATTCACCTGCTTAATGGCAGGCATATTTTCAACAACGACATACGAGCGATGGATTGCTGTGGGTTCCTCGTCAATAAAGCGCAATCTTTCAATTAGGTAAAGGTCGCTATGTTGAACATACGGCTTGCTAAAAATAATATGTTCTTTAGGTACCTGTTCTATTTTCGTCACAACTGATTGATAGTTTGATGTAAATTTGAGCATTTTTTCACTAAAGCTAATATCGCCAGACATTACAACCTCAAGTGGTTTTTGTTTTTCCCGCAAAAAGCGCCCAATCCCCTTCTGCGAATAAATTAAACCCATTTTCTCTAGTAAATCATAGGCATTTCGTACTTTTATACGTGGTACACCAAACATTTCCATTAGAGCATGTTCACTTGGCATTTTCCCATCTTGCGAATAATTCCCTGCCTCGATTCCCTGTAACAAGTAATCCTTCACTACTAGTTCCTGCTCATCCACACGCTTCACTCCTTCTATAAAAAAGGCATAATTTCAATCCATTTGTACCTTAAGTAGCACATTCCAAATAAACTTTATGAACGTTATTTTTTTGTATTAAATGCAAATTCAATTTTCCCTTCCACAAATTGCAGGGCAGCGCTAAATTGCTTGCCACTTTTTGCTTTAAAACCTTTCATTTCGGCTGTTTTCCCGCTCGTACATAAATCTCTAATATTCTTCTCCGTAAGCTTTTTCCCTAATAATCTTTCTGGAAATGTTTGTTTACAGCCATTTTTATATTCCGAGCAACCATAAAATTTCTTGCGCAAGCTAATTTTGCCTACTTTACATGTTGGGCATGTCACAATATCTTTTGCTTTAGCATTTGTTGGAAATTGATCCGCATTAATTGTGATTGTGTTAATTTTGTTTGGTACTTCGGCAATTAACTGATAGATAAATTTGCCAATACTGTCGATAAAATGTTTGGCCGATCCTTCACCACGTCCTATTTTTTTTAAATAAATTTCCCATTTTGCTGTCATCGATGGACTGGAAAGCAAGGTTCCTTCAATTGCTCTACACAATAGTTCCCCTTTAGGTGTGATACTGACAATATTTTTCTTCACCTCAATAAACCCATGCTTTTTAATCGTTTCAATAATGCCACTACGTGTTGCCTCTGTGCCAATACCTTCTACAGAATTTAAAACTTCAATTTCAGTCTCGTCTTCAACCGATTTTCCACATGTTTTCATCATTGTAATAAGTTGCCCTTCTGTATAAGGCTTTGGTGGCGTTGTAGTCCCTTCCATAATGGCGATTTGACTTTGGACGATTTCCCCTTTAGATACGACAGGTAGAACTTCCTCACGATGTGAAGGCTCTTTATCGCCAGCGAAAAGCTCCCGCCAACCTTTTACAAGCTCTGTTTTCCCGACGGATTTAAATTCTACATTTTTCACATCCGTTAAAATCGTTTTTTCATCATACTCATAATCATGATGAAACATTGCAAGCGTTGTATGTAATATTTCAAAATAAATATTTCGTTCATCCGCAGCCATTGACTGCAACGCTTTTTCTGTTGGCACCTTTTTCGTTGGAATAATGGCATAGTGCTCGCCTACATTAGAGCTGTCAACATAACGTTTATGTTGTCCTCTTAAAACAGGGGGAAATGACTGACCAATGAGCTGTTGATATTTTTGCAGTGCTTCGTGTAAATAATTGTATTCATTTGGTGTTATCAGCTGTGAATCGGTACGTGGGTACGATACAAGCTTTTTCTCATATAGCGACTGTGTCAATTTTAACACGTGAGCCGGACTATATTTCCAGCGTCTATTTGCTGTTGCCTGCAAAGTTGATAATGCGTGCAATTTAGGTGGTTGGATTCGCTTTGTCTTATTCGTTACACTCGTAATTTGACCTATATCCATTGGCTGAATAGCGTGTTGTCTCAATAACTGCTCTACTTCTTCTCTAACATTGGATTTGATTTTCGCCTTACCTTTATACATACCATTTTGGGCTGTAAATACTCCTTCAATTTCATAAAACTTTTCAGGCTTAAAATTCTCGATTTCTTGTCGTCTTTTATAAATCAAATACACTGTTGGTGATTGCACACGCCCAATAGAAATACTGCCCTTAAAGCCCTTCTGCTGAAGAAGTAATGTATATAAACGACTACAGTTCATGCCCACTAGCCAGTCGCTAATTTGGCGTGTTTTTGCTTCTTGATACATCAGCAAATCGCGCTCGTTACTGTGCATATTTTGAAAACCTTTCCGAATTTCATCCACTTCTAAAGAGTTAATCCATAAACGTTTTACAGGCTTTTTTACTTTTGTCATTTTATAAATGGAATAAAAAATATTCGATCCTTCACGCTCAGCATCGCATCCATTATAAATCATGGTTACTTGTGGATCGTGGAAGATTTTTTTTATCGCATTAAACTGTGTGTATACATTACTAACAACTTTATCTTCATATTTGTCTAAAATAATCGGTAAGGCATCTAAAGACCACTTCTCCCATTCCTTTTTATATTCCTTCGGTTCCTTTAATTCGACGAGGTGACCTATCCCCCAACTAATAATGGCACCATCAGGAAATGTTGAACAGGGCTCTAACTCTATAAACGTTTTCTCTTTGTGTTTAATTTTAAAGGCTTCTGCATAAGCTCGTGCCTGCGATGGTTTTTCAGCTAAAATAGCGATTTTTCCCATAAAATGATCACATCTTCTTTTAAATATTTTAGTAGTTTGTTATCTAAAAATGGAAAGAGGCTGGGACATAACTAGAAAGATTTAAGGAATGGAGAACTTGGCTAACTTAGCTATTCTTACTTTTGCAATAAATAAAAAATTAGAAGGGTTACTAGTTGTTGTAGCGGAGGTGGTGACTCCGGCGGGAACAGCACATAATGTAAGACGCGGGCATTCCGCGCGTAGCGAGGGTTGCGGCTTACTGTGCTGAGCGGAAAGCACCTCCGTAGCGGACAACAACGGCGCAACAAGTAAGTGTTAGATTGATGGCAGTCTATCTAACACTTTTCTCTTTTGTCCCAGCCTCTTATTGTGAAATACCCTACAACTATTTTACTGTATACCATATAAAATAGCACTTCCTAATGTCAGAAGCGAAGCAACGATGCTCTCTTCAAATAGAAAAAAAACTAAATGCACATAACCTCTTTCTCCTTATCCCATATAGATTTTGGATAACAAGAAAAATGTTTAAGTTAGAAAATATTATATTGAGCTAGCAAATAATAGGGGCAAGATGATAAAATATGGTTATAAAGGGGGATGGGGAATGGGGAAATTAAGTAAGCGTAATATTTTATGGATTATACCAATCGGCATAATAGGCGTGTTTTGGTATTTTTATGGTCCACAAGAAGACATAACGGATAATGAATATATTACATATGTCAAAAACTATTCAATCGAAAATAGTAACCAATCATTCGAAAAAGCTTTTGCTTCAGCTTGCGAAAATCCATATTGGGTTTATTTTGAGACACAAAAGGGACAAGATGTAGTGGAATTTAAAGGTGATTGTCCTATCAACAACAAGAAGGCGAAAGTCAATGTACAATTTTTAGTCGATGCCAAAATGACAACTGTAAAGTATGGTGCAATGTTAGTCGATAGTAAAATGCAAGAAGAATCCGAACGAGACAATTTTCTACTGGCGATAACGACGGAGTAAATCTTATTTTCTTACAATGAGCCTAAACGCACTGAAAGGTGAATTTGGGCTCATGGCTTTATAGCTTATCATTAAAAATAGCATATACATTTGTATCATGTGCTTTCCCTTGTTGATACATATATTCTTTTAATACGCCTTCTTTGTGAAAACCTAAATGAGTTAGTAACTGATTGGATGCTACATTTTCAATAAAGACAATTGCCCCAATCCGGTTAAGTTCCATCTTATCAAACCCATAGGATACAATTTCAGCTACTGCCTCTTTCGTATAGCCCTTTCGCCAGTAGTCGGGGTGCAGCTCATAGCCAATTTCTGTCCGCTTATGTTTAGGTGACCATGCGTTAAAGCCGATGGTTCCGATAATGCCCTTTACTTCTTTCCGCTCTATACCCCACCGAATACCTCTTTTTTCCTTATAATTTTTCGAAAAAGTTTCGATTAGTTTTTTTGCTTCTTCAATTGTTGCAAAGGGTTCTAATCCATAATACTGGGTAACAAGGTGATTGGAAAAACAGCGAAAAAGGTCTGTTGCATCTTCATCTATTATTTCTCTTAATATTAATCGTTCAGTCTCTACAATAGGAAACATCTTATTCCTCCTTTATAGTATTTACAATTCTCCAAAATTGGCAAAAACCCTTTTAAAAGAGAACTACCTTTCTAGGAACTTTCAATGAAAAGTTTCGTATTATTTACAGGAGGTATGGAAGAATATGAAAAAAATGAGTTTATATTTGTTGATGCCAATCTTACTATTTTGCCTTTATGTTGTTTATCACCATTTTACTTATACATTTTTCTATACAGGCGATATCAAATATGGTCGCCCTATTCTTTCACCAAATGGTGACTATTCAGCACAAGTTTATTATGACAATTATGGTGGCGCTATAGGTGGAGTCAATTTGATTGTCAATATTATATATCATCAAAAACATGACGAAGAACAAACCATTTATTTTAGTGATGCCAAAGGTAGTGTAAATGTAAACTGGACTGCCGACGATGTACTGTCGATTACGAACTATGACGAATACGCTAATCGCAATACTGAACTAGTCGTAGGTAAAGAAATTTACGATGAGCAAGGAACTGCTTGTAATACCTATAAAATAAGAAAAGCTTTTAATTGTAAGGATCAAGACTCCTAATGCTCTATTATTTTAAACTAAAAACAGCATACTAAGATGCACTCCTAGTATGCTTTAGCTTGTCGATAAAAGGCATCAAGCAATGCCTTTTATCATGGTTATAACACTTCTTTACCAACGGACATCTGAAACAGAGCATATCCCTAGTAAGGATGATGCCTTGTGTTTTACTTAAAATAATAGTTTACTGCCTCGTCAGCAGAATGAAAAATTTCGTTTTGATTATTTTTATAAATAAGCTTTGCGGCTTTACAAGCATCTTGAAAATTTTTGGCTTGGTTTAATTTTTCGTTTACTTGCTCTATAACCGTTGAAAAACCATCTAGGTTATATGTAATGATTTGTTCGAACTGTTGATATTCAATGTCTAGCATAATGGATAACTGATCTTCCACATAATTATTTAAATTAATAAAAATACATTCTTCGATGTCTTTAGAATGCTTATCGATAGTAATAAATGCCTCTTTATACTCTGCAATTAATTTTGAAGATGTCAAAGTGACCTTAAAACCTTGCTGTTCTAAACGTGTTTTACAACATGTATAAAATCGTTCTACTTCTTCGGAAATTTTAGGTGTAATCGTTGTTTTTTTTAATTCATCGCAATGTTGATAAATCGCATCAATTTTTTTCTGTTTTTCAACCAATAATTTGAAATTTGAAAGTGAGTACATTGTAAATTCCCCCTTCATTTTATAGTCGGCAATAGCAAGGGAATTTAGTCAACTTTTCATTCATTCTTATAACTTTTTTGTTCTAATATGCGATGCGTTTAAAAATGAAGTATACTTTCCTCGTTTACATATAAAAATAATTTTGCTGCATGGATTGGATTGTTTCAATCATTTCTTCTCTCAATTCTAAAGGCTCCAACACCTCAATATTCGCCCCTTGACTAAGTAGCCACATTTTAATACCACGACCAAAAACTTCCGCTTCAAACAAGCATTGTCCATCTTTATTGGACAAAATTTTGGCTGTCGGTAAACGATCTAAGACCGCCTGTGGCGAACGCCCCTTAAAAAGAAACTTAATATGCATCAGCTCACCTGCATCCATAAACTGAATGCGTTTACGAAATTCACCTTCTTGAAAGCGTTCGGAGTAGGAGATTTGAAATTTCTTATCTAACTCTAGAAAATGCTGGATACGATCAATACGATAGACAATCGGTAGGTCCTTCTCATGCTTACTATCGTAAGCTATTAAATAGAAATAGTATTCGGAGAAAATAACACCAAGAGGTTTTAATATCTTTTGTGAAGGAATTATCTCACTCTCTCGTAAATAATCAATTTTAATTATTTTTTTCTTTTGAATTGCCTCTGAAATTACCCATATTAAATGTAAAAGAGATTTTTTATGATTTAAGTCAACGTACAAATGCTTCTCATTTAAAATGATATTATGAATAAACTCTTGTTTATCTGCTGCAACAATCGATATAAGTTTATCGATAATATCGCTCATTTCTGATTTTAAAAGCGCTCTTGATTCAATAAGTATTTTAACAATCGCTAGCACTTGTTCTTTGGATAAAACGTTTTTCCCGGTATTCGTTAGCTTATACACTTTTTCTGTTCGCACATATTCTAAATGACAGTCTAGTTTAGCTTTTTCAATATACGCTCGAATTTGATCTAAATCTCGTTGTATGGTTTTTTCACCAACTTGATGTGTAAATGCTTCTTGCTTTTTGCTAATTCCTTGACCATCCATCAATCTGTCGAACATTGAAATGACACGATAGCCTTTATTTTGTTGTGAATCCACCATATATCCCACTCTTTCTACATAGTTACCCTCTTATTATACAAAACGAGATGGACATCATTAGTCCTTATAACTACGAATTTTCTATATAATTGGGATAATTAGTGCAATACTAATTGCATTAGATTCCATTCTTCACAGACGGACATACCGATTTTTTGTAAGTATTATCAAGTAAACTGGCATATTAAAGGACTTCAATCCGAGTAGGTTGAAGTCCTCTTATAGTAGTTAACTTTTTAATTTTACGGCTGTACCATAGACTAAAACCTCGGAAGTTCCGTCCATAACAGATGATGTGGAAAATCGGACGGCTACAATCGCATCAGCTCCTAAAAGCTGCGCTTCTTCTTCCATAGCTCGTGTAGCAATTTCTCTGGAGCGCACGAGCATTTCGGCATATTCTTTCATTTCACCGCCCACAATATTGCGAAGCCCCGCCATCATATCGCGACCAATATTTCTCGATTGGACCGAATTGCCCTTAACCAAACCTAATGTTTCTTCAATCTCTTTTCCTGCAACAACATCCGTTGTTGTTAAAAGCATTGCCATTCCTCCTTATTGTTGTAGTTCTTGAACCGCTAATACAGCATCGTCAATAGAAGTCGTAATGACACCGTTGCGCTTGATTAAACCGATAACAAATAAATTACGGTAAACAAATTGATTTTCAATGCCATCACGTATAAGCGCCTCTATTTTCATCATATTTTCTCGCCCTTGTTGACGGACGTCTGTAAATACCCCAACGATTGGGCGGTTCAGCATTGAAAATGCACCGATTTCAGCCGCTACGCCAGAATCAATTTCTACACCATCTAACACAGCCACTAAAACATCACTCGTTTGTAGCATTGTTAAATCCGCTTCTGCAATGGCTAAACTATCCGCATAGGATGCCTTATCATTAATCGCATCGTTCTCCTGTGGAACATATAATTCAATATCTGGTATCGCTTGTCGAATTGCCGTTGCTAACCGTTCATTTACTAAGCGATCTCCTAAAGAAAATAACCCATTCGCTAAATATGCTTTCATCATACATTCCTCAATTCAATAATTTTTCAAACACTATTTTATGTCGACCTTTATCATCAATAAAAGTCGAAACAATATCAAAACCATGGTGAATATTTGTGATGAGCATGGTTTTGCGCTTATTTCTACCGTATGTACGAACTTTACTATAGCCAAGTTCTAGCACTTTTTCATGTTGCTTTCGCATCAATTGACTAGCAATACCTTGACCTCGCATTTTTTCGTGAACACCGCCCAACCAACTATAAAAAACGCCATCAGAATGTGGGTTGCCTAATTTAAATCCTACCATCTCCTGTTTCTCCACGGCAAATAAACAAAGCAGGTCTTTTTTACTTTCCAGTTTTTCTAGAGTAAGATGTGCACCTTCAAATACATGTGCATGAATTTCTTGTAACGGTTGCACCCAATGATAAGGTACACCTTCAACTACAATGATTTGCACCTTTATCACCCGCCTCTTTTCATTCAACCATTATATCAAAAAAATGTCTTACATGTATTCGATAGGCATACAACGGAATTAAATAAGGTGATTTTAACCATACAGCATTGCGGGTTGTCGTACACCATGTAAATAATCTGCTAGTTTACCAGCAAAAATCTCTTCTAAATAAGGTAACTGTGCAATACAGTCGGGGGTCATTAACGCTGGATTTTGATAAATCTTCAGACCACCGATTTTTAAAAGGGTTGCCACAAACTGCGAACAAAAATAAGCGCGTTCTCTACGTACTTCCTTTTGCATCATCACACCAAAAAGCCCTATAAAATTATATTTATATCGATCTCGATTGCAATACATATAGTGTACAATTTTTTCCATCTCTAAGTACTGATAATACGAAACACGACAACGGTAAATCACACAATCCGCGTATTCAAAAAGACCAGCTTCTGCATTTTCCCTTAAAAATCCGCCACTTAGAGGATTATTGAGCTGTCTTCGCCCAAAGCTGTACATATCAAAAAGTTCCTGGTCAAAGGCGATGGAAGCATGGTTCATCTCTTTTCCCGTATACATCCCTATTGCTTTCGATAATAAGGTCCCTGTTTTTGTCAATACTATGTAAATGGTATATACCATTTCGTCACCTACTTCAATTGTTCTGTTAATACCAATACGTTTTAATTCTTCAAATGGTTTCGTAATTTCCTTATTTTTATAGTATAGAAAATAAATCTTAATTTTTACTTAAGCTGAAACTTAAGATTTCCTTAATTTTTAATAGGGTGTAGTTGAATTGTGAAAATACTAGATTTGATTCTATGAATGGTTAAACACTAGTATTTTTTCGCTACCTTTATTTATATGTTTAGACTTGTATTGTTATGTAGAAGACAACTAGGTATTCATAAATTTTCACCACTGGGACACTGACTGAAAATTAGGAAATGCAGAAACTGTATTTTAATCGTTTAAAGTAGCTAATTTCTTAATTAATTATCAGAAATATATTATAATTTTTTATAAACTCATCTAAATCCAATCAAAAAATAAAAAGGAAGTGAGGTACATATGAATTGGGTAAAAGTTGCAGTCGCAATTATAATCATTATAGTCATCTTAAATGTTTTAAACTTATTTATCTGGTTCAATCTAAAATCTCAAGGGAATTTTTGAACAACAGCATTCTAAACTTGAAAAAGAGGTCATAATTGAAATACAAAATAATGATTGATTATTAGATAAAAATTTTAAAACCCCTCGCGCAATTTTGTTATTTAGCTCTTTCATAGGCGTTCGCTTAAAGCACCAACCTTTATAGTCATAATCTGTGATATTAACGTACATGTACTTACATGAAGGAAGGATGTATGATTTTGCCCATCGACTACACATCTCCATCCACGCAGTTTACGTTTGATGTAAATACAAGCCCCCTATTTAAAAAGGATAATCAAAACTACATCAACATTCTCGGTACTGCCCAATTAAATACATTAGAAAATGTATCCTTGCTTGATATATTTCTAAGTACGAATAATGTTGTAGAACCGCATTATCATCAAAATGCAGGAGAGCTTGTTTATTGTATTTCTGGTGCTGCTACCGTTTCCTTATTAAATCCTTTTACAAAACAAATTCAAAATTACCCAATAAAATCTGGACAGGTAACAAATATTCCACAGGGTTGGTGGCATTATATCGTCGCGAATGCAGACAACACGCATATACTCGCTATTTTTGATGCCCCTACACCCGAAGTCATTTTAGGTTCTGATATTTTGAAATTTACACCAACAGCAATTATGGCGCATACGTATTGCTTAGATGAAAATGTATGGAAACAAACGATTGCGGCTGTAGTTCCTACGACTTATATCGGTCCTCCAAAAGAATGCAACCAATCCATTCCCACTCCCTCTAGCTCACCCAATTTTATGCAAATGCATCCGCCTTACAACTTAAATTATTACCATTATCCATATATGTATCAAAATGGTTACGAATATTCATGACATGAAGTCTATTGGTTTTCGTTACAAAAATGCATAAAACATTTCAGAATGGAAAGTCTAACTATTATTCATCATGTATAAAAGAGGTGTATAAACAATGGGCTTTCCTATTATCCATACAAATTTTTGGGATGCTGTGATTGCCGTACCGGTTGTCATGATCCTGACTCAAGCAATTAAAGTTTTTTTCCCTATTCAACCTAAATATGTCCCAGCAATCGCTCTGGCTCTAGGTTTAATGATTTCTATTTTTATTAGCCACAAACATAATTTTTTAGCAGGTGTATTTATGGGCCATTTTTATGGATACGCAGCCATTGGGAATTATGCGTCCTTAAAGACCACGATTAGGAGCTTTAAAAATAAAACAACAAAAGCATGATGGTAGATAAGGAATGCTTCGTGACGAGACTTCTATTAAAGAGCGAAACAGAGAAAAAGCAGAAGTAAAGTGGCGAAGCCTTCAAACAAATATTGTACATACGTTTTGCTAGATGACACACATACCAAATTGATAATGACTACTTTTCCTATAAATGTATAAAAAATAACAAATCATCCCATCCTAATCTCACAATCAACAACTATAAAATGAGTTAGGACGTGCAATAATGAAAATGTCAAAGCGAAATTTAGACGCTCTACGTTTTAAGGAAGTGTTTGCAATTTGGAAACAACTTGGGGTCAATAATGGCTATATAGCGACCAATCATCTCTTTTTCAAGCATGCGGTGAATCGAGAGTTAAAAGTTATTATTTTGGAGTTTATTCAATATTTAAAAGAGGAAAATAAACAACTAGAGAAGCTATTAAAAGAAAATGGCGTACTTGCCCCACCACTATCCATTGACCAAGGAAGTTTACAAATTGCTAAGATTCGAGGCAAGACAGCAGTAAATGATTGCGAAATCAGTGCCATCCTATCAATGAATATTGCTTCTTCGTTAATTTCAGTCAGTCAAGCGATGGACATGTCTATCGAGCATATGCTCTCTACAAAATATCAAGTCTTTCATATGAAGTATGCCAATCTTGGCGCAAAGTTAATTGCCCTTAGTCACAAAAAAAGTTGGTTACTTGCTCCCTCTACAATGTAAAACGAGCAATAAAGCAATTGTTTAGGTCGTCTCGTACTTTACAAGGCGACCTAAACGGCTATTCACTTAACTGTTTTTCTCTGTTTGTCACTAACAAATAATCCAGCGCACTCATTCTAGTTAACTTATGTGTAAATTTAATAGCATCAGCTTGTGAATCAAATATAAAATTTTCGAGTTCGTCTGTTGGTATATATTGATCAGCGATTTTTCGTTTCAGTTTTCGTACAGATAAAATGTGTGAATCTTCTTCATATAAAATAATGGCACCAACGTTCCGATAAAGCGTGTGATCAATCGTTGCGACAACTTTCACATTCAATCCTTCAAATTCCGTTAAATCTACCTGCATTTATTTACCAGCCTCCCTCTCTTCTCTTACATTCTATTTCCAACAATCATAGTCCTGCTTTATATCATAATTTACGTTTAGCATAAATGATATTTTATAAGTTACCATTTAAATGATGATTTTTTTGCAAGCGGCGCTCTCTTTAAAGAAAAAATGGCACAACCTAATGCAGCTAACACTAAAATAGCACCGAAGCTTGCTAAATGCATGACCGAACCTGTAACAGTAAACATAGCCCCACCAATTGCAGAGCCTATCGAAATACCTATTTGTAAGGCGGCAGTATTTAAGCTTTGTTGAATATCCGATGTTTTAGGATCTGTTTGTATCAAATAATTTTGTAACGGTGGTGTAAGTGCCCAACTAAGCGCTCCCCACAACACTGTCACGACTAAAAATAACGGAAACGCGACAATTGTATACGGAATACTGAACAGCACGATGGCAAATGTTGCGATAATCATAACGATCGATTTGCCTGTACCAATTTGGTCACTTAACCAACCACCAATTGCATTTCCGCTTACTGAAGCGAGACCGAATACTAAATAACAAATACTGATCCAAGAAGAGCTTAAATTAAATGCTTCAACTAAAAATGGCGTAAAGTAGGCATAAAGCATATAATGCCCCGCCAACATAAACAGTGTTGTTAAATGCGCACTTGCTATTTTCCAATTAGCTAATGACTTGATTTGAGCTTTTAATGGCACCACTTCAACAACTGGCATTTTTTCTAAAATCATAAATATTAGAATCATGGATACAGATGACAGCATTGCAATCCCTAAAAAAACGGCACGCCAACCGAATGCTTCGGTAATAAAAATGCCCATTGGTACACCGATGACTAATGCCGAACTGACGCCGACAAAAATAAGCCCTAACGCTTTGGCACGATGTCTTGGCTCTACTATTTTTGTTGTAATTGTTAAAGACAACACAATTACCAATGCTGTACTCATTGCTGTGATGATTCTTGCAATCATCACAATGGCAAAGGTTGGGCTGAAATAGGTCATGACATTCCCCAATGTGAATAAAAACAATGAAATAAGATAAAGCTGCTTCCTTTCCACTTTCGCAGTTAACGATAAAAGGACAGGCGCTGAAATAGCATATACTAGTGCAAAAATGGTAATTAATTGTCCTGCTGTTGCAACTGAAACGTTCAAATCATCTGCGATATATGGCAAAATACCGCCTACAATTAGCTCTACCAATCCAACTGCAAAAGTAGTAGCAGCCAATATAAATACTCTCCAATTCATGGAATCACCTTTCTGTTACACTCCCATTTTGTAACAGCATAAAAAAATCCTGACTACAAAATGCAAGCAAATTTTTGTAGTCAGGATTTTTATGGTTCCTGGTAGAGACCCTCAATCCATATTATTGAGGTTATACAGATCATTATTTTACTTTAGCTATATTAGCATATGGATTTTTGCGTTACAACATTTTTCTATCACTCTATTTGCTAACACCCGCAGTACTTTACATAAGCTCAATTTATTTTTATATATTTTTTTAGCTTTTTGCTTATATTTTTTATCATTCGACCATACATAGTAATAGACATGAAATATAGCAATGGGGTGATTGTTTGCGGATATTTGGATTAGTATGCTATTTTTTAATGCTATTTTATGGCGCGGAATTAGTAGTAGAAGAGCTCTCAATCGATCAACCAACATCTAGCTTAGAAAAGAGACAACATCCACTAAAAGAAAAAGTTGAAGATTCAACAGTTTGCGTTTACTACCCTTCTTATAAAGTGTGTAAAGCATTATCAGCAAAATAAAGAAAATAAGGAGGCATGCCCATTTCCAATGAGCTGCCCCCTTTTGAATTTTTATCGTTGGTCTCTATTCAATGCCAATGTGAAAATGCTTAAATGGATAAAGTGTCAATTTTGCTTCTCCATAAATAGCATCTTTTGCAATTAAGCCGTAATGGCGACTATCATAACTTTTCAAACGGTTATCACCCATGACAAAGTATTTACCTTCTGGCACCTTTTTCTCATTCGTTAAACCTTCTAATGTGAAATTCTCGGTAATGCGTAGTTGACTCGGATCATCAGTTTGACGATTTACATAATCTTCTTTATAGGCCTTTCCATTTACATACAATACATCATCGATCATTTCCACTGTATCCCCTGGAAGCCCTATCACACGCTTAATATATAATTCATCCTCAGTCGGAGATTGAAAGACAATTTGGTCAAAGCGTTCAATTTTACTTGTTTTACTTACAATAATAATGTCCTTATCCTCATATGTCGGATACATAGAAGCACCTTGTACTTTTATCGGTGCAAATAAAAATTGCTTACAGCCTAAGACGACGATTGCTGTCACGACAATAATTTTAATGTAGGATAGAATTTCTTTTTTCATATTCGTTTTTTCTGCTTGCATGCTCATTCCCCGATACTTTTTTATTTAATAGTATAGCATTTACTAGTGTCTATTGACGAATAAAAACACAAAATGTTTCCATACCATGAAAAAAAGACATAAGCTCAGTCGCTTGTGTCTTGGAAAATATATTCTATTTATGTACATCAACTAGTTGCTTTATGTAGTAGAGTGATGTTGCTCGTTAAATAAATCAACTGCTAATACAATCCCAACAGGCAACGCGATAGCTAACAATATTGTACCAATCATCATCACAATCACTCCCTCAACCATTTCTTATAAAAAATTATACACTAAATTTTCAGATATTTCAAACGAAATAAAAAACTGCTAGCACGTTTTATAACGAAAAAAATCATTCAACTAGGCATGCATCCTACCTGAATGATTTTTTTGTATTACATAAAAATTTTAAAACATAATAGTTGTAGCTGTTGCATCATGAATTTAACTGTACTTTTTTGTACTTTCCGTTTAGGTACATAGCTTTGCATGCAATTATTTAATGCTGTATACCTAAGCACCTGGGTCCTCCCATTCATTCATCTCGCTCCCTTCGCAAACATATTTTTACAACTATTGTAGCCAAATGATCGTGCGTTATTCTAAATGGGTTTTTAACTCTGTTTGTATTTGTTGAAGCTCTGTTTCATCTGGTACATAATACCAAATACGATCAATCATTTTCCCTCCTTCTGCTTCAAATGATAACTGCTCTATACTACTATCCATTTTCTTATATATACTTTGTAGCTGGATTAAATCTTTCACTGTAAAATTCATGCGGACATTGTCTCCGACAACATCGAGCATATCACTAGCCTTTAAAATTACGGAAGGTGTAGAAGCTTTTTTCATTACCGCTTCAATAATTTGACGTTGACGAATTTGACGACCAAAGTCCCCTCGTGGATCTTCGTAACGTATACGTGAAAAAATAAGTGCTTCATCGCCATTTAAAGATAGTTCTCCCTTAGGAAAATGGTATGAATCATAGGTTAAATCCATATCATTTTGAATCGTAACACCACCAAGCGTATCTATAATTTGTAGAAACCCTTCCATATTAATAAATACATAATAATCGAGTGGAATATCTAACAAATTTTCAACTGTATCCATTGCCATTGGTACGCCTCCAAAAGCATATGCATGGTTAATCTTATCTACTGTGTCATGACCAATGATTTCGGTACGTGTATCTCGCGGGATGCTTAACATTTTCATCGTTTGTTTTTCAGGATTGACCGTAATGACAATCATTGTATCTGAGCAGTACTATCGTTGCTTCGTTCATCAACACCTAGTAACAGCACAGAAAACGGTTCTTTTTTCTTCATTGTTTTTGGCGCTTCTTCAGTAATGTCTGTCGCTTCAACTAAAGGTGTATTTATTTTATTCATCGTTTTCTGAATAGTATAATAAGCTGTACCTATAAATATTAAAAAAATTGTTAATAGGCTACCTACTATCCAAAGCCATATTTTCTTCTTACTCTTTTTTTCTTTTCTTTCATTCGTTTCATGTTTTTTTCCATACTTAAGTCCTCTCTAGCTTTTTAAAAAATTTGCCCCTCTTTTTGACGTTTTAGGTTGGAAAAAAGTTTATATGGTCTATTTATATGCATATTGGACGAAAAAAAGACGTACACTAGTATTTACTAAATATGCGTCTTTATATTCGTTAATATGTAAAATTGGCAATCCTGATTGTAAATGCGCTGTTTTATCTTGTTACTTTTTAACCTACCTTCTATCATTTCCCTACAGTAAGAAAAAATTCCTTTATGTATGTAAAAACCCCTTTTGTACCGTATAGAATAGCAAATTTCCCTTCAATTATAAAGTTTTTTTGTCGATTTTACGTTTATTTTAAAAAAAGATTTATTTAGTCAACTAAAAATTCGCCAATAAAACCATCTCAATCGCATAATCATTTTTCAGGCACAAGCCTTTCGATTTGGTTTGCATTTTTAACGCAATCATTACAAAAAAAAGAGAAATACCTTGAGCAAAAAAAACGCTCAAGGTATTTCTCCAAGCTACTGAAAAACGCAACTTTCTTATTGATTATTTCTGTCGTGTATTCCTTGCACTAACTTTTCTTGAATGGACAAATATTGTGCAATCTCTTCATCATTCAATACTTCAAAAAGTTGAATAAATACGTCCTTTCCAACCTCTTGTGCTTTTATTAATGCCTCTACACCTTTATCCGTAATTTGTAAACGAATCGTACGTCTATCCGCCTCATCGTATAGTCTTTCTGCTAAGCCTAGTTTTACTAATTTTTCAGCTATGCTTGTCATAGCACCTTTCGTATAACCAATCGTTTCCGCTAATTCTGCCTGTCTTTGCGGACCTTTAATTTTTAGTTCACTTAAAACTAAAATCGGTGAAATGCCTAGCGGATATGGAAAACCTTTCGTAAAACGTATAATATTAGCATTATTCATCTGATCAATCATATGAATGAGTTTAAAAATACTTGTCTGTGTCAAAAAAATCCTCCTCGAACAATAACCGAGAAAATTAGTGAAGCATGATTGAACCACCGTCAACCATAAGTGTTTGACCTGTGATATACTGTGAATCCTCTGATGCTAAAAATACTGCTACACTACTGATGTCATCTTCTACATCACCAAAGCGACCCATTGGGATTTTATTTTTAACAGCTTCGTAATATTCTGGTTGTGCTTTTGCCCATGCTTGTACACCTGGTGAATTTGCAATTGGGCTAATTAAGTTTACATTAATACCGAAACGTCCCCATTCATTTGCCGCTACACGAGAAATACCGCGGATTGCCTCTTTTGCTGCAGCATACGCACCTTGTGTTTCATGACCAGCAATTCCAGCACCAGAAGCAAAGTTAATAATATTTCCTTTTGTTTCTTTTAAATGCGGTAATGCTGCTTGCATTAAATAAAATGTTGGATAAAAACCAGTATCAAATGATAAATCTAAATCAGCCTGCGTTGTATCTTCAATCGTTGCTTGTTTTGAAGCATGTGCATTATTAACTAATACATCTAGTTTACCGTATTTTTCAACAACTGTATCGATTATTTTATGCAAATTAGCACGATCCATTAAATTTGCCTGTAAAAACATTGATTTTGGAGAAATTTTTTGCAATTCCTTTTCCATTGCTTTCCCTGTTTCTTCATTTAAATCTACAATCGTAACGATTGCGCCTTCTTTTACCATCGCTTTTGCCATACCACTACCGATACCGCCAGCTCCACCAGTAATAATTACTACTTTGTCTTGTAATTTGCCCATGAGTGAACAGCTCCTTTTCATTAATCGTTAAATAGTTTATCACTAAATTATTCATAATTAAACTAGATTGCTCACTCTATTGAAACCCTTTACATTTCATTGGCAATTTGCTTGACAATTTCATCAATCGTAGCGATTGCTGAACCTTTATTGCCTTGCGTTAAAATACTAAAAATATACCACTTGCCACTTCTCCCTTTAACATAGCCACTTAACGCATAGGTACCACTTATATAGCCCGTTTTAGCTGAGACACTATAGCCTTTCAAGCGGTTTTCTAATGTTGCTCCAACTAGCTTTCCTTTTCGTCCCGCATGTGGTAAAGCGTCCAAATACGAGAAGTACCAAGGTTTTTGTCGAACTTTAAATAGTAATAAGCTTTCCTGCATACTACTAACACGGTTTTGATGATTTAAGCCTGAGCCATCTTCAAAGTACCATTGGTCCATATTTAATCCACTATCTATACCATAGGTGCGAATGGCTTCAATGCCCGCAGACCAGCTTCCTTCTCCAAGAAGCTCCCTTCCCAATTGCTTAGTTAGCATTTCTCCCATGCCGTTAATGCTTAACTTTAAAAATCGAAAATTCATATCCTTTAATGGCATGGAGTAAGTAATGCCAACTCGCTGTGCATTTTCTGGTACTTTCCCTTCGGTAAGAGGCATTTTTTGAATTCCTTTTGCTACTAGTTTTTCTCGTAATACATCCAGCGTAAACATTGTTGGATTATAAACAGTCACATATGTATTTTTTTCTGAACCTGCTGGTAAATTGCCTGTTACAACAATTCGGTCTGTTCCATATTCTCTTGTGATTTTGACGGTCGATTTCTCACCCTTTTTCACAGTTTTTGTTTTGTTGACAATGGGGATTGTGCTTGCATATGGTAAAAGCTGAATTTTGGCTGCTTGTCCAATTTTAGTGCCAGTTACTTTTACATGGACATTGCCGACATCATATTGGTCATTCGGTGAGAGCGTTAGAGCAGAAATACGTGATGCATAAGAGAATGCCTCTTCTTGTGGGACTATTCCTTTGGCTAATCGATCGTCATCAAACCACGAATCATCAGCAATCAATGCACCTGTAATTTTGGTGATTCCTAATTTTTTCAGCCCATTGGCGAATGTTTCTAAATGGACAGGTAATAATGTTGGATCGCCCCCACCTTGTAAATAAATATTTCCTTGTAATACGCCATTTTCAATGGGACCATCCACATAAGCCTTCGTTTCAAAACGATAATCAGAGCCGAGTAAATCTAATGCCGCAGCACTAACAAGCAATTTATGAGTGGATGCGGGACGTATCATTTTTTCCCCATGCTTACTATAAAGAACGTCTCCTTTTTCCATTTCTCGCACCGTAATACTATATTCATTGTTTTTCCAGTTTTTAGCGATGATAGTATTGATTTTATTCGTCATCGTTTGCTCATTTGCCTGTGCTTGTTCAACAAATAGCAATGGGTAACAACACAATGTTAGAAGCATCGTCAATATAACAATTTTCTTTTTCATAAAACCTCCATTTGATAAAATATTCTCTAATTATTTTTTATTTTAAGTAAAAGCGCTTATTTTTTCAATTCAACAGCCATTCTAACTTCTTCTGAAGTGGACAGACATCTTTTTTTTCGACATGAATAGACTGTAGTAGCTAGCTAAAATCACTTTCAAAATAGGAGTTGGTTTCGATGGGCGCAAAATGGATTAAAATATCGATCTTCTATTTAATACTTACAATCGCTTTTGGACTGTTTATGCATTATGCAATTCAACTTCAATGGAAGACGACACATGCACATATTGGTGTCGTTGGTTGGCTAACTACGGGATTCATAGGGCTCGTTTATTGTCATTTTAAGGATGCTGCAAAAACAGGGCTCGCCAAGGCACAGTTTTGGCTTTACAATATCGGTTTACCGTTTCTGTTAGTTGGGATGATGATGGTTTACTTAGATGTGCCTCATTGGTTATTTGAACTGTTCGTATATGGCGGTGGAATTGCCGTGGCACTTTCTATTTTATTATTCTTTGTCAATGTCTTACAAAATGTGAAGAGTACTTATTAAATATAGAAGGCGTTTTTCACTCTACACAATATAAAGCAAAGGCATCAAGAGCGAATTTCTTGATGCCTTTCGTCAACATTTAAGCCCCACTTAGCAAAGTGGGGCTTAGACTGTGTTAAAAATTTTATTAGGGCTGTTGCATTGATGTTCTCACATATTTAATAGCTCATTAAGGATTTCACTTCCTTCTTTTGGTATTACGAGCCAATTAGTTTAGCTTAATTTTTGTTTTTTCTTTATAACATACCTCTTTATATAGTATAAACCACCAAAGGAGGAATAAGAATGAACATTACTGATATTCGAGTAAGAAAAGTACCATCCGATGGAGTAAGTACTTTAGATCAGCAGAGCCAAGCGCTATTAACAAAAGCACTTGATAAATTGAATAAAGAAGAATTATTCAATGCCCCCAAAATAGAACAAGTAGACTACGAAACTACTTATTCTGTTTATGCATTCAACGAATTCAATGAACAAAACAAAACAAAAGTAAAACAAAAAACCACCTTCCTACAATTTAATAATTTTCTTATTGGTACTATTTTCAAAACAATAAACACTGAGACAAACAGAACATCTTACTTAGTGAAAGTTGTATCATTAGATATAGAACAAGAAATTAAGAAGACTATTATGTATTTAGATGATGAACTATTAAATGAATGGGAGCAGTTGTCCTCTGATAGTAAGTTAACGATACCAGAAGATTACAAGAATATAACATCAGATGACTTTCAAGACGATGATGTACTTAGTGCACAGGGGTGGGGTTTACCTTGTCTTCAAAACGGTTGTTGTTCTTTCCGTTATAAAGGAAATCCATTTAACCCACTTGTTAGATATAACTGGTGCGGGGCGAACTGTGGTTCAGGTCCTACTGTTAATGCATTAGACAATTGCTGTAAATATCACGATTATTGTTATGATGCAAATACGAAATATCCTGAACGTTGTGGCTGTGACCGTATTATTATCGAATGTGCTAATCAGACAGATGAAGCAGGGACATCACGTATCGTTGGGGCGTTCTCTGCAAAAATGGTTGCAATGGGCTGCTAATTTTCTTACTAACATCCACTAAAGTCACTATCAATAATAACTTTCGTGTTCTTAAGTTATATTGCCAAATGGGAAAAAACTAGTTATATAACATCTTTCATCGGTTCAATTCCGAGTGCCACCTCATTTCAATGATTGATTCATACAAGCGTTAGACGCAACTTTAGAATTACTCTAAGGTTGCGTCTTTAACTTGTATGAAGAATCGCCAAGTCTATTATTTTTTGATATAATCAGTATATATACATAGGACTTGAGAAAGTAAGAAATATTAATAAGGAGGGAAATTATGCTTGGTAAAAGCGGGAAGTTATCAGCATTATTTTCTGTAGCAGGACTTATTGTAATTGCTTGCTTTTATTATTTTCAAATTGAAGCGGTAATCGTAATTTTAGTTGGAGGAATTTTAATTGCCGTAGGAATAATCTTTAGTATTTTAAGCTTTATAAAAAAGGAAAAAGGATTTTGGAAGTATACCCCTTATATTGTTTTGTGGCTTTATTTCCTTGGTATTTTCTTGTCAATTATACTACTTTTCTTGATAGGTGAGCGTTAAATTATTTTTTAATGCATCGAAAACCTTTATAAAGAAGTTACATAATAATAGACAAAGTCGAGTGTTTCGACTTTGTCTATTATTTTTACATTGGTTTGCTATCATTAATTTTTTCGTTAGAGTTTCTACAGTCGATAATTTAATATCTAAGTAGGCTTTTTCCACGATAAGAAAGCTAAAGTTTGCAATCATTTAACATCCTCTGCTGAATAATTCATCACTACCAAACATTATTTCAACTGAATTAATCCATTTCCTACCAGATTAATTGGAAAGTCCAATTTTAATGCATTCTTTGAAAAGTAATACTTTACTTGTGCCGGTATAAGTGGTGGTGCACACGGTTTAATTAACTGTAGTGCTAGTGCGGTTGCTCCTGAAACATGGGGTGTTGCCATGGAAGTACCGTTCAATTTTACATACTCGCCATTTAAGTGCGTTGATAGAATACCTTCTCCTGGAGCCACAAAATCTATATTGAGATGGGACTCTGAAAATATTGAAGGGGCAAGTTGTTGATTAACTGAACCGACAGATAATGTTTCCTTATAAAAACCAGGAAATGATATTTCTTCCGTTGTAGATAAACCGTCACCCTCATTCCCAGCTGCTGCGACAATGACTATGCCTAATGTATGCAATTCTTTAATGACTGTATATAACTCATCTTTATGAGTGGGGCCACCTAAAGACAAGTTTATAACTTGAACCTTTTCTCCGTTGGGTCCTCGCCATTTTTTGATATATTGAAGTGCACTGATTAATCCATTATACGAGCCTTTGCCAAAGCGATTTAAAATCTTTAAAATAAGTAACTTACAATTAGGTGCAACGCCTAATACACCCATTTCTTTATTTTCAGCTGCGATTATACCTGCTACGTGTGTGCCGTGACCATTATAATCAGTATAAATTTTTTTGTTTCCCCCATCATCTGACGAAAAATTATAGCCACCTATAATTTTGTCAATCAAATCTGGATGTGTTGTATCAACACCTGTATCAATTATAGCGACGACAACTCCTTGTCCTTTGTTGGATTGTTCCCAAACATCTCTTGCTTTAATAATATCTATACTAGAAGTAGGATATTGTTGTTGCTTTTTATAAGATTGTATTTTGTATGGTTATAAAGCGATTCTATTTATAATAATCACTCCTAACGAAAGAAATTAATCGTACAACTTACAAAAGTTTTTAATTTTATTTGAGATATTTTGTGCATCCAATATAATCTCAGAAAGTAACTTTTTTTCTTCTGTATTAAGCTGTTCAGTTTCAAAGTTTTTTAAAAAGAAAGATTGCGTTTTTCGAGATTGGCAAAAGCATTTGAGTAAACATTCTATGTTCATTTACTTCTCTCCTCCCTAGTTCTTTTTAAATAAATTGCCTAATGGTAAATCATGAAACGAATGATACTTCTATTCGCCCATTTCAATTTTATTGTCATTTATTATCTCTTTAATTAATGAATGGTTCATTAATTAAAGAGATAATAAATCAAAAAAAACAAAATTTATTGTATATAATAATTTTTATCATCAAAAACAGAATAAATGTTCTGTTTTTTTGTTTTTTTAAAGAAAGAAATCTCTTTATTTTAATAAGCTATAAATTATTACTGGAGAGATTTATGCGAAATTTGGCTACTAGAGAGAAGTAACTATACTTAATTATAAGGGAGGAGTAAACGTGGATATAAAAATCTTTCTAACTAATTTCGAGCGAAAAAAAATGGATCCTGTCATTCATTTCTTTTTACAAGATCAAAAAAATCGTGATTTACTATCATCCTTCTTAGCAGAGCCATGCCCTGAAAATAAAATCCGATTGGACAATGCTTTTAAAGCTCATTACAAAAAAGCAAAGGTAATCAGCTATATTAACAAATTAATTCATTTCTTTTCAATAGATTTTGATAAGAAAGTTAATCGTTATTATAGTCGAAATATATTTTT
This sequence comes from Lysinibacillus sp. GJ-1, assembly GCF_021166035.1. Taxonomy (NCBI): domain Bacteria; kingdom Bacillati; phylum Bacillota; class Bacilli; order Caryophanales; family Bacillaceae; genus Lysinibacillus; species Lysinibacillus sp. GJ-1. The sequence continues at coordinate 2,769,816 of NZ_CP088912.1, forward strand.
ATCTTCTTTTGTAAAGGATGAAAACAATGTTCACGAATTACCTTCTAAACAATTAGAACTGCAAAATGACTTATACGATACAGTTTTAAATAGCCAAGGGCTTTTACAATCAATTTCAAGTGAAGAGCTATTCCATGCTATAAAAACATTATCTAGTAAACAATTATTAATATTAGATTTAAAATATAGCCAAAATTTAAGCAATAAAGAGATAGCACAAATTTTAAATGAGTCTCCGCAAACAATTTCTTATAATTTAAGGACTGCTATTAAAAAGTTAAAGGTTAAATTATTGAATAATGGATGTGGGAAAATTGCAAAGTAAACAAGAATTAAACTACGAGGAAATTATTAGAGATTTTAATCAGAAAATTAAAAATATTTTAAAAAGCACGTCCGTACAAGAGCGCGAGGATTTAGAACAAGAAATAAAAATAAAAATCTTAGAAAAAATAGACCTGTTGAACCATATTAATTGTCCAGGTTTTTTCGATTATATAAATAACAAGAAATGAAAATCTCTCTTATTAGTTGTTGTTGAAGTATTTCAAATGAAAAAATTCTTTCAAAATAAGGAGCATAAGACTTTGCTAATTTTTTGCTAAAAATTAGTTTGTTGGCACTTTTTAAGAATTAATAAAGATTATCGCCCCACTTAGAAAAGTGGGGCGTTGTCCTTACTTTTACTGCAAAGAGTTCGCTTGCATTTGATACATTTTTTCATAAATTCCACCGTGTGCTAATAGCTCATCATGGGTACCACGCTCCACAATATTTCCACGATCTAAGACAAGTATTCGATCCGCATTTTTAATTGTTGACAGACGGTGGGCAATAATGAATGTTGTGCGCCCCTTTTTTAGTACATCCATTGCATGTTGAATAATTTCTTCTGTCTCAGTGTCAATATTTGACGTTGCTTCATCTAAGATTAAAATGGCTGGATCAAAGGCTAATGCACGTGCAAAAGATATTAATTGTCGCTGACCAGAAGATAATGTACTTCCTTTTTCAATCACTGGTTCATCATAACCCTTTGGTAAATTTGCAAGCACGCGATCCCCTCCAACGGCTCTTAAAGAATCTTCCACTTTTTGTCGAGAGATTTTCGGGTTATTTAAACTCACATTGGACGCAATCGTACCGGTAAATAAATAAGGGTCCTGTAAAACAATCCCCATATGCTCACGCATAGATTGACGAGCAACCGTTGTAATATCTATACCATCAATCGAAATCTTGCCTTTAGATGGGTCATAGAAGCGGAATAATAAATTCATAATCGAACTTTTTCCAGAGCCCGTATGACCTACAAGTGCAATTGTTTCTCCTTGATGTGCTTCAAATGTTAAGTTTTTCAAAACATAGTCATCGTTTTTGTAGGCAAAGGAAACATCCTCAAACACGACATTGCCTTTATATCTTGGTAGACTTACTTCAGATACGGGCTCTCCATCTATATCTAACACCTCAAACACCCGCTTCCCTGCAATCAGCGAGCGTTCAAGCTGCGAAAATTGATTCACAATATTGGTGATTGGATTGAAGAGTTTTGTTAAGTAATCGACAAAAGCATATAAAGTCCCTGCTGAAATAATTTGCGTTGTCGTCATCGATTGGGTCCCAAAATAGAAAATAAAAATCGTAAACATTAAAAGCCTTAACGTATTCACTAAGTTAAATGAAGTCGCCGAATCGAGCACTAATAGTTTACGCTCATAGGCATAGTGTTCATTATTCATATCATCAAATTCCTTCGTCATTTGTTGCTCACGTCGGAATGCTTGAATAATTGTCATACCTTGAATGGATTCATTGATCATCGCATTGATATCTGCAATCTTTGTGCGAATAACATCATTGTATTTCGATGCAAATTTCCGATATAAAATCATCCATACATAAATGATAGGCACCATGACTAATGCCAGTAACGCCATTTGCCAATTTAAAATAAACAGCGCTACATATACACCGATAATTGAAATTAAACTTGTCACAAAATTTGATAGCACCTGGACATATAAATTGCGGACTGCCTCGGTATCATTGGTTACACGCGCAACAATTTTCCCTGCTGGTAAATTATCAAAATATTGAATCGGTAACGTTTGAATATGTTCAAATACATCTTTACGTAATTTTTGAACAACACGATTTGCGCCCATTTGTAAATAAATATACATAAAGTAACGTAAAACCGCTGTAGCAATCGCCAAAATTAAATACAATAGTAACAACCACGTAATCGGTTTAATTTCTATTTGACCGATCGTCATATAATTATCGATGATATGCTTTGCAATAAATGGCCCGATAAGTTCGGTAAAGACAGCAATGGTTAAGAAAAATAACCCTAAAAATATTGGTTTTTTAAAATACATTGCATAGCGTGTTAAGCGTTGACTCGTACTCATGAGGCACCCCCTTCTAGCTGCTGACGGTCGAATTGTTCTTTATACCAGCCTTGTTGTGAAAGGAGCTGTTCATGTGTTCCCTGTTCTACTATTTGTCCTTCATCAAGCACAATAATCATATCGGCATGTTGAATTCCCGATAATCGATGGGTTGTAATAATCGTCGTTCGATCCTGTCGTTCACGCTGAATATTTTCGATGATTTTAGCTTCCGTTTTAGCGTCTACCGCTGAAAGTGAATCATCAAGGATTAAAATTTCAGGGTCTTTAATGAGTGCCCGCGCAATTGATACACGTTGCTTTTGACCTCCTGAAAGTGATACCCCTTTTTCTCCAACAAGTGTTTCAAGCCCCATTGGGAGATGGGCTAAATCTTTTTCAAAATAGGCTGCATGAATCGCTTGTTTCAGCTCTTCTTCTGTAGCATCTTCTTTTCCAAATAAAATATTTTCTCGAATTGTTCTGGAGAATAATACATGATCCTGCGGCACATAGCCGATCCAATCGAGTAACTGCTCTTTTGTTTGAGCCGTAATATCAATGCCATCAATGGACAACTGACCTTCTCCAATTGGATACTCTCGTAGCAGCTGTCGTAAGAAGGTTGTTTTCCCAGCACCTGTCTTTCCAACAATACCAAGTGTTTGCCCCTTTTTTAGCGACAATGAAATACGTTCCAAGTTTTTCACATGGCTCATTGGATACTGGAAAGATAAATCGTTGAACCCGATTGCATTTGGCGTTGCTACAGCTTGCGGTGTTGCACTATTTTGTACATCCGCTTTATAGCGTAACGTTTCCTGTACACGGTCTAATGAGGCATTTCCTTGCTGCATCACATTAATAAGTTCCCCAATCGCAAAAATTGGCCAAACCGCTAATCCTAAATAGACAGTAAATGTTACAAGTTGCCCTAATGACATCGCCTCAGTCGATACTAAATGTGCACCGTAGCCAAGTGCCACAACATAACTAATCCCTGTCCCTACTTTCGTGATGGGTCCAAATAAAGCGTTGATTTTTGCCGTATGCATATTTTTTTCATAAACGATTTCACTCATTGCTGCAAAGTTTGCTTCGTCCTTTTTTTCTTGTACATATGCCCTTACAACTCGAACACCTGCTACTGACTCAAGGACACTATCATTTAATTCACCAAAGGCGTCCTGCGCTTTCATATACCGTTCATGCACAATTTTCCCTAAATACTGAATAAGAATAGCCATAACGGGCACTGGCAACATGGCAAAAAACGTTAACTTCCACGAAATCATATAACCCATTGCAAAAATAATACAGCCCATATATATCGTCGAGTCTATCAGTGTCATGATTCCAAAGCCCGCAGTTAGTGACACGGCGTTTAAATCATTTGTAGCTCGTGCCATCAAATCACCAGTGCGATTTTTTTCATAAAATGTCGGTGTCATACGCAAAAAATGTTGCATTAAATTGCGACGTAACATTTTCTCTAAATTAATGGCACCTTCAAATAATCGAAATTGCCAAACAAAATTCAAGACATAACCGCCAACAATAATAGCCGCAAAAATCAACAAATATTTCGTTAAAATAGCTGTTGTCATTGTGCCTGCAGTTAAAATATCAATAATAGAACCTAGTAAATACGGTGGAATAACCTCTAATCCACTCGCAATGATTAAGAGTACAATCGCTATGGTATATTGCTTCCAATATTGCTTAAAAAACCAACTTAATTTACTTAATACATCAAACATACTTCAATACCTTCTTTCCTAAATGCTTTACATCTTCGCTACCCACTATCTAGCAATTCCTTATTGAAAATTAATTTCCTTGTGATGTTTTGCATACACATACACTCCTTTTTCTGTTCACTATCACCTTTTTTTGCAATAAAAAAGACGCATCCCCTAAAAAGAGCATGCGTCTCTTATAAAAGGTAAGGTGCACCCATACCTTTCATTGCATAAAAAATAACAATGTTAGACATGGACAATGTATGCAGCTGTGCTTTTGTATCGTACGGATAAAATCATCATTGTCATGCCCTCCTTTGTTTGGTTTGTTATAGTGTTATTGAAGATTATCATATAATTGAAATAATTGTCAACATTCAAACTGTTATTTTTTATATATTACAGGAAATAATTAACGCTTTAAAGTAGTGAATTGCTTTATTCGCAAGAAAATAGCTTTCATTATAACAAACTTTAAAAAACTACCATCCTGCTTTTGTGCTTGATACAATATAAAGGCATGCGGTGAATCTTATTATCTATACTCGGTCTAAAAATAAAGGAGTCTTTGACATTGAAAATATTTGTTGCAATTGGCTTAGGAGGATGTTTAGGCGCTATTTCCCGCTATTATATTAGTATGCTAGCTGCAAATACGGCGGTCTTTCCATTTTCAACACTTTGCATTAATTTAGTTGGTTGTTTTTGTTTAGCCTTCCTTTTCACCACCTTTACTAACCGCACGCCCCTTGTACTCGGCATTGGTACAGGCTTTTTAGGAGCCTTTACTACCTTCTCGACATTTTCTGTAGAGACACTTTTACTGTTGGAAAATAGTAAATGGGGACAAGCACTCGCCTATTGTTTGATGAGTGTGTTCGGTGGTCTAGTATGCGCTTGGCTAGGTGCTCTACTTGCAAGGAGGCGGATGCAATGATATTAGTTGGAATAGGCGGATTTTTAGGTGCATTAGCAAGGTTTTACTTAGGTAAATGGATTGTTAGTACATATCCTTGGGCTACCTTTGTCATCAATATAACAGGTTCCTTTGTACTCGGTCTGTTAGTTGGTGCACATCTAAGTGATGCACTATGGCATTTCTTAGGAATTGGCTTTTTAGGTGCTTATACAACGTTTTCAACATTTGGTTTTGAAACATTGCAACTAATCGAAAAGAAACAATGGCATCTAGCGTTCCGTTATATTTGTAGTACTGTAATTGTCGGATTGCTCTTTGCAGCACTAGGGCTTTCCCTTATGCAGGGCGTCCTTAAAACATTAGAGGTGATTTTTTGACACAACCAACAATCGAGCAGCTTCAAGCTTTAGAGGCTGAAATTGAACATACATTATATACATTAATTGACTTAGAACTTGATGAAGCTTACCAAGAAATGACGACTCTATTTGCCAAATTACTCGCAAAGGTGCAAGCAGCGCACTTAATAGATTATAAGCTTGATGTACTAGTAGAACCTAATAATTACGCTACCGAAACGTGCCTATTACTCGAGAGTTTACTAGAAGCAAAAAATAGGCCCAACAAAAGACATCAGCTTTTAACGCATCGCATCATTTTAAAAATTTGGCTACGTAAAAATCGTCAATTTATAAATGAGCTATTACCACAGATGTTCTAAAAGCGTTAGACAAAACAAAGAAAGTGTTAGATTGACAGCAAAATCATCTAACACTTTTTTACTGTTCTATTTGCCGCTTTGGCAAGGTAAGTATATAAGCCGCAACTTGCTTGCGCGTTCTCTGTAATAATCTTCTCCTCCAACCTCTATCTTTGCAATCGATTGACCGTCACAAACAAGCTATTTTTTATGACACGCTTGCCTTTTACCCTCATAAAAATTATATTATGCTATTTCAATCCACTAAAATGCTCATTTTATCGGAACCTTCCTAATCTATACTCGTTTATTATTTATGAGAACGCGATGAAAATCGTTATCATTTCGTTCTATATAAACATTTTTGAGAGGTGTTTTGATGGAAAGAATAAAATTATTGGATGTTGCGAGAGGACTAGCCATAATTGGCACACTGGGAACGAATATTTGGATTTTTGGATCAGCTGGCTATTCAGTCGATTTAGATGAAACTGATATTTCAAGGATTGGTTCATATATATCTAAGTTTTCAGATTATTTGACGAACGGGAAATTTCTTGGCTTATTAACGATTATGTTCGGCATTGGCATGCAATTGAAATATGCTAGTTTCCAAAATAGGGGGCTCCCTTGGTTTAAACTGTACCTATGGTCTATGATATTGCTTTTTTTAGATGGGGTTCTTCATTTTATATTTGTTTTTGAATTTGATGTATTAATGAGTTATTCCCTAACAGGTATCCTCGTTGCATTTATTATTCAACACTCAGAGCGAGTCATGAAAATTTGTATGTTTATTGCAGCTAGTATTCACCTTTTTCACCAAGTCGTAGAAGGTTTTCTTATGGACAAAATTATGACGACTCAACTTGCACGAACATTGTTTCCAAACAATCCATATGCCAATATAAGTGCTAATCGTAGTAGTATTGCTGAACAAGCAGCATTAGTTCGTCAGGAAAATCAATTGCTTGAGATAGCTGGATTTTCATGGTGGGAGCAAGTTGTATACAGACTAGAACATTTTTGGGTTTTACGCTCAGAAGCGATTATGATTTTACCAATGAATGTTTTCTTATTTTTACTGGGTGTCTTCCTCGTCAGAAAAGGTTTATTGAAAATGGATGAACACGGCATTCGACTGCAAAACCGCCTACTATGGATTGGATTAGGTATTGGTATCCCATTAAATGCACTATCGTTTTTTAGTACTCAATTTGTCGTTTTAGACCGCTATGTTTTTGCCCCTGTTTTATCACTGGGTTATCTCGGTCTTGTCTTTTTAATCGCCCGCCATCAAAAGTTCGTTAAAACCCAACATTATATTAGTAATGTTGGCAAAATGGCACTTACATGCTATATCGCGCAAAATATCATTGCATCCTTTTTGTTCTATAATTGGGGACTCGGTCTATCCAACCATTATAGTCAACCATTAATCCACGCATCTTGGCTAGGCATTACGTTGTTTATGATTGTCTTTTCTACTTTATGGTTACGAAAATATAAACAAGGTCCAGTTGAAACCATCTGGCGTAAACTTGGCAATATCCCTGTGAAACGCCATCTACAAAAATTAACGTAATCCCTTTGATTGCATAGCGCCATTAAAACATGTATGTTCTTCCTAATGGCTAGCACATACATGTTTTAATTTTTTGCTTTATCTTCAAACTGACATTATAAAAACTCTACTTTCTGGCTATTTCAAAATAACGACAATTATTATTACAATAAAGTAATATAGAATTACTTTTAAGTCATCGTCAACTAGCTTTCACGTAAAAGATGAGGAGTACACTAAACATGAAAAAAACACTGACAATTGCTGGTTCTGCCGCACGTGGCGGAGCTGGTATTCAAGCAGATTTAAAAACTTTCCAAGAACTAGGGGTGTACGGCACTTCTGCCATTACGGCCTTTGTAGCAACACATCCTCGTACTAATCAAGGCGTTTTTACGCAATCGTTAGACGTTATTGAGGCACAGCTCCATACGATTGCAACGCAAATTGGCATAGATGCTTTAAAAACAGGGATGCTATTCACCAAAGATATCATTGAGCTTGTGTCAGACTGGCTCTCTACTGTTCAGGTCAAACATGTCGTAATTGACCCCGTTATGTTCGGTAAAGTAGGAACTGCATTAATGGAAGAAGGTGCCATGTCTTCTTTAAAGGATAAACTATTACCGCATGCAACAATTATGACCCCTAATATGCCTGAAGCAGAATATTTGCTCGGTGGTAAAAAACTGACGACTGCCACTGATTTACAGGATGCTGCCCGTGATTTACATAAGCTTGGCACGCAATTTGTACTCGTAAAAGGTGGTCGTCTCGATGGTCCAGCAACAGATGTATTATATGATGGCGTACGCATGGTAACATTGGAAGCCCCACGTATTGATACTATCCATACAAATGGAGCAGGTTGTTCATATTCTGCCGCAATCACTGCTGGCTTAGCACAAGGTTTAAGTGTTGAAGAGGCTGTTATTCAAGCTAAAAAGTTTGTTACTGCTGGCATTCGTCGAGCTATACCGTTTGAAACGGTTGCTGGAGCTATTGACCATCGTGCCTATAAAGCGTTTGGTGAACATGATATTACAGTAACTCGATACTCGTAATAATGGAACATGGCTTATCGTTATTAAAAGCAAAAAAAATCCGTGTGGAGCCTTTTGCAGGCTCAGCGGATTTTTTTATTTGTGTATCGTTGAAGACGAAATGCTAATATCTTAAAAAGAATATGCACGCATAACTTGGCATATTTCTACATGATAATGACTGTACCATTTTTCTTTCCCTAGTTGTTGTGCTACAACATGTTGTGCATTGTTTTTCCACTGTTGAATCGCCTCTAACGATTCCCAATACGATATAGTGATCCCCTGCCCCTCGGCATTTCTTGTACTTGCCACACGAAGAAAACCTGACTGCTGTTTTGCTAATACTTCAATGGCATCCGCCATTTTGGCATATCCTTCGTTGTCGTCATCCGTCCGTTGTGATGTGAAAATAACTGCATAATAACTATCCATCCTTTACTCCCCCTCCTCTTTCACGACTATTGTATACGAAAAATCCTATCCATTTAATTTCAATAAGCTATGTCGTGGCAGTTCTGCAAACTTCCGCTAGTATACATTGTAGTACTACCCTTTATAATGGAGGTATGTACTATAGAACTAACTTTTAGTCATTAAGCGATAGCCATCTCTATTGATTCAATTTACTTGGTGGTTCACACTAAAGATAGCTAAATGTGAAAAAAACAAGATGATATACTATTTTTTCAGTTTGCCTTCATTTTAGCATAGTATAATAATTTGAATATGGAAACAGGAGGGAACTAAAATGAAAATATTACTGGCAGAAGATGATAGTCGACTACGTAAAAATATTGTTCATATTTTAAAAAAAGAATTCCACCATGTTGCATCTGTCGATAATGGACAAGATGCCCTGAACAATACATTTTCTGAACAGTACGATTTAGTGATTTTAGATTGGATGATGCCTCAGCTAAGTGGTATTGCTGTTTGTCAGCAGTTACGACAAAGTGGCTTTAATGGCAGTATTTTAATGCTAACTGCCAAGGACGATACAGAAGATATCATTACAGGACTTGATAGTGGCGCTGACGATTATTTAGTAAAACCCTTTAAGATGGAGGAACTGTTAGCAAGGGTGCGGGCATTACTGCGTAGAAAAAATAAAGTGATTGAGCAAGTTGTCAGAGTAGATAATTTAACCTTACAAGTCGATGCGCGGACTTTTTTGCTTAATAATACCGAAGTAGAATTAACTAAAAATGAATTTTTGCTTCTTGAATATTTATTTTTAAATAAAGGTCGTGTTCTAACGAGAGAACAAATATGCATTTATATTTGGGGCTATGATTATGATGTATCTAACAATTCATTAGATGCTTTAGTAAAGCTTGTTCGAAAAAAAATTGATGATGGGCAAGTCAAATCACGCATTCAAAATGTGCGGGGCATTGGCTATAAATTGAGGGAATCTCATGTTTCATAAAACCAGAAAAAAATTATCTTATTTGTATGCCACACTCTATTTTTTATTGTTTTCGCTGTTTATTATTGTTCTTTATTTTTCTCTCGTTAAATTGATGGAAAATCAACAAATACAAGAATTAGAAGCGTTTTATATAAAACAGGAACATGATTATTTTGAATATGCAAATGACAACAAAAAAACCGTGAGCTATGATCCAAATCGGAATTATTTTTATTATATCTATACAAACGATCATCAATTTATCCATGGGGATGAATCTGTTAGAGGGCTTAAAACACAAGTAGAAAAAGCCTTTTCGCCAGACCGTCAAGTTCACGATGTCGTACGTCGTTTCGAATGGAAAGAACAGCATTTTCTTGTACTCAAAAAACCGATTAGCTATCATGAAAAAGTAGTCGGTTATATACTGATTGGGAAATCTGTAACAACACAACATCACTTTTTTCAAAAAGCAAGTGAGTTACTGCTACTATTAGCGTGTATTTCAACGATTTTAATCGGATTACTGAGCTACTACATGGCTGGCAAAGCGATGGTTCCTATTCAATGGTCATTTGATAAACAAAAAAAGTTTGTTTCGGATGCCTCTCATGAATTGCGCACACCACTTAGTATTTTTTATAGTTCACTCGATATTTTAGAACTTGAGGAAGCAAAGCATTTAACTCCTTTTGGCAAAGAGTTAATTACAGATTTAAAAGATGAGGCCCAATTAATGAAAGCACTGCTTGATAAACTATTATTTTTAGCGCGCCACGATCAACAGCAGGGCTTAGCTCATCAAGAAGTATTACAGCTATCTACTATGCTTGAAAAAATCAGTACTAAATTTCAGAAAATTATGCCCGAATCCATTCAATTTTGCACACAAATAGAAGAAAACATTGAACTACTTGGCGATGCAACAAAAATACAAGAACTGCTTTATATCCTATTAGATAATGCTATTGCCTATACAAAGCAAGGTCAGATTACATTGACACTTTCAAAACAAGCAAACCTTATCACGATTGCTCTAGCAGATAGTGGTATCGGTATACCAGAGCAGGAACTTGCCATGGTGTTTGAACGCTTTTACCGCAGTGACACTTCACGTCAACGCAATGGGACAGGGTTAGGTCTTGCCATTGCACAAGCGATTGTAGAACAGCATGGAGGAAAAATTTATGTTACGAGTACTGTAGGAAAAGGTTCAACGTTTTATATTGAATTTCCCGTTCAATAACATTTCTTAAATTGACTTAAAAAGCAACAGCATCAGCTTATTTCCTCTCAAGAAATAAGCTGATGCTTTTATTTTGAGCTCCTTAATGCTTGTGGTACTGTTTTGTCTTTTGTCTTCCTTCCTTGGCTGACCATTCTTGCTATCAATATTGAGAGAACACAACCTGCGGACGTAAAATAGAACAGCAGGATATATATGTTGTCTGTATCACTCCCAATAAGTATGCCGTGTAAAAGAGATAGGAGCCAAGCTGGCAATACGAGAAAGTGGATCGATTTCCATATTGAGCGATTCATCGATTTCAACCATAAATCTGAAGTTAATAGTACTAATAAAAATAAGTAAAAAGCAATTATCCCAAGTCCCGAGGCAATCGGTTGATAATGAGATGAAAAAGGGAGTAGCACTTCCACTAATGCATAGGGCTCGTAGTTATCGATGATGAGCACAAACATATGCGCAACAACGGTTATTAGACCTAACCACCCCGCGTTTTGATGAACTTGGTAAATTAAATTTTTATGTGATTTGACAAACGTTGATTTTCTTAACAAACCAAATACAATAGACACTGTAAAATAAAAATATGCTAAAAACCCTAATAACCGAATCCATTCCCATGTACTTGTTAACATACTTTCTCCCCCGTCATTGCCCAGTAACCTGCTTGATTTTCTTTTACAATAAAACGTGCACTGCGGTCGCATATTGCTTCAAGCCATTGTTGCTGTTTGGTCTCATCCACTAAAAAGCAAAGTTTTGCTCCAACTTCTGCATCACATAATGATGATGTTACGACCGTTGCTTGTATTACATCCGTGATCGCAACGTTTCCTGTTTGACCATTTAATAAATGATGCTTCCTGTTTTCTCCTTGGGTCCAACTTCTATAAATTCGATTAGAGGTAGCAATAGCGCCCGAAGCCATTTTTATAGAGCTTATTTCTTTGTCCACATCATAGGGATCGGCAACACCAATCGTCCATATTTTTTCACCTGACGACCACATTTTCATATCCCCACCCCCATCTATTAAGCCGTATTCAGGAGCTATCTCCGCCTCAAGCCATTGCGCTAATTTTTCAATAGCATAGCCTTTTGCAAAACCCCCTAAATCAATTTCTTGCTGTGCTATTTTCATAACTTGTTGATTGCTTAAAAACCGAAAAGGGTTACCTGCTATAATAGATTGGTTGTACATTGCCTCCTTTTCAATTGAGGTAAACGGAAAAGATTGATTGTAGCCATGTTGTTCAAGTTGTAATTTTAAATACGGTGAAAATAAACCATTTGTACGAAGATAATAGTCATTGGCCTGCACCAAACAATCGTAGAGGTCGTCACTTACTTGTAATGTTTGCCCGATTTCCAAATTATTCAATTGCCATAGTTCATTGTTCGTGCCAAACCTCGACCACTCTTGCGCTACATAACGAAGCCACTTTTCAGCTTTTTCTTTCCAATTCGTTTTGTTACTCTTTGCTATAGCTAGATAAAATTCCGTATTCATTACTTGTAATGTCAATGTATCCACTGTCATCATCCCTATCAAGTTCTTTTCGTTTTGCGCTCACTTTTGACTGCTGTTTGTTTTGTTATTTCAAAATTTGTCCAATCAAGCTGGACAAGCTCTTTCTCTTTCTTTGTCATACTCTCTTCTATTTTAGAAAATTGAGCATCAGTTGTTTCAGCTTGCGATGTGTCATTAAATTGTGATAGTAATGCAGCAGAAATAAGTACACCCGATGCGCCTAATAACCATTTTGCTTTTTTTGGATCTTTCATCGTTCTCCACGCTCCTACCTAATTTAATGGTTGACAGACAAACTGTTGATTTTCCTCTTGCCATTCGGCGATAAAGCCTAAGCCATTTGTTATGGCACTAATCGGTAAATAAAGCTCATTATTTAAATAAAAAGCATGTGCAGGTAATGGTGTTTTTACATCGTTATCGTAAGCAACATTTTTCCCTGCGCGATAAATAAGTTCATGATTGGCGTTTTGAATAACCAATATTTCACTTGTTTTGTAATAAGTCGTTGTTGCACCTAATAGCTTTGCCACTGTCTTGCCAGGTACAAATATTTCTCCGTCTTTTGGCATTGCAAACAAGTTTACCTCTTTATTTGTGCCTGTTACTTTTAATACAACTTGTTTTGAATCCGTAAAAGGTAGTGCTTCTTTATCGACAACAACGGATCTTGTCCATATATTCCATTTCCCTTTTTCATTCACAACGTTCGTTGTATCATAATTTTCGTATTGATCATCATCGTCGTCATAATCATCTTCATACTCATCTTCATACTCATAATCATAGTCGTCATCATGGTCATCGTATTTTTCATACTTTTCATGTTCATAACCATCGTGATCATAATCGTCATCATCTGCCTTAGCCTGCATGCCATTCGTTAATAAACCTACTACCAATAAACTAACTGCTACACTTATTTTTTTGTTTTTCATTTCCTTCACTCCTTCCATCATTAATAGTAGGACATGAAAATGATAGGAAACTGAATTTTCCCATATAAAAAACAAAAAAAGCTATTTCCACATACAGATTGACCTGTAAATAGAAATAACTTGTCATTGTAACGCTTAATGTGCGTGTAAAATCACCTTTCTTTTCTTCGAGAAAAGGAAAAAAGTTACGGTTAAACTTAAACTAATCATACCAAAAACAATACCCATTCCACTTAAGCCGATTAAATCAAGCATCATACCTGTTGACAACAGCACAATTTGGAACACAACCGAGTCAATCATATTGCGGAAGGAAAAGAATCGCCCGTGGTATTCTTTCGGTACTTGTTTTTGAAAAATCACCATCGTTGTTGGGAAAAAGCAACCGACAGAAAAACCAAATAGTCCGAATGTTAATAAAGCAAAGAACGTACTATCCGCTAGCAATAACATGAGCTCCATTAAGCCAATAATCAATGCAAGTCCGAATAATAATGTCCCTATTTTGACGCGCTCAGCAATATATTTGAGCCCCGCAGCCCCTAACATAAAGCCAATTCCTTCAACTGTATATAATAAACCAGAAATAGTCGTGGACTCATGCATTTCAGTGATTTTCATAATGACTAGATTAAAAGAGCCCAAAAATAATGTCGGAATTAACATTAAAACGAGTGTCATTAATACGACCGGATGCTCCTTTAGCATCGGGTACACGTCCTTAAATCTACCTTTTTCCTTGTCATTGACAGATACATTTACCGCTTCATCAAGCTTTAAACTATTTGTAATAAAATACATGATAATATACACAATTAGTGAAACAATATATAACCATTTCAACTCAAAATAGCTTAACACTAAGCCCGCTGCAGCGGTTCCGACAATTCTTGAAATCGTTCGAGCATTCATTTGCCATGCATTCAAAGTCATTAAATCTTTATCTTTGACAACTAATGGTATAATGGACTGTAAAGCAGGCATATAAAAGGCTGCTGCAATTTGTAACGTGATTAAAAATAATATCATCCATATTACAGAGTTGGTATACAGTGCAATAAACATAAAGAACACACTTAGAATACGACCTACACTCGCAAACTGAATAACTGTTTTTTTCTTTGATTGGTCAATCAACCGCCCTGCGAGTGGTGCGACAACAAGACCAGCTAATATACCAATTGAAATAATTAATGATTTATGGAAATCTGACGGCACGACTTTTTGCATAAATGCTAAGTTGCCAATAATTCCAGCCCATAAGCCAAGACCTACTACAAATTCACCTAATAAAATAATCCAAACATTACGTTTTCCCCACATGCTGTCTCCCCTCGTTGCCCAATATTAAATTTTTATAACATCCATCGTAACAAAATTATAAATAATCGTACATATAATTTTACAAATCTGGTATTTTATCGACGTGTGCAAACTCCTTTATTCTTGATTTATGTATCACTTTCGCTACTTATCCCTGTTGTACCATGTTGCTAAAGACATCATTGGAAATTCTTCAGCAACATCCAATCTTAATGGCGTAATTAGCTCAATAGAATTGCCATCTGGATCGGCAAAATAGATTGCCGCATGGGCATGTGGATGATTGGGTAAGACGAGCGGCTGTTGTGAGGGCGTAAAGCCAAATGCTGTTTTTATTTCAATGCCAATGGATTGTAACCATTGTTTCACTCGTCCTGCATCCTCTTCGTCGATTTTAAAAGCGAGATGTCGAATAGACGGATGGTAGTCTAATTGCGCTTCCTTACATTCCCACAAACCTATCCAACTTTGTCCTTTGACAATCCAGAAAAAGGCGAATTGCTGTTGCACATAAGCTAATTCAAGCCCTAGCTTTTCATAAAATATAATGGATTGTTGTAAATCGCTAACGGGTAAATGTGCTTCATATAATCCTTTTATCATGTGATCTCCCCTTATGATGAATGACAAAAGTATACTATTTTTTGAAAAAGGGAAAATCGTGCAAAAGGATGAAATATGCTTTTTTATAGTAATTAGCGGGCTTGCTAGCGTACAGATGTGTTACTACACTGTCAAACAAAATAAAGAGATGGGTTTTAAAAGCCCCATCTCTCCCTCTTTATTTACTATCTAAAGTGACTATCCCTTAACATATTTCAAAATTCGGAGTCAAACAGCACCTTTCACAATGTCTTACACTTTAAGCCCCTTCTAATTTACTAACAAGTGCTTTTCGTTTATAGTCCATAAATTTTTGAACGCATAACGTCATGATAAATAATAGACCGACCGCCGTAGCCATCATACCTGCAATGGACGTGTCCCAAAATTTAGCCAAATAATAACCAATAATCGCCGCTGCCCCTCCATATAACATACTGAATAGGAACATCTGTTTAATTGATTTACTAATTAAATTGGCTGTGGCAGTAGGCCCGATTAACATCGCCACTACTAAAATTGCTCCAACACTATCAAATGCTGCAACAGTTGTAAAGGAAACGGATGTCATAAAACCATAATGTAAGAAAAGTATTGGCACACCAATGGACGCTGCATAAACGCTATCAAAGGTTGCAAGCTTCATTTCCTTAAAGAATAATAATAGGAACCCTATATTAATGAATAATACAAGCAATAGTATCCAGACAGCTTTTGGCATTGTTATGGCAAAGAACGTCCATTTATCCCAAGGAACAAATGCGATTTCGCCCATTAAGATATGCTCAACATCTAAATGCACATGGCTAGCAAACAATGTAATTAGCAGAACACCTGCAGCAAATAATGTCGTAAAGACAACACCTATTGCAGCATCTTGCTGTATACCTGAAGAATGTAATAACTGCACTAAGTATGCCGTTAAAATGCCAGCAACCGCTGCACCTAATAGCATCCAAAATCCGTTTAATGTTTGCGTAATGATAAATGCCATCACAATCCCAAACAGCACCGTATGGCTAATAGCATCTGCGATCATCGACATTTTACGTAATATTAAAAAAACGCCAGCCATCCCACATGTAATACCAACCAAAAGACCCGTGATTATGACCCATAATTCAATCATCCTACTTCACCTTGCTTTCGAAACTGTTTTTTTCTAAAGTACTTATACATTTGCCCTGCTGGACTAAATAAATAAGATAAAAAGAAAATGGCAGCAGCTACTAAAACAATTAAAGGTCCTGTTGATAAGCCTGTACGCGTAGAACTAATAAAGGTTCCAACAATCCCTGACACACCACCTATTACTGCACTAACTACAAGCATTGAACTTAGCTTCCTTGTCCATAATTTGGCACTAACAGCAGGAATGATTAACAACGCTGACATTAAAATAACACCGACTGATTGAATGCCCGTTACAATTGTCATTACAATCAAAACGGTTAACGTCGCCTTTAACGCTTCAATCGGTAAGCCTATCCCCTTTGCATACATGGGATCAAAGATTAATAGTTTCCATTCCTTATAAAATAACAAACTAACTATTATAATAATTGTTGCACTTAAAAACAGCCATGTTAAATCCGCTTTTGTCATCGTTGCCGCTTTACCAAAAATAAAATTGTTAAGGCCACTCTGATTTCCTAGCGGGCTATGATTGACAACCGTTAAAAATACAACACCTACCCCGAAAAATACCGTTAGCACTAAACCAATAGCAGCATCTGCTTTCATTTTCGAAAATGAAACAATCCATTGGATACAGTAGACAGACAAAGCTGATGTTATACCTGCCCCAAGCATTAATATAGGTAAATCTTTTTGCCCTGTTAATAAAAATGCTAAGGCAATACCAGGTAATGCTTCATGTGCTGCAGCATCACCTACTAAACTTTGTTTTTGAAGAAAGGAAAAAGTACCTGTTATTCCAGCAGCAATCCCAAGCAACATCGTACCCATTAATACCCAAAGCAAGTTTCCCGTTAACATAGGCTGTTCGCTCCTAACATGTCTTGCATCATGAATAGTTTGCCACCGTATGTTTTTTGTAATTGTTCTGGTGTAAAAACTTCTTCCGTTGCACCGGATGCTAATATCGTTTTATTTAATAAAATTGTGTAATCAAAATATTCTTTTACTGTTTGTAAATCATGATGAACGACAAATATACTTTTTCCTTGTGCCTTTAAGCTTTTTAAAATATCAATAATTGTTTTTTCAGTAGCGGCATCAACACCAGCAAATGGCTCATCTAAGAAATAGATAGTAGCATTTTGTGCTAAAGCCCGTGCTAAAAATACACGTTGTTGTTGACCTCCTGATAATTGACCAATGGAACGCTGTGCAAAATCTTGCATGCCTACACTTTCCAAAGCTTGCTTTGCTAAAAGCTTATCTTGTTTAGATGGTCTTTTAAACAATCCAGTATGTCCGTATCTTCCCATTAGCACAATATCTAGTGCATTCGTTGGGAAATCCCAATCAACGGCATTGCGCTGTGGGACGTATCCCACGACTAAACTTTTTGGATCGAATAGCTTTCCTAGTATCTCTACTTTTCCTACCTTGTTTGGTAATTGATTTAATATCGCTTTTAAGAACGTCGATTTTCCCGCTCCATTAGGCCCAATAATTGCTGTAAGCCGACCGCTAGGCACTGTGACGTTGGCATTTTCTAAAACGGTTTTCTTATCATAAGCAACCGATAAATTTTCTACAGTTAATGCATTCATTTTTTCACCTACTTTAATGCATCGACAATAGTGTCGATGTTATGTTGATACATCCCAACGTATGTGCCTTCTTCTGTTCCTTCAGCGCCCATTGCATCTGAGAATAATTCGCCACCAATGGCAACTTCATGCCCTTTTTGTTTTGCCCCTTCAATAACAGCTTTCATCGCTTTATCGGAAACACTTGACTCTACAAAAATTGCTTTAATTTTGTTATCTACTAAAAAGTCCACCATTTCTTGAACGTCTTTCACACCATATTCAGCTTCTGTACTTAGCCCCTGTAAGCCGCGAACTTCAAATCCTTGGCTCTCTCCGAAATAGTTGAACGCATCATGTGCTGTTACTAATATTCGTTGCTTATCTGGCACTTCACTAATGCGCTTTTTAGCATACGCTTGTAGTTCATCTAATTTTTCCAAATACGTTTTTTCATTTGCTTTAAAGTCATCTTTAAACGTTGGATATTCTGCTACAAGCGTTTTCGTTACAGCATCCACAACTTGTTTCCATAAGTCAATGTTAAACCAAATATGCGGATCATGTAGAAGCCCTTCATCTTCACTATCGAGTAGATTTGCTTTATCCAACTTATCCCCAACAGCTAGCACAGTTTTATCTTTGGACATTTGATCAAAGATATCGAGCATTTGTCCTTCTAATTGTAGACCGTTATAAAAAATAACTTCGGCGTTTTCTAACTTCGATAAATCGCTCTGTGTTGCTTTATATAAATGTGGATCTACACTAGGCCCCATCAATGCCGAAACAGTTAAATGGTCACCGCCAATTTCTTTAATCACATCGGCAATATGCCCCGTTGTTGCAACAACGACTCCTTCTTTTTTTTCCGTTGCGCTATTTTCTGCGCTACAACCGAAAAGTAACATCATTAAAACCATTACACCTAAAAAACGTTTCATTACCATTACCGTCGTCAAAACCTTATAAAACGCTATAGCGTTTCGTTTACTTCTTACACCATCGAGCCTGAGATTTTGCCGAAGCTACTATCTTTATTAGCATTGTGGTGCTACGAATCCTACATTTTAACCGTATAATGTGCGATTAATCGACTAACGGTAAAGCTTATTGGGAAGCCAGTATGAGTCCAAGCTTACCCCATCACATTGATAGATTCTTTCCATTGTGGATGCTTTTTTATGAGCTTGTCACTGCAAATTTCTAAAGAAGGATAACACTTAACTGTTTCTATCAAAAAATATTGTGTGCATTTAATTGCTATTGTCTTTTGAATTTCACACAGCTTCTGTTGCCCAATGCCTTGCGAAAGATGTCTATTTTTTATCAGCCTCTTGTTCAACTGCAACTTTAATTGGTGGCTTAATTTTCCCACTCTTATTCGTTTTCTGCTGAAGATGATGATGCGGTTATTCGTTTAATTACATGGAAGTAAACGTATTACTATGAGTTGTTTTATAATGTTGCTTGTTTTGACGAAACGGTTTCCCTCCTTATACTTTTTATAATTTTCGAGAGACGCTTTCGCAGCAACTTGCGTAAACATTTCTCCATTTTCCGTTTGGACAGATGTGTATTTCATCTTTTTTCTAATCACGCCGCTTTGTATGGCGTATTAATTATTTATCATGAATTTTTTCATAAGCTGTTTCCAGCCCATCCAAAATATAATGATTGAAATCGCTACACCAACTGATTGGGTCATTTTCCATAACATCGTCAAAAACACTAGTATGCCTAGCGGAAGAATTGTTAGTTTCAAATCATCTAACTCTTTCATACAGTCACTCTTCTTTCGTTTGCGATATTTTGTTTCCCTTAGGAAAAATATATGCTTAATGAAAAGAAATTTCAACTGTTTTATAAAAATTTCTTTTAAAAAATTTTTTTCTTGCACACATTTTTTATGCACCCATCATAAATCAACTTTACTTTTTGTGCATCGTTTTATAAAAATTAGAGATGGCTATCCAGTTGTAACGGTGTAAAAGCTATAGTTGAAAATCGCTGATATCTTCCGTTATATCGTTCGTACAATGTAGCCCATCATATTCACTAGTAAAATTGACATGATCTTGAATTATTTGATAGAAACATTTGCAGTTTCCATCTATATCCTGCAAACTAAATATAATTACAGCTAGAAAGGAAGTATGATAATGAAACAATTAGTGTGTATATTATTGCTTTCATTACTTATCGTTGCTGGGAACTACAAAGTGGAGGCAGCCGGTTTTTCAGATGTAACGGAAGACCATTTTGCTTACGAGGCGGTTTTGTGGGCAGAAGAATATGACATTATCGATGGCTATGCGGACGGTACCTTCAAGCCGAATGCAACCATTACGGAGCAACAATTTGCAAAGTTACTTGCTAATTATTACGAACTAGAGTCCCCATATGATGAGTTAAAAAAGCAGACTACTGCTGGGAACTGGGCAGATGAGTATTATAATCGCCTAGCTAGTTACGGTGTACCGCTCAACGGGTATTTTCATAACAATATTCGAGCAAAAGCAATAAAACGTGGTGTCGTTGCACAAGCAATCACCCACCTTGCAGAGGGCAAACGCGGTCTTAATGAATCCATTCAATTTTTACTTGATTCCTATATTTCCACTGGACAAAACCCCAAGTATGAAAATCGTGATTTACAAAAGTTTTTTGGCGTTGCAAACCATATGACACGCGCGCAAGTTGTGACATTGCTTCACCGCATGGATTCAAGGAATTTTTATACGATTTCTGATGATGCACAAAACATTCACGAAAACCAAAGTAACGTTTCATTAAATGCACGAGCGATTAATGGGCAAAAGCAACTCCATAAATCCATGCAACAAGTAGCACCATCTAATAGTGCATGGGAAGGGACGTATACGTATTATTATAAATGGGGTAAAGGAGCGACTGATTTTAATCGCCGTGATGCTATTATTTCAAATGCTACAAGCAAGAGCTTCAACATTTCTTTGACAGCAAGCGATGGACAACAGTCTGGTAGCGTAGAAGGTACAGCTACCATCACGTCTAGCACAAAGGCTATCATGAACAAATCAGACGATGGAAACCGCTGTGTGCTTGAATTTGAACAACTAAAAAATGCACTTAAAATTATTGAAGTAGATTGCCGTTTTGCACATGATGAAGGAACGAACTTTTCAGGCACATTAAAAAAGCAATAAACAAAGGCGGAATATTAACGTCCAATGAAAATACGATAGGTAGAAGTAGCATACACTATGCTTAATTTGATTTGAGGAGGAATAACATGCACATTACCGCTTTGTATGGTAGCTCCAGACAACACAGCAATAGTGAGGAACTTGCCAACTATGTATTAGAAGGGATCTCCCATGAAAAGTTATATTTAAAGGACTTGAATATTGTACCTATTCATGATTTACGCCATGATGCACAAGGCTTTCAGTATGTAGAGGATGATTACGACTATATTATTCAAGCATTACTGACAAGTGATATCGTTCTTTTTGCCACGCCGATTTATTGGTATAGCATGTCTGGAATCATGAAAAATGTGATTGACCGTCTGAGTCATGCCATTCGTGATGAGCGTTTTCCACAGTTGAAAGAACAGCTACAGACAACAGAAGCGATTGTGCTTGCTGTTGGTGGCGATGATCCACGAATAAAAGGCTTACCGATGATTCAACAATTCCACTATATTTTTAACTTTTTAAATATGCCTTTTTCATCATACATTATCGGAAAAGCCAATAAACCTGGTGACATAGCGCAAGATGCATTAGCTCTGACACAAGCAACATTGCTAAATAAACAGCTTCAAGTCCGCACCACCTCCAAATGAACAAACGACCTGAATGCATGAAGCTTTCAGGTCGTTTTTTATAGCTATGCCTCTACTGAAATATGTTGGAACGTTGTCACATCAAATAACCCTGTATCCGTTAACTTTAAGGCTGGAATAACAGGTAGTGCCACAAACGAAAACGTTAAAAGAAAATGGAAATCTAAATGAGGATTAAGTTCATGAAGTGCATTGTGTAGACTTGCTAATTGGCTTTTAGCTTCATCTGCCGTTACATCCGTCATTAATCCACCGATTGTTAGCGGCATTTCTGCTAGAATTTGACCGTCAGCCACAATAACAAAGCCACCTTGAATTTCTTGAATACGCTTGAGGGCCATTACCATATCTGCATCATTCGTTCCAATAACTAACGCATTGTGTGAGTCGTGGGCTACCGTTGTTGCAACTGCTCCCTTTTGCAAACCGAAACCTTTCACGATACCTAGCCCTGTCGTATGCAATTGATGATGGCGCTCAATGACAGCAAGCTTTAGTAAATCCTGCTCTACAGATGGTACAAACACACCATCTGTGACAGGTACCTCTACGACCAAATGATTTGTAATCAGTTGGTTAGGAACAATTTCCATAACATTGGCTGTCGTGCCTTTTGTAAACGGAATGGCAAGCATATCAGTTGTCATGGCTGGCAAATGGACAGATTGATGGATATGTGCCGGCACTTTTGGTTGCGCACGAGCTGTTAACATTTCACCATTTTCAGCGACTTTGATTCCATCTTTCCAGACCGCTTTTGCACGCATTTCCTTTATATCTTCTACTACTATAAAGTCTGCTTTATAGCCCGGTGCTAAAACACCCCGATCGTATAATCGATAGCACTCTGCTACATTAATGGTCGCTAATTGAATGGCTTGCAATGGTTCCATCCCTTCTGCAATGGCCATTTTTACGTCAAAGTTAATGCTACCTTCATCCATTAATTCATCGACATACTTGTCATCGGTGCAAAAACCGAATCGACGGGCATTTACTGTATTTACTGCTGGTAATAAGTCACGTAAATTTTTTGCTGCGGAGCCTTCACGAATTAATACGTACATTCCTTGCTCTATACGGTTTAACGCCTCTTCTGCTGTCACACATTCATGGTCGGTATGAATACCTGCCACACGGTAGCCTGTAATTTGCGCGCTTGTTAAGCCTGCACAATGACCATCTACAACTAGATTTGCTTGTTGGGCTAACAAGATTTTTTCAAGCATACTGGCTTCGCCGTTTAACACAGCAGGAAAATCCATCACCTCTGCCAGACCACGAACATGGTCATTGGTCATAAAGGGTGCTAAATCTTTTGCTGTCAAAGTTGCACCTGCATGTTCAAAATGAGTGCCAGGCACACTTGACGGTAACATAACGAAAATATCCATTTCAGCTTTTTTAGCATCATCTAGCATAAACTGAATACCTTCTGCACCTGCGACATTAGCAATCTCATGTGGATCTGTGATAACTGTCGTAACACCATGAGGAACAAGGACACGACTAAATTCAGCTGGTGTAAGCATAGAAGATTCAATATGTATATGCCCATCAATTAACCCAGGAATTACATAATGACCCGCAGCATCTTCCTCATTATTAGCAGTAAAATGATTTTGGGTATCGAGGGCGATAATTTGCCCATTTTTCACAACAACATCGGCCTTTTTCCAAGTTAATGTAAAAACATCGGCAACAAGGGCATTGCGCAAAATAAAATCCGCCTCTAGTTTCCCCTGTGATGCGATTATGTTATTTGTTAGTTGCTGTAGTTTTTCTACCATATTGAGCACACTCCCTTTTTATTTATGACCTATCATGCATGAATACTGAAGGAGATTCAAGTCATGAAGATTGTTTCACCTTCTATTTCCTTGTCACAATGCCTTCAATAGGATAATTTCCTCACCATTATAAACTAGTTCTTACGCTTGAAGCCGTTAGCGGTAAAGTTCTTGAGTGGAACGGAGGGGATGACTCCTATAGGTGTGCACTATGGTAGGTACTTTGCGGTATAAAAAACGACCATCTATCAATGGTCGTTTGTAAATTCTAACTCTTTTGGTGGCTCACCTTTTTTGTTCATCAATCGCATACGAATGGGTTCAATTTTAAGTGTTACCATTTCATCTTTATTGCCAATGAAAATTCCTGTGAAAAATTCTGCTAATTTATTTTTCAAACCTTCCTCTTGAATTTCCGTTAACTTCCCTTCTATCTCAACAAAGGTATCACCAAATCCCCTATTGTCGTAGCCATATAAAATATGTGTATACGGATTTTTCGATAGCTCCTCGATTTTCTCCGAATGCTTATTTGTTACGGTATACAACACGAAGTCTTCATTTTGGAATGTCATATAACGTGAATACGGCTTGCCATTTTCAACGGTTGCCATCGTTCCTATTTTTTCTCGATTTAATACTTCTAAAATTTCATCACGTACCGAAGTCATTTCATCCCATCCTTTCATATTGTTATTTTACCCCTCCATCCATAAGCTAAACCCGCATTTTTTGAAAAATATGAAATGACTATTTTCGAGGTTTTTTCAAAACTATTGCTATAATGTTTTGTTAGACAACATGAATTTTTTAGAATGAGGGTATTCAAAATGAAACAAGCTTTTTTTACACGATGTCTGTTTTTCATCGTTGGCATTATCGTATTATCATTTGGCGTCACGTTAACGATTAAAGGGCAATTGTTTGGCGTTGGTTCATGGGATGTCTTACATATAGGTCTAGCCAAAACGTTTGGTCTAACGATTGGCACTTGGTCCATCCTCATTGGCTTAGCCATTTTAGCTTTTGATATGTTAGTGACGAAGAAGTTTCCTTTGCCAGGTACATTTGTAGATATGTTTTTAGCTGGTATTTTTATTGATATCTTCAACTTCTGGCTTCCTGATATTGAGGGTTTTTGGATGCAATTATTTGCTTACCTCACTGGATTGCTATTGCTTGGCTGGGGCTGTGGTATGTATATGGTAGCTAATTTAGGAATTGGCCCACGAGATACATTAATGCTTTTGATGGTTCATAAGCTTGGCTGGAGTGTCACACGTGCTCGTACTTTGATGGAAGTAACAGTAGCGATCATCGGCTTTTTCCTCGGAGGACCTATTGGTGTAGGAACAGTCCTAATGGCTTTTGGTCTAGGCCCTATTGTACAAGTAGCATTAGCCTATAACGAGAAATTATTTACAAAATGGACTGGTGTGAAGAGCGCGATTATTTAAAATCATACAAATGAAAAAAGGAGCCTTTTATGGCTCCTTTTTAGTTACAAGGATACTACACTTTTTATTCCCTCGGCTCAGCTGTATTTTGTCCCGTTGCTTCTATTACCTCAGGCGTACCATCTACTGTTTCCTCTTGCTCATTTTCTGCTGGTGGTGGTGTAATGGTCACTAATGTATAGTCATCTTCATTGAGAATTTCAAAATGGAAGTTTTGACGAATATCCCCCACATACAGCGAAGTCCCAATAGCAACATTGGTTACATCGATTTCTATCGTTTCTGGTATTTCCGATGGCTGTACTTTAATGCGTATATCACGATTTGGTTGTAACAGGAAACCACCATCTTTTACACCTATCGCTTCCCCTACAACGGAAACAGGAATATCGACTTCTAGCTCCTCTGACATATTGATTGATTTAAAGTCAACATGCTTCACATGACCTTTTAATGCACAGCGTTGAACTTCATTTAACACGGCATTTATTTTCTTGCCTTCCACATCTAATTGAAAGACACTTTTACTACCGATTTCACTTAACACTTTCGCAAACATTCTTGCGTCAAGTGAAATCGACGTCGGCTCCATTTGATAGCCGTAAACAATGCCAGGAATGGCACCACTTTGTCTTAGTTTAGTTAGTGTTGAACGTTGTCCTTTATGACGGGTTGTAGCATTTAAAATGGTACTCATTAGCATTTTCCCCTTTCGTGAAAACTAGTCTCATAAAAGGTTTTGCCCGTTATGTTGATTTTTATACCTTTCATACGATTAACTATTCTTTTCTACTTCTAAAATTTTGTCATTAATAAGCTATTTTTTCCTTCAACTTGCTAAAAGCACTCATTAGCTCTTTGTCGCGATTCGATGCTCATACATTCCCGTCATTTGACGTTTAAGAAGAACAAGTATTAGCGCTATTCCTGCTATTATTGTGCACATCATAAACATCATGGCATATGAAGTGAATTGCACAACGAAGCCCATGAAAAAGCTACCTGCCCCAAAACCTAAATCATATGTAGCTAAATAGAGCCCTAGCAATGTGTAACGCGCTTCCTTTGGTATAGCAAAGGACATATATGTAGTAACCGTTGGATAGAGCATTGCCGATGCTAAACCATTAAAAATAGCGGACATATAAACGAATGACCCAAGCATGGGTAACATGGCAAGTAATGTCGTACCGAGCATTGAACTGATTAAAACTATCGAGATAAACATTGGATGCCATTTACCATCAGAAGGGATATATTGGCGGCATAAAAAACGGCTACCGACAACGACAATTGCCTGTAAAAATAAATATAGCGCTGGATTGGCAATACCTTCCGTTAGCATATAAAGTGGTACAAAAGTAGAAATAGCTCCAAATACGGCAGCGCCTATTGCCATGACAATAGCTGAGAGCATTAGCCCTTTATGCTGTTTTGTACGCTTTAAAGCATAAAGCATGTCGTTAAGTGAAATCCGTTGTTTTGCTGCTTTTATTTTCGGTAAAGGCGAACGAATAAAGCAAAATAATGGTGCGATTGCTAAAAAGACAATAAATGCCAGTAAATAATGCAGTTCAAACTGGCTCCAAAGTAACAATGCTACTGCAGGCCCGTAAATTGCAGGCATTACGGTGGATAAGGAATACATCGACATCCCCTGCCCACGATCTTCATCTTGTAACACATCTGCTATGCCAAGTTGCATGGCCATCGAGAAAAAGGCTGTGATGACGCCTTGTAGTATCCGCACAATATAGAGACTATCAATGCCAAATACGACATAAATAAGTAATGCTACCGCGTGGGCTAGTAATAGCCATTTCATAATAGTATATGGACTATGTTGTGCTACCATCTGCCCAGCAAATGGACGTAAAAACATACAGACAAGCATATACATCGCCATCATCACACCGATTTGACTTTCTTTAAAGCCTCCCGCTGCTGCCTGAACAGGAAAAATAACGGTTAATACGGCATTTGCCGTAAAGAAAAACATAGCGAGTCCATACATTTGGAGCATGCGGCCCGATAATGGACGATACCTCATGAAACATGCTCCTCTCGATCAAATCCTTGCGGTTGAGAAGGATGCTTACAAGGAATCGGTAATCTTGCTGCTAATAGTCGTCTACTTACTGGATGTGTCATGTTGTCAATTTGTGTTACATCGCTTACAAACTCGACAATTTCCCCTTTATCCATCACAGCTACTTCATCAGCAAATAACTGTACTGCATGTAAGTCATGGGTAATAAAGAAGTAACTAAACCCTTTTTCCCGCTGTAACTGTTTCAGTAGTTTTAATATACTTATCTGCACAAGTAAATCTAGGCTATTGATAGATTCATCGAGGACTATTAGTTTAGGCTCGGTTGCAATGGCTCTTGCTATCGTCACACGCTGTAATTGCCCCCCACTTAATTGATGCGGATATTTATCGGCATCTCTTGGGGCTAATCCAACTTGTACAAGTAACTGTTCGATTTTCTTTACTCGTTCTGCCTTCGATAGTGATAGGTGAAGTTCCATTGGTTCCGCAATAATGTCCTTTATTTTCATTTTCGGATTGACCGCACTTTGGCAATCTTGAAAAACCACTTGTATATTTTTTTGTAACAGTTTCTTTGACGCTTTCACTGTCGTACACACATTCAAGTTATCAAATAGAATCGCGCCACAATCTGGTTGTTCTATCCCTAATACAAGCTTGCCAAGTGTTGTTTTCCCGCTACCACTTTCACCGACAATTGCTAAGCATACACCCTGTCGAAGTGTTAATGTCACATCTTTCACAGCCTGTATTCTTTCTTTTATACGAAACCAGCCTTTTTGCTGATAGCATTTTGAAACATGTTGTATCATTAACATGATGTTTCCTCCTGTCTTACCCAGTGACCTTGCCTATATTCATATAATTCACCGCTTACTTCCCCCGTCCATGCATCCACTAATTGTTCAAGCGAGTATTTATTATCCTTCGCTGCTAATAGTGCTTGTGTATAGGAATGAACAGGCTCCACTAAAATACAGTTAGCAGGACCATATTCCATAATTTGCCCTCGGCGCATAACCACAATGATATCCGCCATTTTGGCAATTACGCCTAAATCATGTGAGACAATCAGCATACTTGTATTTGTTTGCTGTTGATATAATGCTAATTCCTCTAAAATCTCAAGTTGTGTCAACGTATCAAGAGCTGTCGTTGGTTCATCGGCTAATAACAGCTTCGGGCTAAGACTCGCTGCAAGAGCAATCATAATGCGTTGGAGCATCCCACCACTTAATTCATGTGGATATTTTTTTAAAATTGATGGATCCGGTAGTTGAAAGCGCGCTAGTTGTTGTGCGGCTAATTTTAGTGCCTGTTGTTTTTTCACAGGGGTATGTGCTTGCATCGTTTCAACGAAATGATCGCCAACTGTAACCAAAGGGTTAAACATAGCCATCGGATTTTGCATAATAAGCGCAATATCATTACCTCGAAGCTGTCGCATTTCTTGCTCGTCCATGGCTAATAATGAACGTCCTTCAAATAAAATATCACCATTATAGCGTCTAGAATCCCGAAATAGTTGCATAACTGCATGACACAACATCGTTTTACCACTGCCACTCTCTCCAACTATACCGACTGTTTGACCAGCAGGAATCATCATACTAGCATCTCGTACGACTTGTTTTTCCCCATTCTCGGTTTGTATCCAAATAGAAAGTTGTTGTATTTCTAACATGTCACGACCTCCCTTCTATATTGCTTTTGGATCCATTGCCTCTCGAAGTGCATCGCCAAACCAATTCAAAATCAAAACGGTGAATGAAATCATAATACCTGGTAGAAACATGAGCATCGGATGACTCATCAAATACGTTTTACTATCGCTAATCATCATGCCCCATTCCGCCATCGGTGCTGACACCCCTAAACCTAAAAATGACAACTCAGAAATAAGTAAAATCGTTGAGCCAAGACCAATTAATTTCAATAAAAAAATTTGTGGGAATACAAAAGGTACAATATGTCTTATCATAATTTTCCATTTTGGAACTCCTATTGTACGCGCATACTGTACATACGTACTTTCTTTTAATGACCGCACCATGTTGCGAATAATCCGTGCAAAGCCCACCCATGACACAAGCACAATGGCGATAAACATATTACGTATACCGCCACCAAGCGCTCCAACAATTACAAGTGCAAATACGAAATCAGGAATCGCTAGAAAAATGTCGCAAAGGCGCATTAACACTAAATCGATAATACCTCCAACATAACCAGCAAGCAGCCCGACAAACATGCTAATAAACAATGTTACGACAAGTACACTCAACGCGATGAAAAGAGATACTCGTGCCCCATATAATAAACGCGATAACACACAGCGCCCTAAATAATCGGTACCTAATGGATAGTCAGTAGAAAAACCTTGTAATTTCAATGCCATATTGGTCGCATAAGGATCATTTGGGGCAAGCCACGGTGCAAATATTGCCATGGCAATCAGCAATAACACAAGCACACTACTACTAATAAGCGCTATTTTCTTTTTCATTATGCTCCGTCTCCTTTTAACCTTACCCTTGGATCAACAAGTGCACACAATAGATCTGCAACAAAATTAAAGAAGATGTAAAGCCCACCAATCATTACGATAAAGCCTTGTAGCACAAAATAATCTCTAGCAAACATCGACTCTACAACAAATCGTCCTACTCCTGATATTGTAAAAACAATTTCAATAATAGCCGCTCCCCCAAGCAATCCACCACATGTCATAGCAAGCGAGGTAACGAGCTGTGGTAAAATCCCTTTCACAACATGCCTCCGTATAATGACCGACTCTTTCACACCGCGGGCTCTTGCAAAGACTACATGTGGTTTATTGATTTCTTCCAGCATGCTGGATCGAATGAGCCGAATGTAGTAAGGAATAAAACCGAGTGCAAGCGTTCCAGCAGGCAAAATGACATGTGCAAAACTACCCCACCCCATTAGAGGAAGCAATCCCCATTTTAATGCCACGATATAGACAAAAACAAAAGCAAGCCAGAAGCTCGGCATAGATGCGAGTGTAAAAATAAACGAACGACTAAGCCAATCGATAAACCCACCTCGCTTAGTAGCAGACCAAATACCAACCGTCAAACTAACCGTAACAATCATAATAAAGGCGGTTGCTGCAAGTGTCAGCGTGACATGAAAACGTTGCAAAAGTTCTGCTGTTGCTGACTTTTTCGACACAAATGATTCACCAAAATCCAACGTCATAGCATTCACCAACCAAGTACTATATTGCACGAGTAAGGGACGATTATAGCCCTCTTCCTCACGCATGGATGCAAGTGCTTCTTCTGATATTGGAATTTGATTCATTGTAAAATAGGCTTCCACTGGATCTACTGGAATAACACGAATTAACCCAAATGCTATAATGGTCATACCAAAAAACGCCAGTAACATACTACCCAATCGCTTCGCTAAAAATCGTCCCATCTACTTACTTCACCTCAAAGTTTTTTAGAGGGACTTCATACTGTTGCTTCGAGAATGACAAATTAGCTAACTCATTATTCGCAACTAAATAATTTGTACGGTACGATAACGGCATGAAAATGGCTTCCTCATGAATTGTTTGAAAAATGGACTCGTACAATGCTCGCCGTTGTCCTTCGTCTGTTGAACGAATTACTTTCCCTATATTCGCTGTCAGTTGCTCTGAAACGGCCAATCCTTTTTGTGCGTAATAACCGATTTGCTTGTCACCTGTCATTGTGCGTATATACATATGCGGATCATAGGGTACTCCCCATGTATCATTCATAATCAAGTTGTATTGACCTGTTTTACTACGCATTTTGAAAAGTTGATCTTCTTCTCCAATCAACTGGACTTCTACGCCTATTTCACGCCATGCACTTTGTAAATATTCGAAAATGGTCTTATGCACTTGGTCACCGCTGTTATACGGTATTACTAACGTTAATGTTTGCCCATTTTTTGTGCGGAATGTAGCACCGCTTTCTAACGCCCAGCCTGCATCCTCTAGCAGTTGTGTCGCTTTCTCTAAGTTGTAAGTATAATGTTCTAGTTTGATATCACTAAATGGAAAACCTGGTGCAAATAATGTATAGGCTTCTTGCTCTAAGCCGTTCAATACATAATCAATCATTGTTTGTCGGTCAAAGGCGTGTTGCAATGCTAGTCTTACATTTTTATCCTGCGTCACTCCATACGTAGTATTGAATGATAAAATTCTTGTAGAAGATGGCTCGGAAATCATTGTTTGATATTTTCCCGTTTTTTGTAACGCTTGGTATTCCGCAGGTGCAAGTTGCCCACTACCAAAAATTAAATCAATATCCCCTTTTTCTAGCGCCATCATTCGCGCTTGTGCATCAGGAATAATTTTGACGATTACTTTTTTTAACTTTGGTTTTTCTCCCCAATAATTTTCGTTTCGTGTAAACTCTGCAAAGCTTTCTTGCTGATAGTCAGTTAAAATCCACAGGCCTGAACCAATCGGCTTTGCTATCCCATCCTTTGTCGTGCCACTCTCTGGGAAACCACTATCTGCTAACATACGCAGTGGACGAATCAGTGATAATTCTTGCAAAAATGGATAATAAGGTTCTTTTAAATTGATTTTAACTTGTCGTTCATCCACTATTTCCACGTTATCAATAACAGCAACAACTTCTAGCCAGCTATGTGCAGCACTATTTTCGACAACGGTATCAATATTTCTTTTTACATTTTCTGCAGTTAGCTTCGAACCATCTGAATACATTACATCATCACGTAATGTAAAAGTATAACTTTTACCATCTGTAGCCATTTCCCACGACGTTGCGAGCGCCGGTTGTATTTTTCCATCTTCTCCATAGCTCACTAATGGATCATATAGCATGGCTTGTGCAAACAGTTCATTTGGAGCATACATATGTGGATTAACTTGACCTATATCTTTGACCCAAGACATGGTCAGTACACTTTTTGGGTTGCTACTTGTGCTTTGTTTTTTATCCTCTGAATTTCCGCATGCAGCTAATATACTCAATGCGAAGATAAGTAGGAAACTAGACAATTTTCTCATAATTTGTTCCCCTTTCTCAAATAGTAATGATTACTATTATCACTACAATTTGCAATTCTAATTGATTCTTAACTTTTTGTAAAGTACTTATACAATAAAAAACACCTTTTCTTCCAATAAAGGAGGAAAAGGTGTGAAGGCCGTGACAGGCACGCAAACAATTCTGACAATTATAATCTACCTGCAACTTGTAAAGTTACTGCTAGCATTTTCGCAAATTGACTTCGAGTTATATAGTCGTTTGGACGCAGTGTTGCACTATCGTCTAGCGCGCCAATCGCATAGAGTGTTTGCGTGTGACGCAGTAGCTCTCCTTGGAATGCACGACTATCTTCATAAGGTAATGTCGGTTCATCTTCATGCACAAAATCAACAGCATCCAATGTACGTCCGAGCATTAAAATTGCCTGTTGGCGTGTAATTTTGCCATTCGGATCAAAAATAGTTGGCGATTTGCCATTTATAATACCTAACGAATGCAAGGCACCTACATGACCAACGTACCACGATTTTTTTTGGTCTATATCTGTAAACTGTTTTGTTGGCATCTGCTGGAAGCTAAATGCACGAACGAGCAAGGCACTAAACTGTGCACGTGTTAAAGCATCGTTTACACCAAAATAATCAGGTGTGCGCCCTCGAATAATACCGCGCTCCGCCAAAGTTTGGATATAGCTACTACCTGTTGCTCTTGTTAGATCTCGAAAATAGATTTGTTCAGGGTGCACAAATTTCAGCTCTGCATTATTATGAATGGTTGCAACAACACGGTCCCCTTCATCTCGATAGGCAACAGGCTCTGTAATTCCCTTTTTAAACACTTGCTGTAGCACGCCAGTTTGACCATTTTTAAAAATGACAACCTCAAGCGGTTGACGATTATTGACAATATTCGCCTTGATGCTATAAACTCCATTTTTTTCAGTTGCAGAAATGGTCGCACCATAAGCGGAATATACTGTCATATTTTCCGTTTTCATATGTACGTAATTCGTCGGTTCGTCATAGGCAGATGCTTGCATCGGGCAAGCTATAGACGCCCCCAACAGTGTTATTAACATTGTTTTTTGAAAAATTCCTTTCATACTGGTCCTCCCTCGTTTTTCTATTACTATCATAATAGATTTAAATGTGTAAAAATATAGTATTTTTAGCACATACTCCTACCAATCGTCATTTTTAAGTAATAAAAACTTCGCTCACTATTATAACTGCTAATAGTTGAGCGAAGTTCCTTCATTTTATTCTTGATTTAATAACAAATGCAACTCGTGCAATTTTTTAATTTCATAATGAGGTTGAATATCCGTTGCATTGTTAATATTACGAATGTTAAACCAACACGTATCAATTCCTGCTAGCAAACCACCTTTAACATCCGATGTTAGCGAATCGCCAACAATCATGGTCTTGTCTTTATCTAATCCCTCGATACGCTCAAAAACATAATTGAAAAAAGCTGGCATCGGTTTCTGATAGCCTGTTTGCTCTGAAATAAAAATCCCTTTAAAGTACTTTGCTAAATCTGCATCAGCTAATCGTTTATTTTGCGTTTTCGTCTTACCATTCGAAACGACATATAAATCATAACTACCCGCAAGCTGTGCAATAAGCTCATAGGCGCCATCAACATAATGATGCGCTTCCTGCAAGTACTTTTGGAAACCTGCTTCAAAATATTCTCCGTCTACCTCTATACCAAATTCCTTTAACGCAATGGAGAAGCGAGTATTATGTAATGTATTTTTTGTTACTTCGCCTCGTTCAAAGGCACGCCACAAGGACTCATTAATTTCTTTATAGCGGGCAATCATCTCTGGTGTAGTAGCAATATTTTCTTGTTCAAACAAACGGTCTAGTGCTGCATTTTCAGCCAAATCAAAATCTAATAATGTATCATCTACATCAAATAATAGTATCTCATACTTATTCAAAACGATTTCCTACTTTCTTTGTTACGGTCTTACCGCCTTGCTTTCTTTATCATAACGTTTTTTTGGAAAAATAGTAAACTATACACTCAGTCATTTCTTTGCATCGGTGTATTTAAAGCAAACAGCCTTTTTACCGCTTCCTGTACTTCACTTAAAACATGGTTTGTATACTGTCAATCCATTTCCTTACCGCGCGTTAATATTTAGCCAATAAGTTCAACGTATTACATATAACCTCATAGAATTTTTTAGCGTTTTCTTATATGAACATTATTTCCTACAGAAAGATTAAAATACATTATTTACACGAAAAAAAGCTCTTTCATTAATTTCATATTTGAAAATAGTAGTGAATATGAGACAATAGAATGCTAGAAAGGAAGATGTACGAATTATGACGACCTTACAAACAATTACACCCCACTTTGATCCATGGGAAGCGTATTTAGATGTCGAACAACATGGGCACATGACCCTATCAAATATTGAATTTACAACAACAACTCTTTGCAATATGCGTTGTGCACACTGTGCAGTCGGCTATACATTGCAAAATAAAGATCCGCAAGCCTTGCCAATGGAGTTGATTACAAAGCGCCTGGATGAAATTCCACACTTAAAAACGCTTAGCATTACTGGTGGCGAACCGATGATGTCGAAGAAATCCGTGCAAAATTATGTACTCCCCCTATTAAAATACGCACACGCACGTGGGGTTCGTACACAAATTAACTCGAACTTAACCATTGAGCCAGAACGTTATTTACTCATTGCCCCTTATTTAGATGTTTTACATATTTCACATAACTGGGGTACGGTGGATGAATTCGTTGAAACAGGTTTTGCTATGATGGAGCGAAAACCAACTTATGAACAGCGTGCGGCTTTGTTCCAACGCATGATTGATAACTCCAAAATGCTTGCCGAACACGGCGTTATGGTCTCTGCTGAAACAATGCTCAACAAAAAAACATTGCCTTACCTAGAGCATATTCACAATCAAATTATCAACGAAATGCACTGTGCTCGTCACGAAGTACATCCGATGTATCCATCAGACTTTGCCAGCTCACTAAGTTCACTGTCTCTAGCGGAAACTCGCGCTGCTATTCATCATTTACTTGATGTGCGTGATGAAAATACTTGGATGTTATTTGGTACGCTACCGTTTTATCCATGTAGTACCGATGAGGAAGATCAAAAACTATTAAAACGTTTACGCGAGACGAAAAACGTGACAGTGCGTAATGATCCAGATGGTCGTTCTCGACTAAACGTTAATATTTTTACAGGCGATGTAATCGTTACAGACTTTGGCGATGCATCAGCGCTTGGCAATATTGCTCACGATAAACTACCTGCAATTTTCGATAAATGGATGGCGACAGATTTAGCCAAATCATTAAACTGCCACTGTCCCGCTGTAAAATGCTTAGGTCCGAACGTCTTAGTAAAAAATATGTACTATCAGCACACTACCTTTACGAGTGGCTCAGCAAAACTTTAAACACACAAAAATGTCCAATGCGCTTGAATGCATTGGACATTTTACTATAAATATTCTTTATATTGCGTTGATTTCTTGTTCTGTACTGGCGTGTTACGCTTTTTTGCAAAGAGCTCCTTGTTACAACCTATTTTCTGCAATTACCGTTACATTGTATTAAAAACATTATTGTGAAATCAATTCTTTTGCCAGCAGTTTATAACAATTTAAGCGACTTTCCTGTGCATATTGATTGCAGTTTAGCATTACTTCATCAAAGCCATATTGCTCCTGCTCAGCTACTAAAAATGCCGCAACATCCTTCGGTGTGCCAACAATGTTGGCTTTACGATTATTTTCAATCATCATTTTATCCATCTCGGTCAATGGATAGTCCTGCGCCTCTTCAGGCGACATCGCTTGGATAATTTGTCCCTTCATCAATTGAAGCCGCGTAATATCAATCGGTTTCGCTAAGTATTCTGCCTCCTCTAAAGTATCGGCAACCGTTGTCGCATAAGTAACGATAATTTGTGGTTTTTCCATATAATAAGAAGGTGTAAAGTACGATTTATACGTATCAAAAATATCTTTAGACATATTGCCAGTAAAGAACTGGGCATACGAATAACCTACACCACGTTGCCCTGCTTGCATGGCACTTTGACCGCTTGAGCCAAGCAACCACGCTTCTGGTAATTGACTGATAGTAGGTGATGCAACGACTTGATCATAGACTGATTCGCCAGTCTTTTGGTTATTCATCAGTTTTAAAATAGTATCGAGTTTAT
The DNA here is from genome assembly GCF_021166035.1 of Lysinibacillus sp. GJ-1. Taxonomy (NCBI): domain Bacteria; kingdom Bacillati; phylum Bacillota; class Bacilli; order Caryophanales; family Bacillaceae; genus Lysinibacillus; species Lysinibacillus sp. GJ-1. Next base: position 2,806,345 of record NZ_CP088912.1, read on the forward strand.
CATATTGTTCATCAAAATGCTGTCTGCGTCCCTCGGCAAGTGCATAAATCGATGCATGGTCTCCACCAGGTGCACGGCCAACACCAAAGTCAATGCGATTTGGTGCAAGTGCACTTAATGTTTTAAAAACTTCTGCCAACTTGTACGGCGAATAATGCATCATCATAACGCCACCAGTGCCAATACGTAAACGTTTTGTTTTCGCAGCTAAATATGCCGCTGTTATTTCAGGCGCTGAGCTTGCCAGTGATGCGCTATTATGATGTTCTGCCAACCACATACGATTGAAGCCTAGTTCTTCACCTAAAAGCGCTAATTGTTCTGTCCGCAAAAATGCCTGTTCAGCAGTATGACCTTTTGGTACAGGAATTTGATCTAAAATACTTAACTTCAATGAAAACACCCTCTCTGTCTGTATGCTCTCTTTACTACTGTAATATAGTAATTCTATTTTACAAAGTAAAAGCACTTACTGATAAGCGAGTTGTTTCATTTCCCATGTTTCATACACCATGCCAATAAGCGTTCCTTTTTGTTGGGAATCAAGGACTTTATCGTTAAATTTCATTGCGAAAAGCTTAAATTCGTTCGCTTCCTCATTCACAACAAATTGCAAAATAGCATGTCCCTTTTCCTCTAAAAACACAATGTCCCCTGAAAGTTCAACAACATGTTGACCCGTTTTCGCCTCATAATAGCGCCAATAGGGTTCTGTAAAAGCATAATTAAAAGCATCACGGACTTTCACATCGGTAAAGTCAACTAAATAGCCCTCTTTTACTGAATCGATGTACACATTATCGGTAACATCCTTTTTCGCATTGAACACATAACCTACAAGCACTCCCATAAATACAACACAAACAAAAACCCGAAAATGATTTCCTAAAGACAAATGTCATCACGTCCCCTTTACGCAAAAACATCATTTTCTTCATAATACATTAAAATAGTTGCATAAAGTAGAAAATTTTTGTATTTTGTAGTTTTTTTATATTTCTCTCACAATTGAACCATACTAAATGCGGTACTCAAATTTATTTCAAACTATTTACAGTCACTCTTTGTTCCGCTAATATCAGATTATTATTATAGAAAAGAGATGACGTTGGTGCCTTTTGATTTAGATTTGAATATTTTATTGATTCTTATTATTTTTGGCTTTTTGGCCGCATTCATTGACTCAGTAGTTGGTGGAGGCGGGCTTATTTCATTGCCTGCCCTCTTATTCGTAGGATTACCACCCTCTGCCGCTGTCGCAACCAATAAACTTGCTGGTACAATGGGCTCTCTAACAAGTACCATTACGTTTTACCGCTCTGGAAAATTAGACATCCGATCTGTCTACAAGCTATTTCCATTTGTTTTTATTGGCTCCATGGTCGGGGCATGGATTGTCCATTTAATCGATCCAAGTGTTTTAAAACCGTTAATGTTAATTATGCTAGCCGTTGTAGCCGTTTATACAATATTAAAAAAAGACTGGGGGGGCATTTCTACATATAATAAGCTAACACCTAAACGATATGCTGCTTTCATCCTTATTATTACTTTAATTGGTTTCTATGATGGTTTTTTAGGACCAGGTACAGGCTCATTCTTACTATTTGCTTTTCTAATAGTAGGCTTTGACTTTTTAAAATCAGCGGGCAATGCTAAATTTTTGAATTTTGGCAGTAACATTGCAGCACTTTTAATGTTTATCTACTTAGGGCAGATCCATTATACTTACGGCTTCGCTATGGGGCTTGCGCAAATTGCAGGTGCGATCGTTGGTTCAAAATTTGCTATTAAACGTGGGAGCAGTTATGTACGTAAGCTATTTATTGTCGTCACAATTTTATTACTACTGAAAAATACATACGACTATTTTTCATAAAATCCTTCTTACCTCTCACAGGAGGTAAGTTTTTTTTCTTTCTATCAACTTTTTCTCCACTTTCACACGTCTAGTAGTTGTATACAATTTGAAAATGTTAAAAAGGAGCTTCTTTGGACATGAAAACAAGAAATGCATTTCAACATGAAGAGGTGTTTGTCCAGTTAATTCGCGAACAGAAAGAACGATTTTATTTGCTAGCCTATAGCTATACGAAAAATGAGCAGGATGCACTCGATATAGTACAAGACAGCATTCAAAAAGCGATGCTTTCTCTCGATCGATTAGAGCATGTGGATTATATGAAAAGCTGGTTTTACAAAATCGTTGTAAGAACAGCAATAGATTTTTTGCGCAAACACAATCGCTTACAAGTAACAGACGACGACACACTACAATATTTAACACCTGCTCAAGAAGATATTTACGAAGACATCGACCTAGAGCACGCGTTAGAAGAATTACCCCAGATGTACCGTGAAGTAGTGATTTTGCATTACTTTGAGGATTTAAAGCTAGCTGATGTTGCCAGTATATTAGACATCAAGCTGAGCACAGTAAAATCACGCCTATATAAAGCATTAAAACTGTTAAAAATACAACTCCAAGATGGGAAGGGAGAAACCGCACATGGATAAAAAATTAAAAGATTTAAAAAAACAATATGAAGAAGTACCAATTCCAAAAGAGCTTGACTTTGTTGTGGAAAATGCATTAAAGCAAAGTAAAAAGAAGAAAAAAAATCGAACGCCACACTGGTTACTAGGAACAGCAGCAGCAGCTATGCTGTTTACCGCTAGCTTAAACGTTAGCCCTGCAATGGCACGTACGCTTTCGGAAATACCTGTTGTCGGAAGTGTTGTAAAAGTACTTACTTGGACTGAATACGAAGTGGCAGATGACACATATGAAGCGAATATTAAAGTTCCTTCTATTGAAAATTTAGAAAATCAAAAGCTTGCCAATACATTAAATGAAAAGTATCGTGCAGAAGGAAAAGCGCTTTACGATGAATTTATTGCAGATGTTGGAGATATAAAGGCGAATGGCGGTGGTCACTATGGCGTAGATAGCGGCTATGACATTAAAACAGATAACGGTCAAATTTTATCGATAGGACGTTATATCGTCAATACAGTTGGTTCCTCTTCAACAGTTATGCATTATGATACGATTGATAAACAAAATGAAATTTTAATCACGCTACCAATGTTATTTAAAGATGACAGCTATATTCGTATCATTAGTGACAATATTAAAGAACAAATGCGTGCACAAATTGCTGCATCGAACGAAGAAAAAGTCTATTGGGTCAAAGGTGCAGGCTTGCCTGATGAGGATTTAATGGATGATTTTAACGCTATTGACGCTGAACAACAATTCTATATTTCGGATAAAGGAAAGCTTGTCATTTCATTCGATAAATATGAAGTAGCACCTGGTTATATGGGCGTAGTAGAATTTGAAATTCCAACAGACGTACTGCAAAACAGTCTGGTAAGCAATCAATATATTCACTAAATAGCTGGCACTATCTCAAGTTTCATGAGATAGTGCCTTTTTATAACTTATAATCCTTCAACTTTTTGTCAATGCTAATATGTATCAAAACAGGTTAGAGGGTTTTTATATGAAAAGTGTCGGATCGATTAGTATTTTACATGTTGTCTTCCTAGCAATGACCGTTATTGGCTTAAAAAATCACGTAACAATTATGCCTCCATTATTAGAGGTTGCAAAAAGAGATAGCTGGTTATCCGTTATTTTCACTTTACTAATCATGTTTCCTTGGCTCTTTCTTTTAGTGTATATTCATAGAAAATCAAAACAAGAACCTTTAAAAGATTGGTTAAAACAAAAAATTGGAAAAGTCGGCTCGAATATCGTCATCTATACAATTGTGATTTTTCTTATTGTGATTGCAGCTTTTACAATGATTGAAACGTTACAGTGGATCAATACAACCTTTTTACCTAAAACACCAAAGTTAATTTTACTTGCGATTTATGTCACGCTTTGTATTTTGCTTGTCACAACTAGTTTACAAACAATTGTTATTGTCAATGTGTTCGTTTTATTAGCGGTCGTCGTATTTGGCTTTTTTGTCGCGTTTACCAATTTACAAGTGAAGGACCATGAGTTACTACGTCCTTTTTTAGAGCATGGTTTCCAACCAATTTTATCGGGGCTCATCTACCCCGCTTCCGGCTTTTCAGAATTAATAATATTTTTACTCATCCAACATCAAATTAAAGATCGTCTTCGTTGGCATCACTTTGCCATCATGCTAGTGATTCTAGCAGGGTTAACATTGGGACCTCTTATTGGTGCCATTACAGAATTTGGGCCCGCTGAAGCTGCTAAACAACGTTATCCTGCTTACGAAGAGTGGGGATTAGTAACTATAGGACGTTATGTAGAACATTTAGACTTTCTTTCTATTTATCAATGGCTTACAGGAACATTTATTCGTGTTGGATTTATTTTATACGTTGTAACGGACTTACTAGGCATGGTGGGAGACCACCAACGCATATGGAAAATGGTAGCACTTCCGTTCTTTTTCATATGCCTGCCACTAATATTATTAAATGAGCACATATTTCTAGAACTCAAAGGAAATTATATATTAACAGCTACGTTTATATTCTTTTTCTTACTATCCATTTTTTTAATGATTGTAGCTTTCATGTCAGGAAAAAAAGCAAACAAGTCTAAAGCCGATTACCAAGACACGGAAAGTGGTGACACCTGATGCCTTCAACAGAAAAGTCCTTAGATTTAAACCGCTTAAAGCAGTTATTTGAAAAATCTGCTGACGTTTATTTTCAAGAGTATGTATTTAAGCAGCATCGAGTACAATTCGTCATTTGTGAGGCAATGATTGATCAGCAACTACTCCATGACGTGATTGTAAGGCGCGTTCAATCTCTTTTTGATCATTTAACAGACACATCACTGCAAGATAACGTCGATACAAAGTTACACATCCCTAACTTAAAACAAGTAACAGAAGAATCAGATGCCATATCACTCGTATATACTGGTCACTTACTTCTTTATTTTGAATCCGATGAACTACTTTACGCAAGTAATATTGCCAAAAAGCCAAATCGTAATCCGGAAGAAACACGGATGGAAGTACTTGTTAAAGAGTATCGAGATAACTTTATTGAAGATATTTCCGTCAATATTGCGTTATTAAGAAAACGACTGCCGACGAATTCCTTATGTGTTGAAAAAATGGAATTGGGAAAACGTTCAAAAACAACGGTTGCCATACTTTATTTTGGTGACATCGCCAACATGGACATTTTAAATAGTATAAAAGTACAGCTACAATCCGTTGATACAGATATTGTCTTTAGCGGTGATTTGCTTATGGAACGTGTCAACAAAAATACGCGATTTTTCCCGAAAACGGATTATACAGGACGTCCAGATTTCGCGATTCAAGCATTGATTCGCGGACGTTTTCTTATTTTTGTAGATGGTGTAGCGTATGCGGTTATCACACCGGTTAATTTATTTTTACTATTAAAATCAGGCGAGGATAATGAATATCCGATTGTTTTTAGTTCTCTGGAACGTTTACTACGTATATCAGGTATTTTTATCGGTTTGCTCTTACCTGCTTTTTGGCTTGCCTTAACGACTTATCATCAAAATCAATTACCTTTACTGTTTTTAGCAACGGTTGTGCAAGGTCGAACAGGTTTACCTCTTCCCTCTTCATTGGAAATGCTATTAATGCTACTGATATTCGAGCTCTTTCGAGAAGCAGGTCTACGTTTACCATCTGTTATTGGCGGAACGATAAGTGTTGTTGGAGGTTTAATTATTGGTGATGCAGCCATACGTGCCGGTGTGACAAGCCCAGAAATGATCGTTATTATTGCTGTCTCTACCATCGCTTCCTTTACACTTGTAAATCAATCTCTCGTTACGACCATTAGTATTTTCCGTGTTGGTTTTATTTTGTTAAGCGGCTTCTTTGGGTTATTTGGCTTCTTTATATCCCTATACTTAACCCTTCTTTACTTATGTAATATAAGAATATTCGGTTATTCTTACATGCAAGTTGGCGGTGATTTAGACTGGCAAACCATTAAGAAAACACTTTTCCGTTTATCCCCTAAAGGTTACGCCAAACGCCCAAACTATATTGCTCCACAAGATCAAACACGTACGAGTGAGGATAAAAATGAATAAAAAAATACTCTGTATATTGGTAGTACTGACGACACTGCTGTCAGGTTGTTGGGATGTCACTGAACCACAAAGGATGTACTATATTCATGCACTTGGTATCGATTTTAAAGATGGTCATTATGAAACCTATATGCAAATTATTGACTTTGCCAATATAGCCAAATCAGAACAGCCTAATAATCCGCAAGCCCAACAAGCTGAAATTGGACAAGCCAAAGGTAAAACAATAGAAGATTCTTTTTTTGATTTATATCATTCCATTGATCAAAAAGCATTTTGGGGTCATATTACCTACATTATACTGTCAGAAGAAGTCATGAAAAGCAACAAAGTCAACCAAGTACTTGACTTTTTAACTCGTTATCGCGAAATGAGATACCAAATTTGGGTATATGGCACAAAAGAGCCACTCGATAAATTACTAGTCGTGACACCAATTAATAATAAAGCACTTACATTATCGAAACTCGGTGATCCATTAAATTCATTTAGACAAGAATCTTTTGTTACACCGATTAATGTTCGAAAATTGGCTATCGGTCTAAATGAGCCTAGTCATGAAGTGTACTTACCTCTCGTCTCAATTGATAAAGAATGGGAAACGTCGAAAGGACAGACTGAATCAATTGAAATAAAAGGTGTTGCCCTATTATCGAATGAAGGCTATAAAGGAACTCTCACACAAAATAAAGCTAACGGTGTCAAATGGATGACCAATGAAACAATGCGCAGTGAAATCACAGGGCAAATTGGTGAAGGTGAAAATTCCTATGTAACCGTTGCTTTAGAACATATAAAAGTTCATATTACACCTATCGTAAAAAACGAAAATGTACAATTTGATATTGAAATCAAATTGGAGGCAACCAGCGTTCTTGGTATTACCAAAAAAATCACTACTAAAGAAATTCAGAAAGAGATCGAAAAACAAGTGGAAAAAGAGGTAAGAGAAACGTTTAAGGAAGCTATAGCGTTGGACACAGATATTTACCGTTTATCTGAACAACTTTATCGAAAAAACGTTAAAACGTGGAAAAAATTAGAAAAAAACGGAAAAATAGAGTTAACTGAAGATTCTATACGCAATATTAAAGTAAATGTTTACAAAATAAATCCTGGCAGAGGATCTTATACTGAAACAATTAGAAAATAGTTGTCAAATCAAACAAAGGCATCGAATCATTTCGCATTCGATGCCCTTTTACTTTAGAATCTTATATTCTACTTAACATTCAATTGGTTGAATGGCTCTTTCACTATCGCCTTTGCGAAATTGAATATGATGAAGTTTCGCAAAAGTACCATCTTGTGCAACTAATTCCTCATACGTGCCGTCCTCTTCAATCCCGTTTTGTGTAACAACAAGCACACGGTCTGCGTTGCGGATGGTCGCAAGGCGGTGCGCAATAATAAGCGTTGTTCGATTTTCAGCAAGCTCTGCTAACGACTGTTGGATAATCATTTCCGTTTCGGTATCTAATGCAGAGGTTGCTTCATCTAAAATTAAAATCGGTGGATTTTTTAAGAACATACGAGCAATAGCAATACGTTGCTTTTGCCCGCCTGATAACTTTAAGCCACGCTCACCAATTTGTGTGTCATAACCATCTGGCAATTCAGCAATAAAGGACTCGAGATGGGCTCTTTTAGCAGCTTCCTGAACCTCTTCATCACTTGCTCCTAAACGTCCATATGCAATGTTTTCTCGAATTGTTCCTGTAAATAAAAAGACATCCTGTTGGACAATCCCGATTTGTGCACGAAGAGAGGCTTGAGTCATATCTCGCACATCCAAACCATCAATCGTTATAGCTCCCTGATGGACATCATAAAATCTCGGAATTAAAGAACATATGGTCGTTTTCCCGGCACCCGATGGTCCAACGAAGGCAATGGTTTGTCCTGCCCGTACATTAAATGAAATATCTTTTAAAACAGCTTTAGACGCATCATAATTAAAATCAACATTTTTAAATGAAATGTCCCCATATAAATGTGTTACTGGTTGTGCACCGTCTCGATCCTGAACCTCAGGCTCCTGCTCTAGCAACTCACGAAAACGTTTAAAACCCGCCATACCTTTTGGATAAAGCTCTAGCAAAGCACTAATTTTATCAATAGGTTTAATCAGAACATTCGTATACAAAACGAAGCTGACAAGTCCCCCATACGATAATTTCCCATTAAAGCTTAACCATGCGCCCACAACAAGGACTACTAACGTTAACAAACGAGTCATCATATAGATGCTTGAATGCGCCCCTGCCATAATTTTATACGCGTATAATTTTGCAGAACGGAAATAGCTATTTTGTTCCTTAAAACGCTCCATTTCAAATGCTTCATTTGTAAATGATTTCACAACACGTACACCAGACACACTATCCTCTACGCGACCGTTGACATCTGCAATTTTTCCGTACAACGTTTTCCATGCATTATTCATCTTGATGTTACTAACCGTAACAAGCCACATTAAAAATGGCACCATAATGGCTGCTATTAGCGCAAGTGTTGGATTGATATTAAACATAATGACGAAAGCGCCCAAAAATGTCATGATGGCAATGAATAAATCCTCTGGTCCATGGTGAGCAAACTCTCCTATATCAAATAAATCATTCGTAATTCGACTCATAATATCCTAGGTTTTTGTATTATCAAAAAACGGAATGATTGACGCTGCACATGATTAAACAGCTCCTGTCGCATATCGGTTTCGATATTAATGCCAAGTTTATGCCCTAGATAATTGACGATAAAGTTTAATACTGTACTAAGAGCATATACTAGTAATAGCATAATACTCACTTTAACAATCATGCCCCAATCTCCTGTAGGAAGAAGCTTGTCAATAAACCATTGTACAGCTAAAGGAAAAGCTAGCTCTAGTATTGCTACGACAATGGCACTGGAAAAATCGATAGCAAATAATCGTTTATGTGGTTTGTAGTATGAAAAAAACTTTTTATACATATAGGTCTCCCCTCTAAGGTGTTAAAAAATTTCACTTATCATCATATAGTACCACTCATGAGAAAAATTAGGAAAAAATTTAGTATACCACTACATTTTTATTTGCTTTTTGCGAACAACGTGCTATAATCCTTAGTAAGAAGAATTGAATAGCTTTTGACATTTTTGTCAAAGGGGAGTAGCTAGCAGATGTGAGCGATACATCTGATTTCACATTCGTCATTACATGGTAGCAGCCATCGGGTGTGATAGCAAACTCATCTAATGTCATACATAGATGAGTTCTGTACTAGAAATTATTGGTACAAATTATTATTTGGAGCTTCCAAATAATTGCTTAGCAAGACCTTTGCCTATTTTTTAGGCATGGGTCTTTTTCTTTTGCCTAAAATAAACAATAGGAAAGAGCAAATTATTCATTTCTGTCCACAACAAAGGAGGAAACAAATTTGGAAGCGATTTTATTAGAATACGCTTGGGTACTTGTCGTATTAATTGTACTAGAAGGACTATTAGCGGCAGATAACGCGGTCGTGATGGCCGTTATGGTAAAACATTTACCAAAAGCACAACAACAAAAGGCACTATTATACGGATTAGTTGGTGCATTCGTTTTCCGTTTTGCCGCACTATTCTTAATTACAACACTCGTAAACTTCTGGCAAATTCAGGCATTAGGTGCTGCCTACTTGTTATTTATGTCAATTAAACATATTTACGATTCGCGGAAAGCCGCCGGAGAATCAGATGAAATTAAAGAACCTAAAAAACAATCTGGTTTCTGGATGACGGTTATTAAAGTAGAGCTTGCAGACATCGCCTTTGCGGTAGATTCCATTTTAGCTGCAGTGGCAATCGCTGTTACATTGCCGCATTTAGGTAATTTCGATGTCGGTGGTATTAATGCAGGACAATTCGGTGTTATGTTCCTTGGTGGTCTTATCGGGGTTGTTATGATGCGATTTGCGGCACGCTGGTTCGTACGTGTACTAGAAAAATTCCCGTCACTTGAAACAGCCGCATTCTTAATCGTTGGTTGGGTTGGCGTAAAGTTAGCAGTTTTAACGTTAGCACATGAAAAATTAGGCTTTATTCCTCACGAATTCCCACATTCAACAATGTGGAAAGCGACATTCTGGATTGTGTTACTTGCGATTGCGCTAATTGGCTACTTAGTAGGTATCAAAAACCAAAAGAAAGAAGCATAATAGATCATTCGCCTAGACTCAACGTCTGGGCGAATTTTTTTTCCAAATACGGTCGGCATCTTATACTAGCTTCGTGGCGATTCGTTCTGGTTTCGTGGTAATTTGCGTTCATTTCGTGGCGATTCTTCAATTTTTAAAAAGCTAAATCTTCTAATTGAGAACGAATATCAATTTAATTTTGCAGTATTTATGACGAAAAAATCTTTTTCTGTATGATGACCCTCTTTCGCTATATACTATGAGAAGTAGAAGGTATTTACTGCAAAGGGAGGAACTACTATGTTATCAGAAAAACTACACACAGCACTTAACGAACAAATGAATTTTGAATTTTACTCCGCGCATGCCTATATGGCAATGGCCGCATTTTGCACAGATCAAGATTACGATGGGTTTGCCAATTTCTTTTTAGTGCAAGCGGAAGAAGAACGTTTCCATGCAATGAAATTTTATAACTTTTTAAGTGATATGGGCTATCGTGCAACAATCCATGGTTTTGACAGTCCAGAAAATCATTTCAACTCTATTTTGCATGCCTTTAAAACAGCTTTGTCACATGAAAAAGAAGTGACACGTCGTATCTACAACTTATCTGATATTGCATTAGATGAACGTGAACACGCCACAATGGCATTTTTAAAATGGTTTATCGATGAGCAAGTAGAAGAAGAATCAACGTTCGATACATTAATTCGTAAAATTGAACGCATTGAAAATGATTCAAATGCTATCTTTATGCTTGATGCGGAGTTAGCTACACGGACATTTACACCTGGTGCTGAAGCTTAATAAATAATGAAGGGCTGTATCAATTGATAAGGCCCTTTTCATTTATTATCTACAATGTTTGTCGTTTCGGTTCGCGAATTTCCCCATCAAATGCTGCACGATAAATAGCCAAAATATCTTCTCGATTTAAGGGCATCGGGCTTCTTGCTAAAATTCTAGTCTGTTTCGTAGCATCATCCGTTAATTGTTCAAGTGCTAATTCCGGTATGGCAAACCCTTTCAAAGTTGAAGGAATATTTACATCCTTTACTAGTTGCTGTAATGCAACTACACATTTAAAGGAAGCATCTTCTTGCGATAAATAACTAGATGACAGCCCCATTGCATCTAAAATATCCTTCATGCGTTTTTCGCAACTTTGACGAATATAGCCCATAACGTATGGTAATAATACAGCGTTTGAATCTCCATGTGCAATATGATACTGACCACCAAGAGGATAAGCCAAAGCATGCACCCCTGCTACACCTGCATTAAAAAATGCTAAGCCTGCTAAATAACTTCCATAACTCATATCTGAGCGCGCTTGCTTATTCTTGCCGTCATGTACGGCTGTACGAATTGAACTACTAATTAATTTAATCGCTTGAAGTGCAAGACCATCTGTCACTTCATTTGCATTAATTGAAACATATGCTTCAATTGCGTGGGTTAACGCGTCAACACCCGTAGCAGCCGTTACCTTTGCTGGCAAAGAAATTGTTAATTCCGGATCTACAATGGCTACATCAGCTAGTAAATAATCATGTGTCACGACATCCTTTGTCGTTTTTAACGATAAAACCGAAATATTTGTGACTTCCGACCCTGTACCTGAAGTTGTCGGAATTAGAATTTTGGGAAGCCCTTTATTTTCAAGTATTTTTGTACCTGTTAAATTTAAATAGTCAGCGACTTTGCCGTCATGAGTAGCTAATACGGCAGCTAGCTTTGCTAAATCTAACGCACTTCCACCACCTAATCCAATAACTAAATCAAATTGATGCTTTCTTGTATAGTCTACCAGTTGTTCCCCAATTGCAAGAGGTGGCTCTGGAGCAATATCAGTATAAAGGGTCGTACGATAACCATTTTCTTGTAAAGGTTTATTAATATGGTCCACTATACCTAACTCTTTTAACAACGGGTCCGTTACGATTAATATATTCTTTGCTTCAAATTTTTGCACTTCTACAAGTAAATGCTGTAGACTCCCCCAACCTATATAGTTTGTAGGAGTAAAGGTAAGTTTACTCATGTTCGTTCTACTCCCATCTATTCATAATAGCCTTCTGTTGATTTTCTAAATGATTTAAACTGCACGGGGTCATGGCAGAACCATACTTGCGAATTTGTTTCATTTGCTAATCTTCGAATTCGTTCAACTGTTGAGTTATAACCTACTGAATCATAGATAATACCAGGAGGCTTAACCGGTGGTCCAAAGCTTTCAGCTGTGTAAATAGCATCTGACGCTAAAATGATTCCCCCTGTTTCTGGCATATTAATATGCAAACCTAGCATACCCCAAGCATGCCCACTACCAAAATTCAATATATTGATACCTTCTGCCAGTTTCACATTATCTTCACCACGTTTGATTAGGCGCCACTGTAAGTTGTTTTTAATCCACATATCTATATCACCCCAAACATACGCACCATCCTTAACATTTCTCGCGTATGTTTGTAACGTTCCATTAAATTCATCTTCCTGCACAATGATTGTTGCATTTGTAAAAAGTTCTAAACAACCTGCATGATCTAAATGAAGATGTGAAGCAACTACATATTTAATATCCTCAGGGCGAACATTTAATTCTTCTAATCGATGATGTAAATAGCATTCTTCTGGCATATTAATAGGGAATGCTTTTTGTGTAAATTCACCCCACCTTCCTTCGGGTCCCATTGAGTTTGGATTACATGCTGTATCAAATAAAATTTTTCCTTCTGGATGATCAATTAAAACTGTATAAACCGGAAATTCAACAAATTCATTTGGTTGATTCGGGTGGTCAATCGTTGCAGGATTATGCATTGCAATCATATAGTTTTTATCCATGCGCATCGTTCCATTATCCATAACAAATAGTTTAGCGTGCTTGTTTATCATCTTCATTTTACAAACATCCCCATTTCATGATTAGTTGTTATTCCAAATAACTAGTTTCATTTCAGTCATTTCTTCGATTGCATATTTAATACCTTCCTTACCTGTTCCACTGTCTTTTACTCCTCCATATGGCATATGATCAACTCGGTATGTAGGCACATCATTTATAATGACACCACCTACATGTAATTTTTTCGATGCCTTAAATGCTGTTTCTATAGATGAAGTAAAGATGCCAGCTTGTAGACCATAATTCGAATCATTTATTGCTTCGATTGCTTCATCTATTGTGGACACAGTGTTAATGATAACGACAGGCGCGAAAATCTCTTCACAGGAAACGCGGCTGTGAGATGGTACATTATAAAGGACAGTAGGTAATAAAATATTGTTTTCAATCCGACCTCCAGTAATAATTTGTGCACCTTCATTGACTGCCTCTTGAATCCAAGCATATGCACGTTGTTGTTCAGTTTCTGAAATCATTGTTGTTAAATCTGTTGTTGGATCAAGCGGATCCCCTATCTTTAGTTGGGTAATTTTCTCTGTAAACTGTTTTAAAAATGAATCAAGAACATTGTCCAGAACATAAATACGTTGCAAGGAAATACAAACTTGACCTTGATTTGAAAACGCTCCCATTACTATACGATCCATTATGTTTTCTAATGGAACACCTTCATCGACAATTACTCCCGCATTAGAGCCAAGTTCTAACGTTACCTTTTTCAATCCGGCTCGATTACGAAGAGAAATACCGACTGCTGGACTGCCTGTAAATGTAATCATTTTCACTTGAGGATGTGCTAAAAATGTATCCCCGATGAGTTTTCCAGAGCCCGTAACTAAATTAAAAGCACCTGCAGGTAAGTCTGTTTGCGCAAGTAATTTTGCTAAAAAATGTGCAGATAGTGCCGTTTGTGTTGCCGGTTTTAAGACAATTGTGTTTCCTGCCGCTAATGCTGTGCCGACTTTATGTGCGACAAGATTTTGAGGGAAATTAAATGGCGTAATTGCCGCTATAACGCCAATCGGTTCCCTCAACGTATAAGCAAAGCGTCCTTCTCCACCTTTTGAAGCATCCATCGGAATCAATTCACCTGCAAGGCGCTTCGCTTCTTCAGCGGCAAACTTATATGTTTCAATTGTTCGGTCTATTTCTGCAACTGCATACTTTAGTGGCTTAGCGGATTCTAACGAAATAATAGTAGCTGCTTCTTCTCGATGCTTAGCAAATAAATTCGATAATTGTTCCAAAATTTGAGCTCTCTGAATTGCTGTTAACATTGCCATCTTTGAGGTAGCTGCATGTGCGCACTCAATTGCTTGTTGCACATCGATCTCAGTTGCTATCGCAAACTGACCAATTAATTCTTTTGAATACGGGGCATAAACATCTAAATATTCATCCGTCATACGCCACTCGCCATTCAACATTAAATGTTTCTTCAAGTCCTCACTCCCTTTTAATGGTTACGTATTCATTTCTGAAAATAAAGAAATGAATACGTAACCATTCTAGTATAAAAAAATAAACTGACACTCATCAGTTCATTTTTTTACCTGTTGTGTTTCTTGGGAAAAGTTTAACAGATTCAGTTTGCTGGATGCAAGCACTTTTTTTCTCCATTACATCAAATAATTTCTCAATCGCTAAAAACCCTAAATTTTTTTCCGATTTGATGCCAACTGTCGTCAAGGAAATAGAACGATGTTTACTCAGTTCTACATTATCAATTCCAATTACATTAAAATCGTTAGGGATATTGAATCCTTGTTCTAAACATTGGTTGAGTATTTCAATGGCAATAGCATCTGTTGCAGCGCAAATTGCTGTCGGTCTTGGAGATAGCAACAATAGTTCTTCAAACACTCGTTTTATATCACCTTTGCTCGTATTTGTAAAAAATGTCGGTACTGTATTTATATCTATGCTCGCCTCAACCAACGCCTTTTTAAAACCCTCATATCTTCCAAAAAAAGTACTCATTTCATGTGGCCCCCCTATCCAACAAAGGTCCGTATGTCCTAAAGTCACTAGATGATTAGTCGCTAAATAACCTGCTTCTATATTATCTATTTCTACAAAATGTCTATTTTCTTGATGCTTACGATTAAACATAATAAAAGGTATCTCCAGTTTTTCAAGCTTATAAAATAATGGATCCGTATACCTTATAGATGATAAAATAATTGCATCCACTTTTGTTTCTAACACGGAATTATAAATAGTCTCTAGATTATCTTCCGTTCCAAAATACACGTTTACCTTATAGCCTCTAGCATTTGCATAATTTACAATTTCGGTTGTTGTATCGACAAAAAATGGATTATGCAACGGTCCAGAAATTAAAGTAATTATTCCTGTCTTTTGTTGTACAAGTGATCTTGCAATATCGTTTGGGACATAATTCAATTGTTCAATGGCCTCCATCACCTTTTTTAATGTTTTCGGTTTCACGAGTTCTGGAGTATTTAACACTCGTGAAACCGTTGTCTGTGAAACACCGGCATACTTTGCTACATCTTTAGAAGAAACCAAAAAAACCACCCATTTCATCTTTCTATGCCTATTTTATACCATCAAAAGGATAATGTTAATAGCATTAAACTAGTTAAGGTATAAGCACAATCAAAGTTATCCCTTTTATCTGCACTATAACCTATAAAAAACTGAACGCTTATGCAGGAATAGATATAATACGATAGGGCAATACGCAATATA
This sequence comes from Lysinibacillus sp. GJ-1, assembly GCF_021166035.1. Classification (NCBI taxonomy): domain Bacteria; kingdom Bacillati; phylum Bacillota; class Bacilli; order Caryophanales; family Bacillaceae; genus Lysinibacillus; species Lysinibacillus sp. GJ-1. The sequence continues at coordinate 2,822,228 of NZ_CP088912.1, forward strand.
GAGATCGTATGAATAAACGAGGAAACAAGCATTTACGGAAAATTTTATATTTCATGGTGTGTGCCATGCTTAGGGCACAAGGAAAACCGAATCATTTTGTGGACTATTATTATAAATTAAAAAAGCAACCTCAGAGGAAGCCTCATAAGATTGCAAATGTCGCCTGCATCAATAAGTTTTCTGAAAGTGACATTTCAGTTACTGACGCGTGGCATTCTTTACGATTATGAGTCCGCACTACCAGCTTAGAAATCGTAATCACCCATATAAAACTATAACATAATGACCTTTCAAAAAAATAAAAATCGCCAAGTCATTTGGCGTATCCAAAAATGAGTGTGAAGTGATGAGAGATGTCCCTCACCACTTCACACTCATAAAAATATAAATTAATCTTTAAATATGGTTGACTAATCGTAAGAAAGAGGCTGGGACAAAACCCTCCTCTGAAAACTAATAAGCCGTTTAAATTTTACGACGAGTAAAATTTAAACGGCTTAGATCATTTTTACATAAAAATAAGAACCACTTCTGATAAATCAATCAATTAGTTTTCCTTTTAGATTTAGAAGTGAAGTTACAAAAGAATGATATTGCCTGACGTGGAACCCGTTTTTGGATTCTTGAAAGCTAATTTGCGTTTCACTCGATTTTCTGTACGAAGAAAATCGAAGGTTGATAACGAGATGGGTCTCGCATTAATGGCGAATTTAAGAAAATTCACAGCCATTTGCATAGAACTATATGGAGACAACATAAAAAAATAGAGAAATCAGAATTTGAAATCATTCAAATTCGGATTTCTCACTAATTGAAGCAGTTATGTCCCAGCCCCTTTTTTCTACAAGCTGCTAATCCTTTGGATAATAATAATAGAAATTAGCATCTGCATAAGTAAGAAACCCTAACTCTTCATTCGGTTTTAAATTTAATATTTGTTCCGTGCCTTCAAGATAAAATAATGCGTTCCCATCATCCATGACAAATGGTTTTCCCAAATCTTTATACCAATTTTCATTTAGATGTTTAGGATAAAAATCAAACGTAATTTCTTCAATTTTATTGCTCCCTGTATAAGTACAATATTGTGTCTCTATATTTTTTCCAGTGCTATCTTTCAAGTAATAAAAATTGCAGTCAATTTCACCATTTATAGAAGTAAATTCTTGCCTTTTAGCTGGGTTCCCTAACTTATTCACTACATCTTTTCTAGAATTCCCTAAAGTAATCCCACTTACCATGTAAACATTTTTTTGTTTATCATATTTAATGACAAATTTACCTTGTTCAAATAATTCTACCAATGATTTATTATATTTTTCAGCAACGGTTTGCGCTGATTCCCCATTACTATTGACTGAATCAATATTCACTTTATTCTTTATCAGTTCTTCAACAATTTTTTTATCCCCATTTACAATAGCTACATATAAGGGTGATTGTCCTTGTCCATTCAGTCCATTTACATTTGTCCCCTTGTTTATTAATGCTGTTAGAAAAGCCGCATTATCTTTTTTCTGATTAAGGAGAACATGGATTGCATTATTTCCTCGTTTATCAACCTGATTCACATTTAGTCCTTTGTCTATAAATAGTTGCACTATCTCATTATTTTCAGTAAGAATAGCCATTTCGTATGTATTTTGGCCATTTTTATTCTCCTTATTTAAATCAATAGCCAGGTTCAGTAATTCTTTGATAAATGCTGTATCTTTTAACTGTTGTAGCAAGGCTACTTGAACAATATTATTCCCTTCATTATCCACATCTTGTAGATTTACTTTTACATCATGGATAAGGTAGTCAATTATTTCTGGATTTCCTGTCTCCATGGCAGTATATAAAACCGAATGTCCCATTTCATTCTTAACATCCATATCCACTTTGAAATGATGTAACTCTTTTAGTATTTCCATTTGTTCATTGTCGACCGCAAGATGAGCAAGCGTATTCTTTTCTTGTCCAACTGTAATACTCACCATTCCTTTATTCATTAGCGAAATAGCCAACTTTTTATTTGGTAATTTAATGGCTTCGCTTATTGAATTTTCGCCATCCCTATTGACAAAATTAGCATTTGCCCCATTTTCAATCAAAAAATTTATCTCATTCCTACTTTGATGTTTGACTGCCTCAATTAAAGCATTATCCTTATCTTTTAACAAAAGATAATTATCCCATGAAAAGGTAAACTTTGTTATAAAGCCAAATGTACCAATAACGATAAGTAATAAAAGGCTAACAACCACCGAGCTATATGTAAAAATTTTCCTTACCTTTTTCTTAGTTTCTTCACGTTGACGTTCTTTTTCCAGTTGTTCTTTCTTTTGATTCTCTTCTAATTGTTTTTCATATAACTGAATCTGTTCATTAATCGTTTCTTCATTACTATAAATGGAAATAATATGATTTTTTTCTTTTTTACAACGCTGACACGCTTCCATATTCTCTAAGTTGAGACGCCCACATACACATACCCATTTATCATTTAATAGTTGTGAATAATACTTTGCATCATTTCCTTCATGCGCTTTTACATAAGCTAATTGCCTCGGATTATGTATTTCTTTTAATTCTACTTTCTCTAGCTCTGTTTCAGCTTTAGTCCATGTAGTTTCGTCACTAAAAAGTACTTTCTCAATGACAATCTCCACTTTTCTGGCATGTAAAAAATTATCTAATGAAATTCTTTCATTCGTATCAAATGCTTGGCTAAGGCCTATTGAATCGGGAAAATGAAATTTATGTTCAAAACAATTTGATACCGAACCAGTAGGCTCACCAAATTGGTCAAAACAATAGATAGTCGCATTAAAACCTTTGAACGTTTTTTCAGAGATATTATTAAATCGAAATGAACAATAAACGTTACCCGTTTTTTTACTTCTATATAGCTGATACTCAAGCAATTCAATTGGACAATTTATATCAACTAGCATTCTGCTCCTCCTATTAATTCAATAATTCAAATTCTTCTTCTTGAGGTTTATTAGTAACTTTTGAATTTATATCTTGAAGTAATGCAATTATTTTTGCTATCGCTAAAAAGAAAATCCCAGTTAACATAATTGATATTACTGACATCAAAGTCGTTGTCAGATGAGAGGAGTAAATATCCTTCAATGCAAAATATTTTTCTTCTATAAGATTATTATCATAATGTTCAATAGCTGCTGCTTCCCAGTATTTCATATCCTCTCTTTCTTCCTTTAAACTTGAAACCTGCGTTAAACTAAAAATGATAGCTGTTACAATTAAAATGACACTCGTTATCTGCAGTACCAGTTTCATCTGCGTCAACCCTCCACAATTTTAAAATAATTAATATTATATACTAATTACCTAATATTTACTATATAATCCAAAACATCTTAAAAGAAAAAATTCATAAATAATAATTTTTTATGGTACTTTTAATTTATTTTCTATTCGCCTGTTGTCAATCCATTTCTCCCTAAATATTAGCATTTGTGAAACAACCACTCATAAATTTGAACGAAATGAATGCGTTAAAAAACGCTCTAAAAGATTCATTCTTCTAGAACGTTTTGTGCTACTTAATCTTCATATTGAATTTCTAATTTATTCGGTATGGCGGGTATATCGTTTGATTTAACGTCCGTCTCGGCAAGTCGTAATGGCTGTAATGCATATTTACTTTCAACATCAAATGGAATGGCTATACTTTCCATTTTGTTGTTCATTTGACTTCTCGCCAGTAAGCCATTTTTAGATAGATCGATACTTATAATATTGTCGATTGTTTCTTTAAGCATTTGCTGATCTTTCGAGCGTAGCGGCACCCTTTCATCCATAAGAAACGGTTGAATGTTTTCTTTAATAAACCCTTGTGCCTCTATTAAACAAGAAAATTCATTTAACTTCGCAGCATATAATTTTAGTTGGTGTTTCTCTTTTGCCCGTTGCTGATTCAGCTCGTTCACCTTTTTCTCAATACGCGCTAAACGCTTTTTGGATAGGTTAATCAAATAGTTTTGGACTGTATTTATTTCTTCCACAATGATAGCTTCCGCTTCCCGTACTTTCGCATACTGCGTAACACATACTTCTTGCTGTTCATTTAAACGCAGAACACGTTCTTTGAAAAAGTCATTTTGTGTATGATGGCCAAAAATGGCTTTCATCAACCCTTTTCCATGAATTTTTTTATGTTGTGCGTCCAAACGCTCATATTCTCGCATATATTCATTATGCATATTACGATATTCACGTAATGCCTGTTGATAAATCACTGCTTTTTCAGTAAATTGTTCAACGAAATCATCTTGTAAATAATCATGTTGCGAAATCGTTTGTAAGAGCTGATACAATGTTTGAACATTTTTGAATACGCTTGCTACTTGCTCGTACTCTTGTTCATATTCCTGTACAATGGCTACATCTCGCTGATAACGTGAAAATTCATATTGTGTATCTCCCGCAAATTTTTCGATGTTTTCTACTGCTGATTGAAATGGATCACGTTGCGGTATAATCGTTAATTCGAAGCGGAAACGCTCCAGCCATTGTAAAAAACGAATAATAATTGCGTACGTTTTTTTATCGCTATTCTCTGCAACGCGTTGAATTTGCGCAATTAGATTATCATATTGACTACGCTGCCATAACGCTTTATTGTCTGTTTGTTGTGCTTCAAGGGCATCCATTGCAGAAATCGCTACAAAATCGCTTAATAAATGACCAATTCGTTCTTTTTCAGAACGAATAAAGGCTTCTGTATTATTATTTTTATCGATGCCATTAACGATACAAAGTGGGACTACCCCTTTATTTTTTAAAGCTTCCATTAATAAAACTTCTGCATCGATCGCCATTGATTCTGAACGTAACACCCAAAAAATTTCATCCACTCGATTGATTAGCGATTCGGAGAAGTAAGCCATTTCTCCCCCACCCGCTTCTAATGAGACCGAATCGATAATTGTCACAGATTTTAATAACTCATGCTTAACATATACTTCTAGATAATCTAAATGTTCACGTAAAATTTGTGATGCAAACGTATCACCTGTAGTAAGTAATTCTAATTTGCTCATATCAAATATTGCCACCATACCATCTAAAAAATATGCTTTAATTTCCTCATGCTCACCATATCGTAAAAACGTATTAACCCCTGTCGGATTTTGATCGCTTACAGGTAAAATAGAACGACCAAGAAGACCATTTACCAGTGTTGTTTTTCCTACTCGTTCTTTTCCGACTATCAGTACCATTGTTTGATTGTTTGCATCTTGGATTATACGATTTAAGTGCTTAGCTGTATCTTTCACATATGTATTTTGTACAATAATGCTGTGCAGTTGACGTAAACGATCCACAAACTGTGGCAAAATATTATTCGCTGAGGCTGTATAGTCGATTGGCGTAGTGTCAATATTCGTCATCCTCAAAACCTACTTTCATATGTATCTATAGTTCCATTATAAAGGAAACTATTCGATTTCTTATATATAGTCATGAAATTTAATGACAAAAAAGGACAAACTACTTAGTTCGACTTGTCACAAATAGGATTTCCTTCTTAGGTTAAATTTCTCTATTTTTCACATTTATCGCACAACTAGGTATATGCAATGATAGTGCCTCATGCTAATAACTAGAAAATCCACACATCCCAACACTTTACTTATAAAGCGTAATGTTTTTTATTCGTCCAAACCAGCCATTCTCGCATAAACTTTACTAAGTGTTGGCATACCGCCTTGTGCACTTACTTGCTCAACCGCTAGCGATGTCGCTATATTCGCAAAGTACACTGCTTCATCCAACGATTGCCCCTCTACTAATGCATAGGCAAGCGCACCATTGAAAGTATCCCCAGCCCCAGTTGTATCCACCGCTTTTGTCATATAGCCAGGGACATGAATAGGATATTCACCATCAAAGTAACGTGCCCCATCACGACCAAGTGTAATAATTAGTTTATTCGGATATTTTTCGAGCGTTTGATCGAAATCGTTTCCGAATAGCTGGGCACACTCAATTTCATTTGGGGTCAAGTAGGTAATATCATCCATCCAGCGCATATCAAAGTTCGCCGCTGGGGCTGGGTTTAACAGCACTGGTACATTCGCTTCCTTACATAATTTTATAGCATGTGCTGTCGTCTCCATCGGAATTTCAAGCTGTAAGATTACCATTTGACTTTGTGTAATGACATCTTTTACAGCATCCAAATGTGTTGGTTCCAGCTTATAATTTGCTCCTGGGACCACGATGATACGATTATCATTGTGATGCACTAAAATATTCGCAATGCCCGTCGATTCTGAAGTTGTTAGAAGCGATGTTGTATCAATATGCTCCTGCTCTAAAACTGTTCGCAATGTATGCCCAAAACGATCATCACCTACACAACCAATCATTGTGACGTTGCTGCCTAAACGAGCCGCAGCAATCGCCTGATTAACCCCCTTTCCTCCAGGACTTGTTTGAAAGTGTTGCCCAAGAACCGTTTCTCCCTGTTGTGGGAAATCCGCCATTTGTATCACTAAATCCATATTTAAACTACCAATTACTGTAATCATTTAAATCATCCTTTCGATTCCTTCTTTCTATTTTAACGACTTAGCAAAAGAAAGACAAAGGCTTCCTTGTTTTCAGTATTTCGAAGTAGCTATGCTGGCAACGTTCCCATCAAACAGCAAAAAAGTGTTAGATTGATTCCAGTCAATCTAACACTCTTCTCGGCTTTACTTGCCCATTAGTAGGCTACACGTTGTGCTTCATAGGCAGCAATATGGTCTTCGTATTTAAATGTTAGGGCAATTTCATCCCAGCCATTTAGTAACGTTTCTTTATAATAAGAATCGATGTTGAATGTATAAACTTTACCATCTTCACCTGTTACTGTTTGTGCTTCAAGATTTACTTCTACATGATAAGGTTTCTCTAAACCTTTTGCTAAAATTTCATCGCACTCTGCTTCCGTTAACTTGATAGGTAATATACCATTTTTGAAGCAGTTATTATGGAAAATATCCGCAAATGAAGGGGCAATGACGACGTTAAAGCCATAATCTAAAATTGCCCACGGTGCATGCTCACGTGAAGAGCCACAGCCAAAATTATCTTGCGCTACTAAAATTTTAGAGTTTTTAAATTCTGCTTTATTTAATACAAAGTCCTGTACTTCATTGCCTTGTGCATCAAAACGCCAATGATAAAATAAAAATTGACCAAAGCCTGTACGCTCAATGCGTTTTAAAAACTCTTTCGAAATGATTTGATCTGTATCGACATTTTTACGATCAAGTGGTGTTATCACACTATTTACGATATTAATTGGTTGCATTTTCAATCATCCTTTCGGTGTAAATGGTGCCTTTACACAGTTTCCTTCACGAATTCTCGTACATCTACAAAGTGACCTGCAATCGCAGCAGCAGCTGCCATCGGAGGTGATACTAAGTGCGTGCGAGCACCAGCACCTTGACGACCTTCGAAATTACGGTTTGAGGTTGATGCACAGCGTTTACCAGCTGGGACCACATCATCATTCATCGCTAAGCACATCGAACAACCGGATTCGCGCCATTCAAAACCTGCATCAATGAAAATTTTATCTAAACCTTCTGCTTCTGCTTGTTTTTTTGTAGAATGGGAACCTGGGACAACGATTGCTGTTACGTTTTCATGAACTTTACGTCCTTGAATAACATTTGCAGCAGCTCGTAAATCACTTAAGCGTGAGTTCGTACATGAGCCGATAAATACGTATTGGATATCGATTGAAGTTAATGGTTGCCCTTCTTCTAAGCCCATATAGGCAAGCGCTTTACGAAGTGCGGCTTTATCTGACTCATCCTGATAATCTGCTTGCGTCGGAACATTTTGTGATACACCAGAACCCATTGAAGGATTTGTTCCCCATGTAATAATTGGCTCGATTTCCTCTGCTTTAATGATGCGGACTTCATCATATGTCGCGTCCTCATCTGATGCTAAACTTAGCCAATACGCTGTCGCTTCTTCAAATTTCTCACCTTGTGGTGCATATTTGCGACCACGAATATAATCCACTGTTATTTGGTCAGGTGATACAAGACCAGCCTTTGCACCTGCTTCGATGGACATATTACAGATGGTCATGCGCTCTTCCATTGACAGTTTGTGGATTGCCTCTCCAGTGAATTCCACAATATGTCCTGTACCAACGCCAATACCGAATTTCGAGATGATTGCTAAAATAATATCCTTCGCAGCAACACCAACCGGTAGCTCTCCTTCAACGCGGATTTCCATCGTTTTTGGCTTGTTTTGCCACAATGTTTGTGTAGACATTACGTGCTCTACTTCGGATGTACCGATACCAAATGCAATAGCACCAAATGCACCGTGTGTCGATGTATGCGAGTCACCACAAACAATTGTTTTGCCAGGCTGTGTTAAACCTAATTCTGGTCCAATCACGTGGACAATCCCTTGGTCAGGGTGACCCATACCTGCCAGCTCAACACCGAATTCAGCAGCATTTTTCGCCAGTGTTTCAATTTGATTGCGTGCAATTGGATCATTGATTGTCGGTAGATTTTTTGTTGGCACATTATGATCCATCGTCGCAAAGCTTAAATCAGGACGACGCACTTTCCGTCCATTTATGCGTAGACCTTCAAATGCTTGCGGAGAAGTTACTTCATGAATTAAATGAAGATCAATATATAACAGGTCCGGTTTGCCCTCTTCCTGATAAACAACATGTTTATCCCAAATCTTTTCAATTATATTTTTTCCCATTGTCTTCACCTATTTCTTAAATATATGTTGTCATAATACTTTCCGAAACAAAACTTGTATCAATTTCATTAATAACTTTATCTGTCCATTCATTTGTAGATAGAGTGCGTCCTCCATCACGTGCAAGATCTGCTGTAAAGTACCCATCATCAAATACTGCACTTACTGCACGTTCGATTTCAGCCGCTTCTTCTGCTAGGCCAAATGAGTATTGTAACATCATAGCGACTGACAGAATCGTTGCTGCTGGATTAGCCACACCTTGCCCTGCAATTTCTGGTGCTGAACCGTGTACTGGTTCGTAAAGTCCAAAATTATCACCGCGGATGGATGCGGATGGTAGTACGCCAAGAGAACCTGTAATAACCGATGCTTCATCACTTAAAATATCACCAAACATGTTTTCTGTTACAACGACATCATAATGAGCAGGATTTGTAATTAATTTCATCGCTACAGAGTCTACTAAGTTGTGTTCTACCTGAACATCTGGATAGTCTTTTTTCTTCGCTTCTACAACTTCGCGCCATAAACGGCTAGTTTCAAGTACGTTTGCCTTATCGACTGAACATAATTTGCCTCCACGTAAACGTGCTAATTCAAAGGCATTTTCAACGATACGCTCTACTTCAGCTGTTGAGTAAACTGTTGTATCAATCGCGCCATTTTCAGTACGCATACGTGGTTCCCCGAAGTATACGCCGCCTGTAAGTTCACGTACGATCATTAAATCGACGTTTTCGGCTACTTCACGTTTTAAAGGTGAAGCCTCTAGTAAACTCGGGAACGCCTTTACTGGACGTAAATTTGCAAATAAGTCAAAGTGCTTGCGGATACGAAGTAAGCCTTTTTCTGGACGTAGTTCTGGTGGGTTATTGTCCCATTTTGGTCCCCCTACTGCGCCTAATAAAATCGCATCACTGCTCTCACACATTTCAATTGTTTCATCAGGTAGTGGATTGTTGTGTTGATCGATGGCAGCGCCTCCGATTGTTCCATATCCTAAATGGAATGTATGGTTGAAACGTTTGCCGATAACTTGTAGTACACGTATAGCTGACGCAACCACCTCTGGCCCAATTCCATCGCCAGGAAGTACTGTAATTTTTTTCTCCATCGTAAAACACCTTTCTTTGTCTAGCGTACGGTTACGCTATTTTAGTAAAGACTCTCACCTGCTTTGCTAGGTGAGAGTCAAATCAAGTTAAACGAGTTCACCTTGTGCTCGAAGACTTACCTGAATTAAATGTCGGTTAATCGCATTTAAATAAGCTTTCGCGGATGCTTCTAATACATCCTGTGAAGAGTTTCGTCCCGTTGTTGATACACCATCGTATCGGATATTAATAACTGCCTCACCAAGTGCATCACGCCCTTTGCCGACAGACTTCACTCGGTAATCAATGACATTGATAGCACCAGGCACAAGTTGTTCTAACGTATTAAATATTGCTTCCACTGAGCCTGAGCCTGTAGCCACAACATTTTTTACATTGCCTTCTGGCGTCACGACCGTCGCGGTAGCAGTTGGAATATTTTCTGTACCATATTGCACTTGTACCATTTTAAGCTCAAACAATGGCACATCTTCGATTTGGATTTGCTGCTCTGTTAGAAGCGTTAATAAATCTTCTTCCGTAATTTCTTTTTTACGGTCTGCTAGCTTTTTAAATTCAGCAAAAGCTTTATTTAGCTTTTCATCTGACAGTGCAAAGCCCATTGTTTCTGCACGATCACGGAAAGCAGCGCGTCCTGAATGTTTGCCAAGAACAAGCGGTACTTCTCCTTCGCCAATCAGTGCAGGTGATATAATTTCATATGTTTCAGGATTTTTTAACACGCCATCTTGATGAATGCCAGACTCATGTGCAAATGCATTTTTACCGACAATTGCTTTATTTGGTTGAATAACGACATTCGTTAGTTTACTAACTAATTGCGATGTGCGCTTAATCTCCTGTAAGTTGATGCCTGTTTCAACAGGATAGATATCTTTACGGATATGGAGGGCTACCGCGATTTCCTCTAGTGCAACATTCCCTGCACGCTCCCCGATACCGTTAATTGTTCCTTCAACTTGTGACGCACCATTTTCTATAGCCGCAATGGTGTTAGCCGTAGCCATTCCTAAATCATCATGGCAGTGTGCTGAGAATTTCACTTTTTCAGCACCTTTGACGTTTTCTAATAAAAATTTGAATAATGCGCCATATTCTTGCGGAGAAGCATAGCCCACTGTATCTGGCACGTTAATCGTCGTCGCTCCAGCAGCAATAACATCATTCATAATACGTACTAAAAATTCGCGATCTGAGCGGAAAGCATCTTCGGCAGACCATTGCACAAGTGGGAAGTATTTTTTCGCATATTTCACTGCTTCAATGGCTTGCTCGACCACTTGATCAGGTGATTTTTTCAACTTATATTCCATATGGATTGGAGATGTTGCTAAAAAAATATGAATATGCGGTTGTTCTGCTACTTTAATCGCTTCCCATGTTGTATCAATATCTTTTTGCACGCAACGCGCTAGCCCTGTAACAATTGAATTTTTCACAGTACCCGCAATACGCTGGACCGCATCAAAATCACCGGGAGATGAAGCAGGAAAACCTGCTTCAATAATTGTTACACCTAGACGTTCAAGTTGCTTGGCAATCTCAATTTTCTCTGCTGTATTTAAATTAATGCCGGCAGATTGTTCACCATCGCGAAGTGTTGTATCGAAAATATCAATTTTTCGCACTTGTAGCCACTTCTCTCACAACTTTTTCCTTACCTTCATTGATGAATGGCATCATTGCACGTAGTTTTGCACCAACTTCTTCGATTTGGTGGTTTGCACCAGCTTCTTTGAATTTTGTATAGTCTGGACGACCATTTTCATTTTCTTGAATCCAACGACGAGCAAATGTACCATCTTGAATATCTGTTAATACGTCTTTCATGCGGGCTTTAACTGAATCGTCGATGATGCGTGGACCTGCAACATAATCACCCCACTCGGCTGTATCTGAAACGGAGTAACGCATTGTCGCCATACCACCTTCAAACATTAAATCTACGATTAATTTTAATTCGTGTAATGTCTCAAAGTAAGCAAGCTCTGGTTGGTAGCCCGCTTCTACTAATGTTTCAAATCCAGCTTTAACTAATTGAGTTGCCCCACCGCAAAGTACTGCTTGCTCACCAAATAGATCCGTTTCAGTTTCTTCTTTGAATGATGTTTCTAATAAACCGCCACGAGCAGCGCCAATACCTTTACCGTAAGCAAGTGCTAAATCTTTTGCTTGACCCGTTGCATCTTGGTGGATAGCAAATAGTCCTGGTACACCAGCACCTTGTTGGAATTGACGACGCACTAGATGACCTGGTCCTTTTGGTGCTACTAAAAATACGTCAACATCTGCAGGTGGCGTAATTTGACCAAAGTGAATATTGAAACCATGTGCAAACATCAGTGCTTTACCAGCTTCTAAATATGGAGCAATTTCAGCTTCATAAACTGCTTTTTGACGCTCATCTGGTAGTAAGATTTGGATTACATCTGCTTCTTGTGCTGCTTCCGCAACTGTTTTAACGTCTAAGCCATCAGCTTTTGCTGCATCGAAAGATCCACCTGGGCGAACACCTACTACTACATCGAAACCTGATTCTTTAAGGTTTAATGCATGTGCATGACCTTGTGAACCGTAACCGATAATTGCGATTTTTTTTCCTTTTAATACGTCCTCGTTGATGTTTTGTTCATAGTACATTGTAGCCATTGTTTGTTTCCTCCTAATAATTGGGTTTGTTTTTTTAAACTTATGAGCATTTGCAGCTTTACAGTGCGCAGATCACAAGCTTCGATTTTATATGCAAACTATTTTAAAATAGAGAGCTGCGTATTGATGGTTTTTTGTGTTTCACGAACAGATGCCGTTGCACCTGTGCGCGTTAATTCTTTAATACCATATGGGCGAATAAGCTCAATAAAGGCATCGATTTTTTCTGGATTTCCTACCACTTGATATGTCACAACGTTTTTCGCTGTATCAATAATTTGTGGACGGAATGGCTCAACAATCGAGTTCATTTCCAGACGTAAATTTGGTGGTGAAATAACCTTCACAAGCGCTAGCTCACGAAGCACGATGGATTTATCTGTAATGTCATTGACCTTTAACACATCAATTTGCTTCGATAATTGCTTCACCAGTTGTTCAATTTTGCGCTCATCTTCTACATTCACAACAAATGTCATTTTTGAGAAGTTTGGCTGTTCAGTATGACCAACTGTAATCGATTCGATATTGAATTGACGCTTCATAAGTAAACCTGTTATACGGTTTAATACACCACTTTGATTAATCACTGTTACTGTAATTACTCGTTTCAATTCTTTTTCACCCCAATCATTTCATGTAACCCTTTACCTGGTGCAACCATTGGGTAGACACATTCAAGCTGTTTTACACGGCAGTCGATTAACGCTGGCTCGTCAGAAAGCAGTGCCTCACGGAAAATACTTTCCGCTTCGTCAATTGTGTTAATTCGATAGCCTTTAATGCCGTAAGCATCCGCTAATTTAACAAAATCTGGCTGGATTGGCATAAGTGATGATGAATAACGCTCTTCATAGAATGTTTGTTGCCATTGGCGTACCATCCCTAAACAACTGTTATTTAAAATCACAATTTTTACTGGTAAGTTGAATTCTTTTAATAATGAAAGCTCTTGTGCAGTCATTTGGAAACCTGCATCGCCTACAATCGAAACAACTTTTTTGTCTGGCTTCGCAAATTCTATTGCAGCTGGGAAGCCGAAGCCCATCGTACCAAGTCCACCAGACGTTACCCAACCATGATCATTGTTTAAGCGGTAATATTGTGCAGCCCACATTTGATGCTGCCCTACATCCGTCGTCACAATGGCATCACCTTCAGTAATTTTATGCACAAGTTCTAGTGCTTCCTGCGGTAACACCTCTGTGTCTCCATCTTCTTTTGAATACCACAGCGGATATTCTTTTGCATGATTGTTTAAAAATTCAAGCCATTGTTTCGTATCCGGACCTTCAAAATCTTTTTTCAGTAAAGATTTTAATGCCTCTTTTGCATCCGCTACAATCGGAATATCGGTCGGTACATTTTTACCGATTTCAGCCGGATCAATGTCAATATGGACAATTGTTGCATTTGGTGCAAACGTTGCTAAATTCCCTGTTAAACGGTCATCAAATCGAGCGCCAATATTTAATAATAAATCCGACTTAGTAATTGCCATATTTGCTGTTACTGTTCCATGCATTCCGGCCATACCAATGAATAATTCGTGATCGCCATGAATGGAGCCAAGACCTAATAAGGTATTTGTTACAGGAATTTGATACTTCTCAGCGAAAGTTGTTAATTCTTCACGAGCATCGGCAAATAGTACACCCGCCCCTGCTAGAATTACTGGATTTTTCGCTAGCGAAATAGCTTGAATAGCCTTTTGAATTTGCAAATAGTTCGGCTTGTATGTCGGCTGATAGCCTGGTAAATAAATTTCTTCTGGTTCTTGTGGTGGATTATTTACATCAAACAGCATTTGAGATACATTTTTAGGGAAATCTACCACAACTGGTCCTTTACGACCTGTATTCGCAATATGGAATGCTTCTTTCACTATGCGAGGGATATCATTGACATCTTGCACTTGGTAGTTGTGCTTTGTAATAGGTGTTGTAATCCCCATAATATCTGCCTCTTGGAACGCATCTGTTCCAATAACTGTTGTCGCTACTTGACCAGTAAAGACAACTAATGGGATAGAATCAATCATCGCATCGGCAATACCTGTTACTAAGTTCGTTGCACCTGGACCACTTGTAGCGATGACAACCCCCGGCTTATTCGATACACGTGCATAGCCTTCAGCTGCGTGAATAGCACCTTGCTCGTGACGTGTTAAAATATGACGAATTGGGTTTTTGTACATTGCATCATATATTTGAAGTACTGCTCCACCCGGATATCCAAAAATAATATCTACATCTTGATCATGCAGCGCTTGGACTAAAATGTCTGCACCATCTTTCGCTTGAAAAGTTTGTTCTACTTCTTCTGTCGCCAATTGTTCTTTTTCATTAATTGAAACATTCGCACTCATCAAAATATGCCTCCTTCTTGTCTTTCGATTCACAACAGCATACGACTACCTCATCTAGTTAATGAACACTTTCGTGATGTAATGCTGAAAACGGAATATTCTACGCTTAATAAATAATAAAAAGCCTTTTTCTCCGAACGCAAAGAACTACCTTGCGTAGGGATGAAAAAGACTTTTCATGGTACCACCCTTGTTTATAGCAATCATATTGCTACCTCGCGAATAAATGAAAGCATTTATGCACCAATGCAAGTGAACTTACATCCAATACGGTGTCATAAATCATTTATTCATTAATAACGAGCACTTCGATTATGCCCGGAACTATCTAATGGCGATCACGCGTTTAATAGTTCACTCCGAGGGGATGTCGGATCTAGTTGTATCGCCGGCTTCCAGCACGACCGGCTCTCTGGTAGATACAAGGCTCTAGAACCTTTAACCTCATCAACGTTTTAACCTATTGATTTTTCACTAGTTTTTAAGACTAAATTTTCATAACGCCACCTGTTGAGGCGCTTGTCACTAATTTTGAATATCTTGCTAACCAGCCACGTTTAATTTTCGGTTCAAACACTGGCAGTTTTGCGCGACGTTCTGCTAATACTTCATCTGAAACTTCTAAATTGATTGTACGATTTGGTAAATCAATCGTAATGATGTCACCATTTTCAACTAAAGCGATTGGACCGCCTTCTGCTGCTTCTGGCGATATATGCCCGATTGAAATACCACGAGATGCACCGGAGAATCGACCATCTGTAATTAACGCTACCTTTGTACCGAGACCACGACCTTGAATGGTAGATGTAGGTGCTAACATTTCTGGCATCCCTGGGCTACCTTTTGGTCCTTCATAACGAATGACGACTACATGGCCTTCCTTAACAGTACCGTTATCAATATTTTCTTGCGCTGCTTCTTGTGATTCAAAGACAATTGCCTCACCTGTAAATACTTTAATCGAAGGATCAACAGCACCTACTTTAATAACAGAGCCATCAGGAGCAATGTTGCCAAATAGCACCGATAAACCTCCGACTGGGCTATAAGGATTGTCTTTTGTACGAATAACTTGATCATTTGTAATGTGATAATCTTTGACGAGCTCGCCCATTGTTACACCTGCAACAGTCGGACGATTTGGATGAATGGCACCTGGAATAGATGTTAATTCATTAATGATGGCACTGACACCACCTGCTTTATTGATATCATCCATTGAAATATCAGAAGCAGGCATAATTTTTGCTAAATATGGCACACGCTCTGCAACTTTATTAATATCTTCAATGTTATAGTCGATTTCAGCTTCATTTGCGATTGCTAATGTGTGAAGCACCGTATTTGTGGAGCCGCCCATTGCCATATCGAGTGCAAATGCATCATCAATTGCTTCTTTTGTAATGATGTCACGTGGCTTAACGTCTTCTTTAATCATGCGCACTAATTGTTTAGCGGCTTCTTTAATCAACTTATGTCGGTCTTCAGACGTAGCAACGATTGTACCGTTGCCTGGAAGTGCTACACCTAGCATTTCCATTAAGCAGTTCATGGAGTTCGCTGTGAACATCCCTGAACATGATCCACATGTTGGACATGCATTATTTTCAATATCTAACAGCTCTTCAGCTGACATATTACCTGATTTGTGAGCCCCAACACCTTCAAATACTGAAGTTAATGAAAGCTGTTTTCCTGTAGCAGATGTACCTGCCTCCATTGGACCACCAGATACAAAAATTGATGGTACGTTCGTACGAACTGCTGCCATTAACATTCCTGGTGTGATTTTGTCACAGTTAGGAATGTAAAATACGCCATCAAACCAGTGTGCATTAATAACTGTTTCTGCTGAATCCGCTATAATTTCACGGCTTGGTAAAGAATAACGCATACCAATATGGCCCATTGCAATACCATCATCCACACCAATCGTATTAAACTCGAATGGAATGCCTCCCGCTTCAATTATGGCTTCTTTCACTACATCAGCAAATGTACGTAAATGAACGTGACCTGGAATAATGTCGATATAAGAGTTACAAACCCCAATAAATGGTTTCCCTAAATCTTTTGCTTTTACTTTGCCTGTTGCATATAAAAGACTACGATGTGGCGCACGATCTACGCCTACTTTAATCATGTCACTTCTCATTTTAAACGCCCCTCATTTATTGCTATGTTCGTCGCTATATACAAAATGTTCTGTCTATTTTGTTTTTACCTAGCTGATTGCCTTTGTGGCAACTGATTGTAGGAACGAACGTATTAAATTGTTGTTATCATAGTACGAATAACTAGGCTAAGTCAACAGTATTTTTTGAATTGTTTAAACAATTCAAAAACTATACGAAATTTGAAATCGTTTACATGCTGATTAAGCATCAGTTTTATCTCGTTTTGATAAATATTTTGACATTTCGTTCAAATTTAAATTTTTTCATTATAAACACTATTCAGTTGATGATTTATCACAAATGCTTTCATCTTTCCCCATACATTGATTTCAAAATTATAAGATTCAGTTGTTGTTAAATTCTAAATATTACAATATGAATAATTGCTCTAAGTAACGTGTAAAAAATACTTTGTCAGGGTCATATTGTGCACGAACTGTTAAAAACTTATCTATATTTGGATATAATGTGTGTACTTGCTGTGCAGTTAAATGGCTTTGTTTTCCCCAATGTGGTCGACCATGATATTTTTGCATCAGATTGTGCACCCATTTAAAATAAGGCTCTTCCGACATTCCTTTATACATATGAAAAGCTATAAAGGCGGATTCTTGTCCTTGTGTAGGACTTAAATAACCAGCCTCACCTGCTGTTGTACGGCATTCCAATGGAAAATGCACATGCAAATGCCCTTTTTGAAACGTTGCATGAATTTCTTCCATGCATGCCTCAAATTGTGTTAATGATATGGCGTACTCACTTTCTTGGAATTTGACACTTCTAGGAGTTGGATAGATTTCATAGCTAATGCCAATCTTCTCAGCCTCGACAACATTGGCAGCAGCTAATTTACTCATTGCACTACTTAAAGCTGGTTTCCATTTACATAGCTCCGAAATCGCAAAAAATGCACCATTTTCTACTATTTGAAGTTTTATATTTTCTACACACTTGCGCCATTCACTTTGATACACTGGAGCCATCGCATTCATACGTTTAATTTGAATCGTCTCACTACCAGGAAAGTAGAACCATTCAACATGTCGATGCTGTCGAATATCTTGTGCAAATGTTGCTAGTCCGTTTGTTAATGTGTCTCTTGTGCCAATATAATGTAAACTATAGAGCGGCAACACTTTTAGCGTCACTTTTACAAGTACCCCAAGCATGCCAAGTGAGATATGAAGTGCCTCGGATAAATCGTCAGTCCCTCGAATATGCTCATGGTAAGTTCCATTTCCATCAACAAAACACCAGCGTGTCACAGCAGACGACAACGAACCTAAAGTCACCCCTGTTCCATGTGTACCAGTAGACACTGCTCCGGCAATGGTCTGTTCTTGAATATCGCCCATATTCATTAAGCCAAACCCATGCTTTGCAAGCTGTGGTCCAATCTCGTATAAATAAGTTCCTGCCCACAATGTAGCTTCTTGGTTTTCGGCATCTATCGAAATAAGCCCGCGCATATTATGTAATGACAGTGCAATATGCTCCGGCATGGCAACAGCACTAAATGAATGCGCTGCACCTGTTACACGAATGGTTTTCTTCCTATCACGCGCATGCTTCACTACATTTACAACTTCTTCTATTGAACGAGGTAAGTGCATCTCACTTGGATACGCTATTATATTGCCAGCCCAGTTCGTCCATTTCTCCCCATTTTTCCACTTCTCTACAGAAAACATTGACCATCCCCCCTGTACGTCGCAAAGCTACCTACATATTCGTCTTGCCTTATCCCATGAAGTGTTTGAAATCTTTCGCAAAGCTCTCCAGCCTTTGCATGGCGAAAATAGATGGTATCCCCAATTGTGAGTGTTTTGCCTTTTACCTTAATCGGTGTTTGCACTTCTCCAGCTCCTTCTAAACGAAGAAAGGAAAAATAGGTCGGCTCGTAAAATACCGGATAACGATCATTGGCCATTGCTCCGGACGCTGGATAACCACCACCATGGCAGACAACAATATTAGGCGCAGGTTTCCGCGTGATACGGAGTGCAAAGCCTGCTGCTTTTGAAAGTTGTAAATGGGCAAATTGATCAAAAAGGGCTGGTGCATAAAATGCTGAACCAACTGTCATTTCTGTCACTTCTTTCTGCTCCGCAGTATATGTCATACTGCCTGTACCTCCACCATTAACAAAGCGTAATCGAGGAAAATAAGCTTTTACATGCGCAATAGCTAATCTACGAAATTGGGTTACTTGCTTTTTGGCTTGTGTTTGCATGAAATCTATTAGCCTACCTTTTATAGCATTAGCAGGTCGATTTCCAACACCAGCTATTTGCGCCTCATATCCCATAACCCCTACAACTTCTATATGGGACTGCTGTTTTATATAAGTTAAAAAAGGAGTGATAGACTCCAGCGAGTCAAGAGATGAGCGCTTTGTACCAAAATAAAGTACCTTAAAATCAGTAGATAAATTAATATCGATACAGATGGATACCTTTACATCTAGCTCCGCACCTATTTTTTCTAAAAACGCAACTTGCTCACATCTATCCACCATAAATGTGACGGTTCTTCCCTCTTTTACATAGTGCAATAGCTGACGTACAGCCATGTCTTCCATAACAGGATAACCAAGCAGTACATCATCGAAATTTCTTTGGAGTAAAAAGATGGATTCTGCCGCGGTAAATGTCATAAATCCTGTTATATTCGACAGATGTTGTTGTAGATATTGCAACACCTCCACCGAGCGTATTGATTTTGTTGCTATACGGATTTTTTTTTGCCCACAAGCTTGTTGCACCGTTGCAATATTATCATCAAGTGCATCAAGGTCTAACCAAGCAAATGGGCGCTCTATGCCATGGAAAGCCTGCTGAAATCTCGTTGTCATTTAATCCCCCTCGTATGATTTATATTGGTCAAGTACTAGAAAAATACGCGAAAATGCTTGTCTACTTCACAATAGGCAACAAAAAACAACCGTGTATTACGACGAAATTGCCTTCACGGTTGTTTTAGTATAGGTCAAGCATTGTACTCACCTTTCTATTAGATTTTTAAGAGATTAGGATGCCAATAAAAACTCAGCAGCTAAATTTAACATTACCACCAAATGTAGCGCAGCAATAAAGAATCCTTGGCGATCTAAACGTTTCATAACAGTCATATTCATAAACTATCACCTCTCCTTTTTTTCACATTATACGCTCACATTGTTCAATTTTCAAACTATTCTTAATATTAAAATATGACTATTTTTCTGACAGCCAAAACCAAATATGGCATGATAAAGAGTGAAATCATGCCTAAAGGAGTGGACGAAAGTGAAAAAAGCATTACTGGTAATTGATTATACAAATGATTTTGTAGCAACAGATGGTAAATTAACGTGTGGGGAACCAGGACAATTACTTGATACGCCTATTGCAAATTTAATTGAACAATTTATTGCAGAAAAAAATGTCGTCGTCTTCGCTAATGATTTACATGAAGAAAACGATCCATTTCACCCTGAAACAAAGCTTTTTCCTCCTCACAATATTCGTGGAACATCGGGTCGCAATCTATACGGTCATGTTGGTGAAGTTTATAACGTGTATAAGGACAACGTGATTTGGCTCGACAAAACGCGTTATAGTGCCTTTGCAGGAACAAATTTAGCTATTTTATTAAAGGAACGGAACATCGAGGAAGTTCATTTAGTTGGTGTTTGTACAGATATATGTATTTTGCATACAGCTGTGGATGCTTATAATTTGGGCATTTCTACTGTTATTTATGCAAATGCAGTAGCAAGTTTTGATGCAGCTGGACATGATTGGGCTTTGCGTCATTTTGAACATACTTTAGGTGCCACAGTAGTGAAATAAACAAATGAAGTCATTGTAAAAATAAAAAGGTCGGTCATTTAGGTTTAATTATCTCCAAAAAGGATATAACTAAGTAATGCCATTATATCTTAACTTTGAGGAGATGAATCATTATGATCAGTTTCATTTGGTATTTAATCATCGGAGGAATTTTAGGTTGGTTAGCTGGCGTCATTTTAGGAAAAGATGTTCCTGGAGGCATTATTGGTAATATTATTGCCGGGATTGTCGGTTCTTGGATAGGTAGTATGGTTTTAGGTAACTGGGGTTGGAAAGTCAGCGATTTTTATGTATTTCCAGCGTTAATAGGTGCAATTGTGCTTATCTTCATTGTAAGCATTATTCTTAAAAGTATGCGTAAAGCTACGTAATTATGTACAAAAAGAGCCATCGTTTAGATGGCTCTTTCAGATTGTCGACAAAAGGCATCAAGAAGTTTTAACCTTGATGCCTTTTGTCATTTTTTATAGTAAATAATTAGATTTCACTGCCGAGTTGACCATACTCTTTGAGCATATCTATTCTCCTTAAGCAGCTTGCCATGTCCAAGTAGCAAGCTTTTTCAAGTTCATGGCAGCAAAAGTAAGCATCGCCTGCATGGACAATTTTTTAAGACCCCTTAAGGTTGTCCATCGCATACCATGCTTTTCTTTTGCATCTGCAAAGACACGTTCAATCGTTTCTTTGCGCTTTGCATAAATTTGTTTAATAGCATATGAATGGCGTAAATGTTCAGCTTCTTCCATATATGTTTCCCAGATATGACGTTGAATAAGTTTTTGATGATTCTTGCTTTCTGTACATTGTGATAGCAAGGGGCAATTAGCACAAATCGTTGGATTCGATTTATATTGGCGATACCCTTCCTTTGTGGTTGTCGTATATTTCAATACCTGCCCTTGTGAGCAAAGATAACAATTATAGTACTCATCGTACACGTATTCATGCTTTCGAAAGAAACCATCCTTTGTTTTAGGACGTGTATAAGGGAGAACAGGTAACATTTGATTCTCTAATAAAAAGTTAGTGATGGCAGG
Source organism: Lysinibacillus sp. GJ-1 (assembly GCF_021166035.1). Taxonomy (NCBI): domain Bacteria; kingdom Bacillati; phylum Bacillota; class Bacilli; order Caryophanales; family Bacillaceae; genus Lysinibacillus; species Lysinibacillus sp. GJ-1. The sequence goes on from NZ_CP088912.1 coordinate 2,844,173, forward strand.
TGTTTTATAAGCAGCATCCGCAGCAATCGCTAATGGCTTTTTCACTTTTTTAATGATTTTTTCAACAAGTGGCTGCAATACATAGCTATCGTGCACATTTCCTGGAGTCACAATCGTACCTAATACAAAACCTTTTTCATCTGTCGCTGCATGAAATGAATACGCAAACTGCTTAGTCCGTTCATCCTTAACATAATAACCACTCTCTGGGTCTGTCGTACTTTCCTTGATTTCTTTCCATTCGTCTTTTTCAAATCTCTCTGGAGGGAAGGGTTTTTTTCCGTGTTCCTCACGATCAATATTTAATTCCAGTTGAAGTTTCTCTTCATAAGCACGTGTTTCTTTTCGAACGACTTTTTTATCATACTTTCGCTTATTAGCGCTTGCCTTTACATGCGTGGAATCAATAAATACATGGTCTGCATGCAGGAGACCCTTCTTCATAATTTCTTTTAGAATACGATAGAAAATTTGTTCAAACACATCTGTGTCTTGAAACCGGCGCGCATAATTTTTACCGAAGGTAGAGAAGTGTGGAACTTCTGTATGGAAGCCAAATCCTAAAAACCAACGATAGGCCATGTTCGTTTCAATTTCTTTAATAGTTTGACGCATTGAGCGAATACCGAAAACATATTGAATAAAGGTCATTTTAAAGAGAACAACAGGGTCAATACTTGGACGCCCTAAAGATGAATAGAGGTTTTCCACTAATGGATAGATAAACGAAAAATCAATCGCTGCCTCTAGTTTTCGGACTAAATGGTCTTGTGGCACCAATTGGTCAATTGTCAGTATTTCTAATTGTTCACGTTCATTGATTTGATTTTTCGACATCATTTTCCATCACCTCAAATAGATTATTTTATTTATAGTTGATTGATAGCAATTCATATCAAGTTGATTGGAGCGAAGGGCGGGCGACTCCTGCGGGAACGCACAGTACGTAAGACGCAACAGACCGCGCGTTAGCGAGGGTTGCGGCTTACGATGTGCCCGCGGAAAGCGCCCGAACGTAGCGGAAATCAACAGGAGTAGACATCTATTTTTATCTTAAAATGAAAAAAGACTGTAGGCAAACTCGAAATTTTTCGAGTTTGTCTACAGTCTGAAAGAGCCATCGTTTAGATGGCTCTTTTATTATTTTGCATTAAGAAGGACGGCTGTTTTTAATTCATCGTGGTAATCATTATACAAATTATAGTAATGTAAGACATTTTTAACGTATTCTTCGCTATGATTATAATTGAAAACGGCTCGTTTTACGTCACCTTTTGCCGCTCCATACTTTGATAAATAATTCGCAGCACTAAATACAGCATCTTCGATATCATAGGGATCCGCTACACCATCTCCATTGGCATCGACACCGTAGCCTCCATATTTTTTTATCGTTTCGGGATTCATCAGCTCTGCCTTTGTAATATTGCCCTTCCCTAATCCCTCACAAGTTGGATGTTTCCATCCTACAAATGTACAAGGCATAAATTGCATATGTCCGACTGCCCCTGCTGGCGAAACAAGTGATTTCATGGAAGAAAATCGTGTTTCAATACGATGATGGGCAGCTAACAATGTCCAAGGCACGCCATATTTCTCCTCTGCAGCAACATACACCGGAATATATTGTTCTGGAATGTTCATATCGAAATGCTGCTGTATTTCTTCAATCGCCTTTTGTTGAGCAAGTTTTTCGAAAATCGGGAATGTTTGTAGTTCCTTCCAAGCAAAAAAAGCAAGTACATATACAGTAATGGCTACAGGGATTAATAGTGCTATCATCCCCATCTTCATACTTGGAGATAGCAATGGTTTCTTTTGTTTTTTTTTCGCCATATGTCACACCTAATCATTCTTTGTCTACTTCTATATTACCAAATTTACCGTTTTATGTTGTAGATTTTTTCTATTTTTCTTTTTCCTATGTTTATAGTTGATTATAATTAGGGTAATATAGTAGAATACAATTCGATTGTTTTTTTGGATAATTATAGGGAGGATATATTATATGTGGAAAGACTTTAAGGAATTTGCTATGAAAGGCAATATAATTGATTTAGCGATTGCCGTTGTAATTGGTGGGGCTTTCGGGAAAATCGTTACCTCCTTAGTAGAAAATATTATTATGCCATTAGTCGGTGTGTTAACAGGTGGCATTGATTTAACTGAAAGCTTTATGTTTGGTTCTGGTACAGCTCAAGTAAAGTTAGGTATATTTTTACAATCAATTATTGATTTTTTAATTATCGCCTTTGCTATTTTCTTAGCATTACGTCTTATGACGAAATTTACTAGAAAAAAAGAGGAAGCGGTTGTAGAGGAACCGACACCTGTGCTAGATGCAAAAGAAGAACTGTTAAAAGAAATTCGAGATTTATTAAAAAAACAACAAGCATAATGGACAAGACATTATGTTCCACAAAGGCTATAGATATTTTCGTGCTACGCGAAAACGAATCTATAGCTTTTTTATTTGTGCCTCTTTCAAGCCTCTTTTCATCGTCAAACATTAATCCCCTACTATTCCTACATGATTTATTTTCAATAATCTATGTAATTTTCTGAAATCATCTTGTCCTTCTGTACTTTCCATGTTAAATTAAGTAACAATTATAGAGAAAATTGAAGAGACTAATCGAATTATTCTATTAAGGAATAGAGTCCCCCTAGTGTGGACTCTTTCTATATTAACGATGAAGAAAAGAGTGAGGACATGACAAACAATAGACGTATTGAAACAAAACTTGTACAGCTTGGCAATTTGAGTGACCCTAGAACTGGCGCTGTTAGCCCGCCCATTCATTTATCAACTGCCTATAAACATACAGGGATCGGTGAATCGACAGGATTTGACTACGCTCGTACAAAAAACCCAACGCGTGCCATTTTAGAAGCAGGTATTGCAGATTTAGAAGGTGGCGACGCTGGCTTTGCCTGTAGTTCCGGTATGGCTGCAATCCAACTTGTAATGTCTCTATTTAAACCAGGAGATGAACTCATCGTACCAGATGATTTATATGGTGGTACATATCGTCTTTTTAACTTTTTTAAAGAAACATACAATATTAAACCAATCTATTCTAAATTTGAATCGCTTGAGCAAGTAGAGGCGTTAATCAATGACAATACACGTGCCCTCTTTATCGAAACACCAACAAACCCACTTATGCAGGAATTTGATCTCAAAGTGTATGCTGAGCTTGCCCATCAACACGGTGCATTGCTAATCGTAGATAATACTTTTTATACACCCTACTTCCAACGACCAATTGAACTAGGTGCCGATATTGTACTGCATTCTGCAACAAAGTATATTGGCGGACATAATGACGTATTAGCCGGTTTAGTTGTCTCAAAAGGTGCTGAGCTATCCGAACGTCTCAGCTTTATTCAAAATGGTAGCGGAATGGTACTAGGAGCAATGGATTCTTGGTTATTGATTCGTGGCTTAAAAACGTTACATCTTCGCTTAAAACAACATGATGCCAATGCCAAAGCGATTGCTGCTTATTTAGAGGAAGAAGAACTTGTCACAGACGTATTGTATACGGGCAAAGGTGGTATGTTGTCATTCCGACTACAAAAGCCTGAATGGATTGACCCATTTCTTCGTAACTTAAAGTTAATTATTTTTGCAGAGAGTCTTGGTGGCGTTGAAAGCTTTATCACGTACCCTGCTACACAAACACATGCCGATATGCCTTACGAGGAACGTGTAGCACGCGGCGTTTGCGATCGTTTACTACGCTTTTCTGTCGGCATTGAAGAGGCTGAAGATTTAATTGCAGATTTAAAACAAGTGTTTGATACGCTGAGAAAAGAGGCATAGAAAATGAAACAACATATTGAAACAGCGCTTATCCACGCAGGTGTGCGTGATGGCTACGAAAATAAAAAAGGTGCGGTTAATGTACCACTGTATGTTTCTTCAACATTTCACCAAGAAAGCATCGATGAATTCGGTGAATACGATTATGCTCGTTCTGGTAACCCAACACGTGATGCGTTAGAGAAAGCCGTTGCCGAGCTTGAAGGTGGCGTTCGTGCACATGCCTTCTCCTCTGGTATTGCAGCGGTTTCCGCAGCCTTAATGTTATTATCACAAGGTGATCACATTGTCATTACAGAGGATGTTTATGGTGGAACATACCGCTTTGTGTCAAAAGTATTACCTCGATTCGGTATTACGCATACGTTCGTGGATTTTACTGATATAGCAGCAGTTGAAGCAGCCATTACGCCTGCTACAAAGCTTCTCTACATGGAGACACCATCGAATCCTACATTAGGGATTACAGATATCCGTGCAATAGTCGCACTAGCTAAACAACATCAATGTCTAACGTTTTTAGATAATACATTTATGACACCTTTACACCAACGACCTCTAGACTTAGGTGTAGACGTTGTCATTCATAGTGCAACGAAGTTTTTATCTGGTCACTCAGATATTATTGCGGGACTTACTGTAACAGCAGATGAACAACTCGGAAATGACCTGTATTTCATCCAAAATTCTTTTGGTAATATTTTAGGTGTACAAGATTCCTTCACACTACTACAAAATATGAAAACAACCGATGTACGTTTTAGCCGTTCTGCTGCATCAGCACAAAAGATTGCACAGTTTTTAGAAGCAAATTCCCTTGTTGAGCAAGTGTACTACCCAGGTCTTGCCTCACATCCTGGCTATGCCATTCATCAAAGCCAATGTACAAGTGCAGGCGCTGTCTTGTCGTTCCGCCTACCTCATTATGCAGCAGCGAAAGCCTTGGTAGAGGCAATGAAGATTCCCGTATTTGCTGTATCTCTTGGTGGTGTGGAATCGATTCTTTCCTACCCAGCAAAAATGAGCCATGCAGCAATGGAACCTGAAGAACGCATCAAACGTGGCATTACGGATGGATTATTACGATTCTCAGTTGGTTTGGAGCATGTGGATGATTTAATTGCAGACTTTGCCCAAGCATTAGAAATTGCCGCTAAAGCGTAAAAATAAAACTTGCGTGACTGGCACCATAACCCACTTTGAATTTCCGGCGAGCACAGTGTAAGCCGCCGAAATTTAAGTGGGTTTTAATTTTACCTAAATATTCAGAATTGTTTGGGTGGCAGGCACTAGACAATACGATATAAATAATCGCCATGTCCTTTTGCGAGCTCAACGTCATGTTCCTTTTCAATCCAATAAAACGTAAACTGTAAGTTGCCCTCGTTTAAGCCTGTTGGATTGTGTTGCCAAGTATGTTGGGACTCATTTGAAGTTAAATGAAAAAAATAGCGTTTTTGCAATGCTCCTGAATAATGCTCGGCATAATCCTGTGCGATAAGGCCTTGTACTTCTAAATTTGTTAAACCCGTTTCCTCCACCATCTCTCGTATAACTGCTTCAAGTGGCGTCTCTCCGTCTTCAATTGTACCTTTTGGAATTTGAATGCCTGCTCCCTCTGTATTTTGCTCAAATACAAGGACCTGAATCCGATCATCATAGTTTCGGGTAATATAACCAAATGCTTTTTCTAACACTTGCATAAAAACATCCCCCCTTTGTCGTTATGTTATATGTTACAATATATAGAAATTATTGAAATTGTAGGTGATATGTATTGACACTCATTATACGACAAATGAATGAAGATGACATCTCTTTTGTCCAAGAAATTGCACAAACATCTTGGACTGCTACCTATGAAGGAATCATACCAAAGCATATTCAAGAACGATTTCTTCAAGCCGCCTATAGTGACGAACGGTTAACATGCCGTCTTCAAACAAGCCCTTTTTTAGTGGCAACAGTTGGTGAGTCTCTTATTGGCTTTGCTAATTTTTCACATGTTAATGAAGAGGGGCAAGCCGAATTACTCGCTATTTACCTCCTTCCAACCGCTCAACATAAAGGCATCGGTTCAGCTCTACTGGAAAACGGTATTCAAAGATTACAAGGAGCAACTTCGCTTACTGTATGCGTTGAGAAAGACAATAAAATTGGTAGACAATTTTACAGCGCAAAGGGCTTTCAACAAGTTGAAGAATTTGATGAATTATTTGAAGGGCATATGTTAAAAACAATACGTTTGATTCTACCATTAGCAAAAAAATAACGGGGTCACTGTCTCCTTCTTGTTACGAAATATTCAAGTGTTGCCCTCTATTTATATAGGCAAGTCAATTTGCTTAGATTGAATAACGAGGGCTGTTAACCCTTTGTCACTGCCGGACTCATGGACTTGTCCCACGTGCCAAAAAACACTATCCCCCTGTTTTACGACTAATTTCTCCCGATTCTCACCACAGACCCATCCCTCTCCTTCAATAACTATAAATAGCTGTGGAACAGGTGCTTCATGCAGACCTACCAGTCCACCCGCTTCTATGTATATAAACCCTATATTTGTTGGCTCCACTGTTGTCATGATTTTTGTGTAAAATGAATGCAACGAGTTGTAATTGTGAATGGCATTAGCGCCGTCCTTTGTAAACTTATAAATTTTCATAAAACAACCTCTTTCTTATTAACAGAATGAAATATGCATTAAACCAATTTGTACATTAATACATCATCAACATATAGATTGTCAGCGATTTTGATTTCATGTATCTTTCTACCTTCTTCGATAAAACCCATTTTTTGATAAAGGGCAATAGCACTGATATTGCTGGACAATACGCCTAAACAAACTTTCTCGATTAGTGGATTGGCAGCTGCCCATGTCAGTAGCGCTTCAATTAAACGTTTCCCAATTCCTTGCCCTCGTTGATCTTTTCGAACCATCATTCCAAAGCTACCTGTATGGGCTAGACGTTTTCGTTCTGGCGATTGAAATGCTAGCCAGCCAACGATCGTTTTATTGCATTCGGCAATAAGAATTATGTCACGATCATTCGCCAATTTCTTCTGTATCCATGCTTGCTGACCTTCAATTGTTTGTTGAAATTCTGCTTCGGTCGAGATGAAATATCGTTCTTCAGCCATTACTTCCTGTTGAATCTTCAGCATTTGTTGTGCATCTGCAAAACATGCGACGCGAATGTTTATTTGCTTGCTCATTCTAGTTCCTCCCTTCTCACTTCCTTTATTTTACTACACATCCAATACTTATATAGTACAGAACCTTAAATAAAAAAAGCCCAGAAAAATTTCTGGGCTTGATGACACTTATTACTTCTAGCATGATTAAAACTGTCGGGCTTTCGCTTCACTTCTCAAGATACGGTTATGGAGAGTAATCTCCGTTTCACCATTTACTTGAGATTTTGAACGCTTAATCCTTGTCCAGTTACGGTGGATTTTTTGAGATTTCGGGTCTAATTGTTCCACTACTCATTTTACATCCTCCTCATCATTATAGACTTTATAAGTGAATCCATGTTAGTATGACCGTTCGATTAAAAGACTACACCTCTTTTTTGAAATCGCGAAAAATTTTTATGTGTGTTGTTTAATAACGCGATATTTTCACCATCATATTATGAAACGCTTTACAAAGAGTACATGAATGTATTTGTTTTGAGAAAAAATTGTGTGACCTGCCCAAGCATTCATCATGCTGATACTCGTTACTTGACCCTTTTAAAAATAAAAACAGCCACAACATAAGTCGAACCAGACCTATGTTGTGACCATTTGTCTATCGCTACTGTTCATTGGCGATAAATTTGTGAATGGCTGGCAATAACTTTGGATGTAGCGGCAATGTTGGGTCTGCATAGGTCGCTAAATTCTTCGTTCTATCCTCCGGTGCGTTTTTTAGAATATGATTCATGCCCTCCAGATAGAGAAGTTCTGCTTTTTCATCGCCTTGCTTAAGCGCTTCGGCATCTGTTGCATTCACTTGGATATCTGTCGTTCCTTGAATCAGTAACACGCGTCCTTCTACGTGTTGAAGTTCAGTAGCTGGATTATATTTCAGCCATGACATCATATATGGCTGCACAGAAGGTCTAAATAATGCTTGTAGCTCAGGCGATACATGTTGCACTTGCTCTCCTTTTTTCAGCGCGGCTAGAATCATATTAGTTTCAGCCGTTAGAGCAGGTGTTAATTGTCCTGATAATTGCTCTAAAAGTAACGTATCAGCCCTTCTACCTGCGCCTGCTATTGACACAAATGATGCCACATTGGTCTTTTGAGCGGCGAGCATGCCAATTAATGACCCTTCACTATGCCCAATAATATGAACGCTTGAAAAAGCTTGATTGGCGGACAGTACATGAATAATTTGCACTGCATCGTCAACATATTGATCGATGGAGATATCCTCTTCCTTTTTCAATAGCGATGCATTATCCCCGATACCTCGTTTATCGTATCGTACACTTGCAATACCTTCTTGAGCTAATCCTTCAGCAAGCATTTTCAAACTATTATTTTTTCCTGCAATTGCGGAATTTCCATCCTTATCTGTCGGACCAGAGCCTGCAATAATGAGTACGACTGGTGAAGGCTTGTTACTGCTTTTTTGCAGTGCGACCGTTAAATCGCCATCTTTAACTGGTACTGTGAGTGTTTCGTAGGAGACAGGTTGTTCTGGCTGTTCTTTATAGCGCTTTAAAACAAGGGGGAATTCCCCTCCATTTTGATTAAATGTTGCTTTAATTTGCTCGTCTTTTAACGTCCCGTTTACCTCAATCGCCGAGCCATTTAAACGAATGATTATGTGTACTTTATTACCACTATATGACACACTTTTAAATGGATAATTACTTAACCCTTGTGCAGGAACAGATAATGTTCCGCTCTCTTTTTGTAAGTCTACAATAATTGGTAGTGAACCATTTGGAAGTTCAATATCCCCTGCCCATTTTCCGATTAGCTCTTCATTCATAGCATGCTCATCCTCCTCTTTGTCGACCTGTGTTGCATTTTCTTTTGGCGAACAGGCAACTAATGCGAACGCTACCAAACATAGTACAAAAAGTTTTTTCATCAAAACCCTCCCTCATCACAATACGCATAATCAACACGATAATAGTTATATATTTGCGACTCCATCTGTCATACATAGAGTATAACAGTTTATTTGCAATATCAACATAATTTAGCAAAAAAGAAAGACCCAGAAAAATTCTGGGTCCTTGGACACTTATACCTTCTATTTGATTGTACAGTTGTGGTCTCTACTTCATCTTAAGATACAGTAACCCAGAGATATCTCTCATTACCTACTCCTTAAGATATGTGAAGTATAAACCTTATTCAGCTGTGGCGGACTTTCCTGAGATTCGTTGTCTACTGGAGTTGAACTGCTCATTCTGCATCCTCCTCATCATATTAGATGATTAAGTGTATCCTTTAACAGTATGGGCCATATCCCAAAACTCTATACATGTTGTTGAAAAATTTTTATCGCTTCATTTTTTTACAGTTAGCTGCTTTTCTGCAAATACCTGTTGAGCAATCGTTAGCGCATTTTGTACACGAGGAAAGCCGATATAGGGCACTAATTGCAAAAGTGCTTCGACAATTTCAGTAGGTGTTAATCCTGCATGCAACCCTCGTGTTATATGGGTTTTCGTTTGTGGAACAGCACTTTGTGTAACAACTGCTGTGATCACGACAAGTGCTCGACTTTTCGCATCAAGCCCTGGGCGTGAATAGACATCACCATAGGCAAACTCGATAATCATTTTGCGTAAATCGGGCGCTATGTCAGCGAGGGCATCCGATTCTACCATACGGTATACCTCTTCTTCTGTCACATAGTGCTTCATTGTTTCTAACCCCTTTGTAAAACGATCCGTCATATGACATTTCTCCCCTTTTTACATAACTATATGTTCCTTATACAAAAACCCCAATTTCGCGTCTCCGAAAATTGGGGATTGTCCTTCACATATGTAAGGTGCTCTTTTTTTGTTTCACCCTCTGGCTCCACAGAAAAAGGATTAAGGTTTTTCATAGTGCCTCTCTGGACAGCTTTAATGAATATCTATGCAAATGTCTCAAAGGACTTGCACGCAAAATAGTTAAGAAAGACAAGCTTTTGCTTTAGCGATTTGAATATTGACTTGATCGAAACCAGTACCACCTAATGAATGACGACGGCGCACAGCGGCTTCAGGTGCTAATACATCATAAATATCCGCTTCGATAAGCTCGCTTTCTTTTTTCATATCTTCAATCGGTAAATCTAATAAATAAATGCCTTTTTGAATACATGTAAACACTAATTTACCTGTTACTTCATGTGCTTCACGGAATGGCATGCCTTTTGTTGCAAGGTAATCTGCTAATTCCGTAGCATTTGAGAAGTCAGAGTGGACTGCCTTGTGCAGACGCTCCGTATTGACGGTCATCGTGCGTACCATACCTTCAAAGATTTTTAAAGAGCCAAGAATTGTATGCATTGTATCGAACATTCCTTCTTTGTCTTCTTGCATATCCTTGTTGTATGTTAACGGTGTTCCTTTTAGAACTGTCAGTAAGCCCATTAGGTTACCATAAACACGACCAGTTTTACCGCGAATTAACTCCGCCATATCTGGATTTTTCTTCTGTGGCATAATAGATGAGCCTGTCGAGAATGCATCATCCAATTCGATAAACTTAAATTCATCTGTTGACCACAAAATGATTTCCTCAGCAAAGCGAGATAAATGCGCCATTAATAAGGATGAATTGCTTAAAAATTCGACGATAAAATCACGATCACTTACAGCATCCATAGAATTCGCATACACTTCACTAAAACCAAGTAGCTCCGCTGATTTTAGACGATCAATCGGGAAAGTTGTCCCTGCCATGGCACCAGCACCTAATGGTAAGATATCAATACGTTTAATGGATTCCGTAAAACGTTGTTTATCGCGTTCAAGCATCCAAAAGTATGCCATTAGATGATGTGCAAAAGAAATTGGCTGTGCACGTTGTAAATGCGTATAACCTGGCGCAATTGTTTCAACATGCTCCTCTGCTTTTTCTAGTAACGTTTTTTGGAATGTCTCGATACAATCAATGGCTTCCTTTACACGTTTCTTTAAGAAAATATGCATATCCGTTGCCACTTGGTCATTACGGCTAAGGCCTGTATGCAGTTTACCACCAACTGGTCCTATGCAATCAATGAGCATTTTTTCAAGGTTTAAATGAATATCTTCATTGGCAACAGTAAATTCAAGCTCACCAGCGACTGCTTTTTCCTGTAATTGTGCGAGACCGCCAAGAATAGCTTCTACATCCTCTGCTGGTAAAATTCCCGTTGCACCAAGCATCGTGACATGTGCGACACTACCTTCTAGGTCTTCCAATACAAGTTGCTGGTCAAAGCCGATGGATGCGCCAAACTCATCGACCCATGCTTCTGCTGATTTTTGGAAACGTCCGCCCCAAAGTTTTGTCATAACAGCTCACCTTTTCCTAAATTACTTATCGAAAAGGTGCAGTACAGCGTTCATGCTACACTACACCCTACTTTTAATAATTATTTTTTATTAACTGAAGAGTTAACCACTGTTGGCAGACCCCATAATTCGATGAAGCCTACAGCAGATGCGTGGTTGAATTGGTCTTCTTTAGAGTATGTTGCTAATTTTTCATTGTATAATGAGTTTGGTGATTTACGTCCTTCTACAATGGCATGACCTTTGTAAAGTTTCACACGTACTGTACCATTTACGTATTGTTGTGATTCAGCAAGGAATGCTTGTAATGCATCACGTAAAGGAGAGAACCATAAACCATCATAAATTAATTCAGATAATTTTTTCTCAATCACTGGTTTGAAGTGTGCTAGTTCTTTCACAAGTGTTAAATCTTCAAGCTCTTTATGAGCAGTTAACAGTACTTTTGCACCTGGAATTTCGTATACTTCACGAGATTTAATACCAACTAAACGGTTTTCAACATGGTCGATACGGCCAACACCGTGTGCACCTGCTACTGCATTTAGTTCTTGAATTAAATCAGCAAGCTTCATTTCTTTGCCGTTTAAAGCTACAGGTTTACCAGCAATAAATTCGATTTCTACATATTCAGCTTCATTTGGCGCGTTTTCAACAGAAACCGTTAAGCCATACGCTTCTTCTGGTGGAGATACCCAAGGATCTTCCATTACGCCTGCTTCGTTTGCAAGGCCCCATAAGTTTTGGTCAATTGAGAACGGTGAATCTAATGTTGCCGGAATCGGTACATTATGTTTCATTGCATATTCGATTTCTTCATCACGGCTCCAACCCCACTCACGTACAGGAGCAAGTACTTCTAAGTCTGGATTTAATGCTTTTATTGACACTTCGAAACGAACTTGGTCGTTTCCTTTACCTGTACAACCGTGAGCGACTGCATCCGCACCCACTTGGTTAGCAATTTCCACTAACTTTTTAGAAATTAAAGGACGAGAAAGTGCTGATACTAATGGGTATTTTTGTTCGTACCAAGTATGTGCTTGTAATGAAATAAGTGCGTATCCTTCAGCGAATTCATCTTTCGCATCCACCATATATGATTCAATAGCACCTACTTGAAGTGCTTTATTTTTTACAAATTCAAGATCTTTTCCTTCACCAACGTCTAGACAAACTGCGATAACGTCCCAACCTTGTTCTTTTAACCACGGAATTGCTACAGAAGTATCAAGACCGCCTGAGTATGCTAAAACTACTTTTTTATTTGCCATACAAAATGCGCCTCCAATTGCTCTATATGATATGTATGTTTATACATTCACTTAAAAGTTTATACACGAATAGTATCATGTTATAAAAATAAATACAAGTGCATTTTTATAAAAAAATAGTTGGTGCTTGACACACAAAATATTCAGAATTTTTCGGGTGACTGGCACCGTTATTTCTTATTGAATAGTGGTTTGGCTAAAAATTCGATTGTAGCAGGCGCTAGAGCATATAGTTTACTCGTCAAGCCCATTATTTTGGGCAAGTTTACTTCTCGAACTGGACGCTCTATCGTTTTTACTGTCGCCTGTGCCACTTCTTCAGGTGTTAAAATAAATCGACCTAGAGACTCACGATAACCGCTTTCATCGTTTACTTTATCTAAAAATGGTGTATCAATTGGTCCCGGGTGAATGGCTGTTACTTTAATATTATAGGGTGCTAGCTCCATACGCAGACCATTGGTAAAACCAACAATGGCATGCTTTGTTGCCGCATAAACACTAGCCTTCGGAGTAGCGACTTTGCCGGCCTGTGAACCGATAAAAATTAGTTGCCCCTGTTCACGCACAATCATTGGTGCAGCTAGACGTTTTGCTAAATACATCGGCACGCGCACATTGAGCTCCAGCATTTCGCTTATATGTTCATCCGATAACAAAGGCGCAATAGCAAATTTACCAACTCCCGCAGAAAAAATGGCTACATCGAGCGGAGGCAGTTGCGCACATACTTCATCAATTGCTGTAAGTGACGTTAAATCAGCTTGTATCACATTGGCACCTAAACGTTGTAATGTTTTTAACGCTACCTCATTACGCCCTGTTGCATATACATGATGGCCTTGTGCAACTAATAATTCTGTAATTTTTAACCCTACACCACTCGTTGCACCTGTTACAAAGATTGTCTTTTTATTCATTTTCATGTATGAACCCTACTTTCTTCTAAACAAATAGATACCTGCCTCATTTTTCCCTGAAACCACAAGATGATTTGCCTCTAAATAATCCAAATGCCCAAGTGTTTTAGATAATGTTAAGCCTAGTTGATGCTGAAAAATCGAAGGATATAAACGCTTTGTCATTTGTACAACTGTTAGCTGATCATTTCCTAGTAACTCATAGACCTTCATGGATTGTTGGTGTTGTCTTTCTAGTCGCTTATCAATGAGAGCTGGTATATCTTCTAAATTTGCGCCATGCCCTGTATACATAATATTCACTGGCAATTGACGCAATATTTCTAGTGAAGCATTATATTGTAACAATGATTTTGGACGACCTGATGTGCGATCTAACGGTGGTTCGATTAATGGATTAGGAGTTATTTTTTCTAATAATAAATCTCCACCAATTACATAATGTAATTTTTCATCCCAAAAAATAAAATGACTTTGCGCATGCCCTAATGTTTCAAATACTTTTAACCCGGGATGACCTGGAACTTCATCGCCATCGTATAAAATTTGGGTTAATGGTCGCTCCCCTACAAGCTCTAATTCCCGTCGAACATGGACACTATGCTCAATATATGCCTGTGGAACCCCGTGTTCGAACAAACGCTCACTGTAAAACTGCTCATGATAACGTAAAAAATCTTCGTCATGTCGTAACCATTTATCGTTATAGGCATGGCCTAAAATTTCTGCATGTGGAAAAGCATCCACCCAACCTGCATGATCGGGATGGTGATGGGTTAACACAACTTGTTCAATATCTCGTAAATCAAAGCCAGCTGCCCGAATACCCCATTTCAGTGCATCATAAGCTTCCATTGTTTTCGGACCAACATCAAAAATTGTTAATGCATCACCTTTGACAATAAATGCATTGACATCTCCTACTTCATAGGGTGTTGGAATTTCTATTTTGTGTATCGACAAAGCTGTCTCCCCCTTTAGTGTAAGTAAATAATGAATACTCATTCACCTATTTTACAAGTTTTTCTTTCTCAAGTCACCCTCCTGTTGACAGCTTGACGTATTATTACTATAATTTTGAATAATCAAATTATTAGATATGCGTTGAGGAAGCCAAGTATGTAAATGGTGAAGGTGTCTAGAGAGTGTTACATTTGCTGCAAGTAACATCACCCACTCCCAATACAGAACCTACTTCTGAGCAGTTATGACAACATAACCGTTCCCCCTTGCGATAAAAGGGCTAAGAGTTGTGCCGAATTGGCAAACAAAGGTGGTACCGCGGAAACGACAGCGTTTTCGTCCTTCTATTTAAGGACGAGAGCGCTTTTTTATTTTGAATCGGAGGTTTTTCCTATGAAAAAAATTTTATTTATCGGTGCTGGCTCCATGGCAGAAGCATTGATGCACGGTTGGATAAAACAGAACGTATTTACACCACACGAAATTTATGTCACCAATCGCTCAGATAAGGAACGTTTACAGTTTTTACACGATACGTATGGCGTCCAGACTAGCATAGAGGATGCGATATACCAGCAAGCAGACTTGATTATTTTGGCGATGAAACCAAAGGATGCCATCAAGGCAATGCTTGAACTGAAAAACAAAATAACTGAACATACGGCCATTCTATCCATTTTAGCTGGCATTGCTATTAGCACGATCACTGAGCAATTAGGATTACGTCCAGTCGCTCGCGTAATGCCTAATACTTCTGCAACAATTGGCATGTCGGCAAGTGGCATTGCATTTAATGCGCAAGTATCGGCTACACAGCGCGCCATGTTTTTACAATTATTAGAAGCTGTTGGTTCTGTAATTGAAGTGGAGGAAGACCAATTACATGCCGTTACAGCACTCTCTGGAAGTGGTCCTGCTTATATTTATTATCTAATGGAAGCTTTTGAACGGGTTGGTATGGAAGTAGGGCTGTCAAAAGATACTGTCAGACTTCTTATGACCCAAACGCTTGCTGGTACAGCTGAAATGCTCAAACAATCTATTGACGAACCTGATGTCCTTCGTAAAAAAGTGACAAGTCCAGGTGGTACAACAGAAGCTGGCATTAAAGCACTTGAACAGTATCAATTTAATGCAGCGATTGAAGCATGCATTAAAGAAGCAGAAGCTCGATCTCGCGCGCTTGCAAAAAGCAAATAATCCATGCAAAATAGAGGTAATAACTAGGAATTAGGAGGGCTTGAATTGACGAAATTATTTGAACCATACCAATTGCAATCGATTACCTTAAAAAACCGCATTGTCATGGCCCCCATGTGTATGTATTCTGCGAAGGAAGACGGACTTGTAACACCATTCCATCTTGTGCATTATGCAACACGCGCCGCTGGGCAAATTGGTTTAATACTATTGGAAGCTACTGCAGTAGTACCTGAAGGACGCATCTCTAGTAATGACCTTGGTATTTGGGATGACGCTCATATCGAAGGGTTACAACAATTAGTAACAAATATGCAAGCTTACGGAGCTAAAACGGGCATTCAGCTTGCCCATGCAGGGCGTAAAGCAACTGTAGAGGGTGAAATCTTTGCCCCTTCCGCGATGGCTTTTAGTGATGCTTATAAAACACCACGTGAGATGACACTTGCCGATATTGACAATGTTATTGAAGCCTTTAAAAATGCAGCTGTGCGCGCTCGTCAAGCAGGCTTTGATGTGTTGGAGATTCATGGCGCACATGGCTATTTGATTAGTGAATTTTTATCACCTGCAACAAATAAACGTAGCGATCAATACGGTGGCTCACAGGAAAATCGCTATCGCTTATTGCGTCAAGTCATTGATGCCATCCGAAGCGTCTGGGAAGGTCCCCTACTCGTTCGTGTATCTGCTGAAGACTATGCACAAGATGGCACAACAATGGAGGACTTTATCGTCTTTAGTCGATGGATGAAATCGCAAGGCGTAGATTTAGTGGATGTCTCTACTGGCGGAGTCGTACAGGCAGATATTCATCCATTCCCTGGCTACCAAGTGCCACATGCGGAAGCGATTAAACTTGGCGCAAATATCCCTACTGGTGCAGTGGGTCTAATTACAATTGCGCAACATGCAGAAGAAATATTGCAAAATAATCGTGCTGATTTAATTTTCTTAGGTCGTGTTTTATTGCGCGAACCTTACTGTCCTCTGCATGCTGCCAAAGAACTCGGCGCAAAAATCGAACCGCCCGTGCAATATGTTCGTGGTTGGTAATACAAAGTTGGCTGATAGCTTAGAATCTTTCAAGCTATCAGCGTTTTTTTGGCATTTGTGGCGATTGGGCTGATTTTCGTGGCGATTACTTCCTTTTTCGTGGCGATTGCGCTCAGGTTAGTGGCAATTCCCAAACTTACTTTGCTGTATATTTTTTAATTGCTGGTATGATGTCATGGCCAATGATTTCGATATTCTTCATAATTTGATCGAAAGGTACGCCTCCAAAATCAATTTGTGCCATAAAACGTTGCATGCCATACAGTTCATATTGATAAAGCAACTTTTCAATAATTTGTTCTTTACTACCAACCATAAGGGCATCTCGTGTATCAATTGCTTCAGCAAATTGTTGTTTTGGATAACCACCCCCACGAATTGCTTGGAAGCCTCCATTAAGGTGAGGATACATATTTTGCAAAGCTTCTTTTGATGTATCAGCCACGTAAAATAAACTTGTTGTTGCTATCGGTAGCTTTTCTGCATCAAAACCACTTCGATCAGCTGCTTCACGATAAGCATCCACGGAAGGTTTAAAGTTAATAGCAGGTCCACCTAATGTCGTTAACATCATTGGAATGCCCATATAGCCAGCTTTTATGGCACTTGCAGGAGGACCCCCAACCGCGCGCCAAATAGGCAATGTGCCATTTTTAGGCCGTGGTAAAATTTGCGCATTATGAAG
This sequence comes from Lysinibacillus sp. GJ-1, assembly GCF_021166035.1. Lineage (NCBI taxonomy): Bacteria > Bacillati > Bacillota > Bacilli > Caryophanales > Bacillaceae > Lysinibacillus > Lysinibacillus sp. GJ-1. The sequence goes on from NZ_CP088912.1 coordinate 2,861,611, forward strand.
CGGTGCTCTATACTGCCCTTCCCATGACACAAGCTCTTCTTCATTGAGCTTTTTTAACAGTGCTAATTTTTCCTCAAAAATTTCTTCGTAGTCTTGTAAATTGACACCTAGTAAATGATAGGCTCCAACGCGCGACCCTCGACCTGCGACAATTTCCGCACGTCCATCTGAAATTAAATCGATGGTGGCAAAATCCTCATAGACTCTTACTGGATCGGATACACTCAACACGGTGGCAGAACTTGCAATTTTTATTTTTTCGTCGCTTGTGCAATGGCACCTAACACAACTGTATGAGCCTGTGTTGTAAAATACGACTGATGACTTTCCCCTACGCCAAAAACATCAATGCCAGCTTGCTCCGCTAATTGGCTCATTTCAATTAGCTCTTGTATACGTTGCTGAGCTGAAATCCGATGACCTGTTAAAGGGTTCGGAATATGATCTCCAAGTGAATAAAGTCCAAATTCTAAACCTGCTGATTGATCGATACGATAATTTTCCATTGTACGCTCCCCTTTAATCGAGTGGTTCTAAAATCGCTTCAATTTCTGTGCGCTGTGCTTCTAAAAATGGTGGCAAATCAAGTTCTCTTCCTAAATCCTCTATAGCAGAATCTACCGTAAAACCAGGCCCATCTGTTGCCATTTCAAAAAGAATGCCATTACGATCTCTAAAATAAAGGCTCTGGAAGTAATAACGATCGACAACGCCTGTGCTGTCTAAACCATGCGCTTTAATTACTGCATCCCATTGTTGAAGTTCTTCTACTGTAGCTACGCGCAGTGCAAGATGATGAATACTTCCTCGACCTGGTTTTTCACTTGGTCCTTCCAACTCCTTGACAATGATTTCACCCAACGTTTCGCCAGCAATTGACTGAAGTCGTACTTCTATGTCATCTTCCGTGACAACGCTATAGTCAAAAAGCTCTTGTAATAAATTTACTGTACGCTGTAAATAACGAACAGTCATTTCAACTGTGCCCATCCCTAAAATACGATGCGCTGATGCAATATCAGACCCATCCCATGCTTGCCACTCGGCTGGTATTGCTTGTCCATTATGATTTAACAGCACCATGCGCAAGCCTTCATGATCCTCAAAAAGCAAAGCATCTTTGCCTGCATATGTTGTAATATCACTGTGCTCCACTTGTAATAGCTCAAAACGTTTTTTCCAATATAGTAAACTATCATAGCTAGGTACTAATAAGCCAATGCGCGTAATGGCATTCGTTCCACGGACAGTACGTCCAGCTACAGGCATTTCAAAAAAAGTTAATTCTGTTCCGGCTGCCCCTGTAAGATCTCCATAAAATAAATGATACATCGAAGGAGAATCTTGATTGACTGTTTTTTTCACCCGACGTAAACCGAGGATTTTTGTGTAAAAATCGTTATTCTTTTTGCCATTTTTCGTTAACATTGAAATATGATGATGACCGCTAATTTTTTGCATATAAAGTCCTCCTAACGTTTTCACTTGACTACGCAAGTGATGAAGTAAAAAAAATCACACCTCGGGTAATTTTTTTTCTCGACTATGTTTTTCTAGTTTTGACAGCAGCGTATATAAAGCTTTCATTTCTTCTTCTGATAAAACCTCTTCAAAAAATGAGGATTGAAAGTGAAGTTGGCTTGGCGTAGCAGCATCGATCAATTCCATCCCTTTTACCGTCAGCGATATCGTTTTGGTCTTCCAATTTTGCTTGCGCTCTATAAGCCCCTCTTTTTCAAGGCGTGCAAGCATTCGTGACATACCACCTTGGGTCACAGTAACCTTTTCTGCTAGTTGTGATTGCGTTAATGGTGCATAGGTTTTGATTTGAATGAGCACATCAAACTGTGCAGTTGTTAAGTTAAAACGCTTTAAAAATTCATTCGATAGCTGATTACTTTGATTGGTAAAGCGCATCATCCGCAACCATGTAAGTGAGCCGAGTGTATGTTTTTCCATCACTTCGCCCTCCCTTCCTCGAACTGTAAACTCACTTTACCATGCAAGTGAGAACGGTGCAAGGAAAATATCTCGAATTTGAGATATTTTTTTTATTATAAAATTCCATGTGACGTAATCGGATGTAAGCTTCCGTTAAAAGCAAATGAAATTCTTCCCGTTTCTTCTGATATAACCATAATAAGGGCATCACTACGCTCACTTAAACCAATTGCAGCTCGGTGTCTTGTACCGAGTTTTTTATCACCGGTATAAATATCTGACAGTGGAAGCACATTGGCCGCTGAAACAATGCGGTTGCTTCTAACTAACACAGCACCGTCATGGAGAGGATTACCTGGGAAAAAAATAGATTCTAATAAAGAATGCGTAAGTTCTGCACCAATATGAATTCCCGGCTTAATCAGATGATCTACGGCGTCTTTTCTTTCAAAGACAATTAATCCACCGTGTCGTCTTTTTGACATGTTTTGCACGCAAATTGATAGTTCTGGGTATTTTTCTGTAAATGGGGACAAATAGCAATTTAAATAAAACGTTGCCGCTTGCATTTCAATCGTTAAAAAGTTGCCTTTTATTTGCTCTAAATCTGTCAGTAGACAATCTTCTTGAGAATCCATTGAGGCTAAACTTTGCTGTAAAGAAGTAATGACTTGTTTAAGCTCTTCTTTTATTGTTTGCTTTAGTGGAGCAGCGTCACAGTTTGATTGCTTCATGTAACACACCTCTTTTTCTACATAATGATTCACCACTTCGTCCTATTAGTTTTCCTTGAAGGGAATTTTTTATTCGTATTTCGCTCATTTTGCCATTTTTGAAAGTCTAATAAAAAAACACGCTGCATTTTTTGATAATCCAAAAAATGCAACGCGTTGTCATAACTGCTACATATGACCAGCACGAATTTTTTTTATAATGCTAAAAGTTGTATATACTGCTGCAGGGGCAAGAACTGCAATAAGAATTAGCCATACTTTCAAGCTTTCAGTTGTTTTTAACACTTCATAATTTGAAATAACATAGATAATAAGTCCGCCTAGTAATAAATAGCTTAATACGTTGGGAAAGATAACAAGTAAACGTAAAACAGCTGGTGGCATCTTTTGTTGATCCATTCAACCACTCCCTTTTTACTTAATTATACGGAAATCATCTATTAAACGCACTATATTTCTATAATAAGACACGCTACTCATTATACGACGTCAACGATTATACTTTATACTTTCCAGCAGATTGTTCTAGTTTTTCTGCTGTCCCATTTAGCATATCAATAATCGCCGTCATCTCATTCATGCTCGTTGCTTGATTTTGCGCTTTTTGTGCAACCGCATCTACACTAGCGGAGGTCTGCTTGGCTAATAATGAAACATCTTCCATTGTAGCGGTTACTTCTTCCGTACTCGCGGCAATTTCTTCCGTTGAACTAGAAACTAAATCTACTTGCTCAGCTAACACTTGCACATCATTATGGATGCCTTCAAAGGATTGTCGAGCCTCACTTGCAATGGCGTGACCTGCATGTAAAACATCTGCTGTTGTATAGATAGTAGATACTATATTCGTCGTTTCTTTTTGGACATTCATCACAACATGTGAAATGCGATCTGCAGCAACTTTCGATTCCTCTGCTAATTTACGCACTTCCTCCGCAACAACGGCAAAGCCTTTACCAGCCTCACCGGCACGAGCTGCCTCGATTGATGCATTTAGTGCTAGCAAATTCGTTTGATCAGAAATACCTGTTATAACATTCGTAAATTCACCAATCATTGCAGATAGTTTTTCTAATTCCTGCATACTCGCAACTGAAAGATCTGTTTTTTGATGAACATCTTCCAATTGATTTTGCAAGCGATTCATAATGTGCAAACCATTATTGGCATTTTCTTCGGTGTTACGAGAAATCGTAGAAATTTCTGCAATCGAATCAGAAATATGCTGAATACTACGCGCTAATTCTTCCATAGATTGGGCGCTATCTTCTGTATTTTTTAATTGCCCAAATGAAGCTTGTGCAACTTGGTGCGATTCATCTTGAATATTGTGCGCTGAATCCAAAGTTTGATGGGCATTTCCATGAATAATGTACGTCGCCTCTTTTATTTGCGTAGCATCCTGTTTTAAATCTCTCATAATGTGTTGGAAGTTGTCCATCATCCCATTAAAAGATGTAACCAATTGACCAATCTCGTCGTTCGAACTTACATCAATCCGCTTCGTTAAATCTGCCTCTCCTTTGCTAATATCCTCTAGTGAATTACGCACTTTTAAAATGCGAGAAACTTGTCGATTAATAGAGAAGCCTGTGATGAGGAATATAACACATACGACTATTATGGAGGCAATAATTGTCCCCAAAAGTATATTCGATAACACTTCATTCGACACAATAATCGCTAAAGAGGTACCATTTGATAAAGGCTTTACATATTGTGTAACACGTTTCCCATCATAACGCCCAGAAAATTCAGTATTTTTTGCCGAAGTAAATTGCTCTTTCGTAAAGCCAATCTTAGTTAAATTTTTATCCGTTGTTGCAACAATGGGCTCTCCTTGTTCATTTACAACTGCTGCAAAAAGGACCGTTTTAGATAAATATTTGTTTAGTTCATTTATGTAATATTCACTGCCAATACTAGCTTCTAAATCTAACAGTTGTTGACCGTGTCTTGCTACTTGGATAATTTGCGGTGTAGCTGGATTCCAACTATTAACACCAACAAATTTAAAAAATTCGCTATCCACGTCTCGAATCTGTGCTTTTTGCACAATTTGTGTAGCGCGACCATCTAATAGCTGCATATATTCAGCAGCTTGTCCATTTGGATCGGAACCAAAATTAAAATCAATATATGGTGCTACCGATGTCACTGCCGTATTCCCTTTATCATCGGTACTCCAAATTTCGTCAATCCCGCCTCGTTCAGCGATTTCTTTTAAATCTTCATATGTAGCACCTTTGTCAATAATGTACGAAGCCATCACAGATTCCGCAATCATTTCCTTCTCCATAATTTCTTCTGCTTTTGCTCTGGATTGAATAGCCCCTTCCATGCCCATAACAATTGAGCTAGCGAGTGCCTCACCATTACTCTTGACGCTTTTATAGGTCGCCTGAAAAATGTAAACAGAAAATGCGCCAATTATTAACACCACGATGGCCATAATTTCCAGCATCATTTTCCATTTCATTGATTTCCCCATTGACTATTCCCCCTAAAGTAGGATTGTTTCCATTTCATCATACAACATCATTTCCCTACATTTAATGTAATTTTTCATAATTTTAAATAATAAATTTATTCTAACGATGAAATTGTCATTAATTTGTAATAAAAAATTACCTATCTATAAAGTTGCTAGAAAAATACCAATAGAATGGTCTTTTTCTCATATTTATTGTAAAAAAATAAGTTATTTTAGAAGTTTACTTTTTCTGCCCACGACTTTTTCTAGACTTATAGACCCAATAGAAAAACACCTATTTTAATGAAGGCTCATTAAAATAGGTGTTTCAATTTCAAAATAATTACTTTTCATCCAATGCATATAATTATACTAAAATAACAAATTATTATTACTCCAATAAAAAACCGCTTGGTCCGATGTAAGGAAGGTTTGTGGGAAAATGGCTTGTGCTTGGGCTAAAAAAATTGGTAAATCATGTGGTAAAAAACGTGCACTTAAATGGTTCAGAAGTAAATATTTCGCACCAGCTTTACTTGCTACCATCGCTGCTTCTACATTGGTAGCGTGACCATAGCTCGCAGCTAAATCCGTAGTACTCCCATCAAATGTCGCCTCATGCACAACAACATCTGCTTGTTCAGCCAAGGAAATGGCTTGTTCACAATATTTTGTATCCCCCAAAATCGCAAGCGTAAAGCCTTTTTTCGGAGGTGCCACAACATCCTTTGCTTGAATAATGGTGCCATTATCAAGTGCAATATCTTGTCCTTTCTTTAACTGTCCAAGTAATGGTCCTTTCGGTACGCCGTAGGATTGGACTTTGTCCATCAGTAACTCACCAGGTAAATCCTTTTGCTCTATACGGTAACCAAAACAGGGCACGACATGTCGTAATTCACTTGCACGCACCGTAAATTTATCATCTTCGTAAATGACGCCTTCATGTACTTCTACAAATTGCAATGGATACGTTAAATGGGTTTTTGATAAAGCAAATGTCTGCTCTACCCATTGTTGTAAGCCGGCTGGTATAAATGGTCAACGGCTCATCTCCACCTTGAAATGAACGTGAGCTCAAAAATCCAGGTAAACCAAATATATGGTCGCCATGTAAATGGGTAATGAAAATTTTTGTCACTTTACGTGGCTTTAAAGACGTATGCAAAATTTGATGCTGGGTCGCCTCGCCACAATCAAAAAGCCACATTTCACCGTTTTCCTCTAATAGCTTAACCATTAATGCGCTCGTATTGCGCTCCTTCGAAGGCATGCCTGCTCCTGTTCCTAAAAAATGTAGTTGCATAACTGCCACCTCAATTCTTTTTCTGTTGTTCTATTGTACCTTATTGCGAAACATAAGAAAAACCTTTGGTGAAAGCAATCGCCAAAGGTTTTTCTTATTATTTCGGTTGCCATGATACAAGTGCTGCGTGGAAATCATGACGGTAGTAATAACGCCCATTTTTTCTTCTATAAATGGAGCAAGTGAGTCCTCAACATGCGAGCGGTTAAAGTCTGTACTTAATATTTTTTTACTTTGCGTTGTCACAAGCTGGTCATACGTTTCATATTCATACGTACGCTCCAAAGGAATAATTGTACATTCTGCATAAATATCCATTTCATACAATAAATTTAAAAATTCAATATAATCTCTTCGGGGATATTTAATATCATAACCATATTTCTCATGTAATACTTCATAGTGTGGTTGAATTGAGCCTGTAGTCATGCCAATAATTGCTCGCTTTTTAGCCAACCGATTCATGTGATATAATGCCGATTTAATTTCGTACATACGATAAAAACAGTTTACACCAAGCACAATGTCATGTGCTGTTAGCTCATTTTCTTCAAGTTTCTCCCACTTCGCATGGACATAGGAAATATGCTTGTTCTCTTGTAAACATTGTTGTAAATAATCAAGGATGCTGTCTGAGCTATCTACACACGTTAACTCTCGTACATAATCTGCAAGCGGGAATGTATAATTGCCCCACCCTGGTCCAATTTCAATCACTGAATGTTCTGGACGAATATGTTGCTTCATTGCTTCAAAAATAAGTGCTGCATAAGGATCCGTTTGCCCCGTTTTTTTGCGAGCGATCGATTGAGACCAAAATTGTTCCTCTAATTGATCGTTCACCATCCGCTCTGGCATTTGTCCTTGCCAATCCTTCATACCTTCTTGCCATAATGCTTCATAATTAATAGCTAATGGTCCTTTTCTTGTCATCCATTTACCTCAATTTTTAACATATCATATATTTTTTCCATATCTAAATTGGCACGCACATGTGATGCTAGCATATTGTAAGCATCTTCCCGTCGTTCCGCATCACTTTTGACTTCACTTGGTAATGTAACAAGCCCTTTTTTCGTACGCATTTCGTTAACAAGCTGACGTGTAAACGTACGATTATGGAAGATTCCGTGGAAATATGTACCGATTACTTGTTCATCCGCACTTACTGCTCCATCTACACGACCATCTGCTAGCTGTAAAAAAGGTGACACTTCATCCCGTAAAATTTTTGTACGACCAAGATGAATCTCATAGCCTGTTAAAATAGCTTGCCCACGTGTTCCAGACATTTGTACGGTTTTTTTATCTCCTACAAATACGGTCTCCATCGGTAACAAGCCGAGACCTTGCGCTGACTCGCCATTTCCTTCTACGGCATCTGGATCTAATAACACTTCACCAAGCATTTGAAAACCGCCGCATATGCCAATAATTTTTGTTCCGCGAGCGCGTAGGTTTGTAATTGCTTGTTCAAAGCCTTGTGCCTTCAGCCATGCTAAATCGTCCATTGTACTTTTAGTGCCCGGTAGGATAAGCAAATCTGGTGTGCCCAACTCTGTCACATTGCCGATTAAACGTACCCCTACCTCTGGCTCATCAAAAAATGGGTCAATATCAGTAAAATTTGAAATGCGAGGTAAACGAATCATCGCCACGTCTACTGGAAATTCGCCAGGCTTTGGCTTTTTAAAGCGTAAGGCAGACAGTGCTAATGAATCTTCCGCTTCAATATTGACATCAACATAAGGTACAACACCAAGAACAGGGATGCCTGTTTCTCGCTCGACCCATTCAATGCCATCATCTAATAGCTCGCGCATACCACGGAATTTGTTAATAATCAGCCCTTTAACACGGGCACGCTCAGCATCATCAAGCAATGCAAGCGTCCCGATAATGGAAGCAAAAACACCACCGCGGTCAATATCAGCAACTAAAACAACAGCTGCATCGGCTAAATGAGCCATGCGCATATTGGCGATATCGCGATCCTTTAAATTAATTTCAGCTGGGCTACCGGCACCTTCTAATACAATAACATCATATGTATTTTGTAACGTACGAACCGACTTCTCTACAATCGGCATGGCTTCTTGGACAAATTGATTGCGATAGCTTTTCGCATCCATATTTAAAAAATGCTTGCCGTGGACAATGACCTCTGATACCATATCCTGCTTTGGTTTCAGTAAAATCGGATTCATATCAGTTGTCGCCACAACCCTTGCCGCTTCAGCTTGAACCCCTTGTGCACGCCCAATTTCTCCGCCATCCTCTGTTACAAATGAGTTTAGCGCCATATTTTGAGATTTAAATGGCACTACTCTCAACCCATCATCAGAAAAAATACGACATAATGCCGTACATATCATACTTTTTCCAACGTCAGAGGCTGTTCCTTGAATCATAATTGATTTTGCTGACATTTTGATTTTCCTCCTAACAACACTAAGGAAGATTAGACTATCCCCCAATGTGTATATGATCGAAATGAATCCAGTTGATGTTAAAATTCAAGGCCTTTGACAGCAGGAATTCCTTCTTCATAGTAATGTTTCGTTGCATCAATTGTTGACACCAAATCTGCCATAGCAACAAGAGCAGGATTAGCACTGCGTCCTGTTACGACAAGATGCATTGTAGAAGGGCGTTGTGCAATGGCTTCAAGCACTTCAGCTAATGGCAGCACATCATCAATCGGAAATTTAGTAATGGCAAGTGCATTGTTCAACTCATCTAACACAAGTAAATCAATGCTGTCATCTTGTAAAGCTTCCTTTGTTTTTTGCCATGCCTTCGCTAATGCAACACGGTGCTCCTCTGGTGTTTTCGTCCATGTAAAGCCTATGCCCATTTGCTCCATTTCTACGCCAAGTTTGGAAAGGGCAATTTGCTCACCATACGTACGCTCTGGTGATTTGATAAATTGCATATAACGCACATGTAAACCACGCCCTACTGCGCGCAATGTTACACCAAGAGAAGCTGTTGTTTTACCTTTGCCATCACCTGTATATACCAAAAACAAACCTTTTCTAGCCATTTTCCCTACCCCCTTTAAAGCCAAGTGGTTTTTTCTTCAAATGATGTACGCTTTTTATCTTTAAGCTCTTGTTCTTCTGGATAACCTATAAAAATAGTACCGACAACTTTTTGATTTTGGTCCGCACCGATAAATGTATGCATACGTGCATCATGAACAAGCCCAACACCTCGTGTCCGCCACACAAATCCTAGCCCTAGCTCCTCTGCGGCTAACCACATAGACATAATGGCACTACAAACAGCGAAAATATTATCTGCTGTAGCATCTTCATCATTCTCCACCACATCAGCAGTCACTACAATGGCAACAGGAGTCGTTTGCACAACTTTTAATGAACTCTCTACTAAATGAGGCTTCGTTGGAAAACGTTCTTGCAAATAAGTACTTGCCATTTTCTCATAGCGCTTCATAGCATCATTTTGTAAAACATAAAAATGCCACGGCTCACGCATGCGGTCGTTCGGTGCATAGGTTGCTGCTTGTAAAATTTGTTCAATTTTTTCCTTTTCTACTGGCTGTGTTGTATAGTTGCGAATGGCACGACGATTTTTTAACGCTTCGATTACTGTCATGATGATGTCCTCCTTTAAGTAGGTCTTTTTAGTCAACTGCTCTGTTGTCTGACTAGCTAAAAGCGAGCCCTTGCTCTTCAAACCATTGTATTTTTTCACGTACGTTGACTACATCTCCAACGACAATCATAGAAGGATTATGATATCCCTCCCGTTCAATAATGCTAGCAATATTGTGAAGTGGCCCAGTTATCGTGCGCTGTTGTTCGGTAGTACCCCATTCAATAACCGCCACAGGTGTAGTTGCTGGACGTCCATTTTCGATAAGCTTTTTTGAAATATAGGCAATGTTTCCAACACTCATATAAAAAGCGACTGTATCAATTCCAGTTGCGAGTGCTGGCCAATTTAAAAAATCTTGCCCCTTTTGCTCGCGCCCATGACCTGTCACAAGTGCAAAGCTTGTGGCAAAATCTCTATGGGTCACAGGAATACCTGCATAAGCAGGAGCTGCAATGCCAGCCGTAATACCTGGTACTACTTCATAGGCTATACCATTATTTTTTAATATTTCTGCTTCTTCAGCACCACTAGAAAACAAAAGGATCGCCACCCTTTAAACGTGTTACAACTTTGCCCTCTTGAGCTTTCTCAACAAGCAATGTATTAATTTCATCTTGAATAAGGTGGTGCTTACCAGGCAATTTACCACAGTACACAAGGTCAGCATCTTTTTTCGCAAATTCTAATAATTTTGGATTCACTAGACGATCGTACGCAATGACATCGGCCTTTTGAATACATTCCAGCCCATATACTGTAATGAGCTTAGGATCTCCTGGGCCAGCTCCTACTAAATATACAATTCCCTCTTTCATCGCGTTTCTCCCGTCAATAGTTGTTGTAAAAATGCCTCTCGTCGATCAATTTCTCCATTACGTGTCCATTCTAATAGGTTTGGCTCAAGAAGTGCTTGTAACGCTGCACGTCTTTGCTCACCTTTTTCAAAATTGGCTGCAACCATTAGTCGAGCTTGCTGTAAAAAACAAACATAATCTTCATAAATAGCATCGAATTGCTCAGCTAAATCTTGTTTTATTTTTCGTGCAAGAGCTGGGCTTGCTCCAGATGTAGATACCGTCAGCACTAAAGGACCGCGACGAACAGTTGCTGGTGTAATAAAATCACTTTCACCTTGCACATCTGCGCGATTTAAGAGCTGCCAATGTTGGGCTGCCTCTTGTACCGCATCGTTGACGTTGGTATCATTTGTCGCAGCGATAATAAGCGTTGCATCATCTAAATCACGTGGTTCAAATTCCTTGGCACGCCATGTAATTTCGCCTGATTTGACAAGGGGAACTAAAGTGTCATGTAAAGTCGGACTAACGACGACAATGTTTGCTTTCGCTGGTAGTAGGGAAGCAACCTTTTGAGTCGCTACATGCCCACCACCAACAATGACAACTGTTTTAAATTCGATATTGAGATGGATAGGAAAATAACTAGTCATATGTTTTCACCTTCTTACAAGCAGTTAACCAGTTATCTACTAGCTTAGGGTTAGAAACAAAATGAAAATGCGTATACCCCGCTACTACATTGCCTGTTTGATAACCTTCTTGTTTTTTGCCAAAACGTCCTTGTGTTTCGTAAGCGGGCGTATCGTGTGTACCACTGTATGTGGAATAATGGAATTCATGGCCCTTTGCTTCTTCATTTTTTCCGATTAAAAAGTTAGACGCAGTGCCAAAAATTTCACGATAACCAAGTGCTGCAAGCTTTGTTTGCATCATTACTTCACCCGGAATAACACCTAGCATTTCATAGCGCTCACCTTGGCTGTTCGTAATCGCTTCTGTTAAATACATAAAACCTCCACATTCAGCTAATGTAGGACAACCTTTTGCAATTGCCTCACGAATGGAATGTTTTACGACCGTATTTTTTGCAAGTATATCGGCAAATTCCTCTGGGAACCCCCCACCAATATAAAGACCATCTGCTTCAGCAGGAACAGGTTCATTAGCAAGTGGTGAGAAAAATTGCAAAGTGGCTCCTTTTGCTCGTAATAATGCTAAATTTTCTTCGTAATAGAAGTTGAATGCCGCATCTTTTGCAACAGCAATACAAATATTTTTTGATGGCTGTGCCGCAAATAGCTGACCTGTCTCTTGTAGGACAGGTGCCTTTGTTAAAGCTAACAATAAATCCAAATCAATCGTCTCTGCCATTAAAGCACCTAGCTTGTCAAAAAATGTATCAAGCTCACCTCGTTCAATAGCTGGAATAAGCCCTAAATGACGACTTGGAATGTCAATGCCTGTTTCTCGCTTTAAATAGCCGATAACAGGAATACCACATTCTTGCTCAATCGCAGCTTTGGCAATTTCATAGTGACCGACACTACCTACTTGATTGGCAATAACGCCAACAATAGTAGGCTTGTCAGATAGAAGTTGAAAGCCCTTGACTACAGCAGCTACACTGCGAGCCATACTTGCGCAATTGACGATTAAAATCACAGGGCTTTCTGTAACGACACTGATTTCTGCTGCCGAACCTTCATCCGATAATGGACTTTTACCATCGTAAAAGCCCATCACCCCTTCAATAATTGAGACGTCTGCATCTTTGCTTGCACGTGCAACAATATCTCGGACTGCATCATGCGAAAACATCCAGCTATCAATATTCCGTGATACTCGTCCTGTTACCGCTGTATGATAACTAGGGTCAATATAATCTGGACCACATTTAAACCCTTGCACGACATTGCCTTTTTCTTGCAATGCTTTCATCAGTCCTATCGTGAATGTTGTCTTACCAACGCCACTACCTGTCCCTGCAAGTACAAAGCGATTTGTTTGCATAAGCCCCCTCCTTAAAATACTAATCTTGCTACTGAAATCGTAGCATTGCCTGATTTTTTCTTAGTTAATACGAGCGATTCCACCTGTGCATAACGCATCGCAGCTGGTTCACTTACGCCATACGCCCCTGTATATTTAAAGACCGTTTCAGATGGTGATGGGAAATTAATTTCATTTAGTTGTGCTGGCGTATATGTAACGAACTCCCAATCATACTTTTTCGTTAGTTCAATAAAGCACGTTTCATCTTTCTTCAAATCAATTGTACACAATGCTTTGACACTTTTTTTCGATAGCTTTAATTCAGCTAGTGTTTCATCAATCAGCTGTTCAATTTCCTCAACAGACGTCCCACGGTTACAACCCATACCTAGGACAACTGATTTTGGTCGATAAATAACACCATTCTCTAACAGCACTTCTTCCTCTTGTTCAATGAGTCGGTCGGTAATCAATAGCGTAGCATGCGGTTGCGCTAAAATTGCCGCTTGTGTTGAAGGATAAATTTTTATTTGCTCCGGCATTGGCGTATCACGCATCCACCAATCACGTTCACCCGTTTCCTGTACAATCGCCACATGTTCTTCATTAACGACTGAGGCACTAACTGGTGTTAATTTATCAGCACTGTCCCATACCCAGCCAAAACGTGCCCCAAATAAATCAACGGGAATTGTTTTTTGAACGTCAGAAGCTGTTGTGATAATAGGATTTGCTCCTAGTGCCGCTGCCACTTCATGTGTTAGCTCATTGGCGCCACCTAAATGGCCCGATAACACACTAATGACATTCTCGCCTCTATCATCAATCACTACAACACCTGGGTCAGTCTTCTTATCTTGTAAAATAGGTGCAATCATGCGCACAACCGCACCAAGTGAAATAATTAATATTAAGCCTTTATACTGTTTAAAAAGTGTTGGCAGTAATAAACGAACCGTTCCAGTAAAAAGCTGAATATGCTTTTCATCTTCGTCGCCCTGTTCAAACTTACTCATATAATATAAATCGCTTGCTGCAAAAGTCTGCTGTAGTTTGCGTCCGATTTGCACACCATGCTTGGTAATGGCAACCACTGCATAGGGATTGCGCTGCTCCACTTCAGGTAGCATACCTTCTTGTAATTCAATCACTTGTCTTCACACCTTTGCGGAAGCCATGTGTAAAGGTCGCATCATATAATTTCGAACGGTACTCATCCTTATCATGAATATCCGGGTCTAATGCCCACCCTGCTAAAATCATGGCATGCTTGCGAATACCATTGACACGCATTGCCTCATCTAGCTCAACTAATGTCGTACGGACAATTTTTTGATCTGGCCATGTGGCACGTTGAATAACCGCAACCGGTGTATGATCAGCCCATCCAGCACTTTGCAATTCTTTGACGATTTTTTTTGTTAGCGTGGCACTTAAGAACAGCGCAATCGTACAATGATGGCTAGCAAGATCTCGTAGCTTTTCAAACTCTGGTACAGGAGTACGTCCTTCTGCACGTGTTAAAATAAGCGTTTGTGTTAAATCAGGAATCGTTAACTCGGCACCAATCGCTGCGGCTGAAGCAAATACCGAACTAACCCCCGGAATCACTTCGTAGCCAATTCCTTCCTTCTTTAATAATGCAACTTGCTCCATAATGGCACCATACATCGCTGGATCACCTGTATGCATACGCGCGACTACTTTCCCTGCATTGACACGCTCAACCATGACGGCAACCATTTCTTCTAAATGCATGCCGGCTGTTCGAATTACTTCCGCATCTGGCTTTGCTTTTGCGATCAGGTCTTCATTTACTAATGAATCTGTATACATCACAACGTCCGCTGTTTGTAGCATATGTAAACCCTTTACAGTAATTAAATCGGGGTCCCCTGGGCCTGCACCGACAATATATATTTTTTTCATTATTTACGCACCACCATTAACGTTAAATATTCTAAATCAACACCGTCTAGTTCACGTACATCCCAAATAATTTCCTCATCAGATGTTACCTTTGTGACAACGGAAGCTTTATCAAGTAAATCTAAATCACGCAGTACTTCTAGCATTAAATCAATTACTTTTGCTACTTTTATAAATACGACAGCATCATGGCTTTCTATCGCTTCACGCATCGCTTCATAATTATCATGGGCTGGTATAATGGCAACTCGATCATCTCCATCAGCAAGGGCAATGCCTAAACGAGACGCAGAACCGTTGAATGAAGAAATACCCGGTACAGTGCGAATTTCTACATCTGGATGCATGTCCTGCATAAGCTTCATCATATGGATAAACGTACTATATAGCAGAGGGTCCCCTTCTGTCACAAACGCTACGTCCTTCCCTTCTTGCAATTTACCATAGACCAGTTCAACAGACTTCGTCCATTCACGCTCTAAGACGGCTTCATCTTTTGTCATGGGGAAAACGAGACCTAGCATATCTTTTTCCTCTGGGTTGATATAAACATCTACAATACGATGCGCGTAACTTTTGCTACCTTTTAACTTTTTAGGGTACGCAATAACAGGCGACTCCTGAATAACGCGGAATGCCTTTACTGTAATTAATTCTGGATCGCCAGAGCCAACGCCTAAGCCATATAAAATGCCAAGATTACTCATGATTTTCTTCCTTTCGATATGCCGAAATAATATAAATTGGGTTTAATGGGACAAAGCGCGTCATATCTAAAATTGGTTTACTACGCGCAAGTTGTGCCTGTAAAATTTCCACTGCAAAGCCACATGTCTTAAACGCCTCGACTGCTTTATATAAATTTTCAATAGTTGCCGCATTTAAGACAATGCGACCATTTGGCTTTAAACGGGTACAACACAACTGTAATAGCTCGACCATTTCCCCGCCTGTACCGCCGATAAAAATGGCATCTGGATCTGGGAATTGTTCTAGTCCAGCTGGCGCTTTACTATGAATAGCTGTTATATCAACACGGAATTTTTGTTGATTTTGCAGACAGTTTTCTAAATCAGGTGCATTTTTTTCCACAGCGAAAACTTGTCCTTCTGGTGCAAGTTTTCCTGCTTCAATGGCCATGGAACCTGTGCACGTACCTACATCCCAAATCGTACTGTCCTTTTGAAGTTGCATTGCTTGCAAACTTAATACACGGATTTCCTTTTTCGTAATAAGTCCTTTGTCCGGCTTACGTTGTGAAAACGCTTCATCATCAATGCCAAGTGCATAGCGCTTTGGAGCTGATGTTTGCTGTAAAATCACGACATTTAGCGGGGAAAACTTTGCTTCTTCTAATTCATCAAGAGAGTACCAGCCATATTTTTCATCAGCACCTTGTAAATTTTCTGCAACAAAAGCACGGTATTCCGTCATACCAAAATGCTTTAAATAGCGTGCGAGCGCATTTGGATTATTATCGGCGTCTGTCAGCAATGCCACTTTCTTTTTGCCATCAATACGTTGTGCCAAGCCTTTTATTGGGCGCCCATGAATACTTGTTACATAGGCATCCTGCCAGCTCTCACCCATTTTTGAAAAAGCGAGCTGTACGGAACTCATATATGGATATACTTCAATCGTAAGCTTTTTTGCTAAATAGCCTCCGATGCCGTAAAAAAGTGGATCACCTGACGCTAAAATAACGGTCTTTCGCGTTTCTTCAGATAGTCTTTCAACGAGCGATGAAAGACCACCCTTAATGACGATTTTTTCGCCTGCAAAGCTTGGGAAAAAATCAAGGACACGCTCACCACCAACGAGCACTTCACAGTCTGTAATCCACTGTCTATACTGAGGAAGTAAACTTTCCTGTCCGTTATCCCCGATCCCAATCAATTTCATCGATTGATGCAATGTCATCAGCCCTTCCTAGTAATTGTCCCTGCATCGAATAAATCGATGTGGAGAGCGTCAAGCCACCTCTGATATGGTGTAATGATGAATAACAACACGCTTCACATAAATGATGAAAGAATGCATCATAACCTTTATCCGCCATCATTTCACCAACTTGAGAGGCGGTATTCGCTGCTCTAACTTGTTCAACAGTCTCTTCATCTGCCCCAATATCTGTAGCTAACTGTGCTAAAAAATTAAAATCAATCGCAGCACTTTTGGAGTGCACCATCATCACCCCTTGCGCTACCTTTGAAAATTTCCCCATCATGCCAACGAGCGATACGCGCTTAATGCCAAGCCGTTTACAATGCTTTAACGTAAAGCCGACAAAATCACCCATTTCAATAAATGCTTCCTCAGGTAATGCAGGATACTCAGCCATGCCAAACTTTTCGCTACGTCCACCTGTTGTCACGACAACATGGTCACAGCCAGCAGCCCTTGCAACACTAATAGCTTGGACAATGCTTGCCATATAAGCGGAACTCGAAAAAGGCACGACGGTTCCCCTTGTGCCTAAAATGGAAATGCCACCAAGTATGCCGAGCCGTCCATTTAATGTTTTTTTCGCTATTTCCTCACCATCTGGTACAGAAATAACAACATTAACGCCGCGTGTAATTTGAAAATCATCTAGCACATCTTGCACGGTACTATGTATCATCTTACGAGGTACAGGATTGATGGCGGCTTCTCCAACAGCAACGGGCAAGCCGGGCTTTGTTACTCGCCCGACCCCAATACCCCCATCTAAATGAATCCCTGGTGTATCAGCCCAACTTACCGTACCAATAATGAGGGCTTTATGTGTTGCATCTGGGTCATCACCAGCATCCTTTATTGTTTCGCAACTTACTTCGTTATGACCGAACGTACATTTTTCTATCGTAAACGTTGCATCTCGCCCTATTGGCAGATGAATCGTACTCGTTTCTTGTTCTTCATTCGTAATAAGTGCTAGCAAAGCGGCCTTCGTAACGGCTGTTGCACAGGCTCCTGTTGTATAACCGTGACGCATGTCTTTAGGATCCTTTTTTGGCTTCCGCTCCATTATTTTTTCGCCTGTTCGTCCGCTAATAATGAAATGGCATTTAATGCAGCAACCGTCACTGTACTACCGCCTTTACGCCCAACATTTGTAATATATGGAATACCTTCTATTTTCAATAACTCTTCTTTCGACTCCGCTGCTGAAACAAAGCCTACTGGCATACCAATAATTAAATCTGGCTTTGCTAAACCTTCTTTGATTAGTCGAATTAATTCTAGTAAAGCAGTTGGGGCATTCCCAATCGCATAAATACCACCTTCGTGTAATTTTGACGCTTTTTGCATCGAGATAATAGCGCGTGTTGTATTTTGTTTTTTCGCTTCAATCGACACATCTTCATCTGCGATATAGCAGTGTAAATCTCCGCCATGTTTTTGGAAACGTTTTTTACCTGAACCACTTTCTATCATTTGCACATCTGCAATAACATGACGTCCTGCAAGAATTGACTTAATCCCTGCTTCAATCGCTCCTGGTGTAATAATTACACTACGTCCTAATTCAAAGTCTGCCGAAGCATGGATTATGCGGCGGACAACTTTCCACTCATCCTCTGAAAAATCATGTTCGCCCATTTCCTCTGCAATAATTGAGAAACTATAATCATAAATTTTATCTGGATCTACTGTTAATGGTTTAAAATCTGTTTTGAAGTCCATTTAAATTGCCTCCTAAAGTATGTTTTGCACAGCCTGAAGTACGTCCTCAAATGAGGAATATTGCTGGCCGTATTGGATATTTGGTCGTGCTATTAAAATCGTTTCGATACCACATGCTAGAGCGGCTTCTAGTTTTTCATCTACTGAGCCCACTTTGCCACTTTCTTTTGTAATCATTAAAGTGACATCATATTGGCGGAATAATGCTTCGTTTAACTCCTTTGAAAAGGGTCCTTGAATGGCTACAATATCTCGTTGTGCCACACCAAGCGCTTCACATTTTTCCATATTATCAAGGCGAGGCAACATACGTGCAATGACACGAGTATGTTCTAACCCTTGCAAGACCTTTGTAAATGTAGCAAGTGTTTTACTACCGGTTGTCAGCATAATGACGCCTCGTTTTGTCGCAGCTAATTGTGCTGCTTCCTCATAATCTTTAACGACTGTAATCAGTGGATGTTCGTAATGCTCATTTGCGCGTTCATAGCGGATATATGGAACACCTGCACTTTTTGCTGCTGCCATGGCATTTTTAGAAGCTTCCTCTGCAAATGGGTGCGATGCATCAACGACTAAACGATCCCCTCGTTCAGTAATAAGTGCAGCCATCTCCTCTGCCGTCAATCGACCGACTAAATGAGGCAGTCCAACTTGTGCCAGACTTGTAGCAGCTGAATCCGTGACAACGGTAGCTGTAACAGCATAGCCTGCTGACTGCAATGCAAGTGCAAGATTTCTTGCATCGCTTGTCCCTGCTAACATGAAAATCATTTCACTAGCTCCTCTTCATGATGGTGGTCATGATCGTGGTGGTGATCGTGATCGTGGTCATGATCGTGGTGGTGATCGTGATCGTGGTCATGATGATGATGGTGATGACCATGGTCGTGGTCATGGTCGTGATGATGCTCCACGAATGCCGATGCATTAATACGGTACTGACATGTATCACAGTTCATTTTTACGTCTCCTGCAATGGCCTCTTCCATACGATCTAGCAACACCGTTTTTAATTTTGGATGGTAGCCAAAGTAATCCGCCAATTGGATGTCTAAATCAGCATATGTGGCTGCATAGCTCTTTTGCATCCCCTCCATACGCTCCATTAAGATCCCTGTAAATAAGAAATACGGCAACATAATAATCTTTTTCGCGCCAAGACGATAACAGCGTTCGATTCCTTCGTCCACTGAGGGATTCGTTACGCCCATAAATGCACACTCCACTGTTAGGACATCTAACTGTTCCCAAAGCAAACGACCAATTTTATAAAAATCACTGTTTGCATCCGCATCACTTCCACCGCGGCCGATAAATAAAATCGCAGTATCTTCTTGTTTTTCTTTAATATTCAAGCCTGTTCCTGATAAACGTTCTGTTAAAATATTTAACACTTCTTCATGCACACCAAGTGGTCGCCCATATGTAAAAGTTACATCCGGATATTTTAAACGAGCTGCATCAATCGCTGCAGGGATATGAATTTTTGAATGGCCTGCTTGCAATAAAATAATGGGCACAGCATACACCTCTGTAGCGCCACGCTTTACACATGCATCAATACCTGCTGGGATATTAGGTGCTTCAAATTCTAAAAAGCAAGTTTCAACGATATAACTGTCGTCAATTGAAGGAGTCAATTGTTGAATAAACGTGCGTACCTCATCATTTCCTGCTGCTAAACGGCTCCCATGGCCAATAAATAAAATTGCTTTCATTTCTTTTCTCCTCACTAGTCGCCGCACGGTGCTGGCTCTACTTTTATTTTGGATGACATATCTTGATACGTAAAATGCAATATTTTTTTCACTCGTTTAAAATACTTAAACAAGCGTTCATTTGGATGTGCATTTGCCTTATATTCCTCGATAATCGCTGTAATAAGCGGAATAAGCTGTTCTGGCTCTAACCCCTCTACGACAGGCTGTGCTGCATGTGCTGTTCGACCTACTGGCTTTGCTCCGATAAAGACATCAAATTTACTTTTGCGATAAACAATACCGATATCATCAAACACAGCACGATAACATGCCATGCCACAGCCATTAAAGCCAATATTTAATGTTTTCGGCAATGACAACCCACCAAGTTTTGCTTGAAGTTCTTCTGCATATGGGATGGAATCAGCCTTCTCCCCATAACAGAAATCACATGCCTTTAATGACAAGACATCCCCAATTGGTGAGAGTAAAAACCCTACTTCTTTCAACTTCTCTGTTATCGCTTGTGGTTCTGTCGTTGGGATTTTTAAGTGAATTTGATGGTCTGGCGTATACTCCATCGTGCCTTCATCTCCCACAACTTCAGCCAATGCCATCATCTGCTGTGGTGTAAAAAATTTATTTGCTACCCCAGGGCTAACAGCTAGTTCAAAAATTGACTCCATTTTTTGTTGAACTAGCTTTGGTGTAGCTTTTGTTGCAGTTGTCCCCTGCACCATTGCAAGTGCTGTTGCTGCCATTTCTAAAGACGATTTTGTCGGTGTTGATACAGGCGTAATGGCAATATTACTTTTCATCCGTCCTGCATTTGGATCTGCCGCAAAATCATGGCTTGCAGTACCTGTTTCTTGGTTCATTGCCCACGGTTCATTTTCTTCTCTTAAACGCTGATGAGGACGTAAAGGCTGTTTTTCTTCCCCGAGCGTATATTTACGTTGATAGCCTCGCGGTGTAATCATTTTATTATCATAGAAAAACGTCGAAGAGTTGCCGATAATAACCGTTGTTAACATGCCGATATCATGCTCAAGCATCTCTGCTAAAGTCGTCATCGTAATTTCCTGACGCTCTCGGTAGGCACTCTTGACAAGACCTACAGGCGTATCAGGCGAGCGATATTCAAGTAAAATTCGCTGGGCTTCTACAATTTGACGTGTACGGCGACCACTTTTTGGATTATATAAAGCGATGACAAAATCCGCCATAGCTGCTGCTTCCACACGCTTGGCGATTAAATTCCATGGCGTTAAATGGTCACTTAAACTAATGGTGCAAGAGTCATGCATAATCGGTGCACCTAGTAAACTTGCACAGGAATTAATAGCTGAAATACCTGGTACGATTTCGACTTCAACACCTGTTGCTTCTGTCCAACCAAGCTCAATAAGCACTTCATAGACAAGCCCCGCCATCCCATATACACCTGAATCTCCACTTGAAATAACAGATACAATATTGCCAGCTTCCGCTTGACGTACTGCTTCTTGCGCTCGTGAAACTTCTTCTGTCATGCCCGTACTAACAATCGACTTTGCACTAACTAAATCCTGAATAAGCTCAACATACGTTTTATAGCCAATAATAAATTCACTTTGTTGCAGTGCCTCCACAGCACGAGTCGTAATATGGTTAAAATCACCAGAGCCAAAGCCCACAACAAAAATCTTTCCTTTTTGCGCCATTTTTTACCCCTCTTTCACCTTGTCGATGCCTTTAATGGCAGTTGTTTGCGGTGTACGCTGTAATGTACCTTCTTTCAGTGTAAAAACATGTTCACTATGTAAAGAGTCATGGTTTAAATCTTGTACAAGTGTTCTTCCGTGTTCAACCGATGGCACACGATACCAATTTCCTTGTGGATAAGCGATGACAACACAGGCATCTTTGCATCTGCCATTACAGCGCGTTCTTGTCGTATGTATTTCCTTATCAAGTGCTAATTTCTCGATTTCATCTCGTATTGCTAGGGTAATTTCCTCTGCCTCTTTTTTCATGCAGCTACTGCCATTACAAATAAAAAGATGTGTTTTCATTCCCTCTAAGTTCCAAGTTGTCATTGCTTTTCTCCCCTCATTTACTTTTAGGAAAAAGAAAAAACCTTCACTCTATATCGAAGAGTAAAGGTTTTGTAGAAGCCAAAATAAAAACGAATATACACGTATCCGCTCTCGCTTCACTTCTCCCTCCGAAAAGTTTGCATGCCATCAATAAGCAGGTTTCCTGACTTAAGCTTCCTTTTACTCTCGCGCCTTCCCAAGTTTTCAGTGGCATTGCGATTTCATCAGCTATTACAGTAGCGGGGGCTGTATCGGATTTACACCGATTTCCCTATTATCTCGAACTTTTTCGAGCACTTATAGATGTATCTATATTAAATTGAAATGCTGTAAGTTTTTAAAATGAATTGAAAAACTGTCTCTATCATAGCCTATTTTTTTCATACTTTTCAACATTTCTTTTTCATTTATTAGATTTTTAATAAAATTTCAACAAGTATTTCATTGAAAGCGACCGTTATTCTCTTGTATTTATCTGAATTTTCTAGAATGTCAAACAACGAAAAAATTTTTTTATAAAAAAAGGATAGCTTACGAATGGAAAAACATGTTACACTGTGTCGTGAAATCTCACAATTTCATCTTTTTTCGGTGCGAAGTGTAGCCATTTCGCTTAAAAGGGAAGCCGGTTCAAGTCCGGCGCGGTCCCGCCACTGTACTAGGGAGTTTTATAGAGAATGTCACTGTCCAATGGACGGGAAGACCTATAAAACGTTGAACTAAAGCCAGGAGACCTGCCGAAAAAAACGTGATCGTTTCAACCTACGAGGATAGGTGTGCGGCTTGGCAGATGATGATTCTATTTGCTTTTTCAGCTATGCACTTTTCCTAAATTAGGAGAAGTGCTTTTTTTATTGCGCACGCTACATTCGAAAATTTTGATTTAAGGAGGAGAGATTTTGAAATTATCTTTTTGGAAACTTAGTTACTTCCTACTAGCATTTTTACTAGTACCAAAACGAGCATTTGCCATGCACATCATGGAAGGATTTTTACCGATTGAATGGGCGATATTCTGGTGGATTATTTCGATTCCATTTATTATTTTAGGGTTACGCTCAATTCGCAAAACAATTGATGAAAACCCTGAAACGAAAATGATATTAGGGCTATCAGGGGCATTTGCATTCGTCTTATCTGCATTAAAGATTCCATCTGTTACGGGCAGTTGCTCACACCCTACTGGTGTTGGACTTGGCACAGTCCTGTTTGGCCCATTAGCAATGAGTGTGATAGGGACAATCGTCTTATTATTCCAATCGTTACTATTAGCGCATGGTGGCATTACCACTCTTGGTGCAAATGCTTTTTCCATGGCGATTGTAGGACCAATGATTGCGTATGCTGTTTTTAAAGGTGCTCAAAAAATCGGTCTATCCTTTTCTCTCGCTGTCTTTTTTGCAGCAATGCTTGGGGATTTGGGTACATATGTTGTCACATCCGTTCAACTTGCACTTGCCTTCCCTTCAGAAGTGGGAGGCTTTATGGCTTCATTCACGAAATTCGCAGGGATTTTCGCGTTAACACAAATTCCTCTAGCAATTAGTGAAGGGATTTTAACTGTCATTGTGATGAATTTCTTAAAAAAATACAATGTAAGCGAATTAAAAGCTTTACGTGTTTTCTCTGCAAAGGAGGCACATTAACATGAAGAAAAATTTACTGTTATTAGCTATTGTGATATTTTTAGCAATCATCCCTCTATTCATCCAAAAAGGCGCTGAATTCGGCGGTGCTGACGGTGAAGCTGAAGCAGCCATTGGTGAAATAAACAAAGAATACGAACCATGGTTTGAAAGCTTATGGGAGCCACCAAGTGGTGAAATTGAAAGTCTATTATTCGTCTTACAAGCCGCTATTGGCGCTGGTTTTATTGGCTATTTCGTGGGCTATATGCGCGGTAAGCATAAAGAAGGTTAAACGATGTTACTCATTGATAAGTATGCTTATATGAATAAACTAGCGTCCGTTCATCCGTTAGAAAAAATGACGTTCTCCCTTGGGTTGTTGCTATTGTCGCTTATCATGAGAGATGAACAAATTTCACTCATTACATTTCTTGTAATGAGTGCTTTTATCATTTTAGGCGCAAAAATTCCTTTACAATATTATGCAAAACTCCTGCTTTTACCGAGTTTTTTCTTGCTCTCCAGTTTACTATCTATTTTGATTTCGATTGCACCTGCTGCTAGTATTTTGCCGGCGCATCTATGGACATTTTCGCTAAGCCAGTGGACCATTTTTATAGGAAATGACAGCTTGATAACAGCGCGGCACCTGTTTTTCACCGTTTTGGGCAGTATTAGTTGTTTATATTTTTTAATTTTAACGACTTCCGTACAATCCATTTGTTATGTCTTACGGCAATGGCGGTTGCCAGCTTTATTTGTAGAGTTGGTAGAGCTAACATACCGTTTTATTTTTATCTTTTTGAACAGCATGCAAAAAATTCATCTTGCACAACAAGCACGTCTTGGTTATCAATCACCAATGCAATGGCTTCGGTCGATTTCCATGCTTATTGCAGCACTGTTTGCCGAAATGTTCCAACGCAGTCGCGAACTAAATAATGCGATGCAGGCACGCGGTGGCGAAGCTGTCTATTGGCAAGAAAGTAGTAGCTACAACAAGAAAAACTGGTTAGGCATTGTTATTATTTTCGTATCCCTCATTATCTATGGAGGTATTTCTCATGACTGAGCTTTATTTTGATCTTCAACATTTATCTTATGCTTATGCAGACGGCACTAAAGCTTTAACAGATATTACTTTGCAAATACCAAAGGGAAAAAAAATTGCCCTGCTTGGTCACAATGGCGCAGGTAAATCTACGTTATTTCAGCATTTAAATGGTATTTTAAAACCGACAGCTGGCACTATTTCTTTTTGTAACGAAACGCTTAGCTATTCTAGAAAAGCATTAGCAACATTACGACAACAAGTTGGCATCGTCTTCCAAGATGCGGACAATCAACTTTTTTCTGGTACCGTCAAGCAAGACATAGCTTTCGGGCCATTAAATCTTGGCTGGTCAAACGAAAAAATTGAAGAAAAAATCGCGTGGGCTGTTGCGCAAACAGAGGTTGAAGCATTGCTTGATAAGCCCATTCACTTTTTAAGCGTCGGACAAAAGAAACGTGTTGCCATGGCTGGTGTGCTCGCAATGGAACCTTCCGTCTTACTATTAGATGAACCGACTGCTGGGCTAGATACTTATTATGCGGCACAATTTTTACAGTACTTAGCTAAATTAGAAGATGGGCAACGTACGTTTTTATTAGCGACACATGATATCGCTTTAGCCTATGAATGGGCGGATCAAATAATCGTGATGGAGGCAGGGAAAATCATTTATAATGGGGATCCAATCGACATGTTCTACCAAGAGGAATTGCTTGAAAAAGCCCACCTTGAACGACCATGGGTATTTGAAATGACGCTTGCCTTACAAACGAAAAAACTATTGGGCGACAATATAGCAATGCCTCGTTCCAAAAAAGATTTACACAAACTTATTGAACAACTTTAAGAACGTATCGAGCATAACGAGTACTAGATGCTAGTTGTCGCCATACACTCCTTCTTAAGGAACAAATCTAGTAGCCACCACCCTCATCTATGAATATCTACCAACCTTGCCATATCCCGTATGCAACGAACCGTGTTGTTGTCAAACACCCACCGTTACATACGGGACGATTAATATTCCTCCGTCTTTCACTCCGCAAAAGAACGATGAACAACTCATGCGAAAAAAACTATAAAACTTTCATTTATAAAATAATATACTAGTTATAACAAAAAAACTTGTAAAAAAATTTTATTGTGGTATGAAACCTTTCTCTTTACCATCCGTTATAAATATTGTAGTTTATAATTTTTTTAAGGAGGTAAAAACAATTGAAAAACTGGGTGATGAAATCAATCGCTGTCGTAGCATGTTCTGCCTTACTGGTTCCTGCTGCTTCTGCCTTTGCTGAAGCACCACAGAACCCAGAATCAGTGAAAACTATGCTCGCTAGCAACAACAAACAAGGAGCGAAGCAGTTCAAGCAACAAACAGGAGGAAACGAATGGATTAGTGATAATACGATTATCGTGAAACATTCGGGTCTTGCTAAGAACGTACATAGTAAAATAGGTGCAAAAGTTATTCGCTCCATTCCTTCATTAGGTTACGATGTAATCCAACTTAAAAAGGGACAATCGTTAACAGAGGTTGTTTCCTACTACGCCAAGCAAAAAGGTGTAAAAAGTGTATCCCCAAGCTACAAATATCATTCCTTTAACACTATTGTAGATCCAAAGAAAAAAGATATGTATCATTTGCAGCTACTGGAAATTGATAAAGCACTAGCATTAGCTGGCAATCATGATGTAAAAGTAGCCGTTATCGATTCGGGTGTAGACTATAAACATCCCGATTTGCAAGGGCAAGTATTGCCACCATATAATGCGGTAAAACCTGCCGACTCTCCTGTTGCTGATGCTCACGGCACGCATGTCGCTGGCATTGTAGGCGCGACAAAAGATAATGGTATCGGCGGGCATGGGGTATATCCTAATGCCAAAATCCTTCCAATAGACGTCTTTAACGGACAAGAAGACGCGAGTGATTTTGCCATTGCTCAAGGCATTCTTTATGCCATCGAACAAAAAGCGGACATTATTAATATGAGTCTTGGTGGCTATGGAGAGTCCCCTCTAATGGAAGAGGCTGTTAAAATGGCGATTGATAAAGGGATTACCGTCATAGCTGCGGCAGGCAATGAAGCAACCGATAATTACTCCTTCCCAGCTTCTTTTGAAAGCGTTATTAGCGTTGGTGCTACAAATGAACAAAATAAATTAGCTAGCTTCTCAAACTATGGTCCATCTGTAAACTTGGTGGCTCCGGGAGAAGATATATATAGTACCGTCTACGATGAAAAGAAAGGCTCGTCCTTCGCAATATTTAGCGGTACATCAATGGCATCACCTGTTGTTGCAGGTGTAGCGGCACTATTAAAATCCAAATATCCAAATTTAAAGCCTTATGAAATAGAAGCGATTCTTGAATTGACTGCTAAAGATTTAGGGGAGCCAGGCTACGACCTTACGTATGGACATGGTCTGGTTGATCCTGTTAAAGCACTACAATTTGATATTAATAATCTACCTAAACGCTATAACGAAACAAAAGAACAACGGTTGAATAACGCCAAAGTACTGAAAAAGAATGTTCTAAATACAGAAAAAGGTGAGTTTAGGCTTCCAGAAGAGAAAAAATGGTACAAGGTAGATTTAAATGCGAATGAATATGCTCAATTGTCTTTAAAAGGTGCCGAAAATTACGATTATGCATTTGATTTATACTTCTACCCTACTGGTTATAGTGGCGATGTAGAACCGATTAAAGTAAATGATGTGCGCGTGAACCAACAAGAGGGCTATCTATATAAAGCAGAGAAACCAGGAACACTTCTTATTGGTGTAAAGGACCATAATGGAGGCTATAGCTTAAAGGGCAAGTCTTACTTTACATTTACAGCTCAAACAACAAACACATTACCAATTGATAATTTAACGACCATCGATCAAGCAGTGGCGATACAAAAATTCCCATTCAATACACAAGGGAAAAACTATACACTGCTTTCTAAAGATCATGAGAGCGACCAAGACTATTTCACATTCACTGTTTCAAAGCCAACGACGTTGAAATTTGATTTATCTGGTATCCCTGGTGTAACTGCATCTTTAGAACTTTATCTAAAAACAGATTTTGAACATGAACCTTCAGAACAAGGTGACGATAAAGAAGATGATGAACGCCTCCCAATCTCGGCATTAAGCAGCAAAACAAAAGGCGAAGGAGTTAGTCTTATTGTCGATGTCGAACCTGATGAAGAATATGTCCTTAGCGTTACAAATAACAGTGATAACGATTCTTCATTCGAGTCTTTCTTAACGTTTTTAAGTGGCGGCATTGACAATGAAGAAAACGATAGAATTAACGAGTCCATTTTTCCTTACACATTAACTGGTGAAGTCGTTTATTTACCTGAAGATGAAGACGGTCTTCCATTAATTGAACCAACACAAGAAGCCGAGGAAAATAATCCTTCCTCACCTGCTCCATCGAAAACAAAAAAACGTCAACAGAACTTTAACAAAAAACTATTTTCAAGTATAGAAGTATCTGATGAAGAAGAGGACTCAAAAGTAATTTTGGAGCATGCAATTCCTTATACGATTGGTAAAGAATACAAGGCATACTTCCAAACAGATGAGGATATCGACTATTTTATTTTCACACCACAAGAAGATGCCATCTATAGTTTCCAACTTCAAAAAGGCAAAAATCAAAGACCAACTGGTAGTATTTTAGAATATGATGAGGAAACGAAAGAATTGCAACTAATTTCTTCATTAACGAATGATCCAGCGATTATTTCACGACTCTACGGCATAACAATCAATGAAAATGATCCCAAGACAATTGCTTTGAAAAAGGGTAAAACTTATGTTGCTAAAGTCTTAAATTTCGGTGATCGTTCTACCGAACCATATATTTTTAAAGCAAATAAAATTGCGGCAATTCCCCAAGACCAAAATAAAGAAATCAATACAGTTGAAAATGCCCGTTCTATTGAATCTGGTACCAACTATCAAAATAAACTCGTTTTTTATGATGATACAAATTATTACTACTACAAACATCAGGACGAAGATACAGTATTAAGTCTTCTCATCAATTCCGAGCCATATACAAATAAGCAAGGAACGTCATTACCAAGAGAGCTACAAATAGATTTGAAATTTACGGGCTCTATCATTGAAGATACTAATGGTAATAAGCAAATTGACGGCAATGAAATGCAAACAGAAATTCCATTTGGCCAAGGTGAAAGCTATTTTGAAAGGCTACTTGGTATATCAGGGATATCGGCGCTAAATACATCATTTAAAGTAAAAAAAGATTATGGTTACTTTATTGCTGTTAATGCCATCGATAACGGCTTAGTTTCGACTCAGCCATATACTTTAACGCTGTTTGATCATAAAAAGAAGGATGAGGATGCGGATTCTAAATTAGTCAATGGTATACCTACAAAACCATCTTCACTAACGAAAACAGACGATAAATGGGTAGCTACTCAATATTTCAATGCAAATGTACCGTTTGGTGATAAGGACTATTTTGAATTCTACAATGACAGCAAGCGCAATGTAACGTTCACCTTACTAACCGAAAAAGGTTTGGATGGTGTCATCCGTATTATTGATGCTAAAGGACGCACAGTAAAAACCATCGATAATTACGGTGCCGATGATGCCGAACTAGGTATCGTACCATTGGAGCCAGGAACATACTATATTGAAGTTAGTGAAGCAAATGGTCGAGCAAGTACACAACCGTATACACTGGCAATACAGTAAATGCATTACCTTTCTGTCAATAGAAAAGCCCTAGATTGATATCTAGGGCTTTTTCATAATTACCATTCATTTAACCAAAATACTTTACATAATTACAATATTGATCTTGTATCATATTCAAATTTTCATATAATTTACGCGCATGTACATTGTCAGCAGCGGTTTGCAGTGTCACATAACGTGCCGATTGCTGCTCACAATATTGAAACACTTTTTCCATCAATGCTGTGCCTACCCCTTGGCCCCTCGCTTCATCCGTTACATAGATATCATTTAGTATATAAGCACGCTGTAATGCGATAGAAGAAAACGTTGGGTACAGTTGTGCAAACCCTATTGATTTCCCATTTTCCACAGCAATAAAAATAGTGGATTCTTTTAAAGCCATCCGTAATTGGATAAATGCTTTGGCACTACTAATATCCGATTCTAGTCCATAAAACTGCCGATACTCATCAAATAGCACTGTTACATCTTCTAATTCATCCATTGTTGCGTGAAGTATTTCCATTTCATTCTTCTCCCCTTATGTCTACCCATGATGGTCTTAAAATGTATGTAGCTAGTGTTCATTATAAAGGAAATGATAGGATAAAGATATTGTCAATAGTACCTCACTAGTCCTATACAACATTCAAAAGGTGCCACCTTTGATGTCACGAGGACTTCAAAAATAGCACCCTTTCTTTAATGGAAATATTGATCTACACGTTGTATTACTTCATCAGCGGAAAGCCCAGCTGCATCGATAATAGGACCTGCCATAATAGGATCACTAATGCCCATGACATCTCTATCTTGTCCTGTAATTACGCAAGCATCACATTTTTTTGCATCTGCTTCATTACGAAGCTGAATCACTTCATACCCTTTTGCTTTTAAAGCATCTTCTACATTTGATAATGATTGTTCAACACCAATAATTTTAGACATTCTTCTTCCACCTCCTATATGTTAATGTGCCATATAGGTTACCTAATTATTCACTTATTTTATATTTTATTATGTACAAATAACACAGGCTTCAGATAGCTACAAAATCACCTAACAATATACATATAATCCAATTCCACATGATATACTGTAAAAAAGTTTTAAGCTTTAATCACTAACAGGATGGGAGGATAAACATGATCTATAGTAAAACGGCCAAAACAATAGAAACAGAGCGCTTACTGCTTCGTCTATTTCAAGAATCAGATGCACAAGCAGTCAGCAATTATTGTAATAATTATAATATCTATAAAAGCACATTAAATTTACCTTACCCCTATTCATTAGAATGTGCACTCACATGGATTGCAAATCATGAAAAGCATTATGATCTAGATACTATGTATGAATTTGCTATAACAGACAAACAAAGTGGACAGTTATATGGGGCAATCGGTATTTCAAATCATTCACAATATAAAAATGGTGAAATTGCCTATTGGATTGGTGAAGAGCATTGGGGCAATGGCTATGCAACCGAAGCCGCTAAAGCACTAATTGATTTTGTATTTACAGAGAAAAACTATCATCGTGTTTATGCTCGCTATTTTAAATCAAATCCCGCTTCTGGTAAGATTATGGAAAAGTGTGGTATGCGATATGAAGGTACTTTAAAAGATCATATTTATAAAAATAATACATTTGAAGATATTGTTTTTTACGGAATTATTAACCCAAAAAAATAAAGGGCAAACGAGGTGCTTACGTCATAAAAACGTAAGCCACCTTATTTAAGATCATCTAAAAAATCTTTACTAAAGCTCGTCTGTGATTGAAAAGATGATCGTTTTGCAATATCTGCTCCTCTTTTAATGATGCCTTTGCCAAATCGTTCTTCTATCTCATCCACTACCTTTAAAATTGGCTCCTCTTTGATATGCTCTTCAAAATTAAAAAATGTTAATTGCTGTGTCATTTCTTTCATATTGCTGACATTTGAAATGGTTACGCCTAATAATCGGACAGGCTCCTCATTCCAATGTTTTTGAAAAAGGCTCCATGCGTGTTCAATAATATCTTCTTTTAAATAAATAGCATTGTTGACCGATTTACTGCGCGTATAGGTTTTCCAATTAGCTGTACGAATTAAAATACTCACCGTGACGCCAGCAAGTTTTTTAGCATTTAATCGATCCGCTACCTTTTCAGAAAGTGTAGTAATGAGTTTATATAATTCATCTCTATCCGTCGTATCGTGCGAAAGTGTTGTCGAGTTCCCTACACTTTTCGTATCATATATTGCCTCGGGATCAACAGGTCGATCATCCTCACCATTCGCCTTCTGTTTCATACGAACACCATTGATGCCAAATTGTTGCTTTAATAGGCGTTCATCCGCCACAGCTAATTCTCCAATTGTTTGTATACCCACCTTTTTCAACTTCTCGGCTGTGCTTTTCCCAATTCCATGCATTTCTATGACATTCAATGGCCACAGTATAGATGGTACATCACGCTTACGTAATATGGTAATTCCCATCGGCTTTTTCATATCGCTTGCCATTTTCGCTAAAAACTTATTCGGTGCAACACCTATTGAACAAGGCAATTGTAGTTCGTTCCAAATGCGGTCTTGTATGCCTTGTATAAGGTCCATTACATTTTGACCTTCTACCATCGGCAATTGCATATACCCTTCATCAATAGAAACTGGTTGAAGAATTTCACTATATTCTTTCAATAAGCTAAAAAATGCTTTTGAAGCTGCTCGATATCGCTCAAAATTCGGTGGCAGAACAATTAAATCGGCACACTTTCTTCTTGCCTCACCGACATTCATCGTTGTATAAACACCACTTTTTCTAGCTTCATAGCTACATGTAATCACGATACCTCTACGCTCTTTTGGATTACCTGCAATGGCGATTGGTTTTCCTTTTAATGAGGGATCGTAAATTTGTTCCACTGAGGCATAAAAGCAATTTAGGTCAATATGCAAAATAATTCTTCCTTTATGCATTTTCTCTCACCTCATTAATTATTATCTACATACATTTTTAAAAGAAAGAATGTATCGTTTCTGCGTCATGCTAATCCTTCAATTTAAACTTTTTCTATAGTTTATCACATATAAGAACTTTTGTTCCTTTTTTCACCCACTTGCATTTTTTGCGACAAAAAAAGTGCAGGTACTGTACAATGATTGCACAATAGCTGCACTGTTATTTTATGTTGTATAGGAACCATTAATTTTCACATAGTCATAGGACAAATCACAACCCCATACAGTAGCTTCTTCCTTGCCTAATCCGAGAGATACTTTAATCTGGATTTCAGAATTCTCAAGATACTCTTGGATGACAGATAAATCGACGGTATCGATTGGTTTCCCTTGATAAATTAACGTTTCACCAAAATAGATGGAGATGTTTTCAGGATTAAGGTCTACTTCATCTTCACATTTACCAATCGCCATGGCTATACGTCCCCAATTGGCATCTTTTCCAAAAATAGCGGTTTTCACGAGTGGCGAATTCACAATACTTTTAGCCACTTTTTTTGCTTGTGCAAAGCTCGATGACGCATTGACAGTGACTTCAACTAATTTTGTAGCGCCTTCCCCATCACGGGCAATTTCTTTTGCCAAGTCAATGCTCATATTATTTAACGCTTCAGTAAATTGCTTGATATCCACTTTCCCTGCTAATCCATTCGCCATAATGGCTACTGTGTCACTTGTACTCGTATCGGTATCAACACTTACCATGTTAAATGAATGATTCACGGCTTCTTTAAAAATTGTTTGTAAAGTCGCGGCTGGAATTTCAGCATCTGTTACAAAGTAAGATAACATCGTAGCCATATTCGGCTCGATCATGCCAGAACCTTTTGCAATACCAACTAGTGTAGCATTACCGACTTTGCATATTTTACATTTTGGATAAGTATCAGTCGTCATAATTGCTTGTGCTGATTTTTCTAAGCCTCCTTCTACTAACTGTTCTTTAAGATTGATGATTCCATTTTTTATTTTATCCATCGGTAATTGATGCCCAATTACACCAGTTGAAGAAGGTAAAATATTTTCAGGTGCAATTGCTAACTCTTGTGCGACCAAGTTGACAATTTCTTGAACATTACGAATCCCCTCTTCCCCTGTTGCGACGTTCGCATTTTTACTGTTAATGACAAAACATTGTAATTTACCGTTTGCAACATTTTCCTTACCAATGGGGATAGGTGCACCACAAAATTTACTTTGCGTAAACATAGCAGCTGCGTTTGCTACAGTAGATGACATAATAACCGTGAAGTCTAGCGTTTCATCTTTAATACCGAGGTTCTTCACACAAGTATAAAATCCTTTCGGCATCATTGTTTGCAAATCATTTTCTTTTTTCCCTAGTTCTTGCATTGCCTTTTCCTCCTTTTCAACTTTTAGTCTGCAGTTTCCAAATATTTAACCATCGCTACTTCATCGCAATTATTAATTTTTGGGCAATTCACGCAATCCGTCCAAACCTTTTCTGGCAAATCATCTCTTTTGACAATTTGAAATCCCAGTTTTGAAAAAAACTTTACTTGATATGTTAAGGATATTAATCTTTCCACCCCTAATTTGGGACTCTCCTGAATGATATGTTCCACTAACATTCGACCGATTCCTTTTTGTTGGTAATCTGGATCTACGACTAAGGAACGAACCTCTGCTAAATCTTGCCCTAAGACATGTAGCCCTGCTACCCCAACAACCTTAGCATTGTCCTTAACAACATACAAACACTGTAACTGTTGATAAATTGATAATAAGGAACGAGGTAATACAATCTCTTTATCTGCGTAAATTTTGATTAGTTCATAGACAGGTGTAACATCAGCTGTTGTAGCATTATATATTTTCATAGATTTCTCCTTCTTCTAAAAAAATTAATATGTTATAAATATGCACTAAACTGATTTAAAATGCAATTTGTTTTTGTGAAAATTTACAGAATATTTGAAGCGCGGGTAAAAGTTTATGATTCGCGGGTAAACCTTTGGGAAGCGCGGGTAAATGTCTCCAATTCGCGGGTAAACTGTGAAAAACCGCGGGTAAATGCCCCTGATTCGCGGGTAAACTTTTGCGAAACCGCGCTGTTACGCTCAACAATAAAAAAGTGTTAGATTGCATGCAATCTAACACTTCTCCCTTCCACTCATTCACTGTTAATCTACAAACGCGTAGTCACCATCACTTTCAAGCAATTCCTTTAACACCGTTAAAGCTTGCTCAAGCTGTGTGCTATTTTCTGGTGCCGTAATTGCCAACCGTACAGCATTTACTGGTTTGGCATTACCTACTGCAAAACGTTCTGCTGCATAGACTTGGACGCCTGCTTTCGAAGCAAGTAATTCAAACTGCACACCTGTAAATTTTTTCGGTAATAGAAGCCATCTAAACATGCATTCAGCATCACCTAAAATATTGTATTCACCTAAATACTGATTCACAAGCGCATTTTGTTGTTTAGCATATAAGCGATGTTTCTCTAATATCGTTTGCGCAACACCATCTTGAATTAGTCTTGCTGTAAGCTCCACCATAACAGGTGATACCGAAATATTGATATTATATAGTGTTTCAATAATTTTCTTTCTTAATGCACTAGGCGTCACAATAAAGGATAACCTTAAACCAGGTGATATCGTTTTGGACACGCTGGCAATATACACTACCTTTTCCGGTGCATAAAAGGCGATTGGCGCTAGTGGTTGCTCCTTCAAAAAGCTATAAATGGCGTCCTCTATCACGATCAATCCTTTTTGCCTTGCCACTTCTGCTATCATTTTTCTTGTTTCCAAAGACATTGTATGGGTTGTAGGGTTATGAAAATCTGGAATCACATAAAGACCTTTAATATGTTCATTTTTACAAGCATACAATAGTCCTTCTTTTGTCATCTCTCCATTTTTTTGCTGAATGGCAACTAGTTGAATACCAAGCATATTGACCGCCG
Organism: Lysinibacillus sp. GJ-1; assembly: GCF_021166035.1. Classification (NCBI taxonomy): domain Bacteria; kingdom Bacillati; phylum Bacillota; class Bacilli; order Caryophanales; family Bacillaceae; genus Lysinibacillus; species Lysinibacillus sp. GJ-1. The sequence goes on from NZ_CP088912.1 coordinate 2,897,212, forward strand.
TTTTGATTCCTGCATATGTAATAGGATCTGTTCCAATACGATCTCCTGGATGAAATAAAGCGGCTAATGTGCCGACAATTGCATTTTGACCTCCTGCACCAAGCAATATTGGTTGATCCGTTTGAAATCCAACCTTTTCTAAAAGTTTTGCTGCTGCTTCAGTTTGCCATGCATTCCCTTCTGGTCGACCATATTGAAATAACTTGCTAACATTAGAATCATTCAGCATTTTCTTCATATAACGTGTTATTTCTTCATTTGCATACGCATCTGGTAAGACCGAACCTAACTCGATTAAATGACCAGCATTACTTGTCGGTAATAAAATTTTATTTGCTGCTGCATCAGAAGAAACAAATGTACCACTCCCAATGGAGGCATAAATTAGTCCCTTTTGTCCGCACAGCTTAAACGCTCGTGTAATTGTACTTAAATTGACATCTAAAAAATCAGCCAGTTCTCGTTGTGGTGGCAACTTAGTCCCTGGCAATAAAACGCCTTCCTTAATATCCTGCTCTAACTGCTCTGCAATTGCGATATAGATTGGCGCAGAAATATTGCTTATATTGGGCTTCCAGCTCATTGGGTATTCATCAAATGAGTTAAACGGCATGTTTTAACCCCTTTCTTTTGGCTTTGCATACAATATATAATTGTCTTGCATACAATCATAATATTGTATGCAAATGATTACAATGCTATAATTTTTAAAAAATCAGAAAAAGGGACCGATAAAATTATGCAATATTCTGAAAGAATCTTAAACACACCATCTTCATTCATCCGTAATATTTTAAAAGTAACGGATGCCGAGGATGTCATTTCCTTTGCAGGTGGGCTACCAAACCCCATCTCTTTCCCAATCGATGCATTAAAAGCATCTGTTGACCATGCGATTCGTGAAAATGGCAGTCGATTATTCCAATATTCATCTACACAAGGCTATGCACCTTTACGTGAATACATCGCAGCTAAGTACAAACGTGTTCATGGGTTAGATATTAGTGCAGATGATATATTGATTACAACTGGTTCACAGCAAGCGCTTGAACTGATTGGTAAAGTACTTATTAATAAAGGGGATGGCATTGTCATTGAGGAACCAGGCTATTTAGGCGCGATTCAAGCCTTCACATTAAGTGAGCCTAATTTCTATGGTGTAACCCTTGAAAACGATGGCCTTAATTTAGAAGAATTAGAGAATGCGTTACAGCAGCCAAACGTAAAATTCATCTATACAGTACCTAACTTCCAAAATCCAACCGGTCTTACGTATTCAAAGGAAAAACGTCAACAAATATATGACATTATTGCTAAATACGACGTAGCATTAATTGAAGATGATCCATATGGAGAACTACGCTTCCAAGGTGAACCACTTCCTTATATCGGTGCCGGAAAACTCGAAAATAGTATTTTACTAGGTTCTTTCTCTAAAACAGTTACACCAGGTATGCGCCTTGGCTTTATTATTACGAAAAACAAAGTGTTAATGAAACATATTGAAACAGCAAAGCAAGCAACTGACCTACACACAAACATTTTCTCACAATATGTGATTTATGATTACTTAGCAAATAATGATTATACAGAACACGTAAAAAAAATCATTGCTTTATATAAAAATCAATCTGATGCAATGCTAGATGCGATGCAGGAATTCTTCCCTGCACATGTTGAATACACTCGTCCAGATGGTGGGATGTTTATTTGGGCGACAATGAATAACGGTGTCGCAGCATTGGACGTCTTTAATAAAGCAATGGAGCAAAAGGTCGCTTTCGTTCCTGGTGATCCCTTCTATACGTCAAAAACAGGTGTTAACACGATGCGTCTGAACTATACAAATGCAACACCTGACATTATTCGTGAAGGCATTAAACGTTTAGGCAGCATTTTATAATGCAATAAAAAAAATCGTATGAGCCCTATCCATAAGCGCTCATACGATTTTTTTATCTTTCATTCGGATAATAGATGGTCATGCTTAACTTCGTTAATGTATCACCTGCATTAGTATAGTAATGCGGTCTGTCAGCTTTAAATCGGATGGAATCACCAGTTGTTAATGTGTAGTTATGGTCATTGACCTGAATCATTAATTCACCTGTAAAAACAGTAATAAATTCCTCTGTTCCTTCTTTATGACCCTCAGCGCTTAGTTGGCCACCTTGATCAATCTCTATTGTATAGATTTCAAAACGACTATCTTCTTGAAATGGAAAATTTGGATACACTCTATATTTCCCATTATCTTCTGATAATACTTGAATATCCTTTTTCAACACGACTTCTGTATCCGTCTGTGGCTGATGAATAAGAGCAGTAAAGGAAACCTTTAAACCAGTTGCGATTTTCCAGATTGTTGTAAGCGTTGGACTAGACTCGCCTCTTTCAATTTGCCCGATCATCGTTTTACTAACCCCACATAGCTGAGACACTTTTTCTAAACTGAGTTTTTCTTTTTCGCGAATAGCTTTTAAATTCCTTGCAAAAATTAAATGAATTTCTTCCAAATACAAGCACCCCTTAAAAAATTGTACAATATAACGACCTTTATGTATAATAAAAAAACAGGACGTTATATAGTTTATTTAGGACGATATAACGCACAAAAAATGAGGAGGTCTAAAATGCCTTACATATCCTTTTTAGTATTCGTTATCATTACAAGCTTTACACCCGAGCCGAACAACATTATGGCAATGGCCTATGCCAACCAATATGGATTAAAAAAAATGATGCAGTTTTGTCTCGGTGTGGGCATTGGCTTCTTTACAATAACCGCTTTAAGTAGTTTTTTTAATTTTGCTGTTAGTCAAATTATGCCCATTATTACATTTCCACTAACGATTTTAGGAGTAGGCTATATGTTGTATTTAGCTTTTAAAATTGCGACAACCAAAGACCACGTAGATTCGAATCCTGACCATCTAGAGGAGCATAAACGAAACCTTTTACTACTTGGAACCTTTCTACAGTTCGTCAATCCAAAAGGAATTTTGTTTGGCATTACGGTCGTTGCGACCTATATTTTGCCGTATTACACTTCCTATATGAGTTACATTTTATTTGCATTATTTTTAGGGTTTGTCGGGATTATAAGTACATTTAGCTGGTCTCTATTTGGCTCTACCTTTCGAAAAGTACTTTTACAGTATCAACAACCATTCAATATTTTCATGGCAATTTTATTAATTTACAGTGCTTTCTCCATACTTTTTCATTAACAAAACCCCTCATTGTACGTTATATTGTACAATGAGGGGTTATTTTTAGATTTAAATCGATCAAGTATTATTTTGTATATGTTAATACGGCATTTTTCTTAAATTTTGCTAATGCGGCTGTTGCCTCATTTTTGTTTGTATATTCAAAAATACGCACATTTTTTTTCTCAAAAACTGTAATAACCCACATCTTAACCTCTCCCTTACCTATTATTTTTGTAATATAACAATCACCTAACATGTGATACAAAGAACAAACTGTCTTATAACAACTCTTGCTAATTTTCATTTTACGCTCTTTTTTTAAAAAATAAAGCTTTATGTGAAGCCCTTCACAAACTGTTCAATTTCAAAACGCTTTCATTGAACATTTTGTGAAAACCATCATTTTATAGGTATATTATCGGAACCATTTATTTACCTTTCTCCTTCTCTTTTATCGACCAAAAACCGTCTGTGCGCCTTTTCCACGACGCTCAAACGGTTTTGAGGTAATCATATTGTGTAGTAGTAGATTTTATTTCATAATGATTGGTTGAATTAAGAACAAAATGCTTCTTCTTGCTTTTGTGTCAGCTCGATTTCAAAGCCCAAATCTTCAAGCATACGATAATCGCTATTGGCTTCTTGTCCTTCAGTAGTCAAGTAATTCCCAACAAAAATACTATTTGCTGCATACAGTCCAAATGGCTGAAGGAATCCTAAATTGACTTCGCGACCACCGGAAATTCTAATTTCCTTCGAAGGATTCATATAGCGGAATAATGCTAATACTTTTAAGCAATAGCGAGGATTTAAGTCCTGTGTTCCTTCAAGTTTCGTTCCATCAATTGCATGTAAGAAGTTAACTGGAATTGAATCCGCGTCCAACTGATGCAATGCGCGTGCAATTTCCACGACATCCATTTTCGTTTCTTTCATCCCAATAATGGCTCCAGAACATGGGGAAATACCATGTTTCTTTACAACCTCAACGGTATTAACACGATCCTCATATGTGTGCGTCGTCGTAATATAGGAATGGTGACGCTCTGATGTATTTAAGTTATGATTGTAGCGATCAACCCCCGCTTCTTTTAATTGTTGTGCTTGTTCTTCTTTTAGTAAACCTAAGCAAGCGCAAACTTTTAAGCCATATTTTGCTTTAATTTCTTCAACGGCTTCACTCACTACATTGACATCTTTACGAGTCGGCCCACGTCCGCTTGCGACGATGCAATACGTACCAATTTTATTTTCAAACGCACGCTTTGCCCCCGCTAATATTTCTTCTTTTGTAATGAACGGATATTTCTCAATAGGAGCGGTCGATTTAGATGACTGCGAGCAATAGCCACAATCCTCTGGGCAATAGCCACTTTTAGCATTCATAATCATATTTAACTTTACTTTTTTCCCGTAATAGTGCTTACGAATGGCAAATGCGCCGTCCATTAGCTTTAAAATATCATCATCATCACTATTTAAAATGGCAAGTGCCTCATCATCGCTAATTACCTTGCCTGCAATCACTTCATCTGCTAATTGTAACCAATTCACTAAACATTCTCCTTTTCAATTTGCACAAGTTTTATAGCTCTAGCGGAACGGAATACTTTGTATAGACGTTCAGCTAAAAGGGCAGAAGCAATTGCTAAGCAAAAGTCTGCAACAATACTATTGACAAAGCCTACTAAAAATACATGAGACCAACTTGATTTCATGTTTAACCATACATTTAATGCTACATATAAATAAGGTACTGCGACTGCATAAATAATGATAAGCCCTATAATATTGGCAACAATGAAATGCTTTTTCGTTGGTGATTCTACTCGATCAATCATATAGCCGATTACTAATGCAGCAAGAGCAAATCCTATTAAGTAACCAAAAGTCGGCTGCAATACATATGTAATGCCTCCACCTTGTGTAAAAACTGGCAAGCCAACTAAACCTATTCCTATGTAAACTAGCTGACTTTGAAATCCATTGCGACCACCTAGTAAGCAGCCCGCTAAAAAGACAAAGACAATTTGTAATGTAAACGGCACGAGCGGTAATGGAATTTTAATGAAGGCACCAACTGCTGTTAATGCAGCAAACATCGCAATCATCACAAGTGATAACGTTGACTGTTGTTTCAACATGCCCTCATCCCTCCCGCTCTTCAAAAAATTGAACAATTGTATCTTTTGTTGTTTGAATCATAAATTGCATTTCATCGTCCGTTATAATGTATGGTGGCATGAAATACAAAACATTCCCAAGTGGACGAATCAGTAACCCTTTTGCTAAAGCCCTTTTGTATATTTGATAGCCGATGCGCTCCTCACTCGGTAATGGCTCTTTGGTATCGCGATTCGCCACAAGTTCAATCGCCCCGACAAACCCAACTTGCCGATATTCACCAACAAAAGGTAAATCACTAAAAGCCTCCAAGGCTAGCTTTCGCATTCGTTCACCTTTGTCTTGCACAACGTCTATATACTGTTCTTCTTCAAATATCGCCAATACCTCTAGAGCAACACGGCAGGCAAGTGTATTCCCTGTGTAACTATGTGAATGTAAAAACGCCTTCATCGTGGCATAATCATCATAAAATGCCTGATATACATCATTCGTCGTCATTACGACAGACAGTGGTAAATACCCACCTGTTAAACCTTTTGATAAACACATAAAATCCGGAGAGATATTAGCCTGCTCACAGGCAAAAAGTGTACCTGTGCGCCCAAAACCTACAGCAATTTCGTCTGCAATTAGATGCACATCATATTGCGTACATAGTTCACGTAAACGTCGCAAATAAATAGCTGGATACATTTTCATCCCTGCTGCCGCTTGAATGAGTGGCTCAATAATAACCGCCGTAATTTCCTTATGATGCATGCGCAACTGATCCTCTACAAAACTAATACATTGGGCATGGCAACTATCCGGATGATGCTTGAATGGGCAACGGAAACAATCTAGGCCTTGTGCTCGTACCGTATCCAATAACAGTGGTTGATACACTTCGTTATAAAGATCTACGCCACCGACGGATAAAGCACCTAATGTTTCACCATGGTAGGCATCCGTTAATGCCAAAAAGCGTTTTTTTTGCGTTTTCCCCGTTTGCATATGATATTGAAAACTCATTTTTAAAGCGACTTCTATAGCAGATGAACCATTATCTGCAAAAAATACTTTTTGTAAACTTTGTGGTGTTAAAGCTACTAATTTTTGTGCGAGTTTAATCGCTGGCTCATGTGAAAAATTCGCAAAAATTGTATGCTCCAACGTAAATGCTTGTTCACTTAATGCTTGGCTAATACGTGGATTGGCATGTCCAAATAAATTGACCCACCATGAAGATACCGCATCAAGATAGCGTTGATTCTGTTCATTATACAGCCATACACCTTCGCCTTTTTTTATCACGATTGGTGGAAAAGCCTCATAATCTTTCATTTGTGAGCAAGGATGCCAGACATGTTGTAAATCTTTTTCTTGTAGCTCAGTTAATACTTGTTTCACGTCTAATCAGCCTTTCAAACAATGATGTGCCCGTAATTGCATACTCATTAATGTCCGACAGCTCTTCCAGCTTTGGTATCGTCATATAGGGCAATGTATAATACTGTAAAATCGTTTGAATATTGTCTTGCTCCATCCTGCTCCCCATATCACCGTTAAATACAAGACCAAGCACTTCAATTTTCCGTGTAGTCAATGCCTCTAACGTTAAGAGCGTATGGTTAATTGTTCCTAGTGCTGTTCGTGTAACCACGACAACGGGTAGTTTACTTTCAACAATGACATCCAACAATGTCGTTTCGCCACATGCATCTAATGGCACAAAGAGCCCACCCGCTCCTTCACAAATAACAACATCCCATGTTTGCTGTAAAAGTTGCATTTGCTTTAATAACTGCTGTGTGTCAATTTGCTGCCCCTCCAGTTGAGCCGCAAAATGTGGCGATGCAGCCTCTTTAAATGAATAGCCATTTAAATTCTCTCTGTCTAGCAATTGCAAGGAATATTTTTCATACATCGCTGTGTCGAAGTAATAGGCTTGTTCACCATCATACACTTCACCAGTTTGGACTGGTTTATAAGGCGTTACACGTACGCCCTGTTTTTGCAAATTACGCATTAATAATGTGGTGACAAATGTTTTTCCAACATCTGTATCTGTTCCAACAACCCAAAAGTGTTGCAACTGTACCTCCCCCTCTTTTAGTTAACCAACTATAGTTTTTAAGTTAACACATTCTTTTTCCTTTTGTAAATGCCTTTTTTTGCATTTTTACATAAATGATTCAGATAATGCTTTTTCCGAGGGTATTCTATCCTAAATTTCACTCGATTGATCGGATATTCACCCCGTTTTATCAACGTTGGATTATTTCCCAAGAAATATTAAAGGGTTTTTATCATAGGTTGTAGTATTAATCAAAACAGGGGGTGGCAAAATGTTTGGACTATTTAAGGAGACAGATAAAAAGCTAGATACATATGAACAAATGAGCAGTATTTTAAATACTTTGCTTACTTACGAAATAAGAGATTTACCGTTGCGTTATGAATTTTGGTATCGTGTAGCTATTCGGCAAGAAGAATATCGAACATTGCAAGCAGAACATCGAGAAAAAATCTCAATGCATACGGCCATAGGAAGGTTTCATCAAGTTCAATATGAGGATACGAAACAGAAGTGTGCAAAGCTTGAACGACTGACGGATATTTATAAGTTATTGTGTATCGAGGAAGAACGTCAAACAATGAATCACCGTCTATCTTTCCACAAGGAAGCAATAGAGGAAATTTATAGGCATGTGCAAAAGAAACACCTTTATACGTATAGCGATTCCGTACAACGTCAATTTTGGGATGCCGTTAGTGAAGACATACTAAAAGCAATTGCCCATCTAGATTAACACTAGATGGGCAAACCACTTGTTTTATAGTTTTAATACTTTATCTATTTCTTTTTCAATTAAACATTGAAGTCGCACTTTATCCATTGGTACTAAGCCCATTAAAACATGCAGGGCAAGACCATCAATAAATGCATGTAAATGGACAATTTCATCGTGTAGTACTAGTCCATCTTGCAGTAAATTTTGTTGTTGTAAATAAGCAAATATCTTTTCAATACCGCTCAATATATTTTCTTCTGACGCTTCTCCACTTCGCACCTTATAAGAAACAAATTCTAGCCAAACTTGCATTTCAATAATATGTTGTTCAGAGATTGGCACGAGCTCCAAAAGTACTGCTACAATAATTTGCTTAATTGGTAGTGGCTTTTGTAAATGCTGGGCAATACGCTCATTTACTTGCTGCTCTACTAACTCCATCGCAAATACGATTAATTCCTCATGCGTGTTAAAATAGTAACGAACAGCACCTAATGATAAATTTGCCTCCTTTGCAATTGAACGTACTGTAGCACCTCTAAGTCCATCCCTAGCAATTACATTCCACGTGGCTTTCGCGATACTCGCTTTTCTTTCTTCATGATTCACTATTTTTGGCATACTTCAAGTATAGACTATTTTAATACATTTGTATTATTTAAAACTTTATGGTAATTTTATTTAATACAACCGTATCAAAATAATGGAGGGTTTTTATGATTGCTTGGATTATCGCTGCAGAAATAGCATTTTGGATTGTCATATTAATAGCTTTGGTTTGTAGATACCGTTTTAACAAGCCAAAACTAAGCATTTTCTTTTTTGCCCTTACACCTGTTATAGACCTTCTATTAATCTTGCTAACTGCTATGGACTTAAAAGCTGGTACACCAGCATCCGCTTCTCATGGTATTGCCGCTATCTATATAGGTGTCTCGATTGCCTATGGGAAGACAATGATTACATGGGCAGATGAAAAGTTTCAACAATGGTTTTTAAAAATCCAGATAGAAAAACAGCGGTTAACAGGATTGGCGAAAGGAATCCATGAAGTAAAAATGCTCGGTTTACATGTTCTCGCCTACATTATTAGTACTAGTTTATTGTATGCGATGATTGTATTTATTGGTCAACATACCGATACGTCTTCCCTACTACAAGTGATGAAAATTTGGGGGATTGTTTTAATAATCGATGCCGTCATTAGCCTTTCTTATGTCATTTTCCCCGGCAAAAAATAACAGTCGTGTTCTCTTGCCCCTTGCATGTGGAAAGGGATTGGTTGGATAGGTATTAATCGTGCAATACATAAAGATGTATTTAATAACAAAGCAATTACTAACCTAATAATTTCCAATCCATCCCCTTAGCTATAAACACAGCTAGAGGCTGGACAAAAGAGAAAAAGTGTTAGATTGATAGCAGTCAATCTAACACTTTTTTGCTGCGCCGTTATTGTCCGCTTCGGCGGTGCTTTCCGCTCAGCGCAGAATGCGCGCTTCTTACGCTGTGTGCGTTCTGTGCAGGAGTCACCACGTCCCAGCCTCTTTAGCTGTTTACCATTCCCCTTTATTTTTCTCCATACCTTGGCGTAATATGTCTCTTAATTCCTGTACTTGATCGACTTTGATTGCCACTTTGTTATAACGCTTTTTCAGACCTAACATAAACGTTACTTCTACCGGTTCTTTCATCTGCAATATCATGTGAGGATAGGCTTCTCCAAAGTCACGTGCAATAAAATCGATTGTATCTTTCGATAATTTTTCTTTTAACAGTTCTGGGTTTTCTTCCACTTTTGCAATCGCATCGAAGCGAATGGTCGCTCGCTTCATTAAACCTAAAGATAAATATAATGAATCAGAGGTTGCGTAAATAGGATTTAAGCGAATTGCCTGCATATCAGCTATAAAAAATAAGACAGAGTAAATATTTATAATGAGTAATAAGATGGATAATAGCATGGATTTCTCATGAAGCCACCAGTGGATACCAATAGTCTCTATCACGATGGCATGAATCATCATTATCTGAAAGGCGATATAGCTAGAGTTTTTATGTAACGTTAATCCCGCCCGTTCTTTTCGCTTCCAACTTGCGAATCCGTAGTAAAGAACGAGTAAATCTGTACACAGCATCTGTATAATCCGATACTTCGGAGCATGTTTTTCAACTGCTTGTGGAAAAGAAAAAATGTCTGGTAAAGAACTTGCCCGCACATCTGCTATAATTTTAGGTAAGTAATATACTAACGTTGTAACAAATAATAGTTCGATCACGATAAGTGCCCCTTCAATTGCAAATCCAGCCCATGTCACCGCCACATACGGTTGCAAATGATCCATTGGAATAATGAAGCGTGCTGCAATACAACCTGTTGCGGCCAAAACAATCGCATACTTAATAGAAAACTTTCGTTTATACAACATAAATAGCACTGGTATTACGACGATAAAGTCGAGTAATGAGCCAAATACAACGCCCGCTGTTTCTGCTGGTAAAATGGACATACCTAATCCTGTATTATAAAGCGAGTAGTTGCTAATTAATACAACGACTAAAAACGCCATCCAGATGTTTTGTTTCTTTTTAAGACCATCATTTCGAATCTCTCCTTTAACTATTAGACTGCTACACGTAATGACATCACTCTTTTCATATTTCCTCTACCATGCCTTCTTTCAAAACAATGTTATTTAATTTTTGAATAATCTCCTTCAATTGGACTAATTCTGATCGTTCAAGTTTCGAGTAATACTTGGCAATAATATAGCGCTTAATTTCTTCTTCCCGCTCGAAATACTGATTACCCGCTATATCTAAGTGGACAAAAATTTCACGGCGATTTTTGGGGTTAATTTGTCGGATTACATATCGTTGATCTTCAAGTTTACTCACGAGTTGACCAACAGCACTTGAAGTAATATTCAAATAGTGAGCAATTTGTCCAATGGTTACACTTTTATTTTTATGGATAAAATCCATAAGTATCATTTGCTTTGTAGACAAATCATCTGTTACTAAATGCTGATGGACTTTTATAAAATGGCTATCCATCGAGTAAATCGCATCGTTAATTTCCTGTACGAGTTTATATAATGCGTCATCATGTTGGTCCATACAAAATCATCCTTTAAGTTAGGTTAATAGTTAAGTTAACTTTAATGTTAAGTTTATTTTAAAATAGAGTGTATCATTTGTAAACAATTTACAAGGAAAGCAAAGTTTTTAATGTATGAGCATGTCATGAAATATTCACTTTTCTCCGAACACTACGTATTGCGCTGTTCAACTAAAAATTTTTTGCGATACGCATGTGGTGAATAACCCGTATATGCTTTAAAACGCTCAATATAGTAACTAACTGTACTAAAGCCTGTGTCTGATGCAATAAAGGTGATGGGTTTGTCACGATCACGCAACAACTCCATACTTTTCCTTAAACGGTAATGGGATAGATAGGTAAATGGTGTCATACCGACTACTTTTTTAAAAAAACGACTGCATTCTGCCTTGCTGATAAACACATGTGCAGCTAATTTTTCCAGGGTTATTTTTTCTTGATAATGACGATGAATGTAGTCAAGCATTTCTTTTGCACGCTCATGTTGCACGATCATAGAAGCATGTATCGTTTCCTCAGTAAGCTTCGATTGCATTAAAATAGCCTCCCAAATCGATAATAATCCCCTCCATACCTGAAATTCAAAAAAGGCATTTCGTTCTTTTAATAATTGGGCAACACGTTCTATAGCTTGTGCTAGCTCACCAGAAAGCTTAACAAATGGTAGTCTATTATTGGCTATATATGGTTGCACATATTTAGATGTCAACACACTGCCCTCATGTCCGCCTAAAAATTTCGGATCAACATTTATACAAAACAGCAACGACTGGTCCACCTCATTTGGTTTTGCTTCATGTAAACATGCTGCATTGACAAATAGCCCTTCTCCCGCCTCAAGCAGTATGATGTCCGCACCTACACGATAGTTGACACGTCCACTTTTGACATAGACGAACTGTATTTCTTTATGCCAATGTAATGGCAAAAAATCCAACCGATCTACTTGTAATGTCGTTTCGTATAAAGCAATTGGAAATGCATTCGAACCATGTATCGTTAATTCTTGTAAATCCTTCGCTACTTTAATATGCGTCAATGTCAATGCAAACACCTCAATATATTGATAGTTTAAACCGTTAATACGATATTTTTTACAATGAAAATTGTATATTATTTTTTATATTGATAGTTTAGGAGATGTTAGAAAATGAATCAACAACATAAAAAAAACCGTGCTTTTGGTTTTATGCTTGTCATTCTTGGTGCAAGCTTTTGGGGAATTGGCGGAACAGTTGCGCAAAAACTATTCCAGCAAGAACATATTGAAGTTGGTTGGCTCGTATCGAGCAGGCTGCTTGTTGCTGGTATCTTGTTAATCGCCATTTACAAAATAACACATCGTCACCAATCCATTTTTGTTATGTGGCGAACAAAGCAAGATGCATTCAGACAAATTCTCTTTAGTCTACTTGGTATGCTTGCTGTGCAATATACATATATGATGTCCATTGCAATCGGTAATTCTGCTGTAGCGACTTTATTACAGTATTTAGCGCCACTTTTCATTATCAGTTACTATATTATTAAAAAATACAGTAAACTCACCAAACAAGATGGCATTGCTGTATCACTTACACTAATCGGTACGACTTTATTGCTGACAAACGGTTCATTTTCCACGCTTTCTGTTCCGTTTATGAGTGTATTTTGGGGTGTGTTATCCGGTCTGGCTGTCGCTTTTTATACATTGTATGCCGTACCGCTTTTACAACAATTCCATTCTTTACTTGTTGTCGGTTGGGCGATGCTCATTGGGGGTGTCACCATGAGCATATTCTATCAACCATGGCACATTGAGCTATCGACCTGGACATTTGCGACTACTGCTTATTTTTTCTTTATCATTATTTTTGGTACGATGCTTGCATTTTGGTTTTATATTGCCAGTTTGCATTACCTATCCCCAAAAGAAACAAGCTTACTTGGTAGTTTGGAACCTTTAATGGCCGTCATCACAAGTGTTCTTTGGCTGCAAATTCCATTTGGGGGCTTCCAAATGATTGGCACATTACTGATTCTATGCATGATTTTATATCTTACAGTGTTTCAGAAGAAAAACTTATAATTGTAATTTAAACCCAGTTTAATAGTAAATAACTCTGAAATTTGATTATTCAAAAAATAATTAGTCGTAAACTACTATACGAGAACATTTTCACCATGAAATTATATATAAAATTTACATATTTCGTATATCTTTTCTCCTTGTTTGTCCAGTATACTAAAAAATATCAAGAAGTTAAGGAGGCTATATATGAATAAAAAAGTTATTTTCTTCGAAGTACAAGGCGGCACTGACAAGGGACCTGACGGCTACAGACTTGATACAATGCCGATGGTCAATGCACTTAAACAACGTGGACAAGATGCGGAAGTAATATTTTTTGAGGTAACAAAAAAGGACGAAATTTTTGACTACGTAAAAGAAAATGGCGTTTCCTATGTATCTCGCATTAATCCTGGTAATTTAGAACATGAGGAAGAATATTTCGAAATGCTACGAGAGTTATGTGCAGCAGGTGTGATTGGCATGCCTCATCCGGATGCAATGATTGGCTACGGTTCGAAAGATGTATTATCGAAATTAGTGTCTACTAATTTAGTACCAGATGATACATTTGCTTATTACACGATTGAGGCATTTAAAGCACAATTCCCTACTTCCCTTGCACTGACGGAACGTGTCTTAAAACAAAATCGAGGTTCAACTGGCGAAGGTATTTGGCGAGTAAAATTAGTCGAGCCCCTTGCTGCTGGCATAACAGAAGTACCTCTTGATGCCAAAATTAAATGTACTGAAGCAAAAGATAATCATGTAGAGTATTGGGAGCTAGGTGCATTTATGACGTTTTGTGAGCAGTACATTACTGGCACAAATGGAATGTTAATTGATATGCGTTTCCTTCCTCGTATTACTGAAGGCGAAATCCGCTTATTTATGTTGCGTGACAAACCAGTTCACGTGGTACATAAAAAACCAGCCGATACTGAAGATGCCTTTAGTGCTACACTTTTCTCTGGTGCGCAATATCGCTACGATAAACCAGAGGATTGGGAACAACTTGTACAAAACTTCTTAACACAGTTACCACTCGTTACCAACTTATTAGGTAATTATGATTTACCACTTATTTGGACAGCCGATTTTATGCTAGATACAAATGAGGCAGGCGAAGATTGCTATATTTTAGGTGAGATGAATTGTTCTTGTGTAGGCTTTACTTCTGAACTGGCTTTGGCACATCAAGTAGCGGAAGAAATAATCGCTTGCATTGAGGAACATCGCACAATTCCAGCATAACGATGATGATAACCTAAAAAGGCATTGAGAATCTACTTCTCAATGCCTTTTGTCGATTATCTGTACATTTTAATTCCTTGAATAAATTCATAAATAAAGTAACCTGCGAAACAAATTAATAACACGCCTGATATCATTGTCAGGGTTTTAATCATTTTTCGACTCATCGCCTTACGTGTAACCGAAACAATGGTCATCAAACCTATGTCGTGCAGTAAAATACCGCTAAGTATACCAGCAGCTATTACTAGGAAACTTGCTGACTCTCCTTTGTCATACGATTTTGCTAGAACTACACCGAATACATTTACCCAAAAAACAAGGTTTCCTGGCGAAATGGCTACAAGAAGCCCGTTGCGATACGATGTGAAAAATGATTTTGTTACTTTTTCACCCGCTAGCGTAATGTCTTGATCGGCATTTTTGATAGAATCTAACCCAAGTAAAAACAAGAAGCCGGCGCCAATAATCCACATAGGCAGCTGAATTAGCGGCATAGCTAATATAGAAGCAAGCCCCATATACAGAGCAAAAACTAATACTACATCAACCGTCATACCGCCAAGCCCTACTGCCCAGCCATGCATAAAGCCATTTTTTAGCCCCTGCTTGGTCATTTCGACCGTGATGGCACCTACAGGCATTGCTATAGCAAGCCCTACTAATACATACGCAACATATAAACTCAAACAAACACTTCTTTCATGCAATAAAATAAGCTTCTTACGTCCGTTTATAATCCTATTCTAGCATAAAAATACAGAAATGTAGTGCCTGCCACTCAAAAAATTTATAAATATACAATTAAATATCTACTGAAACGCCTGTCGTTAAGCATATTTACTAAGTGCCAGTCACTCAAACAATTCATAAATATACAAGTAAAGCCTGCATAAACGCCCGTGGAATACTATGATTAAAAAGCTCGTCCTTATAGCATTTGTTTCTTCCACTGTGTTAGTAAATCCTCTGACTTAGCGATGTCCACCTTTAACGCCACTTGCTTAGCAGAGCAGCGTTTTTTGGCTTTCGACCAAGCTTCCTCTAGTGCCGGTAAGTAACTTAAATTTTTGGTAGCTGCAACTAACTGGAAAAAGATATTCCCTTGAATATAATACCAACGAGCATTCATGCCATCTAGCTGAATCGCCTCTTCAATGAGACGAAGTGCCAAATACGGGCTCGCTTCCATATGATTAATAAATTGCGCAAATGCTCCCCAATACAGTGCTATATTCGGTTGTAATTTAATTGCTTCCGCATATTGTACCATTGCTTTATCAGGCTCTTTTGCGAGTACAAAATATTCAGCCATTGTATAGTAAGCATTTGCTTGCGCTTCGATAGACCCCGCTAATAATTCATCTACCACTCGACCAAATTGCTCATCGTCCTGACTGCCAATATAGGCACTAAGGACATCACGCTCTGGATACGATCCATCCGCACGTTCGACACTTTGCTTTACATTATCTGCAGTGTGGACTGGCATAGTAGCATAGCCATTAGCCTCTAAAAGTGCCACATGCTGTTGAATAATAGGAAAAGAATCATCCGCTTCAAATAATTCGTTCTTTAATAATGCCTTCGCCAAGGTATAGCTTTCTTTCACTTGGCCACTGACAAATAATTCATTTATTTGTTGTACTTGTTCATTAAATTGATTGATCACGATAAAATCCTCACCTTCACCAAAGAGCTTTCTTATTGGTAGTTTACCATCTTTAGAGCGAAAAACAGCAATAATCATAAAACCAATGCATTCTTAAGCTGTTTTTTTAATATAAATAATGTCAGCCTACTTGCAACACCATGAAGAATAATCGGTTTCAAGCGCATTGCAACGTCAGCTTCAAAAAGCACCATTCATCATTCATAGAAAAATAACCATTATTTCCATACGAAATTTAGATAAATCCCTCCATCTTTCAAACTTTTTTACATAATAATAGTTATTATTTGGATATTTTTTCTGAATTATGAGATAATTGAAGTAAAATATTTTCATCTTTGGGGCAAGTAAATTTTATTTTAGGAGGGGCTTGCTATGAATAAACGTTTTCATCTGTTATTACTTATTATGGGCAATTTATTAACACTTGGAGCCATTTTTATTTATGCTGTGCAAAGTCAAGTGCAAGTGACTTTCAGCACCTATGGACTCGTGATGGGATTATTAAGTACGCTGTTAATCATTATTTTTTATTTATGGGGCGATGCAGAACCCCACCTTTGAGTGCCAGTCACTCAAACAATTTTTAAACAATTTAAGGTGCATGACTACCAAGTAAAAATCCATGGAGACTTCTGCTATCTACGCTAAAGCATAACCCAATAACTCAACTATGAGCGTTTTTGTAACCTATGTCGTGCAGGCCAGAATACGCAGTGGATTTTTACGCGTTAGGTGCTCAGCTATCAGGGTATCCTCCACTAATTACGGCTAATAAATGTTGAAATAAAAAATTTTTTGTAGAAATTTAAAAACAATGATTGAGTAGTAAATCAATTTTCTGTATAATCAGCTTGTTTGACAATACTTTATATGAACTTGGGGGTAGACAATTGGGTAAAGCATTGATTATAGGAGCTGGCGGAGTAGCCAGTGTTGTGGTACACAAGTGTGTTCAAAATTCGGACGTATTTGAGGAAATTTGTATCGCAAGTAGAACTGTTTCAAAATGTGACGCTCTAAAAGAAAAACTAGACGGCGGAAAAACAAAGATTCATACTGCACAGGTAGACGCTGACAATACAGATGAATTAATCGAACTTATTAAAAGTTTCGGACCAGATGTTGTCATTAACGTAGCGTTACCTTATCAGGACTTAACGATTATGGATGCTTGCTTAGCGACAGGTGTGCACTATGTGGATACTGCAAACTACGAGCCACCTGAAACGGCAAAATTTGAATATAAATGGCAATGGGCTTATAAAGAGAAGTTTGAAAAAGCTGGCTTAACGGCATTACTTGGTAGTGGTTTTGACCCTGGTGTAACAGGCGTTTTCACAGCACATGCTCAAAAACATGAATTCGACGAAATCCACTATATCGATATCGTAGATGCCAATGCTGGTGACCACGGTTATCATTTCGCAACAAACTTCAATCCAGAAATCAATATTCGCGAAATTACAGCGAATGGTCGTTACTGGAAAGAAGGCGAGTGGATTGAAACAGCACCACTTGAGAAAAAAGAAGTGTATAACTTACCAGAAATCGGGCCAAAAGATATTTACCTGTTATACCATGAAGAATTAGAATCAATTGCTAAAAACATTAAAGGTCTAAAGCAAATTCGATTCTGGATGACATTCTCTGAAAAATACTTAACACACTTAAAAGTATTAGAGAATGTAGGCATGACTTCAATTGAACCAATCGAATTCGAAGGGCAAATGATTCAGCCAATCCACTTCTTGAAAGCCGTATTACCAGATCCAGCATCATTAGGACCACGTACAAAAGGTAAAACAAATATCGGCTGTATTATCCGTGGTTTAAAAGATGGCAAGGAAAAAACGTACTACGTGTATAACGTATGTGACCACGAAGCGTGCTATAACGAAGTTGGTTCTCAAGCGATTTCTTACACAACTGGCGTACCAGCAATGATCGGTGCAATGCTTGTTATGAACGGTCAATGGCAAAAACCAGGTGTCTGGAACGTAGAAGAATTCGATCCAGATCCATTTATGGATGCATTAAACAAATGGGGTCTACCATGGCAAGAAAGCCATAACCCAGAATTACTTGACTTAGAGATCGAAGCGAAGGAAAGTAGCCGATGAAACCAATTGATTTCACAAAAGTTCCATCACCTTCTTATGTAGTGGATGAACGACTATTAACAAAAAATCTTGAGCTTTTAAAGTCGATACAAGATCGTACGGGCTGCCGTATTTTACTTGCTCTAAAAGGGTTTTCTATGCATTCAACATTCCCTTTAGTTGGTGAATACTTAGCTGGGATTACATCAAGCTCACTTTTTGAAGCCCGTCTTGGCTATGAAAAAATGGGCAAAGAAGTTCATGTTTATGCTCCTGCTTATGTAGAGCATGAAATGGACGAGCTTCTTGGCTATGTTGATCACATCGTCTTTAACTCTTTCAACCAATGGGCACAGTACAAGGATAAAGTAAAAGCTGCTGGCAAAACAATTGAATGTGGTATTCGTGTTAATCCTGAGTACTCTGAAATAGAAACAGCACTATATGATCCTTGCTATACGAACTCTCGTCTTGGTACAACATTAGCTAACTTCGACAAATCTCTGCTTGACGGTATTGATGGCTTACACTTCCACGCAATGTGTGAGCAAAACTCTGATACATTAGAGCGTATAATTGAAAAAGTCGAAGAAAAATTTGGTGATGTTTTACACCAAATGAAATGGCTAAACTTTGGCGGTGGTCACCATATCACGCGTGAAGATTATGATGTAGAAAAACTAGTGAATATCATTAATTATATTCAAGATAAGTACAATCTCCTTGTGTATTTAGAGCCTGGTGAAGCAGTAGCACTGAATACAGGCTACTTAGTTGCAACGGTTCTTGATATTCAGAAAAACGGCATGGACTTAGCTATTTTAGATACATCGGCAACTTGTCATATGCCAGACGTACTTGAAATGCCTTACCGTCCGATGATTATCGGGTCAGGTCAAGCCAATGAGCTAGCATACACATATCGCCTTGGTGGACTTACATGCCTTGCAGGTGATGTTATCGGTGATTACTCATTTGAAGAACCTCTAAAACCAGGCGATCGTCTTGTCTTTACAGATATGGCCCACTACTCAATGGTTAAAAACCATATGTTTAACGGTGTCAACCTACCATCTATCGTTTCATATAACGATGAAGAAGGTATTAAAGTCATTCGTGAATTTAAGTTTGAAGACTATAGCGGTCGACTTTCTTAATCCAAATGAAAACCCCTCCAACATTGGAGGGGGTTTTCATGTTATTCCTTTTGTTTATCAAAACTTATGCTTCTACGTTTTCTTTTTCATTTTCCAGCATTTTGTGCAAATAATTGATAATTTCTCGAATGCCATCTAAAGAATTTACAAGAATTTTAGGATCTACATACGTAATCATACGGTTTTCTAAATTGGCCACTGCCGTAAAGTAACGTGTTTTGGAATAATTAACAAGCCCCATTTGCTTTAAAATGGACTCATCTAAATCAAGAATTTCACGTGCCTCTGTTACGAGCAAGCCATAGTTCACGACATCCGTATTGAGGACAATTATACGTGCTGTAGCCGCATTTGATGAACGATTATAGAGAATACGTTCAAAATCCAATACAGGAATTAGCTCTCCTCGATTTCTTGTAAAACCTAATAAATAATTTGGTAAATGTGGAATGGGCGTTATTTGCTCTAATTTTTCAATTGAGATTGCTTGCTCCACCGGTACTGCATATTCTTCTGTACCACAAGCGAAAACTACTGCCTTTACACTTTCCATTAGGTCACTTCCTTCTTTTTAGCGCTCGTGTTTAGCTGACTCTTTCACAATTTCCACAAGTAAATCTGCTAGTTTTTCTAATTCTTCTACAGGAATCTTTTCATTTGTTGTATGAATATCTTCATAGCCTACTGACAAGTTCACAGTAGGGATACCAAAGCCTGCAATAATATTGGCATCTGATCCGCCACCAGATATACCTAGTTGTGGCGTGCGGTCAATGTTGCGGGCTGCTGCCATTGCTACTTGAACGACTTTGTCTGACTCTGTAACACGGAAACCAGGATACATTAGTTTCACTTCTATCTCTGCACGTGCACCCATTGCAGCGGCAACTTGTTCGAACTTATCTTGCATATGTTGAGTTTGGGCATCAAGTTTTGTCTTATCAATAGAGCGTGCTTCTGCTAAAATCGTTACTTCATCGCACACTATATTCGTTGCTTGACCACCTTCAAAGCGACCAATATTAGCTGTTGTTTCTTCGTCCAAACGCCCAAGCTTCATTTGTGCAATACATTTTGACGCAACTGTAATCGCTGACACACCTTTTTCAGGAGCAACGCCTGCATGCGCTGTTTTGCCGATGATTTTGGCAAAAATTTTCGCTTGGAATGGCGCTGCTGTCACGATTCCACCTACTTTGCCATCACTATCTACCGCAAAGCCGTATTTTGCACGAATAATTGAAGGGTCCAATTCTTTCGCCCCCACAAGTCCGCTTTCTTCTCCTGCTGTAATGATGAACTCGATATCACCATGTTCGATTTGCTGTTCTTTTAAGCGTTTTACCATTTCAAACATCGCTGCTAGACCCGCTTTATCGTCTGCGCCTAAAATCGTTGTGCCATCAGAAACGATATAACCATCTTCACGTAGAGACGGTTTAATGCCCTTTCCTGGTACAACTGTATCCATATGAGAAGTAAAATAGATTGGCTCAATGTCTAATGAACCTTTTAATGTCGCAATAATATTGCCAGCTCCATGACCATTTCGAGTATGTGCATCATCTTGCACTACTGTAAAACCAAGTGCTGTTAATTTGTCGATTAATACCGGCGCAATTAGTTGTTCATGTTTTGTTTCTGAATCGATTTGTACGAGCTCAAAAAACTCTTCTACTAAACGACTTGTCATGTTGTAAGACTCCCTTGATTTACGTGTTTTCCACGTCATAATATAAGTATTAGTTTAGCACAATGACTGAAGAGTTGGAATAATACGCTAGTAGTAACTTCTTTATTTTGTCTTTTCATTCCGTAGAAATCCATGAATCGTTGGTAACCCTTTAGCAAGCGCCCTAGCGTTTATAGCAAAAAAGTGTTAGATTGCTCACAAGCAATCTAACACTTTTTCGCTTTTGACTCGGCTTCGTTGTTAAATTTGTAAAATCGCTTTTTTTCTTTCTGTAATTCTTCTAAATGAGCTACTGCTTTATGATGTTTTTCTTGTAAACGTCTAATCGTATTATGTACATCATCTTGTACACGGGATACTTGCTCTCTTGCTGTTGATATTTTTGAATGGACTGACCAAGCAGAAAAAATATCATCAAAGAAATAATCCGCAAATTTTACAAAACCGTCTGCCTCCACATGTAATGACTGGGTAGACAAATCTTGGACATCAAGCAATTCATTATGAAAACGTTGCAAGGCAATTTGAGCATTGTGAAGATAGCTTTCGGTTTTATCAAGCGCATCATGCTTTAAATGCGTGGCAATAATGCCACCTCCAAAAAACGTATCCCATGTAGAAAATCCACCCGCTGAATGCAGTGACGCTGCTGCCTGACCTAATTTAGTTAGCGCAATATCCCCCGCCTCTTCTGCTTCCGTTATCTCAAGAATTAGCTGCTTCGTCATCACTTCTTCATTCGCAAGCTGTTCCAATTTGTGCGCATATTCAGGCTCGTGTAGTTGAAGATAGCTTTGCTTTTTTTCTTGCAAACGACTTAGCGCTTGTTGCAATGGTTTTTCATTCGATTGGTTGAGCATGTGATTCACTTGCTCCAGGTCGATTGTTAAATCATGTAGCATTTTTTTGGCTTCATTGCTTTTCAATTCCAAAATTGCTGCTTTATCGACTTTCTCCGCTCTTAGCTCATCTTGCTGCCCTGTCCAAGTTCGAATCATATTCATAAATGAAAAACCTTCGAGCTTATCAAGTTTGATTCGAATTTGATTGAGTTCTATAGAATGTTTGGAAATTTCCTGCCTTGCATGCTCGATTTGTCCTTCAATTAAAAGCTTTTTTTCACTTAATCTATTAACATTTCTTAGCTGGGCATGAAGTTTTTCCTGCTCAGACTGTAATTGTTGCCACTCCATTCATCTCAACTCCCTTACCTATTTGTACGGGTGAGTCGCCATAATGTTTCAATTATCTGTCATTTTTTGAATATATTTTTTAGTCGTTCCATTTAAAAAACCCAGCAGCCAACTGGCTACTGGGTTTGTCCAACTTATAGTGGAATGTTTCCGTGTTTTTCTCTGGACGTGTTTCGTGCTTGTTTGACAACATATCTAGAGCTTGAATAAGTTTGATACGCGTATCACGAGGATCAATAACATCGTCTACCATACCACGAGATGCCGCAACATAAGGATTTGCGAATTTCTCTTTGTACTCTTCAATTTTTGCTGCACGAGTTGCTTCTGGATCTTCAGACTTCGCAATTTCACGTGCAAAGATAATATTTGCTGCCCCTGCTGCACCCATTACTGCGATTTCAGCGTTTGACCAAGAGAATACTAAGTCAGCACCGATTGATTTAGAGTTAAGTGCAACGTACGCACCACCATATGCTTTACGTAGAATAACTGTAATTTTTGGTACAGTTGCTTCAGAGTATGCATAAAGGATTTTCGCACCATGACGGATAATACCACCATGCTCTTGTTTTACGCCTGGGAAGAAACCAGAAACGTCTTCAAATGTGATAATTGGCACGTTATAAGCGTCACAAGTACGAATGAAACGAGCTGCCTTATCTGAAGAATCGATATCAAGACCACCAGCTAATACTTTTGGTTGGTTACATACAAGACCTACAGATTCACCAGCAATACGTGCAAAACCAACTACGACATTTTTCGCAAATTCTGAGTGAACTTCCATGAATGAACCTTCGTCCACTACTTGTTCTACAACTTTACGCACATCATATGGACGCGTTGTTTCGATTGGCACAGTATCCACGATTTCTGGACGGTAATCGTCACCTTCTGGTCGTGGTTGACGCGGTGCTTTTTCTTTATTATTTTGTGGTAAATAGCTTAATAATTGTTTAATTTGATTGATTGCCGCTTCTTCAGATGGTGCACGGAAGTGAGCGTTACCACTTACTGCATTGTTTACTTTTGAACCACCTAGGTCTTCAGCAGAGATTTTTTCGCCTGTTACTGTTTCAATTACTTTTGGTCCAGTAATAAACATTTGAGATGTTTTATCAACCATTAAGATAAAGTCTGTGATAGCTGGAGAATAAACAGCTCCACCCGCACAAGGTCCCATAATAACAGAGATTTGTGGAATTACTCCAGAGTAAATCGCATTACGATAGAAGATGTGTCCGTAACCATCAAGAGAAAGAACACCCTCTTGAATACGCGCGCCACCTGAATCGTTAATACCGATAAACGGTGTGCCGTTTTTAGCTGCTAGATCCATTACTGTCGCCATTTTTTTAGCGTGCATTTCACCAAGCGCTCCACCAAAAACAGTGAAATCTTGAGAGAATAAGTAAACTGGACGTCCGTTAATTTTACCAAAGCCTGTTACTACACCATCGCCAGGGCCTTCCATTTTGTCCATACCGAAGTCTACTGTACGGTGTGTAATGAATGGGTTAATCTCGAAAAACGTACCTTCGTCTAGTAATAATTCAATACGCTCACGAGCTGTTAATTTACCTTTATCATGTTGCTTTTCGATGCGTTCATAGCCACCGCCAAGCTCAATTACCGTCTTACGATCATATAAGTCATTAATTTTGTCGAACATATCCATACTAATCACTTTTCCCCTTTTCCACTTTTATCGCATAATTCATATAACACACCGAAAGATGATTTAGGATGCATGAAAGCAACCTCTGCGCCACCTGCACCTGGTCCTGGCTCTTCCGACAAAAGACGCACGCCTTTTTCACGAAGTTCTGCCATGCGTTCACGAATTCCTGTTACACCGAATGCAACATGGTGAATGCCTTCGCCACGTTTTTCGATGAATCCGTGAATAGCGCTTTTTTCGCTCATCGGTTCAAGTAACTCAATTTTCACATTGCCAGCGTCAATAAAAGCAACACGAACCTGTTGAGATTCAACCTCTTCCACTTTCAGCAACTTTAAACCTAAAGTTTCTGTATAATATGTAATGCGTTCATCTAGATCGCGCACTGCAATCCCAATATGGTCTACTCTCTCCATGGTGACATCTCCTTCTGTTATGGTACATAACCTATTTTACAGATTTTTTTGTCAAAACTCTACTACTTGAGAAATTTTTCAGATTTGCTAAACTATTTATAAGAAAAGAAGGAGCGAACGAGCATATGAGTAATAAAAAATTTCAAAAAGTCGTTGTTTATGCCATGATTGCCATCATGGTCATCTCATCTCTTGCATTCGGTTTATCAATGCTAGTTTAAGAAAATGCAAAGCGTCCACGCTACTGTGGGCGCTTTCTTTCTACCTTTAAACCCTTAAATGATTGCTTTATTTCTAAATACCGATCCATTTCTTCAATGAATT
Organism: Lysinibacillus sp. GJ-1; assembly: GCF_021166035.1. Lineage (NCBI taxonomy): Bacteria > Bacillati > Bacillota > Bacilli > Caryophanales > Bacillaceae > Lysinibacillus > Lysinibacillus sp. GJ-1. The sequence goes on from NZ_CP088912.1 coordinate 2,921,997, forward strand.
GATAAAGCGCTGCTTGCGCAATAAACTCTTGATGGTTTGTTGGTAAAGGTAGTTTCGCAAAATCTCTTTTCGCTAACTCTAATTTCTCCCTATAACGACCTGCCGTATTTCCAGAATGGACATGCTCCCCAAGGTCTTGGACAAAGTCTGCCACAATTTCCGCCTCTTGTACTATAACAGGTAATGCCGTTATTTTCGGGAGAACACGTTCAATAATTTCAAGCTGTTGCTCACGCATATCGAAATAGACATAATAGTCATTTTGTCTACGAGTAAAATGATTTTCTACATCTTTAAAGGCTAATGATTTTGCATCATTCAACGTTTTGACTGCTTGAATCAGTTCTTGTCCATCCCATAACGTATCACCCTGTCTTAAATAGCTGGCAATTTCTAAAAAAATCTTACTGTACAGTTCCTCTATTTTAACTCTATAGTAATTTAATTCCTTTTGAATGTCTGGCATATACATATTAATGGCGATTCCCGTACCATAACCAATAGCCATTAGGGCTAACTCATTCGTTACCAAATCATACGAAAAGCCCTTAGCTGCGTAAATATGCATAATAATCACCGCACTTGATACAAAGCCATCTGCCACCTTTAACGAAACAATCGTCGGTATAAACAATACAAGCATTCCTGCTAATGTTAACGGGTGATAAGAAAATAGCTCAAAGCTCAAAAATGCATACAGCATTCCAATAATGCTTGCGACAAAGCGAGTATAAGCAGCATGAAGGGATTTTTTCTTTGTTGGCTGCACACATAGAATCGTTAGAATACCGGCTGAAGCATATGAAGCCAATTCAAAATACTGCGCAATCGCAATGGCGATTGCTGCTCCGACTGCTGTTTTTAATGTACGATAGCCGATTGAAAATTTCTTCAAGTCGACTGCCTCCCATCCTGCAGCATTCATAACGAATAGTTATTCATTAGAAGCTCATCTTATCTATTTAAACTTTTATTGTGTTGCACATATATTTAGCCAATATTACAAAAATTCCAAAAGGATTTGACTAAAGTGTACTAGTCACTTTAGTCAAATCAATAAAAGCTAAACTTATGTTGAGCGCACCATGTAGGTGTTAATAAACTTTATAGCTCTTCACAATATTCTTCAAAATTTGCTTGTAAGTTTGTCACTACTGACATTGGATCATGGCCTTCGATTTCATAGCGACCCACTTCTGCTACGACTTGTCCATCTTTTAAAAGAACAAATGATGGAGAAGATGGTAAGTGGTCTTCACCGAAGTGATAACGAGCAGCTGCTGTCGCTTCTTTATCTTGACCTGCAAAGACAGTAACTAAATGATCTGGTCTTTTATCGTAATGCACACATTGCGCTGCTGCTGGACGAGCAATGCCCCCTGCACAGCCACATACTGAATTGACCATAACTAATGTTGTACCTGGACGAGCAAACGCCTCTTCAACAGCTTCAGGCGTGCGTAATTGCTCGTATCCTGCAGCCTCAATTTCTGCACGTGCTGTTTTTAAAATTTCTTGCATAAATAAATCGTAATCCATATTCATAAAGCGATAGCTCCTTTCAATTTCGCGCTGTCTTCATTTGCTTTGCATAACTTTAGGTTGAAAGCGCTCATACATCTCCTATCATAGCAGTAAGTGATGCTTTTGTGCACCTACATGCTCATATAAAAGCGTACATTATTTCTGTGATTGCTCATCGCTAAATAAACGATCTACACCTTGCGTTACTGTTAATTGCCCATTGAGGATTTGGCGCTCTAGTAACTGCACTTGTTCCTTGCGATTTGGGTCTCCGTAAAATGCATCAATTAAATGATCCGTAATCATAGATTGGAACCAATCTCTCGTTTGATTTTGACGTCGGATAGACCAATAGTTATTTGCTTCTACCGTTTGCCTAAATTCACCGATTGTATCCCATACTTTATCGAGTCCCTTTTTCTCCCACGAACTAACTGGCATGGCAGTAGACATCCAACCTGGTGTTGCAGGTTGAAGGAAATGCAATATTTGCTTGTATTCGGAAACAGTTTTTTTCGCTAGTCGAACATTGTCACCATCCGCTTTATGCACAACAATTGCATCCGCCAATTCCATGATGCCCTTTTTCATACCTTGAAGCTCATCTCCTGCACCTGTTAACACGAGCAACAGGAAGAAATCGACCATACCGCGGACGTATGTTTCACTCTGTCCAACACCAACTGTCTCAATTAAAATGACATCGTAGCCCGCTGCTTCACATACAAGCATCGTTTCGCGCGTCTTCTTATGGACACCCCCCAGGGTACCAGCAGACGGTGATGGACGAACGAATGCATTCGGCTTTTTCACCAGTTCTTCCATGCGCGTTTTATCGCCTAAAATACTGCCCCCTGATAATGAAGAACTCGGGTCTATTGCAAGGACCGCTACTTTTTTACCCATCTCACATAACATCGTTCCGAAAGCTTCAATGAAAGAGCTTTTACCAGCCCCTGGTACTCCCGTAATCCCTATACGAACACTGTTGCCTGTATGCGGTAAAAGTTCCTGTAATAACTCCTGAGCCTGTGCTTTATGGGCACTATTAGAACTTTCAATGAGCGTAATGGCTTTTGACAACTGTACACGTGAGCCTGCACGTACATCTCGTGCAAGCTCCAGTATATTAAGGTTGTCCGCCTTTTTCTTTCGGAATTTTTTCGGTACACCATACTGCATACCGTCGTGAGATGCTTCCACGCCACCCATGACAAATAGAGCACTTTCCTGCATCCCTTTGTTTTTGTCCATTATTTAGACACTTCCTCGTAACCTAAACGTTTATAGATTTCCTCAATAATTTTAATGGCAGATACAGGTATCACTGTACCAGGACCAAAGATCGCCACAGCACCTGCTTCATAAAGGAATTCATAATCTTGTGCTGGAATAACGCCGCCAACGATAATGATAATATCTTCACGCCCAAGTTTTTTCAGTTCAGAAACCAATGCAGGTACTAAAGTTTTGTGACCTGCTGCTAATGATGATACGCCGATACAATGTACGTCATTTTCAACAGCCATTTGCGCAGTTTCTTCAGGTGTCATGAATAGTGGTGAAATATCTACGTCAAACCCTAAGTCAGCATAGCCAGTTGCAATAACTTTTGCACCTCGGTCATGTCCGTCTTGTCCCATTTTCGCAACTAAAATACGTGGGCGACGACCTTCATTTTCAAGGAACTCATCTGTCATATTTTTCACTTCAGTAATTTGTTCTTCGTCAGAGAAGTTAGCAGAATAGACGCCTGAAATGGAACGGATGATGGCTTTATGACGACCAGATACAACTTCGATTGCATCAGAAATTTCTCCCAGTGATGCACGAGCACGCGCTGCATCTACCGCTACTGCAAGTAGGTTTTCCTCACCATCTTGTGCTGCTTTCGTTAAGCGTGCAAGATGTTTTTGTACTTCTGCCTCATCACGAGCTGCTTTCATAGCATCTAAACGCTCAATTTGCTTTTGACGTACTAGTGTATTGTCGATATCAAGAATGTCGATTGGCTCTTCTTTGTCCAGACGATATTTGTTCACACCAACGATTGTTTCTGATTTCGAGTCAATTTTCGCCTGACGTTTCGCCGCAGCTTCCTCAACCTTCATCTTTGGAAGACCTGTTTCAATCGCTTTTGCCATACCACCAAGTTCTTCAATTTCTTCGATTAACGCCCAAGCAGATTCAGTGATTTCATCTGTTAGTTTTTCAACATAATATGAACCACCCCATGGATCAATCACTTTTGTCATGGCTGTTTCTTCTTGTAAGAATAACTGCGTATTACGTGCAATACGTGCAGAGAAATCTGTTGGTAAAGCAATTGCTTCGTCAAGTGCGTTCGTATGAAGAGATTGCGTATGCCCCATTGAAGAAGCATTGGCTTCGATTAATGTACGCGTCACGTTATTGAATGGATCTTGCTCTGTTAAAGACCATCCAGAAGTTTGTGAGTGTGTACGTAATGCTAATGTCTTTGGATTTTTTGGATTGAACGTAGACATCATTTGCGCCCAAATACGGCGTGCAGCACGCATTTTTGCCACTTCCATGTAATAGTTCATACCAATCGCCCAGAAGAATGATAAACGTGGTGCAAAGGCATCGATATCAATACCCGCTTTTAACCCTGTACGAACATACTCAAGTCCGTCGGCTAGCGTGTAGGCAAGTTCAATATCATTTGTAGCACCTGCTTCTTGAATATGGTAGCCCGAAATAGAAATAGAGTTAAATTTCGGCATGAATTTCGCAGTATATTCAAAGATGTCCGCAATAATTTTCATCGACATTGCAGGTGGATAAATATATGTGTTACGGACCATGTATTCTTTTAAAATATCATTTTGAATTGTTCCAGCTAGCTGGTCAGGTGTTACCCCTTGCTCTTCAGCAGCAACGATGTAGAAGGCAAGTACTGGCAGTACTGCACCATTCATCGTCATAGATACAGACATTTGGTCTAACGGAATTTGATCAAATAAAATTTTCATATCTTCGACAGAGTCAATGGCAACCCCAGCTTTACCAACATCACCTGTAACGCGTGGGTGGTCTGAATCATAACCACGGTGCGTTGCTAAGTCAAAGGCAACTGAAAGCCCTTTTTGACCCATTGCAAGGTTACGTTTATAAAAGGCATTTGATTCTTCAGCAGTAGAGAAACCTGCATACTGACGAACTGTCCAAGGACGCGCAACATACATAGTAGGGTATGGTCCACGTGTATTCGGTGCTATACCAGCTACATCATGTAAATGTTTCACATCTTTAATGTCATCTTTTGTATAAATATCTTTAATTTCAATACCTTCATTTGTCATGAATTTTTCATCTGACGCCGCAGGAGCTTCAGTTGATAATACTTTTTCGATTTCAATTGCACTAAAATTAGGCTTGCTCATCGTTGGACCTCCTTCATGCTAGCGAACACTGAATTTAATTTTTCAATGATGTTCTGTCCTGCGAAAATAAAGCCGTTTAAGCCATTTGCTAACCAAGCTTCTTCTTCGTCTTTAAATTTACCTGCAACGTCTACAATGACGTTTGCTGGTTTTTTAGCTAAAATCGCTGGTACTAATTCTTTTGTAGTATCGTCATTGCCTGCAATAACAACATATTTTGCTTCTGTTGTATTTAGCCAAGCGAGCGCTTCCTCAACTGTTGCTACTGGTTCGCTTTTTTCTGGTACTAGACCAACAGTGTTTAAGAAACCAGATACAAAGTCTGCACGAGGTTTTGAACTTTTTAGTGAACCTAATGCTAGAATTCCTGTTTTCACATTGGCAGCAGTCATTTGTGCTCGCAGTTGCTCAAACGGAATCGAAATACGCTTCACATCTGCAAATAATGGGTTCGTTTCACTTTCAAGTACATCTGCTGGATTTGCATAAATATTCGTACCGATAACCGATTGTTTGCGTGTTTGTGCCGCTTTAATTCGCGCTTGGTAAGATACTTCTAATGCTTCTGCCAATTTACCGGATGCCGCATACGCGTCCATTCCACCAGCAGCTTCAATTTCTAAGAATAATGCCCAAGCTTCTTTTACGAAGTCCGCTGTTAATGATTCAATGAAGTATGAACCACCGGCAGGATCTGTTATTTTTAAAACATTTGTTTCTTCTTTTAACACTAAAGATACATTTCGAGCAATACGAACGGATTGTTCTGTAGGCTTCGTTAATGCATCATGTGGGTGAACTGTAAATACATCCGCACCGCCAATTAATCCAGAAAGCGCTTCATTTGCTGCACGTAGTAAATTTACGTAAACATCCAATTTCGAGAAGCTTCGTAGAGAAGTTTCCGCAAGCGTTGGAATTTTCACATTCTCTTCCACACCATAAGCGGATGAGAACGCTTTCCAAAGTACTTTAAATGCACGTAACTTCGCAATTTCTGTGAAGAATTGTGTATCAATCGCAAATGAAACATAAAATTTTTGTGCAAAAGCTTCAAAGTTTTCTTCTTGCTCTGCATATTTTGCTGCAATAGCAAGTGCATACGCTAATTCTTGTACGGCATTAGCGCCTTCATTATGGTAAGTTACTGTGTTTGCACTAATTGTTCGTACATTTGGCAATCCTTCAAGCTTGATAGGGTTTTTAGCTACAATATACCCATTCACAGTTTCACGCTGTTCATTTGTGATGTTGTCAAATACTGCTAACAATGGATCATTCTCGTCTTTTACCGTTATTTTAAACGAATATTCAGAGAAATAAGGAGCTAGTTGTGCCAATATTTCTTCAGACCATTCAAAGTTTACACGGCTATCAATTGTCACAATCTCATTACCACGAGCTAAACTATCATCAAGTTGAGCGAAAAATGCTTCACTTGTTTCTGCATAAACTTGCTGTGCCACACGAAATACTTGACTATTTTGCAGGGAACGGATTGTGGCAACTTGTTTATCTAGTTCATCTCCAAGTTTTGCTACTAAACTTTCTTGTGTATAAAGTGGTTCTAAAGTAACACCCTCACTTGTTTTCGTTAAAAGAGACTCGAATGGTTTCCCTTTTAAAGCTTTGATTGCTGCATCTTGCCATTCTGAATAGGACGGCTTTTCAAATTCAATATTTTTCATGTTGTTTGACATGCGGACGCTTAATCAGCTTCCCCCCTTAGTAGTTTCTATTTGTTATTCTACATGACAAATTGCGACTCGAAAAGCAAAAAAAAATCGGAAACCGTTATACAACAGGTTTCCGACAAGTCATCAGTAGACTGACGTCGAAGATTTATTTGTATTTTCGAGTATTTCTTTTACTCTATTTAGGAATTTACCACAAACTAATCCATCTAATACACGATGATCTAAAGATAAACATAAATTTACGATATCGCGTGCTGCAAACATTCCACCAGGTAAAACAACTGGTTTTTTTACAATACTTTCCACTTGTAAGATGGCAGCTTGCGGATAATTAATAATACCCATCGACTGCACAGAACCGAAAGCACCCGTATTATTAACTGTAAAAGTACCACCTTGCATATTGTCCATTGTCAGTTTTCCTGTGCGCACTTTTTGGGCAAGCTCGTGAATTTCTTTAGCAATCCCTTTAATGGACTTTTCATCAGCGTGTTTTATAACAGGGACAAAAAGTGCATCGTCTGTTGCTACCGCAATGGAAATATTTATGTCATGTTTTTGGATAATTTTATCACCCGCCCACATAGAGTTCATCATTGGGAACTCTTTTAAAGCTTGTGCAACGGCCTTTACAAAGAACGCAAAGTAGGTAATATTAAAACCTTCCTTTTGCTTAAAGTCCATCTTTATACTATCCCGATAAGCCACTAAATCCGTTACATCAACTTCCATCATCATCCAAGCATGTGGGACTTCTTGAGCACTACGTACCATATTATTCGCAATGGCACGGCGCACATTCGTTACCGGAATTTCAATGTCGCCTGTTTGCAACACTGGCGAGGATGCGATTGGTTTTGTTGGTGTTTCGACAGCGGCAACAGGTTGGCTACTAGCCGTTGTTGCAACTGCAACTGGCTCAGAAGGTGTTACATCTTTTGGCGTTGGTATATTTCCTGCGTCAATGAGTTGTTGTAGATCTTTTCGTGTAATACGTACCCCCTCTCCTGTACCAACAACTTGCTCAAGTGGAATATCATGTTCTTGCGCCAGTCTAAGTACAGCAGGCGAATAGCGGTTTTTTTGCTGTCTCACTGAATTTGCTGATGCAATAGGTGCAGTAACTTCCTTCGGAGACTCTTGTTTTTTCTGAATCCCTGCATTTAATATTGCAGCACTTACTGTTGACTTTTTCACTGGTGGAGACGCTGGCACTTCACCGTCACCTGCGATTTCAATGGAACAAACCACTGCTCCAACTGGTAACGTTTGCCCTTCTTCTGCAAGTAGTTCTGTAATGACCCCTTCAAAAGAAGATGGGATTTCTGCATTTACTTTATCCGTCACAACTTCTGCTAATGGATCATATTTTTTTACTGTATCACCTGGTTGTACGAGCCATTTTTCGATTGTACCTTCTGTTACGCTTTCACCGAGCTGTGGCATCGTAATGCTTTGAATCGCCATTATCTTTTCCTCCCATCAATTACGCCCCCATCTAGTCAACCCGAATTTTGAATTGTCCATGTACGGCATGCCATTGCAAAATTCGAGATAACTATTTTGAGAAGCTTCAACTTTTTTTCGCAAGCCTTTAAGCCTACTCAAAAGAGACTACTAATTAGATATGCATCTCCTGAGGAGATTTTTAGAATGCAGCTAAATCTCTCAATGCCCGCTCTACTTTTTCAGGATTTATCATGAAAAACTTTTCCATTGTAGGCGCATAGGGCATTGCAGGTACATCTGGTCCAGCTAAACGTTGAATAGGCGCATCAAGGTCAAATAAGCAATGTTCTGCGATAATGGCCGCAACCTCACTTATAATACTGCCTTCCTTGTTATCTTCTGTTACAAGCAATACTTTTCCTGTTTTACTTGCCGCTTCAATAATAGCTTCTTTATCTAACGGATACACTGTACGTAAATCTAAAATATGGACAGAGATGCCATCTGCCGCTAAACGCTCGGCTGCCTGTAAAGCAAAATGAACGGCTAGACCATACGTAATGACCGTAACGTCTTCCCCTTCTCGCTTCACATCTGCCTTGCCGATTGGTAATGTATAATCGTCTAATGGGACTTCCCCTTTGATTAGGCGATACGCACGCTTATGTTCAAAGAATAATACCGGGTCTTCATCACGAATTGCTGCCTTTAACAAGCCTTTCGCATCATACGGAGTGGAAGGAATAACAATTTTCAAACCGGGTGTTCCAGCAAAAAGTGCTTCTACCGATTGTGAATGATAAAGCGCTCCGTGAATCCCACCACCAAAAGGAGCACGGACTACTATAGGACAAGTCCAGTCATTATTGGAGCGATAACGGATTTTCGCAGCTTCCGATACAATTTGGTTCACAGCAGGCATTATAAAGTCTGCAAACTGCATTTCAGCAATTGGACGCATGCCGTACATTGCCGCGCCAATACCAACTCCTGCAATCGCACTTTCCGCAAGCGGTGTATCTAACACACGATACTCCCCAAACTGCTCATAAAGACCCGTAGTTGCTTTGAAAACGCCGCCTTTACGACCAACGTCCTCTCCTAAAATGAAAACTCGTTCATCTCGTTCCATTTCTTCCTTCATCGCTAATGTAATCGCATCAATATAAGACATTACTGCCATTACACGTCACCTCCGTCCACTGGTGCATATACGTACTTCAAGGCTTCCTCTGGTTTAGCGTAAGGAGCTGCCTCTGCATAGTCCGTCGCTTCATTTACTACGGCCATCACACGCTCTTCTATTTCAGTACGAAGAGATTCCGTCATAATGCCAGCATCTTGTAAATACTTCTCAAACAATACAATCGGATCCTTCGCTTTGCCTTCCGCGATATCTTCTGCTGTACGGTATTGACGATCATCATCATCCGAAGAGTGTGCAGTTAAACGGAATGTCACCGTTTCTATTAAACTTGGCCCTTCACCGCTACGAGCGCGTTCTGCCGCCTCTTTGACAACCTTATAAACTTGCAGTGGACATTTGCCGTCTACTGTTACGCCTGGCATGCCATAGCCAATACCACGATCGGATACTTTTGCACAACCTAACTGACGTTCCACTGGTACTGAAATAGCATATTGATTGTTTTCTACCATTATAATGACTGGTAGTTTATGCACACCGGCAAAATTTGCCCCTTCATGGAAATCACCTTGGTTGGAAGAACCTTCTCCTAACGTAACAAAGGCGATGAAATCCTCCTTTTGCAAGCGCCCCGCAAGCGCCACCCCAACAGCATGCGGTACTTGTGTTGTTACGGGTGAAGAACCAGTCAAAATGCGGTTTTTCTTTTGCCCAAAATGCCCGGGCATTTGGCGGCCGCCAGAGTTTGGATCTTCAGCCTTTGCAAATGCTGATAACATCAGCTCTTTTGGCGTCATACCAAAATGTAAAACTACACCCATATCTCGATAATACGGTGCAATATAATCTTTATTTTTATCTAGCGCAAATGCTGCTCCAACTTGTGCAGCCTCCTGTCCCTGACAAGAAATTACAAATGGAATTTTACCTGAACGGTTTAATAACCACATGCGCTCATCTAATCTTCTTGCCATTAACATCGTTTCGAACATAGCAAGGACTTCTTCATTCGTTAACCCTAAATCTTCATGTTTCAGTTGAACGTCTTGCATATGAACACCCCTTTCGCATTAGAAAACGTGCTAAAGTGCCTGTATTTTGCGCACAAGCTCCTTTAGTATCACAATTTATGTCGGTCTTTTTATTTGTTACAATTCGGCGTAATGTCTATAAACGCATTAAAAATGAATAGCTCGCTTATCGACAGCTAAAGCTGACTCCACTAATACTTCATTTAATGATGGATGTGGATGGATTGCTTGACTAATTTCCCAAGGAGTTGCATCTAATAATTTCGCTAATGAAGCTTCTCCTATTAAATCTGTCACATGCGGCCCTACCATATGAATACCCAAAATATCGTCCGTTTTTTCATCGGCTATTATTTTAACAAAACCATCTGATTCTCCATTAACTAGCGCCTTACCTATTGCTTTAAAAGGAAATTTACCAATCTTTAATACATGACCATTTTCGCGAGCAGCACTTTCCGTTAAACCGATACTAGCCACTTCTGGGAAGGAATACACACATTTCGGTACTTGCAAAACATCTAACGGCGCTACTTTTCCTGTCGCAATATGTTCAATAGCGGACAAGCCTTCATGTGAGGCAACGTGCGCCAATTGTAAACCACCGATTACATCTCCAATGGCATACATATGTGATTCCTTTGTTTGATAAGAATCGCGTACTTGAATAAAGCCGTTGTCGATTTCAATATCGGTATTTTCTAAACCAATGCCATGTATATTTGCTTCACGTCCAACACAAAGCAATAATTTCTCTGCTTCAAATTGTTCCTCATTATCCTGAAGCTTCGCCGAAATGAAAACGTTATCATTTTCTATTTTAAAGCTATCTGTATTTAACCGAGCATTCGTCACAATGCGCACACCACGATTTTCAAGCTGTTTTGTCACTTCTTTTACAATATCCGCATCCTCAGCTGGTAAAATCGTAGGACCGTATTCAATTACAGTTACAGCTACTCCAAAATCACAAAGCATAGATGCCCACTCGATGCCGATTACACCACCACCAACAATCAATAATGAAGTCGGTAATTCTTCCATTTGCAATGCATGGTCAGAATTCATGACATACTTCCCATCAACCGTTAATCCTGCCATTCCTCGTGGCTTTGATCCTGTTGCAATGACAACATTGGTAGGAACAAGCATTTCATTTTCCTCACCATTGCGCATCTCTACTGATATAGTACCTGGCATTGGTGAGAAAATAGATGGTCCTAAAATTCGACCTGTTCCTTCATAAACATCAATTTTGCCTTTTTTCATCAGTGTATTCACACCTTGGCTTAATTGCTCTACTATTGCTTGTTTGCGCGCTTGCACCTTATTGAACTGCAAGGTAACACCTGTAATGTCTACGCCAAATTCACTCGCGGTTTTATTGACCATACGATATACTTCAGCACTTCGAAGTAATGCTTTACTCGGAATACAGCCTTTATGTAGACAAGTACCACCAAGTCGTTCACGTTCCACAATAGCTGTTTTTAAGCCTAATTGTGCCGCACGGATTGCTGCAACGTAGCCACCTGTCCCTCCCCTAAAATAACAACATCATAATTTTGAGCCATATGTTATTCCTCCTTATGAGAAAAGTGCTAAAGCCTCTCTCTCCTAACTGGCGTCATAGTGCAATCCATCGAGGAAAAGCGCTGTATCGCCACAGGCAACAATCTCTATCTTAAAGACATTGCAATGAAAGGTGTACGTCATTTATTGTAATGACGAATCTATTAGCCTAGACATTTATTTACTACTATTTAAACAGAAGAAGTCGACAATGCGACTTCTCTTTAGCGAATAGACGTTGTTAACGGCCGTTCAAAATATTTTTTTCATTTTTTAAGAACTGACTACGCGATTTCGCTACACGAGCAATACGTTCTTCTGCCAAACGATTTGCCGCAACATATGTTGGAATACTATCACGTTTGGAAATTTCAAAGATTTTTTCAATACTATCGTAAATACCATCTACACGTTTCATCGCTCGTTCACGATTATAGCCATATAATTCGTCCGCGACATTGATTACACCACCTGCATTAATGACATAGTCAGGTGCATAAACAATGCCTAGCTCGTGTAAATAATCTCCATGTCGTGAATCTTGTAGTTGGTTATTAGCAGAACCAGCAATAACTTTTGCTTTTAATTGCGGAATCGTTTCGTCATTTAAAATTGCGCCAAGTGCACACGGTGAGAAAATATCCACTTCTTGTGAATAGATTTCATCAGGTGCAACTGCTGTAGCGCCAAAATCATTGACAACACGATCAATAGCCGCTTGGTTAATATCTGTTACTACAAGTTTTGCACCTTCATTATGTAAATACTCGCAAAGCTTGTAAGCTACGTTTCCTAGCCCTTGTACCGATATAGTACGACCTTCTAGCATATCCGTACCAAATGCTTCTTTCGCCGCTGCTTTCATGCCACGATAAACGCCATAAGCAGTTACTGGTGAAGGATTACCCGATGAACCAAACGCTGGCGATATACCTGTAACGTAATTTGTTTCCTCATGGATTAAATCCATATCTGTTACGGTTGTACCAACATCTTCAGCGGTAATATAGCGACCGTTTAATCCTTGAATGAAACGACCTAAAGCACGGAACATTTCTTCGTTTTTATCTTTAAATGGGTCCCCAATAATGACCGTTTTTCCACCGCCAAGGTTTAAACCAGCAGCTGCATTTTTATATGTCATCCCGCGTGCTAATCTTAATGCATCCTCAATCGCATTTTCTTCTGTCGCGTAGGTCCACATACGAGCACCACCTAATGCTGGTCCAAGTGTTGTGTCATGGATAGCGATAATCGCTTTTAACCCAGATGCTTCGTCTTGGCAAAATACCAATTGTTCATAATCATACTTTTCCATATACTTGAAGATTTCCATGAAAACTCGCCCCTTTGCTTTGGAAAGTGCAACCCCTAATGCCCATCCCAATCAAATTTTAAAAAAATGATAAAACTGTTTTGCAATGGATAATATCGCTCCATTTAATTTTACAATACTGACAAATTCACAATTTCGCAACTATTATTACACTTTTCCTACTAAGTAAGAATTTTCTAAAAATTCAGTTACGATTACTAGTTTTTGAGCTTCTTCCTGCGCTTTTACGAGACGCCTTAGATTCATAGGCTTTCTTGACATTCCATTATCCACAGGTACAATTAAAGTTAGGTATGAGGAGGGACATGTATGGCTCGTTTTGCTGCGTTTATTGTCATGCTAATTCCAGGTCTAATGGCCGCAGGTGGCATTAAATTTATGCGTGATACATTATTCGGTAAGCTCATCTCACCTTTCCCATTTTTATGGCTACAATTTGTTGTTGGCATCATTTTCTTTGTTGTCGGCTTTGGCTTTTTCGCAGGCTTTTTATTACACCGCGATCGAAAAAAAGGAAAAGTGGCTCCGCGCTTCCAAAAAAAATAAAAATAGCTATCCAAATAGGCCACAGAACTTTGTGACTTACTGGATAGCTATTTTTATTGACGTAGCTGTACATGGATAACTTTATCCGGAAAATCAGTAATCCACCCTACTACGGATGTATGTGGAACCGTCAAAAACTTTTCACTGCCATCAATCGCATAAAAGCGACATGTCTTAGCACTAGCTACACATGCCTCTAAATAGCGGGGTTTATAATACTTTTTATGCATATGAACACAATCAATTGCCTTATAATCACTCAGCAAATCCCATTTTAATTTTTTTGTGGCGATTAGCGCTGTTTCATGCTGTGGCGCATGACGTTTCACAACCTCTAACAGCTCATAATGAAATGATGAAAAATGGCTACCTGCTGGTAATTTAAGCCCTTGAAGCAGTTGAACGAGCGCATCTTGATTGTCAAGAATGGTCGATTTTAATTCAATATTCAGTGGGAGTTGGTGTTTATTTGCCCATGCTAAAACCGCTTCAAATGTCGGAATTCTATACGATGAAAAAAACCTTCTCCACGGCTTCCCTAATTTAAAGCTCTGCAATTCCGCTATTGTGCAATCATTCACTAGCTTATTACTGCCTACTAATCTTGATAATTGCGGATCATGGTAAACAACGGGTATCCCTTCTTTTGATAGCTGAATATCTAACTCAATCCCATTGGCACCTAGCTCTAATGCTTTTTCAAACGCTTTGAAACTATTTTCTAGCGCATAAGCAGACGCCCCGCGATGCGCAAACACAGGGATGAATGATTCATTATACATTCAGCTCACCAAACTCCAGTAAAAATTTTCCGTTCGTCATTTTATTTAACAACGAGGACTTTTTGCCAATTTGAATATAGGTACCAGGATAGGCTTCCTTTGTAACAATAATTTCTTCTTTTCCAGCATGACGCATTTCATCCATCATTAACTTAATTTCACGATCTAGCGTCACCGCTTCTGCTTTTAACTTTGATAAGCTTTGCTTTGTTTCTTCAAAGGCAGCAATTTGCTGTGTAGACATTTGCTTAAGCAGCGGTAGTAAACTTGTAATCTTCGCTTCACGCTCTGAAATATCGGATTGCAATTGCTTTAACTGTGTTGCTTTGTCTTGCATCATTGCATAACTTTCCTGTTTATTGACACTTTCAATGATTAAATCCGTTCTCCGCTCTAAACGGTTTCCCGAAATGGCTGTAACAATGGTATTTTTTGCAACAGCACGCCCACCAATGATTTTTCCTCTGCGCTCATCGACAAAAATGGAATGGGCAGTAAGTTGTGATCCAAGTGAATAAAAACCGATATGAATACTATCATCTGCGACTAAAATAGCTTCATTGACATGCTTCACGAAAATATTGCCACCGGCTTCAACGAGTGTTGAACCCAAACCAAAAATACCACCTCGAATGTATACATCACCTTCGATTGATTTAATTAGTTTTGCGCCGCTTACCCCTTCCGCACCTTCAATGGAAATATCTCCGGTTGCAATAACAGTATAGCCAGTTGTAACGGTTCCCTTAATGCTTAAAGAGCCATTAAACTCTAAATTCCCCGTCTCAACGCCTACATCTCCATGAATTGGTAGATGGCGATTTACACCAATCGCACCTTTGACATCATCTAACACACCCGCTATTTTCGAACGAATGACGATTTTACCATCTTCTTCTACTTCATACGCTGATTTTTTGTCATATCGAATAGGAAAATCACGACCAGGTGCTGCCGCAATCATTTCACCGAGTACATTTTGACCAGGCTTGCCCATCGTTGCAGGAATTTTCTCACCGAGCCAAGAGCCTTCTGAAATTTCTGAAATAAAATTCATGTCGTAGTAATCGGCTTTCCCATCCTCACGAATGACAGGTTTTCTTTCAGGTTTAGGTAAATATGTAATTTGTGCATCCGTACCTGCCACAGGTGACGTTCCTTGCGCAATTAAAAACGCTTTGCCAGGTTCAACCTTTGAAATATCAAAGTCTAAAATGCCATAAATAATGCCTTGATCCGCTAATGTTTCCAAAATTTGTTCCGTTAATTTTTCTTTATTCTTTTGAATATAATCAGCTGTTTCATATATAAATATAGAGGCAGACATTTTATCTCGAGCAATTTCAGCTTCAACATTTGGAAGCCAGCGTCCAATCTCAACAGGACTTGTGCTTTCTGTCGCTAGTACAGTTTTTAATATAGAAAAATTAGATAACTTTAGTCGTGGGTGACTACGTAAGACGCCATCAAATTCTTTTAATGGAAACCCAGCGCTGTATGTAAGCATAAATACCTTTCCGTTTTCTTCCGATATTTCGAAGTTATCATTTCGAACTAGAATCACGCTACCTCCTCCTTCCCTCTATATGTAAGTATATACAATCTATTTACATTTGTTTAGAGACAATTGTCACTACTCATAAAGAAAATACCCCTACTTTATCAGTAAGCTCTGTACACAGTGCAAACCTTTTTCCTCTAAAAAATAGACGATATATACTATAAAAAAACATGTTTTCCTTCGTTGCAAAAGTGGAAATGTTATTATTGCATAAAAACCCAGTAAATTTTTAGGTTATTTTTAAGAACACTTTGAAAAAGAAATAGCTATATTCACATAAATCCTCATTTTAATTTTTTCGTATTAGGTCTTGTCTACTAAAAAACTTCTTAAAGTAGAATATTACTGCATAAAGTACCATTTTAACTTACTATTTATTTGCAAATTTACTTAAGTCTCCTACATAAAGACTCTGGGCTTTTAGTCATTTATTATCTGTAAATAAGTCACTGCTTAATCTATCTTGAAATGCTTCAATTCTGCTATCCGTGCATAATTGTTCACGCGTTAAATAGAAAACACTGATGCTTCCATTAACGCTCAGTCGCATCTCATATAACTGCTCATTAATTTGTGTTATTTCTAATGCGTTATGATGGTCAAGTTGAAAATTTACGCTTTTCATTTATAATCCCTCCGTCCCTATTATAGTCAAAAAGGCAAAAAAACGATTAACAGCTTTAACCCTGTTAACCGCCCATTGAATACTAACCTAGCACATATTCTGCTAAAACACTTTGCACTTTATAAATGTTAGTCGATTTATTAAAATTTTTCTGTATCGGCAATTGGCTGCCTGAAACCCAAATTTTCAGCTCTGCATCCAAATCAAATGTGCCCGCCGTTTCCACTGAAAAATGCAAAATATTTTTGTAAGGAATTGAATGATATTCGGTTTTCTTACCCGTTACCCCTTGTTTATCGATTAAAATTAACCGCTTATTCGTAAAAATAAACGTATCTCTAATAATTTTATACGCATTTTGAATGGTCTCATTCGGTATTAAGATCTCTTTCATTTCTTCCTGCAATTTATCTAGATTGACTTCACTTGCATTGCCCATTAATCCATCAAATAACCCCAATTGTGTTCCTCCCAATTTCTCAGACTTTAAATAATATTTTATATTATTTATTGATAAAAAATACCAAAATTTCATATTGCTTAACGATGTTCATTTTTACTTGCAAGTAAAGTGATAAAAATCTACCCCATTAAATATACGGGGTAGATTAATCAGACAATTAACGATACGTATAACCAAAGTCAGCACTGAAATCGATTGTTTCATTATTTTTTATTTCAATATCTCTAATTGTATGCTTGTAAAGCCACATCCTATTATCTTCAAAAACTTTATAATTATAATCACCAAATAAAGATTTAAGTTGATTATGTGAATTTAACGTTTCTGTAAAATCTCTTGTTGTATTCTTAGATGAAATAACTGCAATATAATTCCCTACAGGTAAGTTATTAAGGACGTAATTCCCATTTGCATCAACTACAGTTCCATGTACGTCTTTTAACTCTCTTTTATTTTCTAACCAATCAAACAGTTCTTGTTGAGTATAACTTGGATAAGATGCATTTTTTGAGAATAAATAAATTCTTGCACCTGTATCTCCTTTATAGCCAATAAAATCATTATATTTCCAAACTACTGTACCTTTTAAAGTGCCATAGCCTGTACTTGAAATATTTGAATTGCTACCTGTCTTTAAATAATTTTCCGTTCTATTCATAAATGTTTTTAAGTGAGCTTGTGTTAACTTATTGTTAGGCTTAAATGTGCCATCATTATAACCATTTGTAATTCCAGCAGCTACTAATTGTTGGATTGCACTATATGCACTACTATCTTTATTTATATCTTTAAAAGTCACATTTCCTGTAGGCAATTTTGAACCAAATGCTCTTGAAATAAATATAGCAATATGTGCTCTAGTTAATTCTTGTGCAGGTTTAAAAGTGCCATCTGCATATCCGGTTACAATCCCTTTATCAACAGCCGATTGAATATAACCACTTGCATAATGACTTTTTGGAACGTCTTTAAATTGCGTCTCTCTCTGCGTCCCATCCAAGCCTAGTAATTTTCCAATTTCAACAATCGCTTCTGCACGATTAGACATTTTTTCTTGTGCGTTTACTTGTATAACATTCAATGAAACAATAGAAACAATTACTGCTAAAAATAAAGAATATATTACCTTTTTCATTTCAAATGACCCCTTTTTAAATTATTTAATCTATTACAATTTTACCACCTATCATTTTTAATGTTACCATAAAATGAAATATTAAGAAATATTTAATTATCCGAACATAATTAATTACAATTTCTTACTTTTGGTAAACATATGTGTATATAAGTCATATAACCACTGCTGTAAATGTTGAAATTATCTTTGATTAGCGGCTATATCCTATTGAAAGAAGTCTTATAGGCTTTTTGCAAAGAGAAAAAAGAGAGCAAATGTATTCTACAGAGTATTGCCTGCATTAGAACGACTAACTGGCGCGAAACATTCATTGGATGACGTAATAATTTATGTAAGTACTGGTGACTATAAGAATTAATCTGAAATCGGTAATCTTGGAGGTGAAATGGTCTTGGGAATTAAATTCACTTTAGCGGAAACGTTATCGCAATACTTCGCTCCGGTTTGACAAACTTAACGTTTTTCAGTGGACTTTTGCGAATCAGTTGTTCATTAAATAAGTGCGAATAAAAAGCTTTAATGTTGCAGATATAGACCTGCTTGCCATAATCGCCACGTCGTTCTGGGTAGTTTACAGGCGTTACAGCAACACTTACTTAAAACTTTCCTCGTTCTTCAATTGAACGAATATAACACGTACATGCTCCTCTGTAACTGTTTTAACATCAGTTATATTAAATGAATCTTCTAAATACCGCACAAATAGATTCAATGTCTGTTCATATGAACTTAGTGTTTTTTGGAAAGACCTTTCGCTGAACAATCAAGCATATATCGGTCTATTTCTACTAAAAACGGATTTAAAGCCATAAAAAAATACGCCCCCTCAAACAGTCGTCATAAACTGCTTAGTAAGGCGTTATTAATTACGCAATATAATCGTTATATATAATAAGTTTACCGGCTATTCTCCGCTAGCCTATCGTCCACAAACGCAGTCATACCGCGATTAACTCGCCATCATATCAATACGAATCTTGTCCGCAATCATGGCGATGAATTCGCTATTTGTCGGCTTCGACTTTAAGTGGTGTACGGTGTAGCCAAACATCGACGAAATGGACTCGTAATTGCCACGATTCCATGCGACTTCAATGGCATGACGAATCGCACGTTCTACACGTGACGGTGTTGTATTGAATTTCTTTGCTATTTCTGGATAAAGAATTTTCGTCACAGACCCTAATAACTCGATATCTTCAAACACCATTTGTATCGCTTCCCGTAAATACGAGTAACCTTTAATATGAGCAGGTACGCCAATTTCTTTAATAATCGCTGTAATGGTGCTATCAAGCTGATGCTGATTTAATTTTTGAGGAGTTGTCGGCTGTAATACACTCGCCTTTTTCGGTATAGAAGCCTTTTGCACAATGTAATATTTTTTGGACAAGCTGGTCGAATTCAAATGGTTTTAGCATAAAGTACGATGCTCCTAAATCCACTGCCTGTTTCATTACATCTTCTTGACCAAATGCTGTGAGCATAATGACTTGTATCGAAGACATACGATCATTTTGATACATCGCTTCCAATACTGCTAATCCATCTAGATGAGGCATAATTATATCCAGTAATAAAATATCAGGTGTGTATTCTTCAAGCATTTGAAGACATACTTTCCCATTCTAGGCCGTTGCAATTATTTCAATTTCGGGATGTCCTTGAAAATAATGCTCCATTGTTTTTAATAATTCTCGATTATCATCTGCTATCGCCACTTTTACCTTTGTCATTTCCATTCCTCCTTCTGGACTTTGCTTTGACTGTTCAAAGCATAAAACCGTTACCCCTAATGTCTTTTTGACACACTGTGGAATTTTCGACATTTTTGGGTTAAAAACCTTTTCAATTTCCAAAAATGAGTATGTAGTCCGATACTTTCTTTTTTTCTCGACAAGTTACGATACTTAACAGCAAATTGTCGAATACACTTATCACTTATTTTAGTGAAAAAATGCTGATAAAACTACACTTTTTTTTAAGTATCGCTAAAGTGTTCACAAAAACCATGAAATACTTGGGGAAAGAGCTAAAATATACTATTTTACCCATGAAAGAACGGAGCTACCAGAGGCAGCTCCATCCAATTCATGAAGATTTTCTTAACATTTCTGCCACTGTAATAGCAGCCCCTTTTTTCGGCTCCTCAACAAACATATGTGTGACAGCACCAACGAAACGACCATCTTGTATGATGGGACTACCACTCATACCTTGTAAAATGCCACCTGTTTTTTCAATAAGCTTTTCGTCAGAAACGATAAATTCAAGCCGTTCATTTTCAACTTTTGTAATTTCAATGGAAAATGTTTCGACTTTACTTCCTTCAATAGCTGTATAAATTTCAGCCTTCCCCAATTTTATATCTTTTGCATGCATAATTTCGATGGCTTTGGGCAATCTTTGTTGATAGCTATCTTCCCATCGGCCAAAAATTCCATAAACCGTATTTTTATCAATACTCCCTAATCGTTCCTGATGTTTTTCAATGGAGGAAATTTTATAGCCGGGTTGACCAGGTAGGCTTTTACGGATTTGATGAATGGATGCTAAGAAAATGGAGCCTGCTCGGAAGACAGGTGCTTCTTGGAGAGTTGAGTCGACAATCTGGTGGCCTAATGCTCCGTAATTTAATGTCTCTGGATCAATGTATGTCAATGTCCCTACTCCATCTGTTTCATCCTTTAAAAAAGAGATGACATGTTCTGCTTCTTGCTTTTGTAAGTCAACTGTTAATGCTTTACCTTCACTTTTTATCGTCCATTTTTGTTGCCCATGGCGAGCAATGGCTTGCTTGGCATCAGCAAGTGTTTTTACCGTTGTATCATTTATTTTTTCGATAACGGCGCCTCCTTTCATCCACTGATTGGAAGCTAATAACACATCATGCGCAACAAAGACATGTGATAATTGAAGCTGAATTCCAATTGCTTCACCCATCGGTATTAATTTTTTAGCCGCAAAAGCCTGAATGGGCATAAATAACAAAACGATGAGCATAGGCAAAATGACAAATTGACGCCAACGACGATTCATACGACACCTCCTTTTGAATTTTGTCTTTATACTATGTGTTGTTGTGCGGTTCTTATAAGCGGTAAATATTTGTGCAAAATGAAAAAAACCCAGAAACATTGGATTGCCTCTGGATTTTCTTATTAATTTAGCGCATTTGTTTTTTTCGTTCGTTTGCCATCTTTAACAATTCTGTCGCATGCTGTAAAGTTAAATCGGTAATTTCTGCACCTGACATCATTCTGCTCACTTCTTCAATACGAGCATCTGTATCGATTTCTGCTAAAGAAGTAAATGTCCGATCATGTTCAACCTCTTTTTTAATGAAGTAATGATGGTCAGCCATCGCCGCCACTTGAGGTAAATGCGAAATACACAAAACTTGAGAATTAACAGAAATAGCTGCAATTTTTTCAGCGATTGCTTGCGCTACACGACCGCTTACGCCAGTATCCACTTCGTCAAAAATAATGGATGTTACACCATTGGAAGAAGAAAAAATCGTTTTTAATGCTAACATCATACGCGACAATTCCCCACCTGAAGCAATTTTCGGTAAAGATTTCGGTGGTTCCCCGACATTCGTTGAAATATAAAAGATCACTTGGTCTTTACCATTGACATCAAAGTAAGGTAAAGCATCAAAATTTACAATAAATTTTGCTTTTTCCATATGTAATTCACGTAGCTCTGCCATAATAGCCTCGCTTAAATCATTGGCTGCTGCTTTTCGAACATGCGAAAGTTTTTCAGCAAATTCACTTAATACTACTTCCATTTCAAGTACTTTTCGTTCTTTTAATTGCAATATTTCATCACGATTTAAAAGCTCACTAAGCTCTGTTTTAATCTTCTCATAATAGGCGAGCATTTCTTCAACAGTGGAGCCGTATTTGCGCTTTAAGTTTTGGAAAAGTGCCAAGCGTTGCTCCACTTCATTTAATCGCGCAGGATCAAATTCTAACTCGTCTAATACATTTTTTACCTGATAGGCGGCATCCTGTAAAGCATAAAAAGCAGTTGTTACCGACTCAGATGCCTCTTTAAACTGTTCATCGATGACCGCCGCATCATCTAATGCGCCCATCGCTGTACCGATCCAGTCAAGCCCTTTTGTCTCCCCCTGAATTGCTTCATAGGCAGCACTCGAGCGTTCGAAAATTTTATTAAAATTCATTAGACGACGACGTTCATCTAACAGCTCATCTTCTTCACCAAGCTTTAAATTTGCATCTTCCAATTCTTTCATTTGGAATTGGTACAAATCAATGCGTTGCGCCATTAACTGCTCATCAATAGAAATGGTGGCTAATTCTTTTTTTAATGCCCGATATTCGTTATATTGAATACTATATTGTTCAAGAATCGGTGATAGTTGCTCTTCTGCAAATTGATCCAATAAATGAATATGTTGTTTTTCATCCATTAGTTCTTGATTTTCATGCTGACCATGTATATCAATTAAACTTGCACCAATATCTCGTAAAACCGATAAAGGGACCAATTTGCCATTTACCCGACAAACACTTTTACCAGAGTCATTTAAATCGCGGCGTAAAATAATAGAATCTTCTTCTATTTCAATGCCTGCTTCCTCCAATTTCTTATATACAGGATGTGCAGTGCTTGAAATTTGAAACAACCCGCCTAACTCTGCTTTTTTAGCACCATGACGAATAAATTCTGAATTGCCTCTACCACCAGCAAGTAAATGTACCGCATCAATAATAATGGATTTCCCAGCACCAGTTTCTCCTGTTAGTACAGTTAAACCATCCGAAAAACTAACCGTTAAATCCTCGATGATGGCAAAATTTCGAATACTAAGCTCTCTTAACACAAATTGTCACCTCTGAATTAAATTCAACTGCTATTATTCTCGTGCTATCAGATGCAAAATGACCGCTTTTTTTAAAACAGGCAAGCAACTGTTAACCTTTGGATTTTTGTTTCTCTCTTATAGCATGTCCAATAAGCGATTTTTTGTATTTTCTCGCTCGGCTTCATCGCGACAAATAATTAAAATAGTATCATCCCCTGAAATCGTACCTAAAATTTAAGGCCAATCTAAATGATCCAGTAATGACGCAATAGCATTTGCATTACCTGGGAGTGCTTTCATTACTAAGAAATGGGATGCTCCGTCAATGCTCACAAAAGCATCCGCTAATGCACGATGTAATTTTTGTACTGGATTGAATCGTTGGTCTGCGGGTAAGCTATATTTATAGCGTCCATCCTGCAAAGGTACTTTTACTAAGTGCAGTTCTTTAATATCACGTGAGACCGTTGCTTGTGTCACATTATAGCCTGCATCCTTTAAAAAATCGACTAAATCATCTTGTGTTTCAATTTCATGATTTGCAATAATATCACGAATCCGTATATGTCTTTGCCCTTTATTCATATCGTTCACCTCTTATAAATAGTTAAATATTTGTATAATTACACTACCATTTTCAGCATAAAAGCACAAGAAAAAACACGGCTCTACTTAATGAGCACGTGTTATTTTAGTGCACTATGCGCTTCTTCAACGAGTGCATTAAAAGCTGTATATGGTGGAATACTTTCATCCCCTATAGGATTCACTAAATGGAATAAAAATTCAATATTCCCCTCACCGCCAGTTATCGGCGAAAAAGAAGCATCCTTCACAACAAAGCCGACTTTTGTTGCCATAGCAGCGGTTTTTTCTAGAACATCGAGATGGACTTTTTTATCACGGACGATACCCTTTTTACCAACATTCTCTTTACCTGCTTCAAACTGTGGTTTAACAAGTGCCATGACATCCCCACCTGGCATTAAAACCGTTTTTAGTACCGGTAAAATCAATGATAGTGAAATAAAGCTCACATCGATTGTAGCAAACTCTGGTAAACCTTCCGTTAAATCTGCCGCTGTTGTATAGCGGAAATTCGTTTTTTCCATAACTGTTACACGTTCATCTGAACGAATTTTCCACGCAAGCTGATTGGAGCCAACATCTAAGGCATAACAATGTCGCGCACCATTTTGTAATGCACAATCTGTAAAACCACCTGTAGAGGAGCCGATATCAAGCATCAGCTTCCCCTCTACAGACATATCAAAAATTTGCAAAGCTTTTTCTAGTTTCAAGCCACCACGGCTCACATATTTTAAATCTGACCCTTTTACTTGCAGCGGTGCATCGATTGCAATTTTTTCTCCTGCTTTGTCGATGCGTATTTCATTAGAAAAGACAAGACCCGCCATAATGGACCGTTTTGCCTTCTCGCGCGTCTC
Organism: Lysinibacillus sp. GJ-1; assembly: GCF_021166035.1. Taxonomy (NCBI): domain Bacteria; kingdom Bacillati; phylum Bacillota; class Bacilli; order Caryophanales; family Bacillaceae; genus Lysinibacillus; species Lysinibacillus sp. GJ-1. The sequence goes on from NZ_CP088912.1 coordinate 2,946,563, forward strand.
ACAGAGCCCACGCTCTACAAGTAAAATGTCTACACGTTCTTTCGGTTGTTTTGTCATTATTTGTTCAAACCTACTTGCTGTTTTTGTTGTAGTAACACTTGCATACGTGCTACTGTATCTTCTGCTGTCATATGGATTTCCGCTAGCAGTTGGTCTACGTTTCCATGCTCAATAAATTGATCTGGAATACCCATTCGATCAATGATTGCAGTGAAATAACTATGGTCGTGTGCAAATTCCAAGACGCCACTACCAAAGCCCCCCTGTAATACCGCTTCTTCAATCGTTAGCACTGGTTTATTGCTAGTAAATATACGATGCAGCATGTCCTCATCCATCGGCTTAATAAAGCGAGCATTCACCACTTCAATTTCTACGCCTTGTTGCGCGAGCATATGCGCTGCTTCCATTGCCATTGGAATAGTTGTGCCGAATGTTAATATCGTCGCATCTTTCCCCTCACGTAGCACTTCCCAACTACCTATTGGTAAAGCCATAAGCTCCTCATCGAGTGGGACGCCTATCCCATTTCCACGTGGATAACGAAGGGCAATCGGTCCGCCGTTATAATCAATGGCTGTTTTCACCATATGTTGACCTTCATTCTCATCCTTTGGCATCATGATCGTCATATTGGGAATATGGCGAAGGAATGCTATATCAAATACGCCTTGGTGTGTTTCACCATCTGCACCAACTAAACCAGCACGATCAATCCCAATGAAAACGTTTAAATTTGGACGCGCAATATCATGTAGAACTTGGTCATATGCACGCTGTAAAAACGTTGAATAAATCGCTAAAAATGGTTTCATTTTTTGAGTAGCAAGACCTGCAGCCATCGTTGCGGCATGTTGTTCAGCTATGCCGACATCAAAAAAGCGTTTAGGAAAGTCTTTTTGAATCCCTTGCAATTTTGAGCCAACAGGCATCGCTGGCGTAATCGTCACAATGCGTTCATCTTCATGTGCAATTTTACGAACAGTTTCAGCGATTAAACTACTCCACGCAGGACCTTTTGTTTCAGATTTAACAAAGGCACCGGTCTCCATTTTATATGGCCCTGTCCCATGCCAATTCCCGATTGTATCGTCTTCTGCTGGTTTGTAGCCTTTTCCTTTTTCGTAATGACATGCACAAGCACTGGTTTTACTTTTTAGCATAGGATAAAGTCGTTTCAAGCGCCTCAAAGTCGTGACCATCAATTGGCCCTAAATATTTAAAGCCTAATTCCTCAAAGAAGACACCAGAAACGACTAGATATTTCAAACTGTCTTTCAAGCGTTCAGCAGTTGAAGCTAGCTTCCCACCTAAAACCGGAATTTTATTAATTAATGATTCTAATTCTTCTTTGGCTTTTGAATATTCTTTGGCAGTTCGTAAGCGACCTAATACGTTGTGTAATGCGCCAACATTCGGTGCTATGGACATTTCGTTGTCATTTAAGATGACAATCATATTAGTTTTTGCATGCCCTATATGATTTAATGCCTCAAGCGCCATACCGCCAGTTAAAGCTCCGTCCCCAATAATCGGTACGACGAAGTTTTTTTCGTTTTTAATATCACGTGCTGCTGCCATACCCATGGCTGCTGACAACGATGTCGAGCTATGACCCGTTTCCCATTCATCATGTTCACTCTCCACAAGCTTTGGAAAACCACAAAGCCCTTTGAACTGACGCAAAGTGTCAAATTGACTCGCACGACCTGTCAAAATTTTATGCACGTAAGCTTGGTGGCCAACATCCCATAAAAACTTATCTTTTGGACTGTCAAACATTTTATGAAGCATAATTGTCAGCTCCACAACACCCAGGTTCGGTCCGATATGACCACCTGTGACAGAACATTTTTCAATTAAGAAAGTTCGAATTTCTTTTGCAAGTTGTTCAAGCTCTCTCTTATCTAAGTTTTTTAAAAAGGATGGACTAGAAATCTTGTTTAAATCCACCTTTCTCACACACCTTTTCAATAAATTATTCACCGCAATCGTGTTTCCACCATTATAACAGTGTTATCCATATGCTAAAAGTACGAACACTTATTGTTTGCCTCTTGGCAAAACGTCCTCACCTATTCTAGCATATTCTTTCCCTTTAACGCCCATTTTTTCTCTTAGTTTTTACGATGAACAATATAGGCCGCAAACTCACGCAGTAAGCTGACATCTACTTGTAAGTTATCCAGTGCTGCAATAGCTAGCTGATAATGGTCAGCAAGTTTTTCTTTGGCTCCAGCTAACGTTAGTAATGCAGGATATGTGCTTTTATCGCTCGCTACATCCTTCCCTGCTGTTTTGCCTAATTCCTCTGTTGTGCCTTCAATATCTAAAATGTCGTCTTGGATTTGGAATGCCAGCCCAATATGATGCGCATATTCTTTTAAAGTAGCACGGTCTTCTTGCGAAGCATTGGCTAATACTGCACCCGATTCAATACTAAATCGTAAAAGTGCACCTGTTTTATTGACATGTACATGTTCTAGTTCCGTTAGGCTTAGTTGACGTTGCTCACCTTCCATATCGAGCACTTGACCGCCAACCATCCCTTCAGCACCTGCTGCTACGCTTAGAAGATTGACAAGTTCTATTCGTTGCTCCGCTGAAAGATCCATGCGCGCTAAAATGCCAAACGCTAGCGTATTTAACGCATCGCCTGCAAGTGTTGCAAGGGCATCACCAAACACTTTATGGTTAGTTGGTTTGCCACGACGGAAATCATCGTTATCCATGCTCGGTAAATCATCGTGAATTAAAGAATACGTATGAATCATTTCAATAACAGCACCGACTGTAAGCCCTGCTTTTAGGTCTTTACCGTAGATTTCTAAAACTGCTAATACAAACAGTGGGCGAATACGTTTGCCTCCTGCCTTTAATGAATATAGCATCGACTCTTTTAAATGAGCTGGTGCGTCAATTTTCTCAACAAGTGCAAACATCTCAGCCTCCACTTGTGGTGTGTTGCTCTGAATAAAATGTTTTAATTGTTCGTTCATTTTAACTAGTTCTCTCCCTTTAGCGGATCAAATACTGTTGTTTCGCCTGTTTCTTGAACAATTGAAATTAACTGTTCCTCGGCATGCTGTAGTTTACTATGGCAAAACTGTGAAAGCTCCATGCCCTGCTTATATAAATCAATAGCATTTTCTAATGGCACATCACCCTGCTCTAATTGGCGGACTATTTCTTCAAGTGCCGTCATTGCTTCTGCGAATGTTTGTTGTTTCTTCGCCATTGCTATTCCTCCTTACTATTTGGCAAGACATTTGTCACTTCGGCTATTACTTTCCCATCGTGGAAGGCCAATGTTAGTTGATCTTGCCGCTTTAAGTCAGTAGACGATTTCAACACTTTGTCATCTTTATATGCGACTGTGAATCCTCTTGTTAAAATAGCAAGCGGATTTAATGCTTCGAGTGTTCTTACAGATGCCTCAAATTGTTGTTTTTGCTTTGTTACGTAATGTGTTGCAGAACGTGTTAGCTGTTGAATGCGCTGTTCTAATTCCCTTTGATGAAAAACGAGCGCTTTTTTTGGTGATTGCTGCTCTACTGCGCTATGCAATTTTTGAAGTTGTGCTTCTTTTTTCATCAAATCTACTTGCATCGCTTTTTGTAAAGTTGTTTCAAGCTGTGCTAGCCGTTCGGTAAACGGACGATACAATCTTTCTGGCATCGATAAAGGATAGGACTGTTGTAGCTTATTTAGACGTTGTCGCTCCGTTATAAGTTGCGCCCTCACGATTTGGTGAAGCTGCGATTTTTGAGTCAACACTCGTTGATACAATTCTTGCTGGTCAGGAACTGCCATTTCAGCAGCAGCAGTCGGCGTTGGTGCACGTAAATCTGCTACATAATCGGCAATCGTCGTATCCGTTTCGTGCCCTACTGCGCTAATAATTGGAATCCGACTATCAAAAATAGCACGTGCTACAGCTTCCTCATTAAACGCCCATAAATCTTCAATTGATCCTCCACCCCGTCCTACTAACAAGACGTCACAAACAGCATCTTGATTAGCGCGTTCAATATTGTGTACGATGCTTGGTGCTGCTTGTGCCCCTTGTACAAGGGTCGGATAAATGAGAATTTCAGCAAGCGGATACCGTCGCTTTAAGGTTGTACAAATATCTCGAATCGCGGCTCCAGTAGTGGATGTTAAAACACCTATTTTTTCAGGAAACTTTGGAATTGGCTGTTTCCATTCTGGTTTAAAAAGCCCTTCTTTTTGAAGCTGTTCTTTCAGTTGATTAAAAGCAACAAACAGGCTTCCGATTCCATCTGGTTGCATTTCCTGCACATATAATTGATATGTACCATAGCCTTCGTAAACGTTTACATCTCCTCGGATAAATACTTGCATACCCTCTTTAGGCTCGAATGCTAATTTTGTTGCTGCAGTTTTAAACATCGTAGCTGCAATCCGTGCGCCATCATCCTTTAACGTAAAGTAAATATGCCCAGATTGGTGTACTTTAACATTCGATAATTCCCCTTTGACATAAACTTCGCGAAGATGTGGATCTGCATCGAATTTTCGTTTAATATATTTCGTTAACGCTTTTACAGTTAAATAAGAAGCTGATGACATTATTTTCGGCTCCTTTACTAAAATCAAGTTTTTCACAAAACTACACTTATCATAACATTTTTTGTCGCCCCTGACGTGTAAAAATACAGTTTCACGAGAAAAAACGTCTGTCTTTCATCCTATTTTAAAACATTACTGTAACATATTTATTCCAAACTTGGCTCGGATGAAAGTGGCTACTATGTGTCCTTTTTAGTGGCGATTCTTGCAATATTTTATCCGCACACGATGTACTTGCAAAAAGAGAGCCACCTCAAAAGTAATGAGATGGCTCTCTAAGCAAACGAAATTCTATGGTAAGTAATTACTTCATTTTATTCGCAAGCTTTGTTTCTGCCGCTTGCACTGTGTTGAAGAGTAACATCGTGATTGTCATCGGGCCGACACCGCCTGGAACTGGTGTAATGTGAGATGCGATACCGTCAACCTCTGCAAAGTTTACGTCCCCGCATAGCTTGTTGTTTTCATCGCGGTTAATGCCGACATCAATAACAACAGCACCTTCTTTCACATGCTCTTTTGTAATAAAGTTCGCACGCCCTACCGCTGCAATTAAAATATCCGCTTGTTTTGTGAATGAAGGTAAATCTGGTGTTTTTGAATGCGTGTATGTCACCGTCGCATCTTTTTGTAGCAATAGTTGTCCCATTGGTTTCCCTACAATATGACTTCTACCTACAATGACTGCATGCTTTCCAGCGATTTCAATTCCTGAATATTCAAGAAGCTTCATCACGCCAAACGGAGTACATGGTAAAAATGTTTCCTGGCCAAGCATCATTTTCCCAACGCTAACTGGCGAGAAGCCATCTACGTCTTTTTCAACAGCGATTGTCGCAATAACTATGTCCTCATCAATATGTTTAGGCAGTGGTAATTGTACTAAAATCCCGTGAATATCTTCACGATTATTTAAACATTCAATTTGCCCTAACAGCTCTTCTTGTGTCGTTTCCTCTGGCAGTTTAATTAACTCTGAAAACATCCCAATTGCTTCACAAGATTTTTGCTTATTTCTCACATATGTAGCTGAAGCTTGGTTGTCCCCAACTAGAACAACCGCTAAGCCTGGAATTAAACCTTGCTCCTTTAAACGAGCTACTCGCTCGGCTACTGAACTACGAATTTCTTGACCAATCTCTTTACCATTAATAATTGCACTTGACATAAACCTTAGTTACTCCTTCCAATTCAACACATTTTTATTGTTCTGTAAATTTAGAAAGTACGCCATTAACAAATTTTGACGATTTATCGTCTCCAAATGTTTTGCATAACTCGATTGCTTCATTAAGTACTACTCTTTTTGGTGTTTCTTGCATGTATAAAAGCTCGTATACAGCTAGTCGTAAAACTGTTCTCTCAATTTTTGGCAGACGGGCAAGTGACCACTTTTCTAGATGCTGCGTTAATGCCGCATCAATTTCCTCTAAATGTTCAGCTGTTCCATTTACAATCTTTTCGTAGAAAGCATTTGTCGGTTGACCTTTAATATGTGCTTTTGCTTCTTCGACTGTAAGATCTGTATTGTCTAGCTGAAACAAAACTTGCAACGCTTTTTCACGTGCTTCATGTCGTTTCATGTAAAGCTCTCCTTCTTAAGTGGCATTAAGGTTTATAATAGCATAAATTCGTACGAGAAACACGGATTCAAGCAAGTTTTCAATAATCTGAAACCTTTTTCAAGCAACTTTCTACTTATTTTAACTTCTAATTTGTTGAAATGTTAAAAATGTAGTGCTACCTTAATTTTAACTTGTGGACCTTCTTACAATATATAACGGAAACTTTTAAAAATAGGATGCAATCTTATCGAGCCATTTCTTTGCTGAATGCTATAATAAAAAAATACACTTTCTTTAGCGAGAGTTTGACACAAACGCAACATTTTTTACTAGTGGAGGAAAACAGATGAAAGAACATTATTATACAATCGGGGAAGTTGCAAAATTAGCAAACCTTTCTGTGCAGACCCTTCGTTACTACGACCAAATTGACTTGTTTAAGCCTGCTTATACTGATTCCGCTAGCAATTACCGCTATTATAAAGACAGTCAGATTTTTTACTTAGATATCATTAAGTCACTAAAATATATCGGGACATCACTTGAAGACATTAAAAAGGCGGTTATGCTAACGCCTGAAGAGCTGCTTGTTTTTTTAGAACAACAAGAACAACGGTTGGAAGAAAAAATTTCACGTCTGAATGAAGTAAGATACACGCTGTTGAAAACAAAAAAGCAAATGCAAGAGCAAATTGACATCCCCATCTTCGGCGAAGTTTACACGCGTTTTGAAGAAGAAATGCCAATATTACAAGTGACTACGACTGAACTGACACCCACTTCTAGCACCAATACATACTACAGCATTTTAACAAAAATTATCGAGAATGAAGGAAGTGTCTTAAATAGTCGCTATGGATGTATTTATCCGCTCGCTCATTACAAAGATGTAAATGACATTTTTTATGATGCGATTTTCACTCCACTATTAACGGAACGTAGATTTTCTAAACTGACAACGAATATGAAACAAACCATTGTACCTGCAGGTAAGTATGCTTGCATTGCTTTTATTTATCACCCCGATACGTATTTTTCCTTTTACGAAAAACTTAAAAAATATGTAGATGCGCAACAAACAGCATTTGAATCCACCGTTTACGAATTATATATGCCCGCAACCTTAACTGATGAGCAGGAAAAGAAGTTTATTGTAGAATTAAAAATCAGACAAAGTACGACGCTTTAATCACCTTCCTCATTGTAATAAGAATAATTCTAGTGCATTGCATAACTATGCCGTTTTACTTCCACACTAAAAAAATAAAAACAAATCTTTTGACCCTATAGTAACTATAGGGTTTATTGTATTAGATGGAAAATATTCTAGTAGATTATGAATCTCGTGTATCGTGAACTGTTGAAGGAGAGAAAAATGAACAAGAATCAAGCTATAACATTAACTATTTTATTAGCCAATCTCTTTATCGCCTTTTTAGGAATAGGATTGGTTATCCCGGTATTACCAACTATTATGAACGAGCTTAATATTACAGGCTCTGTCGTTGGCTATATGGTGGCAGCATTTGCCATAACACAACTGATTGTATCGCCAATTGCAGGGAAACTGGTGGACCGTATTGGCCGAAAAATCATGATTGTTGTTGGTCTATTTATTTTTGGCCTTTCAGAGCTATTATTTGGGATGGGCCGTTCCATTGAAATTTTATTTTTATCGCGCATGCTTGGTGGTGTAAGTGCTGCTTTTATTATGCCCGCAGTAACAGCATTTATTGCTGATATTACAACAATGGCGCAACGTCCGAAAGCACTTGGCTATATGAGTGCAGCTATTAGTACTGGCTTTATTATAGGACCAGGGCTCGGTGGATTTTTAGCAGAATACGGTACACGTTTACCTTTCTTCGCTGCCGGTGTTCTCGGTTTCGTAGCAGCGTTATTATCGCTCACATTTTTAAAAGAACCGACACGTGCTACGGATGATACAGAAGCCGCATCTTCTATTTTCAGCAGTGCGAAACGAATTTTTAGCCCTTTGTATTTCATTGCATTTGTGCTTATTTTTGTCCTTTCATTTGGTCTTGCAGCATTCGAATCACTCTTTAGTTTATTCGTTGATCATAAATTTGCATTTACACCATCTGATATTGCTATTATCATTACCGGTAGTGGTATTATTGGTGCCATTGCCCAATTACTATTGTTTGACTGGCTTACGAAGAAAATGGGCGAGATTAATGTTATTCGATACTCCCTCATTCTGTCTGCCACGCTGACTTTTGCCATGACAATCGTTAATCATTATTTCGCAATATTATTTGTGACATTCTTTATTTTTGTCGGCTTCGATTTAATTCGTCCTGCTGTTACGTCCTATTTATCAAAAATTGCAGGAAATGAGCAGGGCTTTGTTGGGGGCATGAACTCTATGTTTACAAGTCTCGGAAATATATTTGGACCAATTATTGGGGGAATATTATTCGACATTGACTTAAATTATCCTTATTACTTCGCTACCATCGTGTTAGTTTTCGGCGTAATACTTGCACTGTTCTGGAAGAAACCAAAAGATATCGCGCTATAAAACCTTTTAACCAATTTAAAAAGGAGTTGCCTTCTATGGTGAAATATCACCAAGATGGCAGCTCCTCTTTTTTTATTCTGGTACTACTGTTTCCTCTTTTTCGAAGTGAATACCTGTAATATGGACATTCACCTCTGCTGTTTCAAGTGCAGTCATATTTAAAATTGCTTGGCGAATTTGCGTTTGTACATCCTTTGCCACTTTCGGAATTGAATAGCCATATTTTACAGAACAAAATACATCAATGGTAATTTTCCCATGTTCTGTTACACCAGATTTTATGCCCTTATTGTGTACTTTCTTACCGAAGCGTTCAACGACGCCAGTTGCTATATTACCACGCGTTGCTGCGATACCCTCTACCTCGTTTACTGCGATTCCAGCTACAATTTCAATTACTTCTGCAGCTACTTCAATTTTCCCAAGCTCTTCTTTACCAGAAGGTGTTGGTTGTACGAAAGATTGTCCTACTTTCTCTGCCATACAAATATCATCCTTTCCCTTACACATCGCAAGCAAATGCTGTTGTTATGCTTATTATACTATAAAAAGGAAGGTTTGGCTTAGAAAAGACGTTTTCATTTTTTTACATACAAGTAATCCTAGAAATTTCTTCCTTGTTGAATAGACATTGAAAGTTAATCACCGGCTTCTATTATGCTTTCAATGGGCTTTTTATTGTTGACTGCTAATAACACAAGTTATATCACTAACGATATCTTAACGATTCTATCTACACCTTACACTGCCTACGTGCTACAATTGCTTTATGATTGAAAAATATTCCAGATGTTTTATGGTGGGGGATTGAAGATGGATAATGAAACAATTGAGAAAAACGAACTTTATGGTTATAAAACCTACAATATTTTTGCTTATATCATCGGTTTATTATTATCACCATTACTAGGGGTTATTATGGGCATAGTAGGCGTCAAACAACGTAAGAAATATGCATGGAGTATTATTGTTGTTTCAATTGTAGGTGGGTTGTTGAATTTTTTCTTAGTTAGTAATCTATAAAATTTTTTACGCTTGTAATGATGAACTTGCGTTATTGGTTATCCTTATACGCAAGTTCTTTTTGATAGTTCTTCCGTTCTGTCATTGCAATAGCGTGTCTATAAAAAACCTTCAAAACTTTTCAGTTGCTTATTTTTTTACAAACATAGATTAACTCGTAACTGTCATTCGTAGCAACGGTTTCTTTCCAGTCCTGAAATACATCTACAATTTCAAAACCGTTGTACAATAAAATCCGTTCCATTTCTTTTGGATATACATATCTTAAGCTTATCTTTGTGCTCTTTTCATCCACCATTTGACCTTCACTATTTTTATACTTTCTAATTGTTGTATAGTGTTGGATTTGACTTAAAGCATCATAATGACTAATTGTATAGACATCAACAATATGAAACGAATCGCGATCAGTATACGTTCTCCAATATTCTTCCGTACTTGGTTGAAGTAATTCCTCTGCGCTAGGAAACCTCGTACCAAAAATGAAGATGCCTCCCATTTCCAAATGTTTATTCACTGAAGAAAGTAAACTATCTTGCGCATTGTTCGTCAAAAAATGTTGAAATGAATTCCCAACTGAATAAATGAAATGACTTTTCGTTGGTAATTGCAATTTTGTACAATCTTGTTCCACCCATTCAATCGGCAAATCAAAACCCGCTGATTTTTTCTTTGCTTCATTTAACATACCTTTATGGATGTCTACTCCTATCATTTGATAACCATTTTTAGAAAGTGGAATCGTCAGTCTCCCCGTTCCACAAGCTAAGTCAATAATTGTTCCTTGTGTAGTTGACGCCCACTTTAACAAAAAGGGCAATTCTGCCAAATAGCTCTCATTTTCTATGTCATATAAAATCGGGTCATCGTATTCTTCAAAATTATACATAACCATATCTTCTCCTCTCTTTTCAATTTATTTACAATGTTAACATAAAACAAAAAATAGACATCTACTAAATAAAAAACCTTCTGACTACTAAAAGCCAGAAGGTTTAAGAAATAGATATTCGATTCTATTCCATCGTTTGTTAATTATTTCTTACTTGTTCCTAATACGTCATTTTCTTCCAAGAATTTCGTGTTGAATTTCGCAGATTTGAAGACGTCGTTGTTCATTAATGCTTGGTGGAATGGGATTGTCGTATTGATACCAGGACCAGCTACTTCAAATTCACCTAGCGCACGATTCATTTTCGCAATTGCTTCTTCACGCGTATCCGCATGAACAATCAGTTTTGCTACCATTGAATCGTAATATGGAGGAATTGTGTAACCTGCATAGACAGCAGAGTCAATACGTACACCATAGCCACCTGGTGTTACATAAGTATCTACAGTACCGGCTGATGGCATAAAGTTTTTGTATGCATTCTCTGCGTTAATGCGGCATTCAATTGCCCAACCATTTAATTTAATATCATCTTGTGTGAATGGAAGTTTCTCACCTGATGCAATTTTTAATTGTTGTTGAACAAGATCGACACCAGAAATCATTTCTGTTACAGGGTGTTCTACTTGGATACGTGTATTCATTTCCATGAAGTAGAACTTGTCCTCTTGATAGTCATAGATGAACTCGATTGTACCAGCACCTTCATAGTTACATGCTTGAGCTGCTTTCACCGCTGCTGCACCCATTTCTGCACGGCGTTCAGAAGATAGAGCAGGAGATGGAGCTTCCTCTACTAATTTCTGCATACGACGTTGAACAGTACAGTCACGTTCGCCTAAATGTACGACATTACCGTACCCATCAGCTAACACTTGAATTTCACAGTGACGGAAGTATTCAATGAATTTTTCTAAATATACGCCAGGGTTACCGAATGCTGCAGCAGCCTCTTTTTGCGTAATATCAATACCTTTTACAAGGTCTTCTTCTGTACGTGCTACACGGATACCTTTACCGCCACCACCAGCAGTTGCTTTAATGATAACTGGGTAACCAATTTTCGCAGCCCATTCTTTACCTGTTTCGATATCTGGAACAATACCAGTACCTGGTACAAGTGGAACGCCCGCTGCTTCCATTGTTGTACGAGCAACGTCTTTAATCCCCATAATTTTGATGGAATCAGATGAAGGACCAATGAATTTAATGCCCGCATTTTCACATGCTTCAGCGAAATCAGCATTTTCAGAAACGAAACCGTAACCTGGGTGGATACCGTCTGCTCCTGTTTTTTCTGCAACGCTTAACAATGCTGGGAAGCTTAGATAAGAATCTTTAGATAGCTTTGGACCGATGCAATATGCTTCGTCTGCTAACTTCACATGTAATGCATCTGCGTCAGCTTCAGAATATACAGCAACCGATTTGATGCCTAATTCTTTACAGGCACGAATAATACGAACAGCGATTTCGCCGCGGTTTGCGATTAAAACTTTTTTCATGGTTTGCACTCCTTACTCAGCTTTTACAAGGAATAATGGTTGACCGTATTCTACTAAATCGCCATCTTTGGCAAGTACTTCAACGATTTCACCTTTAACTTCAGCTTCGATTTCGTTGAAAAGCTTCATCGCTTCTACGATACAAACGATTGTTTCATCGCCTACTTTGTCGCCAACTTTTACGTATGCTGGTGAATCTGGGTTTGGAGCTGCATAGAACGTACCAACCATTGGTGATACAATTTTATGTAACGATGGGTCGTTGCTTGCAGGTGCTGCTACTGGAGCTGCTGGTGCTTCTTCAGCTTTCGCTGGAGCTGCTGGTGCTACTGGTGCAGTTTGTTGTACAACAGGGGCTGTTTCTTGTTTTTTAGGTGCTACTGTTTCAGTTACGACAACACCATTCTTTTTTAATTTAACCTTTGCGCCATCTACTTCATAAACGAACTCGTCGATTGAAGAAGAATCTACTAATTTGATAATTTCACGAATTTCTTGAATTTTGAACATTTCTAACTCTCCTTATGAAATAAAATCTACTACAATCACTATTCTATATTTTTTTCAAACAATTTGAAACACTAAAATGAAAATTAAGTAAATATAAACAAAATAAAAGGCTTTCTTTTACTAAACGAAAGCCTTTTCATTATGCTGATATATAACAATGATTAATTAATAAACAGAATATTCCTTTTTTTCTTTATTATTTAATAGTTATTTGCACTGAATTTAACTTGAACGTCATTTGCGCCTTCCCACTCTGTTTTTACTAAATAAATAATTTCATTTGCTTGTGATTTTGATAATTCTTCTGCCATAACCGTTACGGAAACTTTTTCACCTTCCGCTCTAACAAACGCATCATTATAGCCTAAAGACTTAATCAACATTTCAAGCATTGCTTCAGCCGATTCCTGTTTAATCAAGCCATCGATTTCATTGAAAGCCTCATTTTTTTCTTCAGCTGTATATTCTTCAGACGCAATTTTTTGCGTTAATTGTTCACGTAATTGGCTTCTTTCATCATTTACTTGCATACGCATTTCTTCAAATAAATGACTTGGAGACAATACTTCTTGGGTTGCATCTTGCTTATTAGTAGCTTCCTGATCTGTAACACCTGTAATTGCTGTTTGTTGTAATGTATCATCTGTAAAAATCGTTAAGCCATTAAACTGTTTTGCAGGATCCACCAAATAATAAACTGAAATAACTGCTACAAGACTTAATAATGTCATAAACCAAACTGTTCTTCTACGTACGCGCATTTACTTTTCCTCCTTATTTTCCATTGGAACAATAATAATTCGATGAATAGGTAATTGCATCACTTGACTAACGACCGCACGAATTTCATTTTTTACAAATATATCTGATGCTCCTTCTGAAACAATTAGCATTCCTGTTACATCTTTCGTACCTTGGTCAGTCCCTCGAAAATACTGGCTAAATAGTTTATTTTCATCCTTGGCATCTGTCATCTCTCCGTAATAAAAATATACTTTAACCTCCCCAACACCATGCATTGCCTTAAGCGTTTGCTCAAGTTTTTCTTCATTCGTATTCGGTGTTACTCGCTCATTTGATGAATTCGTTTGATACATAGGAAACACGATGAAAATTCCCACGGAGGCAGCAATCAACATTAAGACGATAAATGACGTTGTTTTTTTTCGTGCCTTTTCCACATCACTTGTACATTGCCTCCTTTCATCTTCTCTTTTTCAAGTGTATGTACGCTTGTTTCCTCCTATGAATTGATAAATGGAATCTTTAATAGCAATTGCAAAAATACTAACGTAATGACAAGTTTTGTTAGTGAAATTATTTGTTTATCATCCGTCAGAAATACGAAAAATTGACAAATAAAGAGCAATGCCAATAAAAGAATCAATCTATCTCCCCCCTGCCAGCACTTGCACGAAAACAATAAGGAAAAAACAAGAAAACATAAATGAAAAAGCAATTAGAAATGATACTGCACATAATGTAAAGAGAGATTTACTAACATGATCAAGTAATTTACATATATCATCAAAAGCAATCGGTTCTAAAATAGCGGCTAATAGTTTTAATGAATACGCACTAACCACAAGCTGGACTGTCGGAATAAACGATACAGTTATTACGGCAATAAAAGCACTTATACTACTAATTGAAGTAGAAAATTGGGTCATATGCTGAAACATTGAAAAACTATCTACGATAAAAGAACCGACTACTGGAATATTTTCTTCTATTAACTTTTTCACTGGCTCTGCAACAGCCTTATTGACACTAAATGCAGCAACACCACTTGCCGACATTAAAATGATGTAGCAAATAACAGACGCAGAAACAATACTCATAATAGTAAAACGAATTAATTCTGCAATTCTCGTAAAAGATATTTCTTTGACAATGACACTGCATACATCAAAGACAATGGCAAAGAGTACACCTGGGATAAGCCATTTACTACTAATGATCGTTAAGACTTGTACAAAAAAAAGCAAAAAAGGCTGCCAAGAAGCAATTGCAGTAATACTACTGGATAGCAAAAAACTAGAAGTAAGAATTGGATAAAAGGCTGTGAATATATGAGAAAGTCCTTGTGCAATTTCATCAATAAGTTGAAATGAGTTAACGACTACTGGTCCAATCGTGGCTAACACAATAAGAAAAAAAGGATTCTTGTCCCTTTTTCAAATTCTGGTAAAAGCATGTTGACAATTAACGTAATGATGACATAGCCACACAATATGAGCGTCATCTTGAGCAAGAGAAAAAATGGATCGATGAAAAACGAAAGTAGTTGCTCCTGCACTGGCTTCGCCCCTTAGTTTAACCTTTGTAAAATAGATGACACCCCCTGTAAAACAACCACAAATTCTTTAAACCAATACAGTAAAATAACAATTTTAACTGCATCGAAAACGATACTACCTAAAACTTTATAGCTATGCTCCACTAATAACATCGACACCCATTGCCCTACATAAAAAAGACTAGCACTCATTACAATGGCTTTTGCATAAGGCAAAAATGAAAGCATATCGAGAATTTGTTTGACGAAAGGCAATAGGAGTGTCGTAAACAAAAAACTGAACAGCAAAAACGAAAACATTACACTAATTAGCGCGTGGAGTGGCTGTATGACTTCTTTTATAAGCAACAATAAAAGCAGCATGACAACAGCAACAATGACAATTTCCATTTACTTACCCAGATGAGGTTAACCACTGGAAGAATGTTAAAATTTCAGTGAAAAATAGACGTAAAAATCGGAGCAATTCTGCTGTCATATATAAGTAGGCAATAAAAAATAAGAAAAATGAAAATTCTTTCTTCCCTGTTTGATCAAAGAAAACATGAAGAAGCGCTACTACTAGTCCCACTCCAGCGACTCTTAATACGTCTTGTAATTCCATTCATACGCCCCCTCGTGTACAGCAATATATGTCGCACTCCAAAAAAAAAGAACAGTGCCAGTCACTCAAACAATTCAGAATTGTTTGAGTGACTGGCACCTATACTAATTTTTCAATTATACTTTTCACTGTACCGGGTTGCACTAAGTGACTGTTTTCCCCCATCCACATCGATAAATATTGTGGATTGCCTTGTGCTGCACTTTCCTTACGAATAGTGGAGGTTAAATGATGTTGCAATGGGTACGGTGCTACAATAGCATCCTTCATATGTTCTGTAAAATGATTGGTTAAGCCACGCGCTGCTTTACCAGTAAAAGCATACGTAATCGTCGTCTGTTGTGGCTTCGACTGCAAAATAGCCTTTTTATACAATGGTGATATTTCACATTCATCAGCTACTAATAATGCAGTACCTATTTGTACCGCCTGTGCACCACCCGCTAGCGCGCGCTGCACATCTTCTTGCGAAACAATGCCCCCTGCAACAATAATTGGGATTGTTATGTTGCCTACTACTTGTTGCAGTAAATCTTCACGAGCAATTAATTGCATAGGGTTCGTAAACGAGCCCCGATGCCCTCCTGCCTCACCACCTTGTAAAACAACCGCATCCATAGCTGATTGCTCAACTTGAATGGCTTCTTCTAGCGTAGTAGCTGTCCCGATCACATAAATATTTTTATCCTTTAAACGTTGAATAACTTCTGGAGATGGTATACCAAATGTAAACGAGCACACAGCTACTTGCTCATCCAGAACTGCTTGCAATTGCCCCTCAAAAACTTCGTTTGACATCACACTTTGCACTGGTGATAATCCGAGCTCATCATAGTAAGGCTGTAGCGCCATACGTGCTTTTTGGAGAACATCTATATCAATGCGTGGCTCTTCTTGCACAAATAAATTTACGGCAAATGGCTTTTGCGTAAGCTTTTTTACTTCCTGAATAAAATTCCTTGTCTGCTCACCATCTAAATAGCCCGCTCCAATTGAGCCTAGTATCCCAACTTCCGCACAGGCAGCAACAAATTTTGGTGTAGTAACCCCCGCCATCGGTGCTTGAATAATTGGATAGTGCATTTCAAATTTTTTTAACATTGCATTCACTCCTTACTTTTATTGTAAACCTTATTTCTCTTTCCGACCTCCTTCTATTTTTACATATTTTTGTACTTTACTCGATATATGTATTAAAAAAAAGTAAAAACCTACCCTTTTGAAAGAGTAGGTTTACAAAATATTACTTATGCACGTGATACGTAAGATGCTTCAGTAGTGTTAATCACTAACTTGTCACCTTGGTTCACGAAGAATGGAACTTGCACGATAAGACCAGTTTCAAGTGTAGCAGGTTTTGTACCGCCTGAAGCAGTATCACCTTTAATACCTGGTTCTGTTTCAGTTACTTCTAATTCAACCGTGTTTGGTAATTCTACACCTAGCATTTCACCTTGGTAAGATTGAATGTGTACTTCCATATTTTCTTTTAGGAATTTCAATTCATATTCAATGGCAGCTGAAGCAAGTTCAGTTTGCTCATATGACTCTAAATCCATAAATACATGCTCATCACCTTGAGCATATAAATATTGCATTTTACGATTATCAATTTGTGCTTTCTCTACTTTTTCACCAGCACGGAATGTTTTTTCATTCACAGAACCGTTACGAAGGTTACGTAATTTAGAACGTACGAATGCAGCACCTTTACCTGGTTTAACGTGTTGGAAATCTAACACGCGATATAATTGGCCATCAACAATAATTGTTAGACCTGTACGGAAATCGTTTACTGAAATCATTTGTGTTCCTCCATTGTTTATAAGATAATAAGTTCTTTTGTCGAATGTGTTAGTAGTTCATTACCTGATTCAGTGATCAAAATATCGTCTTCGATACGAACACCACCGACTCCCGGTACATAAACACCTGGTTCAATCGTCACGGCCATTCCCGGCTCTAAAACCGTATTTGATCGTTTCGATAGTAAGGTTCATGTACTTCAAGACCAATCCCATGCCCTAATGAATGACCAAATGCCTCACCATAGCCTTTTTCTGTTAAATAGTCACGTGCAATGGCATCTGCTTGAATACCTGTTAAGCCAGGACCAACTTTTTCAAGTGCTAAAAGTTGTGACGCAAGGACTGTATTGTACATTTCTACTAATTTTTCAGATGGCTCACCAACTGCCACCGTACGTGTTATATCCGAAATATAGCCATTGTATAGCGCACCAAAATCAAGTGTGACAAAGTCGCCTTTTTCAATAACTTTATTTGTTGCAACACCATGTGGTAGTGCCGAGCGAAGACCAGACGCTACAATTGTATCAAAAGAGGACTGTGTTGCTCCTTGTTGTCGCATGAAAAATTCTAATTCATTCGAAACGTCAAGCTCTGTTTTACCTGGCTTGATGTAGTCTAAAATATGTGTAAATGCGTGGTCAGCAATTTCACACGCAACCTTAATAATATTAATCTCTTGTGCAGTCTTAATCAAGCGAATTTTTTCAATTAATCCAGAAACGGGCACTAAATCAGCTTGAATTACATTTTTATACAACTCATATGTACCATAGCTGACAGAATCTTTCTCAAAGCCCAATAATTTAATACCCATCGCTTTAACTTGTGTCGCAATTTCTTCTAGGATTGTTGCTTCATGTTGCACAATTCGGTAGTCCTTAATTTGTGCAGTTGCTTGCTCTGTATAGCGGAAGTCTGTAATAAACACAGCATCATTTTGGGACACAATCGCTACGCCAGCCGTACCAGTAAAACCTGTCATATAGCGGCGGTTATACTCGTTCGTAATTAAAATGCCATCGATGTTTTGTTCTTGAAGTATTTTACGAAGCTTTTGTAATTTCAACATAATTATTTCTCCCTCTCAATAAAAGTGCGTAGTGCTAGTTCATAGCCTTTTGTACCAAGTCCACTAATTTGACCTAGACAGGCTGGGGCAAGATAAGAATGGTGGCGAAATGCCTCACGTTTGTGGATATTGGAAATATGTACTTCAATAACCGGTACGGTCACTCCTGCAATTGCATCATGTAATGCTACACTTGTATGGGTATACGCACCTGGATTAAAGATAATCCCATCATACTTTTCATCTTCCGCCTCGTGCACCCAATCTACAAGAACACCCTCGTGATTCGATTGACGAAACTCGACTGTAGCACCAAGAGAAGCCGCAAGATTTTGAACATTATTTTTGACATCGTCTAGTGTTTCATGGCCATAAATATGTGGCTCACGCTTTCCCAGTCGATTTAAGTTTGGTCCATTCAAACATAATAACTTCACGCAGTATTCGCCTCTTTCTATGTACTTGTTTTTTATTTTATCATACCAATTGCATACAGCAACTAATTTCCTTTTTGTGCTGTATGCTCTTTGTAATGAAAATTAGCTGTTTCAAGTAAAAAGCGCAAAAGGCAAATCACTACGACCATAAAAGGGATGGATAATTTTTTAAAAGATGAGGATTGTAACGGTAAATCCAAAACAAACCACTCCAATGTGATTGTTACCAAAAGTCCGAGTAAAAATGAAGTCAAGATTGCAGGTATAATATGAACATATCGTAACGTCATATATAAAAAGAATCCGACTAAAAACAGTGCTAACGTTAAAAAACTCCAATGAAATAATTTAGAACTATCTTCAAACAACTCCCATTTTTTATAGAAGCCTATTGGATTCCAACGAATAAAATGAAAAAAATGAAGCCCTTTTAAACATAATGCTAACACGATCGCATTAACAGCAGCGGTTATTAGTCCTACTTTCAAAGCTACCCCTCCTATAAATAAGCAGCGTGCACATTGCTTACACGTCCTGTCTTTAGCCAATGGCAATGAAATACATAAGCGCTCTTCCTAAAAAAGCAAAATTATACGATAAGTGTAGCCATAAAGAAAATTTACTATGCGTACCTCTAGAGGTTTTTCGCTAAATTTAGTACAATGGTACAGTTGAAATATATAAAGAGAGTGGTGTTAGCCTTGAGCAATTCACCTGTATACGGGGGACAAGCACAATTAGAGGGTGTGATGTTCGGAGGGAAGGAGCATACGATTACTGCCATTCGCCGTAACGATGATTCCATTGATTACTATCATTATAAAAAAGTCCAAAAACCAATCCTGCAAAAGCTTAAAAAAATTCCATTTGTACGTGGGGTTGTTGCACTTATTGAATCAGCAGGTTTAGGTTCACGTCATATGCAATTTTCAGGGGACCGTTATGACGTTACACCTGGCGAAGAAGTCGAAAATGTAGAAGAAAGCGGCTCAAAATTACAAATGATTTTAGGCGTAGCCGTTGTCGGGATTCTTTCTTTCCTATTCGGTAAATTTGCATTTACACTAATTCCAGTGTTTATTGCGGATTTATTCTCACCATGGATAGAAGGGAAAGTTGGTCAAGTGCTACTTGAAAGTGGCATTAAGCTTCTTCTACTGCTTACCTATCTATATTTTATTTCTTTAACACCAATTATTAAACGCGTTTTCCAATATCATGGTGCCGAGCATAAGGTCATTAATTGCTATGAAGCTGGTATGGATATTACTGTGGAAAATGTGCAAGCACAATCTCGTTTACATTATCGATGCGGTAGTAGCTTTATGCTATTCACTGTGTTCGTTGGTATGTTTTTATATTTCTTCGTACCTACAGACCCGCTGTGGTTACGAATTGTAGACCGTATTTTATTAATTCCTGTTGTATTAGGGGTATCATTTGAAGTACTACAAGCAACAAATGCATGCCGCAATATTCCTTTGTTACGCTATTTAGGCTATCCGGGTCTATGGTTACAACTACTGACAACAAGAGAGCCGATGGACGAACAGGTCGAAGTTGCGATTGCCTCATTTAATATGCTACGTCGAGTTGAACAACAACCTGAAATCGCTGCAACATTAAATCACGATTAATAAAGTTCCATAACTAAGACAATACAAAAACGCACAGTTGTTGGTTAAACAGCATTGTGCGTTTTGTTTTTCCTAATATCTTAAAAGGGCACTCCTCCAGCGATTACAAAGACTGTACCACATTCAATCGTTGCTTTGCGCTTTCATATTCCTCATGTAATGACATAATAATTTCACGCACAGACTCACGTTTTTCAATCGTTGTGACACCATGTCCTGCCGACCAAATATCACGCCAAGCCTTCACATTTACAAGGTGTGTTAAATCAATAGCCTCTTTTGGCGTTAATGTCGACGGGTCAATTCCTTCTTTTATTAAGGATGGAATTAGCACATTGACAGGCACGCCACTAAAGGCATCTGTATATAAAACATCATCTGTTGTACTATCGATAACCATGTTTTTATAAGCCTCTGGTGCATCTCCTTCATGACAAGCAATAAAGCGAGTGCCTAAATAAGCATAGTCCGCTCCAATAATTTGCGTTGCCAATACATCTGCACCATTTGAAATAGCGCCTGATAAAATAATGGTGCCATTAAAGAATTTTTTGACTGCAGCGACAAAGCCGAATGGATTCAGTTGCCCACCATGTCCACCAGCTCCTGCACACACAAGAATTAACCCATCTACACCCGTGGCTGCCGATTTCTCAGCATGCTTGACATTAGCCACATCCGCATAGACCTTTCCCCCATAACGATGCACGATATCAATCACACGCTTCGGGTTGCCAAGCGATGTAATGACAATAGGTGGCTCATATTTTTCAATTAATTGTAAATCTTCTTCAAAACGTGCATTCGCTACTGGATGACATATAAAATTGACGGCCCATGGCTCTGTTGGCAACGCCTCTTTAATCTCTTGAAGCCAGTCTGCGCAAGTTGAAACGGGTCTTGCATTTAATAGTGGAAACGAACCAATAGCCCCTGCCCGACTTGCCTCGATGACCATCGCTGGATTCGAAATTAAAAACATTGGTGCTACAATAATTGGTAAACATGACATACTCTCTCCCCCTTTCTATATAAACATTCGAGCTACCTTCCAAAATCCCTACTTTAAAATTTAATTAAAAATGCGCTCGCATTTTTTGCTTAAACGCTAAATTGACAATAATAAACGTGAAGAGCGTATAAACAATGACAACAGATAGGGGTAGGATGGCATCATCATAATGTCCATTTAGCACATCTCGTGCAGCATCCACCGCATAAGCAAATGGAAGGAAGTTCGCTATCTTTTGCACTGTACCTCCAATCATATCTAGCTCAAACCATGTACCACTTAACCAAGTAGCAATGTTTACAAATATTGCGAATAAGCCACCAACTTGTTTATCTGTAAATAATGTCCCTAGTAGCAACCCAATTCCAATATATAGTAAGGAAATAATAAGTAGCACGACTACTAACAGTAACGTATAGAAATCCAATGTTAAACCTAGAAACCCTGCTGTTAATAAACATAAAACAATTTGTAAAATGGCAATCGGCAATAAAGGTAAAACATACCCGACAATATAATCCACTGCGACCATCGGAGAAGCAAAGATACGCATTAAAAATGAGGTACTTTTATCTCTCCCGAGTAACATACCCGAGAAAAGTGTGAGGAATGAAAAACTAAAAACAATTACGCCTGGCGTTAGATTGTTGATTTCATATAACCCAAACGGGATATTTTTTTGCATGACAGAAAATAATCCCATCAGTACTATTGGTAAGCCAATACCGAAAAGTAGCGTTAATGGATCTCGTATAATTTCTTTATGATTTCTTGTTGCAAATACAATCGCTTTCAATGTTATACCTCCTTTGTTAACTCTAAAAATACTTCTGTTAATGTTGGTTTTCCCGTTTCATCTATTAATTGCTGTACTGTACCAAGAGCACATAATCTCCCTTGATTCATAATACCAACACGATCAGCTAACATTTCTATTTCCTCTAAATAATGAGTAGTTACAACAATCGTTACATCACCTTTTATTTGCAATAAAATTCTCCATAAATCACGGCGTGCTCGCACATCCATACCTAATGTTGGTTCATCAAGAAAAAGTATTTGCGGTTTCGACATCATGGCCATCGCTACACTTAATCTGCGCAAATAACCGCCTGATAGCACTTTTGCCCTTTTCTCCTTCACCGACTTCAAACCAAATAAATCCATTTGAGAGACTGCATGCTGTTGTGCTATTTGCTTTGAATCTCCGTAAATTTTAACAGCAAATTTTCCTGCACAGTTAAATTGGGAGCTACAGCCGTTTCTTGAGGAGAAATATTAATGATTTTCTTTACAGCCGTTTGACTGAAAATAATACTCTCTCCTTCCAAAATAGCATCTCCACTCGTTGGTGTTAAAAGACCACAAAGCATTTTAATCGTAGTGGTCTTTCCTGCGGCATTTTGACCGAGTAGTGCGAATAGTTCTCCTTTTTAACGCTTAAGGTCAACTGGTCAACTACCACTTGATTCTTATAATGTTTTGATAGTGCTTTAATTTCAATTGTCACTATACTCACCTCTTAAAAGTACTCCATTAATTTTTTCAATATCGCGTTTTGATAAGTTATATTGCAAAAGCCAAGTCACAACATAAGTACCCAAAAAACTCGCTATTAAAGAAACGATATTTATCATCGTTTTAGGGGTCCACAATATCAAAACAACCGGAATCCATACTAGTGCCGTTATAAAAAAATGTACTGTATATTGTTTCAACATCCCCCATTTCGCCATATCAAAGATTAATGCAGCCAAGGCAAAAACAATACCAATCAAACCTGTTAACAACATTTGTGTAACAACAGCTGCTAGCTCACTTTCAAATAACGCCCGAAATTCAGGTAAAACGAATATATACCTTCCTTGTCCCAAGCCGATAGATAAACAAAGCTGTACAAATTGTCCAATCATAACACCAATGACGTATCCACCTAATATGCGGATCAGCAATTCTTTTTTCATGTTTTTCACCTCATATTCCTAATTGTTTCTTGATTTTTGCAACATAGCGCCTTGATGCAAACGTTTTAACATTGCCTTCTAGGAAAACACCAATCGTTCCTGTTTTACTTATATCCATGTATTTAATTTTCTTCCGATTAACAATCTCAGCATTTGATATTCGCACAAACATTTGTGAATTTAACTTTGCCTCTAGTTCATACATGCGAAAACGAATCGTAAATAGATTATCTGCCGTTTGAACGAGGACTTTTTTCTGCTCCGTATATAACCTTATAATGTCTTCACAATGAATAAGCTCTACCCCCTTATTTGACAAAACCGGTAATGTATCTTCCTCAGTAGAAAAAATATTCCGCATGATGTGCTCGATTTCAGTTGTCATTTTATCTGTGTATATAATGATTTTAGGTTCTCTACATAGTGGATCAATGGATACTTCTACATTCATATCCCACACCCCCTTCATTCGCTTTCACTATAAAGATTTCAACCAACGATGTAAATGCATTTTCGACGACCGGTCGTTTTCAATGAATAAGTGGTTATATAAAAAAGTGGCTATCCGTTTTATTTGACGAGATAGCCACTTTTATTTTAATTTGAAGTTTGATTCTCACTCTCTAAAGCCTTGATTTTACTGTAAATTTCCAACGCAATTGGATAGCAATTCGAAATTGCAAAAACTTCATCTACCGAGAACATTTTTACAAAAACTTCATGTATCCTAAGCGCTAAATTTTCAACAGAAGTTACTGTTGGTAGCAGCTCTACAATCATCCTGATTTCTGGGTCATATTCATCCTCAGGTGTGTAATGCAAAAATCGCTTTGGATCCCAATTATCAATGACTTCCTTAACAATTCGATAGTACTCCATATTACACCTCTTTAACATTTTTCCTCGTAAATATAAAAAGTGCGTTAAACTTATTAACGCACTTCTAGTATAAAATCATTTTCCTATAAATTACAATAAATCCAATGTCTAATTACTCAAATGTCGTTAACTCTTCGGAAATGGCTGTTAAAAAATCTTTCTCAAACGTAACATAATATTTTCCATCTATCATATCATCTCGAATGCCAGCACTTAACGATACTGATTTAATTGAATGAAGATTTATGTTGTTTTCAAACAATTGTTCTAGTGGTATATTGGCTTCAATTTGAGTGGAAAGTTCTTTTAATTTCGATTGTGCCATTTCGTTTTTCGTTTTATTCACCACAATTTGAATAAGATTTAATAAGTTTTCTTCCTTTAAATTTCTCCCGTCTGTAGCAGCCATCATTAATGCCACTACCTCTTCTCCATTTAAACGATTCGTTCCTTTTTTGAAATCTAGTCCTACTTTCGTGATAGCTCTTACGCGAGTATCTTCTTGCAAGTCATAATCTATACCGTTTATAGATGCGATCCATGCTGAAAAGGTCTCTAAGTCGATGACCGCATAATAATCAATGGGTAAATTAAATAGATTGGAAACGGTCGTTCTTACATTTTCTGCTCCTCCTGAACCAAAAGCATAAGTAAATAATAATTTATCGTACACTGTAGTCCCATCCTTGTTCGCTATCGGTGCATACGTTTCACGAGGAATCGACAGAACTTTCATAGCGTTTTTCTCTTTGCTATATGTAAGTAAAAGATTTAGAGGTATTCTATCGTCCTCCTGTTCTGCTTTCACCGTAATTAAAGTAGTGACAATTTGATCTTCCTGAACTGCTGTTGCACTATTGTTCCCATCTTCATGAAAGCTCTTAGGCAACATCGATGGCATAAATAAAACTAGACATAAGCCTAGCACTAATAATGAAATGAGCACTGGCACAATCTTTTTTGAAAAAGGAACAAGAGACTTCTTTTGTACTCGGTGTTTCTTTTCCAACCTACGAATTTGTTCAAAAACCTTCTGTCGGTCTTCTTGCGTAAATCTTAAATCTTGATTAGAAATCTTCTGCATTTTATCTCTTAATCGCTTATCTTCCATTCAATTCAGCCTCCTTTATCATCGACTCTAATCGTTGTTTGGCTCTTCTTAATCTCGTTTTCACTGTATTCATTGGAATATCCAATACTTCAGCAATTTCATCTGTCTTTAACGATTCATAGTAGTAGAGATACACCACTTCCCGATACACTTTTGGCAGAGAAAAGATGGTATCCTTTAGTTCTTCATTATTGTATTTATCGATTACTGTTTTTTCTGTTGATGGATAAATCGACTTCGCTGTTTCATGAATAAAACTTTTTACTTGTACCATTTTGAAATGCCAACTTTTTAAATAATCTTTACATTCGTTAATTGCAATACGATAGAGCCATGTCTTTATATGGGCATCATAGCGAAACGTATCCACGTTTTTGTAGCATTTGATAAACGTATTTTGCACCATATCCTTCGCAATTTCAGTATCTTTTACATAAGAAAATGCCAATCGTACCAACTCATCACCATATTCAATCATCATTTTTTCTAATAAGAAATCTTTTTCTGTTCTGTCCATCTACTACCCTCCCTTGCTCTCTTAAATTCTGCTATTAGACGATTAGTAAATGATTATAGGTTCAATTTTTAAAAAATAGTATTTTAAAAGTTTGACAAAAAAACCTGTATTTATGAATTACACACGTAATCATAGATACAGGTTTCTACACGGCTCTTCGTCGTTTAATATGTAAGTGTTAAATAAGTTCTACTAACTCTGGGTTAAATATCACTTGATGGATCCTCCAACAATCAGAGTATTCTGTAGCAATTTCGTGATTATGCAAGCAGACCCTATTCATTCCATCACAACCATCAAGACCACAACAACCATTTAATCTGCTTCTATTTGAATGGCGTTTTGAATTGATTAAATCCTTGATGTTAATAATGATAGAACCTTTTACTATATCGTAAGCTGTCTCTTGTTGAATTAAATAGAAGCCTCTAGGAATGTAATCTTGACCATCATTTTTATTAATCAAATTTAAATCTTTTAATTCTATTAATGATTCAGAAATTTCTAATTTACAAGCTTTACAAAGCACTTTCAACTTGTCGTTTCCTCCTTTTATTGAAAATCTTTTTCTTAATCGCTATGCTAACGATATATTCAATCCTCTTAAAAGAATATCCTCTTTCACCTAGTTCGCTTAAGAAAATCAACAGGCTGATTAAATATTGAACGTCCTGTCGTTAAAGAAATATTACAACAACTGCATATATCTGATGTTAATGAAGTAAACTATATGATAAAAATCGAACTGATTGGGAGCTTTATTCGTTCGTTTGACCCTTCAATTAGGAAGTAAATATTTCATAATAGAAGGTATTATTAAGAAAAGAGGAGAGATACGATGTTCGATCAAGTTGGGTATTTTATTTTACAAGCTCTGTTAATTCTAACAATTTTAGTTGTTACAGTTGGAATCGCGCTTGGAGAAACGCTGATTCGAAAAAAATAACACTCCACCCAAATGGATTTAGTTGAAGTTACTTTCTTCATTACTATTCAGAACAATACTAACACAATTATCCAATAGAAAACCACCTCATCTCTAATCATCTATAGAGGTGAAGTGGTTTACTTTAGGTTTTATTTTACAAACCGCATTTTAATTGTGCACCACAGTTTGTACATGTGTTACAGCCACCCATTTCTTCGACTGTGCCTTTACGACAAACTGGGCATGTGTTCCCTACATCTGAGCCGATAACTGTTGTTGACTCAAGTGCTTGGATCGTATCCACTAATACGACTGGACGTTTTGCATGCTCTTCTACTAATTCTTCTTCAAATGATAATTGATCCATATCATTTTCTTCTGCTTTTAGTGTCAGCACTTGTGAATCACGGCTACCATCAACATAGACCGTACCACCTTTAGCGCCACCTTTATAAAGGCGCTCGTACACTTTTTCAACTTGTTCGACCGTATAGCCTTTCGGTGCATTTACTGTTTTAGAAATCGACGAATCAATCCATTTTTGGATAATGCATTGCACATCCGCATGCGCCTCTGGTTTTAATTCCATTGCCGTCACAAACCATTCAGGTAACTGATCTTCAGATGCTTCTGGATGGCGGTCTAAGTATTCTTGAACGATTTCTGCTTTTACTTCAATAAACTTACCTAGACGACCAGAACGATAGTATGTGAACGAGAAGTATGGTTCTAGACCCGTTGCTACGCCTACCATTGTTCCTGTCGATCCTGTTGGCGCTACTGTTAGTAAATGCGAGTTACGTATACCTGTTGCTAAAATTTGCTCTTTAATGTGCGCTGGCATTTTTTGCATAAAGCCTGTTTCTGTAAAGGCTTTACGTAAACGTGCCGTTTCTTCCTCTGTCGCCCCTACTAGGAATGGGAAGCTGCCACGTTCTTTTGCAAGCTCTGTAGAAGCCTCGTAAGCAGTTTCTGCAATTGTTTTAAAGATTTCATCTACAAGTGCATTGCCCGCTTCTGAGCCATATTCTTTTTCACAATAAATAAGTAAATCCGCTAAGCCCATTACTCCTAAGCCAACTCGACGTTCACCAAGAGCTTGTACACGGTTTTCTTCAAGGAAATACGGCGTTGCATCGATTACGTTATCTTGCATACGAACACCAACACGAACCGTTTCACGTAATGCTTCGTAATCAACTGTTTGATTTTCTTTATTGGCAAACTGCGCTAAGTTGACAGCAGCTAAGTTACACACTGAATATGGTGCTAGTGGTTGTTCACCGCAAGGATTCGTCGCAACAACACTTTGACCATATGCTTTCGCGTTTGTCATATCGTTGGCATTGTCAATAAAGAAAATCCCTGGCTCTGCCGAATATGTTGCACAGACGTTAATAAGATTCCAAAGCTCTTTTGCTTTAATCGTACGATATGTGCGTACTTTATAGCCCATCTTCTCCCATTCACGTACGTCTCCAACTTTATGCCACTCACTATTGTAAACAGCCATTTCTTCTTTTGTATATTCTTCAACCGCTGGGAAACGCAGATCGAATTCAGCGTCCGCTTCAACAGCTTCCATAAATTCTTTCGTTAACGTTACAGAAATATTAGCACCCGTTAAAAATTCTGGGTTATGAACTGTGTACGTTCCACCGTCACGCAATTTATTTTCGGCTTCACGAATAATGCCACTATCGAATCCGCCTAAGCCTTCGATGCCTTTATAATTCACAATGCCTTGATACATTGCTTCTTCTTGCATTGAAAGCGGCTTAAAGTTTAATTTTTCTTTCGCTAGACGAATAATCGTCTCATCTGCTGTATTTTCCATTAGGTATCGTAAAATACGTGGATTTTGCATTTTTGAAATAATAAATTCCACGATATCAGGATGCCAATCTGCCAGCATAATCATTTGTGCCAATTCCCTTGCGCGGGTTCGTTACACCCACTCTCTATGTCGCCATAGAAGTTGAGACCATATCTTACATCTAATTAGATGTCCTCGCACTTCGGAGTGACTTCACTCCTACTCTACTCACTTCCGCTATCCTAGCGTGTTTTCGATGGTCGTTGAACCTTCCTCATCGATAGAGGCTTGGCTGCTGATTGTCTTTATCCCACTACTATTTTTAAGCATTCACGCTTACCGTTTCCAGTTACGTTGTAGCTAGCAGTGCATTTATAATGCGTTTTTTAACATTTTCAAAATCATGTTTTATCTCATCTTCCCAGAAACGGAGTAAATTGTAACCATTTGCTGCTGCAATTTGATTCTTTTCAATATCCCTAGCTTTTATTCGCTTTTGAACTGAATAGAAGGAAGAGTAGAACTTTGGATTTCCATGCCAAAAGTCCCCATCACATTCGATTAAGATATTCGTATCTACTAAGTGAAAATCAAATTGTGCGCCTTCGAGTATAAAGGAATATTTATAGGGAATAGATTCTTCTAGCAGGAAAGACTCAATCGTTCTTTCAATGCTCGTTTTTCTATAGGTTGCTCCCTCTATTTGTTTCAAAGCAGCTTGTCTAATTTTTTCTATCGTTTCTTTGCTGTATATCCCAGTCTTGCCACTATTCCAAGACGGGGTGCCATTCAACTTTCGAGTTTTGGCTGTTTTAGAAATAATAGTTTCAAAATGAAGTTTCTTTTGCTCCATAGACATCTCGTTATGCCACTTGCCAGTGTTTTGTGATCTAAGTTGACTTGCACATTCTTTACTGCAAGTTTTTGTCTGACGATGTTTTTCATCAAACAGTTTTCCACATATTACACAAGTTAAAGGGGCACCTTTTCCTCGACAGCTTCTACTGCAAAATTTATTGGGGATGCCTCGCCTTAGTTTAACTATGTTATTACATAAAACATATTGGCAAGTTACCATTTCTTTTGGATAAAAATGAGAAATTAAATAATCATTTAATGTTAAATTATGCTCATTTTTTAAATGAGTTGTAAACCACCCTTGCTTATTGTGATTAATTTTAAAACCACATATTAAACAAGTTTGAGGTTGCTTCGCATCATAAACTTCCATATTTTTCACCTCGATTAAAGTGATAATATTTCAGTCAAAGAGATCCCAGCAATTCACGAGGTTTGTTTACGCAGAAGCACTAAGATTATCCATACCTCTGCGCGATCCACCCTGTTCGACAAGGTGAGTCAGTTTTGCAATGTCATCTAGCCATGATACCGAACCTGACGATTTACCGTTCACACCACGTGCTAACGTGTTGCGAGGACGAAGTGTTGAACCATTTGTTCCTACACCACCACCACGGCTCATAATTTCCATTACTTGCTTGCGGTGATCACTGATTCCTTCACGTGAGTCCGCTACAAATGGCATTACATAGCAGTTAAAGAAAGTTACATCTGTTTCAGATCCTGCTCCATATATGACACGACCAGCTGGTACAAATTTTAATGAAACGAGTTGCTGATAAAATTTTTCAAACCATTCTTGTCGTTTTTCAGCTGTTTTTTCAACAGAAGCAAGCCCTGTTGCATTTCGTTTAGCAATTTGTTCATAAAAAATTTCAAGAGGCTTTTCTAGCACGTCAATTGAACGTGTAATCACACCTGTTTCCTGCTCTTTTGGATCATCTAATGCGCTACGGTAGTCTTCTTCAATCAAAATATCTGCTGTTTTTGTAGCCTTATCAATATGTTGAATTGTTCCTAAACCACGTGCGGGGAATTTTGGATCTGCCTTCACTGTTAATACGACGAAATCACCAGCTTTTAGCGTTTTCTTTTCCGTATCCTTAAACGAGTAGCGGTCGATCATCACAAGTCTTGATACACCTTTATGTGTGATATGCATATCAGGCGTGACAGGGTGAACCTGTGGGAATTGCTCAATATCTTTGTTTAACTGTTCAATTTGTTTGTTTACATCGGGTTGATGATTTGTAAGTACCATCGTTTTGCCTCCCCTTACAATAATAAATACACAATATCATGTGCCGTTAAACACTACATATTGTGTATGTCGCTTTTAAAAAGATACTATATATAGTTTTTAAATTCAACTCTTGCAATTTCGAATAGATTGGTTACTGCTTGCCATTACAAGGTTTAAACGGTGAAAAAATATTTTTCTTATACCACATTTTACTTTTTAAAGTTCCAATCATCATGCGCATATTTTTTTTCTGCTAACTCATGCACATATTTTAATTGCTCCTCAGAAAGTGTAAATGGTTTTAATTCAATTTGCAACGATTTTGCAAAACCATCTCGAAAAGCAGTTACACATTGTTCAATAGACACAGGTTCTTTTACAAGACTATTAATGGCAACTGCCTTCTCTGGTAGCTTTTTGCGCATACGTTCTTTCGCCGCTTCACTTGAAAAATTAAAAACAGATAATAATTTATCCTCATCAAGATCAAGTAAAATCGCGCCATGTTGCAAAATAACACCTTTTTGACGAGTTTGTGCACTACCCGCTATTTTTTTCCCTTCAACGACAAGTTCATACCAACTCGGTGCGTCAAAACACACGGCACTTTTTGGCTGCTTCAAATCTGCCTTTTTTTCCTCTGTGTCAGGCACACTGAAATAGGCATCCATTCCTAAATTATGAAAGCCTTGCAATATCCCTTCACTTAGTACTCGATACGCCTCTGTTACGGATTCAGGCATATTTGGATAGCTTTCCGTAACAATAACGCTATATGTTAACTCATGTTCATGTAATACTGCTCGACCACCCGTCGGACGACGAACAAATCCTATTCCTTGTTCACGTAACGCATCTAAATTAATATCTCTTTTCGCTTGTTGGAAATAACCAATCGACAATGTCGCTGGCTCCCACTCATAAAAACGAATAACAGGGGGAATTAAACCCTCACTATGCCAATCAAGCAATGCCTCATCTAGTGCCATATTAAAAGAGGGACTACATTTTCCTGAATTTAGAAAATACCAAGTTGTCATTATGTCATCTCCTACATCTATCAATCATTTCTAGCCACAATCTAGTTAATTTTATCAAACTCATTGGACTATCGCCAGCGCATCTTTTATAATAATAAAGAAGATAGAAAGGGGTAAGAAGAAATTGGATATACTTATCACAATTGGTGTCGTTTTAGTAGTGCTAATTGCATATATCGCGATTAATGCAATGCGACTAAAAAAAGCTGTAACCAACCTAACACAAGAACAATTTATTGAAGGCTACCGTAAAGCGCAGTTAATCGATGTGCGTGAACAAAAAGAATTTGATGCAGGTCATATCCTTGGGGCACGAAACGTTCCTTCTACAGCATTACGTCAACGTTATAAAGAAATCCGCCCAGATTTACCAGTATATTTATACTGTCAAAATACAGTAGTAGCGCGCGTGCTGCTCTTTACCTAAAAAACGTGGCTACAATCAAATCTACCAGCTTGAAGGCGGCTTCCGTAATTGGACTGGTAAAATTAAAACAAAAAAACAATAAGCAAAGTGAATTCAATCAGGCTATAGCGACTATTTAACATAGTCCTTTCCTCAGTGAAGTAGGATACTAGCGCTTGGTTTTTCATAAAAAGAATCCTTTCCAAATGTTTTGGTAAAGGATTCTTTTTGCTAATATTCAGAGTTTCTTCTATATAATAGTAGTTGTCTAACGACTAACCATCTAGTTCGCTGTCACCATGTCCTTCATCATGCATCGGACAGAAATAAGTATAACAGCGTGAAGCGATACTCGGCTCATTTTGCAACATAATGTGGTGCTGTAAATGGGCACTGTTCACCCGCTCCATATTCGCTCTAAGCTGCGCCTCCTCTTCTGCTACTTCTTCTTCCGTCCAGCCATATTCCAACGTCTTATTTGGCAAGTCAGCTATTGTTTGTGTACATTGCTCCATAAACGTTGCAATCACTGCTTTTTTATGCGCTTCATCTCCTAATTGGTGAAGTACCCATACATAATCTGCGATCCATTCACCTGTATGGGCATAATGTTGGTAGCCTTTTGCATACCACATAGCGGATTTCTGATAATCTCCAATTCGCCCGTACAACTCTCCTAGCTCTACTTCACCTATAAATCGTTGCTGTTCTTGTTCAATGATTGCTATCCACTTTTTAGCATGCTGAAAATCGTTGGCTAACACAAAACATTCGACAGCATGCATCAGCCCATAGTCCTCGCTTTCATACGATTTTATAAAAAGCTGAGCAGCCTGTTCATATTTTTGTTGTGCCTTGTATAGAGTTGCTAAATTATGCGCTACGACCGGTGATTGAAATTGGTTATATGCTTTTTCTAGCCATTGCTGTGCCGAATGATTGTCACCTTGGCGCATAGACAATTCGCCTAATAATGCATATGGGGAATACGTTTTTGGTTGCCATGCAACAGCCTGCAATGCATAGTGATATGCTTCTTCGTATTGATCCTGTTCTTTATGGTAATCTGCTAAATTATGCGCAACAATACAATTGGGCTGTTCAGAAAATGCATCTAGCAATAATAATTTGGCCTGTTCACTCTCCCCTTCTTGTGCTAACAATCGTGCTGCTTCTTTTACTCGCTCCATTCATCCACCTCTTTTAGCTTTGTAGTTGTAAAAATAATGATAATGTATTTATTACTCTATGTCTAAAATAACTATTTTTTGTAACAAATATATCATCATGAAACCAATTCTTCTTTTTACCTGCATACTACTGAAAATTGACCCTTGTATTATTGGCTCGTCATTGGTAGGATAAATAATATCTTAAAATAAAGATTGAAGCTATGAATGCTATGGATGAAACTATAGCAGGAGCATTTCTGGAGAGAGCGCAATTAGCGTCGCCGAAGGGTTCACTATCTCAGGCAAAAGGACAGAGGAGTAAGATAAACTTTCACCATGAAAGCTATACCACACGACGAATGTTGCATTGGATATGTTACAAACTAAACCTTCAGTCACGGTATTTTTATTCTGACGTTTACGAGACTAGTGTTGCTACTAGTCTCTTTTTTATTTTCCAGCTAGCGCTTCTACGCATCTTATGGGGGAATAAACTTGGAACAACATCAGTTAAAACGAGAATTAAAAAATCGCCATGTGCAACTTATTGCAATTGGCGGAACAATTGGGACTGGCTTATTTTTAGGATCAGGTAAAGCGATTGCTTTAGCAGGGCCTTCGATTATTTTGGCTTACCTCATTGTTGGGATCGCCTTATTTTTTGTCATGCGGGCACTAGGCGAACTACTATTATCAAACGCAGGCTATACATCATTTACAGATTTCGCCACTGAGTACATAGGCCCTTGGGCTGGGTATGTCACTGGTTGGACCTACTGGTTTTGTTGGATAATGACCGCGATGGCAGATATTATTGCCGTCGGTGTCTACGTACAATATTGGTTTAATATTCCGCAATGGATACCCGCTATTGGCTGTCTAGTACTGCTATTATTTCTTAATTTATTGACAGTAAAGCTTTTTGGAGAACTCGAATTTTGGTTTGCACTGATTAAAGTTGTAACAATTGTTGCATTAATAATTATTGGATTATTCATGCTATTCACAGGCTTTCAAACAACTTCTGGCACTGTATCAGTAAACAATCTTTGGGCACATGGCGGGCTGTTCCCGAACGGTATTTATGGCTTCCTAATGGCCTTCCAAATGGTTGTTTTTGCTTTCGTAGGAGTTGAACTAGTCGGTGTTTCTGCTGCAGAAACAGCAGATCCGAAAAAAAATATTCCATCTGCCATTAATAAAATTCCACTGCGTATTTTACTATTTTATGTAGGCGCATTAACAGTCATTTTATGCATCAACCCTTGGTATGAAATGTCTGCTACAAGCAGTCCATTTGTACAAGTATTTTCATTAGCAGGTATACCTATCGCAGCAGGTATTATCAATTTTGTTGTGCTGACATCTGCGGCTTCAGCAGGCAATAGTGGTTTATTTTCTACAAGTCGTATGCTTTATAATCTTGGCCGTCACAAGCAAGCATCCGCATCTTTTGCTAAGCTAAATAAAAACAGTGTGCCAAGTAACGCACTTGTTCTTTCAGCCATCGTTGTATCAATAGGAGCATTACTGAGCAAGCTCATGCCAGAAAACGCCTTTAGCGTCGTAACAACGATTAGTGCTATTTGTTTTATTTGGGTATGGAGTATTATTCTAATCTCGCATATTATCTATAAACGTAAAAACCGCGCACTCCACGAAGCGTCGATTTTTAAAGCACCATTGACACCTTTTGTGAACTATTTAGTACTTGCTTTCTTCGCGTTTTTGTTAGTAATTATGTTGATTTCCGAAGCGACTAGAACAGCGCTTTTACTAACACCTATCTGGTTTATCGTTCTTTTCATTCTTTATAAAAGCAAAAATATCAACAATAGATAACAGCAATTTTATAAATTCGCAACAAATCCACTTTAAGACGCAATCACAATGCATTGCGTCTTGTCTTTCATTATAATAGATGATTAAACCGCCTACAGTTCTCCAATTAACCAACACTACTATATGTAGTTATAGAACTGATATCGCTATTGCCTTATACTAGCAAGTTGTCAGGCGATAATAGGGATAAAAAAACGTAGATAAGCCTTTGTGCTTATCTACGGTATTTTTCACCTTATTAAAAAATCGTCATATTCCACTCATCTGCAACATGCTTAAGTAATTTTACACCTGCTACACTATTTCCGATATCATCAATAGCTGGCCCATAAATCCCGATGCCACAACCAGCTGGGAAAGGTGATTCCAAGCTTGCGTGATTGGGAACAGCCGCAACAATGGCACCAGAGACACCACTTTTAGCTGGCAAACCGATAAAAGCAGCAAACTTACCTGATGCATTATACATACCACATGTCACCATTAGGGCTTTCGCTAATTTAGCCACTTGTTTTGGAAAGAGCTGGATTTTCCGCTGTGGATGGTAGCCATCATTCGCGATTACTAAGCCAATCATTGCTAAATCCGAAACATTGACTTCAATTGCACATTGCTTCAAATAAACTTCCAATGCTTCTTCAACTGGACAATCTAAAAAGCCCGAATCCATTAAATAGTAGGCTAATGATCGATTGCGATTAGCTGTTTGCCATTCAGATTGAAACACTTCTTCGTTTACCTTTAACTGTTTGCCAACCATTTGTTCTAAAAACGACAGGATTTTAGCCACTTTCTCCTGTGGCGAATTGCCATCCAGCATTGAGGACACTGTAATCGCTCCTGCATTAATCATCGGATTAAAAGGTTTTCCGGGCTGATGACTTTCAAGACGAATAATGGAATTGAACGTATCCCCAGTAGGCTCAACATCTACCCTTTCTAAAACATAAGGCAACCCTCGGTCCATACAAGCTAAAATAAAGGTCACAACTTTTGAAACACTTTGGAGGGTAAATAATTCCGTTACATCTCCTCCAACGATTTGTTCACTATTCGGTCCGATAATGGAGATGGCTAGTTGTTGTGGATCTTTTTGTGCTAAAGCTGGAATATAGCTGGCACATTTCCCTTCCTTAGCAAAGGGACGGAACTGCTCAACCCACTGCCCTATCGATTGACTACCGTGATGTTCAACTTGATGATGATGTATTCGCATTGCTGTGCTCTCCTTTTCTAGTTAAAAACAGAGCCCTCATAGCTTGAACTACGAAGACTCTATTTGATTCATCTAAGTCAACCATGTATTGTAGCGTCTGTCATAAATTATGACAAAAGAAAATGTCTAAACAGTTACTGCTTTTCGGACTTAGTATACACAATGAATGACTTCTCAAACCTTACCTTAAATATAATACCAAATTAACCCCTGTTAGACTAAGACAAAAATAGTATGTAAGGTTTTTCTTTCCCCTTACATACTATTTTTACAGATTACACAGAAGTCTGCTTACAGATCGCCTGCGTACATATTCTTATACAGATTTTCTAGTTTTTTAGAGAGTTTACCATAGGCTGTTTGCCAAGCTTTGCGAGCAGCTTCATTGCCATTTGTATCAGATACATATAGCGCATGAACCTCTGCTACTTTTTTCAAGTCATTCTCTGCTTGTGTCAGCTTCGAATAATTTTTTACGACGCTTTTTTCAGAAGCAGTTAGTTTATCGTAAGCAGTGCGAATTTGCGTCACTTTCGCTTCTAAATTCGCAATATAATCGCCATTTTGGACAAGTGAATTAATGTCCTCTATTAACGTTAATGCAATATCGTTTGCTTGCTGAAGTTCTTTCTCCTTGGCGATAATTTGTTGGCGAACATTTTCACTGACTAAACTCATTTGTTTAGATGTTAGCTTCGCAAATGCTTTAATAACCGTTGTTGGATTGCTTACAAACGACTTATCGTATTGCTTCATAAATGACTCTACCTTTTTAACATCTGCAATAGCTGCTGTTAAAATTGACGCATTTGTTACGCGTTTTTTATCGCTGGAACTTAGTTTATTATATTGGTTCGCCAAGTTTTGAATATCCTGTATGGATACTTTATATAAATCATCCGTTTCAATTGCCGCAATATCTTGTATTAATTTCGAAATATCAGGTGCAGTCGTGTCTACTAAACGATTTTTTAATAAATCCTCGTACTGCGCTTTCGCTAAATGCTGTTGATTAGCAGGCAGTTTCGCATAAGCCGCTTCGACTGATTCAATTTTTTTCGTTTGCTTTGCAACATCTAGTTCTTCTCGAGCTGCTTGTACTTTTTTATGGAATGCTCTTACCCCAGTAAGATCTTTTGTCGCTGTAGTTAATAAATCATAGTTTGTTACATATTTTCGTGCTGGAGATGATAATTTTTTATATTGCTTTGTTGCCTCTTCTACTTCCGCTTCAAATTGCGTAAATGTATAACTTGTTACATTGGCGAAAGCTTGTATTTTAACTTTCAGTGCTTCCGCATCTGCCTTGTCAGTAGGTTCATTGCCATTATTCCCTACCGTTATATTAGGAGAGCTATTTAAAAATTCCTGCGCATTATAAACAAGTGATTGCTGTAAAGTCGTTAATTTATTGTATGCTTTTAGTGTATTACTGTAGCTTGTTTTCAGCTTACTTTCTGTCACGCCAGCCGTGTTAGCAAGCTTTTTATAGCCATCTATATCTTTAATCACTTTTTCTGCCGCTTTAAAGTCTTTTTGCAAGATTAAAATACGATCATAGTCGATAATTTTAGCCGCTGAATTTTTTGTTAAACTTTTATAATCCGATACGATTTTATTAATATTGTTCACATAGCCTTGCCATGAATCTGCTGTAGGCTTAATTTGATATTGCTTATCACCAATATACGCTTTAATTTCCGCATTCAAACTATTGATCATATCCTGCTCAGCATTTTCCGCATTAAGCAACTTCACTTTATAGTCATTTGGCACTAAAAGCAATTGTTTATACGTTAATTTTTCATAGCTAGAGCGAATAGATTTAGCAATTGTCACCTGCTTGTTCGCTGTCGTATTCGCTGTCAATTTATCAAAAAGTTTAATAAACTGTTCTATCTTTTTCAAATCTTGCTTAGCGTCTTTAAGTATCGTTTGATTTTGTACAGCTACTTGATAATTTTTCGATAGTTTCGCAATATCAGCTTCTATTTTGTTTACCGCTAGCTGTAACGCTTCGACACTGTTAGGGGCATACTTAATGAGCGCACTATCATAGTTTAATAGCGCCACAATCTCATTATTAATTCTTCTCACTTCCGCTAAATCTGCGGTATCAGATGGTTCTTTTACTAAAGCTTTAATACCACTGTACAAAGTATCATTTACGTCTAAACTACGTTGTAATAAATCAAGCTTGTCATAAGACGCTTCTAGTTCGCTAATATATTTTGCCAGGTCTTTTTGCCCTACTGGAATATTATCTAATTGCTTATTTAATTTGCTAATAGCCTCAACATCTGCCAGCGCACGCTTTAGTACATCATAGTTCGTAATGCTTGCCTTTGCAGTAGCTGAAAGAGCTTGGTATTTCGTTTCTAATGCTTTTACATTCGCTTCAAATGATGCAAAATCTGTTACCTGATACTTGCTATCGCTTTTGCGTAAGTTCGTAATGCTCGTCACAAGTGTTTCAATTGGCTGTTTTGAAACTGTTAGCACTTCTGTGAAATCAGATTCCACTCTCTTAGTACCGACTTTCGCGATTACTCTGACCGATATATCTTTTTTATTTGTTTCAAGCGCATCTTTAGGAATCGTATAGGACTCTGTATTTACTCCCGAAATAATCGTAAACACATCACCCGTTTTATAAAACCATTCATAGCTATATGTAATTTGATTACTTTGAATTACAGCACCCTTCGTATCAGTAACTTTAGCTCCGATTACTTTCACTGTGTCACCAGGTAACACATTATTTTGAGGACCGTACCCCTCAAAAGAAGGTTTCTCAATTTTTAAGGACAATTCTGGTACCACTATTGGGCTACTCGTATATTTAGTATCTGTCGTCGTCACAGCCTCCACTAGGACTGTTTTACCCTCTGCCTCTACTGGTAATTTAAATGTAGCCTCTGTTGCACTAGGAATCGGTTTATTGGAACCCCCTTCAACATAATACCACTGATAACTTTTTATGTATGTGCCAGCTGGTGCACCTTTTAAGTCGGCATTAAGCGTTACACCTACTAAAGGGTTACCTGTTATTGTAAGGGTCGTTACTTCTTCTGCCCCTGCTACAGCAGGCACAACAAATGCTGCGGGAATAGCCGCTACTGTAAAAAGATATTTTTTATTCAAAACGTGTTGACCTCCTTTTTGTTGCCTACGATATATATCGGTAAATAAACAAAAATTTCCCTTATTATTGTCAAACAATCTAAAAAAGTAAATTCTACCTAATTTCCAGCGCAGTTCTAGTATTCTTTTGATTGTTACTAACTGAAGTACATACATCAAACAGTGCTCTATCCATACATATTTACAAAAACATAAATCGACGTACAGTAAACTAACAATTAACAAAAGAGGCATCTCAAAACTATAGAGAAACCTCTTCTTTCTTTGTTTTAATTATCATTGTCATCATATACGGGTATCTCCAAATAATAAGATTCATATCACGGGGCTACAACTATTTCCATTTTACTTCCACTTCTTTAAATGCTGTCGCTTTCATTTTAATAGAATCTCTCCGAATTATTTTCCGAAGACAACCTCTTCTAAACTTTTTAATCTCTCCTTCAACCGATCAAATCTTATTTTCATTTTAATAATATCTCTCCAAATTATTTCTCTTGTACGATTTCTTCTAATTCGTTTAATCCTTTTCTAAGTAGAATAAAGTTCGGGCGTTTTATAATATTCGCATCTTTTACTACCAAGTTTTGCAAATGCCGTCGTAATTCTTTCGTATAAGCTTTCACAAATGCCTTAAATTCAAATGTATATTGCCATTCTTCTGAATTAGAAAAGACATCAAAATTTGTAATCACAATATATTTCTCTACTTTTTTAAAGGTATAGACGTTAGCATTTCCAAAAGTATCAAGAACCTGTTTCTTACACGTTCGATGTAACTCAATTAATTGTCGACTAAATGTAATGATGATTGTACTGTGCAAAGTTGTGGAGAAGAGTAAAGTTTCTTGATTATTTTCAAGTACAAATACTTCTAAATAACTGTCGAGATAAAAATCCGCACGAATATTTTTACTTTTTAGAACCGTTACATCATCATCTTCAAGATCAAATCTAATTTTCATTTTTATTTCTCCCCAATTTATTGGTATAATTTTTACTAAATAGTTAAACTTTTGTTAAGTGGATTAAAGTTCGGACGCTTCATTATATGCGCTTTTTCAGTTACCATCTCTAGTAAATATCATCGTAACTCTTTAACGTAAGCCTTCACAAATGATATACTTCTTTATTTTCTTATCACAGAGGTTCCACTATTAGGATACGATGTTCTGATAATATTATCTTTCGTGACAATTGTTGTCATCTCAGAAATCCCATATTTTCTTGGACGGTATGTGTATATTTTTGTACCATCAAGATGAGTACTTTCTAAAGTTCCTTTTTCCAATGACTCCATAATTAGATTTTTAATCTGTGCATCACCGAGTGCTCTAGGAAATAATGTGGTCCCCCTATTTGCAGTAGTTCCCGCAACATGTCTGTTGTAAATATGTTCCCAACCCGTACGGCTATCTCCATCTAATAAAATCCCTTTAGCATTAAACTTTTGAATTTTACCTAAACCAGCAAAGGCATCAACATCCGCAGATTTCCCCGCTTTTCTCAATAGCTCGAATAATTTCCCTGATTTTACTACTTTTCCTGCTGGGAAGAGGGAAACTAACGCTACCCCTTTTTCTGTAATGCCCGCATTCGGATTAAAAATCGTTCTAACATCATCGAGCACTAAGAAGTTAATGCCTTCTTTAGCTGCATCTACAGCAAATTGGCCCGCTTTTTTAAGCCAACTAACTGTAGATTTTGCCCAATCTAACGCTGTATCTACCCATGAGTTAGGTCTCACAGAAGCACGAGCCTCCAGCAACCTATTTCTCGCTTCACTCGAGATAGATACGGTGTCTTTTTGTTGTTGCATTGCAAAATATTTAATGTTTTTGTCATTGTTTTGGTTTGATGTAGCAATTAATGGCGTAGTGCTACTAGATCTTTTCACAGTTACAAGTGTCGAATTTGGCTGATTAAAGTTCGTATTAATTGACATATAGACCTCCCAATGATTAGTATTAAAATTTACAATCATTATATAATATTGTTTTTTTCTATAAAATCATAATTTTTTGATTTTTTATAAATTTAAACACATTTTCTATATCTAAATACCTTTATAAAAAGAATTAAATATCAAATTAATGAGCATGAATATAGTCACATACTCTTCTCAGCTTTCAATAATTCTAATGAGGAAATGTAGTCTTAAACATAAAAAAACACTTGTTGCTTATTAGGCAATCAAGTGAATAAAGTTCCGCTCTTTGTATGGATTCTACAATTTATTATTCTTTAAAGAAAACAAATTTTAATTTAAGACAATATAATTAGAAGTTGATAAAAACACTATAAGCTTCTCCTATCGAACATCCACTTCCTCATTGAAACTCTGGTAATTTTTTACCAATCTCGTTCTCTTAACGCTTCTTCGATATCTATATCAATTTCAAAATATTGTAAAATTTCTTCAACAGTTATGGCAATTGAATCTCGTGCAACCGTTTCAATTTCACTATCGTGTTCATAAAACTCATCCTGTAGTTCATTGATTGCTACAGTCATTTCATCCAACTTTTCCTGTACCTCTTCAAGGGTATGATTACCCTCTTCAATAAAATGGACTAATTTCATAATATTTTCTTTAATTTTATTTACTAAAAACGTTGGATAATACGAATCTTCGTACATATCCGACAAGTACTCGAATTTAGCATCAAGTTTTTTCACAATGGTTCCTCCTTTGATGTTGATTGTCCTATTAAAAACACTTCTCACAACATATAATACCATTTTTATTCTATCATAGAAAAAAACTTACATTTAACCACTTAACAACTCTATGTAAGTTCAACAAAGTCTGGACTACGTACATTACCTTCTTTAACCAATAGAACACCTTTAATTTTTTCTTTTCTGCAAGCTTTCACAAAAACTTCATCTACAACTATCTCTTCTTTTGATTCTTTCATTCTTACTACATGGTGTCCATTTAGAGATTCTGGAATAAGAGCAATAAAATTTAAACTAATTGGTCCATCAGGTCTGGATTTAACTAGTAGGTCATAGTCTAATCTACTATGATCTAAACAAGGAATTAAATTTAAAACATTCATTACGAAGTAAGAATCATTGGTTTCTCCTGTTTCAGTAGATTTAATAATTGCAGGAATAAACTCACAATCTGAACCTAATTTTTCTATTAGCTTTTTTAGCTTTAAGCTTACCAACTTGCCACCCACAGTTGGTAAAATATCATAATGATCTAAATCAGAATCGAGCCTATCTACTACGTGCAGAATCGTATTGCCATCCCACACAAAAATAAGTAGCCTTTCCTTCAGAACATTTCTCTATCCGCCTACCTAGCGCGTTCATACTTGAAAGTAACTTCTGTCTTGTCTGGCTTAATGACCTTGGCCATCATGCCATTGCCATAGTACTCGTACTGCCATGTATCTCCATTCTTTTCGACTTTCTCTACGAGATTTTCTTCTTCGTCATAGGAGAATTTGGCATCTTTTGTTTCTAATAATCTACTGCCTGCGCCATAGACACGGTCTTTTTTGTCTTTTGTTTCATATAAATTGCCGACATCATCGACACTACGGTATAAGAAATCAAATTGGCGACTGTCTTGATTGGCCCACACGAGGTTACTAAATTCATCATAGCCGTACGTCACTTTTACACCTGTTAGCTCGTTGACCATACTGCGTAATTGATGATTGACGTCCCAATTGTAGGCACGTCTTCGTGTATCTCGGCTTTGGCTACTTACTCTATGATGTGTTGGTCTACCTGTGATATCATACTGCCACTTGCTAATAACATCTCCTGGTAGGATTCTTTCAATCTCTTGACCGAGTTCATTGTATTGCATCGAGGCTGTCCACTGGGCTTGCTCGGAGCGAGAGGCTGTCATTTGTAAGACATTGCCTAGTTCATTACGAGCCACATCGATTTTGGCACCGAGGCTACTTGTTATCTGTGAACGATTGCCTAACTCGTCATAGCTACTGGCAATCCAATGGTCGTTTTGCCATTCTTTGATGACTTGTCCTGATGGGTCCCGTTCTAGCTTGACGTTTACATGCTCATTTTCCGTCTCTTGTAATGAGCCATTTTTGTCATAGCTAAAAGTTTCCCACGTACCATCATAGTAGTCAGAGCGAATAATATTTCCTAGCGCATCGTACTGATACGTTGTCCAACGATTCCCTGGTCGTTGAATCCGTTGCACGATTCCTGCTAGGCTTCGCTCATACGATTTTTCCATGTTATCAAAGCCAATTTCCTTGATAATATTGCCTTTGGTATCGCGTTCAAAGGTGTACGCTTCGCCTTTTTCATTGATAACAGCGGTTAATTGCTCCTCTGTATCATAGGTGAATTGTACTTGCTTGCTACCTTGTTTGCGGGATGTTAAACTGCCAAGAATCGTGTAGTCAAAGGCGACTTGTGTATGGTTATCCTTCGCAAAAATAATATCATCATAGGCATTGTACTTTAGTTGAACATCGTTACCATCAGATAGATGGGCGCGCACTAGGCGATTTAAATGGTCATAATGGAACTTTTCCGTGATAACGAGGAAACAAATAAGTAAAATAATAATAA
The DNA here is from genome assembly GCF_021166035.1 of Lysinibacillus sp. GJ-1. Classification (NCBI taxonomy): domain Bacteria; kingdom Bacillati; phylum Bacillota; class Bacilli; order Caryophanales; family Bacillaceae; genus Lysinibacillus; species Lysinibacillus sp. GJ-1. Next base: position 2,990,773 of record NZ_CP088912.1, read on the forward strand.
AAACATATGTATAAAGAGTCTTATAATACTAAATACATATGTTTTATATTTATCTAATTATGAAATTAAATTATTATAAATTTATACTAAAATTTATAATATAGTGTAATTTATTATAAATAGTGTTGTACTTAACTAATAAAATTATATAACCCATTGGTCTTCTCTTTATGAATTACTTCCAGCATGTTAAATAGTAATTTAACATTGTTACTTTTATCTATATCCGTCAAAATGGTATAGATATAGTTATGAACTGGACAACAAAACTTATTGTCCTCAGAGACTACACAATAGCCTTTATTATCATTTTTCTCTACATGCATCCATTTCCAACCATATTCTTTTTCTATAATAGTTCCATATAAAGAACCAATTTCAAATGCTATTTCGACAACTTCATCTTCTTTTATTTCATTATCTCTATAATTAGCCAACGCTAATTTAATCGTGTCGAGGGACTTTAAATTATCATCACTATCTGTTAGATTTAATTTTTCCTTACTTAGCACAGATAGTTGTTTTATTTCATCCATCTCATCCCTTTTTAATTCACGTACCTTAAGATCATCCTGGTAAACTACCCAATTTTCTTGCATGATTCTTCCCCCCCTTATGATTTTTAACACATTAGAAATTTTGTAATTTATCTTTATTTGTAGAAAGTATTATAGATTATTAATTAAACTTACTTTTTTTACTTCATTAATTAAAGTTGGTATATTGAAAATACATCTTTTTTCTTTTATCAAGGTTATAAACCCTTTTCAAAAGAGTAGCAATATAATCCAATCTTAGGTCATTGCTACTCTTTTAAAGTATGTTTAAATTTCCCTATCGCTATATCCACTAAGTACAATTTGTACCGCTACATTATTAAGGTTTATATACATCCGCTTCATTTGAAGGTACAAAAGTAATTCCCTTTAATTTAAGTTTTTCAACTTCATTTTTAAATTCTTCTGAACAGAACATTACTCTGAAGAGTCTAATGTTATTAATTTGAAACACTTCAGGAAGCATTGCCTTGCTTTCCAATTGTAAATCCCATATTTTTTTTATATGACCATTTTGCTTATAGAATTCAATGTTCGATTTCTCCATATCTATGACATCTTCTAATTTATTATAAAAGCGCACAAAGTAATACTCTTTCGAAGAAATACTTTCTTTATGCTTATTCACCATATATAATTTGGTATATTGAAAATTCCTAATTTCAAATTTTTTCAATAGATTAAGAAATTCTAATGATACAAAAAATCCACCATCCTCCCATCTGAAATCAAAATCATATTTTTTATCTTTGGAAACGAACCATATTTCCTTTGGCAACTCTGTTATTATATTTTTTGAGGTTCTCCATTCTCCATCATCTGAATCTCTTGGCTCAAATGGATTTTTTCAAAAATTCTGTATGCATTATCCCCTCAAGTAAATTAGGACAGAATATACCTTCTTTTTAAAAATCGCAAATTTTTTCCCCATTTTAGAATGTCATTCCCTTCTTGTATTCATTTATGATAATCTACCACAAGCTGATTTAGTTTTTATTTTCCCAGAAATTATTTTTTTCTCAGACTTCTTTGTAGAGATTCTGTGTATTGTTTTGCTTGTTTTGCATCTATTAGATCATTTTTATACTTCTCCCTTATATTTTCTAATTTTATACGCACCATATCAGTATAATTCCGATGCCTTGATCTATGATACAGTTTTTGTCCATGAAGTTCTGCATTTGCAGAACTATCTGACATTAATAAACCATTTGTAAAATGATCTCTCATTTCTCTAGGTAAACCAATACTATCTAAGAAACTAGCATATTGATTCCAAGTTAACTCAGGTATAAGATGATGTGCTTGCTTTCCATCGCCCTTTATTCCCCCTAGGGATTTATCTAGTGCTGTAGATCCTTTGCTTAATCCAAATATATCAATCCATCTATTTGGATCATTTACATACCCATACAACGTAGGATTCCCACCCGCAAGCCCAATCGGGTCAATCTGCGTATAATTCCCTTGCTCTGGGTCATAGTATCGGAATCGGTTATAATACAAGCCTATTTCAATATCTTCATACTGCCCTTGATACCTAAACGGAATGAAATCTTTCTCACCCGTAAACTCGTTCACTCGCCCATACACATCAAGCTCAGCCGACCAAACCTTATGACCTTGTTCATCATAAGCTTCGACGGGTGTTCCTAGATAATCACTAATAATGCTGTAGTTGCCTTTATTCGTGATTTTTGCTGAAGGGACAAATCCATCATTGAATACCCATGTAACGAGACTGTCTAAGTCATCTGTCTGTGAGGCATTCTCCACTGAATCATCCTGCAAGAAATACTCATGCAAAATCGTATTGCCATCCCACACAAAATGAGTAGCTCTACCTTCCGAACACTTCTCTATCCGCCTACCTAGTGTGTCATACTTGAAAGTTACTTCTGTCTTATCTGGCTTTATGACCTTGGCCATCATGCCATTGCCATAGTACTCGTACTGCCATGTATCTCCATTATGTTCGACTTTCTCTACGAGATTTCCTTCTTCGTCATAGGAGAATTTGGCATCTTTTGTTTCTAGTAATCTACTGCCAGCGCCGTAAACACGGTCTTTTTTATCTTTTGTTTCATATAAGTTGCCGACATCATCGACACTGCGGTATAAGAAATCAAATTGACGACTATCTTGATTGGCCCACACGAGGTTACTAAATTCGTCGTAACCATAAGTCACTTTTACACCCGTTAGCTCGTTGACCATACTGCGTAATTGATGGTTGACGTCCCAATTGTAGGCACGTCTTCGCGTATCTCGGCTTTGGCTACTTACTCTGTGATGTGTTGGTCTACCTGTGATATCATACTGCCACTTGCTAATAACATCTCCTGGTAGGATTCTTTCAATCTCTTGACCGAGTTCATTGTACTGCATCGAGGCTGTCCACTGGGCTTGCTCGGAGCGAGAGGCTGTCATTTGTAAGACATTGCCTAGTTCATTACGCGTCACATCGATTTTGGCACCGAGGCTACTTGTTATCTGTGAACGATTGCCTAACTCGTCATAGCTACTAGCAATCCAATGGTCGTTTTGCCATTCTTTGATGACTTGTCCTGATGGGTCACGTTCTAGCTTGACGTTTATATGCTCATTTTCCGTTTCTTGTAATGCGCCGTTTTTGTCATAGCTAAATGTTTCCCACGTACCGTCATAGTAGTCAGAGCGAATGACATTTCCTAGCGCATCGTGCTGATACGCTGTCCAACGATTCCCTGGTCGTTGAATCCGTTGTACGAATCCTGCAAGGCTTCGCTCATACGATTTTTCCATGTCATCAAAGCCGATTTCCTTGATAATATGGCCTTTGGTATCGCGTTCAAAGGTGTATGCTTCGCCTTTTTCATTGATAACAGCGCTTAATTGCTCCTCTGTATCGTAGGTGAATTGTACTTGCTTGCCACCTTGTTTGCGGGATGTTAAGCTTCCAAGAATTGTGTAGTCAAAAGCGACTTGTGTATGGTTATCCTTTGCAAAAATAATATCATCATAGGCATTGTACTTTAGTTGAACATCGTTACCATCAGATAGATGGGCGCGCACTAGGCGATTTAAATGATCATAATGGAACTTTTCCGTGGCTCCAAGCGGATTAGTTGTACTTATGCAGTTCCCACGCCTGTCGTATGTCCATGTTGAACTTGTCCCATCTGGCAATGTGACTCGGCTTAAGTTTAGGTCAGCATCATACGTTAAGCTTACCATATGCCCTTGCGCATTTGTCACTGTATCGATTAAACGATGCTCATTATAGGAAAATTCAGTCTTTGTACCATCTTCTAAAATCGTTGCCTGTAATGTCCCGTCTTCATTATAAATCCACTGACGACTGCCGCCCTCTGGATTAACTGCCTGAATCAATCGATCTTTGGCATCATGCTGGGAAGATAAAGTACTGCCATCTGGAAGCGTCATCGTATTTGGGTTGACCCATTCATCATAGCTGAAAGTTGTTACGCGACCATCTTCATCTACTTCTTGCAGTAATTCAAAGTCCTCATTATAGTTATAGCTGACCTCACTACCATCTGGATACATAATTTTCGTACAGAGGTTATCTTCATTAAAATAGTAAGTACTTGTATGCCCTAAGCTATTGGTAATTTCGTTATAGCCATCGTAATAGGCAAGCTCACCCGCTAGGACATTGCCATCTCCCCATGTTTTAATAACGCGCGCACCTGTAGTTAGCCCATCGTAACGCCAGAAGAAGCTATTTTTATTGCGATCTATTTTTTGCATCATTAAGTGATTGACATACTGGATATGTGTACTTTGTCCTAATGCATCTTGGATTTCGATTAAATCTTGAACATCATTGTAAACATAGCGCACTAACACTTCACGACTCATTTGGTTGCGTAAAGCAACTTCCGTCATTCTGCCCGCTTCATTGGTCGTAACATCTAGTACGCGCCCTACGCTATCTGTTACTTGAGATAAGAAGCCTTTTGGGTTATACGCAAATTGAATATGGTGGTCTTGCTCATTTCTTACTTCTTTTAATCGATATGTCGTTTCGGTTGTTTGTTCAAATACATAAAGCAAGCGTGTATCATGCTCAAACAAATGGTATTCCACACCTGTATTTTTCAGGGTCATTCTTTCTTTTTTATTAAAATATGGTAAATTAATTGGTAAAATTGGAAACCCTACTGCGCGACCATCCGTCACCACAATGCCAATAAGGTCTTCTTCTTCAAATATCTCTAAGGCTAGATCGTATGTAAAGTGCATACCATGCCCGGTTAAACCAACTCGACTACTATCACTGTACCACGCACGTTCCCATGCAAGAGGGATAGGGCCTGGAAGTTCGAAATCGACACCTTCATAGATCATACGCCCGGTAATTAAATCAACCGGTTCAAAGCCTTTTTTACAGAATTTATCACTTAAACCTTTTGTACAGTTAAATTTCTTTAATACTTGATGATTGAGTTTGGTTAACTCTGTTTTGGCCATCGCCTTCATACCATCGACAGCTTTTGAAACAGCTAGCACTTCATCCATCGAAGCGATTACTTTATCGGCTGCTGTTTTCATGCTTTTTGTGCCTTTGTTAGCCAGTGCTGACACAGTATCGAGTGTTTGCGCAACTTTGGAGTAAGCGGCTTTCATCCCTTTTACTGCTTTTGAAGCATCCACCGCCTTATCTACAGCCTTGGCAGTTTTACTAGCTGCTTCTGCTACTTTTGCGGCTTTATTGGTACTTGTAGGCTGTTTTTGCAGCATCCCCAACGATTGGCACTGCACCGACTATATTCATCGCCGCGCCCATATAGTCTCCTCTTGCCAAGCTAATACCAGCGTTGGCAATATCCGCGAAAGTCCCGATACCTGGAATAAATCCAGCAACATCTAACGCTAAACTAACGTTATCAAGCACCTTACTAAAGAAGCCTTTTTTCTCTTTTTTCTGCTCTGCTTTTTGTGGGAAGATAACATCCACTTTGGATGTAGCTTCGATTGCTTCTTCATTTAACTTCGGTGGTTGACTTTTTTTCTCTATGCCTTCTTGTTCAATCAGTGTACTAATTAACTGTGTGTCCGCTGCAAGGATTATATGGCTTTGCTCCTTTGCTGAAATGGCAATCCATTCCTCCGCTTCTACAGATAACTCGTTCATACCACTCATCTCAAGTGTTTCATCTGCCGCTAGCATAATGGTACTATTACTTTGAAATGTTACGCCTTCTCCATCATCCATCTTAAGGTCTAATACGCCATCTACTGCACTAAAAGAAATATCACCCACACCTAATGTCATATCTTTCCCCGCATTGGTCGCCAATGATTTCACGGTCGTGTCTGCCATTTTTTTCGTTTGTTTTTGCCCACCCTCTGGTGTAGCTGGTGCAACACGCACCGAGCTAATGACAATGGCATCTTGTTCCACAGCACTTGGAAAATGTAATTGGGCACGAGCACCTTTTTGCGGCATTAAATACATGACACCATTTGCATCTGCTGAATAAGCAAACCAATGTGCTTTTTCTTTCTCTTGTTTTTTATCGATATCTAAATGAATTTTGACTGTGTTTTGCGTAACATCAATGATTTTCCCTGTAAAAGCTGCGCCAATCAAATCTAGATTGCGTACTAATCGCTGACGAATACTTTTTTCTGGTTGGGCAGTATATTGGAATTTTAGTACACCCGCTTCGAGATGAATTTCCCGAACCGTAATTATATAGGATTTTCCCTTTAATTGTACCGATGTACCCAACTCGTACGCTTCTGTGCTTTCAAATTCACAAAATGTATAATCGGTTTCACTTACATCCGTACCATCGTTTTCAGTAATTAATCGATACGTATCTATATCCATATGTAATACAGAAGGTAGATGGTCGATTGTTATACGTTTCTTACTTTCGGGTGTGCCAAACCAAAATCGTGGTCCCTTTCCTTGTAAATCAGGAAAAACAACCGCCTGTAGATTAGAAGCCATTCTTTTAATAAATGTCCAATCTGTCTCCATATATTGAATCGAGATATGACCTATTGCTTGACCGTTGGACACCTGGTCGATGTAATCCCCATGAGGATAAGCCCCCACAATGGTATCTAGTAACGCTACATAGGTCATATTCGCATCTTGAAAAGAACGCGAGCGTTTTTCAACATCCATATTGGCTGTAAACGATACTGCCTCGACATAGACATAATGCACCCCTTGCGCTGCCTGCAACTCTGCATTTTCAATTCTACCTGAAAACAAGATGTCTTGTTGTCGACCAAATTTTACAACGACTTTATCTGAATGACTGACACGTTGAATATACTTTTGTGCTTGCTCTTCCGCAATCATTCCTGTAAAGGACAGTCTTGCATGATCATTGCCTTGATGTTTTATCGTTAGTTTATTTATATGAATAAGAGGATAAGGCCACTCGAGCACAAGATCCTCGTACGTAGTTATCTTGTTGACTTCCTTTTCTCCTAGCGTTTTCATTACTTACCTCCTTTCAAACACTCTTTTTTAAAAGCCTTGTTTCGGTATTGTTAATTCCTCTTGTCCATCATGCACAATATCAATTTTTCCTCCACCTGCTGAGCATTGCGTATGACATCGTGACAATAACGCTTGCTTGCCCTCGATATTGACATTTTCCATTCCTTCCATCCAGTCGATGGAGCATGCAGGCGTACATGGTTTTTTTAATTTCAGGCACACGCCAAAGGTTGGGATGTTGTCAGGTTTACGATCGCCCACATTCAATACGGCTTTCCCTTTAATATAAACGCCATGATCCTGCGGTAAATTTAAATAATTTAGATGACTACCATGCTCACAAGAAATAATTGCTCCATGAACTACATAACTAAATTGCTCTTGTTCTGAACCTTCTGTCTCCAAATTTTCTACAACTTGAGCCATTTAATAACCTACCCTTCGTATATGTTTCAAACTACGACTTATTCTTTTTTTGTTTGACTCCAGATGCATCAGTATACTTTAGCAATTAACGTTTTTTAGCTTCTTTCAAGTTTTACTCGCTGCAACTGAATGCCAAGAAATGGTCGTCTTAATATACTTTCTGCCACATCTAGATTAACGATTGTAAAAGAATTTCCTTGACTATTGACTTGAAAAATATAATCTAATTCAACCTTTTTCGGGTTTATCACAAGCTCCTTGATACGTCCATCTGGATAATACGTGGTTTCATGAGAAATACAATTCTTCTTTTCAACCTCCATCAGCCAATACAAGCGCTGTGTCCCCTTTTTTACATCCGTAAAAACAATAGCTGTAAACGCTAAGTGATCCTCATATTTTGCTAACAGCTTTTTTAATTGCTCTGACACAATTGTTCGAGGCTTTTCTAAATAATCTAGATATAGCCCCTGTTCTTTTTCCACCACTTCTGCAAATACTGAAGAGCACACAAAATCATCATCAAGGTCCGTCTTCAAAGGAATAATAGGATTGATAATACTTTGGTCTTGTTGAACAATAAAGTATTCCATTTTGTCCTCCTGTAAGCTTCAAATCCAATGAATGTCTTTTATCTGGGCTTGGCTAAATTGATACTTCGCTTGATCTCGTTGAAAAAAAGTGGCGCCCTTTAAATTAGCACCCGTAAAATTAGCACCTGCCATTTGTGCAAATTCAAATTTTGCCTGTTGCAAATTCGCATTGCTGAAATCCGTACCAAGGTAGCAAGGAACTTCATTATTAGGAAACTTCAATGTTTTTCCTTGTGCATGTCTAAAATTAACACCAGCTAAATTAGCATTTCGAAAATCTGCATCTTGAATCATTGCATACGAAAAATCAACATTCGCTAATTGACAACCAATAAAATTTGTACCGATGCAAACACTTCGATGCAATGAAGCCTCTGCTAAATTACTGTCTTGGAAATTTGCATAGGAAAAGTTCATATGGCTCAAATCTTGTTGCATTAATGATAGGTTTGAAAAGTTTTCAAACGTATACGATTGGTTCGCCTCTTTCTTCTCTAACGATAACAGGATATCTTTTTTCACTTGTTGCCGTTCGTCAATCAGTGCAATATCTTCACTAAACCCTTTATATTCGCCAGCTCGGAAACGCAAGCATGTCGCGCGTTGAAAATTGATTGTAGGGACGCTTTCTTGGTGATAGCGAAAGAGATAACGTAGCAATTGGACAATATATTGATGAAACTGTATAACGGTCTGCTGCAGAATGACTCGAACGTCCGTTGTTTGAATGCTAATATATGACTTTCTTTCTTTTTCTAGCGTATTTTGTAAATCCCTCATCGCTTCACAAAGCCAATGTGCTTCATATTTTGCTGTGCATTCTACCCAATCGAAATACCATGTTTCCCCATATGCTTCTAGCAAATACGTAAACTTGTTTTCTAGTAAAGATGTTCGTAGCAATGATAGATGAATAAAAGCAACTGGGGCTAACTTACCCTGCTGTTGCTGTCTGCTAATATTCGCAAATAGTTGTTCAAATGCGTGAATGATTGGTTGAAGTAAAACATCCTTGTCTTGACGAAACTGTCGATCGACTATTGCTTGTAACCGGTTGACATGGACTACCACACATTCATCCATAAAATGCTGTAAGGCTTCTTCTCGTTTCATGCGTCTACATTCCCCACTAATTTGCTCGTACTTCTGTTCCTTTAATCTCCATTTTGTCCTCCATCTTGATTGAGTTCTCTTTACATGTCATCTCAATTTTTTCATTGGCATTGATCATAATCTGCTTGGCATTAATAACGACTTTGTCTGTTGCTTTTAAGTTAATGTTTTTATCACTAATAATAGAAATACCATTATCATCCATTAACGAAATCATTAATCCACCACCAGAAATGACAATACGATCAGGAGCTAGTAGAATTTGTTTACCATGCTTCGTTCTAAGTGTTTTTACATCTGGATCAGCCATACGTACTGGGTCTTGGCGGCTATCCTCTGGAGGGGCAGCACTACCGCCCCCACCTTGACTGGTCGGATTCGTTGCTGCTAACATAGCACCCGATTGTGGTGGTGCTTTGGTCACGGAGCTAATGGCAATCCCCTCATCCTCACGGTTGCTTGGGAAATAGATTCTCACATTGTCAGATAACTCTGGCATAAAATACCACCCTGTATTATCTTCTGACGCATAGATTGTTGAATATGGGAACCAATAGGCTGTACTCTTTTCTTGCCCCTCGTCAAAATCGACATGAATGCGGATTTTATCTCCTGCCACATCAATGACTTTTCCTTGAATAGACGCGCCGATGATTGCTTGATTATACGTCGTGTGAACACTGAAACCATTCTTTGGTGTAAGCGTATAAATATGCTTCAATAAGCCATTTTTAAGCTTCGATACGATTTTATAAACATATAGTTTTTTGGCTTGGAACGTGACTTCGTTGCCGATTTTGAATAGTTGGGTCGATTCTACTTCATAATACATATAGTCACTGTCCGTAATGCTGTCGAGATGATTTTTACTAGAAATAAGGAAGTTACCAATTGCCTTTTTCACACGGTAATTAATTGCATCTATTTTCTGTACAGCACCTGCTTGAAATGGTACGCCGAAGTAAAATTTTGGTGCACTATGAATTGTGTCTGGCACTAAGCCCGTATGAAATCTAGAAGCCATACGTTTTAGAAACTCCCAGTCTGTCTCTAAATATTGCATTGTAAAGCTACCAATACTAGCACCCTTTGTGACATGATCCATAAAGTCGGCACCTGGTTGGTCGGCAATACATGCATTGATTAATTCTGTATATGGCATCTTAGCATGTTGGTACGTTTGGTTTTTTTTCTTCACATCTAATACATACGTATGTGAAACTGCCTTCACCTCCAAATAATACGTACCCAGCACCGATTTCACTTGTACATCTAATGCTAATCCATTAAAAATAGGCGATTGGCCATTACTGCCGATTTGCAATACTTCGATAGCTGTTTCAGCGTCAGTCATGTAAACGTAGGAGTCTTCAAGTTCATCTGGTATAATGCCTGTTAAATGTAATACCGCATGTTCATTCATTTGTTGTGTGATTTCGATTTCGCTGACGCGGATATTATAGGGCATCACAATTAAATCTTTATACGTCATTGCTGTTTCCTTGTTAACTCGCTCCATCAAACAACACCTTCTCCATCCAATGATTTGTTTTCGATTGAGATTAATTCCAACATGCCATAAGCAATCGGTTGCCATATATCCATTTCTTTTTTCAAGCAATTAACTGAACCCATAGCCACATGACCATCTACTATAAATAAAAACATTAAATTATAAATTTTGTTATCGAGTGCCTTCGAAATAAAATCAAAATAACCAATTTGTAGACCGTTCACTTCTTTCATGCCGATATCTAACATTTCAGCACCTGGCTGGAACTTTTGCACGATATTCATCATCGCTTCAGTAAAATCTTCTAACTCTTCTTCTTTTAATTGTTGTTCCATTAGTTTCATCGTGACGTTTATGGACGTGCTATCACTTGTGTAAATGTAATCCGGTCTACGGCTTGATGGATATTTAATATTCATTAATTCCGATTCCATCTCTTCAAATGCTACAGGCATAAACATTTGTATTTGATTCTCGTAAAAGCCAATCTGTGCAAATTCAATTGTTTCATCTTCAATTGTTAGCTGGCCATTTTGAATGGCTTTCACAATGTCCGTATGTAACAATTGCTTTTCAATGTTCTCTGTTCGTTTTTTCTGCCTTGCATGCTTGGTCATCTCAATTACTTCTTCATCCATATAACTCATTTTTTCGCCCTCCTTTGTTAAAAAGTCTTTTAGTATGCATAGACCTTCTTTTATTTTTCTTATAGCTAGTGTTGGTATAATACGACTTGCTTTGTGATGAAATCGTTAAAACATGCTCTTCTCTATTAATCTTGTTTTCTTAGCACATCACTACCTAATCCACAATCATACGTTTTGGGCGACCTTGACTGAGTCCCTTCATACGGCTGCCACCCTTTACGTCCATTAAAATACGATTTAAATACTTATGAATTTGACTATTACTTAACGTTTGATAGTCTAGCTCTAGCCTATTGCAAATATAGAAATCAATCGCATCTCGTTGCACTCTCTCCTGATTTAAACACTCTAAGGCAAAAGCTATATCATATGGATTGGTTGGACGATATTTTAAAAGCTCTCGTGCAAAATATTGCAATATAAGTGGGTGGTAGGTGCTTTTTTGTATGCCAGCATAATGACAATGATGATAGTTTACTGTGTTATATTCAGTTGCAAAGTCGAGAAAGTCGATATGCTGTGAGCGCAGTTTGGCTCCTAATTTTAATTTAAAGCGTGCTAATTCTAGTTCATTTTGTGCAAGATCAACGGAATCATCTAAAATAATTTCTGTTGTGTAATGGGTATAATCAAGGTTATTCACTGCTTCAGGAAATCGTACTTTTAATATCGTTTCGTGCCCTGTAGCTTCATAAGGAAGCTCATAGCTACTATGTAGCATATATAGCCTTCCATTATGCTTAATAATGCCTTTTGTAATAATGAGTTGTGAATCTGCTACAATAATATGGACACCCGCAATAATGCCATTCGAGTAATCTTGGAAATACAGATCTAAAAACTCTCTTGGATAATCTCGTAAATTCTCCAACATTTCTCGCTTTAAAATACGACCTTTTTGAAAATGTGGATATTGATTGGCAAACAAGCTGTCACCCACCTCTTTTCTTGTTTTCACTTTTGAGTGCTTACTTTAAGCCGTCGAAGAAATCTAATTCGGATAACTCCGTTTCAAACGCAAAGAATGCTTTATTGCCAACAAAAAGTTGTTCTTCTCTTCTCGCTACAGGAACGACATGGAAACCCCAGTGATCTTCTGCGGCAAATACAAAGAACTTCACTTCGCCATTTGTAATGGAATCCGTCTCATCTTGTGGAATTTTATCTTGATATTGCGCTGCGATATTTTCATATAGAGTCGGCGTAAAGTCTTCTTTACGGTTTATATAAATATATTTATATGGCGTTTGGTTATCGCTACCCGTTAGGAAGAATTCAACTTCCGTCACACCCCAAGGTCGAGAAATGCTGCCATGAATTTGGTTCAGTCGTTCTAAACTGCTTATCAGTAATTTTTCTTGGCGGTTATGTGTAAAAGCACTAACAGCATAAGGCACAACAGGCGCATGGTTCGTGACATTCGTTTCAATCATGCCTATCTTTTTGGCATTTAAGTAACGCAGTGCGCCTCTTAAACAAGATAATTTTAGTTCAGGTACTTTCCCGACGTTGTCAGCCTTTTGCCTAAATTCAATACTTCGTCCAGGTACAAATTCCTTTAATGCCTCACGAAAAGCATCAATTTTACACGATTAGCCTGTTAACTTAATAATTGAATATTCGCTAAGTTGTCCATTTTCATAAAACTCTTCCAAAAACTCTCGTACAATATCATATATATCAGCCTTAATAAGATGGTTAATTTCCTTAATATTAAAAAATACGTTCGGATAATCATACACATCTTTGAATTGATTGTTTTCTACTAAAGATAGACACCATCGGTCAACAGCAGTTACGTTCAAATCGCTCTCCTGCTGTAAATCTTTTTCCGAATAAAAACGACTTCGTAAAATGCCTGTTTTTCGGAAAAACTCCTTCTTCATTTCCTCAGCCATTTCCCATAAAAAATAATAATTATTGCGCACGCGCAAATACTCATCACGCGTACGATTTTCATATTCTTTAAAACGTGTAGGAATAATGTCTTCTGCTTCACGAAAGGCCTTTTCAAATTGTTCATAGACCGCTTCCACACCATAATCGTCGACATAGCGATAGATATCCTTGCCAGGTATATCAATGAAAGTATCAATATCGTAGACGCTTGTGCCACGACTATAATAATTGCTAAAGACAATTTTCATAAATTGAAAAATTCGATAGGTAATATTATTACCGCCAAAATTTGTATCTCCATTTTCGTACGTTGTATGGATATCAATTTTATAAGAAATATGTCCATCCTCTATTGCAAATTGACAAGACGATAAATCGGTCGTACCACCTCCACAATCAATTACGAGTGCTTTATACTTTTTTCCATCCATAAAGCTATTATTCTCGATTTGATTAGCAATTGTATTATAGAGTACGGCCATTCCTTCATCGAGTGCATGCTCAGTTTCAATTTGATATTCTGGCAATATGGCGTGGAACATATCTAAAAATTGTGTCTTTAGTTTCACTGGACTGGAAATATGCAAATGCTTAAAGCGACATTTAAATTGATGCTCCGCCATGCGTATTATATATAACAAAAATTCCCTTATAATTTGACTACGAGGAACAATGGCTGTATTGCCGTTTGCATCCATTACTTCTTCTAATTTTGTATAATTACTAACCCATCGTTTAATTCCTTGAAACTTTGTGGCAAGAGAGGTATAGCTATTTTTTTTCATCATCTTTAAAGCATCATAACCGACATGATAGTTTATTTGATCTGGATTCGAACAATCTGCCACACTCATCACAGTCGGTACTACTTCAATCCATTCGTTTTGATGGAGAGAATCAGGAAAAGCAACAAAGTTTATGGTATTTAAGTGAATTCTTTTATTGAGCAAATCGTGACTACATGGCGAGGACACATAATCACTATCTAAATAGACTCCTGCCGTCGTATTAGTCGTTCCAAAGTCGATTGCAAGAATAGCTGTAGTTGTTTCAAGTTCTTTAATTTCTAAATCTGGTATAGGTACCTTATAATAATGGAGATTAGTAGGTGGTAGCGGATGTTCTTGATAATACGTTTTGTACATATACTCTGAATCTTGTTTTCTTAAAAAAATAAAGCTGTAATTTTTGTTTTTCGTTTGTCTAATGCCAATTGCTTGATCTGCAGCTAGAAAATAACGATTTGGATATTGGTCATCCTTGCGTAAATTCAGAAGACCACATAGCTCAAGCTGCTCATTCACTAGCAACACATTGGACTCTGTAAGAAATCCACCTGTTTCTACGAGATACTGATCAGGCTTATCGATTTTCATGCCATTATATAAACTCATCTTTGCAGGAATTTTAATTTCTCCATTATCAGAAAGAGGCGTCTTTAAATATGTTTGCATCGCTGCTTCAACTCGTTCAAAACCCCCATCTTTCCGCTCTTTTATAAGAAGGGTTTCTTCAGCACCACGATAACGCAATATCGTTTCGATGAGTTGATCTCTTGTAAGAGTATTCATAAGACCTGTAACCAACTTTTCCTTGTAGCAAATATTTCGAAGTTGGAAAGTTGTCATCTCCATTAACTCAACCCGTGTAAATGTCATATACTTCTTTTCTGTGTAACGATTATTCGCATACAGCTTATACGAATATTTATTCATCCTGCATCCTCCTCCGCTAAAAGATCAATAAAGGGCTATTTGATCTAGCTTCATGGTCTCCTCTGTACCGATTATGCCAAAGTGATATTCCCAATAAACCTCCATATGGAAACTTACTGGCAAAAACAGTTCTTGAATAAGCTGCACTTTGCTATCATTGCGTTCAGTCTTTTTTTGAGCAATGTATAACAGTAGCTCATCGTGTTCCTCTGATCTAACATAAATAACACAGTGCTTAAAGAGCTTTTTGAGTGTATCTTTTAACAGATAAATAGCATCTCCTGTTTGATATAACCTTAAAAGATTGAGTACTACTATTTCTTGTTCCTTTTTCGTCAAAGCATATAAATTGTCCCGTACTCGTTCTCCGAATACGTTCATTTCCATTTCTTTCAATATAAATCGAACATAATATTCTCTCTTATTCATACCTTGCATGCGATCAATATCGGCTAGAAAATGAAGGACGATATCGAGTAAGTATTCTCTTAATTCCAAATCTGTTAAATTGTCAGGATGAAATAGGTCTTTAAATATTTCATCAAAGCGATAATATGGATTGATCTCCATATGTTGCACTACATCTTGTGTATTTAATAATGGTGGACTTAGTTCCATATATGGTGAGAATGTTTTAGCAAGCATAAATTGAATATCCTTTTTACTAAAACCCTTCTCTTCTGCACTAATAAGAAAATCCCAAATATAGTTCATAGCCATGTACCTTCGCATTTATATTCAAAGAACTGCCTTTGTACTTCGGCCACTAGAAAGCTTAAGATGTCGTTTGAAATAAAATTTTTGGCCTCTTTCGCTTTAAATTCCAACAACATCGTTTTTTTGTTACTGTGCTCGCCTAACATATTTATTAAAAAAGGATTGGCTGCATAGCTAAAACTTTTGCCTTGGAATGCCTCCATAATTTTTATGTCAACAAGTTCTAGTTTTTCTGCTATTTCAAATGAATTAACTAGGCGAATTATTTCTCCTTTTGTTTTCACATTTACGCTATACTTACTAGCAAATTTATGCATAAAACGATCCATTCTGCGATTAGACAGTAGCTCGTAATGTAACTTGCCAATCTTTTCTTTTTCCAATTGTGCTATTTTTAATAATTGCCAACTTCCCGATTTATCTTGCGGAGATACGACCGTCAATTCACTGTCGGAGCGCTTAACATATCTAACATTGTTTTCATCACTTTCAATGAGATAGCCATGCTGGTTTCCCATTTTTCGAAGCGAAAGGACATGTTCATAATTCACTTTATCAATTGCAGGTATTGGAAATCCTACATTTTTTACTTCGTGCCTTTGAATGTTCCACAATGGTACCATGTTCAGGTGTTTCATTTGTTCAAACTCTTGTAAATCAATGGTTATGTTAATAATCTCCGTATCCTCGTTGAAGGTCGGACATTCAACTAACACAACATCAAAAAACTTGTGGGCAAAGGGATGATTGATTGTTTTCCACGGTAACCCATTCATATGAAATATAGGATATAATTTTTCAATTTCATCTAAATACATTGTATTTTTTTGCAAACGCACCTTAACCTCTACAGATCCATCTGTCGTTAATAGTGTTCCTGTAAAAAGTCTTTGTTCCGTAATTAATTGATTAAGTTGCCATGTATCACATTGTAAGAACAAAGTAAGAAGGACTGTTTTTTTATGTTCATTTAGTGAATCGAGCAATGTTGCCGCATCGATTGGCTGCTTATCAAGATCAGATGGGAGCATCGGGAATAAGCAATCATGAATTGGATCGACATCTTCTTTTGCACAAAGTGTGACATAAATATCGTACTTATTTTCCAAATCATCAATTTCATTGAATATCCGTTCCTCTAGCCTTTTATTCATTTCTTCTTGATAGTCTATTAAATTGACAAATACGCCACTAACAATATCTTTTAACAGTTGCCGTTGCTCTAAATTTTCAACTTTACGTAACCGTTCAAACATGAGCTCTTTCATCACGTTACTTTCCTTCTTTCATCATCTCCATATTTGAAGGCTCTTCAGCGCCTGTTGCTTCATCCATCGATGGGGTTGCAGTGTCAGCTGCTTGTCCTTGAGGAACTGGGTTTAATTTATCATTTGCATTCATAATTTTTCGCTCTAGTCCTAAAACCTTTGCAAGTAACTCTGTTTCCTGATAAATTTCCTGAGCCAATGTGTAAGATTCAATTGCTTTCCCGTAATCTAAACGTGCATAGCTTTGGTCTCCACTCTTTTCTAAACCTTCAGCTTGTAATTGTTTCTGAGCCTTCTTTAGTTCAGCTATTTTTTCTTCTGTTTCTTCAATTTTTGTCTTGATTTGCTCTTCACCAGTAAAAGCAACAGCTAGCGCTTTCTTTCTTGCTTTTTGATAGATTTCTAAGGCACCATTATAATCTTCAGCCTCAAATCGAAAATCTCCATCCTTGATAGCTTCCACAATTTGTACGATGGAACCCATATTCGCAATTCTTTGTTCAATGACTTCTTTTCCAAAACCTTTTATAAGTTTTCCTTCTTTATTGGCTTTTTCATAATGTTCCATTGCTTCAGAAAATTGCCCTTCTTCAGATGCCTTATCTCCATTTATGATGAGTTGTGTTACTCTTAATTTTTTCGCAAGCAAATTCCTATGTACAGGGTCTTTTAATTTTTTCGCAGCATTTCTGCCTTCACTATATTCCAGTAAAGCATCCGCATAATTCCCATCTTGGAAATTCAAGTTTCCTGTCTTTTCATGCTCTTTCATCTCTACTGTTAATTCTGCTAATTTTTTTGCTTGTTTTGCTTGATAGTAAATCGTACTACCCCCAACAATTAATGTTACAATAAGCGCAGCAGCAATCATTTTGATGTATTTCATTTTTTTCTTGTTTGTTTCTTGATAAACTTTATTAGCAAATATCGCTGCCATTGTATAGTTATTGACAACTTTGCGCTGCCTACTTAATAGTACTTCTTCTAATAATTCAGTATATTGCTCCGGATCCTTTATACTTTCCAACGCATCAGCCATTTCAATTTCACTAACTTCTTCCCAAAATCCAGCTGTGCATAGTAGCAACACATCGCCATCCATAAGTTTCACCTTTTTCGAAATATACGGTTGGAAATTTGATGGTTTACCAAGATAATTGAGTAAATTATTTCTTTCTTCATGATGGCTGATATCGAGAGAACGGTTTCTATCATTCACTAGTTCATCTGCTAAACTTTGATCATTGCTTTTATAAGTCACGATGCCATTTCGAAAGTGATAAAGTCGGGAGTTTCCTGCTACGGCATAGATCATTTTAGAGTAATCCGAGACGACCATGATAATGCTTGCTTTTAACCTTACCCTTAAGCTTTAGGCCTGAAGAACAGCTTGGGCATTTTTTATATACTTTTTTATTCTCTTTCTAGACATCGAAGGTTTTTCCATAAACTTTTCCAGAATGCCTTTTACTGCTAATTCTGCACTATTGATTTCTTGATCAGAATCTAGCCCTTTCACTGCTACCCAGCAAGCAACATCATCCAGCTCCGCATAAGCAAAGTAATCTTTATTTTGCATAAATGAACCCGCTTCAGATAGAAAGCTTGTTTTGAAGTCGCTGTTTTCCTTTCTCATCATTCTCCTCCTTCTTCACTAACCTAATCAGATGCACATCTTAACAATCATTAAGCCCATGTCTTCTCTAATATCACAATGGTTGCATTGTCTTGATTTTTTAAGCGTTTTTGTTCGACAGCTTTGATTATATTTTGAGCAATATCATAAGGAGGAGCGTGCTGAGAAAGGATTCTTTCCATTTCTACTTCTGTTAAGGTATCGTAGACGCCATCGCTAAATAGACAGACCTTATCCCCTCTTTTTAGCTGAATCGGTTTATTTCCAGTATCTAAATTTTTAAATCCCTCATATCCTAGATAATTAATAAGTCTCTTTTTAAGTGGGTTTTCTTGAACTTCTAGTTGAGAAATTTCTCCTGAAATATAACGTTCTTTTAATACAGATTCAAAAATATGTTTTTGATTAATTGCTATAAATTCTCCATTTCGAAATAGCGTAATAACACTATCTCCAACAGCTCCCCAATGTAGGAAACCTTCCTTATCAATTACTGCAGCTACTAAAGTGGTTCCCCCATTAGAACCATTTAAATTTTCTACAATCATGCGATTACTTGTTAAGGCCGTTTCCTTAAAATAAGATTGTATATTTGCTATACTTTTTTGCTTCATAAACTCTTGGATAAATGTGGTAACTGCGATTGTACTTGCCATTCTGCCATTGGCTAATCCGCTAATGCCGTCTGCAAGAACTGCCATCGTGCCAACTTTTGTTTCAACTGTAGAGAAATAATCATCTTGTTCGGCTCGTCTGCCAATAGTTTGACCATTTCCTATTTCTATCTTGCCGAGCTCTCCTTTACGCATAAGAATCTTGCGTAGGATGAGCAAAGCCATGATGACGACAATGAAACTAAGTACAATTATGTAAGATAGTAGTGTCTGATCCATGTCTCATCATTCCTCGCTTTGGTTGTTTTCCCATTCGAAGTGAACACCACATAGGGGAATAAATAAAAACATACTTCTTCCTAATTGAATAACATCGTATACTAACTCTGTTGGTGTATAAACTGCTTCATTATTTAAATAAGCCAAGCCAGATGCATCTCCTGGAAGAAGATAGAAATTTCTTTTTTAGGATCGTATACTATAACTGCATGATTACGTTTGGAAATGCTATTATCACCGATTATTCGTATATGCATATCTTCTGCTCTACCAATGAAATTTTTCTCAGACAAAATTCGATAGTCACGTCCCATTGGTGGCCCTTCAATACAAACTAACCATCCTGTTACAGGGTCAATCCCGTCCATTTCTCCAAGATAGGGCATCGTTTTATCATCTACTTCTGCCACCGCTGTTGCTGTAGTAGTTCTAGGCTCCTGTTCAACCGTTACATTACAATAAGGACAAACATTTCTATGTCTTCTTGAACTAAACATGTGACCATTTGTACATCTAATCAAACTCATATCATTAACCTCCATCTTCATCTTGGCAACAAATCTAGCAACTTTTTATTTTGCTAAAATTCGTGTATTTGCTATGTATATAATATCGCCACTATTTAAGCGATAAGGATTTTCCTGTTTTAAACTACTTTTTACACGTTTGTGTGCTTTTTTTATACCGACACCATTTACAGAGTCTATGTCTTCTATGTACCACATACCAGATACACAATTTAAAACAGCATGTTCATAATTGATAAGCGATTCATATTCCGTGCCAGTTAAATCAATATCTACCTCTTGTTCACTAGAGCTTTTGCCAATCAACATGGAGGTTTTATCATTTAACAACCATTCTTCTACTTCTGCCCCACGTTCATTGAGCAATACAATTTTCTGAATATTTGTATCTGTATATTCATACATTGTCTCTTTTGCTTCGTATTTAATTAATCCATAAGCAATGATAATTATTGCCAGCATCGACCCAATAATAATTTTCAACAGAAAGTCCTGATTCATCACAAATACATATAAAATAAAAAAGAAGGCGATGATTACGATGATAATATCGATAATTTTTATCATCATTTGTCTATTTGCATTGTACGTGTTTACTTCTACAGTATTTTTCATATTATTCACGATAGCATTCTCCTCCTCGCAAACTTGTTTTATTTATTAAAAAAACGTTCGAATAAATCAGTTGTATCTAAAGGGTTCTTCTTTGCTGTTTTATGCAGTGTGGATGATGTTTCTTTCGTTTTTGGATTAAATCCAAAAAAATGTTCGAAATTTTTCTCAATATCATTCATATTAAATGCTTGTTGATGGGTAGTTGTTTGAGCTTTTGTTTTTGTCGAATGTTCATAACTATGATCACTGTTTTTTGTCGTCCCATTCAGGCGAGCATCGTAGGCCTCTCTAGTAGACGTATCTTTCAATACTTTGTAAGCTTCTTGTACTTCTAAAAAAATTTTTTCGGACTCTTTATTGCCTCCACTTACGTCAGGATGATGCTTTTTAGATAATTTTCTGTATGCAAGCTTAATTTGCTCTTGGGTGGCTTGTCTGCTGACACCTAAAGTTTCATAATGATTTTTCACTATTTTTCATCCCCTGTATTAGGATTATTCAAAATTATCTAAGGAACTATATAGTCCCTTAGATAATAGTGTGTTCTATCAAACTTCTACATTAAACAGCATAGCCGCCTTCGATTTTCGCTAAATCTGTTTTATCTTTCTTCTGCTTAATGAATAAGAAGAATTCACCAATACCTTCTGTGTCGCCATATCTTTCTGTATAGTCAACAACAAACGCATTTGGGAAGTGAATTTTTCGTACAACTTGATCAGCTGAGATAACTTCAAGTGTTACTTTACGGTAACAGTCCGACTTTTCAGCAGGTACTAATGACCATAATCCTAATTTCATCGTATCATCTGAATTATCACCATCTGTTGCTGTTAGGATTTTACCCTTTACTTTTAAAGTTGCACCCACATCTGTTGAGCGAGCGTTAGAGTCATTCGGTGTATCTGTTTCATACTCGACCGTCATAATGCTCTCTAATCCTAATTCAATTGCCTCTGAACCTTCTACTTTTAATACAAAACCCATTCTTATTCCCTCCTAATAGTTGTTGAATTCACTCTTTAAATCGTGCTTGATAAAATTGACCATATTTCTTGCTGACTTCATTTCTCGTATCGTTTTGCAAAAACGTAACGAGAAATATGTAAGGATTTTATCAAGCCCGTCATTTGAGTAAATTCATATTTATGTTAAAAGATTTGCTTAAATAACAAATCTTAAACATACGATTTAAACAATCGATGTCCGTAGTTTCTTCATGTTCGGTTTTATGCTTTAACAGCACTTGTCCCTTTAGTAATCGTGACTTCAAGATTTTTAACATTACCGTTAAATACAAGGTCGATTTGACATAAGCTTGTTTTCTCATCAATGATGTAGCCAATATCATCTCCATCATGAATGATCGAGTTTACATGGCCTTTATCATTTAGCCACTTACTTTTTTGACTACTTGGATTATTACTAAAGAAGCGAACGATATTCTCATGCTTAAAGTCACCTGATTGGAATCTTAGAATTCTTTCAATATACGTACTAACTTGAGTTTTGTAGATTGAGTCGAATCCATCTTCTTCCATCGCTAAGCTTCTAGCTTTATATACTGTAATACGTTTAATATCTTTATCCTGTAATTGTGCATTTTCAGATGAGAATACAAATCCAAAGCTTCTGCTATTAATCGCATCTTTAATATTATTTGTAAATCCAGAAATTTCTTTTGCCATCGTAGTCACAGCACGTAATGAGTTGTCACCTGCTTCAATGTCAAAACGAACCCCCGGATAATTTCTCTTCACATTTCTAAATGATTCTTTTAAATACTCTGGACATTGATAAGCGGATACAATCCCTGCTGCTACATAGCTTGCGCCTACATATACACCCTCGATCCATAGTTTTAAAATATCTTCTTTTTCTTTTGATAGTCGCGCACCATTCTCCGTTGTCTGCATTCTTGTATCAATGACAACCCCAGACTTATCTTTCGGAATTATAGTAAAGTTTGGCAAGCAAGGGATTGCAAATTCACTATAATCTTTGCGAACGAGCACCGAACATTTATCGATTAAACGGTCAATACCTGCCGTAGCGATACCATTAAACGTTGTCTCTTCTTCAGCCATAAAATTAAAGAATATTTGGACTTTATAATCTTTAACTGTATCCAGAAGACTAGATAAAGATTCCATCGTGTTGCCTTCCTGCTTTGCAACTTTTTCATTTCCTTTAAATCGAGATCTAGTCACTTTCATCTTTCCAGAAGCTTCAAGTTCAAGTGATGGGACGATTCCATACCATACTGTATCTGTAAAATCATTTTTCGAGTTGACAGTATTTAAATACGTACGCAATCTTGGCAAATTATTACTTTTAACAAGCATATCTAGTTTTGTATTTGTAACTAATAGCGAAGGTTGCATCCCTTTATTTTTAGTTGCATATTGGTCAAAGTACATTTTTACTCCGAGTAGCTTTTCAACTAATGGCTTTACTGTCTTTACAAATTCATCCTTAGCATCCTTATAGAATTCTAGGTATGTATTGTAATTTTGTACTTCTGTTTCAACATCAAAATCCGCTTTCACTGATGGTAAAGGGGAAAATGTTCTTACGACTAAATCTTTTACATAAGAAGATGGAGATTCTGTGATTGCTTCATAGTCTTCTTCGAAAACAGTACTTAAACCATAATTACTGTTTTCTTCAATAACCATCAGCTCTGATGAATTCGTTTGAGGTGCTTCAATAATTTTTAATTCACCTGTGTCCCCAATAGTAAGTGTTCCAATTTGTAACTTTTCGGACTCATTTTCCTCCTGATTAGCACCTAGTAAAAGTCTCGTTTTTATATCTTCAATTGCTAATGGCAATATGGCCATAACATTGTTATAGTTTCTGCTGGCAACCTCAAACATAAGATTTAACTTATCTCCAGTATCTAGCTTCTTCGGATCACCATCGTCTAATTTGTCATATTCACCATACAAGTAATGAATTTCTTTTCTTACTTGGCGTATATCATCCATTACTTTTTTAGGAGAAATCATGTCTAATAGATTTTCAAATTTAAAATCTACATTCGTAATTCCTTGGCTTCGTTTCGTATCAATAAGGGTGAAAAGCATTTTCAAAAAATCATTATTCTGATCAATTGCGATTTCAGAAATGCAATCGTCTTGAATGCCTTCAGGTTTTTTTAGCGTATACATTACTTTTTGATTGGCAGCATTGTAGAATGAATAAACTGTTGGAGAGAATTTATCTAAAAATTCATCGAAGCTTTTTACAAGTAGATATTGATTTATTTCTTTGATTTTCTCATCGCTTAGACTATCAATTCCTTTAACATCCCCAACAAGTGTAATTAAATCTAACTTTTCCGGATTAATTTCCTCAAAGAGCATCGTTCTGTTTGTTTGATTAATAATCTCCATTTTTTCGGCTGTAATGTACAGCCATCCCTCCCTTAATAATGGATTAAATAAGCATAGTCATTAGTGAAGTCATTAAAAATCTTTAAAAATTCCTATTTAAAACTTTTTAGTTATTTTATGTAAATAATTAGGCGTTAGAATCCCTTTTATTTTAGATTTTTAATGCATCATCAAGCATAGTTTAAATTCGTATATGGTATAGATAATCTATAGTACCTGATGTTTAAAATATGTACTGTCTACTTCACTGATGAGTAAAATGGCTTCACTAAAATTCCGTTAAATGAACCCTTCACTAATAACAATTTGTATCACAAAGTAACTATACAATATCTTATTTTATTGTCAATATTTGCATTGGTACTTTTTTCTATTAATGTACTGTTATTAGTAATTTTTAACCAAAAGAAAAAAAGCACAATCTAAACGTAGTAAATTGCAAAAAAACGCTGATATATCAATAAAAAAACAGCCTATGGATCCATTATAGAAATTCCAAAAGCTGTTTTATATTTATAATTATGTAAATAAAAAATGATTAATAAGGATTAAAATTGATACCCATGTGGCTATTTATTATTATATCGCGCTAAGTAATTTTGCATTTTTTGTTTAAATTTCTCAATTAATATAGCCATTTCCACCCATTTCAGTGAGGAGCACCGTTTTTGGGGCTCTACTATTAGGCACCACTTAATGATTTTCGCCATTACTATACTCACATTTTTATTATAGTTCCTTATATTCACCAGCTGGTCATCATTCACTCTTTGCGAAATATCTAGTGGCACAATATTTGTCATTGAATAGTATATAGTAGCAGCTAGGCTAAAAATATCTGTATAGATTCCTTGTTCAGATTGATTTGAGTACTGCTCGATTGGTGAATATCCTGCAGTTGTATATATAGTAGGATTAATAGTTGTTTCATAGTAAATTGCCGAGCCAAAGTCGAGTAAACGAGGACTGCCTTCCTTATCAATAATAATGTTATTAGGTTTTATATCTCGATGAATAATTCCTTTGTTGTGTAAATAACAAAGTGCATCTATTATTGGAAGAAATATTGTATCAAATAATTGAACCCTAGTATTTAATTGATAATCTAATAAATATTTATCCATTGGCGTCCCTTTATGAAGTGTCATCACAATATAGACTGAATTATTCTCCTCAAAGTGTGTCACATATTCTACAATATTTTTATGATTTACTTGTTCCAATATCTGTGCTTCATGAATAAAATTGTCCTTCAGTTCCTCAAACTGTTGTTTTTTAGATGGCGAGCGATAAATAATTGTCTTATTATCTAAATCCCGTAAAGCTATTTCACTGGGGAAAAATTCCTTTATCACCTGATGCTCGCCCGTTTGCACATGTTCGGTAAGATATACAATAGACAATTTACTTGTGGATAGAATTTCTTTTATTATATATGTATCTTTTAGTGTTGTATGAACTGATAAACAACACTCCGAATGAATAGCATTCATTATTTCCGCCCATCCTTTACTATATTTTTTAATAAAAAGACAAGAGTTAATTACAATTAAATGTATTTATTCAATTTTATTACTATATTAACTAACTATAATATCAGTGTTTATTGAAAATGTCTGCTATGTTTTCTATTTTACGAAACGAAATAATAGGAAGGATATTGTCATTCTTATGATTTCCAGCAATTCGCGCTTTTACACTAAAAAACTGCCCGACCAGTTACAATACTAGTCGAGCAGTTTTTGTTTTTATGCTTTTTGATAACGAAGCACTGGTGTACGGGCAGCGCGTGTTTCGTCTAGGCGAGATACGACTGTTGTATGTGGTGCTTCTTGTACGATCGATGGGTTTTCTTCTGCTTCTTTGGCGATTTGAATCATAATGTCGCAGAAAGCATCTAATGTTTCTTTTGATTCTGTTTCTGTAGGCTCAATCATTAACGCTTCTTCCACATTGAGTGGGAAGTACGTTGTTGGTGGATGGTAGCCGAAGTCTAACAGACGTTTTGCGATATCTAATGTACGAACGCCTAGTTTCTTTTGACGACGACCAGATAATACAAATTCATGCTTGCAATGACGGTTATATGGTAGGTCGTAGAATGGCTCTAGGCGACGCATCATATAGTTTGCATTGAGTACAGCATATTCTGTAACAGCTTTTAAGCCATCAGGACCCATCGTACGAATATACGTATAAGCACGTACGTTAATGCCGAAGTTGCCATAGTAAGGTTTTACGCGACCGATAGATTGTGGACGCTCATAATCGAAGTGGTATGCGCCATCTTCTGTTCTGACAAGTACTGGTTTTGGTAGGAATGGGATTAAATCAGCCTTTACGCCTACTGGACCTGAACCTGGACCACCGCCACCGTGTGGACCTGTAAATGTTTTGTGTAAGTTTAAGTGTACACAGTCAAAGCCCATATCGCCAGGACGTGCTTTACTCATTACGGCATTTAAGTTAGCGCCATCGTAGTATACTTTCCCGCCAACTTCATGAATAAGCTCTGCCATTTCGATAATATTTTCTTCAAATAAACCTAGTGTATTTGGGTTTGTTAACATTAATGCTGCTGTGTCTGTCCCTACTACTTTACGTAAATCCTCGATATCGACTAAGCCGTTTTCATCAGATTTAACTGTAATTGTTTCAAAGCCTGCAACTGTTGCTGATGCTGGATTTGTACCGTGTGCAGAGTCAGGAACGATGACTTTATTACGATGTCCTTCGCCATTTGCTTCATGGAAAGCACGAATCATCATTAATGCTGTCCATTCACCATGCGCACCTGCCGCTGGTTGTAATGTGACTTCATCCATCCCTGTAATTTCGACTAAAGACGTTTGCAGTTCATAAAGAAGTTCCATTGCACCTTGAACAGTAGATTCATCTTGTAATGGGTGTACATTAGCAAAGCCAGATAGACGTGCCACTGACTCATTGATTTTCGGATTGTACTTCATCGTACATGAACCAAGTGGATAGAAACCAGAGTCTACACCGTGGTTACGACGAGATAGTGCTGTATAATGACGCATAATATCAAGCTCAGAAACTTCTGGTAACTCCGCCGCTTCTTCACGAATACAGTTTGCAGGAAGTAAATCCGCAAGATCGATTTCTGGTACATCTAACGCTTCTAAGCTATACCCTACGCGACCTTCTTTTGTAATTTCAAAAATGAGTGATTGATTTTCGTTATGCATTGAGAGCCCCCATTTCTGCAACAAGTGCATCAATTTCTTCCTTCGTGCGTAATTCTGTGACAGCGATTAGTACATGTTGCTTCAGTGAATCGTATGTTTGACCCAATGGATAACCGCCGATAATGCCTTTTTCAAGTAAGCCTTTGTTGATTTCTTTCACGCATTTATTTGTTTTTACAACGATTTCGTTAAAGTGTGCACCTTGGAATGCCACTGTAAAGCCTGCCGCTTCAAAAGCATTTTTTGCGTAGCGTGTTTTCGCAATATTTTGCATGGCCATTTCGCGTACGCCTTGCTTGCCTAAAGCAGTCATAGCAACAGATGCTGCTAGAGCTAACAGCGCTTGGTTTGAACAAATATTCGATGTTGCTTTGTCGCGACGAATATGCTGCTCACGCGCTTGTAGTGTTAACACATAACCACGACGACCTTCACCATCTACTGTTTCCCCAACAAGACGACCAGGCACTTTACGCATTAATTTTGTTGTGACAGCGAAGAATCCACAGTGTGGACCGCCGAAGCTTTCCGCAATACCAAATACTTGTGCATCGCCAACGCAAATATCGGCACCAAGCTTACCTGGTGGTGTTAAAATTCCTAGTGCAAGTGGGTTAGATGATACAACAAATAAACTTTTCGCATCATGTGCAATATCTCCGATAACTTGTAAATCTTCTACTTGACCGAAGAAGTTTGGATATTGTGCAATAACAGCCGCTGTATTTTCATCAATCAGCTCTTTTAAAGCTTCTACATCTGTGACACCATCTTTATGAGGAATTGTGACGATGTCGATTGATTGACCGTATGCATATGTAGCAACGACATCACGATATTCAGGGTGAACCGTTTCAGATACTAAAATTTTCTTACGACGTGTATGACCTGCTGCTAGCATCCCTGCTTCTGCCAGTGCTGTTCCGCCGTCATACATAGAAGAGTTGGCAAGATCCATGCCTGTAAGCTCCGCAATCATTGTTTGGAATTCAAAAATAGCTTGTAATTCCCCTTGTGAAATTTCAGGTTGGTACGGAGTATAAGCTGTATAAAATTCTGAACGAGAAATGACATGGTCCACGATAATCGGTTTATAGTGATTGTAGACACCTGCACCTAAAAATGATACGTTCGCATTTGTATCTTTATTTTTTGCAGCGAGTGCTGATAACTCTTTTAAAAGTGCTGATTCTGATTTTGCTTCTTTAATATCATAAAGGCCTTTGAAACGTACTTTTTCAGGAATATCCTCGAATAACTCATCGACTGACGATACACCAACTACGTCTAACATGTCTTGTTTGTCTTGCTCCGTCATTGGTAAATAACGATGTTTCATAAATGTAGGTCCCTCTTTTCAAATTTTATTTTGAACGCTTGTAAAACGGTGTTTCAACTGTTACTACCTTTAAGTGCTTACCACGAATTTCGATTTCCAATTCTGTTCCGATAGTTGCGAATTGGCTGTCAATTAAGGCGTTACCAACATTACGTTTTGAAGAAGGCAACTGCGTACCTGTTGTCACTTCACCGATTTCTTGACCATCCTTGAACACTTTGTAACCATGACGTGGAATCCCTTTATCAATCATTTCAATGCCGACAATTTTACGCGCTAAACCATTCTCTTTTTGAGCTACTAACGCATCATGCCCAATGAAGTCATCTTTATTCAATTTCACAGCAAAGCCAATGCCCGCTTCAAGTGGTGAAATTGTAGCAGAAAGTTCCTGCCCATAAAGTGGCAGACCCGCTTCAAAGCGCAATGTATCACGGCAACCTAAGCCTGCTGGCACAACGCCTTTGTCTTTTCCTGCCTCTAAAATAATATCCCAAAGAGCTTTAATATCCGCTGGAGCACCGTATAACTCAAAACCATCTTCACCCGTGTAACCACTGCGAGATACTAACGCTTTATGTCCTGCAATGTCAACATCCTCTTGGAAGCGGAAATATTTAATCGCACTTAAATCCGTAGCCGTTAATGATTGAAGAAGCTCTTCTGCAAGTGGTCCTTGTAAAGCGATTTGTGCAAAAGCTTCCGATTGATTGTCGATTGTGACATCATACTGATGTTGATTTTCCAACATCCAATCAAAATCTTTTTCAATATTGGCTGCGTTGACACATAGTAAATAATGATTATCTGCAAGTTTGTAAGTTAATAAATCATCGACAACGCCACCATCTTCATAGCACATTGCATTGTATTGCGCCTGACCAGTAGCAATTTTAGCGATGTCATTGGACAAAAGATTTTGTAAAAACGCTAGTGCATCTGGACCCGTTACTAAAATTTCGCCCATATGAGACACATCAAATAAGCCTGCACGATTACGCACTGCATCATGTTCTTCTTTAATAGAAGTAAATTGTACTGGCAATTCCCATCCACCGAAGTCAATTGTTTTACCACCATACTTTGCGTATTCGTCAAATAGAGGTGTACGTTTTAATTCATTCGTCATTACTATTGCCTCCTTATTGTTTGTATCATTTTACTGGTAGTAGTTCGTCTGCTTTTTTGACATTTCAAGCGCATACGCCGTAACAATGTCTAGACATAAAAAAAGACAGACGAACCCCTTTTCGGGATTCTCTGTCCTTGCACCTGAAAGTTACACCAATCTAACTCGCATTGCGAAAATGCCAATCAGTAGGCTTTCCCCTTTGGTGGCTGTTGTATTACAGCTCTCTCCAGAGT
This sequence comes from Lysinibacillus sp. GJ-1, assembly GCF_021166035.1. NCBI lineage: Bacteria > Bacillati > Bacillota > Bacilli > Caryophanales > Bacillaceae > Lysinibacillus > Lysinibacillus sp. GJ-1. Next base: position 3,020,675 of record NZ_CP088912.1, read on the forward strand.
TGCGTCTTGTACGAGTCCTTTTACCTGAGAGATTCATAGCCCTTTGCTACTTGCTCCTTCGGTGGCGTCTACACGCGCTCTCCCCGTACAATCATCCGCCCAAGAATGATCTTGGTACTATTTAGTATTCAATGTACAAAAAGTTATCTTATTAGTCTATATCCTAACATTGATTGCATTGAAAAGGCAAACATTTTTTAATTTAACTCAAAAGACGAATATTACAGTCATATAAATCAATCATCGTTCGCTTTTTAATCTTTTTACTTGAAATACTAAATACTCTAGAATATGCCGAATCGTTCTACCTTCTGTCAGCACTTGAATATGGCCTGCATCGCGATAAAACTTTCTTCTGTAATGATACAGCTCCTCTAACTCTTCCTTGGTTGAGCTTTGTACTATTGGTCGATTTGGATCATGCTGTATTCGTTTATAAATATCTTCGAATGTCGCATCTAAAAAGAATACAAGTCCACTGCGTCTCATAATTTTACGGTTTTCCCCATTTATAGCCACACCGCCACCTGTAGAGATAATACATGCCTCGTCGCGGAAATTTTTCAAAAATTCCGTTTCTATTTCGCGAAAACGAGCCTCTCCATACTTCTCAAAAATTTGTGGAATCGTCATTCCCTGCTGTCTGACAATTTCATGATCCATATCATAGTAGGGTAATTTTAATAAATAGCTTAACCGTCTACCTAACGCACTCTTCCCGCAGCCCATAAAGCCCACTAAATATATTTTTCGCATTCGAATCACCTTCTTACTACGATTCTACACTGTCTGACAAAATTTGTCCTAATAAATTTATCGTAGCTCGAACATTCATCTTTTCTAACCCATCATATGTTCGAAACTGAATCTCATAAGACATGCAATACGTAAGAACAAAAGTAGTTACAAAAAATAATAATGCAATTGCGATTAAAAAAACAGCCCCTCTGTCATTTTTCAATAATTGGTACAAAATAGGTCCGCTCCTTCTTTAAACCGCTTGGAAATTCGACAGCGATTGTCAGTTCATTGCCACTCAATTGAAACTGGCAATTGTTTATACCCACAAGCATCGGGACATGACCACCATTCACTCTTTGTCGAATCATATTGTGATAGCAGTCAAAATACTGCCATGTATTGGCTGTTTGAAGCATGATCGTTCTTTGATTTTGCCTTACGGATAAGGAAGTAGCATTGGCCAAATTCGTAGTCATTTCGAAAACAAATAACTCCCATTTTGCATGTTCATCCGTCATGATAGAAGTTTTTATTGTAAGAGCCCACAGCATAATCAAGATGAAAACATGGCAAACGAGCACAAAGACGACCATTTGAATCAGCGCTTCCAATAAAGTATATCCTTTGTTGTTCATCGAATTTCACCTGCTAATTCAATACACTTTTGACGTAGTTCTCTTGTATTTTGAAATGTGACACATATTTTCTGTCCATCAAATAGCCAATGATAATCTACATCGTCAATCGTTTTTACTCCTGCGACTTGCTGAAAATAACGATATTGCTTTAACCCTTCATAAGCCGTTTCGGCAGCGGCAACTTCAAGCTTTTGATGATAGAGGGTTGTTTTCATTGTGTAGCTAATCGGAATTAACGTCGAGCATAACAGCATTACAATAACAACAGAAACAATTGTTTCAACAAAGGAGTAGCCCATTTCATTCATTCGACCCTCATTCTCCCTCGCCCTAGCGTTATGACTACTTTTTTAAGCCCTTGAGGTGTATGAAAATAAAGTGTCCCTGGCGTCATCATATTACCGATAAAGTTAAAGCGCACTGTATAAACGTTTGTCCCCTCTGTCAATAGTTCTACCCCTTTTGGAAAGGGGCGAGTATATTCTGTTGTAAAAAAATCTTTTTTAATACTGTAACGTTGTAAGTGTGGCTCAAATTTTATAAATATATAATCCTTGTGGTGCATACTATACGTTTGCAAATAGTGAAGGTCTAATTGCATTTGCATAAAAAAACGTTCCACTTCTTTTGCTTCAGCTACTTTCACTGATAATTTTGTTACAATGGCAGTTAATGACATTACTATAAATAACACCATGACCATTTCAAGTAGCGTATAGCCTCGTTCATTTTTAATGTGATTCATTGTCCATCAACCTCTGCTGTAGAGGATTGTTTTGCTAATTGCACTTCTCCTTTAGTGGTAATCACGATTTTTTCCTTATTTGGGCAAGTCGTTCCCTGCTCTTTTAAATATCCCTTTGCCACCAAATCGTCTAATGAAGGATACTCCATAAAATCTATCCGATAAGCCTCGACTTGTCCTTGCACCATCGAGATATATGCAGCACATCCTTTTTCATCAATCGTCGCAAAATGTTTTGTAACATTAGGAATTGTAATAAGTATTAAAATGGAAATAATCAACAGAACAATTAACATTTCAATTAAAGTAAATCCTGCTTCTTGTTGTATATGTTTCATGATAGGTCCTCCTATATAAGTTCAATCATGTGATAAATCGGTAACAATAAACTGATATAGGCCGCAACAATACATAAAGCAATAAAAACAAAAAACGTTGGTTGTACAAATGCAAGCAATCTTTGCAACAGGAGTTCTTGTTTTTCTAACAATAATTCACTATACAATACTAATTCCTTCCCTAAGTAACCGCTTTGCTCCCCATGCTCTACAAACGTAGCGAAATCATTTTGCCACACTGGAAGTAAAGTAACTGCCTGTGTTAAGGTATCACCAAAAGTAACCCTTTCCTTTATGCGACTAGCTAAAAAGCGTACATTCGGTTGGTACCGTTGTCGCTCTAAAATCTGCAAGCTTGCTTGTAAGGAAAAACCACTGTGCAGCAAGCTACCCAAATAAGCAGCAAATTGTTTTGTCATGGTTAAGCGAAAATAGCTATTCACAAAAGGTATTTTCAACATTATTTGGAGCTGTCTAGCAACCGATAACCTTTTTAGCATACGCTGATAAATGATGCTACCTAAAGTCAAAACAAAAAGAATTACGATAAATACGTCTGGAACATGTAATAATAATTTAGATACAGCAATAGACGACTGTTCCTCTGTTCCATAATCGTTGCGACTTGTCACCATTGCTTCAATATTAGGAAAGAAAAACGTACGAAATAACAGGAACAACAACAGTAAAAATACAATCAATACTACTGGATACAAAAGTAACTTCATTAATTTTTTCTTAGTCTCTTGGCTCAACGTCATTTGCTTGGCCACACCACCTAATGCTTCAACCATATGTCCATTATGTTCAGCAATTGAAATGGCTACCAAATAATGCTTGGCTAATTGTAAAGTGTCAAATACGCCAATTACACCTTTTCCTTGTTTAAGTGCTTCATCTACAAATTGTTGAACCTCCTCATAGTTTTTCACATGGTGTGGCAGCAGCATCGACACCGCTTGAGCAAACAAATAGCCTTCCTGTATTAAGACACTTAAACGCCTAATAAATTGTGCTTGTTCTTTTAGTCGCCATTTTGTTGTTCTTTTATAATCCAGTTGTAGTTTGTCAATAAACGCTCTGAGCTGCAGCATATTGTTGCCTCATAATTTCTTCTTTTTGACCAGCCAACGTTAGACGATAAGGCATTGCATAATGCGATTTTTGTATCAAAGCTTGAATGGCATGATCAAGGTGGCTATCACATAGTATTTCAAATAATGCTCGTCTTTCCTCTTGCTGTTGCGGAAGGTGTAATAACATTTGTGCCACAATAGCAATTACTGTTTGACGAAGCTCTTCTGGTGACACCCCTAAATCTAAAAGCCGATAGAGACAACTTACTGAATCCTTCGCGTGAATAGTAGACAACACTAAATGACCTGTAAGAGCTGCCTCGATAGCAATTTTAGCTGTTTCTTGATCGCGTATTTCACCGATCATAATCACGTCTGGCGAATGCCGCAAAATCGCTTTTAAGCCCGCCGCATAAGTAATGCCCGCTCGTTCATTTACTTGAATTTGAAGAAGATTGACTTGTTTATTTTCTACAGGATCTTCTAATGAAATAACATGGCGTTGAAGCTCGCTAGAACAATGGTGTATTAAAGAGTACAAAGACGTTGTTTTACCAGTGCCTGTTGCCCCGCAAAACAATAAAATGCCTTGTTGATTGTCTACTAGCTTGGTTAACTTATCAGCTGCACATTTGGAATAGCTTAAGGATGTAAGTGGAAATGCGTGGTTTTGAAGAAGAAGCCGTATAATAAGGCTTTCTTTTAAATAAGCAGAAGGAAGTGTGGAAACGCGTAAAGCAAAACGATTTTGCTCCACTATTTTCTGAAAAGAGCCGCTTTGTGGTTTACGCCGCTCACTAATATCTAATGCTGCTAAAAATTTATAATAGGACACGATGCGCTCGGCGAGTTCAGTGGGGAGCTCTCCTGCTGTCAGTAACTTATCACATTTTCGAAAATAGATTATATACCGATTTTCTTGCGGTATGAGTAATAAATCCGAAGCACCAAAATGATAGGCTTTCACTAAAAGATGCTCACTCTTTTGTTCTACAACAGATTCAAAAGTTTGCATAATTACCCCTTCTTTCTAGTTCATTCGAATATGACCGCTCTATTCGTTATTTCCTAGTATAAAGAGGAACACGTTACGAGAAAAGCCCTTTTTCTAAAATAAAAATTTGATGGATATTTCACTAGCAAACGCAAATTTTTCTAAAAATATTGTGGATAACATACAAATTTTCACAAATTATGAACAAAACATATGAAAAAGATAATATTTAAGCCTAAAGAATCTGTATCTTTTCCAATAATGCAATATAATAGAATCAGCATGATTTTTTTCCTAACTTTTCATTAACAGCAATTTTTCAAATAATACAATGAGGTGATGTAAATGATCCATCCATTAAAAATTACTAGTACTTTAGCCGACGAAACGAGGTACTCCATTTATGAGTATATTTTAAAAGAGAAAAAAACGGTAACAGTACAAAATATTGCTGATAAATTCAGCATTCATCCAAATGTTGCACGCCTTCACTTAACCAAGCTCTCAGAAATTAATATTATTACAGCAGATTTCGCAAAAACTGGTAAAGGTGGACGACCTGGTCGTGTTTATAAGGCATCAGAAAAAGGTGTTTCACTAACATTCCCTAGACGTGATGAAGAGCGCTTATTAAAATGGACGATCCAATTAGTACAAGAGTTAGGACCATCTGCTTTAACTAAATGTCAGGAAATTAGTTATCAAGATGGCTATCAACAAATGAGAAATTATGTAAATGCTGAATTAAAACTTAATAACATGCTATCCTTCGAACAAAAGCTTCAGCTATTAACAGACAATGCTGCATTAATTGGCTATACTCCACAAATACAGCAAACGGAAAAAGGGAAAAAAGTTATTTTCTCCATTTTTAATTGCCCATTCCAAGAGCAGCTTAATACCCACTCGGACATCGTTTGTACTTTACACGAATCTTACTTAAAAGGACAATTAAATGCATTATTTTCTAGTAATGAATTTATCCAAATCGAAAGCATGGTACATAACTGCGATTTATGCAAATATGAAATTAACGTGACAGAAATCGATAGCTAATTTGTAAAATCCATTTGTTTGTCACAAAGAAGCAGAAGTTCCAGTTTACAGACACCTTTCATATCATTTATAATGAGTAAGAGATTATTGTGTCGTGGGCAAAAGGAGGGGAAATCTTCATGGATAATATGTATAAAGTTATGGCATTCTGGACAGGTATTTTTGCAGTTATGTTCTACCTTGGTGGTATGAACGAGGTATCGCTATTATTCGTAGGTAATACAGGTTTATTCTTATTATTAGGCTTCTTGAACCTTTCAGAACGTATGTACATGTACATTTTCGGAGCATATTTAACTGTATTCTTCGCTGGCTTCACGTACTATACAACATTCATTCACGTACCTGGTGGCGGTCATTAATACAAAAAATCGCGTGTCTCAAAATCTTGAGACACGCTTTTTTTATTACCTATCGCTATCACATGCCGTTTAAAACGCCATTAAAAGCCATTTAAGAAAGGATTCGTTTCCATTTCTGTACCAATGGTTGTGTAATTCCCATGACCAGGGTAAACAATGGTATCTTCAGGCAATGATAGGAGTTTGTCATGAATGGATGCAAGTAATAGTTTTGTTGATCCTCCAAGTAAATCTGTACGCCCTATACTTTGTTCGAATAATGTATCTCCAACGATGGCAAAACCATCTTGTTCAAAAATATATGAAATACTACCAGGTGGTATGGAAGAGTAAATACGGCATTAAATACAAAATTACTTATTTCAAAAAGTTGCTCTTTTTTAATAATATGTTCTTTAGCAGGAGCAGCAACCTTATAATCTGGTAAAGAAGCATATTTACCAGAACCATTTTTCATCGGGTCATCTAGCCAGCTAACCTCTTTTTCATGAATCCACACAGGAATATTAAAAGCTTCTCTGACTTCATCCACTGCACCAATATGATCAAAATGGGCATGTGTTAAAAAAATGGCCAATGGCTTTAATCCATTGCTGCGAATTACCTTTATAATTTTTGTCGCTTCTTCGCCTGGATCAAATATTAAGCATTCTTTCTCTTTATTCGATACGATATAACAATTCGTTTGGATTGGTCCAAGGGAATAGCTTCGTACGTTCATCATCTTTATCACCTCAACTTCATATTATACATTCTTTGCCACAATTTGACGATAAAAGTTCATACTTTACTCTATATTAGTCCTCGACAAAAACAGGTAGAACGTTTACAATTAAGGAGGAATATTGTTTACGACATTCATTTTCTGATGTCGAAAGGAGTGTCTTTTTTAATGAACTTATTAATGGTTATTTTTGGTCTAGTAGCGATTTTAGCTGTCGTTGGTACATTCCAAGCAATTAAAGAAAAAAACTTACTAAGCATTGTTTTCAACTTAGCAAGTGCTGGGGTATTCGGTTGGTTCGTCATCATGACAATCGTTCATAGTGGATATCCTCCAGCGTTACACTAAAATCCAGACAGAAAAGAGCAGTCTCTATTAGGAGGCTGCTCTTTTTCTTTTCTGTAGAATGTTTTCATCCATGAATCATGCTAACCCTTATAAAAAATAGGAGGTTTTTTCTCATAAATTACGTTATCATATAAGGGATTATTTCATAAAGATGGTATAATTTATTTAATTTGCCTATATCTATATGCACTAAAAGGAGATTTATGATGAAACGTAAAACGATATTAATGGTCATCTCGTTAGTAGTTGTACTAGCACTCATTGGTATTGCTGTCAAAAATGAAATATACAAAGAGAGCCAACCTAATTTGATTGTAGATAAACAAACAGGGGCAAAAATGCTTAACTTTAAAAGCCCTTTAACACGCTTAGATGAATCCTCAACAACGTTAGAAGAATATAAAGGGAACATTCTAATTATTAATTTTTGGGCTTCTTGGTGCGGTCCCTGTCATGAGGAAGCGCCGGACTTAAATACTTTTTATGAGCAAAAACCAAATAATGTTGAGTTGCTCGCAATCAATGCAACTTCAAATGATAGTCGTGAAAATGCAATCAAGTTTCAACAATTATACAATTTAAGTTTTCCTATTTTCTTAGATCATGATCGAGCACTCGGGAAGGCTTTCGAAGTCATGGCTTACCCTACTACCTTTATTATTGATGCTGAGGGGACTTTGAGATATACAGTGGAGGGGCAAGTTACACAAAAGGACTTACAACAGTTCCTATCGCATCTATAAAGGATAACTAGCAACGATTGCATTGCTAAATTTTCAAAATTACCTGAATTGTTTGGGTGACTGGCACCAAAAAAAGGCATACTAGAAGTTCTAGTATGCCTTTTTTGATTTACTTCACTGCATTTTGTTTTAAATTGCCTGTTTTTTCATCATAGAATCGGAGTAAGTCCCCGTTTATGATGGCATCCGAATTTTCTAATTCCGTTGTTGCTCGGTCTGCATAAGGTTGACAAGGCGCTACATCAATTTGTTCCCCTGTTGCTTTGTCGTAGCAAGCCTCACCAGCATAAACGTATTTATCTGTAATGAATCGGCCGTCACGGAAAATAACGAAATCCTCGTGCTCTGGTGAGAATAAATCTGCACCAAGTTGCATATCTTTTGACGTTTCAACGCCAAGTAAATGTAAAATAGTTGGTCGTAAATCTATTTGTCCAGATACCTCTGTCATCTCTTTCCCTTGACCATCGCCAGGGATATGGATGAATAAAGGTACTTCTTGCAATAATGCATTATCATACGGTGTAATGCCGTCTTTTTCTAAATATTGTGCCATTGCTTTATTATGGTTTTCGGAAATTCCATAATGGTCTCCATACATAACGATAATCGAATTATCATAAACGCCTTGGTCTTTTAGATCTTGGAAGAAGTCTTTTAGCGCCTCATCCATGTAACGAACTGTTTGGAAGTAGCGATTTAACGTTCCTGAGTTTGATGTGTATTCAGGAATCATCACGTCTTCTGGATCTAAAGTGAATGGATAGTGGTTTGTTAACGTAATTAAACGAGAGTAGAATGGCTGTGGCATGTCTTTCATCAATGCAGCGGACTGCTCCATAAACGGAATATCTTTCATACCCCAGTTGACAGCTTGGCCTTCTTCTACTTTATATGAGTCTACATCATAGAACTTATCAATTTTTAATGATTGGTACATTATATCACGATTCCAGAACGATTTATTGTTCGGGTGCATAACGTTTGTAAAGTACCCATTTTCCCCAAGACGCTCTGCCATTGAGTTATACGTATTACCACCATGTGTGAAGAAGACCGCACCACGGCCAAGACCAAATAATGAGTTTTCTACAATAAACTCAGAGTCCGATGTTTTCCCTAACCCTGTTTGGTGATAGAAATTACTGAAATAATACGTATCTGGATCTTTTGTTAAAGAGTTAAAGAATGGCGTAATTTCGTGTCCATTCATATCATTATTAATCACAAAGTTTTGTAATGACTCGAGAGACACGACAATTAAGTTACGATCTTTGTATTTTCCAAACATATCTTCGTTAATCGCTGCTTGGTTAGAACGAATGTAGTTGTTTACTTCTACTAATTCACTGCCATCCGCTAATGCGCGTTGTGCAGATGATTTTGACTGAATATAAATATCATACAGATGATAGTTATACGTACCTATATTTTTAACAAGTAGTTCGCGGTCGAAGCTACGTGTTAATAATTGTGGACGCTCTGTTTCCGCTAAACCTAAGTTTAAAAATGTCATCGCAATAGCTAACACGAAAAATGCACGGCGGAATTCAACGTTTACTTTTACTGCTGCTTTCATTTTAGGTAAGTACTTATTAGCGATAATAATAATAAAGACATCTGCAAAATATAAAAGATCCCATGGATTAATAATAGCTGCAGCGGAAGTTCCTAAATCACTAAAGTTACTTGTCTGGAATAATACCGGCAATGTAATAAAGTCATTGTAGAATCGATAGAACGCAACGTTTCCGTATAAAACAATCGATAATACGATACTCATAGTGATTATATAGCGATTTCTTATTTTAGGTGTTTTAAAGAATAACGATAATCCATAAACAAACAGTAAAAAACTTAATGGATTAATAAACAAAATAAATTGTTGCATTGCATTTTCAATTTTCAACTCAAAGCTTGTGTGGTACACAATGACCGTTTTTATCCAAGTTGCTACGATTGCTAGTATCATAAATGAATGTTTAGGCCACTTAGTTAATTTCATTCCTAACATCCTCCCTATTCCTTACAAAAAAATAATAAAATTTACAATTTGATTTCTGAAACAAAATATATCTTAATCCATTTTTTACAGATAATCAACAGATATATTTTTGGCAGCCTTTCTCCTCGGCTTCATTATAGCTTAACATTAATATATACGTTTTTAAATGTAAAAAGTTTCGTAAAAACATAAAAACAGTGGTAAACCACTGTTTTTACGAATTTTACATACATATTACGATATTTTTACGGTACCCAAATTATTCGCTATTGAAACATTACTGCTTATTTTGCTCAACACGCAGTCTTGTCGTTTCTTGTCGTATTAACAACAGTGCCATTTGGTAATCTTTAATGTCGAGTACATTCGCCTTGTACAACTCACGAATTTCATCCTCCATTAACATTAAATCGCCAATAGGATCACGTGTATAAATATAAGTGCCATATGTTTTTAATAAATCATAAATATCTAGCATTTTATCCATTTTATTTCGCTCCTCGTTGCGCTTCACAATCAATGCGTTTTGTCGGTGTGATGATAAGATCTACTGGGTAGTCGTGCGTCTCTACAGGCACCTGTTCATATAGTTGCTCATCAAAAAGCACAGACATTAGTTTACCTTTTTTATAGTGTAATACATAGCGATCGTAATAACCACCACCGTAGCCTATTCGATAGCCTTGTGTGTCAAAAACTACGCCAGGAACAAGTATGATATCCATTTCATTTGCGTCAACAAACTCACTTATTTTCGGAATTGGTTCACGCAAATGCATATAAACAGTTTCTAACTGGGCAAACGATTCTATCGCATAAAATGACATTTCTCTTGTTTTTGCGTTACATTTTGGAACTGCCACTGTTTTACCAAGCTTCCAAAGTGCTTCGATTAGATGAATTGTGTCCACTTCTGGCTTATTAGAAATTGTAATGCCAATCGTATTTGCTTCTATTATATATGGTTCCTGTAGCACTTTTCTTGCGATAGCAAATGATTGTTCGCGATATGTAGCTGCACTCATATTTGAGAGTGCTTCACGCACCTTGTTTCGCAACAATGTTTTATCCACGACATCGCACCTCCCTTTAAAATGTAGAAAGCCAAAACCACGTGTGGTTTTGGCTTAATGAGCGATTACTTTGTTTCACGGTGAAGAGTGTATTTCTTCTCGCGAGAGCAATATTTTTTAAGTTCAAGACGCTCTGGATTGTTACGCTTGTTCTTTTTAGAAATGTAGTTACGTTCGCCGCAATCTGTGCAAGCTAAAGTAATATTTACGCGCATTATTAACCCTCCCACTCTATATCAAGAATTTAAATTTGAGCATGATTTATACGACTAACCTATTATAACATAAACTGAAAAAAAATCTACCTTCATTTCATATTAAGTTTGCATGTGGTAAAATACCTTATAATTACATAATTTAATGGGGTGAAACTAGTGGATTTATCCATCATACTTATGATTGTCGGTATCGTTCTTATCTTTTTATCGTTCTTTTTCAAAGATAGTGCGAAAAAGTCGAACAAGATGTCGAAGAATTGTCCATTTCTATTTTTCAAGAAACGAATAATTTAAAGCGACGTCTCAAAATTGTAGAAGAAGAGCTATTACTAGAACCTGAATTTCAGGTTAAATCATCCATAGCTAAAAATCCTCCGACGCAAAACCCAAAGGTTCAACAGGTTATGCAGGCTGTTCAACAAGCTGCACAAGTAAAAAAAGCTGAGCCGATGCCAAGCAACTTAAAGCCGATTCATGAAATCATTATCAGTCAGGTACTCGAACTCAACAAGCAAGGACTTTCCATTGCTGATATTAGTATTCGCTCCAATTTAACGGAAGAGCAAGTGCGACAAGTGATTGCAAACGGAGGTAGATAATAATGAATAAATCCACCATCCGTGCATTTGGTATCGCCCTTTTCCTAGTCGGCGCATTGCTTTCTATAGCCGATCGCTTGGATCTGAATATTGGTCTACCGACAGTTGCCTCCTCAAACGATAAGGATGTAGAGGAACTACAAAAAAAACTTGAGCAAGCAACGAAAGAAATCTCAACATTAAAAGCGAACTCGACGAAAGAAACTGGGAATGAAAATAAGCAACAAGAAAATGCAACTGACACGTCTGCAGAAGATAAGCGTACTGATAGTACCCCGAAAGCTGATAAGAACGCTGATAATGAAGTCACAATGACACTTCAAATATATAGCGGTATAACGCCCTATATTGTGGCGCAAAAGCTCGAAGACGGGGGCATTATTACAAATAGTGTAGAGATGGAGCTATTACTTGCGAACGCAAAATATGCTCGAAGTTTACAAATCGGCTCTTATGAAGTTAATTCTTCCATGTCATTAGAGGAAATTGCCAAATTAATAACTGGGAAAAAGCAATAATACATCGTAAATGACAAAAATCCACTTCGCTCTCCGCGTAGCACTTCATAAGTCGCAGGAGGCAAGTGGATTTTTTCTATTGAAAATCAAATTGTTTGGAAATTGTTTGAGTGCCTGGCACGCACCTAAACGAGTGATAAAAAGGCTTGCACGATGTCACTACCTGTCTTAGTGCCTATTGATTCTGGATGGAATTGCAATCCAACAAGTGGATAGTGCTTATGTTGAATAGCCATAATTTCTCCATCATCACGCGAAGTGGCAGTTATAATAAAATCTTCATGCAACGTGGATGGCTCTATGATTAACGAGTGATAGCGCATCACTTCCATGTCACCTTCGAATTGCGCAAAAACGCCTGTTTGCTCATACTGTAAAGCAGATAGCTTGCCATGCATTATATTTTTAGCTTGCTCAATTGTTCCCCCAAATGCCTGCCCTATCGACTGATGACCTAAACAAATCCCTAAAATCGGATATTTTGTATATAGTTCTTGTACAACTTGTACTGTGATTCCTGCCTCATTTGGTGTACCTGGACCTGGCGATAAAATAATTGCTTCTGGTTGCATGTCAATTATTTCTTCAATTGTTACTTCATCATTCCTTACTACTTGAACTTCCTTACCAAGCATACTGACTTGCTGAAATAAATTATATGTGAATGAATCATAATTATCGATGAGTAAAATCATTGTTTAACCTCCAGTAGCGCACGAGCTTTATTTAATGTTTCTTCATATTCAGACAAAGGTACTGAATCATACACAACGCCTGCACCTGCTTGCACATGCGCAAACCCATCTTTGATTACCATCGTACGAATAGCCAACGCTAAATCCATATCACCTGTAGCTGAAATATACCCAACTGCACCAGCATAAACGCCGCGCTTCACTGGCTCTAGCTCATTAATTAGCTGCATTGCTCGAATCTTAGAGGCCCCCGACACTGTACCAGCTGGCAAACATGCGCTAAGAACGTCTAACACATGGACTTCATCACGAAGTTCACCAATAACTTCAGATACAATATGCATGACATGTTTGTAGCGTTCAATGTTCATATATTTCACGAGCTTTACGGTGCCAATCTTGGAAATTCTTCCAAGATCATTACGCCCTAAGTCAACTAACATTCGATGCTCAGCGATTTCTTTTTCATCCGTCAATAAGCTTTCAGCAATCGCTTCATCTTGCTGTTGCGTTGTACCACGTGGTTTCGTTCCAGCAATTGGATTTGTTGTAACTTTGCGATTCTTGACCTTTACAAGACTCTCTGGAGAAGTTCCTAAAATTGTGTATGCCTCAAAATCCATATAAAACATATAAGGTGATGGATTCGACGTTCTTAACTGCCGATATAAGGCAAATGGATTGCCTGTAAACGATGAAGAAAAACGTTGGGATAACACGATTTGGAAAATATCTCCTTTCACAATATGCTGTTTTGCGCGTTCAACAATCGCAATAAACTCTTCCTTTGGTATCATTGGTTGAAAATCAATTGTACCTAGCTCCATTGCACCAAATGTCGTTCCTGCATGTAGCTGTTGCTCAATTTCAGCAATAGCGGCTTCCATCTTATCAAGGGTGCGCCCTTCATTAAATAAATCGATTGCTGCTAATGTCACCTCTTGCTTTAAATGATCAAACACGATAAACGTATCATAGAAAAAAACATGGACATCAGGCATTTCTAAATTATCATGTAAATATTCACCAATTTTTTCAGCATAAAAGGCGGTTTCATAACCAAAAAAGCCGATTGCGCCACCAAAAAAAGCAAAAGGATAATCCGCTTCATGAAGTGGCATTACTTCTTTTAGTTTTTGTAAGACATTATCGTTAGACGTATCCATTTTCATTCCTTTAGTATATTGGTAACCGTTTTTATCCCCAATCAGTTCTGCTATTGGGTTTACGGCGATAAAGGAATAACGCCCACTTTCTTCATGCTTGGCTGAAGATTCAAATAGCATCTTATGCTTTCCTGTCAGAGATTGATACACCGATATAGGCGTCATCATATCCCCCTGTAATACTTTGATGGCAAATCTGCTAAGCTCAACTGTCATTCTTAATCTCTCCTTCACTATGCTCTGCTCGCAAAAAAAGCCGTGGTGCCACCTTTATTGGTCTTAAAAGACCCTCTCAACACCTTGTAACGTAGGCAAACGCTAATCCATACTTAACTTCTGGATTAGGGCTCCGAAGTCCATTCGCTATTTATTTGTACTAGCTTCCACCAACCGCTAGCTCTCTTGAACAAATAATAATAGCTACTACTCTTCATCTAAGCCGATTATTAGTATATATTGTAATGTAAAATATCGAACAATTCAAATTATTTTTTCTCAAGTTTACACTCGTCCGGTTGTTCTGCAAGTGCTATCTCATAATCTTGAACAACTTGGCGAATCACAAATAAAATATCCTGCTGTACATTTAACATAACAGCCGTATCATTGGTTGCAACATAAAAACGAACAAGAACCCGATATGATGCTTGATAGAACTCATCTATATATACATGAATCAGCTCTTTTTCAGTATTTGCATGCAAATGAATTTGCTGATGAATTGTGCTTAAAGCACTACGTAATGTTTCTTCTTCGTTTTCCGCAGCTACATATAAAAACAACTCACATTTTCGTTTCTCTCGTTTTGATAAATTATATATTGGACGATTCACTAAATATGAGTTCGGCACATAAACAAGCCCTTTGTCGCCTGTTTGAATAAGTGTACTGCGAAGGTTGATATCCTCAATGGTACCTTCTATTTTTTGATCCTCTGTCGCAATCCAATCGCCTATTTGAAATGGATTGTCGAGTGCAACGGACATCCCACCAAAAACATGGGCTAGGGTGTCACGAATACCAAAAGCAATCGCTACCCCTGTTAAACCAATTCCTGTTAAAAAGCCATTTAGATTAAAGTTCCAAAAGGACGCAATTGTAAACATAGCTAAAATCATAATAAGCACTTTACCAATACGCAGGAAAAACGGTAAAAGAACATTTTGCTCCTCGTCACTATTTAACTCTAATGGTTTCTTTGTATAGTAGTGAAGCACATCATATACGCCTTTAAAGGCAAAAAACACCATGATAGACAACACAAAATTCTTTGTTGCAAAATGTGTAAATAAAAATACTTTAAGTAAATTCGATAAACTTAGGACAACTACTGCTGACATAAACGCATATCGGATTGCCTTATTAAATTGTCCAAGAACAGTCGCTTGAAAATGACGCTGTCTATTCTTTAAAAATGTAACACTGCTCGTAATGATTTTCTTCAGCACAAAATGCTGAAACAACCATCCCACAACACAAAATGCGACCGCAATGGTAATGTCTATCCACGTTGGTACAGTCAAGTTCGGTAATAACCATTTCAATGAATCCATGTAATACTCCTTTTACATACCTATGTACTTTTTCAATTATACTTGTGCAAAAAAATTGATGTTACGATTTACAGTAAAAATAAGCCGACCAATAACGATTTGGTCAGCTTCGCATTTTATTGAATCGCATCCTCTGAAAAAATGGCTCTATTTGCAAACCAGAAGTGATGCTCATTAAAACAATGCTCATTCATCGCAATAACAGAAAATTCAGCATGATAGCGCTGCTTCATTTCATCTAACATGGTTTTTGCACGCTTTCCTAATAAATGTGGTCCGTCAACAGGATTCCCTTCAGTAAAAATAAGAACCTCCGTTTCTGCACATTGCTGATTTTCTTGTAGCAAACCTTTTACAAACTGTAGCACAGGCAAAATAGCTGCTTCACCTTGTGCCTTATATTCAATAAAATCTTTAAAATCAGATAGATTTAAATGACCATTTTCAAAGCGGAAGTGCACGTGAATTTGACAATCGTATGGCACGATATATAAATCTCTTTGCTCTTTATATGCATTCATAAATAACGGCAAAATCATACTTTTACAAAGCGCTGAATACCTCTCCATGCCAAAAGTTTGTTCCAGACAAATAATAATAGGCCCTTGCTCTTCCTTGTAATCAACAAATGGCACATATAGTACATTTCCACTTTTAGTTGTATGCTGCTTTAACTTTTGACGTCTCGCTTCTTGCCATTTTTGCGCATAGTACATGCGTTGCTCTTTACCGTTGGCTAAGCGCTCAGTATGTTCAATAGCTGGAACGTTTTCTCGGATTTCATGCATAACATCCGCTAGCTCAAGTGCAAATGCTGCCATATTACGCAGTGTCTCACTTTTGTAAAAATAATCAATAAAAAAATGTTGTTCCTTCTCACTTAGCTCTTCTACATGTAAATTTTCATATAGATAATCTAAGTAGTTGCGTTGTTCTGACGAAATCTCTAGACCAAATTTCTTTATAAGTGATTCTACACCGTCTTTCACGAAGCAGCACCTCCTAAGAACATTTTTTTGGATAATGTCTATAGTATAACCAAAAAAATTTTTTGACAATACAAATAAACACACTACAATAGTTGACGTAGGTGTAGAGTGTAATGTTGCCGCGATTTCTTATATTTAATAGTGTATTAAAGGGCAAAAAGAGAAGGGCCACTTAGTCGCAGCCCTTCTCTTTTAATTATTCAATTCATAATGTTTACCTTTAATTAAGTAAAATAAATGTTCGGCAATATTCGTTGCATGATCCGCTGAACGTTCTAAATGACGACAAACAAATGTTAAATGTGTAAATTGCGAAATATGAGATGGACTTTCTGCACCAGCACGAAGTAATAATGTTACTGTTGCCCCATATAAATCATCTACGTAATCGTCAAGTTCAGCAATTTCTTTTGCTCGGACAGTATCTTCTTCCCTAAAGGCTGTAATAATACTTTCAAGCATTTCGACTGTCTTATTACACATCGATTGTAAATTGGTCGTTGGGAAGATTAGAGGCTCCTTACCTAAACGAATCGTCTCTTTTGCGATATTAACTGCATAATCTCCCACTCTCTCCATATCAGATGCAGCTTTTACAAGTACCATAAGTCGGCGCAAATCTGTCGCTACAGGTTGTTGCTTGGCAATCATCAAAATTACTCGATCATTAATTTCTTCCTCAAGTCGATTAATATATAAATCATCTTCAATAATTTTTAATGATTTCTCCAAATCTTGCTCTAACAATGCCTCAAAAGATATTTTTAATGCATTAATACTATTTGTTGCAATTTCTACAAACTGTTCTTGAATTTCCTTAAGCTCTTGCTCAAAGCGTTCACGTACTACCATCTATAGTTCCCCCTATGCTTAGCCGAAGCGTCCTGAAATGTAATCTTCTGTACGTTGATCTGAAGGTGTTTGGAAAATCACATCTGTTTTGTCATATTCCACAACTTCGCCGCTTAGGAAAAATGCTGTACGGTCTGAAATACGTGCCGCTTGTTGCATATTATGTGTAACAATAACGATTGAATAATCTTTTTTAAGCTCTTGTACAAGCTCTTCCACTTTTAACGTAGAAATTGGGTCAAGTGCAGAAGTGGGCTCATCCATTAAAATAACATCTGGCTCGATTGCTAAACAACGTGCAATACAAATACGCTGTTGCTGACCACCTGATAAACCATAAGCATTTTGATTTAGACGATCTTTTACTTCATCCCAAATAGCCGCACCGCGCAATGATTTTTCAACAATTTCATCTAGAATTTTTTTGTTTTTAATGCCGTGGATACGTGGACCGTAAGCAATATTATCATAGATTGATTTTGGGAATGGGTTAGGTTTTTGGAATACCATCCCTACGCGAGTACGTAATTCCTCAACTGTATAGTTTTTATCTAAGATATTTCGTTCACGGTATAATATTTCGCCCGATGTACGAACTATCGGTACTAGCTCTACCATTCTGTTTAACGTTTTTAAATAAGTAGATTTCCCGCAACCTGAAGGGCCAATAATAGCTGTGACTTCATTTTCATAAATACTTAAATTAACATCTTTTAAACCGTGATGATCACCGTACCATAAATTTAAGTTACGTGTATCATACACTACTTTTTTCGCAACTTCAGCAGATGGCTTTACATTTATATTAATTGATTTGACAACTGAATTTTCCTCTTTAAAATCTAGTACCATAAGGTCACCTCATTAATAACGTTTTTGGAATTTATTTCGAATAAAAATAGCGATGGAATTCATCATTAGCAGCACAATCATCAGCACTAAAATCCCCGCTGCCGCTACATATTGAAATGCCTCTTGCGGACGTTTAGCCCAATCATAAATTTGCATCGGCAATGCAGTAAACTGGCTTAATAAATCATTAGGTAAAAATTGTAAAATAACGGGTATCCCAATTACTACGAGTGGTGCTGTTTCACCTATTGCACGAGATAAAGCTAAAATACTACCTGTTAAAATCCCAGGGATGGCAGCTGGTAATACGACACGTAAAATGGTTTGCCATTTCGTCGCTCCCATCCCATAAGAAGCTTCACGTTGTTCATTCGGTACAGCGCGTATTGCTTCCTGAGCAGCCACGATTATTACAGGTAATATTAGCAAACTCATCGTTAAACCTGCTGCTAAAATACTTTTACCTAGTTCCATCATACGAACAAAAATTGTTAACCCAAGTAAACCAAAAACAATTGAAGGTACACCTGCTAAGTTTGAGATATTCATGCGAATAAAATCATTCAATCTATTTTTCTTTGCATATTCTTCTAGATAAATCGCTGTTCCTACACCTAAAACAATCGATACCGGAGCTACTACTCCCATTAACCAAAGTGAGCCGATTAATGCAGCTTTAATCCCTGCCTTATCCGCAAAGCGTGAAGCAAAATTCGTTAGGAAATCAATGTTTAAGTAACCTACTCCTTGCGTCACAATGCGGTAGAGCAAAATCGCTAGCATTACAAGCGCAAATGTAGTTGCCAAGAAAAATAAGGATTTCCAGACTTTATTGAATGTAATACGTTTAGTCATTCGTTTCTTGACGACTGTATCATCGATATAGCGCATGCTAGTAAACCTCCCTGAAGCGTTTCGAAATATAATGAGCGATTAAGTTCATCACTAACGTAAAGATAAATAATGTGAATCCAACTGAGTAGATCGAGTAATAAATCGTCGTTCCATAACCAGCATCACCCGTAGAAACTTGTACAATATAGGCTGTCATCGTTTGGATGGAATCTGTGACATTTAAATCAAATTTAGGTGTCGATCCTCCTGCTAAGGACACAATCATTGTTTCCCCAATTGCCCGGGAAATAGCAAGTACGACTGATGCCACAATTCCCGATAAAGCGGCTGGTAACACTACTTTTATAGCAACCTCAAACTTCGTAGCCCCTAGCGCTAAAGCCCCTTCTCGCATACTGTTTGGTACAGATGACATGGCATCTTCTGATAGTGATGTAATCATTGGTAATATCATAATGCCCACTACAATCCCTGGACTAAGTGCATTAAATAGTTTAAGCTCTGGAATAATTCCTTGTAGCACTGGTGTGACAAACGTTAATGCAAAGAAGCCATAAACGATTGTCGGTACACCTGCTAATACTTCTAAAATCGGTTTAACTGTACGTCTTGTTTTCTCACTCGCATATTCACTTAAATAGATGGCTGAAGCAATCCCAAATGGTACTGCTACAGCAACTGCAATTAATGTAACTTTCAGTGTTCCTGCGATAAGCGGTAAAATCCCAAATAACGGCTCCTTTCCAGAAAACGGTAGCCACTGTGTACCAAATAAAAAATCCGTAATCGAAACACGCTTGAAAAACTCAAACGTTTCAAAAATAAGGGTGAAAACAATGCCAAATGTTGTCAAAATCGAGATAAGCGCTGCAGAAAATAATAAAGCTGGCATGGCTTTTTCCACTATTTTCTTAGTTTTATGATTGCGCGAATTTGCAATTAATTGTTGCACAGATGATGTCTTATTTTCCTTTTGAGAAACCATTGGGTGCTCCTTTCCAATAAGCGAGGGAAAGAGCATCCATCTCTTTCCCTCTATGCATGTCTACTTATTTTAAGCCTTCTAAAGTTTTTAAGCCTTCAGCATATTTTTCTTCAGGTAGACGAACATAACCTACTGCTTCTGCCATATCTCCTGCATTTTCAAGTGTGAACTTAACGAAATCATATGCTGCTGCATTATCTTTCATCGCACTGTTTTTCACATAAGTGAATAGTGGGCGTGAAAGTGGCGTATATTCGCCTTTTTCAATTGTGTCATGTGTTGGTTCAATTCCATTGACTTTAACAATGTTTAACTTATCTTTATTTTCTAAGTAGTAAGCGAAGCCAAAGAAGCCAATTGCATATTTGTCACCAGAAATACCTTGGACTAGCATATTATCATCCTCTGATAATGTCGCTGAACTTACTAGATCAGCACCATCTAAAACGACTTCATCAAAGTAATCATACGTACCTGAGTCAGTACCTGGTGAGTAGAATACGATTTTTTCTGCTGGCCATGAAGGGTCGATATCTGACCATTTTTTCTCTGTGCCATCTTCAGTCCAAATTTTCTTTAGTTGTTCTATAGTTAAATCCTTTGCCCAATCGTTTTCAGGATTCACCACTACTGATAAACCATCATATGCTAAAGCTAACTCAGTGTAAGCTATTCCAGCTTGGTCTAGTTTTTCTTTCTCTTCTGTCTTTATAAAACGAGATGCATTTGAAAAGTCTGTCTCACCTGCGATGAATTTTTCAAAGCCACCACCAGTACCAGAAACACCTACCGATACTTTGACATCCGGTTGTGCACCTGCATACTCTTCAACAACTGCTTCAATAATTGGTGCTACTGTTGATGAACCATCTCCAGCAACTGAACCTTGCAGTTTTTCGTCAGCAGCTTCTTGTCCTGAGTTCGTTTCTGCATTGTTATTGTTTTGCGTTGAGTTGTCTCCGCTACATGCACCAAGCATTAATGCTGAACCCATTACCGCTGTCATCGTTAAGTACTTCCACTTTTTCATCTCATTTGCCTCCGTCACTAACTTTTTTATTTGTGTTTTGCCTTACAATCTTTACTATAATGACTTATTGTTGAATTCGTATAAACCGTTCGTAAAAGACACGTAAAGGAATGTAATGCTTTGTAAACGATTGTAAAGAAACGTTTACAATTACAATTAAATGATTTGCTTCCTTTAGCAAAGATGCTATAATATTCATTTGTGTCAGGAAATATTATAAGAGGAGTTTGACTTTGTGATTAATCATGCAAATGTACAAAATGCCGATTACTTTAAAACATATTTAACACTTATCATGGATCATCGAGAGTTGTCATTACAGGAGGCTATTGATTTTATGATGACGACGTATTTCTATAATAATATTGAGCTTTATGGAGAAAAACCGAAGGAACAATTTGAATTGGCGATTCAACAGCTTAATCGCTAGTAGAAAGCTATATAGATACTAAAAAACCGCTAGGCATATAAATATGCGCTAGCGGTTTTTTTATTCTTGTTCATCTTCACCGATTTTATCTTTTGTAATCGCAGGTAAAATTGGTTGTTCTACTTTATTATCTGTCACTTTTGTCTTTTCATATTTTGCTTTTAGCTCATAGTAAGCATCTAAAGCACGTCTTGCAATCACGTTATTATTCGATAAATGTTGATTAAGGTTCGTAGTTGCCCATGGAATGACAACAGCATAAGCAACTTCAGGATTTTCATATGGCGCATAGCCAACATGCGTTAAATTAATCGTATTTGTACCATAACGTTCACGTAATGGTCCATAATATACTACTTCGGCTGTCCCTGTTTTCCCGGCAGCGGTAAAAGGTGCGTTCGAAAATGCTGAACGTGCCGTACCACGAGAACCCGTATAAACACGATGCAAGCCTTTTTTTACATAATTAATTTCTTCTTCTGTATTATCGATATGATTTAAAATTCTCGGTCCTACTTCTGTCACTAATTGTCCTAGCTGCTGACCATCTTTTGATGGATCACGCACTTCTTTCACGACATGAGGCTGAACACGATAGCCACCATTCGCTATCGTTGAAATATATTGTGCTAGTTGAAGCGGTGTATACGTATCATATTGTCCAATGGCTAAGTCGAGTGTTTTACCACCCATGATTGGGCCTTCTACCCCACTAAATTCATTAGGTAAATCAATGCCTGTTTTAACACCTAAGCCAAACTGTGCATAGGAATTACGCATTTTCGGGAATGTTTGATCATTTAGTCGCAATGGCATCATGTAACTGTATGGTGTGCCATTAATAAGCATTGCCGTTTTAAACATATAAACGTTGGAAGATTGCTCAAGTGCGCTTAAACCATCCATTGAAATATAGCCACCTTGGTTGAAAATCGACCTTTTAACGGGTGTACCTAGTAAATGGATTGGTTCATCTCCTAATACTGTGTTCGGAGTAATCACCCCTAGTTTATAGCCTGTCAGCAAAGTGGCTGCTTTTACGACAGACCCTGCCTCATAAGCTGTTGTAAACGAGCCGTATGCATAATCCACAACTACATTTCTGCCCGTTTCCGAATCTTTTTCGATTTTTTTACCTACCATTGATAGGATATCTCCCGTATTTGGGTCCATCATGATTAAGAACGCTCGGTCTAATAAACTTGAGCCAGACATTGCTTTTAACTTCAGCAGTTCTTCTTCTACAATTTTTTCATTAGCGGCTTGTAACTCGCTATCGAATGTTAATACTAAATCTTTTCCAGGCTCGCCTTCATATGTTGTAATGGTATCAACAACTTGCCCTTTTTTATTCGTAATATTTTTGACAACTGTTTTTTGCCCTTGTAAAAGTTCTTCATATTGCGCTTCAATATAACTTTCTCCGACGCGATCATTACGTGAATAATCACGTGCTAAATAATAATTAAGCTTCTCTTTCGGTATCCCTTTTGTTGGTACAGTTGTACGACCTAACACAGAAAGGGATGATAGTTTAACACGCTTCCAATCTGTCGTTGTGTTGACTCCTGGCAACTCAGTTAAACGCTCTGAAACACGCGCAAATTCATCTGCAGATACATTCTCACTTTTAATGATTTGAGGTGATAAATTATAGCCTGATACCATCTCGCGGTAGATTGCTAATACTTCTAAATCTGCTTCCGTTAATTGTGCTAATTCTTCGTCTGTAATGCGCTCACGTACAATTTTATCGATTTCTGCATTCGCTTGACTTGTCGTAATATTTTCCTGTGTTTTAATTTTCGTTTGCTCTTCATCAGATATTTTTGCATATGCTGCGTCATGGTTTTTTAAAATCCAAAAATCCAATTTATCGCGTAATGTGACACGATTCGTTGGTTGTTCAATCAATTGAGCCAGCTTTTCAGCAATTGCTAACATATCCTCCGTTTTAGTCGTCTGCATTTTTGTATACGTAATCGCGTTTTCAGGCTGATTATCCACTAAAATACGCCCATAACGATCATACATCCGACCCCTTGGCACACTCGTATTGACAGGTACTTCCTCAGTCCGCTCTAAAATACGAACATAATCTTCCCCTTTAACAATTTGCATATAACCAAGTCTAAAAATTAACATCGAAAATACGATAAATATAGCAAAGAAAAGGACATTCATACGAAATGTTAAATTAGAGTGATGTTTCGCTTTAACACTCGCTGCGCGATTTTTCCCCGGTGCTTTGCGCATATGTATTCCCCTCCTCATCTAATAACTGTTTAAATACACGATACCTAGTATACCATTCGAAGTTGCGTCAGAAAAGCATACTCTTGCATCATTTTCATAATTCACCTTGTCATCATTAAAATACTAATTATTGAAAAATATAAAATAGAAGCAATCACATCACTTACACTACAGATGGTCGCTTTTCACACTTCGTTTGAGGAGTCCTAGCCGTTTGCTTCGTTGACCTATTCGTAATTTCCGACTATTTATGAAATGATCTGCCGTAACAATCCTTAACTAGAGGAAGCATCATTTTAAATGACGGTACTTGGCAAGAAAAGTTTCCTTCCGTATATATGGATTTCTGCTATTCAAAAGCAACATTACTGAATTCGCTAAAATCATATAAAGAGGGCCATGCCAAGGTGATTTTTCACCTTATGCATAGCCCTTTACATAGAAATAATTAGTAAACTTCCACTTCACAAGAGTTCCGCAGAAACCTAATTATTTTGCATTATCGCAAATGATTATTTTGCAGCTTGAAATTTAGCTTCTACTGCATCCCAGTTTACTACGTTCCAGAAAGCACCGATATAATCTGGACGACGGTTTTGATAGTTTAAGTAGTAAGCGTGCTCCCAAACATCTAATCCTAAGATTGGTGTTTTACCTTCCATAACTGGAGAGTCTTGGTTTGGTGTAGATGTAACTGCTACTGAATCACCATCAACGATTAACCAAGCCCAACCTGAACCGAATCGAGTTGTTGCAGCTTTTGCAAACTCTTCTTTGAAAGCATCGAAAGAACCAAATTTAGCATCGATTGCTTTAGCTACTTCACCAACTGGAGTTTTTGAACCGCCTGGTGCGATTACTTCCCAGAATAGTGTGTGGTTAGCATGTCCGCCACCGTTGTTACGAACTGCTGTTTGTTTGTCAGCTGGAAGTGCATCGATATTTGCGATTAAGTCATTAATGTCTTTTTCTGCAAATTCAGTACCTTCTACTGCTGCGTTTAAATTTGTTACATAAGTATTGTGGTGTTTAGAATAGTGAATTTCCATAGTTTTTGCATCGATATTTGGTTCTAATGCATCGTAAGCATAAGTTAATTGTGGTAATTCGTAAGCCATTATTAAGTTCCTCCCTAAAATAAAGAAATAATTAGTACATCCTTAGATTATCAAAATTGGTCAAACCATTCAATGAAAAATACCTCAAATTAAAGATTTCAGCCTTTTGACCGAAATAAATAATCCAATTTCTAATATACCCACTTCTTTAATTTGTTAAACTTTATAGTTACCCCCACAATACGTTTAAATAGCAATAAAGAATACGACAATCATCACAATTTGAATAACTGCCTTGGCTACGGTTGACGTTAAAAAACCGATAAGCGAACCCACACCACTTTTTACAGCTTCATTAAAAGTTCTTCGCTCTACAATAAGCTCTGCAATGATGGCGCCTAAAAAAGGCCCTACTAAAATGCCGGCAACAGGAATAACGAATGGCCCAATCAATAAACCGATTGTACTGCCCCACATTCCTGCATTGGAGCCACCGAATTTTTTAATACCAACAGCATTTGCAACCGTATCAGCTCCAAAGAGAAGGACAACAAATAAAATTTCAATTGCCCAGAACCACCAACTTAAATCAGCAAATGAGAAAAATAATCCATAAAGAATAAATCCACCTAGTAAAAATAGAACACCTGGGATTATCGGATACACTAATCCAACAAATGAAACGATAAAGCAGGCAATCACTACGATCCAGCCAACAACTTCCATCAAAGCTCTCTCCTTTTGTCTTGCATGCCTTACATACGAAAAATATTGCCAAAAAGTTTCAATCTAGTGGCGAATTCCTAAAATAGAATCTGCAATATTCACAGCGTGATCCCCAATTCTCTCCAAGTTGCTAACAATATCCGTATAAACAATACCAGCTGCGCCACTACATTCGTTTGTATTTAAACGTGCAATATGCTTTTGTCTTAGTTTATCCTCCATATCATCTATCAAACTCTCTAACTCTGTTACTTCTTGCGCTAAGCTAAGACTCGCCGTATCAAGCGCCTCTAAGCTTTTCCTTACCGCCTCGATGGCAAGACTAAACATACCGATTAAATCTTGCCGCGCTGATTTACTTAAACTCACTTCATGGTGATCCTTATATTGCAATAGCTCCAAAATATTTTCAAAATGGTCGCCAATACGCTCAATATCACGCACATTCGTTAATAGGGTATGGTGTCGTACCGAATCAGCATGAGAAAGCGGCTGCTTGGACACCATCACTAAATAATTCGTTATTTCTTTATCTAAATGATTAAGTGCCACTTCCAACTGTAATACGGTAGGGATATGTGATGACTCCCCTGTTTTCATGTAGTAAAACGTTTCTTCTAAGCCCCTCAGCGCATGTTCACCCATCCGCAAAACTTCTTCTTTCGCTTGCCCTAATGCGATGGCTGGCGAAGAATCAATGAAGGATGGGTCCAGATGTTTCGTTGCAACATCAATACCACCGTCATGTCCAGGCAATAATTTTGTTACTAATAATGATAATCCTGCGATAAACGGTAGTTGGATCAACATATTAAAGACATTAAACGAACCATGTGCGACAGCAATTTGCATTCGAGCTTCTAAATGAAACAACTGACTAATCCACTGCACATAATTTATAAAGGGGGTAAACAGCAACATAAAAATAACCGTCCCAATCACATTAAATAACACATGGGCAGCCGCTGCTCGCTTTGCATAAATCGAAGCACCTAATGAAGCGAGGACAGCCGTTATTGTCGTGCCGATATTTTCACCAAATAAAATCGGTAGCGCACTATCTAAACCGATTAATTGTTCAGCATATAAGCCTTGCAATACGCCAACTGTCGCTGTCGAACTTTGAACGAGCAATGTAAAAATAGTCCCTAAAAATATGCCGATTACCGGTTGATTACTCAAATGAATGGTTAATGATGCGAAGTCTGCTAATTCATGCAGTGACTGCATACTAGCACTCATTAGCTCCAATCCTAAAAACAAACCACCAAAGCCAAATAAAATTTGACCTATGTGATGATAAATAGCCTTTTTAAAGAAAAATAAAAATGCTGCGCCAATCGCGAGGAGTGGATAAAAATAAATACCTATATTAATACCGATAATAAATGCAGTTATTGTCGTGCCAATATTAGCTCCCATAATGACACCTATTGCTTGTCGTAATGTTAAGAAGCCTGCACTCACTAGACCAACAGTAATTACTGTTGTCGCCGAACTTGACTGAATACAAACCGTTACGATTATCCCAACTAACACACCCATAAACGGATTCGTTGTAAATCGATTCAACCATTCACGGAGTCTGTCATCTGCCGATTTTTGTAACCCTTCTCCCATATATTTTATGGAAAATAAAAAGACCCCTAATCCGCCTAAAAATTGAAATAATATGCTTTGCCAATCTATTGTCAATGGTATTCGCTCCAATTCCTACGTCTCTACTAATCTATTCCTAATCATTAAATGAAAATGTACAAAAAGTAAAGAAAACCTTTAACTTCTTTACACAATGTTAACATTTTAGCATCTCATTCTCAGTGAAAGTGATGCAATCCATATCTAGTCATTCACGAACATGTTAGAATAGCGGATGGAGGAGATATAAATATGAAACACTCACAATTATTAATCGATAGCTTAATACACCCTAAAAAACTAGCAGCTTATCGTTTACTACCTATCGGCAAAGTCATTCAATATACCTTTCTATTAATTACCATTGTTACTGTATTTTCATTTGGACGTTTTTCTACTGATATGTCTGTTAATACCCTCGATATAAGTGGGATAACGGAATACATAGATCAAATAAAATGGCTGTTATACCCAGTCACATTCATCATGTTATTTGTACTAACAACGATGTTAGTTTTTGGTCAAATTGCGCTCTATGCTCTAGCAGGTTTATTTATTTTAAAAGTTATGAAACGTCGTGGTGAATACCGCCATATTTGGCGCACTACAACATTCGCTATTACTTGGGCGACTATTTTAAGCATGTTAGCAGAATTCGTACCAACTGCCCGAACAATACTCTCAATCTTGTCATTACTTTTAACCATTACTCTATTAATTATCGCCTTTACAAAATATCCAAAACAACCAATTTCAAAATAATAGGCATGATTCCCCTCTCTTCTCAATATAGTGTAGAAAAAGGAGGGGTTTTTTTGCGAGCATTCTTGTTAACTGTTGCTATTGTGCTTATCGCATTTGTCGTAAAAGTAGATTTAACAGAAGGTACATTATCTCTCGCTGCCTTCTATCCAAAAGATGGGCAAAATACACTTTGCGAAGACCAGCGCGAGCCAGCTTACATTACGGTCCAAACAATTCAAGGCGATACCATCCATAGCTTATTTGCACTACACCCAGCAAAAATGCCGATGACCTTTCCGGAACGACTGGAGCTCTTTTATCAATTAAATCCACATTTACAATTACAAGCACTTGCACCAGGCGAAAATATTAAGCTTCCCCTCTCTTTTGAATTCGAAAACGCATGCGGAAAATGAAAAGTTAACGTTTCTTCCTTGTCCTTATTTTCTTACACTGCTAAAATAAGTGTCAGTGACGGCTGAAAGTAGTGGCCCGAAAAGGAGAGAAAGTTAATGAGTGAAATTTGTCACCGTTCAAAAACACGTCCTGTACGTGTCGGTAATTTAACAATTGGTGGTAGTAATGAATTATTCATTCAAAGTATGTGTACAACAAAAACACATGATGTCGAAGCAACTGTTGCAGAAATTCTGCGACTAGAAGAGGCGGGCTGTCAAATTGTTCGTGTTGCAGTGCCAGATGAGCGTGCGGCTGATGCAATTGCCGAAATAAAAAAACGTATCCATATTCCATTAGTAGCTGATATTCACTTTGATTATAAATTAGCTTTAAAAGCAATTGAAAATGGTATTGATAAAGTTCGTATTAACCCAGGTAATATTGGGCGTAAAGAAAAAGTTGAAGCCGTTGTAACAGCTGCAAAAGCAAAAGGCATTCCTATTCGTATTGGCGTAAATGCCGGTTCATTAGAGCGACATATTCTTGAAAAATATGGCTATCCAACTGCCGATGGTATGGTAGAATCAGCACTACACCATATTAAAATTTTGGAAGACTTAGATTTCCACGATATTATCGTGTCAATGAAGGCATCGGATGTCAATTTAGCGATTGAAGCATATGAAAAAGCTGCACAAGCTTTTGATTATCCGCTACATTTAGGTATTACAGAATCCGGTACATTGTTTGCTGGGACTGTAAAATCTGCTGCTGGCCTTGGCGCAATCCTGTCAAAAGGTATTGGTAATACGCTACGTATCTCTTTATCTGCCGACCCTGTGGAGGAAGTGAAAGTTGCTCGTGAGCTATTAAAATCATTTGGTTTAGCGTCTAACATGGCAACGTTAATTTCATGCCCTACATGTGGCCGTATTGAAATCGACCTTATCTCCATTGCAAATGAAGTGGAAGAATATATTTCAACATTAAATGTGCCATTAAAAGTAGCTGTTCTAGGTTGTGCCGTAAATGGTCCAGGTGAAGCACGTGAAGCCGATATCGGTATTGCAGGTGCACGTGGTGAAGGTCTGCTATTCATGAAAGGCAAAACGGTTCGTAAAGTTCCAGAAGAAACAATGGTAGAAGAATTGAAAAAAGAAATTGATAAGCTAGCTGCAGAAATGGCTGAAAAACGTGCGGCTGAAGAAGCTGCAAAAGCGAACGCCTAAGGGAGGTGCTTGCATGACAAAGCCCCGTTTTGGTATTGATATTGACGGTACAGTGACCTGTCCGAGTACACTTATCCCGCATATTAATAAGCAGTATAAGGTCAATATTACACTGGATGATGTTTGTGAATATGATTTTTTATAGGCCTTTCCTTATCCAGTAGATCGCACTGCATTTAACGCATGGTTTAAGGAAAATGAGCCTTATATGTATGAAGTATCAGAAGCTGCAAAGGATGCCAAAGCTATTTTAAATGCTTGGCAACATACTTATGAGCTATATTATATTTCTGCACGTGGTCAGAATGTTTCTGATATTACGATGAACTGGTTTAAATCACAGGCTATTCCGTACGATCACATAGAACTTATCGGAAGTCATGATAAATTAGCGACTGCCAAAAAGCATAATGTCGCCGCTTTCTTTGAAGATAAACATGATAATGCTGTGATGCTCGCTGAAGAATTAAAAATACCTGTTATTTTATTCGATACACCATATAATCGTCTTGCTGTACCTGACAATGTTGTGCGAGTGTATAATTGGCAAGAAGCAAATCAGTTTATTACGAACTACTTTAAGTAATACTGACAAGAAAATATTAAAAAGTAAAAGTGTTAGATTGACTGTGATCAATCTAACACTTTTTGTCGTCAACGTTGATGTATACAACAGCGAACCTAACAGCACTTGTCGTGGTCCTACCCGTTGGACTTCCTTGCGATTTGAATAGACATCACTAAACTTCAAGTATCCCACGCAACCAACGCTCCACAAAATTTTCGAAGGTTATTCCATAATTATCATAGACCGCATGATAAACAAAATATGTTCCTAATCGATCGAGTATCTCATCATTAATTTTCATATGAACCGCTCCCCTTCTTGATTTAAGTTACGTAAAATTTCACTATAGATAACCATTGCTATTTCCAATTCATTTGAAAAGGTTGTATCGTTGCAAAACCGTCACAATCTGCCTGTTACATACCCTTTCTTCACAATTTTCTTTTCGTTAATATAGTAGTAACAACTAGTAAACTGGGGGTACTCCTTGTGAAATGGATGACAAAACTCACTTTTGTAGCATGCCTGTCTACCTTACTTACCGGCTGTGGCGATCGACTATCTGAAATCAAAGATGCGGCATCGGGCATTAACTCAGCAGCTGATGCTGCCGCGAGCTCTGTTAGTCGTGATGTCCATGCAATAAGAGCGCTAACGATTAACTACAAAGACCAAACATTTACTATTAATGACCTATTTAAAACTATTTTACGTGACATACGCTGGGAATATGACGCCGAATTAAATGAACTACATGTTCAAGGTACATGGCGAACACCATTATTCTCTGACCAAGCATGGGATACTCCTATGCAAAAGAAGCTTGCTGAAACCGGTGTAGTGACTGTTACGTGTACAATAGATGACGATCAAATTGATAGCGCGCAAACAGCCGTAACACTTGTTTTAAATCAAGAAAAAATACTACAAATGAATGGCGAGGATGCATTACATCATCTATACGATACCTATTTAAATAAATAAGGTCTGTAGCTTTTCTAACGATATTATCGTTTAGAAGAGCTTTTTTTGTAACGATTGACGATTCCTTTAGCAAGCCCTTAGCAACAAGCAGTATTCACAAAAAAATCATATTTTTAAAAATTTTAAAGCGTATTATTTGTATGCTATAAAACTGTCACGTTATAATCAAAGCATCACGTGATGGTTGGGAGGTATTTGCATTGGGACAGAAAAATTAAAAATCGGAGAGCTTGCTCAAAAAACTGGCATTACTAAAAGAACAATTGATTACTATACAAATTTAGGCCTGTTGGAGGCAGAACGGTCCCCATCAAACTACCGCTATTATGATCCTGCCATGATTGAACGACTTCATTTCATCGAGAAACGCAAGCAGGAAGGACTTTCACTCGTAGAAATACAACAAGCACTTAATGTCACAACAACTTATGAAGAAATCGATGTTCAAATACTACGTTTAAAAATGCAAGATTTAGAGCATGATGTAACTTCTTTACTGGAACAAATGAACAATCAAGACACGAAATATAGCCAAACGATTAAAAAAAATGTTTCACCTGAAAGCATTGCATTAATGCAATCATTATTACTACTCATTAATACCTAGGAGGTGACGTTCTGTTTTGCAGAACGACTATTTGGAGACCATATTAAATTTATCGATTTTCACTATTTTATTAGCTTTAACCGCCTTTTTCGTAGCAACGGAATTTGCGATTGTTAAAATGCGTTCCTCTAGACTTGATCAGTTAATTGCAGAGGGCAATAAAAAGGCAATACCTGCGAAGCATGTTGTCAACCATTTAGATGAATACTTATCTGCCTGTCAGCTTGGTATAACAATAACAGCACTTGGTATAGGGATGGTTGGTGAAAAAACCTTTGAATTTATGTTACATCCACTCTTTGAAACAATCGGCATTTCGGATAAATTTATCCCTATTTTCACAATCGGTTCGGCTTTCGCTATCGCTACTTTTCTACATGTCGTTGTCGGCGAATTAGCGCCAAAAACGGCAGCTATTCAAAAGACGGAAACAATCTCATTGCTTTTTGCTAAACCGATTATCGCTTTCTATAAATTGATGTATCCATTCATTTGGTTTTTAAACGGATCGGCGCGTATGCTTCTAAGTTTCTTCGGTATGAAACCGGCTAATGAACACGAGATTTCACATACAGAGGAAGAATTGCGTTCACTGTTATCTGAAAGTTTTAAAAATGGTGAAATCAATAAAACCGAGTTAAAGTTCGTGAATAATGTTTTCGAATTTGACGAACGAATTGCTCGCGAAATTATGATTCCCCGAACAGAGATTGCGGGTATTGAAATTAATGAAACCTTCACTAATATTATTCAC
The DNA here is from genome assembly GCF_021166035.1 of Lysinibacillus sp. GJ-1. NCBI lineage: Bacteria > Bacillati > Bacillota > Bacilli > Caryophanales > Bacillaceae > Lysinibacillus > Lysinibacillus sp. GJ-1. The sequence continues at coordinate 3,053,223 of NZ_CP088912.1, forward strand.
TTTATCGCATCCGAGAAATATACTCGCTACCCTGTGTATGATGGTGACCGTGATAATATTTTAGGCTTTATTAATGCAAAAGAGTTGTTTACACATGGCTTATTGGAACAAATAACTGATGATTCTTTAGTGCTCGAAAACTTTATTAACCCTGTTATTCGAGTAATTGAAACAACACCTATACAACAATTACTAGTTCGCATGCAGAAAGATCGCATTCATATGGCGATTTTAATGGATGAATATGGTGGTACCTCTGGGCTTGTGACGGTAGAAGACATTTTAGAAGAAATCGTTGGCGAGATTCGTGATGAATTTGACGATGATGAAGTTGCAGAAATTCGGAAGATTGGTGACAATCATTATATTTTGAATGCAAAAATGCTTGTAGAAGATGTAGAAAATTTATTGCAAGTATCCCTTGACAATGAAGAAGTAGAAACACTTGGTGGTTGGTTCTTAACAGTCAACAACGGGCTCAAAGCGATTAAAAACATCGAGCTAGCGCAATATGTATTTAGCATTTATGAACAACAGGGTCATCAGCTTCACTTTATCGAAGTGCGTCCTCTTCATAAAGCTGCACCCGTTCCTACAGAAGGCTAATAAAAGTAAACGAAAGGCTCAGTTGATATAACTTTCACAACTTTAGGGCTATACAAAGTTATCTAAATACTTTTGTCTCATTCCATTATTAGCCATATTTCGATATAATAAATCTGTATATGATTTTATTATCAGGGGGCATTGTTATGAAACTTTTTAAACTTTATCATTCAGACGGTATCCATATTATTACGGATGTAAAAAAACACAAAACAAATATTGAGTTAAAAACAATTACAGGAGAAGTATTATATATTATCGTTGTAACAGATGAAAACTACACAGTATACGATGACCGCTTTGCTGGAGCTTCCAAGCAGTTAAATTCTGTAGAGGCGTTCGATATCGACGGTAGCTTTAGAAGTCTTGACTTTGATAATATGCGCTCATTATTCAAAGAGGCATTCACTAAACTTTTACAGGAAATTGCTGAGTGTGTAAACGATGGAGACGAGCTAGTCTATCTTGATACACTTCGACATAAAGTAAGTGCCCAAATTAAAGGAATCCATTTCCGTGTTATTTCGGACACAAAAAAATATGAATATTAAGTAATGGCCTGTTCTACAAATAACAGACTGCTCAATGACTAAGCTTTTTTCTTTGAGCAGTCTATTTCTTTAGCTTAGCCCAAGCTCCCCTTTACCTCTAATTTCAAAATCATCACTTGCACACCTTCCTTTACTTTTTTCATGTATAATGGAGCGTAACAACCTGAAAGAAAGGGTGTTTGAATGAATCGTGAACAACTCATTTTACTCGTTTCAGAAAAACTAAAATTAATTCGAACAGAAAAAGCATTAACGCAAGACCAAATGAGCGATCTTCTTGGGCTTTCCAAAAAAACACTCGTGCAAATTGAAAAAGGTCGCATTAAAACAGGATGGACAACTACAGTTGCAGTATGTGCTTTATGCCGTGAAAGTTCCATATTACAGCATGAGCTAGGTGGTGATCCACTTGAGGTCGTTGACTTAATCGCCAATAACGGCACATTACCGCCAAAGGAAAAAACGATGGGCGGATACATATGGTGGAAAAACCTAAATGAATGGCAAGGCTATCGTTTACAACAAAACGTCATTAGTCAACATTATCGCATTTTAGATACAGACAACTATCGTCTACTGTCAACCTTTGACGAAACAATTGCCATGCAAGAATGGCACAAACTCAAAGAATAATATTAATCGATTTGAATATAAGCCTTGGAAAAAAGGTTTATATTCAAATCACCTAATCTTCTGAATTACATCGCATCTTCCACTAGTACATCCTTCCCCCACTATTCGAAATCTATGGACAAACGAATAATAGCTCTTAAACATTGTGACATAAGATAGAATCACACGACAAACGCTAACAATTACTATGTCGTACAACACTTCTCTTTAAAATATTTCTTCCATACCGAAGAAATCATCAACAAACGAGAAAAGTCGAATTTTGTAAGATTCTTCTATATAATAATTAGTAACGCCTGTTATACTGGAAAGGATGCTTTTTTATGACACGTATACTAGCAATTAGTGATATACACGGTGAATTAGAACTTCTGGAAAAATTATTATTAAAATTGAAGTTCGACGCCACACAAGATAAGTTACTTTTATTAGGGGATTATATTGATCGGGGTCCTGCATCTTGTGGCGTTTTAAATATAATTGAGGAACTACAAGCAACGGGTGCACGTGTACTATTAGGAAATCACGAGGCTATTATGCTCAAAGCTTGTCGTTCTGGTATTCCAAAAGCATGGCATCATTGGATTTCACTTTGTGGCGGAGATGCAACACTTGCAAGCTACGGCTATCAGCCTGAAGATTTTGAAGATGCCATTGCCCAAAACACATTACCTAGCTTTATTCAAACATTGCCAAAGCTTGAAGAACATTTACAGCTTATCGAGACGTTTGAAACGTATATAGAGTTGGAGGATGCCATTTTTGTTCATGGTGGCGTTGTACCTGGTAAAGCCTTAGCGGACACAGATCCTTTACAACTTTTATGGATTCGAGAAGAGTTTCATACAGGCTACAGTGGTGAGAAAACTATAATTTTCGGGCATACACCAACCTATAAATTGCATCAAGACCCAACTAACTACAGTGTTTATTTCGGCGATAATAATATTATTGGTATTGATGGAGGTGCTGTTTTTGGAGGGCAGCTTCATGCACTCGAATGGCCAAATCGACAAATTACATCTGTTGCAAAAGAAAAGCCAACAAGCTTAGAATAACTTGTTGGCTTTTCAATTATGATTCATCGAAATATGCTATTTAATATAATTTAAAAATGACCCCAGCTAGGGAATAAATAATAACTGTTGAGAAGAGAATTGTCATATGGAAAAGCGAGAAAACAAACATTTTCGTCGCCCACTTCACTTGATCCGTGTTACTATGATAACCGTAAATACTCATTACAAGCCATGCCACACTTAATATAAGTGCGACAAGCATAATACCAATACTTAATGAACCAAATAAAAAGCTTGATAATATTAACAGTATTAAATAAAAATTTGTTTGGTAATATGTGCGGCGCATCCCTTTTATTACAGGAAGCATCGGAACGTTAGCTGCTTCATAATCCGCATGTTTACGAATCGCAATCGCATAAAAATGTGGCATTTGCCAGATTACCATCACACAAAAGAGCCCCATTAAAGCAGGATGTGTAATATCAGTAGATACAGCTGCCCAACCAATTAAAGGTGGTACTGCGCCTGATATACTACCAATTTCGGTATTATAAATAGTGCGACGCTTTGTCCACATTGTATACGGCACAACATATAAAAATACACCTAAAAATCCAAATAATGCAGCTAGTGGTGAGGCTAATGCTAGTACAGCTACTCCAACAACAAGCATAATAATCGCTAAACTCATCGTGGATTTTGCTGACATCTCCCCTGTTACAGTCGGACGATTTTTCGTACGCGGCATAATGGCATCTATATCACGGTCATACACATTATTAAAAGCTCCTGCCGCACCTATAACAAGTGCCGAACCAATTGTTGCGAAAATGATTTCTGGTATATTGTCCAATAATGTCATTTTATTTTTATACATCCCTAGCGACAAGCCAGCCCACATAGGAATTAAATTGGATTTTATGATACCTGTTTTAACTGTTTGAGCTAAAACATTAGAGCGCGAATGTTTCTCTATTGTTTTTTCTACAGTTTGTGGATTTTGGTCCGTTTTTAGATTTTGTTCCATTCCTCTTAATTCCTTTTCTCTTATAATTTCTACTTACGTCCTTCGATAGAATGAGACATTTTTTGCATTAAACATATCAAATTATTATTTTACCCCTTTTAGGATAGCTATGTCTCAAAGTTCACATAAAGTACATGATTTTATCAATAGAAGGTATAATGTCAATTCACAACTCCTTCTATGATACCACCGACTTGCATGAATTTGAACCTAATTGCCTTCTTTCCTGCATAATGCTATTCAAGAAAAACAATCTGCACTATACTAATGGGTATGTTCTATCTAAACGAAGGAGTGTCTAACACGTGAAATACGGATTTATTGGTCTAGGTAATATGACCACAGCCATTATTAAAGGAATGTGCAATAGCGGAGATTTTGATTCCTCTTATATATATGGCTATAATCGTACAAAATCAAAAACAACAAAACTCGCAACCTCTTATGGTATACAAGCAACAACTTCCATCGAGGAACTCATGGCAAAATGTGATGTCATTATTTTAGGTGTGAAACCTCAAATGCTACCTGATGTTTTACCTGAGGTCAAAAAACATCTCCAAGAAAAGCATATGATTGTATCCATTGCTGCGGGAAAAAACCTCAATTACTTCCATGGTTATCTTTCAGAGTCCACGCCTATTATTCGCGTAATGCCAAATATCAATGCCCTAATTGGCGCATCAACAAGTTGCTATACAGCAAATGAGCAAGTAACAGAGACACAACTTCGTCTTATCACCATGTTATTTGAAACAATCGGCACGATAATTGAAGTACCTGAACACTTATTCTCCATCTTTACAACAATTGGTGGGGCTTCACCAGCATTCACCTATATGTATATCGATGCCTTAGCTCGCGCTGCTGTGCGTGAAGGTATGCCGAAAAACATGGCACTCGACATTGCTGCAAATGCAGTACTCGGCAGTGCGAAAATGATTTTACAATCAAAAGAGCATCCATGGGCGCTGGTCGATCAAGTCTGCTCTCCAGGTGGAACAACCATTCAAGGCGTATCTTCCCTTCAAAGCAATCATTTCGAAACGACAATCCATGATGCTGTTGCAGCTGTAACAGATAAAGACCGCAGTCTATCTAAATAAAATTTTTACGAACAAAAGGCATCGAGAAATTGAATTCCCGATGCCTTTTATCTATTACTTAGGGTTACTGCATATGATCTTGTTCTTGTAGTTGTTGTGCTAAAAACATGCCTAAATCTCGCCAATTTTCTGGTGTAACACCATGTCCATCTGGATATTGCTTGAAAGTAACTGTGGCGCCAAATTGCTCAAACAGTTCTTTGCTTTCCATACCCCATTGTGAAGGAATCACATAATCATAATCACCATGAGAAATAAAAGCATGTAAATGATTGACCGTGCGAATCGCATATTCCTCCGTAACAAATTTTGGCGTATATCCGCTTAATGCTACAATGCCTGTAATTAAATTGCCCATAACAAAAGCTAGTGACTGTGCAAGAACAGCCCCTTGGCTAAAGCCAAGGACAAATACTTTATGCGGATCAATTTGAAACTCTTCAATCGCTTCTAAAATAAATCGTTGCAGTGCAATTAACACTTTATCAAAAATAGCACGGTCTGGCTTTCCCACTTCCTGTATCGTGAAAAAGGCAAAACCCGGCTTTTGTGCAATAGGACCTCTCAAACTAATGATATGACACTGGTCTTGAAAATCTTGTACCAATTGCGGTAAATCATCTTCATTGCTACCCATTCCATGCAATAAAAAAATCGCTGGATATTTTTTAGTAGGGTCCATATTTGCTGGTTGTGTATGTTTAAAAGTGAATGGTGTATTCATTGCTATTAATTCCTTTCAAGTAAAATCAAAACTATTTTAACATATTGCCCAATTATACTGCACAGATGTTGATTTTGGAATCTTCCCCTAATTGTTTGAAAATTGTTTGTGTGCCTGACACTACAAAGGCATCGAATTAGAGAATTTTCTCTAATTCGATGCCTACAAATTTTATGTTAAATTTGTTTTCGAAATAAGCCCGTCTGTATGATAGGCTATATATCCGTTAATGATGCGAAGTGTTTCTTGCGGATCAGCGTCAAATAGCACGTTGGATTGTGCAGGCGTTGATACAAGAACCGAGAGTAAATCCATTCGCATCGAATGTCCAGCAGCGCTATAGGCATAGTCATAAATAATCGCTTCCTCTGTAAGACCTTCAGCGTCATACTGTTGATGGAACAATTCTTTTGCCATCTCCATTCGTTCAGCTACTTGCTGACGAATTCGCATTTGATGCATAAGCAATTCTTCTTCAAGTACTGCTGGTTTTACCCATTGTTTCTGTTTTAGCATATTGATAAGCTGATTTTCCCAAACTTGCTCATTGTCAGTAAAATACAACATATTCACCATCAGCCTATCCCAAAAATCTGTTTTCGAACTAGCCGATTGACGTTGCATATCAATCGTCTGATTAAAGTGGTGCTCAACCTTTTCAATATCCATATTACGTACTAAATGGTAACATACATTTTCAATAAATTTATTTGCTACTTCCTGTGCCATGATCGAAACCCGTCCTTATCTCAACAAATCATTACACATCTATCATACCATGATTGTTAAATAGAAAGAAACGGACAACGTTTAGACATGTTGATGTGGTTGCTGGAATAACACCGATACGCCGGAGTCAATTGCAGCACTGCCAACAGCTTTCGCGACAACGCTCGCTACACGCTCATCCATCGACTTTGGAATAATAAATTCTTCTGATAAGTCTTCTGCTGATACTAACGAAGCAATGGCTTCTACCGCTGCCAGTTTCATCGCCTCATTTATATCTGTAGCGCGGACATCTAATGCCCCCCTAAAAATACCAGGGAAAGCAAGCATATTATTTACTTGATTCGGATAATCTGAACGGCCAGTACCCATAACACGTACACCCCATGCACGAGCATTATCATACGTGATTTCTGGATTAGGATTAGCTAGCGCAAATACTATAGGATTTTCGTTCATTGATTCGATATGCTCTTTCGTTAATAAATTGGCAACAGATACACCCACAAAAACATCACTACCAGCAATCGCGTCTTCTAATGTCCCAACTAATTTGAATGGGTTTGAAATTTTTGCAATCTGGTCTTTGATGCTATTCATCCCTTCCTTACGCCCGTCATAAATAATCCCCTTTGTATCACACATCACAACATTTCTATAACCCATTTGAAGTAATAAGCGCAATATTGCAATGCCAGCCGCCCCGGCACCGTTTATCACTACCTTCATATCTTTTGGTTCCTTGTTGACAATTTTAATCGCATTCATTAAGCCAGCCCCAACAACAATCGCTGTACCATGCTGGTCATCATGGAACACGGGTATATTACACTCCTGTCGAAGGCGATCTTCGATTTCAAAACATCGCGGAGCAGAAATATCCTCTAAATTAATACCACCAAATGTTGGAGCAATCGCCTTAACAGTGCGTACGATTTCATCCACATCTTTTGTTGCGAGACAAATAGGAAATGCATCCACATTGGCAAAACGTTTTAGCAAAATCGCCTTTCCCTCCATCACCGGTAATGCCGCTTCTGTGCCGATGTCACCTAATCCTAGAACGGCTGTCCCATCTGTCACAATACCAACTAGATTTCCTTTAATTGTATAATCATAAACTGCTTGCGGATTGTTTTCGATTTCAATACAAGGCTGCGCAACGCCAGGTGAATAAGCTAAACTTAAATCATATGTATCCTGCACAGGTACCTTTGCTACAATCTCCATTTTCCCTTGTGCTTCTTTGTGCATCTCTTTTGCCTTTTGCATAATATCCATTGTCTAAACTCCTATCTTCTATCTACATGTCATTTAGTTTTTCCATTATTCTCAACAAAAAAATTATTATTGTAATACTATTCTAAATAATTAATCTTGTTATATTTTGAAAATTATATTACTTCATCCAACTAAAGTCAACGTCGTCAAGTGCAATCCTATACAAAACTTTTTAAATTGTTAATATTTTTAGAATATTTTAAATAGATGAAATCGTTTTCATTTTAATACTATCCAAAAATAAATGATTCATACAAAAACACCCTTGTTTCCTTTCGAAACAAGGGTGTTTTAAAGTTTCAGCATTGAGCGTGTAACGCTTCTAAAATAGTTTGTGCATTATCTTGAAGTGCCTGATAGTTATCTTGTAAGTATGTCGGATGCAATGGCTTACTAAATAAAAACCCTTGTACTGTTTCACAATGCCCTGCCATTAAATAATTGAGCTGTGCTACTTCCTCAATTCCTTCTGCCACTACTTTCAAACGTAAATGTTTAGCCATCGATAATATCATATCAACTAATGCTTTATCAGTAGGGTCGCTTTGAATTTTTTGGACAAAAGAGCGATCAATTTTCAAGCAATCGATTGGAAAATCTTTTAAATAGGATAACGATGAGTAACCAGTACCAAAATCATCAACAGCAATTGTCACACCGAGCGTTTTTAATTGATGTAAAATCATCGTGATATGATCGATATTAATGGTCATACTTTCCGTTATTTCTAATTGTAAGTATTTTGGGTCTAAATCAGTATCTTCAAGTACAGATTGAATCATCTCCACTAAATCTTGCTGAAATAATTGACCTAAAGAAAGATTTACCGCTACTTTGATAGGTGGTAAGCCAGCTTGTTCCCACTGCTTCACTTGCCTACACGCCGTTTCTAATACCCATTGTCCAATCGGAATGATGATACCTGACTCTTCGGCAATCGGAATAAACAAACCTGGTGAAATCATGCCCTTACTTGGGTGCTGCCAACGGACTAGTGCTTCAACCGATAAAATTTGCCCTGTCTGCAAATCTATTTGCGGTTGATATTCCACAAACAACTCATGATTATCCAAAGCATGACGTAAATCATTTTCTAAAATAATTTTCTCTGTAATATCGCTAGACATGGAAGTTTCATAAAATACGATGCGTGAAGGTACTTTTCTCGCCTCCTGCATCGCATACACAGCATATCTGACAAGCTCTTCTTCTTTGTAGGCATCCGTCGGGAATAAAGATATGCCAATATTTAAATGCCCATTTAAAGAAATATGTTGTATTTGGAAGGATTTCGCCATGACCATTTGCAACTGTTTACAAAGCTCCATGATTCGTTGTGTATGATTTGCATCATCAATAAATACGATAAAATAATCTTCTCGAAGCATACTTAGTAAATACTGCTCCGGTATAATATCCTTTAGCCGCTGTGCAACTTGACTAATTAATTTATCTGCATATGAACTACCTAGTGACGCTTTAATAGCTGAAATGCGTTCAATCTCAATAGCTAAAATAGCCTTCTTAACATTCGATTTATATAAGTTCTTATGTAATGTCTCCATTAAAAACCGTTCATTTGGTAGGCTTGTCACCTCGTTATGATAAGCCATATAATGCATCTTCTCTCTAGATTTCTCTAAATGTTTCTGCATTTCTATTAAATCCTGAAACGGTTTTTCAATTGATGAAAAGTAAATGGCTTTAAAAAGAAAATAAAAAGAACACAATTGAAAAATATGTCCAATAAAATTTTTAATATCGTAAACGTCACGATATGTAGTAAAAAGTAAATCACTAATGATTAAATAACTTGCACTACCTAACAACAAGAATATAATATTGGGTGCTACCTTAAATTTTTTTAGTAATAAGTACATGATGAGAAAATGGCATGCCATTGCGACATACTGCAACGAAATTTTTAACGGTGTTGGACCGACTCCTTCAATAACAAGCGGTGGCAAAATAGGGGTAGTCGGTACATATATAAGTATGAATAATCCAACAGTAATAACAAATGGCGTACTATAAATGAACCATCGATACGTTTTATTAAGAATGGCTTTTTCCTTAATAAAAAATATGAGCAAGATACCACATGATAACACTAACCTTCCAATAATATAAAACCATGTTGCAGCATAGGGGGTGCTCTCCATAATAAAATGCGGCATCCCCTTATAAGAAAGTGCATGTGCAATTTCAATTAAGCTATACGTTAAAAATAATGCACCTATGTATAGAGTTCTATTAGATAGAATATAAGGTGTTGTTAACCATGATTGGATGGCAATCGTCATCGTCACAACAATGATCAAAATTTCTATTAGCAAATGAATCGAAACATAATTACTCTTTCCAAAAATCCCGTAAAATTCATCACTCCAATAACCAATGATCATCAATAATACGCTAGAGAATAATATGAATAGTATCCCTTTCCTAAATAAAGAAAAATGTTTATTTAATTCCCACACGATGATCCCTACTTTCACTTGGCTGATAACCGCTACTTTATAATAATTCATTATGTATAAATAATTTTGAGATGATTCTACTAATAGATTACCATGATATACCTAAAATTCAATCAAAGAAAAATGGATAAAATGTTTCAACTGTTGAAAAAAGGAAGAAGACTGAAAATATCCTCGTAATTAACGAGTTTATCTTCAGTCTTAGCATGTTCATTTTATGAAAATACATAACTATCCATATTATCAATGGTATTTTGGATTGCATCTTTTAGAGATCGCTGATGCTCACCACAAGAAGCAATGGCTTCCTCTAATGTAATCGCTGCATTCGCTATAAACGGTGCCATCTGTAAATCTTTTGCAAGCTGAATTAACACAAGGGCTTTATTCCACTTCCAGCGAGCATTTGTCGGATCTAAGTCAATGGCTTGCTCTAAATAAGCAAGTGCATCAAATGGCATCCAACCAAAACGATGCATCGTTTGACCTGTTATGCCCCAATACAAAGCCTTATTAGGATTTGCTTTTACTGCCTGCTTGAAGCAATGGACACTTTCATTGTAATGATGGGCAAATAAAAACAGCTCGCCCTGTGTAAAAAATGATTGTGCCTTTTCATTAGCTGAACCTGATTTAGCCATGTCCTCTAGCGCTTTTACTCGCTTCGCAAATGCCGCTTCATCTGTTATAGCACGTATTGCTAAAACATCGTCTGATTCAGGATAACTTTCATTCGCTCGTTCACTATGCTGAGTTTCCACGAAAAGTGTTGGCTTCGGCAATGCAGCAACATCGTACTCATCCAACAAAGTAATATATTTAGTAGCTAACTCCTTATCAGGCCCATCTGCAATTTGCATAGCAGCCTTATAACATTTCATCAGCTCTCCATTATAAAAGTATTCTTCCATTGTCATCCATTCTTCCTCCAGTTTTCATACACCTCATTCTATATAGTATATATTATACATACTTCACTCTATAAAGCACTCTCCATTTCATTTGCTATCTATTTGAACAAAAAAGAGACTGTCCCATTGGTTCAGTCTCTTCTGTGCGTTATTTTTTTAATACTTCTTTATCTAAGAAAGCTCGTAAATCTTCTTCAGCTAATGCCCCTACAAAACGTGCAGTTTCTTTGCCATCTTCAAAACGAATAAAAGTTGGCGTTGCTTCGAGATTATACTTATCCCATAAATCTCCATATTCATATACGTTTAATTGTGCAATATTTACGCCTAAATCATCTGCAACCGGCATTAATACGGGTGTGAATGCTTGACAGTGGACACAAACTGGACTAAAGAAATACGCATTGACATCTTCCCCAGCTTTAATCTTCTTTTCTAGCTCATCAGGCAACATAATATTTTGGTAATTTTCATCATCTAATTGGTCAATTGTTTCTTGTTTTAGATTTTTGTCTCCGTATGGATTATTCGCACTCGCCAGTTTGTTTTTGTTTGATACATTTGTAAGTACAATAATCGCTGCAAATAATACAACAATAACCGAACCAATAATTAGTAGCTTTTTCAATTAAACTCCTCCGATTTCACATAAAAAATGTCCTACTTTTAGTGTATTTGGAATTGATTATAAAGTGTTTTTAGAAGCTAGTAAACTAATTCGTCTTTCATAGTAAGTTTTCGCACAATTCAAACATAATTTAATGTATTTATGGAAACCTACTTACTATAATGCGCAAAATGAATTTGGAGTGAAATTTACTATGAAACCTACTTTCCAACATGTTTTTCGAATTTATAAAAGTGATATCTTAAATATAGTATCAAACTGGGTAGTTGCTGTCATTGTTGGTGGGCTCATTTTTTTACCTTCTTTGTATGCATGGTTGAATATCTATGCTTCGATGGATCCATACGCGCACACGGCAAATATGAAAATTGCTGTTGTCAATGAAGATGATGGCACTACAATTAAAGGTGAAAATTTAAACATTGGAAAGGAATTAATGAGCAATTTACAAGCAAACAATAGCTTTTCATGGTACTTTCTCCCAAGAAAAGAAGCGCTCGATTCATTAAACAATGGTGATTATTTTGCAGTACTTATCGTTCCTAACGATTTTTCAGAAAAGCTTACATCCATTTTGACCGATCAACCTACAAAAGCGCATATTGATTATTATGTAAATGAAAAAATTAATCCTATTGCTCCCAAAATTACAGGTAAAGGCGCCGGTGTTATTACCCAACAAGTTTCGAGTGAATTTATCTCAACAGTCAATGGCACACTTTTTTCTATGTTCAATACCATTGGCATTGAAATCGAACACGAGATTCCAGACTTCAAAAAATTTGAACATTATATTTTCACAATTGAACAACATCTTCCTGATATTGAATCATTTTTAGCTCAAACTGCAAAAGGTGGAAAAGATGCTGAAAAATTATTGGACACCACTATCAGTGAAATACCCGAGATAGAAAAAATGACAACTAGCGGTCTAACAACTATCCACAATGGTTTACAGCTGATAAACGAGGCAGATACGCTGTTCACTCAGCTCTCCCCCATTGTAAAAGCAGATTTAGAAAGCGTACAAACAATCGCTCAACGATTCTCACAGCTTTTAGAGCAATTGCAAACTATCCAGACAGATACAGCTACCTTAGCAAAATCTAAAGACGAACTGCAAAAGCAGTTAACATCTTCACAAGATAAGGTAAATAATAGTATCCAAACGTTGGAAGCTTTACAGAAGTTAACACAGGCAGATGCCTCCTCTCGTAAACAACTGGAAAACTCTCTCCAAACGGTGATTTCATCGCTTCAACAGGAGCGATCGAATGATGTTATCGCTCTATTAGATAATAAAGGTATTATTCAGCAATTGGAGTCCATACAAGGAAAGTTACAGGCAAATCCGATTGCTAGCGACTCTATGATTAGTGTGCTCTCTACATTACGTCAACTAAATTCTGTAGTAACGGATGTCTCAAATAAAGTACAACAATTCAATAATATCGACGAGCAAACAATAAAAAAAGATATTGCCGCAGTCCAACAAACGGCTCAAGATGCTGCAAATCATTTAAATCAGTTTCTTAGTTACTATTCAGATAAACTAGAACCACAAATTCATACAACCTTGAATGCTGCAAAGGATACATTAACAAATGCATCAACTATGCTAACGAAAGTGCAAAGCTCCATTCCACAGGCAAAACAACGATTAAGCAATGCCAAAAATACGTTAGTAACGGCCAATAAGGCTATAGCTACCATTCAATCTGACTTCCCTACACTAAGTAAAAAGATTATCGACCTTGCTAATAAGCTACGGACATTAGAAAACGAAACCGATATCTCTGAAATCGTTCAATTATTAAAAAATGATGTCGAAGCAGAGCGAGATTTTTTTGAAGAACCCGTCAAACTAGCAGAACATAGAATATTTCCAATTGCAAATTACGGAACAGCCATGACACCATTTTATACCGTTTTATCTATTTGGGTCGGTTGTTTGTTGCTGATTTCTCTTCTTGCAGTGAATATTCACGACAACCCACAATATAGCATTCGTGAAATATATTTTGGGCGATTAATGACTTTTGCAACTATCTCCATTATCCAAACATTGATTATTACAATTGGTGATATTTTACTGTTAGACATCTCCATTCGTGCGCCTCTTTCCTTTATTCTTTTTGGTTTAATCATTAGCTTTGTTTTTATTACAGTGGTCTACACGCTAGTATCTGTATTTGGAAATGTAGGTAAAGCACTAGCCATTGTGATGTTGGTTTTACAAATTGCTGGTTCTGGCGGTACTTACCCCGTTGAATTGTTACCAACGTTTTTCCAAGTAATTAATCCATTTTTACCGTTTACTTATGCAATCGGCATGATGCGTGAAGCAGTTGGTGGCATCATTTGGTCCAAAATATGGCTAGATCTTACATTCTTACTAAGCTTCTGGTTAGTTTTTCTGTTGTTTGGCTTGTTCTTAAAAAAATTGCTAGGCGAAAAAATGGAACTTTTAATGAACAAAACACGCGGATTAGATATTTTTCACTGATTTGTAACTACGCTAGCTATAAATATTGACGTGACCAATGTTATAATGGAAATATTGTAAACATGTAGGAGGCGTTTTTTTGAAAAAATTAATATCCATTTTTACGTTGTTATTGCTCGTGTTAAGTGCTTGCGGAACTGACAAACAAGCGACGGAAGAACAGCCAAAAGATACTCAAAATGAAGCTTCACATGATGGACATGCTCATGTAACAGGAGATATTCAGGAAGAGACAGCAAGTGCTGATGTCCTGCCAACATTTTTAGATAGCCAATCTGAAAATATTCGCTTAGTCTACCAAATAGCTGGACAATCAACCGAAATTTTAGAATGGATGCCATGCTACTGTGGCTGTGGAGAATCTGTTGGACATAAAAGTAATTTAAACTGCTTTATTCAAGAAAAAAAGCAAGACGGAACAATTGTATGGGATGATCATGGCACACGTTGCGCTGTTTGTTTGGAAATCGCACTACAATCCGCAAAAATGCATAAAGATGGCATGACTCTAAAAGAAATCCGCCAAACAATTGATGAAACATACAAAAATGGTTATGCAAAACCAACTCCAACGGAAATGCCTGCATAAAAAGTGCTGACACAAAAGAGAAAAGGTGGCTGGGACAAAACTAAAAAATTTTAAGGAACAGAGGAAAGCTGTTCGTAAATTTTTGCTATATGGAGACCTTAGCTATTCTTGCTTTTGCAATTAAAAAAATTAGAAGTGTTCACTAGTTGTTGGTAGCGAAGGCGGTGACTCCAGCTCAGAACAGCACATAATGTTAGCCGCGGGCAGACCGCGCGTAGCGAGGATTGCGGCTTACTGTGCTGAGCAGAAAGCACCGTCGTAGCGGACAACAACGGCATAGCAAAAAAGTGTTAGATTGATTAGGTTCAATTTAACACTTTTTCTCTTATGTCCCCGTCACTTTTTTTGCTATCGCCTTTGTCTGCTATGCATTTACTTTTAAAGGTTGCTGGCAAGTAAATCGTTATTTAACGAGTTGTAACACTGTTTTAAAATGTGGATGATTCGCACCTTGTAAAAGCTCATATAAAATCATTTCTGTGCTCGTTGGCAATATACCTAGTGCCTTCATTTTATCTAGCCCTATTTCCTTATTGGCTTTTGTACGAGAGGACACCGCATCCACAACTACTTCCACCTCAAAGCCTTGTTCTTTCAGTTGTCTTGCTGTTTGATAAACGCAAATATGCGCTTCAATACCTGTCACGATAAATTGGGTACGACCACTTGCTTTAACTGCATCGATAAAGGCTTGCTCCTGACAAGCACTAAAAGCCATTTTGGCAATCACCCTGAAGATGCTGCGCTATTTCTAAGGCAGTTCCACCTAAACGACTTGGATTTTGTTCAAGCCATAACACAGGTACATCCAAAGCCTCCATCGCTTGTACTAGTTTTGCTACATTTTGAATGACTGTTTCACTATCCTCTACAATCGTTGCCAATTTGCCTTGGACATCCACAACAATCAGACTTGCTTGTTCTATTGTAAACATACATACACCCCTTTCACTATTTCTTACCTTTCAGTATACCGAAAATTTTTTATCTATGTAGTTTTTCATCAATATGCAATACATAAAACAAATTGTGTGCCAATTGTGTGCGTGCCTGACACTAAAATGCTCGTTTTCATCGTACATAAATAAAAAATTGAGAATTTTGTTTTTTCTCTTGAAAATTAAGTTATAATCCAATAAAGGTGCTTTTATTAAACAAAACAAGGAGTGTACCATTTTGACACAACGAGCATACAATTTTAACGCAGGTCCTTCTGCACTACCCCTAGAAGTATTAGAAAACGCTCAACAACAATTAGTAAACTTCCGTAATTCAGGTATGTCTATTATGGAAATGAGTCACCGTAGTGCAATTTTCGACGAAGTACATAACGAAGCAATTGCTCTATTAAAAAAACTTTATGCTATTCCAGAAAACTATGAAGTACTATTCTTACAAGGTGGGGCAAGCCTTCAATTCACAATGGTACCGATGAACTTCCTCCAAGCCGATAAAAAAGCAAGCTATGTATTATCTGGTTCATGGTCAGAAAAAGCATTCAAAGAAGCTAAATTATTCGGTACACCTGTTGAAGCAGCAAGCACAAAGGAAAATAAATATCGTAATATCCCAGCATTATCAGATATTCAATTTAATGAAGACGATGCATACGTGCACATTACTTCTAACAATACAATTTATGGTACTCAATGGAAAGAATTCCCTGAAACAGGTAATGTTCCTTTAGTAGCAGATATGTCAAGTGACATCCTATCTAAACCTGTAGACGTAAGTAAATTTGGTATCATTTATGCAGGTGCGCAAAAAAACCTTGGTCCTTCTGGTGTAACAGTCGTTATTATTCGCAAGGATTTACTAGAAAAAGCAAATAAAGAAATTCCAACAATGCTTAAATATACAACACATGCGGATGGTAACTCATTATATAATACACCACCAACATTCGGTATCTACATGTTAGGTGAAGTATTGAAATGGGTGGAAGCTAAAGGTGGCGTCGAAGCTGTTGCTAAACTTAATGAAGCTAAAGCACAAGTAATTTACGATGCGATCGATAACAGCAATGGCTTTTATAAAGGTCACGCAACGCCAGAAAGCCGTTCTTTAATGAACATCACGTTCCGCGTCGCTGATGAAGAACTTGAAAAACAATTCCTAGCTGAAGCAAAAGCAGCTGGATTTATCGGTTTAAATGGTCACCGCTCAGTAGGTGGTTGCCGTGCATCAACATATAATGCTGTGCCATTAGAAACTTGCGAAGCACTTCGCGATTTCATGGTAGCATTCCAACAAAAACACCAATAATGAAACAACGACGAATGCTTGTAAAAATAACAACATTCGTCGTTTCTTTTTAAAATGCATATTCTGCTCTTTAAACATAACATTCTTTCCTATTTCCCCACCGATAGACTTCTATCTCTATGACAACCATATCGGTACAATCACACCTTTGCCATATAAAATAAACTTTAACAACATTTATTAAAAGAAAAAATAGTTTTTTCTTTGTTTATCGGACATATTACCACCCTCCATTCTTCAACAAAACATAGATTATTAGTGTAAGGCAATAGCTTTACATTAAGTGATGGAGAAAGGAGGTAATATGAATGGAAGATAGACGTTATGTTACTCATATGAACTGGGCTCCTTGTAAATGCCATAAACCTTGCAAATGTAGCCACAAAAAAGAACATGAATGTAAAGAAGAGAAATGCCACAAAGCAGTGAACAACTGCAGAAGCTGCATCTGTGAGCAATTAAGAAAATTAGAAGTTGGAGCTGTAGTTGATGTTTTCTTAGCAGGCGGTCTTAGTTTCCTTGGTTTAACTTTTGTGAGCTTCAATTGTAGAAATTGCTGTGCTTATTTCCTAGAAGCTGGTTCAAAATCACCACTTATTATCGATTGCAAAAAAATAGATGCTATTCGTGTAGTAAGAGCATAGTAGCCTTCTTTCACTGAGAATGGAGTATACCCTTTCCTTCTAAACATACTCCTTTGATATAAGTAAAAACCCTGTCAAAACTAATTTGACAGGGTTTCATGTTTACATTCTGGGCATTTTCCGTAAATTTCAAATTTATGATTTTCAATTTCATAATCTGGAAGCTTCTCACCTAACATTTCCATCGGGCAAACATTCAGCTCTTTTACATTGCCACAATCCATACAAATGAAATGATGGTGATGATGTTCAGATTCACAATGCATACGAAAATTTCGTTCACCAGACAACTCAGTCTCTTCTAAAATGCCAAGCTTTACAAACGTTGAAAGATTACGATAAATTGTATCGAAGCTCATACCTGGAAAATCTTTTTTCAGCACATCTAATAAATCTCGAGCGGTTAAATATTTATCCGTTTCCGCAAACATATTTAAAATTAACTCACGTTTATCTGTTTTTTTATAGCCGTTTTCTTTTAAAATTTCCCACGCTCTTGAAATATTCACAGTGCTTCCTCCCCTTGTTTTACAGATACCTTTAACATTATTTTCTTCACGATAATAACTAGCAATAAAATAAGAATAGACGTAACGACAATCGTACCACCTGGCGCTAAATCTAAGTAAAATGCACTTACTAATCCTATGAACACTGCTACCTCGCCAAATACAATTGCATAGAGTATCGTTTGTTTAAAACCTTTAGCCAGACGCATGGCGGCAGCCACTGGCAAAGTCATTAAAGATGAAACAAGTAAAATACCTACGATGCGCATACTAGCAGCAATTACTAGTGCTGTCACAATCATAAACAACAGGTGAACCCAGCGAGCTGGCAAACCACTTGCTTTGGCATATTCCTCATCAAACGATAGCACAAATAATTCTTTAAAGAAGAAATATAAAAACACAATAACTACAATCGCAATCCCAATAACGACCCATAAATCCTGCCTCGACACAGCCGAAACAGAACCAAATAAATAGCTCATTAAATCGGTGCTAAAGCCACTGGCAAGTG
Source organism: Lysinibacillus sp. GJ-1 (assembly GCF_021166035.1). Lineage (NCBI taxonomy): Bacteria > Bacillati > Bacillota > Bacilli > Caryophanales > Bacillaceae > Lysinibacillus > Lysinibacillus sp. GJ-1. The sequence goes on from NZ_CP088912.1 coordinate 3,071,948, forward strand.
AAATAAAAATTGCGCTAATGCCAATTCCACCAGACATAATTATCGGAATGGCAAGTTCTTCATAATGCTTATATAAACGGCGTAAGCGCTCAATTAATATCGAGCCACTCACAGAAGCAAGTATGCCTAAGTAAATTGGGTTGAGCATTGCTAATGCAGCAACAGACTGACTTACATATAAGCTACCAGCAATCCCCGCAAGTGTAACATGGGATAATGCATCAGCAATCAGTGATAGCCTACGAACTACGATAAATACACCTAATAGTGGTGCGATGATGCCAATTAATAAGCCAGAGAAAAAGGCATTTTGTAAAAACTCATAGTGAAAAATTGCTTCAATCATTGTGCCTTCTCCTTTTAGTGAATCTTTCTCACCGAATGACCATACCAAGCGTCTAGCGCATCCTGAGAAATCGAATCAAATTCGTTTTTGTAGCCGTGGAAATGAATTGTTTGATTAAGGCAAGCAACATGGCTAATGCGGTTTGATACCGTATCAACATCATGTGTAACAAGAATCATCGTAATTCCTTGTTCCCTATTCAATTTCGCCAGCATATCATAAAAGGACTGCACATTCTCGTGATCAATGCCGACTGTTGGTTCATCTAAAATTAGTAATCGTGGCTCACTGACTAAAGCACGTGCAATAAATACGCGCTGTTGTTGTCCACCAGATAACTCACCAATATTTCGTTTCATAAAGGCGTCCATCCCTACGGCTTTTAATGCCTCGTATACTTTGCTTTTGGCATCCTTCGAAGGACGCTTAAAGAGCCCTAATTTTTTTGATAATCCACTAATAACTACTTCTTGAACCGTTGCAGGAAAACCAGAGTTGAAGGCATTGGATTTTTGAGAAACATAGCCAATCCATTCACGATGTTTAAACGTTGCACTTGGTTCTCCAAATAATGTAATTTCACCAGACATCGGTTTTAATAAACCTAAAATTATTTTCAGTAATGTCGATTTCCCAGAGCCATTCGGACCTAGGAGCGCCAAAAAATCTCCTTCTTCCACACGAAATGAGATGTTTTTTAATACTTGTGTATAGTCATATTGAAATGACACATTTTCAATGTCAATTAATGCTTGTTTCATGCATGATCGCTTCTTTCTAATTCAAAATCATTACGATTTACAAATTGTAAGTATAAATGAAAGTTTAGTATTTGTAAAGAAAACAAAACTTAAAAGGAGGGATTGTTTGTGAGTATTCAATTTTTGCAACAATTATCTCAAAGTAGTGATAAAGAAGTTGTAGCGATTGCCCGTGCCGAAGGTTTTGACATTACCACTTCTGAAGTGAAAAAGCTTCGACCTTATCTAGAGCAATTCTCTTTTTCTTGGCTCTTTTTAGGTATTCCAAAAGATGTACTCAGTGAAGTGGAAGCAGTACTCGGACGAAAACGTTCTCGCCAGCTTATTGCACTTTTTACTAAATAATAGAGTATTGCCCGAAAGTCAATTTAGACTTTCGGGCTTTCCTATGTAATAATCCACCGAAATATACCTATATTTTTAATTTTTTTTGAACTTTTTAGATAAATTATTGAAATTTAAAATTTTAGAATTTTATAATAATTGATAATTAGAGAATGAAATACTCGTTCTCTATGCTTGTTGATTGTTGTGTTGCTTGTAGTTAATTTTCAGCAAAATACAAAAAGGAGTTGGATTTTCATGAAGAAAAGACTAGCAACAACAGTTTGTGCCTTAGGATTATTAGTTAGTGCAGGTGTTGCAAGTGCGGGGACAAGCGCTATCACTTATGCTAAGGAACTACCAAGGTTTTCAGCGAATATTTATTTAGCAACGGGGACCAAAGATAATAATAGTAGATCGAAGGTTGAAAACTCTATAGTTGGTCAAGATTACAAGGCAAATATGTGGATTGCGGATGCTAATGGAAAAAAGGTATCTGCAACAGCTAAAGAGGTTACAGATAATGATACACGATTCTTCACAGTTGATGATAGTGCTATTGGAGATGATATAAATCTTGTGGCAGAAAATTACAAAAGTAGACATGTTAAAGTAGAAATTGCAGGAAGCTTTTATCCAGACACACGATAAATTGCATGTACATTTATACAGCAACATTGATAATAATTCTTTTATCAGTAGAATAGATAGGGTTGTCTATACATGAACAGCCCTATCTTTTTAATAGGAGGTCATCCATGCTTATTGAGTACAAAAAACTGCTAAAAAATAAAAACTTTTTTCTTAGTTTTTTTGCTTTAATGTTGCTTGTTGGGATTTCAGTGCTTATAGGTGTAAAAGAGCATAACGAAGAATATTCATTAACAGAGAGAATTTATCATCAACACTATGATGAACATATTGTAAAGGATGTGCTGAGTTTCGTTTCTCCGCATAAACAATGGCTCGGTTTTACTAATAATTTCGCATCTGAATTGTACTATTTACTATTTCCATTGTTAATTTCAATTGCACTAGTGGATTCCATTTATCGTGAAAGAAAAAGCGGCTATCAACATTTTATTTTTATGCGCATGGATAGATGGAAATATTACACTGCAAAGTTTGCTACTACTTTTCTAACGGCCCTTTTTATGTTCGTATTGCCACTATGTCTAGGCGTAGTGCTTGTTAACTTGTATACAAATCACTGGGATTATACGGCTTTTGCCAACAGCTATAAAGGCTTAGTAAATGGAACAATTTATCTTCCTGATACTGTATTTAAAGGAGATATTCGATCTCTTTTTTCAGATTTATTAAGCATATCTCCTTATTTATATGCCGCAGTTTTTTATATTATTGGTGGATTGTTTGCTAGTGCTTATGTTTGCATGGGGCTAGCATTTTCTATGTTTATTAAAAACTATTATTTATTAATTTTTAGTCCACAAATTATTTACACAAGCATTTGGTTCTTAGCTGTAGATAAACCCGCATTGGCTCCATTTTTCTTTATAAGTTCTATCTCTGGAATTGAAGGAGTTTCGATGACGATAATGGTTACTGAATTTCTGTTGCAAATTTTACTTACATTTATCATTTACTTAATTGGGATGAAGAAACATGAAGATGTTTTATAAGTACTGCACCTATTGCCTACAGGATATTCGCTTGAAGAAATTGCTCTTTTGGATTGTGGGATGTTTTATGTTCATGCTACATCTATTTGAGGTATTACCTATCACTTCAGTGGCAACAAGATGGCATACGGTGAAAGACTTTATATTAGCCTCTCAATATGAATATTTCTATATACCAATTTTTTTAATACTTTTAGCTCCCTTTTCATCTAAAGTCAATGAATGGCAATTGCTAAGAAGATATCGTCACCGACAGCAATATGCCAAGTATAAAATTTTCTTTGTGTTTATCGTGACTGCCTTTTTTACAGCAATTGTTTTCGGAAGTAGTTTGTTGAGCACATCGCTAGCAAAGTCGCTTTTTTCACCGTATATCACAAATTACAGTGCCTTATTATTATATGTGCCTGAGCCTAAAGAAAACGGTTCATTACTTTACTTTATCTATATGTTTTATTGTGTTACGGCTATTTTCGGGTTGCTTTATATCGTGTTCCAACAACTTTTCAAAAATAACTTCATTAGTGCAATTATAGTTATGATTCTTGGCATGTTGGATCGATATATAAAGCACTTTGTGTTTATTGCCTTTCATAAAAGTGAATATACGTCCCCTATTAGTTCATTCTTTATATTAGTGGCTGTTACGATATTATTAATCAATGCCATTCATTACTTAGTCAATAAACTAGACTTTTACGTGCGAGATGATGATTCATGACAACATTTTCGTTAGAGTGGAAACTACTGCGAGAAGATGCCCTTAAAATTAGTTGTATTTGTATTGTCTATCCATTATGTACTACTTTATTGTTACTCCATATGACATCTCTTTTTGATGGACTGACATTGTACCAAGCATATACTGCCCTTTTAGGTAAAGTGGAGGAACTTACTTGGATGTATTGGACTTTGTTATGGTTTGGTTATGTGCTATTAATTCAAATTGTTTGGAAGCCTCGCTCCACTTCTTTTTCCTACAATATGCTATTACGCTATCCAACAAAAGGTTGGTTTTGGCTTAATCGGCTACTTATCCTACTTATATTCACGGCGTGCTATGTCGCAATCACTTATATCATGTGCTTTTTCCTTTTTTTAAAAGCTCACGTGATGCTACAATTTGATATCTTGATTGTTCTACAGGCATTCTTTCTACTCATTAATATGTACTGTCATGCATTGCTATGGAAAATAATCGAATTATTATTTTCAGCAAAAATAGCGACGGTTTTACTGATCGTCCTATTTTTTGCAGGTATTAAACGATCAGCTCCTTATATTCCGTTCTATTATGGGCTAATGGGAAATTTCGACGCAAACATGTTCGCTGTCATTCTAGTGATTGAAGGGCTATTTATTTGTCTTATGTGTTTATTTATTGTTCGAATCGGCTTAAAAAATGATTATTATTAGGGAGGGTTGCTAGATGTCGATTGAAGTATCAAACGTTTCCAAGATTATCAAAAAACGCATGGTGCTACAAAATATTAGTTTTCAGCTAGAGCGGGGCAACATTTATGGTTTTGTGGGGCACAACGGTTCAGGGAAATCAATGTTGTTTCGGGTAATTTGCGGCTTAGTGAAGCCCAGTGCTGGAACAGTAAAATTATTCGGAGATGTGTTACATCATGATATTTCGTTTCCTAAAAGTGCAAGTGTTATCCTTGAAAAACCTGGTTTTTTAGAGCACTACTCAGGATTCTCCAACTTAAAATTTTTAGCAGCGATTCGCAATCAAATTACTGACCAGGATATAAAAGCTGCGATAGCAAAAGTAGGTTTAGACCCCGAAGATAAACGCCCTGTTAAAGCATACTCTCTTGGGATGAAACAAAAACTAGCCATTGCTCAAAGCATTATGGAAACACCTGAATTGATTTTACTAGATGAACCCATGAATGGTTTGGATGAAGATTCTGTACAAAATGTCTATGACATTATTAACGCTGAAAAACAGCGAGGAGCAACTATTTTATTAACATCCCATAATAAAAATGATATTGAGTCTTTATGCGATCAAGTTTATAGACTGCGTGAAGGCGTGTTAACTGAAACCTATTGAATTTATTTTCTAAAGTTAAGCGAAAAACCGCCATTTAGCGAAGGGCTAAATGGCGGTTTTTATTGTCTTACTCTTCCCAAAATAATTCATCCAACGTTTTATTTAACGTTTTACAAATCGCAATACATAAGTTTAACGTCGGATTATATTTCCCAACTTCAATTAAACCGATTGTTTGGCGGGTAACCCCTACTTTTTGAGCTAAATCTTCCTGTGACAAATCATGCTCTATTCGAGCCATTTTTAAACGGATGTTTTTCATGCTTATCACCACTGTTAATCTTCTAGATTTTTTTGTACGACTTGGTCACTTTTCTTTTTTGCAGCCATATATGATAAGCCTAAAAATCCTGCAAAAAATGGTACATAGATAACTAGCGATACTAAGAAAACCATGAAGAAATATTTATATGCTTGTTGTGTGCTATCTGCATAGTTAAAGGCACTATTAAGACCAAAAAAAATCGCCAGTACCAAACCAGTAGCCACTCCATAAATGATATTTTTCGTCTGTAATTTTATTTTACTGTTACTATCATGAACCTCTACTTCATCTGTTAAGATACCTAGATAAGCCGTCCTAACATAATAATAAACAGATGACACACATATAATCAACCACTCTGTTAATACATTGTCCAAGGACACGCCCATTTTAAAGAACTTTATTACAATAGAAATGGAACAGACAATCATAATCAGCACATACATCTCTTTGTATATTTTATTTTGTAAATTTTTAACACGTTCATCTACTTGCTTTTTTTGTTTCTTATACATAATTTCCCTCCATTTGTTTTATTACTATTAGTATATGAAATCATATTGCTTTTTGCAACATATAAATTGCATTTAGTTATTTATAAATTACAAAATGCAAAGTGATTTACAGTGAAGACAAAAAAAAAGACACATTTCCTTGTAGAAAATGTGCCTTAAAATCTAAACTATATTATAGGATTAAGCTTACGATATGTTGTAATTCTTACTTCTTCCAGTAGATGAATGCCTCGTTTTAACAGCTATTTCTGTCTTAGCACCTAAGTAATAAGCTTTGCAAACCAAGCTACATAATGTGCCCCAGGTATAAATAACACTTGCGCCAAAATCGTTCCTAAAAATCTAGAGGTCATCATCATAACAGATGCTCTTTTTAAATCAAGATAACTTCCCCGCTGATTGATAACATCATCCGCAAGTATAGAAATTTTAGGGTCAATAAAAATAATTAACAAAATTGTTGCTACGCCATTGATTAATCCAGACGCCATGACAGCTGTTGCCTTTAATTCAGGGACTAATAAACCAGCATATAAAGAAGATAAAACACCAATAGTATAAATCGCTGTAATCACAATGTTCATCACAAATAATTTAACTGGAATATCTCGTAAGCCAATGCCCTTTACATAAGCCAAGCTTGGCTTGCGAATATGTTTAATACCTCTTCTTACATAGTCAAATGTGAAGCCTTTCTTCAATAAAGCTGGAATCGACCCTCTTTCCTCAGCCAAATGAATGATTCCTCGTGAAAAGATGGCTACGAAAGTCGGCAGTAATAATATCCCCATTAGTGTCCCTAAGGATGCCGCTCCTATAATAAAGCGATACTGGCTTTCTACAAAAGCTAGCGCATTGTCAGCAGGCGCTGTATCCACTAAACTCCCCGTAAACGGTTGTTGCATCATATTCGCTAGCCTTGAAACCATCACCATTACATTAAACAGAGATAAAGCTGAAGCTAGTAACTTTACACGTGCCCCTGATAAACGTACCGCATAGGCAAGTGTCTCGATTGAATGAATGATGAGAATAAATAAAGCAATCATAATTAATTTATCTGTAATTATTTCCATTCTCTATACCTAATGTTCTTTCCCATTATTTCACATGTAGACGTTTGAATTTCAAAATAGTTCCGAACCGCACGATTGAGATACCAGCGAATTTAAACTGTTTACCCGCGATCGGTGTTTAAATACCCGCGATAAAACTCTCTTTACCCGCGGAAGCCGTTCAAATACCCGCGATTCATAAAAAAACGTAGACCAAACACAATTTGCATTGCGTTGGTCTACGGTTCTCTTACTCTCCTCGTAAGGCGTTAATAAGCTCTGGCTTATATTCTCCACTACGTAGCATATCAATTTCATATTTATACGGTGCTGTTTTAGTTTTCGCATCACTATTTAGAGCAACAAATGGTGTTTCTAAAATCTTCGGTACCGCCATTAATTGCGGATGATGAACCACGTATTTTAATGCATCAAATCCGATATGTCCAAAACCGATATTTTCATGGCGGTCTTTACCTGCACCACGAACGTTTTTAGAGTCATTTATATGAAGAACTTTGATGCGATCTACACCGATTATTTTATCAAACTCGTTTAATACCCCATCAAAATCTTCAACAATATTATAGCCAGCATCATGTGTATGGCATGTATCAAAGCATACAGAAAGGCGCTCGTTATGTGTCACACCATCGATTATTTTTGCAAGCTCTTCGAAAGAACGTCCACACTCTGTTCCTTTCCCTGCCATTGTTTCTAATGCAATTTGCACGGGATAGTCTTGTGAAAGTACTTCATTTAAACCTTCAATAATTTTAGCAATACCAGCATCTGCCCCTGCACCTACATGGGCACCAGGATGTAAAACTATTTGTGTAGCTTCCAACGCAGCAGTGCGTTCAATTTCAGATTGTAGGAAATCTACACCGAGACGGAATGTTTCTGGTTTTTCTGTATTAGCAATATTAATAATATAAGGAGCATGCACAACAATATTTGTCATGCCGTGCTCTTTCATGTGCAACAGACCATTCATAATATTAAGGTCTGCAATGGATTTTCGACGCGTGTTTTGTGGAGCACCTGTATAAATCATAAAGGTGTTCGCACCATAAGAAAGAGCTTCTTTACTAGAGCCGAGCAACATTTCTTTGCCGCTCATTGAAACATGTGAGCCAAGTAACATATTTATGCCTCCTTATTTTTTGCCGCGAGCTTTTATGCGACGTTCGCGTTTTTTAATTTTTTCCATTTCCCATTTCATATTACGTTTGTAGCCTGGTTTTACTTTTTTCGGCTTACGTACTAAAGATTTTGCTTTCGCATCAATCTCATTTTCGTGCTTCACGCGGTTTTTACGTGCATGACGCTCTTTTAGTTCCGACCATTCACCATCTTTGACATCCTTTTGTACAAACGGTATACCCATTTTCTCAATACGAGCTAATGCATCCTCGTCAGAAGGCTCAAATAATGTAATCGCTGTTCCTTTATTGCCTGCACGTGCTGTTCGTCCAACACGGTGAATAAAGAATTCTAGATCTTCTGGAATTTCATAGTTAATGACATGTGAAATTCCTTGAATATCGATACCGCGCGCTGCAAGATCTGTTGCTACGATATATTGAAACTCTAAATCGCGAATTTGCTTCATCATTTTTTTACGATCACGTGGCGTTAAATCACCATGAATTTGACCACAACGAATCCCTTGCTCGTTTAAATAGCCCGCAACTTGCTCTGCATTTTTACGTGTATTGGTAAAAATGACTGCTAAAAACGGGTTAATGCCTTCAATAACATCCTGTAAACGTCTGTTACGAGATTTCGAACGAACAGGTACAAGGACGAAATCAATACCTTCTGCCACGGGACGTTTATCGTTCATATGAACATGAACAGGCGCTTCCATGTATTTTTTTAAGAATGGCTGTAGACGTTCTGGAATTGTTGCAGAGAACACGAACATTTCAAGCTTTTCTGGCATTTGAGAAGCAAAGCCATCAATCTCTTCGATAAAGCCCATATCGAACGCTAAGTCCGCTTCGTCCACAACTAACATTGGTGCCGTATGCACAAATAACGCTTGAGCTGAAACAAGATCACGAATACGTCCTGGTGTACCAACAACGATTTGTGGTTGCGTTTTTAACTTATCAATGGAGCGTTGTTTGTCCGTACCCCCAATAAATAATTTCGCTTGAATGTCTGTTCCTTCTATTAATTGATTTAACGCATCAAAAATTTGTTGAGCCAACTCGCGTGTTGGAGAGGTAATAACCGCTTGTACCTCTTGTTTGTCGACTTGAATGCGTTGTACGATTGGAATAAGGAAACTATGTGTTTTCCCTGTACCCGTATGTGCTTGTCCAATCGCACTTTTCCCTTTCAGGATTAGTGGAATAATTTCCTTTTGTATTGGTGTTGGTTCTGTGAAGCCAAGCTTTGCAATTGCGTCCTGCAAAAATGGCTGAAAATTATAATCAGTATATTTTGACATAATTCGTTCCTCCTTACATCTTTCCCATTGTACCATGATTAGGCCTTTTAGGGATGTTTACGTACTATTAACATAAGCATTTACAATATTCTCTTGTTTTTTTCATCGATGCAACGCTAACCCTTAACAAACTTACTTTAATTACGACTATTATGCAATGAAAAAAGTAAAGTGTGAAAAATGTGAAATAATTTAATGGACATTTCGTATTTTTTATGTCAATTTTTGTCCAACTAATGATTTGCATATTTTCCACATGTTAATATAAACATGAATAATAGTATTGGAGGTTGATAGTGATGAAAGCAGCAAGATGGTATAAAGCAAGAGATATCCGTGTAGAAAACATAGAGGAGCCTTCCATTGCATCCGGTAAAGTAAAAATTAAAGTACATTGGACAGGCATTTGTGGAAGCGATTTACATGAGTATGCAGCAGGACCAATCTTTATTCCAGTTGAACAGCCACACTCTATCAGTAAAGATATAGCGCCTATTGTAATGGGCCATGAGTTTTCTGGCGAGGTAGTTGAAGTTGGTGAAGGTGTTACAAAAGTAAAAATTGGAGATGCTGTCGTTGTCGAACCTATTCTCTCTTGTGGCGAATGTGCTGCTTGTAAAAAAGGGAAGTACAACATTTGTAAACAACTAGGTTTCCACGGACTTTCTGGCGGCGGTGGCGGATTGTCACAATATACTGTGGTAGATGACCACATGGTACACAAAATGCCAGCAGGACTTTCTTATGAACAAGGTGCTCTTGTAGAACCAGCTGCAGTAGCTTTACATGCAGTTCGCCAAAGCAAATTAAAAGCTGGCGATAAAGCCGCAGTTTTTGGAACAGGGCCAATTGGTCTTCTTGTTATCGAAGCATTACGGGCATCTGGAGCTTCCGAAATTTATGCGGTGGAACTTTCAGCAGAACGTGCTGCAAAAGCGATGGAACTAGGAGCAACAGCTGTTATTAATCCGCAAGATGAAGATGCTGTTGAACGTCTTCATGCCTTAACAAATGGCGGTGTGGATGTGGCATTTGAAGTTACTGGCGTTCCTGTTGTTTTACAGCAAGCTATTGACTCCACTACGTTCGAAGGTGAAACAATCATCGTTTCGATATGGGAATCAAGCGCTTCTATCCAGCCAAATAATATTGTATTGTCTGAGCGTACTGTGAAAGGTATTATTGCCTATCGAGATATCTTCCCAGCTGTTATGGAGTTAATGACCAAAGGATATTTCCCAGCGGACAAACTTGTAACTAAGCGCATTGGGCTCGATGATGTTGTAACAGAAGGCTTTGAAGCGTTAATGAAAGAGAAAAACCATATTAAAATTCTTGTCAATTCTCAAAGCTAATATAGACCCTTTTATTGTAAGCAGATAGAGAAAATACCTCTATACCATTCTCTCTATCTGCCCTATTGAAGTTATACTTTACACTACTTATTCATTGTCCTTCATTTGTTTAAAGATAGCTAAATTCGCCATTAAGAAGTTCACTTTCTCTTCCCCAAATAGACCGAGCGCCCGCCCTTCTGTATTAGCCTCCACAATTTTTTCGATTTCCTTCTCTGACAGCCCGCTTGCATTGACAATTCGATCGATTTGAATGTGCGCTGCTTGCACACTAATATGTGGGTCTAAACCCGATCCGGAGGCCGTCATAAGATCAGCAGGAATGTCCTGTCTTTTTATAGTCGGGTTCGCCTGTAAAAATGCTTGAATATCTCCCTCTATTCGTTTTGTTAATTCTGGATTGGACGGAGCATAATTGAACGTTCCAGAACTCACGCCACCATAAGCTATCTCACCATTGTTATCTGGTACAATATCTTCTTGTGTATAAACATTATAGTTAATGGATGAAACGCCTCAAAAAACGCTGCTGATGTAAAGGCTTGCCCAAGCTTTTCCGAACCAACAGCTTTTCCGTCAACTTCCACAATGCTACCATTCGCCTGATGCTTAAATAGCCCTTGCGCGATACCCGTTACCGTCACAGGGTAAATTAAACCACAGACTACAAACATGATGAAAGAAACCATTATTGCTTGCTTGACATTGTCCCAAAATCTATTCATATTATTTTCCTCCTATAGACCAAGCATGGTTAACAGTGGCCCTACTAGTAAATCGATCACCTTTATACCGATAAACGGCGCAAGGATACCACCTAGTCCATAAACAAATAAGTTTTTCTGTAATAATTTTGTAGCACTCATCGGCTTATACTTTACGCCTTTTATCGCAATGGGAATTAACATCGGAATAATCACCGCATTGAAAATTAAAGCGGAAATGATGGCACTTGTCGGCGAATGAAGTTGCATAATGTTGAGCGCATTCATTTCAGGTACTGCAACCATTAACATAGCAGGTATAATAGCGAAATATTTTGCCACATCGTTTGCAATACTGAATGTTGTAAGTGCACCACGCGTCATTAATAATTGCTTTCCAATCTCTACAACTTCAATTATTTTAGTTGGATTTGAATCTAAATCAACCATGTTGGCAGCTTCTTTTGCTGCATTCGTTCCTGAATTCATAGCAAGACCGACATTCGCCTGTGCTAAAGCTGGTGCGTCATTGGTACCGTCCCCAGTCATCGCCACAACTTTTCCAAGTGCCTGCTCATCTTTAATCACCTTTATTTTATCCTCTGGCTTACTTTCTGCAATAAAACTGTCAACGCCGGATTCTTTAGCAATAGCGGCTGCTGTTAGTGGATTATCCCCTGTGCACATAATTGTTTTGATGCCCATTGCTCGCAACTGTTCAAAGCGTTCTTTCAAACCGGATTTTACAACATCTTTCAGATGGATGACACCCAAGATATTATGATTCAACGACACAACAAGTGGTGTGCCCCCAACAGCAGATACTTGATGCACTAACTGTTCCAAATTTGTAGGAATATGTTGTCCTGCTGCAAGACTATCTTGTTTAATCGTATCATAAGCCCCTTTTCGAATGATCGTGCCATCCTGCAAGTTCAATCCACTCATCCTTGTCTGTGCAGTAAAGGGAATATGCTCACTATATTGAATCAGTTGTTGTTCATCCGTTGTAGTTACCCCTAAATCACATGCCAATGATAAGATAGATTTCCCTTCTGGTGTATCATCTGTCAGCGAACTAAGCCATGCAGCTTGCATCAAAGTTTGTTGGTCAACTCCTTTGACTGGTAAAAACTCAGTTGCCATGCGATTACCGTACGTTATTGTGCCTGTTTTATCTAATATAAGTGTATCTACGTCTCCGCAAGCTTCCACAGCTCTACCAGACATTGCAATGACATTAAACTGCGTCACTCGGTCCATACCAGCAATACCAATAGCAGAAAGTAAACCGCCGATGGTCGTTGGTATTAAGCAAACTGTCAGTGCAATTAACGTTGCAATGGAAATGTGTACATTTAAATAAGTAGTCATTGGATATAATGTCACGACCACTAATAAAAAGATGATTGTCAAGCTAACTAACAATGTATTTAACGCTATTTCATTAGGTGTTTTTTTCCGACTTGCTCCTTCAATGAGGGCAATCATTTTATCTAAAAATGACTCTCCTGGCAGTGAAGTAATTTCAATCATTAGCCAATCACTTGTGACAGTCGTTCCACCAGTAACAGATGAAAAATCTCCACTGCGTTCTTTTACAACTGGTGCAGACTCACCAGTAATGGCTGATTCATCGACTGTGGCAATCCCTTCAATGACCTCGCCATCATTTGGAATCACTTCCCCTGCTTGCACTAAAACAATATCCCCTTTTTTCAGCTCATGTGCCTGTTTCATCACTTCTGTACCATCCGCTAAAAGGACACGTGCTTGTGTATCTGTCTTTGTATTTTTTAACGTTTGTACTTGTGCTTTTCCCCGCCCTTCAGCGATGGATTCTGCAAAGTTAGCAAATAAAATCGTAACAAAGAGAATGATAGCGACAATGGTATTATAGAGCTGAGCATGCTCTCCTTCCGCGCCGCCAAGTAGATTAGGAAAAAACGATAACAACAGAACAAAAATAAAACCGATTTCTACGACAAACATGACGGGATTTTTTATCATCGTAACTGGATTAAATTTCTTTAATGCGCCTATCAATGAGCTCTTTACTAAATCGCTCGTGATAAAACCTTTTCTTACAGTTTCCATTTGATTCTCTCCTCATTAGGAATGTATTTGTAAATGCTCCGTAATTGGTCCAAGTGCTAATGCGGGTAAAAATGTTAGCGCACCAATCATCAGTACAATGGCAACAAGCAAAAATGTAAACATTGAGGTATCTGTTTTCAATGTTCCAACTGAATCGCTGTGCCACATTTTTTTAGCAAGTAGTGAAGCAATTGCTAATTGAAGGATAATGGTTAAATAGCGACCAAAAAACATAGCTAACCCTGTCGTCACATTCCAAAACGTTGAGTTATCAGCTAATCCTTCAAAGCCAGAGCCATTGTTGGCAGATGCTGAAGCAAACTCATATAGTACTTGCGATAAACCGTGTGCCCCTGGATTTGTAATACCAGCTACCCCAGATGTTGTGGCAACAGCAAGCGCAGAAAACAGTAGGATAATTGCAGGATGAATTAAAATACAAAGTGCTATTAACTTCATTTCCTTTTCCTCAATTTTCTTCCCTAAAAACTGTGGCGTGCGACCAATCATTAAACATGCGATGAAAATCGTTAGTAAGACATACATCATCATATTCATCAGCCCAACACCCTTGCCCCCAAATACAACATTTAACATCATATTAAACATCGGCACCATTCCACCAATTGGGGTTAATGTATCGTGCATGTTATTGACCGAGCCCGTTGTAAAGGCAGTTGTGACTGTAGTGAAAAGGGCAGATTGGGCTACCCCAAAGCGCATTTCTTTTCCTTCCATACTACCAAGCTCCTGAGTAATTCCCAGGTTACTAATAAGGGGATTACCCGCACGCTCAGCAATATACACTGTCACTAACCCTATAAGAAATAGCATACCCATTGCAGCAAAGATCGCTAGCCCTTGCTTGCCGAATATTGTTTTTTTCTTTCTATAAGCAACCATTAGACTAAAGGCAACAACACAAGCACCTGGTAGCAACATCATAGATAGCATTTCTACGATATTAGATATAACCGTAGGGTTTTCAAAAGGCGTTGTGGAATTAGCACCATTAAACCCACCTCCATTTGTACCTACGTGTTTAATGGATTCAAGTGAGGCAACTGGTCCCAATGCGATATCTTGCATTTTTCCTTCGATTGTTTGAACAGTTTGATTGGCACTGAATGTTTGAGGTGCTCCTTGCGATACTAAAATAATGGCAACTACGATGGAAATAGGCATTAATACACGTGTAATCACACGCACAAAATCTACAAAGAAATTGCCTAATGTATCACTTTTTGCAACTAATCGTCTACAGAACGCCATACAAGCAGCGTAGCCAGTCGCTGCAGATGTAAACATCATAAAAATAATAACGAGCATTTGTGACAAATAACTTAAACCAGATTCACCACTATAATGTTGTAGATTGGTGTTGGTCATAAACGAAATGATGGTATTAAAAGAAAGTGATGCCTCCATATTTTCTATATCATTTGGATTTAACAGCAAAAAAGATTGAATGCGTAAAAGAATGTATCCGATAAAAACCATAAAAGCATTTGAAATAATTAATGACAATACATATTGCTTGCCTGTCATATCCACTTGTTTAATGCCGCATACCTTATAAATCACATGATCCACTTTATCCATTAATGGATCGAGCCATGTTTTTTTATGCATGGTCACACGAAAAAGATAATGGCCGGTCAGGATAACAAGCGGTAAATAAATAATACAAACAATGGCTATTTGCCACATACTCTATTCCTCCTAAATACCTATTAATATTTTTCCGGATATAATAGGGCATGCCCTAAATATCCAAAAAGCAATATAAGTATTATTCCAATAACAATCCACATAGCAATTCCTCCCCTTACTCTTCGACTAGCTTGTAGCACCAAGTCGTTAACGCATATAGACTGGCAAAACTAATGAGTAATAAGCCAACCATATATAAATCCATCAATTGCATCACCCTTCTCTCTATTTGATGTTTTTATCATACTGACTTTCAAATTAATGTAGTGTTAGGATATCGCTTCTTTGTATTAAGAAACGATAAAGGTGTTAAATCTTTACACTTTCTTAATGGCAGATAACGCTATAATACAAATGAGGTGAAGGATGATGGAAAAAATGCGCCCCACTCCCGAAGAGCTTTTAACAAGGTTTCATCAGGAACAAACAACTGTCGGTAGATTGAAAATATTTATTGGGTATGCAGCCGGCGTCGGAAAAACGTATGCTATGCTAGATGCCGCACATTTAGCAAAAAAACTTGGAAAAGATGTAGTAATTGGCTATATAGAGCCACATCCTCGACCAGAAACATTAGCATTACTTGATGGGCTTGAACAAATACCTACTAGAACAATCCATTATAAAGGGAGAACTTTTCAAGAATTGGATATTGATGCGGTATTGGAGCGTAAACCGGAAATTGTCCTTATCGATGAGTTGGCTCATAGCAACGTTCCGGTTATGCGACATACAAAACGTTTTGGAGACGTGGAAGAATTACTAGCAAAAGGCATTCATGTCTATACAACCGTTAATATTCAACATATTGAAAGTCTTCATGATGTTGTAGAAGAAATTACTGGGGTAAAAGTGCGCGAACGTATTCCAGATTATTTAATCGATCAAGCCGCGCTTATTAAAATTGTAGATATCGAACCTGATGAGTTAATTCAACGCTTAATAGAAGGAAAAATATATTCCAAACAACAAGCTGAAAAAGCGTTAGCATCTTTTTTTCGCAAACAAAATTTAGTAGCACTGCGGGAAATCGCCCTGCGTAGAACGGCAGATACGATTAATTACAAACAAATAAATGACAGCGAATCGATTAGGCAAACGACACAAATTGAAGAGCATATTTTAGTTGGTATTAGTAGCTCCCCAACCAACGCAAAAGTCATTCGCACTGCTGCCAGACTTGCTCAAGCCTTACATGGTAAATTCACGGCGCTTTATGTACAAAAGGTGAAAGAAGGTGACGATAACGACGCGAACTCGGAGCGGTTACAACAGCATATTAAATTGACCGAACAACTTGGCGGACATGTCGTAATCGTGCAGGAGAATGATGTCGCAGCGGCGCTTGCTAATTATGCTCAAATGAGTGGCGTCACAAAACTGGTACTCGGCAGGACGGTGATGAAAAAGAAATGGTGGCAGCCCAATGCAAAAATCATCGATCGACTCAATGATTATGTACCAAATCTCGCTATTCATATCGTGCCAGACCAAGAAAACGAACAATTTTATTTTCCAGATCTTCGCAATCGACTAACTTTTGAATGGTTAGATTTGTTGAAGATGTCCGTCGTGTTTAGCTTGGCGTCATGTTTAGCCTTATTTTTCTTCACAATGGGCGTCAGCGAATCGAATATTATTACAATTTATATTCTTAGTGTGTTAATTCTTGCGATTTGGTCATCTGGATGGCTCATGACTATTATTAGCTCGGCTGTAGCTGTACTATTATTCAACTTTTTATTTACAGAGCCACGATTTTCACTGGAAGCATATCATCGAGACTATCCGATGACATTTATGATTATGTTTTTCTCTGGCATTATTACAAGTAGCTTAACGAAAAAGATAAAAGAGCAGGCCATCGTAGCCGTCCGAAAATCCTATCGAATGGAAGTGTTGCTTGAAACGAATCGCAAATTACAACACGCTAAGTCCATTGAAGATATCATTACAGAAGGCATGTCTCAAATTGTTAAATTAGTAGAGAAACCTGTCCAATTTTTTGAAATAGAAAATAACATGATTGCTAAATCTGTTTTTTTTCCAACACCAACTCTATCAAATACTGAAAATATGAAAGTAGCTACCCTATTTAAAAATACAAATGAACTAGGCGTCGTTCATTGGGTCATCAACAATAACCACTTTGCTGGCGTGTCAACTGACATTTTCCCAGAAGTAAACGGCTATTATTTGCCCGTTCTTTCAAGTGGCAGTGTAAAGGGTGTCGTTGGCATTGCGCTTTCAAAGCAAACCCCATTACCTGCATTTGAACGCCATATTTTAAATGCCATTATGAATGATTTTTCGTTTGCGTTAGATAAATGGTATTTGCAAAACTTAAATGAAAAAGTTGCAAGAGAAGCTGAACTTGAACAAATGAGAGCAAATCTTTTGCGTGCTATCTCGCATGATTTACGGACACCACTGACTACGATTTCTGGGAATGCGGATATATTGTTAACGAATACAGTTCAAATTCCAGATACAGAAAAAACTCGGTTATATGAAGATATCTATAAAAATTCAAGATGGCTTGTGCAAATGGTCGAAAACTTACTAGCCGTTTCGATGTTAGAGGATGGACAATTTGCCCTCGAGATGCAGTTGGAGCTAGTGGAGGATATTATTCAAGAGGCGTTGCTACATGTAATTCCACGCAACAATACGCATCATATTTCTTATCATGTAGAGCCCGAATTAGTCATGGCTTTGATGGATGCACGTCTGATTATTCAAGTGCTTATTAATATTATTAATAATGCACTAACGTATACACCTGCTGGTAGTGACATCTCTTTTATGGCAAAAGAGGAAGGCGAATATGTACATTTTAGTATAGCTGATAATGGACCAGGTATTGACGATTCATTAAAAGAAAAGCTGTTTGAACCATTTATCACTGGGAAAGTGCAGCGCAGTGATAGCCGAAGAGGCTTAGGGTTAGGATTAGCATTGTGTCAGACGATTTTAACTTTACACGATAGTAAATTAGTAGTTGAAGATAACTACCCGAACGGAACCATCTTTCGTTTTACTTTAAAAAAAGGAGTTGTCAGTATCGATGAATAAACGGATTTTAGTCGTTGAAGACGACATAGCAATTGGCAATTTAATTAAAATGACCTTAACTACCCAAAATTATGAATTCGATATTATGCAAGATGGTTCAAGTGCTTTACAAAAAGCCATAACGTTCAAACCAAATGTAATTATCCTTGACTTAGGATTGCCTGATATGGATGGCATAGACTTTATTCACAAAATCCGCAGTTGGACACAAACGCCGATTATCGTTGTTAGTGCCCGCGGTGCAGAGCTCGATAAAATTAATGCGCTTGATGCAGGGGCAGATGATTATGTTACAAAACCTTTTAGTGTCGAAGAGCTACTTGCACGCATTCGAGTAGCTTTAAGAAGAACGGTCAGCGAACATCAAATAGAAAATGAATCAGCCGTGTTTGTCAATGGTCATTTAGAAATTGATTACTTGGCTAACACAGTGTTTGTCAACGGTGTGGAAGTACATTTAACCCCCATCGAATATAAACTATTAGTCGTGCTATCCAAGCATGTAGGCAAAGTGTTGACACATAACTTCTTATTGAAGGAAATTTGGCAAAATGTATTACAATCGGACGTCCCTAGTCTTCGAGTTTTTATGGCAACCCTGCGCAAAAAAATAGAAGATAATCCATCCCAACCAAAGTACATTCAGACACACGTTCGTGTTGGCTATCGCATGCTTCGTTATCATGATGATGACTAAAAAACCGATAGGGCAAGTTAGCAAGCGCATTTACCTCTAGTAACCACACTCCTATTGGGGAAAAGTCCGTTATGCCTTTGAATAAGGTGCCAGTTACATGACATGACACCACTTCATTGGCGACAGACAACTTCCCCTATTGGATTGTCTCCTTTTTACTTTCTACCTGCTTTATAGGAAGCATGACTATTCCCCAACCATCCTTATAGCTTAAAGCGACTTTCATATTGTTTCCTACTGTAAACCTCTTATTGATAGATTGCATAAAAGGTGATACTATATTATTTATTTTGACAATGATTATCACTCACAAGGAAGTAGGTAGATTTCATGGACCTTCATGCGGTTCAATTGGGTGAAAAAGTTAAAGTTAAAGACCTACAGCAAGTCGATGCACTCTTAATGAAACGTTTAAATGCATTTGGCATAAAAGAAGGCTGCCAAGTATGTATGGTTCAAAAAGGTTGGTTTTCTGGCGCCTGTATAATGGAATGCCAAGGTCAGAAAATTAGCCTGCGTAAAAAAGACTTAATGAACATAAAGGTAGAACAATTATGAGGCGATTAGCTTTAATAGGAAACCCTAATATTGGAAAAACATCATTATTTAATACATTAACAAATTCATACGAATATGTTGGCAATTGGAGTGGTGTAACGGTTGAAAAAAAGGTAGGACAGGTAAAGAAACTCAATAAAGAAATTATCGATTTGCCTGGTGTTTATACACTTAATCCTATTTCTAGAGATGAAAGCGTCGTTACTACATTTTTACTAGAAGAACAAATAGATGGGCTTTTAAATATTATCGATGCATCCAATTTCGAACGAAATATGCAACTAACACTCGATTTATTAGAACTAAGAAAGCCTATTATTATTTGCTTAAATATGATGGACGTTGCGAAGAAAAAAGGCATCTCCATTAACATAGAGAAATTACAAAGTACTTTAGGTGTACCTGTAATTCCAATTGTCGCTCGTACAGGAAAAGGCATCGAGGGGATTTATCAAGCATTAGAAAGCACTTCCCAACTCGAACAACATTTTACGTTAACATACGACACCCCTATCGAAACAGCCATTGCAACGATTGAAGACCTGCTACAAAATGTGGCTGCTGAGCAAAAAAGATGGTGTGCGATTCAATTTTTAATGGGCAATCAGGCTATCGATGCTTTTTTACAAAACGAGGACTACTTGCATAAAATACAAACGATTCGAACGGCACTAGCAACTGAAATAGGCGAGTCGTTAAGTGGCGCCATTACAAATCAACGGGACAGCTACATCGCAACCATAAAAAATGAATTGGTCATTCAAGAGAAAAGTGAAAAACAATGGACCGAGCATATAGATAAAGTTTTAACACACCCTGTTTTAGGTGTGCCAATCTTCTTAGCGTTGATGTATTTCATGTTTCAAGCAACGTTTGCTTGGTTTGGCGGGCCCCTTTCAGATCTTTTGGATCGCTTTGTTGGTGGACCTTTTAGTGAAACGGTTTATAATGGGTTAACGGCAATCGGCGCATCATCTTTTATTATTCATTTAATTTGTGATGGTATTATCGCCGGTGTTGGAGGGGTAATCGTTTTTATTCCTCAAATCTTTGTCTTGTTTTTCTTTATTTCTTTACTAGAGGATTCGGGCTATATGGCAAGAATTGCAGTCGTTATGGACCGTCTAATGGAATTCTTTGGCTTGAACGGGAAAGCTTTTATTCCCATGATTATCAGTTTTGGTTGCAATGTTCCCGGCATTATGGCGGCTAGAACAATTGAACAACCAAAGGAAAGACTTTTAACTATTCTTGTAGCTCCCTTTATGAGTTGTTCAGCTCGGTTACCGGTTTATGCTTTGTTTGGCGCAGCATTCTTTGCAAAACATCAATCATTGGTTGTCTTATCTTTATATCTATTAGGAATTGTAATAGCATTACTTGTCACAAAGTTATTGTCTATGACACTCCTAAAAAATGAGACGTCAGTTTTCTTTGTGGAATTGCCTTCCTATCATATGCCCCAGTTTAAAACCCTTTGGCGTTCAACATGGGAAAAAGGGAAAGGATTTCTTCGCAAAGCTGGGACAATTATCTTTGCGGGCTCCGTTATCATTTGGCTATTATCCTATATAGGACCACATGGCACAAATGTAGGGATGGATGAAAGCTTTCTCGCAATGATTGGCGGCGCTTTTGGGGTCCTCTTTATACCACTTGGATTTGGGACATGGCAAGCTGGAGCATCCCTTATATCGGGCTTTTTAGCAAAAGAGGTAATTGTTTCAACAATGGCAATTATTTATGGTGTAAATGAAGGTGTATTATCGTCCACTATGACAACCCATTTTAATGCATTAAGTGCCTATACCTTTTTAGTTTTTGTGTTGCTCTACATGCCTTGTTTAGCAACGGTTGGCGCTATTAAAAGAGAAACACAATCTACTAAATGGACGTTATTCGCTACTATTTATCCGTTTGTTGTTGCCTATTTAATTGCACTCGTTGTTTACGCAATTGGGAATCTATTTATTTGAGGTGTAGAAGATGTCGATAATCATCAATGTAGTCATTGGCAGTATTATTTTTGGCTATGCAGGGGTTACTTTATATAAGAGCATTAAGAAACAGAAAAAAGGGAAATGTGCAGCCTGTTCTTTACAGAAAAGTTGTACAACCAATACATGCGCACCTCCGGCTAAAATAAACGATTCCAATCAACATTAACATAGCAACTTTACAAAGGTATTAAAATAGGCATGGCTCCCAAGTATAGGAGTCATGCCTTTTGTATTTCGCATATGAAACGACAACGTATTAGATATTAAATTTATTGATAACTTCTTTCACTGATAACGCTTCCTCACTTAACGATTTAGCAACCGTGTTAATCTCCTGTATAGTTGCCACTTGTTCTTCAATGGTCGCTGCAACGGCATCTGACTGTTCAGCAGCATGGACAGCAGCGGAAGACATTTCATTTACCGAGGCGGCCATTTCTTCTGTACTTGCTGAAATTTGTTGGGTTGAAGCCGAGACATCTTCAATTTGGTCCGTCATCTCTTCAATAGATTTTAAAATATTATCGAAGGAATGTTGGGCATTGCGAATAAATTTCACGCCTTCCTCAACATTGCCTACTGTTTCCCCTACCGCCTTTTCCACTTCTTGCGTATCTTGTTGAATAAGCGTTACTAGCTCGACAATTTGTTTTGCGGATTCTTTGGATTCCTCTGCTAGTTTGCGTACTTCATCTGCAACAATTGCAAAACCTTTCCCATGCTCTCCTGCACGGGCTGCTTCGATTGCGGCATTAAGTGCCAACAGATTCGTTTGTTCCGTAATAGCAGAAATCACTTTTGTAATATTGACAATTTCAGCAGATTGAGTACTTAGCTGATCGATTCGATCACTTGTTGATTGAGATGATTGTTGAATAATCGACATTTGCTTTTCTGCAATTTGTAAGGTTTGTTCGCCTTCGTTTGCAGCAGATTGTGTACTGATTGCTTTTGTATGAAGCATTTGTGTAGCTTCTGCAATACGTTGAACACCTTGTGCAGTTTCATCCATCGCTATCGAACTCTCCCGCCCAGTTGCAGCAGATTGATTATCACTAAAAGCCATTCGTTCGACAAGATTGGCAATATCGTTTGAAGAATGTGATATCTCGTCCGTACTAGCTGCTAATTGCTCCGCTGCGGAAGTGGTATGTTCCACATTCAATGTCATGTTATGAATAAGTGAATGTAAATTAGATTTCATCAAATTAAATGAATCTGCTAATTTTCTTATTTCATCATTTGTTCGAACTTCTATATCTTTTTGACATAAATCGCCTTTTGCAATCACTTCAGCCGCTGCCGCCAATTTATTTACTGGCACAACAATTGAACGAACTAACAAGACGCCAACTGCTAAACAAATGACTAAAATAATGCCAAATATCCATAAGAACACGTCTCTATTATGGTCGACAAGATGTTCAACATTGTCTAATTTTTTTTGCATTTCGGCAATGCTATCTTGTTGGAATACATCTACTTTTTCATTAATTTCTATTGACGTTGTATCAAATTCAAGCATTATTTGATTACCAGCCTCATGGCCACC
The DNA here is from genome assembly GCF_021166035.1 of Lysinibacillus sp. GJ-1. Taxonomy (NCBI): domain Bacteria; kingdom Bacillati; phylum Bacillota; class Bacilli; order Caryophanales; family Bacillaceae; genus Lysinibacillus; species Lysinibacillus sp. GJ-1. Next base: position 3,095,134 of record NZ_CP088912.1, read on the forward strand.
TTCTATATAACTAGTTGCCATTTTCTTCCCAGTGCTATAGTAGGCATCAAATGCACGTTTAATCGTATCTAATTTTTCTTGCTGTTGGGGATGAAGGCTTTTCAATTGTTCTAAGTCTCGATAAAAAATTTCACTATATTTTTGTGCCAAGTCAAACCCATCATCTAAATTATTTTGGGCACGTGTGGCACTAATATCCGTTAAATACTGTTGTACCTGCACAACTGACAACTTCATTTCATCTGCTAGCAATGTAGATTGAAATGTCTTTTCCTTTATTACTTGTATTTCCTCTAGCTGCGAAGATGCATTTCGTTGTTGAACAATCCCCATTACTAGAACAAGCAATATAATAATACCAAACGATAACACACTTCTTAATTTAATTGTCACAAAAAACCCTCCTCAATTGGACCCGACTATTACAGTTTTGTAAAAATAACAAACCACATTTACATAACTGTAACATATTTCTTACAATCCAATCGCTATTATTCATTTTTCCACTAATATAATCCATAATACACATTCTTTTTGCCTAAGTTAGCACTTACCAACAAATTATTATACGCTTGCTCAAGTAAAAATATTGTGTATTTTTTTAGAATTTTATTTACAAAGCAGTTGATGGAACGATGTTTTTACAGCTGTTCTTTCATGATTCCTTACGATTTCTTCCACTTTCTAGTTATTAGTCGTTGTCGAACGCTAACATCAGCGTCTGCATATCATATCTATAATCAGGTATGTCATCAATGAAAAACGTACAATGAAAGGAGATCATTATGGTATTTAGACCACCTTATCAATTCCCTATGTATCCAAATGGCATGCAAATGCCTGCGCAAATGCCCATGCAAATGCGGATGCCAACACCTCCACAAATGCCACCGCAGTCCTTTTACCCGCCTGGAGGCTTTCCTCAACCACGAATTCCAGGTGGCTTTCCAATGTCTGGGGGCATGAGGGGGGCATTCGGAGGGCAAATGCCGACACCACCTGTACAGGAGCCTTCTAAAATCGGTTCATTTTTACAACAGGCAAATAGTTTATTTAACTCTGCCAAAACGTATACCCCTTATATACAACAAGCAATGCCTATGGTAAAAAACATTCCTTCACTATTAAAACTATATAAAGGTTTTTCAGGGCTCCCTGCAGCTGGAGCGGCGGCGGGTGCGGCAGCGGCAGCAACTGATGCAGCCGCGGCTAGCAATGTCGCAGGTTCAACAAGAACTAGACGTTCAACACAACAAAGTGCGTCGACTACTCCGCGACAACCACTTCCATCGAAGCCGCGCATTTTCCAGCCACCTATGGAGTGAACGTTTCTTTGTATTCGCCGTGCCTGTCCGTTATAATGTAGGTAGGTAAGCTTGAAAGGAGTCACAACCATGCAAGTATTAAAAATTAATCCACGTGGCTATTGCTACGGTGTTGTTGATGCGATGGTCATTGCACGTAACGCCGCACTCGATAAAACATTACCAAGACCTATCTACATTTTAGGGATGATTGTGCACAATAAGCATGTTACAGATGCCTTTGAAGAGGATGGTATCATTACACTAGATGGTGATAATCGTTTAGAAATTATTGAACAGGTTGAAACAGGCACTGTTATTTTCACAGCACATGGTGTTTCACCTGAAATTCGTGAAATTGCGAAACGCAAAGGCCTAGTATCCATTGATGCTACATGTCCTGACGTAACAGTAACACACGATTTGATTCGTGAAAAATCAGCTGAGGGCTATGATATTATTTATATCGGTAAGAAAGGTCATCCAGAGCCAGAGGGGGCAATTGGTGTTGCTCCAGACCATGTTCATTTAGTACAATCTTCATCGGATATCGATGCATTAAACTTAACGAATGATAAATTGCTCGTCACGAACCAAACGACTATGAGTCAATGGGACGTTGCACATTTAATGGATAGTTTAAAAGAAAAGTTCCCACATATCGAAGTTCATAAAGAAATTTGTTTAGCGACACAAGTACGTCAAGAAGCAGTTGCGAAACAAGCAGGGGAAGCTGATTTACTAATTGTTGTTGGTGATCCAAAATCTAATAACTCAAACCGTCTTACACAAGTATCAGTAGAAATTGCTGGCACACCTTCGTATCGTATTGCAGACGTTTCGGAGCTTAAAATTGATTGGTTAAAAGGAATTAATACTGTTGCTGTCACTGCCGGTGCCTCAACGCCAACCCCTATTGTAAAAGAGGTTATTACTTTCCTTGAGCAATTCGATGAAAAAGACGAAACAACGCATACGATCCAACGGACGGTGACACTTGATAAAATTTTACCAAAAATTAAAACGCCTAAACCTGTCGATAAAATTATGCCTTACTAATTGACTTAGGGCGATGTTAAAGTACTTGAACAAAACGAAAAAGTGTTAGATTGATTGTCATCAATCTAACACTTTTTTGCTACGCAATTGTTGTCCGCTTCGGCGCTACTTTCCGCTCAGCACACCTTAGTGTCATTTACTAAAATAATAATTAATTGGGCGACCAATGCCACCGTAATGGACATCCATCGTAATTTCCTGTTGTTTTTCTAAATAATCTAAGTACCGTCTTGCTGTTACACGCGCAATGCCCACCCCACTGGCAACATCTTCTGCTGATGCACCGTCCACTGATTGTAAATAATGGACCACTTTTTCAAGTGTTGCTCGATTAAAACCTTTCGGCAACGTTTTTTCAGACTTTTCTTCATTTGCTAGCTCACGTTTTTCTTGCTCATTATGATAATGGAATAATTGATCGAGCTCTCCTTGCGTAAATTCTCTTTCTGTTTGCATTTGTTGCTTAAAGCGCTTGTAATTTTCCAGCGTTCCTTGTACGCGCTCAAATGAAAAAGGCTTCATGATATAATCGAAGACACCAAGGTGCAAAACTTGTTTAACGGTTTCCATATCATTGGCTGCTGTTACGGTAATAACGTCGACTGGTATTTTCAATTCTCGAATTTTCCGCAAGCTTGTTAGGCCATCCTGCTCTGGCATAAAAATATCCATAAATACAAGGTCTGGTTGTAGTGAACAAATTTGCTCTATGCCCTCTACGCCGTTTGAGGCTTGTCCTATTACCTCAAATCCGGCTACTTTTTCGATGAATTGACGGTTTACTTCCCGCACCATCGGATCGTCCTCTATTAATAACACGTTTATTTGTGTCACTGTCAAGCCCTCCATATACTCTAGTACAACTCATTAGCGAAAAAATCGCTGTATATTAAGAATGATAAAATGTTAATAAAAAGCTCGTCCCTTTGTTCGGCTCACTTATTACTTCAATTTCACCCTGTCCTTTTTGGACAATTTCTTTTATTAAATATAGTCCAATTCCTCGACCCTTTTTTTCTTTCGTCGAATAGCCATTATCAAAAATATGTGCCTTTACTGCCTCTGACATGCCGACACCGTTATCCGTTACTAATATTGCCAGTACATCTTCATCTTCATCCACCGAAATATGCACAACCTTTTCTTCCATCGGACTATCCTTTAATGCATCAAAGGCATTTTCGATTAGATTCCCAAAAATAATAACAAAATCGTGATGATCTAAATTTTTCGGAAATGTTGTCAGACGACTAGCTCTGTCTATTTCAAGTGTAATCCCATGCTCTTTCGCATGAGCAATTTTACTGAGCAATAGACCCGATATATTTTCATTTTTAATGCGCTCATTTAAAAACTTCGTAATTTCATCATGTTCTTCTTTTACTTGCGTTAAGTAAGTAAGTGCCTGATCATAATGACCAAGCTGTAAAAGACCAGCAATCGTATGCAATTTATTTTTATGTTCATGCGTTTGGACACGTAATGCCTGTACAAACGCCTTTACACCTGTAAGTTCTTCGGCTAGCTTTTTCACTTCTGTACGATCCTTGAACATAGCCACCGCACCAACGGTTTCACCATTTACCTGTATAGGAATCCGATTGCTCATAATACTATGATTATTGATATAAAGTTCACGATTATATAGTGGGCGATCTAGCGCTAATATCTCGGGTAGACGTGTATCTGGTAATACGTCGAAGATTTTTTTGCCTATTAATGCCGAAGGTCGGTGTGCTACGCCTAATATATCACATGCTTTTTCATTAAAGATTGTAATTGTAAATTCTTTATCAATGGCAATAATTCCCTCATGCATTGCGTTAAATGTTTCAGTTCGTTCCACATACATTTTAGCAATTTCGTGTGGTTCTAATCCAAACATTTGCTTTTTCATATGTCGCCCTAAAGTTTGAGCACCCCATGCGCTAAATAACAATGACATAACTAATGTAATGATTAGCTCTTTTTGTATAGACGATAGTAGCTCGCTAACTGTTAACACACTAAACCCTACAATCACTACGCCAATTTGACGTCCGTCATCATTCATGATCGGGACAAAAGCACGCACCATATCGCCATGTTCACCATGCGCGATTGATGTATAATAATGCTCCGAAAATGCCGCGTTTAAATCACCTGACTGTGATATGGTCCCTATTTCTTCCGAGTTCGGATGGGAATACTTGCGTCGTTGCATATCCAGAACCACAATATACTGTGCTCCGTTAATATCCCTAATTTCTTCCACAACAGGATTAATATGTTTAGTCGCTTCTAAAAAATCGCTGTTTGCAATGGCCGATTTTAATTCTGGTAACTGTGATACGGTTTTTGCTACCAATAACGCCTGTTCTGCTAACTTTTCTTTTTGCTCGTTCATCACAAACCCTAGTAAAAACGTACCACCAATACTAAAGGAAAGCATGAGTATAAAAAAAGTAAGAGACATGATTTTTCCCTTCATCGATAATTTTTGAAATTTCAATATCATTGCCTCCTTCTTACTATGTATTAGCTTTCTCCCTATGTTAGAATAACAAAAACATGTGAAAATACGAATCAATTGGGTGTATTATATGAAAAATTTTATTTTTGGAACGATTGCCACTGTTTTCGTTTTAACGATTGTATTTAGTATACAGCAAGGTTTTCTGTTTTCGAAAACCTTGCCGTATGATGATGAACAAAAAGGACTCGACAAACAAATTACCATCCATTTAAGTCATGTTGTAGCGGAGAATACGCCGAAAGGACAAGCTGCAACTAAATTTGCAGAACTTGTTGAAGAAAAAACAAATGGTAAGGTTAAAGTACATGTCTATCCAAATGCCTCGCTATATAACGATGAAAATGAATTCCAAGCGTTACAAGATGGAAAAGTTGAAATGATTATCCCTACTTTTTCTAAAATGACTTCTTACCTACCAGATTGGCAAGTACTTGATCTGCCCTATCTTTTTCATACAGATGATGAAGTACGTGAAGTTTTGACAGGACCCATCGGTGAACAATTACTAGATGAGCTGAAGCCTTTTAATGTTCACGGCCTCGGTTTTTGGCATAATGGCTTTAAACATTTAACTGCCGAGCATCCAATTCATTCATTTGAGGATTTACAAGGGTTACGCATACGTACCATGCCAAGCAAAACACTTGAAAAACAATTCAGCTTAGTAGGTGCAACGCCAGTATCGATTTCCTTTAGTGAAATTTTTACTGACCTTGAAGCACACGCTATCGATGCACAAGAGAACACGGCATCTAATATTTTTTCCAAAGGCTTTTACAAAGTTCAAAAAAATATGACATTAACTAAACATGGTATTTTAGGTTATTCGGTTTTAATGAATGAAAAATTTTGGGAACAGCTACCACCCAAAGTTCAAAAACAACTAATGGAAGCGATGAAAGAAACTACTGACTGGCAATTTAAGCAAGCAGTTTTTATGAACAGCAATGATTTACGTAAACTACAACAAGAGAACGATTTTGAAATTTACACAATGAGTGATGCAGAACGACAACGTTTTCAAGAAAAACTAGCTCCTGTCTATGATTTCTATAAAGCCGATGTCAAACAGCATCATATACTATCTGAAATCCAAAAAATTGTTTCTCCCTAAACTTTTTGGTCATTTTGGCTAAATCCTCACTTTTCGTGAGGATTTTTTCTTTTGTATTATAATAGATTCAATAATTTATAATCTACTATAAAACAGCCTTCAACCCTTGATATTACTAACTTCCAAACTATCGAAACGAAAAATGAACAAAATGAACAATAGAAACTTTACGGTCATAAAAACTATTGTCGGAAAATTTCAGCTATGATAACCACATGAAAGCGTTCACAAATTATACATTTTTCAAGGGGGAAGTATTATGCGTATAAATTTTAAAAACTTAACGGTACAAGTGCTGATTGCCATCGTACTCGGTATTATTGTTGGAGCCGCATTCCCAGAGTTCGGTGCTAGCTTAAAAATACTAGCTGATATATTTATTAAATTAATTAAGATGTTAATTGCACCTATAATTTTCTTAACGGTCGTTATCGGAATTGGTAGCATGGGCGATGTGAAAAAGGTCGGAAAAATTGGTGGGAAAGCATTAATTTATTTTGAAATTGTCTCTACTTTCGCACTTGCGATTGGCTTACTTGTAGTAAATATTATTCAACCTGGTAAAGGATTTAATACTGATGCAGCCAATGCTGCAGATGTTGCTCAATATACAGAGCAAGCTGCTGCTGCTGAGCATGGATTTGGAGCATTTATAATGCAAATTATCCCTGATAATGTAGTTGGTGCACTAGCAAATGGCGAGTTATTGCCTGTCTTATTTTCTGCAGTATTATTCGGTTTAGCTGCTGCTGCTATAGGTGAACCAGCAAAACCTGTTATCAAATTTTTTGAACACGTTGCAGATATTTTCTTTAAAATTGTCAATATGGTGATGAAAATTTCTCCAATTGGTGCATTTGGTGCGATGAGTTACACAATTGGGAACTTCGGTTTAAAATCGCTTGGTAATTTAGGTTTCTTAATGCTCTCTGTGTACCTTACAATGTTCCTATTTATTGTTGTCATTATTGGTTTAATTACACGTTACTTTGGCTTTAATATTTTTAAATTTATTAAATACATCAAAGATGAAATTTTTATCGTAATCGGTACTTCTTCTTCAGAATCTGCGCTACCTTCTATGATGCGCAAATTAGAAAATTACGGTTGTTCAAAACAAGTTGTTGGACTTGTTATGCCAACAGGTTATTCTTTTAACTTGGACGGTACTTCCATTTATTTATCCATGGCGGCTATTTTTATTGCCCAAGCTTATGGGGTAGATTTAGATATTTGGCATCAGCTTACTTTACTAGGGATTTTAATGTTAACTTCTAAAGGTGCTGCCGGTGTCACAGGCTCAGGCTTTATTACGCTAGCTGCAACACTTGCTGCATTCCCGATGATTCCTGTAGAAGGTATTGCTCTGTTAATAGGTGTAGACCGCTTTATGTCAGAGGCTCGTGCTGTCACTAACCTAATTGGTAACGGTGTAGCAACAGTTGTCGTATCGAAGATGGAAAAAGAATTTGATACGGACCAAGAAAAACGCGCTCTTTCAGGTGAAATGATTCACAACGCTTAAACATAAAACATCCAATCTACTTGTAAAGTTAGTAGATTGGATGTTTTTTTATAGTAAGTCAATCCTTTTGCTAGTTTTCTTCCACGCCCCGTGTCTTAAGAAATTTTGTAGTCAAGCGAATCAGAAAAGCACTTACTATTGCTATTCCCAAAAACGACGTCACTATAAAAACGATCGGGGAACCTATAAAAACGAACATCACATCGGTATGACTTTCTGCTACATATCTCTCCCCTAGTTTTACCTTTCCGAAAATCTCTTTAATATATGACCATCCATACATAATGAAAACGAATAGTATATGTAGGACTAACGAACAAAAAAATGCCTGCACAGCCGTTTTCAGCATAAACTTTTCCTAGTTCGCTGAAACATAGGAAAGAATGTACACCAAATCATCAATTTTTCCACTTCCCTTTTCTATGGAATAAATAACTATTTTAACATAAAAAGAAAAACCGTAACGCCTTCATTAGTAGCAAGAAGTTCGGTTTATCTTTTCTCTAAAAGGTTAAATATGTTCAAAATCGTTACTTTATTTCTCCTTCCAAAACTTCAATCACTTCTTTTAGCGTATTGATTGTGCCGACATTGCCAGGGAAAATGATGTAACATGAATCGGGGAATTTGCTTTCTTGTCCTATTTTCCATACGGGAATTCCGGGTTTTATTTGACCAGCTACTGTCGCACGCTTAACCGATAGTCCAATTGTTCCCACGCTTGAAGAAGTAATTCCGCCTTTTGCAACAATGTATTTTGGCTGTACCTGTAAGTTGTAAACAATACTTGTCACAGCATTTGAAATTTTAACGGCTAATTGAAGTTCGTTTTCACCTTGGTTTTCTCCTAAATCTAGCCTCTCGCGACGAGTGTAATACACTACAGATTTACCTGCACTGATTAACTCTTCGCAAGTAGTGCGAACACGTTGAATCTCTTGTTGAAACTTCTCATCATCATGTACAAGATGAACGTCAAGCTCTACCCCTGTGACAAGACCACTATCCAGAAGTGCGTATAATTGGTCTGTTGTTTTTTGCACATGGGAACCAACTACAATCAGTCCCCCGCTGGACGACTTATCTGTCATCAGCTCATCTCTTGATAAAAGTGGCTTATATGAAATACCGCCTAAAACTTTTGTTAATGAAGCGGCACTCCTAAAAATAAATGATTTCCCTGCTTTCATGACTTGAAGCAAGGCAATAACAAATACTTCAACATCACTATAAGCTGCTGCATTGACAACGATTTTCCTAAAATTTTTTGCAGCTAGTAATTGCGCTTGTATGGCTTTCATATTTTGTGAGCGTAAGTCTTCAAGAGTGATATAAATTGTATCTTCTTTTGTATAAGCACCTTTTGTTTTTTCTTCAATCCATTCGCCCAAATGAGAGGAAACAAAACCAAAAGTACGGTCTTTTGCAAATTCAGTTTCACCTGCTGGAACAAGTTCATCTCCATACTGAACATAATGAATATTATGGATTGTTAAACGACCGCCTTCTTCAAAAAAAGGAATAATAATTTCCCCATCAAACGTTGTATCAGAAATTTCTTCAATTGAAGTTTTCAATGTTTCCGTCTCTAGAGGGTAATGGCCACGCAATGTGGAATCCCCTCGACTAATCAACACATAAGGCTTTCCTTCTTGCAAAGAAATAGCATGTACACGGTGTGCGATGTCCCGATGGACGACTGCTGTTTCCTCTGCTGAAAAACTGCGGGAGTTTGTTAACAGAAAAAAAACCTGATTCTTTTCGCGAAATCCTTGCTTAATGCTTTCTTCTGTCCAATCCGTATAAACCGAAACACCATGAACGGTTTGAACACCGGTTGGGTCATCATCAAGAACAACGATTTTATGATGAAAACTCCTTAGCTCATCCTTTAATTTTAGTTGAATTTGCTTATGATTCGCTTCAAGAAGGCTCGATAACACTTCCGATGTTTTTTTCTTTACCACGATTATTGCCCCTCTCTTGAAACTTCAACATTCGCTAATTTCTCATAATGTTGAACAATGCTTGCGTGATCCAATCTCTCTTTTCCATCTGCCTTTAAACTATAAAAAATTTCTAAAAGTTGCGCCGATAATGGCAGTGGAACAGCTAGCTCATGTGCAGTATTCATTACATTTTTTATATCTTTCAGATTAATGTCGACACGGCCACCCGCTTGAAAGTTTCGATTAAGAATCATTGGAATTTTAGCATCCATTACGGTGCTTCCCGCAAGTCCTCCACGAATTGCCTCGTACATTTTCCCCACATTAATACCGGCTTTTGTCGCTAGCACAAGTGCTTCGGAAATAGCAGCAATATTTAAATTTACAATGATTTGATTGGCTAGCTTTGCTGTAGTGCCACAACCTGGATCACCAACATGGACAATGTTACTCCCCATATTCCCAAGAATGTCTTTTACCTTTTCAAATACCTCTTCCTTTCCACCAACCATAATTGTCAATGTTCCATCAATTGCCTTTGGCTCTCCACCACTAACTGGTGCATCAAGGAAATGGACGCCTCGATTGGCAGAGAGCTCAAACATTTCTTTTGATTCTGACGGTGTGACTGAGCTCATGTCGATAATAATCATATCCCGACGAGCACCTTCCATTACCCCTTGTTCGCCGAAAATAGCTTGGAAAACATCTGCCCCTTGCGGTAGCATTGTAATCACCACATCACTTGTTAATGCTACTTCCTTACTAGAAGTTGCCTTGTTAGCACCATCTTGTGCAAGCATATCAACTGTGGTTGTATTTATATCGTATACAGTCACATCATTACCTTTTTTTAAAAGGTTGCGAACCATTGGTGCCCCCATAATGCCAAGTCCAATAAATCCTATTTTTTTCTTCATTTTGACTTCAGCTCCAATCTAGTTGTTTATTAATCAGTGATAAATACCTTTTTCGTATCTAAAGCAACGCTATTAAACAAGTAAATTATAACCCTGGTAAAATCCCTTGGAATATGCTGAGAATGTAGACGAATAGTAATACGGTTACACCTGATAAGAAGCCCCCAATTGTCCAAACTCTTATTGTTTCTGTTATAGATAAACGTCCAAATTTACTTACTACCCAAAAACCTGAATCGTTAGGAAGTGATAAACCGACCCCGCCTGCACAAATTGCAAGACCCAATAGGACTGGCGATACGCCAAGTTCCGTCGCTATCGGACCCATGATTGAAGATGTTGTCACTAGCGCAACCGTGGCAGACCCAAGCGATGCACGAAGAATTTGCGAAAATAAAAATGCAAGTAATAAGGCAGGCATATTAAGCCCTTGCATCATAGCAATAAGTAAATCACCAATGCCTGTTTCTTGAACCACTTTACCAAAGGCACCACCTGCTCCAGTAATAAGGATGACCAAACCGCTTTGATTAAACGCTTTGGCAAACACAGTTTTAGAATCTTCCTTGATGTATGGCTTTAAGGCAAACATTGCGACAACTAAACTAATTAACAGTGCAACATTTTTATCTCCAATAACGGAAAAAAAGGTCGGAACGAAATGTTCTGGGTTGCCTCTGAATAGTAAATTCATGAATGTGTTCGATAAAATCAAAATAATTGGTAAAGCGAGTATGCTAAATGAAAGAACTGTTGAAATTTCTTTTCTGTCAGCAATTGTGCTATTTCCTTCAGACATTTCATAATCATCAAGACGTCCATTATTTGCAATGCGCTTCCCTATAAACTTTCCATACATGACGCCACCTACGAGTACGCCAGGAATGGAAACAAGCAATCCATAAAGAAGAAATACTCCGATATCCGAGCCTGTTTGGTCAGCAACCACTAATGGCCCTGGTGTCGGGATAATTAAACTATGGGCAGTAATTAATCCAATCGAAAGAATTGCAACAAAAGTAGAAAGTGCTATTTTTGTTTTAAGAGAAATATTTTGGATTAATTTATGTAAAATAATAAACGCTGCATCAAAGAATACAGGAATTGAAACAGTAATCGATGTCATTGCAATAGCGTAAGGAGATTTTTTCACCCCAAAGACGCTTAGCATCCCAGTAGCAATTTTATTAATGGCCCCTGATGATGCTAAAAATTGACCAAATAATATTCCAAGTCCGATTAGAATACCAACACCAGCTAGTGTATTGCCAAATCCGGTAGCGATAATGCCAGGGATTTCTTTCGCAGGAATGCCTGACAATAAGCCAAGACCAAGGGCAACCACTAAAAGAGAGACAAAGGCATCCCATTTGAATCTAATAATAAGGACAAATAAAACAATTAAAGCAAGAACAAATCCAAAAATGAGTGTATGACCTGTTAACATTGTAGTGTATCCTCCTTAAGTAAAAAGTTAGTTAAGGTGACAACGCTTACATTTTATTTATCATTTACTTCTTCATTCTAGTAACAGCTAATCTTGAACGATTAATGGATTCTTTTACATGACTCCCTCCGATTGCAACAACCCTTGTAAATAAGGTGTCAATTAAAGCAAGTTGCACGAGGCGACTGACCATCGCATCCGATCGCTTTTCTGTCTCTTGCGCCTGCGTAAGAAGCAACGTATCAGCCATTTGAGCAAGCGTTGTGTTTGAATTCGATGTAATAACAATGACAAACGCTCCACTTTTTTGACTCATTTTCACTACCTCTATAATATTGACTGTTTCTCCAGAATGCGATATGACAATGACAACATCATCTTTACACATATGGTTAGCATAAATCGCTTGGTAATGTGGATCCTTTACAGCAATTGTCGTACCGCCCATTCTCATAAATTTATGAGCACCGTCTTCTGCAATGTTACCAGAAAGACCTTGTCCGAAAAAAAACACTCTGTCTGCTTTTGAGATAATTTGAACCGCTTCTTCCATCTGTTGAACGTTTATTTTTTCTTTCGTCATCGACATCGCTGTGGCAAGCTGATCGGCCATTTTATCGAAAACAACATCAGCAAGATCTTCATCCTTAATCTCATTGTAATTCCCTATTGATGTGATACCGTTATTTACTTGTTCTTGAGCAAGTGCTACTTTTAACTCTTGGTAACTAGCATATCCAAGCTTTCTATACAGTCGAACAACACTCGGCTCACTCACCTTGCTTAATAGTGAAAGTTCGTTCATTGACAGCAAAAAGGGTTGCTCATGCATTTTTAGCTGCTCGACTACCTTCCTCTCAGAAATAGTTAGCGAGCTCATTTTGCTATTAATTCTTTCTTCAAAGCTTAACAATTGAAAATCACCTCCCAAATTTATTTGTAATTTTACTACATAAAAAAAGCATGATACAAGTTTTTTTAGAAAAAAAGACATATTATTGTTATTATTATTTTAATTTAATCATATATATATTAAAAAATGTAGTGAAATTACAAAAAGTGAAATGCCGTTTCACAGGAAGAAATAACATCGATTCGGAGCAGACAGCATGCACAAAGTTAAAATGATTCCCAACACTCAATAATGAAACCTCCAGTCTTGCTTACTCGTATAGTAAGTAAATTGGAGGTTTTTTTATGGCAACATTTACACTTACATATTCCCAAGCATTTGATAGACCGTCAAAGTACCCTATCCTAAATAGTCACCATGAAACAGTTTGTATTCTCCAACCTGTCGAACGTTCCAATATTGTAAAAGTACTGAATGTAGCTGCGCTAGTAGCAACACAACAATCGTTGCCACATCGCTATGAAACGCGCACTACGAAAGGAGAAGCTCTTTTTCAAGTGCGTTCCACACTGATAACACAAGGTGTAAGCCATCACTTAATCATGCCAGATGGAAGCATGATACCTATTCAGCGAAAAACGGTTCAATTATTGGAATCTTCCTATTCCTTTACAATGGATGGACTCGTCTTTCGTTTTGAGAAAGACTTTACTTCAACCGCATTTTTATATTGCAATGATGAAAAAATTGCGAGTGCAAGCTTTGTAGATAGTGGGATTCGTCGCGAAGGAATTGTCTTTAAACTGTTTCAATCAGATGATACTTTATTTGTCGCTTTAGTAGCCTCACTTTTTCAATCTCTATTTGCCATAGGTAACTAACGACACATATGCTATAATTTGAGTCATGCTATATAAATGTGAGGTACAGTATGAACGGTCAAAATCGAAAAGATATTTATCCGAGTATAGAGGTCAATATAATTCTTAAAAAAGATCAGCGAACAGGTGTTAAAACGAGAGGTATCGTGAAAGATATTTTAACCAACTCCTCGAACCATCCACATGGTATTAAAGTTCGTTTAACAGATGGCCAAATAGGTAGAGTGTGTGACATACTACAAAAGTAAAGAACGTATAACAAAAGAGACTGTTCTAATAAAGAACAGTCTCTTTTGTTTGAAATTGTGTGAGAATTGTTTGAGTGACTGGCACTTAAATTTGGACTTTTAATTCCTTTACATAGACAGCTGTTCCTGTGATTGAAATGTCCAATTCACCATCTACTTTGTTTACATGAACATGGACGCGACCATCTCGGTCAAGCTCTTGACCTTGCTCAACAACGAGTGTTTTTGGATATAACACTTCAGAATCGATGTACTTTGCGTAATATGCTCCCATGACGCCTGAAGCCGTCCCCGTTACGATATCTTGTATTGTGCCAGAGTATGGCGATGAAAAATGTCTAGCATGCATATCTGCCGACTTATCGAATGCTTGTAAACAAAATGGATGCAACGATGCTGTTGGCATTTCTTTTAATATAGACGGAAATGTAGCAGTTTGTGGACTCATTTTTTCAAACGAGGCTAAGTGCTGGACAGGTATTAATAAAGTCCATAAGCCTGTGCTTCCATAGACAATGGGTAATTCTGCATGTAATTCATCTTCGTTTAAACCGATCGACTGTGCAAGCGCTGCCTTAGAACCGTTAAAATCTACGAATTGTGGTGCCGCATGTTGCATTGTTATGTATAGCTTTTCCTCTTTTTCTTCCAGCAGGATTGGCAATATCCCCGCCTTCGTTTCAATTGTAATGCTTGATTTATTTGCTAAAAACCCTTGTGTTTGTAGAGCATAAATGGTTGCCATTGTGGCGTGTCCACATAAATCCACCTCGTGCCCTGGTGTAAAATAACGGATACGTATGTCTGCTTGATTAGATGGCAAGGCAAAGGCAGTTTCATTAAAGCCTACCATTTTAGCAATCTCTTGCATTTCTTGCTCACTGTATTGGCTTCCTTCCACTACAACCCCAGCAGGATTCCCCTTATTAGGCTCCGTACTAAATGCATCATAATGTTGAACAGTTACTATTTGCATAAACTTCCCCACTTTTTGTTAGAATGTTATCAAGGTATTTGCCAGAACTTTTTTCTAATGAATTCTGCTACCTTTATCATAATGCATTTGATTATCCAATGGAGAAGTTTCTTTGAATTTTCATAATTGTTTGGGTGACTGGCACTAGCATACTGGTGTATGCTAGTGCTGCTTAGCGAATGGTTTTTAAAGCATTCGCCCATGGAATAACTTGATCGAGCATTTGGTTCACTGAATCGGCTTGCACCTCTTTTGGCTTAAATACTGTACCATTTTCAAAATCTGTGAATAACGATAGTGCAGGATGTACACGAACATCTGCTACTAATAATTCACCAAGAATTCCGCGTAAATGTTCTGCGGCACGAGCACCACCTACAGAACCGTAAGACACAATACCTGCTGCTTTATTATTCCATTCTTGACGTAAATAATCTAAAGCGTTTTTAAGTGCTCCTGAAATAGAGTGATTATACTCTTGCACAATAAATACAAAACCATCACATGCAGCAACTCTTTGTGACCACGCAACTGCGCCCGAAGCATCGCCACCTGGCTCTCCTAAAAGGGGTAGTTTGAATTCAGCAATATCAATCATTTCATATTCTGCATCGCGGCGTTTTTCAGCTATTTCCTTTACCCACTGCCCCACTTGTGGGCTTAACCGTCCTTCACGTGTGCTACCTAAAATAATCCCGATTTTCAACATTTCTATTCCTCCTTAATAATAACGAAAGTGTATTAACAGCCTGTAAAACGCATTCTCTTAGCCATGGTGTGCAAGACAACAGCACTTTATTCAATAAAAATACGATAAAGCAGGCTTTAAATCTTGAATTCAAGATATATACTTTGTACAAATTTATCTTGGAGTTATATACTTTGGAGTCGATTATCTTTAATTCGAGATAAAATTACCATATCTTCCTTCTATTTGTCAATTATTTAATTGTATTTTTTTGTTTTTAAACCAATGTATACCAAATTGAAATACTAATAAGAGAAACAATTTGCTGCATTGTTTCTCTTTTACTTGTCATTTTATTTTTATCGGGCGTTCCAAAGCGATAAGTTCTTCGTCCAGCACTGATAATTGACTTTCCACTACATATTTTGCATCTGAAATGGCTGCATTATAAATATATGGAGCAATATTCTCTTTTACAAAATCAAATACCCTTTGTGCCTCAAAATCGGAAATATCCTCTTCACGTTGATTATAGAAAAAGCGTTGTATATCGGCGATGATTTGTTCTTGTTGCTCCTTAGTTAAACGAATAAACACATTTCGCCACCCCCTTCTGCATTGCGTTAAATCAAGTATAGACGAAGGTAGAAATTTGTATAGTGAATTTTTATTTTTATTACATTTAAATGTAGGTTGTCATGAAGCCCTGGAACACCAGAACAATATTCCACCGTTTCGCTTCTTTTACATAAATGGATTCAAATTAATACTTCGATCACAAACACTTACAAGCCTTTCATCATGCGTTGCAATAATCACACTAGCACCGTTTTCACTACACTTTCTTAGTAGATTAATAATGACTTCTCTGTTCATTTGATCAAGTGATGCTGTTGGTTCATCCGCATAGATAATTGAAGCCTTCTTATAAATTGCACGCGCTACGCCTAGTCGCTGTTTTTCTCCTCCTGATAACACAGCCGCCATTTCCTGACCTCTTCCCCCAAGTCCAACCGTATGTAGAACTTCCTCCACAATCTTTGCCTTTGCTTGTTGCTTATTTAATGTCACGTTATAACTAATGTTTTCATCCTCAATAATCCCATAATCTTGATAAATAAATGCCGCTTTATCTTTCCAAAAACTTGTTTTTTCTTTTTCCTTCCATTTACTAGCATTTTGATTTTCTATTAGGATGTCCCCGCTATTAACTGATTGGATAAGCCCTAAACAATTTAAAAGTGTTGTTTTGCCACTACCAGATGGACCGGTAATGGCAATCATTTCATTCGGGTTGATCTCTAAGGAAATATTAGAAAAAATCGTTTTTCCACTAATTTCAATGCCAATTTTTTGTGTTTTAATAATCATATCAATTACTCCTTTAGTACATTTAATTGTACCGATGACTCGTACGATAAAATGCTTGTTTTGCTGAATTTTTAAAGGAAATAGTACTACCTATCAGATAGAAACAGCCGACAATCAATGCAGATGGAAGTAAAACACTAAGTTGCACATAGTGTATAAAATAACCAATTACAGAACCGACAATTGTTGTTAGAATGATGATAAATAGTTGTCGCTTTAAAACCGGTCCAATAATCGATGTGTATGGGTAACCAAAGGTGTGCAAGGTGAAAATACGTTTACCATTCGTGCCAGCCCATAGTCTGCCATTCAATACAGCAGTCAACAGCATTGTTACGAAAATTAGCAGTCCCGCTACAATATAGTAAACGTATTGTTGTTTAAACCTTTGAGCCGTTTCCAAAGCAACGTCTGCTATCCCATTAATCGACGTGATAGAAGATTTCATAACGGAGTTAGCTAAAGCGGCTTGTAAATGATCTTCATCAAAAAAAACGATATTTCCGCTAGAAGCTAAAGATATTAAGAACCCTTTCGTTTTTACAATGTCTGTTAGATGACCATCTATCAGTATAACTAACGGATTTTCTGCTTGCACTGTTTCACCTGCTAAACCAACATTTGGTGGTAATGCAAGAAATTTCATTCCCTTATATTCGTAAAAAGTCAAACCTTGCGCTGGATAAACATCATTATGTTTCGTCCATAACGGAATTTGCCCTTCTAAAAACGATGCCAATTCATCTGGTAAATCTTTATCATTTTTTGCAATGAGTTTCCCGCCCTTGCCTTCTGTTTCCACACCTATTTCTAGCAAATCAATCCAAGCACGATCTGTTATAATAATATGATCATATCCTCCCATTTGATGTGACTCTAAAAAAATCGCTTTATTGATAACTAAAGAAAGACTTAAATTATTAGCTTCTTGCATTTTAGAAAAAAAAGCTTCTACCTCGGGAAGAGTCGACTCTTGTTCTAATGAATCCAAGTCAAACATTGATAGCCGAACGATATTGTGCATTTTGTCCCAAAGCGCATATTCTTTCGACAGTTGATTGGTTATTAGTAAAGAGGTGATGATGGTCGGTATAACAATTAGCGATAAAATCATAACAAGAACCTGACTTAGCTTTCCCATTACGAAAAACCGCTTCAACGGAATTTGTCTTTTGGCTATATGGGCAGCTTTTGGACTAGCAGTTAGCGAAAGCAATGCTGTGATGATGCCAACAACAATTAAGAATAGCATTAGACAAAGTAGTAGAGGATTCAATACGAATGGAATTTGTCGAATGTCCTTTACGACACCTACATAGCCTAATGAAATGAACAAACCTAACAAAAATCCGACAAAGATAAAAGATAATATAGTCGTTGTATCTTCCACATGAATTTTCCCTGCTTTAACACCACCTAATAATCGAATAGACCTTGCTTTTGCATGTTGAAATATCCAAGTAATAATGGTCGTTACTAATAACAGCAAGGAAGCGAGCAAAGCATTTCCTATACCATTTTGAAATAAATATGCATAAACGATTGTAAGTAGCGATGGTTCTTGAACAAATAAAATCCTAATTTGATGCTGTTGCGCCCAATGTTTCAGTGCTTCTTGAAAATCTTTTCCAGCGTTAAAAGCATAGGTGCCAGATAAAGAACGGGTGCCTATATCTGCAGTTGAAAGCAATTCACCTGTTAAAGCAGATTCGAACCACTTAATCGCATTGTGCTCTATAAGCAAACCATGAAATGCTGGTATAGCAGTCCCAAAATAGAGAATATCTTTTTTGTTGTCGTAGTTTTCTGGATCAACTGAAGTTTTGACTACAATTGCATTATATTGATCTGTTAGTCGGTTAAGATCCGAAACCAATTGATCTTTTGCAATAGTGGTTTCAGCAAGATTTAAATCAAATTGATTCGTAGTGCCTAATGGCAACCGCTGTTGGACAAGTGAGGTATATTGAAAAATAAGCAGAGACAGCATCATTACACAAATCAAAGATGTCAGTTGCACTGCTCTTTTAAGCATAACCACTCCTCCTAAATACTTAATTGAGAAGCTTGGAAAGCCTACTGCCAAAGACATTCCAAGCCTCTAAAGTATGGAATCTTTAGTAATTAATCGCATACTCGATAGTAATATCGATCAACGTGAGTAGGATACTGCACCGCCCAAAGTTCAGCAATGGATTTTTGTCCTGCTGCAGTATCAGCTGATCTTGATCGATTACCATTCAACTCTACTGTGCTTCCATGACAGCGATCCACTGTGTAGTAGGAACGAACTTTAACATCCCAAAATCCATACTCCCAAGTTCCACCTTCATGTGGATATTGCGTGATTGGTCCTGGTGCTAGCCATTTACGGGAAATGTCTCCGCGGTTGAATTGATCACTTTGTGTGGCAACCATTGATGTTGTAGCAATTAAAGGTTCCTGAATAGCTTTATGGGACACTGCCAAAACGCCAGATGGCAATAACAATAATGCCATCAACGCTAACACTACTATTTTCACCCTCACAGTTTTTTTGGCTAACATATGGCTCACCTCCTTTCATTTGACAAGGAAGAAATTATGGCTATTTTTTATTATGTAATGGATAGAAATTAATAGAACACTTTACTTTCTAAAAAATTTATCTCTCTCCAAATATGTGAATACTGAAAATCCTAAAATGCCAAGTATCGCAAAAATCTTTATCCAAATAGGCTTACTTTCATAATCCCTGATTAATGATAGTAACGAAATAAATATTAGCATTAGATAAATATATGGTGCTGGAATCTTTTTAATTTTATCGCCTCTTTTCATATAGAAATATACCTCCTATTTCTAGCATTTTGTTATCGTCAACACTGTTCCACATTCCTACAATTTACATTCTCAATGGATTCTCATTTAATTATTTTTTATATAGCATAAGATGATAGAAAAATCAATATATTTTAAATATTTATATAACAATAAAAAATAGTAGATTTATCTGTAAGTCCATAGCAAAAAAACGCAACCTTTAAAGGAACTTCCTTTAAAAGTTGCGTTCATTCATACGCGAATCATACTATTTTTTACATTCAAACGAATAATTTGTTGCTAGAAAGCTCTTTTCTTTTGACACGATGGCTTTGCCTCCATCGTTTTCACATTGCGCAGTCATGGCATCTATTTTTTTCTCATTCATCATATTTGTCATAAGTGTCATACCGCCACCAAACACAGCAATTAGTAAGCCGATAATAATCCATAACTTGCCTGCATTATTCCCAGCAGGTTTCCCATTTGCCACATGTATTCCCTCTCTTAAACAAATAAAAATGGTTCTGTATGAATAGTAGATTGGACAAATTCTACTCTATATTTTTTGGTCTCACACAATGTTGCCATTTTTTTCGCAACACCCGCAATCATTACTTTTTCAACATGATGACCTGGGTCTACAATTTGCAAACCAATTGCTTGTGCATCCTGTGCCGTATGGAAATACATATCGCCTGTTAAAAAGACATCGGCACCTGCACGCTTTGCCGTATAAATATACTTATTTCCATCTCCACCTACTAGTGCAATCTTTCTTACTGTTGACTGCAAATCGCCGACAACACGAACAGTTGGTACATCTAGTTGTTTCTTTACAAACTCTGCAAAATCTTGTAACAGCATTTCTTTTGGTAAATAGCCAACACGACCTAATCCCATACGATTCGTTTGTTGCTCCAAGCGAATGATATCATACGCAGGCTCCTCATATGGATGGGCATTTAACAGTGCCTTCAATACGCGGTTTTTAATGGACGCGGGCAAAACCACTTCCACTTTGTCTTCTTCCTCGACATGTAATTCTCCAATAGAACCAACATGCGGATTTGCCCCTTCAAGTGCACGGAAACGCCCTTCTCCACTCGATGTATAACTGCACGCTTCATAAGAACCTAAACGACCTGCTCCCGCTTTTGCTAATGCCTCACGCAGCACGTCTGCATCGGCAGTCGGTACAAAAACGCTTAGTTTTAAAACATCCTCAGCATAAGTTTCCTCTAAAATAGAGCGATTTTCGAGCAGCAATGCATCAGCTAATAAATCATTGACGCCACCTTCCGCTACATCTAAATTTGTATGTGCGGCATAGACCGCAATATCATGTTTAATAAGTTTTTCGTATAATTGTCCAGCGGGATTGTCCGTACGAATATTCGCTAGTCGACGGAAAATAGGCGGATGATGCGCTATAATCAGTTCACAGCCTTGGGCAATCGCTTCGTCTGCTACGGCGTCATTCACATCTAATGTCACTAATACTTTGTTTACAGGTTTATTTAACGTTCCAATGGCAAGTCCAATTGGATCATTCTCCATACATGCAAGATGCTTTGGTGACCATGATTCAAATAGTTGTATAATTTCCTGACCATTTACTGATTTCATGCTATAAAACTCCTTCCACTAAATCAAGTAGTGCTGTTAATTCCGCACGTTTTTCCTCAATTTCAAGAGTTGGCTCTGCCCCTTCAATGGACTGTAAAACACGTTGCCAATTTTCTTTTTCTCGTTGCCATTTTTTTAAAAAAGCTGGTGCTTTACGTAACAATAATTTAGGACCAAATAAGATTTCCGATGGAGATAACGTCATCGCTCCTCTTTGTAAGACAAGAATTTCGTAAATTTTTTCATCTTCTTCTAAAATATCTTCATCGAGAATGCCCCAATTATTTGTTAAAGCCCATTCCCGGATAACTTTTGCATGAATATTAGGTTGCAAAATCAGACGTGTAACACCTTGTAAGCTTTGTGGATGTTTCTCTAATATCGACACAATGAGTGGTCCACCCATGCCAGCTATTGTTACAGTATCTACATGATCAGTTGCCTCCACTGCAGCTAAGCCATCTGCCAGTCTAACAGTAATTTTCTCCGTTAACCCTTCTTTTTTTACTTGTCCTAGCGCCGATTCATATGGTCCTTTTACAACCTCGCCGGCTACTGCGCTCGCAGCAATCCCCTTATGAATTAAATAGCATGGTAAATATGCATGATCACTGCCAATATCTGCTACAACCGCACCAGTTGGAACAAATTTTGCCACTGTTTCTAAACGTTTTGATAATTTTTGTGCGTTCATTTTAAACCGCCTACCTTATAAATATAGAGTCCACTCTAGTATGTATGATGTTGAACAAAAAAACAAATGGAGTTGTCTCAGATTTTTGAGCAACTCCATCATAATAGAAGCTGTACTAAAAGCGTAAAGACACTTTTTAGTACAGCCATTTTTTAAAACTATTTTAGAGTAGAAATGTACTCAGCGATTGCTTTTGCTTCCGCTTCGTTTTTCATTCCTGGTGTCATAGGTGTGCCTTCGATACCGTTTGTTAACACGTCTACGATACGAGCTTCATCTAAACCGTGTAGGTTTGGACCAACACCACCAGTTAAGTCACCACCGTGACAACCGATACAAGTTTGTACTAATGCAGAACCATCATCATTAGCTTCTGTAGTTTCGCCACCGCCCTCTTGTTCAGCAGCAATTTCTTTCTTGTTATCTGCGCCTTGTAAAGACATGAAGAAAATAAGACCTATACCAAATGCCAGAATCAAGATGTAAGGAACGACTGGATTGTTTTTCATATGTTTCCCCTCCTCATAATAAGTCTACTTCTATTATAATATAGAATCAGTCAACATCTAATATTGTACTGCATTAAACAAGAAACGAAAAGCCCCATTCGCTAAGTTTTCCTTTGTTTGTAACAATTTCGACATTTCTGTATCAATTGGATAAATTATGTCTTGTTAAACCCAAAATATGGACTGATAATGTACCTTCTAATAACTCAACTCTTTCACTTCTCGCCAATATTTTGCCACCATATTGGCAATCATATACGTCCAATGAAAAATTTAATAGCTGTCGTATAAAACCTTTATGTCCTATTATGCTGTTGATTTATCCTAACAATTTCACAAATAGGTTATACTATTATTTTGATATATTATTATTCGATGTTTTTTCTATTTTTTCTTCTATTTATACTTTTTTAAAAAAGTCATACTACTATATTACAAAAATAAAATACACTGCTATGAATGAAAAGTTCGTCATAGCGGTGTATTTTTTTACATAAAATTATACAAATAATAACCAATAAGTGCTAATAACCCGAGACCACCAGATACTGTGAAATAAAGCAACTTCATTTTGATACCTGATACTAGCCATACCCCACAATTTGCAGCGATAATGACAAACAGCACAGTATTATTTCCACTAAAATATGTAGTATACATGCGAATAGATAAGCTAAATAACAAGATAGCAGCAATAATATGAAAGACAGGTGCTAATAAGTTATTTTTGGTCGCAACTTGAAAAGCCATTATGAATAATGTAATTGTAGCAATGGCTACAATACCTGTTAATAAAAGCAATAAAGAAGTGACTGTAAAATAAATATACAAGAGCAGTAGCATACCCAAGCATAATCCCACTATGAAGAACATCATTTTTCGTTTTTCTAAAGGCAATACTGCCTGTTTATGAGTTGCTTCCTCTAGCTCTTCCACATCATTTCCCTCTGCATAAAGAGTGGCTAGAAAGTCACAGTAGTGCTCTGGTAATAGCTTATTTTGCTTCCAAAACAATATCTCATTTAAAATAATTTTTTTCCGTGGATTTGTCATCGTATTTTCTCCAAACATTGCTTAATAATGGTTGTACTACAATTTTATCTCACAATTAAAGAAAGAACATCTGTAAAAAGTCGCAAAAAACGGAACTTATCATCCGTTCAAATTATGTATTTTTACATCTCTTATATCATTATGTTAAATTAACATGGTTTAATAGTGTTCAAACTGCTAAATGTCCCAAAGAAGGAAAGCTACTTTAAAAATAGCTTATAAAGAATAAACCCCGCTACAAAATTTAAGTGGCGGGGTTTGCATATATAAGTTTGAAGTTCTGTTTTACTCTAAGAAATCTTTTAAACGTTTACTGCGAGAAGGGTGGCGCAATTTACGAAGTGCTTTTGCCTCAATTTGACGAATACGTTCACGTGTTACACCAAATACTTTCCCTACTTCTTCTAACGTGCGTGTACGTCCATCATCTAAGCCAAAACGTAAACGTAGTACGTTTTCTTCACGGTCTGTTAATGTATCTAATACATCTTCTAGCTGTTCTTTTAACAATTCATAGGCTGCATGATCAGAAGGAGATTGAGCCTCTGAGTCTTCAATGAAGTCCCCTAAATGTGAATCGTCTTCTTCACCGATTGGCGTTTCAAGAGATACTGGTTCTTGCGCGATTTTTAAAATTTCACGTACTTTTTCAGGTGTTAAATCCATTTCCTCGCCAATTTCTTCTGGAGACGGTTCACGACCTAAGTCCTGTAATAATTGACGTTGCACACGAATTAATTTGTTAATTGTTTCTACCATGTGCACAGGGATACGTATTGTACGTGCTTGGTCCGCTATCGCACGTGTAATCGCTTGACGAATCCACCATGTTGCATAAGTGGAGAACTTAAAACCTTTACGATAGTCGAATTTTTCAACTGCCTTAATAAGTCCCATATTCCCCTCTTGAATTAAATCAAGGAATAACATTCCACGGCCCACATAGCGTTTGGCGATTGATACAACAAGACGTAAATTCGCTTCAGCTAAACGTTTACGCGCTTCTTCATCCCCTTGCTCAATACGTTCTGCCAGTGCAATTTCTTGCTCAGCAGAAAGTAAATCTACACGACCAATCTCTTTCAAATACATACGAACAGGATCATTAATTTTTACCCCTGGTGGTACGCTTAAATCATTTAAATCGAACGTTTCTTCGTTAGCTTCTTCTTTCATTAAGCTTTCTTCTTCAAATTCTTCTTTACCGATAATTTGAATGTCTTTATGTTTTTCAAGATCTTCAGCGAAATGAAAAACTTCTTCATTTTCCAACTCATAAGGCAGTAATTTCTCTGAAATTTCTTTCATTGAAATTTCACCTTCTGTTTTCGCCTTTTCTTGTAGTAATTTTTTTGCTTCATCTAATGTAATTTCTACTTCTACCTCTTTTGAACGTTCAGACTTGTCCGCCATAAACCTTCCTCCTTCTAAACAACCGAATCGGGTTAAATCGCCGATAACGATTTTCTTAAATGAATAATCTGTTGGGCGATTTCAAGTGCACGCGCATACTCGTGCATCTTCTCCGCTTCCTTTGACTCATGCATCTTTTGATGAATTTCCTGCTCAATTCTATATTTTTGAAGCTGTCGAATAGAATCTGTAACCTCTGACTCTGCTTGGTCTGGATCCCTTTCCACTAAAGCAGCTTCCATCACAATTTTGCGTAATTCAGCGTCATCTAATATCTCGACAAAGCGCTGATAATCTGGATGACCATATTCCTCATAAAATCCTACCAATCGAACAAAAACTGCCATATATGCATCTCGTACAAAAGGCTCTTTTTGCTCACTACGTAATACCCTGTCCACTACATCTATATTATGAAGCATATGAGCCAGTAATAAACGTTCGGCACGTTCTGCTGCGTCCATAGGCTTTTGTCGCTGCGTGACTGGCATCGAAGGTGTATGCGTTGGCATTTCCACTTTCGCAGTGCGTACCTGATTTGCCTCTAGTTTTCGGAATTGGGCATAAATCGCTTCTTCCGAAATCGTTGTTTCATTCGATAGCTGTCGGATATACAAATCTCGTTCAATCGGTGAGGAGCTACCCACTAATTGTTCGAGTACTTCTTGAATATATTGAAGCGTATCATTTTCAAACTGAAAATTCTTATTTCGTCTAGCATGCATCATCATAAAAGCAATATACGTATGTGGGTTTTCCAAAATCTGTTCCTTAAAAGCCTGTCCACCTAGACTTTGAATATACTCATCAGGATCTAGTTTATCTGGTATCACCGCAATATTCACTTTCATGCGCTCCGTTTGTAATAACTGTGCCGCTCGTTTCGCCGCATCAAATCCAGCATTATCACCGTCATAGCAAATCGTAACTTGCTCTACTAAGCGCTTTAGCTTTGTGATATGCTGATTCGTAAGCGAAGTACCCATTGTTGCTACGGCATTTGTTACACCAACTGAAGATGCAGCTAAAACATCCATAAAACCTTCCATCAACACTACTTGACGATTTTTTCTAATAGAGGTTCGTGCTTTGTCTAGGTTATATAGCACTTCACTCTTTTGAAAAATTGGTGATTCTGGACTATTTAAATATTTTGCCTCTTCACCTGTCGATGACAGAATTCGCCCTGAGAAGGCAATAATTTTACCGTTCTCATCACGAATTGGAAACATAATACGTCCCCGAAAACGATCAAAATAGCGTTCTTCTCCTTCACGTTTGATTACTAGACCACTATCTGCGATTTCTTGTAAGTTATAACCTTTTCTTTCAAGCAATATCGTTAATGCATCAAAGCTTGGGAGAGACCATCCAATGCTATTAGATTCGATAAGTTCCCTTGTAAATCCTCTTTCTAGCAAATAATTTAAAGGCTCTTCCCCATCTTCTGTGTTCAGCAATAAATGATGAAAAAAATCTGCCGCAAAAGCATGTGCTTCTTTCATCCTTTCTTCCGCTTTTGAAATCTTTGTCGTCGCTTGAGGCAAAGTTGGACCAACATCTAAATGTACACCCACACGTTCACCTAGTTTGACGACTGCATCTGGGAAAGAAATCCCTTCGATATCCATGACGAAAGTAATGGCATTACCGCCTGCACCGCAACCAAAACAATGAAAAATCTGTTTGTCGGTTGACACAGAAAAAGATGGCGTTTGTTCTCCATGAAAAGGACAGAGACCAAACCAATTGCGCCCGCGCTTTGTTAGCTGCATATATTCGCTAATAACATCGACAATATCCGATTGTGTACGAATCTGCTCAATCACTTCTTCTGGTATTTTCCCTGCCAAATTCATCACCATCTTTAATTTACGTTCTAGAACACAATTCGATATCCGTTTTAAAAATCCTTTATTTCTCGACAAAAAAATAGGATTTTTCTCTTTTTAAATATTTTTACCACAATTTTATTATTATAAAACAAAAATTAGTATTTATCTATACCAATTTCAAAACCCACTCAAAAAAACCGCCTCTACTACCCCGAGGTGGTTTACACAATTTGGTTTCTTATTTACAACTTGCTAGCTGTTCAATAATAATATTCGCTGTTTCCTCTACAGCTTTATTTGTTACATCAATCACTTTACAACCTATTTTCTCAACAACTTGTTCAAAATGTTGAATCTCCTCTAAAATACGGACATGCTGAGCATAGATGGCATCATCATTTAACCCTAACGTCATTAATCTTTCTTTTCGTATTGAATTTAATTTATCAGGAGAGATAACTAAACCAAAGCATTTCTTCGGATCGATTTTAAATAATTCTTCTGGTGGCGCGACCTCCGGGACTAATGGTACATTTGCCACCTTATAACGTTTATGTGCTAAATACTGTGAAAGAGGCGTTTTTGATGTACGTGAAACACCCACAAGTACAATATCAGCTTGCAATAAGCCTCGTGGATCTCTGCCATCATCGTATTTCACCGCAAATTCTATCGCCTCAATTTTTTTAAAATAGTCGTCATCAAGTTGATGCACAATGCCCGGTGTCTCTAATGGCATTTCTTCCATAAAGGTTGCCATCGATTTCAACGCTGGTCCTAAAATATCTACAGCATGTACTTTTTCTTTCTCACATAAATCATGTAGTAATGTACGCATGTCTTGTCGAACAAGTGTATAGACAACAAATGCCTTCTGTTTTGCAGCGAGGCACACAATTTTTCGAACAAGCTCCTCTGTTTGAATATGTGGAAAGCGCCGAATAATCGTATTTTCCAAGCCTGGTCGGAACTGGCTAATTACGGCTTTGGCTACTTGATCCCCAGTTTCGCCGACTGAATCAGATACAACAAAAACTCGTAGTCTTTTCATGCTGTTCCCCTTCAATTTTTAGACATTTTGCGCAAGCGACAGGAAAGCACGTGTAATGGTCGTTTTAGTAAGACGACCTACAATCGTCAATCCACCCTCTTGTGGTTCGATTACCGGTAATGAATCTACTTCTCGTTCTATTAGCTTATTAGCTGCAACAACTAACGAATCGGATCTTTCACAGTACGAGATATTTGGCATTCGTGTCATAATAATATGTACAGGAATTTTATTTAAATCCTGCGTGCCAATACTTGTACGCAGTAAATCTTTACGAGACAGAACACCTGTCAAAAATTCGTTTTTATCGACAACGAAAAGGGTCCCGACATCCTCTGAAAACATGAAGCAAATGGCATCATACACCGTCATTGTTTCAGGTACAACAACAGGTCCAGAGTGAAAATCTTTAACTTTTAAATTGTTAATGCTATCCGTTAATGTTACGGATGTTTTTTTACCAGAATAGAAATAACCAACTCTTGGTCTAGCATCTAAAAAGCCAGCCATTGTCAAAATGGCTAAATCTGGTCTTAAAGTCGCTCTTGTCAGATTGAGACGTTCTGCAATATGTTCCCCTGTTATCGAGCCGTTCTCTTTCACAATTTGTAAAATGTCTTCCTGACGTTTATTGAGTTCGATTGGACTCACCGCCTCAAATCTAATAGTGTTATACTTATGCTCAATTATTATATACTATTTTAATGGTTATTGCGAAGAAAAGAACTACATGCTACAATATTGACACAGACGCTTGCTCTCCATGTATTTTCGAGCAATCTTGCGTTATACAGGCGATGATAGGAAAAAAGTATCTGTTCATTTATTTAGCGAGTAGAAGATGGTGAAAGTCTACATAGCAACAGAGAAAGGCACTCCTTGAGCTAACTTTTTGAAAAGAGGTTTTAAACAAAGCGTTTAAAACAATCAGGGTGGAACCGCGGGTATTAGCACTCGTCCCTGGGCATTTTCGTGCCCGGAGACGGGTGCTATTTTTATTTTGGATATGGCGAATTCTTATTTTCAACAAATATGAGGGTAATCTATCATGATTGTTGTCTATCTATTCGTCCTATCAGACAGTTACGTTTCACTCAAATGCAAGGAAAAATTACGAAGGAGGCTATTATTATGGCTAACAAATCAATGGAAACAATTGTATCTTTAGCAAAGCATCGTGGCTTTGTCTTCCCGGGTTCTGAAATCTACGGAGGTTTAGCAAATACTTGGGATTATGGTCCACTGGGTGTGGAATTAAAAAACAATGTCAAAAAAGCTTGGTGGCAAAAATTTGTCCAAGAATCTGAACATAATGTTGGAATCGATGCGGCTATCCTGATGAATCCAAAAGCATGGGTTGCATCTGGTCACGTTGGCAACTTCAACGACCCAATGGTAGACTGTAAAGCTTGTAAAGCGCGTCACCGTGCAGATAAAATCATTGAAGATGCTGCGCTAGCAAAAGGTGATGAAATTATCGTTGATGGTATGACATTCGATCAAATGAAAGAAACAATGGTGAAATACGATGTTGTCTGCCCTGATTGCGGCAAAGCAGATTTCACTGATATTCGTCAGTTCAACTTAATGTTTAAAACATTCCAAGGTGTAACAGAATCTTCAACAAATGAAATTTACCTTCGTCCAGAAACAGCACAAGGAATTTTCGTTAACTTTAAAAACGTACAACGTTCTATGCGTAAACGTACACCATTTGGTATCGCACAAATCGGGAAGTCTTTCCGTAACGAAATTACGCCAGGGAACTTCACATTCCGTACTCGTGAATTTGAACAAATGGAGCTTGAATTTTTCTGCAAGCCTGGTGAAGATCTTGAGTGGCATGCCTATTGGAAAGAATTCTGTAAAAACTGGTTGTTAAACTTAGGTATGAAAGAAGATTCTATGCGTCTACGTGACCACGAGGAAGATGAATTATCGCATTACTCAAATGCAACAACTGATATCGAATTTAAATTCCCATTCGGCTGGGGCGAGCTTTGGGGTGTAGCTGATCGTACAGACTACGACTTAAAACAACATATGGAACATTCAGGCGAAGATTTCACTTATATTGATCCAGTAACAAACGAGCGTTATGTACCATATTGTATCGAACCATCTTTAGGTGCTGACCGTGTGACATTAGCATTTTTATGTGACGCCTATGATGAAGAAGAGCTTGAAGGTGATGACAAACGTACCGTATTACGTTTCCACCCTGCTTTAGCACCATTTAAAGCAGCTGTTCTTCCACTTTCTAAAAAATTATCTGATGAAGCTGCAGATGTATGGTCAGCGTTACGCAAATCATTCCCTGTTGATTTTGATGAGTCTCAATCAATCGGTAAACGCTACCGCCGTCAAGACGAAATCGGTACGCCATTCTGTATTACATTCGATTTCGATTCAAAAGAAGATGGTCAAGTAACTGTTCGTCATCGTGATTCAATGGAACAAGTACGTATGCCAATCGCTGATGTGAAAGCATATATCGAAAAGCATCTTCAATTTTAATTCAAACGATTAGTTAGGTTTTAAGCAAAGGAAGCGTGTTAGATTGATTACAGTCAATCTAACACGTTTTTGCTTCGGCGATGCTTTTTGTGGGCATACACGTAAGCTGTAACACTAGTGTATGTCTAGTTGTTTACAAGAGTCACTGCCCACTTCCGCTTTTAAAACTAGCGCTCTATTTACCATCAATTGGATGAAAGGCTTTTAAACGCTTTATCGCCGAATGCACAGTAAGTCGATGAAAGGCTAGTAATTTTCCTTTATAGATGACTCCATAGACACCATAAGGCGTAGGAGAAAGTCTGACTAATTCTTCTCTATTTTGCACATCAATGATTTCAGCATGAATGCCTAGTTTTTTTGCAGCCTCTACAACATTATCCGTTGCAATATCTACAAAGGGACATTGAGGGGTTCGGAATATTGTTAGCTCCTGATAAGATGCTAGCCGCTTATCCCAATCGTTCGGAAAATATGGATTTGGTGCATTTCTGAACTTATAAACAAGCAATTCAAATCCATTTGGTGCCTGCTCTACTTCTTTAAAGTTATGTTTCAAAAAAATTTGCTTACTCGGAACCCACGAACTATTTGCGTTTGTAATGACAATGACACCTGATTTCTGTTGTTTCTTTGCATCTTCTATACAACTATCAATCAATTTCGAGGCATAGCCCTTTCCAGTAATACTTACCCACAAACAATGAATCACAACATAGTTTTCGCCAAACACAACCCTTGAAGAATACTCAATCGGTGTATACTCAATAAAACCTGCCTGCTTATTATTGTCCATTATTTTTATATACTTTAATCCTTCATGAAATCTTTCATAAAGCCAGTTACTTTTATTTATATATCCTGTAGCATGTGGATTACTGCGTAGACAAAAGCATCCACTTTGAACAATATTTTGTTCATTCAATTCGATGATACTATCAATTGCCAATCGAACTCCCCCTTTAAATTGCAACAGCCTTATCTAATCCCTCTTGCAAGCTTACAAAAAAAACCAAATCAACTGTTGATTTGGTCGTCATAAATATCTTGCTTTATGCTTTTAACGATATAAATAATCGCTCTTGCATTTTTTCTTCAAATAGAAACTTTTTCATACTCATCCCTACTAAGTTTACTAACAGTTCCTCAATATCACTTAGAGAGTAATAGAGAAATGTCCCTTCGCGCATAGGACGCACTCGTCTGTCTATCGTCAATTCTTCCTCAATAAAATAGGCAACATTGACTCCACAATGCTCCATTAGTTGCGTAATGCGCTGGTCATCTCCCGGATTGATAAAGAATGGTACAATTTTGTCAATATACAAAATACTCTGAACAAGTTTGATGAAAAAATTTTCTCGAACAGCCGTTTCAACAACTAAAATAGTTGTTTGCTCATGCTGATAATCCATGTACAAAACATTTAATTGTTCTTCCAACAATTTATTTAATATGAGTATGGAATTTTTATATTTCTTCATATCGGTTTGTATTTCTCTCGTTAGTAGTCGAAGAATACGAAAAGCTGGGAGAAAAATTTTTAAAACAATTTCTTTCGGATGTAAATGGTCAATCAATTTATTGAAATGTACCCTTAAAGAATTTTCATCATTACGTATCAACTGCTCGATAAATAAATTAAAAATCTCCTCAAAACTATTGGCACGATAATCAATCATTTTAACAATTTTGACACTATAATTCAGTGGTAAGTTCATGGACGTTTGTTCATCTAGTAACTTTACTTTCGGCAATGTTGGGAACATATCATAGACAAGCTCTACTTGAGCACTACGATTATCTGATAGTAACACAACTGAGTTTACAGGATAGATGCCAAGACATTCTACAAATTTGTTCATAAACTTTTCATTATATAAATGCCGATCACGATATAGAACTGCTAAAGCATCCGTCGCACCATATCCAGAATGATATACACGCTTTGAGGTCATTGCAGAATAGACATCAATAATTTGTAATAACTGAACACCTTCACTCATATCATCTGCACACAGTTGGTTAGGGTACCCTTTTCCAGCAAAGCGTTCGTGGTGATCGCGCGCCAAATAGGCAATATCAGCTTCACCATTTTCTATAAGAAGCTCGTAGCCTTTCGTCGTATGTGTTTTGACTATATCAAATTCATCTTCGGACAGTTTTCTTTTTACACTTAAGATTTCTTGTGGAATAAAAACTTTGCCGATATCGTGAAATAAATAACCTCTGGCAAGCATCTCAATGTCCGTTAAGCCTAATTGTCTTGCAAAAATTGTTCCAAGAACAAAAACATCAAATGAATGGACAAATGAGTATTCATCCCACTCCTTTAAACGCATAAGCAAATCGTAGCGACTCTTTTCTGCTAAAATCCGTTCAAATATACCTCTGACATATGCCGTATCCTGCGTACTTTTTAATATTTGACCATAACGTAATTCATGTACAACATTTTCTAATGTTGACATAAATAGATTACTGACCGCTACTTGATATTCATCTATCTCGTCATTTTTCTCCAACAGTGGTGCAAAAATATCTTCGTACTCCATTGTACGTTGTATACTTAAATCATGAACAATTCTTACTGAATCTGTTGATAGATAAACTGACAATTCTTCTACTCTTCTAAGTTTAAGTAATGCAATAATTCTTTCAGTTAGCACTAAATCTTTTTTAGCTAATAGGCGATACTCGGAAAAAATATCTTCTGCTAAAATATCACCGGCTTCTACTTCATCAATACATAATATCACTTTTTTTAGCATTTTATCAGCCACACACGCATGGTTAGAGCATTATGTGACCTCCCTCCCTTTTCCATAGGACTGCATTAATCTAATAACGTACAATAGTACGTTTTGCTGATAGAGGCATGGTTTTAAAATAGTTTGAAATTACATTCCTAAACTTTAATTCGTATAATTATACAAGAATAATTAATATTACATTTCTTTGTATCTTTACAATATCATAGGTTAAAATGCCTTTTCAACTAGTATATGGGGCTTAAATGATTAGTTAATACTATGCATATATTATAAACCACCTAAAAATTAGTTATTTATTCTTATTTATTTTATTTATTTTTATCGATATTCAGGCAATGTTATATTTCATTTGACCTATTTAAAAATATAGATAAATGTATATTTATAAAAAATAACCATTTTTCTATTAATATAAAGAATGGCTTAAAAAACAAAAAATTTCTCACTAAATGTTATCTACTAATCTTTTTTTCCTAGTAGCATAAGCTCATTGCTATTTATATCTCATAATTCCCATTTTATAGTGGATAATATTCCCTCTATTCTCACCTTCAACAATTTGTTATAAATATATTATTATAGTTAATCTTTTGTGTTAAAGTACGTATTTTTAACAATACATAGTAATACCAACCATTCGCAATCAATCGTCCGGAAGTTTGAAACTGTACATAGGAAGGATCTTTACTAGAAAAAAGCAAGCTATAAAAATGGACATTGGAGGAAACAAATTGAATACACATCGTTTTTATCAACTGGTTATGGCAACAACTATCGCAACGAGCGCCATTGTCATAGCACCCCCAGCATATGCTGCTTCATCATTCCCCGATATAAATCCCTCAACAGAGGAAGGGAAAGCAATCATAAACTTAGCAGAGCGTGGAATTATATCCGGCTACCCAGATGGCACGTTCAAGCCCGCAAATTTTATTACCCGTACACAGGCTGCCAAAATTTTAGCAGGCATTTTACATCTTGATACTGTTCATGTAAAAAATCCTAACTTTAAGGACATTACTCCTGACAATGAAAACTACGGTGCCATCGCTGCACTAGCAGAAGCAGGGATCATCCGAGGCTCTAATGGTTATTTCAACCCAACGAAACAAATTACACGAGGTCAATTGTCGAAAATGATTGTCAAGGGCTTTGATTTAACAATTACTGATGATATCGATATTCCCTTTACAGATGTAGAAGCTGGCAGTGAATATGAGCCATATATTCAAACATTATTTTCTAATAACATTACAAAAGGCACGACACCGACTACCTTTGGCCCTCAAAGCTATGTAAAACGTTCTCAACTGGCTTCTTTTGTAGTAAGAGCAGAAAACACTCAACATAATGCTACGATTTCTGCAAGTCGTTTTAACCAAGATTATATTTTCGCTTCTTATGGTGGAATTGAACCCGCAGAGGATATTTTCACATGGGATGACGAAGAGATGTTGACAAATACCATTACGATTAAGCCTTTAAAAGAAGGTACTGGTAAATTAGTCATTTCTGGTTTTAGCGAAGAGACAGAAGAGTTCACAGATTTCTTTTTCTTAGTTCATGTAAAAACTGTAGACGGTAAGCTACAAACAACGCTTGAAGAAGTAAAGGAAGAAGACTATTTAGAACATCTACCGCTCAACTTAAATGAAACGGATTTAACGTTCGCACCTACAGAAGTAAGTATACAAACAGCCGATGGACAGGCTTTATCTTCGGATTCCTATGCACTAGAAACGAAAAATAATAATACAACACTATCGATTTTTAAAGATGGACAATACTTATTAACTTTCACAAATGGTACCCAACAACAAATAATGGCGGCTGATGTATATACGTATGATTTTGTACGTAGTATTGACCTTTACGAATTAACCGACGAACTAACATTTACAAGCGATTATTTATCATTTGAACCAGTACAAGTTGCATTAGAAGATTTAGATGATGGTTCTGATCCAACTTACAAAGTACCAGTCAAAGCAGTACTTAATGGAAACAAATTGATTGTAACACCGTTAGCAGAGGGCAATGCCATGATACATGTAACTGGAAAAAATGGAGAAACTGCATATTTAAATGTTGAATTTATGAAAATTGCAGGTAAATGGGCAACTTATTACGATTTATACGATGATATGGAAGAATACTAATTCATTATGTAAAAATGCCAGAGGGTACATTAATTGTCCTCTGGCATTTCTGTTTTATCTGTAGATGGTCTTAACTGTAATTCAGGCGTTCTTTCTAATTGCTCAATAAATTTTTTTGTTTTAAAGCGGATTCCAGTTTGTTCTTCATAAATCGTTGTAATAATTTTTTTTATGAAATATTTTGTTTCTTTTTTCAATTCCAGTTTACCAATCTGATCAATTGGAACGGTATAAAACATTCGGATTAACTTTAACTGTGTTGGTGTTAGGCGAATAATATATGGATCATGCTGATAACAGCGGTGGCATAAGAAACCTCCTTGTGCAAAAGAAAAGGCAAATTCCCCATCCACTGCACCACAAGAAGCACAAGCATGGAGTATCGGTTGCACACCCGTATAAGGGAGCATTTTCCACTCTACAAAAAGGGTAATAGCTTCCGGATCATAGCCATCTTCAATTGCTTGTAAT
The DNA here is from genome assembly GCF_021166035.1 of Lysinibacillus sp. GJ-1. Classification (NCBI taxonomy): domain Bacteria; kingdom Bacillati; phylum Bacillota; class Bacilli; order Caryophanales; family Bacillaceae; genus Lysinibacillus; species Lysinibacillus sp. GJ-1. The sequence continues at coordinate 3,130,891 of NZ_CP088912.1, forward strand.
GCTTGCAAGAGTACTTCAAATGCAAAAGGTTCTGCTTTTCCCTCTTCCACTACACGTTCCACTAGTTCCATAATATAGCTCGCATAGGCTGTCGCTATAATATCCTCACGTATATGACGCATTGAATTGAGATGCTCTCCCTGTTGCAAAGTGCCCATACCTGTATGATGCTGCACCATAAACATGCCATATGTAAAGGGCTGTGTCACAGCTGATAATCTGCTTGAAGGTTTTTTGGCCCCTCGCGCCATCGTTGCTACTTTACCAGCTTCTCGCGTTAGTAGCGTCACAATCTTATTGGATTCCCCGTACGCACGCACCTTTAGCACAATACCTTCCCATTTATAAAGCATCCATCCCCCTCCTTTTTTTCAAGTTTTCCATGAAAATAGAGCTCTCCAACATATTTGGACAGCTCCATTTTCCCTTCTTCTGAATCAAGCATTACTTCAACTAACACTTGTCCACTGCAATAACTCGATACGGTAGACTTCAGTTGAAACAATTAAGCCCTACGAAGAAAATTAATATTCATCATCGCGGAATCCAAAGTCACGAAGATGTGTCGATTTATTACGCCAATCCTTTTGCACTTTTACCCATAGCTCTAAATACACTTTAGAACCCAATAACATTTCGATATCTTTACGAGCTCGGATTCCTACTTCTTTCAGTAATGCTCCACGCTTCCCAATCACAATGCCTTTTTGAGAATCACGCTCTACAATAATTGTCGCGGCTACACGAATTTTTCCTTCGTTTTCTTCATCACGACGAATTTTATCAATGACTACTGCAATGGAATGCGGAATTTCCTCACGTGTTAAATGTAACACTTTTTCACGAATCAACTCGGAAATGATAAAGCGCTCGGGGTGGTCTGTTACTTGATCGGCAGGATAATATTGTGGGCCTTCAGGTAAATATTTAGTAAGTGTTACTAGTAAGTTTTCAACATTATTACCTTGAAGTGCTGAAATCGGCACAATTTCCGCAAAGTCATAACGTTCCTTATAACTGTCGATAATACCCATTAATTCATCTGGGTGAACTTGGTCGATTTTATTTATTACTAGAAACACAGGCGTTGGATTACCTTCGAGCATTTCTAAAATAAATTCGTCACCTTTTCCAAGCTTTTGCTCCGCATTTACCATAAACATGATAACGTCCACTTCACGCAATGTATTTTTAGATACTTTTAACATGAAATCGCCTAGCTTATGCTTTGGCTTATGGATTCCTGGTGTATCAATAAAAATCATTTGGCTATCATCTGTTGTCAGTACACCTTGTACTTTATTTCGTGTTGTTTGTGGCTTATCGCTCATAATGGCAATTTTTTGACCAATGACTCTGTTTAAAAATGTAGATTTCCCGACATTTGGTCTTCCAATAATTGAGATAAAGCCTGACTTATAGCCAGTATTATTTTCCAGCATTCTCTAAATCCTCCGTTGTAAATGCAAACGGTACTAATTCGCCAACTGACGTTACCGTGACATCACCTTTTAAATTTGTTAAATAGACAGGCATTGTTGGTGGGCAAAACTCCACCATCACTTGGCGACAAGCTCCACAAGGCGCACAGGGGCCTTCCGTATCCGCTACAATCGCAATTGCCTCAAAATCATAAACACCTTCTGAAATGGCTTTAAAAAACGCCGTACGCTCCGCACAATTCGTCATACTATAGCCAGCATTTTCAATATTACAGCCGTGGATGATATCGCCATTTTTAGTCAAAAGCGCAGCTCCCACTTTAAATTTTGAATAGGGAACATATGCCTTCTCGCGTGCTTTTTTTGACTCTTCTAGTAATGCATGCATATCTATCTTCATCTATGCTAATTCTCCTCTACATAAAAATCAAATATGCCTCTTTGACTAGGCACTATCCATTACGCCACAGCGTAATTGCGTCTAGATTTTTTCGAGCCTGCTTGAAAAGCGCCTCTCCAAAATCTGTGACATTTGCTGGGGTTTTCAATTGATTTTTGCCAGCGTTTAAACCACACATGCATAAGAGCATAGTTGGCGTTTATCCTCACATAGCGAAGTGGTAGCTTGTAATGGAACAAAACTAAAACCATTTCGGTATAAAGATAAGTAAACCGATTATAGCACTGAATACCGCAAATACAAGCACCGCACCCGCTGCAACATCCTTAGCTTGCTTAGCGAGTGGGTGAATGTCTGTTGATGCTAAGTCTACAACTCGCTCAATCGCAGTATTGATCATTTCAAGCGCAAACATCAGTGCTATTAATAATAGCACAATCAACCATTCAACTCGTGATAAACCTGTGAAATAACCTGCAATGATAACAATGCACGCACTAAGCAAATGAGATCGAAAATTTTGCTCTTTACATGCTGTGATTATTCCTTCAAAAGCATATCCAAATGAACGTAAATATTTGCGTAAGTTCATTTAGTCACGTCCTAAGCCAAAAGTTTGTAAAATCTCCTCTTGTTTGCCGAACATCACCTTTTCATCTTCAGGTACCATATGGTCATAACCTAATAAGTGCAAGAAGCCATGGACAGCTAAAAAGCCCAATTCTCGTTCAAATGAATGTCCATATTCTTCTGCTTGTTCCTTAGTGCGATCCGTGGAAATTATAATATCACCTAAAATGCGCGGCATGCCTTCAAATGTTACTTCCATTTCTCCCTCGCCTAATTCTTCTAGCGCGAAGGAAATCACATCTGTTGGTTGATCTTTATCGCGGTATTCTCGGTTAATTTCTTGGATAGCCTCATTTGTGACAAAAGTTACTGATACTTCTGTTTCAGGTTCAATCTTTTCCACTTTTGCAGCATGTTGTAAAAGCTTTTCTACAAGCTCCGTATGTTGTGCTGTCACTTCATTTGTTTCATCTGTAAAATCAATCGTTAAAATCATTAGTGCCTCCTACTTATCTGCCTTTGGATATTCAATACGGGAATGGAAAATCCCATTCAACGTCTCACAAAGTACTTGCTCTATACATTTTAACTCTTTTATCGAAATATCGCATTCATCAAACTGATGATCTTGTACACGGTCATCAATAATTGCTCGAACGAGTTTATGAATTTTCTCAGCATTTGGCTCTTTCATCGAACGAACCGCCGCTTCCACACTATCAGCAACGCTTATTACCGCGGCTTCCTTCGTTTGAGGTTTTGGTCCTGGGTAACGGAATTTTGCCTCATCTATTACTTTTCCTTCTTCCTTCGCTTTGTAAAGGAAAAATTTAAGCAGACTTGTACCATGATGTTGTAGCGCAATATCAATAATTTCTTGTGGCATTTTATAACGTCTTAGCATTTCTGCGCCATCAGTTGTATGCGCAATAATTATTTCAGCACTTGTTTCTGGAGGCATGGAATCATGCGGATTCATACCTGACATTTGATTTTCAATGAAGAAAGCTGGTCGTTTCGTTTTGCCAATATCATGATAATAACAACCGACACGTGCGAGCAATCCGTCCGCACCTATCGCTTCGCATGCCGCTTCAGCTAGATTCGCTACCATTACACTATGATGATATGTTCCCGGTGTCTCCATTAGTAGCTTTTTCAGCAATGGATGATTTGGGTTGGATAGCTCAATGAGACGTAATGTGGAGAGCAAACTAAAGGCTGACTCAAAAAATGGCAATAGTCCCATCGTTAGCGCACCAGATAGTAGTGCTGATAATATCGCGGCTATAAAGTAAAACAATAGCTCAGATAAACCATAAGATGATTGTGTCATTAATAAATAAAATGCGATAAAGCCCATATTTACAACAGAAATCACGGCAACCGCTTGCATAATATGCGAGCGTTTTTCTACACTACGCATAAAGAATAGACTCGCAAAGCCACCAAATATGATATACAAAGTAATTTCCATCTGCATTACAGAAGAATATCCTTCTTGGAAAATAACCCCTGCTGAAGCAGCTGTCATGACAGTAATAAGGACTGCAGCTCGATCATCAGCGAGTAGACGTACAAGCATTGTAGCTAACGCTGTTGGGAATAAAAAGGCAATTGTCACATCAAACCCATCTGCCACTAAGCTTATAAACTTCATTAGCAGGATTGAAAAACTATACACAATAACTGTTACGAGTAATGCATTGCGCTTTTTCTGTTCTTCGATTTCCCAGCGATCAAAATAAATATACATAAATATCATTTGAATGAACGTTAAAATAATTAGCCCTGCAATCGGCTTCAGTGATGCTTTATTACTCACCATACCCAGTAGCTCTAACTGGCGATAAGCCTCATTATCAATAATCTGACCTTCTTGTACGATGATTTGACCTTGTAGAATACGTGTTGGTTCAACGGCTTCCTTTGCTTGTTCAATTCTAACTTTCGTTTGTTCCTCATTAATGGTTTCGTTTTCGATAATACTAGCACGTCCAATTGATACGACGGTACTTAAAATCCTATCAGGATAGCCACGCTGTCCACGTATTTTGGTTTCAAAATCATTTTGAGCAGCTAACACATTTTCTTTTCGAATTGATTTTTCTAGGTATTCTTGTACAAGTTTTGATAGTTGTATGCTTGTTCGCTTTAAATCGGCTTCACTTTGTTGTAATAAGCCTTCTAACTGTGCATCGGTAAAGACGACAGGCATTTGATCCACATCAATGGATTCTAATTTTTTCCGGAGCTTTGCCACTTGGTCGACAGTTGCAACAGGGTCCTTACTACTTTCGACATCCTTTTTCACTTCGAGGACATAATCAAATAAAGACGTCACGATTGCTACACGTTGCTTAGCGACGTCTTCAGAAAATTGATAGACGGGCGTAACTGCGTTAGCAGCCTTTTCTCGTTCCTGCTGTGTCTTCACGGTATCTTCGATGGTTTTCGTTGATCTTACTGTTTCTGACGCAAGTTGCAACGGTTTAAAATCATATGTAACACCCTTTACATTGCCATACATAAATGTAAATTGTAATGCTCCTGTAAGGATGAGAACGACAATCAAAAAGTAGCGGAATCCAATAAGCTCCGTAATTTTCTGAAGTTGTTTCTCCATTTGGCACCTCCTCTATCTATCTTCTATCATACCAATTCAAAAAACATTTTTCCCGAAAAATGTATAAAGAAAGCAAAAAAACAGCTATACGTATATGTATAGCCGTCACATTTAACCTTATATATGCATAATTCGCTGACTTGTCACTTCGCTTTGGTCTCAAACTTTTGCCATTGATTTCCGTTACGGATTGCTCGCTTTCCGCGGGCGTTGCTTAAGTCTCCTCCACCGCTACGCTGTGTTCAGGGTTATCGTTGTACCTGTCGCTTCGCTTTCGGTACAGACTTTTCTATCGTTGTACCTGTCGCTTCGCTTTCGGTACAGACTTTTCTATCGTTGTACCTGTCGCTTCGCTTTCAGTACAGACTTTTTCTATCGTTGTACCTGTTGCTTCCCTTTCGGTACAGACTTTTCTATTGTTGTACCTGTCGCTTCGCTTTCGGTACAGACTTTTTTATCGTTGTACCTGTCGCTTCCCTTTCGGTACAGACTTTTCTATCGTTGTACCTGTCGCTTCGCTTTCGGTACAGACTTTAAAATAACCGCCTTAGGCGGTTATTTTAAAGTTGTTGCTCCTCATAAGCTTGGATGATTTTTGCTACGACTGGATGGCGGACAACGTCGCCTTGCTCTAAAATTTGGAAATGTATTGGTTTGACATATTTTAACGTGCGTTCCGCAACAATCAATCCTGACTCTGTATTTTTAGGAAGGTCAATTTGCGTTTTATCGCCAGTAATAACCATTTTTGAACCAAAGCCAAGACGTGTTAAAAACATCTTCATTTGCATATGTGTTGTATTTTGCGCTTCATCTAAAATTACAAAAGCATCATCTAATGTACGTCCTCGCATATACGCTAATGGCGCGATTTCAATCGTTCCTCGCTCAATTAGACGTTGAGTTTGTTCCGAGCCATAAATATCGTTTAATGCGTCGTAGAGTGGACGTAAATACGGATCCACCTTTTCCTTTAAATCGCCTGGAAGGAAGCCCAATGACTCTCCTGCTTCTACGGCAGGACGAGTTAAAATAATACGCTTTACATGCCCATTTTTAAGCGCTTGTGTAGCCATTACTACCGCTAAATACGTTTTTCCGGTACCTGCTGGACCAATACCGAAAACAACGTCTTTGTGACGAATCGCTTGTATGTATTCTCGTTGACCAATTGTCTTAGCACGAATTGGTTTCCCTTTTGTCGTGCGTGCAATTTCTTCATCGTAAAGTTCTGCAAAATATTCAATTGTTCCTTTTTGTGTCATTTCAATTGCGGTTGCTACATCCCGTTGGTCGATATTAATGCCTTTGCGAATAACTTTTAATAATGCATGTAAAAGATATGTCGCTTGTTCTTTTGCCTCTTCTTCACCTGCAAGCTGAATTTGCTCACCGCGCGTAATAATATGAACGCGAAGTGCCTCTTCAATCAATTTCATATTCGCATCAGATATACCTAGTAACATGACCGCTTCATTTGGATTATCCACTTGTAATACAGTTAAATGTTCTGACATAATCATTCTCCTTGTAGCCCTTGTATTGGACTTGCAATGTTTTCATTGACTAAAAATAGAACTTTCCCTTCAACTGTACCATTCCCCCACTTCGCCTGTAAAAGGTTTTCTTTCTTAATAACTGTTTTTGCAGGAAGGGATTGCAACATCTTTTCATGAAGTAGTGGCATTAACAACGTGTCTATTTTAGATTCATCTAATGTAATTTCCATCGTTTTTGTTTGCTGTTCCTCCACAATGGAAACATAAGGATCTAACCAACTTGGTAAGTCTTTCTTTTGTACATAATCAACCGCTTCTTTATGAATACCTTTCACGACTACACGCCATTGCTTTTGTTGCAAAGATTGGAGCGTTAGCTTCGTTGGTATTTTAAATGTGCATTCAAGCCAATAGTCAGCAAATACCTCTCCCTTTGCCCCAACAAAAACATGATCATCCCCACTTTCAATGACACCACTAACTAGAACGTCCCCATCATACGCTGTATCATTTACAGAAATTTTCCGCTCACCATGTTGAATATTAAAGTGTGTAATAACACCACTTTTTGTAGCGACTAAATGCGTGGCAAGTTTTTCTGTTGTCAGCTCCGTTTTCTTAGGCGATTCCTGTGGTCTTAAAATAACTCGACCACCGTGTTTTTCAATATGCACCCATGCTAAATCTCGATGCTTTTCTAACAGACTTTGCCTAATTACTGCATCTGACGGTAACACTTTTTTCGTCATAGGTGTTTCTAGCCTAAAAGTTTCTTGAAACGTTCGCTCTATTTGTTGTTGCAATTCTGGTGTAGCCGCTTCAATATCGACGCGCCAAACTACTTGTGCACATAGTAAAGGGATTAAAATCATAATAAACAAACCAAGCAATGTCCAAAGTTGAGCTCGAAAAACATGTTGTTCATCTGCATAATGAACAGTCATTTTAAGCCGATAGCGACTGCGTATACGGCGAATTTTAGACAAGTACCCCATATGCGTTTCAAATGTCACTTCTTGCTCCCGAAAGACGACACGCTTTAATGGTATGTGTTGCGCATGCAATGCTTGAATAAAAGGATGAACATTTTCATGACGCTTTATACGTATGATAATCGGTCGATTATTCCACATGATTGCTCACACCCAAATCTTTAGTCATTTTCACATGTAATTCTTGCAAATCCTCTACTGAAAGATGAAGCATTTCTTCTTTAATTGCATTTATAGCAACGGATTTTCCACGCACAATAATATGATAATCTGCATAAATAAACGAGCACGATGTAGCGTCCGCATGTAAAAAGCGATATGGACCGATAATTTTTAATGTTTCATACTGTGTTAATTCAAGTAGTGGCGTTAATTGAAATAATTTTTTCATAAAAAATGCCTCCTTCTTCGGCAATATATGCGCCAAAAAAGGAGGACATGCTAGTTATTTTCGTTTTGCTTTTGGTGGACCTAAAATTTCAGCCATTACCACTGCTTGCACAATTGCCTTTTGAGAATTTGGTAGTTGAAATCCATTATTGGCTGCTGCAACTGTTCTTTCTTTTTTCCCTGCAGCTAAACGACCAAGGCTAGGTCGTTCAATTTTACGACTAGAAGGTTCAGTCGGCGTTAACGGTGGTGCTACATAGCTAGGAATGTGTTCCTTCACACTTTCCTCTCTTGGTTCCACTCGTTTTTCCGGCATGTCTGTCGTCATTTCCGCTTTCATTTCCCCTAAAAACTCTCGTGCAAAATCCTCGAAGCTCTGCCTTTTAGTCGTTGGCTGATGTTGCATCGGCTCATCTACTTCCATATGAGTGGAAGGTTGAGCCGATTTATTGAAAGGGGGCATTGGCTTTTGTTCTTTTTGGTTTTTTAATTTTCCGAAAAGCGAGCTGACTATGGCAATAATTGCAAATAAAATGAGTTGTTCCATTTGTTAGCACTCGCTCCTTTCCGTATGTTATACGTTCGGTTCATTTGGTTCTGATTTATCTAGGCTTACTTTAGAAATAGAATCACGCATAGCTGTATCCGCTTGAATGTTACGATAATTCATGTAATCCATAATACCAAGATTACCAGAGCGTAAAGCTTCTGCCATCGCTTGCGGAACTTCTGCTTCTGCCTCCACTACTTTCGCTTTCATTTCTTGAACGCGGGCAATCATTTCTTGCTCATTTGCTACCGCCATCGCTCGGCGTTCTTCAGCTTTCGCTTGGGCGATGTTTTTATCCGCCTGTGCTTGTTCAATCTGTAATTCCGCACCGATATTTTTACCGATATCAACATCCGCAATATCAATCGATAAGATTTCAAATGCTGTTCCCGAGTCTAAGCCTTTAGATAACACGGTTTGCGAAATCATATCCGGATTTTCAAGGACTGTTGTATGGCTTGTTGCACTACCGATTGTAGAAACGATCCCTTCACCTACACGGGCAATAACTGTTTCTTCCCCTGCACCACCGACTAAACGTTCGATGTTAGCACGCACAGTAATACGTGCTTTCGCTTTTACTTCAATCCCGTTCATTGCAACACCTGCAATAAATGGTGTTTCAATTACTTTTGGGTTAACTGACATTTGTACCGCTTCTAATACATCACGACCCGCAAGATCAATCGCAGCACAACGTTCAAATGTTAGTTCAATATTCGCACGGTGAGCAGCAATTAGTGCATTTACGACACGATCTACATTACCACCTGCTAAATAGTGACTTTCTAACTGATTAATAGTTACTGGTAAGCCAGCTTTATGGGCTTTAATTAACGGATTGACGATACGCGATGGAATGACACGACGTAAGCGCATTCCGATTAATGTGAAAATACTAACGCGGACACCTGCTGCAAGAGCTGAAATCCACAGCGCCACTGGTACAAAAGTAAAGAATACAGCGACTACAATAAATAATAAGACTAGCCCGACAATTGGACCCATTAGAGCTAAATCAAATCCCATGTTATTATTCCTCCATCTCTTTTTCTGTTTGTCTCACGACAATGCGTGAGCCTTCAACTTTAATTACTTCTACATTTTTGCCTACATCAACGTAGCCACCTTCTGATACTACATCAATACGCTCATTAACAAAACGAATTGTACCTGCAGGACGAAGCGGTGTAATTGTTACCCCCACTTTTCCTAACAACTCTGTGCGATTAACGTTAGACACATAGCCTTCTTCCGTCGTTGTTGCATCCATCAACACTAACTTGTTTAAAACATGCATTTTTTTACCGAAAAATTTCATCAGGACCACCATTCCTATTATGGCCACTACAAGTGCAATAACGATCGCTATAATCATTTGTGTTATATTCGCACCTGCTAGCAGCAAGCTAAGTATTATAAGCACACCACCTAAAATACCAACAATGCCTCCGGGGACAAAAAATTCTGCGATAACGAGGGCTAGCCCTGCGATGAAAAGTAACAATGTTTCATATCCTGCAAAGCCTGCCACCATATGACCGAAGAAAAATAATCCGAGAGCTGACAATCCCATTATACCCGGAACGCCAAATCCAGGCGAATAGAGCTCCATAACAAGCCCTAAACTAGCAACGGACAACAAAATAGGTATAATTAGCGGGTTCGTAATAAAACGAGCAATTTTTTCAGCGAATGTTGGCTCAATCGGTACAATATCACTACCTTTTAGCCCCGTTACCGCCAAAAGCTCTTGAAAGTTAGCAACCGTTCCTTCAGAATAGCGGACCTTTTTTGCTTCTGCAGCAGATAATGTCAATAAATTATCTCCCCCAGCACGATATTCTGGCAAATTAATCTTTGGATCAGCCATTGCTAATGCATATTTCGGGTCACGTTCAGATGTTTCGGCTGCTGCCTGCATTTGTGCTAACCACGCACTATGCGCCTTATTGTCCGCTGCATTCCCCACTGAATCGATGACAGCCGCTGCGCCAATTGTTCCATTTGGTACCATATATATTTCATCTGCATGTAAGGCTAAAAAAGCACCAGCGGAATGCGCATCTTTGTTAATAAAAGCAATTGTACGAATTTCTGTGGCATCCATAAGCATGGCGATGTCACTAGCTGCATTGACGAACCCACCCGGCGTATGTATCTCCAGTACAATCGCTTCTGCATAATTTTCTTCTGCCTCTTTAAAAGCTCGTTCCAAAAATGCGTGAAGTCCACGTTCTACTTCATCATGAATCGGTACGTGGTAAACCTTGCTACTCGCGAAAGCTGTAGTCAATGGAAACGCTACCAAAACTGTCATCCAAATGATGATGATATAGCTTAGTATTCTCCTTTTTTGTCGCATCTTTTTCCCTCCCTTCTAACATGCTTCTCTACTGTATATACGATAGACTTTGTAATAAGTTTCACAAAATATTGTTTATTTTTATTATACAGTGAAATTTTAATGAAAGGTTGTTTTTTATCTTCGGTTGGATGGATTTAATAGTTGTGTTGATAATGGATATGAAAAAACCGAATGAAATCTTGAGTGACTTCATTCGGCCTTTTTTTCGAATATGTACCGCAAAATGGAGCATCATGCAAAATACCCAGAATTAATCGCTAGTGCAATTAATTCCAGGTATATCATTGTCTGCTCAGTGAATCATACAATTGCGTGTTTTGAACGTAGGGATTTTTAATGGGAAATTAAATTACCACTTACGTTTACGTGCAGCTTCTGATTTCTTTTTACGTTTTACGCTAGGTTTTTCGTAGAACTCGCGCTTTCTAACTTCTTGAATTGTACCACTTTTTGATACAGTACGTTTGAAGCGGCGAAGAGCATCTTCAAGCGATTCGTTTTTGCGAACGACAGTTTTTGACATCTCTCTTTCCCTCCCTCCGAACACACGTCAATACACAATCGAATTAGGCTAATAACTAACTGTTGTGTACTAAAAAATTATACCGTATTGTCTTTTAACGGTCAATAGAAAGTATTCGAAATAGCACAGAGAATTTTTTACACCCACTTTGTCCGAATTTTATAGCGCTTTAACGTGAACAATAAGGTGAAGAAATTTTATTTTAAATAAGGGCTTTACAAAAAATATTAGTTGGGCGTAAAATAATCCCATTCAATTTCATAACAGCCAAATCTCAAATTTTTTGTGAGTACGGAGGACCCAATATTTTGGGGTTAATTCTGCATATGTAGAAGGGATGAGTTCTCTTTCGCCATCCTACCCGTCAGCTAACTTCGTCGGCTAAAGCGAAGGAGGTCATAAAGACCACCATTCATTAGTTTTTTTGTGATGCCCAATCCAACATTCTAACCATGAGGGTCTTTTTCTTATGCCCAAATATGGATATGAAAGGCTCACATGTTTTGTAAACAGTTAGGAGACATCGATGAAAAAATTGATACATTATTTAAGTCCACCAAAAATTCTTGTACTTGGTTTTGCCATTATTATTTTTATTGGGGCATGTTTGCTCACTTTGCCGATTGCTACAGAGGATGGAAATGGCCTACCTTTTTTAAATGCCGTGTTTACTGCTACTTCCGCCACATGTGTAACAGGTTTAATTGTAGTTGATACAGGAGACACCTTTACAATGTTTGGTGAAATCGTTATTCTGGCTCTTATTCAAATCGGGGGCTTAGGATTTATGACTTTTGCAACATTATTATTTTTGTTGTTAGGGAAAAAAATCTCTTTAAAAGAAAGGCTATTGTTAAAAGAAGCCTTTAATAATATTTCGATGGCTGGTCTTGTGAAATTGGTGAAAAGAATTTTGTTATTTACAGCACTTATTGAACTAATTGGAGGGCTTATCTTATCGATTCGATTTTCATTTGATATGCCGATTAGCAAAGCCATTTACTTTGGTTTTTTCCACTCAATTTCGAACTTTAACAATGCTGGCTTTGACTTAATGGGAGGGTTTCAAGGTTTAACAGCATATGTAGCTGATCCATTTGTTGTGTTAACCATTTGTGCGCTGATTACAATTGGTGGTTTAGGGTTTATCGTCATGAATGAGTTATATGAATATCGTGAAACAAAACGTCTTTCGGTCCATTCTAAAATTGTATTATCAGCCACAGTTATTTTAACAGTGGGTTCTACCCTTTTAATATTTTTATTTGAATATAGCAATAGTAAAACAATTGGTGATTTAACGGGAATGGGTAAAATTTTGGGCTCTTTCTATCAGGCTGTTACACCAAGGACTGCTGGATCGAATACTTTACCTATCGGGGATTTGACTCACTCTACATTGTTTTTAACTATTTTATTGATGTTTATCGGAGCGGGGTCTGGTTCTACCGCTGGTGGGATTAAAATAACAACGTTTGCCGTTTTAGCTGCTACGCTTTGGGCGCAAATTAGAGGGAAGGAAGATGTTGTTTTATTTCGTCGTAGAATTGTGATTGAAACCATTTTAAAGGCATTAACCGTGGCAATGTGCGGGATGGTCATTGTGGTGTTTGTCACCATCTTTCTTAGCATTACCGAACAAAAACATAGTTTTATGATGTATTTGTTTGAGGCTACATCTGCCTTTGGTACTGTTGGACTTTCCATGGGGCTAACTCCTGAATTGACGCCTGCTGGTCGTATACTCATTATTTTAACAATGTTTGCTGGTAGACTTGGTCCTCTAACGATTGCTTTTGCTATTACAAAACGACGAAAGCCAGAAGCTTTCCATCATCCAAAAGGAAATATAATGATCGGTTAATTAAATTCAAGAGGAGCTAACGACTATGACCATCAATCAATATGCCATCATCGGCTTAGGTAGATTCGGAGTAAGTGTTGCTAGAAGATTACATGAAGCTGGCCAACAGGTGCTTGGAATCGATATTAACGAGGAGAGGGTTGAAGATGCCGAGCTTTATGTAACACATGCAGTCGTTGCGGATACGACTGAAGAGAAGGCGCTAACCTCCATTGGAATAGGAAATTTCGACTGTGTCATTGTTGCTATAGGTAACGATATGCAATCCAGTATTTTAACTGTTTCATTGCTAAAAGAACTTGGCATAAAAAAAATTATTGCTAAAGCGCTTGGGAAAAGACATGGGCAAGTATTAGATAAAGTAGGCGCAGATTGGATTATTTATCCTGAACGCGATATGGGTGAGCGAGTAGCAAATCAGTTGCTCTCCCCTAATATGTTAAATTATATTGAGTTATCGAAAGACTATAGTATAGAAGAAATAATGATTCCTCCCAAAATGGCTAATAAAAATTTACGCGATTTAGATTTACGTGCTAAATACAATGTCAGTGTTATTGCCATTGTAAGAGGAGTAGATATCATTATCTCTCCATCTCCAGAACAATTAATTGAACAAGAAGATATTTTAGTCATGATTGGTCATCGTAAAGATATTGCGCAATTTTCCAATATTGAATAGGCTAATTAGCAAAATGAGAAAAAGTGTTAGATTGACTACCAATAATCTAACACTTTATTGCTTTACCGTTGATTTTCACTACGGTGTTGTTATCCACAAGCGTTTGCCTTATCAGCTAAGTTTTATCTCATCTACGTTTTGTTACAGAAGCAAACCTGTACGAATATCCCTTATGTCGTATTTTAAAAAATTTTCTTTGTGTTACCATCTTCTTTTAATAGTTCGACCGCTTCTCTAAAGCGTTGGGAATGGATGATTTCTCTTTCTCTTAGGAAAATTAAACTATCATTCAAATCAGGGTCATCGGATAAGTCGATAATCCATTGGTATGTGGCACGTGCCTTTTCTTCTGCAGCAATATCTTCATAAAGGTCAGCAATGGGATCTCCCTTTGCCTGAATGTAGCTTGCGGTAAATGGCACACCGGCTGCATTTTGATAAAACAAAGCTTTATCATGATTCACATAATAATCACCAATTCCCGCTTCTTTTAACTGCTGTGGCGTGGCGTCCTTCGTTAATTTATAAATCATCGTCGCAATCATTTCGAGATGTGAAAACTCTTCCGTCGCTATATCCGTCAGCAAACCAACTACTTTATCAGGTAAAGTGTAACGCTGATTCATATACCGAAGTGCTGCAGCCAGCTCCCCATCAGCACCCCCGTACTGCTCTATTAAAAATTTCGCAAGCATCGGGTTACATGTACTAACTTTCACTGGATATTGGAGCTTTTTTTCATAATACCACAAACATCTTTCCCCTAATCCAAACGTTTTTCATAAGATGTTACACTTGCCAAAGTATGGCGTGTCGACCCAATTAAACGGATAATTCGAATAGCTTCTTCCAAAGTTCATGAGTGGTCCATATTTTTGCTCAAAATCAATTTTTAAGCGCATACTTTTTTCAGCATTTTCATTAAATTGTGTGATCGCTGTATAATCGTGAGGATGTGTATCTAAATAAAGATTTAATTCAACTAAAACAAAATCGATACTGAATTTCCTCGAGAAGCTCGTAAAATTCTGGTGGCATTTTTTTACTCACCTTTCATCTCACCTCTCTCAGGATTCGGATATGGGCTAAAAAATTGAAGTATAAAGTGCCAAATTTCAGCGCTTCCTTGGCAGTTTGAAATTGTGGTAGTCCAGGTGGTTGAAAGCCTATATACAATTGCGGAGGTGTTGAATAACTTTTGACTTCAATCGGTTTACAAGGGTCGAATGGACTGATATAAGGCCGCCAATATTTAAATTGCGTAAACATAAAATCCTCCTTTCAAAACGCATTTACGTCATTCGAGTATATGAGAAGGAAAAATTAATTATTCTATAGACAAGTTAGCGTAATATAGATGGTTGATTGGAAGTACGATCTTTAGTGGTAATTAAAAAAATAGTGTACCGGAGAAATCCCCCCATACACTATTTTCTAAAGACCGCTATTAAATGATGTGAACATTAATAATTAGAATCTGCAATTAAGCCTTTCACAATCGCTACACCAGAGCTTGCCCCAATTCGGGTAGCACCTGCTTCGACCATTTTTTGCATATCTTCTAAACTGCGAACGCCACCAGAAGCTTTTACACCTAGCTCTGGACCAACTGTTTTGCGCATCAAGGCAATGTCCTCTGCTGTTGCTCCACCTGTAGAAAAACCTGTTGACGTTTTGACGAAATCTGCTCCGGCAGCCACTGAAAGTTCACATGCCTTTACTTTCTCTTCTTCGGTTAGTAGGCATGTTTCGATAATCACTTTAACAATCGCATTGCCTTTAGCCGCTTCCACCACTGCAGCAATATCTGATTGCACTAATTCAAAGTTTTGGTCTTTTAATGCCCCAATATTAATAACCATGTCGACTTCTTGTGCACCGTTAGCAATTGCATCTTTTGCCTCAAATACTTTTACAGCGGTTGTATTAGCACCTAACGGAAAACCAATAACGGTACAAACTAAAACATTTGAATTTTGTAATAGCTCGCTGCAATATTTTACCCAAGTTGGATTTACGCAAACTGATGCAAAGCCAAATTCTTTAGCCTCAGCACATAACTTTTCAATTTGCTCTTTCGTTGCCTCCGCCTTTAATAACGTGTGATCAATCATACTTGCATAATTTGTTTTCATTTAACAAGCGCTCCTTCTAACTTAAGTTGTCCGTACCTCTTTGGAATGATAACATGTTTTCACGTTTCCGTCTAATAATCGTTACACGAGAGCCAGTCTAGCCAATAAAAATATGTGCTACAAAGACTAATTTTATAAATTATTAAATTTTATCATGCCCATACAAGCTCATTATTATGAAGTAAAAAGGATTGTCCATCTTCAACAGATAGACAATCCTTTATCAATTATTTTACCGTTTCTAGTAAACGTACAAACTGCCCTTTAGAATGTGGATAGCCTGCTTGTGTAATTTTGACTTTTACAAGTTGACCAATAAGGTTTTCAGGTCCTTCAAATACTACTTTTAAATAGTTATCAGTATAACCTGTTAATAAACCTTCTTCATCACTACCATCATGAACAAATTCCTCTGGGATTACTTCTAACACATCATTTTCAAAACGACAAGCATATTCCTTTGCTAGTTGGTCGTTTAAAGCGATTAAACGATGCACGCGCTCATTTTTAATGTCCTCATCCACTTGGTCTTCCATACGTGCTGCCGGCGTGCCTGTACGAGGTGAGAATGGGAAAACATGTAATTCAGAAAACTTATGGTCACGAATAAAGTTGTAGGTTTCCATAAATTCTTCTTCTGTCTCCCCTGGGAAACCAACAATTACATCGGAAGTAACAGCTAAATCTGGTAAAGCTTCATGTAATTTTGTTAAGCGCTCACCGAAAAATGCCATCGTATATTTTCGACGCATACGTTTTAAAACCGTATCCGAACCAGATTGAATTGGAATGTGTAAATGATTGACAACGATTTTTGAGTCACGTAAAACCTCAATGACTTCATCTGTTAGTTGGCTTGCTTCAATAGAAGAAATACGTAAACGTTTCAATCCTTTTACATTCGCTTCTAAATCACGTAACAACTGTGCAAGGTTATAGTCTTTTAAGTCTTGACCATAGCCCCCTGTATGAATACCTGTTAGCACAATTTCAAGATAACCAGCATCTACTAACTGTTGGGCTTGTTTGACAACTTCTTGTGGATCACGAGAGCGCATTAAACCACGCGCCCAAGGAATAATACAAAATGTACAGAAGTTATTGCAACCCTCTTGGATTTTTAACGATGCACGTGTTCGGTCTGTAAATGCCGGTACATCTAACTCTTCATATACACGGTTTTTCATAATGTTGCGTACAGCATTAATCGGTTGACGCTCATTACGATATTGTTCAATATAGCCTAGTAATTTTGTACGGTCCTGTGTCCCTACCACAATATCAACACCAGGAATAGCCATAATTTCTGCTGGCGATGTTTGCGCATAACAGCCTGTTACACAAATAACAGCATCCGGATTTTGACGGACAGCTCTGCGAATAACTTGACGTGATTTTTTATCACCCGTATTTGTTACTGTACATGTATTAATCACATAAACGTCCGCTTTATGATCAAACTCCGTACGTTCATAGCCTTCTTCTTTAAACAGTTGCCAAATAGCTTCTGTTTCATAATGATTTACTTTACAACCTAGCGTATATAGAGATACGGTTTTTGGAGGCGCGTAACTCATAATTAATTTCATCCTTTCAACATCACATAACATTGTGTTTCGTATTTATAAGTATTTTTTTGTGTTCTTATTTTAGATACGAGAACTATAATAACACAAACCTTTTAAAATCAGTACTTATTAGATTTTTTTATAAAATAACTAAGCATAACAAATAGCTACTGCCGAACTTTAACACGCTCTGCTATCAATTATCTCAATATAATATCACCTTTGAAAACGAAACCTTCTATCAGTAATTGTCATCCTCTTTTATCATTTAATTGTTTTTTATTGTCATATTATAAAATACATTTCTTTTTTCCAATATAGCAACAAAGCTGGTGAAATGATATACTTTCAATGTAATTGTATGATTACATAACTAATAGTGCCCTTAAACGGTTTACAAAAAACGGAGGAATTAGTATGAACATTCTTGAAGCATTATCTCTTTCAGTACCCTATATTCACTTAGCATTAAAAGAAGAAGCAATAGTAGCGGTTATTGATAAAGAAACTGAAACTGTTGTAAAATGTTTAGCTGGTAAACGCATCGATGTAGGTTATCAAGACGGGCACAAAGTAAACGCTAACGATGAGAATATTTACACTGCTTTAAAAGGGCAAAATTCAGATATCATTATCCCAGAAGATGTTTACGGAATTTTCATTTATGCATTTGCTTTTCCAATTCGTGAACATGGTAAAGTTGTGGGAGCACTTGCTTTTGGTTTACCAATCGACAACAAACTTAAACTTGAAGAATATATGAATAAAATGGAAGCTATTATTAACAGTTTACAAGATAAAGTACATAACGTAGCTTCTCATTCTGAGGAGCTAGCAGCCACTAGTGACGAAATTAACACGCAAGCACAGCACGCACTAGATGATGCTAAAAAAACACACGAAGTAACCAATTTAATAAAAAGCATCTCGCGTCAAACAAATTTACTTGGCTTAAATGCATCGATTGAAGCAGCTCGTGCTGGTCAACATGGCGCTGGTTTTAATATTGTGGCACAAGAAGTAAGAAAACTTTCTTCTGAAACATCGAACGCGACAGAAAGTATTGAAACGTCATTACGAAATATTAATAGTAGCCTTGAAAATCTGAAACAAAACATGGGGCAAATTAATGGTGCAACAAATGAACAGGCTCAACTAGTTCAAGATTTCAGCGAAATTATTGGTGAATTAACAGTATTAAGTAGCAAGATGAAAGTTTTTATGCAAGAAGCCTTAAAATAAATAAACTGATCTAACAGGCAACTTTCAAGCACTATAATCGCTCCAATTGTTAGATAAAGCTAACAATTGGGCTTTTTTATTCCTGTAATCCTTTGACATTAACCAATCTATTTTTTCAAAAATTTTCCCCTTCTCAGCACTACTTTAAAATTTGCTTCTACGGTAAATTCGCTCGATTGCATCATGCTTTTCTTATCTAGCAGTAATTCCCTACAACCATTGACTAAAAAACTGCCACCTGCATGTGCAGACAGCAGCTTTCTTAAAACGCGCTTTACAAAGGGATTTACACACTGGTAAAATGCTTTACTCCGTGACAGTTCCACTTGCAAAAAATAGCAATACCACAAGGCTAAACCGCAGTTTTATTCAAATTCATACGATATTGCAGATAATGCATAAAGAGGCGCCGTTTCTGCTCGTAAAATTCTTGGTCCTAGAGACATTGTTTGGGCACCTGCTTGCATTAACATTTCAGCTTCCTTACGCGCAATCCCACCTTCTGGTCCAAAGACGATAAGGATGGATTTTGCTTGCTTGTCAACCATGGTTTTTAGCTTATCCGCAAACCTTGTTCGCTTTTCGGCTTTGGCATCCTCTTCATCTGCAATAAAAACCGCATCGAAGTCTCCTATTTGTGACACAAGCTGCTTAAAGTGAATCGGTTCATAGATTTGGGGAATATGTGTGCGATGTGATTGTTCCGCTGCCTCTTTTGCAATTTTTTGCAAGCGCTCTTGTTTTTTTGCACCCTTTTTCACATCCCATTTCACAATGGAACGTTCCGCTTCAAATGGTAATAAAGCATACATGCCTAGCTCCGTTGCCTTTTGCGTGATAAGCTCTAGTTTATCGCCTTTAGGCAACCCACACGCCACTGTTACACGCACTGGTAGTTCAGGGGATGGAATGGTTTGTCCCGTCGCTTGCACTAAGACATCCTCATCTTCAAAAGCCGTAATCGTACAAATATAAGCTGTGTCTTGTGCCACAACGATGATTTCAGCACCTTCTTTCATCCGCATAACACGCATAATATGACGGGCATCTTCACCTGTAATGCGCGCTTCATGAATGGCCGTCTCAATAAAATAGCGTTGCATACTGCTCACTCCTCTCAATAGAAGAAGCGCCAAATCGTCAGCACTCGGCTCACAATTTGCGCTTCCTCGGTTCATTTATAGTGGACGACGGGCGATAATCGCTACCCAATCTTCCATTAATAATACTTCTTCAATAACAAAGCCAGAAGCTTCTAGTGCTGCTTTTACATCATCTCGTTTCGCTCCGATGATGCCTGAAGTGACGTATAATCCACCCGGTTTGACAATCGTAAATGCATCGTCAGTAAAGGACATTATGATTTCCGCTAAAATATTGGCAACAACAACATCTGCTGGCTCCTTGACAGTATCCAATAGGTTACCATGGAAAACTTGCACTGTATCGCTTACTTTGTTCAACGCAACATTTTCTTTAGCAGAACGTACAGCAACTTCGTCTAAATCAAGGGCATGCACACTTTTTGCACCTAGCATTGCAGCACCAATGGACAGAACCCCTGAACCTGTGCCAATGTCAACAACCGTGTCGCCTTCTTTCACGACCTTTTCCAGCCCTTGTAAGCACATTACTGTCGTTGGATGTGTTCCTGTTCCAAATGCCATGCCAGGATCTAACTCAATGATTAACTCATCCGTTGAAACGGGTGAATAGTCTTCCCATGTCGGTACAATTGTAAAGCGTTCCGAAATTTTAACAGGGTGATAATATTGCTTCCACGCTGTTGCCCAATCTTCCTCGTTCACTTCTACAATCGAAACAACATTTTCGCCAATATCAATGTTAAATTTCGTTAAATTTGTAATGGCCGCCTTAATCTCTTCGACTGTTTCATTTAAAAAGCTAGACTCTGATAGGTAAGCTTTAACGATGACTCCCTCTTTTGGAAAATCATCTTCATTTAGCGCATAAATTTCTCCATATTGATCTTCCCGTGGCTTCGCATATTCAGCTGAATCTTCAATAACAACACCGCTAGCCCCTGCTTCATGCAAAATGTTTGAAATTGCTTCCACCGCTTCATTTTTTGTATGAATGGATAATTCTGACCACTTCACGTAGCTCTTCAGCTCCTCTAATTATTCACCTTGGAATTTTTTCTTGATTTTATCAAATAGTGAGCTTCCTTGTTCTTCTGGAATATCACCACTGATTTCTGCAAATTCACGTAGTAATTGTTTTTGTTTCTCTGTTAGTTTTTCTGGTGTGACAACTTTAACTGTGACATATTGGTTACCTGTTCCATACCCATGCACATTTTTAACGCCTTTATCTTTCAAGCGGAATTGAGCACCTGATTGTGTGCCTGCAGGAATACGTAATTTTACTTTTCCATGCACAGTTGGTACCTCAATTTCATCACCTAGTGCTGCTTGAGGGAATGTTAATTTTAATTCGTAGTAGATATCATCTCCATCACGTTCAAATTCATTGTGCCCTTGAACACGGAACATAATGTATAGGTCACCAGCTGGACCGCCATTAATACCTGGTTCACCCTGACCCGACACACGAATTTGTTGACCGTCATCTACACCTGCTGGAATAGACACTTTGATTGTTTTACGTTTTTGAATTTTCCCTTCTCCACGACAAGTTGAACATTTTTCTTTAATGATTTTACCTGTTCCTTGACATGTTGAACAAGTACGACGATTCATCATGCGACCAAAAGGTGTATCGACTGCTTGGTTAATTTGCCCAGCACCTTTACATGTCGAACATGTTTCTGGTGATGTCCCTGGTTTTGCTCCAGAGCCATGACAAGTATCACATGTTTCATCTTTTGGAATCTCGATTTCTGTTTCTTTCCCGAAAATCGCTTCCTCAAATTTAATATTCATGCGATATTGCAAATCATCACCTTTGCGTGGTGCATTCGGATCTTGACGTCGTCCACCGCCACCAAAGAATGAACTGAAAATATCCTCGAAGCCGCCAAAGCCGCCGCCTCCGAAGCCACCGCCGCCAAAGCCTGCGTTAGGATCTTCATGGCCAAATTGGTCATAGCGCGCTTTTTTCTGATCGTCACTTAGAACTTCGTAAGCCTCAGCAATTTCTTTGAATTTTTCATCTGCACCTGGCTCTTTATTTAAGTCAGGATGGTATTGCTTTGATAATTTACGATATGCTTTTTTAATATCATCTTTAGAAGCCGATTTCGTTAAACCAAGCACCTCGTAGTAATCGCGTTTCTCCATGATTCACACTCCGCTCTTTTTGCATAAAATCTATTGTAACATGCAGTTTAAAAAACTGCTTTAATTTTCGCCATAATTTTCTCATTACTATCATTGTATCTATGATATCTCTAGCATTATAGAAATGTCACTGACATGCCCATTCTTTTTTCTATAAAGAATAGAAAGAGAAAAGCCAAAGCCGCAAGCGGTCTTTGGCTTCTTCACTTTACTGTGCTGTTGATATCTTATTTATCGTCTTTTACTTCTTCAAAGTCAGCATCAACGATACCATCGTCTTTTTTGTCAGTTCCAGCCTCTGGACCTGCTTCGCCACCTTGAGCCGCTTGAGCCGCTGCTGCAGCTTGTTCGTAAACTTTCATTACTAGAGGCTGTAATACGCCTTCTAATTTTTCTTTCGCTGATTTAATACCTTCTAATTCACCAGCTTCAAGCGCTTTTTTAAGCTCATCACGAGCATCTTCTACAGATTTTTTCTCATCTTCTGTAATTTGCTCACCTAAATCAGCAATTGTTTTGTCAACTTGGAACACTAATTGGTCTGCTTCGTTGCGAAGATCAGCTTCTTCTTTACGTTTTGCATCCGCTTCTGCATTTGCTTCAGCATCTTTTACCATGCGTTCGATTTCTTCATCTGATAAACCAGAATCAGATTGGATAACGATTGTTTGTTCTTTATTTGTACCTAAATCTTTCGCTTTAACAGACACGATACCATTTTTGTCAATATCAAATGTTACTTCGATTTGTGGAATACCACGTGGAGCTGGTGGGATATCCGCTAATTGGAAGCGACCTAATGTTTTGTTATCCGCTGCCATTGAACGCTCACCTTGCAATACGTGAATATCTACTGCTGGTTGGTTATCTGCTGCAGTTGAGAATACTTGTGATTTAGATGTTGGAATTGTTGTGTTACGATCGATTAATTTTGTGAACACGCCACCCATTGTTTCAATACCTAAAGAAAGTGGTGTTACGTCAAGAAGTACTACGTCTTTCACATCACCTGTTAATACGCCACCTTGAACTGCAGCACCCATTGCTACTACTTCATCAGGGTTTACACCACGGTGAGGCTCTTTACCAGTTTCTTTACGTACAGCTTCTTGTACGGCAGGAATACGAGTAGAACCACCAACTAAAATTACTTGGTCAATTTCTGAAGTAGATAGACCTGCATCAGATAATGCTTGACGTACTGGACCTACTGTACGGTTTACTAATGGTAATGTAATCTCATCGAATTTCGCACGAGTTAAAGAGATTTCTAAGTGTAATGGACCTGCTTCACCAGCCGTAATGAATGGTAATGAAATTTGTGTAGACGTTACACCTGATAAATCTTTTTTCGCTTTTTCAGCAGCATCTTTTAGACGTTGCATAGCCATTTTGTCTTTAGAAAGGTCAATGCCATTTTCTTTTTTAAATTCGGCAACTAGATATTCGATTACTGCGTCATCGAAATCGTCCCCACCAAGTTTGTTATCACCAGCTGTAGCTAATACTTCGAATACACCGTCACCTAATTCAAGGATTGATACGTCGAATGTACCACCACCAAGGTCAAATACTAATACTTTTTGGTCTACATCTTGTTTATCTAAACCGTAAGCAAGTGCAGCAGCTGTTGGCTCATTAATGATACGTTCTACTTCAAGACCAGCAATTTTACCAGCGTCTTTTGTAGCTTGACGTTGTGCATCGTTAAAGTAAGCAGGTACAGTAATAACCGCTTTCGTTACTTTTTCACCTAAGTAATCTTCTGCATAGCCTTTTAAGTATTGAAGAATCATTGCTGAAACTTCTTGTGGTGTGTATTCTTTATCTTCCACTTTTACTTTTTCAGCTGTACCCATTTTAGATTTAATTGAAATAATCGTATTTGGATTTGTTACTGATTGGCGTTTTGCTACTTCCCCAACTTGTTTTTCACCATTTTTGAATGCTACTACAGATGGAGTCGTACGGTTTCCTTCTGGGTTTGGAATAACTTTTGGCTCTCCGCCTTCAAGTACAGATACACAAGAGTTTGTTGTTCCTAAGTCAATACCGATAATTTTGCTCATAGTAAAATTTCCTCCTATTATTAAAACGCAAATGCGTTAATTAACTAATTATTTTTTCAAATAGTACGATGACTATTCGTTTACAGATACCATAGTTGGGCGTAATACGCGATCTTTTAAAATATACCCTTTTTGAAGCTCACGTAATACAACACCTTGTTCTTTTTCACTATCTTGTTCTTGCATAACAGCTTGGTGAACATTTGGATCAAATTGCTCTCCTTCAGCTTTTATCACTTGTAAGCCTTCTTTTTCAGTTGCTTCTACTAGTGATCGGTAGACCATTTCAATACCTTTTACAATTGAGACTGCTTCTTCAGAAGTTGGCTCTATTTGTAAAGCACGTTCGAAATTATCTAATACCGGCAATAAATCCGATAACAGACTTTGTGCACGATATTTTTCAGCCGCCTCACGATCAAGTTGTGTACGGCGACGTAAATTGTCAAAGTCAGCACGCAGGCGTAGATGGCGATTTTCCTCATCATCTAGCTTTGCTTGTAATTCTGCTAGTTTCGCTTCATACTGCTCTTCAATCGTTAGTTCTTTCACTTCTTCTGGCGTTTCTGTTTGTTCTACAGTTGCCTCATTTTCAGCTTGTACATTTTCTTGTACAAGGTCTTTGTTTTCTGTTGTTTCAGTCACTTAAATCCTCCTCATTATCATTCACTACGATTCTTCGTAAAGGCTTGAGATAAGTCCATGCGCATTACTTCAAGCAAAGCAACAACACGCTTGTAATCCATACGCGTTGGACCAATAATTGCAATAGTACCCTGTTGATCCTCACCTATTGAATAAGTCGTCGTGATGACACTACAGTTTTCCATTTCTAACTGCTGATTTTCCGAGCCTATACGAATATGAATACCCGATTCGTTCGGATGGAAAAGCGACTGCACTTGGCTAGTCGTTTCCATTAAGTCCAAAATCATTCGGACTTTATTTAAATCGTGGAATTCCGGTTGGTTGAACATATTTGTTTTACCACCATAGAAAATTTTACTTTCCGAATTTTGCATCGTAGCTGAAACGAGCGAATGGATAAAATCATCCGCCGATCGAACATGTTGCTGCAAGATAGCCAGAATTTCAATTTCCAGCTTTTTATGGATTTCATCTAACGAAACACCGACTAAGCGCTCATTTAAAATGTTCACCATTTTTTCTAGTTCAGCAGCGGTAAAATTAGGTGGTAAACTAAACATGCGGTTCTCAACATGTCCGTTATTCGTTACGATAATCGCTACTGCCGCGTCGCTTGAGAGTGGCACGATAGAAAAACGCTTTACTCGATGTCTTTGGACATCTGGTCCTAAAAGAATCGATGTATACGATGTCAGCTCAGATAAAATATTCGCTGATTTTCGGATAATGTGCTCTACTTCTACTAGACGTTCGTTGAAAATCGATTGAATTTGCTGAATATCCCGTGAATTAATGCCCTGTGGATTCAACAAATAATCTACATAAAATCTATACCCCTTTTCCGAAGGCACTCGACCAGAGGACGTATGGGTTTTTTCTAAGAACCCTAATTCCTCTAAATCCGCCATTTCGTTTCTAATAGTGGCTGGACTAAATGTAATCTCTTGTTTTTTTGAGATTTGGCGAGAACCTACCGGCTGTGCAGACATAATGAAATCGTCTACGATTACTTGCAATATCTGTAATTGCCGATTTGTTAGCATGATCATCACCTCTGTTAGCACTCAACTAAGAGGAGTGCTAATACTATTATTAAGTTATCAAATCCCACATTTTATGTCAACGATATCGCTCAATCTTCTAGCAAAAATTGTTGAAAAACTTCATTCCCGACAAATCGTCCCTTGCGTGTAAGCCGAATGCCTACAGCATCGTGTGCCAAAAGCCCTTCTGATACTAGCTTATCAATGACATGTCCATAACGGTCCATCATTGACTCATTAAATCTTTCTTCATATATATTGTGTGTAATTCCATCCGTTTTACGCAGCCCTAAAAACATTTGTTCTTCGCGTTGTTCAGTTGCTGTTACATCATGCTCCTGCATGATAGGTAAGTCCCCCGCATTTACAGCATCCATATATTTTTTTAAAGGACCATAATTTGAATAACGCGTGCCATTCATATAGCCATGTGCACCTGCGCCAAAACCAGCATATTCATCATTTTCCCAATAAATTTTATTGTGCGTTGAAGTAAAGCCTGCTTTCGCAAAATTGCTGATTTCATATTGCAAATAACCATGCAATTTCATTTCTTGCATTAGCACTTCATACATATCCGCTTCTAAATCTTCCGTTGGTAAGCTCAGTTTCCCTTTCGCATATTGATTATAAAAAATTGTTTTTGGTTCTACGATAAGAGAGTAAGCTGAGAAATGTGGTAGCTCAAGCGCAAACGCTTTATCTAGTGAATCTTTCCATTGCGCCATCGTTTGACCAGGCAAACCATACATTAAATCGATGCTTATATTTTGGAAACCGACCTTTTTAGCGAGTGCAATTGTATCGTAGACGTGCTTATTGCTATGTGTGCGACCAATTTTTTTCAATAATTCTTGGTTAAATGATTGAACGCCCATACTTAAACGATTGACGCCTCCATCAAACAAGGCATGCATTTTCGCCTCTGATAATTCATCTGGATTCGCCTCTGATGTAAATTCTGTCACACGATCCATTGGAATATACGTGCGAATCTTGTTGAGCAATCTCGTCAATTGTTCTGGAGATAAAGCAGTCGGTGTTCCACCGCCAAGAAATATCGTTTCAATTTGTTGAAAATGTTGCGGATATTTTTCCGTAGCAAGCGCCATCTCCTTGCCAAGTGATTCTATATATTCATCCACAGGTTGATTTTTAAAGTAAAATTTGTTGAAATCGCAATAATTGCAAATTTGATGACAAAAAGGAATATGAATGTAAACACCTCGTGCCATAGCTATCCCTTCTTTCTTGTTGAGTTTTTCCATTTCTTCATTATAAACAAACGAAATAAAGAACGCTATGAATCCATCCAGATATTTAAAAGAACTGTAAAAACATTGTTTTATAAAAGTGAACTCTCATAACGTCTTTGCAAAAATTAAAAAGCAAAAACTAGTATCAAGATACGTACGCAATATATTTTATATAGAAGATAGAACATGACAATTCAGCTAACATGATGACACACCGCTCGCGGAACCTACCTTTGGAATGGAAAAGTTTCATTTGCTTCTACAATAAGGAACACTTTATCTAAAAAAAAAAAATCAAAACTACCATCATCATGAGTAGTTTTGATTTTTTTATGTTTGCTCTTAATAACATAGCAATCCCACTATTATGCCAAGCACGACCAGTATATAAGGCGGGACTGCCCAGCGCAAGGATAGCAACAAAAATATAGCCGCTAAAAGAATATCTAATCCACTTAGAATTGTTTGGGTCACAATTGGATGGATAAAAGCACTAGCTAAAATCCCAACAACCGCAGCATTAGCACCAGCCATTGCACCTTTTAAAGCCACATGCCTGCTCATAGTGAGCCAAAAAGGCATTGCCCCAACAATTAAAAGAAATGCAGGTAGGAAAATTGCAATCGTTGCAACCACTGCTCCTGGCACGCCAGCAATGACCATCCCAATATAAGAAGCAAATGTGAACAATGGACCTGGAACTGCCTGTGTAAGACCATAGCCTGCTATAAAGTCAGATGCGCTCATTAACCCACTTTGCACAAACTGCGTTTCGAGTAACGGTAATACTACATACTCGCCACCAAATACGAGGGCACCTGCTAGATAACATTTTTCTATAATTGTTAATAAGTCATCTTTTACAAATGAATTAGCTATTGGTAATGCAATCATTAACATAGCAAATAATGCTAAAAGTAAACCACCTGTTGTTTTAGATATAGGTAAGTTTTTTTGCGCGGTATCATCTACACCGTTCGTTTGCTTAAACAGCCGTGCACCTATTGAAGCTGCCAATGCGATGACAGTAACTTGTGCAAATGGATTTCCCCAAAATTGGAGCGTTAAAAGCGCCAAAATTGCTATTATCAAGTGCACTACGCTAGGAATTAACTTTTTGGACATATCCCAAATGGCTTGTGCCACGATGGCAACAGCAACCAATTTCAAGCCTTGAATCCATCCCATATCTATCTCTAGATGCGAGTAAAAATAGGCAAATAGAGTTAATAGTAATACAGATGGTAACGTAAACCCAAGAAAGGAGGCTAAGCTTCCCAACAGTCCACCACGTAGTAAACCAATGCCCATTCCTACCTGACTGGATGCAGGCCCAGGGAGAAATTGACTAAGTGCCACTAAGTTACTGTACTCTTTATCTGATAACCATTTTCTTTTTTGCACGTATTCAATTTGAAAAAAACCTAAATGCGCTGTTGGACCCCCAAAAGACGTACAGCCTAATTTAAAGGAAATAAGAAAAATCTCTAACAACTTTGGCAAACTGTTCACTACTTTCCATGTGATATACAATCATATTACACGGAGAATATCTTATAATAGATTAAGATATTGTAAAATTTACTTAAAGCATCGAATATTCATTTCTCGCGTATTTTGATAGCTGGGCCACTTTTAACATCACTTGCAGTAACAGGAATCAGTTTATATGTCTTATCTGTTAGATAGCGTGCATCGAAGCGAATCCCCCACTTTGTATGTTCTTCATTTAATGTATAAGAAGAATCTTGACGCCATGTTTTGCCTGATTGCGATACAATATTAAAATTTAACGATTCATTTGTAGTTTCTTGTGTCTCAACGTATACTGTAGTTGAAATCGGTGTAGATACAACTTTTTCTACCTTAATTTCCTGACCATCACTAAGCTTAATGGTTTTATTAACCGCAATTACTTTTCGATCCGCTTGCAGTTGCTTTTGAGATGCTTCTACCTTAAATGCCCAAGGCTCAGGAATGGGCTTTTCCCAATTCCAATCGTTATAGAGGATATTCAGCTGCAACAGTTCATCTTGAGGTAAATCACGCATTTTAACACTGCTATATATTGTATAAGTATTTTCTGATTGGGCAATGGTCTGACCACCATTTCGAACGGTATAATTTTGACCGTTCACGAGTACTTGCGGAAAGAAAAAAATTTGATAGTCGAAATTTACATCTTTCGCCGGTTCAAAAGTTGCATTTAACAATAGTTGATTATCATCAACCATCACCTCGTTTAAAGTCAATCTCCCAAAATCATTTTCTGTTGATTGACCAACAAGTGTTTTATAAGCTGCAAAATCCGACTGATTATCATTAAAAATAGAAGAGACAACGCGGCTACCTACCATTAATAAACCGGCAACAAATAAAATACTTACTACAATGATTACCCATTTACGTTTTCCTTTTTTCGGGATACACTTCATGCACATGCGATTCAATTGACAAACAAACACCCCCAATCCCTTTAATCTATCAACGAGTACTTCCCTATGATTCATTGTAATAACGAGCTAGGCATTATATAACTAAATAAGTGCCAGTCACTTACACAATTTAATAAAAATCCACGTAGATTTCTGTGAACTACTTTGTACCCGCAGAAACCGAAGTGAATTGTTATACTTTAGGAAAACTGATTTTATCCCCTCTTCTTCAACCATAGCAACGTTTGTTGTAAGCCTTCCTGATAACTAGTCTGTGGCAACGTGCCAATCAAGCTTTCATACTTTGCCCCGCTCAAAATAACAGGCTCCTCTGTTAAATACATCATCTCCTTCATTTCCTTCATAAACGGAGAAAAGATTGCTAAAATACCAATCATTGCGTTGGAAACCGTTCGTACTTTCTTTTTATAACCCGTAATATCTCGAATTATCTCCAATAATTGTTCTCCTGTAATAGGATGCACAGCCGGCACATTCCAATTCTGATTATATGTGTCTGAGCGCAATGCCAATTCAACGATTGCTTTAGCTCCATCGACTGTATAGAGGAATTCTCTAGCCACTTGCATATGCCCAACGAAGTTTGCCTTTTTATTACTAATAACACTTTTTAATGTTTCATTTAGAATTGTATTTTCTGCATTGGGGCCATATAAATCAGGCATATGGACGATTAATGAAGGCACACTACTAGCCTTCAATTTATTTTCCATTGCTAATCGTATCTTCCCCTTTTTCGTATGAGGTTCTTTAATTGCCTCCTCTGTTACAATAGAAGATTGCCTACCATATGCGTAGATATTATCCACTAGTGCAATCTTTGCTTGTTGCGTTTGTGCGACATTGATAATTGAATGGATACACTGAATATGTTTTTCTTCCCATTCTTGATAGGGGAAACTAATTGCATGAAACATAACATCAATCCCAACAGATGCCTTCCTTACATGCTCTTCATTAAAGACATCCCCAGGAAAAATCGACACATTCGAGTAACTTTCAAAAAGCGCTTGCAACTTCTCTTTCCCCCTAGCGAAAGCCACAACTTGTATGCCTCTAGCTGCTAATTCACTCACTATCGCAAAACCTATTCCACCTGAAGCACCCATGACTAATGCTTTTTTCATCATCTATTCCTCCTTTTAATTAACCACTGGTCAATAGATGTTAAAAGAAAACTCTAGATTCACTTTCACATCTAGAGCAACATTATTTAAGCCAATGCTTTAACGAGAAATTTAGCATGGACATCTACCGCCTCTTGCGCTTCATCATAGTTCATCACATAATGGTGATAATGTGAAACAAAACCGTGTAATGCAAGAAATGTTGAATGAATATCCGAAATGAACAATGTTTTTGCTGATAAAGCTTGAACCGATTGCGCAAATTTTTCATAGCTAAGATTAGCAGCCTCTTGCGATAATCCATCGATATGAAGATCTTTCGTCATAAACATCAATTCATATTGGCTTTGATAGTTTAATCCAAATTTCATAAAGCCAACAAAGACATCGTAAAGTTTGTTTTGATACTCTCCAGTTCCATTTACAATGTCATCTAACATTTGATTTAATTCAGTAAAATACTCACCTATAATGCAATAAAATAATTCCGCTTTATTTTTAAAATGATAGTAAATTGCTCCATGACTACATCCAAGTTCTTTCGCGATACTACGCATGGAAACTTGGTGAAAACCCTTTTCAATAAACTGTTTATGAGCTTCGTCAACAATCATCTTGAGTGTCAATTCTTGTGCTGATGGTTTACGTGGCGACATGGAATCCTCCTTTAACTGACCAGTGGTTAATTAATAGTATAGAATGTTTTCATTTATTTGGCAAACCTTAATTTTAATAGAAATCATTTTACGGTTCCTCTTCTAAACATTGTATTAAGCAAAACCTCTATTTTCTGACAGTGATTAAATGGTGCGATCCTGCACAGACAATAAATAAAGGATGCCAACACTACTTCGTCAGCGATCCTTCAATTTATTATTAAATTAAACTTTTTACTACTTTAGATATAACGGCACCTTCTGCTTGACCAGATAATAATGGTTTTGCAATCTTCATCGCTTCACCCATATTCATACCTTTACTAACGCCTGCTGCTAGTAATTTTTCAGCAATTTCCGCTTCGCTTAATTGCTTAGGAAGGAAGGTTTTTAATAACACTAATTTTGCTTCTTCTTTTTCGATTAAATCTGCACGGCCAGCATTTTGCGCGCCTTCTAATGCCTGATTCGTTTGTTTTACTTCACGATTAATAATGGCAATCTCCTCTGGTTGAGTTAGAGGTTCACCTTTTTCTTTCTCTGCTAAATCTAATGCTGATTTAACTAGTGTTAGCACACCTTTTGCTAAGACATCCTTTTCCTTCATTGCTGTTTTTAGTTGTTCAAATACTGCTGATTTTAACATCCAACTCACTCCTCTATCATTGCTAATTGTCAATGATTATTGCACATTGTGACGACCAAAACAAATTATTTTGCTTTCTTCAACATTTCCACATCGGCCTTTGTTTCTAATATGTCAAGTGTTAACACGTTCATCTTTGCATCCACTTTATCTATTTTTGCACTAAGATTTTGTTCTACTGAATCTAGTTTCGTTTCTAGCGAATTTAGTCTTGTTTCAACCGACCCTAGTCTTGTTTCTAATGAATCTAGTCTCGTTTCAACCGACCCTAGTCTTGTTTCTAATGAATCTAGTCTCGTTTCAACTGAATCTAGTCTTTTGTCTAGCGCTTTGATTTGTTGTTGAATCTCTGTTTTCACGCCCTGCACTTGTGTAGAGAGCTCCAAAATAGCTTGAAGAATTGCATTTTGATTGATTTCAGGATTCATAATCGACTTCCTTTCTTCAAATTTATCTATTCGTTATTTATTCACTCGTTATGTTCACTGATAAATGTTGCTAATCGACTAGAGTTATTCAAACTCTACTACACTATTCTATCTATGCTTTTTAATGAAGTCAAAACATCAAAAATTTCAATTTGTCAAGAATTCGTCTTGCAATTTCACTTCATAAAATCGCATTGCCTTCAAATCTCCTTGATACGAAAAAACCCCCTGCTTGATTAATGTTCGTAAACGATACTCAATCCACTCGTCTCCTGTAAATTGTTGCATATGTCCGTATACTTCACCTATTAAACGTGCCGCTTTCTTAAACGTTACGGTACCCTCTTCTTGATACATCCGCTTGGCACATTCAATAATAAAATCATCATCTCGATTTTCATGTAGGCTATGTAATAGCCCATCACATGTCCATGTTCGTAACAGATGGACTTTATCTGCTAATAAGCTTTTACCTTCCTTCATTAAGGCTTCCCTTGCTTCATTTTTTAGTTCATCCATAGCAAGCTGTTCATAAAAATACAGGAGGTTTTCTTCATTCAATTCTCCTGAAGTTCGTGGATAATCCGCTATTTGTGGTTGCATCTCCTTTTCATGAAAAGCCTTATACGTATCAATGACTCGCACTGCATTCACTTTGCCTTCTAGCATGGCTAGTACAAGTCGTAATCCTGTTTGTTCATGTGCATTTTGGCATGTCCAAATAACGATTTTTTGATGTGGTAAAATATTGTTTATTTTCTCTATTGCAGTTTGCATACATTGTCGATAATGATTACGTTCAGCCTCGTCCATATTGTATCGCTTGTTGAACCATCCAAGTCTCGCTTCTATTCCCGAAGCTTGATGTATATCTTTTACTTACCAATCGATAAATTATCTGGCAAACAATAATATCCTCTGTCTTTTGATATTCTAACGTTCTAAATGCTGCTTTTAGACTTCCGGCTGGCGAATCACCAAAAACAATATGTATTGTCTGCGCTTTATCCATTTGTTCCTTATCTTCTGTCATATGTAGGAGTATTTGCTGCATGTCCTCTCTCGACTTTCCATTTAATAGAGATATGAAAAGCATTGACTTTGCTTCCGCTTCACTTAGTTGATTGATTCTTTCTTTTAATCGGTTAACATCTTCCAACATTCCATTCAAATCCTCTCCACCATTCATTTTTCTAGTTACTATCATAACAGCATTCCCATTTCTCTTATCATAGCGCAATTCATGTTTTTTCTAAAATGTTCAACAACGCAAATAATTGACCTTACCCTCCACTTCTCTTTAAAACAACTAAAACTTTAAATTTAACTAAAGTGATTACTTTTTTCTATTAATCGAACCATTCTTTCTATCAGAAAATGTATTGCTCATAAGGATTTATCATGCTAAGATGCCAATAATTCCTACAAAACTAATTTGTTAAGTAGGTAAAATAAAGGGGATGATGATATGGGTCAAATTATTGCCAATACCATAAAGCAGTCGATAATCGAGTTAATAGGGCATACACCACTATTAGCGTTAAATCAGTACACGAAAGAACTACAACTTGAAGCGGAAATTATTGCGAAGCTAGAATATTTTAATCCTGCGAATAGTGTAAAAGATCGTATTGCTAAAGCGATGATTGAGGATGCTGAAGCACGTGGAGTTTTAACAAAGGACAAAACGATTATTGAAACAACAAGTGGGAATACTGGTATTGGGCTTGCAGCTATCGCAGCAGCAAAGGGCTATAAGTTACGTATCTACATGCAAGATGGTGTAAGCGAAGAACGAACAAAGGTTGTGAAAGCATATGGAACCGAGGTTGTTCCATTTTCCGATGTACCAGAGATGGTAGCGGCATTTGAAGAAACTGATGGCGATTTTGTTGAAACCATTAAAGTATTTAGAGAAACTGTCGTTGATAAGGATGAAAATGTCGTCTTTCTAAATCAACTGGATAATGAAGCCAATCCTAACATTCACGAACGCACTACTGGGCCAGAAATTTGGGAGGACACAGCAGGACAAATTGATATTTTTGTTGCTGCAATAGGTACAGGAGGCACCATTAGTGGTGTAGGTGCTTATTTAAAATCCAAAAATCCAGCCATACAAATTATAGGCGTAGAACCCGCTATTAATTCTATCGCTACAGTTGAACAGCCTGATATTATTGAAATTACAGGTGTGCATCGCTTTTCAGATGCACAGGAAGCGCGCGTTCCGTCTAATGTTCATCTTGATCGGATTGATGAAGTGTTAGAAGTAGAAACAGATTAGGCCTATAAAGCTGCTCGCACTGTAGCGCAAACAGATGGTGTTTTAGTAGGTACATCCTCTGGTGCGGCATTGTTTGTTGCAACAACGCTTGCTAAACGTCCCGAAAACAAAGGAAAACGTATAGTCGTACTCTTTCCAGATACAGGATTGCGCTATTTATCTACCGATTTATTTTAACGATAAAACGAAGGATAGCCTTGTTATCTATCCTTCGTTTGTTCTGAAATAGCAAAATTGCCTTTAGCTGTCATAGATATCACAATCTCTTTATTTACCTCTATTTGAATAGGGCTGATAATCGCTTTACGCGTAGAGAAATACCAAAGACGTTCACTTGGACCAATTAATAGATGGGCACCCTCTTCGTAATTTCCCATAAAGGTTAGCGCATCTGGGCGAATATCTTCTCCCTTTAATGGCGTTATATCATATTCCTTTAAACGGTCTACGACGTCTGCAATCGCATCTGTGGTTAAATTTATTTCTGCTATATTCAGTATATGTTGAATAGAAAATGTATCGGCATTAACGCTCGGATTGATTTGCTGCCGTGCTATCAACTCTACTACATTGTTCTCAGCATCATAAAAATAGCATGAATAGGCATCGATTGTTTTAAAATACACTTCATCGACTCCGTCCAAACTTAATACGTCTACACGCTCTTTTGCCCATTTTTTCGCTAACTGAAATAAATTACTAGGGATATTGAAGGCGAAATGATATTGCTTTGCAACAGAAGCCTCTATTTTTTCGAATCGAACTTTGCTCTCCCCAGCAGCTATGTCAAAAAAATGGGTCCCCTCATCTAATAATTCAAATCCTAATAAGGTACAGTAAAATTCCCTCATTTTATGTAAATCATACGCATAAAGTTTTATTTTAAAAATTTTCATAAATCACTCATCCCCTTAGCCCTTAGCTTCTGATACCATTTACTGTACTAAATAACAGATGAATGTTCCTCATACAAAAGAATGAAGATTCAGAAAACATACTTTAGGTTCCTATATAACCTTATATCGGCGTACGATCTCCTCTACTATTTGGCTGTGAAACAACTAAAAATTCCACATCCTCCTGTGAATCATTGCGCATTTGGTGTGGTTGAAATGGTGGTACTTCAACCCCTTCATGAGGCAATAATATAATCCGATCTTCGCCTATTTCCATTGTTGCTATACCTGATAGCACGAAAAAGAATTGTTGTGCTTGATGGTGGTAATGACAAACTTCCGTTGTATTGGCAGGCATCCGTTCATGAATAATACTTAATTCATTATTTTTAACTAAATGCCAGCCATCACATTGTTTACCCCAAATGTAATGCTCCGCATGTTCTTTACTAATTTTCAACTAAAACAACTCCCTGTTCAAATAGGCCATCTATTCTAATTTCCCTTTTAGAATCAGCCATTCTGGTTTGCGTGAATTTGGACTGCTATTGTACTTTTATTTTTTCAACAGTGGCAACATACATCGATTCTTTTTGTATTTTAATGTACTGATACTTGGTTTCCTTGCAGTACCCTTCACTCTTCAAATACTTTTTTAGTTGCGATTTTTTAACAAAAACTTTTTCTGCTTCTTCATATTCTTGGTCATCTGTTTTTTTAGTAATAGCCATCATATAAAACTTCGTCACATTATTCCCCCTTTATTGCCATACTTTATCTAATTGATGTGCATAAAAATGAATCGCATTTTTATAACTAAGTATTTCCGCATCTCTTGTCGTATGTAGCAAGCATTCTAGTAAAAGCTCCATCGCCTTACTATGCTCGTCTAGATTATATAAAGTCATGGCATAAAAGACTTGTAATGCTTTATTAGTCGGAAATAAGTCGATTCCTTTTAAAAACGTCGATTGTGCTTTTTTATACTGTCCTAACGTTCTATATGTACTACCAAGCCCTATAAACGCACCCTCTAACTCTTTGCCTGATAGCCCTTGCTGAATTGCTTTTTCATAGTATGGTACCGCTTGAGACTCTTCTCCTAAAACATCAAAGCTCCAAGCACATTGATAGTTCACAAACGCATCATTTGGGTATTGTTCTACCATTTTTAACATCAAGTGATTTGATTCTTTCTTCTTTTCCTCATTACGTAATTGGATTGCCCTTGCAAGTTGTTGTTCGTACAATGTTATTAGCTCCTTTTAAACAATATGACACTTTTCTTAAGCCCCGTCATGCATCCCAAATTAAATTGTTAATTTCATTAAACTTCTAAATCGTTTTGCATTTTGACTGTCTGGTAAAAGACCACTTCTAGCATTCGATGTAAATGCTAGCCACTGCCAATCTTCACCACCAACAAATGCTAACCTAGACCATTTTTCCAGAAAATCAATAAAGTTGTCCGCTAATTTATAGCCATGTCCTTCCCCATCATCATGACTTAAATAAACAATAGAAGCATCAGCATTGTTATCAACGATATCAAATGCAATGTAATCTCCATTGCCGACCTCGTAAAAAGCAAATGTATGATGCCATACTTTATCGTAATCATGTTGTGGATCTGAAAAAACTTCCTTAATCCACGCGTTTTTATCATTATTTATCTCGTTCAATAATTCCAAATCCCAATGAAGCATTCCACTAAAGATTCCATCCAGTTCACCTTCCAGTTGGTAATCATCTGGAAAAACCCAACGGAAGTAAAATGCTGATGAAAACTCCACAAGCACTTTTTTAAAACTTTCAGGAATTTGGAAACCTAATTGGTTCTCACAGTGCGCAATTTGTTGTAGCGTCGCAGGGGCACCAATATCTACTGTTGATACTTCTCCACCAATCGCAACTATTCGCTCCACTATATTCTGAACTCTCTGCTCAAATATACGATAATCCATGGCAATCCCCTCTCTCCTACAACCAAAATGTGTTACTTTCTTATTCTTTTATCATAATACACATACGGTATTTCGTCAGTTATATTTTTCCATTATTTCAGGATTCGTTGCACAATAAAAAATGACCAAGGTCACATCGTTTGCTTACTTGGTCATCTTATACCCGTATATTAACACGTTGTCTTTTTACACTTTTTAATTTGATAGACGACGCCAATAATTACATTTGCAACAAAAAGAAAATTAAATGGATTAAAAACTATCCACATTACATTGGCTTCTAAAGCAAGTTGTAATAGAATCCATAAAATCCAAATAACAATTTGACTTAATATCATTGGTATACTAAACCAATCTCTTATTTCCATATATCAACATCCTATTAATCTATTAAGATCACGACTCTCTTTTCGACTTTTTGTATTCTTTATAACTCAAATAAATGGAAATAATTATTAAAATAGCCATAAAAAAGTTAATGGTAGATTTGGCATCTGAAGATATAGATAAATATGATGCACTACAACTTATCACGGCTGCTATTATTGCTAAATAATATGGTCTTATTTCCATATAACTAGCCCCCTTACCAAGTACTGATTTTCATCAATGCTTGTAAATACGTTAATTCTTCATTATTAATAGACTTTAATAACGATATAATCGTATCATCAGTTAACGCTACATTTTTCGAAAAGGCATAATCTTTTAATAGTGCAATATAGCCTGATATTAAGGCTGTTGCCTGCGATGTACCAGTAGTTTTAATTATAGTCCCATCGGAATGGATTGTTGATATCTCGTGACCAGGTGCGTTAATCGTTGTTTTTTGCGAACCGCTTGTTAAATCAAGTACATTTCCTGAAGTATCTATCGCCCCAACTGAAATAACTTCATCTAAAATTGCAGGATACATCAATTCAGTATTTCCATAATCTCCTGAGGAAGCTACTACTGTAACACCTTTATTTACTGCTAATTTTATCGTTTCCGTAATATCTTTATCTTCAAAATGGCTAGCCATACTTAAATTAATAATAGAAACATCTTTTTGGACAGCCAATTCAATTGCATTCTTGATAATTGTTGGTGCAACTGAATCAATTACGATACCTCTAGTTAGTATAACTTCACCCTATTAATTAAATGTAAAACCTAAAACTTCATTTGTGATGTCAATTTGAAAAGTAATATTATATAATATCAACAGCGTATAACTATAGCTAAACTATCCCCGAGTTAACAATAATTTATCATTGATAATGATTCTCACACAATAGTCAAATTACTTTATTTTTTAAGAAAATTTAGACATTTTTTAATAATAATTTTAGGATTACATAAAAAAATATCATCTTTCCGATGGCTTTT
Source organism: Lysinibacillus sp. GJ-1 (assembly GCF_021166035.1). NCBI lineage: Bacteria > Bacillati > Bacillota > Bacilli > Caryophanales > Bacillaceae > Lysinibacillus > Lysinibacillus sp. GJ-1. The sequence goes on from NZ_CP088912.1 coordinate 3,169,852, forward strand.
ATTTTTCTTTTTTTAAATTCTACCCTCCCAATTTGGCAGCCTTTTTGATACGAATAGACAATAAAAACCACCCTAAATCGAGTGGCATTTATCCTAACCTATATAACTATTGTGCTTCTTTCTTGAAGTGTCCGCCCAATAATCCACTGCGCAACTATAAGATTTGGCACCCAACATAACCACGAAATAATAGGATAACTAATCATAAAATTTTCGAATCCAAATAATGCAGTAAATAATGGTAGCCAGATTCTTAAAGTTACTGCAGCAAAAGTTAATGAATAATTGCGTATCATCCATTTTTGGTGTTCATAAACATTATGTTTTTTAATGTTCGTAACCGCTTGATAGCCGGTAATGATCCAGAAAATAGCTAACAAACTAAAACCGAGCTGTGACACAAATCCGCCTGTAGCATAAAACGCTAAATAAAGACCTGCAATACTGCCGAATAAAATGCCTATCACATAGACCTTCCCTGCTATACGATGACACTTCCTATTTTTTTCTCTAAACTTTGAAGATAGCGTAAAGGGTCCTATTACTAAAGCCACTATACTAAATACAATATGGATATAAAGCAAGGTATACCAAAGCGAATCCAATGTATCCATAAACATCAGTTTCATGTGAACAAAGCCTGCCTGATGGGCATCCATTATTAAATATTGAACTATGGAGTATCCAGCTATTCCAATAGCTAAGCAGCTAAATATTAACGTAATTTTTTTCATTTTACAGTCCCCTAAAAAATGATTTATCCAAAAATATCGTGCTACATTCTTAATGTAACACGCCATTTTAGAAGATTTGTAATTCATACAGTAAGTGGTAACTTAATGTGTATAAGAGGTTTTAAATTGTGACTATCATTGCATTTAGCTATTGTAAAATAAAGTAATCTCCCCATAAAAAATATTCAATACATATAATATAGTCAACAATTAACGATGAACGCTGGCATTACCCAATCGAATGTACACAAGCGAATCTTCTTTGGCGGAGATATATTTATTTCTTAATCTTTTTTTCAAACCAGCCAAATGCCACTTCTGCCTCGATATATTCATCATTGGGTGAAACTAAAAAAATAACAAATGACTCTCCTGATGGAAAAATAAATTTTCCATCTTCATCACTTACCAATGTACTTTGTAGTGGTACAATTCGTTTAAATACATTTACGCCTTGTTTTGGAAATCCACTTACAAGTTCAGCAAACTCAATTTTCACTTCGGGCTTTGGAAGTGGCGAAATGGCTTGATTTGCAGATGTTACGTTTTTAGAAATCATCGCATTTCCAGGAGGTATTGCATTAAACCAAATTTCAGCAACAAACGGTTGATTCGAATGATTTGTAATGGTAAACGCATTTACATATAAATCTACATTTGAATAATGCGGATTACTCAAGCTTCCCCAGGCATTCTTCCCTTTCCCTAAACAAATCGGTTCCGTTTGACCAACAAAATATCGTCCTTGTATGGATTGATACAATGGATTAGGAATATTAACAGCTTTAATAAAACGGTCATGATTTTTCATAAATACACACCACTCCTTTTTACACTGTATGTAGAGAGGATAAAAATGTGTATTCGAAAATTAAACTAATGCAACCTAATTTATTTCTCTAGTAACTACATTTCATGATTTTTCACTCGCAATATATAGGTGATAATTTACAAGATATAAAATGAATAGCTATATTGTATGTAAACACAGCCTTTTCTTCTAACTTTTGAATAAGTTAGCGTAAGGAGGTGATAAAACTTGAGTGAGAATAAAACTAGAAATACGAACACTGAAATCAATCAATTTTATAAAGCTGTGGAAGATTTAAATGATGCAGCAGGTGCATTTTTCCGCATTCCTGTTTTTTTTAGCCATCAAAACCTTTTTACTTTAGGATCAGCACAACCACCACTATCTAATGAGCAACGATTTATTATTCGGATGTTTAACGAAATTAAACAGGTGCTTCTTTTCCCAAGAACCATTCCGAATACAGACCAATATCCCAATACTACAATAGAGAATGTCCGGACAATAGTAAACTCTAGTTATGGAACAGCTGCGGCTCTATTAAAACCAACTCGGCGAACGGATCAACTTGAACCTTATTCGCCTTTCTTACAAATAGAACCATCCATGTCTCTACAACGCGGACTTCCTTTACTTCTTGTAAAACAAAGTACAATCAAAGCAGGTGGTATCTGGGGAGATGCAGGTCCACTTGCCCCTTATACCCCATTAATATGGTTTTCTGAAACGACAACTGTAGATGAATTTTTTGATAGTATAGCTTGGAAAGAAGCATTACAAAACTGGGCAGGGCAAGTACGAAGTGGCTATTTTATTCAAACAAACCCTGAATATAAATACACATGTGATTAATAGCTATTTTGCTACCATGCATATGGCTACGATCCTTTTGCCATGTCCATAATAATTAGATCGCACCCAAAAGCCCAGTCTCATAATTTTGAGAACTGGGCTTTTTTCAATCTTCACAATAACAGTTAATCTGTCAAATTTGCTCAATATGGTGATGGCTAGTTACTTTAACTGCCTTCTTCCGCTGTCAGTTTATCCTGTTGTTGTTTGGTTTTAGATTCTTTAAGCTCATCAATAAGAGTAGTTAAAGATGCTTCTTTATGTAAATCTTTATCTTCAGCATTTTGAAGGTGATCGGCTACTTTTTCTTGCACAGTTTGAATCCGATCCTCTAAATCTGAGAGTTTTTCATATTTTTTATCAATAAAAGTACCCCGGCTAGCATCTAACGCTACTTCACTCGCAAGACGATTTTGTTCGCGTCCTAATGAATTTCTCGACAATTCTAATGTTTCCATTTGTTCTAGTGAAACAGATTTGCCCAAAATATCCTCCAGTGAATTGGCAGGTTGTTCTTTCTTTATTTCTTGATCCTTTTGGTTTGTCGCTTTCTTTTGCTCTTCCATCTGCTGTTCAGCTATTTGGGCATCAATTTCAGCTATTTGTTTTTCAAAATCCTTTAGCTGTTCTTTAATAGACGATAAGTCGCCTCCGTTTTCTAACGTCCGTTCGCTTAAATCACTTTTCATTTGTTGAACGCTCTCACGTTGCTTCATTAAACTTTCAATCAGACTCGTTTTAGCTTGCTGACCTTTAAACAAATTTCGTGCTTGTTGCCCTATTGTTAATGTATCTTTACGAATTAGAGCATTTTGCTGAATCGTTTTAGGTCTATTGGAAGATACATTTGACACTTTAATGAAGTTCGTAGAATTACTATCATGCGTTATTTTCATATTTTACCACCTCATAATCTATATCGACAATTTTTTGGCATTTTAAATGAAATCTAGTTAAACCTAATATTGCCTCAATCTAGAAAAAACAGCTACTCACTTTTTAAATAAATGTTTGATTCATTATTTATAGTACCTGTAGAAGCAAGACGAGTTGCCATTACACGTTATTTTGAGCACCGCGGAACAAATCACAATCAATTTGTTGATCTTTATCTAGACCTTTTATACCTGCATATGTATTTCCCCATTCACACATTGTGTTTAATACTGGTACAAAAGATTTTCCTAAATCCGTTAAGCTATATTCTACTTTTGGCGGTACTTCTTTAAATATTTCTCTTCGTACAAGACCATCTCTTTCTAACTGTTTCAATTGATCTGTTAAAACTTTTTGTGTAATGCCAGGTATTAACTCATAAAACTCTTTTGTTCTTACTGATTTTTGACTTAAGAAAAAAAGAATTAAACATTTCCATTTACCACCTGCTATATTCATAAAAATATTAATTCCCGTATTATAGTTCACCATCTAGTTTCCTCCCAACGCTAAATAGGCACCTTTAAGTGGCTATACCACTTTAAAGTGCGTTATTTTCTTCTATATTATTGCTTACTATAATTAAAGCTGCAAGACAATAAAAATTTCGGAGCTGATAGCATGAGTGTAAAAAATATTTTGGAAAAAAGACGTTCAGTTAGACATTATGATGCAAGTTATAAAATAAGTTCAGAACAAATAAGTTCATTAGTTGAAAGTGCAAGTAAGTCACCTAATGGAAATAATATCCAAGCTACACGATACTTAATTATTGATAATCCGTACTTAAGAAATTTAATACTACCTATAGCCTTTCATCAGCAACAAGTAATAGAAGCTTCAACTTTAATTGTCATGTTGGGTGATTATCAGGCATTTGACAAAAAGAATATTATCGACATACATGAGGAAGGCTTCCAAGCGGGGTATTACGATCAATCACTAAGGGATTATCTAGCGGATGCTGCAATCAATTATTACAAACACCAATCCAAGGAAGATTTAAAGCTTGAATTAACTAGAGATGTAAGTCTTGCGTCCATGTCATTTATTTTATTAGCAAACGAAACGGGTTTTGACACGATTACTATGTCAGGCTATGATTCTAAAAAATTAAAAGACATCTTGCATATTTCTGACAGGTATTTAGATGTAATGCTCATAGCTGTTGGGAAAGGTACGAAAGCCGGTCATAAAACAGTAAGACACGATGTAAATAAGATCATTTATAGAAACGAAATCAGTTAATGTTTTGATAGTCTCTGATTAACAAAAGGCAAAACAATATGTTTTTCATGGAAAAAAGCTCAGGCTCAAAATTAATTGAGTACCTGAGCTTTTACATGGTTCTTGTTTACAACCTCTATTGATAAATCAGAATTACTTCGTATCGTCCATCTTCAGCACAGTCATAAATGCTTAAGGGTTTGTCGGTTGTTTTTCTTCGCTTATTTATTATCATTGGTGGGGATATCATGGGGAAAATAACAAAATGACCACCCATCACAGAGTGGTCTTTTATGGATTATTCAGCTAAGCACAAGACATCGATAATCAGCCTATTCGCATGTCCACAACCATAAAAAATAGCCCCCTTATCAAATAAAATAAGAGGGCTTTATATAATTCTTAATCTATCACTTATCTCCAACTGGCTTTAATAAATTCGCTGGAAGCCATGAACTTTTTGAGTCGGATTCACTAAATACTTCTAGATAACCATTAACTTCAGTACCTTGCGATTGAAAAACACTACCCTTATCATAAATTGTTTCAGATTTAGCTTCATCCAATGGTGTTCTTTTCCCACCTGCATCTTTTGTTAACTCAAAACGCTCTCCGGATTTACTATGTATAGTCTCAGCGATTTTAAGGTCTGTACCAGGATACTGATAACACGCCATCCAACTACCATCATCGCTTTGGCAATACTCCAGCAATTGTCCACTATTTGTATCCAAGAAAGAAATACCCCATCTACTTCTGAAATTAAATCCGTATGATCCGACCCTATAAATACCATCGCGATTAATAATAATATAAGTTGGTTCGTTATAAAAAGAGGAACGAATTTTTATTGGTACTTCTTTGAAAACTACCAAATCGGTTGCTTGTACTCGGTATTGCCCCATTTGATAGAATATTTTGTTATCATATTTTTCAATATCATACGTTCTAAAGAAGTTATTTCGCTTTACCACTAAAGATTCAAACGTACCATCTGAATTTTTCTTGTATACCTTAATGTCTTTTTTAAAGGTCATTTTCCCTGTTTGCCCTTTTACAACTTCCGCTCCATCATGCATCACTTTCGCTTCTGATTTCGTTGGATTTACTACTGCAAATACGAATGCTGCTAGTAACACAATAAATAATTTTTTCATTATTCTCCTCCTACTCAGTTATAAAAACATAATTTCTTAGTATTATATACCAGTAACTTAATATTATATCAACGGCCAAAGGATATAAAATTACTAATTAATAACCTCTATAAACGTTGTTATATCAACGTTACTTCGTATCATCCATTTTCAATACAGCCATAAATGCTTCCTATAGAAATGCTGTATTCAGGCGTATCTTTTTATACTTCTATATAACCGACAATCCTATGATATATAACGGTTTGTCGGTTGTTTTTTTATTTAATTTTATCTAGTTTTATCTTGGTTTTATCTCTACTTATTTTCTATCAATGGTGGGGATATGATGGGGAAAACAAACAAATAGACCACCCATCACGGAGTGGTCTTTTTGATTATTTTGTTCAAATAAAATATTATCTTTTAATCTCATTTGTATTATATAAATTTTCAATTTTCTCAGTAGCATCATCTATTTGTTCTAAGTATTCTTTATTCTTTTCTAACTTGCCAATAATGTCCTTAGTGTATAAACGACTTTTAGCTTCTTTTCTTTTAGCCTTGTCTATAAAATAATTAATATCTAGGTGAGTATTGTAAAGATTTACATCTTCAATAAGAAAAGTTTTATTTAATGTCTTTACATCCTTTATGATTCCATAAATTTCCTTATGACGAATTTGGATTGATTTAATCAATCTATTATTGTTCATTGTTGCTCTATGCAAAGATTTATTATGATTTTCCAATAATTTAATAATTTCTATTAAAGAAAAATTTTTATTGAATGACATTGTATTTTCATTTAATTCATCAAATAATAATTTTATTCTTGGTAAATCATCATTAATTTTATTAATTTGTTTTTTTAAAGATATTGGCTTAATCACGGATAATAAGGAATTCAACAACATCGCTACTGTTAGAGATCCTACCATATTTATTAAAGCCGAATACAAAAAGTAATAATACTCATCATCTGTAATATCACTCGAATTAATATTATTTATCCATAGAAAAGAACTAAAAAGAACTATATAAACTAATAAAATAACTATTACATAAATGAAAATAAATAAAAATTTTCTAAATTCTCTTGCAGAAAATCTATATTTATCACTAAAATGAATTATTAAAGTTGCAATAGCTCCTGAAATCATAAACACAATTATATTTCCAGAGATTATTTTGTAGTCTCTCTTTAATGGTTTAATATATTTACAATTATTTAAATCAGAATGGCCTTCGGATTGGCACTTTTCAAGTGATTGTGCCAATTCTTTTAGATTAGTGTTATTCACTTTCGTTTGGTATTCATTTTGCATTTTAAAACAAAAAAGCATAAATATAATTAAAGCTATTAAAACTACAAAAGTGAAGAATTTATTATTACTATATACATCGTAAAATTTTTTATACATTATTGATCACCATATTTTATTTCTACTGTATTTCTACTGAATTCCAAATAAGTACTCTACTATAAATACACAATCTTTTATAGACTTTTGTTTAATGGGATAATACTCGCTCATCCAATCGGGTCCCACAGAAGTTAAATTATAGTACAAACCCGCCATCAAGGAATGGTCTTTTAATTTATTTTAATAAAGTGCTTTTAAAATTAACTATGGTAAAAGCTGTTGCATGGTAGTTAAATAATCATTATATGTTCTCCAACCAAGTACATTAAGCGCTACATACTTCGCTTTATTTTCTTTTATAGTTAAATCCAAATCAGAACCAAATGCCTGATGGAGATTCATAAAACAATCTTTCACATTATTTCGGAATACTCCTTCTTCAAAATGGAGACTTTGATTTCTACCCTGTAAAATAATATTGTGTATAGGCTCTCCAGATTTTGGTTCAATAAATGTATTTTGAATCTTTTTTTCATGAACTGAAGAAAGGCCTTGTTTTGCTATTTGGAGTATAGAGCCATATAACGTTCGTATTGAATTATCCCTAGTGTTATAAGCTTTTTCAATTTCTGCTTTTATGCTGTAAGCTTCAAATAGGTGTCTTGCATAACCATGACGATTTGCATACACTCCAGGTGGTTCAAGATCATCGGCATCTTGGTCCGTAACATAATAAGCTTCAGTCATAATTCTGCTTGAAGAATCTACATGCTTATTCAATTCTATTTTTAGTATATCAATCTGATCTAACTCATGTGTAACGATATCAAATAGGCTTTGCGTTGCGAACTCTGTATCTATTAAATATTTATCCATTATCTTCACTCCCATTTATAGAATTTCCATTTATATTAAACTATCACCATTTTAACTAAAATTATACTTCTATTGTAAAAAATAATCTAATTTCATTTTTACTAATTCAGCCAGTTCTCTAAATTCGATCTACTAATTGATTGTGGAAGGCAATCGCGTTCATTTAGCCAGTTATAAAACCGTACTGGACGTTCTTTAAATTGAGTTTCTTCTATAGATAGCGAATTGTTCATCTTATTGCTTAGACGCTCTGTAGCTTTGTTAAAAGCACCTACAAACACAGCGCGTAATGTACTAGCTACATTCAAAGTACCTTCTTTAATATCCATTGCAATCTTGAATAGAACATTTTTAGCTTTAATGAAGTCAGGTGCATTTTGAACCTGTGCAGCTAATACAACCTTGTGTAATTCATCTTTAAAGCCATCAGCCAATGGCAAGCTATTCATGAAATCAAACAGCATCACTTGGTACTCGTTCATATACTCTGTTTTCTTTTCAGCTTGCAAAGCCAATTCATTACCAAGACTCATAATATTATTTGCTTGTTTAGAACTTAAAAGATTAAAAGAACTAGATGGTTGGTTTTCAGATTGTGGACGACAAACCGCGTCATTACTAACTTCATCGGATGTCATTCGTTGGGACACGCTCGATGGGACATAAGGTAAAATGCAATAAATACTAGCCCCTTTGATGCCGTTTAATTTCGTTCCTGGTACTTTTTCAATAATGCCTAATGACTCTAACTTTTTTACACTTCGTTAAACTGTCTTTGTACTGATTTCCAATGCATCAGCAATTGTAGAAGCTTTTAAATGACATGCTCCAGTATGTTCTAAGCTGTGAGAAGCAAGTTTATAAACAATGGCACGCTCTGATTCTGTTAAGTCATAATAATGAACCGCCATGTGGTCTTCCACACTCTTATCCATATCCGCTACTGAATCGAATTTTGTGTATTGTGCTAAGTATTCGAATGCCATCGTTTTCACCTTCTTTCTCAATTTTCTTAAAAGAAATCAAAGTATAAAAAATATATACTTACTGCATTTGTTATTTCGATTAAGTAAATCATAATTTCGTTTAAGTAAAATGTCAACATTTAATTTCTTTTAAGTAAATTATGGTTTATAATAAAAGTAGCATAATAATATGAGAGTTGGTGAAAGATGGGCACTGAATTAAAATCAAACCTTGGAGAACTTTTGAAAAAAAGAGGCTGGGATCAAAAAAAACTTGTAGAAGAAACGGGATTAAATCCACGTACTATTAGTGAATTAGTAAATGATAAAACAATCCGTATTAATAAGAATGCACTTGAAAAAATCGCCGAAGCACTTAACATAGACGATGTTTCAGAAATCATTCAATTTAAAAGAGCAGATAACTAAAAAGGTTGTCTGTTTTTTTATGTGTACTTTTTCCTTCAAATTTCCTAGAATGGTAATATAGAGGGAGAAATATAAAAATGAAGAAAAAGTTAATTTTTAGTGCTGCATTAGTATTAAGTTTAGCATTAGCAGGCTGCGGAAGTGGTGGCAGCACAGCTAGTACAGGTGGAGATACAAGTAAACCAACTGAAACAAAAAAAGAAGCAGAAAAGGAGACAAAAACAGTTGCTGAAATCACTAAGCATACAGGAATCGCTTGGACTAATTCTATTGGTTCGGTTTATGTTCATTCTGCAGCCAGATTTGAAAATACAGGTGATACACCAGTAAAAGTCGGCGAAACACAAATGAATTATAAAGACAAAGATGGTGGTATGCTTGGTACATCCACAATGATTTACTCTGTTCCGAGTATCATAAAACCTGGTGAAACTGCTATTATAGCTGAATCAACAATATTAGATGGTGCACCAGCTGATGCATATAAGGAAACGTCATTTAATTTTAGTTTTGATAAAACTGAAGAAGATTCTAATCTTTTAGAAGTTAGTGGTACAAAAGGTATCGCAGGAGATTATGGATACAAGGTAACTGGTGTTGTCAAAAATATAACTAAAGAACAACAAGATGATGTACGTTTAGCTGCTGCTTTATTTGACGCAAACGGAGATTTGTTAGGAGCGTTAACTGGAAGTGTTGATGTAGGAATTGCGCCAGGTAGTGAAGCTGGTTTCGAATTGAGCTACCCTAAATTACCACCAGATGTTATAAGTAAAATTTCTACTATTGAAGTTAAATCTTATGGTTGGAGTTGGTAACGGCAATAAGATATATATTAGTCACTCAATCGAGTGGCTTTTTAATTTGTTTCAAAAACAATTTATTTCAAAAATAGTAAATAAATTCATAAAAACTATTGCAATTATATACCGTGGTATATAATAAAGATATAAGAAAGGAGGTGAACAAAGTGGATTATGATAAGATTTTAACTTATCTAATCGGAATATCAACAGTAATTAACTTACTCACTGGATCAGTTAAAAACATACACGATATGCGATTAAATAAGAAAAAGCGACGCACTCCCGCTAAGAAGAAACGTCGCAAATAGCAAGAAGGGGAAGAAATTCCCCTCTCTTCTTAAATCTTATCACATTCATCTAATTATGAAAAATATAACTTACGCTGTGGCATTTGCATTTGCTTTGTACATTTTAGTTTATTTGGTTGATTGGAAAGAGCCGAAATTCTACGACTACTCTATGATTGTGATGTACTCAATCTGTTTAATTCTATTAGCATTGAACATCGTTCTATACTTTATCAAGAAAAGAGGTAAATAATTATGACCGAGAAAAAAACAACAGACGCACAAAAAAGAGCTACTCAGGCATATCGCGAACGAAATAGAGAAAAGACACGTAAACAGTCCGCTAAAAGTGCAGCTAGGACTTACATTAATAAATATTGTGAGTTAGAAGATTTACACGAATTAAAAAAGCTAATCGAGGAACGAGAAAAGGAATTACAAGGTGAATAAACAAAAAAACCTAGGTACTCAATTAACTATGAGTGCCTGGGTCTTTATTTTGGTAGCTTAAAAATAATTTTTCAACCTGTGTTTTCAAAGCCATATTTGCATACGTTAATACTAAATCTTCGCCAGCTGTAGCAACGGTTAAATCACTAAAGTATTCATCTATCTTTTCCCATTTCACTACCCTAATTTTATCTTTAGCTAATAGCCTTTTAGAGTTGTAACATTCCTGTGTAATGTCATCTAAAAGCTTATCGAGTATTGGTAAGTATACATTGCTCATTTTAAGGTTTTCAATCACCTTGTAGTCACGTTGCAATGTCTGTACTGCCATATCGTAAATGACGTATTTATGAAGAAGTCGTCTTTGTTCAAAGCAAATCATACAACTGAACGCTCCTTGTGTATGATAGGAGCAACTGCTAAAACATTATTGATAGTAAAAGTACGCTTTGCTCGTCTTGTAAAACAATACGCTTGAAATGAATCATCAGTGATTTTTACAAGTTTTACTCTCCTCTTTGTAATCTCACCGCTTTTTGACATATACATCATGTTTACTATTTGATTACGTTGCATAGCTTTAGCCAGTTGTTCTTTCATCACAGTACACTCCTTCAATAAGAACATTCTTTTGTATTTACAACAGAACAATTGTTCTTATTTTTTGCAAGTGTAAAATATTGAGAAATAAAAAAAACCCAGGCTCAAAGTTAATTGAGTACCTGGGCTTAGTTACGTTGTTTACCATGACTATCGTTTTGAACAAAATTGGAACATACAATAATTAAAGTTACTCATCGTTTGGAGAAAAATTTAAGAAGTTTAAATTCTGTACATACATCAGCTTATTACCTAAAATAGGAAATATAGGACAAAGAGTTTTTATAGGAGGTAATTTTATGGTGACAAAAATTAATAGAATAGCATTTTACTTAAGTATTATATGTTTTTTACTAGCTATTGTCAGTATGTCTGTTAAGTTTTATGATACTAGTAGTTTCTGGTTAAACCAATATTTTATAATTCTCATACTCACAATTATTTCATTCGGCTTAAATCTATTTGGATTTAGTGGTGTTCGTAACAAAGTAGATTTCATTCGTAATATTATAACGTTAATAATTTCATCATTTTTAATTTTAATTATCAGTTATGTACTTTTTGCAGGACTATTATTTGGTTAAAATTACCACCTTTTTACTATACCAATTTGGTAAATTATGTAATACAATTTAATGGTAATCAATTGATTGATTACATAATTTAGGAAAAGGGGTTAGGAAATGAGAAAAAAAAGATTTTTTAAAAGTTTAACTTCAGCTCTTGCAATTACTTTTTGTATTGGTTTAGCAACAAATGCAAACGCGGAAGAAATTCAACCACTTGGTGATCCTGATAATGGCGGAGATATTACAACAGCATTCTCCTCTACAATGAAATCAAACGCTGCCTATATGGCACAATATGCCTTATATGACCTAGACAAAGGTACATATCCAGTTCTTACTGGAATGGAATTTGCTGGACGGGTTAAATCAGGTGGTGTATGGGATTACAAAGGGAAAGAGCCTTACAAATCAAAATATTTTAAATACGATGGAGCTACTTTAGTGGGTGAAGATATAGGAAATATGCATTATGGTTTTGTAGGACGTGGATCAGGTTTTGACCGCCAACTTCTAAGTACAGCAGCTGGAGCATATCAAATCTACAGTGGTACATCTCACTTAAAGTGGTATTCAACATACTTCGATGATCCAAAGGACCAAACTTGGATTACAAAAGGGATGAATTACTTCCGTGATGGATTACCAGCTAAGTTAGCTACTTTTGATGTTGAGACTATTGTTGATGAAGTTCAGTTCACAGCAGAACTTATAGATAGTCTACCTGAAGAAGAAAAGTTAGAAATTAAAGCAGAATTCGATAAAGATTATGCAGAGTATCAAGAATCACAATAACAAATAATGTAAATAACTAAAAAAAATCCTTTTCAACAAAAAGCTCAGGCTCAAAGTTAATTGAGTACCTGAGCTTTAGTGTTTTTATGATTAATTTCAACAAGCACTGTACTGATTTTAACTATTTTTTATTATTTCTTCGTTGTTGGATTGTAATGTATAAACCAATTAAACGATCCGTTGTCATTGTACCACTTTGTAAATCCTTTAAATGCGAAGCTTGTATAATACCATCCTTCACAGCCTGTGCAATAAAGTTTTCTGTTTCAGTTTTAATAGCTGGTGAACCTGGATTCCAATTTGTATTTGCCACTGTAATTTCCCCCTTCTTGTCTTCCACAATTAATTGGACTTTCAATTTGCTGTTACTTGGTACAATTACTTGTCCTTCTAATTTATAGCCTTTAGGCATCTTCCAATTTGCTTTTACTTCAAAGTGTGGACGGTCAATTGCTTTTGTCCATGTTCCGCCCCATTCAATACCTAGCTTTTTCGCGATGGCTCCTACTCGACTTAATGTAGTGACATCATACAATGATTGTGGAGGACCAACCGCAATATCCCATGCTAGACGTGATTTATGATTACTGTTTAATGTCCATGTAACAACTTTTCCTGGGCGCGTTCGTCCTTGTGCATACAGGTACTTTTGCCGCGCTTGTGAGCGATAAGTTTCAGTGACGAATATGTTCTTAATGCCCGCCTTGTAACACTCCTGAAATAGCAACCGGCAAGCTGTTTGTGCACCAGGTAAAAGCTCGGCTAAGTCTCGACATGTAGTAGTAACGCTTGTCATTTTGCATCATCCTTTTTTTCATCATTGTCAATTTGAAGTTGTGTAAAAGCGTTAGATAAAAACTTAGGCACCTTGATTCCTAACTTGCCAAGATTCTCAATCATACTGATTCCTTCCATACGATTAGGAAAAGAATCATGGCATTACGCATGAAGTTTCCACTTTCGGTGGCTAAGTCCAGTTGCACCGCAGCAATGACCATTAATATCATGGCAGTTTTTTTGAGTAAGCCCTTAAACGCCTTTTTACTCTCAATATTTTTATAGGCAAATCCCACCATCAAGCCCAGCACATAATCAATAGCCAAAAAAATAATAAAGGCTTTGATTAAATGGTCAACGCCGCCAACAAAATAAGCGACCCATGCCATGGAGCCGCCTACGATTGATATAGAGTGTGTCTATTTTTATCTGACACCTTCCTTTTTGTATAATAAAAGCCCTCCACAATCATCTGTGGAAGGCTCATTTTAATAACGGTGGCAAATCGGTGGCATCCTCCACCCAAAGGATATAAAATTACTAATTAATAACCTCTATAAAGGTTGTTATTTCAACGTTACTTCGTATCATCCATTTTCAATACAGCCATAAATGCTTCTTGTGGCACTTCGACTGAACCGACTTGTTTCATACGCTTTTTACCTTCTTTTTGTTTATCAAGAAGTTTACGTTTACGAGAAATATCCCCACCGTAACATTTTGCTAATACGTTTTTACGCATCGCTTTAATTGTCGAACGTGCGACAATTTTTTGACCGATTGCAGCTTGAATTGGTACTTCAAATTGTTGACGAGGAATTAATTCTTTAAGTTTTTCTACGATTACTTTTCCACGCTCGTAAGCAAAGTCACGGTGCACGATAAAGCTTAGTGCATCGACTTGCTCGGCATTTAATAGGATATCCATCTTCACTAGTTTTGACGGCTGATAACCGATTAGCTCATAATCAAATGATGCATAGCCTTTGGTATTTGATTTTAAATAATCGAAGAAGTCGTAGACAATTTCAGATAATGGCATTTCATAAATAATGCTGACACGTGACGTATCAATGTAATCCATCGTCATGAAATTACCACGTTTCAATTGGCAAAGCTCCATTACCGCACCAACATAATCATTCGGTACCATAATTGTCGCTTTCACATATGGTTCTTCAACACGGTCAATTTTTTGTGGGTCTGGCATAAAGGATGGATTGTCGACTTTAATGGACGTACCATCTGTCATATAAACATCGTAAATTACCGATGGTGCTGTTGTAATTAAATCAATGTTAAATTCACGTTCAATACGTTCTTGTATAATTTCCATATGAAGAAGCCCTAAGAAACCGCAACGGAAACCAAAACCAAGCGCTTGTGATGTTTCAGGTTCATATTGTAATGCAGAGTCATTTAACTCTAATTTTTCTAATGCATCACGTAAATCGTTATACTTAGCTGTATCGATTGGATATAATCCACAGTATACCATTGGATTTAAACGGCGATAACCTGCTAATGCCTCTGCTGCTGGACGATTAGCAAATGTAACAGTATCCCCCACTCGCGTATCACCAACATTTTTAATAGATGCTGTTAAGTAACCAACATCTCCAACCGTTAATTCACTTTGTGGCACACTTTTCGGAGTATGTACGCCAACTTCAATAACATCAAATTCTGCACCTGTCGCCATCATACGAATTTTATCGCCAGGTTTAACCGTACCATTCATAATTCGAATGGAAATAATAACACCTTTATAGGCATCATATACAGAGTCAAAAATAAGTGCTTGTAATGGTGCATCTGGATCGCCTGTTGGTGCAGGAACCTTTTCAACAATTTGTTCTAAAATATCTTCAATACCGATACCAGCCTTTGCGGAAGCTAATACCGCTTCTGAAGCATCTAAACCGATAACGTCTTCAACTTCTTGACGCACACGTTCTGGATCTGCTGCTGGTAAGTCGATTTTATTGATAACTGGCAAAATTTCTAAATCGTTATCAAGTGCTAAGTAAACGTTAGCCAATGTTTGTGCTTCGATGCCTTGTGCTGCATCCACAACTAAAATAGCGCCCTCACAAGCAGCTAAACTACGTGATACCTCATATGTGAAATCGACGTGTCCTGGTGTGTCGATTAAATGGAACGTATACACTTCGCCATCTTTGGCTTCATATTTTAATTGGACTGCATTTAACTTAATTGTTATGCCTCGCTCACGCTCTAAATCCATTGAGTCGAGTAGCTGTGCTTTCATTTCACGGGATGTCAGTGATTTCGTTTGCTCTAAAATACGGTCAGCAAGCGTTGATTTCCCGTGGTCAATATGTGCAATAATAGAGAAATTTCGTATGTTCTCTTGTCTTTTTAATCGTGCTTCTCGGTTCATCTCTTCCACTCCTAATTAAACTATAATGAATTATACTATGAACCACATACAAACCACAACATTAGAACGGGATAAATGCTGTTAAATCAATGGTTACTCTTATTTATGCTTGTTATTTTCTGCAATTCAATGCATCAAAAAGCACCCAATTCAGGCAATTAGGCCCAAAAAGGTGCTTTTCAAAAAGTACATAAAATATGACAAGTGTGTGTACAGGAAGCACTAAATAATTCAATAACTAACTATATAGTTAAAAAAGCACCTGCATGTTGGCAGGCGCTTTTTTAATTCTATTATTTGCTACTCAATTAAAGTAAAATTATCTTTCGCAAGCCCATCCATCTTTGTCTCGATCATGTTTAGGTGCATAAGCAGGGTGGTCAGCTCCTACACCATTTGGGTAATCTTTACGAAGCTCCGTACAATTTTTATAGGTTTTACTGCTATTTGAATTACTAGCATTTGAAGAGCCACTTGGTTTACTCGTTGTCGCGGCAGCTGGATTTTTTGAGCTTAAGTAAGTATCTACTACATAGCCCTCGTAATCATCAGTTGTTACGAACGACCAGCCAGCAATTGTAGAATGAACTGCTACTTCTTCATTTTTAGCTAGCTCCCCTACTTGAACACCTGAAGGGCTTGCAATATTTCTAACAATAAGACTGCTTGCTAGCACATATTTAGTCGTTGGCTGTGAATTGCTCATAAAATTAGTAGCAGCATAGCCAATAACATTACCGTACTGGACAAAGGACCAACCATCACCAACTGATCCGAAATCTTTGACAACCATTTTATTTTGTAATGTTGCAATCGTTTTACCTTTTAAAGATGGCGTTTCTTTTACAACCAACCCACTTTTCGAACTCGCAATTTTAATTGTGTATGGCGCATCATCAAGTGCATCTTCAATAATATAACCATCAATCATTTTATTTTCGTTATTTAAATACATTATACGAGAAAAATCATTATGTTCACTAATTGAAATAACAAATTTCCCCTTTTCCACAGTTCCAATTACTTTTGAATTAGTATCAGTTTTTTCATATACCTTTGATGAAGAGTCTGTTACTTTTACTTCTTTAAAAGTGCTAGCGTTTGCAATGTTGACATGGAATGCAATTGCTAACATTAGTGTCATTACTAATACAAGTGTTTTACTTTTCATTTTTTGAGTCTCCCTTTTTGTCATTTGCTATAAATAACCTTTTTATGTAATCCTTGAAAGTTCTTATCATAGGTGTCAATATTCTTGTACCGCTTTGGTAAATAGTGGATTCACTGTATCCATCAATCCCTTCTCCCACTAAATATTATACATAATTGGATTATAATTGGTATAAATATATTAAATTAGAATCAAATTATTTTTTCCGCATAAGAAAAAATCCCTGTTCTTTCATATAAAAAGACGAGTCACTCCATTAAGTGACTCGTCTCAGGGAGACTATCTAGCGACAGCAGGATGCTTATTAAACTTCATTCATACGAGCATCAATTGCTTGCTGAATTAGACTCGATAAAGCTTCTACCCCTTTTGGCTCCAAATGTACCCCGTCAGGTGCAAAATATTCGGGATGGTTTAAGGCTGTAGAATGCCAATCAATTAGCGTAATATTCTCACGTTCTTGCGCTTTATTCGCTAAAGCATTGTTTACTTTTGCTTCCCACGGACGTGGTACACGTGTGTTCACTAAGTATATTTCTGCTTGAGAAAAAGCACCAAGAAGCGTGTCAATTTGGTCATTTGTAAAGTATCCGTTTGTGCCAAGTTGAATAATGATAGCTTTATCAGGTTGATTAAAGCGGGCGTAACTAGGGATCAGTTTGACTGCTTGCGAAACTTGTCTCCCGATTTTTCCATCTATTGTAATGTTAGGGTAAAGCGTATGTAAACTTGTAGCAATATCAATCATAACAGAATCCCCGATAGCTAGTAGTTCTTTATACGGTCCTTTCTTCGCAATGTCACTTACATCATCTTTCTCCGTTTTTGACGTTGCTTCGTTATTATCAACAGGTGATTCTACTTGTTCATCTGTGGAATCTTGCTCTACTGTATCCTGATCTTTTGCAGAAGCATGTTGTCCACCATTTATTTTAATGTTTGTTGGGTAAGACTCCTTTGTGTCCTGTGGTGCTTCTCCTACTACCCCTGTTATACCAGTAAAAAACACGAGTAAGAAAAGTGGGATAACAGCAGTTGCAATTTTTCTTGCAATTGAAAAATCACGCCATTTGTTCGGATGGATGATTAAATATTGTCGGAAATATAATCGGAATCCTTTTTTACGAATAGGCATTTCAATAAAGCGATAAGATAATTCAGCGAGCAGTAATATGAGCAATAACTGTATAGTAACACGCCAATAGACAGGGTTTCCGATTTCATGAACAGGAGTACCTAACACAATAATAGGGTAATGCCAAAGATAGATTCCATACGATCTAGAACCAATCCAGCGAAGTGGCTTCCATGCAAGTAGTTTGCCTAAAAAACTAGCTGGATGACAAACACAGGCTATTAATAGCGCTGCATTTAGACAAAATAAGAACATACCACCTCTATATAAAAATGCTTGGTATTCATCTACGAATAAAATACTGACAATAAAAATACTAAAGGTAATGACACCTATGCTGTTAAGTTCATAAACATGCTTAGTAGAAAGCTTTTTCGTAGAAAGTCTTTTCATCGGCCAAACAAATGCTAACCAACAGCCTATTAACAATTCGAAGGAACGTGTATCTGTCCCATAATAAATTCGGCTTGGGTCAGCTCCTGGCTGATACAGAATGGCCATGAGAATTGCTGAACAAATTGCGCCAATGAAAATAATTGTTGAAAATTTACTTTGTTTTTTAAATAGAGCTAAACCAATCATCAATACACTAAATAACATAAAATTGTTCTTCAATCGCCAAAGACCATAAATTCTTCAATGGGGAAGGCGACCCGAAACTATCAAAATAGGAAAGTTTATGATAAATAAACCACCAATTACTAGAGTAGAAAAGGGAAGATAGCGCATCTCCACGCATAGTATTTAAAAGTTCTTTATGAAAAAACATGACCCACACAAAAGTGGTCATAATCATAACATAGGCAGCGGGCACTAGACGTCGAAAGCGACCAATCCAAAATCGTCGCAAACTGACTGTTAATTGATTCCCTTTCATCGGTAAAATGGTTGAAGTAATTAAATAACCTGATAAAACAAAAAAGATATCAACTCCGAGGAACCCTCCACAGGCCCATCGAAAGTTAAAATGGTAAGCAATGACTGCTAGTACTGCTAAAGCTCTTATCCCATCTAATCCTGGGATATAACGATGATTCAATGTCTTGCCTAACATACTGTTTCCTCCAATAAAATATAAAACGTCGTTCCCTTTATTAAGTTATTTACAAAATGTGAGTATATTGCCTAGCCTCTGCTCCTTTTCTACGCTTTATTCTTTACTTACTTATACTATTAAAGACGTATGAGCCACCTAAAAGGTTGATCATTTTCTTAAGCAAAAAAATTTTCCACGGTGGGATTTTGGTTATACCATGTTCATTCGTTTCTTAGCTACCATAGAGTATAAAAAATTACTATATTTCTTACAAATCATATGTATAAAACATCATTAAAGTCACTTTTATATTAAAAATTTGTAATGTTGCAACCAAACAACAAAAAAAGCATCTGCCCATAATGGAAGATGCTTTTGAAACGGTTTTTTTCATTGATGAACACAATCGAAAATCGCCCGATTCAATAAGGCGTATGAGCTGACTTGAAAAGTATAATGCAAGGTATCAACAATTGAAAGACCTAGTAAAAAATTTTTTTAGGTAATTCTCTCAATTGGCACCTTACATACCATTCATTACCCTTTATTGATAGCATCAAACTATTTTCTAAAGTGGACAGCGATGAAAAAATCGCTTGAACTTGAATAGGAAAAATTCAATATTGTTAATAACTGTTTAACTTTTAGATTCCGTTACAAAGGTTTTTGCAATTGCTTTTCCAATAACAGCAATTGTACGATTTAACTCATCTTCTGTATTATCGATGCCACCTAATTCAATTAAAATCATCTCTTTAGCTAAATCTTGATTGTAGCGACCATCTACATTATCACCACTTTTCGATATAACCCCTCTTGAAACCTTTGGCACAATGTCATTCATGGCAGCAGAAAGACTTTCTGCATAAGCCGTATTCCATCTGTAATTTTTATGTTCTGCGCCTACGACTATGGCAATACGTGCATACGATTGATTGTTGTGCATAGTAGTTGTCGCATTCCGTTTGGCCGAATCTCGATGCAAATCAATTATTAAATTATAGGATTGCTCTTGTAAACGATTAGATAAATAGGGACGTACTGTGTTATAAGCTTGTGGAAAAGTTTTGCCTTCCGATTTCATTACCTTCATCACATCAACATCTAATACATCCGTCTGGATACCGTTCATGCTAAAGTGCTTGGAAATGGCGCCTTGTAAGTTATAAATATTTGTTTTGTCATCATAAACGGCCACTTTTCCGCTAACTGCTTTTACTATCGGTTGATAGGCTTCTTGTGAATGTGTAAATAACAATAATACTTTAAATGGATCCTGCTCTTTTGTCGGCTCTGACGTCGATTTTGGTGTCGATTCTTCCGTCTGCTCTTTTGTCTTTTCTAGTTCACTTTCTTCTTCTAAATTAGTAGCGGCAAACACGACTTGTTTATCCTCTGGTTGTTTCATCGGAGTCGATGCTTGCTTGTTGAACGGAAGTTGCCCAGCAATGACTGGTAATACGAAAAAGAACAATAATAGACCAATTGACCATTGTAGTTTTTTTAGCAAAGTCACACCCTCCTCCCCTTATCGTATGGAGGGGATGTGTCTTTTAGAACGATGAATTTATAGCTCGTTTGCCCATTTTGTAAGCATAGTTGAAATGAGTGTTGCATAGCGATCTATCCAATAATCGGCTTCTTTCGGTGTGACCATTAACTGTGCATGTGAAGCAGCAAAAGTCTCTTCAAAAAGCTGTTGACGCTCCTCTTTTGACCATGTTGCCCATTCACCGAAAATGGGTGTAACGAGAGACATATCAAGTTCTTTATTAATATCTGGACGCCATGAAGATAATGATAATTTAGACGAAGGTTTTCCTCTCTCTGCAACTCGCGCTGCAATCGTGCGTAACATCACCTCTACAGCGTCAGCAATTAGCACAGGTGCATCAACAACTGTTGGAATCCCAATAGCCGTGACAGGGATACCAAGCATTTCTAAGGAAATTTCCTTGCGTTGATTGCCGACACCTGAACCTGGGTGAATCCCTGTATCGGTAAGTTGGATGGTTTTACATAAGCGGTCGCTTGCTCTTGTTGCAAGGGCATCTACGACGATGATGAGTTTTGGTTGTAGACGCTCAGCTAATGCTGCTACAAATTCACCTGTTTCATAGCCTGTTTGCCCTGTCACACCTGGTGCATACATGACAAATTTGTCATCGATTTTATCTAGACTATGCAAGTGATCGATAACATATGGTCCTATGGCATCCGGTGTTATCGTTCGATTGCCAAGCCCTATAATTAATATTTTGTCATCCTTCTGCCAAGAAATTGATTCATGTAACGTTTTAAAGTTTGCTAGCAAGGCTTTTTCAAGTTGTTCAAATCCATCCTCATCTTCTAATGTAAGCGTTGGTACAGAAAGGGTTATATATTTCCCTTCTTTTTTGCCTATTTGTTTCTTGCCTTCTGCGTTCACTTGGACATCGGTTATTTTCACGCGTCCTGCAGTGCGGTCTTCGATTTGAACCCCAGATGATTGTTCAAGTGTTTCTTTTTGTTCCTTCGTTTGATGTAAAACGACCTCTTCAGATTCATCAATTAAATCAGTCCGTTGCCAATTTAAATTTTGCATTCAGCTCACCTCAATTAGTAGTTTGTTCAAACTGTCAAGTAAATATTCTTTGCATTTATCTATTGCAATTTAGCCTAGCGTTTGTTAAAATGATTTTTGTTGTATTGACACAAGAAATCAATGAGAAGATATCATCTCGTACCTATTTTAGGAGGTGAAAGATATGCCAAACATTAAATCTGCGATTAAACGCGTAAAAGTTAACGAAAAAGCAAACGTTGCTAACTCTCAAGCTAAATCTGCAATGCGTACTACAGTGAAAAAGCTGAAAACGCTGTTGCTGCTAACGCTGAAAACGCACAAGAACTTTTACAAGCAGCTTACAAATCTTTAGATAAAGCAGCTTCAAAAGGACTTATCCACAAAAACGCGGCGGCTCGTAAAAAGTCTCGCCTAGCTAAAAAAGCGTAAGTGTTTATAAAGGATCAGTTTACTCTTCTTGAGTAACTGGTCTTTTTTCGTTTTTCAACAATTATAGGATTGCCCAATAAAAAATCCGCTATGCTTCTTCAAAAAAACATTAGGCCCCTAAAGGTGCTCCATGTCTTCCCCTCGGAAAGGCACAGCGGATTTTCTTTATCAGGAAAACAATTCACACTTGCTATTATGTATGAATCTTCCTTAACTAAATCACTCTTTTTAGATATGGTATTTTCTGCATAATCCACACAACTATTGTGGAAAGCACTAAAATAATGAGTACTTGTAATGGAATAGCAAATAGCGGTTTGACAAAAAGCTCATTTTCATCAAAAAAGTACGGGCGGACTTTATCTAAGATCATTGCATGTACTAAGTACACACCAAAACTTGTTTGCCCAACTAACTT
The DNA here is from genome assembly GCF_021166035.1 of Lysinibacillus sp. GJ-1. NCBI lineage: Bacteria > Bacillati > Bacillota > Bacilli > Caryophanales > Bacillaceae > Lysinibacillus > Lysinibacillus sp. GJ-1. Next base: position 3,192,625 of record NZ_CP088912.1, read on the forward strand.
AACAATTCTACTTGTCTCATAGCTTCCACTTGCCACTTTACGATTGACCCAATATTTCACAAAAACAAAGAGAGCGATACTCATCGCAATAACATTTGGACTAGAATAGGAAAAAGCATAGCTTGTAAATTGTCCTTGCTGCTCTGTTAAAACATTTGTACGTAGAATTGTTTCAAGTGCTCCAACTATCCCTAGCATGTAAATGCCCACACGCCATTTTTTCGATAGTTCAAATGTCGCTAAATAGTAGCCCAATATAAAGAAACCGATATACTCACTTAAAGGGAAAAATAATGTAAATTCATTACTCACAATATATGAATAATAACGGAAACCCCCATAAAATAATATCCAGAGAACAACCACATAGCCTATCATTTGTTTCGAGGCATGATTAACGAAAATATTAAAGACGGGCGCTAGTAAATAAATACCGATAAGCGCATAAAAATACCACAAATGATAGTATATCTGATTATTAAAAAACATGATTAGAAACTCTTTCAAAGAATACCCAGGATTCCACATATACGTTGCCCACGCATAATAGATTATTGACCAAGCAATAAAAGGTAGTAAAATTTTATTCGCACGTTTTTTAAAAAAAGTACGCAGCGATTCTTCTTTCCGCCCAAGTAACAGTGCCCCACTAATCATTAAAAAAATGGGCACACACCAGCGCGATAATGCATTATAAACAATGCCTGTTTGCCAGTCAAATAAAGTAATTTTGTCATAAAGCACGACATAAGGAGTCGCAGCATGTAAAAGTAATACGCCTAGAATTGCAATGGCTCTAAGGCTGTCCATGTACTGAATTCGTGTATGCACGTTCAAAAACCCCCCACGACATTATACAACCATTCATGCCCAACTAGTTAATCTTTTTTACAGTTGGCGTAGTAAAAATAGTTCTAAATATCGCTCGCGGTTTCCTCCTGCTGTTTTTAACTGTAAATCGACTTCTGCCAACTGATATAAAGCTTTCAGTAAACTTTCTTCAGATGGACGGTTGCGTTGCTCAACCATTAACTTGACACGATATGGGTGAATTTTTAAGTTTTTTGCAATTTGCTGTGGATGATAGCCCTTTTTCAGCAAATAAAACACATTCGACATCGTCCGAACATTCGAAGCAAGAAGCCCGACAAGCATAATCGGCTCCTGCTTTTGGCGCAATAAATCATGGTAAATCGACAATGCCGCTACAGGGTCATGTCCAAAATATGCGTTTAACATTTTAAAGGCATCCTGTTCTAACGTTTTTGCTACTAAATCTTCTACGAGCATCGTTGTTATTTCTCCGCCCTCACCTACATAGAGCGATAGCTTTTCCATTTCCATCTGTAGCTGCAGCATATTCGGTCCAACCATTGATACAAGCTGCTCAATAGCACTTTGTGTAATCGTATTGCCCTGTGCTTTCACAAGTCCTTGAATCCATACTGCTAAATCTTGTTCTTTCGGCGTTTCGGCTTGGACAATGAGCGCATGCTCTTTCATCATTTTTGTCACTTTTTTACGTTCATCTAGCTTTTCGTATGGTGCAATAAAAACTGTTACAGAAAAATCTGAAGGATTTGCAAGCCATGCCTCCAAACGTTTCACATCATGCTCGATTTTTTCTTTTCCCTTTTCAGTTGCCTTTAAAAACGATGCGTTTTTAGCAATCACCAGTTTACGCTCTGAAAAAAATGGAATCGTATCCGCTTCATCCATTACGACATCTACCGGTAATTCCTCTAAGTCAAAAGCCGTCATTTCAATTTCTTCTTCTGTGCCGAGGGCTTCCTTTAAACGTTTCACTGTTTCATCTATAAAATAGCTTTCTTCACCAATTATTAAGTATACAGGTGCAAGCTGACCTTTTTTTATATTGTTCCAAACCGTTGATATCATATTTTTACCTCCATCTAGCAATACTATTAGTATACATGATTTAGTTTCGGTTGTGACTTTGGGCTAAATTGTGTCGATTCCTTGCCACATTGGTAATTCGTCTTTTCGATATAGCTTTTATGAAAATGATGTCTTATAATAAATAACAGAATTGGAGGGATGACAATGAATCCATTTGAAGGTAAAAATATACAATGCAAACGTAACGATGCTATTGATTCTGGCGTTGGTTTCGGCGTATCTTTTGGGGTTTTCACTATTATGTTTATCATCGCAGTAATAGTAGACTACGCAGCAATGTAAGCTACCTTTTATACCAATGTAAAAGACCTTGTTCAGTTTTGGACAAGGTCTTTTTCAGTACGCACATGCCATCTATCTTTATGTGCTACCACTTCAATCGTCCCATCTGTACCCGTTATCATCGTTGCTAATTCACGCCGTCGAAAACGTTCGACTACTATTTCATGCGGATGATTGTAGCGATTATTACGTCCTGCACTAAAAATGGTTAATTTAGGCTGTAGAAGCTCTACAAATGGCTCAATGCTTGAAGTTTTACTACCATGATGCCCAGCCTTTAAAAGCGTTATGTTTGCCAATTGTGGACCATATTGCTTTATTAACTGATGTTCACCAGCTTCCTCCAAATCGCCTGTTAACAATGCACGAAACGATTCCTGTTGTATAAATAACACAAGGGAATCATTATTGCCCTCATAATGTGTATCATCCGGTGATAAATAGTGAAAATTTGTCGACCCCACACGCCATGAAGTACCTTTCATTTTTTCTTTTACAGGAACTTTTTGTTTCGCCGCTTCCGCTAATAAGTCTTGCATTACTGGTGTATCGAGAGAGCTAGGTGTTACATGAATTTCACGCACCCTAATCTCCTCTAGCACTTCTTCTGCCCCCTCTACATGGTCAGCATCTGGGTGTGTCATAATCATTATATCCACCTGTCGAATACCTTTTCCTTTTAAAAACGGGACAATAACCTGCCTACCAACCTCATAGGGGCGCTTAGGAGCCTTCCAATCCTCTTCCTTGAATCGAAGTACACCTCCAGCATCTACCACGTATAAGGCCCTTCTAAACGGTAATTCGATGACTGTACAATCACCCTGCCCTACATTTAAAAATGTCAGCCTCGTTTCGCTATATAATTTAGGTGCAAATTCAATACAAAGAACAGGTATTAAAAGCAATATGGCAACTTTACCATAGCGTCTCGCTTCTAAAAAATACAAGCTACTAAGCACGCTAACAAACGCTAGACACACAAGCCATAATGCAGGTTTTCCAGGCGTCCATAGTTGCATCGGCAAAGCTTGTAAATATATGATGGCTTCCGACAGCCAAGCACGCAAAGGCTCATAAAATTTGAAAAATAGCTTAGCTAAAGGCATCGAGATGAATGAGACAATGAGCAACGTCAGATTTGTCGGTAAAATAACAACCGAAAATAATGGCACAAAAACAATGTTTGCAATAAACGATGAGATTGATAGTTCATAAAAGTGATAAAGTAATAGCGGATACACAAGTAGTTGGCATACAAACGTGACTAACAAAGATTTGAACAACCAGTGCCTGCCCTGCAAGATTGCATTCGAGTATAAAAGGCTCATTGTTGCAAGGTAAGATAACTGAAAGCCCAGTTGAAATATTACCCCAGGCTCCAATAAAACAAAGCCAATAAAACTAATGGCTAGTGCGTCATCAACTGGTAACTGCCACCTCGCAAAGCGCATTAACATCACCAGTTCTACAACCGAAACAGCTCGAACTACAGAAGGTGCTCCACCGGCTAACACACCATACATAGGTAACACAACGAGCAGGACAATTGTCGCTATTTCTTTTCGTATACCCACTCGTAGTAATCCTTCATAAAACAACCATGAAACGAGTGCGACATGTAAGCCAGAGATAGCAAATAGATGCGTAATGCCTAGCTTCTGATATGCTCGCTGATGCTCTTCGTCTACATGATCCCGTAAACCAATAAGCAACGCCTGTGCCTCTGCTACAAGGGAGGCAGGAAAAGTAGTTTCAATATGCTTTTTTAGGTGGAATCTGTACTTTGCAAGCACTATGCCTAATGATTTTTCTTTTGATATCAACGACCAACCCTTGACTTCAAAAATGCCCCTTGCGCCTTTGCTCACTAAATATTTATCAAAGGACAAAGCGTAAGCATGTGCTGGTGGATTCGGTGCTACCAGTTCGCCCTGAACGACATAGGTAAAACCTGTAATCGATGTCGTTTCATAAAAATGTTTTTCTTGCTCTGAGGACAATGTATACATCACATAGAGTTTTTCACCTGTCTCTGTTTTTGCAAAACCACTAAGCCGTTGCCCATTAATTTTATAGTCGCTCGTCCATGTTAATTGAAAAGTTGACGGTAAGGGGGAAGGTTCCGTCAATCGAATGGTGGAAAAAAAGAAGAAAGAAAGCAGTCCAACACCTATCACAAGTGCTGGTATCATCATTGCCTCACCTTTTAAAATAAGCCATGATGCTAATAACAGAACACCAACAAGTAGCCAAGCTGACTTGTGTGCCGCAAGCGAAGCAACAAGTACAGCTAGTGCTACATAAATCCATTTATGCTTTATTGTATTTTGCCAAATAATGCACTCACCTTCTGTTCATAAGGGAGCAATTTTTCTGCTGGCATGCCGCTTTCACGTAATGCATGTAGCATATCTATGTACAAGGCTAATTTTTCATTTCTTAAAAAATCAATTTTGCGCTCATCAAAGGGTACATGTAATACTTCTACACCTGCTTTTTTAAATAACTCTTGAGCATATGGATTATTTTTATAATCTGTTGCATAATAGACACGTTCAATCCCTGCTTGAATAATGGACTTCGTACATGGTAAACAAGGGAAATGTGTCACATACAAATCTGCTCCTTTGGTCGGTGTACCGTACTTGGCGCATTGTAGAAGAGCATTCATCTCTGCATGCACCGTACGAACACAATGGTTATCAACAACATAGCAACCCTCTTCAATACAATGTTCATCACCTGTAATTGAGCCGTTATAGCCTCCTGCTATAATGCGTTTATCACGTACAACTGTTGCGCCTACTGCTAGTCTTGTACAAGTACTACGTAACGCGAGTAAATGGCTTTGTGCCATGAAAAATTGATCCCAAGTAATACGCTCCATATGACTACCTCCTAAATTTACTTACATTAATAACAAACTGCGCTTCCATGCCACAGTCACTTTTCTACTCTAGTGTAGCCCTTTTAGAAAAGGGTCGTCAACTTCACATTATTTGTAAAATTAGTTAACGGTAATGGCATCCTTAAACTTTTCAAATGTTTTTTCACCGATACCTGCCACCTTTTTTACATCTTCTATTGTTTGGAAACGTCCATGTTCCTCACGGTAGGCAATAATATTTTGTGCCTTAGAAGGACCTATCCCAACTAATGTTGCCAGCTCTGTATGATCTGCCTTATTGACATTGATTTTATTATTCGTTGTCAGGTTGCTTTCATTTGCTGTAGCAATGTTGAAACTGGACATTACGTCATCAAGTTTTTCTCCTTTTACAGGAATATAAATAACCATTTCATCCTGCACCTTTTGCGCATGATTAATGAACCGTGTATCAGCGTCCTCACTATAGCCGCCTGCAAGCTGTACTGCATCTATCATACGTTGATCTGGCTTAAGTGCATAGACACCTGGATGCAATACAGCACCCTTTATATCAATGAGCACCTGCTGTACGACCGCTTCTTCAACAGGTTCTTCTATTATTGCTAGCTGATCTGTCGGTTGGATTGTTTCGATGAGCTCTTCTTGGGGAGGTGAAGAGTCAAATTTCGAGAAAAAGAAGTAACAAAGTCCACTGATTACTAGTATGCTGGGGAGCAACACACTTTTCTTATACTTTTGCCATAAAGATTGGATCATGCAAACCATCCTTTCTATGCAAAGGTAATCATATGGAGTCTGTTTTAATCATATACTATCGCTCTGATGGAGAAAAGTAGATAGATGCTTTCTATCCAAAACGAAATTGTTCAAGCCATATGTTATTAAAACCTTATATTTAATCAAAAAAAAGTTCGGTATAATACCGAACTTTTCTAAGTATTGGCCCCCATCTTATCAAACTTTCCGGAGTACCTGTTGCAATTATCATTTCACCGCACGTATAAAAATGCGTTCACTTTCGTATTCTGGTGCTTCCTCTGTAAAATCTGCTGTTACTTCTATATCTGTAAAGCCAATCTCACGAAGCCATGTCATATAGTGTTCAACAGCAAATGTACGTTGGAAATGCTCCTCATCAAAACGTTCATACAAATCACTTCCAGCATCTCGAACATAAAACGTCATTTGATGGACAATCGAATGTTCATAGTCCCCAGGCTCTGTATGCCATACGTAACTAATATCTCCATCATCATACGTAAATGGTCCATCTAAAAAGATTTCATCCATTTTAAATAATGAATGGACATCAAAGAACAGTTGACCACCTGGTCGTAACGTATGAAAAATACGCTCTAGCGTCGAATAAACGTCTGCTTGTTCCACCACATAGTTAAGTGAATCAATGGCAATCGTGACAACATCCAGTGCCTCAAAGCCGTCCAATTCATGCATCGACATACAGAACAGCGGCACTTGTAAACCCGCCTCTGCAAAACGCTCTGCGGCTATAGCAAGCATATCTTCTGACAAATCAATCCCACTTACCTGATAACCAGCCTTTGCTAGCATCAGGCCAAGCACACCAGTACCACAGCCAATATCTAAAAGCTTTGGGAATTGATTGCTCGGCGCATGTTGCTCTACCCACTTCACGTAACGATCATACGGAATATCCGTTTGGAGCTCATCGTATACATGGGCAAAACGTTCGTAGCTACTCACTTACGCCTCTGATACGTCTAATTGTGGTGCATCGCCCCATAGACGCTCTAAGTTATAGTAAGCACGCTCATCCTTGTGGAATATATGTGCTACAACATCACCAAGGTCTACTAAAATCCAGCGTGCGCCATCGAAGCCTTCAACACGACGAATTTCGTGTCCCTCTTTCACTGCTACCTCTTGTAATTCACGCGCAATCGCTTGTACTTGGCGATCTGAATTCCCGTGTGCAATGATAAAATAATCTGCTAAAAGTGAAATACCTTGCATATTTAAAACGACAATATCCTCGCCATGTTTGTCGTCGATTGCTTTGTAAGCTGCTTGTAATAAAGTTGAAGTCATCCTTCACTGTCCTCTCTTTTCATCATATCGTTATAACATGCTATAGATAATGGATAGATAGCCTGTTTACTATCAATTAAAAACGCCAATGTATGACGTATGCAGGCACTCATAGCCTTATCCAAATTCTTTTGCGCTTTTTTTCGCAGACGTTCTACACCATCAAATTTTCGATTCGGTTCAATCATATCTGCAACAAAAATTATTTTTTCTAAATTACTCATCGCTACACGTCCTGTCGTATGGAAACGGATTGCATTTAATATCTCTTCATCCGTTATGCCGAATTCACTTTCAGCAATATACGCACCAACAGGCCCATGTAGTAGTTCACTGCCCCAGCCAATCAGTTGTTGATCTAACTGTTGTGTTTTAACGATTTCCTCCATCCATTCGATATCGGCATACTTTGCAATATCATGAAGAATAGCAGCTGTTTCTGCTTTGCTCTCGTTTTCACCATAGATTTTTGATAACTGTATGGCTGTTTCCATTACACCAAGTGTATGGATATAGCGTTTCTCAGGCATGCGAGGTTTAATCGCTGCTAAATACTGTTCGCGTTCCATAAAGCCCTTCCTCTCGTATAAACGTCTCTACCGCTTCTGGCAGTAAAAAGGTTACCGTTCTACCAGTAGCAAGGCGCTCACGAATCAGTGTCGACGATAAATCGATTTGCGGTACTTCCACCATTAATACAGGATACTCCGTAAGCGCCTCTGTCTTCGGACGCTTTACGCCGACAAATTGAACAAGTTCCACTAGCTCATCAATACAATACCACGTATGGAGTGAATCAATCATATCGCCACCAATGATAAAGTAAAACTTCACAGTAGGCTCCTTTTCACATAATGCAGCAAGTGTGTTATAGGAATAGGATACACCGCCCTTATCAACCTCATACGACTCAACACGAAAATGCGGATAAGGTTGAATGGCGCGCTTCACCATTTCTAGGCGTTTGTCATCACTCGCATCATGCGGAGCTTGTTTATGGGGTGGTAGAGCATTTGGCAAAAAACGTACCTCATCTAACTCCAATGCATGAAAAACTTCGTTTGCCATGATTAGATGTCCAATATGCGGTGGATTAAACGTACCTCCAAGTAAACCGACCTTCTTCATCGTTTCACCTTATTTCGCTGCTTTTGGTAACACAATTTTCTTGTTGTTACGTGATTCTTTATATAAAACAACTGTCAAGCCGATTAATTGAACAAGTTCAGCATGTGCACCTTTTGCAAGAGCCTCTGCCACTTCGTTTTTGTCATCTTCACAGTTATCTAAAATACGCACTTTAATTAATTCACGTACTTCTAATGCTTCACGAATTTGCTTTGTCATTTCGTCATTCACGCCGCCTTTTCCTACTTGGAAAATCGGTGTTAAATGATGTGCTTCTGCACGTAAAAAACGCTTTTGTTTACCTGTTAACATAAAAATTATTGTCCTCCTAATTGCGCCTTTAATCGCGCAATCATTGAATTTGTATTTGGATATTCATCGAGCCAGTAATGGAACGCAATCGCACCTTGATGTACGAACATTCCAAGACCAGTTACAACGGTCGCTCCTTTTTCCACAGCCGCTTGTAAAAAAGGCGTCATTAATGGATTATACACAATATCTGCAACAATTGCGCCTTTCGCTAGTCGATTCAATGAAAATGGCATCGAAAAGTCACCCGTTACAAGCCCAGCTGACGTCATTTGCACCAAAATGCCAAAATCAGCCAATGATTCCTCCGCTTGCGCTAAAGAAATTGCACGCCCTGTTCCGAGTTCATCGATAATTGCTTGTGCATTAGCAACTGTACGATTGGCGATTGTTAAATTCATATATCCTTGTTGTTGCATGGCAAATGCGATGCCACGAGCTGCCCCGCCCGCTCCAATTAGAAGCACAGGCTTATCTTTATGTGACTTGCCGACAGCTTCTTCTAATGAGCGTACAAAACCAAGCCCATCAGTATTGTATCCTTTTAACTTCCCTCTTTTGTTCGTACAACGGTGTTCACCGCACCCATTTTTTCTGCTAACTCATCTAGCTCGTCTAAATAAGGAATGATTGCTGTCTTATGCGGTATGGTCACATTCCAACCACTAGCACCTAATGTTTTAAAACCAGCAATCGCTGCCTCTAACTGATGTGATGGTACGTGCACTGGAATATAGGCTGCATCGATTGCCATTTCTTCAAACCAAACATTATGCATGGCTGGTGATTTTGAATGCTCAATCGGATCACCAATTACTGCAAACCACTTCTTCATGTCCTAGTTCCTCTTCTCTTCTTTACTAATATTAAATGAGCGATGGACGAATTGATACTTGTACACCTTTTGGTGCATAAGCAGCAATGACCACATTCGCATGCTGTACCGTAATCCAGCCAAGTCCCGAAAAGACCACATCTGTTTTTGCTTCTTTGATTGAAAACTCATGACGGACTAACTCTGGAAGCTTGTCGATAAAATCTGCAGTCGGAGGTGCCAGTAATTCCCCCTTATGCTCAGCATATAGCGTATCTGCCTTTTCAAGCTTTGTACGGTGGATTGGCAAATCATTTGCCACATGAATTGTAAATGCTGAACGTTCCCCTTGAATAAAGTCAAATCGCGCAAGTGCACCAATAAATAATGTTTGTCCTGCATTTTGCTGATACACTTTCGGCTTAATTTCTTTTTGGGCATAATATACTTTAATTCGCTTGCATCAATATAATGTGCCATCTGATGGTGATTAATAATCCCAGGTGTGTCATATAATGCACTACCATCATCGAGTGGAATTTCAATCATGTCCAATGTAGTGCCAGGGAAATGCGAGGTAGTAATGACTTCTCCTTCACCCGTAGCCTGCTTAATAACGCGGTTAATAAACGTGGATTTCCCAACATTAGTACAACCTACTACGTACACGTTTTGGTAGTTGCGATACTGGTCTATAGCCTCCATTGCTTCAGCCATTCCTTACCTTATGTGCACTAACTAACAGCACATCAATTGGTTGTAGACCAAGTGCCTTCGCTTCACGTTTGAGCCAGTTAATTACTTTTTTGGGCTTCACTGATTTTGGCAGTAAATCAGCTTTATTCGCTACTAATAGCACTGGATTTTTGCCAACGAAGCGATGAAGCCCTGGCAACCAGCTACCATTGAAGTCAAAAATATCAACGATTTTCACGATCAAGCCTTGCTGTGTTCCAAGCCATTCAAAATACGCAGAAAATCGTCATCTGTTAATGACACAGGTTGTATTTCATTGTAATTTTTCAAACGGAAGCAACGTTGACAAATGACTACGTCTTTTTCTAATGATGATGGGGGTGCATACCCTACTGCTGTTTTATCTTCTGTTTGAATTGTCGTACCACAGCCAATACAATTTGGCATTTCGTTCATTCTTGTTCCTCCCAAGTAATTATTCCTTTACGTTTTAAATCATTGAACACACGACGCTCAACGAAACGATTAAATTTTGTTACGAGCCCATCTGATTGTGCAACTGGTTTTACTAACACAGTATGCAAGCCTAAACGTTTGGCGCCCATCACATCTGTAAGTAGCTGGTCTCCTACCATTACTACTTCATTAGGACGTAAGCCTAGTTGAATAACAGCACTATAAAAAGCATTACGAAGTGGCTTTCTTGCCTTATGAATATATGGAATGTTAAGTGGCTCAGCAAAATGCTTTACACGTGCTTCTTTATTATTTGAAGCGATAATGACACGAATGCCAGATTCCTTCATAATACGTAGCCAGATAATTAGCTCTTCCGTTGCATCTGCACGGTCCCATTCCACAAGCGTATTATCTAAATCTGTAATAATTCCTTTAATGCCTAATTCTTGAAGCTTTTCTGGTGTTATTTCAAAAATGCTTGTCACAAATTCATCTGGTAATAAAAAATTATACAAAATAGCGACCCCTAATCTAAACGTATTATTCGACCATTATAGCATATTTGCAAAGGCTTCACCCATGCGAATTGGACTTCCTTGTACAACATTGTCCGTAAATGTAACGGTATCTTTCTCAAATAGCATGACCACTGTCGAACCAAATGAAAAATAGCCAACTTCTTCTCCCTTTTGCCACTGGGCTGTTGTATTTGTTAACACAATGGAATTGACAAAAGTAGCACCGACTTTAATAAATGCCACATGCTGGTCATTTGCCACTTTTAACTCCGTTACAAGACGATAGTTATGAGAAATTGGCTTTTTGCCGTAAGTGAGACCTAGCTGATTGACCGGGAAAGATGATTGTCCCAATGTGTATTGTCTTAACACTTCGCCATCAATCGGGCTATGGATTCGATGATAATCAGCAGGACTTAAATAAAATACGATAAAATGTCCATCGGCATATTGCGCAGCACGATCATTATTCCCTAGTAAGTCCTGTAAAGCATAAGGTTTGCCCTTTACAAGAAAAGTCATATCCCATTCAATGCGGTAAAAGGATTCCACTTTTGCATCCACTGGACTTGTAAAAACAGTAGGATTTTGGTCTACTGGTCGTGCATCTGTTAAAAGCTCTCTTGTAAAAAAATCATGCAAACTTGAAAATTGTTGTGGTTTTTTTGAAACTTCTTCAAGGTTAATATCGTATAATTTCATATAGCTTGGAATTATTCGCTTACTCCACTTCGCTTTAGCAATAGTTTGTAAAAGCTGGGAAGATTGTTTGCCATTCGTTAATTCTATTAAGCGTTGGTATAGTTTTTCTTTCATAAAGCAAAACCCCTATCCATTAAATTAGACTGTCAATTTTTTCTCATCCGAAGTATAATGGTACAATATCTTAAGTGCAAAGGAGTGATCCGCCTTGTTTTTTTATCACAAGTTGGTGGATACGACGGTTAAGAAAATGAAATCGCACGCAGCAAACTTCATCACAATTAGTAATATGTCCTTTGGTGGCGCGTATATACCACTTTACATGAATATTATAGCTATAGTGTCTTGTTTATCTTTATTGCTGCTCTTCTCGATCGCTATGACGGGAAAGTGGCACGCGCGCTCGGACAAGTATCTGAGTTAGGTAAACAATTAGATTCTATGAGTGATATTATATCATTTGGTGTAGCACCTGCATTATTAATGTATGAAGTTGTCCTAGTTGATTTTGGTTTCGCGGGCATGATGATGACCGTTCTTTATATCGTCTGCGGTGCAATGCGATTAGCTCGCTTCAATATTAGTGAAGCAAACGGTTATTTTACTGGGCTCCCGATAACAGCTGCTGGTACGCTATTAACATTAACGTATTTTGCGTCGACTACGTTCCATCCAGCCTTTTATCTTTTCCTACTACCGATTTTAGCTTTACTAATGATTAGTACATTCACGTTAAGAAAAGTGTAACAGCGTAATTGCTGTTGCACTTTTTTCATTGAACGACCTTTCTTAACATATACTGTCGAAAAATGGGGAAAGGATGAAATCATTCAATGAGCGGAATTTTTACTTCTATGTTGCAGTTATGGTTTGAAATCCCTGCGTTATTCGGTTATTTAAAAGGGCAAACATTCCATAAACCCTTTTCTAAAGAAGAGGAAGCTGCTTGTATTGAACGATTTTTAGGTGGTGATGAGCAAGCGCGTCTCGATTTAATTGAGCGCAATATGCGACTTGTTGCACATGTCGTAAAGAAATTCCACCCAAAACATGAACAACTCGATGATTATATTTCAATCGGAACAATCGGTCTAATGAAAGCTGTTGAAAGTTATACACCCGATAAAAAGACGCGCCTTGCAACGTACGCAGCACGCTGTATTGAAAATGAAATTTTAATGCATTTAAGGACCCAGAAAAAAGTACAAAAAGATGTATCCTTATTTGAACCAATTGGCACAGACAAAGATGGCAATGCATTACAAATTCGCGACCTGCTACAATGCGATGAAGAAAGTGCAACCGAAAAAATCGAACATAAAGAACATGTTGCCCAGTTGTACCATTATTTGCACATGCTCGATGAACGCGAGCTGGAAATTGTCACACTCCGTTATGGGCTAAATCAGCATGATGCACTGACACAAAAAGAAATTGCTGCCCGCTTAAATATTTCTCGTAGTTATGTATCTCGCATTGAAAAGCGAGCACTCATTAAACTCTATCAATTTTATAAAAGAGATCAAAAGTCTATTGAGTAATTTATTGTAATTTGTTATTGATAAAAATTCAATCTTGACATAGCAGTACTTGTTTTATTGATGCGCTTTGCATAACGATTTTCATTAGTTGCTAACACATTTTAGCGTGGCTGGTGTCCATTGAGGAGTCCGTTAGTTCCTCGAACAATAAAAAGCTCCTTTTTGACTTTAACAGCCACAAAGGAGCTTTCTATAAAGTATTAATGCGTTGCTTCTGTCAAATCTGCCGAAATAAGCGTGCCGATTAACATTGTAATTATTACGACACCTGCTGTTAAAAATAGCATAATGAATACCTCCCATCGAACTATGAAGAGAATATAATGCCATTGTAGCATTGAAGATTATTTACGACTGTGATTTTTCTCACTTTTTCACTGCTCACTTTGTCTATTACATGTAGATTTATAGAGCCGTAATTGCTTTTAATACAATTTGTGTTGAATGTTTTGCAGCGACTGGTAAGAACTCATCAAAGCTGATGTTTGATTCTTTGCCAGCAATATCAGATAGTGCACGAATAACTACGAAAGGTGTACCGAATTGATAGCATACTTGTGCAACAGCTGCCGCTTCCATTTCAACAGCTTTCATTTGAGGAAAATGTTGACGCACTGCTTCCACACGTACCGGATCATTCATAAAGGCATCACCAGAGCAAATTAAGCCAATACCGTATTGATGTTCACCAACTGCTTTTACAGCCTCTTCGGCAACTTTTATTAATTTTTCATCTGATTGGAAAGCAGCAGGCATACCTGCCATTTGACCAATTTCATAACCGAAAATTGTAACATCTACATCATGATGACGGACTTCATCTGAAATAACAACGGCTCCAACTTCAAGGGCCTCATCATAACCCCCAGCAGAACCTGTATTAATGACTACATCTGGTTTGAATTCATGTAATAAAATTGTTGTTGACATTGCCGCATTGACTTTACCAATACCGCTTTTTAATAGCACTACTTCTTTTCCTTCATATGTCCCTGTTGTGTATTCACTACCAGCAATTGTTGTACTAGTAGCACCTTCTAAAGATGCGCGTAATAACTCTACTTCCTCTTCCATTGCACCGATAACTGCGATTTTCATGAATTCATTACTCCCCTTCTTTTATCCAACTCTATTAAACAACGATGTGTCGGCTTTGGCATCCGTATTGTAACAAGCACCCGCCGCAAACCCCAATATCCGTTGACGTGTTTCCATAACCTACGGATAATGGCTCTAGTCACCAAACATTGTGCTATTGAGCTATGTTTTTACCCAATAGATTTAAAAATAATCAAAACAGCAGTTTTCGTCAATAGGCACCTTCTAATGTATTCAACTGTTCTAGTTTTACAGGAAGCCAGCCTTCGTTATCAACCCATTCCATGCTGACACGATACTTTTCACTTTTATCTTTTGTCGAAACCGTTGCAATGGCTTTATTGGCACCACCATTATTTTGCAAGCGCCAAACAATCATATTGTCATTTGTAATGCCAGTAACGGCTGTCACTGTCGCAATTTTTTCTGCCCAATCTACAGATTGATCATCGTAGGATGACACATGCTCTCCAGTTTGCGTTGTCGGCGTCGGTTTCCAACTTTTATCTGTCACAACACGGTCAACAATAGGATTGTCTGACGTCGTTTCCACTGCCGTATTTTGTTCTGGTTGCTGTTCTGCCTCTTTCGACTCGTCTGTATCTTTCGTCTGTTCTTCATCTTGTGACTGTTCGTCGTTACTCGCTATGTCTTCCTCTTTTGAAGGCTCCTTCTCACTGCCATCGTTCTTTTGCTCTTGAGCTGGTTCCTCTTTAACAGTTTCTTGTGCGTCATCTTGCCACTTAAACACATACGTTGCCACTATCACAATTAATATAATGACAATGCCAATTAAAATATTTAACATTTTATCTAGCTTTTTATTGTGAGATGGCTGCAAATGACGACTACTTCGTGTTTGTCGTTCACCCATGAAGTCTCCCCCTCTCTAGCCAATATTTTATCAAGTTCCACACGACTTGCAAAATAAAAACAGTTAGCTCTTCTCTAGAAAGAAGAGCTAACTGCTTGTACATCTGTGATTATTTAATTGAAAGAATTTTCACTTTCATTTCACCACCAGGTGTTTGTACAACTACTTCTTCACCTTCAGCTTTTCCAAGTAAGCCTTTTGCAATTGGTGATTCATTTGAGATTCGGAATTCCATTGGATCAGCCTCGGCAGAACCAACAATCGTATAAGATTCTTCATCAGAAGATGGTTTACCGTTAATAATTTCTACGAATGTAACCGTTTTCCCAAGCGAAACTACACTGTTGTCCGTTTCATCTTCAGTAATAATTACTGCGTTACGAATCATTGATTTTAATGTAGAAATACGTCCTTCTAAAAAGGCTTGCTCTTCTTTTGCTGAGTCATACTCGGCATTTTCAGAAAGGTCTCCGAAGTCACGTGCAATTTTAATACGCTCTACAATTTCTTTACGCGTTTCTGTTTCTAATTTCACTAATTCTTCTTCTAATTTTCTTTTACCCTCTGCAGTCATTGGGTACTGTTTTTCGTTTGACAAAGTACTTCACTCCTTATTTCATCAATATAAAAACATAAAACTCGACCAAATGCTTTGAAAAATGCATTTAATCGAATTTTATTATTTTTAATCCATTTCAAAATACACTTTGACCTAATAGTATGCATGCCTTACAAAAATATGCTTCATAAAGCATGTAAATATTGTCAATACCACTCTATCTTATTACAATACGTTGTCAGTTTCAAGAATAGTTTTAATTTTCGTTACCATCAAATCAATCGCTACGCCATTCTCTCCACCTTCAGGAATAATAATATCAGCATAACGTTTAGTCGGTTCAATAAACATATTATGCATCGGTCGTACTGCAGATAGGTACTGGTCAATTACAGAATCTGTTGTACGTCCACGCTCTTTAATATCACGTAAAATACGACGAATAATACGTAAATCTGGATCCGTATCAACAAATAATTTGATGTCCATTAAACCACGTAAGTCTGCATCCTCTAATACTAAAATTCCTTCTAGTATAATAACATCTACTGGCTCTACATGGATAACTTCCTTAGCACGCGTATGCTGTACATAGTCATAAACCGGCTTATCGATTGGCTGACGCTTTAATAATTTTTTTATATGCTCAATCAATAAATCATTATCAAACGCTAGTGGATGGTCATAATTCGTTCCTAGTCGTTCTTCAAATGTTAAATGACTTTGATCTTTATAGTAGTAATCTTGTTCAATTACTACGACAGAATGCTCACGGAAAACATCATAAATAGCACGGGTCACACTCGTTTTACCTGAGCATGAGCCACCAGCGATTCCGATGACAACTGGACGCTTGATTGCCATTAATTATTCTCCTTTCGCATCATGTTGTGCGGTTGAAGTGGTGTCTCACATTTAAACTTAACAATTTGCAATGGATGACGTGCCGCATCTAAGCTATTGCCATCCTCATCCCAAATTTCCCCCATTGTAATGCGGAAATTTTCGATTTCTGGCCCAAAAAATTCTACTTCATCACCTGGTTTAAAATAGTTACGTTGTTGCATCGTTACAATTTTTGTTTCAGGATCATGCTCTAAAATAAGCCCTGCAAATTCATAGGTTGTTTTACGACCATGAACGCCAAACATTTGCTCTTCATGACCTGGTGCATCATGGAAGAACGCCTCAGCAGTGTCACGATTTGCACATTTATCTAACTCTTCTAGCCATTCCCGTTTAATTTTAAAATTGTCAGGGTCTGCACAATACGCATCAATGACTTTACGATAGACAGAAACTACTGTTGCCACATAGTGAATCGATTTCATACGGCCTTCGACTTTTAATGAGTCAATGCCAAGCTCTATCATATGTGGTATCGCTTCAATTAACTTTAAATCTTTCGGACTCATCGCAAAAGGTGCATGATTGTCATCGAAGAGCGCTTTTTCCTCGCCGTCTTCCAACTCGTATAAATCATAATCCCAACGACAAGATTGGCAGCAGCCACCACGATTGGAGTCACGTGCTGTCATATGATTTGATAACACACAACGACCTGAATAGGCGATACACATTGCGCCATGAACGAATGCTTCAATTTCGATATCGACTTTTTCTTTCATTAGCTTCATTTCTTCGCCGCCAACTTCACGTGCTAAAACAACGCGGTGTAAGCCTTCTTCTTTCCAATACTGTACTGCTTTCCAGTTTGATAAAGATTGTTGTGTAGAAAGATGGATTTCTAGCTTCGGCGCAGCACTACGACATGTTTCGATAATAAGTGGGTCCGCTACAATAATGCCAGTAACGCCTGCTGATTCAATATCCTTTAAATATTGCTCTAAACCATCCATATTTTCATTATGAGCGAAAATATTCGTTGTCACGTAAATTTTTGCTCCATACTTATTTGCAAACTCTACACCTTCACGCATATCTTCGATAGAAAAATTATCTGCGTTTGAGCGAAGACCGAATTCTCGACCTCCGATAAATACTGCGTCCGCACCATAATGGACAGCTACTTTTAGTTTTTCTAAGCTACCTGCAGGGGCAAGTAGTTCAGGTTTTTTTGTAATGACGCGTTTACCGTTTATCATTTCACGGATTTTGTCATTTTGTTCTAATGCCAATGCCATGTTCTTGCCACCTCCTAGTAAACTGTTTCCTTGAAGATAAAGCCCGTATCGAGTGGTCGAATAGCAGGTTGAATTTCTTCAATTTTAGCCAGTAAATCATCTTTAATATCGTCATATGCATCTTCTGATTCGTCAAAATATGTGTCAATTGCTCGACGATATGCTTCTGTAACTGTCACTACATATTCCGGCGTTTGTAAAACACCTTCAATTTTTAGCGCATCGATGCCTGCTTCAAATAACTCGCCTAGCTCATCAATAATGCACATATCATTTGGACTGAAAATATGTGTACCATTTGCATCCTCATAAATTGGATATTTGTTGTTACGCTCATCATCATGAAGGAACATATTACGGTTTTCTTGACGATTTTCAATTGTCATTACTTTATCTTGATATAAGAAATAATGACCCAGTAATGGACGCTTCGATTGGAACATACAAGTCATGCCGTGTACTTGTACTTCCACTTCTACTTCTGCGTTTTCTTTAATTTCTAATACTTCATCTAATGAAAGCTCACGGGCTAGCACAGCACGTGTTGCACCACGTTTACCCCAATAATTCGCAGTAAACCAGTTGGTAGCCGTCGTTTCCGGATTCCAGTGCAACGGAATGGTTACACCTTGCTCGCGACGCACTATAATAACCGCAGGGTCGCCGTAAATTAAACGATCTACACCTATGCGTTGCATTTCTTTTAAATAGTCACCTAGTGCATCTAGTTTTTCGTTATGGAAAAGCGCATTCACTGCAACATACACCTTTTTGCCTGCTGCGTGTATTAGCTTCGTTGCTTCTTCTACTTCGCTCACTGAAAATTCACCTGCAAGACGAAGACCAAATTGTTGTTCCCCAATGACAAAAGCATCAGCTCCAGCTGTTAACAGTGCTTTTACATGGTCTACTGATTGCGGTGTAACAAGCAATTCAGGTTTTTTCATAGTCGTCACCTCTTCAAACATAATAATAAGCCATCCCCCACTGGTAAAAATGCACTTGTATAGTCAGGATGGTGCATAATCCAATCGGTAAAGTTTTTTAAATTCCGAATCATTGTGCGCTTGCGACGTGGTACGTCTTTTAAGTCCAAATCGGACAAGCCATGCATATACATATTATCGATATACAAGACGCCTCCCGAGTTGACAAGAGGGGCATATTTTTCGAAAAATCGTTGGTATTGTCCTTTTGCTGCATCTATAAAAACCGCATCAAAAGTTGTGTGAATTGCCTTATCGTCTACCTCTAAAGCATCTCCCTCAATAACCGTAATACGATTGGACACGGTCGATCTTGCAATATAAGCTTTTGCACGAGCGACACGTTCTTCATCACGTTCGATCGTAACAATCTGCACATTTGGCAAAGCCTCTGCCATCCGTATTGCTGAGTAACCAATTGCCGTGCCAATTTCTAAAATTTTTGCCGGATTTTGAATACGTAGCAACTGATTCAGTGCGTCTATTCCAGCTAACTGCATAATCGGTACATGATTTTCTTCCGCATATGCTTCCATTTCTAAAAGCAAGTCATTACGTGGTTGAATAAATGATTGTATATATGCATCCGATAATTCCATTGTAAAATTCACCCTCATTTAAAAGGAAACGAGCACTCCCGTTATCCAAACTTCATCATCACTTTGCTACAAAAAGAAAAAGACCAAACGTGATGTCTTGGTACTTTGCCATACAAAAATGAGCAATTGTTAGTCGATATGCACGAAACAATTGCCACCACGTATAATTGATTAAAAATCACAATTTATAATAGCACGAAAATAGAAGGAAAGCTATTTTTCTTTCCTTCTATCTATTTTATTGTGCTATTTATTTGCCTCAAATTACTGAGATTTACTTAATATATTGTTCTTTCTTTTGCAAATGCTCATCATATGTTTTTGAGAAGTGGTTAACTCCTTCTTTATCTGCTAAGAAATAAAGATAATCAGTTTTGCTCGGATTTAACGTTGCTTCAATCGAAGTTTTCCCAGCACCAGCAATTGGCCCTGGCGGTAATCCTTTATTTTTGTAAGTATTATAAGCGTTTTCCACTTCTAAATCTTCATACAATACGCGATCTTTATGTGAACCAAGGGCATATAAAACAGTTGGGTCTGTTTGTAGTGGCATGCCTTTCTCTATACGATTATAGAATACACTCGCTATCGTTTCACGATCTGTTTGTGCTGTTGCCTCTTCCTCTAATAACGATGCAAACGTTAAAAGTTGATGGACTGACATTTGTTTTTCAACTAACACTTCACTATAATTTTTCACTACATTATTCATCGCTGCAATCATTTCTTCAACAATTGACTCTAACGAAGGTTTTTCTTCAAAATAAGAATATGTTGCTGGGAATAAATACCCTTCTAAGTCATAGCGAATATTATCAGCTAAAACCGCATCTGTAATAAGTTCTGGATAGTTAGCCATCATTTTTTGAACAAATGCTTCACTTGTTACTAAATCCATAAACTCTTTTTGAGTATAAGGTGTTTTCTTTTCTACGATTTTACCTATCTGATCAAGTGTTAGACCTTCTGGAATCGTCATCGTAAAGATTGGCTCACGATACACCTTGCCTGTTTTTAAACTCTCAATCAGCTCGTCCAATGTCATCGCTTGGGTTAAATCATAATTTCCTGCTTGGAATTGAGATTCATTTTTAAACTTGGCGTAATATTTAAAGACTTTCGCATCTTTAATAATGCCCTTTTTCTCTAACAAAGCCGAAATCGAACTTAAACTAGAGCCAATTGGTACTTCAACAGCAATGGTTTTCGTCGCATCCGGATTCACCGGTTTAAGCGCACTTTTAACGTAGTTGTACCCAATTAAACCGATAATGCCAAATAATAATAAAAACGTAATGGCTATAATAGCTACGATTTTTCTCACGATTTTTACCTCAGATTTTTTTTCTTCCATTTTTGAAAACATTTCTTGTTTTTTAGAACCGTTATCCACGGGTTTCCCCCCTATCACTATCCAATATCATACTAGAAATCAACTTTTTCGACAAACAGAAATGACAATTCAGGAGAAATTGCACACATAAAAAAATCTGCTAATACATTCTTTAGCAGATTTATACCTTTATAATTGCAACGCTCCTTGCTTTTTCTCTTCTACTAACAAACCTTGCGCTAGTTGAGCAATAACAACATCATCAGCTGGTGGATTAAAGCGGCTACACTGAACATCTCGAAAAAGTCGTTGCAATTTATTAGACTTCGACAAACTTCGGCCTCCAACAACTTGCATTGCTTTCGTCACAATGTCTATGGCATGTTGACAAATCACATATTTTGCAATACTAACATCCTGCGCTAAATCCTGTTTACCTGTCGGGTGCTGTTCTGCTTGTGCAGCAATACTGTAAAGCGTACGACGTGCTGTTTGATACAACACCTCCATTTCTCCAATCTTTTGTTGCACATGGCTAGCGTGTGCAATTGTATTTTCCAAGCTATAAGAATACGTATTTTTCGCAAACTCGACTACATAATCCCTCGCCGCACCTGCAATTCCTAAATAGACCGCGGGAATTTCTAAAGAATAGACACGTCCATCTGCTAAAAATCGATTCACTTCATTCGGACGGTGACGATATAATAATGCCTCATCTGGCACAAAAGTATCGTGGAAAATGATATCATGACTACCTGTTGCTCGCATGCCCATTGCATCCCACGTATTCACCACTTCAACCTGCTCATTTTTTGTCATAAGAAACTCGGCAGTTACATTTTCATCTTTTAAATATGCAATAATCGTGAATTGCTTTAAAATTGGTGCTAGTGAAGCAAAAGCTTTCTCGCCGGTAATGATATAACCACCTGGAACTTTTTTGGCAGTCGTGCCAGGCAAACTACCCCGTGAAATATTGCCCTTTCCTCGTTCACTATTAATAATATTTAACAGGGAACCTTCCTCCACAGCTTTACGACTTAGTTCTGCAAAAATATGCTGCGGCCACAACTTCGCTTCTCTTACATTTAAAAACGTTAATAAGTGCCAGCCAACCGCTAAAGCAGTTGACCCATCTCCTTTAGCAAGCTGCTCTTGCACTAATAGCATTTCATAGAGAGAGATTTCCTCGCCGCCGTATTTTTTCGGTACAGTCAATCGAAAATACCCTGCCTCCTCCAACAATTTAAAATGGTCAAAAGGAAACGCACCACTTTCATCATAAATAGCAGCTGTTTCTTCAATTTGCCCAGCAAGTTTACGAGCATATTGAACGAGCTGTTGTTCTCGCTCATTCCGGATAAAAACATCACGCATTAATCGATCACCTTACTTTTCGTAAATCGGTTTTGAGGTTTCTTTAGCCCTAAATGTTCACGCAATGTTGTCCCTGTATAATCTTCACGATAGATGCCACGCTCTTGTAATATTGGTACAACCTTCTCTACAAAGTTTTCTAAATCACGTGGTAACAACGGAAATTGCAGCATAAATCCATCAGCTGCCCCCTCCTTCAACCATCGTTCCATTTCGTCAGCAATTTGTACCGCTGTTCCAACAAAGGCATCACGTCTAGCAGGTCCAAACAGGCGGGCATACAACTCACCGACCTTTAAATTTTCTTTTTTAATAATCTCTAAATGCTCGTTAAAATGGCTTTGAATACTGTTGACAGCAGGAAACTCAACTTCAATAGCTGGCGTATCTAGCGAATACTTTGAAAAATCAACATTGCCCATATAACCTGAAACAAACTTCAAGCTCTCATATGGGTCTATCAATGATTGCAATTCATTGTATTGACGAATGGCTTCTTCCTCAGTATCACCTACTATGGGCGAGATACCTTGTAAAACAAGCAACTCCTCCTCCGTTCGACCGAACGACGCTAGCTGTGCCTTTAAAGTGCGATAATGTGCTTTGGCTTTTTCGATATCATCCCAATGGACAAAAACAACTTCCGCTGTTCGTGCAGCCAATTTTTGCCCTGGCTTAGATGCTCCGGCCCCAACAATAACGGGTTGCCCTTGTATCGAACGCGCAATGTTTAGCGGACCTTTCACAGATAAATATTTACCTTTAAATGCCGTTTCATGTACTTTCTCTTGGTCATAAAAAATATTATTTTCACGATCATAGACAAAGGCATCATCTTCCCAAGAATCCCATAATGATTGCACGACATCAATAAATTCTTCTGCTCGTTCGTAGCGATGGTCATGCTCCCAATGCTGACCACGACTAAAGTTTAAAGCTGTTTGGCCGGTTGCATCTGCCGTTGTCACTAAATTCCATGCAACACGTCCATTGCTGATATGATCAATGGACATTAATTGTCTTGCTAATACATACGGTTCACTGTAAGTAGTCGAAGCTGTTGCACCAAGCCCTATTTTGGATGTCGCTGCAGCAAGCGCTGTAATTTGAATCAGTGGGTCAAAACGATTTAAAATATGTGGATGGGATTCGTGATTAATGGCTAAACTATCTGCCACAAAGGCCATGTCGAATTTACCTTTTTCGGCAAGTTGTGCTACTTTTTGTAATGCTATAATATCAATGCTTGCATCGACCTGCGCTAAAGGATGCTTCCATGCCGCAACATGCATGCCTGCCCCGATTAAATATAAAGCTAACTTTAATTGTTTGTTCTCCGCCATTTTTCATTATCTCTCCTTTAATATGAATAAAACGTCTTCCATGTTGCTAGTTCATCCAATGGCATGTTGACAGGAATATAGTTCCCCTTTGAAATGTTAGAGACAAAATCTGCTGTTTCTTTACGCTGATATATCTCCACAATTTTTTTCAATTTTGCGTTGTCCTTATCTTCAGGCTTTGCCACTATGACATTAATAAAAGGCTTCGCTGTTTCATTTTCATGAATAATCGCATCCTTTAAAAGCAAGCCTGCTTCAACAGCTACTCCATTATTAATAACCGCAAAATCAGTATCCTCCATGACACGAGGTGTCGTCGCCCCATCTACGGGCACAATCGTTAAATTTTTAGGATTGTCTTGTATACGATCTTCGCCACCATTGCCATCAAAATTATTGGTAACCGTTAACAGGCCATATTCTTGCAGCAGTAACAATGCTCGCCCCCAATTAGAAGGATCATTTGGCACTGCAATTTTGGCCCCATCCTTTATCTCTTCTATCCGTTTGTATTTGTTCGAATACAAGCCGATGGGCGCCATAATCGTTGTGCCAATCGCTTGTAAATCTGTGCCGTTATTCTTATTAAATAAATTTAAATATGCGACATGTTGGAAAGCATTTATATCGACTTCACCTTCTGCTAATGCTTGATTGGGATCATACTGTGCCGAAAATGTCACTAATTCTAAATGTATATGTTCCTTTGTTGCTTGTTCTTTTATATATTCCCACGTTTTGATTTCCGAGCTGCGAATGCCAACCTTCACAACATCGTTTTCCTCAGCTTTTGTACATGCTACAAGTAAAAATAATAATGACAAGAGTCCGATAATATACTGTATTTTCTTCATTGCTAGCTCTCCTTTTAAGCTACTCTTCGCAGCTTTCTTTCAATGGTATTGCCGATACTTTGAATAATTTGAACAACAACGACTAATAGTACAACTGTCACGAGAATGGTTACATTATCAAAGCGTTGGTAGCCATAAGTTATGGCAACATCCCCAAGACCTCCTCCACCAACTGCTCCTGCCATTGCTGTTGCCCCGATAAGTCCAATCGTTGCTGTTGTGACGCTTAAAATTAAAGATGGGAAGGCTTCAGGAAGTAAAAACTTATGAATAATTTGAAATGGAGAAGCTCCCATTGCTTTTGCCGCTTCAATGATGCCTTCATCTACCTCAAGCAGAGAATTTTCAATTAATCTTGAAATATACGGTCCAATATGCAAGACAAGTGGTACGATAGCAGCAGTTGTGCCAATCGCTGTCCCAACAAGTAGACGTGTAAATGGAATGATAGCTACTAATAAAATAATGAAAGGAATAGATCGTAACGTATTGACAACTGGATTGACAATCGAGAAAATAATTTTATTTTCAAGTATGTGCCCTTTGCGCGTAACAACTAAAACGATGCCTAATATAAACCCTAAAATAGCGCCAAAAATTAATGAAATGCTAACCATGTACAGCGTATCCAACAGTGCGTCGATGATAATCTGTGTGCTCACCTTCATGTGCAACGACCTCCTCCATATGAATATTTTTACTTTGAATATATAAAAACGCCTTTTGAATCTCCGGTGCTGAACCCACTAGCTCTACAATTAAATGACCGAATGGAATGCCTTGTAGCTCCGTAATATTGCCAAATAGTACATTGACATCGACCGCGAATTTCTTGGCTACTTGTGATACAACAGGCTGACCGACATCCACCCCAATAAATTTCATATTGTAAATTCGTTTCGAACCATCGATGACATTCAATTGCTCATAAACAGATTGCGGTATTTCATTTCGAACAACTGATTGCACAAAGTTTTTCGTTGTGTCTTGCTTTGGTGCAGAAAAAATGTGTAGGACATTGTCTTCTTCTATTATTTGCCCGTTCTCCATTACCGCCACACGATTACATATATCTCGAATCACTTCCATTTCATGTGTAATCATCAAAATGGTAATGCCATATTCACTATTGATACGCTTGAGCAACGCTAAAATAGATTTTGTCGTTTGGGGGTCCAGAGCAGATGTCGCTTCATCGCATAATAAAATTGTCGGCTTTGTAATTAATGCTCTTGCAATCCCTACACGTTGCTTTTGACCACCTGATAATTCATCAATAAAGCGATGCGCCTTATCTTGCAAGCCGACAAATGTTAAGACCTCTTGCACTTGAGCTGCTATTTTCGATTTGTTAGCACCACTTAACACTAAAGGCATTGCCACATTATCAAAAACCGTTTTAGAGTGGAGGAGATTAAAGTGTTGAAAAATCATTCCAATATTTTTCTTTTCCTCCCGCAATTGTTTTTTGCTTAGTTTGGTTAAATTTTTACCATTGACAAGCACTTCACCAGATGTCGGCTCTTCTAATAAATTCACTGTGCGAAGTAAAGTACTTTTCCCAGCACCGCTAAAGCCAATTACGCCAAATATATCGCCTTTCTGAATAGTTAAATTAATGTGATTTAACGCCTTCACAGTCGCTTGCCCAACATGAAATTCCTTCGTCGTATTTATAAATTCAATCATTCAGATTTCCCTCCTATGCACTTGAATCCGTATAATCTGTTCAACATGCTAAAATACTGGAACGACAGCCCCTTTATATTGATCTTCAAAAAATTTTCTCGCCTTTTCACTTGTCAGCCATTTCACTACTTTTTGAATGGCAGCATCTTGCTGTTTTTCTTTCGTCGTTGCAATAATATTGACATAAGGTGACTCCTACTCTTCCATAATAAGTGCATCCTCAAGTGGATTATAACCTCCTTCTAATGCGTAATTCGTATTGATAGCAGACGCGTCTACATCATCTAATGAGCGCACTAATAACAATGGATCAACACCTATAAACTGAATATTCTTTTCATTTTTTGTAATATCCTCAACTGTGAAATCACTGTCCTTTGCATCATCTAATTGGATAAGGTCATTATGTTCAAACAGTAGTAATGCGCGTGAAAAATTGACAATGTCATTTGGCACAGCTACTTTTGCATTTTGTGGTAAATCCTTAATATCGTGAATTGTTTTTGAATAGACTCCGAATGGCTCAATGTGAATACCTTTGACACTTACCAAATCTAGATTACTTTCTTTATTCGTCTGTTCTAAAAACGGAATGTGCTGAAAATAGTT
Organism: Lysinibacillus sp. GJ-1; assembly: GCF_021166035.1. Classification (NCBI taxonomy): domain Bacteria; kingdom Bacillati; phylum Bacillota; class Bacilli; order Caryophanales; family Bacillaceae; genus Lysinibacillus; species Lysinibacillus sp. GJ-1. The sequence continues at coordinate 3,219,428 of NZ_CP088912.1, forward strand.
GAAATCAAGTTCACCGTCTGCTGTTTGTTGATTGGTTTGAACAGCATCTTTTAATATGGAAATATTTAACTTCACACCATCTTGTGCAAGATCTTCCGCTAAATATTCTAATACTTCCGCATGAGGAACACTTGCAGCCCCTACATTTAATGTAACAACGTCGTCTTGTTTTACCTGCTTCGAATCTGTACAGCCAGCAACTACAATGATTAACACGCTAGCAAACCATAACCATAATTTTTTCATATTATATCCTCCTATTTTTATTAATTTACTTGGTTTAATTACAAATAAATATAGAGCATTTCATGTACAGTTGAATAATTCTCTTAAAATAAACTATTTGAAATTTTCTATTTTTATTACAACAAATCTTATCCGTTTACTTTTAATTGGTCAATGCTATTTTTTCTTGTTTTTCCCATGTATCAATCTTTATGTAATCTTGCAGGGGAAGATTCCCTTATTTTTTGTATGTTACACACGTTTTTCTCTCTACTAAACACCATATTCGTTGGACGATAGAATCCTTTTTAGCTTGAGATAGAAATTTTCTATTAGACATCGAAGCAAATTGTTTGAGTGACTGGCACTCATATATAAAAAAACATACTCAAAGTTATACTTTGAGTATGTTTTTTTATAAGTCATTTAAAATATCTTCTACGAATTCCCATTCTGCATCTGTTTCAATCGGTAGTAAATCCTCAATCGTTCCATCTGGTCCAGGTACATATTGGGCAGCGAAAATATCACGTTCCTCCATTGGTTCTTCTGAAACAGCAACATAAAGTACATATGATTTGCCAAATTGTTCAGAAGCAAATGTATGAATAACCTCGCACACCTGATCTGTGCCATCTTCATTCGTCACGGTTATAAGCTGTGGTTCCTCCTGAAATTCATCTAACAGTGTTAATACAACTTCATTAATCATTTCCCATTCAGCATCCGTTTCCACAGGTTGCAAATTAATCATTTCCCCGCTGTTATCATCATAATCGAATGTCATCGCTGAAATATCACCAGGAATTTCTTGCCCCTTTTCATCTATCAGTGAGAACAATACATATGATTTTTCCTCGGCATCAAATGTAAATACAACTCGGCATGTTTGCTCTTGACCATTTTCTCCGATAATAATAAATTCTTGTGTTTCCTCGTTCATTTAACTTCCTCCTTACAAATGAGCTGATTGTTTTAGTTCTTGCCCTTGTACGTCCAAGTTGATTGGCGTAAAAAAAGAACAAGGACCGCTTTTGCCATCCTTGTTCTTTACACTTTAAAATGAAAACAATTACTCTTCGTCTTCGTCCTCTAAAGCGTTTAAAACGTCTTCTACCATGTCCCACTCTGCTTCTGTTTCAATCGGTGTTAATTCGCCATCTTCACCGTTTTCAGAAGGTACAAATGATGATACGAAGATTTCTACAGAGCCGTCTTCATCTTCTTCTGCTCCTACCATTGAGTAAAATACATAAGATTTACCGAATTCAGGAGACTCGTGTACGTGAATTACTTCGCAAAGTTGCTCGTTTCCGTTTTCGTCAATCACTGTAATGTGTTGTACGTGTAATTCTTCTTCATGGTTATGCTCGTGAGCCATGTTTGCCACCTCATTAATTAGTTTTTGCTATCTAAATAGCCTTGTAAAATCATCACAGCAGCCATTTTATCAATGACTTGCTTGCGTTTTTTGCGACTTACGTCCGCTTCGATTAGCATGCGCTCGGCAGCCATCGTCGTTAAACGCTCATCCCAAAGTTTAACCGGCAGTGAAAATGTCTCTTCTAATAACTTTTTATAGTTTTCAGAAGCTTCACCACGTGGTCCTACCGTATTATTCATGTTTTTCGGGAATCCTACAACAAATTCAGTGATAGTATATTCCTTCACTAGCTCAGCAATACGGTCGATGCCGAATTCGCCATTTGCTTCATCAATTTTTACGGTTTCAATACCTTGAGCCGTCCAGCCAAGTGCATCACTAATGGCAACACCGACTGTTTTCGACCCAACGTCTAATCCCATAATTCTCATTTCTAGCCCTCGTTATTCTTTTTAATATAAAATTTAACAAGCTCTTCTAGAATTTCGTCACGCTCTAGCTTGCGAATTAAATTACGAGCATCCTGATGGCGAGGAATATACGCCGGATCACCAGAAAGTAAGTAACCGACAATCTGATTGATAGGATTATATCCCTTTTCCTCTAATGAAGAATGTACTTTCAACATTACCTGCTTGACTTCCTGTTCCATTGATTCTTCTGGAAAATTAAATTTCATCGTTTGATCAAATGAACTCATGACCAGCACCTCGCTTTCAGAAATAAGGAGATGTGCAAAGAAGCTCATCTCCGATTTCTCTTTATTATAACCGATTTGACGTATTAATTAAATGGATTTAACGTAATCATACACAGAAAGTAGCGCTTCATCAAGTTTTGAAGCATCTTTAGCACCTGCCATCGCCATATCTGGACGACCGCCGCCTTTACCGCCACAAGCTTCTGCCACCATTTTCACAATATTTCCTGCATGGTAATTGCCACCCACTAAATCTTTCGTTACACCTGCGCATAACATGACTTTATCGCCATCAATAGCACCTAGGACAACAACAGCTTTTGTCATTTTACCTTTTAGGTCATCCATCATTTGACGCAGTTGGTTATTGTCTTTCGCTTCAACTTTCGTTGAAAGTACTGTCACATCACCAAATGTTTGGGCTGCATCTACAATAGCACCTGCTTGTGCATTGGCAATTTTTTGTGATAATCCTTCATTTTCACGTTGTAATTCTTTGTAGTCTGCTTGTAGCGCATGAACTTTAGTGACAATATCTTTCGGATTTGCTTTTAATAATGCTGCTGCATCATTTAATAGCGCCTCTTCTTCTTTAACCGCCTCATATGCCACTTTTCCAGTCACAGCCTCGATACGACGCGTTCCTGCGCCAATACCACCTTCTGATACAATTTTAAAGAAGCCAATTTCAGAAGAACGTTTTACATGGATACCACCACAAAGTTCGATTGAATAATCGCCAATGGAAACGACGCGCACAATATCACCGTATTTTTCGCCGAATAATGCCATTGCCCCCATTGCTCTCGCTTCATCAATCGCCTTTTCTTCAATCACGACTTCAATATCTTCCCACACTTTTTCATTTACAATACGTTCAATTTGTTGTAACTCTTCTTTAGTTACTTGACCGAAGTGAGAGAAGTCGAAGCGTAATCGATCAGGACCAACATAAGAACCTGCTTGGTTAACATGGTCACCTAATACGTCTTTTAACGCACGTTGCATAATGTGCGTTGCTGTATGGTTTTTAATGATGAGATTACGTTCACTGCGATTAACTACCGCTTTTACTGCATCTTCAACATGCATTTCACCTGATTCAACAAGAACTGTGTGTAACGGTTGTCCATTTGGTGCTTTTTGAACATCCTTAACGATTGCTGTAAAGCCGTCATTGGAAATTACACCACTATCAGCAATCTGTCCACCCATTTCAGCGTAGAACGGTGTTTTTGCTAAGACAACTAAAGCTTCTTGACCTTCTGAAGCGACCTTCGCGACTTGTCCGTTGACAATCATTGCTGCAACTTCCGTTTCTACTGATAATGTATCATAGCCAACGAATTCACTTGCAACGGTTAAGTTTGCTAGCACTTCATTTTGTACTTGCATTGAATCCACATCTTGACGAGCTGCACGCGCACGTTCACGTTGTTCATTCATTGACACTTCAAATCCTTCATGATCCACTTTCATGCCTACTTCTTCTGCATATTCTTCTGTTAACTCGATTGGGAAGCCATATGTGTCGTAAAGACGGAATGCATCTGCTCCAGGAATATAATCATGCCCCGCTGCTTTTTGTGCTTCTACAACTTCATTAAAAATAGCAAGACCACCATCTAATGTTTCATGGAAACGAATTTCCTCGTTTTTAATCACACGTTGGATAAATTCACATTTCTCCGTAACTTCTGGGTAGAAATCCACCATAATTTGTCCAACTGTTGGTACTAATTCAAACATAAATGGTTTTTCGATACCAATTTGTTTAGCGTAACGTACTGCACGACGTAGTAAACGACGCAATACATAACCACGACCTTCATTTGAAGGAAGAGCGCCATCACCGATAGCAAATGCCACAGTACGGATATGGTCTGCAATCACTTTGAATGGTGTATTAATGTCTTCTTCTGAACCGAAGATTTCACTTAACGAGACTTCACCAGGACGCTTGTATTTGCGATTGGCAAATTGTTCAATTTTTTCAATGATTGGCATAAATAAATCCGTATCAAAGTTTGTTGGAACATTTTGTACAACTGATACAATACGTTCTAGTCCCATCCCTGTATCAATGTTTTGCTTTGGTAATGGTGTATAAGTACCATCAGGATTATGGTTAAATTGAGAGAACACTAAGTTCCAAACTTCTAAATAACGTTCGTTTTCTCCGCCAGGATACATTTCTGGATCATTTTCATCTGCACCATATTCTTCTCCACGATCGTAGAAAATTTCAGAGTTTGGACCAGATGGACCTTCCCCAATATCCCAGAAGTTCCCTTCTAAGCGAATTAAACGTTCTTCTGGAATGCCAATTTCGTTATGCCATACGTCATATGCTTCTTGGTCTTCTGGGTGGATGGTAATCGATAAAAGTTCAGGATCAAAGCCCATCCACTTTTTATCCGTTAAAAATTCCCAAGCGTAATGAATTGCTTCTTTTTTGAAGTAATCACCAATAGAAAAGTTACCTAACATTTCAAAAAATGTATGGTGACGTGCTGTTTTCCCTACGTTTTCAATATCGTTCGTACGAATCGATTTTTGTGCATTCGTAATACGCGGATTATCAGGAATAATACGACCATCAAAATAAGGTTTTAATGTTGCTACACCCGAGTTAATCCAAAGTAATGAAGGGTCATTAATTGGCACAAGAGGTGCTGATGGTTCATGGTGATGTCCTTTTTCTTTAAAGAATTCTAAATACATACGGCGAATTTCTACTGCTTTCATGTGAAAAGTTCCTCCTCTAATAGTGTAAAATTACGATATGAAGCCGCTTATACGCATAAAAAAGCCCTCATCCCCAAAAAGGGACGAGGACTTTGTATATTGTCTCGCGGTACCACCCTAGTTGTAAGTATTGTGTATACTTACCTCTTTAGCACTTGTAACGTAAGTGAACGGCAGGGATTAGCTGCACTCTGGAGTAGCTTTCGGCACTTGTTGACGTGAGGATTTTTTCAGCCTAGAAATCCCTTTCTTCTACACGCACAAATACGTACTTGTTCCATCATCGTTTTTTCTATTTTCTAACGCACATTATAAAAAAATTATGGCCTTCTGTCAATCATTGCATTTCTATATTGATATGAAATGATGGCAGTCAGCTAAAAAATATATTAGCTATCTAAGATTAACCAAAGTACAACATTTCGAATAGCGCTTAATCTTTATTTTTTAAGAAATTTTCTACTCTTTGTATAAATGGCTCCCGATTATACGATTGGTAGAGTAAGCTCGATAAACGTACTGGGTCTCCAAAGAAATATCGCTCATATAGCGTTTGTCTCGTGCCAAAACTACTCATCGTTAAATCCCATGCTAAACGGAATTTTTTGACACGCTCCTCTCCACCATCCCTAAATGATTGTAAATAATGCTCCAAATCCCCATCATCTGCGCCAAATGCTTTTTCACTCGGGATTGACATTAAGCCACTTGCACCTAATAATTGAATGATTTCTGTAAAGGTTGGATAGACTTTAGGGAAAATTTGAATGGCTACCTGTAATGTTGGATGGTCAGGTCTTATATAACCAAAGTCGTCTCTTTTAGCTTCTAGTTCGGATTTGAGCAATAAAGCTTTCATCGTTTCTAATGTTACAATGATTTCCACTACTTTTTGCTGTACATGTTGGTATTCGCCAATATTAATTGTATTAACAATTGATTGGACAACACCTAAAACAAATTCTGTTTTAGCAATTTGTCGGGACAATACTTGATGTAAAGTATACGCTTGGAAGCCACTCACATTCATAAAGTTATTGGCAACCTCATTATTTTCATAATAAAAAACGCGCTCCCACGGTACCACGACATCATCAAAGACAACAATCGCATCCATTTCCTCAAAGCGTGCGCTTAAAGGATGATCGAACGTTGATTCCCCTCCGACAAATGACTGTCTACATAAAAATTTCAATCCTTTCGTATCACTTGGTATGGAAAAACCAAACCCTTTTTCCTTATCAAAGCCATTTGTTGATAAAACAAGTAGTTCGTCTGTAATGCCACCTTGTGTGGCAAGCAATCTTGCCCCTTTAATTACCAGTCCTTGAGTTGTTTTCCCTACAATTTTAGCCGCAATGATGACCTCTTCATCTTCATAATGATATCGTTGACGGTTTACTTGTGGCTCAATAAACGTATGTGTCATCGTCAAATCATTTTCACGTGCATATTCATAAAAGTTTAGCAGATGATCTGGAAAACAATTTGGCTTATCTTTTAAATATTCAGCGGCAGATGCTAATGCCATTAAAGTAGTGTTCATATAATCAGGACTTCTTCCCATTAAGCCATGATTAGATAAAGCCCACTCTCGCGCAGCTTGACGTCTTGTTACTAAATCTTCAACCTTTGTCACTTGTAGAAAAGACATACCTACTCGTTCATTACTCTTTGGTGATACATAGGTCAAGCTATCATGTAACGACTCATCATGCTGCAAATCAAAAAGCTTTGCTTGACTTTGCATTACGCCTTTAAATGCTGGATGTTCTGAAACCTTTCCCGTAACGACTGCGCCATCTATTGAGATATGCGTTTGCAATGCATCGATGCGCTTAATATACTGCTGATATTATTGGCATACATTCACCCCTAAAAAAGTTACCTATGTTTTCATTCCATGTAGTATATGAACTTTTACGTTTTTTCGTTCCACAACTACTTATCTGTACTATATCAATCGTTATTTCGTAGCAAACTGTACTAGTTTAATAATACACAACAAATTTGGGGATAAAGCTTGAATTATCAGTGATTTTAGATAAAAACGGTTTCAAAAAGCACTTTTCAAACAAGTTCATTTTTGTGTCACATTCATCAAAATACCTCATTTCATTAGTACAACTTTCTAGATTTCTTTTGACTAACTGGAGTAAGATATAGACATCAAGAAAAGAAAAACATCATTTGTCCAATAAAGGAGAAAATAAAAATGAATACACAAATTATTTCCTATGTAGCTCAAATGGAAGCAGCTTTAATGAACCAAATGGAAGATCATAATGAAGAAAATTTATTGTTCTCTATTGCTTCTGATATGATTGCAAAAGAACAAGATCAATACGAAAATGTTTGCCAAGCATATGAAGTGGTAAAACATCACTTAATCGGCTTGCATTAATCCCATCCTTTTGAAATAACATCTACTACAAAACAAACCCGCATCTTCCCTGAAGATGCGGGTTTGTTTTTTGACCATATAGTTTTTCGTCGAAAAGCAGTTAGTCCAGTCCACGCTCTTTTATTGCGCAAAAGGTGATACCATTTTTTTGAACTGCGCTAAGCTCGTTTGTTGATCGCTGTAAAGGCGTTTAATTTGGTAGATATCATCATATGGATTGTTGTAGCCAGGCTTTGTTGAAAATGCCATTGTAAACCCAGCTTCTTTCACCGCATAAATAATATTGGCATTATATTGACCAAATGGATAGGCAAAGGCTTTTGCATTCGGTATAAACGTTAAACTGCGCTTTAAATCTTCTACGACCTCATGGTAAGGAATCAACAACATTTTCCCTTTATTTCCAATCATATCGTGTAAATTATAGGTGTGCGATTCAAACGTAAAGACATCTTGCATATAATCCATATCTTGTTTTGACAGTGCTTGTAAATCATTATAATTAAACAGTTGTTCTGCAGGTGAATATTCATTGCGATACGTAATTAAAAATTGAGTTGCTTGAAATCCATAATTTTTTAATATTGGATAGGCATATTCTCTTGTAGATAATAAACCATCATCAAATGTCAAAACAATGGAATAAGCAGGCAATGTAATTTCATTGCGCATAAAGCGCACTAAATCATCCGTACTAACCGTTTCATATTTTTTATCTTTCAAATACTTCATTTCATGAGCAAATTGGGTATCTGTTATCGTTGTACTTACATTTTTAAAGCGTCCTAATTCATTCTCCTTTAAGAAATGATGGTACATCATAACAGGTACGCCACGATCTAATGCTACCTTAGAACTGTGAATATAACCTTCACGTCCACCTATTGTCGTAACATACCAATTCTGCTCTTTTCGTAAAATGGGGTAGCGTCGATTTACATCCAACTTTGCAAATGGCTGTAATTTTTTCGCTGTTCGATCGTAAATTTCATTATTCCCTGATATTGGGATGAAATATTGATTTTTTACTGCATTATCATTACCGCTATTTTTAAAAGACGGCGTATTGACAAATTTTATTTTTGATTTTTCCACATAAAGGAACGTTTTGCCCCACCGTACTTGAACATACATTTCATCTATAACATTGGCAATTTCTAACTGTTGCCCTTTTAACAGTGTCGCAATCGACATTGGTTGTTCTCGACGAAGATCATAGAGAACAGCATTTTCCAACGCTTCAATATAGCCATTTTGTTTACTTGGCGGGGTTGTTGGTGATGTTGGTGGTGTCGGCGTAGGTTTTTCAACCGGCTTTGTTGATGGATCAGTGGTGTCCTGCCCTTTTTCTTCTGTAACAAAATTACTATGTACAAAACCCAGTCGTCCGTTCACAGCAATTCCGTACCAACTGCCCATTTTACTATATAAGGGGAAACGAACACCTTCCGATAATGTTGCAAATTGCACTAGTTTGTTACCGGTATTATCATAAACAGGCGTTACCTTTGTTGCTACAATGTAATCTTTTACTTTGACAACAGAAGGTACGTTATTTTGATATGTCTTGGATGGAACAACAGTCGTGTATCGTTTATCTACATAACCGTAGTTACCTCCCCAACGAATTTGCCACCAAATAGGCCCATAATCTTTTGCCACTTCAAATGTTTGTCCTGCTGATAATGTTCCTACTTGTTCAAGTGAGCCTGAACGATTATCAAAGACAGTTGCTTCCTCATTCACTTGAATAACTATACTACTGGCATGTACCTTGTGCACGAATGGTAATAGCAGCATGAATAGGAGCAAGTACACAATGCGTTTCAATTTCTTCACCTCATAAAACTAATTTTTCTTATGATTCATCCATAAAATCATATGGAGATATGCCATCCATTCCAATCATTGGATGGATGGATGGTAAGGTTTCGACCGTTAGCTGTAGCACAGTCGTAGCATCCTCTTGTTGATTGTTCTCTTCATTTTGTTGCGTTTGCGTCTCCTCCACTAATATAACCTCATTAGATGCTTCCATTGGGTTAAGTCGTGCGCGCAGAGACGTGAAGCGTTGTAAATCGTCTGTTCGTTGTAAACCGCTAGCTAGCACATCTGGTTCACCACATAAAATTAAGAAATTTTTCGCACGTGTAATACCAGTATATAATAAATTACGACGTAGCATTTTCGAATAGCCACGCACCACTGGCATAATCACCGTTTGAAATTCTGAACCTTGTGATTTATGAATGGAGCAACAATAAGCCAATGTTAATTGATTAAGATCGCTGCGCTGATAAGTTACTTCAATTCCATCAAAAGACACGACAAGTAAATCCTGCTTCTCCACTGTTTCCTTTGCTTTAATAATACTAATGACTTCACCCATATCCCCATTAAAAACATTGCTTTCTGGCTGGTTTACAAGCTGTAATACTTTATCCTTTATGCGATACGTTACATCACCAAAGACAAGTTCCTTTCTTGTACCAGTATCATTCGGGTTGACAAGCGCTTGAATCAATTTATTTAAGTTATCGATTCCGGCTGGTCCTTTATACATCGGTGCTAAAACTTGGATATTTCGGATTTCTTGCCCTTTTGCTACTGCACTTTTCACAACTTGTGTTACAACATTTGCCACTTGCTCTGAAGAAGCTTTAATAAAGGAACGATCCGATGTTTTCATCGTTAGATCATTTGGAATTGTACCACGTTTAATCTGATGGGCGAGTTCAATAATGGTTGAACCTTCCGCCTGACGATAAACATCTGTCAGTTCAACAGTCGGTATTTGTCGCGAAGCAAGTAAATCTTTGAGCACTTGTCCTGGACCTACTGGCGGTAGCTGGTCTTGATCGCCAACAAAAACAACTTGCACATCCTCATGTAATGATTTTAATAATTGATGGGCAAGCCATGTATCTACCATGGACATTTCATCGACAATGATTAGTTTTCCAGTAACCTCTCGCTCCGTTTCTTCCTCTTTCTCCTGACCTGTAAAGCCTAATAAGCGGTGGATGGTCATCGCAGGTAGTTCCGTAGACTCAGCTAGACGTTTAGCTGCACGACCTGTTGGTGCACATAAAATAATAGGGAATGGCTCTTCTTTTTGCGCATATTCCTTTGGATTTAGTGAAAGCCCGTGAAGTTTGGCATATACTTCAACAATGCCCCTAACAACCGTCGTTTTTCCTGTACCAGGACCACCTGTTAAAATCATGACAGCTGAATTAAGTGCTTGTTCAATTGCAAAAGCTTGTGTTTCTGCATATGTGACACTTAACAATGCTTCTGTTTCGCCGATTGCCTTGCGAATTTCATCTTTACTAAAATGCTTCGCTTGACTATTGCGTTCCGTTAGCGCAATTATTTTTGAGGCAATACCAATCTCCGAAAAATATAGAGATGGCAAATATAGTCTCGTTTCTTCACCATAGATTTTATTTTCCTCACGCAAATCGATACATGCCTTGGAAATTGCTTCGTATGGTATTTCTTGGCGTTGACTTTGCTCCAGCATATCTTTCACTTGTGGTAATACATGTTCCGCATCTAAAAATACATGACCATCCGATAACGCTGCTGTATTTAGAATATGTAAAATAGCCGCCTTAATACGGTCAGGATGATTGCCTGTAATACCTAATTTTGCACCAAGCTCATCTGCCCGAAAGAAACCGACACCGTCCACATCTTCAATGAGTCGATAAGGGTTTTCAGTTAAAAAATCAAGCGTCTCTGTACGATATGTTTGATATATTTTCATACCGAGCTACGGGCCAAATCCCCATTCATTTAACTGAATCATAACCCGTTCCAATCCAAGATTTTGCTCAATGGTACGATGAATAACTTCCTTTTTTTCAGCAGATAGTCGTGGTACACCATCAAGGACATTCGGGTCTTCTAATATAAGACGTATTGTATTGGGTCCAAGTTTCTCTACAATTGTTTCAGCCGTTTTTTTTCCAATACCAACAAATAAATCACTCGATAAGTAATGAACGATACCTTGCTCAGTTGCGGGCACTTCTTTTGTAAAGGTTTCAACTTGAAATTGTACACCATATTTTGGATGCTGTCTCATCGTTCCTGTAAAACGATATTGTTCGTCCATTTGCAATTGTGGGAAATAACCAACGACAATAATTTCCTTATCTTCATATTGCAAATTTGTTTCTTGAATTTTCACGCGCACAATAGAATACATATTTTGAACATTATGGAAAATAGAGACAATCGGACGTCCAAGAATAAATAGCTTATTCAGTTCAAATAAATCTAGATTTTCTGTCATTATCGATTCGTCTCCTTGCTTGTATATTTCAATCCTATTATTTTACCACAGCGCATGAAGAAAAATCGTTTTATCTAGAAAATCCTCAAATTTTTTAACATTATTTTGACAAATGATGAATTACGGCTATTTTAACACTAAGCATGCTATGATATACAGTAAGAATTTGTTGTTTGGAAGGATTGTGAAGCTAGTGGAATTTAGACCTTGCATCGATTTACACGATGGCAAAGTAAAACAAATTGTTGGAAGCACGCTAGGATATGCAGATCAAGAAGTTATCGAAAACTTCATTTCAGAATATGAGCCTAGTTATTATGCCAACATGTTTGCAAAAGATCAATTAGTAGGCGGGCATGTAATTATGCTTGGTAGTGGCAATGAACAAGCCGCACTAGCAGCCTTAACAGCTTACCCAGGAGGTTTACAAGTTGGCGGTGGCATAACGACTGAAAACGCTAAAACGTACATAGATGCAGGTGCTTCGCATGTAATCGTAACATCGTTTATCTTTCATGATGGACAACTCGACGTCAATCGCTTAGAGCAACTCGTTAAGCTAATCGGTAAAAAACACCTTGTAATCGATTTAAGTTGCCGGATGCGTGATGGAAAGTGGTTTGTAGTCACAGATAAATGGACAAAATTTAGTGATTTTGAAGTCAACCCACAAAACATTTCCTACATTGAAGAATTTTGTGATGAACTATTGATTCATGCAGTGGATGTTGAAGGAAAAAAGGTGGGATGCAGGAAAGCTTAGTGCGAGATTTAGCAGCTTGGACATCTATTCCAACAACCTATGCAGGTGGCGTTCGTTCTTTAGAGGACTTAGAAAAATTCAAAGCCATTTCAAATGGAAAGCTACATGTCACAATCGGTAGCTCACTTTCTATTTTTGGTGGAGATTTACCTTATACGGAAGTTGTGAACTATTGTAAAAAAGGCGGGATACTGTGAAACTTATCTATAAAGATTATGTTTTTCCATTTAGAGAAACCAATTTAGAACGGATTATTGATGGCAAATATTTCAAAGTTAACACGTTAGATGATTCCTTATCATTACAGATTCAACTTGATAATGAACAAATGCTACTTGAGTTTTCAAAATCATTAAAAGCAACTTGTAGTTTCCTACGCGATCAAGAAAATGAGCCATATATTGGCACTTATATCGACTTGCAAATTTTTGTTGAAGAATTCAATAAGCGTTACAATTTAAATGCAAAAATTATTGTATAATAGCCGAAACTATAGACAACATACTTGAGTGTTTTCTCTTAAAGTATGTTGTCTTTTTTTGAAGAAAATGCATCTTGCACAGCAATGAGTGGAAACAGGACATACTAACAAGAAATTACAACTTTTCGTAGAGTGTAAATTTCTAATTTCCCGTCCTTTTTGTTAAGCTTAGAAGAAGAAATACATATGTTGTAGCCAATTAACCAATACGTGTCCTACCTCGCACTAAAAGAAAGGATTTTTTAAGATGACAAATGAACTTGAAGCCACAACTATTAAAACACTCCAAACAGAACTTACTCGCTTCTTCTTAGCTTATAAATTTGCGTTAAACGAAGTGGAAACAAAAATCAATATTTTGCAAGAAGAATTTAAGCTTATGCACGAATATAATCCAATTGAACATGTCTCCACTCGAGTGAAGTCACCAAAAAGCATCTTATTAAAGATGAAGAAAAAAGAGCTGACACCTGCCATCGATAGTATTCGCGAAAATATTCGGGATATAGCAGGCGTCCGTATTACGTGCTCCTTTGTAGAAGATATTTATAAAGTAAGTGCGATGTTGCAAGCACAAAATGATATTGAAATAGTGGACGTAAAAGACTATATCGCGTATCCAAAAGAGAATGGCTATCAAAGCCTACATCTTATTATTAAAATTCCAATTTTCATGTCCGATCGAATGGAAAAAGTCTATACGGAAATTCAAATACGAACGATTGCAATGGATTTTTGGGCAAGTCTCGAGCATAAAATTTACTATAAATACAATAAGGAAGTGCCTGCACATATTCGTAAGGAACTAAAAGAAGCGGCGCTACAAGCTGCTGAATTAGATCGTAAAATGGAACGTCTCAATAAAGAAATCAATATTTTAAAGGCTAATGATACTGAATCGTCCCTGTTAGACACAACACCTATTGCGCATTTAGCACAATACTTATCACAACTGACATTTGACAGTGCAGTTAAAGACAACAAATAATGACTCAAGCAAATAAAAAGTGATAGATTGACGGCCGTCAATCTATCACTTTTTTGTTACCGTTGATGCCCGCTTCGACGGCGCTTTCCGCTCAGTACAGTAAGCCGCAACCCTCGCTAGTGCGCGAAATGCCCGAGCAGGAGTCTGCCTTCGCTACCATCAACTAGCGTTCTATTCTTGCAAAAGAAAGAATGGCTGACAACTTTGTCCTTGTTTCATCTCTTCAAGTTTTGTCTCGCCCGCTTTAATTAAATCGTTGTGCAATCATATCGTAAATATAACGAGCTTGATCGTATTCAGGTTGAATGGTAAATGCCTGCTTTAAATGATACATCGCATCTTCTGTTTGTTCAGTGGATACAGCATACAGCACACCTAAGTTATAATGAGCATCTGCATTATTCCAATCCTGTTCGATTAAATAATCTAACTCCTTCTTACCTTCCTCGAACATTTCTAATGCACAGAGCACGATTGCATATGCTAGGCGAATTTGTGTATCCTCTGGTGCAATTTCTGCCGCACGTTGTAAGTATGGCAAAGCAAGCTTCGGATTTTCCATTCGTTCAAAGCACTTGCCCATCATATAATAAACATCCGCACCTGCAATTTTATGCTTCACAGCTTGCTCATAAAGTTTTAACGCCTCGGCATAACGTTCCGCATTATAATACAAATTAGCTAAACCATAATAGGCTGTAGCTGCCGTTTCATCTACAGTAATTGCTTTTTGAAAAAAACGCTCTGCTCGTTCTGTATCTTCTAGGACCGCCAATAAATTCCCAAAATTCACATAGCCAATTGCATTTTCAGGCTCTGCTTCAATTGCTTTAGTAAAAAGCTGTGCAGCATCCTCATAACGTTTCTCTTGAAACGCTAGTATTCCTTGCTCGTTAAAATCCAAATCATTTCACCTCTATGTAGCGAAAAGACTGCACATCTGATCGCTCTTTCGTGTACACCAAGGTTATTTGCTCGATGCACTTTAAAGTTTAGCGTCGCAGTCTTTTTCGCGAGTTATCCAACGTATGTTAGTTTTTCATTGTTTTTAAAAACTTCATCAATTGTACCGCCACCTAAGCAAACTTCACCGTCATATAAAACAACAGCCTGTCCAGGTGTTATAGCACGTACAGGTTCTGCAAACACAATATGTGTACGACCATCTTCTAAAATTTCTACCTCTACAGGAGTATCTGTTTGACGATAGCGGAATTTCGCAGTACAAGAAAATTTCCCGGGCAATTTTTTTGTCGAAGTATAGCCCATTTTTACTGCTGTTAGCGATGTTGAGTATAAAGCATCATGGTGGAATCCTTGACCGACAAGCAACACATTACGTTCTAAATCTTTTCCAAGGACAAACCATGGCTCACCGTCTCCACCTATGCCAAGACCATGACGTTGACCTAATGTATAGTACATTAACCCATCATGTTGCCCCATTACTACGCCATCCATCGTTTCCATTTTGCCAGGTTGAGCAGGTAAATATTGACTTAAAAACTCTTTGAAATTACGCTCTCCGATAAAGCAAATACCTGTTGAATCCTTTTTCTTAGCTGTAGCAAGCCCTGCTTCTTCTGCAATTTTACGCACTTCTTTTTTCTCGATATCCCCAATTGGGAACATAACATGCGCTAATTGCTCCTGTGATAGTTGGTTAAGGAAATACGTTTGGTCCTTATTATCATCTACACCACGAAGCATACGTACTTCGCCATCCCCACTGCGATCAATACGTGCATAGTGACCTGTTGCTAGATAATCTGCACCAAGATTCATGGCATGCTCTAGGAATGCTTTAAATTTAATTTCTTTATTGCACATTACATCCGGGTTTGGTGTGCGTCCCGCTTTATATTCTTCTAAAAAGTATGTGAAAACTTTATCCCAATATTGCTTTTCAAAATTGACAGCATAATAAGGAATACCGATTTGATTACATACTTTAATTACATCTTCGTAATCTTCTGTCGCGGTACAAACGCCATTTTCGTCTGTATCATCCCAGTTTTTCATAAAAATACCAATTACTTCATACCCTTGTTGCTTTAACAAATAGGCAGCAACGGAAGAGTCTACCCCACCTGACATGCCGACGACGACACGGATTTGTGATGGGTCACGTGTTTCGATCATTGTGGTCACCTTTTCTTTTATTCAATTCATTTAAACCTTACTTTTTGGCTTTATTTATAGTAAAAGCTTCTTTGATAAGGGTTTAAAGTTATCTTTTGTAGCAAATTATTTTGCCAATTTTTTCACAATCGTAGCTGTTTTTTCTGCTGCTTGACGTACATCTTCTTCAGTTAGTCCTAGGCCAAAGCTAAAGCGAATAGAGTTTCGCAACTCATCTGCCCCTTTTCCATACATCGCTACTAACACATGTGAAGGATCAATAGTACCTGCTGTGCAGGCAGAGCCACTGGATGCGTAAATGCCAGCCATATCTAGGTTCACTAAAAATGACTCTACCTCCATATTAGCAAAACTAATATTTAATACGTGCGGCAGGACATTTTGAGGATCACCATTGACATGAAATGCTAACTTTTCATGTGAAAAAACATCCAACATAATTTGTTTAAAGCGATTGTACAGTGCTCGCTTACTTTCGCGCAACTCACTTGCATTTTGAGCAGCTGTAGCAAAGCCAATAGCAGCAGGAATATTTTCCGTACCTGCACGACGTTTTTTCTCTTGTGAACCGCCAAATGCATAGCTTGCAAGTGGTGTACCTGTCTTTTGATAAAGGAAACCAATTCCTTTTGGTCCATTAATTTTGTGCGCTGAGACACTTAATAAATCAACCTGCAAAGCAGTTACATCAATGTTTTCTAAGCCGTAAGCCTGTACGGCATCCGTATGGAACGTCGCTTTATGTTCCCGTAACAACTGACCAATTTCAGCAATTGGTTGAATTGAACCCACTTCGTTATTCCCGTACATAATTGTTACTAAAATTGTATCTTCACGTAGCGCTTGTCGCACCGCTTCTACAGTTATGCGCCCGTTGGCATCTACTGGTAAATAGGTCACTTCAAAGCCATCTTTCTCCAACTTCTCACAAGTATGTAACACCGCATGATGCTCAATCTGAGTTGTAATAATATGCTTACCTTCATGAGCACGAGCATTAGCTGTGCCAATAATTGCCGTATTATCCGCTTCCGTACCGCCACTTGTTAAAATAATTTCCGTTGGCTTTGCTCCAATGGATTGTGCCAATATATCACGTGCCTGATCTAAATATTTTCGCGCCTCACGCCCAGCGCCGTGAATACTCGATGCATTGCCAAATACATTACGCATCGCTAAAGTCATGGCGTCTATTACCTTGTCATTCATCGGAGATGTAGCCGCATGATCAAGATAGATGTTTGCATTCATGTTGAAAACTCCTTTATACAAAAACACTAAAGTACTGTCTATTCCCAAGAGGCGAAAACGCTGCATGTTAAATGGTCCATCTTTGCACAACATGCAGAGTGGCGAAAACATGGCAGCATATAAACCGTTGGAGGTGCTTTAGTCTAATAAAATTAAATATAGAACATATAGCCGTCTACTACATTTTCCTCTGTATACTGAGCTAGATCTTCAATAGTCGTAGTATCTAATACATTTTTTACTGCATCACGAATTCGTAGCCATAGCTCTCGTTGAGGTGCTTCCTCATTTTCAATACCTTCTACAGGCTGGATTGTCCCTTCTAATACACTGATAACGTTTGCTGCTGAAATCTCACTAGGTGGATTCGCTAGCATATAACCGCCATACGCTCCACGTACACTTTTTACCAATCCTGAATTACGTAATGGAGACACAAGTTGCTCTAAGTACGCTTCCGAAAGCTCTTTTTCAGCAGCAATTTTACGAAGCGGAATTGGACCTTCTCCATAATGTTTTGCCAATTCAATCATAATCGTGAGACCATAACGTCCTTTTGTAGAAATTTTCATTTTATCACCCTCAATTAGTCTAGTCAAAATACTACCAACAGTATATCATAATCTCCTCTTGAAGAACTCGGAAATACTCTTGGAAGGTTATGATATACTATAATTTAGAACAAACGTACGAAAGGGGATAATGTTTTGCATAATGAACCACTCGCTTATCGGATGCGTCCATTAACGCTTGATGAAATCGTTGGTCAACAAGATTTTGTCGGTCCTGATACGGCTTTATATAAAATGATTCAAAATGGACATGTTCCTTCTATGCTACTGTACGGTGAGCCAGGTATAGGGAAGACATCGATAGCCAATGCCATCGCAGGTAGCTCAAAACTCCCTTTTTTTGCACTAAATGCAACACGTGCTGGCAAAAAGGATGTTGAAGATATTGTACAAGAAGCGAGAATTTCAGGAAAAGTCTTATTGTTTTTGGATGAGATTCATCGCTTCAATAAATTACAGCAGGATACTTTATTACCACATGTAGAAAATGGCTCTATCGTTTTAATCGGGGCTACAACAGAAAACCCCTATCATGATGTTAACCCAGCCATTCGTTCGCGTTGCGGTGAAATTCATCAGTTAAAAAAATTAACTACAGCTAACTTAGTAGAACTTATTCAAAAAGCACTTGCTGATGACAAACGGGGACTAGGGAAATATCATTTTGTACTAACAGCAACTCAAATCGAGCAAATCGCCACTGCAGCTCACGGAGATGCACGCAAGGCATTAACTTTGCTAGAGTCGCTTTATTATGCAAGTGATGAATTAAACGGACAAACGATTGCTTCTGACCATATTTTAGAACATTTGATTGGTCGAATTGGTGTCTACGGAGATAAGAATGGTTCACATTTCTATAACTTGCTTTCGGCTTTGCAAAAATCCGTCCGTGGCAGTGATACGAATGCAGCGTTGTATTATTTAGCACATTTACTTGAAACAGGTGATTTAGTTGCCGTAAGTCGCCGACTCCTTGTTATGGCGTACGAAGATATTGGTCTTGCTAACCCTCAAGTTGGTGCACATATGCTTGCAGCTGTTCAGGCAGCAGAGCGTCTAGGGTTACCTGAAGCACGGATTCCACTTGCTAGCGCTGTTATTGAAATGTGCCTTGCATCAAAATCAAATTCAGCCATTTCCGCAATAGATGCTGCAATTGCAAGCATCCATGCAGGTAAAACAGGAGAGATTCCGCTACATTTACGCGATACACATTATGAAGGTGCCAAAGATTTAGGGCATGTGGGCTACCAATATCCTCATAACAACCCTATTGGGACATTTGGTGGCTGGGTAGACCAACAATATTTACCAGATGAACTTGTAGGGACAGAGTTTTATAAGCCCGTTATTGCAGGAGAGGAAAAACGGATGGCAAGTATATACAACAAGCTTAAATCATTCCATAATTAGTGCCAGGCACTGAAACAATTATGAAAATTTGTTGAAGCCATGCCTGCAAGGCTTCAAAGCAGTCATCGGCTTCTCTCAAAAGAAAAACTGTAGACAACAGGACATTCTTTGTTTGTCTACAGTTTGCCTGTCAGGCTTCTTCCTAAACATCTCCACAATATTAAAAACCATTGTCGTTTTAAAGTTCGACAATGGTAGATAGTTATTTCTTAATATATTTTTTAAGCTATTTCTTTCTCTACAAACAATTTAAAGCGTTGTAAACACTGTTTAGCGTCACCTTGTTGAGCAAGCACTTCATCTCTTAAAGCAGATACTTTCTCATGATCTTCTACGACATCCCCGTACAACACAAAAATGGCCGTTAAAAATTCCTCATTCTCTTCCTGTTCAATACTCGGTAAAGAATAGGCAGCAATCGTTAATAAACTTTCTACTTTTTCTGGTGTTTTTTGTAGCTCATTGGACGCATAAAAAATGGATGCAGCTAAGAAATAACATAACTTTGCACTGCAATCTATAAACAAATGCCAATATGTATTGGCTTTCGGAAGTTCTCCTGCTCTTGCCCCTAAGTATTCCTTATAAAACGTAGTAACCTGTGTATATAAAGGCGTTAAAGATCGCATAGCCTTTGTGTAATTATTAGACGTATCCAAATAGTCAAATACAATACTATTCATTTTTTCTTGAAGCTTTACAATATCTAAGTGATCACGAATTACTTGTATTTCCATTTTCCACTCTCCCATGTTCTCATTTGTTTTGGCAAACGCCATTTCTACTCCCCTTAAGCAGATTTGAACATTCCAAACAAAGCGACCTTTTGTATATATATATTGGAATTATTCAAATTATAGCAATAAACCAAAAGAAGAAGTGAGCTCATGAAAAAAATAAGGCAATTTCGTGAATTGTTAGCATTTTGTGTACGTAAGATTAATTATTTTGGTAAAATTAAACTCTTTGTAAATAGTAGTCAAACAAAAATTGTTCTTTGTCTCGATCAATTATTTCAATAATGCAACCGTTGGCATATTTTTTTATTCTTTGTTTCGGACTATAAAAATACACATTATTTGTAATTAACCATTGGCTTAACGTCAGCTCCGTTGCTGGTTGCTGTTCTGTTAAAATCCTTTTGTGGCGAAGTATATCCGCCATTTTGTAAAAACCATCTGATAATTCATAAGCAGATACATCAAAATTAAAAACAGGTGTCACAACCTGTCCAACATCATAAATATGTATCGTCTTGTTCGCCTCATCAATCGCTAATTCCACTGTGCTAATTTCATCGAATAGATTTAAGCCTCTATATTCCATTTGATAAATTTGCTCCATTATTAATGAATGCCCCCTCTTTTTTAACAGCCCTATTGTATCATAGAAAAAGTGAGCATCAGCCGCATAAATAACATAAGGGAGCATTTTACGTCATTTCTCCTACTGATAGTCATGCCGTAAAAGAAAAGAATCTGCAAGCCATTTTAGGAAAAAGCCAGCCAAACTCGTATTCACAGACACGCTGTGCCCATGTAAGCTCACTGTTCCTAATGGAAAACTTTACAGATTCCTCTTCTAATTAGCATTTTTAAATTGCTAAATTATATATAAACTACATGTTGCTTGAACGGGGTTAACCTTGCACGCGGGTAATTTTCACGTCTTCCACAATTTTATTGACTACCCAACTTGCCGCTATTAAACCTGCAACAGAGGGTACAAACGCGTTAGAAGATGGTGGCATTTTCGCTTTGCGGATAGCTGCATCTGGTTTTCCCACATGCTCTACGACATCTGGACGTACAACAATTGGGCTTTCATCCGAGAATACAACGGTTACGCCTTTATGAATACCATCTTTTCGTAATTTTGTACGAATCACTTTTGCTAATGGGTCTGTATGTGTTTTGGAAATATCAGCAATTTTAAAGCGTGTAGGGTCCATTTTATTGGCGGCGCCCATACTTGAAATAATAGGAATGTTACGCTTTAAGCATTCTTTCATAATGTGAATTTTATAAATTACCGTATCGCTCGCGTCGATAACATAATCGATTCCTTGTGCAAAAAATTGCTCATACGTTTCTTCTGTGTAAAACATATGCATATCAATTACTTCACATTCTGGATTAATATCTGCAATTCGCTCTTTCATCACACCAGATTTGGATTTTCCTACTGTTGAAAGATACGCTACTAATTGACGGTTAACATTTGTAATATCTACATTATCCTTATCAACTAAAATAATGCGTCCAATACCACTTCTAGCACATGCCTCGGCAGCAAATGAGCCGACGCCACCTACACCTAAAATGGCTACGGTTGTATTTTTTAATTTTTCGAGTCCTTCAGTACCTATCGCGAGCTCGTTACGAGAAAATTGATGTAACATCCTTACACTCTCCATCTATCGAATTTTTATTAGTAAACCTAGTTATATACTAAGATAAAATCAAACCTATATTACATTTTATCATGATATTGTTCAAGTGGAAATTCTCAAAAGTATTATGCTACCGTATAAGTAAAAATTCGCATAGACTTCTAAAGAGCATCGTAAAATCGTTGATTTAGTCAACACCCCATGTTGCATAGTTAGCCTGAAACGATTCAATAAATGATCTATCCAATGGAACGCGGGCCATTTTAAACGCTCCTATACCAGCTCCTCCAATCGGCTCTAAAACAGGTAAAATAAAGTGCAGTGGCATCTGCTCGTCTAACGCTAATTGTTCAAGCTGTAACACGAGCATCGGGTTATTTGCAAATACGCCACCCGCTAAAACTACCGGTACATGCTCTTGCCTCCATGCCATATTCACATAGCAAGTTTTGATTGCCTTGTAATACTTCACACAAGCCTCTCGCATAATGTGATTGGCTACAGTATCTCCTTTTTCTGCCACTTGAAAGACATATTTGCTAAGTGGAGCAATCACTGTTCTTGGATGTGCCACTCCATAAATACACTCTATTAATTGTGGAACATGGTCAACAGTGAAATGTTGTAACACCACATCCGTTAAGGCTGTTGGTGTGGCTCGCTGATCATAGCTTTGAAAAACGTCCTTTAGCGTTTCAACCCCTAAATCATAACCGCTACCCTCATCATCAAAAAGATATCCCCAACCACCGACACGATTGCTCGTGCCCTGATAGTTAAACCCCATCGTAATTGCACCTGTCCCAGCAATTTGCACAATGCCTTCTTGTCCTAACGTCCCAGCATAGAGCGCAATTAAGGCATCGTTTTCAATGATAACTGTCGTATTCTTATGAACATATTGCCGAATAATTCGTTCTACTACGCCTTCTACTTGCTGTTCCTTCACTCCAGCCATACCAACAAAGCAACTATGTATTGCTGAAAATATTTGTGGCGCTTGTTGTTGCAGTTGCTGCAATAGTCCATGCAGCGTCGACTCAAAATGTTGCCTATCCAACGCAGTCGGATTACTACGTGACGTCACTACTTTGCCATACAAATTGCCATGCTCATCACAAATAACAGCACAGGTTTTTGTACCGCCTCCATCTATCGCTAGTACGTACATTCTATTTACTCCTTTCAATATAAAAAAGGATTAAGCACAGTCTACTGTCGGCTTAATCCCCTCCTGTTTCAATTATTTTGTAAAGCCGAACGACGCCCAAGGTTGAATTTGAGATAATAAGAAGCGTTCTTCTTCCACGACCTTTGCCACTATATTTGTAGAGCCTGCATTGGGCATTGCTTTTAACACTACTTGTAGTTCACCTTTATAGCGCACATCTAAATTATTATCGATTGTCACATCACCTAACTGTAATGGGTGTGTATCATGAGCTGGAAAATCACCATTTTTATATTTCACGCGCGATTGGGTACTTCGAATAACATAGTCCGATACATCACCCCGATTAAAATGGGGCTCTTTAAATAACACCGCTTGTTCTAAAATAGTTGTTTCGGAAGATGGGACAATCTTTAGCTCTAGCTTATTGCGATTTAATTGGCCTAATGCGCTAAGTTCTTCCTTTGAAGCATACATATTACCAATAATACAATCATCAATTAAGCCTGTATGCCATAAATCTTTCGCCTGCACAGTTATTGGTAGATCACGATGCTCTTCTAATGTCGGTAAACCATGCTCTGTTTTTTCCCAAGGACCATACACTGCATGTTGAGAAGAAATCATCGCCGCTGTTCGTATATGGTTTGCTTTAAAATTTTTGGATGTTGCTAAAAAATGTTGTCGTGATAGTCCCGTATAGCGTCGTGGATAAAAGTTATGACAGCCTATAATATGATTACGGTTCGGTTGATAGGATAAAATATTATCCACATATTTCGTACCATTACTAATATTGAGCTCAATGTTTAACTCACTATTATCTAATGACATCAATGCTTCCTCATGACCTGAAAATCCCATATCTAGGCGCAATGTCGCTAGATGGTAGTGTTCTTTAAAATAAGCAATATTTTTATACGTTAAGCCTAAATCTTCAAAAACTGCTGGTGCAATATCCGCTGAAATAGCAAAGCCTAGCTGTTTTGCAAAATAATTGATTTGCTGTAACTTACGTTTCTCTTTGTCATCCTTTAAAGACAAAAG
Source organism: Lysinibacillus sp. GJ-1 (assembly GCF_021166035.1). Classification (NCBI taxonomy): domain Bacteria; kingdom Bacillati; phylum Bacillota; class Bacilli; order Caryophanales; family Bacillaceae; genus Lysinibacillus; species Lysinibacillus sp. GJ-1. The sequence goes on from NZ_CP088912.1 coordinate 3,243,415, forward strand.
ACATGTAAATATACGGTCAAAACCATTATCATGCGCTAGCTGCACATACTGTTGCATTTCTTCTAGCGTGCTATGCTGTGGGTATAGTGAAATTCCTAACCTTCTCAAATGACAATACCTCCAATATTAAGCTATTACACTTCAACTTTCGGAATCTCTGTTGCTTTTTCAGGCTGTAGTGCTTGTGTTTCTTCCTTTAGTTCATGCTTTTGTTCTTGTTTAGCAATACGGTTAGCCATCGCTATAAATGGTAGGTAAATACAAACTGACACGATTATGAGCACAAGACTTAAAACAGCTCCAGTCCACGATTGCGTTACTAAAAGTCCGTTAATAATCGGCGGTGTTGTCCAAGGTGCTACAACCGTTGCCGCTGGAACCCAACCCCATTTTGTTACAAAAAATGCAATGGTTACGTTAACCATTGGTGTTAAAATAAACGGGATAAACAAAATAGGATTCAAAACAATTGGAAGACCAAATAGTAATGGCTCATTAATATTGTATAGGCCTGGTGCGGCTGATAATTTGCCTACGGTATTATATTGCTTATTCTTTCTTGCAAAAATAAAGATGGCGATAATCAGTGCAATGGTCGTACCCGATCCGCCCATATTGACAAACGCATCAAAGAATGGCTTATTAACGATATAAGGTGCAACATTTCCAGCCGAAATGGCATTGACATTTTCCTGAATCGCAGCTGAATTAATCGTTTGCATAAATGGCTCGATAATATTAGCACCATGGACACCTAACGTCCATAAGAATGCTGGGATAAAGGCTAAAATTAATGCCGCTCCCCATGTATTTGTTAAGCCCATAAATGGCTCCTGAATTGTTGAATAAAACGACCCCACAATATCCGGAATACCAAAACCTGCCGTAATAATGGTACGCACAAATGCGAAAATCCCAATCGTTATAATGGCTGGCAGCAATGCTGCAAATGATTTCGAAACAGCTGGTGGTACTCCATCAGGCATTTTAATTAGCAGCTTACGATTGCCTGCTAATCTACAAAATAGTTCGGTAGATAACAAGGCCACAAGAATGGCGATAAATATTCCGCCCGTACCTGTTGTTAATCCTGTTAAACCACCTTCACCAAACGTTCCAAATGTTAAATAACTAGATAGACTAATTACGCCAGCTGAAAGACCATCCTTGTTATAACCCTTCGCCAAGTTGTAAGCAATTGTAAAGGCAAGTAACAGCGACAAAATATTAAATGTAGCATTCCAAATGTTACCACCAAATTGTGTCCATGTTTCATGCTTCCAAATAGAATCAAGTGCATTTTGATAAAAATCAATTGGTAAGTTATTAATTAGTACAGCCAACGAACCTACAATTGTCAATGGCATAATCGTAATAAAACCGTCACGAATGGCAACTAAATGACGCTGGCTCCCAACTCTAGCAGCTACCGGCACAAATTTTTCTTCTAAAAATCGGAACATTCCACACACTCCCTTTGCTTTTTATTGTGACATCAAATACATGATGCTACTCCCCTTTGAGTTGTTCATACAGTTCAATCATTTCTTGCGCTAAATCTCGAAATGTTATAGCATTCATTAAGTGATCTTGCGCATGAATTAATAGCATCGATACTTCAACTTTCTCTCCCCTTGCTTCCTGTGTTAACAATGCTGTTTGCGCATGATGAGCCTCGATTAACGCCTCATTTGCAAGCTTTATTTTGTCCTTTGCTTGATTGATTTGCCCCTTTTTTGCTAACTGAAGCGCTTCCATACATTCACTTTTCGTATTTCCACTATGGACGATTAACCCCATAATGGACTGCATCATCGCTGTTTCTTCCATCGGGCTTGCCTCCTCATCCAATTAGTTTCAATGCCTGTTTCAATACATTGTCACCATTCATCATGCCGTAATCAGCCATATTAATAACATCAATTGGAAAATTTAATTCCTTGAATTTTGCTTCAAAAGTCGATTTTAAGTAGCGAACTTGCGGACCAAGTAAAAGGACATCCGCCTTTTTATTTGTTAACACTTTATCTACCTCACTTTCAGCTATGGCAAAAATATCAGCCTCAATATTTTGTTCCTGCGCAGCTTTCTGCATTTTGGAAACTAATAAACTCGTACTCATTCCCGCTACACACACTAACATAATATTTTTCATTGTCAGCACTCTCCTTTTTGTCTTTTTCGTTCTTCATATCCTTGTGACGACTTTCATGAAATCGCTTACTTATACTGAGAATAGCATCTATTGGTATATACCACAATATAGATTTTTCTCCATTTTATACCTCTGTTGCATACTGAAATAATTGGGCTATCGCCTCATTACTTGCGAATAAATGCATTTGCGCAACTGGTATAGTCCAGAAAAAACTTCAAAAATTTTTGCGTTTACCTTTAAACGCCTCTCGTATTACGTTTAGTTATTTTCCTTTTCTCATCTGCAACAGAAATCAAGTTAAAAGTATTCGTAAAATGCAGGCTTATTTGACGGAATCGCCTGCTGCCAATGTTGTATTTCTTCCTCTGCTAGTTCTTTTTGGCTAAAAACAACTGCATCTTTAACACGAAGATAGCCGACCATCATTGCTGAAAATAAGTTGATTGGTAATGTTAACATATGCTGTTCAGACACTGAATTTGCCTCCAATATCGAAACATGACCATCTTTATTTATCCTGTATATTTGTTCATTCCAAGGACAAAATGGATCCTTAAGACGCACGTATAACGTGTGCTGTAAATTATTCCAAGGGTAACGTTTCATAAAAGCGAAAGCATCCACTATTCGAACCATGACATCTTGTGTTACTTTTTTTTCAATTTGTGGATCTTGAAAATTAAAGCCAAAATAGCGATCATTTGCTGTTATTCCCTCAATCGTGTGTACACTTGCAGCATGGGATGAGACAAAACGCCATAGTGCTTGTTCAGCCAGATGATGTGGCGCAATAAAATCATGGATAGTAAAAATACCATCTTGAATCGTATAACGCATATAGCCAGCTATGCTACTTGCAAAAAAACACGCGGCAAAGTGACTGTCCGGCGATCTTCTTGCAATCCGTTTCCACCAAGCAGCGTCTCGAAGCATGCTACCATTCGTCAGGTGTGCCTGTGCATTATGAAACTGCTGAATTGCTTCAAATAATGTTGTATCTGGCCATTCAAAGCTCATACGTTTCACATCATCGTATTGTTTACCGAAATCAGGAAACTTCGACTGTGAAATGGTATATTGAAGCTTATCAAAAAATAGTTCCCAGCCAAAGTAGCGATAAAAAGAGACAGAAAATGGTGCCAGTACTGAAATGGTTTGCCCGTTTTGTCGCATTTCCTTCAGCGAAGCTATTATCAACTTCTTCATAATCCCTTGCTGACGATACTCTGGATAGGTTGCCACAAATCCAATTCCCCCCATTTCATAATTTTCACCATGTATCGTCATATTCAGTGGCAGTATTAAGAGCTGACCCACGACTTTATCCCCATCATAAGCTCCCAGTGTTGTACTATGTTCAATCCAATAATGAAAATCGTCACGACGTGCACCAGTATATTTATTTGGAAAGCAATAGTCCCTTAGTCGATGAATTTGTAGGTAATCCGTTGATGGAACGCATTTAATATCCATGACACCCTCCTTTTTCACAAAATATTCTGAATTAAATAATTACATTATTAGCTGTTGTTTTATATATGCTTCAACATCAGAAGCGGTTGCTAACATTAAAATAGCCTCAATATGTTGGCCAAATTGCTCTTTTGAAAGCTTTGCAATCTGTGCCCTTGCTTTGAGAATAGAAGCAGCATTCATAGAAAATTCATCTAAACCGAGAGCCAGTAAAATTGGTATCGCCATTTCATCCGCTGCCATTTCACCGCACATTCCTACCCATTTCCCGTGTTGATGTGCCGCATCAATAATATGTTTAATAAGTCTTAGTAGAGCCGGATGATATGGTTGATATAAATAAGAAACCTTTTCATTCATACGATCTGTAGCTAACATATATTGTATTAAATCATTTGTCCCTATGGAGAAAAAATCGACTTCTTGTGCAAATAAATCAGCAATCATCGCGGCTGCAGGTATTTCCACCATTATGCCAACTTCTATTGCATCGGCTATTACAACCCCTTGTGCTTGCAATTGAGCTTTTTCTTCTACTAACATTTGCTTCGCTATGCGCCATTCCTCTAACGTTGCAATCATTGGAAACATAATTTTCAAATTACCATAGGCACTTGCTCTTAGTAAGGCACGCAGTTGTGTACGAAACATGGTTTGTTGATTTAGGCAAATTCGAATCGCTCGGTAGCCTAAAAACGGATTGATTTCAGATGGTAGCTTTAAGTAAGGAAGGTGCTTATCACCACCAATATCTAGTGTACGAACAACTGTAGGCTTCCCTTGCATTTTTTCAAGAACGGTACGATAGGCTTGAAACTGTTCTTCTTCATTCGGGAGTTCCTGCCGCTCCATATACAAAAACTCCGTTCGAAATAGCCCGATACCGTCCCCCGCTGCAAGCAGTACCTTCTCTACATCTTCCAGCTTGCCAATGTTCCCAGCAATCTCTACACTGTGCCCGTCAGCACTTATGCTCGACAACGTACGATATTGTGAGAGCTCACTTCGTTGTTGCTGTTGCAGTTGTTGCTGTTGCATATAAAAAGTAGTCACTTCTGGTGTTACATTCATAAGTATGTTGCCATTTGTGCCATCCATAATAAGGGGCGTGCCGTGTTTAATTTCCTTTGTAGCCGTTTTTGTTCCCACGATGGCTGGAATATCTAGAGAACGTGCGAGAATAGCAGAATGCGATGTTTTCCCACCAATATCTGTAATAAAACCTTTGACATATTTGGTATCTAATTGTGCTGTCATCGATGGAGTTAAATCTTCAGCAACAATTATGACATCTGATGCTAAACGACGAATATCAGGTAATTCCACATGCAATAAATGCGCTAATAATCGCTTCGTTACATCACGAATATCCGCTGCTCGCTCCTGCATATAAGCATTGTCCATTCCTTCAAACATCGAGATAAACATTTTTGAAACTTCATGTAGTGCATACTCTGCATTACTGCCTAGTTTCATTTTTTCTTCAATAGCAGCTAACATTTCAGGGTCTTCTAATAAGAGTAAATGGGCAACAAATATCGCCGCTTTTTCTTCACCAAATTTGTCCTGCGCGCTTGTTACGATTTCTTGTAATTCCACTTTCGATTGCGCTAACGCTTGTTTAAAACGCTCTATTTCAGCCTGAACATCGGTAATCGTCTCTTTTTCAAATGATAAATCTGGTTCCACTAAACAATAAGCATCAGCAAAGGCAATGCCTTCAGAAACGGCAATACCTTTTATCTCTAACATTCTTCACCAATTCCTTTCGTTACGATCACCTCTGTCACCGTTTGCATCAGCTGATCTGCATCTGTCCCCTGTGCCGAAATCGTCACAATACTTCCTGTTACGATTCCTTGTGCCATAACGCCCATAATTGATTTTAAATTGACAGACTTGTCATTGTAAGTTAACTGAACATCACAAGCAAATGGTGTTACAGCAGTTACTAATAATGCTGTTGGTCGAGCATGTAAGCCTTCTGGTGTTGTAATCTTAAATGTTTTTTTCATCGATACCCCTCCAAATTTCATTCAAAATTAATCCGAGTTTGATAGTTCGCAATCATAACATCATTATGATGCAAATTCGACTCTACATTGTTACTCTCAAAAACAGGTACTATGTCCTGACAATCCGCCATTATTTCAATAACTTGGCTAAATAACGCATGAAGAATAGCAGAACCAATAACCGTTGACGCTGGTGCATATTGCATCCGCTGTAGATGTAATAAGCCATCTCCTACAGGGATATGTGTATCAATAACAACATCAACGACATCCTCTAATCGCTTACCACTATGATGACGAGTTGGTTGTTGGCGATACGCAAGTGATTGCATAGACATAACGAGGACACCCGATTGTTTGGCTAACAATGCGGCATCGATAGGGGCATCATTGCGCCCAGATGTTGAAATAACAATACATACATCGTGCTCATGAAAATGAAAATGCTCTTTATGACGCGCTATAATTGTTGGGTCTTTTTCATTTTTCGAAGATGTCAAAGCACCTGCATGCAAAGTTAATGGCTCTATTGTTATAGGACGTACAGGCACAAGCCCCCCGGCACGATAAAAAGCATCTTGTGCTAATAGATGTGAATGCCCACACCCAAACAATTGCACGACCCCTCCACTTTGGAGACGCAAAACAATCTGTTGTGCCGCTTCAGCTATCAGTGCATTTTCCTGCTCTAGCACAATATCTAATAGTTTTTGAAGTTCATGAAAATAAGCACGCATCGCATCACCTTTTAATTTCGCTTATAAATTTGTATCGATCTGCACGATAAGTACTTCGTACAAGTTCGAATGGCACACCGTCTGCTAAATAACTTGTTCGTTTAATAATTAACACTGGTGCTGTACTATTAATTTGCAAATATTTACTGTCCTCCTTCGCCACAATAGCTGCTTCCATTTGTTGTATAGCATTGCCAATCTTCTGATGAAATTTCGCTTCAATCAGTGCATACAATGAGCCCATAATTTTTTTCTCATCTAATTCAGGATAAACTTTCACTGGAATATACGTTCTTTCTATTGCCATCGGTTTAGAATCGGCATTTCGTATCCGTGCAACAAAAAATACTTCCTCCCCAGGTTCTAACAATAAGTCACCGGCTATGTCTAGAGGTGGCACAATTTTTTCAAAGCGCAAAACTTTACTGCTCGGTTCCATTCCTCTTGCACGCATATCTTCTGTAAAACTTGTTAATCCCATTAATGGTTGTTCCAATTTCGGATTGGCTACATACGTTCCTCTTCCTTTTTCACGATAGAGCAACCCACTGTTTACTAAATTGGTAATAGATTGGCGTACCGTCATTCTACTCACATCAAATTGCACTGATAGCTCACGCTCTGATGGAATATTTTCTCCTATTTTGTATTCCTCTAAATAAATTCTTTGCTTTAATATTTCCTCTATTTGTATATAGATTGGTATATGAGAATTTTTATCTAACAAGTTTGACACCTTCCTAACGCGTTCTACTATGATTTCTCAAATACAACTTTTCCCCGACAAATAGTTTTTTCTACATTTAGCTGTTGATCTAACAAAATCACATCCGCATCAAAGCCTTTTGCGATACGACCTTTTGTACATAGCTGTAATTGTTGTGCTGCATTTGCAGAAGACATGGCAACAAGTTCTGACAATGAACAGTTTGTGACCGCTTTCATATTTTTCACTGCTTGTTCCATCGTTAAAATGCTACCAGCTAATGCTCCATTGGGTAAATGCGCTCCGCTTGCTGTAACATGGACCGTTTGACCAGCTAAATCATAATTGCCATATTGCAATCCTTTCGCACGCATTGCATCCGTAATTAAGATAATTCCCGCTGCCCCCTTTAGTCGGTAAGCAAGTTGTATTGACATAGGATGACAATGAACAAAATCCGCGATAATTTCAACTTTCACCGTATTTTCAAGAAGTACGCCACCGACTACCCCTGGATTGCGATGATGGAATGGTCTCATTTGATTGTATAAATGCGTTGCCTGTCTCACACCAACCGCCACTGCTCTATCGACCTCTTCAAACGTTGCATCTGAATGACCAATTGAAACAATTACGCCTTGCTTATGTAGCGCTTCGATAAACGCTATGCCACCTTCCAGCTCTGGAGCGACAGTTATTTGTTTAATACGGTTGTGACTTAATTTCTGCCAATAAGCAAATTGCTCGATTGATGGTAAAATCATATAGTCTACTGGTTGGGCACCAGCTCGCTTCGGTGACACATATGGACCTTCAACGTGCACGCCTAACAACGTGGCTTCATCTTCATCATTTTCAAATTGTGCTATCGTCTTTAATGCTTGCTCAATGCTTGCTTGTGCCTGTGTCATGGTCGTAGCAAGATAGCCTGTGACACCTTCTTGTACTAAGGAACGGGATATTTGATGCAGCGCTTGCTCTGTGGCATCCATCGCATCACTTCCGGCAGAACCATGAATATGCATATCAATATAACCAGGGAATAGCAACCAGTCTTTTCCCTTACCATCAATATATTGTTCTGCCTGTTCGATTAATTCATTGCCTACTTTCATAATTCGACCATTCGCGATGAAAACATCACCTTTGAACGGCAAATCGGTATCATTGACGATCGTGACATTGGAAATTAATAATCTGTTGCTCAATTCAACACCTCCACTGCCTTTGCTTTTAACAACTTTGCTGTTCAAGAAAAAGACATCTATTTGCATCATGGTCTAGTTGTCTATACCAATTATAGTATGTTCATTTGAAAATAAAAAGTAATTTTTACAATTTTTCTTATTTTTCTTTCAATTTAACAAAAAAAGTCCTGACTTAAAATAAGCTAATCCCAATAGAAAAAGTGTTAGATTGACCTAATGTCGACCTAACACTTTTTAAACGTCGCTATTCGCTTCTATCAACGAATGCATTCTTGTAAATTGAGTAAATGTAAAAAAGACAAGCACAATACAACTTTGCTCTAGCATCTTCTAGCACTCTATGTATGGACGAATCCCGATAGTGCCGTAATGCCAATGAAACATTCGTTTTGAACCCGCAATTTGCAGGTGGGTGCCCGCTTCATAGCTTTAAACGTCCCTCTCCATATGGGGCTTGTTTGCCACTACAAAATTAGATGGCTCCCGACGATATAGTGTTCGGTCAAAACTGTTAAATAGAGTTAGCAGTTAGACAAACACATCAGGATTCGTATTACAGATATCATAACACCATATTTCAGATAATTCAAACGATTTCTAGCAAAAAAACAAATTCTTTCGAAATAAACAAAAAATACCTAGATTCCCAACATTTTTTGTTAGAGAATCTAGGTATTCCGCATTGTTTTTATCTTTTAAAAGATTTAATCGCGAGGCTTAATTCGCTTAATTGCTCAGGAGATACTTCGCTTGGCGCATCCGTTAATAAGCAGCTTGCACTTGCCGTTTTCGGGAATGCAATTGTATCACGTAAATTCGTACGTCCTGCAAGTAGCATAACGAAACGGTCAAGACCAAATGCAAGACCTGCATGTGGAGGAACGCCGTATTCAAACGCTTCTAATAGGAAGCCGAATTGCGCTTGTGCTTCTTCTTTCGTGAAACCAAGTAGTTTAAACATTTTTTCTTGTAAATCACGCTCATAAATACGTAGTGAACCACCGCCAAGCTCATAACCGTTTAACACGATATCGTAAGCTTGTGCACGTACTGCAGCAGGATTTGTATCCATTAACTCGATATCTTCGTCAAATGGACGTGTGAATGGATGGTGGGCTGCATAATAACGACCATCTTCTTCAGAGTACTCAAATAATGGCCAGTCCGTAATCCATAAGAAGGCAAATTGAGATTCATCGATTAAGCCTAAATCTTGACCTAATTTTGTACGAAGAGCACCTAGAGATGCCGCCACTATAGGAGCTTTGTCAGCTACGAATACTAAAATATCACCAATTTCAGCACCCATGCGTTCAATTAAAGCAGCTGCTAACGCTTCATCGAAGAATTTTGCGATAGGTCCATTTAAACCTTCTTCTGTTACTTTCAACCAAGCAAGACCTTTTGCCCCGTAAATACCAACGAATTTTGTCAGCTCGTCCATATCTTTACGTGAATATTTATCAGCCGCACCTTTGATGTTAATACTTTTCACTTGCTTGCCTTGCGCTACTGTATCAGCAAACACCTTGAAATCACAGCCATCAAAAATATCATTTAATGCTACTAGCTCTAAACCGAAGCGAACATCTGGTTTATCTGAGCCATAGCGATCCATCGCTTCTTGGTACTTCATACGTTGGAACGGTGCAGGAATGTCGATGCCTTTTACATCTTTCATAACAGCTTGAATTAAACGTTCATTCATTTCCAAAATTTCTTCTTGTGTTAAGAAGCTTGTTTCAATGTCCACTTGAGTAAATTCAGGTTGACGGTCAGCACGTAGATCTTCGTCACGGAAACAACGAGCAATTTGGAAATACTTCTCAAAACCTGCTACCATTAATAATTGTTTAAATAGTTGTGGAGATTGCGGTAATGCATAAAACTCTCCCTCATGTACACGTGATGGTACTAGATAGTCACGAGCACCTTCTGGCGTTGATTTTGTTAAAATTGGCGTTTCTACTTCTAAGAAACCTTCATTTTGTAAAAAGTTACGAATTGTACGTGTTACGTCTGAGCGCATTTTGAACGTATCAAACATCACTGGACGACGTAAATCTAGATAACGATATTTTAATCGTAAATCTTCTGAAACGTCAGTGCGATCTTCAATTTGGAAAGGCGGCGTCTTTGCTGTATTAATAACGATTAGGCTTGTTGCTTCAACCTCGATTTTTCCGTTTGGCACATTTGGGTTGATTTGATCTTCTGCACGAAGAATAACTTTCCCTTCAACTTCGATTACGTATTCGCTACGCACTTTATCAGCTAAAGCATGTGCTTCTGCTACATCTGGGCTAAATACTACTTGTGTAATACCTGTACGGTCACGTAAGTCGATAAAGATTAATCCACCTAAATCGCGACGGCGTTGCACCCAACCTTTTAATACAACGTGTTCGCCTTGTAACGTTTCAGAAAGTTCGTTACTAGCATGAGTTCTTTTTGCCATTTTGTATTTCCTCCAACATCTATTTCATTTATTTAAGTAAGTAGTTCACTAATTCTGAGAAAGCGACTTTTTGTTGCTCCCCAGTTGCCATATGTTTGACTGTCGCTGCTTGTTCTTCCATTTCTGTTTCACCTAAGACGATTGTATATTGAGCACCTAATCGGTCTGCAGATTTCATTTGGGCTTTCATTTTGCGATCTAGGTAATCCATGTCGGTTGCAATACCTTTTGCACGGAATGAACTTGTTAGCTCTACTGCCTTTAGCTTCGCTTCAGCACCCATGGCAATCATGTAAACATCTAGAGCAGATTCTGTATCTAACTCCACTGCTTCAGCTTCAAGCGCTAATAGTAAACGCTCAATACTTAACGCAAAGCCTATACCTGGTACATTAGGACCGCCTATTTCCTCTACTAACCCATTGTAACGACCGCCACCACAAAGTGTTGTGATAGCACCAAAGCCATCAGCAGTAGACATAATTTCAAATGTTGTATGGTTATAGTAGTCAAGGCCACGTACTAAGTTTGGATCTACTTCATACGTAATTCCAAGTGTATCTAAATACGATTTAACTTGAGCAAAATATGCCGCTGAATCGTCTGTTAAAAAATCAGTTAATGCCGGTGCAGAAGCCATTAATGGATGCTCGCGGTCTACTTTACAATCTAAAATACGTAACGGATTTTTTTGCAAACGATTTTGGCAATCTGCACAAAACTCGTGAATATGTGGCTCAAAATGATTAATCAACGCTGTACGATGGGCATCACGTGTTTCTTTATCCCCAAGAGAGTTGATTACTAATTTTAAATTCTTTAAGCCTGTTGATTCATAGATGTCCATAGCTAGCGCAATGACTTCAGCATCAATTGCAGGATCCGCTGAGCCAATTGCTTCAACACCGAATTGCACAAATTGACGGTAACGACCAGCCTGTTGGCGTTCATAACGGAACATTGGTCCAATATAAGATAGCTTGACAGGCTGATCAGGTGCACCAAACATTTTATGTTCTACATAGGCACGTACAACGCCGGCTGTATTTTCAGGGCGCAATGTTAATGAACGACCCCCGCGGTCTTCAAATGTATACATTTCCTTTTGGACAACATCCGTTGTTTCACCAACACCGCGTGCAAATAAATCTGTTTGTTCAAAAATCGGTGTACGAATTTCGTTATATCGATAGACACGACATATATCACGAATAATCGATTCGACCTTTTGCCATTTTTCTGATTGACCTGGCAATATGTCTTGTGTTCCTCGTGGCACTTTAAAAGTCATGAAAATACCTCCTTTTCAATTGCTTATGAGCTAGCCTTCGTATGTAAAATACGAACATACTGTAGATAGACCGACCTTGTACAGAAGAAATTTAACAAAAAAAGCCCTCGTCACCTTGCATAATTGCAAGGGACGAGAGCTGTATATGCTTCCGCGGTTCCACCCTAGTTGACGCATAACGTATATTGCGTCCTCCTCATAATCGGGTAACGGCCGATTCCGTTTTTTCCTACTAAGTATTCCTTTTCAGAAAAAAGCCTCTCAAGTGTTATTCGCCTTATACATTTTTGTAGGAAAGATTGCAGCCTAAGTCTTTCCCTCTCTTTTCCAATAGAGGTATACGCTACTTGCTTGGTCATAAGCGGTTAATCATTTTTTGATTACCCTTTATGTTAGTCACAACATAAGGTAATGTCAACTGTTTTCTTGTTTTTCATCATACAGTTGTTAAAAAAACGATTTCTGTTACCTTTTTCCCTCGAATTTTAGCATAAAAACATGGTAAAATAGCACAAGAAAAGGAGGGGTTCGATGACGACAAAACTTATACATAAAACCATTATCTTTGTCTTATTATTAGCATTTATGATACCACATATCAGCGACAAAGAACTAGCGCTTGCCGATACAAGTGATTTAAAAGTAACTGGAACCATACTTCATTTACGCGAAGGACCTGGGCTCTCTTACCCCATTATTACCACATTAGAAGAAGGCGATTCATTAACATCTATCGGTCGCGAGGGAGACTGGATTCAAGTAAAAACAGGCGATTACGAAGGATGGGTAGCTTCATGGCTAACAGCATCCATAAATGAGCAACAAACAATAGATAAAACTGTTATTTCCCAAGTTGATCGTCTAAACATTCGTACGGAACCAGATATTGCGTCCCCTGTTCTTGGACAACTGTCAACAGGTAATCAAGCCACATTAATAACAGAACATGGTGAATGGGCGAAGATTAATTGGAATGGACTAATTGGTTGGGTATCTTCAGACTATGTGACGATTAATGAAAAAACGGAAAAAACAACAACTGAACCAGTAGTTGAAGTGTCTACAACAACCGAATCAAAAGGGACTACTTTTACGATTTTAGTCGATACGTTAAATGTCCGAAAAAAAGCTGATTTAACATCCAAAATTTTAGGGACTGTTTCCAAAGGACAATCTTTTAAGGTGCTTGCTCAAGAGCACAATTGGGTGCAAATTCAGTATAGTAATAAAAAAGCCGGTTGGGTTTATAGTTTCTATGGAACATTTTCAAATGCGGTAAAAACGACTTCGAAAACAACAACATCATCTTCTTCATCAACGCTTGAATCTGTCACAATTATTTATAATGGCACCAACTTACGCACAGATGCGACAACCACTGCGGAAGTTGTGCAACGTGTAGATGCAGGTGAAACTTTTCCCATTGTAGGTGCTAAAGATGATTTTTATGAAATTCAATTAGGCGATAAAACCGCTTTCGTTGCCAATTGGGTTGTGACCACTTCACAAAATAATGCAGCGACAAAAACAACTAACAAAACAAAGTCTGAGCCTCGAAAAAACGGGACTTTAAATGGACTAACAATTGTTGTAGACCCCGGGCATGGTGGTAATGACCATGGGACGACTGGACAGCGCGGTACTGATGAAAAAGACATTACTTTGAAAACGGCATCCCTGCTTGCTTCCAAGTTAAGTGCAGCAGGTGCAAATGTTGTCATGACACGTGAATCAGATGAATATGTTGCACTTCGCAAACGTGTGTCTATTGCTCACCAGCATGATGCAGACGCTTTTATCAGTATTCACTATGATGCGACTGACAATAGCTCAATTTCTGGCTTTACCTCCTATTATTTAAACAACAATCAAAAAGGGCTTGCTGAAGCCATACACAATGGGCTAGCTAGCAAAATCAACTTAAAAGATCGTGGTACACAACAAGGAAATTATTTAGTACTACGTGAAAATCGACAAAAAGCAGTGCTGATCGAACTCGGTTTTTTAAGTAATGCCAATGAAGAAAGAGTTATTACAACAGCTAAATTCCGAGAACAAGCCTCACTTGGCATTTATCAAGGCATTTTAGATTATTTTGATGCAAACGAGTAAAAAAAACCTTCATTTTCTAATTAAAGAAAATGAAGGTTTTTATATGTGATTTACTTATGTTATCGCTAATGTGACCCATACAATTTCCTCCATGCGAATAAAGAAGGGTGTGCGATTAATTTCGATAACGATATGGTCTGGTAATATGGAGGTCAACTTACCTTGCTGAATATTCTTCTTCGTTTGAACAACGATCATTTGGCCAATCATCAGTTTCAGTGTTTCATATAAATAAGGATTCGACATCCTTCCTATTTGCGTCATCGAAATTACACTTCCTTCCCACATTTAGCCATTCTTTTTAGTATATGAAGGAATGCTAGACAATGTACCTCTATTTTGACTCAAGTAGAATTGTAACAGGTCCATCATTTGTCAATGCCACATCCATCATAGCACCAAAAATTCCTGTCTCCACCTGTAGACCATAGCCTCGTAATGCATCATTAAATGCCTCCCACAAAGAGGCCGCTATTTCTGGTCTTGCCGCACTTGTAAAGCTTGGACGATTACCCTTTTTCGTATCTCCATACAATGTAAATTGAGACACTGATAGGATTGCCCCTCCATGCTCCAAAATAGAGTGATTCATTTTCCCTTCACTATCTTCCCACAAGCGTAGATTAGCGACTTTTTTTGCTAGATAGGCCACGTCTTCGGTTGTATCGTCATGTGTAATGCCTACAAGAAGCACATAGCCGCTATCAATAGCACCTGTTACTTCTCCTTGTACCGTAACAGATGCAGCCTTACTCCGCTGTAAAACTACTTTCATAATGTTAAACCCCTCAATCTATAAAAAATCTACACTATTCTTTTCTCAGCCTTTAGTTAATTACACGCTGCACAGAATATATATCAGGTGTTTGTTTTATACGTTCAACAACCTTATGCAAATGAGAAATATTTGAAATTGAAATCGTTAGGTGAATAGTGGCGATTTTATCACGATCAGCACGGCCGCTCACAGCTAAAATGTTCGTTTTCGTCTCGCTGACGATTTGCATAATTTCATTTAAAATACCAGGTCTATCAAAGGCAGATACCTCAATATCGACAGGATACTCTTTTTTCTCAGGTGTAAGCCCATTCTCCCATTCAACTTCGATAATACGTTCCTGCTCATCCTCAATTTGGATGTTTGGACAATCTGCACGGTGTACGGAAACACCTCGTCCTTTTGTAATAAAACCGACAATGTCATCACCCGGCACTGGTGTACAGCAACGAGACAATCGAATGAGCATATTGTCAATTCCTTTTACAATAACGCCAGACTCTGTGCGCTTTTGCGGAATTGGATTTTTCATTTTTTGCTCAATTTTTTCAAGTGCTTCTTCTTGTTCACGCTCTTTACGACGTTTTTCGGCTAAACGATTAACAACTTGTTGCGCTGTAATACCATTTACACCAACTGCGGCATATAAATCTTCTTCATTCGTGTAATTAAATTTATCGCAGACACGTTTTAAGTTTTCCGCTGACATTGTTTCTTTCATGTCGAAATCTTGCGCGCGTATTTCTTTTTCAATCATCTCTTTGCCTTTGATGATATTTTCTTCACGAAGATGACGCTTGAAAAATTGCTTAATTTTGTTTTTTGCTTGGGATG
The DNA here is from genome assembly GCF_021166035.1 of Lysinibacillus sp. GJ-1. Lineage (NCBI taxonomy): Bacteria > Bacillati > Bacillota > Bacilli > Caryophanales > Bacillaceae > Lysinibacillus > Lysinibacillus sp. GJ-1. Next base: position 3,259,185 of record NZ_CP088912.1, read on the forward strand.
ATTGAGCAATTTTTAGCCAGTCACGACTCGGGCCGAAAGATTGTTTTGATGTTAATATTTCAATAATATCACCCGTTTTTAATGGTGTATCGAGCGGCACCATCTTGCCATTAATTTTTGCACCGATTGTACGATTACCGACTTCTGAATGCACACGGTATGCGAAATCGATAGGTACAGAACCAGCTGGCAATTCTATTACATCCCCTTCTGGTGTAAACACGTACACCATATCAGAGAATAAATCGAATTTTAAAGATTCCATGAACTCCTCGGCATTTGAAGACTCGTTTTGGAATTCTAATATTTCTCTAAACCAAGTTAATTTTTGATCGACATTTTGTTTTTCAATATCAATCTTTTTACCTTCTTTATAAGCCCAGTGAGCTGCGATCCCGTATTCGGCAATTTTATGCATTTCTTTTGTACGGATTTGTACTTCTAGTGGATCACCGTATGGACCAATGACCGTTGTATGCAACGATTGATATAAGTTTTGCTTTGGCATTGCAATATAATCTTTAAAACGCCCAGGCATCGGCTTCCATAATGTATGCACAATACCTAACACTGCATAGCAATCTTTTATGCTATCAACTAAAACGCGAATGGCTAACAAATCATAAATTTCGTTAAATTGCTTTTTTTGAAGCACCATTTTACGATAGATGCTGTATATATGTTTCGGACGACCATAAATATCCGCATCGATTTCCACTTCAGAAAGTTGGGATTTCATTTCTCCCATAACATTGTCTAAATAAGCCTCACGTTCATCTCGCTTCTTCTTCATTAGACTGACAATACGGTAATATTGCTGTGGATTTAAATAACGTAGTGCAGTATCCTCCAGCTCCCATTTTACTGTCGAAATTCCTAGACGATGTGCAAGGGGAGCAAAAATTTCAAGCGTTTCTTTTGAAATACGGCGTTGTTTTTCAGCAGGTAAATGCTTTAAGGTACGCATATTGTGCAAACGATCCGCAAGCTTAATTAAGATAACACGAATATCCTGTGCCATAGCGACAAACATTTTACGGTGATTTTCCGCCTGCTGTGCTTCTTTCGATAAATATTTTATTTTCCCCAGCTTCGTCACACCATCAACGAGCATTGCTACTTCCTCGCCAAATTCACGGACTAGGTCATCACGTGTAAATTCCGTATCTTCGACAACATCGTGTAAAAAGCCTGCTGCCACAGTTTCTGGATCCATTTGTAATTCAGCTAAAATACCGGCAACTTGCACTGGGTGAATAATATACGGTTCACCAGAGCTACGGAATTGCTCAATATGCGCATCTCTTGCCAATTCATATGCTTTTTTCACGAATGCGACATTTTCCTCATTCATGTAGGATTTGACTAACTCAAAAACGTCCTCAGGAGTCAAAATTTGCTCTTTCGCCATAACATGTCCACCTTGCTCGTCAAATTTTTCAGATTAGATATAAACTTAATTGTATAAAAAATAGAGGGCGATTGTAAAGGGACTGTGTCATATAGTTTAGATAATATCGTGAACAAGTTTTATAAATGGAAAAAATATTCATTATTATAAATAAAAAGACCCTTTGCTAGGCTGATTTGCTTCGCAAAGAGTCTTTCATTTTCTTGTTAGTTTGCTTTGTTGTAAGCCACTGCAATTTTCGCACCAACTACTGCATTGTTTTTCACTAATGCGATATTGGCATCAAGGCTCTTACCTGCTGTTAACTCTTTTACTTTACCAAGTAAGAATGGTGTTACGTTTTTACCTTGGATACCATTTTCTTCAGCTTCTTGTAAAGCCTTTTCAATAATGCTTGTGATAAATTCATGCTCTAGTGCATCCGCTTCAGGGATAGGGTTTGCAATAACTGCGCCACCTTGTAAGCCTAAATCCCACTTAGCACGCAACATTGCTGCAACTTCTTCTGGTGTATCTAGTTTAAAGTTGACATCAAATCCGCTTTGGCGAGTGTAGAATGCTGGAAGCTCAGACGTGCCATATCCGACTACTGGTACACCTTTTGTTTCAAGATATTCTAATGTTAAACCGATATCTAAAATAGATTTCGCACCTGCACAAATAACAGCTACATTTGTTTGTGCTAATTCTTCTAAGTCTGCTGAAATATCCATTGTTGTTTCAGCACCACGGTGTACGCCTCCGATACCACCTGTAACGAAAATGTCAATACCTGCAAGCTCAGCGCAAATCATTGTTGCAGCAACTGTTGTCGCACCTAATTTTTTCGTAGCCAATAAATAGCCTAAATCGCGACGAGAAGTTTTTGCAACACCTTGTGCATTCCCAAACATTTCAAGTTCTTCGTCAGATAAACCGATTTTAATTTTCCCATCAATCAGCGCGATTGTTGCAGGCACCGCACCGTTATCACGAATAATTTGCTCTACTTCACGTGCCGTTTGTACGTTTTGAGGATATGGCATACCATGTGAAATGATTGTTGACTCTAATGCAACAATTGGTAGTCCTTGTGCTTGTCCAGCTTTTACTTCTTCTGATAATACGATGAATTCTTTCATGATGTTATTCCTCCATTTCACTTTTCAACAATTCTTCTGATAGTTCAGGTCTTACTGTATATGGGGATGCCAGTGTATTTTTGGCATTCGTTAAGCCTGCGTCTATGCAAACTTCAAACGATTGCCCCCTTAACCAACTATGAATGACAGCACTTACAAAAGCGTCACCCGCGCCCGTTACATCTTCAATTTTCTTTATTGCTTTCGCAGTAAAATGACGTGGTGGACTAGTGGTAGAGGCAGCATAGACTCCTTTGCTACCTGCCGTAATAATGACATGCTCTGCTCCTAATTGTAGAAGCTTTTGAATCGCTTTGTCATAGTTTGCCTCGGTATTGATTGTATGACCTACAATCGTCTCTGCTTCGTCCGTATTACATATAAACCACGTCACACCTTGCAATGTATCCGGTAATCGATTCATTTTGGGAGAAGATACAGGAACGATAACAAATGGAATAGCGCGCGCAATCGCGACTTGTTGGATATACACTACCGTTTCTTTCGGGCAATTTAAATCCATAATAAAGCAGCCAGCATTCATAAGCATTGCCTCGTATTTCTTTAACAAACTCGGCAACAATAAATCATAAACTTCCATATTTGCCACAGCTAATGCAAGCTCACCTTGCTCGTCCATAATCGCCGTATAAGAACCAGTTGAAGCATCTGGTAACTGCTCGACATAGCGCAAATTCATAAATGATTCTGATGCTTCTTGGATTACTTGCCAATCCGCATCTTTCCCTGCTGTCGTTAATAACGTCACCTGATGATTAAGTAGGCCTAAATTTTCCGCAATATTGCGTCCAACTCCACCTACACTGAATGAGGAACTAGCAGGATTCGAAGTGCCTAATTGAACAGTCCCTTTTACATGAAATTTGCGATCGAGATTGGCGCCACCGATACAAATAATTTCATTTTCCTCAGGTAAAATATAAGCACGGCCAACAATTTTCCCTTGCTTCGTTAAGCTCGACACTAAGTTCGCAAGTACTGGACGGGACAGATTCATCTTATCTGCCATCTCTTGCTGAGACATAAACGGATTTTTGCGAATTAAAGCCAGTACCGCTTGTTCTCTTTCATTCATAGCATCACCTTTTATTATATTTGTTTGTATTATAAACTTTTGTTTGAGCGAAGTCAAAACATTTCATACGATTTGTTTAACGCTCCCCATTTCTATATTATCCCTTTAAATGAAATGCACATATTTCCAATAAAAAATAGCACACTAGATTAATTTTCTAGCGTACTATTTGTCCGTTCCATATTGTTTATACTATTATGCTGTATCAGCATTATGCATGACATTCGGTACTTGTTTTTTTACAATGATGACAAACAAACCAGCGAAAACACAAAAAACGCCAGCCAAGAAAAATGCCCAAGTATAAGAATTGAAAAGTTTATAGATAAGACCTCCCCCATATGCTGCTACTGCTGCGCCTGCCTGATGGGAAGCGAATATCCAGCCATAAATAACTCCGCTTTTTTGGGTACCAAAAATTTGCCTTGAGATACTAACAGTTGGCGGTACAGTTGCAATCCAATCTAGTCCATAAAAGACAGTAAACATGATGAGCAATGGTAAAGAGCCTTGCACTAATGCATACGGCAGTAAAACTAAGGAAGCCCCCCGTAAAAGATAATACCAAAATAGTAACCAACGATTATCGAAGCGATCCGATAACCAGCCTGATAATGTTGTTCCTACTAGATTAAAAATTCCCATGAAGGATAGAAAAGATGCTGCTGTTACTAACGGAATACCGAAACTAATACAATACGATACAAAATGTGTACCTATTAAGCCACTAGTCGATAATCCACAAATAAAGAAACTACCAGCCAAAAGCCAAAATGCTTTCACTTTCACAGCCTCAAATAAACCATTAAAGGCAATAACGATTGGATTTTTCTTATTTTCTACTACATCTACCAATCGTTCTTCGTCAAGACCATATGCAAGAAGCCCCACATCCATCGGTTTATTTTTCATAAACAATGCAATAATCATTAACATGATCGAACTTAACACAATGATTAATGCAATTGCCCAACGCCATGAGTAATTTTCAATCATCATCGCTAAAATTGGTAGCAGTACTAATTGGCCTGTTGCAGTACTAGCTGTTAGTATTCCTAATGCAAGCCCTCTTCTTTTCTCAAACCAATGATTCGCCACAAAAGGACTTAATACTGTTAAAAAGAGACTAGCTCCTAAACCAATAATAAAGCCCCAAATTATCATTAATTGCCATGCTTGTTGCATCAACAATGTGAGCGAGATCCCTATGACTAATATTATCATCGCAGCTAACATCATTTTCTTTAATCCAATCACTTCAAGTAGTGCTGCCATAAATGAAATGCCATATAAAAAAAGGCTGATGGCAAAAGCCATTGCAATGATTGAACGATCCCAGCCAAACTCCTGTTCAAACGGACCAATAAAAACACCGGATGAAGATAAAGTAATACCCGCTACAATAATGGAGAAAAAAGTAATCGCTAAAACAAACCAGCTGTAATGAATACGTTTCATAAAGCCACCTACATTCTCAGATAATGTAACACTTTAAGGATATTTTCATATAAAATAAAAATACATGTATATACATATATAATAATAACTTGTTATTTTTTATGTCAAGAAATATTTTCCAATTAAGTGCTATAATATAAACAATTAAAAAACATAAAAGGAGAGCTTATTTGATGGAGAAAGTATACACAGACATTGACTATACTCAAATTTGCGTATGTACAAATCTTAGAAAGAAGACTAGAGTTGTAACGCAGTTATACGATAAAATTCTTGAACCTACTAATTTAAAAGTTACGCAATACGCTCTGTTAGCCAATATAGCAAAGCATTAGGCCGTTTCAGTTAGTCAACTAGGCATTATTCTTTCACTTGACCAGACGACAATAACCCGCAATGTCAATCTTTTGAAAAAAAATGGCTATGTGGCTATTACCCAAGATTCACAAGATGGCCGAACAAAAATTATCTCCCTAACTACTACAGGCCTGGAAAAACTAAATGAAGCAACACCTATTTGGAAAAACTTACAGGAAAAAATCATCCATGATATTGGATTCGAACAATATATAAATTTTTATGACACGCTCCAAAAAATACAAAAAGTAGTGAAATCCTACGAAAAAAGGTAGACTCGAATTGTGTTCAAATTGTTTGCGTGCCTGACACCAAAAAAGGCTGCCCACTTTGGGACAGCCTTTTTGGTTATTAATATTGAATTAAAGTTTTTACACTTAAATCGCCAAGTTTTGCACGGCCATTTAGTTCTTTTAGCTCGATTAGGAATGCACAGCCAACAACTTCTCCACCTAATTGTTGAATTAAGCGTACTGTTGCCTCGACTGTACCACCAGTAGCTAGTAAATCATCACAGATAAGTACTTTCTGACCTGGTTTGATGGCATCTTTATGCATTGTTAAAGTATCTTTACCATACTCTAAACCGTAATCTGCACTAATGACTTCACGTGGCAATTTTCCTGGTTTACGAACTGGCGCAAAGCCAATTTCAAGCGCATAGGCAACTGGGCAACCGATAATGAAACCACGTGCTTCAGGACCTACAATAATTTCTGCGCCTACTTCCTTAGCATAAGCTACGATTTGATCTGTTGCATATTTGTAAGCTGGACCGTTATCCATAATTGTTGTAATATCCTTGAAGCTGATGCCTTCTTTTGGCCAGTTCTCGACTGTTGTCACGTATTGCTTTAAATCCATAGTTCTTGCTCCTCCTACGAAACTGTATTCGCATATAAATTTAATCGTTCATCAAACCATTGCTTTAACTCTATATATGGCGCATAGACAAGTTTTTGCTCTATTTCAATCTGTTCAGAACGTTGTTTGTAAGACGGTGCCTCAGTTAATGCCGTTTTTGGCGCATTCACGTTGACAGTCGTCAGTCCACTCTCCATTCTAACAAAATTAAGCTCAAAAAACACCTGTGTCATAAATTTTAATGCTTCTAATGACCAACCAGTATGTTTGGCTAAATCCGGTAAATGCATGTCTAGTGGGAATGCAGGACGTTGCTTTAAAAATTTATAGTACCACGCAAACTGCTCACGTGTAGGTATGCCATTAAAGTACTGGGAATCTGGCATATAGAAATGGGCATAAATACGTGTAGGTGCTGTTTTGCTTAACACATTTTCTAATAATTGAACATTGTGCGGTAAATCTAGCAACACAATATAATCTGTTTGCTCTACATTGGACAGCTCAGCATCTACTAACTGAATTGACACACCAAGCAATGAATGATAATAGCTGATTGTCTCAGGACGAAACGCCAAAAAGACCGCTTCCTCTTTTGGTACCGTGTGTAACCATCGAGATGTTTGGCGTATGCCACGAATATCGAATAATTGCCACTCTGTCGTTTGAACATCTTCAATCATAAACTGAGGCTTTTTACGTCCTTGCCATTCATTAATTTGAAGATCGCCAGTAAACGACACTTTAATACCGTAAGTCAGCTCATGGTATAAATGACCTTTGTTAAATCCTACACTATCCAATTTTTCAAGACCGTCAGTTAATTCCATTTTAATGTGATTTTCTGCAGCACCAATTTTTCGCATCGATGCGATTTCCACATCCTCAAGTACATATACTGGCTTTGGAAAATCAGTGCCAAATGGACCGAGCATGGCAATTTCTTCAATAGCATCTGCGGAAATCTCATCAATTTTAAGTGGTATATCAATAGAAAGAACTGGCGTTAATTGCTCTTCGGTTAAACAAGCTCTTGCTTGCGCATCCAAGCGTGCGCGCAGTTCATCAACGTGCTCTAATGGCAATGTCATCCCCGCTGCCATCGGATGCCCGCCAAAATGCGGTAAAATATCTCTATTTTTCGCCAATTCATTGTATAAATGGAACCCTTCAATACTACGGGCTGACCCCTTTGCTGTCCCTTTCTCAAAATCTAGTGACAGTACAATTGTTGGACGATAATAAAGTTCAACAAGTCTAGATGCGACAATCCCTACAACACCAGCATTCCAGCCTTCCCCTGCAACAACTAACACAAGAGAATCACCAATTTTCTTATCTGCTTCAATGAAGGCAATCGCTTCATCGGTAATACTTTTCACAATATCTTTACGTTCTGCATTACATCCATTTAGTTGTTTGGCTAATGCTGTCGCCTTTGCTGTATCCTCTGCCATGAGCAACTCAACAGCTGGCGATGCTTCACCTAGACGCCCAACTGCATTTAAGCGCGGCCCAAAGTAAAAGCCGATTGTTTCCTCATTAATTGTAGCTTGTTCCGCACTTGCCACCTCACATAACGCTTGAATCCATGGACTAAGTGAACGACGCATTTCCTCAATGCCACGCTTTACAAGATAACGATTTTCATCCACTAACGGAACTAAATCTGCAACCGTACCAATTGCTACAAATTCAAATAAATGGGTTGGCAGCTCACCATAAAGGGCATGTGCTAATTTAAACGCCACGCCAACACCTGCTAACTCACCAAATGGATAATGTCCTTCAGGTACACGCGGATGTAAAATGATATCTGCTTGCGGTAACTCCTCCCCTGGCTCATGGTGATCTGTCACGATGACATCCATTCCAAGTTCTTTGGCCACTCGGATTGGCTCAATCCCAGAGATACCGTTATCAACCGTTAGTATTAATTGAACGCCCTCTTCATGAGCTTCACGAAATAATGCTTCACTCGGACCATAGCCATGTAAAAAGCGATTCGGTATTTTAAAGGACACATCTGCGCCAAGGTCTAGTAAGACATGGAGCATTACCGTCGTACTTGTTACACCATCCGCGTCATAGTCTCCGTACACTAATATTTTCTCGTTATTTTCAAGCGCTTGTTGAATGCGCGCTACCGCTTCTGCCATACCATGCATTAAAAATGGGTCGTGAATATTTGCTTCTGTCATATTTAATAAGCTTTCTGCATCAGCTGATGTTGTACAGCCTCGTGCTGCTAAAATTTTTGCCGCAATAGCAGAAAGTTGTAAGTCATTTTGTAATGTTTGGACAAGTTGTGCGTCTGGACGCTCGACCTGCCATCTTTTTTTCGATAAAATCATTTTCTCACTTCCTCACGAAGGCTATTATACCGAAAATCGCGCCAATACGCACTATTCACTAGCTTACTAGTTTATCCAAATTGCATCAATGTTCTAAGATAACGTTTTTTGCATCCATAATAAAAAGCCTACTCTAAAAAGAGTAGACTCGGTGCCAGGCACGCAAACAATTCTCGCACAATTTGCTATAAAGGCGTTGACGTCTCAATCGTTCCTTTTGAGGCAGCGACTAATGCTTCGACCTTCGCAACGTTGCCTTTATGCAAGGCCTCTACTATTGTACTACCTACAATGACACCGTCCCCAAGTGCCCCCATGCTCACAACTTGTTGTGGTGTTGAAATACCAAAGCCAGCTAATACCGGTATGTGACACATCTCTCGCAGACGTTGAAAATGACCTTCTAAATCATCCGCAAAACTTGCACGTGCTCCCGTAATGCCGTTCACCGTTACAGCATAGACAAAGCCTTGACTAGCCGCTGCAATACGAGCAATTCGCTCTGGTGGACTTGTTAATGATACAAGCTGCACAATATCCACACCATGAGGATTTAACGTTTGACGCAGTATGGCACTTTCTTCAAGTGGTACGTCAGGGACGATTAATCCTTTGACACCCCCTGCCACACAAGCACTAGCAAATTGCTCTAAGCCATAAGCTAAAACAGGGTTAAAATAGGTCATCACGACTAATGGCACAGTAATTTCTTGACGGAATGATGCAAGTGTCTCTAAAACATTACGCAATGTTACACCTTCTGCTAATGCGCGCTCACCAGCCTGCTCAATAGTAGGACCGTCTGCAACAGGATCGGTAAAAGGAATTCCGATCTCAATAGCTGTTACCCCCATTTTTTGTAGCGACAAGATTGTGGGCTTTACTGTACTAAGTCCTCCATCCCCCGCCATAATATAGGGCACAAAAGCTTTATTCCCTGCATTTTTTACTTGTTCAATTGCCTGTTGTAAATTGGTCATGATTGCTCACCTCCAAGTACTGCACGTACCGTATGGACATCCTTATCCCCGCGACCCGATAAACAAACAACAATAATATCATCTGCATCCATTTCTTGTGCAATCTTCGCAGTATAGGCAATGGCGTGAGCACTTTCTAATGCAGGTAATATTCCTTCCGTCCGACTTAGTAATTGTAAACCTTCAAGCGCCTCAGTATCTGTGATCGAATCAAACTTTGCTCGACCAATATCATGCAAATAACAATGTTCAGGCCCCTTACCAGGATAATCAAGACCAGCCGAAATGGAATGAGCCTCCTGCACAAAACCATTGTCATCTTGCAGTAAATACATATACGCTCCGTGTAGAACGCCTAACTGCCCACCAGCAATAGCTGCTGCATGCTTTCCAGTGTCAATACCACTGCCAGCTGCTTCTACACCATATAATGCGACCGCTTCATCATCTACAAATGGATGGAACATGCCTATTGCATTGCTACCACCGCCTATACATGCGACTACTGCATCGGGTAAACGCCCTTCTTTTTCCAATATTTGCGTTCTTGTCTCCACACCAATGATCCGTTGGAAATCACGTACAATTTTTGGGAATGGATGTGGACCTAGAGCTGAACCTAAAATATAATGTGTATCTTCAACATTCGTCACCCAGTAACGTAGTGCAGCATTGACAGCATCTTTTAATGTTTTTGATCCTGTCTCTACAGACTCTACCTTTGTGCCCAGTAACTCCATACGGAAAACATTTAATTGCTGTCGTTTAATATCTTCTGCACCCATAAATACGACACATTCCAAATTCAATAAAGCACAAGCAGTCGCTGTCGCTACACCATGTTGCCCTGCACCTGTTTCCGCGACGATTTTCTTTTTTCCCATACGCTTAGCAAGAAGTGCTTGGCCAATCGCATTATTAATCTTATGTGCGCCTGTATGGTTTAAATCTTCACGTTTTAAATAAATTTTGGCACCACCAAGCTCATTCGTTAAATTTTCAGCAAAGTACAGTGGTGTCTCACGTCCTACATATTCCTTTAAGTAATATGCTAACTCGTTTGTAAATGCCTGATCTGCCATCGCTTCATCAAATGCTGCTTCTAATTCAATTAATGCTGTCATTAAAGTTTCCGGGACATACTGCCCACCAAATTTTCCGTAGCGACCTTCCTTTGTTGGTACGCTATTTGCCAATGAATGCATTATACTCTCCCCCTCTTTACTGCTTGTAGAAATGCTGTTATTTTTGCTGTATCCTTACTACCCTCTGTTTCCACACCACTTGAAACATCTACCATAAAAGGTGATACGAGTGACAGTGCCTCTTGAATATTGTCTAATTTTAAACCACCAGCTAAAATTAGTTTATGTTGTGGAATACCAGCAGCTTCAAGTAATGTCCAATCAAATGTATGTCCACTACCACCTTTATAATCTGTGCCAGGTGCATCAAATAAGTAATAATCCACATCGTAGTTAGTAGCTGCCTGCACATCTTCAGCGCAATGCACAGACAAAGCCTTAATGGATGGATAGCCTTGTTGGATAATAAACGCTGGAGATTCCTCCCCATGATACTGGACATAATCCAATGGCACAGTTAATACTGCCGAACGTAATTCTTCAGGCGTTGGATTGACAAAGACACCAATTTTCTTTATTCCATCGGGTACATGTTTGGCCAATTGTTGCGCTTGTTCAATGGTTACTTGACGTTTGCTTGGCGCAAAGACAAAACCGATGGCATCTGCACCTGCCTGCACTGCGGCTTGCACATGCTGGACTTCTTTCAAACCACAAATTTTCACTTTCGTCATAGTGATGCACCTGCTTTATTTACTTGTAATTGTTGAAGTGCTACACCTGCATCGCCACTGCGCATTAATGACTCTCCTACAAGAACAGCACTTGCTCCCATCGCTGCAACCTTTTTGGCATCATCACTATGCCAAATTCCGCTCTCGCTAATAAGCATACGTTGCTCCCCAAATGGAAAGACTTTTGCAATTTCTCTTGTTCGCTCTAAATCCACTTCAAATGTACGCAAATCTCGGTTATTGACCCCAATTAGCTTTGCCCCAACAGCGAGTGCTCGTTCAAGCTCTTCAATATCGTGCACTTCGACTAATACTTCAAGACCTAAACTTGTGGCGAAGTGATATAAATCTTGTAACATTACATCGTCAAGTGCTGCAACGATAAGTAAAATGATTGATGCTCCAGCAGCCTTCGCAAAGCGAATTTGCACACGGTCAATCATAAAGTCTTTACACAGAAGTGGCGTTTGAACCGCCTTCGCAACGGCTGCTAAATCTTCAAACGAGCCTTGAAAAAACATTTTATCTGTTAAAACCGAAATGGCGGCTGCACCAGCTTGTGCATAAATTTTTGCCTGTTTTACTGGATTAGCGCCCTCTGCAATAAGACCTTTGGATGGAGATGCGCGTTTCATTTCGGCGATAACTTGTAACGTATCAGCAGACTTTAACGTTGCAAAAAGAGCGTTACGTTTTATCTCGTTGCAATTGGCTAATGGATCTGGCTGTGTAAGCAATGCGTCTACTTCTATTTTCTTCTGTTCAATTATTTTTGTTAATATATTCATAGCCCAATCTCCACTTCTTTTATTTTTTCACTAAAGGCAACAACTGCCTCTAATTTCTGCAATGCACTACTGCTGAAAATGCTATCTTTTGCCATTTCAACACCTTCTTGAACGGTTTGTGCTGTTCCTTGGCTGAACAGACCTATTGCGGCATTTAACAATACCGTATCGAAATAGGCACTTTGTTCACCAGCGAGTAATTTACGCATAATAGTTGCATTTTCATCAGCATTGCCACCGCGTATCGCTTCTAGGGGTGCATAGTGTAGCCCGACATCTTCTGCTGTTAAGGCAAATGGAATTAAGTCACCTTTATCTACTAAGATGGCTGTATTTTGACCGGCAAGTGATGCTTCATCTAACCCTTTCGGACCAGAAACGACAATCGCCCGCTCCCGTCCAAGCATTTGTAAAACAGAGGCATATTCCATTACAAAGTTGGGACGATTAATGCCCGTAAATTGTGTGGCTAAAGGGACGGGATTTGTCAGTGTACTGACAAGATTAAAAATAGTAGGCTTTCCTAAGGCACGTCGTACTTCCCCAATACGTTTTAATTTCGGATGGACATTTGGAGCATATAAAAAGGCAATTCCTTCTGTTTCTAAAAGTGTCAGTGTTTGTTCAATCGATATATTCGTATGAATACCTAAAGCCTCTAACACATCTGCACTACCTGATGCAGAAGAAATTTTGCGATTCCCGTGCTTCGCCATTTTAACGCCTGCTCCTGCCAAGACAAAGGCTGATGCAGTACTAATATTAAATGTATTTAAGCCGTCTCCGCCTGTACCACAGTTATCCATATAAACCCCAGCTTCTGCTGGCACTTGGAGCGCAAACGAACGCATTACTGTTGCTAATGCTGCAACTTCATGTGCCGTTTCACCCTTTGCAGATAAGGCTATTAAAAATTGGGCGATAGCATCTTTTGGCGTCTCCTGTTGGAACATCCATTGAGCTGCTTCAATCATTTCTTCATACATTAAATGCTGTCGTTGCTGTACCTTTTGTTGTATACTGTCCATCATTTAGCCCCACCTTCATATTCTAAATGTTGTAAAAACAACTGTTGTTCTGCTGTTACATGTGTCAATACACTGCCGACATTTGAATATTTAGTTACCATAACAGTGGATTGTGTATGCATCTTTTCGTTTTCCACTACAATGGATTTGCCTGTTAATGAAAAATCTAAATGCCCATTAAACCCTATAAATCCAATAGCTCCACCAAAAACACCTGCTGTTTGAGCTGTTTTTTCTACTGTTTGCTCGTTTGCGATATTAATAGATGCGAATGTTGGCATCATAGCAGCCAATACATCTACTGCATGAAGCATCGGTAAGCGCTGCCCCTCCAGACGTGATGTCATATGCATGGCTTGCTTTGACCGCTCAATTTTCATCGTTTCAACTAGCTTGATAGAATCAGGGAAACAAACAGTGGCTAGTTTTTGTTGTACTACTGAAACAAGACTTGCATGTGATTTCCTTACCTCAGCATTTTCATATAGCTGACGTTCATTATCTAAATCTTCTACGTTTGTTGCACCTCGTGCGCAAGAGCCTTCCGTTGGCGTCGCAATGACGTGTTCATCTTGTACTCGAACTAAACTTTCAGGTGATGTTCCCAGCACAATATGATCATCGAAAGTGACAAAATACATGTACGGCGCAGGCGTTTTTTTACGTAATTGGCGATAGAGCGCCAATGCATCTCCTTGTATATTGGCAATAAAGCGTTTGGACAGGACAACACGTGTATGCTCTTCGCTTAACGTCTTAGTTAACGATGTCACAGTGGATTCAAGTTCTTGATTTGATAGCGTTGTTAGTCCATCATAACTCCATGTAGTATCCTCCCCTTCATTGCCCGTTAACAACTGGTGAGCTAGCTCCTCTAAATTTGGCTCTTTTTTTTCTGCATCGATGTTCGTATGAATGCAAGTCACCTCATCCGTTAAATGGTCAAACACAATAATGGTTTCATAGACATGGAAATGAACATCTGGTAGTTCTAACATTCCTTGATGATTTAAAACGATGTTCGTTGCATTACTACCAATATAACCAATGGCACCACCTGAAAAGGGAAATTCGGTTGTATTAGAAATACGTGGCATCAAGCGCTTCAACAGTACAAAAAGATCACCTTTATGTGTATACGTTTTTCCTGTTTTATAGGAATATTCCTCTATCTCATCGCCCACACCTTTATAGGTTTTTCGTGGATTAGCGCCGATAAAAGAATAACGTCCTGCGCCTTCATGCTGTGCTGAACTCTCCAGTAAAAATTTATGGGTGCCTTGCAAGCGTCTAAAAATTAAGATTGGTGTTAATGAATCCCCATTGATTGTTTTCATCTTTGTTCTTGAACTGGTTGTTTGCATATCGACAAAACCCCTTTATTAAAATAAATTTGCATATACGAGTTGGGAAAAGCATCAAAACAAAACAAAAAAGCCCTCTGCAAAAAGGAAAATTCCTAATTACAGAGGACGATCATGACCGCGTTGCCACCTCATATTAGAGCTAAAAAGCTCTCACTTATGTGCTTCAACCATTTTATCGTAAATTAAATCAATCGCTGTGGTTGCAGGCGAAGGATTTTCAGGCATGCGCCCTAATCAACAGCTGTGTAAGACACAACCGTCATGATGGAAGCACCCCCGATAACGTGGGGAATCCGTTTGCTATTATATAGCAACTCTCATAAGTCCATTCACATAAGCTACAAATCAGTTTACACCGACCACTGACTCTCTACATTGCACACTTATGCTACTACTCTTATTCAACAATTTCTCAGCTATTCTCATCTATGCTCTGCTCATCTGTTCTAAGGTCGATCTCGCTCCCGAGACCTTCTACCATATACCGAACGAAAAGTTAGCCTTATTCTATGCTAAAAAGAAAAAAATGTCAATCGATTTTGAAAAGTCAAGTAATTTACATGAATATTAGAAGCTATATAGGTAGGCTTTGCTGTAGTAGCTACCGTCGCATCACAACAGCAGTGACAGCATTTACTAAGCAAATTGAAGAAATCTCAGCCACACCTAAGGAAAACACATCTAGATCGTAACAGAGTTGCTGCCTCTATCCCGGCATTTCACGAATAGTTGTAGAGTACGTTGATGAACAAGTCGGAACAATCCAACATGTGAACGCTGTTGCAGAAGAATCAAATGAAAAGTACAACAGCTACAAAGCATAATTGAGCAATTTAAATTAGGCATGAGTAGCTGAAAATGTAGTACTCATGCCTTTATTATTATTATTCAATTTTAGTGATACCAATCACTCTGTGATTTAAACATATTAGCGTATTCACCTTTTAGCGTCATTAACTCATTATGATTACCTTGTTCTATAAGTCTCCCATTATCTAAAACTATAATCCGATCTACCTCTTTACAAATTCCTAATCTATGAGTAATGAATATCGAAGTTTTATCTTTTGTAGATTTAATAAATTTACTCAAAATGTCTGATTCTGCAATTGGATCTAAGGCAGCGGTTGGTTCATCTAAGATGATAATTTCAGAATCTTTAAATAACGCTCTTGTTAAACCAATCTTTTGCCATTGCCCCCCAGATAACTCTTGACCACCTGAGAAGGCAGTTCCAAGTTCAGTTTCATACCCGTGTATTAATTTTTCTATTAATGAATCAATATCCGTTTCCTTAACTACTCTATTGATTTTCTCATCATTATCAATATTTTCAATATCACTGATACAAATATTTTTTCTAATAGATAATTGATATCGGACAAAATCTTGAAAAATAGCACTTATTTTCTTCCTTAAATTTAAAGGGTTAATTTGATTAATATGTACACCATCATAAAAAATTTTACCTTCTGTAGTTTTATAAAGACCTATGATACAATTTATCAAAGTACTTTTTCCTGCCCCATTCTTACCTACAATTGCAATTTTTTCCCCACATTTTATTTCAAATGAAATATTATCTAAAGTTTTTCTATTACTATGTGGATATTGGAATGACAAATTTTCCACTTTTATCTCTTTCTTGAATATTAAGGGGTTTATTAAATAAGCATTTAATTTTTCTTCCTCTTGATTAATAAAATAATAATAATCATTAATATAAATAGCCCCTTCAAAAATACTAGAAATACCTTGAGCAATTTCATTAATCATTGATAATGAAAATGTAATACCCTGTGAAAATATAAAATAATCCCCCATAGTTAATCGACCTTTACTAGAAATATATAATATACTACTTATAAAAATCAGATTAGAAATGTCCTTAACACTAAATACCCATAAATTAGATTTAACCGCTCTTTTTTCTAAATTAAATTGCTCTGTATTATTTTTCCATATTAATTTCTCCCACAAAGAACTCAAATAATTATCATGTTTCGATAATCTCAATTCTTTTGCAGCATGTTTACCAATAAGGAGATTGTATAAATAACTTATTCTTCTTTGTGTAGGTGTTTGTTCATAAGCCTGATTATATTTTTGTTGTCCAATTCTAATATTTACCCAGAGTGGTATAAAAATTAGTAATATTATACTTACCGGTAATATCCAATGTAAACTGTAAAGCATAACAAGATAACCTGTCAGAGTGATTAGATTTTTAAATATTTCTAAAATAGCATTTAGAATACTTGTAGCTCTGTCTCCTGCAGCTGAAGCACGTTCAACTTTATTATAGGATTCATGATCATCAAAAAAAACAAGCGGCAAACTATTTGCTTTTTGAATTATTATTTTTTGAAGAGAAAAATCAATTTTTTGTTTCATTTTAATTTCAATTAATTTATGAACTGATCCAGCAGACCAAGTTAATATAGATATTAGAGTCTGAACAAGTAACAACAAAATACCTTTGGATATAGATCCTTTATTTTGAATAATATCGACAACTAAATTTACTACCTCTTTCATAATAACTAAATTTAGTAGCGGAGTAAAAGCTAACAGAATATAAAAAATAATGTTAATTATAAATAAAATGGGAGTAGTTTTATAAATAAATTTAATTATTTTAATTAGATTTTTAAAAGTATTTAATTTTTCATTCTTCATATCAAATATTTGCCTTTTTGTTTTATTAATAGTGTTTCATCAACTATAATCCAACTTGGATATTCATTTATATTAAAGTATTTACCAATAAACCCCTCTTCATCCGAAAATATTTGAATATTTGAATTAATTTTTTTCGAAATACTATTTTTTTGCCATTCAGGTCCTTTATAAAACAGAAAAATTTCATATTTTTCATACTTTTCAGTTATATCATCTATAATTTTTAAATTATCTTTATTACTGAAAGAAAGAAATAAACAAATTTTTTGTTTATTTACTAGATTTTTTTCTTCAATTAGTTTTTGTAAATAAAAACTATCTATAAAATTCTTTAACCTTTTACTCAATATAGTAATGTAAACGAAAATTATCATTAAAAAGATATAAACAATTAATATAAAATATAAAATCAATTTTTTCACCTATTCCTTTAATTTAATTGAAATATATTAAATATTTTATAGATATTAAAGCTAAAGCAGATGTAATCAAAATACATGTTATTTCAACTAAACTAGAAGAAAAATTATCATAACTTGTAATAAAGTAACCAACAAAACTAATACTAATTAATGTTAAATTCCTTAATATCGCCATTTTTATATTTGTTAAACCTCTTTGAACACCAAAACAATTACATGCAATTTCTTGTTTCTTTATTATTGATTTAATGAATAATAATGTAAAAATAAGAAATAACAAAGAACTTAAGATAAAAGCTAAATCAGATAAAAAATTAAGTGAAATAGAAAATGCTAATATTAACTCCATGCTAACTACCACTATGGAAATTATTTTTACTGGTATATATTTAGGTGAATAGAACGTTTTAATAGCAATGATAAAATCATTGTATGAAAAAAATTTAGAAAAAGCCGACGAAAACAAAACAAAGGATATGATTATAGATGGAATAAACATAATAAAGTCCATTAGTTTCCTCCGAATATGTATTATACGATTCTTACTGTTAAAGGATATTTTGCCACTTTTTCTTGATTAAGATATAATTCAAATGTTATATTGCCAGATTTTAATAATACTAATTGGACTTTCATATCTAAATCCACACCTGGAATTTGGTCGCTATCACGATAATTCCTAACAGCAAAAGTTGGAGAATTATTAAGAATGTTTTTTTCATTATCTATTACTAATAATGACAAATCAGTGGTTTCTATTGAAGAAATTTCACTTAATCTTATAAACACTTCAATATTCACAATACACGGAAATACTGAAACATTAATATGATTTAACACGTCCTCTATACTATGAATTTTATTGAAATTTACTTTCTTACAAATGATTAATTGTGCTTCCAAATGTCACATCTCCCTAATTTATGTATTAATAGTTATGCTAAGTTAAACATAGCAACAAAGTCTTTTTGATTATAAATTACTCCTTTTTGCTTTACTTTATTTTTATTTGTTATTATACAAAATGGTTGTTTTACAACTTTAAAATATTTCTCCATCTCATCTTCGTTTAAATGTATTATAGGGAATGTCCAATTAAAATATTTTTTCATTTCAATATTATCTTCATTATCACCTGTAGAAAATATAATCAATTTATGTTTTGTACTTACATCCTTAATTTTTTCTACTTCGGGTAATAAATCAATACAATACAAACAGTAATTAGAGACAAAAACTAGTATGTAATTTTCATCTTTTATTAAATCAACTTTATTGCCATCTAAATTTAAAAAATATAAATCAGGTAATTCGTCACCTATATTTATACCAGTTTTATGAGAAAGTATGTTTTTCATAGTTTTTATCTCTCCTTCTATTTTTCTTTTTTATCATTATATACATATAGTAAAAGTAAAGCTATTGCCTCAAGAATATCGAGACTATTAAAAATTCCATTTGCAATAATTTGCCCCTTAGGATTAATTACTAGAACTGATGGAATATAACCATTATCGTTTAATTGATTACTTATTAGTTTCATTGAACAAGAATAAATATCCATATTTATACTTACTTTTTCTTTTGATCCCTGTAATAACATAAGATAATTGAATTTTTTATATTTATTAATAAACTCCTCTATTACAGAAAAGTTGCAAGCATCACAATTAGTCCCTGCTAAAAATACAAAATAACCACATGCACTATTTGAAATTTCAGAAGTGTCAATTGTATTCCCTTCTATATCAAGTATTAATTCACTTGGAAAAAACCCCCCTATATTATTTGCCGAGAAAGTTTTTAAAAATTTTCTATGATCGTTCATGTTTTTTTAGCTCCTTAAAAATGTAAATCTCCTTACATTATTAATTATTTGTCACTCTTAATTTTAAAAAAGTAAAGGTAAACAAAAAAGTTTACCTTTACTTTCTCTAATCAGCCGCAGCAACCAATTTTAGTTTCATTACACGTTATTAATTTCTTCACATCATTAAAACCCCACTCTTTACACCAAGTGTAATCTTTTTCTACTTTTTTCTGGCGATGAGAATCACCATTACATCCCCATGTAGTACAGGCCGTCTCTCTTGTGTTACTTACAAAACTAGTTAAAAAAGGACATGAACATGCCATAACAAAAACCTCCTATTTATTTATGTATTGTATTTATTATTTAAATACAATCTAATAATAACATATTCTTCTAAAATTTTACAAAGAATCACAAAAAACACTAATTAATTGTAATATTGTAGAATTTTTATGCTTTAAAGCATTTATTGGAAAAAATTCTAAAAATTTTTTTCTGGATATCACCTTTAAAGAAAAAACAGGTTATAGTAAGCGGTACTGACCCCGATATATAAGACACTAAACAAAAAAGCATTACCCAACCAGTTGTCGGTATTGAACCGGCGACTGGTTGTTTAGTTTCGTTTGAATTCGATTATTGTTATAATAGTTTATATAGTCTTTGACAGTTTGTTCTACGATGGCCGTCGTAGTACTGTTCAAATTGTCTAAGTAGAATGTTTCAGACTTTAACACAGAATGAAACGATTCGATTGGGGCATTATCAGCGGGCGTACCTTTACGGGACATGCTCATGGTAATGCCTTTTGCTTTTACGTGTTGATAATCATACGATGTGTATACCGCCCCTTGGTCACTGTGCAACGTACACCCTTCGGGCAAATGATGAAGTTGAGCTAATGTATCCAGCACAAAATCAGTATCTTGGCAGTCTCCAATCGAATAGGCAATAATTTCACCATTATATAAATCTTGAATACTTGAAAGATACAACTGTTTTTGACCAAATGGCAAGTAAGTAATATCAGTTACGAGCTTCTGTAACGGTGCGGTGGCTTCAAAATCGCGATTTAATAAATTTGCTGCGATTGCATAAGGTTGTCCTGTTCGTTTCCGTTTTTTCACTTTCACGCGACATTGCCAACCATATTTTTGCATGATACGTTGAACCACTTTATGATTGACGCACATTTCTTGACGTAAAAGTGCTGTAATTTTTCTGTAGCCATAGCGAAATTTATTTGCACGACAGAGTTCACCGATACGTCTCTCTATTGCTTGACGAGACCTTGCATCGGTAGATGCCTGTTTCCAACGATAGTAGGTAGATCGTGCAATCCCAAAGTGTTTACAAATGTCCTTTACAGACATCATGCTTCTTAGTGACGCAACTAGCTGTACAGCTACTTCTCCAACCACTTCCTCTCCAACTCTGCGTACTTTTTTTACACCTCAATTTGTTGCTTTAAATAACGGTTTTCCAATGCTAATTTCGTTTGTTCATTGTCCGGTTCAGGACCCTTATTAAAGATATATTGTTTGCCTACAGGTTGTTTCAAACGATTGACTTCACCATTTCTATACCAACGCACCCATGTTTCGACCTGTGTTTTATGGCGTATATTTAATTCCAATAGAATCTGTTTGACAGGTACACCCGCTAATCGCATCTTAATCGCTTTCATTTTTACTTCATAGGGATAACTCACTCTTGTTCCCATAGAAAAACACCTCCAAATTGAAATTTAAGTATCTATACCCGAATTTCAATCGAAGATGCTTTTTTTATTTGTCTATACCTATTGGGGTCAGTTCCAGCCGATGTGAATCAACTTTTTCGTTAAAGATATCGTAATTATTGATATAACGGACTTAATGAAGCACGTTTAGTCAATTAAATGGTAGGATACAATCTGGATAAATTGTTATTTTTCCTTATTTAGGTGGTCGTCGTGCACCTTTCCTATACTGTTACTAAAATTCATTTCATATGCCTATAGGAATATATATTCTAATAGAAGGATGAAAAGCGAAGCAAATGCGAATAAATATACAATTGTATGGAGCAGCAAAGCGATGATCGCCAATCACAACTCGCTAACATTTTCTACTCCCAAGCATAGTAGACTTTCACTAATAAGTTGTGCACATTCTTTGCACACAAAAAAAAAACAGGGAAAGTAACATCCTTTCCCTGCCTCACATCAAATACCAATATCATACAATAGGTTCATCTGTACCCCATTGTTTTTTCTCTTTTTTGTGTAGCTGTCCATCTGATTTTTTCATTTCACGAATTTTTAATGAATACCAGATTTGAGCTGCGATACAGATAGAAGAATACATACCTGTAATTAAACCAATCAATAACGCGATAGAGAAGTTTTGAATAGACGGTGCTCCAAAAATTAATAAAGTTATAACAACAATAATAACTGTTAAGACTGTATTAACAGAACGTCCCATTGTTTGGCGAAGTGATTTATTGACAATATTCGCCAATACTTCACGATCTTTAATTATATCATAACGATCTAAATTTTCACGCATACGGTCAAAGGTAACAATCGTATCATTAATGGAATAACCAACAATTGTTAACACAGCCGCAATAAACGTAATATCTACTTCTAAACGCATGAAGCTAAAGACGGCAACAATTAAGAATACATCATGCAATAATGAAACAATTGCACCAACCCCCATGCGCCATTCAAAGCGAATTGCCACATAAATGATGATTCCAAGTGCTGCGATAGACAATGCCTTAATGGCATTCTTTACAAGTTCCTTACCAACTGTAGGCGATACGGTACTTATAGCTGGTTCATGGCCATATTTTTCGGTAGCTTCTTTTTTGAATTTTAAAATTTCTGCTTGCGATAGGTCATCTTTATAGCGGATAACTGCTGTATTACTTTTCTCACCAGAGAGTATGATATCTTCTGATGTAAAGTTGATGCTATCTAAATATTTGGATACTTCCTTTTGTGTTAAGGTTTGATCAGATTCAATTTGGACACGAGTACCGCTTGAAAAATCAATACCTAGGTTTAGGCGGAAAATACCAAGAACAACTAAACCAGCCACTAAAATGCCTAATGAAAACGTATAGAATTTCTTACGGTTGTGAACAAAATCAAATCGATCAAATTTTGTTGATAAATCTAGTGTACCAATATTTTCATCCAGACTATGCTGTTTGGACTTTGCAATACCAAACCATGCTGGATTATTGAAATAACCACTGTTAACAAGTAGCCCTAATAGGACGCGAGAACCCCAAACTGCTGTTAAGAAGCTCAGTAGGATACTAATAATTAATGTTGTAGCAAATCCTTTAACAGAGCTTGTTCCCCAATGATACAGTACTGCTGCAGCTAATAAAGTTGTTAACTGTGCATCGACAATCGCTGATAAAGATTGTTTAGAACCAATTTGGAAGGCTTGTTTAACAGAATAGCCTACTCGAAGCTCTTCACGAATACGTTCTGCCGCTAAAATATTGGCATCTACAGCCATCCCTATACCAAGCACAATGGCCGCAATACCTGGAAGCGTTAAAACCGCATTAATCCAATCAAATACCACCAATACAAGGAATGTAAACACAGCCAGTGTAATGATGGAAATAAAGCCTGGTAAACGATAGTAGGAAAGCATAAATAAGAAAATAATTACTACGCCGACTATACCAGCAAAAATAGTGCTTTTCAGTGCTGCATCGCCGAACTGAGCACCAACAGAAGTCGAATAAATTTCATCAAGCTTTACAGGTAATGCCCCAGCATTTAAAATATCTGCTAAATTTTTAGTTTCTTCAACAGAGAAATTACCACTAATCATAACATCTGTGGTATTTAATGTTTGAGTTACAGTTGCTGCAGATGCATATCGTGGTTTCGCTTTTTGTGACTCTGCTTTATAGGAATCGACACCCTCTTCAAAATCTAACCATACAACTAATAAATTTTGACCTGCAGGTTTCGCCGCAATTTTACTTGTTATATCAGCAAATTTTTTCGCATCTTTTAAAGTTAAAGAAACAATTGGACGATTTTGTTGGTCAAAGGAGTCTTTAGCACCATTTGCCTTTAAATCGTCTCCATCCAATAATAAATTATCATCGACATCGCGGAATGTTAAATTAGCAGACGTAGACAATAATTTACGTGCGGATTCTTGGTCCTCGACACCTGCTAATTGCACACGAATACGATTCTTGTCCTCAACCTGAATACTCGGTTCACTAACCCCCATAGTATTTACACGTTCACCAAGTGCAGTTGTTGTTGCTGTAACAATTTCTGGTGTAATTTTTTGTCCTTCTTTTAATTCATTTACCTCGTAAAGCACCTCAAACCCGCCCTGTAAATCAAGACCAAGCTTAATGTCCTTTAAGACGTCGTTTGCAGTCGTACTAATTCCTGCTGCTAAAAGCACTAGAATTAATAGGTATGCAACTATACGACTTTTTAGTTTCATTGAAAATCCTCCTCGAAATGGTGTAAGGTTTTCCTTACACGCCAAACAAGTAACTAGCAATACCTTTTGAAACGATTAATCCTCCTTTTCCTTAGAATCATGTTACCTGTGTCTCAAAAGGTTGCTTAACTTATTTCATTCGTTCATAACGCGCAAGTTTATCTTTGTATTATTAGGTACTAAACTTCCTAATGCAAGTAATATCGCATAGCAGGTTTAAGTAAACAGGTATTCAAAATAAAAAAAGCGCAACACACTCATTATGAAACACGTTGCGCTTGGTGTCAATTCAACACTGTAGTATTCTTATTAATCTTTTACAGAAACGACATATTCTTCTTGTGTTTTTAATGGTAAGCAATGATTTTAATTCCTCGGTGTTTATTTCTGCAAACCAATTATCACTTTGTAAAAACTCTACTTGATTGAATGATACAATATCAGACGGCGATACTGCAAATATAGTTGCGATAATTTCATATAATCGTAATTGCTCAACATTTTTTGCGCCATTTTTTTCTACACAATAACGCCATAATTCTTCTGCGGAAATCGCATCATATTTATAATACTTAAACTCTGCAATCTTACTATCAATTGCCGGACGAATTTTTTCAAATAGTTGTGCATGTTGCATACTCATTTTGAATCATCTCCAATCAAAGTTGTATCGTAAGAAGTGTTTGCATACAAATAGTGTAAATGAATTTTTGCGGCTTGAGAAGGGACGGATGGCATGAGTTCTTTTGTACGAGGTACACTATTTTTAATGTTTGTTATTTTTTTATCTAAACTTTTTGGCTTCTTTTATAGAATGCAGTTTATGCGCATTGCTGGTGAAGAAGCAGTCGGTATTTATATGACCGCCTATCCTGCATTTATTTTCTTCATCTCACTCATTCAACTTGGACTACCTATCGCTGTAGCAAAAATTGTGGCAGAATTACTAGCAAAAAATAAACGTGAAAGCATTTTTGGCGTGATGCGTACGGCAATCATTTGGTCATTTATTGGCATGATTGTTTTTATGCCACTTTTAGCACTAACAATACCTTATATTTCTACTACTCTGTTACATAATGAACAAACAACATTTACACTTTGGATTGCACTGTTTGCCGTGCCTGTTTCGGTCGGTTCAGGATTGCTCCGCGCTTATTTACAGGGCGTTGCTAAAATTACACCAACTGCTTGGGCACAAATGCTTGAACAAGTTGTCCGCATCGGCTTTATTACCTTTATGCTACCATTGGTTGCAGCTTATAATAATGCTTCCATAACGGCGGCTTCTGCTATGGGTATCACCCTTTTAGCTGAAGTTGTTGCGTTCCTGTATTTATGGCTACATTACGCCGTTTCAAAGAGGAGATTATTACCAAAGAAAAGCAAAGTGGAGTCTTATCCGGCTTCACCAATGCTTCGGGTAGCCATCCCATCTGCAGGAAGCAAACTATTTGGCTCCTTCACTTGGTTTTTAGAACCGATTATTTTTTTAAAAGCATTAACGATGGCAGGATTAACGGCCTCTGCCGCTACTATTTTATATGGGGTCATTTCAGGTGTTTTAGTGCCCTTGCTACTATTCCCAGCCTTTGTGTCTACAGCACTTTCTATTGTCCTTATTCCTGCTGTTAGTGATGCTGTTGCACGCCAACACAATGCGCTTTTACAGGAACGTATTTCCGTTTCGTTGCGCTTATCTTCTTTAGTAGGCTGCATTGCCGCCACATATTTTTTCGTTCACGGTGACGAGCTAGCCATGAAATTATTTCATCTAGAAGAAAATCGAGGCTATGTGAAAATTTTAGCACCTATATTTTATTTTTATTATATTCAAAGTCCATTACATTCCATTTTGCAGGCCGTTGGTGAGGCGCGCGCTGCCATGATGAACTCCATTTATGGTGGACTCGGTAAACTATTCGTTATGTTTGTACTGTCCTCTCAACCTGGCATCCAAGAAAAAGGAGCTGTTGTAGCCATTGGCTTCGGCGTTTTACTTACATCATTCTTGCATATTGCTACGGTCAGACAGCGCAAAAATTTACGCGCCGGCTTCCGTATGTTTGTTGTCCCTTATAGTTGCTTCATTGCCGTTTGTATTGCCCAATATTTCTTTATGCAAATACTGCCACTACCTTTTATTTTAAGTAGTTGTGTCACATTATTTTTACTATTTACGTTATTATTAATGTCCAATCAATTGCGTTTTACAGATTTCCACTATATTCGGAAATTAGCGAAGAAGGTCTAATGTTCCTTCAATTGAATATGAAGTCGATTGTCCTCCCATATACAAAAGAACACGGTACTACTATCATGAATATTACTTTTAGCTAACTCATCCATTAACCATTTTTCATCTTTATGGATAAGCATTAAATGTCGGTCTTGGATATCACCATCGATAATAAGCGGATAGACAAAAGCCTTTTCATCTTTTTTATAAACGGAAAGATTACCAGAAGGCTCTAAATAGGCATAAGCTATTTCCGTAACAGAGGAGATGCCATTTTCACGTAGTTGCTGGCAAAGGTCATCTAAATTATAGCGCTGTTTTCGCATCTCGCTTTCTTGGATAATTCCATCTTTGACAAGCAGAGCTGGATCGCCATCAACTAAATCACGTATTTTCTTATTCTTCAACGATAAATAAGCACTCAATATTTGAATAAAGAGCAAAATAATAATCGGTAAAATAGCATTAAATAATGGGTTTTCATAATCATCTAGCGCAAAGGCAGCTACTTCTGCAATCAAGACGAAAACGACTAAATCGATAACAGATAGTTCACCGACTTCTCGCTTGCCCATTAATCGAAAAACAATAAGTATAAAAACATATAAAAAGCATGTCCTAAAAATAATTGCTAAATATTCTTCCATACGAACACCCCCACTCTATCAAGGTGACCGTATCTGTTGCTTTTTATACAAAAAAGTGTGGCAAAATTATACGCATTTCGACATAGCTTTTAAAATGGCAAAGGCGTTGTCCAAAGGTTATTTGGGACAACGCCTAATCATATTAAACTTGATCATTTACGACACGTCCAATTGCTTGACGGTCAAATTTAACGCGCACATTATCAGCGATTACTAAAGTGACAGCTGTGTCCTCAATTGAGTCGATAACACCATGTAAGCCACCGATTGTAATAACTTTATCTCCACGCTGTAAGCTACTTTGCATATTTTGCGTTTCCTGCTGTCTTTTTTTTGCAGGACGGATTAAAATGAACCACATCGCCACGAACATCAATATGATCGGTGCAAATCCTAATATTGATTCCATATTCAAAATGCTAGCCCCCTTTCCAAATCTCACTTTTTTAGTATAGACTATTTCACCCTAAAAAAGCGATGAACAAGCCCAAAATTTTTCTATATTATCAATAGTTTTTCTATAACAGGTAAATTTTCGCTAAGTGCTATTCCAATTTTAGAAGTTTTTTGCATTCGGTTCATTAAAACCGTATTTTTCGAAAAATTCTTCTCGGAAATCACCTAGACGATCCTCACGAATGGCCTCACGCACTTGCTCCATTAACTTCAGTAAAAAATGTAAATTATGATAAGAAGTTAAACGAATACCAAATGTTTCTTCCGTGCGAATTAAATGACGCACATATGCACGTGAATAGTTTTTACAAGTATAGCAATCACAATTCGGATCGATTGGACCAAAATCACGGGCATATTTAGCGTTTTTAACAACTAAACGTCCTTCAGACGTCATTAATGTACCATTACGGGCAATTCTTGTCGGTAATACACAGTCAAACATATCAATGCCTCGAATAGCGCCGTCAATGAGAGAATCTGGAGAACCTACACCCATTAAATAGCGCGGCTTATTTGTCGGCATTAACGGTGTTGTAAACTCTAGCACTCGATTCATCACATCTTTCGGTTCGCCTACTGATAGGCCCCCTATTGCATAGCCTGGAAAATCGAGTTCTACTAACGCTTCCGCAGAACGACGTCGTAATTCTTCGTATTCTCCACCTTGAATAATACCAAATAATCCTTGCTCTTCTGGACGTGCATGTGCTTCTTTGCATCGCTTTGCCCAACGAGTCGTTCTATCAACGGATTTGAGCATATAGTCATATGTTGCAGGGTAAGGCGGACATTCATCGAACGCCATCATAATATCCGAGCCTAAATCATTTTGAATTTCCATCGCCTTTTCTGGACTTAAAAACAGCTTATCCCCATTTAAATGATTACGGAAGTGCACACCTTCCTCTTCAATTTTACGGAATTGACTTAACGAGAATACTTGGAAGCCACCTGAATCCGTTAAAATTGGGCGATCCCAATTCATAAACTTATGCAGGCCACCTGCTTCCTTCACAATATCATTACCTGGACGCAGCCATAAATGGTACGTATTTGAAAGAATAATGCCTGCATTCATTTCTTTTAATTCTTCTGGAGACATTGTTTTAACAGTTGCTTGTGTCCCTACAGGCATAAATGCTGGTGTTTCAAAAGAGCCATGTGGTGTATGGACAATGCCAAGACGTGCTCCTGTTTGCTTACATGTATGAAGTAGTTCATAACGAATTGCTGGTTGTGTCATAAAATGTTAAATCCTCTCTTATCTAAAGTAAAAACAGTACTCCGATTTCTTGCTTGATTATGCTATTGAACAAATCAAAATCCTGTTGCATCTCTTATGATGATGCAACAGAAGTGAATTATTTTTGTAAACTAGGACGTATAAACATAGCATCACCAAAGCTAAAGAAGCGATATTTTTCTTCTACTGCTTGATGGTAGGCGCTTAAAATCGTATCTTTCGTCGCAAGTGTACTGACAAGCATTACTAATGTTGACTTTGGTAAATGGAAGTTTGTAATTAAACCATCCACCACTGTAAATTGATAGCCTGGATAAATAAAAATAGATGTCCATCCTTGCTCTGCGCGGACTTCTCCATATTTAGAACCAATTGTTTCAAGTGTTCGAGTAGATGTTGTACCAACAGCAATGACATGTCCGCCATTTGCTTTTACACGGTTAATCGTAGCCGCAGCTTCTTCTGTCACACTATAAAATTCAGCGTGCATTTCATGGTTTTCGATCGAATCTACACTTACTGGACGGAAAGTTCCAAGTCCAACATGTAGTGTAATAAAAACAATCTCGACACCTTTTGCTCGTACTTGCTCTAATAATTCTTGTGTAAAATGAAGACCAGCTGTAGGTGCCGCTGCCGAGCCACGTTCTTTCGCATAGACAGTCTGATAACGCTCACTATCATCTAATTTTTCGCGAATATATGGAGGTAATGGCATTTCGCCAAGTTGCTCTAAAATTTCATAGAAAATGCCTTCATATTTGAATTCAAACATACGACCACCGTGGTCTAACTCTGCTGTACAAGTTGCTGTTAGTAAACCGTCTCCAAATGTGACAACGGTACCTACTTTAACACGTTTCGCTGGTTTTACAAGTGTTTCCCATTCATCCGTTCCAGCCGTTTGCTTTAAGAGCAATACTTCAATATGGGCACCCGTTTCTTCTTTTACACCCATTAAACGAGCAGGTAATACTCTTGTATCATTCAGTACTAGACAGTCACCAGCATGTAACTCCTCTAAAATATGAGCAAAATGATGATGCTCGACTTTCTCTGAGCCCGGTGTCACAACCATTAACCGACTTGCCGTACGATCGACAAGGGGCGTTTGTGCGATAAGCTCCTCTGGTAATTCAAAATCAAAATCTTCTACACGCATGAAAAAAACTTCCTTCTTTTATGTTTGTTGTGGATAATCATATCCAAAATGTTCGTAAGCCAGATGCGTTGCGACACGTCCACGCGGTGTACGTTGAATAAAGCCAATCTGCATTAAATATGGCTCGTACACATCTTCTATCGTCACACGTTCTTCACCAATGGAAGCAGCAAGTGTATCTAAGCCTACTGGGCCACCACTGAAGCGCTCAATCATATTGGTCACAAGCTTATGGTCAATATGGTCAAGCCCTCTAGGATCCACTTGTAAAAGCTCTAGCGCTTGCTTAGCAAGGTCCTCCGTTATCATACCATCTCCAAGCACTTGTGCATAATCTCGCACTCGTTTCAGTAAACGGTTAGCAATACGTGGTGTACCACGAGAACGTCTCGCCATCTCGCCTGCCGCTATTTGCTCAATATCCACATCAAATAAATGGGCACTTCTAACGACAATTTCAGCAAGTGACGTATTATCGTAATACTCTAAACGTAGCAGTACACCAAATCGATCTCGTAGCGGGGCCGATAACGCACCGGCTCTTGTCGTTGCACCAACAAGCGTAAAAGGTGGCAATTCAAGACGAACCGAACGCGCTTCCGGTCCCTTTCCAACAACAATATCTAAGCAAAAATCCTCCATAGCTGGATATAGCACTTCTTCAATTGCACGTGGAAGACGATGAATCTCATCAATAAACAATACATCCCCAGGCTCCAACGAGCTTAAAATCGCGGCTAAATCTCCTGGACGCTCAATGGCAGGACCACTCGTCATACGAACATTAACATTCATTTCATTTGCAATAACCGCGGCTAATGTCGTCTTTCCCAATCCAGGAGGACCATATAATAGTACATGATCTAAACTTTCCTGCCGAAGCTTTGCCGCTTCAATGAAAATTTGTAAATTTTCTTTCACCTTTTGCTGCCCAATATATTGTGCTAATCTTTGAGGTCTAAGAGATAATTCAAATTGTTCATCATAACGGCCAGCTTCACTCGCTATCATACGTTCCGACATGTACCTGCCTCCCTTCTATTATTTCAGCTTTAATAACAACTGCAATGCTTGCTTCATATACGCATCTGTTGTTTCCAGCTTGTCATTATCTTCTAGTTGTGGTCGGATTTTATCGAGTTCTTTTTCCGAGTATCCGAGAGCCATTAATGCTAGAATGGCTTCTTCTAGTTCATGTTTATATGGATTAACGCCGAATAAAGGCAGCTCATCTTCCGAACTAGGTAGTTCCATTGTGTCTAGTAAAGATCCAAGTTTACCTTTTAAATCTAGAATCATTTGACGCGCTGTCTTTTTACCAACACCTGGAAATTTCACTAAAAACGTTTCATCTTCTCGTTCAATGGCACCAATAACTTGTTGCGGGTTACCGGTCGCTAAGATTGCTAGTGCACCTTTAGGTCCAATGCCTGACACTAAAATTAATTTTCGGAATAACTCTCGTTGGTCTAAATTCGGAAAACCATACAGCACTTGTGCATCTTCCCGAACATGCAAGTGTACGTAAATTTGTTGTTCAGCTGCCGACGCACGAAATGCAAATGGGTTCGGTGTATTCAATTGCCAACCTATCCCTTGTTGCTCAAGCACGACATATTCTGGCGTAATACGCACTACTTGACCTTTTAAATAATCATACATAGTATATCCCTCACATTCATCGTCTTCGATTATAGCATATAGCGAACGAATGCTCGACTATATGCAATAGCAATAGTGCCGATTCCATGCAAAAATGACCGCCTCGGGGACGGTCATCTCTTCATCACTCTATCAATATCGTACCACAGTTTCGGCCAGTATGTTAGCGCTCGCTTAGTAAATGGTATCAAATAATCTAAAAATACTAGCTGTTGTTCTAAAGGTAAATCTATAGCAAATAACCATTCTCGCAACAGCTCATTTGGAAACTTTAAACGATGGAACTTCCTTTTATCTAACCGTTCAAGCGCTGGCAATTCTCTTAAAATACTAGCAAGATCATAATCTACTGCGGGCAACACGCGATGCAGCCATAATATATACTCATCATCCGCTTCTCCGAGATGGGCTAAGTCAAAATCGATTAAACGTAATTCACCATCTGTACACCATAAAAAGTTATGGTGCACAACATCACCATGCAATAGCGTGATGTCTTTTTCCGGCACATCTTCTAGTTCCATTAACTGCAAAGCCTTTTCGCTAAAATGAATAATTTGCTCCACTTCTTCTCTCGTTAAAAATGCTCGCAAGTCATTTCGCCTACTTTTAAAACGCATATGACGCATCTGCCATTTTAAAAGCTGAGAAAAGGTATGCAAACCTGGTACTCGTTGCCACGCAATTTTTTGGTTCGTGTCATGCAAATCGATTAATAGCTTTAAAGATTGTTCCCTATCTTTTTTATAAGCAAAATTCGCACTATGACTTCCCTCTTGCCACATTTGAACAATGAGTTGATCATCATCACTTTTTACTAACGGCAGGACGAGTGAGGGTTCTAGTCGTCCCAAATGGCGATGAATTGCCCTCACTTTATCTGCTATTTCTAACTGCTTTGCTCGTTTTACAAAATAATGTTTAGATTGATATTTATACTTCCAAATATTAGGCTTTACTTCCTCGACAATATAGGCTTTTTTACCATCGATAAGGCGTCATCCCGCCTGGGAAAAAGTGCGGTGACATCCATGGTCCAGCTGAACATGGTGGCGGACAATGGCATGGGTCAAATTGCCAATTTGGCATCATTACCGGCTGAGAGCCACATCCACAAGATTGCCCCATTCCGTGCTGTGCGCCGCATCCACAAGATTGATTCATTGGCATCATTGGCATCATTGGCATTTGCTCAAATTGAGGTTGCATTTGTCCGGCATTCGGATTAAAGAATGGTGATGTGCTCGATTCTAGGAAATTTTCTCCTCCAACCGCATTAGCTGGCATTGCACAATGCATCGGTTGTTGTTGGGGCATTGCACATGGCATCGGTTGCTGTTGAGGCATTACACATGGCATCGGTTGCTGCGGCATTGTGTAAGCCTCTATTTGTGGTTGCATTGGCATATGCCACCACATTTGATGATGCACTGGCTGATGGCAACTAGAACAATGAGGCACCATCGGCATATGCGGTACATGTTGAACTGGTGGCGCTGGTGCTGGTGCTGGCGGCGGCGGTGGTGGTGGTGGCGGTGGCGGTGCTGGTTGTGCTACTGGTGGTGCTGGTATAGGTGCCGGTTGCTGCGGCATTACTAATTGTTGATTCCAGCTAAGTTCTACTGGCTGTGGCACCCACATCGGTTGCTGTGGTTGCGGCATCGGCATTGGCATCGGCATCGGGAATGGTATTGGTATCATTTGCGGCTCTGGCATCGGCATCGGTGCTGGTGGTTGAACCACAATCGGAGGTGGTGCCGGCATCGGCTTTTGCACCTCTTTTTTTACACTTTCCTTACTTGGCCTTGTTTGAGTAGTAGGCATCTCTTTATGGACTTGTGTTTCCTTATGTGTTTCTTTATGAGTTTCCTTATTTATTTTTTCAGGCAAAATAATTTCCATGCCCGGAACAATATAATCAGGGTTGGCAAGATGGGCATTGAGTCGTTTTAAGTCCTCAAATGAAATACCGTACTCCTTCGCAATCTTCCACAATGTATCTCCCTTTTGAACAATATGAATACGCAATTTTTTCCTCCCTTCCTCTCTACGTATCATATGTTCAATGTTTCATTTGGATACAAAAAATTCACGCATGGTGGAAATGCTTCATGGTACACTAATGCATAAGGAATACTACTTCCTTTATTACACGGCAGAGGTGATCTTTTATGAAAAAAATGTTAGGCGAGGAACGCCGACTGCAACTTCTAGAACTGCTAAAAAAAAGCAACACACCTATTACTGGGACAGACTTCGCTAAATTTGCAAATGTTTCTAGACAAGTTATTGTGAATGATATGACATTATTAAAGGCTAGAAACGAACCAATCATTGCAACAAGCCAAGGCTATATTTATATGCACCAAGAGCAACTCAATCAAACTGTTGAACGCACGATCCCTTGTTTTCACACACCTGAAGACGCCAAAGACGAATTATTAACTATCGTGGACTGCGGTGGTACGGTTAAAAATGTGATTGTTGAGCACCCCATCTACGGAGAAATTACCGCTTCTTTAATGGTCTCCAACCGTCATGATGTCGATAAATTTGTACAACGTGTAGACGACACACAAGCCAATTACTTATCTGCACTTACAGGCGGCACACACCTTCATGTTATTTCCGCTCCATCCATGGAAATTTTAGACTTAATAGAGCAGTCCTTACAAAAAAAAGGCTATCTAATCACAGATCAATAATTGGCGTGCCAGACACGCAAACAATTCTGAAAATTTAAACGCAAAATCCACTCCGATTTCCTTACAGCACAACGTAAGCAGCCAGCTAGCACATAGCTTGTAGCGACTTACGTTCCTGTAGAATTCGCAGTGGATTTTTTGTGCTGATTATCGTTGTTCCAGAAAACGCTCGCGTTGTGATGGTGAAGGTAAAAAACAAGCTTGCTTTTGACCAAAAAGACGATAGCGATTTTTAGCAAAAAGTTGATAGGCAGTGTTTCGTATACAAGGTGGTATAGCAATCAACACATAAAGCACAGGCCATAAGCCATCTAAGTGTCTAGTAATGTTAAGTGCTGCCGTCGATTCAACGTATACTTTTCCTTGCTCAATGTAAATCACACTATTTATATTTGCTGGTACCTTGTATTGTTCAAGAAGTGCTTGACCAACTTCACTTTGAATCGAAGCAAACTTAAAAAACGCCGCTCGGTCACGTTTAATAATAAATTGCACACTACTATTACAAAAATTACAAATGCCATCAAATAATATAATGCCACCCACATCAATCACCCCTAAGTTGCTGTTATTCTTCGTCAGACTTTGTTAAATACGTAAAGTATGTACCAAGTGACTTCACCTTGCAACCAAGCGCCGCCAGTTCCTCCATAGCTCCACGCATCATCGGGTCTTTTTCATCTGCTAAAACATCAATCATGAAGAAATAATCTCCAAGACCTGTTTTTAATGGGCGTGATTCAATTTTACTTAAATTTAATTGTCGCCATGCAAATACCGATAAAACTTGGTGCAAAGCCCCTGATCGATCTGTCGGTAATGTAATCATGAAAGTTGTCTTTGCTTGCCCTTCTGATAATTCCTGTGGTAACCGCTTATTTTGCTTTGATAATACAAAGAAACGAGTATGATTAAAATGAAAGTCATGAATATTGTCTTGCACGATAGTTAAACCGTATTTTGCTGCGGCTGCTGCATTACCAACTGCAGCAATACATTTTTCAGGATTTTCGGATACAAATTTTGCAGCGGCTGCTGTTGATGTTGTTTGATGTAACGGCACATCACTAAAACGATAAAATAAATATTTGTGGCATTGAGCTAATGCATGCGGATGCGAATAAACACCTTCAATCGATTCCCAATTGTTCTTCTGCGCTTCATTGACCATTAAATGTTGTTGAATTTTCAGCTGTAGTTCACCTGTTACATAAAGCGTTGCCTCGTGGAATAAATAATCCAGCGTCAGCGGAACTGAGCCCTCTAGTGCATTTTCTAATGGTACAACTGCTAAATCAACTTTCCCCTCTGCCACTGCCTCAATGCATTCTGGAATTGTTGCACATGGGACAAGCCAGTCAGTTGGAAAAATAGATTTTGTTGCTAAATATGTAAATGAAGCTTCTGGTCCTAAATATGCAATACGCTTTTCCCACTGTTGCTCTGTCATCAAAATGACCTCCTCCGCTACAATGCGTAGTATATTAAACATTTATAATGTTTGGAAAACTCTTGCTAAAAAAGAAGAGGCTATGTAAAACAGCCTTCTCTAAAAAGTATTGTGAAAATACGTACTGCTTTTGCTAGCTGTTTGAAATGGAATTGTACATTTCTATAGCAGCTTTTACAAATTCCGCAGTATTTCTGCAGGATAGCGAATTAAGCGAAACCCCACTGAGGTTTTTACTTCGGCGAGGCTTGCTCATCGCATGCGGAAAGGAAGCGAAATTTTGTATCAACATCTACCAGCATGAACTACTAAAAGACAAAGGGGCTTTACAAACTGCCCCTTTACAACGCACCAGAACTAATGACCTCAGCTGACTCTACGAAATCTAACCTTTTTAACTGCTGTATTAAGTCATCAAGTTCAGAAGTCATGCTCGTCACATCCAATGATAATGTAACATTTGCACGTCCTTGAATTGGAATTGTTTGATGAATTGTCAGTACATTACAATGCGAATTTGTCACAGTTTCTAATAGCTTTGCCAATGTTCCTTTTCGATCTTGAAGCTGTAAAAAGACTGTTAAAATGCGCTCCTGTACAATGGAGTGAAAAGGAAATACAGCATCACGATATTTGTAAAACGCACTGCGCGATAAATCCACTTGCTTGACCGCATCCCAAATGGAGGATACTGAACCACTCGAAAGTAAGTGCTTCGCCTCCAACGTTTTTTGCATAGCATCCGTTAATACATCTTCACGAACTAAATAATATCGCTGATTCGCAACATTCTTCATACGCTTCCCCCTAAAACACCTGTCTTAATCTACAAATTCAAACTCAAACTCTTGCAGACGAACTGTATCACCATTTTGTGCACCACGTTCACGCAATGCCTCATCCACACCCATACCTCGTAATTGGCGAGCAAAACGGCGAATACCATCTTCACGACTAAAGTCAGTCATTTTAAATAAACGTTCAATCGAGTAACCACTAATGATAAATGTGCCGTCATCATCACGTGTAATCTCGAAATCTTCACCTTGTGATTCATGCTTGTACATTACTGTTGCGTCCGATTGTTCCTCTAATTCATCAAATAGAGGGAACTCAGGCGTTACTTCAAGTAAATCGGCAATTGCAAATAACAATTCTTTTAAGCCTTGGCGTGAAATCGCTGAGATTGGGAAGATTTGCACATCTTCGCCCACCTTTTTGCGGAATTCCACTAAGTTTTCTTCTGCTTCTGGCATATCCATTTTATTTGCTACAATAATTTGAGGACGCTCCGTTAAACGAAGGTTATATTGTTTTAACTCCTCGTTAATTGTTAAATAATCTTCGTAAGGGTCACGACCTTCCATACCTGACATATCGATTACATGCACAATGACACGTGTACGCTCAATATGACGTAAAAATTGATGCCCTAATCCTACCCCTTCATGCGCTCCTTCAATAAGCCCAGGTAAATCTGCCATGGCAAAGCTTCGGTGATCTTCTGTTTCAATCATCCCTAAATTCGGTACGATTGTTGTAAAATGATAAGCACCAATTTTTGGTTTTGCAGCAGACACAACTGATAATAGTGTTGATTTACCAACACTTGGGAAACCTACTAACCCAACATCTGCTAGCACTTTTAACTCTAATATAACATTTAATTCTTGTCCTGGCTCACCTTTTTCAGAAAGTTCAGGAGCAGGGTTGGCTGGTGTTGCAAAGCGAGAATTCCCACGTCCACCACGACCTGCTTTTGCTATAATGGCTTGTTGACCATGCTCAACTAAATCCGCGATAACAGCCCCTGTTTCTTCATTCATTACAACTGTACCTGGTGGCACCTTAACAATTAAATCTTCAGCGCGTTTTCCGTGCATCCCTTTACTCATCCCGTGCTCTCCACGATCAGCTTTGAAATGACGTTTATAACGGAAATCCATTAACGTACGTAGACCTTCTTCTACTTCAAATACTACGTTCCCTCCGTGACCACCATCGCCTCCAGCTGGACCACCATTTGGTACATATTTTTCACGGCGGAAGGCAACCATTCCATCACCGCCATCGCCACCTTTTACATATATCTTTACGTGATCGACAAACATTTATTTCACTCCCTATTTGCACTCAACACATATTGCCAGCACGTATTTGTCTGCACAATTGTTTGAATGTCGAATTGTTTCAAACCTTTTTCGGTGAATGCGTCTGCACTCCACAGTCCATTTAGCGTAAATGCCAAAACAAATGTATGATCGTCAACACGTACATCAATCGCTAAGCTCTGCTCCGTAAATGGATCTAATGTATCATAAACATGCATAACTGTTTTGTTTAAGTACTCTACAACATCCTTGTCAATATTATTTGTGACTGGTTTTTTGATCTCACCATTAAGCTCCAGCGGTAACGCCGGATAGCGCCATCCTGCTGTTTGTAGCCACTCCATTGTTTGTGGTAATTGTAGACGATTCATGATAGACAATACTCGTAGCTGTTCCGAATAATGTTGAATAAGTTCTTTCGATTCATCAATTCTACCTAAATCTAAATTCATGCGAATCAGTTGAAGTTGATTCACATAATCATGATTTGCAAAACGTAGTACCTCACTAATGGTTAGTGATTGATTGTTCATCCCATTCACTCCAATAAAGTTATCTTAACTAGTATAACAAGTTTTGATGTATTTTTCCCTTAATTCTTCATTGAAATTTAGCCAAAAAAAGGACTGCAATAAATGCAGTCCTCCGCTTTATGTCTACTTTATTAAAATTAAGCTTCTTGTGTAGCTGGGTATACTGATACTTGTTTGCGATCGCGACCTAAGCGTTCGAATTTAACAACGCCGTCCACTTTAGCAAATAGTGTATCATCACCACCACGACCTACGTTTGTACCTGGGTAAATTTTTGTACCGCGTTGACGGTAAAGAATAGAACCACCAGTTACGAATTGGCCATCAGCACGTTTAGCGCCAAGACGTTTAGACTCAGAGTCACGTCCGTTTTTAGTAGAACCTACCCCTTTTTTCGATGCGAAAAGTTGAAGGTCTAATGCTAATAACAATTTCATTCTGTTCCACCTCCTACTTGGTTGTAGTTGATTTGGATATATTGTCCGTAATTTTGCACCATAGAATACACTTGAGCAGTCATTACTTGGACAATTAATTGTAGTTTTGTATCAATTTCAGGCTCTAAATCTGTTGGTAAATCTACCTTTAGGTAGCCTCCACCTTCAGCTGCTTGTTCAACTTCTGGTTGTAATTGTAGTAGCGCATAAATTGCATTTACCGTGCCAATCGCAATGGTAGATGCACCTGCACATACTAAATCTTTACCTGATTCGTCGTACTCAGCATGTCCTGAAAATTCAAATGCAGACACATGTCTATTTTCATCATGATGTATCGTAACTTTTATCATGTTACACCTCACAATTAAGCATTGATTGATTCAACAACTAATTTTGTATAAGGTTGACGGTGACCTTGTTTACGACGGTAGTTCTTTTTAGCTTTCAATTTGAAAACAACGATTTTCTTTTGACGGCCTTCTTTCACAGCTTTAGCTGTTACTGTAGCGCCTTCTACGAATGGAGCTCCAACTTTTACGTTTTCGCCACCTACGAATAGAACTTTATCGAAAGTTACAACCTCGTCAGCTTCTACGCCTAATTT
This sequence comes from Lysinibacillus sp. GJ-1, assembly GCF_021166035.1. Lineage (NCBI taxonomy): Bacteria > Bacillati > Bacillota > Bacilli > Caryophanales > Bacillaceae > Lysinibacillus > Lysinibacillus sp. GJ-1. The sequence goes on from NZ_CP088912.1 coordinate 3,298,487, forward strand.
CTCAACATAGATTTCTTGACCAGCTTCTACTTTGATTTGTTTACCACCAGTTTCAATAATTGCGTACATTTTACTGCACCTCCTCTTAGACTCAGACTCGCCTGTATATGAAGGTGATCCAAAGATACTTAAACCTTCCCAGAGCGGTTGTAGTAGCACGGGTGCTACAAACAATAACATTAAAATACTACCACACGAATTCTATCAAGTCAACCTGTTCATTACATATTTCTCAAATGCTACACGATACTTGCGATATTTCCATTCTTTTAGTACTTGTAGCCATATAAATAGGCAAAGAACAGCTAAAAAAATGGATTGTGGTAAATTTATTAAAGTTATTATGAATAGTATAGAGGCAAAAATAAGAGAAAGCGAATAATAATATTCAACTAATCGCACACTTGGATAAAATAAAAATAACCATGCTAACACTATTCTGCCACCGTCGAGTGGAATGATTGGTAAGAGATTGATTGCTAGCAACACCAATTGTACATTAATTAATCGTGTTGCAATTAACTCTGGCATGAAAAAAGCAAGGCCAATCCCCAGTATTGTGGCGATTGGTCCTCCTAGTGCAATCCAAAGTAGTGAAGATGTCTGCACAGCTGCTGGATTTTCAAATTCAATTTCCCCTCCATAAGGTGAAATAACACATGATTTTATCTTAACACCGCAAAGCATTGCGACCAATAAATGCCGCTTCATGCCAGAGCAACGAAGTTAAAATAATTGCATAGTAAGCAATTTGGCCACTCAAAATCATGAAAAAGATTAGAGGGATACAGAGTAAGTGCAATTTAACTTTCATCGGTCTCCGTCGATTCAATCCACTGTACAATTTGTTCTAGATTATAATGAGTTTTTTCCTTTTCAATCGAAATATAGAGTTGTCCAGTCTGCTTCATGCCAATTAAATCATTTGCCTGTACAGTCGTATATGGAAGCTGTGCTAAACTATCAAGCATGCCATAAGTGACCGTTGTACCATCCTCATAGCTAATCGTCATCGTTTTACCTGTATATTTTGTATGACCTGTAAAAACAACGAGTCCACTTTGCCCCGCATAAACAGGGAGACCCACTTCATATTGCAACAAAAAACCTTCTTTAAAAACTTGCGCATTGGCGAATGTTAATAGCTCAGTTTGTCCCACATCACTTGAAACCATTATCGTTTCATCCTCTTTTTTAAGCAAACTTTTTCCGAGCTCGCTTAAATATGTCATATCTGCCGATGTTGTTACAAGCTTTCGCACCGGTGTTGCTATTACACCTTGGTCTTCTAATCGAATTACTAGTATGATTGTAGCCACAAGCAAGATCATAACAACCCATTTCCATTTTTTAAACAAGCTCTCATCCTTTTTTCACACTATATGAGGCAGCATGTCCATTCATGCACAAAAAACGTGCCAGTCACTCACACAATTCAACGGAACATAAAAAACCTTTCCGCGCAAACGCACGAAAAGGTTTAAATTATCTTGAAAACAATGCTTTAATTTTTGAGAACATGCCTCTTTGCTCATCCTCAATAGCCATGAGCGGCACAGATTCACCTAAAATACGGCGCGCAATATTACGGTATCCTAAAGATGCTTTATTCGCTGGATCCATTACGATTGGCTCACCTTTATTTGAGGAAGAGATAACACCTTCACTATCAACGATAATCCCCAACAGGTCAATTGACAAGTGTGTTGTAATTTCATTGACATCTAGCGTATCGCCATTTTTCATCATATGCTGACGAATACGGTTAATGATCAGTTTCGGCGCAGTAATTTCTTCCTGCTCAAGCAGTCCGATAATTCGGTCCGCATCACGAACAGCAGAAATTTCTGGTGTCGTCACGACAATAGCATGGTCTGCACCAGCTACTGCATTACGATAGCCTTGCTCAATTCCAGCTGGACAATCAATTAAAACATAATCATAGTCTCTTTTTAATTCCTCTATTAAGCTCTCCATTTGCTCAGGTGTGACAGCATTCTTATCTGTCGTTTGAGCAGCAGGTAATAAAAATAGTTTATCATCTACACGTTTATCTTTAATTAACGCTTGATGGATTTTACAACGTCCTTCAACAACATCAACTAAATCATAAATAATACGGTTTTCGAGACCTAGAATAACATCTAAATTTCTCAAGCCAATATCTGTATCTACTAAACATACTTTTTTCCCTTGTAGAGCCAATGCAGTCCCGAGGTTAGCCGTTGTTGTCGTTTTACCGACACCGCCCTTACCTGAGGTTATGACGATTGCTTCTCCCACACTAGCTTCCTCCCTTAGACACATTTAACAATGGTCGAATATTTTTTAACGCATGAATTTGATCGTACGTAATACGCCCATCATAGCCGATAAATGCACAAGCCATGTCTGCTTGATTAATCGCTTTTACATGTTCATCTGACATTGCCTCAACTTGATCGGCAATCATTATATGTGTGGCTTCTAAACGAGATGCCGCAATAATCGCTTCCTTGTTGCCATGTACACCTGCATGCACAATTCCCTTGAGCCTACCAAGGACATATACATTACCACCAGCTTCTACACGTCCATTCGGATTCACATTCCCCACAATTACTAAATCCCCCGAGGCACGTAGAATTTGTCCCGACCTGACCACTCCTACATATGTATCTTGTTGGCTTTCAATCATTTTCTGGTTGCTTTCATGGACAGTCAGTACTTCACTTTGCACTTTTGCTACAATTAGCTGTTCCGATTCTTGAACAATTTTTACTAGCTCTTTTACTTGTTCATCAGAACAGTATCGATAGCCTAAATGTAATTGAACATCTACCTTGCCATCGATACCGCCTTCTGAAACTTTTCGTTTTAGCTCTTCTACTAAATCGGCATACGAACATTGATCGTCTAAACGAAGAACAAAACCGTCCTTTGTTCCCTTCATATTAACTAATTGTTTTTTCATGAATGCCTCACCTCACGTTGCTCTTGTTATTAAGAAACTTCACGTGCTCTCTGTAAGACACGCGCATTAATTAGATACTTGAAAACCAAGAATCATTAAAAATAATGTATTAGCAATGATTGTTGGTAGTAGTCGTGATTGTAAGAATTCCGTTAACGGTATTGTTGTAAAAGCGATTAGATAGAAGAATTGATAGAGTACGAATTCTAAAATTGCTACTAAAACAACTGAAATAGTTGTGGTCACAACTAAGTGCTGATGAATTATTTTCACGATAGACCCTGCTAAAAAACAAATAAGTGGATAGAGTACCGAATATAATCCAATAATATCAATGTAAAACACATCATACAAGACACCAAAAAAAAGTCCATACATTACCGCACGTTGACGGCTGTAATAGATGGATATAAATATTAAGTATAAAATTAAAAATCGGGGTACTAGATAATAGATATGTCCACTTACTTCAATCGGTGAAAGCATAGCAAACTCTGGTTCTAGTAAAAATAGCAATACTGCAACAGAGGGAATGAGAAATCGAACCATTACTTTTCCCCCTCTACAGTAGCCTTTTGTGGATTTGATAAATCTACATTTGTCGCGTCACCATCTGAACCATCAATAACTGTCAATGTTCGTTTAGCTATCACAACATTTTCTAAAATTGAAAAATCAGCAGATGGTTTTACATAAGCCATTTTGGTTAAGCCAAAATCATCTGTACTTACTTCTGTAATTTCTCCAATTGGTACACCTTTAGGGAAAATACCGCCAAGACCAGAAGAAACTACTTTTTCTCCTTCTTTCACCGTTAAGCTAGAATCGATTCGCTTCATAATGAGTTCATTTCGTTCTTTATCAAAGCCCTCGATTAAACCGTATGCTTCTTTTTCTCCTAAAACCATCGCGGAAACACGGTAGTTAGGATTGTTTGTATATAAAAGCTCTACTTCAGATGTGAAAGGGGTTACTAGCGTGATTTTACCAACTAGCCCTTTCGCTGTCATAACTGCCATATTTTTTTCTACCCCATGAGAAGAACCTTTATCTAAAATAATTTTTTCTTCCCATTGGTCAGGATTTCTAGCAATAACCGTTGCTTGAATTGGATTAAAAGCTTTTAAACTTTCCGCTTTAGAAAGTTCCATTAGCTTTTCATTTTCAGATTTTAAAACCAATGCTTCGGCTTGTACAGCTGCAAAATCTTCTAAGCGTGCTTTTAAACGTTTATTTTCTTCGTACGTGTTTAAGAGGGAGTCAATATTATTAAAAATACCAGTTATGTAATTTGCCGGCTTCGCAACAATAGATTGTGCGACGCCGACTGTATCTTTAATAATTTGCTCTGGTAAAGTTGCATTCGTCCGATCTCGTAATGAGAAGCTAATCAATGCCACAAGAAAAACCATGCCCACAAGTAGCAGTATTACTTTCTTATTGAAAAAAAACTGTGGCATTGCCTAAACCTCCTTACCCTTTTACTTGTTGTTGACGAATTAAATCAATATGATCTAATGCTTTACCTGTCCCAATAGCTACACAATCTAATGGATCTTCAGCAATAAACACAGGCATATTGGTTTCACGGCTAATAACTTTGTCTAAGTTCGTTAATAACGCGCCACCACCTGTTAACACGATACCTCGCTCCATAACGTCAGCAGAAAGCTCTGGAGGTGTTTGTTCCAACGTTTTTCGTACACCGTCAATAATTGACGATACCGCTTCACGCAATGATTCTGAAATTTCCTTAGATGAAATTTCAATCGTTTTTGGTAAGCCCGTTAATAGGTCACGACCTCTAATCTCCATTTTTTCATCTGGACCTTCAGCAAATGCTGTACCAATCTCCATTTTTACTGCTTCAGCCGTACGCTCACCAATCGTTAAGTTATACGATTTACGGATATATGAAATAATCGCTTGATCCATTGCATCCCCACCGACACGTACAGACTCACTTGTTACGATACCACCTAAAGAAATAACTGCTACCTCTGTTGTACCACCACCGATATCAACTACCATAGACCCTGTTGGATCCCAAACAGGTAAGTTCGCTCCAATAGCTGCTGCAAAAGGCTCCTCAATTGTAAACGCTTCTTTTGCACCTGCTTGGCGAGAGGCATCGATAACTGCGCGTTGCTCAACCGATGTAATACCATATGGCACACAAATCATTACATTCGGTTTTTTCCAATTACCGCCAGAATTTTTACAAGCTTCTTTTAAGTAATATTCAATCATCGCTGTTGTAATATCAAAATCAGCAATAACGCCATCTTTCATCGGACGAATCGCCACGATAGATCCAGGTGTACGGCCAATCATATTTTTTGCATCATTACCAACTGCAACGATATCTCCTGTTTTTGTATTCTTTGCTACTACAGAAGGTTCGCGTAAAACGATGCCCTTCCCTTTAATAAAAACTAATGTATTCGCTGTGCCAAGGTCAATCCCGACATCTTTACTACCTAATCCAAACAAATTGTGTACTCCCTTTCTATTTAAGCCATACTATCGTTGACATAAAATCATACCGTTCATTATAACGGATAAATGCAAGAATTTGTAGTGCCACATACCGCTTCTTGCAGAAAACTTACTATTTTAATTCCCTCGTAAACTAAAAATAGTACGTATAGATTAGCATATTATTTTTTTTCATGTAAGACAACGCATTATAGGCTACCAATTTTTGTGAATGCTATAGATATTTCTATGAATACAATAACGTCATCCAATTAAAAAGGTTCGTTTTGAGTTAACCCACTTTTAAATTTGCTACAACTATACTACTTCTAGATTATACTATAAAAATTTTATCTTTTAAAAACTGATATCTTCTTTGGAAGTATTTACAACCACTTTAAGACTTTGAGACCTTCTGCAGAAATCTAAAAAGCTCTGCAAATATATGCAGAGCTTAAGCTTGTCCAAATAACTTCAATGCGCATTATGATGTATCTGAATGAAAAAACCAACGAGCCGCGTCAAGCGCTTTCTTAGGTTCGTTGCACTTCCTCTTCGTACCTGTCCCATTACCTATTGCACACGCTTATGGAGAATGTTAACGCCCTTGCCTTCACTTCGCGTAGGAGTTGACATGCCCATTCCTTCATTCAACAACATTTCAATGCACAAACGTATGTAGGAAAGCCTTTACTTTATTAAAACTAAAAATAACCTTTTTCTTTTAAGCTAATAAATTGATGGTCGCCGATGATGATGTGATCCAGTAATTCAATGCCAATAATATAGCCAGCCTCCTGAATTCGTTTCGTTACCTCAATATCTTCTGGACTTGGGGTAGGTATACCGCTTGGATGATTATGCGCACAAATAATAGAAGCGGCAGAGCGCTTGACAGCCTCACGGAAGATTTCTCTCGGATGCACAATAGAAGCGTTTAGGCTCCCGATAAATATCGTTTGCTTATGCATAATTTGATTTTTGACATTAAGGAAAAGGACGACAAAATGTTCTTGACTTAGAGAGGTCATATCTGGCATAAGGTATGCTGCGGCATCTTGCGGAGAACGAACGGTAAACTTGTCATCATTTTGCTTTTGAGACAAGCGCCGGCCAAGCTCTATGGCAGCTAAAATTTGAATTGCCTTTACCTCCCCTATCCCTTTAATGGCAATCATTTCTTCAATAGTTGCATGTTTTAAATGGTGTAAACGTTCAAATGTACTTAATACACGATTCGCAAGTGCAAGAACTGATTCTTCCTTCGTACCTGTCCTTAATAAAATAGCTAATAGCTCCTGATTCGATAAGCTCATTGCACCTTGACGAAGTAGTCTTTCACGTGGTCGATCTGCCATATTGACGTCACGAATCATCGTTTTTGGTAAAACATCTGTTGGCAATAGCTTCACTCCTTCGCAAATTGAATAATATGCTTCGCTATCAATTGCGCAAACAACGCTGCAAGTGGTAAGCCGACAACATTGTTATAATCTCCTTCAATTCGTTTAACTAAAAGGGTTCCCGCTGTTTGAATACCATAACCGCCCGCCTTATCATAAGGGTCTCCAGATGCTACATAAACTTCTATAAGCTCCTGTGATAAAGTATGGAATACAACTGCTGTTTCTTCTACAAATGTTGTTTCTATACCATTCGGCTCAATGATGGCAACTGCTGTCATCACCGTATGACGCTTGCCTGATAAACGAGATAAGTGTGAAATAGCTTCCTCCCGTGTTTTTGGCTTATGCAGTAACGCATTGTTAAAAACGACGATTGTATCTGCGCCAATAATCGTTGCTGCTGGCACTTTCTTAGCTACATCTCGTGTTTTTAGCAGTGCCACACCTGTTACATAATCCTGCATAGTTGTTGCTTTTACACTTGTCTCTTCTACATCACTTGTTACAATATCAAACGGAAGGTCCAACATAGCAAGCAGTTCCTTTCGTCGTGGTGATGCAGAAGCAAGTACTAATTTATGATTTGTTTCAAACATGATTTCACCATTCCTCCTTCTCTCTATCATAACGGAGAATACGGTTTTTGAAAATTTTCAAAAAATCAAGATAACACTCATATAGCTAACTATTCGACTTAGAATTTCGTTTGAAGACAAGCATTTTTGGACTTATAATGTGCAAAAATTTGGAGACGCACGATACTTAAATCACTAGAAATAGAGGTTGCTGCCTTGCCAATACTTTGCCAATCAGCAGGAAGAGTGGAATCCTTCGTTGCCTCTTTAAAATTTAATTTTGTCGTATTTTTATCAGCTAATACTTTTATCACTTCAGCAATTGTCGCCTCCTTGCAACTTTCACCACTAACACTAAACACTTTTTTAAATGTTGGTGGGTCCTTTAAAAACACTAACTCACTTTCTTCGTTCACTATACTTGTCCATACATAAAACTTGCCCTCTACTTCTACAATTGCACTTTCTTGCAATGACGGATGTTCAGAGACAAATGCACTTGCACTTGCATAATTAGAAAATACGCCCGCTTGACTTGCAAAAAACATAGTTGAGTTTGCAGTACCGCTTGTTGTCGGAATTGTTGCGGAGTCTGCCTCTGTTTCAGTTTCGTTTTTCGCTACTTCACTTTCCTTTTTTAAAGAAAATTGGGTACTAGCTTGGAGAACACCTAAAAAAACTGCAACACCAAAAAGCCCGACAATACCACCAATTAGCATTGCACGCACTACTTGTTTTCTCACTACATGACTAACTATTTTCATACCTTCATCACCTCTTCCTTCAACTATCAAAACGAACATAAAAAAGACGACACTGTTATCAGCTGTTATTTCATATAAGTATATGTTAGAGAGTATGCTTAAATGCTAATTTAATGCATTACCATTAATAGAAATTGGTGAGGTTCTACATTATATTTTTTACCTTGTTATATAAAGTGTTTGCCTACGCCTCACTAGAGTGTGATTGTTGGCATGAACTTACATAAGTGATAAAAAAATAAAAAAGTCAACCCATTAGTGAGTTGACTTTACCTTTCTAATTAAACCTATAATTTTCATTGCTTACTAAATTTCAAAATAGTTAAATCAAAGACGTTAAAGATAAACTTTATTGTGACAAATCCAGCTAAGTTTAAAATGATAATATACGTAGAAAAATAAATTATACTTTTAACATCACTTATTACAGGCGGGTTGACAAACGCAATAGCAATCACAAAAGCCAAAATAAAAATAAAAAAATTACTATTTAAAAATTTCATAAGTAACCCCTCCGCATTTAAAATTTATTAGAGCCATCCATTTGTTTCACAAAAATCTGTAAAAAATCTAAGATTTTGCACCCTGCACCCTTTAATAATACGTTAGATCAACTATAACCGCACTTGCTGTTGGTGCTAAATACGTTGCAATAAAGTTTAAAATCGCAAGGATTGATGACTATCTTCCTTCTTACAATGATTAAGTAACTTGTGTCCTTTACCGTGTCAGGCACAAGCTACTTAATCCAATGTTACTTACAGCCACTGGTTACATAAATTGCATGGCGATTTTGTAACATACTGAAAGCAATTGACAAGCCGTTGCTCAAGTAACTATCCTTATCCTTCTAGCAATCCCCTATCTAAATCGCACGCAGGAGTGGAAAAACAGTTGTCACTCCCTATGTCCGCTTCCGTCAAGCAAGCTACCGCGCACTTCTGTTAATAAATATAAAGAGCCGGTTACGATTGTTCTACACTTCTTCTCTGATTGCTGTTGTAAAAATGGAATTGTATTTTGCAAAATTGCTTTTTGCGGGGCATAACATAATGCCAACATATCTTGTGCTGACATCGCACGCGGATTATCAAAATCAACAAAATAAAATGTCTCACTAATTTGCTCTAAGTACTGCAAAACTGCTTTTACATCCTTATCACCTAATATGCCGACAACAAAGGTAATAGACTCATTAGGAAACGCTTGGCGAACCGTTTCTACCAATTTTTCTGCACTAGCTGGATTATGCGCACCATCAAAAATAATATATGGCAACACCTCTTCAAATCGTCCTAAAATACTTGCCATTTCAATACCTTGGCGTATACTTGCCACGTTGATTGCTACATTTAGCGCAGTCGCAACTTCTAAAAATGCAGTAATGGCTAATGCCATATTATTCGCTTGATGAGGTCCTTTCATATGACGTGTAAGATTTGTGATATGTAAGTCCATAGTATCGTTTTTATAGTTCTCATAGTCATGCATCCGCACAATATGGAATTGATTGTTCAGCTCTAGAACAGGTGCTTGCTTTGCATTAGCTTCTCTCTCAATAATGTTCTTTGCTTCACAAGGTAAATCCCCGATTACAACTGGTCGATGCTGTTTAATAATCCCTGCTTTATGCTGCGCAATGCTTTCAATAGTCGGACCTAAAAATTTTGTATGCTCTAGCGCTATACTCGGAATAATCGAGACAATAGGTTGCACTACATTCGTACTATCTAGTAAGCCCCCCATACCCGCTTCGATTAATGCAATATCGACATCACAATGGACAAAATGCAAAAACGCTGCGACAGTTAAAAGTTCGAAATCCGTTAGTTTACCGCTAAGCCCCGCATTCTTCATTTGATGAAAAACGCGATCCATCTCTAGTGCTGAAATAGGTTGTTGCATTACTTGAATTTGGTCATGCACATTCAAAATGCATGGAGACATGAACTTGCCTACTTTTAAGCCATGTTCCTGCGCAATTGACTCTAAAAATGTTAATGTTGAGCCTTTGCCATTCGTGCCTGCAAGGTGCACAATTTGCAATGTTCTTTCAGGATTCCCTACAAGTGCCAATGCTTCTTCAATCGCTGTAAGCCCTGGCTTAATTACATCATCACTAGTTAAAGCCCATTTTTTCTTATAATCATCAAACTGAGGAATCATTGTGCTCCCTCCTGTATCCATTGGCGAACTTCAGCTATAAAATACAGCGAACCTGTAATCACAACAATATCTTGTTGGTCCTTATGTTGTATGACTTCACTTACTATATATTTCCAATTTTTGTTATATCGTTTGTCTTGATGCGTTGATAACATCGCTAACTGTTCAGCTGGCATGGCATTGGGTAGTCCAATTTGTGTAAAAGATATAGAAGTTGCTACTGCATCCATTAACGCAATACTATTGGCATGGTCTTTATCAGAAAGAGCTGCATAAATAAATCGATAGCGTTGAATTGGATAGACCTTCTGTAATGTTCGAATCAATGCGGCAGTTCCTTCTGAGTTATGAGCACCATCTAATACAATATTATTAGGGAACTGTTCAAAGCGACCTGCCCACTGTGCATGTTGTAGCGCTTGGCGCATTGACTCTTCGGATAAATGAATAAGCCCTTTTTCACGTAATAAATCCATCGTTGTGATAGCCAGACTCGCATTAGCGATTTGATGCGCTCCTGCCATTTTTAATTGAATGTCTGTGAGGTCAAGATGCGCATTGTGATAATGAAATGATTGCATGCCCATCTCCTGCTCCTGTGCAATCACGTTAAAATCATGCCCTAGAACAAGACACCTAGCATGACGTTCTTGTGCAACCTTTTGAATCGTAGCAAGTGCTTCTTTATTTTTAACACCAACCACTACGGGTACACCTTCTTTAATAATACCTGCCTTCTCAAAAGCAATCTTCGCATATGTATCGCCTAAAAAAGCCGTATGCTCTAAAGAAATCGTTGTAATAATGGATACAAGTGGTGTTATGACATTGGTCGCATCAAGTCTTCCACCGAGCCCAGTTTCAATTAACGCAAAATCCACTTCTTCATGTGCGAAATATTGGAACATAATAAGTGTGACGACCTCAAAAAAGCTTGGATAGTCCCCATTATAATTTGCCTCAATGATTGAAGCTACGTTATTCATATACTGTAAAAATTGCTCGTCCGGAATTTGTTTTCCATTGATGGTCATACGTTCATTGACACGTGTTAAATGTGGTGAAGTAAAAGCACCAACCCGATATCCTGCATTCTCTAGCATTTCTCTCAGTACATTTACGGTGGACCCCTTGCCATTGGAACCTGCCAAATGGATGGCGCGCAACTTGTTATGCGGGTCCCCTAAACGCGCCAATACTTCACGCATCATGACTAAAGGTTCACGTTTATGATCAACCGCCTTTAATGTAAAAATAAAATCTGTACATGCTTTTATCGTAGTAAACAAAAGAAACACTCCCTTTCACTACAGTATAAAGGGTGATTGGCACACAAACAATTCTGATACAAATTTAAAAACACACAGAAAACCACTGTAGGAGTGATCATTTGTGTGTTTTTAACTATTTTTTTTCAAATAAACAACAAATTATTGTAATTGATGGATGCCTAATAGCGCTCCCATATCATCTAAAATTATTTTTGCATCATTATTTAAGAGTGGCATAACATCCGATCTTTGCACTAGTTCTAACGAATTTTTTAATGTTCTTTTCAGCATCGAAATATCAAAATTTGAACAATACTCATTAATCTTATTTATCACTAGTAAATCTGTACGTGTTAATGAAATCTTCGTATCTTTTTGTCCCTTATTATCCGCTAAAATATGCTTAATAAGAACCCGTCCACTTGCATTTAATAGTCGATAATATTTAGCCTCCGATAACTTTAAAAGATTTGCTTCTATAATTCCCCTAGCGCTCACAAAATCTAAATCATCACAAGCTTTGTTTACTTTCACTACAATTGTTCCAATATTTCCTGACATAATAAACCTCCGTTATTCTTGCATTCAAAGTAAAAGACCATTCTACTCAACATAGAATGGCCATAAAATCAAATAAAAATTTCATTTAATGGTAACCAGGCGATCATAGTTTGAAAAATACTCATTTCTCTTCACCTTAGACCCTAGGCTTTGCGTCCTACCCTTTCGGATAGTTTGCCTTTATCTATTATACTAACTAAAATAGATAATACTATATATTTTTTCCTAACTCAATACATAACTTTTGATGCATAAAAAGAAAAACAGCAAATGACTATTTCGCCATCTGCTGTTTCTTCAAATCACTATGCTATTACATGTTTTTTAATTCTTCTAAACGTTTTAATACCACTGCATGTTTCTCTTCATAATCCGCTAATTTTTCGCGTTCGGCATTTACTAATGCTTCTGGAGCCTTTGAAACAAATTTTTCATTGGACAGCTTACCAGTGACAAGCTTCACTTCTTTCGCCCACTTTTCTAGTTCTTTTTCTAGACGAGCGATTTCTTCTTCTAGATTGATAAGACCTACAAGCGGTAAGAATAGCTCTGCTCCCGTTACTACTGCCGTCATTGATTGACTCGGAGCCTCTAAGCCTTCACCAATTGTTAACGGCTCAGGATTACAGAATTTTTCTAAGTAGGCTTTATTCGCTTCAAGAGTAGCAACTGTTGCACTATCTTTAGCAGAAATGAACAACGGTACTTTTTTGCTCATAGGTGTGTTAACTTCCGCACGAATATTACGCACCGAACGTATAATATCCATAAGGAGCTTCATATTGTCTGCTTCTTCAGCAAAGTGAAGATCCGTACGCACAGTATGCTGCCACTGTAATTGACTCACCTTCATGAGGTAAATGTTGCCAAATTTCTTCTGTGATGAATGGCATAAACGGATGTAATAGACGCATTGTTTGGTCTAATACGTAAGCTAGTATAGATCGAGTTGTTTTCTTAGCAGCCTCATCTTCACCATTCAGCGGTAGTTTCGCCATTTCAATATACCAAGAACAGAAATCATCCCAAATGAAATTATATAGTTCACGACCTACTTCACCAAACTCATAACGTTCTGCTAATGAAGTCACACGTTCAATTGTTTCATTCAAGCGCGTTAAAATCCATTTATCGGCTACTGATTTTTCACCAGTTAAGTCGATTTCATCATATGTCATTCCATCCATGTTCATAAGTGCGAAACGGGAAGCATTCCAAATTTTATTAGCAAAGTTCCAAACAGATTCTACTTTTTCCGTTGTATATCGTAAATCTTGGCCTGGAGATGAACCTGTTGCTAAGAAATAACGCAGTGAATCCGCTCCGTATTTCTCAATAACATCCATTGGGTCCACACCATTACCAAGTGATTTACTCATCTTACGTCCTTCGCCATCACGTACCAATCCGTGGATTAATACATCTTTGAATGGGCGTTGTCCAGTAAATTCAATACCTTGGAAAATCATACGAGATACCCAGAAGAAAATAATATCGTATCCTGTTACAAGCGTACTTGTTGGATAGTAACGTTGATATTCTTCATTTGCCTCGTCATACCAACCCATTGTAGAAAATGGCTATAGTGCTGATGAGAACCATGTATCTAACACATCTTCATCCTGTGTCCAATTTTCTGCGTCTGCAGGCGCTTCTTTACCTACGTAAATTTCACCTGTTTCATTGTGATACCATGCAGGAATTTGGTGTCCCCACCATAATTGGCGAGAGATACACCAGTCACGGATATTTTCCATCCAACGAGAATATGTGTTTTCAAAACGTGATGGAACGAAGTGAACTTTACCTTCCTCGTCTTTTTGCAGTTCTAAAGAGGCATCTGCAAGTGGTTGCATTTTAACGAACCATTGTGCGGAAAGATAAGGTTCTACAACTGCACCAGAACGTTCAGAATGTCCTACAGAGTGCATATGCTCTTCAATATTGATTAGGACACCTGCTTCTTGTAAATCGGCAACAATTTGCTTACGGCATTCAAAACGATCCATACCATTGTATTTACCCGCAAGTTCATTCATTGTGCCATCTTCGTTCATTACCAGAATACGTTCTAAGTTATGACGATTACCAACTTCAAAGTCGTTCGGGTCATGAGCTGGTGTCATTTTTACTACACCTGTACCGAATTCCATATCAACGTAATCATCTGCTACGATAGGAATTTCACGGCCCACGATTGGTAAAATAACCGTTTTACCGATTAAATGTTGGTAACGCTCATCTTTCGGGTGAACTGCTACACCAGAGTCCCCAAGCATTGTTTCAGGACGTGTCGTTGCAACTTCCACATAGCCAGAACCATCTGCTAATGGGTACTTCATATGATAGAATGCACCTTGTACATCCTGATAGATAACTTCAATATCCGATAAGGCTGTTTTTGCTGCTGGGTCCCAGTTAATGATACGCTCCCCACGATAAATTAAGCCTTTTTCATATAATTGCACGAAAACCGTTTTAACGGCATCCGATAAACCTTTATCGAGTGTAAAACGTTCACGAGAGTAGTCTAATGCAAAGTAAAGCTTCGCCCATTGCGCGCGAATATGCCCAGCGTACTCCTCTTTCCATTCCCAAGTTTTTTCTAGGAATTTTTCACGTCCCAAATCATAACGTGTAATATTATCTTCACGTAGTTTTGCTTCTACTTTTGCTTGTGTAGCAATACCTGCATGGTCCATTCCTGGTAACCAAAGTGCATCATAACCTTGCATACGCTTCATACGAATTAAAATATCTTGTAATGTTGTATCCCATGCATGACCAAGATGCAATTTTCCTGTTACGTTCGGTGGTGGAATGACGATTGAATAGGGTTCCTTCCCGCTTTCAGGTTGTGCTTCGAAAAATTTACCTTGTAGCCACCATTCATAGCGACCCGTTTCAATAGACTGCGGATCGTATTTCGTCGGCATTGAAATGTTTTCTGTCATATTGACTCCTCCTGTTGTGAAATAATTTTTGACATTTATGCGCTTAGGCAAGCTTCATAATTACTCGTCTTGATTTACCAGTGTATTCACACCAAATAAATCAGTGACAAATGCCTTTGGATTATTCGCTAATAAAATGCATACATCTTTTTAGCAAATAAAAAAACTCCTATCGTCAACAAAAGGACGAAGGAGTTTAAGTTCGCGGTACCACCTTTAATTCCAGCAGAGTAAGATAAGCACTCTCGCACATCACTATTTCTCATATTAGTGCACTTTAAATGCCCTTATACATTAGAAGTAAGGATTCATGCTGGATGTCTTAAGCTTATTACAGCTGGCTCTCAATTCGTTAACGGTGTTTAACCGGCTTTAACTACTATTAGTTCACTAAAGCTGCTCGAGGGCTACGTTCGATTACGTACAAATAGAAACTTTTCAGCTACCGTTTCCTCTCTATAAATGCACAAATAATTTACTCTTCCCTGTCATAGCATCCATATTCAGCTTTCCACATTGTACCGCAAATTCATCTATTTTTTCAAGTGATTTAGTTAATTTCAGCTAGTCTTAAAAAGTAAATAGAAAAGGAAGTGACTATTCATATGCGACGACGTAAGTATAACCCTTGGCTTTTACCACCTTGGCTACGACAATTCCGATTTTATTGTAGAACAATTATTGTACCGATTTGTGGTTTTCAGTTTATCCGTGTTATCATCATCCCAACTTCTGGCGATCTTATCATCTTATTACTTTTACTACTTCTATGCTATTTACTTTTAAAAGATATCATTTGATACACGAACTTTGAGCGGAGTATAGTCTTCTGTTAAATCCCAAATCATTGTTTCTACTTCATTCCAGGAACTTGATTCGCGCACAGCAGAGTGACTGGAAGATTCTCTAAGCACAATTTTTTGTTCCGCCGGTACCGATTGTTTAGCTTTGGCTGATGCTTCTACAGGTGTCGGTTTCATTACTTGGACAGTTTGCTCAATAAACGTAGACTCCTCTATTGGAAGTTGCGTCTTGGCTACAACAACCTGTTCCTCAACAGCATCGATTTTTTCTACTGCTGGCATTGGTAATGCTTCACTACGAAATGTACTCGTCACTGTCCATTCAAGTTGACACATTTGATTGGACAGTATTGGACGAATGTCTTTCACCATTAAGTCCTCAATCGCTGCCTCTTTTGGTAAATCAACATTTAATGGGACTGCATATTCAAAATAGCCAGTATCTCCTTGAATATCGAGTGCATCAATACTGATTAAATCTTCGGCATCCATGAATGTTTGCATGTCTTGAAAATCAAAGCGTACATGCGCTGTGATATGATAAATACCATTTAATCTTAACGAGTCTTCTAATTGCATCGATTGCCATTGTGGCTTTATCTGCACAGCCGCAATTTCTGTTGGGCAACCATATCCCGGAAAACAAAATGTTTCACGCATATTCCAAGTTTTCTGTTCGATAATAATCCCTCCCTTAGCATCATATGAATTGCAATCGAAATGTATGCTAGACAACGATGGTTACAAGATTTTTACCATAAAAAAAGCATGCCTGAATAAAAATCAGGCATGCTTTTACGCTTAAACGTTTACCATTTTAATTTTATTTGCTACGCGATCTGTCAACATTTGTGTAGCTTTTGGAACGATTGGCTTGAAGATTGGATTTAATACAGGACCAGCTAAACCTCCTGCTGTAACTTCTAAAAAGCCTGTCATTTTTGTATTGTTTGCATCAATGCTTTCAGCTAAGAAATAGCCATTTCCTGTAAAATTATCTGATAGGCCTTTTAATTCAAAAGTTACCTTTGAAGGTGCTGCCCACTCTAAAATTGTAATCTCTACTTCTACCGTTTTTTTCAGTACACCAACATTACCTTTAAATGTCCACGTAGAGTGTTTATCATCTATCATCGTATGTGCATTATAACCTGGGACAAGCTTTGCCCATTTTTCCATGTCACTAACGAATTCCCAAACATGTTCAATTGCTACGGGTACTTCTACTGTATGTGTGCCTGTTGCCATTTTAAAACCACTACTTTCTTTTCTGAATAGCTCTATTATAAACTAAAACGCCCACTATTTGGCTATGCTGAAAGTTTTAATTTTGACAAAAAAAAGCCACCCCAATGGATGGCTTTAGATAACTTATTTTGCTAATTGGGCAAACACTTTATGGAAAGCATCGACCGTTTTCGCGATATGTTCCTCTGTATGTGCAGTAGAAATAAACAATCCTTCAAATTGGGAAGGCGGTAAGAAAATACCTTCTTCTGCCATTAAACGGAAGTATTCCGCAAATAATTGTAAATCAGACGTTTTCGCTGAAGCAAAATCGATTACATCTTCATTTGTAAAGAAGAAACCAATCATCGAGCCAGCGCGATTCACCGTATGTGGAATATTGTACTTTGTAGCTGCAGCTCTAAATCCTGCTTCTAGTTGGTCTCCTAACTTTTTGAAATACTCATAGGAGTTTTCATCAAGTCGGGATAACGTTTCATAGCCTGCTGTCATTGCTAATGGATTACCTGATAATGTACCAGCTTGATAAATTGGACCAGCCGGTGCTACTTGTTCCATAACTTCCTTCTTACCCGCGAAAGCACCTACAGGTAGACCGCCACCAATTACTTTCCCTAGCGTTGTCATATCTGGTGTTACAGCAAAGTAACCTTGCGCACAGCCATAGTCAACGCGGAAGCCTGTCATAACCTCATCAAAGATTAGCAGCGCACCATGCTTTGTTGTTAATTCACGTAAGCCTTCTAGGAAACCTGGCTGTGGTGGGACAACGCCCATATTCCCTGCCACTGGCTCAACAATTACTGCCGCAAGCTCTGCACCAAATTTTTCAAATACTTGTTTAGCACCTTCTAAATCATTGTAAGCCACCGTTAATGTATTACGCGCAATATCCGCAGGTACACCAGGGCTATCAGGTATGCCTAATGTCGCCACACCTGAACCAGCTTTTATCAATAATGAATCACCATGACCATGGTAAGAGCCTTCAAATTTCAAAATTTTATCACGACCTGTTACACCACGTGCTACACGTAATGCAGACATTGTTGCTTCTGTCCCTGATGATACAAAGCGAATCATCTCCATGCCAGGTAAACGTTCTAATACTAGCTTAGCTAAACGATTTTCTGTATAACTAGGAGCTCCAAAAGAAGAACCTTTCGCTGCAGTTTCAGCAATGGCTTTTACAACTTCCGGATGAGTATGCCCTAAAATTAAAGAGCCCCATGATAGTACATAGTCAATATATTCATTGCCATCGATGTCTGTAATTATTGCACCATGACCAGATTCCATAAATATAGGATCCATATTTACTGATTTAAATGCACGTACGGGACTACTAACCCCACCCGGCATTAAGTTGATAGCTTCTGCATATGCTTGTTTTGATTTTTCGTAAGAACGCGCCATTATTTCTCCTCCAACCAACGTGCTACATCTTTAGCATGATAAGTGATAATTAGATCCGAGCCTGCTCGTTTCATACCTAGCAATGTTTCAAGCACTACTTTTTTCTCTTCAATCCAACCATTGATAGCTGCAGCTTTAATCATTGCATATTCACCAGAAACGTTATACGCAACAATCGGTAATGTATAGTTATTTTTCATATCTCGAATAATATCTAAATAGCTTAGGGCAGGCTTCACGATTAAGAAATCCGCACCTTCTTCAATATCAGATTCTGCTTCACGGAAAGCTTCCATACGATTGGATGGGTCCATTTGGTATGATTTACGATCACCAAATTGTGGTGCTCCATCAGCCGCATCACGGAAAGGGCCGTAATAGCTTGATGCATATTTTACGGCATAGGACATAATTGGTACATTTTCAAAGCCCGCTGCGTCAAGACCAGTACGTATTGCAGCAACAAAACCATCCATCATATTTGACGGTGCAATAATATCTGCACCTGCTTTTGCTTGTGAAACAGCAGTACGTGCTAAAACATCTAAAGAAGCGTCATTTAAAATTTGATCGCCCTCAATCAAGCCACAATGACCATGGTCTGTAAACTCACACAGACATGTATCAGCAATCACTAACAGCTCTGGGTGACGCTCTTTAATAAGTCGTGTCGCTTCTTGAACAATTCCATGATCGTGGAAAGCACCTGTCCCCACTTCATCTTTTTCTGCTGGTAAACCAAATAAAATAACAGCTGGGATACCTAAAGCAACCACTTCATCTACTTCAGCACCTAGATTATCTAATGAAAATTGAAAAACACCTGGCATTGACTGAACTTCATTCTTAATATCTTCGCCTTCTATCACGAAAATAGGATAAATTAAGTCCTCTTTGTGTAAGTAAGTTTCTTTTACCATAGATCGTATCATTGCATTTGCGCGTAAACGACGATGTCTTTGAAATTGTAAATTTGTCATGTTCTTTCCTCTACTTTCGTTAATTCCTCGATGACTGCTTGCATAGTATAAATACTCGGCATAATGTCTACAGTAGCACCGTGGTTTACAATAGCTGCTTCTGTAATGTGCCCGATTGCCGCCACACGTACCGCTTTCCATCCAACGACTGTAGCTATATCTTTTGCATAGACATCTACAGCCGAAGGACTTGCAAAAATGACTGTAACATCTGAATGTTGCTGGATACAATCGATAATTACTTGTTTTTGGTCGTGGCGCTCAATCGTTTCATAAACCGTCCATTCATTTAATTTGAAGGGCAGCCCATCCTTTAATGTTGTTTTCGCTTTTTCCCCACGAATAAATAAACATGTTGGATTGTGCCCTGCAACAATAGGAAACTCTTTAACAAAGACATCGGCACTAAATATTGAAGGCATAAAGCTAACTTGAAAGCCTAACTTTTCTAATGCCGCAGTCGTTTTCGTTCCAATCGATGCAATTTTCCCTTGAAAATAGCTTGCACTTAAATGACAACGATTCATCTTACTAGCAAAAGCATCTACCGCATTTTGACTCGTAAAGATTAGCCAGTTAAATTGACGTGCAAATGCTAATTGCGCATCATCTTTTGGATCAATAATTTCGCAAGTTTCTATCAATGGGGCAAAAACTGCCTGACCACCTAAAGCGGAAATATCGTCTCCAACTGTTGCTGTTTTAGACGTTCCAGTTAAAATAATTGTTTTACCCTGCAAAGGTAAATTATTTAGCATCTTGCTCTGCCTTAACACGTTGAATTAAATCATAGGCACCTTGTTTCGTTAACATGTCAGCTAGTTCATTACCAATTGCTTCGGCATCAGTACCTACTACCGTCTCTTTATAAATAACTGCGGCATCTGGTGCGGCAACTAACCCTGTTAGTGTAATTTCTTCCCCATTATACTTGGCATAACCTGCGATAGGCACTTGGCAACCACCATCCATAGCAGCTAAGAAAGCACGCTCTGCATGTGCTTCTTTCCATGTAGCACTGTCAGTTAATTTTGCTAGTTCAGCTAATAATTCAGCATCGTCTTGTCGACATTCAATCCCTAAAGACCCTTGTGCTACAGCTGGAAGACAGTCTTCCACTGATAAAAACTCTGTTACGACATCATCGCTCCAACCCAATCTCTTTAAACCTGCGGCCGCTAAAATAATCGCATCATATTCGTTTGTTTCAAGTTTTGCTAAACGTGTATCGACATTTCCGCGAATCCATTTAATTTCAATATCAGGACGTAATGTTAAGAGTTGAGCACTTCGTCGAAGAGAGCTTGTCCCCACTACTGCTCCTGCAGGAAGATCTGCAAATTTCACATGACCTTTAGAAATAAATGCATCGCGCGCATCCTCACGAGGTGGAATACAACCAATTACTAAACCTTCTGGTAGTACGGCAGGCATATCTTTCATCGAATGAACCGCAAAATCAATTTCCTTGTCAAAAAGCGCCTGTTCAATTTCTTTTACAAAAAGTCCTTTACCACCAACTTTAGAAAGTTGAACATCTAAAATTTGATCGCCTTTAGTAACAATTTCTTTTACTTCAAATTCAAACGGCACACCTGCTGCCTTTAGCTCATTGATAAACCAATTTGTTTGCGTTAATGCTAATTTACTTCTCCTAGAACCTACAATAATTTTTCTCAACAGTCTCCAACCTTTCTTCTAATACCATAAATGGAATCGAGATAAGCTACTTCCTAAAAAGAAATTTACGACAACTAATAAATAAGCATAAATATGAACCCACGCATAATTAGTGCCCGTCAGCTTACTTTTACGATTCACATATAAAATACAACAATATAATACTAAAATGATAAAGGACCCTATTATCTTCGCATCAAAGATAGATAAACTCTCTAATCTTAATAATGCCCATTCAAAGCCTAATATTAAACTTATGAATAACATTGGAATCCCTATAAAAAATGATACGTTCATCCAATTGCTCGTTTGCTGTAATGATGGCAAACGTGTCCATAATTGTGACCATTTTTTCTTTTTTAATAAGCGATATAAAACTAAATATAATATCGCAAATACAAAAGTTAACGTGAAAGCAGCATACGATAATATCGCAAATGAAATATGGATAAAGAGCATTTCCGAAATTAATGTATCCCCTACTGCTCCTGTTGGCCTTTTCGGCATAAATGTAAAAATACTAGCAAATAAAAATCCTAATATATTGATAATAAATACTGGTAAATCGACTCTCGCTATACAATGGAGAATAATCGATAATGTTACTAACAACCAAGAATAGAACAGAATTCCTTCATATAAAGATAAAATCGGGAAACGCTTTGTTTCGATAAAAGTTAGTATAATAATGGCACTTTGAATCACCCATACAAATGAAACAAGCCAAAAAGCAATCCGCCTTGCACGTACTTGTTTATAAAAGTAATCAGTAAAGTAAAACACTAGACTGATCGCATACAAGACGATCATCACTTCATAGAGCCTTGTCATTGTCAAATCAGCCAATGGACATCCCTTCTTTATTTCAAAAAGTGCTAAAGCTACTATAAACAGTATCCCAGCCTAAAAAAGACGTTTTCGTATCTTTAGTTTACCATACAGATACGAAAACGCCTCATGTAATTTCAAGTTCGCACACGTCAGCAAAACCATGCAAAAAGCAAAAATTTGCTACATGACTCAAATCGTGAGCCTCAAGCGATTGTGGAGCTCGAATGTCTAGACATCTTAGAAAGAGTACTTTGGTTCAGTAGGTGTTTGCGATGATCGTAAACGTTCTTTACGCTCAAGCTCTTGCTTGCTCATCATATCCACTTCATCTTCCACAGCATCCTCTATGCCAAAAATTTGTTGGAATAAACGTAACTGTTCATTTGCTTTTGGTGAATTTGCCATTTCCTTAGCTTGTAAAATTGGCTCTTTTAACAATTGATTAATAATTGATTTTGTATGCTTACTTAAAATCTTACGTTCTCGATCCGTTAACTCTGGCATTTTATTTTCAATACTGATCATTGTTTCTTGTTGAATTTGGTTTGCTTTTTTACGTAAAGCCGAAATGACTGGCACGACACCAAGCGTTGCAAACCAATCTTTAAATTGAACAACTTCTTTATCAATCATTTGCGTAATTTCCGCTGCCGCACGTTCGCGCTCTGCCAAGTTAGCTTCAACAATACCTTGTAAATCATCGATATCATATAAGAATACGTTTGGCAGATCACCAACACGTGGATCAATATCACGGGGTACCGCAATATCGACCATAAACAGTGGTTTACCTTTACGCAAACGTTCAACAAGTTGCATGAGCTCATAATCAATGACAAAATCTGTCGCACCTGTGGACGTAATTAAAATATCCGCTTCAAGTAGTGAGCATTGTAATTCCCTCATTGACTTCGCTTCACCTTGGAACTTGGCTGCTAAACTTTCAGCTTTTTCAAAAGTACGATTAATAACCGTCACTTTTCCTACGCCGTTACCATACAAGTTCTCGATAGCAAGTTCACCCATTTTACCTGCCCCTAAAATAGCGACGTGCTTGCGTTGTAAAGATCCAAAAATTTTCTTTGCTAATTCTACTGCTGCATAAGAAACAGATACCGCATTCTCCCCAATAGCTGTTTCACTATGTGCTCGCTTCGCAAATGTAACTGCTTGTTTAAATAACTGATTGTAGACCGTACCTGTCGTCCCAATCTCTTGTCCATTTAAGAAGCTTTTTTTCACTTGTCCTAAAATTTGTGTTTCACCAAGCACCATTGAATCAATTCCAGCTGTAACTTTAAATAAATGTTCTAATGCCTCATCTTCTTCTCGAATTGTTAAGTAAGAAGAAAAAGTCTCCACAGGCAAGTTGAACCAATTTGCTAAAAATTGCTTCACAAAGTGACGTCCAGTATGCAATTGATCGACGACTGCATATATTTCTGTTCGATTACAAGTTGAAACGATAACATTTTCCAATATGCTTTTTTGTTTTTGCAGCGCTTCCATTGCTTGCGGTAACTCGCTTTCTACGAAAGATAGCTTTTCCCTAATTTCAACTGGCGCTGATTTATAATTCAAGCCTACTACGATGGTATGCATGAATAACACCTCACACGTTCTAATTCACAAATCTCATTATAGCACAGTTCGACAATAGTTCATCTATTATTTGTGAACATGTCATGAAGAACTATAATTCATTTTCTACTTTAGAATTATTATAAACTAAGTTTAACAAATTATACGTATTGTATCAAATTTTAAAACTGCATACGAGTAATGCTGGTTTCGCTATGTCAAGGAAAGTTCAAAAATAGAATGGTCTGCTAGATAGCTTTCTCTAAAAATGGCATTGAACTCTTTTACACAATAGAAAAAACTGTAGACAAACTAAAACTTGCATCTAGTCGTCTACAGTCGAATCGCTCCTCATTGAGCACTTTTATGAATTTGTAATTTTAACAGTTTTTTGTGAAATTATTTTTCCGTCTTTATCATAAGCTAAAAACTCGATGTCGCCATTGACTTTAAAGTCAACCATAGTTTGAACATTTTTCGTCAACATAAACACACTATCGCTACGCTTTTTAAGATCAAATTGAACATCACCGCTGACAGAGGAATAACGAACAACGACATTTGCAACATTTGGACAATTACTATCAATTCTTGCATTCATCGTAATATATCCTTTTCGGATGGATACTGTCGCTTCCTCAAATAAATCATCAGGGTTGATACAGCTTGAAGGCGCAGTTTTACATAGAATCGCATCAATTATTTTTTGAGCGACCTGATGGAACTGGTAATTATCAATTGCATGATAATATGTGCCACCTGTTTCCGTAGCCATTTGTGTCAGAATTGCCTCATTAATTTGGTTTTTCTTACCCATACTTACAGTGTAAATTTTGATGCCTTTCTTTTTCGCATCATTAATTACTTTTGTCATTTTTGATTTACTTGTTTTTCCATCAGATACAACAATAATGGATTTAGAAGTTTTTGTATCATTTGAGAATTTAGTAAGAGCTAATTCTATACCAGTAAAAATATCTGTAGCTCCCTTATCCGTCGATGTACGATACAGGTCTTTCTTTAAGACATTATCTGTACTGCCTTCACCTAATACAGTTGCACTTGTGTTCGTTTCAATGACAATATTATTTTTCGCCTGAATTTGATTGATTACTTCCATCATTTTTGTACCGCGATAATTCGTTTGGTCGATACGTTTCATAGAAGAAGAGTAATCAACTACATATGCGACTTCAGTTGCTAAACTACAAGCATTTTTACTAAAGTAAGGATTTGTAAAAATTTCTTTTGTAATCGTTTTATCTGTAATAGACTTCAATATTGTTGCATAACGTGGGTCAACTTTATTGACAAGAGTAGCTTCTATTTTAGATTTCCCATAAATGATCGAGTCAAAGTAAGCGACTGCAGTCCCTGGCCCACCTGTATTATTCAAATAATCCGAAGTATTTGTGACAAAGGATGCCGTTTTTTCTACACCATCAAATTTGATTTTTACCGTTCCTTGATAATCCGTAATTGGTTCTCCACCTGGACGAACTAACGTTACCATAACTTGTGTATATCGGTCCTTACCAGATGGTCTTGCCGCAGCATCTGCACTTTCTTTTAACGCCTCAACACGTTTTTTATAAGCTTCTACTTGTCCTAGTAATTTACCGCCTTGGTATTTTAATAATACGGTACGTTCATAATTACTTAAGCCCGTTAATATAGCATAAATTTTCATAACACTATCATAATGCTCTAATGTTAAATTCTTTTCTTCTGGCATATATTTTGGACTCATTAACTGAATTATCGTACCTACTGGATTGATATTTTCCACTTGTGAAGCAATATTATCATCGATTCCTTGGATTCGATAAATTGGACGACCATCCTCTGAAATCATATACATAATCTCAGTCTTCGCTGGTGTCGTCACAGAATCTTTTAAACGCTCGTTCAATATTTTTTCAAATAAATATACAGAGATATTATAGTTTTCAAATTGTAAAATCGCATTCTCATATCCAAGAGCAGGATACTTCGGATCGGCGCCACCATATTGTAAATACATATTTTGTACAACGCCTAGAGAATTGGTAACATTTGTTTGTTGTCCAATACTAAAACGCTTTTCATCTGCATCAGGATTTAATGGCACGGGACCGTAAACATCAATTACATTTTCAGTGAAAAACTCCGGTGGCTTTTCATATTGTACATAAGGTGGTGTTATAGTACCATTGTCATCTGTATTCGTTGGGTCATATACTTTAAAGTCAATGCGTAATTCTGGCTGTGGCGCGTAACGCACGTGTGCATTTAATTTTTCTCCAACCAGACACTTCATGC
Source organism: Lysinibacillus sp. GJ-1 (assembly GCF_021166035.1). Classification (NCBI taxonomy): domain Bacteria; kingdom Bacillati; phylum Bacillota; class Bacilli; order Caryophanales; family Bacillaceae; genus Lysinibacillus; species Lysinibacillus sp. GJ-1. The sequence continues at coordinate 3,324,455 of NZ_CP088912.1, forward strand.
TAGGGTCTGTGTTGTTAATAAGTTCAAAACTAATCGTATCACGTACTGATTTTGTAAGCTTTTTCGCTTTAACAAACGCTGTTACAGTTGAACCGTCCGATTGAACGTTGCGAACAGCTTCACCAGCTGAATTGACAATATCAGCTCCCTCTGAAGACGTTACACGGAACGTATAGGACTTATCATCAGCAATCGGGTCACCGTTACATGCCTTTAAAGATACTGTAATCGGCGTCATATCCTCACCGTTTGCAATTAAATCTGGTTTTTCAACTTCAATACTTTGCAGAGCATTATTGACATAGTCAGGACCTGTAAAATCACTATCATTATCCTTCGGTTCTTCAAACTCTCCGCTATTCGAACCCATAAAGCCTGCTGGTAAAGTTACTTTATCATTATCACGACCTGCTGCAGATTTTTTTAAACCTAGGACAGCAAAGGAACCGTTTTGTACACTACGATATAAAAACTCGGCTGCATCACCACGAGATAGTTTCGTAGAGGGATTAAAATCAGCAAATGTTTTTTTGCCTGTATTGCCAGTTGAAATATCATTTGTATATAAATATTGTACTGCTTGTGGTTCATCTAAATCTAAACCTTTAAATGCAGCATATATACGTGCAAAGTGACCTCGTGTAATGGCTTTTGAACGATTTGCCATTACATGTGTACCTTCGAATGGCAAATATAAATCACTATAAAAATTATAGGCAACACTTTCGTTATATGATAACGCATAGTTTTTATCAAGCTTTGCAAACATTGTGACAAGCTCTCGCTCTGTTACTTGCTCGTTTGGCAAAAAGTTATTCGCACCATTTAATGCTAATAAATCATTATCAACTGCCCAAGAAATAGCTTTGTATTTACTATCAGTTGTCGGCACATCTTGAATCGTTGTAGCAGCTAGTGAGACCATTGGTGTTACAGTCATAAAGGCTAGTACAAAACAGGCCAATAATAGCAATGCCTTTTTCGCATATTGCATTCCTTTCAGTCCTTTCATTAGTTAAAGAATAATATATCATCTCGGTAGTTTTGTTTTAAATCATTCTCTAAATAGTTTAAGAATCGCTCAAGCACAGCAGATGCTTGGGCACGAGTTAATGGTTGGTTTGGATTAAATAGGCCCGTTACAGGGTCGCCTGTCATAAGACCAAGCTCATTGACGATATAAATACCATCTCTTGAATAGTTAGGAATTTGTGCATCATCTTTAAATTTTGTAACATAGCCAGGATCTGGCGCTTTGTTTTCAAGCCCTAATGCACGGACAAATATTGCCGCAGCTTGCGCACGTGTAATCGCATTATCTGGTTTGAAATAATCTGGTGTCACACCTTTAATGATGCCTTTGTTAACTGCCGATTCAATATAGGCATAATCTTTCATCGTACGTTTAACATCTTTAAAGACACTTGTAGATGTTTTTTTCGTATTCTTTTCTTCCATAACACGAAGGTCAACTGCTTTACCAATGGCGATAGTAAAGTCAATTCGTTTCATCGGCGTATTTGGTGAAAAGAAATTACTTGTATCGGAATAGATCCCTAATGAGTATAGTTTTTCGATAGCAGCTTTTGCATAGTGATTCGATAAATCACGGAATTTCGGAATAATAAGACGTTCGATTGTCGGCGTAAATTCTGTATTTAAATCCACTTTACCTTTTTGTCCAGAAGCTAAATCATACGTATATTCTGAAATTACGTCCTTTTCGCTAACGACCGCATAGCCTCCATCAAAGCTTGCTAAACTGCCTGGATTTTCCTCATAATTGAGCACACGTGATTTGCTTGTTGATAGACGATTTTTCACATGGCTTGTTGTACCATCACTGTACGAATAAACAGATTCAGTAATTTGCGTTTCAGTTGCTCCCCAGAAATTTTCGTACCCGGCATGACGACTATCTGTTTCTATTATTACTGTATTTGTTTTTGCGGTCTTACCAGAGCCAGTCTGAAATGTATATGTTTTTCTTGAAATAACATTTCCTGAATAATAATCAGATGCTGCGCGGTTATCTGTTACAGTTCCTTGTGAAAACTGGTAGTCTGCTAATGTATACGTTATTTTGCCGACTACAATTTTCTCAGAGTACTTTTTCACAACACCATTCGAGGTCTTTTGCCCAATCGTAGCATAGTTAACAACATCTGATTCATAAGCTATATTTCTTGTTAATGTCGCGCCATTACTTGCTGTTAATTTTAAACTATACGTTTCTGTTAATTTCCCTTTTGATTCTTTTTGAGTAATTTTAATATCTTTACTCGTCCCTTTAAAAATAATGGGTGTTCCAGTAATGAACACGGCTTCTTCGTATGTATATTCATTTTTTACCGCACCAGTTGTTTCCACCGATGTGGCAGAAGCATCTGCTAGTATGCTGGTCCCCATAACGAACACCATCATTAACGCTAACAGCACTTTCAATACCTGTTTTCGCATCTGTTTTTTCCCTCTCTTTCTTCCCATGCATATGCACAGATGAAGCTATCCCTACATAGAGAGATAGCTTCCATCTTATTAATCTACTAGAATGAAATGTGCCTTTACAAAACGGTCAGATAGTACGACTAAACGATCGGAAGGTTTCAAATCAGATGGTTGAATAACTTTCCCTGCTTTAATAAGCGTCGCTTGATCAATATTCATATCAACCATTTGGCCTGCCTCATACCAACGACCATTTTGCCATTGACTCACACTTTTCACATTAATAATAGCTGGATATGTCGATTTTACTGACTGAAGTTTACCTACTAGCATTAATGGAGCAACTGGTTTTGCATTATCTAACATGTGAAGAGCTTGTACATGCCCGTTGTTCACATAGAAGTAACCGTAATCCCCTTCTGATAAATACAGTTCAATATCTGGCATTACACTATATGTTTTATTGCCATCATCAACCTTTGCCTTTGTCGTATTACTCACAGATAGTACAGTCTTATCTGTTTTCTTGAACACATTTGATTCGATTTTCATTGCATCATCAATTTCAATTAAATAGCCATCCGCTTGAGTTAAACGTCCATAATATAATTCATGTGATGCTAAGTTTGGTGACATAAAGCTATCGCTTGTTACATCCACCACTTGTGCATAATGATCACGAGCAGTACCGTCAGTAATAACAAACGCAGTACCATATGCTAATAATCCTGTTGGTTGAACAAAACGGCCATTGCGAATTAAAATTGATCCATCATGGAAGTACAGCGTGCCCGCATTTTTCAGCTTTAATAATTGGTAATCTGTATCGACTGCAATCATTGGCTCATAGTACGTACGTTCATTATTTTTCAATACAACAATCTTCTCAATAACCTCTTTACCAAATTGCTTCACTGTCGCGTAATATGCTTCACTACCAATATAATTTTTCAACTGACCTTTTTCTATTTTTGTATTTCCAACGTAAATAGGAACCTTTGTAGAAAAACTCATTGTAGATAGTGCAGTTGTTGACGCTGTACCAAATTGCCAGTTCACAAAGGCATTTTGATTTTTAACCGTTAATTTGTTCGCATTGATATTAACCGATTGTATTTCACCTTTGTAAAGATTTTCAACTAATGTTCCTGTCTCACTAATATCTACTTTTGTCACAATCGAAGTACTTGTATTTTTCAGATGAAGCTTTACACGATCTCCTACATACAGTCCACTAATATCAACTGATGAGGAAGCTTTTTGAAACGCTGTATCCTTATTCAAATAATATGTAGTTTCTTTACCGACATCTGGCTTTACCATAATGAACATACCATTAGGATCAATGCTTGTGATTACGCCAGCTATCGTTTTAGGATTTTGTGCGACTGTTGTCGTTTCCTCAGTAGTATTGGAAGTACCACGAAGTTCCACTACACTACGCAGCGAGATTTCAGCTTCTACTTTCATACCTAGTTTAAAACCTTCAATCGTTGTTTCCGTATTATTGATGTACAGGCGGGCACTATTGCTAATATTGTATGTGACTTGGCGACCACTCGCATTTTCTAAAGTGATTTTACTTAGCTGTTTTTCTACTTGCCCACTTGCATTCGTATATTCTGAATAAGTTACATCTACGAAGGTTCCTGTTACTAACTGTGCAGCCTGAACAGTTGGTAATGATGGTAAACTAAATACCATTAAACATAGAACGATCAATATGTATGGAATCTTCTTCAACAATTCCCGCCTCCTTATAAAATTGTTATTTATCAATAGTATATCGTATTATTGGTAGTTTTTCTTATTCAAAAAGTTACATTTTCACATGTTTTTCTATTTTTTCGAATCTACCATAGACATAAAGGAAGAGGTAGCTTCCAATTTCAAGCTACCCTGCCAACATCATACTTGGATATCAATTGTATGTCCGGCTGTTGGATGTGGAGCATCTAACATTTCAACTAACTGTTCAGTGTTTTGCTGTTGCATCTCCATCGCTTGCTTTGTAACAGCTAAAGAGACATTTTGCATAAGATTTGATTGATTCATTGCGATAGATAAAGCTGCAATATCCATTCTAGTCCACCTCCTATTTCATTTATCGGCTAATTTTAGCGTTCATCAAGCAATTTTCTTATATTTGTCCATAACTTTCATGCTAGTAATTAAAAGTGTCAAAGCGCTTTTCATGAAAAATAATAACGACGAAATGCTTGCACATAAAAACAAAAAAACATCTACTGTGCTACATAAGACGCAATAGATGTTTTTAGTTTACATTTTATTTTCAATTGTTTGCCAAGCTTCTTCAAAACCGATGCCTTTTTCTGAAGAGAACACAATGAGCGGATCATTTTTATCCATATCTAATGTTTCCTTGACAACTTTTTTATGCTTATCCCACTTACCTTTTGGAATTTTATCTGCCTTCGTTGCAATAACGATACAAGGAATACTGTAATGTTTTAAAAAATCATACATCATACGATCATCAGCAGTTGGAGGATGACGTAAGTCTACAATTTGAACGACCGCTTTTAATTCTTCACGGCCCGTAATGTAACGTTCAATCATTTTCCCCCAAGCTTCACGCTCGGTTTTTGAAACTTTGGCATAACCATATCCCGGAACATCGACGAAAAACAGTTGTTCTTCGATTTTGTAAAAATTTAGCGTTTGTGTCTTCCCAGGTTTAGAAGAAATACGCGCTAACGCTTTACGTCCAATCATTCTGTTAATGAAAGATGATTTCCCAACATTTGAGCGACCTGCTAATGCAAATTCTGGCAGTCCATCTTCTGGGTATTGGTCCGGTCTTACTGCACTTATGACCATTTCGACATTATGGACTTTCATTTCTTTAAAAACCTCCGTCTAGTGCAATTGCTAATACTTCATCAGCAGATGACACTAGTTTAAATGTTAAATTTTCGCGTACACTTTCAGGAATATCTTCAATATCACGTTCATTATCTTTTGGACAAATGATTGTTGTTAAGCCTGCTCGGTGTGCACTTAATGTTTTTTCTTTCAAACCGCCAATTGGTAGGACGCGACCACGTAATGTAATTTCACCTGTCATGCCTACTTCACGACGAATCGGGCGATGTAAAATCGCAGAAACTATTGCTGTTGCCATCGTAATACCTGCTGAAGGGCCATCCTTTGGTACTGCGCCTTCTGGTACATGGATGTGGATATCATGTGTCTCGAAATATTCCGAATCCACATGAAGTTCTTCTATTTTTGTACGTACATAGGACAATGCAGTTTGTGCCGATTCCTTCATAACATCTCCGAGTTTCCCCGTTAGCTGTATTTTTCCTTTACCAGGAGTTAAAGAAACCTCGATTTGCAACGTATCACCACCAACGGTTGTATACGCTAGCCCAGTTGCCACACCAATCTGATTTTCCTCTTCTGCTTGTCCATAGCGGAAACGGTGTTTTCCAAGGTATTCGATAACCGATTTTGAACTTACAGTAACACGTTTCTTTTCCCCAGACACAATAACTTTAGCGATTTTACGGCATAGCGTTGCGATTTGACGCTCTAAGCCACGAACCCCCGCCTCACGCGTATAATAGCGGATGATATCCAGCACCGCTTCATCTTTGATAACAACTTGTGTTTTCTTCAAGCCGTGTTCTTTTAATTGCTTTGGTATCAAATGATTTTTTGTAATTTGAGCCTTTTCAATTTCTGTATAGCCAGCAATTGAGATAACTTCCATACGGTCCAACAAAGGCCCAGGGATTGTACTTAAATCATTGGCTGTCGCAATGAATAAAACGTTAGATAAATCGTATGGTTCTTCAATGTAATGGTCGCTAAATGTGTTGTTTTGCGCAGGGTCCAACACTTCTAGCATTGCCGCTGCAGGGTCTCCTCGGAAATCATTAGACATTTTATCGATTTCATCAAGTAAAAATACCGGATTAATCGTACCTGCTTTTTCATCCCTTGAATAATACGACCTGGCATAGCACCAACATACGTACGACGATGTCCGCGAATTTCAGATTCATCGCGCACGCCACCTAAAGAAATACGAATAAATTTGCGATCTAAACTTTCTGCAATTGAACGTGCCAATGAAGTTTTACCTACACCTGGAGAGCCAGCTAAACAAAGAATTGGACCACGTAATGAATTTTTTAACTGACGCACAGCTAAATATTCTAGCACACGTTCCTTTACTTTATCTAACCCATCATGATCGCGGTTTAAAATTTCCTCAGCATGCGTAATATTCATTCGATCCTCGGTTGCCTTTGTCCAAGGTAAGGATACTAACCAGTCAATGTAATTGCGAATAACACCACTTTCCGCGCTAGCACTCGGCAATTTTTCATATCGATCAAGCTCTTTTAATGCAGCTTCTTTTGTCGAAACAGGCATGCCTGTTTCATCGATTTGTTTACGCAATTCCGCAACTTCACCAGTTTTTCCTTCTCGATCCCCTAGCTCTGTTTGAATAGCTTTCATTTGTTCGCGTAAGTAATATTCTTTTTGCGTACGCTCCATCGATTGCTTTACTTTCGTATTAATCTTCTTTTCAAGGTCCAGCACCTCTTGTTCATCATGCAAGCGAATAATTAAATGATCTAAACGTTTTTTAACATTTAACATTTCTAAAACTTCTTGTTTATCCGCAATTTTGATTGGTAAATGCGAGGCTATAATATCAGCAAGGCGGCTTGGTTCTTCAATATCAGCCACTGTATTAATCGTTTCTGTCGTGATTTTGTTGGAGGATTTAGCGTATCTTTCAAAATACGTTAGCAATGTACGCATTAAGGCCTGCGTTTCCACATCTTTCTCAACTTTATCCTCTTTTACATCAATATCAACAACTGTAAATTTCTCTAATGCTTGATAATTAGACCAAGTTGCACGCGCAACACCTTCAACTAAAATACGTAGTGTGCCGTTTGGCAATTTAAGCATTTGCTTTACATACGCCATCGTACCGACTTGATATAAATCCTGTTCTTCTGGCTGTTCATCGTGCATTTCTTTTTGTGTCACCAATAAAATCAATTGGTCCTCTAACATTGCTTGTTCAAGCGCCGCTACAGAACGATTTCTACCCACATCAATATGTAACACCATCGACGGGTATACTAAAAGTCCACGTAAAGGCAATAATGGTACATTTGTTGTTTTTTGAATTGTTACCATGCGGGTATTCACCTCCGTCAAAAATTTTCTTGTTCACAATCCCGCGCTTCTAGTATGTGTTTAAAAAACCGATTCACACTATCTATTCAAACGAGCCAAAAATTTCATCTATTTACAGTCGCCGGCTTTATGTATGAATAAAAAGCTGACTCTCGATATGTGCGAACATTGCACAATCGAAGTCAGCTAAGTTACTCTTTTTCTCATAACAATAGACAGCTTTGTCTGTTTATTATGCTGAAGTTTTTGTGTCGCTACCTTCATCGAGTTCAGTGCCATCTTCAAGAAGCAATTTCGGTTTCTCTTTATCCGTAATTGTTTTTGCCGTAATGATACATTTTTTCACGTCATCACGTGAAGGTAATTCGTACATTACTTCAAGCATTGTTGACTCAATAATTGAACGAAGACCACGTGCACCTGTTTTACGCTCAATTGCTTCCTTTGCAATTTCAGAAAGGGCACCTTCATCAAACTCAAGCTCAACACCATCTAGTTCAAGCATTTTTTGATATTGCTTCGCTAGCGCATTTTTTGGTTCCGTCAAAATTTGTACAAGTGCAGCCTCATTCAATTGTTCTAGGCTTGCAAGTACTGGCAAACGACCGATGAATTCTGGAATTAGACCAAATTTCAACAAATCTTCAGGAATTAATTTCGACATTAATGAACCTTCGTCCACTTCAACTTTATTAGGATCTGAACCGAAACCAATCACTTTTTCACCTTGACGACGTTTAATGATGGATTCAATACCATCAAATGCTCCGCCTACGATAAATAAAATATTTGTTGTATCAATTTGTAAAAACTCTTGGTGTGGATGTTTACGTCCGCCCTGAGGAGGCACACTTGCAACAGTACCTTCTAAAATTTTTAGCAATGCCTGTTGGACACCTTCTCCAGAAACATCACGTGTAATCGATGGATTTTCTGATTTACGTGCAACTTTATCGATTTCATCAATATAGATGATCCCTTTTTCCGCACGTTCGATATCATAATCTGCTGATTGGATTAATTTTAATAAGATATTTTCAACGTCTTCACCCACATAACCAGCTTCTGTCAAAGAAGTAGCGTCTGCAATTGCGAATGGAACGTTTAATATACGTGCTAATGTTTGAGCTAATAATGTTTTACCGCTACCAGTTGAGCCGATTAACACAATGTTCGATTTTGCTAATTCTACATCATCAATTTTACTGTTTGTATTGATGCGTTTGTAGTGATTGTAAACCGCAACCGCTAAGGCTTTTTTAGCACGCTCTTGTCCAATAACATACTCATTTAAAATCGATAAGATTTCTTTCGGTTTCGGAATATCTTGGAAATCGATTTCTTCCTCAACACCTAGTTCTTCTACAACGATTTCTGAACAAAGTTCGATACATTCATCACAAATATAAACACCAGGACCTGCAACTAATTTACGTACTTGTTCCTGTGGCTTCCCACAGAATGAGCATTTTAAATTGCCTTTTTCATCATTAAATTTGAACAATATGTTTCACCCCTATTCAAGCTACAATCTTACAAGATTATTGAATCATTATCAAATAAATTGATTGCAACATTTACGTCATGGCGCAAATGCATCTAAATTTTGAATTATTTTCAAGTCTATTCAAACGATCGACCAGTTAGCTAAGTAATTGCAGCATTTGCGCAAAAACATTAATGGCTCTCTACTTGCTGTTCTGCAAATAATTCGTGTTGATGCGAGCTTTCAGACGAACCCATGACAACTGTCTGATTTTTCAGCTTCATTTTCGAGGTTTTAGCTCCCTCAGTCGTAAAACCTAAGTGCGTTCTTCTTCCATTTTAACGGAGACACTATACTACTGCTACTTGTCGGCTTTACTACAATGAAGTTAAAGTTTAGCATCGTGTAAAAAATTAAACAACAATACTATGTATAAGATATTAACTAAAGTTGCCTCCAAAAGCATAACAGTTAGTAAAAATTGGATTTTTTCATTCCTCGACCTTGAGAGGTTGTCTTTAGTCTAAACTAAAAAGCTATGTGTGATAAAACAAGGCACGGTTTAACGCCGTACCTTGTTTTCTTAATTTTTCTATCTAGTTACGTTAAAAAATCTTATTCAGTAATTTTAGCGTTTTCTACTAAAAATTCAACTGTTTTTTGGATTTTGATATCATTTTCAAGAACAGCAGTACCGCCTAGTGCACCAGTAATTTGTTCTTTCGTCATATTGAATTGAGCTGCCATTTTTTCTAATTCAGCTTCGATGTCAGCTTCAGTAGCTTCAATTTTTTCAGCGTCAGCGATTGCTTCAAGTGTTAATGAAACACGTACACGGCTTTCAGCTTCTTCTTTCATTTGACCACGTAAATCTTCTTCTGATTGACCAGAGAATTGGTAGTATAGCTCTAGGTTCATACCTTGCGTTTGTAAACGTTGACCGAACTCTTGTAACATGCGATCTGTTTCAGAGTTAACCATTCCAGCTGGTACTTCAAACTCTGCATTGTCAGCAGCTTTTTCTACTAATTCATCACGAAGTGTAGCGTCTGATTCAGCTTGTTTTTGTGATGCTGTTTGTTCTTTAATTTTTGCACGTAATGCTTCTACGCCTTCAACTTCTGGATCTAATTCTTTTGCAAACTCATCGTTTAGCTCTGGAAGTACTTTTGTTTTTACTTCTTTTACAGTCACTTTGAAAGTAGCTTCTTTACCAGCTAATTCAGCAGCGTGGTATTCTTCTGGGAAAGTTACAACAACGTCTTTTGCTTCGCCAGCTTTCACACCTACTAATTGCTCTTCAAATCCAGGAATAAATGAGCCTGAACCGATTTCTAATGGGTAATCTTCGCCTTTTCCGCCTTCAAACGCTTCCTCACCTACAAAACCTTCAAAGTCAATTACCGCTGTGTCGCCTTCTACGATTGCTTCATCTTCTTTGATTTCAAGTTCAGCTTTACGAGCTAATTGCTCTTGGATTTGCGCTTCAACTTCTTCGTCTGTTACTTCAACTGGAAGTTTCGTAACTTCTAAGCCTTTGTAGTCGCCAAGTTTTGGTTCTGGTTTCACTGTTACTTGTGCAGTGAATGAGAAATCTTGACCATGTACGAAGTTTTCTGTACCAGAAATTTCTGGGTAATCAACTGGCATAATACCAGCTTCGTCGATTGCTTTTGCATAAGAATCTGGAACGATGATTTCTAAAGCATCTTGGTATAAAGATTCAATTCCAAAACGTTGTTCAAACATTTTACGAGGCATTTTACCTTTACGGAAACCTGGTACGTTAATTTGTTTTACAACTTTTTTGAATGCTTGGTCCATCGCTGCGTCTACTTCTGCAGCTGGTACTTCAATTGTTAGAGTACCGATATTACCTTCTTGTTTTTCCCATTTTGCTGACATGTATAAATACCTCCAAAATAATCTAATTTCAATCACGCTTGACGTAATTGCGTCCGGATTTGTTTGAAAAATCCGCAACATATGCCAGCGACTTAACATTTAGCTCAAGTTTTCATACCCTACTAGAAAGTTAAAGCCATTGACATTAAATCCGCCTACTCATGTGAAGTAGAGGATTGGGTTGATCAATTTTAAATGTTAGACAATTTATTCGTAACTACGATTTTGACAACCATTTTAGTATATCATAGATGCGTATAGTTTCAACTTATTTCATACTTCATGGAGTTCTGTTAGTTTTTCTAACATTTGTAAAAAGTCAATGATTTCATAGTCCATTTCCTGAACCTTACCAAGCATCGATTGTACAAATTCTATATAGCTATATGCAATATCATCGGCTTCAAAAGGAAACCATTCAAATGGATAAGTAACAATAGCATGCTTAGCCATTAAATATTGTACCATTTCCAACGTTGATGGGTCTTGTTCTAATTTAGATTCGATAATTTTTTTTATGTCATTATATTGTTTTAATTGATTTGGCAGTGCCAGATGTATTGGATTGACCGTTTTTGTTTGTTTAAATTTTGAAACGATGATATCAATCGAAACTTCTTGCTCAACAAGTAATATTAACGCAAGACTTTGCACAAATGGGTGGATATCAGCACATTCGATAATAGCCTTTAAGGGTTTTTTTAATTGTCGTACATTCGTATCCATTAAACGATGCAGTCGCAACGATTGTTCATTTGGTGTTAGTGCACTAAACTTCTCCAAGTCATATTCTTGTTCTTCAATAAGTTCTTGTACAGCCTCTCTTTGTTGAAGCTTTTTAGCCACTTCACTATTTATACTTTTTAAGCGTTCGAATTTTTCTAGTTGTGCTTCAGGAAGTACTTTTTCTTCTATCAAAGTAGTTATTATGGACTCCACTTGATGGTATTCCTTCAACTGCATACATATTGTAATGTATAGTTCCATTACTTCCACATACATTGAGGTGCCTAGAGCTAGCAGTTGTTCACACACTTCTTTTGCCTTCACATAACCCTTCAGCTCATATAAAGCATAGGCATAGGCACATAAGGCTTTTTCATCTCCACTTTCATATAAAAACGCCTTTTCAAAGCATGCGACCGCATCTTCATATTGGTATTTTTCCGCAAACATATGACCCTCTCGAATTAATGTTTGGATGGCACCAGGAAAAACAACAATATTGTCATGTTTAATAACATGACGCTTATGCTTTGTCATCTTCTCACCTCTTTAGATTTACTAATTGTTTATTTTTAACAAAAACTATTGAATTTCTATTCATATTTTGTAATAAATTGAATTATAATTAATAATACCCATATTTTTTCATTCATAACAGACATCGCTATATTCATTGTCAGCAAGACCAATACAAGTTGTTCATAAGGAGTGTAATACATGCCATTAATGGATACAATCATGGAATTTGATAGTCGCATCTCCCCCGTTTTTGAGGAATTATCTATTAAAGTTATATCAATTACGACAGCACACGGTCCGCTACAAGATTATTCAATTGACTTTGAATTTTTTACACAGACAAAATTAAATACATTTACAAAAGAAGCAACGACACATATTACAAGTATGCATGGGAATATTCCTGGCTCCATCTCTATTGGCCATCAACATCAAGCGTCACTTTTTATTATTCCCCAAAGCGTTCATATTGAATGCAACTATAAACTTTTGCAAATTGACACTAATGATATGAAACGTATTTTACAGCATCCTCATCCCACTCTCTATTATAGTGAGTGGCTTTTAGATGCCATCAAAAATGCTAGTATCCTTATGGAATTAAAAACAAATCAAAATACAATGATTGAATGGCCACTCGGCATCAAATCGGCTGTTATTTTATAGGAAGCAAAACTAATTCCGTTTATGTATATCGAGTATAAAGTGATAATAGGGTTGTTTGACTTCTTCCTACAATAGCGTTTCCCCTCTCCCATAAAGTGAAACATACGAAGAACCTTAAACTACGCTCTCACATAGGGAGAAACTTGCAATGAAAATAACATCATAAACGTTAGGACGAGCTAAACTCCTGTCTTATACATTAAAACTACATTTAACCGAGCCTTGGGCATACTACAAGTATGTCTTTTTGTCGTGCATCAACGATGGTTGTCCAGCCTTTGCGCTATTATCATATCAGCTTTCTATAGATTGCGGTATTCCTATTGTGAAAGTAACCATTAAATAATTCGCTACAGACAAATTTCTTGAGTAAAAATGTATAATGAACGAGAGATTTATTTTTGGAGGCATTCATCATGGAGATTAAAGAAGCATTACAAACATTTTCATCTATGACCCTATCAGCACGACAAGCATTTTTTAACAAGGAGGGCGAATGGCTACTAAAGGAAATGTTAGCGCATATCGGTTCAACAGACGCAGAACTACGCGATCACCTTATCTATAGAATATTTGTCGACTTATTGAGTGATAATTTACTAAGCGCTCAGCAACTACAATATTTATTTGACACGGCAACCGGTGAAGATTTCTTATACGCTAACATTGGAGAACAAATGACGGATAGTGTTTTCACCCGCTCTTTTTCAGCTTTACTAGTAGCGAGCATTTTGGCAAAAGATAGTGAACTCCTTATTTTAGATGACGCAAGCTTACAATCTTTCTTTAAAAAAATAGGGCGTTATTTGTTACTTGAAAATGATACAAGAGGTTATATAGAAGGTAAAGGCTGGGCACACAGTGTTGCACACGGAGCAGATTTAGCGGCAATAACAATTAAACATCCGAAGTTTGATTTGCAACACGCTCCTTCTATTTTACATGCATTCAAACTAGTAACTTGGAAAGATGTTGTTTTTATCAACGACGAGGAAGAACGCTTAGTCAATATAATTGAAGCATTATTAGCAAGGAATTATTCTGAGGAAGCACTATCCGAATGGGTAGAGCAAGTTTTTGATAAATTCGAAATGCATTTAGTAACACAAGGCTATAATCAACGCTTTTTTAGTGGGCGTACTTGTACATTGAACGCAATGAAGACTTTGTATTTCGCGTTAAAAATGAATAACCTAGCACCAAAACTTCAAAACACACTGTATTTGCAAATTGCAAAGTGGTTGAAGCTCGGTTCCTAAATGAAGGACAGAACATCCAACGCATTTGGATGTTCTTTTTTTCGAATACTAATATACTAATATTTGTTAATTTTTCAAATCGTTTAATTATGTTAACATAATTTCAACAATGTTCCAATATACCCCTTTATAATCATCCCTTACATAGAAAATTTATCCTTTCAGGTACCTAAAACCGACTTTTCTTATACTCCTTTTTTAGATAAAACGCAACTAAAATGTATCAAAAACACAGTCGCATCATGGACTTTATTACAAAACATCGTCTAAAATGTGAAATGATAATTTTCACAAAAAATTTGTTTACTTAGTTAAATACGACAAACGCAGTATTTTCAACGTTTATACAGTGTTAATTTAACAAAACCTTAAAATACCAATAGTAAAATAGCTTTTTTTGTTCAAAAAATGTTCATAATCACCCCCTATTCATTATCAGTTCTATAATTAAATATTTTTTTTTCTGGTGCTGCGGGCGTATAATCCTATATGCAAACAAAGACATGATGCGACCATCTACATTGAAGAATTGTCCATTTTATGGTGCATACATCATCATGTTTGTGAACGCTTGCAAAAGACCAATCATTTACTAGACTTAATGCTTCATATTGAACCATGCCATTGTCATTGTTAATGCAAACGTATTTGATTGGTACATCAGATAAAAGAGGTGACCTCAATACCCACTATTTATAAATGTGAATCAATACTACTACACATGAAATTTATGAATAGCCGTTTTATAGAAAGGAGTCAAACATGAATAAAAAATTTAGCTTAATGTTATTAGCATTTGGCGCTATCGCAATCCTTTCTGGTTGTGAACCATTAACTGTTTTCAATCCAAAAGGACCAAATGCTCAAACATTATCAAACACAATTATTTTATCCATTATTACAATGGCAGTTATTTTACTAGTCGTGTATGTGCTTTTTGCATTTATGCTAACAAAATACCGTGCATCAAAAGCTTCTGCCGATTATGAGCCACCTCATGAAGAAGGTAGTCATGTACTAGAAATTACATGGACAGTTATTCCTATTATTATCGTAGCATTCCTAGCAATTGTTACTGTAAAAACTACTAGTACGGTAGAAACAACACCAGAAGGTTATGACAATAAAGAACCACTAGTTATCTATGCAGCATCTTCAAACTGGAAATGGCACTTCAGCTATCCAGAGCAAGGTATTGAAACTGTGAACTATGTAAACATTCCAACAGATCGTCCTATTGAATTCAAACTGTATTCATTCGGACCAATTACAAGTTTCTGGATTCCACAGTTAGCGGGTCAAAAATATGCGATGAGTGACATGTTAACAACTATTCACCTTGCAGCTGATGAAGTTGGCTCATTCATGGGACGTAACTCAAACTTTAATGGTCGTGGATTTGCGGAAATGGAATTTGAAGCACAATCTATGACACAAGCAGACTTCGATCAATGGGTTAAAGACGTAAAAGCGAACGAAAAACCATTAACTGAAGAAAAATTCAAAGAATTATTAGCAGCTGAACATGTAGGTCGTTCAAGCTACTCTTCTACTCACTTAGATTTCAGCCCTGCACCAATGGCACATGGTGATATGGATATGGGGGGTATGGACCATGGTGACATGGACATGTCTGACGAAGATATGAACCATGAAAATATGGACCATTCCAAAAAAGATGCCGAAACACATTCACACTAATTTCCAAATTTGAAAGGAGCGCATCCTATGAGTATGGAAGAATTATTCCATCCACTGCAAGAACCGATGATTTTAGGCGCAGCTATTAGTATCGTAGTTGGTGCAGTAGTTGTCGTAACAGGCCTTACGTATTTTAAAAAATGGGGCTACTTCTATAAAAACTGGCTATCAACAGTCGATCATAAAAAAATCGGTATTATGTATATCGCCGTTGCACTTTTAATGCTATTCCGCGGTGGTATCGACGCACTTTTAATGCGTGCACAAACAGCAGTCCCTGATAACGGACTACTTGATGCACAACACTATAATGAGATTTTCACTACGCACGGTTTAATCATGATTTTATTCATGGCGATGCCATTTGTTATCGGTTTAATGAACATCGTTATTCCATTACAAATCGGTGCACGTGACGTTGCGTTCCCACGTCTAAACGCTGTCAGCTTCTGGGCATTCGCAGCAGGTTGTGGTTTACTGAACCTATCATTCATTATTGGTGGTTCACCAGATTCAGGTTGGACAGCTTACTTCCCATTAGCGGGTACAGAATTTAGTCCAACTGTTGGGAACAACTATTATTCTTTAGCACTACAATTATCAGGTATTGGTACGTTATTGACTGGTGTTAACTTCATCACGACTATCTTTAAAATGCGTGCTCCTGGTATGACTTTAATGAAAATGCCAATGTTTACTTGGTCAATTTTAATTACAAACGTTATTATCGTATTTGCATTCCCAGTATTAACTGTAGCACTTGCATTAATGATGTTAGACCGTCAATTCGGTACAAAATTCTTTGCGATGACAGATGGCGGTATGGACATGCTTTGGGCCAACCTATTCTGGGTTTGGGGACATCCTGAAGTTTACATCGTTATTCTTCCTGCCTTCGGTATTTTCTCTGAAGTCATTGCAACATTTGCTCGTAAAAACTTATACGGTTACAAATCAATGGTAATGAGTATGGTTGTTATTTCATTACTATCATTCTTAGTATGGGCCCACCACTTCTATACAATGGGTCACGGCGTTATGGTAAACAGTGTATTCTCTATTACAACAATGGCGATTGCTGTTCCAACCGGGGTTAAGATGTTCAACTGGTTGCTCACAATGAGGCACGGTAAGATTCAATTTACTACCCCAATGCTTTATGCACTTGGCTTTATTCCGATTTTCACAATCGGTGGGGTTACAGGTGTAATGCTCGCAATGGCAAGTGCCGACTATCAATATCATAATACGATGTTCTTAGTTGCCCACTTCCACTATGTATTAATCCCAGGTACAGTATTTGGTGTACTTGCAGGTTACCACTTCTGGTGGCCAAAAATGTTCGGTTTCCGTTTAAATGAGAAATTAGGGAAAGCTGGTTTCTGGTTTATCGCTATCAGCTTCAACGTAGCGTTCTTCCCTCTATTCATTTTAGGTTTAGATGGTTACGCTCGTCGTATGTACACTTACTCTGAATCTACTGGTTACGGTCCACTTAACTTGCTATCGTTCATCGGTGCACTTGGACTTGCAGTCGGCTTTGCGTTAATTTGCTATAACATTTACTACAGCTGGAAACATATGCCACGTAACGAAAAAGCAGATGTGTGGGATGGTCGTTCATTAGAATGGGCTACTCATTCTCCAGTTCCTGAATACAACTTTGCAGTAGTACCAACAATTACACGTTTAGATGAGTTCTGGTTTGCGAAAAAAGAAGGTCGCGATATTACTGCAGGTAAAATCGAGAAAATCCACATGCCTAACAACACAGGTACGCCTTTCTGGACAAGTGGTTTCTTATTCCTAGCAGCATTCTTCGCAGTATTTAGTCTTTGGATTCCAGCCATCATCAGCATGCTTGTTGTATTTGGCTTCATGGCTCATCGTTCATTTGAAGATGATCATGGTCGTTACATTTCAGTTGAAGAAATTATGGAAACTGAAAAAAGTTTGAGAGGTGATAAATAATATGAAAATCGATTCTTCACTTCCATTAGAATATAGTACAGAAGAAAACCGCTTAAAGATTTTTGGATTCTGGGTTTTCCTTGGCGCCGAAATCATGTTATTCGCTACACTCTTTGCTGTTTACTTTGTGCTTCACAATCGTACAGGCAGTGGCCCGAATGGTGCTGAGATTTTCGAGTTAACACCAGTATTACTAGAAACATTCCTACTTCTAGCAAGTAGTTTTACAATCGGTCTTGGCGTTCATGCTATGCGCCTTGGCAACAAAAAAGCAATGATGACATTCTTCATCATTACACTTATCTTAGGTCTTGGCTTCTTAGTTATTGAGATTGACGAGTTCGTCACTTATGTTCATGAAGGTGCAACAATTACAACAAGTGCATTTTTATCTTCATTAATGACTTTACTTGGTACGCACGGTGCCCACGTAACATTTGGTCTCTTCTGGGGCGTTGCAATTTTAATCCAAGTAGCAAAACGTGGCTTAAACCCACAAACGGCTAACAAAGCGTTTATCTTCTCACTGTACTGGCACTTCCTAGACGTAGTTTGGATTTTCATCTTCAGCTTCGTCTACTTGAAAGGACTGATTAGCTGATGAAGGAACTATTCCCAAAACAACATGTGATGGGCTTCGGCTTCTCACTATTATTAACAATTATCGCTTTAGCAGTTGTGAAATTTGATATGTCTTACAATATGGCATTTGCAATCCTAGTAGTGACTGCACTTGCGCAAGCAACTGTTCAATTAGTATTATTCATGCACATCGGTGAATCTGAAGATAAGAAAACGTTATATACAACAATTCTATATTCAGTATTCGTAGCTGTTGTGACAATCCTTGGTACATTATTTGCAATGATCTGGGGTTACTAATAAAAATGGCCGAGAAAATGATCCTCATTTTCTCGGCTTTTAAAATACAACAAAAAAGCCAGTCTCGAAAATATCGAAACTGGCTTTAGTTTGTTTAAAAATAGTGAACTTGCTCTAGGCTGTTATACGTTCATTAAATTCGTATTAGCGAACGATTAGCACATCACATGTAGCTAAACGGACAATACGCTCCGCTACTGAACCGATGACCATTTTTTCTAACTGATTTAAGCCTGTTGCACCACATACAATTAAGTCTACAGTAGGCAGTTGCGTAAGAATGCTTTTTGGTGAACCCGTTTCTACAACAGCCAATACCTCTGTTACGCCGGCTGTTTGAGCCTCTAATCTTAACTTTTCGATTTTAGTAAGATGTTCCTCTTTCAATTTCTCTGCATACTTTAAGTCATATGCAGTGATAGCACCAAACGACTTCGTATCAATCACATTCACTAGTTGTAATGTTGCGCCATATTCTTTTGCCAATTTTACCGCACGCTCACACGCTTTCAACGACTGTTCAGAAAAATCTATTGCTACAGCGATTCTTTTATAATTCGTAGCCATCATTAATCCCCCTCATCTTTTCTTACACATTCAGAGTTTTCTCAATCATTATATCATAAAGAAAATGGATTCCCCCTTCTATCTGTAGCATAACTAGTAAAATAAAGATATTGACCGTCTACTACTATATCTCGATTCAGCCAAGACTCGAAATAACCCATTCACAATATGCCCTTTCCAAATATGTTCCAATACGCTATTATGTATGTATTTAACTATACGAAGATAGACAAGGAGAGGCTAATGGAAGAAGTTAAAGTCGTCTATGCATTAATTAAAAATGTCGATTATCATATATTAATGGTTCATAATCATGAAGGGCATTGGTCGCTTCCTGGTGGCAAAGTGGAAACAGATGAAACGCTGATAGAAGCTACAATCCGTGAAGTCCATGAAGAAACAGGTTATCTAGTAGAAGTAGGTAAATTACTCGCGGTAAATGAATCAAAATTAACAAGCAGGAATCATCACGCTTTATTTTTCACTTTTGAAGCGCAAGTTATAAGTGGGGTTGAAGAAATAGCATTGCCCGATGAAATAACCAACATCGAATGGGTACCTATTGAAATTGCTAACAGTAGAATGCCTTATTATAGAGAAGGAATTGACAAACTTTATGAAAATCACGCGCTCTACTACGACCAAGGTACAATATAACAAGCTGGCATTTAACGATACATGACCACTATAAATTAAAAAACTATTTTAAGAAGATTTGTCACTAAGTTCATAGGCATAATAAAAGCCACTACTTTTTAAAAGTGTGACTAGCGTAAAACAATTGGTGTAAAGACTAGTGAAAATAAGGGAGAACTTTATCAGCCACTACCTTTTCGCCAACTTCTATCCATTTACTTTTATCATGTATATAGCCATCCTTATCAAGCGGTGTTTGGAATTGGCTCGCTCCCGTTGCATCTAGCAAAGAGCCCTCATCATAATCCAATCCGACATTCGTTACATGTTTAATAACAAATGGGTTTTGAAAGCGAATTTGTGCATCATAAAAATCTAGTTCACCTTGCGTTACAATAAAAGGCACTCGCAAATAGATGGTTTCTCCACCCTCACTTGATAAAATCGTATCAAAACTTCCTTTGTGATACTCCCAATTGCCTCCAATTGTAAAACCATGTCTTTCTATATGATCACGTAAGTAACCAAAGCTTATTTCTTTTCCGACGATATTAGATTCAATTTGTAACAATTAGATACCCTCCTTTGCTGTTGATTGCAGTCTATCCTAAAGACACGAAATACAAACAAGTTTATTCATAGTGTTTTTTATTTCTTTATTCTAAACTCGATTTATTTAAGCAAAGTTAAGTTCTCTGTTTGCATAAAACCATTTCCAGAAGTACAGATACGTTTTAAGCGCTTCTCTACGCTCCCTATTACCTTTTCTCTTCATATAAAGGGAAAGAATCATCCAATGTTTAAAAGAGCGTACACATGCTGTTAGAAAGCTTCAATGAATAGGTTTATTGTCAGTCATCTCAAAAGACACTGAAATAAAAAAACTGTAGACAAATCCCAAATTGCTTTGAGTTTGCCTACAGTCTTAAGCATCGTTGAAGATGCCTATCGTCAGTTTAATAAAAATTAAAGTTTAACGATGTTTGTAGCTTGAGGTCCACGTTGTCCTTCTTCTACAGAGAATTCCACTTTTTGACCTTCGTCAAGTGATTTGAAACCGTCACCTTGGATAGCTGAGAAGTGAGCGAATACATCGTTTCCGCCTTCTACTTCGATGAAACCAAAACCTTTTTCTGCGTTAAACCATTTTACTGTACCTTGTTGTGTCATTTAAATGACCTCCATTAATTGTATTTAATAATATCCGATTTCCTCAAAAGAAAAAATTCACATATTACAAAAAGTACCGAACAAATAACACGATTACTCTTTGTAACATGTGAATTCATTGTTTCTTCGCAAACGATCTTATTAATTTCATTATATACTACAAAATTTCTTTTGTCTAGTGCTAGTATAAACAACTTTCAATTTCTTTATTCATCTTCTTTTAAATCTTTTCAAAAGAGGCTGGGACATAACTAAAAAATTTAAGGTACAGAGGAAAGGTGTTCATACATTTTTGCTATATGAAGAACTTAGCTATTCTTGCTTTTGCAATAAATAAAACAATAGAAGGGTTCACTAGTTGTTGGTAGCGGAGGTTGTGACTCCTGCTCAGAACAGCACACAATGTAAGACGCGGGCATTCCGCGCGTTAACGAGGGTTGCGGCTTACGGTGCTGAGCGGAAAGCACCGCTGTAGCGAACAAACAATGGCGCAGCAAAAAGGTGTTAGATTGACTGCAATCAATCTAACACCTTTTCTCTTTTGTCCCAGCTTCTGTTCACTCTTTATTATTTCTCATTAAACCATAATTGGTCTTGATTATCTACATCACCATTATAATTAATACATATTTCTTCCCCAGCCTTAATGTCTTTGAAAGCAAAGAAATCAAATGTCTGGTTTCTAAAATTAATCTCATAAGTTGCATTTGGTTCATAAGAATGGTTAAACAACATCCCATAACCAAGAAGAATTGCAGATTGACCTATACCATATTCAAAAGCATAATCAGCAAGCAATGTTTGCTCGATGTATTGATGCTGTTCATTTGGATAAGAAATGACTGGTGCTTCATGCAACAGCTCTCCTTTTTGGATATCGCACGTAGCAAATACCCCTCTATTGAATTCTCCATCACTTAATGGAGATGTTTTAATTTCTATCATATTCGTTCTCCTACTCACTATTAAAATATACTTACAACTGTACCATTAATTTAGTCCATGAGCTCATTTTTTTAATCTTTTGGGCAATTTTTTTCAATTTAAATCCATTTACGGTCTTTTAAAAGACAAAAAATTAGGTAATCTAATGCTTCTGGTAGCTATTTTCATTGCAAAAAAATCGTGCAGCACATCACCATTCAAATGCGCTACACGAAATATAGTTTGTCAAATCAATTTTTAGCATTGTTTTTTAATAGATGATGAAGTATAACCACTATGATTATTAAGCCAATAAAAGTACCTGTATTATCTGACTCAATGGCAAAAAATGTAGGAAGAACAAATAAATTGAGTATAAAGATGAATGTCGCCATTATCAATAAAAATCGATATATCATTTTATTAATCGCTCCTTACTGTTCTGTTCCCAAAGCATAGCTATCAGCTCTTTAACAAGTTCTAGCTTAGACAAAGGGAATTATTGAACCCAATAATCGTAACGACCCTTCACTAATCCTTTAGCAATAATATAATCGCCTGCGATTACTACATTGTTAAATGTTTCATAACTACCTGTTATATTTAAAGATAAATGCTCATATATTTTGGTCACTTTTTGCTCGTTTCCATTGATATAAATTGTATCATTTACTTTTAGCGGGAACTGAATCGTTATTTTATGGTCGTGCACTTCACTTGCTAAATGATAAGTTAGCTTATTATTTACAAGTGCATAGCTAAGAACTCCTGCTAGTTGTTTGCCTCCAGTAATTTCATCATCATTTACTAGTTGCATATAGCCTTGCCAGCGATTACTAGCAGTCGGTGAAAACTCGGCTAAATAGTAATCTGGGGCTGTTTGTGATAAGGAAATCTTTTTCGTTGCATCAAATAAAATGTTCGACGGTTCAGCTAAACTTAGTAGCTCTTTGTCCATGATTGGCGTTTTGGATAAAGCACTTGCAGGGAGGTATCCATATATTTTATTTGAAGACACGTAGGCACGACCATCTGCTGTTGTGAAATAGACTGCAACAGATGTGCCCGTCTTTAATGATTGACTTTGCCAGCCAGGACGAACGGATACATCAACATTTTCTTTTACATATTGAATAGTTCCTTCAGGTAAATTGGAAACATAGTCTTGCGGTACATATCCCCATACATAATCAATTGTTGAATCCGTTCTTGGATTGTATTCTACTTTTACATAATCTCCACTTAGCTCGACTACTTTAAAAACAGCTCCATATGGCGTATGCATAATAGTTTTTGCTGAACTACTCGGGGCTTCTTTAATAGAAACGCCTTTTGCTGAGCTTGAAAATATAGGTGTTCCAACCGTAAACTTTTCACCTGCTACTTGTTGTTGAATAGCTAACGGAACATCCTTGTAAATCACTAAATTGGTTGCTTGTACACGATAGCCGCCACTCATCTTGTATACTTTGCCAACAGTCGAATACTCATGGCCGTATACACGATAAAATTCTCCTTTCTTGACAACGAGTGAGGTGAACGTGCCATCAGCATTTTTTTTATATATTTTCACATCCTTTGAAAAGGTCAACTTACCTGTTTGCCCTTTTGTAATTTCCGCACCATCCCAAATAACCTGTGCTTTTATATTTGATTGAAAGCTTAAGCATATTATTAGCGTAAAGAATACTATCCATTTTTTCATAAACACCATTCGCTCCTTTTCATCTATTTGTCTATCTCCACTATTTTGTTCAAGCGTATAGTCGCAATATAATACTAGTAATTGTTACAGCAAAGGCTTCCTCAAAAGAGAAAGCCTAGCTAACAAATTTTAACCGTGAATGAATAGGGCGTACATCAGTTAATGGTAAGCCATTGCGCTTTTAATGCTGCGACAGGTAGTGGTCGGCTAAACAAATAACCTTGCGCATAGTCACAGCCAATTTCGGCTAAGAATTCGTATTCTTCCGCCCCTTCTACTCCTTCCGCTATTACTTTCAAATCGAGCTGCTTAGCTATCGCGATAATGGTTTTGACAAGCGCTTTGTTTTCATCATCTTGGTTCATCCCAATAACAAATGATTTATCAATTTTTAAGGAATCCAATGGATATTTATTTAAATAACTAAGCGAAGAATAGCCTGTACCGAAATCATCCATTGATAAACTGATTCCTAGTTTTTTCAATGCATATAATTTTTCAATCATTGACTCAGCGTACATCGCAATACTCTCCGTAATCTCCAACACAACATAGGATGCATCGAATGACGCATTCTCTATTGCTTGCTTAACATTTTCTACAAATGTTGATTCAAGCAGCTGCTTCACCGATACATTAATACTTATTTTTAAAGGCTTATTTGTTTCATTGTGCCAACGGGCAGTTTGTGCTATGGCTGTAGTCAATATCCATTTACCTATCGGAATAATCATCCCTGTTTCTTCCATAACGGAAATAAATTCATCCGGGGTAACTTGCCCCAGCACCTCATTATTCCATCTAATGAGTGATTCCATAGCAATAATTTCATTCGTTTTCACATCAATAATAGGCTGGTAATAAAGCTCAAACTCCTCATTATCTAATGCTGTTCGTAATTGCTTTTCAATCATCATCTTTCGATAGAAGTGTTGTTGCATTTCTGATGTAAATAATTGATAGTTATTTTTCCCTCGTTCTTTTACGTAGTACATGGCTGTATCTGCATGCTTAATCAATGTATTCGCATCATACCCATCATTAGGGAACGTGCTAATACCAATACTCGGTGTAATGAAATACTCACTTCCATCAATCCAAAACGCTGTATTAAATTGACATAACAAATCTTTAGCAAATCTCTCACTTTCAGTAGCATCATAATCAGGCAGTAAAATGGTAAATTCATCTCCACCGAGTCGATAGATCATTGCCTTGCTATGTTTTTCTTTTAGCAATATTTCAATACGCCTTGATACTTCAATCAATAAGAGATCACCCACATCATGTCCAAGTGAATCATTGATATATTTAAAACGATCGAGATCAAAGAACAATATGGCATTTTGACTTCCTTCAAGTTTTGCTTGTTCTAAAAGCGCTATTAAATCTTCATTGAACATCCTTCTATTTGGTAACCCTGTTAATGCATCATGATTAGCTTGAAACTTGATTTCATCTTCATAGCGCTTGCGTTCCGTAATATCAGTTGAAACTGCCAGTAATGTAGCACTATCATTTATATTAATCGGAACTTTAACCGTTTGTACCCATACCACTTCCCCCGAAGCGGATGTAATAGCTTCTTCTTTTATAAAATACTTTTCTGGCAATTTAAACGTATTATCTGGATTGTTGCATTCTTCTCCATCAGTGAAGTCAGCTAGTAAATCGCCGTCCGTTTTCCCAATCATATCTTGAAAGCTCATGCCCATTAACTGTGCATACGATTTGTTCATTAATGTATAACGACCACTTTCATCTTGCGCATAAATATAATTAGGATTTAAATCAATGACCCTGAACAAAAACTGCTTTTGCTCGTATAGCTTTTTATTCATATTATTAACAATTTCAAGATGCATTCTACTCGAAAGAATCAAGATAGAAATCGCAAAGACTAAAATAGCAATCGAGCTTGGGTACAATCTAGAAGTTGGAAACATATTTAAGTAACCAATAGCAAAGCCGATGGATGTGAAAATAGTAAAATAAAATAAAAAAGAACGTTCACTTTTATGTTGTACATCTAAACTAATCAACAAACAAATAATAATTGTGATGATAAATAGAAATACATTAAAATTAAAAATCCAGGATAGCTCTCCATCAACAGGAAAGTAAAAAACACTTGTATCTATTTGAATACGTTCTAATCCACGAATACTTTTAGAGCTACATCCTATTATGTAAACAAATAACGCAAACGCATAAGAGATGAATACAGTGGTCCGATTAACAATAGACCCCCACTTTTTTTGATACTCCGATGGGAGCATTTCTTGAACAATCGTATACCCAACGTAAAAGATGGTTGGTGTTAACATGATTGACCCAAATCGAAATAGTTTAAAAAAGAACATAATGGTCTCTTGGCTAAACAATTGAACAGCATATAAAAATGAAACATCTATATGCCAAAAGGACGCCAAAAGAAGAAATAGAAAAATAATTTTGGATAGTTTATTTTTTTTGAATAACACTAAAATCGTAATTCCAACACAAATGGGAATACCAGATAACAAAAGTAAAAAAATAAAAAACATATAAAGAGCCTCCTAAGTATGTGTCAGTAATAAACAAGCATTATTCCCGCTACTACCATGAGTAGTGATACATACAGACTCTACCGCTTGATGCCTCGTTTCATAAACAAT
Source organism: Lysinibacillus sp. GJ-1 (assembly GCF_021166035.1). Taxonomy (NCBI): domain Bacteria; kingdom Bacillati; phylum Bacillota; class Bacilli; order Caryophanales; family Bacillaceae; genus Lysinibacillus; species Lysinibacillus sp. GJ-1. The sequence continues at coordinate 3,350,867 of NZ_CP088912.1, forward strand.
CGGTGTATCTTCAAATCCATGCCCTAATGTTTTAATCGTTGGCGGGATAAACCCATATTCCATTGACAACAAAGAAGCTATGACTTGCATTGCTCCCATTGCACCAAACGTGTGACCAATCATTCCTTTAATCGAAGTAATGGGCACATTTGAACCAAATGTTTCTTTCAAAATAAAGCGTTCGATTTGATCATTCAATGCTATGCCTAGTGCCTGACTGTTTATATAACTCGGTAGTGTATCCCCAACCGTTTCTTGAAAAACGTCTAACATATGTCTACCAGTACTATCAGAATTTAATAGTTTCTGCCCTTCATTTCTCGAAATAACACGCTCAACCTTCCCATAAATGCTTTGCCCTCGTGCATTTGCAGATTGTCTACGTTCTAAAACCATAACGCCAGCTCCCTCGGATAAAACAAAGCCTTGATGCAGTGTTGAAAAGGGAACACCCGCTTTTTCAATGGAGCACTCCGTTGAAAGAGACCTCAATTTTTTAAAGCCATTAATAGTCCATTGGCCTAAAGGAGCCTCTGTTCCTCCTACAATGCAAGCATCAACACTTCCAGACTGTAATAATTGTTTCCCTATTAAAATGGCATCTAAACTAGCACTGCAACCAGTTGTGACGGTAAATGCAGAACCACACGATCCGATAGCTTCTGCAACAGAGCTCGAAAGCGTGTGGGTATCAACAAGCGCAACCCCATGAATCGGGAATTTTCTTAAATCAAAACCATCCGCAGCATATTTTTCGATTTCCAAAATCGCTCCAGCGGATGTACCCATAATGACAGCGATTCGATGCGGTTGAACATCTTTTAAATTTGCCATTTCCATTGCATCCAATGTCGCGGCAATTGCCATTCTTACAGAACGTGGATGTCGGCGATAATTTACGCCATTAATCTCCTGAAAGTTTTGGTCAATCACGCCCGCAACCATGTTTGCTTGAGGCAGATGAGCATTGTTTAAATTACTCTGTGTACAAATACCTTTTGTTAATACATTTAAAAAACTATGTTTATCTAGAATTCCAGGAGCTTTAATGCCATACCCTGTTATGACTATGTCGTCCAATACAATCACCTTCACGCGTTAACTTTATTTTATTATATACAACTAAATCAGACATAGCCATATTGGCAAGCCTTAAGTTCTAAATAGGTGATTGAAATGAATAATTTGTATCATATTTAAGCAAAAACTCGTAATATTTTAAGCAAGGTTTTTCTTTTCATCTAATATTTTACAAGCAAGAATACCATTTTTTATGGAAATAATAGTATTAATTGACGATTTTGTGGTTATATTCAACCCACTTTTCCATTTCTCGCTCAACAGCTCGATTTTGCCATTCAAACCAAATGCCGCTACATTCACTGCAATGACTTTCTACTCCGCTTTTATTGTGTCGATCTTTACATGTAAAGACCGTCTTTTTACGACAGCTATAGCAGTAAATTTCTTTATCTTGATTAAATATCACAACAATCAACTCCGACTTTTTCTTAAAGTACTTTCCAATTACTATGTGAATTATTCGTTACGTTGATTTACAACGAACACTAGAATGTCCTCTATTTTGGTTTATCATGTCAACAGCAAAAGCCCTTCTAACCGTTGGAGAATGGTAGAAGGGCTTTTTAATGTAAGTAAAGTATTTTGTAAAGTCGGAATAAGAGCTGCATAACTTTTCTATATTACTTTGCACTAGGTGGAATAATCTCTGCAATTAATAGGAGAAAAAACACCAGTCCAATTAAACAAAATAATACCGAAGCCAAAAATATCGGACCTTTCTTGGTAGTAAATTGCTCGTTTTTGTGAATGATTCCTGTTTGAGCAGTAACTTGAACTTCATTGTATCTAGCCATTGGTCCACCACTACTCAAAAAGTAAAAAATTCCACCTGCAATGGCAAAACCAACAAAAAACATAATTTCGATAAATCGAACAGAGAAAAACGATGCAATCAAGTAAGTAATGATTCCTTCTACAATCAAAGTGACTAGCATAATGAGTACATCTTTCTTTCGCAAATGCCTAACTCCCCTTCTTTATCTTTTTTCTTCATATACGATTAAAACTCTGAAAAGTTCCAATTTTAAACAAATAATGTAGCTTTGTACTAAAAAAAGCACTTCAACCATAAAAAATGGCTTTGAAGTGCTTTACCTAAAGTGGCAGATACTTTATTTACTAGCTTTATAAGCACTTAGAAATTCTTTTACCTTTGTGCTATCTGCTGTTAATTATAGGCCTGTGTCAACAAGTGGGGAAACTGTTGAAACGGCTGGTTTTTTATTACCTTGATAGAAACTAATAAATTCATCTTGGTTGATCGAGTAAAGGATGGCTTTACGCAAGTCTGCAGATTTCGAAACTTCAAGGCCTTTTGGATTGATTAATAAATATGATACAGCATTACTATCCGCTGTTTTTAACGCTAAGTTTGCATCACCTTTTACAACATCAATTTTCGTTTCAGGCACAGATTGTAATACGTCAATTTCACCATTACGAAGAGCAGAAAGTGCTGAGTCATTATCTTCAATGAATCGAACGTTAATATGATTAATTTTCGGCTCGTTTTCAGTCCCTACTTGGTAAGCTGGGTTTTTGACAAACGTTGCTTCATAATCATTTTTTTGAACTAAAATGTAAGGTCCAGATGCCGCTAAATGATTGGCATATGTTGCCCCTTCTGTTACAGTAGCTTGGTCACCGTATGCCACATTTACATTTGGGTCATAACTTTCTACGTCAAATGTATTGACTGCTTTAACTGCCGCTTCAGACACAATTCCGCCCGATTGGTGAGCTAAATAGTTTAGCACTTGTGGGAAAGGATTCGGTGTTGTAATTTTCACAACTTGATATTTACCTGCTGCATTATCTACACTCGCTTCGTCCGTTACAACTTGTGCAATCGCTGCAGGAAGTTTAGCCGATAATTCATCTAAAACTGATTGACCGTCAGACGTTTTCACCGCTTCAAGTGCAGTTATATCTGAAACAATTTCTACAGAGTCAATATTCTCATGAATAGAGTATGTGCGGTGATCTGGTACTGAATTTTGATCTTTTGCGCGCTGTAAAGAGAATACAACGTCTTCAGCCGATACTAAGTCGCCAGTATCTACCGCTTTGCCATTTTCCACCTTAGCAAAATTGATATCATCACGTAAGACGAAATAGTATTCTTTGTTATTTTCGGAAATAGCGTGTTGATAAGATAGTGAACCATTAGAAACGACCTCATCCGTATCAGATAAATTCACTAATCGTACATACATATTAGTATTTAATGTATTAATGGAACCGTCATTTCCTTTTACCGGGTCAAGAGAAGTTAAGGAAGCAATCCCTTGATGTAAAACTAATGTATCTGTTGCATTTTTAGCGGTATCATTAAATGAAATTGTTTCCCATGCTTGTGCACGTGATTTTGGTAAACGGACAGTGTCTGGGTTTACTTCTTTTGCATAAATCCCTTGGAACTTTTGAGAAATATATAATGGTGCAATATACGCATTATCAAACACTAATGCTTGCTCTAGCTCTTTATACTTCTCTTTTGCAGCATCTCCCGTTAACGTACTCGCTTCATCTATTAATTTATCGATAGTGGCATCGGCAGTCACACTGTAATCTCCACCTGTTTTAAATAACCCTCTTACTGCATAGTCAGGATTGCCGGTTACAGTTGTCCAGCTAGATACCGCTACATCATAGTTGCCAGCATCTTTTTGTGCCGAGTAAGAACCGAAGTCTGGTTGAATATTTAACTTTACTTCAAAACCATTTTTCACTAATTGGTCTCGTACAATATTCATATCTTGTTCTTGTGAAGCCATCCCAAGCACTTCAAGAACTGGTTTAGTACTAGCTGTTTCTGATTGATCATCTTTATTTTCTACATTTGATTTTGTTTCTACACAACCAGCTAACGCAACCGCAGCAACAGTTGCTGATGTAGCCAATGTAAATAATTTTTTGTTCATCTGTCTTTTCCTCCAATATAATAAGTTAATTTGTTTTAGGATCAAGGGCATCACGTAATCCATCGCCGAAAAAATTAAACGATAAGACGAGTAACATAATGCATAACCCTGGGAAAATAGCCACATAAGCATTGGTTTCTAAATACGTACTACCTACTTTTAAAATATTGCCCCATTCTGGTATATGCGGCTCTATACCGAGGCCAAGGAAGCTTAAACTACTAGTCGATATGACCGCTCCGCCAATTGTTAAAGTCGCTTTTACTATCATCGGAGCAAGAGCGTTCGGTACGATATGTTTAAAAATAATGGCGGCATCTGATACGCCTAGCGCCTTTGCTGATTCAACAAATTCAAAATTGGCAATTTGCATGACATTGGCGCGCATCGTTCGTGCATAGGTTGGAATAGCCCCTACACTCAATGCAATAATTAAGTTCACTGTATTTGCGCCAAATGCTGCAATAATTGCAATAGCTAGTAAAATGCCTGGGATAGCATATAAAATATCTAGCAAACGCATGATAATGTTATCTGTATTTTTTCCGTAATAGCCTGAAAACGCACCGAGTGCTCCTCCTATTACAGCTGGTATAATCGTAGAAAAGAAACCAACAATTAATGAAATTTGAGCACCAAATACGATTCTAGAAAATAAATCCCGACCAAAATTATCAGTTCCGAGCGGATAGTCTAAAGATGGCGTCTGTAGCAAGGCACTATAATTATTTTGCACGGCAAAATCGTAATCAAATGTCCATGAACTCACGACCGACAGCGAGAACATAAAAATAATGAAGAACATGCCGAATACAGCCATCGTATTGCGCAAGATTTTATTCCATATTTTTTGCCATTTTTCTACTGCCGATGGATCCGTATTACGTGCTTTTTTAATTAACGTCAAGCCAAGCAGTAATGAAAATAAATTGCCAGTTAGTGTAGGTAAAAGTAACACCACACCAAGGGGTATCATCCATTTTGGCGCATTACTAGCCGTAACGTAACGCGCTACAAGTATAGCCATCACGGCATAAAAGACAGCGAGTGCTAAAAACGCACCCATTGCGAATAAAAATGTATCGACTACATACGGCTTAAATAAATTGAGTGCCGAAATACCGATAATAAAAATTTGTGTAATGAAGGCATAGATGGCAAAAGTATATTCTGCCGTTTTATTTTTTGTTGCGAGCATAAATCCGAAACCTGCTGCAAATACATTACCCACTAGTACTGTTAGCATTAATGGGTAACCAAGCAATCTTGTTCGCTTTTGAATTTCTCGTTGTTTAGCTAAATCTTTTTTTATTTGCCACGTTGCGACCCATACATATAAAGTCGTAGCAACGTAAATGAAAAATAGCCCAAGGATATAGGGACGCCATACACCGTCAGCAAAATTAAAACTATTTAGTAAAAACAGCACTGAAAAAATAGCAGAAAAGACAATGGTAAACTGTGCATTGACATATTCTTGCGTTATTTTCATTAGCAGCTTAACATTCGAGATGAATTTCACACTATCCCCTCTCCTCCTAAGATTTCTTCATTTTTGAACGAATACGTGGATCAAAGAATGCATATAACACGTCGATCACCATGTTGACAATCGAAATCGTAATCGCAATATAGACAACCCCTCCAAGGAGTGCCGGTATATCCGGAATAAATTGTTTATCAACGATATAGCTACCAATACCACTGATGTTAAAGACTTTCTCTGTAACAGAAGCACCGCCAAGCATACCACCAAATAACAGACCGATTACTGTAACAATAGGAATCATTGCATTGCGAATCGCATGCTTGGTGATAACCTTGCGCTCACTCAATCCTTTCGCTTTGGCAGTAATAATATAATCCTCATGAATCACTTCAAGCATGCTTGACCTTGTCATGCGAGCAATCGACGCTGTAATAGAAGTACCTAATACAACAACAGGCATAACAATGGATAACCAATTATTCGGATTATAAGTAGCTGGGAACCATTGTAATTTTAATGAAAACGTTAAAATAAAAATCAAACCTTGCCAGAAGCTCGGTATGGATAAACCAATAAGTGCGATAAACATAAACGCATAATCTGCAAAAGAATTTGGCCTTACCGCTGAGATGATCCCAACAGGAATGGCAATCGCCACCGCCATTAGTAATGACAATAGGGCAATTTCCAATGTCACAGGAAATTTATTCATAATACTTTGCGTAATATTTTCCTTGCCTTCAAACGAATTACCTAAATCAAACGTAAACAGTCCAGATAAAGAATGCCAAAGCTGCACTAAATAAGGTTGATCGAGTCCATAAATTTTATTAAAATTTGCGACTTGTTCAGGTGTTGCCTCAATACCTAGCAAATTGCGAGCAGGGTCAAATGGTGATAAATATAAAATCGTAAATACTAATGTGGCAACACCAACGATGACAAAGGCACTTTGAACTAAACGTTCAACGATAAACCGACTAAATGCGTTACTACATAAGATAAGGAAAATATACATAAAAACACCTGGAATAAATGACAAAACTAAAAACAGTGGATTTTCAAGCAGTTCACTAAAATAGCTTTTATAAGAAGGCTTTGCTAAACCATCGTTTGCTAATATTTTTTCAACTTCTCTATGTAGCTTTTGTTCTGTTAATTGATTAACAACCAAATCCAGTTGACGTTCATTCAGTGATTTATTAAAAAATGCAGCCTTTGTTTGTTCCTGTAGCCTATATTCCGCTGCCCAAGCATGTACTTTTCCCTCTGAAATAAATTGTTGTTTCATTTGTGCAAACAACGGCACATATAAATTTTTATCCTTTTTTAACAAATATAAAAAATATGTAACAACATGAACTGGGAATCCTAATAAAAATAGTGCAATTGAATAACTATGTTTCCTCGTTATCTCGCTAAAAACCCGCTTGAAATAATAATTTCCCTCAAACTTTATAATATTCTGAAAATTAATCATGTATTTTCTCCTTTCTTCGTTTACTATAGTAGTAAGGTATGAAAATCAAACGAAATAATTTACATCACAGGTTATATTGTACAATCCCTACCTGTATAGTATAGTATGTATGAACGACTACATTTCGTCAATAAGAATATTTAAAATTTATAAAAGGATGAGCATTCGATGAGTGAAAAAATTCTTGAAATACAAGATTTACGCGTTTCTTTTATTACTGGTGAAAGTGAATTTGAAGCAGTAAAAGGGGTAAACTTTTATGTCAATAAAGGAGAAACAGTCGGCATTGTAGGCGAATCTGGTAGCGGTAAAAGCGTAACGGCTCGATCCATCATGCGCCTTCTCCCTTCCCCCCCTTCTTTTTTAAAGTCTGGAACAATTCTTTTCCAAGGGGACAATCTAGTGACACAAACGGAAAAACAAATGGAAGCGATTCGGGGAAAAGATATTAGTATGATTTTCCAAGACCCCATGACTTCCACTAACCCAACCATTCGTGTTGGTGAACAAATCGCTGAAGGTTTAATGAAGCATCAAAAAATGACTAAAAAGCAAGCCTACGAAAAAACGATTGAATTATTAAAATCTGTTGGTATAAAAAATAGTGAGGAGCGTTATCATCAATACCCGCATGAATTTAGTGGTGGTATGCGTCAACGTGTCATGATTACCATGGCTCTTGCCTGTAACCCTGCCCTGTTAATTGCTGACGAACCAACAACAGCACTAGATGTCACAATCCAAGCACAAATTTTAAGCATAATGAAGCAAATGCAAGAACGTCTAGGGACATCTATTATCTTAATTACGCATGATTTAGGTGTAGTTGCAGGTATGTGTGATCGTGTCATTGTCATGAAAGAGGGAGAAATTGTTGAGGAAGGCACTACGGAAGAAATATTTGCGAACCCACAGCACCCCTATACAAAGCGTCTGTTAAACGCATTGCCAAAGCTTCATGAAAAAAAAGAAGCGAAACAGCCACCCCATCTAGCACAAGATATAGATTTAACTGTACCGCTTGTTGAAGTTCGCAATTTATCAAAACATTTCGATTTAAAGAAAGGTGAGCTTTTAAAGGCAGTCGATGATTTATCATTCCGTATTTTCCCTGGTGAGACATTGGGGCTCGTTGGTGAATCTGGTTCAGGCAAATCAACAACAGGGCGTACGATTTTACAGCTCCATGAACCAACAGATGGTGAAGTGTTGTATAAAGGGGTGCCTGTTACACGCTTATCTAAAAATGAGTTAAAAAGTATGCGACGTCATATGCAAATTATTTTCCAAGATCCCTATTCATCACTAAACCCTCGTAAAAAGGTGCTTGATATTATCGGGGAAGCGCTTGATGTACATAAATTAACGACATCAACAGAACAACGTCGTGCCCGAGTTGAAGAATTACTCGAACTAGTAGGCTTAAAAAAGGAACATGCTTTACGCTACCCTCATGAATTTAGTGGCGGGCAACGCCAACGTATTGGCATTGCGCGCGCTTTAGCTGTCGAGCCAAATTTTATAGTATGTGATGAACCACTGTCTGCTCTAGATGTTTCCATTCAAAAGCAAGTTGTGGATTTACTGAAAGATTTACAACAACGTTTAGGTTTAACCTATTTATTTATCGCCCATGATTTGTCGATGGTCAAACATATTAGCGATCGCGTTGCCGTTATGTATGGAGGAAAAATTGTAGAATTAGCAGAGAGCGAAGAGCTGTATGCCAACCCACAACATCCTTATACCAAAATGTTATTGCAGTCAATTCCGATTCCAGATCCAGCCATTGAAAAACAAAAGAAACGCCAAGTCATGACCGAAGAAGAGTTGATGGTAAACCGTTTTAACTTAGACAATACACAACTTGTAGAAGTTTCTAAAGATCACTGGGTTGCGATGTAACAAAGCACAAATGGTTTTTGTGGCGATTTCATTATTTTTCTTACCCCAATGGATAAACACCCCTCCACTTCTTTATAGTTTACATACTATATATTGAAGAAAGGAGGGATTTTCCATGGGATACTTCGGCGGAAATGTAGGAGGCAATTGGAACAACAATTATTGCGGTAACTATGAATACGGTAATAACAATGGCTATGGTTCAACATTCGCTCTAATCGTTGTATTATTTATTCTTTTAATTATTGTTGGCGCTACTTTCATAAATAGCAAAGAAGACTGCTAATTCTAACATACAGATTCATTGCGCCTCTCTATAAAAAAGGGTTATTCCCAGCCTAGTGACCCTTTTCATTGTGTTTCAAAATAGACGAGCTGGTTGAAATACTATCTTTACATTTCTCACTAGCTCCCGCTTTCATACGAAAGAAACAGTCACCCTGCTAATTTGCATGGATGACTGTTTTCATTATGAGCAAAACTATCTCTTCATCGTTTGGACTCTCCTTATGGTGATTAGCCCCCAAACGCTAGAAGCCGCTATTATATGAATGATTTGCTTTAGCACTTTATCAATTCAAAAAGCTTTCTAAACAGCATAAACGCTCTAGAAAGCTTTTAGAAGGTTATTTATATTTATACTTTAAGCGCACCACGGAAGCCTCTTGCAGCATAGTAGGAATCCGCTCCATTGTGGTACATAAAGACTGTATCGTAGCGACGATCACAGAAGATGGCCCCGCCCAGCTTTCTAATATTTGCAGGTGTTTGTACCCAGCTCGACGTTTTTAAATCGAAAGTACCTAGTTCCTGCAATGCTCGGTATTGTTCTTCTGTTAAAAGTTCAATGCCCATAGCCGTTGCCATATCTATCGCCGTATTTTCTGGTTGATGCTTCTTCCTTGACTCCAATGCTTCACGATCGTAACAAACACTTCTGCGACCTTTCGGGCTCTCCGTTGCACAATCATAAAAAATAAACTCTCCCGTATTTTCATCATACCCTACGACATCAGGCTCACCGCCAGTGCTTTCCATTTCATTGAGTGACCATAGTTTTTCAGCTTTCGTCTCGAGCTTTGCTTGTACTGAAGTCCAATCAAGACCTTGATGGCGATTCATATTTTTCTCAAATCGCTCTTGCAAAGTTTGAAGTAATTCCTCACATTGTTGGAGTGATAACGCATTATTTTTCTTTGACATAGTTGTTTCCTCCTTATTATTTCTAACTTTGCTACATAACCTATTATTTTATTCATTATCTAATAAATCTCGTCCTTCAGTAAACCTTCTGAACTTAAAATATACTTTGTCTGCTGCTCAATGCTTGAAAATGATTCGGTAGCAAAAAAAACACCATTAATATGTTCATCTTTTAATCTGGTTTGTAAATTAATATGTTCACTCGTAAATGGGTAATAAATTATTGCGTAAAAGCTAGCATTCGGACAAATTTTTTTAAATTTTCTCGCCTTATTGATGATTTCATCCGCTCTTTTATGGATATCTTGTTTTGCCTCAATTCTCCTGACATCGATACCAACCTTATAGGGCGCATTGGATGGATGTACTGCATCTAATTGAAAGTTTTCCCCATCACATTCAAACTTAACTTTTTTAAAATCATCCGTTCTTGCATTCTTTTTTAAAATAGTAAGAATCGCTTTTTCCCAACTACCTTTAAATTTTCTTATTTCTTTATCTACATAAAACCATCTATCCAGCTCACATATTGCAGGAATTGCAAGTTCATTTGGTAACATCGGTTTAATATAACCTGCTAAAATAGCCGCTTTTTCTTTCGGTAACTTATCACTATATGTATCAATAGATATATCTAAATCTCGCTTAATCGCCCTTCCTGCAACATTTACCGTCGCTAAAATGGATTTGACCACGATAGGGTAAGCGCTAAATGCATTCGCTAATTCACCAGCAGTCATATTACCAAAATTAATAAATGGTACTTCTTTTATAAAAATAAAAGGTTCGAATGCATGTAATAAAGCATTTTCGACGATATTTTGTCTATCTGACACACCATGAACTTGTGCTACTTGTTCTCTATGGCTACTATACTCCGTCAATTTTTCCCCTTCTTTCTTATAAGAACAGCATCCTCATAGTAAATTTTATTTTTCACATATTTCGAAGATTTCGTATTAACATTGGCTAAATGATGTTTCACAACATCTCGTTTAATAATTTGTGCTTCTAAATTAAGGGATTGAGCCATCTCCACATACATTTCTCCCAGTTTAGCTTCTACATCTTTATAATAAGAAGATTGCACCACAAGACAAGCTTGTCCATTTGGTTTTAGTACTCGTTTGATTTCACGTAACGACTCAAATGCATCTCTAAAATACTGTAAAAATATAGGTAGGTAATAACTTTGGGAGGCTTTTGCATGATGTTCTTTCACCTGTTTTAAAAAAGAACAAATACAACTACCCCACTTTTCGTTTATGACTATATTTTTATCAGCAATAACAGGAGCTCCCATAGTTGCTCTTCTCACTCTATCAAAATCCGTATCTTGTTTATAACCTAAAAACAATAATTCTGGCTTTGTAGAAACAGCGTAATCAATGCGTGTTAAATACGGAGGAGAAGTAATGATATTATCTGCGGTACAATCAGAAAAAATCATTTGTTTACTATCCCCTTCATACAAAGAGGGATAGGAATAGCCATAATTTAAAATATTCGTATAGTATGTTTCTAAGTCTTTTATCATGGCCTTTACATAATGATAAAATAAATGATATGTATCTACTTCGTCGGTTCTCGCTTTACGTATTTCATTTACTAGCCATGTTGGATTTTTACCTACCTTGAATTTCCCTACGTACCTTAAACACCTAAATAGAACGGCAAAGTAAAAAGCTCGTATTGTATCTGATATTGGTGCATCTGAAATATCGCTGTGATGCTTACAAACATCGTCGATAGCTAGTTGAATTTTATTTAACACATTCAGATGTTTATCACTTACAAATTCTAATGTGTCTTCATTATTTAAAAATTCATCTTCTGCAAGTTTGACATGACTAGCCGTTTCCTTAATAGCATTTCCGATACTATCCAAATTCAATTCAATTAAATTTCTAGTTTTAGCTTTCGAAAAAATGACCATCACTGGGTTGATATCTATACCAAAAGATTTGATTCCTCTCTTTTGGCACACTAAAGCCGTTGTGCCACTACCCATCCAAGGATCGAGTACAATCGAGCTCTCATTAGCTCCTAAATAATCTAGCATATCCTCCACAAAGTATTCAGAATAACTCGCATAATAGGGATGCCAATTGTGAATACCATTCCGTTCATTTTTCCCTCTTTTAGCTGACCTTATATTTTCTGCTAACATTTACTGACACCATCCATTCAAACGCCATGTATTATTAATCAACTAACTAACCTCTAACCATTAGTAAGAAAATCACATGTAATTCATGTATTTGCTAATTCTTATAGAAGGCAAATGCTGCTAACTAAAAGCTATTTTGTGCTGTAAAAACCACGAACTTACTAAACACAGTACACAAATTTTATAAACAAAATCCATCCTAGTCAATTTTCAAATAAATACAATATAGAATTTTATAATTATTAGTAAAAGAATTGCAAATGCTATTCTTTTTAATTGCAGCATTTTGCTATCATTTTATAAAAAAAGGATAAAGAGGGGTCTATATGAAAAAATCAAAAATTTTATATTAACCGTGATTTTATCTTTACTTATAATCGTTGTTGCTAGTTTTTTATTGCAATAAAAAGTCGAACCTATTCTGCAACAGATGTATTAACAGACGCTAATTTCAATGCAGCCAATCCAGCTGTCACTGTTCATAGAGTCAATATAGGTGACAAAGATATATTTACAGACATAAAACTCCCCAAAGAAACACAAAAAGAACTTATAGAATCTTTTAAAAACGCCAAATTTGAAAAAGCATCAGTATCCTTGCTTGATTATGATTACCGAATCAACTTCACATTAAATACAGGTTATGCGATATTCCTTGATTCACATAATAAATCACTGACTGTAAATAAGTACCAAAGAGGACTATACAATCTCAAACGATAGCAATTTTTTTACTATTTTAAAAAAGACGACGCAATCAAAGGCACTTACAATTTAGTAAGTGCCTTTTTCATTTCATACAAAACGAAAACAACCAGTCGCCGCTATAATAGCGACAACTGGTTGAATCATTTGCAATGAAAGCTTTTTATACTAAACCTTTAGACGTTGAAAAGTTTTGTAAACAATCAGAACTTACACTGTACGAAACGACTTTTTCCTTGTATTTCTTCACGATATCAACGTGATTATCGTAATTAAAAACAAAGAAGTGTATATCCTTTTTGCCTTTTTTAAAATTGATAACAAATGGCGTGATATTTGATTCAGGTTCTAAAAATAACTTTTCATTACCTGGGAAAATATAATGCTTTTTTAAAAACGAAGCTTCATTAAAATAGTTAGTAAATCTACTTTTTTCTTCTTCTTCTAAATTCTTTCCGTTATAGGTTACGGTAACATCTTTTGCATCCAGTTTTTTGTGCAGTTCAAATTTACTGACAGTCCACCCTACAACGATGCTTGGAGGACTCATTACCAATTTAACAATAGATCCAATCACTATTGTCATAACTAAACCCCATGTCATATCTTATCAGCTCTTTCATAATTTATTAATGTAGTAGCAAGTAATTAAATTGTATCACCTTCATTGCTCCGTGTTTCATTAGAGGGGTGTTTTCAACCACCACTCATTCAAAAGGGATTTACATTTATTGTAACCATCTAATTGGATGTTATTTTGCCCATACATTTATTTTAGAGCTAAAATATAATGTTGATTTAGATAGCGCCTATTGAAAATTGGAATTCAGTAAATGCCCCATTCAAAACCATACCATATAAGATTTGAATATCAAATGAAAGTATTGTGACATAATAATAAATAGGGTAATTTTTAGAACATTTTTTTCAAAGAACAAAACTTTAAAATTTGTTAATCATCCCAAATATCATTCCAGATATATAAGGAAACAACCAGATGAACCATACCACCATGCTTAACTTATGGAACTTTTGCTTCATTTTAGAGTCATTTTTCACCAACACAATAGAAGCCCAAATGGCATGAAATAACATTAACACAATAGCTAATAAACCTGTTACGCCATGAAAGCTAACTAAAGATCCTTCTGTAGCCATTTTTTCCATCATGGTCGTTCCAAGCGTATCGCATATGAAGCCTATCCAAAAAATAATCACATGCCACAATTTTAATGTTTTTTGAAATTTTTCTGACCATACTCCTACTGTATAAAAAATTAGTGCTGCTGTAATAAATATTGTAGCCATTATTAACATTTCAATCACCCGATTCATAGCACAAATTTAAATGTACCTTTATAAGAATGCATACACTTATTGCCTGATATATTTTACAAAGGCAAGATGAACAACAGATGAACTGGTTAAGATATATTTCATCAGTTTTTTAAGGACAGCGCTGTACATTGGTTAATTATTACTAATATTGTATTATCTATAGTGGGGGTGAATATTAATGGATGAAATAGACATTTTAAATAAAGAAGCAATCAAAACAGATTTAGCGTTAATTAAATCTTGTTTGCGGTTAATCAATCAAACAGTCACGTTAAGCAAACGAAGAGGAGAAACGTTTAACGCTTCAGAAAATGAAGAAATACATATGTTAATTTCAAAAATTGATAGGGACTTGCACAAAATTAAAGTAAACATCGAGTATGAAACAAACCATACGATGTAACGTTAACCTTTTTATTTGCACGAATTGCCATTATCTATAGCGTAATATTATATAAACAAAAAGGAAGCGATTAGAGCTTCCTTTTTAAATATCCAACTATCGTTGTAAGCATAACGATAAAAGTATTAAATTCGTTGGATTAATCAAATGTGACAACATTTTGCACGACCGATACCTTATAAACTTCTTTCGTACTAATTAATATCGTTTTAAAATGTTCAGTTTCAGTAAATGAATACCAAGGCTTTTCATTGAATCCATTAGACAGTTCTTCTACAAAGGTTTCTTGTCCAATATTATTTTTAATTTTATATTCTTCTTCACTTCTTTCGTTAAAGTAAAACTTCACCGAATATTCATAATCCATTAGCCTGCACCCCCCATCTACCTATATCATGGGACAAATGGACATGAAGTAATCAATAAAAAGACAATCAAAATGGAAATTCTGCTATGGTTTCATACAGGAAAATTCTAGAATCCTTCATTTATAGATGTTACTATTTTAAAGGTAAGGATTTACCAAATACATAGGTAGTATTTATGAATAATCATTTGGAGGTAACAATGGAACAAAAGCTTATAAATCAATTGAACGAGTGGCATGAAGTAGACGAACATCAGCGAATTGTCGATACCCTTTTAGCAATTCCTGAAGAAGAACGAGACGATGAATTGATTAGCATTTTAGCTAGAGCCTATAACAATTTGGGTCTTTACGAAGAAGCGCTCAATCATTTTAGTAAAATTTCTGAGGCAGGTAAACAAGATGCGCTATGGCATTATCGGGTAGGCTTTGCTTTCTATTATTTAAAGCGCTATGAGGAAGCAGCTCAAGCTTTTAGCATGTCTGACCAATTAGATTCCGGAGATCGCAGCACCGAGTATTTTTTAAGACAGAGTACCCTTAAAGCCAAGAAGCAAAAAAGTGAAGCACTTCGACTTGCCCAGAAGAAAGCTTACTCCGAGCGTGGTGGCTCCGTAGAAAAGAGGATTCCTTTTTCAGAGATGTCTCTAAGTGCATTTTGGGAAGATAGCGAGTATGCAAGAACATCCTATCAATCTGAGCCACCGTCGGATGAATTAATTGCCTATATAGAGAAAGAGCTTGGTTATAAACTCCCCGCTTCGTATATTTATTTAATGAAGCAACACAATGGCGGAGTACCGAGAAATACTTGCTTTCCAACAGATATCGCAACTTCCTGGGCGGAAGATCATATTGCCATTACAGGTATTATGGGTATTGGACGTGAGAAAAGCTATTCCCTATGCGGAGATTTGGGTAGTCCGTTTATGATAGAGGAATGGGGATATCCAGACATTGGAGTAGTTATTTGTGATTGTCCTTCAGCCGGGCATGATGTCGTGATGTTAGACTATCGAGCATGTGGTCGAGATGGTGAACCTGAAGTGATTCATGTCGATCAAGAAGATGATTATGAGATTACGTTCCTTGCCGATAATTTTGAAGCGTTTATCAAAGGCTTAGTGAATGAAGAACACTATGATACTTCTGAAGAAGACAAAGAAGAAGCCCTGGCTAAAGTAGCGCATGGGAAGTTTTCTCCTCTGCTGGAGGAGCTGTGCTCTCGTGTAACAGAGGTGGAACAAGTGGAACAGAAAATCCGTAGCATATGTACACAGATTGTCGAAGAGAAAGGCCATTTTAGTTTTCATGCAGATCAATTATCCTGTACCATGTATGATGTGCAATTTTGGTTATATACGAAGTCGTATCCTGAAACTAGTTACGACCAATATATAGAAGCTTATCAAAACATCATCGCATTTGGCAGTGAGTTCGGTCTAGGTGGGTATGCGCCTTCCTTTATTACAGATTGGCTCAATCAACGCCTGAACGAAGGGCTGATTGTACAAGAACATGGAATTATTCGCTTTAGCAATGTGTTAGCAGAGGAAGTCATCCATAAATTAAATGCTTACTAATAATGCAAAGAGGCTGGAACATAACTAAAAAATTAAAAGGGTTCACTAGTTGTTGGTAGCGAAGTCGGTGACTCCTGCGGGAATGCACGTAGCGTAAGACGCAACGAACCGCGCGCTAGCGAGGGTTGCGGCTTACGTGTGTGCCCGCGGAAAGCACCGCCGAAGCGGACAACAACGGCGCAGCCTCTTCTTATCATTAGTGACGGCACTGCTCTAATCTTTTATACAGTGCAACAGCAAGCTCCGTAAAGCGCTTCTCCTCATCTGTGTTTAATAAATCATGTGAATCCCTCTTGTTCATCCAGTAATCCCCATCTAACAAATCATACATATCAAGAAGTGTAATTTCTGACGTTGCTGGATGTTGAAAAACGGATAGCATCGGTTCCGGACCATCATCCCAGTTATATCCGTTCACAATGGCATGTAATATTTCTGGCGAATTAATGTGTGCTATTTTCTCGCATAGTTTGTTTTGTGACTCTTCATACAACAGCTCCTCAACAATGCTTTGTTCTTCCATTGTCAACGAAAGGCGAACCGCTCCTTTTGTTGCAAGCAGAAGGTCAGCAAGCTTTTTATCTGTACGAGCTGCATTCCAAGCCGTCGCTAAAATACCCAGTGGCGAATCTAGTTCGGCTCCCGCTTCGATCAGCTTCAATATAGCATCCACTTGCTTGAACTTTACAGCTTTTTTAAGTGGCGTTTCACCAAGTTTATCTTGTGCTTCAAGTTCTGCTCCGTGCTCTATTAATATTTCAATTGCTTGTACAGGCATTCGATTAGTTAAAAAAAGCATCAGCGGTGTCCTCCCGCGCTCGTCCCGTTCATTCACATCCAGTTCCATTGCTGCCTGGTGGACAAGTGACAGATTATCTGTCTTGCTAACTTCCTTCCAACGCAAGATTATTCCCCCTTTGACACAGTAACGTTATTTAGCTTTGCTGATAGATGGTTGCTGTAATGTTGTCTTTTAGACAGACAAACATATAAAAAATACCTTCAGCATATTCATCAAAATCAGCATAATCAATCTGCCCTATAAAACGCATTCTTTGCTCACAGCAAGGGCAAAGCGGATATGCTGAATCCTGCACCCAGCTTGGATAACCACCGATCTGCGAATTTAATTGTGACATCGTCCAAAGCGCAGCATAATATGGTGATTGTGGCTCATGTGCAAGGGCTAACCTAGGTGTCATTTCAATAGAGCTGTTTACGTCATCAATATCTGGAAGATACGCTGGTTTTTGATTATAACGGCTCCAAACAGGCACACCATCCTTGTCCAATTCCATGTAGATTGTACTAAAGCTTCCACATAAATCACAGGTTATTACCTGCAAGTTCTTGTGCATGTTGAGATAGTGCAAAGATGGATGAGCGGTAGCCACGTCCATTAATTTCGTTAACTTCCTATTACACCACGGACAGGTTGAATGGCTTATCCCAAGAAAATGCGCATACTGCTCTTCATTGAAATCTTCACTTTGTTGATCTGTTTGCCTAATTGCATAGCAGACATGGTTAATTAGGTCACGCCTCATTCCGTCACGGCTAAGCTCCCATCCGCCTTCAAGAGCGTAGGTTTCTGGCGTTACATACAACTGCTCTGCCCATATTGGCGGCTGTTTTTGCCATTGCCGAAACTGCTCCATGACCATGGCATTACCAATCCAACCGAGCACAAGGAGGAGATGGTTTCGGTTATCCTGATCCCATTTAATACGCTCTAAAAGGAGCTGTTGTATATCCGGCGGTGCATCTTTAAAAACAAGTGGATAATGAAACAAGCTACGCTCTATCAGCTGAGGTAAAGCATTGGCGATATTTTTATTTCGATAGCATACTAGCGACAATAGAATGTCCTCTGCTTCATTGTCATTATTTTTGGCAAGTAATTCCATGGCATATTTCAACATATTGTCCGCTTCTTGTTCTGATAATACTATGTATATCTGCTCCATGCTTAACGGATAAGGAATGTATTGGATAAGAGGAGCATACGTTCTCGGCGCATGCATTACCTTAAGAATGTCCACATAATTCGTAAGTCCTTCATAGAGATTAACCGTTTTGCGGTGCTGCTCAATATAAGCTTGTTGCTTTTTTCGTGCATGCTCCTGATGACATGGCATACAAATACCGCCCGTTTTGGCTGCTGTAGTCGGCAGTATTGTTGCGCTACAGCCTTTCGTCTTACATGGTAGTCGTTGCGTCATATTGGATTCCCCCCTTTCGCCTTATACGATTTTGTAAAATTATAAGCGAGCAGCTTGTTCTGCCAGATCTTCTAATACCACCATTAGAATGCGCCTAGTATCATCTTCAAGTTCACTGTTCAGATGCTCTTGAATATGTGGGATGGCGTGACCTCCAAGCCCCACAAGTTGTTCATAAGCCTCATAATCTGTTCGCCAGAAGCTTCGCATGCTACCTTTACCAAATTCTCCTCTTTCGATTACATCTACCCAATGTTTTACTTGTTGAACAAGGGGGCGTTGCTGTATAGCATCGACAGCAGAATGGAATTCCATATCTTTCTTCATTAAGTCAGGCATTGATTGATATAATTGGTCTTCGGGTACAGTTTTTCTTATGAGCTGACTTAATGTCAAATAATCACCACCAACGCCATCCGCGGCTGACACGTAGGCAATAAAGTCCTCCGTACGGTTCAATTGCTTTAGGTCATTTTGCAATCGATGAATAACTTGGATGGCAATTAAAAAGAGCTCTGAATCTATTATGGTCTTCTCAAATATGTAGTTCTCGTCATTGCTTAAATACGCGGGTGTTTCTTGACTAATACAGTTGAACATTTCAAGATAGGTTTCAAGACCATTCGGCATCTCGTCGTACATAAAGGGATAATCGCCTTCACTAAATTTACAGGAGCGATAGATTTGCTCTAGAGTTTGATTGTAAAACTTGCTACCAGTTTCCAAGTAACTTTCTTGATATTGTGCGTAGTATTGAGCAACCGTTTGCTCTAAAGAATCCCGATTATTAATGTACACTATATAGCTGCCATTATAGCTATCCGTATAGAGTGAGAAAGTATACACATCCTTGTTTCGTCCTTCTTCTATATAGCGAGCAATTGCAGATTTGCAGAGGTCGTAAAGGGCATTCTCCAAATCACGCGTACTAATGAATATCCCATCTTTAGAACCAAATGTCGTTATTTCTTGAATCGTTTGATTAGCCGTACATAGCAGATAACTACCCTTCCCTTCTAATTCTCTTCTCCCACTGATTAACCTTCCGATATGAACATCATAACTCATAGTAAAACATTCCCTCCAATTATGTTTAGTAAGCCAATAAAGGTGTTTTGTCATTCCTTATCTGTCCGATTCTCTTTTTTTAGCTTGTAAAGTAAGAAAATTGCTAAGCATTGAATTCTTATTGGGCTGAACAAGGCATACGTAGTTATCGCTTATAATCTGGCTGTTCCAACCTCATTGGATTCGGATTGCTAAGTACCCAATGCACAGCTAATTCACACAGTCTCGCAGGTTCATCACTACTATTACCGTTGTGAAGTTCTTTCACTAATGTTTCAGCCTCTTGCAAAGTAGCTGGGTTTAATGGCGTGCCCAGACGAAAATAATGACCCAAACTGTGGAGCATCTTTCGATATTGATTATCCCAGTTAATGCCACCGTTATCTAAAATTTCATAAGCGACTTTACCAGTAATACGAATTACCTCACCCTGTATGGTGTTCGCATGTCCTTGTGAAGGAATGAGTAAACCCCATAGTTCATTATGCTGCGCCTGCCAACCATTTGAAGATACTGTAATTAGAGAGCTGCCATCATGCGTCTTTCGTTTTCCGACTGGGGAAACAGCAAATAGCTGATATAGACGGTAAAGTGCCTCATCCGTTTGATTCAAATATTCCTTATTAAAGTTATCTCGGTGAAATTCAAAATCGTTGCCAATTCGCTTAATAGCGTTTTGCATATCCTGCGTTACAGTCACTCCAGCGTTTAGCAAAATTTCTGCAACCTTTGCCATATTGACGATATCTATGTTTCTACAGGTTGCCAAAGCTTTTTCTAAAGGGGTTTGTTTCATCTTGTTTTCTGCGCTAAGATTTGCGCCTTTGCCAACTAATGTGTAAACTGCATTTGGATTAAATGACTCTGCCGCTGCAAATAAAGGTGTCTCATTTTGATAATCCAGTGCTTCTATCGCTGCACCCAACTCAAGTAACAATTCAATATTTCCGCACCAACTCATTGCCTGTTTATGTAGAGCCGTTCTTCCGTAACGATCACGCGCATTAATATCAGCACCCTGCTCCACAAGCCAGCGAACCAAATCATTCGGTACTTTAAAAAAACTTAAAGCTGTTGATTTACTGTAACCACCATGAGCATCTAATTCACATTGTAAAAATACCTCTTTTAACGCTGATAGATCGCCTATTTCAATGAGTTCCTCGAAATTTTTCGGTAAGGTTTTTCGCTTCCTGCCCATTTATGTTCTCTCCCTAAGTCGTTTTTTTAAAATCACGCCATTCCTATATTTTACTACTTATTCATTTCTTGTAGTATGCATTCTCCATAATTCGCGTGTTATTCGTCTGCTTCTAACGAAAAGTTAATAATGCCTATTTCAAGTATTAAACGAAATACAAGTTCATAGGCTATTGTAAAATGCAATGGAGGATGGCTATGAGCATTGAAGTTATTACATTATCACCAACATTATTTCATGTGTTTAAAGCAGGCGAGTCCAATCCTAAAAAGGAAAAGCGTATTATCTATGGGCAAGCTACATCAGATGCTAATGGTGTAGCGACGTTTTATTTTACAGACAATGCATTAGCTACAGGCAATACACTGTTATCAACAATCGACTACGCAGTATCAAGCGTCTATTCCACCAATTCATCGATTAATGCAAGACCGCGGGTACAAATGAGAGAAAAGAACATTGCTGCAAAATATGTCTCTGCTAACGTTACAAATATTAGTGGTGTAACAGTTTTAGGCATTAACGTTTTAGGTTCAGAAAACCCCGTAAGTGGCGTAGTGGTCGATTTCATGGTATTAGGCAGCTTTGATACCCAAACTTAAATCAAGGATAGCTTACTCCTTATTATTTCCTTCTACATAACAGGATTTACACGAATTTTTACGTTTCTTTCAATGTTATTTCAGCAATTTTTCCAGTATTGCAATAGCTTAATTCCAGCCAGTCAAACTAAAAAACGTCCAAAACCCTGTATTCATAGGGTTTTAAACGTTTTTCTTTTTCATCAACTGACGTCCTTAAAAGGAAACTAATATCGCCCGCATCAAAACATTTAACATTTACTTTATTTTAAGCTCTTATTGAATAAAACTTAGAAATCGTATTTTTATTTTTACCATCTCACCCTATAAGACTTAATAAACTTTCTCGGTTTTTGTACGCTAATGTATAGTTTGGATTTAGTTCTATCGCTTTATTGTAATCTTCTAGTGCTTCTTTGTACTTTGCTATATTTTTATATAAGTTTCCTCGGTTATTGTACGCTAGTGCATGGTTTGGATTTAGTTCTATCGCTTTACTATAATCTAATAAAGCCTCTTCATTTTTCTCTAATTTTTTATTTAAGATTCCTCGGTTATTGTACGCGTCTGCATAGTTTGGATTTAGTTCTATCGCTCTATTGTAATCTAATAAAGCCTCTTTATTTTTCTCTAATTGTTTATTTAAAATTCCTCGGTTATTGTAAGCTTCTGCATAGTTTGGATTTAGTTCTATCGCTTTACTGTAATCCGCTAAAGCTTCTTTGTACTTTCCTATATCTTTATATAAGTTCCCACGATTATTATATGCGTCTGCATAGTTTGGATTTAGTTCTATCGCTTTACTGTAATCTAATAAGGCTCTTTATTTTTCCCTAATTTTTTATTTAAGATCCCTCGGTTATTGTACGCTAGTGCATGGTTTGGATTTATTTCTATGGCTTTATTGTAATCTAATAAGGCTTCTTCATTTTTCTCTAATTGTTTATTTAAGATTCCTCGGTTATTGTACGCTTCTGCATAATTTGAATTTAGTTCTATGGCTTTACTATAGTCTAATATACTCTTTCATTTTTCTCTATTTGCTTATTTAAAATCCCGCGATTATAGTACCCGACTGCATAGTTTGGATTTATTTTTATGGCTTTACTGTAATCCGCTAATGCTTCCTTATACTTCGAAATTTCATAATATAAAATTCCTCGGTTATTGTACGCTGTTGTATAGTTTGGGTTTATTTCTATTGCTTTACTGAAATCTAATAAGGCCTCTTTAATTTCCCCTAATTTTCTTTTAAGAATCCCGCGACTAACATATGTTTGACTATCAAATGAATTGATTCTTATAGCATTATCATAGTCGATTACTGCTTCAGCAATTTTGTCTAATTTAGTATAAGCTTTTGCCCGAATTAAATAATATTCTATAATCGATTCATTTTCTCCTATATATTGAGAAGCTTTTTGTATTACTTCATCAAAACTACTTTTATCAAGTAATAGATTTAGTTCGTTTTTATTAGATTCGTAATTTTTAATACTGTTACCAACAATATCTACCATTCCATCTTCAGAAAGTACTACTACTATACAGTCATTAGTTACAATTTTCTTTGTTTGAATTTTTTCCATTTTTTGATATCTGATAGCTGAATTATATCTTGCCCCCCTCGAACTATCTGCTTCATCAGTGGCAAGTCCATCTAATATCACTCCAATGGCATGGAATTTACTTTCAATATCGATATAGAGTGCACCATCTATACTGGTTAATTGATTAATAAGTGTTTTAGAAATAGTAGGATTACCTAAATTAAATATATCAATCTCATCTACTCTAAAACATTGACTATTAAGTCTAGTAATTTCGCTTTCAGCTAATTTCGGTGTAGTAATTACCACCATAGTTCCACTTTTTTGATGGGAGGCATGTTTAATAATTTTGCATACTGAAGAAACTTTTTCACTTATTTGAAGAGCATCGTAATTTTTACCATGGAAATAACTTTTAAAGGTTTCATTAATTTCACCTTTCAGTTTATCAGTTGGAAATTCAAATTTATTTAAAATGATGGACTTATCTTTAAAGCCTATTATTAATTTTTCTCTAAAATCTTTGGTATTACTTGAAGAATTATTAAACTCAATTAAATTAATTTTATAATCCAGTTTACCCTCAAAATTAAACGCGACTATCCTATCTTCTAATTTACTTCCTTTTGAAAAACTAGCATCTTTAAATTTTCCGAGACCAAAAATCCGGTATGTATCACCTATTACAAATATATTTTCAGAAGACATTTCAAAAATTTTTCTTATTTTTTTTGTTTCTTTATATTCGATTGGTTGTTTAAAATTTACCACCATATCTATATTATTTTTTCTGTCATCTTCGTTTATTATTAATAATTTTGCAGAAACACTAATTCCCTCATAGTTAAGCATTGATATTTTTTCGATATAATTTAAAAAATTATTTTTTAATTCCTTATTTTTTTCAATATTTAGAACTGAATTTGTAAACTCCATTGCAGTATTTAATAATTTAAAATTTATATTCTCATTTAACATTTTATCTAAGGAACTACCTATATCATTTTCATCTATTTCTAATAAAATTGAATCCAATAGAAATCGAATAAAGGAGAATTGTTCTTTATTCCAAAATAAATATGAATTGTCTGAGGTAAACCCTTCTATTAAAATAGTAAATAGTTGCTTATCTACTTTATATCTAATTCTCTCCGCTTTATTAAAATCTTCATCTTCAAACAATTGCTCCTCATTCAATTTAGATGAAATAGTTTCCTCTTCAATTCTATCCTCTTCGCCAAATTTAATACCAATTTTTACATACTCACTAATTTCTGATAAATATTTCTCCACTATTTTTTTCAATTTTTCAGTTTCATTAATATTCAATTTTATTCTCCCTTAATTTTATGACAATAGATTTTTGAAATTTTAGAATTAAGAAAACAATTCTTTTTAATTCTGCCAAACTGAGAACTTCCCACGTTCTATAGATCAAGCCAAAATGTTGGTTCAATATTCTATCATCTCACTCCGAATTGACCAACATCTAATAAAAATCAAATTACCCATTATTATACTATATATTACAAATAAATAATAAAATATCCTCATTCCTAAATCATTGAGGAATTCGGCTAATTGTATGCATATTCCACTTAACTTTCAAACCTAAAAGCAGTTTCTTCAAGCAACTGAAAATGTGTAAATACTTTTCATTTCTATCCTTAATCTAACGTATTCCCCAAAAAGGAAAGCACTTCAAACCCTTGATACTAAGGGATTCGAAGCGCTTTTCTTTAACTAGAATTTTCTATCTGAACGAACCTTAATACTTCCTAGAAGCGCATACTAACATTGATATATCAATGCTTAATATATAGTACTTACCTCACTCTTTTGAAAAATCATAGATTAGTGAGATTGAAAAAATGTTGTAAATGTGAATTTGAAAAAAACAAGGATATTTTATGGAGATACGTTAAATACTATTTTTAGGAGGTGTCGAAATGAAAAGGGATAAAAAAGATACAGAATTTGCAACAGACGAGTCAGCAAAATCATCCAATATTAAAAAACCGAATGAGCGTGTCGGGCATACTGAACCCCTCGCCCAAAACATGAAGAAGACCTAATTATGGATGAGAAAAAAGTAAGTCGACTTCATTATAAAATAAGACCAAATTGCATATTATCTATATTGACCACTTATAAGGAGTGGTCTTTTCCTTTTTACAATCTGTTTTATCCTATATTAGTTAATAGAAATTCTGAGTGCGACAACAAGCAAATCAGTTTCTCAAATGATAAAGTTTTAGGCATTTTATACAACGATTGTTTAAAAACAAATTTAAATATTTAATTATGTAAAAAATTTGAAAATCAAAAAATAATGATATATAATTTCATTAACCTATTTTTGGTAAAATTTGTATGATGAATGGAGGATGTTTATGAAGAAAACCTTATTAGCAACATCAATGTTATCTTTACTTTCTTTACATGCTGTTAGTGGTGCTAACGCTGAAGAACCTGTAGACCTTACAAACGCAGTTGACTTTACAAACTCTGAGGACTATACAGAATACGATAACGCTCCGCTTGTAACTTTGCCAAGTATTGCGCCATATGCCAGTGATATGTCAGGGTATGAATATGTGCATTCTAGTTCCTCTAGAAACAATCAACTAGAATTTCAACATTTGGCTAAAAATCCTAGTTCGGCCACAGATTCTGTTAGTTATTCAGTAGCTGTTACGCAATCTTCTTCAGCTAATGTTGCTACTAGCGCTACTTTTAAGTCAATGGTGGCTGAAGTTGGGGTTTCAACTCAAGTAGAACTAGGAACATCTACTACAAAAACACTTTCAATCACTTGGTCGATTCCCGCCAAGTCTAATTATTTGTTAAGAGCAGGAAGTAGTTGGGTGCAAGCAAGTGGAACTGAAAAACTATGGAGTGCAGGCAAAGTAATAAGTTCTAAGACTGTGACAGGAAAATGGACGTATACTAGTTGGAGCGATAAGGTTAAACAATGATAAAAATTATTAATAGTAAACTTTTTATTTTTATTCTAGTTATGTTGACATCTATTTTTGTTCTTGTAGCATGCGATAATAATCAACAAATTGAAGATACAAAACGTAACAATCAGCAATTAGAGGAAAAACAAAATAATCATCAACAACAACAAATGGAGGAAGTCAGTAGTACCGTTTCTTTAGAAAAGCAATTTATTCCACCAAATTTTGGAGTTGATGAATTTAAAGTAAACGCTAATGATAAATTAGTGGAATTTAAAATTTCTTACAGAATCAGTCCTCAGCTTTATGATGTGTTAAGTAAAATTAATAGTAAATATTATTTTGAATTAAAGATACCCGAAAATATTTCTTCAATAATAAACAAAGATAGTACAGGGTTAGTTCCTGGAGCTATTATGGAATTTAATGCACTAAAATATATTGTTACTCTTAATACAGAAGTAGATAAACCATTGACTACTAGTGAAATAAAAGAGCTAGTACAAAACAAAAATGGTTATGGATTATATGTATATGACCAAGATAAAGATGCAATTCACTACTTTGATGATGTTGAATTGTTTTCTACGATACCTAAATAGAGGGCTAGTTTAAAAGGTTACACGATACTGTAAGCTAATGATAGACATAGAAAAAGGCGACTCTTTACCGCTTTTTTCTGTGTTTTATTAAAATACGTAAGTGTCCAACGTGCGGATAACGTGAAGCAAGATGTATCATGCGCATTGTGTAAGAGTGAAATAACGAATAGTCGTTTTCAAAGGCTCCAATTATGGCAGTATGCTGTGAATCAATATTATAGGCCTTTTCTGATTTTTTCATTATGATGTAGTAAATAGAAAATAGTCGTAAGCATGATCTTTGACTTTTAAATCCTATAAATTTACTCTTGTTTTAGAAGGAGTGAATAACATGACAACTTTTTTAAAACCATTTACTTTTCATAACGGCGTCACAATTCGTAATCGTTACTTAATGGCGCCAATGACCACTTACTCAGCAAATGCGGATGATACGGTATCAGATGCGGAGATTACATATTACCGTGAGCGCTCATATGGCGTCGGTGCGGTGATTACAGCATGTGCTTACGTACTTCCTAATGGGAAAGGCTTCCCAGGTCAAATTTCGGCACATAGCGATGAATATATTTTGAGCTTAAAACGTATTGCTGATGCGATTCACGACGGTGGCGCAAAAGCAATTTTACAAATATATCACGGCGGTCGCCAAGCAGTACGTGACCTTGTACCAAATGGCGATATCGTAAGTGCAAGTGAAAACGTTGCAGCAGATGGCGGTGTGGCACGTGCATTAACGGTAGAAGAAATTGAGGAAATCGTCGTAGCATTTGGTGAAACGACACGTCGTGCCATTGAAGCAGGATTTGACGGTGTGGAGATTCACGGTGCAAATACGTATCTATTACAACAATTCTTCTCAGGCTTTACAAATAAACGCACAGACCGTTATGGTGGCTCTGTTGAAAACCGTATGACATTCTTATTAGAAATTATCGAAAGTGTAAACCGTGCCAAAGCGCAATATGCTGATGATCAATTTATCGTTGGTTATCGTTTTAGCCCAGAAGAGCCTGAAGAAGACGGCATCACGCTAGATGAAACGGTTCGACTTGTAGATCGTTTAGCAGATGAAAAGCTCGATTACTTGCACATTTCATTAGGTGATTTCCGCTCAGAAGCACATCGTTATAGCGGCGAAAAAGAAAACCGTATTAAAATTTTAAAACGCGTCATTGACGGTCGAATACCGTTTATCGGCGTTGGTTCTATTTATTCACCAGAAGATGCGAAAGAAGCAATGGAAACAGGTGCTGATTTACTTGCACTTGGTCGTGAGCTATTAATTGAAGCGCACTGGGTGGAAAAAGTAGCCGCTGGTGAACCCGTTATTACGGAAATGGATATGAGCCGTGATAATAACATTCCAGAGCCCCTAATGAACATGATGAAACGTAATGTAGGTTGGGTTCCTGGCGTAAAATAATTGTAAAAACGAACCACCACGACACACTAAACTAAACAAACATAAAGAACAAAGTATCTACGATGATCTGCTTTGGGAAGCAACAGATTGTACTAATGCTAGCGATGGTCAAAAAATCATTTATAACTAAGCCTGTAACAGCCATTCAAGACTTCCCTGCACAGTTCATTTTCTTACGTATTTTTAATAAAGAAAAAGAAGCGTCTCAAACCCTTGATTTTAAAAGGTTTGAGGCGCTTTTTGGTTCGAACTTGTTTTAGATGAAGGTCGTCTCAGGAAGACATTGGATTATAGCTTCAAATCCTTTTGATACTAAGATTTATATTCTGTCTTGTGTAACACCATGTCCATGTGTAATTTTCTTTATTAACTTATCTGTCTTGTCAAAGACCACCCATCACGGAGTATTTAATTAAAGCCTATCTAGGTTAACACCCTTATTTCTTTATATATGGCTGTCTGAAAAACAAAAATAATGGTAATGCCAATGATAAACCAACTGTAAACAAAGTTAATAGACATATCCACTTTTCTTTAATGTTATACTTTCTCGACTCGTTAAACATAAAGAGGATAAAAACAAAACATGAAATAAAAAAGTCAACAGCGAAGAAGGTCGATATCGAGTTTGCAAATAATAAATCTATTAATAACCCTAAATCAAAACCGTTTTCGTTCAAGAATTGCACTAAAAAATAATACGGAAATACTGTGCCAATAATAGCAAATAACAAGTAAACTTTTCTCATTTAAAAACCCCTCTCTATGCTTTTCACAAATAATATAGTTTAATAATACCTCATAAAAAAATAATTTTAATAAATATTTCCATTTATCACTCCAACTAATATTCTAACGATGGTTCACCATACACCATTGATTGTGGAAGGCTATCACCTTCATTTAACCAATTGTAGAAAGCACATACTGTTCTTTATATGGAGTTTCTTTTATAAAAGGATGATTTATATAGATTCATATTAACAATCTAGAGCTTTTCTATACGCTCCTAAAAGAAGTGGATGAACGAGATGAAGAAATTGCACTCAACATTTTTGCATCTTAATTTTTTGTTCACATTGTTTACCTAAATTTAATTCTATATGTTATTCAATGCTATTCTCGATATTTTGTACACAAAGAAAAAAACGCCCAAACCCCTATATTATCAAAGGTTTTAAGCGTTTTTCTTTTTGGTTAAAAATCAACCTACGTTTTGCAATTGACGTCCCAGGGGGAGTTTATCATTCGCCTTGAACCTTGGTATTACTGGGTTTTCAATTAGGTTGTGTAGAAATGTGTAGAACATGATTATTTACTCAACAATTATACTTGCTGATTAATTGGATCACTAGCTCTTATAAATAACTATGGTAATGTTCCAAAATGAAATTCTAATTAATTCTTCTTACTAAAAAGAATCCAGGATTTACTTCTGTTGCAACTAGCTGAACAAAATTATCGTACGTATAAGTAATGAGGGATTCAAACCCGCGACCCGAAACTATAATACTTCAGCTTCTTTCTCGTGTAGTTTGTCTACATACGATTCTCTAAGCATTATGGCGACCTTAGAAACAGCTTACAATAATCTAGTCTATCTTTATGTAGATTAATAGGTAAAACACCCCAATTAAACCACTCCAATATTTAACGGATTTGAAATTATAACAGTTGATTACTTAATTTTCTCCTTGATACTAACATCTTGGGCTCTAAAAATATTAGCTAATTTATTTGTATAGACAATTGTATTATCATTTTTTCTTTAGCTCTTGTAACCGCTACATAATGAGCATTTAGTCTTTCTTCATTTTCAAAATCATAATCTCTAACAAATGCTACAACTTGTTCAAACTCAAGACCTTTATTAACTGTATTTACAAACTTTCAAGTTCTTATAGCATTTAAACACACGTAAATTGTATCAGAGAAGAGGAGCTTATCCCGCAATCGCGCCCGATTGTTGAGTTTATTGAAGATAAGCATCCGTTAGCTTAATAAGGCTTCTCTTTATTTTTTTAATATCTTCGCTTCGACTTAATACAAAAACGCCTCAGTTTACTATCAAAGATTATTTTTATTACTTATAAAGGAAATTTGTTCAGCTGATATAATAAAATCAATTAAGTCCTCCGTTTTATTTTGTAGCAAGACGTGAAATTCATATTTGTCATTCACTTTATATATTTCCTCATACAGCCACCATGAATCTTCTAACAAATCATCCTGTTTGATAATATTAATATTTTCAAATATGACCTCATCTATATTTGTATCACTCACTTTATTATCAAGGAGTAATTTTAAGGATTTATCATTCTTAATTGATTTTATAATTTTGCAATCATGGAAGCTAAAATCCCCATCAATTTCTATATCCAGTAATGTTGAGTTTTCTTTTATATATCTTTTGTAATCTTCAATTACTGTGGTTACAATTCTGTAATTTTCCTCGCAAAATTGAGTTACAGCATTTATTACATTACGAGTTGCCTTATCTAAAGTAAACACCCTTATATCTGCAATCTGTTTTACTATTGTTTCTGGTAATTGCTTTTTTAAATACATAAGATTATGTATGAAAATATCATGAAATTGTTCTATTCCCTTTTCTTTATTAAAAGGTTCATAGTTTTCGTGAGATTTTAATCTTAAATTAGCTTCTTCTTGTACAGTAAGCCAACTATTTAATTCAATGTGGTAAAGCTGTTGAAAATATTCTTCTGAGAATGTTTCAGCTTGCTTTTCTTCCTCTAAATGCAGATGTAAATTATTTTTTTGACACAATTCATGCCATTCTTTAGTAAAATATTTCATTTTATTACCCTCGTTTCTCTAAGTAGATAATTTTTAATTAAACTGCTCTGTTAGTTGAATAAGAAAAAAGAGCTGCCTATGCAACTCAATAATCTTCAAGAAAAGCGCACGATTGCTGAAGATTGTGATTTAGTACTGCATATCTACTTAAATTGCCATGCTACTTGAACGATTAATAAAATTAGGATGGTAGTTACTAACCCTTTAGCAATTTTTAAAGGTATTTTTGATACAATTTTTAGTGCAACTTGTGTTCCAATGATAGATCCCGTACCCAAAGCAATTGCATAATCCCATTGTAAATAACCCGTTTGATAAAAAATGATAAATGCCCCAAAACAGCTACCGAAATTTAACACTCTGCTCATTTGTGTTGCCTTTACATAAGTATTTTTAGATTTTATAAAGTATAAAATACTGAATGTTGATGACCCAGGACCAAATCCACCATCATACATCCCAATAAAGAATGACATCACTTTAGAAGCACGATTATTATTAAGATTTGTATTATTTGCTTGTAGTTCGCTATACCATTTTTTACTTTTAATAGATACAAAAAATGTAAATATTAGCAAACAAATTGCAATTAGATTTAGCCATTTCTCTGGAAGAATTGACGTAACTAGCGCACCAAAGCCCCCTCCGATAATCGAAGAAATAATGTAGGATTTCATTATTTTCATATTCAACTCTTTTGTCTTTAGAAGAACAAATAAACTAGATAATGATGCGATTCCTGAAGAAAATTTATTTGTTGCGATACTAAAATGAATAGGAATTCCAAGTAGTAGCATTGCAGGTAACGTAATTAAGCCTCCGCCTCCTGCAAGTGTCCCTATAAATGAACCTAACATGCCAATGCAAATAATGATACTGAGAAACGGGATGTTTGTTGTAGCATTAATTTGTAATAATAGAAAAACTCCACCTGCAAATATCAATGAAAGATTAATCAATGTCCTCATTATTTTTCCCTCAACTTTTTATACAAACCATACAACGCTATTATCAATAAATCTAATATATAATTAAGTAATATTCATAAATAATATTTATGCAAGGGGGATTTTCATGAATCTACACGCTTTAAGAATATTTAAAACGGTAGCTGAATTTGAAAATGTAACAAAGGCCGCAGAGTATCTATGTTTGAGTCAGCCAGCTGTAACGATACAAATTCGCCATTTAGAAAAAGAGCTTGATGTGACATTGATCCAATCGAAAGGTAGAGGAATTCAATTAACGAAAATAGGACGCATTCTAGCAAAAGAGGCGGAAAACCTTTTTTCATTAGAAACCTCGATAGAAACAAAAATCGCGAATATAAAAAAACAAGCAGCTGAAACAATTGTCATTGCGTCGACCTATTTACCAGCTACAGCTATACTTCCACCATTCATTTCGAAGTATAAAGATGAAAATGAGCATATTCAATTTGTACTTCAATCAGGAAACACGAAAGACATGATTCATAATTTGCTAAATTATAAGGCAGATATAGGAATTATTGTTACTGAAAATATAGATGAGTCTAATATAGTAAGTAAACATTGGAAAGATATTGAGTTTTATTTCGTTACTCACCCAAAGCATAAATTAGCAAATAAAGAGGTCACTTTAGATGAACTTGTTCAATACTCATTTGTTATGAGAGAAGAAGGGAGTTCAACAAGAAAACTTTTTCAATCCATTTGTCATACTCAAGGTGTGCCATTTCCTAAAATAGGATTAGTTTTTAATGGATTAACGGAATCGGTTCAAGCAGTTCTTTCAGGTTATGGTATTACTTTATCTCCATCTATTGCTGTTGAAAGGTATTTAGATACTAATCAACTGCAGAGGATTTATGTGAAAAACATAGAAATTATACGCCCTGTACATGTATGCACACGATTAAACATGCAGCCAAATACTAGTTCTGAATTGTTTTTAGATTTACTTTTAAATAACAAATAATAAGTTATCAAACCGCCGTTTGGTAACTTTTCATAAAAGAATGTATTTCAACAATATGGCCCGATTGTGGAATAAGAATGAAACACATGTGTACGGCTTTGGTATAAATAGTGAAAAAGAAAATAACCATTTTAGTACATTTATTTCGTGAATATGCCCATTAGCGTTGTAAACAGGATTGTTACACAAAGGTGGTATCAGTCAATGCCAATGTACCCCAACCTACGAAATATTGGTTATCCATACTCTGTCTCCCCTTTTACATTTAACTATACAATAATGTTAGATGAAAAAAGCACCCAAAGAATCGTCTAGTTACATTTACAAAAGCATGTCATTCAATAATCTAACCCTCTAATGAAAACGAGCGCTGATCCATATTATAGAATCGCGCCGATTGTTGATAAATCCTGTTATTATGATTTTTGTTACAGTTCATAAACAAAGGGAAATTTGCCATCTACAAATTATTTCTTTTTTATTTTCCCTTCCACTTTACTTTGGTTTTCAGCAACCCTAAATTTTACTATTTGACTAATTAATCCATAAGGGATGGGTTCTCCAATCGGGAATTGAACTGCACCTTTAGAGGTTTTATATCCCGATAATTCATGCTGAAAATTATTAATCCCGCTTGAAGTTGGGTAGAAGCCTATATGGTTTTTGTATGCAGCAAAATGTACCAGATTTCCGTTTAATACAAAAGTAGGCATTCGGTAACTTATTTTTTCCTCGGCATTTGGCGCTGATTCCTTTATAACCATTCTTATTGTTTTTAATATTTCTTGAATCTCTTGAGGATATTGTAAAATATATTCATCAATTGATTCAGGAATGTTTTGTTCCATAATATGCCTCCTTGTAAATTTAAGTATTGAAAGGATTTTAAAACACTTTAATATTAAAGTAAATATTCTTTATCTATTTCTCACTCTCCCCAATTTTGTCAAAGTTAATATTGATGAATTGATTTAAATATTTTTGGTCCATTTTGTTTAAATGAAAATCCTCACATTTTCTTTTGCTTGTTGAAAACTTTAAATTCCATTTTCCCCCTCAATCGTGTCCTTCTTATACCATTTCACCATTTTCCTTTTTTGCTCGAATTGTAATTTTACCCACGCATTGTGTTAGATTTTTATAGCCCTTTTCACCTTTGTGAAATAGCGTAGAGAATAGATTTTCTACTTCAGCTAATGTTGTATCTTTAGAAAGTTTATGTACACGTATTAATTCGATACCTTTATAAGCATCTTCTGTTCCATGAACTTCAACTTCTCCAATGCAGTTTATTTTAAGTACAAACATCCACAATCTTTAAGATGTTATCATGCGATATTGACTAATAGATACCAATACTATTTTCACTATTAAAATTCTGATATTTTAGATAAAAACACATCTATTGTAACTGTTATTCAAAATTCAAAATTGTTAGAATATTATTAATTACCAATATTACACTTAATACCTAATTTCTTTCAGGAGGGATACAAATGAAGCAAAAGTTACATTTAATTCCGTTTCAAGTGAATGAAGTGGTCGAAGTGGTCGAAGTGGTGCCAGTAGGTATTGAACTTATTGCAGCTCCAAAAGTTTGGGAGAATTCTAAAGGGAAGGGGATTACTGTAGCGATATTGGACACAGGCTGCGACGTCACCCATCCTGATTTGAGTGGGCGTATTATCGGTGGGTGGAATTTCACTCATGATGATGATGGACAACCTGATCGATACATCGATTATAATGGCCATGGAACCCATGTGGCTGGCACAATTGCTGCAATCAATAACTACACAGGAGTAGTTGGTGTTGCACCTGAGGCAAATTTATTGATTTTAAAAGTGCTTGATAAAAATGGATCAGGGCAATACGACTGGATCATAAATGGTATTAACTATGCAGTTGAACAAAGGGTGGATATAATCTCCATGAGCCTCGGAGGTTCTGTCGATGTACCTGAGTTACACCAAGCTATTCAAAACGCAATCACTAATCAAATACTAGTCGTTTGTGCTGCTGGTAATGAGGGAGATGGACAGAGTTCTTCAAATGAATTAGCCTACCCTGCCTGCTACAATGAAGTCATCAGTGTCGGTTCCATTAACCTGCAACGCAGATCTTCTTATTTTTCAAATTCGAATAATGAAGTCGACTTAGTAGCCCCTGGTGAAGAGATCCTTTCAACGTATTTAAACGGAACTTATGCAAAACTAAGCGGAACTTCGATGGCAACACCGCATATATCTGGTGCACTTGCACTCATAAAAGAGAATGCCAACAGAAACTTTGAGCGAAATCTGACAGAGGCTGAGCTGTATGCACAATTAATAAAAAGAACGATTCCTTTAGGAAACTCGCCAAAACTCGAAGGCAACGGCATGCTGTACTTAACAACAGAGGAATACTTATCGGATGTATTCAACCAAAAATTATCTGGACAGGCGTTGAAAATATAATGGAAAAACTAGATTTGCTATACTGTGAATGGGAAACGGCCAAGTCAGATTTTTTAAACTATCAGGAAAATCGACCCTATTATGACGAAAAGAAAGATAAGGAAGTCAGAAATCAATACTATCATAGCATTTCATTCACGAATACTACTCTTTTAGACAGCCTTCACACATTGCTTATAAAAACACATACAGATCAATTAAACTACAGCCCGCACCGTTATGTGTACCCCTGGGTTGATTTACAGGAAAACGGTTCATTAAAAAGTCTTTATTCTGGAAAAAGGATGGATCCCCTTTCTGTCATAGAGGAGGACGTTCGGCTCCACGAAATGCAGGCAAAAGGGTTAATAAGCATCTTATCGGATAATCTATTTAACTGTGAACATGTAGTGCCTCAATCATGGTTCGATAAAAAAGAACCGATGAGAGGAGACTTGCATCATTTATTCGCCTGCAATCCTACCTGCAATAGCAGTCGCAGCAACTACCCTTATTACGATTTCCATGATTATATCCCTGAAGGATTAATTTTAGGAATCAAAGATGGCTGCGGCAAAGCTGAAGAAAGTAAATTCGAACCAGAATACGGCAAAGGAATCGTTGCTAGAGCTACACTCTATTTCCTAATTCGCTATCCAAACATAATAAAAAAAGAACTAGAGAATATCTTCTTATTGTTAAAATGGCATCAATCTTTTCCAGTATCTATCTATGAAAAGCATCGCAACCTAGCTATCCATGAACTTCAAGGCAATCGGAATCCATTTATTGATTTTCCAGAGATTGCAGAATGTATCGTAACAAATTAAAAAACACTAATTCCCTTATAATCGTACAAAAGAATTAGTGTTCGCTTTTTTAATATTAAACGCCAATAAAGGTATAATTTCTACATGTAGTAGATTGAGATATTAAGGGTGATTGGTCATCTTTTATTCCAAAAATTCGTTTCAAACGAAAATAAAGGAGATGGTTCCAATGACAGTTTATGAGTCTATAACGCTCATGTTTAGTTTCGCTACACTTATTGTAACGATTCTTGCGTTGTCATTTACTTTTTCAAAAAAAAAGTAAATCACCCTCTATACCTTACAGAGTAGGGTGAATTACTAGAATGCCAATCGCCTTTAATGTAATCACCTAAATCCGAACAATCTCATTACCTTTAATAGAAACTATCGCTGGTCTATTTTGGTATTTTTTTACACACTTTAAATCTTCAAGGATATGTTGCAAACCTTATTATTCTTCCCAACTAAACTCTAAAATATTTAAACCCTCGGATACTTCTGGTTCTTCAAAAAAATTAGTAACATGAATAAACGTCTCTTCTGTGTCAAAAGTTGCTCTTTCGGGTTGTTCGATACACCTTTGTGCAATTTGACGTAAGCATTGCTCATTATTTAAATTAAGGAAAATTAGTTGATGGTTTGCATTTACCTCTGATGCAATATCCAAAAACCATTTTCGCTGTTGTTGAGTATTACCTGGAAAATCCATGACTACATCTGTACCAACACTTAATATGTTTTGGACATGCTTTTTCATCATCGGCTTGAGTTGCGCTGAGAATTTAAGATAGTCTTCAAATGTTGT
The DNA here is from genome assembly GCF_021166035.1 of Lysinibacillus sp. GJ-1. Taxonomy (NCBI): domain Bacteria; kingdom Bacillati; phylum Bacillota; class Bacilli; order Caryophanales; family Bacillaceae; genus Lysinibacillus; species Lysinibacillus sp. GJ-1. Next base: position 3,387,964 of record NZ_CP088912.1, read on the forward strand.
AATCTGATTAGGGTAAAGAGATGCAAGCCATTCATCCTCAGATAACAATACTGCTTGCTTCTCTAAAGCCACTTGTTTTGATTTAGTCGTTTTTCCAGCTCCCATTTTTCCGCAGAAAAAGTATAGAGTCCCTAGTTTTTTCATATTTTTATCCCTCCATCTTATTTTATCGGTTATTTCCTTATCTTGTAACCTAGCTTATTAATAATTGTAATTGTTATGTAATGAAATTGCATTCAAAGGGATTATTAGAAAACTCACCTATTATCCCAATATCACTATAAAGGAAAAAGTCGTTATAGTTTTCTTCCTGGTCTAGTACATTTATCGTTTCTTTAATCGATAAAGAAGCATATCCTTTTTTCTTTAATATAAAGGGGTAGCGATTGAACCAATCCCTTTTACTGCTTTTCAGAAAGATTTAGTTCATATACGATGGAGAAGCTTAATAATTGCTTTGTATCAATAAAAAAGACGCCAAATAATTGGACGTCCCGACTCGTGAAAAAGTACTTAATGCTGGATAAAGTATTTTTCAAGTAAGAAAAGAAATTAAGCAGCTAGCTTTCTGCAAGCCTCTGCACATTTGAAACAAGCTTCCGCACACTGCTGGCAATGTTCATGATCATGTTTCTTACATTCATTGCCGCACGCCTCGCATACTGTCGCACATACTGATGCTAGCTCTGAAGCAAATGGTGTATTTCGTGCTAACGCCTGCTGTAAAAAGTTACAGATATCTGCACATTCCCGGTCCAATCTGATGCATTCAGCCATCATCTTTACATCGTCTTCCTTTAGACAAGCGTCAAAGCAGTGATTGCAGGCAGCCATACATTGGTGTAAAGCCTGGATTAATTCTTGGTGTTGTTCATGTGACATATTCTATCCCTCCTAAATCTTAGATGTTACTCTCTATACATATACCCCTACGACGTATCTCTAAACATAAAATTAATATATAACGGATGAAGGAGACGACGGATTAAAAAGAAGACTGGATAATTCGGGTTAAAGTATATTGTTCCCCCTTTTTTTGGGGATATTTCTTTGCCTACCGTTGTGAATCCGTATAAATCTGGCTAGACCCCTTATCCCACAATCTAGCCCTTTAATGAAAGCGAGCGCTGATTCTTATTACAGAATTGCGCCCGATTGTTGAATAGTATTATTGATAAATATGCCATTCATAACTTAGAAATGATTAAAAGATTTTTCAAAACAAACACATTGGTGAATACGTTTATTATTTGTAAATTGGTCAATATCTTTCCCAACGTAATGAGTAAAAGCGTTAACTAAGTATAGATTGGGCATATTACTTTGAATTCGATGATTCATTTCATTTCCTTCAAAATAAACGTGATAATAGGAATCAACGATATTAAAATTCATTTTTTCATACCAGTTCTGAACCCATAAATCATCTCTTGTCCAAGCCTCAAAACGATTTAAATTCACACTTCTAGCTTTAGTTTCAGCAGCATAGAGTAATTGTTGTCCTATTCCTCGTCGGGAGAAATCAGGATGAACAGCGATATGCCAAATCATCCCTCCTAACCCTTCTCCTCTGGAGCAAACTGTTCGTTCTTCTATTTCATATTCTACATCAATAAGCCCAACGATTTGACCGTCAAACTCTGCGACTAGCTCGATTGCTGGATTTTCATAACATTCTTTCTTATTTAGTACATTATCAAAATAGGCAGTCTGTAAAAACGCAAGTGTTCGGCATCTTACCCAACCAGTCTCGTCATTAACACTATAGTCTCTAATAATCACTTTTTTCCCTCCGGATTTTAGGGACCACGTAGTTTATAGGGGATTTATACGCTCTTCCCTTAAAATAGATTCACCCCGTTAAATATGTTCGCGATTTTCATAATGTACCGCCTCCTTCTAATTATAATTATTTAAATTTTATCAAATCCCCCAAAATATACACTGACAAAATGACAGTTTTCATACACTATAAAATAGCCCCCAAAAGAAATAGCGCAATTCTTGCTACAGAATTGCGCCCGTTTGTTGAAGATTGTTATTGAACTAAAGCCCTCGTTAGTTGAATAAACCCCTATAGTAAAGGTATCCCAATATTCAAACCTTTCAATACAAATTCCATAATTAAAGGTCGGTTCAACAACAACAAAATCAAAAACATTGTTTGAATATCCACTAAAATTAACTATCCAATTTATATCTCTAAAAATATCTTCCAATCTTTAAATAATCGCACCTGTTTCACGATAATTTAAATGAAACAAAATAACTTCCTTTTCTTGAAGTTGCTTTGGAATTTTCTTGTATAGCAACCTTAGTTCTTTAGCTGCTTTATCTTTACAATGTCCAAACTTAAATTCCTCCTCTTTATATTCAACGGGCTTATCTATTTTATTGAATAAATCACCAAGTAAATCATAGGAATGTTGAGGTTCTAAGAAAGAATCAAGAGTTAAATGAATATCTTAGATTTTCATTTCTTTAATAATGGTATTTCTTTTACTTTTCATTTGAAGTAAATTAATCTTTTCCTTTCGTTCGTTTATTTCCAATTAGACAAGCTCCTCTAAAGAACATATTTATTAGTTTTATTTTAACAAAAAAACGGATTTCTTATTGAACTAAACTGCCTCGTTAGCTTAAGTACATTGTTTCACAAACTCACATCAAGATTAACATAAAACCCTATTTTTAATTTAGAAGTGTTATTCAATTAAATGGCCCGTTTGTTGAATAACTCAATTACATTTATAAACACATTTATTATTTTTCAAACGACTAATCAAACTTAATGATCAAACTTTTTAAAACCCTACATTAATAAATATTTATCGGGAAACTGCACTTTCTAAGGGCACTATTTAAATGATTAAAAAAGAATTGATTGATTAATAAAAATTAATGGAATATCGGTTGTCTTGAAGTTTGCTCGGCTAATTGTATGCGAATAGTAAAACTTAATATTTTTGCGGCTTAGTGCAATAACAATCACGAAGCGACTTAGTAGTACTTTCTTGTGTAGAAAATGTGTAGAAACTTTTCATTTTCTATCCTTTTCTAACGTATTCTCAAAAAAAGGAAAAGCGCCTCAAACCTTTGATATTAAAGGATTTGAAGCGCTTTTCAGTTGGTTCAAACTTATTCTATCTGAACCTTGATACGTCCCAGGAGGGATTCGAACCCCCGACCTAGGTTAAATTTATTTAAAAAAACGTTATATTTTAAGGTAATTCAATATTACAGTTCTCGAACTGTGACCGAGTTAATTCTATTATAGAATATCTTCTTCACAATCTGCAATATATTTCTAAATAACTTACCTCGAAATAATATTTATCATCAATGGTGGCTAAGAAGTAATATCATATAGATTCGGGTTTTATTGTATTCTAGTAATTAACGAATTACATTTCCAGCAAAATTCATCTTGTTGTAATCCGTAGAAGGATATTCTTTTAAAGAGGCTTCTATAATTCCATCTATTTCTTCATCTGAAAGTTTATTATTAAAATCCTTGGTACGTTGTGTATTTCTAATACTTTCTCGGAAACTTTGAATTGTAGATAAATCCATAATTGTTTCATCAACTAAATATTCCTTCAAGGTTCTACCATTTAATTCTGCTTCAAGAATATCTTTTTTATTCAATTGTCCTCTATTATTTGCCTTATTTTTATATAATGGTGTTTGTTCGCTTTTATTAACTTCTTGTCGTCTTAAACTGATAACTTTTTCCCAATATTTCTTTTCATCATAAAGATAAACACTTACAGTATATTTTTTAGGTATTAGGACTACAGGATAATCCAGTCCATTTGGTCCTTTTACACTCGGAACAAATTCTTCGAAATTACCCCACTTTTCATCAATGTGATTCCAATATTTTCGTTCTAACTTATAATCTCTTTTTATACCATACTTATCGCATTGACTAATTGTAAATTCAACTAGCTTTTTCTTAATCAAGCTAGCAACCAAATCCGACATTTTATCACAACCAAAATCATCAATGAACACTTGGAAATCTTCAATACGCCCTATAACCCCATTTGTTAACAATCCATTTGAATGTATATAATTAAAAATTTTATTTAGTCCTTCTTCACTATTACCAGTACCTTCGGGAAAGCCTTTAGTGTATCCTAAAAATATTTCATTAGATTCCCCAGAATTAACCAAATTTTCTCTAGCTTGTTTTATATTTTTTGTTTCATACAAATCAAATACTTTATTAAAGAAACTCAGTATTATGCTATCACACTCTTCAGAAAAAACATCCGACTCTGCTTCAATTCTAGTAGGGTCAATAAATAACTCGTTATCAAAATCTACCCTAACATTAAGAAAATCAAAATCCTTTTGCAAATTTGAACCCAATTTAAATTTTTCAGAAAATCTCATAAACATCCCCCCTATTAACTTCCTAGTTTTAATTATAGTATAATATTCATATAAATCAAAATATTCGACACACAAAAAATACAAAATTTTACACATATCGTCATTATATAAACTTCAAAAGGCAACTTACAATTTTCTTTACATCCCGAAGGATGCCAATACATATTTCTTTTTTTAATGAAAGATTTTTTGTCCATATAAAGTACCTCTATTCAAATAATTCTGTACTATATATTTTTAGACATCTTCCAGTTTAATCGCCCATTCAATCAATTGCTTTTTTAATAAACCCATTCTATTCTCACCCTCTGAAAAACAATAATCATAAATAAAATCACCAGCCATATCATCATCTGGTTCAAACCCCATATATAACATTAACTTCTCCTTATATTCAACTCTATTTAATCCTAAACTTTCTAAACAATGTTCCAACTCTCTATCATCATCTGCAAACCTACTAGATAGCCATGCTATTGTTTCATAATGTTTAAGAAGAACAACAGGCAAGACTTCAGAATCCAACTTACAAATGTTATTAATCATTTCCGCAGTTTTTTGTTCCATATATTTTTCACCTCAAATCCATTATAATTTACAAAAAATGTATACACCCGTATACTTTCGTTTACTTATAATTATTTTAATAAAACGGTTCAAACCCATTTCTACCAGTACCCTTACTTGCTTTTATTGCTTTTGAATTTTATTATTCAAAAATTTTCTGTTACAAAAAAAGAAGGTACATTTCTGCACCCTCAAAATTTTAGTTTTGCGTTAATCTGAATAGTACGCTTTCAACTTTTCCAACTCGTTTAGCTAAATCTTCAACTTCTAGTTTTGAAACTACATCTTGTAGAAGTTTAACATTACATTCAAACATTTCACCCAGATTATCAAGTGTGTTTTCAACTGCTTCAATTCGGCTTTCCACTGCATCAAAACGCTGGTTCATTTCTTGCTTCATTTCAAGCATTGTTTTGTTCATCTGTTCCAGTAATTCATAAATCATTTTGTCCATTGTGCCACACACTCCTAATATGTTTAATGTACCACGTCAAACTTGTACTCTGTTTGTTTACTTTATTTATGTTAACATACATGTCTTATAGTGTCGTACACGTTTAAACGTATACAGATTTAGATTCTAAGCGTTTCAGTTTTCGTTTTATGTATAGTTGTATTACTTAATTCGTCTCAATTGAAATCTGAAGGATGTGGGCATAAAAAAAGGTGCACTCATACCAGTTAATAAATAACTGATACAAGTGCTAGTGTGTGTTATTTAAATCAAACCTAATTTCTTGCCTTCCTCTAATTCATCTAGGAATTTTCTATCAAACGTACCATTATGGAATACATCACGCAATTCCTGATGTGTGATATCAATGCCTTGTTTGCCATTATAGCTATTGCTGAACAAGCTAGTATATACTGAATCATACGAATGGTAGTTATAAGCTTTCAATCCTAATTCAACCTTTAAATCTTCAATTTCTTTGCTTACGTTCCAAACCTCTTTATGTTCTTCAGCTACTTCATGTAATGTTTTCAGATATTCATACTTTGCCTGCAAAGCCTTATAACGTAATGCTTCTTCAGAACTAGCTTTTTCTTTACCGTATGCTGATAAATTGCTTTCCAGCTTATAAAGCAGTTCCAACAAGTCCTCGCGTTTATATGTGCTGATTTCATCCAATTTATAACCACAATCACGTAATGCTTCGTCTGCATCCTTTAGTCGCTTTTTAGCCTGCTGATATTCTTCATTTGTTGCAGTTCCTAAAACATATTTTTTGTGTGTTTCTTTAGCAGTTGCTTCAGCTTCAAAAAATACTTTTTCTAGTTGGTTATATTCAGCTTGTGCCATTTGTAATGCAGAATCATATCCAGTGTTAATCTGTTGTTGTTCAGCTAGTAATACTTTCATTGTTTCAGTTGCTTTATTAGTTTTCTTCGCCATAGTTATTTCATTTCCCCTTTTTCCATTTCGTTTACTCGTTCTGTTAATTCCATCACTGCTTTAGCGAGTAATACAATATGTTCTTGCATTTCTTCATTAGTCATTTTTGTTGGTAATTTAACACCGGCTTTTTTATTAGCAGTTACACTCTTACGTGAATTGTTATATCCTTTTGAAATTAATCCGTATGATTCTGAACTATATGCCATAAATATCAGTTCTCCTTCTTATTTGTTAATCGTTGTAGCAATCCTGCTTTTTTATCTTCTAATGTTTGTGCAGTTAAAGGCTTGTTATTATCTGAAATACCTAACGCCTGCATCCTCTCTCGCTTGTCAGCTTCAACAACATAGCTGAAAGTATTAAGGAATAGCTGAATATCTTTGATGTTTGGATTTTGCTTTTCAGAGATTTTGAGAATATGTTTTTTGATTCGCTGGTAAGCTTGTCTTTCATCATCCGGTATCACTACATCTTGCACTTCATCCAAATACCACTGAAAATCAGGATTCTCCAACCATTTGTAAAGTGTTTTCGTTGAAAGATTATTTTCTTTACAAAAATCTTGAATGTTCAAATTACCTTCAACATTAGCCTTCACATATTTACTTGCAAGTTGTGCTTGCTTATCATTTACAGTCATTGGAATTGGTATATTATCAATAATTGATTCACTGTTTTGTTGTACGTTCATTCACCAGCACCCCCTTCTTAAACTGTAATGGGTTTCTTTATAACTTCATTTCTTCCTAAAGTCTGCCAATCATCAATAAGACGTTGAACATCATTTTTATATAAGTTTGATTTCAGTAGTCGCTGGATAATCTTTAGACATCTGTTTTTATTAATCTTATGTCTGTTAATTTCACCAGATAAATCTTCCAAACTAGCTATTAATTTTGCTTTTGCATGCTTACCTGCATTTGCGAATGTTTTTAAATGCCCTGTACGTCTTTCATCTACATAAGGAATATCAACTGTAAAAGTAGTTCCTTTCACTTCAGAAATTGATTCTGAAAGTATCAGCATAATAATTCCTTTTTGTTGCTGGTGTGTATCTTCCATAATTGCTTTCTGAATGTATTGTAATTGGTCTGCAATGTGTTCCATTATGTTATTATTATTGTTCAGTAAGTCCTTCTTCATTGTTCAACTTATCCTTTCTGATTCATTTCATTAATCATCTGTTTTACTTTCAGAATGGTATCTGCATCCATTCCAAATGCTGAAAATACTTCTAGTAATTTTTGTTCTGTTTCTGCTTGAATCAGAACAGTTCCAGATTCAATCTTTGAAACTAATGAATCATGTACACCAATGAGTTCAGCCACATCTTTTTGCGTTAGGTTGCAAAACAATCTGCAATACTTTATTAATGTTGGTTGCATCAACGAACACCCCCTTTTGATTGCTGTTATTGAAATTCAAATTTCTTGAATAATAGACATAATAAAAAAGGATGCTGGTAATTAAACCAACACCCAAAAAACCAAATAATAAAATAAGATGGTAAGAAGCAATTCAAAAAGGCACTGGATAATACCTTTCTACTTATATAGTTCGTGAACACCCCATGAAGTAAGACGTATCATTCATAATTTAATAATAAAATAATTTTCTGTAATTTTTTCATGGGTTATATCAGGTATTGAATAGGTGAAAATTTAGTATGCCCCGATTATCTGAAGAAGTGCAGGATGGACTGAAAGATGTATAGTGTGTTTCAGGTTGATGTACTATTTGATATACAGTGAAGGAACTGCTTATGTACAGTAAAATAACTGAAGGTAAAATTTGAGTTCACATTTATATTCAGCATAAGAAAAAAGAAACTCCACCCCTCCACCCCTGATGGTGGGTATTTGAAATTTTGAATATTAATTTTCAAGACTATACCACTAGAAATATACTCACTCTACCTAATCCAGATTATGAACAAACGTATGCTTCATTTTCTATCTAAAATATTATCTGGTTTTGTGAACAAGAAGATATAAACAAGCATAATACTAGTGCTTTAATATATTGATAAAAGTTACTGCTATATGTTTCATTGGTGCAGTCTATAAAGGTACACCATTGTAGACGGTCTGAAAACAAGTATATATACGTCCATTAATTATGTGTAAAAGACCTTTATAAACGTCTATAAAATAATTGAACTTTATAGACTTTAAGTGTATATTAAGACTATCAACTTAATACATAGGTGGTTTTACTAATGGGAATCAATTTTGGATATATGCGAGTAAGTTCAACACAACAAAATTTAGATAGACAATATGAAGCGTTAAAAGGCTATGTGACTGATGAAAAATACATATACAAAGATAAATCCAGTGGTAAAGATATGGATAGAGAAGGATTCCAGAACCTACTAAAAGCAATGAGAAAAGGTGATACGCTTTATATAAAGTCTATTGACCGTTTAGGTCGTAATAAAGAACTTATTAAAGGCTATTTAGAGTATTTCAAACAAGAAGGCATACGTGTAAAAATCATTGATTTACCGACAACAATGCAAGACGTACCAGAAGGACAAGAATGGGTAATAGACATGATTAACAACATTATTATCGAAGTCTATACTTCCATAGCACAACAAGAACGAGAAACGATTCTACAACGTCAAAAAGAAGGTATTAAAATTGCTAAAGCTAAAGGTAAACATTTGGGTAGACCAGTTCTGGAACTACCTAAAGAATGGAGTAAACTGTACAAGGATTGGAAGGATGGAAAAATAACTGCCGTGACATTTATGGACAGTATCGGAATGAAGAAAGCTACATTCTATAAAAAGGTGAAAGAATATGAAGCTACACTGTAACAAGTGATAGCTTTTTTATATCTTCAATTAATAGTTGAAGATTAATATTCAATAAAATACCGTAAAGAAAAATAACTTGGCACATTTTCTTTTCCTCACCAGAAAGGTGATTTATGTACTTTTTCAGTCCTCATAAGCTTTTAGAATACTTCCCTAGTAAAATCTCCTCTCAAACAGTAGAACCACCTTAAAACGTAAATATAAGGCTTTCACACTCGTTAAAAATATTTTCATGGCTTGTGTCTGATTTTTTATTAAGCGTTGTTGAAAGGATGGAAGAGTAACTTACAAAAATACTTAAAAGGTGGAATTACTTATGACAAACACAATGAACATAAAAAAATTTACTGAAGAAGAACTGCAACTAATGATTGAAGAATTACAAGCTGGAAGGATGGGTGTACAAACACAAATAAATATGTTTGTTTACACTGAAGAAATTCTGTTTGCTTCACTGGATGATGCCCTTTTAGATGAACTGCTAATATTGGATGAAGAAGTACTGAAACGTTTTATAGAATATCATTTACTTCATGCTAATACTTATATTGATGAAAGTTTTTCAAAAGTACAAGCACAATTACTCGCTAAATTATATGATTTACTGTTTGATTCAGAATAAGGTTATTTATAGAACTGGTGTATGCTAGTTCTTTTTTTGTTTAATACGGTTTTGTTACGGTTATTTGCTGAAGAATAATAATATCACCGTTATTATGATGCTTCGCATTGGTGTCAAGGCTTCGCCTTTCCACCAAACTTAATTGAAATACATAAATAATTTAATTGGATAACACTGAAGAAGGAATAAATACTTGCCCATGTTCAGAGTAACAAAATTAAATATTTTTTTGTTTTGATAAAAGTTTGAAGACGAACTTGTTCGGCTTCTGCGTAAGCAATAATAACGGTTAAACCAGATACTTCTTCAGTTAAACAAGTATTCCCCATAAGATAAGAGTTACCAGAAACGCAAAAAAGCACCTTGAACCCTTGATGCCAATGGGTTTTCGGGCATTTTAGAAAGGGTAGAAAAAATGACCCAAATTGCAGTTTAAGGGGAGAAAAAGTGTCTATTTCTGTAGCAATATTTGTAAGTTACACTGAAGGATAAATGCGACAACACCCCTTTTTTATAAAAAATTTTCGTATATCGTCTTATTTCATACCAGTTTCATGAACCTATAAGTACAGAAAAGTAATAGCTGCTATTGTCTGTAACCTTTTAATTAATTGTTTAAAGGGTGAACGGTGAAAGGATGGTGCTTTTCTGAAACAAACAGATTAAGGGGAAATGTGAAATGGTTATGAAAAATGATACTGAAATTATTCAAATAGTAGACGAAAATGGAGAAGTCAAAACTGGTCTATTCATTGAAAATTATGAAGGTGGCTTTTATAGAAAAGAATCAATCGAGAAGATGAAAGCCTACCAAGCTGAAAAAAAGAATTATGAATTATTCCAAGATATAGCTGGAGGTTTTACATTTATGTTGACTGATACATTGAAAGAACTACACAATGACACACATTTTAATGATATGGATAAAGCTAGAATCATATTTTTAGGTACTTTCTGTTCCTATGAAACTTCTGGAAGATACCTATTATTCAACAATAACAAACCAATACTTAAAAACAATCTGCAAGAACTGTTGGAAATCACGAATAAGAAAGAATTTTATAAGTTTTATAATAAGCTGATTGAAACTGGAATCGTTGAAGAAGAAAAAATAAGCCGTACTGAAGTGAAACTAAAATGGAATAGCAAATACCACTTTAAAGGTAAAGCAAATAAACGTGGTGCATCCAGCACTGATACAGTTAAAACTTATGATAATCAAATTCAAGAACTGTACAAAGCAAAAGATGCAAAAGGTAAAAACATCAACACACCTAAAAACCTATACATTCTATTTATGCTATTGCCTTATATCAATATGGAATCTGGTGTGTTATGCAGACAACAACACATTCAAGATGAAACTGCTTGTAAACCATTAACTTTAGATGATTTAGCTGAAATGTTCGATTATCCTAAAACATCATTGTTAAAAAACAAACTATTAAAATGTAAACTACATGAAACAAATGTGTTTTTTATTGGTGAAGGTATGCAGAACCGTAAAAAGTACACACGTATTTTTGTTAATCCCTTTGTAGCTAATAGAAGTGGTAAAACACCGAATACTTCACTGCTTGCAATGTTTCCAGATACAGAAAAAGCGATTGTAAATCACCTACAATCTAAAAGAACATGATTTATAACTTCATATTGTAGCTTTTCTACAAGAATATATAAGAAGGGAGATTGTTTCATGATGCTAACAATTTCCCCAATTTTCTTTATTCATGGAAACCTTTTAATTTAAGACTTTTTTAGCATTCCGAATATATCCTGATAGTTTAGGACTTTCCTTTATTCTTTCCAATACAATCTCTTCATCAATGCCTAAATCAACTAAAATTATTAAAGTAATTATAGCTTGCATTCTCATAATCGCATGTAGTAATGAGTTAGTTTCCTCTAAGATATTTTTCTTACCCGATTTGTCAAAATGAGTTAAATAATTCCTACTATCCACTAATTGCATGATAAATTTATCACGATTTCTACTATTTCCAATCAGATATAATTTCGATTCTTTTGACAAAGAATTAATAATTTCTTTTAAACGCTTACCAAGATTAACCTCATTACCATGTTGTTTCATTGCCTCAATTTTGGCTGTAAATTCAGGAATTTCTTTTTCCACAAATCCTATAAGCTTTTCCATATAAGAATTGTAATCACTTTCTAAAAATAACTTCGAGTCAAATTTTCGTCTATGGTAAATCTCTAGTGACTGAATATAACTTAAAAAGCTAGAATTTAAATACATAGGTTTATAAAATTCGTCAGAGTACAATTCTAATACAACCTTATAGTTTTGATGAAATTTAAACCAATTATTCATAATAACATTTATATTACCCTCAATATCATCAAATTTTATAAGTGCACTCATAGGATTAAATTTATCTTTCAACTTCATTTTTCTTACAGTTCGAAAATGCATATATCTATATCTACGTTTATTTTCTTCTTCGTCCCAAGTTGTATCAAAATCTCCATAGTAAATTACACAAGTTTCATATATTGGCTGGTTAATCAATGTAGTTAACAAACTTCTAATTGCATTTATCTTTTGTTTATACCAATCTAAATCTTTCGTATCGTTCGGTGTAATTTTCAAACCTGCTTTATTTGTCCAATTGAAATATTGAAAATCAGCTTTGCCTTCTGGAACATCAACTTCTTCTATTAGAAAATTTTGTTCTTCAATAAAAACTTTAAAGTTCTCTGCATCGTTCCATTCAATGCTTTTAAGATAAGTGCTATTATCTTCTGTTATGTATTTTTTTGAATAATGCTTTCTTTGTAACCAATCGGCCAAATAAGAATGAAACACAACCATAGAGTGGAAATTTATATCATTCTTATTTTCAAAATGTCCCCCAACGATAAATTCAGTAACTATAAAACTTTGAGTAGTGAATCCTGGTGCACTAAATTCAGAACTAGATAAAACTAAGTTAAATAAACTAAATTTCTCCCCTTTGTCTGAAAAACCATATAATGTGCCATAACGACGAGAATCATCAAATAACTCATCCTCACTAATGCGACCTATCAATTCTAAAGTTATTCTGTCGTGTTTGTAGAATAATATCCCTGAAACTTCTATTTCAGAATTTGGAATCCACCAAATTCCTTTTATTTCAAATTCATCTAATAAAGTCTGCTTCATTGCCTTGTGACCTGCCATAGTGACCTCCTAAATAATAAATTCATTTATCTTCCATATTTTATTTAATCATTTTTTTACTTTATTTACTTGAAATAAATATGCAGCTAGAATTTAGAACAACAGCTTCATGCTAAAATGACTGCCTACATTTATAATCTAATAGAACCTGAAGTATAGACAGTCAAAATTTATTGAACTAGTATTAGCAGTTATGATTGTCTATTAAATTGTAAAATTGAAATCTTCTCCCAAAATTCTGTAAATGCACTATGATAGTAATAATAATCTATTTCCTCAATACAAAAAACAATTTCTAAATTGGTAGTTAAATTTACTTCCATTAAAACCCCTAAATTAGACTTTATAAAATATTCTGGTCTTATTTCCATTAATTCACTTGCAGAACGACCACACCCATGTTTGAAAGCATTTGATAATAAACTACATTCTCTAATTATCTCCCAATACTTGCTATTTACTATACTTTCTTTAAATTCAATAGGTGAGTACATTCCCATAGAATTATCTACATCCACCCATACAGTATGGTTTGTAACAGTTAACTCTAGTTTTCGTAATACTTTTTCTAAAGCACCAAAATTCACATAAAACTTACTGTACTCATTACTAACTTTATTATAATTAAATGCTTCATTTAGCTTATCCTCATCAATATGGAATTCTGTCATTCCTTCATAAAGCCACCTTCTTAAATTTTGTTCAAAAATCTGGTAAAGATTACTCAATGAAGTTAAGATAAAATAGTAATACATTAACTTTTCATTTTCCAATTTTTTTAATGCATATTCAGTTGCTTCATCTTCAAATTCCTCTGGATTAATAAATAATCCTGTTTTGTTATTCTTTAAATCTTCCATTCTTTCTTCTACAAATCTATTGTAAACCACCTCTGTTTTTTCAATTAATTCACTATAAATTACAGTGTAAATTTTCTTGTAGTTTTCCAATATTGCTTCATGCAAGTTTAAATTTTTTTCTTTTTCTGCTGGGGAATAGAAAAAATTAATATTATCCGTTTTAATTTTTCTCACTAAAACACCTCTGTTTAATCATTCATATTTATTTATATTCGACTGTCTATGATAAAATCCTTGTTTCATACATGAAGCCAGAATTGAGGAAAACGGCTTGGTGCAAAATTGACTGCCTACATTTCAGAAAACTAACTTAATAGTTTAACTGAAACATAGACAGCCATTGCCACATGAATCCGTCATTTGAGGTATCCGTATATGTATGCCCTTGTTAAATGTGTTCTTTCAAACAATACATCTACTATCTACTTCTGCCCCCGATAGTTCTTATAATCCGTTTTACACACCTTCTGTATGTATCGTAAATGCTTATCCTACTATTATGAGGAACTCTGCAACAATTACAATGTGTGATGTATTCTGCATAACCGTAGTCAATCAGACCTTCCACTCCTAGCCGTTAATGGTCGCTAACACCATTCAGCTACATTAGTGAACAAGGACACTAATATTTGTAGCCTATTCCGTAGTTTGCAGTGTGACGGACGGCACTGACCAGTTTATTTTTGATTGGTGTTAATGGGCTACCACCAAAGAGTTCTTCCTAAAAAAGACAATAGGAAAGTAGACCTTTGCATTTTACGTTTTTTAAGGTAAAATAAAGGCAATATAACTCATATTTAATTGTAGATGGTCTATATTTAATGTTGAGTTTGGTCACCTATTGCGAGTAGGTGGCTTTTTTGTTTTTCAGCTATTATCCATAATTACTCTTAAAGATAATCTTTCAATTTATCTGCTATATCAGTTAATTCTGTATGTAAATACTTTGTAGTTACAGATAAATCGTTATGCCCCAATGCCTTTGAGACTAATAACAAATCATTTGATTTTGTATATAAGTTTTTGGCAAATCCACGTCTTAAAGTATGGGGATTTATATTATTGATTCCATACTTCACTGTATATTTCCGAAGTTGTTTTTGAATTGAATTGGATGTAATAGAATTAGAGGTTGGTTTTCCTTTAATCGTAATAAATAAATTATCATTATGTTCTTTGTATTCATCTCTGATTAAACGGTTCTGTTTTATCATTATCTGTAACAAAAAAGTCAATTGTTCATCTATCGGTAAAATTAAACCTTTATGATTCTTCATAACCTCTCCATCAAGTTGTAATCTTTGATTAACAAAATCAACTTGCTGTTCTTTCATTCTTGCAATTGTTCCAATCCGTAATCCACAACGGTACATCAGTAAAACAGCCGTGGCATTTCTCAAATCTAAAAACTTTGTATAGTCCAGAACAGATAATAATAAATTAACGTCTTCATCTGTAGCACCTTCTTTGATTACAGTATCCACTTTAATATTTACAGACCGCCAAAACTTATTGGTGAACCATCCATTATCAAAACAACGTCCTAAAAATGCTTTGAAACACTTTAAGCGTGTTAATTTAGTTGTATTCTTTACGTTCATCTTTTCAAGCCAAACGTAAATAATATCACTGGTTATATCTATCAGATATTCAACTTTAGTGTCTCTGATAAAATAACGAACAATTGTACGGTAATCGTATAACGTTCTTTCTCGACAGCCACCCACTTCAAGTTGCTTTAAAATTACAGATAAAGCTTTTTCAACTGTTAAATCATTTCGTTTCTCTTCATGCTTTCTAACTTGAATTAACGGTTGTTCAATTTGAATATCGAATATTCCCTTCTTTTTAGACAAAGAAAAAAGCACCTCCGCATACAATTCTTTAGTACAGAAACTCGATTGACCGAGTACTGTAAAATTGAATCATAAGCGAAAGTGCTTATTTCTCTAAGTATAACGTTATAAAACTGTACGTCCCAGGAGGGAATTTTATATTCCTTAAACGCCTTGGTATTAAAGATTCTTTAATCTTGTTGTGTAGAAAATGTGTAGAAAAAAATATAGTTGAATTTATTTTAATTATTGATTTAATACCTTAACGGCTCTTTTTGCTATTTCTCTGTTATTAATTATAATCAGTGTAAGTTTTTCTTTAGCCCTTGTTGCCAATTGGTAAAACATTCGTACTACATCATAATATGGCGCACAAGTCGCATTCAGTTTCCCTGTACCTTCATAGTTAAGATAATAACTTATCTCTTTTCCTTCTAACCAATCAACAAAATGCTTAAAATTATCCCTTAACACTAAACTATCATCTTCAGCTATATATTCATAAAGAGAATTACTAGATTTCACATATGTAAAAGTCCAAGCTTCTCTACCTGTACTTCTCAAATAATAACTATTTTGCTTAAGCTGTTTTTTAATAGCTTCTTCTGTACTTGTTTCTTTTAATTCAATATTAATAATATAATCCTGAGCAACTTTTAAAATATCAAATTGTTTAGATATTTGTGGAATACTATAATCATAAAAATAATCATTAAAAATATTTATTTTACTACAGTTCTTTTCGACTTCTTCAACAAAACTACTTAAAGTTGCTAACTCTCTACGATTAATACTTCTATTGTTTAAATAATCTTCAACCAATCCTTCTTCAAAAAGTAACTTTAGTGTTAATAAATTAATTTTCTTTACCATAAATACACCTTCTATCGATTTAATAAAAAGCAAATAGTTTAACAACTAAACCACACGAATACAATTACAATTTTACCTATTAATATTTAAGAATACAAATATTACCACTAGTTCTTTATCTTAACTCTCTGTCTATATCCTTTAAAATAACTTTGTCACTTAAGTCACTCCATTATTGAAGAATAGTTCTGACTAAAATTATATTTCGGCAATATAAGAAGTATAACAGGTTTAAGACATACACATCCGAGTATATTACTTTATAAAGATATTTCCGTTCTGTATGTATCTGAACGCTTAGGACAAGCTAATATAGAAATTACAACCTCCACATATGCACACGTTTTAAAAGAGCTACGTGAGCGTGATTCAAAACAGATTGATAACATTTTTTTGGTTGTTATACCAAATATATAAATGATAGTTATAAACCGAATTATCCAATATAAAAAGCCATAAATATTGTATTAACAATTTTTACGGCTTTTTGATATTTCCCCACACTTCCATTTGGAAATGTTTCCTATAAACATAATCAATCTGCAAAACTAATACGTACATATCAAGTTTTAAGATCGTGATGACTTAGGAGGATATACGCTTAAATAAAGAACAAACATTAAAATTTCTTCAGACTAAAACCTTTTATTATGCTGCTCTACTTTTTCCAATATATTTTGGATGCTCTTTTGTTGCTCTTCACTAGCTATTCCTAATCCTAAAAACAATTGTTTTTGCTTTTTAAAATTAGCATTCATTTCACATTTAATATTTTGCTTTTCACTATTTTCAAGTGCATCTGATAACTCATATATGATATAGGGAATGGCTTGCTTCATACCATTTTTAATTTTTTTTCCAGCTTCAAATTCAGTTATTTCTCCATCCTGTTCAAGTTCAGAAATATACTTTTCGATCGTTTCATTTTCAATATTTCCAAGTAATTTTTGATAAAAAATGACATCATCTATTATTCCATCTAGAAAATAATTAACAATCTCTTTAAATCTTGAGATACTTGTTATATATTCTGTAAACTTCTTCCTTCTTAATGCCTCATCATCTTCTATCTGTACAAAATAATCAAGTATTATATGATATCTATTTTGCGAATTAGTCTTTAGAATATTCTCCAGTGAACTTTCTTTAAATATTTTGCTAATTACTTTGTCAATCTGCTCAATAGCTAATGAATCTTTCCGTTTATTATTGATATTAGATCTAAGAATAATTAATAATAATAATGCGTACGGCTCTTTAAACAAAGAAGAACGTAAAAATACATCTCGTTTTTCAAGATAATTTACATACATATATTTCTCAATATTATATTGAATTTGATATTCAAGAGATTCTATATATTTAACCTTTAATAAATCTATCAAGTTTAAGATTGCTTCGTCACTTTGTTGAATTACATCATTTTCCATCTTAGCATAAATATCATTCAATGGATACAAAGCACAAATCCTATTAAATTCCTCCATACTATCATTCTTATTTTCTACTAATAACGAGTAAAAGAATTGTAATTCTTCTTGTGATATTTGGTTTTCAGCAGTTGAATACATAAAATACTTTGAAAAGTAAATCTGATTAGAAATCGAAAGCTGACTATTCGGCAAGTCGGTTTGTCTTTCCTTACGAATATAATTACCAAAGACATTGGCCATCGCAGGAAATAGTTTTACAATAATCCGACCATACTCAGAATACTTTTTCTTGAATTCATCAATTTCTTCATTTTCTTTAAAAGATTTTGGATCTTCCTGATACAAAATATAAGGATGCATACGAATCCAGTCATACAATGCTGGCGAAGTTACTTTAATTACTAACAAATAAAGCAAATCGTCTACAAATACCTCTTTTTTTAGAATTGGAACAAAAATTTGAACAAGGTTTAAATATCTTTTTATGTTACGAATTGTACGGAACATAGACATATTAGCTACTGGATATATCGTAGAATTAATATTTTCAATGAATCCTGTCTTAATATTATGTTCTTGTAAAATTTCTTCCAACCCATCAATAAGAAACTTTTTCAATTGCATCTCATCAACTTTAGGTAGATATATCGGTATTTGAATAAACTTTTCCAAATACGCTCTTCCTTTAATTTTTTGTTGTTCTTCAGTACCTTGTTGTCCATAGACTAGGCCTAGTGCTAAGGAAACAACCTCTTCATCCAAAGCAAGTACATAAACAACATTCGGAAAGTCACATATGAGACGAATTAATTTAAACACGGTTATAATTTCTTCTCGATCAAGCCTATCTAAGTCGTCGATAAAGACAACTATTTTCTTATCAAATTTAATTAACATATTATCAATTGTTTTTTACGGCTTTTATATCTGATTCTTCTGGTAAAAACCCTTTAAATAAATCTCCTATACGAAGTGTCACTCCATTAGACCTTAATTGAAGTGACTTAAAGAAATTGGAATAAGTAGCCAATTCTTTTTCAAGGGCTGTATCGTGAAAATTTGATTTTTTTATCTGATCTGCAAAGGACTCCAGGAATTCTAAAATAATACCATCCGTTTTCTCACCAAAATACCAAGGTGTAAAGTTCATTATTACTTGTTCTTTTGGCATCTCGTCATTCATCATTGCGAAAAGTGAAGATTTCCCAGAACCCCAAGGCCCATATACACCAATTGTCAATTTACCGTTACTTTTAATGATAGGATTGATTAATTCTTTAGCAAATTTTTTTCTATTTAATACATCCTTTTCACTCGTTTGTAGCGGATCGTCAGTAACTAATAATATAGAGTTTTTCTTATCATCTTTTCTCTCTTTATTATTCTTAATTTCTAGATAAAATGATCTAATTAAAATAATAACAAGTATAACTAAAGATAATTCAGAAAGACAAAAAAGAATATCGAACATATCTGAGAATATATCTCCTTCTAAAGAGACGAAGTGATTTCCCATTGTCTTATAATTAACAAATATACTTATTGAAATTGTAAATAACAGTAGGTGCCGTTTACTTGTCATTAACTGTTTTTCAAAGAAGAAACTCTTAATACCTCCTCCAATTAGTATAAAGATAGTCAAAATAGTTACAACAAAAAAGAAAATCCAAAGGGGGATATGTAGATTAGTAGGGATAAAGCTAGTCGAATTAGGGACAACTGTCCGCAATCCAGTTAGAGCACTATAGAATACCAGAAAACCTATTAGAATAGTAAAAACGGGGATTTTAAGGTTCGATATCTTGCTCAACCAACTATATTCATCCTTTTGTTCTTCCTTACTCATTAATAAATATGTCACTCCTTTCCATAATAATTCTAAGTATACATTATCACGATTTTAATTGTATGATTCTTCAACAAAACTGTTAGGATTTGAAGTACTTTAAGTTGGTTCAAACTTATTCTAGCTGAATCTTTAGACGTCCCTATTAGAAGCAAAAAATCGTTAAAATTCTATAAATATTTTAACAAGTAATAAAATGAACTATGTCTCAATCTAGAAGTCTATTGTATTATTGACACTGTGCTTTTTTAAAAAAATATAATAAAAAGGGAGCTATTCAATGCCTAATAATTTACTTAATAATCAAGATTTTATTGAATTAAAAAAGACGTTAGATTACTTCGATCCGTTTAGAGTTTTAGGGGTTGGAAGATTTGAAAATAGGCACTCAAATGTCATAGGTTGGCTACTAGATCCAAAGGGGAATCATCAAATGGGTGAGGAATTTATTAATAATTTCCTTAGGTCTGTTCTAATTTATAATGATTGTTTAAATAGGTATAAGGAAATTAATTTATACTCCTATCATTCAGATAAAGAAGGGGGTGAAGCGTAAGCCCGTAATCAAATAACGCATATAAATGACCAGGCACCTCCGGTACGATAGACGTATCAACTAAAGGAGGTGCTTCTTTATGCTAACGAACAAACTAACAATTGTTCCTGTGACACTAAAACCCATCGCTGACGAATCTTCATCCACAATTCCATTACAAAATTCTTCAGAGCCGAGCTGTGTCATTAAAACAGCTAGTGCTGAAATTTCCTTCTTCAATGGCGTAGATGAGCGCATCATCCAAATGATTATGAAGGAGTTGAACAAACAATGAAGCATGATTTTACGAACGTGCAAAATATCTACATGATTTGTGGCAAGACCGATATGCGTAAAGGTATTGACGGTCTCGCAACGCTCATTCAGGATTCTTGTGAACTAGATCCCTACAGCGATTCTATCTTCTTATTTTCTGGTTGGAGCAAGGACCGTTATAAATGTTTATATTTTGATGGGGATGGCTTCGCCATGCTTTACAAACGATTAGATAATGGCAAGTTACAATGGCCAAAAGATGAAAATGAAGTACGTAATCTTTCACAACAGGAGCTTCGCTGGCTGCTAGAAGGATTATCACTGCAACAACCAAAAGCGATTGCGAAATCAACAAAAGGTGTCTTTTAAACTCACTTACCAACATGGTATAATCATCCATAATTTATACTGAACGAAATGTGGTGAATGATTTGGGAAACGCCTCTATGCCAACTGAAAAAGTTGTTCAACTTCTTGAGGAACAATTAACGTATATGAAGCAACAAAATGGAGATTTATCTAACCAAAACAAAGATTTATTGAAACGAATTGAAGTGTTAACTGAACAGATTCATCAACTAACAAAAGCTTTATACAGATCCAAAACGGAAAAGTCTCAGACGGAAAATCCGGTCAATCGAATGCCTACAATTGGGTGTTCCGAAGCGTACCAAGCCAAGGACCAATCATCGTCCTGTTTCAAAGTGCCTTATCAAGAAGTCGTTCTGTTTTAGCAGGCTTTACAGCTAACTTTAAAGGAACCGTGATTTGTGATGGGTATTCTGCATACGGAAATTTACCTGATGTCACGTTCGCCAACTGTTGGGCGCATGTGCGACGTTATTGGCTCAAAGCTGATAGCAAAAACGGCAAAATTGGCGTCGATTATTGTGATCAACTGTATCACTTAGAACGTCAATTTAAGTGTCTTTCACCAGGTAAACGCCGAAAAGCAAGGCAAAAACAGTCAAAGCCGATTGTAGAGAAGTTTCTAAAATGGGTAGACGAATCGCCTTTCTTCGGGAAAAATGCCTTAGCTTAAGCAGCAGAATACACATTAAATCGCATCCACGGATTAAAAGCATTTCTGGACGATGGTAGGATTGAAATCGATAATAATCCAGCCGAAAATGCGATTCGTCCGAATGTGATTGGTCGTAAGAACTGGCTTTTCTCTGTTAGTGAAGCCGGTGCTAAAGCGAATGCGATCTGTTTAAGTTTGGCTGAAACAGCAAAAGCAAATGGTATCGACTTTTATCAATACCTAGTGAAGTTAATGACAGAGTTGCCGAATTTACCGATTCATCAGCACCCAGAGATTTTAAACGATTACATGCCTTGGGCGAAAAATATCCAAGTAACATGTGCAAAATAGCCGTTTATCTGAAATTTTTTTCAGATAAACGGCTATTCGTCGTGCGTACCGTAAAGCTGCGCTTTTTTATATTTCGGGCTTACAGTATACAAACCATTTTCAAAAATTATGGGATATTTCAAATGAAATAACTTAACTTGAAAATCGAGTAGGAGGGAGTGATTAACTCCCGACCTCTCACACCACCGTACGTACGGTTCCGTATACGGCGGTTCAATTAAGATGAATAACGCAAAGTTTTATAACGAACTTGCAGACTTTTCAGCCCTTGGCTTTCCCAATAGGAATTGCCGAGGGTTCTGTGTAATATGGGGCTTTTTGAGGTGCGCCAGTATCCTTTTCGTGTATTTCCCCATTCGTATGCTTTTCCGTATGGAACTTTTAAACGAATGAGATTTCTGACTCTTGTTCGGGGTTTCTTCCAATTCTTCCAAAGACACATTCGCAACCTTCTCTTAATCCAACTGTCTAATCTGTTGAATATTGAAGAGGTGTCTGCGAGCGCAAAATATCCGCACCATCCAATTAAATATTGGTTTAATTGCTCGATACGGTATTCCATGGAGTAAGGCATCTTTCTTGAGGTAATTTCTCGTATTTTCTTTTTCATTCGAACGAGGCTTGATTTCGCAATGCGAACCTTAGGTTCTTTATGAACTGTGAAACTGAATCCTAAGAATTTCCGTTTCCACGGGCGGTCTACCGCTGACTTCTTTTCATTGACTTTCAGTCGAAGTCTTTCTTCGATAAATCGTTGTACACTCGCCATGACTCGCAGTCCTGCACGTTCTGTCTTCACATAAATATTGCAATCATCTGCGTATCGAACGAACTTATGTCCACGTTTCTCTAACTCTTTATCTAGCTCATCTAGAACGATGTTTGAAAGTAAAGGACATAAAGGACCACCTTGTGGTGTTCCTTCTTCTGTACTAGAAACCACTCCATTTATCATGACACCAGCTTGGAGATATTTACGAATTAGTTTTAATAAGGATTTATCTGAAATTCGTTTCGCTAATGTTGCCATTAAGCGGTCATGATTAACCTTATCGAAGAACTGACCCATCGATAACCTTCTTTTAAATAACCCTTCGCTTTTCGGACTGCGTCATGAGCACTCCGATTTGGTCGGAATCCATAACTGTTGTCCGAGAAAGTTTGGTCATATTCCTTAGATAATATCTGCGATATAGCTTGTTGAATCAAACGGTCTGTCACGGTTGGGATTCCTAATAGACGCACACCGCCGTCTGGTTTCGGGATTTCGACACGTCGTACCGGTTGCGGTTCATAGGTCCCCGCTAGAATTTGCGCTTTAATGGATGCCCAATTTTCGAGGATGTGCTGACGTAAGGTTTGTACGGGCATCATGTCTACTCCATGGCTTCCTTTATTCGCTTCCACTCGCTTTAATGCTTGTATCATATTCGGACGTGCTAGAATTTGATTCAACATCACCATTTCATTCCTTTCCGTGAATAGCTTATCTTCTTATGCCCATCTGAACTACACCCTCCGCCAATACCCTCATGGACTTCACCATTACTTTCTAAGCGTGAGGTTTCTCTGTTTTCTGTGTTCCTTCATTCGAGATGGAATGCCAAGGGCTATTCTCTCTTAATTGTTCAGTCCTTCCAAGTCATTCTAGACTCACTTGTACTATGACCTCTGCTGACTTCTGATGGTTCAGCTACTTGTCACCAAGTAGGTTATGAAGGGTACTTCACGTTTCCATCAGACCTCCCCGGGTAAGCGTATGCACTTTCACACCATCTATCTGCCTCATTTACTCGATATGACCTTCGACAGAAAGGACTTTGTTTTGTAATGCAAACTCATCCAATCATACCTAGCCTTCTATGAGATTCGTGTTCCTCGGACCGGTGTTTTGCCTCCAGCTTCCTTCAGATTCCGCGTCGCCACGGACACCCTTGCTCTTGGCTAACCTCTACTTCTGTCTTTGGGGTTCGGGACTTGCACCCTATAGTTCATACGCATGCCGGGCGCACATTCAAAAAGAAACCCATTAAATTTAATGGGTTTCTTTTTCTATTTAAAATAACCAACATCAGAACCTATTAATAAGTTTCTATCTAAATATAGATTCCAAAATTCACAAGAAGTTTCCGGTATATGAGAACAATTATAACAAGCCGCACCATTAACACCATTAATACCTTGTCCCTGAGACTGTCCTAACTCTGTACAGACTGGATCTGAGCTACACCATTCGGCTTTATTTTTTGCTTTATCAATAATATGAAA
Organism: Lysinibacillus sp. GJ-1; assembly: GCF_021166035.1. Taxonomy (NCBI): domain Bacteria; kingdom Bacillati; phylum Bacillota; class Bacilli; order Caryophanales; family Bacillaceae; genus Lysinibacillus; species Lysinibacillus sp. GJ-1. The sequence goes on from NZ_CP088912.1 coordinate 3,412,265, forward strand.
GATTTTGCTTTTCAGCCCTAAACGAACAAGGCCTCCTAATGTCCCTTCCCCATCACCAGCCGAAATATAAATTAGTACACCGTATTGATTTTTATCTAAATACAAACGTTCGCGAATAGAGGCACGGTTATAACCACAAACATTCGCTAATTCATCAATGATAAAGTGCGAAAACGTATGCAGCATAATATTTCCTGGTGTTAAAATCGTTTCATCCCGGTGATTGACATGTGCGACACGTTGCTTATAACGATGGAAATATTTTCTTACAGAAGGAGAAGATTCCCATTTCTCTATTTGCTCTAGATTAAACTGAATGAAAATACCTTCACCATATACTTCATTGACTGGTAACCATAGGTCTTTTGCTTTTTCTAAGTCTTTATACAAAAACGGATAATAGTTGCTGTAATCTGTTGTATTTTTATAATCTTTACGGTCAAAACCGTAAAGTGCTGTCGTTTCTTTTAAACGAAGTACGCGTGAGATACGCTCAAAGTAGTTGCTATAATAATTCGCCTCGTCAGCATCATATTCATACATCCATTCAGGATCTACTTTCAGCTCTTTTGAATTCACATCTGTTGTTAACTTTTCAAATTCTTTTTCTTTAATTAATAAACCTGGTTTTTCAAGTTGCTCATCCGTATATTCAAATTGCACGCCAGATTCAATATAGAGCAACGCTTCTTTAATATCTTCGTCGGTAATTTGTTTACCTAACTCAAAGCGGAGGCTGTTGCGAATATATTGTACTTTATTTTCTTCACTATCCATTAAATTCAGCGTTGCACGAATTAAAAACTTTGATGGTGATTGAATTTTCGAAACGACTGTGTCGACATTTTCACTATAATCACCTGGAATCGCCAATGCGCTAATTTTTTTTGCCATATAGACATTTATGGAGTTACGTAAAATTGCCACTGGTGCAGCACTGCAAGCTTCTGCTTCCGTACTACACCACGGACGTTCACCTCGACATGTATACTTATTGGATTTCGATGAGTTTAGTTGTTCCCCTAAATAGCTTGTCCCTTTTTCTTTATCCTCTGAAGTAATACGGTTTAAATCACGTGAGGCCTTGCACCCTTCACAAGTGACTCGCCATGAATCAAGCGTTGTACCTCCGCTTGTTTGAATTATTAAATTACCTTTGCATGTCGTCGCTTCGTCACTATGTACCCATTCACGCCATGGAAAATCGGATAAATGCCCGTGCTCGCAAATAACAACGAATGGAACTTGTTTAAATTGGCGCTTCTGCTGACATTTAGGGCAATCAACATACACTGTCGTTTGATCAAGTTCTAGCTCTTTTAGTGTACGGCACGAGCCACAGTAATGCCACTTAGGAAAACGCATAAGTGGAATTACTAAATTACTATTTGGTACTACTTCCACTTTACTTTTCGATTTTTTACGAAACTCTGGTGGTTTATAAAATTTATCTACTTTCAATACAGATTTCAAACGTGGTTCATGTACTTCAAATTCTTGTAATTCTGTTGATAGGTTGCCATGGAAGTCTCTAAACCATAAATCTAATGCGCCAACAACGGCGGTTTCACCTTCTGGACTAATGACAAGTGAACCTGGACCTTCCGTACCTACCAACTTCGAACGTCTCATCGGTAAATATCTCATTGTACCCCTCCCTTAATCAAAACTAAAACCTTCAATTTCTTCTTCTAATGCGGTAATAGAAGCTAAACATTCCGCATCTACACTACGTAACGAATTTATTACTGCTATACTGCTAGGATGTTTTTCTGCATCAGCTAATTTGCCTGCTTCGTGCATTAAACCACGTTGAGTGTCCGATATGCGCCACGTTTCGTAACGTCCCTTTAATAATGCATTCATAAATGTTGCAAACTGCCCTTTCATTGTTTCTACTTGTTCCTCATCAATTAATTCAACACGTTGCAAGAAACGCTCGAGGAATTGTATGAAGCGCTCATCTTTACGAGCTCGATCGACTTCATTCATTGTAGGTTCTTTTGCAAGTCCGCTATGCAAACGTTGTCGTATAAATCCAATAATAACCGCAGTTAGACCACGTTCTAATGAAGCCGTTGAAAATGGTGTTAAACTTGTCGTTTCCACTTGTGCATATAAGCGCTGATGGTAACCGATAAAATGTTCGAAGTGTGATTTATCACGCGAATTTTGATTAGAATAAATCGTTACAATCAAGCCTGGACGTTCATCTGGACGACGCCCTACGCGACCGCTTACTTGAATATATTGCGCAGTCATTTTCGGCTGTCCGACAATACCCATTAATGATAAACGGTCGATATCAACACCTACTTCAATAATATTCGACGCCAAGCATGCGTTCAGTGCTTCGGTATAACCTTTAGCATTTTTCACTTCGTAAGGAACGTTTAAATCATCAATGGTTTTTGTAATTTCGTGACTTTGTTTACGTGACGTAAGCTCAAGTGATGAGAAAATAGCGCGTCGTTCTTTGAAATCGATCCCTTCACGCTGAACTAACGCTTCAATATATGTCTGAATATCACTACTAAATAAGTTTAGACCCGCACCTAAATCGCGTAAGCTGTTATAAAACGATAGCAATGTCCAGAATGGATCTTTTTCATTTTCTGGGAAGCTATTTACTTTTTGCAATAACGCTGAATACGTCATAACTTGTGCCATGAGGATACGTACTTTCGATGGGAAAACCCCAATATATTTACGACCTGGTTTTGGTAAGCCCTGCTCATCAACTGCGACTTTAGAAAAGAAAGAATCTCCAATATCTATTCCTGGATTTGGAAACAGACGAGCGTTTTCACGTCCAAATAAACATTTAGCTTGCTCTTCGAATTCTTTAATTGTCGCTGTAGCTGAAATAATTTTTGGCTTAATTGGTTCCGCACCTCTATCGTCAATACAAAGTTCTTCAATTAATACTTCATATAAGCCTGTTAGCGTACCAAGTGGACCCGAAATTAAGTGGAGCTCATCTTGAATAATAATTTGCGGAGGCGAAAGTTCCCGCTCACCTTCTTCATTAATACCAAATAATCGACGCGCCTCATTACGCCACGTAATTTGTACAAATTTGTCTATTGTACCAATTAAAAAAGTCGGCTGTTTTTTATAAATCATTTCATCGACGAAGTACACAGGAATTTCGTTGTTAAAGTGGCAACTTGTATCAGGACAATGGACAATTAGATCACCGTCTACGATTTTAAAACCGATAGCTGTCGATTCATTTTGCTTTGCCCCTTTGCCTTTAATTTTTATTTTGCCAATTTCACAACCACACCATGGACAACGTGTAATAGCTAAATTATCGGAGCCTTGTGGCTGTTGCATTTTTCTCACTTCACGAATGGCATCGACTGTTCGGTTTGGTGTTATTTTTGATCCTACCCAAATTCCTATAGAATACGGTGTAGATCCTAGTTCATGTGGATTGTCACGGCGAATAAACTCCATTCCACATAGTAAGCGCGACGCACGCTGGAATTGGTCTGCTGTTAAAAGGCGCAATGTATAACGCATAATAATATCTACACCTGCATCATTTTTATCGACTAAACGTCGATAAAACATTTGGAATGCTGCAACCCCTAAATATGCTTCCGTTTTACCTCCTCCAGTTGGGAACCAAATTAAATCGACAATTTCACGGTCAAACGACTCTTTTTCCACAAGTGATTGAATCGACATTAAAAAAAATGCGATTTGGAATGCTCGCCAACTATTTGGCTGGTCTTGTAAATGCATCATTTTATCCATTACTCTTTCAAATGATTCGTCAATGATGAGATCTAATGAGCTGCTAGACTGCTCTCGCATATAATACGCTTTACGAGGTATTTTACCGTTAATTTGCTGTAATAATATTGCTTTATTGGCGTATTTAAACGCCTTTAATACATGCGGTTGTTGGAGTAACGCTAGCCCTTTTTCCATACGTATTAAACTTTCACGACATAGTGTTAAGTTAGCTTTCGCAGCATCAAGTAATTCAGTTTTTGTAATCGTAGTGGTAACTTCTTCATCCCGCTCATCAATCCATTTACGATAACCGTGTACAAGTGGCTGTAAAATGTTTATTACGTCATCGTATTTTTCAACATTCATTAGATGGCGCATTTCAATTTTCAACGGTACCTTTTGACCACCTACTTCTATTTCTATGTCTGGCGTCATACTTTCTGTCTCATATGTAGGGATAAACGTTGTAGAGAACTCACGAATTGATTTCGCTTTGTAATCCCACGTTACTGTACAATTATGACCGAACGCATAGTTTAACTTATTTTTGAATAATAGTTCGTTATTCCATTCATCTTTTGTTAAATCTATATTACGTTCCGATATTTTTGGATAGTTTAAAAAGTCCCCTTCGTTTGCGCTAATTGTAATTTTCGATTGAAAAATGGCATATTCATCTTTATTGAAGGTTAATGGTGGTGATGACACATTAATTGCCGTCACAGTCAATAACCCAAAGTGTTCCTTCATACGGCACTGCACATGCAATTTTAATTTGTAGCGTGAAACCGGTGTATTAACACCATCTACTAGTTCTACATCGTATTCTTTATAGCTAATTTTTTTCGTTGTATCAAAATCAGCTAATTGTACTGTAACATTAGCGCTAACCGATTTTCGTAGCCACCAATCTTCTTTAAATTGATATTGTTTATCGAAACCAGATTTCTTGTCTTTAGCGAATATGTCTGCCTCAATTCGATGTTTATCGTAAACACCTCCCGTAAATACAGTGTTAAACGATTGCACACCATTCGCTAAACAAAAAGTCACACCCATGCTGGAAATTTTTTGATCGTTTTGCTGTACTTGTGGTGGAGCATCTTCTAATCCTTCTTCTTCATCGATTTCTTCACGTGCCACTTCATCTTGCTCTTTATAAAACTCTTCATTTTCTGTTTCAAAATCGAGCTTTTCGTACACATCATCATCAAATGTTTCCACTTCAAACGGATACAGCATACCTGCTGCGTAACGACGTGAAGGTGAATCACCTTGTAATACTTCTTCTTTTTCTGAAGCATGAAAATAATAGTAATTAGCATTTAATTCATCGAAAGTTGTAAATTTCGTGTCGACATTAGGGTTAAATTCCACAGTTGCCTTTTCAATATCACCAGGACCGACTATTTCTTGTTCCACAGCAGCAATGAGTGCTTCACGATTTTTTAACGCTGATGCTAGTTTTGTATTCACATTAATTCACCTCAAGTTTTAATAATTTTTAACGTTTCATTTTCTGGGATAAAGTGACTTTTTGCTGATAATTTTTTAATTTCTTCAATGTTGAACGAGGCACCTTTAAACTCTGAAGATTCAAAGGTATAGTAGCCTTTTTCTTCAATAATATTTTCCAAGTTTTTATCAAGCTCATTCATTAAGCTACTCGAAATTTTTCGACCTGCAGAAATATGTGCACTGTTAATAAGCTTCGTAGAGTTTAAAATGATCTTCTTTTTATCTTCTTCAAAATTCATTACATCAAGTAGTCCTGACAAGCACGTTGGCTTAATCGAAAAACTACTGATCCAATATTTTATATTGTGGACATGGGCTACATCTAAATTGTATTTTTTACGGTAAACTATTGATACTTTTTCGATACCGTTCATCTCAACAATTTTACGTAGCTTACGTTTCCATAATTCCACGTGTTTACGATGTTTTGCTGCGTCTTCTCCTAAAATTTCGTCCGCAATATCACGAATAAATGTCGTTGCATTCTGTGTGCGGAATAATAATAAATCGCCTTTTTCAATTTCTTTAACGTTTGCTTGCGTAATTTTTAACGTATCACGATCGATGACATTTATTTTTTGCAACATCGGTAAGAAAATATAGTTGTTGTTTGAAATAACGGCTAGTTTTGCTTCAATAAGGTCTGAAGTATCTTTTGCCTGACTTTCATATTGTGACACAATCATTTCTTCACTTGCCTTTGATGATTGCTCATTTGAAATTTCTTTTAATGAAATGCCATGTGTCCCTAGACCAATTTGCACTTGTCGATAAATCGTATTGATACGCTGTTCTTTTTGCACGATATTTTTAAACGATGTCGTTCGGTATAAATTATTTTCAAAGCTTCCGTACGCGATAAAAATATTTTTACGGGCGTAAAATACTTCGCTAAACTTTTTACCGAAATAGCTTGGTGTTCCAATAAAAAGCAGCGTTTTAACAAAGAGACCTTCATCTACAAACTCTTTGTCATGCATTATACGAATCGTTGAATCACCGAATTGCAATTCATTATCCAATATTTTATTTTTTATCAAAATCACAGTGTTATCAGGATTGATTTTTTGCGAATCAATAAGAGAATCGATACATGTCAAATAAGCATTTGTTTCAATACTACGCAACTCACGAATGATATTTATAATTGGTTCCACAACATCTTTATACAACTCTGCATATGCTTTACGTCTCGTAAAATTAATGAAATGTACAATTTCAGCATTATTTGCTTTAAAAAAGTTGCTGTAATTGCGAATCGTTCCAAAAACACGCCGACATACTTTCATAAACTGTTGCGTTTCCACCTGTAGTAACTCATCTGCAGAGTAATAAGAATTCACATAGTCCTTTAACTTTTTTAAATTAATTGTAAGTACATCAATTTGTGGATGTTCTACTTTTTCAAACTCAACGGTACTATTGGTACTAAATAAGCGGTTCACTAAATCCAAACTTGCTTTACGGTATCCAGACAATAATTTCAACTCCTTCTGGTATATTCGTATTTCTCTGTTGTAAATATTCAATAAGTCGATCATTAATAATCGTATTTTTACCCGTTAAACAATCTTGCTCAATTTTGAACTGCAACTCTTCAAATTTTTCCTTCAATTCATGGCGATCTACTATAATCGCACATCTTTTTTCTTTAAATAAATCAAGCTTACGCAGCGCACGGCTACTACCGTTTAAAATAATCGTCGCATCAGGTGAGACTACATCTATCGCTTTATGTTCTAAGAATCCAATATTACGAAAAGTTGTCAATGAGCCGTCAAAGAAAAAATTATCCAGCCCTACTAGCTGTTTTTTTAAATACAATGTGATTGTTTCTTTATAGATGTTCCATTCTGTTTTATTTGTATAAACATATGTATTTGGTGTATTTTGCATCATCACCAATTGTAATTTTCCTTCTTCATAAAGAGTATCTAACAAAGCATCTTCAAGAATATTAAAGACATTTTTTACTTTACGTATGTTACGAATATCTGTTATTTCCTCGTCGTAAATACTCACATGTGTAGACCAGCGCTCTTCAGGTACATAATTAATAGAATTCATGCGCCCTCTCAATATTAGTGCACGTGCTTTTGAAATTGGATGCTCCCCGACTTTTTCTACAGAATGGGCAATCCATTCGTCATCTACTTTATATAAAACGCGTTGCCCAGGTTGCAATAATAAATATTTTTCTAGTAAACGTTCTTTTATCGGATGTTGAAAATCATAATCGATACATCCTAATGTAAATACATAAGAGAAAAGTAAGCTGGAAGGAACAGACACATAAACTTTCACAAATTCTGGTTGCATTTTCAAAAAATGTGCAAGTTCAATACCAAACTTCATCCATATTTCTAACGGGAGAACATCTCCATTCGGATGGACGTATTGAAATATTTTTAACGACAAGCTAATCCCCCTCATTTATATAATTCTTTTAAATATTGGCTCTTTTTAATGGATAACGTTTACTAATATTATATACTTATTTACCTACTATTGAATAAGAATTAGATAATTTAACCTAAAAATGCAACTTGCTCTTCTTAGCATTTCATGATATATCCCTTTAAAAATTCCAACAATAAATTCATCAAAACCAGATTACAAGTAGGAATGTCGGAACCTTTTGATACATGACCGTGATCTGTTTTTTGTAGAAAGTGTACAGTGCGAAATCCAGCCATCTTTGAATCGTTTGGTTATAACTCACTCCACTAATTTAGTGAGAAGTATGGTTGCCCTATTTATCCGCTAGAGCCTTCTCAGAAGCTATCAGTTTGCCTATATTATAAAGTTTTCCACCACGATCGTGCCCCCCCCATTGAGGAGCTTACGATGAGGAGGCTGGTCGTATAGCTGAGTATGTTTCCCCACGGATTGATAGATAGTATAGGCTATTAAGACCATAAAATAAAAGAACTCATCCCAATAAACTGGAATGAGCATTGATGAATATCTTTTATGAATTTATTTCTTACTTAAATAATTTTTTCATATAAGAACTTAATAATTGGACGAACCATTTTTTCAGCTAGTATGACTGGCACTGCATTGCCAATTTGTTTGTATTGTTCATTAAGTTTATGATTATTCGTAACGTTTTCCTTATTGCCATTTGAAAACTCGAACCAGTTAGGAAAAGATTGAATACGGGCAACTTCGCGAACAGATAAACGACGATTAAAATTACCTTGAAACTCCCAAGAGTCTTTCCCCTTTTTTTCCATAGGTTCGCCGTGAGGGTGCATAGGAGCTTGTCTACCACTCGCTTGAATAGTAAAGCTTTGCTCGTCCCAGTTCTTTTTACGATTACGGCTCATATACATACTTGAAAACGAACCTTCGTAAACATCTTTAGCATCCAAAGGCAAATCGCTAATCGTATCTTTCAAAGTGACATATGGAAGTTTCCCTTCTCCATGTGTTGGTGCAGGAACTTCGTATTCAAAACCATATTTTTCACGAATATCATTGCGGATTCCGACAATAAATACTCGTTCACGAAGTTGTGGAACTCCATAATCGCGAGAATTTACTAAATGGGCAGTAACATAATAACCCGCAGCTTTAAAGTCTTCTATCATTTGGCTAAGAACTTGTCCTTTAGCCATTGTCATAAGACCTTTTACATTTTCAGCAACAAAAAACTCGGGTGTACTTTGCACTAAAGCACGAATGTAATGGACGTACAGAAAGTTCCGTGGATCATCGAGTAATCGAGGACCGGAACTGCTAAAACCTGGACATGGAAATCCGCCGAGCATAAGATTACAGCTCGGAAATTCTGCTACTTTACGAATATCCTTTGCAACTTTAGTAACAGTTGGAGCAAAGTTATTAACATAAGTCATATTTGCTGATGTAAACATATCATTTGAATAAACAAAATTACATTTTACTTCACTACGCAATTTCAAATATTCTTCTTTATTTTCAAAAGCTCTGTATGCTTTTTCTTCTCCAAATTGAACGACCATACTTGAAAGTTCTACTCCCAAATCTAAGCCGCCCGCACCCGAGAACAACGAAACAATATTCGTTTCTCCTTCGGCGAAATGAAGCTTTTTTAGTATTTCTTTTTCTTCTAATCTATCTTGTTCAGTGATATTAGTTTGAACAAGTTTGTTTTCTTCAAGAATTTTCTCGAACAAAACATTTTGTACTTCTTCGGGCGTGAAAGTAAGCGAAGACACAAAAGTTCTTTTTTCTCTTTCAGCAACTACCATAAGAAATCACTCCTTTTCAATATATAGTATCTTACCATAATAGTTTGTGTTTGGCCAGTCTATATATCTATGAGAAAATAGAGAAAACAAACAGAAGGAGAAATGAAATGACACAATCACCTACAACAAATGTTTTAGTGGCTTTAAAGAACATTCTCGATAGGAATTCAAGTATTCTCACACCAATTTTCCGATCAAACGGTTCAGCAAATGCAGCAGGAGATAGCCTTGAATATTTCGTGAAGGATATGTTTTGCACAGGTGCTAGTCAATACCAGTACGAACACGAAAAAATGATTAAGTACAATGAATATCTTAGTTGGACAGGTAACTCTTCTAACTTCCCCGATTTTATTGTTAAAGGTGGAGTTGGTGTTGAGCCAAAAAAACTAAATAATCAGAGCTATTCTTCTCTAGCATTAAACAGTTCTTATCCAAAAGATTACATCTATCCCGATAGTCAGAACTTACCTAGAGAGATTAGTGAGGAAACGTGGGATAGAAAAGAGGTTATTTACGTTACTGGGAATTTAAACACTCAAAACAACAAACTTCTTTCTCTTTGGTTTGCTTACGGAAATACAATGGTAGCTGACCGCTCTACATATTTAAGTCTAATTGACGAGATTAGGGAAGCAGTAGCAAGTACAAACGCTACATTGATTGATTCTAAGGAATTGGCTCGTGCCAAGGGAATTGACCCACTAAAACTATCAAACCTTCGAGTTCGAGGAATGTATGAATTAGAACACCCACATAAAGTATTTAGTGACTATATTTCACGAGATGATATTCCAACTGACGCAACAAAAATATTTGTAATGATGCTAACTGATGATTACATAGCACTTGAAGAACAACCTGATTTTTCTACACATTTCGCTAGTGGAAAACTGAAAAAAACTAAAATATTTATTCCAAACCCAAATAACCCTAGTGAAAATCTCGAGGCAATTTTATTCGAAGGTTGGACTGATTAATAAATTTAGGTAGATAATTAGTGATTGACTTTCGGCTTTTAAAAATTACTGAATGCGAGCGAATGAGGAGAGCAATTGGACATAGTTATTCCCTACTTTCAAAGATAAAAACAATTGTCAATGAAAATAGAGAATAACTTGATATACTGAACGTTCGCTCAGAATTTGAGTTTCTTGTATCACCTTGTTTAGTTTTCGCTTTTCAGCTCCACGTAACCCCTCTAAATTCTGCCCTAAAGGTCTTTGTCGTTTACGTGTTCCAGTTCCTTAGAACTCAGATATACCACTCCTAGCCATTAATGGTCGCTAACACCATTCACACTCAAAGCGAAACAAGGAACTCTTGAATAGAGTGCTATACGTTTGTTTGCTTCGGAAACGTCATAACCTTTCCAGTTTTATTTTGATTCGAGTTAGTGGGCAACCTCGAAAGAGTATTTCCTAAAAAAGACAATAGGAAAGTAGACCTTCCATACGTTTTATATACTTTTAACAATGGACGAGTTTATAGACAAAAAAATAAAAAAAGAGAACATAAACGTTAATTCATGTTCTCTCTTCAATTCATCTATTAAATGATGGTTTTTTATACAATACAGTTTCTAACAAAAAAATACCCGCTTAAGAAATTAACTTAAGCGGGTATTTTTAATCAAAATTTATTTTAGATGCCTCTACTTCAAAATTCCTTATTTTTTCCATCGTTTCCGTATTCAAGCTATTTAATACATTTCTCCACAAAAATTCTTTTGGGAGATTAATTACATTATGTTGTAAATCTTCAGCGAAAGGAATTAAAATATAAAGCTTTTTGTTATCACGTAAAAAAGCATCTCGAATATATATTTCATTTTTTACTCCTAATGATTTTTCTAAATTTAAAAGCTCTGGATTATTAATGTTCGCTACATTTTCGAGGTGTATTTCGATGGTAAAAAATTCTTTTCTAATATCAACTCGAGAATAAAGCTCAGTTTTTCTACCAGCTTTAAAAAAATCATTTACAATTTTAACTCCATAAATATTCCTGTTGCTTTTAATTCCACTTTTTGCTTCTAATAATATTTCTTCGATTAGTAATCGTAAATTTTTAGTTTCAATTTGAAGCGCATCATACTCAGCAAATGAATATAGCATTTCATACTTAGTATAGTGAGCTAAATATCTAAATGGTAAATCAAAAACTATGGCTAAACGGCAAATTACATCAAGTCTTGTACTTATCACATTATCAGGCATAATATTGTTTTTAATAAAATATCCGATTGAGCTTTTCCGAAAATCCACACAATTTTCTATATCTAAATCAGATAAATTAAATAGCCCTTTCATGGCATTGCATCGAAGGCCAATAGAAATATTAGATAAAAATTCGTTTAGCATATAGACATTATCATTTACTAAGTAATTTAGTTCAACTAATTTTTCATTTTTACTTAATCCTCTTCTTCTGAGATAATCCTCAAAAGTTATTTTACCGCTAATTAATTCCCAAATTAGTTTTATATGATCAGGATTTAAACCTTTGTGTATCATCTAATCATCACCTGATTAAATGATACAAGTATTAAATTGTAAAATATTGCTTGACCAAAATTTTGGTCAAGTAAATTTGTTTTTAAAATAAAACAATACTTTAAATAGAACCTGTGAAAGTTGAATTTAGACATGTTGCTATTCCAATTAATAATTTAATTTCTTTCAATCAACATATCGTCAGAAATTAAGAAGAGCTCCAATTAAATAATCTGCTTTATACTTAGTACTCATATCCTTGAAAGTAAATATCAGAATGGGGCATAGAATTACAATTTGAACAGTTTTATAAAAACTTGCACTAATTTTAACGGTAAGTTTCATAAGCCCCACCTCCTTCCAAAATTATGATAAAGAATCTGAGTACACGATTTAATTGTAATTAATTTTACTTTTTCAAAATGATTATGAATCCTCACTAAACCACTAAAGGAGTGTAACAATAATGGAAAAGAAAGAAGATTTGTCGATTACAAATCAATTATTCATTAATTTCTTACTGTATGATGATTCAAGAAATATGAAAGATATTTCATGGAATGCTTCTTCCACGACAAATTTTTCACATAGTTGTTTAAATTCATTATCGTATAGCCATATTGATATTAAGACATATTCAAATGAAAGTATGGTGATGATATTGAATAATCTCTACCAACTAGATAAGGAAATACAGCAAAAATACAAAGGTCCCACAGGAATTAATTCAATAATCCTCGAATCTTATTCAATTAAGGCAAATAAGTTACTAAAATTTTTGCAATCAAAAAATCAAATTAAACCCTATACATTTTTTCTGTATTACAAGATTATTGAAGAATTTCTCTCTTATTGTTCATTACATCTAAATAAATCACCTACAAACATCCAAGATTTTGATTTGTATGATGAAAATCTTTTCCTTAGTTTTGTTTCTGAAAAAAATTTAACAAATAGTAAGATTAATCAATTTGAAAAGATATACTCATTATATTTTTCAAACGATAAATTTTTAAATCCCTTAAATACAGATAAAAAGTTTGAAGAATTTAATCATGTTGTTTTAGAACGCCACTTGGACGAAGTAAGAAAAGAATGTACTAAAAGTACAGTTAAAAGAAGAAAACATGATTATAAAAATTTTTTAAATTGGTTAACCACATTTTATGTTAAATTTCACAGTTATTCTTTAAATTCCATTCCACTTTATCTAGTTACCGCAGATCACATAGAAGATTATAAAGTTTATTTGATGAGACAGTTTCATGGAGGAGTTTATAAAAAACATACCATTAGTGATACATTTTATAATATCCGTTCCTTATTTGAATGTTTGTATCATATGAGGATAATACCAAATGATATAACAAAAAATATAAACAGCATTAAATTTGATAAGTATAAATATCGAGACTTACCAACAAATCAACATTTATCTGAATTTTTTGGTGCAGTTATGTGTTATACACCCGATCCTTTAAAATTTTGTACTGCTTATAAGTTGATGCTTTATTTAGGGTTAAGAAAAAGCGAAGTTGCTTATTTAGAATCCTCTAATATTAACTTTGGTACCAATACAATATCGGTTAAAGGGAAAGGTAATAAATATGACATCCTTCCCTTGCCTAAGCTATTATTGGATGATTTATATTCCTTAATTAATCTAAATGAAAAGTACGTTTTTTGTGATAAACCTCAAACTTTCAAAAGTGAACTGTACAACTATTACAAATTAATAAGTTTCGTTTTTAATTGGGATTTTCCAGGTGGAGTCCATATTTTCCGGCATACTTTTATAACAAGACTCTCAGAACAACCAAATCTACTACCCCAAGTCATACAATATTTAAGCCGGCATGCGAGGCCTGATACAACAAGTCTTTATATTCATCGAGACGATAAATCTTTAAATAATGCAATAAATAAAATTAATTATTTTTAAAGGAGTATTAATATGCCAATACAAAGACCAGGGGGCTCCCCACTTGAAAAAGTAAGAACTGAACTTCAGGTTATATTAAATAACTATGGTCCTGGATTACTCGAACAGGTTGTTAATGAGATTGGACTTACTAAAATAGAAGTTAATATTGATAAAAAACAAGATGCTACTTTAGAAGAGTATAGAATATTACCTTTGCAGTTCTTTTTTCTTGGATTAAGTGAGTCTTCTAAGAAGACATATAAATCAGAATTAATTCAATTTAAATCATTCGTAACGAAGGAATATGGTGAAAATACGAATCTCCAAAAAGCGGCAGAACCAATGGTATTAGTAAAATATTTACTTCCATATAAATATTCCAATACAAAAGCTAAAAAGAGTGCTTTCCTTCGATCTTTTTTTAGATGCGTTTTGAAACAATTCTTAAACAAAGATATTTCTGCTATAAAGGATGTCTTAAAATTAAAATGGTCAAATGATAATTTGCCAAAAGCCCTCACAAAAGTACAACTAGCAGAAATTATTTGTTTATCTCAAATGTTTAGTAATGAGCTTCGTAATTATACAATCCTCTGGGTCTTTTTAGGTTCAGGTATCCGTTTAAATGAGTTACTAAATCTAAAAATTTCAGATATTGATGCAGAGAATAAGACAATCAAAGTAATACCTAAAAAATATGAAGAGAGTAAAAAGCCCAGAAAAATTAGTCGTGTCGCTCTACTTATTCTTTTAGACTATATAAAATTTAAATACGATTATCATAAAAGAAGCATAACCGATACAGAATTTAATAATCTTTATGTTTTTTCTACAGATAACGGTCGTACTGCTATCAATAAAAGAACTATTCAGCATATGATGAAAAAATTAATTAATGAAGCAACTACAATACCTGAATCAGAAAAAAATCGCTACAGTGTTCATACACTTAGACATTGTTTTGCTATATATGGACTAGAAGCAGGTATTGATATATACACTTTATCTCGATTATTAGGCCATGAATCGATAAATTCAACTACTGTTTATTTAAAATTATTTGATGATCAATTAGAAAAGGCAATTGAAAATCATCCCCTTGCTCAAGAAGAAAAAATAAATATTCAAAAAAGGATAAGTGATGAATTATGAATCAAATCTTGTTAGACTCTGATTATTATAAAACTTGGAAGAATTATACTGAATTAAAACCTGTTTCTGTTAAGACATATACAGTAGCTCTTAGAAAATTTGAGAAATACTTAGTTCATTGTGGTCACAAGGGTCAGTTAGATTTTGATAATTTTTATTTCTATGAAGAATCTAATGAATATTCTCCTATCGATAAAAAATTTATCGATGAATATCTAGATTATTTACGTTATGAGCAAAATGCTACCAAGCACATTCTGTATGATAATATCGTATACTTGAAGAATTTCTTTGGTTTTTTAAAAAGTGTGAATAAGATTAATTCAAACCCTATGGCTCATTATAAAAATAATTACTACGAACGAAAATTGATTGATCGATCTTTATCTATAAATGAATGCAGAAAACTGTTGAATGCTGCATTAACTAACGATCCTTTTTTTAGACAAGACTATATTTTATTACTTCTAATGATGACAACAGGATTACGAAACAAAGAGGTTAGAAACTTAAGTCTAGAACAAATTTCTTTCGATAGAGGTGTCATTTTAGTTGATAAAGGGCAAAAAAACTCGGCCAACATAGTATATATGCCTACATCACTTAAAAATGAATTAAAACGTTACCTCTCACATCCTATGTTTAAGGAATGGGAAAAAAACGGTAACCAACTTGTCTTTTTCAAAAATTTAAAAATGTTAAGTTCTGAAAAATTAAATGAACTAATTAAAACCATTTCTCAATCAGCAGGAATAACAAAAAATGTTAATGCCCATACATTTAGACATACAACGGCTTACCTTATGCAAATGGGTAACATTGACATTTCTATAATTCAAAAGCAACTAAGGCACGTTTCGAGTTCTACAACAATTAGATACCTACCGCCATTTAAAAAATATAACGCACTAATAGACGTCAATGCCCTAAGTATTGAGGAAAAAAATAAAATGGAATAGTTATTATGATTATTTGGAGTACGCAGTCACACTTACATTAATCCAAATTGATTATACTAATACATTAGTTTGAGGAGTATTAGCAATTAAGATGTATGGGTACATCCTATGAACTATTAAGAGGAATAGTTAATCTCCTGTGGGGAACAGGATAGCTTTGAGTGGATATTTTTAATATAACACAAAAAACAATAAATCAATACAAAAAATTAAACTTTATACTACATTTTTAATTAACGAACAATTGCTTTCTAGAGATACCACCTACCTATCTGGACAAAAGATATGTAATACAGATAAAACAAAAAAGAGGAATGGAACTGACCCCAACAGTATAGACAAATAAAAAAAGCATCTTCGATTGAAATCGGGTATAGATACCCAAACTTCAATTAGGAGGTGCTTTTTCTATGGGAACAAGAGTGAGTTATCCATATGAAGTAAAAATGAAAGCGATTGAGATGCGATTAGCGGGTGTACCTGTCAAACAGATTCTATTGGAATTAAATATACGCCATAAAACACAGGTCGAAACATGGGTGCGTTGGTATAGAAATGGTGAAGTCAATCGTTTAAAACAACCTGTAGGCAAACAATATATCTTTAATAAGGGTCCTGAACCGGACAATGAACAAACGAAATTAGCATTGGAAAACCGTTATTTAAAGCAACAAATTGAGGTGCTAAAAAAGTACGCAGAGTTGGAGAGGAAGTGGTTGGAGAAGTAGCAGTACAGTTAGTTGCGTCACTAAGAAGCATGATGTCTGTAAAGGACATTTGTAAACATTTTGGGATTGCACGATCTACCTACTATCGTTGGAAACAGGCATCAACCGATGCAAGGTCTCGTCAAGCAATAGAGAGACGTATCGGTGAACTCTGTCGTACAAATAAATTTCGCTATGGCTACAGAAAAATTACAGCACTCTTACGTCAAGAAATGTGCGTCAATCATAAAGTGGTTCAACGTATTATGCAAAAATATGGTTGGCAATGTCGCGTGAAAGTGAAAAAACGGAAACGAACAGGACAACCTTACTCGATCGCAGCAAATTTATTAAATCGCGATTTTGAAGCCACCGCACCGTTACAGAAGCTCGTAACTGATATTACTTACTTGCCATTTGGTCAAAAACAGTTGTATCTTTCAAGTATTCAAGATTTATATAATGGTGAAATGATTGCCTATTCGATTGGAGACTGCCAAGATACTGATTTTGTACTGGATACATTAGCTCAACTTCATTATTTGCCCGAAGGGTGTACGTTGCACAGTGACCAAGGGGCGGTATACACATCGTATGATTATCAACAGGCCGTAAAAGCAAAAGGCATTACCATGAGCATGTCCCGTAAAGGTATGCCCGCTGATAATGCCCCAATGTCTTATATATCAGGGCAGTCCCTATTACTTTTACTCTTTTTTTCTTTTGTTTTGTTTTCATTTAACTGAAATGTTTTTGCCTAACTGGATCCTTAGAGTTAATCATACAACACAAACTCTTTACCAAATTCAGTTAATTCTAAATTATTTTTACCTTTCAATTTAAAGATTTTAAGCGTGGATATGTAGATTTTTTTCCTTAAGCATTTAAAGATATTTCTGCAGCGCATTAATTGCATCCTCTATTGCTTCTAAATTTATCTCTAAATAAGTATTCGTTTTTGTTGTTAGAATTCCTTTTCTAACTAAATTTCGACGAACTAATTCATATTGTTCATAAGAAATATCATGTTGATCTAATACATCTTGATATCTATTGTTACTGTCTTGGTCTTCACTCAAATAGTAGCGATCGTATAATTTTAATACTGTTAAATCAATCAAAGCTCTTTTAAAGTATCATAAAAAACTAATACAAAATCTTCTTTGATTTCTTCGTGTGAAGAAATATTAATAAATCTATTGATGAAATATTCAATTTTGGGTTCCATAATTACACAATCTAACATGAATTCAAATAACTTATCAACATCCTCCCCTTGTTGTTGGGTTTTCGAGTAAAATATGTGTTGTATTTCTTCCAATCTTTGGTTAAATAGTAGTTCGATTTCTTTAACACTTCTCTGTAGCCTCGAATGTCTAATACTTGTAATAGCTCCACCTAAACCTAGAATCTTAAAGCAGCTGTAGTTAAAATAGATTCTATTGTAGTTTGTCTAATTACTTTTTTATCTAATTTCATTTCAATCCTCCTAAAATTAGTATATATCTATAATTATATTAAAATATTCTATATACACTTCTTTCGATAGGAAGAATCAAAATATTTAATAATTAGGGTGTGATGATTACTCATAAAAATGAAATAGTTTTAAAATACATAAAAGCTTTTGAAAAAACCTAAATATGCTGATAATGCAGAGATATTTAACCTATTGATTTTATGACCAAAAAATTGGTCAAGCGAAATTAACATTTTTAAATGGGGACCCTCTTCACTAAGAGACAATTCTACGGAGGTTTATTCATGTCTGTAAAAAATCAAAAAGCAGTTTTAAAAAAGTGGGAAAATCATTTAAAAAGGGAAATTAAGGAGAACAAAAATGCAACAAAAATTAAATCTTAACCTTTTAATTACAATCCCTTAGGCCTATATTATTATTGATAAAATGGATTTTGAAGAACTAAAAAAAGCAGAACTCCTTGGCGTTTATTGGTCTATGTCTGATTTAGAAAATCGTATGGGACGGAAAAAGGATTGGATCAAACAACATTTATTATATAATCCACATTTCAAATCTAAATTAGATGTAACCAATGGTGGCTTTGTTTATTATCCAAATAAAAAAGGCGAACCTTGGAGTTTTCACGCTTCAAAGATGGCAAATTTTCTCGATGAAAATTTTAAGCTAATTTTCAATACTAATGAAGTGAATTTTTAGTAATTCATTTTAGAAAAACATAAAAAAGTAAAAGCTTATAACCAATGAAGATTGAAAGGAGCAGGTTATGGCTAGCATCACAAAACGTGGATCTACTTGGCAGTACAGTGTTAGTAGAACAATTGAAGGGAAATATAAACCTATTCGTAAAGGGGGATTTCGTACTAAGAAAGAAGCTTCATTAGCAGCAGCACAAGTTGAAGCAAGTATAGCTCAAGGGGTTGCTGGTTTCAAAAAGGATATAGCCTTTGCTCAATATTTCTTAGAATGGTATCAGACTTATAAGAAGGATGTTGGGACTATTACTTTAAATTCGTATCAAGCAACGTACAATAAAATTCTTAGTCATTTTAAAGATACGCCTCTTCAAAAAATCACAAAACGAGATTATCAAAGCTTCCTAAATGACTTAGGAGATACAAATGCAAAGGATACAAATCGGAAGCTGAATGGCTACATTCGTACCTGTTTGAAGGAAGCAATTGATGAAGAATTAATAAAAAATGATTTCACTCGAAATGTCACTGTCACAGGTTCATCCGGGAAAAAGAGTTCTGAAAAATTTCTTGATTATACAAGTAGCCATTTGCTACTAAAAGATTTACACAAGAATATTGATCAAGGGATTGAAAATATTATGCTAATTTTAGCTCTATCTACCGGGCTACGTTACGGAGAGTTAATTGGATTATGTATTAATGACATAGACTTTAAAAACAATCGGATTAAGGTACATCGTCAATGGCAGTATAAGGAAGGCGGTGGTTTTGGTCCCTTAAAAACTGAAAAATCAGAGCGGACAATTAGTATTGATAAGCTAACAATGAAAGCATTAAAAAAGCATTTAATCACCGCGAAAAACAATCCAGCGAATGTGCATAATTTAGTTTTCTTTGAACCGACTTCGGATATATCTGTTGTCACAAATGACAGACTAAACGATACCCTTCGCTCCATTCTAAAGCGCTTAAATATTGAACCGCTCATTACTGTCCACGGACTATGACACACGCACTCGAGTATCCTACTTTACAAAGGTATTTCGATTTTATATGTATCAGAACGCCTTGGACACTCTAACATCGACATTACAACATCTACGTATGCACACGTCTTAAAAGAGTTGCGAGAGCGTGACTCTGAACAGACTAGTAACATCTTTGAACAACTTCTTACGGTGTAGAAACATTTGTTTCTAACATTTATAAAGAAGCAAAGCCGCTATAAGCCTTTAATAGGCTTATAGCGGCTTTTTCTCGTGCTTCCTCAACAAACTCAATAAGAAAAGCTCGATTGACTTTCACAACTGATTCTTAAACTCTTGCCCCTGTTACTTTAATATATATATTACACTTTTTTGGTAATATATCTTATCTTTTCTGCTCAGAGAAAGCTCTAAAAAATCATACACATCTATGGGGGAATACTGAAAAGGGAATGAAGACGCATCCATAATTTTATTTCCCTTTTCCCCAAATTAAAGGGATCATGCAACAGCCTTTTTTAACCATGTAGGCTTAAAATTTTGGGTCATTATATAAGTCTGTTAGTGAAAAATCTTTCTTGATTTGATCAATATTCCAACTAGTTTTTTCTGCAATATATTTCAAAAGATCATCGTATTTTTTACAATTATTGAGTTTTTTAAATTTCTCAACATCACCCTCGAAACCTTTAAAATATTCACTTTGATAATTTGGGTTGTTATAAATTTTAATAAATTCAAGGTAATCTTTTGTAGACATTTTATCTTTAATTTGAATAAGAATATCATTCCAATCTTTAATTCTTTTTTCATGTATAGGCTTTTTTATGCCAATATCTTCTTTCTCCTCATTTTTTATCTGTTGAATAAACTGCTCGATTTCAAGCATATATTGAAAAAGTTCATTCCTATTTTGAATATCCAATTCAGGTAGTAATTTATTTTCATAATGTTTATAACGCCTTTTCCTATGATGCATTTTTTTTTCTTTTGTTTTGTTTGATTCTTCTTTCTTTTCTATACGTTTTTTAATAGAATCTCCTACACCTAAAACCCCTAACATTCCAGTTATCTCTTTGCGGTTGTCTTTAATAAATTTCCCTGCTTTTGGTCCATATTTTTTTACGCCTTCTATAATTGATCCAATTGGTTTTCTAGACATATTTGTCCCCCCTTTTAGTTAGTTAACAAAAACATCTTTAAATAATAGGTTTTTTGATGATATATATCGAGTCCATCCGATTATATTAGACGTTGGAAAGATTGTTTCCTTCTTAAATTAACCTGCTTACGTTAATTTAAGTGTAACATTTCACATTGTATAGCCGAAACCTTATTTATGTTTTGGACGTAAAAATAGATCATCGAAAAGATGGTCTGATTTAACAAAACTGCGTTGTTAGTACAATAAAAAAGAGCTGCAGATGCAACTCAAAGATCTTTAACGCCCCCGTTAGCCATCCATGAAGCGCAAAAATCAGCACTTCACCACAAAAAATGAAAGATTATTACGTTCTTTCATGGGAGTTGAACAATGTATTAATTCATAGTAGCATTTTAAATTAGTGATTCAGCTTCGACCACTTCTCCCATTATTTTAGTAAGAGAGTTGCAATACTACTCTGGATCCTCGGTGAAATTACTATGGGAAAATTTAATTTCCTTCGTTGAATCAAGAGAATTTAATTTGGATTCCTCAACAATAATTGAATGTAGACACTCTAAACATGTAATCTTGTCAGGATGTGTTATAAGACTGCTACTGTCCAACTTCGTCCAAGAGTTATCGTCTTCATTTTTTACATTGTTAACAAATCGTCTATAAACGACAGGCATATGTCCCTCTATACCTTTTTCTTTACATTTATAACATTCTGCCCATTTAAAATCTAACATATTTTTTAAGCATTCAGCTTTATAACCGGATGTAGTAGTACTAGAGATATTAAACGAATCGTAATTATGATCGTCAGAAGTCACTATAATTCTATCTTCATAATAGAAGCAAGAAGATCCTTTTTTAATAACAACCATATTATTATGTAAAGTTAAATACTTAATACGAAAATGTTCGTATGGGTCTTCAACTTCATCCCCACATTCTTTGCACCTATTTAAGTTCAATTTATCTTCTATAGCCTTTGAAAAAACAAACATCTTATCAAATTCTCCAATAAATTTTTCTATTACATCCATTTCTGTTATCCTCATCATATTTTCCCAATTGTTAGCATTAGCGTTAAATGATAAATTATATGTACCTGTCCAAAGAATATTATCAATAATAATAAACTTGTGATGCATTTGACTAAAAGAATTTCCTAAAGGCGCACAATTTTCTTTAATAAAATTTTTATTTTGGATAAGTGGAACACTTACTTTCCCAATTTTAGTTTCATTTAGATTTACTTGATGATTATATACAATTCTTTTATCTAACGCTTTAGACTTATCTATAACTTCCGCTATTTCAGGGTCTTTCAAAGAATAAACAGATACTAATAATCTTTTTTTTGCATATTTTATGTCTGTAATAAGTCTATCTTTAATTTCCTCTTTTTTACCTGGTCTTGAAAAAAACACTTCCACGTGATCACCTCGTATTTTGTAGCAGTTGAACAATACTAAATTTCTACTAAACTGCTGTGTTAGTTTAAGTGTAACATTTCACATTGTATCGCCAAAACCCTCTTGATGGTTTTGTACATCAAAATAAACCAGCGAAAAGATATTCTTGTTTTATTAAAGCTACCCGTTAGTGAAAAATAATTATATTTTCACGGTACAAATTTTATAGATGATAAGACGTTTAACTTCAAGTGTTCCTGTACAGACATCTATTTGCAAATCGTTATAAATCATCCAACGAGGAAAATGTTCTTTCGTTCATTTATTTTGCCTCAAAGTTCTAGGGGCTTATTCACCTACAATACCGTCGTTATCACGATCTTGCATATATTTGTACAACCAGTGTTCTCTAGTTATTGGCATACTGAAACCAGCTACTTTTGCTTCTGCGATTGTCACGATACCATTACCATTTGTATCAACACTAGAAAGATCACCTTCATTTGTTGAAGAACTTGCTGATTTGGACTCGGACTCCTTATTTCCGGTTAGTCCAAGAGATTCGTTTACTTCATCTGGATTCACATTTTCAAATGAATCTGTAATGACATTTCCGTTTATTGTATAGGTATACTGATAGCTTGAAGGAATCTGCGTTTCCGTATTCGGATATGTGATAATTGCTTCAAAATTAGTAGCTCCACCTGCTTTACGGATTGCGTCTTCCATATAAGCCTGATCACCATGTCGGTTGAGGGTACTATTTTGCGAGGTTATATTATAAGCATTCGATACCCCTCCGAGAGAATCTGCAATTACATGTCCTTCATCTAGAAACGTACTTTCGACGCCAGGCACTTTTGCTTCATCAGAATAGTATCTGCCATTAGTTAATACAGGTTCCTTACTATCATCTTGTAGAATGATTTCGTCAGCAAGGACACGTACTAGTTGCCCGTATTCATTAGTAAATGCCCAGTATTCACGGTCTCCGTAACCAATGTCAACGACGACGTTAGGTTCACGATATCCAGACAAATTACCACCATCAACTTCAATTATTTTGTATTCTGAAAACAATTCATTATTTGATTGGGTTGGTGTTTCCTCTACTACAGGTTCATCAACAACCGTAGTGATAATTTCTTCTTTTTTGTTATTTTCATCTGTATTAACTGTGGATACTTCTTGTGAATCTGTTTCTCCATCTGTAATGGATACATCTTCTACGTTCGTACAACCAACCATAAAGATGACCGTTAAAAGTAAGGCTAAATAGTTTGTTTTCTTTTTCATTTTAGGTCTCCCTATAATTACTTTAATGACATTTAATTGTATTTTATCACATAATGTTATTCTGTTTTTCTTTTTCTCCATACAATTCACCATATAAATCACGTACAAATTAACATACTCTACAATAATTATTTCCATCAGTGTGATTTAGGGTGCGTTTCCATATGTGAAAAATTAAATAAAGTGTAATACCCTGATTTAACAAAAAAAACGCACAGTGATTTCATATGCCAAACACTGTGCGTTTTGACTAGATATTTACTTGTTTGCACCTCTGAAGTAAACCCGTTAAGTTAGATTAACTCTGTTTTTTTGTTGCCTCTCAAGGTTTTGTTTAGCAACAATCTTTAAGAAAACAGTCTAATTAAAATACCACATCGAACTCATAACCTGTGCCTAGAGGTTCTATTGAAGTTAATTTACGACACTTTGGTAATATTCAATCCACTTTTCCATTTCCCGCTCCACGGCTCGATTTTGCCACTCAAACCAAATGCCTGAACATTCACTACAATGACTGTCTACTCCAATATTTTTATGCAAATCTCTACGTGTAAATAAGGTCTTTTTACGTCAACTATAGCAGTAAATTTCTTTATCTTCATAAAACGCTATAACAATCAGCCCCTTCATTTTACACATTTTCATTTCCAATTTACATATATTCCATTCTGAATTACAAAGTATTTCATTAAGAACGATGGATGGCATTCAAGAATAGTGTTTAATGAGGACTTCGGCTAATTGAATCCGAATAGTTACACTTAACCTTTTAACGGCTTAGTGTAATAACAGTTAAGAAGCGACTTCATAATACTTTTTCTTGTGTAGAAAATGTGTAGAAACTTTTCATTTTCTATCCTTTTCTAACGTATTCTCAAAAAAAGGAAAAGCGCCTCAAACCTTTGATATTAAAGGATTTGAAGCGCTTTTCAGTTGGTTCAAACTTATTCTATCTGAACCTTGATACGTCCCAGGAGGGATTCGAACCCCCGACCGACGGCTTAGAAAGTAGTTGCTCTATCCTGCTGAGCTACTGAGACATGGTGTGTGTGTTCCTAAAAACCTCTTAGGAAAGACAATATTTATTATATGTCCTTTATTACATAATGTCAACATGAATTTTACTATGGAGGCAAGGTTTGCCTTGAAAATATTATATACCTATTTATTGTATGATGCTATAGCTTTCTTTATGTTATTTCACTGCATTACATTGTCTTATTTTTTGTTAAAATAATAAGCAAAAATGGAGGTATGTGTATGTTTGAAAAGTCGGTGGTTGTGGTGACTGGTGGTGCGCAAGGAATTGGAGAAGGGATTGTGCGTGCATATGCACAGCGTGGTGCCAAGGTTGTAATTGCAGATGTGAATGTAGAGCTGGGGCATCAATTAGCGCAAGAGTGTAATGAACAAGGGTATTCGGCATTGTTTGTGGAGGCGGATGTGTCAAAAGAACAAGATATTGTTGCGTTAATGCAGCAAACGGTCCAACATTTTGGGACGATTACGATTTTAATTAATAATGCGGGTAAGTTTGAGCATGTGTCACCTTATGATATTACGGTTGCACAGTGGCATAATCTTTTACAAACGAATTTAACGAGTGTTTTATTCTGTTCTAGAGAAGCGGCTAAAATCATGCGGACAAATGAGCTTGGAGGTTCGATTGTTTCTTTCTACACGGGCTTTTATGTCTGAGCCTTATAGTGAAGCGTATGCCGCTTCCAAGGGCGGTATTGTAGCGTTAACGCATGCATTAGCCCGCTCTTTCGGTCCAGATAACATTACGGTCAATTGTATATCACCTGGTTGGATTGAAACCGGTGATTATGAACAGCTACGTGCTAGCGATCATGAACAACATCTAGTAGGGCGTGTTGGTGTGCCGGAAGATATTGCACAAGCATGTCTGTACTTAACAAATCCTGCGAATCGATTTGTCACAGGGATTAATATTACGGTCGATGGAGGCATGACAAAGAAAATGATCTATGAGGAATAATGGACGCATCTGGATTCTTGCACATTCAAGGATCGTGTAGAGTATTCTACACTAGAATGAATTTTTTAAGGGAGTGAATGTGCATTGTTTCCATATTCAAACAGCTATTCCCGGAATTCTTTAAGCGTCATCTATACGGCTCCATCCAACCAGTATACAGCGCCTATTCGGCACTTTTTACAGCCGCAACAGGATCATCGCAGATGCATTAGTAAAGCAGAGGCTGATTTTATGGCGATGAATCGACTGTTGTGGATGGAGCATGTTAATTGGACGAGGATGACCATTATAAGTATTGTCTTTAATTTGCCGGATTTACCATTTGTGCAAGCACGTCTTTTACGCAATGCGACGGATTTAGGTAATTGTCTGCGCCCCTTTTACGGCGATCAAATAGCAGATCGCTATGCAGAGCTAATAAAAGAGCATTTACTTATTGCAGCGCAGCTTGTTACAGCGGCGAATAAAGGAGATGCGGCAACAGCAGCGGCTAAAGAACAAGAATGGTATCGTAATGCCGATGACATTGCCATATTTTTAAGTTCCATTAATCCATATTTAACTAAAGAAGCTGTGCAGCAAATGTTTTATCGCCATTTAGCTTTAACGAAAAAAGAAGCCGTGACGATGATTCAAAAAGACTATCAATCAGACGTGCAAGTGTTTGATGATATAGAGGCAGAGGCACTTGCCATGTCAGACATGATAGCAAATGCCATTGTCATGCAGTTTTGCTACCAATTTTATTCATAATAAATAAAAAACCAGATTCATCGACAATCAGCATTTGTCCATCAATCTGGTTTTTCGTCTTGGAGAAAAAAGCTATGATTGCTCCGTATCGGTTTGTTGTAGCTCCACATAGCGGTAATATAAATTCCTTAATTCAGATTCTTTAAACTTGCCTAGATGTGTTTTTAATTGAGGATGCACTAAAATCCCTCTTGCGCGTAGCTCTTTGACAAACCAACCTTTTGAATATTGATGCACGTTGCACCGTCTCCTTTTCTGTTAGTCATCCATAGCGTATGCGCAAAGGTTTTATGCTGTTACCGCTACCCCTTGTTACACCAAAATAAAAACAAAGGACAAGAAATAATCCTTTGTTTACAGTCCATTATGTGCCACAAAACGTTTGGTATGGACAGTTGGATGGTGCTGGTAGCGTGGCATACGCTTCTTGTTCCGCTAAATGAGCGTACGGCTGAGATAGCACCTGTAATAGCTTATCCATAACACGATAATCACCGCGTGTAACAGCCGCTTCTAACGCTTCCTCTACCCGATGGTTTCGCGGAATAACAGCAGGGTTGGTGTCTCGCATTAACTGCTGTGATTGTGCTTTGGATGGCTCTTGCCTTTGTCTTCTTGCTTGCCACTGTTCGTACCACTTTTTAAACTCCATACTATCAAAAAGCGTCGTTCCTTCACATCTTTGAAACGTTAGTGAACGGAATGTATTTGTATAATCTGCTTCATGCTTTTCCATTAACGTTAGAAGTTCATCTATTAGTGCGGCATCTTGCGGTTCTTCATTAAAGAGACCAAGCTTTGCGCGCATTCCTGCTAACCAGTTTGTATAGTACAACTGCGGATATTGCTCAATCACTTGCTGAGCTAGTGCTACAGCATCTTCTGGGTCGTCATGGATAAGTGGAAGGAGCGTTTCAGCAAAACGCGTAATATTCCATCCTCCAATAGGCGGCTGATTGGCATAAGCATAGCGTCCTTGTCGGTCGATGGAGCTAAAAACTGTTACTGGATTATAACGATCCATAAAAGCACAAGGACCATAATCAATCGTTTCACCACTAATCGTCATATTATCTGTGTTCATTACACCATGAATAAAGCCGACTAGTTGCCATTTGGCAATAAGGGCTGCCTGTCTTCCCATAACTTCTTGAAGCAAGCTCAAATAGCGATTTTCCGTCTGTTCAATCATTGGGAAATGGCGTTGGATTGCATAATCAGCTAACTTCTGAAGCTCTTCATCGCTACCCCATTGTGCCGCATATTGAAATGTCCCTACACGTAAATGACTACTTGCAACACGCGTCAAAATCGCACCAGGTAGTTCTGTTTCACGATGTACTGGTTCTCCTGTTGTCACTACTGCCAAACTACGGGAAGTTGGGATACCTAACGCAAACATTGCTTCGCTAATAATATATTCACGTAGCATCGGTAGAAGTGCTGCTGGTAGTCACCTCCTCTAGAGTAAGGCGTTCGTCCTGAACCTTTGAGTCCGATGTCATAGCGCTCCCCAGAAGGTGTTATTTGTTCGCCTAGAAGAAGTGCTCTACCGTCCCCTAACATATTAAAATGTCCAAATTGATGTCCTGCATATGCCTGTGCAAGCGGCAATGCCCCCTTTGGTATCTCGTTACCCGCAAGCACCTCAATCCCATCTTCTTGTTGAAGCGCACTATAATCTAATCCAAGGGACTTTGCCACTGCTTCATTTAAAATCGCCAACTTAGGTGCATGCACGCGATTTAATTGAAGATGGCTATAGAATGAATTTGGTAGATGAGCATAGCTATTATCAAAATTCCAACCAATATTATTTGCCTTAGTCATTTGATCACCCTTGTTCTTTTCATTTAGTCTTTCTACTAACATGCAATTCATTCGTGGACGTATTTTCCAAAGCTGTAATCCACAAATAGAAAAACGCTTAAACTCTCTTTTAATAGAATCTTAAGCGTTTTTAATAAGTTTAGTTATGCGCGAACAAACGTATGCGTTGACAAACGATCATTGTTCTCTGTGAAGAAATCCACCTGATAATAGCTAGCTTGAATATCTATAACTGCAAAGCTTTTTTCATTGCCACCTCTTGGCTTTAATAAACTTCCTGGATTGATAAATAAGATATCATCAATCATTTCGGCACCTAATAGATGAGAATGACCAAAGCACACAATATGTGCATCGACTTCCTTTGCACGATACAATAATGCCAACATGGATGATTTAACATTAAATAAATGACCATGTGTGACAAAAAGGGCAGCATCTCCCACTTGCACAATTATTTCCTCTGGAAAAGCTTTATCAAGATCACAATTTCCCCGCACTTTTTTCATGCCATCTAATGCAGCATGGGAAAAAGGCAGTTCGCTATCACCACAATGAATCATCGTTTCGACATGCGGATAAAAGCCACGTACTTGGTCAATTACATGGCTATCTCCATGTGTATCACTCATGACCACTATTTGCATGGATATCACCTCTTACTTAATAAGGTTTGGCAATTGTTCCTTTAACTTGCGAATGGCATTTCCTCGGTGAGAAATAGCCCCTTTTTCTTCTGGTGTTAATTCAGCCATCATACGATTTAAACTTGGAACAAAAAAGACAGGGTCATAGCCAAAACCATTAGTTCCACGTTTTTCATGTGCAATGACACCTTCGCACGTGCCGAACACTGTTGTTGTTTCAAAATCAGGTCCCGCAATAGCAATACAGCAGCAAAAGCGAGCTGTGCGCTTGTTATCTTCTATACCTTGTAAATTTTGCAATAGTTTTACCATATTTGCCTCATCATCATGATCACCAGCATAGCGTGCCGAATAAACACCTGGCTCCCCATTAAGCGCATCTACAGCTAAACCACTATCATCCGCAATAACAATCGTTGCAAGCTCTTTTGCTAAAGCCTCAGCTTTTAACACGGCATTTTCTTCAAATGTTGTGCCTGTTTCTTCAATTTCCATGTCTGGTGCGACATCAAACATCGTCACCACTTCATAACCGAGAGGCCCAAACAATGCTTCGAAATCTTTTGCTTTGCCTTTGTTTTTTGTAGCAATTACAACTTGTTTCATATTAGCAGTTTCCTCCTACTTTATGAGCTATTTCTCCAAGCGCTTGTTTTTGTAGTTCAATAAGCTCGCGAATGCCCTTTTCGCCTAATGCAAGCAAGTTATTTAATTCCTCACGTGAAAAGGTCGCTTCTTCACCAGTCCCTTGTAATTCTACAAAAAGGCCTGCTCCTGTCATGACGATATTCATATCTACCGCTGCATCTACATCTTCTACATAATTTAAGTCTAAAACGGCACCTTGCTCTTCAACAATGCCAACACTTGTAGCCGCTAAAAAATCAGTAACAGGGAATTTTTCTAGTTGTTTTTCTTCAGCAAGCTTGGCAATTGCCTGTGTCATTGCGACAAATGCCCCTGTAATTGAAGCAGTTCGTGTTCCGCCGTCTGCTTGAATCACATCACAGTCAATCCATACTGTACGTTCTCCCAACGCTTCTAAATCGACGATAGCACGTAATGCGCGACCAATCAGGCGTTGAATTTCCATTGTACGTCCGTTCACTTTCCCGCGTGACGATTCACGTGGTGTTCGTTGTGCTGTGGCACGAGGTAACATTGAATACTCAGCTGTAATCCAACCTTTGCCCTGTCCGCGTAAAAAACCTGGTACTTTATCTTCAACTGTTGCTGTACAAATTACTTTCGTATTTCCAACTTGGATTAATACTGAGCCTTCTGGATGCAATAAATACTCGCTATCCATTTTCACAGGACGCAATGCATCTGCATCTCTACCATCAAATCTTGTCATCATTCATCGTGCCTCCTAAAATCTTTCGCGCCCTTATTTTATCATATTTTCCACTGATGCGACGATTTACTACATGCAATATATGATATTTATCATATCAATTGCATTACATTTTCATCTACAATAAAAAATCTTAAGCTGTTATAGTAATATAATAAAGAAAGAGGTGATGGTCATGTCTCAATCAACAATTGAGCATAGTAGTTATACCATAAAGGAAGAATTTTGGAATGCGCTAACACATGGAATCGGTGCATTTTTAACAGTTCCTGCTACCCTTCTATTAGTGCATAAAGCTCTAACAACCGGTACAAGCACCGAGCTTATTAGTTACATTATTTTTGGTATTTCGATGTTTTGTTTATACATAGCATCGACCTTATATCATGCACTGCCCACACATAAAGTGCTTTTGAAAAAATTAGATCATAGCTCCATCTTCTTATTAATCGCAGGAACATATACACCTGTAGCGCTTATTGCCGTAGATGGAAAATTAGGAATGAGCATATTTATCATCGAATGGGTTCTTGCCTTTATCGGCATCGTCTTAAAACAATTTTTCGTCCATCGTTTCAAAAAAATCTCGTTGATTGTGTACATTGGCATGGGTTGGCTGATTGTCTTTGCCTATAAACCATTGGTCGCTTATATCTCATTCAACGGGTTTATGACACTTTTACTCGGCGGTATTTTTTATACTGCTGGCACATTTTTTTACAAAAACAAAAAAATAAAGTACAACCACGCAATATGGCATGTCTTTGTGATGGCAGGAAGTGCAGCGATGTTCGTTGCGATTTATTTGTTTTTGTAAAATTGTCTATTTCAATATAATGACGACTAAAAAAATCAGCCTAGCTCGTAAGCTAAGCTGATTTTATTTTAATGTAATACGGTGTATGTCAAGCGTACCTTGTTCTAACCAATTTTCTGCAATGGAACGGAAAATCGGCACAGAACCCGTTGCATAAAATTTATGTGCGGGCTTAGCATTTGTATCTGCTAAAGTACCATTATACGCAAGCATTTCCTCGACATCCTTTGCTGTTTCTTCCGCAGAAGATAGCACGAAAACATCTTCTCCGACGACAGCTTCAATTTGTTTTTGCAAAATCGGGTAATGCGTACATCCTAAAATGACCGTATCAAATTGTTCGTTTTTTAACGGTTTTAAGCCTTCTGCAATTAAATTATTTGCAAATTGTCCTTTATATTCGCCACTTTCCACTAGTGGTACGAACGTTGGACAAGCCAATGGAATAATGTGGGTAGACGTATTCAAAGACAATAAGGCTTCTTCATACGCCCCACTTTTAATTGTACCTTCTGTTGCAAGCACAACGACTTCATGTCGCTTCGTTTTCTTTACAGCTGCACGTGCGCCAGCATTAATAACGCCTAGTACCGGAAAAGGCATATTACGTTGTAAACTTTCGAGTGCTACTGCAGTCGCTGTATTACAAGCTATGACGAGCATCTTAATATTCATTTTTTCGAGTGCTTTGGCCATTTGCCAAGTAAAATTCCGTACTTCCTGTCGAGTTCGTGGACCATACGGACATCTTGCTGTATCACCGATATAATAAATCGTTTCGTTTGGCAATCGTTTTATTATTTCCTTTGCTACGGTTAGACCGCCTACTCCTGAATCAATAACGCCTATCGGGGCATTCATACTTTCCGCCTCAATCCTGTTTCATGTGTACATGTAGTTTTTGTAAATAGCTCGATAATTGCGCGACTTCTTGTTCGTTAAATCCTACAAGCATTTCTTGCAAATATTGCTGTCTTTTTTCAATAACCTCTTGAATAATTCGTTCGCCTTTTTCGAGAAGATGAACGACAACGACCCGGCGATCATTTTCATCACGCACTCGCTTGACTAATTCATTTTTCTCCATACGATCCACTAAATCTGTTGTCGTACTAAAAGCTAAGTATAAACGGTTTGATAAATCGCCAATTGTAATATCACCGAGCTCTTCTAACCACTGTAATGCAACAAATTGTGGCGGCGTAATTGTATATTGTGAAACAATTTCTCTTCCTTTTTGCTTCACAATGGCCGCAATATAGCGTAGTTCCTTTTCAACCGTTGCAACGGTTTCAGGTGAGTGCTTTGTTACTTCATCCGACATATAACTATTCCACTCCTAAACATGCGTTGAATAGTTCTATTTTGTCGTTTTTTTCACGAAATAGCAAGTGTCCATTAGTCTAATTTGAATTCTTCTAAGCGTAACAGCTCAATTAACGCTTGAGATCGATTTGTTACACCTAGCTTTTGAATTGTATTGGAAATGTGATTTCGCACTGTTTTTTCACTAATACCAAGCTGCTCTGCAATATCCCTCGTTGTTTTTTCAGCTAATAAAAGCGCAAATATTTCACGTTCTCGGTTTGTTAAAAGAGAACGATGATGAGAGCCATTCATTTTCAGTCACACCCTCCTCCCCCGCACGTATTGTAACTTATGTTAAGGAGTGTTGAGCGGTGACGGCTATTTTCATGAATACACCGAGTTTCCACAAAAATTTCGGAAGTTCTTCTTTTTCGCGCGACAAATGAGATAAAAAATGGAATTCTTGACGCCCTAGCTTCTTTTTTCGAGCATGCTCGGGAAAATCTGCGTTACCTGCCACAAGAAATTCCACGCCGACCTCCATCCATGCCTATATTCCATTCTGCCTCACTTAAAAGGATGAAGCACTCAATGAATAGCAAATTACATAATCGCTAACTGTGCTAATTGCGCCTTTTCTTCTTGTGATATCGGCACGCTTTTACCTGTTCGTGGATCCATTTGTACTACTGTACCACGACCTGTAAAGCATACTTCATCCTTTTGATTTTTCGCTAAGTAATGGATATCCATTGATGAGTTACCTAATTTCGCTACTTTTGTATATATACGAAGTACATCATTAAAGAAAACTTGCTTTCGATAATCACATTGTAAATCTGCTACAATCGGAATCCCCTTTACCTTGTCGTCCAATGCAGAAGGCATTAAGATGCCTAAATGATTAAAATAATCGATTCTAGCCTGTTCAAAATATGTAAAGCTAACGGTATTATTCATATGCCCATACATATCCGTTTCCGAAAAACGCACACGTACCTCAATATAAAATGAAAAATCCTCTGCCCATTTCTCAAAGTCTTCAATATAATTTGCTTTCATATCCCCAACCCCTTTGTGTGATTGCCTACTGTTAATCTATTCGTATTACCATCGTTAAAAAATGAATACAAATTCATTATAAAGGAAGAAAGGCAATTATGATAGAAAAATCAGAAATTTTAGTGTTTTATTCACGATTTCACTCATCTTCTATCTAACAGTCTATAAAAAAACTCCCTTACACTATTGTGTAAGGGAGTAGCATTGTACAATTAGTCAACGTAATGGTCAGAACCGAAGAAGTTACGGAACATTTGCACTGTTGTTGCACGGTTTAAAGATGCGATAGATGTTGTTAAAGGAATACCTTTAGGACAAGCAGCTACACAGTTTTGAGAGTTACCGCAGTTAGCAAGACCGCCGTCACCCATAATTGCATTTAAACGTTCGTCTTTAATCATTGCACCTGTTGGGTGTGTGTTAAATAGACGTACTTGTGATAATGGTGCGGGTCCAATGAATGAAGCTTTTTCAGACACGTTTGGACATGCTTCCATACATACACCACAAGTCATACATTTAGATAATTCATAAGCCCATTGACGTTTACCTTCTGGCATACGTGGACCTTCACCTAAATCATAAGTACCATCGATTGGTACCCATGCTTTCACTTTTTTCAGTGCGTTGAACATACGATCACGGTCAACTTGTAAGTCACGTACAACCGGGAAAGTTTTCATTGGCTCAAGGCGTACTGGTTCAGTCAATTGATCAATCAGTGTTGAACATGATTGACGTGGACGACCATTGATTACCATTGAACATGCGCCACAAACTTCTTCAAGACAGTTCATATCCCATGAAACTGGTGTAGTTTTTTCACCGTTTGCCATCACTGGATTTTTTTGAATCTCCATTAACACAGAAATAACGTTCATACCATGACGGTAAGGAACTTCGAATTTCTGCCAGTAGCTTTGGCCACCTTGTGTATCTTGACGTAAAATTTCAACTTTTACCATTCTTCCAGTATTAGCTGCGATTTCCATAATTCTTAGTCTCCTTTCGCAGAGTAGTCACGTTTACGTGGTGGGATTAATGATACGTCTACTTCTTGATATGTGATCACTGGCTCGCCTGTAGCAGGGTCGAATTTCGCCATTGTTGTTTTTAAGAAGTTTTCATCATCACGTTGCGGGAAGTCTGGTTTATAGTGCGCACCACGAGATTCATTACGAAGTAAAGCACCTTTTGTCATTACTTTCGCTAGGTAAAGCATGTTTTTCAACTGACGTGTAAAGTGAGCACCTTGGTTACTCCATTTTTGTGTATCGTTGATGTTAATGTTTTCCCAACGTTTTTGGAATTCACCAAGTTTTTTATATGTTTCTTCAAGTTGGTCGTTATAGCGTACAACTGTCATTGTAGCAGTCATTAACTCACCAAGCTCTTTATGAAGAAGGTAAGCGTTTTCTGTGCCGTCCATTTTCATGATAGCATCCCATTTCGCTTGCTCTTCTTTAACACGTGCATCATAAATATCTTGCGATAAATCTTCAGCATGCTTTTTAAGATGTTTAACGTAATCTACTGCATTTGGACCAGCAACCATACCGCCATAAATTGCAGATAATAATGAGTTAGCACCAAGACGGTTTGCACCATGTTGAGAGTAATCACATTCACCCGCTGCGAATAGACCAGGAATTTCAGTCATTTGGTTGTAGTCAACCCATAATCCACCCATTGAGTAGTGAACTGCAGGGAAAATTTTCATTGGTAATTTACGTGGGTCATCACCTACGAATTTTTCGTAGATTTCAATGATACCACCAAGTTTTACATCTAATTCATGTGGATCTTTATGAGAAAGATCTAGGTACACCATGTTTTCGCCGTTGATACCAAGTTTTTGGTTTACACAAACGTCGAAAATTTCACGTGTTGCGATATCACGTGGTACTAAGTTACCATATGCAGGGTATTTTTCTTCTAAGAAGTACCAAGGTTTACCGTCTTTATATGTCCAAATACGGCCACCTTCACCACGAGCAGATTCTGACATTAGACGGTTTTTGTCGTCCCCAGGAATCGCTGTTGGGTGAATTTGAATGAACTCACCATTCGCGTATGAAGCACCTTGTTGGTATACGATAGAAGCAGCAGAACCTGTGTTAATAACAGAGTTTGTTGTTTTACCGAAGATAATACCAGGGCCACCAGTCGCCATAATAACAGCGTCTGCACGGAATGATTGAATTTCTTCTGTACGCATATTTTGTGCGACGATACCGCGGCAAACGCCGTCATCATCGATAACAACACCAAGGAATTCCCAGTGTTCATATTTGTTAACTAAACCAGCTACTTCGTGAGAACGAACTTGCTCGTCCAACGCGTATAGTAATTGCTGACCAGTTGTAGCACCTGAGAATGCTGTACGGTGCATTAACGTACCACCGAAACGGCGGAAATCAAGTAAACCTTCTGGTGTACGGTTGAACATTACACCCATACGGTCCATTAAGTGAATAATACCAGGGGCAGCATCACACATACCTTTAACTGGTGGTTGGTTCGCTAAGAAATCCCCACCATATACTGTATCATCAAAGTGAATCCAAGGAGAATCCCCTTCACCTTTTGTATTTACGGCACCATTAATTCCGCCTTGCGCACATACAGAGTGTGAGCGTTTTACAGGAACTAATGAGAATAAATCAACTTCAGTACCAACTTCAGCTGCTTTAATCGTTGCCATCAGACCAGCTAAACCGCCGCCGACAACAATTATTTTGCTTTTCGCCATGATTATTTCTCACTCCTCTTAAAAAATTGCAATGATTGCATGTACTCTTATAGTAGCTTCTATTGAATTATACGAAAGCTAAAATAGCAGCCACACCAACTACACTTAGAATTACGAAAAGAACGTTTGTTACATAAGTAGCAATCTTTTGAGACTGTGGTGATTGTGTAATACCCCAGCTTACTAAGAATGACCACAAACCATTTGTTAAGTGGAAAGTTGCTGATAAAATACCAACAATGTAGAATCCAAGCATAAATGGATTTGCAACGATATTTGCCATCATGTCGTAATCAACGTGTGTACCAAGCGCTTTTTGAATACGAGTTTGGAAAATATGCCATGCAATGAAAATTACTAAAAATACACCTGTGAAGCGTTGTAATGAGAACATCCAGTTACGGTATGTGCTGAAACGCCCTGTATTTGGTGTAGCTGTGAATGCAATGAACACACCATAAAATGCGTGGAACATTAATGGAATGTAGATGACAATCCACTCAACTAGGATAAGAAATGGAATTTTTTCCATTACTGCGGTAGCATCATTGTAACTTTCTGCTCCGCCTGTTGCTGTAAAGTTAATGAATAGGTGCATCGTTAAAAACAGACCTACTGGAATGATCCCAAGTAGAGAATGTAAGCGACGCCATAAAAACTCTCGATCTTTCGACAAGACTGTTACCCCCCTTAGTACTTAAAATAGCACAACAAAAGAAGTCATCATTTTGTAAATGATACTCCATTGACTGTGTATTTCATCATGGTACAATATTATGACATGTTTATTGTACTCTCAAGAGCTACGAGCGTCAAGGTAACATAGAGTTTTTGCTAGACCTTATTAAAGAAGTAATCTAGTACATAACGTGTCGTTTCTTCTCGAAAAATCTATCATTACTTTATTGGTGCTAAATTATAAGAAAATTCTAAGAAAGAAGGATTTCTATGTTAAATAATCCATCTAATACTATCTCATCATTTGGATATGAGTTAATTCGTGATCATGTCCTATCTTCAATACTTGGTAAACATGAGGATGACGTACTATATTGGGCTGGCAAGGAGCTTGCGCGGAAGTTTCCTTGTAAAAGTCAAGATGAACTTATCGCATTTTTCGCAGATGCGTGCTGGGGTACTCTAGTATTGACAAAGGAGTCTAAAGATGGGCGCATTTTCCATTTAATGAATGAACCAACCCTTTTACAAATTCAAAATCGTAGCTTTAGACTTGAAGCAGGCTTTATTGCTGAACAAATTCAGCAAGTAAAAGGTTACTTGACTGAATGTTATGATGAGAAGCGTGAAAAACAACAGCTTGTCACGTTTACAGTCAAATGGGATGTTAAAGAACGTATTATGAATACAATAACAAATGAATAAACGTTTAAAGGATTCTTTTGTTAGAACAAACCTTATACGTGGGGACAAAAGGCAACAAGATGTTACTCTTGATGCCTTTT
Organism: Lysinibacillus sp. GJ-1; assembly: GCF_021166035.1. Taxonomy (NCBI): domain Bacteria; kingdom Bacillati; phylum Bacillota; class Bacilli; order Caryophanales; family Bacillaceae; genus Lysinibacillus; species Lysinibacillus sp. GJ-1. The sequence continues at coordinate 3,450,027 of NZ_CP088912.1, forward strand.
ATCATTTTATATAGTAGTTACTGTTTGTGAATTTCTTCTTCTAAATTAAACTCCTCATGTAATGCATTAGCAGCTCGAATCATTTCGTCTTGCGGCACAACAACAGAGACTTTAATTTCCGACGTACTCACCATTTTTACTGGAATATCCTCTCGACGTAAGCGATCAAACATTCTGGCAGCTACTCCAGGATTCGATGCCATTCCAGATCCAATAATCGACACTTTCGCTAAGCCGATTTCAAAATCGGCAAAGCTAAAACCAAGTGACAATTTACTATTTTCTAACACTCGTAAAGCTTCAGCAAATTCCTCTTTTAAAATGGTAAAGGATACAGATGGTTTCACACCTTCAATAATAGCTTGAACAATAATATCAACATTAATGCGGTTTTCTGCCAGTATCGCAAACATATCTGCTAACGATGCAGTTGAATATGTATCATAGCCAATTGTTAAACGAATAATATCTGCTTCGAAAGCAACACCACGTACAATTAAATTTTTCTCCATTTCAACTTCCTCCTTTAATAAAGTACCTACTGTATCCACTACACTTGAACGAATAATCACCGGGATTTGAAATTTTTTTGCTAACTCCACTGCACGTGGATGTAGAATATGTGATCCTAAATGCGAAAGTTCCAACATTTCATCATAGGAAATCGCCTGTAACTTTCTCGCTTTTTCAATATGACTTGGATCAGCTGTATAGACACCATCGACATTTGTATAAATCTCAACACGCTCTGCATCTAATGCTGCTGCAATGGCTACTGCTGTCGTTTCTGCTCCACCCTTTCCAAGTGTTGTAATATTGTTGGCAGTATTCATCCCTTGTTCCCCAGCAATAACAACAATTTGTCCTTGTGTCATATGCTCTTGCATGCGACGAACATCGATTTGATCAATACGTGCATTAAAATGTTTTGCATCTGTCTGCACACCAGCTTGCCAGCCAGTTAATGACACTGCATCATAACAGGCCTCTTGCAAAGCAATCGCAAATAGTGCACTTGATAGTTGCGAGCTCGTCGATAACAGTACATCCATCTCACGCTTAGAGGCATCATCTGATAATGCACGTACCATTTTCGTTAAGTCTTTAGCTGTACGGCCCATCGCTGCTGTCACTACTACTACATCATAGCCACGCTCTTTTTTTGCCATTGCAATTTTAGCGACCTCCTGAATCCGCTCTGTTGAGGCGATTGCAGGTCCACCAAATTTCAATACAATACTTGCCATTTTCATCATTCTCCTTTTTTAGATTCGTTTCTAGAACAGCAAAAAGGCAGCCATCACATAACGTGAAAGCTGCCTGCAACATGTACAATAAAATAGCTTGCGCATGTGTGATAGCTCTCCGAAACGTCAAGATTCGACAGTCCTACATCTGTTAAATGCAAAACCAGCAAAGTATCGGAACAACGATACTTCACTTCGGCAAGCTCCCCTTTCACACATCATCACTGGATTTGTCCATCCTTCGATGTACTACTATTGAACCTTGCACCTCTATCATCACTTAAAATAGTGAAATGTAATTTTACCTTTTATGAAAATACTTCGTTATTATGCTTTATTGCACAATCGTTCATACAAGGATTGTTAGAACATAATGGTATTACCATTGCTATGTTCTATTCCAACATTAGCATATGTCTAATCCTTTGACAACGTCTGCTGCTGAAAATAAGTGTAAATAATGTTCGCTAAGTTTGCAGGCATTCCTGCTTCTTGAAGGGCAAGCTCACTCGCCTCACGAATCTTTTTAACTGAGCCAAAATGCTTCAATAGCTGTTGCTTTCGTTTCGGTCCAACACCTTCAATGCCATCGAGTACAGATTGAATCGCATTTTTTTCATGTTGTTGCCGTAGGAATGTAATAGCAAAACGGTGCACTTCATCCTGAATACGTTGAAGTAAATAAAAGCCATCACTCGTTCGTTTTAATGCGATAACATCAGGCGGATCACCGAACAAGAGCTGAGATGTATTATGCTTATCATCTTTTGCTAAACCAGCGATTGGAATAACAAGACCAAGTTCATCTTCCAACACTTCTCGTGCCACTTCCATCTGTCCTTTACCGCCATCTATTAGCACTAAATCGGGCAATGGCAAGCCTTCTTTTAATACCCTCGTGTAACGGCGGCGTATCACTTCCTGCATTGCCCCGTAATCGTCATGTTTTGCGGCTGTTCGTGTTTTGTATTTACGATATTCTTTCTTTGCCGGTTTACCATCAATAAAAACAACCATTGCTGATACCGCATCCGTACCATGCATATGGCTATTATCGAATGCTTCAATGCGCAATGGTGCTGAAATGCCCATTGCTTCGCCTAGTGCCTCGCATGCGCCAATTGTACGTTCTTCTTGTCGCTCAATCAATTGGAATTTAGCAGCCACAGCAATTTCCGCATTTTTCATAGCCAAATCAACTAGCTCTTTCTTTTGCCCTCGCTTCGGTGTCAGTACTTTAACCTCTAATAATTCGGTTAAAATTGCCGCATCAATAGCCTGTGGAATGAAAATTTCTTTCGGTTTAATATGCTCTAGCTTTTCATAAAAGCGTCCGACAAACGTTAAAAATTCTTCCTCCACGTCCTGATAAATTGGGAAAATGGAGACATCCCGTTCAATTAACTTGCCTTGACGAACGAAAAACACTTGCACACACATCCAACCTTTTTCAACCGCATAACCAAAGACATCGCGGTTGGTCGTATCACTAGACACGATTTTTTGTTTTTGCATAACCGTCTCAATATGTGCAATTTGATCGCGGAACTCCTTTGCTCGCTCGAATTCTAGTTGCTCTGCCGCGACTAGCATCTTGTCCTCAAGTTCTTTTTTTACTGCCTCAACGCCGCCATTTAAGAACTTCGTCATATCTTCAATCATATCGTGATAGATGTGAGCATCAATATCCTTTACACATGGAGCTAAGCACTGTCCCATATGATAGTACAAGCAAACCTTGGTTGGTAATTGCACACATTTTCGCAGCGGATATAGTCTATCCAGTAGCTTTTTCGTCTCACTTGCTGCATACGCATTTGGATAAGGACCAAAATATTTTGCCTTATCTTTTTTTACTTTACGTGTTGTAATAAGTCGTGGATGTTTCTCGTTCGTAATTTTTAAATACGGATATGTTTTATCATCCGTAAGCATGATATTGTATTTAGGATCGTGTAGCTTTATAAGGTTCAACTCTAAAATAAGTGCCTCCAAATTAGATGAAGTCACAATATACTCAAAATCTTCAATTTCGCCAACAAGGCGTTGTGTTTTGCCTTCGTGTGTTCCTGTAAAATAGGAGCGCACTCGATTTTTTAGCACCTTTGCCTTACCTACATAAATAATTGTCCCTTGTCGATCTTTCATCAAATAGCAGCCAGGCTGATCTGGTAAAATATCAAGCTTTCGTTTAATTAAATCATTCATCGCCTACCTGCCCCCCTTTTTTTGATGCTAAATAAAAGTGCCATTTGCGATGCCTAAACGGATATCAAATATCACCATTTAACGGTTGCTTCTCTTTTATTATATAACGAAAAAAAGCCGAGCACATCTAAAGATGGCTCAGCTCTTTTTTTACAAATTAAGCATGTTTTGCGATGAAAGCTTCTAATGCTTCTTTTGGTTGGAAACCAACAGTTTTGTCTACTAATTCACCATTTTTGAATAAAAGCAGTGAAGGAATAGACATGATTTGGTATTGTGCAGCAGTACCTTGGTTGTTATCTACGTCAACTTTGACGATTTTAGCAGCACTACCCGCAGCATCCATTTCTTCAAGAACTGGTCCAATCATTTTACATGGTCCACACCAAGCAGCCCAAAAGTCGACTAATACTAAGCCTTCTTTAATATCATCTTGGAACGTCGCATCTGTTGCATGTACAATTGCCATTTGAAATCCTCCTTAAACTTACTATGTTTGTAGTATAGCATGGTTAATTTATGTTGAGCGAACAATCTGCCTGCAATGTCTAATTTAGGCTTTACGTACAATCGGCATCCTGTTCCCCTATTTTACTATTCCCCATTTTTTCTTCTCTCAAGCATTAAAAAAGCTAGGGAAGACCCCTAGCTTATGCGTTCACTTTTAACGCTTTAAATTCTTCAATTAGCAATGGAATCACTTCGAATAAATCGCCTACGATACCGTAGTCTGCTACTTTAAAGATATTTGCCTCAGGATCTTTATTAATCGCTACAATGACTTTTGAGTTTGACATACCCGCTAAATGTTGGATAGCCCCAGAAATACCTGCTGCGATGTAAAGGTCTGGTGTCACAACCTTACCTGTTTGACCGATTTGTAATGAATAATCACAATACTCAGCATCGCATGCTCCACGAGATGCACCAACTGCACCACCAAGTAAATCTGCTAATTCTTTTAGCGGTTCGAAGCCTTCCTCTGATTTAACACCACGACCACCTGCTACTACCACTTTAGCTTCTGAAAGATCTACGCCTTCTGAAGATTTACGTACGACCTCTTTAATGATTGAACGTAAATTTGTAATATCAACTGTAATAGATGATACATCACCTGTTTTACCTGGTGCTTTTTCTAAAGGTGCAATATTATTTGGACGGATTGAAACTAACACTACGCCATCTTTTACTTTTACCTTTTCAAAAGCCTTACCCGAATAAATTGGACGGATGAATACTGCATCGTCACCGGCACCTTCAATAGAAGTGACGTCAGAAACAAGTCCTGCTTGTAATTTACTCGCAATTTTAGGCGATAAATCTTTACCATTAGCTGTATGACCAAATACGATGCCTGTTGGATTTTCTTGCTCGATAACAGCTAATAAAGCTTGTCCATAGCCATCTGATGTATATTGTTTTAAATGCGGATGCTCCACTGTCACAACACGATCTGCCCCATACTCGAATAATGCACTTGCTAACCCTGCAACCGCATCTCCTAAAAGTACCCCTACAACTTCGCCGCCATCAGCGATTTGTTTTGCTGCTGCAATTGCCTCGAAAGATACATTACGTAAGCTTCCTTCACGAACTTCACCTAATACTAATACTTTTTTTGACATAGTATATTCCCTCCGTTACCCTTTAAGATTCGATTTGCGTTAACAAATGACTTAAACTACTTTCGCTTCTGAATGAAGTAAGTTGACTAGCTCTTTTGCTTGAGCAGAAAGTTCGCCTTCTAAAATACGACCTGCTGCTTTTTGAGCTGGCAAGTAAATATCCACCGTTTCTACTTTTACTTCAACATCATCTTCATCGATATCTAAATCATCTAATTCAAGCTCTGCAAGCGGTTTCTTCTTCGCTTTCATGATGCCTGGTAATGATGGGTAACGCGGCTCATTTAAACCTTGTTGAGCAGTTACTAAAAGTGGTAAAGATGTTTCAATTACTTCTGAATCCCCTTCGATATCGCGCACGATTTTTGCAGATGTGCCATCGATTTCAAGATTTGTAATTGTTGTTACATAGTTAATGCCCAATAAATCAGCAACGCGTGGACCTACTTGACCAGAACCGCCGTCAATTGCCACATTGCCTGTTAAAATTAAGTCCGCCTCTTTATCTTTTAAGTACTCAGCTAAAATGTAAGCAGCTGCATTTTGATCTAATTCATCTAGATCATCTTCTGTATTAATAAGAACCGCTTCGTCAGCACCCATTGCTAACGCTGTACGTAATTGTTTCTCCGCATCTTCGCCACCAATTGTCACAACTGTTACTTTACCACCAGCTGCGTCACGAACTTGGATTGCTTCCTCAATTGCATATTCATCATAAGGATTAATAATGAATTCAGCGCCATCCTCTTGGATTTTACCACCTGACACAACGATTTTTTCTTCTGTATCAAACGTACGTTTAATTAATGCAAAAATATTCATATATTCATACCCCCTGCAACGTTTTTTGATTTCTAAGTAAACTTGTAAATATTATATATTTTCAACGTAGATAAACTCCCCTTTCAGTCGTTACCTACACTGATGGAAAACTATTTGCCAGTAAACACAGGCTCGCGTTTTTCGATAAATGCTTGAATACCTTCTTTAGCATCTGCTGATACAAAAACCGTACCAAAGGATTTAGCTTCTGCCTCCATACCTTCATAGAATGAAGCCGGCTTCGCATATTGCAATGCTTGAATGGCTTCTTTCAAAGCGATTGGGCTCTTTTTAGCAATTTTTTTAGCAACCTGTAGTGTTTCCTCAAGTAATGATTCATCGGTAAATGCACGGTTCGCTAAGCCCCACTGCACAGCTTCTGCCCCTGTAATAGGTTCGCTTGTAAACATCATTTCCGCTGCTTTTGCTACCCCCACATAACGCGGTAAACGTTGTGTGCCACCAAAGCCTGGAATAAGACCTAGTTGTAATTCAGGCAACCCTAATTTCGCAGATTCTGTTACAAAGCGCATATGGCAACTCATTGCTAGTTCTAGACCACCGCCAAGTGCCGCACCGTGGATTGCTGCAATAACAGGTTTAGAGAACGTTTCAACACGTTCAAATACTTGTTGCCCATTGCCTGCAAGCTTCGTAAATTCATCTCCAGACTCTACTTCAGTAAATTCCTTAATGTCTGCACCCGCTGAGAAGAAACGGCCTTCGCCATGAAGTACAAGGACACGTACAGCGTCATCGTTTTCTACGGCATCTAGCACAGCATCTACTTCTGCAATGATTCCACGAGATAATGCGTTTGCTGGAGGACGTGCAATCGTAATAATTGCTACTCCATCTTCTACTTTCCAACTTAGAAATTCCATTTCTCCACATCCTTTTAAGCTTTAATGCCGTTCAGGATTAATGCCTGAACTTTCGGAACCTGTTCTATCAAATCATATCGATAGTCATTCATCACCCACGATGTAATCGTTTCGTCAATTGTGCCAAATACCATTTGACGTGCCAAACGTACATCCATCGTTTGATTGAACTCACCAGTAACCATACCTTCAATTAGAATCTGATCAAGCAATTGCAAGTAATCTCTTAATACTGCATTGATCTTTTGACGTAAATCTTTATTTGATTGACGAAGTTCTAATTGAGTCACAGTCGCTAATGATCGATCTGTAGCTAGAACATTAAAATGATTTTCAATCATGCGTGAAAGTTTGTCTTTCGACGTGCTTCCATTTTCTATTATATCTTGTAATGACTCTACAAAAACAGCCATTTTTTCATTAAAGACAGAAATTAATATATCTTCTTTATTTTTAAAATATAAATAGATCGTTCCGTCAGCCACCCCAGCTTGTTTTGCGATCTTCGATACTTGCGCTTGGTGATACCCATTTTCTGCAATAACGAAGACAGCTGCATCAATAATTTGCTTATATTTTGGCTTATCTCGTTTCATCTTTATATCACCACCTAAAAAACATACGCACGCCCATCTCCATCTGTGGCACTTTGCTTATTTGCCAATCAGTACTAATAAGTGCTGAAGTTCCCGATACAAAAATTTGAGCGGTCCATCCTAGCTAAATAGGGCGTGGTCAATAGAAACAAAAAAATATGAAAATATGAATGGTTATTCATTCATATTTTCATATTATATTTTACACTCGCGCTTGTCAATACTTTCACACGTAGTTATTTTGCTTCTTTATTCGCTAATTTTGTTTTTTCTTCATCCACTAAGGAACGACGTAAAATTTTTCCAACAGCTGTTTTTGGTAGTTCATCTCGGAATTCATAAATGCGTGGCACTTTAAAAGCAGCCAAGTGCTGACGACAGTATTTATTTAATTCGTCTTCAGTAATCGAATATCCTTCTTTTAATACAATATATGCTTTTACTGTTTCTCCTCGATACGGATCAGGAATACCTGCTACAACGCATTCTTGAATTTCTTCCCGTTCATACAAAACTTCTTCGACTTCACGAGGATAAATATTAAAGCCACCCGCAATAATTAAATCCTTTTTCCTGTCCACCACATAGAAGTAACCTTTCTCATCCATATAGCCAAGGTCTCCTGTTAAAAACCAGCCATCTGCAAAAGTTGCAGCCGTATCTTCTGGACGATTCCAATAGCCCTTCATAACCTGTGGACCTTTGACAGCAATTTCACCTACTTCACCGACAGCAAGTTGTTCTGTATCCCCCGTACGTAAAATGACAGAGTCGGTATTCGGCCACGGTAAACCTACTGAACCGATAACCCGGTTACCCCAAATGGGTGTTGCGTGCGTTACGGGAGAGGTTTCAGTTAAGCCATAACCTTCCACAAGCTTCCCACCTGTGACGGCCTCAAATTGTTCCTGTACTTCTACAGGCAGTGAAGCGGATCCACTTAAACATGCTTTAATAGACGATAAATCATACTTCGCAATATCTGGATGATTTAGTAAACCAATATATAATGTCGGTGCACCAGGGAACAATGTTGGCTTTTGCTTATCAATTGTTTTTAAAGCTGTTTCAGCATCAAACTTCGGCAACAATACCATTCTATTTTGGGTAAACACAGATAGTAGCATTACCGTTGTCATACCATAGACATGGAAAAATGGAAGAATACCCATAATTGTTTCTTCGCCATGTACGCATTTATACATCCAGGCATCGCACATTGTCGTATTGGCAATTAAGTTTTTATGCGTTAACATAACGCCTTTCGGGTACCCTGTCGTCCCTCCTGTATATTGAAGCAATGCTAAATCTTCTTCAAAATCAAACGGCAGATTGATCATTTTTACAGGTGAGGACTTCATTATTTCTGTAAATAAATGATTTTGTCCGCTATGCTCCACTTTCACACTAAAACCGTACTGCTTTTTTTGAATAAAAGGATATACTAAATTTTTCGGAAATGGTAAGTAATCTTTAATAGCTGTTACAATGACATTTTCAAGGTCTGTTTCTTTCATGATTTTCATGACACGTGGATACAAAATATCCATTACTAAAATTACCTTCGCACCAGAGTCGGCCATTTGGTACTGCAATTCTCGTTCAGTGTAAAGTGGATTTGTCTGTACTACGACTGCGCCGGCATACATTGCCCCGTAGTAAGCGATTACACTTTGTGGCGTGTTTGGTAGCATAATCGCTACACGATCTCCTTTTTCCACGCCAAGTGCTTGTAAGTAGTTTGCAAACTTAAGTGCAGATTCATATAACTCGGTGTACGTCAAATCCTTACCCATGAAATGAATTGCCACTTTCGATGGCTTCTTTTTATAGGCACGCGTTAAAAACTCTTGCACAGGAATTTCCTCAAACGTTAAAGACGGTGGTACTTCTTCAGGATAATTTGCTAGCCATGGTTTTGCTGTCATACGTCCTCTCCCCTTTGTCCCAAACTTTGTAAATTCTTATTTTAATTATAATGAAAAAGGATTGTACTTTCAAACGCAAAATAGAAAATAAATGCATTTTCGATTAATTATTATGCATTTAACAACATTTATATTACTACTCCTTAATGTCCTTTCCGTTGATATCATTATGAATACCCATTCATTGTTTTGTTTTTTATACAACTGATGTCCATTATATTTCTATATTAGAAAAATTTTTAAAAAGGCAATTTTCATCAGCGTGCAATGGCTACCGATTTCGTGACGATTCCCGCCCTTTTCGTGGCATTTGACCTACTTTTCATGGCGACCCTACAGATTTCTAGACAAAAAAACTGTAGATAAACTTAGAAATCCAAGTTTACCTACAGTTAAATCCCTCGTATCATTATACGGTCAACATATAGTAGACACCGACTGCCAAAAATGCGATACAGACTACGATTAGAACTTTCGCTAATTTTTCCATCCTATAACACTCCTATGCAATACTTGCCCCAATAACAAACGATAAACCGACTGAAATCGTAAAGGAAATAAAGCCAACTGAGCGATTGTCGTTAGCAATTTCTTGATCTACGTTAAAACGAGGGGTCATAAATTCAAATAAGAAATATGCCACAATTAGTAACGTGAAGCCAAATAGTCCCCAACCAATCATTTCACTCAGCGTGCTATGGCGAGCAATCGAATAACGAAAAATATTACAAATACCTAATATTTTACCGCCCGTTGCAAGCGCCACAGCTACATTACCATTTTTTATTTCTTCCCAGTTTTTATATTTCGTAACGACTTCGAACAATGCCATCGAGACGACTAAACATAACACAACAACACTAAAATATCCTGCCGTTTCGATAATTGGATATCGCCAAAAGCTAGAATTTAGCATTTTCTCCGTCCCCTTTACAGCTTATTTCAATTCCACAACAGTGACGCCAAATCCACCTTCGCCTGCTTCTCCAAAACGGAAGGATTTCACCCGTTTATGTTTTTTCAGGTAACTTTGAATGCCCTGACGTAATGCTCCGGTCCCAACACCGTGGATAATCGACACTCGACCATAGTTTGCAAGTAGCGCATCATCTATATATTTTTCAGTGCGTATTAATGCATCCTCATAGCGCTCCCCACGTAAATCTAACTCTAATTTCACATGGCTATCTCGATTTTTCACACCAGCCACTCGTTGTATAGGCGCTTTCTCTGGTTTAATGTATTCAAGATCGGTATCGGCAATTTTCATCTTTAAAATGCCCATTTGTACAACCCATTCAACATCAGATACTTTTTCAAGCAACGTACCTCGTTGACCATAGCTTAACACCTTTACCTCATCACCGACAACCAAGTTTTGTGCACGCGCCTTGACTTGAGCCGCTTTTTTCAATACTTTGTTATGCTCAAGCGGAGTGGCTTCTTCCAATCGTTTCCGCGCCTCAATCAGCTCATGCTCTTTCACTACTTGATCAGCGTTTTTACGCATTTCTCGAAGCTCTGAAATAATCGTTTCTGCTTCTCGTTTTGCTTCTTCGACAATTTTGCGCGCTTTTTCCTTCGCTTTTTTGTCAAGAGCTTCTTTGCGTTCTTCGTAAGCTTGAAGCTTGTCCTGAAGCTCTTTACGTAGTGCTTCGGACTCTAGTAGTAAATCATGGGAACGCTCTGCATCGTCCTCTGATTGGCGTCGTGTTGCTTCTAAGGATGCAATCATGGATTCCACCTCATGTCGATCCGTTCCTGTGAAGTTTTTGGCACGATCAATAATGGACTCTGGTAAACCGAGACGACTAGAAATTTCAAAAGCATTGGAGCGACCTGGTACACCAATAAGTAAGCGATAAGTTGGACTCAACGTTTCAATATCGAATTCCACACTTGCATTGGCAACACCAGGGCGATTATAGCCATATGCTTTTAATTCAGGATAGTGCGTCGTAGCCATGACACGAGCGCCGCGACCATGTACTTCATCTAAAATAGAAATCGCTAAGGCAGCCCCTTCTTGTGGATCCGTTCCGGCGCCTAATTCATCGAATAGCACAAGTGATTCGTGATCAAATTGCTGTAAAATGTCGACAATGTTCACCATATGTGATGAAAATGTTGAAAGCGACTGTTCAATCGATTGCTCATCACCAATATCAGCAAAAAGTTGCTCAAATACCGCTAGCTCTGAACCGTCTAATGCCGGCACCGGTAAGCCTGCTTGTGCCATTAATGTACAAAGACCCACTGTTTTTAACGTCACGGTTTTACCACCCGTGTTGGGTCCTGTAATTACAATAGCCGTAATATCTTTGCCAAATTCGATGTCATTGGCAACCGCCGTTTCGATAGGTAATAGCGGATGGCGTGCGCGCACAAGTCGAATATAACCATCCTTGTTCATTTTAGGCATCGTACATTTATTGGCTTGGCCATATTTACCCTTTGCCAAAATAACGTCAATCTCGCCTAATAGTTTTACTAAATTAAATAAATCAGGTGCCACTTCTTCAACCATCGCACTTAAAGCAAGCAAAATGCGCTCAATTTCAACTTGCTCTTTCATTTTGAGACGGTGTATTTCATTATTCGCTTGTACAACTGAATCTGGTTCGATAAATAACGTTTGACCAGACGATGATTGGTCATGCACAATGCCGCCATAGTGATAGCGATATTCTTGTTTAACTGGAATCACATAACGGTCGTTACGAATCGTTACAATTGCATCTGAAAGCATTTTAGCTGCATTACTTCCTCGTGTTAAGCTCTCTAGCTTTGAACGCACTTTAGCCTCTTCTGCTCGTAGAGACTGGCGAATGGAGCGCAACGTTTGACTTGCAGAATCTAAAACAGCCCCATTATCATCAATACAGTTATTAATTTCATGCTGTAAACCTGTTAATACAGGCATCATTTCCTTTTTAGCGATAAAATGAGGGATTTCAATAATTTCATCTGACTCTAAATCTTCTAAGAAATTACGCAGTATACGGCTAGCTCGAATCGTACTAGACACTTCCATTAATTCCATCGCTGAAAGCATGCCTCCGATTTGGGCACGTCTTGCTGCTGGTCGTACATCGAAAATACCACCCATTGGCACATTGCCTTTTACACGTAAAATGGAAAGCCCTTCATCCATTTCTTCTAACAACTGAACGACTTTTTCAAAGTCTGTTTGTGGCACAAGTTCATCAATGGCTGATTTGCCGATTGAAGAAGTACAGTATGTAGCCACTTGTTGACGTACCTTATCATATTCTAGTGTTTTCAATGCGCGGTCTGCGATCACTGAGAACACCTCCTCAACCTATTTATTTCGTCGAATGAACGACTCGAACTGTTCGCGCGTCCATGTATTGACAATCATATCTTTTTTCAGCCATGCCCTATTTGCATAGCGCACACCAATATCCATAAAACGTAAATGCGCGATATCATGCGCATCGGTATTAATCGCTACTGGTACACCTGCTGCAACAGCCATTTCTAAATGCTCAACGCATAAATCTAAACGATAGGGATTGGCGTTCAACTCTAAAATTTTACCATATTCCTTTGCCCATTCAATCAACTGCGCGATATTTGGATTATAACCAGCCCGGTCTTCAATAATGCGCCCCGTTGGATGAGCAATCATATGTACATACGGATTTTGCATTGCGGTATGTAATCGCGCCATTATTTTATCCTGTGACTGTGTAAAACTCGAATGAATGGAGGCAATCACGAAATCCAATTTCCGCAGTACTTCATCGTCAAAATCTAAAGAACCATCTGGTAAAATATCCATTTCTGTGCCTGCATATAAATAAAAATCAGGATGCGCTTCGTTAAAAGCGTCAATTTCAGCTCGTTGCTTCACTAATCGTGCAGGTGTCAAACCATTCGCCACTTTTAAATATTGTGAGTGATCGGTAATAACACTATATTGATAACCACGGGAAATTAGCGCTTCACCCATTTCAGCCACAGAGTACGCGCCATCTGACCATGTTGTATGCATATGCAAATCAGCGACAATGTCCTCTAGCTTAACTAAATCCTTGACTTCACTTTGCCGGTCAAACTCTGTTGACCCTGTTCGTAAGCTAGGGGGGATAAATGGCAAATCAAAATGGGCAAAAAATGCCGCTTCGTCTGCAAATGTCAGCACAGAACCATCTGCTTGCTCTACACCATACTCACTAATTTTTTCCCCACGTGTTTTGGCAAGTTGGCGCATGCGAACGTTATGCTCTTTTGAACCTGTAAAATGGTGCAAGGCTGTGGCATACTCAACATCCTTTACTAATCGAAAATCAACACTTACAGCATCATCTAAATCTAAAATAACGGAAATTTTTGTATCTCCTGCTGCCACTACCTCTTGAATAGCGAGTGCACTCAATATTTTTTCTCGTACTGTCTCTATTGCTTCAGTTACAACAATGAAATCAATATCTTTACTTGTTTCAGATGCACGACGGAAACTGCCTGCTACGGAAAAACGCGTCACTTCCTCCATACTACCGAGAAGTGCTTCAATTTGTAAAACGACAGGCTCAAGCTGCCAAATTGGCAAACGTTCTGAACGATTAGCAAAATTAGCTAGTTCCTTTAAAATCTTTTCTTCTGTTTTGGCGGCAAAGCCTGCTAGCTCGCGCACTTTACCCGCTTCACATGCTGCTTGTAAGCTCTCAGCTGAGTCTATGCCTAGCTCTTGGTGAAGCTTCGCAATCTTTTTGCCACCTAAGCCTGGTAACTTCAGTAATGGCAGTAATCCTTTCGGTACAATCTCTTGTAATTCTTTAAGCAGACTCGATTCACCTGTCTCGATTAAGTCTTCAATAACAGCGGCTGTACCTTTACCGATTCCTTTAAGCTTTGTTACATCCTCCATCTCACTAAGCGAGCGCTCGTCACCTTCTAATGCTACTGCAGCTTTGCGGAATGCGGATACTTTAAACGGATTTTCACCTTGCAACTCCATATATAATGCAATTTTTTCTAACGTACGAATAATTGTTTTTTTGTTCATTTAGAATTCCCCCTATCGTAAAAACACTTCCCTCTAGTCCGAGAGAAGTGCATCATTTACTATTGCCTATTCATTACGGCTTTTGCGCAACTTTGTTTTAGCTTACATTGCGATAGGCAATCAACATTCAACAAAATTTACAATCTGCTTGTGCACAAAACAGCTACGCCCTTAACAGAAATTTCGCCATTTAGCAGATTTCTACGGACAAATGAGTGAATACTACATTCAATCCAATTTTCCATGCGTAGATGCCAAATTTTATTAGGAAGCATGGAGATAAATATACCACCAATTTTGGAACATCTTTGTAATGATCGGCGTATGTTCCAAAATAAGGCCTGATATGAACGACTTCGACATTAAATTCTGAATAAAATCAATCGGTACTAATGCCAAAACATACAATACAATAAATAAAATTAAATAATTCTCAATCATGCCAAGCAGTGCACCAAGCCAGCGGTTGACCGTACTTAACACTGGTAAATAAGCAATGAAATCAAAGATGGATGCCACAATTTGCAAGGCAATCTTTACTGCAAAGAAAATAACCGCAAACGCAATGACACGATAAAATGTTCGGTCTAAATCTAAGCTGTCAATGACAACTCCAAGGCTTCCCGAATCTGTAACACCTGGATATGGCACCCAAAACACAAATTTCTGTGCTAATGGCTTATAATAAATATACGCAACAATTAGGGCAACAACAAAGCTAACTATATGCATCATTTGTACAATGAAGCCACGTTTTGCCCCCACTAGCAGTCCACCTAATAGAACTACTAATATAATTAAATCTAGCATTTACTTCAACCCTTTAATTTTTTCAATTCTTCTTCTAGTAATTCTATTTGCTCTTTTAAGAGTAAATAATCGTGCACCGTATTTACGGCTGTAAGGACGGCAAGCTTTGTGCTATCAAGTGAGGGATTATGTAAATTCATTTCGCGCATACGGTCATCAACAATAGAAGCGACAAGTCGCATATGTCCAATGGATTCGGAGCCGACCATTTTATATGTATGACCATATATTTCCACAGAAATTTTATTCTTTTCTTGATTTTCCATAGTCGCACCCTCCAGTAAAATCTTTTTGCTCACGGTGTTATTCGTTATGAGCAACGTCCATACAAAAAAGCTATATATTATCATACCATGAAAGGTATAAAATTGTGAACAATGAGGATAGAAAGGAACGGTTTAATGTCAAATATTGTACTTTTAATTTCAACAACTGCACAAAAAGAGGTAATGTCCTACTACGCAAATTATTATGTGGAGCGAAAAGCACCTGGTGTTGTGTTCGCTGCAAAACTGCCTGATACAGCCATTACGATGTATAAATCAGGAAAATGTATGTTTCAAGGAGGCGGTGCTGAGCGAGAAGCCGCACGATGGGGAACCTCTGGGGCATCAGCTACGCAAAAGGCTTCAACTGTTGGTGCAAAAGGTGATACACTTCCTGAAGGTTTTGCCGCCATGTCTGTGTTAGGCTCTGACGAAACAGGAACTGGGGATTATTTCGGACCGATAACAGTGGCAGCCGTTTACGTTCCTTCTTCAAAAATAGAATTGATTAATGAACTTGGCGTGAAAGATTCTAAAATGCTGACGGATGACTATATGCGAAAAATTGCCCCTGATTTACGTGCGGCATGTATTCATAGCGTACTCGTATTGCGCAATGAAAAATATAATGCTTTACAAGCAAAGGGCTATTCACAAGGCAAAATGAAAGCGATGATGCATAATAAGGCACTTGGACATACATTAGCAAAAATGGCGCCCGAAAAACCTGCACATATTTTAATTGACCAGTTTGCAGAACGCGGGGTGTATTATAATTATTTAAAAAATGAGCGTGAAATTGTCCGAGATGGCGTCCTATTTTCAACGAAAGCAGAACAATTACATGTTTCCGTTGCCACCGCTTCCATTTTGGCGCGTGCAGCATTCTTAAAAGAAATGGATCGACTCAGTGAGCTTGCTGGCGTGGCGTTACAAAAAGGTGCATCTAGCAAGGTTGATGCCTTAGCAGCACGTATTTGGCGTGGACAAGGTGAGGAATTTTTACGCTCCATTACAAAATGGCATTTTGCGAACACCGAAAAAGCTCGTAAGTTAAAATAGATTTATAGGGGTTTCTGCTGTTGATATTCGCTACTAGCTGACCGCTTTCCGCAGGCACATCGTAAACCCTTTGCTCCAATCAGGTGAATCTATTTGCAAAGCTATTTCATGTAATGCTCATCAATAATATAAAAAAGACAAAAGGCATCTAGAGCGAACCTCTGGATGCCTTTTGTCGACATTCTGCGCTGTCTCCGTATTCGAGACAGCTTTTAATAGCATAAATTAACGTACTTCTGTTCCTTCAATTGTAGCAATGGCTTTCAATACTTTATTATGCGCAGCAACAACTTCTTCATCTGTTAACGTGCGTTCTGGATCGAAGTATGTGAGGGAGAAAGCAACAGATTTTTTACCTGCCTCCATTTTTTCACCTTCATAAACATCGAACACTTTAATATCCTTCAACAGTTTCACTCCTGCCGAACGAATAACCGTTACTACTTCACCCGCTGCTGTTGCACGATTCATAACAAGTGCGATATCACGAGACATCGCTGGGAAACGAGGCACCGGTTTATAGCCAAGTGGCGCTTCACTTGCATTGGCTTGTAGTAATGCTACTAGATTCATTTCCATCACATACGTATCTTTTACACCCCATGCTTTTTGCTCCGCAGGATGTAAACCACCGATAATACCTACTTGTTCGCCATCTAATAAAATGCTAGCGGTACGACCAGGATGTAAGCCAGCTACTTCTGCTTTCACAAACGTCATGCGCTCTGTTAAACCAAGCTTGCCAATAACACCCTCGATAATACCTTTCAAGACGAAGAAATCAACTTCTTTTTTCTCACCTTGCCAAGCATGATCTAACCATTTACCTGTTAACACAGCTGCTACATGCTCTTCCTCAAACGGTAAGCCCTCTGCTGTTTGACCAAGGAAGACAGAACCAACTTCGTATAATGCTACGCTATCCGCTTTACGTGCTACATTATATGCCGCCGCTTCGATTAAATGTGGAATTAAGCTTTGACGAAGTGTTGAACGTTCTTCACTCATTGGCATTAATAAACGTGTTACGGGCTCCGCTTTTAGTGCAAAGCGTTGTGATAACGCCTCAGACGTTAATGAGTAAGTAACCGCTTGATAAAGCCCCGCACCTTCCATAAAGTTACGTACAACGCGACGATTTGCTTGATACGCTGTCAGTTGTCCAACTTGGTTGGCACCTTCTGGTAAAGTCATAGGGATTTCATCGTAGCCATATAAACGTGCAATCTCTTCAACGATATCTTCCTCGATTTTAATATCTTGACGACGTGTTGGTGCATCAATGATTAATAAGCCATTTGCTGCTTCTACACCGAATTTCAAACGCTCTAAAATCGAAAGCATATCTTCTAATGAAATTTTCATGCCAAGACGTTCGTTAATAAAATCCGGAGAGACCACAACACGTGCTGGTGTTTTATCTAATTCATCTACGATACAAGTGCCTTCTAACACTTCACCGCCAGCTAATTCAGCAAGCAATGCAGCTGCACGTTCAGCTGCAGGCACAACACGGTTAGGGTCAACACCTTTTTCAAAGCGAGCTGATGCATCTGAACGAAGACCTAAATTGCGTGAAGTTTGACGTACTGTTAAGCCATCGAAATAAGCAGATTCAATCACAACAGTCGTTGTAGATGCTGTTACTTCCGAATTGGCTCCACCCATTACGCCTGCAATTGCCACTGGCTCTTTGCCATTGGTAATCACTAAATCAGATGCCTTTAATGTACGCTCTTGGTCATCTAAAGTCGTGATTTTTTCACCTTCTGTTGCTTTACGCACAACAATTTCACCTGTTGCTAAGCTATCATAGTCAAATGCATGAAGTGGTTGACCATATTCCATTAAAATATAGTTTGTCACATCGACAACATTATTGTGAGGACGTACGCCAGCTGCCATCAAACGGTGCTGTAACCACATTGGTGATTCTGCAATTTTAACGTTTTTTACAACTTTCGCTACGTACATTGGGTTGGCTTGTAAGTCTTCTACACGAAGCTTTAGTAAATCCTCCGCTTTGTCAGAAGATGTGCTATAAGCGATTTCTGGGTACTTTACTTCCTCTGATAGAATAGCACCAACCTCATAAGCTACCCCTAACATCGAAAGCGCATCTGAGCGGTTTGGTGTTAAACCAAGCTCAAGCACTGTATCACGAAGACCTAAAAGCGCTAGCGCATCAGCGCCCACCTCTGCATCTGCTGGTAACACATAAATGCCCTCTGCATAAGCTTTCGGTACTACTTTCCCTTCAATACCAAGCTCTTGTAATGAACAAATCATACCGTTCGATTCGTGCCCACGTAGTTTTGCTTTTTTAATTTTAATGCCACCTGGTAAATGTGCACCTGGGCGAGCAACAATGACTTT
This sequence comes from Lysinibacillus sp. GJ-1, assembly GCF_021166035.1. Taxonomy (NCBI): domain Bacteria; kingdom Bacillati; phylum Bacillota; class Bacilli; order Caryophanales; family Bacillaceae; genus Lysinibacillus; species Lysinibacillus sp. GJ-1. The sequence continues at coordinate 3,468,889 of NZ_CP088912.1, forward strand.
TTGACCTGCATCCACGTTTGGCGCTCCACAAATAATTTGTTGTGGCACTTCTTCTCCAACATCTACTTGGCAAATATTTAATTTATCGGCTTCAGGGTGCTTTTCTTTTGATACAACATAGCCGACTACAATTTTATCCATACCGCTTGCACGGTCAATTACTGCGTCTACTTCAATGCCTGAGCGAGTAATTTTTTCTGCTAATTCTTCAGGCGCTAAGCCTTTTGTACTTACATAATCTTTTAACCATTCTAATGATACTAACATTTATAGTCCCCCTTACGCCTCTGTTCGCTCGAATTGTGATAAGAAACGTGTGTCACTTGTATAGAAATGACGAATATCGTCGACGCCATATTTCAACATAGCGATACGTTCTGCTCCAATACCAAATGCGAAACCAGAAACTTTCTTCGGATCATAACCAGCCATTTCAAGTACATTTGGATGTACCATACCTGCACCTAAAATCTCAATCCAGCCTGTGCCTTTACATACGTTACAACCTGCACCACCGCATTTGAAGCAAGAAATATCCATCTCAACAGAAGGCTCTGTGAATGGGAAGAAACTTGGACGCAAACGAATTTCACGGTCAGCACCGAACATTTTTTTTGCTAGTGTATCTAATGTCCCTTTCAGATCACTCATACGAATATTTTCCCCAATAACTAAACCTTCAATTTGCATAAATTGGTGAGAGTGTGTTGCATCATCATTATCACGACGGAATACTTTCCCTGGACAAATAATACGAATTGACTCGCCTTTTTTCGCTTCCATTGTACGTGCCTGAACTGGAGACGTATGTGTACGTAATAATATTTCCTCGGAAATATAGAATGAATCCTGCATATCACGTGCAGGGTGACCTTTTGGTAAGTTTAACGCTTCAAAGTTATAGTAATCCTTTTCCACTTCTGGGCCTTCAGCAATTTCATAACCCATGCCGACAAATAAATCTTCAATTTCTTCAATAACGCGTGTTAAAGGATGACGGTTACCTACTTTAATAGCACGCCCTGGTAATGTGACATCAATCGACTCACTTGCTAATTTTTCGGCAATTGCCGCTTCTTCTAATACAGTTGCTTTTGTTTCTAACACTGCTGTAACATTTTCACGAACTGTATTAACTAAAGCACCCATTTTTGGACGTTCTTCAGCCGATAATTTCCCCATTCCTTTTAGCAAGTCTGTGATAGGTCCCTTTTTCCCTAAATAAGCGACACGCACATCATTTAATTCTTTTAAATTTGCTGCTGCTTCAATTTTTGCTAGCGCTTCTTGTTCTAACTGCTTTAATTGTTCTTCCATGTAAAAAACCTCCTTGATCATATAAATGCCCGCTTGCTCAAATGGCATAAAAAAACCTCGCCCCCAAAAAAGGGACGAGGACATATTCGCGGTACCACCCTAGTTATTGCGCGCTTTTGGTGCGCACAATCACTTCATTGCCATAACGACTCGATTGAAGCCGGCTTACCTTTACAGCATCTTTTCTTGCTGGTCCCGGTAGCTGCTCGCAGGATGAATTCAAAATTGCATTGGTTCGGCGCTGGCTCTCAATCTCAGGCCTACGCTCCCTGTCGTCCATTCACAATCTTTACTACTTCCTGGTCAAAGCATTTCATTATACAGAATTACATTTTAAATGTGATTATACAATATGATACCACTTCAAATCAAGGGGCATCTGTGCAAGCTTGACTTTAGCATTGTTCTATCAGCGTTGTTGGAAGGTTTACTTTACCGGCGATTTACACTTGTTTATCGGTATTTCTTTCCATTTACACACCAATTTCTATTTAACAAAGCCATATAACACAATACCTGTTGCAACAGCGACATTTAACGATTCTGCTTGTCCGAAAATGGGAATAATAATGTTTTGATCTGTCATCGCTAATAGTTGTGGATTAATGCCACTGCCTTCATTGCCCATCATAATCGCAAATGCACCAGTATGCTGAATTTCATGATACACGACTGCATCCTCATCAAGAGCTGTCCCAAATACAGGTACACCATTGTCCTGAAGCATATCAATCCAATCTTCCAAATCACCGCGGATTACGGGAATATGGAAATGTGACCCTTGGGCAGAACGCAATGTTTTTGGGTTATATAAATCTGCACAACCTTTGCCTAAAATCACTGCATCCAGACCAGCCGCATCCGCTGTTCGGATCATTGTGCCAATATTACCTGGGTCTTGCACAGCATCGATGAGAAGTACCTTGCGCCAAGAAGCCATTGCATCTTCTTCTACCGCTAGCTGTTTGCATACTGCAAAAACTCCTTGAGAGGTCTCTGTTTCCGCAAATTCTTTTGCTACAGCTGCTGTTACTTCCACCATTGCTACATTGTCGATTGGCCATAGCAACGGTAAATCAACACCCTCGCGCACGATTAGCTGTAACACTTGATTATTGTTTTTCAACGCTTCTTCTACTAAATGGAAGCCTTCCACTAAAAACTCACCCGAACGTTCACGCTCTTTTCGCGTAGTTGCTAGCTTTTTCCAATATTTCACTAACGCATTTTGCGTAGATTCTATTCTTTTCATCGTAGTTTGTACCGCCTTTATCCTATTTACTGTTCATTATTATACAGTAGAAAACCGCAAATTACATAGTCCAGTAAAACACAGTAAATTGTCAGAATTGTTTGCGTGCCAGTCACTCAAACAAACTCACTTTGTTTCTTCCGTTCTCTTTCGAAGTATATAAAGCCTGATCCGCCTTTTTCAAAATCGTCGCATCGGAATCGTTCTCGGTTGCTGTGGCAATGCCGATACTTATCGTAATTCTTCCTGTCTGCCATTGAGCCTGCTCAACCGTTTGACGAAGTTGTTCAGCAATAGTCCAACAATCATCGACACTGGTATCAGGTAAAATGATGACAAATTCTTCCCCACCATAGCGCGCTACTACATCGCTTGGACGAGCTTGTGCATCTAAAATTTGTGCCAATTGGGCAAGCACCTCATCTCCTACTTGATGTCCAAATGTATCATTGACCCTTTTAAAATGATCGATATCCAAAATTAATAGTGAGAAAGGGATCGCCGATTTCCTGAACATAGCAAGCTGTTCTTCAAGCTTTTCTTGAAAAAATCTTCTGTTTTTCAAACCTGTTAGCTTATCCGTAATGGAAAGTTCTACAAGCGTGGCATTCATAGATAATAACTCTTCTTGTTTGTGCTCAATTGCCAAATGGATTTGCTTTAATTTTGCTAATGCTTGATCCTTTTCTAAATAAGCCGCCTCTAGTTGCTTTTTAGCCGCACGTAATTCTAATTCATAATCAATGCGCTTTTTCATCGGCACTAAAACGCAATCAATACATTCAACCTCTCCCACCGCATACTTCCGACCGTTCAACAGAAAAGGAATGGCTGTACCATTGTCATGCTTTAAACTGATGAATAATTCTTCCACATAATCGTACAAATTAATGGTCGGGTAAAAAAATGAATGAAAAATCATTTTGTTAGGCTTGGACATTAGAATTTCAATATGCTGGTGTAATATATCCACCCGTTCATAACCCATCCACTGCAGAAAGGTCTGATTCACCTCAATCATGATGCCATCAAGTGTAATGGCAATAAATCCACAAGGTGCATAGTTCAATCGTTTATCCATTTCTGATAATAATCCTTTCATTTTCCATTAAAGAAATTGTGTAATTAAGTCAATCGTTTCTTGCGGATGGCTAATATGTGGATAATGTCCTTTTGCTGTCATTAAACGCAACGTGCTAGCTTTTAAATGCTGATGTAGATATTCTGCAACTTCAATCGGAACGATACTATCATCCGAACATTGCATGATTAAAATAGGAATACTTGCCTTAGATAAGTCACTTCGATGATCCGATAAAAAAGTAACTTCCGCAAACTCCCTTGCAATGACTGGGTCTGCTGATTTAAATGTTTGTTCAAGCTCATTTGTAAATTTTGGAGACTCGGGATTATTCATAGCAATAGGCGCTAGAAAACTAGCCCAACCCGAAAAGTTCATTTCCATCATATCTAATATTTCCATAATGTCACTTAGCTCAAATCCACCAACATAGCCATCTCTATCATTTAAATAACGAGGTGAAGTGCCAATCATAATTAGTTTTTCAAAATAATCTGGGCGTTCAATGGAGGCAAGTAAGCCAATCATTGAACTAATAGAATGACCAATAAAAATGACCTGTTGCAGTTCAAGTGTCTCAATGATATCCAAAACATCCTGCTTGTAGCCCTGAAGTGACTGGTATTTTTGAGATTGATAGGCATTAAAATCAGAATTACCTGAACCAACATAATCAAATAAAATAATTTGATAGTGTTCCTCGAATGCAGGTGTAATATAACGCCACATATTTTGATCGCAACCAAATCCATGTGCAAATAAAATTGGTTGCTTCCCTTTGCCGATTATTTTCACATTATTGCGTACAACTACATCCTTCATCGCATTTACTCCCTCTAGAAATATATGTAATATCTCCATTTTGACGATGTATTCAATAATTATCAAGGGAAATAACGAGTATGAAATGAATAATAAAAGGCATCGTGACATAATTTTTTAATAATTTCGAAACAAAGGCTCTGTGTTTTTCCATTTTCTCTGTAAAAATAGCGCTTTTACAAGCGTATAAATTAGTAGCTAGTTACAACGGCAACCCCTGTGTAACAGCACAAATGAGGGGCATGCATGCTACCGAGAAATCGCCAGTTTATCTTTAAAACATAGCAAAAAAGTGTTAGATTATAAGCGCTCAATCTAACACTTTTTCTCTTAGGTTCCAACTTTACTTTATAAGGGAACTACAGCCACTTTCGAATCGGAGGAATACTTTGCTGGAATCGAAATACATTGAATGGATCGTATTTGGTTTTCACTTCTCTTAACCGTCTGAAATTACGTCCATAGTATGCAGTTGACCAGTTTTCAATCGATTGATCTGGAAAGTTCACATAATCCCCCATTGTAAACGGGGATAATGTCCTTCTTACATCTTCCACCCACTGAATATTTTCCTTTTCATCTTGAGTTTGTTCCCATGAAGTGATGTACTCTTGGGCAATAAGAGCATCGCGATAGTAATAGGCAGTACGGTTTGGTGCAATGTGACTAACAGCACCTCTAAGCGATTGGTGCCAGATGCTCGCATTTCTGTTAGGTGCATTTGCTAAAAATTGCTTCATAGTCAAGATGGCAGCATGCGGAAATGGTTTTTCAATAAAGGAACCTGATCTTTTACGGAGTGCCGGCTGGTTACCACTCGGAACATCAAAAAATCGAACTGCTTTCATATAAGGCACTTCTTTTATCCATAGATCCGTTGGTGACCCGCTTTTTCTTAATGGTCGTAACAGCTTTTTTAATTCTGATGGTGCGCCAACAAATATACCTTGCACAACAACTTCCCCCACTTCCTTTGCTTTTAACTCTATTTGTGAGGTTAAACGTTCATCTGTAAAAGGCGCCCATTTTTGCCATGCATCAAAAGCAATCTCAAAATCATCCCAGTCCCATGAAATATGGAAAAGAGACACTTCCGCTATAGGATGTAACTTAAATGTAAGTGCTGTAACAACTCCGAAATTCCCCCCACCGCCACCACAGCTAGCCCAAAATAAATCACTATTCATCTGCCGATTTGCTCGAATCAGCTCCGCTCCTTGATGGCCACTCGCTCCAACCATTTCAATTTCCATTAATTGATCGCAAGTAAGCCCAAAAGGACGAGAAAGCATACCGATACCTCCACCAAGCGTTAAACCCACAATTCCTACACTACTTTCAGTTCCTCCTGGAATTGTCATACCATGTTCCCATAATGTACGATATACTTGCCCTAAGTTCGCACCCGCCTCAATGCGAGCAGTTCCATAATCTAAATTAATGGTTATGTCGTTCATTTCACTCACATCAATGACTAGACCGTGATTGATTAAGGAATAATTTTCATAACTATGACGCCCACTCCTTATTCGGAAGTCCTCATTATTTTCCCTAACCCATCTTAAAGCGTTCACGACATCTTTTGTCCTTTGGCAAAAGACAATTTTACTCGGGAATTTTGGCAAACTTAAGTTATTATTTGTCCTCGCTTCATCGTAATCTGGATCACCTGGACTAACAATTCTTCCTGTGAGCTTTACTTTCTTCAACATACAGCCCCTTTCTCCAATAATGCAATGTGCATGTACTATACTATGTATATTTAATGAGGAAAAAATATGCATTTTAAAATGGGAAAGAATGAAAAATAACATGGCATTTCATCATCAGCTATCCATTTTGTTTCATATGATGCATTAACAAAACCTATTAGGGGGAGAACAATGTTAATACATGTAGTTAGTGCGGGTGAAACATTATGGCACATTGCAAACCGTTATGCTGCGCCACTGCAAGCAATTACTCATTTAAATGCGTTACCTAACCCAAATCAATTAATAATCGGACAATCACTCGTTATTCCTTCTGCTTACACAACGCATATCGTCAAAAAAGGTGACACATTATCGACGATTGCCAAACAATATAACATATCAATGCAATCAATTATTCATATGAATCACCTTACGAATCCAGATGTTTTAACACCTGGAACAAAACTGATTATTCCGCCCATTACACATACTGTACAAGCTGGCGAAACATTATCACAAATCGCTAGCAACTATGGTACAACTGTTCAAGCGATTGTAGAAGAAAATAGCATAACAAACCCAAATATGATTTATGTCGGTTCACAGTTAGTTATTCCTAGAGTCAAGCCTACTATTGAAGTTAATGCTTATACGTATCAACCGCCTGAAGAAGCTGTTCAGTCATTGCATGCAATCGGTCATCTTCTCACTTTTTTTAGCCCGTTTGCTTATATGATAGAGGAAGACGGTACATTACAACCGATTAATGATCAAGCAATGATTGACGCAGCACAATCGCAAAACATCCTACCAATGCTAACTATTACAAATTTTACGTCTACAGAAAGCGGCTCCAACTTAGCCCATATTATTTTATCTAACGAACAGTTACGTGTAAAAGTGATGGATAATATCTTACATGTGATGCAGGATAAAGGCTATAAAGTGTTAAACATAGACTTTGAAAACGTTCTACCGACAGACCGAGAACTATACAACCAATTCCTTCAATTAGCCGTTGATCGTCTGCACCCGCAAGGTTATTTAGTATCAACTGCACTTGCTCCAAAAACAAGGTCTTCTCCAGCAGGGTCAACATATGAAGCATTTGATTATGAGGCTCATGGCAAAATTGTGGATTTTGTTGTGTTAATGACCTATGAATGGGGCTATCGCCTTGGACCTCCACAGGCCATCTCGCCCATCAATGAAATGAAGAAAGTTGTAGAATACGCTCTAACAGTAATACCCGCTAATAAAATTTTTTTAGGCTTTCAAATTTATGCTCGGGATTGGCTAGTTCCTCATGTCAAAGGGCAAGAAGCGGAAACCTTTAGCCCGCAAGAAGCCATTAGAAGAGCCAAACAATTTGGCGCTACTATTCAATATGATCGCACTACACAATCACCATTTTTCCGCTACGTTGATCAGCAAGGAAGAAATCATGAGGTTTGGTTTGAAGACGCCAGAAGCGCACAAGCTAAATTCGATCTACTCAAGCAGTATCATCTTCGTGGTGTGAGCTATTGGGCTTTAGGTTTTCCATTCCCTCAAAATTGGGCACTATTAGAAAATGATTTCTCTATAAAAAAATAAGGACTACTACTAGAATTTCCCGAAACGCTATCTTTCATAAGCTTTTATGAATCTTGGCCAAACCTTTTGACATTCCTTCATGAATTTCTTACGTTTCCCTAGTATTTCCCATGATAAAAATAGCACTTGAAAGCCATATTAAGAAATATCAAAACTGAAAGGAGACAGCACACATGGGAAGAGATAATAAACAAGGGAAAAGCCAAAATAAAGGCTCATTACCACAGACACCAAAAAACCAAAAAATCGCACCTGATAAAGTAAAAGAAGAGTTTTCCCAAGAATTCACAGAACTTATTAATGCTGTGACGAAAAACAAGCAAAAAAAATAAGGGGGTATTCAATTGGAGTATCAACGCGCACAAGAAATTGTTGCCTCTCCATCGGAATATGAAGTGAGCTACAATGGCGTTTCGATATGGATTGACAAGCTACATGATGATCGCAAAACAGCCACTGTTCATTTACGTCGCTCGCTAGAAGAACGCTCTGAAGTCAATATTTCAGAACTGAAAGAAGAATACCTCGTTCATTAAAAAAATAAGGACTCCCCAAAAATCCGCATTGTACTTAATTAGATGCAACCTTGTTGCAGCCTAATTAAGTCAAAGCGGATTTACCATTTTCATTTACTATCTTTTTAAATGCTGTATTCTTCCCCGTATTTAAAACGCTCTAAAATATCATTTGCATGCATATGTAAGTCATTAAACGTTGTTGCAAGCTGTTCAGCTGAAATAGGCTTACTAAATAAATAACCTTGTATATAATCGCAATCCCCTGCAACAAGGAAAGCAAGTTGTGCAATTTCCTCTATCCCCTCAGCGACAACTTTTAAACGTAAATGCTTTGCCATTGAAAGGATCATGGATACAAGCGCTTCATCATTTGGGTCATGTTGAATATTATGTACGAAAGCACGATCAATTTTTAAACAGTCGATTGGAAAATCTTTTAAATACGACAAAGACGAGTAACCTGTCCCAAAATCATCGACAGCTATTTGAATCCCTAGTGCTTTTAATTCATGTAAAAGCTGCGTCATTTGATCAATATTCATTGTCATACTTTCTGTAATTTCCAATTGAAGATAGCTTGGTTCCAACTTACTTCGTTGTAAAATCTCTCTCACCATTTGTACTAAATCTTGCTGAAATAATTGGCCAAGAGATAAATTAACCGCAACTTTCATTGGCGGCAAACCTTGCGCTTCCCATGCTTTTACTTGCAAGCATGCTGTTTCAAGAATCCATTTTCCCAGAGGAATAATAAGCCCTGACTCTTCTGCTATCTCGATAAACGTATCAGGTGGGACAAGTCCACGCTCTGGGTGACGCCAGCGCACTAGCGCCTCGACTGATTCTATTTTTCCTGTTTTCAAGTTAATTTGTGGCTGATAAACCAAATAAAACTCCTGTCGCTCGAGCGCCCTATGTAACTCCTGCTCTAATAAAATACGATCTGCCACACCGGTTGACATATGCTGTTGGTAAAAAAGAAGTCGTTGCGGTAATTGACTCGCTTCACGCATCGCTAGCTGTGCATGCGTCAATAATTGTTCAGCCGTACAATTGGCGTCATTGAATGCAATGCCAATATTGACATTGCCTTTTAATGAAAAAAGTTGTACTTGCAGCGGCTGATTCATAACGTTTTTTAAATTCAAACAAAACTGGATCAATTCTTCTTTTGTTTGTACATGATGAATAAAAATGACAAACTGGCTCTCCCGTAACTTTGTGGCAAAATAATGGGGTGGTAGCATCGCTTGAATTCTTTCAGCTACAAGTTTCATCATCTTATTGGAATAACTAATGCCTAAGGAGTCACTAATAGTTGCTAGACGATCAATTTCAATGGAGATAATGGCCTGTTGTTGCCTACCATCCTTATGCAGCTTCTCCTTTAATGTTTTTAAAAGAAGACGCTCATTCGGAAGTTGGGTAATATCATCATGATAAGCTTGAAAAGTTAGCTCCTGTTGCGATTGTTCCAAGTCTAGCTTAATTTTTAATAGCTGTTGATAGGGCTTTTCAACTGACGTATAGTAAATTGCCTTCAGAAAAATATAATACGCAAAAAATTGATAAAAGAGTGCAGCGAACATCCAAATACCACTGAAGTTATAGCTACAAACAAATAACAAATCACTCAAAATCAAATAAGCAGACCCACTCATTAGCCATCCAGTTTGTTTTGGTGCCTCCTTATAATGCTTGCTTAAAAAATAGATTGAAACACCTTGTAAAACCGCAGTCAATAATTGCGCGCTATTTTGTATTGTTGTCACTAATGGACTATCATCAATAAAAGGCTGTGCCTTATACAACATGATGAGTACCAGTGCAACAGATAAAACCGCAATGCCATAAGCAATCCTACGATGTGCCAACGTTAACTTTTTTCTAGGCTTTACAAGCATTAGTAATACACCAATTACTAAAGCAAAGCGCATGAAAATCTGTATCCAAACGCTTAGTAACATTATGTCTAGGCTTTGAGAAACTGCTAAGACAATGTTCGCAATTTCTAACAAAGCAACAACGAAAAATATACTACCTATGTATAATGTTTGATTTGATAATAGCTGTGAAAAGATTAACCATGAATGAATAGCAATGGTCATAGTAAATACAACGATAAAAATTTTCATGATTAAACTTAAATAAACAAAGCTACCTTCAAAAATAGCAAAAAGCTGATGGTTAAAAACGATTAGTGGTAGTAATAGTAGCAACGGTATCGCACTAAATCCAAGCTCCTTTTTGTCTATAACTATATTATTACGCGCGTTTTCCAATACTAACCCTCCATACCAAGTTATACTCATTTTAAATAGACGGGTATATATACCCATTAATTCATAGCAAAGACATTGAAATTGTATATATCTTAGACTTCTTACAAATCATAGCACTTTTATTAGACTTTGTATGCATCAAGCAAAAGTATGCTAATATTCAATTTATTTTGATATTAGCATACTTTTACTATCTTTTTGTAGTAATTTCTTTATCGACGGTAGAGACTACGGAGCTTATATATCAGTCTTGTACGTCTCTTTTTGACTGCAGCAACAGACAGAGATAGTTCTTTAGCTATTTCATCATACGTATAGCCTTCTAGGTAATAAAGTTGCAGTATCTTTTGGTCTACCTCTTTTAAATTACCCATGATTGTATCTACTAATAAACAAGCCTCTAGTCGGTTAATCTGTTCCTGCTGACATCTTATACTGTTTAATTTGTCGTCAGCTACAAATGTCACGTTGTCTTGGAATTGTTTATTCTTTGTCAGTTCTTTCAAAATTTCCCCTTTAACAGTTGAATAAATATATGCAGAAAACTGCCCGTTCGATGGATAGGCCTTTTGATAAGCTTTCCACACAGCAATTGCTGCAATATGGCGATAATACGCAAAGTCTTTGTAAATATGGCACTTTAATAAAATAGAAGTAATCATCGGTTGGACTAATTCTAATATTTCCTCAAATGGCTGTTGTGGCGAAAGAAGTTGTTTGTGCTTGTCTTGTGACACTATTACTTTCCTAACGACTTGTGCACAGTCCATTATTCCTAGGTGATACTAGCTTAACGTGCGGCTACCAAATCGTCGACAAACGCTTTTATAAAAAATCATCAACGAAACTTTTAAAAAATCGCCTTAATTTAGCACAAATAATAAGAAGTATTTAAACAAATCATATGTTTTACCTTCATTTAATACATATTTCTTTTTTCGCTGGACACATTATGACTAAGGAGGCGAAATAGATGAATTTTCAAATAAGAGATGCCATTTCAGCAAACGTACATGGGCAATCCGCAGCAGAATTTAAGGATATAGTGCAAGATGCTATTTCACGTGGTGAGGAGCATCTACTACCTGGGCTTGGTGTATTTTTCGAAAAATGGTGGCAACAATCAACTGCTGAAGAACAAGATGCATTCGTTCAAAAGCTTGAAAAAGTATTTGCACACTGATTTTTTATGAACACTTCATTCCAATTCCACTAATCGCATGATAAATTAGATTTATCAGAAAGTTTGGAGGGATTGGAATGACTGTTGCAATAGAGCTACTAGTAAATCAACTTAGAGAGGTATTATCGGATGAGCAAGTGTCGACAAACGACACAGTACGAGAACTACATGGCAAAGACGAATCTCATCATGCGATGAATTTACCTGATATCGTCGTCTTCCCACGTTCTACAGGAGACGTAAGTGCCATCATGAAAATCGCACATGCTAATCTTATACCCGTTGTCCCATTTGGTGTTGGCTCAAGTTTAGAAGGCAATGCTATTCCGATTGAAAAAGGGATATCTATCGATTTTTCTGAAATGAATGCAATTTTAGAGATTCGTCCAGAAGATTTATTAGTGAAAGTGCAACCAGGTGTGACACGTGCACAATTAAATAAAGAACTTAAAAAACATGGGCTACAATTTACGGTAGATCCTGGAGCAGATGCGACACTTGGTGGTATGGCTGCAACAAACGCCAGCGGTACGACAGCAGTTCGTTACGGTGTAATGCGCGACCAAGTACGGGATTTAGAAGTAGTACTTGCTGACGGAACTGTCATTCATACGGGCAACTTAGCAGCGAAATCTTCTTCTGGCTATCATTTGAACGGTTTATTTGTTGGTTCAGAAGGTACGTTAGGATGCTTTACAGAGCTGACATTGCAAGTTTACGGTATTCCAGAATTCGTGACTGCTGGCCGTGCTGTCTTTGAAACAGTGGGCGATGCTGTCAGTGCAGTAGCCGCATTATTGCAGGCTGGCATCTCCGTTGGTCGCGTTGAACTAGTCGATGAAGCTTCTATTACACAAGTGAATATTTATAATGAAACAACGTATGATGAAAAACCTACGCTATTTTTAGAATTCCACGGCAACGATGCAGGTATGCGTGCAGATATTGAATTTGCTACAGAAATCTTTGAGGATTTCGGCTGTAAGAGTGTCCAATTTGAACAAGACAATGCAGCACGCAATAAGCTGTGGGAGGCACGTCATTCTTTAGCCTATGCATATATTCATGCGTACCCTGGTAAAAAACTAATGTCAACTGACGTCTGTGTACCGATTTCAAAATTGGCAGAAACGATACTCTATGCACGCGAACAATTAAATACTGTCGGTCTAGTAGGAGGCATTGTCGGACATGTCGGAGACGGCAATTTCCATGCTCTATTAATGTTAGACCCAACGAATGCGCAGGAACAGGCTCAAGCTGACCGTTTTAACGAACATATTGTACAGTATGCATTGCTTCGCGGTGGAACTTGTACAGGAGAACATGGTGTAGGGATTGGGAAGATGAAATATCAATCAATGGAGCACGGTGCCTCATTACTTGTTATGAAAAGCATTAAGGCAGCACTTGACCCACATAATATTATGAATCCAGGAAAAATTTTCAACTTGTAGTAGCGATATATTTTCACTTTCATTAATTGAGAAAAAACACGACCCCTCCAACTAAGGAGAAGGTCGTGTTTTGAACATGATTAAAGGTGACAGGCACTTATGTCACGCTCTGTTCAAGTGCACGTGGAACCATTGTTTCGACGAGATAATCTTCTTCTTCATAAATGATTTTCTTGAAACATCTAACAATACCCGCTGATTACTTTTCAGCGGGTTATTCGTTACAAATCATAGCGGAAGCTTTTCACCAAGATATCGCCTTTATAAAACTCTTTTGACTCGTCTCGGACAAAACCGAGTGATAAATAGAGGTTGATCGCAACTTGCATAATATCACCAGAATGTAAATAGAGAGATTGATCCTGACGCTTGCGAGCAAAGGCAAAACTTTCTTGTAATAATTTTTTAGCCACACCTTGCCCCCTCCCTTTCGGATGAACTGCTAATAAGCGTACAATCGTTGACTCAATACCAAGTTCAGGAAGACCGTATGCTTTTTCAGCATTTGTAAATAGTTGCAAGCCTCCTACAATTTCCTGCTCACGCTTTGCAACTAATATTGTCTCTGCATTTGGATTGCCAACAGACGACCGAATATCTTGTAAATATTGAGCCCAATGCGCTGGGTCTTTGTAATCTTTCTCATACTGCGCATAACTGTCCACTAGCACTTTCAAATAAGCTGGATAATCTTCTTGTCGTAAATGTTCAATAACAATTTGTGCTACTGTCATAAACAACACTCCTTTCACTTCTTTTTCGATTGAAAACGGGATAAGCACTCAAACGTTGAACAGCGTTCTTATTGCACACAACTAGATGCCTCCCTTACTATAAGCCGTCACCCTCTTTTCGATTTGGTGAGCAAACCATTCCACAACAATTGAAACACCCCAATAGATTAAACCGACTGCTATAAATGCCTCTAAAAACTTTAAATTAACTGAAGCCACGATATTCGCTGCGCCTGTTAACTCTTTAATTGAGACAAAAAATGCCAAAGAGGTCGCATGCAAAAATCCAATAAAGACATTTGTAAAATTCGGTATGGATTGACTAAATGCTTGAGGTAATATCAAACGTCGCATTGCCTGCGAAAAGGTTAGCCCAACAGCATACGCCGCTTCTAATTGCCCTTGTGGCACACCTAAAATACCGGATCGTATAATTTCTGATGCATAAGCCCCTGCACTTAACGTCAACGCTAGTAAGACCAAAAATAAAATTGGAATCGTATTTGACTGAAAATCCAAATTCAATGCTTGTGCCATTGCATCTACAACAATTGGTATTCCAAAGTAAATAAGCATAATATGCATAATAATCGGTGTGCCTCTGAAAAAAGAAACGTAAAAATTTAATAACGGTGCTAGTATTTTTAGTTGATTTAGGCGAACAAAGGCGACGATGATGCCAATTAAAATACCTAAACAAACAGGTGTGAATGTCATAAACAAAGTTAAAGGCAACACCTTAAAAATTTCCTGTAATGCGTGCCCTATAAAAGCTACATCGATAGTCATTTTCTTTCCCCCTAGCTCATCGCTACTTCTTTCATATAACGGTTGAGATAGCGTTCATTACGTTTCAATATCTTTTCCGCGAACAGCACAATCACATAATAAACGACTGATAGTGCCAAATAGATTTCTAGTGCTCTTGTAGTTGAAGCAATCAGCGTTTCTCCTCGACCGACCATATCCATAACACCAATTGAAAATGCCAATGACGTATCCTTTAACGAGCTAACCATTGTATTCGCCATATTTGGAAAGGCGATACGTAGCGCCTGTGGCAAAATAATACGTAAAAATGCTTGCGCTCGATTTAAGCCGACAGCGTAAGCCGCTTCTAATTGCCCACGGTCAATCGTTAAAATAGCAGCTCTAAAAATTTCTGCAAACGAGGCAGCATTACTGAATGTATACGTTATGATGACAAAATAGATAGCATCCATTCTTGTTACATCAATATGAATCATCTTTAATAGAGCAGGTACACCGTAAAACACTAAAAACAACTGAATTAAAATAGGTGTGCCACGAATAAACGAAATATAAATCGTAACCATTTGTTTTAAAATTGGAATTTGTAATAGCTTTGGTATGGCAGCTACGAAGCCAAACAATAGGCCAAAAACAATCGAAAAAAATAAGATCTCCAGTGTTACGGGTAAATATTGAAGCAATATCGGAAGTACATTCGCTATTAGCATCCAGTCAAAATCATTGCCCATACTTCCCTCATCCTCTCCTATGTGTTAGAAATCTACAGTATAGTCATCACCTAACCACTTTTTACTAAGCTCGCTAATTACGCCTTCTGTTTTAAGCTCTCTAATCGCCTCATCAATACGCTCCTGTAAAGGTACTTCATCTTTGTTTAGTAAAAAGTAAACTTTCGAGTTTAATAGTGCGTCACCCACTACTTTTTGTTGAGCTTCATTGCTTTCGTTATAGTACTTCACTGCAAATGGTGTTGTAATAATTGCATCAAGACAGCCTGTCGCAAGTTGATTATTAACATCCACTGATCCAGAGGAGTACACAATATTTGCCCCTAAATTATGCTCTTTATTATATTTTTCAATAAAAACAGCAGAGTTGCTCGTTGGCGACACACTTACATTTTTGCCTGTTAAATCCGCAATCGATTGGATGTCATTATTTTTCTCATTGACCGTTACTTGTAATGGAAATACATTATATGGCTCCTTGTTAAATAGAAATTTTTCCTCCCGTTCACTATTGACCTCCATCTGATGTGCGATTAAATCAATTTTCCCTGTTTCTAAACTTAGTAATAAGTTTGAAAATTCCATTGTTTTAAATTCAAAATTATACTCCGGTAGCTTTTTATCAATCGCTCTTACAAGCTCAACATCGTAGCCTGTTAAATTCCCCTTATCATCAAGGAAGCAAATATTAGGAAATTGCGTACCTGTTCCAACCAGTATTGTTTGAACGTTATTTTTACCTTGTGCTTTCGCATCTTTACTACTATCTATTTGTGATTTTTCTGTACTTGAGCAAGCCGTTAACAATAACATAAGTACACATGTTAAATAAAACGTTAATTTCCTCATCGTATCACTCCCTTTCCTAAACTTGCGATGGTAGATGAATAGCAAGTGCTGTCTTAATATGTTCAAGTCCAAGTTCTGTAACGGCTTTGTATACCCCATCCTCACTTGATCCAATTTCTACTACTGGCACATAGCGTACGCCATACTTTGTATCAAGAATGTCACGAAAAGCATCGTTATGTGTAATATCAACTGTTCTATAGGCAATTCCTTGCCCTTGTAAATAGGCTTTAACTTCCTCACAATAGCTACAACCTTGCTTTGACCATACAACTACATCGATTTTTTTTGCCATGTTTAATAATCCTCCTTAACTTACTGTTTCATGTTGTTGTAAATGTAAATTTACTGGACTTAATAGTTCAAATGATCGCTGTCGTTCAAATGCCTTTAAAATCGGTGTATGCAAAATAAACTCATCAATTTGATATTGCTTGTGAAAGGCATCCAATGTGGCTTTTATCTCTTCAGGCGTACCGTATAAAATATCAGCATCATACTGCTGTACAGTGAACGCTTCTCCTGATTCCTGCCCAAATTTTTCTGCTAATTCCACCGATTGTAGTGTCAAACTACGACCACTTGCCAAATGTACTTTCGTAATTTTTTGTTCTCCTACTAATGCCTGTGCCTCCTCTTTTGTTGGGGCGGCACAGGCGGCAATTGATACTGCAAAATGACCATTTGGGAAATGCGTGCGATAGGTCTTAGCCGCTTCCTGTAAAATTGCCGAATCACTATTGATAAAGCGAGCAAAGACAAAGGCAATGTCAAGCTTACCTGCAAGAGCTGCACTTTGAGGGCTTGCACCAAGTAAAAATAACGATGGTTTTACTTTAGGAATAGGTGTTGCCTGAACATCTTTTAGTTCATGCTCTGATGGTAGCGCGTTGTCCATTAATTGCTGTAAAAACGTTAGTCTTTCCTCAAAGTCCTCCCCATTGTTCAGCGTGCCAAATTGCAATGCCTTTGTAGACAATGGTAGACCTCCTGGTGCTTTTCCAATGCCCAAATCTACTCTCCCTGGTTCTAACGTTGCGAGCACATGGAAATTTTCTGCCACTTTGTATGGGCTATAATGTTGTAACATAACCCCGCCTGAGCCAATACGAATTGAGGTCGTTTTTGCAAGTAAATACGATACTAAAACTTCTGGTGAAGTGCCTGCTAATGTATCGGTATTATGATGTTCTGACACCCAAAAACGCGTATATCCTAACTGCTCAGCTCTTTGTGCTAAAGCGACTGTATTTTGCAATGCTTGCTCGTTTGTCGCATTGTCGATAATTGGGCTTTGGTCTAAAATGCCTAAAGAATAACTCATACAATACCTCCTCGAAATATATTTATTCAAATAAGTTTACTTGGTTTTTAAACAGACTGTGTGACATAACGGCTTTCTTTAAATGGTAATCCTAAATTACCTCGCAATGTATCTGCCTCATATTGCTCTCTGTATAGACCTCGTGACTGCAAGATGGGTACAACTTTATCGACAAAATCATCAAGTGCATCAGGCACTGTTACAGCTACAATAAAGCCATCCGCTGCTTCTTTTTCAAACCATTCCTGTACTAAATCCGCAATGCGTTCAGCAGTACCAAAAAATGTCGTTTTCGGTGTAGCTTCACGTAATGCTACTTGACGAAGTGTGAGCCCTTCTTCTTTAGCATAGGTTTTAATATAATCTGTCGTGCTACGGAAGCTATTTGCTCCAATGTCACCTAGCTCTGGGAATAATGCATCCACATCATACTGAGTAAAATCATGATGATCAAAATAACGACCAAGATAGGCAAGTGCACGTTCAATGGAAACAAGCTCTACTATTTCCTGATACTTTGCCTCGGCTTCTTCGATTGTGTCTCCGATAATAGGTGATATTCCTGGGAAAATCTTCACTTCATCAGGATTTCGTCCAACTTCTGCAACCGCCGTTTTTACTCTTTTATAAAACTTCTGTGCTTCTTCGAGTGATGCACCATGCGTAAATATGGCATCCGCATCCTTTGCGGCTAAGCGGATACCTGCATCCGAGGACCCTGCTTGGAAAATAACAGGTTGCCCTTGTTTTGAGCGCGCAATATTGAGCGGGCCTTGTACCGAAAAGTATTTCCCCTTATGTTGTAAGGTGTGTAGCTTTGCTGGATCGAAAAATACGTCATTTTCCACATCTGCTATAAAAGCATCATCATCCCATGAGTCCCAAAGTCCCTTTGTCACCTCTAAGTATTCCTCAGCAATTTGGTAACGTTCTGCATGACTAGGATGCTGGTCAATCGTTTTATTATAATTTAACGCCGTGCTCTCTAATGGCGTCGTCACCACATTCCAACCTGCTCGCCCATTGCTAATATGATCGAGTGATGCCAATTGTCGTGCTACCGTAAATGGTTCACTATATGAAGTGGATACCGTTCCTACAAGTCCGATGTGATTTGTTGAAACTGCTAGTGCCGATAATAACGTTAACGGCTCAAAACGATTTAAAAAATGAGGGATTGACTTTTCATTAATAAATAAACCATCTGCAATAAAAGCTACATCAAACTTCCCTTGTTCCGCCTTCTGTGCTTGTTGTATATAAAACGGCAAGCTAACACTTTGATTGCTTGCTACTTTTGGGTGTCGCCAGCTCGAAATATTGCCACCTACACCATGAATAATCGCCCCAAATCGAATTTTATCCTGTCTCACCATACCTGTTCTCCTCCTTAAAAATTTTTATTTTACTAAACTTAGTGGTTAAGTATGTTTTGAGTTAAAAAATAATATTTCACTTATGCTGTCAAACAGACATGCATAAATAAAATAGGATTGAGGAAGATATTACCGTTCATTAACCGATTATGCAATAGGTCTTATAATAGAAAAAATTTTTTGAGCTATAAATTTTTTTATCATGAAAATGTTTGGGTATTTTCAAACTGAATAGCTGTATTTAGAATATTGTCCCAAAAAGCAGGTTCCAGTGTATCGTTCTTCAAATAAGTTAAAAAAATATGCTGGTTCATATCGAGTAAATGCTTCACATCAATTTCAACAAACTCGCCGCTTTCAAGCTCGTTTTTCACACATAGATGTGGCAAAAAGCTCATATAACCTTTCGTTCGAATAAATGCCTTCGCTACTTCTAAATGGTCTGTTCGCACTTCAATATTTGCCGATACGCCTTCTACCTCGAACATTTTATGGACATAGTTCCAATCAAATGCGCCACATTCAAAAAACACCATTTTTTGCTGCGCTAATTCTTTTGCCTTTAAAACGACTCCTTGTGTCAAAGTATGGTCTCGATGCATAACGAGCTTTACTGCATTGCTTAATAACAACTCATTGCATACTCCTTGTCGATGCACATATTGCATAAACCCTATATCAATTTGGTGACTCTGTAATTTTTCTAACAGGATTGTTGTAGGACCTGTGATGATTTGAAAGCGCATGTGAGGAAAGCTTTCCTTCCATTTAGGTAAGGCATATGCCAAAAAATATTGGGCTGTCACACCGTTCGTGCCAATACATACTTCATTTATTGTTTGCGTTTCCTGCAATTGCTTTTTCCCTTGCTGAAATGTTTGCACAATCTGTGTAGCAAATGGTAAAAAATCTTTTCCTTTCTCTGATAAAATGACACTTCTTGCATCGCGATAAAATAATTCAACGTTTAACTCACGTTCCAATGATTTGATACGAGCTGTAACTGTTGGCTGTGATAAAAACAATGCATTGGCAGCCTTATGAATGCTTTTATAATGGACAACATATAAAAATGCCTCGATATGATCAATGTTCAAATAAAGCCCTCCTAAAATTTCGTATTGTTCCTATTATATAGATATTCATCAATTTTCTCTATAACTGATTGGAAAACTATGTTATTATCAATAACCATTTGAATAAAAAAAAAAGCAACCCAGCGTCTCCCAGGTTACTTTCACTATGTAGCGATGAGGTCATCCATCTTGACAACGTACATCGCGCGCAGCTACATCCCTCTGTCTGTATGCCGCTTTATGTTATTCACAGATGACACCCACTGTTGTCAATGTGAACTCTCTATATAGCAACTCTCCATAAGAAAGTCATCTAGCCTAACGTTAAGCCATAATAGAAGCTAGAACAGCTTTTTGAGCATGAAGTCTATTTTCTGCTTGCTCAAAGATGTAAGAATTAGGGCCATCTATAACTGATGTTGCCACTTCTTCTTCGCGATGAGCTGGTAAGCAATGTAAGAACATATAGTCTGGCTTTGCATGTGCAACAAGTTCATCGTTGATTTGATAACCAGCAAAATCTTGTAAACGTTTTGCAGCTTCCTCTTCTTGCCCCATTGATGTCCAAACATCTGCGTATACCACATCTGCATCTTGGACTGCTGTTACAGGATCATTTGTAATCGTAATGGTACTACCGTTTTTCTCTGCAATCTTTTGTGCTTTTGCGATAACTTCCGCATCGCATTCATAGCCAACAGGCGTTGCAACAGCTACATGCATCCCTACATGTGCAGAAGCAACTACTAATGAGTGTGCTACATTGTTGCCATCTCCAACATAGGCAATTTTAAGACCTTGTAATTCACCTTTATTTTCAAAGATTGTTTCTAAATCTGCTAATGCCTGACAAGGATGATAAATATCCGTTAAACCATTAATAACAGGGATCGTAGCATGCTCGGCTAGTTCTTTAACCATTGCATGAGAGTTTGCACGAATCATAATGCCATCTAAATAACCTGATAACACATGTGCAGTATCATAAATTGATTCACCGCGTCCAATCTGCAAATCACGCGCATGCATAAACATACCTTTACCGCCCAATTGTTCCATGCCTACTTCAAATGAGATACGAGTACGCGTTGAATGTTTTTCAAAAATCATTCCGAGTGTTTTACCTTCAAGTAATTTCGGACATTTACCTTCTTTTGTAATTATTTTTAGTTGAGACGATAGTGCAACTAACTGTTGAACTTCTTCACTTGTATAGTCTAGCAAAGTTAGTAAGTCTTTCCCTTTTAAGCTTGACACTAACTTTAACTGTACCTCTTCTAATAATTTCATAGCCTTCGCTCCTTGCTTTTGTTACTGTTGAACTTAGTATACACATGCATAAATATAAAATCAACTGAATTTTTATGTTTATTTTCAAAAATTAGAATTCATCAGTTATTTGTGACAAAAATACGTCTATTTGAATATTTATGCATACACAACGTATTGTCAGCATACTACTGCCATAGTTACATTGATAACCATTTCATATAACCTGTTTTGTTGCCATAAAAAA
The DNA here is from genome assembly GCF_021166035.1 of Lysinibacillus sp. GJ-1. Classification (NCBI taxonomy): domain Bacteria; kingdom Bacillati; phylum Bacillota; class Bacilli; order Caryophanales; family Bacillaceae; genus Lysinibacillus; species Lysinibacillus sp. GJ-1. The sequence goes on from NZ_CP088912.1 coordinate 3,490,468, forward strand.
GAGCCTACCCGAAGTATGCTCTGGTCACACTTATGCAGTTATTTAAAGCTATTCTAAATATTCTACTACTCTTCGGCATCACTTCGATATTCTAAAATATCGCCAGGCTGACAGTCTAACGCCTTGCAAATCGACTCTAAAGTAGTTAATCGAATTGCTTTTGCCTTTCCATTTTTTAAAATAGAAAGATTCGCCATTGTTATGCCAACCTTTTCCGAAAGCTCTGTTACGCTCATTTTTCGTTTAGCTAACATCACATCGATGTTAATAATAATCGCCATATCCTCAACCTCACACTATTCAATCATTTTCCGATTTTATGTCTACGATTTCTTTATACAAGTGTTTGGGAAAACCTCAGATTGCGATGACACTCGAATGCCAGCAGTTCCACTCTATCACCTTTAATAAAAATCGCAACAACGAGAATTCCCGCTACAACAAAAGCACTGATAACAATAGCACAGAACTTGCTTACTTTTAAAGCCTTAACTGATACTTCTGAACATGTCTTGTTCCTAGCAATGCCAAGCAACAGCTTATATGCATTACTATAAAGCAAATACATAAGTTGCTCCTGAAAAAGCGTTGGTAATGCTAAGTTACTTTCCTCAAACAACTAAGTCGTTTTCGGATTTAATTTCGACCGCTTCTTGTAAAAGTCGTTGAAGAACAGCAGCAAATACTGCTATCACCATAGAGGCAAATGGTACAAGCAATCCAACAAAAATCACACCTGGTGCATCGTCTTTCTCAGCAAAAAGGTAAAAAAGTGGCAAAATCAGGACATGTAAACTACTAATGATAATGGCACAATATTTAATCTTCTTTAAAGATTTTACAGAAAGTTCCGAGAAGGCTTTGTTTTGATCAATGTAACGTAATAGTTGAAAAGCCTGATACAAAGCAAAGTAAAACGGAATGGAAGATGCATACAAAATAATCGATACGATATATTGTATTGAAGAAAACGCAGGTAATAACTTTTCTGAAAGCGTCCCTAGTTCCGGTACAAGCAAAATACACAGTGCTAAAACTGGGATAGCCATTAGTATGACCGCTATTTTTAAAAACAAAGTTGTTGCTATTTTCATAAAAACACCTCATTGGTTTATATTCAATTTGATTTTAATATATTATTTATCGTTTTACAATAAATAAACATTGATTACCATTTCACAATCCCTTTCTATCCACTGCAAGAAGATCCACCCGTATCGCTAGGGCATGCTAAAATATAAAAAAACCTTCTAACAAATTGTTAGAAGGCTAAACTGCATTATAGCATGATTAATCAAATGTTATTTTGTTTACTGCATCGCGGTCTAATTTTTTGATCACTTCAACCATTAACTTCACAGCGTTATCGTAGTCATCACGGTGTAAAATCCCTGCGTGTGAGTGGATATAACGTGTCGCAATACCGATTGATAAAGCAGGTACACCATTAGCTGTAACATGGATAGAACCAGCGTCTGTGCCGCCACCAGCCATTGCTTCAAATTGATATGGAATATTGTTTTCATCCGCCACATCTAAAACAAATTCACGTAAACCACGGTGTGAAACCATAGATGCATCGTAGACAACGATTTGTGGACCTGCACCCATTTTACTAGTCGATTCTTTCGGTGTTACCCCTGGTGTATCACCTGCAACACCAACATCAACAGCAAAACCGATATCTGGTTGAATTTTATGAGTTGCTGTTTTCGCACCACGAAGACCTACTTCTTCTTGTACGTTCCCTACAGAATATAGGATATTTGGATGTTTTTCATCTTTTAATGCCTTCATGACATCAATGGCAATCGCACAGCCAATACGGTTATCCCATGCTTTTGCTAATAAATACTTCTCATTTTTCATTACATTGAATTCGAAATAAGGTGTTACCATGTCACCAGGACATACTCCCCATTCAAGTACTTCTTCTTTAGAAGCAGCACCCACGTCGATAAACATATCTTTAATGTCTACTACTTTGTTACGTACATCGGCTGGTAAAATATGAGGTGGTTTAGAACCGATTACCCCAATAATTTCTTCACCTTTGCGTGTTGTAATTGTCACGCGTTGCGCAAGCATTACTTGGCTCCACCAACCACCCACTGTTTGGAATTTGATGAATCCTTTATCATCGATTTGAGTGACCATAAAGCCTACTTCATCTAAATGTACTGCTACCATAATTTTAGTACTGTTTTCATCGCCTACTTTTTTAGCGATGACGCTCCCTAAATGATCTGTTTCTACAGCATCTGCGTATGGTGCGATGTATTTTTTCATAACTTCGCGTGGTGCACGCTCGTTACCTGCAATGCCGTTCGCATCTGTTAAATCTTTAAACATTTGCAAAGTTGAATCTAGTTGTGTCATCCTTTTGCCTCCTACATCTTGTATCCCCTCTATTATACTTCGTTTACCGAAATATTCCTAGTGAGTCGTCTGAAAATTGATGTTTTTTTTACTTTTTAGTCTAGTAAATTAATAGCCACTTCGTTGGCGATTATAATTTTCTTCGTTTTTTTCAATATACGCTGACACAACATCCTCAAATGTAAAACCGAGGTTATATGCAAGTAACCCATAGCATTGCCAAATTGCTGCATAACTATGCTCTGTTGGGTGGCTTATAAATGTTAATATATAGTTTTGTGTCATTAAAAATGTCTCAGTTAAATCACGCTTCTCTTCCACAACTGGCCATTTTTCTATAGCCGTATAGCCTTTAAGTAGCCCTAGCGATAAAATAAAGTGAATTGAATCCACATACTCCTCTAAAATTACTTCGCGCGCTGATGGTCCTTTCGTACTCCAAAACTTAAAGCAACGTGTTTCATTGGCAAGCTCCGCAAGCTCAACCATTAACGCCAAGCCTTTCTCTTTAAAGACATCGTGTTCAATATTTTGTGTTTTTGCAATAAAATCATCAAGTTCTTTTTGCATCGTAAATAATTGTTGTAAGTTCATTTTTTTCTCCTAAATTTCTAAAATTTTTTTGTATAAAGTGAAACTAAATGTCTCCCCCAATCGTATAGGTAGGAATAACCTTTCTTCAAGGGGGAATTTTTTAAATGTTACCATTACTTATTCGACTTGCAGTGATTGCGCTTATTATCTATGTATTCTATAAAGCGATTCGATATATAACCGATCCTAAACGAAAACTCGATGAAGCCTATGAAAAAGGCCAATATTACTTTTATGATGACGTAAAAAATGTTCGAAAGAATTTCTTTATTTCTTTTAAGGGTGCGCTATTTGAAGGTGAAAAATACTTGGGTACGACCGAAGATGCGTTTGAGGTCGTTACAATTTTCGTTGGTGCCCGCGACACTGCAACTTTACAAGGATTTACAAGGAGTGACTTCGAATATCTCCAACAAGAAATTTTATTTAACTATCCTAACGCTAAAATCAACTGGAAGCAACCCATTGAACAACTTATGCGTGACACATCCTCTTCATGAGGATGTGCCAGGCACTCACACAATTCTACACAATTTAAGTTTTTTATAATGAGCTACTCCATAATTGCACGATTATAAAAATTTGAATTGCTGCAATCAATGGAAAGCCAAACGCAAAACTGTTATGGCGTGTTTTATGACGGAATAAATACATACCTAATACGCCACCAACAGCCCCTCCTGCAATTGCCAAGGTAAACAACGTACGTTCCGCAATGCGCCACTCATGCTTTTTTGCGCGCGATTTATCCATGCCCATCATAACAAGCAATACAACTGAAACAATTGCCATATAGGCAAGTAAAGCTTGAGCCATTAAAACAACCTCCTATGTAAAAAAGACTGATGAAATAACCCCACCAGTCTTCACTATACACTAATTTATTCGCACTTGTCGCTTCGCTTCAATGCCAAATATCTTTTGCCTCTGTCGCTTTGCTTTCGAGGCTAAAACCTTATTTTGCCTCTGCCGCTTACGCTTTCGGGGCAGAAATTTATTTATATTTTGCCCCTGTCGCTTACGCTTTCGGGGCAGAAATAAAAAAGAGCGACTTAGTCGCTCTTTTTTATTTCGCTACTGCTTTTTTAGCAGCTTCTGCTAATTGTGTGAATGCTGCAGCATCTGTTACAGCTAAGTCAGCTAACATTTTACGGTTAACTTCGATACCAGCAACTTTTAAACCGTGCATTAAACGGCTGTAAGAAAGACCGTTCATGCGAGCAGCTGCGTTGATACGAGTGATCCATAATTTACGGAAATCACGTTTTTTCTGACGACGGTCACGGTATGCATATTGACCTGATTTCATTACTGCTTGGTTAGCAACTTTATATAATGTATGTTTAGAACCATAGTAACCTTTAGCTAATTTCAATACTTTTTTACGACGTTTGCGCGTCACTGTTCCGCCTTTTACGCGTGGCATATGAATTACCTCCTGCTTTTCATTAAAAAATGAATATTAGTTTATTTTGTGTAGTCAATCATTTCATGTAAACAAGTAATGATTTGATGCGTTTGAAGTCACCAGATGATACAACTTTACCTTTACGTAGGTGACGTTTTTGTTTCGTAGATTTGTTTGCGAATAAGTGGCTTCCGTAAGCACGGTCATATTTTAATTTACCTGAACCCGTTTTTTTGAAACGTTTCGCAGCTCCACGGTGAGTTTTCATTTTTGGCATGTCGAATTCCTCCTAAACTGTTCGTCTAATATTATTTCTCGTTCTTTGGTTGAAGAACTAAGAACATGCTTCGGCCTTCCATCTTCGGTTTTTGTTCAACCGTAGATACTTCAGCACAAGCTTCAGCAAAACGATCTAACACACGTTGACCAATATCTTTGTGTGTAATCGCACGACCTTTGAAACGTAGGCTGCATTTTACTTTATCGCCTTTTTCAAGGAATTTAATCGCATTACGTAGCTTCGTTTGGAAATCATGTTCATCGATTGTTGGGCTCAAGCGAACCTCTTTCATCACGATGACTTTTTGATTTTTACGAATTTCACGGTCTTTCTTTTGCTGTTCAAACTTAAATTTACCATAGTCCATGATACGAGCGACTGGCGGCTTGGCTTGAGGTACCACAAGGACAAGATCCAAGTTTACACGAGTGGCGATTTCTAGCGCTTCGTTACGTGTCTTTACACCAAGCTGGTCACCATTGTGATCGATTAATCGAAGTTCACGTGCGCGAATGCCTTCGTTTACATACATGTCTTTGCTAATAGTAATCCACCTCCAAGTAGTTGTCGCGAATACATGGTTTGGGCAAAGCCTTGCCCGGTTGAACGGTACATCCTCTTGTCATGTCCATAAAAAAAGGACGGACATTTTTGAAGATGTCCGCCCGCTATATGTGCATGCGTAAATGTACGCAAAACAATTCAACGTGTCATACCTGTTCACAGCCTAAGCGTTGTATCAGGTGAGAAGCGGGCAGCCTCTACTTCAACCACAAACTTTGTATTCATTAACCTTAATTATATTAGCATGTACAATTTAGATTGTCAAATATTTTTACAATCTCATAGTTAGTATGTGTAATACACTTACAGTTTATACGTCATTATAGTACAAATAATTAAAGATAATCAAGTACTTTATTCAATTAAAAACGTGCAACTTCCGCTTTAATATTCGCTAAGAAGTCTTCGAATGCAATTGTTTCTGAATCTTTTGAGCCGTAACGACGCACGTTTACACCGTTAGCTTCAACTTCTTTATCGCCAATAACAAGCATGTAAGGAATCTTTTTCATTTGAGCTTCACGGATTTTGTACCCTAGTTTTTCTTCACGGTCATCCATTTCAACACGTAATCCAACTGCTGTCAACTGCTCTTCGATTTGTTTCGCATAGTCGAAGTGGGCTTCGTTTGATACTGGGATTACTTCTACTTGTACTGGTGCTAACCAAGTTGGGAATGCCCCTTTATATTCCTCAATTAAGAAGGCAACGAAACGTTCCATTGTTGACACAACACCACGGTGAATAACGACTGGACGATGTGGTTTACCATCTTCACCTACATATGTTAAGTCAAAGCGTTCTGGTAATAAGAAGTCTAATTGTACAGTTGATAACGTTTCTTCTTTACCAATGGTAGTTTTTACTTGTACGTCAAGTTTAGGGCTATAGAACGCCGCTTCACCCTCTGCTTCAAAGTAATCTAAGCCAAGCTCATCCATTGCTTCTTTTAACATGCTTTGTGCTTTTTCCCACATTGCATCGTCATCAAAGTACTTCTCTGTATCTGCTGGATCACGGTAAGACAGACGGAAGGAGTAATCTTTTAAATCAAAGTCTTTGTACACTTCTAAAATTAACTGCACAACTTTTTGGAACTCTGCTTTAATTTGGTCTGGACGAACAAAGATATGTGCATCATTTAACGTCATCCCACGTACACGTTGTAACCCTGAAACAGCGCCCGACATTTCATAACGGTGCATTGTTCCAAGTTCAGCAATACGTAATGGTAAATTTCGATAAGAGTGCATGCTGTTTTTGTAAACCATCATATGGTGCGGACAGTTCATCGGACGCATAATTAATGTCTCATTATCCATTTCCATTGGTGGGAAAATGGAATCTTGGTAATGATCCCAGTGACCAGAAGTTTGGTAAAGCTCTTTAGAACCAAGTACTGGTGTATAGACATGTTTATAACCAAGCGATAATTCTTTGTCTACGATATAACGTTCAATCACACGACGGATTGTTGCACCATTTGGTAACCAAAGTGGTAAACCTTGACCTACTTTTTGAGAAGTAGTGAATAATTCTAATTCTTTTCCGATTTTACGGTGGTCACGTTCTTTTGCTTCTTCCAACATTTGAAGATGGTGTTTTAATTCTTCTTTTTTGAAGAAAGCTGTACCGTAAATACGTTGTAGCATTTTGTTATCAGAGTTCCCTCTCCAATAAGCACCTGCTAATGATAATAATTTGAACTCACGTAGTTTACCTGTTGATGGTACGTGAATACCGCGACATAGATCGAAAAATTCCCCTTGGTAGTAAATAGACACTTGCTCATCAGCAGGAATCGCTTCAAGTAATTCTAATTTATATTCGTCGCCAATTTCTTCATAAATTGCTTGTGCTTCTGCACGGCTAACGTTTTTACGCTCTACTTCTAGATTTTCAGCAATAATTTTTTTCATTTCTTTTTCGATTGCTGGTAAATCTTCAGCAGTAATTGGTGTTGGTGCATCAATATCGTAGTAGAAGCCGCCTTCAATAACCGGACCAATACCAAGTTTTACTTCAGGGAATAGGCGTTTAATCGCTTGTGCTGTTAAATGGGCTGTTGAGTGACGAAGAATTTCTAATGCTGCCTCATCATCTTGTGTAATAATGGCAATTGTTGCATCTTCTTCAATTGGTGTTTTTAAGTCTACTAATTCTCCATTTACTTTCCCTGCATAAGCTTTTTTACGAAGTCCTGGGCTAATAGATAATGCCACATCATCAGTAGATGTACCTTTTGCAAATTCCTTTACAGCGCCATCTGGGAACGTTAATTTAATCATGTCTGACATTTTGTTGCACTCCTTGTTTGGTTAAATTTAGTGATGCATGATGAAGCAGCGAATCTTATGGTTAACGTAAGCTTGCACAAAAAACCCTGAAAAACAAAAAAGCCCCGTCCCTAACAAAAGGGACGAAGCGTATGCTCGTGGTTCCACCCTTCTTCCTTCCGATAAAATCATCAGACGAAGCTCAAGGCTAGCTAACGGGCTAGGGACCGGCGAAAGATATGCCCTTTCGCTGCTCAGTAGGTAGTAAATAATGTGTCCAAACTAGGAAGCTTACAGCCGATGACTTCCCTCTCTAAAAGCCGTTACACAAAATTCATGTCCTCATCATTGCATTGTGCTATATAGTATATGAGACAGTATACGCTCGATTGTCATAAAATGCAACTGTCAATGTTATAAACGTCGATTTTTGCCACGCATTTCTATAGGCTCCGTCAAAGCTCTCACACGTTCCATAATACGGCCAGCCTTTACGACCTCAATATCCCCTTTTTGAGACTGCGCTAAGTGATGCTCTAATTCATCATAGTTAAAATTAGAGGTAATGAATGTTGGCAATTGTTCTGCCATTCGATAATGGAAGATTGTCCCTAAAATTTCATCGCGTGTCCAAGCTGACATTGTTTCTGCCCCTAAATCATCAAGCATCAATACCGGCGCTTTTTTCACATAATCTATTTTTTCATTTAGCGTATTATCACCGATTGCATTTTTCATTTCACGTAAAAATTCGGGTACGAAAACGACCACTGAACGGATTTTTTTGGAAGCCAATTCATTCGCAAGTGCACCAAGCACAAAGGATTTCCCTACACCAAACTTCCCATATAAATAAAAGCCTTTCGTTGGCAACTGCCCTGTTTCCTCTGTTTTCTTAACAAATTGTGCCGCCCGTTGCGCGATAAGCACACGTGATTCATCATCAATCATTAAATCTTGGATTGTCGCTTGTAACACATCTTTTGGCATATGCATACTAGCAATCATATTGGCAACATCCCGACGTTCATCCTCACGTACCTTTTGTTCACAGCGCACGTAATCAATTTCAACCGTATTGCGTACAACCCGTAATGTCGGAATAAAACCTTTTAAATAATTGGTGCAATGCGCTGTATGATCACAACCACAGCACACTGTCGATTGACTAATAAATTCATGTAGCTTTGGTAAATTGCGCTCAACAGCATCGTAGCTTAATTCTTCTGCGTGTTCTGCTAAAAAGGCCTGCACACGAGGGTGTTCTAAAATCTCTCGCCTCATCGCCTCATATCGCTCTTGAAATGATGGTACATTAATAGCTCTTTTTAATGCTTTATTAATTGGTTCGATTACCGTTCACCTACTTTACTTATCGCTTTTTCCAAGCATTGCTAATATTTTTTGGCGCTCTTTTTCAAAATCCATCGTACTTGAAGAAGCGCTCTCGTCTGGTTGCTCATTGCGCTTATAAAACCATTCAGGTACTTTTTCCTTACGCTGATTATTTGCTCGCCCTTTGACATACTGATTATTATTTTTAGCTGGTGCCTGTGGTTTATTTTTCCACGTTGTATATTTATCATGTTCTTGACGTGCAAGTTCCATTGCTTCCTTCGCCGTCTTAATGTTTTTTCGCACCCAGTGATCGGCAATGGTTTCCACATACTTTTTAGGTAGTTTCATATCCGTAGATAGCATGACATATTCAAGTAGTGCATTAACCACGCCTACCGGCATCCCATGTTGCACGATTAAGCTCTCAGCTAATTGTACAGATGTTTGCAATGGCTCTTTACCATTATTAATATCTCGCAACACTTGGACAGGAGGTGTTGACTCTAAATAATGTTGCAACTCCTGATCTTTTGTTTTTTGAACAGCATCTTCCTCAACCGGTGGAGCATATACTTTGGCAAGCTTTGGTGGCTCTTTTGAAACAGTAAGCTTATAAAAATCGGCTGCCGCTTTTCGTAATCGTTCTTGTGAAATACCTAACTCATCATCAAGCGCTAAAATAACAACCTTTTGCATATCCAATGCCGTTAAATGATAGAGGAATGCTAATTTGGCAATTGTTTCGCGCACTTCAAGCGTCAGCAAATTTGCGGGTACTAACTGGTCAGATAAACCTGCCTGTAGCAACTCAAAATCAAATTGCTCAAAATAAAACGGGTAGACCTTTTGTGCATTTTCTTTGCTATCAATGCCACCCTGCAAATCGGTAGGAATATTGGTATTAACCGGTTTAAAAACATCCATAAAGGCGCGTGATACATCTTTATATTCTGTACCCCTTATAGGCTGAATAAAACGTTGGCGCAATTTCCGATACGCCTGCTCTCCGATTTTACTAAACAAAAACATTGATAATAAAGGATCTTTCATAAAACTATCTGCATCAAGCGGGCGCATAAGCTCATATAAAAAGCTTCGCTGTTCTGCCTCTTCTTTTTTCCAAGTACGTAACAAACCGATTGCTTCAAGTGCAATACGTGCTTCGAACACTTTACCGATTGGTAGTCCTAGCACATTCATTAAATAATAATGATTCATTTGCTGTTTTGGCATTTGCTCTGCTTCAGCCCATAGTGTTAAATAAAGACTGATTGGTTCAGCACCCGTTAGAGGTTGATAAAATAATGTTACTAATTGACGTTCCATCGTGGAAAGCGCATGAGGTAGACGAATGTCAAAAGTATCTGCGGGCTGCAATTCTTTATACAAATGAATCAACGTCATTCACCCTCTCTGTTTTTCCTAAGATTTTTGCTCTGTTTGACGTTGAATAATTTCTTTTATTTCCTCAATAAATACATTGATATCCTTAAACTGACGATAAACCGAGGCAAATCGAACATAGGCCACCTCATCAATTTTTGCCAAACGATCCATCACCATTTCTCCTACATCCTCTGATCGTACCTCAGCGTTCCCAATACGGCGAAGGTCTTTTTCAATAGATAGAACAAGTCCCTCTAAAACATCTAAAGCAACCGGACGTTTTTCACAAGCACGAATAAGACCACGCAGCACCTTCTCGCGGCTAAACTCTTCCCGTGAGCCTTCTTTTTTCACAACGACTAACGGTGTTTCTTCAATTTTTTCAAACGTTGTAAAACGAAAGCCACATGACTCACATTCACGACGTCTACGAATTTCTTTATTATCATCTACTGGCCTCGAATCCACTACGCGTGTTCCGTTAAATTGGCAAGAAGGACATCTCATATTTTTACTCTCCTGATTCCACAACAATTTGATATTTGTATTATAACAAATTTCCTACAAATAAGAAAAGTTCATTTGGTGCCAGGCACTCAAACAATTTGCTTTACATCCTAACTTGCAAAAAAAAGCACATTGAAACCATAAGATTTCAATGTGCCAATAGCGTTCATTATGCGTTAACTGTTTCTAGCGCTTTTGCAACTTTTTGCACTAGGTCTACAACACGTGCAGAATAGCCCCACTCATTATCATACCAAGCAAGTACTTTTACTTTACGGTTACCCATCACCATTGTTGAAAGTCCATCAACTGTAGATGAGTATGTTGTTGTATTGTAATCAGCAGATACAAGCGGCTCAATTGAGAAGTTTAAAATACCTTTCATCGGCCCTTCTGTTGCTGCTTTGACAAATGCAGCATTAACTGAATCAACTGTCACATCTGTATTTAAATCTACAACAAGGTCAACTAGTGATACGTTTGGTGTTGGAACGCGAAGTGCCATACCGTGAATTTTGCCTTCTAATTCTGGTAACACTAATTTTAATGCTTTTGCAGCACCTGTAGATGTTGGAATAATCGATTGTGCACAACCGCGCGCACGACGTAAATCTTTATGTGGGTTATCTAAGTTTTTTTGGTCATTTGTATATGCGTGAACTGTTGTCATTAAACCGCTTTCGATACCAAAAGTATCATTTAACACTTTTGCAACCGGTGCTAAGCAGTTTGTTGTACAAGAAGCATTTGAAATAACATCATGTTTTTCAACATCAAGCTTTTCATCATTTACACCTAAAACAATTGTAACATCTTCGTTTTTACCTGGAGCTGTTAAAATTACTTTCTTTGCGCCTGCTTCAAGGTGCATTGCTGCTTTCTCACGATCATTGAATTTACCAGTTGCTTCAATTACAATATCCACGCCCATTGTAGCCCATGGTAATTTTAATGGATCACGTTCGCTAATAATTTGGACACGTTTACCATTTACAATTAAAGCATCGTCTGCTGGTTCAACCGTACCTTCGAATGTTCCGTGATTTGTGTCATACTTAATCAAATGTGCTAACGTTTCCGCTGGGTAGCTTGCGTTAATTGCAACAATATTTAAACCTTCCTGTACGATCGCTTGGCGGAAAACCATACGTCCGATACGTCCGAAACCGTTAATAGCAACTGATACTGTCATTATAAAATCCTCCTGTGAGTGCATACTCATATTCATTATATACTTTATGCTAATTAGTATAACACAATTTTAAAAAAGATGAACATTATATATCCATAATAAAAAAGTTCTTATTTTCTGAAAAATAGCACCTTTTTTGAAATAAAAAAATTCAGTACTTCATGTTTATTATTACGCTTATAAACAAAAAAATGCACAGCAATAATTGCTGTGCCTAGAATGCCTTTGGCTACATACTGGTTGATTTGTTCTATGGGCGAGCACGCCAACTAACCTAAGATGTGGTACAAAAAGGTGAAAAATAACAAAGGCATCAAGAATAATCTCTCGATGCCTTTTTGGAGCTTCTCTGTGTAGTAATTAACGTTGCGCTTTTTGACTAAAGTACGCCCCAATGCGTCAGAATTTTCTTTAACTGCTCTTCTGTTTGTTGTAAATTTTCATTGTTGTAAATCACCGCATGTGCACTTTTTTCTTTCACAGACATGGGTAACTGTGAATGCATACGAGCTAGCGCATCTTCCTTTGATAATTGATTGCGCTCCATTAATCGTCGAAGTTGCACCTCTTCACTAACTGAAACAACAAGTATTCGCTCTACAAAATGCTCCAATTTACTTTCAAACAGTAATGGAATATCCATCACGACATGCTTTTGTCCAGCCTCTATATATGCATCGCGTTGGCGTAACATTTCCTGACGAATAGCAGGATGCATAATATCATTTAAAATTTTGCGTTTCGCCGGCTCATGAAAAATAATATCACCAAGCTTTGGACGATTTAAGTTGCCATCTTCAAGTAAAATGTCTGCACCGAAATTTTGGACAATAAGTGCCAACGTCTCCGTTCCTGGTTCCACAACATCACGTGCTACAACATCTGCATCGACAATCGGTAATCCAAGCGCTGTCATCATTTTGGCGACTGTGCTTTTACCACTTGCAATACTTCCTGTTAGTCCGATAATCATAGTAAATTCCCCTTTAATGTTGACAATTTGGACAATATACAGATGTACGTCCACCAATTGTCATTTGACTCGTCCCTGTTCCACACACTGGGCATATCTTTTTACCGTACATTTGTAATCGATTTTGCATGCTTCCTGCCTCGCCATTAATATTACGATAATCCGAAATCGTTGAACCTCCCGCTTCAATACTTTGACGCAGGACGTCAACAATTGCCCCAAAAAGTGCACGTTTTCGTTTTTCACTTATGCGGTTCATTTTGCGGGCTGGGTGAATTTTTTGAGCAAATAATGCTTCTGTCGCATATATATTGCCACAGCCCGAAATCACTTGGCCGTCCATAATGACTTCTTTAACAGCCTTTTTCTCGTATTTCGGTAGCATGGATTTGGCTATAAAATAATCACATGCTATCTCATCAAACGGTTCAGGCGCCATTTTTGTCAGTGGCGCATGATCTTCAATTTTCGTTAAAAATCGCAACTCACCAAAACGGCGAATATCTGAATAAATTAAATAGCCACCATCTGCCATTTGAAAAGTTGCATGAATATGCTTTTTAAATTTTTCTTCATTGATTTCTTCAGGCGTGTTGACGATAAACCATGCACCTGTCATGCCTAAATGACTGACTAATACATAGGACACATCTTCTTTCACCAAATGAAAAAATATATATTTAGCACGGCGCTCAATCTTCGTAATCGTCATTTGAGATAATGCCATTTCAAATGCATCGGGCTCAGCTTGCTTAACGATACATTGCTTTCCTTCATCATAAGAAAAGCGGACAATTTCTGACAGTTGAACCTGCTTAATTGTGCGACCTTCAACTTCCGGCTTTAATGCCTGCACGACACCTTCTACCTCTGGTAATTCAGGCATTTTACCCCTCCTTACTTTGCTTCGTACCAAGTTGCCCCATAGTTGAAGTCCACTTTCAATGGAACAATCAACTCAATGGCATTTTCCATAACCTCTGGTACAATTTTTTCGAGCAAGGCAATTTCTTCTCTAGGCGCTTCAAAAATTAATTCATCGTGCACCTGTAAAAGAAGTTTTGCTTGCATGTTTTCCTTTTTCAAGCGAGCATCCATATCAATCATTGCTTTTTTAATAATATCTGCCGCGCTTCCTTGAATCGGCGTATTCATCGCTGTGCGCTCTGCAAAGCTTCGTAGATTGAAATTCGAACTCGTGATATCTGGTAAATAACGACGACGATTCAATAACGTTGTGACAAAACCATTAAATTTTGCATCTTGGACAATCTCATCCATATAGTTTTTTACACCAGGGAAGCTGGCAAAATATTTCTCAATAAAAACGGCTGCTTCCTTACGTGTGATATCTAAATTTTGTGATAATCCATAATCACTAATGCCATACACGATACCGAAGTTAACTGCCTTGGCAGCTCTACGCATGTTGCTATCAACTTCTTCTGCGGTTACATGGAAAACATCCATCGCGGTACGTGTATGAACATCCATGCCTTCACGGAAAGCTTCCACTAAGTTTTTATCCTCTGACATATGAGCAAGTACACGCAACTCAATTTGAGAGTAATCCGCAGAGAAAAGAATCCAATCTTCTTGCGATGGCACAAATGCCTGACGAATTTTTCGCCCTTCCTCTAAACGAATTGGAATGTTTTGTAGGTTAGGGTCCGTTGAGCTTAGGCGACCTGTTGACGTCAATGCCTGTTGGAAGCGTGTGTGTACTTTTCCGTCTTCTTTATGGATTTCTTTTAGCAAGCCTTCAATATACGTTGATTGTAACTTACCGAGCTGACGGTACAGTAAAATATGCTCGATAATGGCATGCTCTGGCTTTAATTTTTCCAACACATCTGCTGCTGTGGAATAACCTGTTTTCGTTTTTTTAATCACTGGTAAACCTAGCTTGTCAAAAAGGATAACGCCTAATTGCTTTGGTGAATTTATATTGAATGCTTCGCCCGCTTCCGCATAAATTTCCTGCTCAATCACTACTAATTTATTATTTAGCTCCTGCCCCATCGTTTCAAGTGTGGCACGATTTACTGTAATCCCTTCACTTTCCATTTCACTTAAAATCGACGCAAGTGGTAGTTCTAAGTTTTTATACAGTTCAAACTGTTCATTTTCCTTTAACAATGCCTCTAGTTTAGGTTGTAATGTCCACACAGCAAACGCTTTACGACTAACATGTTCAGCTAGTACATCACTTGCTGGTATAGCACGTTTTGCTCCTTTACCATAAACCGCCTCATTTGCTTGCACTTCTCGATAGCCTAAATCCTTTGCAAGTGTTGCCACATCATCACCGCTAAGTGCAGGGTTATTAATATAGGATGCAAGCAATAGGTCAAACTCCACCCCTGCTAAACGAATACCTACACGCTTTAAAGCCGCCTGTGCTGCCTTCGTATCTGTTATATATTTAATCTTCGTAGCGTCTTCTAACCATCGACGTAGCAAATCAGATGTAGAAGCCACTTCAAATGGCACATAAATCGTAGCTGTGCCATCCGTTAAAGCAATACCTAGTGGCTGACAAGTATGATAATGCTCATCTTCTAACTCTACATGTATCGCCATAACGTCCTTTAAGTGCTCTGGCTTCACTTCTTGTACAATGTCAAAAGCAAATGGTGCCTGTTGGTGTTCTTCCACAGTAAAATTACTTTTATCTAGTAGTGATTTGAAGCCGAGCTCCTGCCACACACTAATTAGTTCTTCTTCGTTAGGTCCACCATAAGCAAGGTCATTTAACGTTAAATCAATCGGTGCTTCAGTAAAAATTGTAGCAAGCTTTTTACTCATTAATGCCTGCTCTTCATTGGCAACAAGCTTTTCTTTCATCTTGGAAGCCTTTAACGTATCCATTGCTTCATACAGTGCCTCAACTGAGCCATGCTCTTTTAACAATTTAACAGCCGTTTTTTCGCCAACACCAGGTACTCCAGGAATATTATCAGAGGCATCCCCCATTAAACCTTTCATATCTATAATTTGAAGAGGTGTTAAGCCATACTTTTCTTCGATAAATGCAGGTGTGTTTTTTTCGATTTCTGTAATGCCCTTTTTCGTAATATACACTGTTACCTTATCCGTTGCGAGCTGGGTAAGGTCACGGTCTCCTGACACGATAATTACTTCCATATCTTGTCCTGCTGCTTCTTTTGCCAATGTGCCAATAATATCGTCCGCTTCGTACATGTCTAGTTCATAGCGTTTAATTCCATAAGCATCAATCAGTTTGCGAATATAAGGAAACTGCTCTGAAAGTTCTGGTGGCGTTTTTTGACGGCCACCTTTATATTCCGTAAATGTATCGTGACGAAATGTCGTTTTACCTGCATCGAAAGCAACGAGCATCTTCGTCGGTTGTTCTTCCTCCAAAATTCGTTGCAACATCGTTGTAAAGCCGTACACTGCATTGGTATGAATACCGCTATCATTTGTCAGCAGTGGCAATGCAAAAAAAGCGCGGTAAGCTAAACTATTACCGTCTAGTAATAGTAATTTTTCCTTAGTCATCTTATTTCCTCCTGAAGTCGTCGTTCTTTTCATTGTAAAACGAAAACGTATGTTTGAAAATGCCTCTTTCCTCTACTTTATCGGGAAAACAGACTTTTTACCAATCATAGGGACGCAGATCAGTTGAAAAATTAAAATCACGCAACATTCCATGGTATTTTCCGTTAAATCCATAAAAAAAGTCAATTGCACATGCAATCGACTCTACTCTTATTGACTAACATTTTTAGCTCTTTCTTTACGAAAGAAAATTTCCTCATAAATAACTGTCATCATGAAAGCATTCATAAAAGCAATAACAAAAAATAGCGGCATACCGCCTAGTTTTAACTGTGTTAGTCCTGCACTAAACACCATGACTACGCCGATTTGCGCGAGGAAGAAAATAAAACCAATGCCCACCTGCCAAATTGGGCGTTTCTCTTGCCGTTTCTCGTACCAAAATATTTTTTTAGAAGCTTTGCGTACATCCTCTGCAATGACTAATCCTAATAAAAATAAAATAACAAAAAATACCGGTATATGATAAACACTGTTCGTCATCCAAGCAAAATCAGATATACGAAAGAAAAGTGTAAAAAACGATGCGATGCTACAAGCAATCCCTAAGTTTTGGAGCCACGTGCTAATGGTTAGTTTCACAGCTATTACCCCCATCTATCATTTCTAAACAACATCATTTTATCAGAAAATAGCAGTCTATAACACAACCAATTATTTGTTAGAATTAATTTCATAGTTTGGATACTAGCATTACTACAAGGTCAAAAGAGAAAAAGTGTTAGATTGATTGTCGTCAATCTAACACTTTTTTGCTGCGCCGTTATTGTCCACTTCAGCGGTACTTTCCGCTCAGCACAGTAAGCCGCAACCCTCGCTAACGCGCGGAATGCCCGCGTCTTACACTGTGTGCGTTCTGAGCAGAAGTCACCGCTTAGCTCCTAACAACTAGTACTATCTATTATATTTAGTATATTCTTTATTAACCCCTGCAAGGATTCCAGTATTACTTTATATAGCCTGATAACACTTTTGCATACGGTGAAGTAGACGGCAAGATAATCACCGTATCCTCACCAACTGTTTTCTTGTACGATTCTAACGTACGGTAGAGCGAATAAAATTCCGGGTCTTTAGAGAAGGAGCTATTGTAAATTTTCGCTGCCTCCGCTTCTCCTTCCGCTTGTATCAATGCTGCTTCTTTATTGGCTGTTGCTAGCATTTCTTGCACTTCTCTATCTGTTTGTGCTTCGATACGGCGTTTATCCGCATCACCTTCTGATAAATATAGTTGTGCAGTTGATTGTCGTTCTGAAACCATACGCGTAAATACAGACTGCTCATTTTCTGCTGGCAAATCCGTTCGACGGATACGTACATCTACTACTTCAATTCCGTATTTATCGTTTAGCAATAATTCATTCACACGTGCTGTTACACGATCATTTAAACTACCTCGAGAGGAATTTTCATCATTAATGATTTCATCGTATTTAAGTTGACCAAGCTCTGTTCGAATGACAGAATAAATAAACTCCTCCATTCTAGATTCTGCCTTCGTCAGCGTACCCGCATTGGAGATTAGTGCTTTCGGGTCTGTAATGCGCCATACTGCATAATTATCAATAATGATACGTTTTTTGTCCTTTGTATTAATCTCTTCCTCTGAAATATTATAGGTCATTTGATTTTTGGGTAGCGTTGTTACACTTTGAATAAATGGTACTTTCATTTTAAGCCCTGGATCACGTTCAAATTTTACTACTTCCCCAAATTGTCGAACAACAGCATATTCAGATTCTTTTACGATGTATACATTAGCAAAAAGAATAATGGCAATAGCAAAAACAACAGTTAATGTGACAACAAGAGAAATGTATTTTTTAGGATTCAACGGGCCCTTTTTTGACATCTTGATAACATTGTCTCCATCACTTGGAGCAGTATTTTTTGACTTCCCTGATAAAAAATTTAGAAATTTTTCAAGATCTTTATTTTTCTGGTCCATTAATTACCGCTCCCTTCTTTTTTATCTGTTGGTGCCTGCTGTTCTTTTGGCTCCTGTTGTACTGTTGGTTGTAATGCTTGTAATGGCAAATACTTCATCGTACTACCATCATCATTCATAATATAAATTTGTGCCTTCGGAAGAACATTTTCGAGCGTTTCTAAAATTAAACGTTCTCGCGTAATTTGTTGGTTACCTTTATATTGTTCATACATTTTATTAAAGACTGCGACATCCCCATAAGCTTGCTCAATACGAGCTGTTTTCGCACCATTTGCTTTTGAAATGATGGCGTCCTTTTCCCCTTCAGCTTCGCTAATTCGTTGGTTTTTATATTTTTGCGCTTCATTCGTTTTTGTATTTTTCATCTCGCGTGCATCTGTTACTGCAGTAAATGCCGCACGTACTTCCGCATTCGGTAATTCTACATCCTGTAATTTGACACCTAATACGCCAATCCCAATATCATATTTATCTATAAGTGAAACAAGCAATTCTCTTGTTTCGGCTTCAATATCTGCTTTTCCATCTGTTAACGCAGCATCAATTGTTGAACTACCAATGATTGAGCGAATGGCGCTCGATGTAGCGCTATGTAATATTTCTTCTGGATTTTGTGCATTAAATAAGTATTTGCTAGGATCTGTAATTTTCCATTGCACTACAAGATCTGTTAAAACAATATATTCATCACCTGTAATCATTTTCGTTTCAGCATCATAAGCTTCCAATTCACCTTCTTTATTTTGCTTATAGCCAAACTGTAAACTAAATGTTTCTCTTGACAAAATCTCAACGGATTGTATAGGCCAAGGCAATTTAAAATGTAAACCTGGATTTGTTACCGTTTCATCAGCACGGCCAAACGTGATGACAACTGCTTGCTCCGATTCATCGACTGTGTACCATGAAGTAAATACAGCGATTAGTGCTACAATGCCGAAAATCCCAAGCCCTACCATCATTAGTGTCCTTTTCACACTCATGTCTGTTCCTCCCTTATGCTTAGTACTATTGTATACGGGATATTTCATAAAAAGATTCAAAATAATTTCATAAAGTAAAATTAGATAAATTGTTTGAGTGACTGGCACACATACAATTACAAAAAAATATCCCGTCACCGTGAAGGTAACAGGATATTCATAACGAAATGTTCTAACACTGGGAAAAATGTAGCTGACAACACGATGCTTATTAGGGCAGCTACAATCATCGCTAAACTAGCAAAAGTACCTTCTAGTTCCCCTAATTCAAATGCTTTTGACGTACCCGTTCCATGCGCACCCATGCCAAGCATTAACCCTCTTGCAGATGGCTTTTGGAAACGACATATCCGCATCACGATTGGTGCAAGTAGGCTAGCTAAAATACCCGTTGTCATAACAAAAACCGCAGTAAGTGTAGGTGAACCACCTATCATATTGGAAATATCCATCGCAATAGGCGTTGTGACAGACCGTGGCACTAAGCTATGAACTAGCTCATCATTTAGCCCAACTACTAACGCTATAATAAAGGAAGAAGCGATTGCAACGGCTGATCCGATTGCAATGCTAAGGACAATTTCAAATGCATGTTTTTTTAATAGATCAAAATTTTTATAAATCGGTACAGCAAATGCAACGGTTGTAGGCCCTAATAAATTCGATAAAATATCAGCCCCTGCATTATAAGATTCATAGGATGTACCAGTTACTAGCAACAATAAAATAATAACTAACGGGCTAATCAAAATTGGCGTAAGCCATTCTTTACGAAACTTTTGATAGAGCGCTTTGCAAGCATAAAAAATCGCAATGGTCCCTAATAAACTGATGACAGCAATCACTATGTTCATGCAGCATCCCCCTTCTTTCTCTCTAACCACTGCGCAGTATAACCCGTCACTAACATTACTACAAATGCACTAACTGAAATAACAAGTATTACTTTCACGCCTTGTATACCGAATAATGCATCATAATCAATGATACCTATCGCGGAAGGTATGAAAAATAATAACAATTCACTAAGTAATAACCCTGCGCCTAACTCAATCCATTCTAATTTAATAAGATGAAACTGTAACATTAAAAATAATAAAATAAGTCCAATTATACTACCGGGAATCGGCAAGTGAAGTAAACGAGCAATGCTATTCCCAATAAATAATATTATATAAAGATAGCCAATTTGCACGAAACTTTTGACGATTTTCATGGTCAACCTTCTCTCAATTTTTTATGCTACTATACTTTACACCTAAATCTACTACGTGTAAAACAGAAAAAATCTATCCCCAAAATAAATTTGGAAATAGATTCTTCTGTGGCGAAAGCTAAAGTAGCAACCATAAAAATCTTCATACAAGTTATCAAGATTTTTTCTTCATTATATTCGTCTTCACAAAATAGGGGGTTTCTATAAAACAGTATAGCCCTCTATTTTGAATCCTACATATAATTATTGTAAAGAATTTGTTAATTTTTTAGGAATCATTACAATCATTTTTGTGCCAACCCCTACTTTACTTTCTACCTGAATTCGCCCATGATGTGCCTCCACTAAATGCTTAACAATGGCTAGCCCTAAACCGGTTCCACCCGAATTTCTACTACGTGCACGATCGACACGATAAAAACGTTCAAAGACACGTGCAATTTCATGCTTTTCAATCCCTATACCTTCATCTTCAATTTCAATAATTCCATACATATCATTTTCCTTCAAGCGAATCGTGACGGTTGTATCTTCAGGTGAATAGGTGATGGCGTTTGTGATTAAATTCGTTACAATTTGAATAACGCGATTTGCATCCCCCATTACTTCCACATCACGAGCAATATCCACATGAAAGCTCATATTTTTTTCATCGAGTCGTGGCCCTGTTAATTCTGCTCCACGTATCAGTACATCCTGCAAGCCCATAGGCATAATATTTACCGTGAAACCATGTTGCTCGATTTTAGATAACTCTAATAAATCTTGGATGAGCATTTGAAGACGATTGCTCTCTTTATGCATAATTTCTAAAAAAGACAGCAGCATCTTTTCATCCTTGTATGCACCATCAAGCAGTGTTTCAGAAAAGCCTTTAATGGATGTAATCGGCGTACGCAGTTCGTGTGATACATTGGCTACAAAGTCTTTCCGTATTTGCTCTAAGCGTACAAGCTCTGTTATATCATGCATAACAATGACAACGCCTAGCCAACGTCCGTGGTCGCCAATAACAGGAGCACCGTACACTTCTTTATTATATAACTCCTGCTGTACTTCCATTTTTATTTGTTGGCGATAGGGCATTTCTGTTAAAAATACATGGTCTATAAATTGCTCAAGCGTTTTCGGTAAGCCAATCGTACGAAAAACTTTTCCTTGTACATCCTCAAGTTGCATACCAAAGCGCTCTAAAAACACGCGATTGACGATTGAAATATTCCCCTCACGTCCAATCATCATAAGTGAGCTGCCCATGTTTTCAATTAACGTTTTTAGCCTTTCTTCTTCTACTTCACGAATCGTCGTAATATCCTGTAAATTACGCGCTAAAATATTGATGGAATGACTAAGAGGCATCATGCGTTCCTGCTCATTCTCGTGTGCACGAGCACGGTAATTTCCTTTTGCTAATTCAAGTGCCGTTTCGGTTACATTATCAATCGGTGCGGTGAAATTCACAATCATGTAACGACTTACAACGGCTATTAATAGCAGCGTAATCGTAAATAATATTGCTAAAACACCATACAGACGGGCACGCACGTATGACAAGAGCGAGTCCTTTATTTCGATTGTTTGAGATGCAACTAATGCTTTTTTATCTTCCTCAGATAAAGTAATTTGACGTTCCTCTAGTACTTTTTCGATTGCTTCTTGACTTGATGAGCTCGCCTGCTCTTTGTATTGTTCTACATAAACAGGAAAAAGCTGACCTATAACAATCATTAGGACAGCTAGAATCGTTCCGAGTGAGAGCATGAATGTCAAGAATAAGCGGTTACTCATTGATTTCATGAAGTTTTCGGCTCCTCAAATTTATAGCCAAGACCACGAATTGTTTTAATAAACATCGGTTTACGACTATTTTCTTCAATTTTATCGCGGAGGTGACTAATGTGCACATCTACAATACGAGTATCGCCTGCAAAATCATACTTCCAGACAGCACTTAAAAGCTGATCACGCGTTAAAACACGGTTTTTGTTTTCGAGTAAATAAATAAGCAACTCAAATTCTTTCGGTGTAAATTCCAGTGCTTCCTCTTGTAAAAATACTTCAAAACGCTCAGGAAATACGCGTAATTGTCCAAATTCGTACATTTTTTCTTGAGATGCATCCTTATCCTCAATCACAACATTTTGTGTAAAGCGTCTTAAAACCGCTTTAACACGTGCTAATACTTCACGTGGACTAAAAGGCTTTGTCATATAATCGTCAGCCCCTAATTCCAAACCAAGTACTTTATCGAATTCATCATCTTTTGCTGTTAACATAATAATCGGTGTATTCATTCGTTGTTGACGAATTTGCTTACAAACTTCCATACCATCTAACTTTGGAAGCATTAAGTCCAAAAGGATTAAATCGGGCTGAATTTCCATGGCTCTATTTAGCCCTTCTAAACCATCGGCTGCCGTCTCAACTAAATAGCCAGCCTGTTCTAAATTATATTTTAATAAGGTCGCAATAGAAAACTCATCTTCTACAACTAAAATTGTCTTTGTCATGTATATTGCCTCCGTTAGTGATTTGAAACCCCCATTTCAAATCTTAAGACGCTCGCTATAATGCCAGTGGTGGTGTCACCAGCAATGTACCTTCAATTACAAGCTGCTTTTGTTCATTATAGGAGAGCACAGATACAGTAATAGTATTCTGTACTTTATTGACTGCTGTTACCTCTAAAAACGTATCAAATAATTCATAATGATAGAGTGGTCCTAAATACGTTAAATGTTGTTCGATAATACGCGCTCCTGGTCCAGGTATATACTTTGAGACAGCTGACGTAATTATGCCATTTAACATAATAGTTGGTACAATTGGCTTTTTAAAAGGCGTCATCGCTGCATATTCATGTTGAATATATAATGGATTACTATCATTTGTAAGTCCTAAATAAAGCAATAAATCCTTATCTTCTATTTTTTCAGTAATATGAATTTTCTCGCCAACTGTAATTTCATCAATAGTGAGACCAAGCTTACTGTTCTTTTGAAGCAAAGATACGCCAACCCCTTTTCTATCATACTACCTTCATAGTATCAATTTTATTCTAAAAGTACAACGAAAAGCAGAATAACCATTTTATAACTAGGCATAGTATAAAGTACAAAAGTGGCTTTTTTTAATATTTTTCTGCATAAAAAAAAATCGAGTAAGAATGAATCTTACTCGATTTCATAAACTTTGATTAAGCTAAAACTTTCATAACTGCTTTGACAGCGTCAGCAGAATTATCTAATGCAGCTTTTTCTTCATCCGTTAATGCCAGTTCAAAGATTTTTTCAATACCGTTTGCACCAAGTAATGTTGGTACTCCTAAATAAATATCATTGTAACCATATTCACCTTCTAGGTAGGCGATAGATGGAAGTATACGCTTTTGATCTTTAATGATTGCTTCAGCCATTTCAACAAGTGCAGCTGCTGGAGCATAGTATGCGGAACCGTTACCAAGTAAGTTGACGATTTCTGCACCACCATTGCGCGTGCGATCTACAATTGCTGCTAAACGTTCTGGAGCGATTAAAGTTTCTAAAGGAATACCACCAGCAAAAGAATAACGAGTAAGTGGTACCATTGTATCACCATGACCACCTAATACAAAACCAGTAATGTCTTTTACAGAGATGTTTAGCTCTTCAGCTACAAAAGCACAGAATCGAGCGGTATCAAGTACACCTGATTGTCCGATTACACGGTTTTTTGGAAAGCCCGTTTCTTTAAATACTGTGTAAGTCATCGCATCAACAGGATTTGTCAATACGAGAATGGTTGCGTTTGGTGAATGAACAGCGATTTCTTTTGAAACAGTTTTCATAACGCCTTGGTTGATTTGAACTAAGTCGTCACGGCTCATGCCAGGTTTACGTGCGACACCTGCAGTAATGATGACTACATCAGAATCAGCAGTATCTGCATAGTTAGAAGTACCTTTTACAAAAGAATCAAAACCTTGTATTGGCGCAGCTTCCCACATATCTAAAGCTTTACCCTTTGTTGGATTTTCAGCTTGTGGGATATCGACTAATACAACATCGCCAAGTTCTTTTTGTGCTGCTAAAAAAGCTGCAGTTGCGCCGGTGAATCCGCCACCGATTACTGAGATTTTTTTACGTTTCAAAGTCATTTGAATACGCTCCTTTTATTTTAGGATATATGCTAAA
Source organism: Lysinibacillus sp. GJ-1 (assembly GCF_021166035.1). Taxonomy (NCBI): domain Bacteria; kingdom Bacillati; phylum Bacillota; class Bacilli; order Caryophanales; family Bacillaceae; genus Lysinibacillus; species Lysinibacillus sp. GJ-1. The sequence goes on from NZ_CP088912.1 coordinate 3,515,272, forward strand.
AAAGGGAGGAGAATAAATTCTCTCTCCCTCGATTAAACCAGGTACTAATATTACTGTAGCAAACCAATTTTACATGAAACAAACGTCTGTTGACACATTCCGGATTGTTACAGTGATCATTTTTACGCTATTTCGTAAAAATTATAGGTTTTTAATTAGTTCGTTAGCGAATTCTGAACATTTCACTTCTGTAGCGCCGTCCATTAAACGAGCGAAGTCATAAGTTACAACTTTTGAAGAGATTGTATTCTCTACAGATTTAGTGATTAGATCAGCCGCTTCTTGCCATCCTAAGTGTTCAAGCATTAATACACCTGAAAGTAATACTGAAGATGGGTTAACTTTATCTAAGCCAGCATATTTTGGAGCTGTACCGTGAGTAGCTTCAAAGATCGCGTGACCAGTTACGTAGTTAATGTTCGCGCCTGGAGCGATACCGATACCACCAACTTGAGCAGCTAATGCATCAGAAATATAGTCACCATTTAAGTTCATTGTAGCTACTACATCAAACTCAGTTGGACGAGTTAAAATTTGTTGTAAGAAGATATCAGCGATTGAATCTTTTACTAAGATTTTACCAGCTGCTAAAGCTTCAGCTTGTGCTTTGTTTGCTGCTTCTTCACCTTGGTCAGCTTTGATTGCATCATATTGGTTCCAAGTGAATGTTTGATCAGCAAATTCAGTTTCAGCTAATTCATAACCCCATTTTTTGAATCCACCTTCAGTGAATTTCATGATGTTTCCTTTGTGAACTAAAGTCACAGAAGGACGGTTATGTTTAATTGCATATTCGATAGCAGAACGTACTAAACGCTCAGTACCTTCTTTAGATACAGGTTTTACACCGATACCTGAAGTTTCTGGGAAACGGATTTGGTTAACACCAAATTCAGTTTGTAGGAAGTTGATGATTTTTTGAGCTTGTTCAGAGCCTGATTCGAATTCGATACCTGCGTAGATGTCTTCTGTGTTTTCGCGGAAGATAACCATATCAACGTCTTCTGGACGTTTAACTGGAGAAGGTACTCCGTCAAAGTGACGTACTGGACGTAAGCAAACATATAAATCAAGTTGTTGACGTAATGCTACGTTTAGAGAGCGGATACCACCACCGATTGGTGTAGTAAGAGGACCTTTGATTGCAATTAGGTATTCGTTAATTTTGTCTAAAGTATCTTGTGGTAACCATTCACCTGTTTGGTTGAATGCTTTTTCACCAGCTAAAACTTCTAACCATTCGATTTTCTTTTCGCCGTTATAAGCTTTTTCTACAGCTGCGTCAATTACGCGAGATGCTGCTGCCCAAATATCTGGACCGATTCCATCACCTTCGATGAATGGGATTACTGGGTTGTTTGGTACATTAAGTACGCCGTTTTCAACTACAATTTTGTTTGACATTGATGTTGCCTCCTAAATTCATAATCATAGGACTGTGTTATAGGTAACACAGTCCCAAATATTCTAGCATAAATTCCAAATTAGCGCTCGCTGATTGGAACATATTTTTGCATGCCTGGTCCAACATACTCTGCACGTGGACGGATTAGGCGGTTGTTAGCATATTGTTCAAGAATATGTGCTACCCAACCAGAAGTACGTGAAACTGCAAAAATTGGTGTGAATAAGTCATGATCGATACCTAAAGAATCGTACACTGATGCAGAGAAGAAGTCTACGTTAGCAGGTAATTTCTTTTGTTCAACGATCATGTCATGGATTTTAACTGACATTTGATAAAGTTCTGGTTTACCAGTTAGTTCAGTTAACTTTTGTGACATTACACGTAAGTGTGGTGCACGTGGGTCGCCTTTGCGGTATACGCGGTGACCGAAGCCCATGATTTTTTCTTTGTTGTCTAATTTATTTTGAATGTAAGATTCAACGTTTTCAAGTGAACCAATTTCAGTTAACATCTTCATAACTTGCTCATTTGCACCGCCATGAAGTGGTCCTTTTAATGCACCGATAGCTGCAGTTACGCCAGAATAAACATCTGATAATGTAGCTACACATACACGTGCTGTAAATGTAGAGGCATTTAATTCGTGGTCAGCATGTAATACTAATGCTTTATCGAACGCTTCTACTTCGATTGCTGCTGGCTCTTCGCCTTTTAACATATATAGGAAGTTCGCTGCATAGCTAAGCTCTGCTTTTGGTTGGATTGGCTCTAAGCCTTTACGTACACGTGCAAATGCAGTCACAACTGTTGCAATTTTAGCTTGTAGACGGATAGCTTTACGGTAGTTAGCTTCTGGATCCATCACATCCGCTTCTTCATCGAATACACCAAGTAAAGATACTGCCGTACGAAGTGCAGCCATTGGATGTACAGTTGAAAGTGGGTACGTTTTGAATTGGTCTACAATTGCTTGTGGAATAGACATGTTGTCTGCTAATTGTTGTTTTAACTCAGCAAGCTCGTCCGCTTTAGGTAAACGAGTGTGCCATAGTAGGTAAATAACCTCTTCAAATGATGCGTTGTCTGCTAAATCATCAATGTTGTAACCAACATATGTAAGTGTGTCATCGATAATTGAACTGATTTTAGATTCCGCTGCTACGATACCTTCTAAACCTTTTGTTGCTGACATAAATTATCGCTCCCTCATACTAATAATTTTTATTGTAAACGCTTTTTCAAACATAGCATTTACGTTTTTTGCTCACATGAACCATTAAGTAAATCGCTTACATTGCTATTATAATCATTTTTGACAGCTTTGTGAATGAAAATCCTTTAAATAAAGAAAAAGTCGGACGAGCGACTATATATGCGTACTAAAGAGGGTGTTTTGTATATTTTGACAATATTTTTTCATTTGAATCGGGGTGATTTTGTAAAAATGAGGAATATTAAATATTTTTCATACGAAAGAACTATTAATATTTTCTGGTTTATTTTCTATTTAGTAATTCTTTGGTTAGTATTACCTGTGTCTCTTGCTATATTTTTATCATTTACCACATATCCTATAATAAATTTTCTTCATAAGTACTGTAAAATCGCTTATTGGATTGCTGCAATTATCGTTGAAATATTGATACTTTCTTGCATTGTTCTCCTCATTATTATATCAATAAACAGCATTATACTCATCTTTCCAGAAATACGAGACACACTCCAAAACTTCCCATTATTCACTGAATATGAATCCATTTTCATGCAGTTTTTACAGGAGAAATCGCTGTCTATTTTTGATTCAATCGTCGTTTATACAGCAAATTTATTTCAAATATTTATGAAGCACGTCATTGAAGTTTTTATCTTTCTTGTTGCATATTATTTTGCATTATTAGAAACAAGGAAATCTCGTTATTGGTTTTTCCAATATGTCCCGAAAAAGTATAGACATGAATGGCAATCTCATTTTTCCAAAGTTATGCAACTGTTTCATTACTTTGTATTCGTGGAATTTCAGTTATTTACGATTACACTGCTCATTCTTTGTGCAGGCTTTATGATGTTCCAATTTGACCAAGCTATTACGAAAGCATTTATTGTTGCTTTTGCAGATGTACTACCTTTTTTCGGCATTGGTGTTTTTCTTGTCCCAATGAGCATTTACTTTTATTTTAATGGTAATACCTTTTTATGTGTTGCCATTTTACTATTGTATTTGTTTGTCCAACTTACAAGGCAGCTAGCTGAATCTATGCTTTGGTCGAATACACTGCAATTACGAACATTTCACACATTTTTCATCAGTGCTGCCTCCATTTTATTATTCGGCTTTTATGGTATTTTACTAAGCCCATTATTTTTATTTTTAGCTGTTAAGCTGAAAGAAAAATCTATTTTTGAACAATGATAAATTGTCCTTTTTTCATTTTTTTACGCATCCAGTAAAATACGAGCGGTTGGAATAATTTTCGTGTTATTGGTAACAGCAATAACAACCCGATAACATCTGTTATAAAACCTGGTAGTGCTAAAAGTACACCGCCACTAAAATTCAACATGGCATCGACTAATGCAGGTCCCGGAGCTTCTCCTCGTGCTACCATATGTTTTACGTTTTTCACGGAATTAATACCTTTATTTTTCGCTATATAAATACCAATAATTGTCGTTGCGACAACAAGTAATAATGTATTGAAAACGCCAATATTTTGACCAATAACTATTAATAACGCCAGTTCGGCTAATGCATATACAACAAAACTAAGAAAAAATTTTTTCATATTTTTCTCCTTTCTATTGAAAAAGCTATACCTTCTATACGTTATTATAGCCCAATAAGTTTCATCTAAAAAACAAATACATGTAAATACTATTTTTCACTTGTTATGTAAAAGGCTCTAGTACGGTTCCCCCTACTAGAGCCTTGTTATTATTTATTAAAGTACACTTGCATGTCCTTTATAAATAACACCTGTTTCAGCATCCATTGTTATTTCCTGACCGTGACGAATTAATGTTGTTGCCTCTTTTACGCCGACGATTACAGGGATACCAAGGCTTAGTCCTACAACAGCAGCATGACTAGTCAGTCCGCCTTCCTCTGTAATAAAGTAGATGCAATTTTCAATCGCTGGCATCATATCGCGATCCGAACCTAATGTTACTAAAATGCAGCCATCTGTGTCATATGCTAATGCCTCTGCTGCATTTTTTGCTACAACTGTCTTACCGATTACTGATGCTTTGCCGATTCCTTGACCACGAGCCAGTAAATCACCAATAATGTGAACTTTCATTAAGTTTGTAGTACCTGCTTCACCAACAGGAACTCCAGCCGTAATAACAACTGCATCACCATGCGTAACATAGCCATGTTTTAAACTTTCGTCTACTGCCAGCTCTAAAATTTCGTCTGTCGTTGTAACACGTTGACATACTACCGGATAGACACCCCATACAAGCGTTAGTGTATTGGCTGTATTTGCAGAGCCCGTAACAGCAACAATTGGTACACCAGGACGATATTTTGCAATCATTCTCGCTGTATTTCCGCTTTCCGTTGGTGCCAATACCGCTTTCACGCCTAAGTTTATCGAAGTATAAGCTACTGCCTGAGAAATAGCCTCTGTCATATTCGCTTCTTTTTCACGACTACGTGTCGAAACGATTGCTTTATAATCCAATGAATTTTCAGTGCGCTGTGCAATTTTATTCATCGTTTGTACAGATTCCACTGGGTAAATTCCTGCTGCTGTTTCACCAGATAGCATAATCGCATCCGTTCCATCAATAATGGCGTTCGCAACGTCACTTGCTTCAGCACGTGTTGGACGAGGATTACGTTGCATTGAGTCTAACATTTGAGTAGCTGTAATAACCGGTTTACCAACTTGGTTACATTTTAGAATTAATTTCTTTTGAACTAAAGGTACCTCTTCGGCTGGAATTTCTACACCAAGGTCACCACGTGCTACCATTAATCCATCTGATACTAAAATGATTTCGTCAATATTATCGACACCTTCTTGGTTCTCGATTTTCGGGATAATTTGAATATGACTACCACCATTTTGCTCAAGTAATTCACGAATTTCTAATACATCTTTCGCTCGACGAACGAATGAAGCGGCAATAAAATCGACACCTTGCTTAATACCAAATAATATATCTTGTGCATCTTTTTCAGTAATACCTGGTAATTGCACTGAAACGCCAGGGACGTTAACACCTTTTTTATTTTTTAAGACCCCAGCATTTTCTACTATTGTGTGGATAAGCCCTTTTTCCGTATCTGTTGCTAACACACGTAATTGAATTAACCCATCATCCAATAAAATAATGGAGTTTTGTTCTACGTCTTCAATTAGTCGGTCATACGTAACAGAGAAGCTTGCCTCTGTTCCTTCTACTTCCGTCATCGAAATATCGATTACTTGTCCTGCTGTTAAATGCAGTTCTCCATTTTGCATATTATGCGTGCGAATTTCAGGTCCTTTTGTGTCGAGCAAAATCCCTACTGGTTTTCCTAACTTATCTGCAACTTCACGAATTAAATTAATGCGCACTTCATGTTCTTCATGTGAACCATGTGAAAAATTTAAGCGGGCTACATTCATACCTGCCTCAATTAGTTTCTCTAAAACTTCCGGTGACTCACTTGCTGGACCAATTGTACATACGATTTTTGTTTTTCTCATTTTCTGCCCACTCCGTTTTACGCCAAATTATATTGATAGTTCTTTCATTAAAGTATACAAGCTTACATCTGACTCATGATGCTTTTCAAAAGCTTCTGGCATATCATAGTCAATTACTGTATGGTTGCGTATGCCTACAGCTCGACCAGATTTACCTTCCATTAATAATTCTACTGCATGTGCACCAAATTGACTTGCGAGGACACGATCACGTGCCGTTGGAGAACCACCGCGTTGAATATGACCAAGAACTGAAACACGCGTCTCTTTCCCCGTCTTTTCTTTTAGTAGTTTTGCCAAATCGCTTCCTGACATTACACCCTCTGCTACAATAATGATACTATGCTTTTTCCCTCGTGCTTCACCACGCTCTAGACGCGATATGATGTCGTCTAAATCATAATCTTCCTCGGGAATTAAGACGGTTTCAGCACCTGCTGCAAGCCCTGCCCATAATGCGATATCACCAGCATCACGCCCCATAACTTCAACAATAAAAGAGTTTTCATGGGAAGTCGCCGTATCACGAATTTTATCGATTGATTCAACGACTGTATTAAGCGCGGTATCAAAGCCAATTGTATATTCTGTTCCAGGAACATCGTTATCAATCGTTCCAGGCACACCAACAACTGGGAACCCTTTTTTCACAAGGTCCATAGCACCTCGATAGGAACCATCACCCCCGATAACAACTAAACCTTCAATACCTGCTTCTCGCATTTTAGCAATACCTTGTTGTTGGACAGCATCTTCTTTAAATTCAGGGCAACGAGCTGAAAATAAATTCGTACCCCCTCTTTGAATGATGCCACCTACAGAGCCTAAATCAAGTAGCTCAAAAGATCCTTTAATTAAACCTTCATAGCCATGCTTAATGCCAACAACATCTAGTCCATGATAAGCTGCCTTACGAACGACTGCTCGAATGGCTGCGTTCATGCCAGGTGCATCTCCACCACTTGTTAATACGGCAATTTTTTTCATTGTCGAACAACCTCCTGCAGTGTTATCTAATATTATTCACATTAACACGAAAAAACAAACTATGTAAGGGTTCTGACGTTAGAAAAACATAACTTTTACATAAAAAATGAAAAGAATGCGCTTTCACACATTCTTCCCATCACAAAGCATCTAAAATTTAACATTTTTAAAAAATTCTTCGTTATAAATTAACGATTAGCTAGTCAGCGCTTTGTTATGTGTTTAGTCTACACTTCTGTATATTGTCCAATTTTTTTAAATTTTTCATAGCGGTCTTCAATTAGTTGCTCACCATTTAAAGAATTTAATGCTTTTAGTGTGTCACTAATACATTCCTTTATATACATAGCTTGCTTTGCTACATTGCGATGAGCACCGCCAGTGATTTCAGGAATAATCCCATCAATAACACCAAGCTCTTTTAAATCAGGTGCGGTAATGCGCATTGCCTCAGCCGCCTGCTTTGCAAGACTACCATCACGCCATAGAATTGAAGCCGCACCTTCTGGAGAAATAACCGAATAAGTAGAGTTCTCTAACATGAATACACGGTTTGCTACACCTAATGCTAAAGCACCGCCACTACCGCCTTCTCCTATAACAATGCTAATGACTGGTACTGATAACCCTGCCATTTCTACTAGATTACGAGCAATCGCTTCACTTTGACCACGTTCTTCTGCTGCTTTCCCTGGGTAAGCACCTTTTGTATCAATAAAACAAATGATTGGACGATTAAACTTTTCAGCTTGTTTCATTAAGCGTAACGCCTTACGATAACCTTCTGGATGTGGCATACCGAAATTACGGCGAATATTTTCTTTTGTGGACTTGCCACGTTGATGACCGATGATAGTGACAGGTTGTCCTTCAAAAAGAGCAATCCCACCAAGTATCGCGGCATCATCACCAAACGTACGATCACCATGTAGTTCAATAAAGTTTTCGCACATCGCTTCAATATATTGTAACGTTGTTGGTCGTTCTGGATGACGTGCCACTTGCACTCGATCCCACGGCTTCATATTGGCATAGATTGATTGCTCCAATTGCGTTAAACGTGTTTCCAGCTTTTCAATCTCACCAGTCATATCTACATCCGCATCGGCTGCAATCGTTTTTAATTCATCAATTTTTTCACGTAATTGTACTACTGGTTCTTCAAAGGCTAAATTTTTAGACATGTTGTACGCCACCCTTCGTATGCATTTTTACAAGCACAGCCACTTGTTTACGTAAATCTTTGCGATGGAAGATGGCATCTAGTTGACCATGTTCTAATAAAAATTCTGCTGTTTGGAAATCATTTGGTAGTTTTTCTCTTACTGTTTCTTCAATTACACGTCTACCAGCAAAGCCGATTAGTGCTTGAGGTTCCGCAATATTAATATCCCCCACTGAGGCAAAACTTGCAGAAACACCGCCTGTCGTTGGGTGCGTTAAAATCGAAATAAATAATAGCCCTTGATCGCTATGACGTTTTAACGCCACACTCGTTTTTGCCATTTGCATTAACGATAAAACACCTTCTTGCATTCGTGCGCCACCACTTGCAGTAAAAATAATAAATGGTACACGTAATGCTGTTGCTTTTTCAACAGCGCGTGTTATCTTTTCTCCAACAACAGAGCCCATTGACCCCATACGGAAATGCGAATCCATAATGGCAACGACGATCTCTTTCCCATCCAGTGTACCTAACCCTGTCAATACCGCTTCATTTAGGCCTGTTTTTTGTTGATCCGCATTAATTTTCTCTACATAGGCAGGGAAATTTAGTGGATTGCTTGTTTGTAAATGATCGTCCATCGAAACGAACGAACCTTCATCTAAAAAGTCTGCTACACGCTCCTGTGCCGTCATTTTAAAATGGTGACCACATTTCGTGCATACTTTGTGATGCTTCTCTAATTCTTTTGTTAACTGGATATGGCGGCATTCTGGACATTTTGTCATGAGTCCTTCTGGAAATGCCTTTTCTTGACCATCCTGTTTCTTTTTTCGATTTGCGCTAAATATGTCGCGTATTGCCATGTTTGACTCCCCCTTTGTTGTCTAAAAAGTTTGACCAGTACCCATCCACTGCTCGTAAGCTCGTAAAGCTTCTTTTTCATAACCAAGCTGCATCGATTTCAACATTGTTTGAAGGATAAGTTTTTCATCTTCCGTTGAGTTTCGATTTAAACGGTCACCGTCATAAGCTGCAAGTTGAAACCAGATTTTCAGCGAAAGCCGATTGCCTGATGTAATGATTATTTCTCGTAACACATCGCGACAATTGACTGTTCCTTCAATCTCCAGCTTCACAAAAAAACTGTCCCACACAGGTAGTGTACGAAGAATCTCTGTACAACTTATTACGCGAATTGCTTCCTTTTCATGAATTTGTCGCGTTAATTCGACATCTTTTTTTGATTTTTCATCTTCTAATATAAACATCGACAGTACTTCTACAAGCTGATGCTTATGTGTTAAGGCAAGGAATGTACCTCCACCATGGCGTGTCTCGATGAGTCCAAGTAACTCTAAACTGCGCAGTGCCTCCCTTACAGAGGATCGCCCAACACCTAACCTTTCTGATAATACACGTTCAGAAGGAAGCTTTTCTCCAGCTTGAATTTTTTCCATTCGAATCAGTTGACGCAATTGCTGAACGATTTCTAAAAACACTTTTTTTTGTTCGGTTTGTTTATCCATATGATTAACTCCCGTTATCAAAAGTGGTCTGACCACTTTTTAGCATTGACTATATCTTACAAAATAACTTTTGAAAAGTAAAGAAAAAACTGCATATGATGCTATGCAGTTTCTAAATTCTTGTTTAATTTCATAATTTTTCAGTCGATTGTGCATGTTTTACTTTCACTTGTGGTTTCCCAAAACGTTTTTCCAGCGTGCCTTCAATATAGAGTAACCCATCTTCCAGCAACATTTCCTGTACGAGTTGAAATACTTGCGGGAATAATGTCACAGATACTGTACCAAACTCATCTTGAAGTTGGACAAAAGCCATCTGCTCTCCTTTTTTCGTTCGGATTTTTTTTACTTCTTCAATCAGTCCAATCATTTTTACATACATTCCCTCACGTGCATGCTTCAGTTCTGCACATGTAATATTCACATCTGCCCAGTAATTTCTTACTTCTGAAACAGGATGAGCTGATATATAAAAGCCTAGACTTTCTTTTTCATGCTGGAGTTTTTCCTTCTGGGGCATCGCTTCTGCTTGCATATACTTTGGTTTCCCAAAAGTAAACGCAGTTGCCGTTTCTATATCTACATCTTCTGTTGGACGCAATAGTTCTGCATGCATTAGCGCCGCCTCTAAAGTAGCTACGAGCACCGCACGATCCTTACCTAGATAATCGAGCACACCTGCATAAACTAAAGTTTCCATTACTTTCGGTTTGAAATGTTGTGCACTTAAAGCGACTGCCAAATCAAATAAATTATGAAAAGCAGCTGGATTTGTTTTGCGTACTGCCATTACCTTCTCTATAAACGTGTGCGGCACACCTTTAACGCCGGATAAACTAAAGCGAATTCCATCCTTTTCAACTAAAAAGAATTTTGTACTGTGCAACAGCGAAGGTGGATAAAATGGAATTCCTTTATCTTTCGCTTCCGCTACAAGTTGCTGAATTTTTTCCGTATTTCCCGTTGCATTTGTTAATAAAGCAGCATAAAAACTTTGCGGATAATGTGCTTTTAAATACGCCATTTGATACGAGATGACACTATAGGCAACAGCATGACTTTTTGGGAAGCCATAGTCTGCAAAGCGGACAATTAGCGCATAGACATCTTCTGCAATATGTCGATCAAAACCTTGGTTCAATGCCCCATTGACAAAGGCGGCTTGTTGCTCGTCTAAAATATCACGATTTTTCTTACTCACCGCACGACGCAATAAATCCGCCTGCCCCATTGTAAAACCTGCCATCGTTGCAGCAATGTGCATGATTTGCTCCTGATAAACAATAACACCAAATGTTTCGCGTAAAATTGGTTCCAGCAACGGATGGGGCATCGTTACTTGTTCCTTGCCTACTTTCCGTCTAGCGTACACAGGGATAAATTCCATTAGGCCTGGACGGTAAAGTGCATTGACAGCTACAATATCCAAAAAATGGGTCGGATGAATATCACGTAATGCTTGTTTCATCCCTTCCGATTCTAGCTGAAAAATACCAACTGTATCACCCTTTTGAAGCAACTGGAACGTCAGCTCGTCATGCATTGGAATAAGGTCAAATTCTATCCATGGCCCTCCAGTTTTATAAATAGACCAACGTACTTGCTCTAAAATTGTTAAATTGCGCAACCCTAAAAAGTCCATCTTTACAAGCCCACGCGCCTCCACATCCCCCATCGGCCACTGCGTAATATACACACCATCATGACCATCTTCTATTGGAATTGTATTCACTAAAGGTGTCGGTGCTAACACAACACCCGCTGCATGGGTAGAAGAATTTCTCGGCAAGCCTTCTAGTTTTAATGCCACTTCATACCAACGTTGATGGTAATCATTTTCCGCTAACCAAGTTTGAAAGTTTGGTGATTCTGCCACCGCTCTGTGCAATGTCATCCCTGGTTTATTGGGGATCATTTTCGATATTTTTTCCATCACTTCAGCCTCAAACCCAAAAACACGCGCCACATCTCTTGCTACTGCTTTCGCAGACAAAGTACCAAAAGTAATAATTTGTGCAACATTAGCCTTGCCGTATTTTTGTACGACGTATTGAATGACTTGATGTCGTTTACTGTCCACAAAGTCAATATCGATATCTGGCAGTGTAACACGCTCAGGATTTAAAAAGCGTTCAAATAATAAACCATAGGCGAGTGGGTCGACCTGTGTTATAGAGAGACTAAAAGCAACGAGTGAACTTGCGGAAGATCCACGACCTGGCCCAGTTAAAATACGCTGTTCTTTGGCAAAATGCATAAAATCTGCAACAATTAAAAAATAATCAGCATAGCCCATTGAACAGATGATTCCAAGCTCATATTGGAGTCGCTCTCGATATGCTACAGGTAGCTCAGCCACCTTCAAACGTGCAGCTAAGCCTAAAAATGCCTCTTTGACAAGCAAGTCTTCGGCTGTTTCTCCCTCTTGTACAGGGAATGTAGGCATTTGAACATGCGTTTCTGGAATTTTTGCAACACAGCTAGCAAGCATGCTGGCACTTGCTTCAAGCCATTCTAAACGATCTCCAAACCAACCTTTCCACTGTTCCTCTGTTGGTACAAAATAGTGTTCTAAATGCGCTGTTAGCATCGTGTTTTGAAGCTTTTCCCCTGTATCGATTGCTCTAGCCACTTCATAAGCAAAATGGTCTTCTGGTCGTAAAAAATAGCAACGTTGCGTGGCTACAATGGCAATATTTTCGGCTTCACACCACTGCGCAATCATCGCTTCATTGTCTGCTCTTATTCCTCCTGGTCTTGCGATCCCTACATATAGACGTTTTCCAAACACTTGCTGTAGCGCACTTGTCATTGCTTGCCACTCTGCTCTATCGGCTATTTCAACCGTCGACAGTAGCGCTATACATCCTGCCGCATAGCCTTCAAGCCATTTCCAAGGCAATACCTCGTCTTGTCGAATAGAAACAGCACTACTAATCTTTAGTAGATGCTGATAACCTTCCTGTGTTTGCGCATACAGCACAAGCGGAATTGTTTTTTCATCCCACTGGACCTTTATTGTAAGCCCTATTACCGCATGAATATTTGCTTGCTGCATCGCTTGACAAAAAGGCAAAAGCCCGTACAATTTCGAATTGACAATTGCACATGTATGCGTATTTTGCTCTTGTAAAAAAGGGATCAATTGTTCAAGCCGAATCGTGCTTTGCAATAAATCCGCGCTCGTATGCATTTGTGTATATACATGTGTCAAAAGAATCCCCGCCTTTCAATTATGAATGATATGATTGACAAATTTCTTGTAAACGTGCAGTGACACGCTCTGCTTCTTGCCATGAATAGGCGGTTGCCCCTGAAGCAAGAGGGTGTCCCCCACCATTAAATTCTTTTGCTAATGTGTTAATAATCGGACCTTTAGAACGGAGACGAACTCGAATTTGGTCTTCCTCTTCTATGAAAATAACCCAAGCACAAATTCCCTTTACACTGCCTAAACAACCGACTAATAAAGATGCCTCTGATGGCACAACGTTAAATTCTGCAAGTAATTCCTTAGTCAGTTTAACATACGCCGCTCCATGTTCATCCATTATGAAGTTTTGATAAATATAACCTTGTAAAGTTAACAGTTTTTGTTCCATTTCATACATCCCATCGAAAATTTGATTTCGATCAAAATGATATGTAATGAGCTCTGCTGCCACTCTAAATGTTTTTACGGTCGTACTTGGGAATTGGAAACGCCCTGTATCTCCTACAATTCCAGCAAATAATAATCTAGCAGAGGCATCCGATAGTTGCCAATCCAATGTTTCTTTACCTGTTTCAAAAAGCTCGTAAATCATTTCACTGCACGAACTTGCTGTTGTATCTACCCACAATAAATCTCCGTATTGGTCATCATTCGGATGATGATCAATTTTTACAACCATCTTACCTTTTGTATAGCGTTGATCATCAATACGCTCCGTATTCGCTGTATCTGTCACAATAACTAAAGCATTTTCATAAACAGCATCCTCAATTTGATCGGGCTCTGCTAAAAACGACAAAGACGTATCGTGCTGGCCTACAGCGTACACTTTTTTATCAGGATAATTGGCTAAAATCAATTCTTTTAACCCTAATTGTGATCCGTACGCATCCGGATCCGGACGCACATGGCGATGTATAACGATTGTCTCATATGCAGCAATTGTGTCGATGATTTGTCTTTTCAAAATGATTTCCCCCAAAATGATAGTAATAACCGTTAGCATTTTTCTTCAATAATCGTTACAATAATGTCTAGTTATGCTAGGAGGTTTACTATGCTCAATTTAATTTTTGTCTTCGCAATTATCATATCATTTGTCTTTTATTTTTATTTTAAAACAAAACAGTTCCGTTCTCCATTACCTATTGCTAAAAATTGGTACAAAAGTAAGGCGAATATAGGCTTCGGTTCCTTTATTCTTGCATTTTCTTTAAACCAAGCTTACTTATTCCCTGGAATGTTTACATTTATCATTGTAGCAATTCTTGTGATATTAGGCATCTTTGTTATTGTAGAAAATATTAAAAAAGCTCGCCACTATGGTCAATTTGTAGATGAAGAATATCGTATCAACCGATAATTTCTAATTGCAGGGCACATATCATTGAACATAACGATTAAAGGGATGACCTAGTATTTGCACTAGAGTATCCCTTTTTGTGTACTTAACGCTCCAATAGCTGGAACATCATCATTGCCTTACCGACAAGCATTTGCTCATTAAATACTTCGAAGTCCATCTTAACAAACTTCCGACTCATATCTAAAATGCGGGGCTTAACAGTAAGTGTGCTCTCCATTTGAACAGGCTTAATGAAATAAATCGTCATGTTTTCTGCCACTGCATCGCCACGTTTTCGACGCTTTAATGCAAATGACCCAACTTCGGCTAGTAAAGTTGTAAATGCTCCGTAAGAAATAGCCCCATATTGGTTTGTCATTTGCGGTGTCACTTTAAACTCAACGATTAAATCTTCATCGCCTAGCACTTTCATCTCATTCTTTACTAAATCATCAATTGTTTCACCGTGCTGAGGCTGTCTTTGTGCAAGTTGCAATGCTTTCAGCACATCTTGACGACTAATTACACCTTGTAGAACATTATCGTCATTGACAATTGGTAGTAAATCGATTCCTTCCCAAATCATGCGGTGCCCTGCAGACGCGACGCTCATTTTCATTGAACCAGCGATTGGATTTTTCGTCATAACCTTTTCAATCAGCTCGTCTTCTTCCCTACCAATAACGTCTTTAACAGTGATCATTCCGACCAATTTATTGTTGGCAGTTACTACTGGGAATGCACCATGTGTTGTACGCTCATTCAACTTGTGGAAATGATGAATCGTTTCATCATTGCGTAACACAGATGTCTCAACCATTGGTACATAGATATCCTCAATAAATAAAATATCTTTTTTAATTAACTGGTCATAAATAGCACGGTTAATCATCGTGGCAACAGTAAAAGTATCGTAGCTAGTAGAAATAATCGGTAAATCCAGTGCATCGGCAAGTTGCTTATTGTCATCTGTTGTGTCAAAGCCACCGGTAATTAATACAGCAGCACCTGCACGTAGCGCATTTTCGTGCGCTTTTATACGGTTTCCGACGATAAGTAAGCTACCAGCATCTGTATAACGCATCATATCTTCTAATTGCATCGCACCTATTACAAATTTTGTTAATGTTTTATGTAGACCTGTTTTACCACCTAATACTTTGCCATCTACAATATTAACAATTTCGGCAAATGTTAACCGTTCGATGTTTTCTTTCTTTTTCTTTTCAATACGAATTGTTCCGACACGCTCAATAGAACTTACTAAGCGACGATTTTCCGCTTCTTTTATAGCGCGGTAAGCCGTTCCCTCACTAACTTGCATTTCTTTTGCAATTTGTCGTACTGAAATTTTATCGCCCACGGGTAGTGACTCGATGTATTGTAAAATCTTCTCATGTTTTGTTGACAAAATATCACCTATTTCTCAAGCAATGAATTCTGTTCTTAGTGTACCATATTTTTTGCGAAAATATTGAGTATAAAGGTGTAAAATGTTTAACGTTTCCTATTATTTCAACTACGCACGTGGTGTCAATTATTATAGTACAGCACCTTAAATGATTAGGAACAGTTTACTTTTTCACCAGCTTTTAAAATTTGAACCTCTGCATTTTGCACTAAATTTGCAAAAATTTGCGGATCCTGCTCAATCGGAGGGAATGTATTATAATGTATCGGTACAACAATTTTTGGTTTTAAAAATTCTACAGCACATGCAGCATCTTCAGAGCCCATCGTAAAGTTATCTCCAATTGGTATAAACGCTATATCAATTGGATGACGTTCACCAATTAATTTCATATCGCTAAATAGTGCTGTATCCCCCGCATGATAAATCGTTAATCCCTCGATAAATAATAGCACACCGGCAGGCATTCCCATGTAAATGATTTCATTGTTTTCTGTTATATAAGAGGAGCCGTGGAAAGCCTGTGTAAACTTCACCTTCCCAAAATCGAACTGTTTTGCTCCACCAATATGCATTGGATGCGCTTTCACACCCTGCCATGAAATCCAGTTTGCTAATTCATTTGGTGCAATAACTAGCGCGTCCTTTTTCTTAGCAAGTTCCACCGTATCCCCTACATGATCATTATGCCCATGTGTAAGTAAAATAATATCCGGCGCCTCATCTGTAACCTTCAAATCGGTTTGGCTATTTCCATTAATGAAGGGGTCAATTAAAATTGTTTTATCATTTGTCTGAATTTTAACGACAGAATGACCATGATAACTAATTTGCATAAAAACGTTCCTCCCAATACCATAATATTTGCTCCATCTTTTAATTCGCTATCCATGCGCTTTTTCCCTTTTTTTGATATGCTTGTACAGGATATGAAAAGTGCTATAGTGCTAGCTTTTCCTTTGACATGTATATGCCGAGAAAAGAACCATCGTGCTAAATCATTTTTTGTTATAACCGCGCTGCGGGTGCTCCAAATAAACGTAAGCATTGCATTGCTTATACCTAAAAATGAAGCCACTTGAAAGATGATGTTTTAAATTAACATCGAAAAAAACTAGGTGCAATATGAGGAGGAAATGGATGATGTCAAAAGTACAAGAAATCCAAAACTATTTACAAAAAAATCAAATTGATGCCGCATTCGTAACGACTCCCGATAATGTCTATTACGTATCAGGTTTTAAAAGTAATCCCCACGAACGATTACTAGGTGTGATGATTTTTAAAGAAGCAGAACCTTTTTTAATTTGTCCACAAATGGAAATTCCAGATGCACAAGCTGCCGGCTGGTCATATGAAGTAATCGGTCATCAAGATACAGATAATGCTATGGATGTTCTTGCACAAGCGATTCATAAGCGCAATGTAAATCCATCAACATTTGCGATTGAAAAAGCACAGCTTATCGTAGAACGTTTAGAAGCTTTACAACAATCATTTCCACAAGCTCAATTCGTACGCCTTGATGAAAAAATTAATGCAATGCGTGTGATTAAAGATGAAAATGAGTTAAATAAGTTACGCAAAGCGGCTCAACTTGCCGATTATGCGATTGAAGTAGGTTGCAAAGAAATTGCTGAAGGTAAAACTGAAATGGAGATTTTAACTGCTATTGAAAGTGCTATTCAAGAAAAAGGCTGTAAAATGTCCTTTGAAACAATGGTATTAAGTGGACCAAAATCGGCTTCACCACATGGTAAACCTGGTTCACGTAAAATCGAAAAAGGCGATATGGTGTTATTTGATTTAGGGGTAATTTACGATGGTTATTGCTCTGATATTACACGTACAGTAGCTTTTGGTGAACCATCTGCTCCACAAAAGGCAATCTATAATGCTGTATTAGCGGCTAATACCAATGCCATTGCAGCTGTAAAGCCTGGCGTACGTGCAATGGATTTAGATAAAATTGCGCGCGATACTATTACAGACGCAGGATTTGGTGAATATTTCACACATCGACTTGGCCATGGGCTTGGCATTTCCGTTCATGAATTCCCATCTATTACAGGAACAAATGACATGATGATGGAAGAAGGCATGGTATTCACAATCGAACCTGGTGTTTACAAATCTGATGTGACAGGTGTCCGTATTGAGGATGATGTCGTGGTTACAAAAGATGGTGTGGAAGTATTAACAAAATTCCCTAAAGACTTAATCGTACTGTAAGACAAGGTATTTTACAGTTGGAAATACGATGTAGAAGATAGCACAGTTTCTCTGGATTCTTTTACAGTCACAAAAGAGAAAAAGTGTTAGATTGACTAAAGTCAATCTAACACTTTTTCTTTATCGTTTGTTGTCCGTTATGGCGATGCTTTCTGCTCGGAATGCCCGCGTCTTACATGATGTTTGTTCTGAGCAGGAGTCAGCGCCTACGTCAACAACTAATGCTAGCTTCAATATTTTTATTTATTGTAAAAGGAAGAATTGCTAATCCAACATAAATGGATATTTCTGTCCTTCTTTTGGCATTTCATGGTTCAGATGTATTCATACGTAACGAATAGCAACCACAGGATATATTAATTTTAGTTATTCATTATTATTGGATTAATTCATCCACATTCACATATGGCAAGCCTTGTGCTTCTGCTACCGCTTTATAAGTAATATGCCCCTCTAATGCATTCACACCTTTTTTCAATGCAGGATTGTCAATACATGCTTGCTTATAGCCTTTATTGGCAATTTGCAACGCATATGGAATTGTATTATTTGTTAAAGCAATCGTTGAAGTACGTGGCACAGCCCCTGGCATATTGGCAACAGCATAGTGGACTACCCCATGTTTAACATACGTTGGATCATCATGTGTTGTAACACGATCAGATGTCGCAAAAATTCCACCTTGGTCAATCGCAATATCCACAACAACAGAACCTGGTTGCATCGATTGAATCATTTCTTCCGAAACTAACTTTGGAGCCTTTGCACCAGGAATTAGAACAGCACCGACAACTAAATCTGAGTGTTTCACAGATTCTGCAATATTATACGGGTTAGACATTAATGTTTGAACATCGCGACCAAACATATCTTCTAATTGACGTAGACGTTCTGGACTTAAATCAATAACTGTTACGTCTGCTCCCATACCAACTGCGATTTTCGCAGCGTTTGTTCCGGCGATTCCGCCACCAATTACTGTTACTTTACCGCGTTGTACACCTGATACACCGCCTAGTAAAATCCCTTTACCACCGTGATTTTTCTCTAAATATTGCGCACCAATTTGTGTTGCCATTTTACCAGCTACTTCACTCATTGGTGTTAATAAAGGTAGTGAACCATTTGCAAGTTGAACCGTTTCATAGGCAATACCTACAACTTTTTTATCTATTAATGCCTGCGTTAATTCACGCTCTGGCGCTAAGTGCAAGTAGGTAAATAAGATTTGTCCCTCATAAAAGTAATCGTATTCCGATGCTACGGGTTCTTTTACTTTTAAAATCATTTCTTGAGCCCACGCTTCTTTTGCCGATGCAACGATATGTGCACCTGCTGCTACGTAATCTGCATCTGTAAAACTTGAACCGATACCAGCTCCTGTTTCAATATACACTTCGTGCCCAGCATGCGTTAAGGATACAACTCCTGCTGGTGTCATTGCTACGCGATTTTCGTTGTTTTTAATTTCCTTTGGAATACCAATCTTCATATTTCCAATCCCCTTTCATAACCTATGAACTAAGCAATTTTCATCAAAATACGTTTCATCGTAAATGATGCACCCCTTGCATTTCCATCTTACCAAACATGTGCAAAAAATGCTTTAATTAAAGCAAATACTAATTAAATTTACAATATTTATAAAATATCAAATAGTAAGACTATTAAAGATATACGAGTCATTGTACAGTAAATGCCTTCACTTTTTCACAAATTTTCTTCGGAAAGTATTTCCTTTAGAAAATCATTTGATATAATATCATTATACAAATAGGGAGGTAATACAAATGGCTAATCATTATAAAAGCATTGTAGTTGCAGTAGACGGTTCTAAAGAGGCAGAGTACGCTTTTCGTAAATCAATCGACGTTGCTAAACGTAACGAAGGTGCTGTTTTAAACCTAGTAAATGTTATTGATACACGTTCATTCGCTGCTATTGAAGCATATGACCGTTCCATTGCAGAGCGTGCACAAGCTTTCTCTGAAGAATTATTAAATGGTTACAAAAAACAAGCTGAAGAAGAAGGCTTAACAAACGTAAACCTTGTAATCGAGTATGGATCTCCTAAAAATATTATTACAAAAGAGCTTTCTAAAATCGTTGATGCAGATTTAATTATCTGTGGCGCTACTGGTTTAAATGCAGTAGAACGCTTCCTAATCGGTTCAGTATCTGAAGCAATCGTACGTTCTGCAAATTGTGACGTACTTGTTATCCGTACACCAGAAGCTTAATCGCAATACATAAAAAGGTATCCTAATTCGGATACCTTTTTTATTATTTTATTTTCCTTCTTGCCACATCTTCACTTTCTCAAAAAACAGTGCAAGCGCTTGTTTATTTTGCATATTTGGTACTTTTGCCAATAATACTTCTTTCGGGGCTTTAAAAGCTTCCCCTTGCTTTTGTAAAATCACAATACTTTTTTCAAGTGCTTTATTGGCAAACATTGTTTCTGGCAATTGAATAATCGCTTGAATCCAAGCATGCTTTTGGATGTACTTATGCAGTTGTTTCGACTGTTCTGATTCAAAAAGATGTGTTGGCGCTAAGAAAAATAAATAGCCTCCGTCTTTCGTATAATTGATAGACTGCTCAATAAATAAATGATGAGCATAGCTCATGCCTTCAGAAGCACAAAGCTCATAATCTAGTGCTACTTCCTCATTCGGATAGTATCCGACTGGTAAATCACAAACAATCGCATCTACAGGATCCACCAATAAGTCTTGCAACGCATCTTGGCGATATAAAGAAACTGGTTGCTCTGTTAAATCTGCTGTTGCTGCAGCTAATTGGATCAGTAATTCATCTACCTCCACGCCTGATGCTTCTAATTTTCCATCAAGTAAATTCATAACTGTTAACAATAAATTACCTGTTCCCACTGCTGGGTCCATGATTGTCAGCTTTTCTTTCTCTAATCGATCCGCAAAAATTTGTTCAACAAAATAACCAACTAATAAACCAAGCGTATCTGGCGTCATTTGATGATTTGGCTGGGAACCTTTACGCATCCCTTTTAAAATCGCAATTTGAATAGATTTACGCACATCTTCTTTCGTTGCTCCTTGTTGGGAGAAATCTACTTCTCCATCAAGCCATGCTTCTAGCCCATCAAGCACACCTTCAAGCAATGTCGCATCTTGCTCTTTTTCTATTTTTTCTGCATGCTCATTCAGCATCCCAAATAGTTTTTCAATTTTTTCCATACACAACTTCCTTTCACGCAGAAAAGAGCCGTGACAAAACCTGTCACAGCCCTTTTGTCTAGTATTATCTTAGCCTAAAAGAAGCAAATTATGCTAGTGCTTTCACTGCTGCAATTGCTGCTTCATAGTTTGGATGATCTGTAGCTTCAGGTACATACTCGACATAAGTCACTTTGCCAGTTGCATCTACCACAAAAACAGCACGTGCTAGAAGGCGTAATTCTTTAATATATACGCCATATGCTTCACCAAATGACAGGTCGCGATGATCTGAAACTGTTTGAACAGCATCAATTCCTGCAGCTCCGCACCAACGTTTTTGTGCAAATGGCAGGTCAACTGATACTGTATAAATTACTACATCATCGCCTAAATTTGCAGCTTCCTCATTAAAACGGCGCGTTTGTGCATCACATACACCTGTATCTAATGATGGGACTACGCTAAACAAGCGAATTTTACCTTCTGAATCTTTTAAAGAAACAGGTGATAAATCATTTGCTAATACTGTGAAATCCGGTGCTTGGTCTCCAACCTTTACTTCATTACCTATTAGTGTTACTGGACCCTTTTTAAATGTAATTTGTGCCATGTTAACGCCTCCTAATCATCATATGTACATAATCTTACTAAATGTAGGGAAATAATTGCAACTAGGACAACTTATCTTCATGCAATTATTGTGATGGCTTGTCAGCTACCACTCCTATTTACACTGTTCACACACATTTTTGAAGATAATTACAAAAAAATGTTAGATGACTGTAATCATCTAACATTTTACATATCAAAAATTTACATCTCTTTGTCAAGTCACTCAAAGTGATGTTTTGCCTGCTGATTATTCCTCAGGCTTCTCCTCCAAGTTTTCAGGCTCTTTAGCAGTTTCCTGAATAGTTGCTGGCGTTTGTACTGTTGCTTGCACAGATTCTTTTGCTATATACACTTTTTCATGAACAACCGTAGTCTCCGCAAAATAATCATGTATACCTTGATTGTCAGGTAAAATCGCAACTAAAATATACAGCGGCGTAAAGATATTACTGATTAAGCGACCAATCCATTCTCTGAACAGCACATCTGACCATTGGAGTTTATCATGTTTCAGCGATACTACACGTAACCCCAATGCCATTTTCCCTAAAGTTTGCCCGAAAAATTTCGTCATCAAAACAAAGTAACAATAATAAAGAACAGCTGAAATAATTGAAATAGGTGCATACCACACTGATTCTGATAATGACCAGTCCATTAAGTAAAATATTGGATTAACAGCAATTCCTATTATTGCAGAAATAATTAATCCATCCAGGACAAATGCCCAAAAACGTACCCAAAATCCTGCGGTCTTCAATTCATAGTTTGTCATCACTGTAGGCGTCACTGTTTTATCTAGCAATTCTTGGCTTATCGAGGGTGTCCCTTGCAAAACGAAATCATTGTTTGTCATGGTATGCCCTCCTTAGTATTCACCATATAAATACATCATTTTTGGTGCCTTGTATTCCGTCATAATTTTCATCAACATTTTTTCTTCAGCCGAAGGACCAAATAGTGAACCTACTTTCATGCCAATTAATGACGGTAAGCCTCCTTGATTATACGAGTATTCGAAAAGAACTGCATCCTCTAATCCAAAATCTTGTCGTAAAGCTGCAATTGCTGCTTGCTCATCGCCAATTTCGTCAATTAAGCCTGCTTCAAGTGCCTTTGTACCGCCAAGAATTCGACCATCAGCTACCTTTTTTACATCCTCTTCAGACATATTTCGTCCTTTTTCAACAATATCAACGAACTCTTCATAAGATTCATTAATCATATCTTGCATCATAGCACGTTCTTCTGCAGTAATTTCACGCGTAGGGCTTAGCATATCTTTATGTTGCCCTGATTTAAACGTTTCAAATTTCACGCCAACTTTTTCGGCTAATTCTTGATAATTAATAGATTGCATAATGACACCAATAGAACCTGTTATTGTATCACGATGTGCATAAATTTTATCTGCTGGTGCTGAAATGTAGTAACCACCCGACGCTGCCATAGAATCCATCGACACGTAGATAGGAATTTGACGCTCTTCTTTAATTTCTAACAATTTCTTATAAATTTCTGCCGATTCCTTTACTCCACCACCTGGAGTATTCACACTTAGTACAATCCCCTGTACTGTATCATCAGCTAAAATATTATCCAATTGATTTAAGAAAAACTGATGATCGTAAGCAATGGATTGCCATAATGTATTCGATCCAACATCTTGAATCGTCCCATCCACTTTCAAATATGCGATACGTTTAGTATGATCTTCACCTTCAATAATCGTTTCGTATACATCTAAATTTTTGCCAGCCATCACGCTATCAAAATTACTAAAGAAATCTGATTTAAAAATCGCCATAATTGTGTTAAGTCCTAATGAAAACACTAATAATACAGCTGCAACTGCTAAGGCTATCCACCTTTTTGTATTCATCTAATCGCCTCCTCTTCACGTTATACGTCTAAATGTCCAAAACGTTTCACTTTTAAGTGATTTTTATGTAAAAGTTTTTCCCACATCTATTATTTTGCCATAAACGAAATAGGGATGTACAAAAAAAATCAAAAGTTCATCATAAAGCATGAACTTTGATTTTTCGACATTATTTCCTAGGAAATAATTATTGGTGTGTGTAATGGCCTTTTTCTTGTTGTCGTAATTCGACACGACGGATTTTTCCAGATGCAGTCTTTGGTAATGCTTCAACAAATTCAATTGCCCGTGGATATTTATAAGGTGCTGTCATCAGCTTCACATGGTTTTGTAGCTTTTGAATAAGCGTATCATCACCTGTCACTCCTTCACGCAAGACGATAAAGGCTTTCACAATATTTCCTCTTACTTCATCAGGGCTTGCCACAACAGCAGCTTCTTTAACAGTAGGATGCTTCATTAAGGCATCTTCCACTTCAAATGGCCCAATTGTATAGCCTGACGAAATAATGACATCATCACCACGTCCCTCAAACCAAAAATAGCCATCTGCATCTTTGTATGCTCGGTCACCTGTAATATACCAATCTCCACGGAATTGCATGCTAGTGCGTTCTGGGTCCTTGAAATACTTTTTAAACAGTGCTGGGGTTTGACGATGAACGGCAATATCTCCAACAACGCCATCAGCAACAGGATTTCCAAAATCATCAATAATTTCGACTGTATTGCCTGGTGTCGGTTTACCCATAGAGCCGACGCGAGCATCCATGCCAACTAGTGTCCCAACAAGTAATGTATTTTCTGTTTGGCCATAGCCATCACGCACTTGAATATGAAACGTTTTTGAAAACACTTTAACGACTTCACTATTTAACGGCTCACCCGCTGATACAGCTTGACGGATGGCACTTAAATTATAGTCCTGTAGATTGTTAAGTGTGGCCATAAAGCGATATTCTGTTGGGGTACAACATAACACATTTACTTTAAATTTTTCTAGCAATGACAAGTAAGTCGAAGCATCAAATTTTCCTTTATAGACAAATGCTGTTGCTCCACTACCTAAAGTTGCTAAAAACGGACTCCAAATCCATTTTTGCCAACCGGGTGCGGCAGTAGCCCAAACTATATCATTTTCTTGGACACCTAACCAATTCGGTGCTGTCGTACGTAAATGCGCATAACCCCAGCTATGTGTATGAACAGCTGCCTTAGGATTCCCTGTTGTCCCACTTGTATAAGCTAAAAAGGCATGATCTGTACTTTTTGTCGGTGTAGGGTTTGTATAATTTGTAGGATGTTCCTTCATTTTTTCAAGCAATGGTTGCCATGGTGCATGCGCGTGACCAATAACGAATTGCATAATTCCTTTTAAATTTGTTACGTCGTCAAATTGCTCAATATATGGCTCATAGGCGATAATACCTTTGGCATTGGCATGTGTAATACGATATTCAATATCCTTTGTACGTAACATTTCAGAGCTAGGGATAATAGTTAAACCCGCTTTCAGTGCCGCTATGTAAACAATATAAGCTTCGACAGATCTTGGAACCATCACTAATAGCACATCGCCCTTCGTTAAACCCTGCGAAGTAAATACATGGGCAGCCTGATTCGCCTTTTCCAGTAAATTTGCGTATGTAATATATTGAATTTCTTCGTTGTCATTATAAACTATTAATGCATTTTTAGATGGATCTTGAGCATACTTTTCAATTTCCTCCACAATGTTATACCATTCTGGTGCAATTAAATCCTGTCTTTTCATCATAACTTCCTCCTTAATACTAGGTTCATTATAAAACTCATTTTTTACGATTTTCAATGGAAGGACCCTATTTTAAAAAAGTCATGACAATTATCATGGTCTAGTATATGGCATCAGTCACTGCTTTCCAAATAATGATAAAATGCTATTGAATACTATGAAAAGGTATGTTACATTTTGGTCAACTAAAATTTTCATGATTGCAGGGGGACTCTTGTGAGTTGAGAAGGTAAAACCTGACCCTTTGAACCTGTTAGTTAATACTGACGTAGGGAGCAATACACATCTTATTATTGATGAAAAGCTCTTTTTACGTGTGCCTTGTGCCCGAATAAAAAAGAGCTTTTTTTGCATGCTTACGTCCACCAAAAGAGGAGGACTACAATGGTTTTTCAAACGATTCGTAAAAAACAACCGTTGATTCACTGCATAACCAATTATGTAGTGGCAAATTTTCAAGCAAATGGCTTACTAGCAATTGGTGCATCACCGGTAATGGCGGATGATCCGCAGGAAGTCGAAGAAATGGTATCCATCGCATCAGCGTTATTAGTCAATATCGGAACGCTTACTACACGAACAAAAGAGTCTATGTTACTTGCAGGAAAAAAAGCGAATGCCCTTGGTATACCAGTAATTTTGGACCCAGTAGCTGCTGGCGCTACAGCATACCGCAAACAAACGGTACTACAGTTATTAGATTCGATTCATTTTGCTGTTATCCGCTGTAATGTTGGCGAACTTGCCGCGATTGCTAATGTACAATGGCAACAAAAAGGTGTTGATAGTGGTACTGGTTCCATGTCTGTTGAGGATAAAGCAAAAGAAATAGCAAAAAAATTTAATTGCATCGTGATTGTAACTGGTGAAAAAGATTTTATAACCGATGGGAACCTTGCGCAATGGATTGCTGGTGGTCATACTCGAATGACAGAAGTGACAGGTACTGGCTGTTTATTAAGCGCAATTTGTTGTGCTGCATATATGGCGGGCAATGAGCCTTTTTCTCAATTATGCGAAACATTAACGAGCTATAAAAAAATTGCTGAACATGCTCATTCGGCTGCTCAATACAATGGTGATTTTGCTGTAGCAGTCTTAAACGAATTGCATCGTTTATCGAAGGACGGTGATATTTGATGCACATTGTTACAACAATAGCGGGCTCTGATAGCGGTGGCGGTGCAGGTATCCAAGCAGATTTAAAAACATTTCAAGAATTAGATGTATTCGGAACGTCCGTAATTACAGCTTTAACTGCCCAAAACACACAAGGTGTCATGGATGTGCTACCCATTGAAAAAGCCTTTATAAATAAACAATTTCATGCTCTCTTAGAGGATTTTCCAATTAGCGCCATTAAGACTGGCATGCTTTTTTCCTCTGATATTATTCGTACAATTGCGCTAGCTATGACGAATTTAACCATCCCTCTTATTGTTGATCCTGTCATGATTGCAAAGGGCGGTGAAACTTTATTACAACAAGAAGCTGTGGAGGCATTAAGAAACAATTTATTACCACTTGCCACGATTGTAACGCCAAATATTCCAGAAGCTGAAACATTAGCTGCAAGAAAAATCGAAACCGTGTCTGACATTCGACTTGCGGCGCATTCGTTACTACAGCTAGGTGTTCAATGCGTGATTATCAAAGGTGGCCATCTAGCGAACAAAGATTTTGCTGTAGATTATGTATTTTTTAAAAATGGCAAATCATTCTCAATGCAATCTAATCGAATTGCGACCAAAAATACACACGGTACAGGGTGTACATTTTCTGCCGCATTAACAGCTTTTATTGGCCGTCAAATGCCGATAGAGCAAGCCATTATTGAGGCTAAGAAATTCATTCAACTAGCAATTACTCATAACTTATCGATTGGTCATGGTAATGGACCAACAAATCATTTTGCTTACCAAAAATTTAAAGAAAGTTGCGAGGTGACCATAGGTGAAACGCAGTGATTTGCAGCTCTATTTTATAATGGGTACAGCGAATGCCAAAATCAAACAACCATTAGCAATACTAGAAGAAGCATTGCAAGCTGGTATTACGATGTTCCAATTTCGAGAAAAAGGAACAGATGCACTAACTGATGAACATTATGAACATTTTGCCCGTCAATGCCAAAAACGATGTCATCACTACAATGTTCCATTTATCGTAAATGATGATATTGAGCTTGCCTTAAAGCTCAAGGCAGACGGTATTCATATTGGACAAGATGATTGTCCCATCTCACTAGTAAGAGAAAAAATTGGTGAGGAAATAATACTTGGTGTTTCGGTTCATACAGCGGATGAATTACAAATCGCCATAGAAAATGGCGCAGATTATGTAGGGATTGGTCCCATATTTGCCACCACTTCTAAAAACGATGCCAAAGCGCCAAGTGGTACTGAATTTTTACAACAAGCACGCCGTCATTATCCCGAGTTGCCGATTGTAGCAATTGGTGGCATTAACTGTCAGAATGCAGAAACTGTATTAAAAGCTGGTGCAGACGGTGTAGCAGTTATTTCCGCAATTTGTGAAAGTCATAATATTCACCAAACCGTTGAGACCTTTAAATCGTATTGATTGAATAATTCGAGTTACGCTAGTCATAAAAAAAGTAAAAATAAACAAACTAAAACCAGTGCCTTTTACGGTCACTGGTTTTAAGTTCAATAAATGCTTTTTTGCAATTATTGTTTTGGCATACCTTTTAATTGAGATTCTGCCATTTGTACAAGACGTTTAGTGATTTCACCACCAACGGAACCGTTAGCACGAGCTGAAGCGTCAGCTCCTAATTGAACACCAAATTCTTGTGCAATTTCGTATTTCATTTGATCAAGCGCTTGTTGTACTCCAGGTACTGCAAGCTTGTTTGAACTGTTGTTGTTTGTCATGTCTCTCACCTCCTTGTGAATATAGAATGTGCGATATTCGATTTTTAATACGAAAATTTTAAAGGTAAAATGTAACTCTAAAGGAAAAAGACTAGAAAATATAAAAAAACCGTCCCAAATTACAAATTTGAGACGGTTTCCTTCTTATTATAATGTCGTTATTGGTCTTTATAAGAAAAGAACATTCTTTTTAGTTTAAATCCGTAAATTTTTTATAAAAGATCTGCAAATTTATCTTTAGGCTGTTCTTTTTTCGGGAAAATGTACACTTCACGGTTTATCACAGCACGTTCGATTAGTTCATCAAAATCAGAAAAGCTTTCATAATGCTCTACTTTTTCAAGCTTTGGCTTTGTTTTCGGACTAGCTGGGGTGAAAATTGTACAGCAATCCTCAAATGGCTGAATTGACGTTTCATATGTGCCGATTTTTTCTGCAATATCAATAATTTCTAATTTATCATTTGAAATAAGCGGACGTAAAATTGGTGTATTCGTTACAGCATTAATCGCCGTTAAACTTTCTAGCGTCTGACTTGCTACTTGTCCAAGACTTTCACCTGTTACAATGGCCAGTGCATTAATTTCCTCACGTACTTTATCTGCCACCTTTAACATCATGCGACGTGTTGTTGTCATTGACACATTGGACGGCACTCTGTCTTTAATAAGTACTTGGATTTCTGTAAATGGAATAACATGCAGGCGAATACTTGCACCAAATTTTGTTAGTTCATTTGCAAGTACTTTTACTTTTTCCAATGAATTTTGACTTGTATACGGTGGGCTAAAGAAATGAATTGCTTCTAAACGTACACCGCGTTTCATCATTAAATACCCAGCAACAGGACTATCAATACCGCCTGACAGCATTAATAATGATTTGCCGTTAGAGCCAACTGGCATACCACCTGCGCCTGGTATCACTTGCGCCATCATATATGTTGAATCGTGGCGTACTTCCACTCGTAATTCTACATCTGGATGTTTCACTTTTACTGATAAGTTTTGATATTGTGGTAAAACATGCCCACCAATTTCGCGTTGAATGCTGTGAGAATCTAATGGGAATGTTTTATCTGTACGTTTCACTTCAACTTTAAATGTTAGCTGTTGATCTTTAAATGTGTCCATGATTGTAAGCGCAAGTCGCTTCATGGCATCCATATCTTTTTCACATGCAGCAACTGGGCTAAATGATTGAATTCCAAAAATTTTCGGTAAGCCTGCTAATAAAACATCCATCTGTGCTTCATCTTGAATGGCAATAAACATTCGGTCGCGTTCTGTGCGGATGTGTAAATGACCTAAATCTGCAAATGCATAGCGAATATTTTCACGTAAACGGCGGATAAAGTCCATTTTATTACGTCCTTTTGTCGATAGTTCGCCATATCGAATTAAAATTTCTTTCCAAATCATAATAATAGTTCTCCTTTAAGTTCCTTCAATACTGTATTAATAACTTGTATTAATTGGGTTATATCGTCCGATGTTACATGTGCACCAAAACTAACACGAACAACACCTTTTTTAAAATGTTCATCAATATTTAAGGCTTCGACAACATGGCTTGTCTTTGTTTGTTTGGAAGAACAAGCACTCGAAGTCGATACAATCACGCCATGTTTTTGCAAAGCATTGATCAGTACCTCGCCTTTTATATCACGTACACTAAACGATAAAATATGAGCTGCACACTCTGGAGTAGATATTATATGCACAATATCACCAAAATGCGCTAGTGCTGCACGTAATTGCTGTTGCCAATTACGGTAGTTTTCAGAACGTTCATCCATTGTTTCGACTGCCATACGAGCCGCTTTTGCCAATGCTACTGCTTGAGGTACAGCCACTGTGCCACTACGTAAGCCGAATTCCTGTCCACCACCAAAAGCATAAGGTTGCCATTGCATTGGCTTACGAAAAGCTAAGACACCAGAACCTTTAAAGCCATGGATTTTATGTCCAGAAATCGTAATACAATCTGTCCCATCTTCACCTTTAAACGTTAATGGAAGTTTTCCAAAGCTTTGGACTGCATCCACATGAAATGCCGCTCTACTTTCTGCATGAACGATAGCAGCCGCTTCAGAAATAGGTTGAATTGCTCCCATTTCATTATTGACATGCATTATGCTAACCAATATCGTATCTTTCCGTATTTTGGCTCTTAGCTCATCCAATGAAATAACACCTTGTTTATTGACACGTAAATATTCTATTTCAAAGCCTTCCTTTTCAAGCTGCTTGACTGACTCTAACACAGAAAGATGCTCAATTTCCGTTGTTATAACATGTTTTCCTTTATGCGTATTACCGCGTGCGAAACCTAAAATGGCTGTATTATTCGATTCGGTTCCACCTGAAGTAAATAGCACATTTTTTGCTTCAGTCTTCAAAATATCTGCTACTTGCTCCCGTGCACGCATTAATAATGCATTTGATTCTACACCCATGGCATGGATTGATGCAGGATTTGCATAATATTGCTCATTTACTGCCATAAATGTTTGCATCACTTCTTGATAAGGCTTTGTAGTAGCACTATTATCAAGATAAATTGTATTAGCTTTCATTATTTTTCACACACTTTCAAAACGTTGATTTAACGGTATTTATCATAACGCAATCTGTCGCAATTGACTACTAATTATTCTAATTTCGTCATTTTAGGTCCGCTTAGCATCGCTTATTTATTGCGAATATGCTGTGAATTTCAGCTGATTTCACACCATAGAAAAATATTTTGGAAAACATTTATTTAGGATAAAATCCCCAAAACAACCAGTAAAATGTTCAAGTAAAAGAGTACGGTCGTAAAAAAAGCTACCTAAAAAGATCACTTCACTTTTTAGGCAGCTAATTCATTTGTTATTGTCTATTTGTTACTGTCATAAAGCTTTTATGACTTTGTGAACGCTTCTTCGGCAACAATGGCCTCAATGCGTTTCAAAGCACCTGGCTCCATTTCCTCCACTGCAGTCCCTGCTTCTTCTAAAGCCTTTGCATACCGGAATTGATGAAATGCCTCTTCTGCTTCTTTTAAACGAGCATTTAACTTTGGATTTGTTGCACGGTGGCGATTGCCATATTGAATAATACGTTCGATAAGCATGACGTTTTCAATCAATTCATGTGCTTTCGCGTGAACATCCTCAACACAAAGTGTCGCTGCATTTAAGTTATTATGGACAGTTCCCATATTGAGCGGTACCTCTTGTAGACTTTGCATCACAACGTAAATATGCTCCGCTGCCTCATCTAATCGCGCATCCATCTCTTCAGGAATACCTGGAATATTCGCCTTATTTAACAGACGATCTGTTTCTTGTAACGTTTTTTTCAAGTTGTCCACTTGTGTCCGAGCCTTATTTTCATCAATGCGAAGTTTTTTCATTGTATTCGATAAATGCCCTTGCTCTTCGTGTATGCGCTCCAGTTCTTCACTAATTTCAATTAATTCCTCTTGTAAGCTTGAATAAGCCGATTTTTCCTCTGACACACGCATCGCCAATAAATCATAGCGACGTTGTAATGCTTCTAATTGTTTTAGCGCCGCTTTTGGAATTTCTGCATCTTTTTCATTCAAGTGGTAGCTTTGTTGGACAAATGTTGCTTCATCACTTACTAATCGAGTGGAGTTAATAACATTCGTAATCGATCCTAATAAGCGCTCACAATTTTGGTCGACATAGTTTTTAGCAATCACTTCTTTTTCAAGCAAGTCATAAAAACGGTCTATTTCTTCATTTATTTCAGCAACACGAGGTTTCACAGATGTTAATTTCAGCTCTGCTAGTTCTTCTTTTAACGAAGCAAACTCTTCTTCCAGTTTGTCCAAAGCCTCTGTAAGTTCTAAATGATGCAAGTAGTAAGATTGTTCTTCCATTTCACGCTGACCATTGCGTAATTCTTGAATTGCACCAGGTAATTTTACTTGTAGTTCGGTTAAAATAGTTGGCACATCATTAATATATTCAAACGTTTGCTGAGATTCATTATTTAAGCTAATTACTATTTCACGCGCTTGTAAATAATTGCCCTCGCTTGTGAGTACATCAAATTCTTCAAATTTTTGTACAAACACTTCTAGTTTTTGTTCAAGTGCTGGTAGGGCTACGCCAAATGAGTGCTGATGTGCAAGCAATGTTTTACGTGCTGATCGATAATATTCTTTTAACTGTTCAATTTCAATACGGTTTTTTTCTTCGCTGCCAATTAATTCATTAAGTTCTTCTAAGATTTTATCTTTATCTTTTTCACACTTACGAATATAATCTTCTATTTCACGCTCAATCAACGTTGCTTTTTTAAAACGAAGGCGATTGATTTGGTCTTCAGCATCGAATAAAAGCGAATCAATTTTTGTCATATGTACGTCGATGACTTCATCCCAACTATTACGCCACCGTTCAAACATTTCCTCTGTTTCGCCATTCATGTTTAAAGATTTAACTTTAGAAATTTCTTCATTTATGGGATTGTTTTGTATTTGTAATTTTTCATTTTCAAGTTGTGCAATAATTGTTGTATGTTTTCTTCGCATCATTAATCCTACTATGGCTAAAATTAATAGTAGGATAATCGGAATGATGATATACTCCATCGTAAGCCTCCTATTCTACAATAAACGAATTGGCTAGTTGTATTTATTATATACTATGTTTTCGCCTTTTGTACTAAAATTTAAGTGATTTTCAGAAAAGTGTATTCACGACCTACATATTGACAGCTTCCCCTATGTCATTGAACATAGAGCGTAAATATGTATTTATCATTTTAATAGTTAAAGGAGTGTAAAATGTATGAAAAGAGACGGGCACATCCATAGCCCCTATTGCCCACATGGGTCATCTGATTCATTTACACAATATATTGAAAAAGCAATTGCTGAAAACTTTACCGATATTACATTTACAGAACATGCACCATTACCCTCTAATTTCCAAGATCCTACACCTGAACAGGATAGTGGTATGCGCCCAGATTTTTTAATGCCTTATTTGGAAGACTTACAACGACTTCAAAAACAATATGCACAGGATATTCGCATTCGCATCGGTTTAGAGATCGACTATATTGTCGGCTTCGAGCAAGAAACACGTCATTTTCTTGATACATATGGACATTTTTTAGACGATGCCATTTTATCTGTTCATTTTTTACAATGGCAGAATACGTATGAATGCATTGATTTTTCTGCTGAAAGTTTTATAAATTTTGCCCAAAAAGTAGGTTCTGTTGAACGTCTCTATCATTTATATTATGATACTGTCCTACAATCTATTGAAGCTGACTTAGGACAATACAAACCTAAGCGCATCGGGCATCCAACACTTATTCATAAATTTCAGCTAGCCCATCATCAGCCAGTTGATGACACTGACCGCATCCAAGAAGTATTAACTACTATGCAGCAAAAAGGATATGAGTTAGATTTAAATAGTGCTGGCTTAAGTAAAACATATTGTCAGGAACCCTATCCACCATTTGCCTTTATCGATTATAGTAAAACGATTGGTTTACCTATCGTTTTCGGTTCAGATGCTCATGCTGCTGTCGATTTACATCAGCATTATAAAACTCTATTTCCAGACAAATAACGTTTAAACGAGGTGCTCATATGTTTACACAAATTAATTACGAAGGATCTATTGCAGATCAATACAAGACATTAGCAAAACAGTTAGATGCATTACTCACTGGCGAAACCGATCGCATTGCAAATTTAGGCAACGCATCTGCCTTGCTTAATCAATTTCTTACTGACATTAACTGGGTTGGCTTTTACCTTTTACAAGAGGATGAACTAGTTTTAGGACCATTCCAAGGCTTACCAGCTTGTGTGAGAATTCCAATTGGACGCGGTGTGTGTGGAACAGCTGTAACAAAAAAAGAGACACTTGTCGTAAAAGATGTTCATGCATTTCCAGGGCATATTGCATGCGATGCTGCCTCTCAATCAGAAATTGTCATTCCGCTTATTCAACAAGAGAAGGTGATTGGCGTTCTTGATATTGATAGCCCTATTAAAAATCGCTTTTCACAAGAAGATCAAACCGGCTTAGAACATTTTGTAGAAACACTACTTCTTCATATTTAATATTTCGCAATATTATCTTATAGCCACTAAAAAATGCCCTGAAATGGATTATAAATATATCATTTCGGGGCATTTTATAGTAAACCATCTATTATGCATTTGTTTGTAACGTCCGATCATGGATACAAAATCTATTTTTCCCATTGTTTTTCGCTTCATATAAAGCTGTATCGGCGTGTAGAAAAACCGATTGGAAAGCTGGTCGATAGTATTGATCCCATGTTATAAGACCTGCTGAAATCGTTACTTTAGGGTCAGTAGCATTCGGAATGACTTCAACTATTGTTGAAGCTAACTCAATGGCATCTTGCTCACCAACATTTGGTACATACACCGACATTTCTTCTCCACCCCAGCGAGCACAAATACCGCTAGCACCTATTGTTTCTTCTAATTTCACGGCAATTTGCACAAGAATTTTATCGCCTGTTTGATGGCCGTAAGTGTCATTGATGCGTTTAAAATTGTCAATATCAATAAGCAAGAACATACCTGATTGATCTTTTTTCAGGGATTTTTCTACATATTGATCTAAATAACTGCGTGCATATAATTTTGTTAAATGATCGCGGTCAACCATTTCTTGTAGCTGATTGCGTAAAATAGAGTTGGCAATCGCTAACGAAGAATGATGGATTAAAGATTGCATTAACTTAAAGCTATCAAATGAAAAGAAATAGGGCTCTTTGTGCAGTACGATACTAAAGCCATTTATTTTTTCCTCCATTAAGATAGGAATCGCCATAATTGAACGATATTCTATTTGATTTGGGGTTAATCGGCTAAAATCTGCTATAAAGAGTGGATCATTTGTATGCTCAAAATGTTGTTCAACATGTCTAATATAAGTATTACCTTCTTCTGATTTAAATAACGATGTGCTAGCATCTGTCACTTCATAGGTAGCATGATCTTTAAAAGCGAAACAAACTTCCATTGGTTGGAAAGACTTCATTAATTGTTTTTGTAGGAAAAGTAACATTTCATTAATATCAATGCGCATATTTAATCGATGCGAAGTTTCATTGATGAGTTGTAAGTCACTTACGAGGCGATGCGATTGATGATATAATTTTGCATTTTCTAGCGCATTTCCAGATGCTTGTGCTAACATGCGCACAAAGTCTTTTTCCGTTGCTGAAAAAAGATATGTGGTTGGTGCACTCACTTGCAAAATGCCATAAATAGCTTGTCTCCCTTTTATAGGGGCGTTTAATAAACGACAATTCAAGTCTCCAGCTAGTTCAGTAGTCAATTCTCCTGATACAAAAGCTTCGATAGTAGCCGGTCTTTCAGACAGATAATCAAAAAGTTTTATATCGATAGTCGTATGGCGATCTTGATCGTTAGATAATATAAGTTCCACATTGAATTCTGGAAAATTATCGCGAATATTTTTTAAAACGTTTTCTAAAATCAAATCAATATCCATTGTTGAGTGAAATAAATCGGTCATGTTATAAAGTTTTCTATATTGGTCTTCATTTAACTTTACTTCGAGATTTTCAATCAGCATTTGTAAAACTTTTGTAAGCGTTTCTACACACTCTTCACCGTAATCCGAAGTCATAAAGTCCGTCCAAGTATCGGTGGCTTCAACAAGTAACACACCCATAGGCTCTTTGCCCTCCGTCTGGAAAAGCACCATATCTGTCATCATATTATAGGCTGTTTTTTCTTTTAATATATAAGGAAGCTTTACTACTTTCTGTTGGTAAAAGCTAGCTTCTATCATTAGCCATGACACAGCATTTAGTTTTGTTTCAATTGTCAAAGAGGCCAATTCTTCTACAGGTATTAAACTATTCCCTTCAAAACTAAGAAAAGCCGCATTTTCAATTTTCAAGTGCTTCTTTAGACACTGTTTAAATGAATAAAAATACTCATTAAAACTGACTAGTCCTCCATTCGAACTCACCCAAATGCTCAAAACATCAGATTTTATATATTTCAGCGTTTGTAAATGGTCTGTCATGAAATCACCTTTTCTATATAACGTACAAATCAATTACTATTAACTTATAATGTATTATACATAATTTGTGTCATTTTGACTATGTAATTCTACCTTACTTTTACATTTTACATTTACTACCGCATCAATAACCATTTCGTATTAGTGTTAAATTCCTCTCAAGGAAATTCCTACTATAGTTCTTTTTAAAAATAGCCATACTAATAATTGACGTCTACGCTCTAAGCAGTTACAATGAAGTTTGTGTAAAATAAACGCAGCAGTGGTATAAGCTTATTACTGTATTTTATTCCTCAATTTTACTGAGTATTACTACACAAAAACTCTCAGTGGCAAAATAGATGGTGTATTGTGTAACCTAACGGCTGCATAGGCGAAAATACATGAAAATAAAATGCGTATAAGAATGGGTACTACTGGTTTTTGTTTTACAACAAAAAAACCAAATTTAAAGGAGGAGACAACAATATGTCTCGTTATACAGGTCCATCTTGGAAATTATCACGTCGTCTTGGTATCTCACTAAGCGGTACTGGTAAAGAAATCGAAAAACGCCCTTACGCACCAGGTCAACACGGCCCGAACCAACGTAAAAAATTATCAGAATACGGTTTACAACTTCAAGAAAAACAAAAACTTCGTCACATGTACGGCATGAACGAACGTCAATTCCGTACTCTATTCGACCGCGCTGGTAAAATGAAAGGTGTTCACGGTGAAAACTTCATGATCCTTCTTGAAACTCGCCTTGACAACTTAGTTTACCGTTTAGGTTTAGCTCGCACTCGTCGTGGAGCTCGTCAATTAGTAAACCACGGTCATATCTTAGTAGACGGCAAACGCGTTGATATCCCATCATTCAGCGTTAAACCAGGTCAAACGATTTCTCTTCGTGAAAAATCTCAAAACCTTGCTGTAGTTACAGAAGCGATCGAAGTAAACAACTTCGTACCTGACTACTTAACTTTTGATGCAGATAAAAAAGAAGGTACATTCACTCGCCTTCCAGAGCGTTCTGAACTATCTGCTGAAATCAACGAAGCATTCATCGTAGAGTTCTACTCTCGTTAATAAACCTTCGTTGCATTTAGCAACACAAAAAGCCCTAGAAACCTTGTTGCAAAGGTTTCTAGGGCTTTTCTTATTTTTATCTATTCATGCAATTCCGAGCACAAAATAACATTAATTGGGGGCAAGTTGGGACTACAATGGGACTAGCTGGCGAAACATGTGCATAGAAATAGCTGCGTAATAGCATAAGTGTTGCCGCATCAGCGTTTTTATAAAACTATTACTTTGTTTGTGTACCTAGCACTGGATACAACGGTAAGCCCCATTGTACCTGATAATTGCCGAATGTACGTTTAGCAGTAAAAATACAAAGAAGCCGCAAGTCAGATTTCTCTCACTTGCGACTTTCTTCCCCACAACCCACTCAATGTTTTTTCATAAATTGAAGTGAATTATCAGAATTGTTTGCGTGCCTGGCACCGAGATTTACTTACTGTTCCATCCTAAATATTACATTAAATAAAAAGCACTTATTTTTCCGTACATTAAAATAACAATTATTCCCATACCAAACAACGTAAACACTATTAATATATTAACAATCAAATATCAGTTATTTACTATTCAAGCAAGGTGTAAAATAGAACAAAATACCAAAAAATATATTTTATTTTTATACGATAGCATTTCTTAAAACATATTTAAATCAACCTTCCTACTCCTTATTATCTTTTACTATCTCAATTCCAAACTTACTTTTTTGTGAAATAATAACAGTGGTAAAATTAACAATTTTAATAAAAATACGTATTGAACTTTCAAAAAAAATAGAATAATATGGATTTCGGAAGGTGGTTCGCCATCATTCAAGCAATAACAATTATTTCAAAGGGGTTGGAAATATGTCAGACGTTCTAAAGCAATTTGTAATGCCAAAAACAAACTTATTTGGACCTGGAGCAATTCAAGAAGTTGGTAAGCGCTTAAATGATTTAGAAGTGAAGAAGACATTAATCGTAACAGATGAGGGCTTACACAAGTTAGGTCTCTCAGAACAAATTGCTAACATCATCACAGCAGCTGGAATTGATGTTGCAATTTTCCCTAAAGCAGAACCAAATCCAACAGATCAAAACATTGAAGATGGAATTGCTGTTTATCATGCCGAAAACTGTGATTCTATCGTATCGCTTGGAGGCGGTAGTGCACATGATGCAGCAAAAGGTATCGGACTTATTGCTTCGAATGGTGGACGCATTCATGATTATGAAGGCGTTGACAAATCAGAAAACCCACTGGTGCCATTAATCGCGATTAATACAACTGCTGGTACAGCAAGCGAAATGACACGTTTTACAATCATCACAGATACAGCTCGGAAAGTAAAAATGGCGATTGTTGACAAACATGTGACACCACTTGTATCGATTAATGACCCAGAGTTAATGATTGGCTTACCTCCAGCTCTAACAGCTGCAACTGGTGTAGATGCATTAACACATGCAATCGAATCGTTTGTATCGACTAATGCAACACCAATTACTGATGCATGTGCAGAAAAAGTACTTCAGCTAGTTCCTGAATTTTTACCTCGTGCCTACGCAAACGGTGCTGATTTAGAAGCACGTGAGCAAATGGTGTATGCACAATTTTTAGCGGGTATGGCATTTAATAATGCTTCACTTGGCTATGTACATGCGATTGCTCATCAATTAGGTGGCTTCTACAACTTACCACACGGTGTATGTAATGCGATTTTACTGCCACATGTTTGCCGCTTCAACTTAACAGCACGTACTGAGCGGTTTGCTCGAATCGCTGAGTTATTAGGTGAAAATGTTGAAGGGATTAGCAAACGTGATGCTGCTGAAAAAGCAATTACTGCCATTGAAAAATTATCAAAAGATTTAAATATCCCAAGTGGCTTCCATGCGTTAGGTGCGAAGGATGAAGATATTGAAATTTTAGCTAAAAATGCAATGCTAGACGTTTGTGCAGCAACGAATCCTCGTAAAGCAACATTAGAGGACATTAAACAAATTATTACTGCTGCAATGGGACCTGTAGGAAAACCAACAGAGTCACTTGAAGCGGTTGCACTGTCTTAAAATATTAATAACAATGGCGTGTCTCCTTGAGGCATGCCTTTTTCTGTGGAACAAAAAACATTCCCCTGTTGTATGTGTGCCTAGTGACAGCTATACTTTTCTTAAAAAGATATGGGGGAAACATATGCGTTTAATTTCCATTTGTCCAAGCAACACAGAGCTTGTTGCTTACTTAGGATTGACCCATCAACTTGTAGGTGTTGATGATTTTTCAGATTGGCCTTCATCTGTGCAGGCATTACCAAAGCTTGGTCCCGATTTATCAATTGATATGGATGCATTAGAAGCATTGCAGCCCGACTTAGTACTTGCCTCATTAAGTGTACCAGGCATGGAAAAAAATATAGAGGCATTACAGGAAAGGAACATTCCCCACATTGTTTTTAATGCCAACTCGTTAAACGAAATTGCGCAAGATCTTCTAACACTAGGTGCTGCTTGTGGCGTAACGGAGCACGCCCAAAAAGTTGCAACGGAATATTTACAATTTATTGCCCAGCTTCAAGCGGTGGCACAAACGGTTTCCACTCACCCTACTTTATATTGGGAATGGTGGCCAAATCCTATTTTCACACCTGGTCAAGTTAATTGGTTAACCGAAATTAGCAAACTTGCTGGAGGCCAAAATTTATTTCACGATTTCGAGTTAGCGAATGTCCAAACAGAGTGGGAAGAAATTGTTCGACGTAATCCAGATTATATACTGATGGCGTGGGTAGGTGTTGCCTATGAGCGAATTAAACCAGCTCATTTATTAAAGCGACCAGGTGCTAATGAGCTACAAGCGGTTCAAATGCAACAGGTGTACGTAATGGAGGAATGGTTGTATTGCCGTCCATCCCCTCGATTAGTGGAAGGTGCACTTAAACTTGCTCAACTGCTACACCCTGAAAGCTATCAGCAAATCACTCTACCTAATTTCTTACAATGTTAAAACAAAAACCTCCCTCGAAGTGATCCATTCGAAGGGAGGTTGAATTGTGTGAAAATTGTTTGAGTGCCTGACACCTAAACAAATTTGACCATATGGTATTTTTTCTTGCCGCGACGTACAATGCTAAAGGCATCTTCTAAACGGTCTTTTGCATCGACGTTGTATTCTAAATCTGTGATTTTTTCACCGTTTATGCTAATGGCACCGTTTGTCACATCTTCACGAGCTTGACGTTTTGAAGATGAAA
Source organism: Lysinibacillus sp. GJ-1 (assembly GCF_021166035.1). Taxonomy (NCBI): domain Bacteria; kingdom Bacillati; phylum Bacillota; class Bacilli; order Caryophanales; family Bacillaceae; genus Lysinibacillus; species Lysinibacillus sp. GJ-1. Next base: position 3,556,011 of record NZ_CP088912.1, read on the forward strand.
TCCCTGCTTCCACAAGTAAATCTACGATATTTTTTGCCTCTTTAGCCATTTCAATAGAAGGAACATCTTTAAATGCATCCTTCATTTCCTGTGCTGAAAGTGCTTTTAAATCGCCAGAGAATAATGCAGCCGTAATGCGAATAGCTTGGTCTAGCGCTTCCTGACCATGGATTAAGCGTGTCATTTCCTCCGCTAAAGCTTTTTGTGCCTTACGTAAATGAGGTTCCTCTTCCACAGACACAGCTAATGCTTCAATCTCTTCACGTGTTAAGAACGTAAAGATTTTTAAGTATTTAATAACATCCGCATCCGCAGCATTAATCCAGAATTGGTAGAATTCGTACGGAGATGTTTTTTTGCTATCTAACCATACAGCACCACCAGCTGTTTTACCGAATTTCGTACCATCCGCTTTTGTTACTAACGGAATTGTAATACCAAATGCTTTTGTTTCTTCTTCATGTGTTTTACGAATAACTTCTAAACCAGTTGTAATATTGCCCCACTGATCAGAGCCACCCACTTGAATGCGACAATTGTAATTGTTGTACAAGTGATTGTAATCAATACCTTGAATTAATGTATAAGCAAATTCCGTAAATGAGATACCTGTATCAAGACGTGAAGCAATTGTATCTTTTGCTAACATGTAATTAACATTGATTAATTTCCCGTAATCACGTAAAAATTCAATTGTACTAATATCCCCAATCCAATCACGGTTATTAACAAGTTGCGCGCCATTTCCATCTTGTGCAAATTCAAATATACGCTCTAATTGTCCACGAATGGCTTGCACGTTTTTGTCAATTTGCTCCACTGTTTGAAGCTGACGTTCTTCAGAGCGTCCAGAAGGGTCCCCGATCATTCCTGTTGCTCCACCAACAAGTAAAATTGGACGGTGGCCAGCTTTTTGGAAGCGACGAAGCGTTAATAAAGGGACGATGTGACCGATGTGCATTGAGTCAGCGGTTGGGTCTACCCCACAGTATAGAGAAACAGACTGTTCTGCTAGAAGTTTTGCCATACCTTCAGCATCCGTTTGTTGGTACAACAATCCACGCCATTCTAAATCTTGTAATAATTCGTTTGTCATTGTTTCTTCCTCCTAAATTGTCATCTTTTAGCGTGTAGAAACAAAAAAGTCCCTACACGCAACAAATTGCATGCAGGGACGTTAATAACTAACGCGGTACCACCCAGCTTGAAGATGTCATCCATCTTCCTCTTCATTCAGCCGCCTTTATCGCAGGCGCGCACGTCTAAGCTCCAAGTACGTAATTCGTCTCTACATTATGACCAGCTTTCACCAACCGCTGGCTCTCTAAACAGGGAATATAGATACTACTGCAAACTCTTCATCACTAGAAAACTATAAGCATTATTCTATACGATTCTCTTTCAATGTCAATAACTATGTTCGAGACAATTCATTATATGCTATAATAAACAAGATTTTAGGAGGTCGATACCTTGAAGGATTGGATTGAGAAAATCAATGTAAAGATCGATGCATTTCTCGAACAAAAATGGATGAAGACATTACGTATTTCAGGCAGCGTCGTCTGGAACTTATTTTTACTATTTTTAGTCTTTGCATTGGTAGGCACTGTATTTGTTGGTTCTGTTGGCGCCGGCTATTTTGCCTCACTTGTACAAGAAGAACCTTTACGTTCGAAAGAAGAGTTACGAAACCTTATCTTCAACTATGAGGAAACAAGTGAAATTTATTTTGCCAACGATATTTATATGGGAAAATTGCGTACAGATTTAGAACGTCGTGAAACGTCTCTTAGCGCAGTAGCCCCTGACTTAATTAATGCAGTACTCGCAACGGAAGATGAATATTTCCGTGAACATAATGGAATTGTTCCAAAAGCTGTTATTCGAGGATTGCTGCAAGACGTTACAAACTCTGCCACACAGACAGGTGGCTCTACATTAACACAGCAACTTATTAAAAACCAAGTGTTAACAAATGAAGTTTCCTATGAGCGAAAAGCGAAGGAACTGCTACTTGCCATGCGCTTAGAGCACTTTATGACAAAGGAAGAAATATTAGAGGCATACTTAAATATTATTCCTTATGGTCGAAATGCAACAGGGCGTAATATCGCAGGTATTGAAACAGCAGCTGAAGGTATTTTTAATGTGAAAGCAAAGGATTTAACGCTTCCTCAAGCCGCTTACATAGCTGGTATTCCTCAGGCACCGTATACTTACACACCATTTACAAATACAGGTGTGCTAAAAAGTGAAGAAGCATTAAAATTAGGCATCGATCGTATGAAAACGGTGCTCTACCGCATGAATGAAGCTGGCTACATTAATGAAAAACAGTATGAAGATGCGCTCGCATATGACATTACAGCAGACTTCCGTACACCAGAAGCACGTCCAGAGGATCGTTATCCATGGTTAACGTTTGAGCTAGAGGAACGAGCAAAAGAAATTATTGCTGAAAAACTAGCCAATGAAGATGGTATTGATTCAGAACGTTTAAAAACGGAAGAAAAATTACAAGAAAAATATTCGATTTTGGCAGACCGAGACATTCGTTCAAAAGGTTATCGTATTTATTCCACTATCAACAAGGATATGTTTGATGCTATGCAAAAAGCAGCCGATAATTTTAAATACTACGGTCAGACATATACGGGTAAAGGCAAAGATCCTGTAACAGGTGAGGAAATCGATGTGCAAATGCCTGTTCAAGTTGGTAGTATTTTAATCGAAAATAGCACAGGTCGAATTTTAAGCTTCCTAGGTGGTCGTGATTTTAAAATAAATCAATTAAACCACGCTACTAAAGCTTACCGCTCGAACGGTTCAACTATGAAACCATTACTTGTCTATGCCCCAGCCATTGAATATGGCGTAATTGGTGCAGGAAGTCCATTAGTTGACGTCAAGTTCTCTATTGGCGATTGGAGTCCAACGAACTATTTGACGAACGATGAGCGTGGTCTTATTCCAGCACGTGAAGCGTTAGCTGACTCAACAAACATTTCAGCGCTACGCTTATACTATGATATTTTAAATAGACGTCCTGCTGAATTTTTAGCAAAAATGGACTTCTCACAATTAAAACCTGAAGACTATACAAATCCTTCAACAGGGATTGGTGCTTTACAAATAGGTACAACTGTTGAAGAAAATACAAATGCGTTTGCAACTTTTGCAAACGGCGGTCAATTTATCGATGCTTATATGATTGAAAAAATCGAAGACCAAGATGGAAATCTTATTTACCAACATAAAGTTGAACCTGTACAAGTGTTTAGCCCTGAGACTTCTTATATCGTAACGGATATGTTACGAGATGTTTTAACAAAAGGAACAGGTACAGTTGCAAAAAATACATTAAAATTCTCTTCTGATTTTGCAGCTAAAACAGGTACTTCCCAAAAATATAACGATGTCTGGTTAGTAGGCTATAATCCAAATGTTTCACTTGGTGTATGGATGGGCTACGATAAACAACGCTCACTTAATGCCTTTAATAATACGTATTTACAACCAAGTGTACGTATTAACAAGCTATGGGGTACTTTAATGAATTCCATGTATGATGTAGATCCTAAATTAATTGATGCTCCTTCAAACTTTAAGGCACCAAAAAATGTTGTGACTGCTTCATTCTGTGGTATTTCTGGTCTAGCACCTTCTGCCGCTTGTGCAAATGCAGGATTGGTACGCTCAGATTTATTTAACGCGAAAGTATTTTTACCGTCACGACCTGATGATAGCCTCGCTTCATCAAGCGTCGTAACAATTAAAGGTAAAACGTATAATGCACATCCAAACACACCAGCAGAATTTGTAAAATCTAGTGGCGCTGGTATTAACCAAGCCTTTATTAAACGGATGTTAGGTAGACTGGGTGGGAACCCTGCAAGCCTACTTCCTAAAAATTCATCACTATCAAATTCATCTGTATCAGCTGTCGACTTCCCAGCAGATGGTAGTCCGCCAGCGGCTGTAACAGCATCCATTTCAGGCAATACACTATCTTGGAGTGGCTCATCTAATGATGTGGTAGGCTATCGAATTTATAATGTAACAAATGGTGGTAACACACTAGTTACTTCGGTGCTAGAAGCAACGCAAAGTATAACCGTCGCAAGCGGACAAGCGTATGTAGTTGTAGCAGTTGATATTACTGGTTTAACTTCACCACAGTCAAATGTTGCGTCAACAGGTGGTAGTGAGACAAAACCAGAAGAAGAGGATAAAGGCGAACAACCAACGACGCCAGACGTTCCTATTCCACCAGTCAATGGGAATAACGGCAATGGTTCTGGCAATAATGGCTCTGGTGGCAATGGTTCTGGCTCTAACGGCAACGGCTCTAGTGGCAATGGCTCTGGCTCTGGCGGCAATGGCTCTGGCTCTGGCGGCAACGGCTCTAGTGGCAATGGCTCTGGCTCTAGTGGCAACGGCTCTAATGGTAACAATGGTTCCGGCTCTAGTGGCAATGGCTCTGGCTCTGGCTCTACTGGAGGAAATAACGGAGAGACGACACCACCTACAGAACCACCTACAGAATAATCATTTAGGCTTACTACATTGAAATTTCAATTGTAGTAAGCCTATTTTTTTGTCATTATTAAGAGGACTACTAAACAAAGGGGTAGATAACATGAACATTCTAGTTTTAGGGGGCACACGCTTTTTCGGTAAAAAATTGGTGGAGCTTTGCCTTGAGAATAACCATGACGTTACGATTTTAACTCGCGGTCAAAGTGGCAATCCTTTTGGAGCACAAGTTCAACAGCTTTCGGTTGATCGCAATGATGTTGAAGCATTGACAAAAGCACTCGCTACTACAACATGGGATATCGTCTACGATAATATTTGTTACTCTCCAAATGAAGCCCAGAAAATTGCGCAGATATTACAAAATAAAACTAAAAAGCTCGTCTTTACCTCAACGCTCTCGACGTATGAAGCAGATGGAAAGATGAAATCTGAAACTGATTTTAATCCGTATGACTACGAGATTCGTATGGGCGATAGAGATGATTTCACATACGGTGAAGGCAAACGGCAAGCAGAAGCTGTCCTTTTTAAAGAAGCAACATTTCCAGTTGTCGCTGTACGTTTCCCAATTGTCCTTGGTGAGCATGACTATACTCGTCGGTTACATTTCCATGTTGAGCGCATTTTAAATGGCCAACCAATATCCATGCCAAATATTGAAGCAAAAATGAGTTATATTACCGACGATGAAGCAGCAGCATTTTTATATTTTGCTGGAACTGCACAGATTGAAGGTCCGTATAACGCCACAGCAACAGGTACTATTTCCTTACAGGCATTACTTGCACTTATTGAGCAGGAAACAGGAAAACAAGCCAAAGTATCACTTATTGGCGGTGATGAAACATCACAATCACCTTATGGCATTCCAACACATTGGTATATGTCGAATGCAAAAGCAGAAGTAGCAGGCTTTAAATTCAGCCATTTAAACGATTGGCTTCCGAGTCTTGTTAAGACATTAGTGAAACAACTCCAATAAAATATCGCTCCACTTGCTAGTGAATCGCTAGGAAAACTTCCAGAAAACAACCGCCATAGAACGGATAGCAAAGCAAAAAAGTGTTAGATTGATTGCAGTCAACCTAACACTTTTTTCGTTTTATCTATAGTAGTTTACAAGCCAACGATAGATTATCGTAAAATTGTTTTTAAAATTTGTACAGCTTCGTCAATCTCTGCTTTAGTCACTGTAAGCGGTGGTAAAAGTCGAATGACATTTGAGCCTGCGCCTACCAGTAGTAACCCCTTTTCCTCCGCTGCTGTAATATAAGGCGCTACTTCTGCTTCACCGCAACCAATTCCAAGTAATAATCCTTGCCCTTGTACCGTATAACTTGTTGGTAAATTGGCTTGCAATTGCTTCACAAAATATGAAGATAAGTCTTGCACATTTTCTAAAAAACTTGGCTCAAATACATAATCAAGGACCGTTTCCGCAACATGCATTGCTAATGGATTCCCACCAAATGTTGTACCATGCGTCCCTGGACCGAATGTGTCATAGAACTCTGCTGTACCTAACATTCCTCCCACTGGGAATCCTCCGCCTAAGCCTTTTGCTAATGTCACAATATTTGGTTGTAACACGGTTTGCTCATATGCATAGCGCGTCCCTGTTCTTCCAATACCAGTTTGCACCTCATCGACAATTAATAAAACACCTTTGTCTTCGCAAATTTTGGCGATAGCAGCTGCAAATTCAGGCGTTACACTATTAACACCACCCTCACCTTGAATCATCTCCAGCATAATGGCTGCAACTGAATCGTCAACGGTTGCCTCAAGTGCCGCTACATCATTGAATGGAAGTGTTGTAAATTTATCGACAAGTGGTCCAAATCCATTATGTACCTTACCTTGACCAGTTGCTGACATTGCGCCAAACGTGCGACCGTGAAATGATTTTTCAAAAGTAATGATATGATGTTTTCCAGTATGCTTACGTGCTAGTTTGATGACCGCTTCATTAGCTTCAGCACCACTATTACAGAAAAACGCATACTTCAAATGTGTATCTGCTACTAATTTTTGAGCAACTTTTTCTTGCCCAGGTATATCAAATAAATTCGATATATGCCAAAGTTTTTCACTTTGTTCTTGAATCGCTTTAACAATAGCAGGATGTGCATGCCCAAGACTAACAACAGCAATGCCGCTTGTGAAATCTAAATACTTTTTGCCACTAGCATCTTCCACAACAGTTCCTTGCCCTTTTACGATTTGTGCACGACGTTTGCCATAGTTTCCAAATAAAGCACTCATTCTATCAGCTCCCCAAGTTATTTTTTAGGACGTCATCTCCACAACATGACGTCCATCCCTTCCCCTTACGGCAAAATCGTTGTACCTACTAATGTATCTCCAACAATCTGCACTGATGGAATTCCTGCATTTAGACAATCGATTGCCCCTTGCACTTTTGGAATCATTCCACCGTAAATATGCCCTTCCTCAATCCACTGTGTTATTAATAAAGGCGTTACTTCTGTTTGATAATCGCCTTGAATACGAATACCGGAGACATCCGTAACAAGAAGTAAACTCTCCGCTCCCACAGCGAGAGCTACTTCACTCGCCACAGTGTCTCCGTTAATATTAAGCGCTTGACCCTCTAGATTCGCCCCAACACACGCGATGACTGGCACAATTCCAGCAGCAATTAATGCTTCTAACAGCGATGTGTTCACGGATTGTATCTCACCTACAAAGCCGTATATGTCCTTGTCTAAAAAGTCTGCTACAAGTAATTGCCCATCAAAGCCATTTAAACCGACTGCCGCAATCCCCGCTGTTGTTAACTCGTGTACTAGCGCAGGATTAACATTCCCGATTAATGTAGACTGGACAACATCCATTGCTGCTTCACTCGTTACGCGAATACCATTTAATGTATGAGATTCAATATCTCGTGCAGCTAGCTCCCGATTAATAGCAAGGCCGCCGCCATGTGTAATAATAAGTTCAACGCCACTCTCTTGTAGCTTTTTAAAATTGTCAAAAAAATCGTCATTTAAGCCTTCAAGCGTACTACCACCTAGCTTAATCACCATGCGTTTACGAGCGGTATGATGCATTGATTTGAACATAGTCATACGTTAAGTCACATCCCCAAGCATGCCCTTTGCCTTCACCTATGCCAAGTGACACGTGAATTTTAACTTCATGCATTTTTAAAATTTGGATTAATTCATCTTCTGAAAAGGCAATTGGCTCTCCGTTTTCAACCATTGTTGCGCCACCAATTTGAATGGTAATTTTGTCAGGGTCAACTGTCGCGCCACTATAGCCAACCGCTGCAATAATACGTCCCCAGTTCGCATCGCAACCAAATACAGCTGTTTTGACAAGTGGCGACCCAACTACTGTTTTCGCGATTTTACGTGCCTCGTCATCTGAAATAGCACCTTCTACTTCCACCTCAATTAGTTTCGTTGCACCTTCTCCATCTTTTGCAATCATTTTGGCTAAGTCTTGTGCCACGGTTTTTAAGGTATAGTAGAAGTTATGCCAATCAGGGTGTGCTGATGTTAAAGAATTATTGCCAGCTACACCGTTTGCCATCACGACGACCGTATCATTTGTCGATGTATCGCCATCCACTGTGATGGCATTAAATGTTAGGTTCGTAATATCTGATAAAGCTGCTTGTAATACATGCGATTCAATATTCGCATCTGTTGTAATAAAACCTAGCATTGTTGCCATATTAGGTTCAATCATTCCCGAACCTTTCGCTACACCTGCAATAATAATATCTTTGCCATCAATGATTGTGCTATAGCTTGTATTTTTCATAACAGTATCAGTTGTCATAATGGCCTGTGCAAAATCAATTGCACTCTCTAAGCAATCTTTTGGTTGTAGTTGCGATATCCCGCTAGCTACTGGCTCCATATTCATAATTTCACCAATTACACCCGTTGAGCACACACCAACTAAATTTGCTGCAATCCCTAACTTTTCAGCTGTTAAAGCTTGCATTGTTTGCGCATCCTTTACACCTTGCTTACCCGTACAAGCATTCGCATTACCGGAGTTGACAATCATTGCCTGCATTTTTTTTGTTGTGTAAACAACTTCTTTCGTTACTTTTAATGGTGCTGCCTGAACCGCATTTGTAGTAAATACGCCAGCTACACTTGCTGGTACGTCACTAACTAAAATAGCTAAATCTTTTTTCTTATGCTTTAATCCACAATGTAACCCCGCTGCTTTAAACCCTTTGGGCGATACGATGTTTTTACTTGATAATTTTTTCATAACGTTTGTTGACGCTGTTAATGTCATAAACTAATTCCTCCTTAGTTTCAAGAGTGACTGGTGACTGGCACCAAAACAATTCTAAATATTCAAAATAGTTTAGGTGACTGGCACTTAAATGAACAATGGCACGACATATAGGCCTGTTGTTTGTGGTAAATCCAATTGTACATTCATATTTTGAATCGCTTGCCCAGCAGCACCTTTAACTAAATTATCAATAACTGCAACAATGGTTGCTCGATTTGTACGGCTATCAACTTTTACGAAAATATCACAATAGTTAGAGCCCTTCACACGATTTGTAGTAAGGCTATTAATATCTGTTATCACTCGGACAAATGGATGTTTTTCATATGTTGTTTGTAGGCAAGTCACTAATTGTTCCTCAGTAATGCCAGGCATTACGGGTGCATACGCTGTCGATAAAATACCTCGTGTCATTGGAACTAAATGTGTATTAAAAGTAATGGTCGTCTCCACATTGGCAAACATTGAAATGGCTTGCTCAATTTCTGGAATATGTTGATGTGTATTTGTTTTATAAATGGAGAAGCTTTCGTTCACTTCACTAAAGTGCGTTGTTTGCGATGGTTTATTGCCAGCACCAGAAATACCACTTTTCGCATCAATAACGAGATAATTCGGGTCGATCAATTGCGCTTTTAATAAAGGTAATAACGACAGCAGAACAGCTGTTGGATAGCATCCTGGATTCGCAATAAGAGAGGCATTTTTGACATTATGCGCATTCCACTCTGTTAAGCCATAAACACTTTGCTCAATAATTTCTAGTGGTGCTGCCTTTTTCCCGTACCATTGTTCATAGCTTGCTGGATTCTTTAAACGAAAATCACCTGATAAATCAATTAACTTCGGACCTTTTCCAACTAAAGGTGGTAATAACTCATTTGTCACACCCGAAGGCGTACTTGCAAATACGACATCCAATTTCGATAATGCTTCATAATCTATTTTTTGCAATGGCGAATCTATAATTGTTACTAAATGTCCGAACTTCGAAGAAAAAACGACACCTTCTTCAGAAGATGTAAATAAATCTATCTGTTCAACCACTGGATGATTATGTAAAAAACGAATTAATTCTAACCCTCCATAACCTGTTGCACCAACAATTCCTACTTTCATTCTACTCACCTCTAAAATAAGTTAAAAATAGTATACGTCTGCATAAATATTAAGTCAACTGAATTTTTATTTAATCCTAGTATTTTCTTAATCTTCTGTTATAAATTTCAGGAATACAGATTGGCTACGATAAATTCAGAAAAAAGAAGGTAGGAACTCTTTCATAGTCGAATGAATTCCTACCCTCTATATGTTTTCTAATTGAATAAAAATAAATTGCCTATTGCCCCTTCTTAATCTTCCATCGTCGAAAGATCACCAGTTGGTAAATTTAACTCCCATGCCTTCAACACACGTCGCATAATTTTACCACTTCTTGTTTTCGGTAGCTTTTCCTTAAACTCAATTTCACGCAGGGCCGCATGAGCTGATAATCCCCTTTTGACAAACTCGCGAATATTCTCAATTAAAGCATCAGATGGTTCAACACCTTCACGCAAAGATACAAATGCCTTAATAATTTCTCCACGAACAGGGTCTGGTTTTCCAATTACACCTGCTTCAATGACATCTGGATGTTCTAGTAGCTTGCTTTCTACTTCGAATGGTCCTACACGTTCTCCAGCTGTCATAATGACATCGTCTACTCGACCTTGGAACCAAAAATACCCCTCATCATCCATATAAGCTGAATCGCCCGACACATACCATTCACCTTTTAGGAAGTATGATTCGTATCGCTCAGGATTACCCCAAATTTGACGCATCATCGTAGGCCAACCTCGACGTACCGCTAAATTGCCCATAGTAAATGGTGGTACTTCATTTCCCGCATCATCTACAATTGTCGCATAAACGCCAGGCAATGGTTTGCCCATTGAACCCGGTTTAATATCCATACTTGGATAGTTACAAATCATATGCGCGCCGGTTTCTGTCATCCACCACGTATCGTGAATACGATGCCCTAATTCGTCACATCCCCAACGTATCACTTCAGGGTTAAGGGGTTCTCCAACAGACAATACATGGCGTAATGATGATAAATCATAATTTTCTAACATTCCACTACCAGCTCCCATTAACATACGGAAAGCTGTTGGCGCACTATACCAAACTGTAACACTATAATCCTCGATTGCTTGATACCATGCTTGTGGTGAGAATCGACCACCAACAATCAGCATAGTCACCCCATTTAACCATGGACCAAAAATGCCATAAGATGTCCCCGTTACCCAACCTGGATCTGCTGTACACCAATAAATATCATTGTCGCCTAAATCTAGTACCCATTGTGTAGATTGATAGTGCTGAATCATTGCATTATGCACGTGTAACACACCTTTTGGTGCACCTGTCGAGCCAGAAGTATAATGTAAAATCATACCGTCTTCACGGTCCATCCACTCAATATCAAATGTAGCAGAGGCCTCTTTCATACGCTTATTAAAATCTAAAATTTGCGGTGTTTCTTCTATATCAGACCCTATTAAAAATACATGTTGCAAGTTAGGCAGTTTATCTAACGGTACTCGACCCAGTAACTCAGGCGTTGTAACTAACACTTTTGCATCGCTATCTGAAAGACGGTCATATACCGCTCCTTCCATGAATGCTTCGAATAGAGGCCCTACAATAACCCCCATTTTTAATGCGCCTAATAAAGAAAAATAAAGCTCTGGTGAACGCGGCATAAAAATAAATAAGCGATCGCCTTTTTTTAAGTTTGTCGCTGATTTAAAAACATTGGCAGCCTTGTTTGTCAGCCTTTTCATTTCATTAAAAGAATAGGCTTCTTTGCGTTTTCCATCCGTGTAATACAGTGCAATTTTATTTTTTCTAGCCGTTTCTGTATGGCGATCAATAGCCTCATAAGCCATGTTTACTAATCCTGTTTTATGCCAACTAAATGCCTTTTCAGTTTCTGCCCAATTATGATTCGCTGCTGCCTCCTCATAATTTGGCAAATGATAGTGCCCTGGTATTGCCTTCAATTTCTCCATTGTTTTCATCCCCATGAAATTACCCCTTCCTTTTTTGCTTTAGTCCATTCGTAAGCAAATTTCAAATCGTACTCACGATACCCCTAGCAATTAGGCCTTGACGTACGCGTAGCTGCCTGTCACATCGTTTGCATTTTGCTTGCGTGCAATATAATTTCCCTTGAAGCCTCTTATAAAGGATAAAAAGAGAACCTCCATCCCCATATGGAAAATTAAATTTAATAATGGCAATTGAAACAATTTCGCCATATAAAACAGCTACTGAATGCTATTAAAATTCGCTACTTTCTCCAAAGACAAATACGTTATGTAGCAATTGTTATAGAACAGTTTATGCGCTATAAATATGAACAATGCTTACAATACAACATTCATCTGTTAAATAACAGTTGCAATATACATCTATTTTACACGAATTTTTCAAGAATGTCTCAATATTTTTATTTTTCCGAAAATGTAGTTATATTTCGCAAATTTAAGCGTTTTTCGGCTTTAAATCAGCTATAATGGAATTATTAAACTCAGGTGGTGTAATTATGGAACATAAAAAGACTTTTTTTTCTGTTACAAAGGAGACAAAGCATGGTACTGTTTATGTGGAAAGGCCTGTTCCTCCAGAAAAATTAGCTACGTATACATTCCACGAGGGATTAGTTGCCTTTAGACCTCCTAAACAACAACAGCAAGCCATTATAGAAATCGCAGGGCTTCCTGAAGGTCGCATTATTATCATTCGAAAAGACAACATTATTGTAGGCTACGTCACCTATTTATATCCCGATCCGCTTGAACGTTGGGCAGAGGACCGCATTGATAATATGATTGAGTTAGGAGCCATTGAGGTAATTCCTGACTATCGTGGGACTGGGGCTGGTAAAGCCTTGCTTTCGGTGTCCTTTATGGGGGATGAGATGGAGGATTACCTTGTTATTACAACTGAATATTATTGGCATTGGGACTTAAAAGGGACTGGGTTAAATGTATGGGATTACCGCAAAATGATGGAACGAATGATGAGCTCGGCTGGTTTCGAATATTTTGCTACAGATGATCCTGAAATTACATCGCATCCAGCTAACTGCCTAATGGCTCGGGAAGGCAAACGAGTGCCTCCTGAAACGATGGAAAGATTCGATAGGCTCCGTTTTAGAAATCGCTTCATGTATTAAAACCAACACAAAGGGGATGAGTATATGATTGTAGAAGAAATTATGAATGATGAGCCTTATACACTGGCTCCTACAAATACTGTGTTAGAAGCGCTGAAATTGATGCGTGAGAAGAAGGTGCGTCATTTACCTGTTATAGACAATGAACACCACGTTCTCGGTGTAATTACAGAGCGAGATATTAAAGAAGCACTGCCTTCGCCATTGAAGGATGAGCCGAATTCTCCTGTCTTTAGTGCCAAGGTAGAAGATATTATGATAAAAAATCCACTTGTCGGTCATCCTCTTGATTTTGTAGAGGAAGTTGCACTCACTTTTTATGAAACGAAGATCGGTTGTTTACCAATTGTCTCTGGGGGAAAACTTGTCGGTATCGTCACTACAACCGATTTGCTCTACACATATATTGAGTTAACCGGTGCAACTGAACCCGGCTCTAAAATTGAAATACGCGTGTGTGATACACCGGGCGTGTTATTTGAAATTACAAAGATTTTTAATCTGCATCATGCAAATGTCCAAAGCGTCTTAGTATATCCTGATTCTGAAAATACACAAAATAAAATTTTAAGCGTCCGAGTAAAAACACTAAACCCACTTGCTATCATTGAGAATCTTCGCAAAGAAGGTTTCGACGTGTTATGGCCTAATCTACCAGGTGTTTCATTATAATGAAAAAGGCTGTCTTTGTTTATTCGCCAGAACAACTCGGATATAAATTTTCAGATACACATCCTTTCAATCACAAACGCTTGACGCTAACGATGGATTTACTAAAAAATATAGGGGCGCTCGATGATGTTGATATCGTTCCTGCACGAATTGCAACAGAAGAAGAACTCTTGCTCGCACATGATCCAAAATACATTGAAATTGTAAAAAATGCAGGGCATGGTAAACTCAGCGAGGCACAATGTGCAAGCTATGGTATAGGCACGGAGGATACACCTATCTTTAAAAATATGCATGAAGCAAGTGCCCAACTTGTAGGTGGCACATTAACTGCTGTCGATTATGTGATGGAAGGAAAAGCCGAACATGCGCTAAATCTGGGCGGTGGGCTACATCATGGTTTCCGTGGGCGCGCTTCAGGTTTTTGTATTTATAATGATAGTACTGTAGCTATACGTTATTTACAGGACAAATACAAAGCGCGGGTGCTATATGTTGATACGGATGCCCATCATGGTGATGGCGTACAATGGAGTTTCTATGATGACCCCGATGTTTGTACATTATCGATTCATGAAACAGGTCGCTACTTATTCCCTGGAACAGGTAATATAACTGAACGAGGCAATGGGCAAGGCTATGGAACTTCATTTAACTTTCCAATCGATGCATTTACCGAGGATGATAGTTTCTTAGACATATATGAACAGGCAATGCGCGAAGTCTTTGAATTTTTCAAACCCGATGTTGTATTAACGCAAAACGGTGCAGATGCACATTATTTTGACCCATTAACACATTTATACGGTACAATGAATATTTATAAGGAAATTCCTAAGTTAGCGCACAAGCTAGCGCACGAATATTGTGATGGCAAATGGATTGCGGTTGGTGGTGGAGGCTACGATATTTGGCGGGTTGTACCACGCGCATGGTCTATGCTATGGTTAGAAATGACCGATCAAGAAAAACCATCAGGTCCCTTACCACAAGCATGGTTAGAGCGCTGGCAACCAGAGGCACCCGTGCCGTTTATTCCTACATGGGAGGACCCAAATCCTCTTTATGAGCCCATTCCACGAAAGGCAGAAATTGAAGAAAAAAACGCGCAAATGTTAGAAAAAGCGCTACATATTATTCGCACTGAAAAGCGCAGTTAAGCCGCGGTGCCAGTCACCCAAACAATTCTAAAACAATTCACTTCAATAAAAAAACACGCAAATCTTACTATTAGATTTACGTGTTTTTTGTTATTTGCTTTTAACAGATTGTCGCTGTTCAATGCGATGTGGTAAAATAACCGCTTCGTCCTCAACAGGCTCTTTATTCATAAGTTTAGTCAATAATCGCATCGCAACAGCTCCGATATCATATAGCGGTAGTGCTACACTTGTAAGCTGAGGGCGCACCATACGAGCTAACTTAGAATTTTCAAAACTGATAACTTCGATATCCTCTGGCACATTTTTCCCAGCATCCTGCGCACCATGAATCAATCCGATAGCGAGTTCATCGCTTCCTGCAAAATAAGCAGTTGGAGGATTTTCTAGAGCAGATAACGTTTCCCATGCCTCTAAGCCCATATCATAGCTAGATTCCTCTGCAGCAATTAGTGATTCATCTATACTTAAGCCTGCATCTTGCAATGCTTTTTTATAAGCTTCAAGCTTGAATTTGCCATTAATTGTATAAGTAAGTGGGCCAGTTACAAAGCCAATTCGTTTATGTCCATTTTGAATCAATAACGAAATCGCTTCATACGCTGCCTGGAAATAATCAATATTCACAGTGGCAATTGTTTGTGATTCGTCTACAGAACCTGCAAGAACAATCGGAACTGGCGAATGATCCATCGATTGTTGCATTTTCTCTGTTACTTCATCACTCATCATAACAATACCGTCCACCTGTTTGCCTAGCATTGTATCTAGCAGCTGTAGCTCTTTATCTTCATGTTGGTCTGAGTTGGCAAGAATAATGTTGTAGCGATACATTGTCGCAATATCCTCCACACCACGTGCCAGCTCCGCATAAACGTTATTTGCAATATCTGGGATAATCACGCCAACTGTTGTTGTTTTCTTACTCGCTAACCCTCGCGCTACTGCGTTCGGACGATATTCTAATCGTTCAATTACTTCTAATACTTTTTTTCGTGTTGCTGGTTTTACATTTTGGTTACCATTAACTACACGAGAAACGGTTGCCATCGAAACATTTGCTTCTCGTGCAACATCATAAATTGTAACAGTCATCGTACGTGCCTCCCTTTTTCCTTTTATAGCCTTATCATACGATAATTTTCGCATCATTTTCAAGAAGAAGTACGTACATGAACAGAAATACCAAGTACAAATAGTACTGCTCTAGACATTAAATTGTCACGATATAATAAACACCGCCTGCTTAATGCGCAAGCGGTGTGAAATCATTATGCATGAATTTCATGATTCTTCATGAATTTTTGTAGCGTTTCGTAGAATGCATCGAATGTTGGAATATCCATTTGTTGTTGTGAATCAGAAAGTGCTACAGATGGATCTGGATGCACCTCTGCCATTACACCATCTGCTCCAATGGCAATTGCTGCTTTCGCACATGGTAATAATAAGTCACGTCGACCAGTTGAATGTGTTACATCGACGAATACTGGTAAATGTGTTTCTTGTTTTAAAATTGGTACTGCTGAAATATCTAATGTGTTACGTGTTGCTTTTTCGTACGTACGAATACCACGTTCACAAAGGATGATGTTCTCATTTCCTTTAGACATAATGTATTCTGCTGCATGAATGAACTCGTCAATCGTTGCTGCTAAACCACGTTTTAATAGTACCGGTTTATTTGTAGCACCTGCTGCTTTTAATAATTCGAAGTTTTGCATATTACGTGCACCAATTTGGATTACATCAATGTAATCAAGTGCTTCTTCTAAATGACCTGGTGTCACAATTTCTGTAATAACACCTAAACCATATTCTTCAGATACACGCTTTAAAATTTTAAGCCCTTCTAATCCAAGACCTTGGAAGTCATATGGAGAAGTACGAGGTTTGTATGCTCCACCACGGATTAACTTTTCACCTTTAGCTTTAATAGATGCCGCAACGGCTGCTACTTGCTCATATGATTCAACAGCACATGGACCAAATACAAAAGATGGTTTTCCTTGGCCGATTAGTTCACCATTAACATTAATGACAGTATCTTCTGATTTTTTCTTGCGTGATACAAGTAATTCTTTCTTTTTATCCGCTTCAAGTTGTTTTAAAGCTGTTTTAAAGATTTGTTTAAAAATATAATCTACCGTCATTTGGTTTAATGGACCGTGATTGTGCTCTTTAATAAGATCAAGCATATGTCGTTCGCGCAATGGATCATAGCGGTTAACACCTTGTTTTTCTTTAATTTTACCGATTTCATCTACTACAGCTGCACGTTCGTTAATTAGACGAAGAATTTCTAAGTTTAATCCATCAATCTGACTACGTAAGCTTTCTAAATCCTTTTGGCTCATACTTCTTGCTCCTCTCCCTATGACAGACACTTTCAGAACTCTGAAATGTATGTTACATTTTTAGATATTAGCATCATTATAATCAAAGTTGTTCAGAATGTCACGCATTTTTAATTTAGCGCTTCAACTCGCTAAATTATTTTGAGATATTTCGAGGAAGGAAGCGATTACATTGAGTTCAAAATTATTTGCGCTTGATATCGGTACACGTTCTGTTGTTGGCATTATTTTAGAAGAAGATAATGATCATTTTCATGTACAAGATATTTTAGTAAAAGAGCATAAAGAACGGGCCATGGTAGATGGTCAAATACATAATGTCATGTACGTGGCAGAGTTAATAAATGAGATAAAACAAGAGCTAGAAGAAAAGCACGGACCTTTATCAAAAGTAAGCGTTGCTGCTGCAGGTCGTTCATTAAAAACCGAGCAGGCAAGTGTGACCATTAATATTCGTAACCGTCCTATCTTTACTGAAGAAGATATTAGTCGCTTAGAATTACAGGCCGTTCAACAAGCCCAGCAACAGCTCCTACAACATAAAGAGGATACGAAAACGAGTCACTATTATTGCGTTGGTTATTCAGTCCTTTATTATCGTCTAGATGGTGAAGAAATTGGTAGCCTTCTTGATCAGCAAGGTGACGAGGCACAAATCGAAGTGATTGCCACTTTCCTTCCTCGTGTTGTAGTGGAATCACTGATTGCTGCATTAAAACGGGCAAATTTAGAGATGGATGCACTAACATTAGAGCCCATTGCTGCCATTAATGTTCTTATTCCACCTACGATGCGCCGTTTAAATGTTGCACTTGTCGATATTGGTGCTGGTACTTCAGATATCGCCATTACCGATAAAAGTACAGTTGTTGCCTATGGTATGGTGCCGACAGCAGGAGATGAAATAACCGAAGCGCTTAGTGACCATTATTTGCTTGATTTTCCTGTTGCCGAGGAGGCAAAGCGCCAACTGCATTGTTCAGAGGAGATATTAATTCAAGATATTTTAGGATTCGATCAATATTATCCTAAAGAAGAAGTGCTTTCTGCAATTGAACCAGCTGTTAAACAACTCGCCAAGGCGATTGGAGAAGAAATATTACGTCTTAATAATCGAACTGCTCCTAAAGCCGTAATGCTCGTTGGTGGAGGTAGTTTAACACCTAACCTTACAACTGAAATCGGTCTAGTACTTGATTTACCAGCAAATCGTATTGCCGTTCGCGGTGTCGATGCCATTCAAAATTTAACAAAGGAAGCGCACATTAAAGCATCCCCTGAATTAGTAACACCTATCGGCATAGCTATTGCTGCAAAGAAAATGCCGATTCAATATATGAGTTTAACGGTAAATGAACAAATTGTACGCCTGTTTGAATTAAAAGAAATGACTGTTGGCGATGCCTTTTTAGCTGCCAATATTCGTGCTAAACAATTATATGGCAAGCCAGGTCATGGTTTATCCATTAGTGTGAACGGACAAGATATTTTTATACCTGGTGGCCACGGTCAACCAGCACAAATTTTAGTGAATGGACAACAATCCTCTACAAAAACAATTATTAAAACGGGGGATGCCATTCAGCTAATAGAAGGACAAGATGGTCTTCCAGCTACTGCTACAATAAGAGATATAGTAGATCAAGCAGTCATTAAAACGATTACAATTCAAGGAACAAAATATGTCATTGAACCTAAAATTACGGTTAACGGTTCATCCGTTTCAATGGATGCTCTCGTAAACGATCGTGATATTATCGCATATGAAATAGCGGAAACAGTAGAAGACGTTTTTACATCGACGAACAATACCAATTTACTGAAACAATTTGAATCATATGTTATTTACGTCGATGGCAAGCCATTATATTTACCAGCGTTTTCTGCGAATTTACTAATTAACGGAAAACCAGGAAAGCTGTCTTATGCTGTTCAACATAACGATATTATTACTTTTTCCCAACCATCGTTACCAACTGTACAAAAAATCGCTGATCATATGAATGTGTTGTTGGAGGACAAAATCATTGTCCATTTTCAACAGGAACTGTTAGAGTTGAAAAAAACGACGAATGAAGTGCTTGTTAATCAAGCTGTTGTTTCACCGCTCTCTACGGTTCCTAATGGAGCGACGGTTAGCATTCAAGAGAAAGATCGAAGTCCTTGGATTTATCAGGATGTGTTCCGTTTCTCGAATTGGCAGCTCCCTACAACATTTAAAGGCAACTTTACGATTTTACGTAACGGACAGCCCGCAACCTTTGATACAGAAATTTTCGGTGGCGATCAATTAGAAATTGTACTCGAAGAAGCACCTTTATCATTGTAAAAAAGTAGGTGCAAAAAGAAAAAGTGTTAGATTGACTGTAATCAATCTAACACTTTTTGCTATGTTGTTGATGTTAGGCTACGGCGAGGGCTTCCTGCGCGGTTTGTGCCATCTTATATGCGTGCTTTACGGTACATTCCACATGCTCACAGGAGTCACCACCACCGTTTTCATCAACTAGTACTAGTGTAGTGTTCTATAGGAAATCCTAAATTCCCCTTTAGTTTACGCTCGAACCTCTTGTGCTTTCTCTTGCTTTTCAACAGTTTGTTCAGTTGCTTCTACTACGTCCTCTTGTTTTACTTCACCACCATCGATAAATTCATCAAGTGGCTCTTCCCCTTCAAAAGAAACCGTTCCATCATCAAAAACAGTTGGTGCTTTTGCAGACTTAAGCGTTTTAACTTTCTCTACCAATTGTGAAGATTGCTCTTGAATTTGTTTTGATAGTTGCACTGTTTTATCCTTCGCTGTTGACGAGAAGTCTGCACTTTTATCTTTTAAATTAACGGCTTGCACTGCCACATCACTACGTAAATCTTTCCCTGATTTTGGAGCTAATAATAACCCTGCTGCTGCCCCCACTATACCTCCAACTAAAGCGCCAATGACGAAATCTTTCATGTTTACACGCTCCTCTTCATAGATCGATTCCTGCGAATTATAAAGCTGTGGTAATGTACTTTCAAGTTGTTGTTCTTTCACTTCGTTAAAGTTTGGCTTTTGTGTAGTCATGGACAATTCCTCCCATTTTATAATCTAATGCGCCTAGACGTCTGTATTACTACTTGCGAGCAACACATGAAAATCGCCTAAGGCTTTATTTATATTCAGCAGGTGTCAATAAAGCACCTGCTCAATAATAATTATTTTTTGCGACCCCATTTTCTTTTCGGCTTGTCCGATTGAACTTGTTCAAAATTATATACGTCCTCAGGCATTATTTCTGGTGCCTGCTCAATAATTTTACGCTTCTTCCATTTATCTGCAATACCCATTGCAACATTACTCCACTGTACAACTTGCGCAATTTTTTCTTCGTTCTGTTCAACGCTTTTAGAAATAGATGATGTAATTTGCTGTACGGATGCATTTAAACCATTTACAGACTCACCCATACCTTTCACTGCATGAACAACAGAATTTAACTGCTCCGATTTTTGTTGAATATCTTCGGCTAAGCTATTTGTTTTAATTAACAAAGAAGTCGTTTCACGTGTAATGCCTTCCATTTGTTTCTCAATGCCTGATAATGTGCCTGATAAACTGCTAAGAATGGATTTGAGCGAAAATAACGTCATACCGACGCTGACACACAAAAATAAAAAACCGATTGCTGCAATAATTGCTGCGATATACAAAATGACTTCCATAAAATAGACCTCCTGCTAGTAAGAATTCTCTCTATACTATTACTTACCTTATCTTCGACAAATAAAACTTAAATCCTTCTCAAATTTTAGAAAAACAGCTTATTCCTTACGGATTAAGCTGTTTCGTTGTTTTTTAGTACATCTTCAAAGGCATCTTGGAACTTATGAACATCGCCTGCGCCCATAAATAAAAACACTGCGCCTTTATGCTTTGTTAAAACATCAATACCTTCTGTAGTAATTACAGCACTTCCTTCAATAAGAGAGGCTAAATCTTGAATTGACAGTGCACCTTGCGTTTCCCTTGCTGAACCAAAAATATCGCAAAGGTATGCTGCATCTGCCAAACTAAGGCTATCAGCAAAGTCCTGTAAAAATGCTTGCGTACGTGTGAATGTGTGTGGCTGGAATATAGCTACTAATTCACGTTCTGGATATTTTTGTCTAGCCGATTGAATCGTTGCACGTATTTCTGTTGGGTGATGTGCGTAATCATCAATTAACACATGATCCCCGATTTTCGATTCCGTAAAACGTCTTTTTACACCTTTATATGTGTTTAAACGTTCTTGAATAATTTCTGATGAAATACCCTCGTATTGGCAAAGTGTAATAACAGCTAATGTATT
This sequence comes from Lysinibacillus sp. GJ-1, assembly GCF_021166035.1. NCBI lineage: Bacteria > Bacillati > Bacillota > Bacilli > Caryophanales > Bacillaceae > Lysinibacillus > Lysinibacillus sp. GJ-1. The sequence goes on from NZ_CP088912.1 coordinate 3,577,600, forward strand.
CAACACTGCATGGTCGCCAAATAGCGGAATAAAGAAAGTGCTATAAAATTCATTGCGAACAAATACATCAAATGTTGTGCCTTCTGTTGTTTTTTCAACATTACGTGCTTCGAAGTCATTTTCAGCTCCGAACCCATAATAAACAACAGGCACTTTCGCTTGAATACGTTGCAAATGCTCATCATCACCACATGCAATAATTGCTTTTTTCACTTGTAAGGCAAGTGATTGAAAGGCTGCATATACATCTTCAATGTTCGCGAAGTAATCCGGATGGTCAAAGTCAATATTCGTCATTACTGCATAATCAGGATTATAGGCTAAAAAGTGTCGACGATACTCACATGCTTCCATCACAAAGAAGTTTGCATTTTCATGTCCTGCACCAGTACCATCACCAATTAAATACGATGTTGGTTTATATCCGCCAACAACATGCGCCATTAAGCCCGTTGTAGAGGTTTTGCCATGCGCACCTGTAATGGCAATGGATGTGTAATTGCCAATATACTCACCAAGAAATTTGTGATAACGAATAATTTCTACACCGATTTCACGTGCTCGCACTAATTCAGGATGGTCATCAGGAAAAGCATTCCCTGCGATTATTGTCATACCTTCTTTAATATTATCCGCATTAAAAGTAAAAATTGGAATATTTCGTTCACGTAACGGTTGTTCCGTAAAGAAATACTTATCAATATCTGAGCCCTGTACTTGTTCACCAGCATCAAATAAGATTTGTGCAAGCGAACTCATGCCAGAACCTTTAATGCCTGTGAAATGAAAAACTGTCATTAATTAAACCCCCCGGGAAATACAATATCCCATCTATCATCTATTAGGTGTATCGTATTTTGTACTAGGTATTAATACCTTTACACGTACAGAAAAATACGTACTATGTTAAAACATCTTGTCTATTATAGCACTATTTATGCACAAGGATAAATGTGCAACTTTTCTAAAAAAACTAATTTTGACGAAAGTCAGATAATCTTGACGAAAACACCGCAATTCTTATTCAAACATAGCAATTAAATCTTGCTCAGTAATATAACTTTCACGCGGTTTACTACCTCGTGCTTCTGACACAAAACCATGTGATTCCAGCATATCAATTAAACGTGCAGCACGATTATAACCGATATGATACTTGCGTTGAATAAGAGAAGTCGAAGCTCCACCTGCTTCATAAACAAAGCGACAAACATCCTCAAACAAATCATCTTGCTCTGCAGTAACTTCTGATTTCTTTAAAAGTTCCTCTTGATCGAATATATAATCTGGTTCACCTTGCTCACGAACATGATCGATAATCGCTTCTATTTCATCATCTGTTACAAACGTCCCTTGCAAACGTACAGGTGCCGACATGCCATTACCTAGATATAACATATCGCCTCGTCCTAGTAAGCGCTCTGCCCCTTGCCCATCTAATATTGTACGTGAATCGATTTGTGAAGATACCGCAAAGGCAATACGGGTAGGGATATTAGATTTAATTAGACCTGTAATAACATCGACAGAAGGTCTTTGCGTGGCAACAATTAAATGAATACCACAAGCACGTGCCTTCTGCGCAATCCGACAAATCGCTTCCTCAACATCTGCTGGCGACATCATCATTAAGTCTGCTAACTCATCAATAACAATTAAAATATAGGGTAATTTTAAACTATGCTCATTGTTTTTATCTGCTAAAGCGTTATAACGTGTAATATCACGCGCACCTGCATGTGCAAATAGCTGATAACGACGCTCCATCTCCTCTACAGCCCATTTTAACGCTGCTGTTGCAGCCTTTACATCCGTAATAACCGGACTGACTAAATGGGGAATATGATTGAATGGCGCAAGCTCTACCATTTTTGGGTCAATCAGCATAAGTTTTAATTCATGCGGTGCAGCTTTATATAATAAACTAACCAAAATGGAATTGATACAAACAGACTTTCCTGAACCAGTCGCCCCAGCAATTAAGCCATGTGGCATTTTTCGTAAATCAATTGTCACTGGCTTCCCTGTTAAATCGAGACCAAGTGCCGCTTCAAGTGGTGAATCAGAATCGAGGAATGACGCACTATTTGTCACTTCCGATAAACGAACAGCACGAGATACACGGTTAGGAATTTCTATTCCGATCGAACTCTTTCCAGGAATCGGCGCCTGTATTCGAATGTCTTTTGCCGCTAAAGCCAGTTTTAAGTCATCTGCTAAATTACGAATTTTACTTACCTTTGTACCATGACTAACTGTAATTTCAAATTGAGTAACGGCAGGACCTTGCATAATCGATTCTATTTGTGCTGACACTTGGAAATAAGATAGTGCTTCAACTAGTGTATCCCCTTGTTGCTCCATCCACTCTGTATCTTGTGTTTTCTCCTCAGGTGGCTCCAAAAATTCATCCGTTGGCTTTTGGTACACATGAATAGGCTTTTGAGGTGTTATTTCTTTTTCAGGCTCTATATTTAAAATTTCCAGTGAATCATTAAGTTTCTCCTCAATGATGTTTTGATTATCATTTGATTGTGCGATAGTTTTTTCATGTAATAAATCCGTTTCGACAAAAAGCGTTGCAGAAACTTCTTCACTTGCATCCACTGTAATTGCTGGTTGTTCTGCTTGGCGTAAAGCATTTGCAACAAACGGTGGTGTATTTTCTTCAAGTGTATCCGCTTCACTTGCTAACTGTTCTGCTTGATGAATTGCATTTGGAACAATCGGTGATACTGGATTTGCTTCATGTGCATCCGCTTCACCTGCTGACTGTTCTGCTTGGCTTACTTCATTTGTGACAATCGGTGATACTGGATTTTCTTCAACAGCAACAGTATCCACTTCAATCGCTAGCTGCTCTGCTTGGCGCATTTCATTTGTGATAATCGGTGATACTGGTTTTACTTCATTTGCATCCGCTTCAATTGACTGTTTTTCAGTTGGCATCCGCGTCATTGTTGCAACAGGAGACATCGTGATAACAGGATTACTATTAGATTCTGTCATTTTGGAAAAAGGTTCTTGGGATGATGTCTCTATTGAAGATGTATTTACATTTTCTAACAATGCTCCATCGTCGATTTTGTCATCATCGGAAGTAACCGCTATCTCGCTTTGTATTTTTTCTGTAGTCGCTGGCACTTTCGATTTTAATTGTTGTGAAATGCGCCATTTTTCTTTATCTGTTTTTAACATTAAGACATTAAATGGAATGCGACTCTTTTCTTGCTTTAAAGATGACTCCTCGACTACCTGCTGTTCATTTTCTTCACTCGTCGGCTGAACAACCGTCACTTCTCCAATATGGATTGTGGAATTCTCTATTTGTAATTGTTCCACAACGACTTCTTTTACATGAATTTCGGATTGATCTGCTGATAGCTGTTCAACAGCTAGTTCTTGTTGCACAGCATCTTTAATTTGAGCTTCAAAATTTACAGCAAAAGATGTTGTTTGTGGTATAGGTAGCTCTATATCTGCTTTATCTGTCAGTTCGCTTTTCTCTGGAATTTCAAGCTCTTCAAATGTAATCGGCTGCTTTGGTGTTGCTTCAGTAGAAGCTTCAAAAGCTACTTTGCTTGACTCTGTCACTTCAACTTCTTCAAAAGTAATTGGTTGCTTCGAAGTAGCTTTGCTATTCGCATCAACGATTGCTTGACTTTGCTCTATCACTTCAACATCCTCAAATTCACTTGAATGCTTCGCTGGCACTTCCTTTAAGCTTGATATCTCAAGCTGTTCATGTAAATCATTTGGCGTAATGGTAGGCTCTTTTTCTTCTAGTATATTTTCAATAGGCTTATTTGTTGTCGCTTCTTTTGCAATCATAGCAATGGAGGGCTTTTCCGCTTCATGTTCCTCCTTGCGTTTATTTAATAATTGCTCGATTGGACTTGGTTTTGCAAAACCATAAACTGGCGAAGGAACATCCGTTGGTACAAAACGTTTACGATTTTGCGCCATAATTTCGGCAGTATTTTCCTGTTTCACTTGTGGTTCTTTTATAACAGGTGTTGCTTCAACTTGTGCATCACGAAAAACCATACTCGCTTTTGTCGGATATTCTTGCTTAGGTTGAACACGTGAAATTGTCGTTCGGCCAGTTCGTTTCGAACGATTTTCTAAAAGCTCACGAATTCCAGAAACTTCTATGTCATATACACGGGAATCTACAACTTGATGATTTAAATGTTTTGGTAAAGATAAATCTTCAATTTGGCCATATACATCGTCCATTTGATTAAACATTTCTTTTGGTTGTGAAGCAGGTTGCGGCAACTCTGGTTCATCGTCAATTAAAGGGAAACGAAAAGCTTTTTGTGAAGGTGCTTGCGTCTCCTTTATCGGCTGTTGCTGCTGCGGTTGCTCCTCATACTCTTCGTAATATTCTTCATATTCATAGTCATCTCTATTTAAAATTTTATCTAATTTTCTTTTAAACCAATTCACGTTGTTTCACTCATTTCTCTTACACTTCTTTTATAGCATTGTCTAAGACTATTAAAATCGGGTACTAAAACTATGTTCAATGTCCACATCAAAAAGCATACCATAAAAATGATATAGAAACTCGTATTTATAGGCTCAATCTAGACAAAAAATCGTTATACCACCAGCTATTGGTAGCATAACGATTTTTGCTTAAAACTTATTCGTTTAACGGCTTGGTGTTTCAAATGCACTACCTACTACAGCATCTTCAGGTAAAATTAAAATACCTTTTTCAGATGGTGCATTAGGAATGGCTAATTCACGCGCTGAGCATAACATACCAAAAGAGTCAACACCACGTAAATTGCCTTCTTTAATCAGCATACCTGATGGCATAACAGCTCCAATTTTAGCAACGACTACTTTTTGACCAGCATCAACGTTTGGTGCACCACATACAATTTGTAGCGTTTCTTCTCCTACATTGACAGTACAAATACTTAATTTATCAGCATTTGGATGCTTTTCTTTTGTTTCTACATAGCCCACAACAAATTTAGGTGAAAAATCTACATCCAGGCTAATTGTAGCTCCATTGTTCGTAATAGCAGCTTCAAGCTGTGCAACAAATTCTGGTGTAATCTCTACATTCCCCTGCGCCTCAACTTGCACATACTTACTTGCATTAAATAAGTTAAATGCTTTTATTTCCCCTGTTTGTGCTTCTTTTAAAATGGCAATATCACCAGCACGTTCTACCTCTGTTTTCACAATTGCCTCTGTTGCTAATTGTACTAATAGGACATCTCCCACATGTTCTTTGTTGTAAAATACATTCATTGTTTTTCTTGCTCCTTCTTTACTCTGTTTTTTGCTAGTATAAAGATTGGTTCTAGCTCTCCATCTTCATAAATAAATGATAATGACGTAATCGGTACTGTTCCTACCGTAAAGAAATGCATCGTCATCTGTGCTAATACATCATACCCTGTTTCATTGCGAATATCACCTAGTATTAATACATCTTGATGAGGTACAGATACAGTCATATCCCCTTCAATTTTTGAGCGCATATCTTTTAAAAAGCTTTCATTTAAAATACGACTGGCATCATAGCCATCATTGGCATTAATAAAATAAAAGACATTGCCAGCTACTTCGTCTTTCTTATAATTGGTTGGTAGTTGCTTAACAGAAAAACGCGCCATTTCTCGGATTTGCTCTACAGTTAATTTTAACGTTTCTAACATGGATTCATCAATAAAGCGATACGTTTTTCCTAAATCGAGTGCATAGAAAATACGTGTTTCGGCAGTATGCTCCGTTGTGATAAAAGCATGTCCTTCTTTCGAAGCTTTCGGATAAGATGTGGCACGAATAACCGGATAGATTTGCCCAGATTGTTTAAAGCCTTGCTCCTGCTCCTGTTCCATTGCTAAAAAAGTTTGCTCAATCGTATAGACAACTTCTGCAATCGCCGCTTCTTGCTTTTCATTATATTTTGCTAAAATACCTGGTAAAGAAAGCTCCATCCCTTTGTCTAGTTTTTTATGATTTAAGCGTAATTTATCTTGCTTTTTATCAAATTGAAAATCAAACTTTTGCTCATTTAACTGTTTTTTTAATAGGGACACAAGTTGCTCTGATTTTATTTGTTTCAATTCGCTCACGTCCTTTCTTCATAATGAAGCGGCTCACATAGATTTGTGAACCGCTCTTCAAACGATGCAATTATTTAATCTTAACCGAATGAACGATTTTCGTCATCTCATGAAGATTATTTTCAATATTATTTGCTGGTGAAATAGTCGTCATTTTTACACCACCACTGCTGACAATTAACTCAAATTCATCTTTATTATCTGTTTTAGACACCGCAGAGAAGCCGAAAATACCATCCTTGTCATATGTAGTTTCATTAATGACTTTCTTTGAACGATCTTCTTTTAGCAGATTATAATAAAGCTTACTATCGTCTTGTTCACGATCATTGATAAAAAGAATATAGGAATTCGTTCCTTTTGATATTAAAATATTATAGGCATCTGAACTATCCTCAATTTTGAACTTTGACGGTAAAAAAAGTTGAATTTGACCAATTTTGTCGGTATACGCTTCTGGCTCTTCTGCAAATACCTTTTCTGTCATTTGAAGTCCACTAGCAATTTGTTCATCAACCGATTGATTACAACCCGAAAGCCCCAAAAGTAATAGCAGTAAACCTAATGCTTGAAGCCTTGCATAAGACATTTCAATCTCCCTTTCATTGCTAACTTTTTTCTATTTTAAAAAAATTCTAGATAAGTTGCAACTTCACTGCTTCGTTCTCACTAGTTCTAAGACACTATCTTTGTGCTAATGTGAACAAATATTGTCCAACAAGCAGCGCGACAATATGCTCAAACATTGTCTGTCTACTCACTATCCCTTGCGTAAAAATACCTACAGCCCCTGCGCCTTGACGAATATCTAGACGTTGCGTATATTGTTCCATTACAGGACCAAGCTCCCTGCCACCCCTTATTTCCTGGGCAATTTCTTCTGGCAAAATAATTTGTGCACCTGCTGCTGTAAACGTTGTCCCATCAGCTAATGTTAGTGCTCCCCAATTGCAGACATACATCACACCATCTATTTCAGTGACGCCACCTTCAAGTCCAAAGGATAGTGCTGCATCGGTCGCAAGGGCTGTATTTTTCGCCCGATTGATGGCCCCTAATCTTGTTTCTTCCGTAGTTAAAGGTTGCTCTGATACTTGTGAGGCGGCTTTAAAATATGTAAAATTTACTTTTTCAAAATATTGATTAACAATCGCTTGCACTGCTTGGATTTTTGCTTTATTCGTTGTCCCAATCGCTATTTCCATTGATATCCCTCTTTCTTTACATAGAAAAAAGATGCCCTAAAGGCATCTTTTCTGTTACTTATACATTAGCGCGAATCGTTTCTAATGTCGAACGATCTGCTTTTTTCACTAATTCTACGATTAATGCTTTAGCTGCTGCATAGTCATCAATATGAATGATCGATGCTGACGTATGGATATAACGCGAGCACACACCAATCACAGCACTTGGTACACCGTCATTTGATGTATGTACACGACCAGCATCGGTGCCGCCTTGAGATACAAAATACTGATATGGAATATGATTAGATTCTGCCGTATCTAAAATAAACTCACGCATACCACGGTGTGTGACCATTGTACGGTCAAGTATTCGTAATAATGTCCCTTTACCAAGTTGACCAAATTGATTTTTATCTCCAGACATATCGTTCGCAGGTGATGCATCTAACGCGAAAAATAAATCAGGTTGAATCATATTTGCTGACACTTGAGCGCCACGCAATCCAACTTCTTCCATAACATTGGCACCTGAATATAAATGAGAAGCTAATTTTTCATCTTTCACTTCTTTCATTAATTCAATCGCCAGTCCACAGCCGTAGCGATTATCCCACGCTTTTGCCATTATTTTTTTCGGATTGGCCATCGGCGTAAATGGACATACTGGGATGATTGACTGTCCTGGGCGAACGCCAAGAGCAATCGCATCTTCTTTATTGTCCGCGCCGACATCAATCAGCATATTTTTGATTTCCATTGGTTTTGCACGTTCTGCATCTGTAAGTAAATGCGGTGGAATGGATGAAATTACACCTGGAATTGCACCGTTTTTAGTATATACTTCTACACGTTGTGCAAGCATCACTTGGTTCCACCAGCCTCCAAGTGTTTGAAAACGAATTAACCCATTATCAGTAATAGATGTAACCATAAATGCTACTTCGTCCATATGACCTGCTACAAGTATTTTAGGGGCATCTGCTACTTCACTATGCTTGACACCAAAAATACCACCTAAATGATCTTGGATAACCTCATCTGAGTACTTCTGTAGCTCTGAACGCATAAATGCACGTACTGCATGTTCATTGCCTGGTGCACCCGGTAATTCCGTTAAAGTTTTAAATAATTGTAATGTTTCCTCATTCATGATGACTCTCTCCCCACGAAGTAGAATTTTCTTCCTTGCTTATTGTATCATAATTATTTCAGAAGTCGAAATATTGATATATTTCATAAAAGTCCTTTGCAATGAACGTGCATTCACTCTTTGTGCTATGCTAAAATAGAGCTATAGGAAAAGGAGGAAAAAACCCATGAAATTACGTGATTTTTTAATTGGTGTTGCAATAGGCCTCGCCGCGGCAGTCATTATTAAAGAAGCCAGTGAAAAAGTTTCTCCGTATGTGCCAGCAGGACAAGTACTTGAAAACATAAAAAAGGAATTTAAAAAAGATGCGCCAATAGACGGTTCTTGGATCTTTATGAAAACAGATAATTTCACAAATGGTTTTATGACAATTCCCGTTTATCGTGGTGGGATTTCTCGCATGCACGAGGGTGAAATGCAAACATTCGAGTTCGCTGCCGACGCTCGCTCTGGCGTTGTCGTAGAACTAATCGAAGTCTAAACATAATCTTTTACAATAGCATGTGGACATTGTGATACGTCCATATGCTATTTTCTTTATAACTACATATATGTAGTGAAGGATGAACGATGCTGCTCAAGTTGTTTTTCGTTGTTTCGCGGGTAAATCTTCTTACTCCGCGGGTATTTCTCTCGCTTTCGCGGGTAAATCTTCTTGCTCCGCGGGTATTTCTTCTCTTTTCGCGGGTAAATCACCTCACTCCGCGGGTATTCCTCGCTTTCGCGGGTAAATCTTCTTACTCCGCGGGTATTCTTCTCCCTTTCGCGGGTAAATCACCTTACTCCGCGGGTATTCCTCGCTTTCGCGGGTAAATCACCTCACTCCGCGGGTATTCCTCACCCTTCCGCGAGTAAATCACCTTACTCCGAGACAAATCAAATAAAAGGAGGTATATGTGTTATACCTCCTTTTACGTAATCTTATTCTTCTAGACCTTTATTATTAAAATACTTTTTATATTTTCGGTAATAGTTTAGATTATTTAGCGTAAGCTTTACCCATCGCTTTGGATTCATATCTTGATTGAAGTAAAGTGAATTGGTGCACTTTCCTTCACGAATCAATTTTTGCGCTTCTAGTTTAAGCTTTTCGTTTGATGCGTATTTAAATAGCACACCTTTCGGAATAATCATCCATAAATGTTTATCCTCAACATATGTTAACTGTTGCTCAATATTTAACATATGGTCATCCGCTACATATTTCATTAAGTTATGACCACTTGCGGTTACATAATAGCTTGAGCGACCGTTACGTAAATTAATTTCAAATAACTTATATTGTTTATCGCGAATATCATACTTCATATCGAAGTTAGCAAAGCCCGTATAGCCGATATCCTCTAAAAAGTGGCGCACTTGATCCATCAGCGCTTTATCATATGTCGTTACGATTGCTGCATAACTACCAATTCCTTCAGGTGAATGCTCTTCTAAAATTGGGTTACCTAGGCACATTAGCTTCACTTTCCCGTCTTTTCCTACATATGCATTTAACACGCGCATATACGAATCATCACCAGGGATGAATTCTTGAATAATCATTGTATCTTGGTAAGTAGAGCTATAAATCGCTTTTAAGATAGCCGTTTTTTCCGCTTCATCATGTGCAACGAAGACCTTTTTCTTTCCTGGGAATTTACAAGCCCAATATTCCACTGAATTGGACGCTTTTAAAATAATTGGATAGTCAAATGGTGGTGTAAAGTCTTGATAGTTTTTAGCTGTAACTGTTGTTGTACCTGGATACTTAAAGTCGTACTTCTCACACATTTTATAAAAATTTTCTTTCAATAATATTTCATCCATTAATGACTCATCAATATAAGGTACTGTAAAGTGCTCCTGTAGAGCCGGTTTGTTTTTAATAATTAGTTTTGCATAATCATCGCCACAAGCAAGTAGCAGTAATTTTTTATCAGCGTATTGTTTTGCAACTTGTGCAAGGGCTGGTGCAAATACGTCTTGTTCATTTAAACGATCGATTTCTTGGAACTCCAATATATGGCTATCCTGTGTTGCTGTTAAATGTGAACGTCCTAATACAAGTGGCTTAATGCCATATGCTTCATAAAATGCTCGGGCCATGCCGTATGCATTCATATCTGATCCTAATAATACTGGTAAAAATGGTTGCTCCGTTGCCATCGTTATTTCAACTCTCTTTTGTGTTTTAGTATAGCTTTTAGTGTATCACATTTTCCAAAATGTTCACGAAAAAAAAGCCCCCATACGGAGACTTTTCCATTATTCATAATGTACTTTGTAATCATTGGATGTAATCCATTTCAATTTCATCGAGAAGATTCGCAGTAAGATGACATTTAATATAATTGGTAAGGCGATAAATAATGTAACAGCTACAGTGATTGTATAAGGTGTCCATCCGACTAAACTTAAATATTTCAACGGTCCCACAAAACCACCTAAACCGAAACCTGCACTGTATGGGGTACCTACGATTTCAAACAGACCTGCTAATGCCCCTAATATTCCCGCAGTAATAATCATCGGAAATGCTATTTTAGGTTTCATGAAAAAATTACGCATTTGAATTTTTGCTGACGCAACATGGGCAATGGCTGTCCCAATATTATTTGCTTTATAACTGGCAATACACATTCCGACGCCAGATGCACAAACACCGAGATTTGCTGCACCTGCACCGATGCCTGATAACATAATAACTGTCGCAACACCGATTGTAGAGATTGGTGAAATGATTAAGATAGAGAAGATCATGGCAATTAGCGAGCCCATTACAACAGGTTGTAATGTCGTTAAATGCTCAATTATCAGACCAACATAGCCTGAGCCTGTACGCACATACGGTAAAATGGCATTTCCGATTAAACCAGGTACGAACATAGCAAGTGCAGGCATTAAAAGAAGTGTAAAATCTTTCAGCTTATTTCCTAAAAATTGCACAAACAGTACAGCCAAAGCTGTCGTAATCCCGATATTAATTACCACACCAATACCGGCGATGGTAATGCCTGCATCCGGATCAATTGTATAGACACCGCTACCGACAAATGCAGCTAGTCCAACGCTACATGTTTGAACAGGCGTTAATTTAAAGCAAATACCTGTCATTACACCTATTACAACTGGCAATAGACTCATAGCTAAAACCGATGTATTTAAAATAATTTCTAACTGAGGTACGTAGGGAATAATTAATTTTAATATTTCTCCAACTAATGCGTTTGGAATTAAACAAACGACAATCCCCATACTCATACCGGTTAGTACATTATTAATAAAATTTTTCATTGTAGTTCATTTCCCTTCTGACAATATAACGCTCGTTGATGTTATCTCAGTATATTAATATTAGACTAATCGGTCAATATAAAATATTCAGAATATTGTATACCAATATCGGTAAACAGCATATTCCATCCATAGTCAGAAAGTAGTCGTTTACAACTAGCTGAAAACTGCACAAAAAATATCGGTGCCAGGCACATAAACAATTACAGCAAGATAAATAAAAAAGACTACAGGCAAGCGTCAAATCTTTCGCTTGCCTATAGTCTAGTTCACATGTGTGTCCTATGATTAAAATGTTATAACCGCTTGTCTACTGCGTTCTAACTTAGCAACCATTTCCTTACCTGTTTCATTCCATTTCACCATTCGATAATACGCATCATGGTAGAAAATAAAACTGTAGCCGTTTGCTAAAGCTTCTTTCATCATTCGTTCCTTGGCAAATACACTCGTCATCGGATAATCATCATATGCTAACACCCATAAAGGATTTTGATGCGCATGCGTTGGCATAATATCGGCCATATGTATCATGACCTCACCATTTTGTGACAACTTAATGATGGCATGTCCATCACTATGACCACCTGTGTGGATCATTTCAATGCCAGGAGCTACCTCTAAAGAGCTTTCGTACGTTTCAACTAAATGCTGTACAGGCTCCCAGTTTTCTTTCCAATACGTATTTTTTGAGCGAATATTTGGCTCACGCATTTCATCCCATTCAATTTGTGTTACATAGATTTTAGCATTTGGGAATGTAGGAACTAAAACTTCACCTTCCCATTGCGTCAGACCACCCGCATGATCAAAATGTAAATGTGTCATTAAGATTGCATCGATATCAGCGGTTGTTAGACCAAGCTCTTGTAAACTATCAGCTAGCGTCGATTCCTCTGTTACGCCATAGTTTCGTAGTTGCTTTTCATTTAATTTGTTAAAACCGACACCCGTATCAATAAGGTAATTTTTTTCACCATATTGAATTAAAATAGGCTCTGTTGGTAATTCAATTTGATTGTTTTCGTTTACTGGATATTTACGTGACCAAAGTGGTTTTGGTACTACGCCAAACATTGCACCGCCATCAAGGCAAGTGACACCCCCGTTTAGCCATGATAATGTCATATTGTGAAACTTTAACTGATCCATCCTTACTCCCCCTGCTATCTATTATTTTGTAATAAATTGCGATTCTAAGCGATAAATCGGCTGACCTTTAGCAGAAAATTTCTGCTCGTATTCTGTCATAATATTATCTTCTGGCATATTTGCATGTAGGTCGAGTGATACATACTTCAGTAACATACCATATTCAGACATACTAACTAACGAATACTCGAACAGTCCACGGTTGTCCGTTTTAAAATGAACTTCCCCGTTATCCACTAGAATCGACTCATATAATTTCAAAAAACCCTCATGCGTTAAACGACGCTTTGCATGGCGTAATTTTGGCCAAGGATCTGAGAAATTCAAATACACGCGGTCTACATCATTTTTTTCAAAGAATTTATTTAAATCTGCGCCATTTACTTTTAACAAACGTAAATTCGCTGGAGATTTAGCTTCAAGAATGTTTTCTAATGCGCAAACGATGACACTATCATAAAGCTCAATACCGATATAATTAATATCTGGATTTTGCAGAGCCATTCCGGTTACAAATTGACCCTTCCCAGTACCTACTTCAATGTGTAATGGGTGATTGTTGCCAAAAACCGCTTGCCAATTCCCTTTAAAGTCTTCAGGATTTGGAATAATCACCTCTGGATGATTTGTAATCATTTCCTCTGCCCAAGGCTTATTTCGTAATCTCAATTTTCTTCCTCATTTCTTAATAGTGAAATTATTGATTTTTTATAGTATAACGTAAAAACGTCATATTCGCATGATATTATTGCGAAATGACGTTTTTTGTTTTTTCTAATTTTATACATTTCCATGCTTGCTGTTGGATTGTACAGCGCACAATTGTATCCTGTCCAATTGCACCAATGTAGTTACCATCTGTATGACAATCAACGCTCTGTGCATGTACAACAATCTCAAATTGATTACTTTGTAAAAAAGTTATTTCTCGGAATGTTGTATGCTTCTCAAAAAAAACAGTAGCAAAAACTAGTAGTAGCTTCCATCTTGCAATATTATGAACAATGGTTAATTCAATTTTGCCGTCCAATGCATTAGACATAGGTGAAATTTTCATTCCTCCACCAAAATACGGTTGATTGCTCGTTGCTACAAACCATACATTCTGAAATTGATGTGTTTGATTGTTTGCATAAACCGTTACATCGAAACAGGTAAAACGAAACATACTTCTAACTACTGCGGCAGCATAAGATAGTTTTCCTAATCCAATTTTATTAAAATAGTATTTTAGACGCGACTTATTAATATGCTTTGTGACATAGGCATCAAAGCCAAGCCCTGCATTATTGACGAATATTTCATCGTACATGGTTCCTAGTTGAATCTTTCCTATATCTATCGAACGCTCAAGCATTTCCGTTTTGACGTAAGCTTCAATTTGTGTTGCATTTTGAAATGTTGGAAAATAACGTGCAAAGTCGTTACCAGAGCCTGCACTAATAACACCAATCACAACAAAATCATTATGTACAATGCCACTAACTACCTCATGAACGGTGCCATCTCCACCAACAACAATAATTAACTTTTTTATTTGCCCGTTTTGTGCCCATTCGCTCGCAATTTCTTGACCATGCCCCTCATATTGTGTCAGAGCGACTTGATAATCAATCGTTAAATGTCGTTGTAGTCTATTCCAAACAATTTTCCCTTTGCCATTCCCTGCACGCTCATTGACAATAAATAATACATGCATCTGTTAGTCCTCAGCTTTTGAAGGTGTCTGTTGCCAAATATCACGATTAAATGAAGTCGTTTGGACGTTATTTAAAATTGTTTGTGCAGCGCGGATTTGCATATGCTTCATAGGAGATGATACATTTCTTAAAGCATGCAACCATTCATTATAATTACGACGATCCACTAATCGAACGTTAAAAGATGAGCCTGGATAATCGAAATAGCCATTGCGTGTTAAAATAACTTTGCGAATCGGCATGTCGACTTGATCTTGCTTAAATAATTGAGTTAACACAGATTCCATTCTACTTAAATTAATCATTGGATTCAGTACTTTCGAATCTTTTGTGCCCACTTTTTTCTCCCAAAAACGGTCACTTCCACCTACATACACTGCTTGATTCTCTGCCTCAAGTACAGTAATACAAATACATTCTGTAGGTGACATTAACACAACATCTAGCTCAATTGGTGCCTTTCTCACTTGCAAAATAGGATAGTAAAAAACTAAATAATTATCTGGTAATTTTTGTAGCAATGTTCGTAACAAAGAATCACGTAAAAATCGAGGATCAACATATGATTTTTCTCGCAAAGTGGAACTCGCCCACTTCATTTGGAAATGAAAAAACTGATCTATAAACATTCGCTTCAACTCATGAATAGACTGAGGTGCGTACACTATATTCGGTTCAAATGATAAAGTTGTTTCTTCTTCTGGGATCATATCTTCGTCATTTGTCAATTCGTTTGTAACGTCGATTTGCTCAATATCTTCTTGCACATCTTCTTTGTGTCGCCCTGCAAAAATCTTTTTAAAGAGTGAGAAGCGCTCTTTTTCTTCCAATACATCATTGTCTTTTTCATTCGCAGTATGCTGCCACTCGGTAATATCTTCGCCCAATTCCCATTGACGTTTAATTCGATCCCATTGGCTTTTCTTTAAACGTACAAATTGAGTTGGATATCTAGCTAAATCAATTTGATAACGTGAAATATAATCTTGTATTTTCACTAATTGTGCCATGTTTAGGTCACTCCAATCTTACTGCCCCATATCAAATTCGCCTCGTTACTAGTCGGTATCACCGTGATATCGACTAAAGGCGCTATCTTTTTTATTTTACATGACGTTTCAGGAGAATACATGCATATTTTGTTCTATAAAAAAGAGCTACCCTCCTAACTTGGCGAATAACCAAGTTTTAGGTAGCTCTTTTTAATCATTTATACAGTTTAGGCATTAATTGAAATTGGTAATTTTGCCTCAAATGCTTTTTGCAATTTACGAGTCCATTCACCAGGAACACCTGCACCAATTTGCTGACCATCCACATCGATAACCGGTGTCACTTCAGATGAAACAGAAGACACAATAATTTCATCCATTGCTAATAAATCGCCTTTTGTCATCGGCTCTTCAATCACTGGTAAATTTATTTCAGCGGCACATTTTAATATAACTTGGCGTGTAATACCATTTAAGATGTAGTTATTTGCTGGGTGCGTATAAAGTTTACCATCTTTAATACCATAGACATTAGCAGAAGAACATTCTGTGATAATATCTCCACGGTGTAAAATGGCTTCGTAGCAACCTTTTTCAGATGCTTCTTGTTTCGCAAGTACCGCGCCAAGTAAATTTAAAGATTTAATATCACAACGTAACCAACGAACATCTTCAACCAATGTCGCTTTTACGCCTTTTTCGAAATTTTCAATAGAACGTTCACCAGTTTTAACATTACCTGTTAGCACTGCTGGCACGCTTGCATCCGGGAAAATGTGGTTACGAGAAGTTGTTCCACGTGTAATTTGGAAGTAAACATGACCTGTATTTAAATTATTTTTTTCGATTAAATCATGCAATAATTTGTGTAATACATCTTTTGTATAAGGAATAACAAGGCGAATTTTTTCGGCACTAGCATAGAAACGATCGATGTGCTCTTGTGCTGTAAACATATGCCCGTTATATACTTTGATTACTTCGTAAATACCATCACCAAATTGATAACCACGGTCTTCTGGTGAAATTGTAATAGATCCTTCTTCAACGATTTGGTCATTCCATAATGAGTATGCCATGTTTATACATCCTTTTCATTTTTAAGTTATTTTCACATTTTTAAGTACAATGATTCCCACTACACAATCAAGTAAGACCAGATGCAGTAAATCAAAGTAAACTTTTCAGTGAAGTGCTTGGCGTGTGAAGCTTCGTGATCTCTTTGGCAAGAAAACATTACGCTCTTAATGACACTTACTTCCCAGCCAGTTCTGCAATGGATTCTGCATAAATAGCAGCAGCTTGTACTAATTTATCAACAATTACATATTCATCCGCACGATGCATGACATCTGGATCACCAGGGAAAAGCATGCCAAATGCCACACCTTTTTTCAAGACGCGTGCATACGTTCCACCGCCTGTTGAAAGTAAAGGTGTTTCGTTATCGCCCGTTTGTCGGCGATAAACACCAGCTAACGTTTGGATTAACGGATCATCCTCACTGACATAATGAGGTTTTGAGTTTTCTTGAATATCAAGTGAAAATCCTTTGTCTGCAGCTAATCGTTGTGCTTCTGTTATTTTGTCATCAAATGGATACGTTACAGAGTAGCGGAAACTAATAACAATGTTGCCGCCTTGCGCTGCATCATACGTTACAATACCAGGATTTAATGTTGTTTGTCCGGACATGTCATCTTCATATTGTAATGCTAGTGCATGACCATAATGATCCTGATGGAATACATCAACGATAAAATCGACAAATTGCTTACTTCCTTCAGTCGTTAACTCTTGTTGTAAAAATGCTGCAAGGTAAACAGCTGCATTGACACCTTTTTCAGGTTCCATTGCATGGGCTGCTTTTCCTTTGATAGTTATTATATAGTGAGAACCCTCCATTAATAAAGAGCCTTCTAGCTGATTTTTACTTAAAAATGTTTGAAAATTCTGTT
This sequence comes from Lysinibacillus sp. GJ-1, assembly GCF_021166035.1. Classification (NCBI taxonomy): domain Bacteria; kingdom Bacillati; phylum Bacillota; class Bacilli; order Caryophanales; family Bacillaceae; genus Lysinibacillus; species Lysinibacillus sp. GJ-1. The sequence continues at coordinate 3,595,113 of NZ_CP088912.1, forward strand.
CGAACGGTGAAGATACGAATTGAACTGTCGCTTTCGCAAAATCAGGTACCATATTTGAACGCTTTCCAGCATTAAATAGTAGTAGCTGTTCTTTCGTTGCATCCCCAATCTGCTTTTGGGACAACACAAGCGCAGCAATGCCTTTTTCGGCATTAATCAGTGGGAAATCCGCATCAGGAGCGAAACCGATTGTGGGCATTTCCTCGTTTTTAAAATAGTGGTCGACACAGCGGAAGCCTGTTTCTTCATCTGTTCCGATAATCATACGCACACGTTTGTTTAATTGAATACCTGCATCTTTTACAAGTTTCATTGCCATCCATGCAGCAACTGTTGTTATCGTCAATAGCACCGCGCGCAAATAATTTTCCATCTGCAATCGTGCCGCTAAAAGGTGGGTACGTCCAGTTTGATTCATCACCTACAGGGACAACATCTACGTGACATAAAATACCCAGTAACTCTTCACCTTTCCATTTCAATATGTCCAGCATAATTATCAACATTTTTTGTTTGTAACCCTTGTGCTTCCCCTTTCGCTAACAACCATTCCAATGCCTTTAACGGTCCTTCACCAAAAGGCACATCCGCAGTTATTGTTTTTTCATCCAGTACACTATTAATTTGCACAAGCTCTTGCAACTCTTGAATTAATTCATCTTGTCTTTCTTTTGCAACCTGTAACCAATCCATCCTATGTACCTCCTCCATTTTATAATAAGATTATTCTACTCTTTACTAAAAAAAATTCAATCATCTTTCTAACTATCATTTTCTTATCTTTCCTTTACACTACCACATATAGCATCTTTTTCACTAATCTCCACAAAATACAGCGCAAACTTTATGAATTAATTGTAAATTTCCACGCCATTCACTAGAAAATCACATCATTATTCTATATAATAGAGTTATCAGAATTATTTGTTCTGAACATAAAATTAGAAAAGGGGATGTCTAAGGCAGCTACTTAATAGCCTCAGTGCACTCCGCACATATTGTCGTCCGCTAGTCTTTGCCAAGTGAATTAAGATGAAGGAGTGGTTCATTTATGAAACCAACTACTGATCGAATGCTTAATCGTATTAAAGATGTGTACATGTTTATTTTAGACAAAGGAACCGTGTCTACACAGGATTTAGTCGAAGAGTTTAGCATCACTCCTCGCACCGTTCAAAGAGATTTGAACGTGTTAGCCTTTAACGATTTGGTGATGAGTCCAAGTCGAGGCAAATGGACAACGACGAGTAAAAAAGTAAAATTGACGTCTTAGTTTTTGCGCACTTTGCGTAAAGCATTTTTGTATGGAAAAAGAATGACCTTTCGTCGGGGTCATTCTTTTTTTCTATTTACAAAGCACTTTATTATCCGTTACACTCGAAACATTCTACATGTTGAGAGGAGGATAATTCTATGAAACTTCCCAAAATGTTTCATCCACTTGTTTGGATTATTTTAGGTGGAACGATTTTCACACGCGTTGCAAGCTTTATGGCAATGCCTTTTTTAGCTATCTATTTACATAACGAAATTGATGCCTCCCCTTTACAAATAGGATTAACCATTGGTATCGCGCCACTTATTTCTACAGTAGGTGGATTTTTCGGCGGTTACTTAACAGATCGCTTTGGTCGAAAAAGTATTATTTTACTTACGATCCTCGTATGGAGTATTGTGTTCTTTGGTTTTGCAACAGCGCATACAATTTGGTTTTTCGTCATTCTAAATGCATTGAACGGGTTATGTCGCTCCTTCTTTGAACCTTCTACACAGGCTTTAATGATTGACTTTACTCCTGCTGATAAACGAAAACGATTGTTTTCATTGCGTTACACAGCCATTAATATTGCCGCAGTCATAGGACCACTTATTGGTGTATATATTGCGACATTATCTAGTCCTAGCGTGCCGTTTATGTTGACAGGCGCTATGTACATTGTTTATGCCATATTTTTATTTTTCGTGTTGAATCGTTACAAAATGCAACAGCAAAAGGCGATGGTTCATACAAAAGTGCTACAAACCTTTACAATTCTTTTAACAAACCGTGTACTGCTAAGCTTTATTTTCGGCGCAATCTTAATAAATATTGGCTACTCGCAATTCGACTCAACACTTCCTCAGCTTATTGAGCTCAAAATTGAAGATGGAGCCAAGCTCTATTCGCTACTGATTTCGTTAAATGCTGCGGTTGTACTTTTACTGCAATTACCGATTAGTATTTTTTCAGAGCGCTTCACATCAACAACAATACTGCTTATCGGTATTTTATTCTTTGCTGTTGGGCTTATATTATTTGGCGTATCTACAAACTATCCGTTGTTTATTTGTGCAATGGTTCTTTTTACAATTGGTGAAATATTTACTTTCCCAACAATGAATGTCATGATTGATGAAATTGCGCCAGAGACCCAAAAAGCTACATATTTAGGTGCGTCACAATTTAAAAATTTAGGCGGTTTTATTGGTCCTATTATAGGTGGCTGGCTGTTAACACATTATATTGATACAATGTTTATCGTCATTGCTGCCCTTGTTTTATGTAGTTCCCTATTTTATCGACCCAAAACACAATAAAGAAGCACGAGACAAGTAGGCTACCTACTGGACTCGTGCTTTTACTTATAACCGTTGTAAAACTACGTTGATTGATTGTATTTTTCTTCTGTTGAAGCTACTTCATGATAACTAGAATATTGGTCCTTACCTGCTTTTTTCGACTGATATAAAGCCTTATCTGCTCGTTCAAATAAACTTAACTCGGATTCATTTGACTTTTCACAAATTACGCCACCCATACTAACAGAAATAACCGACCATTTATGATTCTCTACATTTTTTAATCTACGGATTTTCTCCAAAATCGCACTTGCTACTTGTACCATATGTTCATTGTTCGTATCATATAGGACAATTGCAAATTCATCTCCACCAAATCTTACAACGAAACCTTCTGTTCTTACGACGTCTTTTAAAATTTTAGCTGTTTCAATAAGAATCCTATCTCCTTCAGCATGTCCAAATCGATCATTTACTTGCTTAAAGTTATCTAAATCTATTAATAATAAACCAGGCGTATTGGCTTTTCTTTTTTTCAATAATTTATCCATTTTGCTAATGTATGTAGCACGATTATATACATTTGTTAGTGGATCATAGGTTGCAAGATGTATCGTTTTAGAAAATAGCCTATTAATAACAACTAACATAATTAACGCTGTTACTAATGCAATCATTAAAACATACCAAAACTGTTTTGTGTTATTGGCAAGTGCAGTTAACTCTGTACGATTGCCATATTTAACATAGACTACCCGTTTTGTTGAGGCACCACGCACCGTCTCTGCTTCGTACGGTAAAAAACGATAGGTTTCAATATAGCCATCGTCTAATATTTGCTGATATTCAGCAGGCTTCATCGTTTGTAGTGCAGTCTTAAAATGATCCTGGAATTTTTTTGTTTGATTTTTCACAGTTACCCGAGTGGATTCGGTGTCCGAGAAAAAAACACCGTTTGCACTAATCGTTCGAACATCCAGTAAGTCATTATACTTTTCAACTAAATACGCAGCGGTTTTTCCAAAGTTAAATGTTTGAAAGACAGGGACTTCATTTAATTCCAAACCGAGCTCTAATAAGTATTTTTTATCAGGCGTTGCTAAATAACTAAATTTACGGTACTCACCAGTAGTGGTCGAAATATCTATCCCATCTGTAAATAATTGCCCACTCTCTCTACGTTCATCCAATAATGCCGAAAAATTTTTACAGCAAAGCGAAAAATTTAGACCTAAATCTTTTGGAAATGTAGTATAAATTACCGTATTTGTTTGATCCAATATGTATATATCCATACCATGTTGACTTTTCATTTGTTGTAAGTTCCAAGTGTCTATTTTTGGATTTTGCTTATAATAAGTAGCTAATGCTCTTAACTCTTTTTCCATCTGATCCGAAATGTTTTTATCAAAATAAAAGTGCGCATTATCTACAGTTTGCATATCTGCAAGAATATGATTTTCAATTAATGTTCGATTACGAGCTTCTTGTGTTTCAATATTTGTCACAAGAATTTGTCTGTTGACATAAGAAATTACAGCAACAAGTATTAATGCAAAGGCAATTAAAGATATTAATAATTTAATCCGTAGTTTTTTCATTAACATGTCCTCTACTCATCTTCACTATCTTTTTTTGAACAAAAAATATTTCCGGTACGTCAAGCCTCTCCCACGTTATTTTATTGATATATCATATTATACAGTTAATGGGACAAACATGTATAAAAAAAATCCTCGATACTAAAAGTATAGCATCGAGGATTTTCTTTACTCTCTATTTTGTAAGCCTGCTAATTCTTCTGGCGTTAACTCGCGATATTCACCTAATGCTAAGTTTTCATCAAGTTGTAAGCTCCCCATAGAAAGGCGTTTTAAGTAGATGACACGTTTACCTACTGCTTCAAACATCCGTTTTACCTGATGGAATTTACCTTCTTGAATCGTCAATTCAATTTCTGATTGCGGAGCAGATTTCAGAATAACAAGCTTGCCTGGCTTTGTTACGTAGCCATCATCTAGTTCGACACCACGCGCAAATTGTTCTCCATCATCTTGCGTAACAATCCCCTCTATTTTAGCATAGTACACCTTAGGTACATGCTTCTTTGGAGAAAGTAAGTTATGAGCCAAAACACCATCATTCGTTAATAGTAACAAGCCCTCTGTATCTTTATCTAAACGACCGACTGGGAATGGTTGAAAATGTTGATGTAGTGGGTCTAATAAGTCAATGACAGTTTCATCTCGTAAATCTTCTGTGGCAGAAATAACACCTGGTGGCTTATTCATCATGTAATACACAAACTCTGTATATACAACACGTTCACCGAATACGACAACACTTTGCTGTTCTGGATCAACATGCATTGCCGCATCTTTTACATACGTGCCATCAACAGAAAAGGCCTTTTGTTTTAGGAGTTGCTTAACTTCCTTTCGTGAGCCATAGCCCATATTGGCTAATAATTTATCTAAACGCATTGTTCCTCCTATTTAAACCCTAATTTACTTGTAATTCGTGTTATGCGCTCACCAAGTAGTTTTTGTGCTAAACCTAAGCGTAACGACAAATAGCCATAAACAGCAGCACCCACTGCTGCACAAATAACAGAATAGACAAGCGCCGAGAATTTACCATCCACTGGACCCATTACAAGTTCTAATAGCTTGTGAACGATTAAAACGCTGACAGCCATTGCAGCTGTTAAAAGTGAAATAAGCATAACACGACGTATAACCATTTCTGATTTATAATTAAGCGTTTTTCGAAGCACTAGCAAATTAATAATAATTGATACACTATAACCAATCGCTGTTGCTAAAATAGCTCCGTCCGCTTCTAGCCAACGAATAAACGTTATGTTAAGGGCTAGCTTTACTAAAATACCTGATAGTAGACTGAAGACAATCCACTTTTGGAAGTCAATACCTTGTAGCAGCGCGGCAGTAACTTGGAACAACGCAAATAAAATTGCCACTGGTGCATAATGAGCTAAAATCGTTGCACCCATTTCGCTTTCAGAGTAAAGCATAAAGTAAATTTCATTCGCTAATAATGAAATGCCCACAACTGCTGGTAATGTAATGAAAATTAAAATTTGATACGTTTTATCCATCGCATGACGTAACGATAAATACTCACCTTGTGTAAAATATTTTGTTATCGTTGGTACTAACGCCATTGAAAAACTTGTTGCTAACATAACTGGAATAATGACTACTTTATGTGTTGTAAAGTTAATCATCGATAAATATTCATCTGTTACTTTGGCTAAACCAATGGAACTCATAGCGCCATTAAATGTTAACATATCCACTAATTGAAATAATGGATTAGCCACCCCTACAAATACCATCGGAATGGAATACGTTATCACTTCTTTATAAATATCCGACATTGGTAGCTGGGTAGACGTAATACTTTGACTACGTAATAAATTAAATTCAGGTTGATATTTTTTCCAGTAGTAATAGAGCACCATTAAACCACCAATTGCCCCGATAAATGCTGCAAATACCGCAAAAGACACTGCTGTTTCAGGTTTACCCTTAAAAACAACAACCACTAAGAAAGAACCACCTAATAAAACAACAATTCGGACAATTTGTTCCACCAACTGCGAAACTGCTGTTGGTTCCATTTTGTCATAGCCTTGAAAAAAGCCACGCCATAAACTCATAAATGGGACAACAATAAGCGCAAAGCTTACCCAACGAATTACAGAAGCAATTTGCTCGACAGTAAATTTCTGTTCATCGCTTTTAATAACAAGTTCACCAATCGGTGTTGCCAATATAAAAAGAGCAGCAAAGGACACCATACCCGTTATCATCATAATAAGGATGCCCGACTTCATCAGCTTGCGTCCTGATTGATAGTCTCCTAATGCATTATATTTAGAAACAAATTTCGATACAGCAATCGGTGCACCTGAAATGGCTATTGCGAGCATGATTGAGTAAGGAATATATGCATATTGATACAGCGCAATATTTTCCTGCCCAACAATCGCATAAAAGGGAAAAATATAAATTAATCCAAGCACCTTAGATAAAAACATCCCTAATGTTAATATCGCAGTACCTTTCATTAAATTGGACATCGTATCCATCCATTCATTAGTAAAATCAAGCTTTTTATAAGTGATGTAACAGCATCACTTTTCAAACATTAAAACAAGTAAACCAACTGTTATCTTAACATATTTACAAGAGAACAGATGTAAAAAACACTGAAAAGTTTTTGAAATCCTCAATTCTCCGTATATTAGAACAAATTGATATTCATTGTCTAGTATATTTCCAAAAAAATAGCGGTTCAAAAAATCTACTAGATTCTTTGAACTGCTACTTCTGTGTTACATATCAACAAAGAATTGTTTATACCATACTAAGAACACATACGCTGTCCAAATATAGCGACCACGATTAGCTTTGCCTTCATAATGTTCATCTAAATAACCAACTAGTTGCTTCGTATCGAAAAATTCGTTGGCAAAGTCAGTTGTAAACATGTCCTTCACCATATTATAGTACTTTTCTTCACGCAACCAGTGGCGAATTGGCACTGGGAAGCCAAGCTTCGGACGCTTTGCCCACTCTTCTGGTAATTCCTGATGTGCCGCTTGACGAAGGACATATTTCGTATCAATATCATTGACACGATATCTTGATGGAATATTTTTAGCTAGCTCCATTACTTCTTTGTCTAAAAATGGTACACGTAATTCGATAGAGTGCGCCATACTCATTTTATCTGCCTTTAACAAAATATCTCCAGGCATCCATAAATTCAAATCTAAATACTGCATTTTCGTAACATCATCATCACCAGGTACTTCATCATAAATACGTTTCGTAATTGTTTGAACAGATGGTCCGTTTTTGTATGCTGGTTTTAAGACATTTAATGCGTCATCTTCATCCCATACAACCGCTTCACCAATAAAGCGTTCCTCTACCGTTTGCCCGCCTTTTACTAAGAAATGCGTATATTGGTTTTTAGGTAATGCTTCTGCTATACCTCGTAATGCTTTACGTAGACCAAATGGTACTTTCTCGTATTTTTTCATTCGACCAGAGTTTTGGTACCACGAATAGCCTCCAAAAATCTCATCCGCACCTTCACCAGAAAGTACTACTGTTACATCCTTCGCCGCTAGCTCCGATAGGAAGTAAAGCGGTACAGAAGATGGGTTCGACTGTGGCTCATCCATATGCCATTGAATTTTCGGTAAAGCTTCAAAACACTCATCCGCTGTAATATATTTACGCTCGTTTTGAATATTTAATGTATCCGATAAATCCTTTGCTAAGTTTGTCTCATTGAACATATCTTCATAGTCAGAAAAACCAACAGAGAATGATTTATCAGGACGTAGCAATGATGTAATATAACTAGAATCAATACCGCCAGACAGGAAAGAACCAACCTTTACATCACTAATTTGGTGGGCATCTACTGACTCTTTTACTGTTGAACGAATATCTTCCACATATTTTTCAATCGGCGCTTCTTTCGCATGGAATTTTTTATCCCAATATTGGACAATTTGTTTTTGTCCATTTTTAATGACCATATAGTGCGCTGGTGGTAATTTAAATACACCTTTAAAGAATGTTTCGTCCATTGAAGAATATTGGAACGTTAAATAAGGACGTAATGCATTTTTGTTTAATTCTTTAATGAATGCTGGATGAGGCAAGAAAGATTTAATTTCTGACCCAAAAATAAATGTTCCATCCGTTGTGTTTTCAGTGTAGTACAAAGGCTTAATACCAAAGCCATCACGCGCGATAAATTGTAAATCATTCTTTTTGTCCCAAATACAGAATGCGAACATACCGCGAAGCTGTTTGACAAATTCTACACCATACTGCAGATAGCCGAAAATTAACACTTCACTATCCGATTTCGTTTTAAATGTATGACCCTTTTCTTGTAGGTCCTTACGCAACTCTTGGAAATTATATATCTCCCCATTGAAAACAAGCACAATGTTGCCATCTGGGCTATAAAGAGGTTGATTTGCCACGTCTGATAAGTCAATAATGCTTAAACGACGGAAACCTAACGTTACTTTATCGTCACTATGAATACCACCACTATCTGGCCCACGGTGAATAATTGTATTCATCATATTTTCAATTGTTTGGTGATGATCAATCACATTTGTTCCATTAATATAGCCAATAAATCCGCACATCTATTTTTCACCTCATAATTTAGTGCATAACCTCTATCATCATAGCACGAAAAGCCGTTCATTTCATGCTGTCATTATAGATAAAAAATTATAAAGCACTTTATTATAATTTTCAATGTAAACTAGCCGCCCTCTATATAGACTTCATGTATAATAGGAAAAGTTCCTAATAATGAAAAGAAAGTGAGTTCACATATATGTATGATGTAATCGTTATCGGTGGTGGCCCCTCTGGATTAATGGCCGCCATCGCAGCTGGAGAACGAAAAAAGAAAGTTTTACTTCTCGAAAAAGGGACAAAGCTTGGGAAAAAGCTTGCAATCTCTGGTGGTGGTCGATGTAACGTAACAAACAGACTACCTGTTGAAGAAATTGTTAAACATATTCCTGGCAACGGTCGTTTTTTATATAGCCCCTTTACTGTTTACAACAATGAGGATATTATTGCCTTTTTCGAAGGTCTAGGTGTTGCATTAAAAGAAGAAGACCATGGTCGTATGTTCCCTATGTCCAACCGAGCGCAAGATGTAGTCGATGCATTAATTCGTCAATTGCAACGACTACATGTTGAAGTAAGGTTAAATACACCCGTTAACAAGTTATTGATGGATGATGAAAAGATTCTTGGTGTGCGCTTAGAAGATGGAACAGAAGTACGCTGTAATGCTGTTATTGTAGCAGTTGGAGGCAAGGCAGTGCCACAAACAGGTTCAACAGGTGATGGCTACCCTTGAGCCGAGCGTGCTGGACATAATGTGACAACACTCTTTCCAACAGAAGTGCCCGTTTTATCAAAAGAGGAGTTTATTCAAACGAGAGAGCTACAAGGACTAGCATTACGAGATGTCGCGGTATCCGTTCTCAATAAAAAAGGTAAACCACTAATAACACATCAAATGGACATGCTCTTTACGCATTTCGGATTAAGCGGCCCTGCTGTATTACGCTGTAGTCAGTTTGTCGTCAAGGAGTTAATGAAAACGGGTTATGAACCTGTCACAATGCGTATCCAAACGCTTGTAGATTTCAATGAGGAAACATGTCTGCAATATTTAAATAAGCTTATAAAAGAAGAACCTAAAAAAGCAGTGAAAAATGTTTGGAAAGGCGTCGCACCAGAACGCTGGCTGCTATTTTTATGTGACCGTGCAAATATTGATGTTCAAATGACTGGCATTGAATTATCGCAAGAAAAAATTCGCGCGCTAGCACATTTACTAGTCAATTTCACAATGACGGTTAGCGGTACGCAATCACTCGACAAAGCATTCGTTACAGGTGGAGGCGTTTCTGTGAAAGAAATCGAACCAAAAACGATGGCGTCTAAGAAAAAGGCTGGTTTGTTTTTCTGCGGAGAAATATTAGATATTCATGGTTACACAGGTGGCTATAATATTACGTCTGCACTTGTGACAGGACGAATTGCAGGAATGAACGCCGCATTCGAATGACCCGATTCACTTTGAACAACTTAGAATAGACGAGTTGATAGTAGCAATGGTAGGACTTTTGTGGGAACAGCACACAAAGTAAGCCGCGCGTTAGCGAGAGTTGCTAAGCGGAAAGCACCGCCGAAGCGGACATCAACGGGGCATAACAAAAAAGTGTTAGATTGATAGCAGTCAATCTAACACTTTTGCATTTTTGTCCCTACTTTATTTTAACTTTCGTTAGACAAATAAACCTCTTCATACGGTTGGATAATGACAAACCCTTCGCCGGAGAAAGCCATTTGAATCGATTCACCGCTGCCACGTCCAATAAATGTACGGAAGCTAATGTCTGTTTTAAATTCAGGTGTTAAATTACCTGACCATGCAACTGTAGCATGAGGATCTGTATAAACCGTTTCACCAGGCTTCACCAATAACGTCAACGGCTCAAAATGTGTTGTAATAGCTACTTTACCGCTTCCTTGTAGCGTTACATTAAACAGTCCGCCAGACATAATACCAGCCATTTTACGCATTAATTGAATGTCCCAATTAATACTTGGTTCAAATGCCAGCAAGTCATTCCCGTTGACACAAATACTTTCATCCTTTAAATCAAAAATAGTCACTTTTTTCCCTTGATCAGCTAAATAGAGACGCCCTTTTCCTTTTGCTTTCATAAGTTGCGTCCCTTCGCCTGTTAATGCTTTTTTAAACATTTTGGAAAGGCCATGCTCTAAAACACGTTCCCGCTCAAACTTAATGTCGCCTATGTATGAAATCATAGCCCCCATTTTTGACCAGACTTCACCATCTAAATTAACCTCTAATACACGCTCTGTTTCTAACTCAAAATATTCGTTCTCATAATCATCTTGTTGCGTTTTCTTAATGAATTCATTTAATGAATACTTTCCCATATCGTCCGCCTCCTTTATACCCTTATATACGTTAATTGCCATGAAAAGATTCACCATTCTTTGTCACAGTCCACCACTACAGACATATAGCACTTTATATACTATTATTTTGATTATTTTTATAGTAAATTGCTGTCACTTATAAATAGAATAACGTTGCAAAATTTCTCTTTTAGTAGCAAAATCACTTTATTTACCATAATCTTATTGACATCAAACATGAGCTGTTATATGTTAGACGAAGATTAATCAAGTGTTGTATAACAATTGCTACAAATAAAAAACCGCATTAGCGTCATATGCGAAATGACACTAATACGGCTATACTTTTCAAGTGCGAATTGAAAGTAAAAATTATCGTGTAGCGGAGACGTCTCCAACCTTTTGCTCTGCTGTTTTTAACGCAGTTTGTTTACGCACATCTGCACGTAGCGTTAACGAAATAATTAAGGAAATGGCAATTAAACCTGCAAATACATAGAATACAGGAATGTAACTATCATAAGCATTTTTAATAGCGCTCACTAGAAGTGGACCAAAAACGCCACCTAAAGACCAAGTTGTTAGTAAATAACCGTGGATAACACCAAGTTGCTTCGTACCAAATAGATCACTTGCGAATGCAGGTAAGTTTGAGAAACCGCCACCATAACAACTAACTACTAAGAAAATAAGTGCTTGGAAAATAATAACGTTTGTCGTATGTGGCAATACGATAAATGTAATAAGTTGTGCTGTAAAGAATATTACAAAGACGTTTGAACGACCAATATAATCTGACACAGCAGCCCAAATTAAGCGACCACCACCATTGAATAATCCCATAACGCCTACCATTGCTGCAGCACCTGCAACTGATAAACCTACAATTTCCTGCGCCATCGGAGATGCAACAGAAATCATCATAATACCCGCAGTTACATTGACTAAATGCATGGACCATAACATCCAGAAATGCTTTGTTTTCACAGCTTCACGAGCTGACATTACTGCTAAATCTTTTTTCACTACATCCTTGCCTTTTTCTGCTGCCGCTTTCATATTCGCAGGCATAAAACCTGGTTTTGGCGGCGCTATATAAGAAGCCCCTAAAATCATTAACGTGAAGTAACTTGCCCCTAAAATAAAGTAAGTTGTAGAAATTCCGACTGCTTCCATTAAGTTTGCTGCTACCGGTGCAGTAATTAATGCTCCCGATCCAAATCCTAATACAGCCATACCTGTAGCTAAACCGCGACGGTCTGGGAACCATTTTACTAATGTAGAGACAGGTGCGATATAACCAATCCCCATACCTAAACCACTAAGTAAGCCGTAAGTTAACCAGTATAAAGTGACAGAATCCATAGAGATTGCCACACCTGCACCAGCTTGTCCTGCTCCAAACAGCACTGCTGCTACCATAGCCGATTTACGCGGACCCATTTTTTCTACTAAACTACCAAATAGCGCTGCTGAAAAACCAGCAAGCCCCATCATTATTGTAAAGGCTATCGTAACCTTCGTTTCACTCCATCCCATTTCTGTGACAATCGGCAGCTTGTATACACTGTATGCATAGGCTCCACCAATGGAAAGGTGAATAGCGATTGCAGATAATGCAATTAACCATCTATTTTTATTCATAAATTCTCATTTCTCCCCTCTTTTGCTACCTGTGAAAATTCTATGAACGTCCATGTAAAACAATTTACCACTTATAATTATTCGAATGCAAGATGTTTTTCTAAAAAATATTATTTCTCCAAAAAGTTTTCGACTAGTCAATGCATATCAAAAACATCGAAATCCTTACAGTCCCTAAGAAAAAAGGCGTTTATCAAACAATTTCACCAACATATTTTAGCTATTATTATTTTTCTACCGTACTTATTTACGCTAAATAAATTATTTTAAAATAGCTAAATTTGTGCATATTTTCACATATTAAGCCATGTATTCTCCTACGCTGCCACTAGATTCAAAACCACTAGACGTAAAGGGTTAGAAAATACAAATAATTGATAGACAGAAATATTAAGAACAAAAGAGAATTTTAAAACCTTATCGAAGCAAATTTTCTTTGCGCAAAAGAAATCAAGCTATCACAACATATGTAAACTCCTCCAGTAAGCATTTAAAATGTAAATTAATTTACACAAACGATTTGTATAACGACCTTTTCAAGATAAATTACCTATTATTTTTTATTATTCAAATATAAATTTTTTGATTTACCGAAAACACGTTACAAATAATAGAACAACAAAACCTTCATAGCACTTCCCACTTTTTTCATTTTTTCTCAGAGAACGTATATGTAAATTGTTATAGTACACCATTGAAATGAATACTTTTAAGCTGAATTGTATTACAACAAGCTATTCTTTTATGTTACTTTATTATAGAATGATAGTCCTAGTTCTAGTTAGAAAAATAGGTGTGCTACTCTACATAATCACTGCGCTTACTTAGCGAAATCTTCAATAACAGAGGTGATGAAATGATAAAAGGCTGCCATTTTAGCATTCCTTTTACATACTTATGAAAAACATATCGTTGCGACTAAAAATGTTTATCTTTTCGTTCATAATTGTTATTTTTTCTATCACGACGAGTGGTGCAATTATGATTCATAATCTAGCTGGCGCTTTGGAAAAAGAATTCGGTGCCCGTGCAATAGCTATAGCACGAACGGTTTCGCAGCTGACAGACGTACAAAAAAATGTAGGCACAAAAGAGGGGTTTGAAGTTATTCAACCCATTGCGGAACGTATCCGATTAACAACGGATGTTGATTACATTGTGATCATTGATATGAAACGTATTCGATACTCCCATCCATCTGAAAGTAAGCTAGGTACCGTTTTTGAAGGTGGCGATGAAATAGAAGCTTTTTCACAGCATGAGTACATATCAAAGGCGCACGGTGTCCTTGGCTATTCCATACGAGCATTCGTACCAATAATGAATGAGGAAGGTACAAAACAAGTTGGCGTTATTACTGTTGGGCTACTGGCACCAAAATGGTACAACCTTTTAGACCAATATCAATTTGATATTTTAGTCTCTCTTTTTTGGGGGCTCGTAATTGGTTTAGGTGGGTCTGTATGGGTTGCTAACCATTTAAAACGCCAAACATTGAATTTGGAACCTTATGAAATCGCTCGGCTAGTAGAAGAACGCTCAGGCATTATTCAAGCGATGGATATTGGTATTTTGGCGACTGACGAAAGCGGGAATGTAACATTTATTAACCGATTAGCTAGGCAATATACGCATTTCTTTGGGCATAAAGTTTCCAGAAAAGCATTATTTAAAAACACTTGGCTGGCAGAGGATACTATTCAACAGCACGAAATCTATCGACCACTGTTAATGTTCGACCAAATGTATTTAGTTCGAACATTTCCAATTCGGATTATGGAGCAAAATGCCGGATATCTCATCATGTTAACCGACCGCAAAGAAGCAAATATGCTTGCCGAAGAATTAACGGGTATTAAAATGCTTGTCGATTCTTTGCGTGCACAGCAACACGAATATATGAACCGTCTCCATAGTATTGCAGGGCTTATCCAATTGGAACGAAATGATGATGCATTAAGCCTCATTATCGATGAAATTACAGATGAAGAGGAAATCATTCAAAGCTTGCATGATAAATTTCAAGACTATTCAATTCAAGGCTTATTGCTTGGCAAATACTCACGTGCCAAGGAACTAGGCGTTGAACTAACAATTGATGAAGATTCCAACCTTGTAGATTTTATGAGTGGTTTATCGTGTGGTGACATTATTACCATTATCGGCAACTTACTGGACAATGCAATGGAAGCTTGCTTCGAATGTCCACATAAAGATGTTCACTTAACGATTATTGGGGATAAGCACTTTTTAATTATAGAAGTGCAGGACAGTGGGAAAGGAATAGAAGGCATACCACAGCGTATTTTTGAATACGGATTTAGTACGAAACAAAAAGATGGACACGGTATTGGACTTGCACTTGTCAAACAAATTGTCGAATCCAATAAGGGGACGATTCAAGTAGAATCCACTGTTCATGTTGGTACAACAATTACAATTAATATAGGGGTGATGGACGAACAATGAGCAAACTCACAGTTTTTATCGTAGAAGATGATCCAATGGTGCTTGAGGTTAACAAAGGGTTTTTAAATAAAATGACTGGTTTTCAGCTTATCGGAGAGGCTGTCAACGGACGTGATGCCTACGAAAAAATCATTATTCAAAAACCTAATCTCATTTTACTTGATATGTTCTTACCAGATATGACGGGAATGGAATTGTTTTTAAAAATTCGGGCGCAGCGTATTCCATCCGATATTATTATGATTACAGCCGCTCGTGATGCACCTACTGTACAAGAATCCCTTCGACTTGGTGCAATGGATTATCTCATAAAACCATTTCGTTTTGATCGCTTCGAAAAAGCTTTACAACAATATCGAAACGCTACAAAAAGTTTACTAAGCACCGCGACAATTAACCAAGAGGATATTGATCAGTGGTTAGGCATCCAGCACGAAATGCTTGAACTGCCTAAAGGCTTAAACAACATTACAATGGAACAAATTTTAGGTTACTTAACAACACTTCAGGCACCTATTACTTCTGAACAGCTTGCGCAAAATGTTGGCATGGCGAGAGTAACTGTCCGCAAGTACCTAGACTTTTTAGCAACAAAAGGTACTGTGCAAATCGAATTAAAATACGGAGCTGTTGGACGGCCTACAAAATACTATTCCATTAAATAATGGCATCCTGCGTAATTTCTCCACGTTTGCGATTACTAATAGCAAGAAATAAGAATCTGCTCGCTTTTTGTGGGTAAGCAACAAGCATAGCAATATCCACGTTCTCTTCAGGATTTTGCTATGCTATCGTTTCCCATACAAGACGTGCAGATTCTTTTCTTTTGAGAAGTTTTTTAGCATTAAAGCATTTCAATTCACTTACTTACACATAAGAAAAAAAGCACGCAATCTGTTTTGTAACAGTTTATTAAAATAATAAATTGTTATATACCATAAATACCAAAATGTTCATTAATACCATAATATTGAGTATTTCAATAAATACAATACAATAAAAAGCGTTCACATCTTCAATAGATTAGAGGTGAATTTATATGTGGCGCAATCGTATTCTTAAACAATTTGTGAGCGTTCTCATTTTACTGACAGTGCTGTTAGTTTCCTGTCAGCAACAAGACTACCCTACAGACAATGAGCAATTAAGTCATGAAGAACAAATTGTTATTCGCTTTTCACATGTAGTTGGTGAAAACACACCAAAGGGAATGGCGGCAGTAAAGTTTGCCGAGCTCATTAAACAACGAAGTAATGGTCATGTAGAAATTCAAGTCTTTCCAAATGGTGTTCTTTATAAAGACGGTGAAGAAATGAATGCGCTTTTACGTGGCGATATTCAAATGATTGCACCAGCCATTTCAAAAATTACTACACTCGTTCCCGAATGGTCAGTGATGGACTTACCCTATGCATTTAAAAATGCTGAGGAAGTACATTCATACATTGATAGTGAAGTGGGTCAATCATTAATGAAGAAATTAAATGACCACAATCTGTTTTCAATGGGTGTTTGGGATAGTGGATTCAAACAATTGAGTAATAGTATCCGCCCTATCCAAGATGTCTCTGACTTAAAAGACTTACGCATGCGCATCATGCCAAGTGATATTTTAGCAGAACAATTTTTAAGTGTTGGTGCCTATCCAAAACGCATAGATTTCAACACGGTCTTCCATCAACTACAAAAAGGCAATGTAGATGGACAGGAAAATACTTTAACAAATATTACAAGTAAAAACCTCCATTCCTTACAAGACTACTTAACTATTAGTAATCATGGTTATTTAGGTTATTTGCTACTGATGAACAATGAGTTCTGGCAATCCTTACCGAAGGATGTTCAAACATTGCTTATTGAAACGCTTGCAGAAGTACAAGAATGGGAATGGCAACTGGCAGAAAATCTTACAGCAGAACGTTTGCAAGAAATGGAAGCTTGTAGTTGTATCAATATTCATTACTTTACAGATGAAGATGTTCAGCAATGGGAATCTGCATTTGACCCAGTGTATGAGTATTACGCAAATAACTATAACAAGAAATATATACTGGCACTGCCAAAAAACCAATCACGTCATTAACTTGGGTTTAAAGGGGATCCTTTTAACTATAATCAAAACTTTAAGGGGGATTTGACATGAAAAAATGGCTTCTTATGTCACTGATGGCTGTGCTTGTACTAGCATTAGCCGCGTGTGGTGGCGACAAAAAAGAAACAGCCTCTGCTCCAGCAGCTGAAGGAGATGGTGGTTATACAAAAGATAAACCGCTTGTTATTAAATTTTCTCACGTTACATCAATTGACAGTGTTAAAGGAAAAGCTGCCGATGCTTTTGCAAAATTAGTTGAGGAGAAAACTGACGGTAAAGTGAAAGTTGAAGTTTATCCTTCTTCTCAATTATATGGCGATAATGATGAACTGGATGCATTAGTATCTGGAAACGTACATATGATTGCTCCATCTGTTACAAAAATGGTGAAAATTGACCCTCGTTGGCAATACGTAGACATGCCTTACCTTTTTGAAAACGAAGAGCATGTTCGTAAATTCTTTGATTCTGACGTAGCAAAAACCATTCTTGAATCCGATCAATTAGCCGCAAATGATATTAAAGGTTTAGTATTCTGGGAAAACGGCTTTAAACATTTTTCAAATAACAAACACCCACTTGTAAATGTTGAAGATTTTAAAGGTTTAAAATTCCGTGCACAAGCAGGGAAAGTTCTTGAAGCACAATTTAAAGCTTTACATGCTGGCTCAGCAACGATTTCATTCGGTGAAACATACGCTGCTCTGCAACAAGGAACTGTAGATGGTCAAGAAAATACGTTCAACAACTTCGATACTCAAAAATACCAAGAAGTTCAAAAGTACTTTTCTGTATCTGAACACGGTCGTCTTGACTACGCTATCTTTGTGAACAAACCTTTCTGGGATAAAATTCCTAGCGATTTATTAAAAGCGGTTGAAGATTCTTTAAATGAGGCTACAACGTTAGCTTGGGATTTAGCTGCTGAAGAAAACGCCAAATCGTATGAAAACATTAAGAACTCTGGCATTGAAGTAGTTGAATTAACAGCTGCTCAAAAAGAGGCTATCAAAGCTGAACTTGAGCCCGTTTACGAAGAGTTTGGCAAAGCGATTACTGAAGATTTAATTAATGGTATTCGTGATTTAAAATAAGCGCTTTAAATTGAGTGTCGATGACTTATCGACACTCACTCTTTTTCTTAAAGTAAATCGCTTACAATATTTCGAAAAATTGATAGACAGAATGCATTCTCATTTTACTTTAAATCGGAAAATACAATCATCATATTTTAAGGAGGCATCCGCATGAATATTTTACATAAACTATGGGGGTATCTAGAGGAAATCCTTGCTGGATTCTTTTTCGTAGCTGGTATTGCACTGATTTTCTACGGTGTAATGATGCGTTATATTTTTAATGAACCCCAAGCTTGGGTAGAAGAATTAGCACGTTACGCCATTATTTGGGGAACATTTCTTGGCTTTGGTTTAGCACTTCGTCACAATCAGCACATCCAAGTAGATATTTTATACGATAAATTAAAACCATCCCAGAAACGAATTTTAGATTTAGTAGCAACATGCTTAAGCATCGTCTTTTGTTTCATTTATACGTACTATGGATTTATTTTAGTTGAAAACCGCTATACATCAGGTATGGTATCACTAGACATCGGCATTCCTATGTGGGTTGTCTACTTAGTACTGCCAATTTCAGGTGTGTTATTTTTACTACGATTTGTAGAAAGATTAGTCAATATTTTAAGAGGAAAGGACGAAGAATATGCTAATCCTCTTACTTAGTTTCTTTATTTTATTATTTTTACGTGTACCTGTCGCAGTCAGCTTAGCGCTTTCAACGATTCTAGTGTTCTTCCAAATTGATTTCAATATGAATATGATTCCACAGCGTATTTTCACAGCTCTCGATTCATTCCCGATGATGGCTATTCCGGGATTCGTTCTTGCAGGTGTACTTATGGCACGTGGGGGCATTTCTAAGTATTTAATAGAAGCATTACGCGCTTGGATTGGACATCTCCCTGGCGGTCTCGCAGTTGTAACCATTGTTGCCTGTGCGATATTCGCAGCCATTTCGGGTTCTTCCCCTGCTACGGCTGCTGCTATCGGTTCCATTATGATTCCTGCCATGATTTCAGCTGGCTATAAAAAGCGCTACTCTATGGGACTTGTAGCTGCTGGTGGTACACTCGGCATTTTAATTCCTCCAAGTGTTCCTTTAATCATTTATGGTATAACTTCCGAGCAATCTATCGGTGAATTATTTATGGCTGGGGTTATTCCAGGTCTTGCGTTAACTGGTATTTTAATCGTTGCTGCTATCTTCTATGCAAAACGCAATGGGTTTCATGGCGATGAGCCGGCATCTTGGGAAGTTCGCTGGCGGAAATCACTAAATGCCATTTGGGGTGGCTTCTTACCGTTTTTAATTTTAGGAACGATCTATTCTGGCGTTGTCACACCTACTGAATCGGCTGTGATTGCAGTATTTTACGGATTAGTCGTGTCACTATTTATCTATCGTGAAATGAAGTTAAAAGACTTCCGTGAAGTATTAGTTGAGTCTATTAATATTACTGCGATGATTTTCTTAATTATCGGTGCTGCGTCTTTATTCGGTTTATATTTAACGAACGCACAAGTTCCTCAACAAGTTGGTGCTTGGATTGCGGAAAGTGACTTGAACAAATGGATTTTCATGATTATCGTCAATATTTTATTCTTTATCATGGGGATGTTCTTAGAAGCAGTATCCATTATTCTCATAACGCTACCAATCTTGTTACCAATCCTTGTTCATTTTGATATCAACCTTATTCACTTTGCGATTATTATGACAATCAATATGGAGCTTGGTATGATTACACCTCCTGTAGGTCTAAATCTCTTTGTAGTAAGTGGTATTGCGAAGGAAAAACTCGGAGAAGTAGTCAAAGGAGTTATTCCATTTATTATTTTAATGATTGTGTTCTTAGCACTCGTTATCGTACTTCCACAATTATCACTTTGGCTACCAGAACAAATGAAATAACGTGCCAGGCACCGAAATTATTCTGAATATTCACATTCGTTTCGGTGCCTGCCACTTAAAAAGAGCTTTTATTTCTTTATAATAAATACAAAGGATAATTCCTAAAAGAATCAACAACGAACCATAAATTTGAATGCTTGTCGGAAGCTGATGTAAAACCATCGCACTTAAAATCATCGCAATAGCTGGTTCAAAATTTAATAATAGCGATGCATTTGTCGACCCTACTTCTTTCATTTTTCTATTCCACATTAAATTGCTAATTCCATGAATAATAATTGCTGAAACAATTAAAAGTAACCACATTGGAAAACCCACTTGGCTATTCTTTTGAGACAATACAGAAGTTCCAAACGGCAACAAAACAAGTAGACCAATTATATTTGTATAAAAGGTAATTACCTCAGCAGATATTCTGACACTTAGGTCATTGACTATTATGAGGAACAAGGCAAAACTTAACATTGTTATTAAGCTTAGTATTTCACCTTTACCAATCGAAATGCTTCCGTATGCTCCTTTGGTAATAATCATAGAAACCCCTACTAATGAGATAATAGCACCTACCCAAAATATGCCATTACGATATTCATTAAAGATGAGTTTATTAAGAAGTGACGTAACAATGGGTGCACAGGCTAAGATAAGCGCTGCTGTAATCGGCGTTGTATGCTGAAGGCTTGCATAAAAACTATAATGATTTATCGCAACACCTAAAATGCCAGCAGCAAATAATAATAAAATATCCTTTCGTGTAACTGATACATGTACAATGGATTGCCAACTAATACAAGTTAAAAAAAGAACTATAACTAAAAGCCTGTAAATGGCAATTGCTAGAGGGTCCCAATGATGAACGAGTATAGAGCCGATGATAAAATTACTAGCCCAAAAAAATACACAGCTAAATAAAATCATGTACGTTGTTAGTTGTTTCATTAGTAGCACCTTCTCACATAATTAAAAATGTCCGATAATAGCTTTTACAAGCATGTTCGAAAGCCCTCCTATAAAAATCCGCAGCCGCACTACAATAAAAAAACCGCTTTGCTTCCTTTTGCAAAGCATCTCTAACAAAATGCATTACGTAAGCATAGGAATGTCAGGCGGATTTTTGTTTAGATAAAGGGAGACCATTTCAAGATGAGAACGGCATTAAGTATGCCGCTCCCACAAATTAACGAATAAATTTTCCTTTAGACATGACCGTCCGATCTAAAGGTCTTCTTGCAATAACTTCGGCACTTGATACCGCATCAAAAAACACAAAGCTCGCTTCATCATTGATATTTGACCAAACCTTCTGACCATTAGTATCTAACGGAGTAATACCATTAGTAATATATTTTAATGTTTGGCGAATAGAACGTTCATCTAACTTTCTTGAAACTTCTGCAAAAGTAGTCGCTTTTTCTAGAACATCTCCAGAACCATACGGACTCCAGGAATCATAAAATCCATCACAACCAAAATGAACATCAACCCCATGCTCTGCTAACAAATCAATTGGTGGCATCACACGATTAAGATTATAAGGCACTGTCGACATGATTTTCACTCGTTGTTCCGCTAGTCGAGTTGCTATAGCATGTTGTTCCATTACAGATACATCACCTAATGCAAATGCATGACTTATGGCTGTTCTCCCTTGATAACCGGCTTCTTGGACAATATCTAGCCATTTATCAATTGTATAGTAGCCCACATGCCCGCCATCATGTAAGTGAATATCTACATCGACATTAAACTCATTAGCAATATCCATCGTCTCATATAAAGAACGCTCTATAGTATTATCAATGCCCGCAGGATCAAGTCCCCCAATCATTGTAGCACCATGGCGTAATGCCTCACGTAGTAACTGCGGTACATGCTCTCTTAGTAAACCATGCTGTGGAAACGCAATAACCTCTGCTGTCACAATATCTTTATAATCATCTAATGCGGCTAAAACACCTTCTAAATTTTTCAACCCAATGTATGGATCAATATTGACATGCGTACGTATATGATTAGTGCCGTTACTTATAATTTTTTCAATCATAGCAACAGCTCGCTGTTTCCCTGTATTAGCTAAAATAGGTAGTTCTCTCGCTTCTTGCTCTAATCGATCTTTTAAATTTTTAGCTGGTATAACAGCCTTCCACGGTAATGATAAGTATGTTTTATCTAAATGATTATGCATTTCTTTAAATGCGGGTAAAAGGAGCTTTCCCTTCATATCTGTCATAGGTTGCGTTGCATTAATTGATTGTGTGGCTGGAATAATCTGCGAGATAACACCTTGCATAATTTCAAGATGAAAAAGCTCAACCTTTGTACCAACTGTATCATTTTCTTTTACATACTCTCCTGTTTCAAGTAGAACATTTGTCAGCCATTGCTTCATCTGAATTCTCCTTTCAACTCTCCCACATCTTGCTGGTGAATAATGTTGCCTTGTGAAATAACAGTAGAGATTGGACATCTTCTAGCTACAACATGTGCTGTACTAACGCCATCTACTAACAACATATTGACCATATCACCAACCTTCTACCATACACGCTCACCCTCATCATTCAATGGTGTTATGCCGCCAGATGCATATTTCCATGCACGACTTAATGAATATTCATCCATAAAACGGAATCTTTCAGCCATCACATTTAATTTTGTAATCGTATTGCCCGTTCCATATGGGGACCAATGATCCGTTAAACTATCGTGTCCCACAGAAACGTTGACCCCTTTTTCATATAAATATGGGATTGGTATCGTAGCGCGATGGATGGCAATTGGTACTGTTGTTGTCACATCCATTTGAACAGAAGCCATTGCTTGTACTAAATTTTCTAGTTGAGGCTGTGGTAAATCAGCTAGTGCCATCGCATGACTAATCGTCACTTGCCCTTCTTTTTTGGCTTGCTTTGTCAAATCAATTAACTTATAAAATTCAAATTCACCCAATGTATTGGCTGTATGAATATGAATATCGATACCAGTATGATAGTCTTGTGCTATTTGCATTGTTGTTTGGAGTGATTTATCAATATTTCGATCAACAATTGATGGATCAACACCACCCACTAACGTAGCCCCCATTGTCATTGCTTCACGCATTAACCCCTCTACATTGGAGCGAAGAAAGCCGTGCTGTGGAAAAGCAACTATGTCGTAAGTAATTTGTTCCTTATATTTCTCTAATACTTGCTTTGTAATTTCTATATGTTTCGTGCCAATTTGCGGATCAACATTACAATGGGAGCGAATGTGTGTATGCCCTTGTGCAATTAGCCATTTTACCATCTCCTCAGCGCGATAAGCCGCTGTCGGCAATTGCTTCGGTAATAGAAGTTGTTCTTCCTCAATGCGTGTTAGTATTCCTTTAGTAATTGGTCTTGGTGCTTGCCATTCACCACCAAAATACGTTTTATCGATATGAATATGCATTTCTCGGAAGGAAGGCACTAATAATTGTTGTTGGGCATCCAGTACCTTCATATCATCAGTAACAGGTATATTTTTATCTAGTTGTTTTACATGTCCATTTTCTATTAGGACATCATAAATAGCTGTTCGAGTTGCGACAATATGCTCTTTTTCATGTTCAAAAGCTTCTTCTAATCTCACATTTTTTAGCAATAGTGTGTTCATCGTTTACTCTCCTCATTAGTATTTGGATGACTATCTTTATTGGACAATCTCTACACCACTAAGCATTGTATAATTTGATGCATCCAACCAAAAGCCCTTTACAGCATTACTATAAACCGCTAAATGCTCATAATTACGAACAGGAATATATACTGCCTCATCTAGCTCTAATTGCATCGCCTTTTTATAGATGTCATTGCGTTTAGATTGATCTGATTCAGAACGTCCTTCTTCAATTAACTGATCAATTTCAGGATTACTATAATAGAAATGATTGCCTGGTGCGCCCATGGAAGCTGTATGGAACAGATTGTATTGATTATAATCAGCGTCACCTGTTGCATTGCCCCAGCCACTAATGAACAATTGATGCTGTTCTTTTGTGATTTCTGAAATAAATGCACCGTATTCCATCACTTGAATTTCAACATCTAAGCCAATACCCTTTAATTGTGATTGCACAACTTCAGCCATATTAATGCGCTCTTTGCGATCACTTGTTAATAACTTCACTTTCGTCCCTTCTTTAATGCCAGCCTCTTTTAACAATTGTTTTGCCTTTACAACATCATAATCATAAGCCTTCGTTTCGCTTGAATAACCAATTACTTTTGGACTCATTGCTGAATTTGCAAGGGTGCCTACATTATTATAGATACCACTAATAATAGCTTCACGATCAACCGCATAGCTAATCGCTTGACGTACTTTGACATTTGATAGTAAGGAATCTTTCACATTAAAGCCAATAAACTCAACGGCAAGTCCCTCTGTTCGGAATAAATTCATTGTTGATGATTTTTCAATTCTGTCAATATCCGTCACTGGTACTTGATCGGCAATATGCGCTTCTCCGCTTTCAATCATCGCTAAACGTGTTGAATCTTCCGGTACGATTTTAAATGTCACGTTATCAATCTTTGGTACAGCACCCCAATATTCTTTATTCGTATTTAGTGTAATTGCTTGACCTGATTTCCATGATTCAAAAATAAATGGACCTGTCCCAACTGGATGTGTGGCAAGTTGATCTGCTGATTCACTTACAGCTTTCGGACTAATAATACTACTTTCTTGGCTCGCTAAAATAGATAGTAGCGGTGCATACGAATTTTTTAGTTTCAATGTCACAATATATGGATCATCCACTACGACTTCGCTAATCATAGATAACTTATCGCGTTGTGGTGAGCCTGTCGCTGGATCTAATATACGACTAAATGTCGCTTTTACAGCCTCTGCATTAAAGTCTTCACCATCGTGAAACTTGATGCCTTTATTTAATGTAAATGTCCAAGTTAGCTCGTCCTTTTGCTCCCATGATGCTGCTAGTAACGGAACAATTTTTCGATCTCTATCAAAGGCAACTAATGTTTCATAGACCTTACCATGAATAATATTTGCTGAAGGTATATCCGTTATAAAATGAGGATCAAGACTAGTAGCATCTGAAGCCCTTAACACAATAAGTTCCCCTCCTACACTTTTGGCTCCTTCCTTTGCTCCTTCCGTACTATTGTTACTTGCAGTGGAACAAGCTTGCAATAGAACGACAGTCATTAGTGCTAACAATAAAAACATTTTCATTTTCCTCATAACTACTCCTCCTCGTTTGTTCGTTACTTACAATTCGAATTATAAAGAAATAAAATTTACTTGTTTTTTAAAATCTTTACTTGTTTTTTAAATTTTCTGACTAATCTCCCTTGAAATATTTACTTTCGATGCTCTTTTCAATAAATTGATAACACATCTATATAAAAAAGGAGTAATCATTATGGAGAAAGTAACGACTACAGTGAATCATGCAATCTTATTGGATGCCCGCAAAGCCTCTCGGAAAAAGAATAGAATTAATTTTCTTAACAAAATGGCAAAAAATAAAGCGGCAGTTGTAGGTGGCATCATTATTCTACTCTATTTCATTATGTTTCTTATTGGGCCAATTATTGCACCATATGATCCATTCGATGTGCAATTGGAACAAAAATTACAGGAACCAAGTTTAGCCCATTTAATGGGGACTGATGATAAAGGACGTGATATTTTTAGTCGAATTTTATATGGTGCACGCCTTTCAATTGGTGTTGGTTTTTCAGCCGTACTTTTTGGTGGAACGATTGGCACATTGTTAGGGCTTATTGCAGGCTATTACGGCAAATGGATTGACTCCATTATTAGCCGAATATTGGACATCATGTTAGCCTTCCCTGGTATATTACTAGCTTTGGCCATTGTCAGTGCATTAGGACCAAGTCTTATCAATGTCACAATTGCTGTTGGCTTTTTCTCAATCCCGATGTTCGCTCGTATTGTGCGCGGTTCCACAATGGAAGTAAAAAAATTGGAATACATTGATGCTGTCAGAACGCTTGGAGCAAGTGATGTCACAATTTTAGCAAAGCATGTTTTCCCTAATATTTTATCACCAATTATTGTACAAGCATCTATGCGTTTAGCTACAGCTATATTATCTGCTGCAGGTTTATCTTTTTTAGGTTTAGGTGCGCAGCCTCCATCTCCTGAATGGGGAGCCATGTTATCGAATGGTAGGGACTTTATTTTTACTGCTCCATATATGGCAATGTTTCCTGGCCTCATGATATCCATGCTTGTTCTGGGCTTTAACTTATTTGGTGATGGGTTACGCGATGCACTAGATCCAAGGATGAAAAATTAAAGGAGTGTGAACGAAATGACACTATTTATTTTAAAACGAATTGCACAAATTATCCCCGTTACATTAGGTGTCACCCTTGTTGTATTTTTAATTATGCAGATGATTCCTGGTGACCCTGCATTGATTTTAGCTGGTGAAGGTGCTTCCAATGAAACAGTTGAAGAGTTACGCGAAAATCTAGGTTTAAACAAACCTCTTTACGTTCAATACGGTGAATATATTAGCAATCTTTTACATGGGGATATGGGGCATTCTTTAAAAAATAAACAGCCCGTACTTGAGGAAATTACGACACGTTTACCGATTACAATCGAGCTTGCGTTATACAGTATTTTCATCACCATTGTGCTAGGCCTGATTGCCGGGATTATTTCAGCAATACGACCATACTCGATTTTAGATGCAGGCTTAATGGTTGTTGCGCTCTTAGGTATTTCACTACCTAGTTTTTGGCTTGGTATTTTATTAATGTATGTTTTTTCTGTTCAGCTACAATGGCTACCTGTAGCAGGATGGGAAAGCGCACAACACATTATTTTACCTGCAATAACGCTTGGGGCTGGTGGGGCTGCTATTGTTGCTCGTATGACACGCTCCAGTATGCTTGAGGTTGTTAATCAAGATTACATTCGCACAGCAAAAGCAAAAGGCCTAAAAGGTTACGTGATTATTTTAAAACATGCATTACGCAATGCTTTAATCCCTGTTATTACTGTAGTAGGTTTACAGTTTGGTACTTTACTTGGTGGTACAGTATTAGTAGAATCCGTTTTTGCTGTCAACGGACTTGGGCGTATGATTGTTGATGCGATTCGTACACGGGATATACCCGTTGTACAAGGAGGTGTACTAGTAGCTTCTTTAATCTTTGTTATCATCAATCTTTTTGTAGATATTTTATATCGAATATTTAATAAACGCATTGATTTAAACTAGGGGGGAATTAAACATGAAAGGACATACAGTGTTAGAAGTAAAAAATTTACAAACTTATTTTTATTCCTGTGAAGGAGTCGCGAAGGCAGTAGATGGTGTGTCATTTATACTTCATAAAGGAGAAACGTTGGGAATTGTTGGTGAATCAGGCTGTGGAAAATCTATGACTTCTCTCTCCCTTTTGAAATTAGTGCCTACTCCACCAGGTAAAATTATTAATGGTGAAATACTGCTAAACAATACAGATTTACTGAAACTATCGGATGAAGAACTACGGAAAATAAGAGGCAATAAAATATCCATGATATTTCAAGAACCGATGACTAGTTTAAATCCCGTCTTAACCGTTGGAGAACAAATCGCCGAAACTATCCGCTTACATCAAGGCTTATCTCGCAAGGAAGCTTGGCAACAGGCAGTTGAAATGATTCGCCTCGTCGGCATACCCGCGCCAGAAAAAAGAGCAAAACAGGAGCCCTATCAATTAAGTGGTGGAATGCGGCAACGTATTATGATTGCCATGGCTTTAGCTTGTAAACCAGATGTATTAATTGCTGATGAACCCACAACAGCCCTAGACGTGACGATACAAGCACAGATTATCGATATCATTAGAAACTTACAACAACAATTAGGAATGAGCATTATTTTTATTACGCATGACCTTGGCGTAGTAGCTGAGATTTGCGATAAAATTGCGGTGATGTACGCTGGACAAGTAGTAGAAGAAGGTTCTACAGATAGTCTTTTTGAAAAGCCGCTCCATCCTTATACAAATGGCTTAATTCAATCATTACCAAAGCTCTACGAAGATCAAGAAGAACTATCAACAATCCATGGTACAGTACCGAGTCCCTATCATTACCCAATTGGCTGTCGTTATGCTGAACGATGTCCATTTGCAACCGAGCTCTGTCGCGAGCAACAACCAGAACTTATTATGGTCGAACAAGATAAGAAAGTAAGATGTTGGATGTATAGTGACGAGTGGCAAGGACAATCAGCGAAGGAGGAGATGATGGTATGACAATCAAAGACAACAGGCAGCCATTATTACAAGTAAGCGATTTAAAACAACATTTTTTCTTAAAAAAAGAAAAGCTCTTTGGTGCGCAGCAAGTTGTAAAAGCTGTAGATGGTGTTTCTTTTGAAATTATGCCAGGAGAAACGCTAAGCATCGTCGGTGAATCAGGCTGTGGGAAATCGACAACAGGTCGTGCTATTTTAAGGTTGGATGAACCGACATCTGGAGAGGTATTGTTGTTCGGAAAAAATTTAGTTGAAATGAATAAAAAAGAGCTTCGGGTGGCTAGAAAGGATATTCAAATTATTTTTCAGGACCCTTACGCTTCACTTAATCCGCGTAGAACGATTCGCAAAATGCTTTCTGAAGCTATGTCTATTCAAAAAATTGTACCACCTGCGCAACAGGAATCACGCATGCTAGAATTAATGGCACTTGTCGGATTACGTCCTGAATATCTCGAGCGCTATCCACACGAGTTTTCTGGTGGACAGCGACAGCGAATAGGTATAGCAAGAGCACTCGCCGTTAATCCAAAAATTATTATTTGCGATGAATCGGTTTCTGCATTAGACGTTTCCATTCAAGCTCAAATATTAAACTTATTAAAAAAGCTGCAACGCGAGTTGGATTTAACATTTTTATTTATCTCTCACGATTTAAGTGTTGTTCGACACATCTCTGATCGTGTCATGGTGATGTATCTCGGAAAAGTAGTCGAAATCGCGGACAAGAAGTCCCTATTCTCTCAACCGCTCCATCCCTATACAAAAGCATTATTGTCATCTATACCAATTATCGATAAGCAACACCGTAAGGAACGTATTATTTTAAAAGGTGATATCCCATCACCGCTAAATCCACCTACTGGCTGTAGTTTTCACACGCGCTGTCCGTTTGCAACTGATAAGTGTAGAGTTGAAGTACCAGCATTACGGGAAATAAAAACAACTCAAAAGGTAGCTTGCCATTTTGCAGAAAATTTAGTTTAATGTAACTTAAACAAAACAGGAGAGATTATTTTCAATATGTTACAACTAGAAACTTTCAATATCTATATTCTCCTATGTGTAATTGCTCCAATTATTGGAGCTTTTCTGCTTACATTCATATTTATTTTTGAAAAGCAGATTGATAGCCTTGAAGAAGAAAAAAGACATTTGGAGTTAGAACAAGATTTACAGCGTGCAAATATACTCCAACTCAATCAACAAATACAGCCGCATTTCTTTTTTAATGCTTTAAATTCTTTGCTAAGTCTAGCCCGTATTAATCGTAAGGAAGATTTAGTTGCGGGCATTGAGGCATTAGCAACATTTTTTAAATTTAAATACAATAATCACGAGGTTTTAATTGCCTTAAAGAACGAGATGCAATTTGTTGAGAGTTATTTAAATATTCAGCAACTACGTTTCGGACATCGTTTAACGATACACAAATATATAGACCAAGAAGCTCTTTCTGTAAAAATTCCTCCGTTTATTTTTCAAACGATTATTGAAAATGCCTTTAAACATGGATTTGAGAAGCATGCAGGACCTGCGGAGCTGTCCATTTATATAAAAAAATTAGATAGCGTTTTACAGATTGAAATTAAAAATACACAATCCAGCGATACAGCACGCAAACAAATAGAAGATGAATTGCAGCAAGGTTATGGCCTTGAAAATGTACAAAAACGTCTTGAACTGATTTATGGGCTTGAAAATATTATATTTTCAACTATTAGTGAGGAGCAGCTTTATACCGTTACTATTCATGTTCCTGCGTATGCTTTAGATGTAAATCCAAGCTAAAAGAAAGGATGAAGCAACATGAATATATTAATCACCGATGACGAGCCTTTAGAGCTTGAACAAATGATTTATTTATTAAAGCCCCATTTTCCAAATTGGAAATTTCACACTGCTCTCGATGCTTCTCAAGCATTACAATTAGCCAAAAAGCATCGCATAACAATCGCCTTTTTAGACATTCAAATGCCTGGAAAAGATGGCATTACGTTAAGCAAGGAATTAAAACAACTTTATGAATTAGATATTATTATGGTGACTGCATTTCAAACCTTTGAATATGCACAAAAAGCTTTGCGCATCGGGGTGACAGATTATTTAACGAAGCCTGTTATTGCTAGTGAATTAAACGATATCGTTGAAAAATATAAAGCATGGAGTTCCAACCATGATGCGATACAAAGTGCACTTTCATTTATTCATGAAAATTATCATGAAAAACTTACGCTCAATATCATTGCTGAAAAAATACATTTAAATCCAAGTTATTTAAGCCGTAAATTTTTAGAAGAACAATCGATTGGCATTAACGAGTATATTAATAATTATCGCTTAGAGATGGCGATTAAAAAGATGAATGAAAACATGGAGGCAAGTATGTCCACAATTGCAGAAAGCTGTGGTTTTAATAGCCAGCATTATTTTAGTGTCGCTTTTAAGAAAAAATATAATCAGTCGCCACGTCAATATAAAGTATCACAAATGTATAAAGGATCGTAAAACCTATGTATTTTAACAAACGTTCACTTCTTGTACCGCTTGCCAGTTTAAGTACAACAGCCGGCGTCATCATACTACTAGCAAGATGGATTAGTGGCAATTTTTTATTATCTTCTCCATCAGCACTTATTTCTTATGGTTTTATGGCTGGTATTTGTTATACGGTAGCAATAGCCCTATCGTTTATCATTATTGGATTCTTTTTAAATAGAAATGGCTATTCACAAAGCCAACACAAACAAAGCTTTTTAATAATGAAAATGCAAGAAAAATTAAATGGCATGAATTTAAAAGTAGTACAGTTATTTTACTTATTAACTGGTATTGAAATTTGGTTAATTCAATTAATAAGTATTAGTGTATTATCCACTATTATGTTAAATATACCAGTCCCCATTACAATAGCTATATTTCTAATCGGTATGTTAGTATTGGATAGATTCATATCTTTAAAAGGGATATTATGGTTAGATGCACTATTTATCATGATGCTATTTTCTCTACTCATTTTTATTCCTATTTTTTATTTTGTGCAAAATGGCGCTAGCACTGTTTATGAAGGAATTCGTTTATACCATCCTTATTTATTTTATTTTAAAAACAGCGAAATTCTATTGTTCTATATTGTGATTCAATTAGCTATTTTAGGGCAAGTGTTGGTGGATAAATCTACATGGTATTTGATTGCCTTTGTAAAACCGAAAAAAGTACGCCGTAGCTTATTTTCATCAGGTGTGATTTTAGCCTTATTAACGTTATCCTTTACAGCCATTCTAATGATTGCGCTATATAGTGGTTCTTACGGGGAATTCCAAATTTTATTACTTACTTTTTTGTATGAAGTACAGCCAGGTTTTCTTACATTCGCTTTTCTTATGATTACACTTTTTGCAATTATAACTACATTGCTAGTAGAGATGCGCGCAACAAAACGCTTTTTTTCTACAAGAAAACCTTATTATTACTATTTAATCGGCTTAATGGTGCTTTTATTCAGTCTATTTGTATCAATCAACATAACAATTTTAGGTGTGATTTATACTTTCGCCTTTATCCATATTACAATGTTACCTTTTATGATCATTCTTTTATTTGTAAACCGAACTATTCATAAGCTTAGTTGGTTAGCAATATTGCTCTCTATTGCGATTGGTATTGGTGTTGGCGTACAGTTTAATCTTTTAAATGGTTTAGCCGTTAGCTTTACAGTATCATGCATCTTTCAATTATCGCTTCAGCAGGCAAATCGTATACCCATAGTAGACGATTAGCACCAACACTTTTCTATCAAACTTTACATTTACAAAAAAGATGTTTCGCAAATTAGGCGAAACATCCTTTTACTTATTGAATCCAAATAAGGAAAGCGATAAATATAATAGATGTGTAAGTTGTAGTTGTTAATGCTACGTAATGTCTTTTTTCATGTCTGCCAAAATAATATTCGATTGCTAAATTAGGTAACAATATAACTAAAATGAGCACAAAGTCAGCAGCAATAAATATAATCCATGATTTTAAGTTAAATATACATAGCACAATCACATTGATAAACTTATTAAGATATACGACTTTCTTATGATTGTCACTTACATACTTCGGCTCTTTTGGAATATGGAATTTCCAGCGAACGGCTCTCTCTGCTACCCAAGCCCCTAGCCAAATGAAACCAATCCATACGAGAAAGACCAAAAAGTTAAAGTCCAATTTCTTAAAATTAAAGTCTGTAAATGCGGATATAGCCTCCCCATCATTGACCTCATAAAATTTATTGGTTTTTAGATCGAGAAAGGCAAATTTGTCATCACTTTTAAACATCTGGAGCTTTACCACTTGCCCATTACTAAATTCTATCCATAAATTATTAATTAAGTAATACTCCTCTGATTTTTGTCTTACCACTGCCTTTTGAAGCATGTTCTCAAACAGCTTTGTCTCAGTCCCTTTTACGTACTCTTGTTGCCCTATTACCCAACCTGTTCTCCCCGCTTTAAATGAATCTTCATACCAATTTTGTGCAATTGACAATTGCTGTATTTCTTCATTTTGCGCTAGTTCAACAATTGAGGCATGCTGTACATATTCCGTTTGCTGCCATGGCCCACTCGCAATCAAAAAAAGTAGTGTCACCATTATCCCTACAATTATTGCTGGATATTGCCATTTGCTAATTTGTTTGTACTGTTGTTGTGCGGCTTGGTGCACAATGCGCTCCTTTAATCCTTTTGTAAAACGTGGTGTTTCGCCTATTTCCTCATTCAGCTTCTTTTTAAAAGATGTCATCGCCTAGCACCTCCCAATCGCTTCGTTCGAGTTTGTTTTGTAACAGTTGTCTCGCTCTACGCAACCTCGTTTTCACTGTATTTTCTGTACTACCTAGTACATCTGCAATTTCACGTACTTTTAATTCCTGATAATAATAAAGAATCAATACTTCCCGATAAGTAATAGGTAACTCAAATAATGCCGCTTGCAATGTAACTCGTTCCGCCGCTTTAATGACATCGCTTTCTGGCGTTCTTTTACTAATACCAAAATGAAATTTGCTAAGTAATTGATGACGTTTATTTTTCCAGCTTCTTAAATAATCATGACTTTTATGTACTGTAATTTTTACTAAATAAGTTTTAAGCGAAGCTCTTTGTTCAAAGCGATGCTGTTGCAAATAGTAGGCGAGAAATACATCTTGTACGATTTCTTCTGCAATCGACCAATCTCGTACATATAAATAGGCCACACGAAGGCAATACTCGCCGTGCTCTTCCATAATGGCTGTTAAATGCTCACTCACTTGAGCCCCTCCTTTATTCATTCATCCTATAGTCGTAAAATTTTTAAAGTTGGTTTCACTTTAACAAAAAAAGTGCCCCCGCTTCGGACACTTTTTTTCGTAGCATCGTTTTAAAACTTTAGAATCGTCCCTATTTCTTACATTCTAATTTGCTTAGAGCTGTTTTCTATTTCGTCCATAACTAACATTAACTCCTAAACATTTGCCTTTTAGGTTACATGCTTGTGCCATATTTTTCGCTCGATATGATTTATCTGTTGGCGTTGATGCTTGTACTTTATAATTGTGCTACTTTCGATGTAGCATCTACCATACGTTTGAATTCCTGCCACTATTTCTTCCATTACGTGTCGACCTCTTCATTGTTAGCAAGATACTGTTTGCTTCCTTTCCGCTCAATCCCTGTATACGTGGCTCGTTTATCGCAATGCATGTAATGTTCCTATTCCCAACGACATTTATAAAAAAAAGCCGTGAAGTACGCTTCTTACAACGTATTTCACGGCTTCTTGTTTAATTATTTAACAACAATATTAACAAGCTTTCCTGGGATAACAATAATTTTTACCAAGTTTTTGCCCGCCATATATTCTTGTACTTTTTCATCGGCTAATGCTACTTTTTCAATTTCTTCTTTTGAAGCATCTTTTGCTACGATAATTTTCGCACGTACTTTACCTGCCACTTGAACAGCAACTTCCACTTCATCGTCCACAAGCTTAGACTCATCATACGCTGGCCATTCTTCATAAGATAATGTATTTTCATGACCTAATAGTTGCCATAGCTCTTCAGCAATATGCGGAGCGATTGGTGCTAGTATTTTCACAAATCCTTCAGCATAGGCTGTTGGAAGTACTTCTGCTTTGTAGCAGTCATTAATAAAGACCATCATTTGTGAAATAGCAGTATTGAAGCGAATCCCTTCGTAGTCTTCTGTCACTTTTTTCACTGTTTGGTGATATGACTTTTCTAAAAACTTATCGTCTGAAGTTTGCACTTTCGCTGATAGCGTACCTTCTTCGTTGACAAACAAACGCCAGATGCGGTCTAAGAAACGACGAGCACCGTCTAAACCATTAGTAGACCATGCAACTGAAGCCTCTAATGGACCCATGAACATTTCATAAAGTCGTAGTGTATCTGCACCGTGTGACTCTATGATTTCATCAGGGTTCACGACATTGCCTTTTGATTTAGACATTTTTTCATTACCTTCACCAAGAATCATACCTTGGTTAAATAATTTTTGGAATGGCTCTTTCGTGTGCACTACACCTAAATCGTATAGTACTTTATGCCAGAAGCGCGCGTATAGTAAATGCAATACTGCATGTTCTGCTCCACCAATATAAATATCAACCGGTAACCAACGTTTTAGTAACTCTGGATCAGCAATCGCTTCTTTGTTGTTAGGGTCAATATATCGTAGGAAGTACCAGCTAGAACCTGCCCATTGTGGCATTGTATTGGTTTCACGACGACCTTTTTTGCCTGTTTCAGGATCTACAACATTTACCCAATCCGTAATATTCGCTAATGGTGATTCCCCTGTTCCAGATGGACGAATATTATCTGTTTTTGGAAGCATTAATGGTAACTCCGCTTCTGGAACTGGAGTTGTTGTACCATCTTCCCAATGGATCATTGGGATTGGCTCACCCCAATAACGTTGACGAGAGAATAGCCAGTCACGAAGACGATAAGATACCTTTTTCTCCCCTACACCTTTTTCCTCTAGCCATTCAATCGCCTTTGCAATACCATCTGCTTTATTTAAACCATCAAGGAAATCAGAGTTAATGTGCTGACCGTCACCTGTAAATGCTTCTTTGTCGATATCTCCACCTTCAAGTACAGCAACGATGTCTAAACCAAACTCTTTAGCAAATTCATAATCACGTTCGTCATGTGCAGGAACAGCCATAATCGCACCAGTTCCGTACGTCGCTAACACATAATCAGCAATCCAAATTGGTACTTTTTTGCCGTTAATCGGATTTACTGCATAAGCGCCTGTAAATACACCTGTTTTTTCTTTGGCTAAATCTGTACGCTCTAAGTCTGATTTCATTTTTACTTTTTCAAGATATGCATTGACAGCAGCTTGTTGTTCAGCTGTTGTAATTTCAGCCACTAGTTTATGCTCTGGTGCAAGCACTGTATATGTTGCACCGAATAGCGTATCAGGGCGTGTTGTAAATACCGTAAAGTTTTTGTCCGACCCTTCGATGCTAAATGTTACTTCTGCACCTTCCGAACGACCAATCCAGTTACGTTGCATGTCTTTAATGGATTCTGGCCAATCTACTTCTTCTAAATCGTCGATTAAACGATCCGCATAAGCTGTAATTTTAAGTATCCATTGTTTCATTGGACGACGTTCTACTGGATGTCCGCCACGTTCAGACTTCCCATCGATAACTTCTTCATTCGCAAGCACTGTACCTAGAGCTGGGCACCAGTTTACCGCCACTTCATCTACATAAGCTAAGCCCTTTTTATATAATTGAATGAAAATCCATTGTGTCCATTTGTAGTATTCTGGATCTGTAGTGTTAATTTCACGATCCCAGTCATAACTAAAGCCTAACTCTTGAATTTGACGTTTAAATGTCGCAATATTTTTTGCTGTAAATTCTGCTGGGTCATTCCCAGTATCAAGTGCATATTGCTCGGCAGGTAATCCAAATGCATCCCATCCCATCGGATGTAGAACATTAAAGCCTTGCATACGTTTGAAACGTGAAAGGATATCTGTCGCTGTATAACCTTCTGGATGTCCTACGTGAAGTCCCGAACCTGATGGGTAAGGGAACATATCAAGCGCATAAAATTTCGGTTTATCCATTTCATTTTCTGTTTTGAATGTTTTGTTGACATCCCAATACTGTTGCCACTTTTTTTCAATTTGTTGATGATTAAAGCTCATTATTTTTCCTCCTTATAGTATGTGCAGTACCACTTATCGTAAGAATTGACAAAATATTTAAAAAATAAAAAAACTCGCCCCTTTCTTTGTTAGAAAGGGACGAGAGTATTCTTAACTCCCGCGGTACCACCCAAATTAGTGATTACACTCGGCTCAAGCTTCCTTAACGCGGAAATAACGGCAAACGTAAAATTTCATATTACGTATGCAGACTCAGCAGGCGAGTTCAATTTGCATCCTTACTAGCTTCCACCAACCGCTAGCTCTCTAAAAAGAACCACAAATTTACTATTCCTCATCAATGTCTTTACATGTATTGCATTTATTCTAATGGAAAGTTCTGAAAAGCACAAGCATCTTTTTATGGTGCCTGACACGCACACAATTTCCACACAATTATCAAAAAAATTTTTTCTATGCTTATTTTCACCAACAATTTTTCATTTCAACCTTCTATGCACATGAAAAATAAAAATAGTCATTACTTTCGTAACTCCCGTCTAATTGACGTTCTTTACATGCTTTTTTATGCTAAAGAAAAAAGCAAAGGAGGCAATAGCGTGTGCCAAGAAAAAAACGGCTTTGGTCCCCAGATCATTATCATCATGTAGTAGTACGCGGTAACAATCGTCAAACTATTTTTCACAATGTAGCAGATTACGAAGCTTTCTTTCGTGTATTACAATATGCTTATCACAAATATTCGTTTACGATTGTTGCCTATTGCGTTATGACTAACCACTATCACCTGCTGATTCGTTCACCCAAAGTGCCACTAGGCAAAGTGATGGCCAATGTTAATTGGCGTTACAGCAATTACTTTAAAAAGAAGTACAACTATTGCGGTCATCTATATGAGAGTCGATATTTTGCAGACCTTGTTCCCTCACAACTCGACATGCTTAGTGTTAGTCGCTATATTCACCGCAATCCTATCTCAACGTCTCCCCCTATGGTTGACAAAATGGAGGACTATCCTTATAGCTCGTATTATCTCTACAAGCATCCTATATCTTCAAGCTTCCCCTTCTTTGATACAAGTATTCTCAATAGCTTTTTTCTTCAAACATCGCAATGCCACTCACTATCTTACTGCCAATATTGCGAGGAACATGAAAGCAAATCATGTAATGTAGCACCCCAATAGGAAAGCTCCACACGACAATCCATCGTGTGGAGCTTTCCTGTTCAATCGTCATCAATTGTCAGAATCTTTTCCGTGCCTGTCACTCGAAAAGTCAGCACATTCATGGAAAGCGAAATGTTTACAACCAAGGCATTTATTCATATCTAAATGTGTCAATGCTCTATTTATAGCTTCTCCTGTATGTTCAAAAAAATGATCTTGTCCAATTTGAGCATATAATCCATTACGCATAAGCGCTAGTTTTAAGTCCTCTTGTATGCCCGTGACGAAGACCTTGCCACCACGCTTTGTAAAGTTCTCCACGATATTGCTAAAATAAGACTCACCTGTGGAGTCCATAAATGGCACTTTTCCCATACGTAAAATCAGGACGCTTGGTTGTTCTTGCATAGAATGCAGTAATGTCTCTTCAAACGTTTGCGCTGCACCAAAAAACAGTGGACCCTCAATCGTATAAATACTAATTTGTGGACAATCATGCTTTTGATTGACAACATAAGGTTGTACCTTTCCATTCTTTTTTGTATGGTCAGGTAATACTTTATCTATAACCAACTTCTCACTCATTCGTTTAGCAAACAACACAACGGCTAAGCCAAGACCTACTTCAACAGCAATCGTTAGGCTAGCGAAAACGGTAAGCAAAAAAGTAATAATTAATACAAGTGAATCTCCAGATTTCGCTTTTACAATATGAGCAAAATGTTTTTGTTCACTCATATTCCACGCAACGACCATTAGTACTGGTGCCATACTTGCTAACGGAATATGCGAAGCAAAGGGCGCTAATAACAATAATGTGACTAATACAAACACACCATGAATAATACCTGACATTGGTGATGCAGCACCCGTTTTAATATTGGTTGCCGTACGTGCAATCGCCCCTGTAGCAGGAATCCCGCCAAATAATGGTGTAATAATATTCGCTATGCCCTGTCCTACAAGCTCACGATTACTATTATGTTTCGTATTGGTCATACCGTCAGCAACAACTGCTGATAAGAGCGACTCAATCCCGCCCAAAATGGCAATCACAAAGGTAGGCCCAATCAATAATTGTAATCGTTCCAAGGTGATTTCTGGTATTGAAAACTTCGGTAACGTATTAGGAATTTGACCGTAAGCCGTAGCAATTGTTGCAACCTGTCCTGAAAAAAAGAAGGTAGCAACAAGTGTAGAAACAACAATGCCTACTAATGCTCCAGGTACTTTTGGAAAAAATTTAGGTGTTAAAAGGATAATTACAAGACAAATAACCGCTATGAAAATACTATAATAATTAATTGTTCCTATATGCACGAACAACTCTTTCATATTTGCGATAAAATATTCATGACGTGTAATATTTGTTAAACCTAAAAAATTAGCTATTTGCCCAGTAAAAATGATAACCGCAATACCCGCAGTAAAGCCTATCGTTACAGGACGTGGTATAAATTTTATAAGAGTACCTAGCTTGAAAAGGCCCATTAAACATAGCAGCACTCCCGCCATTAACCCCGCAATTAATAAATTTTCATAGCCATATGATAAGACAATGCCTAAAAGAATTGGCACAAAAGCACCTGTTGGTCCACCGATTTGGAATTTTGAACCTCCAAATAGTGAAATAAGTATGCCCGCAATACACGCTGTATAGATCCCATATTCTGGTTTTACACCGGAAGCAATGGCAAAAGACATCGCTAGTGGAATTGCAACAATCCCAACAATTATGCCAGATAATAAGTCCTTTTTAAAATGATCAACTGAATACCCTTCATACCGACCTGTAAACAGTGATTTCATACAATAATCTTCCCTTCGAAATAATTAAGTTTTTCGAATCCAGTTCAGTAAGGGGTGGTAAATGTATTACATCCCCTACATGCACTCTTCGTCATTTTCACTGACGGTCATTTCTTCTAATCTTGAAATTGTATGAATTAAATGGTTGTCAAAGATATCTTTTGCAACACGCAACAATTCAACAATCATTGGATCACTTAAAGAATAGTAAACTTTTTTACCTTCTTTTGTACCATAAACAATATTTTTTGCCCGTAAAACACTTAACTGCTGGGAAACTGCCGAGCCTTCTTTTTCTAGGCAACTTTGAATCTCATTCACACTTTTCTTGCCATCGACTAATAACTCAAGAATTCTTATCCGTAACGGGTGTGCTAAGGCTTTAAAAAAATCGGCTTTAAACTGTTGTAAGCCTTCTTCCACGTTAATCCCCCCATATCATTCATTTTCACATATTCAAATATTTGAATATGTATGATTGTATCCTTTTGCGTCAACTATTTCAATCCAAAAAAATAAAAAAGCGAATGCTATAGCATTCGCTTTAAGTAAATCGCCTTTAATTTTCAGAATTGTTTGCGTGCCTGCCACCCAATAATGGGCGGTCATAGATCAGACATGGGAAAATGCCTATTAATACAATAACTACTAAAATTGAAACAAGGGCAATCATACCAAATTGATCCACCATAATGCCGCCAAACAATGGACCGATCATCCGACCTGCTGTAGCCGCACTATTAATAATACCTTGGTAAAAACCTTCGCGTCCCTTTGGTGCAAGCTGATTTGCAATGGTCGGTAAAGCTGGTGTATAAAACATTTCGCCAAAAGTTAATACAACCATTGCAGCAGCAAACATTTTAAAATCTCCAGCAAATGCTACAATGCCAAACGACGCTGCAATAAGCGTAATGCCAAATACTAGTTGACGTTTTAGTTGATGTTCCCAACGGCGCACAAGCGGTGCGATTAATGGTTGCCCAACAACAATAAGAAGCCCATTAATCGTCCAAAGTAAACTATATTGTTTTAACCCTAAGCCCAAATCTTGCGTATAGGATGAAATAGTTGCACTCCATTGCGAATAGGCAAGCCAGCATAACACGGAGGATGAACTTAAAATTAACAAGGCATAAAATGGTGCCTTATTTGTAATACGTTTACTTTCACTAACTACATTTTTCAATGCTATACTTTCCGCATCTATTCCTCTAAATGTAATCAATGCGATAAAGAAAAATAAAATATACATCGCTAAATTAACAATAAACACATAATCAAATTGATAATCCGCCACAATCCCAGCTAATGCCGGCCCTACGGCAACACCTAAATTTTGCGCTAAATAAATCGCATTAAATGCCTTACGACCACCTTCAAGCCAAGCCGCTCCTGCTAACGCAAACATCCCTGGAAATACAATTCCTCCACTAAATCCAAGAATGGTTAAAAACCAAACATAATGTGGCCAGCCATGCCAGATTGTTAATCCTATTAACGAAGCAACGGTCAATAAAATGCCCAGCATAATAGATTTATAGCCGCCAATTCTATCAAATAAAAAACCACCTAATAGATTGCCTAATACACCCGCAGCCGAATTCAACATTAAAACAAAGCCAGCCATTGCAAGTGATTTCCCTAAATAATCGTGCATATAAATGGCATTTAAAGGCCATTAAAAAGAGTTGCCCGTCGTGTTCACAAGCATACCGATAATTAAAAACCAAACACTTTTTGGCATATCCTTGACCCCCATTATTTCGTTTCTCTAAATAGCTAGTTTATGATGAAAAATAAAAAAGTACAAGGAAAATAAATTTACCCTTTCTTCATAAAAAACTTCTTAAATAAGCCGTTTTTTCGTGCTTTATGCATGCGTTATAGTAGCCAACAGTTCTGTTCCTTTACTACAAAAATAAATTATTTATTTAAGTAAACAAAGCCGCCTAATATTTGTCTCTGTCTATTTATATTCTTACTCCATGACGGAACCTTACGCACATGATAAAATACAATGTTAGAGGAGTGAAATACATGACAGAAACAAACTTTCCTTTTCCCACAGAGGGGAAAAGATACTATACATGGAATCGCTATTTACGTGATCACTTCGGTCATAAAGTATTTAAAGTAGCGCTCGATGCAGGTTTTGATTGCCCGAACCGAGATGGTACAGTCGCATTCGGAGGTTGTACATTTTGTAGTGCTGCAGGGTCAGGTGACTTTGCCGGAAATAAAGTCGATCCTATTGATGTGCAATTTGCGGAAATTCGAGACAAAATGCATCAAAAATGGAAAGATGGCAAGTATATGGCTTACTTCCAAGCTTATACAAATACCCATGCGCCACTGCCAGTTTTAAAGGAAAAATTTGAGGCTGCGTTAGCACAAGAAGGTGTAGTCGGTCTGTCCATTGCAACACGCCCAGATTGCTTACCAGATGATGTTGTAGAATATTTAGCAGAACTAAATAAACGCACCTATTTATGGATTGAACTAGGACTACAAACCGTCCATGAAAAAACGGCAAACCTGATTAATCGTGCACATGATTATGCAACCTATGTAGAAGGTGTTGAAAAGCTGCGTAAGCATGGGATTCGTGTATGCTCACATATTATCAATGGCCTTCCACTTGAAGATTATGACATGATGATGGAAACGGCACGTGCAGTAGCTAAACTGGATGTCCAAGGCATTAAAATCCATTTACTGCATTTATTAAAAGGGACGCCAATGGTTAAGCAATATGAAAAAGGCATGCTAGAATTTTTAGATCAAGACGTTTATACAAAACTAGTTGCAGATCAGTTAGAAATTTTACCACCGCAAATGGTTATTCATCGTATAACAGGTGATGGACCAATTGATTTAATGATTGGACCAATGTGGAGTGTTAATAAGTGGGAAGTATTGAACGGTATTGATGCAGAGTTAGAACGTCGGGGCAGTTGGCAAGGTAAATTTTATAATGCCGAGGTCACAAAATGAAGCTTCAACGCGTCTTACAATATGCACAGCAATTATTAATAGACTCGATACAAGAAGGCGATACTGTTGTCGATGCTACGGCTGGAAACGGCCATGATACATTATTTTTAGCTCAACTTGTTGGTGATAACGGACAAGTTTATGCCTTTGACGTGCAAAAAAAAGCAGTCGATGCTACTTTGCACCGTCTGCTAGATAATGCATTAGAACACCGTGCCCTTGTGTTACATACGGGGCACGAAAATATAGCCAAGCATGTTCAAAAACCAGTTGCGGCTGCTATATTCAATCTTGGCTATTTGCCTGGCAGTGACCATGATATCGTAACAAAACCTAATACAACGATTCTTGCAATTCAAGATTTATTGCAACTGCTAAAAATCGGCGGATTAATTGTCCTTGTTATTTACCATGGCCATCCAGGCGGTAAAGAAGAACGTGACGCTGTTATCGACTTTGTTAGTCAGTTACCACAAAAATATGTCCATGTGTTAAAATACGAATTTCTAAACCAACAAAACGACCCACCATTTGTTATTGCATTAGAAAAAATGAAAGACTTCTCGGTGCCAGTCACGCAAACAATTCTGAACGCACAAGCAGCCGCTTGCGACAGTAATTAAAATAAAAAAGTCCTCTCAATATTGAGAGGACTTTTTTATACATTATTTATTTTTGCGTTTATCATTGTAATCAACCCAGAAATCCGCACCTTTAATTCCTAGTTTACGAGGATCAAACACAGGGTCTTTGCCTTCTTTTTTCTGTTTCTCGTAATCTTTTAATGCGAGAATCGCAGGCTTCATAATAATTAAAATGGCAATAACGTTAATCCATACCATTAATCCTAAGCCAACGTCACCCATTGCCCATGCAAGGTCAGATGTACGAATCGTTCCATAAAATGTTGCAATTAAAAAGGCGATTTTAGCTATCCAAATGAAAATCTTTTCGGTTTTCCCTGAGAATAAATAGGCCACATTCGTCTCTGCTATATAGTAGTACGCCATAATTGTCGTAAATGCGAAGAAGAATAAAGCGATTGCTACGAAGCTTGAACCAATGCCTGGCAATGAAGATTCCACTGCCCATTGTGTATATGCAGCACCTTCTTTAATACTTTTCGCA
This sequence comes from Lysinibacillus sp. GJ-1, assembly GCF_021166035.1. Classification (NCBI taxonomy): domain Bacteria; kingdom Bacillati; phylum Bacillota; class Bacilli; order Caryophanales; family Bacillaceae; genus Lysinibacillus; species Lysinibacillus sp. GJ-1. Next base: position 3,638,989 of record NZ_CP088912.1, read on the forward strand.
AAGGTAATTTGCTCCTCACCAGTAAGACCATTTTCATTGAATTCACCTACGTAAATAAACGGATCTGTACCTTCCGCAGCTTTCTCATTCTGAACATTATACATACCTGTAAATAAGATCATAAATGCTGTAGCTGAACAAACTAATAATGTATCAATGTACACAGATGCCGCCTGCACAATACCTTGTTTAGCAGGGTGTGAAACTTCAGCTGCTGCCGCTGGATGCGGTCCAGTTCCTTGACCCGCTTCGTTGGAATAAATACCACGCTTAACCCCCCAAGCGATTGCTGAACCAATAATTCCCCCAAATACTTCTTGTGCACCAAAAGCACTAGAGAAAATTAGCGAAAATACAGCAGGTACTTCTGAAATATTCATAAAAATAATGACGATTGCCATTAGAATATAAGCTAAAGCCATGAATGGGACAACTACTTGTGCAACATTTGCAATGGATTTAACCCCACCGATAATAATAGCACCTAATAATACAACAATAATAATTCCTGTAATCCAAGATTCCATTCCAAAAGCGTTTTCAACGGCACCTGCTATTGCATTTGATTGAACACCAGGCATTAGTATTAACATGGCTATTAACGCTGCAATTGCAAAAATGATTGCAAACCACTTCTGCCCCATCCCTTTTTCAATATAAAAGGCTGGACCACCACGATATTCTGTTTCTTTCTCTTCTTTATATATTTGCGCTAATGTTGACTCCACATAAGCTGTCGCTGCACCGATGAAGGCAATTGCCCACATCCAAAAAATCGCACCAGGTCCCCCCATTGCAATGGCAGTTGCTGTACCAGCAATGTTCCCTGTACCAACGCGCCCAGATAATGCAATCGACATTGCTTGGAAAGAAGAAATTCCTTTTTCTGATTTTTCCCCTTTAAACATTAAGACAAACATGTCCTTAATATGTCTTATTTGTAGGAACCTTGTAATAATTGAAAAGAATAAACCGATCAATAAAATACCATAAATAAACCACGGTCCCCATAAAATACTGTTCATAAAACTAACAATACTTTCCATCTTACCCCTCCCAAAATATGAATATTCGTTCTTTAAGACATTATAGTATTACATTTTTCTGAAAATTACAACATTATTTTTAAGTTACTATACATCTTATTCAACAATATTTTTCGGAGGGGAAACATTCTATCGAATTATATAGCCAATTCTACGCAAAGCATTATTAATAAAATCACGGATATAGAAAAAAATTTCATCTCTCTCTATTTCATGGTACAGATTATGGTAGCATTTTGCCCATTCTTTAAATTGGAATTCAGCAAACTCCTGCTGATGCAACCAATTACGTGTTTGTCTAGTTTCTGTAATGCTATCTCTTTCTCCAGTCATAATAAGCATAGGGGTATTTGGAAACTCTGCTTTCGGCATAATCACTAAATTGCGCATCATCTGTTGTAACTCACGATACCATTTTACTGAAATGACAGACATAAAAGGAAACTCGTCTTTCATTTCATCGCGACCTTCGACACTACGTGATAACTTGTCGAAAGTAATATCATGTGTCATCTTCACACTTGCCGTCAAAGCACTTAAGCTCGTTAATGCATTCGATAATTTCCCAGGCTGTAAGTTCAATTGCAACCAAGGTGAGGTCAAGACAATTCCTGCACATTCATATTTTCTCTTATGCATGGTATGCAGTATTAACGTTGCTCCTAGTCCATGCCCTATTAAAAATACTGGCAAATTATATGAAAAGGCATTTTCAATTAAATGCCTAGTATACTTGTTGTATTCTTTAAAGTCCTCATCATGGACACGTGATAGTTTCGCATTTGCCCCATGATTCGGTAAATCGCCCATGACTACGTGGAAGCCTTCCATTCTAAGTTTTTCAATCAGCCATGCGTACCAACGGTGGTTTTCATATGCACCGTGAACAATAGCAATCACAGCCTTCGCTTGTCCATCAGCTTCCCATTTCCACATTCACATAGTCCTCCTAAATAATTAGTTACACAATAATTATAACGAAATATTCGTACCATTATAAAATTATATTTGCATAAAATTGCGTATTTGATACGATAATACTACATCAAAGAAAGAAAAGAGGCGATTAGCATGATTTATCCTTTTAAAGACAAAACACCTACAATCGATCCATCGGTTTTTATTGCTGACTATGCAACCGTTACGGGAGACGTAACGATTGGAGCAGAGACAACAATATGGTTTAATACAGTGATTCGAGGCGATGTATCTCCTACAATTATTGGTAAACGAGTAAGCATCCAAGATCTTTGTTGTCTACATCAAAGTCCAAAATATCCATTAATAATCGAAGATGAAGTAACAGTTGGACACCAAGTAACCTTACATAGCTGTACAATTCGAAAAAATGCCTTAATTGGTATGGGATCAATTGTGTTAGATGGGGCAGAGATAGGAGAAGGTGCATTTATCGGTGCGGGTAGTCTTGTCCCTCCAGGTAAAGTCATACCTCCCAATTGTTTAGCATTAGGACGTCCAGCGAAAGTTGTACGTGAATTAAATGCTGAAGATAAGGAAGATATGGAACGTATCGTTAGAGAATACGCGGAAAAAGGACAATATTACAAATCTCTTCAAAAATAATGGATGCTTACAAAACGGGCGAATTGCCCCTATAAGTTGTAGATGTTTGCATACGTAACAACTCTTTATAAAAAAAATTCGCAATTTCCTTCCACTAACCGCCTACAGTACATCTTGTATGTAGACGTACGGGAAGAAAGCGAATTTTTTCAATTACTTACGTAAAGTCCGCTTAAATCTTTCACTCGATTAAAGAGCACTAGTTGCCTTCACCATTTAAATAGAAGGTGCATTACTCCCCGACTTAGCAGCAAGTAAGAAGAAATGCGAAAGGCAAGATAAAAAGGGGCCACTAGCTAGCCCCTTTCAAAAAAACATTTACGTTTGTTCATTACCAAATCGAATGTTCTTGACAAAACAGATTATAAACTAGCTTTTTCTCTTAGTGCATCTGCCTTGTCCGTATTTTCCCAAGGTACATTTAAATCTGTACGGCCAAAGTGACCGTATGCAGCCGTTTGTTTATAAATTGGACGACGTAAATCAAGCATTTTAATGATGCCTGCTGGACGTAGATCGAAAAGTTCGCGAACCCATTTTACGATTTCACTTTCACTTACTCGTCCTGTACCAAACGTATCAACGGCAATCGATACTGGCTGTGCTACACCGATAGCATAAGCAAGCTGTACTTCTGCACGTTCTGCTAAACCAGCTGCAACAATATTTTTCGCTACATAACGTGCTGCATAGGCTGCTGAACGGTCCACTTTCGTAGCATCCTTACCAGAGAATGCACCACCACCATGACGTGCATAACCACCGTATGTATCAACGATGATTTTACGACCAGTAAGTCCAGCATCTCCTTTTGGACCACCGATAACAAAACGACCAGTTGGGTTGATGAAGTATTTCGTCTGTGCATCTAATAACTCACTAGGAACTACTGGAGCAATTACTAATGCTTTTAAATCTGCTTGAATTTGTTCAAGTGTTGCTTCTTCATCATGCTGAGTTGAAATAACAATCGTATCAACACGAACAGGGACATTGTTTTCATCATACTCAATTGTTACTTGCGTTTTACCATCTGGACGTAAATATGCTAATTCACCTGATTTACGTACTTCTGTTAAACGACGAGCCAATTTATGCGCTAAACTAATTGGTAGAGGCATTAATTCAGGTGTTTCATTACATGCATAACCGAACATTAATCCTTGGTCACCTGCACCAATTGCTTCAATATCCGCATCTGTCATTGAACCTTCACGCGCTTCTAATGCTTGGTCTACACCTTGGGCAATATCAGGTGATTGCTCTCCGATTGCGACTAGTACAGCTAAGTTTTCAGCATCAAAGCCATACTTGCCTCGTGTATAGCCGATTTCTGCTACTGTATCACGCACAATGCCTTTAATATCTACATAAGTAGAAGTAGTAATTTCTCCTGCTACTAATACTAAGCCTGTTGTGACCGTTGTTTCACACGCTACACGGGCATTAGGATCTTCTGTTAAAATAGCATCTAAAATAGCATCCGAGATTTGATCACAAATTTTATCGGGATGTCCTTCTGTTACACTCTCTGATGTAAACAATCGACGGTTTGTCATTTGGTTTTCCTCCTATTACTCTTACAAATAGTATTTGCGAAATTAATACGGTACTCATTACCCATGTCAAGTCCGCTCCTAAAGGATTGAACTCTCAAGCCGTTGTTGCTTTTAACATGAGGATTTCGAAAGATCCGTCATTATAATAAGGAAAGAATTGCACATACTTACCTTTACATTCATTTTAAAAATAAAAAAAATCCTTTTCTCACGTGTACTTAACATGAGGAAAGGAATAATGACTTCGTAACCTTTCACTCTTATCGTTCAAGGGGTATCCCCTTGCATCAGGTTGGCACCAACGCATGTCGTGAAATAGTTCATGCAGGTTGCCGGGTTTCACAGGGCCTGACCCTCCACCAGCTCGGGATAAGAGTATCCGTTCAATTCCTCATCTTACGTAAAAGGTAGAACAATGTCAATTATTTTATGTCGTTTTGTTGAAAAGTATTTAAAACTCGAAAATAATTTTTGAATTAGTATAGATTATTAAAGCAATTGTGTTATACTATTTTTGAAATTAAGAAAAACTCCCTCAAACTCAAGGGAATACTATAAAAAAGGATGGTATTTAATCGATGAATTCAGTAGAAATTGCAAACGAACTGAAGGAATTATTAAACGGCGGGAACATTAACGTTCAACTTTCAGTACCACAATTAGCTGAAAAAGCTACATCTCGTGGTGAGGCAATGTTAACAGTAGATGGCGCAGTTCGTGCAGAAACTGGCAAATACACTGGTCGTTCACCTAAAGATAAATATACGGTAGAAGAAGAAAGCACAAAAGATAAAATTGACTGGGGTAAAGTAAACCAACCAATTTCTTCTGAAGTGTTCGATAACTTATATGTAAAAGTAGTTAAATACTTAAAAGAACGTGACGAATTATTTGTATTTAAAGGTTTTGCTGGTGCTGACAAAGATTCACAATTAAGTATTCAAGTAATCAATGAATATGCTTGGCACAATCTTTTCGCCCATCAATTATTTATCCGTCCAACTGAAGAAGAATTAGCTTCTCACGTTGCTGATTTCACAATTATTTCAGCTCCTAACTTTAAAGCAGATCCAGCTGTTGATGGTACAGCTTCTGAAACATTCATCATTGTATCACTTGAAAAGAAAATCATCCTAATCGGTGGTACTGAATATGCTGGTGAAATTAAAAAATCGATTTTCGGTATTATGAACTACCTATTACCACAACAAGGCATCTTATCAATGCACTGTTCAGCAAACGTTGGGGAAGCTGGTGACGTAGCATTATTCTTCGGTTTATCTGGTACTGGTAAAACGACTTTATCTGCTGATCCTGACCGCAAATTAATCGGTGACGATGAGCATGGTTGGTCTGACAACGGCGTATTTAACATTGAAGGTGGTTGCTACGCAAAAACAATTAACCTTTCTGCTGAAAAAGAACCTGAAATCTACAACGCAATCCGCTTCGGTTCTGTACTAGAGAACGTAGCTGTAGACCCTGAAACTCGTGTTTGCGACTACGATGATGGTTCATTAACAGAAAATACACGTGTTGCTTATCCAATCCAATATATCGAAAATATCGTTGATCCATCTGTTGCAGGTCACCCAAAAACAATCATCTTCTTAACTGCTGATGCATTTGGTGTTTTACCTCCAATCAGTAAATTAACAAAAGAGCAAGCAATGTATCACTTCCTAAGTGGTTTCACATCTAAACTTGCAGGTACTGAACGTGGTGTAACAGAGCCAGAACCAGTATTCTCTACATGTTTCGGTTCTCCATTCCTTCCACTTCCAGCAACTGTTTATGCAGAAATGTTAGGTCAAAAAATCGATGAGCATGGCGCACAAGTATTCCTTGTAAACACTGGTTGGACTGGTGGCGAATACGGTACAGGTAGCCGTATGAAGCTTTCTTATACTCGTTCAATGGTACGTGCAGCAATCGACGGAAAACTAAACAATGTTGAAACAATTCAAGATGCTGTATTCGGTTTACACATCCCTACAGCAGTTGAAGGTGTACCAACAGAAGTGCTAAACCCACGTGATGCTTGGTCAGACAAAGCTGCTTACGATGTGAAAGCTGCTGAACTTGCTGGTCTATTCAACGACAACTTCAAGAAATTCTCAAATGTTTCTGAAGCAATCACTAATCTTGGTGGGCCATTAAAATAATGCATACAAAAAGGGAACGATGTATTCGTTCCCTTTTTTTAGTGTCAGGCACTCAAACAATTTTCACTGCTTCTTCATCCATTCGCATAATGCACGAACCGTTTCACGATTTTGGGCAGGTGGATATTGGTGGGCAAAACGTTGATCATACCAAGTTTCATACACTTTATTGGCATCTTCTAAGTAAAATGCTAACTGCCTTGCATGCTCAATATCTACATTTTCATCCCGATAGCCGTGGATAATTAGCACTGGGGCTGTAATCTGATCGACTTGAAATAAAGGTGTGCGTGCATCATAGGCTTCTGGAACACGATTAGGTGTCCCGCCAATAACCCGTTTCATCATTCGACGCATATCGGTTCGCTCCCAGTATGTAGCTGTGGCATCCGAAACGCCTGCCCACGTCACAACGGATGTAATATCCTTCCGTAAAATGGCTGTCCAGAGCGCCATAATACCTCCACGTGAAAAACCAAACACATGGATATGATCGTTGCAAAATTGTTTTAGCACATCTACTCCATACACTGCATCAAAACGATCTTGACCTGCAAACTCATCACGGCCTTCTCCACCTCTATTCCCCCGATAATAAGGGGCAAACACGATAAAACCTTGGGCTGCAAATTGTGCAACACGTGCTGGTCTTACCATGCCGATACTTTGCATACCCCCACGCAAATATAAAAAACCGTCATATGTACCTTCTGCTTTAGGCTCTGCTAGTAAGCCTTTGACACGTAATCCAAGGGATAGATACGTAATTTCTGATAATCGAATAGCTGGATTTGGTGAAGGATATGGACGTTTTTCAACTATTTCTCCATTGATTGTCAAAGCGCTTCAGCTCCTCTAGCATTTTTTGCATGCCTTCATCTTTCATATGGAAGCTTAAATTTGGATGGCTTGCAAACTCTTCATCGGTTAACCAGACCATACCCGAAGTTTCCAAATCAAAATCTATCTTCTCCTGACTGACAAATTCCGCAGTGAAGACTGTTTTACAAAACAATAGTTCACCGTGGACAGCATATTCTGCAAACCATTGAAGATTTTTCACATGCACACCCGTCTCTTCAAATACTTCCCGAACAGCAGCTTGCTCTAATGTTTCGCCTGATTCTACCTTCCCTCCTGGCACTTCCACACCACGACGCTTATGAATCGTACATAGCCATTTCTGTTCATGTTTTAAAAAGACAAGGACATGCTTTGGTTCAACTTGAAACTCCCCTCTTGTAAAGCTTAAATCCACTTGAAATCCATTCAAATCTTGAAATGAAAACATTCCATTCAACTCCTCGTATTATATTGTCACGAATGTATTCATTATGTTATTCGTCTTATTATTTCATGTACTGTGAGGAATCAATCACAAGAAAATAGTGGCATTCGTCATTCGTCATATTGATAAATCTATGCGCTGTATCTGCTTCAAAAAAAAGAGAATCACCTGCTTCTAATTCTTCAGAAAAAGCACCATGCCCCAATTCAACTCGTAACTTTCCGCTTTTAACAAAAATATACTCTTTTACACCTGCTTTATGCGCGGGAAATATGCCTGATTCTTTGTTTGGTGGAATAATATTTAACACAAACTCAATACCTCGTGATGGAACGGAAGGTGATAATAAATGTCGTTGAAAACCCGATTTTTCATCAACATAAATGGGTCGTTCATCTTTTCTTATGACGACAACCTCCCTTTTTTCCTGCTGATCTAATAAAGCTGAAAGTGTTGTATTTAAAGCTTCTGCAATTTGACAAGCTACTTGTATCGTTGGATTTTTTTCCTCTCTTTCAATTTGAGATAGCATCGAGGCACTCACATTACTTGCGGCTGAAAGCTCCTGTAATGTCATTTTGTTTTTCTTCCTCATTACATTTACTTGCTTTCCAAATCCCATGAATAAAGCTCCTTTCACTACTTTGTTCGCCTACTATTATTTTTACTATAGTGAAATGTAATTAAAAACTTATCTTCGTTAGCCCTTCTACTATGATATTGTACATTATCAATCACAATCAACCTAGAAGATGTTTGAATCATTTCATGCAAGATAAGAAAATAAAATATACTATAGTGAATAAACAAGTATAGGAGTGTTGTTTTATGTTAAAAGTCGTATTAGCGCTATTCCCTCTTGTTAGTATTTTATTTATGATTTTTATTTTAAAGAAATCTTCTATTTTCACTGGCATTTTTGCTTGCCTACTTACAACAGTGATTGCTACTTCTCCTGTTTTTCACCTAAACATCGCATTACTGCCTAAACCTTTTATCAACAGTTTTCTTATAACATTGCCAGTTACCTATGTTTTATTTTTTGGAATATTATTATATCATCTAATGGAAAAATCAGGGTCCATCCAAAAAATAGCTTCTTCTATTGCCACCTCTACTGATAATCGGATTGACCAAGTATTATTATTGGCCTTGGGGCTCTCTCCTTTAATTGAATCCGTTAGCGGCTTTGGTCTAGCGGTCATTGTTATTGCACCTATTTTAATGGCTCTAGGTTTCAATTCCTTACAATCTTCCTTCATTGCATTAATTAGTTTATGTATCATACCTTGGGGCACGTTAGCAATGGGGACAATTATTGGTGCATCATTAGGAAACATTCCTTTAGAGGATTTAGGTATTGGAAGCGCTCTGATGTGCATTCCTATTTATATCTACTTTGCCTTCTTAGTTACATACATAGGCGTCGGAAAAGAAGCAATGCAAAAGAAAAAATGGCGGATACTATCAATGGGATTAGTTTTAGGTTTAAGCGTGTGGGTTTGTAATCGTTTCATCAGTGTAGAACTTGCCGGAGTAGTGGGCTCTTTAACGGTGATGGCGGCTATTTTTATTATGATTTCTTTGCAAAATAGAAACAAACAATATTATTCTAATATCTTTTTAAAAAATATTTCTCCTTATTTGTTGTTAATCGCTCTATTAATCGCATCAAGAACTATTAATCCGATTAAAGATTTTTTAACGAGCCTGCTTACCGTAACGATTGCGTCTTATCAATTCCAATTATCGTTTCTTTATTCGCCTGGATTTTTTCTCTTTATTGTTTGTCTCTTTACTTGTACGCTCTTCCGTTTAAATAAGGCATCCATTTTCGATAGTATCAAATTAACAATCAATAAATGTTATCCTGTATTGCTAACGACTTTTTTATATATTGTGGTTTCCGAAATGATGGCAGAGGCCGAGATGATTCAGCTACTATCCGTAACTGCTGCCAACACATTTGGTTCATACTTTGTATTCATAACACCTTTAATTGGCGCAACAGGTGGTTTTTTAACTGGCAGTAATACTGCGTCCAATACTATGTTTATTCGACTACAAACAGAAACTGCTACGCACATAGGTCTGTCACCTACTATACTTGCTTGCATTCAAAATGTTAGTTCTTCGTTCATGACAATGGTCAACCCATCTAGAGTGGCATTAAGTTGTTCAGTATGTAAAATACATTCATTTGAAAATATTATTCAAAGAAAAATGGCGCTAGTTGGACTTAGTACACTTGCTATTATTTTTCTAGAAATTATTTTTCTATCACGCTTCCACTAGCATAATGTTATACAGGTTATGCAAATATAAAAAATGTCTAGCCAATAGCTAGACACGTTTATTGAAATAGGGAAGTTGTTCTACAAATTGCTTTGTATCATCATCCCCATACTCATGTATAAGTGCATAAATTTTCTTCAAACGTAAATCTAACTCGTCATTTTCTCGATCCAAATGATATTGCAAATAAGGCAATTGTGCGCGCCAACCGTTCGCAATTTCTAATAGTTGCATTTGCTGAAATATTTTTTCAAAAACATCTAATGCTTGCCGGTCTACATTAAGTTCGAAATTCCATTGCCCTTCGTAAGGATTTGTATAATACGTTTTATGGGCAAGTGAAAAATAAACACGTTGACGATCCATAGATAACACTCCTTTTTCCATAGTATGGTGGTTAAGTGGTTATTTTATTCGCTGGAATGTCAAACTTCCTTCACAACTAAGTTAGAGCTTCTAATTTATAATAGATATAACGAACAAGAACGGAGTGAATACAATGAGTTTAACCTCGCTAATCACGATTGCAATCATTATCGTGATATTAGTAACAGTCGCAACCATTCTAAGTGTAAATCGTGCCTATGCTTTTAAACATACGGTCGATGAAAAACCAAAGCAAAATTTTCAGCAGCATGACGAGTAGTTCAAATTTAACCCTTTTATAGCAATATCACTTATAATAACAATATCAAATAGAATTTGGAGTGAAAACAATGGGTGTTCCATTACCAATCATCATTATGATTGCAATGATGATGCTAATGTTTGGTGTTTCCGTAATCGTTATTCTCAAGAAAAAAGGCGATTTTTTTACACAAACAATCGATGCAAAACCAAAACAAAATAATTCACATCACAAGGATGGACAAGCATGAAATATCCCTTTATATGGCTCATTCAGTTATACAGAAAATTTATCTCACCAATGACGCCACCATCGTGTCGCTTCTATCCAACATGCTCTTCTTACGGTCTAGAAGCTTTTCAAAAGCATGGCGCTATTAAAGGTCTAATTTTGACCGTCACACGTATTTTAAAATGCCAACCACTTCATCCTGGTGGCTTTGATCCTGTGCCTGAAAAATGTCCTTCGAAAAAGAAATAATTTTCGAAGGTCATTTTTTCTTGTACTTTTATTCGATGTGCGTTATTATAGATACTGTTAAAAAACAAATCGTAATCATTACTATTTGAAAGAGGTATCCATTATATGAAAAAAATATTTCTATTTTTCTTAGTTGCTGTACTAGCCGTATTTACAGCTGCCTGTGGTGATCAATCATCATCGTCGAAACAGACGGAGAAAACAGATAAATTAACTGTGTACACAACCGTCTATCCTTTAAGCTACTTTACGGAGCGGATTGGTGGCGATTATGTAGAAGTATCTTCTATATATCCTCCTGGTGCTAACGAGCATACCTTTGAGCCAACGCAAAAGGATATGATGAAATTAGCTGACGCGCATCTATTTTTCTATATTGGCTTAGGACTTGAAGGTTTTGTAGAAAATACGAAAAAGACATTAGCCAACGAAGATGTCACTATGGTTGCTATGGCATCTCAAATACCTGATGAAAAATTAGCCGTTAGTACTGGTCATTCGCATGACGAAGAAGATGAAGCTGATCATGCGCATGAAGCTGCCGCTACAGAAGATGACCACGCACATGACGAGCACGAAGATGCGACTACGGAAGATAATCACGCGCATGACGAGGAGGCTGATCATGGAGATCATGCTCACGGTAGTGTCGATCCCCATGTATGGCTGTCGCCTGTTATTAGTCAAGATTTAGCATTATCCATTAAAAATGCATTAGTTGAAAAAATGCCAGCTCAAGAAGCGACATTTACAGCAAATTATGAAGCGCTCGTAAAAGAGCTACAAGATTTAGACACTGCATATAAAGCGATGGCTGACACAACGCAAAACAAAACATTCTTTGTATCGCATGCTGCATTTGGCTACATCGCGGGTCAATATGGCTTAACACAAGTTCCAATTGCAGGGTTAAACTCGCAAAATGAACCGTCTCAAAAGGAATTAACAGCGATTGTAGATAAAGCAAAAGACTTAAATATTCATTATATTTTATTCGAGCAAAATGTTTCATCTAAATTAGCCGAAGTCATTCAAAAAGAAGTTGGCGCTCAATCACTTGTCCTACATAATTTAAGCGTGTTAACAAGTGATGATGTGAAAAATAATGAAACGTATTTTACTCTCATGAAAAAAAATATGCAAACTTTAGAAACAGCTCTAAATGAACACAAGTAAAACAACGATACGAATTACCTGTTTAAGATGAAGAAGGAGGTGCCCCGTAATGCATAAGGGACACCTCCTTTATTATGACGTACTTTTCTTGCGGCATACGCTTTTCATTTTTGTCAAAGCGAGAAAGCCTCTTTATCCTGGCATCCCCGTTTATCTTTGTCTTGACAATAACCGGACGAACTGCAAGAGTGCTCTGTAAGACAACTTTATCCTGTTGTTCATATAAAACGATTTGATTAAGTTTGTGGCTAAGTTGAAAGTCATTTAGTAATTGAGCAGAGTGTTCTATTAATTGCTTCATTTGCAGCGCATTATTTTCTATAATCGCTAGCCCACTATTAGGGGTAAAAAGATTAGCTAATGGTTTCGTAAGAACTTCAATCCTACTTTTCCCTTGCCAATCTGCGTATTTTTCACTTGTTGCTGAAGGAAAACTTGCAAAATCCCATGTATGATCTTGCGCTAATTGCTTATCGGATACGAGAAAATAGTTATAACGTACCTCGCCCTTCCGATCTGGCAATGGGTCATCCCATGTCACATCAATATGGTACCATTCATTATCTAACTTCACTAACACCCATGCATGCAATTGTTCGCCTACTTTCCCTGGCACATATTGCACCTCAAAACCTAGCATATCTAACATTCGATAAAGCACTAAAGTATAGGCCTGACAGACACCTTTGCCTTCGCTAAGCAATGTGTATGGCGAATATTGGCTTCCTACACTATCTTTTGAATACTCTGTTGTTAAGACGATATAATCATGTGCAGCCTGTATTTTTTCTAATTCGCTTAATCCATGCATAGACGCAACAATAGTTGTCAATGTTTGCTCTGTAAATGCCTCCTCTTCCTGAGAAATATGATAAGTAAATTGAAATTGAATGACAATATTATTGGCATAGCCATCATACTTCCATTGAAAGCTGGAAATATTGGCGAAAATATATGGATCTAATATGGCATGTTTGATAAGCTCTGTTAGTTCGTTTTGTAATTCAGAAGTTTTACCAGTGTAACGAATTTCAAATTCAGTAGACAATTGCATCACTTCTTTCTGAATTTGCTGTTGTAATGTTTCGATTGAATTAGCTGTTGCTATATTCTGTGATTCGTAATTTGCGAATACTTGCACATGACTCATTTGTAAAACAAATAATATAATGACAACATTATATATAGTTTTTCTCATATGAGTCATTCTCCTTTACTAAATAGTTTATGCCCCCCATTATTTATTATGTTAAAGAATAATTAATTTAATCAAAAAAATATAATTTCAATAACAGAAGCCTAAAAATTGTTTGAGTGACTGGCACGTGAAGTCAAAAAAATAGCATGCTAGAAATGACTTCTAGCATGCTATTTGTAAAGGCTAAATCCATTATTGAAAGTTATTCACTGGCAAGTAAAGCTGCTAATTTTCTTCTTAGTAGCTTATTTGCTCCATTACGTGGCAGTGTATCGATTATTTTAATTTGTTTGGGAACTTTATATTTAGCCAGTTTCTTTTCACAGTATTGCTTTAAGTTTTCCATCGTGACCGCTTCCTTTAAAACAACAAATGCTATAGGAACTTGTCCCCATGTTTCATCTTCAATGCCACATACACCCGCTTCCTGAATAGCTGGATGTGCCAATAGCACATTTTCAATCTCTGCTGGATAAATATTTTCACCACCAGAAATAATTAAATCTGCCCGACGATCCACTACAAACAAGTAACCTTCCTCATCCATATAGCCAATGTCTCCCGTGTGAAGCCAGCCCTCCTCAGTTGCGCTTTTCTCGGCAAAACGACCTATGTAACCAGGCGTTACGTGGGGACCTCGAATACATATTTCCCCTTCACCTTGTGCATTGGGTGCTGAAATTTTTATTTGGTTAAAAAACATTGGCTTACCTGCTGAGCCAATCTTTGTCATAGCATCTTCACTTGCCAATGTAGCCGTTTGTGACGAGGTTTCTGTCATACCATATGTTTGAGCTACTGCTAAATGCAATGCACTTGCTCGCTCTAGATAATCCACTGGTACAGGACCACCACCGGCTAGCATCAATTTAAAACGCGGTGACGCCTGCGCCTTATTTAACTCAAGGGTATTTAAAATGCGTTCTAATGTTACAGCGACCACTGACATATGGGTGACATCACCATCCATAATATTTTGCGTGATCGCCTCTACGTTAAAATGCTCATATAGTTGTACTTTATTGCCGTATAACAATGAACGAACTAAAATGGAAAAACCACTTATATGGAATAATGGCACTGCACACAACCAAACATCATCGGCTTGTAAACCTATGTTTAGAACAGAGGCTGTAGCACTTGCCTGATGATTGCCAACTGTTTGACGAACCCCCTTTGGGAAGCCTGTCGTACCAGACGTATACATAATGGATGTTGTTTGATTGAGTGACCATTCTTTTGCAATATCAACATATTGCTCTTTACCATTTTCTATTGTCGTAAATTCATGATAGTGTACGGATGACGGTAATTTTTCTACATCCTCATCTGCAACTAGCACAATCGTTGCTTGTGAATCTTCTAATTGATATGCGATTTCTGCTTGAGACAGCCTGCGATTAAGCATCACCATTTCACATTGCAAATGCATACAAGCATACATCATAACGACCAGTGCAGGCGTACTCGGACCCATAATAGCGATACGATGCCCTTGCTGCACCCCAAGTGCTGTTAATTGTCGAGCTCGTTTTAAGGATAGCTCATTTACTTGTTGAAAGGTCCAAGTTTGTCCTTCATATGTGAGAGCGCTACGTAATGGTGTGATAGACGCACGCTGTAAAATCCAGTTTGGATACATTGTTTGCTTCCTCCAATCATTACACTGATATGGTACTGCTTCAGCCTGATATAGACAGAAAAAGAGGCTGTTACATAACTAAAAAAATTTAAGGAACAGAGGAAAGGTGTTCATCAATTTTTGCTATATGGCGAACTTCGCTATGGCTCCTGCTCAGAACGTACACCGTAAGACGCGGGCATTCTGCGTGGTAGCGAAGGTTGGGCTTACGGTGCTAAGCGGAAAGCACCGCTGAAGCGGACAACAACGGCGCAGTAAAAAAGTGTTAGATTGACTACCATCAATCTAACACCTTTTCTCTTTTATCCCAGCTTTTTCTAATATTCCGAATCAAGGGAATCTTGGGAATTGACCAAAGTCTGGTTGACGTTTTTCTTTAAATGCGTCACGACCTTCTTTTGCTTCATCAGTAGTGTAGTAAAGAAGTGTAGCATCGCCTGCCATTTGTTGAAGACCAGCTAAGCCGTCTGTATCAGCATTCATAGCTGCTTTTAAGAAGCGTAGAGCTGTTGGAGACATTTGTAGCATTTCTTCACACCATTGCACTGTTTCGTCTTCTAATTGTTCATAAGGAACAACTGTATTGACTAAGCCCATATCAAGCGCTTGCTGAGCATCGTATTGACGGCAAAGATACCAAATTTCACGCGCCTTTTTATGACCGATAATACGTGCAAGATAGCCTGAACCATAACCAGCATCAAATGAACCAACTTTAGGACCAGTTTGTCCGAAACGAGCATTGTCTGCTGCAATTGTAAGGTCACATACAACATGTAATACGTGTCCTCCACCGATAGCATAACCAGCAACCATCGCTACAACTGGTTTTGGAATAACACGGATTAAACGTTGTAAATCAAGAACGTTTAAACGTGGGATTTCATCTTCCCCTACATAGCCACCATGGCCGCGTACCTTTTGGTCTCCACCTGAGCAAAAGGCTTTTTCGCCTTCACCTGTTAAAATAATAACACCGACATTTTTGTCATCGCGAGCACGAGAAAATGCATCAATCATTTCCATAACTGTTTTTGGTCGAAATGCATTGCGCACTTCTGGACGGTTAATCGTCACTTTAGCGATACCGTTATAAAACTCATACTTAATATCTTCGTAAGTATGTAATGTAGTCCATTGACGTGACATTGAAATACCTCCTAATTATAAAATTCGCCTCATTACTGCTAAGAGGTGCTAACGTAAAAAACATTACGTTAAATACTCCTTTACTATTGTAGCAAATTCAGCTGGATTTTCCACATGAATTGCATGTCCAGCGTCATTTACTGACATATGCTTTCCATTTTTTAATAACGCTTTCATTTCCAATGCGATATTACAAAATTTAACATCTAATGAACCCGTTATTAATAGTACAGGCAATTCTAATTGAGTTAAATTATCCCAGTTTGATAGTTGCATGCCTGTTCCAATTCCTCGTAAACTGCCTGCCAAGCCCTTTTCACTTTAGGTAAATCGTTCTGCTCGAACTGCTTGTTTTACATTTTTAGCTAAACGCTTCTGCGATTCAAATAGCACAATATTTTCCCACGAATTAACAAAGGACTGTAAACCATTCGTTGTTATTTTCTCCGCTAACGCATTATCACGCTCGCATCGCTCCATACGCTCTTTTGCAGTTCGCAAACCAGGAGAAGCACTTTCTAACAGCAACTTGCTGACACGTTGAGGGTAAGCAATCGTATAAGATAGTGCAACACGTCCACCCATTGAATAACCGAGCAATGCAAAAGTTTCTAATTGTAACTGACAAAATATTTCCTCTAAATCACGCAATTGTTCAGCCATCGTGAAGCGACTTACTTGCTCCGGTACGGCTGTTTGACCATGGCCAATTAAATCAATCGCCACAACTCGCACATGTGGAAGATCCTTTGCTAAATTTCGCCATGTAGCAGTACTACCTGTAAAGCCATGCAGGGCAACTAGTGTTTGCCCCGCTTCTTCATTCCATATATCCACATGTGTCTCAAGCCCACGAATCATTAGCTTTGCCATGCTTTTAACCCTGCATTAATACGATTCCAAAGCGCGCGGTGTGCATAGACATTTTCTTCACGGTTTGTAAAAATCTCAATTAATCGTAACGGATTTTTTCTCAACGTGTTAAATTTCGGCACTAACTGTGCAATATCCTCAACACAAATGTAGTCCATATTGTACATATGAGCAATGTCTTGGAATTCAAGTGCAGTTGGTGTACCAAATAAATCTTCATAATGAGCCTCTACCGTAGATTGCGGTAAATATGAGAAAATACCACCACCATCGTTATTCATGACAATAATGGTCATATTACATGCTTGATAGCGTGACGCAATTAGGCCATTGACATCATGTAAAAAAGCTAGGTCTCCGATAAGCAAATAGGTTTCACGGTTATTTCCTTGGCTTAAGCCCATTGCCGTTGATACGACCCCATCAATGCCATTAGCGCCACGATTCGCAAAAATTCGAATATCTTTTGATGTTGCCATTAAAAACGTATCGATATCACGAATGGGCATGCTACTGCTAACAAAAATATCACTGCCATTTGGAATGATTTCAAGTAAACGACTTACCATAGCACCTTCGTCAATTGCGCCTTCTGTATAATGCTCAATATACTCAAGTGCAATATCATTCGCATCTTGCCATTCCGCTAAATATGCCGCCTCTAGCGCAGTTTCAGCAAGGTCTAATTGTACGAGCCATTCGCCAATGCTTGCATGCAGAAAATGAGTGGACACCCCTGTTGAATCACGGAACATCGGATCTTCATCGACAACAATATAAGCTTTGGGCTGCGACTTTGTAATAAATTGCATCATAAATTTCGATACAGGCTGTGCTCCTAAGCGCAGAACTGTTTCAGGTTCTACCAGCGCTTTGAAATCATCGTTTTTCATAATGGCATCATAGGTTGTCATAACATATGGCAAACAATCATTTGGCACGGAAGTTCGCATATTCGATAGACTCTCCACAATGATAGGCCATTTTAATTGGCGCACAAACTCCCACATAATGGTTAAATCTGTCCCGAGCGGAAGCTCCCCAACAACAACAAATCCTTTTTTAGTGTTTCGTAAAATAGAAGCCAGTTCTACTTGTGCAGCTTTCGGTGGCGTTAACTGTCCAATATGGCTTTGCTTAAACGTAACAGTTGGAAGCTCCTCTCGAAAATCAATGAGCAACGGTTCACGGAACGGTACGTTAAGATGTACTGGTCCAAATGGTGCACTTGTTGCAATAGCTACTGCACGTGCAATATGACGTTCAATAAATGGCAATGTCGGTGCAGCACCATCCGCTAGCGGAAAATCTACACTCCACTTTACATGTGCTCCGTATAAATTCGTCTGATTAATTGCTTGTGGTGCACCTACTTCACGTAATTCATGTGGACGATCGGCTGTTATAACAATTAGTGGTACTCTTGCATAACTTGCCTCCACAATCGCAGGATAATAGTTTGCCGCCGCAGTACCAGATGTACATAACAAAACGACAGGCTTAGTAGTCGCCTTAGCAATGCCTAGCGCAAAAAATGCAGCAGCTCGCTCATCTACTTGACGGTACATCGTCAATTGCTTTGTTGAGGCAAAAGCATAAGCTAGTGGCGTCGACCGTGACCCTGGGCTTACAACAACATGTTGGACACCTGCTTGTACTAATGATGCAACCATTTTATAAACATAATCAGTCAATATTTTCCGTTCACTCATGTACTTGTCCTCCTAACGCTCGAAGCATTGGACGGAATTTCACTAATGTTTCCTCATATTCAGATTGTGGCTCTGAATCAGCTACAATACCGCCACCTGCATATAAATAAGCTTTATCTTTTAGTAGAGCTGCTGAACGAATCGCAACTGCGAATTCTCCGTTACCCTCCGCATCTAACCAGCCAATAGGTGCAGCATAAAGACCACGGTTCATTGGCTCGTATTTACGTATAGCAATCATTGCCTCTTTTCTTGGCACACCGCCCAAAGCGGGTGTTGGATGCAAATGCTTCGTCAATTGCAAAATGGTTGCTTCGTTATTTAGCTGACCTTCAACAGGTGTAAATAAATGTTGGATGTCTCTAATTTTTAGTAAGCGTGGTCCATCAGGTATTTTCATTTCAACACAATTTTTTCGGAACGTTTCCGCAATCATATCGACTACATATTGATGTTCACCACCATTTTTCGGATCATTTAATAAGCTTTGTCCAAAAGCTTCATCTTCCTCCGCCGTTTTACCTCGTTGAATAGATCCTGCAACACATGATGAGTAGGCACGACCATTTTCAACCTTTACAAGACGCTCAGGAGATGCGCCGAAAAATAATAAATCTTGCCACTCCAACCCAAACAAATAACTTTCAGGCTGTTCGTGAATAATTTGAGCTAATACTTGAGGTGAAGTTACTTGCTCCTTAAATTGCAGCGCAAGGGAACGTGCAATGACAACCTTATCCGCTTTTTTTGCTTTAATTAATGCTGTGACCTGATCAATTGATGCTAAATAAGGATCCTTATAAGGCTCGAAATAATTTGTGATTTCAGGCTTCGCATACATTTTCACTTCTTTTACTTGAGCAGCATGGATTAAATGATTTCGTTCTTTACGCAACGCCTCTAATTGTCCATCTGCCTCAGCAGCACTTGCGATAAGGTGAATGCTTACATAGGCTTTATCATCACGTAAAACAAGCTGATACGTTGCTAAGGCAAAATAAGCCTCTGGAAAGTCAGTCCACTCCCCATCTACATTATTTTGCGGATCGAATGTAAAACCACCAAACAAAATTGGTTGTAGTTCAGCCTGACCTTTTACGCAATTTTTCGTTAAGCGCTTCCACTCTGCTTCTACAGCATCAAAGCGGTTATTTTTTTCGTTATTTTGAATTGTGTGAGCGTGTCCTAGCCCAACCAATGTCATTGTTTTTTCTCTATTTTGCCAATAAAATCGTTCACCTTTATAACGCTCCTCGCCCGCTGCAAAAAATGCAAGAGCCGATAAGCGACTTACTTCGATTGTTTCCATATAAAAATGAAGGTTTTGGCCCAAAGAGTCCACTTCTAGTTCTGTGGCTTGGTACCACTTCTGTTGCATGAAAATTACCTCCGTTATTGCAATGTACATATCAATGATGTTTTCGCGTTATGGTACGTGTTGCGTTGTCCTGCACATACATAACTTCCTACGTCTGTCGCTTTGATGTCACACACAAATCCCTCTGTGACATCCGTCTTTAGCATTACTTGTTCCGCTAAAATAGCCGTCCTATACGTTTGACGGCTCTGTTCTTTCTACTGCTTAATTTATATTCCCATCTCTCAAATGCATGTACTATTGTATCATTTTTTTAAACATAACAGTATGTAATAAGCTGTGAACCTATCCAATTTCTCTTTCTTCGTATAAAATAAGAAGAGTCTACAATAGTTGAAGGAGAGAAAGACCTTATGACCAAAGTCATTGAAGCTGATAGGGGTTTTAAAGTTTGGTGGCATTTAACACGTCCACATACTTTAACCGCTTCATTTGTTCCAGTATTTTTAGGAACAGCGATTGCGCTAGCAATTGAAAAAGAAACCATTCATTTTGGACTATTTTTTGCAATGTTAATTGCAAGTATGCTGATTCAAGCAGCAACAAATATGTTCAACGAATAT
Source organism: Lysinibacillus sp. GJ-1 (assembly GCF_021166035.1). Taxonomy (NCBI): domain Bacteria; kingdom Bacillati; phylum Bacillota; class Bacilli; order Caryophanales; family Bacillaceae; genus Lysinibacillus; species Lysinibacillus sp. GJ-1. Next base: position 3,659,725 of record NZ_CP088912.1, read on the forward strand.
TATGATTACAAGTTAGGATTAGATAATGAACATTCTGTCGGCATTGGTGGCACGATTGTGCGCCACGGTGTTCAACCGAAAACGATTATGCTCATTGCCCTAAGCTTTTATGCACTAGCCATGCTACTTGGCATTTATATTTGTGCCTCCACTTCTTGGTGGCTTGCTGTAGTTGGACTAGTATGTATGCTTATAGGTTTTCTATATACAGGAGAGCCGTACCCTATCGCATATTCACCTTTTGGAGAGCTTGTTTCAGGCGCAGTCATGGGGATGGGTATTGTCTTAATTGCCTTTTACATTCAAACACTTACAGTTACATTAGATGCGGTATTACTTTCTGTTCCGAGTATGATTTTAGTTGGCGCCATTATGCTTTCTAATAATATTCGTGACATCGTTGGCGATACAGAAGGTGGACGTAAAACACTGGCCATTTTAGTAGGACGCGACCGTGCTATTTCTGTATTATCTGGCTTTTTCATCGTTTCGTACCTTTGGGTTATCGCATTAGTAGCCATTGATGGGATTACTTTTTGGGCGCTTATCATTTTCCTAAGTGTACCGAAGCCACTCCGAGCAGTCCAAATTTTCCGCGATAAAAAAGAAGCCAAAGAAGTAATGCCCGCGATGAAATTTACAGCGCAAACAAATACATTCTTCGGTTTCCTATTAGCAATTGGTTTATTAGTAAATCATTTCTTTTATTAATAGGGTTAGTTAATTGCAACGGAGGCAGCGACTTCAACGAGAACAACATAAAACGTTAAACGTGGCGCCTCACATGCAAGTAGAAAATTGCAACCAACGGTGTGCGTTTGCCAATAGCAGAAATAACTTCGTAGCGATTTTTACTCTGTTGACACGCTAAAGCAGCAACTTTATTTAGTTGCTGCTTTTTTTAAATATTGTTTGAAATTATTATGCGCAATTCCACGAACTTCTTCATCTGAAAAATGCTCACGTAACATCTCTAATAAATTTTGCGCCTCACCTGCATGTGCAAGACCTTTGATTGTCATATCTATTCCGTCAAAATCAGAACCTACCCCAAGATGCTCCATGCCAACGACACTTGCCAGATGCTTTATATGCTCAATTAAATCATCCATTGTTGCATTGTCGCCAATAAAATGTGGGTAGTAAACTAGATGAATATGCCCCCCATGCTCAACAAGCGCCTTAGCCTGTTGATCTGTTAAATTACGCGGATGGTCACAAATTGCACGTGCATTGCTATGGCTAGCAATAATATGCTTTGCTAGCGGCAGTACATCCCAAAATCCTTGCTCATTTAAATGGGCAACATCAATGATAATATCCCGCTCATTTAGCAGATTAACAACTTCCTTACCAAATGGCTTTAAACCGAGGCTAGCATCTTGCTCAGCACCATAGGCTACAGCATTCTCTTCATTCCATGTAAGACCTACTAACATAACACCTGCATCCAAAATTGCGGAAAGCTTTGTCAAATCCTCGCCAATTGCACTACAGCCCTCTAAACTTAAAATAGCACCAATTTCATGAGGTGCTAACGTATCGAGTTGTGACCATTCCGTAATATGCACCATGCCCTCTGTTTGTAATACTTGTGTATGAAAGGCTTCAATTTGGCGCATAACCTCTAAAAATTGCATACTTTGAGGTATTTCAGGGTCAATAAAAATGGCAAATACTTGTGCTTTGACTTGCCCTAGTTGCAGTCTTTCTTTATTAGCATGTAATCGGCTATCATTACTAAATTTTGGTTCTTCCAATGTCGTTAACTTTAATAAAACATCACAATGTAAATCAATTATTTCCATGTCAATCACCTCATACAGTTATTATACTGTTTAAGGGAAGAAATGCTCTTATTTTTTACATTTTATCTGATGGTGTATCAGACGAACCAAATTCCTCAAGCTCTTCGAAATCATCAGATTTTGGTAAAGAGGATAATACATCTTCTTCTACTGGTCGCAGTAATTCGTCTCTTTGCTCAGCATGCTCTACACATGTCAATGCATGTGGCATAGCCTCTAAAAGGCCTAACGGAATTTCTTCGCCACATATAGCGCACTTACCATATGTGCCATCTTCTATTGCTTGCAGCGCATGCTCGATTTCTTCAGCATGGTCACTGCGATGTTCATCAATGGCCATCTCCGTAAGTTGGTCTGTTAAATCACTCGCATTATCGGCTGGATGGTTATCATAATTTGAGAGCTCTGTTGCCTGCGGTCGCTCTGATTCTTCTAGCTGCTTCTCTAGTTCTTGTAATTCCTGCTGTAATTGGTTTTTAAACTTTTCGATCATTTGTTGTTTCAAAAAAATCTCCTCCTCATACTTTCATTTTTTCCTAAATATCTATTTCTAAAACATCTGTATGAGAAGGATTCCATTAGTTTTGTGTGTATTCTCTAATTACATCATGGAGAAATTGAGTAGCACCTTCTGACACATGTTGATCGTAATAAGCCGTAAAACGTTCATCTGCTATATACATTTGTGCTAAACCAGCATGTGCTTCCTTTGTATATTGCGGCCACGAAAAGCTCAGCCAACGCTTATGCAGTTCTGCCACTTCCATGGCGACATCATGTTTCACGTCGCCTATAGCCATTGCCTCTTTTAATCGTTCAAATAGTTGCTGTTCGAGTTGCTGCATTGCCTTATATTGTTCCTCTGATAAATTCTTAAACTTCGCATTCGATGCATCGACCTTTTCATGGCCGTAGTTTGCACGAATTTCTTTACCGTATTGTTTTTCATTTTCTTCAATCAGCAATTCTTTAAAGCCTTCAAATTTCTCTTCGTTTGTCATTGGTTGTTCCTCCTCAATCGATTGAATGGTTTGTTCCACTGTTTTTAATAATTGATCTAGCTGTTTTTTTCGTTGTAATAAAGCATCACGATGTGTTTTTAATGCCGCTTTATGTTGAAAATCAGGTGCATGAATAATGTTGTGAATGGTTTCAAGCTTCATATCTAACGCTTTATAAAACAAAATTTGCTGAAGAATATCGACTTCTTGTTGCCCATAAAAGCGATACCCTGCTTCATTTGTTCTTGCCGGCTTTAGTAAATCAATTTCATCATAATACCGCAACGTTCTCGTACTTACTCCTGACAATTTAGCAAGCTGTAAAATGGTATACTCCATTGCTTTCACCTCCATATTTATACTGTAAACCTTTCCGCAGCGTTAAGGTCAAGGGGATATTTATATAAGTCTGCCGTAAGGGAAAAATAAAAAGATCTGTGTCCACTTCACCCAGGAACAGATCTTAGAAGTTGCTTATAATATTTGGTTAACTTTTTAGAGTAGCTCAGTACAGTTAGGTTAATCCCCCGCACTTAGATAATATTGATACTTATTCGTATCTATTTTATGTCTTAATTTTTTTTGAAAAAATTGTTGGTTACTCGCTGTAATTGGAAATAACCCGATAACCGGATGAATATTTGAAAGATGCAATATTTCTCTATATTCCTCTATTGAAATGTCAGTTAGTATTTCCTCACCTACTACGGTGTCTTCATTAATTGGCGTCCACATTATCATTCTTTCGATGTTCTCTTCATTGATATAAAATGGAGAAACCATTTCTTCTACAAATAAATTGTTTTCCCGAGCAAATTGTAATGGTTCCTCTTGATAATTATTTGTTCCAATAAACATATAATAGTCATCTCCAAAATGCACAAAAAAATCTATAGTTATGAAATGACAATATATGAAACCTCTTAATACCATTTTAGAAATAAGAGGGATTTGATCAATCGATACTTCTTGATCATCTTTTAATTGAAAATTGTCTAATTTTTCATCATACAATTGATTATACAGAGCACAATTACTATCTACATCAATATAAGTCATGTTAATCATTGTTAATGATTTTATATGATTGACCTCTAAAAACTTCATGATTGTATTAATATAGGCTGTTTCGACCTTTAAATATTTTTCTAATGTAAAAGTTTCACCATTAATTGTCTTCCCAATGTGAGCTGGGCTTGTCCATTCCAATTTCGTGTAATGCCCTTCATTATTTCTGAAGTCAGGATTATATTTCGTTATCCTCCATTGATATTTTATGTGATTATTCACTTTTATCACCTCTTCCTTTATCATAAACTGTACAAATACCCCAGTTTTGTTCACATTCTTTAGAAGAAAATGCTATAGAATCTAAGCTAGCTTCTTTAGAACGCATCCTATGAGAAATATTGATAATAACAAGAAGATAGGATAAAAGTATCTAATTTCTATTAAACCTCCTAACTAATTAAATGTATGAAAATTCCGTTAATTTAAAAGTTAAGCCTACATCTTGTAAACACATATATTTTAATTCCTACTAAAAGCTAAATATTGAGATATTCCGTATATAAGTAAAAATATTTTATAAAATGGATAAATAATTTGCAAGAATTAATATAAAAAAGCATCTCAGTATCCAAGATGCTCACCTTTCCTATTTAGCATACTTCCCATGCCACACTATATTTCTGTAGTTTTCTACGTCTGTGTCTCCCTCTGTACTAACAAACAATATCTTTGACTTTGGATTGAGCTGTAAAGCGACCTTTAAATCATAGTAATCCTTATTTGTCATTAATTCATAAAAACATCCAAATGGCGCTGCTCCTGATTCTCCTGCAACAATACGATTATCCGCTCCAAGTGGATTTCCCAAGACACGCATACCCGTTGCAGCTACTCTCTCACTACAACTAATACTTACCTTTGTATATGTTTTTAAAATATCCCAAGCGATAGGATTAGGCTCCCCACATGCTAAGCCAGCCATAATGGTTTGCATTTCTCCACCGACAGTAACAAACTGTCCAGTACCTCGGTTAAAACTCTCATAGAAGCAATTAGCTGCATCAGGTTCAATTAAAACAAATGTTAGTTGTTGTCCATAATATTGTTGTAAAAAAGCGACAATAGCTCCTGCAAATGAACCTACACCTGCCTGTAAAAATACATGGGTCGGTGCTTCTTGCAGATGGTCAACAATCTCTTTTGCCAATGTTGTATAGCCTTGCATAATCCATAATGGAATCTCTTCGTACCCTTCCCACATTGTATCCTGTATCACTATCCAGCCATTATCCTCTGCAAGCTGTGAGGTATACCTTACCGTTTCATCATAATTCATTGAAGTGATTTCTGCATATGCGCCCTCATTTTTAATATTTTGCAAGCGCTCTTCCGCACTACCAGCAGGCATATAAATTCGCGCCTTACAGCCAAGTTCCCTTGCTGCCCAAGCAACCCCGCGCCCATGATTGCCATCTGTCGTTGAAATAAAGGTACAGTCGCCTAATTTTTCTTTCACTTCAGGTAGTTTTAATTGTTCAAAAGACAATTCATCAATATTTTGATCTAGCAATTTCGCAACATATTTGCCAATCGCATAAATACCACCTAACACCTTAAACGCATTTAAACCAAAGCGATAGGATTCATCTTTAACAAAAATCTTACTGACCCCGAGATGCATTGCTAAAGCATCTAAATCATGTATAGGTGTTTTTTCAAAATTTTCATATGTATGATGGAATCTTTCCACACAATTAACCTGTTCTACTGTAAAATTTTGCAGTAAATCTTTACATTGTTGTAAGTTCTCTTGCAAAAGATATTGCCGATTATACACCCATCTTAAATTTTCGCTCATTCGTATGATCCCCCTTTATAATTGCTTATACCTATATTACCTAATATTGCTATTAAAGAGAATCATCATTGTATTCATAAATAGACAATGGGAAACGATGCACTCTCAATTTTTCAATCTAGCAAAAAAAACGCAGTAAATGTGTAATCACATTTACTGCGTTTTAGTATGACCCCTACGGGATTCGAACCCGTGTTACCGCCGTGAAAGGGCGGTGTCTTAACCACTTGACCAAAGGGCCAATGGCGGAGAAGGAGGGATTTGAACCCTCGCGCCGGTTACCCGACCTACACCCTTAGCAGGGGCGCCTCTTCAGCCTCTTGAGTACTTCCCCATAAATAAAAAAATGGCTCCGAAGGCAGGACTCGAACCTGCGACAACCTGATTAACAGTCAGGTGCTACTACCAACTGAGCTACTTCGGAATAATGGTGGTAAATGGACTCGAACCATCGACCTCACGCTTATCAGGCGTGCGCTCTAACCAGCTGAGCTATAGGCCCATTGGAGCGGGTGATGGGAATCGAACCCACGACATCAGCTTGGAAGGCTGAGGTTTTACCATTAAACTACACCCGCGTATATGATGGGTCAGGACGGAATCGAACCGCCGACACTTAGAGCTTCAATCTAATGCTCTACCAACTGAGCTACTGACCCATATACTTTTACTGAACCTATTTTAAAATGGCGGTCCCGACCGGGATCGAACCGGCGATCTCCTGCGTGACAGGCAGGCATGTTAACCGCTACACCACGGGACCACTTGGTTGCGGGGGCTGGATTTGAACCAACGACCTTCGGGTTATGAGCCCGACGAGCTACCACTGCTCCACCCCGCGATAATATGTTTATTCACTTCGAGTTTTTTGTACACCATTTACTAAAATTAAAACTGGAGGAGGTAGAGGGATTCGAACCCCCGCGCGGTGTTACCCGCCTGTCGGTTTTCAAGACCGATCCCTTCAGCCAGACTTGGGTATACCTCCGTACTATTATATAAATGGTGGACCTTGCAGGACTCGAACCTGCGACCGGACGGTTATGAGCCGTCTGCTCTAACCAACTGAGCTAAAGGTCCTTTAAGATGGCGGCAGAGGGGATCGAACCCCCGACCTTACGGGTATGAACCGTACGCTCTAGCCAGCTGAGCTACGCCGCCAGGATCTTTATACTGGTTATAAATTATGGTGGAGCCTAGCGGGATCGAACCGCTGACCTCCTGCGTGCAAGGCAGGCGCTCTCCCAGCTGAGCTACCATAAATTACAGATTTTTGGAAATGGTCGGGAAGACAGGATTCGAACCTGCGACCCCTTGGTCCCAAACCAAGTGCTCTACCAAGCTGAGCTACTTCCCGTTCATTTATTGGCGCGCCCGGCAGGAGTCGAACCCACAACCTTCTGATCCGTAGTCAGACGCTCTATCCAATTGAGCTACGGGCGCTTGATAAAAAATGGTGCCGAGGGGAATCGAACCGGCACGGTAGTCACCTACCGCAGGATTTTAAGTCCTGTGCGTCTGCCAGTTCCGCCACCCCGGCACATTTGGAGCGGAAGACGAGGTTCGAACTCGCGACCCCCACCTTGGCAAGGTGGTGTTCTACCACTGAACTACTTCCGCATGTGCATAAGATTATTTATCCTGGCAATTATATAAATTCAAATAAAATGGTGCGGGTGAAGGGAGTCGAACCCCCACGCCTCGCGGCGCTAGATCCTAAGTCTAGTGCGTCTGCCAATTCCGCCACACCCGCATTTTATTGTTGGCAATTAAAAATGGTGAGCCATGAAGGACTCGAACCTTCGACCCTCTGATTAAAAGTCAGATGCTCTACCAACTGAGCTAATGGCTCAAAAAATGGTGCCGGCTATAGGAATCGAACCCACGACCTACTGATTACAAGTCAGTTGCTCTACCTGCTGAGCTAAACCGGCATATGGTGGAGGATGACGGGCTCGAACCGCCGACCCTCTGCTTGTAAGGCAGATGCTCTCCCAGCTGAGCTAATCCTCCTGGGTATTATGCCTAGCGACGTCCTACTCTCACAGGGGAAGCCCCAACTACCATCGGCGCTAAAGAGCTTAACTTCCGTGTTCGGTATGGGAACGGGTGTGACCTCTTTGCCATCATCACTAGACTATATTTCGACTTTCAATACAAAGTATTACTGCATTAGCTTTATGCGTTCGGTCAGTTGCGTACTAGAGTAAGCTTCTTCCTTCTCTCAACCGCTTTTGCGAATAGCTTTTATCTCGAAACTCTTATGTATTTCGTTTTGAAGTTGTTTACCTGTCCTTCAAGACAAGAATTATTGTATAACGTTTATCTAGAGAATGCAACACTTTTTTATAAAAAAAAGAAATTATTACTTTTTAAAGATATTTTTGTTATGTGAGAGAATTTATCGCTCTGCTAACCATTATAGCAATTGTTTTTCCAAAAGAAAACATTTTATTTACACAAATCAATAAAATAGTTAAATTGTCGACAAAGAGATGTATATTTTTAACGAACGCTACTACTGTTTCTTTAATGGTGTGCTCGTTTGCATCGCTATGGAAGAGGTAGCTTTTACGCCTTTGCAACAATAAAATTATAGATGGCTTTTGCAGTTATCACTTAAAGCCCATGCTTACGTCAAGAAGCAATTTATTAGAACAAAGAAGCCTTTAATTTTTACAGGAAGTGATTTATCAGAAAAATTAAAGGCTTTTTTCAATACCTAATTTATTTTAGAATGTTAGACAATGCAAAGGTTAATTGATCAATTTCTTCAAATGTTGTTGTTGGTCCAAATGATATTCTAAAAAACTGTCGTGCTTCCTCCATTGTATAACCCATTGATATAATTGCTTTTGTGCCAGATTCACTGTGTATATCACAAGCACTACCAGTTGAAATACAAATACCGGCTTCGTTTAATTTGAGTAACACGTATTGCCCTTCCACTTTGTCCATCATCAAACCACATATATTAGGTAGTTGCCTCACACACTTAATTAATCGACAAGTTGGTGGTAAATGGCTTTGTAGATATTGACGCAACAATTCATAATGTTGACGCTCAAAATGATAGTTTTCAATGGCTGACGCAAAAGCCACAATGGCAGGTGTATCTAATGTTCCACCACGTAAACCACGTTCATGTGTTACGCCGGGTGTTAAAGACGGCACTCGAATTTGAGGATTTACAAATATTGCCCCACATCCTTTTGGTCCTCCTATTTTATGGGCAGAAATGGTAATTGCATCTACATTTGCACAAAAAGAAGTAGTTGGTAGCTTACAAAAGGACTGTACACAATCTACATGAAAAAATATATTTTGACTGTTTGCTATTAAAGCAATTTCTTCCACTGGTTGGATAGAGCCTATTTCAGAATTTACATGTTGAATTGTTATTAATGCTGTATCCTCTTTTATAGCCTCTCGTACCTGATTGACTTGAATACACCCATCCAGTTGTAAAGGTAATTTTGTAACGGAATAACCCATTTTCTCAAGTGTATTCAATGCTGCATGGACAGACGTATGCTCAGCTTGCGATGAAATTATATGCTTGCCTTTTTTTGAAGCTAAAGCCAGTGATAAAATCGATAGTAAATTCCCTTCTGTTCCGCTTCCAGTAAAAATAATCCCATCACTTTTAACGCCGAGTTTTCTTGCTACGATAGCTCTCGCCTGTTCTACAAAGTAATTTGCTTGTCCTCCTAAATCATGCAAACTTGCACTATTTCCATAATAACGTTTTGCCACTTCACAATAAGCTTCAAGTGCTTTATTCGACATTGGAGATGTTGCTGCATAATCCATGTAAATCATCTAATTCTCCCTTTCTAGTCATCAAGTCTTGTTTTCCTTTTTATTTTATGTAAAGATATGTGTCAAGACAACTGTAAAGAAGGTAGACCTATGGATGTAAAGACAGACATACTCATTATTGGTAGTGGCATTGCATCACTTCAAGCAGCACGACTACTTGGACAGTATTTTCAAGTACAGATTGTTACGAAATCCTCTGTTAAAATGAGTAGCTCTTATCGTGCACAAGGAGGCATAGCTGCCGTTACTAGTCCTGAAGATCATACAAATTTGCATATTGCTGATACATTAGCTGCCGGTGAATACCATCACGAGAAAAAATTTGTTGAAACACTTATAAAAGATGGTTCTACCATTATGAGGAAATTTCTCTTAGAGGGATTGCCCATCGATCGGCAAGAAACCGGTGAACCGGCACTTGGCTTAGAAGGAGCCCATAGTCATCATCGTATTTTACATGCTGGGGGCGATAGGACTGGTCAAATATTGATTGATTACTTACTTAAACACCTACCGTCAAATATTTCTATTCATTGCAATGAATTGGCTTTTGAATTGATGTTAAACAGCAATGGCGAGTGTATTGGCGTCATGACAAAGGGTGAAGAAGGATTAAAACGTTACTTTGCCCATCATGTCATTCTTGCTACAGGTGGTGCAGGTGCTCTTTATCCAAGCACTTCTAACTATGCAACGAATACGGGAGATGGTATTGCATTAGCATATCGCGCAGGCGCTGCCATCAGTGATATGGAATTTATGCAATTTCATCCAAGTTTATTATGGTGTGATGGCGAGGCTAAAGGATTGGTCTCTGAAGCTGTTCGAGGCGCTGGAGGTATTTTTGTTAATGCACAGCGTGAACCTATTATGACAGGTGTACATCCACTGCTAGATTTAGCACCACGTCATGTTACTGCCCACACATTATATACAAAGCGCGCATCTGGGCAAGAAACATTTATTGATATTACAAACATTCAGCACTTTGAAGAGAAATTCCCTACGATTACAAAACTTTGCATTGACAACGGTATTGATTTACAAAATGGCCAAATCCCTGTAGCACCAGGAAGTCATTTCTTAATGGGCGGCGTTATAGCTGATGACATGGGAAGAACTACGATTGGAAACCTATATGCTGTCGGCGAAGTTGCTTGTACGGGCGTTCATGGTGCAAATCGTTTAGCAAGCAATTCATTACTGGAAGGCATCACATTCGGCCAAAAGATGGCTCAATATATCATACAAACTGGTTGCAACCAAACGAATTTCACGCTTGCTGCTGCAAACTATCAACAGTCGATGCCCCCATTATTACCGAAAGAACAATTACAACAAACAATGATGCATACATTAGGCATCGTGCGAAACCCTATCGATATGCAACTTTTTGTAGAGCAATTGCCTTCATTACAAGATTTACTTCAAGTGAATGTGATGAATTTCAATGCACAGCACCTTGAACTCTACATGATGCATATTGTTGCTTCGCTGATGGGGCATGCAGCTCTTACACGAACAGAAACTCGTGGCGCTCATATTCGCAACGATACGCCTAACAGTGAAACAGACTGGGCAAAGCGCTGGATTATTTTTCAACAAGGACAAATGAAAGTGAGGAATTCAATGTATGAATATCATCAAACTCGAGGAAATGCTCAAGCAATTTTTTAATGAAGATATAGGAGATGGGGATTTATCAAGCGAACTTATCTTTTCAATCGAGCAAACCGGTTCCTTTTCCTTTTATGCAAAAGATAGTGGTATTTTTTGCGGAACACCTATTATCGAACATGGTTTTCGGTTACTCGATTCTTCCATGCAAATCACAATGCATAAAAATGACGGTGATGCCGTGAAATATGGTGATATTCTTGCAGTTATTAAAGGACCTCTACAGAAATTATTGATAGGAGAACGAGTGATTTTAAATCTTATTCAGCGCATGTCCGCCATCGCCACAGCAGCCAATAGAGCTGTTCAGGAAACAGCAGGAACTTCTGCGAAAATTTGCGATACACGCAAAACGATTCCTGGCTTAAGGATGCTTGATAAATATGCTGTACGTATAGGTGGTGCCTATAATCATCGAAGTGGCTTATACGATGCGATTATGCTTAAGGATAATCATATTGCTTTTGCTGGTAGTATTACAGAAGCCGTACAAACCGCTCGTAAAAAAATTGGGCATACAGTAAAAATCGAAGTAGAGATTGAAACAAAAGCCCAGTTAGATGAAGCCATTGCCGCAGGTGCAGACATTATTATGTTCGATAATTGTACGCCTGAAGAAATAGCAGCTTGGATTCAATACGTTCCAACACATATTGCCACTGAAGCTTCTGGTGGCATTACATTAGAAAATTTACATGCTTATGCAAAGTCAGGTATTCAGTGGATTTCACTGGGTGCACTAACGCATTCAGTAAAAGCCTTTGATATAAGTGCACTTGTACAAATGAAAGGAGAGCATACACTTGTCCATCACTAGTCTACTACAACAAACTTCATTACTTCCTGAGCATTACCGCACATTATCAACGACCGAAATGGAGTCTCGAATTTTAGCTATTAAAAAGAAACTAGGTAAGAAGCTTTTTATTCCTGGACATCATTATCAAAAAGATGAAGTGATTCAATTTGCTGATGCCACAGGAGATTCCTTACAGCTTGCTCAAATTTCTGCTGCTAATACAGAAGCAGAACATATCGTTTTTTGTGGAGTACATTTTATGGCAGAGACAGCTGATATGCTCACGACTGAAAAACAACATGTTTACTTACCTGATATGCGTGCAGGTTGTTCCATGGCAGATATGGCTGATATTTATCAAACAGAGCAGGCTTGGCCTATTTTACAACAACTTTTTGGTAATACAATATTGCCGTTAACATATGTAAATTCGACTGCAGCCATTAAAGCATTTACTGGACGTCACGGTGGAGCTTGCGTAACCTCCTCTAATGCTAAAGAAATGGTAACATGGGCTTTTTCACAAAAGCAGCGTATTTTATTTTTACCAGATCAGCATTTGGGCAGAAACACTGCTTTTGACTTAGGTGTTTCACTAGAAAGTATGGCGGTTTGGAACCCTCATACAAATACACTTGAAACAGACCAATCTCCAGAAAATATCAAAGTCATATTGTGGAAAGGACACTGTTCGGTGCATGAAGGTTTTACAGTACAACATACTGCTAAGGTTCGTCAAACATATCCAAATATGCGCATTATTGTTCATCCTGAATGTAGCCGCGAAGTAGTTGCTGCTGCAGATGATGCAGGCTCTACAAAATATATTCTCGATACGATTAATAACGCCCCAAGCGGCTCGGCGTGGGCAATCGGAACAGAAATGAATCTAGTAAATCGCATTATTCAACAACATCCTGATAAACATATAATCTCTTTAAACGAAAACTTTTGCCCTTGTCTTACAATGAATCGAATCGACCTTCCACATCTACTTTGGTCACTTGAAAGTATTGACCAAGGTAAGCCACATAATCGCATTCAAGTGGATGCGTCAACGGCTGAAGAAGCTCGTAGCTCTCTTGAAAGAATGCTATCACGTAGTTAACAAAAAATCGTCTACCGTTAAATCGGTAGACGATTTTTAAAATGATCTAGACAAAAAAACACAGTCGATATGATTGCTCATATCGACTGTGTTTTAGTATGACCCCTACGGGATTCGAACCCGTGTTACCGCCGTGAAAGGGCGGTGTCTTAACCGCTTGACCAAGAGGCCAATGGCGGAGAAGGAGGGATTTGAACCCTCGCGCCGGTTACCCGACCTACACCCTTAGCAGGGGCGCCTCTTCAGCCTCTTGAGTACTTCCCCATAAATAAAAAAATGGCTCCGAAGGCAGGACTCGAACCTGCGACAACCTGATTAACAGTCAGGTGCTACTACCAACTGAGCTACTTCGGAATAATGGTGGCCTAAATGGACTCGAACCATCGACCTCACGCTTATCAGGCGTGCGCTCTAACCAGCTGAGCTATACCCATTGGAGCGGGTGATGAGAATCGAACTCACGACATCAGCTTGGAAGGCTGAGGTTTTACCATTAAACTACACCCGCGTATATGATGGGTCAGGACGGAATCGAACCGCCGACACTTAGAGCTTCAATCTAATGCTCTACCAACTGAGCTACTGACCCATATACTTTTACTGAACCTATTTTAAAATGGCGGTCCCGACCGGGATCGAACCGGCGATCTCCTGCGTGACAGGCAGGCATGTTAACCGCTACACCACGGGACCACTTGGTTGCGGGGGCTGGATTTGAACCAACGACCTTCGGGTTATGAGCCCGACGAGCTACCACTGCTCCACCCCGCGATAATATGTTTATTCACTTCGAGTTTTTTGTACACCATTTACTAAAATTAAAACTGGAGGAGGTAGAGGGATTCGAACCCCCGCGCGGTGTTACCCGCCTGTCGGTTTTCAAGACCGATCCCTTCAGCCAGACTTGGGTATACCTCCGTACTATTATATAAATGGTGGACCTTGCAGGACTCGAACCTGCGACCGGACGGTTATGAGCCGTCTGCTCTAACCAACTGAGCTAAAGGTCCTTTAAGATGGCGGCAGAGGGATCGAACCCCCGACCTTACGGGTATGAACCGTACGCTCTAGCCAGCTGAGCTACGCCGCCAGGATCTTTATACTGGTTATAAATTATGGTGGAGCCTAGCGGGATCGAACCGCTGACCTCCTGCGTGCAAGGCAGGCGCTCTCCCAGCTGAGCTAACCATAAATTACAGATTTTTGGAAATGGTCGGGAAGACAGGATTCGAACCTGCGACCCCTTGGTCCCAAACCAAGTGCTCTACCAAGCTGAGCTACTTCCCGTTCATTTATTGGCGCGCCCGGCAGGAGTCGAACCCACAACCTTCTGATCCGTAGTCAGACGCTCTATCCAATTGAGCTACGGGCGCTTGATAAAAAATGGTGCCGAGGGGAATCGAACCGGCACGGTAGTCACCTACCGCAGGATTTTAAGTCCTGTGCGTCTGCCAGTTCCGCCACCCCGGCACATTTGGAGCGGAAGACGAGGTTCGAACTCGCGACCCCCACCTTGGCAAGGTGGTGTTCTACCACTGAACTACTTCCGCATGTGCATAAGATTATTTATCCTGGCAATTATATAAATTCAAATAAAATGGTGCGGGTGAAGGGAGTCGAACCCCCACGCCTCGCGGCGCTAGATCCTAAGTCTAGTGCGTCTGCCAATTCCGCCACACCCGCATTTTATTGTTGGCAATTAAAAATGGTGAGCCATGAAGGACTCGAACCTTCGACCCTCTGATTAAAAGTCAGATGCTCTACCAACTGAGCTAATGGCTCAAAAAATGGTGCCGGCTATAGGAATCGAACCCACGACCTACTGATTACAAGTCAGTTGCTCTACCTGCTGAGCTAAACCGGCATATGGTGGAGGATGACGGGCTCGAACCGCCGACCCTCTGCTTGTAAGGCAGATGCTCTCCCAGCTGAGCTAATCCTCCTGGGTATTATGCCTAGCGACGTCCTACTCTCACAGGGGAAGCCCCCAACTACCATCGGCGCTAAAGAGCTTAACTTCCGTGTTCGGTATGGGAACGGGTGTGACCTCTTTGCCATCATCACTAGACTATATTCGACCTCCATTACACGGCGTATTACTGCGTCAGCTTCTCTCGTTCAATCAGTCACGTACAAAGGTACGCTCCTTCAATCACTCGTTTGCTTCCTTGTTCTACTTGTGTCTTGAAGCTCTCACGGCTTTCAATATACATCGTATTTCTTTGTCAGCTTCATTCGTTCAGTCACGTACAGACGTACGCTCCTTCCTTCTCTCAATCGCTTCCGCGAACTACTCGTATCTTGAAACCCTTTTATGAAAGATTGTTCTTTCAAAACTGGATAAACGGTGCATTGAATGTTTCAAACTTTTGGTTAAGTCCTCGATCGATTAGTATTCGTCAGCTCCATGTGTCACCACACTTCCACCTCGAACCTATCTACCTCATCGTCTTTGAGGAATCTTACTTACTTGCGTAATGGGAAATCTCATCTTGAGGGGGCTTCATGCTTAGATGCTTTCAGCACTTATCCCGTCCACACATAGCTACCCAGCGATGCCTTTGGCAAGACAACTGGTACACCAGCGGTGTGTCCATCCCGGTCCTCTCGTACTAAGGACAGCTCCTCTCAAATTTCCTACGCCCACGACGGATAGGGACCGAACTGTCTCACGACGTTCTGAACCCAGCTCGCGTACCGCTTTAATGGGCGAACAGCCCAACCCTTGGGACCGACTACAGCCCCAGGATGCGATGAGCCGACATCGAGGTGCCAAACCTCCCCGTCGATGTGGACTCTTGGGGGAGATAAGCCTGTTATCCCCGGGGTAGCTTTTATCCGTTGAGCGATGGCCCTTCCATGCGGAACCACCGGATCACTAAGCCCGTCTTTCGACCCTGCTCGACTTGTAGGTCTCGCAGTCAAGCTCCCTTGTGCCTTTACACTCTACGAATGATTTCCAACCATTCTGAGGGAACCTTTGGGCGCCTCCGTTACCTTTTAGGAGGCGACCGCCCCAGTCAAACTGTCCGCCTGACACTGTCTCCTGCCCCGCTAAGGGGCATGGGTTAGAATTTCAATACAACCAGGGTAGTATCCCACCGACGCCTCCTTCGAAGCTGGCGCTCCGAGATCTCTGGCTCCTACCTATCCTGTACAAGTTGTACCAAAATTCAATATCAGGCTACAGTAAAGCTCCACGGGGTCTTTCCGTCCTGTCGCGGGTAACCTGCATCTTCACAGGTACTATAATTTCACCGAGTCTCTCGTTGAGACAGTGCCCAGATCGTTACGCCTTTCGTGCGGGTCGGAACTTACCCGACAAGGAATTTCGCTACCTTAGGACCGTTATAGTTACGGCCGCCGTTTACTGGGGCTTCAATTCGCAGCTTCGCTTGCGCTAACCACTCCTCTTAACCTTCCAGCACCGGGCAGGCGTCAGCCCCTATACGTCACCTTACGGTTTTGCAGAGACCTGTGTTTTTGCTAAACAGTCGCCTGGGCCTATTCACTGCGGCTCTCATGCGCTTGCACGCTCAAGAGCACCCCTTCTCCCGAAGTTACGGGGTCATTTTGCCGAGTTCCTTAACGAGAGTTCTCTCGCACACCTTAGGATTCTCTCCTCGACTACCTGTGTCGGTTTGCGGTACGGGCACCTCTCACCTCGATAGAGGCTTTTCTTGGCAGTGTGAAATCAGGAACTTCGTCCATACGGACTCGCCATCACAGCTCAACGTTACAGTGTGCGGATTTGCCTACACACACGCCTTACTGCTTGGACGCGCACAACCAACGGCGCGCTTACCCTATCCTACTGCGTCCCCCATTTCTCAAACGGTGAGGAGGTGGTACAGGAATATCAACCTGTTGTCCATCGCCTACGCCTATCGGTCGGCTTAGGTCCCGACTAACCCTGAGCGGACGAGCCTTCCTCAGGAAACCTTAGTCATACGGTGGACGGGATTCTCACCCGTCTTTCGCTACTCATACCGGCATTCTCACTTCTAAGCGCTCCACCAGTCCTTCCGGTCTGACTTCAACGCACTTAGAACGCTCTCCTACCACTGACATCGTAGATGTCAATCCACAGCTTCGGTGAATCGTTTAGCCCCGATACATTTTCGGCGCAGCGTCACTCGACCAGTGAGCTATTACGCACTCTTTAAATGATGGCTGCTTCTAAGCCAACATCCTGGTTGTCTGTGCAACGCCACATCCTTTTCCACTTAACGATTACTTTGGGACCTTAGCTGGTGGTCTGGGCTGTTTCCCTTTTGACTACGGATCTTATCACTCGCAGTCTGACTCCCGTGTATAAATATCTGGCATTCGGAGTTTGTCTGAATTCGGTAAACCGGGATGGCCCCCTAGTCCAAACAGTGCTCTACCTCCAGTATTCTCATCACGAGGCTAGCCCTAAAGCTATTTCGGAGAGAACCAGCTATCTCCAAGTTCGATTGGAATTTCTCCGCTACCCACACCTCATCCCCGCACTTTTCAACGTGCGTGGGTTCGGGCCTCCAGTAAGTGTTACCTCACCTTCACCCTGGACATGGGTAGATCACCTGGTTTCGGGTCTACGACCACGTACTAATTCGCCCTATTCAGACTCGCTTTCGCTGCGGCTCCGCCTTCTAAAGCTTAACCTCGCACGTAATCGTAACTCGCCGGTTCATTCTACAAAAGGCACGCTATCACCCATTAACGGGCTCTAACTACTTGTAGGCACACGGTTTCAGGATCTCTTTCACTCCCCTTCCGGGGTGCTTTTCACCTTTCCCTCACGGTACTGGTTCACTATCGGTCACTAGGTAGTATTTAGCCTTGGGAGATGGTCCTCCCGGATTCCGACGGAATTTCACGTGTTCCGCCGTACTCAGGATCCACTCTGGAGGGAACGAACTTTCGACTACAGGGCTTTTACCTGCTCTGGCGGACCTTTCCAAGTCGCTTCATCTAACTCATTCCTTTGTAACTCCGTATAGAGTGTCCTACAACCCCAAGAGGCAAGCCTCTTGGTTTGGGCTCTTCCCGTTTCGCTCGCCGCTACTCAGGGAATCGATTTTTCTTTCTCTTCCTCCAGGTACTTAGATGTTTCAGTTCCCTGGGTCTGCCTTCAAGACGCTATGTATTCACGTCAAGATACTACGCGATTAAACGTAGTGGGTTCCCCCATTCGGAAATCTCCGGATCAAAGCTCACTTACAGCTCCCCGAAGCATATCGGTGTTAGTGCCGTCCTTCTTCGGCTCCTAGTGCCAAGGCATTCGCCGTGCGCCCTTAATAACTTAACCTATCGGCTTCCAATCCACTGCGCATTTCGTTGTCAGCTTCTCTCGTTCAATCAGTCACGTACGTAAGTACGCTCCTTTATTCACTCGTTCGCTTCCTAGAACTGCTTGTGTCTTGAAACCCTATTTAGTTATTAAGCCTATAAAAAACTTAAAAAATAAATGTGTTTGTTACAATTTCAATGTCGTTTTATCCAGTTTTCAAAGAACAAATTCACTACCTGCTTCTACTTCTTCGCAAATTTGCGACGAAAGCGTAGCGACAGGAGCACAGTTTTGAAGTGTTTCATCGTAATGATGAACCTTCAAAACTGAACGCAAAACGTAATCTTACAAACCCAAGGTTTGTATTCCGAAAATATCCTTAGAAAGGAGGTGATCCAGCCGCACCTTCCGATACGGCTACCTTGTTACGACTTCACCCCAATCATCTATCCCACCTTCGGCGGCTGGCTCCAAAAGGTTACCTCACCGACTTCGGGTGTTACAAACTCTCGTGGTGTGACGGGCGGTGTGTACAAGGCCGGGAACGTATTCACCGCGGCATGCTGATCCGCGATTACTAGCGATTCCGGCTTCATGTAGGCGAGTTGCAGCCTACAATCCGAACTGAGAACGACTTTATCGGATTAGCTCCCTCTCGCGAGTTGGCAACCGTTTGTATCGTCCATTGTAGCACGTGTGTAGCCCAGGTCATAAGGGGCATGATGATTTGACGTCATCCCCACCTTCCTCCGGTTTGTCACCGGCAGTCACCTTAGAGTGCCCAACTAAATGATGGCAACTAAGATCAAGGGTTGCGCTCGTTGCGGGACTTAACCCAACATCTCACGACACGAGCTGACGACAACCATGCACCACCTGTCACCGTTGTCCCCGAAGGGAAAACCATATCTCTACAGTGGTCAACGGGATGTCAAGACCTGGTAAGGTTCTTCGCGTTGCTTCGAATTAAACCACATGCTCCACCGCTTGTGCGGCCGTCAATTCCTTTGAGTTTCAGTCTTGCGACCGTACTCCCCAGGCGGAGTGCTTAATGCGTTAGCTGCAGCACTAAGGGGCGGAAACCCCCTAACACTTAGCACTCATCGTTTACGGCGTGGACTACCAGGGTATCTAATCCTGTTTGCTCCCCACGCTTTCGCGCCTCAGTGTCAGTTACAGACCAGATAGTCGCCTTCGCCACTGGTGTTCCTCCAAATCTCTACGCATTTCACCGCTACACTTGGAATTCCACTATCCTCTTCTGCACTCAAGTCTCCCAGTTTCCAATGACCCTCCACGGTTGAGCCGTGGGCTTTCACATCAGACTTAAGAAACCACCTGCGCGCGCTTTACGCCCAATAATTCCGGACAACGCTTGCCACCTACGTATTACCGCGGCTGCTGGCACGTAGTTAGCCGTGGCTTTCTAATAAGGTACCGTCAAGGTACAGCCAGTTACTACTGTACTTGTTCTTCCCTTACAACAGAGTTTTACGAACCGAAATCCTTCTTCACTCACGCGGCGTTGCTCCATCAGGCTTTCGCCCATTGTGGAAGATTCCCTACTGCTGCCTCCCGTAGGAGTCTGGTAGTGTCTCAGTCCCAGTGTGATCACCCTCTCAGGTCGGCTACGCATCGTTGCCTTGGTGAGCCGTTACCTCACCAACTAGCTAATGCGCCGCGGCATCCTATAGCGACAGCGAGATGCCGTCTTTCAGTATTGTCCCATGAGGGACAATAGATTATTCGGTATTAGCCCCGGTTTCCCGGAGTTATCCCAAACTATAGGGTAGGTTGCCCACGTGTTACTCACCCGTCCGCCGCTAACGTCAAAGGAGCAAGCTCCTTCTCTGTTCGCTCGACTTGCATGTATTAGGCACGCCGCCAGCGTTCGTCCTGAGCCAGGATCAAACTCTCCATAAAAGAAATTTGATTAGCTCAAATTGTTTTGCTGGCATCAATTTTGATGTCCAAATTTTTTGTTTCGTTCACTAACGAAGTTAGCTAGTAAAAACTATATTGATTACGTTTTGCTTGTTCAGTTTTCAAGGTTCATTTATTTTCGCTTGTTTTCAGCGACTTTATTATCATAACTTGTATTCAACAAGAAGTCAACAATTTTTTAATTTCTTTTTTCATGTCGTCCTTCTTGTTAAGGACAAGTAATAATATATAATATAGCAATATAAAAATCAAGCTTTTTTCTTAAAAAACTTTAAAATCTTTTTATCATCCACTACAAACAGTAGAATCCCTGCTATTACAATGCATCCACCAATGATTTGTGTAGCGATTAAATACTCTTTAAAAATAATAAAAGCTAATAAGGCCGCTCCAATTGGTTCAAATAATATAGCAATTGATACAACATTCGTACTAACATATTTAATAGACCAATTAAATAAAGTATGACCTAATAAATTAGGGACAATTGCCAATAAAATAAACCACATCCAATCCATAGACGAATACGGACCGAATGATTCCCCCTTTAATAAAACATAGAAAAACAATGTAATCGTACTTACTGCGTAAACAATCATTGTATAAGTCACAAGTGATAATCGCTTTCGTACATCTTGCCCAAATAGTAAGTATATTGTAATAAGTGCACAAGCAATTAATGCAAGCATATCCCCATAGAAAGCAGATCCACTTAGTTTAAAATCACCCCAGCTTATTAACACACTGCCAACAATGGCAATAGCCCCCGCGAAAATAGTTTTCACAGTAATTGCCTCTTTAAAGAAAAAGTATGTACCTACAAACGCAAAAAGTGGTTGAAGTGTCACAAGCACAGTTGAGCTTGCAACAGATGTGTAATTTAGTGACTCAAACCACAAAATAAAGTGAAAAGCTAAAAAAACACCCGCTATAGAAGAAAAACACCAATCACGAATAGATAGCTGTTTTAATTCATTGGTATATTTCCAAAAAAATAGTGGTGCCATAATTATGACAGAAAACAACATACGATAAAAAGCAATAACACCAGCATCCGCAGTTGCTAATTTCACAAAAATAGCAGATAAAGATACTGATATAACACCTATGAAAATTGGAATATATGGATGAATCTTCGGTTCACTCATTGAATCCGCCTCCATAAAAAAAACTTATACTTCATTACTTGCGTGATGTACAATACAAAAAAGTAATGTACATATAATAATGACAGCTTGCATATCTCTTAGCAATACGAAATAACAATGGAGGGTTGCGTTTGGAAACATTATTGGAGAATATGATTACATATGAAGTTGGAATAAAATTAGTGATTGCAGCCACATTAAGTTTAGTAATCGGTATTGAAAGGGAATTAAAAAAGAAACCTGTTGGATTAAAAACAAGTTTAGTGATTGCTACATTTAGTTGCTTACTAACTATTATTTCTATCGAGACTGCATACTCAACACCTCCAAGGGGAGATATAAACATTACAATGGATCCCCTTCGTTTAGCAGCACAAGTAGTTAGTGGCATCGGATTTCTTGGGGCAGGTGTCATTTTAAGACGCGGTAATGATAGCATTTCTGGTTTAACGACTGCAGCTATGATCTGGGGAGCTGCTGGCATTGGGATTGCTGTTGGCGCAGGCTTTTATATGGATGCAACACTAGCTGTTATTATCATTGTTTTTGGCATCGAAGTGTTATCTCCTTTTCTTATGAAAATTGGACCAAAACGAATTCGGATGCGAGAAGTATCATTAAAGGTTCAGATTGATAATGATGACCATACAGAATCATTTCTTCTTTTTTTAAAGGAAAACAACATTGTAATTGAAAATATTCGTATTAAAGATATACCAATGGCGAATAATCAAGTATTACACGAATTAGATTTCCGTTTATCGTTAATTGTCTCAGATAACTTACTGTCGTTTTATCGTTCATTACGTACCTTACCTTATATTGAAAAAATAGAAATGGAAATTTTAAACTAGTTGGAGGACTCTATGACAGAAATATTAAAACTATTAAAAGACGGTAATAAACCCTCCCTTATGGCTGCATTTGTAAACACCTTTTTAGGAATCATTAAAGGGATTGCTTTTTTCTTCACAGGCAATGTGGCTATGTTTGCCGAAATGATGCATTCCCTTGGTGATGCTGCAAACCAATTTTTCGTCTATATCGGCTCCGCCCTTTCGAAAAAAGCACCTACAAAGCAATTCCCAGGAGGCTTTGGTCGAATTGTTAATCTTGTATGCTTATTCGCCGTAATTATTGTAGCCATCCTATCTTATGAGACGATTAAGGAAGGCTGGCATCATTTTATGCATCCTTCAGGTGAATCGAAAGGAATGTTTATTGCACTTGGTGTGTTGTTTATTGGGATTGTATTAGAAGGTACGGTTCTTGCAAAAGCAGCAGTCGAGGTGCTACATGAGGCTGGACAAGAAAAGGCTGGTCTAGCTTCTATTGCAAAAGCATTTACGTATTTAAAACGTGCAAAACCTGCCACTAAATTAGTTTTTATGGAAGATTTAGTAGCTACTGGTGGTAACGTTTTAGCCTTTGCCGCCATCTTAATTGCACATTTTACTGGTTGGGCGAGAATTGAAGGACTTGTGTCAATTATTATTGGCTGTATGATGTTTTATGTAGTTGGCAAGGTATTCCTAGATAACGCACGTGGTGTTATCGGTGAAACGGATGAGGAAATGCTGAATCATATTGCTCACCTTGTAATGGATAACCCAAATATTAAAGATATCGTTCGTTTAGAAGTGGTTAAAGAAGGAGAATTTCTACATGTAGAGCTTGTGGCAGAAGCAGACCCAAATTTATCCCTTGCTTATTTAGATGATGTACGTGACCATTTAACAGAAGTACTTCTAAGTCAAAAAGGCGTATCAAAAGTAGCCATTTTATTTGATGAGGATGATGGTAGATTAAATTGGCAACATGTTGGAGAACGACCTACAAAAGAACAATAAACAAATAGCCAATTGCCAACGTTAGGCAGTTGGCTATTTAGTATAAGAATACGTACAAAGTTCTATCATTGACAAAAGCATTTAACCTTCTATGAGACAATTACATAATCCGTAATCATAAAAGTTAATAGCATTCTTAAACAGATCATTTTTTGTATGCCATCCTGTTGAATTATAATTTTTGAGAATTCTAATGTAGCCAGACGATTGGCTAAATCAAATTCTTCAGCATTTGTTAACGGCTCTCCGTCCGGACGACAACCTAAAACAAAATTACCCGCATAGGAATCTTTTAGTACATTCGGATGCATCGATTTATAATGCACTTCGGTAATGGCATCTTCATCATTCATAAGATTATGCGCTACTAGATAGTGCTTCAAAGCCCCTATTAAATCAATTGCAATCGCCGTTTCAGCTAAAATCGTTCGATAATATACTAGCACGATTTCAGCATCTTCTAAATTCGGCATTACCTCTAGCATTATTTCTCCAGAAGGACGAACGTAAAGTTGCACAATCGCTTCCCTTTGACCATCAGTTAATGTGATCGTCGTTTGTCCATATCGCATGCTTTTAAAAAATATACGATTGTCGACTACATATCCTGCGGCAATTTGATCATTGTCCATTCGTAACGCAGTCGCTTCAATTCCTAATACTTCGATACAATTTTTCAGTTCGTAAATATTCGGCTGAAAAAAATGACTCTCACAGTGCATCGTAATATGATTTTCAATCAATTGTTTTAACATTCTCTCTACATCCCCTGTCAATTCAAAAATGATTACATTCATTTTAAAAAAATTACCTAAACAAATTCTGAACAATTTTGACAATTAACCCAAATAATAGACAGGCGTTTGTAATTGATTTTATGTAATGAGTAAAATAAAAAAGATGTATCAAAAGTGATAACCTCACTTTTCGATACATCTTTTACTGTCACACTATAACCTAACGTGCATTTTGTAAAATTGTACGTACATCTTTTTCCTGCAACTTATTGAAGTTGCCAAAAGGTCCGTTTTCCATGGCATGTTCAACAATTTGATCGAATTTAGCATCGTCAATATCATAATCGGCTAAACGATTAGGTGCACCTAAAGATGTCCAAAATGCCGATAGACGATCAATCCCCTCATGGGCAACTTCCTCGGTTGTCTTTCCAGTTGCATCAACACCAAAGACACGTGTCGCAATACCCGCAAAGCGCTCAGGATTAACCGATACGTTTAGACGCATCCAATGTGGTTGCAAAATTGCTAAACCACCCGCATGCGGGATATCATAAATGGCAGATACGGCATGTTCAATATTGTGCGAAGCCCAATCCCCTTGGGAACCAATTGATAAAAAGCCATTTAAACCAATTGTTCCTGCTAGTAAAATCGTTTCACGTAATGTCACATTCTCTAAATCTTCGATAAGTTTAGAGGCCGTGCTAATTACTGTTCGTAATACACCTTCACACATTTCATCAGTAATGGGTGTATTGGTCGCATTATGGAAGTATTGTTCAAAGACATGGGACATCATATCCACTATACCGTAAACTGTATGATTTTTCGGCACAGTCACTGTGTATGCTGGATTTAAAATAGAAAACTTAGGGAAGACAGCTGGGCTACCCCAACTGAATTTTTCTTCCGTTGAAGCGTTCGTAATAACCGAACCGGAATTCATTTCAGAGCCTGTTGCAGCTAAGGTTAACACTGTTCCTAACGGTAGTGCATCTTTCACAATAAATTTTCTTTTAACAATATCCCATGCGTCCCCGTCATATTTTGCCCCGGCTACTATTAATTTGGAGCAGTCAATAACAGAACCACCACCAACAGCGAGCACAAGGTCAATCCCTTCTTTTTTACAAATCTCTATGCCTAGACGAGCTGTCTCTACACGCGGATTTGGCTCAACACCGCTCAATTCAAAAATGGACTTACCCGCTTCTTGTAATTTCTCAATGACAGCATTATATACACCATTCTTTTTAATGCTACCTCCGCCATAAACAACTAGCACCTTCTGTCCGAACTGCGCTAATTCTTTCGGTAATTTTTCCAACGCATCTTCACCAAAATGTAACTTCACTGGATTATAAAATGTAAATGAATTCATGGAAATCGCCCCTTTCTAGTTGGATTTTCTCATATTTCTAGAGTAGAAAGCAAAGATTTAAGCACCATTATACGCGCGCGCAATAATCCACATATGCCCTATGTATTTTTTCAGGCACAGGCACAACTCATTCATCTTGTAATCTACTGACAAACCAAAAAAATCGTCGTAACAAGTTTTGTTAAGTTTAACTTTCGTAATGGCACACAGCTTCATTCTATACAAAAAAGGGTCGCTCCAAATTGGAGACGACCCTTTTCGATAGATTAAACCCAACCGCGGAAGCGTGATGCTTCTGCAGTACGACGCACACCAACCATATATGCAGCTAAGCGCATATTGATGTTACGTGTAGTGGCTGTTGTATAAACATTTTCAAATGCTTCAACCATTTTTTTGTATAGGCGTTCTTCTACTTCTTCTTCTGTCCAGTAATAACCTTGGTTATTTTGTACCCACTCGAAGTAAGATACTGTAACACCACCTGCAGATGCTAATACATCAGGTACAAGTAAAATGCCACGCTCTGTTAAAATTTTTGTCGCTTCTGCTGTCGTTGGACCATTTGCTGCTTCTACGACAATGTTTGCTTTAATATTATGCGCATTGTCAGCAGTAATTTGGTTTTCAATTGCGGCAGGAACTAAAATATCACAATCAAGCTCTAAAAGATCTTTATTTGAAATTGTGTTTTCGAATAATGTTGTTACAGTTCCGAAGCTATCACGACGATCTAATAAGTAGTCGATATCTAAACCTTCAGGATCATGAAGAGCACCATATGCATCTGAAATACCAATTACTTTGGCACCTAAATCATTCATGAATTTAGCTAAGAAGCTACCTGCGTTACCAAATCCTTGAATAACAACGCGAGCACCTTTAATATCAATACCACGTTTTTTCGCAGCTTCTTCAATAACGATTGTTACACCTTGAGCAGTTGCACGATCACGACCTTGAGAACCACCAAGTACAAGTGGCTTACCTGTGATGAACCCTGGAGAGTTGAATTCGTCCATACGGCTATATTCATCCATCATCCATGCCATAATTTGTGCATTTGTAAATACGTCTGGCGCAGGAATATCTTTTGTTGGTCCCACGATTTGACTTACCGCACGTACATAACCACGGCTTAGACGTTCAATCTCACCCATTGACATTTGACGTGGGTCACAGATGACACCGCCTTTACCTCCGCCATATGGTAGATCAACGATTCCACATTTCAATGTCATCCACATTGAAAGCGCTTTAACTTCCTCTTCTGAAACAGCTGGGTGGAAACGCACGCCACCTTTTGTTGGTCCTACTGCATCATTGTGCTGAGCACGGTAACCAGTAAATACTTTTGTCGTACCATCATCCATTTTAACTGGAATGCGTACTTGTAGCATACGAAGCGGTTCTTTCAGTAATTCATACATTGCTTCGTCATAGCCTAGTTTATTAAGAGCATCTTGAATAACATCTTGAGTTGATGTGAACAGATTTAAGTTTTCAGACATATTAAATCGCCTCTTTGTTTTTATAATGATAGTATATCGGCATCATTGTAACACACTTCCGAAATAAAATGTGAACATTTTGTTAAAGTTTAAATACTTTTTCAATTTGAGCAATTGACCAATCTAAATCTTCTTGAGAAATAACTAATGGTGGTGCAAAACGAATAACTGTATCATGTGTTTCTTTACATAATAAGCCTAATTCTTTTAACTTTTCACAATATGGACGCGCTGCCTCTGTTAATTCCATACCGATAAATAAACCACGACCACGAACTTCCTTAATGATTGGGTTGTTAATTTCACGTAATTTCCCTTTGAAATATTCACCTAGTTCTTGTGAACGCTCTGCTAATTTTTCATCTAATAAAACTTTAATAGATGCGATAGAAACAGCACAAGCTAAAGGGTTACCTCCGAAAGTTGAACCATGAGAACCTGGGTTGAAGACACCTAAAATATCACGATTTGCAGCTACACAAGAAATTGGGAATACACCGCCGCCTAATGCTTTTCCTAAAATGTACATATCAGGCTCTACTTCTTCCCAATCACAAGCAAACATTTTACCTGTACGAGCTAATCCTGCTTGAATTTCATCTGCAATAAATAACACATTGTTTTCACGGCATAGTTCACGAGCTGCTTTTAAGAAACCTTCTGGTGGTATAACGATACCAGCTTCCCCTTGAATTGGCTCAAGTAAAAATGCTGCTGTATTTGGTGTAATTGCAGCTTTTAACGCTTCTAAATTACCATAATCTACAAGTTTAATGTTAGGTAACATCGGTCCAAAACCGCGGCGATATTCTTCATCAGACGATAAAGATACAGCTAGCATCGTACGCCCGTGGAAGTTTCCATTACAAGCGATTAGTTCTGCTTTGCCTTCTTCAACACCTTTTACATCATAAGCCCAACGACGAGCTGCTTTAAATGCAGTTTCCACTGCTTCTGCACCCGTATTCATAGGTAAAACCATTTGTTTATTTGTTAATTTTCCTACAAGCTCATACCATTCACCTAAGTTTTCACTGTAAAATGCACGAGAAGTTAATGTTACTTTATCAGCTTGTTCTTTTAATGCAGCAATAATTTTTGGATGACGATGTCCCTGATTTACTGCAGAATATGCTGATAACATATCTAAGTATTTGTTTCCTTCTGGATCTTTAACCCAAGCACCTTCAGCCTCTGCAATAACGATTGGCAGTGGATGATAGTTTGCAGCACCATAATTTTGTGTTTGTTCAATAACTTGTTGTGATTTTGTCATAAAGCACTCTCCCTACTAACTCATAATAAAAATCTATGAAAGATAAGACTGCCTAGTAGAGCTGAAAAAGGACTATATAATAGAAACAAAAAATATTTGTTGACCTTCATATGGTTAAATCGCGCACCTCGTAGAATTTATTTTCTACGAGGTGTGCTAACTTTTTCTACTTACTAGAACAGTCTATCTTTGAACATGTGGTGTCGTCCCACATTAAAATCAGTAAAAATTAAAGCATTTCTGAAGTTGTTTTTGCTTGCATATGAAGTTGTAGGTAGTCTACCAGCTTTTGAGTCAGTACCAGACATGTTGAAACCACCAAATGGTTGGTAACCAACGATAGCACCTGTACAACCACGGTTGAAGTATAAGTTACCAACGTGGAAATCTTCACGCGCTTTTTCTAGGTTCATACGATTATTTGTAATAACCGCACCTGTTAAGCCGTATTCTGTGTCGTTTGCAATTTCAATCGCTTCATCGAAATCTTTTGCTTTTGCAATTGCTACAACTGGTCCGAAAATTTCTTCTTTCATGATGCGAGCAGAAGGATCTACGTCTGCAAACACTGTTGGGTTGATGAAGTAACCAACAGAATCATCTGCTGTACCACCTGCTACAAGGCGTCCTTCTTTTTTCCCGATTTCAATGTATTCAGTAATTTTATTGAAAGCTGCTTGGTCGATTACTGTTGCCATGAAGTTGCTGTTGTCAGCTGGGTCACCGATTGTTAATTCATTAGTAAGCTCGGCTACACGGTTCACTACTGTGTCATAAACATCTTCTACGATAACAGCACGAGAGCATGCCGAACATTTTTGACCTGAGAAGCCGAAAGCTGATTTTACAATTGATTGTGCTGCAAGCTCTAAGTCTGCTTCTTTATCGACTACAATTGTATCTTTACCGCCCATTTCAGCGATAACGCGTTTAATCCAAATTTGACCTTCGTTATGTGTTGCTGCACGTTGGTTAATACGTAAACCAACATCACGAGAACCAGTGAAGCTGATAAAGCGCGTTTTCGGATGATCAACTAAGTAATCACCAACTTCTGCACCAGAACCTGGTACGTAGTTAACAGCACCTGCTGGTAATCCTGCTTCTTCTAAAACTTCGATAAATTTATATGCAACAACTGGTGTAGTTGAAGCTGGCTTTAATAATACTGTATTCCCTGTTACTAAAGCTGCTACTGTAGTACCAGCCATAATTGCGAATGGGAAGTTCCATGGTGAAATAACGATACCGATTCCTAATGGGATGTAATCATAACGGTTGTATTCGCCTGGGCGACTTTCTACTGGTTGGCCGTCTTTAATACGTAACATTTGGCGACCATAGTATTCTAAGAAGTCAATTGCTTCTGCTGTATCTGCATCTGCTTCATTCCAAGGTTTACCTGCTTCTTTTGTCAATAATGCTGAAAACTCATGTTTACGACGACGGATAATTGCCGCTGCTTTGAATAACACATCAGCGCGAATCGCTGGGTCTACTTTTTTCCATGTTTTAAATGTTTCGTCAGCTACTTGCATTGCTTTTTCAGCTAATTCTCTGCTTGCTTTTGAAACGCGACCAATCACCTGTGTTTTTTTTGCTGGATTATATGAAACGATTTTATCTTCTGTAGTAATGCGCTCTCCACCAATAATTAATGGATAGTCTTGACCTAAATAACTTTCAACTTTATTTAATGCCTCTAAATATGCGTTGTAATTTGCCTCTTGAGAAAAATCTGTAAATGGTTCATGTTTGTATGGAATCATACTATATCCTCCTTTTGTGAGCTGTAAATATTTAGTATGCAAAAACTATTGACGCAAAATATTTTTGCGTATAAAATATTCTTACACTTATTATAATGCAAAATTTCGTTGCATATTTCAAGTAAAAAATTTTTGAGGTGCACATTTTATGAATAATTCTGAACCATTACTACCCTTTTATGAGTTTATTGCAACTAATGTATCCGTTGGTATACATGCGATTGACGTAACGGGTAAAACAATTATCTATAATTCAAAAATGAAAGAAATCGAAGGATTTCATTTTGATGAATTAGCAGATCGTTCAATTATTGAATTGTTTTCCTTCCGTCAACATGAAAGTACTTTAATGCGGGTGTTACAAACCGGTTTACAAGAAATGAATGTGAAACAAACCTATTGGAATAAAAACGGCCATGAAATTACAACCATTAATGATACATTCCCTCTTTTTAAAAATAATCAATTGATTGGTGCGATTGAATTCGCACGTGATATCACATCTTTAGAAAAATTAGTCTATCAGCCGCTACGACGATATGGTGAACCTTTAACTTTTGATATGATTACAGCAGTATCTGAAGCAATGCAACAAGTTATTGTCAACGCTAAAAAAGCAGCGGCGGTAAAATTACCTGTTTTACTTATCGGTGAATCTGGTACAGGCAAAGATTTAGTTGCAGAAGGTATTCATCATGCAGCTTCTAGTGATCCTGAAGCCTTTGTTACATTATTTAGTCGACGTTCGGCAAAATCAGTGCTCGATAAGGTGCAGGAACTTTTACAAGATGATAAAGCCTATACTTTTTTCTTCGAACGTATTGATTTTTTAAGTCTTCCTATTCAGGAACAGTTACTTGAGTTATTACAGTCATTACCACCATCCAAATATATGCTAATCGGTAGTGTCGGCAGTGACCCAATTACACTTATTGCAGAAAATAAGCTGTCTAAATCTCTCTATTATTTCTTTGCAACAATGTCCATTACTATTCCAAATTTAACAGATCGCAAAGAAGATATTTTACCGTTCGTGGCAGATTATTTTAGTCGTCATCGTGAGCGATTTGCGTCAAATGTGGCAGAACTTGCACCGGATGTCCAAGCATTATTCTTACAATATGATTGGCCAGGAAACTTAAAGGAACTCGAACTATTGCTAGATGAAATCGTTTCGTTTATGACAACAGAATCAACCGTTACGTTTGATTTACTACCTGTTCATTTTCGATTTAAAGTGCAAAGCCAAGACACATCTGACCATGAACCTGAATTTTTCATGTTCCACCAGCAAAACGATGTCATGCCTCTCGATGCTTATTTACGAGAAGCCGAATCCTATTATGTGCAAAATGTCTTAAATCTATATGAAGGCAATATAACAAAGGCTGCTGGTGCTCTCGGTATGAGCCGACAAAACCTGCAATATCGCATACGGAAGATGAAAAAGGGCTAAATCATAAAAAATAAAAAACGAGGATGCCTTCACATGAAAGCATCCTCGTTTTTTAATGTCCTGACTGTTCGATCCAGTCCTGTAATTTATCTTTTAAGGAATTAAAACCATTCGCATCGGATTCATCCACTCGATCCTGTAATGATTTTCGGGGTGGTGCGTCTTTTTTTCTTGCTGCTGGGCGCTCTTGTAAGGCACGAATCGATAAACTAATTTTTTCGGCCGCTTCATCGATTTCAAGTACCTTGACTTCAACCTCTTGCCCAACTGATAAAAACTCACTGACGTCTTTTACAAAGCCGTACGTAATTTCAGAAATATGCACGAGCCCTTGTGTATCGTCATCAAGTGCTACAAATGCACCGTACGGTTGAATACCTGTAACTTTTCCGGTCAATACGTCTCCTAATTCATATTTTTTTGCCATAACCTTTGCCCACTTTCTATATGTTTGCTACGTATATATCACGATAAATTATAACATACGTCAATAAGTGGGGCAAAAAATCATCCCATCAATCCATGATTGCTGTGATACGATAATTACCTTCCTCTGATTTTGAAAACTTGATGAGGAACTGCCTTCCGTACTTTTCCTGACTGCCTATAGCAACACGAGCAGCGACGGTAGGAAAAATTCCATTATATTCGCCTAGCTGACTAAAAACATCAAGACTCTGTATCGTTTGTAACATACTTGCATCCACTTCGGCTTCTGGTGTTAATAAAGCATTTTGCACTGCCTTATCGTCAATGGTCACAGCATATAAGTAAAGTGAGGCAATATTGATTGGGTGTAGTTGATTGATGATTGCTTCATCATTATTGTTTTTATATTGTTCATATATTCCTTTTATTTGTGCAATACGAGACTCATTCATATCGACAACATTAAAGTCACTGTCGTTAATAGTACCTGCTGTTTCTTGCCGTGTCTGTAAAAGTATTGTCCAGATATCATAAGGTTCCAGTTGTGATAATGTAGCGGAGTGCTGCATTTGCTGTAATTCTCCTAAAATAGTAGCAGCGGTCTTTTGCATTACTTCACCATACTTTCCACTAGCTACTTCCTCTAAAAATTTCATATAGTCCTGATGAGGTTGCCCGTCATTTGCTATGGCAGGATATTGTTTTGTACCTAGCAATAATACCACCCACGTATTTTTATAGGTTTCTTCTAAAAGCTTGTAATCAAGAGAACTAGCATTTACATCTGCAAGTAATGTACGTTCCATTATTTTAAGTGAGCGCGCCGTTTCTTCTCGCGTATATCGTAAGTCATCTGCCAATAATAAGTAACCCATTTTTAAATATTCGAAATACCCGAAAACGTCCGGATG
The DNA here is from genome assembly GCF_021166035.1 of Lysinibacillus sp. GJ-1. NCBI lineage: Bacteria > Bacillati > Bacillota > Bacilli > Caryophanales > Bacillaceae > Lysinibacillus > Lysinibacillus sp. GJ-1. Next base: position 3,692,499 of record NZ_CP088912.1, read on the forward strand.
TAATTGGTTGATATACTGCGGAGCAAATTCCCCATTGATTGGATTTGCTTTAAAATAAAACACGCCATTTCCATCCGTTTTCAACTCCATATATTGATTATTTGCCGCTTCAATAATAGCTTGTAAATTAGATGGATATTGTTCTACATCATCTTTTTCTTTTAATTGCTGTTGGTAAGGCTCAAGAAGCTTGCTATAAAAACGCTCCAATTCCTCTACGGAAATAACGTAGTTACTATAAACGGCAAACGATTCCTCAAAACTTAAATTTCTAAAAGTTTCTATCTTTTCTACCGCCCGCTTAGGAGTCATTAAACGATTCATTATATTTTCTTCCATAATTTCCACATAGTTTTCATCCGTTAATTTCAAATGCAAATTAGTCGTAAGATAAAAATCTAACATTGAATTTGCGTTTTTAATAAAATCAAAGTCTTCTAGCTCATCTTTGGTCACTTTTAATTCCTTTCTAATATCCTCCTTTTTACTATTAAATTTTTTCGTTAAGTAATCTGCTAACTCTTCCTCAACTGCCTTTTCAACAGGCACATCTTGTGTTACTTCACTGTGTGTATTTTCCTGTTGATTCAATGTATAAAACGATACCAAGAAACCAATTAGCAACACACTTGCAACGCTTGCTATCCATACTGCTGGCTTCTGCCATTTTACGGCTTGTTTTTGTTGTGCGGTAATCGATTGCTTAGGCAGTGCTTCTTCTTTTTCTTCTTCGATTTGCTTGAAAACATTATCGGGATTTAATTGAGGTTCCATTCGGTCGTATGATTTTTTCAACAGTGCCATACGCTTGTCAAATTGTTGATCATCCATTCTCAACACTCCCTTCCTGTGTCAAAGCTACTTTAAGTTTTTCTTTTGCCCGCAATATGCGTACTTTGACAGTGGATAACGAAATGCCAAGTACCTCGGCAATTTCCTCATACTTCAACTCATGAAAATAATACAAGACGAGCGGATAGCGATATTTTTCATCAAGTGCTTGAATGCTATGATGCAATACACGGTCTTCCTCAAAATTAAGGACATGCTTTTCAGCTGAAGGACTTGGGACTTGTCGCTGCGCGCTTAACAGCTCCTCCTTTGCTTGTTCACGTCGCTCTTTTCGATAATAATCACGGGTAGCATTAAGTGTGACTTTATAAAGCCATGTCGTAAATCGATCCTGCTTGAATTGATGTAAAAAACGGTATAGCTTGACAAAAACTTCTTGTGAAACATCCGCTAAATCACTACTATGTACGCCACATTGAAAGGCAAATTTTTCAACTGTTCGCTGATGGATGCGAATTAGTTCAATATAAGCTTCTTTATCACCTTGTTGTGCTCGCTCGATTAATTCCGTTTCATTCACTCGTTATCCCTCCTTTTCTATGTAACGACCTGTTCTTCCTAATTGTTACAATTTTAATTGTAACTGGCTAGCTTGAGAAAATCGCTAGAATTGATAGTAAATCATGCATTTCGTTTAAAGAATTCTACTTGTAGTAAGACGTTGGGGCGTAAAAAGTATTTATAATCAATTTTCAGAAATTTGCCTTGTGTTATGCCATATTTGCGGTAAAATAGAACTTTAGTATAAGGAGGCTTTATTTTCGTGTCATCTAGAGATCAATTTTCAACAAAAATTGGATTTATTTTAGCTGCTGCTGGTAGCGCCATAGGATTAGGCGCTATCTGGAAATTCCCCTATATGGCGGGAACCAACGGCGGAAGTGTATTTATTTTATTATTTATTTTATGTACATTTTTCATCGGTTTGCCGGTGTTAATTGCAGAATTTATGATTGGACGTCGTGGGCAAAAGGATGCTGTAACATCGTTCAAACAACAAGCCCCAGGAAAACCATGGTTTTTAATAGGATGGGGCGGCATGATTATTGCGGGTTTAATACTATCCTTCTATAGTGTAGTAGGTGGTTGGATTTTAAGTTATTTAGGACGTTCATTAACGTTTCAATTAACGAGCGATGGTCATAACGGGAATTATGCTGATTTGTTTGGCAATATTATCTCTAGCCCATTTGAAGCGGTACTTGTGCAAGGGTTATTTTTACTGTTAACGATTGCTATCGTATCTGGAGGTATTAAAGGTGGGATTGAAAAGGCAAGTACGTGGATGATGCCACTACTATTTATTTTCTTTATTGTGTTAGTAATCCGTTCCTTAACACTTGATGGTGCAATGGAAGGCGTAAAATTTATGTTTGTACCTGACTGGTCTTACTTAAATGCTGAAACATTTTTAAAAGCGCTTGGACAAGCATTCTTCTCCTTAAGTGTTGGTATAGCTGTTATGATTACGTACGCATCGTATCTCCCTAAAACCGAAAAAATCGGTAATTCAGCCATTAATGTAGCATCTATGAATATTATTATTTCGCTTCTTGCAGGTTTAGTTATTTTCCCAGCTGTATTCGCGCTAGGCTATACACCCGACCAAGGGCCAGGGCTTGTTTTTATTATCTTACCTGCTGTTTTTGAGCAATTGCCACTTGGAGGCATATTCCTAACGATTTTCTTTATTCTTTTACTGTTTGCTACAGTGACTTCTTCGATTTCAATGTTAGAAATTGTAGTAGCTATCGCCATTGGAGACAAACCCGACAAGCGTAAAAAAATCGCATGGATTGGTGGACTTATTATTTTCATCTTCGGAATTCCGAGTGCCCTATCTTTCGGTATTCTATCAGATGTCAAAATATTAGATCGTTCCATTTTTGATTTTGTAGACTTTATTACAAATAGTGTCGGCATGCCAATCGGTGCCTTACTGATTTCTATTTTTGCAGGCTATTATTATACAAAGGATATTTCTCGTAAAGAGCTTGCTTCCTCAAGTCTACTGTTTAACACTTGGTATATTTTAATTCGTTATGTGTCACCTATTGCGATTTTGCTTATTTTTATCCAAGGTATTTTGCCGTTATTTCAATAAGAAAGTGAGGTTGTCTAAAAACAGAAGACAACCTCACTTTTATAAGGAAGCAGCTTTCGTGCAATCATTTGCACACAAACCTTTCCAATAAAAAAACACTATATGTCGATTTAAATAATACATTTTGCTTCAAACTTAATGGCCAGTAGTTTATATGAAATGGCAACACAATCTTCAATTGGAATCCACTGTTCAAACGAGTGCTCGTAAGTTTCTTGAATGACCTTCGCAAGAGCAGATGGGTCATCAATACTTTGTAGTGCTGCAACAACATCTGCTGTTTCTGTATCATAATGCTCAGCACCTAAGTGGAAAGGATCCCACTCTGCTAGCAGATGCACGGCTGTTCGATTCATTTTTATATTATCCAAAATACTCACCTATTATCCTTTAATCTTAATAGGTATGATACCATAGTAAAAAAAAAAGAAAAGAGGGATTTGCTTGTCGATTTTCGATCAAACTTTAAATCGTCGTTGTACTAACTCAGTAAAATGGGACGCAATGGAGAAAATTTATGGATTAAGCGATACAACAGAAATATTACCAATGTGGATAGCGGACATGGACTTTGCTCCACCTTCTGCAGTTGCAGCAGCACTGCAAAAACATGCTAAAGAGGCGATTTTTGGCTATAGCTATGTAGGCGAAGAAGCAAAACAAGCGATTGTAGATTGGCAAAAAAGCCGATACAATTGGCACATTGAGCAAGAAGCCATTTCTTTCAGCCACGGTGTCGTATCAGCTTTGGCAAATATTTTGACTGCACTGACTCAACAAGGCGATAAAGTGCTTATTTCTACTCCCGTCTATCCGCCATTTTTTAATATCCCTAAAAGTAATGGCCGTGAAGTGGTTACTTGCCCTTTAGTCGAGCAAGATGGAACATTTGTCTATGATTTTGAGGCTTTTGAACAGGCACTTGCCCAAAACGTTAAAGCATACATATTGTGTAACCCACATAATCCAGGAGGCTATGTATGGGACGAAGCTACATTAAAAGAAATTATTCGATTATGTGCAAAATATGATGTGCTCATTATTTCAGACGAAATTCATGCTGATTTAATGTTAGATGGTGCACAACATACTCCGCTTGCAAAACTAGCAGGAGATGAAATTAATCGTGTTATTACCTGTATGGCACCGACTAAAACATTTAATCTTGCAGGAATTCAAGTTGCTTATATTATTACGACAGATAAGAAAAAGCAGGTGCTTTTAGAGGCGGTTAATATGGCTTGCGGGCAAGGTTCATTGAATAGCTTTGCTCCTGTAGCACTGCAAGCAGCCTACACAGAAGGATTACCATGGCTAGAAGAGTTACTTCTTTATATTTCCAATAATATGAATTATGTTATAGCCGAGTTAACGCAATTGCCAGGCATACACATTGCAAAGCCTCAAGGTACGTACTTATTGTGGATTGATTGCCGCCAACTAGGTCTCCCTGAAAAAGAATTAATGCAACGTTTGCTTGAAGTTGGAAAACTTGCACTAGAACCTGGTTCAAAATATGGTGAAGAAGGTCGTGGCTTCCTGCGCATGAATGTAGCTTGCTCATTTGATACGGTAAAAGATGCCGTTGCTCGTTTTAAGCTCGCATTGTCATAGTGCCAGTCACTCACACAATTGTGAATTTTCAAGCTATGGCTTACACTGTGCCTGCTGTCAGGATGTATATAAAAAGACTATAGACAAACTCGGAAAATCTCAAGTTTGTCTATAGTCGGAGGCACTCTTTTGCAGAGTGCTTTTTTTAATTGTGTCTATTGTTGGTGCTGTTTCTCTCAGCTAAAATACGTGCTTCGATTTCCTTAGATTTTAATTCCTGCTTTTTAGAAATTTTACGGAAAATCATAAATACGCCTATACATAAAATAAGCATAATTAAAAATTCAAAAGCTGCTGGAATATACGCTGATTTATCTTCTGGGAAATATAAAAATTGATACATCAAATGTTCCATATTTTCTACACGTCCTTACAATAATTATTCAAAAACTGTAATTGACTCGATTTTCACATCTTCAACAGGTTTATCACGGAAGTCTTTTTCTACTTCAGCAATTTTATCAACGATATCCATACCTTCTACAACATGACCAAATACAGAATGTTTATGGTCTAACCATGGTGTTCCACCATTTTGTGCATATGCCTCAATAATTTCTTCTGGGAAACCAGCACCTTGTAATTGACGAAGCATATCACTTGGAAGATGCTTCATTTGTACGATAAAGAATTGAGAACCGTTTGTGTTTACACCAGAATTTGCCATTGATAGTGCGCCACGTAGGTTAAATAATTCATCAGAAAACTCATCTTCAAATGAGTTACCCCAAATTGACTCTCCACCCATACCTGTACCAGTAGGGTCACCGCCTTGAATCATAAAATCTTGAATAACACGGTGGAAAATAATACCATCATAATAACCTGATTTTGCATGCCCTAAGAAGTTTTCAACTGTTTTTGGTGCTTGTTTTGGGAACAATTTAATTTTTAATGCACCTAACGTTGTTTTCATTTCTACTAGTACTTCGCCTTCTTGTACTTCAGTTGTTAATTGTGGAAACATTGGAGTCTCTCCTTTAAATGTAAATTTCAGTTTCAACGAAAATGATTATACCTTATCATTTCTGACCTCATATTAGTCTAACATACTTCCTAGCTGTTTTCTCCATCAAAGTATTGACGAATTTTGCAATTTTACAATCGTTTAGTCAATTATGTTTGTGAAAATCTAAAAACTTCTGTGTAGTAACAATGGTAGTATAACCCAAAATCATGTTGGAATGACAGACGACCTCAAGGCAATTGTTATTTTGTAATTTAGTATTGTGTAAATAGGTCTGAACGAGTATTTGGAATACATCCAAAATATGCTATTCTGATGAAAGACTTATTTTCAAAGTTGGAGGCATATATGAAAAAAGTTTTTGGTTTTATTATTGTAACGCTATGTTTACCTACCATTTGGTGGATTGGTACAAATATACGAGCAGAGCTGAGTACAGCACAAGCCCACGAACAACAAATTCAGAAGAAAATTGAGGTTCCCGAAGTACAGGTACAGCTTCCTGTCACATTAGTTGATCAGAACAGCCAAACCTTTAGTGAGGAATATGTCGAATGGCGACAACCTTTAACTTTACAAGAAATTCCACAAATTGCCCAGGAAATTTTTATTGCTAGTGAGGATGCAGACTTTTATAATCATGTAGGCTTCGATCTTAGCGCTATCCTACGCGCGGTGGTTGCTAACTCAAACACCAATTCAGCTTCACAAGGAGGCAGTACCATTACCCAACAGCTTGTTCGTATGCGTTATTTATCTGATGAAAAAACATACGAAAGAAAACTAACAGAGCTATTTTATGCCTATGAACTTGAAAAGAAATACGATAAAGATGCCATTTTAACGATGTATTTAAATGAATCCTATTTTAGCAATCAAGTTTATGGAATAGGTAGTGCAGCAAGCTATTATTTTCAAAAACCTATCCAAGAATTATCGATTGCACAGATAGCGTTTATTTCAGCTATCCCTAACAATCCTTCTCTTTATAACCCTTTAAAACATTTTGATGATACCAAGGCAAGACAAGAACGTCTACTTGATACACTCGCGACAAGTGGTGTTATTACAAAAGAAGATGCAGTTACGTTTAAAGCAGAACCAATCACTTTAAATGTTAAGAACAAGGTACAAAGCTATCCAATGTATAGTACTTACGTTCTTCAAGAGTTACGCTGGCTAGTAGCCGAGAAGGAAGGCTATACAGATCGACTGCTCAACACGCAAAGTGAAGAAGAAAAGAAAACTATTCAAGCACAACTAGACAATCGACTTAATACTTTATATCAGAATGGTTTAACTATTTATACTGCACTGGATCCAACTAAACAGAATCATGATGAAGAGCGCATAACTGCTATTTTAGGCAATGGCCAATTACAGGCGGCGGGTGCTGTTATTAACAATTCATCTCGTGAAGTCGTCAGCCTCTATGCTGGAAAAAATTATGAAAAGTTTGATTATCATCGAGCCTATCAAGGTCCGCGACAGCCAGGGTCAGCCTTTAAGCCACTTGCTGTCTATGCACCCTATTTTGAAACAACAACTCATACGCCAGACTCCATTGTCAATGGTGGGCGCTATTGTGTCGGTTCTTTTTGTCCTCAAAATTATGGAGGATATAACTACGGTGATGTGACAATTCATACAGCATTCCGGAATAGTTACAATACGTCCGCTCTTCGCATTTTTAACGCTGTGGGGGTAGATACAGCTTTCAGTTATCTTGATCGCTTCCATTTCCGTTCCATGGTGGCAAAGGATCATACTTACGCTGCTTCATTAGGTGGATTAACATATGGCGTCACTGCTCTTGAACTTGCAGATGCCTATACAAGCTTTATCGATGGCTCTTATGTGCTAGCCCACAGTATTCGAAAAGTAACAGCTAATGATGGCACTGAGCTATATAGTTGGGACAAGGCACGTGACCAGATTTGGTCGCCTAAAACCGTAAAATATATGCGTGGGCTGCTTGCAGAAGTTGTCTCAAATGGTACGGGGCAAGGGGTTTATAGCAATAGTAGCTATGTTGGGGCTAAAACAGGTACGACAAATGATTACCGTGATTATTGGCTAGCTGGTTTAAATGACCAATATACCGCTGCCGTGTGGCTTGGCTATGATAAACCACAGCCAATGGAAAAACTAGAAGCGTACAAAATTCATCACAAACTCTTTAATGTTTTACTAGAGTAATTTTCTATTAGTGTATCAGCGCCAATTGTTTCGGTGAATTGTTTCGGTGACTGGCACTAGCATAAAAAACCCACTTCGTTTTCTGCAGGCACATTATCAGCCTTCGCAGGAGTCAAAGTGGGTTTTTACTTAGAAAAAATTCAGAATTTTTTGGGTGACTGGCACTTTATTTGGCAAATGGGAGACTTGCTAGTACGCCGTTGTACAATTTTAAAATGACATAAACTAATAACGAGAATAATAATGTCCACATGAAAAGCTCAAATATAAGTAATCCAATTGTTCCACCCATAGACATATAAAGGCTCATTTTATAAATACGATAAATAAAATATATAAAGACCGTTAATACAAAAATACCTGCCAATACATAGATAGATTGAATTGCAAAGGCAGAACACATTGCACCAATAAATAAAATGACGTAGCCTCCACGTGCTTGACTCACAGCAGCCCCTTCATTGTCCTTCGAAAAAAACAACATTCCTAGTTCATGAATTGTTTCACCAACTAGTTTGAGTGCTGAAAAAGCCATAAAAAAGATAAGCGCAAACACAATGAGTAACAATACACGTAATTCAAAATCTGATAAAAATTCTCGCATTCCAGAATAAACACCGATTGCTTGAAACAACTGTAATGCTTCACCTACGGCATACATGCCGAACGTTAAACTAAATAATAAAATTGTAATTAATGGTAAATAACCATATATGTAAGGGTTCCTCATAAAAAATTTTTTTCCTCTGTTTTTTTTGATAACTTCCTATTTATAATATAGCTAAAATTCTCCTTGTATCCAAGCTAAATCCTACGAGTCGATATGCATTCCCTACAAAAGTACGTTATAATTATTACACTTACCTGCATAAAGGAGGATTTTTTTGTTACAAGTACTCTATATTTTCATCCCGATGCTTGCTGCAATTTTTGTGCCTTTTATATATAAAAGCATTAAAAATATTCACACAGGCTGGTTTGTTCTTGCAGTACCTGCTACACTCGCCGTGATTTATGCTACTTATATAGCGAGAGTTGCAAAAGGCGAAGTATTTTATGATGGAATTCCATGGATACCATCACTTGATATTTCTGTTGTATCTTATTTAGACGGACTTAGTTTATTATTTTCATTACTAATTACTGGAATTGGCTCACTTGTTGTGCTTTACTCCATTTTCTACTTAGATAAACATAAAGAAAAACTACATAATTTTTATGTTTACTTATTACTATTTATGTCTGCTATGCTCGGTGTTGTACAATCAGACCATTTAATTACTTTGTACTTTTTCTGGGAATTAACATCTATTTCATCGTTCCTATTGATTGGTTATTGGTACACACGCGATGCTTCTCGCTTCGGTGCACTAAAATCGATGATGATTACCGTTTTTGGCGGCTTAATGATGTTAGGAGGATTTATCCTTCTTTATTTAATGGGTGGAACATATTCAATCCGTGAACTTATTGCAATGGCACCAAACTTAGTGCAACATCCGTTATTCATTTGGGCCCATATATTATTGCTGTTTGGGGCGTTTACGAAATCTGCACAATTCCCATTTTATATTTGGTTACCGGATGCAATGGAGGCTCCGACACCTGTCAGCGCATATCTTCACTCTGCAACAATGGTAAAAGCAGGTATTTACTTAGTTGCTCGCTTTACACCGATTTTTGCAGCTTCTGAACTTTGGATTTGGCTTGTTACAGGGGTTGGTCTGCTAACGCTCTTCTGGGGTTCGTTCTTTGCAGTAAAGCAAACCGATTTAAAAGGTATTCTTGCCTTTTCTACTGTCAGTCAGCTTGGGCTAATTATGTCATTACTAGGAGCTGGTGCAGTTGCATTTCATGTAAATGGTGCAGCAGACTCAATGTTTAAATATGCAGCTTTTGCAGCCATTTTCCACTTGATTAACCATGCAACATTTAAAGGTAGCTTATTTATGATTGCTGGGATTATCGATCATGAAACAGGTACACGCGATATACGTAGACTTGGCGGATTAATGAGCATCATGCCTCTTAGTTTTACGGTTGCGGCGATCGGTAGTTTTTCAATGGCAGGATTACCACCATTTAATGGCTTCCTAAGTAAGGAAATGTTTTTAACAGCTATGTTATCACTTCAGAATTTCGAATTTTTCGGCTTTGATACATGGGGCGTGCTGTTCCCAATTGTTGCTTGGATTGCGAGTATTTTTACGTTTATTTATAGCTTTTACTTTGTTTGTAGAACATTTACAGGAAAATATAAACCAGAACTTTACGCTCATAAACCACACGAAGCTCCGATAGGCATGCTTATATCGCCGATGATTTTAGCATCATTAGTGGTGATTATTTTCTTCATTCCGAATCTTATTGGTGATACGTTTGTGAAGCCGGCTGTACAAGCTATTCAGCCGTTTTTATATAATGCACCTGAAGATATCAACATTCACGTGTCAGCTTGGCATGGCGAAATTACACCAGAATTAGTTATGACAATAGGCATTGTTATTATAGGTGTCTTATTATTTGTTGCCTTACCTAAATGGCAAGGCATCTACAAGCTATTCCCGCGTGCTCTTACGTTCAATAATGCCTATGACCAAATGATGCTTGCTTTAGATGTAGGGTTAAATCGTGTATCACGTCTTTATATGACAGGGTCAATGCGTCACTATCTACTGTATATGTTTAGTGGCATCACAGCGATTTCAATTGGAACCTTATTTGTAAAAGATGCCTTTTCACTATCTTTTGAAGGTACAGCACCAATTCGCTCATACGAACTAATTTTAATTGTCGTGTTAATGATTGGAACAGCGATCACAATTTTTGCAAAATCACGACTGACAGCAATTATTGGACTAGGCTCTGTCGGTTATACTGTTGCATTATTCTTTGTTATTTTTAATGCACCTGATTTAGCGTTAACTCAACTAGTTATTGAAACCATTTCGGTTGCGTTATTTTTATTGGCGTTTTATCATCTTCCGAAGCTTGGCAAGCGCGAAGAACGCATGCGCTTTCAATTAAATCGGGCGATTATTTCAATCGCAGTTGGTGTGATGGTGACACTTATCGCATTATCTGCACATTCGCAAAAACTTGTGCCGACCATCTCAAAATATTATGAAGAAACCGTTTATTCTAAAGCGGGTGGCGGTAATATTGTCAATGTGATTTTAGTAGACTATCGTGGCTTTGATACATTATTTGAAATTACAGTATTAGGTATTGCAGGTATGGCAATTTTAGCAATGATTAAGCTGCGTATGAATAGAAAGGAGAAACCACATGAAAACAAATGATGTGATTATACAATTTACAGCTAAAATTGTATTCTTCATTATTTTCTTCTTCTCCATTCATATCTTCCTAGCTGGTCATTATACACCCGGTGGCGGCTTTGTCGGGGGGCTTTTAACATCCAGTGCCATTGTACTGTTAGTCCTTGCCTTTGATTTAAATACAGTGCGAAATGTTTTACCGATAAACTACACGTATTTAACGGCTACGGGCTTATTATTGGCATTTGCGACAGCCGCATTCCCGATGTTTTTAGGAAAACCATTTTTTACACATTTCTTTGATTATTTCGAATTGCCGCTTCTAGGTAAGCAGTCTTTGCACACAGCAATGCTGTTTGACAGCGGTGTTTACTTGGTTGTTGTTGGCGTTACGATGACCATTATTCAAACGATTGGAGAGGATGAATAATGGAAATAATTATGGCGTTTGTCATTGGCTTTCTGTTTATGGCAGCGGTTTATTTAATATTATCGAAAAGCTTATTACGCATTATTATTGGTACGGGACTTTTAAGCCATGGTGCCCATTTACTTATTTTAACAATGGGTGGATTAACAGGTGAGGCACCCCCTGTTTTAAAAGAAGGAGCCAAAACGTTTGCTGATCCTTTACCGCAGGCATTGATTTTAACTGCGATTGTTATTAGCTTCGGGGTAACGGCTTTCTTCCTAGTACTTGCCTATCGCTCCTATCAAGAGCTTGAGACAGATGATATTAGCTTAATGAGAGGAAGTGATGAGGATGAATAACTTCCTTTTACTGCCGATTATCATTCCGTTCTTCTTCGGTATGATTTTAATGTTTGGGCAAAAAAATTTAAAATACCAGCGTTCGTTTGCTTTACTGGGCATCCTACTTGCTTTTGTTTCAGCCGTTTCGCTCTTACTAAAAGTTAAAAATGATGGCATTCAGAAAGTCACGTTTGGCAATTGGCCAGTACCATACGGTATTACAATGGTTTCTGATATGATGTCAGCACTGTTAGTAACTACATCATTACTCATTGCATTTTTTGTTGTCTGGTACGGCTTTGGCTCTATTACAAAAGAGCGTGAACGCTTTTTCTATTACCCTGGTATGATGTTTATTTTAACTGGTGTAAATGGTGCCTTTACGACAGGAGATATTTTCAACTTATTTGTATTCTTTGAAGTACTCTTAATGGCGTCGTATTTACTCATTGTGCTAGGTGGAGAAAAAGGACAACTGAAAGGCTCCATTAAATATATTTTAATTAATGTTATTTCTTCTGCTTTGTTTGTTATTACGGTAGCCTACCTTTACTCGGTTGTGGGTACACTAAATATGGCAGACATCGCAGTAAAGATTAGCGATATTCATCAGCCAGGTATTATAACCGTAATTGCTGTTTTGTTTTTAATGGTTTTTGGACTAAAAGCAGCCATATTCCCACTTTACTTCTGGCTTCCAACTTCTTATGCTGCTGCACCTATTCCCGTGTTAACACTTTTCGGTGCACTGCTTACTAAAGTTGGCGTTTATGCGATTACGCGCACATACACATTATTTTTTGTACACGATTTATCGTATACACATGATTTACTAATGGTGCTAGCCATTGGAACAATTATTGCTGGCTGTATCGGGGCACTAGCCTATTTCGATGTCAAGCTCATTATTATTTACAACATCGTGATTGCAGTAGGTGTCATTTTGTTTGGTGTTTCCCAAATGAATGAAATGGCGCTAAAGGGCGCAATGTTCTATTTGATACATGACATGCTTATAAAAGCAGCCCTCTTTATGTTAATTGGTATTGTCATCTACATTACCGGTACATCAGATTTACGTAAAATGGGCGGTCTTATGAAAACATATCCTGCTCTTGGATGGTTCTATTTAATTGCTGCCTTTGGTTTAGCTGGGATTCCTCCACTTAGTGGTTTCGTTGGAAAGCTTTTAATTGTGCAGGGGGGCTTTGAGGCTGGCAGTATGTGGAGTAGTATCTTTATTTTAGCCTCCTCTTTACTTGTCCTACTGTCGGTTATTCGTATTTTCCTATATGCCTTCTGGGGAGAGGAAAAGGAAACTAAGGGAACTGTCGATAAAAAAGTCTATACTACACTTTTTGTGCCGACTGTCCTATTAGTGCTTATTACGGTTGCCTATGGTGTTGGTTCGGAATGGATGACACCATTTATGAATGATGCTGCAAAACTTTTAAATGACCCATCTATTTATATAGATGCTGTAATGAAGGGGGATTAGAGCTATGGCATTTCAAATTATTTTAAATTTTGCTCTTGCCTTCGTTTGGATGTTCCTTTCATCTAATTACACAGCAACAGGCTTTATAGTAGGCTTCATCCTTGGTATTGTATTGCTCGTCATTATGAGAAGATTTTTCTTTACACGTCTCTATTTATTTCGAGTATGGGCAATTATTAAACTCACTGTTCTCTTTTTCAAGGAATTAATATTAGCCAATATTCAAGTATTGAAAGTTGTATTAAAGCCCAAGCTGGACATGCAACCTGCCTTCTTTGCTTACCCAACTGTATTGAAAGAAGACTGGGAAATTACATTACTATCAAGTCTCATTACATTAACTCCTGGGACTGTTGTAGTGCATGTTTCAGATGATGCTAAAACATTGTTTGTCCATGCTATTGATATTAGTGATGTAGATGATGCCATTGCATCCATTCGCGACTCTTTTGAAAAAGCTATTTTGGAGGTGAGTAAATCATGATGACGTTTATTATTGCAGCGATCGTAGTGATTTGCTTATCGATGATTGCAGTGATTTACCGTATGGTGAAAGGACCCTCTGCATCAGATCGTGTCGTAGCACTTGATTCCTTAGGTGTATCACTTATTTCTTTAATCGCGTTATTTTCAGTTTTAGTGGAAACAAGCTTCTTCCTAGAAATTGTTTTATTATTAGCGATATTATCATTCATCGGTACTGTTGCTTTCTCTAAATTTATAGAGAAAGGAGATATCATTAAACGTGACAATTCTCGCTAATACGTTAGTTATTTTATTTATTTCGATTGGTGTACTATTTATCGTTGTAACAGCTATTGGGCTGATTCGATTACCTGATTTGTACACACGGGCACATGCCGCATCTAAAAGTGCCACACTTGGTGTTATGTGTGTGTTGGTAGGTGTATTCTTTTATTTTTGGCTGATCGAGGATCATTTTAACCCACGTATTTTATTAGGTATTTTGTTTCTATTCATAACTGGACCTGTCGGAGGACATATTATGACTCGTTCCTCCTACATAGCAGGTGTTAAGCCATGGAAAGGAACCGTACGTGATGAACTAGGGCCAGAAATTGAGAAAATGAAAAAAGAACAAGGTATTAAATAACCAAAGTTGAGACAAAAATGAAAAAGTGTTAGATTGACTACAATCAATCTAACACTTTTTTGCTATATCTTTGTCTGTTACGGTCGCTGTTTCTCCTGCCCAATCATTGCTCTAGGGCAAACATTGAAATTGTTTGAGTGACTGGCACGCTTTAAATATAGCCTTTATCCGTTAGAAACGTTGTTAACTGCTCTACACAGTCCTCAATAGAATAGCGTTCAGTATCCAAAATAAATTCGGGATGTTCAGGTTCTTCATAGGGCGCACTAATACCTGTAAAATTAGCAATTTCCGCATTGCGCGCTTTTTTATATAGACCTTTTGGATCGCGTTGTTCACATGTTTCTACGGAGCATTTCACATACACTTCTAAAAATTCCCCCTCTTCCACTAGCTGTCGAACGACTTGACGATCTTGTCGATAAGGTGAAATAAAGGCTGTGAGTACAATTTGACCACTCTCCACAAAAAGCTTAGAAACTTCTCCGATACGTCGTATATTTTCCTTACGGCTCACTTCGTCAAAGCCTAAATCATTATTTAAGCCATGTCTTACATTATCACCATCTAATACGAACGCCTGATTACCTCGCTCAAATAATGTACGTGCAAACGCATTTGCTACGGAAGATTTTCCTGATGCCGATAATCCTGTAAACCATAAAATAAAGCTGTGATGTTTGTTTTGCGTGCGACGCTCTGTTTTCGTAATAGAAGCTTCATGCCATACGATATTAGAACTCATTTTAATACCTCCTTACGCATGCCTTTTATTAGTACATCGACAACCTCTTTACGGCTAAATGTACTTGGAGGCACTTCTCCATTACGGAGCATTTCCCGGACTTTCGTTCCTGATAAAATTACATGTGATGCACTATCATGCGGGCAAGTTTTTGTAGTTGCCATGCCTTCACATCGAGTGCAATAAAAACTATGTTCAAACTTTAAAGGCACAATCCCAAGTTCATCTTCGGTAAATTGTTCAAAGATTTTTTGCGCATCATATGTGCCATAATAGTCCCCTACACCTGCATGGTCACGTCCAACAATAAAATGGGTACAGCCGTAATTTTTCCGCACTAGTGCATGGAAAATGGCTTCCTTAGGCCCTGCATAGCGCATAGCCGCTGGGAACACACCTAATTGCACACGACTTTGAGGATAGTAATTTTCCAAAAGCACTTCATAACTCTCCATACGTATAGCGGCAGATACATCATCCGACTTCGTTTCACCGACTAATGGATTTAAAAATAAGCCATCAATTGTTTCTAATGCCGCCTTTTGAATATATTCATGCGCACGGTGAACAGGATTACGCGTTTGAAAGCCCACAATTGTTTGCCACCCTTTGTCTTTAAACAACTGCCTTGTTTCTGTTGGATCAAATGAATACGTAGGGAATATTTGCTCTAGACGTTTAATTAACGTAATTTGACCACCAACATATATCCCCTGCCGTTCATGTAACTTTTTCACTCCAGGATGGGCTAAGTCTTGTGTACCGTAAATAAGTAGTGCCTCTTTTTGCTTATCTGGTTCATATATATCCTCGATATGAATCACACCATAGACATCATTACCATAGATTAATTTTGCTTCATCACCTGGTTGTAAAGTTGCTGCTAAGGCCTGATCAACAGGCAGTGTGATCGGTATACTCCAAACAATGCCAGAGGCCAACCTTGTATGTTCAACAACAGATTCATAATCTTCTTTAGTTAAGAAACCGTCGATTGGGCTATACCCTCCAATTGCGATTAATTCTAAATCACTTAACGCAATGGTATCCAAAACAATCTCCTTCTCAATATGTACTACTGATTTTTGTGGATTATAAGCTTGCACTAAAGTGCCGCCATGTGGTTGTAAACTCATTCAATATTCCCCCTATTTTTATTCAAATACTATGTTTTATATTTAAATGCCTTCACCTGCATCGTATATTGAGCGTTCTTCTTCACGCATTGTTCGCATTAAACTAATAGCACCAAGCGTTCCGATTATAACGCTCCCCATAATGACGATGGCATATAAATCTTTCTCCATAAATAACTGAATTAGACTATAAGAAATCGCTAATGAAAAAATGGGTGATACAATCCAAATACACATGATTTTCTTTACGATATGTTTATGAAAAATTTGTTTACCGCTTTTCGCCATTCCGATACCAATAATAGAAGAGGAAGTTACTTGCGTTAATGGTACAGGTAAGCCAAACAATGAACTAATACCAACAAGCAAGGCACCTGTAGTTGAAATAAGAATGCCTTCAGCTTTTTCAAAACGCACTATCTTTTTGCCATTTGTTTCAAGTACACGTCTTCCTAGCAACAACGCCCCTAGTGCAACAAAAGCACCGCCTAGCCAAATACCCTTTGTCACCGTAATCATACCAGCACCAACAAGTGAGCCTACTGCATTGGCAACATTATTCATCCCTGCTGAAAAAGCTTCGAAAAATCCAGCAAATATGAGTAGCACTGTTAAAATTGGGTGGTTTTTCAAAAAGCTCTTCCCTTGAAATTTATACAGTACTTTGCCAACTATAAAGGCAATGACAAACGCTATAACAGGAACGATTACCCAAAAGGCCATAATCACGAGCAATGATTTGACATATAGCACGCGGTAGGCAATTCCTACACCTACGACCGCTCCGACGGTTACTTCACTCGTCGATAAGGGAATGCCTAACAAATTGGCAAGAAACAACGCACTTGTCGCAGAAATTAATATAATGATGACGATTTTTACAGTAATATACTGTTGTGGCATAATCCCTGAACTGATAGTCTTGACAACTTCACCGCCACCCAATATAGCGCCTGCCAAAACCCCTACCGCACAAATTAACAATGCGTGCCATGCTTTTTTTATAGCGCCTGCCCCATAAGCAACACCCATGGATGCTGCTGCACCACTTGCCCCAATATTCATTGCAAAAAATAAACTTATAGCTATTGCAATATATTCCAGCATGATTTAAACGCCCCTATTCATGTAACCCACATTCAGTTTTACCCGTTCCTTGCCATCTACCTGCACGTAAATCATCCAACGTAAATGCAGGTTGTGTGCAGTGTTCACAGCCAATACTCGGATAGCCTTGATCGTGTAATGGATTGTACGTTAAATTATGCTTGGAAACATAACGCCATATATCTTTCCATGACCAATGAATAAGCGGGCAAATTTTAATGGATTTAAATTTGTCATCACGATTGATAAAATTTGTCTGTTGCCGAGTTGGCGATTGTTCTCTGCGCAACCCTGAAATCCAAGCTTTTGCTCCTGATAACGCCTCATGTAACGGCTTTATTTTTCGGATGTCACAGCACTGATTAGGATTGGACTTCCATAATTCATCGCCATATTGCGCCTTTTGCTCCTCAAGTGTCAGCTTAGGCTTTTGCAGTATAATCGTTAGCTGCGGATAGTTTGCTTTTACTCGTTCAATCGTGTCATACGTTTCTTTGAAATGGACATCTGTGTCTAAAAAAACAATCGTAGCATTTGGCTTTACTTTTGAAATCAAATCAATCAACACAATTCCCTCAATACCAAAGCTACACGCATATACAATCTCATCGCCATATTGTGCATAGCTCCAGCGTAACACCTCAAGTGCACCCTTATAGGATTCATCCACTTCAAAATTAATCGTTGGCTCCTGCCAAGTTGCATACGTTAACATAAAATCCCCCTCGAAACATTTTCGGATATAGAAAAAGGCGTTTTAACAACAGATACAATAATGCATTGTACCTTCGTTAAAACGCCTCTAGTTTGACTAGCCAGCATATATGATGATTGTAAACTAGTAATCTTGTACCTCATTCAACAATCACTTTTCTTATTACCCAATATATACTAAATTACACCTAGTAGTCAACTAGGTTTTGTAAAAATATAAACATATTTAAAGAATGTCATTTTGCATCTCTTTAAACTGTCACTATCGTTACATACAAATAATTTTATTCATAAAAAGAGTCTTTTGCTACTCGTTACTGGACTTAGGGAAAAACCTATCTAAAATTTTAAATATTTTTCAATTCCTTGTTGACTAATAGGAAATATATGTTTAATGTGGTACTAAGCTAAAAAACAAAACATGCTGATCAGATTATCTGAAGGCCATCTCCTTAACATGTGTTGATACATGTTGAAGAGATGGTCCTTTTGCATTTTGTAAGAAAAAGGAGAGATTTTCAATGTACAAAAGAAAAACTATTTTTCAAACAATTGTACTCTTATCAGGGTTAACAATTATGTTAACAGGATGTAATAGCACGTCCAAAGACAACAATACAACTTCGCAAGACACACAAAAAACAGTTGAGTTACTAAATGTATCTTATGATCCAACACGTGAGCTTTACGATGAATTTAATCAAGACTTTATCGCGAAGTGGAAAAACGAAACAGGTCAAGAAGTAAAAATTCATCAATCACATGGTGGCTCGGGTAAACAAGGGCGTGCGGTTATTGATGGTCAAGAAGCCGATGTTGTCACATTAGCACTTGCTTACGATATTGATGAAATTGCCCAAGCTCGTAGTCTACTAAACAAAGACTGGCAAACAGAATTTGAAAATAATTCTACACCCTATACTTCTACCATTGTTTTTTTAGTAAGAAAAGGCAATCCAAAAGGGATTCAAGATTGGGATGATTTAGTAAAAGACGATGTCTCAGTCATAACGCCAAACCCAAAAACTTCAGGTGGTGCCCGTTGGAATTACTTAGCCGCATGGGGCTATGCAGCGAAGTTGTATAACAATGACGAGAAGCAAATAAAAGATTTTATGAAGGCTTTGTATCGCAATGTAGAGGTACTTGATTCTGGTGCTCGCGGCGCCACGACTACTTTTGTTGAAAGAAAAATTGGTGATGTGTTAATTGCCTGGGAAAATGAAGCTTATTTATCACTTAATGAATTAGGGAAAGATGCATTCGAAATTATTACACCTTCTTTAAGTATTTTAGCAGAGCCTCCTATAGCAATCGTTGACAAAATTGTTGATAAAAAAGGGACGCGTAAAGTCGCAGAAGCATACCTACAACATTTATATAGTGACATCGGTCAAGAGATTGCTGCGAAAAACTACTATCGACCACGCAATGAAGATATATTAGCAAAATACCAAGCGCAATTCCCTAAGCTTGAACTTATTTCCATTGAAGACTTTGGGGGTTGGACAGAAGCTCAGACAACACATTTTAAAGATGGTGGTACATTCGATGAAATTTACGTTCCACAATAAGGAGGCATATGATGACTAGCCTAACATTTAAAAAGAAGCCGGCTCGTGTTATTCCCGGCTTCCACCTTTCACTTGGTTATACGATGCTCTACGTAAGCTTGCTTGTACTCTTACCTTTAGCAATGATTTTCATTCAGACAATGTCGTTAAGCTGGGCAGAGTTTACCGCAATTGTCACCGACCCTCGAGCAATTGCCTCTTATAAGTTAAGCTTTGGCACTGCACTTGCTGCTGGTTTAGTAAACGTTGTGTTTGGCACCATTATCGCTTGGGTACTCGTACGCTACCACTTCCCGTTTAAACGTATTATTGACGGTCTTGTAGATTTACCATTTGCTTTACCTACGGCAGTAGCAGGTATTGCTTTAACATCGCTATATGCACCAAATGGCTGGATTGGACAGTTTTTCAATTTTAAAATCGCCTTTACACCACTCGGTATTATAATTGCTCTAACATTTATCGGTCTTCCATTTGTTGTGCGTACTGTGCAACCTGTTTTACAAAATATTAGTGTAGAAGTTGAAGAAGCCTCAGCAAGTTTAGGGGCTACACGTCTGCAAACTGTATGTAAGATTATTTTCCCTGAACTTGCACCAGCCATTTTGACTGGCTTTTCATTAGCCTTTGCACGTGCATTAGGGGAATACGGTTCAGTTGTCTTTATCGCTGGTAACATGCCGATGAAGACAGAAATTACACCGTTAATCATTATGACAAAGCTTGAACAATATGACTATGCGGGTGCCACGTCTATTGCCGCTGTTATGCTAATTACATCCTTTGTCTTATTATTTACGATTAATCTTATTCAATGGCTAGCAAAT
This sequence comes from Lysinibacillus sp. GJ-1, assembly GCF_021166035.1. NCBI lineage: Bacteria > Bacillati > Bacillota > Bacilli > Caryophanales > Bacillaceae > Lysinibacillus > Lysinibacillus sp. GJ-1. The sequence goes on from NZ_CP088912.1 coordinate 3,712,984, forward strand.
CGCCGCTTTATACATTAGGAGGTATTTATGGATCAGTCTACGATTATTGAACCTTTGGCTCCACAAACACGGATTGTAGCAGCAAAGCCCGCTGCCTTACAGGAGCCTCGCTTCTTTCGTTATGTATTAACATTTATTGCACTGGCATTTTTAGCATTTTTTATCGTTCTCCCCTCGTATCGATTTTTATTACTACTTTCAAAAGGGGCAGACGTCTACTTTGCAGCAATCGCACATCCAGATGCTTTAGCTGCTATTCAGTTGACCTTAACAGTAGTAGCCATTGCCGTTCCTTTAAATGCCATTTTCGGCATTATGGCTGCTTGGGCATTAACGAAATTCAATTACAAAGGTAAAAATTTATTATTAACAGTAATTGACTTACCTTTTGCTGTATCGCCCGTTATTGCAGGCTTAGTATTTATCTTGCTATTTGGTGCACAAGGACTATTTGGAGATTGGCTATTTGCTAATGATATTAAAATTGTTTTTGCCTTACCTGGCATTGTGCTTGCGACTATATTTGTAACATTGCCTTTTGTTGCACGTGAGCTTGTCCCGTTAATGCAAGCACAAGGGAACGCTGAAGAAGAAGCTTCTATTTCTCTTGGTGCAAATGGCTTTAAAACCTTTTGGTATGTAACATTACCCAATATTAAATGGGGATTATTTTATGGTTTGATTTTATGTAATGCACGTGCCATTGGTGAGTTTGGAGCAGTTTCTGTCGTCTCGGGTCATATTCGAGGCATGACGAATACTATGCCGCTTCATATCGAAATTTTATACAATGAATACCAATTTTCAGCAGCTTTTGCTGTTGCTTCATTGATGAGTGTGTTAGCGATTATTACGTTAGTTATAAAAGATATTGTTGCATGGAAATCGAAATCAATTTAAAGGAGGTATTCTTGCGTGAGCATTCAAATTCAAAATGTTTCTAAGAAATTTGGTTCTTTTCAAGCTTTACAAGATGTATCCATCGATATTCAATCTGGTGAATTGGTAGCGCTACTAGGCCCTTCTGGTTCTGGTAAAACGTCTTTACTGCGCGTGATTGCAGGGCTTGAAGCATCGGATGTCGGCGAAATCTTATTTGACGGCCAAACGATTACTAATCGTCACCCGAAGGAACGAAACGTAGGCTTTGTCTTTCAACACTATGCGCTCTTTCGCCATATGACGGTCTTCGATAATGTTGCCTATGGGTTGAAAGTACGACCACGTAAAACAAGACCTTCCAAAGCAGAAATAACCGATAAAGTAATGACCCTACTGCGACTTGTTAAACTAGACAATTTTTCGGATCGCTATCCAACACAGCTATCTGGTGGGCAACGTCAACGGGTTGCACTTGCACGTGCACTTGCTGTGGAACCTAAAGTCCTTTTACTAGATGAACCATTTGGAGCACTTGATGCAAAAGTGCGTAAGGAATTACGGCGTTGGTTGCGGAAGTTACATGATGATTTTCATATTACAAGTATTTTTGTTACGCATGACCAAGAAGAAGCACTCGATGTCGCAGATCGTATCGTCGTGATGAACAACGGCAAAATTGAGCAAATTGGAAGTCCAGATGAAGTGTACACCCACCCTAAAAGTCCATTTGTTTATGATTTTTTAGGTAATGTTAACCTCTTTAAAGGGCGTTTACATAACGGTAAGTTGACACATGGAGAATTTGCCATTGATGTGCCAGATACGCATGCCCATACACAAGAAGATGCAGTAGGCTATGTACGACCACACGATATACAAATTGAAAAAACAGCGGTGGCTGGCACTGTCCCCGCCCATATCAGCCATATTCATTTGCTTGGACCGATTGTCCAAATTGAACTCCGTCGTTGTGACATGGATGAATTTTTAGAAGCAGAACTGACAAAAGAACAATTTTTAAGTCTTCATCTTAACGTAGGTGACAATGTATTTGTGCGACCAAAGCAATTAAAAGTATTTATCCCAGAAGATTATTCTATTTAAAAAACTCGGACAAAAAAGAAAAGTGTTAGATTGACTACCTTCAATCTAACACTTTTTGCTATGTCGTTCATGTCCGTTATGGCAGAAGTTCTTACCGCCAAAGTGTTTGCAAGGGCACACGTAAGCCGCAACACTCGCTGACGCGAGCCTGTTGCGGCTTACATCTTGCGCTATTTCACAGGAGCCTTCGTGAATATTTAGGCAATAGAATTCAGAATTGTTTGCGTGCCAGGCACCCTCCTTTTACTCCTTATGAAATTCTCGACCATCAAAGACGGCTGTTACATAACCTGCACGAATTACAAAATCCCCGAAATGCTCGCCCTCTAAACGATCTTTTGCATAGTGCAGCAAAATTGGACGTAGTTCGGCTAAAATTTCTTCTTCCCCAATATTTTCGCGATAAATTTTATTTAAACGATTACCTGTAAAGCTTGCGCCAAGATACATGTTATATTTTCCTGGACTTTTGCCGATAAAGCCGATTTCACCCATTGCAGCGCGTGAGCACCCATTTGGGCAACCCGACATACGAATAACAATTTCCGTATCATGTAAACCCGCTTCATCGATAATCGTATCAATTTTCGTAATGAGTGAAGGCAAATAACGTTCTGCCTCTGCCATTGCTAAACCGCAAGTAGGCAACGACACACAAGCAATGGAATTACGGCGCAGCGCTGAATAGTGGGCCCCGTCTGTTAACTTATACTGCTCAATAAGCGCAGCAATGATTTCCTTTTGCTGTTGCGATACATTGCCAATCATTAAGTTTTGATTTGGTGTTAACCGGAAATCTCCGGTATGCACTTTGGCAATTTCTCGTAAACCTGTTAACAGCTCATAATCCTCAAAATCTTTAATGCGCCCATTTTGAATAAATAGCGTATAATGCCATTTACCATTTGCACCTTTAATCCATCCAAATTCATCGCCCGTTCGGTCAAATGTAAATGGACGCTCCGCTTGTATTTCCCACCCTAGCCGACGATGTAATTCTGCTTTAAACCAGTCGAGTCCACGTGCATCAATTGTATATTTAAAACGGGCATTTTTACGAATTGAACGATTACCATAATCACGTTGTATCGTAATAATTTTCTCTGCCGTCTCAAGTAATTTATCAGGCGTTATAAAGCCAATCATACGCGCAAGCTGTGGATACGTTTCATGATCACCATGTGTCATCCCCATACCACCACCAACTGCTACGTTAAAACCTACAAGCTCATCATCTTCAACGATTGCAATAAAGCCAATATCTTGTGAGTAAACATCGACATCATTGCTCGGTGGAATCGCAATACCAATTTTAAATTTACGAGGCAAATATTGTGCACCGTAAATTGGCTCGATTTCTTCTTCTTGGCTATCCACTACTTTTTCGCCATCTAGCCATAACTCGTGATAGGCACGTGTTCTTGGCAATAAATGCTCACTTAACTTTGCTGACCAATTGTAAATTTCCTCGTGTAATGCTGATTGATTGGGATTGACATTACACATTACATTACGGTTGACATCCCCACATGCAGCAAGAGAATCTAAAAGTACTTCATTTATTTCTTGCATATATTTTTTGACATTCCATTTTAAAATCCCGTGCACTTGGAATGCCTGACGTGTTGTTAATTTTAATGAACCATTGCCATATTTTCTTGCCATCTCATCCATAACAAGCCACTGTGCAGGTGTTGCCGCACCACCAGGTGTACGTACACGCACCATAAACTGATACGCGGGCTCTAATTTTTGACGTTGCCGTTCATTTCTTAAATCTCGATCATCCTGTAAATAACTGCCATGAAATTTCATTAAGCGATTATCATCTTCAGGAATACCTGAACTTAAAGGTTCGTTCATTGTTCTTTCTAATGTTCCACGCAAGTAATTACTATCGCTTTTAATACGCTCAACATCGCTTGGTGTTCCAGGTTGTGGGGGTAAAATAATTTTTCCAGTCATTTATCTCGCTCCTTTACTAATAAACATCACGTTGGTAGCGCTTCTGCTGTTTCAAATCATTGATATACGCTTTCGCTTCCTCAGGCGTTTTATGCCCTTGCTGCTCAATAATGCGACAGATTGTTTGATCAACATCAGCAGCCATCGATTTTTCATCACCACAAACGTAAATAACAGCCCCTTGCTCAAGCCATTCATAAAATACTTGTGCCTTTTCGTGAATTTTATGTTGGACGTATACTTTTTTATCTGTATCACGTGAGAAAGCAACATCCATTTGAGCTAATGTGCCTGAAGCAAGCCAACGCTGCCAATCTGTTTGATAAAGGAAATCGGTGACAAAATGTTGATCGCCAAAAATCAGCCAAGAATCCCCTGTTATTCCCAATTCCTCTCGCTGCTCTAAAAAAGCACGATACGGCGCAACACCTGTGCCCGCACCAATCATAATAATTGGTGTATCTGCTTGTTCTGGCAATCTAAAGTTTGGATTTTTATGGACATAAATCGGTAATGTATCGCCCACTTGAATTCGCTCTGCAATACTGCCCGAACACACGCCCAAACGCTTTCGACCATTCGTTTCATAACTCACTTTAGCAATTGTTAAATGGACTTCATCACTATTGGCCAATTGGCTACTAGCAATGGAATACAATCTCGCTGGAATTTTACGAAGAAGGGCTACAAACTGTTGTGCATCCCAAGTAAAAGGAGCAAAATCTTCAACGACATCAAGTAAATCTCTTCCTCTTGCGTAATCCTTCCATGCTGTAGCACTTTCACATAGCTCTGCCAATGCTTTATGCACCGTAAAAGCACTTATTTTTTGTAAAAGAGGCTTCGACAACACTGTAATTTCTAATTTTTTTTGGAGCGCCTCTTTTAATTGCATAGATTCCTCAAACACCGTTACTTCTGTTTGGGGATGAAACTGTAAGGCTGTGATTAATGCATCTACTAAAGATTCATCATTTTCTGGCAAAATACCAATGCTATCTCCAGGCTCAAAATGTAAATTTGCACCTTCAATGGACAACTCAATATGACGTGTTTCCTTATTCGAGCCACGCCCATTTAAATTGATATTTTCCAGTACTTCGGCATAATACGGATGTTTGCGAGAATATGTAGCTTCTTCTTCTAATAATGGCGTTGCATGCGAGACAATCGCTGTATCGCTTTGCTGTAATAATGCCTGTTGAACAGCTGTAAACCATTCGGCTGCTGGTTCATCGTAATCAACATCACAGTCTCTACGTGGAACGATACGTTTCGCGCCTAACTTTTCAAATTGTGCGTCAAAATCCTGCCCAGTTTTACAGAAGAATTCATATGAGCTATCTCCTAATGCCAAAACGGAAAAGTGCAGATGTTCTAATTTAGGCGCACGCTTACTGTGCAAAAATTCATAGAATTGAATTGCTTGGTCGGGTGGTTCCCCTTCACCATGCGTACTCACTACGAGCAAAAGATTCGTTATTTTCTTCAAATTATTTGGCTTAAACTTTGCTAAAGATGTGACAGTCACCTCAATATCATTTGCTTTTAACGCAGCTGCATATTTTTCAGCGAGTCCTTGGCTATTTCCAGTTTGTGAGCCATATAATAGCGTCACCGTTTTCGTCTCGGGTACTACCGACAATACTGCTTCTTCTACAACGGTATCTACTGTTGTTAGTGGAGCACTTAAGTAACCATTCAACCATATTTTTTGTTCTCCAGTTAATTTAGGTAGAAGTTCATTTAATAGCTTCACCTGTTCCTCATTAAAAGGACTGTTAATTACTTGCAGTTTCAACTAAGCCACCTCACGTATCATAATTAAATTATCTAAGACGTATTTTTTCTTTCTTTTCAATTTGTACAACGTAAAAGTTTTGAACAGTTAATGTAATCGAGCCATGGTTAACTGTATTTAAAATTTGTCGGACATTATCTAATGCTAGATTTATATTTTCTTTTCTTTTATCTACCATTACGAAAAACACCCTTCCTCCAAATAATTTCGTTTTATTAAGTCCATAATACGTTCCACTAATACTTTTCTTACATTATCGTCATAGCCCAAGCTATTACATAAAATCATGTTATTTACCTCATATCCTTGTAAACGTTTGGCTATACTTTGACGTAAAATGCCTGTAAACAATAAATACGGCACAATAAATACCTGCTCATTGTCTTGTTTTCTTTGTGCTAACCATTCCTCCAAATTAGGACCCGCTCCGTATAAAAAGCACGTATCGACCTTTCCATAACCATATTTATCGCGTAATCTTAATGCGATTTTTGTTAAATCCTCTCTTACTGCTGGATCACTACTGCCACGTCCAATCAGTAATACACTTGCATTGTTAAAATGGAGCTGTGTTTCTAAAATTCGTTTTTGAAGTGTATCAATTAATAGTTCATGTACGCCGAGTGGTTCACCGTATGTAAAATGTACTGTTGGATATTGCTTTTGTGCTTTGTCAATTTCCTTGGGAATATCATGCTTGGCATGCTGAGCGGCTAACAACAAAATTGGCATAATCGCAATGTCCGTTGCTCCTTGGCGGAAGCAGTTTTCTATACCTTGTGCAATCGTCGGCTCGGCTAGTTCCAAAAAACAAATTTCTTGTATTGGTAATGCAATGTCCTGTTGCACACGTTGTAGAAATGCAACTGCTTGCTCTACACCAGCTTTCACACGACTGCCATGTGCTACATATAAAATCGCTTGCATCAAAACACTTCCTTATACTGACATCTCTTTAAAAGGCATTTGTGGACAAACTTCCTCAAACCATTGGATTTTTTCCCTTAATGTCACCACCTTACCAATTACAATCATGCTCGGATTTTGAATTTCTTCTTGTTGTACGACATCCACAATAGTTGCCAATGTACCTATCACCGTTTTTTGTTGTGCACACGTTCCCCAATGAATAAGTGCGACAGGCGTTTGCGCATCACGTCCATATTGCAGTAACTGCTGTTGAATATAAGGCAAATTGCCAACGCCCATATAAATCGCAAGGGTATCGATTCCTTTAGCAAGACTTTCCCATTGAATACCATCATCTTTTCCTTCTCGCATATGCCCTGTGACCATTGCAAAGCTTGAACTCAAATCTCGATGTGTAACAGGAATTCCCGCATAGGCGGGTGCAGCTATACCAGATGTAATACCAGGTACGACCTCAAATGGTATATGGTGTTGTGCAAGTACTTCAGCTTCCTCAGCACCTCTACCAAAAACGAAAGGGTCACCTCCTTTTAACCTTGTGACAATAAAACCTTGTTGTGCATAGCTTACAAGCGAATGATTAATATGATCTTGAATCATGGCATGCCGATTTGGTAACTTACCGCAAAATATTAACTTGGCACCCTTTTTCGCATAGGCTAATAAATCCTTATTGACCAGTCTGTCATATAAAATGACATCCGCTTGTTCAATGCAGCGCAATCCACGCACGGTAATCAAATCAACATCTCCAGGTCCCGCTCCTACTATGAACACTTTTCCCATGTCGTTGCACTCCTTTCATTCGATAAAAAAAGAGACTCATACTATCCATAGACACAGTCCTGCCTTTGGATAATAAGAGCCTCTAGTTTGCTAGTCAGCTTTTATTTTTAATTCTTAGTAATATAATAAGAATAATAAATAATTTAGTATATTCTGTCAACAGTTGTTTTATTCATTTTAAAAGTTAAACGACGAAACCAATCATTTTAAATTTACAATACGAAAAAAATGAGACTGGGACATAACTTAAAAAATTGAGGAATAGAGGAAAGGTGTTCATAAATTTTTGCTATACGGAGAACTTAGCTATTTTTACTTTTGCAATAAATAAAAATTTAGAAGGATTCACTAGTTGTTGGTAGGAAGGGGTGACTCCTGCTCAGAACGCACACAACGTAAGACGCTGGCATTCCTCGCGTTAGCGAGGGTTACGGCTTACTGTGCTGAGTGAAAAGCACCGCACCGAAGCGGACAACAACGGCGCAGCAAAAAAGGTGTTAGATTGACTGCCATCAATCTAACACCTTTTCTCCTTTGTCCCAGCCTCACCTTTTTTTACTTTTTAATGAGCCCATTGTTAAACTTCTGGCACTCGTTTAATTCACATTAATATGGTCTACGATACCTCGGGTATGGTCTACCTGGCGGGTAAAATGGACCTGGTGGGTATGGACGATAATTTGGATAATTAGGATAGTTTGGATATTGGTTAAATTGTGATCCAAGTAGACCGCCTAAAAATCCTCCAAAAAATGGTGCACCAAAAAAAAGCCACCGAAGCCTCCTGGATATCCTCCGAAATTCCGCATATGCTACCTCCCTTTTTCTCTATCGTATGAAGGGAGGTACATATACCGCAAGTCCTTTGCCTACTCTATTTCTCTTCACCTAAACGTTGCACAAAGTTTGCTAATGTTCGCACCATGACACCTGTACCGCCTTTTGGTCCTAAATCATGTGCAGAGACTGCATCCGATGTACCTGCAATATCTAAATGAATCCATGGTAAATCCCCAACAAACTCACCTACGAAGCCACCTCCGAAAATCATATGGCCATCGCGACCAGGAGAGTTGTTTAAATCGGCAATATCTGATTTCCGAATTCGCTTTTTATCACTTTCTGTTAACGGCATACGCCATACAAACTCATCTGTCTCTTGTGCTGCCTCCATAAAACTCGCATAGAATGCATCGTTATTAGAAAGCGCACCCGTTTTATCTAAACCAAGAGCTGTAATAACACCACCAGTTAAAGTGGCAACGTCGATTAGCGCAGTTGCACCTTGTTGTTTAGCATATGTAGTAGCATCTGCCAGTACTAAACGACCTTCAGCATCAGTGTTTAAAATTTCAACCGTTTTACCGCTATACGTTGTAATCACATCATCAGGTTTAAAGGCTGTATCCGAAACCATATTGTCCGTAGAACCAATAACGGCTACAACGTTTTTATTAGGGCGTAATTCACCAATAATTTTCATAGCGCCAAGCACAGCTGCTGCACCACCCATATCACCCTTCATTCCAACCATTGAATCTTTAGGTTTTAGAGAATAGCCCCCTGTATCATACGTTACACCTTTACCAACAAGCCCAATCGGATCAGTGAAATCTTCTGTTGCTTTATACTTTAAAGTGATAAGGCGAGGTTCCTCATATGAGCCTTGATTTACACTTAAAATACCACCCATTCCCAGTTCCTCTAGTTGGGCTTTATCTAAAACTTCCACTTCAAAATCATAGTCCATCGCAAGGGACTGTGCATAATTTGCTAAGTCTGTCGCTGTTAATAAATTTGGTGGAAGATTAATTAAGCTACGTGCTTCATTTACGGCATCTGCATAAATAATTCCGACCTCGAAGCTCGCTACAACATTATCTAAATCTTCAGCAGTAGTCACGAAATGTACAGCTTCCATGCGCTTATCTACTTCATTTGAAGTTGTTTTATAATGCGGAATTGTATAATAACCTAGCGTTGTGCCCTCACCTGCTAAAAATGCAACATCATCTACCGTTATTGTTTCTGTTGTAAATGATTCTAGCCAAATCGAATACTCTTTCACTTTTAAAGCATTTAGCTCTTTGCCGACTAAACCAAAGGCTGCACGTAAATCACCTTCCGTTAAGTTTTTACGTTCATCTAAGCCAACAAACAAAATTCGTTTTAGATGGGCATGCTCCTTCATAAATGGCAATTTCGTAATGGCTTTTAGTTCAGTCGAAACATCACCTGCACTAAGCCACCCATTCAGAGATTCTCCGTAAAAAGTCGAAAAACTTGCCCAATCTTGCATTTGTTCACGATGTTTTGTGACCCCCACCACTAATACTTCTGTAGAAATCGTTTCAAATGTTTTTGCTTCTTTAACAATATGCATAAATATTCCTCCATTCAATATTTCTATTATACCTAACTTTCAGAAATGCACGTAATATTTAGCTATTTCTTCTTTTAGAAAATAATGAATGTTATAATAAAGGCAATTACAAGTGAAGGTTGTGATGAATATGTCGATACTTCAAAATACTCCTCTACTCGTCGCCCTCTTTTCCGTTCTTTTTGCACAGTTTGTAAAAATCCCCATTCATTTTTTAATGACCAAACAATTAAAATGGGGACTGTTCACATCCACTGGAGGAATGCCTAGCTCACACTCCGCTTCTGTTACAGGGTTAACAACGTCCATCGCTTATGAAACAGGCTTAGATTCTCCCATTTTTGCCATAGCGGCTATGTTTTCTTTTATTGTCATGTATGATGCAAGTGGTGTTCGATACCAGGCAGGGCAACATGCTGTAGTCTTAAATCAGTTGCGCAAGGATTTTCAAACATTGTTACGTGATATAAAGGATTGGCCACAAATGGATGGGCAAGAAAAAATGGAAGAATTAAAAACCTTGCTTGGGCATAAGCGAAGTGAGGTATTTTTCGGAGCATTGACTGGCATTTTTATCGCCATCATAGCCTATCAATTTATTCAATAAAAAAAGAGTTGGTTCACATCCTCGAACCAGCTCCTTTCATAATTACATTGTCTCTTGTTAAGACTAAAACATTCGATATCCACTTTTACGTAAATAAATCATTACAATTCCTGCTACAATCGCTCCTGCAAAGCCGCCAGATAAAATAGCAATATCTACTGTTTGAAGTGCTTGCAATTTCTCCAACAGCGCAGGGAAAGCTGAACCAGGTTTAAAAATATAATCTAAAAAGCTTACTTCATCGACAATAAAAACTACAACAATTGGATATACAATTGCCATTAACCATGTCATTCGCAGTAACATATTCAATAAGAATCCGATACCAAAAAACATGACGAAAAATAACACAATTGAAATGATTAACTGTACTAATGAAACTGAACCACCCATGTATGTATAACCTCCGTTTTCCTCTCATTAGTTTACATGATTATGAGAGTGCTTTCAATGAACATATCCTTCATTTCGCATGTTCGTCATATTTTAGTAAATCGTCAACTTTCAGTAAATGTAGCTAGCTGTTCCTTGCATTATTTTTTAAAAAACAAACGGTAAGAAGTGTAACCGAATACCTCTCCTGGATTGATACCTTCAATGGCATCTAATTGATGCTGTTCAAACTGATTAGAAACCATTTCCTTTAACATGACCGATGTCATTTCATCCTGTGCCAATTCCCATGGATATAACCATTTTGCCTCTAACAATTCATTTTCTTGAATACAAAGCTGTTGTCGCTCGTCTTTCATCTTACAATAAAAAATAGCCATATTATCACTAACTTCACCGTGAATAACACCTGTACGGAAGCCTATTAAGCCCGAAACATAGCAATCTAAACCTGTTTCTTCTTTTAATTCCCGAACAATCGCCTCATCCACTGTTTCACCTGCATTCACAAAACCTGCTGGTAATGACCAGCGCCCCTTTAAACCACTATAAGCCTTTTTGACAACAAGCCATTGTCCAAGCTCATTGACAGTGCAACCAGCAACTCCTAACCAAACTTTGCCTCGATCTTTTTTCATATCCATTCACCTCTATGTCCATATTATAGCGTTAAGCTTTCTATAGTTAGAAGTTTTAATTCTAGAAAAAAGACGATATCTTTGCAGTCAGAAGCTTTAAACTCAAGCACACGCATCCTGCGCAAAAGAAATATTCAGAATTGTTTCGGTGACTGGCACTCCATCCAATTAAGTTGTAAGATGTTTTTTAATTTTGCTACTTGCTCTTCTCCGATAGTACGAACCAATTGCTGTTCAATTTCTGCTTTATTCCGTTCATTTTGCTCATAGCACAGTTCACCGAAGTTCGTCATCCGTATTACTTTGTGCTTTTTACTATTCTCAGCGTTGCTCACTTCCACCAAACCTTTAGCTGCTAAACTTTTAATAAATTTATGAGTGGCTTGGCGAGAAAAATCCACAACTTTTGTTACTTCTGAAATAGTCGGTTGGTTTTTATAAATTTTGCTTAAAATATGCCATTCTGAGTTGGATATATGGACTGTATTATGTTTATTCCATTTCTCTTCAGCAAGTCGGCGAAGTATTTCATGACGTTCGCTCAACAAATCAATGACATCTCGATTTTGCAATTCGTCCTTCAACTCGTTCACCTTCATTCCCTAATTTTCGTAATTACTATACAAAAAAACGAAGTCATCGTCAACTAAGTTGACAAAAGTTCTTTTATTGTTTACAATTAATTTAGTCAACTAAGTTGACAATAATGTTTGATGGAGGGATTATACATGTATAATGTTGGCGATGTAGTCATTTATTCATCACATGGACTTTGTTCAGTTGAAGATATTTGTGAACAAACCTTTAGCGACATTACTAAAACTTACTACGTTTTACAACCACTAAACGATTCAAAATTAACGATACGTACTCCTATTGATAATGCAAAAAAACAGCTTAGAGATGTTATTCAAAAAGAAGAAGCCATTCGAATTTTACAATCCTTCACGTCTCCTGGTGTGGAATGGATTGAACAAAACACACATCGTATGAGATTTCACGTAGAAATTATTAAAACCGGCGATCGACAAAAGCAAGCTAACCTCTTAAATACACTGCTACGCAAAAAGATTGAATATGAAGCGAACGAAAAAAAATTCCCAAATCAAGAAGAAAAATTATTGCACTCTTTACAAGAAATTATATTTTCGGAATTCTCCATTGCACTCGATAAACCTTCAGAAGAAATTTATGATTATGTAGTAGCGAAACTTAGCTAACCATCTTTTACCTGTACATAAAGAAGCCGCAAATATCTCTATCTAAAGATATATCGCAGCTTCTTTCTTATTGTACGAATATCCCCTTTCACCAAAATCAAAGTAAACTTATCTACAACACCATGCTCACCCTATGCCCCTAAATATTTACATAACCATTTATTTATTATTACTTTTATATGTTATTATTTGTAATAGATATGTTTTAGTTAACAAATAAGCAACAATACAAAAATTATTTATCATAAATAAAATCGGGAGTAGGACAATTAATGGGGTTCTTTAATAGATTTTTTAAAAAAGTTGAAGAGGTTAATAAAGCAGAAGCTGATATTTCTGAACTTGAGTCTGCGTTTACTCTAGCGTCACCATTAGATGAGGCAAATGACTTTTGGAAGGAAATTGCACAAAATATTATCGTAAACGCAGTGAAGGCGACTGACAACACAGTAGAACGTGCCTTTATTTTAATAGATATGGGTCAACAGCCATCTTTCCATATTTTTTACCAAATTGATGGGCATCTATTGAAGTGGTATGAGCTTGAAAATCCTACTATTATAGAAAAAATTCAAAATGAGTTACTACCTCAAGCTTCTAATGTTTCTAAAGCAGTAAATGATCAATTTATTCAAGTGAACCATTCTAAAATTTCTTTTGCTGAACTGCAATTTGAATGGGCAACAGGAGCTTGGTTTTCTCATATTATCTGGGAAGATAATGACGATATCAATCTCAAAGCAGAAGAAATTTCAAGTCAATGGTTCAATACTTTGAGTGAGGAAATAAAAAATAAACCATTAGATAGTGATGCTAAACTTTCATGGTATCCTTAACATCTTAATAGGATAGTCTATTTTTCAAAGAAATACTTTTGTGAAGGCTTGTGCGTTTGAACGACTTTTCAGCACAAGTCTTTTTATTCTGCTTTCTCAATCGCTATTGGAGGTTTACATTACAACAATGTGAGGTTTTTTTATAAATACCCCCGATTACTAACACTGAATATTCATTCTCCATTGCAATTTTCACCTTCTTTAAAACCATACAAAAAAGCCTTTTAAATTCATTATGCTTTTGCAAGCACCAACTTAAAAGGCTTTATATCTATATTACTAATTATATGAATTTTATTTACGATAATATATTAATTTTGCCGTTGTATAAAGATAGTTATCGTGCACTGTTAGCAATGCCTTGTAACCACTCTTTTCCCAAGTAGTATATAGACTATTATATTTTTCATATGTGAATTGATAGTCATTACCAAATTCTGCAACACCCTTTCTATGCAGAATATCATGTAAAACAGACATTTCATCCCATGTATGATAACTATTTTGATCTGGATAGAAATCATAGCTAATATACTCTAATTGTCCACCTATAAAAATGTATGTTAACTCTGCAAAATAGCCATATTTTTTCGTCTCATAAATTAAATAAGTTTCTCTATCGTCTTGAACTTTTTGAATAAACGTTGATTTTTCATTTCTCTCTACATCACGAATAGACAATTTAAAGTTAATATTATTGAAAGGTACAACAGGTTTCTTTGTCGATAAAAATGAATCGACTACATACCCTTTAACATTCCCAGCAGTTACATAAGACCACCCTACTAATGTAGAATGTACTGTTACTTGTGTACCATTGCTTAATGAACCTACTGAAGCTCCAGATTGACTGGCAATATTGCGAACAACAACCCCACTACTTGTATTTACATACTTAGTCGATGTTTTAGTCTTTCCCATAAAATCGGATTTAACATAGCCTATCACATTACCATACTGCACATAGGACCATCCATTCCCTACCGAACCATAATCTTCAACGACCATATTGTACTTCAATGTCGCTAATGTGGCTGCTGATAGCGATGGCGTAGATTTTACAACAAGACCACTTTTAGAATTTGCAATTTTTATTGTTGAAGGTGGAACGCTTAAAAATGAAGTATTAACGTAGCCCTTAACATCACCAGCTTGAATGTGAGACCAACCATTAGAAGAAGTAGAAAACTCTATTACAAATTGGTTCTTATCTAGATTACCAACCGAATTGGCTGTATCACTCGGCGACTCTCTAACAATTAAGCTGGAGCCACTCACAACTTTCACTGTTCGGTAGTCTGCTGCTTCAGCTACTTGGTGCTGAAAAGTAAATAACATGATGAGTACAAAGGCTGCAACAAACCATTTCTTAAGTATATTCAATCAAATGACCTCCTTTTAATCTTCACTATTCTACCATTTTTACTATTGACTGTATATGTTTCCATAATAAATTTTACCTATTTTTAAAGCTAAATATAAATGAATAAACAAGAAATGCAATCCGCTTTCATTGCTTCGATTCGACTGTGCACAACCTCGATATACTTTGTAAATGAACATCAAGGCGTTCTAGAAAATACCTTAGTCATTCTATGTTTATATCTTTACTCATTTTTATCAATTCAATAAGGTAAGATATTATGTTTAAATTGAAACTTTCGCCAATATATATCGTTAAACTTAGTATTGATATTTTTTCAAAATATGTAATTTATTTATAAAGGAGGAGTATAAGTGTTAAAAAAAGCTATGCTTTCAGGAATTGTTTTTAGTTCAATTTTGTTAGTTGGCTGCAATAAAGAGGAAATTATAGATATTACGGAAAACAAGGAAAATGATGCAAATGTAATGTCAGAATCAAAAGAATTAAATTTAATTTCACAATTTAAAACAGAAATAATGGCATCTATTACAGAACAAACGGAATTGGATAGTGAGTCAATAGAAGGAATAATGGTAAGTGGTAGTCCCGTTAAAGGAATTATTGATATATCAATAAGCTTTCCAAAGAATACAAAAGTTGATGATAAGATGATTAAACAAATAATTAAAGATTCTATAAAGAAAGTATCTGAAACAGAAAACATCACAATTAGCGAAGAAAATATAACAATAAAAATTGAGAAACTCTAACGGAGAAGTTCTAAGTTGCTTTATAAAATTGTGTAAGGAAAAATGATAAAGAAATATGTTATTGGTTCAAACTACATTCAAATGGAGGTTTTTATATGAAAGGAAAGTTAGTCTTCACTATTGGTTTAACAGGCGTTTTAGCATTCACAATTGGTTTTGCAAAAGACAATATAGGATCAGCTGAAGAACAAACAGATATTACTACGGTTATAACAAAAGAAGAACAAAAAATGGTAGAAAATATGTCCGCTAAAGAAGGATTTGTACCGCAAGAAAATGGAACAGGTTTCTTTTTTATTAAAGGGGAGCCAAATGAAAAAAGGATGTTACCGCTGTAATTACAGCACATGAACAAAACACTATAGAAAAAATGTCCATTGAAGAAGGATTTATACCACAAGAAAATGGAACAGGTTTCTTTTTTATTAAAGGGGAGCCAAATGAAAAAAGGATGTTACCGCTGTAATTACAGCACATGAACAAAACACTATAGAAAAATTGTCCATTGAAGAGGGATTTATACCACAAGAAAATGGAACAGGTTTCTTTTTTATAAAAGAAAAATAAGATTGGGTTCCTGTTATTAAGAAGGAACACTCTTACGCAGTTACTATAATAAGAATAGGAAGCCCCTCTGCATTTTTAGCAGAATCCATAAGGTCAATTGATTGTTCAAAGTTTTTGGATATTCTTTCTACATTGTGTTTGTTTACTTTTTTTAAACCATACAAAAAAGCCTCCTCAATTTGTGATGCTTTCCGCAACAGACAAATCAAAAAGGCTTGGTATTCACAGCCCTAACGACGCTAATTTAGGGTTGTGTTTACTTATAATCGGGAATGTATAGACTTATACAACCCTTCTTCAACATTTATATCACGTTTAATTATTCACAAACTTCAGGCGTACCTTCACGTTTTGCTGCTTTAAAGCTTGTGCCGCAGCCGCAAGATGCGATGGCATTTGGGTTGTCGATGGTGAAGCCACCACCCATTAACGATTGTTTATAGTCAATTTTTGTTCCCATTAAAATAGGCGCATCTTCGCGGGAAACAAGAATCGTTAAACCATGTTGTACATCTTCAAAATCGTCTTCTTTTTTCTCTTTATCGAAATGCATGCCATACGATAGACCACTACATCCGCCACCATTAACAGCTACGCGTAAAAAAGAACCTTGCTCCTCATTATGCTTCATCATTTCATTAATATGAAATGCAGCCGCTTCAGTCACGTCTATTACTTGTTTTAAACTTGTCATCCCAATCACCTTCCTTCTTACTTATCATATCAATTTTGACTATTGTATGACAAACATTCAGCTTGAAGTAGATTATTAGCAAAATTCCCGATATTTTCACTTAATTAGTATTTTTTATTCATGTGTTAAATGCATCTATTGGTATAATAGTTATAATTACATCGATGAAAGAGGTATATATTATGGAGATTTCACCGTATTATGAAAAAAAAATTCAATGTCTTAATTGTAAAAAAGAATTTCCAACATTAAAAGTACGCTCTAAATTCATAAAAGTGGATCATACGGAAACCGATTTTCAGCCGATTTATGCTGACGATGTCAATGCTCTTTACTACAATGTTTTTGTTTGTGAGCATTGTGGCTTCTCCTTTACAGAGGACTTTACAAAATATTTTGCGCCTGGCGTACAAGATGAGATAAAGACACAAATTACAGAAAAATGGATTCACCATGATTTTAAAGGTGAACGTACGGTCTTCCAAGCGATTCAAGCCTATAAATTAGCATTTTTATGCGCTACGATTAAAAAAGAAAAATTCGTTGCTACTGCTGGTCTAACTTTACGTCTTGCGTGGTTATATCGTTCATTAAAAAATGAAGGTCAAGAGCAGCGTTTTATGAAAATGTCCCGAGATCTTTATATGGATTCCTATTCAAATGAGGATTACAGCGCAACTCAAATGTCTGATGTACGCATTATGTATATGATTGCCGAGCTATCACGACGTATCGGTGATATCGAAAATGCGACACGCTTCTTTTCTAAGGTTATTGAGAAACAAAGTATTGGTGGCGAAGCAAAAATTATCGATATGGCAAAGGAACAATGGACACTGATTCGCGAAGAAAAAGAAAAATCTCGACAAGCGTAAATTAAAAAAGTTCTAGCCAAAATTAGCTAGAACTTTTTGTACGTAAATGTTAGAAAACTTGTTCTACTTCAATAATCCCTGGTACTTCTTCTAATAAAGCACGTTCAATACCTGCTTTTAATGTAATCGTAGAACTAGGGCAACTAAATAAACGTAATTTTACAACGCCATCTTCTACATCTACTAATTCACAGTCTCCACCGTCACGTAATAAGAATGGACGTAATTTATCTAATACTTCTTGAACTTGGTCGTTAATTGTTGCTTCTGCCATTTGTCTCGACTCCTTTCCTTATAATGATTATAATGTTAGCAACAGAAAAAATCCAATATAGAATCACAAGGGAGAATAAATACTATGGATCAAACAAAACCAATTATCGAAATTTATGGCACTGCGGTCATCTGTGCTAGCTGTGTCAATGCACCATCTTCTAAGGATACATATGAGTGGTTGCAAGCCGCTATTGATCGTAAATATCCAGACCAAGCTTATGCTATTCGTTATGTCGATATTGAAGGTCCAATTGAGAATGAACGTGATTTAGATTATGCTAGACGTATTCAAGAAGATGAATTTTTCTATCCACTCGTGCTCATCAATGATGAAGTAGTAGGAGAAGGGTATGTCCAATTAAAGCCGGTCTTTAATGCACTTGAAAATCTTGGCTTTACACCAGACGAAACCGTTTAATAATACATGAAAGGGATTGTTCACAAGTTTACCTTTGAGCAATCCCTTTTATTATTTACTAGTATGCTCAAAAGAATATGAGCAACGCATTAATCATTTTGATATTTGTACATCCATAGTAATCCAGATTTCATTAAACGTGCAATACGACCAGTAACAGTTGTATCCGCTAAGTAAGCAAAGCCTTGTTTTTTACCTAATGATCCCATGAAACCTTTTAGTTTAATATCAGGCATTTTTTCTGGCAAACGCTCACCTTTCCAACGCATACGTAATACTTTTACGATATGCTCCGCCTGCTCCTCCGCTAATTGTGCACTAGGAGAAAAGTCAGAAGAAGCGCAGTCACCAACAACATAGACGTGCTCATCATCCAACACATTAAAGTATTGCGTGACAATCGGACGACCTTGACGATCTTTTTCAACATCCATTTCACGCACAAGTTTAACAGGCTGCACACCTGCAGTCCAAACTACTGCATCTAGTGGTATTTCCTCTTCATGGTTAAAAATTTTCCCTGGTTCTACTTTTGTAATATTAGAATTTGCAATAACATCTACATTATGTTTCGTAAACCAATCTTTCACATATTTACTAAGCTTCTCTGGGAAGTCTTTTAAAATACGTGAACCTCGGTCAAACAATTTTACTTTTAAATCAGCACGGCTTTCTCGTAGCTCACTCGCCAACTCAATACCGCTTAAACCAGCACCAACAATGCCGACAGTTGAGCCTGCTGGTAAACCACATAACGCTTGGAATGTTGCACGTGATTTTGCCATCGTCTGAATGCTGTATGTGTACTCTTCTGCACCTGGTACACCATGGTATTTGTCCTCACAGCCTAGACCAATAACTAAATCATCATATTCAATACGTTGCCCATCCTCTAGAATGACTACTTTTTCAGCACGGTTAATCCCAACGGCTTCACCATACACAGCCGTTAAACGCTCGTGCTCTGGGAAACTTACACGAATTTCTTTATCTGTTGAAGTCCCTGCTGCTAATGCATAAAATTCTGTTTTTAAACTATGGAAAGGCGCTCTATCTACTAACACGATTTCCGTGTCCAAAGGTAAGTTGTTTGGTAAAAGTCGAAGCATGACACGCATATTGCCGTAGCCGCCACCTAAAAGTACTAATTTCCCCATAATAGTCTCCTTTAATGTATCTAATTATAATTGTTCACAAAGTATCCACAAATGAGTATAACCGATTGTGAGAAGTTTCACAATATAAGATTGCATTTTTGTGAAAGATTTCACAATATCGATTACTTCTTTGCATTTTCACACAACAATTATGCCAAAGTCAATTACATTTCGGCAGAATTTGTGCCCCGTAATAAATAAGCCGACTCGAAAAGTTTAACTTAAAATTGGTGACATCCAAAAGTATCTTGCAATAATTTGCATCCCCACTACAAATAAACGGTTAGTCAGCATTCATATAAACTGGAACGACTTTAACTCAATCAATTTAAATCATTGACGAACGTTTCAAAAGCTAGTAGCATATCAAGGGTGAGGTGAACATATGAATCCAATGGTTGAATTTTGTGTAAGTAATTTAGCAAATGGCTCACAAAAAACTTATGAAATACTCGAACGCGATCCAAATATCGATGTTTTGGAATATGGCTGCCTTAGCTACTGTACAAAGTGTTCTGAATCTTTTTACGCGATTGTCAATGGTGAATTAGTAGAAGCTGCTTCACCAGAGGAGCTCACAAAAGCTATATATCAATTTATTGATGAAAATCCATTATGGTAATTGTAGACAACATGGATACCATCAATATATTTTAAAAAAAGTTTGAGTCCTAACAAAATAAAGTTACACATATGAAAAGGATGTTATACCAAAATCGGCATAACATCCTTTGTTAATTTATACCTCGAGCAAAATTTTAAACCAGCGTTTCCACTAAATAAGTAGGTTGCTGTTCTTTTGTTAAAA
This sequence comes from Lysinibacillus sp. GJ-1, assembly GCF_021166035.1. Taxonomy (NCBI): domain Bacteria; kingdom Bacillati; phylum Bacillota; class Bacilli; order Caryophanales; family Bacillaceae; genus Lysinibacillus; species Lysinibacillus sp. GJ-1. The sequence goes on from NZ_CP088912.1 coordinate 3,733,460, forward strand.
CTTCGCTTGTTGGTGTTACACCTGTATTGACATGAATGGTATCACAGCCAAAATGAATACCACACATAATGTCCGTATCGTAGTTATCACCAATCATAACCATCTCATCTTTTGTAAAACAATGCTCTAACGCAATGATGTCGAGCATTGCAGCAGACGGCTTCCCGATGTAGATTGGTTCAACCCCAGCAACCTCTCCTACTAGGCGCGCAAATGAGCCATTTCCAGGTAAAAATCCATATTCTGTTGGAAATTTAATATCTTGATTAGTTGCAATAAAGGCAGCACCATTTTGTACAGCAATTGTAGCCTTTGCCAGTGCCATATAATCTAATGTGCGATCGATGCCCATAACAAATACATCTGGCTCATTGTCTACAGGTTCAATTCCTTCATTTAACAACGCCAATCGAATCCCATCAGCGCCCATCATTGCTACTCTTTTGTCTGGGAAATTCATAGCTACATACTTTGCTGTTACTAAAGCACTTGAATAAATATGATGAAGTGGTGCTTCTACGCCAACTGCGTGTAAAGCTTCTTGTAACTGCTCTCTCGTTTTAGAGGAATTGTTTGTTACGTAAAACGGCTCAATTCCTTGCTGCTGTAATTGCTGTATAAAAGCAACCGCAGAAGGAATACCTTCCTTTCCGCGGTAGACAGTGCCATCTAAATCAAAGCAATAAGCCTTATAGGTTTTCATTGATGATCCTCAGGTAAAAATGCTGATACGGGACCTAGCTCATTTGTTAAGTAGTTATTCACTGCTGGTGCAAACTGCTTTAAAGCCGGTAAGCTGGCTGTTAAAACCGTCACAACTTCTGCTATATCTACAGATGCGAATTCACGAACGAGCATTTTACGTAAGCCTACAACAGCTTTTAACGATGCTTCCATATCAGTTGATACGACTTTTTCATCGATTAATATATCAATAATATCCTCATAGCTACCTGGATCACGCATGATGAAACCGTCAATCATTAAGTTACCTACATCCATCATTGATTCCATCACATTATGCCCAATACGTTCGAGCGCTAATTTCTTCATATCATTTTGTAGCCAGTTATCCTCTGTCTCCAAAATAGCTAATAGTTTATCTAAGTACTGTAAGTTTGTTGTGATTTTATTTCGATCTACAAAATACACAAGGAAAGCCCCCATTCAAATCATTTAAAGTTGATAGTCTTTTCTCTTCTATAGTACCATATCTATAGGACTGGAAGGAGATTAAAAGATGGAACGTTTTTTCTTATATGATGATGTAGAAGATACAAAAACACGCTTTGTTAGTTTTGCAGGACAAAAACTACGCTACGATTTAGCCATTTTACAATCTAGCCGCTTCTTTGGCAAAGTACTTGTGATGGATATCCAATTTGGCCGTTTTGCGATTATAGGACCAGACGACGTAGAAGAACCTGGCTACCTTGAACACGTATACAACCGTTCGGAAGAAGAGACAGTGGAACTGCGTGAATACTTACGGGAATTACTAAACTAATACTGTTTAAAGATTTAAATAAAAAAATTTCGCTAATCCATTTGCTTGGGACTGCAATAGACCCTTTGGCATATAGCGAAATTTTTTTGTCAAAATCCCATCATGTCTATCGAATATTACACTAAATAGAACCCCTGATGTATCATTATTTATTTAAAGTGGAAGGGTTATCTTTATTATGTGGTTTGTTTTTGTTTTCATTATCATTTTGTTTTTTCGCTTGTTTATTTTGCCCAATAACAGCTAAATCATCTACACTAATATCAAAGCCATATCCGTACTCTTCACGGTCTAATTGCTTTTTCTTTTGCTTTTGCTTTTCGTTAGCCAAAATTATCACCTCCACTTTATAAACTTTCCTTTTTAAAATGATTTATACTTAAACAAAAAAACTAATATGCATCCTCAATTATCCAGTCAACAGCACTTATTAAATCTGGGAATACGGCATCCGCAAGTGGATCATATTTACCTAAAAAAACGCCTTTTGTACCAGCTCTTTTTCCTGCAATAATGTCTGTATCTGTATCCCCCACCATATAAGATTTTGATAAATCCACATTGTATTTTTCAGCAAGATCTACAATTAACTTGCTATTTGGTTTCCGACAATCACAACCAGCTTTTGGTTTATGAGGGCAATACACGACTTCATGAATGATAGCACCTTGTGTCTTTAATTCATTTGTCATATGCATGTGTATTTTTTTGAGCTGTCCTTCTTTCATAAATCCTAAGCCTACGCCACCTTGATTGGTTACAACAAAGACAAAATCAAAAAAGTCGTTTAATTTTTTTATCGCCTCTGGCACATGAGGTAGGAAAAAAAGTTGCTGCGGCTTATTCACAAATTTAACTCTTTTCGTCAACACTTCGTTAATAACCCCATCTCGATCTAAAAAGACTGCTCTTTTTATAAAAATCACACCTTTAATAAGAATCAATAAATGCTAAAGCACTAATCTTTTGTACTATTATATCCAAATTACACACACTATACTTGGCTGTTCATTGTTCAACGGCCGTCATCGCATAAAAAAACCTGATGCACATTTGGCATCAGGTTTTTATTAGCTATTCTGCTATCTGTTCATTGTCATTTGGTTTTGTCACTTCGGTAGCTTCATTTATTACAACATCAGGCTGCATAATAGCTTTACCGCGTTTATGCAAAACAAAGTAAGCACAGCCAAAGTTACAATACTCATATAAGTAATCTTGCAGCGTACTGATTTTTGTATCAAAGGTAGATTTTTGATTTTTATCGTCAAAAAAACCTTTTAACCGCAATTGATTATAACCCCAGTCGCCTACAATATAATCATACTTGACTAAAATATCTGAGTACCGCTCCTTAAAGACTTCTTCCTGAAAAGCTTCACGGTAATCTTCAACAACTTCGTATTCATATCCTTCAATAATGATCAAAGTGACACCACCTTTCTAGGTCTACTAAATTACATTACACTTCGGCTTGTAATTGACGCTCTTTTGTTGCGGCATTCACTTGCTCGTCTGCATGGTAACTACTGCGTACAAGTGGGCCTGCTTCACAATGTTTGAAACCTTTTTCCATTGCAATTTTGCGAAGTTTACCGAATTCAATCGGAGAATAATATTTTTTTACAGGTAAATGTTTTTTAGTCGGTTGTAAATATTGACCAATTGTCATGATATCCACGTTATTCGCACGTAAATCATCCATTACTTCTAAAATTTCTTCATGCGTTTCACCTAAACCAATCATTAAAGATGATTTTGTTGGAATGTTTGGTTGCATCTCTTTTGCTAAACGAAGAAATTCTAAAGAACGTTCGTATTTTGCACGCGCACGTACTCTTGGCGTTAAACGACGTACTGTTTCAATATTATGATTTAAAATATCTGGTCTTGCATCCATTAGAAGTTGAAGATTTTCCTTAATACCTCCAAGGTCTGAAGGCAATACTTCTACTGATGTTAAAGGGCTTTTACGACGAATAGCGCGCACAGTTTCCGCTAATACTTCTGCACCGCCATCCTTTAAATCATCACGAGCCACCATTGTAATAACAACATGTTTTAAGTTCATAATTGCTACTGAATCTGCCACACGTTCTGGTTCTGCAAGGTCTAACTCATTTGGTAAACCCGTTTTTACAGCACAGAAACGACATGCACGCGTACAAACTGAACCCAAGATCATCATTGTCGCTGTTCGACGCTCACCCCAGCATTCATGAATATTTGGACAACGTGCTTCTTCGCATACTGTATGAAGATTTTTTTCACGCATTAGCTTTTTAAGACCCTTATATTCATCGTTCGTGTTTAGTTTAATTTTAAGCCAATCAGGTTTTCTTACATGTTCTTCTTTTTCATTGCTAGTAGGTTTACAGGATGTCATACAATTTCGCCCCTATCAAAGTAATCTTTTGTTGAATATGATCTACCATCACTGTTGTCAATGTATCATATTACACGAACTGCAACAACTAACATTTACTCTCAACCTAACATTTCTATTGATATGGCACCGGCACTTCTATAGATGGCTGTACCGCATCTGTGCCATTCGTATAAATGTTTGGTACTGGTCCTCTCGTTAACCCCATTGCTACAGGAATATCCTGTGATACCGTCGTTGACTTACTAGCAAATGGCACAATTATTTGGACATTCACTTCTATATGAATGCCAACTTCGACATACGCACTATTAATACCAAATTCTCTAATATCCGCTGTAACATTACTATGGACATTGCCAATTACATGAAAACGTATGGGTATTATAGGCCCTAAATTACCGAGTAAAGGAATATCTGCCGCCTGTGCAAGCGGAACGAAAAAGACAATACCATCTCCTTGTTGAATTTTATTCACATCATATTCAACATTATCTAAATCCGGTAAATGGGACAATTCTCCATGCTCAGCTTGTTCTAAATACATTTTCACAAGTTCAAGTGTTTCTGCACGCACTCTATTAATAATTTCTGTATTAAATTTTGTGGTCACTGACGTACCAGATGGTACATCTTCGATTATATCATTAACGTCCAATACGTTAGAAGTACGTGAGTTAATGGCTTTACTAACAACATACGACGCAATTTTATTCGTCTGCACTTCTGCATATTCCAAATATGTGGGTTTAAGACGCTCATTTAATAAATACAGAAATAATGCGATACAAATAATACTTGCGACAATTAATAAGGTTAAACGATTGAGCTGCATTCCTCTTTTATGATTCGTTCGCAATTTCATCCTTTTTCGAGGGAAAAACAAAAAAATCTCCTCCTGTTCTACAACGTATGAACAGAAGGAGCAAATTATACGACTCTCGTTGGTACTACATAATCAGTTTCAATACTATCAATTTTTACAGTTGGATAGTCCACTAAATTAATTTCATATGTCGCTGTAAGTAATTCATTACGCTCTTCAAAAATTCGAATCCATGGCAAAGCAGCATCCAAAGTATTTTGTTTAGAAACAATGCCTCGGCGACCATCTGATAATTTTAAAATCAGCCCATTCGGATAATGGACAACCGATCTTTTTAATGCATTAACAATTCGTGCATCATAAATAGTGCCTGAGCCAGCTTCAACAATGGCAAGCCCTTGTGATGGTAGCATTTTTTCACGATATACACGATTTGTCGTCACCGCATCGAATACATCCGCTACACCAATTATTTTGGCAAATGGATGGATTTCAAAATCAACTAAGCCACGTGGATAACCACTTCCATCAATGCGTTCATGATGTTGAAAAGCGCAATGTGCAACCAGTAAGGAAATAGAATGCAAATTACGTAATAAATCAAACCCGTAACGCGTATGCATTTTCATCATCTCAAATTCCTCATGCGATAAGCGACCTGGTTTTTTTAATATCTCTTTCGGCACCATAAGCTTTCCAACATCATGCAATAAGGCACCAATACCAATTAAACGAAGATCTTCAGCAGAATGACCTAATTCTTTTGCTATTGCAATCGAGTATAAAGTCACATGAAAAGAATGCTGATATAAATATTCATCAAATAAATAAGCATCTGTTAAAACCGTTAAAATTTCATTATTACCCGTAATAGCTGAGAGTAGTTCATCGACAATCGTGACAATCGCTTTCGACTGTTGATCCAGTATATAAGAGGCATTCACCGTACTTAAACCATTCAATGATTGGAAAGAATCTTTAATAGTTGAAATGGCTTTATTCCGGACATCAGGAGGAACTGTCTCCTTGACTTCAATGCCTTCAGAAATTTTGTCATCAATATATAAATAATGCGTATTCAACTGTTGAAGTCTTTCAATAATACGTTCATTAATGACAACGTCTTTCTTTAAAAGTGGATGACCTGCCTCATTCCAAATGGTTCTTCCTAGTACCATTCCTTCTTTTAATACATCGATTGAAATTAATCGCATGACTTCTTCCCCAATCCATTCTTAAAGCATTTTATCTATCGCTTAAAGAAACTTTGCCCATAATCTAACATAATGTTTCGTAAAAAATCAGGTAAAATATATTTTTTCTTTGCATATTTAAAGCTAGGATAAAAATAACCGAACGTAAACAAATCCAACGTTACTAATTTATAAGTACGTTCATTATCTGCAATCTTTCCATTAATGAGCAATTGACGCTCCTCATTCATTGCAAAGCCATACGTCAGCATCTTACCAAAAACAACGCCCCTAAACCCTAATCCTTTAAGCTCCATATTGGGCCACTCTTCATTTTTCGATTGCTGAAAAATCTCTTTTATTTCAGATACCGACAATTCGATTGTACATAAATTAATTGGATGTGGAAAAATTTTATGTAAATCAAGCGCGGTTACCGTTCCTTTTGGAAGGCCCTCTAAAAAAATCCCTGCATTAAATAACGCACAATCTGCACCGCTTTTTTCTATAATTGCTTGCGCAAATAAGTGAGATAATTGTGAGTAATGGAACCATTCTTTATTGTACATTTTTTCTGTTGAAAATACAGGCTTGTCTAATAACCTTTTGCCTTCTTCTTCTAAAGTTAGCAAAAATTCATTTTCATTTTCAACAATTGGCAAGTCCTTATTATGAATTAAAGTATCCTTTTTTTCAACAATTTCTCTCGTTTTTTTATCATATTCTATCACGAGATGTCCAGTATATTGGCCAAATTTTCCTCCGCCAGTAAGCAATACACCATTGATGAACTTCCCATTTGGCAATGTATGATGCGTATGAGACCCAAAGATAACATCAATCTCAGGACATTCCTCTGCGAGCAGTTCATCTTCAGTAATTCCTAAATGTGACAGACAAACAACAATGTCTACTTCTTTACGCAGTTGATGGGTTAATCGAATAAGGGAACTTCGTGCATCGTCTATTTGCCATTGCAATTCCTTATAATAAATTTCGAACATAGCTGTCGCTGCAATAACCGCGATTTTCGTGTCATTTTTTGTAGTTAACACAACGTAAGGCTTTAGCCACATTGGATTTTGTCCCTTCGAGGCATTAACGTTCGCCACTACGACTTCAAATAGCGCGTCATCATATAGATGAAACAACTCATCATGAGACAGTGTAATGCCTTCATTGTTACCGATTGTCACAACATCATAACCTGCATCGTTTAATAATTGGACATTTCCCTTACCAATAGTCGCATCTGTATAAATATTTGACCTATCTAGATGATCTCCAACATCAACTAAAAAGCTAGTTTCCCCTAGAGCTGCATATTGAGCACGTTGCGCATTGACATAGTTTTGCATGCGTGGCCAATACTTAAAATGACTATGCAAATCATTTGTGTGAAAAATATGAATTTTTTCTAGCATTCCAGCCACCTCTTCTTTACAATAAGCCCTCTATAATGGAACGAATTCCTAATAATAATAAAATAATTCGAAGTGCCAGGACAAGTGTATCTGATTTAATTTTTTTATTGAGTGCTGCTCCTAACTTAGCTCCAATATAAGCCCCAGGAATAACTGGAATCGTATAAAGCCATGGTACATGACCTAAATAAATATGGCTTGCGGAGTTCACAATGGATGTTAAGAACACCATAAACATGGATGTTGCCACTGCCACATGTGGTGGAAATAAAAATAATATGATCATTGCAGGCACAACCATCGAGCCGCCACCAATACCAAATAATCCTGATGCAAAGCCAACTGCAAAGCAGAACAACAACGCAAACCAAATCGGATAGCCGTAAACATATGTTTGTCCCGATGCATCGATAAACTGGTGTTGTGTACCATTTTTCACAAACCATTGTACAGGTTTCAATTTATCGCGTACAAGTAAAATAATCGATATAACGATTAACAATAACCCAAAATATAAATTAAATGAAGGTAAATCCAATCCTTTATTTACCCATGCACCTACCATTGTTCCTGGAACACTACCTAAAAAAAATATAAAACCACTTTTATAATCCACCGTTTTGGATTTCATGTAGCTTAATGTTGATGCTAGCCCGGTGAAAATCATCATCACAACAGATAGCCCAACCACCTTTTGCGGTGTTATATCTGGAAGCAACCCAAGATTTAACCCAACAAATAAAGTAGCCGGTACTAAAATAATCCCTCCACCTAGCCCAACAAGAGAGCCGATTAGCCCCGATGCTAGTGCAATGATAACTAAAAGAATAAACTCCATTATATTTCTCCTTCAAACATATTTAATTGTTTTGGTGCTAAACCAACATCTCGTATAGCTAATAGCTCCTGAAGCTCCTTTGCATTTTTCGCAGCATGCAACCCTGAGTTATTATTAAATAACACAAATAGCTCCTGTACCTTTGGCTGTATAGCTTGAATATGCTAGTAGAGTTGTTGCAATTCTTCTTTATTATAATCATATAGAAATCGAACTTTTCGCCAGTTTTCCATATTGCCAGTATTACGCCAACCATGAATATTACGACCATGAATGCGTACAAGTGCCCTATTTGCCGTTACTTCAGGGTAAAAGGGAACAGAGCCAATACCCGCTTGTGGTTCATCACAAATCGTATGAATAAATTGATGTTCCTGCAAGAAATCCATTGTTTGCTGGACAAGCTTGTCTGCATACCACGTGCGATTACGAAATTCAATTGCCACATCGAACTCTTTTAATTGTTGCCTAATATACAATAAATATTGGACATTTTTTGACTGACAATCAAACCATGGTGGAAACTGTGCGAGTACCATCGCTAATTTTCCATGACGTTTAAATTCATTGGCACACTCGATAAACGCGTTAAACATATCATTTTTGGATTCGAAGGGGATTTCCCCACGTAAATGACCGGTCATTCCTTGATAAGCCTTTATAACAAAACGGAATGAATGTGGTGTTAGTTCACACCATTTCCGTACATTATCAACTGATGGAATAGCATAAAATGATGTGTCTACTTCTACTGTTAAAAAATGACCTGCATAATCAAATAATTTGTCCTTTGAGGCAGTCACACCACTGTATAACGAAGGATGATCGCCCCAGCCTGTTAACCCAATTCGAATCATAAGACTCCCTCCCTATGTACCTAATGATAGCATACACTTTCTAGTGCAAATACTTACAAAAATCAGAACTACCAGTTGAGTATAATCGATAATGCAGAATTACTTAAAACGTTGAAAATCATTAATAGCTTTCGACATTATTATCTAAATATTTGCAATATTATAATTTATAATTTATAATAGATGCGATTTTAACAAAACACTCTAAAAAATGAAGGGAAGGAGAAAAGGAAGTGCCAAAAAAAATCATTTATTTCATAGTAGCTTTGGTTTTGGTTGTTTCATTTGGTTCAATTGTAATTCAGCCACAAGCAGTGACTAAAGGTGGGGTAAGTGTAGATTATACAAAAGAAAAAGTTGGTGATATGAGTGGAAATTTATACACAATAAATAAAGATGAGGTTACAACTTATGGGTGTCCTTGGACTGCAATAACTAAAACTGTAAAAAAAGAATATACTTCAGCTGCTACAGTCCCAGATTCAATCTATTACGAAGAGTATATTGATGGTAAGTGGTATCATGGCAAACTAAAAAGAACTGGAGATGTAGAAAAGCTTCAATATACTTGGAGAGCAACTTTCACAGGTAAAATTAATTATTAAAAAAGGAGTGTTATATATGAATAACTTTTTTAATAAAGGTTTATTGATGGTAAGTGTTGCTTCATTTATTTTACCTTTTTCTAATCCAACTGTTCAGGCAAGAGAAACAACTATACCCTTGATACAAGAAACACAAACTGATGTATCACCATTTTGGGTTTATGATCATATTCAAACAATCACTTTGACTTTTCCTACAGCTTCATTAATTCCTAAGGAAGTACCCTATGAGTATTATCATGAAGTTTACGGCGTAATGAGGGGTGTTTTAAAATATGTAAAACATGAGTATGTTAAAGGAGAATATAAAGCTACTTTTACAGGTAGGATGTATAGTAATCCTGTATAACTGGTCTTCAGTTAAAATAAAAAATAGAGAGGTGGGACAACCCCTCTCAAATATAAAAACTGTGTAGTGTTAGGGAGATGCAGGGTTGATTGTTTTGCAACTAATTAAGAAAAGGTCGTAATATAAAATGGGACTAACCCTGGGGACAACAATTAACATAGCATTATCCAACCAGTTGTCGGTATTGAACCGGTGACTGGTTGTTTAGTTTTGTTTGGATTCGGGTTATTGTTATAATAATTAATCTAGTCTTTGACAGTTTGTTCTACGATGGCCGTCGTAGTACTTTTCAAAATGTCTAAGTAGAATGTTTCAGACTTAACACAGAATGAACGATTCGATTGGGGCATTATCAGCGGACGTACCTTTACGGAACATGCTCATGGTAATGCCTTTTGCTTCTACAGCTTGTTGATATTGATAAAATGTATACACCGCGCCCTCACCTAGTTTTTGGTTTATTTTACCCATATAAACATATTCATCATAAGCCTCTCTGTGTTCTTTTCCTTCATCCATCTAAAGCATGCTTTTTATTTCTCGGCTGTTTTTCCAAGCTATAATAGAGAAACCATGTCTTGGTCATAAATCAATATAAGTAACAGCAAATACTTATTTGTATACAACAAAAAGATCGAGCGCAACGCACTCGACCTCTATGAAAAACATATAAATTTTTAATTTGGGTTTTTTCTTACACCAACCATACAGAAACACTGATGTATCAGGGTTTATCGGACTTTTATCCAATACTACCTTCCATCTCGAACTTGATAAGACGGTTCATTTCTACTGCGTATTCCATTGGTAATTCTTTCGTAAATGGTTCGATAAAGCCCATTACGATCATTTCTGTTGCTTCTTCTTCAGAAATACCACGAGACATTAAGTAGAATAGTTGCTCTTCTGACACTTTTGAAACTTTCGCTTCATGTTCTAAAGAAACATTATCATTTAAGATTTCGTTGTATGGAATCGTATCCGAAGTAGATTGATTATCCATGATTAACGTGTCACATTCAATGTTAGCACGTGCACCACTTGCTTTAGGACCGAAACGAACTTGACCCATATATGTTACTTTACCACCTTGTTTGGCAATCGATTTAGAAACGATTGTAGAAGATGTATTCGGTGCCATATGAATCATTTTTGCCCCAGCATGTTGGTGTTGTCCTTTACCAGCTAATGCAATTGATAATGTCATACCACGAGCGCCTTCACCTTTTAGGATACAAGCTGGGTATTTCATCGTTAATTTTGAACCAATATTACCGTCAATCCATTCCATCGTACCGTTTTCTTCAACAACTGTACGTTTAGTTACTAAGTTGTAAACATTATTTGCCCAGTTTTGAATCGTTGTATAACGGCAGTAAGCATTTTTTTCGACGATAATCTCTACAACTGCAGAGTGTAAAGAGTTTGTAGTATAAACTGGAGCAGTACATCCTTCAACATAATGCACGTGTGCGCCTTCATCAACGATAATTAACGTACGCTCAAATTGCCCCATGTTTTCAGAGTTAATACGGAAGTATGCTTGTAAAGGCGTTTCCACTTTTACACCTGGTGGCACGTAGATAAATGAACCACCTGACCAAACTGCTGAATTTAATGCAGCAAATTTGTTATCAGTGTATGGGATTACTTTGCCCCAATATTTTTTGAAAATCTCTTCGTTTTCACGTAAAGCTGAATCAGTATCTTTAAACACAATACCAAGGTCTTCAAGATCTTGTTTCATGTTGTGGTATACTACCTCAGATTCGTACTGAGCTGATACACCAGCAAGATATTTTTGCTCTGCTTCAGGAATACCTAATTTATCAAACGTTGCTTTAATTTCTTCAGGTACTTCATCCCAAGATTTTTGCGTAGCTTCAGATGGTTTTACGTAGTACGTAATCTCATCGAAATCTAAATCGCCAAGGTCGCCACCCCATTGTGGCATCGGTTTTGTATAGAAAGTTTCAAGCGCTTTTAAGCGGTATTCAAGCATCCACTCTGGCTCTTGCTTCATATTTGAAATTTCACGGACGATTTCTTCAGTCAAACCACGTTTTGAACGGAAAATTGATACGTCCTTGTCATGGAATCCGTATTTGTAATCGCCAATATCCGGCATTTTTTTAGCCATTATTTCTCCTCCGTTCACGAATTATTATTCTTTTACGCCTTTTTCCATTGCTTTCCAAGCCAATGTCGCACATTTTATGCGTGCAGGGAATTGTGAAACACCTTGCAGTGCTTCGACATCCTCTAGGTCGTATTTATCGCTATATTCTTCACCCATCATCATTTTTGAGAAAATATCAGCAAGTTCTAATGCTTCTGCTACTTTTTTCCCTTTAATGATTTGAGTCATCATCGATGCAGAAGACATCGAAATTGAACAGCCTTCACCGTCAAATTTCGCATCTTCTACAACACCATCATTCACTTTAAGTGTTAAGTGAATACGGTCACCACAAGTCGGATTGTTCATATCAATTGTGACAGCATCTGTTTCTAAAGATCCTTTGTTACGAGGATTTTTATAATGATCCATGATTACTGAACGGTATAGTTGATCTAAATTATTAAAAGACATCGCCAAAATACTCCTTCGCTGAACGCAACCCAGCAACTAAGCGGTCAATATCTTCCTCCGTATTGTACAGATAAAAGCTTGCACGCGCTGTCGCTACTTGTTGGAGACATTTCATTAGTGGCTGCGCACAATGATGTCCGGCACGAACAGCGATGCCATTCATGTCAAGAACAGTTGCAACATCATGCGGATGTACATCATCTAAGTTAAATGTAACAAGTCCACAACGCTTCATAGGATCGCGTGGGCCAAAAATTTTAAGTCCGTCAATTGTTTCAAGCTGATCCATCGCATAGCCTACAAGCGCATGTTCATGCTTTGCGATATTGTCTAACCCTACTTCAGTTAAGAAATCGATAGCAGCTCCTAAACCAATTGCTCCTGCAATAATAGGTGTACCACCTTCAAATTTCCACGGCAATTCTTTCCACGTTGAATCATGTAATCCAACAAAGTCGATCATTTCGCCACCAAATTCAATTGGCTCCATCTTTTCAAGGTGCTCTTTTTTACCATATAGTACACCTATTCCAGTCGGTCCGCACATTTTATGTCCTGAAAATCCTAAGAAATCGACATCTAGGTCTTGCACATCCATTTTCATATGAGGTGCTGCTTGTGCACCATCCGCTACCATAACTGCACCATTGGCATGTGCAATTTTAGCAATTTCTTTAATCGGATTAATCGTACCGAGAACATTTGATGCCATGGATACAGACACGATTTTTGTTTTCGGCGTAATTGTTGCTCGAACCTTTTCAAGGTCAAGCGTTCCATCTGCCTCAAGGTCAATGTACTTTAATGTTGCATTTTTTTCTTTTGCAAGCTGTTGCCAAGGTATAATATTAGAATGGTGTTCCATATGTGTGATGACAATTTCATCACCTTGCCCAACATTTGCACGACCATAACTAGAAGCTACTGTATTTAACGCAGTTGTTGTACCGCGAGTGAAAATAATTTCTTCTGTCGTTTTCGCATTAATGAAATTGCGAACCTTTTCACGAGCACCCTCGTATTTGTCAGTCGCACGATTCCCCAATGTATGCACACCTCGGTGAACATTTGAGTTATCAAATTCATAGTAATGCTTAATTGCTTCAATTACTTGAATAGGCTTTTGAGATGTTGCTGCACTATCAAGATAAACAAGCGGGTGACCATTTACTTGTTGATTTAATATTGGGAAATAGCTTTTAATGTCTTTATTGATCATTAGCGAACTTTCCTTTCAATAACCTCCGTCAGTTGCTTTTGAACGCCCTCAATTGGTAATTGCGTAACAACTGGCGCAAGGAATCCATGGATAACAAGGCGCTCTGCTTCTGCTTTCGAGATACCACGACTCATTAAGTAATAAAGTTGTAGTGGATCTACTCGTCCTACAGATGCTGCGTGTCCTGCTGTTACATCATCTTCGTCAATTAAAAGAATTGGGTTCGCATCGCCACGTGCTTTTTCAGAAAGCATTAGCACACGTGATTCTTGCTGTGCATCCGCTTTTGTAGCACCGTGTTCAATGTAACCAATCCCATTAAAGATTGATTGTGCTGCATCTTTCATCACACCGTGTTTCAAGATGTGACCATTTGAGTTTTTACCCCAGTGACGAACTTCTGTAGTAAAGTTTAGCTTTTGCTCTCCGCGACCAACTACAACTGTTTTTGTATCTGCATGAGAACCATCACCGATAAGGTGTGTAATGTTTTCAGAGATTGTATCTGAATCATTCATTAAACCTAGTGCCCAGTCTACTTTTGCATCACGCGCTAAGCGAGCACGACGATTTACATAAGTAGTATAACCTTTAGCCAGTACATCAACCGCACCGTAAATTACTTGCGCGTTATCTTGTACAATGACTTCAGAAATAATATTTGCCTGACCTTTCGCTTCTTCAACTGTAGAAATATATGTTTCTACGTATGTGACAGCTGCATTGGCTTCAGCAACAACTAATACGTGGTTATATAGAGAAGCTTCGGCATTATCATTTAAAAATACTACTTGTAACGGTTGCTCAATAACGACATTTTTCGGTACGTAAACAAATACGCCACCATTTACAAGTGCTGCATGAAGTGCAGTTAATTTATGTTCATCGACTTTTACTGCTTCAGTCATGAAATACTTTTGTACAAGCTCACCATGTTCACGTACAGCTGTTAACATATCTGTAAAAATAACGCCTTTGTCAGCAAGCTCCTGTGACGTTTTAATAAACGCTGGTGTGTTGTTACGTTGAATATATAAGTTTTCTTGAGACTCAAGATTAATTAACCCTCTTGCCTCTTCTGGTAATTCATCTAATGAAGTTAATTCTTCACTGACAACTGTGTGAGTTGGGAAATTCATAAAATCCCATTTTGTAATATTTGTTCTATCTGGTTTTGGCATATCTAAACCAGCTGCTTTGTCTAGTGCTGCCGTACGAAGCTCTGCAAACCAAGTTGGCTCACCATTCGCTTCTGAGAACGAGCGCACGTCCTGTACTGTTACAGGCAAGTTAAGTTCCACTGTCATGCTAGTTCGTCCTCCTTCTTATGCTTCTTGTTCTTCTGTTTCTTCTTCGATTCCTAGTTCTTTTTTAATCCAATCGTAACCTTCTGCTTCTAAACGTTGTGCTAATTCTTCGCCGCCTGATTTTACAACACGACCTTGCATCATTACGTGTACGTGATCTGGTGTGATGTAGTTTAGTAGACGTTGATAGTGCGTAATCATTAAGCATCCGAAGCCTTCGCCACGCATTGCATTGATACCTTTTGACACAACTTTAAGTGCATCAATATCAAGACCAGAGTCAATTTCATCTAAAATAGCAAAAGTTGGCTTAATCATCATTAATTGAAGAATCTCGTTACGTTTTTTCTCACCGCCAGAGAAACCTTCATTTAAATAACGTTGCGCCATGTCTTCATGCATTTCAAGGAATTCCATATTTTTATCTAATTCACGAATAAATTTCATTAGTGAAATTTCGTCGCCTTCTTCACGACGTGCATTAATAGCTGAACGTAAGAAATCAGCGTTCGTCACACCAGCGATTTCTGATGGGTATTGCATTGCAAGGAATAAACCTGCTTGTGCACGCTCATCAACTTCCATTTCAAGTACGTTTTCACCATCAAGTTCAACTGTACCAGAAGTAACTTCGTATTTAGGGTGTCCCATAATTGCAGAAGCTAGTGTTGATTTACCAGTTCCGTTTGGTCCCATAATTGCATGGATTTCATTTGTATTAATTGTAAGGTTTACGCCTTTTAAAATCTCTTTCCCGTCGATTTCAACGTGAAGATCTTTAATTACTAAAGTTGACATGAAAATACCTCCATAATGTGTTCTATGAATGGGCAACCATTCCTTAATTATTATCATTCTAATCTTAACTGAAAATCGTTCTCTATGCAAACCATTTTGACCACTTTCACTTTTCAATGATGAAATCGTGAAATATAAAGACTTTGTAAGCATTTTCAGATTATTGGAAATCGAAACTGACAATGAGAATCAACAAAGTTTATTTTCAATGAAATATCTCTAATTGAGAATAGATTTCATCTAGCTACATAGTGGAAACCTCGCATAGAGCGTTAATTGTAACGGTTTTGTGACAAATACGCACAAACAACCCTATCTATACTATATCCTATTTCATTCGAATGGAATCACTTCAAGAAATAAAATTATAGAGTACTAGCATAATAAACACATCAAGCAGATTTACACTTTTTTACTGTATGATGAAAATTTAATTTGCTTTCAGCAGAAGTCTCCATAAAACTTTGTATGTAAATATAAAAAACAAGAATAAACCTGTTCGTAACTTTTAGCTAGGTTCAATGAATGGAAAACCTAGTGATTCCTTCCTTTGCAATTATTTTAACAATGTAAAGAGCATACGAGTTGTAGCAAAGGACATGGCTATAGTAGGAACAACTTAGAAATGAAGATGCAACAAAGCGTGGCATATAACGGGGTGCATTCTTAGTGCATGCGCATAGCCGTTGTAACGGACATTAGCAACATAGCAAAAAAGCGTTAGATTGCTAGCAGGTCAATCTAACGCTTTTGTCTTAAGCTCTCTTCTTTACTATTTTTTAAAAATATAATTCAGCTTATTTTATAAGCCCATAAATAGCCCTTTGATTCAAGAAGGAATGAATCAGGCTCATTAGGCATTTGCACCACAACGGCATTATTTGTTTTTAACTCATAGCCATCATTGATACGTTCAATTTGAATTGGCACTTCTAATTCATTAAATAGCTGGCGCAAGCGATAAATCGTATTATAAAGGTTCGCTAGTGCCTTTCGCTCATCAAGATTTGGCCAAATATCATCTAAAATACGATATTTAGAAACGACTACTCCTTCATTCAACAGCAAATAGTAAAACAGTTCTTCTGTTACCTTTGTGCGCCATTTAATCGCTTGACCGTTCATACGAGTTCCTGCTTCACCTCGAAGGCGAACTTCAAGCTTGGCAATATTGTGTTGTTTCTGACGACCATAATATTTTGCAAGTCGTTCATCTAATTGCAGTACCGTATTCGGTGTCATCGGTTTTAAGACATAATCAAGCGCCTGTACGCGGAAAGCATCTACTGCATACTTCGTATAAGCTGTCGAAAAAATGATTGGTACATCAATTCCTTCCTCTACTAGCTTTAACGCAAGCTCTAAGCCATTTATTTTAGGCATTTCGATATCCAACAGAATCGCATCTGCCTGAATTGTTGAAAGCTCTTTAGCTGCTTCTATGGGCGAAGTATAAGATGCAATAACCTTAAAAAGACCACTCTTCTCCAGTAAACGCTTATGCAAGTTTAGAATAGGTTCTTCATCTTCTACCATAATAATTTTCCACATTGGCATGCTCCTTTAAAGGTTGTTTTAAAATCATTGTAGTTCCTTCATCCAATTTAGATTGAATCATGAGCGAAGCTTTTGGTAACTCTTTAACACGACGTAATACGTTCGTAAAACCAATTCCATTAGAACTGATATTTTTCCCCATTGTTAAAGCGGCTACTTGTTCTGCCGTCATCCCAACGCCATCGTCGATAATTTGAACTACAAGGAAATTTTCTTCTTTTTCTATTTTCACAATTACACAGCCATTTCCTTCTTTTTCAAAAATTCCATGACGAATCGCATTTTCGACAAGAGGCTGTATAAGCAGGCTAGGCACCTCAACTTTTGCTGTATCAATTGATTCATCAATTTCAATTACAACGCTTAATCTACTACCAAAACGAGCTTGTTCAACTTCAACATAAGCCTGAATGATTTCCAGTTCTTTTTCAAGCGTTGCTCGATGTCCTTCTTTTCCAGAATCAAAAATATATCGTAAATACGTAGACAACATGGTTAATAAATGGCCTGCACGTTCTCCATCTGTATAACAGAAGGAAATAATACTACTAAGTGCATTATATAAAAAGTGTGGCTTAATCTGCGCTTGTAAAAAGTTCATTTCATGCTCAATAGCATTCGTCATCGCTTCTTTCGTTAAAGAAATAGCAGAGAGTCGTGCCAATAATGATTCCTTGGATGCAGGCTTTCGAATGTAATCGTTAGCGCCTGATTCAAGTACAAGTGAAATATTCGTAGGATATTCATTAGCTACTAGCATGATAATCGGTAAATCAATATAGCTATATTGAGTTCTTATTTGTTTGGTTAACACTAAGCCATCCATCACCGGCATCACTTCGTCGATTAATAAATAATCCGGTTTTTTATGCTGAATAGTGTAAAGCGCTTCTTCAGCACTATGCGCTAAAGATATTGCGTAATGATTCTGAAGCAAACTTCGCAATACTTCTGCATGTATAACATCATCCTCCACAATCAATAAATTTGGTAAATTATCATTTAGTGTTGGAAGGGGTAACGGCAGAACATAATCGGTTTTATTGTGTTGTTTTTTCTCATATCCCCCAAAAGGCAATGTGATTAAAAACCTTATGCCATTATGTAAAATATCTACCGAATAGCTGCCACCCATTTGTTCAATTATTGCTTTTCCGATTGATTGGCCCGTTTCGTCTGCAGCGATTTGCTTGATAACGTCAGGTCCAGTTCCTTCAACGACTATTCTTACATCTGAATCAAGATGCATAATTGTTAGAACGACTTCTCCATTGACCGCGTGAGCAATGGCTGTTTCCACCACACGATAAACTATTTGACTAATTCTTTGCTCATCTGCTTGTATTAGCAATTGACTATCTGCATGCGTATAAAATCGGATATTTGCTTTTTCCATCGTACGTTCATGCATTTTAACGACATGCTGAAAAATCATTTGCACATTTACCGGATGAACTTCAATGTGAAAATCTTGGAAACGAATTCTTGTAAAATCCTTTAAGTCATTTACTAAATAAAGTAAACGTTCAAGTTGTTGCTCAAGTAATTGATGCTCTATTAAAGTTCGATGTGCTGATAATGATTTTGTGACGTTCAGTGCATGATAAAGAGGTTGTTCGAGTTCTTTTGTTGTAACTTCTAAAAAAGAATCTTTACCTATTGTAGCCTTTTCCAATCTTTCGCTAAAAACTTCCGCTTCCGTCGTTCGATTAATAAGACGCATTGCGAGAAAGACGTTCATACCTAGAATAAAAAATAGTAATCCACCGCGATTAAGAACATTTTTGCCAGAGAAAAAAAGCTGATCGACTGTGCCACTTATCGAAAAAATAAGTAGTGAAAACATCGAGGCACTTAAAATCATTAGTTCATTTCTAGGTATTTTCGTACTTTTAGTGATAAGTAAGTGGACCAATCTCCCAATTATTATTAAAGCCAAAACATTTATGTATCCAAAGAAGAAATATTGTAAAAATGATAATGACCTTGCAGGAAAGAGTAGCGTTCCTACTCCGTATAAGATTAGCGGCATCGCCAACGTAATAGCTGTTCGACGCTTCACTAGCGTTTCAACAGTATAGACAAAGAAAAAGAATAACGTAACGGCATTGATATACGTAATAAAATCTTGTAATCGAAAGTACCATTCGAAGGAGATGGCAGGGTACTCCCGAATAAGCGTCCGTTCACCCCTTGTAGATACTAATAATGCCAATGTGAAAAAGTACAGAGCACTGTAGAAAAAAGCTCGATCTTTCGTCCTTAATAAGTACAAGCTAAAATGAAAAATCGAAAAAATAAATAAGATAATGATTGTCGTTTTCTCTAAATTAACATCCTTTACAACATCGTGAGCAATCGTTTCTGCATCACCAAGATCAATTGGAAAAATGACGCCATGCCGTGCATTATAGAAATCTGCTACTTGCAATGTAATGGTCAGTGATTTTGTTTTAGGCTTAAAATAGATTTCATACACTGGATTACTCGGTACTGCCCCTTCCTTTTGCGTTCCAAGCGTTCCGTAAGAAGCAAACTCTTCTCCGTTGATAAAGAGGCGATGTGCAGACCAAATATTTCTTACACGGATGCCTAGTTTATCGAAATGGGCAGGCAATGTAACTTGAAGCTGATAAGTACCATATTGGACGTTTTCTTTCCAAGACCCCGGCACAATTTCCACCTTTGCATTTTGCAGAATATCGGTTGGCTTTACATATTCATTTCCAACAAACTTCCATTCACCTGACAATGCAACTACTTTTTCATTTTTAGAAATACCCGTTAGATCTAATATGCCATCTTTTGCTTGCAGATCTGTATTGCTCGTATCTTGATCGTTAAATGTTAAACCGGCTAACATTGTAATGGCCAGTAGAATTAGTATCCAGCTAATCCCTTTCTTTATCATAAATTTCCACCTCATATACATCTTACAAGACCCAACTCTCAAATTACTAACAGAATAAGTGTAATTTCCCTTTTTTAATATAATCATTAAAAGATTGTGTTAAATCTTTCAATTTCAATTGTCTTTTCTGTAATTTATCATATTTTTATTTCGCACTACGCTATTTTTTCAGACTATTTATATACTAAATATTATATAATTAAAGTATAATCAATCGGATTTTTCGATTAATAGAGGTGAATATCCAGTGGAGTTACGTCAATTACGTTATTTTGTGGAGGTTGCAGAACGGGAACATATTTCAGAAGCTGCTGAACATCTTCATGTTGCTCAGTCAGCAATAAGTCGTCAAATTGCTAATTTAGAGGACGAATTAGGCACACCACTTTTTGAACGCGTCGGTCGAAATGTAAAATTAACACCGATCGGAAAAACTTTTCTCGAACATACGATTACTGCTTTAAAAGCCATAGACTTTGCAGCGAAGCAGGTAGAGGAATATTTAGACCCTGCAAAAGGTACTATTAAGATAGGCTTTCCTACAAGCCTAGCAAGCTATGTGCTACCGACTGTTATTTCAGCCTTTAAGCGCGAATACCCAGATTTGCAATTCCAATTGCGTCAGGGCTCCTATCGATTTTTAATTGATGCTGTTAAAAACCGTGAGTTAAATTTAGCATTTTTAGGACCGCTTCCCCCAAAGGACGAGGCAATCCAATCAACTATACTATTTACAGAAAACATTGCAGCCTTATTGCCAGCAAACCATCCATTAGCTAAACGAGAAAGCATTCAACTGGCAGACTTACGTAATGACCTTTTCGTTCTATTTCCAGACGGCTATATATTGCATAAAGTTGCAATGGACGCTTGTCGTGCTGCTGGCTTTTTACCGAATGTAATCTCGGAAGGTGAAGACTTAGATGCCTTAAAAGGTCTAGTTGCAGCTGGAATTGGCGTTAGCTTACTTCCTGAAAGCTCCCTATATGATTCAGCTGCCCGCTTCACGATTAAGGTACCCATTGAATCACCTACAATACCAAGAACTGTTGGCATTATTTCACCGATAAATCGTGAAATCGCTCCATCTGAAAAAATATTTTTAGAGTTCGTAACTAATTTCTATTCTCGACTTTCACAGTTTCAATGACCTAAACAATTGAGATGCGTCCGACGACGGTGCGACAACAACATTCACAGTAAAAAAAGTGGCTGAGACAAAAGAGAAAAAGTGTTAGATTGACTGCCATCAATCTAACACTTTTTTGCTTTGCCGTTGTTGTCCGCTACGACGGTGCTTTCCGCGGGCACACCGTAAGCCGCAACCCTCGCTACGCGCGGTCTGTTGCGTCTAACATTATGTGCTGTTCCCGCAGGAGTCACCGCCTTCGCTACCAACAACTAGTGAACACTTCTAATTTTTTTATTGCAAAAGCAAGAATAGCTAAGGTCTCCATACAGCAAAAAATTATGAACATCTTTCGTCTGTTTCTTAATTTTTTTAGTTATGTCCCATCCACTTTTTCTGTTTATCCAATGCTTCAAGTGTATGCGTTAATCGTCCTTAAATACTTTTTGTAAAATATAATAAGATTGTTTTAAGCGTTCATTGTACTTCGGTTGTTGCCAAGTATCCCAACTATATGAATCCAATGCTGGCAATACATTATTCGTAGACTTCGGTAAAGATTGGACTACTTTTCCTTCTTCATCGACAAATACTACACCAACAAAAATATTATCCACTTTAACTGACGCTGTTTCACCATTTGCATATAAATCTCCCATAAACTCTCGCTGACTTGGATCTTTGGATTGTAGCAGAAGCCAAGGTATTCGTAGCTCAATCACATTATCATCTGTCCATGTGTAGTCAACGAGTGAATTATAGTTAGACGCTTCAGGATTTGCATTTCCTTGTAGCAATTTACCTGTTTCATAAAAGCTAAAGTCTGTCGTCTTTTTTTGTTCTGGTAAGTACAGTTGTTTATTTAAAACATAATAAATCGGCGCAAACCTGCCACTATTTTTAACCGCTGCTTTCATGCGTGGAGGAATCATGCTTAATCGATGTCCATAGAAATAATCATAGAAATCGTAGTATTCATCAATGACAACTCGCGAATCGCTATTTTTATTTAACTCAACAATAAAGTCAACACCATTTGAAAATGTTATATTTTTAATAGTTGTTGCAGATGTATTGCGTTGCTCTGGTACTACGTCTAGTAAAATACGTGGTGATGCTGTTTTTATCTCATCACTCTTCAACTTCATATACACATACTTTTCATCGTAATCCACAGCAAAATCAGTCGAGCTAGAAGGCGAAGTTTTATATAATTGTGTACCTTCTTCCCAATCATTTAGCTTTCCATCCACTTTTACTTTATTTCGATCAAAGCTCATTAGACCGAATTGCTGTTCATTGGTTTGAGCATTGGACCAAAACGGTCGACGATTCGGGTCGTCGTAATCCATTGTATTCCACGTCCGTTTAAACCACTCATCCTGCCATGTAAATACAAGCCCACCAAGCAAGCCTTCATGCATGATATCTTCATACAAATGCTGCAATGTTTCACCTTGTTTCTTTTCAGACATGTGCCCCTGATTCCAACCGTAGACATTTTCATGTGTCATTCCACGCGATGCTGGAATGCCGAATTCCGCGATAAGTACAGGCATTGTATGCGCCTTATGCAATTCATTTAAATAGCCTGCATAACTATTTTTTTGACCACGGAAATCTACATAATTTAAATAATCTTTATCGAAATTAAAGAAATCTGGGTAATAAGGATAGACATGATATGAAGCAAATTGTCCTGGTGTTTGCATTTCCCCTTTTGTAAAGATGACATTCGGGTTAACGCCTACTAAATCTTCATCTTCTGATGGTTCGGATGGATGCTCTAGTAAATCTGTTGTTACCCAGTTGGTAAAACTCATCGGTCGCATCCAATTGTATTTTTCTTTCTCATAAACTGTAATCATGTCCATCTGCTCAGCAAGCCAATGCTCAAAAGGTGTCGCATTTTTCGTTTCGAAATATGTTCCATTATATTGCCCTAAATTAGCATGCTTTTCATTTGTTCCGACGACCATATGAGGATACCACTCAATCCCAAGCACCCAACCAATTACATATTTTGAAACATCTACATCGTATAAGCCGGATGCATGTCCCGTTACAGGCTTCACATAAATATTACCGTGAATAACATCAACCATGCGCTTCATTTCATGTTGAAAATCCTTTAACGTAGTTGCATCATAAGCATCAAGTGATTGTGATAAGCCTTCTTCATTAATCCAAACACCATGTAAAACGTATAGTGGCTTATTAGGATTTTCTTCGTTGTACTTTGCCAGCGCTCGATAGAAGCCTGGCGGGTGTAATGTATATACCCGTATCGTATTCGCATTCATAGCTGCAATTTGATTAAACCAACGATAATACTCTTCTTCAGTGATTGCTGCTTCCCCAGGAAATGCACCTGGTTTCCCCATACCAATATTGACACCTTTGAATGTTATCGGCTCCCATTTTCCATCTTGTAACACTTCAAACGTTTCACCTTGAACACGTGCATTATAGTTTAATTTGTTTGCATGATTTGTTTCTTGCACTTCTTTTTTCTCAAATGTCTCAAATACTTTGTGCATAACTGGTATGTAAATAGACCAATAAAAAGAGCTGTCAGCAAACTTCTCAGCATATTTATAAAGAGTAGGTAAACCTTTGACTTTAGATAGCGTAGGTAAACGCCCCATATCATTGAAGTCTCCTGCAAAATAATAGCTCGTTGTATAACGTTTATCCTGCGAGACAATCGCTGCAAATTGTTGTGGAATATGATTGTCATCTAATAACTTTGACCCTTCTTTCGTTAAATCCCACTTATAGTTGGCTAATGCATCTTCAGCATATTTCGGCGTAATAATATCAAACCAATACTCATATTTTGCACTGCTAGAGGTATTAAAAAATTGCTTACCCGCTTCCGTAAATTGAAGCTCAATCCCTGCCGTTTTAATATGTTTGTCCAACTCTAATACTACGAGCTTTTCTGTAATTTCATTAAATACGATAAATCCTCCGCCTTTATAGGACCAATCGTCTCCGTATTCATCTACGATCCATTGTGGTATTTCTAAATTTTTATGATAATCGAGCTCATCGAAATAACGCCCAATCCATCCTGACCATGAAATTCCCAAATAATCTTGAAGCTCTTTTCGAACAGCTTCTGTTGTTGGCGAAGCAAATGTATTGTACTCGGCTATTAACATACTTTTTTTATTACTAGCTAGTCGAGATACAATGGACTGCCATTCTTCCATCTCTAAACCACCGACAATTTTTTCTGAGCGCTGTCCTAGCCTTTTTTCTTGTCCTAAATCATCTTTATACACACCATACGTATCTGCTAAATAAATCACATCATAGTTACTGTAGTCTGTTGGGAATTTTTTTTCCGTTACACTTTTTAATTTGTCATCTGGTTGCGTACCGAAATAACTGTCCACTAAATCATAAGGCTGATTGTCCATCGTATACTTGTAATGATTTAAAAACCAATTCACGCCGAGATGTTCGCGATATGTTTCATTTGGAACTGTTTTATCTAAAATAGCTACGTTAAGCGGGGTATTATCATCCAAGTACCAAATAATAATCGGAGTAATAATGAGCATTAATGTAATGATAATTCCTATATATATTCGCTTCATACACTTTTCTCCTTTTCAGCAATCCCGACACGCTTCATATTTCCCCATTCACTCTTTCTACGTACAAATCGAATTAATCCTTCACAACGCCATAGTAGTGTAAGTGGGCGATACCAAAAAATTTCAGTAAACGCTAAAGTAATCATACGTAACAAGTCTCTCTTTCTTGGATACGTATTCATGCTCCAAGCCTCAAATAATACGGAAGCAACGGAAAAAATAACACCATAAATAACAAAAAGCAATAATAACAAAATCGCCATTTCATAATAAATTTGCCCTAAGAAAAACGCGATAATAATATAGATATAGCCACCTAGTTCTACAACAGGTCCTAAACATTCCACAAGCCAAAAATACGGAAACGACACCATACCAATCAAACCGTATCGTGGATTTAACGTCATTTTCTTATGTTTCCAAAGACTTTCAAACATTCCTTGGTGCCAACGTCTTCGCTGATTTCGCAAAACACTTAATGTATGCGGCGCTTCTGTCCAACAGACAGGGTCTGGCACAAATTCAATTCGTTTATTTTCTTTTTTCTCTTTAATAAGTCGATGAATATTGACAACGAGCTCCATGTCTTCACCAATAATATTGGTCGAATAGCCGCCTGCTTCAACAGCCCATTTTTTTGAAAAGACACTAAATGCACCTGAAATAATCAACACAAGATTAAATTTACTTAATGCAATTCGCCCCATTAAAAAGGCTCGCAAATATTCAATTATTTGCATGATAACTAAATAATTACTAGGTAATCGCATATCATAAATCGAGCCAAGTTGCATTTTCGCTCCGTTGGCGATACGTATATTGCCCCCAGCTGCAATCACTTCTCCATCAGATAAAACAATCGGCTTCATTACACGAAGCAATGCTTTTTCATCTAAAATGGAATCCCCATCAATGGAACAAAAATACGGATATTGTGATACGTTGATACCAACATTCAATGCATCAGCCTTGCCGCCATTCACTTTATCTACCAATATACAATTCATATAAATTTCTGATTCATAAATTTGGATAACTTGCTTCGTATGAATATTTGTTTTTATAATTTTATTTACAGGTTTCATCTGAAAGTGCTTAATGACCGTTTGTAGAGTATTGTCAGTGGAACCATCATTAATAATAATAATTTCTGTTTGCGGATAACGTAAATTAAGCAATGAATAGACGGTATCTACTACCCCTACTTCTTCATTATAGGCAGGAACTAGTAAGGACACAGGCTTGGAATAAAAGGCATCTATATGCGCATCATCATACTCCGAAGGGTCTAAACGATATCGCTTACGCAAATCAAGCATTGCGATAATTAACATGGTGCAATATGAAACAATAACAAACAGCATATAAAATACAATTACGCCGCCAAAAAACAACATGGAGTAATGTAAAATTTTCATCTCGTTCCCTGCTTTCTCATTATTGTTTCTTGTGCCATCTCCACTGCATAATGATCAGTAGAATATGAAATAAACTCTTTTAATTTCTCTAATCCGTCACGATCTTCAGCAATCGTCTTCGCAGCTTGAGACCGAACCCACCAATTTTCATCTTGAAGAAGCTGTTCTAAATAGGGATAAGAATAGGACAAGGGGACATATTTAAATATCTTCCCAACCATTAAGCGTACTTCCCATAAATGTGACGTTACGAAAGGAATATACGGATTGATATTTTCAATTACACCAATTTCAAACAGTACTTTAGCGCGCGTATTTTAATTTCATCATTTTCATTCGTTAATAATTGCTCTAATTTCTCAATATATTGCATATTTTTTTTACCGCAGCCGTATCGATTACAGCAAATTGAATGCTCATTGACCAGCTCGTAAACTCATCAAAAAATCGCATAAATATATCTTCCTCTAATAAAACGAATAATCTTCTATATTCACTTTCAGAGTAATTTGCATTATTTATTTTTCGAATAAATAATTCTGGCTGAAATAAAGAATATATTTTAAGCAATTGAAAAAACTCTTCCTTAGAGTATTTCGTTGTCTCTAATTTTTTACAAGCATCGAGCAATTCATCGAGCTGCAAATCGGCGATACGATATAATGCGTTCATGCGAATGCTCCAACGTTTATTCATTAAATCATTTTCATAAAATGTCTTTAAATACTGATTGGAAAAATTCTTCATTTTCCATCTCATATCATCATTCATAATGTTCTTTAAATAGGATGAAAAAATCATTTCGATTGCCTGAACTTGCGGCTTGCCACGTGGTATAAGCACCACTGAAAAAATTTCATTATTAAAAAGATATTCATACCAAAGCTGTGAGTAGTCTTTTAAATAGATATCTCTCGATTTTTTAAAACGCACTTCACTTTGACGTTGATAAAATATATACATCATGAAGCCGCACAGAACGATGAACAGTATAGCTATTACGGATAAAAGAAAATCAAGCGATAAGTCTATCATTGCCAATACCTCGCAAAAGTTCGTTTAATTTTTGCTTCTAATAAACGTAAGTTAAACGGTTTAACTATAAATTCATCTACGCCACCTTCATATGCATTGAGTGCGGCGATCTCTGAGTTACGTTCAGACATCATGTAAATGAGGAATCGCTTTTCGTTCGGCATTGTTCGTAAGCTGTGTAAAATTTCTAAGCCATTATTGCGCGGTAAAATATCATTCATAATAATTAAATGCAAATGCCCGGATTGATAAGTATTAGATTGTAAAAAACTATAACCATCTTCATATGCAGTGACATCAAAAGTAAAATTAGCGATATCCATGGAATTTAAAGTCGTTTCTAACACTTTTCTAAAAATAGCATTTTGTTCAATAATACTCACTTTTACAAGTTCAATGGATTGTAAACGATAATCCTCTATCTGTTCAATCCACCATTGCTGTTGATTGCTATCAGCCAGTAATGCTTTATTTTTTTCTACTAGTATTTCAAAGTTAATCTGATTATTACGTATTTCTGTTATAGAAGCTTTTAAGGCAACGCGACTTTCTAGCGTTGTATCTTTCTTTAGTAAATAAAAGATTCTTTTTAAAAATGCATTCGCTTCAACATCGCTACTTTGTAAAAAAATAATGCCCCAATGCTCTCCATCTGCCAATTGGAAGAGTAAATCCGTCTTCCGAATATTTTCCGTTAAAAAATCAGTAATTTGAGCATTTACATTGCTTTGATTTACTTCTGAAGAGCTACTGTGTACACACTTTAAAAAAATTGTGGTAATCGTCATATGTGAACGAATAGCACTTTCAAGCATAATTTCAAAATATTTTTTAACATCTTGTTCTAGCATTATATCTTTTGCGAAAATTACTTCATTCATTATTCCTACCTCCTTGTAGCTCTCCTCGAAATAATTCAAAGCCTTACTTGTTTAGTGCCCGATAGGAACAAAAATAAACCTTGTACTAACCGTACATAATTATTGATAAACAAGGTAAACCCCACCAAATAAACTTTTATAGGAAAGCGAGTCAGACAAGCCCCCTCCATATGGCACATGCCATATGGAAGATGCTCGATGCTCGCCCACAAAAAGTTAAATGGTGGGGCTTGTCATATTTAATCATTATATAGCTTTTCGCTATTTCAAACTACAGTAAAAAATACGTTTAATTGACTTATCTATCCTTCCTTCATTTGATAGATTGCTTGTCAATCCACTTTAATGTATCTGAACTTAAACCGCCAGCGCGCCATAATACTACCTCATGGTAGCTTTTTTGTTGGACATAGCTAATCCATTTTTCAAGTGTCTCTTGATCCGCATACCATACCTCATGACGTACATTATTGTCATCAGAATAAGTGAAGTAGGCAGCTCCGCTTGCTTGATCTCGTTGTTTCTTTACTTTCGTTTTGGCGAGAAGTTGCTCTGCCTCAATTTCTGTTAAAGCAACTGCTTTCCCTTGTGCAGCCCATTTAAATCCACCCGTTGCAAAAGCAATGGCTAAGTTTTGATTCGACTTTTGTATTTTTTTTAGTAAGTCATCTAAAAATGAGAATGTTGCTTTTGCTCCAGGTCCACTATGATAACCATGGACATTGTACGCCATAACAGTATACTTTGGGCCATCGGGCAATTTCATATCGAATGGAAAACGCGGTTCTAATACAACATTTAGTGTGATATTTTTTTTGGATAACTGTTGATAAAGCTCTTCTAAAAAAAGTATATATTTCGGAAGATCCTCTTTCGCTACCTTTTCATAATCAATTTCTATTCCCTTGACCTGATATTGCTCAATAATTTGCAATATATTATCGATATGCTTTTGCCTCGTTGAAGTATCTTGGAGCAGGCGATGTAATAACTTACTATCCTTCTGAACTGATGGGGCGTTATCTGTAACATAGTCATTGATTAACGTAAGCATCACAAAATGTGTGGCATGAAATTGTTGCTGTGTTTGTTGCAACATCTCTACCGCATTATCTGTTAATAATAATTGATCTTTACTATTGAAATAAGCGCCAAATACACGGATATCCTGTAAACCCTGCTGTGAATTTTTCACGTCTTCTATTGCTGATTTTTTTTGCCATTCGGGCAACCAAATAGATAATTGCAACTTATTTTTATTTTTTAGCTCTTCCTTTGCTTCAACCGGAACTTCTTTGCTATTACTACATGCTGTGATAATTAGTAGTGCCATACAGATAAACCAAATAAATTTTCTCACGTGAATCTAACTTCCCCTCGGTTTAGAAGGTTTCAATAAAGAAGTCTACAACGTTATTAAACAATGTCGTTGTTTTATACTTTACTTTATCAAAATTCGTATATTGATTTGAAAAGAGTGTCGTCTTGTTTCCATCTGTTATTAATAGATCATCGATCAATGTATCGTAAATATCATCTGCATACTGTTCGTGTGTCGTATCTTTTTTACTATACATTGCTCCGATTCCTAATTGAGTCCCATTAATAACTGGATTTACCTTTATTGTCTTCGATAATACATCGTCGACATTTATCTCTATTTTATCTTTATTCACAGCGATATTAAATACTCTTTTTTGTGTTAAATTTCGTGGATATTCATCTTCATCAATTCTCGAACCTTTTTGTGTATCTTGATAGTTATAGACAGTTGCTTTATTAAATGCGTATTGTTCTTCATCCCACTTAATATCATTTAACTGCAAGCGTTCCTTTTCAACAACACTTGCTCCAGGCAATTTTTCTGACACAACGATCTCATTGTCTATTAATGCAATGCGAATATAGCTATTGCTTTTTTCATCATAGTTCAAATATAGAGATTGCTGCCCTACTACATTTCCTTTAAAAGCAAAATTGACATTATATTGATTAGGCAAGGCATCCTTTAAAATAATACGCCCTTCACTGGATGGTGCAGACGTTATAATGATTTCATTATTTTTAAATTCTGCGGCTCCATTAATAATGGACCATTTTTTTGCTTGTTGCGCATCCCCTACTTCAAATGCTACATTTTGTTTACTCGCTTGGCGGATTTTCATCATCACATGGTTTGTTGACCAATATGGCGATACTTGTAATCGACTTAAGTTATAGAGATCTGCATCTTTGTTATTATAGGCACCTAGCTCTAAATTGAAATGCATACGAAATGTATTTTTAATTTCGGTATCGTTAATACTCTCTACTAAAGGGTCCATATTATTGTAAAGTGCATTGGCATGCATAATGGCATACGCCTTTGGCACTTCACCTAACTTTTCTTCATAAATATCGTGCATTAATTTATAATCCTTTTTAATTCGCGTCTCCATTTCTTTCCGCGTTTCACTCGGAATCATAAACTGATTGCGAATAAAGTCCATTAAATAGTGATTATAATATTCGATTGTCGTTTTATTTGGCACATCATTCTCGTCAATCATGCCTAATGACTGTCCTTGATCATTATAAATATTAATATACGTCAGACGGTATCCATTGGAACCTAATTCCCAAAACCCACTTTTTTGCATCAGTAATAAATCTTTAGGTTTTAAAAATTTATTGTCTCTCGTATCCATCTTATTGGCATACGTAAACATGGTTGCTTTATAATTCAACTCTTCCATAATGTTTTGAGCGAAAATACTTGAGTCTGTGCGTCCATCTTCAAATGATAAAAACAACGCTTTCTCTGGTAGAGGTTTTTTCTTTTCATAAAAATCTAATATATCTTGCTGGGTAATCGTTTTGTAACCTTGCCCTTCAAGTAACTCCAACTGTTTTTCCAAGTTCTTTCTGGACACGTATTTTGGAGAATCATTTCTACTTACGCCAAAGTAGGATAATGCAATAAAACCATCTTTATTAATTAGAGGAACAGTTTCCTCTTCTTTTTTTTCTGTTAAGAACACGACACGTATTAATATCACCGCTAAAAATACAACGATAACGAATTGAGCAATAGAACGAAGTAATTTTCTGCGATTTTTTTTAGCTGGATTTAATACAACATTTTTTTCACTCATTCCTTCTCACCCATTTTTCTTATTTTCAGCATTGAAAATCGGGATTTCCGAATCTTTTGTTTTTCCAATTTCTTTTCCCTTGCCAATACATCTTGAGGTGTTTCTCTTGTACCCCAAGTTGATTTCCAAAATGTCACCCACGCCACAGGCATTTGCCAAAGTAAAATAAATTCGTAGAAAAGGACAAATATAAAGCCAAACATCCACAACTTACTTCGTCTAAAGAATAGGTGAGCCAAGCTCATCAGCATTGCCATTAACAATAGACCCATTAAAAATGTTGTTGGAAATATCCCATGCATAATAGGCACATAGATTAAATTATAAACTACGACAATTGGTGCTGCGATTGGTACAATTAAACCAATGATAAAGAACAAAAACATAAAAGGTTCTTTTTTCCACATAAATAAAAAGGCTCTTAACGACTCTCGTAACCATGATCGTTTCCAGCGCATTTGTTGCGACAAAAAGACTTTTGTATCTGAAGGTACAATCGTAGAACATACTGCATTGTCCTGATAGCCTGTGCGATGCGTCTTTAAAATATAGTTTGTCATACTACGATCATCACCAAATGTTGCCGGTTGCCCTAAAAACTTTTGATTTAACCATGCTGTTTCATTTTTTAATATAAGCTCTTTACGATAGCATGCAAGTGGCCCCGATAAGCATGTTACGGTGTCAAACCAAGACTCTGCCGCTTTCATTATACGAAAGGCTATATAATATCGAACCGTTTGTAGTTTTGTTAGAGCATTCGTAAACTTGTTTTCTACTTCTGTTCTCCCTGCTACACCGCCCATTTTAGGATCTTGGAAAGGTTGTACTAAATTTCGAATGGCGTGAGGCTCTAAGAAGCTATCTGAATCGACGAAAACGACTAAATCATGTTTGGCCAAATGCACTCCCGCTATTAACGCTTCACGCTTCCCCCCATTTTGAGGTAGCTTATGAAATTTCAAACGTCCCTCTGTTCTAAAACGCCCACCTTCCCTATGAATCAGCTCAATCATGTTATTGGCGGCTTCCTCTGTTCTATCTGTAGAGTAATCATCTACGACAATAACTTCTAATTTATCCACAGGGTAATATTGATTTATACAGCTTAAAATGGTTCTATGAATCCATTGTTCTTCATTAAATACTGGAATAATAATAGAAACACCGGGTTCATATTGAGGATTGATTGGCACATTCTTATAGAAAATACCAAACAAATATCTACTTAGAAGAAATGTTGCTGCGATTATACTATATAAATATAAGAACTTATTAAACTTAAAATAGATGACACTTTCAGCACGCATTAATACAACGATAAGTGAAACAATAAATAAAAATAAACTCGCTACAAAAATTGAAAGTCCCCAACGTTTTTTCGTTAAATACTCATTTAAAGGATTTAAAAATTCAAACGCATAGTAGTATCTCGTTTTTCCATCTATCTCTTTTGTAAATTGACGGACTACTTTAGCTTTTAACTTTACTTTTGATTCATAACCCTCAGGCATCGCTCCATCAGGTATTGTGAACTGCATCGTAACAATTTCATCAGCTAATAATCTATTTGCACTATCCGTATAAACAAGGATACCTGTCACCGAAATATCTTCAGCATAATATTGATAAGGATTTTTTTGTCTAGCTCTTTTAATGTTCACTTCAAATGCAGTTTCATAACGCAAACTTAATAACTGTAAACGATAAATTTCATTTACATTTGTAGGGTCAATATCCCCTTCTGTTTGGTACGAAGCCCCTCGACGATTAATGAGGCTCCGTACATTTTCAGGGTCAGGAATATTGGATAAGATACGTCGATCAGAGCGCGGCATTGTTAAAATCTCTTTTTTCGTTTTCATGATTATCAATTCACTTTCTTATTTGAATCTTCTTCAATCCAAGTCGACATTTTTGCAAAACTATAGCCTTGCTTTTGAAGTTGTTCAATAATTAATGGCAGTGCTTCGACTGTTTTTGTACCGTCTAAAATATGCATCACCACTACCTTTCCTGGAGCTGCCCTAGTCATAACCCGATCATAAATATCTTGTGCCGTATAATCTAAGTTCCAATCAAATGATGCAATATCGTACATGGCAATTGTTTGAACGCCAGTAGCGGCAATAATTTTAGCAGACTCCTCATTAATAACACCTTGATTTGGTCTAAAATACAATAACGGTGATTCTTGTAAGGCATACGTGAGTGCTTGGTGTGCCTTCAATACATCTTCTTGTAACTCCTCTGGTGTCATCGTTGTTACATCGACATGATTATAAGAATGACTCGCTACTTCGTGTCCTCGATCTACAATTAATCGTGCTAATTGAGGGTTTTTTTCAACACCCTTCCCGATTAAGAAAAATGTACATTGAATATTGTACTTATCCAAAACATCTAAAATTTCCTTCGTTCGTTCCTCACTTGCCCAGTCATCAAAGGATAAAGCAATTTCTTTTTTTGTTGTATTTTTCCGATAATAGACATGCGGTTGGACATTTTCGTATGCTGGATTTATTTTTATCGCATCGTAGCCTTTAATTTCCTCTAATGATTTAACCAAATATTCGTTTTCAAATACGTCCGTTAACGTAGAAAATGTAAAGCCTTTTTCTTTGCCAAACTGTGCAAGTAACGGGACAACATCAATGACTACGGATTAATATACGTATTTAAATGGATGACTGAACCACTATCTACATACTTTCGAATATACGTCATCATTTCCTCTGCACTTTGCATATTACGATCTTTCGGATTAACAGATGCCTCTACAACAGCTTTCATATTAAGAGCATTTGTAGCATAACGCATATTGTCTGTTGCGTCCCCTGAACGACTTCTCACATACTTCGGTGTATAACCTAATTGCTCTTCAAAAATTTGATTTGTTAAATATATTTCTTTATAAGTCTCTTCATAATCTATATCTGCCATATCAGGGAACGTTAATGTACCGTTTTCTACTTCATGGCCTTTGCTCAATATGTTCTTAACCAATTCAGGTTCTTGTGCTAGACGCATACCTTCAATAAAAAACGTTGCCTTGATGTTCGTTTGATCTAATACCTTTAAAAGCTTTTGCATTGTCTCATTATCTGCAAGTCCATTAAAAGTCAAAGCCACTTTTGGGGTAAGAATATTGGCATGATGTAAAATATCGCTCATCGTTCCATCATGTTCTTTTATTTCAATCGACGAATCTACTGGTGCAACTTGACTTTGTGTTTCGGATTGACATCCTGCTATGAACAAAGCGACTAGTAAACTACATAATTTTAGTCTTTTCATTTCCACACAGTTCTCCTTACAATTTATGATAATTTTTATTGGCAAATAAAAAATGGGTATTCCGTGTATCAAAAATTAGTGCAGCATATTGATCGATCAATCCATAATCAATTTCTGCATGATTCGTTAAAATTAATACAGCTTCTGCTTCTTCGATTAATTGTTTTGATAATGCAACAGTATTAAGTGTGTATTGGTTGACTGAAAAAGTTTCGATAAATGGGTCCACAACCATAACATCATATTGCTTCTCCAATAATTCTTGGATGACGTGAAGTGCAGGAGATTCACGGAAATCATTAATATTTGGCTTATACGTGACACCAATAACAACAATCTTTCTAGCTCGTAGCTCTTTCTTCTGGTCAATAAGATAATTTTCCAGTCTTTCAACCACAAAACTCGGCATGGAATCATTAATTTTATCTGCCGCCTCAATTAATGAAGCCGTAATACCATGTTGCTGTCCTGCCCATAATAAATATTTAGGGTCAACAGGGATACAATGCCCCCCTACCCCTGGACCAGGTGTAAACGGCATAAATCCATATGGTTTTGTCGAAGCAGCTTCGATTACTTCCCAAATATCTACATTCATTTTGTAGCATATTTTGCTCAGCTCATTAACAAGTGCGATATTGATTTGGCGAAAGGTATTTTCCAGTAACTTCTCCATCTCTGCAACCCTTGGGTTAGAAACAGGAAAAACATTTGTATTGATGATCGTTTCATAAAATAGTTTTGCTATTTCTAAACATGCTTCTGTCACACCACCGACTACTTTCGGTGTATTTGAAACGGTAAAATTAATATTTCCAGGATCAACACGTTCAGGGGAATAAGTTAAAAAGATATCCTGCCCAATCACATAATTACTTTTTTCTAAAATTGGTTGAACGATTTCTTCAGTCGTTCCAGGGTACGTCGTACTTTCAAGAATCACTAGTGTATTGGCAGAAATATATTGTGCGATTGATTTGGACGCATCTTCAATGTAAGAAATATTCGGTGTACCATCTGCTGATGTTGGAGTTGGTACACAAATAATCATGACATCTACACTTGCAAGCTTTGAAAAATCCGCAGTCGTTTCCAACTTCTCTTCTTTTAAGACCTCTTGGATAACAGCATCCGATAAATCAGCAATATAACTTTCTCCATTCGTTAGCTTAGCTATTTTTTCGTTATTTTTATCAATACCAATTACTTGAAACCCTTTTTTGACCATTTCTATAGCGAGTGGTAATCCTACATAGCCAAGTCCGATTACACCAATTTTTGCCTGTTTCGTTTTGATTTTTTTCGATAAAGCTAACTTTGGTGAGTCAATTTTAATCCCCATAAACAAATTACCCCTTTACCTAATTTTAAACATTAAATACAAATAAATCCTTTTTTGTGCAAAAGGAATTTATTCTCTTGTCACCACAAAATAAGTACACATTTCCAACATACCTATAGTACTAATTTCAACTAAACAAATTCTAAACAATTTTTAATTGAATGTATATATAACTATTTTAAATAAGTTGATTTCACCAAAAACCTTCATATAATCCTTTAGTATTATATCATTTTTGGTAAATTAATACATGCACTATTTTTCTAAATATAATTAACTAGATGCAAAGATGGCATTATTTCAAAAAAAGAAAAAATATCGTCACACTCCGATTGCTTAAAATAAAATGGCCTTTTCCTAATTGTTCACTTTTTCACGCACCTCTTTTTAACTGTATTAATAAAAGTCACATTGTAACACTGAACAATGTTAATAATTCACATTTAATATAATAAATACTTTCTTACTATTGTTATTTACACAAATATGTTCGTAAAAGACGGATTGGACATTGCCTTGAACGACGGATATTTTCCTTACATAAAAAAAGAGTATGTAAGTTTTCACTTACATACTCTTTTTAAAAGTTCATATTATTTAACTGGTACTACTGCGCCTTTCCATTCATCCAGAATGAAGTCTTGGATTTCTTTAGAAGTTAATACTTCTAATAATTTTTTAATTTCTGGTTTATTTTCATCTCCAGCACGTACTGCAATAATATTGACATATGGAGATTCTTTATCTTCTAAAGCAATCGCATCTTTGATTGGGTTTAAGCCATTATCGATTGCGTAGTTTGAGTTGATAAGGACTGCGTCGCCTTCTTCGTTTTCAAACATTTGAACAAGTAGTTCTGGTGCAGTATTCGCATCAAATTTAAAGTCTTTCGGATTATCTACAATATCTTTAATTTCAGCTGCAGTTTTATCGATACCATCTTTTAATTTAATTAAGCCTTTTGCTTCTAATAATGACAGCATACGACCATGGTCTGAAACAGAATTAGATAATAAGATTGTTGCACCTTTAGGAAGGTCTTCAAGAGATTTATATTTTTTAGAGTAAATACCGATTGGCTCGATGTGTACACCGCCAGCATTTACAAAATCATAGCCATTATCTTTAATTTGTAAATTTAAATAAGGGATATGTTGGAAATAGTTTGCATCAATTGTTCCAGAATCTAAATCTTGGTTTGGTAATACATAATCTTGGTATGTTTCGATTTCTAAGTCAATGCCTTCTTTAGCTAAAATCGGTTTTGCTTTTTCTAAAATAACTGCGTGAGGTGTGTTAGAAGCACCTATTTTTAATGTTACTTTTTCTTCAGTTTTTGCACTGTCGTCTGCCTTATCTCCAGTTGTTGAACCTGCTTCATCTTTGTTACCAGCACCACAAGCTGCTAAAGCTAGTACAAGTACTGATAAAAATAATCCTGCTAATAACTTCTTCATTTGTCTACACTCCCTTTATTTTGTTCAAACAATAATATGTTAGCGGTAAATAACCGGTATAACCTTTTTAACGTTTGTCTGTTTTCGAAGTAATCATATCGCCAATCCATTGGATAATAAATACGACTACTAAGATCAAAATAGTTGCCATTAATGTCACATCTTGGCGATTACGTTGGAAGCCATCTAAAAAGGCTAAGTTTCCTAGACCGCCAGCACCAATAATACCAGCCATTGCTGTATAGCCAACAAGGGCAACAGCCGTTACCGTAATCCCAGAAATAAGTGCTGGTAATGATTCTGGAATTAGTACTTTCCATATAATCGTGGACGTTTTAGCACCCATTGAGCGCGCTGCTTCTATAACGCCCTTATCAATTTCTCGTAGTGCAATTAATACCATTCGTGCATAGAATGGTGCTGCACCGATAATAAGTGCTGGTAAAGCTGCATCTGCTCCACGGATTGTTCCAAGTAAAAACTTTGTAAACGGTATTAGTAAAATAATTAACACGATAAATGGTATCGAACGGAATATATTGACGATTGACCCCGTTAAAAAGTTTACGATTTTATTTGCCCATAGTTGGTTCGGGCTCGTTAAAAAGAGGATAATACCAATGGCTAAACCAAGTATGAACGTGATGACCGTTGAGATAGTGGTCATATAAAGTGTTTCATATGTGGCAGACCACATTTTTTCCCAGTCGACATTCGGAAAGAGATTAGTTAGCATCTGCAATCACCTCCGTTTGTACTTCAACTGTATTCAAATAATTTAATGCAGCTGCTACATTTGTCTCTGAGCCATCAATTTGCACAACAAGTGTGCCGTATGCGCCGTTTTTAGTTTGTGAGATGTTACCATGAACAATACTAATTTCTACATCAAACTGCTTCACTAAATGCGATATTACGGGCTGCTCTGTTTTTTCTCCTACAAAGACGAGCTTGACCAATTGCCCTGTAGGATAATTCGCTCTAAGCTGTGCAACAGTCTCCTGCGTTTCCTTCGTATCAGTAATTTGTGAGACGAATTTTTTTGTAATTGCCGCTTGAGGTGCTTGGAACACTTGCAATACTTCACCGCGCTCTACAATTTCTCCAGCTTCCATCACCGCCACACGATGACAAATTTTGCGAATAACATGCATTTCATGCGTAATTAACACAATGGTTAAGCCTAATCGTTCATTAATATCAACTAGTAAATCGAGAATTGCATCTGTAGTTTCTGGATCAAGTGCAGATGTAGCTTCGTCACATAACAAAACTTCTGGATTATTGGCAAGGGCTCGCGCTATACCAACCCGTTGCTTTTGACCACCTGATAGCTGTGAAGGATACGCTTTATCGCGACCTTCTAAGCCAACGAGTGCAATTAGTTCTTTCACGCGTGCTTCTCGCTCACGCTTAGAAACGCCTGCTATTTCTAGTGGAAAAGCAATGTTTTCTGCCACTGTTCGGGACCAAAGTAAGTTAAAATGTTGGAAAATCATACTTACCTTTTGTCTAGCATCACGGAGCTTTTGCCCCTTAATAGATGAAAATTCTTGATTATTGACCTTCACTGTACCTGTAGTAGGTTTTTCTAAACCGTTTAATAAACGAATCATCGTACTTTTACCAGCACCACTGTAGCCGATAATGCCAAAAATTTCACCTTTGTTAATCGAAAGATTTACATCTTTGACAGCAGTCAATTCGCCATTTGCGGTTTTGTATTTCTTCGTAATATTTTGAAGCTGTATCATAGCGAATACTCCTTTTCTCATATAGAAAACCCCTTCTCTCAAGACAAGTAGAAGGGGTCACGTACTTTTATACGCTAAACCGTTCTCTCATCTTTCAAAGATAAATCTTTGGGTGATTTGGCACCTTTTCACAAATGTGATGGTTGCCGGGCTTCATAGGGCACGTCCCTCCGCCGCTCTTTATAAGAGTTCGATATATTTAATAGTTTTTTAATATATTTGTTACTTTACCACGCTAGCAAAGTTCAGTCAATTGGTTTTTTTAACAATTCGTATAAAAATGGTACGGATTGAAAGGCATAAATCTTTTCAATAACCTCTCCTCCATCGCTAACAAGTAAACAAGGTACACTTTCAATTTGAAAATCAAAAGCTATTTGTTCTAAAAAATTGATATTTGCCTTGCCTATTTTTACCTCTGGCAGTAACTGTTCAATGATATTCATCATTTTAGATGCAAC
The DNA here is from genome assembly GCF_021166035.1 of Lysinibacillus sp. GJ-1. Classification (NCBI taxonomy): domain Bacteria; kingdom Bacillati; phylum Bacillota; class Bacilli; order Caryophanales; family Bacillaceae; genus Lysinibacillus; species Lysinibacillus sp. GJ-1. The sequence goes on from NZ_CP088912.1 coordinate 3,773,346, forward strand.
GGCACAAGTTCCGCACATCGGTGTATATAAATAAAAGGCAGTTTTGTCTCCAGACTGTACAGCCGTTTCCCACTGCTCTTTTGACCATTCTTCCATGATTTCACGCAACCTTACAAAATATATTCATTATGGATTGAAAAATGAGCACGCAATAAAATCGTCGCTAGCACTTTCCTCGGTGTTGTTTCTACTTCTTTATATGTTGGCATTGTCCGTAAATGCTCGTCCTCTGGATAATGTCTATCCATTAATGCACGTAGTTTATCGCCTGATGTATCCGCATCAAAAAATGTATAGAGCTCACAGCCCTCATATGGGTCGAGTAATTCTTCTAATTGATGCACACCAATTGTACCATTTGTACAAAGGATTGTAACATCTTCACTAAGAATAGGTTCAATTTGAAGCTTATCCGAACGGCCTTCCACGATTAAACATTTGCCTTCGAACATCACGCCACCCCCATTTAGACAGTTATCTACTACAGCATAACATTTGAATAACCGAATTTCATACTATTGCATCTCAACTTTTGAGCGTTTCCATTAATTCATGGCACTAGCAATTCCTAAGATTGCGCCGAAAAATTGTAGCATTATATAATAAAAAACGCCGGTAAATTTGCCGACGTTTTTCTATTACAGGCTTGTTTATTCTGCAATCAATTTTTCGTATTGCTCAGCTGTCATAAGGTTTTCAATCTCTGATGCATCAGCAGGCTCTACAACGATCATCCATGCTTTTTCATATGGTGATTCATTTACGAATTCTGGGCTATCTTCTAAGTCTGCATTTACTTCAACTACAGTACCTGAAATTGGTGCGTAAAGTTCAGAAACAGTTTTTACTGATTCTACGCTTCCGAATGGATCATCTGTTTTAATTTCGTCGCCAACTTGTGGAAGCTCAACGAAAACGATATCTCCTAGTTCTGATTGTGCGAAGTGAGAAATACCGATACGTACTTTACCATCTTCTAATTTTACCCATTCATGTTCTTCAGAGTAACGTAAGTCTTTAGGTGTGCTCATGCCAAAAACCCCTCCATAAATATGTAATATATTCACTATCAGTGTGCCATACTTCTATCATAAAAACAAGGATAAAAGCAGTTATTTCCAAGCTTGCTCAAATTCTGTTTCTTTAAAACCTAACGTTACTTTTTTTCCATCTGTCACGATTGGTCGTTTAATTAGCATACCATCTGACGCAAGCAGTGTAAGTTGCTCATCTTCCGGCATTTCCGCCAATTTATCCTTCAATCCAAGTTCACGGTATTTCATGCCAGAAGTGTTAAAAAACTTCTTCAGTGGCAACCCGCTCTCTTGCCAATATTGCTTTAATTGTTCTTTCGTAGGTGCTTGTTCAACGATGTGTACCTCTTCGTATGAAACGCCATTGTCGTTTAACCACTTCTGTGCTTTTTTACAAGTTGTACATTTAGGATAATGGATAAATTGAATCATATTTGTAGGCTCCTCTACTATCATTTTCTGTAGTATACCATCATAACTAGTATGTGCCAAAATGAAACAATTATAATTGTTTGAGTGCCTGACACCAGTGGAATTCAGAATTGTTTCAGTGCCTGACACTTAAATCTATGCGTTCCCGCAGGAGTCTACGTGGATTATTACTTAGTGAGTCTTAAGACAAAGCTATAAATTGTGTGAGTGCCTGGCACCAAAAAAGACTGTAGATTAAGGTATCTACAGTCTGTTCATAGCTAGTATTATACGATGAATTTTTCAGCTTCGATAAGTTTAACGGAAGCTTCACGTTTTTTAGCAATAAGGTTATAAGGATTGTTGCGAGTCAGTTTGCGAAGCGCTGACAATGTCATCCGTGCAGCATCTCCATCAGCTGAAGCAAGAATCGTATCCTTTGCCTCTTTCTCAATTTCTGCAAATGCTTCTTGGCAGAAAATTTGCGTGTAAAGTAATTTTTGTTGTGATTTTTCTGCACCCTCACGTGCAATCGCTTTTTCTGTACGTAACACAGCAGACTCCATAGCAAATAGTTGGTTTGCGATATTCGCGATATTTACCAATACTTCTTGCTCTTGGTCAAGCTTCGCACCGTAGCGTTGTGCTGCCATACCTGCTGCTAACACAGCGATTTTCTTAGCATTTTTTACAAGGTATTTTTCTTGTGCTAGTGGTTCTGTACCTACTTCTTCTGGCATCATCATCAGCAATTCTTGTTGTAAATTTTGTGCGACTTGCAATAATGGCAATTCGCCTTTTAATGCTTTTTTCATAAATGTGCCAGGCACAATCATGCGGTTAATTTCATTTGTTCCTTCGAAAATGCGGTTAATTCGAGAGTCGCGATAAATGCGCTCTACCTCATATTCTGCCATAAAGCCATAGCCACCATGTAATTGCACCGCTTCATCAGCAATATAATCCAATGTTTCTGAACCAAACACTTTCGCAATCGAACACTCAATTGCATATTCTGCAATTGCATTAGCAATGACTTTCCCTTGCTTTTGTTCTTCAGGGCTCAATTGGCTTAGACGATCTTCAAATAATCCAACTGTACGATAATTTAATGATTCTGACGCATATAATTGAGACGCCATAGTCGATAGCTTTTCTTTTGTTAGGTTGAAATCAGAAAGCTTTGTTTTAAATTGTTGACGTTGGTTCGTATATTGAATCGCTAGCTCTAATGCACGTTTTGAGCCACCGATTGTACCGACACCTAATTTATAGCGACCGATATTTAAAATGTTAAAGGCAATGACGTGTCCACGACCTACTTCACCAAGCAGATTTTCAACAGGTACTTCTGCATCTTCAAGCACTAATGTACGAGTTGATGAAGATTTAATACCCATTTTCTTTTCTTCTGACCCAACAGAAACACCGTTATATGCACGTTCTACGATAAATGCCGAGAATTTATCGCCATCGATTTTTGCATACACAACAAATACGTCAGCAAATCCAGCGTTTGTAATCCATTGTTTTTCACCATTCAAAACATAATGAGTACCAGCAGCATTTAACTTGGCAGTCGTTTTAGCACCTAATGCATCGGAACCTGAACCTGGCTCTGTTAAAGCATAAGCTGCAATTAACTCACCTGAAGCAAGCTTTGGTAAGTACTTTTGCTTTTGTTCTTCATTCCCGAAAAGCACGATCGGTAATGAACCAATTCCCACATGCGCACCATGTGTAATCGAGAAACCACCTGCTACAGACATTTTTTCTGCGATTAATGCTGAAGAAATTTTATCTAAACCAAGACCTTCATATTCTTCCGGTACATCCGCCGCCAATAAGCCTAGCTCACCAGCGGTTTTTAGTAAACGTACTGAATGTTCGAACTCATGATGTTCTAAGTTTTCAACGACAGGTAATACTTCATTCGCAACGTACTCTTCCGTTGTTTTGGCGATCATTTTTTGCTCATCTGTAAAATCTTCAGGTGTAAATACGCGATCTAACGCCACATCCTCAATAATAAATCCGCCGCCTTTAATGATATCTGTAGTTTTTTCTGTCATGTCCAATTCCTCCTTATTTTTCGGTGCCAGGCACGCATACAATTCGCAATTCTTAAACAATTAATTTTTACACAACTTATAGAATTTCAAATACCCCAGCTGCACCCATACCGCCGCCGATACACATTGTGACAACTCCATATTTTTTACCTTGACGTTTCAGCTCATGAATAAGTTTTAATGTTAAAATTGCACCGGTTGCGCCAAGTGGATGTCCTAATGCAATTGCGCCACCATTGACATTCACTTTCTCTTGGTCGATGCCTAAATGACGTACAACTTGTAAAGACTGCGAAGCAAATGCTTCGTTAATTTCCCACAAATCGATGTCCTCTATAGATAAACCGGCAATATCAAGTGCTTTCGGTACTGCAACGATTGGACCGATGCCCATCACTTCTGGAGGAACACCACCTACCGCAAAGCCTAAAAACTTCGCCATTGGTGTCATCCCTTGCTTTTCAGCTTCCTCTCGATCCATCACCAGAACTGCTGCTGCACCATCAGAAGTTTGCGAAGCATTACCTGCTGTCACACTACCTTTTACATGAAAGGCAGGACGAAGTTTCGCTAAACCTTCTACAGATGTGCCAGGGCGGACCCCCTCATCCATACTGAAAGTAAATTTTTTCACCTGTAGTTTATTATTAGCATCCACATAATGTTGTTCTACTTCAATTGGGACGATTTCATCATTAAATTTGCCTTCTTGAATTGCTTTTTCTGCAAGCACATGCGAGCGTACCGCAAATGCATCTTGATCTTCACGGCTAACATTATACTGTCGTGCGACTTCCTCTGCTGTATGTCCCATCCCCATATAATATTGAGGGGCTGTTTCTGCTAATGTTGGATTTAAGCGTGGTGTATTCCCTACCATTGGTACCATACTCATAGACTCAACACCGCCAGCAAGAATTGCCTTTGAATGACCAAGCATAATCCGTTCAGCTGCATACGCTATTGCCTGTAAACCCGATGAACAAAAACGATTAATAGTCAAAGCAGGTGTCGTATCCGGTAGCCCTGCAAGTGCACCAATGCTACGTGCAACATTCATGCCTTGCTCTGCTTCAGGCATTGCACACCCTAAAATTAAGTCATCAATAGTCCCTTCATAGCCTGCTCTTTTCAATGTCTCTTTGACAACTGCTGCTCCAAAATCATCTGGTCTTACTGTTGCTAATGAACCTTTTTTCGCTTTTCCAATAGGAGTTCGTGCTCCTGCTACAATAACGGCTTCACGCATCGTCTAAATCCCCCTTTGTTTCATGTGCAAATATAGTCATCTATCTAATTAGTTACGAAGTGGTTTTCCCTTTAACAACATATGTTGCATTCTTTGCTGCGATAGTGGATCTGCTACTAGACTTAAGAATGCTTCACGTTCTAAATTTAATAGATATTGTTCATCTACTAATGTGCCGTATGGTACTTTTCCACCTGCGATAACATACGCTAACTTCTTGGCAATTTTTAAATCATGTTCACTAATGAAACCTGATTCAAACATCCCTTGAGCACCGATTAGTAACGTACCATAGCCTGATGCACCGACAACAGGAACTTTTTTTGGCACCGGTGGTTGGTAGCCTGCCTCATAGAGTGCCAAAGCAGCCTGCTTTGCATCATAAATTTGGTGATCTGCATTGACTGAAATACCATCTGCAAAGTTTAGGAAATTATTGTCGCGTGCTTCCTCACCTGAAGTTGATACTTTCGCCATAGCAATTGTTTCAAATACTTTATTGGCAATTTGTTGATAATCTACTTCCACACCATGCGGTAAGCCTTTTAAGAATTTTTGGTAGAGTGCTTTGTTACCGCCACCCCCAGGAATTAAGCCAACACCGACTTCTACTAAGCCCATATAAGTTTCCATTGTCGCTTGGATATGTGCAGCAGGTAAGCATACTTCTGCGCCCCCACCTAATGTCATAGCGAACGGTGCAGCGACAACTGGTTTTCTTGAATATTTTATTTTTTGCATAGCATCTTGGAATGCTTTAATAACAAAATCTAGTTCGAAGATGTTATCATCCTGTGCTTCTACTAAAATCATGCCTAAGTTCGCTCCGACACAGAAGTTTTTACCTTGGTTTCCGATTACCAAGCCTTTATAATTTGCTTCTACTTCATCTATTGCGTAGTTAATCATTTGAATAATATCTAAACCAATGGCATTGGATTGGGAATGGAACTCTAGTAACGCAATACCGTCACCCAAATCTATTAAGCTAGCACCGCTATTGGACTTAATAACACCATGTTTTTTCTTATAACGCTTTAAGTTAATTTCTTTCTCATTCACTGGAACTTTCACGTATTGTGAGCCGTTATAATACGCTACGTCACCATCTATTTCTGAATAGAATGTAGTAAAGCCCTGCGCTAACATATCTTTCACAAATAGTGGAACTTCTCGACCTTCTGCCTCCATTTTCGCAACAGATTCTGTTACACCAATAGCATCCCAAATTTCAAATGAGCCTTGCTGCCAGCCGAATCCCCACTTCATGGCATTATCTATTGCGACGATATCATCAGCAATTTCACCATGTAACTGCGCAGAGTAAATTAGTGTAGGTGCAAAAATTCCCCATAAAAGCTCACCTGTACGATCTTTTGCGTATGTTAATGTCTTCACTTTGTTCGCTAGTCCGCGCGTTTGTTTCGCCATTTCAATCGAAGGTGTTTGTAATTTTTTAGCTGGACTATAAGCTAAAGTATGTGGGTCAATTTCTAAAATTTCTTTTCCTTGCTTTTGGAAGAAACCTTGACCAGACTTTGCACCTAGCCAGCCTTTCGTAACCATTTTTTGTAGGAACTCAGGTACTGCAAATACTTGCTGTTCCTCTCCTGTCGTTTGGTCATATACATTTTTTGCCACATGAATAAATGTATCTAAGCCAACAACATCTAATGTACGGAAGGTAGCTGATTTTGGGCGACCAATGAGCGGCCCTGTCACTGAATCTACCTCTCCGACTGAATAACCACCTTGCATCATTTGCTGTAAAGTGATTAACAGACCGTATGTGCCGATGCGATTGGCAATAAAGTTTGGTGTATCCTTAGCCAAGACAACACCTTTCCCAAGAATGTCCTCACCAAATTTTTTCATAAAGTCAACAACGTCTGGTGCAGTTGTCGTTGCTGGGATTACTTCAAGTAATTTTAAATAGCGTGGAGGGTTGAAGAAGTGTGTCCCTAAAAAATGTTGTTGGAAATCTTCTGAACGTCCTTCAGCCATCGCATTAATGCTAATGCCCGATGTATTAGAACTGATTATTGTACCTGGCGTACGAACAGCATCAATTTTTTCATACAGGCTTTGTTTAATCGCTAGATTTTCTACAACAACTTCAATTATCCAATCGACATCTTTCAGTTTGTCTAAATCGTCTTCAAAATTTCCCACCGTTAGAAGCGATAAATTTTTCTTAGAAGTAAGTGGTGCTGGTTTTTGCTTTAATAACTTTTGAAGAGCCCCATTTACAAAGCGGTTTCTTACAGCTGGATGTGCTAACGTAAGCCCCTTTGCTTCCTCCTCTTTCGTTAGTTCCTTCGGTGCAATGTCTAATAATAATGTTGGAATACCGATGTTTGCTAAATGTGCTGCAATTCCAGAACCCATTACCCCAGAACCTAGAACAGCCGCTTTTTTAATGTTGTAAGTCACAAGCAATTCCCCCTTATTCTCCCATTGAATGAATGACCATTCATTTTTTGGTCAAAAAAAATCAAAACTGTGCTTCGGCGTTTTTGCGCATAGATTTTGACACTGCTACTGGTTAAAACGGAAGTCGAAACGTCGTATAGCATGAATGCGAAGTTTTCACACTAGCATTACTCAAAATCTGTGACAATCGCCAGAGACTTATTTTCACTCAATTTACTTTCTTCAATCACGAGAAATGTCTTCCACTGAATGAAAATAAAACTACTTTTTCTGTTTTTAGTGTAGATTATTTTGTCTAAATTAGCAATCTTTTTTCTATAATTATTTTTGCGATATACAACTTTTTTTGTTTTTTACGAGCGAAAATAAGACAATAAGTAGCTTCCACATATCCCAAACAGATAACTTTCAGGTTGAAGAGAAAATGTGTAAAATGGAAAGCAAGGAGAGTGATTTACTAATGAAAACAATAACAACTGCAGAACAATTTAATGAGCTTATTTCTGGTGAACAAAAAGTACTTGTAAAATTTTATGCTGGATGGTGCCCAGATTGCACACGTATGAATATGTTCATCGACCCAATTATTGAAGAATACAACCAATTTGATTGGTATGAGCTTAACCGTGACGAGCTGCCAGAAATCGCTGATAAATACGATGTAATGGGTATTCCAAGTTTATTAATTTTCCAAAACGGTGAAAAATTAGCCCACTTACATAGTGCGAACGCTAAAACACCACAACAAGTTACGGAGTTTTTAGCTGCTCAACAATAATAAATCGTAACAAACGTAAAAATAGTATGCTAGGTATCCCTTGGCATACTATTTTTTCTTCTATATCAATCGAAAGCAAACACCTTATTAAAAACACGTAGATTATAAAGCGTTTTTTGGAAGGGAGATATTGATGAAACAGCATTTGTCATTACAAGGAAAATCGCAATACGATGCATCTATTGCATCTCATTATCGTAACTCTGCCTGTGGGCCGACAACAGTCCATGTCATCCTAAAGTACTTTGATCCTTTAGCTCCATCGGTAAATGACCTTTACCAAATCCTAGGTAGCACCAAAGTTGGTTTGTTTAAATGGCGTTTAATTTCTAACCTTCGAAAGCTGTTACCAACATGGGATATACGCGATTGCACATTAAAAGAGGCGCTGCAAGAAATTGACGCAGGTCGCCCGGTGGCAATGCGCTTTGACCGTTATTTTAGCCTAAGATGGTTTGATAAAAAATCGACCTTTGCCTACCATTGGGTACCACTTATTGGCTACGAAGTACAAGATGGTAAGCTATTGTTAATTTTCCACGATAACGGAGGAAACAATCGCGCCAGTCAAATCCGTAGTGCTTCATTTCAACAAAATAAAAACGTATTACGCTTCGTTAAAATAGCACCTAACTAAGGGCATACAATGAACGTGCTTGCTTCGCAATAAGTGTAAAGCCACGTTCCTCTATTGCATTAATCGTCTGGTGCTCATAGTTTGGTACTGCTAAATGAGCAAAATCGGCTTCAATCGGTACATTCGTTTGTATCGTTGCAAGTTCATGTGATAACTTCAGCATATCCAGATTGTCTTTAATTTTGGTACGCTGACCAGGTTTTAAGTCCTCTAAGGAAGCAATCACATTATCAATCGAGCCATACATTTGAATAAGTGTCAGTGCCTGCTTAGGTCCAATTCCTTTAACTCCTGGGTAGCCATCACTCGTATCACCCATAAACGCTTTTACTTGTGCAAATTGAATTGGCTCTATACCATATTCTTCTTTAAAGCGTGTATGTGTATAAAGATCATATTCAGTGTAACCTTTTTTTGTAAAAGCAATTTGCGTTGTCGGTGTGAGCAATTGTAATAAATCCTTATCCCCACTAATAACCGTAATATCAGCTTCATCCTGCCACTTCGTAATCATCGAGCCGATTACATCATCCGCCTCCATACCGACAACGCCAAAATTTTGCCATCCGATATGTTGAGCTAAATTTTTAGCCATATCAAATTGAGGAAGCATTTCCTCTGGCGGTGCTGGACGGTTAGCTTTATAGCCATCATATAATTCATTGCGGAATGTTTGTGCCCCCATATCCCAGCAAACAGCTAAATGTGTTGGTTGCATAATAGATTGTGCCGTCAACACATGGCGCACAAATCCTTGCGCACCATTCGTTGGTGTGCCGTCCTTTAATCGAATAAAATGCCCCATTGCTGCTGATGCAAAAAAAGAACGAAATAATAACGCCATACCATCAACAATGAGTAATTTTGGTTTTGTAGTCATAATAAAAAATCCTCTCTTATCTATTATTCTATTATAACAGTTTAAGGTGTCAGGCACCCAAACAATTTAGATGTGCCTGTGGGAAGCTTCCGCCCGTAGCAAAACAGACTATGGAGTAGCTCCATAGCCTGCCTTTTCTTTCCTTGATATACGATTGCGATGATCCAATTGAATGCCAGTTAGCCATTGCAAAAATGCAGTAACCCCCGTTTTCACCGTTTCTAAGCGAAGTTCATTTTGTTTTGGATCAGGATAAATAAAGTCAATATGCCGTACACCTTCATTTTCACCAATCAGCTTTAAAATATCAAATAATTTATAGGCCGTTAATCCACCCGGTGTAGCAGCAGGTACATCTGGGGCAAACGTAATATCCAATGCATCTAAATCCACGGATACATAAATTCTATCTACCTCGTACATAAGCTGACGTAGCATTTCACGGATGGTCAATTGGATACCGTCACGTCGCATCTGCTTTAACGTAATCATATGAATTCCTTGCTCACGAGCATAATAAATCATTTCTGGTGAATTAAAAAAGCCATGCAAGCCCACGTTATACATATGTTTTCCCTCTACAACGCCTGATGCGATTAGTTGATGAATCGGTGAATTCATTGCTAAACCTATATCTTCTTGATTTCTTGCATCTAAATGCGTATCAAGTTGAATAATGCCAATTCGCTCATTCGGAAAAGCATTTTTAATCCCCCTTAATGAACAAGCCGTGATTGCATGGTCGCCACCAATCAGGCAAGTGAAGCTTTTCTGATAAGCGATACTTAAATTTTCAGCAGCTGCCTCAATAGCAGATTCCGAAAGCATGCGATTGGTCGAGTCAATTGCCACGTCTCCAATATCAACAATTGCTAATGAACGCAAATCTACTTGTTCATCTAAATTATAAGATTGAAAGCTCGACCACGCTTTCCGAAAAGCAGTAGGATACTGTGCTTTTTTCATAGGATCGTTCGCATAAGATAATAAGGCGCCATAGACAATAATATCTACATTATTTGCATGTGGGTTTTGCTTTTGCTTAATCCACTGATGCATGCCTGAGCCGTTTTCTTGTTTCCATTGCCATTCAGGTTGGGTAAACATCTTAACCTACCACCTTCACACCTTTTTTCCAAACCTTTTTCACATGATTTACACCAAAAATATAATGTAACTTTTGATGATTATGGACATCCCACAGCACTAAATCAGCTTGTTTTCCAATTTCGATAGAACCTACGCGATCTTCAATTTGCAATGCACAAGCCGCATTATAGGTAGCAGCACATAAGCTTTCTGCCGGCGTCATTTTCATTGTGATGCATGCTAAGTTCATAACAAGTGGTAGCGAAATCGTTGGCGATGAGCCTGGATTACAATCAGTGGAAATCGCTACAGGTACACCTGCGTCAATAATATCTCGGGCACGTGCTGGTTTTTCACCTAAATATAATGCTGTTGCTGGTAACAAGCATGCAATTACGCCCGATTTAGCAAGTGCTTCAATACCTTCATCCGACACTTTTAATAAATGCTCAGCAGAAATAGCACCTACTCTTGCCGCAACATGCGCACCTTGATTTTCTTCAATTTCATCGGCATGTATTTTAGGTATAAGCCCTTGTGCCTTGCCAGCCAATAAAATACGTTCTGCTTGCTCGGGTGTAAAGACATCGACTTCACAAAAAACATCAATAAATTTTGCAAGCTTTTCTTCCACCACCGCAGGAATCATCTCATCAATCACTAAGTTAACAAAGTGCTCTGGGTTTTCTCGATATTCTTCTGGTACTGCATGTGCGCCCATAAAGGTCGGCACAATGTCCATCGGATGCTTATTTTGCAATCGTTGCATAACCCGTAATTGTTTTAACTCGTTTTCTAAGTCTAAGCCATAGCCACTTTTACTTTCTAACGTCGTAACACCATGTTGTAAAAATAAGTCCAAGCGTCTCGTCGTCTGATTGAAAATATGTTCTTCTGTCAACGAGCGCATTTTTCGAGTTGTTGCATGGATGCCTCCCCCAGCATTCATAATGTCCATATAGCTCGCGCCTTCTATACGCATCTCAAATTCATGTTCACGACTACCGCCAAAAACAACATGGGTATGAGGATCAATCAAACCGGGCGTGACAATTTTCCCTGTAGCATCGACAATCTCCGCTTCCTCTGCACGGGGTAAATATTTTAATATCATTTCTCGTGTTGTACCAAGATCTTGAATCACACCATCTTCCAGCCAAACACTTCCTCCTTCAATAATAGCAAGCTCTCGCATTGCTTCTCGTACTCGCGGACCTTTCTTGTCACTTGCAAGTGTTACTAATTGAGAAATATTTTGAATCCAAATTGGCTTTTGTTGCTTGTCCTTCATCCCTAACTCCCCTTTGTCTATGTATAACCCTCATCCGTTAAGTGAACTTATTACTATGATCTCACTAAAATTGTGAACACGCTTATTATTCTAAAGCAGCCCTATAGTAAGGTACTTACATCTTCGTCACGCCCTGCGCAATTCCCTCTTATTCTCTTAAAATTTCTATAAAACCTATCATCCATAAAGCTTGAGCACAAAATGAATCCTTATGTTCGGAACCGCGAATAGTCCCTTGCCAAATCTATAACATCTAGCGAGTTAATTTTTAGCGCACGTTTCATTGCTCGCTTAGAGTAGCAACTAAATTTCGAAGCAAGACAAAAAAGCAATAACACTCTATACAGAAATGTTATTGCTTACATAGCATTGCTACCTCATACATGGAATAGCTTTGGAAATCATAGTCTCTTTGCAATTCTTGATAATATTGCAAAAGCTCCTCAAGCATCGCTAAATTTTTATCAATATGTCTTCCAAAATTATGCGGATGCCACCACAAATGATAAAAAGCCCCTTCCTTAGCAGCAGCAAGCATCCCTTCTTTAATTCGTTGTATCTTGCGATGCTCAAATGCACGTAAAATACGACTGTAAGGCCTTAAAAATGCACTTGCTCGAACATTAATAAATGCATCCTCTTTCATTTCCTCTAATCGGACCATATGATTACCCGTAATATTAACATAGCTATCCAGCCATTTCATTGCGCCTAATGATAGTCGATTTTTTTTGGTGAACTTTTTCGGATTGTATAAATCATGCCGTTCATTTCCTCTATAGCAAACATAGCCTGCTTGCTGACACGCAGTAAAATAGTTGTCGTTTACCTGATTACGTGGAAAAACAATCGACTTCATCGGTGCAATATATCCTTCACAAATCATGGCCATCGCTTGTAAATCCGATTCAAAATCCGATTCAATTTGTCCACTCTCTAAACAATAATAATGCGAAAACGTATGACTACCAATTTCCTGATAAGGTGTTTGAATAATTTGTTCTATTAACGATTTGCCAAAGTGTAAAAGATCTTCTTGCTCATTTTCACCTACTTTTGCAAGTTGTGAATGTGCTGCATACTTCATCTGCTCGTACTTCACTGGAATGCCTCGCAAGTAGTGCGCCATTTCTCCCTTAGACTCCGCAAATAATAAGCCAACAGTAGCCCATGTTGCATGAATTTCATATTCCTTAAACAGCATTAGGATTTTAGGTTAGGCCTGACGTACTCCATATAAGTTTTTATTATATTGCCCATACCTAAATACATCATGGACACCCCAATTTAGCTCAAAGTCCAAGGAAATAACAAACCCTCCATGATTTACTTTGCTTGCTATTTTCTCCACTTTTGCACGCCCAATAACAACGCACTTATTCTCGAATGTGCGATGTAACCAGAATATACGTTTACAACTTGTCCACCGAAACTCAATTTAAATTGACGAACCGTTTCGATATCTGTTAGCTCACCCATATCATATAGAACGAACCCTTGCTGTTTTAAATACATAAAATTGTGCCATAACAAGAAACGATTCGCATAGCGCATAGGACGTTTTAAATGTGTAGGTAATGCGCTAGCATGACAAGTCGCTACATAATAGGACATCGCTTTTTGTGCATGGACAATATCCAGTCGATAGCATAAGGTTTGTCCACAAATACTTCGCACCTCTGACAATAACAAAGCCTGTTGTTGATTTAATAGCATAATCGCTTCCATTTGAGGTTTATTTATTTGGTCGATTTTTTTCCTTTTGGCAAACTCATTATAAAACTGTTGAAATGCTCGTAAATTATCCTCTGAAGGTTCTTTATATAAGAAAACTTGATAGGACTCTTCTTGTGCACGACGCAATAGTTTTCGAGTGTTTTTCGACAGTGCACTCAACATCATGTACTCATGATCTGTTAATCGAATATGAACGGCTTCACGTTTAATCAACTTACGACTTGGAACAAGTGAATGTGTGTGACAAACTAACTTCATCGGCTTTCTAGTATTTGCTAGCTTTTCTGCAAAGTAAATATGCTGCATCGCGATATTCCATCGCTTACTTCTAATGGATAGAATGAACATCGCCCCCACTCTCTGTGTAATTTTCTACATGATTGCGCTCATAACGAGCACATTTAAAATGCTTCATTCGAGAAATACGTTTATAGCCTATTTGTTGTAGACGTTTTCGCTTACGCCATTGCCAAAAACTTGCCGTTATCCACAGTGTTTTATCTGGTTTTACTTTTTGAATATATGCTGTGATAATGTCGATATTTTTATAGAGATCATAAGTTAAAAAATAGGTTTGCTTTGGCAACGGCTCAACAATTTGCAATGCATCCACACGTAAAGTTTCCGTATGTAAAGCAAAAGCAGGCTTACTCGTTTGAGCAAAGGAATCTTTATAGATGGTATATCCCTTAGACAATAAGGAAATAAGCTCTTCCTGATCGATTTGTATCGCCTCTTGAATCGTCATTTCCTCAAATAACTCTCCTACTGGTTGCTGTGGTATTACCCGATCAGCTGGGGATAACTCGTACAATTCCACGCGCTTTAAACGAACAAACTTTTCAACGAATTGTTGTCCATATTCTAGCCAATCTTTCCCTTTCCCATACTTTACTAAATAGCGTAAATGACCAAGCGTATGACGTGTCCATTTGACAACGCGTTGATTACTGCGCAACATTTCCTTTATGCGTTCCTTCCATACTAATCGTCTAAATAATAACTTGGCACGCTTCGTGTTACTACTGACCGCTAGCCGCCTTGTAAAATCAATGCCAGAACGCCACGCTAATTTAGAGGGCTCATAGCCAGTACTCATATCATACAAAAGGTAGTTTTCTGTAAAAATACGTTTTATTGTGGATTGATTCAGCAAATGGTCTACCCCAAAACTTGTAAAGTTTGGCTCATAACCGCTTGCATACATTACATAACGTCCCCGACAACAAATACCGTAATTAAAAGCGAGCCATTGATTGTCAAAAGCAAGAGCATCTACCTCGACTTGCATTGCTTCTCCTTTCAGGAGCATAAGCCTTTCAAAGAAATCTTTTTTCTTTCCTTCTGTAAAGCCACTCGTATCTATTTTTTTTACCCAACATCTATCGTATAACTGAAATAATGCTCTTAGGTCTTCGTGTACAGGCGATTTCTTGCGCAAATAGCCAAATGTTCGCAGCTTATTTTTCCGACGTTCGACATCATGCATTTTTTCCCTTTCCTTAAAGTAGCTATCGAAATCAACTTCGCAAAAGGCGAGATACGGTGTTACATCTCGAAAAATACGAAGTTGTAATTGCTTTTCAACAAAATACTGTTCGATTACTTTTGTTGATTCTTTGCTTTCTAGTAATCCATGAAATGAAAATAATACGTGGCGGTGCTTTTTCATAAGTTCATCAAATACGAACGTAATGGCAGAAAGTTGCCACTCTTTCCTTGCGACGATTCCTGTATAATGGGCTATTTTTTCACCTGTAAAGGCATATATGCGCACTCCCCAAAGCATTTTTACCGTGAATGGCAAAAATGCTATAATTTCCTCATTCTTTTGAACAGCATATAGCTCCACTCGTTCTTTTCTTCCTATCGTGATCCACCAGTTATAAAACCATGCGTATTCAATAAATGGATTATCATTTTGTTCATTCGCTAAAATGTCATCCCATATCTCCTTATAAAGCACAAGTTCATCGTCCGTTCGAATGCGAAGTAATTGCAATTTAATCACCCTTCTTAGCAAACTTTGAAATAGCTTGTTCATAAATATCAAGCGTCTTTTGATACATAGGCGAAAACGTAAAGTTACGTAAAAAACGGCGTTCGCTTGCATCGCCCATTTTTTCACAAAGTGATTTATCTGTTAAAAGCTGTTTTAGCCTTCTTATTAATAGGCTCTGATTTTCATCGTTACGAGGAATTAAAAATCCATTTTCACCATCAGTCACTAACTCATTCACTCCACCAACATTCGTCGCAATAATGGGAAGCCCAGCCCTCATTGCTTCGATAATCGAAATAGGCAAGCCCTCCCAGTCGGATAACAATACAAAGATTTGACTTTCAGCAAGTAATGTTGTGACATCCAATTGATTGCCTAAAAAGGTCACTCTCTCTGATAACCCTTTGTCTTTCACATAATTTTCTAATGACAGTCGCAAAGAACCATCTCCAATAAATTGAAGATGCCAAGGGATGTCACGTAACGCCAACAAAGCTTCTAGCAATTGATCCTGTCTTTTCGGTATCTCAAAGCGAGCGACCATAACAAGCTGAGGCTGTTCATTCCGTACTCTATTTGGTGCCATTACGCTTTCTAAATGTTCTATCCCATTGTGAATGGTCTGCATTTTATGAGCGGGTGCAATTCCTTTCGTTAGCGCCAACTTGTGATCATAATCAGATACAGTAATAATTTTTGTTGTCAATGGTTGGACAGTTTTTTCAAGCTGACGATACATTAATTGTTTTTTTGGCGACACACCCTCTGTAAAGCTCCAGCTATGCGCAGTAAAAATTGTTGGGATACGTAAAAGACGACCGGCAACACGTCCAATGGCACCTGCTTTAGAAGAATGTGCCGCAATAATATCAGGCTGAATTTTTTTACAAGCTGCTCGTAATTGCCACAGCGCTTGCATATCTTTTGTCAGATGTATTGCTCGCTGCATGGCTGGGATACGAATGACTTCAATTTGCGCCTCTTGTAAGCGCCATAATGATGGATCATAACTCCCCGTCACAATCGTCACTTCATGAGCATCTTGCTTTAATTTTATGGCAAGCGCTTCGACATGCTTTTGAGCGCCACCTACTTTATCCATACGTGTTATTAGTTGAACAATCTTCAGTATCCTCCACCTCCTGCTTTTAATAAGCACCTGTTCTGGCCAGTACGACAAAAAGTGTTTTCACAACAATTTTTACATCCATCCAAAAAGTTACATGGTCCACATAGTGAAGGTCATAGGAAATTTTTTGTCCATGCGATATATTAGAAGTTAATTTGGGCAAGCCCTGTTAAACCTGGCTTTACTTCTAAACGACGTGCTTGTAATGCGCTATAGCTATTTGTAATTGCAGGAATTTCAGTAAAATTTCAACAATACTCATATCACCTTTTAATACGTTGAGAAGTTGTGGAATTTCATCAATGCTTAACTTACGAAGAACTGCTCCAATTTTTGTAATGCGCGTATCTTGGTCAGTTTTAAAATAGTAATCATCTGGTATACCATCTGTACATATCACAGGCATATTGACAGGTGTTGCCTGTATGGACATGGTCCTTAATTTCCATATGATAAAACGCTGATGATCATATCCCGTTCGAATTTGTTTGAAAAAGATGGGGCGTCCAGTAGTAATAAGTAATAGGAGGAAAATAGCTATCATAAGAGGGATTGTTAAAAACAATAAAATAAGTGCCCCTACTATATCAAAAATTCGTTTTCCATACTGACCGTAAAATGTGAGTGTCTCGGCTGTCTGTACGTGCAATACATCATCCTTTTCATTTTTTTAGTGCTTAACTTTATATATTCATTTCGCCCATTTATAGAACTATTTCAGTCCAAGTAAATACTATGTAAAAATGACAAAAGGAATTACGCTAGAAAAACTTCTAGCATAATTCCTTTCATCATTAAATCGTTGAGGTGGATGGTTGACCATCAGTCGTATGTTCAATTTGAAGGTGACATTCAATTTGCACATTTCCCTTTAAAGCTTTACTAATCATACAAGTTTGTTCTGCTTTATATGCTAATCGATTAATACGTCTTTCCTCACGCTCCGTTAGATGAGCTACTTTGACATTCGGTTTGTGGATAATTTTTTCATATGTAAAAACACCATCCGTTACGTCGACAAATCCTTCTGCCTCCATTGATAATGTCACGACAGGAATTTTAGAATTTTCAAGTAAAGCGGCAAATGTGATTAAATAACACGTTGCGGAAGCACCCAATAACATCTCATCCGGATTTGTTCCTATTCCTGGCCCATTCATTTCCCGAGGAATAGATACATGTGTTTTCAAATGAGTGGCTGATAAATTGCCTGTACCATTTCTTCCTTGTGACCAAGATAAATTCATACTAAACTTATGTTGCATATTGAATTTGCCCCCTTCAACTCTAAAACTTTAAATTATAATACAATGTTGAAAATGCCCATCCTGCCATATGAATGAATAACAGAATCCCTAATACTTGGGCAGTAGAAAACTGCGTACCAAGAATCACTAAAAGGAGTAGCAGATAAATGGAGATAATCGTTATTTTCCAGCCAGTTGCCAGTGAATGAACTGTAATTTTTTCATATCTTTCATCTAGCCCATTTTTACGTGCAGCCATTCTACGTCCCCACCAAAGTCCAAAAACACCGCCTGAAAGTCCTAATACGATACCAAGTAAACCTAGCATTTGTTCCAAAGTCATCATTCATCACTACCTTCCTCAAAAATAAATACTTCTTCAATACTTAGTTGAAATGATTTTGCAATCTTATACGCCAGTTCTAAAGACGGATTATAACGACCATTCTCTATCGAAATAATCGTTTGTCTCGAAACACCTAGTTTTTCGGATAGTTGTTCCTGTGTCCAACCAAAGGAAGCCCTCAGCTCTTTTATGCGCTGTTCCATTTTTCACCACCCCTATGTAAAGCTAACTTTACGTAAAGTGTACTTTACTTTTTTTATTTTGTAAAGCACCCTTTACATATTTTTTCTTAAATTTTCCAAACTGCATTCTCGCATTTTTCTTTCCTATGGGCAATTGCAACAAGCATTAGAAAACAGCACTACTAATTTTATGGTAAAATAGAAAAAACATTTTTTTAGGAGAATTAATAATGACTTTAACAAAGCAACAAGCATTACAAGCACTAAATAAAAACAAATTTATCGGTTTTACGATTACGACAGGAAACATTATTATGAAAAAGGTAAATAAAACTGACTATAATATTTTTGTCTATGAAGAAGGTAGCGACAAACCATTACATTATGTAGGCTCCATTATGAATGTAATGGCAACAATGAGCGATAAAGCTTCCAATAAAGATTTTATTGTCGTTGACCAACTTCCAGAGGAACAGGAGCCCGAAGCGCCTGCTAAAGAACAAAAACCTGTTAACAAGGCAGTTATTAAAACAACTAATTTAGATGAAGAAAGCCGTGCAATTGCAGGCTATGAAGGACTCTATGAAATAACAGCAAGCGGGCGAATTATGACAGTGCGAGAAAATCGTCCACTCGCTCGTTGTAATGACGAATACGGTTTTCATATTGTCCGCCTAACAAAAGACGGCACAGCGTCAAATCATAATGTCTTCGAACTATGGAAGCAGACATTCCCAGAGCTTGAACAAACACACTTTAAAGGTGCCTTAAAAGCGAAATACGGCACAGGCTGTAAGCTAATTGACAAACCTGGCATTCACTTTTAATTTGATTTTTGCTAATACACTACGTTAACAAAATATCATCTGCATTACAGCATGACAGTTACAATTAAAATTAGACAAGCTAAAAAACCTTAGCATCGATAAAAAGATGCTAAGGTTTTTTGTTATATAAGTAAGGAAAGTATGGCTAGATGCCAAATATGCTCTAATTTATGCCCTTGTTTCAACAAATATTTTTCCCATTTTTCCTGTTGACGATATATTTTTTTCCATTTTAAAAATTGATTGACCCATACACGTTCTACCTTTTGAAATCCCAATGCTGACAACTTCTTACGTTTCCGCCATTCAAACCAATTGGCAGACGTACAAATTGCTCGCTCTTCCCGTTGCACTTCCCCGACTATTATTTGGAGGTTCGGTAGTTCATAATTTTTAATATATGTAGTATTCGGTGGCAACTCCTGTATAAATCCAATTGCTTCTTCACGAATCAATTGATCATGTCGCAAATAAGCGACTTCCTGATTGGTTTGTCCGTACAGTTTATAGCCTTTAAAATAATGCATAAGGAGCTCGGAACGCTTATCGTGTTCCAGTAAGGATTGAATATAGATTTCACGAAAATTCGATTTGTTATGACCTCGTTTTGTCTGTAAATAATAAATATGAAATACCCGTCCACTAAGAACCCTACATTTTAGCATTGAAAACCACTCGTGCAAAGTTGCCTTTGTCAACCAGTATCGCATTTCTCCTAATGTATTACGTTTCCATTCAACCATTCTGCGATTTGCTTTTACTATTGTTAAAACCGTTTCATGGAGCACCATTGCATTTCGAAATAGTCGTTCCCTAATACCTGTCGTACTCATAATGAATTTTCTTGTAAAATCTAAATGAGTATACCATTCAAACTTATACGGTTCGTAGCCACTGCCAAAATCGTATAGTTGTAAGTTTGTACTATGTGCTTGCAGCATATTTTCCTTCTCGATCAATCGTCCAGGTCCGAACATATTGAAATCCGGCTCATGCCCCATTGTGTGACAAAAGTTTCTACCTCGACAGCAAATATCTACTGTAAAGCCAATCCAGATATTTTCAAATTGCAACCGATGAACTTTTAAAGCAAGTGCTGCATCTTGTTGTTTTGCGAGCTGTTCAATAAATGCCCGCGTCCGCTCCTTTGTAAATCCACTTGTATCTACTTTCTTTTGCCATCTTCTTTCGAACAACTGAAACATATTATCTAAATTTCCATCATCAACTTTTTGAAACGTAAGTTGACCATATTCTTTTAATCTTTTCTCTCGACGATGAATACTTTTAAATTTACGCTTATGCTTCTTTAAAAAATCCGGTAATTCAATTGCTCTAAAATCTATATAAGGTGTGACCACACGAAAAATTGAATGGGGCAATTGTCGTTCTAAAGTAAACTTTTCTAAAATCTGAGAAGTATCCTTACTTTCAAGCAAACCATGGAACAAGAAAAGAACCCGTTTATATTGGTTTATCAGTTCTTTTAATAAATATTGCACCACTCGCTCTTTCCAAATTTTTTCGGAAATCACCTCCATATAAGAAGCAAGTCCTTGTCCTAAAAAGCTAAATTGATGAATGCCACCAAATCGAATAGCATGAACAAATGGAAAAAATGCAATGGGCTCTCCACTATGCTCAACTACGTAAATTTCCACATTTTCTTCGCACCCAAGTATCGACCACCACGTCGACACCCAACCATACTCTATAAATGGATTATCGTTCTTTTCACGTTCAAGTATCTTAGTCCAAGTTTCCTTATACGACTCAAGCTCGTCAATCGTTGTCACGAGTCTATACTCTAGCACGTGTGTAGTCACTCCTTTTTGCCTTCAATAACAAAGCATCACGTTCTTTCCAAACGCTTATTTTCTAGTGTTACACTTCGCATCCTATTTCAGCACTTAGTAGCCACTATATTCATATAAGAACAAAATTAGAACAACTAGCACGGTCCTTGATCATAATCCAATGAATGAAAGAGACTGGGACAAAAGCGAAAAAGTGTTAGATTAACTGCAATCAATCTAACACTTTTTGCTATGTCGTTGATGGCTGTTACCGTCTTACTCTTTCCGCTTTCCTACAAAAATCCATATCAAGAGCACTACGCTATACAGTATAGGCATATAAAATAAACTTCCTGCATCCACTCCATTTTTGACAGCAATGCCGATAAGAGCCCAAATAATAACTAGTGGAAACACAACATCCACTTCTACAGTGCGTATATAAATAGCAAGACATGTAGCGACAAAGAGCAATAAATTTGTCCACCATATTTCAGAGATACCAAAGCCATTCCATTGATAATACTTCAGTACAAAACTAATATTCGCCATTAAGGCTACACTAATCCAGCCTAAATAAATCGAGAACGGTAATCTTCCTGCAAAACGAGTATCCCCTTTTGGATAACTACTGTATATCAAGATTAAGCTTATAAGGAGACCTACCATCATTACAATGGATAATACGAAATATGCATAATGCCAACATAAAAGCCACGCAATATTAAACAGACACGTTAATGTAACAAGATTGATAATGGCGGTCTCCTGATTTTCTGTTTTCGAAAAGAAATGAATAAAAATCCATATTCCCAAAACAATATAAATCACAATCCAAATGGCAAAAACATAGCCTGCTGGTGTGAAAAGTACCTCTATTTGATTGGATATTTCCGCTGTTGTTTTGCCATTAATACCGATTGTACTTGCTAAACCATTGATTATAATCATTGCTATATAACTTAACAGTGCAACCCACTTCATAGCCACCCCTCCTTATTTTTATCTATATAAGGTACTATATAGCCTTTTAATTATTGATATACATGTTTCCTTTAAAAACACGCTCTCCCCTTTTATACCTGTAGTGGCTACTTTTAAAACAGTCCATGATGAACAGATACTGCTCGTTTCTACTCAAGGACATAAAAAAATAGAATGATCTACAGTTGGAGATCGTTCTATCTTAGTGAAAATCTATCAGCATATGTGTTAATTACAAATGCATGGCTGTCTGATATAAACTATCAGCTGTACTGGCAACAGTGCGTGTTTCGTTCCCAATAGAGCTAATTACCTTTTCTAAATTTTTTACATCCGTTTCTACCTGTACAATACATCGCTCATTTTCCACAATAGCTTGGAGGATATCGTGAAATTTCGATTGTGTTTCAACAGCAGCCTCAACACCATCTGCCACGCTTTCTTCAATACGATCTATCATTTCAACTGCACGCATCGTTAAAGAGGTAGATGTTTGAACAAGCTTCGTAATTTCCTCGACAGATTGTTTTGACTGTTCAGCTAAATTGCGTACCTCCTGAGCAACTACCGCGAATCCTTTACCATGTTCACCTGCTCTTGCCGCTTCAATAGAGGCATTTAAGGCAAGCAAATTGGTTTGATCTGCAATGGCTTTGACGAGCAAAACAATATCAATAATACGATCCGAAGACTCTTTTAAGTTGCCGATTAATGTGCCCATTTCTTCTGTCCGGTTATATATATGGCGCATCTCTTGTTCCAACTTCATGACATGTTGATTACCAACATCTGCATCTTGATTAATATGATGAACAGTCTCGACATTTCTTTCAATTATTTGTGCAATCATCGTCGTTTGCACATCTACTTCATCAATAGACGAATTTGTTTCTTCAGTTAAATTAGCCAAATCTTGACTGATTAAAGATATTTTTTGTTTTAACTCATTTTTAATGTGATTGTATTGATCATTTCTTATTTTAACGTTTTCCTTTTCGTATTCTTCCAACACAATTTGCATTTCAAGATTAATTAATTTTGAAATGGTTAACATAATTTGCTCACGAAGAGCAGGTGCTGTCATCTCTTTCACAATCAAATTGATGATTGCTTCTTGGATATGTTGAAAAGTACCCATATACCACTTTGGCTCTAGACCAATTTTAAAATGCATGCGAGCTAGCTTTCTTTTTCTTTCAATTGCTTCTACATTAAAAGCTCCATCAAACATTGCAATTAAATAGTTCCCTAATGTTTTTTTCAAGCGATCGATTTGGGTACGCCCCTCAATGATTTTACGCAACGATGGAACTGCGAGTATGTTTTGGTAAAATACAGCCGTTACTTCTTCGATACCGTCGCGAACAAATGGCTGACATGCTTTTATTATGTAGAAATCTTCTCGTTTAAGCCCTATTAATACCATCTGTTTTTCTAACTCTGGCATAGTAGACAATTCAATAACTGGTTCAAAGCCATCTTCCAACCTAAATAATTCATCTTTAGAGGCTTCTAACTTCCGTTTCCACCATTTCGCCACATTCTCCACCTCAATCACATAATTGTTTAGTACCTGTATATCATGAAAAATTAAATATTGTCAAACTATTAGATATAATAGTTATACAAAAATTATACAAATTATGTTTTATCGTTTAAAATAGAGCTATAGGTTTAAATTTTCCACTTGATAAATCTACAGTATAATTGTTATGATAATTCGATACTTTTCAAACTGGAAAGAGGGTTGACGAACAATGACATCTGTCAATTCAACAACATGGCATTATAATATTAAACAAGTTTCTGAAGTAACGGGTCTTTCTAAGCAAGTCATTCGAAAATGGGAAGAACGCTATCAACTTGTTGAACCAAAACGATTAGACAACGGTCATAGAGTTTACACAGAACAAGATATTCAAATACTACTAAAGGTACGAAAACTATCCGAACAAGGATATTCTATAAAACAAGCGGCCACAGTTGTCAAAACAATGGAGCCAGAACAAGAATCAGATTCTAAACCAATTCCTGTTCCAACTATCCATCACGAAATGAACGATTATGTTTTTCTTCTACTAGAAAAAGGGGCGCATTGTGACGAAATTGAAATTAACCGAATTCTTCAAGATGCCCATTATGCGCTTGGCTTACCCAAATTTCTATCGACTGTAGTTATTCCTTTGTTACATGAAGTAGGTATGCGATGGGAAAAAGCGGAATGGTCAGAATATCAGGAAGCTGTTATCACGATGGTGATCCGAGATTATTTAGTACAGATTAGACGCAACTATCAATATAAAGACAACGCCCCACTCATTATGGGGGCATGTTTACCAGGGGAATATCATGAAGTCCCACTCCATATTTTGCTTTTACAAGCGATGTTGCTTGGATGGAAGTCATTTTTAATAGGGAGCTCACCTGCACTAGGGGCAATTGAATCGCTCGTTTCGAAGTTTCAGCCTCAAATTGTTATATTGTCCGCTCTAACAACTATGCCTTTTGAAATGCACCCTGCTCTCTTACAGCAATTAGAGGATTTTGCTTCAAAGTATCCAGCTATACAATTTTATTTAGGTGGAGCTGGCGCAATCGAATATACAAAAGATAAAGACTTACATTTTATTAAAATTGCTCAAACGATTGAAGAAGTCTTCCAATAACCTTATACGGTCTACAGATGGAAGGGAAGCTTGATACTGCTCCTTTTCATTTGTACGAGCTGTAACTTTTTATTTGCTAATTAATGTTTTCCTGCTCTACATAGATAGTGAGATTGTATATTTTTAACAGCGTATCCTCATATAAACCCTTGAATTGCATATATTTTGTAAAACGGACTTCAGATTATAATGGGGCGGGGGAATTTCGCAGTTGAGTGCAATGATACTTGGAGGATTTCTTTTTTTCAGCGTGAGTATAGGAGGAACAATTGCTTGGGTTTTCTCTAAGCTTTTTCAACATACAACCCAAGGCTTATCGTTATTATGTGGCGGATTTTTAGTGGGATTGCTTATACTAGACATCATTCCATCCTCATTTCAAATGTACAAGTCTTTTGGCATCATACTAGGCATTCTCATCGGCTATTTAGTTTTTCAACTACTTAGTAGTTTATTTCACCCGACTAATTATCAAAATCCCTCCGTTTCCTTGCTTGCCATTGCAATGGTCATTCATACAATCCCAATCAGTCTTACAGTAGGTAATTTACTAGGAAACTCTGCATTAAGTATAACGATCACAGCTTCCATTATTCTTCATCATCTTCCTGAAGGATTTGCACTTACAACAGCTTTTCTCTCACAAAGTGAAAAGCTATGGAAGCTATTTATTTATTTCATCGGATTCTCCATTTTCTTTATCATTTTTATTTTAATTGGTCAGTATTGGGATTTAACAATAAGAGCACAAGGAATATTAATGGGCTTATCAATCGGATTAATCGGTACGGCTAGTATTTCAGAGTTTATTTTGCACCATGTACAAACAGTCACTTGTAAAGCCTTTCTCACCTATATATTATTAGGCTATTTTTTAAGCTATATGTTCCACGTACTTGCAGGATGAATTGTGTCAAAATTGTTTCGGTGACTGGCACGTAAAAAAACCACTTTTGCCTTAGCAAAGTGGTTTTTTACTCTTACTATTTATTTACTGTCATCAGTGTAAGCGATAAGATTTTCGTAAATTGCGCACGAGTCAAATTGCCTTTTGGATTAAACTTACCATTTGCGCCTTCAATAATTCTTAATTGCTGTAATAAGCCAATCGATGCTACCGCTTCCTGACGCATGTCACCTTTATCTGTAAAAGTATTATTTTTATTAGCCTTTTCTACATCGAATTCCACTGATTCCAAGTAGCTTGCCGTTACATGAGCCATTTCCTCACGTGTAGCCGGTTTATTTGGTTCAAAATTTTCACCATCAAAAATTTCGAGTAATTCATACTCTTGTAAAATCGCTACTTCCTTTGCCCCCCAGAAGCCTTGCATATCTTTGTATGTAGCTGGACCTTCATAATCTTCATTAACATCTAGTCCTGAAGCACGGAAAATCATTGCAGCTAATTGTCCACGTGTTACTTGACCATTCGGATTAAACGTTGTATCCGTAACACCTGTCACTATTCCAGCTTGATAAAGTAATTGGATATAGTTTTCAGCCCAGTGACCAATTGCATCTGTAAAATAACCACCTGGTTTAAGATCAAAATCTGCACGGTTTAATACTGTCAACCAATCATTCACATCTTTATTACTTGCAGTTTGCCATTTCCCTTCTGCATAAACTTCAGCTTTGTAACTATTACCAGATTGAATAAAGCGCATTTGCATAGCATCACCAAATAGCTTTTTAATTTCTTCGTAGTTTTCTTTAAACTCTTTTTCACCCTCAGGATATAAGTTTGACCCATCTGAATAGCTATCCATTACTGCCTTTAGTGAAATTTTCAAAGTAATGCTATTTTTAGTTGTTACTACAGTCATATTATCAGGATTGTCAATACCTAATTCTGAAAGTAATAGCATTTTGTAGATATCTTGATAAGACATAGACTGCGCTTGGTTTGTTGCTACAACAACCTGATTTGGATGAATAATATTGGCAATATTGTCATTGCCTTGAGCTTGTGCTTGTGTAGCAAAACCTCCTGTAAAACAAGCAATACTTAAAGCTCCAGCTAAAATCGTTTTCTTCATTTTTCTTTCCCCTTTCAATTCATAAATTTAGTGTACTAAATCATCTGTTAACAAATCTATAAATATATGTAAATTATTCAAAATTATAATAAAGTCCTATATTTCAAAAACTAAATTCACCGTCTAAATAATTAGTTACATAAGTCTAATTGATTAATATATTTATTCACTAAAGGGATAACTACTCATCTTGTATAGTCCTTTCAACTCACGATAACAACCTTTGTACAGTACTCATCTAGTATCAGAGACCTCTATCAAAAAAAAATGGTAGAGCCGTTATTTTTATTCCCCATCAGCACATACTCTAAGGAGATAATTTTTTATAGTAATCAGACATATTTTTATATCATTATAATAATTGAGTTTATTATTTGATTTTAGTTCGTTGGAAGCAGTACTATGGGAGTGTAACAAGGAAATCGTTTTGTAACGAAACTATTATATCGATGTAACATTATCAGAGGAGGAAGTCAGATGAATTATCAAAATATTACTGTAGCAGGAAGCGGAGTTTTAGGAAGCCAGATTGCTTATCAGTCTGCTTTTAAAGGATTTAACGTTACTGTATACGATATTAATGACGAAGCTTTAAAAAATGCGCAAGAGCGTATTACAAAGTTAAAACCATTGTACCAGCACGATTTAGGTGCCACACAGGAAGAAGTGGATGCTGCTTACGCTCGTCTATCATTTAATAGTGATTTAGCAGATGCTGTAGCAAATGCTGATTTAGTTATCGAAGCTATTCCTGAAGTTGTAAAAATTAAAACTGAATTCTACACAAACCTTGGTAAAGTTGCACCCGCAAAAACAATTTTTGCTACGAACTCATCGACTTTATTACCTAGCCAATTTGCAGAAGCAACAGGGCGTCCAGAGAAATTTTTAGCATTACATTTTGCTAATACTATTTGGGTAAACAATACTGCTGAAATTATGAAACACCCAGGTACAGATATGAAAGTATTTGATGAAGTGGTGGAATTTGCACGTGCAATCGGCATGGTACCACTACCTTTATATAAAGAACAGCCTGGCTATATTTTAAACTCTTTATTAGTGCCATTTTTAGATGCAGCAGAAATGCTATTAGTGAAAGAAGTAGCTGACCCTGAAACAATTGATAAAACATGGATGATTGGTACTGGCGCTCCTCTTGGACCATTTGCTATTTTAGACGTTGTAGGTATTAATACAGCCCATAACATTGTAGAAGCAAAAGCTGCCGCTACAGGGGATGAAAACATGAAAAAATTAGCTAACCTATTGAAAACAGAGTATATCGATAAAGGTAAATTAGGACGAGCTACAGGTGAAGGCTTCTACCAATACCCTAACCCAAGCTTCGCTAAACCCGATTTCCTAAAAAGCTAGTGCCTGTCACTCATACAATTTAAGCCGCAACATGTCGCACTTAGCGCATGTTACGGCTTTTTTTTAGTGCCTGTCACCCACACAATTTCACCATTTATTGATTTAATACTTTTCCCTGAGCACTCACTATTTTAATGTCATATGTACGCTTCTGAGATTGCTCATTTCGGTTTTGAAAATTAATTATTTCATAAACTGTCTCTTCCATCTCCAGCGCTAATTTTTCCGCGTCTTTCTCAGAACTATCTATTGTCGTTTGGATAGTAATGAAAGACTGGTAATCCGTCGTTACATGTTTGAATACTGTATAACTTTCAAGACTTTCCACAATCGTTTTAATAAAATTGGATACCCCATTAACGAGATTGATATCCTCTTCATCCCGTGAGGTTAGTTCCCAGCGTTCAAAAACAAGCGTATAGTCCATAAATGGAGAGTTTGCTATTACACTTTTGGCAATCGGTTCCATATCCTTTGTTACCAAATTAAAATAATCTTCGTCCGCAACAACTTGTAACACCAATTCTTTCTTTGGTGTCGTTTTCACATCTACTCCAACATATATTGCACGCAACTTATCTTTCAATGTAGCCATACTTAATTGTTCTTGACTAACGAATGAACCCTGCCTTTCTTTATTTTCTGAAGTATCGGCTGCTAAAAGCCTGTCGACAAGGTTAAAAGTAACTATAGCTACTAGCAATACACCAACAAACATTACTATTTTTCTCAACATGCATTCCCCCTAATTAGAAGGTATGACATAGAAAACATAAAAAATGCCATCATCCACATAATGGGTTCTTGCAAATTTGCTTTGAATAATAGAATACGGAAGAATTAAAACATTTCATTACTTTTAAAAAAGTTCTTGAGAAACATTTTTAATCATATTACCTTAGCTAAAGAAGGAGGACGATACAAT
Source organism: Lysinibacillus sp. GJ-1 (assembly GCF_021166035.1). Classification (NCBI taxonomy): domain Bacteria; kingdom Bacillati; phylum Bacillota; class Bacilli; order Caryophanales; family Bacillaceae; genus Lysinibacillus; species Lysinibacillus sp. GJ-1. Next base: position 3,802,480 of record NZ_CP088912.1, read on the forward strand.
GAAAATCACAATTGAAGAATTACCCGCTTCAAAAATTGCCTTTTTTAGAAACGTTGGTCAATATGGTGAACGGCAAAACAAAGGGTTAATGGAGTCTTTTAAACAATGGGCACATTTAAATGACTTGTTGAACCAATCAGCCATATTCGGCATAGCGCAAGATAATCCCGAAATAACACCTAAAGAGCAATGCCGTTATGATGTTGGCATAATGATTCATGAAAATTTCCATGTGTCAAAACCTGCACATGTTGGTACATTTAGTGGCGGGAAATACGCTGTTTTCTTGCTCGACCATACTAAAGAAGCAATCAGCACATTTTGGAGCACTGTCTTTTCAGAAATCGAGCAACATCAGCTAATCATGAGACAAGAACCAATAATTGAAAGATATACGTCGCAAATGATTGATAATCATTTATGCGAAATATTAGTTCCGATTCAGTAAAGTATTCGAATTGACTTCTCAGGATTAACGCTTACTGCAAAATAAGAGACAGAGGAAAGATGTTCATAAATTTTTTATTATACGAACTTAGCCATTAATGCTTTTGCAAAAATAAAAAATTAGAAGTGTTCACTAGTAGTTGGGAGCGAAGGCGATGACTCTAGCTCAGAACAGCACACGATATAAGACGCGAGCATTCTGCGCGTTAGCGACGGTCGCGAAAGGAAAGCACCGCCGTAGCGGACAACAACGGCGCAGCAAAAAAGTGTTCGATTGAAGCTAATCAATCTAACACTTTCTGCGCATTTTTTTAATTTACATTTTGCAAAATTTTACCGTCATTCATTTTAATGACTTGGTCTGTATACATAAGCATTTCTTCATCATGTGTAACCATTAACATCGTGATATTTAATGTTTTAGTAAGATTTCGAATTAACTCCATTACGTCCTTCGACCGTTTCGAATCGAGACTTGCTGTTGGCTCATCTGCAAAGAGCACTTTCGGTTTATGAATAATCGCTCGGGCAATCGCAACTCGTTGCTTTTCCCCACCTGATAATGAAGAAGGATAGGCATTTTTGCGATGATCCATCCCTACTAATTTTAAAATACGCTCTACCTCTCTTTGCTGCTCGTGTTTCTTTAATGGCGTTTCAGATACTTCCAACATCAGCAGGAGCTGTTCTTCTACTGTAAGAAACGGAACTAAATGTGCAAATTGAAAGACAAAGCCAAATTTACTTGCCCGTACTTGTCGAACTTGATCTGCACTTAATGTCGTCATGTTTTTCCCTTCAAAGATTACCTGCCCATCGGTTGTAGGTTGCAAACCTGCTGCAATCGTTAGCAAAGTACTTTTACCAGAACCTGAAGCTCCCACTAATGCTGTTACTTCACCTTCCTTCAGGGTCAGGTTAATGCCTTTTAATATTTCTTCCTGCACTTCACCATTTGTAAACGTTTTTCTAACATTCTCCATTGTAAATTGTGTCATATTAGACCTCTCCTTGTTGTATCGCTTGTAATGGTTGAATTTTTTTAATTTGGATCCCTGAAATGGTAGCCCCGATAAATCCAATAATAAGGAATACAATCGACAATTGCGTTATTGTAGCAAAACTTAAACTAAATGGCATTCCTTGTGGTGCAAACTGATTAAAAACTTGACTTAGTGTAATAGATAGCAGCAGAGAAATCACAGTAATCACAATCATTTGTGTCCAAATCATTTTGAATAACTTACTTGTTTTTAAACCAATTGCTTTTAAAATACCGTATAAGCCAATCTTCTGAACGTTCATCATATAGAAAAAGATTGCAAACAGCATGCCACTAATGACAACTAAAAACCAGACAATCATATTAAGAGACATTTGTTCTGCGCTATAACTCGGTATCGTATTTAAAAAATCACTTTTTGAAAAAGCTTGTAATCCTGTATACGCTTGTGAGGCATCCCCATCTGGTGTAAACACTAATTGCATTTCTTTAACTCGATAAATTTCTTGGTAATCTTCCATACTAATATAGGCAACTGGCGCATGACTATATTTCTTTTGTTCAACAAAATCTTTTACAATAAACTTGCCACTAAACTGATTGTTCGTTACTGTATCGCCTATCTGTATACCTTTATCCTTTAATGAGCTATCTAAAATAATTTCTTCATGTTTAACATTTGCAAATAACGGCGAATCGGTAGCTGTTACAAATGCCACGCTTTGTTGCTTTCCTGCCTTATCATTGATAAAGCCCATTTGAATAGAAAAGGCAACAGCATCTTTTTGTTTGCTTAAAATTTCATCTTGGGTACTGCTATCTATTCTAGACAGATTATATGTTTCATCTGCATCTTCATTCATGTAAAACTGCCCCGCTGGCAAATCTTTAATAAGCGCAGCATTGTCTTGCGATAATCCATTTGCCAAACCCGAAATAATAAAGGTTAATAAACTCACCAGAAAAACAATCGAACCTAAAATCACAAATCGCACTTTATTTTTCTTCATTTCTTTTAAAGCTAGGTTCATTTTAAACCCCTCCTATTTCTTTTTACATTCTTAGAATATAGAGTCAACATGAACACAACATGAACTGAAAATGAACGGAAGATGAACTAAACATTACAGTTCAATATCGCTGCCGCTTGCTATTCAAACAAAAATAAAAAACCTCCTACGCATAATGACGTAGAAGATTGTGTAAATGGTGATGGAAGCTCGTTAACCGCGGTAACGCTAAACGGCTAGAATATCGCTCCTAAAATGTTACAAGTAATGTTTTTGAATTACTCGCATTAATTTATTGGCATTTTCTTCACTAATTGAGAACATCGTTTGTCTAAAGTTAAAACCTTGTCCACAAATAGCTTTCATTTCAGAAGCACTTAATGGACGTTTTAATATACAAAAATCTTGTAAAGGTGTATTTGTCTCTGCATTAGCATAGCCATTATAATCTTGCTTGTTATATTTACCGGAACCTTTTCCGTATCCTACAATGCCAGCGCCGCTTTTATAAAGGAATACGATATCGCCCTTTTGAATCTTTTCTATTTTTTCTTGCCATCCTTTATGATAAGCCGCTGCTTTCATTCCAGTTAACATTTCATCTGTCGTTAGTGGATTATTGTTATGATTCGTGTTTAAAACGTAGGCGCTACTCTCATATTCTAAATAACTTTCAATTGGCGAATACATATTAAATTCAATATAATGTTCACCATTCACTTCAAATATCCAGTAGACAATGGCATCAATAGTCAAACCGTTCTTCTTCCAATAAATAATTGCTTCTACCGTTTGTTGGTCTAAGCCATTTGTCATAACAATGAAATGTTGCTTATTATTAAACATCTCTTGGGTAATTTGATTACTTGCATCTTTATCAAAATACTGCTTATGGGCATCCATTAACGATATATTGCCTTGGCTATATTTGAGGTATTTTTCATTGAGCTCATCGTAACTACTATTACCGAATAATTGACCATATCTCAATACTTGTAGCAAATTCTCTTGATTTGAACCCCATCTTTTCAATTCAAATATATATAAATCGCCATCTTTATCAACTGCTAAAATATCGGGTTCTTCTTGTCTTGGACGCTCGTTAAATATTGTCATTAAATCTTTGCTAGAAATAAAATCTTGCAGATGTTTAGATACTAACCTTTCTAAATCCTTCTCTTTCCAACCAATCGCATCAAGACTCACTCTTTTTACCTTTTCATAATCCCAGGAGGACTTATTTAATTTATATAACATGTAGACCATTTCCTTTCATTAAATAGTATCAAATCTATTATTTCACCTATTGTAAATATTTTCAATATCAGTACCCATGACATAAGTAGTTTACAGATAAACCATTTTTCTCTTACTAAAGTCTTTTACACATAACAAATGAACCACCATTAAATGACATTATTTTTCGCCCAATAAAAAAAACCTCGCCATTTTACCCGAATTATAGGTGGTAAAATATAGTGCAAATTGTACTTTGGCAATGATTTTCCTTATGCTATTCTTTATTGTAGAAAATTGAATAGGCAAACCTAAAGAAATTTAGGGACGCAAAGCTATAGGGACTAAGGTTTTTAATAACTATGTCTGCCAGTTGCCGAAGAGTACATACTACTTTTTGTTTAGTAAGGACGTAACACACAACCCACTGATAATTATATATTAATATAATTTACGAAAGGCATTTTTTAGTGCTATTTATTATAATGTGGGATTTTTTATGATTGCCTTATTTAAAATAAAGCTACTCTTTTTTGAGTAGCTTTTTTATGTACTCTGTAAGAAAAATGCTTAAGGAGGAATTTAGATGAAAGTAGTAAAGATTGTAACAGTATCTGCCCTTGCTTTAAATTTAGTCGGTGGTCCAATGAATGTTTTAGCCACTGAAAATCCAAGTGGAGATATAGTTAAAACTTCAGCCGAAGCTCGTACTAATTATTCCATCGCTTCGGTGAAAAAATTTGAATTGTACGGAACAGATATTTTAAAAGCATACGATGACGTATTTAAAATAGCGAAAGCAAACATTCAATCGATTACGAACAACGGCGGAAAATATGGAAGTTCTACTATAGATAAAGCGATTGATGGTGATATAAACAGCCATTGGGAAACAGGGAAACCCAATAGTACCTCCTTCACTAATGAAGTGATCATTCAGTTCCATGAAGCATCTACATTAAATCGAATTGTCTATGCAGCTCGTCAATCTTCTACAAAAGGAAAAGGTTTTGCACAGCAGTTTGAAATTTATAGCTCCACTACAGATACAGGCGATGATTTTACACTCGTTTCATCAGGACAATATACAGGTTCTACTGGAGATATCGTCGAAATCCAATTCAACCCTACAGAATTTAAACGACTAAAATTTGTTTTTACGAAAGCAAACCAAGATTGGGCAAGTGCATCCGAGTTTCAATTTTATAAAGAAGATTCTGTCTCTGACAAAATGGCGACACTCTTTACAGATAATACAATGAGCGCTGTAAGTGACAAATTCAACACCATAGATGCTATCAATCAATTAGAGGTCGAAACCCAAGGCCACCCCTTCTACGTACAATTCAAAGAAGATATTGACAATGCGAAAGCACTGCTAAGCAATGAAAAAATTACAGCGACAACTGCACTAACTTCGTCATTTAGCCATTATGCCAACGAAGCGTATTCAAAGTTATTTAGAATGGATAAGGCAAACATTAAAGAAATTACCAACAATGGCGGACACTATGCGAGCGCCGTTATCAAAAATGCCATCGATGGCGATGTTCATACATATTGGGAAACAAATAAAAGCAACACAGCTACATTCTCAAATGAAGTAGAAGTTGAATTTATAGAACCTGTTACATTAAATCGTATTATTTATGGAGCAAGACCTTCTGACCGTAAAGGCTTTGCCGAGGAATTTGAAATTTACGCTTCCCAAACGTCAAAAGGCGAAACCTATGAACTTGTCTCAACAGGTAAACATAACATGGTCGCAGGATTAGTAGAGGCAAAATTTGCACCGACGACATTTAAACGGGTGAAATTTAAATTCACTAAATCCAATCAAAATTGGGCAACACTTTGTGAATTAGCCTTCTATAAAGAAGATGCATTAGACGATAAAATGGCGCAGTTATTTACTGACGGAACGATGAATACAGTTTCCCCTGCATTCAACAGCATCGAACATATGAACGCATTAGAAGAAGAAGCGAAAACACATCCACTATATGCTACTTATAAAGACAATATCGAATTAGCTAAAAAAATAATGAACGGTGAAGTGGTTACAGAAGGAAGAATTATAGTAGCCGAGCAACACGGGGATATGGTCAAACATGCCAATCAACAATTGAAATTCGGCTTCGGTAACAATTTACAACCAACTGGCCTTGCTGCCCAACCGGGTGATCAAATTACCGTTTACGTTGACGCATCAACAACTGGTCCGTTACCACGCTTGGCATTTTCACAACAAGAAGGTGCTTGGAATAGTTGGCGACAAGGTGTCAGCTTAAAAGTCGGTAAAAACGTCATCACTGTTCCTGCCATCCCTAAAACTTCTTATAATAAGAAGGCCGTTACACCTGGTGGCACAATCTATATTGAAAATCCTTATACAGCGGAACAGCAAGGTAAAGCACCGACCTTAAGATTCGAAGGTGTTGAGAGAATTCCATTTGCAACAAAGTCTACAAACGTAGAGGAGTTCAAACAATTTTTAATCAACTATAAGAAAAAAATTGATGAAGATATAGCGAAACATCCAAATGTTGAAGATCGCAAAGTGCTTGATATTGTAGAAGTCGTTGGTGACCATTTATTTTGGACAGGTACTGCAACAGGTGCTTACAAAACCTATATAGAAAATGGCTATAGCCCGCTCCAAACCATTGAATCGTATAATCGCCTTATGGACGAATTATTTAAGTATTACGGTTTAGATGGGCGCAGTGAAAAACATGATCCAAAATTAATAAGAGAAAACGTACGACTTGCACAGCCTTATGCGTACATGTATGCAGCTGGCGATCATATTGGCACACTGGATGATGTTGTGGCTGATATTTTAGTTCCGATAGAAGAAAAAGGCGGTTCATGGGGGCTTATCCATGAAATCGGTCATCGTATGGATATAGGTGTACGAACAATCGGCGAAGTAACAAACAATATGCTTCCACAGCATATGTCAGCACTTTACGGGAAAATCGATGGACGCATTCCATATGAAGCGAACGTTTATAAAAACGTATTGAAAGAAAACACAAAAGATTATAACGATCAAGGTTTGTTTGAAAAACTAGCCGTTTACTGGCAACTTGAAATGTATAGCCCTGGCTATTGGGGAAAATTAAACGCTCTTTACCGCGAAAAAAATGTCACGCTAACAGATGGCGAACGTTCTAAACAACAATATTTAGTCGAGTTTTCTTCTGAAGCGCTCGGTTTAGATTTAAGTGAACACTTTGCTCGTCATGGCTTTGTCGTAACGGACGAAACAAGAGCAAAAACAAGTAAGTATCCAAAACCAGATAAAAAAATATGGTATTTAAATAATAGTGCGGTCGACTATAAAGGGAATGGTTTGAAAGGAAAAGCAGTAAACGTAACATTGGCATCCAACCAAGCTACCAAAACAAATACGCTCTATTTATCCGTTGATAAAGAAAAGCAAGATGACTTTTTAGGTTATGAAATTTTTAGAGATAATGAATTAATCGGCTTTACAAGTACTCAACAATTTATCGATCAACATATCGATAGTACAAAAAATTACACGTACAAGGTTGTTGGCTATGATAAACAATTAACTGCACTTCAACCAGTAGAAGTAAAGGCATTTACCCCTACCCTATCTATTGAAGATAAGGTTACAGTCAAGCTACATCAAACATTCAATCCTATGGATTATGTTAAAGCAATTTCCTATAGTGGCAAAGATATCACGAATACGGTCGTTATTAAATCGAACACAGTAGATATGACAAAAAAAGGAATCTACGAAGTTGTCTATGAAATCAACGATGAAGGCATCCAAGAAACAAAAACTATGACTGTCAATGTCGTAAGTGATATGCAGTATATTTCTGATATGACAGCTAGCTCTGCCAAAGTTGGTTGGGGTTCATTACAAAAAGATAAATCTGTTGCAGGTGGCACCATTACGTTATTAAGACAAGGTGTTGAGGCAACGTATGCCAAAGGACTCGGTGCACACGCAAACGCAGAAATCGTATATAACATAGAAGGTAAAGGCTTTACCTTCTTTGAAAGTTACATCGGTATTGATCAAGTGGCAAAAAGCAAAGCTTCATCTGCCACGTTTGAAGTTTGGGTCGATGGCGAGAAGAAATTTGCCAGTGATGTATTCAAAGCAAATACAGATCACGGCTACATCCATATCCCTGTTACAGGAGCAAAGGAAGTAAAGCTCATTACAACAGATGCCAATGATAGTGGCAATTCTTCAGACCATACGATTTGGGCTGATGCTAAGTTCGGTAAAGACTCGAGTCAACCTACTTTAACGCTACCTGAAGATTTGACGATGGTGAAATTAAACAGTGATTTCGATTTACTAAGCGATGTAACAGCAACTGATATCGAAGATGGTGATGTTAGTAATCAAATCCAAGTCACTGCCAACGGTTTTAATACGAAGAAAACAGGTACTTACCACGTCGACTATACCGTAACAGATAGTGATCATAATGTCGTCACAGCAACAAGAACTGTCTATGTTTATAGCGACGAAAAATTCGCCTCTGACATCGGTTGGCAATCGGCACAAACTGCGTATAGTACCGTCAACAAAGACAAAGCATCATCAGGCGGTTCAATTAAAGTATTAACGAATGGTGAAGTAAAAACTTTTGCCAAAGGTATTGGTACGCATGCGAATTCTGAAATTGTTTACGATTTAACAGGCAAATACTATGATTATTTCGAAACACTTGTTGGCATTGACCGCAACATAGCTGAAAACACTAACTCTAGCGTAACATTTAAAATACTTGCTGATGGACAAGAAATATATAACAGCGGCGTGATGAAATATCAAACAGAAGCAAAATTAGTAAGAGTTCCACTTGCAGGTGTTAACGAGTTAAAACTGATTGCACATGACTCTGGCAATGGTAATGCATCCGATCACGCTAACTTTGCTGATGCTAAGTTCTATGTATCAAACGGGATACCAGAACTAACAATTGCAAAATCAATCGCAACAAAAGTTGGAACACCTATTACCATGGACGATAGCTATGTGGCAACTGATGCTGAAGATGGCGATTTAACATCTCAAGTACAAGTAACGGGCTTAGATCAAGTAAACTTCGATCGCGCTGGCCGTTATGACATTACGTATACGGTTGTCGACAGTGATGGCAATAAAGTATCGAAAAAACGCATGATTTCAGTAGTTAACATGGATGATTATCATTACTTAACTGATTTTCAATGGCACTCTACACAAAACAGCTATACAGCACCATTAAAAGATGTTTCTATTAGTCACAATGCCATTCGTCTAACAGGTGATGATGGTCGTGAAAAAGCATACGAAAGAGGTATTGGCGCCCATTCAAACTCTACAATTATCTATGATTTAAGCGATAAAAATGCCGATTTCTTTACTGCCTTTGTTGGTGTAGACCGTCAAATGTACGGTACGGTTGGCTCTGTTACATTCCAAGTGTTTGTTGATGGAGAGAAGCAATTTGACAGTGGCTTGATGCAATCGCGAGACCCTCAACAATACATTGAAGTAAGCATCACAGAGGCCAAAGAACTAAAACTGGTCGTAACTGATGGCGGCAATGGCAACGGTTCAGACCATGCTTCATGGGGAGATACTAAATTACATTTCGCTAATGCAGAGCGCGTTTTTACGCAAACATTAACGCTAGCACTAGAGGATGCCAAAGCCATTCCTATAGAAAACTATATAGCGGAGTCCATTCAAGCATTACAAGCGAGTATAGCAAAAGCTGAGGAAGTACTTGCCAACCCTCAAGCAACTCAAGCACAAATCGATGAAGCGTTAGAGGAATTAACACGCACTAAAGCTGCCCTTATCGCTATTGACTTTACTCAAATCATACCGATTGCAGATAACAATCTTAAACAGGCAATTCAGCAAACATTGGGGCTGTCTGGGGAAATCACATTAGGTGATATGATTACACTAACTAGTCTACATGCACCCAATGCCCGTATTACAAATCTAGACGGCTTACAATATGCTAAAAATTTAACATCTCTCGATATTTCGGCGAATAGTATTACCGATTTCTCACCATTGCAAAGTCTAGGTGCATTGGATACTATCACTGCGCAGCCCCAAGTTGTGGAAGTATCAAGCTTAACAGGTCCAATAGCGACGGTTGAGAACTTAGTAAAAGGTTTGGATGGTCAATACTTAAACCCTTATCAAATCGGTCTAAGAAATACGAAAACAATGAAAGAAATCTACGTAGATGTGGAACAACTTACACCAAATACAGACCACTTTACAATCGATCTTTCACACGAAGAACAAGGCACATATATGCTCATCATCTCTTATAAATTAAACGAAGACACTCGGATTCAATTAACTTATTATGTAAAAAATTAAGCATTGTGCTTTAGCATAAATAATCTAATAAATAACGCCCACGGATTTTTCCCGTGGGCGTTTTAGCTTATATACAAAGACTGCACGTCGCATCGTTCAATAAACGCTAATTTGCGCTTCCAAATCCAACTCAGTCATTTTAAAATACGTGGTGAATCGATTGGACAATGCCTCTGTTATTGTCTTACACTGTTCTTCATTCAGTGATTTGGCATAAATTAGGATAACCCCAATATTTTCGTTGTTGGGTTCCAACGGGTTCATCACGACATCTTCTTTCAAAATTAACGCATTGCTCATCGCAACAAAGTTTAACACCGTATTTTGCAACATTTTTCTTTCCCTTGGATTTAACCCCACAGTATCAATTATTTCGACCCTAACATAATTCATACTCTGCACCTCCATAAAATGCTGTGAAAATTTATTTTTTATATTTTACTACTTTTATTTTAAACCGAAAATAATAGATTTTTAAATAAATGCGCATTAACCAAACCATTTTTCCTAATAAAATGAACAACAATCATTAGTATAGTCCATATTTACGATTTTATCTAAATAGTATTTACTACTATAAATTATTTATTTAAAATGAAATTATCCCGATTAATTCAAAAAAAAGTAAGTTTTTTTAATAATTTTTACCACTAAAATAGGCATACAATAATCATAAAATGATTAAAATGGATAAAGCAAAACACGAAGGAGCATTTTTCAATGAGTACTGATTTTTTAGAAGAAAAACTAAGAGAAACTTTCTCGTATTTACAATCAATAGAAGGTGTAAAGCCGGTCGACGATATTTTAGCGGCTTTAAACGATGCTACTATTTTTCCCGAAATTACGACATTAATACATAATTCAAAATTTGAATTAATTTACTTATATGAAGAGCAACAAGTAATTTTAAAAACGATGACGAACGGCATTACGATTGATTCATCTTTTATGCAGGAAGTCCATTTAATCTATCAATATAAAGAAATGATTGAATGTATCCTAACGGGTATTATTGCAACCGATAAAATTAAAAACTATTCATTAAACTTACTTTCCCTAAAATATAGCGAATTAATTCAAAGTATTTAATGGTGATTAGTCCTATAAAGAAGAACCGATGAACGGGAAATTCGCTCATCGGTTCTTTAGCTATTTTATTTTATTTTACAACATCACCTTGAATGGGCTCTAAACCATCCGCAAAACGAATGCGTAAAGATTGGCAATTAAGAAGGTCTGGTGCGTCCATCACTTGAAAATGGATATGTGCCTCTGAGGAATTTCCTGAATTTCCGCAAAGCGCTATCACATCACCCTGTTTAACCGTATCTCCTTGTTGCACAAGACAAGAGTTCTTTTTTAAATGCGCTACCATACTATATTCATGATTGGTATGTTCGATAATAATTACATTTCCTGCTGGCTCCATTTCATACATTTCTCCAGGGATATTATCTTCTAGATGATTGACAACTTTAATTACCTTCCCATCTGCAGGTGCAGTAACTTCTTTATTAAAGGCATAATAGTTTTCATTGACGTTAGGAGAATCTTTAAAGGTCGAATCATTCTTCATAATCACCAAGTCATATGCATATCTTTGTGCTTCATATGCGTAATGGTAATTGACAAACTCATTAACCCCTCCCCAAAATACAAACCACTCCTCTTTTATAGGCATTATATATGTATTTTGACTATACTTTTTATCGCTTTCTGGAAAAACCACATAAGGCTTAATTAATAAGCTATGAATAATATTACTTGAATCCATCGTTACCTGAATCGCTTTCTCTTGTCGATCGTCCAACCAAACATATTGATGATAATGAGCAATTGTTGATTTATTAAATAACTCATAGTTTTGTACATTGGCATTAAAAGATTGAGCTATTTCATTAAATTGCTCATTCGAAACCATCTCTTGAAACGTTGCATGACATTGGTTATAAATTTCATCAAATCTTTCTTGCAAAAAAAACATCCCGAAATTTTGAGGTGTTACTTCACTTGAACTAACTCGCATTCTAAACATCCCCTTTACGCTGACTATATTACTTATACGTTTGATTGGATAATAAGTTTCAATATTTACCATTTTAAAATCAGATAAAGGACTAAGGACGCATTGCAATAAAAAATCGCAGACGAAATAAAACAAGCAAAAAGATTGTTATTCTCTTGCTTGTTTTATTACAGAAAACTAAACGCAGGACAAGCTCCTGTTCTTCGCTCTCTCGTTATTCAATAATCCATTCATATAAAATATCAGGTAAATTTTCTTCATTTTCATGCCCTCTACCAATCACCTTAAATCCGTGTTTTTCATAAAAACGTTAGGCCTTTTCATTTACTTCAAATGTATATAGAATTAATTTTCCACTTGATTGGGCTTTCGCTCTCTCCAACAATGTTTGCCCGATACCAAGCCCTTGATAGTTTATATGAATATACAGTTGGCTTATTTCACTATCGTTATAAGCAATCATACCAACAACTGTTTCATCAATAATCGCTAACTCAATTTGAAACTGTTCTGGTAATAGATGATTTAGAAAGTACACATGATTTTCAACGCTATGCATTTCTTTCTGACCAATAGCCTGTTCCTTGCTATCTCGCCACATCGCTACTGTTTGCTCAGCAAATGCAGGCCTGTACGGTATAATCATTATTTTTTGTTGCGTCATTATTGTGCCTCCTTTTTATAGAGATGGAATATGCTTATTCCACGGAAGATACGCTGGAATCGCCATGTAATTTTGTGTTATCGCCACGATATCCACAGGGAATCGCTTAATTTGGTACTTGCTAGGATTTAACATCTTACATATTTGCGTTTAAAGCCAATTCTGCCTCTCTCTACTTCCTTTTGAATACTTTCATAAGCGTGGAGGAAACTACTTTTTTTATTATTCTTTTTAAGTTCTACAGGACCTATCTGTTGTGCTGTAGCTAACGCTTTGTCGTGTAACGGGATATACGAGACCCCTACCGTATGGAGGAAATTATTCATAGCAGATTTTGTTCGTTCAGGTGAATTGTGAATCGCACTTTTCACCATTTCAAGCATATTAGCCATTTTACTTTCGGAAAATTCAACATCGGGACGATTACCTAATAGCCAGCAGTAACAACTCCAGCCAGCAGACATTTTTAGTTCTTCCCCACTAGCAATCCATTTATCGGCAACCTGTTGCGCAATGTCCGCTTCCGCTAACGTCACTGCCACCACATAATCTGACAACATATAAAAATACGCCCCATCAATCCAGCGCTCAAAATCCGACTCTGTCATAGCTTTTGGCTCAGCAATAATGCCTGCAAAATACATTGCGTCATAATTTCCTGTGGCATAAAGGGCTTCCGCTAATGGTTGATTCAATTTGATTTTCTTAGCTATCGGCTTCATCGCCCCCGTAGCCACCCCAAAAAGTGGCTCCTGTGCACCATTTGACATATATATTTTTTTCGTGCGCTCTTTCCCAAGTGCTTCAAGCTCTTGCATCACCATTTCAACATTCATTTTCACTGCACTCCCTTACGTTAGCTATTGTTACGATTGCCCATCTTCAATTTATTTTCATTATGCTATATCACTATGGCATTTGCCAGCTAGCTCTATATTGTAAAAAAAAGTATAATCCTTACTTTTATTCCCTAGTGCCTATCGAAATTTCAGTAAAATAGATATTTTTTTGCTTTTTTAATAACTTTCTATTAATATCTCTATGTTACCTTTCTTCAACAAAGGGTATTTATATTAAATAAGTGCGGTTCTTTTTTAGTAATTTGGACAACATATTCAAGACAACACTCACAATTAATAAAGGTACTATGCAAAAGGTAATTATCACATCATGTTTTCAACATCAGGAGGTTACATATGCAATACGTTATTTCTATTTTAGGCATTCTCATTGTATTGTTTTTCGCTTGGCTTGCTAGTTCCAATCGAAAAGAGATTAAATTCAAACCAATTATTACAATGATAATCATTCAAATTTTATTTTCATTACTGTTGTTAAATACACAATTTGGCTTAATTATTATTAAGGGAATTGCTACTGTCTTTAACAAATTACTGGAATATGCAGGTGAAGGGGTTACCTTTGTATTTGGCGGCTTAGCCAATGAGGGAGAAGCGCCGTTCTTTTTAACCGTATTGCTACCCATTATTTTTATTTCAGCATTAATCGGTATTCTTCAACATCTGAAAATCCTCCCCTTTATTATGAAAGGTATTGGCTGGGTATTAAGTAAAGTAAACGGCATGGGACAATTGGAATCTTATAATGCCGTTGCCTCATTAATGGTCGGTCAATCAGAAGTTTTCATCACATTAAAAAAACAACTTGGTCTGCTGTCAAAACAGCGCTTATATACACTTTGTGCGTCAGCGATGTCCACTGTATCCATGGCCATCGTTGGTGCATATATGACGATGCTAGAACCAAAATATGTTGTCACGGCTTTAGTTTTAAATTTATTTGGCGGTTTTATCATCGCTTCAATTATGAATCCATACGACATTGACCCGAAAGAAGATATTTTAGAAATCGAGCACGAAAAGCAATCGTTCTTTGAAATGCTTGGCGAATATATTTTGGATGGCTTTAAGGTAGCGATTATCGTCGGTGCCATGTTAATCGGTTTTATTGCATTGATGGCAGGATTTAATAGTGTCTTCGAATTACTGTTCGGCGTTACTTTCCAAACGATTCTAGGCTATATCTTTGCGCCAGTTGCCTTTATTATGGGCATCCCTTCCTCGGAAGCGGTTAGTGCCGGATCCATTATGGCGACGAAGCTAGTAACAAATGAGTTCGTAGCGATGTTGGATTTATCTGGAGGCGATTATCACTTTAGTGAACGGACAATGGGCATTCTTTCCGTATTCCTTGTGTCCTTCGCCAACTTCTCTTCAATTGGTATTATTGTCGGTGCTGTAAAAAGTCTTAACGAAAAACAAGGAAATGTTGTCGCACGCTTTGGCTTAAAATTATTATTTGGCGCTACCCTTGTAAGTGTCCTTTCAGGTATTATCGTAAGCTTAATTTTATAAAGAAAATGAAAAGGAAGTGGTATACTCCACTTCCTTGTGCCAGGCACTAAAACAATTCTGACTATTGTAAATAACCATTGACAAAGTCAGAGATAGTTTCAATTTCATCTTCTGTTAGTTCTCTTTTTACATGCTTTTTATATGCTTGCATAATTTTTTGTGAATCTCCATCACAACTATCGGTATATGTAGCAATCGTTCTAAGCATCGCTACTTCTTGATTAAACGCTTCTTTTGTTATTGGCTGTTGATGCGAAGGAATATATGTATCCGCATCAAATTGTTCTAATTCAGCCAACAGACGAAGCGTTTCCTTAACTGTATAATGTTCTTTTTCAGCATAAAGATTAGGATAAATACAATCAGCAAGGAACAGAATTTTTTCTTCTTTTATATAAACCACAACCGAGTCAGCCGCATGATCCCCTCCAACATGTTGAAGGATACAAGTGACACCACCTAGGTCAATTTCCAACCGTTTATCAAACGTGACATTCGGCAAAACAATCTGAATATCTCGGTGATCTTTGAATTCTTCTTTAATAGCTCTGGCACAAAATTCAATTTCTATCCCTTCCTTCACACGTGCATCAAGTGCCTCATCTGACCAAGAAAATGGAATTAATTGCTCCATAGCCGTTTTTGTTTTTTCCGAAGCGATAGACACCATTTGACATAATGCAGAAAGTCCAAAAATATGATCCCAATGCCAATGCGTTAAAACGACCATATCAGGTTTAGGAACGCCCATTTTTAAAAGTTTTTCTTGAAAATAATGTGCATGCGCCTCCGAATTCCCTGCATCGATCATTAATGTTTTGTTATGACCAACTACCATCCCTAAAATGGGACGATCCGTTTCCGCTATAGGCGTCATATACCAAAAACAATCACCTATTTTATTTATTGAATGCATAATGGATAAGCCCCCCTTTTTATAATAGTTTAATTCAAAAAAGGGCAATTTACTCTTTGAAAGAATTTTTTTATTATAAAAAGGAAGTGAATAGGATTTTGTCACAAAGGACTGCTTCAATTAAAAAATTCAATACGCTTCTTTTAAGCGCTTTATTTCTTTTAAAAATTTTCCAATCTGAACAGGCGCATTTGACGACGTTATTTCAGCTACAACTAGGCGATAGTCATTGTTAGTAATTGCTACTGTTTCACCTTGATAATGACTATGAACATATTCTTTTTTCATCCCAGCAATATTTGAACCTTTATGAACAAGATACACCTTACCATCCGCTTCAACAAATGCTCCTGCAATTTTTGAATTAACACCTTCAAGAGGTACATTGACTTCGCAAAACTCTATAAATTTATCGTCTAATGTAAAACCAAAGGAATTCCACCATTTATTGTTTATATCCACTTTCCTTTTCACAAACCAGTAACCTAAATCTTGCACTTGCCATACATTCGTTTCGCCCGTTCCATGCGCAACAGCCACAGTGACACCTTTTACTTCTTTTGTCCCAACATACTGTTTTAACTTTTCTTCTAATAAGGTTTCATATTTTTGGATATCCTCACGACTTGTAACGATGTTCATGTTTCCTTCTCCCTCACCATGTATTTTTGTTTAAAACCCAATATATTATGCTGGGATACAAAATTCTAACGGCCATTTTGTATGCATCATACGCTCGCCTCAAGTTCTTCAAGAAGCCCAAAAACAAGACAATATAATTGTGCTAACACTTCGTCAAAAGACTGCTGCTCACTAAATCCATCGAGTGCATCTAACGCAAGATTCACTTCCCAAAGCCCATCTTCCCCAGAAAATGCCACACTATAGGTCATCTGCTTATGTTGCAAATGTGCTGTAAAATAGGAATGCAAAAACGCACTATACTTCTTTTGCAATCGCAGTCCAAACATGGCACTGTACACACCAAACGCCCCATCAAATTCAAGCGCAAACGAATCCACACGGATCACATCCAAACGTTCAGACGTCACATACATAAATTCATTCGCATGCTCTTTTAAATAATGCACAGGCTTTGTTAGAAAAGAAGCTGTTTCTTCCCCTAGTAATTCTTCCGTTTCCTTATGGCAACGTTCAATCACGTCAAATGACAAAGAAATCGTTTCTACCGCTGCATCCTCGTCTAACAATTCGTGCTTTTGGGCGTATGTCTTTTCTACATCTAGTAATTTACTATGGACTTGCTCATTTATTAAAGATTCAATTTGATTTTTTAACACTTAGTATCCTGCTCCATTCGATTGGTTTAGGTATAAGTATAGCTTAGGAAGGGTGGAGTATGGGGAAATATGTTACGACTATTAATTAAAGTAATATCTCCACCATTTTCGCTAAGATTTAAATTTTTCTTACATAAAAGGAATTTAAACCAAGCTCTTTCATAATGCGTTGTACCGTTTTTTGATTTACTTTTTGGTTACGGTTTGCAAATTTGTCACGAATACGGCAATAACCCTAACGCCCTTCAATTTTTACTCACCTTTTAACATTCAAAGGGCAAATAAACTAAGTTCATTATTTTTACTCAACAGGTCGCGCACGAAGGTATATATCATTGACAATATCCGAATTTAAATAATTTAATACTCTATATAATTGTCTAGCTGATTCAGCATTACCGAAACTATGCCCTAATTTAACTGTACCAATTTCTTGGTTTCCGAACTCCAATGTTTTATATTTTTTCTCTGCATCACTCCACTCAGACTCTGGAAGTAATCGGAAGTACATAGTTCTTGCTATATTACTATTTTTAAGTCCATCTACACTTTTTAATTTTTCAATATGTTCTTTGCCTTTTACAGCGTCATTAACAATAACTTGGAAGCCTTCCTTCATATTATAGATTCCATCATTAAGACTATTTTTATAAACTAAGGTTTGTTTCTTTTCTAATTGATATTTCTTAATATTATTAATGAAGTCTAGTAATTTCACATTTACAATCTCACCTAAATCTTCATCATTATTCATTTTAACTTGCGACTGTGAAACATTCGTCATATCTGAACGTTTCAAAATTTTATTATAGACAGATAAATCTGCTTCTTCTAATACACCATTCCTATCTTTATTTACAGTAAGTAATAAGATAGTTCTTAAATAATCTAAAAAGCGATCATAAGAATCCATACTATTTTCTGTATCTTCCTCAAATAAATTCAGACTTTCTAACTCTATAAATTCTTCTCGTAAAAAGTCTACAAACAGTCCTTCTTCTACTACTTTATTTAACAGCTCTAATTTAGAATCAGAGTATCTCATAGTAATATATAATGGTTGACAAGCAAGTTGCATACAGATAATTGCAATTAAAATGCACTGATCATTTTGGGATGTAATGGTTTGATTATCAATAATCATATTTACTTTATTATTTAAATAGAAGTTATTTATAAGCCGTTTCATTGCACGAGGATTACTGCCCACACTGAACTGGATTAAGTTTTGTAGCTCATTTGAAAGCTCATCATTCTCAGAAAGAACGCCTAAATTGTCAGTTAAAAACCTTTTATAGTTATATATTTCAACTGGAATTTTAAAAGGAACTTGAATCATTTTATCTAAGAAACTTTTCGTCTTGGCTATAGAAGTTTGCTTCACTTCTGCTATACCTTCTTCAATAACACGATTATCAACAGCTAAAACGAAAATACACCCTTCTATATCTAAAAATAATTTAATTACTTCTAATAGACTAACTGCTATAGATGGTTTAAGTCGATCTAAATCATCAATGAACACAACTAATCTTGCATCTTCACCATTAACGGTATATTTCTTCGCTATTTTCTTAACAATTTCCCCCAAAGATTCTCTTAGAGTTTCAATTGCCTGTGCTGGATCCATTACCTCATCATTTTTAGATTCCTCATCGCTTACTGGTTGCATTCCAGCCTGAGCAAGAACAACATTAACACCAAATTTTGCAAGACCTTTAATTGCCTTAGAAGCCTCGCTTACAAAATTATTTTCATCGCCTTTCAAATCTTCTGTCAGCTTATTTATTATGTAACTTAAAAAAGAAATGCCTAAATTTTGTTCAAGGTTAAATTGAGTATATTGCCACGTATTAAAATTTACAGTGACAACAGGAGATTCAGTATTTACTATACTTCCAGTTTCCTCTCCTAATCGTTTCACTGGTTCTAACTGACGATTAATTAAATTCATAAAAGAAGTTTTTCCTGTTCCCCAACCTCCTTGCAATGCAATTGTAATTGGTGTAGCACTTTGTCTAATAAAATCGCTTAGAGCCTCAATATAAGGCATTACTTCAAATAAATCTAAACTATCATCAAAAATTGGTAAGTCATGAATTCCTATATTTTTTAATTTTGTCTCCATTAATCCCAACTCCATTCTTATTTGGAAATCTTCTAGGTCTTTATTGGTTACAAACTATAACGAAATACCCTACTTAAAAAACCTAAATTTACCATTTAAATAATCATAACAAATCATACAACGGATAAGCTATATAATTATTAAATAAAAAACAAACGGTAGTTTGGACGTAACTCTGTAATAAGAGCTATTATCCTTCATAGTCACAGGATTCATCATAAAAGAGAGCAAAGGGTACAAAAAAATACACAGAGAAAACTCTGTGTATTAAATCCCTAAAGTTATTTGTGTAACATTTTCTTGCTCCAGTAAATCAATTTCCATAATCTTCTTACCCATATCTGTAATTAAGTCTACTACAAGAGCATTCCCCATACAAAAGTAGCGCATACGCTTAGGCATGCCTTCCGTCCAATTGTCATCAAACCCATTTAAACGCTCGCATTCAAGCGGGGTTAAAAAACGTTTTCTACCATTGACTTCAACTATATGTGAACTTCGATTAACAGTCCCTTCGCTTGTCAGCATCGTTCGTCCAGGTAAATCTAAATCATCCGTAGGTGACATACCACCTTCAGAGTAAATATATTTATGACCTTCAGCAGAAGTTCGTTCAATTTTTTTAGGTCCACGTAGATAGCTAAACTTTTCAATGACCGCTTCATTTAAGTAATATTCTTCATCAACTAGTTCTTCTGGAAGCAAAATATCCTTCAATGGGATAGGAGTTGTTAAGATTGGTTCCGGTTGAACGGTATGAACCTGACCTTCAATCATAATACCCGCTGTATGAAAACCAAATGAAAAATTATCCGAAATTTCAACAATATCTCTAGGTAATTCAACAGATGCACGACGATTTTTATACGGTTCATTTGTAACAGGAAACGTACGTGCAAAGAATCCTTCTTTAAATAAAATAGCTTCTTTAGCTAACTTCTTCTGCTGATTAGCAAAGCTGAGGTTTTTTTTATATGCAAAAATAAAAATTCTACGTCTACGTTGTGCATTTCCATATTCACTCGCATTAATAACTCGCCATTCAACAATATAATCTAAGTCTCTGAATACTGCTAACATAATGGCGAAATCTCGTCCACGCTGTTTCGATGGCGATTTAATCAAACGATCTACATTCTCTAGTAGTACATATTTCGGATGACTGTTTTCAAGTACTCGTTTAATCTCCCAAAACAGAACACCTTTTTTACCATTTATACCCTGTTCATTATTCAACGAGCGACTCACACTGTAGTCTTGACATGGAAAACCACCAACTAATAAATCTATGTGTAACGAGCTGAACTTGCTATTAGCTACTGTTGTAATATCATCATTACTTGCTTCACCTTCAGTAAAGTGACTTATATAACATTCATAAGCATCCTAGGCCTTTTTTGAAGGCTCCCATTGATTGGCCCATACTGTTTGGAAAAATTCTTTGTCTACTTTTTCTAAACCAAGACGAAAACCACCAACACCTGCGAATAATTCCACAACATTTAGGTTTTTATTCATAAAATACGAACTCCCTTTCTACATATTCGTATTATAAATCATGTAGCCCAAAAGATCAACTTTTAAGTTTTACTAAGAGATCAATTTAATGTATTTTTACTAGCGTTAAGCTATCATTTAAATAAGTCACCCAAATTATGGAGGTAAACCTATTTTGAAGTATGATGATACAAATCCAATAAGCATTAAAGAATACGGCGAGTTATTAATCGGTCAAACATTTTTCGATGTAATAAATAATGCAGCCATCGATGAAGAATTAAAACAGGAAACGATAGAAAAGGTGAATAATCCAAGGTATAAAGGTGGAATGGGTCATTTAATTGAGACATACCATTTCGAATATGAGATTAATAGTGATCAAGAACCTGACTTTCCAAAAGCAGGAGTAGAACTAAAGGTTACTCCCTATGAAATAGGAAAAAAAGGAGGCTATTCAGCAGGAGAACGTTTAGTCATCACAATGATTAGCTACAAAGACCCTATAGAAGAAGACTTTTTTAAATCACATGCCTATAGCAAATTTCGTTTAACACTGTTAATTCATTACTTAAGGAATCGCGATATACCTAGAGTTGACTATCCTATCAATTTTGTAACACTTTTTTCTCCACCTGAAGAAGATTTAATAATCATTCAACAAGATTATGAGAAAATTATTACAAAAGTAAGAGAAGGTCGAGCTCATGAATTGTCAGAAGGTGAAACGATGTATCTAGGGGCATGTACTAAGGGATCTACCGCTAGTAAAAGCTTAGTTCCTCAAGAATATTACGCACCTAATATTAAAGCACCAAAACGAGCATTTTGCTTTAAACAGTCTTATATGACCTACATGTTTAACAAATATGTTCTGAATCAAGTGAATACATACGAGTCTATTTTGGCTAATGTAAATCAATCCAGCAGCCAAACTTTCGAAATGCTAATTGTTAATACAATAAATGAACATAAAGGAAAAACAAGCACTCAACTTAGTAAAGAATTTAATGTAATACCTGGTTCTAAAAATTTCTATAGTTCATTAGCCTACCGCATGTTGGGTATAAAATCGAATCGTGCTGAAGAGTTTATTAAAGCAAATATCGAAGTAAAGGCTATCCGAATTGAAGAGAACGGAAAAATGGTTGAAAGCATTTCATTCCCTTCTTTTAAATTTAATGAACTGGTGAACGAAGAATGGGAAGAATCTGCTTTTTATAATGATTTAAGTTCGAAACGTTATTTATTTGTTGTATACAAAAAGTTAGGTAATGACTATGTGTTAAAAGGCTGCCAACTTTGGAATATGCCTTATGAAGATTTAGAAGAAGCACGAGAAGGATGGGCAAGTATACAAAAAATAACGCAAGAAGGACCTTTACTATATAAGAAATTCAAAAAAGATGGTATCAACTTTGAAGTAAAAAACAATTTTCCAAAGAAAAGTGATAATCGGATAATTCATATACGCCCCCATACAACAGAACGTTATTACGTTTTTGAAACTGGCGAAGTCATCGGAAATAACTCTGTTTATGGCGACACCTTACCAGATGGACGTATTATGACGAAACAGAGTTTTTGGTTAAATAACACTTATATCCTTAGTATCTTGAATGAGGAATTAAAACAGTAGACGCTGTAATACTTAAAGTGATTGAATAATGCAAGTAAGCGTAGCAAATTGTTTGCTACGCTTACTTTTTTGAGTAAACTGGAATACACCAATATAGGCTCTATTTACGTTTATAAATTAATAATCCAATAATGATACTTATTCCAAATAGCAATAAATAATCAATTATATTCGCTTTAACAAACACCGCAAAATATGAAATTTCATCAGCAAACATTTGAATTATAATAGCTATGACTAGTGTTATTAATATATTTTCCATTCTCGGGGTACTCATTGAATCACCTGCCTTTAATTCAATGGTACACTACGATTTTTATAAGATCCACTATCTTCAGATATTCCTTAAAGTGATTAAATGATTACTAATTAAATATATTAATATTCTTAAGTCGGCATTTAGAGAAGAATACCATAATAATTCATTAACGTTTTTTTATTAATTTTTATACCATGAGATTCATATAATTTTTCGTGCTGTTTGTAAAGATAGTCAATCATAACTGCTTTTTCTTGTAACGATGCATGATGAATTTTCCGATGGCAGTTTGGACAAAGCGTAACAATATTATCTGCAAAATCAATTGTATTTTCGTAATAATCTTGCGCTGCCATAGGTATTAGGTGATGTGCTTCCATATAGGGCATTTGATTTTTTGCAGATATAAATGTGACATGACTATTATCCATTTCACATTTATAGTTACTTTTTTCCTTAGCGGCAATACTTTCAACTGGGTTTCTTGGATAACTGAAGCCATTTTGCGTTTTCTTCTTTTCTGATTTTAATTTAGGCTCAGAAATTAACCCTATGTTATTTTCATTCATATTACTTTTAATTGAAGATGTAGAATTTAGAATGCTATTAAGTTCTGTGTCATTATTTTCTTCTTCCATCATTTGCTTAGATGTTACATAAGCTCTAAAACACGCAATTGTAGCACTTGGAAATCTATTTTCTCTTTGATTATATTCTTTAAAGTCCTGCAAAGAACTTAACTTTTCGAATTTTTTTAAAGCATTAAAACTAGCAAGTTCTTCAATCGTCTCTTTATAAATTTCTTCGTACAAGATTACAAATCTAATTAAATATCTAGCATATGAACTTGACTTCCCACTAGGTTTTATAGCATTTCCAGCTTGTTCTGTTAATAACTCTGCGAATTGTCGAAATTCATCATAAATCAGTTTATACTTAGTTCGTGTTAGTATAAAATCCTCATCAGTAGCTGTAATTTTTCGGAATATCATTGTATACCTCTTTCAAAATCCACTAGGTTCTTACTATTGATTGGGCTTATTATGAGAATTTAATTCCATATTATTTTTATAATATCATAGAGTAATTTATGTCTCTTTTCCAACTCGGTAAAATTTATCCATCGGTTCAAAATCTAATTGCAGGTTATTTATCATCTGTTTAAAGTCAATTTTAGTTTTATAGGTATCGTCTCTTAGTGTCTCATTCCAATAAAGTGTGTTGGCATAAGTCTTTAACTTTTCTTTATAGCTTTCATTGCTACTCGATATATTATCTTTTCCTTTTAGCAATAGCAGTCCACCAAGTCTGTTTCTTTCACGCTCAAAAATGTCATTATCATTGTTAAACTTAGATAAGTTTTCCTTGTTCACAGAAAGTATGTGCTCAATATGAAATCCATTGACAGCACCGGTATTAGAAACTAAATCATATAAGGTCTGTTTCATTTGCATTTTTGTTTCCACTGCTATAAACTTTTCAATTCTAGCAAAAAAGTATCTTTTAAACCTTTTATTTAGTTCAAACCCAGTATCTTTAAATAACTGATAACTAATTGGTTCCTTAATATCTAAACCACGGTTCTCAGACAACATCGAAATTAATTGTTCATCAAATACTTTTCTTATATATGTCAAGTCATCTTGCTCTCTAATACTTTGGCTGATTTTATAAATTGCTTCGTTATAATCATTACTGTCGTAGCCCTTTTGTAACTGTAAAAGAGAATAGAACCTATCAACCTCATAAGAAATCTTTTGAATCTTCTCATTCTCAGATGGGTCATTTAATTTACATACTGAAAGCGTTAGTAAAAACTGACTATCCATTTCAGTTAAACGGTTGTAGTAAACTTCAATATATTCCTCATGTTCATTCGAATAATAATTTAAAACTTTTTTATATAGAGAAGTGAAGTAATTGAACTCATTCATTAAAAACTCTTTAACGGCTTTTGGATTATGGTCTAACTTCCACTTTGCATGAACTTCTTTTTCAAAAATTGTTTTATGATAATTATTTTTATCATATTTTCGTGAGTCACCTATAGAGTTTGCAAACTTTGCTCGAAGAAGATACATAAAGAATTCATCTACTTCGTCTTTATATTCTCGATTTATTTCACCAATACTCGTATCCCATAGTTCGTTAAGTTTGAAATGTTCCAGTTCTTTTTTATCTACCTGTCCAAGAAGCTTTCCCTTTAAGATTTCATAAGGCTTTAGCTTTACCCCACGATCATTGATTACTTCAAACACCATTGGTACATCTGTTTGCTCCACATTTAAGTTTATTAAAACCAATCTTTTTAGAAAATAGAATACAAAACTCTCATACTTATGTTTTTCTTGTAATTTTTCATCAAGAAATTGTGAAATAGCAGAAAAATTCTTTACCATGTTTACTGCTGTAATACCACTTGAAGTACTTATATCCGAGAGATTTTTCCCTTCAAATAAGGATTTCATTGTTGATAAATGCTGTTCATGTTTCATCCAAAACTCTTTCTCAAATCCGTTAAATCCTACTATTTTTTGAGATAACCAATCAACCAAAGATGAATGATGTTGATTTCCGAGATGCATAAGTTTAATTAAAATCAATGTTATAGTGGTTAACCTTTGCTGTCCGTCAACGATATATAACTTTCCTCCTACTGGATTAGTTACATATGTATTTAAATAATACCAACCATATTCCTCTATTAATTGGTTTAGTGGAATATCACTACTACTATGTTTTTCATACTCCATATTAAATTTATAAAAAACATCATCTAATAATCTGTAAACAGGTTCATTTGACCACTTATATTCTCGCTGATAAAAATCAATATAGTATGTTGTATTTGAAAATACAGTATTTATATTTTGTTTATCTGGAGTTACATCCATTCCCATTCTCTAATCACCCACCTATTTATAATAGTAATATTATACCAATAAAAGCACCGATACCACATAGAATTCTATATCCAAACATCAGGATATCTAATATTATCCTCCATAATTTAATACACTTCTTCCTAAAATGTTGACAGTCCATTCTATTGTTATTTAAAGTGAATTGCTAATAATTGATTAGTAAATTTATATATTATGTAATCTAATAAAGTTTCCACTTGTCAATATCATGCAGAACAATGCTAATTACGCTTAATAATAGTATCAGTTATACCTAAATTTAGAGATTAATTGCAATTGTATTAACAAATGCCAAGTCATTGATATACTATATGAAATAAATATTGTTCGTTATTTTAGAGGAGCGGAATGATTTGAGTAGTGTATATGATACAAAGGAGAAAGTACATGCAAGAGCATTAGAAGCGGTTGGCAAAACACTTGGAGCAATTGATGTGAAGGGCACTAAGAACGTGAAAAATAAATCTTATCCAGGCAATGTAATCGAGCAGGTCTGGTTTAACCATCCAGCAGATAATAATGCAGAACCAGATTTCCCAAAAGCCGGAGTAGAACTAAAAGTTACCCCCCTAGATAAGCAAACCAAGCATGTAAAAAAGAAAAAGGTCACTAAATTAATTGCTGGGGAGAGACTAGTTTTAAATGTAATTAATTACCAAAATGAATATGGTAAAACATTTGAACAAAGTTCTTTTTGGCATAAGAATAAACTAATTGAATTAATTCAATATTATAGACGGGATGTTTCGCATAAGAAAAAAATTTCTAGCGGAGAACTAATTGAAGATAAGACACAGTTCCAAGTATTATATGCAAATCTACTTTCAATGACGGAGTTAAAAGATTTTGGCTTGTCTAAAGATACTGTAATAGAAATACCTGAGAAAGATTTAGAAATCATTAAGCAAGACTGGCTAAAGATATCTGAGTATATTAACTCTAATAAAGCTGAACAATTATCAGAAGGGCTTACAAATTATCTAGGAGCATGTACCAAGTCAGCAACTAGTGATGTTTTTACAAAACAGAAGCATACAAATGTTTCTGCAAAACCTAGAGCCTATTCATTTAAAGCAAAATTCATTAATAAACTCATAAATAATCATATTATTGGACATGACCATACCGAAGCAATTAATAGTATTGTGAAAGATGTTAGTGAACTAGAAAAGAAAACTCTTGAGGAAATTATACTCTCCCGTTTTACTCCCTTTTACGGTATGAAACAAAGTGAATTGATTCATAGCCTTAATATCAAAGTAGATAAGAGTTCACAAAAAAATATTAATAACATGATAATCCGTGGAATCCTTAAATTGCCAGCTACTACAGAGGAGGTCACATCTGAAGAAATCGAAAAAGCAGAAATTCGTTTAAAAACAGTAACTTTAAGAAGAGGGCAACCGAAAGAGCATTTTAAATTCATGGGAATTCCTTCATTTATAGAACTGGTAAAGGAGTCTTGGGAAGAATCTAAAGTGTATGATTTTTTAGATAGTCAGAAATTTTTGTTGCTAGTTTTTAATGATTTTAATATTAAGAAAAATGGAAGTAACTCGTACGAAACAAATCCTGAAAAAATCATTTTTATAGGCGCTAAATTTTGGAATATGCCCATTTCCGATATAGATGGACCAGTAAGAAGAGTTTGGAAAACGGAGATAGAAAAGCTAAAAAACGGTGTTGAACTAACATTTACTAAATTTGAAAATAATGAAATTAAAATAAATAATAATTTTATTAAACCATCTCTTAACCATATTTTACATCTCCGCCCTGATGCCCAAGTTGCACAATACAGACCACACTACAATAAAATCATTTTAGATAAAGGCATTGCCAAGAGTAAGTCAATGAATAATTCTAGGAAATTACCTCACCCAGTAAAATGGATAAATCGACCAGAGAGTGAAAAAGATAATTATACAGATGATTATATGACTAAACAAGCTTGGTGGCTCAGTAAAGAATACATTTATGAACAAATTAAAGATTTGTTGTAGAATAATATTTTTTCAAACTTACCGAAAAGGTGGCTTTTTATTACTTCTACTGTATTTATTTCATTATAATAGGAATCTATAGAACGACTGCCATTTTGAATATAACTAAAATGTACAATATTTAATAAAGCTGCTTTATTATATAAATGTAAATTTATATTTCAATATACTACTGAATCATAATCTTACTTGTGAATATATACGAACGGCACTTTTCGAACACACTAGCCATAGTTATTTTGAAATCTGTCAACTAACGCTCAAAAGCTTGTTCCGCACATTTCTTGACCATAAAGAACTGCACCTCCAATGGTTGGGGTGCAGTTCTTTTTTCAAATTATTGCTGATCTAAACTATCCAACAGTTCTACAATATACTGTGATGTCTCCATCATCTGCTGTTTGTTTGTAATGGAAGATTCGCCGTCACCTTTTTGATGACCATAATCGCCAAAGCCTCCATGATAGCCACCATTTATTTCGATAAAAACGTGCGTCACTTGGCATAATCTTTTGAGCATCTTTACTTTGGTTAAGTCAGCAACTTTATCATTGCTTCCCCATAGTGATAAGACTTTGATTGGTTGACTACTTAGATTTGTTTTTGATTTGGGGTAGGATGCTAATAGTACCAAACCTTTTATTTTCTCATTTTTTAGTGCGTAATCTGCTGCCATGACGCCTCCTAAAGAATGTCCTCCAATCACCCAAGTATCAATTTCTTTATGATTACTTATTAAACTGTCTGCTTTATTCGGTGAAAAAATGGCTAAGTTAAAGCTCATTTTCGCGATACTAACAGTATAACCTTTTGCAGCAATCTCCTTAGCTATAGGAGCATATGCTGATGCTTCTACCTTTGCGCCTGGGTAAAAAATAAAACCGGTATTTTTAGCATTCGATACGGGTTCAAATAAAATATCGCCATTATCTTCTACATTGACGAGCGCATCAGATTTCAAACTATCCAACGCCAACGAACTGTCCTTATAGTATGAACTTACATAAATAAAAAATCCCGCAACAAGCAATATTAGCAAAGCAAAAATTCCCGTGAAAATTTTAAACTTTACAGTTTTCTTTGGTTTAATCGTATATCCTCCTATCCTCATTATTATTTTCACCTTTACAAAAATGTTTTAATTGTTCACAATATCTACTTCACCCATTAATACTAGCCCTTAAAATCTTAAACATTTCCTCTTTATGTTCGCTTGCTTTTTCTTCGGTCCATTTTTTATCATCAAGATTGACTAATTCGCTCATAATTTTTAATTTCAAACTTTGGTAGATGACTTTTCGGAACGTGGTTATTTTGCCCTCTGGCGATACATTCGAAAATTTCGAGTTTCCTGATACTGTGATTAAAGCTAGGTTGCCAAATCCATGGAGGTCATCTG
The DNA here is from genome assembly GCF_021166035.1 of Lysinibacillus sp. GJ-1. Lineage (NCBI taxonomy): Bacteria > Bacillati > Bacillota > Bacilli > Caryophanales > Bacillaceae > Lysinibacillus > Lysinibacillus sp. GJ-1. The sequence goes on from NZ_CP088912.1 coordinate 3,831,701, forward strand.
ATTTCCAAGGTTCGCCTTCCACTGGATTTTGTGGATAGAAGTGTTCGATGGAACTTCTAAATTGAAATTGCCAATCGTCGCGCATTGGCTGGATAAGCTGTTTATTTAAGTATGAATAACCATCTTTGTATAATAAATAATCAAGATACGTAAATACGATTCGTTCAAAGCCAAATCCACTACTATGTTCAAATTCAGATTTCTTAATTTTTGTTGTGCAGTAGTCATCGAGAATTTTAATCATGTTACACGATTCATCTGCTAACAAATTTGTTAAAACTAGTGAAATCCAGTGCATCGTCTTAGGAGATGTATACGTTATACGTAAGCATGATTGCAGCGTTCTTATTTGTTTATTGTTCTGACTATTGTCATCACCAAATGTACCTACATATTTGGGTTTAGGATTGGCTCCCCTTTGTTCACTATATTTCTCCAAACGTAGTAATGACCATCTTCCCTCTTCCTTATAGCTTTTAGCATATTCACGTTTCAATATATATTTATCAAAAAGCACACGACATTTCAGCATATGGTATAAAAAGTTCTTTGCTTTCTCTGCATCAGCCCATGCCCAAGATAAATTATTTAAAAAGTGTTTATCATCAAGTGTTGAATCTTCTTCTGCTAACTTAGCGATAACGGCATTTACTTGCAGTAAAAAATTTGGGAATGAAATCGTTGATTCAAAACGTTCTTTCTCCACCTCATCATTACTTACTGTAGTATGACGAAATTTGCCTTCTTTTAAAATATCAATTAGAGGAACTGCTGTATTGTCATCTTCATCAGTCGGAACGTACATTTTAATACAATCAAAATTAATCATGCTATCCTTAAGGCTCGTCCAATCGTTTGTAAAAAGTGCGTTTCTAACAGTAGGATCAAAGTTCATTTGGATATACGAGTCCATATCCGCACACTTATCCCAAATCCATGCTGCCGTTTTTTTATCGTGTTTAGTATCCAAAACTTCTAAAAACTTTGATTTTGCTATTTCATGAAGCTCAAGTTGCTCTCCACGAGTATTCATAATTTCAAAATAATGATTTAAATCGATATCTTGTGGGACTTGTACACGAACAAGAAAAACCTTTTGTAGTTTTTCAATCAACCCATTTTTGTCTATTTCTTTCGTATTAAAATAGTTATCAATAATTTGATATCCCATTAAAATTTCACTGGAAGATAATTCCTCAAATAATTCTTCCCTATCGCCTTTTTTTAACATAGTAAGAGTACGGTTTGACTTATCACGTGCTTCAAATTTTAACGCATCATGCGCAAATTTTATGCCGAGATAATTTTCTAAAAGAAATAATGTTGTCAATCGTTGTTGTCCATCAATTACTTCATAAACATGATTATCTGTCTGATTGACAATAAGATTGCCAAGAAAATAGTCTTTGCTAGAACCTAAAATATCTTCTATTAATTGTTCAATTTGCATTTCTCCCCAAGCATAGTTGCGCTGATAAATTGGCACGATGTAACTGCAATTAGCAAAAATACTTGATACTGGGATGACTTTTAAATTTTTATCCACTGCCTACCACCTATTCCATTTACAAAGTAAAGTGTACACCGCTTTGTACTTGTCTTTATTTTTATTATCAAAATCAGGTTGCTCTAAAACGATCAACTTTAATTCTTCAGGATGGTTCATTTCACTAATTATTGAAAACAGCTTCAAACCATTATTTAAACGGTCATGTTTTCCTCTTGCATATTTATTGATTGTTTGCAGACGCACAGATTCCATCGTCAGTCTTAAGGAATAGCACCATGAATATAGTTGCTGTCTTACACCTTCCGTTAGGCTTTCCAAGCCAAAACGATCTGCAAAAAACAATAACGCACATTCATATAGCTGTTTAATGTAAAGATTGCCCGAACCCCTTATTGGGACCTGTTCATCGGTATGTACCTTCTTAATTAATTTTTGGATTTGCTCAAGTTGCTTGCTGTAGTGCAGCGTATAATTGAAAAATCGATTGCCAGCTATCAGCGGCTGTGTTAATTGAAATTGATTTAAAGCTCTAGTTGCTAGTAGTTCACTACTTCCATTTGCATTAAACTGATCGATAAAAAGATTACTTGCTTTATGATAGATTGCATAATTAAACACATTCGAGCTTTTAATCCCTTTAAAGACATCTATTTTACTTGAAGAATAATCGACACCATATTTTCCTTTATACCATTGTGTTAAAGGATAAAGATAATTTTTATATAAGTCATTTAAATGATTTTGGTTTTGATTTTCCCACTTGTTAATAATATTGACCTTTTGATGTTCATCCGCATCTTCCATCTCTCGTAAATGATACGACTTCAATAAATCATGTGGATCTAACTCTTTCCCCCGCGAGTTTTGGGAATCAAAAAATTGAAAAGCCTCTTGCTCACTATTTGTAACAATTTGCACTGCACTACAATGTTCTTGTAAATACTTTTTGTACTTATCTTGCTCATCTGCAGTAAATTCACTAATCCGCTTCTCTAAAATTTTATAATTTGTTACGATGACATCATTCGATAGTTGACTATATTTTTCTTGTAATAGCCCTTGCGCTTCATCACCTAAGCAGTAAAGAAGAATCGAAAGGGTTGTCAATCGCTGCTGGCCATCGACAATATTATATTTTTCATGCTCTTTATGTAAAATAACAGAACCAATTCTGTATTCTTCTATACCTTCTTGATAAGCTTGATACGTATCAAAAAAAAGCGTATTCGTGGATTGCACACTCCAACTATACGGCCGTTGATATGACGGTAACGCTAATTTCATACCAAGTAAGTCTTTCATCCTCGTTATTTTCAACTCTTCTTGCAGTAGAGCCATTATTAAATCCCCCCGACAAAGTTTTACATCATTTTAATGATAGCACCCACATGTCGTTTGGACTAGGAGGAGCAAAGTGAAATTACTTACTTTGCAAATTAAAAAGACCACCTCAGAGGAAATGGCTATATCATTCCAAATATTCAGCTAAGGTTTACATAATAAAATCCTGAAACTCAGATTGATTATTTTTAATCTCCAAGAATAAGCCTAAGCCCGGGTATGCCTTGGATATCCCTCTTGTGTCAAATCTTCCATTTGATATATTTCCTTGTTTTTCATTAAGCTAAAAACTTCTTGAATCCTATTGTCATAATCAAATATGTTACCTTTCCCCCAAGCAATAATTATCAATTGAGCCTCTTTGTTAGCCATTTCAATTATCGTATCATTATTATATTTTCCGTCAGCATCTATTCCTTTAATAAAATCCAAACTTTGTACTGAAATATATTCATCCACTTTTTCTGGATATGTCTCACATACTACATAAAGATTAGTAATAATAATTTTCCCTATGTCCTGTAAATCACTAACAGAGTTATTTAAAGAAACGTATTTGATAATACGATTAAGCGTGTTATCGGGAAATTCCTCATTTGCTTTACTTGGATTGATCATCATTAAATGGACAGCTTTTTCGTTATCCCCATTCTTCAATTCTATATCTAACCGATATCTCATATTAGTAGCACTATCATAATGTACTAATTGAACATTTTTTACATATTCATCTTTATAGTAAAAAATTCTTTTTTTACTCTTTCCATAACTGCCCCTCCTCTATATATGAATTATCTATGGGGTAAATATTTAATCTATTTAACTATATGATTTTTGTTAATGAAGAAATTATAAATATCCCGAATACTTTTGTTATTATTTTTAGAATATACAGTATATTTTATTTTTAATAATAAATTATGCTTCTATTTCAATGGTCAAAACATCATGGAATGGTTCAAATAAATAATAATTTTGTTGTCTTTTAAAATTTTTTTAGAAATAAAAAAGTGCGGGTTTCTATTGAAACACACACTCAATGTCTATTTTAATTTTACAACAGAATTTTTTAACTAGTAATTAGGTAATCAATTTCAAGAGTTTTCTTCATATATTCTTTAAATGATTCATTTTTCCAAAAGCCAATTCGAACCCCATCAATGCCTCTAGTCATTAGAATATAATAAATATTCAAAACGAATAAAGTAAACTCGTATGGATTATCTGGGTTGTCATCTTTTTTAGAAAATTTACCGTTTACATTATGGAAATTTTTTGGTTCTCCGTATAATCGCCCTTCAGCATCAACTTGAAGATCGTTTCCTATTAAAACACCAACTTTATTTAAATCGATTCCTTGTACTGCAAAAACAGAGCCAATTTGCTCTTCTGCATCTTCATCATCCGAATAAATCCAATTTTCTTGCGTAGAATTCCATCTTCGTTTAATATCACCTTCATGCCAATGTGTAATTGATGGGTCTTTACCATGAGCTTGTTTCCAAGGCTCAACTAATCCCCCTAATATTCTATTAACATGTTCGGGATTAAAATTATTGTCTTCCTCTACCCAGTCAATCAAATTCATTAAAGGTTCTGTTTCAAAATAGCCAAAATAAGAATCTAACTCTGAATCATGGAATATAGATTTATCAAATTGAGGGTCGAAATTCGTTTCCTCTAATAAGCCAGTATCCTTATATAAAAGATATTTAATACCATTCATAAAATCATCAGATGTATAGTTTTTTCCTTTAGGAGCTTGAATTCTAAACTGCGTCTTTAAATATCTCTTTTCAAAATTAATTGTGGCATCATTGAAATCAGTACGAGTTATATTGGCAGGTCGAATAGCTTGTAATACATCATACATTAAGACAATTTGACCGCCCATTTTTTTCAAACAATTTAAATGGTTATTATCATTAACAAATCTGCCTTGATAAACCTCATTGAAAGATGCCATTTGTTTAGAGAACTTTCTAGACAGCTTATGGGATTCATCAACAATAACAACATCATAATTGTTATTGGCATTAATTAATTGAGTTGAGGTTGCAATTGTTAGGTTATTACTATTCATTCCGTACACTCTAAAAATATCTTTTGCTGTTGTTATCCAATTAGGCTGTAAAACAACTGCTATTCTCTTATTAGGTTGCTCGTTTAATAGCATAGCTACCAAATGCGTCAATAAGACGGTTTTTCCAGTTCCAGCATCACCATTAATCACAAAACTTTTATCTGAATTTGAATTAATCTCCTTAAGTAAAGCGACTTGTTCGTCTGTTAATTGTTTGATTGGACTATATTTAACTAAGGCTCCTCTACGTAGTTCTTTCAAAGTCGGTGTACTTACCCATCCATTTGGGTATAGCTCTTTTTCCCAGAAAGGCAAAATAACTTCTAAAGCAACTTTTTCTCTTTCTCGGTAGTCATTTACACTATTACCATTGTTCCGATTAATAACTTCATCATTATCATACTGAACTAACTGACTTTTAGACTTTGGATTATCTGCAATAAAGTTGGTAATAAGCTGGCTTTCTACATCATCTAAAGCTGAACCATTGAAATAAGATGAGATCAGAATGCTTACTTGGTCAAAGGCTGCTATATTAAACTTTTGCTCTTTACCATTATAATGTTGCTTATTTCTCTCAATAAAATGTTTAGTTTGCCCAATATAAATTTTCTTAGATTTAGTTCCTCTATATATGTATACAACATTACCATTTTTAAGGATATTTTGTTCAGGTTGACGAAGTTTATCAAAATATTCTATTTCACCATTCTTTATATTTAATGTTATGCAATTATACTTAGCCACTACCTTAATACACCTCATTCATTTAAGTATCTTTCTTTTTTACCAAAGCTTTAAAAATTATATATCTATCATAAATCACTTAGTAATTTCGGTAAATTATCAGGCAGGACATATGAGTAAATAAGCACTTCTCCACATTTATCTACAAATCATGTAATTCTTATCCTTAATTGTAACAGGTGAATCCCTTTCTGATAACGTTATTATTTTGATTACAGAACATATCATATATAGATGAATATAAAAAACCCTTGATATGAACTGCAGAGGAAAAATTACAAGCAGCTTTACGATACTTAGAAGGCAAAGAAAGTTCACATGAAATTGCTAAATCGATTGGGACAGATCATAAGGCTATTCTTAATTGGGCTAAACAATATGAGTATAACGGTGTAAAAGCGTTTATAAAATCGTATACACACTATACAGCACCGTTTAAACTAGACGTATTAAACTTCATGATTGACCACGGTACGTCCTTAATAGAAACAGCGGCTATCTTTGGCATAGCAGCTCCATCGTCCATTATTCATTGGCGAAAACAGTTTGAAACAAAAAGATTCGATGCCCTTCAATCAAAGGAAAAGGGGCGTCCATCCATGAAAAAAGAAACCAACAAACAACTAAAACAAACACCAGTAGAAGTCTCACCAGAAGCACTTCAAGCTCGTATCAAGCAGCTTGAAATGGAAAACGAGTATTTAAAAAAGTTGAACGCCTTAGTTCAAGCCAAGGAAACATCACCAAAGAAGACAAAGTAAAGGTCATCTATGAATTAAGGCATAAATACTCGGTGAAGGCACTTGTCGCATTCGCACAGATTCCACGTAGTACGTATTATGACATAGTGAAGAAACTGAATCGTCCCAATCCAGATACCGACTTAAATGCCGAAATTCAATCCATCTATAACGAACATGAAGGCCGTTACGGATACTGTCGCATTCGTGATGAACTCGCAAATCGTGGACGAAGAGTGAATCATAAGAAGGTACAACGTATCATGAAAACACTTCGTTTAAAGTGCGTAGTCAGAATGAAAAAGTATAAATCATATAAAGGGACAGTCGGTAAAATCGCACCGAATATTTTAGACCGCAATTTTACAGCTGAAGCCCCTAATCAAAAGTGGGTAACAGATATTTCAGAGTTTAAATTGTTTGGTGAAAAACTCTATTTATCCCCTGTTTTAGACTTATTTAACGGAGAAATTATTACTTACACAATTGGTCATCGACCAACGTATTCACTTGTCTCAGAAATGTTGGAGAAAGCATTAGAGAAGTTACCATAGGAACACCAATTACTGAAGCATTCCGATCAAGGCTGGCATTATCAAATGAAGCAATACCGCCACGCACTTGCATCAAAAGGCATTGTGCAAAGTATGTCACGTAAAGGCAACTGTTATGACAACTCGGTGATGGAGAATTTCTTTGGGATTGAAATCGGAATTCAGTAACCAATTTTTATTTATAGCTATTCAAATTTGATAAAAATCATCGGTGAATTAAACTTAATATTTGTATTTCATCTATTTACTATATTTTTCTACGTATCGTGTAGTCGATTATAAAAAAACGGCAAACATCCATTTTTTATTAATTTTTTAATATTCAACACTATCTATTTTATTTTTCCTAATTTCCTTCTTAGTTTTATTACACTTTGCACCCATGGGTCATTCCATACATTAAAATGCCTTTGGAGTGCATAATCATAGCTATAAAAGTTACTATTTTCAGGTTGGAAATCCAAAGGGAAATCATATTCAGTTAAGTAATGGCTATCACTTTTTCTTAAATTTTCTGACTTAAAGTTACCTTTAGGCTGTGTTATTCTACCAAATAAGTTATTGTTAATTACCCATACCTCATGTTCTTTTTCTTCCCCTGTTGTTCCATCTGGATAATAAATACAATCATAATGCATAAGTATTTGGTCAAATGAAACATCCATTTTTAAAAATACATTACTACCATAAGATCCAAGGAAGTTCTTGTCTGCAAAAGAAAGAATTATGTTAGTTTCAAATTGAATATGGTCATCATCTTTAACATTTTTGTCAAGCAATCGGTTAGTAACTTGTTTTACCTCCTCATAATTCAATGATCTACCTAAAATTACAGAACTTTTTGATGGGAATTTTTCTTTTAAATAAGTCTGTGTATGAATATACAGTTTTTCTAATTCATCTTTTGCTTTTTGTATATCCTCCAAAGTCAATTCCATAAATGCTTTTCTAAGATGATAACCATTTGTAGACAGATAATATTCATCAAAGCCTGGAAATCTGTGAATCGAAAATATTTCTTTAGTTAAATATGTTAATACAGCTCTAGATTTAGCATAATCATCATTGTTTATATACCCATTACATAAATGCCCTCCAAAAAAGGCCATATTTAATAAATTACTTTTTATATGAAAAAGGTGGCTTTCTAATTTTTCCATAAATACCTCCGATGTTATTTTTGTTTTAGAGTAACTGTTGTCTGATCTATTGCTAAGCTAAACATTTTTTTGTGTAAAGTTAAGAAATGCACAATTCCATTTCATAAAGCGTAGGTTTTCTATCATAAATATCAGAATACGTTAGGTAAACTCCCATTAGATGATATGTTTTAAGAAATGCAGCATTCATTTTAAATTACACATCCTTAAATAAAAAAATATTGATGAAGCGGTAACTTTAATCCAAAAATCATATCAATTTTTCACGTAAATATTTGTATATTATTTATATCTCATTGTATTTAGTATTTTTTCCAGCAAACTTTTCAATAGGATATTTTTCATTATTTTTTTGAAGTTTATTATTTATTATTTTTACTAAGTCCATATCCGTCTCATTAGCAAATAATATCGCATAAATCAAAACATCTGCTAGCTCATCCTTCATCTTATCTAAGTTCTTTTCAACTGCTTCTTCACCCGTTTTCCATTGAAACAGCTCTAATAATTCACTTGCTTCAAGTGATAAGGAGAGCGCTAGATCCTTAGGATTATGGAATTGCTGCCAGTTACGTTGGTCTCGAAATTGCAAAATATTTTCACGTAGTTGCTCTAACTCACTCATACTATTCACCTACTTTTTGATATTCTAAAAGTTTATTGCGTAATGCTTCATCACTTGCATAAATGAAAAGACCCTTAATTCCACGCTTCATCAATATATTGATTGAATTTAGGACGATTTTTTCCTTTGCTTCATTTACATTTTCAATTCCGTCCATACCTGTATATGCACCTTTATCCATATACTTACTCGTATCAATGCTGATTTCATCTTTAACAGCGTCATATTGAACAGATGGCCCAAGCACGACACCAACATAATTTAAATCAAAGCCTTGTATTGTATAAATTGATCCAGCCTCGTGAACGGTTTCTGCTTTTTCTGCCCATGTATATTTCGTACTTGTTGTATTCCATGGCAGTTGGTATTCACCATTTGATTCTTTCACGTAGTAGGTCCCACCATCTTTTTTATGTATATAATCAAACGTTGATACAACACGACTTAAACCGTGCTGTGTATTTTTGTATTTAATTTCATCATGCATGTCCTTCAAAGATTCAAATACTTTAAATTCATAGTTTTTATCTTTAGGAAGGGGCAATAATTTTTTTCGCTTGAATTCATTTATCCAATTGATTACGTCATCATTTGCTTGCATGCGGAATTGGTTTGTTAACTGGTATTCTTCGTGAAAAGTACTTAATTTCTTAAGCCCTTCTAATGTTGCTGCTCCCCATAGACTCTTCAGTTTTAATACTTGATCTTGATCATAGATAATGACAACTACCTTTGCTAGCTTCAAAAACTCCTCTAAATGATTATTTCCATGGAAACCATTATAAGTATCTGGCTTTGTTAGCAATAAATGTGCTTCATCAACGAAAATGATATCAGCCCTTTTTCCCTCTTTTTGCAACATATTAATCAGAGATGTGGGTTTTGCAAAGTTTTTCCCTTTTAAATGTTTCACTTGTTTTGCTATATTTTTATATGTTTTAAACATTTCCTCATGGTTCACAGCTAAATAATTTTCTGTACGATATAAATTTGAAGATGCTTCTTCTACTCTTTCTTGAATCGTATTGAAAATAGAACTTAACACAACACTTTTTCCAACGCCCGCTTCACCTTCAATGATTAATAGACTTCCATATTCACTTGTGTTTTGAGTAACTCGTTCCTCACAAAACTCGAGTACTTTATCTTTTAATTCAAGTTGTTCTAAAGATAAATCTTTGAAAGGAGATAATTTAAAAATATCTTTGTTTTCAATTACATATAACTCATTGTCAACAAGCTTTTGTTCATATAGTTTTTGCCAAAGTTCTTTAAATAGTTGTTGATCGTAATAAGGTTTATTGTAGTAGTTATGAGTAAAATCGTTAGCCGTCTTACTTTTATTTTGAAGCGTAAATTTTTCATCACCAAGGAAATAGTTAATCAGTTTTGTCTCTAGATGAAAGGTTGCTGATCGATTAAAGTGTTCGTGCTTAATCAAATTTACTTGTTGAATATTTTTACGTGCTTTTAAATGAGCTTTCATACGATTTTTAAAATAAACCGTTTCACCAATATAAGCTTCTTTATTGCCATTCAAAACATAAATAACTGGATAATTTAAATACTGCTCTTTGTTGTTGATTTGATTGATGCTTTCTTGTATAAAAGGCCATGATAGTATTTCGATAGCTGTCATTTCTTTACTCCTTATCATTTTGTATAGCAATTTATTAACACTTCTAAAAAATAATCAACTGTATTAGGATTCATCAACTTTGAAAAACTAATAGCTTCGTCCATCCTTTATTTCTCTAGACGCTGGTTACATTCTATATAATTTAAATTTAGCTAATATAGCCTTACTATTCAATTTTGCCACGTGTTATTACTTGCTTATAGGAGTCTCCTTGAACTGTAATTGAATTTATTTCTGGCACAAATGCAAAAACATACGGAGCAGAAATAGTTAAATTATTTAACCCATCCTTTGCAATTTGTATACCTTTTTCATCTAAACTATATGAGAAGCAAGTATTGAAATTTGTTTCTTTTATTTGTTCTGTACACATTTTGGTGTTTTTATCTAATTGTAAACAGCTTTCTTGGATGGCTTTTATTATATTCTCCTTAGTTTTACCAGATCGATCCAGAAGGATGTTAAAAGCGCATGCAGATTCATCTAAATCTTGTAAAAATCCAAATACAGTGACCTTATCTGATAGTAAATGTGTCGTTAAGAAACCTGTTCCAAATTTCCCTGTAGTTCTATTAACTCTATTTTGTTCTAAATTTCTATCTTTAGTAGAAACTTGCTCTATAAGAAAAACAAGATTTTTTGTTGTAAATAATTTCCCATTATGCTTGAACTCAATTGTCTGTTTTACTTGATCTAAATTAATTAATATATCAACTTTTCCACTTGAATTAACTACGTCTTTTGCATTTTAAATTAATTCCCAAATCCATCTATATGATGTAGATGCATCATTTTTCAACTTTAAATCTGTTAACATATCCATAATTTTATTTGCTGCTTGAGTTTCTTGTGCTTTGTTTCTAAGAGCTTGAATTTTTTGTGAAAACTCCATTTATACTCCTCCTATAGATAAATAAATTTGATTACATTTCAAAACAACTATATCCTATATAACCCTTATTCAACAAAAAACACCAAAATCCTTTTAGGAGATTTGAAGTCATATTATTGTAGACATATAGAGGAAAAAATATAAAAATTCAAACGTTTTAAAACCGTTATAAAAGAAATGTTAACCATATATCCAAGAATCTTTAAATTGCCAATCTTAATTATAGCGCCTCCCTATTGTGGAATAAGAAAAAAGTCTATATATCAACACAGGATATTAAACAAACTCTATTTAAATGATCAATCTTTTTTATAAACTACACCCTGAAAGTCTAAGTGTGATGGAACCAGTGATTAAATAATTTGGACTGGACCAAATGGAGTTTAGAAATAAAAAAGCATTAAGTTAGATGTTCGTATAACTTATATTTTACGAATATCTCTTAATGCTTTTTATATTTATTTAATTAATTTTAACTATCAATGTCTGATGATTCTTCATCATCAAGAGATATCTTCTTGATTCCATTTTTATATATTTTTATTTCACCTTGCTTATCTAAATTCATCCCTTTCGGTTTTACGTGGTTGGACATTTATTTCAATGTCTAAATCTAGAGCATTCAGAAGCTTAAAAATCGTTTGTATATGTGGTGTAATTAAACCATTTTCCATCCGAGAAATAATATTTTGTGTGACTCCTGATATTCTAGATAGTTCACGTTGAGATATACCAAAAAAGATGCGATAAGCACGAACTTTACCAATAAGACTTTCAATTAAAAAAGCTTCTGGGTTTTGTGCAGCTTCTTCTCTTCGTATTTCTTTTAACGTGTACATATTGGTCACTCCTAAAAAGTATTTAATGCTTACTTTAAATCAATAATTTAAATTTACATTGTCTGTAAATAGCTTTAAGTTTAACTATTTGATCCACGTTTTTTCATTTTTACCCTCCCTTAGTTCTTGTTCTTTTAGAATGTGGTGTTTTGACTAAATTTAGTCAGTAATAAGTAAAATGTTCCTTGGGTTATTATTTGCCGTGTTTTGATTCGATTTATTCCGAATGTCCCCAGCTGTATAGCTGGGAAATCGGAATAATTGGTTTAAACCAAAGCGTATTTTTGTTGGATTTTTAATTTTATCGTTTCTGCTTTTTGGATTTCTTTTTTTGGCGTTTTATTTGTTTTCTTTCTGAACCAATTAGTCATGACGATGGTTTCGTTATCTAAGTAAAAATAAAAAATTCGATAATCATTTACTCTTAGTTGCCAGATGTCGTCTGTATCTTTTAGTCTCTTTATTGTTTCAGTTTCTTTACAAGTACCTTTTTGTAATTGTACGCCAAACAATTCAAGGTAATCTAATTCGTATCTGAATCTTTTGTAGACTGATGGTTCAGATACTTTTGTTATTCCTGCCCAACTTTTTACGCTTTGGCTTCCACCGATCGCATCAAGAATAATACGCACAGCAAAGCCCTTCTTTCTATCTCTATTTGTTTTTAAATTATTAAAAAAATGTGATATCTGAGGAGATATCATGATGATTTCATAATAAACGACATTGGAATCTTTTTCAACTATTAGGTATACACAAAAAAACAACTTTAGCTTTTTGTTAATAGTATAGGGCTAATTATTTTTAAAGAAATCTAATAAAGGTAAATGTAATACATCTGAATTATTTACTCTCTCATGTTTTATCATCTTTTGGCTGTTGCTTGATCCTTTCGTGAACCTGATTGGATACATTAACTTTCCCTTGTTTTCTTCTGCTTTCTTTTGTTGCCACTCTTAAAGCATTTCCATGAGCATCATAGTATGTATATGATAATTCTATTTTCTGTTCATTTTAAGTAAGCTATATAGTTCTTTATAAGTTGTTCATTTAAAGGTGTCGATACATAATGATTTTTGGTTATGCGTAGGTTAGTTCTGTTGAACAAAATTTAGATTGCTAGCTGAAGGAGCTTGAAGCTTTTGGACGCGACAGAATATACACTGAAAAAAAGTCAGAGAAAGATTTTTCACGTTCAGTTTATCATGAAATGCGATAAAAATTTGGTTCGGAGATGTGTTAGTAGTCCACGATTTAAGCCGTTTTGGCCGTAGTAAAAAAGAATTAATTAACAAGTGGAAACAAATAATCGAAGATGAAATTGATATTGTGGTTTTAAATATGCCGATTCTTGATACACGAAAATATAATTAGATGTTGTGGGTAACTGGTGTCTGATCTAGTTTTGACACTTCTTTCATGGGTGGTTGAAGAAGAACGCAATCGAATTAAAACTGCACAGAGAGAAGGAATTGCTATTGCAAAAGAGCGTGGAGCTTTCAAAGGGAAGCCTAGAAAATATCATGCTGAAGTCAATAAAGATCGAATAATTTACAATGAGGTTGTATGTCTTTTAAAACAGAATGAGTCAGTCATGAACATTCATCGTGAAACAGGGTTTGCTAGAAACACTATCTATGCTATAAAAAGAGAAATAACGAAAAATGAATGTTCGTATTTAAAATGACTCTCGAATTATGGTCAAATAAGAATTGTTCGACTTTACTGGGGATTTTATTCAGGTATTTATAGTTGTAGCTGTGTGATTTAAAGACTAAACCAAACAATTTAATATGATAAACAAAAAAGTCGTCCTTTGACGACTTACTATTCTCTAATATATTCAGCACTTACGGCGATACCAGCTACTCTCCATTCCAAAGTGTTTCTGATACAACAGAAATAAGGGATTTTGCATTTGAAAGTTTTGGTGTTTTTTTCATAGGCATCTCTCCTATCGATGTTTTTAAACTAATCAATACTCAACAATCTAGCCCTTTAATGAAAACGAGCGCTGATTGGTAGTGCCCGATTGTGGAAGATCATAAGCATATTTCTTCTTAACCTAAATCACCCGTTAGTTCAATTAGTAATACATACATTTTTTTAGCAACGGTTGAAGCCCTATTAGCAAGGGTGCATACGCGATTAATGGAATAAGCAAAATTACTGAACCAATTTATTTAATTCCCTTTTGTAATAGTAAAAGAGATGTAATGAAAAATAATGGGTAAATAATAAAAGCTATTATTAATATGCCATCAATTAATTGATATAGTTAAAATGCACCTATGAATGGGATTGAAATCCATTCTAGTACGCTAAACACAATAACCAATAACCAATACCCATAACCATTGTGTCATTACTAAAAATTGTATCATTTCACCAAATGAACCTAGTTTCTATTAACTAAACTGCTTCTTTAATTTAAGTGAAAATCTACACAATTTCTTTGCTCCATATCAATTTTCTTTAAATGAGTTACTCAAGAAAATGGCCCGATTGCCGATTAAACTACTTATTTTTAATAGTACACCATTTTATTGGATTACCTAAGATGAATATTCAACTATAAAATTTACTAAAATAAATAAAATAAAATAAAGCATAAACTTTCCATTCGGGAAATTTATGCTTTACGGCACAATTTAACAGTATTTTACTGATAAATTATGTATGGAGACGGCGGGAGTCGAACCCGCGTCCAAAGACTCCAATACTTCAGCTTCTACGCGTGTAGTTTGTCCATTTGCGTTTCGCGTAGCATTATGCCGACAAACAGGCGTCCTGTACGCTAACCTGGAAATCTCTTGCCGGTGACTCAGGTGGCACCATCGACCGTATCCCACTAAAGTTGTGCCCTACGTACTCTACATGGGCGATAGAGAGGCAGAGCGCTTACGAGCTTACGCTGCGAAAGCTAAGTTTTGTTGTTTGCCAGTTATTATATAACTTCCGTTGATGACGGAGCCGAGACCTCCGACGCGCGACCAAAGCTTGAACCATCCCTGTCGAATCCGTAACGTCCCCTTGAATATGATGCGAGGCACGTGACCACGATCAAACAAAGAGCTAGAATTGCTTCTAGTACGGTTGAAGAGTAGTACTACGCTTCAATACATCTGGCATTAACAATTCATATTATAAAACAAACCAAGCTGTACTTCAAGTATAGTGCCTTATTTACAGATAGATAGGTCCCCTTTCAACGCCAAAAGCATAGCAAATGAAAAACACCTTTTGAAAATTATTAATAAAAAGGTGTTTTTAGGTTATCGTATATCTACACGAATTGGTTCATCAAAGTAAACATATTGTAATTCTGTTTGACCGTAAAGGATAAACGAATCTAATTGAATACCCTCTTCGAATGTGATTGTTGTATACTGTTTTTCTTTATCTTTTCGAACACGGGCTGTATCCCATGCTGGTTTATTATTCACTGTAATATGCCAGTCGTTAATCGTCGTAGCCTTTGCGTCTGAGGAAATTTCAAGACGTTGGTTGGGTAAGAGCTTTACTTCATATACTGTATCTTTATAAGTAAAGGAGTAAGGTAATTGGTCCAAAGTTAGCGGATGTCGGACATTCGTCGGCAACTCAAACTTGGCACCAGTAACAGCTATATAGCCGCCTTCTTTTACACTTGGATAGGCACTAAATGTTTCAGTATGAGCGTAACGATCATTTTGAATATTGACGTTATCTTCAGGCATCGAGCGTTGTAATTTTTGTCCATCAGCGTCAATAACGTCATATAATATTTGTGCATTATAACCTGCATAAGCTTCTTTTTCTGCTAGCGGTAAATCAGCTGTAAACTTTTCTACTTGTTGCTCTACAAATGTTGCCATGTCCTCCGTAAATTTCGTTTCAAATTTAAAGAGAGAGTTCTGTGGTCCATGTTGCGCACGGATAAAGTTTACGTCAACGCCGTCTTTTTCAAACGCAGAACGTAGCGTGACAGTCTCTGTTTGAGCTAACAATTCCTTGCGATCAATCGGTACTTCAAACGTCCACTGACCATCTACATCATAAATGTGTTGATAGTTAAAAAGAAGTTTAAATTCATCATGTGTCACATTAAATAAGGGGAACTCAAATTTAATTTCATTCATTGATTGCTCTGCAGAATAACTAGCTATTTCACTTTTTCCGCTTGGTAGTACGAGTGCTACATCTCCCACGGTTGCTTCATTGAAGAAATTTTCATCACCATTGTAGCCAGATGTAGCTAGAGTCACTGTAATGTAAGCGTCTGTGAGCTTAACGTCTTTTACTTTTATCGTAATGGGTGTAGAACTAGTTGTTGGCTCCTGCTGCATAGTCGAGAATACTAGAAATAATAATGCCGCTGTGACGAATGCGACTGCTACAAAAGTTGCTCGCCAGTCTCGCTTTTTTGTAAGTGAAGTCTTTTTCTTTGGTAATTGATTCATCACTTGATTTGTAAATGAATCGTCAACATGTACCGGAGGAAACAGGGAGCTTAGTAGCTGTTCAGTTTCAAGTTGTTCATCCAATAATGCAGAGCAAGTTGCACATGATTGAATATGCTTGTCCATTTGCATCATTTTGTTATCTTCTATTCGTCCATCGATAAAATCGTGCATTTCTTCAGTTGATAAGCAGTTCATTATTAATCTCTCCCTTCAACATAGCGTTTCTTAGCCGTTTCTTTGTTCTATGCAGTCGGTTTCGTACTTCGGATATTGGAATATTAAGTGTCTCAGCGATTTCTTCATAAGAGCAATTACTGGCATACTTTAGGACGAAAACTTGGTGCGTTTTGTGTTCCAATGTTGCAAGCCATTGCTGAAGTAACGCGTTCTGTTCTTTTTTGATTATTAATACTTCAGGTGTTTCTAATGAGGGCGTTTCCTCAAGTGGTGTTGCATCTTCCTTATGCTTTCTTTTAAAATCAATCAGTTGATTAATCGCGATACGAAAAAGCCATGCCTTAAAAGATCCACCTTTAAAATGAAGTAAGTTTTCATAGCATTTAATAAATGATTCTTGTGCAATATCTTTCGCCAATTCCTCGTCATTCGTTTGATATGTTAAATAGCTGACAAGTGGCTGTTTATATGTATCAACAATGATGCGAAAAGCTTGTTGATCCCCGGCAATGATTTTTTGTATCAGCTGCATATCCATGAGACCCCACCTCCTTACTTTAACAACGTAAAAACTTTAATAAAATCTCAAGTAAATGGAAAATTTTTTGTTCTTTAGGTGATATTATTTTTGTTCCGCGGGTAAACCATCTTACTTCGCGGGTATTTCTCTTTATTCCGCGGATAAACCTCCTCTCTTCGCGGGTATTTTCCCTCGTTTCGCGGATAAACCACCCCATTTCGCGGGTATTCTCCATCATTCCGCGGGTAAACCTCCTCACCCTCTCAAATACCTGCGAACATCATTGAAAAAAGCTCACCACAACAAGTGGTGAGCCTTCCTCATAATCTACTAGTATTGATTTTTTGCTTTGAAGGTGCGTTCCATTTCGCGTTTTGCTTCTTTTTTGCGCATGTCATCGCGTTTGTCGTAGTCTTTTTTCCCTTTGCCGACGCCGATTAGTAGTTTGGCGTAGCCGTCTTTAATGTACATTTTTAAAGGGATAATGGTGTAACCGTCGCGTTTGACTGCGCCGACTAGTTCGCCGATTTGCTTTTTATGTAGGAGCAATTTACGGGCGCGTAATGGGTCGTGGTTGAAACGGTTTCCTTGGTCGAATGGGCTAACGTGCATATTGCTAATCCATGCTTCGCCGTTTGTAATTCGAACGTACGAGTCGCGCAATTGGACTTTGCCTGCACGAATAGCTTTAATTTCTGTGCCTGTTAGTACCATGCCCGCTTCAATTGTGTCTTCAATAAAGTAGTCATGTCCCGCTTTTTTGTTTTGTGCTAATACTTTCCCAGTACCTTTTGCCATTTAGTTCACCCTCTATTCAAAGGTTGAGCAGGACTTAGCCTGCTCACGCTGGATTTTTTCATTATTTACGTTTTGTTTTTTTCTTTTTGCCTTTTTTAGCGATGCCTTCGTAAAACTTTTGTTTTTGTTTTACGCCTTTTTCGGCAGGGCTTGAGCTATCTTTGCGTTACCACGTGGATCGCGATCACTGTCACCGCGTTCTCTGCGTTTTGAAGAGTCGCCATGGCTTGGTTTTTCCTCGTCACGGCGACCTCTGCCACCGCCTGAACGATTGCTTCGGCTACTGCGTCCGTCTTTGTTGTCGCTATAGTTTTTACGTGCATGAATAACAGTAGGTGTGGCTTTTCTTGTTCTTCCATAAGAAGTTACCATTCCTACGATTTCAAAGTCAATTGATGACTCCTCGATAATGACGTTTGCAACTCGTACTTTGACTTCATCACCGATGCGGAATTGGCGGTTTGTACGTTCCCCAATCATCATCATTTGGCGATCATCGAAGCGATAGTAATCATCCGTCATATTGCTAATATGCACAAGTCCTTCAATCGTGTTTGGTAGCTCAATAAAGATACCGAAGTTCGTAACAGAAGACACAATACCTTCGAATTCTTCACCGATTTTATCAGACATATATTGTGCTTTTTTCAGCGAGTCTGTATCGCGTTCTGCATCAACTGCACGACGTTCGCGTTCAGATGTATGGTCGGCAATTTCATCCATTGCCATTGCCCATTGTGCAAGCGTTTCTTTCGACGTATCTTTATTAATTAAGTACGTGCGAATTAAACGGTGGACAACTAAGTCAGGGTAACGACGAATTGGTGATGTGAAATGGGTATAGAAATCTGTCGATAAACCGAAGTGACCAATGCTTTCTGGATAGTACTTCGCTTGTTGCATAGAGCGTAGTAACATCGTCGAAATAACTGGCTCCTCTGGCATGCCTTCAATGGCTGTTAACACATCTTGCAATGCTTTTGGATGCACCGTATTGCCTGTACCTTTAATTAAAATACCGAAGTTCGTAACGAATTCAAAGAAGCGTTGTAGTTTTTCTGGCTTTGGATCTTCGTGAATACGGTATAGGAACGGTACATTCATCCAGTGGAAATGTTCTGCTACTGTTTCGTTGGCAGCAAGCATGAAATCTTCAATTAACTTCTCTGCTACAGTGCGTTCACGCAGTTCAATATCGACTGACCAGCCATCTTCATCGACGATTACTTTCGACTCTTTAAAGTCAAAGTCAATAGCACCACGTAACTCACGTTTGCGACGTAAAATTTTCGATAGCTCTGCCATGTTTTTAAACATCGGTACAAGCGACTCATAGCGAGCAATTAGTGCTTCATCTTGTTCTTCTAGAATTTTATAAACATCTTTGTACGTCATACGCTCTGTCGTTTTAATGACACTTTGGAAAATTTCATGTGCAATCACATTCCCATTGCCATCAATAATCATTTCACATGATAGCGTTAGTCGGTCTACTTGCGGATTTAATGAACAAATACCATTTGACAGTCGGTGTGGAATCATTGGGATAACGCGGTCTGTTAAATAGACACTTGTCGCTCGGTCATATGCTTCAATATCAATTACAGAGCCTTGTGTTACATAGTAGCTGACATCTGCAATATGTACGCCAAGCTTGTAAGTACCGTCTACATTTTTTGTCACTGTTACCGCATCATCTAAATCTTTTGCATCTGCACCATCGATAGTAACGATGGTTTCATGGCGTAAATCACGACGACCTTCTAAATCGGCTGGTGAAATTTCATCTGGCACACGTTGTGCAGCAGCGATGACTTCTTCTGGAAACTCTGGTGGAATGTCATGTTTATACAGAATCGATAAAATATCGACACCTGGATCATTTTTATGCCCTAAAATTTTTGTAATATAGCCTGTTGCTGATTTTAAATCTTCTGGCCATGTAGCAATTTCCACGACAACTTTGTGACCATCAACCGCACCTAATGTATCGCCTTTTGCGATAAAGATGTCCATTGGTAGTTTTTTATCGTCCAATACGACGAAGCCAAAGCCTCTATTTGCTTGGAATGTGCCTACAAATGTTGTTTGTCCGCGTTCCACAACCTTTGTCACAGTGCCTTCACGGCGATCGCCAAAGGATTCCTTTAATACGCGAATTAGGACCGTGTCGCCATTGATGGCACCATTTACTTCGTGCGGTGGAATGAATACATCATCCATCCCTTCAATATCTGGTGTCACAAAGCCAAATCCTTTTGCATGACCGATAAATTTACCACGGAGTAAATTCATGCGCTCCGGTAAGCCATATCGATTGGAGCGTGAGCGAACAACTAAGCCCTGCCCTTCCATTCGCACAAGCGTTTTGACAAGCTCCTTAAATTCTTCTGCATCTTCAAACCCGAATTCGTCTTCGATTTCTCCAACGGTTAACGGTTTATATTCTTCTTCACCGAAAAAATCGAGTAAACGACTTTGTAGTGAATCTTTTTTGTCTGTCATACTATTCCCTCCCTCATATAAAAATCCTTATTCATTTTTAGTGTGCCCAATTTAGCCCTTCTAAAAAACGATAAATATCTTCATGTAGTTGATCTTTTTCTTGATCTAATGTAATGACATGTTTTGAGTTTTCATACCACTTGATATACTTTTCTAGTGACTCAGTTTGATTATATATAATGTTGGCAGATTCTGTCTCTATAACCTCATCATTTGTCGCTTGTACGACAAATATAGGGGCATAAATCATATCAATTTCTTTTCGAGTCTGCGCAATAAACTCACGAAGTTCTTGTAATGATGGCATCCCTTTGTCAGCAATTAACGCCACTTCTGCATCAATTTCCGCTTCAGTTTTACCTTCAAATTTTTTATAGTCTTTTGCATATTTTAAGACGCCTTCGAACATTACGTCTGTTGTTCGCATGGTCATTGGTGCACACATTGTCACAATACCTTGTACAGGATTGTTGAGCGCTACATTTAAAGCCATCACACCGCCAAGTGATAAGCCTGCCACCGCAATTTCTTGATAGCCAGCATCTTGTAATTGTTGGTAAGCCGCTTTGACATCTTGCCACCAATCGGCTGGACCTGTTGTAATGAGTTCTTCAGGTTGCACACCGTGGCCTTTATAATGCGGCGCTAATGTAGTATACCCTTTTTTCTCTAAAAATCTACCAAGCATACGCACATCTGCCGAGCTACCTGTAAAGCCGTGTAATAATAACACAGCACGAAGGCCTGCTTGAAAGAAAAATGGCTGTGATAATGATTTATTCATTCGCAAGTTCTCCTTCACTGTAAAACATATACTCTCTATTATAGCCATATCCATGATACATTGGCTTATTTTAGTGCATATTTAGTATAATTCATACCTAATTTATCTTCGTTTAACTATGTACATAATATCTACATTACGCTTTGAACTAAAAGATAAAAGAAAACGCCCAACCATTCGAGGTTAGGCGGCATATCTTCAACTATTATAGTTTTGCAATCGCAACTGCTAAAATAAAGAATAAAATGGATAATACAATTGTTGTACGGTGAAGAATTAAATCCATACCACGTGCTTTTTGCTTGCCGAATAGTTGTTCAGCTCCACCCGAGATGGCACCTGACAAGCCTGCACTTTTACTAGATTGTAATAAGACTACGACAATCAATGCTAATGATACGATAATTAAAGCTACTAATACTGCTGTATGCATACACTGCACCTCCCGAACTTTGAAACATCACAACATACTATATTATAACAAATAAAGGTTCTCATGACAAACACAGAATATAGGGTGACAGGCACCGAAACAATTCAGAATTTTATAATACTAAAAAATCTCTATGTCGCACGTCAGTGCCAGGCACTCACACAATTTTAGCACTCGCCTAAAAAAATTGCCTCTAAAAGCACATTCATGCTTTGGAGGCAATTTTCAAAAAGGAACAGCTAGTACTAGCGATTCACCTTATTTTAAGTTATAGAAAGAGTTTAAACCAAGGTATTCTGATGTTGCACCAAGTTGATCTTCGATGCGTAGAAGTTGGTTGTATTTCGCAACGCGGTCTGTACGAGATGGCGCACCAGTTTTGATTTGACCAGCATTTGTCGCAACTGCGATATCAGCGATTGTCGCATCTTCTGATTCACCAGAACGGTGAGAGATAACAGCTGTGTAACCAGCGCGTTTCGCCATTTCGATTGCTTCGAATGTTTCTGTTAATGTACCGATTTGGTTTACTTTGATTAAAATTGAGTTACCAACGCCTTGCTCAATACCAGCAGCTAATTTTTTCGTATTTGTTACGAATAAATCGTCTCCTACTAATTGAACGCGAGCGCCAATGCGATCTGTTAATAATTTATGACCAGCCCAGTCGTTTTCATCTAAGCCGTCTTCGATTGAGATGATTGGGTATTTAGCCGTTAACTGTTCATACCAGTCCACCATTTCTTCAGATGTTTTGACAACACCTTCACCATCTAAATGGTATTTGCCGTCTTCTTTATTAAATAATTCAGAAGAAGCAACGTCCATTGCTAATTTCACTTCTTCACCAGCTTTGTAGCCAGCTTTTTCGATAGCTTCAAGGATTACAGTGATTGCTTCTTCGTTCGAACCAAGGTTCGGTGCGAAACCACCTTCATCACCTACAGCTGTGTTGTAGCCTTTGTCTTTTAATACTGCTTTTAAGCTGTGGAAAATTTCAGCACCCATACGTAATGCATGACGGAAGTTTTCTGCGCCAACTGGCATTACCATGAATTCTTGGATGTCTACGTTGTTATCTGCATGAGCACCACCATTTAAGATGTTCATCATTGGTACTGGTAATTGTTTTGAGTTGAAACCGCCAAGATATTGATAAAGAGGTACATCTAAATAATCTGCTGCAGCATGTGCAACTGCCATTGATACACCTAGGATTGCGTTCGCACCTAGTTTACCTTTGTTTTCTGTGCCATCTAGCTCGATTAAAGCTTTGTCAATTACTACTTGGTCAAGAACTGAGAAATTACCTTCTAATTCTTGTGCAATAATTGTGTTTACATTTTCGACAGCTTTTAATACACCTTTGCCTAGGTAACGTGATTTGTCACCATCGCGTAATTCTACCGCTTCGTATTCACCTGTAGAGGCACCTGATGGCACGATTGCGCGACCAAAAGCACCTGATTCTGTAAATACTTCAACTTCTACTGTTGGGTTCCCACGTGAGTCTAAAACTTCGCGCGCATAAACTTGTGTAATAAATGGCATAACTAATTCTCCTCTTTTTCGATTAATGATTTCCCTGTCATTTCAATAGGTTGTGACACCTCTAATAATTCTAACATGGTTGGCGCCAAATCGGCTAAAATGCCACCATTTCTTAACATTAAATTTGGTTTTGTCACAATTACTGGAACAGGATTTGTTGTATGAGCTGTCATCGGTTCCCCTTCTAACGTAACAACCTCGTCAGAGTTACCGTGGTCAGCTGTAATAATAGCTGCACCGCCTTTTGCCAGCAGAGCATCTACTACTTTCCCAAGACATTCATCCACTGCTTCAATTGCTTTGATTGTTGGCTCTAACATGCCACTATGTCCCACCATATCGGGGTTCGCAAAGTTTAGAAGGATGCCATCAAATTTATCGGCTGCAATCTCTGCAAGCAATGCTTCTGTTACTTCATATGCACTCATTTCAGGTTTTAAATCGTATGTTGCGACCTTTGGAGAAGCAATTAAAATACGTTCTTCACCAGCGAATTTCTCCTCACGACCACCACTCATAAAGAATGTAACATGTGGATACTTTTCTGTTTCTGCAATACGAAGCTGTGTTTTCCCATTAGAGGCTAACACTTCACCAATCGTATTTTTTAAGTTGTCATTTTCATAAGCAACTTGCGCATTCACTTCATCACTATAATGAGTGAACGATACGAATTTTACATTTTGCGGGTGTTTTGCAGAGAGCGCAAACCCGTCAAATGTTGGATTTGTAAATACTTTTAATAATTGAATTGCGCGGTCAGGTCGGAAATTAAAGAAAATAACCGCGTCATTATCTGCAATTGTCGCAACGGCTTCACCATGTTCTTGCACACTAAATGGAATAACAAATTCGTCGGTTACTTCACGCTCATAGGACTCCGTCACACCGGCAATTGCGCTGTCCGCTGTTTGTCCTACACCATCCACCAGCACATTATACGTCAATGCCACTCGATCCCAACGCTTGTCGCGGTCCATTGCATAATAGCGACCATGAATCGAAGCGAATTTACCAATGCCAATCGAAGCCATTTGTTTTTCAGTTTCTTCAATATAGTTGATTGCTGTCGTTGGACCTACATCACGACCATCTAAAAATGCATGAACAAATACTTCATCTACGCCTTGTTCCTTCGCTAGCTTTAACAGCGCAAACATATGCTCATAATGGCTGTGAACACCACCATCTGATAGTAAACCCATTACATGTAGCTTCGACCCATGTGCTTTCACATGCGCTACAGCATCTAAAAATGCTTGGTTTTTAAAGAAGTCTCCTTCACGAATCGACTTGTTTAAACGTGTTAAGCTTTGATAGACGATACGACCGGCACCAATATTTAAGTGCCCTACTTCAGAGTTCCCCATTTGACCATTTGGCAACCCTACTGCTTCACCTGCCGCTGTTAATGTTGCATGTGGAAACTGATTCCAAAAACGATCAAAATTTGGTTTCTTTGCTTGCGCAACTGCATTTCCGAATGTTTCATCACGAAATGCAAAACCATCTAAAATAATTAATGCTACTGGCTTTTTAGGCATTTGCTGCCGCCTCCAATAATTTTAAATATGATTCGGCTTGTAAGCTCGCACCACCGACTAACGCACCATCGATATGCTCTTTTGATAACAATTCTTCAATATTATCAGGCTTTACGCTACCACCGTATTGAATACGAACAGCCTGTGCTGTTGCGGTATCGTATAATTTTTCAACAACTGCGCGAATAGCACCACATACTTGGTTGGCATCTTCTGCCGTTGCTGTTTTACCTGTGCCGATTGCCCAGATAGGTTCATAGGCAAGTACCATATGCTCCACATCCTGTGCCGCAAAACCGGCAAGTGCTGCTGTAATTTGACCAGCTACCTTTTGCTCTGTCGTACCAGCCTCACGTTCTTGCAATGTTTCACCACAGCAAATAATTGGGACGATATTATGCGAAAGTGCTGCAGCCACCTTTTTGTTAATAGCTTCATCTGTTTCGTTATAATACTCACGTCGTTCAGAGTGGCCTAAGATGACATAGTCCACAGCAACGCTCGCAAGTTGCGCAGGGCTAATTTCGCCAGTAAACGCCCCTTCATTTTCGTAATGCATTGTTTGTGCGCCAATTGCTAATTCAGATTCACTAGCAATTTGCACAAGCGTTGGTAGGAATAGTGCCGGTGCGCAAATAACTGCATCTACGTTGTCATTTGAAGGTAGTTTATCCTGCACAGCTTCGACAAACTGTATTGCCTCTTCAAATGTTTTATACATCTTCCAGTTACCTGCAATAATTGGTTTACGCATCGTTTATGCCTCCTATCTATTATGTTTGCTAAAAAGATTACTTTAATAAACGCTATTATTTGTCGTTTAATGCCACAATGCCAGGAAGCTCTTTGCCTTCCATTAACTCAAGTGAAGCACCGCCACCTGTCGAAATGTGATCCATCTTATCAGCTACTTCGAATTTTTCGACTGCTGCTGCAGAATCTCCGCCACCGATTACCGTGTAACCAGCAGTTGTTGCCATTGCCTCTGCTACAGTTTTCGTACCATTTGCGAATGGTTCCATTTCAAATACGCCCATTGGTCCATTCCAAATGATTAACTTAGATTTTTCAATCACCTCTGCATAATGCGCAGCTGTTTTCGGTCCAATATCAAGACCCATCCAATCAGCAGGAATAGCATCAACATCGACAATTTTTGTCTCTGCATCTTTCGAAAATTCATTTGCTACTACCGCATCAATTGGCATATGTAACTGCACGCCTTTTGCCTGTGCTTTTTCAATGAAAGATTTTGCTAGTTCAATTTTATCTTCTTCTAATAAAGATTTACCGATATCATGACCTTGCGCTTTAATGAAGGTAAATGATAGTCCCCCACCAATAATTAAATGATCGACCTTTTCAAGTAAGCTCTCAATCACACCGATTTTATCTTTCACTTTTGCGCCACCAATAATAGCTGTGAAAGGACGCTCTGGGTTTGATAATGCTTTACCTAGCACATCTAATTCCTTTTGCATAAGAAAACCTGATACAGCAGGAACATGCTTAGCAATGCCTTCTGTTGATGCATGTGCACGGTGAGCAGCACCAAATGCATCGTTCACATAAACGTCCGCAATTTTAGCAAATTGTTCCGCTAATGCAGGATCATTTTTCTCTTCACCAGCATGGAAGCGTACATTTTCAAGCAGAACGATATCGCCGTTTTGCATGTTCGCGACAGTCGCTTCTACGTTTTGACCGATGGACTCGTCTAATTTAGTAACAGGCTTGCCAATGATTTCAGCTAGGCGAATACCGACTGCTGTTAAACGCATATCTTCTTTTACTTCACCTTTAGGACGACCTAAATGAGATGCTAAAATCACCTTTGCCCCTTGTTCGACTAAATAGTCAATCGTAGGAATGGCTGCACGAATACGCGTTTCGTCTGTGATAACCCCATCTGCCATTGGTACATTAAAATCAACACGTACGAAGACGCGCTTACCTTTTACATCAATATCTTTCATTGTTTTCTTATTTAACATGAAGAAACCCCCTTCAAAGTTCGTAGTACGGACATAATAAAATGTGCTTCACCCATCTTGGCTGTTCACATTTTGAATTGGCGAATAACAGTTTTGGTAACAAGATTTTTCGAGTATGCTTGTAAAATTCCTTTGCTTATCGAATGGCAAAATGTCCAAGCAAGTGAAAGTATACCTTTACCAATTTTAATAGTAGCAAAAGTACCGTTTGATGTCTTGCATCTAACATCTCCTATATCTGTGTACGTTATAACAAGCCATGCGCTCTAAATATATTTATTAAAAAAAGGAGTAAGGGTACATCCCTTACTCCTATTACCCTTGTATATTATATCTTTTCGATATTATAAAGGCTATACTATTTTTGCGTAAAAAGCCGTATTATGTCACACTTTTTACTTCAAATTGCGAATTATGACACTTATTTATGATTTAACCCTTGTTGAGCAATGTATAATGCAAGATCCATTAAACGAGTAGAGTAACCAATTTCGTTATCGTACCAAGCAAGAACTTTCACCATACTATTTTCTAAAACCATTGTAGAAAGGCCATCCACAGTTGAAGAATGATGATTACCATTGTAATCAATTGATACTAATGGTAGTTCATTGTAGCCTAAAATACCTTTTAGCTCATTTTCTGAAGCTTCTTTTAAAGCGGCATTAATAGACTCTTTTGTAACATCTGCTTTTAGTTCTACCACTAAATCCACACATGATACATTCGGTGTTGGAACACGCATAGAAAATCCATCTAGTTTACCTTTTAATTGAGGTAATACTTTGGAAACTGCTACTGCTGCACCTGTCGTTGTTGGAATCATTGACACTGCCCCTGCACGCGCACGACGCGGATCAGAGTGCGGGAAGTCAAGGATACGTTGGTCGTTTGTATAAGAATGGATTGTTGTCATCATACCGCGTTCAATGCCAAATTTTTCATCTAAAATTTTGGCTACTGGTGCAAGACAGTTTGTTGTACAAGATGCATTTGAAATGACATCGTCTGTTTCTGGATTGTAATCCTCATGATTCACACCCATTACGAATGTCGGCATATCTCCTTTAGCTGGTGCAGATAAAATGGCTTTTTTAGCACCTGCTTCAATATGCTTCCCTACATCTTCCATTGAACGGAATCGACCTGTACATTCAAGGACAACATCTACACCAAGCTCGCCCCATGGCAACTGCGCTGGGTCTTTTTCAGCGTATACTTTAACCTTTTTTCCATTCACTACGAAAGAATCTTCATCTGCATTTACATCAGCATCATAGATACCATGTACAGAATCGTATTTTAATAAGTGTGCAAGCTGACCAGCATCTGTTAAGTCATTCACTGCAACTACTTCAAATTCATCATGCTTCATTGCTTCACGAAATACTAAACGACCAATACGTCCAAATCCATTAATTGCTAACTTTAATGCCATTGTCAATTCCTCCAATAATGTTTTCATTGATTTATTTTTACAGTAAACGTTCAGCGATTGCCTTTGCTGCAGCTTCATCTGTTATAAAAATCGTCTGCTTCGGTGCTACCTTAAAATAAGATAGCATGGCATTCACTTTTTGTTTGCCTGCTGCCACCGCAATAATATGCTTACATTTTTCAACTTGTTCAAGTTGAATACCAATCGTGCGAATACGATGCACAATTTGTCCTTCGGCATTAAAATAATAGCCGAATGCTTCACTAACAGCACCTTTTTCTTCGAGAATACGTAAATCTTCGGCAGATGTATTACGACGAATCGCCATTTCTTCAGCAGAGCCGATACCATGAATAACGCAGTCAGCGCGGTCATAGTAAGCCATTATTTCTGTTACCATAGGCTCTGTTAACATCGCTTGATAAGCCTGTTCACTTAAATGCTCTGGTAAAAATAATGTACGGTGCTGGGCATCCATTTGCATAGCGAACGTAGCAACCAGTGTATTGGCCTGCATGTGCATTTCATGACCGATACCACCACGAGCAGCAACAAATGTAATGTTTTGCTGATGATCGACTGGTTGTAAAAACTGCGCTAAGGAGGCAACTGATTTCCCTCCAGTAACAGCCACTACTTGCTCATTGGCAATAGTCGAAAGAAATTGCTGTGCCGCTTCTTTTCCGAGCAATGTTAAAACGGTTTCGTCATCGTTGTAATCACCTGGTACGACTAGCACATGTTGCAATCCTAATTGTTGTTCGAGCGCTTTGCCTAGTTGAGTAAGGCCCGACCATTCATACACTAATGCTCTTAACTGTTCAATCACTAATTCGCCATCACTCGTACATACCATACCCGACTTTTGGGAATCTAATAACCCTTGCTCACGTAAAATATCTGTTTCTTTACGGATTTCACGTTCTGTCATTTTTAGTGACTCTGCCAGCGTTCGTCTACCAATTGGTTGCATCAGCTGTACCGATTGTAGAATACGATATCTCGATTGTAGAAGCGGATTCATTTCCGGAAGTAGTCTTCGCTGTGCCTCAGGTACAGTTAACATATCTATCTACTCCCTCTCACCTATAGTGGGGTAATTTTTATCCCACTGTATTAAATAATGTCCCACTTACAATTTAATTATAATATGCTTTATAAAAAAGAGCAAGTAATTAATGGTATGTGTTGCTAGTACAACCTTTATACACAGCGACACCCATTATTAGCAAAGCAAAAATGACATGCTGTACTGTTTTGTTGGCACAAAAAATCTCGCAATCATTCATTCTGATTGCGAGATGGCTTTGTTCTTATTTAGTGAAAGACAATACTGCGTTTTTCTTGAAACCTGCTAAAGCTTTTGTAGCTTCCGTTTTGTTTGTGTATTCAAAAATACGAACGTCCTTTTGTTCAAATACTGTAATAACCCACATAGTCAAATCTCCCTTTAAGTTTATTTTTGTAATATAACAACCACGTAAAAATGTGATACTTTTTCTAATCTGTTTTATAACAACCTTTACTTGATTCTTATTCTACTCCTATTTTTTAAAAAATAAAGCTTTGTGTGAAGGTCTTCACAAACTGTTCATATTCATAACGCTTTCATTGAACAATTTGTGAATAACGTGAATATACAGGTTTAAAAATATAAAATTCGCTATTCTCTCGGCTAGAGAATAACGAATTTTTTCGCTTTATTTATAACCTTTTACCTCATTCGATATTACTTCATTTAGTGAATGATAATTTAGTTGGCTAAAATAGTTATGTTCTTCTCACGTAATGGCTCTTTGATTTGTCACAAACGTTCCATTAATGTTACATAATCTAAATTGCCATACTGTATAACTTCTCCATCCTTTTCCACTACCGGTATCATCAGCATATATTTTTCATGTATCGCTTCATCGGTTTCAATATCAATCATATCAATGGTAAAACCTAACTCTTCTTGAACAAGTTTTAATGTGCGTAATCCTTCCACACAAAGCTCGCACTGGGAACGACTAAAAAATTTCACGTCCATTTTACCAACCCCTTTTACTTTATGGTGCCAGGCACGCAAACAATTCGCAAACAATTTCGATTTACGTGTGACCTTGGCGTAAATCAACGACCGTGACCGTGTCATCTTCTTTATTTTAAATGAAAAAAGACTGTGCAAGGTAACTTTTGCACAGTCTCATCGTTTGTTATTTTTTTAAATGGCTGTCGAAGAATTTAACCATTGCATTATAGAATTCAATGCGGTTTTCTTCGTTTTGGAAGCCATGCCCTTCATTTTCTTTCAGCATGTACTCTACTTCCACACCTCTAGCACGTAATGCTTCTACGATTTGATCAGATTCTGCCTGATTAACTCGTGGATCGTTTGCACCTTGCGCAACAAATAATGGTGTTTTAATTTTATCAACATGGAAAACAGGAGAAGCTTCTGTTAATAGCTCTTTGTCTGTCTCTGGATGCCCTACACGCTCATAGAACATGTTACGCATTGTTTCCCAATATGGTGGGATTGTATCAAGCAATGTGAAGATATTTGATACACCAACATAGTCAACTGCCGCAGCATATAAATCAGGTGTCTTTGTAATACCAGCTAATGTAGCATAGCCACCGAATGATGCACCATAAATACCGATACGGTCAGGGTCCGCGATGCCTTGATCGATTGCCCATTGCACGCCATCTGTAATATCATCTTGAATTTTTAGACCCCATTGCTTATTACCAGCTTGTAAAAATTCTTTTCCGTATCCAGTTGAAGAACGGAAATTCACTTGTAGCACAGCATATCCTCGGTTTGCAAGAAGCTGTACTTCTGGGTTAAAGCCCCACATATCACGTGCCCATGGACCGCCGTGTGGATTCACGATAAGCGGTAAGTCTTTTGCTTCTTTGTTTTTTGGTAATGTTAAATAACCGTTAATTGTCAGTCCATCTCGGCTCTTATACGAAATTGGATGCATTTCAGCAAGTTCTTCTGACTTTAACCAAGGACTTAATGTTGCTAGTTCTGTTATTTCATCTGTTGTTGAGTCATAATAATAATATTTGCCGTATACAGTGTCACTTGACACGCTGACGATAAACTTAGTCATTTCTTTATTGTAGTCATTGATGCCTATTTCGCTTTCTTCAACACCTAGTTTGTTTTGAATTTTGCGGAATAGTTTCTCAAAATCTTCATCAAAGAATTGATAATGTACTTTATCAGTCATATATGCACCGTATAAAATTTTATCTTTTTCGCTATTATATAATACGCCTGCAACGTCTACTTCATCGTTCGACATAATTACTTCTTCTTTACCTTCAAGATCATATTTCACAGCTTGTACTTTATCTCGACCTTTATTAGAAGTAGCGTAAATATATTTATTATCTTTAGAGAAGGCAAGCGGATTTACTTCATCTCCTGCAGCCATTTCAATAAATGGTTTGAATTCATCTTTTTCTGTTTCTCGGTATAAAATTGTACCTTCTACACCATCAGAAACGACAGCGATACGAATATTGCCATCACGGTCCGCTACCCAATTCGATACGTTCCCAGGATTTTTTGCAACATGTTTTGTTTCGCCTGTTTTGACATTAAGCTTGTACACATCGAAAACTTTCGCATCTTCTTTGTTCATCATAATTAATATTTCATCTTTAACACCTTGTAAATTACTTAATACCCCTACAGTTACACCAGGGTAAGGTGTTAAATCTTTTTCTTCACTACCATTAAATGAAGATGAATAGATATGGAAGTTCTCATCGCCGCCTTTATCTTTTGCATAAAGCAATGTATCGTCTTTCCAGAAGAATCCTGAAATATCACGATCTTTTGAACTTGATACACGAACAGGTTCACTATCGTCATTCATTTTCTTCACAAATACATTTGAACGAGATTCCCATGCTGAAGCAAATGTAATGTAATTACCATCTGGTGACAATTGGTAACCGAAGTTTCCTGGATTTTTCATAAAATCCTCTACAGAAATTTCTTTTACCCCTTCGTTATTCGTTCCGTTTTTTATAGACTTAAACGTTGTAAATATTTTAGTAGCATCTTGTTTTGAGATGGTTTCACTATTTTCAGAAATACCTTTAAATAAGCCTAGCTTATTCGCTTTTTCTAAATAGTCTGCTAATGATGCTTCTTTTTCCTCTTTATCAAGAGCTCTTACTAAAATTCGAGCAACTTCATCACGTTTAATGGCAGTACTTAAATTTTGTAATTCTCCCTCTTTAACCCACTTATCCATGATTTCTTGACGCATTGCTTGTGACCCATGTTGGAAAGTTAAAGAAGTCACAGCCAATTCAAGAAATTCTTTTGCTGTTAGGCGCTCCTCTTGTGCAACAATTACATTGCTCGTTTCATTTGCAGCTCGTACTTCCTGAATGGAAACAGGATAGACAACAGAAGCTGTTAAAATGACCGCTAAAGATGCTGACAAAAATCTTTTTTTCAAAATGATTCCTCCTTATATCAGTGTGCGTTATATCGTTAGTCGATACAAAGAAATTATAACAAATCTAGTTTTTTTGTCAATAAATGATAAAACTTATTTAATTATCCTCTTTATCCAAAATAAAAAGACTCTTCGTATGAAGAAGAGTCTTTTAGCTAGTAAATTATTTTATTACGAAAACGTGTCAATCCACTGCGGTTCTAGTGACAAAATTGTTTGGGTGCCTGTCACCATTTTCGGTCACCATTTTCGGCTAGCGCCACCTCCAGCAGATGAGCCTCCGCCAAAGCCTCCAAATCCTCCGCTACCGGAGCCGCCTCTGCCAAAACCTCCACCAAAACCACCTGGATAACCTCCTCTTCCCCGTCCTCTTGAACGTGGTCCGCCTCCTCCATTGGAGAAGATAATGACGACGAGTACGAGGATTACGAGTAGTACAAACATCCAAGTGGGCATCGATTCATCCTCTACTGATTGAGTTGGCATTTGACCTTCCAAATGATATTCTTGCGCTACAGTTTGATACAATGCTGTATACGTCGCTTGAAATGCTTGGTCAATTTCACCATTACTTGCAGAAGGATAAAAAGCAGAATCCAATATCCTTCCTAATTTCCCATCTGGTAACGCGCCCTCAAGCCCTTGGCCCACCGCGATCACCACATCATTTTTTCCTTGCCCTTGCCCAAATGTAGCCAGTAGCAAAACGCCGTTGTTTTTCTGCGCATCACCAATGCCCCAAGCACGAATCAATTGGGTAGCATACATTTTAGCTTCTTGCCCATGAATACTATCCACCGTTACAATCATAATTTCAGCACCAGTGCCTTTATCTAACTGCTCTGAATAAGAATTGAGTTCTTCCTTTACAGACGTTGATAGTACATTAGCGAAATCATGAATGTACGTATTTTTCATCGGTGTTGGGAACTGGGCATATGCATTGTCGACTGTTACAAAAAACATGAAACAAGCAAGTATTACGGTGAAACGCTTCATTATTGTTTACCTGAATCACTAAAATCTACTGCCGGTGCTTTTTCAGCCCCAGCTGCTGCCTTAAAGTATTCCTTTTGCTCGAAGCCAAACATACCTGCTACTACATTACCTGGAAAGCGTTTTACTATTTTATTAAAGCCTTGTACTTCATTATTGTAATCTTCTCGTGCTACTGCTAAACGATTTTCCGTGCCTGCAAGCTCATCCATTAATTGGCGGAAATTCGCATCTGCTTTTAAATTCGGATAATTTTCTACCACTACAAGCAATCGACCAAGCGCACCATTTAACGCATCATTGGCAATCGCTTGTTGCTCTGGTGTTTGTGCATTACCTAACTGTGCACGTGCCTCTGTTATGCTGGCAATGACTTCTTGCTCATGTTTTGCATATCCTTTGACCGATTCCACTAAATTCGGAATTAGATCGTAGCGGCGTTGTAGCTGATTTTCGACTTGAGCCCATTTCGAATCCACATTTTCCTCTGCCGTCACAAGGCTATTATATTTTGGAATAAATAATAAAGCGAATACACCTAAAATAATGATAATGATTGCGACAGGTCCAAAAATTTTTTTCAATTTTACAGCCTCCTTACTTTCTTTTCTTATACCTCTAATGTGTTGCAAAAAAACATCGCTATGCTAAATATATGCAAACAGTTTTATGTCGTATGAAATATGGCGAACAAGACATACTAATTACTGCAACAAACTATACATTCAGGAGGCGTTTTTTTTGTCACAATCTTTTTATAATGAATCAAATGATGTAACATCATCTAATCAACAACAAAGCCTAAACCACGGTGGACATGAAGTAATGGACATGCATGAAGCAATTGGCGAAATTATTGCATGTCTGAATCAATCCATGCTTTTACGTCCGCAAGTAAAAGATCCAGAATTACTTAGCATTTTGGACAATCAATATAATTTCACACTCGGTATGTACAATACGATTGTGGAGTCATTTAAAACAGGACATGATCCATCTGTGCCAACAGGTCGTTATGAAATGCAAACAGGAAACAACTTCCAATATGGCATTACGCCTTCACAGCCGAAAAAGCCAATGCAAAATGTGAGTGAGATTAATGATGAAATCATTTCTGGCTTCTTGCTTGGTGCACATAAAGGGTCTGCTAAATGTTTAACGGCAGCAGCGACAGAAACAACAAATCCAGTTGTGCGTCGTGTTGTTGCTGATAGTATTCCCAACTGTATCGAAATGGCATACGAACTTTCTATTTACCAAAATAAGCATGGCTATTATCAAGTGCCGCAATACTCACAACAAGATATGCGTGCATTGCTTGATTCGTACGGCACTACTACAAATCCCCTCCATTAATAACAAAAAACCATTCATTGCGAAATGCGATGAATGGTTTTTCCTATTATTAAAAATTAAAGAACTTTCCCTAAAAAAGCCTTTGTTCGCTCATTTTGTGGATTACCAAAAATCTCTTCTGGCGTACCTTCCTCTACTATAAAACCACCATCCATGAACACAACACGGTCGCCCACTTCTCGTGCAAAGCCCATTTCATGTGTGACTACAATCATTGTCATCCCTTCAGAAGCTAGATTTTTCATAACATCTAATACTTCTTTCACCATTTCTGGGTCAAGTGCAGAAGTTGGTTCATCAAATAATATAGCCTTTGGTTTCATCGCTAACGCTCTAGCAATCGCTACTCGTTGTTGTTGTCCACCTGAAAGCTGCTCAGGATAGCTATAAGCTTTGCTATCAAGACCGACCTTTTTCAAAAGCTCATGACCTAGTTGCTCTGCATCTGAACGGCTCATTTTGCGAATTTGCATCGGCGCCATCGTGACATTATCAATGACATTCATATGAGGGAACAAATTAAACTGTTGGAATACCATCCCGACTTCTGCTCGAATGGCATTAATATTTGTTTTTGGTGCATTTATCTTGATATCTTCTATATAAATGGCACCGTCCGTTACTTCTTCCAGCATATTGATGCAACGTAAAAAAGTACTTTTCCCTGACCCTGAAGGACCAATGACACAAACGACTTGCTTCTCTTGTATTTCGTAATCAATGCCCTTCAATACTTCGAGCTTCCCAAAGTATTTGTGTAGGTTTTCAATTTTAATCATCTTGCTTCTCTCCCTTCTGCTTTACGAGGGACATAACTATTGCTAAATCGCTTCTCTATAAATGCGACTACCTTTGTTACAACATATGTTAAAACCAAGTATAGTAGGGCAGCGACAATATACGGTTCCCAGAAACGGAAACTCGCACCCGCTACTACTTTACTTGCATATAAAATATCTGGTGCTGCAATAACCGTTACTAGAGAAGAATCTTTTAGTAACGCAATAAATTCGTTACCAAGTGGTGGAATCATACGTCTAAAGGCTTGTGGTAAAATTACTTTTTTCATCGCTTGATTGTGTGTTAAGCCAAGTGAACGTGCTGCTTCCATTTGCCCTTTATCAATGCTCTGAATACCCGCACGAAAAATTTCTGCATTATAAGCAGCACAGTTTAATACAAGTGCTGTAATACCAGAAACCATATAACCTAATGAATGACCAAAAATTGTTGGAATAACCGCTAAATGAATTAGTAAAATTTGCACAAGCATTGGTGTTCCACGGAATAAATCCACATATAGTTTAGATGGCCAGTAAATTAACTTATTTTGCGATAGTTTTCCTAAACCTAATAGTAAGCCTAAAATAATACCACCAAAATAACCGCTGAGTGTTAAAATGATTGTTATACCTATACCACGTATAAACATATCACGGTAGTTCCAAACTATGTCCCATTGTAAATCAAAGATGTCCATCAGAACCCCTACTTTCCCATTCAAATTCTCTACTATTAAATCCCCTAGTAAATCAAATGAGCCGCTAGCATGATTCGGCTAACGGCATCGTTTATTACTTAAAGTCCTGACCAGTAATTTCTGCTAATTTACCATTGTCTTTAATTTTTTGTAGACCTTCATTTAATAGTTTTAATAACTCCGTATTGCCTTTTTTCACCATAAAGCCATAGTATTCTTTTTCAAATGCATCATCTTCAATTACTTTAAGTTTTGCATTTGGATTTGCCTTGATATATTCGTAAATAACTGCATTGTCACCAATTGTTGCATCTACGTTACCGTTTAACATTTCTTGAATAGCAACTGGTTGGTTTTCAAATGCCATGATGTTTGTACTTGCATCGCCTTGTAATTTTTTTGCTGCCATATGACCCGTTGCATTAATTTGTACTGAAATCTTTTTATCTTTTAAATCAGCTAATGACTTAATATCAGAATCTTCTTTTACAACGATTAATAATTGAGATTCATAATATGGTTCTGTAAAATCAAATGATGCTTTACGTTCTTCATTGATCGTAATACCAGATGCACCGATATGTGTTTCACCATTTTTAATTGTTTGGAATACTGGCTCCCAGCCAATGTTTTCCCATTCTACTTTAAAGCCCATTTCATCAGCAATCGCTTGCAAAATATCGACATCTAATCCTACAATATTGCCTTTATCGTCAATTGACTCGAACGGTGCAAATGTAGCCTCTGTTCCTACCTTATACACCTTGTCCTTCGCGCCACCATCAGCCGGTGCATCACCAGTAGATGTGTCTTCTTTAGCACCGCAGCCCGCTAGCACAAGCGTAAATGCCGCCACGATCATCAATAACGTCCAAAAACGTTTTTTCATAGTTTTTCCCCCTAAACATTTAATCATTTTCCGACCACTTCATTTTTCTCAATTCGGAAATGTTAGACTATTAGGTCAATTATAGTGTCAATAGAGTTGATATACAATACGATTTCGTATAAAAGTGATTATTTTTTCATAAAAATGAATTTTACTAAGCATAATGAAGAAAAATTATGTAATAAAAACAAGATACTTGTCACAAAATGTATACTTATGCAATTTTAAGATCGTTTTTATACAGATTTTAGATATTTTTGAGCACAAAAAAAGAATCCCCTCAGATAGGATTCTTCTTTTGGGCTAGCATGCTAGCCTCACGTTCGGTATGTTCACTAAAAAAAATTTTTGGAGTTGTTGCTTTTTGAAGGTTTAGAAAGGAATAAATCTGGGAATAATGCCTACGGGACAATATTCCCCCCTATTCCTCTCTTTCTCCCCTAAGCAGGCTGCTAAACTACTTATAGGAGAACGAGCTATAAAAGTATATCAAATAATCAGTAAAATGGCGCCCTCGGAGGGAATCGAACCCCCAGTGCAAGAACCGGAATCTTACGTGTTATCCATTACACCACGAGGGCAATTGAACATAAAAAAAGTACTCACTCTAAGGCTTTACGGTAAAGCATCATGTAGATAATCCTCATTTCAGAAGCATACCTGCAAAATAGTGTACTGTACTTTAACTTACGACCTTTCCATTATACAAACGTCTTGCCCATTTTTCAACTATAAATTTTTATTTTTGTTATATATTTTATTTCTTAATATCAGCGTTAATATTTGACCTTCCCTGACTATAATGTGTATGATAAGGTTACAACTGAAATATAATGGATGATTTCAGTAAAAGTATTCGAATTTAGTTTTTTAAGGAGGATTTAACATGAATTTAATTCCTACAGTTATTGAACAAACAAGTCGTGGTGAACGTGCTTATGACATTTATTCACGACTACTAAAAGACCGTATTATCCTATTAGGTAGTGCGATTGATGACAACGTTGCAAACTCAATCGTTGCACAGCTTCTATTCTTAGAAGCAGAAGATCCAGATAAAGATATTTCTCTTTACATTAACTCACCAGGTGGTTCGATTACAGCTGGTATGGCAATCTACGATACAATGCAATTCATCAAGCCAAAAGTACAAACAATTTGTATTGGTATGGCTGCATCTATGGGTGCTTTCCTACTTGCTGCTGGTGAACCTGGTAAACGTTATGCATTACCGAATGCAGAAGTAATGATTCACCAACCACTTGGTGGTGCACAAGGTCAAGCGACTGAAATTGAAATTGCGGCAAAACGCATTTTATTCCTTCGTGAAAAATTAAATGGTATTTTATCTGAACGTACAGGTCAGCCATTAGAAGTCATCTCAAGAGATACAGACCGTGATAACTTCATGACAGCTGAACGTGCGAAAGAATACGGCTTAATCGACCATATTTTTGTACGTAACGAACGCTAATTAGAAAAACCGCTAAGCTCAAATGGCTTAGCGGTTTTTTTAATGGGTGCTAGGCTCTCACGTAAGACATAAAACATCCGCTCACTAGCGCGAGTCGCAACTTTCATATGTGTCCGCCCAACGGCCATATCAAAAACCTCTAAGCTCTTGTGACTTAGAGGTTTTTGATTAGTCTTCCTTTTCAATAAGCGCAGCTAAGGATGAAACCGCTTGCTCTGCATCGCTACCTTCACTGCTTAAAACAACCTTCGTGCCTTTTGCAATGGCTAAGCTCATTACACCCATAATGGATTTGGCATTTACTTTTTTATCGTCTTTCTCAAGAAAAATATCAGCGCTGAAACGATTTGCTTCCTGTACAAACAACGCTGCTTGTCTAGCTTGAAGTCCTAATTTTAATTTTACCTGGACTGTTTTTTCAGTCATTCGCAATACTCCCCTTCACTACCGTTCATCTATTAGTATTATATTACCTCACTTAACAGCAGAAGAACAATAAGCGATTGTGCTTGCTTTCATATCGAATACGCATGAAAACTTAACCGCCTATCTTTTCACCTCTTCTTAATGCATCTGCTATTTCGTCTATTTTACGCAATCGATGATTGACTCCTGATTTACTAACCGTTCCACTTGATACCATTTCACCAAGTTCTTTTAACGTCACATCTTGATATTCCACACGTAGGCGTGCAATTTCGCGCAGTTTTTCAGGCAACTGATCCAAGCCAATGGAATTTTCGATAAATCGAATATTTTCTACCTGACGCAGTGCAGCACCTATTGTTTTATTCAAGTTTGCTGTCTCACAGTTCACAATACGATTCACACTATTGCGCATATCGCGTAATATACGAACATCTTCAAATTTCATCATGGCTTGATGGGCTCCGACAATATTTAAAAAGTCGGAAATCTTTTCCGCTTCCTTTAAGTATGTCACAAAGCCCTTCTTGCGTTCAATGGTTTTTGCATTCAATTCAAATTCGTTCATTAAATCCATTAATGCCTCACCATGCTCTTTATACAAAGAATAAATTTCTAAATGATAGGCAGACGTTTCTGGATTATTTACCGAGCCACCTGCTAAAAACGCTCCACGTAAGTAGGCTCTTTTATGACCACTCTTTTTAATCAGCTCTTTAGAAATCGTATGATTAAATTGAAAATCATCTGAAATAATAGCTAAATTAATGAGCAATTCCCGTGCACCTTCACGTACACGACATATATACACATTATTTTTTTTCAATCGCATTTTCTTACGTACAAGTAGCTCCACATTATATGGATACAACTTCTTCATTATCGTATAAAGCCTTCGTGCGATTGCAGCATTTTCGGTTTGCACGTCTAAGCTAAGTTGTTTGTTAGCAAAAGATAACGAACCATTCATACGAATTAACGCGGATACTTCCGCTTTCATACAGTAGTCGTCCGCTTCTACCTGTGTAAGCTCTTTTTTTGTTTCTGAAGCAAATGACATAGCACGCCCCCCTTTCGACCTTTATTTCTATGTATATGTTCATCTTACCATATACAACAAGCATTCTTTAGGACTCTATTGTAGGCTTCCTTACTTTTTGGGTAAGATTTTTGCATAATCCACAAGCCATTTTGCAACATTTGCCGCATTATGGCGAACTGTCCCATCAGGTCGAATGGTTGCAATATCTCGTTTAATAACTTCTAATCCCATACTTTCAAGCTTTCCTACATCAAATGTTACAGGCTCTGCACATTCTTCTTTATATAGTTCTTTTACAGGATGTGGCAGTTGCTCATCATTGACTAAAATAGAATCGATAAAAGAATTACCAACATGCTTGTGTATCGCTTGCACATGGTCACCTGCTGTATAGGAAATTGTCTCACCTTTTTGAGTCATTAAATTACATACATAAATTTTGCGACCCCTTGCTTTTACAAAGGCCTCCCCAATTGCTTTCACAAGCAAATTCGGAATAATACTTGTATATAAGCTTCCAGGTCCTATTAAAATATAGTCTGCCCGATTAATTGCCCGTATTGCTTCTGGTAGCGGTTGCACATTTTCAGGCACTAAAAAAACGCGGTTAATGCGTTTTGATGCTGTCGGGATTTTAGACTCACCTTCAATTATTACGCCATCTTCTAACTCGGCATGTAAAGTAATCTTTTTATTAGCAGCTGGAATCACTCGCCCATGTACTTTTAGCACTTTTCCCATCTCACTAATAGCATGGCTAAAATCCCCAGTTATATCTGTTAAAGCCGTTAACATTAAATTACCTAAAGAATGACCGTTCAAATCATCTGATACAGAAAAACGATATTGAAACATTTGCTCAACAAGTGGCTCCACGTCTGATAATGCAGCGATGACATTGCGGACATCCCCTGGTGGGGGAATATCATAGTCATCACGTAGACGTCCTGAGGAACCACCATCATCCGCAACTGTTACGATTGCAGTGATATCAAACGGGTGATGCTTTAAACCACGCAGTAACGTGGAAAGGCCAGTACCACCACCTATTACAACTAGCCTTGTATGCTTTTTCCCCATTCACTCAATCCTTTCTTCGATTGATGTCACGGTGCGATATCACAGCATTT
Organism: Lysinibacillus sp. GJ-1; assembly: GCF_021166035.1. NCBI lineage: Bacteria > Bacillati > Bacillota > Bacilli > Caryophanales > Bacillaceae > Lysinibacillus > Lysinibacillus sp. GJ-1. The sequence continues at coordinate 3,873,288 of NZ_CP088912.1, forward strand.
TCATTTTTGGCTAAGCAAGCACCAAAATATTCTGCCAACGTCACCGAACGATGCTGTCCTCCTGTACAACCAAAAGCAATGACAAGTTGTGATTTCCCCTCTTGTTTATAAAGCGGTACCATAAATTCAAACAAATCCGTTAGTTTTTGAATTAGGATTTGTGTATCCTCTAACGCTAATACATAAGAAGAAACTTCTGTTTGCAAACCTGTTTTATGGCGCAATTCCTCCACATAATATGGATTTTTTAAAAAGCGCACATCAAATACTAAATCTGCATCTATTGGCATACCATGTTTAAATCCAAAGGACATAATATTAATTGAAAAAGTATGATCTGCATCGCTTGCAAATTCATTGACAATTTTCTCGCGTAACTCTTTTGGTTTCATGTTGGAGGTATTATAAACAAATTTAGCGCGGCCCTTCACTTCAGATAGAAGTATACGTTCTTGTTTAATACCATCTAAAGGTAAACCGGTTACAGCTAATGGGTGTGCACGTCTTGTTTCCTTATATCGTCTTACAAGCGTCTGATCATCAGCATCTAAAAATAAAATCCGCGCAACAATATCGCCTTCTTTTAATATATGGTCAAGCGCACCAATGAGCGAATCGAAAAAGTCACCGCCACGCATATCCATGACCGCGGCAATACGTGTAATATTTTTACCTGAATCTCTAAGTAAAGTTAAAAAAGTTGTGAGTAACGCTGGTGGTAAATTATCAATACAGTAATACCCTAAATCCTCAAAGCTTTGAATAGCTACCGTTTTTCCAGCTCCAGACATTCCTGTAATAATGACCAATTCATGTTGTTGACTTTCAACCACCACTGTCATGCAGCTCCTTTATTGTTCTATTGATATTTGTATTTTTTCATGAAGTAATTCAAAATCCTTCGTGTATTCGAATGTACCGTACTGAATGCCTGATTGTGATACAGCAAATTGTAAATTTGTTCGGTCACCTTCAGCCATTGGCAAATGTTTCAAATCCTCAATTGGGTGCCATGCAAGCTTACCTTCTCTTGTTTCTTCGAATGGTACACCTTCTATATCCTTCGCTACAAAAGTATACAACATCCATTCATCTACCTTAACGTTATCTTCTTTAATAACCATCGTATAGACACCTTTTAAATGCGCTTTCAATGGGATTACATTTGTTTCTTCCTGAAACTCACGTAAAGCAGACTCATAAATAGACTCACCGCTCTCCATTTTCCCGCCTGGTGCTACATACCAGCCACGTCTCGGCTTTTGAAGTAATAATACTTGGCCGTCTTTTACGGCGATTAAGTTTGCAATTCTTTGCATAGGCACACCTCTAATCTCTTTTGCATTCTATTTTTTATTATAGCAAGACCTATCAGAGTTTGTCCTCATTTCACAACTATGGAATCTTGCGCAAAAAAATGATTAAATCAACTTATCCCAAAGGTTTCAAATGCATGCAGAAAAGGTCAACGCATCTTTCAATAACCATTATTTTACACTATTCCCTCTACATATAGTATACAGTTTTCTACTGTAAGACATGACATATCCAAAATAATTAGCATTAGGCTTACTATTACGTAAAATAAGCTACTTGCAACGCTTTAAAAATTCAGAATTGTTTGAGTGACTGGCACTAAAAATAGGTTGCTCCCACCTAATTTAGGCGGAAACAACCTACTAAAAAAATAAAAGGGGGATTGCTAATTACAGTCTTTATATTACACCTTTTATATGTCATTCAAGTTACAGCAATATTAAAACCGTATTAAAAATTTGTATTTTTTCCGGTAATAACTAAATTGCAATGCACTTCTAAGATTTTTGAGACCATCACTGGTATAACGCTTTTTATGCGTTAATTTTTTCTAGTAATTCTTCAACATAATGTTGTGCTGCTTGCGCCGCAATACTGCCATCGCCAGTCGCAGTAACGATTTGACGAAGCGTTTTTTCACGCACATCCCCAGCAGCAAAAATACCTGGTACATTTGTTTCCATATTGTCGTTAGTCACAATATAACCAGCTTCATTTAAAATGCCTAGTGATTCAAAAGGTTTTGTTAATGGCAACATCCCAATGTAAATAAATACGCCATCAGCCGCAAATTCAGATTCTGTGCCATCGACAGTTGATTGCAATGTAACGCTGCCTACTTTACCATCAGCTTCGTTAATTTCTTTCACTGTTGCATTCCAAATGAAATCAATTTTGTCGTTTGCAAATGCACGATCTTGTAGAATTTTTTGTGCACGTAATTTATCACGACGGTGAACAATTGTTACTTTATCAGCAAAACGCGTTAAATACACACCTTCTTCAACAGCAGAATCTCCGCCACCTACGACAACGAGATTTTTTTGTTTAAAGAATGCACCATCACATACAGCACAATAGCTGACACCACGTCCACCAAGCTCTTTTTCACCAGGTACACCCATTTTTTTATACTCTGCACCAGTAGAAAGTATAATTGAGCGTGTTTTATATTCCTTAGTACCTGATTTTATCGTTTTATATTCTTCACCATCAATGATTTCTGAGACATCACCGTAAGCATATTCAGCACCAAATTTTTTCGCATGCTCGAACATTTTAGTAGATAGCTCAGGCCCTAAAATAGTATCAAATCCTGGATAGTTTTCTACTTCTTCCGTATTCGCCATTTGTCCACCAGGGATACCACGTTCAATCATTAATGTTGAAAGATTTGCACGTGATGTATAAACAGCCGCAGTCATTCCGGCAGGACCTGCACCAATAATTACAACATCATAAATTTTTTCTTCTGACATACTTACTTCCTCCTAAACTCGTAATACTTTTTTATAATAACGTTCAGTATGTTCATCGTATGTGAAAGCATGAAGTTATTCAACTAAGTTGCTCACAACTTCAATTTAACTCGTTGGTAAGTACATTAATATTTCATCTATATATTTCGATAATGTTGCTACAGATATGCCATATTGCTCTGCGATTTCTTTTTTCGTCACCTTCAACATGCGAGATGAGCGGAATAAAAAGTCATTTGCACCTGCAATAGCAGCCGGATTTGTAAAGCGATAATTTTGACTAAGTGCTTGTTCACAAAGCACGAACCACATTTGGAACATTGGTGCGACGATTGTCGTCAACTTTCCATAGTGCTCCAACAAAATCTCGGGTACACGTACGGCTCTTAAAAAACTTGCCTCTACTTTGTTTTTCTCATCAAACTGATGGTAAGTGCATAAGCTAAAAAAGCTTTTCAAAAGCACCAAATTGCTCTACATCTATCCATTTAGGATGCGCAATGATTTCCTGCTTATGCGCTGTTCCTCGTAATAAAAATAAGCCAAATAAACGATCACTTATATACTCACTTTCAAGCTTCGCTACAATGAAGTCACGATCATGCTCTAATGCGTCAAGCTCATATGTATTTTCCTGCTGACGCCAAGGTTCAAAACCTTCTTTATCTGGATCTAACTCAAGCAACTGCTCCCAAGCATTTTTGGCAATATCATCGTAACCAGAAAAATAGGCCGCATGAGATAACCAAAAGTAAAACCCTGGATCTCCTAAATAACCACGCTTCTGCATGCTTCGTAGCCATTTAAATGCAGTTTCATATTGACCAATCAGTGCAAGCGTTGCGCCCAATTTGTAACGATGATCCCAAGCATAAGGTTGAATTTTCACCAATACTTCTAAAAGAGCATTTAATTCCTCATCATTTTTCTCATAGTAGGCAATAACCGTTAGATTACACAATGCATGGAGATTCCCTTTATTCTCACGCAAAACCGTGTTCAAAATCGCTTTAGCCTGTTCCGCTTCACCTACATAAAAATAAGCTAAAGCTAAATTATTGTATGCTGACCAAAATTCCGGTCTATCTTCTACTAATTGTTCTAAAATATTGATTGCTTCTGGAAAGTCACCCTTTTCCATGCAACGACGTGCTTGCTCCTGCCGATATAAATCCTCGCCACTGCCTTCCAGCTCTTCATATTCATTGTGCTCAAAAGCAACAAAGTCTAATATTTCTGCCGCTTCATCCGCATATGCACCCTCAGGTTCCATTTCTAAGTATTGCTCTGCAAAGCGTTTGGCATCTTGAATAATGCCGACACATCCTGATACCTCAGCCATATAAAAAATAATTTCTGGCTCATTTGGGTCTAATTGATAGGCACGACGAAGCAGATCATAGGCTTCCTCAAAACCTTGACCTTCTAACTCTACAATCGCTAATTGCAATAAAATCATAGGATCATCTGGACTTAAATCTACAGCACGTTGTAAGTATTTATAGGCTTTATCCATTTGACCACTATTCATCGCTTGAATTGATTTTTTATAATAATAGTCGCCTGTTGGAATGAACGATACGACATTCGTTTGCTTCTCTTTTTGACGTTTCTTTTCCAAAATATTTCCTCCGAAACAAGAAATAAGGAACGCATTATACGTTCCTTTTTACAGTAACTCATATTATACCATACAATAAGCGATATGCTGTTATTTCTCCTCGTGACGTTTTTCCAACACATGTAATACGTCAAAAACATTTACTTTTTGTTCTTGCAGTAAAACTAGTAAGTGGTAAATTAAATCAGCCGCTTCCCATTTTACTTCTTCTGCATCACGATTTTTTGCACCGATAACTACCTCTGTTGCTTCTTCCCCAACTTTTTTACAAATTTTATCGATGCCTTTATCGAATAAATATGTAGTATATGCACCCTCAGGCATATCTTGCTCACGCTTTTCAATGACTTTGACTAGCTCAGGGATAATACTAACCGAACCAACTTTTGCTTTTTCTTGCAGTACTGTCGTAAAGCAAGATGTTGTGCCATTGTGGCATGCGGGACCAGCAGGAAGTACTTCTACAACTAATGCATCGCCATCACAGTCGGCTTTAATGGACACTACTTTTTGTACGTTACCACTCGTCGCTCCTTTATGCCAAAGCGCTTCACGAGAACGTGAGTAAAACCAAGTTTCGCCTGATTCTAATGTTTTTTCTAATGATTCTTTATTCATATAAGCTACAGTTAATACTTCTTTTGTATTGGCATCTTGCACAACTGCTGTAACAAGACCTTTATCGTCAAATTTAATGTTCTCTATCATCTTACTGCCACTCCTTTTTCACGTAAGTATTGTTTTACTTGCGCTACACTCGTTTCTTTGTAATGGAAAATGGATGCTGCAAGTGCTGCATCTGCATCTACATCGTCCGCTAATACTTCGTAAAAATGTTCGGCATTCCCTGCACCACCACTTGCAATGACTGGGACTGTCAAGGCCTGTCGTACAGCCTTCGTTAAAGCTAAATCAAAGCCAGATTTTTCACCGTCTTGATTCATACTTGTTAATAAAATCTCGCCAGCACCTAAGCGGACAGCTTCTTTTGCCCACTCTATTACTTGCCAAGATGTTTTGTTGCGACCACCGTGTGTATAGACCATCCACGTGCCGTCTTCTTCACTATAGCGCGCATCAATTGCAACAACAATACATTGTGCTCCGAAATAGTCAGAACCTTCTTTAATCAGCGCTGGGCGTTCTAAGGCAGAAGTATTAACAGATACTTTGTCAGCACCTGCGCGTAAAATACGCTTCATATCCTCTAACGAGCGAATACCGCCACCAACAGTAAATGGAATGGCTAGTGTCGCCGCAGTTTGGCGCACTACATCGACCATTGTGTCACGGCCTTCATGCGATGCTGAGATATCTAGGAAAACAAGCTCATCTGCACCTTGTTCATCATAAAACTTTGCAAGCTCTACCGGATCTCCTGCATCACGTAATGATACGAACTGTACACCTTTAACAACTCGTCCTTCCTTCACATCAAGACATGGAATAATACGTTTCGTTAGCACGCCGCCACCCCTTTTAACCATTGTTCTAATAAGTACACGCCTAACTCACCTGATTTTTCAGGATGAAATTGCATACCTGTGATCGAGCCTTTGGCAACAATCCCTGGGACTTCAATGCCATGGTAGTCAGCATAGGCCACTAGTTCTGTCGGTTCAATATTCGTCGCATAAAAAGAATGGACAAAATAAACGTGATCGGCAGGTGCCTCGTCTTTGAGCCATGCTGGTCGATTCATCACAATTAATTCATTCCACCCCATATGAGGTACTCGATAAGATTGCTCCCCTTGAATGCCGCTAAAACGTTGAATGCTGCCTTTGAAGAAACCTAGTCCCTTCGTTGGTGTCACCTCTACGCTTTCCTCAAATAATAACTGCATGCCTAAACAAATACCGAGCAATGGTCGATTTTCCGCTTGTACCTTTTGTAAATAGCAATCTAATTTTGTTTCAGCTAAACGTTTCATAGCATCGGGAAAAGCGCCCACACCTGGCAGTAACAGGGCATCAGCTTCATCTAGTTCCTGTTCTTGTGCTGTTACAATGACTTCACAGCCAAGTCGTTTTAGTGCTTGTTCAACACTAAATAAATTACCCATCCCATAGTCAATCACACCTATTTTCACGTTAACAGCCCCTTTGTGGAAGGTACACCCTTAACGCGAGGATCAATTTCAACTGCCGCATCAATGGCACGAGCTAATGCTTTAAAAATAGCTTCGATAATGTGGTGTGTATTATGACCATACGGTACGATAACGTGGACATTCATTCTTGCTTCAAGCGCAAATTTCCATAAAAACTCATGCACTAACTCCGTATCAAAAGTTCCTACTTTCTCTTTTAGTTCAGGCACACGATACTCTAAATGTGGACGATTTGAACAATCGACAACAACTTGTGCCAGTGCATCATCCATTGGTACAAAGGCATTACCATAACGTTTAATACCTTTCTTATCGCCGAGCGCTTGACGAATGGCTTGTCCTAATACAATGCCAAGGTCTTCCGTTGTATGGTGATCGTCAATATGCGTATCACCATTCGCTTGAATTGTGCCATTAAATAGACCATGTTTAATAAATAAATCCAGCATGTGATCCATAAAGCCAACACCTGTTTGGATATCCGCCTTGCCCTCGCCATCTAACTCAATGGCAACTGAAATTTGTGTTTCATTTGTTTTGCGTTCTACCTTTGCGTAGCGTTTCTGTTCTGTCATCGTATTACTCCTTTTCCCATCCACGAGATTCTACAGCACGAGCATGGCCCTCTAAGCCTTCCATCCGAGCTAAGCGTGCAATTTTCGGGGCGTTCGTTGCCCAAGTTTTTTCAGTATAATAAACGATACTCGATTTTTTTACGAAGTCATCCACATTTAAGCCACTTGCAAAACGCGCTGTGCTGTTTGTTGGTAGCACATGGTTTGTGCCAGCAAAATAATCTCCAACAGGCTCGGAGCTATATCGACCGATGAAAATACCACCTGCATGGCGCACTTGCTCTGCCACCGCTTCGGCATTTTTGGTCACGATTTCTAAATGCTCAGGGGCTAATGAATTAATTGCCTCCACTGCATCTGACATCGTTTCAGCAATATAAATCGCGCCAAAATTTTCGATTGAGGCACGTGCTACTTCTTCACGTGGTAAAGTCGCTAATTGTTTTTCTACTTCCAGCGCCACATTGTGAGCAAGTTGCTCAGACGTTGTCACTAAAATAGCACAGGCCATCTTATCGTGTTCTGCCTGTGATAATAGGTCTGCAGCTACCTCATCTGCAAAAGCTGTATCATCTGCGATTACGGCAATTTCACTTGGTCCAGCAATCATATCAATCGCGACCTCACCAAATACTTCGCGTTTAGCAAGTGCAACGTAAATATTACCTGGACCAGTTATTTTATCGACGGCTTGAATTGTTTCCGTTCCATAGGCAAGTGCTGCAATTGCCTGTGCCCCACCAATTTTATATACTTCTTCCACACCTAATATATGAGCGGCGGCAAGTACACCAGCAGGTAATTTCCCGTCACGCCCCGCAGGTGATGTGATAACAATTCGCTCAACACCCGCTACTTGAGCAGGAATAACGTTCATCAACACGGAAGAAGGATAGGCCGCTGTTCCTCCAGGAACGTAAAGACCTACTGCATCGAGTGCGGTAATCCGTTGCCCAAGCCAAGAGCCATCTGCTAATTCCAAACGATAGCCAGAACGTTTTTGTTGCTCATGATAAACGCGAATATTGTGGGCAGCTTCTGTTAAATCTGCAAATAATTGCGCGTCGATTGCCTCTACTCCCTCTTTAATCTCTGCCTTTGTAACACGTAAATTGTCTGGAGCAAAGCCATCCCATTTTTCTGTATATGTACGTATTGCGCTGTCACCTTGTGCTCGCACATCTGCCAATACTTGTCGTACAATTTTTAATTGTTCTTCGTTGCCACCTTCAAGTGGTCGTTTCAAGGAAATACCTTTTGCTAACTTTGTGATTTTCATGGAAAAAGTCTCCTTTAAATTTCTAGCTATTCGTGCAGTTCCTTTTCGCAACTTGCGTCTTTGCAGTTATTACGATGAAACAACATTCATTAGTCGACACACTTCTTTAAACGTTTCACCAAATCGATTATGCGGTCACCTTTCATGCGGTAACTTACGGGATTGGCAATTAAGCGTGAGGAAACTTCTGTAATATACTCATACTCAACTAAGCCATTTTCTTTTAACGTACGTCCAGTCGATACGATATCCACAATACGATCTGCTAAACCAATCATTGGCGCAAGCTCAATCGACCCGTTTAATTCAATAATTTCTACTTGTTCGCCAATCCCTTTATAATACTTCATCGCAATGTTCGGATACTTCGTCGCAATGCGTGGCGCAAGTTCGTTCATCGTCGTATTCGGTAAGCCAGCTGAAGCAATATAGCAAGTACTTATTTTCAAATCAAGAAGCTCATGTACCACGCGCTGTTGCTCCAGTAAAACATCTTTTCCAGCAATTCCAATATCGGCTACACCGTGCTCAACATAAACAGGTACATCCATAGGTTTCGCTAGAATAAAACGAATTTTTTCTTCTGGGATTTCGATCATTAATTTACGCGACATTTCAACCTCTTCTGGTAAATTAAAGCCCGCTTCAATAAGCATTTGGTATGCCTCTTCAAAAATGCGCCCTTTCGGCATAGCAATGGTTAATTCATTCACCGCGAATTTCCTCCTGTCCAACAACAACTACCTTTGTAAAATGCGTTAAAAAGGCTGCTTCATCAACTAAACTACTTCTCAACTGTAAAGTCGCTTGTTTACCCGCTGCTCTTAAAGCCTCTATTTTTTCTAGAGCCTCTTCAAAATTTTCTTCCTCGAATAGCACCACAATGGCTTCTTCCTTGTCCGAAGCTTGTGCAGTAATCGTTTCTAATAATCTATCTACACGAATGCTAAAGCCTGTAGCACCGACCTTTGATCCAAATACTTCAAGCAAACCATCGTAACGGCCACCATTTCCTAATGGGAAACCACTGCCTGAAGCAAATACTTCAAATAACATACCTGTGTAATAGCTCATATGGCTTGAAAGAGTAAAATCAAACGCGACATACTGTGCAAGATCAGCGACTTCTAATAATTTTGCAAGTTGTTGCATATATTCTAATGCGTCATTTTTACGCACATATTTTTCAATATCACGAATTTCCTTTAAGGTCATTGCCTCTTCAATAAACTGTAACAATGCATCTGATTTTGTTTTTGGTAAATCAAATGATGCAACTGCCTCCTCAAAGCCTACATAGTTACGTTGTACAAGCAGTGTACGCAGGACATCTTCTTGTTCGATGCTTTCTGTATAGTCCTGTAAAATACAATTCAAGACACCTGCATGTCCTATTGTGACTTTGAAATTTTCTAATCCAAATTGTTTTAATAACTCCATTGCTGTAACAATTACTTCTGCATCCGCAAACACGGAATGATCACCAATTAACTCAATACCCATTTGCTCAAATTCTGCGGGACGTCCACCTTCTGTTTCCTGTGCACGGAATACACTTGCAAAGTAAGCTAAGCGCAGCGGTATCATTTCTTTCAATAATTTTGAAGTGGCTACTCGAGCAATCGGTGTTGTCATATCAGGACGTAGGACGAGCGTATTGCCCTGACTATCTACAAGCTTAAATAAATGCGCATCGGAAATTGCAGATGCTTTCCCTACCGTATCGAAATACTCTACTGTAGGCGTTTTGATAAATTCATAGCCTCTTGAGCGTAAAAAATTTCGACCTGTATGTCTTACAGCTTCTACTTTTTCATAAATTTGCGGAAATTTATCACGCATACCAAGTGGCTTTTCGAACATTTTAATCGACGACATGTGGACACTTCCTTACGTTTCACTTTAATTCACTAGAGTATTAGAGAATTAGAATATGAAAGTATTTTAACTCATTCCTTCAGTTCAGTCAATGTTTTACACATTAAATTCACAAATAATTTCAATACTTCTGTTAATTATACACCTATTTACACAAAGTGAAATGTTTATCGAGACTATTGCCTCACTTATGTAGGGGACATCAAAATGCGGACATTACTTTAAATTTAGCTGTTCTTGGTTCTTGCTTTAAAAATATAATAATTGCAAGCGAAATGAGTTGAAGGTTGCAGCCTTAGTGTACTGAGTAGAAAGGACCGCTGAAGCGTACAATAACGGCATAGCAAAAAAAGAGGTTGGGACATTACTAAAAAATTTAAAGAACAGAGGAAAGGTGTTCATAAATTTTCGCTATATGGAGAACTTAGCTATTCTTGCTTTTGCAATAAATTAGAAGTGTTCACTAGTTGTTGGTAGCGAAGGCGGTGACTCCTGCACAGAACGCGCACAACGTAAGACGCTGGCATTCTGCGCGTTAGCGAGGGTTGCGGCTTACTGTGCTGAGCGGAAAGCACCGCCGTAGCGTACAATAACGCCATAGCAAAAAAGTGTTAGATTGATTTGCAGTCAATCTAACACTTTTCATCTTCTTTACTTTTTCGGCGTGCACCATTGGACAACTTCACTTCGTTTACGCTCCGCCATCTGTTCCGCAGTGTAAATAATTTGCATCGGATTGCCACCTGCTAGACAACCTGCTGGTACATCCTTATGTACGAGTGTTGCCGCAGACACAATAGCACCGTCACCTATTGTCACTCCTGGTAAAATGGTTGAATTGGCACCAACCATTACTTCATTGCCAATATGAACATCTCCTAAACGATACTCTTCAATTAAATATTCATGCGCTAAAATTGTCGTATTAAAGCCAATCACTGTATTATTGCCGACATGAATACGTTCTGGGAACATCGTATCTGGCATGACCATTAAAGCGAAAGACGTTTGGTCACCAATCTTCATTTTTAAAAAAGTGCGATACAGCCAGTTCTTCACGCGTAAAAAAGGTGTGAAGCGTCCAATTTGAATGACAATGAAGCACTTCATCACCTTCCAAAAGGACACCGTATCATATACATTCCATAGCGAATTTGCTCCTTCGACACGATATCTTTCCGTTTTACGCGCCATGCCTTTACCCCTCTTTCACAATAGCAAGTAAATCTTTCATATGGTGCAATAGATATTCTGGATTAAACTGCTGTAAATATTGCTCCCCTTTAATTGACCATGCGACACCCGCAGCTCTTACACCCGCATTGTGTCCAGCTTCAATATCATGTGAATTATCACCAATCATAATGGCATCTTCCTTTGCGACACCAAGACGTGTAAGAGCAAGTAAAACTGGCTCTGGATCAGGCTTCACATGTTGGACATCATCAGTTCCCACGATCACCTCAAATAGATGACTAGCACCTAGGATCTTCAACCCTCGGTCAATCATCGCATTGCGCTTTGTTGAGACGATGGCTAATTTAATCCCCATTGACTTTAATTGCTCTAAAGTTGACACAACATCAGGAAACTCTGTGACAAGCTCATCATGATGCGGTTCATTCCAAGCGCGGTATTTTGCTATCATTTCATCTTCTTCTCCTGGCGTTAAAACACTAAATGTCTGTTTTAATGACGGACCCATGAATTTCAAGCAATCTTTTGGCGAATATTGCCCGGGAAATCTCTCTTCTAACACATGCATAAATGATTGTATGATTAAGTCATTTGTATTTAATAGTGTACCATCAAAATCAAAAAGCAATGCCTTTACAGCCATACTTTCCACTCCTTACTTATTGTCCAAATATTTCACAGCAGGCTTTACCTTCAATCTGCGGTAAATAATTGCCGCAAGACCTATCACAATGCCGATAATGGAAACAACCTGAGCCGAACGCAAGTCTCCTACTAAATAAAGACTATCCGTACGTAAACCTTCTATATAGAAGCGACCAATTGAATACCATATTAAATAGCTAAAGAAAATTTCACCGCGATTTAGATTCACTTTACGTAATACCAGTAATATTAATAAACCGATGAAGTTCCAAACAGACTCATATAAAAATGTAGGATGTACATATGTGCCTAGTTCTTCAATGTACATTTGATTAATAATCCAATCCGGTAGCATCAGGTTTTCTAAAAATGAACGTGACACCGGGCCGCCAAATGCTTCTTGATTCATAAAGTTGCCCCAACGACCAATAATTTGACCAATCAAAATACTTGGTGCTGCAATATCAGCTACTCGTAAAAAGCTTACCCCTTTTATCCGCGTAAATATGTAAGCCGTCGCAAATGCACCTAATAACGCACCATGAATCGCAATACCACCATTCCAAATTTCAATAATATTGCCTGGATTTTCACTATAATAATCCCAACGCATAGAAACATAATAGATGCGCGCACAAACGATGGAAATCGGCACTGCCCATAATAATAAGTCAGCTAGAAAATCCTCAGGTAATCCGCGTTTTACCGCCTCTCGTTGTCCAACAAAATATGCTAATATTATCCCCGACACAATTAAAAGTCCGTACCATCGTACAGGTATTGGCCCTAAATGAAAGGCGACCGGGTTAATGTCTAATAGTAATAAATCCATCTTATGCTCCTCTCAATATGTTACAATCCGTTTTCCATTAATCATCTAACTCATCTGATGAAGCAATGACTTCATCTAAGCGTCTTGAAAACTCTTCCGCTGCATTGACACCCATTTTCTTCAAACGGTAATTCATCGCCGCTACTTCGATGATTACAGATACATTTCGTCCAGGTCGTACTGGAATTGTGAGTTTTGTTAGTTCCGTATCAATGATTTTCATTTTTTCTTCTTCTAAACCTAAACGATCATAAACCTTGTCTGGATCCCATATTTCTAGCTCAATAATTAAGGTAATACGTTTATATGGTCGTACAGCACTTGCCCCAAACAGTGTCATGATATCGATAATACCAATACCTCGTATTTCCAATAAATGCTCTAACAGCGGTGGCGGACTCCCTATTAAAAAGTTCTCCGACTCTTGACGGATCTCCACACAATCATCTGCAACTAATCGATGCCCTTTTTTTACTAGTTCAAGAGCTGTTTCACTTTTCCCAACCCCGCTTTTTCCGATAATAAGCACACCGATGCCATATACATCGACTAACACACCATGTGCCGCTGTCATAGGTGCTAAACGTCCCTCTAAATAATTGGTTAACCTACTCGAAAATTTCGTTGTTGTCATGTGAGTTTTAAATACAGGTACATGCTTTTCGTTTGAAGCTTGAATAAGCTCATCTGGTACTTCTAAATCACGCGAAATAATAATAGCAGGCGTATCCTGTGAACATAGCAATCGCATACGCTCAAGTTTAACATTCGCTGGTAACATTTCAAAAAAGGAAAGCTCTGTTTTCCCTAGTAGCTGTACTCGATTAGCAGGATAATGCGTAAAATAACCAGCCATTTCAAGCCCCGGTCTAGAAATATCACTTGTGGTAATTGTTCTTCCTATACCTTCCTCGCCGCCTAATAACTCTAGCTTAAATTTTTCCATTACATCTCTTGTCAATACTACGACCAATATTTGCAGCCTCCATTCAAACGAATTGAATATTGTTTTATTTTAGCATGCCTATGTATAAAAGAAATGAATTTACACTTGTGTGCATGATGATTAGTAACACTATTATACTTACTTCTAGTTAAAGGTTGTACATAACAAATGTAAAACTATCTCAGAAAGCTTATGCACATGATAAAAATAGAAAAACTAGCGGTCTCCAGAACCGCTAGTTTTTTTTCATTGTATTATTTTTGTGTAGCCAACCATTTTGCAACGGCTTCAGCATCTGCACCTTTAATAAGTCCAGGTGGCATAGCCCCACGACCATTGTTAATTACGTCTAAAATTTCTTGCTCAGATAAACGAGAACCTACATTGTTTAGTGCAGGTGTATTCCCCATACCTTGTAGCTCGCCACCGTGACAAGAAACACATGATTTCATTGCGATTGCTTTACCGTCTGGTTCAGCAGCAGTATCTTTGTTATCTGTAGCTGCTTTATCTCCGCCACCACCACATGCTGCTAAGAAAATCGCTGAACCGAACACTAATGTTAACATTGCTTTTTTCATTAGTACCCCTCCTAAGTAAATGAATATCTTTCCAAGCTATTATACCAAAATTATGCACGTTTGAAACCTTCACCTAACACCTCATAAGCATCAGAAACGATGACAAACGCTGATGGATCAACGTTTTTAATGAGTTGTTTCAGCTTTGTGAACTCTGTTTGATAGACAACGACCATTAAAACGGGTCGTGCTTCTCCTGTATAACCGCCAATTGCAGGTAACTTTGTCACACCACGATCAATTTCAGCATATATCGCATCACGCACTTCATCTTGTTTTAACGTAATAATATAAACCATTTTTGATTGACTAAAACCTAACTGGATAATATCAATCGTTTTCGTTGTGACGTACAGTCCAATTAACGCATAGAGCCCTTTTTCTAAGTCAAAAACAATTGCCGCACTAATTGCGATAATTCCATCAATTAATAGTACACTTGTACCAAGCGATAATCCGGTATACTTTGTAATAATTTGGGCTAGTAAATCAGTGCCACCAGTAGAAGCATTCCCCTTAAAGACAAGTCCTATTCCTAAGCCTACAACAATTCCGCCAAAAAGCGCACCAAGTAAAGGATTATCTGTCCACGGCTCCCAGTGATTTGTCAATAACACAATCAACGGTAATGTTATTGTCCCAATAAAAGATTTGACGCCAAACTTTTTACCAAGTATTATTACTCCTGCTAGAAACAATGGGATATTAAATGCATATTGTACAATGCCAGGATTCCAGCCAAATAAACCATGTAAAATGGTACTTATGCCACTAACTCCACCTGACGCTACTTGATTTGGTAGTAAAAATACATTAAAACCTATTGCCACAACTGCGGCACCAATAATCACATAAACATATTCCACAATACTTGCCCTTACATCTTGTGTTTGATTCATTTCCTCACGCCCACTTCAACTATCAGATTTTTCTAAAGATGACGACATGATTATAGCAAATAGTTTTCACGTTGAGAACTTCATCTTGATAAAGAGAAAGTAGTTGGAATAAATGAGAAAAAGTGCTAGATTGATCCCAATCAATCTAACACTTTTTCTCAGCCGTTGATGTCCGCTACAGGTGCACTTTCCGCACTGTAAGGACACATACCTCTTTTTTGCGTGCGGAATACCTTTTAGGAGTCGCCTCTTGCTACAACTCCTATAAGCTGTCGTTTTCCCTAATTATAATGATGTTTCTGCCCATTCTAGTGCTTCATTATATAAAAGATCAATACTTGCCATTTCAATATTAATTTGTGGTGCTAATTCTTCTAATCGTTGCCAATCTAATTTTCCAAGCGCAATACTAAATTCAAGATAAGGTGTCATCTCTGTTTGACCACCTAATATTGTTTCTGTAATCGCCTCTGAGAAAGGTAATTGTTGCAAAATAACATTCATCGGTCTTTGTAAGATCGCATCAATTAACGAAAACATCCCAACTAAAAAGTATTCAGAAAAGTTTTGCTTATAATTGCGTTTGGCTAATTTTTCACAAACCTTTGCTCTGAACAAAGATGTTTGCATCAACTCTTGAAAAAGATCTGTATCTGCCCTACCATCGAATTCACGCAGAGCTAGTAAATAAATCCACTTGCGAAGATTTGCTAAGCCAAGTAATAAAATGGCTTGCTTAATGGAGCGTATTTTCGATTTTGAACGTTTACTAGAATTATTAATCATTTGTAATAATTTATACGTCAACGATATGTCCCGTTCAATATTTTCTGCTAACAGATGAACGTTCGGTTCTTCTTCCTTTAAGAGCGAAATTATATGAAAATATTGGATGGCATTTGCGGGAATATCCATCGCTTTAATGATTTGAGGTTGCTCAAAAAAGTAACCTTGAAAAAACTCATAGCCTGAATGCTTGGCGACTCTATATTGCTCTTGTGTTTCCACTTTTTCCGCAAGCAATTTAATATGGGGGAAATTTTCCTTTACCATATTTTCTATTTCCATTCTTTCAACTAAAGAAGATATTAAGAAATCCACTTTAATTAAATCAATATGCGGGAAAAGCGTATCATATATTGGTACATTTCCTTTTAAAATAAAATCATCTAACGCTATTTTAAACCCATGCGACTTCAGCTCAATGACACGCTTAACTAGATTTGGTGTTAGTGGTACATCTTCTAAAATCTCGATTACTACTTGCGAAGGATCTAAAAATTCATCGATTGAACTCATAAGCAAGTTTTCCGTAAAATTAACAAAACAAGGCTTACCTTTCGTTACCTCTTCAATACCAATTGATAAAAATGAGTTCACTAACACATCCACTGTTGCAGCATCTGAATCGACATCAGGAAATGAATTTACATTTTTGTTTCGATATAACAACTCATATGCAACGACCTGTTCATGAAGATTAAAGATTGGCTGTCTTCCGATGAATACTTCCATTTCGTTGCCTCCAATTCACCATTTTCTAGTAATTATTATAGCACTTTTCATTACCTTACGCTTATTTTTTCAACACTATAATAAATTTTTCTTATTGAGAAACTAGCATTTACCTATATAATTTACATTTTATGACTAAAAAAGATAAAGCATTACTACTTTATGCATCTATATTAAAAATTTGCTTTTACTTTTTACTTGCTTACCTTGCGCAACATTTACTAAAAAGGGTGTTATACTGATTTTTCAAAAGTAACAGGTTGGACAATAGCATCCTACATTTTTGCATTGTGATAGTAAATTTTTAAGATTTTATATTTCATATTGATGCCGGACACTATAGTTGAGATTTTTTAAAGTTAACATAGATTTTCCTCCTACCATGGAAATAACAAAAAGCCCTACCACCAAAAATAGTGGTAGGGCTAGCCTGTGTAAATGATGCTTAACATAATTTTCTTTTAGTGTCAGCCTGCAAATGTTATCTGAGGCATCTTTTTATTTCCCACCAAATTTAGATTTAAAAGCGCCAATAACAGCCGGAATAACTGAGATAACTATGATTAAAATAAGCACTACTGAGAAGTTATCTTTAATAATTGGAATATTACCAAAGAAATATCCAAGGAGTGTACAGCTGAATACCCATAAAACAGCGCCTACGATGTTGTACAGTAAAAAGTAGCTATAATGCATCTTACTTGCCCCTGCAACAAACGGAATAAACGTACGAATGAAAGGCATGAAACGAGCAATTACAATTGTTTTGCCACCATGCGTGTTAAAAAATTTCTCCGCTGCTTCCATACGTTCTTTTTTAACAATCCGACCTAAAAAACTTTTCGGAGGAATCGATGTCCCAACTTTATGACCGATATGGTAATTCATTGTATCCCCTAAAATTGCTGCTGCCAAAAATACAGGAATTAGTATCCATAAGTCAAAGGCGCCCATTGCAGCTGTTAATGTACCACTTGCGAAAAGTAATGAGTCACCCGGTAAAAATGGGAAAATCACGACACCTGTTTCAACAAAGACAATGGCAAATAGAATAAGATAACTCCAATTACCAAAATCACGAATGATTTCTTCCAAATGCACATCAATATGCATTATAAAACTTATTAACTCTTGGATGAGTCCTATCATTGGTTTTGTATGCTCTCTTTCAATTTAATTTTTCTTAATAGCTTGGACGTTGTTGCGCACAAAAGGGTTCCAAAACAATACAACAAAGTATACAAGTTACTACTCCCCTACTATATGACAAGCCCTTTTAAAGTATGTAGAAGGATTACACATGACTGATTTTATCACTCCAGCTCAATGCACTCAACTTATTTCACCGTAAGTGCCAGACACCCAAACAATTCTGATAATTTAAAAGGCAGCTGTTCCAAAACCAACAAGCCCACCACAAATTTTTTTGTGGTGGGCCTGACTTATTAATTCGTTTATACTTTTTCTTTTAAAGTACGACGCAAAATTTTACCTGTTGTATTTTTGGGAAGCTCATCTAATATTTCCACAACTTTTGGCACTTTATATTTCACCATATGCTTTGCACAATATGCCAAAATATCATCTGTTGTCGTAGCCGCTACTTCCTTGAGTACGATATATGCATGTACTGCTTCACCAAAATTAGGGTCTGGGTAGCCAACAACTGCCGCCTCTACGATATTATCATGAGCAAATAGAACTTCCTCTACTTCTCTCGGATAAACATTATAACCGCCAACAATAATCATATCCTTTTTGCGATCGACGATATAGAAATAACCTTCGTCATCAACTTTTGCAAGATCCCCTGTGTAAAGCCAACCATCACGAATTGCCATCGCCGTTTCTTCAGGCATTTTATAATAGCCTTTCATGACATTTGGACCACGAACAACTAACTCACCAACTTCACCGACAGGAACATCTATACCATTAACATCGACCACTCTATTTTCAACGTTATTAATCGATGTACCGATAGAGCCAGCTTTTCGCTCACGGTCTAATGGATTGAAACATGTTACCGGTGAAGCTTCTGATAAACCATAGCCCTCTGATACACGTACATTAAATTTCTTCTCGAAATTATGTAATAGTGCAACCGGTAATGATGCGCCCCCTGAAATGGCTAAACGAATTGTTGAAAAATCTTCCGGTTTGCCTTCTGGTAATAAATACAAAAAGTTATACATCGTAGGCACACCCGCAAAGACAGTCGCCTGTTGCTCTCTCGCCAATGTGAAAATTTCACTTGGGCTAAAGCGAGGTGTAAGTAAAACGGTTGCTCCACTAATCAATGGTGCATTGACTACGACTGTTAATGCAAACACGTGGAAAACTGGTAATGTTGCAATAATTCGATCATTTGCTTGATACCCTAAATACGTTGAGACATCACGTGCATTTGAATAAACATTTCCGTGTGTCAGCATGGCACCTTTTGGATTGCCTGTTGTTCCCGAAGTGTATAATATAATAGCCGTATCATCTTGTGCGATGTCTACCGGTTCTAACGATCCAGTGGCACTTGCAACAATATGCGAAAATAAATGTGTTTTCGCTTTTGCCTCTTCCGATAAAGCCGCTATTTTTTCAGCTACATCTGCTGTTGTTTCACAAACGACAAATGTCACTACTTCTGGGAATGCCTGTACACCTACTTCTACTAATGGAAGCAATGCATCAAGTGCAATAACCGCCTTAACATCGCCATTTCGTAAAATATAAGATATCTCATCTGGCGTATAGATTGGATTCACAGGAATTGCTGTTGCTCCTAGACGCATCGTTGCATATAAAGCGATTAAATAATGTGGCGTGTTGCCGAGTAAAAACGCCACATGGTCCCCTTTTTGTACCCCTAAATCTTGTAACCCCTGTGCAAAACGGCCAACTGTGTGCTCAAATTCCCCATATGAAGTATCTTTCCCCATAAAATGATACGCAATTTTTTCCGGCTGCTCTGCTGCTTGTTGACGAACACATGAAACTAAATTCAATTACACCATCCCCTTATCGTATAAAATGAATCGTTATTCAGTAATATTATATAAGAAATATATCTAAAAAACAATGAAACTTTTTATTTCGTGTCAATATTACCTTTAAAAAATTCACTTTTTTCTCTTTTGTACGTATTTTTAAGAACGGATATGGGAGATGTAACGCCAACGAATTAAGTAAAAATAGATAACCTGTATTAGGACAAAAAAGCCAAATGCAAAGAACACTTCTTTAACAATTGAAATATTGGCAATGTCCTTTAAAATGCCTTGTACCATAAAGAAAGCAAAGCCACTGTGCATCATAGCAACGCCCCACGGTAAGAAAAATTGTGGGAATAAATGACGGTTGACTAGCTTTTTCAACTCAATATCTGTTAAGCCCATGCGTTTTAACACATCAAATTTCCGCTTTTCTCGTTCAAGTGAGGTATGCAATTTAAAGTAAATAAAACTACCAGCAGCTAGTAAAAATACAGTGGCCACTAAAACACCAACTAATGTAAATAATGAGTAGGTAGCTAATATATAAGAATAATTTAATCCTGCATTTTCAAAATAAAATGGGCTATGCTTGCCCTTTTTTATACTATAAAAATATTCCGTTGAGGCATCATCCACTATGTCCTTGCCAATTTCCTTCGTCTCCATCCACTGTGGAATATCGAATGTAAATAAATGATAGACGGGTTGCAAAGCGTCCTTACTAGTAATCGGCTTTACAAGCTTCCCAAAGTCTTCATCACTGATCACAATTGAGTTTACACTAACAATGGAACCTGGGAATACGATTTTAGGATATACACTATCAATGGTAATTGGAATTTCGTTTTCTTCTAAAATTGTATGGACTACTATATTTTTAAGTTTCTTCAAAGACTCTTCGGAATATGGTATAAACACTGCTTCACCAGACGCCAAATCAATTAACGGATAGTTAAAAGAAGACAACAAAACATTCATATCAGATTCGCGGAATACTTCCACCTCATTGTGTGTAAAGGAGGATGTTTGCTTGACAACAAGAAAACGGGATAAATGATAGGATAAACCCTTGTCTTCTAACTGCATACGCAAAGAATTGATATGCTCAGCCTCAAACGGATTATTAATATCTCCTTTATAAATAAGCCCTAATGGATTTAATCGGTCATATTGCGTCGTATAAGAAGACATTGTAGCTAAAACACCGACTGATAAAAACGCCAGTGTCGAAACCATTGTAACAACGAAGAACATTTTCACATTATCCATCATAATATGTGTCTGCTCGGCTAAAGATAATAAGCGATAACGTCGCCAATGAAATTTACGTTTCCCACGAGCAATTTCTAAAAAGAACGGTACTGAATCACTAAAAAAATAATACGTTCCAAATGTTGCCGAGAAAGGAATCAATAAAGTTAAACCTATCATCGTCGTATGGGAAACAATAACTGCCAATGCATACGTTGCTAAAATCAAAATAACACCATATGTTGCGCGAATCTTTGAATAACTAGCCACACTAGTTAAATAATCATTCCCTTTGATTAAATCTCGCAATTTTCTCTCACGTGTAAAATATACGCTAATAAACGAAATAACCACAAAAGCACTTGTGAAGACGCCTATCGTAAGTAAAAAAGGTTGCCAAGATACATAGAGCGGTAAATTCTCTAAATGTAAAATTTCTCGAACAATCATAAAGAAAAACTTTGAAAATGAGAAGCCAAAAATAATGCCCACAATAATCGAACCAGAGCCAATAATCATCGTTTCTAAAAAGACAAGTTTGTTCATTTGGCGCTTTTCCATCCCAAGATGCAATAATATAGCGAACTCATGGGATCTCGCCTCTAAAAAGGCACTCATGGAATAATATAAAAAGAACAAAGTAAAGAGGACAAGTACGATTTCTGCACCAATCATGCCGACTAACGATACTTCTCCTAAAATACCTCGTTCAATATCTGGATGAAACATCAGCATTGAATAGATAAAAAATACAGCCACAGAAAAAAAGCTTGCCATAAAAAAGGCACCGTAAATACGGCTGTTCCGTACGACATTACGGTAAGCGAATTGTCGAAAGGTCACCTACTTGCCCTCCTCCTAGTAAGCTCAATACATTTAAAATTCGTTGGAAAAACATTTGACGTCGATCATCACGATAAATCTCATTGAAAAATTCCCCATCCTTAATAAAGAGCACACGATCACAATAACTTGCGGCGATTGGATCATGTGTCACCATCACGATTGTCGTTTGTTTTTCTTTATTAATTTTTGTTAATAGTTCAAGGACATCACGCGAGGAATTCGAATCTAAATTCCCTGTTGGTTCATCAGCTAAAATAAGGCTCGGATTGTGAATCAGTGCCCGTCCAATGGCGGTTCTCTGTGCTTGTCCACCTGAAATTTCATTGGGACGTTTATGCAAAAAGGACGTTAAATCAAGCTTTTCTACAATACCTGCAAGACGCTCCTCCATTACTTCTAACGGCTGCTGATCGAGCGTTAACGGCAATACAATATTTTCTTCAACCGTAAGCATATGCAATAAATTAAAATCCTGAAATACAAAGCCGAGTTGTCTTCTTCTAAAATAAGCAAGCTCAGTAGCATTTAGCTTATGCGGGTTCATGCCATCTAAAATGATTTCCCCACTCGTTGGTTCATCAATCGTAGAAATAATATTTAATAACGTCGTCTTGCCGCTTCCTGATGGACCCATTACTGCTAAAAACTCGCCTTGTTCAACCTCAAAGCTTAATTGATTGAGTGCACGATGCGTCACCTTGCCCTCATATACTTTCGTAACATCCTTTATTTCTAAAATAGGCATACTTTGTTCACCTTATTTCTCGATTAATTCCATAGATTTTGGTAAAAGCCAATTGAATACCACCTCAAAGCCAATTTGAAAGTGTGGTTCTATTTCGGCTGAAGCATTCTTCGCTTCTTCTTGCACTAGACTAAAGCAATGCTCTCCAACTACGACATCCCATGCATCTAACTCACCTTCAATTATTTCACCATAAACTGCATAGTGCCCACTATACATCACTTGCTCGCCTTCAACTGGGAAAGCATTTAGGAGACTTGGTTTATGTAAGTTTAGCCCAAGTGCATCACAAAAATGCACAACTTCATCTTGTAGGAATAAGCTTGCCTGACGGAAATTTTCACAAAACAAACAATCACATAGTTCTGTGTGTGACGCGTACAACTCCTTCGTTTTATCTAATTCAATATTTAATACCCAGTCTTCAATCCGTACTTCTCCCATTTCTGCTCCCCCTAATTTGTAAATGTCACGGTGACAATCGTCCCTTTGCCTACTTCTGATGTAATGTCCAATTGATGCCCTAGTTTTCCGCAGATTTCCTTTGCTAAATACAAGCCCATACCTGTGGATTCTCCAGTTTTACGCCCATTTTCACCTGTAAAAAAGGCTTTGGTCACACGTGAAAGGTCAGAAGCGGGAATACCAATTCCTTCATCACAAATCGCTAACTGAATATGATCATCTTGTTTAATAGCAGACATCACGATCTTTTTATTCTCTTCAAATGTATATTTAACTGCGTTTGTTACAAATTGCCCGATGATAAATCGAAGCCACTTTGAATCACTTGCTACGATAATATCGTCCTCAATATGGATTTCTGGAAAAACACGATTCGTAATAAATAAACGTTTATTTTCATTAACAGTTGCAGTAACAATTGTTTTTAACGGAATTTGTTCGACTTGCATATCCTCTTCAAAGTTTTCTAGACGCGCGTTAACAAGCACCATATCCAATCCTCTACGTAAACGATCTATTTCTTCTTGCACATTCTTTTTATCAAGAGGGCGTTCATCCTGCAATAGCATCTCAATGACAGAAATAGGCGTTTTCATTTGATGTACCCATTGATTCATAAATTGATCGTGGCGCTTTTGGCTAGCATACAAGGAATGAAGCTCATGCTGATACAGTCGGTACAGTTCATGCATATATTTTTCTACTTGCACCGCTTCTGGTGTTTTGGCATTTTTTTGTAACACATCTTCCATTGATTTTGGAAGATGTAATATTTTACCCAAATAACTTTGGCGCATTAAATAACGAATAAGTAAAAAAGAGCATAGTAATACTAAGCTAATACTTACAGAATAAATAGCCGTATCGACGTTACGAAAGCCATCGAGCCAGTACAACACCATAATAAAACCGACTAAAATCAGTTGAAAAATAAAAAATGTTGCATAATCACGTAAAAATAATTTCCAGCCCATTACAACTCACCCGCACTTAATATAAAACGATAGCCTGCTCCACGAACCGTCTCAATTGTTGAGGCAATATGATAATCGGCTAGCTTCTTGCGAACGCGTGTCATGTTCACATTTAACGTATTTTCATCGACAAATGCTTGATCGTCCCATAGCTCCTCTAGCAGTTGCTCACGTGTTACTACTTTGGGTGCATGGCCCATTAACAATTCTAAAATAATACATTCTTTTTTCTGTAATGGAATTTCTAAATCATTTTTGTGCAGCTCCATACGCTCTAAATGCAGTACAAGCTGTCCTTGTTTAATCGTCCGTTCTTCTTGTCTAGCGGCATATTCTCCATATGTACGACGCAAGTGACTACGGATTTTAGCGAGAACGATTTCGTAATTAAATGGCTTTGTAATAAAATCGTCACCCCCATTTTCAAGCGCAAAAATTTGATCCATTTCGCCAGAGCGCGCTGAAATGAAAATGATGGGACATGTTGTATGTTGACGTAGCTGACGACACCAGTAATAGCCGTCATACGCAGGTAAATTTATATCAAGCAATACCATATGTGGATTAAAGGCTGTAAATTCTTCTATTAAGTGTTCAAATTCTTGAATCGTTTCCACTTCGTATTGATATTTTCTCAGTGTTTCTGCAAGCAATGATGCAATTTTCACATCATCCTCGACAATAAATATTCGATGCTTCTCCATAATGACACTCCTTTCTATCATATATTGTACCAAAAAAAGGCTACGCGCCCTAATTGCGCGTGCCCTATTTATTGTGAATATATTGGTAACTTCAAGTTCAACGGTTCCATCATGTTTAGACTTTAATTTTTCCACAGTATTACCGCCTACATTATACGCCAAGTTAGGCTAAAATATCTTTTTTAGGAAAAGGCATTAGCCAACTATTTTTTGTCTACTGTTAATAAATTAATTGTAAAAACTCTTCTGTAGAAATGCCTCCAAAGTATGTTGGGATATTGATATCCGCTAATGACATCGCAATCGCAGCACGATCATAGTTTGTACCAACTAAGCGTTGCTCAACATCTGCAATATCGCCTACACCGAAGAAATCACCAAATATATGTGCTTCTTCAATCACACCATGATTCACTTCTAAGCGAATGTCAATCCCGCCTGAAGGGAAACGATGTGTTTTTTGAATATTAAAGCGAGGGGATTTCCCGTAGTTCCATTCCCAAGTTTGATAGCGTTCAGCAGATAATTGATGAATATTTGCCCAGTCTTCTTCTGAAAGCTCATGATAGCGAATGTTTTCTTCTCCACCGAAAATAGATTTTAAAATTTCTAAGCGGAATGCTTCAACGGTCATTTTATCCTTTAAAAACTCAGAAATATTTGCTACACGTGAACGAATGGATTTAATACCCTTTGATTCAATTTTATCTTTCTTTACTTTCAATGCAGATACAACTGCATCTATTTCTGTATCAAACAGTAATGTCCCATGACTAAACATGCGACCTTTAGTAGAAAACTGCGCGTTACCAGATACTTTACGCCCTTCAGCTAAAATATCATTACGACCCGATAACTCCGCATTTACGCCCATTTTTGCAAGCGCGTCGACAACTGGCTGTGTGAATTTTTTATAATTCATAAAGCTATCGCCATCGTCCTTCGTAATAAAGCTAAAGTTCAAGTTTCCAAGGTCATGATACACCGCACCCCCACCAGAAAGGCGGCGCACAACAATGATACCATTATCTTCAACATAATCTGTATTAATCTCTTCAATCGTATTTTGGTTCTTACCAATAATAATAGATGGCTGATTTATGTAAAATAACAGCACCGGTTCCTTCTCTACATCCATTGTCTTTAGTAAATACTCCTCAATGGCAAGGTTAATGCGTGGATCATGAATCCCTTTATTATCAACGAAAATCATAGTCGTTTCCTCCTTCACAAAATATCCATATTTTATTTTAACGTAAATTAGGCATTTTGTGTTGACGAAACGCATCTGTTATAATACACTAGAAAATAATAAAACAGTAATAGTACAGATGAACTTAAAGGAGGAGTCCACAATGTTAGAAAACGTAGTTGAATTTTTCAAGAACTTACCTGCAAAACAATGCACAGAATGCGGTGAAAAGATCGAAGAACAAAGCGAATGCTACAGCAACACTTGTGAAAAATGTAACTGCCTATAAGCATTTGCCTATGCTGTAACGTCATTTCGTGCCCCACACGAACTAATAATGACACCACTCATCATACATTTATGATGAACCATTAATTAAATCTCTTACACTTACACAAAACAGCAGCTGATACGCTCATATCAGCTGCTGTTTTACATTTAAACTGAAATTGTTTGAGTGACTGGCACTTTGCATATGCGCCAGCCATGACATTAGGGCGGGAACAGCGCAAGTTGTAAGACGTAACAAACCGCGCGACAGCGAGGGTTGTTGCTTACACTGTGCCCGCGAAAAGCGAAGTGGATTTTTACGATTTAGGAGCCTATATTATGCTAGGTACTAAATTGTTTGAGTGACTGGCACTAAAAAACACCCACCAAGTAAATGATGGGTGCAAAGTGTTTTTAATCTTCCGCTACTTTTGAGTAACGTTTTGTGTGTAATAACATGAAATAACCAAAAGTAATGACTAAGAACACAATTAGGTAGCCAAATAACATACCATAGTTTTGCCATAAATACGTCATATCGCCTGTTGAGATGCTTGCTTTAAATGCTTGAACAGTATATGTCATTGGCAATAATTTATTAAATACTTGCAATGGTGACGGAATCAGTTCAAGTGGGAATGTACCCGCGCTTGTTGTAAGTTGTAAAATCAGTACAACAATGGCAATGAAACGACCTGGATCACCGAAAATAGAAACTAACATTTGAATTAAAGCTAGGAACACATAACTTGTTAGTAACGCCGTTAGTACAAAGTAACCTAAATTTTGTACTTCAAGACCTAAGCCCCATTTTACAATGGCTACTGTTAATAATGTTTGCACTAAACCTACGAATGCAAGGACTGTCACTTTACTTGTAAACCATGATGCGCCATTTTTCGGACGAATTGCAGGTTCTACAAGTGGGAATACGATTGAAATTAGCAGTGCTCCAACAAATAATCCAAGTGAAATAAAGTAAGGTGCGAAACCTGTACCATAGTTTGGAACATGGTTGATTGATTCTTTTTCTACTTCAACCGGACTACCGACCATATCATATGTGTCATTATTTGCATGTACTTCGTTTGCTTTTTCACTAGCTTCACCTAATTTGCTAGATAGTGTCGCTGTACCATCGGCAAGTTCAGTTGACCCATCAGCAAGTGTTGCAGAGCCTTCTGCTAACTCGCCAGATTTTGAAGCAAGTGTTGAAGTACCTTTATTCAATGTTGTTGTACCACTCGCTAAGTCATTTAATCCTGAAGCTAATGTTTGTGAACCAGCAACAGCTGTGTTTACACCTGCATGTAATTCACCTAGTTTACTAGCAAGAGTGGCGTTACCAGCTTGAAGGCTTTGTGCACCTTGAACTAGTTCATTGCTTTTTGCTGCTAATGCATTTGCACCAGCTAAAACATCTTTTTGACCTGCAGCAATTTGTGATGCACCACCGCTAACTTGGTTAGCACCAGCTTGTAATTTTTCAGTACCTGCTGCTAATGCATTTAAACCATTGTGCACATTGGTACTACCAGCTTGTAGCTCAGCTAACGTTTGCTTTAAAGCAGCGGCTTGCTCTGCTGGCATTGCATCAATTGTACTTTTTAACTGTGCTGTTAGAGCCACAATACCCGCTTCTACTTGTGCAGAACCATTAGATAACTGATTTGCTGAACTGTTTAGCTTACCAGCATTTTCAGCAACAGATGTTGCACCAGCAATAATTTGCTGTTGTTTTTCAGTTATTGTTGTTAGGCCTGCTTCTACTTTCGCTACACCTTGTGTGTATTGAGATAGACCTTGTTGAAGACTTGTTGCACCTGCAGCTGCCTGCTGTGCACCTTGCTGTAACTGCACTGTACCATTTTCTAATTTCACAAGACCAGTTGATAAGTCGTTAGCACCATTAGCTGCTTGCGTTGCACCTTTGGTAATTTTATCTGTACCATCAGAAAGTTCAATTGTGCTAGAAGCTAACTGTTCTAAATATCCTTTTAAATCTTTCGCTCCATTTGCTACTTTTTTAGCGCCTTCGTCTAACTTAACAGAACCATCAGCTGCTTCTGTAAAGCCATCTCCTAATGTGGCAATAGAATCAAATAATTTCTCTGCATATGTAGCAGAAACTTGCGTATTTACTTCCGCACGAATGCGATCCATTGCTGTTTCGCCAATTTGTGCTCCTAAGAAGTTCAAGCCTTCATTCGGAATATAATTCATGACTAATTTAGAAGGTTTGTCATCAAGTAAAGTCGTAGCATGCTCTGAGAAATTTGTTGGGATTTCTAAAATCATGTAATAGTCTCGACCATTTAATCCTTTTTCCGCTTCTTCTTTTGACACTTCTATAAAGTCAAATTGCTTACTATCGACGAGTTTATCGACTAAGGTATCTCCTAAGTCTAACTTCACTCCATCCATTTCTGCACCCTTATCATCATTAACAATCGCTACCGGTAAATTAGACATGCCTGCATATGGATCCCAAAACGCCCATAAAAACATGCCTGCATACATGACCGGAATAAATAGAACAGCGATTATTGAAACAAGCATTTTTCTTGTTTTAAGGATTTTCAGCCATTCAGCTTTAATCATATTTTTTCTCACTCCTATACTAATTGACCGAAAACGTCATTTGGTCATTTTACTGCAAAAAAATCGCAAACTTCATCATGTGTAAAATTTGTAGATTTTTTCTTAAAGAACGAGCCCTCGAAAGATTGTCTCCTTAAAAAGATTTAGTATCTTCTCTTCTGGAATCATGTCGCCATGTAGCTCATGCCAATCTACTACGAACGCTAAATACGCTTTTAATAACAGGTAGCTTACTAACTCCGCATCACAATCTCGAATTTCACCTTTATCAATTCGTCGTTGAATTAATGTTGCCATATAAGATAATATTTCAGACTCAATGCGAATTAGAACTTGTTTGACCGCTGGCGTACGTAATTCTTTTTCTTCTTCTATTAACTTCGCAAATAAAAGATGCTTCTCACGGAACTGTAGCATTTTCATCAAAGCATGATGCGCATTATCCATAAAGCTTGCTGATACATCCAACACTGCATCCGCTTCCGCCTTCATCTCACGTACAAGTGACATCGCAATCTCTTGAAATAAAATTTCTTTATTTGCAAAGAATGTATAAATCGTTCCTTTACCGACATTCGCAATTTTCGCCACTTGTTCCATCGTCGTTGCCTTGTAGCCAAACAACGTAAATGATTTTGCAGCTGCTTCAATAATTTCCTGCCTACGATCCATTTGTGACATCCTTTCCTGTTAAGTTATGTACACCTTTTGTACACTGAAATTAAATAATGACCAGAAAACCATTTCGGTCATCTGGTCATTATAATATTCCTATTTTAAAAATAATGCAAGCTTTTAATGATGATTTTTTTCATTTTCTTGTTGCTCTGTGTCCTCTGATGAATCTGTACCCTGATTTGGCATGCTCATATTGGCTTTTTCATCTTCTTGAATTACTTTTGTCATATCAGGTGTACCAGCAGTAATTTGCTGTTTCGGCATATTATGAATGCCATTAGCTGTAGTATGAGCAAACATATAATATACGCCGTCATGATCGAATGTTGTCTGAGCTTTATAGACGCCATCTTTCTCTAATTTACCTTCTAACATTTGACCTTCATCACGTTTACCTGATTCCCACACTTCGAATTCTACGATTGCATCATCAATATTTTCTTTACCTTGGGTAACGTGAGCAGCTAGCTCTATCGGAGCATTTATTGCTACTTCTTTTGACGTTAAAATTTCTACTTCCAACATTTGAGGCTCCTCTAATGTGGAAGTTGTAGCCGGTTCTTTCTTTTCCCCACACCCAACTAATAATGCGGGTACAGCTAACAATGTCAAAATCCATTTCTTCATGTTCTATTCCTCCATTAACGGCATCGTAATCTTTACTTTTGTACCTTTATCTAATTCACTTTCGATTTCAATTTTACCATGTAACTGCTTTAATAATTGTTCCACTATAGATAGACCTAAGCCACTGCCACCATCTGCACGACTACGCGCTTTATTAACACGATAGAAACGCTCTGTCACATGCGATAAATCTTCCAGCGGTATACCAATGCCATCATCCTTTATCGTAATAAGTGCATTTCCATTATTTTCAACTGCCACAATGTCCACTTTTGACTGTTCATAAGAGTAATTAATAGCATTTTCGATAATGTTAATAAATATTTGCTTAAGCTTCACTTCATCCGCTTTGACAATTAGTTCATCATCTACATTAAGATGCAACGTAATATTCTTTTTTTGAGCTTGATGCATTAAAATTTTTCGTACTTCTCGTAATGTTTCTGCAAGTGGAATCGGATAAAGGGCAATATCCTTCTGTTCATTTTCCATCCGAGCAAGTTGAAGAAGCTCATTTGTTAAACGTTCCATACGATTTGCTTCTCGCACGATCAACTGAATAGTCTCTTGTTTTTGCTCTTCTGCAATAATACCATTTTGCATTGCTTCACTATACCCTTTTACATAGCTAATAGGTGTTCGTAATTCATGAGAAACAGTTGCTAAAAATGTTTTTTGTACTTCATCTTCACGTTGTATAGCCTCCGCCATACCGTTAAAAGTACTGGATAGTTTACCTATTTCATCACTAGATTTAACCGGCACTCGTGTTTCATAATGACCATACGACATTTGCTCCACCGCTCTTTGTAAGTTATTTAATGGACGCATAATACGTTGAATACCTTTATATACAAAGAAGCTCATCACAATCAAAAAGACAAATGCGCTCAAAAATAAGAAAATGACTTCTTGACTTGCTAACTCACTGATTTTTGCTAATGGGAAGTAAATATAAATAATGCCCTCTAACCTGTTTTGATCTACTAAAGGCAATACAACTGAAATAAGTTGTCGATCGAACCGAGGCTCATAGCCAATCTTTTGCACATAATTACCTTCTAGCAATTGTTCTCGTTCTTCTGCACCTATCAATGTTTCATAATCAATATCAAACGGAACACATGCACTAAGCTCACGTGGATTTCTAACAGCAAAAATATTTAAATTAGAATAATTATTATAATGTTCAATATCAGCAATAAATTCATCTGTCACTTTGCCACTCGTATACATTGTTTGTAACTTTGTACCGACCTCGATCATCATGCTTTCTGTATCTTCCACATAAAGCTGTTCATATAAAAAATCAGTCAGTACGTACATAAAAACAACTGTAATAATCAAAAATGCAAATATTAGTAGCCAAATACGTGTGGAAATCTTTTTCATTCGCCAGGGTCAAAGCGGTAGCCGACTCCCCAAACGGTTTGAATATACCCTGCCGCTTCCTTTCCAAGCTTCAAGCGTAATGTTTTTATATGGGTATCAACCGTTCTTGTTCCCCCTAAATAATCTATATCCCAAATACGCTCTAACAATTGTTCACGTGAATAGGCATTGCCTGGATTTTTCATAAATAAATGTAATAATTCAAATTCCTTTAAAGTTAACGGGATTACTTTCCCTTCAACTGAAACTTTCCGAGAAATCTCATCTAATTTAATGGACCCAAAGACAACAATTTTTTGCTGCAAATCGGTTATATTAGAACCGCTTCTTCTTAATACAGCATGCATTCGTGCCACCAGTTCATCATTTGTAAACGGCTTTACGATATAATCATCTCCACCGAGTGTCAGCCCCTTTACTTTATCCTCATTCGCATCTCGTGCCGTTAAGAAAATTACAGGAACATTCGACATCGCACGAATACTTTGACAAACTGTAAAACCATCTTCATGTGGCATCATTACATCTAATAGAACTAAGTCGATTTTTTCCCGCACAATAATATCGTACGCCTCCGTTCCATTTGCAGCTGTAAAGGTCTCGAACTTGGAATTATTGAGCATCATCTCGATTAAATTACGCATATCTTGCTCATCATCAACAATTAATACTGTTGTCACTTTTCTTCCTCCCTTACTAACAGTTGAAATGCACCTTTACCAACATCAACTGTTTTTTGTACCTGACCGTCTTTTATAAAATATAATGTGTGGTCGTCATAGCCAGCTACAACAATATTATTCTTAAACTGATTTACAACAAATGGGTTGGCCCCTACCTCTTTATGCCATTTCACTGTACCATTAAAATCAACGACATATAATTCATTATGCCCATGGCTGACCACTAACACATTATCTTTCGTCTTTGTTAAACCTACTGGCATTAAAGGCATTTCTATTTCACCATGAACAGCACCCGTTGTAAGATCATAACGTTTCACCGAACTATTCGGTTTGCTTCCTTCACCGTGTCCACCAATCCATAACTCATTTGTCTCTTCAATAATGACAATCCCATGTGACGATTTTTCTATTGGCCACTGTTGTTCTATCGTTAAATCTTTAATGGATAACACTGATAGTTTCGTGTCTTTATAGTTCACCACATAAAGCTTATCTTTATACGTTGCCATCGACATCGGATAATTGCCAAGCCGCTGTGAAGCAAGTTCATTGCCTTCCACATCAAAGCTTGTCACTGTATTCATCTTACTATTCGTAACAAAAAATTGTTTGAACTTCGGCGCATAATACACATTGGTCGTGCCAATTTCTACTTTTTTTGAATAGAGCTTTTTACCTGTCGAAAGTGCAAAAACATCTATTTCATCTAATTGATGACCATATAGTAAAATTTGGTCCTTATCGAGGAGTATTGCGCCTGTATACGCTTTGTCAAATGTCCAAGATGCAAAAACTCCACCTTGATCATCAATAAAATCAAGCGATGGTTCTTGAATATTGAGAGACGCTATAAAATTCTGATTACGTTCAATTGGCTCAAAAGATTTCTCTGTACACCCTACTAACCAAATAATTTGTATAAAAGAAAAAATGAAGAATGCCCATTTTTTCAAAATCATCACCTCTGCCCTCTAACTATACTTCACATTTGTGAAATCTGCGTGAAACTTGAAAGGTAAATTTATGACACATTCCCAGCCGATAACAGCGCGTCTTTACTATCAATAGCAAAAGACTTAAGCATCGCAAAAATGCCTATTAACACATATACTACAAAGATTATCGTAAGGAGGAATCACATTATGGTAACCATTAGTTTATGTATGATTGTGAAAAATGAAGAAGATGTCATTGCCAGATGTCTTGAATCAGTAAAAGATTTAGTGGATGAAATAAATATAGTTGATACTGGCTCTAGCGACAATACAAAGAAAATTGTAAAACAGTTTACTGATCGTATTTTTGAATTTGAGTGGGTGCATCATTTTGCCCAAGCGCGAAATTTTTCATTCCAACAAGCTACACAGGACTATATTCTTTGGTTAGACGCTGATGATGTGTTATTGGCGGAAGATCAGGAGAAATTTAAAGCCTTAAAGGAATCTTTAGCCCCTGAAATTGATGCTGTCTCGATGAATTATTATTTAAGCTTTGATGCTGAAGGAAAAGTGAACTCTCTTTTAAGAAGATATCGATTAGTTAAAAGAGATAAGCAATTTCAATGGATTGGTGCAGTTCATGAATATTTAGAGGTTAGTGGACATCTTTACGAAAGTGATGTCGCTATTAGCCACTTACCACTTCATCATGACCACCAGCGGAATATTACCATTTATAGAAAACTCCTTCAATCAGGTGAAGCATTAACTCCACGTGACACATTTTATTATGCCAATGAATTACTAGATCATAATGAAATTGAGGATGCAATCTTTTACTATGAACTTTTTTTAACATCAAAACGTGGTTGGGTAGAAGATAATATTCAATCCTGTTTTAAACTAGCAGATTGTTACTCGACTTTAAATGATAAAGAAAATAATGTAAGTTCTATTTTAAGAAGCTTTGAATATGACATCCCACGTCCAGAGGCATGCTGTAGGCTTGGCCATCATTTTATGGAGCAAGGGAAAAATCAGGAGGCAATCTTTTGGTATGAACAAGCATTGACAATAAAAACAAAACCAAACGCTCCATTTCTAAATACAACTTTTACCACGTGGTTACCTCATATACAACTTTGCGTCCTCTATGACCGTTTACAACAATACGAATTAGCCAATACCCATAATGAATTGGCACGAGGCTACTTACCGAACGATGAAAAAATCTTACACAACAAAACTTACTTTGAGCAATTGTTAAAAAAGATGAATGACAACGCTTAGATTACTATTAAACTTTATGAAAATCAGGAAATGCAATTCTTATAAGAAAGTCTTCTTTATCTCCTAAGCTTCTTCCCCTATAAGATCATAGTGATTAGCTAGTACACAATTTATAATGCTTATATGAATAAGCAAAGTAGTTAACCGTCCACTTCCTCTATCATTTTTATGAATAGGATATTTGAGAGAGGAGGTGAATAAATGAATTTCCACGATTTTATTTTAAATAACATTTGCAAGAGATGTAATAGTTATCCATGCCGTTGCATTAATAGACCAGAGCAAAACTGTTCTATTTGGCCTATTAAACCTACTGGTACAACAGGGACTACTGGACCAACAGGACCTACGGGCGCAACGGGGGCTACTGGGGCCACTGGCGCGACTGGCGCGACGGGCATCACTGGTGCTACAGGCGATATTGGGCCAACAGGACCTACTGGCGCGATGGGCATCACTGGTGCTACAGGCGACATCGGCAACAGGACCTACGGGCGCGACGGGCATCACGGGCGCTATCGGACCAACAGGACCTACGGGCGCGACGGGCATCACGGGCGCTATCGGACCAACAGGACCTACGGGCGTGACGGGCATCACTGGTGCTACAGGCGACATCGGCCAATCGGACCTACGGGCGCGACGGGCATCACTGGTGCTACAGGCGATATTGGGTAACAGGACCTACGGGCGCGATGGGCATCACTGGTGCTACAGGCGACATCAGTACAACAGGACCTACGGGCGCGACGGGCATCACGGGCGCTACAGGTGACATCGGTAGACCGGACCTACGGGCGCAACGGGCATCACTGGCGCGACAGGCGATATTACCAATCGGACCTACGGGCGCTACGGGCATCACTGGTGCTACAGGCGACATCGGCAGACCGGACCTACGGGCGCTACGGGCATCACTGGTGCTACGGGCGATATTACCAACTGGCGCGACGGGCGCGATGGGCATCACTGGCGCTACAGGCGATATCGGCCGACCGGACCTACGGGCGCTACGGGCATCACTGGCGCTACAGGCGATATTACCGACCGGACCTACGGGTGCGACGGGCATCACTGGCGATATCGGACCTGCTGGGTACTGGCGCGACGGGCGCAACGGGCATCACGGGTGCGACAGGCGATATCGGGACCGGACCTATAGGCGCGACGGGCATCACTGGCGATATCGGACCAACAGGACCTACGGGCGCGACGGGCATCACGGGTGCGACAGGCGACATCGGCCAACCGGACCTACGGGCGTGACGGGCATCACTGGTGCGACAGGCGACATCGGTAATCGGACCTACGGGCGCGACGGGCATCACGGGCGCTACAGGCGATATTGGTAAATCGGACCTACGGGCGTGACGGGCATCACTGGTGCGACAGGCGACATCGGTAATCGGACCTACGGGCGCTACAGGCGACATCGGTAAACAGGACCTACGGGCGCTACAGGCGACATCGGCGACCGGACCTACGGGCGCGACGGGCATCACGGGCGCTACAGGCGATATTGGTAATCGGACCTACTGGTGCGACGGGCATCACGGGCGCTACCGGACCTACTGGTACTGGCATCACTGGCGCTATCGGACCAACAGGACCTACGGGCGCGACGGGCATCACTGGGGCTCGTGGACCGACGGGACCTACTGGTGAAGAAGGAGACCGTGGAGCTACCGGTCCTACTGGTGCGACGGGTATCACTGGCGCTACCGGCGCTATTGGACCAACAGGACCTACTGGTGCAATCGGCGCGACAGGTGCTATT
Source organism: Lysinibacillus sp. GJ-1 (assembly GCF_021166035.1). Lineage (NCBI taxonomy): Bacteria > Bacillati > Bacillota > Bacilli > Caryophanales > Bacillaceae > Lysinibacillus > Lysinibacillus sp. GJ-1. Next base: position 3,909,590 of record NZ_CP088912.1, read on the forward strand.
GGACCAACAGGACCTACTGGTGCAACCGGCGCGACAGGTGCTATCGGACCGACGGGACCTACTGGTGCAACAGGGCCAACAGGACCTACTGGGCCAGCTTTTACAGAAGGCTTCTCTGCATTTTTAAATACTCTAGCGGTTAGTAACTCTACTACTTTAACTAACTGGAGTGTAGCTTCACCTTATTTCACAACACCAGCATTTAACCCAACAACTGGTATATTCACAGTCCCAACAACTGGAAGATATTGCTTTGAAGCAACTATCAACTACTCAACAGTAGCTGCCATCAGTCTTGGCATTGGTGCAGGTGTTAACCCCTCATTTACAATTCGTAGAAATACTACAACTAATTTAATAAACGGTTTATTCCCAGTATTAAATTTAGCTGTTACCCTATTAACTATTAGAGCAGTTCTCGGTAATGGTACTGTAACATTAGCAGGAGAAGTCAATTTGAATGCAGGCGATTTGATTGATTTATTTTATGATGCAAATGGCTTAAGCATTGCATTGACCTTAGGGGGCGCTAACTCCGGTGGTATTGTTTGGTCATGCCACAGAATTTCTTAATCGCTAGACATAGTCTATTCTATGTTCAACAACTCCTATTACTTTTAAGAAAGATGGAAATCTACTAATCCATTGTGCTCCCATCCTGATTAACATTGCAGTTTCTTTTCAATAAATACTAATTATTTGGCGCCTTAAAATTGCCATGCTAATTTTAAAGCGCCCTTTCTTTATTTCAACATTTAAGTAATCCAACACTGTGAAGAACAAAAAAAGTGCTTTCAATGATTGCTACTATCATTACTTAAACAAATACTTAAAAAAATCCTATCAAAAAAAGTAGTACAAATGTAAATTTGCACTACTCTTTTACTGTTTAAACATATCACTTAAAACTTCATTTGCCACTTTACAGCCTTGCTCTACACACTCTGGAATTGAAATCCCCTCAAAAGAGCTACCTGCAAGTTTTACTGTTGGAAAGTGTTGATAAAGTTCTTCCTTTACACGAGCAATTTTCGCTTCATGTCCAACAGTATATTGTGGCATAGCGTTTTTCCAACGAGAGACAACGGTTGTCACGGGTTCACCGTCTAGCCCTATTGTATTCTTTAAGTCTTGTAATACTGTCTTTTCAATCTCTGAATCAGATAAGGCAACTATTGTTTCATCACCGACACGACCAATATAACTACGTAATAATACATAGCCTTCAGGGGTAGTATTCGGCCATTTTCGATTAATCCACGTACAAGATGTTATTGAAAAATCACTATTTCTAGAGACAAAAAACGAAAGTGCATCTAAGTCTCCAAGTTGCTCTTTTTTAAATGCCATCGTCACTGTAGCAATAGTTGCGGCTTTCATCGTATTTAACTCAGTCAAGAGTTGATGCTTACTAAACATTTTTTGTGCCACATTAAATGGCGTTGCGATAATAATTGCATCTGCTGTTATATGTGAAAAATTATTTAGTACGACTTGCACAGCACCATCTTTACCATGATCAATTTGTTCTACTTTCGCACCTTTCATGACTGTCCCTGGAAGTAGAGATTCTTCTAACTTTTCGATAAGTGTCTCAAGCCCATTTTCAAAGGTTTGAAAAATTCCCTTATCCTTCGTTATCTGATTGTAACTTAGAAAATTTGTCCCTGATTTCTTCATACCGAAAAGCAAACTACGATATTTTTGCTCCAATTCGTAAAGCTGTGGAAATATAGAGCGCATACTTAGCTGTTCAATATCCCCTGCAAAGGTTCCTGCAAGTAAAGGTTCCACTAGGTTTTCTACAACCTCTGCGCCAAATCTTCTTCGAAAAAATTCACCTAATGGCTGGTCGTCATCCCGTGCAGAACGCGGGAGAATAAAATCTCCCGCTGCACGAATTTTCCCACTAAGTGAAAACAAACCAGATGTAATGAATGACGAGATATGTGGCGTTGCTCCTGACATCAGACTGCTCGGAATAGGGTACAATTTACTTCCTACAGCTACATAAGTCGGTCCTGAATCTCCGGTAATCATCTCATGTTCAATACTAAGCTCTTTTGCCAGTGCTTGTACATGATTTTCACGATCGAAAAAGGATTCTGGTCCACGCTCGATAATAAAGCCGTCTTTTCTAAGCGTTTGGATTTTTCCGCCAAGACGTAATGACGACTCGACAAGTACGATATCTACCGGCAATTCTTTTGTACGCGCTTGTTTTTGCATATAGAACGCAGCTGTAAGGCCTGAAATACCACCGCCAACAACAACTACCTTTCGTCTTTTTTGAGTCACCAACATCATCACTTTCTTTTCGCTTAGCTTAATTTTTTATGAATGGCATCTACCATCGCATCAATAAATAATGGATGTGTATTTGGCATTGCAGGACGATAATAGTTAGCACCTAACTCATCGCAAACCACTTTACATTCATAATCGTTATCATAAAGTACCTCTAAATGTTCTGTTACAAATCCTACTGGTGTGTAAACAAATGAACGGTACCCCTTTTGCTCATAAAGATCACGTGTTAAATCTTGCACATCTGGACCAAACCATGGTTCTGGTGTTTGTCCTGCTGATTGCCAGCCGACTTCTACATTTTTCACACCCGTCGCTTCTTGAATTAGGCGAGCTGTTTCAATTAATTGGTCTTCGTAAGGATCGCCTAGTTCTTTAATTTTTACTGGAAGTGAATGCGCTGATACGATTAAGCAAGCCTTCTCGCGTTCTTCAGCAGACATAGCATCGAATGTTTCGTTCACTTTCCCCTTCCAATATTCAATAAACTTAGGCTCATCATACCAAGACTCAACAGATGTAATTGTTAGGCGGTCACCTGCTGTTTCCGCTGCGCGGCCATTGTATGATTTAATAGAGAATGTTGAAAAATGTGGTGCTAAGACGATTGATACGGCTTCTTTAATGCCCGCAGCGACCATTTCCTCCACTGCATCCTCAATAAACGGATGAATATGCTTTAAACCAATAAATAACTTGTATTCTACTTCATCTTGCACTTCATTTAAACGTGCACACAAAGCTTCAGCCTGTGCTTCTGTTGCAGCAGCCAGTGGTGATAAACCACCAATTGCCTCATAGCGACTGCGTAAATCTTCTAAATGCTCGTCAGACGGTTTACGTCCATGACGAATATGTGTGTAGTACGGTTCAATATCTTCTTCTTTATAGGGTGTACCATATGCCATCACTAATAAACCTTTAACTTTTTTCATAGTCCTTTTCACCTCTAAATAATAGTTAAACTATATTTTTTGTCTGATTTCTATACGCTAGCACCAACTACACCATAATAAAGTGTAATTGTGTGATTTAAAATGTGCTCTTTTTCACTGTTGATATTTATGAACGTGCTTGAATTTGTTGGGCACTATATTCATGAATAAGTGTTGTTAAACGTTTTAATACGGCTGGATCAACCTCTGGGAATACTCCATGGCATAAATTAAAGATATGACCTGGCACCTCTAAGCCTTGATCGATAATATCTTTTGTGCGTTTTTCAATTACTGACCAATCAGCAAGTAATAATGAAGGATCTAAGTTTCCTTGTACTGGTTTTGTTATACCTTTTGCACGCGCTTCTTTAATCGGTAAGCGCCAATCTAAGCCTACTACGTCTATTGGTAAATCATTCCACTCTTTTACTAAATGGCTTGCACCTACACCGAATTGAATAAGTGGTACATTTTCTTTTTTTAACTCGCCGAAAATACGTGTCATAACTGGTTTAATAAAGACACGATAATCTTCAACACTTAAAGCACCTACCCATGAGTCAAATACTTGAATCGCTTTAGCACCTGCTTCTACTTGTGCAGAAACGTCCGCAATAATCATATCTGCTAATTTATCCATTAACGCAAACCATGCTTGTGGTTCTGAAACCATAAATGATTTTGTTTTATTATAGTTTTTAGAAGGTCCACCTTCAATCATATAGCTCGCTAATGTAAATGGCGCTCCTGCAAATCCAATTAATGGTACATTAAGCTGTTCTTCTGTTAGTAATTTTATTGTCTCTAATACGAAAGGTGTATGTTCCTTTGCATTGAACTCACCTAATTTTTCTACATCTGCTACTGAGCGAATTGGATTAGAAATAACTGAGCCTACACCCGCTTTAATTTTCACATCTATCCCGATACCTGGTAGTGGCGTTACGATATCTTTATATAAAATTGCAGCGTCCACATTGTAGTTTTCTACCGGTAAACGTGTTACATACGCACAAAGCTCAGGTTGATGTGTAATTTCCTCTAATGAATATTTTTCTTTAATTGCACGATATTCTGGCTGAGAACGACCTGCCTGTCGCATATACCAGACTGGTGTATGTTCAGTCCTTTCTCCTCGTGCAGCACGTAGAAGTGTATCATTAAAAAGTGTTGTCATTGATTATTTCCTTCCCCTCGATGAAATTCAAATCTTAAAAAATCACTTGTTTATTCCATTATTATTGATATCCGTTTTCAATAGTAAACGCTTCCTCTGCTATTGTATAGTTTTCCTCATGAAATGTCATAAAATTGTTCTTTCTACGCGCCTTCTTTTTTGACAAAGCGTTCGACTTGCACTTAAATGGAGTTAATCACGCAATTTTAGCTATTCATAAGGAGGGCAAAATAATGTATATTTATTTAACTTCTGGCACAGGAGAATTTATGGAACAGGTGAAAAATAAGTACCCTGATGAGCATATGATTTTATTGCATGGAGAAGGAAATTCTGTGCTTATACATGAAACGGAAGGAAAATCTGTTTTTGCAACCCCACGTAAATTCGAAGTATTGGATTCTGTAAACGAATTAGAAGAACGCGGCTTCTTTGTCTTCAACAATATTCCCGTTACTGATGAAGGTCGTCCTGTATTTGAACATCGTTTTTTAAATCGCGCACGTGCAATTGAGGACGAGCCTGGTTTTGTGGCGTTCCGACTACTACGTCCATTGAATGGTGACACGTATATTGTCATGACACAATGGAATGGACCACACTCATTTGAAGCATGGAAAAGCTCACAAGCCTATAAAACAGCTCATGCCCAACGTGAAGAGCCGACTGGCGTGCGACAACAAAATATTTTTTCTGCCGCTTCCTATGTTTCAACATATAGCGTTGCCCCTCAAGAAGAAGAAGAGGCTTAATTTTTAAAAGGAGCACTTATTTATGAATCAACAATTACTTGAAAAAATTGATGCTCATTTTGAAGAAATGGTGGCGATTCGCCGCCATCTACATATGCATCCAGAACTAAGCTTCCAAGAACAAGAAACAGCCAATTATATTATGCAATATTATCAAAAGCTTGGTGTCCCTGTTGAACCAAATGTTAGCGGCTACGGACTTATCGCGCGCATTAAAGGGAACAAACCTGGTAAAAGAATTGCCTTACGTGCAGATTTTGATGCACTTCCTATCCAAGATGAAAAGGACGTCCCTTACAAATCGACAGTAGCTGGTGTTATGCATGCTTGTGGTCATGATGGGCATACCGCTACATTATTAATCATAGGAAAACTGTTATGGGAAATGCGCGATGACTTAGCAGGAGAATATGTGCTGATTCATCAACATGCTGAAGAAGCCGATCCAGGTGGTGCTATCGGTATGGTACAAGCAGGTGCACTGAACGGGGTTGATGCTATATTTGGAACACACCTATCATCCAATCATCCAACAGGTATGATTGGCTACCGGGTTGGTCCATTAATGGCGGCAGTTGATAGTTTTGAACTGAAAATTCAAGGTAAAGGTGGCCATGGCGCACACCCTCATCAAACAAAAGACGCTATTGTGATTGGCTCCCAACTTGTTATGAACTTGCAACAACTTGTGGCACGCCGTGTAGCGCCAACTGAGTCAGCAGTTCTTACAGTTGGCTCATTCGTTGCTTCGAATGCTGATAACATTATTGCAGATACAGCCTATTTAAATGGAACAATCCGTACTTTTGACAAAGAGGTACGTGAAACGATGGAACGTGAATTTAAACGGGTTGTACATGGCACTGAAATTGCTCAAGATTGCACGATAGAACTTGATTACCGTCGAGGCTATCCAGCAATTGTCAATCATGAAAAAGAAACATATTTTGTTCGAGATATCGCGCAAGATATTTGCGATGTTGTTGAAATACCAGCTACAATGGGCGGTGAAGATTTCGCTTACTACTTAGAGGAAAAGCCAGGGACATTTTTCTTCACAGGAGCAGCTCCTACTGAATATGCACCACATCATCATCCAAAATTTGATATTGATGAAAAAGGTATGCTTGTCGCAGCAAAAGTTATGTTAAACGCTGCGCTCGAATATCAATATGTAAAATAAACAAAAAGCTCATTTTACCTACGAAAAATAGGGAAAATGAGCTTTTTAACATTGCCACAAACAAACATCCTTTTTTAAGACTTAGACATCTTGGCAGTCAATTCACTTATTACAAAGATAATGATTGGTGTCACATAAAACATCGGCTGTGTCACGCCACAAAGACCAACAATGACAGCTTGGGCAATCATAGTCAGGCGCACTAGTTGCTGAACGGCAACTTTACGTGCATTTTCTGGCAATGGATACAGCATGTCCATACGGAATTCTCCGCTAGCTATTAAAGCTTGCTTTAGCTGAACCGTCGTAGCAAAGCTAAGTGCACCCGCCACAATCCATGTTACCACTGGGATATTGACAAAGGCTGCAATTACGGCTGAGATAACCGTTAAGCGAAGCCATAAATAAAAATGATCGTCTGTACGAATAAACGTACGGAACACTAAATACTTTTGAGCATTGCCCTTTTGGTAGGGAATAAAATTGTAAAACCAGTCAAGCCACGCTCTCCGTCTAATACTTCCATGCAGATGGGGTACATCTGTGAAATAATTTGCAAAACGGTAGAAACTCATCATGCGATTTTGTTCTAGTTTTACAAAATGTTCATATGGTACAGGCTCATTCGCACATTTTTTACGAAACACCCATACATAGACATATCCGATGACCGCCACAAGGAGTGCTAAAAGAAGCTGCATTTGAAGCCCCATATAGACGGTTACACCACATACGATAGCGCGTACTAATCGATCGACCCATATGTAGTGACCACGTTCACTATAACGATAACTAAATTCTCCCTGCACACTTACAAATTTCAAGGCGATGACAATGAAAAATATTGACCAAATATTAAAGGTTGTTAATTCTGTGACAGCTTTTATTAACGGAATACTAATGATATAAACAATTGCCACAATCCAAACTTGTGACCAAAATGTCCACGCTAGCGCCTTTTTAAAATACTGTGACATTTTTGATTCTAATGGCAATAAATATACTTGGTCAGGCTCGCGCAATAATGTTGTTGGGCGGCTAAATGCTAATAGTATACCGATTATTAAAGCAATGAGCCCTTCCGCCGGAAAATCTGTTTCAACGATTTTCAACCATTCACTATATTGATAGCCCCCAGCGCCAACAAGAAATACAAGTACAATCGCTATATGTCCAGTGAAAATAAACTGCATATATTTTTGTACTTCACTGATATAGTGCATGAAGCGCGAGGACCATACATCACGCATGTTCTTCATGGTCCCGCTCCTTCGTCATAGCAATATAGAGGTCATCTAACGTTGCATGAGGCATTGCAAATGCTTTACGTAAATCAGCCATCGTTCCTTGCGCTCGCACTCTTCCTTCATGCAATAAGATAATGCGGTCACAATGTTTTTCGGCCGTCGATAAAATGTGCGTGGACATTAAAATCGATGCCCCCTCTTTTTTCTTTGTATCCATTTGATTTAGCAATGATTGAATACCAAGCGGGTCGAGCCCAACAAACGGCTCATCTATAATATAGAGGCTTGGATTAACTAAAAACGCACACATAATCATTACTTTTTGTCGCATCCCTTTAGAGAAATGCGATGGAAACCAGTTTAAACGCTTTTCCATTCGAAATTCTTTTAACAATAGTTCAGAACGGGCCGCGAGTGTAGCCTCATCTAAACCATAGGCCATCGCGGTTAATGCCAAATGTTCACGCAATGTTAACTCATCATATAAAACTGGTGTTTCAGGAATATATGAAAATGCTGTTCGATACTTGTCCGTGTTTTCTTTTAACGTTACGCCATTTAGACGAATGTCGCCTTCCTTTGGGAGCATTGTACCTATGATATGTTTAATGGTCGTACTTTTACCTGCACCATTTAAACCTATTAGCCCGACAAGTTCTCCTTTACCTATTGTAAATGACAAATCTCTAATCACAGGCTTTTTCGTATAACCACCTGTCACATGTTGCACTTCTAATACCGACATACCCTCACTCCTCTTCTAGTTATTATTTTATCAAAAATTAGCAAATGATTCAGTTATGAGTATGATAGAATAAACTTACATATTAAATAAGGGGGATTTTACGAATGAGCGATTGCCTATTTTGCAAAATCATTGATGGAACAATTCCAAGCACAAAAGTATATGAAGATGAACATGTCTATGCATTCACGGACATTGCACCTGTTGCAAAAGGTCATACTTTATTAATACCTAAACAGCACTGCCAAGACCTATTTGAAATGCCTGAAGATGTAGCGCGTAATTTATATGCGGTCGCACCTAAGCTAGCCAATGCCATTAAAGCAGCATTTAACCCAATTGGCATGAATACTATTAATAACAATGGTGCAGCAGCTGGACAAACTGTTTTCCACTACCACTTACATTTTATTCCGCGTTATGACGAAAAAGAAGGCTTAGGCTTAATTTGGCAAACACAAAAATATACGCCAGAGCAATTGACAGAAGTAGCCGACAACATTAAAGCGAATCTTTAGTGCATTCTTTGGTGCCAGGCACGCAAACAATTTGCATACATGAATGCTGGTTACAATTAGACATGGAACGCTATTGTCAAACGAACAATTTTAGCGTACAATCACTAATAAGTTTCGCTAACGGTCAAGAGGACACGTTAGGAAACAACTAGATTAGCATAGTTGAGGAGAGATTAGAAATGAATACAAAAAATTTAGTGTTAATGGCACTCTTAGTTGGTGTCGGTGCTGCCCTTTATGTGGTCACACCAGGTATGGTTAATGGCATGAAACCTGACTTCATGTTAACAATGATGTTTATCGGTATTTTATTGTTCCCTACAATAAAAGAAACGTTTTTACTTTCCTTGTCAACAGGGGTACTATCCGGTTTGTTTACAACTTTCCCAGCAGGCTTTATCCCAAATATTATTGATAAAGCAGTTACTGGATTTGCGTTTTTAGCAATACTGGTCGTGCTGAAAAAAGTCGTGAGTCATTTTGCTGTATCAGCTATTTTAGTTGGGTTAGGTACCATTTTATCAGGTACAGTCTTTTTATCCGTTGCCCTCTTTGTGTTTAACGCAAACGTTGGCGCAACATTCACAATGTTATTTGTTGGTGTTGTCATACCAGCTGTTGCATTTAACGTTGTAGCCTTTGTGATTATCTATCCAATCGTTGCAAAATTAGTGAAACGCTCTAAATTCAACACGGCAATTTCACAAGCTCTATAACAGCAGCAGATAGTTCTTGTTGCTACACTTTTTAAAAGAACAATGAAGACAGGTCCGAACGTAAGACGTTTTAAGGCTAAATATAAGGGAAGAAGCTAAACTGTGAAGCAAAATCACTCGTTTAGCTTCTTTTTTCTTTTTGATTCTATAGATTTCATGGTTTAATAGAGGGAAAGATAACAAATATAGAAATGAGGGTACTTAATTATGAAAGCAAGACCATTTTTACTTGGATTAACAACAGGCATTATTGGTGGGGCAATTGCGGTCCTTTTTTCAACACCTCAATCAGGCCAACAATTACGCACTACTTTACTGTCCAACACAGATAGTGCAAAAGAAAAGCTTCAAGATGTAAAATATCAAGTTAACAACGTGAAACAATCCGTTAGCACATTAACAAATGAAGCGAAAAATAATATACCACAAATAATAAATGATCTAAAACAGTCGATTACTACTTTCTCACAAGAAATCGAACCGACAAAGAATAATTTACAACAAGAAATAGAAGCATTACAGAATTCAATTAACGAAATCGAGAAAAACATTGCACAATTTACTGACAAAAAGAAAAAACCATAAGAAAAAGTACAGGCATAAAGTTTCATAAACCGAAATAAAATCACGTTTTTTTACCAAAAATAATCATCAAAATATTATTTTTTAACCACTTTTCAATTTTTTAATTTTTCTAACTTTAAACTTTTTTTCTTTATTGCTATAATAATTTTAAAACGTTAAAGAAAGCAGCAGGTGATGGCTTTGTCAGAGGAATTATACACGCAAAAAGAAGCGATGCTTTACAGTCAAAGAATTGCACAGTTATCAAAGGCCTTATGGAAAGCAGTTGAAAAAGATTGGCAGCAGTGGATTAAACCTTATGATCTAAACATTAACGAGCACCATATACTGTGGATTTCCTATCATTTAAAAGGGGCTTCCATTTCAGATGTAGCAAAATTTGGCGTAATGCACGTTTCAACCGCTTTTAACTTCTCTAAAAAACTAGAAGAACGTGGATTACTAAAGTTTTCGAAACGTGATGATGACAAACGTAATACTTATGTAGAGCTCACTGAAACAGGGACAGACCTTATTATTGAAATGAATAGCAATTATCATAACACATATCATTCTGTACTTGAGGGCTCGTTAGCTTTAAAAGACTTATATGGTCGCTTCCCGGAATTTTTAGATGTGATGGCTGTTATTCGTAATATTTATGGTGAAGACTTTATCGATATTTTTGAACGCTCATTTCAACACTTCCGTGATTCCTTTGACACGTTAGAAGAACGTTCAACTGTAAAAGGATAAATGTATGTTAAAAAGGAGGCGTTTCAGAAACATTTCTGAAATACCTCCTTTCTCTTGCATTCTGTTAGAAATCAATTTACATTAAATAGGACCCTTCCCTATTATGGAGTTGATATTAAACATGCATTGCTGGAAAATTTTAAACCTCGAACATCATTATGGCACGACACGTATCATCATGATGGCTGTAATCGTCTTTCTATCTGTCTTTTCAGTGTCCTATGTGACATTTAATTTATTCAATGATGAGTACTATACTGACCATTTATTCTGGCTATTCGTGGTTGCTGTACTTGCTCTTTACCCTATCCATAAATATATTCACTTTCTCGCATTATTTGACTTACGCCAGCATCTCAAATTACGGATCCGTACCCAATTTTATGTTATTCCTGTACTACACATGCGTATTCGAGAGCCCTTATCAAAAACTAGATATATTTTTGCATTGCTTGCACCCTTTATTGTGTTAAATACAAGTATCGTTATCGGTACATGGCTATTACCTGCCTATACACATTACGGAACATTACTTTTAGCGTATCATTGCAGTTTATGTTTAATTGATATTCTTTACGTGAAATATTTATTAAATTCACCTAAAGATGCCCAAATCGAAGAAACACCGAAGGGCTATGAAATTTTAGTACCACCTACGATTCATTGATTCGCTTGTACTTGTGTTTTATTGAAGTTTTTTGATATGCTAATAATACTGAAAGAGGGGAGGAATAGACTTGCTATTAATGATTGTAGTTCTATTCTCGGTATTCTATTTATTTCAAATTAACCGCATGACATACGCATTGTGCATGCGACGTGAAATTCCCGAAGAAAACCAACCAAAGATATTCCGAACTATCAATATACTTATTACAATTTTACTTGTATCATTTTATGTTGAAATTTTATTTGCAGTCTAATGAAGCCGCATCCGCGCCCGTCCGCACGCGGGTCTTTATTTTTAAAACATTGAAACAGCTATTGGTTTTAAGTGACGCCAAAATTCTTTTGGCCTCGACCCAAGCGTGCGGTGCGAATGCCTAGATATTGCTAAGAAAAGCTAAGGAAAAACATATCCTTAGCTTTTCGGCTTTTTATTAATTAGTATAGGAACGCTGCACCAACAATAATTAATAAAATAAATAACACAACTAATAAAGCAAAGCCTGAGCCGTAGCCACCGCCACCACCGTATCCTCCGTTGCTCATAACTTCACCCCCTTTCTTTTCTATATCCTATGCGCTTTGAAATTTGAAATTTAGGCTATACTCAAGGGGGAACCATTTTGTTTTTAAAACGTTTATGTTATAGTAAAAAATGGACGAAACGAAAGTAAGGAGAGAATATCCATATGAAAAAGACTGTATTATCTTTAACATTAGCAGCCTCAATTTTAGCTCTTGGTGCTTGTAGTGGAGCTGATAAAGCGTTAGTTACATCTAAAGTAGGCGATATTTCAGTATCTGATTTTAACGACAAAGCAAAGACTTTAACAGGCTCTTATGTATTACAACAGATGGTGACAGAAAAAGTATTAGCCGACAAATATGAAGTGACTGATAAAGAAATTAAAGAACAATACGACGCAACGGCATCACAATTTGGTGATAGCTTTGCACAAGCGCTTGCTGAGAACGGCTTAACTGAACAAGGCTTTAAAGATTCTTTACGTGTACAACTGCTCCAAGAAAAAGCTTTAAAAGACAAAGCGATTAAAGAAGAAGACGTAAAAAAATATTATGAACAAATGAAAACAGAATTAAATGGTCGTCATATTCTTGTAGCAGATGAAAAAACTGCGAAAGAAGCTATTGAGAAAATTAAAGGTGGCGCATCTTTTGCTGATGTTGCAAAAGAATACTCAACTGATACTGGTTCTGCAGCTAAAGGCGGCGAGCTAGGTTGGTTTACTGTTGGCTCTATGGTGGATGAGTTCAACGATGCTGCTTATGCACTTCCATTAAATACATTAAGCGAACCAGTTAAATCAAGCTACGGCTATCACGTAATTGAAATTACGGAAAAACGCGATGTAAAAGGTGTTGGCTCATTTAAAGACGAAGAAGATAAAATTCGTACAACAATGATTAACAAATTAACACAATCTGGTGAAGCTCAAACATTGCTAAAAGACATTGTTGCAAAAATGGCAAAAGATGCAGACTTTAAAACTTCTGATAAAGAATTAAAAGATGCATTACAATCATTTACAACAACATCTGAAGAACAAGCAAAAGCGGCTGAAGAAGCAGCTAAAAAAGCTGAAGAAAAAAGCAAAGACGAATCTACAGATAAAGAATCTAAATAATCGTGGCTTGGCGATAGAAAAAAGGGTTACGCTGATAAAGCGTAACCCTTTTTATTTCCTTATTGTTTACTGAATACTTGGCTTGTAAAACGAACGATTATCGAGTGGGAATAGTCGCTCTGTAAATTCTCCAGGAGCCGTTTTACCCAATGCTCGCGTAAGCATATTCATTTTTGCATCAATGTTATCAATATAATGTAAGATTTCCGCTTCTTGAATCATCGGTTTTTTCGGACTGCCCCATTCTTCTTTCCCGTGATGTGAAAGTACTAAATGTTGTAAAAGCATCACTTCTTCGCCTTCGATTCCAAGCTCACTTGCGATTTTAGCTATTTCATTGACCATAATGGTAATATGACCAAGTAAATTCCCTTCCACTGTGTACATTGTTGCCACAGGTCCAGATAATTCAACAACTTTACCTATATCGTGTAAAATAATGCCCGCGTATAACAAATCACGATTTAACGTTGGATACAAATCAGCAATTGCTCTTCCTAGTCTCAGCATCGATACCATATGATCCAGCAAGCCAGAAGCATAATCATGATGGTTTTTTGTTGCTGCTGGATATACTAAAATAGCATCCTGGTGCTTTTTAATAGCTGCACGTGTAATACGAGAAATATTCGGATTTTTAATATCGAAGAAAAATTGCGTTAATTCTTCGTAAAGCTGTTCTTTTGGAGTAGCTGCAGAAGGAACTAAATCATTTACTGCAATTCCCTCCTCTGGTTTTGCCACACGAATCGTTTTAATACGTAATTGATTTTTCCCGCGATAGTCGTGAATTTCTCCACCTACATGGACAATCGCCTCTGCATGATACATTTTTTCATGCTCTTCGTTTGTGTCCCATAGTTTCGCCTCAATATCTCCACTTTTATCTTGTAGTAATAGTGACATAAATGGCTTACCTACAGTGGTAACCCCTTTTGTCGACTGTTTAATTAATAAAAATTGATCAACTGATTCTCCTACTTGGAGCGTCGTAATACCTTTCATGTGGACGTCACTCCCCTTTCATTTGCTAGTGCTCCTAGATCGACAATTTGTTCTTTTTGCCAAAGTTCGAGCATCCCTTCATGGCAAGTAAAATATAAAATTTGACGTTCATATCCTACTTCTTTCATTAATTGTACCATTTTGTTTGTACGGTTTCGATCAAAATGGACAAAAGGATCATCCATAATAAACGGGAATGGTGCTGAAGTTGCAAGGGTTTTCGCAAGTGCCATTCGCAGAGAAATATAAGCTTGCTCCTTTGTGGCTTGTGATAATTCTGCCACATGATAGCGTAATCCAGAAACAGCTTGTGCTTCGAAATAGCCTTCTTCATGAATAAAGAGCTTATCGTAACGACCAGCTGTTAAGGAGTGGAAAATAGCATTTACTTGCGTAAGGACATGTGGCAATTTCTCCTCACGTAGGCGGAATAATGTTTCATGAATTGCGGTTGCCAACATTTTTTTACTAGCCCATTGTTCTATCAGTTGTTGCAATAGTGCTTTTTCTTGCTCAAATTGTTGCAGCAATAGTCCATATTTTTCATCATTGAGCAATTGTTCTTTTTCAATCTGCAATGTAGCTCGTTCTTCTAGACATTGATCAATTGTTACTTGAAGGGCATTACGCTCTTCCTCTAATGCGTGTATTTTTTCGTAAAGTTGTGCCCCATTTAGCAAACGCTCTTGCTGCTGTATTTCTAAAGAAGCCAACTGATTTTGAATTGTTTGTAATTGTGCCTGTAGCTTTTGTTGCTGCTGAAAGTGCTCAAACATCTCATAAAAAGCGTGTTCTGAATTGACGTTTGCGCTAGTAAATAACTGTGCGATTTGTGATTCATAGTTTTGCAAAAGTGATTGTACCTCTTGCTTTTTTGATAGTAGCTGGGCAACTTGTTCTGTTGTTTGCAACATTTGTTGTTGTGCCTGCTGAATCGCTAAATAGCTTGCACGCAGATGCATAAAAATTTCCTGCTCACTATATTCATTTTTTAAAACTTGCTGTATCGCTTCATAAAGCTCGTTTTTTTCATTTTGTATTCCATGCAAAAGCTTGAATGTGCTCCTTTGCTTTACGTCCATTTCCTGTACAGTGCGAATGCGCATAAACAACTCCGGCAATAAAGTCCTTGGCACATTTCCTTCTAAACGAAAACGCCGCAAAAAGTTTTCCAGCATTTGATTTGCTTCAGCGCTTGTTTGTTCAGCTTGTTGAATTTTATGTTCGAGCTGTGCATATTGGCGTTCTTTGTCGCCCTGTTGTTCATTAGCTACTATCCACCGATCTTCAAGACGCTGTTTTTTCGCAAGCAACTGTTGAACTAAGTGTTCTTCTTGCTCTAGTTCTTTTAATAAGTGGCTATTACGCTCCAGCGGCTCTTCTTCCACTTGTTTAACATGTTTTAAAAACAATAAGAATAATAACCCTAAGATGGCTCCAATCACAATGACCGCCCAATTCTTTTCAACAACACCATAAACAACTGCCACAATACTTAAAGCTAACACGAGATAGATAAAAAGTATCGGTTGCTTCGGTTTCGAGCGTTGTAACGGAACATGTCGTAATTGTTCCAAGCGCCTTTTTTTCTGGGGCCACTGTGCTAAAATATGTTCTTCCTCAGCAGTTAATGCCTCCTGCTGAAGCTGCTTTTTCTGTCTAGTAATGCTATCTAATTCCTCATGTATTTGCTCCAATGATTGTAAATAAAACTTTAACTCTTCTTCTGTTGTACTTAATACGGTCAAGTGTCGTTGAAATTGTTCCTCTTGTTGTAAAGATACAGTTCCCTCAAGAAGTATTGCTTGCGCTTCATTTTCTTGCACACCTAATAAACGAAACTGGGCTTCGATGTCTTGCTGTAAGACAAATAGCTCGTCCTTTAAGTTCTGTTCTTTAACAACAAGCTGATTCCACGTTGCTTCTTTATGCATCAGCCTTGTCATTTCTTCAATGGTCTGTTCATCCGCAGTCAATTGTAGCTTACTTTGTAGAGCTTGATATTGGTCCTCTAGTTGCGTCAGTTGCAACGTTTCATGCGTTAATCGATCTTTTAACTGTTCATAGCGTCTAATCCCTTCTGGAGGGAATTGAACAGGTGCATTGCTATTCAGTGACTGCTGTAGCTTATCTTGCTGTTCAATAAGTGGCAGCGCTTGTTTCATGATAGTAAGTTGTTGCCATTCATGTTGCAATGTTTTTTGCTGGTTGTATAATTCCTTTAACTGGTGTTCGAGATGCTGTAATTTGAGCGACTTAGCTTCAAAGGTCTGAATGGTCGCCTGTTCTTTTTTAATCGTCTTTTCAAGCTGCTTTAAATGTTCAATCTTTTGATTAATAAGTGGTAGCTTCCCAGATTTTTTAAAAAGTTCGCCAGCATCTTTGTCTAATTTCTTTTCAAGTGCAGATAGTTGGTGAATACCGGTCGTTCCCGATGCGAGCAATAAATGCGTCAGTTCATCCTCCGACATTTTTTCGATGCCTTGTAGTTCATGAATGGAAAATGAAAAAATAGCTTCGAATGATGCGCGTGAATAGCCATACAAAAGCTTCGCTAACAGTTCCTCATGCCCCTTTGTACCATCTTCTGTATAAACTGTGACATCGCCAGTTGCCTTTCCTTTTACACGTTCAATTGTACACTGACCATATATTGGATGTTGAATGGTCAACTGACCGCCAAATTTCGGTGATGTCTTCGGCTCATATTTCCGCTGGCTTTGCTGCTTTGTTGGAAAACCAAAAAGCATCTGCAATATAAATTGTTGGATTGTCGTTTTCCCAGCTTCATTCATACCGTAAAAAATGGTCACACCATCTTGGAGGGAAATGGTGATATTTTCATGTTTACCAAAGCCGTAAATGTGGATTTTCTGTATCGTCAACAAAGTTCTCACACCCTTTGAATTTCATCCGCTAATAACGCCTGCGCCTCAAGCTTCAAATGCTCAATTTCTCGTTCCGTTAAAGGTTCAACAAATCTCGCACCACTCGCATGTTGGTACAAATCCTTTAAAATATCCTTCCACTCCGTAATGTCCCATTGATCCATAACGCTTATGACCGATTGTGTTATAGCTGTCGATTCAGAAGAAGCTATACTTTTGTGGATAAATAGTTTTTGCACCCACCCCATCGGTTCAATGCCATCCTCTGCTTCCCGAATAGTTTCTAGCCATTCATCTATCGTGGCATGTTCAAATAATGTTTCAGCTTCATCCTCTATATGGTGCAAGTGCAAGTCAATAACTGATGCACCATATTCCAAGCGATTGTTGGCGATAGCCTCCTCGCATTTTTGCAGTAACTCGTTAGCATGCATTACATTTGTACAATCCACTTCCACGACGTTATAAACAACAGCAGAAGTTGGTACAAATGTTAAATTAGCTGTGGTTTGTGACAAGGTTACATCGTAAAATCCTTTTACACCTTGTTCATTACGATGGCGGCTTTGAATATTGCCTGGATAAACAATAGGTGGTTCTTTGTGTAATAACTGTCGTTTATGAATATGGCCAAGCGCCCAATAATGATATCCTTTTGCAAGAAGTTGTTCTTTTTTAAATGGTGCATAAACCGCATGCGTTGAATCACTGGCTTCACTGCCATGCAACATACCTATATGGATTGCATGCTGATCCTGCGCAACTGGATAATGATGGATCATCGCTTCTTTTACATGACGCTGACCATAGCTGAAGCCATAAATATTGACCTGCTGACCACGAATTTTTAATTGCACAACACTCGTATCTGCTGGTAACTCGTAGACATTGCTTGGCAAGGCAAAGCGTGTCCAAGAACCATGTAAATGATCGTGATTGCCATAGCTGACAATAACGGGGATGTTATGCTCAAAAAGTGTTTCCATTGCTGTTTGAAAACGTCTTTGTGCCTGTAAGCTACGATTTTCTCCATCATAAATATCCCCAACAATCAGCAAGAAATCTGGTCTTTCTTCGATTGCCCTATGAATAATTTTATCAAATGCTTCAAAGGTACTTGCTCTAATTTTCTTAAGATTACTGTCAGGTAATCCAAATAAGCCTTTAAAAGGACTATCTAAATGTAAATCTGCCATATGGAAAAAACGAATTGCGGACATCTAATCACCTCTATAAATAAATTGAATCTCATCATTAAGTCTAGATTTTAATTTTTTTTGTAGATTTGTGCCTATCTACAGAAAGGATGAATCAAAAGCGAATATTTGTTCTATTTTATCATACTTCCTACAATATGAGAAACGAATTCATGTTACAGCTCTTCTTAAGGTTGTACTAAATTTTCCACAATTTTCGTAAATTATCGAAATATTCGCTAGATATACCGTGAAGTTTATATTTCTTCTATGTATAATAGAGATATAATTTAGTAAAGGGTGGGGTTTGTGTATGAATAATTATCGTTTTACAGCTTTTGAGAAAACTGGTGAAACTTTGTATGATGAAACTTGGACATTTGAAAACGATGAAGCTGCAAAAGTAAACGGTCAACAGCAAATCGAAGAAAAGGGAGTTGCGGAAAAAACACATCGCCTTGTTAACTCTTCTGGAAAATTAATATTATTCCATGTTTAATTGATGACGCATGTCACATTGTAATTAGCTATATCTTTGAAAATAGGTAAGCCCCGCCACTTCGCTTTTTGTGGTCGAGCATCGAGCATTCTCTTTTGCATCATGCATGCAACGGAATCTCGTTGTCTCGCTACAGAAATGTTCGTGGCGGGGCTTACGTTGTATAGTCTATTGTTATCAAACATCAATCGTACTTTTATCCAGCCTGTTCTTTGCTAAGCTGTGACCTATACCTCAATTACAGGAATGCCTTATTGTCCTACAAAGACAGGTGTTCTTTTTTCAACAAATGCATGAATGCCTTCTAAATGATCTGCCGTTTTTCGCATAGCTGATTGCCCTTGAGCTTCCATCGCTAAAATGCTCTCTAATTGAGGCATATTCTGACTATGCAAAATTCTTTTTGTCATAATCATTGACGCAATTGGTGAAGCAAGCATCTTTCCTACTAACTGATCAGCCACTGCAAAAACCGACCCTTCAGGTGCAACATAATCAATTAAGCCTACGCTATGTGCTTCCTCGGCTGTTAGCACTTTTCCTTCCCAAATCATTTGTTTTGCCTTTACGGTACCAATTCTTTCCTTCATAAAGAAATGACCCCCACCATCTGGTATTAAGCCAATCCCGATAAAGTTCATTGCCAGCTTGCTATTTTCACAAGCAACGATAATATCTGCACCAAGTGTTAAACTAAATCCTAACCCCGCTGAAGCACCATGAACTGCTGCTATTACAATCATTGGTAGTTGGTAATAAGCCTTAACAATACGAGTTAAATAGCCCATTGCCTCATCAATATTTAACGGCTTATTAGGATCAAGCATTGCTTTAATATCTCCACCCGCAGAAAAAACTTTACCTTCCCCGCGAATAACTAATACCTGTATTTCCTGTTCTTGCTGTAATGCTTCAAAGCACTCCGCTAATTCACGCATCATCACATCATCCATTGCATTCATAGCTTGTGGTCGATTGAGTGTTAATGTTGCACGACGCTCTAATTTTTCTAATGTAATTGTTGAAAATTCCATGTCCCACACCCCCAAATATGAATAGTCATTCACTATGTACTATTCGTCTTTTTTTGGAAAACTCCTTCTGTTCTACGCAAAATAGCTGTTGTTATGCTATATTTAATGTCGAATAATGAAATTAAAGGTGGGTATTTTTGTGACACAAAAGGACTTTCGTGTATTACTTTATTATAAATATGTTGCTATCGAGGATCCTGTAGCATTTGCAGCAGAGCATTTAGCATTCTGTAAAGAACTTGGTTTACTCGGTCGTATTTTAGTAGGATTAGAGGGCATTAACGGGACAGTATCTGGTACGGTTGAGCAAACTGAACGCTATATGAATCATATGAAGGCAGATCCTCGTTTTAAAGATATTATGTGGAAAATCGATGAAGCAGAAGGACATACCTTTAAAAAAATGCATGTACGTCCTCGTAAAGAGATTGTCCACCTAGGGCTAGAACAGGATATTAACCCATTAGAAATAACGGGCGATTATTTAACACCTAAGGAATTTATGACGCGTATGCAGGCAGATAATACCGTTATTATCGATGCCCGAAATGATTATGAATATGATTTAGGACATTTCCGTCATGCTGTGCGTCCAGATATCGAAAACTTCCGTGATCTTCCTGCTTGGATGGAGGAACATAAAGAGGATTTTGCTGGTAAAGATATTTTAACTTATTGCACAGGCGGCATTCGCTGCGAAAAGTTCTCTGGTTGGTTAAAGCGTGAGGGCTACGGTGAAAGTGTCGGTCAATTACATGGCGGCATTGCCACGTATGCTAAAGACCCTGAAGTTCAGGGACAATTATGGGATGGACAGATGTTTGTTTTTGACCGCCGTCGCAGTGTGCCGATTAATCAAGTAGAGCATGTGATTGTTGGCAAAGACTATTTTACAGGAGAGCCAACAGAGCGTTATACAAATTGCGCGAATCCGGAATGTCATAAATTAATGCTATGCGAGGAAAAGCATGAGGCATTTTATATGCGCAGCTGTTCAGATGATTGCCGACGCGCAAAACGTAATTTCTTTGTTGAAGAAAATGGCTGGACAAAAGAGCAAGTGGAAGAACAAATCGCAAAAATTGCACAAGTTCAACGTTAAATTGTTTGAGTGACTGGCACTGCGGGCACGTTGTAAGCCGCAAGCGGCTTACATTTCGTGCTTCCCGCAGATACCCTAATTGTTTGAGTGACTGGCACGGGCTAAATATCGTCCTACTTGCCGTCCAGTGAATAAACATCCGCCAACAAATGTGCCTTCCAACGCGCGGTATCCGTGTACCCCACCGCCACCGAAACCACTCACTTCTCCAGCTGCAAATAACCCTGGCATTGGTTGACCGTCCATACCAATTACAGCCCCATCTAAATTGGTTTGTAATCCCCCTAATGTTTTACGGGTTAAAATATTTAAGCGCACCGCAATTAATGGCCAATTTTTTGTATCCAACATTTTATGAGGCTTTGCAACGCGCACGACCTTATCACCAATATAATTTCTCGCTCCGTAAATGGCATTCACTTGGACATCCTTCGTAAATTTATTATCCATTTCGCGATCTCGTGCTAGAATTTGTTCCTTAATTTTTATAAAATCAAGCAAGTCATTACCTGCAAGCTTATTCATACCATCGACGAGTTGCTTTAAATCGTTCGCTATAACAAAATCCTCACCATGATTTTTGAATGCTTGAATCGGCGCAGGTGGACCAGGCAATATACGTTTCAGCAACTGCGGGATGCTTCTATTTGTTAAATCTGGATTTTGCTCTGAACCCGATAAAGCAAACTCCTTTTCAATAATTTTCTCCGTTAAAATAAACCATGAATAATCATAACCTGTTTTTTGAATAGCCTCTAATGTACTTAATGTATCAAACCCTGGAAAGTTGGGTGTCCCAAAGCGATTTCCTCGGCATCAAACCACAAGGAGGAAGGTATGGTAAAATACGAATACCGTGATTGGGCAAATTGGATCCCAATTTTTCAATCCCTCTGTATAATGCCACATACGATCACGATTAACGATACATTACCTACATGTTCAGTAATTTCTAGCATTCGCCGTCTACATACGCTGGTACACCACATACCATATTTTTTGGTGGTGCCCCAAGTCGAGATGGCCAATTTTTGCGCACTAAGTCAATATTGGCACCAATACCACCACTTGCAACAATAACCGCATCTGCTTCATAGGAAAATGCACCAATGCCAAGACGCGAGCTTTGCTCTCCACGTTGGGCAAAGCTTTCTGCTAAAATTGTGCCACTTATTCCTGCAATTTTGTCGTCTTTTTGTATAAATTCATCAACACGGTGCCTCGGCTTAAAATCTACCAAGCCATCCATAATCGCTTTTTTCACTTTATCGGCAAATGGCTTTACAATCCCTAGGCCTGTTCCCCAGACAATATGAAAACGCGGAACTGAATTACCGTGACCACCTGCTAATGAGCCCCCACGTTCAGCCCAACCAACAACAGGGAAAAACTTTATTCCGAACGATTTAAGCCAAGCGTATTTTTCTCCGGCAGCAAAATCTACATACGCTCGTGCCCATTTGTAAGCCCATGCATCCTCATCTTGCAATCGGTCAAAACCAGCAGTCCCTAGCCAATCCTGCCATGCAAGCTCTTTACTATCCTTAATGCCAAGCCTCTTTTGCTCTGGTGAATTTACTAAAAAGATGCCACCAAAAGACCAAAATGCCTGTCCCCCCATCGAATTTTCAGGCTCCTGATCCACTAACAGTACACGCTTCTTCGCATCTATTAATTCACAGGCGGCAACAAGTCCAGCCAGTCCAGCACCAACAATCGCTACATCGTATTTCATACCCACACCCCCTAAAATCTAAATCCAGCTTTCTTTACATACATTCTTCTCTTGTTGTTGCTTTACCTTCTAACTTATTATTACTTTGCAAAAAATGTTTCAGCACAAAATTGTTCGCCTTCCGCATCAAAATAAAGAAAGTTTATTGGAAATAATCTATTATATTCCAATAATTATTTATTGTTTTTTTATCATTTCATTCTCTAGAAATCCCCATGTCACCTGTCTTGACAGATTCGTTAGCGCTTACATTGTCCTCTACAAAAAACGTTATTAAATTAAAAAGTTAATATAGTTCGTTTTTAGGTATTTTTCAGACTTTTGAAGTGAGGAATTTTAATCTTTTTTCGATTTATTGTTGACAAAGGTGAACAATAAGGATTATGATGTTATCAAATTTAATCACACAAAAATATAACGACGGAGACACGCTAGTCGAAAGAAAATCCAAAGAGAGCTGATGGTTGGTGTAAATCAGTGATTTCTACGATATAGTTCCACTCCCGAATAGATAAGCCGAAACTGTCAAAGTAAGCCTATCCGTCACATGCACGTTACGCATATAGCTAAGACTGCAACGAAATCCTTTCGTTCAGTGATTAAGGGTGGTACCGCGAACCTATATTTATTCAGCCTTTCGCCCCTTACGACACAATACCTGTGTTTGTAAGGCGTGGAGGGCTTTTATATTGTTTCGAATAAAGAAAGGAGATTGTTTGCATGCTGTAAGATGCCGCAATATTACAAAATCCGGACTGTCACATAGAGACACCACTAATAATTTTATTTAAAAGGAGCTAATTACAAATGACAACTGCAACAAAAACTATTAACGTATTTATCGCTGACCCACTAAGTGAAGATGGTATTTTCCCACTACGCCAAGAAAAAGATTTAAACTTAAACGTTATTATTGATACTGGGCTAGCACCAGAGGAGTTAATTGCAAAAATCGCTGATATTGACGTATTACTTGTGCGTTCTCAAACTACTGTGACACGTGAAGTAATCGAAGCTGCAAAAAATTTAAAATTAATTGGACGTGCTGGTGTAGGTGTTGACAACATTGACCTAGCTGCTGCAACAGAGCATGGTATTATCGTAGTCAATGCTCCAGATGGTAACACAAACTCTGCAGCTGAACATACAATCGCCATGATGACTTCTCTTGCTCGTCACATTCCACAAGCTTTCAACACACTGAAAAACGGTAAATGGGACCGTAAATCATATGTTGGGGTTGAGCTTAAAAATAAAACATTAGGTGTTGTTGGCTTCGGTCGTATCGGTGTAGAAGTAGCTTACCGTGCAAAAGGGCAACGTATGAATATTATGGCGTACGATCCATTCTTAACTGATGAACGTGCAAATGAATTAGGTGTAACAAAATCTACTGTAGAAGAAATTTGTGCTGCTGCTGATTTCATTACAGTACACACACCATTACTTCCTGAAACACGTAACCTTATTAACAAAGAAAAATTCGCTATGATGAAAGATGGCGTACGTATCATTAACTGTGCACGTGGTGGTATCATCAATGAAGACGATTTATATGATGCGATTGTAGAAGGCAAAGTAGCAGGTGCAGCACTAGACGTATTCGTTTCTGAACCAGCGACTGATCATAAATTACTAACTTTACCACAAGTGATTGCAACACCTCACTTAGGTGCATCTACAATTGAGGCGCAAGAATCTGTAGCCGTTGACGTTTCTAATGACATTATTAAATTCTACAAAACAGGTACAGTAACAAACCCAGTTAATATGCCTTCAATTCCAAAAGAACTTCTTGCACAAGTAGAACCTTTCTTTGAATTAGCTGAAAAACTTGGTTCATTCTTATCACAAGTTACAGTAGAGCCTGTAAAAGAGATTAACTTATCTTATGCTGGTGAAGTAGCAAATTACGACGTACGTCCTTTAACTTCTAATGCATTAAAAGGATTACTAGCTAAAAACCACGGCAACCATGTCAATGACGTTAATGCTCGCTACTTATCTGAACGTATCGGCATGAAAATTAACGAACATAAAACAACTACTGCTAAAGGCTTCACAAGCTTAATTACGATTGAAGTAAAAACAGCAAATGAAACACATACAGTAGCTGGTACATTACTAAATGACCTTGGCGCACGTATTGTAAAAGTAGAAAACTATGTAGTAGACGTTGTACCAGAAGGACACCTTCTTTACATTAAAAACACAGATAAACCAGGTGCAATTGGACGTGTGGCAACGAAACTAGCTGAAAAAGACATCAACATCGCTACGATGCAAGTGGGACGCGCTGAAGTTGGCGGAACAGCTGTTATGATGCTAACGATCGATAATGTAGTGACAGAAGAAGATTTAAAATTCGTTGCACAACTTGAAAACATCGACGAAGTAAAAGCAATTGACCTTTAATCATTAACATAAGCAAGCAGAGAGTGATTACTCTCTGCTTTTTCTTATTCATGAAAAACGGAGTTTATTTTAACAAGCTGGGACAAAAAGAAAAAGTGTTAGATAATCTAACACTTTTGGCTATGCCGTTGTTGTCTGCCTTACTTTTTGTTTAAGTATTATTTTAACGCAATACAAATATTTTTTGCTTCGGTGAAAAATTCTAGACTATGGTGACCACCTTCACGCCCTACGCCGCTCTTTTTAAAGCCGCCAAACGGGGCACGTAAGTCGCGTACAAACCAGCAATTGACCCAAATTGTTCCCGCCCGTACATCATGTGAAATACGATGTGCACGCTGTAAATTTTCCGTCCAGACCACTGCATTCAATCCATATTCTGTGCCATTTGCAATCGCTAATGCTTCCGCTTCTGTGTCAAATGGAATAATCGTCACGATTGGCCCGAAAATTTCCTCTTGGCAAATACGTGCTTGAGCATTTTCCTGCAAATATATAGTCGGTTGTAGGTAATATCCAGTACTTAAATGTGCTGGTAATTCAGGACGTTTGCCACCATAAATAAGCGTAGAGTTTTCATATTCAGCGATGCTTAAATAGCTAGTTACTTTGTTGTAATGGGCTTGACTTACGACTGGTCCCATATTTGTTTTAGCATCTTGCGGGTCGCCAACAACTAATGCTGCAGCCGCTTCTTTAAAGCGTGTGAGGAATTCATCTAAAATAGTACGCTGCACTAAAATACGTGATCCTGCTAAGCATACTTGACCCGAATTCATAAATGCTGCCTGAATGGAGACAGGAATGGCCTTATCTAAATTGGCATCTTCAAAAATAATATTAGCTGCCTTTCCACCTAATTCAAACGATACCTTTTTTAATGAATCTGCACCATTTTTCATTATAGCTTTCCCTGTTGTTGTTTCCCCCGTAAAAGAAATTAAATCAACTTCAGGATGTGTCGTCATAAATTCTCCTGCCGACTGAACACCAAAACCATGCACGACATTAACGACCCCATCTGGTATGCCAGCCTGTTGTGCTATCTCCCCAAGTAACGATACGGTTAGTGGAGTAATTTCTGCTGGTTTAATAACTGCCGTATTCCCTGAAGCTAAACATGGCCCAAGCTTCCATGTTGTCAGCATAAATGGTAAATTCCATGGTGTAATTAATGCAGCCACTCCAACTGGCTCATAACGTGTATAATTTAAATACGCATCATCCATTGGATATACCTCACCACCTTGCTGTTCCATAAAATCCGCAAAAAACTTTAAATTTTCTGCTGCCCGTGGGATTTCACGCTCTAATGCTACTTGGTAAGGCTTCCCTACGTCTAATGCTTCTAAGCGTGCTAACTCTTCTTTGCGTTCGATGATGATTTCTGCCATCCGTCGAATTTTTGCACAACGTTCCGATAGTGGCATCGTTCGCCAAGGACCTTCTTCAAAAGCTTGACGTGCAGCTTCACAAGCACGATCCACATCTTCAAAACTAGCTTCGTGAACTTTTGCAATAATTTCCTGAGTCGCTGGATTCTTCACCTCGAACAATGTTTGAGAAGAAGATTCTACATATTCTCCATTTATGAATAGTTTAACTTCCTTCAATTTCGTTTGTGTATTTGCCATGATAGACCACTCCTTACTCTTCATTTTGTCGACGTTGGATGGACTTTCCTGCAATCCCCCAATGAGAACTTGGGATTTCATTTAAACATACACGAACCGTTTCCAGTGGTGCCTCGAGTACCGAAGAAACGGTTTTACTTAGTTCTTCTATTAATAGTTCCTTCTGTTCTTTCGTTCGCCCCTCAATAAACGTTACTTGAATAAATGGCATCTCGACTCCTCCTTATCTATCGCTCCACTTGAACAGATAATGATTCCATTCCATCAAAACTGACAGTAAAACTATCTCCTGCATGCATTGTAGCAGAACCAGTTAGTGCGCCACTAAGTACAATATCCCCTGCTCGAATATGCTGACCACGGGCAATTAATTTATTCGCCATCCATGCAATGGCTCTTGCTGGATGCCCCATAACGGAACCTGCTGTACTCGTCGCAATCATTTCATCATTTTGTGTAAAAATACAGCCCATATTAACCAGATCCACTTCATTCACTGCATATTTTTGCGAACCCACTATGTAGCGAGAGGAAGAGGAATTATCAGCGATTACATCCGGTAATGTAAAATGGAAGTTTAAATAGCGACTATCAATTATTTCCATGGCAGGTGCAACATACGCAGTTGCTGTCAGTACGTGCGAGACAGTCACTACTGAGCCGACTAAATCTTGCTTAAACACAAAGGCAATCTCTGGCTCAATTTTGGGGTGAATAAGTGATTTTAATGATATTGGATGTTGGGCATTGACCGCCATATTCGCTAATAACACGCCATAAGTAGGCTCATGCACTCCCATCATTTGCTGTTTAGCTTTGCTTGTTAAACCGAGCTTAAGTCCCGAGATGGATGTTTGCTCATGTTTGCACTTTAGTTCAATAAGTTTGTCTTGAATATCATAAGCTGTTTCAACGGTTAATTCTGGATAGCGCTCGGCAAACTTCGTAACCTCATACACATCCCGCTCTGCTAAATACAACGCATATGCAATTTGATCTAGCGTATCGGTTTTCATCATCGCTCGTTCCTCCATTCCCTTTATACTGACTGCTTAACAACTGCTAAGTTACGTGCAATCTCTGCTATTAAATCTTCCTGACCACCTACTGCTTTCATTTTGCCAAGTTCTACTAAAATTTCGCGTTCATCTACGTTATATTTTTTCGCTGCTTCTTGAGTGAAGAGTAAAAAGCTTGAGTAAACGCCTGCATAGCCCATCATTAAGCTAGACCCTGTTATTTCCTGTGATCGTGGCATAAATGGTGCTACTACTTCATTGGCAACGTCGATTGTTCGATATAAATCAATGCCTGTTTCATAGCCTAAACGATTGAAAACCGCTACCATCACTTCTGTTTGAGCATTTCCACTACCGGCACCTAAACAGCGTAAACTACCATCCACATACGTAGCACCTGCTTCGACTGCAGCCATCGTATTTGCCATAGCGAGTGATAAATTATTATGGGCATGGAAGCCAATTTCGCAAGAAACATGCGATTTTAGCGCAGCTACCCGCTCTTTCACCTCATGAGGAAGCATGGCACCTGCTGAATCTGTCACATAGATAATTTCAGCTCCATAACTTTCAAATAATTTCGCCTGCTCCACTATTACTGACGTCGGAGCCATATGTGCCATCATTAAAAAGCCGACTGTTTTCAATCCTAATTCTCGACTTAAATAAATATGTTGACTAGCAACATTGGCCTCGGTAACATGCGTTGCAACTCGCGCCATAGTAGCGCCCGCCTTCACAGCATTTTTCAAATCTTCCTTTAGACCAATTCCAGGTAATATTAAAACTGAAATCGAAGCATCACCACATTCTTCTTTTGCCGCAGCTATTAACTTCAGTTCATCCACTTTCGAAAAACCGTATTGCAAAGAGGAACCACCTAATCCATCCCCATGGGAAACCTCAAAGTATTTCACTTTTGCTTCTCCTAAACCTCTTGCAACATCTCGCACTTGCTGCTCCGTAAATGCATGACGCATTGAATGACTACCATCCCTCAATGTCACATCTAAAATGGTTAGTTGTTTTGTCATCATCCTCACCTCCAATTAGTTCGACTTGACTGTTCCATGTTGCAACCTAGCCATTTGATTTCCGACTTGCACTGCTGCCGCCGTCATAATATCGAGATTTCCTGAATACGGTGGGAAAAAGTCTCCCGCCCCCTCAACTTCCAGAAAAACTGATATTTGTTGACCATCAAAAATAGGCGCACTCGTCATGCGATAACCCGGTACATATTGTTGTACAGCGCTCACAATCTCTTCAATAGCCTTTGTAATTTCTTCTTCCTTGCCACCTTCATTCACTAATACATGTACGGTGTCACGCATCATAATTGGCGGCTCTGCGGGATTTAAAATAATAATGGCTTTCCCTTTGTTTGCACCGCCTACTTCCTCTAGCGCCTTAGCTGTTGTGCGTGTAAATTCATCAATGTTAGCGCGTGTGCCAGGCCCTGCACTTTTACTCGCCACTGTTGCCACAATTTCTGCATACGTAACATCCACCACTTGATTAATGGCATACACAATGGGAATCGTCGCTTGCCCCCCACAAGTCACCATATTGACATTGTCAACTGCCACGTACTTTTCCAAGTTTGCACACGGTACAACAAATGGACCAATAGCCGCCGGTGTTAAATCGACTATCTTTTTGCCAAGTGCCAGTACTTGTTCACTGTGCGCACTATGGGCATTAGCAGTTGTTGCATCAAACACAATATCGAAGAGCTCTGGACGTGCAACTAAGCCTGCAATGCCATTTGTAATGGTATGATAGCCACGATCCTTTGCACGCTGAATGCCATCCGATGTAGGGTCTATTCCCACCATTACACTCATCGTTAAATCCTCACTGCGCTCAATTTTGTACATTAAATCTGTCCCAATATTTCCAGAGCCTAGAATGGCAACTTTCAATTTGACCACTTTTATTTCTCCTCCTTTCTTTTAAACTTGGCGGAAACAGCACCAAGATGAGCAAACTCCGCTGTAAAACTATCTCCATCTTCTATCGTTACGGCTGATGTTAATGCGCCTGCTAAAACTATTTCCCCTGCTTGCAAGCCAATATGGTATTTACTTAGCTTGTTAGCAAGCCATGCTACTGCCCGTAGTGGATTTCCCATTACAGCAGCCGCTGCTGCACTATCAAAAAGCTCGCCATTGCGATAAACATTCATACCAATATGCGGTAAATCTACCTCGGTCAATTTTGTTGGTGTGCCGCCAATAATGACCATTGCGGAAGAACCATTATCTGCTACTGTATCTTCAAAATTAATTTTCCAATCGGTAATACGACTATCAATAATTTCTAAAGCTGGCACAATATAATCTGTCGCTTCGATAACATCCATCTCCGTAATAGAAGGCCCATATAAATCCTTCTTCAAGATAAATGCTATTTCAAATTCCAACTTCGGCTGAATAAAATGATTAAGAGAAATGGTTGCACCGTCCACCTCAACCATATCCGATAAAATATGACCGTAGTCTGGTTCTGTTACTTGAAATTGTTGTTGCATCGCCTTGCTTGTTAAACCTATTTTTTTACCGATAATGTGTTTGCCCATTTGTTGCTTTGCTGCAATTTGAAGTAATTGAATTGTATAAGCGTCATCGACAGTAATATCTGGTACAGTGGACGTTAATGGGGCAATAGGTCGCTTTGCTTCTTCTGCTTCTAATAACTTCTTTGCATAAAGTTGTCTATCCATTGTCAACCTCCTAAGCCTGCATTGTTGTTTCCACTGCAAGTGAGCCGTATCTTCCATTGAAAAATAGTAAGGGCTCTCCTTCTTCTAGCTGAATGTCCTTTACACTGCCGATAAATAAAGTGTGGTCGCCTTCAACATATATGCTCGCTACTTCACAGCTTATTTGTGCAAGCGCACCCTCAATTGTTCTTGTAAATCACTGAATTGGACCTCGCGCTTTTCTTTTAGTTGGCCGGCAAATAACATAGACAATTCTTGCTGTTGTGCTGATAAAATATTGACTGTAAATGTACCACTTTGCTTGATATGCTCAAGCATTGAAGCCTTCTCCCCGATCGAGATCACTACTAGTTTTGGATTAAGTGAAACAGACATGAACGCATTTGCCGTCATGCCATGAATAGTGCCATTCACATTTGTTGTAATGACAGTTACACCTGTTGCAAATTTCCCCATTGCATTTCTAAACAGACGATCATCCATTACATAACCTCCTCATCAATTAGTGCTGTCTCAAATACTAAAAAGTAGTAGTTAAGACAGCTATTTAGGCACGCTATTTATTAATCACCATTATTACTCATCTATTTATTTCACTGGAACTTTCACTGCACGATCAGGTGTGCCATATAAGAAATACTCATTAGGTAGAGGTGAGCCATACCAAATAATCGCCTCATCTAACTCATTTTCGCGCCAAGTGATTGGCTTCCAGTCAGGGTCAAAAATGAGATAACCAGAGTCACCAAATAATTCTACTCGGTTTCCACCAGGCTCCATTACATACATGAAATACGCTTGGCTTACACCATGTTTTCCAGGGCCCGCTTCTATTTGAATTCCGTTTTCTACGAAAATATCCGCTGTATCCATTAAATGCTGTGGATAGCCATACCAAAACGCAATATGATGGAAGCGACCACTATTACCAGTTTGATCGTTCATTAATGCCACTTCATGTACTAATGGGCTCACACTCATCCACGCACCAATTTCTTCGTTATTATTTAAGACAATTTGTTCACGTAGCTTAAAGCCTAAATGTTCAGACATAAATTCACGATTTTTTGCTACATCTCTACACATTAAATTGATATGATCTAAACGGCGGGCAGGGACACCCATTAATGGCCTTTTTTGTGGACGGCTTTTTAATAATGTTTTTTGATCTTCCGCTGGCTGGAAATAATCTACTTCCCACAAAATTTCTTGTTTATGACCATCAGGTGTAACAAATTGATAAGCACGACCATGCCCTAAATCGCCATCGATCCAACCTTTTCCATAGCCGCTTTTCTCTAACGATGCAACCCGTCGTTCTAACGCTTCAGGTGAACTTGCACGCCATGCCGAATGGCCAAGACCAGCTTCTTTACCTTCTGTTAACTTTAATGTGTGATGATAAAAATCCTCGTACCCTCGTAAATAAACCGATTGCCCTTCACGCGCTGTAATTTGTAGCCCCATATAATCGGTGAAAAATTTTAAAGATTCCTCTGGTTTTGGTGTAAAAAGCTCCACGTGCGCTAATTGTGCTACATCAAAATTTGTCATCCATCATTCCCCCTGATTTTTTATTTATTTGTAAAGTAATTCACATCATCCGGATTTACCCAAGTTGGGTCTGTCCAACCGGTTAAATCATAATCAGCCATACATTGCTCTGCAAAAGCGATAAACTCGTCTGTTTTCCCGCTTCCCTGTGCACCAAACAACGTTTGTAACCTTATGTCTTCATGGTTTCCAGCGTAATTCCGTTCATATAGCTCACTTCGACCACCGAATTCTGTACCAATCGCATCCCACAGTAGCTTGATTGTTTTAATTTTTTCAAGAGCCTCAATACCATTTGAACCACGATAAAGCTTATCCAATGTTGGACGGAATTCCTCATTTAAAAAGTCCCTTGCACTGGAAGGCTGTACAATTAAATTTCCTGCTACGATTTGCTGTATAATGCCTTTAATCTTAGGCCAGCCTTCCTGTAAAAATACACGATAGGCTAATCCACCATTTAAATTTGGAATGACAATACCATTCTCTTTTTTCTCTGGATTCAGCGCCATCGCATCACTTAATGACCAGAACATATGACGCCACGCCATAATCTCGCCTATATGCACTTGGACACCTCGGAATTGATCCGTACCTGCTGTCTTTAATGCCTTTAGCAAGACACCAATAATAAAATCTAATTTCACCGCTAAGCGCGTGACACCTTGGAACGTAAAACGATTAATGAAACCGCTTTCTACAAAGAATGAAGTCGTCTTCTGCATATCTTCATAAATTAAAATATTTTCCCATGGAATAAGCGCTTGTTCGAATACAAGTACGGCGTCATTTTCATCGAAGCGACTACTTAATGGGTAATCGAACGGACTTCCCATAATCGCTGACGTCATTTCATATGAAGCACGGCTTATAAGCTTCACTCCTGGAGCATCCATAGGTGCAATAAAAACCACCGCAAATTTTTTATCTTTGATAGGTAAACCATACGTACCAACGAAATTGTAGTTTGTGATTGCAGAGCCAGTAGCCACCATTTTCGAACCACTAACGATTAAGCCCTTATCCGTTTCACGCTCTACTTGAATAAATACATCGCCGACTTCATGCACGTCTTTATGGCGATCCACTGGTGGATTGACAATGGCATGATTGAAAAACCAATTGCGCTCTTGTGACTCTTTATACCAACGCTTTGCATTTTCTTGAAAAGGTGAATAGTATTCGGGATTTCCTCCGAGTGTTGCAAGGAAGGATGCTTTATAATCTGGTGTGCGTCCCATTTGTCCATAAGTGAGTTTTGCCCAAGCAACAATTGCGTCTCGCCCTTGAATTAAATCATCTGCGCTCCGTGCTGCTCGGAAGTACTTATGTGTATACCCCCCGCTCCCCGTATCCGTTTCACAAGTTAAAATATCTTTGTATTGCGGGTCATGCATGGCATCATATAAACGTGAAATCGATCGTGCTGAATTTCGAAAAGCTGGATGTGTCGTGACATCCTTCACACGTTCACCATGTAACCAAATTTCCCGACCATCCTTTAAACTTTCTAAATATTCCTGCCCTGTCAATGGCTTCGTACTTTGTTGAACAACCATTCCCTTCCCTCCTACAAATCTTTTTTCTTGTTTGACATGTCTATTTCAATTTAATACTTTTTGAATTTTTTGATAATTAACAAAAAGTATAGTCTTCTCTTTCTTTTCTTTAAAATTTGAAAGAAATTTTCGTATAAACTAGAAAAAGTCAGCAAAATCGCTGACTTTTCTCATTTTTCATTTTCTAAAGTTTTAATTGCATAATAAATTTTTAACGCTAAATGACAGCGAAAACGACCATCCCCTGTACGCATGTCTTCCTGCAATAATGATTCAATTTTTTCCATACGATAACGAAAACCAGGGATTGATAGATTCAAAGCTTTTGCAGTTTGATTGACGTTACCGCTATGGTTTAGAAAGACTTCTAACGTATGGACAAGTGTTGCATGATTTTGCTCATCATATTCCAATAACTGACCAAGTACCTCTTTATAAAACTGTAAAAGCTCTCTTGGATTTGTCGTTTTTAAAAATAACATAATATGCTGGAAGTTTTCATAAATGACCGCTTGTGTCTGTTGTGGGGCTGCGTAACGTAAAAATTGGCATATTAATTTCGCATCGTTATAGCTATTCCCGATTTCTTCTAACTTCTCTGCATTTTTTCCTACGCCAATTTGGAAAGTTGCTTGCTTAAAGCGCTCCATTACCCTTTTCGATAAACTACTAAGGAAATTCGACATATATTGAACATCTTTCTTGCAATCTTCAAGAATAAGCAGTACTTCCTGGTTTTTAATAAAGCACTCCACATTTAAATACTCAGTAGCTAAAAAGCTATGCACTATTTCGGGTTCTTCCTGTTCCATTGTTATAACGATAACACGATTATTTTTACTCGGATCAAAATAAAAAATATTTCGTGCTTTTTTAATAAGCTCCTCAGAGGGAGATTGTTGACTCATAACTTCATCTAAAAAATCCGATTTTTTCTTCCACTGCGATTGTGCGATTTGTATTTGTGTATATAAATAAATCGAAAAAACCGTTACAGCGCGTTCAATAATCATTTCCTGTTCACGTGTTAATGCTTTGTGACTTAAAATTACCAATGTACCCAATTGTTTTTTCATCGTCATAATATCATATTCATGGCGAAACTCTTTTTTCTTACGACTCGCTTCTATATAAAGACGTTCATCGTCCTCATGCATAAAATAGTAACCAATTGGTTTCATTAAGTATCTTCGTTCCACAGTTACACTGCATTGTAACGCATCACTTAACAGGTATAACAGCTGGTTTAATGTATATCCTTCAAGCATTGCATGTGTCATTTGTTTATGAATAGTGTCTGAATGCACAATGGAATTATTGAGACTTTTTAACTCATTAAATGTATTATCTAATTCATCAGCTAACGAAGTATCTTGAAAGTATCGTAATATTTCCAACTGTTCTTCAGTAGCGTGCTCCTTTGTCCGTACAACAAATTTACAATAATCATCACATTTCCCCCGGCATTTTTCCTCAAAAACGACAATCTCTTTTGGATACGTTTTGGCTAAAAAGCCTGCTACATAACCGATTAATGTCCAACAAACACTTTCATCACTAAAACCAAAATGGCGGACATGTTCCTCTGCCTCGTAAGAATGAAACCATTTCCCTTCCATTTCGAACTTATCATTAGTTATTTCCAATACATCAATTTGTACACTGACAACGCCCTCTAATGTATGAATGGCAGCACCAGCCCTAATTAACTCTTTTAATTCTTTCCAGTTGTACATTTTCTCGATAGAGCCACCAGCACTGTAGCCACACGCCCAGCCATATCGTAATAAAAAACCTTTTGCACGCTCCATATTCAAAGTTTGAATAATGTCACGTCTAAAAAAGCCAAGCGCTTCAGCTGACTTTAAAATCATTCGATTCCCATTGAATTTTATTATGCCTGAGCGTGGATTAATATCTATAGCATTTTCAAACACTAAACGATTTGCTTTCATGAATAGGCACCCCCATAAACATGCTGTTTTCTCCCATCATGTTTTTACTGTCTACACATCTTCCCTTACTACTACGATTTCCCAGACGAATAAGTAAGCGTTTTCTTGACATTAAACAAAGAAGAGCACAAAAGCGTTGCCAGATCGATAATTCGAAGATTTAAAGTGTTTAAGTTTACTAACAATCATAGTATATTTTTAGTTTTCAGACAATTTAAATTACTAGACATCAATATGTTTGCATAAAAAAAGTACTGACCATTTAAGAATCAGTACTTAAAAAATAGTAAAGATATTAAAGCTCTTGTACAAGCTTTAATAAGGCTGTTAACGAATCTACCTCAAAAGTTGGTGTTACATTCCCAGTTAGTTTGTTGTTTTCACGGTTAATCCAGACATTGCGCATACCCACGCGAGAAGAGCCTAAAATATCCGTATTTAAGTTATCGCCAACCATAATAGCATCGCTAGCAGTAATGCCCGCCGTTTCCATCACATGCTCAAAAATAGAGGCATCTGGTTTTCCTTTACCAAAATCACCAGAAATAATGATATGGTCGAAGTACGGTGCGATTTCAGGTGTAATTTCAAGTTTTAAATTTTGTAAACTTGGTGCACCGTTCGTTAGTAATATCAGTTGATATTTGCCTTTTAGCTCATCTAAAACGGTAAAAGTATCTTCATATAAAAAAGGTGAAACTTTGCGTTCGGCTACAAAGCGTTCTCCTAGTTCAGCACCTAACTTTGCATCGTCAATACCAAGTGCCGCTAAACCCTTTGTCCATGCTTCAGTACGATAACCTGGCACAAGTTTTTTCATTTTTTGAAAAGAATCAGTAGGGTCATCAAATGTTCCCCAAAGCCCTTCAAAAGGGTTAATACCGATTAATACTGTATAATCATATGTTTCGTAGCCTTCATAAAGTGCACGTGCTTCTTTGCGTACGGCTTCCTCTAATGCTGCTGAATCCACATTATGTATTGTCGCTGCATATTCACATGTTTTTTCAAAAGCTGTTTTAACAGATTTTTTGTCCCATAACAACGTATCATCCAAATCAAAAATAATTGTATTAATTGACATAGTGTCAGCTCCTAGCTTCTTTTCTACTTGAACAAAAAGCATTCATATCGCTTATTTTAGCATATTTTCAAAATAGTTAGCATAGCTTTTTGAGCAAGTTCTCGCTCCTACAAACATCATAATTGTTTGCGTGACTGGCACTCAATTTTTCACGTAATGCGCTACTAGTTGTTTTGTTTTCATGCGAATGAAACGATATGGTTCTTGCATTGCCTGCACAACAGTAGTGGATTCATCTACTAGTGATTCCACAACGGTAAAAAACTCAAGCAAAGCAGGCTTATCCTTTTCATCAACAGCACCAGACAATAGCACAACATGAGCATTTGTTGATTTTGCAGCTAGCGCTACCCCCAATGGCGCCTTTCCATGTAATGTTTGACGATCCGATTTGCCCTCACCAGTAATAACTATTTGAGCGCCTATCAAATGCCTTTTTAACTGTACTGCCTCTAACACAATATCTATGCCTGCTTGGAAAGTGCCATTTAAAAAGGCCATTAATGCGCCACCAACGCCTCCTGCCGCACCAGCTCCTTTATAATCGTGTAAACGAATGTGAAATTGTCTTTCCACAATATCTGCAAATCGTTTTAAACACTCATCGAATAAAGCAATTTCATGCTCTTTTACACCCTTTTGCGGACCAAAAATTGCTGTAGCTCCGCGCTCTCCAATCAAAGGATTATCCACATCACAGGCAATAGTAAATGTTGCCTCAGATAATCGTACATCGAGTTGACTACTATCAATGGATGCTAAATCTAGTAATCCCGACACGCCATTAGCAATGGATGAACCATCACCTTTCCTAAATTGCAGCCCAAGTGCCTGTAATAGACCGATACCAGCATCGTTTGTTGCACTGCCACCAATACCGATAATAAACTGACGAAAACCTTTATCCAGTGCAGCCTTAATTAACTGCCCTGTGCCATACGTTGATGCTAGCTCAGGATTTTTTTCGCTATCCTGCAACAGCATAATACCTGAAGCTTGTGCCATCTCAATAACACAGGTTTCTTCATCCCCAAGCACTCCATAGTTTGCTTTAATCATTCTGCCAAGCGGATCAAGTACACTTGCTGAAATATATCTCCCGCCCGTTGAAGCAATAAGTGATTCTAATGTACCCTCTCCTCCATCCGCTACTGGTAAAATAACTGTCTCAATTGCTTGATCTACATCCAAGACCCCTGCCTGCATTGCCTTTGCAACCTCAAATGCAGATAAAGTACCTTTATAAGAATCTGGACAAATAATGACTTTCATCTTATACCCCCACTCTGTTCATATTTACCTCGTTGTTAGCAGTCAGACAATCCTATAGAATACTAAATGTTAAGCGCTTACAAATTAGTATAATGACAATAAATTCAAAAGCTAGAGGAAGGTTGTGCGGCGATTCGCCCTGCCTTTATGGCGATTCGTAGACATTAAAACAGCAAAAGTGTTAGATTCTCACAATCAATCTAACACTTTGCTCTTTATGCATGATATAAATCATTTAATAGCTCGATTTTTTTACCTATGGCTTCTTCAAACGTCATAATATAAGCCGCCGGATCTTTTGGATTATGGAACTGTGTAATCTTCCCTGTCTCAGGGTGAACAAATTTAGAAGATGCTCCACAGCCAATCCCTAAAATCGTCTGCACTTCCTCCATAATGACAATATTATAAATGCTTTCTTCGCCTGCTTTACTATAGCCTACATTTTCTAAATTACCTAAAATATTTTTTTGACGGTATAGATAATAGGGAACATAATCATTTTCCTTCGTCCACACTTGTGCCATCTGCATCATTTCTGCTACCGTATCACGATCAGCTACTTTATATTTATCTTTATTACGCGTCATTTCTGAAGCACGTTTAAAGGATAGCGTGTGCACAGTTAACGACTCTGGTTGCATTTTTGCTGATTCCTCTAAAGAATGTCGGAACTCCTCTGTCCCTTCATTCGGCAAGCCAATAATTAAATCCATATTAATATTATTCATACCGGATTCACGTGCTAACCAAAACTTATCAACCGTTTCTTGTACCGTATGATGACGTCCAATTGCCTTTAGTGTTTCATCTGTATAAGACTGCGGATTAACACTAATTCGATCAATGCCCCATTTTTTTAAAACAGCTAATTTTTCTGGTGTAATCGTATCCGGACGACCGGCTTCAACTGTTACCTCACGAATCGTTTCAGGATGTGGGAAAGAGTCATACATCGTTTGATATAATGCATCCATTTCATGTGCTTCGATTGAAGTGGGTGTACCCCCGCCCCAATAAATAGAAGTTATTTTCATGTTATTTTCTGTCAGCCATTTACCCATTTCACGTAATTCGATGTGTAGTCCATCTAAAAACGTGGTCACACGCCCTT
Source organism: Lysinibacillus sp. GJ-1 (assembly GCF_021166035.1). NCBI lineage: Bacteria > Bacillati > Bacillota > Bacilli > Caryophanales > Bacillaceae > Lysinibacillus > Lysinibacillus sp. GJ-1. Next base: position 3,948,595 of record NZ_CP088912.1, read on the forward strand.
GCTTACGGTTACTACCAATTGCATAAGCCGGGAAGGTACAATAAGCGCATTTGGTTGGGCAGAACGGAATGCCAATATAAACGCTAATCTCTTTCCCGATATGGTCTAAGTCAGGAATTGTAACTAACTGTCGTTCAACAATGTTTTTCAACAATGCTACCTTTTCCTCTGACAATCGAAAATCATGAATTAACACTTCTGCAATCGCTGCGTCATCCATACCAGCTTTACGGAATTTGTGATAGAGCTTTGTAGGACGGACACCTGTTAAAATACCCCATTGTTGATGCATCCCCGTATGTTGCTCAAGCACATCTAAAAATACATGCGATAATGCACGTTTCATACGAATATTTTGCTCACGTCCAACAGCTTCTGTCGCATATTCAATATGGTAATCATTTGTATAGCGTTTATCATCAACCTCTAATACCGCGCTTGTATAGACAGTAAAATTAGCATCAACGCGGTAAGTGAATGCAACTGACATCTCCGCTTCTTGTGCATTTGTACTCAACTTCGAATCCTCAAAAAATAAATTCGCAATATGATTTAAAACGCGAATCCAATCTTCAGGATACTTTTGATCTATTTGAATAATTTTCATCGTTTTCGCTCTCTTCTTTCAATATTCCAGTGTACTCTGTTCAATAAATGGATTGCCTCAATAGTTTAACAAATTTTATTCATGATAAGCAAAACTACCACAATGACAGAATATTCCGTCTAATGATAGACATATAAAATAATATTACTTATAATTTAAAAAAGGTGGTGTTGATAGTGGTTTTAGTTAAAGGCAAGTATTCTCCTGTTTCTAACTTCATTGAGCATTTAGAAGTAGCTTTCCATCATTTTGATTTACAACGCTGTGATGAAAAGACTTTGTATGTAACCATATTACTGAAATATCGTGGGCAAAAAGTTCTTTGTGATTTGATTTATCTTATCAATCAACAAGAAATGTACGGGGCTATCTCTATCAACGAGCATTATAAACACGCCCGAAACTTTATTCAACAACATTTTCGCCATACCCTTCTCTATTCTGATGAATTACGTTTAGCTCATAACTTTATGCATACATTTCCTTTCAAGCAAACTTTACAGCAATTCGCCAAAAAGTATCCGAAGTATATAACAAATAAACAGCTCGTATAGGACAAGTAAGCACAGAGACTCCTACCGCAAAACCCCACGAAATCTAATATGTATGGTCAATAAAAAGACTGAAGACAATTTCAAATTTCTTTGACCTTATCTTCAGTCTTAGGAGCTATCATTAGTTTGACACCTCACGTTCGTGTATTATTCCTTTATCATTTCACTCAACCCTGTAATATCAATACCGTTTAATGCTTGTGTAGCCAATCTGTCCGCTTCAGTATTTTCTTTTCTGGAAATTAGTTGATAGTTTGCTTGTAGGCCAAGCTCGCTTAGTTTTGCATCGATCTTATCCGCCCAATCTGACAAATCCTTTTCCAAAGCTGGCCACTCGCCAGTTAGCTGATTAATAACTACTTGCGAATCACCTACAATCTGTATCGGTAGATGATGAGCATTTAATAATTCAAGCTCTACTAAACCTAAATATAGCGCGGCATATTCAGTATCATTATTTGATTTCAGTTCAGCAGAAAATGCATTTTTTCTTAACCTATATGGCTTACCATTTTGCTCATAATAAATGGCACAACCAAGACCAGATTGTCTCGTTGCACGGTCAAAGCCTCCATCAAAATAAACAGTAATGTTATGAGGTTCTGTTTCAACTTCTTTTAAATAAGCCTTGAGCTCCTTGATAGACCAGTTCGTATTCTGTCGGTCAATAAATTGTAGTGATTTGACACGTCCAGTACGTTCCATATCTTCTGCCAACAATAAAGCTTGTGCTGCCGGCATTTCCTCTGACCTTAATACTGTTCCCGCACCCTTTGGTGTTTTATAAGCCCATTCAATTAAAACATGCATGACAATCCCTCCATAATATAAGCTACGGTTAACTAAAGTGAAAACGTGTCTCGAATAGCCGAGACACGTTTTCCTACTTACTTTGTTATATGTGCAAATAACCGTTTATTTATTCGTCGCAACATGTAACAGTCTATCGACAACTATTTTCAGCTACTATAGTTTTTGACTTACTTACATACCTTCATACAACGACTGTATCGGTTTTACTAAAATGCGATTTACTTCTTCGATTACACCACTTAGCTTCATCTCTGCCTCAAGCATCGCTACAATTTTCTCATTTTGTTGCGCAAGCTGAGCAGTTTTTTGTGCATAAATCAGTTCATCTTCTTGTAAATCCTCACCAGCCATTTGTTTCTTCTGTAAATCCACCTGAATTTTACGGAAGTTTTGGAATAACTTTATCGCATCTTCATCTGCCTTCACTACAGCGACTGCTGCTTCCAATGCTTTAAATTCCTCTGTTTTACGGAAAGTAGCCTCCAAAGCATTAATTTCATTATAAATATTAACCATTCTTATTTCCCCTTTCTAAATCAAGTAAACAATTAAACCTTGCACAATACCAATTAAACCACCAAGAACTGCGCCTAGCACTGTAATCATTTTAAATTCACGCTTGGAAATACCAAGTACAAGCTCTTCTAGTTTCGATACTGGGAACGAATCCACTTGTTCACGAACTACTTCTTGTAAATTTAAACGTTTTAGTACATCTTCTAATTTATCTTCCGCTCTAACAAATGCTTTATCAATTACTTGAGGTATTACCGTTTCCCTCATCCAAGAACTACCTGTTGGCCAATAATAAGAAATAGGATGCTGTAAGCGTTCTGCTACTGCTAATTGATCTTTTACATAGCTTTGTAAATTTGCCAATATCGGTTCAAAGTCAATATCCCCTAAATAATCCATAGCCGGTCGGTCTTTTAACTTTTCCCATTCTTGTGTAAAAATGTTTGTCAGCAGCGATGTTGTCCCTGGGGCTTGTAAAAACTTTACAAGCTCGCGTTGTACTTTTCCGACAAGTGAGGAGGAATCCCCTAAAAACATATTAATCATACCGCCAAGTGACCCTTTTGACGATAAAAAGTCATCAATCATTGCTTTTATCGTCATCTCGCCTGCGGGTGATAAAAAATACTCCTCACCCTTCTCTAAAATATGTCCCACTGCTAATGGAATTTTAGCATCAATCGTATTTTGGATGTCCTCCGATAACAGTGTACGAATTGATCTCGTGGATAATGTATTCTTTACTGATTCAAATTGTCCCGCTACTATTCGTTCAACTTTTTGTTCAATAGTGGCAGGCATATCAGAGAAGCCAGCTAAATCTAGCCAGTCCTGAATGGTTTTATCGTTCGTGAAAAATGTCTCTTCAACTTTTACTTGTGCAAATTGTTCAACTTTATCTTGAATATCTTTAGAGAAAAATTTCTTTCTAAACGTCTCAGGTGTTAATAAATAATTTACAACTGTAAGACCTAATTGTTTCGCTAGTTCATCACGTCTTTTTGGAATAAGACCCGGTGTAAATGGTACGCGCCAATTTTTAATATAAATTGCTTCGTGCGGTCGAAAAAGCATTTTAATCGCTAGATGATTTGTTATACCACCGATTGCGGCGCCGATAATTGCCATAAATAATAATGTCACTAAAAAATTGTCCATTAGCATCCTCTCATTTCAATCGTATTCACATTTGGCGTAATTTGTCGCCTATTGCACTCATTATAGCAGAGCAATGAAATCCAACGAAAGAAATACCCTCCATTTTATTACGACAAAGCATAATTGTTCCTATCAAAACATCATCCGATATTGTTTAGTTGCAATATTACCACTATCCTTGAATAATATTAAATACATATCATTAGAAATGGGGTTTGTATATGATTCAGCATTTTAGCTTTAAACCTTTATTTGAAAATACACAGCTTCCTGGATGGGCCATTTCCTTTTTCTATCAACGTGAACGTTACGCGGCAGAATATTTAAAGGATGGCGTCATCCAATGGATTGGTCCTATTCCTCCACATGAAGAAGATGTTAAAAAAATGATTCATGAGTTAATGCTCTTCCATATTTATGACTAAAAAAACCAATATTTTTTTGCCTTTGCATAATTAAAAACGCCTAATTTTTACTATTAAAACCACTGCTATTATACGAAAAGTGTCTGTTTATATTGATATTCCTGTATTTTTCTTATACATTTAATAAATGAATTTAATTCTAAATGTTTTATATGCAGGAGGCTATTTCAATGAGTAAAGTCGCACTTTCTGATGACTTAAATAACTATAATTCAAAAGCGTTAATTCGTGCTAAAGTAAAGGAACTTTTTTCGGAATTTTCCGCAAAAATTTTCGAGTTAGTCGATGAGTCCAGTTCAATCGATAGTAAAAAATTCGAAGCACTATCTGGATATAGTAGTAATTTTTACAGTGAGTATTGTAGCCAGCTAAAAGCTATTTTCGAATCTCCTAGTGCACTAGGAAAACGTTCCATTAAACATCTATACTTATCTTACAATGGGAAACATTATGTCCTAATACAACAAGGACTAACCGAAAAGGCTCCTATCACCATCTCCACATACTTAGACGCGATCCCTTTAAAAGAATCTGTTCATGATGTGGAAAAGGCTTGTCTAAAGTTGCGCTTCCAACAGTAAAAAATGATTGCCCTATTTAGAAATACATATTACAAAAGTATCCATTTATGTGCTTCTCGTTCGCGCAAAAAAGGTTGCCTCATATGAGACAACCTTTTTTTGTTGCATATTAAAATAATTCATTTAAAAAAATCCGCAAGTAAAGCTCTCTTGAGATTTTTGACGTGTCGTTTTATATGAGATGCAAATGCTTCTTTCTCTAAACAAACTATCCTTGCTCCATTTAAAGTTAGCATAATGCCTATTGATTTTCAATCATTTGTCATCTGAAAGTATCCGTTTTCTTTATTAGCAAATCCATCTTAAAATAGTATAAAAAAGTCGTTGTCAATATTTGTGTTTTAGTTACAAATAACTTATGATTAAAACATCCAACAATTTTTTAAATCATAGGAGGTGTACACTTTGTTTACTTCCCTCATTTGGGCGGGGACAAAGGAATTATTTGGACGGAGACATATTGGAAATAACCATTAGGTTGGCGGCATTCGCCCTACTAATTATAATGACAGGATTTTTCGTTGCAACTGAATTTGCAATCGTAAAAGTGAGAACTACCCGCATCGATCAATTACTCGCAGAAGGACATAAAAAAGCGAAAAATGCAAAACGTGTTGTATCGGATTTAGACGAATACTTATCTGCATGTCAATTAGGTATTACCATTACAGCACTTGGACTGGGTTGGCTAGGTGAGCCTACATTTGAAATCATTTTACATCCAGTGTTCGAGTTTCTAAATCTGAGCGGTAGCATAACATCTATCCTTTCATTTATACTTGCATTCTCAATCGTAACGTTTATGCATGTAGTTATTGGGGAATTGGCGCCAAAAACTTTAGCCATCCAAAAAGCAGAATTTGTAACATTACACTTTTCTGGTGCATTAATTTTATTCCACAACATTACTTATCCAATCATTAAATTATTGAATGGCTCTGCACGTGGTTTAACAGGTCTATTCGGTCTTAAAATGATGTCAGAATCAGAAGTTGCACATACTGAAGAAGAATTGCGCATGATTTTGTCAGATAGTTTAAAAGGTGGAGAAATTAATAACGCAGAATATGAATATGTTAACAGTATCTTCGAGTTCTCAGATCGTCTTGCAAAAGAAATCATGGTGCCACGTACTGAAATCGTCGGAATTGAGAAAGAACTTACGATTAAAGAAGTATTTGATTTAATGGGTGTGGAGCAATATACTCGTTATCCAATTATCGACGGGGATAAAGACCATATTATTGGATTAGTGAATATGAAGCACTTATTAACTGCTTATATTAAAGATCCTGCAAATGGCGATAAACTAGTAATTGACTATATGCAACCGATTATTCGCGTGATGGAAACTACGCAAATTAACGGATTGTTACTCAAGATTCAACGTGAACGTATTCATATGGCTATTTTAATGGATGAGTATGGTGGTACATCAGGTCTTGTAACCATTGAAGATATTATCGAGGAAATTGTCGGGGATATTCAAGATGAGTTTGATGAAGATGAAATTCCAGAAGTACAGGAAATTGCAGAAAATCATTTTATTTTAGATGCAAAAATGCTACTAGAAAATGTCAATGATATGCTAGGTACTGACATAGAAGATGATGATATCGATACGATTGGTGGTTGGTTCATGACAAAGCGTTTTGATGCAATCGAAGGTGATAGCATTGAAGAGCAAGGTTATGAATTTACAGCAAAAGAATTAGATGGTCACCACATATTATACTTAGAAGTTCTGAAATTACCTGAACTTGATTTAACAAATGAAATCGAAGAATCGAAAGACGATAAATAAAAATGCAAAACGACTCCCTTTCATATAAGGGGGTCGTTTTATAATGCCCGAAAGTTTTGCGAGGAGGAAACAAAATGGAGCTCTATACAAATTTACGTCAAGGGGAAAAAGGAGCTTGGCTATCAATTGCCACTTACTTAATACTGAGCTCAGTAAAACTAACAATTGGCTATATCGGAACATCAGAAGCTTTAAAAGCAGATGGATTAAACAATACAACGGATATCATCGCATCCATTGCCGTTTTAATCGGCTTACGCATTGCTCAAAGACCACCAGATTCAAATCACCAATATGGTCATTTACGAGCTGAAACTGTTGCGTCACTCGTTGCCTCATTTATTATGCTAATCGTCGGCTTACAAGTTTTAATTGCTTCTTTACAAGGACTATGGGAGCCATCTGGCACAACACCATCTTTGTTAACAGCATTTGTGGCAATCGGAAGTGCAGCCGTCATGTATGTTGTCTATCGTTATAATTTAGCACTGGCAAAAAAAATACGAAGTGCGGCTGTAAAAGCTGCTGCCTATGATAATCGCTCGGATGCGCTGGTCAGTATCGGCACAGCCATCGGGATATTCGGAGCAATTTTTGGCTTTCCGATTATTGATACATTAACAGCCCTTGTTGTAGCTTTTCTAATAATTAAAACTGCTGTAGAAATATTTTGGGAAGCGGTTCAAAGTCTTACTGATGCCTTCGATATTGATGAAGTCGAGACATTATCGGTATTAATTCGCAATGTTAGTGGCGTTATTGAGCTTTTAGATTTCAAAGGGCGTGCGCATGGGAATATGTACTTTATCGATGTAACAGTGACTGTCGATCCTTATTTAAACGTCTTTGAAAGTCATCGTATTACAGAGGAAATTGAACATACCATTATGCGCGAAAACCGCTTTTGTCAGGTGCTTGTGCATATTGAACCACATATCGAAGAACTACCTCCAACAAGCAAAAGCCAGTCACCTACCATTTGATGGTAGGTACTGGCTTTGTTGTATTATGTCACTCGCTTTTATTGTATTTACTTAATTGCAATATAAATATCCACCTGTGCCTCATGAGGCTGGACACATCGTTCATCATACAATTCAAAGTCTCCACTATACGTTCGTTCTACTTCCGTAGTATTGGCAAACCAAGCCCAAATATCTTGCCAAGCCTGTATTACAATATCAGGCATTAGCCCTTTTTCTGAAGTGAACACTAAATATTTTGATGCGGGAATTGTTTTTATGACCATACCTGTTGGAACTTCAACGTCAGCCGATACCTCCACTCCAAGCGTGAGTGTATATTCTCCGTTCACATCTGTTTCGTAATCTGAATACAACCCATACATGCCGACATTATTTTGTGGACTTGGTAGTTGGCCTGCAATATCTTGCTGGTAATAAGTGGTCCATAATTGTGGTATTTTCGCTTGTGCTGTGATTTCGTTCGCATTATTCGTTTTTGCTGAAATCCCAGCGATATGAAAGCTTTGTTTTTCTTTCATCACAGGTTGTTTTCCAGTATCTGTTCTCCATCTTTTTAAACGTGGTAAAAAGGAAGCTAACATTTGTCGTGCTTCTTCTTCTGCCATCCCTTCTTCCTTTAAATGAGGTACACATATGTCAATCATTTCATGGATCGTTACATTCGGCTGTTTAAACGCTCCTAATTCGTAACAATATGTGCAATAGTCCCGACAAACTTGCCCCTCTTTTTCTGTTCCAAATAATTTTTCATGCACTAATGGCATCCCACAGCTTTGGCAATAACTTTGCATAGTTTACGTCCACCCTTCGTTTAATTTGTTATTACTATAACAAAGCAAACTTGACATCTGTATGTCATCTATTGAATGGACAAAAATGATTTTACCTATTGTTTGCTGTATATATTTCGACTATTTCTTGTGCCCGTTTTTGCACGATATCAACTAAATAAGGTGGGTCAAGAAGCTTTATTCGATTACCAAAGCTCAGCAAAAAGCCATAGAGCCATTCATCTTCCGGCAATGCAACATGCACGATGGACCTTTCATAATCTATCTGTTCCACCCCAAATGTTTCTTCAATCAATGTTAAAATCTGTGCATCAAATGACAGTGTGAGTTCTACTAAATTTTCTGGTTGTTGCCATGCTTTATCCCACGGAAGGTCAGATAAATGTACTTCCTTTCGTTCAAAGCTGCGTTGCTCCTCTTTCATTTGTTTCATTCTTGATATTTTGAATAGCCGAAAACCGTTTCTTAATGTGCAATAGCCGTAAATATACCACATCTTGCCTTTTTGGACTAAAGTGTGCGGCTCTATTATTCGATTGGTCATCGTACCATACGTAGTCGAATACAAGAAGCTTACACAACGCTCGCTCTCGATTGCATTTTTCAATAATGTGATTTGTTCTTTTAATAGTATATTTTGTCCCCATGGACTAAGGTCAATAAAAAAATGATCAATTGATTGTTTTACTTGCTCATCTGCTACGCCTGTTAACTTTTCTAAAACAGCTTTAGCATGGGCATCCTCATAGGAGGTTAAAGCACTTTTAAGAGCAATTGAAAGAGAGGTTAGCTCTTCTTTTGTTAATACTTGTTTATCCATTCGATAGCCTTCCATTAAACTTATTCCGCCATTAACCCCTTGTTGGCTTAAGATTGGAACCCCCGCACAGCTCAGGGTTTCGACATCCCGATAAATGGTTCGAACAGATACGTCAAATAACTCGGCTAATTCCTGTGCTTTTACTTTTTTACGATTAATTAAAATCATTGTCATCGTGAGTAAACGATCTACTTTCATTTCTTCAATCCCTCAACTTTGTACATTTTTTTAAATCACACACTACTTTTCCACAACAAAGTAATTTTCAATTACTTATATCCTATTATTTTTAAGTATTTTTTAAGTACCTTTTGAGTTTTCTTTAAGTCAAATGTACTATAATAACGGCTATTACATAATACAAGCATTAAAAAGGTTTTATAAAATAAGAAAAAAAAACAAACTTTAACCCTTCAATCAAATTTCTAGTTTAACTATTATATTTTTATTTTTTCAAAATAGTTTAATTATAAACGCTTATACAATTATTTCAATTCTCTTAACAGTACATAAAAAACTTCTATCCTCTAATAAGGGGGAGACCTTTTCAAAAACAATGAACTAGAGTTTAATGGTTTTCAATTTAATTGTATAAAGGAGATTTTGATGTGATTCGAGCCGTTTTAATAGACAAAGAACCTCTAGCTTTACACTATTTTCAAAATAAGCTACAAAACTTTCAACAAATAGAGGTTACTAAAACCTTCACTAGTGTAAAGCTATTTTTAAATAGCCTTCCATCACTGGACTTTGAAGTCATATTTTTAGAAATAAAGCTTGATGAACTGAATGGGCTTGAAGTTGCTGATATTATCAAAAGCAATCGACCACATGTAATTGTTATCTTTATTACTTCGTATTCAGATTTTGCCATACAAGCATATGAAATTGGAGGACTTGATTATTTACTTAAACCGATTAGCCTAGCACGATTAGAAAAAACCGTATCACGTATTGAACATGAATTTTCTATGCAACAGTTGGTACATCAAACTTCTAATACTACGTTAAACGTCCAATGCTTTAATCAATTCGCTACCTATAGCAACAATAGTCTCGTTTCCTTCAAAACAGAAAAAACAAAGGAATTATTTGCTTATTTCATATTACATCCAAACATGCCCATTCATCGGGATGTTCTCATTGAAATTCTTTGGCCAAATTTAGATTATGTTCGCGCAAAATCGAATTTGCATACAGCCTTATCCTATTTAAGGAAAACGTTAAATAATATGGGATATTCCAATTGTATTATATTTTCAAATAAGTATTATGTTTTTGAAAAACCGAATATCATGTGTGATTTATATGACTTCCAAGATTATTTTAGTGATTTCAAGAAGTTAGATTGCCCCCTCTGTCATTAATCAATCAATGCCTTGCCATTTATAAAGATGGGCTACTCATTTTTGATGATTATGAATGGGCTACTGCAGACAGAGATAAGCTAACTAAATCCTACATAGAGTTATTGGAAAAAGGCTTTCAAATTAGCATAATGAATGAAACAGAAGTACCATAGATTATCTGAATCGTTTATTAGAGTTCGACCCTTATAATGATTATAAAATCGAACAATACTTAAAACTGTTGATTGATGCAGGAATGCAAAAACAGGCTCACTCTGTTTTTTTAACCTACGAACAAAAATTAAATGAAGACTTTACTTACGCCGAGTACTACATTACAAGAAATGTCGAACAAATTATTTAGTCATAATCAATAAACTTATACGAACGACATGGTGAATCTTTGCAAAATGCACATAACAAAAAGTGTTAGATTGCCTTTAATCAATCTAACACTTTTTCGCTTTTGTCCCATTTCGGGTTATTCTACTGACCACTGCCCTCTGTCAATCCATGCTTTACTGCATATAGCGCAGCCTGCGTCCGATCTTGTACTTGTAGTTTCGTAAAAATATTTGAAATATGTGTTTTCACTGTTTTTTCCGTAACGAATAAAGATGATGCAATTTCTCGATTGCTTTTTCCCTTCGTAAGTTCAGCAAGTACATCTTGCTCACGCGGGGTTAGTGGATTTAACACATGTAGTGCATTTTCTGATTGTTGTCGATCCATTTCAAGCGTCGATGTTGCTTCAGGGTGCAAAGTATGTTCCCCTTGCATAATGCGACGAATTGATAATACTAATTCATCGGGTTCAATATCCTTTAGCTGATATCCTGCCGCTCCAGCTTCCATAGCTGGTACAACATGATCTCGGTCAGAAAAACTCGTCAACATTAAAATTTCAATTTGTGGAAACTTAGCTTTTATACGTTTTGTTGCTTGAATACCATCCATTTCTGGCATTACTAAATCCATTAATATAATATCCGGCTGTATACTTTCAGCAAGTGCGACCGCTTCCACACCATTTTTCGCTTCCCCTACCACTTCAATATCTTTCTGTGTCTTTAAAAAAAATAATAATCCTCGTCGGACTACATGATGGTCATCTGCAATTAGTACACGAATCATTGTCGTTCCCCCCTCAATACGGTAAACGAATTAGCAGTTCAGTTCCCTTGCCAATTTCGCTTACCCAGTCAGCAGTACCTCCTACCGATTTAGCCCGATCCTTTATCGATTGTAAGCCCATAGATAGAAGCTTAGTATCATGATCAATCACAAAGCCTCGTCCCTCATCACGAATAACTAATAATATATCCGTAGCTGTAACAGTAATATAAAGTGCCGCCTCAAGTACTCCAGCGTGGCGACGAACATTATTAAGTGCCTCTTGTGCCACACGAAATAATGTTTCTTCAATACGAGATGGAAATTGTAGTACGCCCGATACGGTAACATGAAGCTTTAAGCCAAGCATTTCTGCATACACTTTTATCGCTTCTAATAACCCATTTTCCAAGCCTTTTGGTCGTAGCTGCCATATTAGTGCACGCATTTCAGTTAAAGCATCTTGTGTTAAATGTTGAATTTCCTTAAACGTTTCCTTTACTTCGCTATCGTTACTCATTTCAATGCCAGCCCTCGCCGTTAATGTCACGGAAAATAATAGCTGGTTGACAGAATCATGTAAGTCACGTGCTAATCGGTTACGTTCTTTCACAAGTGCCATTTCCTGCTCTTGCTTTGTCAATAATATCCGTTTAATAGCCGAGCCCATTTGAAAGGCAACTGATTCAAGTAAAGCAAGTTCCTCCTCTGAAAAACGCACTGTATTTTTGGACGCTACATTCAAGACACCAAAACGTTCCTGCCCCGATTGAAGTGGTACTGTTGCATGATGTGTGATGCCATCGTGATCGCCAACATTCGCAGCAATTGCACTTTCGATACGTTGACATTCAATAATGTTCGAAGCCTTTTTTAACTCTTCATTGCGATAGCGGGAGACACACCAACAACCTCCCTTTTTTAAATAGTGACAATTTTTATATTCAAGTGCCTCTGGTAAATTTTCATGGACAACGAGCTCTGATCGTCCCTTCTCGTCAATAAAGAATATCCAGCCTGTTTCAAAATTTGTACCATTTAAAAACTTTACTAGTGCGCCTTTTAATGTTGTGACGATTTCTGTTTCTTCGTTCAATAACTCAGCAATTTCCTTTAAAATACTAATATTGGAGTGCTCGTTCTCTCTCACAAAAACACCTCTTTTTATTGGCATTACTACTAGTAATGATAACATTTCCAAGTCGCAGGTGTCTGCCTGAGCCATTCATACTTTAGACTGAATTTCCAACAGATTTTGGAATGCTATGAGCGTATTGGCTGGTTATAATTGAAACATTTTACTTCTAAATTCAAAACACATATAATCTTAACAAGTACAGCGTTATAATAAAGGGAGTTTTGATATGTCTAAAAAAGAGGAAAATAGTTTATTATTTATTTGGATAGTGTCCGTCGTTGCAACACTCGGTTCTTTATATTTTTCTGAAATTCGTCATTACGAGCCTTGTAAAATGTGTTGGATTCAACGTATATTTATGTATCCAATTGTAATCATGACTACTATAGCCCTTATTCAAAAAAATACACGTATTGCGGTAACAACAGCCGTCTTTGCTATAATGGGGGGTACAGTATCACTTTATCATTATGGTATTCAGAAACTAAGCTTTTTAGCTGCATCTGCCCCATCTTGTGGTGCCGTATCTTGTACAGGTCAATACATAAACTGGCTTGGGTTCATTACAATCCCGTTTCTGGCCCTAACTGCATTTATTTTAATTGCAGGAGCTAGCTTCTATTTACTAAAGGCTTCTAAAGCAAAGTAAAGCTCTCTTTCATGTAAGTATATTGTTTAAAAGACAGAACAACATAAGAAAATTCGCGCTATGCCTGCGGGACTGCGATTCAAGCTAGATTATCTAGCGGCTTTAACATTTGTTTCGTGTGAATCACCTGCGGAAATGGAGCGGATTTTTTTGTATCAAAAACAAGGGTATCTAAATAGACCCTATTCCACGGAGGAAAATCGATGTTTCAATATGAAATAAAAGACAGTAATATCACAGTTGAGGAGCTTTTGCGAAATCATTGGCGACTGGGAAAAAAGCTAGTACATGAATTACGTATGGCAAAGGCTGTCACAACAATAGATGGCGAGCCCTTACTTTGGAAGGAGCCACTTCCAGCAGGAACCATGTTAAAATTTACATTCCCAATCCCAGCTTCTAACTATAAACCAACACCTGTTTGTGCAATTGACGTTGTTTATGAAGATGATCACTGTTTAATTGTCTCTAAACCAAAGGGTATGTCCACCCATCCAAATGATGACTACGATACACATACTTGTATGAACCATGTAATGGCTCATATGAAAGAGCAAGGCCTTCACTATGCAGAACATGTACATCGTCTAGATAAGGGCACTGAAGGTTTGTTATTAGTTGCAAAACATCCTTTAGCCAAATCCATTTTTGATCGGATGATTGAAGAAAAGACGATTATTCGTACGTATGCTGCCGAGGTACAAGGCAATCTTCGCTCCACATCTGGTACGATTGCTGAATCTATTGGGAAAGATCGTCATCACCCAACACGACGCGTCGTTTCAAAGACAGGTCAACATGCCGTCACACACTATGAAGTTGTAGCACGCTATAAACATTCTTGTGTTGTCCACCTTGTACTAGAAACAGGTCGTACACATCAAATTCGTGTACATTTGGCGCATATCGGTCATCCTATTATTGGCGATACAATGTACGGTGCACGTGAAACGGCAAGTGGTGACTATGAACTACATGCTATCCAATTAGAATTTGAACACCCATTTTTAAATAAGCTCATTTTAGTGAAAGACGAATCATAGCAACCTCATCGTAGTACAAACCTGCTCAAGGTTTGTGCTATTTTTTATGGAAAAGTTCCAAAAATAAAAATATCCATTTTTAATATTTATTTCAAATTAGAATATGAATTTATGAATTAATAATTACTTCACCTATTTTTTACAATAATTTTAATATTGATTTTTCCAATATTGGTAATGACGATGGATTTCTTTCATGTTAGAATAGAGTAAATTGTCAGTCATCTGACATATACATGAGGGAGGAATTCATTATATGAAATGGGTTAAAAGTATTGCAGCAACAACTCTAGCTGCCAGTTTACTAGCTTCACCAGGCTTTGTGGCACATGCAGCAGAAACAGCACCAGCTGCTACAAAGGAAGGCTTTAATTTAACAATTTTACATTCCAATGATACACATTCGCACGCTGAATATGCTCCGCAACGTACAACAAAAATTAAAGAGTTACGTGCAGCAAATCCAAATTCACTTCTATTAGATGCAGGTGACGCATTAACTGGTACGCTTTACTTCAACGAATTTACTGGAGAAGTAGAAATGAAGTTAATGAACCTAATGGGTTACGATGCGATGACATTTGGTAACCATGAGTTCGATTTAGGGTCAAGCCCAGAAGGTCATGCTGCTCTTGCAAAATTTGTTAAAGGTGCTGAATTCCCATTACTTGGAGGCAACCTCGACTTCTCAAAAGACCCATTATTTGATGGCTTACAATTCCAAACAGTAACAAAAGACTTCCAAAACGGTAAAATCTATAACGGCATAATTAAAGATATTGACGGTGAAAAAGTTGGTATTTTCGGTTTAACGACAGAGGAAACGCCATCTATTTCAAGCGTAGCAAACGTACAATTTGCAAACTATATCGACTCTGCAAAAAAAGCAGTAGCTGAATTTGAAAAACAAGGCGTCAATAAAATTGTTGCGCTTACTCATATAGGCTATGACGATTCTGCTGATTGGGATAATGATAAACTACTAGCATCAGCAGTAGAAGGTATCGATGTCATTGTAGGTGGACATACACATACAAAATTAGATAAAGCTGTGAAAGCAGATACTTCATTTAAAAATCCGACAATTATTGTTCAAACAGGACAATATAGTGAAAACTTAGGTGAGCTAGATTTAACGTTTGACGATAACGGTGCTGTTGTTGAATACTACGGCCAATTACATGCTTTAAATAATAAAGAAAATCCTGTAGCGGCAGATGCTGATGCAACAAAACTATTAGCGCCTTATACTGAAAAAATTGCAGCAGTTAAGCAACAATCAACAGGCAATACAGCTGTTTCAGTACTTGATGGCAAACGTGGACTTTGGGGCGTTCGTGCTGGTGAAACAAATCTAGGCAACGTTATTGCGGATGGTATGCTAGCTGGCGCTAAAAAAATTGATCCAGAAGTACAATTCGCATTCCAAAATGGTGGCGGTATCCGTGCGAGCATTGATGCAGGAGATATCACTGTTGGTGAAGTAATGACGGTAATGCCTTTCGGTAATGCACTTGGTATCGTAAAATTAACAGGTGCTGAACTCTATGAAATTGCTGAACATAGCGTAAAAGAGTTCCCGAAAGAATCAGGTGGCTTCCTACACTTCTCTGGTCTAGAAGTAGAATTTGATGGAAAAGCACCTGCTGGCAAACGTGTTCAATCCATTAAACTAAACGGTAAAGAACTTGATAAAGCAGCTTACTATAAAGGTGCTACAAATACGTTCACTGCTAAAGGTGGCGATGGCTACGAAACACTTGCAAAAGCTTATGCAGAAGGCCGTGTAAGTGAACCTGGTACAGTAGACTTTGAAATGTTCATCGATCACTTAAATTCACTTAAAACAGTAGACGCTAAAGTGGAAGGACGCATTATCGCGACAATTCCATTTACGGATATTGCTAAAGGTTCTGAAACAGAAGGTTACGTGCGTGATCTTTACTATCGTGATTTAACACAAGGTACATCGGCAACAACATATTCGCCGAATGCAAACTTAACTCGTGCACAAGCTGCATCATTTATTGCGCGTGTCTTAAAGCTAGAAGCAAAAGGTGCAACAACATTCTCTGATATTACTAGTTTAGAAGCAGCGACTCAAAAAGAGATTACAGCACTTGCAGAAGCTGGCATTGTACAAGGTCAAAATGGCAAGTTCAACCCTACTGCAAAAGTAACACGCTCTCAACTTGCATTAATGTTTGCACGTGCCTATAACTTACAACATGATGCAAAAACTGGTTTAACGGCTGATTTCAACGATATTTCTAAATATAATGAAGAAACACAAAATGCTATCGCGCTTATGCAAGATTTAAAGATTGCTAGCGGTTCAAATGGCAAATTCATGCCAAGTAACAACGCGACACGTGCACATATGGCAAAAATGCTATCAAACTACATTCCTTATGTAAAAGAATCGAAATAACATCAATAAAATCCCGCTTCAACTAGTTTGATAGCGGGATTTTCTATAGTTAAAAATTAAATTTGAAATTATCTGGATCTTGGCCAAAACGATGATTGCGATTTAATGTTGTCATTTGATCCATCTGATCCTGCGTTAATTCAAAATCGTATATTTGTGCATTTTCCTCAATACGACTTGGTGTCACGGATTTTGGAATAATTAACGTGTCCTTTTGTAAATGCCAACGAAGCACGACTTGTGCAGCTGACTTCCCTAATTCTTGAGCGATTTCAAGAATAGTAGGATTATCAAGCACACCCCCACGCCCTAGTGGTGACCATGCTGTGACTGCAATTCCATGCTCTGCACAAAATGCCTTTAATGCCTCTTGTTGTAAGTATGGGTGTAATTCAACCTGATTGACCATTGGCGCGATATTGGCTTTTGATAATAGTTTTTGTAAATGATGTTCATGGTGATTCGACACACCTGTTGCTCGTATTAACTTCTCGTCATACAAACGCTCAATAGCTCTGTATGTTTCTTCAAATGTTTCAGGCACTGCCCAATGCGTTAAATATAGATCTAAATAATCCATATTTAAATTTTTTAGTGACACTTCAAAGGCACGTAGCGTTGCATCATAACCTTGGTCCGTATTCCAAACCTTTGTTGTGACAAAAATATCCTCGCGCTTAATGCCTGAATAACGAATCGCCTCACCCACTTCCACCTCATTACCATATAACGAAGCAGTATCAATTGCACGATAACCCACTTTTAATGCCTTATCAATCGCCTGTAATGTTTCATCACGTTCAGTCATTTTGTATACGCCTAGACCAAAGCGAGGCATTTCAATACCATTTGTTAACGTTTTTGTTGATTGTATATTCAAAAACATCAGCCCCTTTCTTTTCCTAGTTTCATTATACAAAAAATTGGATTAAAAATAATACCATTCGTTTCTGTTATCGAATTCTTTCTGCTGTGCGCAAGGATTGTTCTCATTCCGAGGGATTTACTCCTGCTTCGCGGGTATTCTCTCCCATTCCGCGGATATTTACCTCTACTTCGCGGGTATTTACCTCTTTTTCGCTGGTAACTCACCTCTATCGTGGGGACTCACTTCAATCGCGGGATTTACCTCTGCTTCGCGGGTATTCTCTCCCATTCCGCGGGTATTTACCTCTGCTTCGCGGATATTCCCTCTCATTCCGCGGGTATTTACCTC
The DNA here is from genome assembly GCF_021166035.1 of Lysinibacillus sp. GJ-1. Lineage (NCBI taxonomy): Bacteria > Bacillati > Bacillota > Bacilli > Caryophanales > Bacillaceae > Lysinibacillus > Lysinibacillus sp. GJ-1. Next base: position 3,966,589 of record NZ_CP088912.1, read on the forward strand.
TTTTTCGCGGGTAACTCACCTCACCCGCTTACTCAAGCAGACATCAAATTCCATATTACACCTATTGTTTGTCTTCGGGTTCATCATCTACTTGAATTGGATCTGCAATGCGTTCATCTTCGGCAAGTTCAAGACCGTCTCGTAAATGCTCCATTTGTTTACCGAGATCTTGCAACTCTTTAAAATTTCTAGCCATTGTCCCATTTTCTATATTGGGAACCTTCTTTTCCATTTTTATCACCTCTATTATAGTTTTCCCGAAATATTAAAGTCTGAACCATTTCTGACATATTTTATTCAGCAAGGTCGTTTCATTTTTATAATAGATAGGCTATACTAAAAAGAGATTGCTTATAAACATGAGGAGGGTTCTTCCATGAAGTTATTATTAATTATTGGTGTAACTGTTGCTTTCCTAGCTGCTATTTTCACTGCTGGGTACGAAGGCGACTACAAAGCGGACAAATAATACTCCAAGAAAATCACTAAGTATATTTTAATACTTAGTGATTTTCTTATTTTAAAGAAGTAGCCATTGCGGTTACTTCTTTTTTTCGACCAATTTAACTACTTGACTTCCTCCACTTTATAAAATATACTTACTTACAATAAGTAACTTGATAATCAATCATAACTAAAATATTGGAGGAATACTACCATGCATTTTCATGAAAAACCGAACACATATGTCACAAATGTTGAAGTTAAAGTAAGTGATTTACAACGATCATTAACATACTATCAAGACATTATTGGCTTTAAAGTTTTACAGCAAGAAGCGAATCGAGCTACCTTAACCGCTGACGGTAAAACAGCACTGCTTACAATTGTTCAACTGGCAACAATTGAACAAAAAACGAGCTCAACAAGCGGTCTTTATCACTTTGCGCTACTATTACCTACACGCCGTGATTTAGCTAATATCATTACGCATTTCCGTCAATCAGGTGTTTACTTTGGTGCCTCTGATCACGATGTAAGTGAAGCACTTTATTTACGTGATCCAGATGAAAATGGTATTGAAATTTATGTAGATCGTCCTGAAAGTGACTGGACTTGGCGCTCAGACCAAGTGCATATGGTAACTGAGCCGCTTAATATTCCTTCTATATTGGCAGAAGCTGATGGACTATGGCATGGTTTACCTGCTAATACGGTTATGGGACATATTCATTTATCGGTTTCAAGCTTAGTTGCAGCCGAAACGTTCTATACAAAGGGCTTGGGCTTTGACATTGTCACTCGTTATGGTGAGCAAGCATTATTTATTTCTACTGGACGTTATCACCATCATATCGGTTTAAATACTTGGTATTCTGAAGGGGCACCAAAGCTTGGAGAAAATCAAATTGGTCTAAAATCTTTTACACTGCGTCTAGATAATGAAGAGCAGGCAAATACATTAAAAGCAAACTTGCAACAATTAGGAGCGCCTGTTACTGCTATTGATGGTGGTTTCCAAACAGAAGATCCTGCTGGTAATGTTATTTTACTGAAATTTTAAGGAGGCTTTCTCATGGAATTTGGTATTTACACATTGGCAGATATCGGTCAAAATCCGGTGAATGGCTATATGCCAACTGCTAAAGAACGCCTCGATGAAGTAATGCAATACGGTCAGCTTGCAGATGAAGCCGGTCTTCACGTATTTGGTGTGGGAGAACATCATCGTTTAGATTATGCTGTTTCAGCCGTACCAGTCGTATTATCTGCACTTTCCCAGCGGACAAAAAACATTCAATTAATAAGTACGACGACTGTACTTAGTACGGTCGATCCAGTGCGACTATACGAAGATTTTGCAACACTAGATTTACTGTCAAATGGTCGTGCAGAAATTGTTGCTGGACGCGGTGCATTTATCGAATCGTTCCCGTTGTTTGGTTATGATGTAGATGATTATGATGCACTATTTGAGGAACATTTAGCTTTACTGTTAAAGTTAAACCGTGAAGAGCGTGTAACGTGGAGTGGCAGCTATCGCAAACCGCTTCAACATGCTGACATTGCACCACGTGCTAGTCGTGAAATCCCCATTCATATCGGTGTGGGTGGAACGCCTGAAAGTGCTAGTCGTGCGGGTCGTTATGGCGTAGGCCTAAACTTAGCCATTTTAGGCGGGGATCCAAGACGATTCAAACATTTAGTTGATGTTTACCGCGAAGCATTGCTCACAGCAGGACACGATGAGAATAAAGCAAAAATCACTGTTTCAGGGCACGCATACTTTGCTGAAAATTTAGCGCAGGCTAAGGATGAATTTTATCCACATTACTCAAATTATTGGCACTATGTTAATGCACAACGTGGTATGCGCTATCATTTATCTAAAGAAGGCTTTGACAATATGACAGCTGGTCAGAATGCGCTATTTGTTGGTAGTCCAAATGAAATTATTGAAAAAATATTAATGCAGCATGAAATTTTCGGTCATTCACGTTTTATGGCACAGCTTGATATTGGCGCAGTACCATTCAAGCAGGTAGCGAAATCTATTGAGCTACTTGGCACTCATATTATGCCAGCAGTCAATAAAGCACTCAAAGAGTAAAAGTGGTGCCTAAAAGTGGTGCCAGGCACTTACACAATTTCCATGCAAAACGGGGCATCAACGGCATAACAAAAAGCGTTCGAATGAATCGAACGCTTTTTTGTCCTTCGCTTGTTATTAGTGTAAACCTGGGTAGCCCTGTTGTCGTAGAGCCTCGTAAATAACGATTGCAGCTGTATTCGATAAATTTAGTGAACGCACATGCTCACTTTGTGGAATACGTAAACACATTTCTTTGCGCTCATAGGCAAAATCCTTTGGCAAGCCTGTCGTTTCTTTTCCAAACATAAAGTAAATATCCCGATCTTTGTCACTAAAATCATGCGTAGTAAACGGTTCTTCACTATACGTTTCAATTAAATAGACATCCCCATTTTTTGATGCTTCTAAAAAATCCTTAAGGGAATCGTGGTACACCACGTTGACACTATGCCAATAATCCAAGCCAGCACGTTTTAGCATTTTATCGTCGGTTGAAAAGCCAAGCGGCCGTATTAAATGGAGTGAGGTATTCGTACCAGCACAAGTACGTGCAATATTGCCTGTATTTGCTGGTATTTCTGGTTGATATAAGACGATATGCAATGGCATAACGAAACACTTCCTTAGCTAAAAAATTGTAAACCTTTGTTTATTTCCACGAGGACTTCCTCATCTTGTTCTTGATCCTGCGCAGCGAGTAAAGCGTTTTCCGCCTGCTCTCCACCAATCTTCCCCAATGCCCACGCTGCTGTCCCTCGAATAACGGGTCGCTCATCTTTTTCGAGAAGCTCGATTAAATCAGGTACTGCCGCTTCCTCTTTAAAATGCGCTAGCGCCAATATAGCATTGCGTTGAATGGGCTTTTTCCCACGCCATGAGCCTGAAACATGACCAAACTTTGTTTTAAATTCCCGATTAGAAATCGTTAAAAGTGGTGTTAATAAGGGTTTTGCAAGCTCTGGATCGGGTTTAAATTCCTCATGTATCCAATTGATTTTGCCTTTATTTTTTGGACAGACTGTTTGACAAGTATCACAGCCATATAGCCGGTTTCCTATATGTGAGCGAAATTCATCTGGGAGGTAACCTTTCGTTTGCGTTAAAAAGGCAATGCAACGCTGTGAATTGAGTTGTCCCCCTTCGATTAACGCACCTGTTGGACAAACATCCAAACATAAACGGCACTCGCCACACTCGTCCTCCATTGGCTTGTCCGGTGCAAATGGAATATTTGTCACTAACTCGCCCAAATAAACATATGAACCAAACTCTGGTGTTATAATCGAGCAGTTTTTCCCGCTCCAGCCAATACCTGCACGCTCCGCCACCGCCCTATCTACAAGCGCACCTGTATCAACCATTGATTCAATACGGACATTGCTCACTCGCTCTTCCAGCCAAGCTTTTAATAATGCTAAACGCTGTCGTAATGCTGTATGGTAATCGACGCCCCAAGAAGCTCTGCAAAATATCCCACGTCGAGCACCCTTTTTACCAGTAGGTGCGTCCTTCATCTTCGAAGGGTATGCGACAGCTATAGCAACAATACTTTCTGCACCTTCTAATAATTGAAGTGGCTCCGTACGTTTTTCAATATCGCTCTCTTCAAAACCTGATTGGAAACCAAGCTCCTGCTGGCGACGCAGTCTATTTTTTAATTCTGTAAAGGGAGCTGCCGTTGTGAAGCCAATCTTATCAACGCCAATGGACATTGCATACGCCACAAACTCTCGTTGTAGGTCATGTATGTTCATTTTATTTCCAACTCCTTACATGATATAATAATAGAAACAAATAAAGTAGGTGATTTTTTATGGAAGTCTCATTTAATCCATCGTTGTTAACGCAACTTCCAGAGCTGAAAATCGGCATTATTCATTATACCAAAATTGTCGTAGCAGAATCGCCCCAAATGATTAAAGGTCGCCTGCAATTATATCAGGAAAACCTCTATTTAGAAATGCAAGATCAACCTGTAACTGAACGTGAAGGTATTGCAGAATGGCGACAACTTTGGAAACAACTTGGCGCTGATCCGAACCGTTATCGTCACTCGGCTGAAAGCTTAATGCGTCGAGTAAGTAAGCAAAACTATTTAACACCGTTGCATTCTGGTGTCGATTTAAATAATTTTTTCTCCCTACAATATGAAATTCCAGTTGGCATTTATGATATAGCACACCTTAAAGGAAACATAGAAATTGCACTTGGCAATGAAGAAACGGGCTACGAAGGGTTAAATGGGCGCTTCAATACGCTCAATCATATTCTCTTTAGTCGAGACGAGGAAGGGCCTTTTGGTTCACCATTCGTTGATTCACAACGTACAGCTGTCTCTGAGGCAACAACTGAAGCGCTCCATATTTTCTACCTTCGCCCTTCCCTTGCAACTGAGGATGCGCAAAAGCTTCTTGCCTCTGCGGGAAAAATGTTCAACCAAATTCATGGTGGAGACTATCAAATTGCCCTTTTAACGAATGCAACACCATCTACTACACTATAAAAGGAAGTGTTTTCATGATTAATCTTGCAGAAGCAGTTAAACTAAAAAGCATTTTAGCAAAGAAGGTTCAAGAACTTATTAATGAATTACATCGCAGTTCTTTTGTCACTGTTGAAAAAGGACAAGCTCCTAAAACGAGTAATCGTGCAATGGCTGTTATTGAAAGTGAGCTAGCACAAGTACGCCTTGATATACGCACATTAGATCGACTTGTCTATGAGGCGAATATTCAGAACAAAGTAGACTTTAAAGGTGAGCAACTTGCACTTGTAGAGGCAATTGAACTGGCTTCACAACTTCGCGCTGAAGCTGAACTTTGTAAACACTTGGGCACACATGAAAAAGAAACTGTACGTATGGGCTATGGTGAAGGTACAATGTTATATGAAATTGCTATGTTCGAGCCAGATGCATACCGTGAACGTTCACTTCAACTAGAAAAGGATGCACATAAGCTCTCTAATTTGATTAATGCCAAAAACTATAGCGTTGAAATACAATTTGACGATTCTCGCTATTTCTAAACTCGGGGCGGTGAGACTCCAAACCGAGTCGGATGTGCTGTTTTCAAAACTACTTTAATGTAGACTTACAACTTAGATCAACCAATGACATGTGACCAGTTACTTTATGACCGATGACCTATCACCAACTATTGGCAATGGCATGAAAAAACTCAATCAGATGAATTGGAAAACGCCATCCGAAACTCTCTTACACCTTGTGTGTAGGAGAGTTTTTTTATGTCTATTTTGCTAATCAATTGGACAAACTTTGTTTAGTACAATTGGAAGGAGCAATAGTAATGAACCATTCTCATGAAAAAGATGATACATTAACCAATCGCCAAGGTCATCCGGTTACCAACAATCAAAATTTACGAACAGTCGGTAATCGAGGGCCAGCAACTCTTGAAAATTATGATTTCCTTGAAAAAATAAGCCACTTTGACCGAGAAAGAGTTCCTGAACGTGTTGTACATGCTCGTGGGGCTGGAGCACATGGCTACTTCGAAACATATGGAGTTGTTGGAGATGAGCCTATTTCTAACTATACAAGAGCAAAAGTATTTCAGGATAAAGGCAAACAAACACCTGTTTTCGTCCGCTTCTCTACGGTTATTCATGGTGGACATTCACCGGAAACATTACGTGATCCACGCGGCTTTGCTGTCAAGTTTTATACAGAAGACGGAAACTGGGATTTAGTTGGCAACAATCTAAAAATCTTCTTTATCCGTGATGCCATGAAATTTCCAGATATGATTCATGCTTTTAAGCCAGATCCTATTACAAATATTCAAGACGTCGAGCGCTTCTTTGATTTCTGTGCAAGTTCTCCAGAATCCTTCCATATGGTCACTTTTATTTATTCACCTTGGGGCATCCCTGCCAACTATCGCATGATGCAAGGTTCTGGTGTCAATACGTATAAATGGGTAAATAGTGAGGGCAAAGCAGTCCTTGTGAAGTACCATTGGGAGCCATTACAAGGCATTAAAAACTTAACACAAAAAGAAGCAGAAGAAATTCAACAAAAGAATTTCAACCATGCTACACAAGACTTATATGATGCTATTAAACGTGGAGATTATCCTGAATGGGAGTTAAATGTACAAATAATGGAGGATGGCCCTCATCCTGAGCTTGATTTTGACCCACTGGATGATACGAAGCTATGGCCGTATGACAAGTTTCCTTGGTATCCAGTCGGAAAAATGGTGTTAAATAAAAACCCTGAAGACTATTTTGCCGAGGTAGAACAAGCAACTTTCGGCACAGGTGTCCTCGTTGATGGATTGGATTTCTCAGACGATAAAATGCTCCAAGGGCGTACTTTCTCTTATTCTGATACGCAACGTCATCGAGTGGGCGCCAACTATTTACAATTACCAATCAATGCGCCGAAAAAACGAGTGGCGACCAACCAAAACGGTGGGCAAATGATGTATAAACGAGATTTAGCACCAGGACAAAATCCACATATTAATTATGAGCCATCAATGTTAAATGGTTTAAAAGAAGCTACCCAAACGGCGAAGGAATACACACCATATATTGAAGGTAATTTAGTGCGCGAATCCATTGATCGCCAAAGTAATACGAAGCAAGCTGGTGAAACTTATCGTAATTTTGAACAATGGGAACGTGACGAACTACTAGCAAATTTAATTCGGGATTTATCCGCATGTAATACAGCTATCCAAGAGGCGATGATCGCATTGGCTGCTGAAGCAGATGAGGAATATGGACGCTTACTAAAAGAAGGTTTACAAAAGGCGCAGCAAAACGCTTCGTCTGCAAAGCCTCTTGGTAACATTAACGGTGATAATGCACCAAAAGACGCAGTCGATAAAGGCCACGATGCCGAACCTTACTAAGAAGTGCCAGTCACCCACACAATTTTACGCAAAACATTAGCCGCAACAAATCGCGTGTAGCGAGAGTTGCGGCTTTCATATTGCTCGAGTGCCAGTCACCCACACAATTCACACAATTCTATCAATTCAAATATTTAATAGACGCCTGGTAAAATTCGAAGCACTTTTTCTTGTGCATCTAAAATGGCATCGACCCCTAATGGGATGGCAATATTCGTCGTTTCGTGCCCTATTTTAAAACCAGCTACAACAGGTATTTCTAAATCACCAAAATATTCTTGCATTAACATTAGAAGAGCCTCATCACTTGCTCCTGTTTCTGTAAAGGAACCAATTACTACCCCCGCTAATTGTTCCAGCTTTCTAGCTTGTTTTAACTGTTGCAACATCGAATCAATACGTGGAATTGTTTCTGCAATATCTTCTATTAATAATATTCTGCCTTCAGTCCGAACCTCAAATTTTGTGCCTAAAGTGCTGACTATACGGCGTAAATTACCACCAATAATTGGTCCACGTGCAAAACCAGGGGCAACTACAGTTAATGGAGAAATAGCCTCTGTATACTGTATTTCAATCGGAGAAAACAGCTGTAAAAACATTTTCTTCGATAACTCATCCATGTTATTGGCAGCCATTAGCATCGGTCCATGAAACGTCACAATATTTGCATACTCATTAATAGCACAATGCAAATAGGTAAGATCAGAAAAGCCCCAGAAAATTTTTGGATTTTCCGCTAGCAACTCATAATCAATCTTTCCAGCAATACGAGCAGAGCCATAGCCACCCTTTACGCAAAAGATGGACTTTACGTCAGGATCTTGAACCATAGCATGAAAGTCTGCAAGTCTTACGTCATCACTACCTGCTAAATAGTCATGTTTTGCCGTTATCGTATCCCCTATTTTATAGCGGAGACCCAGCTCATCTAAAAAGGCTAAAGCATTTCCTAATTTCTCTGGCTCAACTAGACTGGACAAACATACAATGCCAACTGTATCCCCTTTTTTTAAATGTGCTACTGTACTTATCACTTTACTTCCTCCTATTCTTTCTCTCATTCTAGCATATGGGTACATGTAGCATTGATTATTCACTCCCTTAATGCCTATAATTGACATTAGTATTTTAAATTAAAAGGAGTTATCGCTTCATGAAAATCCCACCATATGCGTTATTATTACTTGCTACCGTTCTATGGGGTGGTAATTTTGTCATTGGCCGAGCCGTGAGTGGCAATATCCCACCCCTTACATTGGCTTTTCTTCGTTGGTGTGTCGCCTTTATCGTATTTTTACCGATTGCTTATCGTAGCGTAAAACGAGAGTGGCACATGCTTAAAGAACATTGGAAAATTGTCCTTATACTAGCCTTTACTGGTGTGGCAGCTTTTAATACGCTCGTCTATATAGCTCTCCACTATACAACTTCGATCAATGCATCGTTGATGAATTCTTCGACACCCATCATGATTTACATACTATCCTTTATTTTTTTGAAGGAAAAACTCTCGTCATTCCAAATTCTTGGAACTGCACTATCACTGAGTGGTGTCCTTTTTATTATTTCAGGGGGTTCGTTTGCAAGCTTAGTCGATTTTACGTTCAATAAAGGGGACTTAATTGTTGTCGTCGCCGTTTTCTGTTGGAGTATTTATTCCCTTCTTGTAAAACATTACGCGGGTCGTTTACCAGGACAGTCAACATTTCTTGTCACAATCTTTATTGGTGCTATCATACTCTTGCCATTTTACCTATACGAAATCACAACAATGCCCAACGCTATACACTGGCACTGGTCAACGATTGCCGCTATTCTATATGTAGGTATTTTTGCTTCTATTGTAGCATTTCTATGCTGGAATCATGGGGTCGTACAACTTGGCGCGAATAAAGCAGGAATTTATTTAAACTTTATTCCGGTCTTTGCCTCTATTTTTGCCGTGCTTTTTTTAGATGAGCAACTACATATTTTTCAAATTATCGGCGGTCTTGCCGTCGTTGCAGGCGTCTTATTATCAAGTAAAAAATAAAATAAGCGTAGACTTCAAAAAAGGAGTCTACGCTTATTTTATTTTGTACCGCCGTAAATTATCGTTACATTTGGATGATTTAATAATCTGCTAGCTGGGAAAGCTTCAGTCACTTCTCCACCTTTTAATTTTTCAATTGCTTCTAATTTTTTTTCACCAAATGCGATGAGCACAATCGCCCTTGCATTCATGATAGATTGTATACCCATTGTAATAGCATGAGTAGGCACAGCTTCTGGATTGTCAAAATAAATAGCGTTTTCAGTTCGTGTTGATTCTGTCAGCTCTACAATATTTGTCAGTGAATCAAATGATGTACCAGGCTCATTAAAACCTATATGTCCATTAACCCCTATTCCAAGCAACTGTAAATCGATACCACCTGCTTCGGCAATTTGCGCATCATATGCCACACACTCGGCTTCTAAATCAGTCGCCTTGCCGTTTGGTAAATGTATCTTTTCTTCGTTAATATCCACATGATTAAATAAATTTTCATGCATGAACGTCCAGTAGCTTGCTGGGCTATTTTGTTCTAAGCCCACATATTCATCTAGATTAAATGTTGTAACTTCCTTGAAAGAAATATCACCAGCTTGTTGACGCTTAACTAATTCCTTATACATCCCAACTGGTGAACCCCCTGTTGCAAGCCCTAGTATGCTAGCTGGTTTTGCTTGTAATTGCTCAGTAAAAATATGTGCAGCTACGTTACTCATTTCATCATATGAATTTACTTCAATCCATTTTATTTCATTCTTCATTTATATACCTACCTTTAGAAACGTTATTTTTAACTAAAAATGGGAAATTCATTACGAACTAGTAGTGAATATATTAATTTTACAAGTTATTTAGCTCTATTTCTATTATTTTCTTTCTCTATTTTTCACGTGTATTCTAGTGCTATTTCGGTTATGTTAATTAATAAGGAAGTGAGGCGATTTTATGAATGCTCAAATTCAACAATATTTAAAATTCATTCAATTTCAAGGATCTTTAGAGCCGTCTTTAAAGCTACTTGGTCAATTACAAACGAAACATCTACATACCATTCCCTATGAAAATTTAGATGTTGCTTTGAAACGTGACATTTCCTTTGCTATCCCAGATATTTTTCAAAAAATTATTGTTCAACAACGCGGAGGCAATTGCTTTGAACTTAACATTCTATATAGCTGGCTACTACGAGAGCTCGGTTTTTCTGTAACAAATCGCTATGCGCAATTTTGGCGTAATACGGATGATAGTACACCGATTGAAGAAGTTCCCATGCACCAGCTACTTCTCGTTCAATTTGACGGCATAACTTATATCTCGGACGTAGGCGTAGGTGCTTTAGCTCCGTGTAAACCAGTACCTTTAATTGCGCATCACGAACATCGCGAGGGCAATGAGCTTTACAAAATTGAATGGCATGACACGTACGGTTGGATGCTGTATGAGCAAACATCACACAATTGGCGCCTACTGTACAACTTCACAGATAACGGGAACGATGCCAATTTTGCACCACGTCTTTCTCAACAAAAGAATAAAATCGCCATGATTCGCACCCCTACTGGTCGACATACGATGTTCAATAATGAATTTCGTATATACGAAGGGCAATCATTAACAACTTATACAACACATACCGATAAAGAATGGCTACATGCCCTTAAACGTTTTTTTCATATATCGCTTACTTAAAAAAGGATGCATTTTTCAATGCATCCTTTTCAATCTTTAATTTGCTGTTCGTTTTAGTAACTCATAAACAACTTCCCCATTGTGAAGTTCCTTAACTAAGCCAATACCATCTACAAAATAATATGTCTTCACTACATCAATATATTTAAAGCTTTCTTCTAATATTGCTACATTTTTATAGTTAACACCACCTGCTCGAACTGTTCCATCCGTCGTTTGGACGGTAATGCGATTGCCGTTTACAGGACGTTCATCGTCTTCATGAACTATCACGCCTATTCTTAGTGGGAGCCCTATATAAAAATCGTAATGTGAGCTATACTCCTGAGCGATTGCTTGCGCATATACTGAGCCATCATAATATAATAATTCATCATAAAACGGCTTATTATTAGTCATATTCGTCATTGTCCAAACATCATTTTTATTATCATTATGACTATATTGATAATTTAATGTATATCTTAGACCATCATCAGGTGAATAATAGGCATAAGTATAGGTATAGGCAGGGTCCTTTAATAAATTTGGATTTGAAAGAGTTAATGCACGAGCTACGAATGCTGAAAAATGGGCTCTTGTTAATGGCAATTTTGGTTTAAATGAGCCATCTTGATAACCGCTCGTAATATTATTGTTCACTACCGCTAAAATTTCTTTATAGCCCGGTGTCTTTTCTGTAACATCTGTAAAATAATATGGGCTCGTCGTTCCCTTTAATTTAAAAGCTCGTTGTAAAACAATAGCCATATCTGCTCTCGTCAACGTACCGTTTGGATTAAACTTTTTAGCTGCATCAAATATTCCAGCATTTTGTGTCGCAGCAATCTCCTTATAGTAAATATGAGATGTCGGTACATCTTGATACTTCGGATTTTTTACATTCGTTGTTTTTAAGGCTAACGCACGTGTTATCATAACAGCTACCTGTGCCCTTGTGACATACTCATTTGGCTTAAAAGTACCATTAGGATACCCTTTAATAATCCCACGCTCTACTAAATAATCTATTTCCGTACTTAACGTATTGTCCGATGATACATCTTTAAAACCAGCTGCATAAACAGGCTGAATTTGGAGTAACCCTAAAATTAAAACTACAATCAACATCTTACTTATTTTTTTCATACTATTCCCCCTATATTTACTTCCATCCTTGTTATCCTATTCATCAAGTAAAATAAATATTAACTAAAAGCTGTTTTGAAGAGTTGCCTTGCATTAGTGTCCATATACCCAAGTCTTTATACATTTACACTTCTAATTGTGTACATAGCAAAACGCCCCTGCAATACGTTGCAAGGGGTGTTAATAGGTCATTTAAGTTTTAGAGTTGTATAAATCAAAGCCTAGCAAATTATCACTCTAGTTTCCCTTATTAGTAAGAGAGTTTATTTACTTCATCAACGCCATTCCCTATTCGCCTTCTACGAAACTACTTCCACAAGCAGTTAGTAGAAATATCTTTTTTATACATAATATACCTAAATAAACATTTGAAATATATTATACCATAAAACGAAATTCTTGTTTCGGAGTAAAATGAAAAAATATGGATTTGCAATATCCGCTAATCTTGTAATTTTTCACACCATTTCAATATGGGTTGCATTTAATTCTTATAATCCCCCTTGATGTTTAACTACCTCTTGTAATAAGACCATTCCTTATAAAACAAAAAAGAGTTCTCAAATTAATGAGAACCTTAATACATATGCAATTTTTTAGCCCTAACGCAATTGGCGTTTAATCCCGGTTGCTAAATCTTTAATGCGAGAATTATGCCCGCTGAGGCTCAATATAAAGCCTAGCAAAGTACATGCTACTACGTTTTCTTATCCAAGAAAATGGCAATTTTTTGGTTGTGAAGTGCCTCACATTTCGAGTTTAAAAAACACTGTTCCTCAATCATAAGATAGAGCCACTACCTTCTACCACTCTTGCCTTTTATAAAACTGGTGGATGAATTGGAACAGATATAATTATTACTGCAGCACTCAGTATTAAGATTGATAATCCAACATTTTTCTTCATATTCACACTCTCCTTTAGATTTCAATAAATTGCATAGCTTTCTCAAACTGCTTTTCTTGTCGATAATACTCTCCCAATAAATTAGAAAATTGTTGGTGCAATTCTTTTAATTCTTCATTATCTGCTGTAAATGGAATTAACCTCCCTTCTAAAAAATCCATTGCTTTCTTTTTTTCTTCTCCTAGCAAATATAAATAAAAAGTAGCAAATAAATTAAAACTTATTTTTTTCTTATTTTTTGCTTCTTCCTTTAGAATAGTAAAGGTTTTTATACTTTTTTCCGTTTGTTCTAAGCGAAATTGTGTAACACCTAAATTATATAAGCAAAGCAGATAATGATCACAGTTCTTTGACATTAAAGAAGCGCTTTTTTCAAAGTAAATTAATGCATTTTCATATTCCCATCTCATTTGGTACAAATCCCCCAAATTGTGATATATAGCAGGTAATAGTTGCTGTTGCTGTAATAGCTCCACATTTCTCACTAAATGTTCATAGATTTCGATTGCTTCATGAAACACTTTTCCTCGAGAGTAATTGAGTGCCAGAGACATTAATGTATAAACAATTCTTTTAAAATTAAATTGGTCCTTATAGAATTGAAGAGCTTTTTTCCCATAAATAATTGCTTGGCTTGGTTCTTCTAACCGCCCTTTTATTAAAGCGAAATGATAGTAAAACTCTCCTTCTAGTGATCCTAGTTCTGGATGTATTTGAAGTATTTGAGTTAGTTCTTTAGCTGCTTCCTCATATTTACCTTTTGTAATTAAAACTAATGCATAATAATATGAATGTAAATACCTTTCATGTTGGGAAAAATTTTGTAGGTGGGCATTTAGCCATCTTAATTGATTGTCTGCTAATTTATGCTCTTTAACAAACACATAATAACGTAACTTATAAAGTTCATATAAATAAATAGATTCTGTAAAACCTATTATTTCTTCATATTCTTTTAATCTGCTCATTGTCTCTTTTACTTTCTCATTCTCTAGGTAATTTATATGTTTTTGTAAATCATTTAATAGACAAATAATATTTTGTTCGTTATTCTCTACATCGTGAATACTAATATTTAATCGTTCTAGCAGTAGACGTATTGTCTCGCTATTTGCTTCTTTATTATTATTCTCAATTTTACTTAAATGAGGAATCGAGCAAATCCCCATCGCCACTGAATTCTGTGTCATTCCTAGCTTTGTACGATAGTACTTAATTAATGAACCTATCTTCATTTTCATAACCTCCCGTATAGAATGACTATATTTTACATTTATTATAATCATAATTTTCCCAATAATCAAAAAACCTAAATTATGGTAGATTCAAATTGTAATACTATAATTTACATTTGAAAAGGGGATGGAATGAATGAAAAAAATGAAAAGTACGTTGCTAAGTCTTTTGATTGCAGGATCAGTAATAAATCCGGTGTACGCAACAGCGATGAATAGCGAAGATAGCTCAGGAAACGACGGTGGTCAGGAGAAATTCCGTGTTTATGTTGAGACAAACAAAAAATCAGAAAAATCAACATTAAAAAATCAATATTCTGTTCGTTGGGAATTAACAGAGAACGGATTTTCAACTGATATGAATGAAAAACAATTCGAAGCATTACAGAAGAATAAAAATTTCACAGTTACAAAAGTTCCTATCGTTACATTAGATACGATAGGTTTGGAAGACGATAGTATGGTAGAAAATGAAACTCTGGATTTGGTAACTTCTTTAAGAGCTTCTCAACAAATACCTTGGGGAATTAAAGCAATTTATAACAATGATACTTTAACATCTACAACTGGAGGAAGTGACATTAATATTGCTGTACTCGATACGGGTGTAAATACTTCTCATCCTGACCTTGTCAATAACGTAGAGCAATGTAAAGACTTTACAGGTGCGACAACACCCATTAACAACAGCTGTACAGACAGAAACGGACATGGTACACATGTTGCTGGTACGGCCTTAGCTGATGGTGGAAGCGATCAAGCAGGCGTTTACGGTGTAGCTCCAAATGCTGACCTTTGGGCTTACAAAGTGTTATTAGATAGCGGCTCTGGATACTCAGATGATATTGCTGCTGCTATTCGACATGCAGCAGATCAAGCAACTGCTACTGGTACCAAAACTATTATTAGTATGTCTCTAGGTTCTTCAGCGAATAATAGCCTCATTTCAAGTGCTGTCAATTACGCATATAGTAAAGGAGTTCTAATAGTAGCTGCAGCTGGTAATTCAGGCTATGCGCAAGGAACAATTGGTTATCCGGGGGCATTACCAAATGCAATCGCCGTTGCAGCTTTAGAAAATGTACAACAAAATGGGACTTATCGTGTAGCTGATTACTCTTCACGTGGTTATATATCTACAGCTGGAGATTATGTAATCCAGGAAGGTGATATTGAAATCTCAGCTCCTGGCTCATCCGTTTATTCTACATGGTATAATGGCGGTTATAATACAATTAGCGGCACATCAATGGCTACTCCTCATGTCTCTGGTTTAGCAGCAAAAATTTGGGCTGAAAATCCGTCATTGTCTAACACGCAACTACGTTCTAACTTACAAGCAAGAGCACAATCAGTAGATATTAAAGGTGGTTATGGAGCTGCTATAGGTGATGACTACGCTTCAGGATTTGGATTTGCTCGCGTTCAATAATTTTAAAAGGTGAAGCATACTAACATTAGTAATACAAACCATCGCTTTGGTTTGTATTACTATTTTCTTGGTTTTAAACGTATTCACCAGTACCCTATTACCTCCTCCAAGTAGTATTATAGCTTCGCTTGAACTTATGCACATCATTTAAAAGAAACAATTGAAGAGAACGATCAATTGGCAATCGATACTTTTACAGAAATGTATCAGGAGAATAACAATTAACACCTCACAATGTACAAATTAAATCCAATTAAAAAAGCCCATGTTTATTTTTCAAACATGAGCTTTTTTAGTTTGCTCTCATTTATCAATCACATTTTCTCGGATTGCAGCTTGTGTAAAATGAACCTGCCTGTGTTTAAAGTATGTGTAAAAAGATTTCGATTCTTATCGTTTCCTATCGTAACCCAATAAATGTAAAAAGCTCACAAACCCTTTTCTATCAAGGTTTGTGAGCTTTCTAATCTTACTAAACGTAACGTATATGTACGTGATGATACCGGTGGTCGGGGTAAATATATACCCCATAAGTATTGATAAATCAGCATTTATGCACAACCTTGTGCATAAATTGTGCATTTTTATTTTTTGTGCATTGTAAGGCTATTTTTTAATATCAATTAATAGTCTTACTTTTTATTGCACATGGTATTCTTTAAAAGCGTATACTTACTTGTGAATCCTTTTGATTTTATCTATTTGTTATTGTATTCCCTGTTTGTTAATCATCTATTAGGAGGGCTAACCATGTTTAAACAACTAATTAGTAAAAAGAAACGTCAACTAAAGAAACAAGCTAAAAAAGCAATGTATGAAGCTATTGGATTTAAACCTATAAAGATTAAGAAACCTAAGCCATTAATTAAGAAAAAGCGCAAACCATCTTTAAAACGAACAATTAAAAAATTATTTTAAACAGATAACTAATTTGGTTGTCTGTTTTTTTATATACAAATTACTCCAATTTACCTAAAATGGAAATGAGAGGAGAGATTTCAATATGTCCGAAGGAAAAGAGAAAATTGAAGTAAAAAAAGAAAACACTGAAACTCCTAAAAAAGGAGGTTGTCTAAAAGGTTGTTTAACCTTCCTCATACTTTTTACTATTCTTGGAGGTTTAATTGGTGCTTGTTTTGGTGGAGAGGATGAAAAAGAAAAAGCAGAAAAACAAAAAGAAGAAGTACCTGTAACTACAGAGTCGAAGGATAAGGAAGAAAAAGAGGTTAAAGAACAAAGTTTAACTGAAAAAACTGAAAGTGCAATTGTTGATGCAATTAAAGCTAAAACTAACAATAAAGAAAAGCGAATAGTATCTATCGAAGGAGATGCTAATCTTTTAAAAGTTACATTAAATGCTGATGAAAATCTATCAGCAAAATCAACCAAAGAAGGCATGTGGATAGACACAGTAAAAGCTTTAGAGGCTGTACATTCTATTGATGAAATTAAGCAAGTCGCAATTATATGGAAGTTCCCTATGGTTGATACTTATGGTAATACTGAATCACTAGAAGTTATGCGTATATTTGTCAATCGTGAAACATTAGATAAAATTAATTATGAAAATTTCAACTATCAAAACATACCTGACATAGCCTTTAACTATTATATGCACCCAGCATTTAATAAATAACAATTTACGTGAAAAGGAATCGCAAGATTAATAAACAAAAAAAGCCCAGACTCAAAATTAATTGAGCGCTGGGCTTTACTGTTATGCAGCTATAATGTTTGCAACTTTTGCAAGTTTAGCAACTTTAATTTTATTTGCTCCAGCTTGTGCAGCATCCATGCCCGTAAACGTTCCTGATTTAATACGCCATTTCGAATCATCTTGCTCAATATAAGCCACCCACCCGAAACGATGTTTTAACACATCCAAAGCATTTTCAGCAGCCTGCAAAGTACTGTATGTGCCTGTTAAAATACGATACTTATTGTTGTCTGTAATTGGTTTTGGTTGTTTCACAGCACCAGCTTTTTTAACCATTTGTAAGAAGACAGCCCAAGTAACATTACCTGCACGGATTTCACGAGGACAGTTTTTACCACTGTAATAATTGTGCTGAACAACATCAGTAATAGCAAGTCCCTCATCTTTTAATATCTTAGCAACTAACTCTGCGGTATTTTCCACTGTTTTTCTATAGTTGCCATCACTATTCACACACATTTCTACATGTATACCCTCTGTATTGCCTTTTGCTGTTCCAGCAGCCCAGCATTTCCATGTATGTTCAAAGGATTGCACCGCTTCTTTATCATCTACTTGCCAATGCCATGAAGCAGAGCGACTGTTACCATTCGCTTGTAAGCGAGCATGGGCATCAGCATCAGCACCTGTTCGATAATTGTCAGTACCATGTATAACTACTTTTCTTTTAGTATTTCCTTTACCATTTGTAACTTTAGCTGCCTGTGCATCAGATACTAGCTTTTTACGTATTGTTACCATTACTGTACACCATCCTTTGGCTTGTCATAATTCATTGCTCTCTCACTATCAGAAACTCCGCTTGTTGTTGGATCAATGATAATACCAAGCAATCCTAAAATACTTAATACAGTCTCTGAAATAGAGGTAATTTGACTATTGTAAATCGTAATATCCACATTAAAAATGCCCGCTATTTGATTAGCGAGCACAAGTAACAATGCAATTAATGACACCCAAAATTGTTTATGCTGTAAACGAACTTTCCAATTAATCTTCATCTGTAATGCCCTCCATTTTGTTTAATCGCTTATGTGCTGATTTCGTGGATTCTTCCACTCGAATTAAACGCTCGTTTTGCGATTCAATTTTTCGCGCTTGGTCTTTAAAATCAAGTTTTATATCATCTACACCACGAGCAATATAATCAACCTTTGAAGTAATACTGGCTTCTGATGCTCCTTGATTTCTACTTTCCCTTTTCATCGTTATAATAGCCCCAAGCACACCTAAGATAGTTCCAATCGCTCCAAAAAGCAATGACATTTCAATATTCATAAAACACCTACTTTCACCAATTTAAACCCCTTCATACTCACCTGTGAAAGGAAAAAAATCAAATAAATTTTTGGAAATATTTAAGTTCTTCGTCTAGCGTATCAATCGCCTTTAAAATATTTTTAAAGTGTTCATTACTTTGCAGCGCAACATATTTAGTTTTCGTAATTTTATCTAATTCGTAAAATGCATTACCTAAATCACTATCAAGACCGTTAATTTCAAATAATTCATCTTTCGTCATGGTATCACCTCTTTTTGACAATAAAAATAACGCTAAGCTTATGCTTGCGTTTGCTGTGTGTCAATTTCTGTTAATAGCTGTGTGTATTCATCATCTTTCAATTGGTTATTAGCATAAAAAACATTCACTTTATTCTGCATAGTATCCTGCTCATAACGTTTACGCTTAATCAAAAACATACATAATTCAAATACTGTCATTTTAGTTTCCTCCCAATCCTAGCTCACTACGAGATACTAGGTATTCAGTGTTTAATAATGTTTGAGCCTGCATTTCTTCTAATGTTGGTTGAGGTTTAATTTCGACAGGCTCTACAGGTAACATTTCATCCTCTGATAAAATCTTTTCTTCAACTCTAGCAGATACCGTTTCGCCATCCCTTGTGTATTCAGTTATTTTAAATCCATTTTCTTCATATTCTCTAAGTATCATGCTTTATCACCCCCCTACATATTTAGTTCGTAATATATCAACCTTGGTGCATACGATGGACTTGAACCACCGTGTTCGATTCTTAAACTAGTCGAAAATGGTATATCTAATAACCCGTTACTGTCTAACGCAAAACACTTTCCGTCAATAGTGATAAGGCAAGCGTAGTTCTCTGTGGAATTTAATACATATAATAATCTACCACTTCCTGTAACTGATAAATACAAATTTGCTGATCCTGTATAAGGTCGTAGCAAACCGTTAGCAGCCGTTAAAATTGAAGAACTGAAACTAGCTTCAGTACCAGTGACTTTCAACACAGGCTTAGTTAAAACTTTAGAATTCATAGTAGATTCATTAGAAATCATCCAGTTTAATTTTGCATGAACATTTGCGCTTGTACCATTGCTAGCAGTGGAAGTAGGAGTACCTACATTAGTGTTTAGTGTATTTACATTAGTGTTTACTGTTGCCACATTTGTTTTAACTATAGCAACGTCATTCTTAACACTTGTTACATTTGTATTTACATTCTCCACATTTGTTTTTATCTCTAATTGTGTTGGCTCTGTCGCCACTTGCCATTTCATTAGCTATTCACCTCTTCTGCTTCGAAATAAAGTTTTCCATCTTCGATAATCCAACCTGTTGCATATTTTTTACCTGTCACTACATCAATTTCAAAATGTGGTAAACGCGCATTTTTGTGTTCCTCAATCATGTTATATAAATTCCCTGCTGAATCCTCACTTAATTTACCTTTTATAGTTTCAAACCAAGCAAGAAATAGTGCTTCTTCCGCACGTCTCCAGTCTATAAAATCTTTTTCTTGTGCATCAATCCAAGCTTCTAAGGCTGTTGTTACATTGGTCTGCCATTCTGCAAATTCATTTGCCTTAGTGACACTATAGCTATTAAACCATGATTGGTATTGATTAAAGATTGTAGTTGTGTCTACTTGATTTACAACTGCATGCATCATACCGCAAAGGCTATTATTTAATCGTGTATCTGTAATAGAAGCTTGTGTAATTGTTAATGCTCCTTTAGCAATATAAATATCAGCTAAAGCTAATTCATAAGCATCTGCATCACGTTTTAAAGTTGGCGCAACTGGGGATGCAGATAGTGTTCCTTTCTTGACTTCCACACTCATCTTTCTTTGGAGGAAATCTAATCTTATAACAATACGGTCAATGCGGTTGAGCGATGTATCACTAACAGATAGTGATAAACTATAATCCTCATCATTAATTAAATAATATCCGTTAACCCACGCTTTACCTGGTCTGATAATAACTTTCATGGTATTAGAAACAGCCATTACCTGCAAACAATCAGAAGGTTTAACGAAAATACCATTACCAATAAACGTAGCAAAATACTGGGCAAAATCTTCCGCTTTATATTTTCTATCTCCGTTTATAGAGTTCATCATCCCAAATTTAATCATTTATTTCACCTTCTTGTTGTGTTAATTTCGAAGTTATCAGCGGATAGATTGATTTAAGGAATAATACATCTTCTTTATTTTGTTTTAATAACGGCACAGTATTTTCAAGTAGTTCACCTTTTCTTTCAATTATGAAATGAACATGAGCTTCACCTTCAACACCGATTATTTCAAATTTATGAAGTTTGAAATTCATCATTACTACTTCACCATCCTTTTTATAGCCTGTGGAAGTGTAGGTACTGATTTACCAACCGTCACATAGATGGATTTACCATCTGCCTGAAATACTTCATCTGCTTGCATCACACGGCTATTCATTAAAATCCCTAAATCATCATCTTTAATCGTGACTAAATCACCTAAGAAGAAATCTTCGTTGTATTTTGTATTTTCTTTGGTCACATCTAATTCGCAATCAAAGCCTATGAACTCTGTGTATTCCGCTTTCTTTTCTTCGCCCTTTGCGATAAGAAGATTCATGTATTCATCATCTGGAATAAGTACTTGTTCACCGTCAACATCTCTTGTGTCCGAAATTTCGCGTGCGTCAATAAATAATTCACGGCGATTTAAACCACTATTTGACGTACCAATTGTTGCTGTTTTACGTTCTGTACCTTCTCCTGCACCAGCAATTAGTACTGTGTTTTTAAAGTCGTTGTCTGCATCCTCGTATGTTCTTTTAAGCAAGTTACTACGATTCTTCGATAAGATGATACGAGGATTTAAACTTTGATTAATCGTTCTGTCCGTACCTTCGTAAAAATCATATTTGAGTGTTCTTCCATCGAATAAACAGCGCATCCCAATATCATATGTCATACACAAGTTTTCACATATTTCATAAACTTGCTTATATGAAAACTGTCGTTGAATTGCTTGACCTATATTTTTTAACTGACCTAGTTCTAAGTTTGGAATTTTACGGGCACGATCAAATGTATTAATCATTGTGTCTTCTATGAGTTGTCGCATAATGACCTCTGGTGTGTGATTATAATCGTATTGCTTCCACAGGACGCGGCGGTCTGTCCACCTTGTAAGTGAGAAACATTTAATAACTAACTGGTCTACACCATTACTGTCATCAAATTTCCGATAGTAAATATACATAGCCTCATTATCATCTTGACGAAAAATAATGTTGCCCTTTTTTAGCTGCTCAATGTTTTCAGGAGTTACATCTACATGTAATTCTGCCTCACTACCTAGTCCGTATTTTTTTCTCCACAACAAATAAGAAAATTTGCCAATGTATCCTAAGCGTTCAAAATTTTCATTGTATACATAAAGCATCGTTACACCCCCACGAATTGAGGCGTAAAGTAAATTGACACCTCTAAATTAGATACAAATTCAGCAGCATCATAGCGAATCAAGTTATCGCCAACATCTACACTTAATTGAATATCGGAGTCATGTGAAAGGTAATTGAAGTAATTAATCTGTTGCCCGTTACGTTCAAGAATGGCGTACTCATTTCCACGCCTTGTATTAACGGTAACAACATCTCCACCTTTTAAGGTAGCTTCTATTTTTACAATTCTCCCCGTATCTACTACTTCAATGTACGGATCAACTACACTTCCAATGGCTTTAAATTGAATACGTAAAGGGGATGCTGTATCGCTATCGTTGAAAACGTTGACTACGTTATTCGGCTCTCGATAGCCCATTTCAATACCGTCTCCTTCCGCATCAATTTCAAGCTCAAATTCAAAGGCAGCCACCCACATAGCAATCTCATACTTTTGTTCTTCTGTGTACCACCAAGGATTCGGGCATAAAAATGAAATCATAAATTCAGGAATGTCATGCCTACTGACTATAGGTGTCTTTTCAACTTTGCAATCAATATAGCGAACAATATCTCCATTGGTATATTTCAGTGTAAATTGATGTTTCGGATTAAAAAAACGAATAATCTTCGTTCTGTTAATGTCTTTATCTAATCGAATACGGCCATTAATCACAATGTTTCTTTCTCTTACGCTAGAACCCTTTATATTAGTTCCATCCTCGTTATAATTTTTTACGTTATAAAATTCATTTTCTAATACTTCTAGTCCATCTGCACCGTCTAAATAAAAAGGGCTAGACACTGATAATTCGAATGTCTGCCCTTGATGATTATCAAAAATTAGTTTCTCTCGCCTTTGGAAAGACTCAATCATGCCCTAGCCCCCTTTTAAAACTGTAATCCCATTTCTTTTAATGCGTTTTTAGCCATTCTTGCTGACTCGTATGGATCAAGTGCTTTTGGACTTGTAAAACTCATATGATAATGGTTTTCTGTTTTTGTATTCGTTGTTGTGGATGGCGTATT
Organism: Lysinibacillus sp. GJ-1; assembly: GCF_021166035.1. NCBI lineage: Bacteria > Bacillati > Bacillota > Bacilli > Caryophanales > Bacillaceae > Lysinibacillus > Lysinibacillus sp. GJ-1. Next base: position 3,989,886 of record NZ_CP088912.1, read on the forward strand.
CGCTTGAACTAAAGCTGTTTTATTTGATACAGACTTTTCAGCACTGCTTGCAAGTGAACCATAAACATTATTCATAGCACGTTGCAATCTACCACTAGACTTTTCCATGCCCTTAATTAGACCTTCATTGATATTAACACCAAAGCCCATTGTTACCCTTGAAGGTGAATGAATATCTAATGCAGCAGCGATTGTTTTTGCAATGTTATCTGCAATTTCTTGTGCTTTAGCATATAAAGCTCCAGATGTGGATGAAAGACCTTCTAAAAGCCCATTCCCTGCATCTACACCAATTTGCTTTAAGGATGAAAGCTCTGATTTAGTCCCTTGTGTAACAGCTTTGATTTTAGCTTGCCATTCGTTATTCAATTTTGACAATTCATCATTAGCTGCCTTTCGCATTTCATCAATTTTCGTTTGAGTATCAGTTTTCATTCCTAATAACTCTTTCTCCGCTTGTTCTCTTGCAAGTTGTGATTTCTCTTGATAAAGTGCGCTATATTGGGTTAATTGTTCATCAGTTAATTGGTTCAAAGCCACAAGTTCTGGCAAAGCTTTTACACCTAATGATGAAAGTTCTTCTAGTAATTCTTTATTAACGCCACGACTTGATAACTTTGTAAATTCATCTTGCCATTGTTTAAAGCCATCAACCTGTCCTTGTAAATTAGACATTAGTTCAAGACCTGTACGATTTAGATCAACTTTGAAAGCATCAAATGTACCTGCATATGACATAAGTGTGGATACACGATTATCAAAAGCTGTCTTGTACTCTTTGTTTAATCTATCTTCTTCTTTTAATAGATCATCGTTTATTTGCTTCATCTGTGATTGATAATCTTTGTTAATAGAGACTATTTCTTTGTTCACTGCTTCTAATGCTTTTCGGTACTCCTTTTGTGCCTCTATTCGTTCTTTACTACCTTCATCAAACAAGCCAATGGTTTTTTCCCAAATTTTCGCTTCTTCTACTAAAGACAGTTCCTCCAAAGATTTTTTATCAGCTATATTTTGTTTAACATTTTCCAACTCTTTTTTGTTAATGTCTTCCACAGCTTTTTTATAGGCTTTTTGGGCTTCTACACGTTCTTTCGTACCTTCATCGAAAAGTGCAATTGATTTTTCCCAAAGTGCAGCTTCTTGTTCTAGACTCATTTCTTCAAGCGATTGTTTGTCGCTAATATATAATTTAATTTCTTCTAACATTTCTTTTTGATTTTTTGTAATTAACTCTACTTTTTGTTTAGTAGCTTTGCTCTCAATATCAGCAACTTTTTTTGCACTATCTTCTTTTATGCGTTCGATTTTCAAGTTTTCATCCGCAGTTAATTTTCTTTTCTTTTTAGCTGCATCGCGTTGTATTTTTTCGATATTTTCTGTAGCGCGCTTTTCAATTTTAGCGATTTCTTCTTTTGATGCTGTGGTAATTTTCTTTTCTTCATCTAAATTATTTTCAGCAACGTCAATTAATATTCCGCCTAATTCTTCAATTGATTTTTGTACCTTAGATTGTGAACCATCTAAGCCGTTTACAAGACCGTCGCCTGTCCATAAACCAATTTGCTCAAAAACCTTTGAAGGTGAATGGATACCAAGCAAACTCTTTGCTTTACTTACTACACCGTCCACAACTCCAGTAATGGATTCAATCGCATTTGCAGTCATGGCAGAAATACCTTTAATGAGACCGTTAATAATATCTTTACCAATTGACGTAAATTGTTCAGGCAATGATTTAATTTTAGTAATGAGTCCATCTTTGATTTCGTTCATCTTATTTAAAACATTTGTTTTCATAGTTGAAATGATGTTCACGAAATTAGTAGCTAAGTTCTTCACAAAATTTACGACAGAATTAACCATGTTGGAAATAGTACTAACTGAATTAGTAACCAAATTTTTAAAGAAGTTAATAACAGATGTAGAAAAATTCGATACAGTGGTTGATGCTTTTGTGCCCATTGAAGTAAAGAAGCTAACAATGTTATCCCACATGCCTTTTAACAGATTTACACCCGTTTTAGCCAAGTTCATAACGATTGTTTTAATTCCACCAAAGAAGCTTAATGTCATCCAGCCAACGACTACATCAATAGCTCCTTTAAAAATCTGCTTTACGCCTTCCCACATTTTTGAGAAATCCCCTGTGAACAGCCCGCTAAAAACTTTTATAGCCCCCATTATGACATTCAATGCACCATCAATGACCTGTTTAATGGCATTCCATACAGTTTCGACTATAAATTTAACCGCTGGCATGACAAACTCTATTACAGCCTTTATGCCATTAAAGACATTTTGTACAGCTTGTAAAATTTGAGTGCCATTCTCACTCCAAAATTGCTTTATTTGAGCTACTTTTTCACCAATAAAAGAAGCCACTGTTTCAAATACAGTGACTGCAACATCCCTTATCGCCTGAAATACACTATTCACATTTTCTCTAAATGTTTCAGAATTTTTGTATGCAGCCACAAGCGCGATTCCAAGACCTGCTATCGCAGCAACAATTAGAACAATTGGTCCAGAAATAGTCCCTATTGCAGCTACTAAAGCTGGCCATGCAGTTACAAGCCCGCCTACCGCTGGCATTAAAGCCATAAACGCACCTGCAAGAATTGCAATCGTGGCAACTATTGCAACAATTGCTGCTGTTAATGTTGCATTATTACTTACCCATTCAGCTATTTTGCCAACAAAATCCGCAATACTAGCCAATACAGGCTCTAACGCTTCTTTAATACTCCCCATCGCTACCGCTAATTGATAAGCTGGGTCTGATTCTAATGTTGAAACATCACCATTTAATGCTTCGGTGTTTTGCGCTGCCGTCCTGATATGTTCATTCATACCCTGAATTGTTTGCGAAACCTTGCTTCCTTGTTCCTCCCAAAGCGTACCGTACATTTTCACACCAAGTTCATTTCGTTTGGTATCATCATCAATTAATGACAAGGCTTGATTCATTTCTTGCATGGCTTTCACACCATTTTGACCGCCCGAAGCTACTGCTTGACCCCATTTAACTAATTGTTGTTCACTGATATTAGTACCTTTAATAGCATCCTGCATAGATTTGTCGATACCCTGACCGAATTCAGCGGCTACAATTCTTCCCTCTTTTAAACCGTCCAAAAGTATATCAATATTCCATGTACCAGTGGCAACACCCGATGCCATTATTGCTTGCACTTGTTCAGCATTGTAACCAGCCATGACAAGTTGACTTCCATACTCTGAAATGATGTCTAATTGTTCTGGCGGAAATCCAACATCTAATAAACCGTTAACAAGACCTAAAGCTTCTTTTTGCGAGATACCGAGTTCTTTACCTATTTCATGTGATTCTTGAATCAACTCTTTAAAATCAATTTCTTTATAGGCATGTGAAATAGCAGCAGCGCCTTTTATGATTTCCTGATTAGTTTCGATAGAAGCGTCTTTATTAAGAGCTAATTGTCTTCGTACACCCTCGTATGCTGCCTCCTCATCACCAATCGCAGCTGTCGTTTCCATAATTGTCTGCCTAACTGCTTTAGTATCGGCTTCGTTCAGGTTCATAGACATTTCAATTTGAGTATTCAAACTAGAAACATCTAATGCTTTTTCTATAACTCCCGCAATTCCTCCGCCCGCTGCTAGTCCTGCAACCACTCCTGATAATTCTTGACCAAATCCATTGACAGCTTCCTCCGCTTGATTAGCTTCTTGAGTGATTCTTGCTAAGTCTTGTCGAACTCCACTTAAATCAGCTCCTTCGGCTGCTCTCCTTAGCGCATCTCTCATTTGGTCAATATCAACGCCAGCACCTAATGCATGTTGTCCCATTATACGTAAAGCACGATTCATTTGATCCGTAGTGGCAGAACCATCTCTAATTGCATTTGTTAAACGTGTGCCCAATAAGTCAGCGAATTGGTTAATATCTGTACCCGTTGCTTCAAAAAAAGCCGATAACTCTCCTGTAGCACGCGCCAATCGACTTTGTTCAACAGCAGTGCTATCTATTTGAGCATTGTAACGTTGCATCTTTGCTTCAGTAGTTGCTAATTCACGTTGAAATGCCCTGTACTGTTCTACTCCTATTTCACCGCTTCTAAATTGAGCTTCTACTTGTGATTGAGCAGTTTTTAAAACATCTAGTTTTTCACTAGTTTTTTGTATTTGCTCTGCTAAAAGCTGCTGTTTTTGAGCGATTAATTCAGCATTCCCTGGATCGAATTTCAAAGCACGTTCAACTTCTTTTAACTCACTAGCAACTTTATTACTTTCCTTATTAACATCTTTTAAAGCATCCGTCAGCCCTCTTGTATCTCCACCAATTTCTATTGTAATCCCTTGTATTCGACCACTAGACATTCATTCCACCTACCCCCTACCTTCTAAAAATAAAAAGCACCTACCAAAAGGTAAGTGCTAGAATGAATCGAAATCTGCTTGTGTTGCTTTGCGAACTTTCGCTTCTTTTTTATTTGGATTTTTAGTTTCTAAATACTCATCAATGTAATCTAAACACATACCAAAAGTCATTGTTTCCAAATCATCATGCGAAAGGTTACATTCTCGACATAACACTAAAAATTGCTCTGTGCTAATTGGGCGACTTGATTCAACAGCATTGCTACTTGTTATTTTTTTTTAGAAGCAATCGTCTTTTCAAGTAACATTTGTAACGGTTCAATGATATCCAAAATCGGGAACTCATCAAATGATTCTAACCATTTCATAGGTTCATGAATTTCATTATTTGCCGTTTTAGCAAAAACCCAAGCAATATCGAAAAACATATTGAAATCAACATGTTCACGAATCCATTGGATTTTTTCACTTTGACTCATATCATCAAAGCTCTTTTCTGCAACACCCATACTTAGAATATCTTTTAACAAATCACGTTGAAATTGCATCATATAACGCTTTGCAACCGCGCCATTTGATTTAAAAGGTACTTCTTTCCCATCAATAGGTAATGTAATTTCCATTGGTTATCCTCCTCTTACGCGCCCTCAACAGTTGCAATTTTTTGGTATACCTTTTTGAACCAATTACTGTATATTTCTTCTTTAGTTGTTGATGTTGTCTTTGTTTTTACCATCAATTTTTCACCAATTTTTATAGGCGATGCAGTAAGCGTTAATTCGTTTGGTGATACTTCTGTACCTTCTTCTTTTGTATTACCACTGATACTTGGACGATTAGCAGTACAATTGTATAAAACATGACGAGTTGCCTTTTGATCTCCTTCGAACTGGAATAAAAGCGCAAACGGTTTACCTTGGGCATTCGCCAATTCATTTAATACCCCATCTGTTGAATCAAGTTCCTCTCCTAATGCGTCAATTGCAAATTGCTGTGGAATAAGTGCAATACTCAATGTAGCCTCATATCCTTGGTTACTATTAACAACATAGTAGACCATGTTATCAGCGAAGAATTTCGTTGCCTCACCAATTGGTTCAGAAGTAATGCTTACTGCACCCGGAATTGGAATTGGTGTTTCAAAAATAATCTCATTATTAGTACCCTCGGTATACGGTGCATAGTGAACATTACTTAATCCAAATTCAACTTTATTTTCTGCAAAGAACTGGATATCTAAATCCATGATTGGTTTCCAATGAAACGGAATAGTAATTTTATCATTCGAATTTTGCGTGATTTTTTTACCATTTAATACGTTATACATACTTTTCACACTCCGATTTTTTAAATTAATGTAACTGAAAATACACATTGAAAGACCCCTTCCGATTCAATAAAAACGGTAGGGGTTTGTTCGTATGGTATTTCATTTTCGTTTAACATCTCTTTTATTTTCTTTTCTGCCGTAAAATCTTTTGATTTTGTATATAACTCAATATTTACAAGCGTTCCTTCTACAAATACTTTATTGTCAGCATAAAAATTATTAGACCCTTCATCTAAATAGCAAATGAATGGTGGTTCTTGGATACTTGTGAAATGAGAATAGCGAGTAGGATACAAAGAATTTAATTTATGAGCTAATTCATTTAGAGTCATTCACTTAACCCCCTTTGTAATTCTCCCTTAAATTCATTTATCAATTTATCCTCCACTGGCGCAATATGAACTCTTGCCCCAACCCTACCACCATTCACCTTTGCATGTCCCTTTTCAAGTAAATGCGTTAACCTATAATGTTTCTTATTGTTAATGATAAACTTTTTACCAACTTTTTTATAATCCCAACTTGCTGCATAATCACCGCCCATAGGTGATTTTGGCGAACCAGCTTTCAACAACTCTACACCGTCACTTGCTACTTTTTCTGAAATAACATCTATTTTTTCTTCTGTTTGACGAGCATATAATGCAAGAGTGCGATTTATTTCAGCAGCCAACGCTCCAACGTCAATTGACACCTTTACGCACCTCGCAATACAGCTCAATATCACCGTCATTACGTACAAATGTCCGATATATTGAATACTTCACACGATTATATTCAACTTCTTTTTCGCCATCATATTCATCATGGTCGATGATTAAAGTTAATTGCGCTTTTAATCCTACTTGCATTGTGACGGAAAATTCGCGTTGACCAATACTTACAGGCACACAGTATACCAACTCTGGTAAAGTGGTTTCTATTTCTTGAAGCATTTCATCAAGAATAATAGTTGAGGACATTAAAAAACACACATCGTCTTTTGATATGTGTTGACCATTTTGTACAGATTGTTTAAGGCTCGGCATCACTTGCACCAGCCTTTTGAATAACACGGTTATGAATGCGGAATTTCAAATTTCTAGGAAGCCCTACGTCTTCTTGACGTTTTCTGTAGTTCCATACAGCATAATCCACAATGAGTTGAGTATCTTCTACACTAGTAGATTCAGCCATATTAACGCCCATTTTTTCTATTTCCTTCTTAGCTGTTTTCAAAATGTTAATAAAATAGGTATCACGCAAATTATGTGTAATACTTAAATCTAACTTCAATAATTGCAAACAGTTAGCAAGTAAGGTTTCTTCCATCACTCCTCACCGTCCTCACTTATTTCTTCAATTAGTGGTATGCCAATTTTATTATCAGTTGAAGACAATTCATCAATACGTGCCTTTGTTACACGCCCTTTACGTGGATATTTATCATCTACTTTATAAATATGGTCATTGTCTTTCAAGTCACGAAACATATAAATAACTTTATATTTTGCCACTTATATCACCCTTTCATAATTACGCTCCTGCTACTCCTTCAACATCTTTGATAGTAACTAATACAAACGCATCTACATTAGTTGGCTTCCCATCGTAACGTCCTTTTCCACGAAAAGCAGTTTGATCTTCGACAAATTTAACATGTTCCGAATTGTCGATAGTAATAGATTCACGTTCAATTAGAGTGTATTTATCATATTCACCAAAAAGGACTTGATCCACTTCCACACCATTGTTAAATACAACTGGCAAACCTAATAAATCAGGTTGCTTTAAGTTAGGTAATTTACCAACAACATTACCTTCCGCATTCACCTGAATTGAAAATTCAAGGAAACGATTATAATAAGTCGAGCGTTTCATTACAGCAGCAATTTCCCCTACAGTATCTTCACCAGTATCAATTAACCCAATTTGTTTGACAGTATTTTTAACCAAATTTGCATCCGCTTTAACTTCTACTTTATGTTCTGTTTTTAGAGAAGGTACAATACCAGTTGGTTGTTTATTCGCTGCGCCCTCACCTTTTACAATCGCAATATCTAAAGCCTTTGCGATGGCACGAGCAATTTTCTTTGTTACATAGTCATCCAGATTAATAATTGAATCATTCAATAAATAATTATCTACAAATGTTACTTTACCCACTTTGAAACCATCAAAGTCAATAGCCGTAACTGTTCCTACGTCACCAGTTGGAATAGCTGCTTTTTGTTCAATCCAAGTCGCTGCTGTTGTATCTGTATCCACCAAAATACGAGTTGTACCTTTTACAGTGATTTTATCGACAAGTGGATAAAGTGTTGTGAAATCACCCATTATGTCCATAATTCGATTCACTACTACTTCTGGAATAGTTAATTCTCCACCTGTTACGGCACGGAGGTTTTTAAACTGATCGTAAAACTCCTTTACCTCACTACGCTCGTAGTATTCGCCTGTTTTTAATAATTCACGAACTTGTAAACGATTCATGTTTTCTTCACCTCTTGTTTGATTTTGTAATTGCATAGAACGTTGTTGATTGGTAGGAGCATTTGAATTTAACTGCTCTAATTCCGTTTCAAGTGTTTTTATTTCATCTTCTAAAACAGATTTTTTACTAGCAACTTCTTCTTTATCACTGTCCAGCTTGTTAATTTCAGATTCCACGGTCGAAATTTCTTCATCAGTTTTTGCTTCTTCCAACGCTGCAACTAGCTCTGCACTTCGATTTTGAAATTCTTCTTCACGCAACATCAAATCTACTAATGTTGATTTACGTTGTTCAATTTTCTTACTAACCATTAATTGTTTTAAAGTCATCTTTGTAGCCTCGCCTTCAATTCTTGTTTTCTTTGTTCAAATTTCCGCTCTTTCATTTGCTCAAATTGAGCATGTCTAGCTTGCACACTTGTTTCTTCATAAGCTGGAAATGTAACTACTGAAACTTCATGTAAATCAGCCTTATTAATTGTCCATTTAACTTTTCCATCATCAAACCACTCTGTAGATTCATCTATGATGTTGAAACCAAATGAACATTGATCTACATCACCGCGCTTTACACGTTCATATAAATTCATTGCATCTGTATCTTTAGGGTTCAGACGAATTTTTCCCCACAGTCCCCTAGAATCTATTTTTAATTCCAGTGTTCCTGATTTATTTCGACCAAGTACAAGTGCAGAATCATGATTAATTAACGCTCTAATATCATTGCTTAAGGTATCATCAAATGCTGTTGGTGCTATTACTTCAAAAGCACCCTTCCAAAGTTCCGTTTCTTTTCCAAAGACAGCAAAATAGCCCTCTATAATGTACTCATTTTCTTGCTCATTACGAGTTTGCAACTCACTTACTGCACTCCTAATTTGAATTACATTCCCACGTTCCTTATTCATTCTTATCACCACCTTGTATTAATTTCTTTTGAAGTCCTATCGTGTCTGCTGGAATGTAGTTTTCAAGCATTACAAGTTCATTTAAGCCATTCATAGGTGATAGTCCCACTTTATCGCGTACTTCGTTACCCGGAGATAACCCTTTTACATATAAATCACTGTAAACTGCTGCAATTTCTGTAATTGAGTACGCATATAAACTGTGAGGATTAAGTTTAAAATACCAATTTGGCTGATATAAAAGCCCCTTTGTTAACACTTGTTCGATTCCTTTCGCAATTGGAAGGATAGTTGTATCAATAAAATTGTTATATTCATCTTTATTAAATTGTCCAATCCCCATGAAAAAAGCTGGCACTCCTATGAGTCCAGCAACAGTCTTTTTATCCAATTCAACTGCTTCGTTAATTGCTAAATCATTTAAAGTCAAAGGTTTAATTTGTTCCACTTTCACTAAATCAGCAGGAATTACCCAAGGCATACCTGTGTCCGTATCGGACACGTACTTTTTAAGAATTTTTTCTCTACCATCATCACTTGATAATTCTTCTGTTAAAGCATCCACAGCAATGATTAACGGAGGTTTCCATTTATCACTCATAAAGTTCTTCTTTGTATGAGCTGCTTGTTTCAAATTGTGTACTAAGTCTTTCAGGACTACTTGTAGCCCCTTTCCCTTCCACGGATATTCTGGATCAGGATTATAAACAAAATGAAGAACTTCATCATAGTTGAAGACTCTAGATCCGTAACGGATTGAGTACCCATTATTAGTTTCTAATAAATTTACTTTCGATGGTTGTAATGGTATTAGTTCCGAAATCATTCCATCTTCAACAATAGGATAAACAACACTATTCCCTCTACCATCAAGTAACATCGAATAAATAATGTTGTACACCCACGTTTTTCTTGTCATCAAAGAATAAGGATTTATATCAAGCTTTCTTGACAAAGCATTCTTAATTCTTACATCCCCATCATCCGTATTCTCCATTAAGTGAATTGTCATTGTAGAAACTAAATTAGCTATTTTATGGACTGCTGTTTGCACTTCTGGATTGTCCGAAAGCTTTGTATAACCATTGACTAATAAAGATGAATCTTGACCTGACATAAATAAACCTATTGGACTTTCATTTGTTTCTGCTCTGATTTTCCTTTCACTTCTCGTAAATAAAAAACCCATTTACTCAATCCTCTCCTTTCCCAGACGAACCAAAATTATACTCGTACCGTAAAGTAATGCACCTGTTACGATAAAGCCAACAGGAATAGAGAGCATAAAAAAACCTATCGCAAGAAATACAACTCCGATAAGCAACATGATTTCTAAAATATTATCTTGTATTAAACCCAACTAATTATCCTCCTAACCAAGCCGATACATCTGCCGATTTTGTCATATCTTCTAGCATCTGAATTGAAGCAAAAACTGTAGCATCAAATATATCAATACGTTGAGTTTCCATAACTTTTTCGTATTGAATCATATCATCAGTCTTTTCTATAGCAGCAACATTTTGAGTACAGTATTCGAAAGCTTGGGAGTGTAAGTAATAAAAATGACCATCTTTTGCTTTCTTTTCAATTCGTCTAAAACCTTCTGATTTTTTATAAAAGTATTGTGGTTGATCTATAACTTTAAACCCTGCTTGCTTCATAGCTAAAAAGAATTCACGACTAAATTTGCGGTCAAATCCTACTTTTTTGATTTTAAAGCCCTTCTTTTTCATCTTAATAAACCAATTCACAATATCAGAATGATTAACCGTTGCAGTATTACACATAGTTAGCCAACCATCATCTTTCCATCCAAACAAAGGAATCCCATCTTCCTCCGCTTTCGCTGTTGCTGCTACAATCGGAAACCATGCATGAGTGATTGTTATATCGACACCTTGATAATTTCCGTATAATGCTCCTGCTGTAAGGTCGTGCATCTTGGATAAGTCTGCGCCCCCATACCAAGTGATAGGTAACTTAGCCAATTCTTCAATAGTCCATTTATATTTTTTATCCGATGTCTTAAATTCATCAATATTGAAGTACGCTTTAATAGCAGATGTATATATGTTTAAGGATTTTGCCAAGAAATCTTTTCGTTGTTGAGGATCATTTTGAGCCTGCAATGCATCACTTAACATATCCTGCGGGCGAATGGACACCCCATAAGCAGGATTAGCCTTTTCATGTTCAATAGGATTCGTATAATCCACATTGCCTTTTTCATCTTCGTCCGCTTTTGCTATAAATACAAAATATTGCTCGTCCACTACTGTTCCATCTAATATTTTCTTACAATACTGTAAACGCTGATAACAAAATGAAGACATATTATCACCTGCTGTTGTAATTCCAATCATCAGCTTGTTGGTGTATGCCTTCATTGCTTCTTTAATGATGTTATATTGTTTAGGAGTTTTATAAGCGTGCATTTCATCCGCAATACCAATATTACAGTTCAATGAGTCCTGTTTATCAGGATTAGCAGCTAACGCCTGTATAAAAAGCGAACCGTCTCCAAGATCACCTGAAATAGAATGTTCCTGATTATTATCTATAACTCGGAAATTTTCTTTTTCACCCATTTGACCAAGGTTGAAATTTATAAAATTGAAACTTTCAAGGGCTTGCTTTAAAGCAGCAGCAACAATATACACTTTTGAACCTGATCTCCTATTTAATAAACCTAACGCCCATGCTAATGCAGCAGCAAATGACGTTTTAATATTTTTTCGAGGAATGTAAATAAAAGCTTCTTTGAAACGCCTAATATCAGTATCTTTATGAAAAAATCCTAACAGGTTATAAACTTGATATTTATGAAAAGGCTCTAATAAAAAAGGCTTTCCTCTTAATGGTGTACCATCCAACATCTCCCCTTGCGCATGTACAAATGTCTTTTCAATAATTCCAATAACAAACTCTGCATCTTTTGGGCGGAACTCGTAATCTGGATTTTCTAAATCCCTTAAAAACCTTTCACAACCCTGTATTTGCTCTTTATTTGCTAACTTTCTCCCTTCCACTATTGATTTCGCATACTCCATTACAAGATTAAAGTTCTTATGTTTAGCCGCCAAGACTACTTAAAACCTCTGCTAATCCCTTTTTCTTTTTAGGAGTATTGCCACTTGTATCATTTGATTTTGGATTCAGGCATAGCCGATCAGAGTATGCGAGAATATCTTTCCTAAGTGATTCCAAGGTTGCAACAATTGGCGATTTTTTTGCACCACCAGCAGCCGTATAACTTTCATATTCATATCCTTCTTCTTCGAACTTTTCAGTCAAAATTAAGTATTGATGAACAATATCCGAATATGCGTCAATCAGGCGATTATATTGAGGTTTGTGGACTCCAAGGTCTTTCATATCTTTGATTGTCCTTCGCTTAATTGTTTCTTTGCTTGGCACTTTCGACATGCCTTTCACCTCCTCAAAAAAATTTTTTCAAAACTTCGCTCTATTGGAAAAGGTCCTCCTCCTCGGTCCTCCCGTGTTAAACTTTTACATTTTGAAGTGGGGGGGATACCTTTTCACGCCAATATTCTCCTAAATCAGTTAACTTGTCATTAACACGATCATGCATTTTATCATGACACGTACCGCATAAAGACAAAAGATTCCAAGTCGTTAACCGCAAGTCAGGTCGTTCTTCTAATGGATTGCAATGGTGTACAGTTGTTGCAGTTCGATTTTTACCGTACCGTTTACACTCTTGGCATTCATAATCGTCACGCCTTAAAACTTTTTTCCGTTTACTTCGCCATGCTTTTGATTTGTAGAAGTTCATTAGTCGTTACCTTTTATTTGTTCCTTCAAAGTATTTACAATATCCTCTACGCTTTTGTTATTTGGATTTACAATTGATATTGTTGTACCTTTTAATTGTGTTGGTAGTTCATTATCGTTCGGAACAATACACGATTCTTTGCACTTATCACAAACCCTTGTAACTAACGATCCGCTAGGATAAGTATGGTCTGAATAATCGAGCGAACCACAGTCACATTGCCACACATTATCAATTGCATCTAACTCATCAGCTAATGCACCTACATACTTCGCTATTGCTCGTAGCTTTAATTGTAATTTAGAAGTATCTGCATCTATTTCTATTTCAATAGTTCTGTTATTCGACTTCGGTTTAACCGTACAAGTAGGCAATCCAACATTAGTTAGCTTCTCGTCTATCTCTCTCATAAAATTACGGAAGAAATCTGTGTAGTGAACGCCTTGATGGTCTTTGTATCTCATGGCATGAAACTTAATATCTATAGGCTCATGATTGGTTAATAACAGTTTAACGATGTAAGCTGTCGTTCTTCCCGACGCTCTTTCTTTAGGCTTTGAATGTTGTTCTTCTAATAGATAAGCGCGTTGCCAATCATATAATTTAAAGCCTAATGCTTTTTCAATTAGTGGAATCATTTCTTCTGTTATCTTCATCGTTCATCCCTCCACAATTAATAAATCTGATTACATACATCTTTCAACTGCAATTGTTCAATAGATGTTTGCTCTAAATAATCTTCACTGTAATACATTACTGAATCGCCATATCGCTTAAAGTATTTAAATTTCTTTTTAGAATCATGTTGATACAGTTGATATAACTCGGCTATGATTGTCGGGTCTGTATCAACATCTAATAATCCCAAAGTTTCAACTTTATCTTTTAAAGAGACCACTTTCATCCCTCCACAATGCATATTCTTAATAACAAGCCACTAATCATCTAGTTATGAATAATAATCTTCCCTTTCTCCTGCTGCCCTTTGGTCAAGATTATACTCATTAATTGCATCTTCAATTTCTCTTTTCATTCGCAAGGCTTGTTCTTCATATTCAGTACCTTTAATTAATTCGAGAAACTGTTCAATTGGTTTTATAATTATTTCTTCATCCATTTGAATCACCTTCCTTTAGGCATAATAAAAAGCCACACCTTGTTAGATGTGACTCTGTAGTGTTGACGATTTCGCAAACGTCTATTTAGTTGGAAGACTATTGATGTAAAGTAAATCCAATTACTCTACATTTACACTATATAATATTTAAAAAGCATTTAAAACGACAACTTTACGACACGACTATAACTGTAACCGCAATCCATCTGTACCGAAAAAAAGCACGGACATAGCATAAACTGCCTCTTTCAAGTCTCTTTGCGCTGTACGTTCATGTACATTATGCAGCTTCGCAATTTCAGCATAAGTCTTTCTTTCGTCATTTATATAAAAATGCAATAGCGTTTCATACCTTCGCACCGCTTCTGCTCCCAAGTGTTTGCAATCCATTTCATAAACTTTAATCATATTATCAATGAACCGCATCATAGCAAGTGTACGAGCTTCACTTCTTTTTATGGACTCCAGCGTAAGGTATTCTTTATCAGGCGTAATTATTTCCTCTTGCTCCCCATCTTCTAAGTTCATGCTTTCTTTCATTTCGTTACAGTACACTTTTAAATGACGGTAATTCTTTAACAATATTCTTGTATTAAAAAGTCGTCTGTCTTGTTTTTTAGTTTTCTCTTCTTGTTGAAGCTCATTAAACTTCGCAATGGCTACCTCTGCTATTGCTGTTATTTGATCTTGTGCAATACCACTCATTAGCACACCCCCAATTATTATTTCTCTTTCCTCAATAAATGACTTTTTTTATGAGGCGTTGAGGTTTCCTATCAATTACTTGGCTTTTGATTTTCGGTCTATCAAAGTTCAATTTATATAACAGTCTCTTTTTTCTACTCTCCTTTTCTATTCTTTCTAAATCTAGATGACGATTTATCACCCATTCTTTTAACTCGTTCCAAAATTTCATAGCATTATCTACAATGACACCTACCGCTTTTGCAAAAATTCTTAAACCTTCTTTAAATTCTTCTACATCCACACAAGCATGTATAGATGCTTCACGAATCTGATTTTCGTACTTTACTAATGTTTTTTCAAATGCTTGTTCATTCATCACTAACCTCTCCTTTTCAAATTCTTCATATCGTGCTATTAACTACTCGTCCTCTGATTCTTCGTAAACATTTACTTCTAAATCAAATTCCGGATTTTCAACTTCTAATTTATCAGCAATAATTTCCTCAACTTGACTAATAGGTCGTAACTGCCCATCGTAATAAATTTCACTTTCTTTTAAATTCCCGCATCCAGCTAATATAGCTGTAATAATTGTAATTAGTAAAATGAATGATTTTTGTTTTTTCATTGCTTATACTTCCCCTTTTTATGTTCTTATTTATCCCTAATAATGTTTACTAATAAATTCAGAATCTAAAAACCCTACTATCCCAATACCATAAATTTTTACCGAATATAGTTCTTTGCCGATTCTATGGTCATATCCATAAAATTCGACAATTATTGCCGTTTCAGCAATTGAGTAATCTTGCAATTCACTACAAATCATTTCATGAAGCAATTTAATATTCTCGACTCCAACCTCTGTCTTTAGACTTTCTTCAAGCGAACCTCTATGAAATCTAAAATTAGGTATAATAATCACTCCTACTTATTTTCTTTCAAAGTGTTTAGTAATTAATTTTTCAAATAACCGATTTCTTTTGCATAGTTAATAATTTCTTGTTGAATTTCATCACTATGCCCCCAGTCACCGCTATACAATCCTCCGTAACCATGTTTGCCATTACTGGATTTACCAGTACGTATAAACTGACTGAAATCACAAACTAGCGACCACAAAGTTCCACCATGTGAAAACCCTTGATGTGTAAATCCGCCGTACGCATAAACTTCCTTACTCGTGTAAGCATCCACAAAGTACACTCTCTCATTTTTAAGCTTCATATATGCTGTTTGTGGATTCGCTGTTACTCTATTTCTTTCACAAAAGAAAAACTTGCGACCTCGTTCAGAAATAAAATTAATTAAGTTATTAATAGCTTCTAAACGTTCTTTCTTGTCCATCTATTTCATCCTCCCTACACACTTTACTCAAATGCTGTTCAGTAGGCTTTTCCACCATGTTTATATGAACGACCTTTATTACGCTCCATTTTCTTAATAATCGCTTGTTCCAGATTAATATTTCTTGAACCGCATAAATCAAAAATACGGATACATACATCGGCTAATTCTTCTGTGAAATTTTCTGTATCTCCCTTACGATCCGCTTCTAGTGCTTCGCTTACTTCACTGTGTATTAATGCTAACAATGTACCCGTTTCTCTTGGTTGATCGTGCCAACCTTTAGAAACTGCCGTTTCATAGGCTTGTTTACATAAATCATTAATTCCACTTGCACTACTTGTTTCAATTTCTATACAATTCTCTGGCTCTAAAACTAAACCACCTTTAAAAGCATTGTAATGATCTGCATAACCTTCACTTAATGCTAATGCGAGAATACAAAACGTTTCTTTATCACCGTAATTATTAATAGTTTTACTTGGAACACCTACAGCATTTAACTTTTTATGATTTTCTACATTATTTTTAACTAGCAAATAAGCACTTTCCCCACCCTCTTGTTCAATAACCTCTAAACTGTTTAAAACGTCTAAAATTGCTTGTTTATCAATTGATTGCATACTTGTTACCTCCGAATTTTTATTTGTTTGTTTTTGAATGAAATCTTCAAAGTGTTCAGTAAGTCATTTTATAAAATTCACCATTTACAATCCCATCTTTAACTGTTTTCGCTACCTCTGATAACGTTTTTCTCATGTCTTGTTCGCTCATTTTTTCATGATGAATAGTTAAATGGGCAATTTCTTTTACTGCTTTCTTATATTCATCATGAGCCAATACAAGGCCAACTGACACACTTGTTGGTGCTGGACGAGTACGACAACCGCAATTGTGATTACTTGGTGACTTTTCAGTTATTGGATTTCTACAGTAATGACACTTAAATTTTTTAGCCATTACCTTCACCCCCCTTGTATAATGTCTTTCTATAATTTAGTAAAAATATTGCAATTGTCAGCTGATAACCCTATAAAAATTTGATATTTTAACCGTGATAGTAATTTTCTTCTTCATCATCGAATAAGCAATTTACTGCTTTCCATGCTGTTATTTCTTCTTGCTCAATAAGCTTTTGTTCTTCTCTTTGAAAAGCTACCTCACGTGCATTTTCAATTAATGGTATAAATTCACCGTGATAATCCATCTCTATAAAGTCATCCCCATAACCCTTATACGGATTATCTACACCTGTTAATTCTGTCAAAAACGCAAATTCATCATAAGTTATTACAACACGATTGAAGTGCCTACCACATACAGATGAGCTTATAATCTCTGCATTTTGATGTATCGCTTCAATGTTCATTTTTTGGACTCCTTTACTGAATATAATCTTCCAATTAATTAATAAACGCTGTCGTTACTCATTGCATTCAAGCTTTTCTTTGATGGTGCTTGCAACCTTGCTTCTGCTCTACCACGAGCATTTAAAAAAGACTCATATCCTAAAATGATTTTCGTGCCAATCACATAGTCAATCTGCTTTTCTGGAAAATCATTTGTTGCCTTATTTAAAGCTTCTTGTAACTGTTCTGCGCTCATATCTTTTGTTTCAATTACTTGATAATGCCTAAATGATTCTTCCATAATGGTTTTTCCTCCTGTAAATACTTTTTGAGAATTTTCATCATCCAAAGTATTTAAATTGACATTATATAAATTACATACACGCTTTAAAATTTCTAAAGATGGATTAGTTTTATTGTTTTCGTAGTTATTGTACATCTGTGGGGAAACACCCATTTTTTCAGCAGTATACTTTTGCGTCCAGCCTTTACTCTCCCTTAGAACTTTCATTTTATCCCCAATAGCCATTTCCATTCTCCCTTTCTATTGGACATATTCTTTCGATTAAAGATTAGACATATCATTTTTTAGCCACTCTTCATTTTTCCCATCATCATATCCATAATCTGTCACTGTGCCTTGTGTACCTTCTTGACACCATTTATCGCATGTGTCATCTACTTTAACTGTATTGTTGTATTCACCTGTTACAAAGCAACCAAAAGCAAAGTGTCCGCAAGTCCAGCAAACTTTTTCACACATAATATTCACACCACTCCTACACAATATCTTTTAAGTAAATTCTTTGTAGATGGCATCTATAATTCGATTGATTTCCTTTTTTAATTCTGTTTTACGAACTTTTTCTTTACGGATAAGAGATAACAACATAGTTGCAAAGGCATAATAAAACGTGTCTATTTTCAATGTGCCACCTGCTTTACATTTCCTTTCAAACACGAATATTTTTATTTTTTAGGTTCTTTACCTTCATCTAGCTCACCATATTCATCCTTTAAATCCATATCAAAACGTTTACAGATCGCTTTAATACCTTGGGCAATGAAATATTGCTTATTTGCAGAAACTTTTTGTTCGTTTGCTTTTTCAAGACAACCGCATAACATTTCGATGAACTCGTCATTCTCACTTAAAATATCTTCTTTTTCTCGAATCGCCTCATCATATTTATCTGCCTTTTCCTTAATAGATTGGAAACTCTCGTAGTTAATCGTTACAGAAGCGTTTTTCATTTTCTGTCACTATCCTTTCTGTACATTTTTTTATGCACTAGGTCACTTAAAAGAGTGTTTTTCTACATTCTTCCTCTTTACCTGAAATCAGATTTTCACTCTTTCCTATTCGTTTATCACATTGAATGCAATAAGCTATTTTTCCTCCACTATGTTTTAAATGGCTATACATTTCCATTTGATCTTCTGCATAATCTCCATTTTCATTAAAGTAGACTACAGTTGAACCCCTTACCGTTTCCTTTACATAAAAGCCACCTTTATAATTGCAATGAGGGCAAGTTATTTTATTCAATATCCTTTCTCCTTTTTGCGCAATATCTTTTCAATATTCATTCATCAGCATTACGAATTAAATGCGGCTGCACTCTTGATTTAGGTACACGTAGTAAAGTTACTAATCCGAAATCATGCAATGCATCTTCGCCTTTAATCGCATCCTCTGGAATCCATACCTCTAATTTGATACGATGATACCCTTTGTGTTTACCTGTTTTACTTGGTGCGTGTACTGAAAAGTTTCCAGACGGTGGTGCTAAAACTAGCATACTGTCAGGCGAACTTTCTTTAATTTGCCCTGCTACCTTTTTCACTGATTCTTCTGTCATGTCGAAAATTACGCTTTGCATTTTATTAGCCCCCTATATTTTTACGTATTCTCTTTTTAAGTACATTTGATTACGTTCGTCTAAATGAATAACATTGTTTTTTGAAGTAATTAAAACTTCATAATTTTGCATTTTTAAAATGTTTGCTTCTGAAATTATCGTGTTTATTTGCATTGCTGAAATGACTTTTAAAGTAGTTTTTTCGTAAGTAATAACAGTTTGTAACACGCTTTCACCTCCCTGCGACGTTTATGCCGATACCTCCAATCAATAAATCACTACTTTTAATTTCCCTTCTTTCGCCTTTTTTTGCTGTATTGCCAAAAACTTCATAATCGCTTCTTGCTCTGTTGTAGCAGGCTCAATTAATTTCAATTCAGCAAAGTATTTCGTCGCACTTTTATAACAGCGTTTTATTTGATAGATGCCCCACTGACCATTTAAACAATCAACTACACGTAACTGATGTTCTTCTGGCGCTAATGCAATCTTTACTCCTAACATTTTCTCTACTTGACGTACCTGCTCATATTGCTCTTTAGATACAACCATTTTCATGTACATTCATCCTCCCAAACCCTTTTGTTGTCCTAAAACAAATGGCAAATCATCCAACGATGAAATATTGATTGATTTCAATTCCTCGGAATTTTTCACTGCTTCTTTGATACAACCACGATAAAGACCGCTTCCAGAAAACCATTTATCTTTTGCAATTGTTTTGTTGCATTCTTCATGTAGATGAAACTGTATATGTTTTTCATCTTCTTTAGCGGAAACATAAACTGCACTTTTGCCTTTTTCGATTTCTTCTACGCACCCGTAACATTCATGCTTCTTTCTTGTTGTGACCATTTGTTTTTTTCTTATCTCCAGCATCAATACTCCTCCTCATCAACGTGTCTTCTATCCTCTACTTGTTTTCTATTAGACTTTGAAAATGAAAAAGATTTAGGTAAACCGTACTTCTGACGCACTTCTTCACGACTCATTTGATGTTCAACACGACAATGAGCTTTTGTTATGATAATTCCGAAGTGTTTACATCCCTCTACAGGGCATTTGATGTATTCACCATGTTTAGCATTCCAATAAGGTTCAGTCATCAAGAAGCACCCCCTACCGCTTCCAAGTAATGGACTGTATATATTCCTGATTTAATTCGAGTACAGTGATCTCGGAAAAATTGAAGTGGAATTGATTTAGCACCGCCATTATTTTGAGCTGTCCAAGCAGTTTCTAATTGTTCAAATTTGAGATAATAAATCTCTGGTTCGTTTTTACCTTCAATCCTAAAGCAAACTAATAAAAACGCTTTTGCCCCCATGTAATGCCATGAACGAAGTAACCTATATTGATTGTCAGTTAAATTGTTCAATGGGAATCTTTTTTGTTTTGTTTCCTTAGCATCAAAGATAATAGCTTGCCCTCGGTAAATACCGCTATAATCTACCCATGTAGCACTTTCTAATTTTCCATCCACCTTATTCCCAGTGACTTTTAATATTTTCACAGGCGAAGGTACTTTGCGGATATCTGCAAAATTGTTATTGCGGTATTGATTATTTGTCATATCAATTAAATTTTCGAAAAGTTGCCCTCTATTGGCATGGCTTCTTGAATATTGTCGTTTCTGTGTTCTCATTCTGTTTATGCCCCCTTATAAATTTGCATTTTTACGCAATCCACTCTAGCTCCTGTGCATCAAAGAGTATGGATTCATCCCCGATACGAACTAACACGGAATGACCATCTACTTTCTGGACAACTCCCTTTTTACCTATCACATAACCAAAATAATGTTTGCGATATTCATAGATTTCAGGATTATTCTTTACTTCAATGACTTTCACCGTCTCATGCACTCTAAAAAATGCACGAGACGATTGTGAATAATCATCAAACAGACTTAACTGGCGTAAGCTACTTTCCAACCGCTTCTCCTCCTTTCGAAATTGCTTTTATCTAATTTTTTTAATGCTCATAATCACGTAATCTTCGGGGATGTCATTTTCTCCCCCTTCTTGCAGGTAAATGATTCTAACCTCTACAAATCTGCCAGTGTACAAGATTGTTTCAGGATTAAATTCATTAATTTTCAATTTATCGCCCACTCGAAAACTCTGATTATTGAAACCACACATAAAAGTTTTCAAGCCTTGCAATATCGCCTCAAACTGTTCAGGATAGCTATCTAGTTCATGCGTCATCGGCTTTTCTTTTTGCTCTGACTCAATGATTTCCCGTCGCTTTTCTTTTGCTACGGACGGCGTTAGCGGTTTACCCTCTCTGTATTCTTGGGCAACCTCTTTTTGCGTTTCTTCTGGCAACCTCGACATTTCATAGGCAGCAGTGATATTTATTTCCCCTTCACTAAATGCTTCTTTTAGTTCAGGAGCTAATTTTTTGTTAATGCTGTCCATCCGTTGCACTTGGGACGATGACACGCCCATAAGTTGCGCTACAATCTCGCGTTTGCGCCCCTTTAGTTGATTACCACTATTTTGTAACTCTTGTAACAGTTCATGTAATCGTGCTGCCTGTTTTGTTTTTTCAGCATCTGTTAACACACGAGTGGTTGAGTTTGCTAGTATGAGTTGTAATTCTGCTTGGATGTCGTCTGTCGATTTAACAATTTTGCAAGGCGCTTTTTCGAAATCTTTGTTTCCCTCATTGCGTAGCTCTTGCATAGCCTTTAAGCGTCTATGACCGCTAATTAGCTCGTATGCCCCATCATCTTTTATACGCACCACTAAGTTTTGTTGAAGTCCCAATAGTTCAATACTCGATTTAAGCTCTGAAACATCATCCACACTGTAGTTATTTTTTGGCGATGGCAGTATGTTATCCAATGGTATGTGCTCAATCTTAAATGCCACAATTTGCTTCTTTGATTCCGTGTTCATAAGCTGTGATAGATTGAATTTCGACATTTACTCCGCTCCTTTCTTTGAAAATGTGCCCGAAACTAACACAATTCTAGATATTCTTTTACTAGCGCTATATAATCCACACAAGCTGTTGACCGCTTCGCATATTCTAATAACGGCTTTCCAACGAACGTCATTTCATCTACTTTTACAGTCTTTCTAATACGTGTTGAAAACATTGGATAACCCTGCTTTTCTAATAATTCAGCCCCTTGTTGATTCACATTGTTACGCTGATACATTGTGACAAAGCATCCAGCAAAACGAATATCATTATTGAACTCACTTACATCTTCAATCTGCTCTATGATTTGTTCTAATCCATCAAAACTAAATTGATCTATTTTAATGGGCACTAACACATCGTCAGATGCTACTAATGCATTCACCACTGTCATATTAATATCTGGTGCATTATCAATAATCACGTAGTCATAGCGCTCTTTTACAGACTCTAGCTTGTTACGAAGTCGTGTTTGCTGTGGACGTGATACATCCATCAAGATTTCCTTATTAGCACGTAGCAAATTCATATTGGCGGTGATAATATCTAGCCCCTCATAATTAGTTTGCTGAATAACGTTATCCACATCTAAATCCCTGATTGTTAATAACTCTGATAATCCACACTTGCTTTCAGGATCATATAGCCCGAAAAATTTAGATGTGTTGCCCTGCTTGTCGTTATCAATGAGTAATACACGCTTCCCATGCAATTTCACTAGCGTATAAGCTATATTGATAGCTGAAACTGTTTTAGATACCCCGCCTTTTAGATTAATAATGCTGATTACTCTCATATATCTAGTCTCCTTTTTGTTTGTACTGGATTATCAATTCGTATCATCTCTACGTAAATATAGACACCCGAAACAAAAGGACTATACTTCACTTTGATTTCATTAAATTGATAACCAGGATACATTTTTTCAAATATTTCATGAGCAGTATTTTGTTCCAGCGCAATACGTTCTGCACGTTTTCTCGTTACTTTGCTATCAGCTACAGTAATTGTTGGTTGTTTTAAATTGCGTGAAGGTGTATAGCGCTTTGTGCTGTCTTTGCGCTGTTGCTTCATCATGTATTTAGCAATTCCTTTTAATCCACTTTCATTCGGTTGCAACTGTCGCGAATTAGCACGCCCCTTAGCCCATAATTCCTCTGCTATAGTGCGATTGTTGAAATTCATGATGATGTGGGCATGTACCCTTACCTTTTTCCCTTCTGCATCAGCAAACTCTATAACATAGATGTATTTAAGCTCTCCTAATCCCATCTTTTGCATATAACGTTTGATACGACGTATATAATTTGTTACATCTTTTTTTGCTTGCTCGTAACTTTCAGGCAAATTAAAATTGTCATACGTAAGATGCATAAAAATATCTTCAGAAGTGAAGTTTCTATTCACTAATCTTATAAAGTGCTTTACAGCATTTTTCATATTCAAATTCTTTTGCGCCATTCTACTTCTGCCATCTTGCTTCTTTTTTCCGCGCTCCCACTTACCCATATCAGAACGAATAGGATAGATTTCACATTCAAGTATATTTCCGCTCTTAATTGTCTTTCTGCGACATTTAACTATATTCTTATCCCGTAATCTTTCTATACGATCCTCTGTTGTGTCTTCATCTATTGTGAATATGTCTTCATAGTCTTCAATGTCAATTCGTTTATTTAGCGCATTAAACGGTGCACTCTTCATGTTTCTATCCTCCAATCAATAATCTACAGCCCCTAGTATGTTTGTTAGATTTACTCCACTTGTACTTCTGTGTGGTCGTAAATTTAATACTCCATACAAGGACGCTAATTGACTGTTTGCCATGAAGGTTGCTATACTAGCAATAAGGAGTTTGGCAATAGTCAAACGAGCCGTTTTAACTGTTCAGAGTTGATACGGCTTTTTTTATTGGTCTTTATAAAAGCCCTTGTGACTTCCCACAAAGGCTTTTCTTTTTTGTCGTGCTTTTTTTCAATTAGGAAGCTTGTTTATGGTGCTGGAATAGTTCGAGATCGACCTGTTTCTCGATGAATAATCAACCATCTATCAGCTTCCTTTTTACTTATAAGCCAGTTATTAGGATTCAAACGAAAACTTGCTATATAGTTTTTTTGCTGTCTTGTTAAATTGCGACCTTGTTTCACAAAATTTCCCCCTTTTTTATTTGTTGAGTGTACTAGACACACATTCCGCTTCTTGATATAATGTCGATAAGATAAATTTCCTAGGTTTAAAGTGCTGTTTAGTCGCTCCAACGATTAAGCAGTTTTTTTATGTCATAGACTCTGATTTGCACTAAAATGCACAACCTCTCCGATTTTCCCTTGCTTTTTTAATTGATTAGCAATATCAAATAATTTGTTTCGACGCTGTTCTTTTAAATGATCTTCTAAAGTCTTCGTATAATCGACTCTATCTGTCAGAACGTCTATCCGCTCTTTCACTAAATCGAAATCACCTTTCCGAAAATGTAAATTAATAGCTGTTATCATATCTCTGCAACAAGCACTTTCCTTCGAATGCTCCAATTCCAAAGCATCTATTCCACCTGTACATATAGTTTTTTTGTTAACAAAATCTACGAACACTAGATTTTTCAAAGCTTGTCCGTATGCTGTTTGCAATTCACCTAACATCGTTTTCCCTCCACTTCTTTTTAATTATTTAAACCAATGCTAAAAAAGCGACGTTGCATATATAAGCGCATAATCATTTTGTTGAAATTCATTAAGCGATATAAACGATTGAGTAAACGAGGATCAGCAATATCCATCGCTTTATACTTTTTGTACTTAACCTCGTAAAATGTTTGGTGCTTTTGGATTTTTTCCTCCAAGACTATCATTTCGTCCACCTCTCTCACCTCACTTACATGTGTTTTGACGTTGCTACCGTCATATCAGCTATAAGTCAGAATAGTTATACCGTCATCGGCTCGGTATCACAGCGCTCTATTGAGTTTTTTATGTATGTGAAATTTCTTATGATGTTCTTTATGTAATGACTTCACATCAAGCAGCTTGTAAATTCTCTACTTTAGAGGACTAGGCTAACCAACCCTTACTATTACAAACTGCTTGACATGAGCGAGCATTGCACTCGCAAATGTCTTTTTGCTTTTTGTACAATATGCATTTATTTACTTCCAAAAATTTTATTGAAATTATTATCTAGAAATTTCGTCATCTGGCAGGCATGAAACATCCACTTCTCTCCAACGCTTTTAGGATAATAAACAAATCCACCATTTTCAGAATCTAGTATTTTACGAAACTTCGATGGGTAAAGAATATTCTCTTTAATCCAATCCTGTTTCTTATTAACGCGCTCCTCTAAATTTTTCATAGTCCAGTAGACTCCACTTAACTCTTGGCGCTGTAATTCTTCCAACTCAACTTTATTAATTAGTACATATCCATCTGGTATTGGCACTGTTAAATTTACCTGTAACTGTTGTTGCATTTCTTATCACCTCGTTTGAATTAAGATACACTTTTAGAATTTTCCTTTTCTCTACTTTTTTTAGAAAATACTAAACCTGCCACGTTTCCTGCTACATAACTTAATTCTTTGTCATCAAGTAGATGTAACTTAGCAACTAACTTTGTCATTTTTTCAATACGATCTAATTTCATATTATTAGTTTCCATCTTCTCACCCCCACACCAAATTAGCTTGTGAGATAAAAATAACATATATATTTTTAGCTTGCAAGCTATAAGTATATATTTTTTTGGCTTGTAAGCTAAAAACTTATAATGTAATATCTTATTTAGGAAGGTGGTGATTATTATGTCTCTAGGAAAAAGGCTTAAAGATATTCGAAAACAACTTGATTTGAACCAAACTGAATTTGCAAATAAACTTGGCAGCACACTAGGTGCTCTTTCGAAATACGAAACTGACAAAGTAGTACCTAATGATGTTTTCATACACCATTTATGTAAATTATTCAGTATCAACGAAGTTTGGTTGAAGACAGGTGAAGGTGATATGTACATAGCTATCACTGAAGAAGATAGATTCGCAGAATTATTAGGAGAATTACTTGTAACAGAAAACGAACAGATAAAAGATATAATAACAAAATCCATAGAATTAGATGATAGAGACTTAGATTTCGTCTATCAACTTGTCAATAGATTATTAGAGGATAAAAAAACAGTAAAAAAGTAGCTCTTTTTAGAAGCTACTTTTTTTAATGGCGGCTTTTACTAAGTGATACAAAAGACGTATTAATCTTTTATCATCTTGATTTTCAATTAATTCAATTAACTTTTTTTTCATATGTACCACCTCTTAGATTAATTGTATAAGAACTAAAGTTCTGTTCTTAATGAAGAATTATGTAAAATTATACATGGTATTACTTACAACATTCGACATTTTTGTTGTTATTTAAATTATATATGCATAGTTCTTTTTTTCATAAAAATATCGTTAGACGGGCTTCGACATATGAAGAAATGATTTCCTCATCATACAATTTCTCCGACTAAAAGAAAAAAATAAATGTCGTTTCTTGTTGAATTTTAGATTTTTTTGTAAAAAGTTATTTTATTCCATAATGCATTAATATATATTAATTTTGCTATAATCAAAGAAATTTAGAATTGGAGGGTTATTAATGGCTAGTTACACTAAACGTGGAAAAGCGTGGCAATACTGTTTTTACCACAACCAAAAGCAATATCGGAAAGGTGGTTTTAAAACCAAAAAAGAAGCTCAAATAGCTGCTTCCGAAGCCGAGTCTGCTTTGAACAAAGGTATTAAGCCTATTACAGAATCAATTACTTTTGCTGACTACTTCGAGACTTGGTACAAGCGTTACAAGATGAATATCGTTACCAAAAGTACACTGACTCATTATGAATATACACTTGAGGCAATTAAAATATATTTTGAAGAAACACTAATGAAAGACATTACACGTCATGACTATCAAGATTTTTTAAATAATTATGGATCAACTCGTTCTAAAGAAACTGTTGAAAAAGTACACTCCCATATCAAAGCTTGTGTATATGATGCTGTTGAAGAAAACGTTATCCGAATTGAGTTCACTCGTAAAGCTGTTTTGACAGGTTCTGTACCAGCTAAAAAGGATAGTGAAAAACATTTGAATTTTGCCGAAAGCGAATTATTGCTGAAAGAATTATACAAACGACTAGAACGCGGATTAGGATATTACCTTTTGTTGCTTGGTCTAACTTCTGGGCTACGCTTCGGAGAATTGGTTGGATTAACACGCAAAGACTTTGATTTCGAAAATAACACTTTGAACATTGATAAAACTTGGGGTTACTTAAGTAAAATGCAAGAAGGTTTTGGTCCCACTAAAAACCCCCAATCTGTTCGTAAAATAAAAATGGATGCAGAGACAATGAAAGCCTTCGAAAGGTTATTTGATAAATTACCGACAAATATCCACCGATTAGTTTTCTTTAGTGCTCAATCAAAATATAAAGTAATTGCAAATGGAACCGCAAATAAACTGCTACGAAACACTTTGCAAGATTTAGGTATAACAAACACTATTACGGTACATGGACTACGACATACACATGCCAGCGTATCACTCTATAAAAAATCATCAATTTATTATGTATCCGAAAGATTAGGACATGGGGATATACAAACTACTATGAGGGACTATGCCCATGTTATAAAAGAGCTGCGTGAAGAAGATGAGAAAAACACAATCAGTATTTTCGAGAAGATGGCACAATAAATACTTGTGCATTTCTTGTGCATAAAAATTTCAAAACGAAGTCTTCCGTAACCCACCTCAAAAACATAAAAAAAGCCCGAAACCATTGATTTATCAAGGTTTCAAGCTTTTTTCTCAAACTCAAATTTTAGCGTATCCGAGCTTACTGATACCGGTGGTCGGGGTCGAACCGACACTCCAAAGGAACACGATTTTGAGTCGTGCGCGTCTGCCAATTCCGCCACACCGGCATAATACTTTAGAGATAAAAAAAATCGGAGTATCCGATTAAGAAAAAAATATGGAGGCGGCAACCGGATTTGAACCGGTGATAAAGGTGTTGCAGACCTGTGCCTTACCACTTGGCTATGCCGCCATATTATTGGAGCGGAAGACGAGGTTCGAACTCGCGACCCCCACCTTGGCAAGGTGGTGTTCTACCACTGAACTACTTCCGCATAAATGGCTGGGGTACTAGGATTCGAACCTAGGCATGACGGAATCAAAATCCGTTGCCTTACCGCTTGGCTATACCCCAACAATGGGGCGACTGATGGGAATCGAACCCACGAATGCCGGAACCACAATCCGGTGCGTTAACCACTTCGCCACAATCGCCATTGCTTTATAGTTGTATTTTAATTTTATAGTAAATGGGGCGACTGATGGGAATCGAACCCACGAATGCCGGAACCACAATCCGGTGCGTTAACCACTTCGCCACAATCGCCATAAAATTAATTGGCAGGGGCAGTAGGAATCGAACCCACACCAAAGGTTTTGGAGACCTCTATTCTACCGTTGAACTATGCCCCTATAAAAAAACTGGTGGAGGGGGACGGATTCGAACCGCCGAACCCTAAGGAGCGGATTTACAGTCCGCCGCGTTTAGCCACTTCGCTACCCCTCCGGGAAAACATGGTGCCGGCTATAGGAATCGAACCCACGACCTACTGATTACAAGTCAGTTGCTCTACCTGCTGAGCTAAACCGGCAAAAAAACATGATGGGTCAGGACGGAATCGAACCGCCGACACTTAGAGCTTCAATCTAATGCTCTACCAACTGAGCTACTGACCCATATTTATTATTTTAAAAATGGCGGTCCCGACCGGGATCGAACCGGCGATCTCCTGCGTGACAGGCAGGCATGTTAACCGCTACACCACGGGACCATTTTTGGTTGCGGAGACAGGATTTGAACCTGTGACCTTCGGGTTATGAGCCCGACGAGCTACCACTGCTCCACCCCGCGATAATACTATTTTGATTTTTTTTAAAAATGGTGGAGGATGACGGGCTCGAACCGCCGACCCTCTGCTTGTAAGGCAGATGCTCTCCCAGCTGAGCTAATCCTCCATCTGGGTATTCGTTATAAATGGTGACCCCTACGGGATTCGAACCCGTGTTACCGCCGTGAAAGGGCGGTGTCTTAACCGCTTGACCTAGGGGCCTTTATGATTGAAATCCTAAAGTGCTGGCGGAGAGTAAGGGATTTGAACCCTTGAGACAGTGTTAACCGCCTACACGATTTCCAATCGTGCTCCTTCGGCCACTCGGACAACTCTCCAAGAATGGCTCCGAAGGCAGGACTCGAACCTGCGACAACCTGATTAACAGTCAGGTGCTACTACCAACTGAGCTACTTCGGAATAATTTTAGTATGTATAGCCTAGCGACGTCCTACTCTCACAGGGGGAAGCCCCCAACTACCATCGGCGCTAAAGAGCTTAACTTCCGTGTTCGGTATGGGAACGGGTGTGACCTCTTTGCCATCATCACTAGACTATTTGAAAGACATTACCTATTATAACATATATCATTATAATTACAAGTATTTAAGAAATACTTTTTTATTCTTTCAAAACTGGATAAACGGTTCATTGAATGTTTCAAACTTTTTGGTTAAGTCCTCGATCGATTAGTATTCGTCAGCTCCATGTGTCACCACACTTCCACCTCGAACCTATCTACCTCATCGTCTTTGAGGGATCTTACTTACTTGCGTAATGGGAAATCTCATCTTGAGGGGGGCTTCATGCTTAGATGCTTTCAGCACTTATCCCGTCCACACATAGCTACCCAGCGATGCCTTTGGCAAGACAACTGGTACACCAGCGGTGTGTCCATCCCGGTCCTCTCGTACTAAGGACAGCTCCTCTCAAATTTCCTACGCCCACGACGGATAGGGACCGAACTGTCTCACGACGTTCTGAACCCAGCTCGCGTACCGCTTTAATGGGCGAACAGCCCAACCCTTGGGACCGACTACAGCCCCAGGATGCGATGAGCCGACATCGAGGTGCCAAACCTCCCCGTCGATGTGGACTCTTGGGGAGATAAGCCTGTTATCCCCGGGGTAGCTTTTATCCGTTGAGCGATACTCTTCCATGCGGAACCACCGGATCACTAAGCCCGTCTTTCGACCCTGCTCGACTTGTAGGTCTCGCAGTCAAGCTCCCTTGTGCCTTTACACTCTACGAATGATTTCCAACCATTCTGAGGGAACCTTTGGGCGCCTCCGTTACCTTTTAGGAGGCGACCGCCCCAGTCAAACTGTCCGCCTGACACTGTCTCCTGCCCCGCTAAGGGGCATGGGTTAGAATTTCAATACAACCAGGGTAGTATCCCACCGACGCCTCCTTCGAAGCTGGCGCTCCGAGATCTCTGGCTCCTACCTATCCTGTACAAGTTGTACCAAAATTCAATATCAGGCTACAGTAAAGCTCCACGGGGTCTTTCCGTCCTGTCGCGGGTAACCTGCATCTTCACAGGTACTATAATTTCACCGAGTCTCTCGTTGAGACAGTGCCCAGATCGTTACGCCTTTCGTGCGGGTCGGAACTTACCCGACAAGGAATTTCGCTACCTTAGGACCGTTATAGTTACGCCGCCGTTTACTGGGGCTTCAATTCGCAGCTTCGCTTGCGCTAACCACTCCTCTTAACCTTCCAGCACCGGGCAGGCGTCAGCCCCTATACGTCACCTTACGGTTTTGCAGAGACCTGTGTTTTTGCTAAACAGTCGCCTGGGCCTATTCACTGCGGCTCTCATGCGCTTGCACGCTCAAGAGCACCCCTTCTCCCGAAGTTACGGGGTCATTTTGCCGAGTTCCTTAACGAGAGTTCTCTCGCACACCTTAGGATTCTCTCCTCGACTACCTGTGTCGGTTTGCGGTACGGGCACCTCTCACCTCGATAGAGGCTTTTCTTGGCAGTGTGAAATCAGGAACTTCGTCCATACGGACTCGCCATCACAGCTCAACGTTACAGTGTGCGGATTTGCCTACACACACGCCTTACTGCTTGGACGCGCACAACCAACGGCGCGCTTACCCTATCCTACTGCGTCCCCCATTTCTCAAACGGTGAGGAGGTGGTACAGGAATATCAACCTGTTGTCCATCGCCTACGCCTATCTACTCGGCTTAGGTCCCGACTAACCCTGAGCGGACGAGCCTTCCTCAGGAAACCTTAGTCATACGGTGGACGGGATTCTCACCCGTCTTTCGCTACTCATACCGGCATTCTCACTTCTAAGCGCTCCACCAGTCCTTCCGGTCTGACTTCAACGCACTTAGAACGCTCTCCTACCACTGACATCGTAGATGTCAATCCACAGCTTCGGTGAATCGTTTAGCCCCGATACATTTTCGGCGCAGCGTCACTCGACCAGTGAGCTATTACGCACTCTTTAAATGATGGCTGCTTCTAAGCCAACATCCTGGTTGTCTGTGCAACGCCACATCCTTTTCCACTTAACGATTACTTTGGGACCTTAGCTGGTGGTCTGGGCTGTTTCCTTTTGACTACGGATCTTATCACTCGCAGTCTGACTCCCGTGTATAAATATCTGGCATTCGGAGTTTGTCTGAATTCGGTAAACCGGGATGCCCCTAGTCCAAACAGTGCTCTACCTCCAGTATTCTCATCACGAGGCTAGCCCTAAAGCTATTTCGGAGAGAACCAGCTATCTCCAAGTTCGATTGGAATTTCTCCGCTACCCACACCTCATCCCCGCACTTTTCAACGTGCGTGGGTTCGGCCTCCAGTAAGTGTTACCTCACCTTCACCCTGGACATGGGTAGATCACCTGGTTTCGGGTCTACGACCACGTACTAATTCGCCCTATTCAGACTCGCTTTCGCTGCGGCTCCGCCTTCTAAAGCTTAACCTCGCACGTAATCGTAACTCGCCGGTTCATTCTACAAAAGGCACGCTATCACCCATTAACGGGCTCTAACTACTTGTAGGCACACGGTTTCAGGATCTCTTTCACTCCCCTTCCGGGGTGCTTTTCACCTTTCCCTCACGGTACTGGTTCACTATCGGTCACTAGGTAGTATTTAGCCTTGGGAGATGGTCCTCCCGGATTCCGACGGAATTTCACGTGTTCCGCCGTACTCAGGATCCACTCTGGAGGGAACGAACTTTCGACTACAGGGCTTTTACCTGCTCTGGCGGACCTTTCCAAGTCGCTTCATCTAACTCATTCCTTTGTAACTCCGTATAGAGTGTCCTACAACCCCAAGAGGCAAGCCTCTTGGTTTGGGCTCTTCCCGTTTCGCTCGCCGCTACTCAGGGAATCGATTTTTCTTTCTCTTCCTCCAGGTACTTAGATGTTTCAGTTCCCTGGGTCTGCCTTCAAGACGCTATGTATTCACGTCAAGATACTACGCGATTAAACGTAGTGGGTTCCCCATTCGGAAATCTCCGGATCAAAGCTCACTTACAGCTCCCCGAAGCATATCGGTGTTAGTGCCGTCCTTCTTCGGCTCCTAGTGCCAAGGCATTCGCCGTGCGCCCTTAATAACTTAACCTGCAGCTTCCGATATACATCGTAATCCAGCGTCAGCTTCATTCGTTCGGTCAGTCACGTACAGAGGTACGCTCCTCTCACTCAATCGCTTCTTTGTCTTACTCGTATCTCGAAACCTTCATTTGTTATTAAGCCTATAAAAAACTTAAAAATAAATGTGTTTGTTACAATTTCAATGTCGTTTTATCCAGTTTTCAAAGAACAAGTTTTGAAGTATTTCATCGTAATGATGAACCTTCAAAACTGAACGCAAAACGTAATCTTACAAACCCGAGGTTTGTATTCCGAAAATATCCTTAGAAAGGAGGTGATCCAGCCGCACCTTCCGATACGGCTACCTTGTTACGACTTCACCCCAATCATCTATCCCACCTTCGGCGGCTGGCTCCAAAAGGTTACCTCACCGACTTCGGGTGTTACAAACTCTCGTGGTGTGACGGGCGGTGTGTACAAGGATGCCGGGAACGTATTCACCGCGGCATGCTGATCCGCGATTACTAGCGATTCCGGCTTCATGTAGGCGAGTTGCAGCCTACAATCCGAACTGAGAACGACTTTATCGGATTAGCTCCCTCTCGCGAGTTGGCAACCGTTTGTATCGTCCATTGTAGCACGTGTGTAGCCCAGGTCATAAGGGGCATGATGATTTGACGTCATCCCCACCTTCCTCCGGTTTGTCACCGGCAGTCACCTTAGAGTGCCCAACTAAATGATGGCAACTAAGATCAAGGGTTGCGCTCGTTGCGGGACTTAACCCAACATCTCACGACACGAGCTGACGACAACCATGCACCACCTGTCACCGTTGTCCCCGAAGGGAAACCATATCTCTACAGTGGTCAACGGGATGTCAAGACCTGGTAAGGTTCTTCGCGTTGCTTCGAATTAAACCACATGCTCCACCGCTTGTGGGTACCCGTCAATTCCTTTGAGTTTCAGTCTTGCGACCGTACTCCCCAGGCGGAGTGCTTAATGCGTTAGCTGCAGCACTAAGGGGCGGAAACCCCTAACACTTAGCACTCATCGTTTACGGCGTGGACTACCAGGGTATCTAATCCTGTTTGCTCCCCACGCTTTCGCGCCTCAGTGTCAGTTACAGACCAGATAGTCGCCTTCGCCACTGGTGTTCCTCCAAATCTCTACGCATTTCACCGCTACACTTGGAATTCCACTATCCTCTTCTGCACTCAAGTCTCCCAGTTTCCAATGACCCTCCACGGTTGAGCCGTGGGCTTTCACATCAGACTTAAGAAACCACCTGCGCGCGCTTTACGCCCAATAATTCCGGACAACGCTTGCCACCTACGTATTACCGCGGCTGCTGGCACGTAGTTAGCCGTGGCTTTCTAATAAGGTACCGTCAAGGTACAGCCAGTTACTACTGTACTTGTTCTTCCCTTACAACAGAGTTTTACGAACCGAAATCCTTCTTCACTCACGCGGCGTTGCTCCATCAGGCTTTCGCCCATTGTGGAAGATTCCCTACTGCTGCCTCCCGTAGGAGTCTGGGCCGTGTCTCAGTCCCAGTGTGGCCGATCACCCTCTCAGGTCGGCTACGCATCGTTGCCTTGGTGAGCCGTTACCTCACCAACTAGCTAATGCGCCGCGCCCATCCTATAGCGACAGCCGAAACCGTCTTTCAGTATTGTCCCATGAGGGACAAGAGATTATTCGGTATTAGCCCCGGTTTCCCGGAGTTATCCCAAACTATAGGGTAGGTTGCCCACGTGTTACTCACCCGTCCGCCGCTAACGTCAAAGGAGCAAGCTCCTTCTCTGTTCGCTCGACTTGCATGTATTAGGCACGCCGCCAGCGTTCGTCCTGAGCCAGGATCAAACTCTCCATAAAAGAAATTTGATTAGCTCAAATTGTTTTGCTGGCATCAATTTTGATGTCCAAAATTTTGTTTCGTTCACTAACGAAGTTAGCTAATAAAAACTATATTGATTACGTTTTGCTTGTTCAGTTTTCAAGGTTCATTTTGTTTCGTCGTTTTTCAGCGACTTCTTTATATTAACATCTCACTCAATTTGTGTCAACAACTTTTTAAAAGTTTTTTCACTGATTTTTCCGAGTGTTTCTGTTACGTCTTAGCGACAATTAATATAATACAATATCATTATATTAAACGTCAACACTTTTTTAAAAAAAATATCGAGGTACATTTTTATACCTCGATTACTAGCATACTACAAGGTTTATTCAAATTCTATAGACTCTTTATTCACCTTATAATGTCGATGAAATATCATTTCACTTTTTGCAACGACAGGGTCAATTAGAATGTAGCCTTTCCCCACTAAATATTCTACGAATACTTCTAAGTCAACGGAATAGTTTACAAGCTCTTGGTGATCATGTAATTCCTGTATAGTCCATGACTCTTTTGTTTGCATTACTTCTAATATATGTTGCGCTCCGTCATGTGTACGTGAATGAATCAAAAACTCACTTGCTAAAAATAGAAGCTCTAAACGCTTTTCAATTGGTTCACTGCTCATAACAAGTTCTTCGTAAAGCTTGTAAATGGCTGGTTCAATTTTTTTCACTTGTGCCCACACCGTAACTTCTGGATACAACCCACTATCTATAATGGACAATCGCCCTAAATGATGCAAGGAATCTACTACATGATTGTATGCATCTAGGTAACTACCCTTATCAAAATATTCTTTTCCTTCTAAGTAACGACGAATTAACTTTGAGAATTGAATACCCGTTTTAATTTTCCGACCACTAAACGGAAACTCTTGCAGTTCAATTTTTAGTTTATGAAGGAACTCATTGCGATCAAACAACACTCTCCCAAAGAAAATCCAATCAACGACTTTCTTATTAGAGCCGATTAGTAACCACTTCCGTAACAATTTTTCTGTAACAGTATGTAAGGCTACCTTATTTCCCTCATATAGGTAGTGCTTTGTATAAACAGGCTGATCCGCTTCTTTCACGATAATTAGTAATACCGTATCAAATGTGTCAGTAACATTACTTTGCTCTTCACGTTTCTCCATTAAAATAACACCTAATGTATTAGACTGACTCGCGCGTTCTTGATATATAGGACGCAATACTTGCTCCATGTTCAGCCCTCCTCTATTTATTGTAAGACCTTTATTTCGTTAAAATTTCGACATACTCTAAAACTATTCCTTCTTTGACTCCTACTCAAAGCTAAAATACTTCGTTCTTATATGTTATAGTAGATTTTAGATTGGGAGGCAAGATATTGTATGAAACCTTACAAAAGTAAAATTAATAAAATCCGTTCATTCGCATTAGCACTTATTTTTATCGGCTTTGTTGTTATGTATGGGGGGATATTCTTTAAAAACAATCCCATCCTTGTCTTAATCTTCATGACACTTGGTTTACTATGTATTATTGGTAGTACAGTTGTCTATGCTTGGATTGGCCTTCTCTCTACAAGAGCCGTTCAAGTAGAATGCCCAAATTGTCATAAGCATACGAAAGTTTTAGGTCGAGTTGATATGTGCATGTACTGCAATGAACCGTTAACTCTTGATCCTACACTTGAAGGAAAAGAGTTCGACCAATCTTATAATAACAAAGCAAAAAAATCCTAGTCCTCAAGAGCTAGGATTTTTTGTTATTGTTGTAATTTAGGTTAATCACCGCTACCAATTATATACTCACTATATATTTAGTAATTTGTTTTTCTTTTAAACCAGCTATGCCTGTTTTTAAAAATTTTTGTTGGTTCTGTCTGTCATCGAATGATTTTATCATTTGGTCTACTAATTTTTGTGCAATCATATCGTTTATGTCACCAAAAGAATGTTCTTTTTCTTCTTGCTTTGATATTTTCACTTCTCTTACAACGACCTTTTCCCCATTTTCTTTCGTGACTATATGACGTATATAACCATCCTCTTTTCTTATTTCATATGTTGCTTTTCTTTTCTTTACTAAAAATAAATCCTCCGATAAACGCTCTTCTTTTTTCAATGTACTAAAGTAATTACTACTCCCTAATTGTACATTCATTCAATCCCTCCTCTCTAGTTACTGTTAATACAAAGTTGCTATATCAACACAGCAGTTTTTTGAACCATCAACACCTTGTCAATTTTCATCACGCTATTAATATCGTGAATATTTGGGCTTTTTAAAGCAATTTTCGCCACTCCACAATAAAAAGCAAGCGAGCAAAACGCCCACTTGCCTCTTTAAATTATTCACTCTTAACCTTATTAAAACCCAAAGACCACAAGAAATTTACTGTACTTTCGCTTCAACATCTTTACAAGCTGGACATGTGCCGTATATTTCTAGACGGTGTGAATGCACATCAAAGTCTGTTACTTGAGAAGCAAAGTGTTCGATTTCATCTAAACCTGGGTAATGGAAATCGACAATCTTACCACAGCATTCACAAATCATATGATAGTGATCGTTGGTCACAAAATCAAAACGGCTAGAAGCATCCCCATACGTCAACTCTTTCACTAATCCTACTTCCCGGAAAACTCGTAAATTATTGTAGACAGTTGCTACACTCATATTCGGAAATTTCCCTTCAAGTGCTTTATAAATTTCATCGGCAGTTGGATGTGTCATCGATTGAATTAAATATTCTAAAATAGCATGACGCTGAGGAGTAATGCGTACACCAGTTGTTTTTAACGTGTCAAGTGCATCCTGTAAATGCGGTATAGACATCGTCATGCACCCCTTTTCATAAGTATTATTAATTTATAATTGTTACAATTAGTGTATCGAATTAAGCTAACATCTGTCAACATTCGCCTATGCGTCATCTAAATTAAATTACAATTTAATAACCCCTCGACAAATCCATAACATTTTCTAAAGCGGTATCTCCATCCAACCATTTCGTCAAACTTGGCTTAAAAATAGCTAAGCTACGCTCTACATAACGTGAAGAATGACTTGAAACATGTGGTGAAACAATTACATTGGAGTATGACCATAAAGGATTGTTTGCACTAAGTGGTTCTTCTTCAAACACATCTAATACGGCATAACCAATCTCACCCGCTTCAATAGCACGAATAAGAACTTTCTCATCTACTAAATTTCCACGACCAAAATTCATGAAAATGGCATCGTTTTTCATTGCATTAAAATGCTCATCCTTCAATAAGTGCGTAGTATCTGGTGTTTTCGGTAAGACAGAAAGTACGATATCCGCCTTAGGCAAAGCTTCTGTTAACTTAGCGAAATTTACCATCTCATCCATATAAGGTGCTGCATTGCCCGAACGGTTACAGCCTATTGTTGTTACCCCAAACGCTTGTAGTAACCGACCTACTTCCGATCCAATGGCACCCGGTCCTAAAATAAGTGCTGTACTATCTCGTAATTCCGTTTGCTTTCCTTTTTTCGACCATTCACTTTTCTTTTGTTGCTCATACATCCATGGCAATGCACGCTTAATGGCTAAAATATGAGCAAGTATTGACTCGGCCATCGGTGTTTTATGAATCCCTCGCACATTAGATACTAAAATATCCCGATCCATAATGGCTTGTGCTGGCATTTTCTCTACACCTGCCGAAGCAACAAAAATCCACTTTAGTTTGGTAGCATACTGTATATTGGCATCGTTTAAATCTTCACCATATGTAACCAGTACGTCTGCTTTTTGTAATTCATCCGTAGATAAACCATTTTCAAATACAAAATCACATTGTGGGAATTCCTCTACTAACGGTTTACGTAAATCTGGTCTTGGCTCAAACGTAAAATAGATTCTCATTACTGCTCCTCCTGCTTGGCTAAAAAAGCGTAAACTTCTTCAATATGATTTTTCACACGCACTTTGCGCCATACCTTTACAAGCTTACCTTCCGTATCAATTAAAAAAGTAGAACGTTCAATTCCCATATATTCACGTCCATACATTTTTTTCAAGACCCATACACCATAAGCCTCAGCCACAGCGTGATCCTCATCCACTAAAAGAGAAAATGGCAACCCATGCTTATCAATAAATTTCGTATGCTTTTGAGCATCATCAGGGCTCACACCTAATACAACTGCATTCAACTGACTAAAGTCATCGTGCTTATCACGGAAATCACAAGCCTCTGTCGTACAACCTGGTGTCATATCTTTCGGATAAAAATACAAAATAACATATTTGCCTCTGAAATCTGCTAATTGCACTTGCTCCCCCTTGTCATTAACAAGTGAAAAATCCGGTGCTTTCTGTCCTTCTACTAAAGTCATATTAAACTCCTCCTTTGCATGTCTTATTTTACTCTAAGTCACAAATCAAGTCATATCCCTTATTTTCTTTGGATTTCTTACACTGATAGGTCTACAATAGATTAAGTATAATGACTTAGGAGGCAATATTAATGAATCACTCAAAATCAGAAGCAGTACACGAAGAAGCGCTTTTGCATATCGTTGGTGGTGTGAACAGCCCTTCTCGTTCTTATAAAGCAGTAGGTGGTGGCTCCCCTGTTGCAATGGCCCGAGGAAAAGGAGCTTATTTCTGGGATGTTGACGGCAACCGTTATATCGACTATTTAGCCGCATACGGTCCAATTGTTACAGGGCATGGACATCCGCATATTGCGAAAGCAATTTCTCATGCTGCTGAAAACGGTACATTATTTGGGACACCAACTGAATATGAAGTAACTTTCGCAAAAATGCTAAAAGAAGCTATTCCTTCAATGGATAAAGTACGTTTTAATAACTCTGGTACAGAAGCGGTCATGACAACGATTCGTGTTGCTCGTGCTTATACTGGCCGTACAAAAATTATGAAATTCGCTGGCTGTTACCACGGTCACTTTGATTTAGTATTAGTAGCTGCAGGTTCTGGCCCAGCTACATTAGGCACACCAGACTCAGCAGGTGTAACGACTGCGACTGCTGAAGAAGTGATTACTGTACCATTTAATAATCCACAAGCTTTTACTGAAGCGATGGATGCATGGGGCGATGAAATCGCTGCTATTTTAATAGAGCCCATTGTCGGTAACTTCGGTATTGTGGAACCAAACACTGGATTTTTGGAGTTAGTGCACGCTACAGCCAAAGAAAAAGGAGCACTGACGATTTATGACGAGGTAATTACTGCATTCCGTTTCCATTACGGTGGCGCACAAACACTACTTGGATTAACGCCTGACCTTACTGCATTAGGAAAAGTCATTGGTGGTGGTTTACCTATCGGTGCATACGGTGGTCGCAAAGAAATTATGGATACCGTTGCCCCACTTGGACCAGCATATCAAGCAGGGACAATGGCAGGAAATCCAGCATCGATGCAAGCTGGTATAGCATGCCTAGAAGTATTAGCAACTCCAGGTATTTACGATGAAATGGATCGTCTTGGTGCTATTTTAGAAGATGGTATTTTAACTGCAGCCAAAAAACACGGTGTCACAATTACTTTAAATCGTCTAAAAGGTGCACTAACAATTTACTTTACAGATGTAAAAGTTGAAAACTATGAGCAAGCAGAAAGCAGTGACGGAGAAATTTTCGGTCAATTCTTTAAATTAATGCTTAACCAAGGTATTAACCTTGCTCCATCAAAATATGAAGCATGGTTTTTAACTACAGAGCATACAGAAGCAGATATTCGTGAAACAATCGAAGCTGTCGACTATGCATTTTCACAGCTTTAATAGAAACAAAAAAGGCGACACTCAATTGAGCGTCGTCTTTTTTTTATCCTGTTATACAAATCTATGTATTTTATAGAAACTTCCTTCTATAATGTAAAGAAGCATTCATTACCCATTACCCTCGGTGTAAATACGTCCAGTTTTTTGAGTCTATCCCGAAAAGCTCAAGTAAAAATCTGTGACATCCGCGGGGTCTTTAACTTGATTGAGTAGATGTTTAAATTTACTGAAGCCAGTGTATAAACATGATTGTCCACTGTTATTGAAGTGGTGAACTGCTGCTGAAGCAAGTTAAAAATTTTAGACAGAAAGGACATCGATTTTTTTATGAAATTAGGTGCCCGTGTATTTAAAACTGGTGTAGCTATTGTCTTTGCGTTATTTGTTGCTGAGCTCCTGCAATTACCGTCTCCAGTTTTTGCTGGAATCGCAGCAATCTTTGCCATTCAACCGTCAATTTATCGCTCCTATCAAACGATTGTTGAGCAAGTTCAAGCCAACGTTATAGGAGCTTCCATTGCAGTTATTTTCGGTTTACTTTTCGGCCATCACGTTGTGGCTGTTGGCATTGCAGTCATTACAGCAATCGGCATAATGTTAAAGTTCAAGCTTGAAAAGTCTCTTTCCTTAGCACTTGTATCTGTTGTAGCTATTATGGAAATTCAAGGCGATGACTTTCTGACTTTCGGTCTTATCCGCTTTCTTACCATTTTAGTTGGGGTTTTAGCAGCATTTGTCGTCAACCTTGTGTTTTTGCCACCTAAATACGAAGTAAAACTTTTCCGCAAAATTTACTTTTTACAGGATGACATTATCCGTTGGACGCGTTTAGCTGTTCGTCAAGCCTCTGAACACACGTCTACTAAAACTGCTTTAAGCAAATTTAAAGACCGTATGCTGCGTGTGGACACACTCTATGATTTTTTTAAGGAAGAACGCAATTACTTTAAAAATAAAAAATTTGTTAAAGCACGGAAATTAGTTGTCTATCGCCAAATGATTACAACTTCTAAAAAAAGTTTAGAATTGTTACAACGGCTGCATAAGCATGAAAATGAATTGGCACAACTGCCGACTCAATTTCATTTAATGATTCAAGAACGACTGGACTTCCTGCTTACCTACCATGAGCAACTGTTACTGAAATATACAGGGAAATTAAAGCCTGAGCATTCAGAATGGAGTAAGCATATCGACTACATTCAGCGCAATCAGTTAATGGAAATTTTCATCAATCAAATAACCTATGCACACGCAGAAGGAGATACGGAATTTTCTAGCTATCATCTCCTTTATATTTTATCGCGTATTCTAGATTACGAAGAAAACTTAGAACATTTGGATACGCTCATTGTGTCATACCAAAGCCATCATGGTGAAGAAATCAACTTAGAAATCGAAGAAGAATTTATTTAATTTAAGTGCCAGTCACTCACACAATTCCCCCGAACAACGCAAATAAAAGCCGCAACAATCCGCGTGACAGCGGAGGTTGCGGCTTTTTGCTAAGTGCCAGTCACTCACACAATTATTGTTAAGCTTTAGTTAGTTGCTGCTCTATTTGTTGGCGCTTTGTTGTTTGTTCGGCGCGTAGTTGACGGTAACTTGCAATACCAGTAATGATTGTCTCCCACATTTCTTCGAGCGTCAGCGTCGGCTCATTTTGTTGGGCATGCATTATACTCTGCGCAACAGCATTGCTGTTTGTTTCACCATACTGTTTCATACGTTTTTCAAAAGCGGCTGCCGATTTATCTTGTAGCTGTTGGCGTTTTTCATTTACTGCATTCATAATCCCCATCTTAAATACAGGAATGGTCGTGACAAAAGCTCCGTTTATTTGCTCCATTAATGCGCTATTGCCATTGCGTAGCATATCCATTTGTGTTGCCCCTAAAATAGCTACCATACGCGATTTCTCAAGCTCATCAATTTTTTGGGCAAGTGTTTCAGCAATCGCTTGTAACGTTGTAAGCTCCATTTTAGCGATTTGATTTCCTGCTTCACTTTGTTTTTCATACATCGGCATTAATGTTGTCTTGATTTCATCTAGCTTCATTTCTGCTGCTATAATATATTTTTCAAGCTCCAAATAGTATGTCAAATTTTCGTTATATAAACGAGCAAGCATCCGATTATCATTCGCCAATGCATCTTCCATTAGAACAAATTGATAATGGATTTTTTCGATATCTCTACCAAGACGATTATATTTTGCATACAAATCTTCTTTATTCCTTGGTGCTCGTTTAAACAGTTTGCTAAAGAAACTTTGTTGCTCCATCACTTCTTTTTTATCGAATTGATCCATCAAGGCTTCAAGCTGCTTTAATAAGTCATTCGATTCATTTACTTTTGAATGGGCAATTGTTTTTAATATTTGATCAGAGAATCGCGAAAGCTTAATGGCAGGCTCTTTACCAAGCTCTGTTAGTTCTATTTTATTTTTCACATTAATATGATTGGCAATATGCTGAACTTCTGGACTTTGACACAGCTGATGTTTTGTAAGATCTGCGGTTTCAGCTGTCAATCGTTCTATAGTTATTGCGCTATTTGACATCAAGTTCCTCCTTTCCAAGCAGTCAGAAGAAACGGTTAAACAATTTTTTAATCATTTTATCCGGTTTTGACTTTTGCTGCTTTGGCTCTTCAAATTGTAAGTCAAACACCATATGCTCTAAACGATGCCCATCAAACGTATCCTCTAGCAAATGCTTTTCTAAATCAAGCTTTCCTGTTGGATTGTAGAAAATAATATCCACACCAAAGCGATTTAAAAATGCAAATAATGCAATATCTTCGCGGGTCAATGTCGGTTGCTGAGGTGCTTGATAGAGCACCAACTTTGGTACTTCCTGTGCATAGTCAAAGCTTTGTAACAGGCGCAATATTTCCTTTGGAATCATCGTCATTTGCTTAAATAAAAATAATTGCAAATCATAGGGCGACTCATTAGGTTGTAGTTTAAGCAATGGCTGTTCACAAGAAGTTTTAATCGTATGAGCAATGGCTTGTTGTAACTCCAGTGTTAACTCCCCATATTGCCACCAATCACTTTGCAAGATGCGCTCCGTAGATAGCTCACCATTTACTAAACAATGTTTATAGTGAAAATGGAAATTCGCTCTGCTCGTTTTAGCATACGGAAATTCCTGTACAAAAACAGTTTGCGGGCTAGCTAGCAACTGATGCATATTGGCCCAGTACTCTTCACGTCTACTAGAAACACCGCTAATTTTGGCGAAAATAACGGGAATAATTACTTTATCTCGGAGAGCCTCAAATTTCGGACGAACCATTGCCTTTTCGTTAGCATAAATAAAAATATCATCATAGGTCATGCGTAATGTTAATGATTGTGGCATATGATCTTTAAATTGCCAAGGTCGATAAACACCCGATTGATGGTCATGCATTAAATGCTCGTAATGTTGGCTAGAACTATAGCCAACAGTTGCTTGACGTTCTCGTAATTTATCAGGAAAGGGCTGTAACGCTGTTTGACTTACGTAGGCGTACGAAACAGAAAATGCATCAGTAGGATCTACTGTTGCAAACTCATCAATCGCTGATGGATGGAAGATTAACACATCACAGCCCAGCTCCATTAGTAATAGAAGAAAATAGCGCTGACTCATTGTTGTCTCACCATACCAAACAACCTTAGGAAAATCATCTGTCGGCTTCATCGTTTTTGTCCACTGAATCCAATGATTTTTTAGCCACTTGACCATATCTATTAAAAAGCGTCGGAAATCATTGGCAAGTAAACCGAGTGATTGCTGCTCTTGAAAGCGTTCCACTACACGCATCGTCACTAGCTGTAAATGGCGATTCATTGAAGCATCATCGTGCTTAGGAATGAGTTGATGACCATACATCATGGCAATCAATCGATTTATAGACAAGCCTTTAGGGGATTGCTGATGTTGCTCTAAAATCGTTTGCAATGCTTGAAAATCCTTTTGCTCAATATGTTTATTTAATTCTTCACTTAATATATGAACATTGGGATTTTGGGACATTGTATATAAGGAATTAAAATAATCATCTTCTTCAATCGGTACGCCCAATATACGAACAGCGATACGACTAAAACGGATTTGTTGTGGTGTCACCTCATAAACTGTTCGCACGTTCGCTGAATCTTGGAAGGCTTGTAGCCAATCATAAGAATCTCTTTCTAAAACAGATTCAATTGTGACTGTTTGCATACAAGCGTCACCTCCTTACATCATACTTACACAATTGGTTGCTTATTGGCCAATTGTAAAACATCTTCGAGTAAATATTTCGTAAAAGCTTCACCGTTATAAGGTGAATACATTGTGTTCTTTAGTATTTGTGGTTGTTTGACTTTTAAATCGCCGTGGTTTGGTGTATAGCCTTTATCAGCAATAGCGAGCATGCCGTAATCCATTATGGAATCGCCTGCCGCCACGTGCATATTATATGTACAATGCTCCTTCAAATACGAGATTGCAGCTTCTTTTGTAAGCACTTTTGGCAAAAAATATAATTTTCTTCCTTGCAGCAAGACGTGCCAACCATGGACTGCAAACTCTTGAATCA
Source organism: Lysinibacillus sp. GJ-1 (assembly GCF_021166035.1). NCBI lineage: Bacteria > Bacillati > Bacillota > Bacilli > Caryophanales > Bacillaceae > Lysinibacillus > Lysinibacillus sp. GJ-1. The sequence goes on from NZ_CP088912.1 coordinate 4,034,793, forward strand.
TTGCTTGCACTTCGACATCCTGTATAATATTGACATCGACATAATGGACATAAAATAGCTCATCAACATAAAACGATTGTTGAAGCCATTCATCTGATTGGTAGCTATTAAATTTACGTAGCAAATCCGCCTTTGGAATAGAGGAATCTTCTATTCGTTTACGTAATATTTTCGACCATTCCTTATTAGGATGTCCTTGTTCTATTATTGTACCGCCATTGCTCGTAATTGCAAAAGTAGGACGCAATTCTTTTATAACATGGATACGTTCATATTGATGCACTGCTCGCGTTGTAACTGGTACGAATAAAGTTTGTTGGTGGACTTGCTGCAATAATGACATCGTAACTTCCGTCATCATACTAAGTCCCACTCCCTCTTTTCGTTCGGCTATAATCGGTGCTGTTTTCGATGGGAATTTCTCCATCATGCGCTGGGAGTAAATAAGCGTACGATCTAAATCTGATGTAAATAGTAGCATGTCTTCTCTCCTCTACACTTCTTTTATTAAACCACAGCATGCATAGGACATTTGTGGATATTCTTCAATTTGAACATTTTTTTCTTTGGCTAACAGTAAAATGTGCGCCAATTCCTGTACATATGTTGGGTTAACTAAAATTTTCCACGGAACTCTTCGAAGTAAGACGCGCGTTGTTTCGCCCACGCCTGGTTTTACAAGATGATGATTGGTAATGCCATACTGTTGTTGAATAGCCACAACCGACTCCATTCCTTGCCATGTAATAGCAGATGATGTTCTCTCACAAAGTTGTTGCCCTACATCCTTCTGTACTTGTGTAAAATGGGCACTGATACGGTCTATATAGAAATTGGATACGTCGGCATCTTGTAGTTCTTTATAATATTTCGCCCCATGAAAATCAGTGCCATCCATAAACTGCTCATTCCATACCGTACGGCTCACTAACCCTGAAACCGTTGAATTTAAACATGCGGAAGGTATTAAGAAATCTGCTCGCGTGCCATAAATGGCTGCACAATGTCCAGGATCAGCAAGCACCGCTAATGTAGCATCCAGTTGTTGAATATTTTGTTCATTATAGCTTGCGCACGCTTGTTGTAATTCCCTTGTTATGGCCCCTTTCCCTGTCCAACCATCAATAAATTGAATGCGCGCATGTGGGTGCTGAGTAAATATATATCGAATAGCAGTCTCATCAATACCACGACCACGAAGAATCGATATCGTATAATGCGGAACGCTGACGTTATAATGCATTTTTATATATCGTTTAATTAAAATACCTATTGGCGTTCCTGCTCTTGCTAGACTAACAAGCACTAAATGCTCTAAACCTTGACGTGCTACAATTTGCTGTGCCACCACACCAACAGCTAGTGCAATGCGTTCTGCATAGTCTTCCAATGTTTGATAAAACAACGTCATGTACGCTTCGGAAGGAAGATATTCTACAGGCAACATTTCTGAATAATGTGTCCCCGATTGAATAAGTCGTTCCCGCTGTTCATTATCTATTTCTAAGCTTATGTTACTAATATCTCGTAGCAAAAACACAACATCTTCTGAAGAATAGCTTCCCATTTTATCTGGTTGTTTTATTTCATGCATTATATAGTCCTCCAGTCGTGCATACAAAAAACGTAAATATTTGCGTTACTCACTGCCTTCAATGCTTGCACTGTCTTTGCAACGACCTCTTGATTGGCTATACGTTCTATGACTAAAAAAAGTTCCGAATACGGATGACTATGTAAGTTGTATAAGTAATTTTCGACACCATTATTTTCTGGACTTTCGAAAGCTATTTTATCAGTAATTGTGTAGGAAGGGTCATCTGCACAATAAATGGGACTACGTGTTGTTGATTGAAAATATACTTCCTGTCCTAAACCAGTCGCTATTTGCATTGGCACATACATAAATTCACCTGTTCCAATGACAAGTGCTGGACCACCTGTACGAAGTGCTCGTAATTGAGCCGCGATGGCTTGCAATGTTTTCTTTTGCGCAACATGCTGCTCGGCTGTTATCGTGAATCGACCTGTCGCTAACATGTATGGCGCTCTATTGATAACGCCATTTTCAGCGATTGAATGGTACTGCTTTTGTTCGACTACCTCGTCCACTGAAAGCAAAGCTATGTCAGCTGTTTGCGGTAATGTTGCTGCTACTTGGTTGCTCGTTAAAAGCGGTGTACCCTCACAAGTAAAGTGCCCAGACATAATAGCTACAAAATCTATTGTTATCCCCCATTGCGCTTCTAGCTGAGCAAACATTGCTCGTTGTTTAGATGAACGCCAATCTAAAATTGATAATACCGAGTAGCGTTGGACATGAGGGAATTTTCGTTGCAAGGTTTCGATAATATTTACTACTGTATTGCCCGTCGTTATTTCATCATCAATAAGCACAATCTGTTTTGCTTGTAGCAATTTTTCTGGTTGTTCGCAATATACTCGATGACTTGTGGCATGTGAATGTTCTTCTTCAAATGTCACAAATGGTTCAAGCTCTGGCACTAGTTCACGTGTCGTATGAATATACGTAGCATTAGACTTAAAAACATTAAATACTGCATGCCCTAACGCTGTTGCTGTTTCAGCAAAGCCAATAAATAGCACGTCTTCTGCTAGTTCCAATCCTAGTTCCTCCACTTGCTGCAAAATCTCTTGCACATTATCTCTATTTTGCATAGCCTGTACAACAGACTGTACTAACAAAGGCTCTTTTCCTGTCAATCGCTCATAATACATCATAGCTAGTAAAGCCCCTGTCAGTATCGGTACTTGTGGCTGGACTGCTAAATGCTTACCAAGAACTGTACTAACAAATAAAAACTGTCTCTTTTTATTAATACGTGTCGCCATTTTAAATAAATCTGTTATAGCAAAATCATAAGGATTGTCAGTCATCTCTATTGCGATTTTATAATCCTGAATAATGTTCAACTTGTTGTCGAGCTTCGTCATCCGTCGTTCCCCCTACTGTTGTGTTCAATAAAAGAGAGGCAAAATTTGCAGATTCATTGTATACACCATAAATATATGCTTGGCGTAAAATTTTCTGCGCCCATCTCATATGTGGCTTCATTTCATTCATTTTATTGGCATAATGGCTTTTTAAAACACCCTTTTGCCCATTATTATTTTCAACAATGCTGATGGCATCTAAATACTCCTCATATGAAACAACATACAAGGCATGAACAATTCGAATATGGCTAGGATGAATAATCGTTTTACCCAAAATACCATTTTGTTGATCTAATAGTACTTCCTTCATTAGGCCATCTAAATAATCATCGAGTAGTGCCTTACGGGCAAACAACGCTCCTTGTTCACTGAACGGAGTGGCTCTTAGCGTTGGCTTTAATACACGCTCATTGCTGAAATACTCCCAAACTGGTCCGGAAATAACAAAGTCATCTTCTTCACGCCCAAGTACATTGACGATATCCGCAATGCAATCTCGAATAACAGCAATATCGTAAATGGTTGCGTCTACTCTACGTCGAATTCCGTAAATCCCACAAAAATCGGTCGCACCAATACGGACATTTAGTACACGTTTTCTGTATTGACGAAGTACGTCTTTAATCGCAAATAATGCTGTTATGCGAGACTCCTTATATAAAATGTCATGACTTTCTAAAATCGGCATCCCATATAACGTTAGTTGATGCTGTGCGATTGTTTGCTCTAGTATTTCAAAATAAGCTCTCCCTTGTACTGCTGTAAATTTAGGAAACACATAGCCTGTAATCACTTCTTGACGCTTTCCTAATTTAGAGGTTAAAAGCTTAAATTGCTCAACACTACGCACACGAATAAATAGAAGCGGTAAATCTTCAAGTAATATATCCTTTTGAAGATACAATGTATAAAGCGAACTGATATCTTCTATAATTTTTTCTTCACAGCTTGTTAGCTCTGCATCCCCAACCGCATCTTCTAAATCGATAACAAGTGACTTTAACTCTTGATATTTTTGCGATTGTACCATGTCAATAATGTTAGGCATAGACGCAGGCATATATAGTGTTGCACCTAATGCATAGGACAAAATATCAGGTGAATCTAATTTCGTAAATTTGTGTGGTTGTTGATAAAAAATCGTCTCCGCTTCTGTTGCAAAATATTGCATCCAATTCTCTCCCCATTCAAGAATGATTTTGTAAAAAAGACACTGCATCAACCTGTTTTATACAGACTAATACAGTGCCTTCCATTACGTCGCTTTCTCTATTCAATTCATAATCGTAACCATCTAGTTATAAACGGCACTTTAATTATTGCAGTCCATAAGCATTGATTAATGCAGCTAAACCACCTTGATAGCCAGAGCCAACAGCAGCAAATTTCCACTCGCCATTATGTCGGTAAAGCTCACAAAATACGACCGCTGTCTCTATGCTGAAATCTTCACCTAAATCATAACGAAGTACTTCTGAACCGGATTCTTCGTTCGTTAATCGAACATAAGCGTTTAGTACTTGTCCAAAGTTTTGACGGCGACCTTCCGCATCATAAATTGTCACGGTTACAACAATTTTTTCGATTTGAGGAGACACTTGTTTTAAATTAACAAGAATTTTTTCATCGTCACCATCACCTACACCAGTACGGTTATCACCCATATGCTGAACAGATTTGTCTGGACTTGTTAAATTATTATAGAAAATAAAGTCTTGTTCATTACGGCATTTTCCCGATGCATCTAACAAAAACACAGATGCATCTAAGTCAAAGTCATTTCCTCCATCGAATTGTTTAACATCCCAACCTAAACCAATACCTACATTATTTAAGCCTGGGTCTTGCTTCATTAAATCAATGCGTTGTCCTTTACTTAACTGAATACCCATTAGAAGAAACTCCCTTTCTCATATAAAGTTAAAAGTTAGTTTACGTTTAAACCATAATCATTACAAAGTGCCGCTAAACCACCTTGGTATCCAGCACCTACTGCGTTGAATTTCCATTCACCATTGTGACGGTATAGTTCTCCGACAACAACAGCTGTTTCAATACTAAAGTCTTCACCTAAATCATAGCGCACGATTTCTTCATTCGTCGCAGCATTAATAATGCGGATAAATGCATTCGATACCATACCAAAGTTTTGGCTACGTGCTTCTGCATCATGGATTGTAACGGTGAATGCTAGACGTTGCACATGGGCAGGTACTTCTTTTAACGAAACTTTAACGATTTCGTCATCCCCTTCACCAACCCCTGTTAAGTTATCGCCAGAGTGCTCAACAGAACCATTACCACCGATAGTATTGTTGTAGAAGACAAAATCATTTTGGTCTGCTACTTTCCCTGTATCAGCAAGTAAAAAAATAGAAGAGTCTAAATCAAAATCATGTCCACCATCGTATTTATTCGTATCCCAGCCTAAACCTACAATAACATTTGATAATCCTGGATTTGTTTTTGTTAAATCAACTTTTTGACCTTTTTGTAATGAAATACCCATTTGTATTCCTCCTCAAATTTATAATTTATAATTATTGATATCTTCGAACTACATCACCAAGTTTTACATCATTTGTACCGTTACCAATAGCGGCAAATTTCCATTCGTTACCGTGACGATAAATTTCACCACAAACTAGTGTTGTTAAATTCGAATAATCATCACTTAAATTATAGCGAATTAATTCATTGCCTGTCTTGTCATCGTACACGCGAATATACGCATTTTGAATCATACCGAAATGTTGATTACGACCAGCTGCATCATAGATGTTTACAACAAATACTAATTTATTGTATTGTGCAGGCACAGCTCCTAACTCCACTGTAATGACCTCATCATCACCTGCACCGTCACCTGTTAAATTATCGCCAGAATGCTTAACTGATCCGCATTTACTTGATAATTTCCCGAAGTAAACGACGTCATCTCCTGCCAGTATACGATCATCTTGCAACATTAAAACTGATGAATCACAGTCAACATCTCTGCCTCCTGATCTACCACTAGAAAATAAGCCACCTAATAAGCCACCACTTTTTGTTTGGCCTACTGGATCCCATCCTAAGCCTACTTTAATTTTATTTAAACCAGCATTGCCTTTTGTTAAATCTACACGCTGTCCCTTTTGTAAATTAATCCCCATGTTAAAGCCCTCCTTAATTTGCATACTTGCTAAAAAACCGTGAATAGTATTTTAAATATGTTGATTAACATGTTTTAGCAACTCCAATAATAGAAACGTTCAGTTACTGCTTTCTTGCGGAAGTCGAATAACTTTTCGCTACATATTGTAATTGTCCGATCCATTTCCTTAATCAACTGTCCAATACACTGCTTTAAATTTTTCAATTTATAGCTATTACGTCAAAAAGTATGTATCAACATACATTAAGTCTAAAATAATATTACATAAAATTCAAATAATGGCTCCACATGAAAGTAGATTTTTATATTCTCCCTTTTTTACCAAATAAAAACCTTCTAGCTTTTCAGTAGAAGGCTCTTTACCATATTAGCTTTTCATTTTCGGATCGAGCGCATCCCGTAGACCATCTCCCATTAAATTAAACCCTAATACCGTAAGCATTATAGCTAACCCTGGGAAAATCATCGTCCATGGTGCTTTTAGTAAGTAGATACGCGCGTCAGCTAGCATTTTTCCCCATTCAGGTGCTGGTGCCTGTGCCCCTAATCCGAGGAAACCTAGAGCAGCCGCTTCAATAATCGCCGTCGCAATGGCAAGTGTCCCCTGCACAATAATCGGTGTCATCGAATTGGGTAAAATATGTGAGAATAAAATACGTGAATCACGCATCCCTATCGCTTTGGCAGCTACGATATATTCTTCTTCTTTTACACTCAACACTTTTGACCGAATTAAGCGCCCAAAGTTTGGTACATTAATAATCGCAATGGCAATTAATGCATTTTGTAATGATGGCCCAAGTACAGCCACTACAGCAATTGCTAATAAAATACTAGGAAACGCCAACATAATATCAAAAATGCGAGAAATAATCGTATCAACCCACTTGCCATAATACCCTGCAAGAATTCCAAGTAAGCTCCCTACAATAACTGAAAGAATTACAGCAAAAAAACCAATTCTTAACGAAATACGGGCACCATGAATAATTCTAGAGAATATATCTCGTCCAAAGTCATCTGTTCCAAACCAATGTGCACTGGAAGGCGCCAATAATCGTTTCGATAAGTCCTGTTCATTGATTCCTTGTGGCGCAATGGAAGAGCCAAAAACAGCAAGGACAATAAAAAATATGACAATACCAGCACCAACAAGGGAGATTTTGCTTTTTTTAAAGCTGCGCCAGCCCTCTCTCCAAGGCCCTGCCGCTCGCTCTTGACTTGCCATTGCTTCTTTTTTTATATCTATCGCACCAGTCATTATCGCATCTCCCTCCTATTTGTATTTAATGCGTGGATCTATCACAGTGTAAAGTAGATCGACAATTAAATTAATCATAATGAAAATAAAAGCAACAACTAAAATACCCGATTGTATAACTGGATAGTCTCGGAATCCGATTGCATCATAAATATAACGACCAATGCCATGCCAACTGAAAATGGTTTCTGTTAAAATGGCACCACCTAGTAGCAACCCTGTTTGTAAACCAATAACTGTTAACACTGGAATAACGGCATTTTTCAATGCATGTTTGTAAACGACGATAAACATTTTTTGTCCTTTTGCTCTCGCTGTTCGAACATAATCAGAGCGCATGACCTCAAGCATAGACGAACGGGTAATCCTTGCAATAATCGCCATAGGAATCGTAGCAAGCGCCACCCCTGGTAAGATTAACCGCTTTAACACTTCTGTAAATTGATCAAATCTGCCTTGCATCAGTGTATCCAGCAAATAAAAATGCGTAATTGCGGTTATCGGGTCTCGTACATCATTACGTCCAGATGTAGGCAACCAACCAAGCTGAATGCTAAATGCCCATTGTTCCATTAAACCTAACCAAAACACCGGAACAGATACACCAATTAACGCAACAACCATAGCGGTATAATCAAACCATGAATTTTGGAACCAAGCTGAAATAATACCTGCATTGACACCAATAATGACTGCTATAATCATTGCAAATATCGCTAATTCTGCTGTTGCCGCTAAATAAGGAAAAATCTCTTGTGACACAGGTAACTTTGTACGCAAAGACACGCCTAAATCGCCCTGAAAAATCCCCCCCAAATAGCCAAAATATTGCGTATACCATGGTTTATCTAATCCTAAACTTGCGTTTAATGCCTCAACCGCCTCTTTCGTCGCCTGCTGACCTAAAATAACTTGTGCAGGATTACCAGGAATTAGACGAATGAGCATAAAGACGATAAAAGTCATTCCAAGCAAAACTGGGATTAATTGAAATAAACGTCTTCCCATATAGTGAAGCATTTTCTTCACCTCTCTGTAATTTTCTAATTATACTTTTGCTGCGAAAAGCATGAAGTCTATACACATACTGTAGAAAGGGACAGCTTTCAACAAACGATAGACGTTTAGATGGTTTGTCTGTCAGACAGAAAAACGGGTTGCGACAAACATAGTCACAACCCGTTTTTACAACTCTAGACAAAGTCCAAAGCTGTAAAAATCTTGTTACGTCACTATGAGTAGCGACAATTTTTATTTCTTTATTGTTTAATTCATATCTACTGCTTCTAAACGATCAGAACCTGTTGGATGTGCAAAGTAATTTGTCACTTTTGTACTTGCAGCTAAGATAGGAATAGAGTGTGCTAGTGGAACCCAAGGTGCATCCTCAGAAATAATTACTTGCGCTTGTTTGTAAAGCTCATTACGTTTGTCTTCATTCACTTCTGTTTGTGCAGCAACTAATAATTTGTGTAACTCAGGGTTGTCGTAGAATGTGTAGTTGTTTGAACCGATATTATCAGCGTCTAATAATGTGTAAATAAAGTTATCAGCATCGCCGTTATCACCTGTCCAACCAAGTAAGAACGCATCCGCTTCACCATTTTGAGCTTTTTCTAAATACGTAGCCCATTCGAATGAGACGATTTTAGATGGAATTCCGACATCAGCTAAATTCTTTTGAATCGCTTCTGCAATTTTTTGACCATCTGGCATATACGGACGTGGTACTGGCATTGCCCATAGCTCAATTTCTTTACCGTCATAGCCTGCTTCTTTTAGCAATGCTTTTGCTTTTTCAGGGTCATAAGCATAGCCTGTAATATCATCATTGTAGCCAGCAATAACTGGTGGCATTGGATTTTTAGCAGGCTCAGCTAAACCTTCGTAGAACGCATCTACTAACGCTTGCTTATCAATGGCATAGTTCACAGCTTGACGAACTTTAACGTTATCGAAAGGTGGACGTGTTACTGTTAATCCAAGGTAGCCTACGTTCATAGATGGACGTTCGATTAATTGTAAATCGCCATTTGTTTCAATCGATCCTTTATCTGATGGGCTTAAGCCATCTACTACATCTACTTCACCATTATTTAGTGCATTTAAGCGTGCTGAATTATCAGGGATAGAACGGAAAATTACTTTATCTAATTTTGGTAACCCTGCAATACGATAATCAGTATTTTTCTCAATTGTAATAGAATCATTACGTGTCCAATTTACAAATTTGAATGGACCTGTTCCAACTGGTTTATCAATTAGTGCATCGTCATTCGCTTCAAATGCTTTTGGAGAAGCAATGGCAAATGGCGACATCGCTAAATTTTTCAAGAATGGTGCTTGTGGTTGTTTCAACTTAAAGACAACTGTATAATCGCCTTCTGGTGTAATGGATTCAATGATTTGCTCCCCGCCCATCGTAAATTGAGACATAAAGTATGGGAACTTATCTGCACCAGCTTTCCAGCGCTCAAAGTTTTTTGCAACCGCTTCTGCATTAAAATCTGAACCGTCGTGGAACTTTACACCTTCTTCAAGCTGGAATGTGTAAGTTAAGCCATCTTCTGAAGCTTTCCATGATTTTGCTAAACCAGGCTTTAAAGTAACATCTTGTTCTCCAAAATTAATAAGTGTTTCATAGATATTCACTGTTACTTTAAAAGATTCACCTTCTGTTACTGTTGCAGGGTCAAGAGCTGTGGAGTCGCCACCTCGACCATATACTAATGTTTTTTCACCGCTGCTAGCTGAATCTCCGCCAGTTGACGTATCCTTCGAACCTGTATCCTTGCCATCAGAGCCAGAACTACACGCAGCTAAGATTGTCGAGAGAACAAGGATTAGCATTACGCCCAAAGACCAAAGCTTCTTTTTCTTCATCTATTTTCCCCCTAAAACTTTTTTATATCATTCAATGTTGAATCGCATCATAAAGATGACAAGCAACATAATGACCCGGCTTCACTTCTTGCATGTTCGGTACAACGCTTGAGCATTGTGCCTTCTTAAACGGACACCTTGTATGGAATGCACAACCACTCGGCGGATTGGATGCACTCGGAATATCTCCAGATATAATAAGCTGCTCACGTTCAAAAGTTGGATCAGGCACAGGAACAGAAGATAATAATGCCTGCGTATATGGGTGGAGCGGCTCTGCATATAAATTTTCACTTGCGGTCAACTCTACTAATTTGCCTAAATACATAACCCCAACACGATTACTAATATGGCGTACAACACCTAAGTCATGTGAGATAAAAATATAGGTAAGCTTTAGTTCCTTTTGCAAAGATTGCATTAGGTTTAAAACTTGAGCCTGAATTGATACATCTAACGCAGAAACAGGTTCGTCCGCAATAATTAAACGCGGGTTGGTCATCAGCGCTCGCGCAATGCCAATGCGTTGTCTCTGTCCTCCACTAAATTGATGAGGATAGCGTTTTACATGATATTCATTTAAGCCAACAATTTTAAGCAGCTCAATTACTTTCTGCTTGCGTTCTTTTGAATTGCCCATTCCATGCACAATGAGTGGCTCCTCTAAAATCTTGCCAATCGAATGGCGTGGATTAAGTGAAGCATAGGGGTCTTGGAAAATCATTTGGATATCCCTTCGTGCTTTCCGCATTTCACTATTCGATAAGGAAGAAAGCATTTTGCCACCGAATTCAATGTTCCCTGCGGTCGGTTCGAGCAAGCGCATTAAAAGGCGACCTGTCGTTGACTTACCACATCCTGATTCGCCCACAATACCTAATGTTTCCCCTTCGAATACTTCAAAGGATACATTGTCCACAGCTTTTACATCGCCAACTTGCGTATTCAAGAATCCTTTGCGAATTGGAAAGTATTTTTTTAACCCTTCAACTTTCAATAGCACTTTCGACATATTGAATCACCTCCTGTTCTTCCAGTAAAAAGCACCTTGCTCTATGTTGCTCTGTCTCTTCATATAAAGGTGGTGTTTGTTGTAGGCAACGTTCCATTGCAAATTCACAGCGTGCTGCAAAACGACAGCCATCTTTTATCGTGCCTGGCCTAGGTACACTGCCAGGTATTGAGTAAAGGCTATCTTTTTTGTAACGCATATCTGGTACAGATTTAATAAGTCCTTGTGTATAAGGATGCTTAGGATTTTTAAAAATATCTTGAATAGGTGCTTCTTCAACAATTTGCCCTGCGTACATAACAATAACGCGTTCGCAAGTTTCTGCTACGACCCCTAAATCGTGCGTAATTAATAAGACAGCCGTATTCATACGCTTGTTCAAATCTTTCATCAGTTGCAAAATTTGTGCCTGAATCGTCACATCGAGGGCAGTCGTCGGCTCATCGGCAATCAGCACCTTCGGGTCACAGACCAATGCCATGGCAATCATCACTCGTTGGCGCATCCCTCCAGATAGTTGATGAGGATAATCTTTCAGTAGTTCCTCTACACGTGGTAATCCTACTAGTTTCATAATTTCTACCGCCCGCGCAAAAGCCTTCTTTTTCGACCACTTGGGATTATGGATTAAAATTGCTTCTTTTAATTGCTCGCCAATTGTAAATAAAGGATTTAAGGAAGTCATAGGCTCTTGAAAAATCATCGCCACATCCTTACCACGTACTCTTTGCATTTGCTTATCCGTTAATTTCGCTAAATTTTTGCCTTCAAACAGTACTTGTCCACCAGTAATTTTTCCTGGTGGTGAAGGGATCAATCCCATAATGGACAAAGATGTGACACTTTTCCCACTACCCGATTCCCCTACAATCCCTAAAATTTCTCCTTCATGGACTGAAAAATCAATATCATCAACGGCAGGAATCTGTCCATCATCTGTGAAAAACGTTGTTTGTAACCCTTTTACTTCTAACAGCTTTTTTCGCATGTTCAACCGCCCCACCTCACCAATATTTTCAAAAAATACAATTTTATTGAATATTATATACTAACTATCACTAAATTCTCTATTTTCAGATAATTCTAACTAAAATATTTCTCTCTTTCAATCATTATTATTCTGCAAATTACATATATTTTCTACATTTTTCTTCCCCTCCTCCAAAAACTTCTGTTAAATCGATAAATTTCCACAAAAAAAGCCTTCCATTTTATTAACAATGGAAGGCTTTTTTTGTGCCAGGCACGCAAATAATTTGGGACTTAAAACCCCCTACGGTGCAAATCATCGGCATTCGTATATTGTGTGATACTTAATCTAAATGTTGTACTTGGAATAAATTATAGTAAGTGCCTTGCTTCTTCATTAGTTGTTCATGATTACCTTCTTCTATTAATTGTCCATGCTCAATAACAAAAATATTATCAGCATGTGTAATGGTTGAAAGTCGGTGCGCTATAATAATCGTTGTGCGATCATGCACAAGGGCATCTAATGATTCTTGAATAAGTGCTTCACTTTCCAAATCTAGCGCTGATGTCGCTTCATCTAAAATTAAAATCGGTGGGTTTTTTAAAAATACACGGGCAATGGCCACTCGTTGCTTTTGACCACCCGATAATTTTACGCCTCGCTCTCCTACCTTTGTGTTATAACCATTTGGTAAGTTCATAATAAAGTCATGTGCATTAGCTGCTTTTGCAGCCGCCATTACTTCCTCATCAGACGCACCTGGTTTCCCCATCAAAATATTTTCCTTAACTGAATCACTAAAGAGAATATTATCTTGAAGCACAATACCAATTTGTGAGCGCAATGAATGGATTGTGACATCTTTAACATTATGTCCATCTACAAAAACCGCTCCAGCTGTCGCATCATAAAAACGGGGGATTAAACTAATAATAGTAGATTTCCCACCACCACTCATTCCTACAAATGCAACCGTCTCCCCTGGTTTTATGGTAAAGTTCATATTTTTTAAAATTGGCGAACCATCCACTTCATATTGAAAGGCTACATTTTCAAATCGCACTTCACCTGTAGCTCGAGGTAATGGAAGGGCATTTTCCTTGTTTTTTACCTCATAAGGCTCATCCATTAGTTCAAACATACGATCCATCGAAGCAATAGATTGTGTTAACGTTGTGGATGAACTTACTAAACGACGAAGCGGTCCATAGAGTCGCTCAATATAAGCGATAAAAGCAACCATTGTTCCAAGCGATAATGAGCCATTAATCACTTGATAGCCGGCATAAGCAATAACAAGCAATGGTGCCACGTCCGTAATTGTATTGACTACTGCAAAGGACTTGGCATTCCATCTCGTATGATCTAGCGCTTTTTCAAAAAACTCGCCATTGGCTTCATCGAATAGTTGTTGTTCATGCTTTTCTAGCGTAAAGCTTTTAATAATACTCATCCCAGCCACTCGCTCATGTAAATAACTTTGCACACCTGCAAGTGCCTGTGAACGGTTACGTGTTAAAGTTCGTAGTTTACCAAAGAAGAACTTTACACTAATTGCATAGAATGGGAATGCAATTAGTGCAACAAGCGTCAGTTTGACATCCATTGCTAGCATAATACCGACCGCAATGACAATTGTTGCAAAATCAAGCCAAACATTCATTAAACCAGTCATAACAAAGTTTTTCGTTTGTTCCACATCATTAATAACACGTGAAATGACCTCGCCAGCTCTTGTATTTGCGTAATACTTCAGGCTTAGTCGCTGTAGATGGGCATAAATTTCTTTTCGGATATCAAAAAGTACCTTATTACTCACATGCTGTGCAAAGTATTGACGGTAGTATTCTATTGGTGGTCGTATCACGAAAAATACAATAATTGTTCCACCTAGCCAATAAAACAATTCCTTTGTTTTTTCTGTATCCGTTAAATCATCAGCACCAATAATATCATCAAGTACTATTTTTATAAGCAATGGAATAAATAACGGAATCGCAAATTTCACAATACCAATGAATACGGTTAAAAGTATTTCCCATGTGTATGGTTTTACAAAACGCATATAACGCTTTACGCTACCCAATTATCTTCACTTCCTTATTTGAAACCCATTTCTGCTTAAATGGCTTTCTATACATTCAAAAAGAAACAGACATTCAATATTGAATGCCCTTACGTATTATAGCAATATTTAGCATGAAGTACAGTTAGTAAAACTTTTGTGCTAACTATTTTTCACTTTCATTGAAGCCTCTCTTTATAAAATACCCTTTACATGAAAAAAAACACCCATTAGTTAAACTAATAGGTGTTACTGACAATCATCTGCTTGCATATCGAGCTGAAACTTATAACGATTCGTCCATGCATCGATAAAATCAGGTGCAAAAGGCCCTCTTTTTTGTTGTATCCAGCTAATTAATTTTTCGACATTGCGCTTTAAAATTTTATCGATTACATCTGGGTAAGACATTTCCTGTCGATGTTGTTCATATTCATCTTCATCTAAAAGGGTATACGACATATCCGGAAAAACCTTAATATCTAAATCGTAGTCAATATATTTAATGGCATTATTATCGAAAACAAATGGTGAGCTTAGATTACAATAATAATACACACCGTCCTCACGCAGCATGCAGATGATGTTGAACCAGTGCTCCGCATGGAAATAACAAATAGAAGGCTCTCTCGTTAGCCACGTACGACCATCGGATTCTGTCACAAGTGTTCGTTCATTCGCACCGATTATAATGTTTTTCGTTCCTTTTAAAACCATTGTTTCTTGCCAAACACGGTGGATGCGGCCGTTGTGCTTATAACTATGTATTTGTATCGTTTCTCCTTCTACCGGTATTGCCATTTTTGAAGCCCACCTTTTCGTCTATGCTACCTAAATCTAGCAGTCTCTAGTATATTATAGCAATCTGTACGCGAAAGGTGTAGTTGAAAACTACAAATTTCACTGTGTCATGTTATTTATGTACAAATTTTCGTAAATTAATAGCAATTTCCATCATAACAAAAACCTCAGGAATTTTTTATCTTTCTATATTATACGTGTCACAAGATATAGAAAAGGGCTGTCCTTTTCATCTTTTCGATTGTTAGACAGCCCCTTAGAAGGTAAATGCAATTATGCAGTTACAAAGTGAGAGATTACTCGCTCGCGTTTTGGTTATTCTTAGCGTATTTGCCTGAAGCTTGAGCTTTATTCTGCTCAGCTTTAGCATTTTGCTTTTGCACTTCGTTGAAGTCTGTTTCATAACCAAACTCTTCACTTTGGCGTTGCATGTTTTTATTTGCTTGTTGGTTGTTGTTTTGATTTTTCTTCATCAGTCATTCACCTCCACGCTAATTATTGTGTACAGAGGTGATTACTTTTATGCTCTTATTTTTTAAATTTTCATTTCCACTATTTAATCGCTTGCCATATCTTCAGCATAGGTACAGGCATCGGTAATAATTCTATTTGCTCACGTGTCAGCCATTCACCCTTCTCAGCTGTTTTACTCTTCATATAATAAGCATTCACATGCCAAGTTAAATGAGAGAAGATATGCTTAAATGTTAAAATTGGCTGGTGTGCTTGGACATTTAATTCATGATGGTGAGCAAATTTTATCAAAGAATCATCTTCTTGTTCCACCATTGGAAACTGCCACATATTCGCGAGTAATCCTTCTTCTGGACGCTGTTCCATCAATATCCGTCCATCTTCATCCTCACAAACAAAGACATCATATGAAATATGCTTCATCTTTACTTTTTTAGATTTAATAGGCAGATTTTCGGGTTCACCCTCGTTAAAAGCTGTACAGTATTCTCGGACGGGACATAATAAGCACTTTGGTGAAGTTGGGGAACAAATAAGCGCCCCAAGTTCCATTAAGCCTTGGTTAAAAGAAGATGCATTTTCAGGATCAATTAGTTCTTCAACAGCCGCTTCAAAAATCTTCTTTGTTTTTGGAAGTGCAATATCATCATGGATATTAAGGACACGACTTAAAACACGCATAACATTACCATCAACTGCATGCTCGGGCTTATTATAGGCAATACTTAATATAGCTCCTGCAGTATAAGGACCAATTCCTTTTAGTTTTGAAATTTCATGCCGGTTATCAGGTACAATTCCCCCGTAACTTTCTAATACCTCACGCACACCTGCTTGTAAATTCCGTGCTCGTGAGTAATAACCGAGGCCTTCCCAATGCTTTAATAAATATTCCTGTGGAGCCTCTGCTAATAATTCTAGCGTTGGAAAGCTTTCCATAAAGCGATTATAATAAGGAATTACTGTGTCAACTCGTGTTTGCTGTAGCATGACCTCAGACACCCAAATTTTATAAGGGTCCTTTGTATGCCTCCATGGTAAATCTCGTTTTTCTTTTTCGAACCATTCGACTAAAGATTGTCGAAATTCTGTTACATATGGATAATTCACAGTGACCTCCCGTGTTTTTACGATTTAATTTATGATAAAAAGGGTATACAATTAAGAAAAGCTAATTCGCATAATATGACAAAAACGTATTTTTAATACGGTATCATTTACCGTATTATGTGAATGAATACTTAGCGATAGAAAGGTAAACTGTATAAAGCAATACGATACCAATATTGAAATATACATGTATGCATTGTACGCCTTTTTCACGCATGCTAGGAGTGGATAATTTTGGATTCAGGTACACATTTCGTTATGGGCATAGCACTCGGAGGTCTCGCTTTAGCTGACCCAGTAGTTGCAAATCATTCAATGACCTTTACCGCCGTTATGGCTGGTACCATTATCGGCTCACAAGCACCTGATGTTGATACGGTCTTAAAGCTTCGCAATAATGCGATTTATATTCGACATCATCGCGGTATCACCCATTCAATTCCAGCTGTAGTCATCTGGCCAATTTTAATTACAATCGTGCTATCACTAATTATTCAAGACGCGAATGTGTTGCATTTATGGCTTTGGACATTTCTTGCAGTAGCCATTCACGTTTTCGTTGATATTTTTAATGCATATGGAACACAGGCCATTCGTCCATTCTCTAGAAAATGGGTTGCACTTGGTGTTATTAATACATTCGATCCGATAATATTCACTCTCCATTGCCTTGGTATATTACTATGGGCATTTGGGGCAAATCCAGTTTGGACATTTAGCGTCATGTATGGCATTATTATCGTCTATTATATTTTACGATTTGCTGTGCAAAAAGCGGTTAAAAGAGCCGTTCATAATACCATACAGGATGAAGATTATGTTATTGTAGCTCCTACAATGCGATTTTTTCACTGGCGCATCGCTGCAAAATCTAAAACGCATTACTATGTTGGCCGTGCGTATGGGCGAACAGTTAATATTTACGATAAATTTGAAATCAAACCATTACCGAAAACACCGACTGTTGAAGCTGCTATGAAAGACCCGAATCTCGATGCCTTTGTGTCATTCTCACCATTATATCGATGGGAAATTTCAGAGCTTGAAAACGGCTTAACAGAAGTAAGGTTAATTGATCTTCGTTACCGTAGTGACAATCGCTATCCTTTCGTTGCAGTCGCTCATTTAAACGATGCCGATGAAATCATTACCTCTTACACTGGTTGGATTTTCACCGAAGATAAACTTCAGAAGAAATTACAAATTGGCGCTAGCAATTAAAGAGTCTAACAAAGCTAATAAAGCCGGGGTATCCTACTAAGGAACACCGGCTTTATTTCTTTTTAACTTCCGTTTTCGATTTATTGTACGATATCGTCACTTGTATCCAGTAAATGAGCGTATTTAGGATTGCGCCCTGCAAATAGATGAAGCTTATCACCATAGCTAACGATTAATTGGCGCACTAACGTTTCAGTATAGTCAGCTCCTCGGTAATTGTAGCCCGCTTTGGCAGACGAGGATTCAAAATCACTCCAAAGAAGCTCCACCCAAACTCGCGCACGACCTACAGACATTTCAGGGTTTTTTGCCAGTAATTCTGTTGTTAGTTTGTCAATTTTTTCTTGCATTTACTTGCCCACCTTTATTGGTGATAATATAGAAACGGGTAAGGCTTCCTGATACTTATCGCCGCCAAGACGATGCCCCCAAGCAAATCGTCCTTTTAAATAATCCACTTGGAAAAAGTTGTTATCAGAGCCATCAATGCGGTACATTTCCCCTGGAACAATCGTATCTAAATCGACTAAATAAGCTGCTGCCATTAAAGCTTTACGTTCGTAAACTGCAAATTCATTGAGTATGCCTAGTTGTTCCGCTTTGCGAGCCTTTTCTTTAAGCTTAGCTACTTCTTCACGTAATTCATGCTCTGTCATTGCAGCATAGTTTTTGTCATTCATTCTTCATTCTCCTTCTCTTCAATAAAACGATCTATAATTTCTACAGGAAATCCCTTTTGATAAAGCGCCTGCTTCGTTTTCATTTTTAATTCATAACCAGTATACTTCGCGGCATACTTTTTCCAAACTTTTTCGCCTTGTGCATCAAGCAATGCCTGCCATTCATCTTCTGCTTGTTCGATTTCTATCTGTCCAAGTACTTCATCTACAATAGTAAATGAATACCCTTTTCGCATTAAAAAATCTTGAATTTTGGCCTTTATTTGCGATGGTGTTTTCTTTTTTTCAGAACGAATTACTTTTTCAGCAAGCTGTGTGGCAAGCTTTACTTGTTCCTCATGGCTAAATGTTTCCAGTACTTCATCTTGCAAACTTTTATCGATTCCCTTTTTCATAAGATCTTGTCGAATAGCTCGCGGTTTTTTCATGGTAGCTTTTTTGGTGTTTAGCAATGCTTTTGAATAAGATTCATCATTTAAAAAGCCATATGATTTTAACTTTTGGATAGCTTCTAATATGACTGCTTCGCCGAACTCTAGTGAGCTTAACTTTTTCTTCACCTCATGCTCACTTCGCATTTGATAGGATAAATAATTCAGCCCTTTATTAAACGCCTTACGAATTTCATCTTCATAGGCAATTTCCTGAATATCAAATTCTTCGAGTACCTTCCCTTTTGTCAAACCAAATTGTATGAGAATTGCCTCATCTACTGGGAAAGCGTATTCCTCGTTCAAATATATATTATAACGTTCTGGATTGTTTTTTTGACGTGCAATTTTTGTAATAACACGCATATGAAACCACTCCTTTGCCTAAACATTATAACATCTTTTTCTTTTTTTCTATCTTTGTGTATAGTTGAGTTACATCTATTTGGAAAAAGGAGGGGTTCGTATGAAAATCGTTATTGCGGGCGGTACTGGTTTTGTTGGGAAAGCGCTAACCAAATTGTTACAAGAGCAAGGCCATGAACTATTTGTGTTGTCACGCAGCAATTCTAAATACGAAAATGGCATTCATTATGTCCAATGGCTACAAGATGGCGCACGACCAGAAAAAGAATTAGACAATATTGATGCATTCGTTAATTTGGCTGGTGTATCACTAAATGACGGCCGTTGGACAAAAAAACAAAAGAAGGCGATTTATACGAGTCGGATGGATGCTACATTAGAAATCGTTCGGATTATAGAGGAACTAGATAAAACGCCTGAAGTACTTGTAAATGCCAGTGCAGTTGGCATTTATCCACCTTCCATAGCGACAACCTATAGTGAAAATTTTAAGGATTATGCAACTGATTTTTTAGGATGGACCGTTCATGATTGGGAACGCCATGCTTTGCGAGCTGAAAAACTAGGCGTTCGTGTAGCACTCGCACGCTTTGGCGTTATTTTAGGTCGTGACAATGGCGCGTTGCCTTCCATGCTATTGCCTTATAAATTGCATATAGGCGGAACGATTGGTTCGGGTGAGCAATGGCTATCATGGGTCCATATCGAGGATGTGGCACGTGCCCTTTATTTTGCAATTACAAATGCGTCCATCAGCGGACCATTTAATGTCACAGCTCCTTATGCTACACGCATGAAGGAATTCGGACAAACTATCGCACAGGTAATGAATCGCCGTCATTGGTTGCCAGTCCCGAGTTTTGCCATGCGTTTAGCTCTTGGCGAACAAAGTATGCTTGTCTTAGAAGGCCAGCATGTATTACCAACAGTTTTACAAGCGCACAACTTCGAATTTCAATTCCCACATTTACAAGAAGCACTTGAAAATTTATTATAAAATCCGTGTGCAAAGTGCGACTTGAAGTAGGATAAATTTTAAAAAGTAACGCATCCTAAACGAAAAGGAAAGGATGCGTTTTTTATGTGGAAACAACATATTGTAGGTGCGGTAATTGCTACATTTATTATTGCCGCAGCAATTAGCTTTAATCCATACTTTGCTTCAGGCTCAGATGAATATCATTGGGGCATTAAAAAAGCACAGAATGGCGAACCAGCACAAGCAGGAGCACAACTTGACAAGCTACTCGACCAATATGGAGCAATTTATAAAGGAAAACCCGATAAAAAAGTTGTTTACTTAACATTCGATAATGGATACGAAAATGGCTTTACTGAAAGTATATTGGATACGTTAGAAAAAGAAAAAGCGCCAGCAACTTTCTTCTTAACCGGTCATTATTTAGAAAGTGCTAGTGACCTTGTTAAACGTATGGTACAAGATGGTCATACTATCGGCAACCATTCCTATGGTCATCCCAATATGGCTAGGTTAACAAGAGATGGTATGCGTGCAGAATGGCGTAAATTTGATGGGAAATTACGTGAATTAACCGGTATTGACCGTACAACATATGCCCGCCCACCAGAAGGCATTTTTAATGCGAAGTTGTTGGAAGTCGGCAATGCTGAAGGCTACCGTCATATTTTCTGGTCTGTCGCTTTTAAAGATTGGCTAAAGGATGAACGTCGTGGAGCAGATTATGCGTATAATGCATTGATGGAACAACTTCACCCTGGTGCAGTCATTTTAATGCATACCGTAGCGCAAGATAATGCAGAAGCACTTCCTTTATTTATTGCCGAAGCGAAAAAGCAAGGCTATACATTTTTATCGCTCGATGATTTAGTATTGGAGTATGAAGATTTCCCTGTCACTATGCAATCGTCCACTCCTTAGTTATAATGGGGAGATGATATCAGCATGTTATAAGTAACTACGTGCTGTACAAAGTTAAAGGACGTGGATCGCTTGACGCAACAAACAACGATGGAAGTGGGACAAAAATTCCCATTAACGATAAAGAGACTTGGTATAAATGGCGAAGGCGTGGGCTTTTATAAACGCAACGTTGTCTTCGTAAAAGGCGCTATACCAGGAGAAGAAATTACTGCCCAAGTCACAAAAACACAACGAAATTTCGCAGAGGCTGACATACTGGCGATTCGCAAAGCATCGCCGTATCGTCAGGAAGCACCTTGCCCTGTTTACAATGAATGCGGCGGTTGTCAACTTCAACATATGACATATGAAAAACAACTTCTTGAAAAACGCGATATTGTGATGCAAGCTTTAGAACGCTATGCTAAGCCGTTAGCTGCATCTGTAGAAGTTCGCCATACACTGGGTATGGATAACCCATGGCATTATCGCAATAAAAGCCAGTTCCAAGTACGCAAAGAAGGCAAACGTGTTTATGCAGGTCTTTTTACTGAAGGCAGCAACAAGCTACTGAATATTAATGATTGTCTTGTACAACATCCAATCACATCGAAAATTACAGTAGCAACACGTAAAATTTTACAAAAATTAAATATTACAATTTACGATGGTCGTACGCTCGATGGTTTAGTGCGTACGATTGTTGTACGTACGGGGATTCGTACAGGTGAAACGCAAGTCGTGCTTGTAACGACACGCAAAGAAATTCCCCACCTTGCTGAGCTTATAACACGCATTAAAAAAATCGACCCAAGTATTGTATCAATTGCACAAAATATTAATCGTGAAAAAACTTCACTAATTTTCGGTGATGAAACGATTGTACTAGACGGCAAGGAAACAATTCATGAGGAACTTGGGGAATTAGCATTTGACCTTTCGGCTCGCGCGTTCTTTCAATTGAATCCAACGCAAACCGTACATTTATACAATGAAATTAAAAAAGCAGCGGCATTAACAGGTAAAGAAACGGTTGTTGATGCTTACTGTGGTGTAGGAACAATTGGTTTATGGCTTGCTGATCAAGCAAAAGAAGTTCGTGGTATGGATGTTATTCCAGAAAGCATTCAAGATGCTCGAACTAATGCACGCAAACATGGTTTTAAACATACGAAATACGCGGTGGGCACTGCCGAAAGTGTTTTAGCGAAATGGCGCAAAGAAGGCTTTACGCCGGATGTGATTACTGTCGATCCGCCGCGCATAGGCCTTGCTCCAGAATTTATTCGCACTGTTCTAAAACTAAAGCCAAAACGTTTTGTCTATACTTCTTGTAACCCCTCTACACTGGCTAAAGATTTACAGGAATTATCAAAACTTTATGATGTGGAATATATTCAGCCCGTTGACATGTTCGCACAAACTGCCCAAGTGGAGTGCATTTGCTCCTTGGTTCTTAAAGCGGAACATCGAAAATGATATACTTTTAAAATTTTGTTGATCTTGATTAAGCGTAGTCTACATTTTGTAGACTGCGTTTTTTTTTACAGTTCTGCTTAAGCTGAGTACTGTCACGATTGTCGATTGATTTCATGTGTTATAGTCTTGTAGAGCCCATGCAATTATAAGGAGGAAAAATGGATAACATTCAATACTTATCGCAATTTAATCTGCTTAATTCGCTCTCGATGGAAGATTTAATAGAAATGGAACAATTAACTTTAATAACGACTTTTCCGAAAAACACTTTTATTCAAACACCAGAAACTTTTTCGGAGGGGCTTTACTTTGTTAAAAAGGGGAAGTTGCGCCTGTATAAGGTAAATGCTCAAGGTAAGCAATTTACTTCGGATATACTCAACGAAGGTAATGTATTTGGGGAAATGGATATCATATCATTTGGTACCCGAGAGAATTTTATTGAAACGATAGAGGAAAGCCATATATGTTTAATGAATAAGGAAAGATTTGAAAATTTTTTAATTCAGAGGCCTCAATTTATGATGACATTGTTAAAAGTACTTAGTAATCGAGTTATCGGTATGAGTCAGTTAACGCAAAATCTAGCTCTTGGGAAACTACATGACAAAGTTTTATATGCGCTTATTAAACTATCTGATCAGTTTGGACTTACGGGTGATAATGAGTATTACAAAATAGATTTTCCTCTTTCGCATCAAGAAATCGCCAATTTAGTTGGTGCAACTAGAGAAGCTGTAACTGTGGTTTTACAAGAACTTGTTAAAGAAGAAGTCATTAAGACAGGATTTAAAACAATCTATATCCATCGGAAAGCTTTTGGAGAGAAACATTTCTTAGACTGAAAAATGCTGGAGCGTATCAAGTAGCATAGAGATTTTCAAAATGAGTTGTAAACAACATTACATCTTCCTTCTAGAAAAAGATGTATCGTATAACTACATACAAAATATAATACGATACGGAGATGACATAATGGAAAACACGCCATTTCAAAAATTGCAAAGAGATTTAGAAATAGCAGCTACACATATGGAAAAGGTGCTCCCAAAGGAAGTGCTGGATGCATTCGAAAAATCGATTCAGGATTTACGTACATCTGATTCCGGTAGGGGTTTAAGAGCTGGAGTAAAAGCGCCTGACTTCACTTTAGTGGATTCTACAGGTCAAAAGATAACTTTGTCTGAAGAACTTTTGAAAGGGCCTGTTGTTCTGATATTTTACCGCGGTACATGGTGTCCATTCTGTAACCTTGAGTTGAAAGCATACCAGCGAATGAATGATGACATTAAGGCAATTTAATTGATTGCAGTTAGTCCTCAAACTCCAAACTATTCTGCATCTGTACAAGAAAAGAACGAATTAAATTTTCATGTTTTAAGCGACTTGCACAATAAAACAGCAGAACAATATAATCTTAAATTTAAATTACCTGAGTATGTATATCCTATCTACAGATCGCTTGATATTTCACTCGAAACATTTAATGGTGATCATTCTTGGGAACTTCCAGTACCAGCTACTTATGTAATTGATAAAGCAGGCATTATCCGTTTTGCTAGCGCCGAAGCAGACTATAAAAAACGCATAGAACCTAGTAAGGTGATGCATATTCTCCAATCACTTTAGCAGCATCTTCGAATTAAAAAATTATGATGAGATAGAAAACAGTCTCTCAGTTAGCCACATTCGTTTGGAATAATGAGGAGACGGACCAAAAGCGATTGATAGTCGCCAACTAATCAATAAAATAATCGTTTCCAGCGTTAATATTACTATAGATTGGACGTTTTTATCATAGCTTAAATCTATGTTGTAAAAACACTGCAAGTTGAGTGTATTGCAAAGCTTGCGTTAAGAAAATAAACAGTTAGAGCGTCTCAAAGTTTTTTGAGATGCTCTTTTATTTTAAATAAGAAAAAGAGCTTCTTGTGCAGAATTCAAGTCTCCCACCAGAGAATCAACTCTCCTTTCCCGTATACAAAAATGATTTCACTCCTTAAAACTACAACTTCAGAAGGTAGGTGTAGACTGCCTCTTGTATAGATAATCTCTCCTCTAGGTTCCTAATCCTCTTCAGAAATCAACGCTGGAAAAAAACTTATCATGCAGTTTTCCTAGATTGTCGTATTTTTTACTCTCTACTATGTAAAATATCAAAATTGTTAGCATTATTTTTACTTTTAGAGTTTCTTTTTATTTTAACAAGGTAAAAAAACCACTATCTTTTAAAGCATAATGCTCAGTCTCTTTATTACATTCAAAAGAATATGCAATAGCATTTTCATAATCAAACTCTAAATAAAATTTTAAGCTCTCAAAATTACACAATATATTGCTAAAGGTTTCAACACTTCCAAAATCTTTATTTTGTTTATATATTTCTATGGATTTTTCTAACGATTCTCTTAATATAGCCCTAGCTGTTTCTGTAAGTTCTTCTTTGTTAAAAGATTTAATCGTCCTTTGAGAACCATCTAATAAATCCATTATCTCACTGTCACTTAAAAGGTCTGAGTTACGCATAATTTTCAAGGAATCTCCTCCTTATTCTTAATTAATTCTCGCTTTCGCGGATATTTCACCCCATTCCGCGGGTATTCACTCTGCTTTCGCGGGTATTTCACTTCACTCCGCGGGTATTCACTCTAATTTCGCGGATATTTCGCTCCACTTCGCGGGTACTCCACACCATTTCGCGGGTATCACTATTGATCAAATGGATTCCCCCCCATTATGCGGGAATTCCATTTAATTCCTTATATATCTATCAACTATCTCATTGCTTTTATAATAGCTTATCTGTATAATATATTGTTAGGTGCCAAACCTACGTGGCATGGACTTAAACATCCGTGTCACACCGAAAAACGCCATTACAGCACGGATTTGCTGGGCGTTTTTTGTTTTATGAGCGGGAGATGAGCCCCGCTCTTTTATTTTTGCATATAAAAGCGACTATGACATTAAACCGTCACTGGTCGCTTATTTTTATGTTTCCCGAATACAAGTAAAACGATTGCCACAGTTAGTAAGAGCAACGACACAAGTAAAAGGAAGCTATAATTTTTTACAAACTCTAAATAAACCCCGCCTAAAAACGGTCCTGTTAAACTACCGATACTTAAGGCAATTCCACAAAGTAAGTTGCCAGTCGGTAACAGTTCTTTCGGCGTTAAATCCGCCATGTAAGTAATTCCAAGAGAAAACATCGAACCGACCAATGTACCTGCGAAGAAAAATACGATTGCTACCGCTAATGGTGAATGCTCTAAAAAACTAGCCACACTAAAAAGGATAGCTCCCCCAAATGCTCCAGTCATCAAGATATTTCGCCGTCCAATTTTATCGCCCAGTGCGCCAAGAGGAACTTGCGTTAAAATACCTCCAAAAGTAAAGACTGATAAAATAATGGGAATGATATCAACATCAAAGCCTTTACGCAAGGCGTATACTGGAAATAAAGCATTTAACGACGATTCTAAAAAACCGTAAACAAAAAGGCCTAAAAATGCAATCCACCCAAATACAATAGCCACCTTATAGCGCTTCCATCCTCTTGCATTCATATCACCAGTTAGACGCTCTGGCTTCTCGTTGCGTAATAAAAATACAAATGACCATGCAAATAAGCACATAATCGACGACACAATAAAAGGCAATGGTTCAGCAATCTGTATAAGCTTTACCATTAATTACCGCAAAGCCCGTACTAAAAGACAAACCATAAATAGCCATACCTTTACCTAAACTTTTATGATCGGCTGTGCTTGTAATCCATGTTTGAGTTGCATAATGTAGCGCATGATCGCCTACACCTATCAGCAAACGCAACACGAACCAAAATGTAACACTTTTCCATAAAGGAAATACAAGGAGTGAGACAAATACAAGTGCACCACCTATTAAAATAATTGGTTTGTAGCCCCATCTTCGTAAAGGTTGTTCGATAAACGGCGAGATTAATAAAGTTCCTATGTATAGACCTGTCGCATTTAAACCATTTAATGCAGAGGATACACCGTCACGTTCAAAAATAATAGAAATAAGTGGCAGTAGCATTCCTTGTGAAAATCCTGATATAGATACAATTAACACTAGGATTGCAAACCTTTTTTTGCTGTAATCTGAGAAGTAAGTCATTTTTTCCTCCAACATCAAGTCATCTTCCACATAACAGCATACCAAAAAGCCTTAGCGCTCACCACATGTGATTTTACGCTAAGGCTTAACTAACACTTATCTCCATTCAATTGTATAAACACGATTTTCGGCTTTTTATTTGCCGATTACTTGTTTAAACTCCCTCCTTTTCGAGTTAGAGTTCACCGTTTAGTACCATCAGCTCCTTTACTATTTCTTAAAACAACTTTAACATACAACATCAATATTGTAAATATTCTGTCTATTAATTTTTCAAAATAATCTCTAAGTCCTAGGTGTTTACCTAAGCATTGAAATTTAGTCCTAAATCAGCTACGATGTAAGGGACGAAATGAGGTGTATGTATGTCAAAGCCAATCACTGATAAAGAGCAACAAGTAACTTACTTAAAAGAACGTCTTGAAATGTTTTTAGAAGTATTAGATGCCATCGACCCAGAAACGACTGAATTACAGGATATTGATCGTCTAATTCAAATGATGGATGATTTAGAAGAGAAAATGGAGCAATTCAACGCTCGTGAACAATAATGACACGCAAAAGCAAGCGAGCAAATAATTTGCCCGCTTGCTTTTTAATGACAATCCCAATTATAAACAACCTGACTAAAATCTTTATTTTTAAGCTCTTCTTCTGTAATAAAGAAATTGCCAACACCGCAATCTCCCCACAGTATATGATCTCCTTCACTATCTATTTGCAATAACAACGTTGTTGAATCGTTATAATCGCCATAAGATCTAGGGTCATCCTGTGTAAAGAAAGGATATCCCCCTATTTTATGCCCAGCTCCAGATAATACATCATACAATACATCTGCTAATTCTTCGTTTTCTTCAATAACCGCTAAGAGACTTGCGTACTTTTCCTCGCTTCGAAAATCACCCATTGATAAAGGTTCAAATTTTGCTTTAAAGCTTAATGCCAGTTCTTTCTCTACAGGAAAATACATTTCTTCATCCTCATTTTCGATAAATGAGAAGTCTTGCACAAGTTGCGATTCATCATCGATGATTGTATCGTGGAAAATAACGCGAAAACCCGCTTGATTTTTCCCATTATCGAAATCCATCCCTAAGACATCATCATAACCATCAATATAGAACTGCAATATCCCCTGCTCTGGTAAATGAGGCACGTGCTTAGGAACATCCGCAAAATTAATTTGTGCTAAAAGCTTTAATGGTTGCTGTTCCTCGTTTTTAGGATATTCCATAGTCAGTGGAAAATATGGATTCCCTGCTAATTTACTTGCAAATAAAGTCGTTTCCTTTTCATGCGCTTCCATTACAACAACAGGACTCATTGTTCCTTCTATTATATTTCGATATGGTTCAACTTCCTTTGGTAACTTCAACGAATTTGTTTCTGACATGAAATATCCTCCTTGAATTAAAGTTAATTCCATTATAGAACAAACGTTCCTAATAAGCAATTACTCTCTTTAAACATTTAATGGCAAATTACGAAACATTAGAATTCTATAGTTATTCGCTAATTCCTACTACAATTACATGCACTCTTTTTTTCATTAGTGGAAAAGAGTATAATGGTTCGTGGAAATAATTAAATTTTCTATGGGGGGCAATACCAAAATGAATCTTCAAACTTTGGAGAAAAGTCTATATGATTTAATTACAGAAACGTCAACAAACTTACCAAAAGACGTACGTCGTGCCATTAAAAAAGCTAAAGAAGCTGAAAATGCAGGCACTCGTGCAGCAATGAGTTTGGAAACAATCTCTAATAATATTATTATGGCAGAAGACAATGTATCACCAATCTGCCAAGATACTGGTCTACCAACATTTAAAATCTACACTCCTGTAGGTGTAAACCAATTAGAGATTAAAGAAGCAATCAAAAAAGCAATTAACGATACAACAGCCGATGCAAAATTACGTCCAAATGCTGTTGATTCTTTAACTGGCGCAAACAGTGGCAACAACCTTGGTGATGGACTACCAGTTATGAAATTCGAGCAATGGGAAAAAGACTATATTACGATTAAACTAATTCTTAAAGGTGGCGGCTGTGAAAATAAAAACATCCAATACAGCTTACCATGTGAGTTAGAAGGTCTTGGTCGTGCTGGTCGTGACTTAGACGGTATCCGTAAATGTATTCTACACTCTGTATATCAAGCTCAAGGTCAAGGCTGTTCTGCAGGCTTCATCGGCGTAGGTATCGGTGGCGACCGCTCTTCTGGTTATGATTTAGCAAAAGAGCAATTATTCCGTCATGTGGAAGATACGAATGCAAATCCTGATCTTGCAAAATTAGAAGAATATGTTGTAAAAACTGCTAACACTTTCGGTATTGGAACAATGGGCTTCGGCGGTGAAGCAACTTTACTTGGTTGTAAAATTGGCGTTATGCACCGTATTCCTGCATCATTCTACGTATCAGTAGCCTATAACTGCTGGGCTTACCGTCGTATGGCAGTTGATATTAATCCAGAAACTGGCGAAATCATTAACTGGCACTATCAAGAAGGCGAAAAAATTACATTTAAAGATGAAGTTGCTGCAACAACAGAAGAAACTTCTACAAATGTTGTAGAACTAACTGCACCTATTACAGAAGAACAAATTCGTTCACTTAAAGTAGGTGACGTTGTATCTATTACTGGTCGTATGTACACTGGTCGCGATGCAATTCACCATCACTTAATGAGTCATGATGCACCAGTTGATCTGAACGGACAAGTTATTTATCACTGTGGCCCTGTAATGGCTAAAGATGAAGAAGGTAACTGGACAGTGAAAGCTGCTGGCCCAACTACTTCTATCCGTGAGGAGCCATATCAAGGCGATATCATGAAAAAATTTGGTATCCGTGCTGTAATTGGTAAAGGCGGTATGGGTCCAAAAACACTTGCTGCTTTAGGTGAACACGGTGGGGTTTACTTAAATGCAATCGGTGGCGCTGCTCAATACTACGCAGACTGCATTAAAGGTGTAGATGGTGTAGACTTAATGGAATTCGGTATTCCAGAAGCTATGTGGCATTTAAACGTTGAAGGGTTCACAGCCGTAGTAACAATGGACTCTCACGGTAACTCGCTTCACGCTGATGTAGATAAATCTTCTCTAGAAAAACTTGCCCTACATGCAGAAAGAGTTTTCTAAGCCAATAGCATATTTTTAACGAAAAGATTTACCTTTAACGAACACAAAATATAAAGGCACAGAATATTCCTAGTGAATATACTGTGTCTTTTTCTTCGCTATATAAACCCCTCTTTTTTCTTGAACAAGCTCACTATTTTATCAGTATATTGATTTGCAACTCCTCTAAACCAAATATTTCAAAGGACTTTTTATTCTATTTTAAATTTATTCCTTTCTTTTTCCAAACAGCTTTGTTATAATAATTCTAAATTAAGAAGGACTTGAATGAAAGTGGTTATCAACTACAGAAACGCTTGTTTTTCTTTAATTTATAAGGTTTTTGATATTGATTTTCATTATCAGGGGGGATTTAGATGGAGTACTCTAATCGAGAAAATGTTGGTTTAATTGAGAATATCAAAGTGCATGCAGAACTAATTGCTGCTATCATGGCTGGTTTATTTATTTTGCTTGCATGGCGTTTAGATACAAATGATCAAACAACGGCTTCAGTTCTTTTATATATTGTTGCTTTTTGTGTTGGAGGATTTGCAAAAGCAAAAGAAGGCATCGAAGAAACAATAAAAGAAAAAAAATTAAATGTAGAGTTACTAATGATTTTAGCTGCGATCGGCTCAGCAGCGATTGGCTATTGGACAGAGGGAGCCATCCTTATTTTTATCTTTGCTGTCAGTGGCGCTTTAGAAACATATGCAATGAACAAAAGTCATCGCGAAATTTCTGCTCTCATGAATTTACAACCTGAGGAAGCTTGGTTAGTACGTGGCGGTTTTGAACCGATGAAAGTCGCTGTCTCAACACTAAAAATTGGAGACCATTTACTGATTAAACCTGGTGAACGTGTCCCAGCGGACGGTATTATCTTTAAAGGACAGTCTTCTATCGATGAATCTGCTATTAGTGGTGAGCCATTACCGATTGCCAAGTTTGAAGGTGACGAAGTATTTGCAGGGACAGTTAATTTAAATGGCGCGATTACTATGGAAATGACAAAACCGAATTCCGAAACATTATTCCAAAAAATTATTATGCTTGTGCAAAATGCTCAAAGTGAAAAATCACCTTCACAGCAATTTATCGAAAAATTTGAAGGTACTTATGTAAAATTAGTGTTACTATCTGTTGCACTTATGATGTTCCTTCCTCACTTTTTAATCGGTTGGGACTGGACGACTACGTTTTATCGAGCAATGGTACTTTTAGTAGTGGCATCTCCATGTGCACTAGTTGCATCCATTATGCCTGCCACATTAGCAGCTATTTCGAATGGCGCGAAAAACGGGATACTATTTAAAGGTGGCTTACACCTCGAGCATTTAAGTGCGTTACGTGCATTAGCGGTCGATAAAACAGGAACTTTAACACAAGGTAAACCAGTCGTAACAGACTTCATCGTACGTGATGGCTTAAATCAAGAAGAAACATTAGCTATTCTTGCGGGTATTGAAGCACAGTCAAACCATCCATTAGCACAAGCGATTACTACCTATGCTAAAGCACAACACATATCTCAGTTTGCACAAGCAACGATTGAAGATATCCCTGGTTGGGGCATGAAAGGCTTTGTCAATGGAACAGAGTATCTAATAGGTAAACCAGATTTTGTTGGAAGTGAAGAAGCTAACACCTTCGCAAATAACGCATTATCAAAGCTTTCTGCTGAAGGTAAAACAGTAATCTTCATACGTGACAAAGAAGGTATTGTCGCACTTGCTGCGTTAAAAGATACTGTTCGTGATGAAGCAAAAAAAGCTGTCGCATTGTTAAAAGAATTAGGAATTGATGTCATTATGCTTACTGGCGATAATGAGAAAACGGCTAAAGTGATCGCAAAAGAGGCAGGCGTTACTGAATATGTGGCAGAATGTCTTCCTGAAACAAAAGTGACGGAAATGAAACGCCTCCTCGATCAACATAAATACGTAGGGATGGTTGGTGACGGTATCAATGACGCACCAGCATTAGCAACAGCCACTACTGGTATTGCAATGGGAGAAGGGACAGATGTTGCCTTAGAAACAGCAGATGTCGTATTAATGAAAAATGATTTATCTAAAATTGCCTATGCGGTTCGTCTTTCTCGCAAAATGCAACGAATCGTGAAACAAAATATCTTCTTCTCTATCGGTATCATTGTTTTATTGATTGCCTCTAACTTTTTACAAGTTGTCGATTTACCACTAGGTGTTATCGGTCATGAAGGCAGTACAATTCTCGTTATTTTAAACGGCTTACGAATGCTTAATAAAAATGTATAAAAAAGGTGGTCTCATACCGAGACCACCTTTTAAAGTGTCGATAAACCGTCGATTTCCGTTCCAGGCGCTCCCTTTCCGCAGAAAAAGTGCCAGTCACTCACACAATTTACTATGCATTTTACGAATTAATCCACGTAGACTCCTGCGGGAACAGCACGAGTTGTAAGACGCAACAGACCGCGCGATAGCGAGGGTTGCGGCTTACACTGTGCCCGCGGAAAGCGTAGTGGATTTTTACGCTATAGAAGCAGAACTCTATACACGAAAAAAGTCCTCCCGTAACGAAAATTATCAGTAGTTAAATGTACAAATGCTGAAGGGTGATCTCAAACTGAGACCACCCTTTCATTATTTAATAGCACCTTCCGCTTTAAGCAATGCTCTCTTTTGCATCGTGGCATTTAAGACACCACCAAAAATTAAAATCATCCCTGTAAAATACAGCCACAACATTAATATAATAACGCCACCAATACTACCATATGTAGCAGAATAGTTTCCAAAATTACTAATATAGAAAGAAAAACCATATGTCACAAGCAACCATGCGAGCGTCGAAAACATTGCGCCTGGCCAAACACCCATTAATTTCAATCGAGGTGTCGTATTCGGTACTAACCAGTAAATTGCCATCAACACTACAAATATAAGTAATGGTGGCATCGACCAGCGAATATTGCGCCAAAGGGATTCAAACTCATCTTCAATACTAACGATTGAAAATAAAAAATGACCAATTTGCTGTCCAAAAACAGGTAATAAAAGTGCCACTGCTATTACAATTACTAAAGCTAAAGTAAATACAAGAGAGAGCCCTCGATCTATAAAGCTCACCCTATTTTCGGTATCGTACGCTTTATTTAAAGCTCTTAATAACGCATTGATTCCTTTTGACGCAGACCAGATCGTTCCAAGTACCCCAATTGATAATAGGCTGCTATTACGGTTCGTTAGCACTTCATTTAATGTACTTTCAATCAACCTGTATACTTCATCAGGCATTAAATTAACTAAAAACGAATACACTTGCGTTGTTTCTAAATTTAAATACGGCAATAGCGTTACAAGGAAAATGAGTAGGGGGAAGAAAGATAGCAAAAAGAAATAAGCAAGTTGCGCCCCAAGCGCCGATATTTCAACGCGTTGTATGCGAAGCATTAAATCTTGGATAAAGCCTTTCGATGTCATCACATCTACCATATCTTCATTTGGCGAAAAAAATGCTTTTACTTCC
Source organism: Lysinibacillus sp. GJ-1 (assembly GCF_021166035.1). Taxonomy (NCBI): domain Bacteria; kingdom Bacillati; phylum Bacillota; class Bacilli; order Caryophanales; family Bacillaceae; genus Lysinibacillus; species Lysinibacillus sp. GJ-1. The sequence continues at coordinate 4,068,336 of NZ_CP088912.1, forward strand.
GCAAATGAAGAACGTATGGATGCCTTTTTCTTTTCCATTTAATTCCCTCCTTGAACTACAGCCTATTCTTTTTCTGGTGAGGTAAAGGCTGTTTTTGTATCGCTAATCATGCCTTGAATAGTGGAAGGTAATTCTTTAAATTCATCGACTTTCTCAGCTATTGTATTGACATTTTCTGATACGCTATCACAAAGTACTTTAGCTGCGATTACCTTTTCCTCAATTAAATCTTGTAGTTCATTACGATGCGATGCGTAATAGGATACTGCTTCCTTCATTTTTTTAGTAGTAGCGACCGTTTTCTCTCGTGTAGTACGATCAAACATGCTTAATGCAGCACCTACAGCAGCACCTACGACGATGGATGCTAATAATTTACTTTGTCCCATATTTTATATACCCCCTGCTTGTGTAATGTTTATTCCCTATTTTCTTATAATTAAACAGCTTACTGCCCTTATTCTACCCAATTACAGTCTATTTTTAAAGCAACGCCCAATTACAGTGTTGACATTTTTTTTATTCAATGAAATGATATTGGCTAGGATTATGAAAGGTAGGTTAATTGAATGGATTTATCTATATCGTCAAAAGAAAACGTTATTTATATGGTCGATCAAATGAAAGATAAGCTTCGCATGGTCAATGTAGATGCCATGAAATCAGAGAATTTTGATGAAGCAAATTATGAAGATTTAGTCTATCTATACGAAATGGTTATGAAACGTGACACATTTAGCCCTAGTGAAATGCAGGCTATCGTTGCTGAATTGGGCTCTTTACGCAAATAATAGCAATGCCCTGTAACTTTACCTCTCTACATTAAAAAAGCTATTAGCAAGGACCTTTAAGTCATTTGCTAATAGCTTTTTCTTTTGACTACTGCGTATTTTTCGCAGCAGAGCCATCTTCAGCAACAAGTGGTTGAATTAATACTTCCACACGACGATTTTTCGCGCGCCCTTCAGCCGTATTATTCGGTGCAATGGCTTTATATTCACCATATCCTTTTGCACTAAAATAAACCGGATCAAGTTTTGAATTACTATCCACTAAAATTTTTAAAAAGTTCACTGCTCGCATTACCGATAATTCCCAGTTTGAAGCAAACTCAGGACCTGTTTGCGGTACGTTATCTGTATGACCAGTAATGACAATACTACGTGCTGGGTCAGACACTAATACGCCTGCAAGTTCACTAGCAATTTTATTATACTCAGGTTTAATAGTAGCTCGTCCTGGATCAAACAAAATGCTATCGCGAATAGTAACAAGTAAACCTTCATCTGTCATTTCCGTTGCGAATTGACCTTCCATCTCATTGACTGCAATAAAATTATCGACACTATCTTTAATTTCAGCTAAATCCTGTTGATCCTTTAAATACGCTGAGTTTTGCTGTGGCTGTTGTGGTGTTTGATCATTATTTGCATTTGGTGTTTGCATTGGAGATGGTTGTTCTAAGAAGCTCGTCCCACCATCAAATACTTGATTAAACACTGCCGACATACGATCTAATTTTTCTTGGTCAACTGAACTAGATGCAAAAAGTACGATAAATAACGCCAATAATAACGTTAAAATATCAGCATATGGTACTAACCAAGACTCATCAACATGTTCTTCATGCTTTTTTTTCTTAGCTTTCTTTGCCAAGGCCGCCCGCCCCGCTTTCACCCGAAATTTGACGACGCTCTTCCATCGTTAAATAAGAAGATAATTTTTGTTCAATAACACGTGGCGCTTCCCCTTCTAATACAGAAAGAATGCCTTCAATCATCATACGTTTTTGCTTTACTTCAACTGCTGATTTACGTTTTAACTTGTTGGCAAATGGATGCCATAGTACGTAACCTGTAAAGATACCTAATAATGTTGCCATGAATGCAGCCGATATGGCATGTCCTAACTTATCAATATCATTCATATCTGCTAACGCTGCGATTAACCCTACTACCGCACCGAGTACCCCTAATGTCGGAGCATATGTACCTGCTTGTGTAAAAATGGCTGCACCACTTGTATGTCGGTCTTCCATCGCTTCTACTTCTTCCGTTAATACATCACGGATATAATCGGCGTTTTGACCATCGATTGCTAATGTAAGACCATTTTTTAAAAATGGATCTTCAATTTCTGAAGCCTTACTTTCTAAGGCTAACAATCCTTCACGACGTGCTAAATCAGCCCATTGTGAAAACATCTTAATAATTTCAATATCATCTGCTAATTTTGTTTCTTTAAAAAGAATTTTAAATAGCTTTGGTACCCGCTTTAGTTCCTTCATAGGAAAGGCAATTGTTACAGCTGATATTGTACCGAAGATGATAATTAAAATAGCCGCTGGATTGTAAAAGGCACTTAAGTTTACACCCTTTAACACCATCCCTGTTAACAGTGCGATAAACGCTAAAATTATCCCTACTACTGACGATAAATCCATTTTAGAACCTCCAAATCTTCTATACTTACTTATTTTCGTCCTATTTTCCATATTTTAAATAAACATATTATATAGTATAAATGTATTTCACTAATTTTTCGATGAAATAAATGCTTTTTATTCACATTTCGACCATATTTGATTATATTGAATTAAGAATAATACACGAAATTGTCTTTTATCGAAAGGAGTTAAGAATTTGTTATTATCATTTGACACAAAATTACTAAGATATGCCGAATTAGCCGTGAAAATAGGAGTAAATATCCAGAAAAATCAATTCCTTTATGTGAGTTGTTCGACCGATAACTTAAAATTAGCTGAAATAATTACTAAAATTGCTTATGAAAATGGTGCAAAACAGGTTTTTGTTGATTTATCAGATGATCGACTTGTGCGCACACGTTATGAAAAAGCTCCAAAAGACTCATTTGATTTTTATCCTCCATGGAAAATTCAAGAGCGTGAATGGCTTGCAGAACAAGGTGCTGCCTTTTTAAGCATCGTTTCACAAAGCCCAGACCTTTTAAAGGATATCGATCATGAAAAAATTATGACTTTCCAAAAAGCCTCAGGTCAAGCACTCGCTAACTACTATACTATGATGCGAGCAGATAAATTTAGCTGGACAGTTATTGCTGCTCCTTCTAAACAATGGGCAGCCAAAGTATTCCCTCAACTACCAGAAGAACAGCAAGTAGAAGCATTATGGGAAGCAATCTTTGCTGCTACACGCACAGACCAAGATGAACCGGTCAATGCTTGGAAAACTCACGACGAACAGTTACATAACAAAGCCGACTATCTAAATAAGAAACAATTCAAGTTCTTGCGCTATCAAGCTCCGGGAACAGATTTAACGATTGAGCTACCAAAGAAGCATATTTGGACAGGTGGCAGTAGTGTCAATATATATGGCAATGCATTTATGGCAAATATGCCAACAGAAGAAGTTTTTACAGCCCCACTCAAAACAGGTGTCAATGGCTTTGTCTCAAGTACAAAACCTTTAAGCTATAGTGGAAATATTATCAATCAGTTTACATTAACATTTAAAGATGGTCGTATTGTCGATATACAAGCACAGCAAGGACAAGATATATTAGCATCCCTTGTTGCAACAGACGAAGGTGCACAGTATCTTGGGGAAATAGCACTTGTTCCCCACCAATCGCCTATCTCACAATCCGGATTATTATTTTACAATACATTATTCGATGAAAATGCCTCTAATCATTTAGCTATAGGCAATGCCTATTCCTTTTGTATAGAAGGTGGTAAAGAAATGTCAGCAAAAGATTTGCTGTCTCACGGTCTAAATCAAAGTTTAACGCATGTTGACTTTATGATTGGCTGTGCTAATATGGATATTGACGGCATTGCTGTTGATGGTCAAATCGAACCAATTTTCCGCAATGGCAACTGGGCCTTTTAAGTAAATAGTCAGTCCTATTACTATTATTCTAGGCTAGGTATCTTATGGATGTCATAAATTATCCTTACATTTTCCTAGCAACCTATTGTATAATTAGAGTAGTTCATATAGTAGATTATTTAAGTAGAGAGGAGCTTTTATAATGTTCATTACAACTGTACTTGGCTTTTCAGCCGTACTATTAATTTCTATGGGATTCTTTATCCACTATCTACAAGTTGGTTTAGATAGCAAATCTTCTGTAACTGTAGATCCACAACCAAAAGAAAAATATTAATCATATAAAAACAGCTACTTTATGTAGCTGTTTTTTTCGTTTATAAATATGTCATAGTAGATTCGCTAAATAATTTACCAAACTTCTTTTTTTTTCATAAAAATTGCGCGAATATTGTCATTATTATTTGCATATTTACATTTTTGCTCTAAAATATTTCATTAGGGAAGGGAGCAAACTTTCATGACAATGTTAAAAGATATTTTACAGTTTAATGAAGATTTCGTTCAAGAAAAAAAATATGAGCCTTTTATTACAACGAAGTACCCAGATAAGCGCATCGTTGTCTTATCTTGTATGGACACTCGCCTTGTAGAGCTATTACCTAAAGCGATGAACTTAAGAAACGGCGATGTAAAAATTGTAAAAAGTGCTGGTGCTTTAGTAAGTCACCCATTCGGTGCAGTAATGCGTAGTTTACTCGTTGCGGTTTATGGACTGCAAGCTGATGAGGTGTATGTAGTTGGGCATTATGACTGTGGTATGAGCGCAGTTGATCCAGATGCAATGCTTAACCAAATGGTAGACCGAGGTATTAAAGAAGAAACCATTAAGATGATGGAGTACTCTGGTATTGATTTAAAAGATTTCTTACGCGGTTTCGGTGATGTCGCGACTAGCGTGAAGAAAAGTGTCGATACAATTCGTAATCACCCGTTAATGGTTGATAGTGTGCCTGTTCACGGTTTAGTTATTGATCCAAATACTGGTCGCCTTGATTTAATTGACGACGGTAGTAAATAAAACGTTAACGCCAAAGGCATCGTTTTTGGCAGAAAAGCTTTCTATATAATTAAAAATGTGTCTATCGTATCGAATGATAGACACATTTTTTAATGCTTTCGCAAATTATATCGCTGTAAATAATGTAGTAGACATTCCTTTTATTGAACATATCTTGCGTTTCACACAATAATTAGGTAAATTTATGTAATAATACTATAAAAAGTAAACAATAATTGGAGGACAATATGTATACTTATCATTCGATTTCAGCAGAAGTTTATAACCTAGATAAACCAATCGGCACATCATTCGGTGATGTCGAATATTATAGCGACAGACTTCAGCATGTCAAAGGAAAAATATTAGAACCAGCTGTTGGAACAGGACGTATTTTAATTCCTTTACTTGAACAAGGTTTTGCTATTGAAGGCTTTGATTTATCCGAGGAAATGTTAGACTACTGTCGAGGCAATCTAAAAAAGGCACAGAAAGAAGCAACTATTTATCAAGCAAATATGGAGACATTCCAATCAGATCAACTTTATGAAGCAATCATTATCCCTACTGGAACATTTTTATTAATTACTGATGATGAAAAAGCTATGACTAGTCTATCTAATTTTTATCATCATTTAGAACCAAATGGAAGATTGATAGTCGATATATTTTTGCAACCAGATTTTCATGAAGGTAGCTCTCAATATCGAACGTTTACAAATAAGCAAGATGAATTGATTACATTGCAAATAACACAATCTGCAATCAATTATATTGAACAAACGACAACTACCCACCATCGTTATGATAAATGGAAAGAAGGCAAATGTATCGAAAGCGAATTTGAAATTTTTACCTTAAAATGGTATGGAATTCAAGAATTTAAAAGGCTTTTAATGCAAATTGGCTTTAAAGATATCGTTATTTCATCGGATTATTGTTATAAGCAATATCCTACAGACCGAAATCAAACCATCACCTTTGAAGCTGTTAAATGATTTTGCTAGTTTAGGTTCTAAAAAATGATAATGTAACAAAGGTGTTAGTACAATTAACGAAACCTTAGCTATTCATTCTTTAATTAGAAGTAAGCATTAATTGTTGGTAGCATAGGCGGTGACTCCTGCCCAGAACGCACACTGCGTAAGACGAGGGCATTCTGCGCGCAAGCAGAGGGTTGTGGGTTACTGTGCTGAGCGGAAAGCACAGCCGAAGCGGACAACAATGGCGCAGCAAAAAAGTGTTAGATTGATAGCAGTCATCTAACACTTTTTGCACTTTATTATAACTCGTTGTGTATTCATGATGATGGCTCTAGGCGAGCATACATATAATGATCTACCCATTGTCCATTGATATACAATAATTTTCTTAATAAGCCTTCTCGTTGAAATCCTGATTTCTCCAACACCCGAATCGAAGCGTTATTTTCAGTCGATACATACGCCTCCACACGATGTAGCCCTATTTGTTCAAAGGCAAATTGTACAACCAATTCTACTGCTTCTGTTACAATTCCTTTTCCTATATAGATTTCATCCATCGCATAACCAACAAAGGCACTTGAATACGGTAAACGTTTGATAGCATACAACGCGATGTGACCTATTAAATTATTTGTACCTTGCTCATATATGCCGAAAGTAAATTCTCTCTTTGAGCTCATTAAATATAAACTTTCTTGAATTTTTTTATACTGTGCATCAACTGTATAGTATTCAGGTCGCTGTAACGGTTCATATGTAGACCAAAAATATTTGTTTCGACTTACAAGACCCGTTAAACTTTGTGCATCTTTTTCTTGGAATGTGCGAACGTAGCATTTCTCCCCCTGAATCGAGACCACATTTCCACCCTTTTTCCTTAATAAATTCCAAATTTTTAGCACCATTTCTCTCCACAAGCCTTCCGATAATTGTCAGTACATGTTCATTGTATGTAAAAAAAGATGCTGCTACAACCAAAACAGCTCCTGTCTTGTTATCACAGCATCAATCATATTATTTATTTATTTTTCACTTGTTCTTTTGATTGGATTTCTAACAGTTCCATACTAGATGATTCTGCATCCTCTAATTGGGACTTGTCTAAAACATTTGTTAAATGTAAACCACGCTTTTGCGCCTCGCGTTCAATATGTGCAAGCGTTTCTTGTAGCACTTGTACACGTGCATGTTTTTTATCGTTTCCTGCTACCAAAACCCATGGCGCATTTTTCTTGTCTGTTTTTTCAAACATATCATTCGCTGCTGCGATATATTCTGGTGTTTTTTCGCGATTTCTCCAGTCCTCATCTGTTAACTTCCATGATTTATATGGATCTTGCGCACGCTCATTAAAGCGCTTCAATTGCTCTTCGTCTGACACATGTAACCAGAATTTTATAACAATGTAGTCTCCAGCCGTTAAAATCTTCTCAAAGTTGTTAATCTCCTCATACGCGCGAGACCATTCTTCCTTATTTGCAAATCCTTCGATACGCTCTACTAGCACTCGTCCATACCAAGAGCGGTCGAAAATGGCAATCTGACCATGCTGCGGTAATTTTCTCCAAAAACGTTGCAAGTAGTTATAGCGTAATTCGTGAGGCTGTGGTGCTGAAATTGGATGAACAACGTAACCCCTAGGGTCTACCCGTTCAATAAGACGTTTAATGGCGCCTCCCTTACCAGCAGCATCCATTCCTTCAAATACTAGAATAAGTCCGATTTTATTATTTAGTAAAAATTGCTGTGCATTTAACATTTCATATTGGAGTACTTTTAATTTCTTTTTATACATTTTTTTATCTAGTTCAATCGATAGGTCAAGATTTTTTAGATTTTGGGTCATTAAAATTCCACTCCTTCAAATTGGATATTTCTATTGTACTAAAGAAGTATTTGGATGCATATCCAAATGGTAAATTGTAGATAATTTCAACAAATTCACTTGATACATTGTAAGGATTTTCCGCTATAATAAAATAGATATTCTGTGACAGTCCTATACTTATTTGTCTTTTCCCTATACAATTTAACACGAAGGGAGAGGAAACCTTGCCTAAGTTTATTTTAATGACAATAACGTATATTGTCTCACTCATCCTAACCTTTTCATCCTATTTTATAAAAATAAATGGTCAATCTTCGTTAGAAATCTCAAATCGTTTTCCCGTAATGTTTGCACCTATTAATATTAGTTATATGATATGGATAGTCATTTACATTTTGCTCGCTTATTGGTTAGTTATGAATTTTAAAAAGACAACTATAAAACAGACTGTTCTCTTTAGCAATGTATGTATTTTACAAGCGATTTCTATTTTATTTTGGCATTATGAATTATTCATAGTATTTTTCATCTGTACAGTAATGTTAGTACTATACTTATTTTTCCTTTACAATACGTACTCACATTCCAATAATGCATTATCTGGCCGCCTTCCGATTTCACTTTACTTTGCTTGGTCTACATTTTTATTGATGACAAATACGAGTTTTACGTTAACTTCTTATGAATGGAATGGCTTTGGTCTTAGCAATCCACTTTGGGCAGTTATTTTACTGACAATTGGTGTCGTGATTGCCTTACATATACGTTATCATCATTTTGATATTGTCTATCCTAGCGTTTTCATTTGGGCATTCGTTGGCATTGCATTTCATAATCATCTTGACGAGTTGCTTGTGACGACAGCAGCCTTATTTTTATGTGGGGTACTTGTTGTTGGTATTCTATTCGTCAAAAAAAAACCTGCTTACCAAAAATAAATCGGTAAGCAGGTTTTTTATTTCGTCTTATTGCTCATCTAATGAAGTTAAAATGATTGGTTTGTCTTTTGTTACAATAATCGAATGCTCAATTTGGGCAACTAAAGATTTATCAGGCGTGATAAATGTCCAGCCATCACCAGCTTCAACGATATGCTCTGCTTTTGCTGAAATAAATGGCTCTACAGCTAACACCATGCCTTCTTTCATAATTGTTGAATCCCACGCATCATAATAGTTTAAAATGTGGTTTGGTTCATCATGCAATGAACGACCTAATCCATGACCCGTTAAGTTCATAATAACTGTTAAGTCATTGGCATAAGCCTCACGCTCTACCGCTTTCCCAATTTGGTTTAATTTCGAACCAGCTTTTACTTTTGTCATTGCACGATCAAAAGCGCTTTTTGCTACGCGGCAAAGTTTTTCTTTATCCTCATAACCTTCGCCTACTACAAAAGAAATACCTGTATCTGCAAAGTAACCATTTAAAGAGCCAGATACATCAATATTAACAATATCTCCCTCTTTAATAATACGTTGTCCTGGAATACCATGGGCAACTTCTTCATTGACACTAATACAAGTGTAGCCTGGGAAATCATACTCTCCCTTAGGACCTGAAATAGCTCCTGCTTCAGCAAACATGCGTCCTGCAATTTCATCTAATTCAAGTGTTGTCACACCAGGTTTTGTAGCTGCTTTCATCGCCTCACGAATTTCCGCACAAATGCGACCAATTTTTTTAAAGGCTTCAATTTCTTCTTGGGTTTTTACAATCATTTTTAACGTCCCTTTCATCTAATATCTACTCTTTAATATAACATAACTTTTTATGTGCATAACGCCAAAAGCTTTAATTATTCTATGCCAATAGAATTTCATAAGTGCTACTCATAGAAAAAACAGACGATTTTAAAAGTCTTTAGACATTAAAACAGCCTTTCTCTACAGTTCATTTAAACTGATTGTTCTCGATATAAAAAAAATAGTATACTAAGTGATTCTTAGCATACTATTTCCATTCATTTATAATTTTCGTTGCATTAATTGTGGCGCTGCTGTAAATAATAGAACACCGACAATAGCTGTTAAAATAGTTGCTGGTAGCATATATGTTCCATTATAAATAATTGAATAAATCCATGCATTTTGATCGCCCGCATACTCCGCAAAGAATACTGCACCTGCAATCGTGTGTGCAAGATAGCGTAAAAAACCAGCTAACACTGTTCCCATCACTATGTACAGAGCCATTTTCTTTTTGTTGAGTGCTGTTGCGGCTTTTAATACAGGTTCACGAACGATTGCCGCTAAACCTACTACAGTAAAGGCTACCCCATAATCTAGTAATCCTTGAAGCCAATGCACAATATAAGCACCAAACATTGTTTGTAGCACACCAATTAATAGACCTGTTGTAAGCCCTGACAAAAGACCCCAACGAAATGCCATTAAAATAATTGGTATCATGACTAAACTTACCGAGCCACCTTGTGCCCATACTTTAAAAGAAACTTGATCGAGCACAAGCCCTACCGCTGCAAAAATTGCAATCTCCACCAGCATGAGTAATCTTTTTTTGTCCATACTATTATTCTCTCCTTTGTTCCGATGTAGGATACAAGAGCAGGAATAGAAAACAATTATTTGGATGTGCACCTCAATCCGGCATAAAAAAACGATGCCAGGACAGAGCCTCACATCGTAAAAGTGTCGGTTTCTATCCACATCCCTACGCAAGTGTTAACTTACAGGTTCAAAGAGTAAAGGCATTACGTGCCCAGTCTCAGCTGACATCATCAGCTCCCCTTGTGGTCGTTACATCTCATTTTTATTGAACACCCTCATTGTACGCAAACACCTTTGGTATTACAACCTTTTCCTCAATTATTTTTTTGAAACTTTTACGCTTTCTATGCGTAAATATTAAAAAGGGAGGAACAATTATGGAGAATCAAAAAGTTTTATCTGCGTTTAGTTATCTCAGTGTTTTTATTGCACCATTTGTCGTTCCATTAGTCGTTTACTTTGTTTCAAAAGATAGTGAAGTCAAAAGACATTCCATTCGAGCACTTATTTCTCACTTGATTCCGTTAGTCTTGGGTATCATTTTCTTTGCTATCTCTATATTTTCTTCAATGTCATTGAACACGTTTGATCCTTCTTCAAATGGGAATACATTCATTATCATTTGGTTTGCTTCATTTGCAATTTATTTACTCGTATCATTAGGTATTGTTATTTGGAATATTGTGCAAGCTGTACGAGTTATACGTTAAAATTTAGTACTAAGGAGATGTCGTATTCATGAAAGTATCAAAAGTAGTGAAAACCGCTATAAAATTTGCACCTATTGTCATTCCTATTGTCAAAAAAGTAGTTGCTGCAAAAAAAGGGACAACACCTTACGTATCAACACGCAGAAAATAGGTGCACTGACTTCTTTTAATTGTTTGAGTGACTGGCACACAAAACCCACTTACACCACACAGTGCAAGTGGGTTTTATTTAGAATTGTTTGGGTGACTGGCACTACTTTACTTCAAAGTGTGTTGTACTATGCCCACTTAACGTTTTTTCAACATGTAAAACGGCTGGCATTGCGGCTTTTAACTCGGCTACATGTGAAATAACACCAATCATTCTTCCTGAATCTTGTAAATCAATTAACGTATCAATTGCTTTATTTAACGCTTCCTCATCTAAAGAACCAAAGCCCTCGTCGATAAACATCGTTTCAATCTGAATATTTCCTTGGAAGCTTTGAATAACATCTGCCATACCTAATGCAAGACTTAATGATGCATTAAACTTCTCCCCACCAGATAATGTTTTTACATCTCTTAATTGGTCCGTATAAGCATCATACACATCTAACCCTAACCCACTTTGCTTGGCATGCTTCTCCAAGCGATCAGAGCGCCGCAATTCAAACTGTCCATTTGATAAATGGAATAAACGAAGATTGGCTGCTGCTGTAATCTTATCTAAATAATTGATTTGAATATAACGCTCAAATGACAATTTCTTGGGATTTTGACCATTCAACACGGTGTAAAGTTCTTTTACACGGCCAGCTTCTTTTTCGAGTATCCGCATTTCCCTCGCCGTTTCATCAACTTTAACAATAAAGTCAGCACATGCTGTTGCATAATTTTTCGTCTGTTGCAATATTTTAAATGCTTCTTCAGATGTAGCTCGCAGCATCTCAAGCTTGTCTTCTAATATCGTTAAATTTTGCTTCTCTTTTCCTTCAAGATGTTGTGCTCCATCTAAGATTTGTTGCTGTAAAGAGTGCTGTTGTAAAGCGTAATCCCGGCACGCTTTACGTAATTCCTCGATTTGTACAACACTTCGCTTTGCCGCCGCATATGCTTCATATGTTGTAAAACCTACATTGTTCATGCTTGTGACAAATTGTTCTCGTTTTTCATTCAGTTTGTTTTGCAATTCCTCATAGGCTTTTTTTGCCAGTTCTTCTGCTATAGCTGCTTTATGTGACGCTTCTTTTGTTGCTTGTAGATTATGCTGGCTCGCGTTCCATGCTGCTTGTAATGCATTCTTTTGCGATTTTATATCTTCCATTGTTTGCTTTAATTGTTGCAATGACTTTACATGTTCAGGAATGTACTTTTGTTGTTCTTCTACAATTGCTTGCTGTTTAATTAATTCTTTCGACTGCTCGGCAAAATAGTGCTCTAACTGGACTTGTTTGTGTTGTAATTGTTCATTTCTTGCCAGTTGCTCTTTTAGCTTAGTCCGTGCGATAGATAGTTGATCGTTAACGATTTTTAAAACAGTAACTTGTTGCTCAATGAATTGTAATGAAGTTGTAAGATCTACTCGATCAGCTAGTGATATATGGCTAGCTTCTACCTGTTCAGCCACCTCTTGAAGCAATTGCTTTGTTGTTTTGACTGTTGCTTCTTTTTCGTAATAATTTCTCTCATTTGCATGAGCTGTCGCGCGGATTGTTTCCAGCTCCACTTCATCCACGACTGCTAGTGGCTCACTATGTGTTAATTGGTGTGTTGTACTGCCACAAACTGGACAAGCATCGCCATCTTTTAACTTGGCTGCTAAAATACTTGCCTGACTGGTAATCCATTGTTGTTCCTTAGTCTGTAGCGCTTTATTACTTTCTTGATAGAGCTGTTGCGCCCTTTGAAACGCTTGCTCAGCTAGCTCACTCGCTTGCTCATATTTTTCCAATTGAGCTAATAATGTGACTTGTTCTTTAAGCTTAGGAAGTTGTTCTAAATAACCCGCATAGGGCTCCATTTGTTTTTCATATTGCTCAATGGTTGTTGTTAACTCTTGAAGTTGGGTTTGCTCTTTTTCTAAAATGTTTAGATTATCTGCTACTGCACGTTTAGCATTATCAACAAGTTGTTGCGTTATTTCTAGTTGTTGCTGATTATGCTCAAATGCCTCAAACTTTGGTAACAGCGCTAATAGCTGCATTTCTTGTTGCAATATTTGCTGACGCACTGGTTCTTTCGCTTCTTCCTCTGAAAATAATTGCTGGGCTATTGCTAGTTGTGCTAAAGCGTTTTGATGATTTATTGTCGCTTGCTGATAAAGTTGTTCCTTATGATTTTGTTCTGTCCGTAATTCTACACACTGTTGTTCAAAAGTAAGAAGACGCTCCGCTTGTTCAGCTAATTGTATTTCCTGTTCCTTCGCTGTATATAAATGTTGTTGTTGTAACAGCATTTGCAAATGGGCTTGTCGTTGCTCCTGTTGTTCGAACTGCTCGTTCAGCGCTTTCGCCATACTGTAATATTCTTGTTCCTTTTGATGATGCGCATAGGCTTCTTCATAGCGAACCTGTTCCGTTTGGATACTAGCATTATAAAAGAATTGCTCTTCTTCAAGGGCATTTTTTAGTTGATGCATATTATCCGTATTATTGCTTATACAAATAAATAGTGTTGATGACCGTTGTGGTAATGCACCTGCAATTTGTCCAAGTAAATGTTCTTTCAATTGCTGGGCACGCTCGACATCCTTTTCTGCTTCTTTTCTTTTGATATCTAGTTTTTTGGTCATTGCATTAAAACGATCTGTTTTAAAAATTTTACGTAAAATGACTTCTTTATTGGAGGAATCAGAAGTTAATAATTTGCGAAATTCCCCCTGGGGCAACATCACAATTTGACTAAACTGATCTTTTGTTAGCCCTATAATTTCAAGCAGTTTTTTATCTACTTCATTTGTTTGCTGCTTCTCCACTATACTAAAGTCAAATTTACCATCCTTTATTTCTGCTAATTCAACTTTTCTTCCAGTGACACTTTTATTTTTTGCTTTAATATGACCTGGTTGGCGTAAAATGTGATACACTTTACCGCGCATTTCAAATACCAATTCTACTGCGGTGTAAACATCATCCGCAGCAAAGCCACTCCGAAGCATAGCTGTATCCTGACGATCTTCACCACTTCCTGCACCATACAACGCATAACAAATCGCATCAAAAATCGTTGTTTTCCCAGCGCCTGTTTTGCCTGAAATAGCAAATAAACGGTACTCTCCAAGCTGTTGGAAATCAATCACTTCTGTATGTTTATATGGACCGAAAGCAGTAATCGTTAACTTGAGTGGTTTCATCGCACTGCCTCCCGTTCCTCATCTAATAATTCTTGTAGCATCTCTAAAAACAAACGCTCGGTTTCTGGATCAGGTTGATCGCCCAAAACATCTGCATAAAATCCACGAAACAAGTCAATATCCTCTACTTTTTCCGTTTCAACAGCTTGTATTTCTTGGGCTACTTGTATTCGTGATGCTTTACGTTCAATATGCATTGCATGTGGAAAAACAGTACGGATTCGCTCCATCGGTGAGGCTACAGGTGTCGTGTCTGTTAATCGTACAAAGACATAATCATCACATGGTGGTAGTTGTAATAAATCATCCATGAAGCCTTCCACCACTCGTAGATCACGTCTTGGCACAAGCTTGCGTTTGTTAACCTCTACATGTCCATTAGCATCTAGCTCTACAATTAAAAAGCCTTTCTCATGCAAATGTTCCGACAACGAATATTTCAACGGTGAACCTGCATAACGGATTGTGTTATTCAGTACAAAGTGAGCTTTATGCAAATGGCCGAGTGCCGTATAGTTGAAATGTTCAAATAGGGCAGCGTCCACGCAATCTGACCCACCGATGGATAGCGGCCGTTCCGAATCACTTGTATTATCTTCTTCAAAGCCATATTTCGTCACAAAAGCATGTCCAATAAAAATATGCCGCTTTGTTGTATCCATCGTTTGTTGAATATGTGCGATGATTTTTTGCATTGCATCTTGATGTGACTGAATCGTATCATCTTCTAAAATAGTGCGTACGGAGGCTGGTTCTGCATATGGCACTAGGTGAAAATGCACCTCACCGAATTCATCTGTTAGAACGATTGGTGAATGTTCTTTTGTGAATTGCCCTACGATATGTAACCCACTATCTCGCATAAGACGACTACCAAAATTTAATCGTCCTGCACTGTCATGATTTCCGGCAACTGCTAACACCGGAATTTTCTTTTCAAGTACAATTTCTGCGAAAACATCGTTTAATAAGTTAACGGCCTCTACAGGTGGCATTGAACGATCATATAAATCGCCTGCTACAATAATTGCATCAGGTTGTTCTTCTTCAATCGCTTGCAAAAATTGCTGTAAAATATAACGCTGATCCTCGGTCATATAGATACCTTGTACAAGTTTTCCTAAATGCCAATCGGCTGTATGGAATATTTTCATTGTCTATGCACCTCCTGTTTTGTTTTGCTTTTCTTTTATTTTATCATGCATGCAACTATATTCCTTTTTGGGTGACTGGCACTCGTTAAATTCAGAATTGTTTCGGTGCCAGACACCCGTTAAATTCAGAATCGTTTGGGTGACTGGCACCCGCACAAGGCACACAAACAGTGGCACTAAAAAAGTATGCTAAGTTGTTTAAATTGCTCCTAATAGGTGGCAATTTATGTACTTAGCATACTTTTGTTCTTGGTGTTTTTCCACTTAAATTCGTTGTGGCTGTATGGATTGATTGGCTTTGACCTTTTCTATAAAAGTAGCATAGCCAATAAAACCTTGAAGGCTTCTGACGGTTGCGACTTTCTCTTGTTGTTCCGCTACAGGTTTTTCGTTGGACTCTGCTTGTTTCTCCATTATTTCCTGAAATGTCATGGGGTTCGGCTTAGGCAACTCTGTAGTAGAAATAGCTAAGCCATCACTACCGCTATACGATTTTAAAAAGGCATTTGCCATTTGACGATATCCTTCAAAATTAGGATGGACATCTGCTATATTTGGCAAGTAGTGAGTAGCTTGCAAGCCAAAAGCATCGTAGACATTAACATAAGTCATCCCTGCCTGCTCAGCTTGTTGTTCTAAAATCGTATTTAACTTTAAGAGCTGTGCATTCGTTCCCTCTTTTTGTGTTGCATGTACAGTGGGATAGGCAAAATAATAGCCCATGACATAGACTTTGGCATTGGGTGCACGTAATTTCAACTCAGCTAATAAATCCGCCATATTTTTTCGCGCACTATTTAACGCAAAATCTACTTGAAGCTGTGAAAATGTTAACGTACCAGCTGATGGGTTAACCTGCACAAGACGTAGTAAATCATTGGCACCTGCGGAAATAGTAATTAGCGTTGCATTGGCTAGTAGCGCGCTTGCTTCTTCAGACTTAACACGCTCTAAAACATCTGCCGTTGTGAAACCAGGAAAAGCGAGCTGCTTTGTATAGTGATTCAATTGCCCAATCATTCCTAATCGCATCGCAACCAAATCGCTATAACCTGCATCAATTTCCTGATACGGTGTTTGACCTGCCGCTAAGGAATCTCCAAGTGCTACATAATTTTCACCACGTGCAAAGGCAGATGAAACACCAAGTGTTAACGAAAGTACAGTTATACTTACTAGGCTTATTAGTCGTTTCATCTGCTCACCTCACAATAAATGTCGTTAATCTATTAAAAAGCCCAGCTACCTTTACGGAAAATTGGCTCCACAGTGCCATCTGGTAAAATACCGTCAATATCCATGTCGCCGCTACCAATCATAAAGTCCTCATGTGTTACTGAAATATTGGCACCTAATGCTTCAAGTTGACCATTTTCTAAATCTCTTCCACCTTCTAAACAAGTTGGATACGCTTCACCAATCGCTAAATGGTTGG
This sequence comes from Lysinibacillus sp. GJ-1, assembly GCF_021166035.1. NCBI lineage: Bacteria > Bacillati > Bacillota > Bacilli > Caryophanales > Bacillaceae > Lysinibacillus > Lysinibacillus sp. GJ-1. The sequence continues at coordinate 4,085,171 of NZ_CP088912.1, forward strand.
ATGCATTTTCATCAAATAATGTATTAAAATATAAGATCTCTGAAGCTGAAATTGGGGATTCATGTGGGACAAGTGCAACTTCTCCTAAATAACAAGATCCTTCATCGACAGCGATTAACTCTTGCAATAAATCATGCCCAACTTGCGCTTGTGCATCAATAATTTTTCCTTCTTCAAAGGTAAGCTTAAAGCCATCAATAATATTGCCTTGGTATACTAATGGCTTGGTATTGCTTACATACCCCTCGACACCTTGTTTCATTGGTAAGGTATACACTTCTTCCGTCGGCATATTAGCGATAAATACAGTACCTTCAGGTGTTCTGCTCCCACCCGTTAACCACTTATGCTGTGGTGCTAAAGCAATCGTTAAATCTGTGCCTGGTGCAGTGTAATGTAGTTTTGCATATTTTTTATTATTTAATAATGCAGCTCGTGATTCTAAGTTTGCAACATGTGTACGCCAGTTTTCAACCGCATTGCCTTCACCAATATGCACCGTTTTAAAGATTGCTTCCCATAGCGCAGGTACTTGTTTTTCCACGTCTAAACTCGGGAATACTTTTCCTGCCCATTTGGCTGATGGTACAGCTACAATCGACCAAGCGATTAAATCCTTCATCACGGCATTGCGATAGTTTTTCAATGCAGCACCTGATACTTTTTGGTGTGTGGCTAATCGCTCAGCTGAAATACCCGTTAATTTGTCTGGATCTGCGGCATCAATCCATAATAATGCCCCTTTGCGTTCGATTAACTCATCACGCATTTTAACAACCCATTCGGGGAAACGATTAAATTCTTCATCAGACGCATGCTCGAAATAAGCGCGATCCATTTCATCATCTGAAAAATTCACATGAACACGACCAGCACCAGCCTTGTATGCCTCTTTCACTACTAAACGCGCAAAGTCTATTGCTTCCACCGAAGTATTAACTAATAAGTATTGCCCAGGTTGAATATTAACACCAACCTTCACCGCAAGTTCGGCATATGCTTGTAATTTTTCTTCAAATGTCATATTATTTCCCTCGCTTTTGTCCAATTGTTTTTGAATTACCTTCTACTAGCTTGCCATCGTGCCATATTTTTTGCACAGGTTTGCCAGGAACTTCACGCGTCCACTTTTTATATGTTTTTTCATCGTTGTATGATAACAACGTAAGGACTTCACCATCTGCTCCCGCTCGACCAGTACGGCCTGAACGATGCAAATACTGTTCAATTGTACGTGGTACATCGACATGAATAACATGTGTTAAACCGGCAATATCTAAACCACGTGCAGCTATATCAGTGGCGATTAAAATACGCGCTTCTCCTTTACGAAATGCATCTAATGCTTTTTTACGCTCTTCTTTTTTCATGTCAGAATGTAAAGTAACAATTGGCGCTGAACGATATTGTAACTTCGTTTCTTTCATTAATAATTGATCGATATTATTGACAAAAGCAAGCGCACGTAACCCTTCTGTATGCGCCATTCTACGTAATAAGTCCGTTTTATCACGTTCTTCTACTTTCACAAATGAATGGACAACTTTGCCAACCTTCACCATATCTTCAGGTTTAATTTTGAAACGTAAAGGTTCAAACATCATGCGGCTAGCGACTAATTCAATTTCCTCCGTAATTGTCGCAGAAACCACAACTACTTGGCGCCCGTAAGCCGCACCTTCGATAAATGATTTTACGACAACGCGATACTCGCGGCTCAATAGCTGATCACATTCATCTAAAATAACTGTTTCAATTTCTTTTAACTTTAATTTCCCTGAACGCACTAATTCGTTTAGGCGACCTGGTGTACCAACTACGATTGTCGGTTTCTTCTTTAACTTCTCGATTTGTCTTGCAGAGTTTGCTCCACCAATTAGTTGTTGTACTGTAATATCAGTACCTGCAATCCATTCACGGATAACCTCGACAATTTGCATTGCTAATTCTTGAGACGGCGCAACAATCAGTCCCTGTGTTTGCTTTTTCGCCCCATTTACTTTATTTAGTAATGGCAACATATAGGCCAATGTCTTACCTGATCCTGTCGGTGATTCTGCTACAATATCTTTGCCTTCAAGCATTGCTGGAATCATTTCTTCTTGAATTTTCATTGCTTCTTCAAAGTTCCATTTTGCTTGCAATTCTTCTTTTAATAAATTAATTACTGACATGTTAATTCCCACCTTATTATCCTGCTTGACACTAGTTTAACACACTAACTGTGCACAAGCATTTTCCTGCTAAATAGATTGTTCGCGTTATTTTGATGTAAGACCTGTATGGAAAAGGCTCACCCTTTTTCAACAGGTGAGCCACATGTTAATCCACTAATTCATAACCACATGCTACAATAGCACATTCCGCTAAAACGATTAATGAATCTATATATTTATCACATAATTTTAAATCTCGATTGACGATAGATAACTCTGTACATCCTAGTACGATACGATCACAATTTAAAGCCAACATTGCCTCTTCGATAGGCAGCCAATCTTCTTTTGTTACATCTTTGCCAGCTTTCACATAATCGTAAATGATTGACATCACTTTTTCTTTCATAGGATTATCTGGTATAACTGGTGTAATACCATATTCCTCTAAAGCGCTTTGATACATACCTGAAGTTAACGTACCGGTTGTCGCTAAAATACCAACGCGCTTTGCCCCTAAATCATGCGCACGTTTCGCCGTTTCACGAATCATATGCAACACAGGAACTGGAGAGCCTTGCGCTAATTCATCATAAAAGGTATGCGCCGTATTACACGGAATCGCAATTAAATTCGCTCCAACAGAAGCTAGTTTTTTTGCATCCTCAACTAATACTGGAACAGGGTTTTCCTTTGTATTATCCAAAATAAAAGCCGTTCGATCTGGAATATTTGTATCATTGTCAATAATAGTATGGACATGCTCCTGATCTTTTGTTGCCTTTGTACGTCTTACAATCATTTCGCCAATAAACATTGTTGCAAGTGGACCAACGCCACCAATTATACCTAGAGTTTGTTTTTTCATGAGTTAGACAGACCTTTGTTGTTAAAATATTTCTTATATTTGCGAAAAAAGCTTAAGTTTTCAAGCGTTACATTTAACCAACGTTTCGCATTCATATCTTTATAATTAAAAATAGAATCCGTTGCTAAACCTTGGCGAATTAAACTCTTTGCTTCCATCACAAGCTTTTCATTTAATACGTATTTAAATAATACACCATTTGGCACAATCGTCCAGAGGTGCTTGTTCTGCACATATGTAAGCTGTTGTTTACTCCCTCGAATAAAATCATCCGCTACATACTGCATTAAATTATAGCCGCTTGCTGTCACATAATAATTCGATAGTTCATTATGTAATTCTATACTTAACAATTTGTACAACCCATCACGTTCATCAAATTTCATATCGAATGTAGCAAAGCCTTGAAATTTTAGCGCCTCTAGAAATGTTTTCACACACTCCATTAGTTCTTTGTCGTAAGTGGTCATAATGGCGACATAACGCCCAATACCATCTGGTGAATGCTCTTCTAAAATGGGGTTCCCTACAGATAGTAGCTTGACTTTGTGATCTTGTCCAACATAAGCATTCACAACACGCATATTAGCATCTTCGCCTGGAATATATTGCTGAACCATTAAGTCATCGCGATATGCTGACTCCTTATAGATTGCTTGGAAAATAGCATCTTTTTCTTCTTCATTTTGTGCAATATATACCTTTTTCTTACCAGGAAAAATACAACTTGCGTATTTCGTCATATTCATTGGCTTAATGACAACTGGATAATCAAGTGTCTTCAATTCCTCGTAATCATTTACCGTACATACATGCATATCAGGATAATGGAAACCATACTGTTCGCACAACTGATACATGCTTTCTCGTGTTAATAATTGATTGGCAAGCGGTGCATCGACATAGGGAATTACATAATCATCACATAGCTCCTCTTTATGCTGCACGATTTTCTTTACGTAAAACTCATCACAGGCTAAAAGCAATAACTTCTTTTCGGAAAATTCTTCTGCAATGGCTTGTAAAGCAACAACAAAGCGCTCTTCAATATGTAATCTTGGTACTTCACGAAAAGTTAATAAATCACTTTGGTGAATTTTTTCCATATTCGTATGATTTAATGCAAGTGGTTTAACGCCATAGGACTCGTAAAATGCTCGTGCCATGCCGTAAGCATTCATTTCATCGCCTAATAAAACTGGTAAAAAAGTGTGCTCAATGGCCATGCTACTCAACTCACTTTAGCTTTTTATTTATTAGTGTAACATACTTTTGTGCAATCCAAGCTGCGCTCTATAGCACTCCTCAAAACATTATTTATGAACCGCTACCGCTTGCATATTTAGCTCCTGATAGCTCTTAAAAAATTCATCTACATTGTATGAAACATTGCCCTGCAATGGATCCATTACGACAACTTGTTTATTTGAATAACCGGTTAATACGACAGCATGTAAATTTATGTACGCATCACGTTTCAACGTTTCTCCTTCATAAACCCATCCTTTATTGCCAGTTGTTTTAGGTGTCGATAAATCAAGCGTTACCCATACAACAACCGGTACCCCTCCTCAACAAGCTCTAAAATATCACTTTGTGATGCACCACTCATATTCGTTACCCGCAAGTTGGATTGCTTATCTGCAATCGCCGCTTCTGCCGCTTTCACAATTGGTGCAGCAAAGACATACATACCATTGACCTTATCACGCGGATTTCCTGCGTAGGCAACAGCTGGATTAGGCCCATATCGCTGGCCACCTGCTGTATAAATATTCTGTTTAGGCAAATAGGTATCAGCCATTTCAAGCTTGGTCACATCCATACCATAATAATTTAAAACAGCTGTTAGTGAGGTAATTTCACAACCTTGGGGAAGTTCTGGCTTTTGCATAATGACTGGAACTGCTAGCTCCTGTTCTGCTCTAGATGAATGTGCTGGCAATCGGTAATAGGGCTTGGTCACGTCATACGTGAATTTTTCGATTGTCGTATAGCCATCATTGTCACCAACGTTATTGAGCGTTGTTGCAGTAATCGTATATTCCTTACCTTCTACAAGGTTTGTAAAAGTTGCTTCTCCCTCATCAGAGCCCATCGCTTCTTCGATTTTCTTACCAGACTCCACATCTGTCAGTTTTATATATAAATTAGGAATCGGTGCACCACTATTAAATTCTACCGTCAAAACTGTTAATTCATTTTTAGGTCGACTCTGCTTTGTAAATTGATTACAACCAGAAAGTAGCATGATAATCAAAATCCCTACGATTAAAAGACGTTTATAATCCCTCCACAAGACAAATTCCGCTCCTATCTTTCGAAGAATTAGTCAATCTTCTATACTATTTTTACTATTTGTCGTAGTCTCATTATACGCTAATTTAGTAGGTGTTCATATTTTATCCTGCTACTTTTCAATGATTAGACAAAACTAGTGCACTTACTGCTACTTTAAGTAGTTGCTATTTTAGGTCGTAGTGTATGTTTTAACACCTTTCCCGATGCATTGCGCGGAAGCTGCGCTAAAAATTCAATGTCAAAAGGTACTTTATATTTGGCAAGCTGTGTTTGACAATACGCTAAAATCGTAGCCTCCTCTAACACCTTTCCTTCCTTTAATACAACAAAGGCTTTTGGTACTTCACCGTATACTTCATGTGGTAAACCGACAACTGCTGCTTCTAAAATTTCTGGCAGTTGATATAAAACTTCTTCAATTTCAATTGGATAAATATTTTCCCCACCACGAATAATCATATCTTTTTTACGATCCACTATATATAAGTAACCTTCTTCATCGAACCTTCCTAAATCACCTGAATAGAGCCAGCCATCTCGAATTGTTCGAGCCGTTTCTTCCTCATTGCGTAAATACCCTTTCATCACCTGTGGCCCTCTCACGCAAATTTCTCCAACCTCGCCTGCTGGTACAGTTTCTCCCAAACTATCTACTACACGAACTTCTGTCTGTGCTAACGGTTTGCCGACTGAACCGATTTTCGTTAATGCATCAGCGTCTAACAGTGATGTAGCAGCCGGTGAATTTTCAGTTTGTCCATATAAATTTTGCACGTTTACATTCGGTAATGCCTCTTTCACTTGCTTGACAAGTTCATATGGCATCGGAGCCGCCCCATAACATAATAGACGTAAATCGTTAAAGCTATGATTCTTAAATGCAGGTGTATTTAATAGGATTGTATACATGGAAGGGACACCAAAGAATATTGTCGCCTGCGTTTTAGCAAGTTGCTCTAATGTATTTATAGGTGAAAAGCTTTCCTCTATCATTACGGTTCCACCTTTATAAAACATCGGCATCGCAAATACATGCAGTCCCGCACAATGAAACAATGGCGTACAAATAAACATCCTATCTTGAGCTGTCATAGTCATTGATGCTGACCAAATAGCCGCCGTCGATGCTATATTTTGATGCGTTAGCATGACACCTTTCGGCTTGCCTGTCGTACCGGACGTATACATAACAACTGCCGTATCATTCGCATGTAATGGGGTAATTGTTCTTTGTCCCTGACAGTTTTCGATAACCTCTTTCATTTCCTTTAAACCGATTATATGTTGAAATGAATAGCTAACATCTGCTAATACTTCGGCTATGCGCTCATCATAAATAAGCCCTTTTGCTTCAGAGTGTTTGACAATAAAGTCTACTTCCCGTGCTGCTAACTTCGTATTAATAGGCATTACAACAAAACCGGCTAACTGAATACCCATGTAAGCAATTAAAAATAAATCAGAATTAAGTGTATATAATGCAATGACATCGTCTTTTTCAAAGCCCTGTTGTTGCAAATACGCAGCAAATCTTTCTGTATGCTTATAAAACTCACTATACGTTACTTTTTGTTGGGCATAAATTGTCGCAATAGCATCTGGTTGCTGTGTAGCATAATGTTGTAAAATATCCGTCATAAACATCGTCATCATAAACCCCCTCATTATTTTTCGTTACTAATCTTGTCCATTCCCTTACAAGTAATAAAAGAAAATTATACTAACAAAATTCAGAAAATTTAGATTACATAAACTATTTTAACAAGCTGGTAACGTTGAAGCAATTTTCTACACATTCAAAATATGTAAGTGATGTCACAGAATATTCTTCGACGTATTATTTTTTCGTTTGTTTAGAACTAGATAGAAACAACAAGTGCTTTCATTGCTTTGCGAAAAACGTCTACTGAAATTAAATCAAAAAGGAATCTATTTGCAGTTGACTAGTAATGGAAGTTTTCACTAGTGGAATAGCGGCTATAACTAAAGCTATTGATTATATCGAAGCCAATTGCCAATACTGCGAAAAATTTCTTTTCTAGTTTATTTTAGAAATTTATAATATTTTAAAACGCTAAAATTGCGAACAATTTTAGCGTTTTAATTTTTAACAATCTTGTAGCCCATCAAGTAATTTTTGCATTTCATCAATTTGACAACATAGTGTTTGAATCATGCATTGAAGTATTGGTATTAACTCTTGGCATATGCAGAATCTTAAAACATTTTGGGCGAGTCGTACACCTGCTTGATGGTGAACAATCATATCTTGTAGATAATTTACATTGATGCTATTAGAAGTTGGTGGTGAGCATAATGCTTGGAACATTGTTTCAGCAATATCTTTAAATGTACACATATATTCATATAATTCATATTCTGAATTTTGGACGATACAGCATCTGTTTTGTATTGCTTCTAAACTATCTACTATTTCAGTATGCGTTTTGATCACTTCTAATGCGAAATTTTGAACGGGGATATTCGTTGTATATTGCAAAACATTTTCGGACATTTTAATAGCGGCTACTTGATATGGAATAATTTGTTTGATGAAGTTTTCGGATATGCTACATGTTATCGTGACATACGTCATCCCTTGCATCATCTTGTTGATTATTCTTTTGTTTTCCTCTAAATATGCCTGTGTTACATTACTAAGTGGAATTGGTTTGGTCATTAGACACACTCCTTTCAGAGTAATGTATGCCAAATAGGTTGTTGTGTGATAGACATTTGTACCACCAAAATCGGTAATAATGCCAAGGATTATCTATATCTCTTTATATGTATGTAAACAATTTTGACAAATGCACTTTTTAGGTTCCTCAGAGATTGCCTTTATGATACCTTCTGGGAATTTTTCCGTCATACACCAGCATGTCTTTTGACCTTCTACTACTCCACAATGATTTTCTTTCCCACATATTGGGCAACGCTGTTCTTCATATTGCACTTCAACACACTCCTTTCCATTCCATTGTACTGTACAAGAAAAGGAGTGCGACATACATTTTTTGTTCGCACTCCCTTTATTATCATTACTTACGCATAGATTGATTTATTTCCGCCTTTACTTCTTCACTGTTTGTATCACTATATATGGCAGTACCAAACCCACCGTTTTTAGCTAATCTCTCTTTTACTTCGTTATAAGATAAACCCGCTTGAGCATTTTTACGTTTTACATCACTAATATTTGTACCGGACACCGTAAGCTGTTCTTCATTTATATTATGCAAGTAAACCCATCCTTCCTATAATTCATCAGGCTGCATTTCAATCAGTTCGTCTCCCTCTCTCTTTACTCTTTTATTGAGTTCTTCAATTGGGATAATATCAACCGTTTGCATATCTTCATGCAAGTCAAAAATGCTAATTGTATCCGAATCAACCATATCTGGCTTGTCCTTACTTGATAAATTCATAAATATTCTCTTCTCATGTGGCACATTTTCTTTGTCCATGTTTTCTCACTCCTTTTCCATTAATGTGTGTAAACATGCAAAGATTATGTGTTCTACATTTTGACTGTTTTATCTACACGATGATATTCGGAAATTTGAATGACCCGAACATCCCTTGTATGCAATTCATGATAAATCCCTCTGCTATCCGTAAAGGTAATATATTGATCGCGCTCACTTTCAACCAATTGTTGCGCTTTTTCCTGTGACTCTATATGGATAAATCGTCTTACATAATGCAGCTCATCAAAGAAATAGGTTATTTTAAATTCTTTCATTATAAACAACTCCTTCATTCATGCACTTATCATATCCAATCTCGAATGCGTCATCCTCTGTCTGTCAGCTTTTACTGACGAGTTTGAATACCTACAAAAGTATAAGATTGGAGACTTAAGCAATACTAAAAATTATCGTAATACGTTTATATGGAGGTAATCACATTGACTGTAACAAAAAATGCATTATCTATTTTTGCTCTCGGTGGCATCAACGAAATCGGTAAAAACATGTATGTTATACAATACGCTGACGATTTGTTAATTGTCGATTGCGGTGCGAAGTTTCCGGATGAAAGCCTACTTGGTATTGATTTAATCATTCCAGATATCACTTATTTACAGGAGCATAAAGAAAAAATAAAAGGATTGATTGTTACTCATGGACACGAAGATCATATAGGTGGCATTCCATACCTCTTAAAAAAAATAAATGTTCCTATTTATGGTACTCGCTTTACATTAGGCTTAATTGAACTAAAACTAAAAGAACATAAACTTTTAAGAGAGACGGAATTAATTGAGATTGGTTCTGATTCAGCTTTACATTTCGGTCAGATTGACGTTAGTTTTTTCAGAACAAATCATAGTATACCTGACTGTCTAGGAATCGTTTTTCAAACTCCCGAAGGAAATGTTGTACACACGGGTGATTTCAAGTTTGATTTAACACCTGTAAATAATCAATTTGCAGATATTCATAAGATGGCTGAGGTTGGTACACAAGGTGTACTAGTATTGATTTCTGAAAGTACCAATGCTGAAAGACCGGGCTTAACACCATCAGAAAAACTGGTAGGTCATCATATTGAAGAAGCCTTTCTACATGCTGAACGCAAAGTTATTATTTCTACCTTTGCCTCCAATGTGAATCGTATTCAACAAATTGTAGATGCCACAATCGTAACGAATCGTAAACTAGCACTATTAGGTCGCAGCATGGTAAATGTTGTAGATGTCGCTTTAGAGCGTGGATATTTAACAATCCCGGAAGATTTGTTAATAGATGCCCGTGAAGTAAAGTACCTCCCACCAGAAGACGTCGTTGTTTTATGTACAGGTAGTCAAGGGGAACCATTAGCAGCTCTTGCCCGTTTAGCTAGTGGCAACCATCGAGAAGTAAAGATTTTACCAGAGGATACTGTTATTTTAGCCGCCTCTCCCATACCAGGAAATGAAAAAGGTGTTTCTCGAATTGTCGATAATTTATTTCAGCTTGGGGCTAAGGTGATTTATGGTTCATCCAGTAACACTGGCATGCATGTTTCTGGACATGGTTATCAAGAAGATTTAAAACTAATGCTGACATTAATGAAACCGAAGTTTTTTATTCCGATTCATGGTGAATTTCGCATGTTACACCAACACCGTTTGCTAGCAGAATCTGTTGGTGTCAAAAGAGGGCATACCTTTATTATCAAAAACGGAGACGTTGTCGATATTGAAAATGCTAAAGCGAGGCAAACGCGAAAAATTCCATCTGGCGATACGTATGTAGATGGCATTGGTATTGGAGAAGTTGAAGGAATTGTATTACGTGACCGTAAACAACTATCAGAGGATGGGATGCTCGTTATCGTATTAACGCTTAGTAAAGCAGATGGGTCGATTATTTTAGAACCTGATACCATTTCACGGGGATTTGTTTATGCGAAAGAATCAGAGGATCTTCTCCTCAAAGTAAATGTCCTCGTAAAAGCAACCATTAGTGAATTACAAGAGGAAAGCAAGCAGCAACTGTTTGTTTTAAAACGAGAAATTAAAAAGGCTGTCGGCCAATATCTTTTTTCACAAACGAAACGTAAACCAATGATTTTGCCTATTATTATTGAAATTTAACTATTTAAAAGTCGGTGTAAGCTTCACTCCTTTAATGATTACACCGACTTTGTATTTTATTTGCCAATCAGGATTTATTGTTTCACCGAAATAGCTCTCCAGTAAAAATTTTATGCAGTGTGCAATTATAATACATTTGAAGTTGGTCAAAGCCGTAATTTAACTGTCTAGTATGTTGTTCTGTTTGCTGCGCAATATTACGTATATGCAGTGGTAACTCCTCTACAGCAGTTAGTAAGGATTTTTTATTTTTCAATAGTTGTTGACTTGTTTTTAATAGTTTGACAATGCTCGTTTGCATGTCAAGTGAAGGTATATCTATTAGAATATGATGCAACTGTCTCCAGTCTGTATTTGGTTGATACCAACTAAAAAAATAGTATAAATAATCGCTTAAAATAATGGACTCATTTGGAATAATCGCGACTACGTCATGTGCTATATACGCAACACTTTCACATTGAAATATATGCTTGTTAGCACCATCTAGGCTATTTTTTTCAAATACAATTGTTTTTGCGGGAACCTTCGCCCATTTCCATTGATTTATCGCACTATCCAATTGAGAGAATCGACGAATATCTTCGCCAAGAGACAACCATTTTAAATTTTCTGCGGTAATAAGTGGTTGATCTACTTTTGAGAAATTTGGAATATGAGGTGTTGTTAAACTAGCAACAATAAGAGCTATTTCATCTAGTCTATAACGCTTCAACACGTTTAGATCCTCCATTCTTCACAATATGCCATCCTCACATAAATAATTGTTAAATCCTGATTTCAGTGAATCAAATGGTAGATATTTTCTCACTTAGCATTCATATAGTGATTATTGTACCATTTTAATGTAATATTATCTACATTGTATAATTTTAATGGTATATGCATTCTCATTGTTTTTCACTAGCTTTTTACATAGAGGTGAATGATATGTCAGACTTTTTAAAGCTAGTAGGTGAACAACTCCGTATCATTAGAGTTTCCAAAGGGCTTAGTCAAGAAGAAGTTGCAGAGAGAACGGGGAAGTTAGGTTTTAGTAAAGGTCGCATTTCAAATATTGAGCATGGGCAATCTAATATTACGTTAAGTACATTGGAAATGCTTATGAAGGCGTTAGATATTGCACCTGAAGAACTCTTTAATTTCCAACGATTATCGGGTGTTACTGATATTGAAGAGAAAAATCTTATGCTCGACATTCATCGCTCATTATTAAGAGAGCGCAATTTAGACGAAGTAAAATATGTAGTACGCATCACAAGAGATTTTCTAAATACCATCGATGCGCAAACAAAGAAAAACAGCTCTAATGTTGAATAACATTAGAGCTGTTTGACTGTAAACGCGGGTTGCCAAGATTTAAAGTGTTGATTGATTTCCGCTACGTGCGGGAGCATATAGGGTGCCAGTCACTCACACAATTTTACTAAGTAAAAATCCACGTAGACTCCTGCGGGAACGCACAGAACGTAAGACGCTGGCATTCCGCGCGTTAGCGAGGGTTGCGGCTTACGTCGTGCCCGCGGAAAGCGAAGTGGATTGGAAGGCGCGACACTCCAGCATGAACAGCACGAGCAGCAAAAATTAGCTCAAGTCGTGCCCGCGGAAAACTACCGTCAGTAGCGGACAGCAACGGTCACAGTACTCTAATCCCTCCCCTATTCTCCTTCCATCCCAAACTTCTGTCGATAGCCACATTTTCTACATAGCTCTTCGACCGCTTCTCGTCTTGAAAAGCCTTCTACTATATTATTGGCACGCTCACCTTCTACAATTTCACTAAAGGATTGCTCATGAACATTGCCTAAGTTAATAACACCTTCTCCATCAAGACAGCAAGGAACAACAGTGCCATCTACAAGAATAGCCGCTTGGCTGCGTAACGCATGGCAAAAGCCTTTCCCTTCATCCTCTGGAGCAAGTAGACTTGACCATCTAAATTCATGGTCTTGATTTAAATAAATATTATTCGCAATTTTTACACCCTTACCAGGCTGTACTTTTTCTTCGATTCGAAAATCGAGATTATATTCATTTTCTATAATTTCAAGCGTCTCACGGTTTCTTCTTGCTAAAATCTGTAACATGATCCTGTTGTAAATTCCACAAACGATACGAAATAATCGTATTAAATTTGCTTGCTTCACGCACAAATTCTAAAATATCCCCTAAATATTTTTCACGATTTTCAGAACCCTCATGCCCATCAAAGCTGTGTAATGAAAAATTGATTTGGCGTAATGCAGGCTTACCTAATAGCTTTTCGCGATTTTTTTTAATCAGCGTACCATTCGTTGTAATATTGACCTTAAAGCCCTTGTCATGAGCCGCATCCAAAAGCTGATGAATACGTGGATGTAAAAGTGGTTCACCCTTTACATGCAAGTAAATGTATTTCGTATGTGGGCGTATTTCATCCAATATTTTATTAAATTGTTCAACTTTAATAAGTCCCTTAGCACGCTCAGTTGGCGGGCAGAAACTACAAGCTAAATTACAAACACTTGTTATTTCTATATAAACCTTTTTAAATGTTTTCAACGTTTATTCACCGTTCCAGTTCCATAGATATTCATATAATCTTATTCATTTTAACAAATTTTCGTGATAGCGCGCAGAAATTCATGTTGGATACTCTAAATGTAATGTTTCTATCATGACTTTTTACTACTTTCACACATGGCAACAAATAATTTTCTTCATATTCTCTGTCAATATAAGGCTACACGTACAAGTAAACTTTTAATAATTTAATACTTTAATAATAATACTTAAAAGAAAGGAGTGGAAACTATGACAGGTTTTTATAATTCTCCAAAACATTCGAATCACTCGGAGGAACCTGAAAGAGAAAGTTCTAATAAACAAGCGAAAAATAACATCACAATAAATATTACATTTAATATTGGCAATACCGAAAACCACTTTGAACAAAGGGCTGAAGGTGGCGGTCAAATTAATAAAGATGTTGGAACAAATGCCAACCAAGGTGGACAAAACGCGCTAAATCACAGTCAAACAAGAAATCTTAATTCTCAATTTGCGGATGGTAATGGCAGAAGTGGAATTGCTGGAGATGATAACGATGAGGCTGGTGGACAACAAGGTATCAAGGTACGGGATAGTTTAGTTATCGATAGTGATATCCATTCGCACGCTAGTCAGTCTCAAGATGTTGAAGAAGGACTACTAGATACAGTACCTGAAGAAGAACCATCTAACAGCGACCACAATGAATAAAAATTCAAATTCATTGCCTAAAAAAGTAAAACTTCTATCTGTAGGTTGTTTCATCCTACCTGATAGAAGCTTTGCTTTAAACAGAACGCTTATAATTTTTTGTACCATCATACGAATAAAGCATGGGCTTTCCATCAACATACGTCTCTAAATGCACAGGACGCCCCCACAATTGATAAATATACGGCAAGACATTTTCTAAATAATGTGGATCTAGTTCCATTCCTTCATAACCATGAACCAAATATAATTCACCATTTCGTAGGTAATCGCCATTTTTCACAACGATATATGGGAATCCTCCATTGACGCGCATCGATACAAGCTGGTCCCGCACCATTTCATGATCTTTATCTGTTATACGATATTCATTGCCCTTTTTTTGAAACAAATACAAATCCTCTTGCTTTGCTAAATCCTTTGTTAAATAGTTGCGAATAAAGGAAATATCCGATTCAATTTCTCGCACCTCAAACATCTTTTCACGCCCCGTGTTCGGTAGAACGCCTAATCTGCGCATCTCTTCACTTGGGTTATTATAGCGTTTTTCAATATCCTCAAATATTTTCAAACCTAAATAATAAGGATTAATCGATGTTTTTGATGGTTGCACAACACCTGCGTTTAATTTGGCATATTCAATTGTCTCCACTGTTGTTAAATTCAGTTCACGCATAATGCGTTGATGCCAATAAGAAGCCCATCCTTCGTTCATTATTTTGGTTTCTAATTGCGGCCAAAAATATAGCATTTCCTCACGCATCATCGTTAAAATATCTCGCTGCCAGTCCTCAAGCTCCCGACTATGCTCCTCAATAAACAGTAATAAATCTTTTTCCGGTTTTAATGGAAACTGTTTAATTTTTCTACGTACAGGTCTCTGCTCTTTTTCTTTCGTATCTAAATTCCAAAGATCATCGTACGGTGATTTGGAAGTAATCACGTCTTCTTCATCTTGTTCCTCATCTTCGGATGACAGCTTTGGCCTTAATAAGGAAGGGTCGATATGTTCTTGAATGGCTAAAATTGCATCTAAAAACTGTTCCACCTCTTCTTTGCCATATTCTCTTTCATAACTGGCAATACGTTCTGCTGTCGCTGTCATACTCTCAACCATATCGCGTCTTGTATTTGAAAATCGCACATTGTTTTTAAAGAAGTCACAGTGTGCTAATACATGCGCAATAATTAGCTTATTTTGTGTAAGTGAATTCGTATCAAGTAAAAATGCATAGCAGGGATTGGAGTTAATAACGAGCTCATAAATTTGACTTAATCCCAAATCATATTGCAGCTTCATCTTATGAAATTGCTTTCCAAAGCTCCAGTGGGAAAAACGAGTAGGCATACCATATGCGCCAAATGTATAAATAATATCTGCAGGACATATTTCATAACGCATCGGGAAAAAATCTAAACCAAATCCTGTTGCAATCTCTGTTATTTCATCAATCGCACGGTGAAGCTCCTTCTCCATTTTTCAGCCTCCTCCTTTCGGAAATGAATGGCTTAACACCTTCCAATTTAATTTTCATTTTGCAATTCAGTTTTTTGGAAAAAGCTTTTTAAGGCATCGTAGACATCGCCTTTTTTCTTTAAAATATGATACCTAAATTTTGGATCATCAATTTTTTTATACGTATACATTAGCGTCGAGAAACGATTATGCTGATTTACTTCTCCATAGCCAAACATACTCGATACTTCCATCAATTCACTCACTAGTTTTAAACATTTCTCATTGTCCATCGAAATGTTCTCGCCATCCGAAAAATGAACTGGGTAAATATTGTAACGGCTTGGGTTATATTTATCGCGTATTAACTCTAACGCTTTTATATACGCAGATGAACAAATCGTTCCGCCACTTTCTCCCTTTGTGAAAAATTCTTCTTCTGTCACCACTTTTGCCTCTGTATGATGTGCAATAAATTCAATTTCCACTGTCTCATATTTCGAACGTAAAAATCTCGTCATCCAAAAGAAAAAGCTTCTTGCACAATATTTTTCAAAAGTGCCCATGGAACCACTTGTATCCATCATTGCAAGCACAACTGCCTTCGATTTAGGCCTCTCTACTTCATCCCATGTTTTAAAGCGTAAATCATCGTTATGAATGGGCGTAATTTGAGCATTCCCTTCCATGGCATTGCGTTTGATAGCATTTAAAATGGTACGCTTCTTATCAACATTGCCCATAAGCCCTTTTTTCCTTATATCATTGAATTCGATTTTTTCGGTTTTAATATCTGCTTTTTCTTTTGCTGTAAATTAGGGAGTTCTAGCTCTTTAAACAACACATTTTGAACTTCTTCCATGCTGACTTCTGCTTCATAATAATCTTGACCAGGCTTGTCACCAGCTTCTTTTCCATTGCCATTGCCTTGATTGCTCTTGCTACCGTCGCGTGCGACAACATCCCCCACACTACTATCACCTTGTCCTTGACCGACATGCTTTGAATTATCATAGTTATATCGAATTTTATATTCATCGAGGGAGCGTATAGGTATTTTGATAACCTCTTGGCCATTTGACATAACAATACTTTCCTCACTTACTAAATCGGGTAAATTGTTTTTTATCGCATCTTTAACTTTTTCCATATGACGTTGTTGGTCTTGGTGCCCTTTACGATGGAGGGACCAATTTTCCTGAGAGATGACAAATCGCTTATTTTCGTTTTCAGTCATTTTTATCCTCACCCATCTATCAAATTCGCTTTTTCTATCCTATGCTAGCAGTCAGCTTTCTTAAACTTTTTTAGAGAAATAAAAGGAGTGCCCTAAAAAATGGGACACTCCTATTCCGACGATTCATTACGCCCCTGCATAATTGTCACTGGCATTGGTTAACGGTTTAACAAACTACCTACATATTGTAATAATTCATTCGCCGATGTTGTGTTATAGCCATGCTCATCAACAAGCCTTGCTACAACTTCATTGATTTTCTTCAGTTGTGACTCATCAGGCATTTTGGAAGACGTTGTAATTTTCACGATGTCTTTCAAATCAGCAAACAGTTTCTTTTGGATTGCTTCTCGTAATCTCTCATGAGAATTATAGTCAAAACGCTTGCCATTTCTTGCGTAAGCTGAAATGCGAATTAATATTTCCTCACGGAACGCTTTTTTCGCATTTTCAGAAATGCCAATTTGCTCTTCAATGGAACGCATTAGTTTTTCATCTGGATTCATTTCTTCGCCAGTTAAGCGATCAAATATTTTGTTTTTATTACAAAATGCCTCTACATTATCGAGATAATTATTCATTAATGTTTTGGCAGATTCTTCGTACGAGTAGACAAACGCTTTTTGCACTTCATTTTTCGCAATTTCATCGTACTCTCTTCTTGCAACAGCAATATAGTTCATATATTTTTCTCGATCTTCTTGAGATATAGAAGCATGCTGATCAAGACCATCTTTCAGTGCTCGCAACACATCCAATGCATTAATAGATGGTATTTCTTTGCGAATGATTGCTGATGAAATACGGTTAATAATATACCGTGGATCAATACCGTTCATGCCTTCGTTAGGAAACTCTTTTTTCAGTTCCTCTAAGTCAACGGAATTAAATCCCTCCACATTTTCTCCGTCGTACAAGCGCATTTTTTTAATAAGATCCACACCTTGTTTTTTCGGAACTTCTAGCCTTGTTAGGACCGAAAAGATTGCTGCGGCCTTCAATGCATGTGGTGCAATATGAACATGAGCCATATCACTTTCATTAATCATTTTTTCATAAATGTGTTCTTCCTCGCTCACTTTTAGGTTATATGGAATTGGCATAACAATAATACGGGAATGTAACGCTTCGTTCTTTTTGTTCGAAATAAAGGAACGATATTCCGTTTCATTTGTATGGGCAACAATTAATTCATCGGCACTTATTAAAGCGAATCTTCCTGCCTTAAAATTCCCTTCCTGCGTCAGTGACAACAGATTCCATAAAAACTTTTCGTCTAATTTCAACATTTCTTGGAATTCCATCATTCCTCGGTTCGCCTTATTTAACTCTCCATCAAAGCGATAAGCACGAGGGTCCGACTCTGAGCCAAATACGCCAATAGTCGAGAAATCAATGCTCCCCGTTAAATCTGCAATATCTTGAGATTTTGGGTCAGAAGGTGTGAAGGTTCCTATGCCCACACGTTTGTCTTCAGAAAAAGTGATACGCTCAATAATGACATTTTCAATACGTCCTTCGTATTCTTTTTCAAGACGCATCGTATTTAAAGGCGATAAGCTGCCCTCAATTCGTATTCCATACTCTTCAAAAAAGTCATTACGTAAATGATGTGGAATTAAATGCAGAGGGTCCTCATGCATTGGACATCCCTTAATTGCATAAACTGCTCCCTCTTCCGTGCGCGAGAATTGTTCAAGTCCTCGCTTTAACAATGTTACGATCGTTGACTTTCCTCCACTTACAGGCCCCATCAATAATAAAATCCGTTTTCTAACATCTAATCTTCTTGCTGCCGGATGGAAATATTCCTCCACCAGTCTTTCAATTGCTGATTCAAGCCCAAAAATTTCTTTTCCGAAAAATTGATACATCTTTTGCCCATCGCGTTCCTCTACACCTGCGCTTTTAATCATATTGTAGACGCGAGAATGGGCTGTTTGAGCAACTTCAGGTCTTTCCTTTATGATGCGTAAATAATCTGCAAATGTACCTTCCCACTTCAGTCGATTTTCTTCTTCGCGATAGCTCTTCACTTTATCTAAAATATTGATAGCCTTCCCTCCATTCTTTCAGGGCTTGATTTATAACATAGTATGAAGTTAGATACATTATGATACCCATTACTTTTTCATTGAATTAGTTTCTTCTTATTGTTCAAGTTTTTTTCTCGCTACATAAAAGGGATTTACTGCATTTAAAGTGGACTTATGAAATATAAAATTTCGGTTATTCTAATCTGTAGAAAGGAGGTCCAATTTTGAATCGTTATTTAATTTTCCTTCTGGCATGTATGCTGCTGTGGAGTTATTTTCCCCCAACGGTTACACTGGCAAATGAAGGACCGAGTAATGAAGAAATTTTACAGCAACGTATGTCCTATTACGTACAATTCGATGAATTACTAATTCCATGGCACTTTTTAGCGGCTATCGATCAATATGAGCGCAATCTTCAATCCGTTCGTAAAGATATCCCGAAACGAGATGGCTTCATCGCCATTCAATTTTCTGATGAATATTGGTCAGGTGCATTAAATCCTGTCAAGGAAGATACGATACCTGAAACAATCAGTTATTTTGGTGGAATGGGACTGGATGGCAACGGTGATGGTATTGCAAGCCCTTCAGATGATGTAGATGTGATCTTCTCTATGGCCAGTTATATAAGTCAATTTGGTTCTACAGATGAAGACTTTAAACTTGCTTTATGGGAATACTACAGAAGTGAAGAAGCCGTTAATCAAATCGTCACGATTTCCACTTTGTATAGACATTTTAAAACGACTGAGCTGGATGCCCATACATTCCCGATTCCAACACGCTCCGATTACAGCTATAGAGGTACTTGGGGTGATAATAGAGGTTGGGGAGGCAGACGAATCCACGAGGGAACTGACATTTTTGCTGGCTACGGGACACCTGTACTGTCCACTTCCTATGGTGTAGTCGAAGTCAAAGGCTGGAATCAATTCGGAGGTTGGCGAATTGGCATTCGCGATAACCATAATTCTTATCACTATTATGCCCATCTTGGGAGCTATCATAAGGACATAAAGGTTGGAGATG
Source organism: Lysinibacillus sp. GJ-1 (assembly GCF_021166035.1). Classification (NCBI taxonomy): domain Bacteria; kingdom Bacillati; phylum Bacillota; class Bacilli; order Caryophanales; family Bacillaceae; genus Lysinibacillus; species Lysinibacillus sp. GJ-1. The sequence continues at coordinate 4,105,081 of NZ_CP088912.1, forward strand.
TTGTAGAACCAGGGCAAGTACTCGGTTATGTAGGCAGCTCGGGTTATGGAAAAGAAGGCACATCTGGAAAATTCCCTCCACATCTTCATTACGGCATTTACAAATTTAATGGTCGAACAGAATGGGCATTTGATCCATATCCATCTTTATTACAATGGGAACGTCAAGCAAAAAAAGATAAGCAGTAAAGAACTAGGCAACTGCTCCATTCACAGCGAAATTAGATGGATACCTCTTAAGACAAGGCAAGAGGCTGGGACAATAGCTATTCTTGCTTTTACAATAAATTAAATTCACTAGTTGTTGGTAGCGGAGGCGGTGAATCCTGCTCAGAACAGCACACAATGTAAGACGCGGGTTGCGGCTTACGGTGCTGAGCGGAAAGCACCGCCGTAGCGGGCAACAACGGCATAGCAAAAAAGTGTTAGATTGATTAGGTTCATCTAACACTTTTTCTCTTTTATCCCAGCCTCTTGCAGTTTTTTGATATCCTCTATAGAAATTACGAAAAATTGTATAGTATTGTCAAATTTATTTTTTCTAAAAACACCATGACAATAGGTAATTAGATACACACCTTTAGCAAACAGACAAAAATATTTGAAAAATATGAATTAAATTATGCCAAAAAACCTTTTTTAGTATTTTCAACAAAAAAATTCTACTTTTCTTTTCAATTAGTAATAGAATAAATAGAGTAGGATAAGTTTTAAAGAAAAAGCTAAAGGATGGAAAAAATGAATCGTTTATTTCAATTTAAAACAATTAAAGCACGTTTATTAAGTACATTTATTATGTTATTAGTATTATTTGCTTGTTTTACTACGTATACTTATTTTTCTAATACAAACATGGAGAAACAGGCTAAAGTCCTCGTTGAAGAAGATTTAATTGTGTTAACTGCAAGTAAAAATCTAGCAATGTCTACGAGCGTCCGATTATCTGCCGCCTTAAGTTATGTTGTATCCGGTGATGAAAAATACATAGAGACGTTTAATGAATACCGTAAAATTGCTGAAGATAATAACCTTATCGTCGAAAAGTATGAAAATACGCCCGAACGGGAAAAACTCGTAGAAATGGCTCGTGAATGGAGCAACCGAGTAAATAGTGAAGTATTTGAAGTATATAAGCAAGGTGATAAACAATTAGCGTTAGAAAATTTAACAGCTATCAATCATCTTGTAACTGAAGTGCGCACAGGCTATGAAGAAGTAGCTGATAAACGCGCCGAAGCCATTACGAAGGTCGGCAACGATGTCGTATCAACTAGTTCAAGCAATAATACCGTTGGGGTCATTGTAAGTATTATCTTATCAGTTATAGGAATTCTTATCGCTATTTTTACGGCAAGTAGAATTTCTAAACCGATCTCTGTAGTTTCCCATCATATGAGGGAATTAGCTGATGGGAATTTACGCAATGAAAAGTTTTCCGTTACCCGTCAAGATGAGATTGGTCACTTAATGCTTTCTGCCAATGACCTGAATGAAAAATTAAAAGATACGATTAGCTCTATTCATAATGTATCTGAAACAGTAGCTGCAAGCAGTGAGGAATTAGCGCAATCTTCTAATGAAGTTCAGACAGGTACGGAACAAATTTCCTATACCATGCAAGAGCTTGCGACTGGAACAGAAACACAAGCCTCTACAGCTAGCGATTTAGCTGAAACTATGACAACGTTCCAACGCCATATTTATGAAACAACGCAAGAAGGCATTGAGTTGAAAGAGCATTCGGGGCAAGTACATGATTTAACAAACACAGGGAAAACATTAATGGTTCAATCTACACAACAAATGGCAACTATTAATGACATTGTGTTAGATTCCGTAAAAAAGGTAGAAGGTTTAAACGAACAGTCTGCTGAAATTTCAAAATTGGTTTCTGTAATCGATGAAATTTCTAACCAAACGAATTTGCTTGCTTTAAATGCTGCCATCGAAGCGGCACGTGCAGGAGAACATGGCAAAGGCTTTGCAGTAGTTGCCGATGAAGTGCGTAAGCTGGCAGAACAAGTACAATTCTCTGTGACAGATATTTCAACAATCGTTCATCGCATTCAAAGCGAAACAGGCAATGTCACAAATTCCCTTCAATCTGGTTATGAAGAAGTAAAAAAAGGAACAGCACAATTAAATCAAACGAATCATACATTCGATCAAATTTCTCAAGCGATCGAGGATATGAATAACAATATTAATGTGATTTCAAATAACTTAACAAAAATTTCCCAACATTCCGAAGCGATTAATGGCTCGATTGATGAAATGGCTTCTATTTCACAAGAATCCGCTGCTGGTGTTGAGCAAACAACGGCCACTGTTGAAGAAACAGCTGCAACAATGGATGAAATTTCAAAGAGTGCCAATCAATTAGCTGAAATGGCTGAAGAGCTAAACACACAACTACAAAAATTCACACTTTAATACAAGGAAAAAGCTATCCGAATGTCTTCGTGATAGCTTTTTTTATTAGGCTAGATGACATCTAGTATAGGATTATTGCCAATGTCGGATAGGTACTCGCTCTAATTCATAGTGCTTGATAATAATACTGACCTTTTGATACCATTGTTCACACAACGCCATTGCTTCGATATACGTATCATCTTCTATTGAAATGCCATCCTCTTGTTCTAAAAAGATATACTCTATAATTGGTTCGCTTAGATTGTCTACCACCATTTTTAAAGCTAAGTGGAACACTTCCTGTTCCTCACATGCTTCTTCCTCAATCTCCGCTTCTTCTACTAAAACATGATGGTCCCCCGCTAGTAAAGAGTCACTAAACAAACCATTACTAGTTCTTGCCACAATATGACCGTCCTCTACAATCGCTACCTCATAAATTTCATTAAAACGGACTTCTTTCTTTACTACTTCTGCTTCCCAATCTTCTTTAACTGCCAGTATAAGTGTTTTGGATTGCTCATTCAGTAATAATGCATGTAAAGCATCACTTGCAATGATGCCATGGGTATGAGGGATATTCTTTAACTCTTCTTCACTTGCACTTTTACGCTCCGCCATTATTCTAAAAGTATGATATTTCCATTTAATAAAACGTATTACGCCAATGATGACTAAGGTTATGCCAATTAAAAAGTACAATTTTTTTATGAATTCAGCATCCATTGCCATTGCTAAAAACAAATATATCGTACCTAACAATACTAGAAAGATTGTTTTCATTATTATCCCACTTTCAACAAAATAATAGATAGGGAAAATACATCTCTATAGTAGAAATCTTATTCAGCTATCTCTCTTTTCATGCTTCATTTTTGGATAATAAAAAAACACGAAACACTGGTATCCTCAAGTGTTTCGTGTTGTTGAACAAGTCTTTTTAAGCTAACACAGAGCTTATTGTTGTTTCACTAGCTCGTCCTTACTGCCTACATTATCTAATGTTTTATCTTTTTCAATTTTATGCATATCTAGCACATGTTGTGAAGGTGGCACAAGCAAACTGACAATCACTATCGTTATACCTGAAATGACTACTCCAGAGAAAACAGGTGCCTGCCATAATTCGTTTATTAAACCTATAAAGCCTTCAGACTGTATGGATAAACTAGGTACAAAAGTTAGTGTTGTGATTATATAATAGATCAGCCCGACCGATATACTTGCCCAGACAGCTGGCGTACTGACCCGCTTCCAAAATGGACCTAAGACAATTGGCCAAAAAATCGTCACGAATATTACGTCCCAAGCTAAGTAAGCTAAATCAATTACTTTTTGAAAGCTAACAGCCAAGATTAAGCCTAATACTGCACTGCTTAAAATCACAAGTCTTGAAAATCTCAATAAATTTTTAGGATTAGGATTACGATTAATAAAGTCTAAATAAATATTCTTTGTGATAATACCAGAAGTTGCAACATAACATGCGGCAACAGTCGACATTCCCATCGCTGCCATTGCTGTTAAAAAGATTGCAGCTAAAAGAGGAGGAAAGTATCCTTGTGCAAAGGCTAGCATTAACGTTTCTGGATTTGTGCTATTAGGATAAATTGTTTTAAAGGCTTCACCTAACATGCCAGGAATCCAACTAATCGCTATAATAACGATACCAGCTATAATCATACTGCGTTGTGCTACTTTTGGACTTTTCGCGGCGGCTACCCTTTGACCTAAGTCAACAGCAGGGATATCACCAAGCGCTAATACAAGATATAACGTCCAAAATTCAGCTCCTGCCTTATTAAACAATTCACTTATATTCCACCACTCCGGATTAAACGTCACATCAGGATAATAAATAAACACAAAAATGGTAATACCTAAAATACCAGCTACTGCTAGCGCACCTTGTACGATTTCTGTGTAGGCTACAGCCCATAAACCGCCAATTACAGAATACAGTGCTGTTAACGATACAAATAATAATGCTGCTGGAACAAAATCTATTTGTAGCAATTGCTGGATAATATACGTTCCACCAACCGTTAAAGCTGCTGCATTAAAGATTCCAAAGGCGATAGCCATTACAATCCCTGTGTAAGCTCCTAACTTTTTACTACCATATCTTAAGCCATAGTAGTCTGCTAATGTCCATCCTTTTAATCTTCTAAGCGGTTTGGTCCATATAAGCGCACCAAGAATCATACAGGTCCCTAAACCACCCATCGTCGCTGATCCCTCAAAGCCGCCACTCGTATAACCAGAACCGACAGCTGCAAAAAAGAACGGAGCGGCTAATAAAGCCGCAATTAAACTTCCCGTCACAACTGAGAGAGGCATGCTCCATCCGGCTACGATTAAATCTTCTGCCGTATTAACGCGTTTATACCCCTTATAACCAATATAATAAATAAAAATTAAGTACACGCTAAAGATTAAAATATTCAACATTTTTATTGCTCCTTAGTTCTTACATTATCCGTTCATCACTACTCCACCATTAGGCGTTAAAATCTGACCTGTATAGAAATCAGCGTTGTCAGAGGCTAAAAAAAGTACACTTTTTGCGATTTCCTCAGGTTGTGCCAAGCGTTTTAATGGATACTTTGCAGATTCCTCTTCAATATAGTTCTCTCCAAATTCTTGTAGGATATCTGTGAGTGTCCCACTAGGAGCTACAGCGTTTACTAAGATGTTGGGCGCTAATTCTCTTGCCAAAGCTTTCGTAAATGCATTAATGCCGCCTTTTGCAGCTGAGTAATGCGTAAACTCTTCACAACCTAGACTACCAATATCTGAAGAAATATTAATAATCTTGCCTTTGTTTCGTTCTTTCATTCGTTTCGCTGCTTCTCGGCAATTATAAAAACATCCATAAAGATGTACTTTAATCATTCTGTCCCATTGTTCGTCTGTTAAATCTAGCACGCTAGAAGCTTGTGCAAATCCTGCATTATTTACAAGAATATCAATCTGCCCGAGATGACTATCCATGTATCGGAACATGTCCTGTACTTGATGAGAGTCTGATACATCAGCACGGTATTTATAAGCTCGTACACCTAGCTTTTCAGCCTGTGCTCGCACTTCTTCTGCTTCATGATCGTCACCAATATAGTTAATCAATACATTGGCACCTTGTTTTGCGAATGCAAGTGCAATTGCTTTTCCGATGCCCTTACTAGAACCAGTAATCAGAACATTTTTTTGTGCTAAATTATTTTCCATTTTCATCATTCTCCAATTTGAATTTTGCTACAAGTGCTTGTAATTCTTGTGCTGTTATTCCTAAAGAAGAAGAAGCCTCTTTCACTTCTTGCATCGTCGTTAATTGCTCCTGTGTCGCTTTTGACACATTAGATGAAAACTCTGATGAAAGCTCCGCTGATTGTTTAATGTTATTGACAGACGCTGCAACTTCCTCTGACGAAGCAGAAATTTGCTGAGAGGCTGCTGAAATTTCACGAATTTGACTAGCGACTTCTTCCGATGATGTAAGAATTTCTTTAAAGATTTCCCCTACTTCATCTGTATATTCCATACCTGCTTTTACATCTGCTTTTCCTTTTTCCATCACGACAATGGAAGCATTTGAATCGGATTGAATCGTACTAATTAGATTGTATATTTCTGTTGCTGATTGCGAGGATTGCTCTGCCAACCTTCTCACTTCATCTGCTACCACTGCAAAACCTTTACCATGTTCTCCTGCTCTTGCTGCTTCAATAGCTGCATTTAAAGCAAGTAAGTTAGTTTGATCCGCAATTGCTGTAATAAGACTCACAATATCGCTAATTTTATTCGTATTAACATGTAAGCCATTAATGGTTTTGCCAATTTGTTCTACTGAACCATTAATTAGCTCCATTTGGGATATAACTTGTTGCACGACTTTATCTCCACGTTCAGAAGCAAGAGATGCTGCTATAGATGATTCGGCAGCAGTATTTGCTGAGTCAGCTATTTGTTGAATACCTGTTGCTGTTTCTTCCATAGCTGCAGCAGTTTCTTCTGTCATCACCATAGATGCTTCCGCATTCTCATTTATACGTTTCATATCCTTTGCAATATCGGTAGAACTGTTAAACGACTCTCCTGCATTGACAGTTAACTGACTTGCAGCAGAAGAAACATGATTAGATGTATTTCTAATATTTAAAATAATATGTTGCAAATTGGTAACCATCGTTTGAATAGATTGCGATAAGTTCCCTATTTCATCTTTTGTAATTTCTAATTCAACTTGTTGCAATTCACCATTTGCCACTTGATTTGCAACATCGACTACTTTCTTAAGAGGTTTTAATAGTCGATCGATAATTATGTAAAGTAAAATTAGTAAAATAATCAAACCAACAACTGCAATTGCAATTTGTTTTGTCATACTTGTTTTAATGATTGTATTTATGTAATCTGCGGAATAATCAATACCTAATAAGGCGATCATTTTGCCATTATCATCTTTAATAGGGGTAAATACTGTTCTCCAAGCACCAAATTGATCTTCGAATACGTTCGTCACTTCAGACTGATTACTGTCAATTGCACGCTTAGCTGTTGCTACATGTTCATCTGCTAAATCTTCGAAAATCTCACCAGCTTCATAAACCTCATTCAAGTTGGATGTATACCCTATCGGATTAACACCTTTATCTTTCATATCCCAAATATAACTCCAGCTCATTATCCCCTGTTCTTCCTGAATCATATCTAGCTGTTTTTGGAGATTTTTAAAATCGGGATTACTTTCCCCTTTTTCAGTTAATAAATGTTTTATCTGATCACTATCGAGATTCATAGCTGTCAATATACCAACACTTTTTAACTCTTGTTCCAAATCTACATTCATTCTTTTGTTAAGCTCACTAATACTTTGCGTTGTAACGATAGAAATCAACATTAAAACAATAATTGAAACTGTAAGTAATAATTTGTTTTTCAATGAAACATTTTTTAAAAATTGCATAGATAATTCCTCCTCTTTATATTTTATAGGTCAAAAAAAAATAACCTATTTCAAAAGAAATAGGTTATTAAAGATAAAAAAATAATAAATCCCAATAACTACTAATCTTTTGCAACCCAGCCATCATAGCGTTATCTGCCTTAGACCTGTAGCTTTGCGTCTCTACCTTTCAGTAGATTTGCCCTTATTTCTCCTCAAATTAACATAATAGTAAAAAATAATCAATACAGCTTCCAAAATTACTATTTAGTCCATGCTCTTATTTTACTACTTATGTACAAACAATGAAATAATTACTATGTAAAAATATTCTTCTTTATTGTAAAAAGTCCTGACAAAAAATAAGCAGCGACAACGTAAACATACGTTATTGCTGCTTAAATTTCTGATAAACACTTACCCCTAAATGTTTATTCAATTATGCAAGTTGTGTTACGAGTAAGACAGCTGGAATAAAGGATAATGCAAAAACGCACATATACCATACAGAAGTACGGCGTAATGAAAAACGAACTTTTTTACGTTCTGCATAAAAAATGTCTAACATAACAGCAACTATTAATGGAATACTAATGCAAGAAATAGCAATTAAAATAAAATCAAAAAATATCATAAAAAGCACCCCTCTATTCATGAACATTTCTTTTCCCTTTGTGACAACTTTGTGTCAATTTCATTGTACAAAATTCCGTCACATTTATCAACTGTTCAAAGAAAATAATGGTGATTTTACAATTTATTTTTTATTGCTTTTATTGTTATTATGTACTTCATCCAATACAAACAAAGGCGGGACGCTTACTGTAGGTAAGCATCCGACCACAATTCGCTTTAACAATTTAATACTTAATCTCTATATTTATATGTTAAACCTTTTAAAAAGTTTCTCACAAAGCGATCGCCACATTCTTTGTAATTACGATGACTAGGATTTCTTAAAATCGCACCTAACTCACCTTTCGATACTGTTACGCCACCTTCATATAAAATATCAAGCATATCTTCCGTTGTTAAAGCCATTGCAATTTTCACTTTTTTCAAAAGCATATTATTTGGGCTTTCTTTCCCTGTAACCGGTGGTGTCCCTTCCTGTTGACCTTGTTTTGATTGTTGAGGGCCACGTTTAAAAGTAATTAAACCATTTAAAAATGCCTCTACCATTTTGTTATTACATTTAATGTAATTCTCTGGGATATCTTCTTCATCTTCTTTAATTTTGATAAGCATGTTTAATACATCCTCTTTAGTGTATTTCATGCCACCAAGCTTAAAAATTTCTACCATATCCGTATTTTTAATATCTAGTGCATATCGTAAACGAATCAAAATATCATTATTCGTCATAGCAAAACCTCCTTGATTTCCTTGCAAAATCTGAATTTATAAGAGCCAGGCTTTATTATAACAGAGTAAATTGTATTTTTAGCTAGCTTTGCAATTATTCCTCGCCTATAGTATGTAGATTGCACATTTCCTTGTTTTTAAATGTATGAAAATCAAACTGCCGACCATTCTAATAGCACAAGGAGGTGAGAAAAATGGCTAATAAAAATCGAAGTTCCAATAAACTTCAAGTTCCTGGTGTACAAGAAGCTGTTAATCAAATGAAATATGAAATCGCACAAGAATTCGGCGTACAACTTGGGCCAGATGCTTCTTCTCGCGCGAACGGTTCCGTAGGTGGAGAAATCACGAAACGACTTGTAGAAATGGCTGAAAAAAGACAAAAATAAATAAAAGGTGCCAGGCACTAAAACAATTCAGAATTGTTTTAGTACCTGGCACTTACTTTCTTGCCCCTTTTATCATGACGAAGATGAATACTAATAAAAGAATAAGTAATGCACCTATAATTACGTATCCGACCATACTTGTTATTCCCAAAACACTAATACTCCTTCCATACATAAAGTGGAACAAAAAATTTACCAATATAGTACCGCTATATTTCCACTTTAGTTTACCTATTTAAAATACCCTTCTACTTCTATTTCTTCAACTAAACTGCTCTATTAGTATAATAAATTTAACAACTAGAGCTTTCTATTCATTCACAGTAATTTCATTTTTTCCGATAAACACAATTTATAAACTTTTATTTTTAGATTGTGGCTCTCATTTTCAATTCCACACCTTTAGATACTACGCTTTTCCTTAAAATACAGCACACCAAACAAACCAATGATAGAGAAAAGAACTGGCACTATAAAACCATAGTAGTAGCCATCATCTACATAACCTGAAACAGATTGAAAATGATCTAATAAATAACCAAAAATAATGGGCAACAAAACGGCACTTAAAAAGCCTCCTGTATTGGCAAATCCCGAAACTACACCAGCTTCGTGTAAAGGGAATGATTGCCGTACAGCCGCAAATGTTAATGCACTTGCTCCATACCCAAAGCCGATGATAAAAAATAGTACCAACAGCAAGAAAAAAGCTGGATGTCCATTGCATATAAGAAACGTAAACCAACTAAGTAAAACAATACTATGCACGACAATATAAGGCCTTTTAATCGTATCTAGCCTGCTAGCCAGCCAACTAGTTAGAGGAGCTCCGATTAGTGCCCCAATAAGACCAACCATAATCAATTGGCTTGCATCCGAACGTGTCATTTCATATAAACTCATTCCGTATGGTACAGCCCAGGAACTGATAAATCCTACATAACCTCCTACTACACCAAAATGACAAAAAAATAGAGCCCATGCTTGGGGATTGGTAAATATTCTTTTCAGTAATACGGATGTTTTATCACGTTGTTCTTCATCGGTTACAAAAATTTGCTCGTTGATAAAGCGTGTTTTAGGCTTTTTTACAAGTACAAAATAAAGGACTAGAGTACACAGGGTTAATAGTAGTCCTGCGCTACAAAAAGCCATCCTCCAACCTAGTAAATCAATCCACGTGGAGAAGGGGACTGTCGCCAATAAAAACCCTAGACTTCCAGTCATACCTGCCAGACCAATTAAACGTACAAACTCCTTGCGATGAAACCATTGTGCCAAAATAAGCACCATATTAACCCAAATTGTTGCATCCCCTACTCCAGTCAGTATTCTCGAAAAAAATAGCATAGGTGCATGTGTACTAAGACTATAAATGATTGTACCGATCCCTGTAAGTGTCGCCCCTAAAATTAAAAAAGCATTTAGGCCGTAACGATCAGCCAAAATCCCCATTGGTACTTGTAAGCTTGTATATACAAAAAATTGGATACTTGTTAATAAGCCAATCGTTGCTGCCGTGACCTGAAAATCGCTCATTAATTGGTCTGTAATTAATCCTGGCGCTGTGCGTTGACTTGCCATTAACAAATAAGTAAACAATACAACAACAAATACTACCCATCTGTATTTGCTATTTTGTTTGTCCATGGATATCTACCCCTATTAGCTTTTACTAGAATATATGAAAGAGTGCCAGACACTAAAACATTTTGAATTGTTTTAGTGTCTGGCACCGATTTCTCTATATTTTTAAGCTGACAAGGTTGCCTGCTTCTTGCACTAATTTATCCATTGTACTTAATTCGTCATCGCTAATTTCAACTAGCTCCTCAAACATTTCCACAGATTCACGTGAGATGAACGAAATGTCTCTCATTGCCACCATGATTTGCTGAGAGCTTGAAGATAATTCTTCTGTACTTGCAGATGAATTGGCATTATTTTCAGCAATAATTTTTGTCGTTTCTACAATTCTTTCGAACATCGTACCAATTTCTAAAATGGTAGTATTCGTTTGTGCAAACTCTTCCGTTCCTTGCTTCATGGATGTAACCACTCGATCCGTCTCTTCTTGAATATTTTTTACGATATTCGATACTTCAGCAGCGGACTGTTGCGATTGTTCTGCTAATTTACGAACTTCATCCGCAACGACAGCAAACCCTTTTCCATGTTCACCTGCACGAGCTGCTTCAATAGCTGCGTTCAATGCTAATAAATTGATTTGCTCTGAAATCCCTGTAATTACTTTGACAATCTTGCCAATCTCATGTGATTTTTCTCCAAGAATATTGATTGCATCAAAAGTTGTATTAATCGTTTGATCAAATTGCTCCATTTTCACCATCGAATCTTTGAGCTTTTCGTTACCTTCTTGCGTCAATTCTAACGTCGTATTCGATTGTTCTGAAATTTGGTTTGATCTTATAGACAGTTCTTCGATAGCCACTGTGATGTCTTCAATCGAAGTTGAACTTTCCTCAGTAGCTACTAATTGTTTTTTTAACCCTTTTCCTACCTCATCAATGGCTGCTCTAACGATATCAGCCTTCTCCGCTGCATACTCTCCATGTTCAACAAGATTTTGACCTTTTTCATTTATATTTTTTTCGTATAGATGAAATTGCTCTTTTAATTGACTTGCAGATAATTCCTCTGCCCCGTTTGTCACTTCACTCTGACTATCAGCCTGACGTTTAAGCGAAAAATATCGGTAAGCAAAATACAAGGACGTGCATAATAAAAATACTATAATCACTAGCATAATAGCATCCATGATATAAAAATCTCCTATTCTCTCTACCTATGATGTTTTATAACTCTTTTACAATAATATAAATTCCATCAGCTACAGTCGCTGGGATATCGTTTAAATGCTCATTGCTTTCGTATTTATGAACAATGAAATCCCCTTCAACATTTACATACTTTTCAAATCCATGATACTTCTGTAACAAGCTCATTGACTTCGGATTTGTTGCTTCAGCTAACACCAGTCTTAACCCTTCTTCAGATGCTTTTTGAACTAAAATATCACCTAACGTTTGTACAATTTCATGGCGATTGTGCTCAGCGATGACACCTAATAAAAATAAATGCAGCACTTCATTATCTTCCATTTCTTTTCCATAACGTTGTTTATAGTCATTTAAGAAACGAACATCGATATCCTCTAATACATCCATCACTATATTCATATCAGAAAACGTGCCACTAAAAATAGGACCTTCATGTATTTCCAGTGCGTTTGTATCTCCAACTAAAGCGCCTACTACATTACGCTCTGCATCGAGCGCAACAACACAGTATCCTTGATGCACATTGTCTTCAATGTATTCTTTCGTGAATTGGTAGAAATCATCATAAGGTAATTTTAAGGAGTACCCGATTATCGGTTCTTGCACCCATTTACCGGCTACATCTACTCCAACAAATGTTTTTGCTAAACATGTTGCCGCTTTTTCAATTAAGTCTGGTTGGTCTTTTGTAATGATTTCATATGTATATACATCTTGTAATGTTGGCATCATAAATTCCTCCAAATATGCTTCTAGTGATTTAAAAACTATCGTGTTGCTAATTGTGATACATTGTCAACTACTGTTCCTGGGAAATTCACTCCCTCTAAAGCATTTCTCACTTGCACATAGGCAATTTTAGAGGCTGGATTGACAATATAGATATCTTTGAAGCCAAGTGATGCGTAAAACATTAATGTTTGCCCTAGTTCCGCTGAAACTTTAGATGGAACAGGTGATTGATACGTTGCATCAACTACAAAGGTATAGGATTTTTTTGGTACTTTCGCCACAGTCTCTTCCAAATCTTTTATATATTCCTCTACAAGCTCTGTTTTAATAAACCCATGAACTTGAACGTGTACTTCTTTTTTTGCTTCATAAATCGCCATATTATATTTCGGTTTATCAACGACTAACATTTTTAATCTCCTTTTTCATATAGTTTTTTTACTATCCTATACTAACAAGACTTTATTAACGCTATAGTTCTTTAATTTGTCTCCTTTTAGGAAAATAAAAACTACCCTTATTATAAAAATTAAGGATAGCCAAATAATCGTTTATTATTTTGGCAACCCGACTATCATAATCCCAATAGGATTTTAGACTCGTAGCTTTGCGTCCTTACCTTTCAGTAAGTTTGCCTTTTCATTTTCTTAAAATAATACTAACATTATTACAATTTTACATTATAAATTACATGTCAATTTTTGTCGACACTAGTAGTATTATCTAAAGAATATTAGGTAAATATAAGTAATATTAAGATACTACGTAGTAAGAATGTAGTACGTGCCAGTCACTCAAACAATTTAGAATTGTTTGAGTGACTGGCACCTATTCAAATTGATTGAGCAATTCGCGTACTTCATCCGTTGTCTTTGTATTCATTAACTGATTTCTTAATTCACTTGCCCCGCGGAATCCTTTAACATAGATTTTGAAAAAGCGATGCAGCGCAGTAACTGAGCGTGGTAGCTCCTCAGCATATTGATCTTGAAGATCAAGCTGTAATCTTAAAAGATCAAGATATTCTTTACTACTATGTTCCTTTGGCTCTTTTTCAAAAGCAAATGGGTTTTTAAAAATACCTCGTCCAATCATCACGCCATCCACACCATATTGTTCAACTAGCTTCATACCTGTTGCACGGTCAGGGATGTCTCCATTGATTGTTAATAGCGTATTTGGCGCAATTTGATCTCGTAATTTTTTAATTTCCGGAATTAGCTCCCAGTGTGCTTCTACTTGGCTCATTTCTTTTCTCGTACGCAGATGGATTGATAAGTTGGCGATATCTTGTTTTAAAATATGTGTAAGCCATTCCTGCCACTCATCCACTTCTGTGAAGCCAAGTCTTGTTTTCACACTGACAGGCAGTCCACCCGCTTTCGCTGCTTGAATAAGTTCCGCAGCAACATCAGGACGTAAAATAAGACCGCTTCCCTTGCCTCGTGAAGCCACATTCGGTACAGGACAGCCCATATTAATATCAACACCTTTAAAACCAAGCTCCGCCATACCAATACTCATTTGTCTAAAATATTCAGGATTATCTCCCCATATATGAGCAACCATAGGCTGTTCATCTTCAGTAAAAAGCAAACGTCCTCGCACACTTTTCTGACCCTCTGGATGACAATAGCTATCTGAATTTGTAAACTCGGTAAAAAATACATCTGGTCTACCTGCTTTACTTACGACATGACGAAACACAACATCCGTCACATCTTCCATTGGAGCAAGTACAAAAAATGGTCGCGGTAAATCCCGCCAAAAATTATTCGTCATATTTTACTTCAAACCCTCTCATTATAGGATATTCGGTTATTCACTTATCCCCTAAAACTTCATTGCTTCTACTTCTAAAAACGAATCGTCCTTAACACCGTAATGCTAGTTTCAGCAATAAAGTCATTATTATAGTATAACCTAGCTTTTGTTATTTATCTTCATACAGTTCCTACTTTAATTAGATTTCTAACTTCTAAAATCAGGAAATACTATGCACTAGCAGCTCGTGTTAAAAAGCGAAAAGGCAGTCCTAGCTAACGGTACAATATCATAAACTTCGTGATATCAAACTCATCATCTTGAACTGCCTACTAATTATTATTTAGCTTCTATACTGTCATCTTTGTTGTAATTGTACTTTGAAGGATCTACTGGCGTATAACCTGTTGGTTTATAAAATCGCAGTAAATCACCATTCACTACTTTGTCAGATAAGCCTAATTTAAAATCTACTTCTTTTTTAATAGCTTGTGCTGCCTCTAGTTGACTATCATCTAGTAGTAATCCAGTTTTATTATCATAAAATTTTTCATTAATTGAATAAATCTCTGGACTCACAAAATCGCCATTTCTAAATGGCACAATTTCATTATGCTCATCTGATAATAAGTCTGAACCGAATTGAATAAAGTTTTGCGTATCAATTCCTAGTAAATGTAAAAGTGTTGGAAGCAAGTCTGTTTGACCACCATACGTATGGTTGATACCACCTTGCATACCTGGAACATGAATAAATAATGGGACACGTTGTAAATTAGCACTTTCATATGGTGTAATTTCTTTCCCCAAAACTTGTTCCATTGCTGCATTATGATTGTCTGAAATACCATAATGGTCACCATAAAGAACAATCATTGAATTATCATATAAACCTGATTCTTTTAGTTGATTAAACATTTGTTCAATTGCTTCGTCGGCATAGCGTGCTGTTTGGAAATAATTATCTACACTTGCATCGCCTGTATTCGCTTTATCGATTGTTACTAAGTCTTGATTCATTTTATATGGATAATGGTTCCCTACCGTAATTAATTTAGTATAAAACGGTTGTGGTAAAGAATTTAAAAAGCTTTGCGATTGTTCAAAGAACGGTTTATCTAACAAACCATATTCAGCCATGTTATCTGAAGAGGCTGTGTCATAATAACTTGCATCATAAAACTTATCAAATCCAAATGATTTATATATAACATTTCGGTTCCAGAAGCTTCCGTTGTTACCGTGGAAGACAGCCGATGTATAACCATAATCTTTTAAAATACTTGGTGCTGCTTGATACGTATTTTGTGCTTTTGTAATATAGGCAGAACCTTGTGGTAATCCGAATAAAGAGTTTTCTAACATAAATTCTGCATCAGACGTTTTACCTTGACCTGTTTGATGGAAGAAATTATCGAAATACAATGTATGATTATCTTTTGCTAATGAATTTAAAAATGGTGTAACTTCTTGACCGTTTAATTTATAGTCGATTAGGAAGTTTTGGAATGATTCTAAGTGTAAATAAATTACGTTCATTCCTTTTGCTGCACCAAAATATTTTGCATTCGGATTAGCGTAGTTCGATTTTGTATAGTTAATTACTTCGGTAATATCACTACTATCAGCCAACGCTCTTTGTGAGGAAGCTTTCATCGTTTCTACTGAGTCATAAATCGTATAGTTATACATACCTAAATATTTCACAATATAGTTTCTATCAAACCCTCGCGTTAATAGTTGAGGGCGACTAGCCTCAGCTAATCCTAAATTGACAACTGATACGATTAATGCAAAAGCAATAATCGTCATTGCTTTTTTATATCCAAATGATTTTGTTTCTTTTGGAACTTTGCTTGAGAATCGTAAATAAAACATGACAACGACATCCACAAAGAACAAAATATCATAAGGTTTTAATAATGAAAGAATACTACCACCTAAATCGCCAAAGTTTTGCGTTTGGAAAATGGTCGGTAATGTAATAAAATCACTAAAAAATCTGTAATACACTACATTAGCATATAAAAGAATTGACATCAGCGTGTAAATAACAAGCAGTAATGTATATCTTTTCTTTCCTCTAATTAAAAAAGCAATCCCTAAAAATAGCATTGCTGAACCTAGTGGATTTAAGAGTAAAAGGAAATGTTGAAGTGCTCCTTCTACACCTAAATCAAATTGTGCTGTTTGCGTGATGTATGTTTTCATCCATAACATGACTACAGCTACTATATATATCCCTAAAAAACTGTTTAATAAGTCACTTTTTTTACTTATTAGACTTTTCATTTCTGCACCTACCTATTACTTATTAATAGAAATCTAATGTTAGATTGTTCGTATAAATTTCGGAAAATTATTACTTCACTATAGCTTTTTTTCGGTAGCTAATGTATAATACTCCCGTTTTCGCACTTCTGTCAAGTTGTAGACGATATTGCAAGAGAATAAGTTTCGTTTCTCACTACTGCTGCTATGCTTGCCATAAAAACATCCTACAAACATTAGTTTTACTAACCTTTGACAATACATTTATTTGTGAAAAGATTTATCCTAAAAGAAATCGATCGTAACATACCTATAACGAGCAAAAAGAAGAACGAATTCCAGCAAAATTGGAATTCGTTCTTGTCTTATTATATTGATAACGTCTACCATCTCTTATACTTGTGTTTCGACGTTGCTTTCTTGTATTTTTTCACTAAGCTGATGTTCAATGTTTTCCGTTTTTTTCGACCAATAAGTAGCAAGAATTGGACCGGAAATATTATGCCACACAGCACCAAGAACACTCGGTAAGGCAGCTAACGGACCAAAATGGGCAGTGGCTAATGCTACCCCAAGACCAGAGTTTTGCATCCCCACTTCAATGGAAATCGCTCTCCGATTACTTTCATCAAGTCCTAATAGTAGCGCGGTTAAATAGCCAAGCAGCAGTCCAAATGCATTATGAAGCATTACTGCCGTAAAAATAATAAATCCTGCCGATGCTATGCTATCAACATTGCCAGCAACAACTGCAGAGACAATAATGATAATAG
Source organism: Lysinibacillus sp. GJ-1 (assembly GCF_021166035.1). NCBI lineage: Bacteria > Bacillati > Bacillota > Bacilli > Caryophanales > Bacillaceae > Lysinibacillus > Lysinibacillus sp. GJ-1. The sequence continues at coordinate 4,122,535 of NZ_CP088912.1, forward strand.
CCACTACTGAGATAAGAGGAATGACGTTAATGCTCTTTTCTACAATCTGTGGGGCAAATTTCCGAATAACAATCCCCAAAATAATCGGCAAAATAATCACTTGAATAATAGAAGTAAACATTGCCATTGGATCGACCGGCATCCATTTACCTGCAAGTAATAGAAGTATGAATGGTGTGGCAATTGGCGCTAATAACGTTGAAAAGGAAGTCATCGTAATGGATAATGGGACATTGCCCTTCGCTAAATACACCATGACGTTCGAAGCAGTACCCCCTGGAACTGAACCGAGAAGAACAAGCCCTGCCGCTAATTCTGCGGGTAAGTTCATGATATAGGCAATGGAAAAAGCAGTCAGCGGCATAATAAGATATTGAGCACAAACACCAATAATAACGGGCACTGGATTCGTTAAAATTAATTTGAAATCAACCGCTTTCAACGTTAGTCCCATACCAAACATAACGATGCCGAGCAATATTGTAATATAGCCCCCAAATAGTAAAAATGGGTCGGGAATGATAAAAGCAATAACAGCTATGCAGATGACCCATAGCGCAAAGTATTTTCCAGCTATCGTACTAATCGCTTCTAATATTTTCATATTCCCACTCCCTATTTCTTTATTTTTAATATTTTATTTGGATTCAACAGTGCATCCGGATCAAGCGCTTGTTTAATCTTTTCCATCACAAGCAGTGCTTTCCCATGTTCTTTCTCTTGGTATTTCTGTTTCCCTATACCGACACCATGCTCTCCTGTACAAGTTCCCCCTCGTTCAAGCGCATACATAACAATTAATTCATTAAATTCATCCGCCTTTGCTATGTCATTAGCATCCTGCATATCAATCATTAAAAGAACATGGAAATTGCCATCACCGACATGTCCAACAATCCCCCCTGTAAGGGCAAACATATTCAGTGTTTTTCTCGCATGTTCAATAGCCCCTGCTAACTCAGAAATCGGCAAACAAACATCTGTCACCATCAGTTTTTTTCCTGGATGTCCATGGACATAGGCGTAAGCTAAATTATGGCGAGCTTCCCATAGCTGATTTCGCGCTGCATTGTCAGTCTCAAAAACTATATTTTGACAATTATGCTCTGCTACAATTTCTTTCATAAAATCAACGTCTTGCTTTAAACCATCTTCATTTCCATGAAACTCTAAAAATAACGTTGGTTGCTCCTCATAAGCTGTTTTACTATGCAAGTTCACTTGTTTCATAGAAGGTTCATCAACCAGTTCGACTCTTGCGATTGGAATTCAGGCCTGTAAAATACTAACGACTGCTTCGACTGCATCATTGACTGTTTTGAAAGATGCTCGAGCAGCCATTACATATTCAGGAAGTCCATAAACTTTTAGCGTCAATTCCGTAAAGCAACCGAGCGTTCCTTCAGACCCTACAAAAAGACCGTTCAAATGAAAGCCAGATGAAGATTTTTCCGCTAAATTACCGGTATGAATAACCGTACCATCTGACAGCACAACTTCTAAATCTCGAACTTGATCGCGCATTACTCCATATTTAACAGACGTTGTGCCACTCGCATTTGTCGCGGCCATTCCACCTAGTGTTGCATCTGCCCCAGGGTCCACTGAAAAAAACAAACCGTATTTTTTTAACTCTTTATTTAACTGCGAACGCGTTACCCCTGGTTGAACTTTTACGAGAAAGTCCTTCTCCCTCACTTCTACTATGTTGTTCATGTCTGAAAAATCAATGGTAATCCCTTGTTCATAAGGAATTACATGTCCTTCCAAGCTTGTTCCTCTGCCAAATGGGACAATTGGAACTTTATATTGATTTGCAATAGTTAGTATGTGACTCACTTGTTCAGTTGTTGTTGGAAACACAACGATATCCGGCAAACTAGCTTGATGATAAGATTCATCACTACTATGTTGTTCTAAAATTGTTTGATTGATCGTTACTTGGCTTTCTGACAGAACACCTTGTAGCGCGCTCACCAATTGTTCATTTGTTACACTTGCCATCATTTTATTCTCCCCTTTTTTTCTCCCATTTTCCCAAAATCATGAATGATAAATGAATAGGTTATACCAATCTTCATAAATATTATAATTGGTCCAACCATTTTTATTATACTTAATATTCAGAAAATATCAATAATTAATAATTTTCTTTCATTGCTAACGAGGTGGGAATTCTGTATGATTAAAGCGTTTATACTTTTACTATGTAATTGAGGGGAAGGACATAGGAAATGCTGCAACCAAAGAAAAAAGCTTATCAAGTTATTGTAGATCAAATACAGGAATATTTTTTAAATGGAGAATTACAGCCTGGAGAAAAACTACCGACGGAAAGAGAATTAGCGAGTCGCTTTAATGTAAGTCGAACATCGGTTAGAGAGGCACTGCGAAAGCTTGAAATAAAAGGAATTATAGACATTAAACAAGGCAGTGGCAGTTTTCTGAAATCACCTGAATGCCATTCATTAGGACAAGAGCTTTCCTCTACCATTTTAAAAACAGAAAAAAAACTTATTTATGAAATGCTAGAGCTTCGCCAAACACTTGAAGTAGAATGTGCCTTTTTAGCTTCACAACGAGCCACTTCTGAAGACTTAGAACGAATTGGGCAAGCATTGGAAATGATGAATCAAGTAAAAAATGACGTGGAACTAGGCATTCAAGCTGATTTAAGCTTCCATATTAATATCGTTCTCGCTGCTCATAATTCAATCTTCTCACAATTATTTCAAACCCTTAGCGAACATATGCAAGATACAATCCGTGTGACCCGAACACAGCGCTTGAAAGACTTAGACCGTACGCAAGAAACTATAGATGAACATAAAGAAATTTACTTGGCCATCGCAGCCGGTGATGCCACGCAAGCCAAACAACTAATGGAAAAGCATATTAAGCAAATCCGAAGAGAATTGACCGCCTCCCTTTTCAATCATATTGGCGAACAACATAAATAAACTGCATCTACTCAATAAAAAAAGCCACGGATTGATATTAAATCCTTGGCTTTTTTGACAAAAACTAAAAATACATAAATCAGTAGATCTTATTTATATTTCATACAAAAAAAAACGAATCCCATTAATAAGAATTCGTTTTTGATAAAAGATTGTATAAAAACATGTCAGTTCCCTGTCATTCTTATTATCTTTGGGATAACGTCTAAATACGCAATAATGCCCCATTCGGCTTTGGTAAATCATGAGCTGTTATCTGATTCATTTTACAAAAATGTTTTAAAAATTGTTGTGCAAGTTCTCGTTCTGTTGGTTCACTTTTCAATGAAACGATATCAAGTAAAATTTGAGCCATCCATAAATTATCAAAATAACGGTATTTACCTGTATTCCATGTCATTTTGTTAGGGTATTTTTTATCTATATAATATTTCCAAAAAAGTAGCTGATTCGATTCCTGTTCTGTAAGTTGGAGTCTGTATTTTGAATGAGCCGGAATATTCCCATCTTCACACAGCTTACCGATAAAATCTTCATTCACCATATAAACACCTAAAATACGTCTGTCTTTTTCTGACATGCCGGAATCTAATGCTGTTAATAGGACAGCGCTATTTTGGTGCATGCGGTTAGGTTTGTTTGGCTTTCCTTTGTTATTACCACTTTTTATAGCGCCTGAAAAAACCTTCCACTCTAACAAAGAACTAGTCTGTTCTTCTGTGTCACATTTAAAAACCATTTGAGATTCTGGATGCAGTTTATGATGTTTCATCAGTTTTTCGTGTTCTAAGCGAAGTTTTTGGTTTCTTCGTTGCAGTTTTTCTTCTTCTTCCTTCCTCATTTCTTCTTCCTTACGTTCAATTTCCTTTTTTTGTATTATTTTTTCAATTAACTGAGCATCACTTTTATCATGTAATTTTAAGTACTTTCCAAATACATCAGGAAAAACAAACATTTTATTTTCTGTTGCAAAATGTATTTCAATAATGGACTCATTATGTTTAACGATACTACCCATGCCAAAACGCTTATGTGTAACTTTTTTATTAATTAGATTCATTATTCTAGTCCTCCTTATGGAATAAAACCTCGGTTACTATTAGATAGTCAATTAATTATTTAATTCAACTACCTACCTCAAAAAGCCCACATAACTGTTTTAATTTTTTTCTTCGTCTTAATAAGGGATATTAAAAAAACGTATCCAAATTCTATCTGCAAAAAAGATCAGCGGAATTCGAAATACGATTTAAAAAAACAATTATAAGACTATTATAACATTTTTTATAAAAATCACAAACTTATTGTTGACAACATATTTTATTATGAGGTAAAATTAAAAATTATTCTCTAAATCCTCATGAAATTAGAGCCTTATAAAAAGTCACAAAGCTTCTGAAAAGCCCCTATAAAATGCAACTGATTTCCGGTGTTAAGCATAGGAAATCTTCATAAAATAAATCATATAAGTAGTTCCTTTCCTAGAAAGAATGGGAGGAAATCTATGTACTAATCCTATAGGCTGAACATTCACATTTCCCAATTAAGTTCCATATAAAAAAGACCCCAATTTCGCAAAAGTTATTTGCAAAATCAAGGTCTGTATTGAAAATATCTACTTTTTCAAGTTTTATAGGAATGCTGTTAAATTTTTCGAATCAATCAATAATATATGTGTCCCTTGTATATTAAACTAACGCCAACCACGCAACAGCCTCACAATGTGTAGAGTGCGGGAACATATCAACTGGTTGTATTTCTTGTGTTTTGTATCCGCCATCTTCCAAGATGCGTAGGTCGCGTGCGAGTGTGGCTGGGTTACATGATACGTATACTACGCGTTTAGGACGCTGCTCTAAAATCGTTTGTAAAAGGGCTTCGTCGCATCCTTTACGTGGTGGGTCGACAACTAGGACATCCGCTTCCTTGCCTTCCTTATACCAGCGTGGAATGACTTCCTCTGCTGGGCCTGCCTCGAAGTACGTATTGGTAAAGCCGTTTAGCTCTGCATTGCGTTTTGCATCTTCAATAGCTTGGGGTACAATTTCAACACCCATCACCGCTTTTGCTTTTTGTGCTAGGAATAAAGAGATGGTACCGATGCCGCAATAGGCATCAATGACACGTTCATGTCCTTGTAAATCAGCATAGTCAAGCGCTTGCTTGTAAAGCACTTCGGTTTGCTGTGGATTTACCTGATAGAAAGAACGTGCTGAAATTTCAAAGCGGACATCGCCGATAGCGTCAATAATGACGTCTTTGCCCCAAAGGTTAATCGTTTCATCACCAAAAATAACGTTTGTTTTATCGCTATTGATGTTTTGCATAATGGATGTAACATTTGGTACTAGCTTTAGTATGCTCGCTACAGCGGCATCTTTTTGCGGGAATTTTTTCTTTTTCGTCACAAGTACAACCATGACCTCACCTGTTGCACGTGCTGTACGGATTACGACGTGACGTAGCATGCCTTCATGTGATGCCTCATTATATGGTTGCATGCCGATAGCTGTTAATTCTTTTTTTAGACCAGAAAGAATTGCATCTGCCTCGCCCGTTTGAATGAGACAGCGATCCATATCGACAATGGTATGGGATTTTGTTTTGTAAAAACCAGCAATCACTTGACCAGCGTCATTTGTGGAAAATGGAATTTTGGCCTTATTACGATATTGCCATGGTTCCTCCATCCCTTTCACTGGTAAAACGGGTGCGTCGATTTTGCCTAGACGTTGCATAACATTACGCACCATATTTTCCTTCCACTTTAACTGACCTTCATACGATAAGTGCTGTAACTGACAGCCCCCACATTGCTTGAAATAATCACAAGGTGCTTCTACTCGATCAGGTGAAGGCTTTAAAATATCCAAGACTTTTGCAAAGCCATAATTTTTTAATGTTTTTAAAACATGGACTTCTGCTGTTTCATTCGGTAAAGCCCCTTGGATAAATAATGGATAGCCTTCGACTTTTGCGACACCATTGCCATCATGTGTTAAATCTTCTATATAAACTGTAAGTTGGTCATTCTTTTTTACGGGTGCTGACATTCGTACATCCTCCATTTCAATCTCCTTATTGTAGCATGTGATAGCGGAGGAAAAAAGAACAAGGCTTGAATTTATCAGGTTGTGCTAATTTTGCTAAAAAAGAGCCGCTATTCGCGACTCTCTTTCTTATTTTTTCTTACATAATCATCCTTTGGTGCCCACCAAAACATAATGATGATACTAATAATGACGACTATAAACGGCGCATAAAATATTTCGATTTTTTCCATACCTATATCCCCCTATGCATGATGGTCTTCTTTTCCTGTCACGTAATTTTTGTTGAATAGGAATAATTTCAACAATAAATAAAGCGAAGGCAGAAGTAAGCATAATCCCAAAATAAAGACGATGACTAATGCAATGACCATTTGCGTGCTTGTGAAGCTATCGTAAATTGTTAAATACGGATACAGTAAATATGGATATTGTGCGATGCCATAGGCGAAAAATGCTACCGCGAACTGAGCGATTAATAATCCTACTGCAAGACCGTAATTTTTTCGCATCCATAGTAATATCACTGTAATGATAAATAATACGGCAGAAATAGCAAACATCCACCATAAATTAACCATATGCTGATAGCTTTCAGGGTTAATGGATTTCATCTCATACATAATACCAAGTGCACTAATCATTAAAGGTGCTGCCCAAATAAGGGCGTATTTTCGCATTAAATTTGTAGCCTCTACATCAGTTGCTTTATGTGCATACCACGTTAAAAATACTGCAGATATATAAAGAACAGCCGCTATACTTAATACGACAATACTCCAAGCAAATGTACTTGTATATAATGTCCAATAATTCAATACAGGTTGCCCTTCCACAATGTCTACATAACCGCCACCTGCAATAGCAAAGACAACAGAGAGCGAAGCTGGAATCAATAAACCTGATACGCCATATGTCAGCGTGTATCCAATATGTCCGCGTGCCCCGTACGCCTCAAATGCATAATACGACCCTCGAATTGCCAACAACACTAAAGAAATGCTGACTGGGACAAGCAAAATCGTTCCATAATAGAAGGCGGTTTGTGGAAAGAATCCTACAATCCCTACAAAGAAAAATACTAAAAAGACATTTGTTACTTCCCATACAGGCGATAAATAACGCTTAATAATATTAGTTATGACATGATTTTTTCCAATAAGTAAACTGTAAGCATTGAAAAATCCTGCCCCAAAATCAATAGATGCCACCATCACATAACCGAAAAGGAATATCCATAAAACTGAAATTCCTAGCACTTCTAATGTCATATGATGTCACCGCCCTTTTCTGTATGCCGATCTTCAATTTCACGTTCAATCGGATTCTTTTTAAACATACGAACTAATACGACTGTACTTCCTATTCCAAGTACAGTATACACACCTGTGAATAACAGCATCATTAAATCTACATGATCGCTCGTTGTAGCGCCTTCTGGTGTGCGCATAATACCGTATAATATCCACGGTTGACGTCCAACTTCCGCAAGCCACCAACCGGCTTCAATCGCAATAATTGACAGTGGAGCACCTGCTACAATAATCCATCTAAACCATCGTGCATGAATAAAGCGCCAACCTCGTGGTTTCCCTACTACGTAAAGGAAAGACACTAATACCATAAACATGCCGATAAAGACCATAATATTAAAAAGATAGTGTATATAAAGTGGTGGTCTGTCTTCCTCCGCATATTGATCTAAACCAATAACTTCTGCATTTGGATTATTGCGTGCTAGTATACTTAAAGCATAAGGAACCTTGATGGCATACTTAACTTCCTCGCCATCCAATACACCGAATAAAACCAATGAAGCTTTATCTGTTGTTTCAAAATGCCATTCAGCCGCTGCTAATTTTTCTGGTTGGTATTCCGCTAAGTATTTACCTGAGAAATCGCCTATAATTGCTGCTGCAATTGATGAAACTAAACCGATTTTCATCAGTAAAAATAGAGACTTTTTATGGTAAACATGATCTGAGCCTTTGAGCATACGGTAACCTGCAATGGCTGCCAAGACGAATGCTGATGTCATATAGGCTGTAACGAGAACATGCGCAACTTTTGTTGGCATAGCCGGGTTAAACATTGCTAGAAATGGTTGAATATTTACAAGCTGTCCGTCCACAATATCAAAGCCTTGAGGTGCGTTCATAAAGGCATTTACCATTGTGATAAAGACAGCTGACATGGATGCACCAACTGCAACAGGTATTAGGAGTAACATATGCTTTTTCTGGCTATCAAAGCGATCCCATGTATATAAATAAATTCCTAAGAAAATGGCTTCAAAGAAAAATGCAAAGGTTTCCATAAAGAGCGGTAATGCTATCGTTTGCCCTGCAAGTTGCATAAAATTCGGCCATAGTAACGATAATTGCAATCCAATAGCTGTTCCTGTTACGACTCCTACAGCAACGGTAATGACGAAACCCCGTGCCCAACGTCGCGCCATCAAAATATAATGTTCATCATTCTTTTTATATCCAGTCCATTGTGCAATCATGATCATTAACGGCACACCGACACCAATCGTTGCATAAATGATGTGGAATGATAACGTAAGCTCCGTTAACGCACGACTCCAAAAGACTGCTGATTCATTAATCATCTCATTGCCCTCCTAACTTCCAAATATTCTTCCAAGTATGGAAAGTAGCATGATAATTGCAACACCAAAACTTAACCAAATAAGCTTTTTTTCCTGTGACTTATACAACTGCACCACTTCCTTTCCCTTTCCCATACCCATATTTTCCACTATTCCAACGAAAAAACCTTTATAATGGTCCGATATTTCTACTATTATAAAGGTTTCAAATTTTGTTCAAGTAATATACGCACATTTGCCAAACATTTTTCTTAATTCGTTCACAACCCTTCATTATATGGAAATAAAATCAGAACCACCAGTCTAACTGGTGGTTTGCTCTACGCGTGAAACGCTGGGGTACTAGTACCATGTCTAAAGACACACTGAAAGGTCCGCCAACCGCACTCCGTTTTCACGCTACCACTAAAGTGGTTTTATCATTTTCGCTTTTTTGCTTTTATTTCTTCTCCTGTAAATGGATCAATGAATTCTTTCATGCTCATTTGATCCTCAAGAATATCCTCTTGTAATTGATTTTTTATATATTCCTGAATGATTTTTCTGTTTCTTCCTACTGTATCTACATAATATCCGCGACACCAAAACTTCCTGTTTCCATATTTGTATTTCAGGTTCGCATGTCGGTCGAATATCATTAAACTACTTTTCCCTTTCAAATAACCCACAAACGATGAAACACTTAATTTTGGTGGAATACTTACCAACATATGAATATGATCAGGACAGGCTGTTGCTTCTATAATTTCTACTCCTTTTCTTTCACATAACTGGCGAAGAATTCTACCTACATCTACTTTAATTTGTCCATAAATAATCTGCCTTCTATATTTTGGCGCAAAGACGATGTGATACTTACAATTCCATGTTGTGTGTGCTAAACTTTTATTATCCATTTGGATCCCCTTTCGTACGAAGTCGGTTGACCAGACCTGAATTTATTGTACGGCTGGGGATTTTTCTTGTCCATAGCTAGAAGCTCTTTAGAACCCCTCGCATAGCAAGGGGTTTTCAAAAAATACAATAAAAAAAGCGTAAATTTATAAAATAAAATTTACGCTTTTTGTTAATCTAAATACGGTCTTCCTCACGAATATCTTCAATTGGTACAAAAATTTCAATATGGCGTTTTAAGTTTTCAAAAGTCGCAGGCGCATCTCCACCATATTCACCATCTAGATTTAAATGAACTTCACTATCCGTCGTTACTTTTACGACACTTGCTTTTTTATAAATAACGCGATCATCCTTTAAATGCTCGCCTCGTAAAGCCATTGCTGCAAGTTGAATAAATTCTGGCAAGCTTACTTTTTTTAATACTATTAATGTGAAGTAGCCATCGTTTATGCTCGCATCTGGTGCAAGCTTTTCAAAGCCTCCTACTGAATTCGTTAAGCCACATAAAAACATCATGGCATCGCCATCGAATACTTCACCATCATATTCAATACGCATATGTGATGCCTTAATAGATGGAATCATTTCAACTGCTTTTAAATAGTAGGCAAGCTGTCCAAGCATTGTTTTCATTTTGCTAGGTACTTCGTACGTTAGCTCAGTAATACGTCCTCCAGCAGCAATATTGATGAAATAGCGTTCTCCATTTAACAATCCAACATCAACTGGTAAGGTATCGCCTTTAATAATAATATCAACGGCTTCATCAATATTTCGTGGTATATGGACAGCACGTGCAAAATCGTTCGTTGTCCCCATAGGAATTAGACCAATTTTCGGACGTTTTTCGAATTGGCCTACACCAGAAACAACTTCATTTAACGTCCCATCGCCACCAACTGCTATGATAATATCAAATCCACGTTCTACTGCATTTTTTGCTGCCTCTATTGCATCACCTTCACAAGTTGTTGCGTGACAAGATGTCTCATAGCCTGCTACCTCTAGTTTCTCCAATACTTCTGGTAGATGCTTTTTAAACACTTCTCGCCCAGATGTAGGATTATAAATGATTCTTGCTCGTTTCATAACATACCTTCCTGCTTCATAAGATTCTAATACTTTCAACGAATTTTTCGTTGAAATGTTGCACTACTATTACTACGCCAGTGCAAACACCTCTGGCGCTAACAAAGTGTTTTATTTTTGTAATGCTGCTGTTACATGTTTTCTGAAATCTTCATATACATAAGTCCAATTTGTTTTGTTGGTAATATTGTCTTCACGAATTTCAGCGTAAAGCGATTTTTGTGCTTCCTCAAAATTCGGGTCTTCTTTATCTGGCAACGTCGCTCTTTTGTTCACAACAATATCCTGTAACTCTGGCGCACGTGGTCCCCATTTACCTATCACTTGTCCCGACTCATTTAATAAAATATACATTGGAATCGCGCGTCCACCATTTGTTAAATAACGGTCGATTAAATCTGTATCTGCATCACGGAAAACTGTACGCATATCTAATCCAGCTGCTTCAGCAACACGGCGAATAATTGGATTATTTAGCATTGCATCGCCGCACCAATCTTCTGTAATGGTTAAAATTTTAGGTTGCTTGTCCTTCAGTAACGTTACAAAACCATCGTTTGTTGGCACTTCAAAACCATCATAAATTAGAAAGCTATCTTCTTTTAGCGTCGTCATCTGATCCATATATTGTTGAATTGAAATGGCTTCTTCAAAATATTGTTGCTCAGTTTTCATATACTATCCCCTTTTTAAGTGATGTGATTGTTTCTATTCTATATTTTGCTATGAATACTCTTTTTAGACAACTATTAAGTGCTACTTTTTGTTAGTATGTACAGTCTTTACATTTAAAAAGCCAAGAAAGTGAAGACACTTTCTTGACTCGTTGTAATAGCAAAAAATTAGCGTTTAGCAATTTCTTGTTGTAATAATTTATTAACCATTGGTGGGTTCGCTTGTCCTTTTGTCGCTTTCATAATTTGACCGACTAAGAAGCCAATTGCACGATCCTTACCATTTTTAAAGTCCTCGATTGATTGTGCATTGTTATCTAATACTTCTGTAACAATTGCTAATAAGGCACTCTCATCTGAAATTTGAACTAAACCTTTTGCTTTTACGATGTCATTAGCTGAACCACCATTTTCTACTAATTCAGCAAATACTTTTTTACCGATTTTAGAAGAAATTGTACCGTCCGTAATTAACTTCACCATACCAGCAAGGTTTTCTGGTGTTAATGCTGTATCTTTTAAATCTTTTTGTTCAGCATTTAAATAAGCTGAAACATCGCCCATTAACCAGTTAGCTGAAAGTTTTGCATCTGCACCATCAGCTACCATCGCTTCAAAGAAATCCGAAATTTCTTTAGAAATAACAAGCACGCCCGCGTCATAAGGTGTTAAGCCTAATTCTTCAACATAGCGTTTTTTACGAGCATCTGGCAGTTCAGGAATTTCTGATTTAACGCGCTCTAACCATTCATCGTCGATTGACAGACGCACCAAGTCAGGCTCTGGGAAGTAACGATAATCATCTGTTCCTTCTTTCACGCGCATTAAAATTGTTTTACCTGTTTTTTCATCAAAGCGACGCGTTTCTTGATCAATCACGCCACCTGAAAGTAATACGTCCGCTTGGCGTAACTCTTCGTGCTCAATCCCACGACGTACGTAGTTGAATGAGTTCAGGTTTTTAAGCTCTGTTTTTGTACCGAATTCCTCTTGACCATATGGGCGAATCGAAATGTTGGCATCACAGCGCAGTGAACCTTCTTCCATTTTACAGTCTGAAACATCTGTATATTGGATAATGGATTTTAATTTTTCAAGGTAGGCATACGCTTCATTTGCTGTGCGAATATCTGGCTCAGACACGATTTCTACAAGTGGCGTCCCTTGACGGTTAAAGTCCACAAGTGAGTGGTCACCAGCATGCGTTAGTTTACCAGCATCTTCTTCCATATGAAGACGTGTAATACCGATACGTTTTGTATAACCATCTACTTCAATATCAATCCAACCGTTTTTACCGATTGGCTTATCGAATTGTGAAATTTGATAAGCTTTCGGATTATCTGGATAGAAGTAGTTTTTACGGTCAAATTTTGTTTCTTGTTCGATTTCCATGTTTAATGCAAGTGCTGCACGCATTGCGAAATCTACAACGTTTTTATTTAAGACAGGTAGGACACCAGGGTAGCCTAGGTCGATTACTGTTGTGTTTGTATTTGGTTCAGCACCGAAGTGAGCTGGCGCTGGCGAGAAGATTTTTGAGTTTGTTTTTAACTCAACGTGTACTTCTAAACCAATGACTGTTTCAAAGTTCATGTTATTTTCCCTCCCAAATTTGAGGAACTTCTTTATGGAACGCAGTAGCTTGCTCGAACGCATGCGCTACTCGGTAAATTGTTGCTTCATCGAAGTATTTACCGATAATTTGCAAGCCTAATGGTAAACCATTTTCAAAACCACATGGAATTGAAATGGCTGGCACACCTGCTAAGTTCATAGGAATTGTTAAAATATCGTTAGCATACATCGTCATCGGATCATCTACATTTTCACCAATTTTAAATGCTGGTGTTGGTGCAGTAGGTCCAATGATTACATCAAAGTCTTCGAATACTTTGTCGTAGTCTGCTTTGATAAGTGTACGTGCTTGTTGCGCTTTTTTGTAGTAAGCGTCATAAGTACCTGCGCTAAGAGAATATGTTCCTAGCATGATACGACGTTTTACTTCATCACCAAAGCCTTGCGCACGTGTTTCTTTGTAAAGGTCCATTAAATTCGTCACGTTTTCAGCACGGAAGCCGTAACGGATCCCATCGAAACGAGAAAGGTTTGATGAAGCTTCAGAAGAAGATAGGATATAGTAAGCTGCAAGTGCATATTTAGAATGAGGAAGTGATACTTCTTCTACTGTTGCACCTAAGCCTTTTAGTACTTCTAATGCATCCAGTACGGATTGACGTGCTGCTTCGCCAACACCTTCACCTAAAAATTCTTTTGGTACAGCAATACGTAAGCCTTTCACATCGCCAGTTAGTGCTGCTGCGAAGTTTGGTACTTCTACATTTGCTGAAGTTGAATCGTTAGGGTCTAAGCCTGAAATAGCTTCTAATAGAAGCGCATTGTCTTCAACATTACGTGTAATTGGTCCGATTTGGTCTAACGAAGAAGCAAATGCTACAAGTCCAAAACGAGATACACGACCATATGTAGGTTTCATCCCTACGACACCGCAATATGCTGCAGGTTGGCGGATTGAGCCACCTGTATCTGAACCAAGTGAAAATGGCACTTCTCCTGCTGCTACTGCTGCTGCAGATGCACCTGATGAGCCACCTGGTACGTGGTTCAAGTTCCATGGATTTTTTGTTGTTTTATAGTATGAGTTTTCATTTGAAGAACCCATTGCAAACTCATCCATGTTTAATTTTCCGATTGTAATCATGCCAGCTTCGCGTAGCTTATTTACAACAGTTGCATCGTATATTGGCATAAATCCTTCAAGAATTTTAGAAGCACATGTTGTTTCTAAGCCTTCTGTTACGATATTGTCTTTCACGCCAATAGGAAGACCAAAAAGTGGTCCACGTTTTTCAAATGGTACTTTGTCCATTTCAGCTGCTTGTGCAGTTGCTTTTTCTTCGTTTGAAGCAAGGAAAGCTTGTACATCGCCGTCAAGCTTTGCCACTCGTTCATATGCTTCTTTTGTTAAGTCAGCGATTGTTAGCTTACCAGCTTTAATATCAGCTTGTAGCTCCTTTGCTGAACGTTCAAATAACGTCATGAGGAATCCTCCTATGTTTTAGTATTACATGATAGCTGGTACTTTTACTTGACCATCTTCTTGTTCTTTTACATTTAACATCATTACATCGCGGTCTAAACCTTTAGTTGCCACGTCTTCACGCATTACGTTTACTAATGGTAAAACGTGTGTTGTTGGTTCAACATTTGTAGTATCTAACTCGTTTAACTGCTCTGCAAAGTCAGTAATTTTCCCAAGTTGCTCAGCAAATTTTTCCGCTTCTTCTTCTGTAATTGCAAGACGTGCTAAATTCGCAACGTGCTTAACCTCTTCTTTTGTTAATTTTGCCATTGTTCACACCTCCGAATACTATCCAATTCATTGTTTTTATCGATAACAATAGGGTTGAATAAAGTTAACCATGCCCATTATCATAACATTTTTCCTACTAAAAATCACAACTTTCACCAAAAATATAGAAACTTTCACTACTATGACAAAGTGTTGTCTTATGATGTCTGCTATTGTTGAAATGGACAACATCATCCATAGCGGATTTCCGTACTTTGAGGCTTATTCGCATACTATGCCTTGTTCTCATTTCATTAAAAAATAGCCAGCACAAGGCTGACTATTGTTTACTCATACACGTGTACATATGGGTCTTTATCATTCGCTTCTTTCATAATTAAAGCTTCTGGACCATTAACCGATGTAATGCTCACTTCGACATTAATATTATCAAATTGATTGATAAGGACGCCCGTCAAATATTGTGTGAAACCAATAATTTCAGCCGTGCCGAAAAATTGGATTGGAATTTCAATTGAGAGCTTTTGTATTTTTTTATTTTGATAGAAGCCAGTGCCGATGACACTCGTATAGTTAGAAAAATATTTATCAACATCTTGTTTGAAGTTTTTAAAATTATTACTTACATCTCGATAAGCATCATGTGTGTCATCTGTAGGGAACATCACATATTCTTCATCTAGCGCCTGCCAATCGCCAATATCATTTTGCCCTTCTTTGGCAACACCATAAGTAAAATACGTACCTGGAATTATTTCATTGCGCGCTCGCTGTTTAAATAGCCCAACGACAATTGGTACATCTTTTAGTTCATCACGTGTACGCATACGGGAAACGATTTCAGCCGCCATCTTTTTGCCTTGTTCAATAAGAGCAGACTCCGGAATAGGCTCCTCGTAATACTCCCCATATTGTTCTTTCTGATAATAATAAATAGAATTCAAAGCAAGCCCGATTGAAATACCACCTAGTTTTACTTTGTTATCATCCGTTTTCTTTAAGTAGTTTTGCTCGACAATATGGGCTAAATAAACAGGTGCTTTTGTTGCACGTTCTTCTGGCGTCATAGCGTCTGTTGTCGGAGGATTTAAACCATCCTCCGTTTGTGAACTACGCGCTAACCAGGAGCTTACTGTGCTTTCAGCTAAATATTGCCCTTCTTGGAAGTAATAATTTTCTGTGTCAAACTCATTTTGAGAAAGACGCATTAACCCTGTTTCAACTTCCTTCATATCATACTTCGTGTAAATATTCGAAACAACTAATCCACGGCTTGCACTTTCTTTATATGGAATGAGTGTTTTATAAAAAGATTCATCAATCTGTAGACTAGGAATAATCGTTGTTTCCGCTTTTTCCTGTTGCGTTTCCTGTGTAAGCTCTGTCTCCTTCTTATTCGAAGGCACACAGCCGACTAGCATTGCAGCAGCTACAATTGCTGGAATGAGTCGAAATGACTTCATTATGTTAGTACCCCTTTACTAAAATCAGATTCGTCTTGGACAAATTATATTTGAAGCCACTAATTTTCGGGCGCAAATATTCTTCATGCTTTACTGTTTCCTTGCGTTATGAAACTTTACTTTAAATGATGTTAAGTCAGTTGCTCAATTAGGTCATCTTCGTTCCAAATTTCAATGCCTAGTTGTTGTGCTTTCGTTAGTTTGGAACCTGCATCCGAACCAGCAATAACAAGGTCTGTTTTCTTACTAACACTGCCTGTGACAATTCCACCTAACTCTTCTATTTTCGCCTTTGCATCGTTCCGTGTCAATTGCTCAAGTTTACCAGTTAATACGATTGTTTTCCCTGCAAATGGATTGGCTCCTACGATTACTTCCACCTTTTTGCCTTTATATGTCATATTGACACCCGCTTCAGCAAGTCGTTTAATAACAGCACGGGCATCTTCATTAGCAAAATACTCAACGAGCGACGAGGCCATTTTATCGCCAATTTCATGAATCGCAACAAGTTGTTCTTCAGATGCAGCCATCACCGCCTCCATCGTCTCAAATTCCTCTGACACGATTTTCGCTGCCTTCTCTCCAACATGTCGTATTCCTAACCCAATCAATAGACGTTCCATCGAATTGTCCTTAGATGCTTGAATAGCTTTCACTAGGTTGGTAGCTGATTTCTCACCCATTCGTTCCAACTCTACTAATTGCTCCACTGTTAACTGATATAAATCGGATACATCATGAATTAAATCAGCGCGCAACAGTTGCTCGACAACCTTCTCTCCAAGCCCATCAATATTCATGGCGTTACGGGAGACAAAGTACTTGATGCTCTCTGCAATTTGGGCAAAACAAGCTGGATTCACACAGCGTAAGGCAACCTCCCCCTCAATTCGAATCAGCTCACTATCACATACCGGGCAATTTGGCGGCATTTCGTAAGGAGTTGAATCTTCTGGACGTTGCTCTAATAATACCCCGACTACTTGAGGAATAATATCACCAGCTTTTCGGATAATGACGGTATCTCCAATGCGAATATCCTTCTCGCGAATTAAATCTTCATTGTGTAGAGAGGCGCGTTGCACTGTAGTTCCAGCTACCAGTACCGGTGCTAAAATCGCAGTTGGTGTGACAACGCCAGTGCGCCCTACTGTTAAATCAATATCAAGTAATGTTGTGACAACTTCTTCAGCGGGGAATTTGTAAGCAATTGCCCATCTTGGACTTTTTGCCGTATAGCCGAGTTCATCCTGCTGTGCAAAACGGTCGACTTTGATAACAATACCATCAATTTCATAGGCTAAATTCGGTCTGTTTTCTGTCCAATATTCAATAAAGGACACTACTTCCTCAATGGACGCGCAACGTTGACGCTCCTTATTTGAAGGGAAGCCGATTCCTTCTAAATAATCTAGCATTTCGCCATGTCCATCAATTCCGTATGCCTCACCATCTCCACCAATTGCATAGATAAAGGTTGATAATTGACGACTTGCGGCAATTTTAGGATCTAATTGACGCAATGAACCTGCAGCGGCATTGCGAGGATTTGCAAATAATTCTTCGCCATTTTCTGCTCGCTGGGCATTCAATTTTTCAAATGATTTTTTAGGCATATAGGCTTCGCCACGTACTTCAATCGTAATTGGTTCTTTTAAGCGCAGTGGCACAGCACGAATCGTTTTTAAATTCGCTGTTATATCTTCTCCTACAACGCCATCACCGCGTGTAGCTCCTTGTACAAAAACACCATTCTCATATTTTAATGAAATAGCAAGACCATCTATTTTTAATTCGCAAACATAAGAAAAGTGATCGCCGATTGCTTGACGAATTTTACGGTCAAACTCTTGTAAGTCCGCTTCATTAAATGCGTTTGACAGACTTAGCATCGGATAATCATGCGTCACTTTCTTAAATCCTTCTACGATTGCACCGCCTACACGTTGTGTTGGTGAATCAGGATAAATAAGTGAAGGATTTGCCTCTTCTAATGCAATGAGTTCATGTAATAGTTGGTCATATACACTATCTGCAACTAGAGGGTTATCTAGCACGTAATACGCATGCCCATATTCATGCAATAATTTATTTAACTCCGCTATGCGCTGTTCAATTTCATTCATTTAAGTTCCTCCGCTTACGCTTTTTCAATAGGTGCAAATTGCGCCAATAGTCGCTTAATACCGATTGGTTGTGGAAATGCGATATCAAGTTCTGTACTATCACCTTCACCTTTTACGCTAACAACCATACCTGTTCCCCATTTTTTATGAATCGCTTTATCCCCAGCCTTCCAACCGAATTGGTCGCCTCCAGTTGCTTGCAGGCGTGCAGTTGCTGGTTGTGTATGCTGGTGCGCGCCAAGTGTGCGTTTTGAATACCCACTAGACGAGCGATTACTTGATGCAAATGGTACTTCAGGTTTTGAACCACCTTTGGAAATTGACTCTAAAATGTCCTCTGAAATTTCACGTAAGAAACGGGAAGCATTGTTAAAGCTTGAACGACCAAAAATTGTACGCGATTGTGCACATGTTAAATACAACCGTTCCTCTGCCCGTGTAATGCCAACATATGCCAGTCGTCGTTCCTCTTCCATTTCATCGTTGTCGTCTAAAGAACGAGAGTGAGGGAAAATATTTTCTTCCATGCCAATAATGAAAACGACAGGGAATTCTAATCCTTTTGCAGCATGCATCGTCATTAAAATAATATTGCCTTTTGATGCATCTTCCTTGTCAAGCGCATCGATATCGGCAATAAGAGCTAAGTCCGTCAAGAAGGCAATTAAGCTCTTATCTTCACTGCGTTCTTCAAACGCTTTTGTTACAGATAAAAATTCCTCAATATTTTCTAAACGACTTTCCGCTTCAATAGACTTTTCGTTTTGTAACATCGCACGATAGCCTGATTTCTCAATTACTTGTTCCACGATTTCCGTCACAGATAAGTAATTTTGCATTTCTGTAAAACCTTTAATCATTGCATAAAAATGTTCTGCTGAAGCAGCAGCTTTTCCTGTTAGTCCCATAAAGATTAGATCATTCATCGCATCAAAAATGGAGCGATCCTGATCAATTGCATAGCGTGCCATTTTTTCAAATGAGGTAGCACCAATACTACGCTTCGGTTCGTTGATAATACGCGCAAGCGATAAATCATCGTCATTGTTGGCGATTAGACGTAAATACGCCAATAAATCCTTTATTTCTTTACGGTCATAGAATTTTGTACCACCCACAATTTGATACGCCATATTGGACTTCACAAGCACTTCTTCCATCACACGAGACTGTGCATTTGTACGGTATAAGATGGCGAAATCATCAAATGAACGATTTTCCTTCTCCATAAGCTGTTGGATTGTTTGCACGACAAACTGCGCTTCTTCCTGCTCATTATATGCCTTATATAAAGCAATTTTTTCACCATGTGCATTTTCTGTGCGCAGCTCTTTCGGATAACGGCTTGTATTATTTTGAATGACGTCATTTGCCGCTTGGAGGATGCGCTTTGTAGAGCGATAATTTTGCTCTAACATAATGACCTTAGCATTTGGATAATCTTTTTCGAACGATAAAATATTGCCAATATCAGCGCCTCGCCAACGATAAATGGATTGGTCGGAATCCCCTACGACACAAATATTTTTAAATTTTTTCGCAAGTAATTGCACTAATAAATATTGCGATTTATTAGTATCTTGATATTCGTCAACATGAATATATTGAAATTTATTTTGATAGTATTCTAATACTTCAGGTACTCGTTTAAATAAGGTAATCGTTGTCATGATTAAATCATCAAAATCTAGTGACTGATTGCGTCGTAATCTTTTTTCATAGCCTTTATAAACAAGGGCAACCGTTTTTTCATACGGATTATGTTCATTGATTTGCGATGCATATTCATCTGCAGTTATGCATTCATTTTTTGCTGAACTAATCGCATTTAAAATAGCACGTGGTTCAAAACGCTTAGGGTCAATATTTTCATCTTTTAAAACATTTTTAATAACTGATAGCTGATCTGTCGAATCTAAAATCGAGAAGTTGCGTGAAATACCTAGTTGCTCGATATTACGGCGCAAAATGCGTACGCACATCGAGTGAAATGTTGATACCCACATGCTGTCGCCCGTTCCATTTCCGAGAATGCCATCTATCCGCTCTCTCATTTCACGAGCAGCCTTATTCGTGAACGTAATCGCTAAAATCTTTGATGGGTATACTTCTTTTTCTATGATTAAGTACGCAATACGATGTGTTAGTACTCTCGTTTTGCCCGAACCAGCGCCTGCCATAATTAGCAATGTCCCTTCAGTTGTTTTTACTGCTTTTTCCTGTTCGGGGTTCATACCTACTAATAAGTTTTTTGTTAAATGCTCCATTTCGCACCGCCTTACAAACATTTGTTCTTAATTATATCGCATTTTTTACAGCCTTAACAGTCGAAAGTGCAGCTTTTAAATCCTCATATATAATATTTCCCACAACTACAGTATCAGCAACTTGTGCCATTTCAGCAGCTTGCTTAGAAGAAGTTATGCCACCACCGTAAAAGAGCTTTGTATTTTGCAATTCATTTTTCACCGCACGTACTATTGCAATATCGCCATATTCTCCACTATATTCTAAATAAAATACAGGCAGTTTAAAGAAGTTTTCTGCCATTCGTGCATAGGCCACTACATCATCCGTCGATAAATCGGTATTCGCTTGTGTTACTTCTGCAACTTTACAATTTGGATTTAAAATACAATACCCTTCAGCTACTAACTCATCCCAAACCATAATATCACCATATTCTTTAATAGCCTCATGGTGTAAATTTTTAATCCATTTCGGGTCATCACTATTTAACACCGTTGGAATAAAATAATAGTCATAGCCAGGCGTTACTGCATCAATTGTTGAAATTTCCAGCGCTATTGGTACTTCAAAGCGACGCACACGGACAAGCAAATCTAATACGCCATCTAATGTTACGCCATCTGTGCCGCCGACCAAAATAACATCCGTTCCAGATTCACAAATTTTTTCTAGTGCTTCATCCGATATGTCCTTTGCTGGGTCTAACTTGAACACATGTCTCCACTCTAAATAATCCATCTATTTTACCACCTATCATTTTCTATCTATTCGTTTACAAGTATAGCTTATGGCTCTCTACAAAAAAATATAAAAGACTGAGCAGAAACTCTACCCAGCCTCTTACCTACTATTCTTTTGGTGCTTGAAACGGCTTTTCATCTGGATACAAACGACCTAACATTTCATCATATGTATCGTTACCATAATCAAAGCAGCGACGTACACGAGAAATTGTTGCGGTACTTGCCCCTGTCTCCTTTTTAATGGATTCATAGGTTTTCTTTAAACGTAATAAATGTGCTACCTCAAAGCGTTGTGCTAGTGATTGAATTTCACTAATCGTACATAAATCATCAAAAAATTTATAGCATTCTTCAATGTCCTTCAGTTCTAGTACTGCTTTAAATAACTGATCTGTTTGATGCCCTCGAATTTTTTCGATTTGCATACAGTTTTCCTCCCTCTTAAGGCTGCGTTTTCACCATTGCTTGTAACCCTGGTGAAGCTGGTACGAAATGAACCCATGACTTTCCTGGAACTAGCTTTACAAGGTCACCAGATTCTTCGACAGCCATTGGTAATCCATCGATATTAGCCCATTTTACTTCTCTTAAATAACCATTTTGCAATACATACGCATTTCCACCAGAGGTTAAATCAATATCTTGACGACCCACATTATCAATTGTTTGGTGATTCATTTCAAAAAATAACACATTTGCAAATGTTAATGCTTCGCCTGTCAACATATCTTTCGTTTCCACGCCTGCCGATTGTCGTCCATAACGATTCGTTTGATGATCGTACACATACGTATTGTGGAAATAATTACTATTCCCATAGTTAATGTCAACTTGACTTGTTTCAACGCCTATTTTACCACGTTCATCGGGTTCATAAAAAGCCTGATGCACTTTTTCACTGTAATTCATTGAAGCGCCTACTTTTTCAGCACCTTTTAATATATTTTCAGAGGTAATATAAGAGTTATGTGGAGCTACGCGATCATTCGAGCGTTTAAACAGTGTACCATCGTAATTCATACCATTTATATTATCCACAACATTATTGCTAAGCATCGCTTTTGCCTCTGGGCTGTAGCCATGTGCGACATAAAATGCCCCAAGACCTTTTGCCATATCTACAAAATATGAACGTGCACTTCGTACTGAGCCAATGTTTTCTGGTAAATCACTTTGATAGACTGCTAGTAAACGCGTAACGTCACCTTCAGCTAGCATTTCATAAATAATATCTGCGGATGCCAAACCTGATTGAGGGCGCGCGGCAGGATGATTATTAATGGTCACTATAATTGGACGCTGTGTTACTTCTTCTTCAACACTCTCTCCTGTTAACGGTGCCACAAATGTCTCTTGCTTTGCAGGCTCTTCAATAGCTGGCTTGTCATCTACTTTCGTTGCTTCCTCATCTGATTCAGATGCATCTTTTGAACATCCACCGATGAACAAGGCGCTTAATGCTAAGCCAACTAGTAGTTTTTTTGATTTTAACACTTGCATTACTCTCCTTTAGTCAATGCCGCTCTGATGTAATGTCTATTTGCTGGTGCTCTGGCGCTATATAAATTGTACTACTTTAACTACCGCATTACTGCTGGTAATAATAATTTATTCTTCAGGACATCAAAAATCCCTTTTGGTGTTATTCGAATATACGGCAAATGCGTAGATTGTAAAAATAGCAAAGTATAAATGGCATCTCCTAAACGATAGCCACGTTCTGCCAATGCTTGTTTTAAATCAAGCTCCTTCACTGTCAGTTCCTCCATATTCCCTTGATACAGAATACCACCGATAGTTAACGGAACAGATGCTACGACCTCTCCCTTTTCTACAAGCACAATGCCTCCACGCATTGCCTTCATCTCTTCAAATGCCTTTTGCATATCGTCTTTATTTTTGCCGATAAGCAAAATATCCCCAGTATTTGAATAGGAGGAGGCAAAACCTTGAACGTTTGTGGCAAAACCTTTAATCATCGTATTAACATGCCAGTTACCACTTCGATTAATCAGCATTAAATAACTTTCATCATGGTTTGCAAGCTGCCCTTCTCGTGTAATCAATGAATTATAAGGTTTCGTTATAACGTCATTTACTAATTCAATTCCAAATGGCATTGAAAATTGGAAATCATGAGAGGTTAGCGAAAAGTCCAAATCAAAAGAAGGAATTGCTGAATAATCTATGTCAGCAAAACGATGCACCCGTTCTCCATCACGCTTTAACCAAACACCTTTTGATAGTACACTTTCCGGTATTGGATGATATTCATCTTGTAGAATATTTAGTGAGGCAAAGCGTCCCGTCGCAATAAAACCATGTAAGTTCGACATATTGTAATAACGCGCAACATTATAGGATGCCATTTGGTAAGCATCGATTGGTGAAACCCCTGCATCTAATGCGACTTGAATACATTTATCCATCACACCATCCTGATGGAATGATGGTGTTGAGCCATCCGTTGTCATCATTAAATGGTCGAATATCGGTAGTTGTTTTTCTACGATTCCTTTCAATAGATTTGGTAAATCTGGACGAATTGAAGAATGACGAAGCGTTACGGCAAATCCTTGCATAATACGACGTTCTACTTCTTCCACCGTCATGGCTTCGTGGTCTCCATCTGCACCAAGTAATTTCATCCGCGCTAAAGTGCGCTCTGATGCACCTGGAAAATGACCTTCAATCTTTTTACCATATCCTTTCGCCATTTGCATGCGATAAAGCATTAAATCATCACCATGCAGTAAACGAGGCCAGCCCGTTAGCTCTCCACCTAACAATACATCGTCACGTTCTAACCATTCTAAAATCGAAGTGTTTGAAAAAATTTCTTCCTCTTGCTCCATTTCTGTTTGTGAATCAAAGCGCGTCCACCAATAAAACGAAAACGGTAATTTCTTTAAGTCATCTAATATTGAAAACGCTTTCTTGTTTTCTAAAGATAAGACGAAGCTTAAATTATCCGATATAAAAGCTGTAGTCCCAAGTTGCCCACAAAAATCAGCAAAGGATTGAGGATGATACAACTGGAACGGATGAACATGTGGTTCAATGTAGCCAGGTACAATCGTTTTATCCGAACAATCCACTATTTCTGTTTCATCTATTACTGGAGGCATTTTTTCTCCCGCATACACGATACGGTCTCCTGCAATCCAAATATTCCCTATCACCCATTGTTTCAGCATGCTATGTAAATAACGTGCATTTTTTAAGACAATATTAGGCGATTTTTTGCCATCTATAACAGCTAAATGCTGACGCAATTCCGTAATTTTCCATACTGGATCCATGTAAATCGCTCCTTCCTAATTTGCGTAAAATTTCATTGTGTAATTCCTATTTGAATTCACATACTACTACTGCATAAACGCTTTTGCATTCATTGTGCATATGGATGTATTGGCGTTCGCATTTTGAATAGGACTCACAAGTTGACGCCTTTCAAAAACCGAGCCATGTACATCTTCATTTCAGATTATCTGCAACATGAAGCAAAATAATGCTTTATGCAATCATCTTGTTTCAATCGTAACACAGCACTTTCATAAAGCAAAGTGCACCCCGCTTTATTTTTTCCACTATGACTAAAGGAGGAAATGATATGATGCAACAAGCAAATCTTAGTGATAAAAATGCCTTTTGCCGTTTTGCCCTTGGCACAAGTATGACGGCATTTGGTATCGCTAAAGTTTCAAGAAATCCTAACTGTTTGAAAAGTCGACTGATGATCGCATTAGGGGCAATGAAAATGGCTGAGGGTATTTTTAAATATTGTCCTGCAAAGGCAATGTTAAACACAAATGTGGAAACTGCCATGAACACCTCTATGCAAAGTATGTTCAGTGGGCAAAATTCTATGTCTTCTGAACAAAATCCAATGTCCTCTGAACAGATTGGTAAGCTAATGAAGGATTTCTCCTCTGCGATTACTGGTAATTCGTCAGATATAACTGCAAGTGCTTCTAACTCATCTGACACCAGCACTTCAAACCAACATTCCTCGGACAGTAAAAATTCTACAACAAAAGCACAAAATCCTTCTTAGTCAAAGAAGCCGTCTCAATACAAATTTGAGACGGCTCCTTACTTTTTAGAGAAATGAAAAGTCTATGAAAAATATTTGTAAATGTTATTTAAATGTACGCCAGCCAATATCTTTGCGATAGAAGAAGTTGTTCCATTCAACTGTGGCAATGCCAGCATAAACTTTTTCTTGTGCTTCTTGTAAGGTAGATGCTTTTGCCGCGACAAGTAAAACACGCCCACCATTCCCTACATATTTTCCATCTACAAACTTCGTACCTGCATGGTAGACTGCATGTGAAGCTGAAAGTGTTTCTAAGTTCGGTAACGCATTTCCTTTCTCCACATCACCAGGATATCCTTCAGCAGCAATAACAACGCCTAACATCGCTTCATTTGACCATTGCAAATCAAATGGTTTTTCCTCCATTAATGCGTTCATAAAGGCACCGAAATCGGATTGCATGCGTGGAAGGACGACCTGCGTTTCTGGATCACCAAAGCGCGCATTGAATTCGATTACTTTAGGACCCGTTTTTGTTAAAATTAGACCCGCATACAAAATACCCGTAAATGATACCCCATCTGCTTCCATTCCTTTAACAGTCGGCTCAACTACTGTTCGATAGGCGACATCCACTACATCCTGCGATATTTGTGGGACAGGAGAATATGCACCCATGCCACCTGTGTTTGGTCCTTTATCGCCGTCATAAGCCCGTTTATGGTCTTGTGCAATCACCATTGGATAAATTTGTCCTTTATGTACAAAAGACATAAAGGAGAATTCTTCACCATCAAGGAATTCTTCAATCACTACACGAGATGAAGACTCACCGAAACGCTGATTCCCGATCATATCCTGTACGGCATCAATCGCTTCTTCTTCTGTCATAGCTACTACTACACCTTTACCAGCCGCTAAGCCATCTGCCTTAATAACAATTGGTGCACCTTGGGCTTTAATATAGTCAATCGCTTTTTCTGATTCTGTAAATGTTGCATGTGCAGCGGTAGGAATATGATATTTATTCATAATATCTTTGGCATATGATTTACTGCTTTCAATTTGCGCTGCTGCCTTCGTTGGACCAAATACGCGTAAACCACGTTGCGTAAAGAAATCGACAATCCCTTCTGCAAGTGGTTGCTCTGGACCAACAAATGTTAAATCTACTTCGTTTTCTTTAGCAAATTGTGCAAGTCCTGCAAAATCCATTGTGTCAATCGCAACAACTTCAACATCTTCTCGCATCCCATCATTACCTGGCGCTACGAATACTTTTTTTACGGACGGAGAAATGCTAAATTGTTTGGCAATTGCATGCTCACGACCGCCACTTCCTATAACTAATACGTTCATAATTAGTGTATCCTCCTCTTTAAGAGTAAGAGCTGTCTAATAAGCTGCTCTAAGTAAATCCTTCGAACCTCATGTGAGTTAGAGCATTTATATGCTTTTATAGAAAAAATAGTATACTAGAAACGCTCCCAGTATACTATTTTCCTTATTAGGACAAACCCTTTATTAATTGTATATTTTTATATAGCGATGATTAATGCTTGAAGTGACGTACGCCTGTAAACACCATTGCAATGCCGTACTCATTTGCTTTATCAATCGAATCTTGGTCTTTAATAGAGCCACCTGGTTGAATAATGGCTGTAATTCCTGCCGCATGAGCTGCTTCTACTGTATCACTCATAGGGAAGAATGCGTCAGATGCTAAAGCAGCACCTTTTGCTTTATCACCCGCTTGTTCGAAAGCGATTTTCGCAGCACCTACACGGTTCATTTGACCAGCGCCAACACCTAATGTCATTTGAGAATCTGTTACAACGATTGCATTTGATTTCACATGTTTAACTACAGCCCAGCCAAGTTGTAATGCTTCCCATTCTTTGTCAGTAGGCTCTCTATCTGTCACTACTTTAATGTCTGCATCACCAAAGCCATAGCTGTCTGGCTCTTGTACAAGTAAGCCACCTTCAACAGAGACAACATTAAATTGATCTTTTTTAGCTTGCTCAAATGGAATTGTTAATAAGCGAATATTTTTCTTTTGTGTAAGAATATCTAATGCTTCTTGCGTGAAAGATGGCGCAATAATAATCTCTAAGAAAATATGGCTTAACTTTTCTGCCGTTGCCGCATCTACTTCCATGTTCAATGCAATAATTCCACCGAAAATAGATGTAGGATCGGCTGCATATGCTTTGTCAAAAGCTTCTTCTAGCGTTACACCTGTACCAACACCACATGGATTCATATGCTTCACAGCAACTGCTGCAGGCATTTCAAATTCTTTCACGATTTGAAGTGCGGCATTACCATCTTGAATGTTATTGTATGATAATTCTTTTCCGTGTAATTGCGTAGCATAAGCTAATGAGAAATCCGAACCAAGACGTTTTTGATAAAACGCGGCTTTTTGATGAGGATTTTCACCGTAACGTAAGTTTTGCTTTAATTCATAAGTAAGCGTTAGGCTTTCAGGGAACGCTTCCTCTGTTAAGTGATTTGAAATATAAGAATCATACGCTGCTGTGTGACGGAAAACCTTTGCTGCTAGCTTACGACGTGTTTCAATCGTTGTAGCACCAGTTGCTTTCAATTCTTCTAATACAGTTGCATAGTCATTGCTATCTACAATGACTGTTACATATTGATGATTTTTAGCTGCTGAACGTAGCATTGTTGGACCACCAATATCGATATTTTCGATGGCATCATCCCATGTTACATTAGGCTTTGAAATTGTTTCAACAAACGGATAAAGATTAACACAAACAATTTCAATTGGTTCAATTCCATGCTCATTCATTTGCGCTTGATGAGAAGCATCATCGAATTTCCCTAATAGTCCACCGTGGATCATTGGATTTAAAGTTTTTACACGCCCATCTAAAATTTCTGGGAATTTTGTTACTTCATCCACTGCTGTTACTGCGACATTATTGTCCTGTAACATTTTTTTTGTACCACCAGTTGATAAAATTTCATAACCTAATGCCACTAATTCTTTGGCAAATTCTAAAATACCATCTTTATTGGAAACACTGATTAATGCACGTTTTGTCACAACGAAATCCTCCTAATTTGTCTCGTGTAAAGCCACGAATTATCTATCCATCTTGATTTAGCGGCGTTAGGTGCTTATTGAACGACTCGTTCTACTTGAGCGGAGTTCATCATGATTTGAGCGAATCTTACAGGAACAATTAGCGTTTCCTGTTACAATGAGCCAAACCTAACTACCTACCAATCCATTACTTTAATAATTGTTGTAATGCTTTTGTATATAACACATGCTCTTGCTGATGAATGGCCATTTCAGTTGCCTCACGATCACCTTCAATAACAGCAACTGCAGCTTGTGCAATAATAGGCCCTGTATCCATGCCTTCATCTACAAAATGCACCGTAACACCCGTCACTTTCACACCATGTGCAATTGCTTGTCCAATAGCATCTTTGCCTGGGAAGGATGGTAACAGTGAAGGGTGGATATTCACAATACGCTGTGGATATGCCGCCAATAATACTTCGCTAATTAAACGCATATACCCTGCAAGTACAATCCACTGCACACCACATTCACGTAAGGCTTCAATAATCGCCGTTTCGTAGTCTGCTTTCGATGCAAATTCTTTTGGATTTAAAGCTAGGACGGGGATACCAAATTTTTCTGCACGCGTCACAACAAATGCAGCAGGCTTATCTGTCACAACAAGCTCCACTTTAGCATGTAGTTCGCCACGTTCAATCGCTTCTTGAATCGCTTGGAAATTACTGCCGCTCCCTGAAGCAAAGACGGCAATTTTTACTGGTGCAATCATTACACTAAGCTCCCATCATGTGAGCCGTTAAATACAACGCCCTCGCCTTTCACAACGCGACCGATTTTGTATGCTTTTTCACCATTCGCTTCTGCTGTAGCAATAACTTTATCTGCTTCTGCTGCTGGTACAGCCAATACGAAACCAATGCCCATATTGAAGACATTATATAAATCTTTATCTTCAAGCTGACCTTTTTCTTTTAAAAATTCGAAAATACGAAGAACCGGCCAAGAACCTAGGTCAATTTCTGTTGCTAAGCCTTCTGGCATCATACGTGGTAAGTTCTCATAGAAACCGCCACCCGTTACATGTGCACAACCATGCACATCAGCCGCTTTTAATGTTGCAAGAACTGGTTTTGCATATAATTTAGTTGGGACTAACAGTGCTTCACCAATTGAGCCTAAGTCTTCGAAGCCTTCAACAACTGCATCCACTGCATAGCCGTTGTCAGCAAACACGATTTTACGCACTAATGAATAGCCGTTCGAATGGACGCCGCTTGACGCTAATCCAATAAGCACATCACCTTCAACAATTTTTTCACCTGTTACGATTGCTGATTTTTCACAAGCGCCTACAGCAAATCCTGCTAAATCATACTCATCTTCTTCATAAAGACCTGGCATTTCCGCAGTCTCACCACCGATTAAAGCAGCACCAGATTGCACACAGCCATCTGCAACACCTTTGACGATTTGTTCAATTTTCGCTGGTTCTGCTTTACCAAGTGCCACGTAATCTAAAAAGTAAAGTGGTTCTGCACCTTGCGCTACAATATCGTTTACACACATAGCAACACAGTCCACGCCAATTGTATCGTGCTTGTCTACCATGAAAGCTAATTTTAATTTTGTCCCAACACCATCTGTCCCTGAAATTAAAACAGGTTCTTTAAGATTTAGTTCTGACAAGTCAAACATACCACCAAAGCCTCCAAATGTACCCATCACACCTAGTCGATTCGTACGTTCAACGTGAGACTTCATTCGTTTAACAGCTTCGTAGCCCGCTTCAATATTTACACCTGCTTGTTCATATGCTTTTGACATGCAGAGATCCTCCTTTAAATTAATTCAGCACAAATCCCTAACTTTTACATATAGAGAATCGTACAAAATTATGTTCAACATCATGCTGGGAATATCAATCCTAACTCAATGTCATTTTCACCTTTAGAGGATACCCAACATCGTTTGAATGTGGGTACTCCAACAAGGCTTTATTGATTAACATACACTTAGCGTAACAGTTCTTTTTCGTGTGGTAAGATTGTATCTGGGAAAATTTCTGTTGGGTATTTGCTTGTAAAACATGCTAAGCAAAGACCTTTATTTTCATCCTCAAATGGACGTGCAATCGTTTCGACCATGCCTTCAACTGAAAGGAATGTTAGTGAATCAGCACCAATTGCGTCTCTTATTTCATCCACACTATGGCTCGAAGCAATCAACTCTTCATGTGTTGAAGTATCAATACCGTAATAACAAGGATCCGTCATTGGTGGAGAAGAAATCACAACATGCACCTCTGCTGCACCTGCATCCTTTAGCATTTTGACAATACGGCGTGATGTTGTACCACGAACAATTGAATCATCCACCATTACAACGCGTTTCCCTTTGACAACTTGCACAACAGGTGACAGCTTCATTTTTACACCACGTTCACGCAATTCTTGGGTCGGTTGAATAAATGTACGACCAACATAACGATTTTTTATTAACCCTAGCTCATATGGAATACCGCTTTCTTCAGCAAAGCCAATTGCTGCTGAAATACTTGAGTCAGGTACACCAGTTACGACATCCGCTTCAATATGTGCGCATTCACGTGCGAGTTGTTTCCCCATACGTTTACGTGCCATATGCACATTAATGCCATCAATATCGGAATCAGGACGTGCTAAGTATACATACTCCATCGCACACATTGCGCGATTTTCCATATCTGCAAAACGATCTGATTTTACACCTTCATCGTTTATTATTAATAATTCCCCTGGTTCCACAGAACGTATAAACTCTGCTCCTATTAAATCAAAAGCACAAGTTTCAGAAGCAACAACCCAACCGTCTCCTAGTTTTCCAAGAGATAGAGGACGTAGACCATGTGGATCACGTGCAACAAGCATTTCATCTTTGGTCATAATTAAGAATGAATACGCTCCCTTTAATAACGAAAGGGCATTTTTCACCTTTGCTCGGAATGGTGAATGCGAGCTTTTCTTAATAAGATGCGCTAACACTTCTGTATCTGAGCTAGAGTGGAAAATACTACCTTGACGCTCTAAATACTGTTTTAAGTGTGTCGCATTGACTAAGTTACCGTTATGAGCAATTGAAAGGCTACCTGTTGATGAATGAAATAGTAATGGCTGTACATTTTCGATTCCGCCACCGCCAGCAGTCGTATAACGAACATGGGCAATTGCCGCTTTTCCGTCCACTGCTTTTAATTTCTCTTCGTTGAAAACATCATTTACTAATCCTTCGCCTTTCACCGCGCGCAGGTGTAGACCGTCAGAAACGACGATACCAGCACCTTCTTGTCCACGGTGTTGAAGAGCATGAAGCCCGTAATAACTAAGGTGTGCTGGATTTGGGTTACCCCAAATACCAAACACCCCACATTCTTCGTTTAAGCCTCTGAGTTCAGCAAGCATGGGATTGCTCCTTTCCAACTAGAACGGAATTCCTCCACTGTACCTTCTACAAGCACACCGTTGTCACCGTTGATTTTAACAAGCGCATCGTTTGTTACGACACCGATTTTTTGTGCATCTTTTACAGTTTCTACAAATGCAGTTGCATTTTCTTCTTTGACTGTTACAACGAAACGGGATTGTGTTTCACTGAATAAAGCCGTTGTTGCAGAGCCTGTTAGTGTTACATCAATGCCTAAGCCTTGTGCACCAAATGTCGTTTCTGCAAGTGCTACAGCAAGACCACCCTCTGCTACGTCATGTGCAGATTGTACAAGTCCAGCTTTAATTGCTTTCAACAATGCTTGTTGACGAGCTGCTTCTACTTCTAGGTTAATAGCAGGTGCTTTTCCTGAGATGACACCGTTATTTAATAATTTTTGAAGTTCTGAACCACCAAATTCAGTATTCGTTTCACCGATAACAAATACTACATCGCCAGCTGCTTTCACATCTTGCGTTGTTACATGTGCTAAGTCTTCGATTAGACCTACCATACCGATTGTTGGTGTTGGATAAACGGCTTCGCCGGAACGTTCATTGTATAAAGAAACGTTACCACCGATTACTGGTGCATTGAGTGCAGTACATGCTGCTGAAATACCATCGGCAGATTTTTCAATTTGCCAGAAAATTTCTGGTTTCTCTGGATTACCAAAGTTTAAGCAGTCTGTAATAGCAAGTGGTGTACCACCCGTTGCGACAATATTACGCGCTGCTTCTGCTACTGCAATCGCGCCGCCCACTTCAGGATCAAGGTAAATATAGCGAGAGTTACAGTCTGTAGTCATCGCAAGACCTTTATTTGTGCCACGTACACGGATAACTGCAGCATCTGAACCAGGTGCTACAACTGTTGATGTACGAACTTGATAATCGTATTGATCGTAAACCCATTCTTTTGAAGCAATCGTAGGTGCTTGTAACAATGCGTTTAACGTTTCTTTATAATCTGTTACAACTGGTTCTGCATTGTCCATTGCTTGGAACTGTGCGTAGTATGCAGGCTCAGCAGATGGCTTATGATAAACTGGCGCATCTTCTGCTAATGCATCTGCTGGTACATTTGCCACAACTTCACCTTTGTGCAGTAAACGCAACATTTTATCATCTGTTACAACACCAATTGCTACTGCATCTAAATCATATTTATCGAAAATCGCTTTAATTTCATCTTCGCGACCTTTTTTCACAACTAATAACATACGTTCTTGAGATTCAGATAACATCATCTCATATGCAGTCATACCTGTTTCACGTTGTGGTACTAAATCTAGGTTCATTTCTACACCAGATCCAGCTTTAGAAGCCATCTCTGCTGAAGATGAAGTAAGACCCGCAGCACCCATATCTTGAATACCAACTAGCGCATCAGATTTTACAACTTCTAAACAAGCTTCAAGTAGTAGTTTTTCCATAAATGGGTCACCTACTTGCACAGCTGGACGTTGATTTTCTGATTCCTCTGTTAATTCTTCAGAGGCAAACGTCGCTCCATGGATACCATCACGACCTGTTTTTGCTCCTACGTACATCACTGTATTTCCTACACCCGCAGCAATACCACGTTGAATATCCTTGTGATCAATTAGCCCAACACACATTGCATTTACTAATGGATTACCTTCGTAGCAAGGGTCGAATTGAATTTCGCCACCAACAGTTGGAATCCCGATACAGTTACCATAGCCAGCAATACCAGCAACTACTTCTTCGAATAAATATTTACCACGTGCTGATTTTAACTCTCCGAAGCGTAATGAGTTTAGCATCGCAATTGGACGTGCACCCATTGAGAATACATCGCGAATAATACCGCCAACACCTGTTGCTGCACCTTGATACGGCTCGATTGCCGAAGGGTGGTTATGTGATTCCATTTTAAATACAACGGCTTGCTCATCACCAATATCTACAATCCCTGCACCTTCACCAGGACCTTGTAATACTTGTGTCCCTTTTGTTGGGAATTTACGTAATACTGGTTTTGAATTTTTATATGAGCAGTGTTCAGACCACATTACTGAGAAAAGACCTGTCTCTGTCCAGTTTGGTAGGCGACCTAGAATACCTTCTACCATTGCAAATTCTTCGTCTGACATCCCCATTCCAGCGTATAGCTTTTCATCTTTAATTTGCTGTGCTGTTGGCTCAAACTTAGTTGTTGACATGATTTTCCCTCCACTGCTTCACAATTGATTTGAATACTGCTAGACCATCGGCTCCGCCCACAAGTGCATCGACAGCTCGTTCTGGGTGAGGCATCATTCCTAATACATTTCCGCGCTCGTTAATAATCCCTGCGATATCTTCTAAAGAACCGTTTGGATTTTCTCCTGAGTATGTGAACACAATTTGATTGTTATCTTTTAGTTTTTGTAATGTTTCCTCGTCACAATAATAGTTACCTTCACCGTGTGCGATTGGAATATTGATTACTTGACCTTGCTCATATTGATTTGTGAATAATGTATTGTTGTTTTCAACTTTAAGCTGTATTGTACGACACATGAATTTTAGGTTTTTATTACGTAGTAAAGCACCTGGTAATAAGCCTGCTTCTGTTAGAATTTGGAACCCGTTACAAACACCCAAGACTGGCTTACCCGCATCTGCTGCTTTTTTTACTTCTGCCATAATATTGGATTGGTTTGCCATAGCGCCACAACGTAAATAGTCACCATAAGAGAAGCCGCCTGGTACTAGAATACCGTCAAAGCCACTTAAATCTGTTTCTGCGTGCCATACATATTCTACTTCTTCACCTAGTTCGTCTTTAATCGCATGATACATATCGATGTCACAGTTTGACCCAGGGAATACGAGTACTGCGAATTTCATGATTAGTTAGCCTCCTCGACTTCGTAACGGTAGTCCTCAATTACTACATTTGTTAAAACTTTTTCACACATTTCTTTTACTAGAGTATCAATATCGCGCGCAGAATCTCCGACAGTTAGTTCAAGATATTTACCGATACGTAAATCTTCTACTTCACCGTAGCCCATTTTCGCTAAAGAACCTTGTACTGCTGAACCTTGTGGATCTAGAATACTCTCACGTAATGTTACGTAAATTTTAACTTTTTTCATTGTTATTTGCCTCCGAGTCTAGAAAGAATAATAGTGTATACTTCAGTTAAATTACCAAGGTCTCGACGAAAGACATCTTTGTCCAACTTTTGCTTTGTTTTTGTATCCCAAAGTCTGCATGTATCTGGTGAGATTTCATCTGCCAATAATACATCTCCGTTCGTATCACGGCCAAATTCAAGTTTAAAGTCAATTAGCGTGACATCCACATCAGCAAAAATTGGTTGGAGTACTTTGTTCACAGCTAATGCACCGTCATACATCGCTGTTACTTCTTCTGGTGTTGCAAGGTCAAGTACATCAATATGCTCCGTTGTGATAAATGGATCGCCTAATGCATCATCCTTGTAATAGAATTCTACGATTGAGCGTTTTAATGGTGTGCCTTCTTCTAAACCAAGGCGTTTTGCTAAGCTACCTGCAGCTATGTTACGAACAACAACTTCAATTGGAATGATTTCAACCTTTTTCACTAGTTGTTCTGTAGCAGACAATTGTTTTACGAAATGTGACGCAATTCCGTTAGCTTTTAATTTTTCGAAAATTAATGAAGTAATGCGATTATTTAAAACGCCTTTCCCGTCAATTTCCTCTTTTTTCTCACCGTTAAATGCTGTTGCACTATCCTTATATTCAACTAAAAGTATTGTAGGATCTTCTGTTGCATATAATTTTTTTGCTTTACCTTCATACAAAAGTTGGTCTTTCGTCATTTCGTCATTCCCCCAGATTATTATGAAATACGCCTCGACGTATTGATGTTATGGATTTTGAATCTTGAAGTATGATTCAAAACCCGTAACATCCGTCGTGGCACTAACTGTCTATCGATTCAATACTGTTAGTTAAGTCCAAGACGTTCAAAAATCATATCTACATGCTGTAAGTGGTAGTTGTAATCAAAGCAATGATCTAACTCTTCCTTCGTTAAATAAGAAGTGATTTTTTCACTTGCATCAACTAACGTACGGAATTGCACTTGCTCGTCCCACGCCTGCATCGCTAATGGTTGAACTGTATCATACGCTTCCTCACGTACTAACCCTTTATCGATTAGTGCTAATAAAATTCTTTGTGAGTAAATCAGTCCAAATGTACGACCCATATTACGTTTCATGTTTTCAGGGAATACTGTTAAATTTTTCACGATGTTACCGAAGCGATTTAACATATAGTTCAGTGTAATCGTTGCATCCGGTAAAATAACTCGTTCCGCAGATGAATGTGAAATATCACGCTCATGCCATAATGCTACGTTTTCGTAAGCTGTTACCATGTAACCACGCATTAAACGTGACATACCAACCATGTTTTCAGAGCCGATTGGATTGCGTTTATGCGGCATAGCAGATGAACCTTTTTGTCCTTTTGCAAAGGATTCCTCTACTTCTCGTGTTTCTGATTTTTGCAATCCACGAATTTCAGTTGCGAATTTTTCAATTGATGTTGCAATTAATGCAAGAGCGCCTAAATATTGTGCATGGCGGTCACGCTGTAATGTTTGTGTAGAAATAGGTGATGCTGCGAGCCCTAATTTGTCACATACGTATTGTTCAACGCGTGGATCGATATTTGCATATGTGCCAACTGCACCAGACATTTTACCTGTTTCAATCACTTGAGCAGCTGCTTCAAAGCGTTCTAAGTTACGTTTCATTTCTTCATACCATAAGCCTAATTTTAAACCGAACGTTGTTGGTTCAGCATGTACACCATGTGTACGACCCATCATAACTGTATGTTTATGCTCTTTCGCTTTTGCTGCAATAATATCAATAAAATTCACAATATCTTTTCGTAAAATATCATTCGCTTGTTTAATCAAATAAGAAAGGGCTGTGTCAACCACGTCTGTTGAAGTTAAACCGTAGTGCACCCATTTACGCTCTTCGCCAAGTGTTTCAGATACAGCACGTGTAAATGCCACTACGTCATGACGCGTTTCTTTCTCAATTTCTAAAATACGATTTACATCAAATGAAGCATTTTCACGAATTTTAGCTACATCTTCTTTTGGAATATCGCCAATCTCCGCCCAAGCTTCACATGCTAAAATTTCAACCTCTAACCAAGCTTGGTATTTATTTTGTTCTGTCCAAATTGCGCCCATCTCGGGTCTTGTGTAACGTTCAATCATTGCGTATCTCCTTCTATTCTGACCAAATGCCAGAACTTTCGATTTGTTGTAATGTTGCTTCTAAATCTTTTGTCATAATCGTTACGTGGCCCATCTTACGGTTCACCTTAGCTTCAGCTTTCCCATAAAGATGCAATGACCATTCAGGATATTTTGCAATTGAGTTACTAAGTGGCATAACATGCTGCCCTAATACATTCACCATTATTGATGGTGCCCAAAGTTGCGGTTTGCGCAATGGCCAACCACAAATAGCACGGATATGCTGATGGAATTGTGATATATTACATGCCTCTATTGAATAGTGACCAGAATTATGTGGTCTCGGTGCTAGTTCATTAATAATAATTTCGCCGTTTTCTAAAACGAACATTTCTACCGCCAGCGTCCCTACTAAATTTAAGTAATCAGCTATTTTTATAGCCTCTTGCTCAGCAGACTGTGCTGTCATCTTTTCGATACGAGCAGGTACAATTGTTTCGTGTAAAATATGATGAACATGAATATTTTCACCAACAGGCTGACAATATAATTCTCCGTCACCGTTTCGCTGTACAATAACTGATACTTCTTTCACAAAAGGTACAAACCCTTCAGCAATACATTGTGAATGAGCGAAAAGCCCTTCTGCTAATGGTAAATCCGCTGCTGAATTTAGAAGCTGCTGCCCTTTGCCATCATAGCCACCTCTTGCAGTTTTTACGATACACGGATAACTGATCTTGTCAATACTCGCGACCAATTCCTCGTATGTATTAGCTACTATATAAGGAGCTACTGGACAGCCAGCTTTCACAATTGCTTCCTTCTCAGTCACGCGGTTTTGTGTAATGCGTACTAATTCAGCTCCTTGTGGTACGTAAGCCATTTGAGTTAATCGTTTTAAACCATCGTAATCGATATTTTCAAACTCATACGTAATAACGTCACTGACTTCTGCAAGTTCCTCTAATGCAGCTTCATCATCATAAGGTGCCACAATTCGGATATCTGCAACCTGTCCACATGGTGAATCCATTGTCGGCTCAAGAACAGCTATTTTAAATCCTGCTTCCTTTGCAGCAAGTGCCATCATACGGCCAAGCTGTCCTCCTCCGATAATACCTATCGTTTGTCCTGGATAAATAATTTTCGTCACACTAAGTCACCTGTGCTTTCCAATACTTGTTGCTTCGTCGCCTCGCGTCTAGCATCTAGTTTATTAGCAAGCTCTATGTCTGTTGTCGACAAAATTTGCGCTGCAAGCAAGCCTGCATTTGTTGCACCTGCTTTTCCGATTGCCACAGTTGCTACAGGTACACCACCTGGCATTTGTACAATTGATAACAGTGAATCAAGACCATTAAGTGCACGAGATTGTACTGGCACGCCAATAACAGGTAATGTTGTTTTAGCTGCTACCATACCTGGTAAATGTGCTGCACCTCCAGCACCTGCAATAATCACTTGAATACCTCGCCCACGTGCTGCTTCAGCGTACTCAAACATTAAATCAGGCGTACGATGTGCTGATACTACTTTTTTCTCGTACGGTACTTGTAATTCATCTAAAATATCACACGCATGTTTCATAGTTTCCCAGTCACTTGAACTACCCATAATGACACCGATTTTCGGATTCATGAATTGTCGCTCCTTTTAAACGATAGAAAAATGATCGATTATTGTGCAAGCCTCTATTATTCAATAGTCACTGCATTTCTTTACTTTTTGAACAAAGAAAATCCTCAAATAAGCTACTCTCTACCATACACGTGAAAGCAGCTTACTTGAGGACTTATTATGAAAAGAATATGCAGATTTAGACATCTGTACACACACCTTCCCGTAACATGCCAAAAGTTGCTTTCCCGCATAGTCCAGCATTTACGGTGCCGGGTAGAGACACTAGAGCCAATTCTCTAGCATATATGAGGGATTTAATTGTTTTCCTTATCACATTTTAACAAGTGAAAACACTATCGTCAATGCAAAAATGCGAACATTTTATTTTCACCACTAAATATCGTTCGGTTTTAAGTCATATTTAGTCAGAATCTTGACATAACATCGCTTTAAATTGTATTTTTTGACGTAAATACGTTGGTTCGCCATTTACTAGATGAAAAATAGGCTCTTCCTTCCGTCCCATCGCCATATATCCATCTTGACGCATTCTCTCTAAACATTGTTCGATTGTTTCATTTTCTTCTACTTCATACCAAATTTGCTTTTTGCCCAAACTGTTCTTCCTTCCAATCCATGTCATGATTATTCTTCCTTACTTGTAATCCATTATACCCGATATGGCACTTCAAGAATGCACGAAATTGTAACAATTCATAATCATAGTAGCGTTTTATATCCCTATTTCAAGCTTCTCAATCGTATATCCTGTACCTTCACACAAAACATTATGCAAAAAACAAAAAAAGCCAAGGAATATATCCTTGGCTTTTAAACTTGCCTAGCGACGTCC
The DNA here is from genome assembly GCF_021166035.1 of Lysinibacillus sp. GJ-1. Lineage (NCBI taxonomy): Bacteria > Bacillati > Bacillota > Bacilli > Caryophanales > Bacillaceae > Lysinibacillus > Lysinibacillus sp. GJ-1. Next base: position 4,162,007 of record NZ_CP088912.1, read on the forward strand.
TACTCTCACAGGGGGAAGCCCCCAACTACCATCGGCGCTAAAGAGCTTAACTTCCGTGTTCGGTATGGGAACGGGTGTGACCTCTTTGCCATCATCACTAGACAGTATTTAATTGAAAGATTGTTCTTTCAAAACTGGATAAACGGTTCATTGAATGTTTCAAACTTTTTGGTTAAGTCCTCGATCGATTAGTATTCGTCAGCTCCATGTGTCACCACACTTCCACCTCGAACCTATCTACCTCATCGTCTTTGAGGGATCTTACTTACTTGCGTAATGGGAAATCTCATCTTGAGGGGGCTTCATGCTTAGATGCTTTCAGCACTTATCCCGTCCACACATAGCTACCCAGCGATGCCTTTGGCAAGACAACTGGTACACCAGCGGTGTGTCCATCCCGGTCCTCTCGTACTAAGGACAGCTCCTCTCAAATTTCCTACGCCCACGACGGATAGGGACCGAACTGTCTCACGACGTTCTGAACCCAGCTCGCGTACCGCTTTAATGGGCGAACAGCCCAACCCTTGGGACCGACTACAGCCCCAGGATGCGATGAGCCGACATCGAGGTGCCAAACCTCCCCGTCGATGTGGACTCTTGGGGAGATAAGCCTGTTATCCCCGGGGTAGCTTTTATCCGTTGAGCGATGGCCTTCCATGCGGAACCACCGGATCACTAAGCCCGTCTTTCGACCCTGCTCGACTTGTAGGTCTCGCAGTCAAGCTCCCTTGTGCCTTTACACTCTACGAATGATTTCCAACCATTCTGAGGGAACCTTTGGGCGCCTCCGTTACCTTTTAGGAGGCGACCGCCCCAGTCAAACTGTCCGCCTGACACTGTCTCCTGCCCCGCTAAGGGGCATGGGTTAGAATTTCAATACAACCAGGGTAGTATCCCACCGACGCCTCCTTCGAAGCTGGCGCTCCGAGATCTCTGGCTCCTACCTATCCTGTACAAGTTGTACCAAAATTCAATATCAGGCTACAGTAAAGCTCCACGGGGTCTTTCCGTCCTGTCGCGGGTAACCTGCATCTTCACAGGTACTATAATTTCACCGAGTCTCTCGTTGAGACAGTGCCCAGATCGTTACGCCTTTCGTGCGGGTCGGAACTTACCCGACAAGGAATTTCGCTACCTTAGGACCGTTATAGTTACGGTTTACTGGGGCTTCAATTCGCAGCTTCGCTTGCGCTAACCACTCCTCTTAACCTTCCAGCACCGGGCAGGCGTCAGCCCCTATACGTCACCTTACGGTTTTGCAGAGACCTGTGTTTTTGCTAAACAGTCGCCTGGGCCTATTCACTGCGGCTCTCATGCGCTTGCACGCTCAAGAGCACCCCTTCTCCCGAAGTTACGGGGTCATTTTGCCGAGTTCCTTAACGAGAGTTCTCTCGCACACCTTAGGATTCTCTCCTCGACTACCTGTGTCGGTTTGCGGTACGGGCACCTCTCACCTCGATAGAGGCTTTTCTTGGCAGTGTGAAATCAGGAACTTCGTCCATACGGACTCGCCATCACAGCTCAACGTTACAGTGTGCGGATTTGCCTACACACACGCCTTACTGCTTGGACGCGCACAACCAACGGCGCGCTTACCCTATCCTACTGCGTCCCCCATTTCTCAAACGGTGAGGAGGTGGTACAGGAATATCAACCTGTTGTCCATCGCCTACGCCTATCGGCCTCGGCTTAGGTCCCGACTAACCCTGAGCGGACGAGCCTTCCTCAGGAAACCTTAGTCATACGGTGGACGGGATTCTCACCCGTCTTTCGCTACTCATACCGGCATTCTCACTTCTAAGCGCTCCACCAGTCCTTCCGGTCTGACTTCAACGCACTTAGAACGCTCTCCTACCACTGACATCGTAGATGTCAATCCACAGCTTCGGTGAATCGTTTAGCCCCGATACATTTTCGGCGCAGCGTCACTCGACCAGTGAGCTATTACGCACTCTTTAAATGATGGCTGCTTCTAAGCCAACATCCTGGTTGTCTGTGCAACGCCACATCCTTTTCCACTTAACGATTACTTTGGGACCTTAGCTGGTGGTCTGGGCTGTTTCCCTTTTGACTACGGATCTTATCACTCGCAGTCTGACTCCCGTGTATAAATATCTGGCATTCGGAGTTTGTCTGAATTCGGTAAACCGGGATGGCCCTAGTCCAAACAGTGCTCTACCTCCAGTATTCTCATCACGAGGCTAGCCCTAAAGCTATTTCGGAGAGAACCAGCTATCTCCAAGTTCGATTGGAATTTCTCCGCTACCCACACCTCATCCCCGCACTTTTCAACGTGCGTGGGTTCGGCCTCCAGTAAGTGTTACCTCACCTTCACCCTGGACATGGGTAGATCACCTGGTTTCGGGTCTACGACCACGTACTAATTCGCCCTATTCAGACTCGCTTTCGCTGCGGCTCCGCCTTCTAAAGCTTAACCTCGCACGTAATCGTAACTCGCCGGTTCATTCTACAAAAGGCACGCTATCACCCATTAACGGGCTCTAACTACTTGTAGGCACACGGTTTCAGGATCTCTTTCACTCCCCTTCCGGGGTGCTTTTCACCTTTCCCTCACGGTACTGGTTCACTATCGGTCACTAGGTAGTATTTAGCCTTGGGAGATGGTCCTCCCGGATTCCGACGGAATTTCACGTGTTCCGCCGTACTCAGGATCCACTCTGGAGGGAATGAACTTTCGACTACAGGGCTTTTACCTGCTATGGCGGACCTTTCCAAGTCGCTTCATCTAACTCATTCCTTTGTAACTCCGTATAGAGTGTCCTACAACCCCAAGAGGCAAGCCTCTTGGTTTGGGCTCTTCCCGTTTCGCTCGCCGCTACTCAGGGAATCGATTTTTCTTTCTCTTCCTCCAGGTACTTAGATGTTTCAGTTCCCTGGGTCTGCCTTCAAGACGCTATGTATTCACGTCAAGATACTACGCGATTAAACGTAGTGGGTTCCCCCATTCGGAAATCTCCGGATCAAAGCTCACTTACAGCTCCCCGAAGCATATCGGTGTTAGTGCCGTCCTTCTTCGGCTCCTAGTGCCAAGGCATTCGCCGTGCGCCCTTAATAACTTAACCTGCAGCTTCCGATATACATCGTAATCCAGCGTCAGCTTCATTCGTTCGGTCAGTCACGTACAGAGGTACGCTCCTTCTCTCACTCAATCGCTTCTTTGTCTTACTCGTATCTCGAAACCTTCATTTGTTATTAAGCCTATAAAAAACTTAAAAAAATAAATGTGTTTGTTACAATTTCAATGTCGTTTTATCCAGTTTTCAAAGAACAAATTCACTACCTGTTTCTACTTCTTCGCAAATTTGCGACGAAAGCGTAGCGACAGGAGCACACTTTTGAAGTATTTCATCGTAATGATGAACCTTCAAAACTGAACGCAAAACGTAATCTTACAAACCCAAGGTTTGTATTCCGAAAATATCCTTAGAAAGGAGGTGATCCAGCCGCACCTTCCGATACGGCTACCTTGTTACGACTTCACCCCAATCATCTATCCCACCTTCGGCGGCTGGCTCCAAAGGTTACCTCACCGACTTCGGGTGTTACAAACTCTCGTGGTGTGACGGGCGGTGTGTACAAGGCCGGGAACGTATTCACCGCGGCATGCTGATCCGCGATTACTAGCGATTCCGGCTTCATGTAGGCGAGTTGCAGCCTACAATCCGAACTGAGAACGACTTTATCGGATTAGCTCCCTCTCGCGAGTTGGCAACCGTTTGTATCGTCCATTGTAGCACGTGTGTAGCCCAGGTCATAAGGGGCATGATGATTTGACGTCATCCCCACCTTCCTCCGGTTTGTCACCGGCAGTCACCTTAGAGTGCCCAACTAAATGATGGCAACTAAAATCAAGGGTTGCGCTCGTTGCGGGACTTAACCCAACATCTCACGACACGAGCTGACGACAACCATGCACCACCTGTCACCGTTGTCCCCGAAGGGAAAACCATATCTCTACAGTGGTCAACGGGATGTCAAGACCTGGTAAGGTTCTTCGCGTTGCTTCGAATTAAACCACATGCTCCACCGCTTGTGCGGTACCCGTCAATTCCTTTGAGTTTCAGTCTTGCGACCGTACTCCCCAGGCGGAGTGCTTAATGCGTTAGCTGCAGCACTAAGGGGCGGAAACCCCTAACACTTAGCACTCATCGTTTACGGCGTGGACTACCAGGGTATCTAATCCTGTTTGCTCCCCACGCTTTCGCGCCTCAGTGTCAGTTACAGACCAGATAGTCGCCTTCGCCACTGGTGTTCCTCCAAATCTCTACGCATTTCACCGCTACACTTGGAATTCCACTATCCTCTTCTGCACTCAAGTCTCCCAGTTTCCAATGACCCTCCACGGTTGAGCCGTGGGCTTTCACATCAGACTTAAGAAACCACCTGCGCGCGCTTTACGCCCAATAATTCCGGACAACGCTTGCCACCTACGTATTACCGCGGCTGCTGGCACGTAGTTAGCCGTGGCTTTCTAATAAGGTACCGTCAAGGTACAGCCAGTTACTACTGTACTTGTTCTTCCCTTACAACAGAGTTTTACGAACCGAAATCCTTCTTCACTCACGCGGCGTTGCTCCATCAGGCTTTCGCCCATTGTGGAAGATTCCCTACTGCTGCCTCCCGTAGGAGTCTGGTAGTGTCTCAGTCCCAGTGTGGTAGATCACCCTCTCAGGTCGGCTACGCATCGTTGCCTTGGTGAGCCGTTACCTCACCAACTAGCTAATGCGCCGCGGCCATCCTATAGCGACAGCCGAAACCGTCTTTCAGTATTGTCCCATGAGGGACAATAGATTATTCGGTATTAGCCCCGGTTTCCCGGAGTTATCCCAAACTATAGGGTAGGTTGCCCACGTGTTACTCACCCGTCCGCCGCTAACGTCAAAGGAGCAAGCTCCTTCTCTGTTCGCTCGACTTGCATGTATTAGGCACGCCGCCAGCGTTCGTCCTGAGCCAGGATCAAACTCTCCATAAAAGAAATTTGATTAGCTCAAATTGTTTTGCTGGCATCAATTTTGATGTCCAAAATTTTGTTTCGTTCACTAACAAAGTTAGCTAGTAAAAACTATATTGATTACGTTTTGCTTGTTCAGTTTTCAAGGTTCATTTTGTTAGTTACTAGTAAGTAACTTTTTATAATTTAACATACATTCAATATGATGTCAACTATTATTTTCTTGCAGTGTGTTGTTCACATGTTTCGTAACAACGTGTTTAAATATAACATCTCGTAACATAGTTTGCAAGTGTTTAATTGAAATAAAACTATTCAGTCAATAATAACTAGTAGTTTCTTCTATAGTATATTAAGTGTCAGGCTCTCAAACAATTTCGAATAAAAAGCTCCTCTTCGTTTTCACAAAGAGGAGCTTTTTCGTCTTTACATTATCGAACCCAGATAAAGTATGCAAGGAAGACAAAGAACAATCCGTACATCATTGGGTGAATTTCTTTTTTACGACCTGCTAAAAGCATTGTTACAGGATAGAATACGAAACCAATTGCAATCCCTGTTGCAATTGAATAACCAAGTGGCATCATTAATACTGTGAAGAACGCTGGAACTGCAATTTCGAATTTATCCCATTCAATTAAACGCAATGATGAAACCATTAACACACCTACGATAACAAGTGCTGGTGCTGTTACCGCTGAAGTAACAACAGCAAGTAATGGCGAGAAGAATAGCGCGATTATGAATAGCACCGCTGTAACAACTGCAGCAAAACCTGAACGAGCACCTGCTGCTACACCTGAAGTTGATTCTACATATGCAGTAGTTGTTGAAGTTCCGAATAAAGAACCAATTGTTGTAGCTAATGCATCCGCCATAAGCGCACGGCTTGCGCGTGGTAATTTATCATCTTTTAATAGGCCAGCTTGAGTAGCAACAGCCATTAATGTACCTGCTGTATCGAAAAAGTCAACGAATAAAAATGTTAGTACTACGACTAAAAATTTAACATTTAATAAAGAACCAAAGTCATGGAAAATTGGGTCAAGTGCAACCATAAAAGTTGAATCTACACTTGGAATTGCTGATACAACCGATACAGGCGGTGCAATGACACCTGTCATCATACCAACGACCGCTGTAATAACCATTCCTAAGAAAATACCGACGCTGCGGAATTTTAAGATAAGAATGACAGAAATAATAATACCAAACACTGCTAAAAGAGTGGAACCTGTAAATGCACCTAATGTTACTAAAGTTGCTGGACTATCTACAACGATACCCGCTCCTTGTAACCCTACGAATGTAATAAATAAACCAATACCAGCTGATACTGCATATTTAAGTTGTGCTGGAATTGCATTAATAACTGTTTCACGAATACCTGTAAGTGAAAGGATAATAAAAATAATCCCTGAGAAAAACACACCTGTTAACCCAGTTTGCCAAGGAATACCATATGCTCCTACTACAGTGAAAGCAAAGAATGCATTCAATCCCATACCTGGAGCTAATGAGATTGGGAATTTAGCGAAAATACCCATAATCAAAGAACCGACTGCTGCTGCTAATGCTGTTGCTACGAATACAGCACCTTTATCCATCCCTGCATTTTCCAGAATGCCTGGGTTAACTGCTAAAATATAAGCCATGGCAAGGAATGTTGTAATACCACCAATTATTTCGCGGCGATAACTAGTACCTAATTCATCGAACATGAAATATTTTTTCATTTTTTAAAGATCCTCCGTATTGTCGTCTTCAATACCGAAAACAAAAAAGACACGCTGACTACTCTACTAGTCGCATGTCTACGATACATTTCAGCACTTATAATGTGTGAAATAAATTAGTTACTATACATTCGTATAAAACTAAAATCGTAGTCAAGTTATTTACGGTAACTTGGTAGAAACTCACGGGCCTTATCCCCGACATTATACGACGACTTATTTAATTTACAATCGTAATATATCATTTCGTTTTTTAGATTTCAACCCCATTTCCGAACATTTCTTATAAAAAAAATACGAAAGTTCGTATAAAATACGGAATTAATGTTCAGTTTTTGGAAAAAACATAGAAAAATAAAGAAAAAGAACTCTTTTTCTATACGTTCTTTTTTAGTGTTAGCACTAAAGTGCAAAGAGCATCGCAATACAATTGTTAAAGATATGGAGGGTTATTGAATACACGATATTAAAATTCGATTTGTAATAAATGACGCCAAAGACGAGCCCAGAGTAAAAGTAAGGTATCACTTGAACAATTTCTGAAAAACTATGTACATGTAAAAGGCCAAATAAGAAACTTGAAATTCCAATCGAGAAATAAACCCCTATCTTTGTCTTTAACTTTTTCAGGATGATTTCCCTAAATATTATCTCCTCATTCACCGGTCCTAGCAAAACGACTGGAAACAAAAAGACAAATAGCATTATACCTTGTGCTATCTGCAAAACATGATTGACGCTAGATTGATTTGACGAGTTAGCAAAAGAATCAACTAGTGGATCTATAAACATTACACCTAGATATAGTAACAACAATCCAACAATAAACAATTGAATAAATTTTAAAGGTTTGTTTCGAATATCTTTCAAACCAAGAATTACTTGGCTACGTAATGATATAAAGGCTATGATACAAACCATTCCATGCGCAAGACAAAATAGTAATAAGAAAGTATTTAATTCAGTCTGATTAGCGGGCGAATTAAAAAGCTTTGGCAATACAAGCACCAGTGATATGTAACTAAATAAAATCACACTATACTTATATTTTCGTAACATTATCTCCATTCCTTTCAATTTTTTCACTACTCATTACTACACAAACAATTATCGTTTTAGACGATTTTATTGTAATAACATGCTATTTAGGATGCAATTCATTTGATCGTAAGCTAACCATTGAAATTCCTTACATAAATAAGAACCCCCCTATAGCCTAAAAGCTAAAGGGGGTTCTGATACTTTTGTGCTTTACTTCCCTACTCGACTCTGCAATGACTGAATCTTTTTTTCTAACTTTTGTTGCCAATCTAACGCTAACGCATCCACCGCTTGAATTTTCTTCATCGCACCTACATCATTGTTTTTATAATAGACTTCGTTGCAATATAAAACAGATATACCTGCAGGATGTCTTTCAATCAATTCAATCGTTGAATTTGCACTGATTGTTCCCTCGATTAGCACACGTGCAAGGTAGCCCGTATACCCCGTTTCAATTAAACGTTTGAGCAATATATCTGCATTTGCATATCTATCAATCGTGCTACACGGAATACGCCCTTGCGTAATTTGAATAACAGCATTGCCAATTTTATAAGTATCTCCTATACAAACATCCGCTTCCAACATGTTCGTTACCGTTAAATTCTCACCGAATGTTGCAGTCGGCAATTTTTTACCTAGTTCTTGCTCCCATTGTATGTAATGCTCTGCAGGATATAAACAAACAGCACGATTAGGCCCACCATGATGTTTTTTATCTGCTACATCATCTCCCTCAAAACCACTCTTTCCCAAATAAACTTCTTGTACTTCTTGTTTTTCAATTCCTGTTATCATTGATCGCCCGTTGCTATAGTTCAATTCTTTTGGCATACCAACAGCTAATGTGTGAATCGTCGCAATACTTTTCTCCATTTTCATCCCCCTCAATTAAAAGCCAACGTATTTCATAAACTTAGTTTACTACATCCAACACTTTTCCAGCAATTTCACCCATTCTACAATGGTTTATGGTCTATCTTCATGTTACACTCGTCATCCCCACGCAACAAAAAAAAGCCCTAAACCCCTGTGTTATCAGGGCATTTAGGACTCTTGCTATTAGTGATTATTCCCACTCAATCGTTGCTGGTGGCTTCGATGTAATATCATACAGCACGCGGTTTACGTGTTTTACTTCGTTTACTAAACGTACAGAGATTTTCTCTAGTACGTCCCAAGGGATACGTGCCCAGTCAGAAGTCATACCGTCGATAGACGTTACAGCACGGATACCGATTGCGTAGTCATACGTACGAGCATCGCCCATTACACCTACTGAACGAATATCAGGTAATACCGTGAAGTATTGCCAAATGTCACGATCAAGACCAGCTTTTGCGATTTCTTCACGTAAGATGAAATCAGATTCACGAACAATTTCAAGTTTTTCTTCTGTTACTTCACCAAGTACACGAATACCTAAACCAGGACCTGGGAATGGTTGACGCCAAACAATTTTCTCATCTAGACCAAGTTCTAAGCCAAGTGCACGAACTTCGTCTTTGAATAATGTTTTTAATGGTTCAATTAATTTGAACTGCATGTCTTCTGGAAGACCGCCTACATTATGGTGCGATTTGATTGTTTGCGCAGTCGACGTACCAGATTCAATAATGTCTGTGTATAACGTTCCTTGTGCAAGGAAATCCATACCTTCTAATTTTGAAGCTTCTTCATCGAATACGTAAATAAATTCGTTACCGATAATTTTACGTTTTTTCTCTGGATCAGATACACCCGCAAGTTTGTCCATGAAGCGTTGACGTGCATCGATTTTAATTAGGTTCATATCGAAATCTTCTGTGAAAGTTTTCATCACCTGTTCAACTTCACCTTTACGGTTTAGGTTGTGGTCTACGAACATACAAGTCAATTGGTCACCGATTGCTTTATGAATAAGTACTGCAACAACAGAAGAGTCTACCCCACCTGAAAGTGCACATAATACTTTTTTATCGCCAACGATTTCGCGAATTTTAGCAATTTCGATTTCGATAAAGTTTGCCATTGACCAATCGCCTTTAGCGCCACAAATATCGAATACGAATTGACGTAGTAAATCATTACCATATACAGAGTGACGAACTTCTGGGTGGAATTGTACTGCATATAGTTTACGTTCTGCGTTTGCCATAGCAGCGATTGGACAAGATGCACTTGTTGCAATGATTTCAAAGCCAGCAGGAACTTCTGTTACGTGGTCGCCATGACTCATCCAGACGATTTGTTCTGTTGGTAAATCACCGAATAATTTATTAGCAGCCGTTACTTGAACTTCCGCTTTACCGTATTCACGTGTTTCAGCGCCTTCTACTTTACCGCCTTGCGTATGCGCCATTAATTGCATACCATAGCAAATACCTAGGATTGGTAAACCTAATTCGAAAATAGCTGGATCTACATGGAATGCATTGTCATCATAAACAGAGTTAGGACCACCTGAAAAGATAATACCTGCTGCATTCATGTCTTTAATTTCATCTGCTGTAATCGTATGTGGGTGTAATTCACTGAAAACACCAAATTCACGGATACGACGCGTAATTAATTGGTTAAATTGGCTACCGAAGTCTAGAACGACGATTTTTTCTTGCTCTTTTAATAAAGGGCTTGCTGACAATATTTCCACCTCTTCTTCTATTTTTAAAGGACGTTTTCATATGTTCAAAGAAAAACGCGTATGAAAGTAAAAAAACTTCCTACGCGTCCATAAGCTCTTGATATATAAAGGGGAATGCGTAACAAAGAAAAGTGATGTATAAAACTTCTCACCTAGCCAAAACATTCACCTTCATAGAGAAATCATTTACGGTGATTTCGTAGAAACATCCGAACCCTATTTTCGAACTTATATGAAAGCCATCCTAATCATATATAATTTTTTTCATTTTACTCTTTGTACCCATTAAAATCAACCGATTGTGCGATTGATTAAATATTCCCAACTTTCCCGCAGTTTAACGAAGTCAACATCTTGTGCATTCTTGCCATAAATATGTTGCTCGTATACGGCCGTTAACTTTTGCATCTCTTCTGTCTCTAACGATGCATCTACCCGCTCAGCAAACGCTCGCAATGTTTCGTCATGTTTTCGTTTTAAACCAATGCGCCCTAACTGTTTCGTTAATGCTTGATAGGAAGCATCAAAACTTGACCAATCCGCTTCTTTTTTGCGATAGACACGCACCTGCATTTTAGGAATCCATGTTTTTCGTTGTACAAATAAAGCCACACCAATAATAATGAGTAAAGCCATTAGCGTGAACCAAACATATTTTAACGATTTTACCCAAGCCCATACACGGTCTAAGCTAAAAGCTGAATTGTTAGCTGTTTGCTCTGTTGGTTGCTCTTTCTTTTGCTGTTGCGCTGGTTTTTCTTCTGGTTGTAGTACTTCTTCTTGCTGAGGTTGATTTTGCTGTAAATCATAATCAATATTCACTGTACCAGAAAAGCCAATTGTCGGTTCAAACTCTATCCACCCTGTACCTGGAACATATGCCTCTACCCAAGAGTGGGCATTGTCATTCGTCACTTTATATTCACGCAGACCATTTGATAACGCCCCTGCATCACCTGGTGCAAAACCTTTCACCCAGCGAGCGGGAATGCCGATAGAACGAAGCATAACAACCATGGATGTAGAAAAGTTATCACAGTAACCTACTTTTGTATCGAATAAAAATTGATCTACATAATCTTGTTTTTCAGCAGGAATAGCTGCTGCTTTTTTATCGTATCTATAGTTTCCCTTTGAAAAATAGCCTTCCACTGCCTTTATTTTTTCGTATACAGAGGCTTTATCACGCGTTATATCGAGCGTTAAATCTTGTACACGCTGCGGAAGTGTGTCAGGTAATTGTAAAAAACGATTATAAGAAGGATCTAATGTTTCTAACATAGCTGGTTCAGACATTTGAAGCTGTTGCAAACTATAGTTTGGCTCACTATAAGTGATCGTATAATTTGACAGTAATTTATTACTACCATTATCCGTCGTCACCAATTCACCACTCGGTTGTTTTGTTACTATTTTTTCAGTTTGTCCATCTTGGATATACAAGGTAGGGTCCTCTGCCGAAACGGATAACATGCCATATGTTTGAATTAAAAATGGCATAGGGACAGCCATATCCATTTGAATTTGCCGTTCATTTTCTCGTGGCCCAACCTGCAAGGATGTATAAATTGGGGTATCGTTTTCAAAAACAGCTTCCCCCATATATTCACCTGATAACACCCAGCCTTTCGATGTATACGTATCTTTAGTATCGATACGCCAATAATGGCGATCACGTGAGGTTGCCGTAAAAATTAATGTATTATCTCCTTTATAAGGCCCACCTAACTTACTGTCATCATCACTATAACCAACTGTTCTTTGTCCATCTCCTACACCATCTTGCCCTGTAACGCTTTTGATAAACGGTACTGGATCAGCCCATGTCGGTCCTGCTTTTGGTAAATAGAATGCCACCATACTGACAAGTGCCACCGAAATAAGCATTGGTAAAACAATTTTCCACTTTCTAAGCATATCACTCGGTGCATCGAGCTGAAGTCTTAAACGTTTAATAAAAAGTACACCCGTCATAATTAGACCAAGCACAATTACTTTAATAATAGCGAGCTTTCCATTATATTCGCTAAACGTATCAAGTGTCGCGATGAAAAATACGGTTAATACGAAGAAGTAGAAAATATTATGATGCACTGTAATCCAATGGTGAATTAAATAAATTAACATCCAAATCAATGCTAAAAACAATACTGTTCTAAATGCATCTGATACTTGTCCAAAATTCCCTGAAAAAATGTTCACCATGTTCCACGTCACTTCATTCACTAAAAACGGAATGGTGTGTCCTGAAAAAAACGGATTCTCGCTATAAACAAATATCACAAACCATGTAATATAACCTAACTTTATAAGTCCGGACAATAACGGTCGAACTTTAAATAAAGAAAGCACTAGTGCTAAGCCGATAAAAACTAGAAACAACTGACTTAAACCTGTATTTGTTAATTGCATAACTGGTGTTAGCCACTCACGTAATATAAAGAAAATAATGACGTACGCGAAAGCTAGCTCAATAAAATTTTCTAGTGATTTTTTCACGGCTTCATCACCTCCGTGAACAAGTGGTAATAATCTGTTGGGTTTACATGTACGACTTGAATATGTTTATAACGCTTTGTTACATCAGAACGTGCCTGTGTCTCTTGAGATACTACAAAACAAATACAACTTTTCACCGTATTACCTAAAGTATGTAGTAATTCATCTGATATATCGCTCGTAACATATAGAAGCGTTGCCACACGCTGAAGGACTTGGGTATCACGCAATTGATATTTTGCATTTTCAACAGGTTTGACACAAGCTAAATGATGCATCACTCGATCTAGTTGCTTTTCACCTTGGATAGAAGAAAACACTTTTGTTTTTACACCTGTTGAAACAAAGGAAATATCCCCACGCCCTCGTACAATCGCACTAAGCATTGAAGCGACCAACTCCACCTTCTCTTCAAATAACGGAGAAGAACCTACATCGAGCATTAACATCAATTCCTGTGATTGACGATCTTCAAATTCCTTTGACTGAAGTGTTTGTGTTTTTGCAAATGACTTCCAATGAATCCACGAAAAGCGGTCACCTGGTACGTATTCGCGTAAACCAATAGCCATTGATGTGTCCTTCACAATTGAATAAGGGGTCATCATGGACCCAACATCTAATTTTGTTTGTAATGTAGCATATTTCATATCATGCACTCTCGGATAAACTAGAACGATTTGTTCTTTTTCTACCAAAATGCGCTTCTTTGCCCATCCGAAAAAATCATGGAAGATGATTTGCGCACCTAAATAACGATGCTCACCACGTGACAAGCTTTCAAGTGTGTAACGCCATGTAAACGTTTTTTTAAAACCTACAAATTTTATGGCGTCTTTCTCTTGCACCTTTGACTGCACTAGCATCTCGCTACCAACAAGTTCTTCCATCAGCATATACGCAAATGGAAAACGCGTTTTTCTTTCTACACTTATTGTCACTTGAACTGATTGTCCGCTTTCTACATGAGAAGGGTCAATTTTACGCTCTACACTGTATATCTCCTCCCTCACAAGTTGGAAGATAAAAGCGTACAACAAAAATGGACTTACCGTAAAAAAGACAAACCAGCTGACAAATCCACCTTGAAACATAGCATAACAAAACGTAATAAGTATCAGAAAGCTCACTAATAGAAAATGTTTACTTTTTTCAAAAAGGGCTCGCCATTTCTTCATTGCTCTGCTAACCTCTTCGTCGGCACAGGCGTTTTCGCAATAATACGTTCAATAATTTCTTCTGCTGTTACATCATCATAACGCGCATCTGGCTTGAGCACTAATCTGTGGCTAAAGACATAGGGCGCTAAATATTGGACATCGTCCGGTATTACATAGCTTCGCCCTTTCATAAATGCATATGCCTGAGACGCCTTCATCAAAGCAATTGTCGCACGAGGACTAACCCCTAAATAAACGTAGTTATTCTCTCTTGTTTGAGAAGCCAGTTCAACCATATAGTTTTTAACGGAGTCTTCCACATAAACGCCTTGCACAAGTTGCTGTAATTCAATTAATTGTGCCACCGAAAGCACAGCTTCAATTTTTTCAATAGACTTGCCATTTTCAGCACGACGCAGTATTTCTACTTCTTGCCCTCTCGTTGGATAACCCATTTTTATTTTTAGTAAAAAGCGATCAAGCTGTGCCTCTGGTAATGGATAGGTACCCTCGTGTTCGATAGGATTTTGCGTCGCCATAACGAAAAATGGCTGATTAATCATAAGTGTATTACCATCAATTGTAACAGATGCTTCCTCCATCGCTTCAAGTAAAGTAGATTGTGTTTTCGGTGACGTTCTATTAATTTCATCAGCCAAAACTACATCGCCCATAATCGGTCCTGCACGAAATTCAAATTCCATTGTTTTTGGGTTATAGATAGAAACGCCTACAACGTCGGAGGGCAGTAAATCGGGAGTAAATTGAATTCGTTTGAATTGGGCATCGAAAGATTTAGCAAGCGCACGTACCATCATAGTCTTACCAACTCCTGGCACATCCTCAAGTAATACGTGCCCCCTTGCAAGTAAGGCTACAATGCTAAGTTCCGCTACCTCTCTCTTTCCTATCATTACTTTCTCTATATTTTCTAATACCATTTGGATTTGTAAATTCATAAAACAAAAAACCTCCCATTTTCGCTAACCAATTATTTGAATTGCACGATAATTTAGTTCAAGCATATCGAAAACTGTTTCGTAACACAATTAATGTGCCATTATCCAGTTAAAATGATAAATTAACAAACATGTTATTGCCTCTATAAAAAGAGGTTTGTTTGATGTTTCTTATCAAACAAACCTACCTAATAGTATAACGTCATTTACATAAATGTTACAGATTTAATTTTTTTAACCATAAACTCTCTAATGTTGAAACATTTTCATTCCTCAATATTGCATTTAAGTCTCCTGAAAGTAATATATTTCCTTCATGTAACACTAACACATCGTCTGCTACTTCCTCTACAAATCCTAGTAAATGTGTAGAAAATATCACTGTATTGCCCATTTCCTTTTGTTCAAGCATCATTTTTTTCAACTCTGCAATCCAAAATGGGTCAAGTCCATTCGTTGGTTCATCTAAAATAAGGAGCGACCCCGCACCTAGTAAACTTTGTGCAAGATTTAACCGTTGCCGCATTCCCTTCGAAAACTGTTGAACCCTTTGCTTTCTAACGTCCCACAAGCCAACGCGTTTCAATACTTGCTCTTGCTCTTTTTTAGCTATTCTTTTCAAAGAGGACAGTAATTGCAATACTTCTGCTGCCGTTAACATTGAGGGAAAATCTACATCATCTGGCATATAACGAATCGCTTGACTCTCCTGCCATTTTAGCTCCCCTGACATTGGTTTCTCCTGTCCAGTTAACAGGCGAATAAGCGTACTTTTCCCCGCTCCATTGCCACCTGCTAACGCTAAAATACGCCCTTTCTGCACAGTAAAGGATACATCTTTAAGTCCCCTATTATTTTTATAGACATTTAATAGATGATTCGCCTCTAGTAACACTACCGCTTCTCCCCCTTCTTTAGTCTCCTTGCAGTAAAGGCAAGCGGTAAAGCTACCCACAAACATGTTACCAATCCATATACCACATAGCCCAATGGTGATGCATAAAATGCTGTCACATTATAAAAAGATGGACCAAGTACGCTGGCCTGTTTTGTAAATATAAAGTAACCAAAGCGCAACCATTCTACAGGATTAATATGCATAACAATAATCGTTAGCTTTTGTAAAATATGCCCTGCAACTACTGTGCCAATTGCCATTAAGGCATACGACAGAAGCAATAAGAAAAATGACCATAAAACTAACGACAGTGATAGCGCAAATAATCTCGTTTTCGCTACCGCCCCAATAGCTAACGCTAAGGAAGTAAAAATAGCAATGCATAATAATGTCAGACTTATAAAAATAAACGGCAAACGTACGCCACCAAGTAATCCGCCAAGTGCTAAAACAACACCAAACGCTACCATCACGATTAATAAAAAGGCAATAACAGTAGCTAAATACTTTCCAAAAATATATTGTTTACGCGTCATCGGATAGGTTTTTAATAAAGAAAACCACCCTGTTTCTATATCACCAGCAATGCTCATACTGCCAATTGTCAAAATAAATAGAGGCAATAAAAACAAAAGGACATTTAAAAAAGAAGCTGTTTGACGAGTAAAACCTTCTACATCAGGCAGTGCCATTTGCTGGATAACAATAATCGATGTAAAAACAAAAGTGAAGAGTAAGCCAACTAATTGCATCCACCGACTGCGCAACATTTGTTTCAATTCAAGTTTGATGAGCATGCTGTACATCACTGATGAATCCCCCAATTAAAATCGCTTAAATCCTCATAAGTAAGCACTTGTCCCTTACCTTCAGTAGCCATCCAAGATTGCGCAGCTTCTTGTGTTTCGAAAGCAAGTACACCATAATTCATCGGCGTCCAATAATCTTTGTTGTAGACAAACGTCGCCTTCGAAACATCAATCCATTTATTCTCTTTTGCATCCTTAATGAATGCAGCGCCAACTTCTTCGTCTCCATTTGCCGCAATATACTCAATTAAACACCCAATATCATCAAACATTTCATAGTCACCATTTTTCAAGGCAATTTGTCCGGCATACTCGTTATGCACAATTGACATGTTACAAACTTTACAAACATCGGTTTCATTGACAATGTCACGTGGTTTAAACGTTTTTTCACTACACCCTACAGCCAGTAAACAACTAACGCAAATTATTAGTATCCACTTTTTCATTCCATCAAACCTCTTTTCCATAGCCATACACTACTTAAAATAAAAAATAGACCTAGCAAAAACTGTGCTATATCCATATCTACTTTTTTTACACTTTGGTCTTTCATCAGTTTCGGCGTTTCATCAACAAGCACCGTCCTCGCGCTTTTATTGATTTGCTGATCGAGGGAAGTTAGTAAAACAACGCTTGGTGACTCTACAAAATATTGATACACTGGCTGTCGGACCATCCATTGTCCAAAGCTAGATACAGCGACATATGGAACATCGCCAGTACCATCATTTTTTAAATCCGTTCCAACATAATCATCATAATAATTACTCGATAATTGAATGCCTTGTTGATCGGAGCGAGCTGTTAATATATTGCCAGTAAACTGATTATTGTACACAACTGTTTGGTCATCTACCTTTGTCCCTTCAATGGCCGTTTGATTCATTTGAAAATTATTATGCATAATTTGAACCTCTGCACTTTTTTGTAATGCAATGGCCGTTCGATTGTTCTTCATCGTATTAAAAGCAAGGTCTGCACGCTGCACATCATATAGCAATGCTCCGCTGCCATTCATATCGTTATGATGGATGACTACATTGTCCTTAATCGTAATACCGCTAGTCATCATCACCATCAATCCTGTTACATTGCTCGCATACGTATTGTTTAGAGCCTTGGCATTTTCAGTATACATAAAATGCGTACCATAACGGCTATTCTCTACCGTATTACGTTGCACAACAATGCCGTCAACCTCTTCTACGTAAATACCATCTTGCACATGTTTAATATTACTATCTTCAACCACTATCTTCTCGCTTTGATAAATAGCAATACCATTACCTTTTTTTGAATAATGCGCCTGTGTGCCAACTATTTCAACATGTTGGATGTGTACATTTTCGCCGTGTTGAATATGCACAGCACTATGCACGTCGTTAATTTTCAATTGTCGTAGCGCAAGACCTTCCACCTCACTAGCAACAATTCCCTTTTTTCCCGATAGCGTCATATTGTCAATCATTACTGCGTCTGCACCTTCAATACGAATTGCTGGTTTTTCCCCAACGGCTGCAATCTCTGTGCCTTTTTCTCCACGCAATGTAATGTTTTTTGTCACGATCAAATTTCCTTTATAATAACCTGCTGGAATGTTGATGACGGCACCAGGTTCCGCTCTGTCGATTGCCTCCTGTATATCAAATTTTGCATAGGCAGTCGAACTTATACATAGCAAAAACAATAAGACACATCCTATTTTTTTCACCTTTAGTACCTCCAAGTTCAGTAAGAAAAGACTAGAGGAAATTCCCCTAGCCCTTCTGTATTAATGATTATGGTCATCACTTTCATGATTCATCTCTTCCATATTCATTTTATCTGATTCTCCATTAGCTTCCTTTTCAGCGTTTTCTTGCATTTTCTTTTTACGGCGCTCTAATGCATCGTCTTTAATTTTTTGTAATTCTTCTACATGCGCTTTTGGATTTTCAGCTAAATACTTATCTGCATCAGCTTTGTTAATGAAATAGATATATCCCCAGTTCATTGGTGATTTTAAATCTGTTTTAACGATTGTGACATCTTCGACCTTCGCCCAATCTTTTGTATTATAATCACGTACATACTTATCATTTTTCTCGTTATTCGCAACCTCTGCATTGACTAAACAGCCAATGTCATCATAAAACGCAATTGTACCATCTGCTTTAATCGCTTGAGCAGAAAATACACCCATTTCATGGTCTTTCATATAAACCTTCATATTACACATTTCGCAAACTGTATCTTCTTGTGGTTCTTGTAATCGTGAATCTACTAAAGAAGCAACTTGCACTGATTCATCTTTCACTTCAGACTCTTTCGATGCAACTTCTGAATTCGCTTTTTCTTCCTTCACTTCTGCCTTTTCAGTACCACACGCTGTCAATATTAGTAACGTAGCTAGTACTGGTAACCATAATTTTTTCACTATTGCTCCCCCAATTCTTTTCTGTTACTACCTAGTATTTTACAGATAAGATGTGAAATAAGATGAAAACCTCTGTGAAGATTCGGAAAAATCTATATGACTACTTTGCGAACGTCTTGAAGTCAAAGTATTCTCGTACAAACTAAAACGATTAAAAAAGCGAGGACAAAAGAGAAAAAGTGTTAGATTGACTGCAATCAATCTAACACTTGCCGTTGTTGTCCGCTACGGGCGGGTCTTTGATTCTCTGACTTTTACTAGCGATTGGTTGTGCGTTCTTTAGTAGAGTCGCCACAATCAACAACTATATTCTCGAACTTGATTTTGCTATATAGAGGTACGGTAACTATTGTGGCGCTTCTTTAGCTTACTTAGACGGCTCAATTTTCCAGCTGTTTCATTTAGTTCATTGTGAATTTGAACAGAGCCTCCGCTTTCCGCAAAAATAGATTCTAGTTGATTATGGCGTTGTTGCTGCATAGGCCTCTTATTACTTGATTGCTTTTTCTCTTTATTTTTTTGCAAACTTTTTTTAAATTGTTGCTGTGTATGGTGGCTAAAGTTATGACTAATATCACCAGCATGTAAATACTGTTGTTCATTACGAAAAGTGCTACCTGTCGTCGCATTTACTCTAGAAGTCCTCATAATTAGTTACCCTCCTTTTCATTTTACTTACTTTATAGGTATTTATATCGACATTATATGCAAAAAATTAAGCAAACAGAACCAAATATATAAAAAAAGAATAGAATTATTCAAAAAGTATCTATCACTTTTGAACAACTCTATTCTCATAAGCATTACTTCCAAAAATCATCAAAAATTGTAATTGGCATATGGCGTTTATGTTGAGAGCGTAAATAATGTTGCTCTAATCGTTCACGAGCATCGTCAGGAATTTGCTTCCCTTCTAAATAATCATCAATTTGCTCATAAGTTACTCCAAGTGCCACTTCATCAGGCAATGATGGACGATGTTCTTCTAAGTCAGCAGTCGGAACTTTTAAATACAGATGCGCTGGACAATCAAGTGCCGCTAATAATTGTTTCCCCTGACGCTTATTCAGACGAAAAATAGGCATTAAATCGGCTCCGCCGTCACCATATTTTGTAAAGAAACCTGTAATTGCCTCCGCAGCGTGGTCTGTTCCTAACACAACAGCACTATTCATAGCAGCGATAGAGAATTGTACTTTCATGCGCTCCCGTGCTTTTTCATTCCCTTTTACAAAATCACTAAGCACAACTCCAGCATCAGCTAGAGCACGAACACTTGCATCAACCGCTTCCTTAATATTGACCGTGTAGGTAGTCGTAGGCTTAATAAAATCAATAGCGTCCTGACAGTCTTGTTCATCCTTTTGAATACCATATGGTAAACGCACTGCCCAAAATGAATACTTCTGCTCGCCTGCTTCCTCATTTAACTCATTAACTGCTAGTTGAGCTAATTTACCGGTTAAAGTAGAGTCTTGACCACCTGATATACCAAGTACAAACCCTTTAACAAAGCTATATTTTCGTGCATATGCCTTCAAAAAATCAATGGATTTACGAATTTCTTCCTGTGCATCAATTGTTGGCAAAACTTTTAATTCGGTAATAATTTGCTGTTGTAATGCCATAACATCTTCCACTCCTTAGTCTTTTACAATTCGATCGACCATTTCTCGTACTTCTTCAATATTTCGCATTTTATTATCCCAGCATTTTTGGCTTAAATCGACTGGATATTCCTCTGGATTCATGGCACGTTTATATTCATCCCACAGCAGTTCTAAATTGTCAGCTGCATAATTACGCATCTCTTCTAACGTTGGATTGTCATAAATTACGTCCCCTTTATTAATCACATGCTGATGCAAGTTTTTCGCCTCAAAATTCGTGACAAATTTTGATACGAATGTATGCACAGGGTGGAACATCTTTATTCGCTCTTCGGATTGAGGGTCTTCGTCATACATCGTAATGTAATCACCCTCTGCTTTACCGTTTTTACGGTCAATAATACGATAAACACTTTTTAAGCCAGGAGTTGAAACTTTTTCAGCATTAGCAGAAATTTTAATCGTATCCTCTAGCTGACCTTCCTCATTTTCTATAGCGACCATTTTATAGACAGCCCCTAATGCTGGCTGATCGTAAGCTGTAATTAATTTTGTACCAATTCCCCACATATCTACGCGGGCACCTTGAGCTTTCAAGTTTAAAATTGTATATTCATCTAAATCATTGGAGACAACAATTTTGGCATCATGGAAGCCTGCTTCATCTAACATACGACGTGCTTCTTTTGACAAGAAAGCAATATCCCCACTATCTAAACGAATACCAATGAAATTAATTTTATCGCCAAGTTCTTTTGCCACTTTTATCGCATTCGGCACTCCAGATTTCAGCGTGTTATAGGTGTCCACTAAAAATACGCAGTTGCGATGACGTTTCGCATAGGCGTGGAATGCATCATAATCATTTTTATAAGCCTGTACAAGTGCATGAGCATGAGTACCAGCTACCGGAATGTTAAATAGTTTTCCTGCACGCACATTACTAGTTGAAGCAAACCCTCCTATAAAGGCTGCACGAGTTCCCCAGATAGCCGCATCCATTTCTTGCGCTCGACGTGTACCAAACTCCATTGCCATTTCATCTTTAACGATTTGCTTAATACGACTTGCTTTAGTGGCAATTAGTGTTTGATAATTGACAATATTCAATAGAGCCGTCTCGATTAGTTGTGCTTCAACTAAAGGTGCCTCAATACGTACAATTGGCTCATTGGCAAAAACGAGCTCCCCTTCCACCATTGAATACATATCGCCTGTAAAGCGAATATTTTTTAAATAGTCAATGAAGTCTTCTTTATATCCAACCTCTTCACGTAAATACGCGATATCTGACTCACTAAAGCGAAAATCTCGCAAATACTCAAGCATGCGTTCCAGTCCAGCAAATACGGCAAAGCCATTTCCAAATGGTAATTTTCTAAAATATAATTCAAAAATCGCTTTTCTATTATGTATGCCATCAGCCCAATAAGACTCTGCCATATTAATTTGATACAAGTCCGTGTGTAGCGCTAAGCTATCGTCAGCATAGTTCGATCTCATAGGAATCCCTTCTTCCACTTTCATAATTAGTCCTAGTATACACTATATACCCAAAATCTTGCGTTTTACACTTTTCTGTTTCCATGTTATGTTTCCTAACATATATAGTCAGAAAATTTTGAACTGTTCACATTTCTGACACAAATTTTAGTACCGCTTACATTCCTTTTATAAATAGCTTTTTAGTAAACTACTACGAAAGACGAAATATACCATGTAATATAACCTAACATGCTAATCAAAAAAAACATTGCACCATTTATCTACTCGCTATAATATGTAAATTAAATTTACGCAAGGAGCTGTTGTGAGTGAAAAAAATAGATGCCATTATTCGTCCGGAAGTTTTTGGGGCTGTACGAGACGGACTTGCAAAAGTAGGCATTGCAGGTTTAAGTATTTCTGAAATCGCTGGCTGCGGTCGTCAATTAGGTCATACAGGTTTGTTTCGAGGCAATGCCTATGAAATTGAGTTTTTACCAAAATTGAAATTAGAAATGATCATCGATGATGAAAAAGTTGATGCTATTGTGGAAGTTTTATTACGCGATGCTGCAACTGGTAAAGTTGGCGACGGAAAAATTTTCATTTATCCAGTAGAACAGGCAATTCGTATCCGTACTAAAGAAGTCGGATCAATTGCTGTAGAATAAGGGGGAGATAGTTATGGATGACGTACTATTATCTGTAAATTTAGTTTGGATTATGCTTGGGACAATTTTAGTATTCTTTATGCACGCAGGTTTTGCAATGGTCGAGGCAGGTTTTACTCGTTCTAAAAATGCAGTTAACATTATTATGAAAAATTTCTTAACCATTTCGCTTGGTGGGATTGTTTATTTCCTATGTGGATATGCCATTATGTTCGGCGACACAGCAGGAGGCTTCTTCGGAACAAGTGGTTTCGCTTTAAACGGTGTAGATGACCTCTCCTTCTTTATTTTCCAAACAATGTTTGCTGCCACAGGTGCGACTATCTTATCGGGTGCAGTAGCAGAACGTACAAATATTTTTGCTTATATCGGTGTTATCATACTAATGACAATACTTGTTTATCCTGTAGTAGGTCATTGGGTGTGGAGCGGTCAAGGTTGGTTAACTGACCTCGGTTTTATCGATTTTGCTGGTTCTACTGTTGTCCATTTAACTGGTGCAGTAGCTGCGTTTATAGCAGCCATCATGGTTGGACCACGTCTAGGTAAATACGAAAACGGACGTGTTAACGTTATTACTGGTCATAGTATTCCTATCGGCGCATTAGGTGTGTTCTTACTTTGGTTCGGTTGGTTCGGCTTTAATGGTGCCTCTACGTTAGCAGCAGACCCTGCACTTGTTCCAAAAGTAATTGCTAATACATTTTTCGCAGCAGCAGCTGGCGTTGTTGCCACTGCATTCTATACTAAATTCCGCTACGGTCATATTGATGGCTCACTAACTCTCAACGGTGCATTAGCAGGTCTAGTAGGCATTACAGCTGGTGCCGCAAACGTCAGCATTGTTGGTTCACTTATTATTGGTTTAATCGCAGCACCATTATTAGTAGAAGGTGTCCGTTTTATTGAATGGAAGTTAAAAGTAGATGATCCTGTAGGTGCAATTGCTGTCCACGGTATTTGTGGTATTTGGGGTACACTTGCAGTTGGGCTATTTGATGTTGGTGGTCAAGGTCTGTTCTACGGTGGTGGCATTAGCTTACTAGGTATTCAGGCTATAGGTGTGATTGCTACAATTGCTTGGGTTAGCGTTACTGTCACAGCAGGCTTATACATCATTAAAGCATTTGTCCCTTTACGTGTATCAGCAGAAGAAGAGATTACAGGTCTAGATGTGATCGAACATGGTACACCTGCTTATGAATACCAAGAGATTTTTAAAAGCTCCGCTATACAAGGCGAAACATTTGCTCAACGTTTAACTCACATCGGCAAAACACAAACAAACGTGACCGAAAAACATGTCTAAAAATTAGATACGTTATCCATTAAAAGGCACTAGAAACTGTTAGCTATCCGTATCAATTTGCGCGGATCTTTAGCAGTTTCTTTTTTGTTATATTTATTCTCTCTCTAAATCAAGTAAGAACTGTTTCATCGTTAACCCACTGCGAAAGCCTGTTAGCTTACCGTTCTTCCCAATTACACGGTGGCACGGAATAATCGCTAATATCGGGTTCGCACCAATTGCACTTCCAACAGCCCTCACAGCCTTTGGATTGCCTATTCGCTCTGCAATAGCAGCATATGTTGTGGTTGTTCCATAAGGAAGTTCTTTGAGTGCATCCCAGACAGCTAGTTGAAATGCTGTTCCTTTCACATGCATTGGTAAATTAAATTCAGTCAGCTCTCGATTAAAATAGGCTGTGAATTGCTTAACATAAGGCTTAAGCTTTTCACTGTTTTCTTCAAAACTGTAGCCTTTAAAGTGCTTTTGAGCCCACTTTTCCACCTCATCAAATGCGGTATTGGGTGTGCCAAGATAGACAAGCCCTTCATTCGCCGCAATCATATACATCTTGCCTTGTGCGAATGTTAGTGTATCTACATATAAAATAGTCATTAAAATTCTCCTTACACATGATGATTAGAAGTATACTGCAAAAAGGTAAAATAACTGTAGTTAACAAATATTTCATGCTACAGTTATTTTACCTATAAGCATAAAGGAGTTTCAACTACATGACTACGATATACGAGCCCGCTATCCATCTTCAACAAGTGAGCTTTTTAGTAAAGGATAAGGCTATTTTAAAGTCCATTACCGGTTCATTTCCTAAAGGCAAAATTACAACGCTCGTTGGCCCATCTGGCGCTGGTAAAACGACCTTATTAAAAATGTGTAACGGACTATTATCACCAACTGACGGGCTTATATTCATTGACAATCAAACAATCACTACCTATGAACCAACTACATTAAGAAAACATGTCGGAATTGCTCTTCAAGCAGCACCTATGATTGCTGGAACTGTATTTGACAATTTGGCTCTTCCACTCGCTTTACAAGGAAAAAAGCTCACACAACAAGATGCCATTCAATATTTACTAGATGTCGGGCTCGATGCCAGCTTTTTACACCGCGCTACTAATGAATTATCTGGTGGACAACGTCAAAAGGTATCCATTGCACGTACTCTCATTAATCAATCTTCTATATTATTGTTAGATGAGATTACTTCCGCATTGGACCGTCAATCTGTACAGGATATTGAAGCACTTATCATATCATTAAATAAAAACTATAATGTTACGATTATCTGGATTACCCACAATTTACAGCAAGCGCTCACGATCGGCCATAACACATGGGTCATGATGGATGGAGAGCTGATTGAAACAGGTGAAAGCTCGTTATTGAAAGCCCCTACTAACCCAAGAGTCGCTGAATTTATACAGGGGGTAAACGCATGACTTATACTTCACTTTCGCTAACATTGATTTTTGTTTTAATCCCGCTAGTACTATCAAAGACATTTAAGCTAGGGCTTGAAAAAGACACAATTATTGCAACGATTCGCTCAATTATTCAATTGCTTGCAGTCGGCTATATTTTAAATTTTGTCTTTGATGAAGGGAGTATTATATATATTTTTCTAATGGTGGCATTGATGATTGTGGCTGCCACTTTAAATGCCCGAAAAAAAGGAAAAGGTATTAAGGGTATTACGTGGAAAATAGTGTTTACGCTTGTAATGGTGGAAATTGTCACACAAGGAGTTTTACTCGGTTTCAACATTGTTCCTACAACTGCACAGTATATTATTCCTATTAGCGGAATGCTAATTGGCAACTCCATGGTACTATCTATTTTATTTTTAAATCGCTTTACTGCGGAAATTACAAGTCACGAAAATGAAATTGAACTCATTTTATCGCTAGGAGGTACACCAAAACAAGCAATTCATCGCCAACTAATCAATGCGATTAAAGCGAGCATGATCCCTACCATCGAAAGTCAAAAAACGATTGGGCTTGTTCAATTACCAGGTATGATGAGTGGTCAAATTATTGGCGGTGCAGACCCTATACAAGCCGTACAATTTCAATTGTTAATTATTTTTGCCCTTTTAACAACCGCAACATTATCGAGCATAATGATAGGTTTTTTAAGCTATCCTGCGCTTTTTAACGAAAGGTTACAATTGTTGGAAGTTGAATAATTGTTTTCGTGATATCATGACAATTACTATAAATATGTTATACTAGTAAGAAAAATGCAGTGAGGAGAATGACCCATGTTATTACGCGATTTTTTCATCCAATTATCTGAAAACCAACTATTAAATAGTGCTGCTAAAAAATACGGCTTAAAGTTAGGTGCCCAAAGTGTGGTAGCTGGTACTAATATAGAAGAAACAATTGCAAGCATCAAAGATTTAAACGCACATAATATCTCTTGCACGGTTGATAATCTAGGGGAATTTGTTGCGAATGAAGAAGAAGCGACAAAAGCTAAGGAACAAATCCTCGCTGTCATTGAAGCCATTCATGAAAATGGTGTGGATGCGCATATTTCGTTAAAGCCATCTCAATTAGGTTTAGACATTGATGTTGATTTTTGCTATGACAATCTATATGAGATCGTAGAAAAAGCAGCAGCTTATGATATTTTTGTTAACTTTGATATGGAAAATTACGGTCGTCTACAAACATCATTTGATATGGTGGAAGAGCTATCAAAAACATTTAACAATGTTGGAACGGTTATCCAATCATACTTTTATCGTGCAAAAGACGATATTGAAAAATTTAAAAACTACCGCTTACGTATCGTAAAGGGTGCATATAAAGAGCCTGCTGATGTAGCCTTCCAAGATAAGTTAGATATCGATTTAAACTTTATCGAATTAATTGAATATCATTTATTACATGGCAAATTTACATCGATTGCAACACATGACCATAACGTGATTGCACATGTTAAACGCTTTGTTGCAGACAATAATATTCCACTCGAAAAATTTGAATTCCAAATGCTGTACGGCTTCCGCACAGATATGCAAAAAGAGCTTGCGAAAGAAGGCTATAACTTCTGTGTCTATGTACCATTCGGCGAAGATTGGTACGGTTACTTTATGCGTCGTTTAGCGGAACGTCCGCAAAACCTTAACCTTGTTACGAAACAAGTATTTACGAAAAAAACGAATACCGTTCTTGCAGTAGCAGCTGGTGCATTCGTACTTGGACGTTTAACAAAGCGTAAAAAGTAATTTAAATTATTACTAATTATTATGAAAAAGAACATATCTATTTCTTTTGCCTTAAATAAAACTTAGCAGATAATACTAGTTGATGGTAGCGGAGGTGGCGACTCCTGCGGGAACGCACGCAGCGTAAGACGCGGGCATTCCGCGCGTTAGCGAGGGTTGCGGCTTACGTGTGTGCCCGCGGAAAGCGTCCGCCGTAGCGGACATCAACGGCATAGCAAAAAAGTGTTGAATTGATGGTAATCAATCCAACACTTTTTCTCTTTTTCTGATGGGCAACTACTTTTTAAGGATTTGTTGACCAAAGACCTGCATGTTTTAACACAACACGTGGATGTAATTTTAATTGAGCGACCATTAAGTCTGCTAAATCTTCCGCTTGCATAACCTTTTCTGGGTTACCATCAGTTAATTGTAATTCCACTGCCATATCCGTTGCAACCGTGCTTGGCGTTAATGTCACAACACGAATGTTATGTTTGCGAACTTCTAACATCAGCGATTCACTCATACCAATAACAGCCGCTTTCGAAGCACTATACGCACTCGTAATAGGAGCACCCTTTTGACCAGCGGTAGATGAAATATTAATAATATCTCCGGAAGAACGCTCAATCATTTCAGGTAGGACGGCACGTGTTGTGTAATATACACCTTTGACATTTACATCTACAATATTCGTCCAATCTTCAGGTGAAAGCTCTAAAAACTTACCGAATTTTGAAATACCCGCATTATTTACTAAAATATCGATAGGCCCTAACTCAGCACGAATACTTTCTACTGCTGTTGTGATTGATTGCAAATTAGCTACATCCGCTGTAGCTAATGCCACCTTGACATCATACGCCTTTAATAAGTCAGCAACCTGTTGTAAATTTTCTAATGTGCGTCCCACAAGCCCAACATTAATGCCCTCTTTCGCAAAGGCGATGGCTGTTGCACGGCCAATACCACGACCCGCACCAGTTATTAAAGCTGTTTTACCAGTAATCGTTTGCATATATCTTGCTCCCTTATAAGTAGTGATAGAAAAATCTCTGTTGTTTAGCATACCTATTCATCCTTGAAAAGTACATTCAGAAGACTTATTTATTCCATCCTTTTTCCTTAAAGCGTGCAATCGCTTCAATCCGATTGCCCACATGAAGCTTCTCTAAAATGGTGGAAATATAGTTACGTACTGTTCCTGCCGATAAAAATAACTCAGCCGCAATTTCCTTCGTCGTTTTACCTTCTGCCACAAGTGTCAACACTTGACTTTCGCGCTCAGTTAACGGATTCTCACTATCATCCTCATAGACAAAGTCAACCAGCTCGGGTGCGTAAATGCGTTTGCCATCGACAATTGTTCGAATGGCACTAACCAATTCTTCGATAGGACTGTCCTTTAGTAAGTAACCTCGTACACCTGCTTTTCTTGCTCGTTCAAAGTAGCCAGGTCTTGCAAAGGTTGTTAATATAATAACTTTACAGTCAGAACCATGTAATTCTTCAGCCGCATCAAGCCCAGTTTTCACCGGCATTTCAATATCCATAATACAAATATCCGGCTGGTGCTCTGCTACAAGCGCCAATGCTTCCTCACCATTTTTGGCTAAACCGACAACTTCCATATCTTCCTCCATACTAAGTAAGGAACGAAGTGCGCCTAACAGCATCCCCTGATCTTCAGCGATTACAATTCGTATCATGTCATAACCCTCTTTTCTATAGGTTCTTCAGATTTTCTGCAACCTTTTGATGTGTAATGGTCACTGGAATCGATACCGTTAAAGTAGTGCCATTTTCACTTTCTATTTTAAATGTGCCATTAATAAACTCTAATCGTTCGCGCATCCCTTTTAAGCCGTTACCTGTTTTCAATGCCTGTTTTTTCGTAATGCCTTGTCCATTATCGCGAACAATCAAATGTACTTCTTTAAAGTTTTGGTGGAAGGCTATTTCACATTTGGTTGCGCCGCTATGTTTCACAATATTCGTTACGGCTTCCTTCAAACACATGGACAACACATTCTCTACAAGTGGTGGGACACGTAAGGAGTCCACATCCCCCTCAAAAACAAATTCCATTTCTGCCGCTTTTAAAATTTGAGATATACGCATAAGCTCATCTTCAAATTTATTTGTCCGCATATCCGATACTAATTCTCGAACCTCTTTTAAAGCAATACTAGCTGTTTGACGAATATCTTTTATCTCGATTAATGCTTGCTGAGGATCCCGTGCAATAAGTCTAGATGCTAAATCGCTTTTTAAGCCAATCATGGATAATTTTTGACCGAGCGTATCATGTAAGTCTCTTGCTATACGTTGCCGTTCCTCAAAAACAATTAATTCGGCAATACGTTCATTTGCAGTTTCTAATTGCCCTTCTAAATTTTCACGCTTGTTTTTCGAATAAATTGTTAACGGTAGAAGCACCACTGCCAAAATCGTTAAAACAACAAATGGAAGCTGTGATAAAAATAAATGTAGCTCAACAAAGAAACCAAATCCTGTAGATATCACAGTAAAACCAATATGGATGCCATACATTATGTAAAAGCCAACCGGTCTACGGATATTTCCAATGAAAAAGGCTGTAAAAATCGATAAATACACATAGCCGAACAAAATAGTCAACGTAATATTAATGACCATCTCAAAGCTAATCCACATATAAACAAGCCCGTTTTTAGCGTTCACAGAAAATCGGTAAAAAATAAAATAGAGCATTAAAAAAGTAATGCCTATTGATATTTCAATATACGATGATTTTCTAAATATAAAGAAAAACGGGAGAAAACAAAAAATAATCCATAAATAAACGCTGAGCATAGGACTATTCGGAATGATACTATGCCGTTTCCTCATCATAATCTCACGCTCTTTCCTACTTTTCCCTATATTATATCAAGAAAAGCATATTTGCGCCCGTCCATTGCCATACAGTGGCTTGCCTACGAGCCTATCCTTACTATGTAAAACAGCCACCTCCTAAGAAGAGATGGCTGTTTACGACTAAGCAGCGATACTGCCTTTCGTTTTTCGTTTTATGATTTCATTGACTTCTTTAAAAGAGACAAATTTGCCAAGTTCTTCATCGTATAATTTATAGCGTAACGATTCTAAGCTTGTACGTAACGTAATTGTAGTAGCCGTGTGTAATGGTGGCGTTTCTTTATGCGCTTTTTCAAGATTATAGTTCGGTACACGCGGAGCTAAATGGTGTACATGGTGGAAGCCGATATTACCTGTTATCCATTGTAATAATTTCGGTAATTTGTAGTATGAACTACCTTCTACCGCTGCTTTCACATAATCCCAATCAGTGTCATGCTCGAAATAAGAATCTTCGTACGTATGTTGGATATAGAATAACCAAATTCCTAATGCACCTGCGATAAATAAAGTAACACCCTGCACTAATAAAAATGCTTGCCAACCCATAGTGTAAATGAGCCCTGCACAAATGCCGGCAATAATAATATTTGTTAAATGCGTATTCATACGCTCTTTTTGCTTCGCATCTTTTCGGTTAAAACGATTTAAAACTAATACCATATATAAAGGACCTAAGCCGAACATTACAAGTGGATTACGATAAAAACGATACCATAATCGTTGACCTTTAGAAGATTGTAAATATTCTTCTACTGTCATCATATCAATATCACCAATACCGCGCTTATCTAAGTTCGAGCTTGTTGCATGGTGAATTGTATGCTCACGTTTCCATTTTTCATAAGGGAACGATGTTAGTACCCCAGTTAATAAGCCAACCCAGTCGTTTGCCTTTTTGCTTTTGAAAAATGAACCGTGGGTACAATCATGGAAAATAATAAATGTTCTTACGACAAAACCAGCAGCAATAACACTTAAACCTGCAGTTAACCATGGCGAAATATCAACCAACATATAACCAGCAATCCATAGGACGATCAACGGCGCTATTGTGTTAACCATTTGAAAAACACTTTTACCTGTGTCTGATTTCGCAAATGGTGCTACATCTTGGCGCAACTTTTTCGTTTTTTCTTTATCTGTTGCCATTCCTTTTTTCCCTCGTTTCCTTTTGCTTATGATATCATCATAAAACAAGAGTATAGCGAGCAACAGACGCAAACATCATAAAAAGCATATGACATTTGTCATACTCAAAAGCCAGCGCTTTAAAATTCCGCTCTCCGCTAAGGTTATTTCAACACGTTAGCGATGCTGTTGTTACTTTATTAGCGCTGCCTTTTTACTTTTTAGGTCCCGTTAAATGTAGTTGATAAAATACTAAATCCAACCATTCTCCAAATTTGTATCCCGCATTTTTAATTGTTCCTGCATATTCAAAGCCTAGCTTCTCGTGCGCCTTAATACTGCCAATATTTTCGCCATCGATACCGGCAACTAAAGTCTTCACACCCTGTTTCTCTGCGATATCAATCAATTGATGCATTAACTTACTGGCAATGCCTTTCTGATAATGGTCCTTGTGTACGTATACCGAATGCTCCATCGTATGCTTATAACCTGGATAAGGGCGGAACTGACTGTAATTTGCAAAACCCGCCACTACTCCATCTTCCTCAAAAACTAACAACGGGTTACCGGCTGCTTGGTGCTCAAGAAACCATTGCTTTTTCTCATCTAACGATTGTATTTCATACCTATATACAGCTTTACTTGTTAAAATAACATCGTTATAAATAGCTAAAACCTCAGGTAAATCTTTTTCTTCCATAAATCGAATCATCCAGTTCACGTCCTCACCTAAAAAGAAATAGAACCCCACCGATAACAGCAGGGTATGTATTGCACAATAGTTCATTCGACAAGCCACAAAGGAAACACAGATTGTGAACAGGTTTGGATAACATCCGTTCACAATCAGTAATATCCGTCGCTCACATGTACTTTAATCGTTGACCGTTAAAGTGTTCTTCATAAAGATAAAGCATTTTTAGCAAAATTACACGTTAAAATATCTCGCATCTGGATGCGCGAAAACTATTGCTGATACGGAAGCTTCTGGCTCCATCATAAAGCCTTCTGTCAAATGAACCCCTATATCTTCTGGCTTGAGCAAACCAAATAATTTTTCTTGGTCCTCCAAGTTTGGGCATGCAGGATAGCCAAATGAGAAACGTTGCCCTTGATATTTCGCAGCAAAACGGTCTCGCATCGTGAAATCTGTATTGTCTGGGAAGCCCCATTGATCACGAATTTCTTGGTGCATACGTTCCGCAAAGCCCTCAGCAAGCTCAAGAGCAGTTGATTGAAGGGCATGACTTTCAAGGAACTTCCCTTCTTCTTTTAATTGACGAGCTGTCGCCATTACACCTTGACCAGCTGTGACAACCATCAATGCAATATAGTCCATTTCTCCACTTTCTACTGTTTTCAAGAAATCTGCTAAACACATAAATGGCTCCACCTGTTGGCGAGGGAATGTAAAGCGTTCAATTTCCGTTTTACTATCGGCAGGATCATAAACGATGACATCATCTCCATCAGCTTGTGCTGGGAAGAATTGATACAAGCCTGAAGGTTTCAATATATCACTTTGTAAATAATCATCCACCAATGCTTTTAATTCTGTTGCTCGCGTATCCCCTGCATCTAGTAATTGTTGAACTTGTCCTTTTAGCCCTAAGTGATGCCCTAGTAATGTTCGCATATTGACATATGGATATAGATGCGACACCGAGTACTCCTTTTTCACATGACGGCGAACATCCGCTGGCAGGAACACCGGTGCATCTTTCACAGTACGTACAGGCTTCACTGTAATTTCTTTAGCAGGTCGTGCTGCACGTTTTTCATCTGCTTCTAATCGTTTTTGGCGGGACTCTGCTATTTCAGCTAAAAAGTTTTCTCGCGTCTCACTACCCATTAACAGATTCACTTGCTCTAGCCCTTGCATCGCATCTTTTGAGTAAATGACAGGTCCTTCATATTCATTAGCAATTTTCGTTTCAGTAAAGCGTCGAGACAACGCCGCCCCTCCTACTAGTATCGGCACATCAATACCAGCAGCCTTAAAGTCTTGCGCAGTGATCACCATCTGCTGAGCAGATTTAACGAGTAAGCCAGATAGTCCGATGAAATCAGGCTTCTCTTTACGAATCGCTTCAATTAACTGAGCTGGCGTTACTTTAATACCTAAATCAACGACTTTGTAGCCATTATTACTTAAAATAATATCTACTAGGTTTTTACCGATATCATGCACATCACCTTTTACAGTAGCGAGCACCATTTTACCTTTACCAGAACTGTCCTCATTTTTTTCCATAAATTGTTCAAGATGTGCTACAGCAGCCTTCATAACCCCCGCTGATTGTAATACTTCTGCGACGATAAGCTGATTATCGTTGAATAAACGACCAACCTCAGCCATCCCTTCCATCAGCGGCCCATTAATAATATCAAGCGGCGCCTCAAAAATTTCACGAGCGGCATCTAAGTCTTCAATAAGCCCCTCTTTTGTTCCTTCTAAAATATAGTAAGCTAAGCGCCCTTCCACCGTTTTCGGAATATCCGCTTCTGTTTTCTCTTTCTTTTTATCACGATAAAAATCAGTGAAAACCGCTAATGTTTCATCATTTGTATTAAACAATAAATCATTTGCTAGCTTAATTTCCGCTTCAGGAATCGATGCATAACGCTCTAATTTCTCTGTATTTACAATCGCGTAATCCAAGCCCGCCTGTGTACAGTGATATAAATAAACAGCGTTCAGAACTTCACGACCCACTGGTGGTAAGCCGAAAGAAATATTACTGACACCGAGTACCGTTAACGTACGTGGCATTTTTTCTTTGATAAGACGTATGCCCTCAATTGTTTCAAGTGCTGATCCAATATATTGTTCATCTCCAGTACCGACCGGGAACATTAACGGGTCAAAAATAATATCTTCAGGAGCCAAGCCCCATTTCTCCGTTAATAATTGATAAGAACGCTCAGCAATTTCTAATTTACGATGACGATCTACTGCCATCCCCTGCTCATCAATCGTACCGACAACTAAAGAAGCACCATATTTTTTCACTAATGGCATTACGGCGTCAAAACGCTCTTCTCCATCCTCTAGGTTAATAGAGTTAATGATGGCTTTCCCTTGAGAAAATTTCAATGCTTCCTCAATTACTTTTTCATCTGTGGAGTCGATAACCAGTGGAACCTTAACCTTTTTCACAACTTCCTGCATAAATCCACGCATATCCGCCAATTCATCTCGGTCAGGGTTCGCTAAACAAATATCGATAACATGTGCACCATTTTTCACTTGCGCACGTGCAATTTCTGCCGCTTCCTCATATTTACCATCAATAATTAAATTTTTAAATTTTCGAGAGCCAATAACATTTGTTCGTTCCCCAATAAATAATGGACGCATTGAATCATCGTACACTAAAGGTTCAATACCCGATACGACATGACCATGTGTAGCTTCAGGCAATTGACGTGGCTTTGCATCCTTCAGTACTTCTCTAATTGCTGCAATATGGGCTGGTGTTGTCCCACAACAACCACCGACAATATTCAGCCAGCCTTTTTCCGCAAAACCTTTTAATTTTTGTGATAGGGATTCGGGTGATTCATGATAGCAACCTTCCTCATCCGGTAAACCTGCATTCGGATAACAGCTAATATAGCCAGTAGAAAGCTCTGCTAGTGAACGAATATGGTCGGTCATAAATTCTGGACCAGTTGCACAGTTTAAACCGACTGAAAGCGGCTTAATATGTTCGATTGATATGTAAAAAGCATCGATTGTTTGCCCTGCTAATGTTGTACCCATCGGTTCAATCGTGCCGGATATCATCACCGGTAATTCTTTGCCCGTCTCTTTAAACGCACGTGACACCCCTAGTGTCCCCGCTTTTACATTGAGCATATCTTGACTCGTTTCAAGTAGCAGTACATCTGAACCTGCTTCAATTAGAGCCTTTGCCTGTACATAAAAGTTTTCTTCTAGTTCATCAAAGGTAATACCGCCAGTGACTGATAATGTTTTCGTCGTTGGGCCCATCGCTCCGGCAACGAAACGTGGCCATTCTGAAGTAGAAAATTCATCCACTACTTTGCGTGCAATTTCCACAGCACGTTTATTAATCTCTTCCGCCTTAGCCCCAAGATTATATTCATTTAATACGAGAGGTGTACCGCCAAACGTATTTGTGCAAATGATATCCGCACCAGCTTCTAAATATTTTCGATGAACCTTTTCAAGCACATCGGGTCTAGTTAATACAAGATTCTCGTTACATCCATCAAGCTCCTCACCACCAAAATCTTCTGCTGATAAGTTTTCATTTTGAAGCATTGTACCCATTGCGCCATCCAGAATTAAAATTCGTTTCTCTAGTTGCTCTTCAATCAAGTGCTTAGCCATCTATACTTACTCCTTTTTTCTGTTCATCCAATTGTCCGATAAATTTCATTAATTCAAGCGTCATATCATAGCGTAAAAACGGTGTAATTAAATAAATACCATTAAAATATTCTGCCGCTACTTCTACTAACTCTTTGGCAATTGCAATCCCTTCTAATGTTGAACGTTCTTTATCTTCACCACACGCCTTCATACGTGATAGTGCATCGTCTGATAATTTAATCCCTGGTACTTCATGATGTAAAAACTCGGCGCTCTTATAGCTCGTTACTGGCATAATCCCAATATAAATTGGGGCGTCTAAATGCTTTGTTGCTTCATAAATTTCCACAATTTTTTCTTTTGTATAAACAGGTTGAGAAATAAAATAATCCGCACCATGTTCAATCTTTTTCTCTAAGCGTGTTACTGCACGATCTAATACACGAACATTGGGGTTAAATGCTGCCGCAACAGAAAAATTTGCTTTCTTACGAAGTGGCTTACCGGAAAATGATATCCCCTCATTCAACTGTTTAATTAATTGAATAAGCTCCATGGATGAAACATCATAAACACTTGTGGCACCTGGGAAGTCTCCTACCTTTGTTGGATCTCCAGTAACCGCTAAAATATCATGAATGCCAAGTGCATTTAAGCCCATTAAATGGGACTGTAGACCAATTAAGTTACGGTCACGGCACGTAATATGCGTCAACGGTCGTACACCATGTGTCTCCTTTAATAACGCACCCATAGCGACATTACTAATGCGGGGAGACGCAAGCGAATTATCAGCCATCATCACGACATCTGCACCTGCTTCATATAATTTTTTTGCCCCTTGAATAAAACCGTCAATTTCTAGATGTCTCGGAGTGTCTAACTCTACGATAACCGAACGTTCGCGCTTCACCTTTTCATGTAGCGGTTCATATGTCGCAGGTTCCGCTTCCCGCACAATCTCTACTTTTTCAGGTTTCGTATACTTTGCTTCAACCGGCGTTAACTCTTCTAAATATTTCTTCGCAGCTGCTATATGCTTAGGTGTCGTACCACAACATCCACCGATTAAACGAACACCTTGGTCACGCAATGCAACTGCCGCTCGGCCAAAATAATCAGCTTCTGACTCATAAACGACACGCCCATCCTCTAAATCTAGTAGTGACGCATTTGGATATGCTGACATAAATGCTTTATCAGGAAGCTCCACACCTTCAAATGCTTGAATTGTATGATGGGGACCTAAACGACAATTGACGCCTACTACATCTGCACCAAGAGCTTGTAACTCATGTAATGCTTGATTTAACGTCATTCCATTTTGCAACACACCCGGCTCATGCATGGATACTTGTGCAATAATTGGTAGCTCTGTTTTGCCGCGTAACATATTTAACGTTGCACTTAACTCTTCAAAATCATAATACGTTTCAAGTAAAAGACCATCAGGATTGCCTGCAAGTAACACATTTGCTTGTTCTTCAACAGTCAATAATATTTCCTCTAATGTAGCATCACTTTTACGGATGCCACGGATGCCCCCAATTGTCCCTAAAACAAATTGCCCGCCATCAGCTGCCGCTCGTTTTGCAATCGTGATTGCCGCTTCATTAAATTGTTGCACTCGTGATTCTAAGCCGTAACGTGCTAATTTAATCGCATTTGCACCGTAAGTATTGGTCTGAATGACATCTGCACCAGCGGCTATATATTCTCTATGAATTTTTTCAATTAACTCCGGTCTTTGTACATTCATTTCCTCATGACAGTACTCTAAGCCGTAGCCATATAATACTGTACCAATGGCTCCATCCGCAGTAAGCACATGTGTTTTTAACTTTTCTAGCAATCCCATAAATCGTAGCCCTCTCTTTCCTTGTATCCAAAATATAAAAAGCCTTCTTTTACAAAAAGAAGGCTTTAACGAATCGCAATTGTTGTTCCTTCTCATCTTCGACCAATAAGGTCTTCTGGATTTAGCACCTGACATAAGTTGGTTGCTGAAGCTTCATAGGGCCAGTCCCTCGGCTTCTCTTGATAAGAATATAGTATGAATTTTTCAAATAATTAAAAGAATCATATCGTTTACAGGCGATAGAGTCAAGACTATTTCACTTAACAAAGAAGATTTCTCACGAAAAAAATATTATTTTAGCTTTAACTTCACCGTGATACTAGTTTTTCCGCAAGCGCTTCGCCTATTTTTTTACCATTTTGAATACAAGCACCAATACCTACGCCGAAATATGAGCAACCTGCTATCGATAAGTTGGGATACCGTTCTGCAAGCTCCACTGTTAAGCCTTTCAACGCCTCATGATGTGCCAAATCGTATTTTGGCATTTGATCGATCCACTTGGCTACATTTACAACCATTGGTTTTTCATCAATGCCTAAACTTTTCTTTACATCTTCTAATGCTACAGCTGTCAATTCTTCATCTGTCATCATACGTAATGTTTCATACGCAGGGTTAATGCTCTTATAAAAGAGGCGCACGAGCAATTTGCTATTAGCAGATGTATGTTTCCATTTTCGGCTTGTCCATGTTGCGGCATTGCATTGTACATTCGAGTTATGTGACACAATAAAGCCTGTCCCATCTGCCGGTAGCACTGCGTCTGGTACATCAAAGCCTAGGTAAATGGTGATGGCAGAGGCTGTAGTAAATTCTTTAAAATAGCGATCCAATGATGGGTCCTGTAATAAGCTTTGTACGGCTTCATTTGGCAGTGCTAATACTACGTGCTCAGCCTCAAACATGCTTCCATCTGCTAATGTAATTGTATAATGTTCTTCATGTTTTTTTACATTGGTTGTCGCTACGCCTTTAATAATTTCTACATTTGTTAACGTTTCTTCAAGACGATGGATAAGTGATGATAAGCCCTGTTTAAACGAAATAAACTTTTTGTTGGAAGCTTTTACAAATTGTTCGCGATTTGCCTCAAAACCTTTAATAATACTACCGTACTCATTTTTATAGTCGATTATGTACGGTAAGGTAGATGCTATCGACAGTTGATGGAGGTCACCCGAATATACCCCAGCTAATACTGGTGCAATTTGATTTTGTACAAGTTCTTCCCCTAAGTAATATGTTAAAAACTCACCGATTGAGCTGTCCTTAGTAAAGCCTTTATTCGGCATTGTTAAATCTTGTAATGCCTGTTGTTTACCTGCTTCTGATACTAGTGTACTCGCTTCAAGAGACGCTAAACTCATTGGAATACCGAATGTTGAATCAGCAGGGATCGCATGTAATTCGTCATTTGTATAGATATAAGATACCCCTGTTTCGTTGTACACTAGCTCCTGTTCGAAATTAAGCTCC
Organism: Lysinibacillus sp. GJ-1; assembly: GCF_021166035.1. Lineage (NCBI taxonomy): Bacteria > Bacillati > Bacillota > Bacilli > Caryophanales > Bacillaceae > Lysinibacillus > Lysinibacillus sp. GJ-1. Next base: position 4,201,138 of record NZ_CP088912.1, read on the forward strand.
TGCACCAACTCCATGACCCCTTTATGACGAGCCACAATCGAGTCAGCACCCGTTTCCATAATGAATCCTTGCTCATAAGCGGAATGTAACTTACCACCTAAGTAGGGATTTTTCTCAACAAGCACTAGTTTGACATCTATGTTTTTTTGCAATACTTGGCGTTGTAAATAATGCATCGTACATAAACCAGTAATGCCGCCACCTAATACAACTATTGTTTTCATAAAGTATCGCCCCTAATTCGTTATTTCTCTCCTTATTAGTATAAACTTTTTTCACAAACAATAACGTTCAACCCATTACAAATTTAGCAACACTATAAAGTGTCAGGCACTCAAACAATTCGAAATTGTTTGAGTGCCTGACACCGAAAGTTCACCTAGTTTAAGTTTTGTGCGACATTTGCTAATTTGTCAGCTGAATTTGTTACTTCATTAAATGCTAGCCCAAGCTCATGAAGGACCTGAACTAAGGCCTGAACCTCTTTTTCCATAAGGTCATTTTGACACTTAGCTTCTGTCATTGCATCTAAAATTTTATTAAACTGTCCTTCAGTTTGAGCCATGTTCTCCTCACCTGAAGCAACCTCTGCCTGAATATTACTAAGCGAATATGCCAGTTTAGACGTTCGCTCTGTCGTTTTTTCTAATAATTTTGCAACGGATGTAACAGATTCTTTCGTCTGACTAGATAATTTACGTACTTCCTCTGCCACAACACTAAAGCCTTTCCCCGCCTCTCCAGCGCGGGCTGCTTCAATAGCTGCATTTAAAGCAAGCAGATTTGTTTGGTTGGCAATGTTCGTTACAACATTCATAATCGCTTCCATTTCTTTCGACATATCCGTTAATTGTTTAATATTATCCGTAATATCATCCACTGACTGAATAATATTACACATATTTTGAGATTGATGTTGTAAGCATTCGCGACCTTCTATTGCTTGACTTTCTGCTAACGTACTCACCTGAAGCGATTTTTTTGCCAATTGCTTAATTTCATGTGATTGATTATTTAATAGATGGAAGGAGGCATTTGTTTCTTGTGAAATGGTCGCTAATCCTTCTGACGATTCCACAATTTTTTTCTCAACTGCTTCTTTCTCACGTTCAACGTTTTCCTTCAGTTGCTCAATTGTACTTTCGAACGCTTCTAATACAAGTTGCTGCTCGAAATTAGAAATTTTAGAAATTGCTCGTATTGTATTCAATTGGTCTTTCGGATGCACTACATGTTCTTCAACTAAATCAATAAATGACATGGTTAAATCTTGGAAAGCACAAATATACCATTGTGTTCTCAGTCCGATATGTACATGCACTTTGGCGATATTTACTCGTCTTTTATAAAATTCCTCATCAATTGTACCGTTAAACATTTCAATAATATGACGACGCAATGTGACCTTCAATTTATCCACAGAACTATGTTTATTAATAATATCTACTAAACTATGCTCAGTTCCAATCATTTCATAAAACCGGTCAACGATGTGATTTATGTTGTCCTCAACAAATGGTTTAAAAGCTTTTAAATATTGTAAATCTTCTTTTGTCAAATTTAGCATTTCAATTTGCTTAACCAGTGTTCGAGAGTTCGGAACATCCATTGTCACCGAGTATTGCTGTAAATCTAACGTCATTGCCTTTTTCTGTTTTTGAAAAATCACACTTTTCCCTCTTTCATTACGTGTTCTTTTGAAAAGCTGAGCAAAAATCCCATTTCCGTTTACCCAAATATATTGACAAATCTATGAAAAGATACCACAACCATTAATAAATTTACAAGAAAATAATATAACAAAATAACATCATAATAAGCAGTAATTCATTATTTTTCATTATTAAAATCACTCATATACATTATACATTTTTAATATAATTGTCAATTTATTATATCCTATATTTTACCATTAAACAGCATACAGTTTAAACGTAAACTAAATGGTCTTCAACTGTTAAATTGCAATAAAACGCTATCATAATTTTTTTCAGTAGCTATTTCTACAGTATTTATTAGAATTTACGTATTCCCTCTGCAACACTACATGTAATATTAAGTATCTGTAATTTCAATATCTCCCCTTCGGCCATTTATTAAGAGTCCTTTATCCTGTTTTTTTATTTAAAAATGAATATAATTAACCATTGTAAATTTTGTTAATAAATAGCATAAAATAACCATTCTATTAACAGTCTACTCCTGTAAAAACGAATTCTCTCTCATATCATTTTTCTATGTATAGATGTATGATCACTATTTGCTCATCCACCACAATAAAAAACCGCAACGCCTAGTTCACAGCTAACCGTTACGGGTAAATTTCAATATCATAAAATTTCAAATTTAAAGTTCTTCTAATTCTTCTAGTAAAACGGTTGCTTCTTCTATACCTGCTTCTGCCGCAAGCCCATACCATTTTTTCGCTTCTTTAATATTACGTGGTATTCCCTCACCTTTGTTATAAATATGACCAAGCTGCAATTTTGCTTCAGGGTCTCCTTGGAGTGAGGCTTGCTTGAACCAATGAATACCTTTTTCAATATTACGAATCCCCGTTAAACCCTTGCTCCAAATAAAGCCCAAATCATAAAATGCATCTACATGATATTGTTCAGCCGCTCTTTCAAACCAATATAAACCACGATTTATATCCCGCGCTTGCCCTAAGTGACCTTCTAAATAAATCCCACCTAGTCTGTATTGCGCTTCAACATAGCCTGCCTCAGCCGAATTTTTATAAAAGGCAAATGCTTTCTCTTCATCTATTGCAACACCTAACCCTTGTTCATGCATAAGACCTAATGTAAACATTGCCTCTGCCACCCCTTGTGCGGCAGCAATCTCGAACCAATGTTTAGCAAGTGACATATTTTCTGGTACACTCTCACCATTCAAATACATATCCGCTAAATTATTTGCCGCATCTGCATGCCCTTGTTGCGCTGCAGCTTCGTATAACTTAAAAGCACGATCATAACTCTCTTCTACACCAATTCCTTCAAAATAATAGTTACCAAGAGCATATTGGGCATTCGCATTATCTTGTTTTGCCGCTAATTCAAACCACTTAATCGACTTTTTCGGTTGGAAAAATGTATCCTCATTTGCACTATAATATTCTCCAAGTTCAAATTGGGCATCTGCATCTTGTTCTTCAATCGCAGCTTTGTATAAATCGATGATTTCTTCATGGTCTAAATCTTCTTCTTCAAAAACAGCAACTGTTTCGTCCTGATGTGTAAAATACCATTCCAGGACATCGAGGACATCATCAACAACCTCCGTTGTATACGCTAACTTCTCTAAGGAAGTAATTTGCCATATTAAAATATATATCGGGAGTGGGATTGCCTCACGCAATACATCATCATATTCTGCTAACAGCGTTAGTACATTGTCTTGCACTGTTTGTGTTTGCTCAGGATGTACTATTTGTAAGTGTCGCTGATGTTTTTTTCTTAGCAATCCCTGAATAACTTGATAGAGCATCTTTTGCAAGGTTGTCAGTTGTACTTCATCCAATATGAGTAAAGTGAGGTTTTGTGCAAACCATGTATTCTGTATATTTGTTGATTGTTGTAAGGACTCCGTTCGCTCCTTATTTTGCTTTGCTAAAAATTGCCCGTACATTTCATTTCCCCCCTTGCACACTATGTAAAAAAACTGCCTTGCTATTATTATATGGAAGGCAGTTCAAGAATGGTTACACATATGCTCTTAACATTAGTCCTACAAATAACGTAATGACGAAAAAGAGCGTTATATGTCCCCATTTATACATTTCTAACAAACCGATAAATTCACGAGTAAAAGCGTTAGGTATATAATATAACGCCGTTTTAGAGCCTACACCTTGTGCATCAAGCTTTGCCCTTCTTGCATAAATACTCGCTCGAAATACATGAAAATTATTCGTAACAAAAAGTGAACGGTACTTTTTCCCTTGCGCGTGCGCATCCATGATCGCTTTAGAGAACGCCATATTTTGCTCTGTATTTGTCGACCGATCTTCCATCAATATTTTCCGATTCGGTATTTGATGTTTATCTATCATATATGTTTCCATCGCAAACGCTTCTGAAACTTGTTCATCGCGCCCTTGCCCACCCGAGACGATAATAAAAGGTCGCTCTCCATATTTTTTATATTGCTTGACTGCCTCATCTAAACGGCTTGCTAATAGAGGAGGAACTTTATCACCAATTAGGCCAGATCCCAGCACAAGAATATAATCAGGTTCATATGTTATCGGTGCAAAATGATAAATGATAGCGTAGACCATCACACTTGTATATAAAAATACTGTATAAGCAAAAATCAAAAACGCATAAAAGAAAAGAATATGCCAAAGAGGATTTTCAATATTCGTAAAGAATACGAAAACATAGCCAATCATCATTGCAAAGAAAGCCAAGCCAAACACAGCTAGTAATACATTTCGAAATCTTCGCCCTTCTTTTTCAAGCAGGATTTTACTATTGAAAAACATCGCAATGGATAGTATTAACATGATACCTGGTATAATACCGAACAACGTCATGATACCCATTTTGGACACAATACCTTGTTCGTTAATAAATAAATCATAACGTGTTGTCATACCTACAAATACATTCAACCCTATTAAGCCTAAAACGACAGCGTTAATAAAGCGTCTTTTTTCTGTAATATACAGCATTAAAAATATTGAAATTAATAATGTCATTGTTGGAAGCACTGCATTTACTCCTTTCCTTCCTTTCTATTCCCATTCAGCAGTATGCTGACACTACTTGTTCATATATTGCAAATTTCCTAAATTACAGGTAGTGAATATTTTATTTTTCACTATAGTTCATGTAAAATTACTATTAAGAACTATTTTATGATAAAACAAAAAATTATTTTGGAGGAATGTAAGTAATGAAAAAAATTCTTGCTGCTCTTTTTGCAGCGACACTAATGTTTGCATCAGTTGGCGCAACACTATTAATATCAGACACACCAACTGCAGAAGCGAAATCATATAAGTCAGGTAAAAAAGGCTTCTCAAACAACAACAATAGCTCAAATATCCAAAAATCTCAGGATAATTCTAAAGACCAAAATAATGCTACAACAAATAAAAATAATACTACGTCTACAAACAAAACAGATTCAACTACTGCAAAAAAAGGTGGCTTTTTCTCTGGCGGCCTTATGAAGGGCTTAATGCTAGGTGGTTTAGCAGGTTTACTATTCGGTAGTCTATTTAGTAGTTTAGGTATGCTTGGTAATATTTTAGGTTTATTAATTAATATCGCTGCTATTGCTGTAATTGTGATGCTTGTCGTGAAAATTATCAATATGTTTAAAGACAAAAAGCGTAAAGAACAGGAAGCTACACAATGGCACAAATAATTAACGAGCAAGATATTATCAATGCAATTTGTCTTTCACAGGCTTACCATCTAAATGTTCGCCCTGAAGACGTACTTGTTGAGCTAACGTACGAAGATGAGACAGGCTTCGGCGCGGAAGTCGAAACAAACGGTAAAATCGAAGTATTGAATACCGCTGCTATGATTGGCGCATTACGTGTATGGATTAAAGACGTCCTACACGGCGATCCTTTCTCAACTGGTATTGAGCTAATTTTAGATGATGAAGAAGGCATTATTGCCAAACTATCATAGTTTAAAATCCATTAGGTCTGTTGAGTTTGTCCAGATTATTTAAGCATTAGTCTGTGACATCTACTGAAAGACCACTCATAGTTCAGCGTTGATTTAACACTCATCCCTGACTTATTGAAGTAGAGTACCTCTACTCACTATTAAAACAAATAGCCGTTCAATAAATCTTCTTAGTGGATTTATTGAACGGCTTTTTAATAGTTAGCTTAACCGTAATGACCTCTGACAGATTCGCTTTCAAGAAGTTCCTAAAGAAGGTTTATTTCAAACGTTCACTAAAGTTCACTAATATTTTAGCAGCATGGCTTCTCTTTGTTGGGGCTTCAGGAGAAAATCTTCCTTCACTTCCTGCAACAATACCAAGCTCATACAGCATTGTGATGGCATTTTTCGTTTCATCATTGTAGCTAGTTATATCGGTAAACGGTGTTTGATTTTTCACAACATATGTTTGGTTAAACTGTTTTTCATAAGCACGATTTATCATTAATGCTAATTGCGCGCGCGTAATAGGCTGGCTTGGATTAAACTTGCCATCCGCCCCCTTCACAAGACCATGTGCATAAGCAGCAGCAATTTCTGACTGTGTTTCGGCATCGTAGCTCGCTATATCTGTGAAAGGCGCTTTGCTAGTTGTTGTTAAACCTAAGCTTCTAACAAGCATCGCTGCTGCTTGTGCGCGTGTAATATCTTGTTCAGGTCTAAAAGTACCATCAGCATAGCCCTTCATCATGCCTCTTGCAGCCGCTTTTTGAATGAACTCCTTTGCCCAATGATTTTCTATATCTAAAAATTGCACTTTACTGCCTGTTGTAAAAGTTGCAGTTGGACTTTGTACACTTTCATTCCCTGCCGCATCTATCGCTTTTATGGCAACAGTATAAGTAGTATTATCTACTAAACTATCGAGCGTTATAGCTGTTTGATTGGCATCGACTGTAGAGTAGAGTGTATTATTCAAATACACATGATAGTTCGTAACCCCTTCATTATCAGTTGCCGCTAGCCATTTTACATTTGCCTCTGTACTACTATTAACATTGACTTGGATTGCTGAAGAAGCATCCCATAGTGAACTTGCTTTAATAGCTGGTAAAAATGCCTGCTTTGCTACTGCTAAATAACCTGCTTCACTTAAATGAATGTTTTCTGGATTTGGCAAAAAGTTAGGTACATCTTTCGCCACTACGTCATATGTTGGCACAAATATTGCACCTGCTTTCTCAGCAGTTGTTTTAATAGAAGCATTCATGATACCTAAAAGCATTTTAAACTGTGTTTGCAAGTCTTCGCTATAATAAGGGAAAGAATTATAATAGCCCATCACGTAAATTTGTACCTGTGGATTTAACTTCTTTATTTCCTTGAGTATTGCCGCTATATTATTTATAGCTTCTTGAGATGCCTTTATAATGGCGGCTGTATCAATACCAGTTGTTGACGATTGTTTTAGAATTGGCAATAAATCATTAGCACCAGCAGTTAACGTAATCAGCTCTGCCTCTTGAATTGAAGCTCTAAGCTTTGCACGATCATTTGTATAACCAAACCCCGTCACTGGCTTTTCTACATCATCTTGTAAGTCTTTTAACACATTTTTAGTTGTATACCCCGAATAGGCAAACCCTTTATTATAGGATGTAAGTAAACCTTCTTGTTGTAATGCCTGTGCTACAAAATCTGTATAGCCTAAGCCAATGGCTCCGACTTCATTCATACCATGTGCTAATGAATCGCCTAGCGCTATGTAATCAGCCTGTACAACCCAGCTTGGCGCTATATGATCTTCTTTCTTTTCCGCACTTGCACCTACAGGTATTGTTAATTGTAAAGCTAGCATGCTAGCAGCTAAAAAACGAAATTTTTTTGAAAATTGCATATACCCACTCCTCCTGCTCATCTACTAATTACTAGTTTACTAGATTAAGGATAAAAGTGGGTGCATTATATTGTAAATACTTTGGCTAGCATTCTTTTCCTGCTCTATTTATGCTGTACCTTTCCATAGACACCTCCACCACCAACCTCAATATGTAATTGTCCCGTTCTCGCTAAATCAATCATCGTAGCTATTTTCTGTGGCACAATTTCCTCGAGTTGCTCGGTCGTGATACGGTGTAAAATCGTCATTTCAGTCCCAAATGCATGTAATAATCTTTCCATCATTTTCGGACCTAAACCTGGTATAAAATCAAGTGGTACTTGATGGATGTAAGGTGGTCTTTCACGTTCATCAACATACGGCTCTGATAGTTCCTTAATACGTGTCGCAACACCTTTAATAATTTTCGAGCTTGCACAAGATGTACAAAGCGTATCGTCTGCACTTAGCTGATTACCACAATTAGCACAAACAGTTTGATAATATTTGCCGAGCAATGGATTTAACCCATAATTCGCCACTACTGCCCGCCCATCCTGTTCATGAAGCGCCATCTTTAATTCGCTAAAATTAGCCGCCATTAATTTTAGTTTTTGATATTCACGAGCCATTTTCCCAAGCGAATGTGCATCAGAGTTTGTAACAAATGTATAGGCTTGAAGTTCTTTTATGTTTTTGACCATATTGGAATCAGAACTTAAACCAAGCTCTATAGCATCTATAAGCTGTGGATTGAATACTTCTGTTAAGCTTATATGAACACCTTTTCCAAATAAACTTTTAAATGGCGTAAAAACATGTGCTGGAATAAAAAGCCCCCCTAATTCCCGCACTTTTTGTTGTACAGTTTGGCCTTCACAATAAATACGCTGTGAACTTAAATGGATGTTTTTCATATACTGGCTCATCCAATTCGAAAAATTCTCCATCACTTGAATAGTAGGGAAATAAGCTAGCACATGAATTGGTCCATGGCAGGAGCTATCATATATTTCGATTTCAGAACCTGGAATAAGCGTTGTTTCTTGAAATCGGAGTCCACCTTGCGATAACTCCTTTAGTTTGCCTTGTTGTATCATTATATTCATTTCAGCAATGACTTCTGGTGAATGACAATCAATAATGCCGATAATATCAAGCCCTTTTTTGGCACTAGCCATCTCTAAAATCCGTGCTAATGTTAACGTTTTACTCCCAGTAATTTTCACTGCGCGCCCACTCATTGTTCGTCCAATATGAATATGTAAATCTGCATAATAGTCATGAAACAATGTACACATCTCCTTTTGTTTTATTATAAAATGAAAAAACCTTACATTGCTGCAAGGTATTTTCAAGCATTAGGATGGATGGTTTTGATGAGCGCCTTTATCAGTCTCGTACGAACCTGAACCTTGGTTTGGCATTGCTGCTGAATCATATGCAACCAATGTAACGCCAATTTTCTTTTCGAGTTCATTAATTTTTTCAAGCTGTGTGTGATCTAATTGTGCAAATTTTACTTCTTCCATATTCATCACGCATCCTTTCAAAAATAACGTTCCCCGAATATCTCACAACTATACAAAGGGCAATTGGATAATTTCTTTAAGCAGTGTTATGTGGAAATTGTTCGAAAATTGTTTGAGTGACTGGCACTTAAATAGGTTAAATATGGTTTGCCTGTTAGTGGATGTGTTTGAATGTCGGCGCATACTCCAAAAACATCATCCAGCAGCTTAGGTGTTAACACTTCTTCTGGCGTACCATATTGAACGATACGACCTTGTTGTAAAACATAAATGTAGTCGCAGTACATCGCGGCCATATTTAAATCATGTAAGGCGGCGACAACCGTCAAATGCAGTGTTTGAATTAAATCCATTAGTTGTAATTGATGGTGGATATCTAAATGATTTGTCGGCTCATCTAAAATAAGTATCTGTGCTTGCTGTGCAAGTGCACGCGCAACCATCACTCTCTTTTTTTCCCCTCCAGAAAGGGAACTAAAACTACGTGTTTCTAAATGGGCAATACCTGTTTGAGACAAGGCTTCTTTTACAATATTAAAGTCTTCCTTATTGTCCATCTCAAAAAGTTTTTTATGTGGTGTTCTTCCCATACTCACTAAATCTTTTACTTGAAAGTCGAACAACACAGGCGTTTCTTGACTGACAACTGCTAATTTCTTTGCGATGATTTTACTTGATTGCTTAAATATATCTTGCTCATTTAATAACACTGTACCGCTTTCTGGCTTTAATAAACGATACATATTTTTTAATAGTGTAGACTTTCCGCTACCATTAGAGCCAATCAACCCAACAAACTGCTTTGCTTTTATTTGAATGCTTACTTTCTCTAATATGCACTGATCATGAATGGAGAATGATACTTCCTTTGCTTCTAATGTCATCACCTTTAATCCCCTTCACCAAATGAATAATTGTTTCGACGTAGTAGCCAAATGAAAAATGGTCCCCCACAAAAAGCAGTAATAATACCAATCGGCATTTCTTCTGGGGCTATTAATACACGCGCTAACGCATCAGCCCAAACTAGAAAAATTCCCCCTAACAATGCACTTATGGGGATAACATGTTTATAATTAGAGCCAACTAACAAGCGTACGATATGCGGAATAATTAAACCAACAAACCCGATGGACCCACTTACTGCAACGAGCACACCTGTCAGTAAAGATACGAGTACTATTAGCTGTATGCGAAACTGTTGAAGATTTACCCCTAACGTGACGGCTGCTTCTTCCCCAAGTAGTAATAAATTCAGATTTCGATAGTATAGCCACAACAACCCAAATACGATAAAAAAGACAATGACTGGAATAAATAAATTACTCCATTTTGCTCCTGCGAGACTGCCTAACATCCAATACATAACGGCTTTAATCCCGCCCTCTTCCTTAGACATCATTAACATAAAATTCGAAGTGGCAGATAAGATAAAGGACACCGCCATCCCCGCTAGTAAAAGGCGAAAAATCGAAATACGTCCTCCTACACGCGACAACAAAAATACTAAGACAATTGCCATAAAAGAGCCTAAAAAAGCAGAGACTGAAAGGGCGTAGATACCTAAAAATGAAAACGCCCCTAAAATAATGACAGCCGTTGCGCCCACTGTTGCTCCCGAAGAAATACCTAAAATATACGGATCGGCTATCGAATTACGGACTAGTGCTTGAACAGCAGCACCAGCAACCGCTAAGCCTGCACCAACAACAGCCGCCAGGATCACACGAGGAACACGGATTTGCCATATAATAATCTCTTGCGAACGACTCCAATCCGCCTCTATAACATGAGGGAATAATGGCACTTTCGAAAGAATTACCTTCCATACATGTAACGGCGTAACTGACACAGACCCAATCATAATGGCCACTGTCATAGACGTAATGAGCACTAGAAAAAGGGTCAAAGAAAATAACATAAATTTTTTATTCATTTGGTTATGAACTCCTTATCAATCATGATAAAGACGAAGCAATAAAAAAGGGCATTCTACGCATACATGCATAGAAATACCCTTAGCTAAACAAATTAGGAGAAATATCCATCAATTGTCCGTAATTGCTTGCATCCTCGTGGGCATTACAGGTATGAACTAACTGGCAGGTCTCCTGGCTTCGATTCATCGTATCTACGATTGCCTTCCCATTTAAAAACAGTGGCTACACTATCATAGAACTCCTCGTTACAGTTGCGGGACAGCGTCGGATTTACACCGACTTCCCTTTTAAGTGATGCTCGTGTTTACAAGCGTCACACCATTAGTATCTGAAATTTTAAAATTATGACGATTCTATCATACATCATTATCGTAGTCTATTATTTCCTTCATTTAGGAATCTATCTTTCCTCATTTCAAACTAAATCCATCATTTCTGCACATTTACTTGCTACATTAAAGACACATCCAAATCGAAGGAGGAAATTCATATGGTATTAAATAAAAATCGGCTCCTAATGTTAGTAGCAGCAATTGCTTTACTAATACTTTCAGCTTGTGCTGATAATACAGCGAAGTCAGAATCTGCTCAAAGCGACAAAACAGAGCACGGCGAAGAGATGGATCATGGGGATGAAATGGATCATTCCATGATGAATCATTCAAGCTCTGGTGAAGTTCCAGCCACTTTAAAAACAGCCGAAAATCCAAAGTTCCCTGTCGGCAGTAAGGCTATTCTTACAGATTGCCATATGTCAGGAATGACAGGAGCCGAAGCGACAATTGTCGGCGCTTACGATACGACAGCATACATTATTTCATTTGAGCCTACTACTGGTGGTAAGACAATTGAAAATCATAAATGGGTGATTCATGAGGAATTAATCGACCCAGGTGAAGCACCTTTATCACCAGGATCAGAAGTAAAAACTGATGCTACCCATATGACAGGCATGGAAAATGCGACTGTACGCATTGATGATGCCGTACAAACGACTGTCTATATGGTCGATTTTGCTTTAACAACTACTGGTGAAGAAATGAAAAATCATAAATGGGTGACTGATAGCGAGCTAGCGACAAAATAATGAGGTTGGGACAAAAGAGAAAAGGTGTTAGATTGATGGCAGTCAATCTAACACCTTTTCTCTGTTCCTTAAATTTTTTTAGTTATGTCCCAGCCTCATTCTAAAACCTTTTTGTCACCGCTTTTATGCCATTTATAGCCGATTCCCCACACTGTCTGTAAATAATCATCCACTGGAAAGCCACTTTTTCGAAGCTTATCCCGTAAATTGCGGACATGTGAATCAATCGTTCGGTCTTCAATTGCTACATTATATCCCCATACAGTGTTGATTAAATGCTCTCTAGAGAAAACTTTATTTTGATAATCAAGAAATAACGCTAACATCAAAAATTCTTTTGGCGTTAAAGAAATCATCTCTTGGTGAAAAGATAACTCAAAAGATTCTTTATTTAAGCGTAGCCCTTCGAAATTAATAACGATTTCTTCAGCCTTTGTTCTTCTTAAAACAGCCTGTATACGCGCTAACAATTCTTCCTCATCGAAAGGCTTTAAAATATAGTCGTCAGCTCCAAGATTTAGCCCTTTTATAATATCAGCCTGTTCCCCTTTTGCCGTAAGCATAATAACTGGTACGTCCCAAAACTTCCTTATTTCCTGACATACTTGCCAGCCATCCATATCAGGCATCATAATATCTAACAGCACTAAATCTATATGATGTTCTTCTAAATATTCTAAAGCATCTCTTACAGACGACCTAGCAATACAATGAAAAGAAGGTTCAAGATAAAGGGTAAGTAACTCTAACATCCTTGGTTCATCGTCAATTAATAATAATGTTTTCATTTGTTCCTACTCCTTAAACAATAATTTAAAAGTAGTCCCTTTGTTTTCCTCACTAACAACGGTAATTTCCCCTCCATGTGCATGAACGAGCTCCTTTACAATGGCAAGTCCTAATCCTAAACCGCCATTGGCACGCGTACGAGATTTATCAACCCTATAAAAACGTTCAAAAATATAAGGTAAATCCTTCTGCGGAATTCCTTTTCCGGTATCTTTTATAATAATTGATACGAAATGATTGTTTCTTTCCACTTGTAAGAAAGTCGAATCTCCTGAGGAACAATAAGTCAGCGCATTATTTAACAAATTCAAAAAAATTTGCTCCAACCTTATTGTATCAGCCAATAAAGTTAGTCCCGCTTCACATTGCACAAAAAGGTCAATTTGTTTTTCATGGAAAGCAGGTCTTAACTTTGCCTCAATACTTGCCACAAAGTCATCCATATGAAGACATTCTTTGTTTATAACAAATGCATTTTCATCCATTTTTGCTAAATCAAATAAGTCTTTTATTAACCTTGATAATCGATTCGTTTCCTCAATAATAATACGTAAATACTTTTGACGATCTCGTTCCGATAAATCTCGTTTATAAAGAATATCTGTATAACCTTTTATAAATGTAATCGGTGTTCGCAGCTCATGAGCAATACTCGATAAAAATTCCTTTCTTTCCTCTCGTAAATGATTTAAGTCATTAGATAATAGTTGAATAGCATTCGCAAGATCACTTAATTCATCTTGACCATTCGTTGAAAGGGCTACTGTAAAGTCCCCTTTACTCATTTTTAATGTTGCTTCTTTCATTTCAATTAATGGACGAGCAAGCTTTCTAGATAACACAATAATCACTACAATGGTCACCAATCCCGACACAAGCCCAACAATTAGGAAGTGTTTATTTAATCGCTCCATTAAGGCATGGATAGAATCTGTATTTTGGAACATAAAAACATAGCCAATGGTCTTTTGCTGTTTTTGAATTGGACTAACGGTCGCTATATACTTTTCATCTTGCCAATTGTTCTCTAGCACCTGACCATCATAAGGTACACTTGCTCCAAGCCTCTGTAAATATGCTTTTATATCAAGGTGCGGCGAAGAAGTAGCTAAAATTTTGCCAGCACGATCTGCAATCACAACGTCCGTATTATCTCGGGATTCCATTAATACTATATGTGATAACGTTTCCTTTTCGAAATTTTGCTCCAATATCTTTCGATGCGAATTACCCGTTGTCTGCAAGTTTGTTAGTTCTTCATCAACTCTCGAATTCGTCAAAGAAAGATGCAAAAATAACATCATAAATGTTTCGATGCAAAACAATGTGATAAAAAAGATAATGCCAAGCTTTAGTGAAAGTTTTTTCATCCTGTAACCACCTATATTTCAAAATGATAACGTGTAAGTGTGAAGATTTTATGCAGAAGAAAGATACTTCTATTAAATAGTATAAAATAAAAACTACATGCTCATTGATTTTTCACCCTATGTAGTACTTAATGCAAATAAGAATGAGCCCTATATTAGAAAGATATAGGAGGTACGTTTTCCTCGATTCCTGCTGGAAAAGCATGACTCTTTAGAGCCCGTACAATGCCAACAACCCTAAAAAAAGAATGGGGCAGGGACATAACTAAAAAAATTTAAGAAACAGACGAAAGGTGTTCATAATTTTTTGCTATATGGAGACCTTAGCTATTCTTGCTTTTGCAATTAAAAAAATTAGAAGTGTTCACTAGTTGTTGGTAGCGAAGGCGGTGACTCCAGCTCAGAACAGCACATAATGTAAGACGCGGGCAACAACGGCATAGCAAAAAAGTGTTAGATTGATGGCAGTCAATCTAACACTTCTTCTCTTTTGTCCCAGCCGCATTCTTTTTTATTAAATATAATTTTTAACCCAATCTAAGAAGTTTTCAATTACTGAATCAAGGAATTTGACAGTCCCCTCATCTGTTAAATTACCTTCTGCATCAAATTTTGTGTGGACAGCGCCAATATAAACATCATTACCACTTAGCAATGGTGAATTAATGCCAGGTGAGAATAAAATATCACGTAAATGTAATTGCGCTTTAACCGTTCCTAAGTTCCCCATAGATGCTCCCATCATAAAGGATGGTTTACCAATCATTACTTTATCCACTCGTGATAGCCAATCTATAGCGTTTACCATCACCCCTGGCACCGTTCCGTTATATTCTGGTGTTATCCATAGGACCGCGTCTGCCGCTTTTACTTTTGCTTTGAAATCTAAGACAGTTTGTGGTGCTTCATTTTCAATATCTTGATCGTACATTGGTAAATCTCGTAAGCTTAATACCTCTAGTTCAAACTTTTCTGTATAACGTTTTTGCATAAACTTTGCTAATTGCATATTATAAGATTCTTTACGGATACTACCTACGATTGCTACTACTTTCACGATATTTCCTCCTAAGTGGTTACTATTTTTAATATTGGTTGAGCATTTATATTTTATACTGCATTAATAATAGGTAGTAAACTCTTCAACAGGTTTACGATACCCTCTTAAACCCTTACTACTTTCCTTTTCCTTACCGATTGTCATCATTAGTACAATTTCATGTGTTGCTGGCACATTGAATAGTGCACGCATTTGTTGTTGATCAAAGCCAATCATCGGACATGTATCCCAGCCACGATTTTTAGCTGCTAACATAAAGAGCATAGCCGAAAGTGATGCATTACGAATTGCATCTTCCTTCATAAACACTTCGCCACGTTCTTCGTAAAACTTTGTATTATCGTCTATAAGATTGTCAAGCTCACAGTTTGTAATCATACCTAAATCAACCATACCTTGACTAATATGAGCCGTTTGCTTGTAAGCTTCTTTATCTCCTAATACTAGGATAACACCGGACGCTGAATGTACTTTATATTGACCATATGCAGCCTCACGTACTTTTTCTTTTAATTCTTGATTTAACACAACAATATATTCCGCGTGTTGCAAGTTGAATGCTGAAGGTGCAAGCTTAACATCTTCTAAAATGGGACGGATATCCTCCTCCGTCATTGTAATTCCCTCTATAAAATTATTTGCCGATCGACGTTTATCAATTAACTTTGTAAACTCCATTCTGACGTCCTCCAGTCATTCATTTTGCTTCGGTAGTACTGTCTACAGTCATAATCAAAGACCTAACTAGCATTTACTTTCCAATTTGCATATTGTACAAGGGAAAGTTATTATTCATATTCTTTCTCAAATGGTATCGTACTTCTAACAGTATCAATTGGACGAACAAGTTCTTCAATTTGTGCGCGCTTAGGCTCTAGGAAAGGTGGTAATGATAATTTTTCTCCCAATGTTTCATAAGGTTCATCTCCCATAAAGCCAGGTCCATCTGTCGCCCATTCAAATAAAATTTGAGGTGCTACACGTGCATAGAGCGATTCAAAGAAGTGACGGTTAACGTAACCAGACGTACTGAAGCCAAAGCTTTCTAAACGTTCTGTCCATTCATCTAGAACAGCTCGATCTGCTACACGGAATGCTGCATGGTGCACTGTACCAAACCCTTGACGAGCTACAGGTAAGATGGTGTTATATTCTACAATGATTTGCGCACCGTTCCCTCCCTCTCCTACCTCAAATAAATGGAAGTCTCCTTCTGCTGCTATTTCTGTGAAAAGCATTACTTTTTCTAACATTTCTTTAAAATAAGTAAAATTCGCAACACGTACAAATATTGTCCCTAATCCTGTAATGGCATATTCAAGCGGGATTGGACCATCTTTCCAAGGTGTACCTGCGGCAACACCTTTATTGTTTTCGTCAGATATCAGTTGATACTGTTGATCGTCAAAATCAACAAACGATACGGTTTGCTTACCAAACTGTTCTTTAATGCCTGTATGTTTGATATTTAAGCGATCAAAGCGCTTTACCCAATAAACTAATGCTGCATCCGTTGGTACTCGAAATGATGTTTTGGAAATCTCATTTGTTCCATGTACACCTTTTGGTATGTTCGGGAAGTCAAAGAATGTCATATCTGTACCTGCACTACCCTTATCATCTGCAAAAAATAGGTGATATGTTTGTATATCGTCCTGATTGACTGTTTTTTTTACTAGACGCATTCCGAGTACATACGTGAAAAATTTATAATTTTCTTCAGCACTACTTGTGATCGCTGTTACATGGTGAATCCCTTTTAAATGAATCATAATTAAAAGCCTCCTATTTATCTCGAAATCGAGATATATGTGTAAAATTTTTTATTTATTAATGGCATTAAGACCGACCTTTTTTAAAGCCATATTCATTATTTCCAACTCCTGCTGGTCCAATATTTGAAAAATTTCATTTATCTTCTGTTCATGGAGCGGAAAAATTCTATCCATTAAAACCTGTCCCTCATCTGTTAACACTGCATACGTAACACGACGATCATTAGCACAAGCTCGTCGACAAACATAATCTTTTTGCTCCAGCTTATCAATAACATACGTAATACTACTACTTGCAACTAAAATTTTCTTACCAATTACTTGAATAGGCTGTTCGCCATTGTGATATAAAAAATCTAGTACCCCAAATTCAGTTTGGTTTAAATCATATTGAAGCAAATCTTTTTTGGCTGCATCCTGGACAGATTGATAAGCACGGAACATAATCGTAAAAGCTTTTAAATAACGATTTTCTTCCTTCATAAGATGCACTCTCCTATTTACCTCGAAATTAAATATCTTTAATTCGAGATAATAATATCATAAAAAAATCCTGCTAGCAATCCTTTTATCTTAAAACCCTCCTCTGGCATTTAAAATGGACTTAAATTGATTTCTACAAAGGCGTTGCAAATCGTAGAAAAAGCCCTATACATATTACTGTATAAGGCACAGCTACTACTTCAACCGTTTAAACTCTTTTTCTGTTCCATCCGCAAACTCCACTTCTACCTCAATGGATTGGTAATCATCTTTAATATTAAATACTTTAATAACCTGCTCAATTACTTCATCATTCGGTGTTGTTGAATCAAAAGTTAGTTGCTTCAATAATGGTTCAACCTTCGTATACGCCTCATCACCTTGTATTCTTTCATTGTTGCGGTCATCTTTCAATTTAACTTCTAAACCGTTCTTCTTATTTTCATATTCAATCTCATAAGATTCTGTTGGCGAATAATCGACATCCAATGCAAATTCCAAAAAGTTAAAAGGCACTTGGTCAGTGACATTTTCACCAGCTTGTTGATTCGTATTTTGCTCAGTTGGAGCATTTGCAGGTACGTCTTTTACCTCATCTTTGTTACAGCCATAAAGTAAACCTGTCGCTAATGAGAATACTAATAAATTTTTATAAATTCGCATTATCTTCACTCCTTTTCTTACATTTATTCTTCCCTAAAACTGCTCCAATTAAACGGCAAAAAGGTATCTCTTCAAGTCAAGAGATACCCTTTTCCTCCATCCTAAACAGATGGAAGAATTCATTCAAATTGTCCTAGTAGAAATTACGACTAGCATTATTTTCATGAATAGCACGAGCTAAGCGAAGTGTCGACACAGCTAAATCAGCATAACTTACTTCTGCAGTTGCATTAAAGTTATTTTGCTGTGCATCAATTAACCCCATTGCGCTTGCTAATGCAACATATCCTGTATACGCTGGGTCGATAGTGCTTGCATCTGCGAAGTTTAATTTGTAAATATCGCTATGCTTAGCAGCACTTTCTAAACGTAATACACGGATATACCATTCTGCAAGTTCCTGACGAGTCAATTTCGCATCAACAGCAAATTCATTTGCAGGTTGTAATACACCAATTCTTACAGCTTGCTCAACCACTCCGTATAACGGATGTTTCGCATCAATATTACTAAAGGATTGAGGCGCTTCATCTTCATTTCCATATGGTCCGAAATATCCATAAGTTAATGATTTAAGCATAATTTTCAATGCCTCACCTTTTGTCACAGATGTATCAGCATTAAAACTTGCTGGATCTTTTACTTCCAACACATTTTGAGCTAATAAGTAATTTAGTTCCTGTCCAGCCGTTGGGTGCGAAATTTGTGGTTTACTATTTGAATCGCCCACACTATTCACCCATTTGCCAGTTGTTGCATCAATTTGATTGAAAAGGCTACCTTCATAAGTCGGTGCATACACTAAATCATAGTGGTTATTATCCTCTTTGTCCTGCTTCGCGTACTGCAGTTTTAACTTTAATGCATTACTAAATGTTTCCTTCACTTTATCTGCTGGTACAGCCTTACTTACAGACGGCCAGTTATCAATTTTCTGTTGGTTAATTGATAGTGAGCGCAATGAACCGTCTGATCCGATGCTTACATAAATTTCATCACCAACAACAGCAATTCCATTGACTACGCGTGGGAAGGAGAAGCTATATTGCTTACCATAACTATCATAAGCAAAATCATCTAAAGGTTTTGCATAGTTATGAATATAAGACGGAGCCCACTCTTTTAAGTAGTCGATTGCTTTTGCCATCGCAGCATCTTTAGTAATTGTTTCTGCATTTTTATCTGTTACCATGAAATCTCTACGTACATCATAGAATTGAGTAATTTCACCAGTTGCCTTGTTAATTTCAAGTGACGCACCAGTGCCACCTCTATCATAATTATACATATAGTTTACAGAGTAGAGTGTTTCACCGTTTTCATTTTCTCTTTCATCAATCAGCTCAATTTGCAACTTCGCCTTATCAGGGTCCACTTTTAAGAAGGACTTTGCAAATTCCTCAACTTCATCAAGTTTCATACCGCTTTTTCTTGGGGCAAGTTGTTCTGAAGAAAGCTTTTCAACACCTTTTGCTTTTGGTGCTTGCGATACGAAACCATTCGCTGTTTGCCATTGACCAGTTAATGCATTTACACCAGAGAAGCTTGATGTTGGCACATACACTAGTTTGACATTGCGTTTTTCAGATTGGAAATTATAGTCTACATAATAACGTAGCTCAACATCAAAGTTCTCACGAATTTGTGCAAGCACATCTTGCTCACTCTTTTTCTTTTCTATACTATCGAACGTTGCTTTAGAAGATACATCTGAGTTGCGATATACTTGTACAACTTCTCCATTAGCAAGCACGCCGATAGAAATGAAATGGTCACTTATTGCTACACCGTTTTGTGTTGGTGCATACGTATAGGAATAAGTAATTGGTTCTGATAATGGACGAGTGAAGTTATAATCATTAATATAATCATATTCATCTTCTTGCAACTTATAATTTGCTGTATTCGGGAATTTCTTTAAGAAATCCTGAGCAATTTTTTGTGCATCTTCTTTTGAATATTTTGCAGGATAGAGCGCATCTGCAACATTCGCTGGCTGGTAATAGAAGTGTTCAAGTTCTAAATTATCGCCCTTAAATGTGATGCTACCATAGATATCTTTTCCATTCACCGTTTTATGGAAGCTCAATTCATAACGAACAGTTTTATCATCGTTATAATAATGGCCACTTCCAGTATGGAAATCATTTTCTGTTAAAAAATTGAACTTTTCTGGGAAAAGCTCACGTAATTTTTTAATAAGTGTACTTTTTGTTACTTTTGTTTCAGTAGAGGCTACTTGAATCTCAATTCTCTCTGGAGCATCCTTAACATTAGCAGA
This sequence comes from Lysinibacillus sp. GJ-1, assembly GCF_021166035.1. Taxonomy (NCBI): domain Bacteria; kingdom Bacillati; phylum Bacillota; class Bacilli; order Caryophanales; family Bacillaceae; genus Lysinibacillus; species Lysinibacillus sp. GJ-1. The sequence continues at coordinate 4,221,636 of NZ_CP088912.1, forward strand.
AGCTTGTGCCATTGGAGAAAGAACCCCGACAGAAAATGCAGTAGACGTTAAGATAATTCCTAACTTTTTAAATTTACCCAAAATATCCCTCCTAAATTACAATTTACCATAATTATATAATATATTACCAAATTAGGGAATAGTATTTACAGATTATTTCCAATTAGGTGAGCAATAGATTGGGTATATCCTTATCCCTATCATTGTCATTTTTTCACCACATCAAAATTCGAACCTATCAATAGCCAATTTTGCGGGAACGGTAGTCCTAATTTCCAATAGCCTATACCCCTAAGCTTGTACTGCTTAATTAAATTGAATTTCGCTTGAATCGATCGCGCATCTTCAAACCAGACTACATGCGCTCTTCCTTGCTCGTCGTAATAGTCAAAGAAAGGTGCTTGTGCATTCCAATCATACTGAATCGCTGCATTATATTTTTTCGCAATCTCAATAGCCCTCTGCGGACTTACAGCCTCTGCATACGGACCCCCTTGTACAAACGGCAATGTCCAATCGTAGCCATATAGATTTTGCCCGAGCAAAATTTTACTTGCTGGCATTTCCGATACAGCATACTTCACAACAGCCTCCACTTCCCTAATAGGTGAAACAGCCATTGGTGGACCCGCAGAATAGCCCCACTCATAGGTCATCAGCAATACAAAGTCCACAATCTCCCCATGCGCTTTGTAATCATGTGCCTCAATCCAAGGACCTCGCTGATTAGCACTTGTTTTCGGTGCTAGTGCTGTCGACACCGTATATCCCTCGGCATGGAACCGCTTCACTGCTCGTCTTAAAAAATTGTTATACGCTTCTCGTTGATCGGCTGGTAAGTTCTCAAAATCAAAATGAATATCTTTGATGCTTCCTACGCGCTTCGCTTCATTAAGAATATTGTCAAAAAGTACATCTTGCACAGCAGTACTTTGGAATATATCTCTTGCTAGTTCTCCGCTAAATTGGAAGTTCTCCAAGTTAGATACAACCATAGCCAGAGATGCACCTGTATCATTTGCAATTTCAGTCACACCATTTGTTGGTGGCTTCTTTAGTGTCCCATCCCTCTGCGCCTCATAGCTAAATAACGCAAGATACGTTAAATATGGCGATGCTTCTCTAGTTTGGCTTAATAGCGCCTCACTTACCGCTGTTCCTCTTGGCTCTAAATATGCCAAAGTCTCTGCTTTTGTTTTCGGTGCTGGCGGAATATAAAGACGCAAACCAACTGATAAAATCTGGTTTGGATGAATGCCATTGACCTGAGCAAGCGTTAAATAATTAATGCCGAAGCGTTGCCCTATTGACCATAAACTGTCCCCAGGCTGCACATAATAAAAGCTCCCTACGATTGGAATGACGAGCGCTTGCCCAACAACTAATCGATTGGGATCTGGGATTTGGTTGGCATCTACTATACTTTGAACGGTTGTACCATATGCCTGTGCAATGCCATATAAGGACTCCCCTGCCCGCACAACATGTATTTGAATGCGATTTGCCTCCTTTTTACGTAATGAAACCATAGCTATAAAGCTTATGATATAAAACAAGAAAACATGTCACCTAGAAGCAAGCACCTTTGTAGGGCAATCCATTTAGTGCCAGGCACTCAAACAATTCTGAATTCTTCCGGCAAGCAATTAAGTAAATAGCATGAAGTGCCAGGCACTCAAACAATTTATTAAAATGATTGGACATTACTTTGTTGTTTGCTTTTAAAGTATTTACTACCTGAACGGCAATAAAAGACGAACAGTATAAAAGCTATAAGCTGTAGTAGAATACTTATAGTAAGCGCCACCTCTTGCAAATTGGCATCTAAGTTAATAGCAAATGAGTGTATAACAAAACCACATAGCATAAGCGTCATATATATTTGATATGTTCTAAATGTTTTCGCCTCGAAAGCTTTATTTTCATGAATATGCAATAACAGTTGAAATAGAAAATACATGAAAAGTATCAATAAAAATTGCAGCAACTGTACTCCGATTTGTCCTAACAGCAATGTCCCCGTCCATTGGTCCAGTTCCACAACAAAGGACAATACAGTTAAAACCATCGCAAAGTTCCTCGTCCAATACTTCAATTTACGAATTGACGGCAATAAATGAATGCCATAAGCAAAAAACATATAACCAAAGAAATCAGGAAAAATGTCAGGTAGTCCAAAAAATTTTAAGTCTAAAAAAATAAAACATAACCCATTATATAAATTATTGTAAGGATCTTTCATCAACGTTCCCCTCCCGCAAAGTTCTATATCTCGAATGAAAAGTGGTAGTAATACTTCACTGTCTCTATCTAAAAATCTACTAGCAGTGGATACATAAGTATCACGTTGAGACGGTACTACAATCGGTTCAGCTACACGCTACCAATTAGCGTATACTAGGTTCCCCACCCATACACACAATGACAAGGCAAATGTTATAAAGACCAGTTTCCCTTTTGTATAACCCTTGCTAAACACAAAAATAATAAATAACACTAGGGAGAGTAATACAAACAACCCTCCAGTAAACACCATTGTTTTCTCTTGACTGATAATAGGTGATGCCGCACTTCTTATTTCTAACGTTTGACCTGTAGTAATCATCCATAAAAAAACAAAAATAGCTATTGTCATAGGGATTGTGAGAAGTGGTGCAACAGTTAATTTTTTTGTTTTTAATTTTGGATTGTTTTCTAACTCTCGACGTAGGCTACTTGAAAATGCTTGCTCTGGCTCAATATCGGGACGATTTTTTAATGTATCAAATAACTCACGATCTTCCATCAATTTCTCCTCCCTACTTTTTTACGAAGTCTTGCCATTGCACGATGAAAGTCAACGCGTACCTTCACTTCTGAAATACCAAGAATAGCTGCTGTTTCTTGAATTGTGTAATCCTTTAACATACGACATATAATGATTGTTCGATCATGTGACTTTAATGTCATTAATGCTTGCTGTACAATTTGCCATTGCTCGTTTTTTTCAACTACAGTAGGAGGTTCTATGCCTTCTGTTAAAATAGGCTGTTTAGTTAGTTTCTCTGTTAATAAACGCTTAATCTTTTGTTTTCTATGTATATCTACTGCTGTATTCCGTGCAATCGTTAAAATCCACGTTTTTACCTTCTCCCCATCCTTTAAGTGATGTAATTGTTTAAGTACTTTTAAAAAAGTTTCTTGCGTAATATCTTCCGCTTCTTGTTTGCTATTTGTATAATAAAGCGCAAAATGGTAGACATCACGATGATAGGCATCATATAGTTGCTCAATCTGTAATTGATTTTTATGCAATACTTCACCCCGCTTTCTACATTCCTTAATAAGTCGTTAGTATCCAATATTTGTTACACATTTTATAAAAATTTTAGCTCATTGAAAAAGGGTGGGACAAAAGAGAAAAAGTGTTAGATTGACTGCCATCAATCTAACACTTTTTCTCTACGCCGTTGTTGTCCGCTTCGGCGGTGCTTTCCGCAGGAGTCACCACCTCCGCTACCAACAACTAGTGAAACACTTCTATTTTTTTGCAAGTAGCAAAGTTCCCATAATAGCAAAAATTTACGAACACCTTTCCTCTGTTCCTTAATTTTCTTTAGTTATGTCCCAGCCTTTTTGTCCATTAGTCACCTACATTGGACGTAATCATGTCAAATAATAACGGCACATTTGTACCTCGTTGCAATGAGTTACAACCCTTCGTTAAGTGCGCCCAGCTTTCTTTCATCTTTTCCCTATAAGTTAGTGTTCCATCAACGGGCAAAAACTCCACAAGATATTCTTTAATAGAGCCCGATAAATTGTCCATAAATTCATCTGCTTTCTGCACTTTTTCTGTTGCAACTTCATTGCGCTCATCCCATAACACATGCTCTAAATTTGTAGCAAAATAAAAAAGTTGATACGGTACTTTTAAACGATTAATACTAAAATGGTCATTGGCAAGCAAAATCTTTACGTTATTCGCTTTCATTTCATTACGCTGTTCGATTTGCTCTTTACGCCTCTCTGTTTTTACTAAAATGGCATCCTCTGTGTAAAATAAATTTTGCTCCATATCTGATTTGATTTTGACAAACTCTGGGGCGATAAAACAACCATCTGCATCTGTAATATGAATGACCGCCGTTAAATCTTTTGCTAAAAACTTATACTTTTCAAGATAGTTATAAATGACTCGGCTAACACTATTTTTAATGTTGGGGATTCTCTTTTTTGCATCCCACTTCGTCAAAATATCCTCTCGCTGTACATCAAAGCGAATCGTCGAATCAGAAAAATGTTCATCCAAAAAATCTTCTAAAATGATTTGCTCCGTTTGACCTTCAACAATAACTAATAGTACTTTTCTAGTCATGTTGCACACCAGCTTTTCTAAAAGCACGTTTTATTTTGAACGTTTTCGTTTCTTTATACACTTCCTCATCCTGTCCGCCAAGCTGTATCGCACGCAAATAGACATCTCGCGCATTATTGACCTCTTTAATGCCCTTTAGCTGCATATATCGATCATCCTCATTTGTTGTTGTAAACCATAAATTTTTAATGGCAAGCACCTCTAACACACGTAAATTATGGGACGTGAAAATAAGCTGTCCTTTTCCGCCCTCATCAATCACTGTTAACAACTCACCTAACAAATATTCAAATACACCCGAATCTAATTCATCGATTACGACGCATGCAGTCGGATTATTATAAACAGCTATTAAAACGCTAAGCACAGCAATGATTTTCAATATTCCTTCCGATTCAGTTCGTAACGGTAATTCCCGCTCACCCCGTTTGGATAAAAACTCAAAACGTATGCCTTTTTCACCGTTATCTAATAATTGCTCTGTAATAACGTGAATTTTAATCGTTAGCCCTGGAATAATGGTCGATAGTACTTGGTTGCTTTGCTCTATGACTTCACATAACACATTGAAAGCATTCTCTGGCAATAATGCTGGTCCTTTCAAATCATAAGGAATCGAGCCCCGCGTTTTTTCTAAATGAATACTAAAAGGCATAATACGCTCTTCAAATAAAGGTGCAATATTTTGGTTATTAATAACATGTAAGTCCCGATTAAAGTCGACTGCTATATTATGAAGCAATTCCATTTCTAAATCTGATAGCTTTTCTTGTAGCAACGGCTTTAAATCCTTATGGAAGACAAAAGACATATATTGTTTTCGTGCTAATTGTTGAACAACAAGCGTCTTTATACGGATCTTTTCACTCATATCTCGTAAAGAGCTTTTTCGAATTTGAACATCCTCATCTGCAACACTTACTAACACTTTTGAGCGTTTTCCTTTTTCATCTTCCCTGTAAGTCAAGCGTTCCGCAATTATGAACAGTCGTTTTTCATCTTCTTGCAATGTTACGGAATAGTTGACAAAAAATGTGCCGAATTGATTGTCCACTAGAAATTCAAAATCCAGACTAGCAGTTTTTTCCCCTGCCATAATTAATCGTTTATCTTGTGATGGCAATTTCACTTCAGCAATCCACCCAGAAATAATGGTCTTCAACAAACTAAATGCATCGACAATGGTTGTTTTCCCTGAACCATTCTGCCCATATACCCCCACTACATTCGCTGTCATAAGCGAAGCAAAATTCACCGCTATTGTGAGCTCACCATTGCGTACATTTCTTAAATTTTGTATCTTTATTTTTTTCATTTTGATAATTGCCATTTCAAACATCCTTTTCAGTCATTTCTTCCTATTATAATTAAAATTGATATATTTTATAACAAATAGTGCGATAATGCCTATACTTTCTAATTCGTCTTATGCCATATGCCTATGACAAAGATAATATGGGACATATGTTAGAAAAGAAACATGAAGAAAGGTGTGTTCTATTGGTCTATCCAAGATTAGCCCCTGAAGATTTTAATCAGCAATTCCGACCTGGAATGAAAATATGGGTTACACTCCCTACTGGTACTTATTCTGGTACTTTAATTCGAACATTTGGAAAAGACGGAAGAACTGCAGAAATTCAGCTAGATTCTGGACAAATTATTACAGTTGATGTTAATCAAATTGCCGCAGCAGGGACAGGTTTGCCTCCTGGCTCATATCCGCCACCTTATCCGCCACCTTATCCACCTCCTTATCCACCTCCTTATCCATCCCCTTACCCGCCACCATATCCTCCTCCTCGTCCACATCCGCCACAACCGTACCCACCGCAACCGTATCCACCATATCCGCATCCGCCGCAACCATATCCACCACGTCCATATCCACCGCAGCCATTTCCAGGCGGGCAATTACCAGGATTCCCTCGTTTGACACCTCCAGGTATTTCTGATATTTTACCTGGCATATTTGGTAATCCAAGATAAAAAAGGGCTTTCCATCAGTTCAGCAATGAACAAATGGAAAGCCTTTAATTTTACATAACAATGACCACCAACAATTTTTTCGCTTATGTTGGTTATAATATTTGTCCAGAATAATAAACACTTTATTTTAGCAGCTAGTCCCAGAAACAAAATATACTATTATTATTATATTTTCTGTTAATTATGTGCATAACCACCCGAAAACATTGATATAAAAACACTATATATTATTTCGCTCACCGAAATTTCACACTTTAAATAGGAGGATTTTTGGGTTGTGAATCGTATTTTTTGGCAGTATAGTTGATTAATGTTAGGGGATGAATGGATTATTTTACAATCAAAGAAATAATGATAAAAAGTATAAGGTAATTCCATATATTTGAATATCATAACAGTCAATTGTAACATTGTACTATTCCCATTACATTTGACTTTCGTATTATCAGTAGTCCCTTTTTCGCTTGAAATATGTCTTGTATACAATTTTAGGAGGAAGAGATATGAAGAAAAATAAGAAACAGCAAATGTCGATTAGCAAGAAATTAACCGTCATCATGGTTAGTATTTTACTATTATTTGGGCTAGTTACTACGGGATTTGCCTATTATATAGTGAAAAACAGTAATTTAAAAGATATGGACCAATCGCTCTATGATAAAGGGATGATTTTGTCTAAGACAATAGACCAAAAGACATTAAAATCCGTACTAGAAAGCCCAAATGCTGACAATAATGATGTCCTACATTTAACGAAGGAAATGGATGCCATTAACGAGGAATCAGACATTATTACCAATCTCTTTCTTATTACAGTAGATGGTGAAAATATTAACGCACCGGTTCTTTCCACAAGCGTACTTGAAGTAGGTGCAGAGTATAACCAAGACATGGTTGCCATGGGACTTTCCCCAGATTTTCTTGCAAGAATAAAAGAAGTGTTTGAAACAAAAGAAGCAACAGCTACAGATATTTATAAAGATGAGTTTGGAAGCTATAAAACAGGTCTTACGCCGATTTTAGATAAAGATGGTTCCGTTGTAGCTGCTTACGCCATTGATTATGATGTATCTATGGTAAATGCTAAAGCATTATCAGAAGCATTATGGATTCTGTTAATAACTGTACTATTCCTAATTGGTTCTTCTATCGTGGTTTATACACTATTAAGAAAGAAGCTAACACCTATCCAACAGCTATCTTTACAATCTAAAAAAGTTGCGGAAGGTAACCTAGAGCTTGAAGCGTTACCTGTTCACTCAAATGATGAAATTGGCGTACTAACAACTAATTTCAATGTTATGATTGACAGCTTAAAAACTGTTATTAAAAGTGCAACAAATGTTTCTTCACGTGTTTCAAACTCTGCACAAGTTTTATCAAGCAATATGCAAGAAGCAACAGATTCATACAATAATGTAGCTTCGTCAATGCAAGAAATTGCTAGTGGTGCTGATATACAAGTGCAAAAAGCTAAAGAAAGTTCTATTACAATTGAGGAAATGAGTATTGGTATTCAACGCATTGCTATGACATCCAATCAAATTTCTGAATCTTCTATTTTAGCATCGGAAGAAGCTGAAAAAGGTAATGATTCAACAAGCAAATCTGTAGCCCAGATGAATGCTATTAGTAAGGCAGTTAATCATTCCGCATCATCTGTAAAAATGCTTGGTGAACATTCCGGCAAAATCGAAGAAATCGTCGGCATTATCACAGGTATCGCTTCCCAAACAAATCTGCTTGCATTAAATGCTGCGATTGAAGCTGCTCGCGCAGGCGAAGCAGGAAGTGGCTTTGCTGTTGTTGCCGATGAAGTGCGGAAGCTAGCCGAACAATCAGAAGCTTCGGCAAGAGAAATTTCTACGCTCATTACTCGTATTCAACAAGATACAAATGAATCTGTAAAGGTCATGATACATGCTGTAGAAGAAGTGGATAATGGCTTAATTATGATTAATGATTCCGAAAAATCATTTAGCCAAATTTTAACTTCAATTCACCATGTTACAGGGCAAATTCAAGAATTATCAGCAACGATTGAAGAAATGGCAGCAGGTATGGAAGAAGTTACTTCAGCTGTTCAAGATATGGAACACTTCTCAGTAAGTTCTCGAGACAATACAAGAGCAGTAGCCGAAACATCCGCTAGTCAGCTAAATACCGTGCAAAGAGTTTCAGAAGAAGCACAAGTATTATCTGATTTATCAGGTGAATTATTAACTGTTGTAAATACATTTATTGTAAAATAGATGTAATGAAAGCACTGAAAATAAACAAAGAGCAAGTAATCCCACAACCTTGTCGATGCAAAAACATCGGCAAGGCTGTTTAATAAGAAAAAATAGCAATGTCTAATCCTATCAATAATAAAGTTACTTCTAATTGCACTAAAGGGGAACAATCCCCTACTTTCAAAAATAGGAGTTGTTATGATTGAAATTAAAACGAGACCTTGATTTATTTACAGCACATTATCAAACAAACACCCAAGAACAACAGACGTTACCATCCAATTGTACACAACTGTTAACAGAGGAAGATAAAGTATTATATCAAGTTTTAAATCAAACAAAAGCCTTTTATGCGAAAGATCAAACAATCCCTAGTGTATTTTATCAATCAGCGGAACGATTCGCAGAAAGAATTGCCCTGTCTTTTAATGGTGGTCGGATCACCTATCGTCAGCTCAATGAACGCTCCAATCAAGTTGCTCATATGTTACTAGACAATGGTCTCCAAAAGGGCGACAAAGTAGCTATTGTTATGGAACGTAGTCAGGATACTGTTATCAGTTTACTTGGCGTCCTAAAAGCAGGAGGTATTTACGTTCCAATAGATCCGAGCTATCCAAAAGAACGCTGTCAATACCTTTTAAATGATTCAGGAGCACCATTCATATTAATAAAAGAAGAACATACAGCGTTACTTACTAATTTATTACATAACGATTTTCAATGTCGTACAGTGTTTACACTGAATCGCATGGAAATCACATTCCCAAAAGACAATGTTTACATTGATCTCAGCCCTGCCGATTTAGCCTATATTATTTATACATCTGGCTCGACAGGCAAGCCAAAAGGCGTCATGCTAAAGCATGAATCTGTGATTAACTTAATTACTGATAATCAAAGAATCTACCAAGCAAGTAAAAATGATGTTTTTTCGCAATTTATCTCCTATAGTTTTGATCCATCCGTCACGGAAACATTTACTGCTTTCTTTTCTGGCGCTCGATTACATATGCTTACAAGTATGGAACGCATATCGATTGAAGCATTCGCTGAGATGATTGCAAGGGAAAAAGTGACAACAGCCACTATTCCAAATGCATTCTTTACGCAGCTTGCAACGCATCTCTCCAGCGATTACCAATATCAATTATCATCTCTTAAATATTTGTCTGTAGGTGGGGAAGCCCTTATGCCTGCGGTTATACAAAAGTGGCGTGAAAAATTCGGCACGACTACTGCAATCATCAATGTATATGGACCGACAGAATGTACCGTGCTATCCTCGTATTACAAAGTACCGGATACAATTATCGAACATCATGCTAGTATTCCAATTGGCAGACCGATTGCCAATTATGAGATGTATATTATTAATACCTACGGTCAGCTATGCCCTGCCAATGAAGCAGGTGAACTTTATATTGCTGGCGCAGGACTAGCTGCTGGCTATTTAAATCAGCCTGAAAAAACTGCTGAAGCGTTTGTCCCACATTTGTCCACTAAATCTGGGAAGTTGATGTATCGAACAGGTGATTTAGCTCGTTTATTGCCAAGTGGCGTAATTGAATTTGTAGGACGCAAAGATTCTCAAATCAAAGTGCGCGGTTTCCGCATTGAGCTTGGGGAAATTGAAACGGTGTTAAGTAATCACCCTAACATCCAAGAGGCTGTAATCCTTGCCAAAAAAAAGGACGATGGCAATAATAGCTTGTTTGCCTATTACACGGTATTCGGTGGTATGAAGGTGGAACAGGAAGCACTTCGACATTATTTAGCAGATCTTTTACCAGACTATATGGTGCCTGAACGTTTACTTGAAGTGCAGGAAATGCCATTATCTCCTACTGGCAAAATTGATCGAAAGCAATTAGCTGCCCTGGAGGTAACAACACCGCTACCAAGTCATTATGATGCGCCTGAAAATACAATACAGCAGCTACTAGCCAGTGCTTGGGAGCAAGTGCTAGATGTTGAACGTGTCGGCATTCACGATAACTTCTTTCATATCGGTGGACATTCTTTAAAAATACTTGAGATTTTAGTACAAGTGAAAAAACATATTCCATTTTTAAAAATTCAAGACTTTTTCCAATACCATACGATTGCTGAATTAGATTATTATATTAGTACTTATCAACCTGAAACAAATGAGGTATCCCAGCCAAAAACTGATTTAGTACGGAAAGATTTAATGGAACCAAGCCGTCTTATTACTGCTCACAATGTCACACCTTTAGCGATGAAAACGGTACTGTTAACTGGTGCAACAGGTTATTTAGGTAGTCATGTGTTATATGAGCTTTTAATGAATACGAACGCACATGTTTATTGTTTAATTCGACAAAGTGCACAGACAACGCCTGATGAAAAATTAAAAGATAGCATGTTATTTTATTTTGGACATGCTATTATCCCGATGCTGCAAAAACGAGTGACGGTCATCCAAGGCGATTTAAGTAAGGCAAAACTTGATTTATCTGCTAAAGACCACGCGCTTCTTACTGAAAAAATCGACGCTATAATTCATTGCGGTGCAGATGTAAGACATTTCGGAGCAGCAAGTCATTTTAACGATGTCAATGTGCAAGGCACTAGATACTTGCTGGAGCTTGCTAAATGTAAAATGGGTGTACATTTCCATTATGTTTCAACAATAGGTATCCCTGAGGAGCTTGCGGCAACACAATGGGGAGACAAACAAGCACTTGGTGATTTCGATTACAATGTTGCACTTTCAAATGTCTATAACCAAAGTAAGTTAGATGCTGAAAATCTCGTTAGAAATGCAGTGAATGATAGTATTCCTGTCTCAATTTATCGTGTTGGCAATTTAACATGTCATTCACAGACAGGGAAATTCCAACGCAATATAGATGATAATGCATTTTATCGTCTGGTAAAATCAATGCTTTACTTAGGAAAAACCCCGTCAGCTCATTGGCATGTCGATTTTACGCCAATTAATTATGCAAGCCAAGCACTTGTAGCACTAGCCCGTCAGCCAAAATCAAATGGGCACATATTCCATCTATGTAACCCGGTACCGTTACTTTATCTCGATTTTGTTGAGGCTATCAAAGATATGGGCTATGCGTTAGAAATTGTTACGGCGAAAGAATATGAAGATTGGCTATTACACTCGGAGCATCCAGAAGAACTACAAGATTATTTATCATTAGCCATTGCACAGCTTGACGGTGATGGCCCAAGCGATTCACCATTTAGAATGAATAGTGATAAAACACAGGACTTTTTAAAGCATACGGATATTACATGCGCAGAGCCTAATCCAGCCTTTATCCGTACAATGATTGGCTATGGCATTCAATTAGGTTATTTCCCTGAGCCAACGCCTGTTACAAGTACGATAATGTAGGAATTTAATAAACATTCCGCTGCTATTCCTTGGCTGAAGCGTACGTCAAAAGGCATCAAGATGTCACTCTCTTGATGCCCTTTGTCTTTTTTAGATGTCAGTTACTTATCGCCTTGGAGCGAAGATGTGCATCATTTAGAATTCCATTGCTATCAAGTGCCATAGTATTCACACTAATAGCAATAAAGTTTCAATCGTTACCCTTTTTCAAGTCATGCATAATAAGGAGATTTACAATGAACGATATTACTTTTGAGCATATAGAAAAAATTGGCCATATCATTTATGAAGACGAAATGTATCGGCATGTGCATTATCCAGAAATGCTGAGCCGTTATGATAGTAATTTTATTTTATTTAAAACAATGCCTGCATTAACGACATTTAAGAAAATGGAGCATTTACTACGCTCCTATCACCAACAACATAATCAGCGACATTTAAAATTTATTTTCCCGTCTAACGAAAAAATTCCGAGCACTATTCACAGTTATTTAACGGATGAAAACTATGATATTGGATTTTTAGAGTTATATACAATTGAACCTAGCCATTTCCCTGCAAAGGTAAATGAGCATGTTGAAGTTCGACCTGTGACTGACGACAATTTAGAGGCATTTTTAACACTGCAGTACAAAGAAGATTTAAGATATGGTGAAACTTTTGCCACTGAAAAACAAGCTTTACTCAAACACCGTTTTCACGATTCGAAGAAACATCAACTCCTTGCTTATTATGAAGGCATCGCAGTTGGTTCTACAGAGCTAATTGAAGAAGATATGACAGTTGAAATTGATAATTTATTTGTACTAGAGGCTTATCAACGGAAAGGAATAGGTACACAACTTCAGCAATATGTAATGCAAAATTTTCAGCAAAAAACCGTTATTTTAGTAGCAGATGGTGAAGATACACCGAGAGACATGTATCAAAAACAACATTACATTTATCGGGGTTTCCAATATGAAGTTTTAAAGGTTGAAGGTCAATAACTAGCTGTCTTTAAACGATACTTCAGCATCACAACAAACTAGAAAAGCGATTGCTAGATTACCGTTTTTTCTTTAATTAGCGTAAATAAAAAGCTTCTCAAAAGTTGATGCAACTGATGAGAAGCTTTTATTTTTAACGTTAACTATAGTATTGGGCAGTATTCAACCGATATTATGCTAAGATTTCGTTTCAGAGTGTGTTTCAACTATTTCTTTAGGCACCGCACGATAAACAGTAAATGCTAAAATAATCGCTACTATCGTGATAATAAAGGCAATAAGATAAACAAGTTCCACACCAGCTACCATTGCTTGGCTAATTGTAGACGGATCACTCGGATTTGTTGCCTTTTGTAAAAAATGATTTTGTTTGGCATTCATAATACTAATAAAAACAGCAACACCAATAGCGCCTACAACAGGCTGTAAAGTAGTCATCACTGCCGTTCCATGTGGATATAAAGATTTAGGCAGTTGGTTTAAACCATTTGTCTGTGCTGGCATCATAATAGCCGAGACACTTAGCATTAATAAAATATAGCATACTACAATTATCCAAATCGATGTTTCAGCCGTTAACCTGCTCAAAGTAAATACGGTACCACTTAAAACAAGTGTTGCTGGAATCATCAATACACGTGGTCCAAATTTATCGAACATCTGCCCCATAATTGGCGACATGAGCCCATTGAGTAAACTCCCTGGTAGTAATACGAGCCCCGCTGTTGCAGCCGTCAAAGCTAATGGTCCCTGCATAAATATAGGTAATATAATTTCTGATGCAAACATCGCCATAATAATAATGACAAACATAAATACAGCGTGTGTATACATTGGATATTTGAATACCCGTAAATCCATAACAGGCTCTTTCAGCTTAAATTGCCTTAACGAGAACAAGACAACACCTATGACTCCAATGATAATCGTCAGATAAACGCTAGAACTAAGGAAACCTTTTTCACCAGCAGCACTAAACCCGTAAATAATTGCTCCAAACCCAATCGTTGAAAAAAGCAATGATAGAAAATCAATTTTAGGTTTTGTAACTTCCGAAACATTTGTTAAATACTTAAAGGCAAAAACAATTGAAAATATGGCAAAAGGAATAACAATAATAAATAGATAGCGCCAACCTAAATATTCTACGATCACCCCAGATAAAGTTGGTCCAATTGCCGGTGCAAACGTAAACGTTAGACCTACAATACCCATAACTTTCCCGCGCTTTTCTGGTGGATATAACAAAAGAAACACATTAAATATAATGGGCATTAACAACCCTGTTCCAATCGCTTGTATTAAACGCCCTACTAATAAAACTGGAAAACTAGGTGCAATAGCACAAATAATCGTTCCAATTGTGAACGTGACCATCACACCAAGAAATAATTGCCTTGTTGTAAACCACTGCAACATCAATGCAGAGACTGGAATGACTATACCCATGACAAGCATAAACCCTGTTGCCATCCATTGAACGGTTGGCAAGGTAATATGGAATTCATGCATTAATGTAGTTAAGGCAATGTTTAACAATGTTTCGTTTAAAACAGCAAAGAACGCACCGATAATTAACGACAACATGATGGGTAATGTTTTAACATTGGGGTCCTGTGATAGGAATTCATATTTCACCGTTTGATTTTGATTCATTTATTTACTCCTTACGAATAGTCATATTAAAAAATGCTTCATAGATTTCATTATGATAAGTAACCTATGCTTAAAAATTTGTATATTCCAAACAAATCCTACCCAATCCTTCCTAGTTCATATACCATTGGGGAATTCACCACCTTGTTTAGCGTCAGAGCTTTTCATAATACCCACTATAGAAAACAAAAAGATCACAAACATCTGCCTGTGATCTCAAAAGTAAAGGGAAAAAACCGTCCTATTTTTATGAAGTTAGCCAGAGGGCATAAAACACCTACTTTTGATACCATCAAAAAAGGTGTAATTAGACAAAAATAAAAGAAAGGTTGAACAAAGTCGCCTTTCTAACATTGCATATTTTTCCATCGATTAAACAATCGTTCCTATATTTCGAAGTGTGATATATGGGAAAGATTCATAAAATGATGGAATTGTATTTTCACAAATATGAAATGAGGTATATTAAAACAAGACAGACTAATTCCGTTTACTCTGCATACACAAACAGAGCCTTTGACCATATTCAATTATTGGTTCAAAGTTGGGAATCGTAGTGTCATATTTAATAGTCCTCCTTTACGCATTTTATAATACATCACGAATTATAACGAACTTATTTGCAGAAGTCAAAGATTTCAAGAACAAGAAAAAATTATTTCAATAGTCGTTGGACAACAACTGCAAAAGAATAGGACACACTTTATGCATCCTATTCCTTCACTATTTTATTCATTTTGAAATTTTGGTAGGTAAATCATCGCCTTAAATAAATCGCCATCTACTTGAACGAAGAACTTTCCATCTTGGATTTGAATAAGGCTTTCAGCTATCGATAACCCTAATCCACTACCTTGACTCGATCTAGATTCATCTCCGCGTGTAAAACGTTCCATAAGCTCATCGACTGAAATATTTAATTCATACGCTGAAATATTTTTAAATGTTACTTGTAGTTCATTACCTAAATCTTCAACATCAATATATACTCTAGATGCAGGCAGTGCGTATTTAAAAATATTCGAAAATAAGTTTTCAATGGCGCGCCATAGAAGTTTACCATCAGCCTTCACATAGACTTTTTCTGTTGGGTGGGCTAACTTAAAATCTAAGGATGCTGCTTCGATTTTCTCATCCATCTCTCCTATGCCTTGTTTTAGTAACGAAACGATATCAATTCGTTCTAATTGAACAGGCATACTGCCACTTGACGCTTTAGCCGCTTCAAACAAGTCGTCCGTTAAAAGCTTGAGCCTTTTCGATTTTTGATCTAATACATCAATATATTCAGCAATTAATTCCGGGTCTTTTTCGATTCTTAATAAATCGACATACGTAATAATAGACGTTAATGGCGTTCTGATATCGTGCGAAACATTCGTAATAAGCTCTGTTTTTAAACGCTCACTCTTGATTTCACTATCCACCGACTTTTTTAAACCATCGGTAATGCTATTAATATTCATGGCAAGTTGGCTAAACTCCCCTTTTCCATCTACTTCAATTCGATGATGAAGGTCACCATTTTTAATCTGCTCTACGCCCTCTTTAATGCGATTAAACGATTTCACCTTTTTCATTGCCAACCAGGCTGCTACGCCTAGTGTAATAGGAAACATAAAAAATGTAGCCACTACTATTAAAGGATAGCCGATAACAAGTAACACAATTTTTACCGCTGTACTCCCATTATCAAATATGTTTTTCACCACAATAAAACATTTTTTAATAATTTGATAGATAAGTGTGTGCTGCAATAATGTTCGATTTTTAATATGCTTCACGAGTGATAAGACTAGTAACAAAGCAATTATAAAAATAGGCACCGTCAGAAGCAAGTTCATCTTGCGTAACACTTCAATAATCATAGCCATCCACATAGAGATTAAACATACGACGATTACAATATTTAAATCATTATATAATTTGTCCATAACATGTAAATGCAGTTCTTTATCTTTGAATGACGTTCTGCCAATAACAATTATTAAATAAACAAAAGATACAATAAATCCTGCTAGATAGAACATAAACTCATTCAGTAAACGTTTGGCAATCGCTTTATCTTTTTGCCATTCCTGCATTTTTTGCTGTAAGAAAGATTCTTCAAACGCCACATAAATAACGTCTGTTTGTGGATTTAACTGCTCCACTTCTTGTGTAACATAATCTACATACTTACTTTTTCCTACTTCTTTTGGATACAGCTTCTGTTGATAATCATCAACTAGCATATATGCGCCAAATGATGTAAATTGTTCTTTTTTATTTAGTTCACTATTGGAGAAGATATGTTTACCGTCACTTGCATAATAGACGATTCCTTCAGATGCTTCTAAAGTGTTGAGTAAACGATAAAAAACCCGTACTTGTTGTCTCATGCTTTCTTCTTTTTTACTGTTCAATTCATCCGCATATTCTTCTTGATATATGCGTCTATATTCCAATTCAGTCAAATTCGGATTATACTTGGATGAATACTGAAAATTATTATATAGTTCTTCTTCGATTGCAGTTATGTCTTCATTTGTTAGTGCCTTACCACTTAAAATATATTCTTCACTTTTATATTGTCCGATTAATTGTGCTAAGGAGCTGATAACACTATAACTTTCATCAGCGAATACTTGACTTTCAAAGTAATTATCTTCATTGATATTACTAAGATAAACATCATTTAATTCCATGCCCATAATAGCCTTCGCTGTACCCGTTAAACAAGCGATAGCAATTAGAAACACAATCACTTTTGTAATCAGTGCATGACTAATATTTCTCAACTTTATACCCAACTCCCCACACAACTTTTAAATACTTCGGCTCTTTCGGATTAATTTCAATTTTTTCTCGAATTTTCCGAATATGGACTGCCACCGTATTTTCTGGGTTAACGGCGCTTTCATTCCACACCTTTTCATAAATCTCTTCAATGGTAAATACTCTTCCAGTATTGGCTGTAAGTAGCTTTAAAATTTTATACTGTACTGGGGTCAAATGAACAGCTTGTTTATCAACCGTAATGACTTTCTTTTCATCATCAATCATAAGACCACCCGTTTGGAAAATATGGCTACTTACTTCCAGACTGCCAAATGCCGTATACCTTCTTAACTGTGATTTCACTCGAGCGACCAGTTCTAATGGATTAAACGGCTTTGCCATATAATCATCTGCACCAATATTTAATCCGAGTATTTTATCATAATCCTCCGACTTAGCAGAAAGCATAATTAATGGAATCATATTATCTTGCCGAATCTTCATGGTCGCCGTAATGCCATCCATTTTTGGCATCATAATATCCATAATAATTAGGTGAATTACTTGCTCTTGAATAAGATCAATTGCCTCCACACCATTGTACGCTTTAAAAACTTTATATCCCTCATTTTCTAAATAAACGCTTATTGCCCTTACAATTTCTTTATCATCATCACAAATCAAAATGTTCAACTACATTCAATCCTCCATCTCTTTAGGTTCCTGTAATCACTCCTATTGGATTCGTATAAAAATATAATACTAACTAAATCTTAACAAACTCATGCACCAATTCTTAAGATTTTCTTATTGTTTCCTATGTACGATCATTGTCCAGAACTGTTTTCATGGACATACAAAAAAAGAAGCCTCTCACAAGTTCCATGAACTTATGAGAGGCTTCGTTAAAATCCTAGCATTTCACCTATTACAAACCCTTCTAGCAAGGGGCTGACGGCTTATTACATCATGCCGCCCATGCCACCCATACCGCCCATATCAGGCATGCCTGGTGCTGCTGGTTCTGGAATATCTGCTACAACCGCTTCTGTTGTTAAGAATAAAGCTGCTACAGAAGCTGCGTTTTGTAGTGCTGAACGTGTTACTTTTGCTGGGTCTACTACGCCTGCTTCCATCATGTTTACCCATTCGCCTGTTGCTGCGTTGAAACCAACACCGATTTCTTCGCGTTTTAAACGGTCTACAATGATAGAACCTTCAAGACCAGCATTGTTTGCGATTTGACGAACTGGCTCTTCTAACGCACGAAGTACGATTTTTACACCAGTTGCTACATCGCCGTCAAATGCGTCAGCTGCTTTTTCAACTGCTGCATAGACGTTTAGAAGTGCAGTACCACCACCTGATACAATACCTTCTTCAACTGCTGCACGTGTTGAGTTCAGTGCATCTTCAATGCGAAGTTTACGCTCTTTTAGTTCTGTTTCTGTTGCAGCACCAACTTTAATCACTGCTACACCACCAGCTAATTTCGCTAAGCGCTCTTGTAATTTTTCTTTATCGAACTCTGAAGTTGTTTCAGCAAGTTGTGCACGGATTTGGCCTACGCGACTTTCGATTGCATCTGCGCCGCCAACACCTTCTACGATTGTTGTGTTGTCTTTTGTGACAACAACTTTCGCTGCAAGGCCTAGTGATGTAATATCAGCTGTTTTAAGGTCTAAACCTAATTCTTCTGTAATTACTTGACCACCTGTTAAGATTGCAATATCTTCTAGCATTGCTTTACGACGGTCACCGAAACCTGGCGCTTTTACTGCTACAGCGTTGAATGTACCGCGTAGTTTGTTTACAACAAGCGTTGCAAGAGCTTCACCTTCAACGTCTTCTGCGATCATTAAAAGTGGACGACCTTGTTGTACCACTTGTTCTAATAGTGGTAAAACTTCTTGGATATTTGTAATTTTCTTATCTGTAATTAAAATGTATGGGTTCTCAAGAACGGCTTCCATTTTATCTGTATCTGTTACCATATAGTGTGATGCATAACCACGATCGAATTGCATACCTTCCACTACATCTAACTCCGTTGTGAAACCTTTAGATTCTTCGATTGTAATAACACCATCATTACCAACACGTTCCATTGCTTCTGCAATTAGTTTGCCTACTTCGTCGTCTGCCGCTGAAATTGCCGCAACTTGTGCAATCTCTTCTTTGTTGCTTACCGGACGAGAAATGCTGTGTAATTCTGTCAGCGCTGCTGCTACCGCTTTGTCAATCCCTTTACGGATGCCAACAGGGTTTGCACCAGCTGTTACGTTTTTCAAACCTTCACGGATAATGGCTTGAGCAAGAACTGTTGCAGTCGTTGTACCATCACCAGCAATTTCATTTGTTTTAGAAGCAACTTCTGCTACTAATTTTGCACCCATGTTTTCGTATGGATTTTCAAGTTCAATTTCTTTTGCAATTGTTACACCATCATTTGTAATTAATGGTGAGCCGAATTTTTTTTCTAACACGACATTACGACCTTTAGGACCTAATGTCACTTTCACTGCGTTTGCTAATTTATCTACACCTTGAAGCATTAATGAACGAGCTTCTTCTGAGAATTTAATGTCTTTTGCCATTTGAATTTACCCTCCTGAAATGGAATATTCGTTAAGCTTGATTCATATAATAATAATTATCCAATAATTGCAAGAATATCGCTTTCGCGTAAGATTAAGTATTCATTGCCTTCATATTTAACTTCTGTACCTGCGTATTTAGAGAAAATAATGTGGTCGTCAACTTTAACGTCAAGCTCTACACGTTGTCCGTTTTCTAAAACACGACCTGTCCCAACTGCTACTACTTTACCTTCTTGCGGTTTTTCTTTTGCAGAGTCTGGTAGTACAATCCCAAATGCAGATTTTTCTTCTACCTCGATTAGTTCGATGACAATACGATCTCCTAGTGGTCTTAACAAGTAAAACAACCTCCTATTAATTTAAATATTAGTTGAAAGTTTATTAGCACTCTATATCAACGAGTGCTAATACATTTATTATGATAATCAATCAATTCTTTTTTTGCAAGCGAGAACTTCGAAAAATTTTGTTTTCTTTCCATATTCCTCTACAATAGAAAGGAAGCTTATGAATGGAAAGGATTTTGACTGTGAATAATTCTCTAAAAAGCGTTCAGCATAAAAAAACTGCTCTTTACGTTTTAATCGTTTACATTATCATGCAAGTATCAGGTAGATGGTTGCTTTTACCGTTCCATCAATTCGTGATGAATACAACAGGCTTATCTCACGAACAAGCAGCTCCTATCACACAAGGCTGGTATATCGCACTCAGTTTTGCGATTGCATTGATTATAAGTTTAATTTTAACCACTCGCGATAAAACGTTTTGGGATGTCTATCAAGGTAAAAAAGAGTCTATCCCGCTTACAATTATGTGGGGCGTTTTAGGTTTCTTCCTTGTATTCTTCGGTCAAATGATTGGAGCGGCTATTGAAATGGCTGTTTTTGGAATCGAGGGTGGCTCACAAAACACTGCTGATATCGTAGCGATAGCTAAAGGTGCACCCATTGCCATTTTAGCGATTGTTGTCTTTGGTCCCATTTTAGAGGAATTTGTCTTCCGTCGCGTTATTTTCGGCTCACTTGTTCAAACGACGAATTTCTGGGTGGCGGCCATTGTTAGTGCTATTTTCTTCGCACTGATTCATTTTGATTTTTCACACATCCTGTTGTATACCATTTGTGGTTTAATCTTTGCTTTCCTATACCACAAAACAAAACGGATATGGACATCAATTATCGCGCACATTATGCTAAATGGCTTTGTAACGCTTATCCAATTAAACGCTGAACCGTTGCAAAAGTTTTTACAAGAACTGCAAAAAATGCAATAAAAAAAGCTGGATGTGATCATCACATCCAGCTTTTTAAATTAGTCATTCATTTCTTCTATTTGTCGTTTTTGCTCAGCCAACAAACGCTCCACTTGCTCACGTTCTGCTGCTATCCGTTCTTCCTCTAACTGCATTGCTTCAGCTTGTAAAAATTTACGATAGCCCCTGCGCGCTATAATAATACTAATCTCATAAATTACAAATAGCGGAATTGCTACAATAACATTTGAAATAAAGTCGGGTGGTGCAAGGAATACCGCTATCACAACTAACACGAAATATGCATATTTTCTGAACTTCACCATTAATTCAGGATTTAATATACCTAAACGTGCTAAAAATAACGTTACAACAGGTAACTGAAAAACGATTCCGAAAGGCATAACTAGGCGAAACAAAAATGAAAAATATGCGTTAATTCCTATTGTTTGTTTGATTTCTAAATCCGCAGATAAGCCCATCATAAAATGCATAACATATGGGAACAACACAAAATAAGAAAATGATGCACCTGCTATAAATAGAATAAACGAATAAGGAATATATTTTAAAGTAGCCTTACGTTCTGTCTCATGTAAACCTGGTGTGATAAACAACCAAATTTGATGAAGAAGCAATGGTGAACTTAAAACGAACGCTACAAAAACCGTCACTTGTAGGTAAATAACAAGAGGATCGGTCACATTAAACGCGTTTAAAGTTAGTTGCTCTGCTTCTTTACTATATTGAATATATTTAATAATTGGTTCAGCTAGATAAAAGCCAACAATAAGTGCAATAACAAAGAAAACAGCACAAATAAAGAGCCGTTTCCTTAGTTCTACTAAATGCTCTGTAACAGTTAATTCTCTTGGATTCATATTAAATTGACATCCTTAACTTACTTAACGTTATCATTTTCTTTATGTTCAATTACTTTCTTTTTTGCATCATCATCGTCATCAGCTAGACCTTTTGTTGCATTTTTAAATTCGCGAAGTGTAGAACCCATAGCTTTACCTAGCTCTGGTAATTTCTTTGGTCCGAAAATTAAAATTGCAACCACACCGATAATAACTATACTAACTGGTGTAATAGCACTTAAGTGCACAACCATTACAGCCACCTCCTCTTATATATATATCATTTTAACTTAAATTTTTAGGTTTGGCGAATTTATTTAGATAGTTTGAACGCCATCAATTGTAACTGTTTACAAAATTGTGAATGCACTTATTTATCGCTATTTCTTATTAAATAAATAAGCGCTTGCAATTCAACTGATAAATCTATTGTTAATAATTTCATAGAATCGGGTACAGTAATTCGCTCTGGTGTAAAGTTTAAAATACCTTTTGCGTCCATTGCAGCTAAGCGATCCGCCATCTTCTGAGCAGAGCGTGAAGATACTGTTAAAATAGCTAGGTCTGCCCCGTATTCAGCATACTTTTCTTCTAGTAAATCGGGATGATACACAGGAATATTGCTGATCATTTTCCCTTCCTTAGGCGCCTTCGAATCAAATGCCACCACAATGTGCGTATTATGATTTTTCTGGAAATTATACTTTAAAAAGGCATTACCTAAGTTCCCCACACCGATTAATGCTACTTTTGTTGTTTCATGCTGATCTAGTGTTTGACTAAAAAATGTCAATAGATGTTGTACATCGTAGCCATATCCCTTTTTCCCAAGCGCACCAAAATAAGAGAAATCACGACGAATCGTTGCAGAGTCGATTTTCATCGCTTCGCTCAATTCCTTCGATGAAATACGTTCCATTCCTTCTTGCGCAAAGTTTTGGATAAATCGATAGTAAAGAGGAAGTCTTTTAGTTGTGGCTTGTGGAATTTTCACTTCTTGTTTCAAACTTTTTCCTCCTTATAAACACATCAAATCCACAGAAGTGCATTTGAATATTCTTTTGAAACATGCTTATACAAATCAATTACATCACTGTGTAATTGCGTCCAGATATTTTCCAAGCTTATGCGGTAATCTGTGACATCCACTGGTGGATTTCCCTTTAGTTAACGGCGTTTTTTACGCCACTAACTAAAGAGAAATCGTTTCAATCTTACATGACAGCTTGGAATAAGTAAAGCACTGACATTGCAAGCAAATCCCTCATCATTTACACTAAGAATGAATTGAGGTGTCAAGAATGATTGTATTACAAGTCAATCAACTATATAAATCCTTTATTGCCGATGAAATTTTAAGTGGCGTAAAACTAGAAGTTCAACATCGTGATCGTGTCGCATTAGTAGGACGTAACGGTGCTGGTAAATCCACTTTACTAAAAATCATTGCTGGTCAATTGTCATATGATGCTGGCGATATTATCATTCCAAAAGGTGTACAAGTCGGCTATTTGGAACAACATGCTGGACTAAATTCTACGTTGTCAATTTGGGACGAAATGATGACAATTTTCGAACCGCTTCTTTCACAAGAAAAAGCATTACGTTCCCTTGAACAACAAATGGCTAATCCAGCCGTTTACGATAACTCTGACATGTATACAAAGATAATGTCCGAATATGACCAATTACAACATGATTTTAAAGATGCAGGTGGCTATCAGTACGAGTCTGATACACGCTCTGTTCTTCATGGAATGCAATTTTACCCAGAGGATTATGAAAAACCAATAAGCTCCTTGTCAAGGGGCCAGCGAACTCGTCTAGCTCTTGCTAAGCTGCTACTAAGCAAGCCCGATTTATTAATTCTCGATGAGCCTACCAACCATTTAGATATTGAAACGCTATCTTGGTTAGAGAATTATTTAAAAGGCTATGAAGGCGCTATTTTAATTGTTTCCCATGACCGTTATTTCTTAGATCAAGTTGTTTCTATCGTCTATGAAGTATCTCGCCATCGCGTCACAAAATATACAGGCAACTATAGTGCCTATTTAGATGAGAAAGCAAAAAACTATGAGCGCGATATGAAAATGTTTGAACGCCAACAAGATGAGAAAGCCAAGCTAGAGGATTTTATTCAAAAAAATATTGCCCGTGCCTCGACGACCAAAATGGCACAGAGCCGACGCAAAATGCTTGAACGCACAGAATGGATGGACTCCCCTGAAGGAGATGAAAAGTCCGCTAGCTTCGGTTTTACAATTGAACGGCAAAGTGGAAATGATGTACTTTCTATTGATGCCTTAGCTGTTGGCTACGGTGACAAGCAAATTTCTAGCGGCATAACACTACGAACTTTTCGTGAAGACCGCATCGCATTAGTCGGACCAAACGGTGTGGGCAAATCCACATTATTAAAAACCATAGTAAAAGATTTGTCCCCACTTGCAGGGGAAATCCGCTATGGTACTAATGTGCAAATTGGCTATTACGATCAAGAACAGGCGAAACTATCTAGCAACAAGAGCGTTTTAAAGGAACTATGGGATGAATGGCCATTAATGAATGAAAAAGATATTCGCACTGTACTTGGTCGCTTTTTATTCAGCGGCGAAGATGTGGATAAAACGGTAAACTCTTTATCTGGTGGTGAGAAAGCTCGACTGGCATTGGCAAAGTTAATGATGCAAAAAGCGAATTTCTTAATTCTCGATGAGCCTACCAACCATTTAGATTTGGATAGTAAAGAGGTGCTAGAAAATGCCCTAATTGATTATCCTGGAACGCTCCTTTTCGTATCACATGACCGTTATTTCATTAACCGAATTGCTACCAAAGTTGTTGAGCTATCTGGAGAAGGTTCTTTTGAGTATTTAGGTGATTATGATTATTATCTTGAGAAAAAACAGGAGCTTTACGAAATTGCTCAAATGAAAGCAGCTTCTCAGTCACAACTACAATCAACAGCATCTGAAAAGACCTCTACTTCAACAATTGATAAAGAGGCAAAAAAGCGTGAACGCCAAATTAGAAGAACTATTGAAGAGCTAGAAGTCAACATGCAGAAGGCTTCAGTAGAAATTGCTCGTTTAGAAGAAGCACTTTGCGATTCTGAAATTTTCACAGACCATGAGAAAATTATACAACTACAAAATGAGTTAGCTACTGTTAAAGAACAGCACGAAGTCATTGAAATGGAATGGCTTGAGCTAAATGAAGAATTAGAAAATATTATTTTGTAAATCGTATAGCAACTGTATAATCTTTTAAGTACTTGGCACTAAACATAAATACCTTGCATAATATAAGCTCCTAAATCTTAAAAATCCACTTCGCTTTCCGCGGGCACACACGTAAGCCGCAACCCTCGCTATCGCATGGAATGCCTTCGTCTTACGTTCTGTCGTGGATTTCCCCTCATAATTTTCAGAATTGTTTTAGTACCTGGCACCTTTAGCCATATGCTTGTCATATGGCTTTTTTCTTTACTCGCCTTTATTTTTCATATATATTGGTCAAGTGCTATTTTTCGACAAAAAATGCCCACAACTTTATTCACACTATAAAACTAGTAATATCAACATATCAACAGACTTTTCCACACTGTCCACAATTTCAAATTATTTAATCCACATAGTTTTGTGTAAAATACGCTACTATATATAGAATAATCACAACTTATGCACAAGTTATCCACATTTTGTGCATAAGTACGAATGTTCGCAGTTTTTTCACATGTTTTTTTCACACGTTCTGTGGATAATTTTCTGAAAAATTTGTCAACTATTCTTTTTCTATTATAAGTATATATTTTCTTACAATATTCAAGATTTTATACGTAAAAAAAGAGGATGCCCGAATAACTTGAGCCTCCTCTTTTCAATCTCTTAGTCAACCCACGATTTTAATTCCATACCTGGGCGACCATTCATCATCATATTTCCACGAATACCAGCTTCAAACATTGGTGTTGCGGCTGCTCCAATCATTGCTGCATTGTCTGTACACAATTTCAATGGCGGTACAAAAAATGGAATTCCCTCTTTTGCAAAAACCGTTTCAAGGGATGTGCGCAGTCCTTTATTCGCAGCTACTCCACCAGCTGCAATGACTTGTTTAACATTATACTCCCGCGCTGCACGCAATGTTTTAGCTGTTAGAACTTCCACTACACTTTCCTGAAAGCCCTTTGCAACTGCAGTTGGTGATATTTCTTCACCACGTTGATCCATATTGTGCTTATAGTTAATAACTGCCGATTTTAAGCCACTAAAGCTAAAATCATACGAGCCTTCTTCAAGCCATACACGAGGAAAAGCAACGGCTTCTTGCCCTTCATGTGCTAACTGATCTATACGAGGACCTCCAGGATATGGTAAGCCTAGCACGCGTGCAACTTTGTCGTATGCTTCACCTGCTGCATCATCTCGTGTTTCGCCAATCACTTCAAACGAACCATGCTCTTTCATATAAACAAGCTCTGTATGTCCCCCTGACACAACAAGGGCTAGAAGTGGAAATTCCATCGGTTGAACAAGTGCGTTAGCATAAATATGTCCAGCAATATGATGCACACCTAAAATCGGTATATTATTGGCAAAGGCAAACGCCTTTGCAGCATTAATGCCAATTAAAAGTGCTCCTACAAGACCAGGTCCTTCTGTAACAGCTACTGCATCTAAGTCAGAGGGCTTCATATTCGCTTGTTTTAGCGCCTCTTCAATAACAATAGTAATTTGTTCGACATGATGGCGTGATGCAATTTCTGGTACAACACCACCAAATCGCTTATGGCTTTCAATTTGTGAAGCTACCACATTTGAAACAATTTCAGAACCATTACGAATAATCGCGGCTGCTGTTTCATCACAGCTCGATTCAATTGCTAATATAACTCGATTTTCCATTATAAATTCACCCACATGACTAGGGCATCCTCCCCGTTATCTGTATAGTATCCTTTGCGTATGCCACCATCTTGAAATGCTAGCTTGCGGTAAAGGTTTTGCGCCACAGTATTGGTTTCACGTACCTCTAGGCTCATCACGTCCATTCCATGCTCACGTGCAATACGCATCGCTTCCCGCATTAAGCCTTCTCCGATTCCTTGTCCACGAGCCGTCTCTAAAACAGCCACATTGGTTATTTGCGCCGCATCTATAACCATCCACATGCCACAAAAACCAATTATAGTATTGTTTTCATCTACTGCTAAAACATAGTGTGCATATTGATTTTCATGCATCTCATAGTAAAAAGAATCCAATGTCCATGGTGTAGGAAATGTAGCAAGCTCAATCGCATATACCGCTGGAACATCCTCTGACACCATTTTACGATATACGATATTACTGCTCATGTGTCTTCTCCTTTTGCTCCTTTAACCAATTCGCTTCAGCCTCAGCAATGCGTTTATATTGCGGAGTAAAATGGTGAACTGCCTCGATACTCGGTAGCTCTTCTGCGCTCGCTAAAAGAATGGCTGCACTAGCTCGTGGCAAGTCCTCATGAAGAGCTGCACGACACGCGTTTACTCCAAGAACTTCAACAATTTTATCCCAAAATACATCGACATCAGCCCCTACAAATAGTATAGGCGCGTTTAAAGCTTCCAAACGTGTTAACAGTGCCTCTATATGATCATGATAGTCTTCTATAACCACATCCAGTTTTGTTCCTTTATAAACAGCAGTATATACATTGCCCCGACGTGCATCAAAGATAGGACAAATTAGTCCATCAAAAAGTGCTGCATTTGCTGCTAAAACTTTTAAGCTTGAAACACCGACTAATGGCTTTTGAAGCGTCCACGCTAATGTTTTAGCAAGCGTTACACCAATGCGCACGCCTGTATAAGATCCAGGTCCTTCTGATACAGCAATTGCATCTAGTTCATTTGGCTTTACACCTACATTTGCTAGTATCGTTTCAATTGCTGGCATGGCTCCTGCAGAATGCGTTAATTTTATATTTTGTACAACCTCGGCCATCACTTTTCCGTCCTTTACAACTGCAACAGAAAGTGGCGCATTAGCTGTTTCAATTCCCAACCAAATCATCTCATTAGCTCCTCACATAGTGCCTCGTATCTCTTTCCATAAGGCATTAACACAAATCGTCTTTCGTTTTCACCAATACGATATATTTTAATTCCTAAACGTTCCTTTGGTAAATCCTGTTCAATTAGATGGGCCCACTCAACAACAGATACCGCATCACCGTAAAATAGCTCATCCCAGCCAAGGTCCTCATCGCTTTCTGCCAAGCGATATACATCTAAATGATTAAAAGGTAAACGTCCCTCATATTGTTTTACAATAGTAAAAGTAGGGCTATTAACCGTTCTTGTTACTCCTAGCCCTTTTGCTAATGCCTTTGTAAATGTGGTTTTCCCAGCCCCTAAATCCCCTTCTAATGTAATTGTATCTTGAGCCATCAGTAAATTTGCTAACTTAATGGCAAAGCGTTCTGTATCCTCTAGTGAATTCATTATTTTTTCAAATATCATCTCTATGTCCTCTCCTAGCTCATTACTTCTAGTTTACCGAAACACAAGCAAATGTTCAAAGCATCCAGTGAATTTCAAAAAAATAAACACGTCCTTCTGATTGAAGACGTGTCTACTCTCTTGTTGAATATCCCTTTACAGCAATAACCTCTTTATTTACTAATTTATCATCTTTAAATTGAATTATGTAGGCTTGTGTCATAAGGATTTCATCATTCCAACGATAATAATTACTTTCAATCATCTCACTAGCGTCCCCACCAGCAATTTTAACTACATCCATATACGTCATACCTTGTTTCAGTTGCGCAAATTCATGTTCATTCATATTTTTTTGCCAATGATATGAATTTGATTCCTCAATATCAATAATGGGTACTCCACAAGCAACCTTAAGTATAAAGATTAACCAATAGATACCGAAACGAAAAGCTATGGACATACCTCCGTCCTTGCAAAAACTCATACTGTCTATACATATGCACTGGACAACGATTTAGTGCATATCTTTTAGTATCCTCTATTTTCATGAAGCTATTGGCGATTCCATTGTTTTATTGGCGATTTCATACGCACTCAAATAAAAAAGCCCTTATGATTAATAAAAATCATAAGAACTGTAATTTCATATAAATGGCGGTCCCGACCGGGATCGAACCGGCGATCTCCTGCGTGACAGGCAGGCATGTTAACCGCTACACCACGGGACCTCTTTAAGACATT
The DNA here is from genome assembly GCF_021166035.1 of Lysinibacillus sp. GJ-1. Classification (NCBI taxonomy): domain Bacteria; kingdom Bacillati; phylum Bacillota; class Bacilli; order Caryophanales; family Bacillaceae; genus Lysinibacillus; species Lysinibacillus sp. GJ-1. Next base: position 4,250,955 of record NZ_CP088912.1, read on the forward strand.
TATAAATATAACACAAAAAATATAAAATTACAATACTATTTTTATTTACTTATTAAAAAATAGTAAAGAATACCTCTAATCTGGCAATAAAAAAACAGCCAGCACAAGGCTAACTGTTTGAATTGCCTAGCGACGTCCTACTCTCACAGGGGGAAGCCCCCAACTACCATCGGCGCTAAAGAGCTTAACTTCCGTGTTCGGTATGGGAACGGGTGTGACCTCTTTGCCATCATCACTAGACTATATTCGACCTCCAATACACGGCGTATTACTGCGTCAGCTTCTCTCGTTCAATCAGTCACGTACAAAGGTACGCTCCTTCAATCACTCATTTGCTTCCTTGTTCTACTTGTGTCTTGAAGCTCTCACGGCTTTCAATATACATCGTATTTCTTTGTCAGCTTCATTCGTTCAGTCAGTCACGTACAGACGTACGCTCCTTCCTTCTCTCAATCGCTTCCGCGAACTACTCGTATCTTGAAACCCTTTTATGAAAGGTTGTTCTTTCAAAACTGGATAAACGGTGCATTGAATGTTTCAAACTTTTTGGTTAAGTCCTCGATCGATTAGTATTCGTCAGCTCCATGTGTCACCACACTTCCACCTCGAACCTATCTACCTCATCGTCTTTGAGGGATCTTACTTACTTGCGTAATGGGAAATCTCATCTTGAGGGGGCTTCATGCTTAGATGCTTTCAGCACTTATCCCGTCCACACATAGCTACCCAGCGATGCCTTTGGCAAGACAACTGGTACACCAGCGGTGTGTCCATCCCGGTCCTCTCGTACTAAGGACAGCTCCTCTCAAATTTCCTACGCCCACGACGGATAGGGACCGAACTGTCTCACGACGTTCTGAACCCAGCTCGCGTACCGCTTTAATGGGCGAACAGCCCAACCCTTGGGACCGACTACAGCCCCAGGATGCGATGAGCCGACATCGAGGTGCCAAACCTCCCCGTCGATGTGGACTCTTGGGGGAGATAAGCCTGTTATCCCCGGGGTAGCTTTTATCCGTTGAGCGATACTCTTCCATGCGGAACCACCGGATCACTAAGCCCGTCTTTCGACCCTGCTCGACTTGTAGGTCTCGCAGTCAAGCTCCCTTGTGCCTTTACACTCTACGAATGATTTCCAACCATTCTGAGGGAACCTTTGGGCGCCTCCGTTACCTTTTAGGAGGCGACCGCCCCAGTCAAACTGTCCGCCTGACACTGTCTCCTGCCCCGCTAAGGGGCATGGGTTAGAATTTCAATACAACCAGGGTAGTATCCCACCGACGCCTCCTTCGAAGCTGGCGCTCCGAGATCTCTGGCTCCTACCTATCCTGTACAAGTTGTACCAAAATTCAATATCAGGCTACAGTAAAGCTCCACGGGGTCTTTCCGTCCTGTCGCGGGTAACCTGCATCTTCACAGGTACTATAATTTCACCGAGTCTCTCGTTGAGACAGTGCCCAGATCGTTACGCCTTTCGTGCGGGTCGGAACTTACCCGACAAGGAATTTCGCTACCTTAGGACCGTTATAGTTACGGCCGCCGTTTACTGGGGCTTCAATTCGCAGCTTCGCTTGCGCTAACCACTCCTCTTAACCTTCCAGCACCGGGCAGGCGTCAGCCCCTATACGTCACCTTACGGTTTTGCAGAGACCTGTGTTTTTGCTAAACAGTCGCCTGGCCTATTCACTGCGGCTCTCATGCGCTTGCACGCTCAAGAGCACCCCTTCTCCCGAAGTTACGGGGTCATTTTGCCGAGTTCCTTAACGAGAGTTCTCTCGCACACCTTAGGATTCTCTCCTCGACTACCTGTGTCGGTTTGCGGTACGGGCACCTCTCACCTCGATAGAGGCTTTTCTTGGCAGTGTGAAATCAGGAACTTCGTCCATACGGACTCGCCATCACAGCTCAACGTTACAGTGTGCGGATTTGCCTACACACACGCCTTACTGATTGGACGCGCACAACCAACGGCGCGCTTACCCTATCCTACTGCGTCCCCCATTTCTCAAACGGTGAGGAGGTGGTACAGGAATATCAACCTGTTGTCCATCGCCTACGCCTATCGGTATCGGCTTAGGTCCCGACTAACCCTGAGCGGACGAGCCTTCCTCAGGAAACCTTAGTCATACGGTGGACGGGATTCTCACCCGTCTTTCGCTACTCATACCGGCATTCTCACTTCTAAGCGCTCCACCAGTCCTTCCGGTCTGACTTCAACGCACTTAGAACGCTCTCCTACCACTGACATCGTAGATGTCAATCCACAGCTTCGGTGAATCGTTTAGCCCCGATACATTTTCGGCGCAGCGTCACTCGACCAGTGAGCTATTACGCACTCTTTAAATGATGGCTGCTTCTAAGCCAACATCCTGGTTGTCTGTGCAACGCCACATCCTTTTCCACTTAACGATTACTTTGGGACCTTAGCTGGTGGTCTGGGCTGTTTCCCTTTTGACTACGGATCTTATCACTCGCAGTCTGACTCCCGTGTATAAATATCTGGCATTCGGAGTTTGTCTGAATTCGGTAAACCGGGATGACCTAGTCCAAACAGTGCTCTACCTCCAGTATTCTCATCACGAGGCTAGCCCTAAAGCTATTTCGGAGAGAACCAGCTATCTCCAAGTTCGATTGGAATTTCTCCGCTACCCACACCTCATCCCCGCACTTTTCAACGTGCGTGGGTTCGGCCTCCAGTAAGTGTTACCTCACCTTCACCCTGGACATGGGTAGATCACCTGGTTTCGGGTCTACGACCACGTACTAATTCGCCCTATTCAGACTCGCTTTCGCTGCGGCTCCGCCTTCTAAAGCTTAACCTCGCACGTAATCGTAACTCGCCGGTTCATTCTACAAAAGGCACGCTATCACCCATTAACGGGCTCTAACTACTTGTAGGCACACGGTTTCAGGATCTCTTTCACTCCCCTTCCGGGGTGCTTTTCACCTTTCCCTCACGGTACTGGTTCACTATCGGTCACTAGGTAGTATTTAGCCTTGGGAGATGGTCCTCCCGGATTCCGACGGAATTTCACGTGTTCCGCCGTACTCAGGATCCACTCTGGAGGGAACGAACTTTCGACTACAGGGCTTTTACCTGCTCTGGCGGACCTTTCCAAGTCGCTTCATCTAACTCATTCCTTTGTAACTCCGTATAGAGTGTCCTACAACCCCAAGAGGCAAGCCTCTTGGTTTGGGCTCTTCCCGTTTCGCTCGCCGCTACTCAGGGAATCGATTTTTCTTTCTCTTCCTCCAGGTACTTAGATGTTTCAGTTCCCTGGGTCTGCCTTCAAGACGCTATGTATTCACGTCAAGATACTACGCGATTAAACGTAGTGGGTTCCCCCATTCGGAAATCTCCGGATCAAAGCTCACTTACAGCTCCCCGAAGCATATCGGTGTTAGTGCCGTCCTTCTTCGGCTCCTAGTGCCAAGGCATTCGCCGTGCGCCCTTAATAACTTAACCTATCGGCTTCCAATCAACTGCGCATTTCGTTGTCAGCTTCTCTCGTTCAATCAGTCACGTACGTAAGTACGCTCCTTCATTCACTCGTTCGCTTCCTAGAACTGCTTGTGTCTTGAAACCCTATTTCGTTATTAAGCCTATAAAAAACTTAAAAAATAAATGTGTTTGTTACAATTTCAATGTCGTTTTATCCAGTTTTCAAAGAACAAGTTTTGAAGTATTTCATCGTAATGATGAACCTTCAAAACTGAACGCAAAACGTAATCTTACAAACCCAAGGTTTGTATTCCGAAAATATCCTTAGAAAGGAGGTGATCCAGCCGCACCTTCCGATACGGCTACCTTGTTACGACTTCACCCCAATCATCTATCCCACCTTCGGCGGCTGGCTCCAAAAGGTTACCTCACCGACTTCGGGTGTTACAAACTCTCGTGGTGTGACGGGCGGTGTGTACAAGGCGGGAACGTATTCACCGCGGCATGCTGATCCGCGATTACTAGCGATTCCGGCTTCATGTAGGCGAGTTGCAGCCTACAATCCGAACTGAGAACGACTTTATCGGATTAGCTCCCTCTCGCGAGTTGGCAACCGTTTGTATCGTCCATTGTAGCACGTGTGTAGCCCAGGTCATAAGGGGCATGATGATTTGACGTCATCCCCACCTTCCTCCGGTTTGTCACCGGCAGTCACCTTAGAGTGCCCAACTAAATGATGGCAACTAAGATCAAGGGTTGCGCTCGTTGCGGGACTTAACCCAACATCTCACGACACGAGCTGACGACAACCATGCACCACCTGTCACCGTTGTCCCCGAAGGGAAAACCATATCTCTACAGTGGTCAACGGGATGTCAAGACCTGGTAAGGTTCTTCGCGTTGCTTCGAATTAAACCACATGCTCCACCGCTTGTGCGGTACCCCGTCAATTCCTTTGAGTTTCAGTCTTGCGACCGTACTCCCCAGGCGGAGTGCTTAATGCGTTAGCTGCAGCACTAAGGGGCGGAAACCCCCTAACACTTAGCACTCATCGTTTACGGCGTGGACTACCAGGGTATCTAATCCTGTTTGCTCCCCACGCTTTCGCGCCTCAGTGTCAGTTACAGACCAGATAGTCGCCTTCGCCACTGGTGTTCCTCCAAATCTCTACGCATTTCACCGCTACACTTGGAATTCCACTATCCTCTTCTGCACTCAAGTCTCCCAGTTTCCAATGACCCTCCACGGTTGAGCCGTGGGCTTTCACATCAGACTTAAGAAACCACCTGCGCGCGCTTTACGCCCAATAATTCCGGACAACGCTTGCCACCTACGTATTACCGCGGCTGCTGGCACGTAGTTAGCCGTGGCTTTCTAATAAGGTACCGTCAAGGTACAGCCAGTTACTACTGTACTTGTTCTTCCCTTACAACAGAGTTTTACGAACCGAAATCCTTCTTCACTCACGCGGCGTTGCTCCATCAGGCTTTCGCCCATTGTGGAAGATTCCCTACTGCTGCCTCCCGTAGGAGTCTGGGTGTCTCAGTCCCAGTGTGGTGACCCCTCTCAGGTCGGCTACGCATCGTTGCCTTGGTGAGCCGTTACCTCACCAACTAGCTAATGCGCCGCGGTATCCTATAGCGACAGCGAGATGCCGTCTTTCAGTATTGTCCCATGAGGGACAAAAGATTATTCGGTATTAGCCCCGGTTTCCCGGAGTTATCCCAAACTATAGGGTAGGTTGCCCACGTGTTACTCACCCGTCCGCCGCTAACGTCAAAGGAGCAAGCTCCTTCTCTGTTCGCTCGACTTGCATGTATTAGGCACGCCGCCAGCGTTCGTCCTGAGCCAGGATCAAACTCTCCATAAAAGAAATTTGATTAGCTCAAATTGTTTTGCTGGCATCAATTTTGATGTCCAAAATTTTGTTTCGTTCACTAACAAAGTTAGCTAGTAAAAACTATATTGATTACGTTTTGCTTGTTCAGTTTTCAAGGTTCATTTTGTTGCCGTTTGTTTCAGCGACTTTTACATCTTAACATTTTACGTTAATGATGTCAACAATTTTTTTAAATATTTTTGGAGCGGGTGATGAGAATCGAACTCACGACATCAGCTTGGAAGGCTGAGGTTTTACCATTAAACTACACCCGCAATTATTAAAATGTATTATGGCGCGCCCGGCAGGAGTCGAACCCACAACCTTCTGATCCGTAGTCAGACGCTCTATCCAATTGAGCTACGGGCGCATGTGTTAAATAACTGAACTGACTTGGTGCGGCCGAGAGGACTTGAACCTCCACGGGGTTGCCCCCACTAGGCCCTCAACCTAGCGCGTCTGCCGTTCCGCCACGACCGCATTCAAAAAAATAGGAACCTTCTTATTATACAATGATAATTCGAATTTTCAACCTTTTTCTTAAAAAAGATGAGCCATGAAGGACTCGAACCTTCGACCCTCTGATTAAAAGTCAGATGCTCTACCAACTGAGCTAATGGCTCATATTAAGAAATGAATGGCTGGGGTACTAGGATTCGAACCTAGGCATGACGGAATCAAAATCCGTTGCCTTACCGCTTGGCTATACCCCAATAAGTGGCGGTCCCGACCGGGATCGAACCGGCGATCTCCTGCGTGACAGGCAGGCATGTTAACCGCTACACCACGGGACCAATGTTACAATTATCTATTTATGAAAATGACCCCTACGGGATTCGAACCCGTGTTACCGCCGTGAAAGGGCGGTGTCTTAACCGCTTGACCAAGGGGCCATGGCTCCGAAGGCAGGACTCGAACCTGCGACAACCTGATTAACAGTCAGGTGCTACTACCAACTGAGCTACTTCGGAATAATCATATTGTGTTGTCGGCTTTATCTTGTCGACTTTTACTATTATAGGGATTAGCTGAATAAACGTCAACCCTTTTTTAAAATTTTTTTTACTCAACTATCATTAATTGCCCTGAACACTTGCCACAACAGTATCTGTTCACATTGAATCTAATTTTTCTAACATACCTTTGGTGACATTGTATACATTCATATGTATAGTGAGGACGCTGTTTTTTGCTACGAGATTTAGGTATTTGCAACGCTGAACAAAATCGAGGGGCATTCACTTTTTAACAACGCTCGAAAATCTTTATCACGATGTTGATAGCCCCTTCCTTCAAGGTGCAAGTGGTAATGACATAATTCATGAAGAATGATCCCCTCTACCTCTCTAACACCATATATTTCAAACGCCTTTGGATTGATTTCAATATGGTGGGATTGCAAAAGATAACGCCCACCTGTTGTACGCAGCCTTGGATTAAAGTATGCACGATGCATAAAGGGTTTATGAAAACTTTCTAATGAAATTCGACTTACAAGCTGTTGCAGTTCCTCATTGTTCAATTTCATCACCTCTAACAATAAGAATACCACACTGCGCAGTATAGACAGTGTGGTAAGAAATTATTACACTTCAACCATTTGTTTTTCTGGAGGAAGCATCGTTAATGAAATAAGGCCTTTGTTTACCTCTATTTGTTCCACCCATACTGTGACAATATCACCTAATGCCACAACCTCTAATGGATGTTTAATACGTTTTTTTTGCAACTTGGAAATATGCACAAGCCCATCTTGTTTTACACCAATATCAACGAATGCACCAAAATCGACGACATTCCGTACAGTACCTTGTAATTCCATTCCTACTTGTAAATCTTCCATTTTTAAAACATCCGTTTTAAGTAATGGTTGTGGGAAAGCATCACGCGGGTCACGGCTTGGTTTCATTAAAGTATCTACAATATCCTGAACAGTAACAACGCCAATCCCTAGACTTTCGCTTAACGCTTGAACATTAAGTGCTGCAATTGCTTCCTCTGCCTTTTGTGTTCCTAGTTCTTTTTTATTTATGTGAGCCGCTTCTAAAATTTGCTCTGCAATATTGTAGCTTTCTGGGTGAATACCTGTCGCATCGAATGGATTTTTCGCTTCAGGCACACGTAAAAACCCTATTGCTTGCTCATACGTTTTTGCACCGAGGCGAGGAATTTTCTTCAGTTGCGCACGAGTTGTGAATTGCCCATTTTCTTCTCGTACTTTTACAATGTTTTCGGCAACGGTTTTCGATAACCCTGAAACATATTGCAATAAAGAGGCTGATGCTGTATTGACATCGACACCGACTTGGTTGACCGCTGTTTCTACTATAAATGTTAATGACTCTGATAATTTCTTTTGAGAAACATCATGCTGATATTGCCCAACACCTACTGCCTTTGGCTCAATTTTTACTAATTCCGACAATGGGTCCTGCAAACGTCGTGCAATGGACACCGCGCTCCGTTGCTCTACTTGCAAATCAGGAAACTCAGCACGCGCAACCTCCGACGCTGAATATACGGATGCACCGGCTTCGTTGACAATAATATAGGCCACATCTGTATTCACTTCACTTAAAACATCGGCAATAAATTGCTCAGTTTCGCGCGAGGCTGTCCCATTACCAATCGCAATGATTGTAATAGGATATTTCGCTAAAATCTCTTTCACAACTGCTTTTGATTTTGCTACATCTGGCTTTGGCGGATGTGGGTAAATCGCCGTAACTTCTAGCATTTTACCCGTCTCATCAACAACAGCTAATTTACAACCCGTACGATAGGCAGGATCCACCCCTAGTACATACTTACCTTTTAACGGTGGCTGTAGTAAAAGATTGCGGAGATTTTCCGAGAAAATATGAATCGCTTGCGCCTCTGCTTTTTCCGTTAATTCATTACGTAACTCTCTCTCAATCGATGGTTGAATTAATCGTTTATAGGAATCCTCTATTGCAAGTTTCACCTCTGCAATGGCAGGTGAGAAACCTGTTGCTGGTATCCACTCTTTCCACATAATCATCAGTACTCGATCTATCGGTACTTGGATAGCAACCTTTAAGACATCCTCCTTCTCCCCACGATTGACAGCTAAAATACGATGAGGAACAATGCGGTTGACAGGCTCTTCATATTCGTAATACATTTCAAAAACCTTTTTTTCATCTAGTTCCGCATTTTTTAAAGCGGTAGTCAGCATGCCCTCTTTCCAAGAAAAAGTACGGATTTTCTGCCGTATACTTGCATCATCAGCAAAGCGCTCTGCTAAAATGTCACGTGCTCCAGCAATTGCATCTTCCACTGTTGCAACATTCTCCATATCAACAAAATCTTGAGCTAATTGGACTAACGCTTCACTACGATACTCTAGCAGGAGATCAGCTAGAGGCTCCAACCCTTTTTCCTTTGCGATAGTCGCTTTCGTACGTCGTTTTTGCTTATATGGGCGATATAAATCTTCAACACGTTGTAATACCGTCGCCACTTGGATGGCTTGTTCCAGCTCTGGCGTAAGCTTATCTTGTTCTTGAATTAAACGAAGAACCTCTTCTTTACGTTGTTCAAGTTGCTGTATGTAATGATAACGATCTTCTACAGCTTTTATTTGTACCTCATCCAAAGAGCCAGTAGCTTCTTTTCGATAGCGCGCAATAAACGGGACGGTGTTACCTTCATCCAGTAATTTTATTACTGCCTCTGCTTGATTTGGTTTAATTGCTACATCCTTTGCAATAAGCTGGTACATTTGTTTTTGTTCCACATTATCACTACCTTTTTTCTTTTCATTTTACCACTACACTTCAATAAAAAACCAAAGATAGTCCATCCACCAAGAAGGACAGCCAAAAATAAAAGGCGCTATTGCTATTGGATTATGAAACCCTCTAGTAATAAACGCCCTAATGAAAGGTATTACAGTGGCACACTTCCACTTGCAAGAATGACCTCCTGTAATTTCTTAATTGCTTTTCTTTGAATTCTCGAAACATGCATTTGAGAAATACCTAATAGTTCTCCCGCTTCTTTTTGGCTCAGTTGCTCTAAATAAGTAAGCTGAATAATTTGTTTTTCTCGCTCATTCAAAACTTCCATTGCATCTGCAACAATCATTCTTCTGTTGGTCATTTCATAACCTATATCTTCTTTACCCATAATATCAGATAACGTGACAGTACTTCCGTCATTATCTGATTCTATTGAATGATCCATTGACAGTGCTTGGTAGCTTCGGCTCATCTCCATTGCCTCTAAAACTTCTTCCTCCGGTACCTCTAAACGCTCTGCAATTTCTTTAACGGAAGGTGAACGTTGGAACTCTATCGTTAACGATTCTACAGTCGTTTTAATACGTGGTCCAATTTCTTTAATTCGTCTCGGTACATGAACATCCCACGTTTTATCGCGTAAGAATCGTTTAATCTCCCCAATAATAGTAGGTACTGCAAAGGCCTCAAAACTGCGACCAAATGTAGCATCAAAACGTCTTATTGCACCTAGTAACCCGAGCATTCCAACTTGCACAATATCATCGTAATAAGATTTACCATATGAATATTTTCGCGCAATGGACTCTACTAAATTACGATAATGAATAACCAAATTGGTTTGAGCTTCTTCATCTTCTGTTGCTTGGTACAATTCTATCCACTTTAATACATCTTCCTTAGTAGAAGATTTATGTAGTGATTCTTTCGACATTTTTTTCCACCTGCTCCCTAGCGACGTACTTTGTCATGAAGACAGTTACGCCACCATCGTTATTAATCATCACCTCATCCATTAAAGTTTCCATTAAATAAAGCCCTAAACCGCCCTCTCTTAGCCCCGCAATACTGTCTCCCGGATGATTAGGCCCAATTTTCGTTTTAATCTCTTCAAAGTTAAAACTATTCCCATAGTCTGCAATCATCATTTCCAACTTGTTTTCATAGAGCGCACAACCTATGACAATTTCGCCTTCTTCAACATCTTTATACGCATGGTGCACAACATTTGTCACCGCTTCACTAACGGCAATTTTCAAATCTTCAATATCATCGTAGCTAAACCCTATGCGGTTAGCTAATCCAGAAACCGTTAAACGAATAACACTGACAAACTGCGGCTTTGCAGGAACCCTTATCTCAATATAATCAAATTCCTTCATTACTTAATTCCACCTTCTTATCAGTTTCAATATCCATCAGTTCACTTAAGCCAGTAATTTCAAATAATCTTTGTAACCGTTTATATAGGCCTACAATTTTAACTTTACCTTCTTCACGTAAAGCTCTTTTATAAAAAGCTACTAAAATACCAAGACCCGTACTATCCATATAATTCACTTTCGATAAATCTAATTTAATCTCCATACCTTCTGTAATCTTAACCGCCTCTAGTTCCTCACGCAGACCAGAAGCTGTAAATGTATCAATTTCACCTTCAACATAACCATATAATTTTGTGCCATCTTTTTTAAAATTTACTACCATGTCCATACAGCCCACCTCCACCATATTTATTAGACTTTTCTTCTTTACCCGCATCTATCGGATGTTAAACATGATTAACTTTTTTTCTTCGCATAAATTTTATTTTTTTGAGTTACAAAAAACCAACGACAATTTTCTACAAACTTAAAAGGCAATAATGCTTGTAATGAAAAAAATTAAAAAAACATCAGGATAAATAAAATCCCTGATGCTCTATACACATATGTATATCAAAATTTAACAAGCCCCAAACTAATCATCAATGCTCCATCCACTTTTTCCATTACTGCATGATCTAGCTGCGTAATACGATCAGTCAATCTAGACTTATCAATTGTACGCACTTGCTCAAGCAAAATGACCGAATCACGTTCAAAACCGTACTTTTCAGCATTTATTTCAACATGTGTCGGTAATTTTGCTTTTTGAATCTGTGCAGTAATTGCCGCGATGATGACAGTCGGACTAAATCGATTTCCAATATCATTTTGAATTATTAATACCGGCCTAGTGCCACCTTGTTCGGATCCAACTACCGGCGATAAATCTGCAAAAAAAACGTCACCACGTTTTACATTCAAAGTGTCATCCCCCGCTAACGAGACGCTCCACTGTATGTTGTGCTTCATATTCCGCGTGCAAGCATTCACTTGCAATCATCAGGTTAATATGAGACATCTCAACATATCCTTTCATCATAGCTTCCCGTATTTGATTTGGTTGCTCCTGCATTAAATTTTTGCGCGACAAAATACGCACAAAAGATTCACCTTCAATTACTTCCTTTGTTTGTAGAATCAGTCTATCTTGAATAGCAATTGTAGCTTCTCTTAACTTTTTCTCGTACACAGCAAGCACCTCCAACGGAACCATACACTTTTTCATTACTACCCATTCTACCATTGAAAGATATTGTTGAAAAGACATGAAATGACAAAATATCTGACAATTTGAAGGACAAGTTGTAAAATTTTGTAGGTTTTCGAAAGTATGTGCTGGTACCATCCGTCATATTGACTTGGTGCCTTGTTACTTAATTTCACTATACATAATCCACTAATCCGAACAGAATTGGCTTTCCCATTGACAGATTAATTTCGACAAAAATTCGCTAACCCAATTTGTCTACATGTATTGAAAAATTATTTTCATTAAAAAACTACTTGTAATAAATTACGCGTTCCACCCATATTTTATAAGCCTACATAAAAGACTCCTCTAAAATTTGTCATACTCCTTATTTAACTTGACCAAAATTGAATAATTACTATTCACTCTTATTTTATGAAGAGAAGGGCTACTTGGTTAAACAAAGTTAAATGTAAATACGAGGAACTCTTGCTGTAATAATGCATGGTACTTCATAATTAATCGTTTCTAGCTTTGTTGCCCATTCATCTATTGAAATCTCATCTTGCCCTTGACGACCAATGAGCGTTACTTCCTTACCTATAGCATATGCTTTTGGTAGCGCAACCATACATTGGTCCATGCAAATTCGTCCAACTATAGGCATTCTTTGTCCGTCTATTAGTACCTCTTGTCCTGCTAATTTACGAATTACCCCATCTGCATAACCTACTGGAATTGTCCCAATCCACATATCTGTTTGTGCAATGAATGTTGCTCCGTAACCTACTGAATCTCCTGCTTTTAACTGTTTGACATGGACAAGCTCACTCTCAAGTGAAAAGGCAGGCTTCAATGGAAATGGTAAAATCCCCTCTACATAAGATGATGGTGCTAAACCATACATTGAAATACCATAACGTACAGCATCATATTGTAAACGATTATCCTTTACCAAAGCCGTTGCTGTATTGGATGCATGTACTAGTCTAGGTTTGTCAGGCAATATAGCAATGAGCTTTTCAAATAACGCTACTTGGCTATCGAAATAGGCTGTGTCTTCCTCATCAGCTGTTGCAAAATGAGTAAAAATGCCATCCAATTCTACATTATCTGTTGAATGGATGGTATGGTATAGCGCTAACAATTCGCTTTCGGTGCGTATACCAATTCTGCCCATTCCACTATCTACCTTAATATGTAGTTGTAAAGGGTTTTCTTCCCCTGCTACCATTGTTGCAACTTGCTGTACCCATTCACTTGAAAATACCGTAAGCGTAATGCGTTGTTGTGCTGCATAGGATGCAAACGATACTGGCGAGGCCCCTAATATTAGTATGTCTGGTTCTTCGAAATGTGCTCGAATATGTAATGCTTCATCTGGTGTAGCCACGGCAAGCATTGTTGCACCCGCTTCCAAAGCTGCTTTAGCAACTGCAATATCCCCATGTCCATAGGCATTAGCTTTTACGACTGCGATAATTTGTACATTTGGTTGGAGTAGATCTTTTAAATTTTTTATATTTTGTTGGATTGCTTGTAAATCTACAATTGCTTTGGTTGGTCTAAAATACTGCTGTGTCTCCATTAGAATACCCTCTTTTTTAGTTATTAAACCGTTATGTATAGGAATAATTCCATATAACATTAAATTCTAGCATACTACTTGTCCGCCATTTGGATAATACATTGATGATCTACTTGTGCATGTCATTATATAAATTCGACAGCATGTTAATTTTTCCCTTTTTATTCCTATTAAAACTAGCTTATCTTTTTGTAGAACATGCAACATACTTCTATAGATCATTAATCTCCACTGTTTCACATTACTATACATAAACTGCTAGAAATAAAAAGTTCTTTTATTGCCTAATAAGCTACAGCTCTCTTTTCAGAAAGCTGTAGCTAGAAAAATTACTTCATACTACTTATCGTCATGGAAGTCGCAACTTCCACCATTTCTTCACGTGTTAATTTACTAGAAGCTACAAAGAATGCGACGCCATCTTTTTCCCAGCTAATGGACGTATCTGTAATCGCGCCAATTGTAAATCCTAAGTCAACAGGATCACCTGGCGAAGTAACTGGTAACATAGAGGACTCTTTCATAACTGGTTGCTGCATAACTGTAAACGCTTTATCCCCTTCAAACGTTAAAATAACTCGTTCCATACCACTATCACTAATGGCTTTTTCATTTGTCATTTTCGTGTTTTCAAAATTCACAACTGGATAATGCGTTTGGAATTCTTGATATTCAACCTCTGCACCGACTGCTTCTTTTTCACCATTTGCATCTGCTTGACCTTTAGCATCCGTTTCACCTTTTGCATCTTTATCATCTTTTGCATCTTTGTTTGCAGGTGCAGCTTGTTCGCCTTTTGAATCTTCTGTTTCAGTAAATTGTTCAACAGCATACTCTTTCGCAGCATGTTGTACACCTAGCTTAATATTATTAAATGTAATACGAATTTGCTCTTCTTTGACATCATTCATAATCACTACAGATGTAGGAAGCATCGTTTTCTTATCTACCGTTATAACTTGGTGAGGCATACTATTTTTATAACTATTTCTAGTAGCCGCTTCAAATATATATGCTTTGTCCTCTTCTTTCATGACTAAATTTTTATCTTCAGCTAAATCTTCTGCTAATGCTCCGATTAAATACGCCTGACTATTTTTCTTTGGCCAATCGCTTTGGAATTTGTACATTTTGTTTAATGTTGGTGTAACCACAAAAACTCCATCAGCATTACGCACAATCATTTGCGATACATCTTTCCCACTTTCCACTACTTCCACTCGATAGAAATCAGGTTTAGTATGCCACACGGTAACATCATATGTTCTAGGTTCTCCACCTGATTTAATCTCCATCTTAGCGTCTAACTCATAACCATTCGTCTCTGACCACTTACCATTAACTTTCTTCAACACTTTTTCCTGTGAGGCTGTACCACACGCCGACAGAAGTAATATCGCACAAATTAAGACGAGCCAAGTAACTAAACGGTTGCCCACGCTTTCACCCTTTCTTCTTTCAAATCCACTACGACAATATATGAACCATATTTGTCAGTTATGTCATTTGATGAAAAGGCAATATATTTTATTCCATAAGTAATATTACTTGCGCGGCTGCATATTGCTTAGAATGTGTAATACTAACAAAGCCCTTTACAAGCTCTCCTTTAAAATATAAAACAGGGTTACCCGCTTCCCCTCTTAATATTTCAACATCTTGTAGCGCACAATCTTTCCCTATTCCGGTACCTAGCGCTTTTGAAAAGGCCTCTTTTGCCGCAAATCGCCCTGCTAAAAATTCTATTTTGCGAGATTCAGAATGCGCTGTAAATAGTGCACGTTCGTTAACTGATAAAATGCGGTCCATAAATTTATCTGTGCGTGTCATTGCTTTCACAATACGCTCAGTTTCTACAATATCGAGACCAATTCCTTTAATCATATGAACTTCTCCTTTTCTTATTTCCAAAAAGCCATGTATAATAATTGTAAATTGAGGTGGAGCTATGTTTAGTAGAACAGAAAATTTTAAGCAATATACAAGTTATTATCCTGTTGTTTCAACACTAATAGCAGTGAATCTTATTCTTTATGTATTAACACTTCTTCCAGTCATAGGAGAACTGCTGTGGAACTATGGGATTCAAGTCAATTTCCTTATACAAAGCGGTGAATGGTGGCGGATTTTCTCTGCGATGTTCTTACATGCGAACTTTATGCATGTGCTCTTTAATATGTTCTCCCTGTTTTTATTTGGGCCAGAACTTGAGAAAATTGCAGGTAAAGCACGCTTCATTACGATTTATTTATTATCGGGTATCGTAGGGAACATGGCAACCTTTATGCTTAATGACAGTAGTTATGCCAGCCTTGGCGCAAGCGGCGCAATTTTTGGTATCTTCGGTGCGTTTGGTGCACTTGTCTACTACACGCGTCGTACAATGCCAATGCTTCGTAAGCTTATTTTGCCGATTATCGTCATCAGTGTCATCATGACTTTCTTACAGTCTAATGTAAATGTTTATGCCCATTTAGGTGGCTTAGTGACTGGATTCCTACTCGGACTTATTTACCTACATCCTACAAGAATTCTAAGTTGGCGCAAACAAAGAATGGCAGGAAAATAGCTTGTAAAAAGAGGAGCTACCCCATCAGTGAGGTGTTAATCACTGCGGGCTGTTCCTCTTTTTTATAGCTTAACATCCCTAACATTCCATTTTTTCTAAGGTCATTGACATGCTATCGTTGAAATTATAGTACAACAGTAGCCTCTTTCGCCATTTTTATTTTTTTCCATTCTACTGCGGTTAGCCCATAGACAACCTGATCTACATAATGATCGTATAGCCATTCAGCATCTCTTAAACGCCCTTCTTCATTGAATCCTAGCACTTTAGGAATTGTCCGACTACGTATATTCCCCACTGCAACGCGGACTTCAATGCGATTTAACTTTAGATATTCGAAAGCAAAATCAATAAATGCCCTCATCGAATTTGTCACAAGCCCATTGCCAACAAACTCATTCCCTAACCAATAGCCAATACTTGTCCACTTATGTTGCCAATTCACTTGATGATAACCAATGACCCCCGCTAGCTTACCATCATAATAAATTCCAGCCTGTATCCCATTATGGTCAGCATATTGTTGCATTGCATTTCGAACAAATTGTTCTGTATCTTTGACCGTCTTGACATTGTCTACAAAGGGTAACCACTCACGTAAAGTCTCTCTTGAACGGTCTGTTAGCGCAAATAACTCCTCTACATCATTTAAATCTAACATTTTTAAATAGGTGTGCTCATTTATGCTGTATCGAAACATCAAATCCACCCCTTTTTGTCAATTTATTCTATTATAAACGCATTTTTTCTAGATTTGTATATAAAAAAAGCTAATCTTTACATTTTTATGCAAAGATTAGCTAATCATTTTCTATTTAATGTTCATACCAAGTTAATATAGTTTCAGCATCTTGTTGTTCTAGGCTAGGTACATTACCTGTCATACCAGCCATTCCTGACATTACCGTCGCTTTTATCGACATGACTTGTTTACGCTTTTGGAAATACGTTTGACTACTTTCCATAGATTGTATACGTTTTTTCTCCATAAACAATGTAATGCGACTAAAGATCCGATATTGCATTGTCAATTGCTTGCCGTCAATCATGTAGCCTGCTGTTCGATGTTGCCAAATACCAAGGAATATGATTAATGGTATTAATAAGAATGCTAATAACCCGTAAGGATATAAGAAATAACTGCTTGCCCCTATTATCGGTACGAGCCAAATGAAATCAATGCGATAAAAAAATGGACGTGCACGTTTCGGAGCCTTTATAAATTCAGGATGCCAATTCATTTCAGGGAAAAGTTGTTCTAGCGTCTGTACACAATGTTGTTTTTTAATCAGTGGGAACAATGCAATTTTCTTATCTCCACCCTTTTCACCATTTCCCCCTGCACTTTCTACTACAACCGTAGCAAAACCAAATATTTGACGCAAAGGGTTTTCAACTATACGGATTGCCTGTATACGATTTAATGGTAATGTAATTCTTTTCTTCTCCAGTAACCCTTTAGTAATCATTAACTTTTCATCTTCAATACGAACCGTATAATCGTAATAATTCACAAGTGTTATAACAACCGATAGTAGCCACGCAATAATTAACACAAACATGATCATTAAAGCAACTAAGAATGCGCCAATCTTCACAATATCTGCCACTTCATGAAAGACCTCTTCATACGGGATAATATCCGAAAACTGAGAGATGACCGCTGCAACACCTGATAGGACAACGCCAATTCCACCAGAAGTCGTTGCTAATACAAGTAAATCCCGCATCGACATACGATAAATAACAGGCACCATCACTTCTTCTATTTGTCCATGTGCTAGTTCCTCGCCAAGTGGTTGCGCGATTTGTGTTTTTGCTCGACGCATTTCTTCTTCAATAACATCAGCCGCTATTTTTTGAATAGCTGTTAATTCTACCTCTGGCTTGCCACCTTTATTGCCTGCTGTCTCAACTTGCACCTTGACTAGGCCAAATATCCGATGAAAAATACCTTCATGGTAATTTAAACTTTGAATGCGCTCAAATGGAATATAACGCTTCTTTTTGACGAATAACCCGTACTTTACTCTGAGTTCACCATCCTCAAACCAGTAAACAAAGGTACGCCACTTTACAATACCACCGACAAGCGCTAGTACTGCCCCTACCCCCCACACGCCAAACAGTAATACGGTTTCAAAAAAATATTCACTGCGGAAGTTCAAGGAAAAGTTAAAGCCATTACTAATAATGATAATGGCTACAGGTAAGATCATACTCTTTAGTGCTTTGACACTAGAGATAATCGCCGATACAGGGTGTAAACGATACAATTCGTTAGACATCATCTTCCGCCACCCTTGCTAATTCCGAAATACGCGCACGAAGTCCATCTGCTTCATCCATGACCAGTGCTGGAATTGTATGTACCGTGGCGGCTGTAGAAATTGAAATATTACCTAGGCTGTATCTTTTTAAAATGGGGCCTTGTGTCGTGTCAACATGTTGCACACGTACCATTGGTATTAATGTGCGTTTGACAACAAACAAGCCATGTTGGACTTCAATTTCATGTTCGCGCACTTCGTATCTCCAGCGTTCCCATCGAATTTTCGGGAATAAATACGCAGAAAAAAATGCACTTAATAGAACAACAGCAATCGCGATAAAATAAATAAATGAATTCATAATAATAAGTGCCATAACAAACCAATGCTGCAATGACTAACAACAGCAATGTTTGTAACACACCATATAATCGCCATACTGTTAACCCTTTTCGGGAAATTTGATGAATTGGTTCAGCTCTCAAAATTGTTCCTCCTCTTTTCATTACCTATGTATACGTACGCAAATACTAATTTGTTTCAAATAAATCCATAGCCTTTTCATCATAATTAACCGCCATCTAAACATCTAGTATATCGCCTTTTTATTATACGGCGCTATAGTTTAATGCTTATAATAAGCCGCTTTCGTCGCAACGTTCCGTTTAGAAATCTCGCATACTTACTTTTCCTTCCAAAAATTTCGAATAAATTAATTTAACTATAAATATAAAAAACCTTACAGTCAATTTGACTGTAAGGTTTGAAAGTTAATTAGTCTTCATGGCGACGTGGTGCACGTGAACGACCTTGTCCACCTTCACGACGAGCTCCGCCCTCACGGCGACCACCTTCACGACGGCCACCACTGTTGCGACGATCGCCACCACTACCTTCACGACGGTTACCGCCAAAGCTACGACCACCACCGCTTCTGTTACGGCTATTACGATCGCCTCCGCGGCCACCACCGCCACCACCAGAACGCTCACGGCGCATTGGTAATGGACGCTCTTCTGTAATTGTAACAGGCGTATCATCCGGCTCTTTTGTTAATGAGCGTAATGCAGCTGCTACTACATCGATTGCATCATGGTTTTCAAGTACTTCTGTAGCTAATGTACGATAATCACCTAAGTTATTATTAGCAATAAGACCTTCAAGTGTCTCAATAGCTAAACGTTGTTGACCTACTAAAGCTTCGTCATTTGTTGGCGGACGAAGTGGTGTCATACGTTTTTTCGTTGTTTCTTCAACAATACGTAAATAGCCCATTTCACGAGGTGTTACAAATGTTACTGCAAGACCTGATTTTCCGGCAAGGCCAGTACGACCAATACGGTGAACGTAAGACTCAGGATCTTGAGGAATATCAAAGTTATACACGTGTGTAACGCCTGAAATATCTAGACCACGAGCTGCTACATCTGTTGCAACAAGGATATCAATTTTATTTTCTTTAAATTGACGTAAAACTGAAATACGTTTTGCTTGGCTTAAATCACCATGAATTCCTTCAGCAAGATATCCTCGGATTGATAAAGCTTGTGCTAGCTCATCAACACGGCGTTTTGTACGTCCAAAGATAATCGCTAATTCTGGTTGGTGAACGTTTAATAGACGAGATAAAACATCGAATTTTTCGCGCTCAGCAGCTTTCACAAAGTATTGATCAATGTTATCCACTGTTAATTCTTTTGCTTTAATTTTTACAATTTCAGGGTCACGCATAAATGTCTCAGCGATTTTACGGATTGCTGGTGGCATTGTTGCTGAGAATAATAATGTTTGGCGCTCAGCAGGTACGTTTTCTAAAATTGAATTTATATCATCGATGAAGCCCATGTTTAACATTTCATCTGCTTCGTCCAGTACAAGTGTTTGAACATCTTCTAGTTTTAAAGTACGACGATTAATATGGTCTAAAATACGACCTGGTGTACCAACAATAATTTGTGGTTTATTTTTCAGTGCACGAATTTGACGTCCGATTTCTTGACCACCGTAAACTGATAATAATTTCACACGCTTGTCGTAACCGACTTTATATAGTTCTTCTGAAACTTGAATCGCTAATTCACGAGTTGGAGCAATTACTAATGCTTGGATATTAGGGTTTTTAGGATCGATTTTCTCGATAAGTGGAATACCAAAAGCGGCAGTTTTACCTGTACCAGTTTGCGCTTGACCTAATACATCGCGACCTTCAATGGCAAAACGAATAGTACCCTCTTGGATTGGTGTTGCTTCTTCGAATCCCATACGTTTTACTGAACGTAGTGTAGATTCACTAATATTTAATTCTGAAAAATTTGTCAAACTTCTCAATCTCCTTTTTTCCTTTTAAGTTGACAAATGGTTACATTTTCAGATGAAGTTGTCGGCAAATTCGAGCCTGTGTTGTGGAACGTTTCCGTTACTTAAAAATTCTCTCTACAAATGTTTCAAGTAGAGCTCTTATATGAAAAGGAAAGCCCGGTCTTTACCGAGCGGTTCGATTCTGCGTAATTATTCACTTAGAATAAAACCGTTATGTTCAAAAAAAAGTACTCTTCAACCAAATTATGAAGAGTCTTCGCACAAAATGTATCCATTGCTTACACTAGTCTATCACGGGAATCAAACGTATGCAACGATAACGCATGAGTCGTAATAATCTGACTATTTACTTATCCTTTAAAAACGCTAAAACCTTCGTAAACCAATCAAAACAATCTTCACAATGACAAATATGGTGTTTGCCATTGTTAGAAAAATACAACTTTTTATTTGTTGAAGCAAGCTGATCAAACAAAAATTGAGCGGTATGATAGGGCACAATTCCGTCTAATTTCCCTTGTACAATATACACTGGAATTTTAATGTCCTGATAGTACGGCGCTACCTTTTGGACAAGTTTCATGAATTCAATCGTAGCTGCTAAGGGGACGTTGTTGAACTTATGACGATATCTCAAAAACAACTCATTATTCGAAAGGTTGCGATGATACGCTTCAGTTGCTAACATTTTAAAATCTTTAACAAGCTGCTTAGGGCTAATGTATTTAGCTGCAGCACTAAGCAGTACAAGCTTCTTCACCTTATAACGTTTCGCTAAATATAACGCAATAATGCCACCCATAGAAAAACCAACGACAATCACTTCATCCACTTTTTTCGATAGCGCTCGAAAAGCTAACTCCGCATCCATTAACCAATGCTGTGCGGTAAAGCCTTTCATCTTTAGTTCTTCTCCATGCCCTGATAAGGTAGGCGTCTCGATTAGCCAATCTGTATTGGCTTGTAAATAAACGGTAAACGGCTCTACCTCATAAGCACCACCCGAAAATCCATGAATACATAATACCCCTATCGTCATTACCCTCACCTCAAAAAGTGGCTGTTTTACTAGCAATAGCATACAAAATGCTTTCCAATTTTTTTAATAAAGGGTAAAAATCAGCGCATCTGTAAACCAGAGCGGATTTTTACCCCAAGTAACAATTCATTATGTCAACAACCGCAAATCATGAAGTAAATGATTGCAAAATTGTTTCTAGTTTCATCCCACGTGAGCCTTTTAATAAAACAATGGATTTCTCTGTTGCCTGTTGAAGCTTTGCAATGATAGGCGCAAAATCATCCTTGTCGTATAATAAATGGTCAGCGTCGAAACGTTCTTTCAACACCTCATACAAGAAAGCCATACGCGAGCCGTACAAGCACACATAGTCAATTTCACCTTCATGAATTGCTAATGATAACTCTTCATGGAAGCTTTTTTCATTATCCCCTAGTTCCAGCATATCACCTAAGACAAGCCACTTTTCAGGGCGAATAGTTGTAGTGGCTATAAACTGAATCGCCGCCTTTACCGACGTAGGTGCAGCATTGTAAGCATCATTAATAAATAATGCACCTTGATTTCCTTGTATTTGCTGCATACGCATATCTGTTAACGTTACGTCTTTTAAAGATGTACGGATTTGCTCATCCGTTAAACCTAGTTTTTGCGCGATAAGCATGGCAATTAAAGTGTTTTTCACCTGATGCTTCCCAAGAACAGAAATAAAGAAATCCCCTTCAATAGCACCATGTGTTGTAAAGCTACTTCCACTTGCAGTTGCTTCAATATTATCAGCATATAACAAATCGCCTGGTTCTAAACCAAACGCCTGTGCATTTAAATTTTGTTCTTTTGCAACAAGCTCATTTAATAATGGCTCATCACCATCATAAAAGAGTACGCCATCCTCTTGCATACCTTGTATAATTTCAAACTTCGCCTTTGCAATACCGGCACGCGAGCCTAGGTCTTGCATATGTGCCTCACCGATATTGGTAATTACCGTTATATGAGGACGAGCTAACTTTGTTAAAAACTCAATTTCCCCAAATCCACTCATGCCCATTTCAAGTACAGCAACTTCTGTATCCTCTTGGAGCTGTAAAATCGTAATTGGTAAGCCTAGTTGATTATTAAAATTACCAATTGTTTTTTGTACTTTAAAAAACGGTGCTAGCGTGCCCGCTAAAATATCCTTTGTGGATGTTTTACCATTCGATCCTGTAATACCAATAAAGGTCGCCTTATGCTCGTTACGATAAGCACGTGCCATTTGCTGTAACGCCAACTCTGAATCATCCACAAATAGTAACGGAACATTTTTGGGCGGGTTAGGTTCATCTTTTTGCCAAAGCGAAGCACCCGCTCCTTTTTCAAAAGCTTGTTGTACAAACTTATGACCATTTGCCTGTTCACCACGGAATGGCACAAATAAATCCCCTTGGCAGATTGTTCTTGTATCAATCGATATACCAGATACAATCGTATCTCCGAAAGCTGGCACCTCATCATTTAACCATGCTGCTAATTCCTTTAATGTCTTTTTCACAATAATCCCACTCAGTCTTTTTTATAGTGAAGCTGTTGTTTTTCTTCAAAGCGCTCAAGTGCTAGCGCAATCAGTCGATTAATAAGCTCTGGATAACTTACGTTTGTATGTTGCCAAAGAAGCGGATACATACTAACAGGTGTAAAACCTGGCATTGTATTTACTTCGTTAATATAAATGGCATGATCTGCCGTGACAAAGAAATCAGCACGTACTAAACCACTTCCATCTAAAATCTTAAACGCACTTTTTGCGTGCTCTTTTAAACTAGTCACAACTTCTGTAGGTAGTTCAGCAGGAATTATTAATGCTGTTGAACCATCCTTATATTTTGAATCATAATCATAGAACTCCGTCATAGGCTTAATTTCACCTGGTACAGATACTTCTGGAAAATCATTGCCCAGTACAGCTAATTCAATTTCACGTGCTACAATACCTTGCTCTACCACAATTTTACGGTCGAATTGCAATGCTACCTCAATTGCTTGAATCAGTTCCTCACGGTTCGAAGCTTTACTAATACCAACACTTGAGCCTAAATTTGCTGGCTTTACAAACATTGGCCAAGACAATTTCTGTTCACAACGCGTTAAAATAGCATCTTGCTCTTTCGTCCATTCACTGCGAATGAAGTACGTATATGGCACTTGTGGTAAGCCCGCAATTTCAAACAACTGTTTCATAATCACTTTATCCATACCTGCAGATGATGCCAACACACCATTACCGACATACGGAAGATTCAACACTTCCAGTAAACCCTGTACAGTTCCATCTTCCCCGTTTGTTCCATGCAGTAAAGGGAAAATAACATCAAATTGGACCGCTGCCCCGTTTTTATCAATTAAAAACGCTGTAATATTATTTTCTAAAATAATGGCATCATCACCAAATTGCAATTCTTCAATCGAATTTGCGGGTTTTTCTAAACGCTCACCGCGTCGCCATTCCCCATCTGGTGTAATGTAAATCGGATATATCTCATACTCCTCGAAATTCAAAGCTCCAGTGACTGCGCACGCCGTCGACAATGACACCTCATGCTCCGCTGACTTTCCGCCGTATAATAAACCGATTCTTTTTTTCATTTTTTGTGCCCTCCACATACTTCTTGAGTATTATTAGTTTATCACGAAACGGCTTGACAAATGACATAAAAATCTCACCGTAATTTGGACGGTGAGATTTGAGTGCCTTATTCATTCAAAAGTTGGTCACCCAAGTAAAATGACTGACTATCACTTTCTTGAGTTCCATTCCTTTATAGCTGGTGAAATACCTGCTATATAGTTAAATAATATGAATCAATTCATCGTGCTCGTTTTTCAAAATTGTATTTAAATCATCCCAGACCTCATCTGGAAAGGAATAATCTGACAGGTTACGTATTTCTATACCATATGCGGCTTTCGGCTTCTCAATGCGATACAGTGACAACAATGCGCCCTCTTTAGCAAAGGAGCGATACGCACGCAAAAATTCCGGCGTAAGAGAAGGAATACTCGATTTTACTTTACGGCGCCAAAAACCTGTGCTTCGTTCTTTTTCACGTATTAACGTATTAAACACATTAGCGACGAGCAAATCTGAATCACTTAAATGGCGAAAATAAATTTTCGTCATTTTCTCTACATCCGAAGAACAATACACAAACCGATTTTGCAATTTATTAAAAAATGGCGAAGTAATCGGTTCTTTTTTATGACTTATGTAAAGCAGTTCTCCCTGTTCCATCGGTGTCAGCTGATCCAGCCTCTTTTCATCCATAAAATCTACCCAACACAATTCTTTCGACTCCGTAGCTTTTTTTACAAAACGAGGAACTTCCTCATCTGCTATATAATCAAACTGTGTATGCATATTAAATGATCCGTCTTCATAGGAATGCTTTAGTAAAAGTAAGTGATGCAGTGGATCTAAAGCAGCCACGAATTGCGAGAATTTAAGCCCGCTAAATATAACAAATTTATCGACATCATTCATATGAACATATATATGATACATAAAATCTTCAGCTGACTTTAATTTCTTAGCCACATCCATCACCCCATTCTTCACTTTATTATAAAACTAAACATCATTTTTTGAAACATTTTATGCTATTTGTCGTCACAACAATATACTCAGGCGTAAAATTGTTTTTTGCGTTATAATGTTAATGTTCGACATGCGTCTGTGCGCAGATTTTAAACTATTTTATTTTAGGTGGCTTTTATGGAAAATAAACGAAATTTCGTGAACCGTTTTGACTGGACGCTCGCTTTTATACTTTTCACTTTTCTTGTCATTAGTTTATTAGCAATTGCATCCGCTCAAACTTCCGGACAATATGGTATTAATTACGTACCTTTGCAACTAAGATGGTATGTAATTGGTGCATTTATTATCGGTGTCATTATGTTTTTCGAGCCTGATCAATATAAAAAAATGGCTTGGTATATGTACGGAGCTGGAATTGCTCTTTTAGTTTTGCTTATTTTCATGCCGGAAGGTATAGGCCAAATTGGTGAGCCTGTGAATGGTGCTAAAAGCTGGTTCCATACACCACTTGGTAATATCCAGCCCTCCGAATTTATGAAAACTTTTTACATTTTAGCGCTTGCCCGCCTTATTAGTAAGCATCATGAAGTCTACTCTTTAAGATCCATTAAGTCTGACTTCATTTTACTAGGTAAAATCGCTTTAACGTTGATTATACCACTTGGTATTATTATGAAACAGCCTGACCTTGGTTCAGCACTTGTTTTCTTTGCAATTACTGCTGCACTCGTTATTGTAGCAGGTATCTCTTGGAAAATTTTATTACCTACTTTTTTAGGTGGTGCTGTCGTCGGGGGAAGCCTCCTGTGGATGGCACTTTACATGCAGGAATTTTTAGAGAAAACATTTGGATTTAAAGCGTACCAGTTTGCCAGAATTTACTCTTGGCTAGATCCATACTCCTATTCATCGAGTGATGGTTACCATTTGATTACTTCCTTAAACGCTATTGGGTCTGGTGAAATCTTCGGTAAAGGCTTCCGTGGGCGCGAAGTATACGTAGCCGAAAATCATACGGACTTCATCTTCACCGTCATCGGTGAGGAATGGGGTTTTATCGGTGCAAGTATAGTAATCTGTATTTTCTTTTTGTTAATCTATCATTTAACTAAAACAACATTATTATTGAAAGACCCTTTTTCAACTTATGTTTGTGCAGGTATTATCGCGATGATTACGTTCCATGTATTCGAAAACATTGGTATGACAATACAGCTACTACCGATTACAGGTATTCCACTTCCATTCATAAGTTATGGGGGAAGTTCTTTAATGGGCAATGCCTTGGCCATCGGGCTAGTCTTTAGCATGCGTTTCCATTATCGTACTTACATGTTTACAACGTACGATGAAGAGGATTAAGAAATTTAAATAATAAAAAAAGAATGGATAGCCTCTCTACTTTCGAAAGAGAACTATCCATTCTTTTTTGTAAAACGAGTTAAGCTTGAACTTGCGGAGTTTGCGTTGGTGGTGTGAGCACTTTTAAAAGTTCAAGTCGAGACTTTGTTACAGTAGCTGTCACACCCAACTTCGATAAATTCGAAACAATCTTTTTCAAATCTACTTCCTTCGTCATACATTCCACCTCAATCTTTTCTCGATTTTATATAACGTTTTATTTCCAAAAAAGTTTCATTTTTTCTAAGTGTTAGATGTCAGACGAGTTTATCTGTATCTATCATACCATTTAACTCGCCTTTAATATTTTTCAATTTTGTTACAATGTAAATTATGTTTAAATGTCACTTTTTTAGGCAAACAAAATACACTATAGAATAGAATTTGATAAATACATTATTAACTCATCAAATCAATTCTATTCGTTGTTCTTCATTATTTTTGACCAGCCAGCAGGAACAAGCTTCTACCAAAAGAGGGAGTGAAAGAAGGAATAACTATTGTGGATGAACGGTTACGCAAAATAATAACTGAACATAAACTAAATCAATCCTTGTCTTGGTTTCAAATGCTTCTCCTACCGCACCCTTGTAATAGCAAGAACAAGAGAGGTAGAATATACATACTGAAATATTGTAAGAAAGCAGGAAATTAAATGATAAAACCAATTTTACTCTTAATGTCAGTACAGTTTCTCGTCTACCTAGGCTTTGGAATTATTATTCCTGTCCTACCAGAGGTCATCGTACAAAACGATTGGCAAAACATCCATGTAGGCGGTTTACTGACAGTGTATTCTCTTGCAAGTTTTTTTACCGCACCACTTTGGGGAAAGCTTTCTGATAAAGTCGGTCGTAAGCAACTCATTTTAACAGGATTGGTAGGGTTTAGTCTCAGTTTCATTATTTTTTCGATGTTCATTGATCATTTAACAATGTTATACGTATCACGTATCGTGGGTGGCTTATTCTCAGGTGCGTTGTATACAGCTGTAACAGGTTTTATTGGTGACATGTCGAGCGAGGAAGATCGTAATAAGTACATGGGTTTCATGGGCATGTCCATTGGTCTAGGTTTTATCTTCGGTCCTGCAATTGGCGGCATGTTAGGTAATTATAGCTTGCAATTGCCATTTATCGCATCAGCAGCTTTAATCGCACTATTATTTATTTATGCAACTTTCGTCTTAAAAGAACCAGAAAAACGAAAAGATGTAACAAAAAGAGCAATTGTCCCAAAAGGTGTTGGCAAAATGCTTCAATACCGTGTTCGTTATTTATTTATGTTCTCGTTCTTAGTGACTTTTATGCTGGCAGGAGTAGAAGCAACATTCCAGCTTTTTCAAATTGACCGTATACAAATAACACCTTTGCAAATCGGTTATTTATTTATGTTTAGTGGCTTTGTAGATGCAGCCATACAAGGTGGCGTAGTTCGTCGCATTAAAAATGGCACAGAAACATCTTGGCTCATTGGAGCTCAAATCATTACAGCAATCGGTATGCTTTTATTTACTTTAACAGGCAATCTATTAATGGCAGGTTTTGCACTTTGTATCTTTACAGCCGGAAATGCCCTTGCAAGAACATGTGTCGTGTCATTATCCTCCAAAGAATCTGGAGGCCAATATGGGACAGCAGCAGGTCTTTCCTACTCTATGGATAATTTAGGGCGTATTCTCGGGCCTCTATTTTTCACATGGTTATTTACGATGCAATCTAATCTTGGCTACTATATTGCTGCAGCTATCGCAATTATCTCGATTATTTTAATCTTTATTTATAAGGCTTCAAATAAAACTTTAAGGCTTGAATAATTTTCGTACTATATGTCGTAACTAATAGAAACAGATGTATTTGTTAAACTTATATGACATCCATGTTTGAAAGCGTAAACTCGGAGGATACTGCATGAATAAAACAATCAATTTTTCTCTTCCTAGAGAGCTTGAACCATTACGGTCTGAAATTGAAGATTCGCTACTGGCGGCAATCACTATATCGCCATGTAAACGTTCAACTACAATAACAGAAAGTAAATTCGCCGGTGAACCTTATTTACCTTATTATCAAACAGTTCCAAAGGACATTACTGGTGAAGCGATGCGTTTATTAGCTCAAATAAATTTTGCAGAAATACCAACAATACAAGATTTTCCTACTCAAGGTATTTTACAATTTTTTATTTCATCTAATATTTTTGCCAATGCGGCACATTATAAGGAAGACATTTTTCAACAGTTCTATAAAGTACGATTTTACCCAACGTTAGAAACAAAAACAGCAATGCCAACACAAGAAAAACCTGCTGTGACCACAGATGATTGGTTTCCTATTAAAGAAGAGTTATCGCTACAATTCCACTTTACACAGGAACCTGTCTCAGCTTTAGATTATCGAGCTGTACACTATTTACCGAGTCTAATATGTACCCTAAACCATGATGTTAATTTGCACGAAATCTACTTACAGCATTTTTTAGGAGCTGGCGCTAAAATAGGCGGATACGCATATTTTTTAGAGGAAGACATTCGGCACGAATCTCATCTGCTACAACGGTATGATGTACTTTTACTACAAATAGATTCCAATGATGAGTTCGGTATTATGTGGGCGGATAGTGGCGTAGGGAAATTCTTTATCAATCGTGATAAGCTTCTTCAACAAGATTTTAGCGATATACTATTTCAATGGGAACATTATGTATAAGCTAACTGATTTACCTCTTGCCTTGAAACTGAATACAAAATGAGCAAGCCCCAGCACTATTTTTTTGTGATGGGGCTTGCCTAATTTCGATTACTGTTTGCTAGCTATGCCCTCAAAGTCGCAAAACGCAAAGGCATTGTCCCTACTTTTTTTAGGGGGGAATTTTTTTGATGATAACAAATCACTTACTGTCCTTTCTTTCCACCTGTGAAGTAAGCTATACTAGATATAATGTGAAATATAGTAAAGGGGTGCAGGAATGAGCATTTTTACAGATGTAGAATATCTAGTACCTTTAATTTTATTCGTAAATATCTTATCTGCGATGACAATTATATTTTTAGAGCGTAAAGATGCTAGTTCTACATGGGCATGGATTCTTGTCCTATTTTTCTTGCCATTAGCTGGATTTATTTTATATTTACTACTTGGCAGACAACTGCGCAGGAAACATTTGTTTCGTTGGGAAGGGCGCAAAGATATTGGGATTGATAATCTGATTAGCTATCAAATAGACACCATTCGAGATAATACGTTTGAGTTTCGTATTGAAAATGCCGAAAATTATAAAGAAATGATTTATATGCATTTAAAAACGAATAATGCGGTATTAACACAAGACAATCACCTTGCTATTTTTGACGATGGTGCAGACAAATTTGAACAGCTATTAAAAGACATCGAAGCAGCTAAAGATCATATCCATATTCAATATTACATCTTCCGCTTAGATAATTTGGGTACTCGTCTTATTGACGCAATGATTAAAAAGGCAAAACAAGGAGTCAAAGTAAGGCTCTTATATGATGAGATGGGCTCTCGTAATGTAAAAAGGAGACATTTCAAGGAACTTCTTGAAGCAGGTGGTGAAGTAGAAGTATTTTTCCCTTCCATATTCCCACTGCTTAACCCTCGCCTCAACTTTAGAAATCACCGCAAAATAGGAGTAATTGACGGTCGTATTGGGTATATCGGGGGCTTTAATGTAGGAGATGAATACCTTGGACTTCAAAAGAAATTTGGCTATTGGAGAGATACACATTTACGTATTGAAGGAAGCGCTGTCCACCCATTGCAAACACGCTTTTTATTAGATTGGAATCAAGCATGTGCACAGCAAAAGATGGGTTATTCCGACCGTTACTTCCCTGCTATCCCGAAAAAAGGTGATGTCGGTTTACAAATCGTTTCCAGTGGACCGGACTCTGATTGGGAACAAATAAAAATCGGCTATTTAAAGCTGATTAATATGGCCAAGAGATATATTTATATTCAAACGCCTTATTTTATTCCTGATATTAGTTTTTTAGATGCCATAAAAATTGCTACTTTATCAGGCATTGACGTACGTATTATGATTCCTAACAAGCCGGACCATATGTTTGTTTATTGGGCAACATACTCTTACGTGGGCCAATTATTACGTGCAGGAGCAAAGGTTTATATTTATGAAAAAGGATTTATTCATGCTAAAGCTATTATTATTGACGATGAAGCATCTACAGTAGGAACTGCAAATATCGATGTTCGAAGTTTTAGTTTAAACTTCGAAGTAAATGCCTTTATTTACGATTCTAAAATTTCTCATCAATTAGCTGAGCTATTTGAAAAGGACATTTTAGATAGCACAGAATTAACTTGGGAAATGTATCAAAATCGTTCCAGCATGATAAAGTTTAAAGAATCTATTTCTCGCTTATTAACACCGATATTATAACAACCCATTCGTTCTGCAATTTAAAAAATTAGAAGTGTTCACTAGTTGTTGGTAGCGAAGGCGGTGACTCCAGCTCAGAACAGCACATAATGTAAGACGCGGGCATACGCGCGCAAGCAGAGGGTTGCGGCTTACTGTGCTGAGCGGAAAGCACCGTCGTAGCGGACAACAGCATAGCAAAAAAGTGTTAGATTGATTAGGTTCAATCTAACACTTTTTCTCTTATGTCCCAGCCACTTTTTGCTATGGTTCGCTACAGTGGTTACTTCCCCATTACACACCGTAACGCTGCGTACGTTATCGCTTGAAGTTTTGTCTCCAAGCTCTTTGTTTATTCAGCCCCTAAATACTCTTCTAACGTAACATTCTGTTCTTTCATTTTCTTAGCAATGTCAATTCCAACATATCGATAATGCCAAGATTCATACATATAGCCTGTTAAATGTTCTTTATTTTGAGGGAATCGTAAAATGAAACCATATTCTGCAGCATGCTCAAATAGCCATTTCCCAGCAGGTGTTTCACCAAACTCCTCAGTCAACCATAAATCTTCTTTGCCGACTTCCCCAATATCAAACGATAGGCCTGTTTGGTGCTCGGAAAAACCTGGGCGTGCACTATAGCGATCTGCTGCAGCTTGACCATCGCGCTTAACATAATTATTGTATAATGTTGTTTGATATTCATAAGAACGATATCCACTAAACGCGACTAAGTTAAAGCCCTGTTGTTTAGCTTGGGCTAACATCTTATTTAACGCTTGACGTGCCTCTGGATTTTCACCTGGTGCAAATGTGGATGGTAGTGGATATTTTTTATTAGCCAGTAAAATACCATCAATATAAGTAGGCTCTGTCGGCATTGCTTGATTTGGGTAATAGCCATTTTCGTCTGGCTGCTCTTGTGGTTCAGTTACTTCGGGTGTTTTTGGTTGCTCTTTTGTAGGATTGTCTTTTTTGCCTTGTTCTGCTACTGGTTGTTCTTCATCTGACGCTACATTGACTTGATTATTCTTATAGTAAATCACTATAAAAATAGATACGATCAGTGCCGCTGAAATAATAGCGCCAATAATAAGTGGTAGTCGATTTTTTTTCATTTCTTTGCCCCTTTTGTGTAGATACAGGGTTGCTAAACAAAACGAGATTTCAAAATCAGGTCGTTTCAATGGGAGTTTGAGCAACCCTAAGACCTTTAATCAATTACACCTCGGCGGAATGTCTTTAAGATTTTTTCAAAACGGCTCGACAGTTCTTTTACATCTTTGACAACCACCAGGTATTTAACTTGTTTCAGCAAGGTTTGCCCTAATCGTTTGCAGTACATACATAGCACTTTCCGTATTAGGCAAGGCTACTGCCAAAGCAAGTTAATACACTATATTTTGATAGTTTTATTTTATCACTGTTCACATTTTTAAGTGTAGCATTTCCACTTATTCTGTAAAAATAATAATAAGTACCGCAATGGAAGCAATAGAGAAAAAGATTGCCATATACTTCATCCATTTCGCCTCTTTAACATATCCTTGCTCCTTAAAACTCTTCGCTCTAAAGCCATTTGACAAAGCAAACATTATTGTCATTGCTAGCACCGCTAAATTAAAATTGCCGATAATAATGCATACAATAGCCGCAATACTAAATATTGCAACTAAAATTGAAGATACCCATTTTGTATTCATGCTGTTTTCCTCCTAAAAAAAATCGAGGCTACAACGCGCCTCGACATTCATTCATTTATGATTCTGCTTTTTCGGGATGCTCCGAATAATATTTTCGACCAATATACGTTTGAAGAATTAGTAATGCACCGCTGACAGACCAGTAAAGCGGTAGTGCTGCCATAGAAGACATAGAAATAAAGACAATCATAATTGGCGAAATGTAAATAAACATCTTCATTTGCTTTTTTTGTTGCTCTGGTACGGTCCATAAAGAAACTCGTGCTTGTACCAAATAAACAATCCCCGCAATTATTGTCATCACAATGTCTGGTGAACCTAAGCTAAACCATAAGAACATATGTGATTTCACATCGGCAGAATATAAAATTGAGAAGTAAAGACCCATAATGATTGGCATTTGAATTAACATTGGTAAACAACCCATATTTAAAGGATTGACACCATGTTTTTGGTACAATGCCATCATCTCTTGCTGATATTGCATTTGTTCTTCTTTTGTCTTTGCTTCCTTCATTTTTTTCTGAACAGCTTCCATTTCAGGTTTGAAGGCATCCATTTTCGTTTTCATCAGTTGTTGCTGACGATAGTTTTTCAACATAATCGGCATTAAGACTAAACGGATAAGAACCGTGATAGCGATGATTGCTAAACCATAGCTACCTGAAAAAATATCATTTCCGAAAAACTCCAGTAAAAATTCCATAGGTTTTACAAAAACACTATAGAAAAAGCCCTCTTTGTTCTCAACTGCTTTACAGCCACTTAATACAAAAACAACAAGCCCAAGCATTGATAATAGCTTCAAATTTTTCATTTTTCCACCTACTATTATTTTTCAACTAATGTGAAGTATACCTTATTAAGACTACCTTTATCAAATAGCAAGCGCTACTTATCAAATACGCTTAGGCGTTAACGGAAGCGTGACATAATGGTAGTTTGTTCACATAAAAAAGATGCGCGCTTTAGCATCGCTAATACAATCGCATCTTACAGTATGGTTCTTATTCATTGAGTGCCATTTATTGTCCCACAATATTAAGCGTTTTGCATCTCCGTCTCGTTCATTTCAAAACGGTAAAATTCATGATGCAGCTCATCACGGAAATGTTTAGGTGTTACCCCTGTGTATTTCTTAAAAATACGTGTGAAGTAGCTCTGATTACAAAAATGGAATTGGTCTGAAATGGATGTAATACTTTTATTCGTATGTCGTAGGTAATATTGGGATTCCTCTACGCGACGAACATTTAAATACTCTACCAATGTAATGCCCACATGTTCTCTGAAAATACGCGACAAGTGACTAGTACTAATATGGAAGTTATTCGCGATACTCTCCACTGTTAAATCGTTCTCTAACTCATCATTGATATACATAATCACTTTATTGACTGTCTGATGACGGAAAGTCGGTTGCTTTCTATCTGCGATAAAATACACAAAGAAATCAATTAAATCATCAGCAAATTGCAAAAATTCTGCGTCTTTCATCTGATTTTCAATCATATCATTACAAGCAATATTAAAAGCAAAGGCTTTCTTCGAAGGTACTTGATTGTCTAGCAATTTACGAGCAACAATCGACGACAAAACGGAAAAATAACCTCGCACTATTTTAATGACCTGCTTGCCAAAACGTATAGAAAGAATATCAATTAATTCATGCAAAGATTTTTTAGCCTTTGCAGATTCTAAATGGTAAATTTCAAATATTAATTTTGACTCAATATTAAAAAATTCTTCTACACCGATGTATTGATTAATATTATCGATTTCTTGGAAGTATCTTTTTGATATCGTTTCTGACATAGAATGTTGATGTAGTTGCATAATCTTCCCCATCTTTCCTCAGAGTGCACGAATTACATTACAATATTTGACATCAAATTACAAATTCAAAATAAGAAAAAAGTATTTACTTATTTATCATATGAATTGAGTCCTATTACACAATTATATATTGAATATAGCTTAAAAATAACCTAACTTAAACACCAGTATTAAAAAAAATATACTTTACAGTGAATTTTACCATATTTTGCGATTTCCTTTCAACCACATTTTATACATCGTCCTAGTTCTAATTTATCATATAAATACCGTAGAAACCTTGTAAACTTATTAATAGACATTTAAATTTTACCATATACATATTAAAAATAATTAGTAATTAATTATAATACCTTGAATTTTATGTAAGTCAATTTTCATCTTTTTAATGTAGCAATCGACATATCTCTATTTTATTCCGAAATCTTCTCTATATAATTTATACGAATATGTAGTAAAATAGATGATAATACTATTTTTAAAAGTTAAAATGAGGTGCTAATAGTGGATCCAAAGCAAATAGAAGAAATCATGGAGATTATTAAGGAGTTTTTCCCTGAGAATACTTCAATCGCAATTTCTGATACAAATGAATACTTGTACTACCAACCGAGCAAAAAGGTTGATCTAAAAATTAAGCCGGGTGACCCTATCAAAGAAGGCTCAGCTGCACACAAAGCTTTAAGCTATGGGCAAAAAATCAGCACCTATATCGAACCTGATGTATTTGGTGTTGCTTACTATGGCATGAGTATTCCTTTAATGGAAGAAGGCGAAACAAAAGGTGCCATTACCGCTATCTTCCCACAAAAGCCATCAGCATTTTTAACAAACTACATCACGATTAAAATCGATGACTGTTGGTATCCGATTAAACATGATCAAGTGATTTATCTTGAAACACAGTTACGTAAAACATTTGTTAAAACAATGGGGCGCGAAGGTTATCACCGTTTAAACTTAAGTGATTTAGAGCTATTTTTAGCGCCAGACTCATTTATTAGATGCCACCGTTCATACATTGTAAACATCGATTATATTGATGAAATTCAACCAGATTCACATTCAACTTTCTTATTAATTATGAAAGACGGAACGCGTATTCCGGTTAGTCAACGCTACGCAAGTTATTTCCGTCGTTCTTTAGGCTTCTAAGTATCCCTAGTACAGCAAGTATCCTCTTAAGGAGGGCTTGCTGTACTTTTTTGATTTACCGCTTAGATAATACATAGCGCTAGATTAAAACGTTTTCTCTGTCGAAAAAGCGTTCTTCCGCTCGATTTTCCTTTGTTTACTTAATTTAATGCTATTTATAAAGTTTTTGTGACAAATTGGTGATAGTATTAATCAAATGGTTGGAGTCATACTACAACTAAATAAACAGAAAATTCTTACACGTTTTTTCTAGTTTTGTTATCGGTTTCCATCAAATTTAGGGGAGGATTTTTTAATGGATGCAATCATTCAAAAACGCTTAGGTAATAAGGAGCTTGAAAGCAAAGTCGTATCTGCTGATGTAGCTGCAGCACTTCTTTCTGACGGTGATGTAGTAGGTATGAGCGGATTCACTCGTGCTGGGGATGCAAAAGTTGTTCCTATGGCATTAGTGGAACGTGCTAAAAACGAAAAATTCCAAATTGATGTATATACTGGTGCTTCTTTAGGACCAGAAGTAGATAAGTATTTAGCTGAAGCTGGCGTTATCCGTAAACGCGGACCATTCCAAGCTGACGCTGGTATTCGTAATCAAATCAACGCTGGTAACGTAATGTACGTTGATGCTCACCTTTCTCACAACGCTGAGTTAGTTCGTCAAGGTATTATCGGACCAATTAAATATGCAATTATTGAAGCAGCTGCAATTACTGAAGATGGCTATATTATCCCAACTACTTCAGTTGGTAACTCACCAATCTTCGCTCAATACGCTGAAAATATTATTATTGAATTAAATATTTCTCACCCAGAATCATTAATCGGTATCCACGATATTTATGTTCCTGGTGAACAAGGTAAACGTGATGTCATTCCAATGACAAAACCAAACCAACGTCTTGGTGAGATTGGTATTAAAGTAGACCCTGCTAAAATTAAAGCAATTGTTATTTCTGAAGAGCCAGATGCACCTTCAATGATCGTGCCTCCAGATGAAGAAACTCAAACAATGGCTAACATTTTACTTGATTTCTTCCGTTCTGAAATCAAAGCTGGTCGCTTAACAAATACTTTAGCACCAATTCAATCTGGTGTAGGTTCTGTTGCCAACGCTGTACTTGACGGTTTTGCTGATTCAGAATTCGAACACTTATTTGTTTACTCTGAAGTACTACAAGATGCAGTATTTAATTTAATTGATGCTGGTAAAGTAGATTTCGCTTCTGCAGCTTCTATCACACTTTCAGAAGAACTACAAAAACGTGTATTCGGCAACATGGAACACTATGCAGATAAATTATGCTTACGTCCACAAGAAATTTCTAACCACCCAGAGCTTATCCGTCGTTTGGGCTTAATCTCAATCAACACTGCGCTTGAGTTAGATATCTATGGTAACGTAAACTCTACTCACGTTTCAGGTACAAAAATGATGAACGGAATCGGCGGTTCTGGTGACTTCGCTCGTAACGCTCGTCTTGGTATTTTTGTAACAAAATCTTATGCAAAAGGTGGCGCAATTTCGTCAATCGTACCAATGGTTTCTCACGTAGACCATACAGAACACGATGTTGACGTAATCGTTACTGAGCAAGGTATTGCTGATTTACGTGGTCTTGCACCAAAAGAACGTGTACCTTTAATTATCGAGAACTGTGCACACCCTGATTACAAAGAGCAATTATGGGATTACTACAACCGTGCTGTAGAAGCAACAGGTAACCAACAAACACCTCATATTTTAGAAGAGGCTCTTTCTTGGCACGTAAACCTTGCTAAAAACAAAACAATGAAAAAAGAAATTGCTAAAGCTTAATAGTAGCAATTCTAGAACGCCTAATAAGTTGTTTTAAACTTATTAGGCGTTCTTTTTTTGTCGAAAATGGTATAATAAACCCACTATGTCGTAATAAGTAGTCGGAGGAGTTATGAAGAAATTTATCTATTTAATTATATTCTTTTCATTTTTTGACCTATTTACTCAGCTTCCTGTTATGAGTACATATGCAGAATCACTCGGTGCCTCTGCCTTTTTAACCGGACTTGCAGTTGGTATGTATTCTCTTTCTAATACATTCGGGAATATTATTTCGGGTTTTTTAACCGATCGTAAAGGACCCTTTGTTATTTTAATTGTCGGTCTGCTGACAACGGGCCTATCATTAACATTATATAATTTAGTAGATGCACCGCTTGCCCTCCTCATCGTTCGTTTTATACATGGATTGGTTGCCGGCTTTATTGTTCCTGCGGCCTTTACATTTCTAGCTAATGCCACCGATCAAGAAAAGCGGGGCAAAGGTAGTGCCATTTCAGGTGCATTTGTAGGTATTGCGGCTATCGTTTGCCCAGCATTTAGTGGTATTTTAGCAAGTCGTACGAGTGTACCTTTTGTCTTTAATATCACTGCAAGTTTTATGCTACTGTTAGGTATCCTTTCTTTCTTTTTACTACATGCTAATCATGTCAAAAAGGACAAAACATCTTCTAAAACTTATATCCCAATAAGTGTATTCTTCCATAATATAGGTACGTTAAAGGCATTTTCAGGAGCATTCTTTTTAATGTTTTCCCAAGGTGTGATTGCTTATTTACTGCCTTTAAAAGTCCAAACTTTAGGCTTCGACTCACGCTTAAGTGGTACATTAATGAGTGCATTCGGTATTGTCGCTGTCCTTGTCTTTATATTGCCGACAAATCGTATTTTTGATAAAGTAGCTCCGATAAAAACATTATCCCTCGGTATCGGTTTAATGGGTGTCAGTCAAATACTGATTAGTCAGGCTGATTCGAGTACTTTCCTTTATATAGCGATGGTTTGTTACGGTATTGGCTTCGGTTTGTTATTCCCATCTGTGAATTCACTATTAATTGATTCTACGACAGTTGAAATCCGCGGGAAAGCATACGGCTATTTTTATGCATTTTTCTCATTGGGAGTAGTACTAGGCTCCTCATTGCTTGGATGGTTATCACTTGGTGTAGTCAGCGGGTTTATCTTTACAGGCATTGTCTTAATCACCTTTGCTGGTGTAACACTTATGCCACATAAAAAGAGGCAGTCCTATACATCACTTTAAGTAGAGTATCGGACTTCCTATTTTTTAAAAACGTATAGTAGCAGGACTATTTCTTCTAACTAATACTGGCACTTTGCATTGTGCTATCTTTTGAAGCGTAAAAATCCACTTCGCTTTCCGGCGGGCACACCGTAAGCCGCAACTCTCGCTAACGCGCGGCTTGTTGCGGCTTACTTCGCGTGCGTTCTCGCTGGAATCTTCGTGGTTTTTTACTTTAAAATTGTTTGAGTGCCTGGCACCTTACTTTTCTTTTTCTTGTATTTCTTCATTGTAGAAATGAACGCCTGTATGTCCTCCACCTTCAGAAACCATTTCATTGGAAGCTAGCTTTGTAGGTGCTGTACCTGCTTCAGTTGCTACTTCGGCTGTGATACGCTCCGCAACTCGATCATCCATATTCACATTCGATGTATTCATGAAAGATCCTAGCTTAGCTTTCATACTGTTAAACATATCCATTGCTTTATCACGGTTCTCTTTTTTGCTTAAATAAGATGCTGCAAATCCTGCTAATCCCGCAAGCACAACACCTGTCCCTTTATTCTTTGCCATCATAAATCCCTCCTAAAAATATAGAAACTGTCCTTATACTATAGCTTTTCCCTATTCTTAGAGGACTAAACATTATTTTTTCGCTTGGTATAGCATATCTATATGTGGCAGGCTATCGTAAATATACGACGCAGAAACTTGTTGAAAGCCAAAAGAACTATAAAACTTTTTTAAATATTCCTGTGCCTGAATAAATACTTCTGAACCTGACCATCTGTCTTCAATTATCTCTAGTGCTAAGCGAATCATATCTTTACCAAGTCCAGTACCCCGCATTTCCTGACTTGTGATTACGCGACCAATAGATGCCATTGTAAATTTTTCACCTGGGGGTAATATACGAGCATAGGCGCATAATTTTCCATTTTCAACATATGATAAATGTATAGAGTTTTGATCATGGTTATCCAAATCCTCATAACAGGTTTGTTGTTCAACAATAAAAACATTTACTCTTAGCTGAATTATTTTATACAGTTCTTCCGTCGTTAATTCATCGTACGTCTGTATTTTCCAAGACATTCACAATCACTCTCCTAGTCGATATTATCGCATAATTCGAATATTTTTACGTATTTCTTTATTATTTTGTACTTTTTTATGATTAGCACTGACAATATGAGGGAATTAATGAAATAGTACAAACGATAGGAGGATGTTCTTTATGAAAGATTTAGATTTAGTTTATGATTGGGTAGACATGGCTTCTTTAGTAGGTGGCGCAGGCTTTTTAACATTCCTTATTTACAGTATTGTTTTTCTATAATGGCGAAGATGGAAAAGTTCTATTTTAAAACCTAAAAAGCAATCCGCATAGTAGCTCTAGGCTATTTAGCAGATTGCTTTATTTTTATTGTTTTACATCGTCATAAGCATCAGATTTTTCAAATGCTGCAACTACATATGAACAAACAGCCACCATTTTGTAATTATTTTCACGGGCATAATCTGCTGCACGATCTAATAATTTTTTGGCAACGCCTTGCCCACGGAGCTTATCTGATACATAAGTGTGATCCATGACCATTACTTGACCTTCTTGTTTCCATGTAATTTCCGCTAACTGTTCCCCATCTTGCTTATAAACAAAAGCTAGTTTGTTTTCCGCTACTTTTTGTAATTGGAATTCCATTTCTCACCACTCCTTTTTTTCATAGTACCATAGCTTTTTGCATTTTTACAAAAATAGTAGACGACGTTTCGTTTAACAGTTCGGACAGATTAAAAAAGCTCTGCTGCCATCAAGAGGCAGAGAGCTTTTCAATTAGTTAAACCATGTTGAAACTGTATCTTTTAAATCTGCAAAGAAATTTTTCACACTCGTCCAGAAGCCTTCATCTTCCATCAGCGAGCCAAATTTTTCTTGTATTGTATTACTAATATCATCTAATTGCTCGGACCATTTACTAAAATCAATATCTAGTTTACTAATTTTGTCCATCAAATCAACTAGTAACTGACGATCTTGTTCACTTAAATTAATCTCTAATTTACCTAGCTGCTCTTGGACGATTTTTTCCACGTCTTCACGCGTTGCTGGCTTTAATTCAGCAATTTGCTTTTTGATTTCTGTTAGTAACTCCGCTACCTTGGCATCATCAACTCCTGCAGAATCAGCAATTGTAGTGGCAACTGATAGTTCTTCATTGGCAACGTCCGTACGCTCTATATCTAACGTTTTGCCCGTTGTTACCTCATAGGCCTTATAAATACCAACAAGCGCAGAATGACCTGTTACAGCCTTTGGAGCGGCTACTTGCACGGTCGCATCCTCAATTCCCGCAGTCAGCATTGCATTTGCATACATCTCTGACGTTACTTGTGTAATATTTGATGGTGTGACGATTTCAATAACTAATCCTTTACCGGCATCTTTACGTGTAATTTTGGCAGAAGAATACATACGTGAGCTTGCATTACTATCTTTAATGTATTTAGCTAAGTCATTCCCTGATACTGTTATTTCCTCAACTTCAGGATTTTCATTTACTTTTAACGATTTTTTTACAGAATCTTTTTCCGCTTCGGATAGGTTTGCACCATACACCACAATTGGTACACCTAGTTTTTCATCTATTGCATTTGGTGTCGCATTGTCAGGTGTGGTATTGTCTGCTGCAAATCCAGTTGTTGGTGCCAGCACACCAAATACTAGCATCGTAGCTACCAGCATTTTCCCCCATATTTTTTTCAATTTGTGTGACCCCTTTCGCTAGAAATCATTTAGCCTGTATAATGTATGTCATCATACAGTTATTAGTACGAAAAAATGACGAGAAGGTTTCTTTGCTTATCTCTCGTCATTTCCTTAGTATTTATAAAAGCTACAAGTTAAATTTCTTCTGTCCAGCCATCTTGTTGTTTCACTTTACCAGCCTTCATAAGTGTACCGAGTGCACGTTTAAATGACGCTTTACTCATATTAAACATTTCTTTAATTTCATCCGGCGAAGATTTATCGCTAAATGGCATTTTACCACCAACATCCTGTAAATAGCTTAAAATGCGCTGTGCGTCTCCTGTGATACGTTCATGTTTACGAGGTAATAAAGAGCCATTCATCGAGCCATCTTCTTTAACATCAATAATACGTACTTCAACATCTTGTCCAAGGCGTGGTTCTGCATAGCGTTCTGATTCATGGACGAAAATACGATATGGTTTTTCTACACCTAGTAAAAATGATCCTACTGGCAATAAACGATAAGGACGGGCAGTAATATTTTTATTATGCATATCATCAAATGCACCTTCGTATAACTCTGAAATCTTTTCTTCTGTTACTAAACGACCAAATAAATCTCCATTGCGATCTGTTCGCAATGTCATATATAAATGGTCACCTGGCTCTGGCCATACTTCTTTTATCGCAGGTAGGTCCTCCGCTTTAACCAGCACTTCTCGTGAAGTACCAATATCAACAAAAGCACCTTCGCGCTCTACAACACGAAGAACACGTGCCCAGCCGTATTCGCCTTGGGCAAATGCCGGAATAGCAGTCGTGGCAGCTAAATCACCACGGCGATCCGCAAATAAAAATACTTCAATACGATCCCCAATAACTAATGGTTCTGTAACTTCTGAAGCATTTAATGGCAGTTCAACTACCCCATTTGTTAAGACCCATTTCGATGCTTGTTGCTCTAATACAGTTAAAGTAACAACTTCACCTGATTTTAATTCGTTCATAATGTCTTCCTTTCTTTTACCATCAATTTCGCAAATATATAAGCTCCGCATACAATCATCACTTTGCGCGGGTATCACACAACGAAACGTAGAGATCGTCTCAAAATGCTGCTTACATCCTTATGAATAAGCTATTCCCTCTATAGATTGTGTTGTGTTCTAGATGCTTCTAGTTTTTTTGCGATATCTGGATTTTCTTCCATTACCTGCACAAGATCTGCAATACGATCAATTGAATTCCAACTCAAATGATGCTCAATTCCTTCTACATCATTGTAAATACGCTCTTCATCTACGCCAATGATTCGCAAAAATTGCTCTAGCAGTTCATGTCGCTGCACAAGACGTTTCCCAAGTTTTTCTCCTCTTGGCGTCAATGTAAGCCCACGATATTTTTCATAAACTAAATAACCATCTTTATCTAATTTTTGAACCATCTTAGTAACAGAAGAAGGAAGAACAGATAATGCTTCAGCAATGTCAGACACACGAGCATATCCTTTATTAGCAATCAATAAATATATTTGTTCGATATGGTCCTCCATACTAGGTGTTGGCATATCTAATTCCCTCTCTTTCCTATTCTTACTCTTTAGTTTACTACAAGCTTGCCTTAAAAGTTAACTGAAAATACATAACCAAGATAAACACTTCCTTGAAACATAAATAGAGCCTACTTCAATGTAGAAGTGGGCTCTATCTAATGTCGAGGATGCTTATTTACCACATGTAATGCACGAATAATTTCTCTGTTAATCAGTTCAATATTCTCAGGAGTATTCATGGCTTTAAATGCTTCATCTCGCTCTTCCTTAGATGTAACATACTTACTAGGCAATGCATTTAATGCATAAGCCACTGTTTGAAATTCACAGATTTGACATTTACAAAATGTTTGGTATTCTGGTCCTCGCAGTAGAAAACTTACTAAACCACGCACAATTTCCTCTGTAACATTTACTAAAATAGGTTCTGACATATAAAACTTTCGCCTCATTTATAATGTATTGTTACATTTTTACACAATTAATAATAGCGTGAAATTTAGCCCTTTTCAAGAATCGCTAGTAGCATCTATACAACAATTATAAATATACATTGCAACGATTATTTACCTACAAAATTACACCAATCACGTCATTATACCTATTATTTCTTTTGTTTTATAAGCCTTAAAGAATTAAAGACAACGAGTAATGTTGCGCCCATATCGGCAAAAATGGCAATCCATAATGTTAACCATCCTGGAATCACGAGCAATAAGGCAATTAATTTTAAGGCTAGTGCAAAAATAATATTTTCTTTAATAATTCGTAATGTTTTTCTGCTTAATGCCATTGTATAAGGTAGTTTTGTTAAATCATCGCCCATTAATGCAATATCAGCTGTCTCTAACGCAGCATCTGTACCCGCACCACCCATAGCGATACCTACATTGGCGGAAGCTAATGCTGGCGCATCATTAACACCATCCCCGACCATCGCAACTGCTCCGTACTGCGTGCGTAAGTCTTTAATAGCAGATAATTTTTCGGCGGGCAGTAAGCCTGCTCGCACATCACTCATACTTAAAGTAATGGCAATTGCTTCGGCAGTTGATTTTGCATCACCCGTTAGCATCACAGTATGTTTCACCTTTAAAGCACTTAACTTTTGCAGTACTTCTTTACTTTCAGTACGTAATTGATCGGCAATTGCTATGATGCCAATAAAGTGCCCATCTCGAACAGCCGCTACTACGGTCTTACCCTGTTTTTGCAGTTTTTGAACCTGTTCTTTCATTATTTCATCAACTGGAGCTAATGTTGTAATCCAATTCATACTACCGACATAAACCTTTTGACCATTCACTGTTGCATAAGCACCCTTACCTGTTACGGATTGAAAATCTGTAGGTATAAGCTCTGGAAGTTGTTTGTCATGTAATGCCTTTAAAATAGCTTTAGCTAATGGATGTTGCGATTGTTTTTCAACAGCAGCCACCAGTTGTAATACATCTTCCTCTAACATTTCCGTAGGTGTGTAAATATCTGTTACGGCAGGTGTGCCCTTTGTTAAGGTACCTGTTTTATCAAAG
Organism: Lysinibacillus sp. GJ-1; assembly: GCF_021166035.1. Lineage (NCBI taxonomy): Bacteria > Bacillati > Bacillota > Bacilli > Caryophanales > Bacillaceae > Lysinibacillus > Lysinibacillus sp. GJ-1. The sequence continues at coordinate 4,295,339 of NZ_CP088912.1, forward strand.
GCAATAGCATCTATATGGCCTAGTTGCTCTAAATGAATACCACCTTTTATTAGAACGCCTTGTCTTGCAGCATTCCCAATAGCGGTTACGATTGCTACTGGAGTAGAAACAACAAGCGCACAAGGACAACCAACCACAAGCACTGCTAATCCTTGGTAAATCCAGTGTTGCCAATCCCCTACAAATAAAGGTGGCATAATCGCTACAAGCAACGCTACAAGCATAATGATTGGTGTATAGTATTTCGCAAAACGATCGACAAATTGTTGCGAAGGTGCCTTTTCAGCTTGCGCTTCTTCTACTAAATGAATTATTTTCGCAATCGTTGTATCCTCTACACGTTTCGTTACACGTACTTCTAATGCACCTTCTTCATTTAACGTTCCCGCAAATACCTCGTCACCTACTGATTTGTTGACTGGAATCGATTCTCCTGTAATAGCAGCCTGATTGACTGCTGACAGCCCAGCGAGCACAATACCATCCATTGCGATTTTTTGACCTGGTTTCACGACTAAAATATCGCCAATTTCAATCTGGTCCGTTGCTAATTCCATCTCATGGTAATGCTCGCCATGCGCTCGTTTAATCGTGGCAGTTGGCGGAGCAATATCCATCAATTGACGAATTGATTGCCGTGCCTTATCCATTGAATACGCTTCAAGTGCTTCACTAACTGCAAATAAAAAGACAACAACAGCCGCTTCTTCCCACTCCCCAATAATCGCAGCACCAATTATTGCTATAGTCATAAGCGTCTTCATATCAAACTCAAATCGTGCAAGATTGCGTAAGCCTGCTTTAAATATCTTTACGCCTCCAACAATAATCGCAATGATAAACATAGCAATCGTAAACAAGTCTTCTTCGCCACGAACAGAAGATAATAGATAGCCAACTATAACGAATAGCAGGGATACGCTAGCTAATATGTTCTCGGTCTTCTTATAAAAAGGAATTGTTGCTTCACTTGCTTTAGCCGTAGATTGTGAAACTTTAATGCCGTCAAATGCTCCTGCTTCTTCAATTTGATTGACGCTAACTGCTCCTACAATCGTGATTTTAGAAGCTCCAAAATTGACTTGTGCATCTTGTACGTCAGGTATCGCTTTTACATTTTTTTCGAATTTAGCTGCACAACTAGCACAGGACAAGTTTTGCAATCGGTATTCTTGCTTAATCGGTGTTACTGCCATTAGTAATCCCTTCTTTCGCATGTTCATAAGCAATCGTTACAATTTGGTATACGTGTTCGTCAGCTAAAGCGTAATACATTTGCTTTCCCTTACGATGCGATTTCGCTAAACTATGATCTTTTAAATAACGTAAATGGTGTGATGCAGTCGCTACAGATGACCCAATTATTGTCGCCACATCACAAACACATAATTCATTCTCTACAGTTAAGGCATACGCTATTTTAAGTCTTGTTTCATCAGATAATGCCTTTAAAAATTTCGCTACACCTGATAAATCAGGCATTTGCTGTTGAACCCTTGTCACCGCTTGCTCATTAACATGCGTCACTTCACAGACCTCTTTTGCCATTTCCTCACCTCATTCAAATACTCGTTTGATTGTTTTAAATATAGCATATTATTCCATCATATTCAAATGTGCATTTGAATGTATATGATTACTATCACGAAAATAGTATTTGATTATATTTTGAATTGTTAGAATTGTTTGGGTGACTGGCACAAAAAAACAGCGCAAGAAAAGCTTGCGCTGGGTTTTTATTGTGCCTTTAATACTACTGTTTTACCTTTAATCGCTTCCTTGTTAACAAAGGTTTCGTGATAATCTCCATTTGCCCAGTCCATCACCTGATCTTGATACCAGTCCGATTTCGCATGACCGCTTTGACCTGGTCCGACGATATGGAAAGCTGAGTTCAAATTACCGACATCCGCAACAAAACGCCACGACGCTCCATGATTTACGTTGCCAGCTAAATCATTATCAGCAGCCTGCACCGTCACCTTCGAGCCACCAATTGGCACCTTCTTCGCATTAAAGTATGCGGCAAATATCGGTGAAGCACTACCTAATGTGTGATCAAACGTTAATTGGTGAAAGTCACCCCATTGCCACTTCGACACATTTTTTCCGAACTGTCCCTCAATTTTTCCAACAGTACGCTCAAACGCCTCAAAGACTGTGGCATCAACACCACCTTGCTCTTCTATCCAAATACTTTTCTCACCTGCGTATGCTTTACGCAGAAGTTGATCCGTAATATTGAATTTCCCGTACATCATGTTATACATATCCTCTGGCATCTGTTCCTTAAACAATACCTCTTGTATTTGTACCATTAACGTATGAAAGACTAACGGGGCTCCCAACTCTTTTGCATCCACCATATTCCAATCTTCTAATAACGCCATGATCTCTGCATATTTTTTATCCTTATCCATCGTTTTGATGGATGCTAATAAATTCGGTAAAAATTCGCGAGCATATAAATTATGTTGATCCATTTGTAAGTTCATCATATCTTTAACCGTTAATGAATCATTGGCCTCAAGCACTTCCTTAATTCGTTCAAAGCGATATGGCTGCGCCCAAAAATCCGTAATATGATACGGATATTCCTCACCAATCACCTCATTATTGGCAGTAGCAATAAAGCCCTCCTCTGGATTGACAACAGTCGGTAACTCATCCCACGGAATAAAGCCTTCCCAACCATAGTCACTTGAATCACCCGGCACAGGTAATTGTCCATCCCCTTGCTTTCTCAATGGAATTTGCCCATTAGCTTTATAAGCGATTGTGCCATCCTTAGATGCAAAAACAAAATTTTGAGCAGGTGCTTTAAAATCTTCTAATGCTTGCTCAAACTCATGCCAAGAGGAAGACTTATTAAAACCGAGCACTGCTCGTAATTCAGCGGTTGGTTGTAGAGCTGTCCACTGCATTGAAAACTGGGCAGAAGGCTCCGTTTCTTTAAATACTAGGTCTGTCATAATTGGGCCATGCCGTGTAACAAGGACTTCAAAATCTACCGTTTCGCCATCCTTTACCTTTATCGGTTCTTTGCGCACCTCAGCTTGTTCCCACTCACCGTCATAACGGAATTGTGTTGGATTATCTGGATTTGGCATTTCAATATATAAATCTTGTACATCAGAGCCTACATTCGTTACACCCCATGCAATTTCATCGTTATGACCTAAAATAATTCCTGGAATGCCTGCAAATATAACACCGCTTACATTTTGCTCTGGCGATTGTAAATGCATTTGATACCAAATAGATGGTGTACTTAACCCCAAATGCGGATCATCCGCTAGTATTGGCTTACCTGATTTCGTTTTATCGCCAGATACAACCCAGTTATTACTGCCATTAAATTCATTTGGCAATAATGCAGGATTAAATTGCCCTGCCACTGAAACAGGATTTTCTTTATTTGCTTCTATAATCGATGAAGCATTTTCAGGATACGTAATAAATAACTCCTTCGCCTTTTCTTCATCGAAGTTTTGTAAAGCCCAATGTCGGAAGGCGAGTGTATTCCAATTGCCCCCTAAATCGTATGCCATATATTTTCCGATGGTTAAAGAGTCTACAACCGACCATTCTTCTGGCTCGTAACCTAGTAACGCAAATTCATAACTTAACGTATTCGTGCTCTTTGCCTGTTCAATAAAGGTGTTCACTCCCTCTGCAAACCATTCAAGCACTTGCTTGCTTTCGGCATCATACGCTGCCAATGATTTTTCAGCCGCATTTCGTAAACTAAAGGTACGGAAATGCTTATCTGTATTAATCGTTGCCTCACCAATAATTTCTGACAGGCGGCCACTTGCCTGCCTACGTGCTAAATCCATTTGAAACAGCCGATCCTGTGCCTGTACATAGCCTTGAGCACGATATAAATCTGCATCTGTCTCGGCAAATATATGTGGAACTCCTTTGTCATCCCTTGTCACCGTCACATCTTCATCAAGCATGTTAACAGTGAGCTCTCCATCAATAATCGGTTTTGACTTATTCATAAACCACGTAAAGACAATGAAAGATGTTATGGCGACTACTGCCAACACACTAGCGATTATCATTAACCACTTTTTCCACTTAAACTTTCTCACCTTACAACCCCCTCTTATGCAATATATTCTTTATTTGCCGTATCAAATCCTTTCCTCCCATCTGAATAACCTCATTTTTTAGCGAATTTTGCTGTATTACACATCTTTTTTCTACATACGATTACAAAGGAATCTTTTGGGCAACAGTAAAAAACCGTATGTCTTTTTAGACATACGGTGTAGACATACGGTGTCAGGCACACAAACAATTAAATAGTTAGTTGAAGCTCGATTGGGCAATGATCACTACCCATTATATGCGGATGCATAGTAGCTACTTCAATTTGGTCCTTTAAACGCGCTGATACAATAAAATAGTCAATGCGCCATCCGATATTTCGTTCACGGACTTTATTCATATAAGACCACCAAGTATAATGATCAGTCACTTCAGGATGCTTATAACGGAAAGAATCAACAAAGCCACTTGCTAATAACTCAGACATTTTAGCACGTTCCTCATATGTAAATCCTGAATTGCCCATATTCGATTTGGCATTTTTCAAATCAATCTCAGCATGGGCGACATTTAAATCACCGCCATAAATAATTGGCTTTTTGGCATCAAGTTCTTTTAAATACAGCGCTAATCGTTCCTCCCATTCTAGTCGCAGCGGTAATCTTGCTAAATCGCGTTGAGCATTTGGTGTATAAACATTTACTACATAAAAGTTGTCATACTCCAATGTAATAATTCGCCCCTCATCCTGCGATTCATCCTCCCCCACACCGTAGTGCACAGCAAGCGGTGTATGCTTTGTAAAAATCGCTGTACCTGAATAGCCTTTCTTTTGCGCGTAATTCCAATATTGCTCATATCCTTCGAGTGCTAGTGCAACCTGCCCTGCTTGGCATTTTGTTTCTTGAATACAGAAAAAATCCGCATCCATACTATTAAAAAAATCTAAAAAACCTTTCCCTAAACAAGCACGTATACCATTAACATTCCACGAAATAAATTTCATTTGTTCACACTCCTCAAAAAAACGCCCTTCGCCATTAGCGAAGAGCGACATTTTTTTATAAGTCGTCACCGACAATTTTCACTTCTGTTTCTAAATCAATACCGAACTTTTCTTTTACCACTCGTTGTACCATTTCAATCGTTGCGATATAGTCAGAAGCTGTAGCATTTCCTTTATTAACAATGAAGCCGGCATGTTTTGTGGACACTTCTGCATCACCGACCCCTTTACCTTGTAGACCGCTATCCTGAATAAGCTTGCCTGCAAAGTGTCCTGGCGGGCGTTTAAAAACACTGCCTGCTGAAGGGTACTCTAATGGTTGCTTTGATTCACGCTGAAACGTTAAATCGGCAATCTTAGCATCAATTTCTTCCTGTACACCTTGAGCTAGTTGGAACTCTGAAGACAGTACATAATAACCTTTTTTGGCAATGCTACTTTGACGGTAACCTAATTCAAGCTCTTCTTTTGATAGTATTAAAATATCTCCCTCTTTAGTTAGTACTTTAGAAGAAATAATAATATCCTTTATTTCGCCACCATAAGCGCCTGCATTCATCGCCATCGCTCCACCAATCGAGCCAGGGATGCCACAAGCAAATTCAAAACCTGTTAGAGATGAAGCAGCTGCTAGCTTTGATACGTCCTTAATAAGTGCGCCGCTTTGGGCATAAACATGATCACCGGTAATTTGAATTTTATCTAAATGTGAAAATGTCACAACAATCCCACGCATGCCTCCATCTCGGACAACCATGTTGGATCCATTTCCTAACATCAATAATGGAATATTATTTATATGTGCATAGCGAATAACTGCAATTGCTTCTTCCTCTGTTTCAGGGAGAACAAAAACATCCGCTTTACCACCTAATTTTGTCATTGTATATTGCTGTAATGATTCATCTAGCTTAATATTGGCTGGATTTATGTTTTGTGCTAAATCCACAGCCCATTGTTCTTTTGTCATGAGAGCTAATTCCTTTCTACCGTCCTTCTTACTCTACACTAGTATGGATTTAGAACCTCGATTTGACAAGTAAAATGAAGGGTATTTTTTGCGCATTTTCGGGCAGCATCATGTCCTAGTTAGTTATACGCTGCACAAATCAGTATATCCAGAACCTTCTAGCTACCCGATTATTTCAATAAAATCATCTACGAAAGATATGACTTTCATAGGATGGGGCTTCATCTTATGACACTTTCACACTGATATCACTGCACAAAAATTAACTTCGCAAATAATCTTGCCATTACTATAGCCAGTTAGTTGCCCATGACTCAATATTTCGAATAGCACCTTCTAATGCTCGACCTTTTTCTGTTAAAGAATATTCTACACGTACAGGCACCTCTGAATATACTTTTCGTTCAACAAGCCCCTCTTTTTCAAGTTCCTTTAAACGTTCAGATAATAAACGACCACTTACAGGCAATGCCGATTCAATCTCATTAAAGCGCTGTGATCCGTCTAATAATTGATATAAAATTAGCCCAGTCCAGCGTTTTCCGATTAAATCCATTGCCTTAGCTAAACGAGGACATAAAGTTGTCTCATTCATATTTTTTCACCTCTTATGTATTCTATTGTAACGATTAATTTAGCAAAAGTAAATTTAAAGTAACTTATTTACTTGACGTAACATGTTTACTATTTTATATTTAATTACAAAAAGTAACTTAAAAATGGAGGATTTATTGACAATGACCTATAAAATTGATGCACAATTAGAGTTAGAGCATTTACATTTACTTGTACAGTCATTAGAGACAATGACTAATTTCTATAAAAAACTAGGGCTTCAAGTACTTCAAAGCACGCCAACACAAGTGACATTTTCTATTCCAGGCAATACAAAACCTATTTTAGTATTGTCAACAGAGGAAGGGGTGAAGATTCGTCCACCTCGTACGACTGGTCTATTCCACTTTGCTATTTTAGTTCCTTCTCGAGAAGACTTAGCTTATGTGATTGGCAACTTGTTGAATACAGGTATACCTATAACAGGGGCTGGTGATCATATTTATTCAGAAGCATTTTACTTAAATGATCCAGAAGGTAACGGTATAGAAATCTATCATGATCGCCCTCGTGCTGAATGGCTAAATGATGGTCATGGTGGACTTATAACCGGAACAGAGGCTGTTGATATAGAAGGTGTGATGGCATTATATGACCATCAGCGTCCTTGGACAGGTTTCCCTAAAGGAACTGTATTAGGTCATATGCATTTAAATGTGAGCAATATTAATGACGCAACAACTTACTTCTATATAGATGCACTTGGTTTTGATATTATGACTAACTTCCATGATAGCGCACTATTCATGTCTGCTGGAGGTTACCACCATCATATCGCGGTAAACATCTGGCAAGGTGTCGGTGCACCCGTACCAGCAAAAAAAACAACGGGTTTACTTAGCTATACATTATCTCTTTCTTCACAAGATGAATTACAGAAGCTACTGGCTAATTTGAATGACAAACAAATCCCCTATACATTTGAAAATGAACAGTTAGTAGTTGTAGATAACAATGAAGATGCAATGATTTTCTACGTTCGTTAATGATTTCAAATTATAATAAAACGAAAGATTTTCATTAAAAGTCATATCTTGATTAGGAAAATTGGCGTCATGTTGCGATAGAAGTACCCTAATGAATTAAATACTTCTCGTATGGATGTATCACGTGTATTTAAAAGTTTCCTAAGCTCTTTTAACGACTTTTTACTTGCAATAAGCTCAGAAATATTTGCCGTTTTTTGTAAGCTCTAACATACTATTCACTCTCCTAATAGTTGATAATATATTAGTTAACTAATAATACTATTACTTTTCTACGTGAAATGCACCCATTTCACGAAAAAAAAGAGTAGCGCTTTTTATATAATGATTCGTCAAAAACTGAAAGCTAGCTTGTACAAAACGTATTTGATGGTGAAACATTGGATAAGCGTTTGAAAGCAATGACACAAGGTTTTAATCGTTGAATGAAGTATAAAAAAGTATCTCAAAATATGATTGCCTTCATGTGATCAATAGAAGTAATCGTCAAATGGTTCGTATAATCAGCACATGCGTTAGGAAAATCAATAAAAGTTGATGATTGGAGAGAATGTAGATGGAGAATAATACACTTTCGGGATTTCATATCAGAGGCATTGAAATTATATCCAAAGAAATATACGTGGCATATCCCCTAAACATTTACGTGAATTTTTAACCTGGTGATATTGTTGTTGTTGGAAAAGTAAAGTTACCCTTTTTAGTAGCAGAAGTTTTTCGGGAAGAATTAAAAGACACAGGAAAACGATATAAAAGAATTATAGGGGTTTTGGAAAAAGCGCCAGTAAAAAATTAAGTAAATAAAAAAAGATTGAGAGTAGCAAAAGCCGTTCTCTTTTTGTTTTGATAGGGGTTCATTTCTTATGTAAACAAAGTCCAAAAAATTGACTTTGTCTACTTCTTTGGTTTGAATCAAATATACAGCCATTGAACGGTCATTTTAAAAACTCTTTAATATCCGTGTTTCTTGAGGTGTTTTACATTAAGAAATGCTTTTAAGAATATAAAAGAGTGTCAGACCTTACTCATTTTCTACTTGAAAATTAGTTTGTCGCCACTCTAGTAAATATTATTTTCGAAACATGATAGCAACAGCTAATGAAGACAAACCTACTACAATAGCTATTGGAATCGAACGAGCGGTTAATTCAGCCGCTATATAATTTGATTGAAGAATAATTATAAAACTGATCGATGAAATTATTAGTATAGTAAGCAAAAACCATTTAACGATCTGTTGAATCACTTTAAGAACCTACTTTCTATCAACTGAATAATATTTTATAGCTGGTTTTCCTACACTACCGTAGTATGTTTTAGTCCATAACACACCATCCCAATTGGATCTGCGTTCTTGTACAATTTTTAATCTATGTATGTGTCTTCCTTGCTTATAGTAAAAATCTCTACTAGAATAACCTGCGCCAGGACCCGATAAAACAATTTCTTCAGTTATTTTTTTGCTGCCCGATGCACTGAAACCGAAAGAAGATTTAACTTTTGGTAAAGCCTTACTCGGAATATCACTACTAAATGTGCCTGAAATAGTAGCTGATACTTCTGTTGAACTTTTATAAGACATGCCTCTTGCAATACTCATAATAAAATATGGTCTTGATAACCAAGACCAGCTTTGAGTTATACCCTGATCATAAACTAAATACGTGTCATATTCTCTATAATTGTCGAGTGTTTTGATTCCATCTAAGTTCTCTTCTATGTAGTATCCAATTAATACTTCGTAAACTCCATCATAGTTTTCTGTTACGGGTTCCGAAAGTTCAATATAGTTATAACCATCTAGAGTGATTCCTGTCAGAAACTCAATTTCATTATCTGGAATTTTGTTATCCATGAAATTTGTTTCTGCTTTAGCAATATTAAGTGATCCAAATACAGTGCATATCAAAGTTGTCGCAATAATTAAAGACCAAATCTTTCTCATCATTACTACCTCCCTTTTTATTGAATCATCTTATTTTTTAATAAGGTAACATGAGAATATTAAAAAAGTAATAATATTTTGTAAAGATTTTGTTACAGAATATTAGTAGAAAACACTATTTGTAGGAGGTCTATAATCGTTCTTTTGCAAAATACGCTTTCTTTATCTGTACTTTACAACGCTAGACGATTCGTTTTGATGTATTGACTGCTCGCTGAAATTGCTGCATCTAATAATTGATACATAATCACTTCTAATCGCGCGTGAGACAACTCTACATTCGACGTTGATATAACAGCGTTTTGAGCCAAATTCTGATGTTTACTTTGATGTTTAAAGTCCTTTTTAGGTTGCCATTTCATACGCAGTTAGACGGTAAATACTACTTAGAATACTTTCAAAATTAGCATGCTGCACATCAATGACACGACAACCACTATTCGTTTTCCTTAAATTATTTCCTTAATTTTTTTCATGGTCTTCGGTACATTTGCCTTCGTTATACTTAACGCCATTAGACAATGGGCAAAAATAATAATTCACCTGAATTAACAGTACCATCAAAAATTGTTGCAAAAAGGACAGACACACGGGGCGGTTCAGGTAATACTAGTGCTCACACCTCCTACTATGTAACATTTGAAGTTCAAAGTGGGGAACGTTTAGAGTTAAAGCTCGATGGTCGGAACTATGGACAGCTAGCTGAACATGACTTTGACATACTACCGTTCCAAGGTACTCGCTTCAAAGCATTTGAACGCCAAAAAAGGGAGAGCTACGATGAATAATCGTGCTCTCCTTTTGATATGCAGCATTATTTTTTAAAAATATTTACCGAAACCGCCTTCTGTATCACCAAGATAGTCAATATTGCTATGAAAGGAGCACCAGCAGATAGGATTGGTATGTTTTCATCTGAAGTCCCTTTTTGGATTGACTACCGCCTGTTTCCTTCTGTCCATAATCTGTTGTTCCACTATTTTAAGATAACGATAGTGCCGTTACTCCACTTATACTCCAAATAATTATTATAAATGAGATTGTTAAAAAAATTTGTTCTTTCGAAATATTTGTTTGACCTTTACTAAGTTTCTTTAAAAGGTTAACAAGGCTCAAACAAAATATCATTCCATAAATCGGCATTAAATAAATAGAATTGAAGAAAAAAAAAGCAAGAAGTAATTCCATAATTAGACCTCCTACAAATAGTGTTTTCTACTAAATTCTACAACGAAAACCTTTATAAAATATCATTTTTTCGATATTCTTATAGTAAATTACCGAAAAAAGGATGTAAAAATATACTAAAGTAAGAAAACTTTATTTTGTTCTTTTCTTACACTCTTAGTATTCTTGAGTCTATCTTTTTTAAATGTTGAAGCTAAATCTGAGGACCCGCCTTTAACAAACGAAGACAAGAAGTATTTATACGAGGTTTTAAAATAGAACACTTCACTAACAGGAAAATGCCAAAATGCTTTTCAATCAGCATTTTGGCATTTTTTAATAACCACTATAATAAATTACTTACGCAGTTACAGTCTGTAGAGATTTTGCTACTTTTTTAACTGCTTCTATACTGTTTGCAATAATCTCTTCTGCTTTATCTTGTGAAGCATTATGACCTTCAATAATAACTTCTTCAATAATTTCCATACCGAATACGCCACCTACTACATTTTTAATGTAGTTCACAGACATTTCCATAGGTTGTGCTTCTGGTGCAGAATAGTAACCACCACGAGCATTTAAGATTACAGCTTTTTTATCAGTCATTAGGCTAACTAATTGACCGTTTTCATCATATTTAAACGTGAAACCAGCTTGATATACATAGTCAATGAAAGTTTGTAATGTCGCTGGAATTGTTAAGTTCCATAATGGGAAAGCAAATACAACTACATCTGCTGCAGTTAGTGCATCCATCGCTTTTTGTTTTGCAGCTAAAAGACGAGATTCAATGTCAGATAATTCTTCACCGTTTTGAACTTTACCGAATGCATTGAAAAGATCTTGACCGAAGTATGGCATATCTTCAGCAAATACATCGAATGTTGTTACGTTTACATTTTGTACGTTTTCCATGAAAGTGTCGTACATTTTTGTTGAAATTCCGTCTGGGCGGTTGTTAGCTTTTACTACTAATACGTTCATTATATAATTTCTCCCTTGAGTTTCCTAAATTAATATCTCGAATTCAAGATATATCCTTATAATAAAAAAATTCCGATAAAAAGTCAACGTTAGGAGCCTCAGACTTTTGACTGAATCATTGTGAGTAAAATGCACAAACGCAATTACGCCTAGGCGTAATTGCGTCCAATTTTTTTCGAACTTGCTCGAATCGCTCCTCTTTCAAATCTGGAACATCAGCCGGAGCCCTTTAACTTGGTTGTGTCAATTCAACATTTATAAAGGTTACAGAAGCAAGTTAGATCTGACAACTATCATCTGTACAAACGCCTGCATCTCCAGAGCCTTCCATCTTTAACCCTGGTTGTAAGCCTTCTTCCTCCGCTACTTTACGCAAAGTATTTTCAAACACCTCTTGCGGTTGTGCTCCTGAAATACCGTATTTACGATTTAGCACAAAGAATGGAACACCTCGTACACCAAGCTGAAGCCCTTCCTGTATATCTACTTCCACATCACCTTTAAATTCATCACTAGCAAGAACCTTTTCAATATCCTCACGCTTGAAACCAACTTGTTCTGCGATTGCCACTAATACCTCATCATGACTAATGCGCTTTCCATCGATAAAATAGCCATGTAACAGCGCTTCAACTAATTCACTAGCGTCACCCTGTTGTTCAGCCCATTTCACAAGTCGATGTGCTTTTAATGTGTTTTCTGCCATCATCTGATCAAAATTATAATGTAAGCCTACTTCTTTTGCGCGAGCTGCCACACCTTGTGTCATTTCTTTCGCTTTTTCTAATGTCATACTATATTTCTGAGACAAAGATTCGTAGATAGACTCATTCGTATCCGCTGGTGTTGTCGGGTCAAGTTGATAGCTTTTATAAACAAGCTCCACTAGGCCCTCAAACCCTGTATCCTGAATTGCCTTTTCCAATTGTTTTTTGCCAATGTAGCAAAAAGGACAAACATAATCTGACCAAATTTCGATTTTCATAAAAAACACGCTCCTTTTGCTACATTGTAACGACACATGCTCTCTTCGAGCAATTTTTATGCTTCATTGCATAAATTTTCAAAGCTATCTCCATACTGAACGTAAAAACACTGTGAGGGTTATGTATGACACAATCTCTTTGGCTTGCAACAACCGACTCGGTTTCCTTGCCATCTTTAACAGCTTCGACTAAATGTGATGTTTGTATTATTGGAGGAGGATTGACTGGACTATATACCGCTTATGTATTAGCAAAAGCAGGTGTCGATGTTGTACTACTAGATGCCAATTCAAAGCTTAGTCATGGTACGACTGGTCATTCAACAGGTAAACTAACTGCACAGCATGGCTTAGTCTACGCAAATCTTCTCGAAAAGCTTTCTGTAAACGATGCTAGACTCTACTATCATTTAAATCAACATGCTGTAGAGAAAGCATTACAATTCCTTCCTAAAGAGTCCATTCGGCCAGTTGACTCATACCTGTATTGTCAAACAAAAGAAGGCTACTCACAATTATTAAAAGAGTGGAATGCCTATAAAGTATTAAATGTAAAGGCAAAGATTACTTCTGAAACAGAGCTCCCTTTCCCTATTACAAAGGCACTTAGCGTATCACAGCAAGCTCAAATAAACCCTGTAATTGTAAGTAACTTTCTTATAAAAGAGGCATTATCAATGGGCGCGAAACTATATGCAAACACACGTGTCCAGCAATTACGGATAGCACAAAATGACTTACATACCGAAAAAAATATATCGGTTCAATATAATAAGCTTGTTTTGTGCACGCATTACCCAATTGAAGCCTTCAAAGGATTACAACTCCTAAAGCTTTCAAATAACCGATCTTATATGGTTGCCAGTAAAATAACGGAAACGTACCAAGGGCAGTATCTATCAGTTGATTTTCCTTCACGTTCTATTCGAACGACTACTATAAACGATGAGCACTATTTACTTCTCGGTGGGGCTAATCATATCGCAGGTGAAACGACCAATACGAAGCCCTTTTACGATGCTATTCAAAATGAAATGAAAGTACACTTTGGGCAGGAGCCACTTTATAGATGGTCGGCTCAAGATATCGAAACACCCGACATGGTACCTTATGTCGGAAAAATTACGCAGTCCTTACCAAATGTCTTTATCGCAACAGGATATCGCAAATGGGGGATTTCAAATTCATTCGTCGCTGGGGATTTACTGTCTTCACTTATTACAGGTACTGCGAAGAACAACGATGCAAGTACGCTTTATTCGCCTGCACGTACAAAATTTGGTGCGCAGTTTATGCAAATGCTGAAAGTCGGAGGCTTCGTGGCAAAGGAACTGGTCACAGGTTATATTAAAAATGGAAATGCTCCGACTTGTACGCATTTAGGCTGTAAAACAAAGTGGAATGAAGCGGATGAAACATGGGATTGCCCCTGTCATGGCTCCCGTTTTAATGCCCAAGGAGAAGTGTTAGAAGGTCCAGCAGTTCAACCACTAAAACTGGATTAATAAGGCACTAGTTGATGATAGCGTGAACGCACAAAACGCAAGACGCAGACATCAATGGCATAGCAAAAAAGTGTTAGATTGATGGCATTCAATCTAACACTTTTTCTATTTGTCTCAACCTCGTTCTTGAGTTTGGACAATACGCTATTTTATTTTAATGCATCCGTTAATACTGGAACGATTTGTTTTTTACGAGATACAACACCTGGTAAAACAACACGGTTGTTTGTCAGCTCTGCACCAAATGCTTTTGCTGCCGCTTCTGCTACTTGTCCAATTGCAACAGCTGTTGAATCATTGTTTAAAATGTCTGTTACAACGAAGAAGAATAGATCTAAACCATTGTCAGCAACATTTTTATTTAAAAGAATTTCTAATTCTTCTTGTCGTCCAAGCACATCGTTAATATCAACAGCATTCACTTGGGCAACGACAGATTTATATTCACCAAACTGGAACTCTTTTGCATCTAAAGATAAAAGATCCTCTAAAGATTTATCTGAAAGGTCAGCGCCTGCTTTTAACATTGCTAGTCCATAGTCCGCAGCATCAACACCTGCGATTTTTGCAAGTTCCTCCGCAGCCTTGACATCCTGTTGTGTACAAGTTGGTGATTTGAACAGTAATGTGTCAGAAATAATAGCTGATAACATTAACCCTGCAATATTTGCTGGTATTACAACATCATTTTCTTTAAAGATTTTATTTAAAATAGTCGCTGTACAACCAACTGGTTCAGCACGGTAATACAATGGGTCAGCTGTTTGGAAGTTTGCAATACGATGGTGATCAATTACCTCTGTAATTTGTACTTCCTCAATGCCATCAGCCGATTGTTGGAATTCATTATGGTCTACAAGAATAACCTTTTCCGCTTCCCCTACTACAGAAGAAATAACACGCGGTGCCTCAAAGCCAAATTTGTCTAGTGCATATTTTGTTTCATTATTTAATTCGCCCAGACGTACTGCTTCAGCTTCTACTCCTATTTGTTGCTTTAAATATGCGTATACAATTGCAGATGTAATTGTATCTGTATCAGGATTTTTATGTCCGAAAACTAAAACGTTGCTCATTAATACTTTTCCTCCTAAATGACTTCTACATTTTCATTTATTTTAACATAATTTATGAAAGAACATGATATAAAGTATAACTTTCATCATACGCTCTTTTTGAAAACTATGTTGTTGTTCATTAACGCTACACTATACTATAATAAAAGTATTTCACTCCATTTAATAGTTTATCTATTTTTTACCATGGATTTTTTTGATTTCCTTTGTTAAACATAAATTTCCTTATTTTAGATAGATAGATAGTTGTGATTTTTATACAAGAAACGATAATTTTATGCTATTATCATGTAGTCAAAATTTTTAGGAATTACAGGAATGGGGATTGTGATGACAAAGAAGATGGAAAAAAAGTATATTCCTTTGGCAAGCTATTTTGACGTGGCTTCGCAAAGTGAAATTACTTTATCCTTTAGCGCATTAGAAAACATTATGGGACAAGCCTTACCCAATGCTGCTTATTTAAATAAGAGCTGGTGGAAAAAAACAAAGCCTCCTCTTACGCATTTTTTATCTTGGACAAATGCAGGTTATTATGTCATAGATGTCAAATTAGGCACAAGTGTCACATTTTCTCGCACACAGGAGAAAATATCGACGGATCATATTTCTGAAAATAACGAAAATACTTCTGCGTACATAATCCGAGCGATTGAAGCATCAGATGCTAGAGCATTTATTCTTTTACAAGAAGAAATCCTTCAACAAACTGAATTTTTGTATAATGTTGAAAATGAGTTAGAGCTAACTGTACAACAACTTAGAAAAAACCTAGCTTATTGGAAGCAATTAAAAAACCGCACAATTTTGCTTTGCATTTTAAATGGCACGTTTGCAGGTTATGCAGTAATTCATGGTTATAAGCACTCTAAAGCCAAACATGTTGCCTCAGTCCACTTGGCCGTGAAAGAAGAACACCAACGAAAAGGGATTGGCTCAGCACTTATGAAGGCAGTGGAAGACTGGGCTAACCAAAGAAATATCTCTCGCCTCGAATTATCCGTTATGGAGCATAATGATGCCGCATTACAGCTATTTAAAAAACTAGGCTTTGAACACGAAGGAACTCGCGTTAATGCTATTAAACTGAATGATACATTCAAGGCTGAATATAGTTTAAGTAAAATTTTATAAATTGTTTTTTCAAGGATGTCTAATATTTTAGTTGGACATCTTTTTACTTTTCTAGACCTTAGAACCAAAAACGTATAGATGAGCCTATTACTCCATCTATACGCTATACTTGATTAAAATACTTGCTTTTCTCTTGCTACATCTAAAAATAATAAGTTATTTTCTACTTGTTCATATGATTGTTGATATTGAGTGTATCGCTCTTTATCATGACTAACCATTTCCTCAATAAGAGCATGCATAAATGAAAATAGAACAGGTACCATATCTAAAGAGGATTGATTTTTTAAACCTAATGCAAATAGGGCACTTGCATAGTCTCTTATTGGTGACAACGCCGATCCGGTAATAGCAATAATTTTCACTTTTTTCATTTTCGCTATTTCAACAATCGTTTTCACATCATTGGAATGTTTATCACATGAAAAAACAATTAACGTAGTACGTTCGCTCATGCTGTTGATTTGTTGAACGAGATCATCTGAATCTGTACGTAGTTGCTTTACATTTGGTCGTAAAGTTTTCAACGTATACGATAACCAATTAGCAATAGAGGCTGCTTGTCTTGTACCTAAAATATAAACTGTATCTGCTTCATGCATCCATTTAGAGCTTTTTTGAAGCACCTTATCGTTCACAAGATGTATTGTATCTTGTATGTTTTGCATATCACGTTGCATGATTTTAGCAAAGCTTGAAGTTCTTTGCTTGCTCGCCGTATGTGCTGGTTGAAGAGGAACACTTTCATGTTGTGAGTTTAAATAACTTCTAATCTCTTCTTGTAGCTCCACATAACCTGACAAATCCATCGCATAACAAAAACGAATAACGGTTGATTCACTAACATTTGCCTGTCTACCTACTTCAGCTGCCCCATTAGCAATAACAACCGTTGGATTACTCATAACAAATTGCGCAACTTTACGTTGTCCTTTTGACAGTCTTACAAATCTTTTCTTTATATTTTCATTTATACTCATTCCTAACAACCTTTCTTTCAAAGAAATTATCACGAATGGAGATTATTCCCTACTGACTCTAAATTCGATTAAAAATACAGTATCATGATTGCAATTTGAATACAATGACTTTTCAGAAAAATCTTTAATGTATTAACACACTAACGCACTAGTTCATAATAAAATGACATAAAATCTCTATATTTATCATATCCAAAGTATCTTTATCAACTTAGTAGTTGGATAACAAGTAATCTACGAATTGAAATTTTAACATATTTTAGAAACAAGTGCATAAAAATAAATAAAACATAATTTTTATGTATTTAATAAAGCAGATTTTAAAAAAGTCTTGGATTCAAATTGAACCCAAGACTTTCCTTATGTTTACTATTCCAGTTCCATTTGTTTCGTTTCTGTGCCTAAAAATATGACACCAATAACCCCTATAATGATAGCACCACAAAAAATTGCAAAAATAAAACCGATATCATAGCCTGCTGTTAGTAATGATCCTACCAATAATGGACCAAAAATACCGCCAATTCGTCCAACTGCGGCAGCCATTCCTGCACCTGTACCACGAATAACGGCTGGGTACTGTTCTGGTGTATAAGCATAGAGTGCACCCCACGCGCCTAAATTAAAGAATGATAATAGCATCCCAGATGTTAATAGCACCGCCATTGTTTCTGCATTACCAAAAATGAAAGCACTTACAGCGGTTCCAATTAAATAGGAAACAAGTACAAATTTGCGTCCAAATTTTTCAATAAACCATGCCGCTGTAAAGTAACCCGGAAGCTGAGCTAAAGTCATAATCAACACATACTTAAAGCTAGTAATCATATCAAAACCTTTTCCGACCATTACACTCGGTAACCATAAAAACATACCGTAATACGAGAATACTACTGTAAACCATAGCACCCATAGCATAAGTGTCGAACGGGCATATTTTTTCGACCATACATCACGTATGTTGAGAAAAATGCTACGTTTTTTAGATTCAGCCTTCGCAGTAAACTGTGGTGAATCGGGTAAATGCCAACGCAGGTATATAGCGTACACTGCTGGAATTGCTGTTAACAACAAAGCGACACGCCAGCCCCATGTCGGGATAACAAAATAAGAAATCAGTGCGGCAATAAGCCAGCCTGCTGCCCAAAAGCTCTCTAGTAATACCACTACTCTTCCACGTTCCTTTGCCTCCACACTTTCAGAAACAAGAGTAGATGCTACCGGTAGCTCTCCACCGAGCCCCATCCCTACTAAAAAGCGTAATGCCATAAATGCGATTAAAGTTGTTGTAAATGCCGAAAGACCACTTGCCACAGAAAATAATATAAGCGTCCACATGAACACTTGCTTACGACCGACTTTATCTGCAAAAATACCAAAGATGAGTGCGCCAACTGCCATTCCTATAGAATTAACACTGCCAATCCAACCCATCTGACTTTTAGTTAAATCCCAATCTACCGCGAGCGCTGTAATAACGAAAGATAAAATACCGACGTCCATTGCATCAAAGAGCCAGCCAACACCTGCTACACCCAAAAGCTTGTTACGTGATATAGATTGTTCTTGCTTAATTGTTGTCATCTTAACCACCTGTCTTTACACTTGACTTTACATTACGAGTTTACTATACAGTTGTTTCAAGAAAGTGACAAGTAAAATTCAAATGACCGAATTGTTTAGACAATTTATTAATTGCTATTGAAAATAGATGGTCATTTGCGTTAAAATGTCTCTTATACAAAAACAACTGTTCTTTCTATAAGAACAAAAGGAGATCGTTACGTTATGTGGAAAGGCCTTATTGAAGAATATAAACAATTTTTACCCGTAACAGAAAATACACCTGCTCTAACATTAAACGAAGGCAATACGCCTCTTATACATTTAGTTAATCTTTCTAAACAGCTTGGTATTGAGCTGTATGGTAAAATAGAAGGTGCAAATCCAACTGGTTCTTTCAAAGATCGTGGTATGGTATTTGCCGTAGCCAAGGCTATTGAAGACGGTAGTAAATGTGTTATTTGTGCCTCAACAGGCAATACTTCAGCGGCTGCTGCAGCTTATGCAACACGTGCAGGTATCCAATCTATTGTTGTGATTCCTAAAGGGAAAGTAGCCCTTGGTAAATTAGCACAAGCGACAATGTATGGTGCAAAAATTATTGAAATTGATGGTAATTTCGATGATGCATTAAACATCGTGCGTCAAGTGAGTGAAACAACACCTGTAGCACTTGTTAACTCAGTTAACCCATATCGCATTGAAGGGCAAAAAACAGCTTCTTTTGAAATTGTAGATGCTTTAGGATCTGCTCCAGACTATTTATGCATTCCAGTAGGTAACGCAGGAAATATTACTGCTTACTGGAAAGGCTTTAAAGAATATAATGATGTCAAAGCTTCAGGTTTACCAAAAATGTACGGCTTTGAAGCAGAAGGTGCCGCAGCAATTGTAAAAGGTGAACCAATCGCTAACCCAGAAACAGTTGCAACAGCTATCCGTATCGGTAACCCTGCTAGCTGGCAGTATGCTGAAGCAGCACGAGATGAGTCTGGCGGCATTATTGACTCTGTAACAGACGAAGAAATTTTAGCAGCTTATAAGCTGATTGCAGGAACGGAAGGCATTTTTGTTGAGCCTGGTTCAGCTGCATCATTAGCAGGTGTTATTAAATCTGTTGAAAACGGTAAAATTGTCAAAGGCTCAAAAGTCGTGACAGTCTTTACTGGTAACGGCTTAAAAGATCCTGACACGGCAATGAACGTTTCAACAGTAGACGTTGTTGCTCTAAAAAATGATGAAGAAGAAATCCGCAAATATATCGAGGGCGTACTATGAGTAAAAAGTGGCAAATCACCGTTCCTGGGAGCACAGCCAATTTATACTCTGGCTTTGATTCTATTGGACTCGGCTTGTCTCTTTACTTGAAATTAGATGTTTCCCTACAGGATAGTTGGGAGATTATACATCTCGATGACAACGGTCCTAGTGAATTTGAGCTTGAGCAACATTTACTATACATTATTGCCAAAAAAATCGCTGATCAGTATAAGAAGAATTTACCTACTTGCCGTGTTGAAATGGCAAGCGAACTTCCTTTAGCTCGTGGTTTGGGCAGTAGTGCAGCCGTTATTGTTGCAGGTATTGAACTAGCCAACCAATTATGCGATTTGAAGTTAACTGTGCAAGACAAGTTAAATCTATCTTCTCAGATTGAAGGGCATCCTGATAATGCTACTGCCTCAGTACTTGGAGGCTTGACTATATCTTCAATGGATGAAAACGGTATTGTAGATACTTTCCATGTCAATGATATCAATGCTTCATTTGTTGTTTATGTCCCTGATGTGGAGTTGAAAACGAGTGAGTCACGCTCGGTCTTACCAAAACAATTTGATCGGGCTTATGCAGTACGTGCTTCTGCAAATGCAAATATGCTAGCTGCATCGTTAATGGTTCGAGATTTTGAACGTGCTGGTCACTATATGGAAGCTGATTTGTTCCATGAGCCTTTCCGTTCAACATTAATACCACAATATGCGGAGATTAAAGAAGCTGCAAAAGCAAATGGTGCTTATGGTACAGCATTAAGTGGAGCTGGTCCAACACTAATTTCCATCATCCCTACTGCTATTGCCGAAGGCTTTGTTGCAACAATGCAAGCAAAATTCCCAGAACATCATATCATTCTAACGAAAGCCGATGAGCATGGTGTACAAGTAATATAAATTTACAACGTCTACTTCAAAGTAGGCGTTTTTTCTTGAAGGAGGCTGTAACTTGAAACCAATTATATTTTGCGACTTTGACGGTACTATAACCGAAACAGATAATATCGTCTCACTTATGACGCATTTTGTCCCTGAACAATCTGAAAAAATTGCGAAGGCGATGATGGCCCAAACAATAAGCTTTAAAGACGGCATTACAGCTATGTTTGAACTATTATCGACTAACCAAAAAGATGACATCATTCAATATTTACTGGAGACCGCTGTAATTCGTGAAGGCTTTAGAGAATTCGTTCATTATGCACAGGAACACAATATTCCATTTTATATTGTCAGCGGAGGGGTCGATTTTTTCATACAACCAATGCTTGAAAAGTTTGGTCCATTTTCAGGGGTTTATTGCAATAGTGCTGACTTTTCTGGAGAGCAGATTACTATTGTTTATCCAAATAGCTGCGATGCACAATGTGCAAAGTTTACAACTCAAAGTTGCGGTTGCTGTAAACCAACTGTCATGCGTAAAGTGACACAGCCCGATCATTTCAAAATTGTTATTGGTGACTCTATCTCTGATTTTGAAGCTGCTAAACAAGCGGATTTAGTATTAGCTAGAGAACAGTTACTTGACCACTGTAAAGATTTACAAGTTCCTTATGAGCCATTTAACACTTTTTATGATTGCTTGGAAACAGTAAAAAAATTAATAGAAGTATAAAAAAAGGAATCTAGCCGATATCCATTGACTAGATTCCTTTTTCATTTAATTATGCTAATAATACTAGACTAATAGCCATTACAGCCATTCCTGCAACTAATCCATACATCGATAAATGTGTTTCATCGTAGCGCTGTGCAGCGGGGAGTAGCTCATCTAATGATATAAAGACCATAATTCCGGCAACACCGGCAAATACAATCCCAAACATGACGTCTGTTAAAAAAGGCATTAATAGCAAATATGCTACTAGCGCACCAACAGGCTCTGCTAACCCTGATAAAAAAGATAGTTTAAACGCTTTTCTACGATTGCCTGTAGCAAAAAAAATAGGTACTGATACAGCAATTCCCTCTGGTATATTATGAATGGCTACAGCAATTGCAATAGCAATACCAACATTCGGATCGTTTATTGCGGACATAAACGTCGCAATACCTTCAGGGAAATTATGAATCCCAATGGCAAGAGCAGTGAAAACCCCCATCTTCATCAGATGGTTTTCATCTACCTGTGGTTTTACGGCATTAACATCTTCAACAAGCTTAACCTCATGGGGATTAGTCGATTTTGGAATAAATTTATCAATCAATGCAATAAATAACATTCCGCCAAAGAAACCTGCTATCGTCAACCAATAACCGTTAGTTGTACCTAAAGCATTCGTTAAAGCATCTTTTGCTTTTACGAATATTTCCACAAGTGATACATAGATCATAACACCAGCGGAAAATCCAAGGGCTATCGATAAAAATTTTGTATTTGTGCGTGATGTAAAAAATGCTATTAAGCTCCCTACTCCTGTTGCAAGTCCAGCAAAAAGGGTTAACCCTAAGGCGAATAATATTGATCCTTCCAAGTCCTTCTTCCTTTTCTCTTTTTCTTATTGTACTCATCTTAGCTTAAAAGTTTCCTAGAAGCAATTCTTTTTTACTAGGTAAATATTCTATACAAAAACTTAATAATTTTCTCATATAAAGGAAGTAGTCCCAATAAAGGACTGTCCGCAAAAGCACACGCCATATTACGCTATTCTATTACGTAAAAATCCACTTCACTTCTCATAGGCACGTCATTCGACTAGCACTACTAAAAAGAGCAGCACCCTTTGAAGGGTACTGCTCACATTAGTACTATTGTTTTATAGTATTCTTTTTATATAATCGTTTACGTCGCTCATACCAAAGTACACAAATGATAAACCATGTGTAACCGACGCACCAGCCAGCTAGTACATCAGAAGCAAAATGGCGCGCACCTGCTATACGTGATAGACCAATAAGTATTGTCAGTGCAATTGCCCCTACCCAAAGCTGTATTTGACGTGCTTTGCTGTTATTTTCAGATAACAAATAAGCAACGGTAAACAAATACAAAATGCCTGACATAGCATGTCCTGATGGAAAACTAAACGATGTTAATTGATCTTCTATTTCTGGTCGAGGTCGTTGAATCCATTTTTTTAGCAATTGATTCAGTACATTACCTCCTGCAAATGTTAACAAAACAAATAGCATGCCTCGGTAATTTTTTACCCTCCATGCTAAATACACCATTAATATAAGCGCAACGGTAATGACAAAACTCGGCTCACCGATATAATGAAAAGCTTCGATAAACGGATTACCAAATAATATGTCTGCCACTTTTGTATCAAAATTAAAAATTGTCTCACCCTGATATGTTAACCGCAACATAAAAAAAGCGATTAGCGTTACTATTGCTAATGGAAATGCCCATTTTTTTATCAAAATTTCACCTCAAAATACATTCACGAATTGTTTTTTCACATCATACCATAATTACGTGAAATAGAGGAGTATATTCATATATTTCGGCATTTATAGCATCAGTAAACACTTAATATCACGAGCTAGTCGAATAGATGCTTCATCCGATTTATTGAAGTAATTTGAAAGTGCTAATGCAACAATAAATAAAATAGCTATTATAGGTAGTATTTTTCTAAACAACATCAGCACTCTCCAACCCTCTGATATTTCATTCTTCAGACTATTTTAATAATACTGGGTCAAATAACCAATCTTTCGGTCCAAAGTTTTGATCTTTTTCTCCTCTAACTTCTCTAGAAATACGATTATTAATAATTAACTCCCTGAACTTTCTACTAAATAGTGTTTTTCTGTACAGATATCTGCCATCATGACTCCATTCAGACGAATAAAATACATCACCACTTAAAGTTATTATATCGTTACGATCATAAATATCAGGACCATTAATGACACCGCTTAACCCACATTTGCAAGGTGGTTGTTCAGTAGCAAAATACAGTTTAATTCTTTCAGCGCTACATCCAGGCATTATCTGTGTTGGGATTATTTGATATGCAGGCTGTTTTCCAACTTCTGATCCGCTATGCATTACTTCCAATAGTTCATAGCCCTCAATTTTAGCTTGCTTCATTAGTGCCACTAATTCTTCGGAAGCTACCCAGTACCCACTTACATGGACTAAATGACGATCTTTCATTTGCGAAGTATCAATGACTAATGGTGAGAGTTGCTCTTTTTCCATTAGACCACACTGCTTACAATACGTACTGATAGAAAATAAAGTCCCTTTATCATCTACAAACATCTCTGGGGAATTCCCCGTAGAATTTAAAGTAAATAATGGCGCTTGTTCATATTCGCTCTCCGAAAAATCAAAGTAAAAACGTTCTCCAATAGAGACAATCCCTAATTCATGTTCCAATGATTTATATAATGCTGCCACCTGCTCATACGTCACATCTTCATTTAAAGTAAAAATAGGATTAAAAGATGCCTTCAAATTTCTTTTTCTGATTTCAGGCGCACCTACCAAAATACCATAGCGATTATAAACTTTAATGACTTGATCTTTATTAGATTCATCTATAGAGATTAAATTTTCAAGTTCTACTTTCAAATTATACGCCTACCTTTATTAAAGTTTTATCTTGAATATGCTGTCTAGCTAGTAACATTACAAAAAAATCCACTTTCTACTATATAAACAAATTAGTAATTTATTAATTAATGAACCATACACTTACACTATTACGCACTATGGCAAATAAACTTAACCACGATTAAGTTAAGCGTACCAGTACTTATACCACCATTTCAATGTTGTGTTTACGCCACTTTTTTGGCGGACTTCGCTAGATTTTTTGGCGTGATTTGGCGGTAATACAAAAACACCGCCAAAAAATGGCGGTGTTTAATACACATAATAGGTATTTAGAATTATAAATACAGAAAATTATTCTAATTATAGGCAATTCCTCTTGATATTCACCTAAAATACCCTTTTATAGTAAAATATAACAATAATTTTATATATTGTACCACATTCTAAAACTAGAGTAAATTCATTCGTTCTGCAAGGTTTACTGCTTCTGTACGTGAATCTACATTGAGTAGGGAAAATAACTGTGTTAAATATCTTTCAGTTGTTCGCTGAGGAATATTTAACTCGATTGCTATTGCTTTATTTGTATGCCCTTTAGCAATCAATCTTAAAATTTTCTTTTCTTTTTCATTTAAATGTATATCGAGCTTTGCATCCTGCAGTTTAAAGCGATTATCAAGAAAATCTAAGAAATTTTTTGGTAACACAATTTCACCATTGGCAATGGCTCGAACCGTCCGTAATATTTGCTCTTTAGATGCTGTCTTCGCTAAAATCCCCTCGATCTTTCTTTCCAAAATGAGTGGATAATAATCCGTAATATCATCCCCTGTATAAAGGATAATCGACGCATCCACCTGAAGAGCTTTAATATTTCGAGCTAAATGAATGCCATTTTCTAAAGGCATATTGATATCAATAAGATAAATATCATATGGCTTGTTTTTAATTTTTGGAATGACAGAAGTTGCATCACTTTCTGTATCCACTAAAATATCTTCATTTTCTTTAAATAGATTTTTTGTTCCCTCTAACACAATTGGGTGATCATCCACTATGAGCATCGTTATCAAGTGTGTCACTTCCTTCTTTTACTGTAATTCTAATAGACATCCCTTTATTAATATGGGTATCCATGTAAAAGTGTCCATTAAAGGCTTTTACACGCTCTTGCATACCACGAATCCCCATCGATTCTGCCACTATAATATCATTTACATTACAGCCTACCCCATCATCCTGATAAATGATTTCAAATCCATTGTCCATTTCCTTAAGATGAATTTCAACTGTTGTCGCATAGGAATGTTTCATAGCATTGTTGAGTAATTCTTGAAATAGACGGTAAATCATTAAGTTCATTCGCTCATCCTCTAGATAGAGGCGATCGATTGTATAGATTAACAAAAAACTAGCTCTTTCTGTTACTTTTCGAATGAGTTTTTCTAAGGCTGCATTTAGCCCTAGTGTGTCTAATAGCGGGGGTTTCAAATTTTCACAATAAGCTCTTAAATCGTGTAAAGATGTAACCATTTGTTGATGAATCTTTACAAGTTTTTGTTGGATTTCTACTGTATCTTTTGCATTTATTAAGACATCTATTTCTCGAGCAATATGGAGTTGCTCTTGTAAGTTCGTATCATGCAATTCTTGAGCTAATTGATATTTTTCCTCTTCAAACCTTAACCACAGTAGTTTGTTTAGCCAAGGTAATTGACCATCATCTGCTTGCTTCATATGCTTTAGTTCCTCTAACAGTTCTTCCACCATTTTTGTATTTTCTATAAAATTATTTACATATAACAGGAGCAACTCGAGCCATAGTAGCTCTTCTTCTTTTAAATGAATTGAATTATTATGCCCCAATACTAAGGCTCTTTTGTAATGAGCATCTTGATGGAGGAAAGCTAGATAGACTTTGTCAAGTTTCCGTATTTCTCCTAATCTTAAATCTTCCATTAACATAGGATTTATAGGAATCTTTCCCTCAACCATTGAAGTAAATTGATTTGTGTCATAGTCATAGGTTAATACAAATACATGCTCAAGCTCAAGGTGCAGTGAAACCTCTTGTGCAAACCTTTCTAGAAGCTCATCTAATTTAATCGTTTTGCCGATTCTATCTACAGCAATATATAACTGATGTATATAATCACCTTTAGTAGAAAACAATATTTTACGCTTGCGATAATCGACCTTCTCTTTTATGTAGAAAAGAACAACCAACGATAAAAAAGTAAACAATGAAATACCTGATATCACAGTCATCGTTAAAAATTTCCCAGCGATCCAATACAAACCAAAAGCAAACCACAAAGTAAATATTAAAGAGAATATTACATAGTACCGAAGTCTTGTAATGTGATATTCAATATCAAATAATCGTTCCGCTAGTTGAGTAAAAATAAAGCTAAATGGAATCAACAATAAAAATAAAGCACTGATTTCAGCGGAAAGAATATATCGATTAAATAATATAAGTGGAATTGCATAAAGAAACAAGAATGGAAGAAAAGGAATCATTACGCCATTTAACAAAATTTTCAACTGAGGTGATTTATATTTAAAATAGCTTAGCAATAAAATGCCAAGTATAGTAATAAGGAAAATTAAGAAAACAGTTAAAACAATATTTGAAAGGAAATCATGCAAGTCATAATAAATAATACCAATGTAGCCAAATAGCATGGCTATAATCGGTAGTAGATAAAATAATTTAATATTGTTAGAAAGTATCCAATTTGCCTTTAAAAAAATAAAATAATTTCTCAAAAAATGTAAAAACAATACTAAACATAATAGCATACTCCCTCGATTGACGATAATACCTATACTGTTTAGACTGCCAGATGCACCGCTACTAAGATAGGCTATAGAGACCGATAGCATAAATAAAATAAGCAATCTTAATAGCGAGGTGTTTTTTTGTTTACAATACAAATAAAGGACAATAAAAAATGTTAAAAAATAATAACACGCTGGGATTACCAATACAAAATAAAAGTGGTCAGTAAAATCTAAACTACTTACCTCAACATCCATAATTTGACCATCAGGCTTTAAAATAGTTAACATATTTGCTGCCCTAATAACAAAATCATCTTTGACATAAGGAATAGCGTCAATTGGAACATTATCTATGTTTAAAATAATATCGTTCGCAGAGATTCTTTGCCCAGTCAATAATGGTCCATATGATTTTTCCACTACCCAGTTTCCATTTATTTCTTTTATATCTATACCCAAATAAGGCTTGCTATAAGTAACATATAGTAGGTAGAAACCTAGCAGAATGTAAACACTTATAGCAAGCATAAACCATTTTCGTATAATTATATTTAGTTCCAAATTGTTTGTTGTAGGCATAGTTCTTCTTCGAATGAGTCAAGTATAGCCTGTTGTTCAGTTGCTGAAAAACCAATTAATGCGACTTTCTGTTCTTTTAACAGTGATACTAGTGCAGGGTTTTGTTCTAGATACTGAATTACATTAATCATAAAAATCTCTCCTCATCTCATTAGTTTTATTAGGTATTCTTTACCTACTTTGTTTATAGCAACATTTTCGAGATTATTCAATGCTTTTAGCTTATAGAGGTTCTTCATCGTAATGGCATAGCGTATTGCGCCACCATTTTTCAGCTCATTTTCTATAGCATTTTTATCCAAAAATGTAACTATATCTTTATTATAATAGTTTATCACATATTTTGAAACACTATTATTTTGTGACATTAGATAAATAATTGGTAACGAATATTTTTTATTTATAAGATCATTCTTAGGTCCCCATGTTTTTAAACCTTGAATATCATTTTTTATTTGTTGAATAATACCTATATATTTTCCGTATTCTTCTATTTCAGCAGTCATTTCTCCTTTGGCAAGTACTTCACCAATAACACAACTCATCGCTGTTAGGGAACCTGATTTTTGGTCAATCATTTGTAAATATGATTGCTCATCTCGACAATCATTGAGTACATCTAACTGCTGGCCACTAATACTTCGCAAAGCATATTCTTGTAATAATCGAAGGGCCATATTTTTGTGTTCAAAAGTAGTGCTATGTATAGTCTTAGATGACATAACGAGCATGGCTAATGCAACATTTAATGCAAGTTCGGGTGTTTTGCTCCAAATATAATCAGAATCCTTATCCTGTAAATCATCAATAATATCATAGGACAATATTAGAAGTTCAATAGCTGCAGCGACTTTATAAATATCATCATTCAAACAATCTACAAATGCTTCATAATGCCAAAAACATAGTTTGCCAAACGAATAGCCTGTAACTACTTTTTCTTCTTTAAAGCTTTTAAGCATTGTTTTTAATTCATCACCAAGCATTGCATCATTTTCAATAATTATGTCTAAAGATTCATTAATGCGTCCATCTATATCCTTCAATAGCCCTCTTCCTCCTTAATTATATTATTCAATATTATATATATTTTTGGTAATTAATTCTATCATTTACGAGTTAAATGAATTAGTATTCACCTTTTCTACCTATCACTGATAATAAAAACATATATACCGCCAAATAATGGCGGTATTTTCAAATAGCACGCCAGTTTTTTGCTAAAAAGTAGTATAAAAAATGGCGGGATAATACTAGTGACCGCCATTTTTTGGCGTTAACTGACCATTGAAATGGCGTCCTGACAGATGTTACGCTTAAGGTAGGTAAAATTCATCTGTAATATATGTGACACAATCTGGAGTTTTTGCCTTATGTTAATTTTAAAATTCTCCAAATTAGGAGTGATTGAAATGGCTAATGGAGTAAATAACACTATACTAATACTTACAGAAACTTTTTCCTGCACGATTTATGTAGCGGCAGAAGAAATCACTATTAAAAAGCCTTCACACGAACAACAATCTATTGAACAACTAATTATTCAAGCAGAGCAACGAGCTTATCAAGAAACTTTAGCAGCATACAAACTTAAATCTACTCTATCTAACTCCATTTGTGATACATCTGGTTTTGAAGATACTTTTCAGCAAAAAATGGATGCCTATATGGCGCAATATAAGATTGTAAAAGTGTCCGATGACGATTTATTATTATTGTCTTTAGTGAGTCCTTTAACTTCTGGTTTGAATCTTCATACCCCGATGATTTATAAAGCTCCTCATTGCAGCATTATGTATGCCCGAGGGAAGCAAATACAATCTCTTAATCACCATAGCATCGGCAGTAATACCGTTAACAATGCAGACTTACCAACTGATGTTACAAATACAGATTATATTGCCTCTACAAAGACTTTCGATTCTGTTACTAAGGCAAGTGAAGCTTATTATTACTGTCCGACTAATTTTACTGGATTATGCATTAATGAGAGCGGTATTTCTTTTAATATTACTTCAGCCTTCAATAGCTGGAATAAAACTTCTATTAAACATTAAAGTACAACCTTCATTCATGGCGAGGTGAGGTGTGACACAAACAGAGTCACCCTCTTGCCTACCATCCTTTTCTTCCCTACTTCTTCACATATATTGCTATATCTTAAAAAGCAAAAAGAGGTGCCACAAATTACTTGTGACACCTCCCATTCTTATTAACCTTTTACATAGTAAACATCTTGTCCGCTTTCAATGATAAAGTCAGGTTTAGGCTTACCTGCATTTGCTTTATGACCAGCAATATGCTCAGGGCTCTTCTCCCAATTTTTCCATGCTTCTTCTGATTCCCAACGAACCATAATAAGCACTTCTTCATCGCCACGACGTACTTTTTTTACAAGGACTTGCTTATCGATAAAACCTGGTTGCTGTTCAAGTAGTGATGGACCATCCTTTTTAGCTCCAAAACGCTCTACAACCTTATTGGCATTGCCTTCTGTAACGACCATACGCTTAATTTGAACAAACATATTAGTTAAACGCCTTTAAAATATCGTCAGCTTTTGCAGTTTCTGATAATAAACCGCCACCTGATAGGTACCAATATTCTGGATTTAGATAGAAAATTTTACCGTTCTTAGCAGCGTTAGTAGCACTAACGATTTCATTTTCAATAGCAGCTTTTGTACCAGACTCACCTTCAGGGTTAACTGCCGCATCACGGTCAACTACGAATAACATATCTGGGTTTTTCTCACGTACGTACTCAAAGCTTACGTTATCACCATGTGTATCAACTTTAATTGTGTCATCAACAGCTTTTACACCAAATACATCATGAATAACACCAAAACGTGAACCAGGACCATATGCAGATAATGAACCTTCACTACCTAAAACGATTAAAGCTTTGTCTTCAGATGAAGCAGTTTTTGCTTTGATCTCTTCTACTTTCGCTTCATATGCAGCAAATGCATCAGCAGCTTCTTTCTCTTTACCGAAAATTTTACCAGCTAATTCAGTGTTTGTTTTAAATGATTCCATGAATTTCGCGTTATCTACACCAACGAATACAGTTGGTGCAATTTTAGATAATTCTTCGTAAGCAGCCGCTTGACGACCAGAAATAAAAATAATGTCTGGGCTCATAGAAGAAATTGCTTCAAAATCAGGCTCTTTTAAAGAACCAACGTTTACATACGTAGTGTCAGCATATTTGCTTAAATAACTAGGTACTGATTGTTGTGGCACACCTGCAACGTCAACGCCTAAAGCATCTAACGTATCAAGGAAACCATAGTCAAATACAACAATATTTTTTGGTTGTTCTTTAAGTGTTACTTCTTCAAATGTATTTTCGCCCATTGTACTACCTGGGATTGTGATTGGGTAAGCAGAAGCAGCTTCATTTTGCTCTTCAGCAGGTTTATTATCTGTTGAACCTTTATCGTCTTCTTTTGATTCTTCTTTCGAACTACAAGCAGCTAATATTAAAATCATCATTGCCATTAGCACAGTAAGTAATTTCCAATTTTTCATTGTGAAATGCTCCTTTAATTGTTTTTATATTTTTAGATAGGTAGGACTATCTATTATTACTATGAGTTAAAATAGACACAAATGCGACAGCCATTCTGCTCTTGAACAGGGATATCCATATCATAGATTTCCTTTAATGCATCTGAGTTAATAATGTCATTCGTTGGACCATCTTTTACAACACGTCCATTTTTTAAAGCGACGATATGATCAGAATAGACAGATGCAAAGTTAATATCATGTAAAACAATGACAACTGTTTTTCCTAACTCATCGACCAACTTACGCAATATTTTCATGATTTGCACGGAATGCTTCATGTCCAAATTGTTAAGTGGCTCATCTAATAGAATATAGTCGGTGTCCTGCGCAATGACCATTGCAATAAATGCCCGTTGACGCTGACCACCCGATAATTCATCCAAGTAGTTATGCTGAATATCGTCTAAATTCATATATTGTATTGCCTCATCTATTTTTTGCTCATCCTCTGGTTTTAGGTTCCCTTTTGAATAAGGAAAACGACCAAATGATACAAGTTCGCGTATTGTTAGACGTACATTCATGTAGTTTGATTGCTTTAAAATCGATACGCGCTTTGCAAAGTCATCGGATTTCCAGCGACGCACATCCGATTTATCCAGTAGTACTTCTCCAGTGTCTGCATTCAGTAAACGGCTTACCATTGAAAGCAATGTTGATTTACCTGCACCATTTGGTCCGATAAAAGACGTAATTTTTCCTGGTGCAACGTCTACACTAACATCTTGAATGACCGGCTTTTTCCCAAAAAACTTAGAAATCTCTTTTACTTGGATCATCCTGCTGACCTACTTTCCTTCAATAATAAGTAGATGAAGTACACACCACCTACAAAGTTTATAATGACGCTAAGTGTTGTATCGAAGTTAAAAATACGCTCGACCATCCACTGTCCACCGACTAAAGCAACAATACTCATCACACAAGAGCCTGCGATTAACACAGAGTGCTTGTACGTCTTGAAAAACTGATACGATAAATTCGCTACGATTAAGCCAAAGAATGTTATAGGCCCAACAAGAGCTGTAGAAACGGCAATTAATATAGAAGATAGAATAAGCATGCGCTGTACAAGCTTATCATAAGGTACTCCTAAGTTTATCGCTGTATCACGACCAAGGGACATCACATCGAGTTGGCTCATATGGCGCCATCCGTATATAAAAGTTCCGACAATCACAAAACCTGCTAACCATACTAAATCTGAATTCACATTATTAAAGCTGGCGAACATTTTACTTTGTAAACTTAAGAACTCATTAGGATCAATTAATACTTGGAAGAATGTTGTGACACTTCCTAAAAACGTTCCGACAATCATTCCGACTAGCAGTAGGAAGTAAATCGGTCGTTTCCCTTCTTTGAACAATACCCGATAGAAAATAAGTGCAAAAATTACCATAGCTGTAACAGCTAACATGAAATTATATTGCGCATTAATAACGAATATGGACATAGAGCCAAAGAAGTAATAAATAATTGTTTGCACCATCATATATAACGCATCAAGTCCCATAACACTTGGTGTTAATATCCGATTATGTGTAATCGTTTGGAATACCACTGTGGAATACGCAATGGCAATTCCCGTTAATGCCATCGCCACCACTTTAATGAGGCGACGAGGGAACGCATAATGATAGTTCCCATTTAGTTCATAAAAGACATACAGTAACATAGCAATTACTGCTAATCCTAGTAATATCAACATTTTGGTACGGTTACGCATATGCTCTCCCCCTAAACAACATAAATAGGAAGATGGCACTTCCGATGACGCCGACCGTCATACTAATCGGAATTTCGTAAGGGAAAATCAAGACGCGTCCTAAAATATCACATAATAATAGGAATGACATTCCGAGTAATGCTGTATGTGGTAATGTCTTTGCAAGGTTATCCCCTTTGAATAGCGATATGATATTTGGAATAATTAATCCAAGGAAAGGAATCATACCAACAGTTAATACCACCGTAGTTGTTACGAGTGCTACTAACACTAGACCTAAATTCACAACGAATTTATAGGAAAGACCAAGATTTTTTGCAAAATCTTCACCCATTCCAGCCACTGTGAAACGATTCGCATAAATGTAAGCTAAAATTAGAACAGGTACACTTATGTATAAAAGCTCATAACGACCTTTCATTATTAAAGAGAAATCTCCTTGTAACCATGCAGTAATGTTTTGAATTATATCTGCCTTATACGCAAAGAATGTCGTAATCGACGAAAGAATATTTCCGAACATTAAGCCAATAAGCGGTATAAAAATCGCATCTTTAAACTTTATTCGATTTAATATTTGCATAAACAATAATGTGCCGGCTAAAGCAAATATGAAAGCGAAGGAAATTTTTTGGAAGTACGTGACATTTGTAAAAAACATCATTGAAATTAGGACACCTAATTTCGTAGCATCTAAAGTTCCTGCTGTAGTTGGTGACACGAACTTATTCCTACTTAAGCTTTGCATAATTAAACCAGCAATACTCATACCTGCACCTGCTAGCAAAATTGCTACAAGTCTTGGTACACGACTAATAATAAATAGTCTAGTTTCTTCTGAACCGAAGTCTAATAAGTCACTTGGTTTAATATTTACTACACCAATAAATAGCGACACAATAGACAACACAACAGTTGCTGTTAAAAGATATCTTATTTTCATTGTAATCCCCGGTAGATTCATTTTTGCTTGTAATTAATTATCGGATGAAAATGATTATCATTACTCACGATTCTCATTATAAGCATCTTTCTATTATCAGTCAACCAACTATTGAGAATTGTTCTCGTTTTAGTTGGAAATACTTGAAAACTTTGATTTTTCAACAATAATATTGGCTAAACGACTTATTTTTTGATGCATTTCAACGCGCTCCCCAACCCGCAAGTTCTTCCAAAATAAAAAGGTAATTGAGAATGGCATAGCTTATCCTTCTCAATTACCTTTTATTTACACTACTCGTCTTATGCCTCGTAACCACGCAAAAATAATAGACCCCACCAAAATAAATCCTACATAGCCCATCACTGCATATAATTTTGATACAAGTGTCGTAAAGCCCACTAAGCTTGCCAAAAATCCTAAACCACCCATAAAAATTACAGCAACTTTAAAGCTAGGCTTTGTTGGTTTAAAAAATCGTACCGTAAACGAATAAAACATCCCTACCGCCGTATTGTAAATCATCCCTAATAATGAAAATGACATTAATAAACCTACGATTGGATGAATTTCATTCGCCAATGCTAACATTGGAATATCCAACCCGACAATAACGTTCATTTTAGCTAGAAGAGAAAAATGAATAAGTAGAATGAGCGCGCCTAACAACAGTCCCCCAATAATGCCACCCATACCTGCAATTCGTTCATTACGGATTGCGCCACACATCACTGTAAGGAGGGAGAAGCATACGCCGATATTAAAAGACATATACAGCAACGCCGTTACCCACCAGCTTTTAGAGGATGTTTGTAATTGCTGTTCTGCTATTGTTGCTTGCTCCGCAAACGATAAATCCATCGTAGCTATTGAATAGACTGCAATAATCGTAACAACAGCTAATAAATAAGGCGTTGCAATTGCAATAATATTAATAATGCTTTTTACATTCATCATTACTGTCATCATGGTGAGGGCAATCATACAAATGCTCCCCAGCCATACGGGTAGTCCAAACATTTGCTCAAACGTAGCGCCAGCACCAGCAAACATAATAACTGATACACCAAACAAAAATAGCGATAGAACAAAGTCCATTAAAAAACCAATCGTATTACCTGAAATTTGATAAATCAAATCCTTATGGGACGTTGTCTGCAACCTCGAACTAATTTGTGCTGTACACATTCCCACAAAGGCAAACCATAGTGTCGCTAAAAGAGCACCTAAAATCCCCTTATTGCCATAACTCGTGAAATACTGAATGATTTCTTGTCCTGATGCAAACCCCGCACCGACGATAATTCCTACATAAGCACCGCCGATTTGTAAGCTCTTTTTCAATCACTTCTCTCCTCGACTATTTATGCAATACTAACAATCATGATGGAAAATAAGCCAAGCCCTATTACCCTTTATAGACTTTTTTGCTAATTGTTAATTTATCAATAATTTCTAAATTCGGCTGATAGCCAATTCCGATGCTCTGTGGCACACGAATATGCCCATCTTCCACTACGATTTCGGGTGTTACAATATCCTCGTACCAATAATGGCTAGAACCTGCGGTATCACCCGGTAGAACAAAATTAGAAAGCGCTGTTAAAGCGATATTATGTGCTCGTCCGATTCCCGCTTCTAACATGCCCCCACACCAAACAGGAATAGCA
Source organism: Lysinibacillus sp. GJ-1 (assembly GCF_021166035.1). Lineage (NCBI taxonomy): Bacteria > Bacillati > Bacillota > Bacilli > Caryophanales > Bacillaceae > Lysinibacillus > Lysinibacillus sp. GJ-1. The sequence goes on from NZ_CP088912.1 coordinate 4,331,387, forward strand.
TGTTGTTGGCAATAGTCATGTATTTTTTTGGCTTCTGTTATGCCGCCTACACGTCCAATTTTAATATTAATTACACCGCAGCTACCTAGCTCAATTGCTTTCCTTGCATCCTCTAATGATGTAATGCTTTCATCTAAGCAGATTGGTGTTTTCAACTGTTTTTGAAGCTTGGCATGGTCGATAATATCGTCTGCTGCAAGTGGTTGCTCAATCATTAGCAGATTAAATGCATCCAACTGTTGTAACACTTCAATGTCATTTAATGTATACGCTGAGTTTGCATCCGCCATTAAAGGCAGATTAGGAAATGCAGCACGAATAGCACGAATGACTTCGACATCGTAGCCCGGTTTTATTTTTACTTTTACCCGTTTATAGCCTTTTTCCTCATAGACCTTTATTAGCTCTAATAGCTTATCCGTACTAGATTGAATACCTACACTAATGCCTACATCAATAAGGTCCTTGCTTCCACCTAATGCATGTGCAAGAGATTGCTTTGTTTGCTGAGCATAAATGTCCCACACTGCACCTTCAATCGAGGCTTTAGCCATACCATTACGCCGAATAGTGGCGAACAAGGCACTAACCTCATCCGGATGTGCAATGTCTTTATGTAGCAAAGCGGGCATTAAAAAGTCCTCTAACATATGCCACGTCGTTTTTAGTGTTTCCTCTGTATACCACGGTGCTACAAAAGCAACTGTCTCACCCCATCCAATCGTGCCACTTGCATCCTTCACCTCTAAAAGCAATAGCTCTTTTTCAGCAACAGTACCAAAGCTCGTTGTGAACGGTGCTTTCATTGGCATTTTTAAATGTCTAATTGTAATCTCTTCTATTCTCACAAACGTCACTCCTTATCCATCATTATAAAGCCAATAAAGAGCGTCTGACCAACAGATAAAAATGAACATATTCTTTATGCTTTTTCACACGAACGATTGCATATTCTTGCTCAAAAAAGGTTGTTAAAATGGTACGCATCTTATAACGCCAATCTTCTGCTAATTTAGGACTCTCTATTTTCATCTTTTGCAGATGCTGTGGGATTGGTACTAAATAAGCATCCTTATAAAATTGTTGCTTACTATCGAATTCACCCTCTTTATCGAGCACAGGCAATCCGTCGACTGTCAACGTCCACGATGTTATTTGTTCTGCCACTTCTTCTAGCTCATCTAAACTATCGTCTGCATGATTGCGCTCAATCCACCATTCGACTGCAATCCTGTCCGAAGGTAGTCCATCATTAAAATCGTCTTGTAGTGGCCCGTAATAATCTACCTCATACTGATCACTAAAAGCACTAAGCTTTAAAAACGATAAATTTGCTAAGCGCGCTTCTAATGGATCAATTAACCAACGAACTAGTTGAAATCCATTCTCTCGTGCATACTCTTGTTGAGCATGCTTCAATAGTTCTCCTACACCTTGTTCACGATATGTTTTTTCAACACCAATCATGTGTGAGTGTAAATACATTTTTTCGTCCAAATAGCCTACAAAGCAGTAATTAAAACCAATTAGCCGACTTTCAAGAAAAGCACCAAGCAATAATCCACCGTTTTGTACAGCCGCTAACATTTGATGCGATGGAATTGCTTGACTCCCCCAAATTTCAGCATTTAAGTATTGCACCTCAGCAATCTCCGCAGGTGTCATCATTTTTTTAATAACAACGTTTTTTAACATGTTCTGATGCCTCCTTTATGGTTCTAGTTTTAATGCTCCTAATACAGCGTTTGTAAGAATTTCCACTCCTGTTACAAGTCTTGCCTGTTTAAATTTCATTTTTGGATGATGTAACCCTGGTGTTAATCCGCAACCTAGACCAAGCATAGTTGATTTTAAGTGCGGACGTTGCACCGCATAATGGTGAAAATCCTCTCCTCCTGGGGTATGTACAGGCTTACGCAAATTAGACAGGCCAGCAGCCTTTACAATAGCTTGCTCCATAATATATTGAGCCGTCGTATCTACCTCAGCAGCAACAATATTAGCAACTGTCTGTAATTCAATTTGCACTTTATGCAATATTTTTGAAGAATCGATTACACGCTTGACACCTAAAGCGAGTGTCTCCATGACATCGTTACGTTGTGCCCTGATATCAATTGTAAAGGCAGCTCTTCCCGGAATAATATTGCCCGAATCTCCTCCAGCTTGAAATTTTGTCATCTTAATAGAGACAGGCACCATTGGATCTGTATGAATAGTGCGTAAATCCTCTATTATCGTTGCCCCAACTTCAATTGCATTAACACCAAGATGCGGTCTTGCTGCATGGGCGTCCTCACCTATAATTTCCCCTTCAAGTAAACGGGATGCGCCGTGATACAACGCTGCACAGTATGTACCATCTTCAAGCTCATGGACAGGTCTTAAATGGACACCAAATAAATAATCTAAATCATCAATAATACCTTCTTTTAGAACAGCTAGTGCGCCCGTTCCTTTTTCTTCAGCTGGCTGAAAAATAACACGTACTGTTCCTTTTAATAACTGAGATTGCTCTTTCAAAAGTAAGAGTGCACCAATTGCCATTGTCATATGACCATCATGCCCACAGGAATGATTCGCTCTAAACTCACCATCTACTTCTTGCCATAATGCATCTATATCCGTACGTAAGCCCACTTTTGGATTTCCCTTGCCGATATCAACATAAAGCCCTGTACAATTTTTAAAGCGTTGTGGGGAAAATCCTTCACGCGTCAACAGATCAACAATATAATTTGTTGTCTCTACCTCTTTCCAGCTTATTTCTGGGTGTGCATGTAAATACGTGAAAATCTCCATTAATCTTGGCCTCAAACGATCCAATGCTTCTTTCATGACAACCAACCCCTTAAAATTGTTACTAGTAAGATTATTATAACGAAAAATAGTCCTATTCTACAGAAAATTAAATTATCTTCTAGCTAATAGACTACACAAAAGACAAAAAAGATGCGTAGTAATGCCTTTTAGTTTTGTAACAACTAACGATGTGCCCGCGGAAAGCACCACCGTAGCGGACAACAACGCCATAACAAAAAAGTGCTAGATTGATGGCAGTCAATCTAACACTTTTCTCTATTATCCCAGCATATTCAACTAATTAATGCCTCGCATCGCTTTAGAAATAATCGGTGAAAGTACTAATAAGAGTATGCCAATAAGAATTGACAATGATCCTAAAAATCCGAAATATGTGAATTCACTTACAACCTCATATACCTTAACAAGTTGAGCGTTAATTGCTTGAGCCGCAGCACTAGTTAAAAACCACAGTGACATTGTTTGTGCAGCAAAAGCTTGTGGAGCTAATTTCGTTGTTGCAGACAGACCTACAGGAGATAATAATAATTCCCCAACTACTACTAAAAAGAATGATAATACTAACCACAACGGACTAACTAAAGCTTGTCCACCAGATAGATGTGCTGGAATCATCATCACTAAAAATGATAGTCCTGCAAAAAATAGTGAATAAGAAAATTTACGTGGTGTGGATGGTTGCTTATCGCCCCATTTTAGCCATAACATCGCAAATAGTGGTGATAATGTAATAACAAATAAAGGATTTAATGATTGGAACCAAGATGATTCCAACTGGAAGCCACCAAGATTTAATTGTGTACGCTCATCTGCATACGTCGCAAGGATTGTTGCACCTTGCTCTTGAATAGCCCAAAACATAACTGCCGCTAAAAACAGCGGAATGTATGCCAGAAGACGAGATTTCTCATCTTTCGTTGTTTTCTCACTGCGGTACATATAAATAAAGAAAGCTGTTGGAATAAGTACACCAAGTATAGTAATAAGTAAACTAAAGACATTCATTGTTAGTACACCAGTTTTAATGCCGATACCACCTAAGACAAGAATAACTAGCGCTACAATAGCAATTTGTGTAAAGACTTTTTTACGTTCTTCTGGTTTTAACGGGTTATTTACTTGTAAGCCCGCTAATCCTAGATATTTTTTCTCTGTTACTTTAAAAACAATTAAACCAATTAACATACCAACGGCTGCTAAACTAAAGCCTAAATGGAAGCTATACTTTTGTCCAATTGTTCCGACAATAAACGGCGCAATGAATGCACCCATATTAATGCCCATATAGAAAATCGAGAATCCTGCATCACGACGACTATCTGTTTCAGCATAAATATCCCCTACAATACTTGAGACATTCGGTTTTAATAAACCAGTACCGATAACAATAAACGCCATCGACGCAAATAACATTGTCACACCGCCAGGGAATGCTAGCAGGAAGTGACCAATCATAATTAATACGCCACCATAAAAAATCGTTTTACGTGTACCTAAAAGTCGATCGGCTATCCAGCCACCAATAATACCCGACATATAAACAAGGGAACCATATATGGCCATAATGGAGTTCGCTGTACCGCGATCAAGACCTAATCCACCTTCATTTAATTCATAATACATGAAGAAAATTAGAATCGCTCGCATCCCGTAGTATGAAAAACGTTCCCAAAATTCTGTGAAAAATAATGTAAAGAGCCCCTTAGGGTGTCCGACAAAACCATTTTGAGGGACGGATTTTACAATTTCATCTTTAGTAGACATAACAATATCCTCTCCCATTTTATTATTCCTTAAAAATATTATTACCCATTAGTAAGGATAAAAAACTATGTTTCATCATACTAAAGCGTTTTTATCACTTTATCAAGAGTTTTAAAAAATGTTGAAAATTTATCAGTTTTCTCTATATTCAGATTGATTAGTTGATATTTTCTTAAATATATTGAAATATCTACGTTTTCGCACTTTTTGCTTTATCAAAAAAATAAAATATAAATATAATATTTTAAAATACTATATAATCAGAAAATAATTTATTTATTGCAAATAAAAAAATCAATGGCGAGAGTCACCATTGATTGTAATTTTTTCAAAGCCCATTTTTTCCAATTACTGTGAGTTATCACAAGGTACATGGCGACCTTATCTGAACGCACAAGCTTTATTCTGTTATATGTGTCATTTCCATAGAAATAAGCTAGGCAACTTTTCTAGCTACGTGTTGGCTTACTTATATTTTAACTCTATGTTATTTAACAACAAAATGTTGATATTTTGCATAATCGGCTTCTTTTACTTCAAGCTTTAATAATGTGCCCGCTTCTTCATATGCCGTTTCATAAATCGTCGCATTTTCATTTAAATAAGAAACAATATTTCCTTGCTCATATGGAATAAGCATTTTACAAGTTACATAATCGGAAAAAATATGCTGACGTATAATTTGTAAAAGTTCATCTAAACCATTGCCTTGCTTAGCAGAAATCCAAATATTGTCCCCACTGATAACAGGGTACGGCACATTTGCTAAGTCCGCTTTATTATATACATAAATAGTAGGGATTCCTTCCACTCCAACCGCCTTTAACGTTTCATTTGTAACATCCATCATAAAGCCATGTTCTGCATTTGAAACATCCACAACATGGAGCAATAAATCTGCATCCCGCGCTTCTTCTAATGTAGAACGAAACGCTTTTACTAGATGATGCGGTAACTTACTAACAAAGCCAACTGTATCTGTTAATAAAAAAGATTTCTTATCGTGTAATTCAATATAACGGACAGACGTTTCGAGTGTAGCAAATAGCATATCCTTCTCAAATACTTGTTTATGATCCTCTTGTCCAATTTTAGCAAGGAGCTGGTTCATAATCGTTGATTTACCAGCATTCGTATAGCCCACAATGGATACAACAGGTACAGCATTTTTTCTTCTTTGTTTTCGTTGGGTTTCTCGTTGCTCCTTTACTTGCTCGAGTTCTTTTTTTATTTTAGAAATTTGATCTTCAATTTTTCGTCGATCTAACTCAAGTTTGGTCTCACCTGCTCCACGGTTTTTAAAACCGCCACCAGTACCACCACCTTGTCGGCTTAGGGAAGCATGTAAACCGACTAAACGTGGAAGCATATATTGAAGTTGCGCCAGCTCAACTTGCATTTGTGCTTCACGTGTTTTGGCACGGCGTCCAAAAATATCTAAAATTAACATCGTCCGATCAATGACTTTCGTCTCTAAATCGCGCTCTAAATTACGGATTTGTGAAGGTGATAATTCATCATTAAAAATCACAAGATTAGCTTGTGCTTCTTCATAAAAACTTTTTATCTCTTCGATTTTACCTGTCCCGACATAATGAGATGGTGTGACTCGCTCTAAATTTTGCGTGACGATACCTACCACTTCCACATTTAAAGCTTCAGCTAAATTTGTAAGCTCCTCCATCGAATACTCAAAATGCTTATCATTACGTAAATTAACACCAACTAATATGGCCTTTTCTAACAATACATCTACTTCTTTCAATTTATCCATTCACAATCCTCCCACCAACGCCTTGGTGTTGCTACAACAAATTTTCTTCATCTTACCATATAATACCCTAAACTGTGTCTTTTAGTCGGCAAAGATTCCTTCCACCGCAGCGTTATTTATACACATACTTCAACGTCGAATCATCAAAAATAGTCTGCTCATTATAAAAAAACAAATGCGCCCTAGACTAGAAAATTGGGCGCATGCTTTAATGTAGATAAACTATGTTTAATTAGAAATAAGTAAACTAACTTTAGCTTACTCTTATCAACTTATCCTCGCTCTTTTTTTAACAATGTTTCAGTACGATCGAATTCTTCCTCGATTTCTGCATTTCTCTTATAAGTCACCATACTTACAACAACGGCTACTATTAAACAAACAAGGAATCCTGGCACGATTTCGTATAAAGTAGTTGAAAGCAGCTTTATTTTACCCCATATAAAGGCTGTTGCCGCACCCGTCACCATTCCACTGAGCGCTCCATAATTCGTCAATTTCTTCCAATATAATGATAGTAAAATAATTGGACCGAACGCAGCCCCGAAGCCAGCCCAAGCAAACCCTACTAAATTTAAAATGGAATTTTCAGGGTTCCAAGCTAATATTGCTGCAATTACGGCTACTACTAAAACTGCCATACGCCCAATAAACACATAATGTTTATCGTTTGCTGTTTTATTAAATAACGCCTTGTAAATATCTTCAACGAGAGCTGAAGAAGTGACAATTAATTGCGATGAAATGGTACTCATAATTGCAGCTAGAATAGCAGCCAACATAATACCCGCGATAAATGGATGGAATAAAATTTGACCAAGTACAATAAAGACCGTTTCAGCGTCTTTTAATTCCCCTGCATTTTGTTGATAGTACGCTACACCTACTAATGCAGTTGCAAGGGCACCAATAAGACTTAAAATCATCCAACCAATACCGATGCGACGAGCCTGTTTCGTTTCCTTTACAGAACTAATCGCCATAAAACGCACGATTATATGTGGTTGCCCAAAGTATCCTAACCCCCATGCAAGCGATGAAATAATCGCTGCAGCTGTCGCTGATGCTGGTAATAAACTTAAATGTTCTGGGTTTACCGTTTTAATGGATTCTACTGTTTCACTAAGACCACCCGTTAAAAATAGCCCAAATAAAGGTACTGTAATCAGTGCTAAAAACATAATAAGACCTTGTAAAAAGTCCGTATAACTCACCGCTAGAAAACCACCAAACAATGTATAAGCAACAACTACACCTGATACAATCAATAAACCTGTATGATATTCGTAGCCAAATGAGCTGTCAAAAAACTTACCGCCAGCTACCATACCTGAGGAAACATAGAATGTGAAAAACAATAGAATAATGAGTCCTGAAGCAATTCTGATTAATCTTGTATGATCACGTAAGCGATTATCTAAATAACTCGGTATTGTAATTGAGTCATTTGAAACTTGCGTATAAACCCGTAATCTTGGTGCGACAAACATCCAATTCAAATAAGCTCCTATTGTTAACCCGATGGCGATCCATGCTTCAACAAGTCCTGAAGCATAAATTGCCCCCGGAAGCCCCATTAAAAGCCAACCTGACATATCTGCCGCACCTGCACTCAACGCTGTAACAGCAAGCCCTAAGGATCGACCGCCTAGCATATAATCTGTTAAATTTGAAGTTTTAACGAATGCATACCACCCGATTCCGAGCATGACAATCATATAAATGATAATAGCGATTAGCTGATAAGTATTATCTGACATAAGCATTCCTCCTTTTGAACATTATTTTGTAGCATAGAATACTTTTCACTATTAATATACCGTAAAATGTTCAAAAACAAAAATCCATTTTCTGAATATTCGATTTACCGATTATTTGAAATGAAAAACAACGTGAAGAAAATTGTGTTACACTAATGCCATCTATTACACAACAAAGAAGGCGAAACAAATGACATTTGAAGAAATGAAAACACTGCTTCTAGACCAAATTTCCCAACAACAACTCGTTGCAGCTACAATTAGTCAACCACGAATGAAATCTAATGAAATAAAGCGTATAAAACTAAAGCCCATCATGTTGAAAGAAGCTTATCATATACAAATTGAATACCAATATGAGCGTATTTTAAAACATGAGAATGTCCTATTAGCCGATTTCCCGCCTAAACTTGAACTATTCTTTGCTGACTTCCGTCAAGCACATATCGACTTTAAAGAAGAAAAAGTACACGTGCAACTATCGAAAAAAAATAAAGTTTTATGGAAATCAGATAAAGCCGCTACTCCGAAGCAAGTAAACTTATCACATAATCGTAAGAAAAACTATTTACTTGATGAGTCCACGCCTTATCCTTTTTTAATTCGTTTAGGTGTACAAAGCGAAGAAGGAAAAGTAAAAAACAAAAATACGATAAATTCAAGCAAATTAATCGCTTCATTGAATTTATCGACGATGCCTTAGCCTATTTACCAAAAAATCGCCAAGTCCGTATTTTAGATTTTGGTTCAGGAAAATCCTATTTGACGTTTGCCTTGTATCATTACTTAAAAATTGAAAAAGGGTTGGATATTCGCGTTACTGGCTTAGATTTAAAAAAAGAGGTAATCGAGGAATGCTCTCGTATTGCACAAGATTTAGGCTACGAGCAACTTGAATTTTTAGTTGGGGATATTAATGATTATAACGATGAATCGAATGTAGACATGGTCGTAACTCTACACGCGTGTGATGTTGCAACAGATATGGCATTATCACGCGCAGTGAAATGGGGCGCAAGTGTCATATTAAGTGTCCCTTGTTGTCAACATGAGCTAAACCGTCAACTTGATACACCGGCACTCGATGTCATGTTACAGCACGGCCTTGTCCGCGAACGTTTTGCAGCTCTCGCGACTGATTCCATTCGCGCTGAGATTTTATCACTTGTTGGTTATGAAGCACAGTTGTTGGAATTTATTGATATGGAGAACACACCAAAAAACATTCTAATTCGCGCTTATTATACTGGCAAAAAGCCGAGCGCACAACAACGCGCTAAGTATGATGCCTTTGTAACCCTGTTGAATGCAAAGCCATTTTTAGCAAATGAACTAACATCTTATTTGTAAATTATGAAAACCCGAGGCGCATTATGTGCCTCGGGTTCTTTTTATAACTCTTGTCGTAATGCTTGAATAACATCTATCTTCGTTGCTTTACGAGCTGGTCGGTAGCCTGAAATCATCGCCACACCAATACTGATGGCAGACGCAATGATAACAAGTTGCCATGGGATAAGTGAAAATGTAATATCTGATGAACTAAAAGCATCTTCACCTGTCGCCGCTTTTAAAATTAACGGTAAAACTGCATTTGCTGTAAAGCTAATGACATATGAAATAATAACTGCAATAACGGTACCTAAAATACCAATAAATGTGCTTTCCATTAAAAAGAGTCGTTGAATCAACTTTGGACTAGCGCCAATTGCCTTCAATACCCCAATTTCACGTGTACGCTCTGTAACCGCCATTGTCATCGTATTGAATATCCCAATAGAGGCGATTAACACTGCAATTGTCCCAACAAAAATTAAACCAATTTTCAACACAAGGAAAAATACATCCATTTGATCCAATTGCTCCGTCACAGAGAACACGCTATAGCCCTTGTCTTTTAACTTTTCTAAAATAGGCTTAACATTTTCTAGACTATCCGCATAAATATTGAATTCCGTATTAAATACTTCATCTACTGCTACTTTATCTAATGCTGCAAGGGTACTTCCTATCGCTGCTTTTTGCGCTGAATCCACATAGACTGTATTGTCAATCATCCAATCATAAGAAGGTTTTTTTGTCACACCAACTATTGTATATTTCACCTTTTCAGTTTCAGAAGCTCCATTGGAATTGGAAGCTAAAGATAATTCAATTTCTTTACCAATTAAAGATTTTTTATATCCTTCTTCACTACCATCATAGTATGTGCCTTCTATTTCAGCCTTTTTGTTTTTTTCTTTAATGACATCTCGTTCTGCATCATTTAATAATGTTTGAGCAAAATGGTATCCTACAATAATCTCATTTGGCTTTGTTGGGAACTTCCCTTTTGCAAGTTTCCCAGTTACACTTTTAAAATCTGACATAGTCGTTATAACTAGACTTGAATTTGTATCACGATCTTCAAAATATGAGTGCGCACTTGCATTAACTGTACTCGTTTCAAGTACTGTTTTAACATGCTCGATAGACTTGATTTCATCTTTCTGTTGCTCTGTAAATTGTGAGCCATCATATACTTGAATTTTAGTTATATTTTCATCTGATAGTATCTCGTTACGAATTGAATCCTGTAGCCCAAACCCTACGGATGCAAGGACAATTAAAAATGCACAACCCATTGTTGCAGCCAGCACGGTCATAAATACGCGTAATTTATTTTTCTTAATATGTTGGATAACAAAATCCAATTGGTCTTTCCATATCATGTTATTCATCCTCCTTCACAAGCTCACCGTCATACATACGGAAACGACGATGAGCAATTGTTGCCACTTCTTCATCGTGCGTAATAATGACAAATGTTAAGCCTAGCTCACGATTTAAACTTTGAATAAGGAGTAAAATATCCTGCTCTGTTTCAGAGTCTAGACTCCCTGTTGGCTCGTCCGCTAGCAAAATAGGAGGATTGGTAATCAACGCTCTTGCAATACTTACACGTTGTTGCTGACCGCCTGATAATTCATTTGGGTAATGGTCGGCTACTGCCGATAATCCGACTTTGTCCATTAATTTTTTCACTTTTTCTTTACGAATAGCTTTGCTTGCACCTTGTAATTTCAAAGGTAACTCTATATTTTCAAATGCAGTTAAACCCGGCATAAGTTGAAAGTTTTGAAAGATAAATCCGAACTGGCGCAAACGAAACGCTGCACTTTCTGTTTCAGTGAGTTTCTCTGTCTGTTGCCCATTCACACGAATAGAGCCTTGTTCAGCTTTCATAAACCCGGCTAAAATTTGTAGCAATGTTGATTTTCCAGAGCCACTCTTGCCCACAATTGCGACAATCTCTCCTTTTTTCACTTCAAAATTTACGCCCTTTAATACAGGTACATGTTTTTCCTTACCCTTTTTCCCAATTAAAAATGTATGTTGTAAGTTCTCGACTTGAATCATTTTTGACTTGACGCCCCTTTCTCTTACTTCTCTATTGTAGAAAACAATTCTTAATATTAACGAAGGATAAAAATGAAGATATTCTTAAGAAAATAGGGAACACTAAGAAATGTTAAGATATCTATCTTTACAATTCCTTTACAATTCAAAATCAATCGCTTGTGAAAATGAGGTCTTCAAAAGAGGTACCTCTGTACTAAACAGATTTTTAAAATTAATAAATTCTTTGTTATATAGGCATTTATACTGTATTAATATAAACAAACACACCCTAACACTTAATATTTGTGAACAAAATGTATATTACAGGATTGTAAAGTTTCGTGTAGGAAAGATAAATTTTATGTAGATAAACGTAAGATTTTGTTATGATAGTAAAGTTTAAAGGTCGTTTATTTTATCTATATCCAGGAGGATTCTATTTACATGCTTAACTCAAAAAAACAAGACCCTTTCTTTGTAGCATTGCATAAAATTGCTGAAAATATGAGATAGGCCGTACATTACGCAAATGATTTTCGTATAACAAGTGTAGCTGACTTAAAAGAGATTAGCATTACAATGAAAAATTACGAAACAGCTGGCGATAAACTCATTCATGAACTAATCGTAATGCTAAACAAATCATTTATGACACCGATCGAACGAGAAGATATTTTAGAATTCGCTATTCGTATGGACGATGTGTTAGATGGTACGGAGCATTGTATCGCCCACTTCGAAATGTTCTCCTTAACAGAAGTTGACGAATCAATGCGCATTTTCTTAGGCTATATTTCTAAAAGTGCCGACGAAATTGTTAAAGCAACTGAAGAGTTAAAGAAAAAGAATCTTATTGGCATGCGCCCACATGCCATTCTAATAAAAGACTATGAGCGTGAATGCGACGAAGTACAAAGAACTTCTATTAAGCAATTATTTTTAAATGAAAAAGATCCAATCCGCATCATTAAGTTTAAAGATATTTATGAACAACTTGAGGATATCGCTGATTATTGTCAAAACGTTGCCAACACAATGGAAACAATTATCATGCGTAACGCGTAACTAGGAGTGGGTCAAATACAATGAATACAATCATTATACTAACCGTATTGGTCGTCATCTTTGCCCTAACATTTGACTTTATTAATGGTTTCCATGATACAGCAAATGCTATCGCAACTTCGGTTTCCACAAGAGCATTACCCCCACGTGTTGCCATTATTATGGCAGCGACGATGAACTTTATCGGTGCTATTACTTTCGTGGGTGTCGCAAAAGCGCTAACAAAAGATATTGTCGATCCATTCTCTTTAAATGCTTTTGAAGGAGATACAACTGGTTCTGTCGTTATATTAGCCGCATTAATTTCAGCTATTATATGGAACCTACTTACTTGGTACTTTGGTATCCCATCAAGTTCTTCACATACATTAATCGGTTCAATTGCCGGCGCAGCAGTTGCTTCTGCAGGCTTTAGCGTCCTTAATTATGGCGGTTTTACAAAAATCATTATGGCATTAGTATTGTCACCACTCATTGCAATTTGTGCCGGCTTTCTTATGATGACGCTGTTTAAACTATGGTTTAAAAACTTAAATTTATATCGTACGAATAAAGGCTTCCGGACAATGCAAATTTTTACAGCGGCTATCCAATCGTTTACGCACGGTACAAATGATGCCCAAAAAGCAATGGGTATTATGACTATGGCGTTAATTGCAGGTGGCTTGCATACCGGAGATGAAATTCCTTTTTGGATTCGAGCAGCGGCTGCAACCGCTATGGGTCTTGGTACTTCTATTGGTGGCTATAAAATTATTAAAACGGTCGGCGGTAAAATTATGAAAATCCGTCCTGTAAATGGCGTTGCAGCTGACTTAGCTTCTGCTACTGTTATTTTCGGTGCGACATTAGTACACTTACCAGTATCCACAACACACGTTATTTCTTCATCCATCATGGGTGTTGGTTCAGCACAACGAGTTCGTGGTGTTAACTGGGGAATGGCACGAAAAATTGTAACCACTTGGATTATTACAATGCCAATATCAGCTGTAATGGCATCCGTTATATACTTTATATTATCTTTATTCTTTTAGAATTCACGGCACTCTCTGCTCCCAGAAAGTGCCGTTTTTTGGTGACAGGCACTCACACAATTCTCATACAATTCTCACGCCATTTACTGCGAGCAGGATTTTCTACTTTGTCACACGACAAAAAGTGACACATCCTTTACACTAGTTTAAAAGGGGGATGCTTTATCGTTATGAAAAATTTTTCGGCTTTTATCACTGCACATGCGAAAGCTATCGTTGCCATTTGGATTGTTATTTTTATCACAATGGCTGTGTTTGCTATACAGCTTCCTAGCAAACTGCATGGAGATGGCTTTTTTGTTGAAGCTGATCATACCTATGTCACAAATGAACTAGCCAAAACATTCGACTTACCTGCAGAAACAATCATGGTTGTTTTTGATCAAACAAGCAATCAAAAAATCGAAAACACTCTACAAAAGCTAGAGGACATTGAAGAAGTCCATTCCATTCAGTCACCATTGGATGATTCTACTTTACAAAAGAATGGCATTTCCTATGCCATGGTACATTTTAAAAATAACATTGATAATTTGCCTGCTATCGTCAAAGAGGTTCGTGCTTTAGTTGAAGAAGAAGGTATCAGTGTGACAGGTGGCCCTGTGATTTCGGAGGATATTAATGAAGCCAGCCAAAAGGACTTAGCATCCGCTGAAGCAATTGGTTTACCAATCGCTATTGTTGTGCTATTACTTGCTTTTGGTACTGTTGTAGCTGCGATTTTACCAATTTTAATCGGAGTTGTTACCGTTGTCACAGCATTCGGGCTGTTGACGTTACTAAGTGGTAGCGTTAATTTATCCATTTTTGTGTTAAATATTGTACCAATGCTTGGACTTGCCCTTAGTATTGATTTCGCTCTGCTATTTATTAATCGCTATCGTGAAGAGCGTAACCATTCTAGCATTGCCGAAGCTATACAAATTGCTATCCAAACAGCCGGTCGTTCTATTATTTTTTCTGCTGTTTGTGTCATGATTGGTCTTGGTGCCATGATTGTCATTGATGTAGAAATCTTCCGCAATATTGCCTTAGGTGGCACAATTGTCGTATTGTTCGCCGTGCTTTCAGGTCTCACTTTATTACCTGCGACAATGATGGTGTTAGGAGATCGCCTAAATAAATGGCGCATATTACGTGTAAAGCCAGGTGGCACGAATCGTTGGCACAGTTTTGCCGGCTTTGTTATGAAGCGACCTGTATCCATTGTTATTGTTGCTTTATTGTTACTTGGTATCGGGATGATTCCGTTAAAGGATATTAAACTTGCTATACCTCAAGTAGATTCTTTACCACCCAAATACGATGCCCGAGCAGCTTACGATAAATTGGATGAAACGTTTGGGCTTGGTGATACATCCGTTTTGTATTTACTTGCTGAACGCCAAGATGGCTGGGAGAACGAGCAAGGACGCAAGCTACTTTTTGATATACAAGAAAAACTGCTTAACGATCCGCTCGTTGATGAAGTCTCAACGATTTATACAGCAGCCCAAATGAAATCACCAGAGGAATTAACAGCTTCCTTGAAAACGCCACAAGTGGCAGAACAATTAAAACCAATCATTAATACCTTTTCAAAGGATACACAGCTATTTATTCCGATTACATTAAATGTAGCTGGTTCGTCCTCCGCTGCACAACAATTCGCCAGAACGTGGATGGACAAGGATTTAAATGTTGACTTCAAACTAGGTGGACAAGGGAAATTTAATCAAGAAATTTTTGATGAAATTGCTAGTAAAATAATATTTGCGGTTTCAATCATTATCGTGTCAACGTTCTTTATTTTAATGCTTGCCTTCCGTTCCATTTTAATTCCTCTCAAGGCAATCATTATGAATATAATCGGGTTATCTTCAGCGTTCGGCATACTGGTTTATATTTTCCAATATGGGCATTTTGGAATAGAGGCTGGAACAATCGTCCTTATTATTCCAGTTATCGTATTTTGCCTTGTCTTCGGTTTAAGTATGGACTATGAAGTATTTTTAATCTCTCGCATACAGGAAGAATATCAAAAAGGTGCAGATAATACACGTGCAACAGTGGATGGGCTAACATCTACTAGCCGTATCATTACATCTGCTGCACTTATTATGATTGTTATTACAGGGGCATTTGCTTTTACTGATGTCATGCCTGTAAAGCAAATCGGTGTTGGTATTGCGATTGCCATCGCGATTGACGCGACCATTATTCGCCTTATGCTGGTACCGAGCCTTATGAAGCTATTTGGTGATTGGAACTGGTGGCTACCATTTGCTAAGAAAAAGTAATGATACACACAAAAAATCCGAGAACATATAGTTACATTGTTCTCGGATTTTACGTTTAAAAATTTTGTTGATACCACGCTCTTGCCGCTTCTACTTCCGGCATTGTGAGCTGATGTCCGTAGTTAAACCATGCTGTCGTTACATGAGCACCCGCTTTCGATAACAGCGACTCCAAATCTTCTGATTCTTGTGCAGTACACATCGGATCATTGGTTCCTGCTGCTATAAATACCGGAATATTAGAAAGCGCAGGTAGTTCGATGCCACGTCTTGGCACCATTGGATGATGCAAAATTGCCCCTGCCAATGCATCTTCAAAGTGGAATAATAAACTTGCAGCAATGTTTGCCCCATTTGAATAACCAATCGCTACAATGCGCGTACGATCAAAACCATACTCCTCTGCTGCTGTTACCAAAAAGCTTTGTAATTCTTGTGTACGGAAGATTAAATCTTCTATATCAAAAACACCTTCAGCTAAGCGACGGAAAAAACGAGGCATACCGTTTTCTAATACATTACCTCGTACACTTAAAATATTGGCTGTTGGATCAATTTCCTTTGCAAGACTGATTAAAGAATGCTCATCCCCACCTGTACCATGTAATAACAATAAGGTTGGCTTGGTTTCATCTGTACCTTTATGAAATAAATGTTGCATAAACCCATCACCTTTCAATTATCTTGAATTCGAGATAATTGTAGCCTGTGGTAATATTAAATTCAAACTTTTTGACTTATTTATTTCACGATTCTCACTATTTGGCTGTTCTTGATTATTTTTATAAAAATTTTGAATCGTAAAAACTGAAAATAAACATGCAATGACTAAAACAACAATTACAATACCTACCAATTTTTTACCACTCATGTCGTTTCCCCCATATTACTTAGTTCTTTTTACGAAAGCCTTCTTCTAGTAAGTATTCTTTTGCAGCATCATATGTGCCAAAGGCTTCTTCTAAATTTTCTCGATGATAAACATTCCAAGAACGTTGCTCAAACGCAAGCTCTAATTGATCGCCTTCACGATTACGCCAAGTTTCAATAATAGGTTCTTCCGCTTCTTGTTCCTCACCTAAATAAGTAATGGCATCTTCAATAATGGCACGCAACTGGTGCTCATCATAATCGCGAATATTGACTAGTCCTTTATCATTTGCTTCATTTTCGTAGCGCAATAAATCTCCTACAAAGACAAAACCATTGCCATTTGGGTGCAATTTTTCTACGACAATCGTCTTTTCAAACAAACTGTCCATATAATGATAATTCACTCGTTTCATCGAAATTTCTTTTTTCGTTAATTCGGAAAACGATTCAATTATCGCTTGTTTTTGTTCAAATGTTAGCATATATATGCTCCTTTTCTTTCATTGTAAATACAAGTATAGCTTATTTTCTACATAAATTAACAGATAGACATAAAATGCTCATAAACATAACTTCAATTCATTTCGAAGTTATCTTTATGAGCGTAAAGCATACATCATGCTATATGCCATACATACCGATGACCATTTTCTAATCGTTATTCATGGCTGGTGACTTTACTATCGATTGTACATTGCACTTTTGGCAAAGCCAATAACATCCGCCACATACAGCTCACGATACGGCACAAATTGTGCTGTACTGACAGGACGCACGAGTCGAGCTCGTTGCCCATCAGGGAAATATTCATACCCCTCAATATTTAGCGTGCCAGTTTTCCCTAAAAAGAATGCTTCCGCTTCATCAAGCTGTGCTCGAACAACACCCGAAACTTCCTCATATTGTAGCTCAAATGCATCCCAATTATCTTCAAACGGGTACAAATAGACATGACAAAATTCATTATCTATCATATTTTCAGATACGATGCTACAAGATGTCATCCCCATTTTGACGATGTCTTGAATATTAATTGTTAACCCTAATTCTTCTTTTACTTCGCGGATGCCTGCTTCCACTGTCTCAACTGCTAGTAAATGCCCTGCTGCTGTTATATCTAGCAGCCCTGGATAATCCTTCTTTTGCCCACTACGGATTTGGAAATAAATATAGTTCTCGTTGACAAGCCAGCAGTGAAATGTCTCATGCCACAAGCCCTTCTCATGTACTTCTGCTCGTGTTGCCGTTCCAATTTGTTCATGCTGCTCATTAAAAACTTTAACAATTTCTTGTTCCACTTTTTATTCGACCCCTATACTGACTTCGTAGCCTTTTTCTTTATCGCATTTCGTTCATCATAAATATTCGAAACAATTACCTTTAGTACCGCATAGAATGGTACGGCAATAATAATCCCAATAAAGCCTGCTATATTACCGGCTGCTAAAATAATCGTAATAACTGTTAACGGATGGATATCAAGCGATTTCCCCATAACATTCGGTGTAATAAAGTTACTATCAATCTGCTGTGCAATAAGTGTAACGACGCTTACCCACACAACAAGCATCGGATCTTGAATTACGGCTACAATAACTGCTGGTGCAAGAGCAATCCACGGTCCAATAAACGGAATCATATTCATAAAGAAGGCAAAAATCACAAGCAATAATGAATACTCTAAGCCAATTATTAAATACCCAACATACATAATAAGTGCTAGTAAAAAACTGATTTGTAGTTGCCCTTGAATATAGCTACGTAATACATCATCTATCTCACTTAATGTCTTTTTAATCCATTCACGACGCTCACCAGTAAAATATTTATAAATGGAAGGCGCAAATTTCTCATGGTCCTTCAACATAAAAATGAAGAAAAATGGAATTAAAATCGCTAGTAAAGAAACTGACACCAGTGATTGGATAAATGATACAAGCCATTTACTTGCTACCACCGCAATGTCCTGTACAGAATTAGCAAGATAATCAATAAAATCTTTTAATTGTGGTGGGAAATTATCTTTATTTTTGAATACATAATCAGCGGCCTCTTGAATGCTTGAACTAATCATCGGTGCATTTTTTGCCAGATTATTAAGCTGGGTAGCAATCGGATTACCAATAATCCAACCAAAACCGACCACTATGGCAATCAGTCCAACGACAATTGTTAAAATACTCGACCACCTTGGCCATCTACGCTTTTCTAAAAAACGTTGAATTGGCTCGGTCACATAATACAACACACCCCCAAGTAGTAACGGCACAAAAATCGCTTTTAAAATCATAGCAAGCGGTGTGAAAATCCAATGAATCTCTATAAAATATTTAAGTATTAGTAAAACTAGTAAAATCCCTATACCTACCTGGAACCATACCTTCCTCGTCACTTTCTTCACTTCCTTTTATCACAGTTACTGAAAATACTACTTATATATTAACCATTTCGCAAGTATCCTAGTATCGATTACATAGATAACAAGCAAAAAAACAACTTATCTTGGACAATTTTTATAGAAAACATATTCTTGCTTTTGCAATAAATAAAAAATTAGAAGGGTTCACTAGTTGTTGGTAGCGAAGGAGGTGACTCCCGCGAGAACGCACACAGCGTAAGACGCGGACAATAACGGCGTAGCAAAAAAGTGTTAGATTGATTGCAATCAATCTAACACTTGCTAATTTCTTATAGAGCCACTATATTAGCTCTGCACAGTTTCTATCTAACATCTACAACTTTGTATCATCCACTGAATTTAAGTAGTCCTCAATCACACCGATTACTGATTCTACACAGCCATCCTCAAACGGAGAAATTAAGCCCGCTTCCTTCACAAGCTTTGTAAATGACATGGAACCGCCTAAGCCACATAAATGGATATAATCCTTCCATGCTGCGTCAAACTCTTCACGTGAACGTTTCCAGAATTGGAACGCACAAATTTGTGCTAACGTGTAGTCGATATAATAGAACGGGCTTGCATAAATATGTGCCTGACGTTGCCATATACCACCTGACTCTAAATAGCTATTACCATCATAGTCACGGTGTGGTAAATAGGTTTGCTCGATTTTTTTCCATGCAGCTTTACGCTCAGCAGGTGTCATCTCTGGGTTTTCGTAAATAACATGTTGGAATTCATCAACAGCAACACCGTAAGGAAGAAATAATAAGCCACTGCTTAAATGTGTAAATTTATATTTCTCGGTGTCTTCTTTGAAGAATAATTCCATCCAAGGCCATGTGAAAAACTCCATACTCATTGAATGGATTTCGCATGATTCATATGTTGGCCATAAATATTCTGGGATGCCAATATCACGGCTTGAGAATACTTGGAAGGCATGTCCAGCCTCATGTGTTAACACATCAATATCACCTGATGTACCGTTAAAGTTCGAGAAAATAAACGGCGAATGATAATTTTCAATAAACGTACAATAGCCGCCACTTTCTTTCCCCTTTTTCGCAACTAAATCCATTAGGTCATGGTCAATCATAAAGTTGAAAAATTCACCCGTTTCAGGAGATAGTTCTTCATACATTTTTTTACCGTTTGCCACTATCCAATTTGCATCACCCTTTGGCGTAGCATTACCTGTTAAGAAGTTTAAAGCTTCATCATAAAATTTTAAGTCTGAAATCCCAATTCGCTTTGCTTGACGCTCAAATAGTTTTGTTGCAACTGGCACGATTAAATCACGTACTTGGTCACGGAATTTCTTGACCATTTCAGCATTATAATCAATTCGGTTCATACGGATATAGCCAAGCTCTACATAATTTTTATAGCCTAATTTTACAGCAATTTCATGACGCACTTTAACTAGCTCATCATATAAGCGATCAAATTCCGCTTCATGCTCAGCAAAAAAGCCAAAACGAGCTTCTGTAGCAGCCTTACGCATTGCTCGATCTGTCGATTCTGTATAAGGTCCTAGCTGTGCTAGCGTTAATGTTTCACCGTTAAAGTCAATCTGTGCTGAAGCAACTAGTTTATTATATTCTGATACTAGTTTGTTCTCCTTTTGCATTAAATCAATGACTTTAGGTGAAAATCCTTTAATTTGATAGGATGCTAAATCAAATAACTGTTGCCCCCATTTTTCTTCTAACTGCTCGCGGAATGGTGAAGCGACTAATGCTTTATAATATTCGGTTGTAATTTCTTCAAGCTCAGGGCCTACTTCATCAAAATAATCACGTTCTTCTTGGTAAAATGAATCGTGGGTATCAATCGATGCTCGAATGTAGACGAGGTTTGCCATTGTCGCATATTCATTACTCAGTTCATTTAATTTTTCAATTAGTTCGCTTTGTGCCTCAACCGATTGTGCTTCTTTAAATTGCTCGATTAAAGCTAACTGTTGCTCTTTCATCGCCTCCACGTTCGGACGGCTGTATACATAATCTTTAAACGTTGTCATAGAAGTACCCTCTTTCTGTCGTTTACTCATTATATTTCTATTATATGCCAAATATATAATGGAAAGAAAGTAAATATATCATTAATGACCAATGATATATGTTTTTAATAATGCAGCTCTTTCCCGTAGTGTTAACTTCGCTTCCACAGATTTTGGGGTTTTGGCAACAACGACATCTGCCTCTAAATCAAGCTTATTCGCTAAATACTTCGCTCGTTGTAAATGGAAATCATTCGAGACAATCGTAATTTGCTTTGTCCCTGCTGGTAGTAATTCTTTTGAAAATAATAAGTTTTCATATGTCGATGTGGATTGCTCTTCCATTAAAATTCGTTCAGCTTCAATGCCATTGTCTTCTAGGTAGGTAAACATTGCTGATGCCTCTGTTCTATCCTCATCTGTTCCCTGTCCACCCGAGACGATTACCTTAACATGCGGGTATTGATTGAGATAGGTTACAGCCTCTTCCAATCTACTTTTTAAAGATAGTGATAACACACCACCTGGCTTTACTTTTGCTCCAAGCACGATAACATATGGTGCTGTTCCATCTGCAACTGGCTGTGTGCCTCGTTTCATTTCTTGTCCTAACCATATATAAAGAGCACTACCTATACAAACAACAATTATGATGCCTCCCACTATCCACCTTTTCATATGCAACACCCCTTTATACTAACAACGTCTTGCCTATAAAAAAGATGCTTGTACAAAAGAGAAAAGGTGTTAGATTGACTGCCATCAATCTAACACCTTTTTTGCTGCGCCGTTGTCCGCTTAGGCCGTGCTTTCCGCTCAGCACACGTAAGCCGCAACCCTAGCTAACGCGCGGAATGCCAGCGTCTTACGCTGCGTGCGTCCCGCAGGAGTCACCGCCTCCGCTACTAACTACTAGTGAACCCTACTAAATTTTTATTTATTGCAAAAGCAAGAATAGCTAAGTTAGCTAGTTCTCCATATAGCAAAAATTTATGAACAGCTTTCCTCGTTTCTTTAATTTTTTTAGTTATGTCCCAGCCTCTAAATGGTTATCTTATTGTAAAACGTTGAATAGATTCCTGTAATGCTGAAATTTCGTCTGTTAAATCATTAGATGATTCGCTAATAAGCTGAATAGCTCTCTGTTGCTCGTCAACTGATGCTGTGACTTCTTCTGAGGAAGCTGCATTTTTCTCACTAATCAGCGCGATACTTTCAATCGATTGCATAATATCTTCCTTAGAGCTATTTAAATATTCTACGCCCGCCGTCATCTCTCCAATATTTACTATAATCTCTCCGACAGACGCTTCTATCTCATTAAATGAAGATTCCATCATACTAACTGAATTATTTTGCTCACGGACAATGATATTTGTTTTTTGCATCTCATCATTTACTAAGTTCGTTTCACTTTCAATACCTCGTAACGTCGTGCGTACCAAATCTGTTGCAACAGATGTTTGATCTGCTAGCTTACGTACTTCCTCCGCTACTACAGCAAAGCCTTTGCCATGCTCACCAGCACGCGCCGCTTCAATCGATGCATTTAATGCAAGAAGATTCGTTTGATCGGAAATTTCATTGATTGTGCCCACAATACCTTCAATTTCTCTTACTTTAACAATTAAGCTATTGAACACTGTTTGAACACTGTTAATAAGCGCAGAAGATTCTTGTGATTTGTGTTTCAAACTGTTTAAATTCACAAGCCCTTCTTCATTGGACTGCTTCATTTTTTGAGAAGCATCCAACATTAATTCATTTTTATCATGTAGCTCTACAATTTGCTGTGCAAATGCAATCGCTGTACGATTTGTATCCTCTGCGTCTGATGCTTGTTTCACTGCCCCTCTTGATACCTCATTAATCGCTTTGACAATTTCATCACCGTAAGCATTTGTTTCCTCTGCAACGGCTGTTAAATTGGACGAAGTCGATTGAATTTCGACAATGGCCTCCTCAACATCTGTAATTAGTGTCTTTAATTGATCTACCATATCATTAAAACCAGTATTCAATTGACCAATTTCATCTGATCGTTGTAGGTTTTCAATTTCAACGGTTAAATTACCTTGTGCCACTTCATGGACACGCTTCGATAAGTTTTTAACTGGTAAAGCCAAATGTCTAGACACAAAAATTACAATGACGGTACCAATAATAATGGCACCCAATAATGTTAGACCAATAACCAATAACAATGAATTAGCTTCCTTATTAAAATCTTGCATATATGTACCAGATGCGACAATCCATCCCCAATGTGGATCTTTTGCAGAGTAGATGATTTTATCCGCTAATACGTCCTGACCTGGAAGTGTAAACTCATATTCCGTAAAGCCACCGCCTTGTAATGCTCGCTCGGTTACATCACGAATAAAATACTTTCCACTGCTATCTTGATCATCCCACAAGTTATCCCCTTCGCGAGTAGGATGTGTAGTTAATGTTCCTTTGTCGTCTAAAACATAGATATAACCATACTCTCCTAGATTACCAGGATAATTAATTGGTCGTTTTCCCTCACTATCCTTTGGACCAAGCAGCGCTTCTCGTACTCTTTCCTGCGCAACCTCCAAAGGGATGTCACCTTTTTCTACACTTTCATTTGCAAGTTCGATTAATTGTAAAGTAGACTCAACACTATTTTGAATAACTTGTTCGCCTAAACCTTCCATACCATCCTTTGCTTTCCCATAACTGACTATACCAATGATTAAGCTCGGCACTATTAGTAATGCCATTGAAACGATAATTAATTTCCCCTGTATTGAACGTAAAAATTTCATGCTTTACACCCCTTTTTACTTCGTTCATTTAAAGCATTAATATTAATCTATATTATGGAATGGTTTTATAGTTTACACAATATGTATTTCACAATAAATGTGTAGAATACTCACCTTTTCGTTTAAATATGCTAATATACACATTTTTTCGCACAGAAAAAAAACTATCTTTCTACAGGGATACAATGCGTAGAAAAATAGTTTTTTGATATTCTTTATAATTTAAATGTATTAATCGCTTCAATTACCTCTTTAGATGTGCGTTCCAAAATTTCTACTACTTCATTTAATTCTGAAACCATTGCCACCTGTAAATCTGAAGCAGTTGCAACTTCTTTCGTACCTAAGGCACTTTGCTGCGCAATATTTTGCATTTGCTCTATCGTCGCTAAGATTTCTTCTGAACCGGCTGACATTTCTTCGATTACTGCAGAGTCATCTTGAATTTTATTGTTAACCATTGCAACCGATTGTAAAATTTGTGAAAGGCTTGTACCAATTTGTTGCACCGCTTCATTCCCCGCCTGCACATCTTCCGTACTTTGTGCCATTTCAGAAAGAGCACGGTCCGTAATATCTTTAAAGCTTACTAAATGTTTTTGAATATCATCAGCAGAAGTCTTAGACATTTCAGCCAACTTACGTACTTCATCTGCTACTACTGCAAAGCCTTTTCCAGCTTCCCCAGCTCTCGCCGCTTCAATAGCAGCATTTAATGCAAGTAGGTTTGTTTGATCGGCAATATTGGTAATGACTAGCACCATATCTTCAATTGAACGGAATTTATTGCCCATCTCTTCAACATGTCCTGCTGTACGCAACACAGAAGATTCAACATTTTGGATTTGCGAAATAACCTCTTGAGAATGGTTTACATTGGACTCTACTAATCCCGTCATTGCACTGGAAGACTCAGCGATTTCAGAAGTTGTATCAGCTAAACGTTGGATGCCAATGGACATTTCATTCATTGTTAACAAAACCTCATTATTGTTTTGCTGGTGCTGTTCACTACCTGCCGCAATTTCAATAATACGGTCTGCAATTTTTGAGTTTGATGCTTCAACCTGCTGTGAAGTAGCATCTATTTTGCCAACAACCTCTCGTAAAGCAACCGTGCGAAGTTGAATCGTTTGGAAAGTGTCTTTTAATTTTATCAGCGATTCCTTAAAAGCATTGGCGAAAACGGCAATTTCATTTTTACCTTTAAACTGTAGTTTCTCGACTGCTTCCGTTGCTTGAACAATATCACCACGTGCAAAGTATTCAGCTGCTTCCCCTAAAGAACTGAGTGGTTTTAATGAACGGTTAATATAACGATACATGATGACCATTCCAACCACCGTTAATACGAACATAATCGCAATAAGGGCTGGTAAAACTGAAGTTAATACCGTATTCGTTACGCCACTTACTTGTGTTGCATCAATATCTACACCAACAAAGGCAACAATCGTACCGGATTCATCTTTTAATGGCACCGTACCCGATAAATAATCTCCAAAGTCACTACTATGTAATATTGCGGAATAATAGCTACCTGTAGCCATTACTTTTTCAAGATCCTTATAGTAAGTAGAAGATGATTCCGAATTGATAGCACCTGCATTTTCTTGGTCATCTTTAGGCATACCATCAACTAAAAATCTTACTTTCTGATCTTCCGTTGGTACCGCAAATGTATAAGCATAAAGCACGCCATTTTTTTCTCGTAAATCGTTTAATTGCTCTCTTAGCTCCCAGTAAAGTTTAGACTCCGATGGTTTTTTCGAAAGCTCAATATAATCATCCGCATTTAACTGTTTTGCAATGTTTTCTGCTACCGCTACTGCCTGTGACCCCATTGTTTTATTAACAGATGATTTTGCTGTGTAAATCGTCGTGACGATAAAACCAATTAATAAAGCGACTAATGTCATTAATGAAATTAAAATAATTTTATTACTTAACTTATTTGCTCTGCTCATATTTTGGCACACTTTCCTTCTTCATTTTGCTAGTATAATAACTAATTATTACCTAAAAATTTATTTTTTCAACTATTTTGACTTTAATACTATAATATTATTGCTAGCCAAGCGCATAATGCGAGTAATGTAACAAGCAGTGTCGGGATCGTTAGGATAATACCTATCTTAAAGTACTGACCCCAACTGATTTTAATGCCTTTTTGCGCCAATATATGAAGCCATAACAATGTAGCTAAGGAACCAATCGGTGTTATTTTAGGCCCTAGGTTTGTGCCTATTACATTAGCATAAATAAGTCCTGCTTTGATTGTTCCTGTCGCACTTGTTTCAGCAATAGCTAAAGCATCTATCATCACCGTCGGCAAATTATTCATAACGGCTGACAAAATGGCTGCTACAAATCCCATCGTTAGTGTCGCTACAAATAAGCCTTGCTGAACGGCATGTTCTAACACATCGGCTAACAACCCCGTAAGCCCTACATTTTTCAAACCATAAACGACTACGTACATTCCTATTGAAAAGAACACTATACTCCACGGAGCACCTTTCATAACCCTCTGCGTATCAATATTTTTACTTCTCTGTGCCAACCATAAAAAAATTATCGCAACACTACATAAAATAAATGACACTGGAATAATAAAATATTCACTAAATAAAAACCCAATTAATAATATTGCTATAACGTACCAAGAAATGTGGAATAATTTTTTATCTCGAATGGCAATAGTTGGTTGAACCACCGCCTCCATCGAGTACTGCTTCGGAATAGCCTTTCTGAAAAAAACATATAGCACGAGTATACTAGCTATTAAAGAAACGATATTCGGCACTACCATATGCACCGCATATTCTATAAAGCCAATATCAAAAAAATCCGCTGATACAATATTTGTTAAATTACTAATCACCAGTGGTAATGATGTTGTATCTGCTATAAATCCACTTGCAATAATAAACGGAAAAACCTTTTGCTCTGTTAAGTTTAACTTTCTTACCATCGCTAATACGATTGGCGTTAATATCAATGCTGCACCATCGTTCGCAAATAGTGCTGAAACAATCGCTCCTAAGCAACCTATATAGATGAATAAACGAATGCCACTACCTCTTGCAAGTCGTGCCATATGTAATGCAGCCCATTCAAAAAATCCGATTTCATCCAAAATCAGAGAAATAATAATAATGCCTATAAATGATAATGTAGCATTCCACACAATGTCAGTTACCGCCACAACATCATGCCATGTTACAACGCCCAGCATTAAGGCAAATGCTGCACCAATACAGGCAGACCAGCCAATAGATAATTTACGTGGTTGCACAATGACTAAAAATAACGTCACTAAAAAAATAACGATTGCTAATAAGGTTTGCACAATTCTCCTCCTTAATAAATTTCCACATTTGCTTATCTGTGCCCATTTTCCGAACCTACGCAAAAAGCATTTTCTAAAAACTATGTTATCCACTGGTTCTTAATCTTTATGCGACGAAACTCTTTTAGAGTTGGAAGGCTTTTTGCGGGAGCAAGTAAAAACCAGTAGCAAAGGTTTGCTACAGGCCTGACTGATAATAAAAACTATTCACCTAAATCTGCGTTATGGTAAACGTTTTGTACATCATCTAAATCTTCTAAAGCATCAATTAGTTTTTCAAATTTTGCTATATCGTCACCTGTTAATGTCACTTCTGTTTGAGGAAGCATTGAAAGCTCTGCAACGGTAAATTCTTGAACACCTGCCGCCTTCAGCGCTTCTTGTGCAGCAAAGAATTGATCTGGCTCAGCATAAACGATAACAGTATCTTCTTCTTCAAGAATATCACGAGCATCGACATCTGCTTCCATTAAAATTTCAAGTACTTCATCTGCTGTCTTACCTTCTAAACCAATAACTGCTGTTGAATCAAACATATACGCAACAGAACCACTTACACCCATGTTACCGTTGTTTTTACCAAATGCTGCACGTACATCAGATGCAGTACGGTTCACATTGTTTGTTAAAGCATCCACGATTAGCATTGTGCCAGCCGGTCCAAAACCTTCGTAGCGTAATTCGTCGAAGTTTTCGTCACCGCCACCTTTTGCTTTTTCGATCGCTTTTTCAATAATATGTTTAGGAACACTGTAAGTTTTAGCACGTTCAAGAACAACTTTAAGAGCGCGATTTGATTCAGGATCTGGTTCGCCTGATTTTGCTGCTACATAAATTTCGCGACCGAATTTTGCATTAACACGACTTGTGCTTTGGTCTTTTGACGCCTTCTTTTCTTTAATATTGTTCCACTTACGACCCATTGTTTCCACTCTCTTTCAAAAATAAAGTTTATAAAAATCATAGATGCACATTTACACATCTGCAAATGGTATTTAAATACTTTTCGTATCTTTACTCTGCAAATAATAACATATTGATGCCTTCAAAGCTAGATATGCCAATGTTTAAGGTAATCTTTTCACATGGGGAAATTACATAATATTTACCATTTTAAGGCAAAAATAACCGTGAAGCTAGTGCCTATAACTTGTTGTCAAACTTAATTTTTTCTAATAATGCCTGACAGCCCTCTAATACTAGATCATAAGTTTCCTGAAAATCACCTGTATAGTATGGATCAGGTACATCCATTTGATGGTCCGTTAAATCTAAAAAACGAAAAATCTTCGGTGAATCTGGATTACCTAGCATCGTAAAAATATTACGTACATTATTTTCATCCATTCCTACAATATAATCAAATTGATCAAAATCATGTTTTTGTAGCTGTCTTCCTTGCATTCCCTTTGTCGCTATACCATATTCTCGTAACTTGTCTTGTGTTCCACGGTGGGGTGGCTCACCGATATGCCATGAGCTTGTTGCAGCGGAATCTACGTCAATTTTGTCGGTCAACTGTGCTTTTTCTATTAAATCTCGCATGACTGCCTCAGCCATTGGCGAGCGACAAATATTCCCTAGGCAAACAAAAAGTACATGAATCATGAAAAATACCTCCTACGACAAAGCACCCAAAATCAACGAGATTCTGAGTGCTTCCTGTATTATTTTTTATCTGCTGCAATGCGTTTATTCAATTCTTCTGTTAACGCAATTAACTCATGTTCAAGATGGTGTGTAAATTCCTCACGACCTTCTTTTCCTTTACCTGTCACATAAAACGGCTCTCCATAGATAAGATAACCCTTTCCTCGTTTAAAGACATCGCCAGCATTTCGCGCTCCAACGTAAGCGGCTGGAACGATTTGAGTTTTGGACAGTTGTGCTATCGTGATAGCACCCTGCTTTAAATCTGTTCCTTCTGAATTACGAGTACCTGATGGGAAAATCCCAACAATTTTCCCCTCTTTCAGCAACTGTGAGGGAATTTTGATTACACTTGGCCCGGGATTATCACGATCAACAGGAAAGGCATTTAAATGATTAATAAGCCATCCTAGCCCTTTGATATCAAACAATTGCTTTTTCGCCATAAAGTGAATTTCACGAGGCATGACCGCAACACCTAAATTTAATATATCCACATAGCCTGTATGTGTACACGCAATAATAAACCCACCTTCCTTCGGTAAGTTATGCGCATCATATACACGAGCCTTTGAACCTGTTAATTTTAATATTAATTTGACAAGATTTGCCGTAAATTTATACACTGTTTTATTCCTACCTTATTCAATAGTTATTACTATTGTAATCGAAAAGTGCTGTATACCGCAATTGTCCAAGTCAAATCGCTCTAATTTAGACCTGACCGATTAAGATATCAACATCAATCGTTATTTCACTGACGTCCACTGCTGTTTGCTGTGCTTTATGCCAGCCCATTGGCGTCATTTCAAGCAATGCTGGTACAAGCATTGCAGCAAGTGGAACCGTATAAGTAATGCGTTCTACTGTAACCTTTGTAAAACATTCACGAAAGCGTTCGACCGTTTGCTCATTGGAGTACGTTTCTTTAGTCGAATCAGCGTAAAGCTGCGCTCGTAATTGTTGCAAATAACCACTTTGCGGAACCACTTTTACAACGCACCCTCCAGTTGTAAGTAGCCGTTTAAATTCTTCATAATTTGCTGGGGACAAAATATTTAATATGACATCAAAGCTATGCTTAGCAAAGGGACTTTTCGCTAAATCTCCTACACACCAAATTTGCTCTGGGTAATGGCGAGCAGCAGCAAGGATTCCCTCTTTTGCAATATCAATGCCTACACCGATACTATCTCTTTCAGACAGTATGCGAGCTAAATGCGAACCCTCTCCACAGCCGGTATCCAGCACCGTTTTTGCTTGTCCTATTAATTCTGCTATTTTCTCCTCTAGAGGATCGTACAACCCACTATCAATTATCTTTTTACGGGATTCAAAAAGATCCTTGCTATATTTAGAGGTTGCTCCATGCGTTAGCATATTGACATAGCCTTGCTTGGCGATATCAAAAGAATGGTTTGCTGTACATATCAACCTCCCTTGCTCATACACTTGCATGGACTCCTGACAAATTGGACAAGCAAATAGCTCAATATTTGCATTTATTAATGCCGCTCCTGCAGCTCGTTTAGAAATGGCCCCCATTATATTTCCCTCCTTTTTTCTGTTGGCGAAACAATGGCAAAACGCTCCCATTTTCTACTTTTCCACCTAAAGTATACGATAATAGCACGCATCCATTCATCTGCTGAAATAGCTAACCAAATTCCTACTAATCCCCAATCTAAAACAAATACAAATAAGTAGCCAAGTGGCAAACTCATACATACCATTGATAAAAATCCGATTTTAACAGGAAACCTTGCATCACCTGAAGCACGTAATGAATTAATAACGACGATATTCATTGTACGACCTGTTTCTAACAATATACTTAATGCTAAAACAGATCCGCCGATTGCGATAATCTCTGGATTATCTGTAAATAGGCTCATGAACTGCGTACGGAAAATTGTAACAACACTCACCATAAGTATCGTGAAAATAAAAGCTGAGCGCACGCTTACCCATAATTGATTATAGGCCTCATCTTTTTTACCTGCCCCCACATATCGACCTATAATAATCGCCGTCCCTGTACCGATTGCAACTGCAAATAAATATGTAAACATTGAAATATTCATGGCATATTGCCTTGCTGCAAGCGTCTCAGCACCTATATAGGTTGCGTAATAAAGGAAGACAATTTGGCAAAATTGGTAGAGCACTTGCTCAAAAGCAGATGGTAAACCGATATTTAAAATTTTTCGGACATATTCTTTTGAATAGGTGAAATAGTATTCTATCTTCACACGGATCTCCATCACCTGATACAACAGCCACGAAAAAACAAGTACCGCTAGTCCCCTGCTAATAATGGAGGAAATCGCAGCGCCCTTAACACCTAATTGTGGCAGTCCAAAATTTCCAAAGATTAATCCGTAATTTAAGAGGACATGAATAACATTCATTCCAAGCGAAACGTACATGGTCTGTTTCGTCCAACCATGGACACGAATAATGGCTGCTAACGCATTAATAATAGCCTGTAAAAAAATAAAACTACCTATAATGACTAAATAGCTTTGCGCATATTGCAAAACATCGCCCTTTAAATTCATCATCGTCATTAAATGGCTTGAGCCGAAGAAAAAAATCATACTCATAATAAGCCCAACAATTACGTTCATCGTAACTGCTAATGCCGAAATTTTTGTAGCCTCTAAATAGCGTTTCGAACCTAAATATTGCGATACAACAATTGCAGCACCATTGCCCACCACTTCAAGTATTAATATCGCAATATGAATATATTGATTGGCAGCACCAACACCTGAAACTGCATTATCCGACAAAGCACTTAACATCAATGTATCGGCTAATCCCATTAACATAAATAAAAAAACTTCCAAAAAGATCGGCCATGTTAAATGAAATAAACTAAACTGGTCGGTCGAATGTTTCTCTCTCATCGCATGTCCCAACTACTTCACTTCTCTCTATCCATTACATAAAAATCTATTGTATCTTATCACAGATTGGCTTGTTGTATAGGATAGGTAATACAAAAATAATTGAATAGCTACAAAAAAATCCCTCTCACTGCATGGCGTGAAAGGGTGTCTTATTAACATAAGCAATATTCTTGTAATTGCTGTCGTTTTTCTGTTGTTAAGCCAAATTCTTGCTCTAAAAATACGTTTTTTGAACCGTATTTACTATCCATAGCATCAAAGGCGGCTTGCAAATAATCCTCGCGAGCTGACATTAGTGCGTGAAACTGCTGTAATTCATGATCATTAAAAGTATCTTGGATTGCCTGTGCCATGCGTTCTACCATTGGGCGTAAGTAAATATTTGTTTCTAAATAGTCTTGCATAATGGTTTCCTCTGGCACATCTAATGCTAGCAAAATAAGAGCTCCTCCAATACCTGTTCGATCTTTGCCTACTGCACAATGATGAACTAGACCTAGATTATCTGGATTTTGGATTGTTGCCATTAATTTTTTAAATGATACATTGTTAAATGGCATTTGTGCATAAAAATCTCGAAACATCTCAGGACTTACAACTTTATAAAAATTGTGACCACCAGTATTTGTTGGCATCTCAAACGCATGATTTCCCTTTGCAGGAATTTGAATATACTTTGCATCCTTGAATGTTGGATTAGGGTTATTTCGTGCCTCGTGTTCATCTCGGTAATCAAAAATTGTTTTTACCCCTAATGTTTCAAAGCGCACCTTATCCGCTTGTGTCATCTTACCAAGTGCAGCTGAACGATATAGCAAGCCATTCTTTACGATACGACCATCCCTAGTCTTATAGCCACCCATGTCGCGGAAATTCAAGACTGCCTCAAACGGAATAACTTTCATGTCAAACTGTGTCATCCACTACGCCTCCCTTATGTTAGCAATCATTTCTACTTCTATTTTATAGAACAAACAAAGATAATACCAATTATCCAATGCCTTATTTATTCAACTATATTTATTTTAAAACATGAATAACGCTATTGTCCGCTAAGGCAAATACTTTCTACAAAGGAAGAAATGCCAGCAGGCAACAACGGCATAGCAAAAACAAATAATGGAAAAAAGAGAAAAAGTGTTAGATTGATGACAGTCAATCTAACACTTTTTTGCTGCGCCGGTATTGTCCGCTTCGGCGGTGCTTTCTGCGGGCACACCGTAAGCCGCAACCCTCGCTACGCGGGGTCTGTTGCGTCTAACATAATGTTCTTTTCCCGCTAGAGTCACCACCTCCGCTACCAACAACTAGGGAACCCTTCTAATTTATTATTCATTGCAAAAGAAATAATAGTAAATATGTTCTATATATTTTCTTAGCAAAAATTTATCAAAACCAATGTACCTCTATTTAGAATTTTAAGGTTATGTCCCAGCCTCTTTTCTCTTTTGCCTAAGCTATTATGAAAGGTTTTTACCGTTTATCCTTATTTAAATAACTCAGGATATACAGCTTTTGCAACCATCTCAACAGCTTCCCCGATACGAGGTCCTGGACGATTTGAAATATCTGTATCAATAGCATTTACTGCTTTATCTTGAATAGCTGTAATCGTATTCCATCCATCACGTCCTAGAATTTCCCCTACTGGGTCTTTTACATAGTTGACAGTTGTTAAAATAACTTGAGGATTTTTCGCAATAACATCTTCCTCTGCAACCTTTACCCATCCTGTTTGGTCACCAAATACATTGTTGACATTTGCAGCATTTAAAATTTCCTGTTGGAAAGTACCGGCTGCTGTTGTATAAATATCAGGTTTTGGGCTAATTTCTAAGTAAACATTTTTTGGTGTTTCTACACTTTTTACTTTTGCTTGAACATCAGCAATTTTCGCTTTAATCTCTTTGTTTAATTGCTCGCCTTTATCTTGTACACCCATCACTTCAGCAAGTTGTTGAATATCTCCATAAACATCTTCAAATGATGCAGCTGATTGAATAACAAATACTTTTACACCTGCATCTTCAAGACCTTTTAGTGCATCTAGTGTCTCTTCATTTCCTGTAGAGTACGCAATGACAACATCTGGCTTTAAGGCTACAATTCGTTCGCTATTAAATGTCACTGAATCTGACACACGTTCGATGTTTTTTGCTTCTTCTGGGTACGTATCATATTCTGTAGCTCCGACAACTTTATCGCCAACACCTAGTGCAAATAAAATTTCTGTGTTACTTGGTTGTAATGACACAACAGTTTTCGGTACTGCATCAAATGCTACTTCTACAGCGCGATCATCCTTAACTTTATAGCCACTTTGCTCAACTTGTTGGTCCGATTTAGATGTATCGTCATTTTTCGCTTTATCTGCTGTGCCGCATCCTGTCAATACAAGCGCAAGCATTAACACAGTAAGCCATTGGAATTTTAATAGTTTTTTCACTTTATTCATTCTCCTTCTTTTTCTTCATTGGATATGATTTGCTAATAAACGGGATTTCAGCGATTCCAGCCTGTTGATTCATGTAAACAGCCATAACAAAAAATACATTAGCTAGTAATCCTAAGTAATCGAAAAGAATGGCCGGTACTTCCCTTTCCTCTGACACTTTGTGTAGCACACGGTACGATTTTTTTGCCTCACTCCGACATAAGTGAAGCGCAGTTGCAGCCCCAGTGCCTTGTGGCAAAACAAAATTTTGAATTTGTTCCTTTACATGTCCTACATAAAAATCATACCGATCACTGAGCCATGACAAATCTTCTTCCGTTACCGCAAGTTTGCCACGTACCGAGCCATTGACATGGTATGCCATTGGCAAAATAGTCAATAAATCTGCCCCGACTACTTCAACTTCTTCGGCTTTTACAGCAGCCAATGCTACACCGATATGCGTTGTTAAACTATCTGTACGGATTTCAAAATCAACTGTAGATATTTTTTCACACATGAACGGGTAACAAGAATAACGCGCATCTTTTTTCATCTGTAATCCCTTCTTTCTTTCATGAACAGATTTTGCTTAAAATGTGCATAAAAAAACGTCGCTCCCTAGGGAACGACGAAAATAGCATATATAGTGTTGTCTAACGAAGACAGCTAATGTATTTGCCGTATATCCTCCTAGCTTCCGAAGAGTTTTTATACATTAAATAACGGTCGGTCTCCTGGCTCGTACAATTAGCTACCTTCATTTCGTAGCGCTCATAAAGCCTTCCCATCCTGTTGTCTTTGGACAGTGGCATGTATTATGATTTTTGTACTTACAGTTGCGGAAACAGCTTCGGTCTTACACCGAATTCCCGATTATGCTAAAATTAGCACCATTATTCTGCAAGAATTATTCACTTGAATAGCAGTTTATCATATATGGATTTAAAAAAATAGTTATGAGATTGAAGCATAATCGAATATATCCACACCGTACTTAGCACTATTTCTACATAGTGACCAGCTATTCGTTATTCTTTCCTAATAATTCTGACTAAAAGAGCTAGCTATAAAATTTTTTCAATTGCTTGCTCAATATCTAGTTGGGAATCGGTTGGTTCGAAGCGTTCCACTATATTACCTTGATTATCTACTAAAAATTTCGTAAAGTTCCAGCGAATATTACGCCCATCTAAAAAGCTAGGAGCGATTTGGATAATTGATTCCGCTAACATCTTTTCCTGCATATTGGCTTTACCGAATTCACGAAAATCTACTTCGTGCTTTAAATAATTGAATAATGGATGTGTCCCTTCGCCATTTACCTGAACTATTTCAAAGATTGGGAACGTTACCCCGTAGTTAATTTGACAAAGTTTAATCGTCTTTGCTCCATCTTCTGGGTTTTGTTCTCCAAATTGATTACAAGGGAAACCAAGCACAACGAAATTATTCTCGCCATATTTATCATACATTTTCTGTAAATCTTCGAATTGATATGTAAAATCACATTGGTTAGCTGTGTTGACAATTAGCATCGTCTTTCCACGATACGTTTCCATTGATAAAATTTCACCGTTTGGCTTCTTTACTAAATAATTATAAATACCCATTATCTCGACCCTTTCTAGTTACTATTTTTTATATAGAATGACCAACTATAACCCCTCACCCTGTATATTGCGTGAATAATTATGTTGCTTATTCCTCAACAAATGGTTTTGTCGCTTTTAGAAATTTAATAACTATTGCATACTAAATTCCAGATAAGTAAATAAGACCTATATTTATATGAATCAAAAATACTGTTTTTTTCATTATAACAATAACTTTTCTTTCTTCAAAATAACTCGCTCGCCATAAAAATAGCCATCTCGCTATGTTAACGGATGGCTGTTTTATATTTCTTTTTACATTTAGTATCTTGCTCTTCTTCAATTAATCTCATCGCAATATCCAATAGTTTATGATCATTAGTAGCATCAAATAACTTCTTAAAAGAGACAATTATATCATAACGAATAAGTGTTGGTTGTTTTTCATCCATACAAGTTTGGAACCTTTTCGCTAAATAAGAAACAATTAAATCTCTTTGAACCTGTCCAGCAAGCCCAATTTGCCAGATTGCTTGTAATGCCTGTCTTGCTGTTACTTTACTTTCATCATACGTCACTGCCCAGATTTTTAGAAAATCATCAAGAACACGCTCTTCTGGATCACTCTTTGCTGCTAACGCACATAAAAACTGTGCAGCACGCGCACGCGCATGTCCATTATTATATGTAAGGGCTTTAACAAGTTGTTCCCAAACTGCATATGTCCAATCAACTGGTTCTTGCACAATCTTCATCAATTTTCTATAAGACTCGTATTCAATTTCACGGTCACGCTCTGTTAAATTACTAAAAAGCTCTAAAATCTCTTTTTCCATGATTTATCCCTACCTTCATTACTTTCAGAACGTTTTTAAATTTTAATTTTATTGTGTTACACTGTACTTAAATTAATGATAAAAAGGAGAGCTTATGAATAGATCTATAACTCGAAAGTTGATTATACGAACGCTAGCGATTATATGCCTACTAGTAGCTGCATATTTTATCATACCAGTTTCCGTGCCCATACTATTAGCGGGTATTACAGCTTTTTTATTGGAACCCATTGTCATGTTTTTTAAACGAAAATGGAAAATGTCTCGGAAAATAGCTGTTGCGTTTATATACATAGTAAGTGTTATTTTTATTTCTATTATCTGTTACTTTACTATTACCCAACTAATGTCGCAAATAATTTCCATTTCCAAACAAGCACCTTACTATATTTCTAAGCTATCTGAGATGTGGGGGCATATGCAAGAGAATATTTCAAAATATACAGAAGACTTTCCTACTGAAGTGAGTTCCTCACTTCAAAAAACGGCAACCGACTTTATTAAGAAAATTGAAGAATCTTTTTTAAACTTCTTTAATTATACCAAAGTTACGACCTTCTTTTCACAAATTCCAAGCCTCTTTATTAGTCTTCTCGTTTATATGATTGCTCTATTTTTATTTATGCTCGATTTACCTAAATTAAAACAGATAACTTATAAATATTTAAAGCCATCAACAGAAAAGAAATTAAAAATTATTACGAATCGTTTAAAAGATGCATTTTTCGGTTTTATGAAGGCACAAGTTCTTGTTAGCTTTATCATTGCCGGAGTTACATTTATTGGATTACTCCTTATTCAACCAAAATTTGCGCTAACAATGACTTTTATTATTTGGATTATTGATGTTATCCCGTTCCTCGGCTCCATTATTATTTTAGCGCCTTGGGGAACTTACCACCTGTTGATGGGGAATACATCGATTGCCATTAAGCTCTTTGTTCTTGCAGCTATTTTATTAATTATTCGTCGAACTGTCGAGCCTAAAGTAATGGGCGCACATATTGGTTTATCTCCTCTGCCAACATTAATAGCGATGTTTGTCGGTCTACAACTATTTGGTATCATCGGCTTACTTGTAGGGCCATTTGTTATCATCTTATTGTTCGCATTAAAAGAAACAGGGGTTATTAAAATCAATTTTAAAATCTAGCAGATGTGAAATAAATTGGACAGTTGCTTGAAAAATGGTGGACGTCAAGACGTAAGTAGCTCGCTAAGCTATGATTTACGGCTCTATCCAACGACAAATAAAAATAAACACAGGGCACATTCTATTCATGATAAATAGAAGTGCCCTATATTATTGTCTATTACTTTGAATTAATAAGCTCTGCTTTCTTTAAGAAGCGTTCGATTATTACCGCTACTTCTGCACGCGAAATATTAGCAGTTGGCGCGATTGTTTTATTTGCCTTACCTGTTACTAAACCTGTTTTTACTGCAACTGCAATAGGAGATTTAGCATATTCAGCAATTTGTCCTTCATCTATAAACGCTGCTAAAATAGTTGCCGCTTCTTGCTCTGAAATCGTTGTATCTATATCGGTTAACAACAAAGCACGCGCTAAAATTGTCATTGCTTGCTGACGTGTAATTTTATCATTCGGTCCAAAGTGACCATTGCTGTAACCTTGAATAAGCTTGTATTCACTTGCAGCATTGATATAGCTTGCATACCATGCATCTGTTGTTACATCTGCATAATGACTAGTAAGGTCATCTGTTTTTAAACCGAGCGCACGGACTATAATAGCAGCAAATTGTGCACGTGTTATATCTTGATTAGGTGCAAATATGCCCTCACGTACTCCATTAATAATCATTCGAGAGCCAAGATTATTCACAGCCTCTTTTGACCAATGATTAGCCACATCGGTAAATTCAATAGGATTCCAAACAAGAGCATACGTACTATTTGTTAAACTATTAATAACCGCATAGTACTTTCCTTCTTTTTGTATCACTTTTGTCGGTACATGTTGTGCTGTGCCGTCTTGTTTAACGACGATAGCCGTTGTAATTTTGCTTGCTTCCACGTCTTTTGGTATCGTTATTGTTCGTTGAACATAAGCGTTGAAGCTTGTAATATCAACCGTTTTTATAGTACTTACCGCTTTTACAGTAAACTCAATAGGTGCAACCATTAAAGAGAAATTACCTTGTTGTGCCACATTTTCTACAAACTTCACCATATCGTTTGTAGGCTTCGCAATTTCGATTTGTACTTTAATGTCTTCAAGTGAAATATCTTTTCCTATTTCTGTAGAAATTGCATCTATATTGATTTGTGAAGCTGGCAATGTGTAAGAAGCTGTTGGTGTTTGAATAACTACTAATGCTTGCTCATTCTGCATATTTTTTACCATTTGAGCATTTAATTCTCCAATAATGATATCAGCATCCTTGTTTACAGGAATAGTCACAACTGCTTTTTTACCTTCTGCCGCTAGTTTTTCCTGTAACTTTTTAGAATCTACCGTTACCGTCATTACTTTTTGATCTCCTACCTGTGTGCTTGTCGCTTTACCAATGGCCTCTTCTTTACCATTAACAAGTACTTTTACATCTTCTGTAGGAGTCGGCTTTGGAGTAGGTTCCGACGTTGACGGAGTACTAGAAGAACCACCATCACCACTAGATATCACTTCCCACTTCGCATAGACCGTTGTATTGCCTACTATACCTTTTGTAAAATCAAACACCTTCGTCAGTTCACGATCCATATACCAACCGCCAAAAGTGTATCCAGCTTTTGTTGGATTTTCGCTTGGTTTTGTAGCGACAGCTCCTACTTTTACTTTTTGCGCTTGCACTTTACTACCGCCATTCACTTCAAAGGTAACAGTATATTGTTGTACAACCGTTATTTCAAAATCAGTTGTAACTTTGCCTCCAAAGTCGTCTTCAGCAGTCACAGTAATAGTAGCTTGGCCTGCTGATAATGGATTAATTTTTAAATTATTATCTTTGATTGAGACTGTTGCAATTGCTTCTTTATTTGAGGTTGCGGATAATGTCAAAGAATCATTATCTAAATCCTTAAACGTATTTGACAAGTCCAAGGAGATAACATCGCCACCTGCAATACCTTGTTGATTTGCAATCGGTTCATTGACAGTAGGTATTTGGTTTTCTTGTACAGAAAAAACGACATTTCCTGTTGCTTCTTTCGGATCAATTAATCCGGAAGTTGTACCATCATCTACAATTGTATAGTTAAAGCTCCCTTGACCTTTAAAATCCTTTTCAAAGGCAAACTTAATTTCATCATTTTCAATCGTTACCGTTCCGCCTACTGCATTATCAACAGATTTCATGCTAAGCTTTTGATTGTTTTCGTTTTCTGGACCTGCTTTATCATTAGCAAGCAGCTCAGCAAACGTGATGATTTTAGCTTTAGCATTTTCTTTCACTGATAGTGTATCATCTGTCGCGATTGGTTCATCATTCACTTCACTCACAGTAATAGTAGCTTGAGCCGTATTACTTAAGCCACTATCTGTTGTATCAAGTGCTGCAGCAACATCAAAACTAAAGACATCATTTGCCACTGAATTTAAATATTGTGTCGGCGTGAACTTTAAGCCACTATTCCCTTCTGCAATGGTAATAAAATCTCCATCTTGGATGACTGTTGTACCATCGTTTTTGAATAATGCCCCACCTTGAATATTACTAATTTTTAGATGTGTAACGGCATTTCCATCTTCTGATGTAATAACTAATCCGCTTTGTGTTTGGCTATGTTCCGTAGTCGAAGCACTTGTAACCAATGGGCTACTTGCGTTTCTGATTACAGTTAGAGTATACGTATTTTCGATACCCTCGATAGATTTCACAACGACAGGTATACTATTTTTCCCAACTTGAAGTGAAAGCTCATCAGATGGACTTTCACTAGTAACATCTGTATCTAGTACTTTTATTGTAGCTGCAGTATCCATCACTGTCGGTGTTACCTTTAATGAAGTTACCGCATTATCTACATGGACGATATAGTCATTTGTGTCTTCTGCAAAAGCAGGGCTTAGTGTTCCTTCACTCACAGTTAAATTAGATAATGTTGGTGGATTGCCAACTAAAACATTACATGTTGCAAATTTTGTGCCATCTTTTGTTGAAGTGACCGTAATGGTAGCGCTACCTTCTGCTAACCCTGTCACCAAACCATTTTGGTCAACTGCTGCAATCGTGGAGTCGCTAGATTCCCACGTTACATCTTGAGATGTTGCATCCGCAGGAGTAAATAAAGCTGTTAACTGTTTTGTTGCATTTGCTTTAAGCGCTATATTCGTTTGATCGAGCGCTAAATTAGTAACTTCTTTATATAGATTTACTGGATAATAACTAACTTGACTAGTTCCAACTGTCAAAATATCATTAACACCATCATTATTCATATCTTCTATAAATAGTTGCTTGATATGTCCCCCATCTTTAGAAATATCAGGCGCACTGTTAAATTGACCTGCCCCGTTATTAAGGTGAATATCTAATTTTGTTTGATTTGCATCATTGGTTGTATGAGCAAAATCCTTGTAGCCGTCATTATTTAAATCACCAATTGCTATTGAGCCATTGATAAATCCACTTTGTTTTAATAGCGTTATATCAAAGCCTGTATTCGTACTATTACGAAGCCCTACATATATTACAATTGAATTCGATTGGAAACTACCTCTCGCTAATATAAAATCATCTTTTCCGTCTTGATTTAAATCATCTGAAGCAACATATAGTGAGACTATACTATCCGATCTTTGAGGTACTGCTTCAAGCTGAAATGTACCATCGCCATTACCTAGTCCAATTTTAAATAAATCATTATGATTTTTATTATTTGTCGAACAAATATAGTCTAAATTATGATCACCATTAAAATCCCCCATAGAACAACTTTGAACTCCCGATTGATTATCTACACCCACATTCTCTATCAATGAGAATGAAGGATTATTTGGTGTACTATTATTAATGCCGACATATATTTTATCAGTTGTAAACCAAATGACATCATTTTTCCCATCATTATTGACATCTCCCGTTTGCACACTAGTACCATAAAAGGCTTTTGAAAAAAGATTAAACGTAGATTGTTTCGTTAATATTTGATTATCATGGTTCCATAAAATAATATTATTAGGGCTTTCTTGAACGCCATTTGGTCCAGCTGAAACAATATCTTGTTTACCATCACCATCTAAATCAGTCAGTGCCGTGCCATAAAATTCATTTATCTCCGGGCTTTCAGTATGTAATTGATAGACCGGTTCTCCTTTTAAATCACTTATCGTAAAAGGGGATTGTGTACGCAACATTCCTGCCATGTGGAGTTTACCATCACTATCTTTTCCAATAGCTACTGTTTTTCTTTCATAGGCAATCTGAGTACCCGAAAATACCGTTTGTGGTTGTCCTAAAAATATTTGCTTTAACGATGCTGCTTTTGCTTGTTTTGGTGTTATTGGAAGCAAGCTAAGTAGCATGAATAAAATAATAACAACATGTATCAATTTCTTATTCTGCATTCTATTTCTCCTCTCCCTCTTTATTTTTCTAAAATGAATGCCGTAATCAGCATAACAATAGTAACTCTCAAACTTCTCTCAAATACGATACTTTAGCATTATTTCTATAGGGAATAACTATTACTATTTTCATTATCAATCGATTTTAAATCACTAAAAGGACTTAACTGCAAATAAAAATAGCACCTATTATCGTGATAATCCGATAATAGATGCTATTGTATATTTTTATTTAACTTTTTTGCTATTTCATTCGTCTAACTTTTATAAGCTTATTGAATACGACCGAAGCCTACTAAATATTGGTTCCACCAATCAAGTGATTCGATCACTACGCCTTTATTTTGCGCATCAATCATTGTGTTATTACCAAGGTAAATCCCAACATGTGCTACGCCTGAACCATAGCTAAAGAATACTAAATCACCAACGCGAGCTTCACTTGCTGAAATACGTTGTGTTGCTAAGTATTGTTGTGATGCTGTACGAGGTAATGATACCCCAGCTTGCTTGTAAGACCATTGTACAAGACCAGAACAGTCAAAGCCTGTTGTAGGGTTACTACCACCCCAAACATACGCACGACCTAGGAATTGCTTGGCAGTTGAAATAGCACCACCTGAAGATGCTGTACCAGCACCAGACCCCACGACGATTGACTGTGGTTTGCCACCATTATTGTTCACTTGAACAACAGGTGTAGCTGATTGAAGTGCACGTAAACGAGCCGCTTCTTCTTCAGCAGCCTTACGTTCAGCTTCTAAACGCTCTTCTTCTTGTTTCGTTGCAATTTGAGCCTTTAATGCAAGTGATT
The DNA here is from genome assembly GCF_021166035.1 of Lysinibacillus sp. GJ-1. Classification (NCBI taxonomy): domain Bacteria; kingdom Bacillati; phylum Bacillota; class Bacilli; order Caryophanales; family Bacillaceae; genus Lysinibacillus; species Lysinibacillus sp. GJ-1. The sequence goes on from NZ_CP088912.1 coordinate 4,374,471, forward strand.
TTGCTTGGTTTTCAGCTTTTTTCACTTCCATTTCGCTTTCCTTTTGTTGAAGCTCTTGGAATTGTTTTTGAAGCTCTTTTTGTTTTTCATCTAATGTTGCTTTTTGTTGTTCTAATTTCACTTTGTCTGCTTCTTGTTGATTTACTAGCTCTTGGTCAGCATCCATTAATGTTTTAACCGCTACGACACGGTCCATTAAATCTGCAAAACTCTTTGCTTCTAGCACAACGCTTAAATAGACACCTACAGTGTTGTCTTGTGCTTGATAAGCCGCCATACGTTCACTTAAAATAGCTGAACGTTGCTCAATACGTTTTTCAGTTTCAGCAATACCTGCATCTACTTCTTTGATATCAGCTTGTACTTGGTTAAATACTTTCACTTTTTCATCGATTTCTTGTTGTAGCTGTTGTAATTCTGTCTCTAATTTTTTTACTTCCGCATCGATTTTTGCTTTTTTCTCGATCATTTGCTGAGACGTTTCTTCAGCGTGTGCTTCAATCGGTTGTACTGTATTAAATAATAAGCCGCCTGCAAGTGCTAATGTTAGCACCATCGACTTACGCCATTTATTGCGCTTACCCATGAATCTTCATTTCCCTTCATCTATCAATTTCGCTCTTTATTTCCTTATGTAAATACTTGAACGATTCAATTAAGTTCTTATGTTTTTATTAGCCTTTTAAAGTTTAGCATTAATGCCGTAACTTTTATACTATTTCTCACCGTTTTAATCGTAAAGTAAAACTCGAAATATAATTGTAACATTGTATAAAACGCGACATTTTTCTACAAAACCTTTATATACAGCTAGAAAATGACGTTTTCATCTCCAAGTAGTCCATTTCACCTTGGTGTTTTGTAATCTTTTTGTAATATAAAAAAGGTAGGAGAATCATCCCCTACCTACTATTTCATTGAGCGTAAAGCTTGAATGGACAGCCGTACTAATAATATCGCACATAGAAATAACCCTAGATATGCAGCCGTATTCAAATACACTGCATATGGCTCATGTATAAATTGAGAAATGGCTAACAACGCAACAGAAATGATTCCAAATGTAATGCCGACAAGTAATAAGACAAAACGGGAAAATAGCTGAGTAATGAACCGTGCATTGTGGTCATCTGAAAAAATATCATGATGCAATATAATTTTTCCACTTTCTACTCGTTGAATTAGCTGATCGATACGCCTTGGCATTTTTCGTAAAGTAGGTATTAACATGGACAGTTCTTCCTGTATACGCTCTTTTGTTTCTAAAGGTTCTTTAAACGGTCTTAAAAATGCAGCTCGCATATAAGATGCCGAAAAATCCTTCGCTTCTGTAAAAATATCAAATTGTGAATCAATTACACGCAATGTTCCATCTAGTGTTACTAAAGATCGAAGCGCCAAACCAACAGAAGGATAAAACGCAAGACCAAAATCCCGTACCACTGTAAATAACGAATGAATTAGTTCTTCGGTAGGGATACGATCAACATAGGATATTTTCAGCAAGATTTGATCCATAGCCTGCTCCACCCTAGCACGTTCCGCATGTTCTTTATTTTCTACGAGTAGCATTAAGCCATCATATAAAATACCTGAATCATTTTGTTGAATACCTAGTAAAAATAGCTTTAACCCTTCTTGCTGAGTAGCACCTAGACGTCCAACCGCTCCGAAGTCTAGCAGAATTGGGACTCCATCGGTCTCATCAATATAAACGTTCCCTGGATGTGGATCGGCATGAAATATCCCTGAAAATAACATTTGTTCAAAAAAGGAATACAAAATTGTACGTGCAAATTGGCTACGATCAATGTTTAGTCGTCGAAATTCAGATGCCCCTTCCGCCACACTTTTACCACGAACGTATTCCATAACAATAATGTCTTCATCACAAAACTCTGTATATATTTTAGGGATGCGCACTTTATAATCGCTTTTAGCAAGAGCATTTGTTACCTGTAGTGTATTACGTACCTCGATATCTAAATGAATTTCTTCCCTTAACCCATCAGCAAATCCACCAGCTAATTCTCGAAAGCCTAACGACTCTGCCCAAGTAGATTTGTTGGAAAACCAATTTGCAAATTCCTCTAAAATATCAAGGTCATCACGCATAATTCCCTTTACCTCAGGACGCAGTAGCTTCACCACAACTTCTTCGTAATTTTTCAGTCGTGCCTTATGTACTTGTCCAATAGAGGCTGCTGCTAATGGCTCCATTTGAAAGTGAATAAAGACATCATCTACTGACCTTGGCAAGGAAGTTTCTAAAATCTTTGTCACCTGCTCATGCGGCAAAGGTTTTACACTTTGCTGTAGATGTTCTAGCTCATCAATGATAATTGGAGAAAATAATTCTTTACGCGTAGATAGTACTTGCCCGAATTTGACGAAAATCCCGCCGCATTGCTCTAACGTTGTTCTTAAGGCAATGGCAAGCTCCTTTTCATTTTCTCGTTGCCTCGCATATTTAATCGTTTGGACAATCCCATTCGTCACTGCAATTTTTAACACCTGACGTAATCGCTTCTGCTGACGCCAGTAGCTACGCAATCTCAATAAAATTGATTTTTGCCCATGACGGCGCTCTCCACCTTTAATACCAATCGGATCAAAAAGTTCGAAAACGAGGTAGAGCAGCATGGAGATAAGGAGCATACTACCTATCCAAATAAGGGTGCTTACTTCCGTAACGGTTTGCATCATCGTTTCCGATAAAAAATCTCGATGGCGTAAGTAGGAATACCAATATACAAAGGACGTAAGCGTAACACTAATAACAACAGAGAGCACTCTGCGTACAAAATTTATATTAGAACCTATTAACCGTCCGCTAACAAAATAAATAATTCCTGCAACAAAAATAATTTGAATTAGTAACTTCAAATAAACCAACAAGTGCCACCTCCCGCTGTTTTTCCTAATACTGCTAGTATAACAAATTCATGAACGAACTTTCCTTTACTAGCCACTAACGACAACAAGAGGTTTTACAGAAACATATCTTCATCAGTTCAAGTCATTCCATTAGCACCTTTTATCTAGTATGTACTCTCCTACAGCGAAAAAATCCACTCCGCTTTCCATGGGTACATTGTAAGACACAACAACTCGTGTGTTCCCAAAGAAGTCTTCGTGGATTTTTAAATTTCAAAATTGTTTGAGTGACTGGCACTTGTTAGTTCGTAGAGAGCACTTGCTCCCAATCAATTGTGCCATTTTTCACTTGTTCGCGTTTTTCTTTGTTCATTAAGTCGTTAGGACGACCACCTTTAGTAAGTCTTTATCGTGGTTGCCCACTCTGGACGATCTTGCGATAAAATGTAAGCTGCTAAATCAGCAGCATCTTGATCTGATAACGTACCACCCGCTCCAACTGGCATATTGTTTTGAATGTAGCCAGCCATTTTAGACATACGTGCCATGCCCGCTCCATCATTAAAGGAATTTTCGCCCCATAATGCAGGACCTGTAGTTGCACCCGTTCCAGAACCATCAGCAGCGTGACAAGCAATACAAGATTGCGCATACAGTTCTTCACCATGTGCTACATCTGGAATAGGGACGCTTTTCATATTACTTGTGCCAGCCCATTCACGCTCTGCACCAACAGGCACGCCTTGTGAAATATAAGCAAAATAGGCTACCATCGCTTCAAGCTCGTCACTATTCATTTCAAATTTTTTACCGTTCATACTTCGCACCATACAACCATTAATGCGCTCTTCAATCGTTACAATGCCTCCAGAACGAGCAATATATTGTGGATAGTTAGCTGTGACACCAACTAGAGAAGAAGCTTGTTCATCATACCCTGCACCTGCATGACAGCTTGTGCAAGATAGCTGATTTCCTACGTATTCATCTGCCGCAACATGCGTATTACTTACCAGTTCATAACCATATAAAATCGCTTCTTTCATCGGTCCATCCGGTACTTCTTCGATACTTGGCGGAGCGTAAACGACTTTTTGTGAATTTGCCGTCGTTGGTATTTGTGTTTTAACCGCCGCTTCGTTCGTCTCACCATTGGCGTCACCTAATATTTTGTCACTAATGGCTGCTCCAACAAAAAGAGTAGCAGCTATTAAGATTGTTCCTGCTATACCAGTTGTCATTTTCTTCATCACTAATACCCCCCTTTGTATGTTAATTTTATTCTAGCAAGATAATATATGGCAGGATGTGATTTTTCTCACACTTCGCAATTTTAGAACCATAAAGCCGATAAAAATGGAATTAATATACATAAAAATTTGTACTATAACAACAGAAACAATGCTTAATACCCTTGTAGTTTCCACTTTTATCTGCTAACACGATTAAATAAAAAACCAACGGCTTGCTTTGTAGCATATTGTTCGGTAGGAATAACGCTAGTGGAGAGGCGACTCTCCTGTTCAGAACGCAAGCAGAGGGTTGTGGCTTACTGTGCTGAGCGGAAAGCGCCGCCGTAGCGGACAACTTCGGCATAGCAAAAAAGTGTTAGATTGACCTCAGTCAATCTAACACTTTTTCTTTTAATAGCGTATGATGATGATGCTTATAATTTACATGCACCATCCGCACAAGAAGCATCACCGTTACCAACCATATTTAAAGTAGGTTTAATACCAGCAATTTCCGCAGCTTGATGCAATGTACGTACGAATACTTCATTCGGCTCAGCACCTTTAATACCGTAACGATTTTCAAAAACAAAGAATGGCACGCTTTGTACCCCAATCTGTTGCGCATCGTAGCGATCTTTATCTAACTCTTCCTTAAAAGCTTCATTTGTATTCAATACTTGTTGTGCTTCGGCAACATCTAAGCCTAACTCTTTAATAACCGCTAGCAACATGGCATCATCATTTAAGTCTTTACCTTCCATTAAATAAGCAGCCATTAACGCTTCTATATAAGCGGCTTCTTTCCCAAATTGCTTCGTCCATTTTGCCAAGCGGTGGGCTTTCTCTGTATGCACTTTTTTCATCTCAGCAAATTGATATGTGAGCCCAACTTCCTTTGCTCGTTCAGTAATACCAATTGTCATTTGTTCAGCTTCTTCAAGCGTTACGTTTTGCTGAGCCATAAAATGTTCATAAAAACTTTGCCCCGTCTCTTTCGGTGCAGTAGGATCAATTTGATAGGATTTGTACTCTATCTCTACTTGATCAGTATATCCAGCCTCTTTTATTGCTTGTTCTAACTCTCTTTTCCCTATATAACAAAATGGGCATGAGAAGTCAGAAAACACTTCAATTTTCATTGTTATCCTCCTATAAAATATCCATCCAAATTTTAATAGCCGTTGCTAGAATCAAGACAGCTAATATCCCTTGTAATACTTTCGTATTCAAACTTTTCCCTGCCTTTGCTCCTAATGGCGCTGCTATTAAACTTGCCACAATCATGATGGCTGCTGGATAATAATCCACTTGCCCCGTCATTAGCTTTCCTATTGTTCCCCCAATGGAAGAGATAAAAGTAATGGCTAAACTTGTAGCAATCGTCATACGCGTTGGAATTCTTAGTACAACAAGCATAATCGGTACAAGTAGGAAACCACCTGCTGCTCCTACGATACCAGAACCAATACCGACTATGAATGCTAAAATTACCGCTACGGGCTTATTAAAAGTAACATCATTCATTGGCTTATCGTCAATTTGCTTTTTAGGAATAAACATCATAATTGCCGCTATAAGCGCCAAAATCCCATAAACTATATTAACGCCTGCCTCCGATAAATATTGGGAACCAAAGCTACCGACAAAGCTACCTGCTAAAATTGCCCCACCCATATAAATAATCAGGGATTTGTTTAGATAGCCACCTTTACGATATGCCCATACCCCTGCAATCGAAGCGAAAAACACTTGTACAGCACTAATACCTGATACTTCATGTGCTGTGAATGCAGTAAATCCTAGTAAAGGTGGAATATATAATAGCATTGGATATTTAATAATCGAGCCTCCAATACCAAGCATACCTGAAATATAAGATCCTACAAAGCCGATTAAAAATATCGTAATAACCCATGTTATATCCATCTATTTTTCCTTCTTTCAAGTCGTTTACACCTTGTTCCTTAACGCAAAAGCTAAGTTCACCAAGGCTATTACTGCATTCGGCAAAATGCATTGTAGAATGAAGTGGAAAGGTGAGTGTCCTGCTTGAACACTCACCCGTCTCATTACGCTTTTTGAATAAAGAATGTAATGACGCCCGCGTCTTCCGATTTATCTAAAATCGTGTGACCACCTGCATTTGCCCATGCAGGGATATCCGCTAAAGCCCCTTTATCTGTTACTTGTACTTCCAAAATCTCACCTGAAGCTAGTGTATCCATCGCCTTTTTTGTTTTTACGATCGGCATTGGACAAGATAAACCTTTTGCATCTAATTGTAAATTTGAGTTCATGTTAATCTCCTTTTAAATTGTTTGTAAATTGTTTGGGTGACTGGCACTTATCTTACTGCACAGCGGTTCGGGCCAATCTCCATTTCAGTTTGTTCCTCTATAGCTGGCGTTATTTTCCCCATATTCACTTGACGAATTTCTTGATATGCATTTGGTTGTGGTGGTAAGTTATCTGTAACAATACTGCGGAATGTTTCAGCATCTTCAATGTTTAAACCATGATTTTCAGCAAATAACTCCCCTAAACGTTTTGCCACAGTACCATCTTCATTTAGCTCATCAATAATCATAAAATGAGCAGGTAGAACAATTAAATCGTCCGATAATTCACGGTAACGTTTATAAAGTGTTTCACGTAAATCACCAACCCAGTCTTCTGCAAGTCCTGCTAAATCAGGACGACCAATTGAATCAATAAATAAGATGTCCCCTGTTAATAAATATTTGTTATCTACAACAAACGACGTTGAGCCAATTGTATGACCTGGTGAATAAAGTGCACCTACATCAATTTTCGAAGCCCCAATTTGCACCACATTGCCATCTACTAATGGCGTATAATCAAATACAACCTCTTCTGCATCTTTTGGTGGTAAATAATATGTTGCACCTGTTTGTGCTGCAATATGGCGTCCACCTGAGATATGATCCGCATGCAAATGTGTATCAAAAACATGTTTAATTTGAACGTTTTTCTCTTTTGCAAAGTTTGTAAATACATCCGTGAAGCGTACAGCGTCAATAATTGCTGCTTCGCCTTCAGAAATAACCATATAAGATAGACAGCCTTTACCTAAACGAACGAATTGGTAAAGCTCACCACCACCTGTTAAATCGCCTACTTTAATCGGTTCTAAATATTCACTCCACGTTTTCATACCGCCCTCTAAATAGGCAACAGTACGTCCAGCATCAGATAGCATCTCTGCCACCATCATTGAAGATCCTTCCTTTGCACAAACGACTAATACATCTTTGTCCGTAGGGATTTTAGGTAAAATTTCTTCGACACCATCTAATAGCTCAAAATACGGAATATTAAGGTATTCAAATTTGTGTCCATCGATTTTCCAATCTTCAAATGCATCTGTATTACGTACATCTAAAATAAATAATTCTTTGTTTTCGATTACTTTTTTCGCTACTTCTGCAGCGCTCCATTTTAATACTGACACTCCGTTTACCCCCTAAGGTATTATTTCGTTGATTTTTTTAGCGGAAAGGACATGCCTCTCCGCTTATTGTTATCTTCTAGTCAAAATCCAATGCACTACTTAATATATTCAGCATTCGGTTATCACTCATGATAAGCCGTCTACATCTGTTGCAACTTAATTAGAACGTTAATGATGGTGCTGCATCTTTAGCGAATTCTAAGAATGTTACAGCTCCCCCAACCTCAATACCGTCTACAAAATCTTCTACTGTTAAGCCCATTACATCCATTGTCATTTGACACGCAATAAATTTAACACCTAATTCTTGTGCCATTTCTACTAATTGCGGAATTGCAGGTACATTTGCTTTCGCAAAGCCTTCTGCAAAATGTTCTGTACCAGCAGGCATTGGTAAAGCATTCATGCCTTGCTTATGAATTAAATTTAATCCTTCGAATGTGAAAAAGATTGCTACTTCCTTGTCAGAAGCTGCCGCTGCTGTTGCGATATTGAACACCTTATACGCATCAAAAAGACCACCGTTACTTGCAATAATTGCTACTTTGTTTGACATAATAAATTCCTCCAATTTAAATATTTTTAATTAATTCGCCCGTCCAAGATGTCATACCTGGTAAGACGTTAAATACTTTTGTAAAGCCATTTGCTACTAGCTTTTGTGCAGCTAAATCACTGCGAGCACCTGTACGACAAATCACATAAATTTCACGATCTTTATCGAGTTCAGAAAGGCGCTCTTCAAGCTCACCCATCGGAATGGATTTTGCCCCTTCAATGTGACCGAATGCGAACTCCGCTTCTTCACGCACATCGAGGATAAGTCCATCTCTTCCTACGATTTGTTCCAACTCAATTGTGGACTCAAACGTTTTTTCATCAGCTGACTCCTGCGCGCATTTACGAATGTAATGCTTAAGCACAGTATCTTCTTCCACTGTCCCGATATACTGATGCCCTACAGACTCAGCCCAAGCTGCGATATCGGCTTTTGAGCCTTTATCTGTAGCTGAAACTTCTAAAATTTGACCATCCGCTAATTCAGCCATTGCCTTTTTCGTTTTTACGATTGGCATCGGGCAGGATAGCCCTTTGGCATCTAGTTGAAAATCTGCCTTAATACTCATAACTTCCTCCTTATACCTATAAGGGTATTATTTTTGCTAAAAAAATATAGAATAGGGTATACCCTCACTATAGACTATTACTGTACTTCGCCTTCCCATGCAAGCATGCCACCAACCATATTTGTTACATCAAAGCCTTGGCTTTCTAAAAATTGTGTAGCACGACCACTGCGAGCACCTGATCGACAAACGATAATATATGGTTCATTTTTATTTAACTCGTGCATGCGAAACTCAAGTAAGCCAAGTGGCATATTCATTATTCCAGGAATATGTCCAGCCTGCACTTCGTCCACTTCACGAACGTCGATTATTTTTAACATCTGTCCATCTGCTAAAGCTTGTTGTACTTCTTTTGCTGAAATTTCCTTCACAATAGTTTCCTCCTAATAGGCGCTCATGCCACCACGGACATTTGTTACGCGCTCATATCCTAGTTTTTTCAATTGCTTACACGCCTGACTACTACGCATACCACTCTGACAAATAACGACAACTTCTTTATCCTTCGGTATTTTATCAAAGCTAGAGCCTAACGGAATATTTTTGAATTGTGGGATGTTGCGACCTTTGTATTCAGCTGGCGTTCGCACATCGATGAATACTTTATCTTTATCATTCAGCACATTTTTTAATTGAGCTGTTGATATGGACTGCACTCCTTTTGCTGGCTTCATACGCCAAACTAAAAACCCAATTACAATAGCGATCATAATCCATGCTTCCAAGTATCACTACCTCCTATCTATATACTATAAAGGGTATAATAAATTTATCTACTTTTTACGACCAAATCCATCGCTTCTTGGATGGCACTATTCATTTTCTCTGAATCCCCATCAGCAGTCGCAACACAATTCAGCAAGTTCTCACTGACAATAACACCTATCGTCCGATCAACTGCAGAACGCACGGCAGATAGCTGTGTAATGACATCTTTACAGCTTTGTTCTTCTTCCATCATGCGTAAAATCCCACAATTCTACCTTCCATTCGTTTTACACGATTTGCTGTTTTAGCATCGTACGCCATTATGTGTACGCCTCCCTTCGAATTAAGTGATTCATCTTGCTTACGTGTTTTATAATATACCCCATTAGGTATAATGTCAACATGAAAGATCTATTTTTTTCTTAAAGCGCTTTACATATAGATTTCATAACGCATGACATAAAAAAACTCTGTTACAAGTGCGTAAAATGCAGCTTATAACAGAGTTCATTATAATTTTAGTTTGCTAATTGCATGGCAGGTCCAAAGAATTCATAGTGAATTTTTTCATCTTTAATACCAATTTCATGGAGATTTTTAATAACTGCCTCCATAAAACCAACAGGACCACAGATATAAACGTCCGTATTATGTGGAATCTGTTCTGCCAATAGTTCTTTCGTCAATAACTTATCCTCATCCGAATAAAGGGCTGTGTAGGATGCATTCGGAAGAGTATTTACTTTAGCTTGGATGTCATCACTAAATGCTACTACTTTTTCATTACGTGCACATTGGATAAAATGCACTTCATTCACTGCATCATCCTTTAAAGATTGTAGCATACTGTTTAATGGTGTTACGCCGATTCCTCCACTAACAAATGTAATTGGAGCTGCAGTTTCTTCTAATACAAATAAACCTGCTGGCACACTTACATCTACTAAATCTCCAACTTGTAACACATCGTGAATAAAGTTAGATACTTTACCATTTGGTGTATGATCGCTTTCACGTTTTACTGAAATACGGTAGCCATCCTCAGCACTCGCTTGTGAAAGTGTATATTGGCGGTTTAATAAATATTCTTCCCCTGGTACTTTGACACAAATGCTAATATATTGCCCTGGTTCATATGCTGGAAGTGGCGATCCATCTTCATTCACAAAGTAAATAGAAGTAACAAGGTCACTTTCAACTTCTTTTTTTACTTTCAGTGGTTTAAACAAACGCCATCCACCATTATTTTCAGCTTTTTGATAAAGATCTTCTTCTACCTGAATGAAAACATCCGCAATAACGCCATATGCTTCAGCCCATGCGTTGATAATATCATCTGTTGCCGCGTCACCAAGCACTTCTTTAATTGCTTTTAGTAGATGTTCCCTACAATCGGGTAATGCTCTGGTAAAATTCCTAAACTACGATGTTTATGAGCAATTAACATAACGGCTGGTAAAATCGCTTCTAAATTTTCAATATGAACTGCTGCTGCATACACGGTATTTGCTAATGCAGTTTGTTGACGGCCTTTTTCTTGGTTTGTGTGGTTAAAAATATTCAATAATTCTGATGAGCTTGAAACATATTTTTATAAAACGTCTTAGTAATTTCTACCCCATGAACTTCTAATACGGGCACTGTTGCTTTAATAATTTGTACTGTTTCTTGTTTTAACATATCGCATACCATCCTTTCGTGATTACAATATAACGCTTACAATTCATTAAAGCAATATATAAAATACATCTTTAACAAAATAGACAAATTTGATGTATTTGAAATACATGTTTTAAAAAAGTACTGATTTACAATAATTTAAGGTAAAAATGCTATAATTATTGAAGTGAATTACAGAAAGTAGGGTGTTCCAATGCGATTAACTTTATACACAGATTACTCCCTTCGAACACTCATTTATCTAGGTGCGAAGGAAGACGGTCAACTATCAACCATTCAAGAAATTTCAGATGCCTATAATATATCAAAAAACCATTTAATGAAGGTGACACACCAATTAGGACTGCTTGGTTACATCGAAACGATTCGCGGTCGAGGTGGCGGTATCCGTTTAGCAATCGATCCAAAGTCCATTACGATTGGTGAAATTGTACGCCATACAGAAGAGGATTTTCATCTTGTTGAGTGTTTCGACAAAGAAAACAACTTGTGTAAAATTGCACCTGAATGCCAGTTAAAAGGTGTCCTCTATGAGGCATTACAAGCATATATGGCTGTCCTTGATCGCTATTCTCTTGACGATTTTTTACACTCCAAAGAAAAGTTAATGGCCTTGTTATTTGGTAAATAAAAATACCCGCTCAACAATTGTTGGTCGGGTATTTCTTTATGACAGCCTTATTCTAGACATTGCCTGTTATAATGCTTTTGAAAAGACAATCATATCTAATGCTCGTATGCCATTTTCATAAATGGGTTCAGGATACTTACTGAAAAAATTCTTTTCGATGGTATCCATCCTGAAGCCTGATTTTTGATAAAACGCAATATTGTCAATACTAGAATTTGCTGTGCCAACTAAAATATTTTCATATCCTTGTCCTTTACAAAGGGCAAAAATTTTGTTCAAAGCTTCCTTCCCAATGCCTTTGCCCTGAAATGCTTCCACAACCGCTATATTTTTCAACTCAATTGTTGCGCCTGACTGTGGAATAAGCAAGGCTGTGCCTGCCAATTTTTCACCGCATTTAATGGTGTAAAGTTCACCATCATTCATATATTGGCGAACGGCCATTTCACTTTCATCCGCTAGTAATAAATATGGTAAGTAGCTTTCTCGGCTACCTTCCACTTTTTCTATTGTTGTATAATAACGTACAAAATCCACACGTTCAAAAACGTTTAATACGCAAGGTTGCTTTTCCTTCACTTCTAACCAAGAATGTTCCTGCGGAAACTCTTTTTCTACACCTAGACGAATAAAAGGCAACTTTTCCTGTGCCTTTTGTGAGCGAATATTGATCTTTCTAGCTCCTGCGAAAACGCGTTCAAGCCCTAAATCAAAAAAAGCAATTTCTAAATTGGCCTTTTTCGCTTCCTCATTGTAGCCTTTTCCCCAAAACTCATATCCTAGCCATGACCCTATGTGACAACACTTATTTATATGGTCTATAAACATCAATGCTGTGACACCAATGAGTCGACCTTCCTCATTTAGCACAACACGAGGAACAGTCTTTCCTTCTTCCTCGTCTACACATTCACGTTTGATAAAATTAATGGTATCTTCCACTTTCCCAGCAGGTAACCCAAGCGCATCCCGAACCTGTGGCATTGAAGACAATGCATGCATTGCTTCAGCATATTTTATGTCATGCTTTACTAAAGTTACTGCCATATTCTTTTCTCCTTTTACGTATTTAGGTTTTACTATGCCAAACATGCATTGGACTTTTTGCTATATCCTCTACTGGCATATGAATCATGCGAAACACACGCTCTTCATTAATTTTCTGCAAATCTGCATAAACCTCACTTGAGCGACTTAAACCAACTGCCATTGCATCAGCTAGTGAATTAGCATAATAAGCCTTGTCGACACCCGCCATTGCCATTGCACCGAAGCACATCGGACAAGGTGCCCCACTTGCATACATAACCGTGCCTCGCAAATCGATAGAACCGAGTTTTTCTTGTGCACGTCTTAAGGCAAGTAGCTCAGCATGACCTGTACTATCCGGTCGCAAATGCAGTTCATTGACGCCTTCCCCAATGATTTCATCGCCCTTTACCAAGACAGCTCCAAATGGCTGACCGCCTTGTGCTATATTTTGAAGAGCAAGCTCGACTGCTCGCTCCATCCATTGATTCATATATACTCCCCCTGATATTTAATTATACGTAAGTTGCCACGATACACCGAAACGATCCTGAATCCAAGCAAACTGCTTAGAGAACCCATAGTTATTTAACGGCATTAACGCTTGTCCACCATCCACTATTTGTGCAACTAAACTTTCGATTTCTTCTATCGTCTCACACGTCAAAAAGATGGAAATTGCAGGGGTAAAGGAAAAAGCATGCTTGATTGAACTGTCATTCATCATAATTTTCAGACCTTTTAAATCGATTTCAGCCATTGCAACCTGTTGTGTGTCCTCCACATAAGTCAAGTTTTCAATTATTAACTCTGGGAACCATTGCTTATATTGCAAAATAGCTTCATGCGCTTGTCCTTGGAACATTAAAAATGTAGTAGCACTTTTCATATATTCAACTCTCCCTCATATCTATTAACCCATTGTGCAGGGGTCATTTTGGAAACAAGTTCTCCAATTAAATCATATGGAATATTTTTTGTACTCGTAAAACGAATACAGCTTTTCCCCATATTTAGCTTAGTTGGTACACGCTTTGCATACTCCTCTTGAAACCAAGATAATAAAGCATTATCTGCATAAATACCCATATGGTAAACTGCTATATGTCGCTTTTGCGCTGCTAAGCTAATAAATGGTAGTGGTGTATTAGGTGTTACATGATAACCTTTAGGATATGACGATAACGGCACTACATAACTAATCATGTCGTAAGTCATTGTTTGTTCAAAGCCATCAGGAATATTCGTTGCTACTACGTCCGCAAGCTTTGCAAAGCTATCTCGCCATTTTTCATCTACTTGTTCGATATATGCATGCATGAAATTCCCCCACTTTTCAATATTTTGCTTCTAGAATGAATTAAAAATATTCCTTAATAGTAGTATGAAGATTATTAGTTGGCAATAGTGACAGTGTCATTGCTACAACAATCGACAAAAGTTTTACAGCATATAGCTTTTACCCCGAGAACCTTATGCTCAACCCTTTGCCTTCCGGTTGTGTTCTTTCGTATAAAACTAGCCCTTGTGATTTCATGCATCTCCGCTAAACGAGCTAGCTGTGACTCTTGTTTTTTCGCACTCTAAATGTATCGTGCCCAATCTTTTTGATATCCTGACGTTTGCGCGTCTTAAACAGCAACATCATTTGGATTTTCTATCAGTATAGCGCGTAATAAAGGGACCATACATTCATAGTCGCTTACACATTAGCTACTTGCTGTTTTAATGCTAACAATAAAAATGTATCAACCAATGACATAAGTCTTAATTTACCCTAAATTTATCACAAAGTATTTAAATTAACTTCAATTGTCCAAAATATATACAAAAAAACGCTTGGATCAATTCTCCAAGCGCTTTGTTCTTTCTTTTCTTATCTTCCTGCTTGCATTGCATAGTTCCTATAAACCATGCCGTTTGTTTTCTTCATCCCAAATTTTTCATAGTATGGTACAAGGTCATCATCACAGCATAAATCAATCATATAAATCTCATCCAATTCTTTTAGCATTCGACTTACTAATTCCTTACCTATACCTTTATTTTTGTATTGAGGTAATACTTCCAATAATGGAACATAGGCAGATAATACACCATCACTTATCGCCGTAATAAATCCTATTACTTCATTTGTATCCTCATCAATCGCCAAAACTATTTTGCTGCTATTCTCCAACAATCGTAAATGTGTTTGGGGATTAGGTGGATTCACCTAGTCTACAAAAAAACCATTTAACATATTTGCAGATATACCTTTGAGTGAATTCTTATAAATCATTTTCTCAACTCCTAATATTTTTACTATTAGATAGCTGCAAAAAATCAATAGAACAGTAACAAGCTATTACCTCCCATATTTATAATTAATCCGTGCACTATTTATTTAATCTTTGAAGAAGCAATTAGACCTTTCAAAATCGGGATACCTGTACCAATTAGCACCACTGGCAAGAACCACCAGCCTAATCCTTCGATCTTTCCTAATGCAACAAGTACTATTTCACAAGAAATGATTGCAAATAAAATTAAACAAAAGTTTTTTACTTCATTGCATAATCTACGACTATTTAAATAAAATGCCTCAACGTTGCGCTCATTTAATCGGGCTGGATAATTATGCATATGTGGCGCTAGAAGCCCTAAAAATATCCACATAAAAATTCCGATACCTGGTAAAATTAATACTTCTATTTTCGAACCCCATCGGTCAACCTCGCCCTTAGCATTAAAATGTGCAGGTATTTCTCCTGGTAAATTACCCCATTGTAAAATAATAAATAGGATGGATACAGTAAATAACCCGCTACCAATAACGTCCAAACATTTTTCATACTTTGTTTTTGGTAATGTTAAGATTGGTCGATACATTGTCCCACATCCTTGGTTAACGTTTATGGTATGTATACGGTTGTTTCAACTTTTTAGTTTCAATTATTTATATGAAAAACATTACAGCTTAATACCATTCACTGTATTTTCATTCACTACTGACACAAAATAATACATAAATCTCCGCTTTAAGTAGTATAATCTATAACTTAATTCCCTCTTTATTTCATATTTTTTACTATGAATAAACTCATATTGCTTTTTAAAATCCATATAATCTGATATAAATGGTATATATACATATTTCACCTTTTTGTAACATTTCTACTAAAATTACTAGGAAAGGACTTTTCAAACATGCGATTTACGATTTATAAAAAATTAATTCTCGGTTTTTTTATAGTTATATTAGTTTTAATAGGCACGATTGCGCTAAATTTTAAACAGCTTAATTCTGTAAATGGCACTTATCAAGATTTACTCGAAGAACAAACTAAAAAGTCTATTAGTATACAAGAACTAAGAGTACTTGCAAAACAAGAAATAGTTAGTATGCGTGGATACCTTCTACTTGGCGATAAACAAAATCGTGAAGGTAATAAATCCGCTCGTGAAGAATTTAAAACAAAATCAGAAAGTTTAATGGCTACACTAGAGTCCAAAAAATCAATTGAACTGTTAGAAGCCGTCAATAAAAGTGAGCAAAATGTTCAGCAATTTGCCGATCGAATGTTTTCATTAAAAGATGCTGGTGAAACCGAACAATATGAAAAATTAGATAGCACACAAGGACGTCTTATTTTAAAACAATTTGATGAGCGCGTTGAAAACCTTGCCAATTACCAAAGTGAAGCTGTAGAAGCCAAAATAACTGCTACTTCCAATGAGATTGATGGCATTAAGATGCAAATGATTTTGCTTGGCATATTTGCCGTACTTATTAGTCTGATAATTGCAATGATTATGGGAACAATTATTTCTCGTCCTATTAAAGGTATGGCAAAGGCAGCACAAAAGATTGCTGAAGGTGATTTAACGGCTGAGCAAATTCGCATTAAAAATCGTGATGAAGTTGGTGATTTAGCATTAGCCTTTAATCAAATGGCTCAAAATTTAAAGAACTTGATTACCAATGTCAGTCAAAATACGATGCAAGTAAGTGCCTCTGCGGCTGAATTAACAGCTAGCGCAGATCAAACTATTCAAGCGACTGAACAAATTACTTCCGCTATGCAAGAAGTGGCAAGCGGCTCTGAAGCCCAAGGAAAAAATGCAACTGAAAGCTCGCAAGCTATGAAAAACATGACGAATGGCATTCAACAACTAGCATCGACAACTGCTGCTGTTTCTGAATTGGCAATTGAAACCAATACTGAGGCAAACAAAGGGAATGATTCGCTTCAGCGTGTTATTTCTCAAATGGATACAATTAATACAGCTGTCTTGGAGTCTGCTACTGTTGTCAAAAAACTAGGAAATCATTCTGTAGAAATTGGCAATATCATTAGCATTATTACTGATATCGCTGAGCAAACTAATTTACTAGCGTTGAATGCTGCTATTGAAGCAGCTCGAGCTGGCGATCATGGTCGCGGCTTTGCAGTTGTTGCTGATGAAGTAAAAAAATTAGCTGAGCAATCGAAGAACTCTGCTGAACAGATTGCCGGTTTAATTTCTGAAATTCAACAGGAAACAAATCGTGCTGTCACTGTGATGGATACTGGTACACAAGAAGTTCAAGTTGGGATGAAGGTTGTTAAAGTGGCAGAGGAAGGCTTTTCAAAAATCGTTGACCTTATTGAGCAAGTTTCCAAACAAATACAAGAAGCAACAACTGTTTCAGAGGAAATGTCCTCAAGTGCTGAACAAATTTACGCATCCTTTGATGACATTGCAACAATTGCCCAAACGTCATCTTCGAACTTGCAAAATGTTGCTTCTGCTTCAGAAGAACAACTCGCAACAATCGAAGAGGTTGCAGCTTCTGCCGCTACTTTATCGACAATGGCAGAAGAATTACAATCACAAGTTTCCAAATTTAAAGTTCAATAGCAAAATTGTGTGGGTGACTGGCACCCACACAATAAGCCGCAACTGTCGCTGTCGCGCCGTTTGTTGCGGCTTTTTTGTGTCCTATTCAGTGACTGGCACTCAAACAATTTAACCGTTGGATCATTTCAATTACTGCTGTTTCTTCACTTGGCACTTGTAATGTTGCAAGCTGGCTTACCTCATGCGCTCCAACACAAACACTGTCTAATGCTTTTGCAAACATGGAGGCATCATTTGCATCATTGCCAAAGGCGATAAACTGATTTTGTTCTACGCCTAATTTCTCCAAGCCTGTCCACTTATTAATTCCGCTTGGGCTTATATCTATTATGTTTTCGGATGCATGTTCATATATCGAAATCGGTAGCTTTTGTAGCTGCGTTAATATTTCTAAGTGATGTGCACCAGGGAATAATACAATTTTCACGATGTCCTTTAGCTCTTGCAATGTCACTTGCTTTGCTAGCTTGAGTGGATCTAAATTTTGATAGATTGGATGTGTCTCACTACCTGTAAAGGCATAATCCCAATCACCGTCCACTAAATAAGCTAATTGATAAGCCGTTATAATATGCTTAATGTCTTCAACAATTTGTCCCTCGAATGCTACTATCTCTTTTATGGCCCCATTGACTGCAACAAATGCTCCATTACCTCCAACCATCGAAAATTGATGCATCGACTCGGGCAATATTGGTAACAAATCTCGAATCGGACGAGCAGAGGCAAAAATTACTTCATGTCCATTCTGTAGACAACTCTCTAATGCAGCTATAATACCAGCACTCAAAGGCTGACCTTTAAAACAAATCGTGCCATCTAAATCAAATACAAATTTCATTGTTTTACCTACTTTCGATGTATATAAAATCCCCCATATTATCTCATAAAATATACCTTTATTTGTTAAAAATAGTGTGTGAAAATCCGTTGATTCAAAACCTATTAGTACATTTTGTCTTTAAAACAGAAAACAAATAATTTTTAGAATATTGTTGACATACTGAAAATATCCACGTATTATAACTCTCAACAACACATTGTAAGCAAAGATTGGAAGTAGTAGAAATGCTCGTGTACTTATAGAGAGCCGGTGGTTGGTGAAAATCGGTAGACACACATTTTGAACTCATCCATGAGCTACTCCCTGAACCTCATCGAATAAGGCATACGATGCTTAGTAAGTTAAATGCCGGTTTCAACGTAAGGGATGTCGGTTTCCACCGTTATTGGGATAGACAGTGATAGCTGTCGATAAGGGGACTTTTTCTTGAAAGAAAAGGTCAATTAGAGTGGTACCGCGAGCAATAACTCGTCTCTATATTTTGATATAGAGGCGGGTTTTTTTATTTTTTTCATTAATTACAACAAAAGGAGTGTTTGAAAATGGGAAGAAAAATTTGGGTGTTTGATACAACTTTACGTGATGGCGAGCAAGTGCCAGGGGCAAAACTAAACTTATACGAAAAAGTAGAGATTGCACAGCAACTCAAAAAATTAGGCGTCGATATTATCGAAGCTGGTTTCCCTGCTTCATCACAAGGTGACTTTGATGCTGTAAAAGCTGTCGCACAAAAGGTCGGCAATACGAATGACATTATGATTACAGCTTTAGCACGAGCAGTACAGGCTGATATTGATTCGGTATACAACGCTGTAAAATATGCTGAAAATCCAATGATTCATATGGTACTTGGCACTTCTGATATCCATGTTGAAAAGAAATTCAGTAAATCGAAAGATCAAATATTACAAATTGGCGTAGATGCTGTGAAATATGCAAAAACACTTTTACCACAAGTGCAGTATTCAACAGAGGATGCTTCTCGCTCAGAATTTGAATACCTATGGAAAACAATTGAGGCAGTGATGAAGGCTGGCGCAACGATGATTAACGTGCCGGACACTGTTGGATTTGCTGAACCTGAGGAATTTGGCGCTATGATTTACAAGCTGAATGACCGCATGAAAAATCTAAATGACAGTGTTTTACTAAGTGTCCACTGTCATAATGACCTTGGAATGGCAACAGCTAACACACTTGCTGCTATTAAAAACGGGGCAGACAAAGTCGAATGTACCATCAATGGTATCGGAGAACGTGCAGGAAATGCCGCACTCGAAGAAGTTGTCATGGCATTGAAAACACGCAGCTCTATCTACAATGCAACTACGCGCATTAACACAAAAGAAATTATGAACACATCACGCCTTGTTTCTAGCTTTATGGGCTTAGATGTACAAGTGAACAAAGCCATTACTGGAGACAATGCATTTGCCCACTCTTCAGGTATTCATCAAGATGGTCTGCTTAAATCTCGCGATGCCTATGAAATTGTCCATCCCGAAGATGTAGGTCTGGATGATATGGAACTTGTTTTAACGGCTCGTTCAGGACGCCATGCAGTAAAAAATGCACTGGAGAAGTTAGGCTTTTCAAATCTAGCGAATGAAGAATTTGAAGGTATCTTTGACGGCTTCCTAAAATTAGCTGATGCTAAAAAAGAAGTTTACGACCACGACTTATATGTCATTGTAGAAAGTTATTATGAAAAGCATGACGCAAATCATGCCAATGCGACTCATTATAGTGAGCAATTTTTTGACATTGTCGATTTACAAGTCGTCAGCAATGCAAGCTTCCCTTCTGCTAGTGTAAAAATTCGCAAAGGTGGCGAAGTATTAAAAGCTAGTGCAGTCGGTTCAGGCCCGATTGACGCCTTGTATTCTGCCATTGCAGATATTGTACAAATAGATGTAAAACTTGTGGAATATAATATTAACAGCGTATCTCGTGGTAAAGAAGCGCTTGGTAAAGTAAAAATTACAATTGAACACGAAGGCGCGAAATATATTGCAAAAGCGGCAGATACAGATATTTTAAAAGCAAGTGCAATGGCTTATATCAATGCTATCAACAGCATTGTTGTAGCGAACCTAACACCCGTTACGAACTAAATTGTTTAGGTGTCAGGCACTCATACAATTCTCATACAATTCACATATGTTTTAAAGAAAAATCCGTGGAGACTTCAGTGGAATCCGCACAGAACATAAGCCGCCATAACCGCGCATTAGCGAGGATATGGCGGCTTATCGTGTGCCCGCGGAAAGTACAGTGCCAGTCACTCATACAATTCCAGTCACTTAAACAATTTTATTGACTGTCATTTACTAACTTTTGGTATTCTTCTTCAATTAGCCCTACATCAAGCCGTTCAAATAACGGTGTTACTTCGGTAATGCTTTTAGGTAGCTCTACTTGCTCATGCCACAGCAATTCGGTTATGCCTAACATGTTCCGAATTTTCTCTGTAGAGAACGGTAAAAATGGCTGTAGTACTTGACCTAAATTTGCAATCATATAAACACATGTTGCGAGCGTTTGATGGCAATCTTCCAAATTGTCCTTTACTTGTAACCATGGTTGCTGTTCGTCAAAATAGCGGTTGGCTGCGCGAATATATGCAAAAATCCCCTCTAACGCTTGTTTAAAATGCCCCGCTTCAATCGCCACACCGACATCACTAAACAATTGAATCGTTTGTTTCCTTACAGACCCATCGACATCCATCTGAGGCACTTGACCATCAAATGACTTCTCAATAAACTTCAACGTGCGATTGACAAAGTTGCCGTAAGCTCCTAGCAATTCTCCATTGTGACTATAAATAAATTCTCGCCAAGAAAAATCAGTATCTCGGTTTTCCGGCGCATTCATTGTTAAAAAATATCGTATCGAATCTGCATCATAGCGACTTAAAATATATGGCACCCACAAGGCCCAATTTTGACTCGTAGATAATTTTCGTTTTTCCAATGTTAAATATTCATTTGAGACAATATGTGTTGGCAATGCTTTTGCCCCAATCCCCATCAAAATCGCTGGCCAAATAACTGTATGGAATGGAATATTATCTTTGCCATGCACATAGTAAGCAATGGTTTCTTCATTCCACAAATCTTCAAGTGCTCTATTGTGTTGTTTTGCCCATTCCATACTAGCTGTTAAATATCCTGCTACCGCTTCAATCCACACATAAATTTTCTTTCCTTCAAAGCCTGGAACGGGTACGTCAACTCCGTTCGGTAAATCACGGGTAACAGCACGATCTGGTACGCCTTCCGCTAAGTAACGTTCAGTTAAGCCTAGTGCATTGTCTCGCCAGCGTTTATCTGCTTTGGCTTCAGCTAAAAACGTTTCAAGTCTTCCTTGAAATTGACTAAAAGTAAAATAAAAATGTTCTGTTTCTCGGATAACAGGCTCATTGCCACAAATTTTGCAACGCTTATCGATTAATTCGAGTGGATCTAAAATTTGTGAACAATTATCACATTGATCTCCACGTGCCTTCGCTCCGCAATTTGGACAAATACCTTCTACAAAGCGATCAGGTAAAAACTGCTTATCCGTTTCACAATAAGTATGTTCAATCTTCTTTTTGTATAAATAATTATTTGCTAGCAGTTGTAAAAAAATAGACTGTACCGCATCATGGTGGTGCTTTGCATCCGTTCTTGTATACAAATCATACGTAAATCCTAAGTCATGAAAACATTGTGTAAATTCGTTATGGTAATGGTTTGCGATTGCTTCTGTCGTCGTATTTTCCTGTGCAGCTCGAATTGAAATCGGCGTACCATTACAATCACTTCCTGAAACATACAATACTTGCTCACCTTTTTGTCGGTAATATCTAGCCAAAATATCACCTGGTAATAATGCAGCGATATGCCCTAAATGCAATGAACCATTCGCGTAAGGCCACGCTCCTCCAATTACAATTGTCATCTTAAGTTACTCCCCTCAATCTTCCAAATTTCTTGTTATGCGGATAACATGTTTTTCCTATCTTCATTCGTCCCTTATTAGAATTTTCTCCTAATTTTTAATAGCTAACGCTTTTTGAAGATAAAAAAAACGCCCTAATCATGACTGATTAGGACGAGTATACCCGTGTTACCACCTATATTTACAAATAGCTTACACTATTTGCCTTAATCAGTACGTCTTGCATTTATATAAGAGATACTGCCGCTGTTGTAACGAGTGCCCACCTCGTCGTAATCTACTCGCAAAAAGCTTTCGGTACGAAGCTCAAAGGTCATTTTCAAAAGGGTTCATTTACCTCATTTCCACCAACAGAGGCTCTCTATTAAATGCTTGTCCAATTTACTTTTCCTTCTCAACGCTTTTATTATAGTTTGGCACTATTTTACTCTTTCCCCTTATGGAATGCAACGTAAACATTACGAGCTTGCTATAGATGGATGAAGAACAATGATACATTTTTATAAAATAGTCGCTAGTGCAGATGGTATTTCCTGTAGATTATCTATCACAATATGTGCCTTTTGTAACTCGGATTCTTGAGCAAAATCAAAGCGTACACCAATTGAAAATAGCTGATTATCTCGTGCTGCTTGGATATCCGACGAACGATCTCCGACAACAGTGCCAGCTTGAATGGCGTTTGCTTCGATTACACTTCTTACTAAATCAGATTTATGACCACTTGGAATAGATTGAATACTATATGTTCCTTCTATAAAACGGTTCAGCTTATATGTTTCAACAATTGCTTGCAAGTACTCTTTTTGTCCGTTGCTCGCTATGTATAAATGATAGTCGTTTGCTAAAGTAGCGAGTGTTTGCTCTGCATTTGGATACAATGCGCCTTTGCCGTTTCGTATTAGCTCGATAAGCTTTTCATGAAATAAAACATTACTAGCTTCACGCACCTCTAATGTGTGCATAGGGCATAATGTTTCCCATACAACAGGCAATGTAACCCCCATAATTTCACGATATTGGGCAATGGGTGTCTCCCCCTGCCATAATCCCTTTGTACGTAGCACATCGAATGTCGCAGAAAGAGCCGGCTCTAAAATAAGATTTGTTTGAAATAATGTGCCATCCATATCAAAAATAATTGCTTTTTTCATATTACCACTCCTTTTTTAATCATTGAAAAACTCCATATGCGGTTTTTCTTTTTTATAGTAAGCTAAGCGATCCTGCAAAGTACCTGTATGGAATTCAAATTTATGACCATCGGGATCAGTGAAATAGATAGATTGTTTATCTTGCTCATCTCTTACCCTACCCTCTAAAATATTGACTTTATAATGTACAAGCTTTTCATAGATCGTATCGAAATCTTTTGCATCGATAGAGAAAGCAATATGTGTATAGGATTGGTGAATTTCGTTACGTGGAATATCCGCTTCCTCATTTAACGCAAGCCATAGCCCATTTACATCAAAATAGGCTGTGCTTCTCCCTTTCACCAAAAGCTTCGCATCAAAAATATTTTGGTAAAATGCTATAGATTGCGCTAGATCTGAAACAGAAAATAAAAAATGATTAATAGTTTGTATAGCCATAATACATCTCCTCAAACAATTAGATAGCAACTCCGCAGTCATTGCGAAGTTGCTCCTTAACGTTTCTCGACTATTTCTTTCCCTTCTTTAACCCTTTCGCAATTTGCTTCCATTTGCGTTGCTCATTCAGTTTTGCTTGCACATTCGTTTTCCGCTCAATAAAAGCAAGTTCTTTTTGCAATTTAAAATAGCTTTGTAAGCGTGATGGTTCAAGCGTTCCATCTAAAATGGCTTGCTGTACGGCGCAATGCGGCTCTTTATGGTGGGTGCAATCCCTGTAACGACATGCTGTCGCAAATTCTTCAATATCACGGAAACTAGAAGATAGACTTTCACTTTGATCCCATAATTGCAATTCACGCATCCCTGGCGTATCAATTAAGCAACCGCCACTCGGCAGTACAATTAATTCCCGATGTGTTGTTGTATGGCGACCTTTCGCATCATCTTCCCGTATAGCTGAAACTTTCATAAGCTCTTCTCCATTTAATGCATTCATTAAAGTAGATTTTCCCGCACCCGATGAACCGAGCAGTGCACCCGTCACCCCGTCCGTAAAGAGCATGCGAATAGCTTCTATCCCTTCACCTGAACGTGCACTAGTAACAAAAATATCTACTCCAAATGCGACCTGCTCAACCTCACGTACCATGCTCGGTATATCCTCACATAAATAGGCCTTGGTCAGTACAACTACCGGCTTAGCCCCTGAATCCCAAGCGGCTACTAAATAGCGTTCTAAACGGCGAATATTAAAATCGGCATTTAAACTCATGACAAGAAGAACGATATCCACATTTGACGCGACAATTTGTTCTTTAATTTCTAATCCTGCAACCTTGCGAGAAAAAACGGACTTGCGGGTAAATAATTTATGAATAATTGCCTTTTCTTCTCCCGCCATCTTCTCCACTAGTACCCAATCCCCAACTGCTGGATAGTCTTCTCTCGCGAGCGATGTATACGCATAATGCCCAGCGATGGTCGCTAACCATTCTCCATCTTCAGCTAACACACGGTATGAATGTTTATGCTCCAAAGCAACCCTTGCAGGTACGCAATTTGCTAACTTTGTTTGCTCTTTAAATGCAGTGTATTGCTCTTGAAAATATGTTGAAAAACCTAAAGTTGTTAAATTCAATTGTTATTCCTCCTAAATGTGTCTATCCATTACGCCTCTTAATGCGTTACAAACATAAAAAAACTTTGCAACTGCATTTCGGCAGTTACAAAGTTTCACAGGCACGTTTAAGGGAATACACAAATAGCCATTGCCACATCGTAGTATTTCACGCTACAAAGCAAGGTCAAATTGTATATTTTAGGCGTGTGAAATTGAACAAACCGAAATGCAGTTCGTTAAAAACGGCTCTATTCATCATGTCACATCACCTACTTCCAATTTAGATGTTTCCAATATATCTAATTTTTTCAAAATTGTCAAATTGATCTATATGAAGCATGTATGCCCTTCCTATCTGCATATAATGTACAAGACCCCTATTTACGAAGGAGATGTTGAATTGTCAAAAATTATTTCGATAAGTACATATCAACCACCTTACACATTGCAGCAAGCGAATGCAGAGGCATTAACAAAAGAACTATTTTACGAAAAAATCCCCAAATTAGAGCGTTATTTAAAAGTATTCGATAATGGTGGCATTCAGACTCGCCATTTCTGTGTACCAGCCGAATGGCACCGCAATGAGCATACTTTCGAAGAGCGAAACAATCTGTATATAGCGTTAGCAACGCAATATAGCGTTGAGGTCATTCAAGCTTGTTTACAAAATGAATCATTTT
The DNA here is from genome assembly GCF_021166035.1 of Lysinibacillus sp. GJ-1. Classification (NCBI taxonomy): domain Bacteria; kingdom Bacillati; phylum Bacillota; class Bacilli; order Caryophanales; family Bacillaceae; genus Lysinibacillus; species Lysinibacillus sp. GJ-1. Next base: position 4,400,310 of record NZ_CP088912.1, read on the forward strand.
TAGAAGCACCGATTTCTCCTAACGAAATAGATGCCATTATTTTCGTAAGTAGTACGGGCATCTCTACACCAAGCATCGATGCTAGAATTATGAATCAACTACCTTTTTCAGATCGATTAAAACGTATTCCTCTATGGGGGTTAGGTTGTGCAGGTGGTGCAGCTGGCATAAGTCGTGCCTATGATTATTGCAAAGCACATCCTCAAGCAAAGGTGCTTGTTGTATGTGTTGAACTTTGTAGCTTAACCTTTCAACAAAACGATTTTTCAAAAAGTAATTTAATCGGTGCATCCTTATTCGCAGATGGTGCAGCTTGCATACTTGTTTGCGGAGACGATGCAGCAATACAGACGAAGAAAGCAGTTCCTTCGATTGTTACAACTGGCTCGAAGTGGATGCCTGATTCAGAAAATGTGATGGGCTGGAATATAAAAAATAACGGGCTTCATGTCGTTTTCCAAAAAAGTATTCCAGCGATTATTACGAATTGGCTAGGTCCTTTCATTGAACAATTTTTAGTCGAACAACACCTTTTCAGCGAACAGCTCGATCATTTTATTGCACATCCTGGAGGGAAAAAGGTGTTAAAAGCCTATGAGGATGCGCTCTATCTTTCTCAACAAAAAACCGACATTTCTCGGGAAATATTACGCAATCACGGTAATATGTCCTCGCCTACCGTATTATATGTACTCGAACAATTTATGTTAAACGAAGGGCAGATAGATGATATTGGGTTGCTTGTCGCCCTCGGCCCTGGATTCTGTGCGGAAGCTGTATTACTTAAATGGAGGGAGTAGTATGCTATTTTACTTTATTTTAATTCTTGTAATTCTACAAAGATTAACAGAGGTTTTTATAGCCAAACGCCATGAAAAATGGATGCTTGCAAAAGGTGCCTATGAAGTAGGTGAATCACATTATTCCTATATGGTTGCCATGCATGTTAGTTTTTTTCTATTTTTGATTGTTGAAGTTGTTTCCAATAATTTTGGACCATCGCCCTTATTTCCGTTACTTTTCTTATTATTCCTCTTAGTGCAAGCTTTACGTATTTGGTGTATCCGGTCATTAGGACCTTTTTGGAATACGAAAATTTTAATTTTACCAGGTGCAGAAGTTGTCAGAAAGGGACCCTATACATTTATGCGTCACCCTAATTATGCCGTTGTTAGTTTAGAAATTCTGCTGTTGCCTATTATGTTTCAAGCTTATTTTACAGCATTTTGCTTTACACTCTTAAACATTACAATGCTATCAGTAAGAATCCCAATAGAAGAAAAGGCATTACGAGATGCGACTGACTATAATCATGTATTTAAAAAGGATCTACCACAAAAGTAATGTGGTAGATCCAGTTTCTCCTACAGTAATTCCATGCATTATTACTAAATCCAGCGAGCACGAACACTAAGCTTTTCATAGGCAAGCGCCGAGTCTCCTAGTTATTTTCTATGTGCAAGTTGATTGCCGTTACGGGTTGCTCGCTTTTTTGCGGGCGTGGCTTAAGTCTCTTGCTATTCCATAGGCGTCGAGCAACCCTTCACTTTGATTAAACCTTATAGCTCGTTAACTCCTATCATTAAAAGTAAGCTGAACAGGCAACCCACTATTTAGCCTCTTTAACTCCACTCCCAATTAAAAGGGTCCTCTAGCTGTTCCCAAGGCTCCGCAAACTCATTCGTTGTCAAAAGGCATGCATCAAGCTCTTTTGTAATTTCTTCTTGATCTAAGTCTATTCCTATAATGACTAACTGTGTCATACGGTCACCGAATTCTTCATCCCAATCGTCCAATACCTCTGGGCTTTGTAAAAAGACATCCTGTTGCTGTGCTGTAGGTAAAGCTGCTACCCAATAAGAAACAGGTTCAATTTTCGCAGACGAACCTGCTTGTGACAGTAATAATGCCACATCTTGATGCCTCGCACTCCAAATAATACCTTTGGCACGGACAATTGATTCTGGCATGTTATCACACCACTCTACAAAGCGCATTGGATGGAAAGGGATTTTACGCTTATAAGTGAATGAAGCAATACCGTACTCTTCTGTCTCCGGTGTATGATTTTCATGACCAAGTTCTAGCTCTTTTAACCAGCCTGCCGATTCTGATACTCTCTCAAAATCGAATCTTCCTGTATTTAAAATTTCGCTTGGCTCTATTACCCCATTAACGGTACGAATAAGCTTTGCCTCAGGTTGTAGTGCTCGCAAAATACGTTCTAGTCTTTCAAGCTCTTCTTCTGTTACGAGATCACACTTGTTCAGCACTAAAACATCACAAAATTCAATCTGGTCAATTAATAAATCTGCTACATCGCGTTCATCTAATTCACCAACTGCTTCCTTACGTTCCAATAGACTTTCACCTGACTGAAAATCATGCCAAAAACGATTAGCATCGACTACAGTTACCATTGTATCGAGTTTGCAGAACTTCGTTAAATCAATACCGAGCTCCTCGTCTAAATAACTAAAGGTTTGTGCAACTGGTATTGGTTCACTAATACCTGTCGACTCAATTAAAATATAATCAATATTCCCTAACTTTGCGAGACGCTCTACTTCTTGTAGTAAATCCTCACGTAGTGTGCAACAAATACAGCCATTGGAAAGCTCTACGAATTTTTCCTCTGTCCGAGAAATACCGCTACCATTTGCAATCAACTCTGCATCAATATTAATTTCACTCATATCATTGACAATAACAGCTACACGCATGTTTTTTTCATTTTGTAACACATGATTCATTATCGTCGTTTTACCCGAACCTAAATAACCACTTAATACAGTCACTGGAATTTTATTTGTCATTTTATAACCTCCATCATTCTAAATCGTAATGATTACTATTTATAGTTTGTAATTTAATCATAAAAAATATAAAAATGCAATGCATAACTTTTTGTAACGCAAAACATTGACATTAGTATGTAAACAATATATTATCTAAAGCGTAATAATTACGATTTAAAAGGAGTCGATAATATGCGTGTTCAAGTTACTTTAGCCTGCACTGAAACAGGCGATAAAAATTACATTACAACTAAAAACAAACGAAATAATCCTGAAAGACTGGAATTAAAGAAATATTCACCCCGTTTGAAGCGTGTTACATTACACCGAGAAACAAAATAATAACAGCGCTTAATTTTGCGTAACATTTATAGAAAAAATAGCTTCAGGCTGTGCCATGATGTTCGTACGCAGGCACACAATAAGCCGCAACTCGCTGATTCACGTTAGTTGCGGCTTCCATTTGAGTATTTTGAGTAGCACTTCTATGTCCTCCATAATCAACTACTAGTGAGCCCCTATATTTTTTGATTTTACATAAGAGGATACATCCATCCTGATTCCACATACCGCTTAAATGATGCCAGCACTTATTTTACATCGATTGATTGGCATTGATTTCTATAACGAGCTGGTTTAATTGTTGCTCTAAGTCATCCAGTATACGTACTTTCTTTTCTAGTTGCTCTTCAAAATCAATCGATTGAGCTATTATTTTTTCAATCTTAGCGTTTAACTCGGATAGGGTTTTTTCATTCGATACGGCTTCCGCACTTGTTTTTTTATTTTTTATTTCCATTAACTCTATGGACAATTTATGGATTTCATCGTTTCTCTCTGCTAGTTCTTTAACTAAATAATCATAGACATTAGTTGTGTCATCTTGCTGTAAAGTATCCATTATCGAATTCACTTTTGCATTGAGTTCTTTCGTAAATGTACTTAACTGTATTTCGAGATTCTCTATAGCACGCTTATCATCTACTGCTATATCCTGATGGGTCTGCTTCCTTGTATACTGTAACTGTTTATTTTCTGTACGTAAGCGCTCTATTTCTTTTAACAGTAGGTCTATCGAGGCAATATGTTTTTGTCGTTGACTCTCTCTTTTTTGTCTATCTTCTTCATAGGTCTTTGACTCCCTTTCAAACGTTCTCTTTAACTTCATACGATCCATTGAAAGTTCTTTATTTTGTCTTGTTAGTCGGACATTTTCTCGCTCTAGTCTTAGTACGAGTGAATAATAATCGCTATCTCTAAGTCGATTTATTTCATTTTTATATTTCGCAAGCTCTGCTCTTAAAAAAATAATCATTTGCTGTAGCTGTATAGGATCGTTATTTTTAACGCTTTGATTATCCACGTTAGTACCTCCTATCACGATAGCTTTTTCAAAAGATCCATTACTTCCTCAAACTGCACTTTCGTTTCCTCAATCATTTCATCTAGCTGCTTTACAATACTCAATTCAAATTGCCCATTGCCATTCTCTACTAGTACTCTCTTGTCCCCGGATAGCAAGGAGGCAAGCAATAGTTGCAACGTGTTTTTTTCTAGAAAAGCAAAACTATTATCTTCCTCCTGTATAAAGTCTGAGACATTTATCAGCCGATCCTTCATATATTGACGTACGATTTGCTCAAGCCCTACCTCTAATTTTTGTTCCTCTAATTCACTCATCTTGCCCCTCCTTTACACTGCTCATTCCATTAAGATTAATAGGATTTATTACTAAGACACCGTCTTGTAGCTCATCACAATATGTAAATCCCGTTATTGTACCTGCATAAGATAAATGATGGGACCATTTAATTTGGAAATTAGTAAATGAAATCGTCTCATTTGGCTCAATTGTTGGTTTCCCTATTGGTTTAAGCCAAAATTCTGTTTTGTTAGAAGTATCATGTATTCGTTCCCAGCTACCGGAAACTTTTAAATTTTGATTAAAATGCTCATAAACATACCTTCCTGAAAATGAAAAAGGAGAATCATCAGGCAGCTTTATACAAATATACGGATTTGTTAGTGGTTGATTACCGATATTGCGAATATGATAAGAGCCAAGACATAGGCTTTCTTGATCAGCATCATATGAAATATTAAGTGACGTTGTGAAATAACTAACGCTACTTACTTCCTTTTTCTGGTCGAGCTCTTTCACCAGTCTTTTCATTTCATCGACATATAATGTTGTTTGTTCTTTCAGCTTCCTTATTTTTTCTTGCACAGACTCATGATGAATACTCATAATTAGACTTGCCTATATAATAAGTAACCAAAATAAAAAAGAGAGGATAATCCTCTCTTTATGTTATGACAACTTCTTATGTGTTAGCACCATTACCCCATTGTTGGGAAAATAACGGAACATTGTTTTGGACGAACCGCAGTTGGGCATGAGAATGGTAAATCTGCTCTTGGTTCGCAGTAGTTTGCTAAGAACTCTACAGTAACTGGGAACGTAGATTGAATACTTTGACATACTGCTACTGTAATTGTTAACGCAGAAAATGTAATTGTTCCAGTACCAGCAGTAAGCGTACCTGTTGTGCACACGAAGCAATCTAAATCTGTATAAAGAATTTCAACATCTGTTCCTTTAGGTGCACATAATGTAACTTGTTCACAACGTGATACCGGAATCTCACTGCTTGTAAACACAGTACCATTTGGTAAAGTAACTACAATTGTAAGAATGAAGTTCTTTTGAATATTCAAGTGTTGCAGACAAACTGTTGATCCATCAATAGAGAATTGGCGATTCTCACGATTAAGAATCACGATTGGGTTTGTCGCAGCCGGAATTACTCTACACGTAACAGTTGCACCTGTTAAAACTGTCGTTGGTGTTATACCAGGGAAAGTAATGGCACCTGTTGGCGAAATATCAAATGACATTTCCTTTACAATCCAGTCATATACCTTATCGACATTTATACAAATTAGTTCGCGCGCCTGGGATGGCATATTATCTTGCATCCTTTTGACACCTCCATAAGTTTTTTATCTTTCGTTTGTAGCATATGTTTTTTAGCGTTAAGTGCATGGGCTAACAAATAATTTACAGGATATTTATTCAAGAGAGGTGTTGTCGTGTAGTGAATAGAACCATTGCTTTCTTCTTGGCTGTTTACATGGTTTTGTAACAGAAAGTAGAGTTTTTTAATAAAATACTAATGGACTGAAAGGGGTGAAATGCAATGGAAGATTCGAAGTTGTACTCCACTCAAGACATTGAAAAATTGAAAGAAAAAATTGATTCCTATAGAGAGACGTTAACTACTTTAAAAGCGGGTACATCAATTGAAGATTATCTATTTGTGAAGAATGAGTTTGAGGAGCTGAAAACGCAAATCGCTCATATAGAGGGCTTAACTGAAACAATTGATGATAAGCAAAGCTTACAAATTAAAGAATACGAGGAACAAGTAAAGCAGCTTTCGATTCAGATACAATCCCTTAATCAAACAATAGAAGAAATGAATCAGGAAATTTTAGCCGTATTAAATAAAATAATAACGGTTGATAACAATGGAGCATCACCGCCAATAGATACTCATTTTACGAATATTGATGAAAACTCGTTAAAAAATATTGCCAACCCTACAAAAAAGCTTTTAGAAGAAATAGCTCAAACAGCTGTACAACCATCATTAACTACGACCGAACCAACTTATCAATTTCTTCAAAGTTTGGCTGGCAAAGCAACAAATATAAACACCGGCATGCATCTTCCACCTAATCCTAATTCCGATAAAAAACATGAAGAACGTCATTTTAACCAACATTATTTTCAATCAATTAATACCCATCCAAGTCATATTTACAACGGTTTATATCGAAACACTACAGCAGAATCGACTTTTCACTTTAAAAATGCAGCAGATACACAGGGAGTCCCTGTAAGCATCTTGGAAACAAATAGTTTAACAGCGCCCATAGCTAATGACTTGGTGCTAACAGAATCTTCGTCATTAGTTCAGGCAACGGTAGATACTCCAACTATGCCTCCTGCTACGGAAGCTGAAACATTCGACAACCATGATTTAGTTATAGAAGAACATACGCCGCTTATAGCAAAGAATGAAGAAGCTAGCAACCAACTAGAAATTGTTGAAAAGGTAATGGTAGAAGAAGCAATAGAAGAAGTAATAGAAGTAGACCAGAAAAAAGAAAAAAATTCTTTATTTTTCAATCTATTTCGTAGACGTAATTAGTTTGAACGCCTCGGAGGAAAAACCATTCAATACCATGAAAATAGCCATTACAATTCCTATATGAAACGGTCCAATAAGTATTCACAATACCTATTGGACTTTTTCATGTCCACATTCCCCTCATTTACATTGATGGTTGCGTATTTTTAGCTGTGACATTTATCAAATAGACGATAGACTATCATGTTACGTCCTAAAACCTTTCTTTAGTTTTTAATGAAGATAAAAATAGCTTTATGTATGTAGTTAATAGCCCTTTTACTCTATTCCTCTATGAATAGAATAATGAAGAAAGGAGGTGTAAATATGTTCTTAAATGATCCTATGTCTAATAGCGGATGTGGTTGCTCATCTAGAGGTATGGAATGTCATGCATTAGGTCCATTTTTAGCGGTTGATGCTGCATGTATCACACCATCACAACCAGCTACAGGCGGTTCCATTATTCCATTCTCTTCTGGGGTTACACCTGTTGTGTTAACTTCTTTAGTTACTGGGCTAATCGCTACACCATCCCTTATCGGATTCGGTACTGCAGTTCCTGGTGTAACGCTTGTAGGTAACACGCTTGACTTATCAGGCGTTGTAACAGAAGCATTTACAGTACCACGTGCTGGTAGTATTACAGGTTTATCTGCATCATTCTCTGCTACAGTTGCCATTGCTCTAGTGGGCTCTACTACAGTTACTGCGACAATCTATCGTGCACCTGCTGGAAGTACGACTTATACTGCTACAGATGCTACAGTTAACTTAGCTCCAGCATTTACAGGAGCAATAGCATTAGGTGCTACAGCGTTTGGTTCAGGCAGTTTTGCACCGGTAGCAGTTTCTGCTGGTGACAAACTAATAATGGTGTACTCAATCACTACAACTGGTGTAGCTGTTGCACAAGTATTAACTGGTACTGCAAGTGCAGGTATAACAATTGTATAATTTGATACATGTTTAGTAGCATGCATTAACAAAAAAATTAAGAGGCGACTTTCTCTCAAACGTGAGAAAAAGTCGCCTATTTTATCTATTTTGCAAGAGCATTGTGTATATGCGCAAGATGATGCTTTCCATGCCATGCATACAGAGCGAGTGCTTTTTCAAGCGTCATGACCCCGTTGTCTGGATGGTGAAATGCACTTTGTAATTGCTCATCGGTTAAACTTGTCAGCAAATAGACCCAACGTTCGTGTAAACTTTCTAGCAACTTGTAGGAAGTCGCAACTGGCATATCTGAATCAGGGAGCATTGCCCAATGTTCTTCGTTATAGGGCTTAATTGTCGGTGTATCTTCAGTTAAAGCTAACTTAAAGCGAATAAAACTATTCATATGACTATCCGCTAGATGATGGACTAATTGCGTGACTGTCCAACCGTTCTCTCGATAGGATTTTGCTAATGATTGTTCACTTGCTCCACTTAATGCTTCCGCTAATTGCCTCGGCAATAGACGGACATCATCAATCCATTTCTGTACATGCTGTGCGGTCACTACTTCTGGAAATCGAAATTGTCCAATTGGATAGCGTAAATCGTTCATTTAGCTCGCCCCCGTTTCTATTTCTAAATTCATTATACTACCAATTTAAAAGTTTCATTTCATTTTCATTTTATTTTTTATCGGGATTTGCACATTTTGTATCAACGAGTCTCCAAAATTCCACTAACGATAGCAATGGGTGTGTAATGGCTACACCGAACTCCTCTTCAAATTGTTGTGCAGCCTCAACCATCGAAAGCTGTGCAACAGCAATCCGCAGCCCATCATTCATTATTTCCCGGAAATATTGGATAATTGCATTGTTATACGCTGCCTTATTCCCTTGCATAATGAGGTCAAATGTATTGTCTAGTACCTTCACCTGCACATTGATGGCCTTCTTATGGCGCTTCGCATATTGGTAAAGTCTCTCCATCGTTCCATCTACCGTTGCAGGGTTTGTAAAAAGAATAAATTGGGGCTGTGTCTCTTCACATATCATTTGAAAAAAAGGTTCATCCATTTTTATAATCGGTATAGATAATAACAGTTGCTCTTCTTTTAACAATGCAATGTAATTTGTACATGTAATCAAAATGACATCGATATTACAGCTTGCTATCCACTCCAATTGCTCTTTTACCTTTAAGGACAAATGATCAGCACCCTTTGTCACATGCTGAATGAGTCCCGGGTCAACAAAGTGCACTAGCTCTATCTCTTGAAAACCATTAAATGCTTGCTCTATGTAGTCTATATTTGAATGATGTGCATGCAAACAGCCTATTCTTTTTTTCAAATACATGCCCCCCTACAGTGTCTTCTCCATTGTTACAACAGGAAGAGAAATACCGTTAAGATTTTCTGCCATCGTTTCTTTCGTAATAACATATCCCAATGCACGATACAACGCAATATTCCGTGGTACACTCATACGGACTTTACATTCGCTTACACTTTTGCCTTGAGCACGCGCATAATTTTCAACTTCAGCTATTAACATCTTGGCCAAACCTTGACCTTGCTTTTCCGGAACTACAGATAATCGGAAGAAATATATCCCCTCATCATTCAATGTAAATCGAACCATCCCGACAGGTTCATTTTCCATATAACTAATAAAAGCTTGCTCGCCATTTTGTAGTGCCAGTTCAATTGAGCTAACTGTTTCGCTTAATGCGCTAGACGGCGGTGTTGCATGTTCATATTCTTTAAAAGCTTGCATCATGACTTTATGCACTATGTGTGCATGTTGACTATCTGCTAAAATAACGCCCACTTATATCACACCTTTTTTGATTTTAAATACATATTATTGTATTTTTATCCAAAAGTAAACCGCATTACCTAAGATAATGCGGCTGTAAATTTAATTTTTATGCACAAAACGTATGGCTCTACTCATAACAGTAGGGACTACAGATGCATGGTTTTCGCTTAATGCCTCATAAAAGACTATGTCCATTACTTTCTCTAACTGATCCGCTATTTGTCGCGCATCTTCTACCATAAACGTTTCCAATTCTCCTACGCCAATAAATATGGTTTCCTTCACATGTTGATGCACTTCCATAAAAGCCTTTACTCTAGCAAACAACTCATGTTCATTCCACCAGATTGAGGGGCTAATAGCGATATAATGTTGGTAACTACCTCTATTATTTAATAATTGCCATAGTGCGAAATAACCTGCTAACGAATGACCAAATAATGTTTGTTGCTGTTCATTTACATGAAATTGTGCAGAAAGTCGCGGCTTTAATTCCTCCTGTAAAAAGCGACTAAAGTTTTCTGCCCCTCCATGCTGATGATAACCTTTGCCTTTAAATCTGGCAGGATAACTATACGTTTTTGCAGGTGCTGTAAAGTCGTAGAAACGGCGTTCATGCATATCAGCTAGATGACCGATACCGACAACAATGGCAGGTAATACTCCCGTTTTAGGTGCGTTACGACTTTGTAGACGGATGGCTTCCTTCACGTACTGGAAATAGGACGAACCATCTAATACATAGATTATAGGAAAGCCTTCTTTAGGTGCTTGCCCTTGAGGGACATAAACATTTATCGAATACGTATAATCTGTAAACATCGACGTCATTTCATAGCAAAAAAAATCAGATACACTGTCTACTTGTCCAACAATCATTTGTCTCCCTCCTTTAACACATCATAGCCATAACATACAGGGGTGTTTGTTGCTGGATCTTCCATAATTCTCGCAGAAATATTAAACACCTTGCGCATCACATCCGCGCATAAAATTTCCTGCGGAGTACCTGTTTCCACTACAACACCTTGACGCATAGCGATTAAATGGTCTGAATAGCGCGCTGCATGGTTAATATCATGTAAAACCATCACAATCGTACAGCCATGTTGTTCATTTAAATTTTTTACGATATCAAGCACTTCTAGCTGATGTGCCATATCCAAATAAGTCGTGGGCTCGTCTAGCAACAAAATACTCGTTTCTTGCGCCAATGCCATTGCTAACCAGACACGCTGTCTTTGTCCTCCTGAAAGTTGTGCGAGCTCACGACTGCGATACTCCAATGTATTTGTAACTGTTAAGGCCCACTCAATCATTTTTTCATCCTTCTTCGTTAAACGATTGACATTATGACGATGTGGATAACGACCGTATGCAATTAGCTCCTCTACCTTTAACTGTCCTGGAGCAATTGGTGTTTGGGATAAGATCGCTAACTTTTTTGCAATTTCTTTGGTCGATAAATTTTGCATATTTTGTTCCTGCAAATAAACGATTCCCTGTTGCTTCTTTAAAATGCGCCCAATTGTTTTCAATAATGTTGATTTGCCACAACCATTTGGTCCTATTATCGTTGTCACTTTGCCCTCTTCTATCGTTAAATTCAACCCTTCAAATACACGGACATGCTCATAACCTGAAGATAAATTTTCCATTCTAAATGCAGTTTGCACACGATTTCCCCCCTAAGCTTTTGACTTTACTAACAAATACAAAAAGTAAGGTATACCAATAATGGACACAACAATGCCTACAGCCAACTCCGAAGGTGCAAACACCGTCTTACCAATAAAGTCTGCTAGCACTAGTAAACAAGCCCCTATAAGCGCACTTACCGGCATAACATAACGATGTTGAATACCGACAAGCTGTTTTGCAATATGTGGCGCCATTAACCCTATAAAGCCTATACTCCCCGAAACGGATACACAGGCACTCACTAAGCCGACACTCGCCAATAATAACTTCATTTTTTCCTTTTCCAGCGCTATGCCTAAGCTCGTAATACTGTCTTCTTCCAATTGAAAATAATCGAGTAAATACGATTTTCGATAAACATAAAAACCTAACAATAGGAGCCATGGCAACATCGACACGACAAAAATCCAATTGGCATTGTAGATAGAACCAGCCATCCAAACGGCAGCAGACTCATAATCTTGTGCATTCATTTTTAATGATAGAAACAGCGATAACGCGCCAAAACCACTATTAATAGCAATCCCTGTTAAAATCAAACGTTGCATATCTAAATGACCATTTTTCATCGCAAAGGAGAAAATTAAAGCCGCGTCCATCGTACCACCAACAAAACCAAAAATCGGCATCATTAAAATGGATAACCAGCTACTGATATCCGCTGTGACCACACGTAACTGAAAGAAAAACATAAAAATAACAACTGCTGCACCCGCGCCAGCATTAATGCCTAAAATTCCAGGGTCTGCTAAGCCATTGCGTGTAATACCCTGTAACACGACTCCCGCCATTCCTAGCCCTACCCCAACAAGTGCCGCGATGACTATTCGTGGGAGACGAAATTCAAAAATAACAAGATCAAATTTCGGGTTGGGTTCAATTCGCAAGAGTGTTTTTAGTACATCCATTACGGACATATCAAAAACACCATTTGTCAAATGGAGATAGCTTGTCCCTAAAATTAATAAAAGAAGTATAGTGATGACCGTAATGACTACACGGGAAGCTCTACTATGCACGCTTTTCACCTCCGTGCTTACGAACTAAATATAAGAAGAATGGAACACCGACCAGTGCAGTTAATACACCAATGGGCGTTTCGAATGGATAATTAACGAAACGACTGAGCACATCGCAAAGGGCTAAGAAGAATGCACCTATTAGTGCTGCACATGGGATAATAAAACGGTAATCCACGCCAACAAGAAAACGTGTAATGTGTGGAATAACAAGCCCAACAAAAGCAATTTTTCCTACAAGTGCAACTGCAGTTCCTGTTAAACATACGACGGCGAGCATACTAACCATTTTTACTGCTTTTGTTTTTTGTCCGAGACCTATAGCAATATCATCACCTAATGCGGTGATTGTAATAGCCCTTGCCGAAAATAACGCCAGCATTAGACCAATTAAGCCAAAAGGAATGGATAGTAAGAGCATACTATTGTCGACCATATGTACCTTTGTGTTATACCAAGCGCTAACCGTTTGTGATACTTGGAAATACATTGCAATCGCTGTCGCTATACTACTTAAAAATGTCCCTATAACCGTCCCTATAATGGCTAATCGAACTGGCGATAGCCCATCTCGAATAAGGGAACCGAAGCCGAAAACAATGCCAGCACCTAATGCTGAGCCGAGCATCGATAGCAATATCATTTGATAGTTTGGGAGTCCAGGAAAGAATACAATGGCTAATGTAATAACAAAGGCTGAACCATCGTTAACGCCCATTAAGGATGGCGATGCTAAATAGTTTCGAGTAATACCTTGCATAACTGCACCCGCTACTGCTAAAAACGCACCTACTAGCAATACGGCGCACATTCTAGGCATACGGCTAGTCCTTATAATTTGGTGGTCAATATTTGCAGGATCAAATACTGTTATGGCTTGCCACACTGTTAAGGCACTAATATCCTTTGTCCCGTACATAATAGACATTAAAGCCACAATCGCAATGAGGAAAGGTGAAGCTACCAATATAGAAAATGATACTATGTTTGTTTTTTTCAACTGCGACACCTTTTTCTATTTATTCGTTATCTTATGAAAAGGCTGGTAATAGCCCGGTGATTCCACCAATTCTACTACCAGCCTATTTCATCTATTTAAGTAATTTCTCCGTTGCAACATCTAGGAATTTCACTTTAGACCAAGCAGTACCACCTTGAGCTAGAGGCTCAATGGCATTAACAAAAATTTGTTCATTTTTAGTTGCCTTTAGGCTTGCAAAGATTGGTTTTTTTTGCAGATCTTCTAATGCTTTCGGAGCATCTGTATTTTCAGATTCCTCAAATTGCAGGAAAATTGCATCCGGGTTGATATCCGCTAACGTTTCAAGTGAAAGTTCCGCTTGTGCCTTCGTCGTTGTTACGATTTCAGGAACTGGTGCCCCTAAGTCTTCATAAAGCACAGGATTTAAGTAAACACCCGCAGGATAGATATACATAACGCCACCACGCAAACGAACAATTAACACCTGTTTGTCTGCTAGTTGCTCTTTTGATTTCATTTGAGCATCGGCAACCTTCGTTTCATAGTCTGCAATGATTTTTTTAGCATCCTCTTCTTTCCCAGTAAGCTGTGCGAGCAATGTTAAGTTTTCCTTCCAATTTGTTGAAATATGCGAGTAAGGAATCATTGTTTGAATTTTATTGAGCTTTTCCGCCGTTTCTTCTGGGAACTTGGATGTCCCAATAATAACGTCAGGATCCAGTGCTAAAATGTCCTCTGCATTTGGCTCCATTTTATTGCCTACAAGTTGGGCTCCTGCTAATTCCTTTGTAAGATAGGATGGAATTTTGCCACCAATATCGAGTACACCCACTGGTTTAATACCCAGCATTGCAGCATCTTCCATAGACTCTAAACTTGCCGCTACAATATTTTCTACCTTTGCTGGTAGTTCATACGTTTCGCCTAAATATGTAATGTTCTGTGTTGTTGCTTGTTCTGTTTGTGTTTCTGTAGAACTTGTAACCGCTTCATTTTTTACTGCTGTAGACTCTGCCGCTTTATCGGTATTACAAGCAGCAAGGGATAGTGCTAAAAGTGCAGGCGCACACATTTTGATATATTTATTCACATTAAATCTCTCCTCATCATGGTCATCTATCAACGATAATGATAATCATTTTCATTAATAAGTCAATAGCAATCCACTAATTAATTGATAGTCATTATCATTTACGTGTTCTATCCTACCAAAGAGAAAAATAGTTGTGAATGGACAATTTCGTTTTCTATATGGACTTTTGCCGAAAATAATTATCAAAAAGCCTGCACTAAAAAAGAAAAAGTGTTAGATTGACTGCAATCAATCTAACACTTTTGTTGCGCGCAGGTGTACTGGCGATTCATGTGCTTTTATTGGCGGTTTCCCTCGTCTGCTTTATACATATTTGGCTTCTTCCATCATTAATTTTCGAAATGCTGTTGGAGACATGCCTGTGTTTTTTTTAAATACCCGACTAAAATAAAAGCTATCAACATAGCCTACACATTCAGCAATTTCTGCCACCGTAAAATTGCAATATCTTAGCAAGTCTTTTGCCCGCCGTATGCGATATTCTGTTAAATAGCTACTTGGATTCATGCCCGTATGTTGTTCAAAAAGATAAGCTAATCTTCGACGCTCGACACCGAATGCTTGCGCAATATTGGATACCGATAGTGGTCTCGCATAGTACTCGTGTATGTATTGAACGACTTGTTCCATCATTTCATTTGCCGAGTCAAGAATCTTCATCTTTGCTGAAATTAAGATAGCTTCCACTAAATTCATAAATATTGCCTTAGATTTCAAAATCGCCATACTCCCTGGCATGGCATAGCTTTCTTTTAACTGTTGTACAAGATTAATAATATTTGAATAATCTCCAGTATGAATGGCAAAATGCTGATTGGCTAATGCGAAAGGCACCATGTCTTTTGATGGTATATAATGAACCACTGCGTACTCCCATATCTTATCGCCAGTCGCTTGAATTTCAATTGGCATTTGTGGTCCTGCATGGACAACCATTCCAGGCACCATCGCATAAGGTGTCCCATTAAAACTAAAAGACGCACTTCCAGCTAATGGGAAAACTAAACCACATTTCCCAGGCGCAGTAGTACGTCCTGTATCCTTTCGTCCTGGTTTCATTGTATTTGTGAAAATATCAACAAAATTGACAGTTGCTTGTGCATAATAATCAATGATTTGATTTATATTTATATCCATTGCTTTTCACCTAGCACACTTTGTACTTGTAAAAAATGATGCTGATCATGTTCTACCAATCCAGCAAAATAGCTGTAAAGTGTAAGTTCAGAGCAACCAATCTTAAAACTTTGTTGCCACTGTTGATCCGGTAAATCGTGAAGCGCTTGTAACAGTAAACGCCGACACTTCAACAATGTCTGCACTATTTGCGCTTTGCTTTGTAAGCGGCTACTACTTGCAGCTTGAGCATTCATCTGTTCTACATTTGTCCCCTTTGGTAGCTGATTTCTTGAAAATAAAAAGGGCAAACGTTCGTTTAATACAAATTGATCCCAAGGAATTAGATGTCCAATAACCTCTGCTACTGTCCACTTCCCTTGCTGGATTGGCATGCGCCACTGTTGCTCCGTAACATCTAACAGGTGCTCTAACCACAATATAGATTTTTCATAATGCATAAGTATTTGCTTTTTTTCTTGTTGCAATCTCTTTTCGCCCCTTTAGCCTATCGTGTCGTTATAAATAGTTTTGGCCAGTTAGATTGCCACTGTTTATTATAAATTCTCTTTTGATAAATCTCATGTAAATGTGTATGTTTATAAAAAAAAGGGGTCGGTGCCACAATACCCGACAGTAAATGCTGTATGCCATAAGGTGCAGCCAATTCCAGTACACCTTTTGTAAGCCTTACACCAATCGCTGTTGGGATTTCTGGAAAATGTGCCATGCCATCAACGGAAGATTGATAAGGTTCACTAGCGTTTACGATATGCATTCTCGCCTGATTTTTCACAGACCACGGTTCTTTTGGTAAAAGTTCCAATAAACGCTGTTCATATTGCTTCTCTTGTTCTTCTGAAATTAGCTGCTTATCAAAATAAATAACATCAATATCCGCTAAGGGCGTTCTGTCTTGATAGTCATGTAAATAATCCCACACCTTGGAACGAATAAAGCCAGCACAAACCCAACTGTCGGGTAACTGTTGTTGTTCCACACAGCGCAAAATTTCCATCATCCACGTATCAGATTCAATCAACGTTATTAAATCTCTTTCTGTTCGTAACCTTTTCATGTAATTTAAACCCCTATTTTAAATGTACAGCTTCGATTATTCTTTAGCCATTATTATTAGCAAGCCATGCAGTTATTTTTTCTGCTACCTTCTCAGGTGCATCGCGGAAAATATCATGCCCTGCATTCGGGACAGGCTCTACCTGAACATTGCTTACTTTTGCTTGGAAATCCGCTATACTTTTATTTCTTACTTGTTCCAGTTCAATAGGTTTTGTAGCACTTACCAATAAAGTTGGACACTTCACATGCTGAAGTTTGTGACGAATGGGTTCAGCATCAAGCCCTTTAATTAGCGATTGTGCTGTAAACGTGGAAAGAGCTAATCTAATTTCGCCATCCAATGCTTTTACTTGTGCACGCGGAGCAGCTTCCAGTTCAGCAGACCAGCGCGAAAGCTCCTCTTTTTCCGATTGAAAAAATTCATCCCAAGAGGAGAATCTAACATCGTTACAGAAACTTTCAATGTTCTGCAACTCCATTTCTACTGTCATCCCCATATCTTGTGAACTTAAATAGCCACCATCTAATAAAATAAGACCAGCTATTTGCTTTGGAAAAGTAGCTGCGTAATGTAAAGCCAAATCTGCACCTAAAGAATGTCCGATAAGATAAAATTTTTTATTACCTAACTTTTGTGTTAGCATCTTTTCGATTAATGCTATTACATTTGATGGGAGATAAGCCGCTTCTTCTGTCAAGGCTGATGCATACCCATGTCCAGGTAAATCAAATGATACGATATGATGTGCTGGTAAATAATTTGCTAGTTCGCCAAATGCTAGACCTGTACTACCAAGACCGTGAAAAAAAACTAAAGTGGGATGTTGGGCGTGTCCCCATTGATAGATTTCTTGCTGCAAGTTTATAGCCTCCCCAAGTTATTATTGCTTATTGATGTTTCCATTAATTACAATAATAACCGTATCTATTAACTTTTCAAAGGGGTGGCGAAAATGAAGATTATTTCCATACGCAAGGAGCCAAGCTATGCTGAAATGGCGACCCGTTATATTCAGAGCAAATGGGCAAGTGAGGAAAATATGATGCTCTATGAGGATTGTATTGCCCATTGCATCGATGCACAGGTACCGCTCCCACAGTGGTATGTATTAATGAATAATGATGAAATCATCGGCTGTGCTGGTTTAATTACCAATGACTTTATAAGTCGGATGGATTTATATCCTTGGGTCTGTGCGGTGTATATTGAGGAAAGCCATCGTGGTCATGCCTATGGTGCATTGCTATTAGAGCAAGCTAAAAAGGATGCAAAGCAACATGGTTTTCCACAGCTCTATCTTTGTACAGATCATATCGGTCTATATGAGCGCTATGGCTTTTCCTATATCGGTACTGGCTATCACCCTTGGGGAGAAAGCTCTCGCATTTATGCGGCAAAGCTAGATTAAAAAGGGTGCTAGGCAATTGTCATTGCTACTAATTCAAGTGGTTTTAAGGTCACCTTAGCTACTTAAATGTTCGTGAATAAGTTTCCACTCATTATTCATAACAGTAAAAACATTCGTTGCTCTCCCGCTACCTGATACAAATGTGCCGTTGTGATAGCCTTCATAATGGTATGTATAGATACATGTAGCGGCATTTTCATCAGCAGTAAGCCATTGTACATTGGTTGCACGATAAACCTCATCTTGAATAACATGCCATGCATGCTTGAAATAAGCTTCTATTTCTTCTAGCGACGTGCATGTTCGATCCGTAAACCAATAAACCGCCTGTGGATGTAATAATGCTTTGACGTTGTTAAAATCATGTGTATTTGTTGCGTCAATATAACGTGATAAAGCTTGTTGATAGCCCATTTTTATACCTCCTTCTGCGAAGTTGTGTAGGGTATAACTGAGTTGTGTTCTGACAAAGTAGTTACTTGTTCAAGAATTATTCATTCAACAATTTTTTACTGTTGATACTAAAACTCACTTTTATTCTTCGTTCTCTGTTTTCATGTACATCTTCGCCTTAAACTAGTTTAAGCTCAATTTTACTATCACCATCTACTTCTAAATAACCATTTTACTATATAGCAAAGAAAAACATGAGCACTAGAAACGGTTTTCTAACCATGTATCTACTGTAATAGATACATGGTATTCTAGTAGTTCTTCAACATTATTCTAATTGACTTATATTGTATTTAGTATAACATATAATACATATTAAGGAAAAAATGCAACCTATTTCATAACAAGCATTATTAAGATTAAGAAAGAAGTTGATTTATTGAATTTCAACCATTAAAAATAATGATTAACAACCTTTGGGAACAACACCCCTTTCTTAAGTGAAAAGTCTATGTTAGATGAATCAATTAAATTTTCTATACATCCTTCTCTCTTAAATATAAACTATTTTAGATTTCTAGTAAGGAGACATTTTGATGAAGTGGTTTGTACATGCCTTGAAGAACACATTCAATTTTAGTGGTCGCGCTCGACGACAAGAATATTGGATGTACTACCTTTTCGGAATTATTATTTCATTTGTAATAGTAATGATTGAAGAGATGCTAAATCTCAAATTTTCACCAGAGGTGGGAATACTCAGCACGTTGTTTGGAATAATCTTTATGATTCCTAGTTTGTCTGTGACGGTCCGCCGTCTTCATGATATAGGGCGCAGTGGAGCATGGATTTTAATCATTTTCATCCCCTTTGGAGCAATCGTACTATTTGTATTTACAGTGCTTGATAGTCAGCCACAGACAAATCGTTGGGGTCCAAGCCAAAAACCTTTACAGTCGGATTCTTCATATAGTGTGTGAGTATCTACATAGTCTAAACATACTTGCAAAACATAATATTCTATGAACATATGAGCGTCCTTGCGGTTGCACGGGCGTTTAACGATACATATTATTCTATAACGTCATTGTAAAATTCCATCCATTCAATGCACTTTTCTCCTATGTTTCAACTTTCAAAACACCCTCTGGAATAATTTTCTTTCATCAATAGCCTTCATTGCTATCTAGTAATGATGTACTTAACATATCTGTTACTGCTAAATATAAGTTTTCTGGGTTTTCAGCAAGACGATGACACAAGTATAAATACCACTCTTGCCCATATGGCAGATATACCTTACAGTTATATCCCTTTCGCTGTAAACTTCGAATTAAATCTGGACGAATGCCATAAAGCATCTCGATTTCTACATTTGATTGTTGAAAATAGTGACGTTGTTCCATCTCTTGTATAAGGGCTTCATCATGGGTTGCTATTGAAAAAGGATGATTCCACTTAATTAACTGATCTATAAATTGTAGATAGCGACGATTCAATGCTTCTGACCTCTCCATCGCAATAGTACTTGGCTCTTGAAATGCCCCTTTGACTATTCGTATCTTTCCAGGATATTGAACAAGCTCTTGTAAATCCATTTCAGTGCGGTATAAATGAGCTTGTACGGTTATTCCGATATTGTCGTATTGCGCCGCTATCTTTTTATAAATGTCGAGAATAGCATCTGTCTTTGAAGATTCCTCCATACTAACCATTAAAATAATGCCATGCGTATTAGCATGCTGAACAAGTTGAAGCAAGTGTTTATAAGCAATTTCCTTGTCTATAGACAGCCCTATATGCGACAAATCAAACGATACGGTTTGCTTCAAAGACAGCGTACCCATTTCATCAATTAGCGTCATAAATTCCTTCACAGCCTTTTGACATTCCTCAAGATGCACAGTATTTTCGCCTATAAACTCCAGTGAAACTTGATAATCTTTCGCTAATAAATTTTCTGCTACAGCAATGGCGTCTGCTCTAACTTCCCCTGCCACATATCTTTTTGCGGCTTTCAACAATAATGGATACAGCTCTTTCGATTGTTGAAATGCATCTTTCATTTGATTATTTCTTGCAGCCGACTTCAATGCTTCCATAACTAACTCTTGTGGTTTTTTCATCTATTCATCTCCTGTGTATTATTTAAAATTACTCTATCATGGTAATATTGGTAAAAATAGAGCCACTTATTATACATTTTGACGGTACCAATTTTAAGAAGGAGTAAAGCAAACATGTTATGGATACCTATAAATAGAGCGTTAGATATACCATTAAATAAACAGGTCTATCGACAAATTCGTGAAAAAATTTTAAATGGAACATTACAAGGCGGGGAGAGATTGGCTTCAACACGTAAACTTTGTTCTGAATTAAATGTTTCCAGAAATGTCATATTAGAAGCGTATGAGCAACTCGTGGCAGAAGGGTTTTTAGTTTCCCATAGAGGCTCAGGTACATTTGTTGCAGATGGCGCCCACTTAACTCTATCTAGCAAAGAAACTGTTCAAAAAAAGATAGAAGACAAAACAACAGCACCAAAAATTGATTTTCGTTCGGGCATACCTGCGTTAGACTTATTTCCCCGGAAAACATGGGCTAAATTATCCCATAATATCTGGAACGATACGAATCCTGCCATTTTTGGTTACGATCAACCCGAAGGTCGATATGAATTAAGAGAAGAATTAGCCAACTATTTACTAAGAACGAGGGGTGTTGACTGTCATCCAGATCAAATTGTTATCACCTCAGGTGCTACACAAGCATTGACTGTTATCACTCGATTATTTTTGTTAGCAAATGATGTAGCGATTATGGAAGACCCCATTACAAATGATATTCAAACGATATTTAAATCTTCTGGAGCTTCTATTTATGCTATTCCTGTCGATCAATGCGGTATGCGAACAGCCTTACTACCTCAAGATCGACAGCCAAAATTCATCTTTATTACCCCATCTCATCAGTTTCCATTAGGGGGTACTTTACCAATCCAACGCAGAATTCAATTAATAAACTATGCAAGGCACAAAGAATGTTATTTGGTAGAGGACGATTATGATAGTGAATTTAGGTATGAAGGTCCTCCTGTAAGTTCATTGCAAGGATTAGACCCCCATCGTGTGCTTTACATTGGATCTTTTAGTAAAATTCTTTCACCCGCATTAAGAATTGGTTATTTGGTTCTCCCAATAGACCTTGTTGAAAAATGCCGTCAGCTTAAATGGTTTTCTGACTTACACACACCTTCGATAGATCAGCTTATTCTTGCTCGTTTTATTAAAGAGGGTTACTTAGAACGACATATTGCAAAAATGAAAAAGTATTATAAGAATAATAGAGATTTTCTTATCGATTGTTTACATACAACTTTTTCAAATAAAATAAAAATTTTAGGCTATTCCACTGGATTGCACCTCGTTGTAGAAATGCAAAACATTCATTTCTCAAGCGCATTACTCCAAAAAATCGAGCAATTTGGTGTGAAAGTATATCCCGTAGAAGATCATTCCATTAGAAAAGGGAAACATAACAATCAAATTATTTTAGGATTCGGACATTTAAAGAAAGATGAAATACAAGAAGGCATAACGCGTTTATTTCGTGCAATCTTTCATAAGTAAAAAGAAATGAATGCTCTTAACACCAAGTTCGCATAACTTGTCGCATTTGAATTGGTAAAATGCATAATTAACATGGCTATTACAAAAGCTAATAAGTCATTAAAAACCCCTAAGCGTACTTGCGCTCAGGGGTTACTTATTATTGCTTAAAAGCTGTTGCCATTGCAAGTGCCTTCATCGGGTCCTTAATGGAATCAAGCGTATAGACAAGCTTTCCATCCTGCCATACGATTAAGTTTCCTGTTTTATAAACATCTAAATGTACCATACCGTGTTCGTGTGGGATTGGAAGTGTATGGGATTCTAAATATTGTACTGCTTGTTTTGCCAGCTCTACTCCAGCTTCTGGATTATCTGTTCGGGTATGAGTTGCTATTGCCCATCTTCCTTCATTCCAACCAATCCATAACGAGCCTGCGCCTGCATCCTGATAACCAGTCATATTGAAGCCAAGCGGAACTTGTTGCCCTCCATTTTTACTAAATTCTTCATAAGCAATCTGTTCGCTTGCCTCATCTATACTGTCATAGAGCTTTACAGTAAGTTTGGCAATCGCAGTTGCGGCCGTTGCATTTTTTAGCTTTACATCATTAACCGGAAGATACTCTTTACTTTCTAGAAATAGAACTTCAGTTTGTTGTTCTTCACTTTTAGTTGTTGCGGTTAAAAAAGCTCCTTCCGTTAGTGGAACATTCGTTGGCAAAACAATGGCTAGTTTTGTTCCAAGTTGCTCCTTTATTGTTTTCAATGCTTCTGCCTGCGTTAAAGAAGAGACTGTGTCTTTAGATGTTGTTTCAGAAATACAAAGTTTATTTTCGTTCCATTGATGGTCTTGTTGTGTATCTTGCTTACTATTCGTATCTCTTTCAGTACATGCGCTAATGATACTAATCGTTAGTATAGTTATAAAAAATAATTTTTTCATCTAGACACCTCAATATTTGCTTTTTATCTATTACGTCCTAATTTTTCGAGTGTGCCCGAAGATTTATGACATTCATAAGAGTCTCCAACTTATAAAAGCGAGCAATTGTTTACTGAAATTACGTTAATGTTCCCCACTTTTTGCTGTCTTAAACGTCAAACTAGCGGAGTTCATTAATTTGCTTCGTCAACTCATTAAATTTCCGATCAAGCACAGCATATTCCTTATCTTTGGCGGTTAGAAAGCTAAGTTTGCCAAGTATTTCTTGTCTTTCATTTTCTAACTTTAGCCGTTGTGCACTTGTATCATTTTGTTGCTGTGGTATGCTCTCTCTCCATTTTTTCACGATTCCTTTATTTTCAAGCTGCCACACAATATTTGTTGTTTTCTCAATAAAATAGCGGTCATGCGACACAACGAGCAATGTACCTGTATATAGCTCCAACGTTTTCTCTAATTGCTCTCTTGAAGGCAAATCAAGATGATTCGTTGGCTCATCTAAAATTAGAACATTCTTTTCTTCTAAAATATACGCCATCAACTTACACTTCACACGCTCGCCCATACTCATATTGCCAATAGGTGCTGTCCAATGACTTGCAGTAAACCCTAAATGTTTCATGACATTGCGGACTTTCCCTCTTTCCTCGAATGTCTCCTTGTGAAAATATTGCTCTGGTGTAAGATTCAATGGCAAATCGAATACATCCTGCGTTAAATAGCCGATAGTAGCTGCCGGTGAAATCCACAAATCACCATCTGCTTTTTCTTGTCCTGTCAGCACCTTCAATAAAGTCGTTTTGCCACTACCATTTGGACCTGTAATGGCAATTTTATCACCAAATTGTATTGTCATTGTTAGATCTTGAAATATAAGACGCTGACCAAAAGATTTTGTTACATGCTTACATTCTAAAAATCGTTTGCCTACTCGCTGGTTTGTCTCTACTGAAAACCGCACTTCCTCTTCTTGCTTAGGCGGCTCAACTTTGTTCTTTGCTAACTCTTTTTCCAAGCGCTTTTTCTTTGATTTTACTTGTGCATCCATTCGTTTTGCTTTTACTCGGTAAAACTCTTTAAAGCTCTCCTGCTTGGTCGATTGTGCATGTGCCTTTTGCGACCAAGAGGATAGCTCGTTCATCTGCGCTTCAATCCGTTCAATATTCTTTTGCTGCTTATCATAGGCGCGTTGTTGCGCTAGCCTTTGTTGCTCTCTAGCCGCTATATAACTTGTATAATGCCCGCTATGTTCGAGCAGTTTACCATCTTCCAAAGACCATATTTTAGTGGCAACTTCGTCTAAAAAATAACGATCATGAGAAACAACAATAATTGTACCATCATATTTTTTTACTTGAGCGATAAGCATCGCTGTACTTGTTTCATCTAAATGATTTGTCGGTTCATCCAACAGTAGTAATTGCGCATGTTGTGAAAAACCTCTTGCTAGTCGCCTTTTCAACTTTTCTCCACCGCTTAATGCTGCAAACTCGATGTTTGGTACATGCCATTTGGCAAGTAAATCCGCTTCTTCTGCGCTTACTTCCCAACTGTCGATAGTTGCTTGCTCTTGTTCCACATAGGCCATTTTAACATGCTGCAACGGCACTAGCTGTCCTGCCGTAGGAGTTAGGATGCCTTGAATAAGCTGTAATAATGTCGATTTGCCAGCTCCATTCTTTCCTATAATACCAATGACTTCGCCTTGTTTTACTGTTGCCGTCACCTGTTCAAAAATCCGTATGTCTCCTACCTCATACTGTACATTCTGTATTTTTAAAAGTTCTTTCATTTCATCCGTTCCTCTCTATATAGAGGGACAAAAAAATCCCTCCAATTATTTTGGAAGGATTAGTCGCGAAATATCAAACACAAAAAAGCTCAATGTTTGAGCCTTATTATGAGAAGCTCCAATACTAAAAATGCCACACCAAGCGCGTTCGTACGGTAATTTGCATTTTTAGTATACGTTCAACAATAGCAGGCGTTTGAGCCTACAATCGTGCACTTTATGGAAAATGGGCAGACTAATCCTATTTTTGATTCATTGAAATATACATTTCATGTGCAAAAAATAAGATTAGTTAATCATTAGCCACCCATCGTCCCTTCATGTTTAGTTACAATTATTGTAACATCAATTACTTAAAAACAGAATACATTCGCTTCGTATTTTCATCTCGCGCCTTTTAGAAAATCGCTATGGCACAATGCCCACTTAAATTTCGGCAGTTTTCTACATGCTCCATTCGAATCCCTACGATTTAAATCCATTATCTAAAACATTCAAACGAAAGAATATGGTCTCTTGTTAATGTACGGAAACGCCATCCATATCTATTACTCCATCGGAATCCCGCAATAAATTCCCTACCTATGACCGTAGGGAAAAACCAAAAACTTCTTCCGTTGTTCATCCATAAATACGTGTTTCTAAATAAACACGATTGAATGCCATTTGAGCCACCATGCCACGCGGGCATAGGTGGAGCAAAGTTTGGTGGAGCACTCATTGGCATTTGCCCAGAAGACGGTGGTCCAAAGTTTGGTGGTTGGCCCATATTTGGTGGTGGTCCAACTGGCGGAATACCTGGAACATTCCAACTCGGACCTCTGAAATTTTCCCCATAATTATTATTTGGATATAAATTCAATACAAACTCCCCCCTTTTACATATTTCACTATATGTAAGGGGGCGAAAGTCGCTTGAGCAATTAGCCTACCATATGACCTCGTTTACGTTAAATACGATTGCATCACTCGCCAATCCGCTAACTTTTCGTCGAAGGATTTTATATTTTTTCCAGGGATTGGGCTAGTCGATGGCATCTTTTGATAGGCTCGTCCATCTAAAACCTCAACACCAATATGCTTTTTAAACACTTCAAAAGCTTTCCCACCATTAAAAAGCACAAGTTCTATATTTGGATACTGTTTAAAAAGCGTTTTAAAATCATTTGATTTTTCATTGCGAATGGCGGCATCTAAGCTACCCTTGCGCTCACACGATTCGATGGTATCCCAAAGACCAATCCCATTTTCCTTTAGCAACTCTATTCGCATTTTATAATCTTCCGGTATTGTTCTCTTTACAATTTGCCCAATAATAGCCCAAAAGTGATTGCGCGGATTGCCATAATATTGCTGTTTCTCTAATGAGAGCTTTCCTGGCATTGAGCCAACAATAAGCACCTTTGTTGAAGCATCAACAACAGGTGGCAGTACATTTTTCACTTCATTTGACATAGCCATCACTCCTTGCTTTTATTGTAACGCTAAGTATTTACAGCAAAATTCTTTTTATGATTAATTTAGCCACTATAAAATGACTCGAACTCTTTATTTGGTGTATGCTATTCTATTCCCAAATACGCTCTTTTTACAAGATGGCAAACGAAAACTATCTAGAGGTGAAATATGAGAAGTTTATTCCAGTCTCTAACAGTTAAAATGATTTTTTTAATGTCGATTTTAATTTTAATGATATGTGGGCTCTTTATGTATCTATTGCAAGAACATATACGAGATACAACAGAAAAGCAAATAGGCGTGGAAGCATTGAATATTGCTAAAACAATCGCTTCTATGGAGGAGATTATTACAGCATTCGAGCATGAAAATCCAAGTGACATTATCCAACCAATCGTCGAACCTTTAAGAGAGGAGATAAATGCAGCATTTATCGTAGTTGGCAATGCACAAGGTGTTC
This sequence comes from Lysinibacillus sp. GJ-1, assembly GCF_021166035.1. NCBI lineage: Bacteria > Bacillati > Bacillota > Bacilli > Caryophanales > Bacillaceae > Lysinibacillus > Lysinibacillus sp. GJ-1. The sequence goes on from NZ_CP088912.1 coordinate 4,427,129, forward strand.
GTTATTCCCATCCCGCAAAAGATCGAATAGGACATCCCATGGTCGGTGGGGACAATGATGCTGCATTACTAAATAAACAAGCCTATATTTCTAAAACGGTTGGTTCCTTAGGTGAATCAATCCGAGGTAAAGCCCCTATTATGATAGACGAAAACATTATCGGTGTTGTTTCTGTCGGTTTTTTAACCGCGCATATCGATACAATCATCAAAGACCATCTTATGAAGTGGCTCAATTACACAATTATTATTCTTTTCATAGGTATACTTGGGGCAATCGCCATCTCTCTTTATATTAAAAAATTATTATTTAATATGGAACCAATCCAAATTGCTAAATTATATCAACAAAACAAAGTGATTTTAGAAACGACGGAAGAAGGGATTATTGCTGTCGATCATTTAAATCAAATTACCACTATTAATAAAAGTGCATACGGAATGCTAGATTCTACTCACAATCAATCCATTTCAGCATGGATGGGAACTAAAATCGAGCACATTTTCACACCTAAAATCGTTGCAGAACAACATATTCATAACTTAGAGCTAACACTCAATGAACATATTATCATCTTAAATAAAGCGCCTTTAGTGGAAAAGAAAAGGAAAATAGGTTCTTTATATACATTTAGAAAAAAAGTAGACATCCAAAAAATTATTGATGAACTGAAACAAGTCAAACAGTATGCCAATATGCAACGCGCCTATACACATGAATTTGCGAATAAGCTTCATATTATTCTAGGTTTGCTATTTTCTAAACATTACAATCAGGCAATTGAGTACATTAAAGAACAACGAAATATTCATCTTAAACATCAAGCTTTTCTAAATAATAATGGCACATCCCCTCTACTCCTAGCATTAATTCAAGGGAAGCTGGCAGAAGCAACGGAACTGGGCATTAAACTCGAGCTGAAGGAAATTCCCCCATCTATGAAATTATCTAAACTTCAGGAGGATGCTATTCTTACAGCACTTGGCAATGTTCTTCAAAACGCTATTGAATCTTTAAAAAACTTGCCGTCCTCCGATAAAATAATTCAATTATCTATTAACGATTATAAAAATCATTATTTATTGGAGATTCAAGATAAAGGCCCCGGTATTGACCACAAGCTGACCGATAAAATTTTTGCGAAAGGTTTTTCAACAAAGGAAGGCTTAGATCGAGGACATGGCTTAACAATCAGCAAAAAAGCTCTCGAAAAAATAAATGGAGATATTTTATTAGATGCTGGAGATTTATCAGGAGCGTGCTTTTTAATAATCGTTCCTAAAGGAGGTAAGCGCTTATGACAACATCCTGCACAAGTGTATGGATTATAGAAGATGACTTTAGAGTAGCAAACATTCATGCAGATTATGTTCATACAATAGGTGGTTTTACCGTTACTGAAAATTTACGGACTGGGCAAGAAACGATTGAAAAGCTAAAACAATCCACCAACTTACCAGCGATTATTTTAACCGATTTGTATATTCCTGATGTCGAAGGGAGCTCTTTAGTACACCATATACGGCATCATTATCCTGCCATCAACATAATCGTTATTTCTGCTGCAACAGAAAGAGATTTAATAAAAGATGTCATAGATTTAGGCATTTTAGATTACTTAATTAAACCTTTTGAACAACAACGACTTCATCAAGCGTTTAAAAAATATTTGCATACATTTCATTTATTTCAACACACATCAAACTTCACGCAAGTTGACCTTGATTCCATATTTTATCGTGAATCTACTGCTACAGAAGATACCTTTGTAAAAGGCATTGATTTACACACATTACAGGCAGTTAAAGAGGTCTTCGAAAAAATAAAAACCAAGGAACTTACAGCCTCACAATTGAGTGAAATCATCGGTTCTAGTCGTTCAACTGCCCGCCGCTATTTAGAATACTTAGTTGGTGAACAGTTTTTGTACATCAAACCGATATACGGAACAATTGGTAGACCTGAAAGAAAATATATATACTATGGAACTTATGAACAAAATGAATAGTATGTATCTTATCTAACTTATGACCATATTATTCCCTCCCTATTTACAGCATGCTACCTTTTAGTAGTCAGAATACTCAATTAAAGGGAGGGGTTTTTTTGAGCTTAAGTATCCTTGGTTTCATCACCATTATCGTCATTATTGCCTTATTAATAAGTGGGCGTGTCTCGCCGCTTGTTGCAATGGTTATTCCACCGATAATCGCTACTTTTATCGCTGGCTTTCGTTTCGAGGAATTAGGGGAATTCTTTAGTTCCGGACTAAGTTCTGTGATGAACGTAGCGGTAATGTTTATCTTTGCTATTATCTTCTTTGGTATTATGCAGGACGTTGGATTATTTGAGCCATTGATCAACAAAATGATTGCGCTTACAAAGGGGCGTATTGTTGTCGTTGCTATTGTAACTGTACTAATTGCTGTTGTGGCTCAACTAGACGGGTCTGGTGCTTCTACATTTTTAATTACGATTCCAGCACTATTGCCTTTATATTTACGCTTACGCATGAATCCATACTTGTTACTTTTATTAATTGCTGGAGCTGCAGCAGTGGTGAACATGGTTCCTTGGGGAGGTCCATTAGGGCGGGTGGCTTCCGTGTTAGAGGTGGATATCACTGAACTATGGTATCCGTTAATACCCATTCAAATCATTGGTGTTCTATTAATGTTAGCTTTAGCCTTATACCTTGGCTTTAGAGAAAAGCACCGTATTCTGAAGCAATACGGCACACTTGATTTTACGCATGACGACCAACATATTACACAAGGTGTTGTGTCATCCGAAGTAGACCAATCTTTACGACGACCAAAACTATTGTGGGTGAATGCAGTAATTGCTGTCATGGTAATCGGGGTTTTAGTCGCGGGTATTGTACCGGCAGCATTAGCCTTTTTAATCGGGGTAGCTATTGCTCTGCCCATTAATTATCGTACACCTAAAGAACAAATGGAGCGCGTGCGGACACATGCTCCGAATGCGTTAACGATGGCGTCGATTATTATTGCAGCGGGCTTATTTTTGGGCATACTAAATGGCACAGGCATGTTAAATGCTATTGCCAATAATGCTGTCAATATTTTACCGGCAGGACTATCATCTTATTTGCATATTATTATCGGTATATTAGGTGTACCCTTTGATTTATTATTAAGTACGGATGCCTATTATTTCGCCTTGCTTCCTGTAGTTGAACAGATTGGTTTATCTTTTGGTATTGACTCTCTCTCCACTGCATATGCCATGATTATTGGTAATATTGTTGGTACGTTTGTTTCACCACTTGCCCCTGCTGTCTGGTTAGCTTTAGGCTTATCTGGTTTAGAGATGGGAAAACACCTAAAATACTCTTTCTTTTGGATGTGGGGTTTAAGCATTGTTTTACTAGGCATTGCAATAGCAATAGGGATTATTACCATTTAAATTAGCAGTAACCAGTTGTCGATTTGTATCGACAACTGGTTTTTAGTTATACCGAAAATATAGAACCCTTAAGTATTTCTTCAGAATGTTTTTCATGTAACTTATTTGATGCATGCTTTTGTATATATGTTCGGACCATTTCATAACCAATACAGTATCCTATATGTGAAGGAAGCCTCCCACCATATAAAAACTCAATATGATGATCTAAACCTTTAACATTCATGTTAGGCAAAAAGTATGTCTTCCATATAGCTAACATTTTGTCCGTAGAATAATCTTTCAACCAAGGCGCTAACCATTTGGCACCGTATAATTCCTCCACTGCACATTCAGCTAAGCCCTCTATAATTAATGAATCTAATAGCGTTACTTCCTCTAATGATTTGTTTAAGTAGTGCAGTCGACAAACATGATTATACTCATGTGCAAATAACGCCTGTAACTCTTGCCTTTCTAATTCTCCTAAAAATAAAAATAGAGCATCTGGATAGGCAACTCCATTTTTATTTGTGACACTTTGCTCCTGTGTTAGAGGAAAAATATAGATGGGTATATCATGCCCGCTCCATTTCTTCTTTAAATAGAACAATTCCTCTCGTATAATTTGCCAAGCATTTTGCGCTTGCAGGCTTTTTATATCGATATTTTCATGCGCTCGAAACAACCCTTGTTGTTGTAGTTCAAATTGGATTTGTTGTGGCGTTCCATCTTTAAAATGGTCTAGTAATCGGCTACAAAGAATCGTACATTGTAAATCTTCAAACTCTCTACTATGCATCAATTTTCGACTAGTTTTGAACTCATGTAGCCAATCATCTGTTGATATTACCGACATTCACGCACCCCCTTACGATAGCTTATGTTTCCAATAGACAATCGGCTAGTGATAAATGTATGCAACGGCATATATTAACTTGTAAGGACGTAGAAAGGAGGAGATTCTTGTGAATCCAACTGATTGTTATAATCTTTGCTGTAAATATCACGGTAAACGTGTAAGAATTACTGATACATCTGGCAATGTTCATGTTGGAAAAATAACGAAAGTGGATAGAAAACAGGTATGGGTTCTACCTGATAGACAATATAGAGGATACGGCTTAGGTCTTTGGGGTTGGGGATTTAGACCAGGATTTGGTGCTGGACTTGGCATTGGTTTTGCATTTGGAGCAATTGCTGGTATTGCGTTGGCACCTTTATTATTTTTCTAATCTATAAATACCTAGAATATCCGCTTCTTATAGAGAAAAATAAGCCATTTCAATATAATGAAATGGCTTATTTTTTATTGAATTTTCTCTTGTTGCTGCTTTTTTTCAATTAATTCTGATACTGTTACAAATGTATAGCCCTGTTTTTTTAAGGTTGGTATGATTTCTTCTAGGGCTTTAATCGTTTGAGTGCGGTTGCCGCCTCCATCATGAAACAAAATCACATCTCCTGGTTTTGTTCCCCCTAACACCTTTTGGACGATTTTATTCGCCCCTGGCTCTTTCCAATCCTGTGTATCTTGATGCCAAGACCACATGACTACTTTATAACCGTTGTTTACAGCAGTATTGATCATCTTTTCAGTATAATTGCCACCCACAGGACGGAATAAAACAGGAGAAAAGCCAGTAATACTATAAATCATCTGGTTTGTCTGCCTTAGTTCTTCCTGTAAATCAGGAATTGAAACTTTATACGGGTGAGAGTACGTATGATTGGCTAATTCATGCCCCTCTTTATAAGTTCGTGAAACAAGCTCTGGATACTTTTCTGCATTTTGACCAATAATAAAAAATGTAGCCTTTGCTTCATACTTAGCTAAAGTATCTAGTATTTTTGCGGTGTATTTTGGATGTGGACCATCGTCAAAAGTTAAGGCAACGATTTTATCCTTTGTATCTATATCCCAAACAACTTCACCAGTCTTCTCATATTCACTACGTCCTTTTTCTGCAGAGGTACGCATGTCTGTTAAACATATCGACATGAATAATAAGCAAACCGTCAAAAACAATACATTTTTACGTATCACAGTATCACCTCCCATGTTTCATTCGCATATTTCAGCTCATCTTACTATTTACGAAAGCCGCTAAATTATACTATTGAGGTGCTACCTGTTTTTACTTAAACCCTTTAAAAAGATATGTTAAAAAACCAATTAACAAACAATTTCTTCATCATTCACAGTTTTTTACTTAAATTTATTTCGCCCACCTTTATTTTTAAATAATTTTCATTTACGCAACGTCAAATTTTGAACGAAATGTGAAACCTTTCATTTAGCCCTTTATTTTTTTGAAAATCAGTGTAAAATAAAGGGCATAACTGATATATAACAATTATTCAAAATAACACAACTGTTATACTACAAATTGACAACAAAGGGGATTTTACAATGTGGGTTATTACTGTTTTTGAGCAAGATACATTCCGTATGTTCGAGTACACTACGCAAGATGAGGCTAAATTAGCGCTAAAAAATATAAAACAAACAGCTATGCTTTCATATACAAAATAATCAGTGCCTGACACTGACACAATTTATCTATTGAGAAATTAAAATCCACGTAGCTTTCTGCAAAAATGCACCCTACGTAAGACGCAACAGTCCTCACGCTAGCGAAGGTTGCGGCTTACTTCGTGCACGCAAAAGCGCAGTGGATTTTTTTCGCTTTAGAATTTTAGTAGAAATATTGAACACCTTTTTATCTATTGCCATATGTATAGAGAGAAAAGGAGTGATGTTCATGGTGACAATTGAACCTATTATGATTAAAGGTCATTTTTTCACTGCTGTGATTGTGCATTTACCAAAAACAACGTTATTAACTATATCTAATGATACAGGCTACATCATGTGTGGTGCATTAGATGTCGGTCTTTTAAATAGTCGCTTATTAGATCGAAAAATTGTGGCAGGTCGAGCGGTTGGCGTGAAGACGATAGATGAGCTATTAACCGCCCCTCTTGAATCTGTTACATTTGAAGCGGAGCAACTAGGTATATTTGCAGGAATGACTGGTGTAGAAGCATTGTTAAAAATGATTTAACATGCTAGAAACCAGTCGGGAGGTGGGATTCAAATGTATTACACACATGCCCAGGCACAAGTACCCCACACATCGCGAATAATGACTGTTAGCGGAAATGGAAAAGTAGTCGCTAACGCTAGTTATGTCCAGCTTCAAATAGAGGTCACGACACAAGGCGAAAGTGTACAACAAGCGCAGCACCAAAATGCTAGCTCTATGAATCGTGTTATTCATGCTCTTTTGGCGTTATCTATCCCAAGAGAAAACATTCAGACCGCCGCCTATACGATTACACCTATTTATGATTGTGTAGAAGGTAAACAAATGTTTAAAGGCTATGAAGTAGTAAATGCTATCACGGTAAAAATACCTGATACCAATCTAGTAGGAGCTGTTATTGATACAGCTGTCGAAAATGGTGCAAATCAGATTTCCTCCATCCAATTTAAAATTGAGCATGCGGATGAATACTATCAGCAGGCTCTCAGCTTAGCACTTCATAATGCACAAATGAAGGCGAAAACAATCGCTCAAACGATGCACTTATCTGTACAGCCACAACCGATTGAAATCATCGAAGAAAACGATCATGCCCCTGTGCTTTATAAATCAATGGCAATGGCTGATTCATCTATGACAACCCCCATTGAGCAAGGTCAACTAACCATTAGTGCAGCTGTTCGCGTTACATTACAATACTAAAAAACAAAGCCAGACTCCATTTGATGAAGTCTGGCTTTTTCCTTGTCTTGTTATGTGTGCCATATACGTTCAAGCGAAAGTAATCACTCATGAACTGTAAACGACCTTCATATATTTATTGAGTGTAAAAAGTTGCTGTTTAAAGGAGGATATGATGCAAGCTGAAAACAAACGCCTGCGAATAATTCAACATCTTGCTCATGAAATTATGGATGAAATGAACACTAGGAAAGAACCAATGGAGCTTGATACATTAATTCCTGTGATTGATAATTTATCGCGCGCCATTGGTGACTTAACGGATGCATTTGGCAATTATTCATTGGATTATGTAGAGGAAAAAGTAAAAAATGCACATACCCTATTGTTCAAGAGAGACAAAATAGATATGTACCAATTACGACATTAGAAAATTTTCGCCATCGCAAAAAGTGTTAGAATGACCTCAATCAATCTAACACTTTTTCTCTTGTGCCCCGGCTTCTACCGTCCTTAATGCTCTTCAGGTGTAAATGTTTTGCAATCTGTTTCTTCACTATTGGATGCCTGCTGACCCTTTTGACTAACAACGTAAATAGCTTCTGCCGTACATTTGTTTCCAGAGCCCCAATACGTGCAGTTATTGACTTCACATAAAATCTGTTGTGCCATCGTATCACACCTCCTCTTTTGTTATCCTTAACAAAATTGGTGTATTCAATACTTCAGCTAAGAAATAAACCCAAAATTAACCTAAAGTAAAACTATCACTGTATTTACAATGCTCTTTTTATAGCGACTAGTTTATTGGCTGCGTGACAATGTCTTATATTATTTTCATGCTGATCTTCAAATTGATAGGAGCGATAAAATGCAATGGACCATTGCTCGTATAATTCTCTAATCTCACCTTCTTGACATATGCCTTTGACAAACGGTGCTAAATCTTCTGGAATGTCAACTTCGTCTGTAAATACAGTAATAATATTGATGCCCTCTATCTTGGTATAATCTTGCATTAACTGAATAATGCGATGCCAATCTTCGCGCGCTAAAAAATGAAATAGGCCATGTGAAATGATGCAATCATACGTATCACTAAACTGATATGTAGTAATATCTTGAACATCTGCCTGTAAATTATGTAGCTGGTGCGACGCTTTGTATCTATTTATTTTAGCAATACCTGCCTCTGAAATATCAATGGCTTCTACCTTAAACCCCAGCTGTGCTAAATAAACGGCATGTCTACCATCGCCACATCCTATATCTAAAATGCGTGCATCCGCTGGTAATTTTTTTGCCCATTCCACTACTTCCTCACTAGGATTACCAAAAGCGAAATGCGTATCTGCTAAGTACTCTTTCTCCCAAAATGGTTGCTGCACCATCTCAACCCCTCTGTCCAACTAGTTAAATTTTACGCACACTATTTATTATTTAATAATTAACATATCCGTTTCATCAAATTCCCACGTATCTCCATATGCAACTTCCCAATAATAACCGTTGGGATCTTGGAAATAACCGCTATACCCTCCCCAAAACACCGTTTCAGGCTCTTTGACAATGTTTGCTCCAGCTTTTTTTGCTAGGGAAAAGATTGCATCGACTTCTTCTTTAGATTTTCCATTATAGGCAAGCGTAAAGCCCGTAAAGTCGGTGCCTGCTTTTGGTGGGTTTTCTTCATTTATATCCTTTGCTAATCGTTCTATAGGAAATAGAGAAATTTTTGTTCCTCCATTATTGAAGAAAATCACATCAGGATTTGTTTCATCTCCATAGACAACCACCTCAAAACCAAGCCCTTCACGATAAAATGCAAGCGACTCAACCATACTTTTTACACCCAATGTAATTAAATTTAAACGATTCATGCAATAACCCCCTTTTCTCAATATCTATTACTTATTCTATTTTTTTCTTTAATTCCCTTTAATGCAAATCATTATATATGCCTTATGCTCTGTCTTGAAAGAAGAACAGCCTCACACAAAACGTTATGTAACTACATAAGATACATAAGAGATTAGCAAATGGATGGGAGGAAATCCGCTGTATTACAATCCTTATCCGTATTATGTTTATAACCATTATCCAAATTGGGGAATGTCTATCCCACCTACACCCCATCATGTCCCTAGACAACTTGCCATGCCTACCACGACAACAAGCCCTTATCCGCCTATTAATACCATAAAGTTAAAGACGTCAGCAAAAGGGATGCAAACAATTATGCAACAAGTGCAATTACTGACAGAGAAAATTGAGGATTCTGATCAATTTGCACATGATCTTAAAAACGCCGCACAGCTATCCAATCAAGATGAAGTCCAAAAACTTATTTCTTCTGCTGGAATTACAACGAAGTTTGAAGCGAAATATACGCCAGATAATATTCGTATTGTTTTGAGAGAAGGTGGGTGTTGTAGTTTAGCGTTAGTGTTATATTGGTGACTAAGAGACTTGCTATTTTCGTATCTATATATTCCGACAGAACTTATAAACAATAGATGATTATGCTAAAGTAGCTGGTATCACCCATTGGATTATGTGGGGTAAGAAGAAAAAATGCACCTACCCTATTGTTCAATTAGATATAACCAATTACGACATTTGAAAACATCCTCCGTAGCATACATTAACGCAAAGCAAAAAAGTGTTAGATTGATTGTCGTCAATCTAACACTTTTTCTCTTGTGCCCCAGCTTCTACCGGCCTTAATGCTCTTCAGGTGTAAATGTTTTGCATCCTGTTTCTTCACTATTGGATGCCCGCTGACCTTTTTGACTAACAACGTAAATAGCCTCTGCAGTACATTTGTTTCCTGAACCCCAATACGTGCAGTTATTGACTTCACATAGAATCTGTTGTGCCATCGTATCACACCCCCCTCAAATCTATTTAAAATTATTCTAAATAATCACAGATAACATTTCAATAATTAAGTTAAAAATCAGGGTTATTTTACTACAATTTTCAAAATAATGCAAAATAAATATATTTACCGAATTATTAATTATTCTATAAGATTTATATTAATTTGCTGATATTTCAAATTATTTGATATTTACTGACTATTGACATTTCTTTTTAAATCAACTGTAGTTTGCGCAAGGCGTAATCAATGCCGCCTTTATTCGATGCCATCGTGACCTCATCCGCAATATTTTTTAAGGCTACACTTCCATTGCCCATTGCAATACCATATCCAACTTGCTTTAGCATATCTATATCATTATCTCCATCCCCAAAAGCAATCGCCTCTTTTGGATGTAAATTGAAATAACTAAGTACAGCTTCAACAGCAATTGCTTTTGATACATCCTCTTGTAAAACATTCGTAATCATAGGATGCCATCTTTCAAACTTCAAATTTGGAAATTGTGTTCTATACTTTTTCTCTACCTGTTCATTTACATATAAACACATTAAGTAAACTTGCTCATTTAAAATATTTTTATTGACGGGCGGATATTGTCTTAAAGACAATGTCTCATTCATTGCCTTTAGTGTTGCAGGGTGCTGCACACTATTCATCGATAATTGTTCAGTGAAAAATGACAAGCTATTTTGATGGTCGTCAGCAAAAGCTTTAACACTTTGTACAATAGTTTGAGCGATGGGGCTGGCATAGATGATTTGGTCTCCGTGCCGAACATAAGCACCATTCGCCGTAATAAATGTATCAATCCCTAATTTATGTAAGTCCTGACACATAGATAGTGGTCTACCAGTTGCAGCGACTAATCGAATCCCTTTGTTTTTTAGTGTATGTAAAGCATTCTTGGTACTACTTTCAATACAACCATCCTCATAATTGATCAATGTACCATCTACATCAAAAAAGACGATTTTGCAATCCATACATGTATGCGCTCCTTTTAAATTAACTATCAATAATTTCAATTATTTTACACCAAAAAGAGCATAACCGAAACATCCTTAATCTTTTTAGCCGTTCACAAAGTTACTTTATATTCAGCATATTAATGAATAGTAAAATTATCCTACATGTATTATAATAAACCTACTAAAAGATGAATAACAAAAAGCTCTCTAGGTATGTCTGACGTAATTTTAACAATGTAGGCATAACTATTTAACTTTTCCACATATACCACCGATACATACTATTGCTAGTGTATTTAAACTAACATTCTCTTTACATAAAAATAAAACCATTCATTTGACACTACTTTAATAATGCTAAAGGATTATATCAAAAAACATAGAATTGCTAAAATAGTCGAAAATCCATTAAATATATTGAACGAGTGTTATGTCCATTTAAGTAGAACTAAAGAAATGTTAAAAACTCGACACAGAGGAGTTGATTCATATGGGTTTTAATATTTACTACTACGAAAGTAATGTGGATTGCAAATTTTGTAAAAAGCAATATACAACATATAAAGTACGTCCGAATCGTTATAAAGTAGTCGAAGAACAAACGGATTTTATGCCTGTTTATGAAGGTTTAAATCCATTGCTGTATGAAGTTGCTGTATGCCCACATTGCGGATATGCCTACCATAAATCTATGACGAGAACTTACGGACCTTTCATGCTACTAATCGACGAACTATATATTAAAGAACTACAAAAGCCCATGAACATCTGTCAAGAACGGACTATCGAAGATGCTATCATAAGCTACAAATTAGCCTACCTCGTTGCAAAGGCTTCTATGGAAGAGGCACTATTAATGGCTAATATCGCACTGAAAATAGCCTGGCTTTACCGTTTAAAAAATGAAAGCGAATCTGAAATTCACTATTTATATGCTGCGAGAGATTTTTACAGTAAATCTTTTGCATCCAATCAAGAAGGCAGCGAGCGAATTCTATATTTACATGCAGAATTAAGCCTTCGCCTCGGTGATATTGGAGAAGCCAAAAAAGGATTCTCCCGCTTGATTGGGGATCGCAGTGTTTCAAATAAATATCGAAAATTAGCACGCAATCGTTGGGAAAACTACAAATATGACGAACACCCTCACAATGTCATTGAAAATAAAGAAATCATTAAATAACTAGATAAAGGAGAGGAATAAAATGCTACTTTTCGAAAAAAAAATAGACGCTCGAGAAGAGGATATTTTCTCGGAATTACATCATTTTTTACTACGGAAAAATAATCGTCAATTAACAAATGATGAAATTGTTGCATTAACAGGTATTTCATCTGACTTACTATATAAATGGGTAAAGACAGGAAAATTAAAAACATCTATCTTCCCTAATCTTGGTGCACCATGTGAACGTTGCGGTAAAATTACACAAGCTAAAATTTGTGTTAACTGTGCCTCAACCATCGTTAATACCTTAAAACAAGAAGAAAAAGACGAAGCATGGTTTAATAAAATTCAACGCAACAATCCAAGAGCGAACGCTTACCATTACAAATAAACTTGCATGCAATTGCTAAGGGCTTTTACATATAAAAAGAATCTACTCACTTTGTGGTCAGCGTCCGCAGTGTCGTAGATTCTTTTTATGTAAGCAGCCATTATGCTAGTTCGCCTTTTTTGTTATTTCCATCATAATTTTTGTTACATACTCTTCTTCTCGGTTTTTAATCACTGCATCATAAATATATTCCTCATATACATACTGCCCCAGCTCGTAGCCTCTTTCAGCCATAACCTTAAATAATCGTTCGTACGTTTGTCCAAGTTCTGTTGATAACCCGAGATGATAGCCAATAATAAAGTCCCCTTCAATCGCCTTAAAATAAGGATGCCCTTCCTGGGGATGTGGTTGCTCCATATACAAGTAACAATAATTATCATAGTTCCCTGCTAAAACTTGCTCTCTTCTAGTAATGCCACCAATCGGATAACCTGTATCAAGCTGCGAGCGATCCAATTCATCAATAAAATCCGAGACCGCCTTAACAAACTGTTCTTCAGTGGAATCTTCAATATTTTTACTTAAATACAATGTTTCCTCTGGAAAATGACCAATCGTAATACTATCAAAATCTGTCTGCAAGGCGTCCTCTGTTGTTTCAATTTTCACTTCTATAATACTCTCTATCATTTCGAGCTCTTGCCGCTTCTTTGCTACAAGCGCTTTTTGCTGATGCATTAACTCTAAAAAATTTTCAGGTGATTTATCTGCCATATACTTTTGAATATCTTTTAACGACATACCGACTGTCTTTAACAATTCGATGACGCTAAAAAAATCATACTGGGCAATTGTATAATAACGATAATCTTTATGATCTTTCATAATAGGTGATAACAAGCCGATTTGATCATAGTAAATCAGTGTTTGTTTATTAACCTTACACAGTTTGGCAAATTCACCAGTTGTAAAATATTTTACATTTTTATTAAGCATTTTAAATTTCCTTTCTTGACTATATAGTTACTATATACTTTAGATTGTAGCTATCCACAATAAATTTAGAAAGGTTTTGACATTATGTTCACGGAAATACGTGACATCACAGCTTTAAACAAACAAAACGTATTAGCATTACACATTGCTGCTAATCAGCAGGACTTTATTGAAACGACACAGCAATGCCTAGACGAAGCAGCGTCTGACCAACGCTTTATACCCGTTGGCTTATATAGGGAGGATACCGTAGTCGGCTTCGCAATGTATGGTCTGTTTCCTCATGAGGATGGATCACAGCGAGTATGGCTTGACCGTTATTTAATCGATGAACGTTATCAGCATAAAGGGCTCGGAAAATACTTTTTGCAACAGCTAATCGATTTTTTACAGGCAACATACAATTGCGAAAAAATATTTTTAAGTGTTTATGACAACAATAAAGTAGCCATTCATCTCTATCAACTATTTGGGTTCGTCTTTAATGGGGAACTCGATGAAAAGGGCGAAAAAGTAATGGTAAGAGAGGTACGTACTCATGACGACCATTAATCCAATTGAAACAAGACCCTTAAGACCATTATTTCTTTCTTATTTATTCCCAGCGATGATTGGTATGCTACTGATGTCAGTAAATATTTTAGTCGATGGTATTTTTGTCAGTCATGGCGTTGGTCCAACTGCTCTAGCAGGCGTCAATATTGCTGTGCCGATTTTCTCCATCTTATTATCCATATCTCTGTGGATTGGTATGGGCGGTGCAACATTGTACTCCATTTCACTTGGAGAAGGTAATAAAAAACGCGCACATCAACTTTTTACACTTTCGTTTACAACGATGCTGGCGGTAGTTTTAACTTTAGTGCTACTACTTTTATTAAATTTAAAGGAAATTGCCTATATTTTTGGGGCAAGTGATGTGACTTATCCTTATGTCCAAGAATACTTGCATGTCATTTTGATATTCGGTGTCTTTTACACAATCGAAAATTTATTAAGCATTTTCATCCGAAATGATGGAAATCCAAAGCTTGCTATGATGGGTTTAATCACAACATCCATTTTAAATATCCTTTTAAACTACGTATTTATTTTCGTACTCCATTACGGTGTAAAGGGTTGCGCGTTAGCGACGGCAATCTCTACTATCATCGGCATGTCGGTACTATGTCTCCATTTCTTCCGAAAGCACTCTGAATTAAAATTTGTCTCTACTGTTTTCAACGTATCCGATTTGAAAAAAATATTCGCCATTGGTTTACCTAGTTTTATTGTAGAAGCCTCTATGGCGTTAATCGTGATTTTATATAATGTGTCGTTTCTGCACTATTTAGGAGCAAACGGTGTGACAGCCTATGCAATGGTTAACTATATTCATACGGTATTATTAACTGTGTTCTTAGGCATTGGTATGGCACTCCAACCTCTAGTCAGTTACCACCACGGTGCCAGATTAAAAAAACGTTTACTCGAGCTTTTGAAGATCGGCTTAGCTACCGCTCTCATACTCGGTTTAAGCATTGCCATTATTGCGATGCTATTTCCTTCTCAATTAATGGAACTGTTTGGAGATAGTAAAATTGAAATTCGCACAATGGCAACACAAGGCTTTGTCCATTTTGCAATTGGCTACGTTTTCTTAGGTATGAATATGGTGCTTGCAGAATTTTTCCAATCAATTGAAAAAATCCGTCTTGCAACAACGATTATGTTACTACGCAGTATTATTTTATTTATTCCAGCACTCCTATTGCTACCTAAATTATTCGGCGCGCAAGCAATTTGGTGGACTTTCCCGGTTGCTGAAGGCATTACAGCATTGCTCATTCTCATATTTATTAAAAGAAAGCCACGCGCGGTTTATTCAAACTAGTGGGTAAATTGTGTGCGTGCCTCCTTGTTGATTGTAGTGAGGGGTTGCTCGACTCCTGCGAGAACCGCAGGCACCAAAAAAGGAAGCATGCGCATAAAGCGATGCTTCCTTTTAGTTTACTTATGGTCATTGATAGCTACAGATCGTTGGGTTTCCTCCTCTAAAGACGTGACACCTAAAATATCGAGCAGGAACATAAACAATGGAATACCGATAATTAATCCCCATACCCCGAGGAATTGCTCCGAGAATAGGATGACGATAAATGTATAAAAAATAGGAAGATTTGTTTTGGCAGACATGAGCTTTGGATTTAAGAAATAAGCCTCAATCGCATGCAACACCACGACAATAATCAGAATGTAAGCAATGTACATCGGTCCACCGATGCTGTAAGCAATAATGCTTAGCGGTACCAATGAAATAATTACGCCTGCTACAGGAATTAAACCAAGAATAAAAAGCATGATTCCAAGTGCAATTAAGTGTGGGAAGCCCATAATAGAAAGAGCAATAACGGATAAAACACAGTTTACCGCAGCAATGATAAATTGCGCTTCAATTACTTTTCCAAAAGAACGAATAAATATTTTAGAAAAATATGTTAACTCGTCGTAAAGCGGACCAATTTTACTATCTTTAAATTTTGCAGTAAATTCAATAATTCGTTTCTTCTCCAAAAGGATGAACAAACTTAAAATAAGTGCAATGAACACGTGCAAAATGACTTTCCCAATGTTCGTTAAATTTTTTAACGTAAGGTCAACACCTTGTTCTAAATATTTTCCAAGTTCAATTTTCTCAAATGTCGGCGCCAAATATCTCGCAACCTCATTATCGTTCGGATTGAGATTAAAAGCTGCAATCAAATCAAAAAGCTGTGTAATTTGTTGGGTTACAACCGGCAAATACTTATAGATCACTGCAATAATAGCAGCTACAAGTAAGAGGTAAAGGGAGACAATCATCGCTTTTTCATTGATGGGTGCGATTCGTTTAAACTCTTTTGTCGCCTTAGTAGAAAGCTCATTCATTAAGTAGGTTATAATGAATGTCAGAAGAATAAGGTTAATCATACTCCGCATTAAATAAAGTGCAACAGCGATCCCAGCTAGAATAACAAAACGTTTAAATCCATTACTTCGAAAAAAATTACTCATGCATTCACTCCTTCTACAAAACGGCTTCGCTGCCTCTACTGCCAACTTACAGAACGCGAAATATATTAAGCAAGTAGACAAAATTATTAGTTATCAATATTTATCATTTTCATGGTCCTTTGAGTTTAGGGGGATAAAAACCTCTGTCTAGACAGCGTATTTCCATTACTCCGTTCAACAACCCTTTTTCAAGAAGTTCAATCCATTGTAAAATAGATTTTTTATACTTTTCGAATTAGAATGAAAGACAATACGATTAATGTGTATTGAAAGCTACATCAGCGTTATAGCCAAAATTTTAATAATTCTATTATACCCTTATAAACTATCATATCCAAAGCAACTTCTTTTGTTTTATGTTAATTTCAGTACGATATTTCGGAAGTATCTCCAAAATAGAATAGGTAAGGAATGATTCGATGAAAATCTCAAGAAATCCAAAGGAAATTCACCCGCCTGTAGCTCCATATGTACACCAAATTGAAATAACAGGCCCAAACAGATGGCTAACATTTTCAGGTCAAATCGGGATGGCGTTAGACGGAACTGTACCTGAAGATCCAATCATTCAATTGCAACTAGCGCTTAACAATATTGAAAAAAATCTTGAGTGTGCTGGCATGACTGTTGCAGATTTAACAAAGGTTGTATTTTATTTAGTTGGAGAATTTGACCCAGCACAAAGAAAGCACGTGATGGGTGACTTTTTTGGTGATCACTGCCCTTGTATGACAATGGTATATGTAGTAGCACTTGCTTCGCCCATATTAAAAGTAGAAATTGATGCGTGGGCATGTCAGGAAATCGTATAAAAGGTGCAAAAGGATTTACCATTTAAGAAACAGGAAATGCTCGTGAATGGCGACTATTTTCTGTAGTAAGCCATTCACGAGCCATATATCTTTTCATAAATTTTGCTTATTTACTTTATTGAGGGCGTTCTATGTCAAAAATATCGCCGATTTTTGCATAACTCGCTCCAGCTAATCGGCTTACTGCCTTTAATGCGCTAGCGTCTATTCGTCCTTCATGATAAATCACATCATCTAAATGAAATTGTACAATTTCACCAATAAACAAATCGCCTGTCTGCTGTTCTTTATTCATTAATGGAACACTTTGTACTAAGCGACATTCCATTCGGACTTTCGCCTCTTTCACACCTGGAACAATTATTCGCTGACTGTCGATTACTGTAAAGTTAGCTCTTTCAATTTCACTCTCTGTTACTGGTAACGAAGCAGCTGTTTCATTTACCTGGTTAACATTGTCCTCATCTACAATATGCACTACAAATTGTTCTTGATACAAAATATGACGAGCGGTATCCTTTAAGCGCCCTGTTGCTCTTTGAATTGCAAGGGAAATCATCGGTGGATTCGATGACACGATATTAAAGTAACTAAACGGTGCGCCATTTATAATGCCCTGCTCGGACAAAGTCGTGACAAAGGCAACAGGTCTAGGAATAATGCTGCCAACTAATAATTTATAGTTTTCACGTTCTGTATTTTTCTTCGGATCAATCGAAATCAAATAACTCGCCCCTTTTTATTCATCTAATGAGCGTACTTGAATCGGGATTAACGCGCTTTCTAACTGTTCTCGATGTTGTTCATATTGCAACGGTAACATTAATTGACTCCCCATTGTCTCCAATGTTTCATCATGCGCGAATCCTGGTGGATCTGTCGCAATTTCAAATAAAATTTCACCTGCTTCACGGAAATAAATAGCGTTAAAATAGTTACGATCCTTTACTTCCGTCACATGCTGCCCATGATTCATCACATGCTCTTGCCACGCTAAATGATCTGCATTATCCTTTGCTCTCCAAGCAATATGATGGACTGTGCCGACCCCCATGTGGCCTCGTACGCCTAATACCGTTTTCAAGTCTATAATATTTCCAATGTCAGCGCTTGATTTGAATCGAGCATATTCGCCTTCTGTTGCAATTTTTTCAAGCCCCATCACATCTACTAATACCTTTTCTGTTTCTTGTGGATGGCTTGAATAAAGCGTTGCACCACCAAAACCTTTAATGGCAACTTCCGGTGTAACTTCACCAAATGTCCAATTATTTCGTTCACCTTCTGCACGAGCTACTAATTCAATATGAAGTCCATGTGGGTCATCAAATTGAACGACTTGTTCTCCAAAGCGTTCAGCTTTTTTAAATGGAACAGAAAATTTTGCAAGGCGATTAATCCAGAAAGGTAGTGCTCCTTCTGGTACAACGTATGTTGTTACACCAACTTGACCGTCGCCGATACGCCCTTGATAAGCATTCGGCCAAGGAAAGAACGTCATAATTGTTCCTGGCTTACCAGCATGGTTACCAAAATAAAGATGATACGTGCCTGGGTCGTCAAAGTTAACTGTTTGTTTTACTAACCGTAAACCTAAAATCCCCGCATAAAAATCAATATTCTCTTGTGGATGCCCTACAATAGCTGTGATGTGGTGAATTCCTTCTGTATGTTTGTTCATAGTAACAGTTCCCCTTCATAAATAAATTATTTTCTTTGTATATGTTTTCTAACTACGTGCAACTTCAAACTTCTAATTAGAGAATGCTTTGCACATTCGATTTAATTATCTCGAATTAATATATCTTGAATTCGAGATAATTATAACACGTAAATTTTAATTTCGTCAATATATCATCCAAAAATTGAGTTTAGCTTGGCATAGTAAAAGCAGAGCTGCTATACATCAACAACTCTGCTTCTACTATGAAAAATTATTATCGTGATTAATTGTGTTGACCATAGCCTCCGTGCGAAGCCATTGCATCCGCCTTTGTAGCATGGACAGTTCCGAATGGATGGTTAGGAGGAGCATAGATTGAAAACAGCTTTAATGGCACATTCCCTATATTGGTTAAATTATGCCAAGTTCCAGCAGGTATTACGATCGCGTAATCATCATGGACATTTTGTGTAAAGCTTAAATTTTCTTTACTCGACCCCATTTGCACAGTCCCATGCCCTTGTTCAATATAGACAAACTGATCGACATGTGGGTGCATTTCTAAACCTACATCCTCACCAATATTGAGACTCATTAACGTAATTTGCAAATGGCTTCCTGTCCATAGAGCAGTACGGTACGTATTGTTCCGCTTGGTTGCCTCCTCCATATTTACAACAAAAGGCTGTTGCCCATAATCGGTACTCATTTGACTGTTATTTCCGTTGACAGCTTGATATGGATAGGCACTATTCGGTAGTACTACTTCATATGGAACAGGCCAGTGAACAGACTGATTTCCATAGCTATACATTGGTATATTGGCATAATAAGGAGCATAGTACATTTTCTCAATCCTCTCACAGATTCTAAAATTATTCTATGCAACTTATTGTCAAAATGTACCCAATCGTAGGAGAATATGCAAAACCTCAACCAATTTTCAGCAATATAATGCACTTTATAAATTCCAAAATGGATTATACCCTTGCCCTTTTCCAGAAGGCATCGCTCCTGGCACACCATCCGCCTCTAACAGCGGTCGAATAATCAGTTTTACTGACCATTGTTTTTGCTCAAATAAAACTTTCCATAATCTTACTTTATCTGCTGCTGGAATATCAACAACTGTTACAGCCTTCATTAACGCCTGCTTCGTCGTATACCATAAAGTTCGCTCAGAAATAGAATATACTTGTGCAAGTGCCTCCATAATGGAAGCTAAATTTACTTGTGTCCCTAATGATTGAATATAAAAAATCAGCTTCTCCACACTTTCATTATATAAGCTATTGGAATAACCTGGTCGAATATAATATTGCGGATCTTGAATATGATGGCGTTCTAAATAAGGCATATGAAGACGAACTGAGTCATGGTCTCTGAACAATAAACGATGGATTTGATTATTCTTTAATACCAGACAGCAATTTTGACCATGTATTTCAGGCAAAACCCCTACTTTGAATAATCTCATGGCAATTTCATAAAACATCGTTACCATTTCTGTATAAAAATCTATTACTTGCTGTTTTGTTAAAGTTTGGCTGAAGAGTTCATCTAAATAATGATGACCTTTTAAATTTACGGCTAAAGATGACATCGGAATGATTTTATAGTTCGCATCTAAAAGCTGCTTTGGATAAATGCGTATTTGCGCCGCTAGATGACGGGGATGGTCATCAAACAGTCCCATCGTTTCAGGCATATACCCCCACCAATTTTGTTCCTCACATAAAATAACCTTTTCCGTTAATATAGGGTCGCAAGAAATGGCTTGTCGCAGCAACTTTTCACCTGCTAGACCATTTAACAACTTAACAACAGGCAAATATCTCGATGCACCTAAAGAAAGTACACTTACTGGTAGTTTTAGCATCCTGCTAGACGGTTGATTAAATGCTAAAGAACGTAAGGATGAAGTCGCACATAAATCGCCTGCTTTTGCTGTTAATATAACAATCATTCCATCGGCTAGTTCCTGCTCAAAATCTTTTAAAATAATGTTTTGTAACTGCCATGGATGCACAGGCATCATCGTGTACTCACTTTGCCGTAAACCTCGTCGTTCAAATTCTTGCGCTATCTCATACTTTTGTTTTTCCTCAAGTAAATCAAAACATTGGATGGGTGTTTGCTCATTCCCTTTTACTACCACATCATGACGAATGGCGACCCAACGAAGTGAGATGGGTTGACCAAATTCCGCCATATATTGTTGATAATCTTGCGCTGAAAATCCAATTTTAGCTTTCGCAAGCGGATGAAATGGTAAATCTCGAAACGAGGCAATCAGCTCTCCTTTGACATGCCATTGGTATGGTGTTTGAGGAGCCGATGCATCATAATTAATCATTTGTTCTATACTCAATGTTAATTGCTCAACAGCTACTAGTAGCCCCTTTAAAAAATCTGCCACTGCTGGATGCTGATAGGCTTTGGCAGAGAGACTAGTCTGCAAAATGGATGTGGCAAGCTCTTCAATTGACACGATTAACTGCCACTGTCCAGCCACTTGTCGATAAATAGGAGAATGACGCACCCATTGCTCACCCTGCTTATAGCTTTTTTCAACAAGAAAACAAAAGTTTCCTATGTAGACCTCTACTTCATGCGAATGGTAATGGGCAAATAAAGCACTTATTTCTTTCGCTGCATCTTGAAGAGATTGCTTTGAATACGTATCCCCGTCAAAGAACTGCTCGACTAAAAATGCATCCATTAAGTCCTTCTTAATAATTTCTGTAGCTCTTTCTCTTGCTGATACACTTTGCTGTACAATCATTGAATATGGCATCCTTGGATATAATAAAATGCTGGATGAGGATGACCCAGAAAATCATGATGTGAAATTGTCCAACAATATGCACCTGATTTTTCAAAGATGACAATATCACCTACACGAACGGAAGACATAAAAGCATCTGTATGCAATCGATCCTTTGGCGTGCATAATTCCCCAACTAGATGGACCTTCTTATTGTGCAAGCTAGGTCGTTGGAATGGATATGTCCACGTTTCACTAGCATAAAGCTGAAATGGTTGATTATGTCCCCATGAGGCTGGCAATCTATTATGATGTGTGCCACCTCTTACAACGGCAAAATACTGTTGATGGGACTGTTTAATATCTAGTATTTCTGTAGCATAAAAGCCATAATCAGCAACAAGAAATCTCCCTGGCTCAAAAAAGAGTTGGATGCCATTTAAATCCTGCAAAATATCACTAGCTTGTAATAAGGACGTAAATTGTCGCCAGTCAAAAGATGGTTCTTCATTTTCATTATAGGAAACACCAAATCCACCTCCGGCATTCAGTACTTGCACATCTAATTGATACAAGCGTTGCCAGTCAAGTGCTTTTTGCACATAAAGTCGTACCATTTCTACATGCAATGATGCATGCACATTATTCGATAATGAGTGAAAATGGAAACCTTTAATTTGTACAAGCTGTAGTGGGTCTTGTCGTACAAGTGCCACCGCTTGTTGAATATCTGACTCGTCCAAGCCAAATGGACTCGCAGTACCTCCCATTGTAATTTTTGTTTCAGGAAGTGCATTTGTACGTAAATTTATGCGTAATAAAATATCGACCTTTTTATTTAACTTTTGTGCGAGCATTTGAATACGTCGTAATTCTAATAAACTTTCAACATGAATATATGAGACCTTTTGGCGTATAGCCATCTCCAATTCGGCATCCTTTTTTCCAGGTCCGCCAAATAAGATTGGTACATCCTCAGACACTGCACGCACATTTACTAATTCTCCGATAGAAGCAACTTCAAAGCCACGAACATATGGTAAAAGGGCCTTAATGATTCGTTGATCAGGATTTGCTTTAATCGCATAAAACAAAAATATTTGCTTTGGCAAAGTTTCAAGCATTCGGTTTACATGTGCTTGAATACCATCTAAGTCGTAAATATAAGCACAAACAGGCGCTGTTTTATTAGTATTTAATGACTGAATAACAGCTAGTAACGAATCAATCATATTGGCCTCCTGTTATATTTTGATAGTCCATTTTCTTTTGTCGATATGCTCGAAACGCTGTATTTCGGTCATCCCCTAACACAAAGATGCGTACACCTTTGTCAGCATATCGTCGATGCTGATGCATCTCTCTTGAAACAGTCGCATACGGTATATGGCATGTTTTTACAATGTCATATAACGCTTCGATCGCATTCTGCACTTGGGGATGTTCAATTTGCCAAGGTACGGCTAATGATTGCGATAAATCTGCCGCTCCTTCCAAAACAAATCCGATTTGTGGTAGTGATAAAATATCCTTACAATTACGAATGCCTTCTATGCTTTCAATCATTGGAATCATCATAATTTCTTCATTGGCTGCAGCAATATACTCAGTTAAAGGTTCTTTGGCAAAAGCTGCAGGGCGGCCACTATTCAAACTCCGATGCCCAATCGGATGATAATAACTATACTCAATAACCTGTTTGACTTGCTCTTTGCAACTTACATGTGGAATGACAATACCCTGTGCCCCACAATCCAATACTTTTAAGATTGAAGTACGATCTATTTCTGCAATTCTTACAAGTGGGGTTATCTCGAGTAGCTCTGCCGCACGAATCATATTTTCCAATATTTCTAAATCAATTGTCGTGTGCTCTAAATCAATAATGACAAAATCAAATTCAGCGTGACCAATTAATTCGATTACACTTGGATGAGGAATCGAAACAAATAACCCATATACCGTTTGATGACGTTTTATTTTGTCCTTCAACTTATTTCTCTTCATTTTTCAAAAACTCCAATGCCTGTAGTAAAGGATTTTGAGCCTTTCTAAAATACAATGTTTGATCACCATAAATACGTCTTTTTGTCATTTCCTCGATTAAAGCATCCGCTGCAAATAAATCAAACGTTTGAAAACGTTCTTTATATTGAGGATGTTGTTGCTGATAAGCTAAAATAACTTCCGTACAGGTGCGCCAAAAATCCTCTTCCCGCAATCCAAACTCCTCAAGCGTAAAACAAAGTTCAGTCATACAGATAAAGAAGAAAGCATCGAATGTATAATCTCTTACTTCTGAAACTTTAGCTGTTTTTAAAAATGAATACCGATTAAATTGTCGATGTGTGGCTGGCTCTGGATTTAACTTTGGCTCCCATTCCGGATGAAGGAGCTCTGAAGAACAAAACCTCACACCATCATGTAAGTCCTTAATAATGATTCGATGCGGAAAATTATTTTTTAATACGAGAATAATATTTTGCGCATGAGATTCTAACGCAATTCCGTGGACATAGAGTAAATGAACAATTGGCGTTACAAGCGTTTCGATTAAGGCTCGGCTCCATTTTTCTACCCCATACAATGCAATCGCCTGCTGAATAAACGCCTCGCCATTTTTTTGCTTATGCATCAATGCATTTAATGGCCACGCTTGTTCATCCTCTTGCAAATATTGCGCAATATTTTCTCGATGGATGACGCCTAATGTTCCATAAGCCACTGCATATTGCATAACAGATAATTTTTGATAGCGGAAAGATACTCCGATTGTCTCTTTTAAAATTTCAAACTGGCAATTTTTTAAGTATTCATCACTTTTAATAACTCGATCTAGCCAAGCGCTAATAATAGGCGCATTTTGTGTCGTATGATGCGCTAAAATACGGCTAGTAGATGTATTTGTAATGCTAAGAGGTAATTTTAAATAACTCGCTTGTGCACTATGGCGATTTGATAACGAGCGAATGGATTGCTGTGCTCGATATGAGCTTTCCGATTTCCCTAATATAATAATCGTCTTATCAGCGATTTGTGGGTAAAATACGGTCGCTATAATATGTTCAAATTGCCACGGATGAACGGGGAGAAAAACATAAGCTTGTTCATCTTCATCTATTTGCGCTCGTAATTGTTGTGTAAAATGTGCTAACTCCTCTGGCTGTAAATGATGCTGATACATTTCATTGATTGCAGTTGGTTCTAATACGGCAATATCTACAAAATGCCGACGAACAGCAAGCCAAGTTAACGCTATATCCTGATTAAATTCAGGACCATACAAATGATTATCTGCCAAAGTAAAACCAACTCGGGATTTATAGCTTGGATGATACGGATGACCATCAATCATGTGGCTTTCCAATGCCTCATAGTGCAAATCCTCTGCCGGTATAGACGGTGGCTGATTGCTCTTTGCCTGACTATCCTTCACAAAGGTCTCCAATAACTCCTGAACAAATGTCTTTGTATGCTGACCGTCTAACGTCTGCTGAACGACTTCTTCCAGAAAAGTATAGATACTTACATTGGCATCTCCGTCTCTTTGAATGGAATTCGGTTTCACTTTCACTCGACCGAATGACCATTTTTCTACTACTTCACATGTATAAAGGACCGCCTCTCCTTGAACATTTTGTCCTTGGAAGCTATAATGTTTTCCATTTTTCGTTACTGGAATAATTTCTTCAAAAAGCAATGCCTCTAATGTTTGGCACTTCAATCTCTCCTGTACTGTCTTATAGGATGCTTCACTTACTGGCATGAAAGCTGTCATCAATTTCATACAATTCATTCCCCTTATACAAAGCATTTTTAACTGCAACATATTCTGGTGTTTCACTTTTGCCAACTAAACAGCTATACAAATTTTTCTTAGCATAAAATACAGATGTCGTTAACAGATGGGCTACTAGCTCATTCTGTGTTTGTTCCCATTCTTCAAGTAGCATTTCTCGTACAATTTGCCAAAAATGGGCTTCACTTAACTGAAAATCTCTTGCAAGCGCATGTATAAATGACCCTAGATGATTTACCATGAAATAATATTTTGTCCTTGACCACGCCTGTTCTTTTTCATAAAACAAAGGTCCCTGTGCTTGTCTATGTGTAGCTACTTTTTCTTGTTCGATACTTACGCCTTCTAAATCCCGTATCCAAAAAATATGTGGTTTACCATCCCGAAGCGTTATAAGCGTATTTTGTAAATGCGCTTCAAAGTGAATGCCCTTTTTATCCGCGAGTCTAACAATTGGCAATAAAGAAATCGTTATATATTGTCGAAACCATTGCTCTACATTCTGTCCTTTCAACCAATCATAAAGTCGACAAGGCTTCCCTTGAATGGGCGCTTCTACTAAACTAGCAACAACATAGGTTGATTTTTCGTCTAGCACCATTGGTCGATACGCCATCGTAAATAAGGCTGTTAATGCTTCCTCTTCAAAACGGCACGTACAGACACCTGTTTCATACAGAACCTTTGTATAGTGCTCTTCTACAAAACAATCATGTGCTAACAAATAATGCGCCGCATCTAGAGTTCTTGTCATTTGCTCTTGGCTATTAATCCTAAGCATATTGGTAATTTGAATTGACAGAGACAACTTCAAATTACATTTAAATTGTGGAATATAGACTGTTCGAACAGATGATGTTGGATAACAAACAGGACCGCTACTTCCCAAAAATCTTATTTTTTGTTGTCTTTCAAATTCTTGCACTGCCTCTAATGTTTGCACATAAGCATATTGCCAAGGATGCATCGGCAATATGCGATAATTATCATCATCAAATTTTAATTGCTGGCGAATATCGTATTCAAACTTTTGCAAAAATTCATGTGCTGCACTTTCAGTAACCCACGTTTCTTGAAAGATGTCATATCGAACAGCAAGGTAACAAAGCGGAAATGAAGTACGTAATTCTGGGCAATAGGTCGCTACTTCCTGTGATGTAAAGCCCACCGTGTTTTTGGGATATGGATGGAAAGGATGACCATATAGGAGTGATTGTTCAGAAGACAAGTAGTCGTTAATAAGGCTGCTTGTCGCATGTTTCAAAAATACAGCCATGTTTTGATAGCTATTTTCCACTCTAGCTATAAAATTTTGTACATGGTCATGTGTGATGGCTTTATTGTGTTGCAAGTATTCCTGAACAATTAATGAAGCAAGGAAGGTCAAGGTTAAAGCTTGGCCATTTTGCAAGGAAAAATATGCATATTCATGCTCACCATTCGGCGAATAAAAAGTAAACTTGCCAATAATCGTTTCGTGACTTGCTTGAAAATGTAGAGAAAATGTATGATCCTGCCTATTAACCTTCAGTAGCTTTCTTTGATTCTCACAGCATTCTCGCAAATAACAATTTAACAACACTTTACAACTATAAATAGCGGCTTGCTTTTCATGATGACTTTGCAAAGCTCCTTCTTTAATGAACACCAATGTCAACTCTCTTTCTTGTTATATATAATACAAAAGGAACAGTAACCAACATGATGCTCCCTAAAATCACACATTCTTCTTTGATTGCCATCCATTTTGCGTCTGCTACGGAAAGACCTGCATTTATTAACATGCTCCATCTGAAGTCATAATAAATCGTTAATAACATGACTGCAAACGACGAAGAAAACCGTTCAATCGTACTAGCTAATGCTGAGCCTTCGTGTAATTCCTCTTGTGAAAGTGTATGAAGACCAATTGTTGTGACAGTCATATTCGAAAGACCTCCGCCTATCCCCCTGCCAATCATCAACAAAATCAATACGAATATGGATACAGACTTTGGTAAAAAGGAAAAGGATATAATAGATATGGCGACAATCACGATGCCGACTACTATAAAATTTTTAGATTTCCCTTTATCCATCCAATGTCCTCCCAACCACATAAACAAACTTGTAAAAATGGCTGTCGGAATGAACATCGCACCTACCGCGGAAGACGGGAGTTGATATACTTCCTGAAATAGTAGTGGCAATACAAAAACTGCCCCAAGCATCACGACATCTTGTATTGCAGCAATTAGCACTGTGATGGCGTAGATTATTTTACGTTGTAATAACTTATAATTTAATAGCGGTTCGATTTTCTTATTTTCTAACTGAATAAATCGAATTAATAAAAGCAAACCACCTACTAGCATCATGACTACTAGCCACGTAGGAAGAATCTGCTTTAGAAACAGTTGAATGCTGACACTTAGCATTAAAATACTTAGTACCATGTAAATAATGCCAAACAAATCCATCTCTTTTTTGCGCATAACTTGATATGAATTAATTTGAGTAGCACATAGACATAACGATACGATGGCAAAAGGAACATTCAGCCAAAATAGATATTGTAATTGACCAAATTGAATAATAAGCCCTCCAACAGTTGGACCAATAATAGACGCTACTGTTAGCTGTATTCCCCAAATCCCCGCCACTCGTCCATGGACTTCTTTCTCGTAAACATCAAACAATAAACTAAGGGATAGTGGAATCATGATGCCACCTGCAATGCCATGAAGACTGCGGACAATCAACACCACTTGAACATATTGATCGAATAATCCACCTATGATAGAAGAAAGTCCGTATATTGCAACACCCGCAATATACGCCCTTTTTCTACCTAAGCGGTCTACGACTAATGGTGTAAGAGGCATAGTAATGGTCATTGACAAGAGATATGCCAAAATGACCCAACCCGCCGAACTTGCACTAATGCCATATAGCTGCATAAAGCTCGGTAATAAAATATTAAAGGAACTATTTGTAAGTACGAGTGAAAAGGCAGCGATAAAAACGGCAAGTAAGGCTGAATGTTTCTTCATAGCTTGAATGTTTAACATAATGCATACAGCTCAACCGCTTGTTGTACAGACTCGGCAAATATATCTAATACTTTTTCAGTTTCAGTTTTATTGATGATAAGAGGTGGTAAAAATCTTAGTACTGCCCCCTTACGTCCACCCACTTCAATAATTAATCCATTTTCAAAGCACTTTTTCTGAATCATAGCGGCTAATTCGCCATCTGGAGGATAGTGTCCAAGACGATCGAACGGCTTATTGGGATTAACAATTTCTACACCTATCATTAATCCTCTTCCACGCACATCGCCAATTTCACTGTACAATCGTCGCAATTGTTGCAAACCTTCAAAAAATTGAGCACTTCTTTCTTCAACATTTTGCAATACACGCTGTTCGCGCACATATTTTAATGTTGCTAATCCTGTTGCCATTGCTAGTTGATTTCCTCGGAAAGTGCCTGTATGCGCACCTGCCTGCCATTGATCTAAAGCTTCCTGATAAATGACGACAGACATTGGCAAACTACCACCAATCGCTTTTGAGCATATAATTACATCTGGAATAATGCCCGCATGCTCAAATGAAAACATCTTCCCAGTCCTCCCTATCCCTGCTTGTACTTCGTCAATAATTAATGGGATATTTCGTTCTGCAGTTATTTTTCGCAATTGCTGTAGCCAAATTACATCCGCTGGAATAACACCTCCCTCTCCTTGCACCGTTTCTACAATTACACAGCATGGATTAGCTACACCACTTTCACAATCATCCAATAAATGTTCGATATATTGTGCACTAATCGTTGCAGTCATACCATTTCCCACACCAAATGGGCATCTAAATTCATAAGGGAAAGGTAGAAAATGTACATCTGGCAGTAAGCTTTGCAAATGCTGTTTTTTAGATAAATTACCGCTCATGGACATCGTTGCTTGTGTGGAGCCATGATATCCCCCTTGAAAAGCTAAAATAGATTTGCCTTTTGTAGCATGTTTCACTAATTTAATAGCCGCTTCGACCGCATCTGCGCCAGTCGGGCCACAAAATTGTATTTTTGCGGTATGTTTCATTTCCGCTGGCAATGCCGAGAAGATTTCTTTCATAAATTCTATTTTTAACGGTGTTGCTAAATCCAATGTATGAAGTGGTATTTGTTGATCCAATACTTCCCTGATAGCTGCTATGATGACATCATGATTATGCCCTAAGGCCAATGTACCCGCTCCAGCTAAACAATCATAATACTGTTTGCCTGCTACATCTGTCACAACCACACCTTGTGCTTTTTGTAAAATAAATGGGAAATGTCGCGAATATGCTCGTGCATTTGATTCACGCTCCCTTTGAAACATCAAATATTCTTCTTGAACATTCTCTGTTGCCATGTTGTCACTGCTCCTTTTCTATTTCTAATAGATAGGTTAAATATGATTCAGCTGCATTTTTAGTACTTTTTGCAAAATAATTCGAGGGGTCCACCAAATCTGGCAAGGCATTTACTTCTAAAATGACGCCATTTGTTTGATCTAACGGTTTATCAATATGTAAACATCGAATGTCGATGCCTGCCACATCAATTTGCAATGCTTTGGCTGCACGAATCGCCATCTCAATATTTTCAGGACAAATATCTGATGTGCGATCTGTTATAACATCATAAAAGTCCGTTACTAACATATTGTCATCCACAAATAACTCTACTTGTTGACCCTTTACTAAAACATCATCAAGCGTAAGCCCATTCCGATGTAATATATTTTGCAAGTCTATCGATTCAACTTCGATTGCTTGATCATTTTCAGGCTCAAGCGTGTTTTTTTTCAATTGCTTATCTTTTAAATTCTCTAGCAATTGACGAATAGTCGAATAGCCGTCACCTTCTATAAAAGCTGATCGATATTCTAAAACACCAATCATCTCACCATCTATTACTAACACGCGATAATCATGTCCAACTACATATCTTTGAAGCATAATCTTTTGACTATATTGTTTAGCAACTATCACTGCTTGCTCTAATTGCTCTAGCGTTTTAATGCCAATGGTTACACCTAAACTACATTTAGCATTAATAGGTTTCACTACAACCGTTTTATTCTTTGTTAAAAATTGAATAGCTGGTTCTCCAACTTCCTCTACGATAAGCGTATCGGTAATAGGTAGTTTATTTCTTGCTAATAATTTGTTTGTTGCTTCCTTATTTTGTGCTAACAATCCGCTTATCAACAACAACTGATGAGACCTTGATTTATTGATAATAACTGTTTTGTCTTTATAAGATAGCTCTAAAAAATCCTCACAATCTGCAAGTAATGGTGTACAAACTATGCCCATTTCCTTTGCTTTCTGTATAATGATTTGATTTTGTAAATTGCTTATTTGCTGTTGTGTCAAACCTACACCTCCCACGGAAAAATAATTGAGAACGATTATCATTATCAATTATATAATAACAATGTATGCTTCAATTTACAAGTTAATGTTAAAAAATAATCCACAATTTAGGAGAGGAAAGAAAACTCTTACTATTAATGCATGGTTAAATTCAAGGAATTTGGGGATTACAACGCTTACTTGCTATAATTAATGCACGGGCACAAGGTGGCATTTTTCTTGTGCCTTAGCATCAATTATCGACTTTTAAAGAAAGGAAAGTTTCATTCACTCTACAATAGAGCCGAAAACCATTTATTTTACGTTGGCATTTTGGGGCATGATATACAATAATCATGTTCTTCTTCAGAGGTTAAATAATAATAACAGCAAGTTTTACGTAGTCTTATAGGCTTGTCGGTGCCTCTAGTCATAACCTTTGGCGTATTATATCGCGTAAACGGATTTTTACGTTCGCCAAAAATTTCACCTGGAGCTTCCGTCATAATGTACTGATAGTCTTCTTCTAAAAAGGCGATTTCCCTTTCACTTGCCCCTTGGCGAAATTGCGTTTCATAAAACCAGTGCACATACATAGCCGCATGCTCCCATAAAACCGCTTTTGAAACTTTAGCAGTAGTCGACAGCGCCTTCCATACCTTTGTTATATTATCCGCAAATAACGATTGGAGAATTTGATCTCTCCATTGCGCTCTGCTTATGGGTAGAAACACTTGTGCATCAACCAATGCTATTTTTGGGAGCCATAAATCTTCCTGATAGCTTGACTCCACACGAACATTGTCAATCGACGCATTTATCCCCTTTTGGAGCATCGACATAGCAAACAGAGGTGCCGCCATTGTTAATACGCTATAGCGCTTTCCGAATAAAGAAGCTGTAGTGATTAAAGAAGTAGAATTAAAAATTGGCGAAATGGTTTGTAGATATTGACGACAGTGCTCTCCACACAGCAAATTCTTGGATGAAATTGAATAGGGCGAAGCAGGCAAATTTGTCTCCGTAAAACGATAGTTCTCCGTTAGAATAGCAATATCTGTCGGCGTTAGTCGGTTATCATTCGGTACATGTAACATAAAAGTTCCTCCTGCTTAGGCTCTAAGACAGCACTTGATGCCCTTTCCATGCGGTACACATAAAGGTGTGCCAAAAAGAGGATCGTTCATAATCGTGCAACCCATGCCAAATACATCCTTCACTAAATCAATTGTTATAATGTCCTCTGGCCTTCCTTGTGCGTAAATTTTTTTATCGCGCACTGCCACGATATGATGGGCATAACGACAAGCTAAATTTAAGTCATGCAAAACCATAACAACCGTACGATTTTCTTTGCTATTTAAATCGAACAATAAATCTAAAATTTCTACTTGGTGTGCCATATCTAAGTAAGTCGTTGGCTCATCCAATAAAATCAAGTCTGTCTTTTGTGCCAATGTCATTGCAATCCATGCCCGCTGGCGTTGACCTCCAGATAATGCATTAACAGGGCTATTCGCAAATGATGTCATCTGTGTTGCTTCCAATGCTTGATTGACAATCTGCTCGTCTTCTTTTGACCATTGCTTAATCCAGCTTTGATGCGGGTACCGACCTTGTTTAATCAATTGTAAAACTGTTAATCCTTCAGGCGCTATTGGTCCTTGTGGCAATATCGCTAATCGTTTCGCAACTGCTTTTGTCGACAAATCTCGTATTTTTTCACCGTCTAATAATACATGTCCATCTTTCGGTTTAATTAGGCGTGCAAATGTCCGTAATAATGTTGATTTGCCACAGCCATTTGCACCAACTAAAACCGTAATTTTCCCCTTTGGTATTTGTAAATGTAAATCCTCAAGTATGTTGGCATTCCCATAGGTAACTGTTAATGCATTCGCCTCTAGTACATTATTCAAAATTGTTACACCTCTTTCTCATATTGTACTGCTACATAAGAATCTATATAAAAATGTTCCTTATGTATCGTTCATTTCTAAACGTGTTATGAATGTTGATTTCTTGTACGGAACAGTAAATAAATAAAAAATGGCGCACCAATTGCAGCAGTAAATACACCTGCTGGTAAATCTTTTGGCAAAAATAGTGTACGACCAACAATGTCTGCAAAAATTACGATAATGGCTCCGACCATTGCAGAAATCGGAATAAGTGCGGCAAATGAAAGGCCTACCAGCATTCTACTAATATGAGGTGCTACTAATCCGACGAATGCTATTCCTCCTACAAAGGCAACGGCTGTGCCAGCTAACATAACACTAATCAACAAGAACAATACTCGGTAAACTTGTACTTTAACTCCTACACCTACTGCAACATCATCACCTAATTCTTTTACATTAATGACTCTTGCCATGACAAAAGTGAAGATACTTAAAACAATCACCCATGGGAGTAATAAGTAAACATCCTGCATATTGGCCCCATACAAACTACCTGTAAGCCATATGTAAGCTCTTGTTGTGCGTACTTCTTCACCCATGACAATCAGCATTGTCACTATCCCTTTCGTAAGTGCCGAAATCCCAATACCGATTAACACCATTCGTATAGGCGTGACACCCTTATTCCAAGACAAGAGATAGATAATAGCCGATACTACTCCCGCTCCTATAATGGCTGCTAATGGTAAGTAGTGTATGCTCACCGTTGCATACGTAAGAAATAACATTGCACCTACTGATGCACCACTTGTTACACCTATAATATCCGGTGCAGCTAAAGGATTTCGAATAATGCCCTGTAATATTAACCCTGATACAGCAAGCGCCATCCCAACTAGCACGGCAAGCAATACTCTAGGAAGTCGTAACGTTTGGATTGTAAATAGATATTCACCTGTACCGTAGCCAAACAATTCCTTTAGTACAGTCACTGGATGTATAAAATCACTCCCTACCGAAAGCGCAAGCATAATCATGCCGCATAGCAATATACAAAGAAGGATAGTAACCATTGCTACTTTTTTTGATAGTTGAAAAGATATTTTATTTGATTTCGTTCTTACCGTTATATAATTATGCATTTTTCGCTAACCCCCTTCGTGCTATATAAATGAAGAAGGGTGCACCAATAAATGCTGTCATAACACCGATGGGCATTTCTAACGGCATAATCACAAAGCGAGCTGCAATATCTGCCAACAGTAATAATGTTGAACCAATGACTGCACTAAACGGAATTATCCAGCGGTAATCTGTACCTACTAAGCCCATCGCCATATGAGGCACGATTAAGCCGATAAAGCCAATGGAACCAGCAACTGCGACTGATCCCCCAGCAAGCAAGATAACAATAATACCCATAACAACCTTTGTTAAAATCGTGCGTTGCCCTAAGCCTTTCGCAATATCATCTCCTGACTGCAAAATATTGATGGAACGCCCCATTAAAAAGGCCACACTGCTACCTATTACGATGAATGGTAATACAGGTAGTAACATATTCAAATCTCTCCCTGAAACAGAACCCGCAAGCCAAAAAAGCACACTTTGTATGCCCTGCTCATCGATCACCAACAATCCCTGTGTAAATGAGACAAATAATGCCGAAATAGCAGCACCCGCTAGCACAATTTTGATTGGCGTTAAGCCGTCTCTTCCTAAAGACCCTAAGAAGAACACAAGAACACCCGCAACACCAGCTCCTAAAAAAGCAACCCACATATAATGGATTAACGAGTCCATAGAAAAAAATGTAATTGCACAAACAATAAAAAATAATGCGCCTGCGTTAACACCTAAAATATCTGGTGCGGCTAAAGGATTTCTCGTCAAAGCACGCATTAAAGCCCCTGCTATTGCAAGACTTGCTCCAACTACAGTAGCAACAACAGCTCTAGTGAAACGAGATGTTCGAATGATTACATGCTCCGCATTTGATGCATCATAGTTGAAAAAAGCATCATACACTAATCGAAATGGAATTGATGTTTGACCAAGAGCTACACTTAACATAAATGCCACTATCAGCAACACACAACAAATAATAAAGACACTTTTTTTCATTGAGGTACTGGTAAGCAAATTTTGCATTGAACTCCTACTTTCTTAACCTTATTAATGTTTTTTCTAGCCACCTCTTGCATCTTCCCATATACAATAGATGAAGCATTATTTAGAAATGAAGGGGCTCATCGCTTTAGAGCCCCCTTTTTGATGCAAAGAATAGCATTCCTTGCGATACCTTAATCGACTATATCTGCTTTCTTACTTTTCTAGCTCAAATCTGTCATAAATATCATCTAACATAATATGTGCACTTAAAATACCACCTGCAAAATTCCAGTACACCTCTTCCACACGATATACTTGGTCATTTTTAACCGCTTCAAGCTCTTTCCACAATGGATGGCTTGTCCATTCTTCTAATGTTTTTTTCGTTGCTTCATCTTCGATATAAAACATATAAATGACATCTGCATCCATTTGCGGAATGCTTTCTTTATCTGTAAATCTTAATACGATAGGTAGCGGATTTTCCGTTATATTTTTTGGTCCTTTAAAGCCAAGCTCTGTTAAAATTTCACCTGCATAACCGGCTGGATAAACACGTGCGTGGTCAGCTCTAAAATTGACAACCGAAGCACTAATTGACCATTTATCCCCTAGCTTATCTTTAATTTTTGTTTGGAAATCAGCTACACGACTTTCCCATTCTGCAAGTAATTCTTTTGCTTTATCTTCTTTACCAGTCGATTCTCCGATTAAATTGATTGTCCCTTTAAAATCAAATACATCTTGATGAACAACTGTCGGTGCGATTTGTGATAATTGTTCATAAATTTCCTCATGACGATTTTTCGAAGCAATAATTAAATCCGGCTGAAGTTTTGCAATTTCCTCTAAGTTAGGCTGTGTTTCTTCCCCTAAAAGAGGAATACCTTCTAAGTCCTTTTGTAAATACTCATAATATGGTGTATCTGCCCAAGATTCTACAACTCCTACAGGTTTGATGCCCATCGCTACAGCAACATCCGTAGCACCTTGATAAAGCGTAACGATTTTCGTAGGTGTCCCTTCGATTGTTGTTGTACCCAAGGAATGTGTAACTTCTCGACTGCTATTTTCAGTACTACTTTCTTGCGTTGTATTATTGTCATCCGCATTCGAAGCATCTTCAGATTCCTTATTTCCACATCCGACTAACACCAATGCAAATAACAATACTAAAAACATGACCATCTTTCTAAAGCTTATAAATTTAATAGAGTTCACTATAATTTTCCTCCAATCAAATAATTAAATGACCGATAATGATAATCATTATCATTATAATTATGTAAAGCATGAATTTCAATATATTTTTAGAATATTTAGGATGTTTATTTTTTCCTTTTGTATGTATTATTGAAAAATCGTAATGAATAAAGGCATAAAAATTAGTAGCCTAAGAAAAACAGACATGTTTCTCTCCAGCTACTTTTATTGTCCTTTTCCTATACATCATTGCTATGTTGCCAAAAGCTGCACACAATAGATAACCCCATAAATAGGAAGTGCGATAGATGTAAGAAAATACATCAACATTTCACCTTTAGTAAGCTTTCGTTTCCACTTCGTTAATTTAAGTTGTCGTCGGTAAATAAAACTAGAAAGTAAGATTATCAAAAAAGTGATATCTTTTATATTCTCTATAAAGAGATGCATCTCTTCCTCTCCCTTCGTTTTACAAAAGGCTCTCTCTATTTTATTTAATGACTACATAGCCAAAAAAAGAATCATCTATAAATTTAGATTAAAAAAAGAGCATTGGGATTTTTATTATCCAATGCTTTACATATTTAACCTATTTAACTTAAGCATTTATCCTCAATGCTTCGTAAAATTTGAGCGCTCACATTAAGGTCGCGAATATTCAATCTCATAGAGGTAGTATTTAAGTTCTTAAAGATCTTTAATACTGTTTTAAAAGGGTTATCAGCTAAACAAGCCTGATTACTAATTAACTCAAAAAAATCATATGGCTTATCTATTAATTCCGTATGCTTATCTACAAAAAATATTGAATCAATTTTACTGACATTCTCATAATAATTCCAACCAGGAACATCGCTAATATGAATTAACTCTGTCGTTAAACCCGTTTCCTCGATATGAAACGTTGGCATTTCACTAGGAATTTTTTCAACTATCTGTTTAAACTTATCTTCATAATACTCTTTTGTTGTATTTCTAAGGTCTATCGGTTTTTTAAAAGGCAGAATCTCTCCTGTTTCATTATCAATAACTAATAAATCATCACTAATTAAACGATGACCATATTCCAATAATTCCATTATTAATGTCGTCTTACCTGAGCGACTAGGGCCAAAAATAGCAATTGTTTTATTATTCACCCTAATTGCACACCCATGAAAAAATGAATACTTATTTCTAAAGAAGGGTACTGTAATGGGCGGGAGAAATGTTGCCTCTTCAACCCATTTTTCAAGTGAATTTTCATCTGGTCCATGAAGAATGACTAGTTTATCATTTGATAACATATCACTGACCATAATGTTATAAGAAGAGCGATTCTCAATTTTAATATAATAAGCAATTGATGTTGTAGTATCGTTATCTACGTACTCTCTATAAATATATGCTAATTGCTTCAATAAATACGAATCATTACTCTCAATATTTATTACATCACCGAAAAAGTTAAAATTTATCTTTAAACGCTCCACTCACGCATCACTCTCTAACATATTTTCAAAGTTCTTAATTGTTACCTCAACTTGCTGTTCAAACTCACTTAAATCGCCTTCAGGAATAGAGTATTCTTTCATTAGCTTATTTTTGATGTCTACAAGTGATGTTCCGTTAATATGCATTTTAATGATTGAAGATGCTGTTTCATTTAAAAAAACTGGATCTTTCCCATCAATATCTACTACCGCTGTATTGCCAGTTTCAATATACTCATAGTTTTTCATCTTAATCCCTCACTTTTTGGTATTAGGCTGTGTTAAATGTATCTCTTTAGGCTGGTTGAATATTTTTGCCCCATACTAAAATCAACTTTTAACACAGCCCCTTCTTAATAACATTAATTTCTTGTAAGCTCCCCATGGTGACCACTACTGTTGCTTGCATATAGAGAAGATTCAATTGACGACATCCTATTATCAAACTTTTTGACTGATAAAGCTTTTATCTTAGGACAAATCCATTTCTTCATCTGATCACCTCTTCAAATCAACTTAATTATAAAAATTAGTTACGTGTCAGTTCCCCACGGTGTCCACCGCTTGCATATAATGCTGATTCGATTGATAAAATTTTATTATCGAATTTTGTGATTTGTAATGCATCCATTTTTGGGCTAATCCATTTTTTCATCTATGTTCACCTCCTTATATTTTTGCTGGCTATTAGTTACGTGTAAGCTCCCCACGGTGTCCACTGCTTGCATATAATGCTGATTCGATTGATAAAATTTTATTATCGAATTTTGTGATTTGTAATGCATCCATTTTTGGGCTAATCCATTTTTTCATCTGTCTTCACCTCCTTATATTTTTGCGAGCTATTAGTTACGTGTCAGTTCCCCACGGTGTCCACTGCTTGCATATAATGCTGATTCGATTGATAAAATTTTATTATCGAATTTTGTGATTTGTAATGCATCCATTTTTGGGCTAATCCATTTTTTCATCTGTCTTCACCTCCTTATATTTTTGCGAGCTATTAGTTACGTGTCAGTTCTCCACGGTGTCCACTGCTTGCATATAATGCTGATTCGATTGATAAAATTTTATTATCGAATTTTGTGATTTGTAATGCGTCCATTTTTGGGCTAATCCATTTTTTCATCTATGTTCACCTCCTTATATTTTTGCTGGCTATTAGTTACGTGTCAGTTCTCCACGGTGTCCACTGCTTGCATATAATGCTGATTCGATTGATAAAATTTTATTATCGAATTTTGTGATTTGTAATGCGTCCATTTTTGGGCTAATCCACTTTTTCATCTGTTTTCACCTCCTTTAATAGTGCTAATTGATAGCTAAAGCATCATTATTTCAGGGGGCTTGTAGCTACGGGTGTTAGCCATGCTTTTAATGGCATAGTAATAATTAAAATCAAAAGGAATATCGATATTAAAATCAGTTTCTATTTTCGATATAGGTATAAGAACTTTTTTATTGGGGGCGGTAATTTGTTTATAGATATACTCTTTTCCATAAGTCTTACTACCAATAATTGTGGTATTTTTGTCATCCTTGAATTTATCCGCAAATAACTCAGCAGAGCTACATGTTGAATTTGAGACGAGTATATAGATATGAGCAATTGAATATTTCTTACAGGTGTGAACAAACCAATTATAGTAATTAATCATCTTCTGCAATTCCCCGCCGAAATTAACTCTTAAATCGATCACTATATTTTTCTTATAGATTTGTTCATCTATTTCTGGAATGACATCAAAACTAATACATTGTAAAAACAAGTGATTATTACTAGTAAAATTTTCGTACACAATCTGGCTCCAATCGAAGTCTTCTAAAGTTAAAATCCACTGACTACCATTATCAAACTCCACTATGTTTTCCCCAACTGCCCAATTACTACTAACATCAGGTGCTTTACCGTTAGCTTTCACAATCGTATTGGATTGGATCTCTTTCGGTAATGGAGGATAAATATCTATGATGGATATTTTAGAATCACTTTTCTGGATTAGTATTCCGAATTTTTCGAAAATTTTCTCCAAAGTTTCTTCCTCTATCGTGATTACTTTAGACATATGCCACAGACTCCTTATCGACATAATTTGTAAAATCGTATTTTATATCAAATTTGTCGTAGATATCCTCGGGTGTGTTGTGCGAAACAACAATGATTGTTTTATCTTTTATATTTAACAGCTCATCCCAAAATATTTGACTATTAAAACTATCAAGATTAGAAGTAGGTTCATCAAAAATTAAAGTCGATTTATCTGACATTAATCCTCTTAAAATAAGCAATCTTCTCTTTTCACCGCTAGAGAGTTTTGTTACGTCTTCACTTAAAAGTTTCTCTTCTGATAAAAACTTCTTCATATAATTAAGTTCTTCTTCACTATACTCATCTCTTAATAAAATATTAAATATAGGTGAACCATCAAAAAGATTGTTGTCAGTCATAACGTACATAATATCTTTAAATGGATTACTATCAACCTTAAGACTATTGTTGTCATAACAAATTTCCCCAGTATGGTTGCTCTTTAATAATCCCAATATTGATTCTAAAAATATAGATTTGCCTAAACCACTTTGCCCTGTAATAATATGTGTGTTGTTTTTTTGGAAAGTTACATCATTATAGTTGAAAACAGTATTATCAAATTTAAAGGATAATTTTTTAGTAGTAATTGCGTTATCATAGCTAATCGCTGTTTCAAGATTATCTGTTTCTACACAGATAATGGAGTTAATATCTTCTCTTAGTTTTTTTGTGCTGTTTATATTATTTATACTCCTTGAAAGCGATAAAATCGGCATACTTAATTGCTCTACTAAACCTAAAAGGGTAATCGTAACACCAGGAGTAATATGACCTTTAATAATTAATAAAACCGATATCGCTAGAATTAAGAAATGAGATGAATATGATAGCAAGGAATACATTGTATTTAATGTAATTCTATAATTCTCCGTTTTTAACCCCGCATCTCTTTCTTTATTAATTTCATTTCTAGACCTATTTCGAAAAAGGGCATCAGCATTTAAAATTCTTACGTACTTTAGATTATCTAATAGATTTTTAAAAAAGCTAAGGTTATCCCCTTTTTGGCTTAAAAAGCTTTTTTCAAGATTCGCCAGTTTATCTTTGAATAATTTAGTTACCAATAAAGGCAGAAACATAAAAGCAATTACAACTAAGCCAATATAGATATTAATAATAAGTAAAGACGTTGTAACGAAAACGATCCTTAGCGTTAAGTAAATAGCATCAAAAGAACTTCTATAATATTGATACTCTAAACTATCAACAACATTCGTTAACGCATTTAAGTGATGTTCATTTTTCACCTTTATATTTGAAAAGTCTCTAGTCTTTAATACGTTGTTAATAATTGAATTTTTAAGTTTTGCAAAAGTATTTCTAATTAAATGATTTTCATATTTCCATTCTAAAAAATAAAATAGCACTTCGATTAAAATTAAAACCCCGAAAATCAAAATATACGTAGAGACTTTATCTAAATTTTGATCAAGTGCTCCTTGAAATAAATCACCTTTAATAAATTGGATAATTGTCCCCATTAATGTTGAAACAATTAAAATAGAAATCAAAAGAAATATACTTCTATTTTTTATTCCAAAAATAATAGATTTTTTCAAATCCAAGCCCCTCCTAGCCTACTCATTAAAAAATAAATAGAGTAATTACGTAGAAAATATCAATCCATCCACCCATTTAATAAAACCTCCTTTCAACTTAAACTGTATTCTCAAATCGAATAAACGCTGTTGTTTATATGTTTGATAATAGAGAAATAAATTGATTGAATGGTAAAATGTATACAAATATATACATTTTAGGAGGTTTTGCTATGTTTGGTCCTACAATTGAAATGATAAGAGAAGGTAAAAAGATTAAAATAAAGGATCTTTGTGATGGCATAGTGACTCGAGCTGCTTATCATCGTTTTGCCAGCGGTCAAACTGACACTAGTATCCACAATCTATCCTTATTTATGGATAGATTGCATATTTCTCCTAATGAGTTTTTCTTAATTCATAGCGACTATGCGAGCGATAAAGTAGTTTGCTTTTTAAAAGAATTATCTAGAGCATATAGGGTGCAGGATATTCAAGAATTGCGCTCTTTAAGGAAGAAACTAGAGGCAGATTTTACTGGTTTAAAAAATGAACATATGACCGATCTTCTGAATTTCAGGATTTGTAGGTTGTTGGGGCAAGATATTGATGGCAAAAAAAGCAGTTTATTTAAGTATTTAATCAGTACTGAATTTTGGACTCATTATGAACTAGTACTATTTACAAATAGTATGTATGTTTTTTCATTAGAATTAATCGATGCTATTCTTATACGTTGTATTCAAAGGTTTAATAAATACAGTCAGACTATACTTTATGGAAATGAAGGCTTTAGACTTGTAGTCAATGCATTAATTTTAGCCTTTGAACAAAAAGATTCATTTTACACTACTAAATGGATTGATCTATTAAACACCATACAACTAAATGATAGCGATTTCTTTGAAAAAGCACTGTTCAAAATATTTAAAGGGTTTTATGACATCACAATACACAAAGATCAAAATTCCATTTCAGAAGTAATAAAAACAATTGAGTTTGTTGGGCATATAGAAGCCCGCGAACATGAAGTTATGTTTAATCGAATGCTGGACTTCATACTTGAGCATAGCGGATTAGAGAAAGTCCATTCTTTAAAAACATAACTCAATTGAAAACCTCTCTTAATTAAATAATTTTGAGGTGAATCACATGTATGAAATGATGCCCTATATCAATGTAAGAACAGCGAATCACTCAACTAACGAGGAAAATCAAGATCGTTGGTTTGATAAAAAACTTTTTACTAGTTCCAGTAGCTTATATCATCAATTGCAAAGGAATGAGAATTTTAACAAAGCCACACTAGCTAAAAGAAAATATTTAAATAGATCTAGATATAGAGCAACACCCTTCGGCTTATTTTCATCTGTCTACTTCAATACTATAGATGAAGTAAATCATTCAACAAATCAAATGATTATTCAACATGACTTTAAAGTATATACAAGTATTGACTCAGAATGGATAAGTAAATTTATTTCCACTCTAAAAAATGAAAATTTAGCAAGCTTACAGGTTACGTGGAATTCAAATGTGGTCTACCAAAATTCCAATTTTTTATATAATAATTGGACATTAGATGATAAAAAGAAGTTTAATACAAATAAAATTCAAATAAATTCTCTATTAGAAGCAATTCAAGTCCATGCAAAAAATGCCGTTACTGTTGAAGAATTAGCCAAAAAACTCGAAGAACAAAATCGTATTCTTTTACCATTTAAAATTTTATTAAATGTAGTGAAACAATTGATCCACGGTGGCTATTTGATTACGGATTTAGACAATTTAACATTTATTCAAGACTTCGAACTTCTAATTCGCTATGTTGAAGAGAAAAATTATTCTTTCCCAAAAGATGCGATCAGGCAAATAAGAACTTTAATAAAAAATCAAAATAATTCTATAAGCAAGTTCAATATAGATACTGTAAACAAGTTGGAAAAACTATTAGCTTCAATTCATAATTGTGAACATTACCTTCGCTTTGATAGTGAAACTAACGTTATTAATCTTGATTTAGATAAAGATCTTATAGAAAAAACTCTCTTACCTTTCGTTAATTTCCTATCGACTTATGCAATACGGGTACCTGTAAGTGATAGATATCAAGCTGATATCCATTTTTTCAAAGAAAAGTATGGAAATTCAAAAGTAAAGTTTTTAGATTTCTACAAAAACTATCAATTGATTAGAGAGAAAAATTGTTCGCTAGAACGCAAAACTTCAGATTTAGAGAAAAAAATAAAAATGCAATTATTAGCACTAACATCTACGGCAGCATACAGACATTTAAAAGAAATCGACATAGCAAATTTGCATTTTGAAGACCTAAAAATAGAAAGCGAAATTTCTCCAACAATACAAAGTTGTTTTTATTTAGAGAGTAAAAATGGACAACTTAACTTTTCACTAACCCCGTATGCTGGAAATTCGGGACTTGGACGTTTAGAAGGACGCTTTTCTTATATAAATCCAGCCTATTTTACAACAATGAAAAATATTGAAAGAAGAAAAATTGCAGAAGCTAATACAGAGGTCATTACCGTTAAATATATGCCTAAAAATCAACACTACTATAATATTATGAATGATTGCTATGATGGCAATTTAAATCTTCAATATGGAACTGCTGAAAATCAACAATCAGTTCCATTAGAGCAGCTCTTTATTAGCATACAAGATAATAAAATAACACTTTCTGCATTATTAGATGGTGGTATCGAAAAAATAGTAAAGTTTGAGCAATATAATGTATCCAATATCGAACATTTTTCCCCACATATTTTAAATGACTTGCTATTTTGGAGTAGCAATTACTACGCAAATATTATGTCGCTACTATTCGATATTCAAAAAATACGGAAAGACTTTATTCATTTTCCAAAGGTTCTCTTTAACGACATTGAATTAATCCCTCAATCTTGGCTAATTAAAAATTATATGGGAGATATTCGCTCACAAGATCAATTTTTCAGCAAGTTTACCGAAATGAAAACGATTTATGAAATACCGGATTCGCTTTTTGTTAGATGTAATGACCTAAGAATATTGATCGATACTAATCGTAAAGAGGATTTAGATATTTTATGGGATATTTATAAAACGGATAATTCTTTTACTATTTACCTTGAAGAAAATTCATTGAACTTAGCAAACTTCATTACGCTTGACTCAGAAGGCAACCATTATATGTCTGAGTTTGTTTTTAACTTTGTCGCACAAAAGATTAAGCCTAAGAAACTTGTCCAACTACCTTTGTTTCAAACAAAGGAAGAATTAAATTTAGAAAGAAAAGTTAACTGGCAA
The DNA here is from genome assembly GCF_021166035.1 of Lysinibacillus sp. GJ-1. Classification (NCBI taxonomy): domain Bacteria; kingdom Bacillati; phylum Bacillota; class Bacilli; order Caryophanales; family Bacillaceae; genus Lysinibacillus; species Lysinibacillus sp. GJ-1. The sequence goes on from NZ_CP088912.1 coordinate 4,471,709, forward strand.
CATTTTAATATTTATTTACCGCACGAACTCCAAGACGACTTTTTAGGCACTTATTTAAATGAGCTTATTAAAGAGCTAAAATCCAACGGTGCAATTACTAAGTCTTTTTACATTCGTTATTTTGATGATAGACATCATATAAGATTAAGAATTTCTCCAACTTCTCAATTTAATGGAATCGATGAATATCTAGCACAAGGCGTCATAGCCGGAGATATCATCGATTATAGTAGTGGAAAGTACGACCCAGAATACGAAAGATATGGAGGATTGACTACCATGTCGGAGGCAGAGGATTTTTTCTGTGCTGATAGTACGCTTATTCTTAGTTTGTTAGCTTCTTGTTTAGATGAAAAAATAGATAAAGTGGATCATGCTATTTATCTTGTTTTTAAACTACTATCTCTTCATACCAAAGATTTACATCAACAGTTCCGTATTATGGATGATGGTTATTCGAATAAGGACTTTTCAAAAAATTTCCGTGAAAATAGACATAAATATTTGGTATTTAGTGATATTGCTGTATCTTCAAATCCTGATTTAGCTCATCATTTTGCTTTCAACAAAGAACAACTGAGCTACTGGGAGCTTCAATTGTCCAACTACTTTAACAAATTATTAAATGAAAATCGATTTGATTTTAATATTATTCGAAGTTTAATACATATGACATGTATAAGACTGTTTGGTATTAAATCAGAAGAGGAAGAATTAGTTGGAAATATGGTTTGGAGAGTTTTAAAACAACGAATTGCTATGAAAAAGAAAGCAACTAACGCTAACCTTATTTTAAACCCAAACTAAAACAAGCATCGTTCTACAATTTATATTTCCATGGAAATAATTTTCTCTTTTTTAGCATGATCTACACGTTTTATTCAAAGAAGAGGAACATGCCATCTTCATTTTTGAGACTGGAGGGATACAAATGGAAGAGCTTGCTTTAAAATTAAACAATGTTCAAATTAGTTTTGGGGACAAGGAAATCTTTGATACTAAGGAATTAACCGTTTATCAAAATGATCGCATTGGTATCGTAGGGAAAAATGGCCAAGGCAAAACGACTTTATTGAATATAATTGCAGGTACGATTACACCTGATAATGGAAAGATTGAACGATTTGTCGATTTCAATTATTTTCAACAAATCGGCGAGCTAAAGGAAGAAACGAATGCTGACTATTTAGATTCCCAACTACTTAGCCGCTTGAACGTTCCTACTAACAGTGTTGAAACACTTAGTGGTGGAGAACAATCAAAATTTCGTTTAGTTCAGTTACTTTCTCAATATAAAATGGGTCTGCTGCTAGACGAACCGACAACGCACGTAGATAAAAATGGCATTGACATAATGATTGAAGAATTAAATTATTACTACGGTACTTTAATATTTGTCAGCCATGATCGCTATTTTATTAATGCAATTGCCACAAAAATCTGGGAAATAGAGAATGGGAAAATCAAAGAATTTAACGGCAATTACGATCAATATCTGGAACAGAAACAACAAGAGAAATTGGAGTTACAAAGAAAATATCAAAAAGTCACAAAAGAAAAAGAACGATTACAAGAAGCTGTAGAAGTGAAAAAGAGTCAGGCAAAGAAAATTTCTATCGTTAGTGAAAAAAACAAACAAAGAAATATCAAACCGAATCGCTTAGCTTCTTCCAAACAAAAAGACACGGTTCAAAAGAGTATGATGAAAACCGTTAAATCAATAGAGAAAAGAATGGATATGTTAGAGGAGATTCATATTGACAAAGATCCTAAACCAATTTCTTTTCCGATAGTGAAAGAGCTTGAAATAAATAATCGTTTTCCAATAATGGGACATAATATTACAGTTACAGCTGGAGACAATATACTTCTTGCAGAACAGGATTTCCAATTCCCACTTGGCAAGAAGATAGCTATAGTAGGAGACAATGGAGTAGGTAAATCAACTTTCTTACACTATATAATGAATAATCAAGATGGTATCACGCTTTCCTCGAAAATTGCATTTTGCACTTATCAGCAAATGGATTATAAACTGAGTGGGGACATAAGTATATTAGAGTATCTTATGAAGATAAGTGAGTATAAAGAAAGTTTTATTCGGGCGATTCTCAGTAACCTTGGCTTTGAAGAAGCCACTATTAGAAAACCTTTACATGCGCTGAGTGGTGGAGAAGCAACACGAATTTCTTTGGCAGCCCTTTTTGCCAAACCTTCTAATGTCCTTATTTTAGATGAACCGACAAATTTTATAGACTTAGCTACCATTGAAGCATTGGAAAAATTTTTACTAGGCTATAAAGGAACAGTGCTCTTTACTACTCACGATCAGCTTATTGTAGAAAGAGTAGCTGACCAAATTTGGGAAATTAAAGATAAAACGTTACAGCTTATCAAGGAAAAATAGAATGAGCCTCTAAGGCATTAAAACCACCCGCGATGAGACGGGTGGTTTTCAAATGAGGAAACAGTCAAAGATAGAAGTGAAATCATAAGTTCTTTCAAATTAGAAATATAACACCATCAATTCCTGGTCATAATAGTGCCCATTAAATTGAAGGGCATTGCGTTCTAAGCCGTAAACCTCAAAGCCTAATGACTTATATAACTTTTGGGCTGAACTATTATCGGAAACAACTGTTAAGTTTATTTGCTCCAAACCTTCACAACATTTCGCCCTCTTTATTAATTCGCTCATCAGTAATTTCCCTAATCCACCCCCTCTTCCTTCAGGTGCAACATACATACCAAAAACATTCCCTTTATGACTCATTTTTGGACTGTCTTCACGCACAAAAGTTACAATGCCTACCAACGAACCATTGTTATAAAAAGCACCGAGCACAAACTTTTCCGCTGTTGCTTCTATTCGCTCTGCAACTTCTTGTAACGAAACGTTTACTTCACGCTCATATGTGGAACCAAATGCTTCCGGATTATTTCTTAATGCACTTAAACGCACTTCTTGATATACTTGTGCATCTGATTTACTTAAAATACGAATCTCCATAATCTATCCCCTTACCGTTCGTTATCGTTCCATTCATGCATTGAAAATAAAAGTATTAGTAACGGTCTCCCCTGTCTGCATATTTTTTAACATATAGTGATTTTGCGTTACTTCCTCTTGCCCCAATACAATGACAAAAGGAATGTTTTCACGATTTGCTTTATCCATCGCTTTTCTTAATTTTTTACCACTAAGCTCTACTTCAACGCGATAGTCTTTCCGCAATGCTTTTGCTAATACAAGAGACTCTACAGTTGTATGAATGGGAATGATATAAATATCAATTAATGTCTCCTGATTTTTTTGTTCATCTAACATCATGGCTGTAAAAATAACATCTAACCCAAATGAAATACCGACCGTAGCGAACTTTTCGGTTCCCCCTAATAGCCCGCCAATCGCATTATCATAACGACCCCCGCTCCCTATACTGGATGTTATTCGACCATCCCGTACGAACATTTCATAAATAGTTCCCGTATAGATTTCTAGCCCACGAGCAAGCAAAGGATTAAATAGACAATTTTTTGTAATATCAAGCTTATTTAAATAGTGTTCTAATTCTTCCATTTCGGCTACCCCTTCTTGAATCAGAGGCTCATCATATTGGCCGAAATAAGCAAGTGTATTTTTTCTATCGTCTTGTAAAAAATATGCGATTTGCTTTACAACAGCAAGTTGCAAACCTAGCTCTGTTAACTCTGCTAAAACTGCATCATGACCTACTTTTTCAATTTTATCGAGTATTAAAATTACTCGACTTTGCACATCAGCATCTACACCAAAAACACCAAGTAAGCCAACTAATAGCTTACGATTGTTATATTGAATGACAACATCTTGCTCTAGTTTTCCAAAAGCATCTAATGCCATCATCATCAATTAGGCCTCAGCTGCTTGTGAATCAACTCCAACAATATCTACATCACATTGTGTAAACTCGCGAAATCTCCCCGCTTTAATCGGACCATCTCGGAACACTTTGCCAATTTCATAACGTTTAAATGGCAGCGGTAATGTAGGGTTCATTGCAATGACCTTTGCGAATGGAATCGTTAAATCATAACGTAATGCTAGTTCACGTTCTCCTCGATCCGATAGCACATACATCTCTTGTAAAATTTCAGCACCTCCTGCGTATTTAGATGCCATTAAGTTTGTATAGTTTAAAATCGGTGTTTCGAGTGGTTTACACCCATAGGTGATAAAAGTATCTTCTAACGTACGCCGGATTTTACGACGAATACGTTCTTGCTCTGGTAAATAATCTTGCGTTCCTCTAACATTTTGATAATCCATTTTCTTCATCTTCATTGCTCCTTTTTTTAGAAAATAAAAAAACCGTACTAACATAAGCTCCAACTTCGGCTTAGTTATACGATTTCATGAGAAATAGTCTTCCTATTCATTATTAAAAAATTAATAAAGATAGCAAGACTAGTGGATATGATGATGTTGAGTTGCTGAAATTAGACGTTGTAAAAACGACATATAATCTCCTCCATTCAATTATTTGTAACTTTATACCAAACGAATAATTTTGTCAATTCATTATTTTCTAATAAAAGGAATACCTAATGGAGATAGACCCAAGAAGTGGCTGAGACAAAAGAGAAAAAGTGTTAGATTGACTCACTAGTCGTTGGAGCGAAGGCGGTGACTCCTGCTCAGAACAGCACACAATGTAAGACGCGGGCATTTCGCGCGTTAGCGAGTGTTGCGACTTACGGTGCTGGGCGGAAAGCACCGCCGTAGCGGACATCAACGGCATAGCAAGATTAATTACACTTCTAATTTTTTTGCAAAAGCAAGAATAGCTAAGTTCTCCATTTAGCAAAAAATCATGAACACCTTTCGTCTATTTCTTAAATTTTTTTAGTTATGTCCCAGCCCCTAGTTAAAACTTTATAGTAACTTTTGATACAGTTCAAATTTCTCTAAACCATATTCACTGTAACCTAAATCAACTGTATCAATATACGCAAAATCATATTTTTTATAGAGGTTGATAGCAGGTTGATTTTTTTCATATACATCCAAGCGAATGGCCTTAATATTCATGGCTTTACTATGCTCAATAATAAAATCCATAATTTTTGTGCCAATGCCCTTTTTTAGATAAGCCGGATGTACGGCAAAAGTATGTATAACCAAGATGTCTTCAGCATCTAAATGTATTTTCCAATCCACTTTCGAATAAGCCATTTCCTGTTCACGTCTTAAAATAACCGTCCCTGCAATATGATTTCCATCTTTCAGCACATATAAATTACCTTCCTGTATACCCTTAATTGCCGTTTCTTTTATCGGATATATCCCTTTTTTCCATCCAGGATAATTAATATGTGCATCAAGATAATCGTTTAACTCATTATATAAAGACTCTATTTCTTCTATATGACAATTCGTTCCCTTTTCCATCGTCATCGTTTCAATCCTTTGCTAGTTAGTTAATTATTAAACTTCATTATAGATTAATCTAAATTGGGTCACAATAATCATCCTACCACGGGTTGTGAAAGGACAGCCAAATGGAGGATGAAATTTCTTTTAGAACGGGTAAAGGATACTACAAGCGGCGAGTAAAGATTGGACAAATTGAAAATCAACAAAGGAGTTGTTGTCATGACGTATATGAATATTGGATTGAAGTTATTTTTCGGGTTAATTGCTTTATTACTTGTGACACGTTTGTTGGGCAAAAAAGAAATATCACAGCTTACCCCCTTTGACTTTGTATATTCCATTGTTCTTGGTGGTATATTGGAAGAAAGCATCTATGATAACAAAATTTCAGCTCTTCATGTATGGTTCGCGGTTGCCGTTTGGGGAATGCTGCTGTTCATCATCGAAAATCTATCGAAACGTTCCAATAAATTTAGAGTTCTTCTAAAGGGAGAAACGTCAATTTTAATTAGAGATGGTGAATTTAACTTAAAAGAACTACAAGCGAATCATCTAGAAATGGAGCAGTTACGGATTATGCTACGACAGCAAGGTGTCTTCTCTCTTCGGGAAGTTTGTGATTTATACTTAGAACCTGGTGGTACGGTTAGTCTAAAAAAATATGCTGAATTTGATACTGTCACACCAGCTATGCTTCATTTAAAAACGAAAGACGACACGATGAACTTCCTATTTGTGGATGAAGGAGAAATTAACGAAGAAATATTAAGGTATACGGGTAAATCCAAAGAATGGTTATATGATGAACTGCGCAAGGAAGGCTTCCCTACAATTCAGGATATTTTGTATGCGGAATGGTCACAGACAGATGGATTTTTCATCAAAACCTATACGAAAAACAAAGAAGGTATCCGCAAAGGGAATTAAAATCGTAGGCTTTAGCTTAGCTTTAGCTTGGTATATTATCAAAGTGAAACTAGGTTTGTTATTTGGGAGATTTAGGGGTAATATATATTGAATAAATTTAACTGTATGGAAGTATAGAGGGAAACTATGAGAAAAAAAGTTATTATGTCATTAATGTTAATGACATTCCTTTCTGCTGTAGAAGGAACAATTATTAGTACAGCAATCCCCCGTATTACAAGTGATTTGTCAGGTGTCGAACTTGTTAGTTGGGTGTATGCCATTTATATGCTTGCCACCGCCGTTTCGACCCCAATTTACGGGAAACTAGCAGATTTATTTGGTCGCAAAAAAGTATTACTTATAGGCGCTGCCATTTTTTTAATCGGTTCTGCGCTTTGCGGTGTTGTAACCTCAATGGAACAGCTTATCGTCTTTCGTGCCCTTCAAGGTCTTGGAGCCGGCGCCATCATGCCTATTACAATGACAATTATTGGTGACCTATATAGCGAAGTGAAAGACCGTGCAAAAGCGCAAGGATGGATTAGTGCCGTTTGGGGGGTCTCGGGTGTTATCGGACCATTAGTTGGTGGTTTTTTAGTTGACTCTCTTTCTTGGCGCTACATCTTTTTCTTAAACGTTCCTTTTGGCATTATCGCTTGCTTAATGATTGTCATTTATTACAAAGAATCTATTAGGCCTGCAAAACATCATATCGACTATCTTGGTGCAACAGTGTTCTCATTAAGTGCAATCGCTCTACTTTACGCATTATTAACAGGTAGCAGCAAAAACAACTGGGGAGACATGTCCATTATAAGTCTCCTAATCTTTGCCGTTGTGTCATTTATTATTTTCTTATTGATAGAGAAAAAATCACCGGAACCATTAATTCCGTTAGCCTTATTCTCTAACCGTACTTTATCAACTATTAATATATTAACCCTTATCTCTGGTGCTATGCTTATCAGCATTACGATGTATCTTCCTATTTGGAGCCAAGGAGTGTTAGGGAAAAACGCAACAGATGCTGGGCTTATTTTAATGCCCCTACCTGTTATGTGGACAGTTGGTACATTATTCTCTAGTAAACTAGTAGGTCGCTTCAATACGAAACAAATCATTCTACTAGGGGTTAGCGTGCTATCCGTTGCCGCCTTCTCATTATTTACATTATCGACAGAGTCACCCGCTTTCCTTATTTATGTTGGGGTTGGATTATTCGGATTAGGCATGGGGCTTGTGACGCCAATTTACATGGTAACAATTCAAACAGCGGTTTCAAATCAAACACGTGGAACAGCCATTGGTTTAAATACATTTATTAATACATTTAGCCAAACGTTAGGAGCTGCAGTTTTCGGGGCAATGTTCAACACGATGATCCATGCACAAGGTATTCAAAACCTAGACCTTGTATCTTCTGGAGGACATGCTGGAACAACAGCAAACATAGCGACCAAATCACAAGAGGCATTGGCTTCCAGTGTACATTTTATTTATATGGGTACTTTTATATTAGCACTTGTAACGTTACTAATTGTTTGGTTCTTTTTAAAGCCAGCCCCACAACTAGTGAGCGATAAATAAACTATGAAGAGCTAGCAAGCCCAGAAATTTTTACGCATTGTAAAATTTTCTGGGCTTATTTACTAAGGCTTTACTCTAGCATTCCTATAATTGAGCTCGAAGAAACTGAAATTTTCGCATCACCACATTTTGTCTATAGTCCAATTGCTCTTTTAATTTTGTGAAATTAACTGAATGTAAGTTGCTTCTGGCATTAGATTGAAGCATTTCTTCTGCTGAGTAGTTATACGGATTTGCTGGCTCCTTCACACCATAAAATGGATTATAGGGATTAGCAGTAAATGAAGTAAGTGAGGCTGCTTTAGTATACGTTTCCGATTTTTGCGCGTTGTGCTTTTTTACGATTGCCTCCACATCTGACTTTTGCTGTTCTGTTAATTGAATTTTTGGATTGGATAATACGGATTGTGCATATTTAGCAGCAGTTGCACTATTGTTAGAGGTTATATACATAGAATCATTCCCTTCGAATGTAGTAAGTTTAAAATTTGTTTCTCATTTGATTTAAATTGTTATAAAAACTGTAGAGATTAGTATTATTACTAGACATATTTTTCGGATAATACAAGTTACTAAGAAAATTTGACGCATTAAATGCACCAGCATTGAACCCATTTGTTAAAGTTGCAAAAGGGTAAGAGGAAGTTCCTAAGTTAGTATAGATACCTGACATTAATAAATCGCTAAAGCCCGCACTATTCATACCTACCGCACCAATTAATTTCCACATTTGATTGTTTTGCATAGCTTGCGTATTTGATTTAGCAGCTTCCTTTGTAAATTGTTGTGTAGTTTCATTTAAAACCTCTTGGAAGGTTCTTTGTTGTTGTGCAGACAAATTTAATTTTGGATTGCTTACGATATTCGCTAAATAACTTTGGATAGGTAAATAACTATTAGTATAGATGGACATACAATCACCTCGAATTAAAATCTTACTTTTCATTTCGACGCAACTTACATAAAATGTTGAATTATGTCATGGAAAACGTTTTTTATGTCATAAACGAAAACTACTCTCTATGCTAAGCATAGAGAGTATACAAGATTATGATTGTGCTTGAAAATGGAGCATGATATGTAATTCGAACATTTGATGATTTGTGTTGATTTGCATAGCCCCGTTATATTTATTGGCAATGTCTTGTATGATTTGAAGTCCAAGTCCAGTCCCGCAACCTTGTTCATTCACAAAAGTTGGGAGTGGATTAGTCATCGTTAAGATATACGTACATTTATGCTGCGTCGATTGAATACTTATCAAAGCATTAGGTAGATTCTTTGTAGCAGTCAGCGCATTATCAATTGCATTATGCAGGATAATACAAAAATCATATACATCGCAATGTACATAGCTTGGATAGGAGAATGTAGACTCAATGACAACAGCTTGTGCATGCGCCTTTTTTATTTTTTCTTGAATTAAAATGTCAACAATCGCATGTCCTGTAATAGAAGAGGTCACTTTTGAATCCATTTGCTGTTGCATGCTGTTTAAATACACGCTAGCTTCTGTTAATTGTTTCGTTTCAATAAGCCTCTCAACCGTAGCAGAGTGATTTTTCACATCATGCTTTAACCGTTGCATGTCTTTGTATAGATTATCAATACTTTGAAGATGCGCTTGTAGCTGATGGGTTTGATTGACAAGGACTAGCTGCTTTTGCTGCTGTACACGTTGTAAATCAAGTCTTTGCACTAAAATAAGCACGCCAAACATTGCTGCAATGATAATGCAATTATGAATCCCCCAATATTTTAAAAACGGATCTATAACGCCTAGACCAATCTGTTCGTCAATGACTTGGTGATATTGATTCATCATAAAATAGCTCGACATCCCAATAAGCGGCGGTAAAATAAGGAGTAAAATTTCCCGATTTACAAACGTTCGTGGGTGCATGCGTATATATTTTTCGTAAAAATGGATGACACACCATAAGCCCATTGTATAGAAAGCAAGGAGCAGAAACATTAACCAAATTGAATAGCCGAAGTAACCAATTGTTACATCAAATAGATGAGGAATAATCCATTTTTCTACTAGGTAAAACGATAGATCACTAATTGGGCGATATAAAATAATAACAATTGTTGGCGCCATCCAACGTATTGAAAAATAAGTAATGACAATAAAAAACTTTAAATAGATAGAACTATTTTTTATTGGTAGTAATAGTAAAAAGGCTGTTAATGATGCAAATAAATAGACACCAAAATTTGATATATCACCTATCAACCATTCTAGTACTATAACCGCAATAAAATAGCCCATTGCGATAATCAATAAATACGAATGCTGAATAAAAATACGACAAAAACGATAGAAAAAATAAGCTGTACAAACTTGCATTAACCAATTGAAAATTGTGTTCGTTATGTCAAAGCTATCATAACTCATGTATGTAGGTATCCTTTATGATGGATGTAATGCATATAAGCTTGAAGGAATTGTGTATATTTCTTTTGCGAAAGAGGTAATATCGTTCCATTATCTAATATGATTTGTTGCTTAGTATAGCTGGCAATATAGTCAAGGTTGACTAAATAAGAGCGGTTGATTCGGTAAAAGCTATTGCCGAGATTTTCTTCGTACTGTTTAAGTCGCCCTATAAATGTGTATGAGCCATTTTCTATATGTACTGTTAGTTTACGACCCAAAACTTCAATGTAATGAATTTCGTGGTAAAAAACTTTTTGTAAGTCAAAACCAGATTTAATAATGAGATAAGGTAAGTCAATCAACTGACTAGAACGATTGTTAAGTGCTGTATGTAATACCTCATACAATTTTTTCGTGTCAAAAGGTTTTAATAAATAGTGAAATGCTTGCACGTCAAATGCCTGAAAAACATATTGTTCGAATGCTGTTACAAAAATAATCGGGTTTACATGCTGGCGTGCTCTTAATTTTTCAGCTACGACTATACCTTTTATATCAGGCATTTCAATATCTAAAAATAATACATCAAAAGAGCCTTCTTGGTTTAGTAAGTCAAACCCATTGTGGAATTGTTTAATTTGTACGTTAGGGTAACGCACTTTAATTTTAGTTGTAATTGCGTTCGTTATAGCTTTCTCATCATCGCATATCCAAATATTCAAAAGCATCACCTCTCTTGTGTCGAAAGTCTATCATTAAAATAGAGAAAGTCAAATAAATGTTGCACAGCAACAGGATGTATCGACTTACCAAGCCCCTAATAAAAAAATTGTAGTTCTATAAGGATATGTTTTGGAGATTTTATCTACAAAGAGGATAATGCCAATAAAAAACTACACATGAAACGGCGGCATATGCCCAACCGTCCATGTGTAGTTTTTTATTTTTTAACCAATCGTTCTGTTGTAGCTACCTCAATTTCTTCAATAGCCCATTGTGTTAGCAGGACATAACAATGCCTTCTACAGCAGGACGTTCAAAGAATGATTAAGAAATTTCACTGCGTGCGTGTTAAAGAACCAGTTATATTTGTTGGTTTAAAATAAAGTTTAATTAAAACCGTGCTACAAATGCTGATTTTGCAATAGAAGAAACCCATCCATTTTGAAAAAAGATTAATCAAAATGGATGGGTTTAATTTTGTGTAGGAGTTATTTTTTATAAAAAAGTTTGATTAAAACTCACTTAGAATTCTTACATCAAAAAGGGACAAAATGGTGCAACTTTTTTAAAAACAGTACATCTTTATTTTAAACGATACATCTTTTTTATAAACGGTACATCTTTATTTTAAATCTATAATATTAACACCCACAACTCTAAGCCCTACTCCACAGTCACTGATTTAGCTAAGTTACGAGGTTTATCAACGTCACAACGACGGTGTAGTGCCGCATAGTAGCTAATTAACTGTAATGGTACAACTGAAACAAGTGGTGTTAAGTATTCGTTGACATGCGGGATCACTAAACGGTCGCCGTCTTCGTCTACGCCAGCCATAGCGATAATGCATGGGTATGCTCCACGTGCAGCTACCTCTTTGACATTGCCGCGAATATTTAAGGCTACCGATTCTTGTGTGACAAGGGCGAAAACGGGTGTGCCTTCTTCAATCAAAGCAATCGTACCATGTTTTAGTTCGCCACCTGCAAAACCTTCTGCTTGAATATATGAAATTTCTTTTAGTTTTAAAGCACCTTCAAGACTTACACAGAAGTCGATATTTCGACCAATGAAGAAAGCGTTGCGTGCAATTTTTAAGTAGTCCTCTGCGATGTCTTCTAATACATCTTTTGCATCAATAATTGTTTGAATACCGTTGGCCGCAATTGCAAGCTCTTGTTTTAAATCAAATTCTAAGCCTTTACCGCTTGCTTTTGCTGTCACATATGCTGCTAGTGCAAGTACTGCCACCTGCGCTACATATGCTTTTGTTGAAGCTACAGCGATTTCAGGACCTGCATGTAATAATAATGTATAATCTGCTTCACGTGATAGCGTTGAACCTGGTACGTTTGTAATCGTTAATGTTGGATACCCAAGCTCTTTAATTTTCACAAGTACTTGGCGGCTATCCGCTGTTTCACCTGATTGGGTAATAAAGATAAATAGTGGTTTTTCTGAAAGTAGTGGCATGTTATAACCAAACTCGCTTGAAATATGCACTTCTACCGGAATACCAGCCATTTTCTCGAAATATTGTTTACCGATTAAACCTGCATGGTAACTTGTGCCGGCAGCAATAATGTATAATCGATCGGCAGCTTGCAATGCTTGTAATATCGCTGCATCAATTGTTAAATCGCCATTTTCACCTTCGTACGCTTGAATGATTTTACGGATAACTGTTGGCTGTTCATCCATCTCTTTTAACATATAGTGAGGGTACGTACCTTTTTCAATATCGCTCATATCAAGCTCTGCTGTGTAAGGTGCACGCTCCACTACTGTGCCATCTAATTTTGTAATTTGCACACTACCTTTGTGCACGATAACGACTTCTTTATCGTGTAATTCCACAAATTGATCAGTTACTTGTAGCATTGCCATCGCATCTGATGCAACTACATTGAAACCATCGCCTACACCTACAAGAAGTGGTGATTTGTTTTTCGCCACAAAAATTGTATCTGCCGCTTCAGCATCTAATAATGCAAGTGCATAAGAGCCGTGTAGTAGAGATAATGTTTTGCGGAACGCCTCTGCTGTTTGCAGTCCATCTTTCACAAATAGCTCTACTAACTGCACGATTACTTCTGTATCCGTGTCAGATTTCATTGGGATGCCTTTTAAGTATGTTTTTTGTAATAAATGATAGTTTTCAATCACACCATTATGCACAATCGTAAAACGACCTGATGCGCTTTGATGAGGGTGCGCGTTTAAACGGTTAGGTACTCCGTGCGTTGCCCAACGTGTATGACCGATCCCTACCTTAGCCGCTACATCCTCGTCTACTGCTCCACGTAAATCGGCGATACGACCTTTTTCCTTGAAGATTGTTACGCCTTCTTCGTTGCGTACAGCGATACCTGCTGAGTCATAGCCACGGTACTCTAGCTTCTCTAAACCTTTTAATAAAATTTCCTTAGCATCTGATTCACCAATATATCCTACAATTCCACACATATTATATTTCCTCCGATATTGTCATATTAACGCAATGACAAACTAGACCTCAGCCTATCGAAATTTTTCGGTGGGCGTAAACAGTACCGCTTATTTTCAAAACGAAAATAAACATACTTATGCGCGCACGTCCTCAGACTATTTCAGCTATCTAAAATAGTGCTTTGCTCGATACGTGAAGTTTTCCTATTTATCTATTGCTCTACTTATACCTTCTCCATTTTCTGTACATTCAATCACTCAAATGCTTTCAAAATGAAAAATGACAATCGGGTATGTCGATCGGGAGGCATCCGCCGAATTTTCGATAAACCTCCACCTCGTCTGCTGAAGATGTCTTCGTCCAATTTCTTCAGCTCAGGCGCTATAATTGTTTTCCGATTTTTGTGCTTCCTTTCCTCCTTTAGCACTTGCTAAGCGGACAAGGTCACCCAAGCCGTCAGCTTCTCCATAATACTCAATCATATGCTATTCGTCAAATTTTCGTTATTAAAAATAACCCTTAGCTACTTTTTTTGTGACAAACTATCAAAGTGTAAGATGAGAAATGCCAGCATGATTGTATAACAATAGCAAAATGGCTAGGACAAAAGTGAAAAAGTGTTAGATTGACCGCCACCAATCTAACACTTTTTTGCTGTGTCGTTGTTGTCCGCTTCGGCGGTGCTTTCCGCTCAGCACAGTAAGCCGCAACCATCGCTAACTTGTAAAATGCCTGCGTCTTACGCTGTGTGCGTCCTGAGCAGGAGTCACCGCCTTTGCTACCAACAACTAGTTTTTCCTTTTTATTTAATTAGCGATAATTTATCAACACCAATGTACCACTATTTAATATTTTAAGGTTATGTCCCAGCCTCTTAAAAAGGAACGACGCTTAGCTCTCTTTGCTTGCAAGTAATTTCACAATTTCTCGGTTAAAAGCTGGTAAATCTTTTGGTGTACGACTTGTTACTAATTGCTTTTGACAAACAAATACTTCTTCGTCATGGAAAATAGCACCTGCATTTTCCAAGTCTACTTGTATGGATTTATAGCCTGTTGCATCACGTCCATTTAATGTTTTGGCTGTAATCAGTAGCTGTGGCCCGTGACAAATTGCAAAGGTTGGCTTCATGTCATCCATAAACGTTTTGACGAAGGCTACAATGCGATCATCTGCACGTAAAATATCCGGTGAAAAGCCACCTGGAATAAACAGTGCATCAAACTCTGAAGCATGAACTTCCTCGATTCCCTTATCAATTTTCACTTTTTCACCATGTTTACCTTCAACTTCTTTTCCTGCTTCAATGTCAATTGTAATGACCTCATGCCCGGCAGCCTCTAATGCTGCCTTTGGACTTGTATACTCCACGTCTTCAAACATATCTGTTATTACTGTTGCAATTTTAGCCATATAAATTAAACACCCCTTGTTTATTGTGACTCTGTTTTATACTTCCCTCCTTCAAAAATTTCAAACATAAAAAAACGACCTCCCAATGGTGGGAGATCGCGTAATTTATAATTATTCTGTTAAACCCATTTCCGTACGTACTACATTGGCAATACGTTCTACATAAATTTCGCAATCCGTTTCTGTAGCAGCTTCCACCATTACACGAACAAGTGGCTCAGTGCCAGAAGGACGTACTAAAATACGACCGTTTCCAGCCATATCTGATTCAACTTCTGCTATTACAGCTGCCACCTTAGCATTTTCCGTCACTGCATGCTTGTCTGTTACACGTACATTGACTAAACGTTGCGGGAAGATTGTCATTTCTGCTGCAAGCTCTGATAACTTTTTGCCAGTAGCTTTCATAATACTAACGAGTTGAATACCTGTTAGCAAGCCATCACCCGTTGTATTAAAGTCTAAGAACACAATATGACCAGATTGCTCTCCGCCAAGATTGTATTCATTAGCACGCATTTCTTCCACAACGTAACGATCGCCTACAGCCGTTTGTACGCTATGCATGCCGTTTTCTTCAACAGCCTTGTAGAAGCCCATATTACTCATCACTGTTGAGACAATTGTTTGCTTTTTCAAACGACCAACTGCATTTAAGTGTTTACCAATGATAAACATAATTTGGTCACCGTCAACAATTTTACCTTTTTCGTCTACTGCAATAAGACGATCGCCATCTCCATCGAATGCTAAACCAACATCTGCACCCTTTTCAGTCACAAATGCAGCAAGACCTTCTGGATGTGTTGAACCAACACCGTCATTAATGTTCAGACCTGTTGGGGAAGCACCCATTGTTGAAATGTCTGCTTCTAAGTCGGCAAATAAATGAGTTGCCAATGATGATGTTGCACCATGTGCGCAATCTAGCGCTACATGAATACCATCAAATTCTTCATCTACCGTTTGCTTTAGGTATTGAATATACTTTTGTCCACCTTCGAAATAGTCACTTACAATGCCTAGATCTGCACCGATTGGACGTGGTAATGTATCTTCTTGAGCATCAAGAATTGCTTCAATTTCTGCTTCTTGAGCATCAGTTAACTTGAAACCATCGGGACCAAAAAATTTAATGCCATTGTCGGCAACTGGGTTATGTGAAGCTGAAATCATGACGCCTGCATCTGCACTCATAATTCGGGAAAGATAAGCAACACCCGGTGTAGAAATTACACCAAGACGCATTACCTCTACGCCAATTGATAAAAGCCCAGCTACTAGTGCACCTTCAAGCATTTCGCCTGAAATACGTGTGTCACGACCAATTAATACCTTTGGACGCCCTGTTGCATCCTTTGTTAAAACATAGCCACCTACAAGGCCTAGTTTAAATGCAAACTCCGGTGTTAATTCACTATTCGCGACGCCACGGACGCCATCTGTTCCAAAATATTTACCCATTCTAATTGTTCTCTCCTTCAATGCAAGACGACCGCATCATGCTTATTTCCTGCGGACAATCGGACGGCTCGTCTGCTTACTTTTGGAAAAGTCTATTTTTTATTTATCTACTAGTATATAGGCCTCTTCAAATCACTTTCAAAGGCTCTAAGGCAAAAAGATGTCAGTACTCAAGTGTCGCACATTCACTATAACGGAATTATACAAGTGCTAACTTGAGCTATTATGTTCGTCAGCATTTTCGCTTTGCTGGATCACACAATTTATAGAGACAGGAAATCTCATATATGAATCAAGTTAAAATTATAGTCAGTTATTGTTTAAGAATCAATATCTTCTGTCACAGGTTCAGGATTTGTCTCTGTAGGATTAGCAATCGTTTCCTTTTCTGCCGGTTCTACTGGATCCACCTGATCTACCTTTTCGGCTTTCTCTGCCTTTGTAACATTCGCTTTAATTTTAACTTTCTGTTGAGATACTTTAGTCGCACCCTCTGGTAATTTCACATCAAATTCATACGTTTTCGATTCCGTAATTTTTGATAAATCCACTTCAACAGGTACTTCGGTTAAAACATCAATAATAGATTTCTTGCCAAATAGCCTTAAGCTAGTAGTATCAAGGGTTAATTGATTAATGGTAATCCCTTCTGCTGCTTTGCCCGTTTCCTTTATCGTAACAGGAAGTTCTTTGCTATATTCAGCAATATCTACCCGTACCTTAACCTGTTCTGGTTCTATTATCACATCTAATTTATTTAAATCACGATCTAATACTTTAACAGCCGCTGCTTGAGAGAAAGGTTGTTTCAAGCCTTGTTCACCCGTAACAGTCGCTTTCACATAGCTAATGCTTTCAATAGCACTTTTTGCCCCTGTTACAAACACAGTTGCTGGGTTAGCAGACATTCCTTTTAAGTAATATCCTTCATCTATTAAACGATTATTCATTTCTGGATCTACACGGAACTCTTGTGTGACTTTTTCCTCTATATTTACATTCACTTTTGCTGGGTCTAGCGTCACTTGCAACTTATCAGAAATATTTTCGTATTGTAGTTCAACGCTATGCTCACCAATTAATAAATCATTTAAATTTACAAATACTGAGAAATCTTTCACTAATTTTGCTTGTAAGGCGATTTGTTTTGGTCCCCTTACCGTGACATTCACTGTTTTTGGAATACCCGTCACGATGAGACTATCATCATCATAATAAACTTCTACGGGTACATCTCGAATGACTTCAACCTGTTCAGTCATCGCAGTTTTATCTGTAGAAGCTAACTCGGTCCGAACAGAGAAAAATAGTAAGCACGCTAGAAAAAGCGCAATGATTCGCAATACCCATGGGCTATCCATCATTTTATCCATTCTTTTTCCCCCTCCAAGTCAACTTAGAGGCTGCATTCGATTCTTGTGCTGATCCGAACCACATTTTGCGTAACAGTGTTTCGAATTCCTCTAGAGAAAGATTGCGATGTAGATTTCCATTTAACGTAATACTAATAGCTCCCGTTTCCTCTGATACGATAATCGTAATCGCATCTGTTACTTCACTAAGCCCAAGAGCTGCACGATGTCGTGTACCAAGTTCCTTTGAAATAAACGGACTTTCCGAAAGTGGTAAATAGCAAGCTGCTGCTGTAACCTTATCTTTCTGCATAATGACTGCACCATCATGTAATGGTGTATTCGGTATAAAAATGTTAATAAGCAATTCAGAAGAAACTTCTGCATTTAGACCTATTCCCGTTTCAATATATTCATTCAAGCCTGTGTCTTTTTCTATAGAAATTAATGCACCAATTCGGCGTTTTGCCATATAGCTAACCGACTTCTTCATGGCCTCAATCAGTCTTGTTTGCTCTTCTTCTTCTTGACTTGTCGAACGTTGGAAAAGCTTTCCTCGTCCAATTTGTTCTAGACCTCGTCGTATTTCCGGTTGGAAGATGATAATGATGGCCAAGAAACCAAACTCGATTACTTGCTTTAGCATCCACCCCAAAGTTTCTAACCCTAAAAAGTCTGTTGCGATACGTGCAATAATTATGACGAAAATGCCTTTCAATAGTTGGACAGCTTTCGTCCCTTTAATGAGGGTTAAAATTTTATAAACAACGTACCAAACGAGCAGTACATCTATGAAGTTAATAGCAATATTCACTGGTGTTAAATCCGTGAATTGTTCGATAATTTGCACGTGGCATCCCCCACTTTTCATTGCGAATCCATACACATTTAAGTATAGCACATTCTTTTCAAATGTAACTTTTTTCAAATGAAAAGTCTACCCATATGAGTAGACTTTTCATCCTCTACCGTGCACTACCATGTAGGACGTATAGAGTTCTATTTAGTTTCTTTTTCCTCAAATGTCATTGCTGCCTTGACGGAATTTTTGATAGTATACCATAACCATTCGAATGCTTCGTCAATTTCCTCGATATTGCCTGAAACGACTGCTGAAGATGCCATATACTGACCGTTAATAATCGTTACATTGCCATCTACTTCACCCTCAACAAGTAAGTCGCCATTTTTGACGACGATATCGCCTTTTACGACCTCTCCTTCTGGAACAATAACCGTTTGTCCTTCTACAACAAGGTTTGGTTGTTTGGAGACCGAGAAGTTTTGATCATCCATGAAACTACCTAATAAAGTAGCACTCATAAATAAACAGAAAACTGCTGCTGCCACAAAGAACGGATGACGACGAATCCATTTTTGCATACCTACACGACTTTTGGGTTTTGGTAAACGTGCCATCACCGCAGCTTCGAAATCCGGAGGTGCTGTAATATGGGAAGCACTCTTCACAAAGGCGATCGTTTCACTCAATTCTTGCATCAATTGCTTGCAATCACCGCATGATTGCAAATGTTGTTTCAACTCTTGCTCATGCTCACGACTAATGTCACCGTCTAAATAATCATGCATATAATCAATAATATGCTCTGGACAAATATTCATGACGCTCCCCCTCCTACAGATTGTTTAATTGCTTTCGTAATGCTTCACGTCCGCGGTGAATTCTCGTTTTCACTGTCCCAAGAGGCATATCCAAAATTTCACTGATTTCCTGTAACGATAATTCTTCAATATATTTCAATACTATAACTGAACGATATTTATCCGGCAATCGTCCAATCTCATATTGAATACGATCTTGTAGCTCCATCTGCTCTAACTGTTCCTCTGGTAGTTGGTCATCTGCTGCAATCTGCGAATACATATCGAGCCCTTCTGTACCAGCTACCTCCGCATCTAAATAATAATCCGGCTTTTTCTTTCTAATACGGTCTATGCAGAGGTTCGTCGCAATGCGATAAAGCCACGTCGAAAATTTTCTTTTTTGATCAAAAGTATGCAAGTTCATATAAGCGCGAACAAATGCTTCTTGTGCAATATCCTCAGATTCTTGCTTGTTTCCTAACATTCGGTAGCATACTTGGTACAGTTTGTGCTGATAGAGACTCACAATATCGGCAAATGCGTTTTGATCGCCTTTAAGCACTTGTTTTATTCTCTTATTTACTAACGCATCCATTGTGTTTACTTCTCCACCTTTACAACTGTCTTATACTATACGACCCGACTATAAGAAAAGTTTCAATTTATATTCAATTATAACAAAAGTTTTTTAAACGATGTGGCGATAAACATTTTTTTCACAATTTACATTAAACTAGTGTCTCACCAAACAAAGAACCTATTAATGCTACTGCCACATCTGCCGTTTTATTTTTCTCGTCTAGTATAGGATTCACCTCAACAAATTCAGCAGATGTTAACATCCCTGATTCTTGTAGCATTTCCATTGCTAAATGACTTTCACGATACGATATACCGCCAGGCACCGGCGTTCCCACTCCTGGTGTATAAAGCGGGTCTAGACCATCTAAATCTAACGATAAATGTAAACCGTCTACTTTACGTTCTTGTAAGTAAGCGATTGCATCTTCCATCACACGCGTCATACCAAGTCGATCAATTTCATGCATTGTATAGACCTTAATACCTTGTTGGCGAATTAGCTCACGTTCCCCCGGATCTACTGAACGTGCACCGATAATAATGACATTTTCAGGCTTAACCTTTGGTGCATAGTTGCGAATTTGTACAAGACGTTCATGACCCAATCCAATACTAACCGCAAGTGGCATACCGTGAATATTACCAGATGGTGTTGTTTCAGGTGTATTCAGATCGGCATGTGCATCAAACCAAATAACACCTAGGTTTTGAAAGTGCTCTCCAAGTCCTGCAAGCGTACCGATTGCAATACTATGATCACCGCCAAATACAAGCGGAAATTTTTTTTGTTCTAACACTTCATGTACTTGGTTAGCTAATGTGGTACTGATATCTATAACTTCCTCTAAATTTAATAGCTGTTTATCAACTTCTTTACTATCATGCTTTTGACTAACAAGTATATCTCCTGATCATGTACCTCGTGTCCGATTGCCTCTAATCGCTCTACAACGCCCGCATATCGAATTGCACTTACCCATGTCAACCCCTCTTCGTGTTTGTCCGTAATCTGTTGGTACTCCAATAATTGATACTTGTTGTTTATTCATATTTTTATACCCCTTTTGGTGATAAGACTATTGTAAAGCCTACAATACACTTGGCTCAACCCAACAATAAATCGTATATTTATTCATTTAATACGTAAAAAAATCTCCTGCTGTTTTCAGCAAGAGATTAGTATCTGTAGTTAATGTTACACTTTTGAATTTAATATATAGAAAAGTGAGCCATGAAGGACTCGAACCTTCGACCCTCTGATTAAAAGTCAGATGCTCTACCAACTGAGCTAATGGCTCATAAAAGAAAAAATGGCTGGGGTACTAGGATTCGAACCTAGGCATGACGGAATCAAAATCCGTTGCCTTACCGCTTGGCTATACCCCAATCATTTAAATAAATAAAACTGGTGGAGGGGGACGGATTCGAACCGCCGAACCCTAAGGAGCGGATTTACAGTCCGCCGCGTTTAGCCACTTCGCTACCCCTCCGAAAAAACACTATATGGTGGAGGATGACGGGCTCGAACCGCCGACCCTCTGCTTGTAAGGCAGATGCTCTCCCAGCTGAGCTAATCCTCCATAGAAACAGGTGTTATTTCTTCACAGTTTATTTATCTTTTTAAGCCTATGCATTACTACGATGTTTTGAAAATGGTGACCCCTACGGGATTCGAACCCGTGTTACCGCCGTGAAAGGGCGGTGTCTTAACCGCTTGACCAAGGGGCCATTTATTATGTCTCAAACAAGACAAGATTTATATTAACATCATTTTCATTTTGATGCAAGTATTTTTTAAAAATTTCTTTTTGAAATTATAAATTAGTTAAAAAAGTGCAAAAAAATGGCTCCGAAGGCAGGACTCGAACCTGCGACAACCTGATTAACAGTCAGGTGCTACTACCAACTGAGCTACTTCGGAACAATACTATTTAATTTGGTTTTGACAACCTCTTAAGTACATTTATTATTATAGCAAGCATTCTAAATTATGCAATACTTTTTCAACAAAATTATTTAATTTATTGCATAATTTTCGAATTGACGTATATCAAACCTCAATAGTTCTCTATTAAATCTAATATTTCTATTTAATGTATCAAATATTCTTGCTGTATATTATTGTAATTGTTAAAATAAAAATAGTTTTACGAATTTTCTATTAAATTTGTTTTGGGGAGGAATGTTCATATGGTAACAAAGGATTTAATTGCACCAGAGCTTTACAACATCACGGAGGAATTAGAGAAATTCTCCCAAGATAGTGATCGCCAAGCTATAAGATGGTTGGATGCACAACAAAACCGACGTACAATTTCTTATGCCGATCTTATTCAAAAAATGAATCAATACGCGAATGCTTTTACGGAGAGAGGATTACAAAAAGGGGATCGTGTTTTAGTGATTATTCCCCGCCTACCAGAAGCTTATTTTGTTTTCCTTGGCTGTTTAAAAGCAGGTATCGTTCCGATCTCTTGTTCAGAGATGTTACGCGCAAGTGATTTAGAATATCGTATGGAACACTCTTCTGCAACTGCTGTTATTGCCTACGAGGCTTTCACTAGTGAAGTAGATAAAATTACTTCTTCCGTTGCAGCATTGGATAATAAATTAGTAATTGGCAACGCTACGAACAATTGGATTTCTTTAGATGCATTAGCTGAAAAGCAACCTACAAGCTTTACAGCTGTTGCGACAAAACGCGATGATATGGCATTCCTATCTTATACTTCAGGCACAACAGGTAAACCTAAAGGGGTGGTTCACTCTCATGGCTGGGGCTATGCGCATATTCGAACAGCAGCTTCCAAATGGCTTTGTGTACGTGAAGGGGACTTAGTCTGGGCTACTGCAGCACCGGGCTGGCAAAAATGGATTTGGAGTCCATTTTTATCGACAATTATGTTAGGAGCAACGGCTTTTGTCTATCATGGTAGTTTTGAACCTCATACGTATCTTCAACTCCTACAGGACGAAAAAGTCAATGTGCTATGTTGCACGCCGACAGAATATCGTATTATGGCAAAGATTGATAATCTTAAAGATTACAACTTAGCTTCATTAAGAAGTGCTGTTTCTGCAGGTGAGCCATTAAATCGTCCAGTTATTGAAACATTTATGAACAATTTTGGTCTGAAAGTACGAGATGGTTATGGACAAACAGAAAATACATTATTAATAGGTACGCTTGAAAACACAGAATTACGACCTGGTTCTATGGGTGTTCCTACACCTGGAAATATTGTACGTATTATAGACCATGAAGGTAATGAAGCACCCGTAGGAGAAGTCGGAGACATCGCTGTCCATAAATCATCGCCTGCCTTATTCAAGGAATATTACCGTGAGCCTGAACGCACGCAAGCTGCCTTTAGAGGTGAGTGGTATATTACAGGTGACCAAGCAAAATGTGATGAGGATGGATACTTCTGGTTTGAAGGACGTGGAGATGACATTATTATCTCATCAGGCTACACAATTGGACCATTTGAAGTGGAAGATGCTTTAAACAAACACGAGGCTGTACAAGAATGTGCAGTTGTTGCTGCACCAGATGAAATTAGAGGGCATATAGTAAAAGCGTTTGTAATCTTACGTGAGAGCTTTAGAGGGCGTGATGAGGACGAATTAATAAAAGAACTTCAAGAGCATGTTAAAGCGCTAACAGCACCATATAAATACCCTCGTAGTATTGTCTTTTTAGATGAGCTTCCTAAGACCACATCGGGCAAAATTCGTCGTATTGAATTACGTGCGACTACTGTTTAAAAAACAATTTTGGAGACATTTCACGCATTATGGTGAAATGTCTCCATTCTTTATATGAATTTACAGTTTGCCATGTTTAATGGTACTCTATAGTCATATTTAAAAAGAAATTAAAAAAAGCCACTACTGAGTGTATCAGCAGCGACTTTTTGCGCCTAGCGACGTCCTACTCTCACAGGGGAAGCCCCCAACTACCATCGGCGCTAAAGAGCTTAACTTCCGTGTTCGGTATGGGAACGGGTGTGACCTCTTTGCCATCATCACTAGACAGTATTTAATTGAAAGATTGTTCTTTCAAAACTGGATAAACGGTGCATTGAATGTTTCAAACTTTTTGGTTAAGTCCTCGATCGATTAGTATTCGTCAGCTCCATGTGTCACCACACTTCCACCTCGAACCTATCTACCTCATCGTCTTTGAGGGATCTTACTTACTTGCGTAATGGGAAATCTCATCTTGAGGGGGCTTCATGCTTAGATGCTTTCAGCACTTATCCCGTCCACACATAGCTACCCAGCGATGCCTTTGGCAAGACAACTGGTACACCAGCGGTGTGTCCATCCCGGTCCTCTCGTACTAAGGACAGCTCCTCTCAAATTTCCTACGCCCACGACGGATAGGGACCGAACTGTCTCACGACGTTCTGAACCCAGCTCGCGTACCGCTTTAATGGGCGAACAGCCCAACCCTTGGGACCGACTACAGCCCCAGGATGCGATGAGCCGACATCGAGGTGCCAAACCTCCCCGTCGATGTGGACTCTTGGGGAGATAAGCCTGTTATCCCCGGGGTAGCTTTTATCCGTTGAGCGATGACCTTCCATGCGGAACCACCGGATCACTAAGCCCGTCTTTCGACCCTGCTCGACTTGTAGGTCTCGCAGTCAAGCTCCCTTGTGCCTTTACACTCTACGAATGATTTCCAACCATTCTGAGGGAACCTTTGGGCGCCTCCGTTACCTTTTAGGAGGCGACCGCCCCAGTCAAACTGTCCGCCTGACACTGTCTCCTGCCCCGCTAAGGGGCATGGGTTAGAATTTCAATACAACCAGGGTAGTATCCCACCGACGCCTCCTTCGAAGCTGGCGCTCCGAGATCTCTGGCTCCTACCTATCCTGTACAAGTTGTACCAAAATTCAATATCAGGCTACAGTAAAGCTCCACGGGGTCTTTCCGTCCTGTCGCGGGTAACCTGCATCTTCACAGGTACTATAATTTCACCGAGTCTCTCGTTGAGACAGTGCCCAGATCGTTACGCCTTTCGTGCGGGTCGGAACTTACCCGACAAGGAATTTCGCTACCTTAGGACCGTTATAGTTACTACCGCCGTTTACTGGGGCTTCAATTCGCAGCTTCGCTTGCGCTAACCACTCCTCTTAACCTTCCAGCACCGGGCAGGCGTCAGCCCCTATACGTCACCTTACGGTTTTGCAGAGACCTGTGTTTTTGCTAAACAGTCGCCTGGATTCACTGCGGCTCTCATGCGCTTGCACGCTCAAGAGCACCCCTTCTCCCGAAGTTACGGGGTCATTTTGCCGAGTTCCTTAACGAGAGTTCTCTCGCACACCTTAGGATTCTCTCCTCGACTACCTGTGTCGGTTTGCGGTACGGGCACCTCTCACCTCGATAGAGGCTTTTCTTGGCAGTGTGAAATCAGGAACTTCGTCCATACGGACTCGCCATCACAGCTCAACGTTACAGTGTGCGGATTTGCCTACACACACGCCTTACTGCTTGGACGCGCACAACCAACGGCGCGCTTACCCTATCCTACTGCGTCCCCCCATTTCTCAAACGGTGAGGAGGTGGTACAGGAATATCAACCTGTTGTCCATCGCCTACGCCTATCTACTCGGCTTAGGTCCCGACTAACCCTGAGCGGACGAGCCTTCCTCAGGAAACCTTAGTCATACGGTGGACGGGATTCTCACCCGTCTTTCGCTACTCATACCGGCATTCTCACTTCTAAGCGCTCCACCAGTCCTTCCGGTCTGACTTCAACGCACTTAGAACGCTCTCCTACCACTGACATCGTAGATGTCAATCCACAGCTTCGGTGAATCGTTTAGCCCCGATACATTTTCGGCGCAGCGTCACTCGACCAGTGAGCTATTACGCACTCTTTAAATGATGGCTGCTTCTAAGCCAACATCCTGGTTGTCTGTGCAACGCCACATCCTTTTCCACTTAACGATTACTTTGGGACCTTAGCTGGTGGTCTGGGCTGTTTCCCTTTTGACTACGGATCTTATCACTCGCAGTCTGACTCCCGTGTATAAATATCTGGCATTCGGAGTTTGTCTGAATTCGGTAAACCGGGATACCCCTAGTCCAAACAGTGCTCTACCTCCAGTATTCTCATCACGAGGCTAGCCCTAAAGCTATTTCGGAGAGAACCAGCTATCTCCAAGTTCGATTGGAATTTCTCCGCTACCCACACCTCATCCCCGCACTTTTCAACGTGCGTGGGTTCGGCCTCCAGTAAGTGTTACCTCACCTTCACCCTGGACATGGGTAGATCACCTGGTTTCGGGTCTACGACCACGTACTAATTCGCCCTATTCAGACTCGCTTTCGCTGCGGCTCCGCCTTCTAAAGCTTAACCTCGCACGTAATCGTAACTCGCCGGTTCATTCTACAAAAGGCACGCTATCACCCATTAACGGGCTCTAACTACTTGTAGGCACACGGTTTCAGGATCTCTTTCACTCCCCTTCCGGGGTGCTTTTCACCTTTCCCTCACGGTACTGGTTCACTATCGGTCACTAGGTAGTATTTAGCCTTGGGAGATGGTCCTCCCGGATTCCGACGGAATTTCACGTGTTCCGCCGTACTCAGGATCCACTCTGGAGGGAACGAACTTTCGACTACAGGGCTTTTACCTGCTCTGGCGGACCTTTCCAAGTCGCTTCATCTAACTCATTCCTTTGTAACTCCGTATAGAGTGTCCTACAACCCCAAGAGGCAAGCCTCTTGGTTTGGGCTCTTCCCGTTTCGCTCGCCGCTACTCAGGGAATCGATTTTTCTTTCTCTTCCTCCAGGTACTTAGATGTTTCAGTTCCCTGGGTCTGCCTTCAAGACGCTATGTATTCACGTCAAGATACTACGCGATTAAACGTAGTGGGTTCCCCCATTCGGAAATCTCCGGATCAAAGCTCACTTACAGCTCCCCGAAGCATATCGGTGTTAGTGCCGTCCTTCTTCGGCTCCTAGTGCCAAGGCATTCGCCGTGCGCCCTTAATAACTTAACCTATCGGCTTCCAATCCACTGCGCATTTCGTTGTCAGCTTCTCTCGTTCAATCAGTCACGTACGTAAGTACGCTCCTTCATTCACTCGTTCGCTTCCTAGAACTGCTTGTGTCTTGAAACCCTATTTAGTTATTAAGCCTAAAAAACTTAATTAAAAAATAAATGTGTTTGTTACAATTTCAATGTCGTTTTATCCAGTTTTCAAAGAACAAATTTTGAAGTGTTTCATTCAGAAGAATGAACCTTCAAAACTGAACGCAAAACGTAATCTTACAAACCCAAGGTTTGTATTCCGAAAATATCCTTAGAAAGGAGGTGATCCAGCCGCACCTTCCGATACGGCTACCTTGTTACGACTTCACCCCAATCATCTATCCCACCTTCGGCGGCTGGCTCCAAAAGGTTACCTCACCGACTTCGGGTGTTACAAACTCTCGTGGTGTGACGGGCGGTGTGTACAAGGCCGGGAACGTATTCACCGCGGCATGCTGATCCGCGATTACTAGCGATTCCGGCTTCATGTAGGCGAGTTGCAGCCTACAATCCGAACTGAGAACGACTTTATCGGATTAGCTCCCTCTCGCGAGTTGGCAACCGTTTGTATCGTCCATTGTAGCACGTGTGTAGCCCAGGTCATAAGGGGCATGATGATTTGACGTCATCCCCACCTTCCTCCGGTTTGTCACCGGCAGTCACCTTAGAGTGCCCAACTAAATGATGGCAACTAAGATCAAGGGTTGCGCTCGTTGCGGGACTTAACCCAACATCTCACGACACGAGCTGACGACAACCATGCACCACCTGTCACCGTTGTCCCCGAAGGGAAAACCATATCTCTACAGTGATCAACGGGATGTCAAGACCTGGTAAGGTTCTTCGCGTTGCTTCGAATTAAACCACATGCTCCACCGCTTGTGCGGTACCGTCAATTCCTTTGAGTTTCAGTCTTGCGACCGTACTCCCCAGGCGGAGTGCTTAATGCGTTAGCTGCAGCACTAAGGGGCGGAAACCCCTAACACTTAGCACTCATCGTTTACGGCGTGGACTACCAGGGTATCTAATCCTGTTTGCTCCCCACGCTTTCGCGCCTCAGTGTCAGTTACAGACCAGATAGTCGCCTTCGCCACTGGTGTTCCTCCAAATCTCTACGCATTTCACCGCTACACTTGGAATTCCACTATCCTCTTCTGCACTCAAGTCTCCCAGTTTCCAATGACCCTCCACGGTTGAGCCGTGGGCTTTCACATCAGACTTAAGAAACCACCTGCGCGCGCTTTACGCCCAATAATTCCGGACAACGCTTGCCACCTACGTATTACCGCGGCTGCTGGCACGTAGTTAGCCGTGGCTTTCTAATAAGGTACCGTCAAGGTACAGCCAGTTACTACTGTACTTGTTCTTCCCTTACAACAGAGTTTTACGAACCGAAATCCTTCTTCACTCACGCGGCGTTGCTCCATCAGGCTTTCGCCCATTGTGGAAGATTCCCTACTGCTGCCTCCCGTAGGAGTCTGTGTCTCAGTCCCAGTGTAATCACCCTCTCAGGTCGGCTACGCATCGTTGCCTTGGTGAGCCGTTACCTCACCAACTAGCTAATGCGCCGCGGCCATCCTATAGCGACAGCCGAAACCGTCTTTCAGTATTGTCCCATGAGGGACAATAGATTATTCGGTATTAGCCCCGGTTTCCCGGAGTTATCCCAAACTATAGGGTAGGTTGCCCACGTGTTACTCACCCGTCCGCCGCTAACGTCAAAGGAGCAAGCTCCTTCTCTGTTCGCTCGACTTGCATGTATTAGGCACGCCGCCAGCGTTCGTCCTGAGCCAGGATCAAACTCTCCATAAAAGAAATTTGATTAGCTCAAATTGTTTTGCTGGCATCAATTTTGATGTCCAAAATTTTGTTTCCTTCACTAACAAAGTTAGCTAGTAAAAACTATATTGATTACGTTTTGCTTGTTCAGTTTTCAAGGTTCATTTTGTTTCGTTTGTCGCGTCATCTCTTGGCGACTTATACATAATAACATCGATTAATCATGAAAGTCAACATAAAATCATAAGTTTTTTTAAAGAGGTTATTTTGTCGTTTTAAAAATATAGAAATGGGGTCTTTAATATGATTCGTAAAACGTTGATATCACTGGGTTTAATAGTAATATTATTTATCTTTATCAAACCGCTAAATTCTACGATGATTTCTGTATTTAATATCGCTAATGCACCAACTGTTGTAACAAAAGGACATTATGGTACTTCTCTTATTGTCGAAATTTCTTTTTCTGATGACGCGTTGTTAGATTGGTTAAAAAACGTAAAAGCACCTTATCCGCTTCTACTTTTAGATGCTGCATGGATTGAACGCTCACCAGAGCATATTAAAGTGATACAAGAGAGGAAACTACCTACAGGATTATTAGGTCCTGAAGATTCAGTAGAAAAACCAATAGATATTGCCTTAATACAAAAGGATGTTGAAACTTATGAAAAATATTTAAAGGCTACACCACTTTGGTTTGCCACAAGAAATCATCAATATTCTCAGGAATTGCAAAAGAGCTTATTTCAAAAACAAGTAAACATTCTGTCGCCATCCCTCATTTGGCAAGGAGAAAAAACGCCTCAATTACAGAAAGGAGATTTCTTATTTACTTCATTGCATCAAGACAGTAATGTTTCTTTTAAAGCATTAAATACTTTATTGCAGCAAAATAAATTTATGTCTATTGAAGAAAATATATTCGGTTACTCAGTTCAATCTAAAAAAACCCCATAAAAAAGTAGCCTCATCTATCTTTGAGGCTACTCAATTTTTTATTCATTATGCATTTTTTGCTTGATTAAGGCGCGCTTTTCGACGCTCTTCTAATTTTCGGCGATCTTCGTCAGATTTTGCATTGTATTTTGGTAATACTAATAATTGATATGCATTTACAGCTAGTAATGGGAATAATAATAAGGCAACATATTCGTTAATATTTTCATCACGTCCCATTAATGCGATTGTCCACTCTAATGTTGTAATAACAATCATAAAAAATAATGCGGACACTAAAACATGTTTTTTTCCAGTCATTTTCACTTTTTGCATGGCTGTTGCTACTGATGCAAAAATTAAAACGATTAAAAGTCCCAAATAGAATACCCAGCTTTGTCCATCTTTAACACCCGGTACAAAACGGAAGAACACAATATCAAAGATGGTAACAGCAATCAATAATAGCTGTACCCAATTCCATAGCGTTAGCGTTCTAAAAATGTTAACACCTACTTGATGCAGTGTTAGATAGGCGAAAAACCCTGCTTGTGCAATAACACTCATTGTAAACCCTAGGAATACCATCCATAAAAGCCCTGCGAAAAATTCACCCCATTGACCATTTGCTACATATGGTTGAAAGAAGCTCCATCGAATAAATAAACTAAAAATTCCGTTGACTACGCCACCAACGAGCATTGCAAAGAAGAAAAACTTTGCCCAATTTCGTATCGTCACAACTCAAAGTCCCCCAATTTCTTCATATATCTGTAATCATTTTAACAATGCATTGTTAAAAAAGCTATTTCTCTTCGCAAGCAATACATAAAGTCATCATAAATGTGAACAATAATTGAAAGAGTCTATCTATAGAAAGGGCTGATGTTACATGCGAAAATTGACTTTATTACTGATTTTAACGCTTTTTCTTGCTGCCTGTTCACAAGATAAAACCTCTACCATGTCTTATGATGAGATAAAAAAAATTATGATTGACTCTCTACAAACAGAGGATGGTAAAAAGGCGTTGCGACAGCTTTTAGAGGAGCCGAGTTTTCGTGAATTATTGATATTAGAACATGACGAAGTAAAAAAGGCGACAGAGGAAACATTGCTTTCAAAAGAAGCAGAGGATTTTTGGAAAAAGACTTTTGAAGATCCAAAATTCAAAGAAACTGTAGCCAAAAGTATGCAAAAGCAACAACAGGATATTATGAAGGAACTCATGAAAGATCCTACTTACCAAAAGGATTTGGAATCATTCTTTGGTCAGCCTGATATGCAAAAGCAAATGGAGACGATTTTAAAATCCTCTACTTTGCGCAAGCAAATGGAGGAAGTCGTAAAGGAAACGATTGAAAGTCCACTAATGCAGGCGAAATGGCTGGAGCTTATCAAAAAAAGTGGTGAGAGTACTTCATCTGAGAGCGGCAACAAAAAAGAGGCTAGCGCTGACGGTGGCGGCAGCTCAGATAAAGAAAAAAAGCAGAGCGGCCAATAACTTCACAAAACAAAAAAGATTTCCTCAGCAATTTGAGGAAATCTTTTTTGTTTATTTATTTAATTTTTGAATGATTTTCGTCGCAATATTGATATACGTTTGTCCTGTTGGATGCTTTTCTGCATATACGGAAGGCGCAAATTCCTCATCCGTCCAATCTGGCTGACCAAGTGGAATTTGTCCAAGTAGCTCTGTGCGTAGCTCTTCTGTTAATTTTGCACCGCCACCTTGACCAAATACAAATTCACGTTCCCCTGATTTCGACTCAAACCATGCCATATTTTCAATAACACCTAGAATTTCATGGTCAGTTTGTAGAGCCATTGCCCCTGCACGAGCGGCAACAAATGCTGCTGTTGGGTGAGGCGTAGTTACAACAATTTCTTTTGAAGAAGGTAACATTTGATGAATGTCTAAAGCTACATCACCTGTTCCTGGTGGTAAGTCTAATAGAAGATAGTCCAGCTCGCCCCATTCTACATCGCGGAAGAATTGATCTAATACTTTCCCTAGCATTGGTCCACGCCAAACGATTGGTGCATTATTTTCAACGAAGAATCCCATTGAGATCACTTTTACACCAAAACGGTCAACTGGGAAAATACGATTGTCTACTACCTTTGGCATATCTGTAACACCCATCATGTCAGGTACACTGAATCCATAAATATCAGCATCAATTAAACCTACTTTTTTTCCTAGACGGGCTAGCGCTACCGCTAAGTTAACAGATACTGTAGATTTCCCTACGCCACCTTTCCCGGAAGCAATTGAAATCACTTGTACTGTACTTAGTGGTGATAAAATATCTTGCGCTTCAGCTTCTGTTGCTGTGCCACGGAAACTTTGTAATTTTTCTGCTGATAATTCTTCAAAGCGAATACCAACCGTGTTAGCTCCCGCTTCTTTTAATACATCTACAATCTTCATTTGAAGTTGCATTTGCTCCGGTGTATTTGTTTTAGCAATCGCAATTTTTACACTGACATGGTTTTTTTCTTCTTTAATTGCCACATTTGTAATACCGTCAGTTTCTGCTAATGATTTATGTAAAAATGGATCTTGTAGTTGTCCCAGTATTTCTCGCACTTGTTGTTCTGTTATCACGACGAACACTCCCCTTATTTTCTGTCAATGTTAGTATATCATAATGCTTTGATTTACATAGTAGCTGTTGCTCTATTCAATTTTCCCAAGTAAGTAGTCTTCAATACCTTCAACGATAGCATCTGCCATTTTTTCTTGATATTTTTTATCGACTAATAGCGCACGTTCCTCATCATTACTGATAAATCCAGTCTCGACTAATGCGGCAGGTACTTCCGCTTTTTTCAGCAAGTAGATTTGTTTAATTGCTAACGCTTCACGATCTGTATTTTGTAATTTCGTACGAATCGATTGCTGAATGCTATTGGCTAGCAATTCCCCATCAGCATGTCCGTCTTTATGATAAAACACCTGTGCTCCACGCCATTTTGTCTCTGGAATTGCATTGGCATGAATCGTAATAAAAATATTCGGCTGTTCTTTTGCAACAATATCCTTCCTTAAAAAGATATCTTGCTTTTTGCGTTCCCTTAGTGTGCCAAATTTTTCTGATGGCGCGTGTTCATCAATAACATCTCCATCCTGTGTACGCGTCATCACGACTGTTGCGCCCTTCTTCTTTAATTGCTTCTCCACGTGCTGAGCAATTGCAAGTGTAATGTCCTTTTCAATTACTTCGCCCTTTGAAGCACCTCCATCCTGACCACCATGTCCCGCATCAATGACAATTTTCGTGCCACCAAGTGGGTCAGGTAAGAAGAAGTTGCGGTCCGAAGCATTCGTTTCATATGCCACGACCACTATACTCATTAGCATAATTACTCCTAGTGCAAGCCAGCGCTTCACCCATATCCACCACCCTTTAGTTATAGTGTACGAAGTTCGTGTTGGAACTATGCTAGAAAGTAAACAAAAAACTCCCAAGCAATTGGCTTGAGTGTTTGAAAATTTTTTATTTAATTAATGTAGGCCTCTAATGCGCTTCTTGCATTACAGCGTACAATCGCATCTTTCTATAGACAATTAACTTTCATCTTCCCATTTCAGCTTATTTTCTGGAGCAATTAAATCTTTAAAAACCTTGCCCTCAAAAACTAAACGATTCGCTTCTATAAAGAAATAATCTTTATTGTTGATGTGGAAGCTAAAATTTGTAGTAGATGAAATTTCTTCAATGCCTTTTAATTCAGAATCTAAACTTTCGATTGTAATTTTGTCAAAGCCATCTGGATGATAACTGATTCCTGTTAGCAATAACTCATCTCCATAATCGTAGTCATTTATCTTCAAGCTGACACATGTATAGGGAAAGTACTTGTTCAAAGAAAACAACCTTTTTCAACACTTCTTGTTTGTATTTTTTAGCGACAACTAATTTAACGGTTTCTCCAAAATAACCGATATCGACATTCGTCACCACACCGAACGCTGTTTCTTCCGATAGTAGTGTTTGAATTTCTTCCATTATTTTTTCTTGTTCCATAATATCTCCTTGATTTAAAAGAATTCACGTTTTTTAAGGAACTAACAAATTATTAAACACTTTATTATTGATGACTAAACGATTCGCTTCCAAAAAGAAATAATCTTTATTGTTTACTTGGAAATAAAAATTGGTATTTGAAGTAATTTCTTTAATACCTTTAAATTTTGCACTTATGGTCTCCGCTTTAATTTTACCGAAGCCATAGGGGTGGTAGCTAATTTCTGATAATAATGCAACGTCTGTATCATTTAGCTCGTTTAAACGAAAGCCCTCTGCATCCTCAGACTTACACACGTACAAAGAAAGTACTTGTTCAAATAATAGAATGGTCTTTTTAATACGTTTTCTACTTGTAAGTGCTCCAAACTCAGCTTCTGTAAATAAAAGTGATTCTATTTCTTTAAATATTTTTTCTCTTGTTATAGTATCTCCCTACTTTATAATCCTTTTTATGACATAAAAAATAATGAAGCATGCGAGCAAATACTTTGTAGCAATCTTTCTCTTCTGCATAGTCATAGGAAACTTCCACATCCTTTCCCGTGTTAATTCTATTTCCAAAAACACCTGCCAAGTATTTCACTAAAAGCCTGTGCTGGACATCACAGGCTTTCTGTCTACTTTACAATTTCTGAAAGGTCTACTTTTCGATCTCCGATGATTGAAAGTGTACAAGCATCCGCTGTTGCAATGGCTTCTAAAGCGGCTTGTCCGTTTAAAAGTTTTTGAAACTCCTCGCTTACTTCCGCTCCTTGTAGCACTTGATGTAAGTACTTCATTTCTTTGTCTATTACAGAAGAAAGCCATAAAGGCGTTCTTTTCCCTGGTTTCCCATATTGGATAGCACCATCCATTTCGGAACTATTGTAAATTCTTGTCCGATCGTCATCTTCTTCTTGTGTTTCATGGATAAGAAAATGCTTCTCTTTGCCATCCACCTTTAACGTTCCTTTTACATTGTACATATCCAATTTTATGTATCCCTTAGTTCCTTGGATTAAAACATAATGTTCGCCATATCGAAAAGCTGAACCCCATTCTAGCAGCGCAAACTTTTTATTCTCAAATTCTAAATTGACAAAAATCATATCATCTTCATTTCCAAATTGCTCACCTGTATGAGCAACGTTTCCGCCAATCATTGTTGCTTTTTGAGGAAGCCCCCCCATAATAAACTGAATACAATCTAATTCGTGAATATGATGATATAAATGACCGCCTGATTTTTCTCTTATTTTTTTCCAAGACACTTCAGGCTGCTTTTCTTCCCAACCATTTCTTGCCGCATGACAAAACAAAATATCCCCGATTTCCCCTTCATTGATTAGTTTCTTTGCATACTGCACACCATTGAAGAAATTCATAATATGACCAGCAAAAAATATCACGTTATTCTTTTTACAAGCTTCCACCATGTCTTTACAATCTTCATAGCATAAAGCGATAGGTTTTTCACAAAATACATGTTTGCCATTTTCAGCAGCCTTCACAACCGGCTCCTTATGCAAATAATTTGGCGAAGCTACAACAACACAATCCACATCTTCTCTTGTTACTAAGTCATCCAAGGAGGTTGAAACCTCTGCCTTTAACTCTACACTTACCTCTTTAGCATTCTCAGGATCATAAATGGCAACAATGTTAGCATCCTTGTTTTTTAGAATGGACCTTCCTAATTCCGCACCAAAGTATCCAGTACCCACTATTGCATAATTCACCACGAGTATTCCCTCCTAATTATTATTGATATATATCTTCCAATGTTAATATTTCAAACTTTAAAACGTTCTTTAAATGCAGCTCATTGCGCGACCAAGAATCATATTTCTCATATAGAAGCCCAATTTCTTGATTCGGTAATTCCGTTATTGCGGAATACGAATATCCATAGTTGCTAAAATCAACATCGTATTTCTTTTGCCAATTGACAGAAGGATTTGTTTCATTTACGATACCCACCCAAATTTGACCGCTTCTTCTACCATTTTTTGAATTTGGGGTACTCATCAATAAAATATCGTGACCGTTTACCTTTTGAGAGTATTTTATAATCGATAGTTGCGTACCATAAAAAGGATTTTGAACATGCTCAAGATATTGCACTGCGCTCCATGTATCACCATAATCGGTACTTGTCATATAGCCGATTTTCCCTGTTGAAGTTCTTAAATATGTTTGAATAACTCCTGGGCTTAGCTCTACCATTTGCGCCTCTGCTGTAGCATTGGCAAAAGGTAATGATGCCGTGCGATGCGACCACGAGTTACCATGATCATCACTAATTAAATACACCATCTGCCCATTTGTATATGTGGCAAAAATTATTCGGTTCATATTACTAAGCACGATACCTTGTCCAGGACTCAAATATGTGGCATTTTTGTTTAGACCATTAAATGGTGGTAGTAATTTAGGAGCGCCCCAAGTTTCTCCCAAATCATCGCTTATAGTAAAACCTAAATAATTGGTCGGGGTGATTTTAAAGAGTGAATCCTTATAAAAAATATTCATTTTGACATTTTTTCCATTTTGATATTCGATTAGCCTGTCGTTATCAAACCTCACTGAATATTGTGGTACATATAAATAATCATCATTTTTCATTAAATTGTAATAGCCATCAACTTTATATTCTGTAGGCTGATTGACCGTATCATTAAAAATGACTCCATTTTCTCTAATTGAGTAATGATAGGTAGATTCATTAGATTTCCTTAACTTCAAATAATACGCCCCATTTATTTCTTTATAACCAGAGTCATTTTTTAATGCATTATGGTTCCCTATCCCCGCAGGCATAAAATCGGCCATTAAAATAACCTTATTCGTCTGCTTGTCTTGCACTAATGCTGAATCTATAAATGAAGCACTACCGCTAATCTGTATGTTTTTACGAACATTATCTCTTGGCCATTCGATTGTCTGTTCTTCATAATCATCAAATTTCAATGCAAACTTCGGAGGAGTCCACGTTCTACCATTATCATCACTATAGGACGTAACGATATTAATTTTACTTCTCGAATCATGTGTCCCCCCGTATCTTGCATCTGCACTTGCTAAGACCCTCCCTGAATTTAATGTATACAAAGCAGGAATTCTAAAATAATTCGCCTTGGACGCATCACCTGATGTAAATATCATTTTATTTAGTGCATTGCTCGTTTCATGTAATAATACATCGTTAGTCAGTACACCATTGTATATTGCTAACGTGTAAATCTCTCCATCAAAGCCGAACTCTAGTTTTCCTTCACGATTCACGCCACCAATCAAGAACGTATTTACTCCATAAATGTCCGTTAACGACTTATAGTTTGAAACGTTTTCCTCTAAAATCTTATCTCCATTTGCAAATAACTTATACGATTTCTCTTCTGCATTTGCAACGAATGCTATCGCATTTAATGCTGTTTTATTCTTACTCTTCCCCCATAATGATGCTGGTCTAGCAAATAAATAATTGATATGTTCCGTCGCATCCCTTACCTCAATTCCTAACTCTCCATTATTTCTCATAAAAATATCAAAATAGTTATTTCTAAAATAAGGATTATTATTAGACGAGCTAAACAAAGCTTGTAATGCATTTTGATTATCGGTTTTAAACTTGATGATAATGGTCGTAGATTCACTATCCAATACGTCTTTCACATCATTCGTAATATCTTTGCCTTGGTTCTTCAATTCCAAATTATCTGTCTGATAAACTAATTTAGCAGGATTTGAACTATCTTTCGCATATACTGGAGCACTTCCTAAAGTACTAAAAACGAAAAATAATACGATAATCATTATTTTAAATGTGCCGACTTTAAACATTAAAATACCACCTCCATCTAATTATTTAACGGCACCTTCCGAAAGCCCACTTGCAATTTTATTTTGAATAAAAATGAAAAAGATAATCGATGGCAACACAACGATGACAGAAGCTGCCATCATATCTCCCCAATCCAAAATTTCCGAACCGTTTAATGATCTTAAAGCAACTGCAACGGTCATTTTGCTAGTATCATTAATTAAGATTAAGGCATACAAAAATTCATTCCATGCATTGATAAACGTATAAATGGCAGTAGCGACAATCCCAGGAGCTACGATAGGTAACACAACTCTAAAAAATATAGTAAATTTATTTGCTCCATCAATCTGGGCAGACTCTTCTATGCCAATGGGTACTGTTTGAAAAAAACCAACTAATAGCCATACCGCATACGGGACACTAAATGATAGATAAACGATAATTAAACCAATTAGACTATTACTTAGACCAATGGTTGCCATTACTAAAGAGTATGGAATGGCTAATAATATAGGTGGGAATATATAGGTAGTGATTAATAATTTCGACATAATCGAACCCAATTTCGGAAAAAATCTCACTATTCCATACGCTGCGGTTGAGGAAATAATAATAGCAATGACCGTTGTACTTAAGGAGATTAACACACTATTTTTGATATTATCTATAAAATGTAAATCTCTAATTACGTGGATAAAATACTCTAATGTAAAGTCCTTTGGAAAAAATCTTGTTGGGAATTGCGTTAACTCACCTTTGCCTTTAACCGAGGAGAGGAAAATCCATACTAAAGGGAATACGGCAAGAATAGTAGCTATTATTAGCAAAGCATGAGACAGAAATGAACTTACAATTGTTTTTTTATTTTTAACCATTTTATTTCGACTCCTTTTCCCATTTCCTAATAATATAGAAATAAAGTAAACAAATTGTTAAAAGGAATAAAAATAGCAATACCGTTACTGCAGAGGAACGTCCTAATAACTGTGTTCCCCAACCAAGGTTATAGGCAAAGATAGGGAGTGTCGTTGTAGCATTTGAAGGTCCCCCTCCTGTTAGTAAGTACACAATATCGAAGTTGTTAAAAATCCATATTGTTCTTAATACGACTAATAAGCCAATGACTACCCGAATATGGGGTAACGTGATAAACCTAAATACTTGCCAAGAGGAAGCACCATCAATTCTAGCCGCTTCAAATTGTTCTTGAGGAACGGTTTGTAATGCCGATAATACATTCACCATGATTAAAGGTGCACCAAACCAAATATTGATTCCTACTAAACAAACAAACGCCCACGTACTATCGGTAAAAAATGCAGGTGGATTATTCATCAATCCTAATTTGACGATTAGATTTGGCAAATAACCGTACACTCCGTTTAATATCCATTGCCATGAAAAGGCGATAACTATCGTTGGAAATGCCCAGGGTATAATAAGCAGTGTTCGATATAACCATTTAAATCGCTTTATTCTATGTATAGCTAGAGCTAAAATAAAGCCAACTAAAACTTGACCGACTAAAGAAAAGAAAGTCCATTTTAATGAATTAAAAAATGAGTTCCAAAAATCTGGGTCAGCTAATACTTTTCTATAATTCTCAAGACCGACAAATTGATAGTTCGGTGATAATAAATTTTTCGTTGTAAAGCTGAAATAAATACTAGATAAAAATGGGTAAACAAATAGTAAACCAACAATTATTATTGCTGGCATTACAAATAGCCAGCGGGCGTAATCAAATTTCTTTATTAGCATGTTGACTCCTTTCTTTTAAAGCAAAAAGTGAAACGCCTTTTTACTTTTGCGTGACTACTATGTCCAACGAACATTCAACTCCATTTTTCTTTCCAACATGTCTATTGGAAATCGGCAGACGATTGTGGGCAAGCAGAGCCACTTTCTTGCTAACTTAGCCGCAGATTTTCTTTCCTTGCTTGTCCCACTTGAGTCGTCGCCTTCTTATACTTCCCTCTAATTTACAGCTACTGTTTCGAATAGATCATTGAGCTTCATTTCCGCTTTTTTTGCTGCTTCCATCGGATCTGTGCCATTTGAAATAATATCTTGGAACATTTCTTCAATAATATGTCGGTTCGTCATAATACCCGCTTGAATACTTGGACCATTCTCATAGCCAATAGCTGTTCCTTCATTCACAGCTTTAGTAATTACTTCTTCAGCATGTTCAAATTGCTTTCTTATTTCATTTTCTTTATAAGCAGGATTATCTGTAATATTATCAATCGTTGGTAACATGCCGACAGGTGTTGCATCTAAAAACTCAAGATAGTTGCCCTCTTCAAATAGCTTTTCTAAAAATGCTTTCGCGACATCAGCGTGCTTTGAGTTTTTCCAAATAACCAAAGGTACGTTGGATGTTTCAATCCCGTAATCAGGATCAGCTTCATTTACTTTTGGAATAGGGTACGCATCAATAGAATTTAACAATTGTGGGCTATTAGCTTGAACGCCACCAATATGGAAACCTGAGTTGAAATCAAATGCTGTTTTTCCTTGGTAAAATAACGTAGCTTGTTGTAAAACATTGAAGTTTAAGGAGTCTTTCGGGGATATTTCTTCATACATTTTGATCCAGTATTTAATACCGTCCTGTGCAATCTTACTTGTTAAATCAGCTTTATAATCTTTCGTTAGTAAGCTTCCGCCAGCACTTCTTACATAAAAGTTGAGGAATCTTGTCGCCATAAAATCATTCGTCCCCATCGGAACAGATACTCCATAAACTCCGTCTTCCTTCATTTTCTTACTTGCTTCATATAATTGATCCCAAGTTTTGGGCACTTCTAAATTATATTTTTCCAATAAGTCAGTTCTAACCCACATTACTTGTGCATGTGAGTACAGTGGTATTGAAAAGTAGTTGTCTTGCACTTTTGCTTCATCTAATGCATTGCTACTGAATTTTTCTTTACCTATTTTGTCAATCGTATCGTTGAGCGGGATTAATGCATCTGAATTTACCATCTCTATAACTTGATTAGGTAGCGCTGTGCTTATGTCCGGTACATTTCCTGAGTTTAAACCTGTTGTCCATTTTGTATAAAAATCATTCCATGAAAATGTTTCAATTTTTATGTTTACTTTTGGATGATCCTTCATAAATTGATCTGCTGTTTTTTGTATGCTTTCTAGTCTAGGTC
Organism: Lysinibacillus sp. GJ-1; assembly: GCF_021166035.1. Classification (NCBI taxonomy): domain Bacteria; kingdom Bacillati; phylum Bacillota; class Bacilli; order Caryophanales; family Bacillaceae; genus Lysinibacillus; species Lysinibacillus sp. GJ-1. Next base: position 4,512,370 of record NZ_CP088912.1, read on the forward strand.
CTTGTGTAAATGAATGCCACATCACAATATCTCCTGATAATTCTTCGGAGGATTCTACTGATGCTTCTTCAGAGGATTCTGTCGCTTCACTTTCACTTTTAGATTTACAGCCCGCTGCTATAATAATTGAAATAAGTAGTATTGAGCAGAATAATATTTTTTTCATTTTGCTTAACCTCACTTTTTCGTAGTATTATTTAAGACGATTAAAACGCTTTCATCAACAATTGTTTTCACACCATATGCCCATAAATTTACGGATGAAAAATGCCCAAGCCAAAGTTTCATACAAATTAAGATACATTTTTATATTCGTTGATTGTTTAAACTTTTGTGTATAGCAGCTCCTCTTTCTAACTCCATCTTCATCTCAATAAAACTTTTACAGCCTACCTTTTTACAAAAGCGAGTTATAGTTGCAGGTGAAGTATTCAATTCTTTTGCCAATACAGTTATATTTTCATTCTGTATGCTTGTTCTCTGAATGATGTAACTCGCAATAACTTGTTCTTTTTCCGTAAAGGAATGAAATTGATCTCGCATTCTATCCAAAAGATTCATATGTATACACCCCCTATCTAAACATTCATTACATAAAAGTGCTTTCAAAATTAAAATAATATAAAAAGAAATAATTTTCAATAATTAGAATTGTATGAAAAAAATTTTCATTAATACATTTTGAATATATTTCAGATAATAGTTGTTTGTCTCAACGCTATTACAAGTAATGTAAACACCAAAAACCACCCCTCAAACACTAAAAAAGTTTTGAAAGATGGTTTTTGTACTTTTATATAAGTTAGTCCGATTTTTTATCTTTAAATTTATAATGTAAGAATATGGCGATGAGGAAGCCAATAAAGTAGCCTGTAAATCTAAACTGTTTTGACGCAGCAAAAATTTCAGTTAAGATATAAAAAATAATAAAGCAGCCGAGTAAACACTTTGCAGCAACGTCTCTCTTCTTTTCCATATTCATAAGAATGTTTCCACATCCTTGTCTATTTGTTTATTCATGAAAAATGTAAGTGCAGAAATAAACGTAATCCAAACAGAGGGTCAACACGTAGATTATAACGATGTGTTCTAAATTTTAAATAAAGTTAGTCCGATTTTTTATCTTTCAATTTATAACGTAAAAATGCTGCGATGAGGACTCCAATGATGGGTACGGAATAATTAACCAGCCTTGAAAAAGTAAATATTTCTTTTAAGATAATGAAAACGATAAAGTAGGCGAGAATAAACTTAAAAGCAAGGTCTTGCTTCTTTTCCATATTCATAAGAATGTTTACACATCCTTTGCATATGTAATTTTTAAATCCCTAAATGCTTAGCATCTACTATTCTTTTTTAGATTTTACTAAAGGTAGCTAATATTTTTCAATATTTTTAATAATTCAATTTTGTATACAATTTTCTAAACACAAAAAACCCTCCCCCACAAAAGTGGGAAAGGGTTTTGAAAACGTATAGAATCGGTTGATTAACGTTTTGAGAACTGAGGTGCACGACGAGCGCCGCGTAGACCTGGTTTTTTACGTTCTTTCATGCGTGAATCACGAGTAAGTAATCCAGCTGATTTAAGTGCAGCACGGAAATCTGGGTCTACTTGAAGTAGAGCACGAGCGATACCATGACGTACAGCTCCAGCTTGACCAGTGTATCCACCACCGTTAACGTTTACGTGGATATCATAGCTTCCTGTAGTTTCAGTAGCTACTAATGGTTGTTTAATTACTTCACGTAATGCAGCGAATGGTACGTATTCTTCGATTTCACGTTTGTTGATAACAATTTTACCTGTACCTGGTACTAAACGTACGCGAGCTACAGAGCTTTTACGGCGACCAGTGCCGATGTATTGAACTTGTGCCAAAGTAATATCCTCCTCTTAATTTATATTATCCGCGAAGCTCATATGCTTCTGGTTTTTGTGCAGCATGTGGGTGCTCAGTTCCAGTGTAAACGTTAAGTTTACCGAACATTTTACGACCTAAAGAGTTTTTAGGAAGCATCCCTTTTACAGCTAATTCGATCATACGTGTTGGGTACTTTTCTAACATTTCGCCAGCAGTACGAGTTTTTAAACCACCCGCAAATTGAGTGTGGTGACGGTAAAGTTTACCCTCTAATTTGTTACCAGTTAAATGGATTTTGTCAGCGTTGATGATGATTACGTGATCACCTGTGTCAACGTTTGGTGTGAATGTTGGTTTATGTTTACCACGTAAGATTGCAGCTACTTCAGAAGCTAAACGTCCAAGAGTTTGGCCTTCTGCATCAACTACTAACCATTTACGGTCTACTTCGTGACCTTTAGCCATGAATGTTGTACGCATGTATATATCCTCCTAATCGATTCGATTACCGTTATTTTTCATTAGTCTACACTATAAGTTTCGGGGCTTATTTGTGGTGGTAATGAAAATACCATCTGTTATCATATAATGAATGACTTTTAAAGTCAAGTAATTTCATTAAACACCTGGTGAAGTTGTACAGGGTAACGTTTGGCATTTACATTGTCCCTTTCCACTTAATATTTTTTCTCTTTAAAGCGAATTGCCGCTTCTATAAAACATACCGTATTCTATTAAACAATCGACCTTAATAAAACACTTTTTCAAGGTATAAACCTTGTGGTGGCGCCGTTTTGCCAGCCTTATCGCGATTCATTGAAGCAACGACTAGCTCGACATTTTGCACTTCTCGACGTCCTATGCCCACTTCCCATAAAGTTCCGGCAATTATGCGTACCATATTGTATAAGAAGCCACTACCTTCAATGACCATATGTAGCTCTTCACCATGCCATTCAAAATCGAGCTTATGAACAGTTCGCACTTTATCTTGGACACTTGTATTCGCTGCACAGAAGCATGAGAAATCATGTGTCCCGATAATCGCCTTAGCCGCCTCCTGCATCGCTGTAACGTCTGGTTTAACCCCATTGGTCTCTACTGTGTAATATCGACGAAACGGGCTTTGTACAGGCTCACACGACCATATATAGCGATAGCGTTTTCCTGTTACACTATAACGCGCATGAAAGTCAGCTGCCACTTCCTCAATGGATAAGACACGAATATCTCTAGGAAGCTGTACATTTAACGCTTTCATGTATTTTTCTACCGGTATTGTAAGCGGCGTATCAAAATGCAGTGTTTGTCCAGTTGCATGTACTCTTGCATCCGTGCGACCACTTGCTGTTACTTTGACCTTGTTACCTTTATGCATAACGGCAAGTACACGCTCTACTTCAGCTTGTACTGTACGCTCTCCTGGTTGCACTTGATAACCAGAAAATTGCGTTCCATCATAACTAATAATTGCTTTTAATCGTCGCATCAAGCTACTCCTTTAACTTCTATAGAAAAATAATAAAACCGCCATTGCCGCCAGTAAGGCAAGCGCAAATGTATCGCCCATATCCCATTTGAGCTGTCGATAACGCGTACGGCCCTCGCCACCTCGATATCCTCGTACCTCCATCGCGGTTGCTAAGTCCTCTGCACGTTTAAAGGCACTTACAAAGAGCGGTACTAACAATGGAACAACGGCTTTAATTCGGTCTTTTATTGAGCCGGAAGATAAATCCGAACCACGCGCCATTTGCGCCTTCATAATTTTATCTGTCTCATCCATCAACGTTGGAATAAAGCGCAGTGAAATGGACATCATTAATGCTAGCTCGTGGACAGGAACCTTGATTTTTTTCAATGGATTGAGCAATACTTCAATCCCATCTGTAATGGAAATTGGTGATGTTGTCAGCGTTAAAATGGATGTCATAAACACTAGTACAAGGAAACGTGTGGAAATATAAATCCCTTGGCGAACACCGCCCTCATAGATGGAGATAAACTTCCAATGAAATAGTAGGTCGCCTTCCTTGGTCATAAAAATATGCAGTAAAAATGTAAACGCCATTAAAAACAGCACCGGCTTTAGTCCATTTATTAAAAAATACAAGCGTATACGCGATACTAAAACAATGAATAACGTAAAAGCTAAGAGCATTGCATATGTTATCGTATTATTCGCTAAAAATACGATAATGATAAATGCAAATACGAAAACGAGTTTCGAACGTGGGTCAAGCTTATGAACAGGAGAATCTCCTGGCAGGAAGCGCCCGAATATCATTTTCTCCATCATGACTCTGCACGCTCCTCTCTCAATAATCGAGCCATTTCAATCGCTAGCTCCTCTTCAGTTAAACAGACCTTTGCCAAAGATGTATTAATCATCTTTTCAACTTTTTGTTGAAAGCGCACAATCCGAGGCGGCTCTAAACGAAATTGTTTCAATGTCTCAATATCCTTAAAAATCTCTCGCGGTGTTCCACTCAATACATTTTTGCCCTCATGCATAATGATAAGATTATCCGCATAACGAGCTGCATCTTCCATACTGTGTGTCACAAGAATTGTCGTTAAATTACGCTCTTGATGTAATGTATAAAACATATCCATAATTTCCTTTTGACCACGGGGGTCTAGCCCAGCTGTTGGTTCATCTAAAACAATAACTTCTGGCTCCATTGCTAAAACACCCGCTATGGCCACACGTCGCATTTGTCCGCCAGATAAATCAAATGGTGACTTTTCCAGCACATTTTCAGGTAAGCCAACTAGACGGACAAGTTCTCTAGCACGCGCCTCAGCCTCTGTTGCAGATACACCAAAGTTCATTAGCCCGAACATAATATCCTTTAATACCGTTTCTTCAAACAACTGATGCTCTGGAAATTGAAATACAATACCCACACGTTGGCGAACTGCTTTTAAATCCTTAGCTTTTTTACCTGCCTCCACTGTGCGATCGCCTAATTGCACAATGCCCGTTGTTGGCTTTAACAGTGCATTAAAATGTTGAAGAATGGTCGATTTACCGGAACCCGTATGTCCAATAATTGCTTGGTACGTATGGGATGGAATTTCAAAATTGACATCGAATAATGCCCGTTTTTCAAAAGGTGTGCCTTGAGAATAGGCATAGCTTACTTGTTGAAGTTTGATGTCCATAAATCATTCACCAACTCTTCTTCTGTCATATGTTGTCCCATTAGCGGAACACCTTCCTTTTGCAATAGCTTTGATAACTTCATGGCAAATGGTAAATCAAGCCCTAGCTCCGTTAACTTGTCCCCCAGTGAAAAAATTTCAGCAGGAGATCCTTCCGCAAACTTCTTACCATCGTTCATAAATAGTATACGATCAGCCAACATGGCCTCTTCTAAATCATGGGTAATCGATATCACCGTTAGCCCTGTTTCTGCACGTAATGTTTGGACAGTTTGTAATACTTCAACACGGCCTTGTGGGTCTAACATAGATGTGGCTTCATCTAAAATAAGCAACTTTGGCTTCAGTGCTAATGCCCCTGCAATCGCAACACGTTGCTTCTGTCCGCCCGATAAATGATGTGGCTCATGATCCACAAAGTTACTCATCTTCACTTGTTCCAACGCGGAATGTACACGTTTTACCATTTCTTCAAACGGTATGCCGTTATTTTCAAGCGCAAAGGCAACATCATCTTGTACGGTTGCCCCTACAAATTGATTGTCTGGATTTTGAAACACCATGCCCATCTGAGAGCGACATGCCCATAGGTTGTCTTCATTTAATACTTCACGTAATATACGAACGTCTCCTTGTTGCGGGAATAATAAACCATTCATTAATTTGGCGATCGTCGATTTCCCAGAACCATTATGCAATCCACTCACCTTCTTGGACGGCAAAGCTTACATTTTCAACAGCATTTCGCAGCTCTTGATTTTCAGGTGTATATGAAAATGTCACATTATTTAACGATAAAATTTCGGGCATTTCTAGCACTCCTCTCTACATGCTCAGCTATACTAACTAACTTACACTTTTTTATGTATGAATTCTACTACAATCAATATGTCGGTATAAGAAAAATGCCTACGCGCTTTTTCTTTTATATTAAAAAAAGCACCATCAATTGGCGCTGTTTCGTTGTTCATTAAAATAATAAAAAAGCGCGCACCTCATTCGATAGAAATGCGCTAGTCGTTACATTTACAAGAAACATGGGTGCTCAAGCCCTTGCCTCTTTTGAATGAGGTGCGGAGAGCTAAACGAGACGCCACACAACAGTGCCCGCTCATCATAACGCTCAGCTTAATTATTTGTCGTATAAATCGTTTATAAAGAAAGAGGGTGGTGGTTCCACCCTCTTCACCACTTGTTTTCTCTTATGATTAAACTAATTCAATCACAACAACAGGTGCACCGTCACCACGACGAGGACCTACTTTAAGAATACGAGTGTAACCACCTTGACGTTCTGCGTAACGTGGTGCAACATCATCAAATAGCTTTTGTAGCGCAAATGAAGTTGTTTCGTTACCTTCTTCGTCAGTAGTTGTTACTAGTTCACGACGGATGAATGCAGCAGCTTGACGGCGTGCGTGTAAATCTCCGCGTTTACCTAAAGTAATCATTTTTTCAACAGCTTTACGTACTTCTTTAGCGCGAGCCTCAGTAGTTTCGATACGCTCGTTGATGATTAAATCAGTAGCTAAGTCACGTAACATCGCTTTACGTTGAGAACTTGTACGACCAAGTTTTCTGTAACCCATGGATGTTTCCCTCCTTTATAAAAAATATCTGATCTTATAAGTTTTGTTTAAATCGCTTAGTCTTCTTTGCGTAACCCTAAACCAAGCTCTTCTAACTTCGCTTTTACCTCTTCTAATGACTTACGTCCAAGGTTACGAACTTTCATCATATCGTCTTCTGACTTATTCGCAAGTTCTAGTACTGTATTAATACCAGCGCGTTTTAAGCAGTTGTAAGAACGAACAGAAAGATCAAGTTCTTCGATAGTCATCTCTAAAACTTTTTCTTTTTGATCTTCTTCTTTTTCGACCATGATTTCAGCAGTTTGAGCCTCATCTGTCATGCCAACGAAGATGTTTAGATGCTCGGTTAAAATTTTTGCTCCGAGCGAAATCGCCTCTTTCGGACCGATGCTACCATCTGTCCACACATCAAGAGAAAGTTTGTCGTAGTCAGAAGACTGACCTACACGAGTATTTTCCACTTGGAAATTGACGCGTGATACTGGAGTGTAAATAGAGTCGATCGGGATCACGCCGATAGGAAGATCCTCACGTTTGTTTTGATCAGCAGGAGTGTAACCACGGCCGCGTTGAGCGTACATACGCATACGTAAATGACCGTTTTTAGCGATTGTTGCAATATATAGATCTGGGTTTAAAATTTCTACGTCACTGTCATGTGTAATGTCAGCAGCCGTAACTGTTCCATCGCCCTTTACATCAATCTCAATAACTTTTTCTTCGTCAGAGTAGATTTTAAGAGCAAGCTTTTTCACGTTCAAAATAATTGAAGCTACATCTTCCACAACGCCTTCTACAGTTGAGAATTCGTGAAGAACGCCATCAATTTGGATTGAAGTGACAGCAGCTCCTGGTAATGAAGACAGAAGGATACGACGTAAAGAATTACCCAAAGTGTTTCCATATCCGCGTTCAAGCGGTTCTACAACAAACTTTCCATATTTGGAATCTTCGCTGATCTCCACCGTTTCAATCTTTGGTTTTTCAATTTCGATCATTTCATTTACCCTCCTTCAAAACATCGAATGTATAGGTTCTTTCCATCATAGATTCGATCGTCATTGACGTATCGTTTATTATCTGCACAAGACAGTCTGTACAAAAAATGATGTTCTCATACACTATGAGAAGCACCCATTACACGCGACGACGTTTTGGCGGACGGCAACCATTGTGAGGAACTGGAGTAACGTCTTTAATAGCAGTTACTTCTAAACCAGCAGCTTGAAGTGCACGAATTGCAGCTTCACGACCAGCACCAGGACCTTTAACAGTTACTTCCAACGTTTTCAGACCATGTTCAAGGGATGTTTTAGCAGCAGTTTCTGCAGCCATTTGAGCAGCGAATGGTGTAGATTTACGTGAACCACGGAAACCAAGAGCACCAGCACTTGACCAAGATACAGCGTTACCTTGCATATCTGTAATCGTTACAATTGTATTGTTAAATGTAGAACGAATGTGTGCAATACCAGATTCGATATTCTTTTTCACACGACGTTTACGAGTTTGTTGTTTACGAGCCATGTTAAGAAGGAACCTCCTTTACGTATTATTTTTTCTTGTTCGCAACTGTTTTACGAGGACCTTTACGCGTACGCGCATTGTTCTTCGTATTTTGACCACGAACAGGTAAACCACGACGGTGACGGATACCACGGAATGAACCGATTTCCATCAGACGTTTAATGTTTAATGAAGTTTCGCGACGTAAGTCACCTTCAAGTTTGTAAGAATCTAATTGTTCACGGATTAGGTTTAACTGATCTTCAGTTAAGTCGCGTACGCGTGTATCTTCTGAAATACCTGCGCCAGCTAATACTTTCTGAGCTGTAGTTTTACCAATACCGTAAATGTAAGTTAATGAAATTACCACGCGTTTGTCGCGAGGAATGTCAACACCAGCAATACGTGCCATGTACGTTGTGCACCTCCTTTAGAATCAACCTTGTTTTTGTTTGTGTTTAGGATTTTCACAGATTACCATTACTTTACCGCGTCGGCGAATTACTTTACATTTTTCGCAGATCGGTTTCACAGATGGTCTCACTTTCATCTAACCTAACCTCCTTAATAGTCCGGAGCGCAAAAGATTATTTAAAACGGTATGTGATACGACCGCGAGTTAAATCATAAGGAGATAACTCGATAGTAACCTTATCTCCAGGTAGAATACGGATAAAGTGCATACGAATCTTACCAGAAACGTGTGCTAAAATCACATGTCCATTTTCTAATTCTACCTTAAACATCGCGTTTGGCAAAGTCTCAACAACTGTCCCTTCGACTTCAATTACATCATCTTTCGCCATCTACTCTGTCTCTCCTCTCTATATGCAAATTAAAGTTCTCATCGTTACATCAAACGGATATCTGCTGCAACTATAGAAGCAACCTCGTTTCAACATATGTTTGGATTGTATGAGAGATGTTTGAAAGACGCTCGTCTGGTTTCGCTTCACACAATCCACGGAATATACAGGACCAGTATGGGCACTGAATCTCCCATGTTTACACGAATACCGGAAATGTCTTTGATGAGATATTCATACCCGTTACACAGATGCTTCCACGAAACCCATTATACTCTCTCAAAAGTCATGTTGCACTTTTTAAAAGAAATATATACCGGGCACAATATGCTTTTGCAACTCTCAAAAAAATTATGTTTCGGTGTTGCTCCCGCATGCCTCCCGCGGAAGCAGTATTCTGCGCCCGGAGCCGGGTATCAGCTGCGGCTGCCCTGTAAAAGAGCATCAAGATCAGCAAACACTTTATTAATATCTTGCTGTCCATCAATATTTGTTAACACACCTTTTGCTTCATAGAAGTCCAATAAAGGTTGTGCTTGATTCATATTTACTTCAAGACGGTTTGCAACCGTTTCAGGATTATCATCCGCACGTGTGTATAATTCGCCGCCATCTTTATCACATTTACCTTCCACAGCTGGTGGATTGAAAATTAAATGATATGATGTACCGCAAGTTTTACAAATACGACGACCTGATAAACGAGCAATTAGCTCATCTTTTTCAACTTGAATGTTTAACGTATGTTCAATAGCTTTACCAAGATCAGCTAAAATGCTGTCTAACGCTTCCGCTTGAGGAACTGTACGTGGGAATCCGTCTAATAGGAAACCCTTATCACAATCAGCTTTAGCAAGTCGCTCACGAACAATACCAATCGTTACTTCATCAGGTACTAGAGCACCTTGATCCATAAACGATTTAGCCTGTAAGCCTAGCTCTGTACCGTCTTTAATAGCGGCACGGAACATATCTCCTGTAGAAATATGAGGAATTGCGTACTTCTCTACAATTTTATCTGCCTGTGTACCTTTACCAGCACCTGGCAGACCCATTAAAACGATATTCATCGGAAATAGTCCTCCCACAAAAGGTTTGCTGATTTCAGGAAACGAAGAACGTTCCCTAAAAATCAACATTATTTCATAAAGCCTTTGTAGTGACGTTTAACAAGTTGTGATTCTAGCTGTTTCATCGTTTCTAGCGCTACGCCGACTACGATAATAATACTAGTACCACCGATTTGCACTGAGGCAGGTAGATTCATAAGGTTGATGAATATAATCGGCATTACAGCAATTACAGTTAAGAATATCGCACCAACAAATGTTAGTCGATATAACACGCTTGTTAAATACGTTTGAGTGTTTTCACCCGGGCGAATACCTGGAATGTAAGCACCTTGTTTTTTCAAGTTGTCTGCCACATTTTCTGGATTCACTTGTACGAATGCATAGAAATATGTGAATGCGACGATCAATGCAACATAAATCAACATTCCAACAGGTTTCTGATAATCGAACGTGTTTTCAATGAATGCTGTGATATCGTTTTGACCAAAGAACGCTGCTAACGTACGAGGTGTGACAAGGAACGCTACTGAGAAGATTACCGGAATAACCCCTGCAGCATTTACTTTTAACGGTAAGTGCGTTTGCTGACCACCTGTTTGTTGGTTGCGTCCAGTAACTCGTTTTGCATATTGAATTGGAATTTTACGAAGTGCTTGTTGCACGTAAATAACCCCAACGACAATTGCAAGTAAAATCAAAGCAAGTAATGCAAGGATGATAATGTTGATAAACAGTTTATCGCCTGCACCCTCAATTTGTTGTGCATAGATTTGGTTTATTCCTGTAGGTAATGCTGCCACGATACCAGCAAAGATTACAACAGAAATACCATTACCAACACCATGTGAGGTAATTTGTTCAGCAAGCCATACAAGGAATGCTGTACCTGCTGTCAATACAATTGAAATTGTAATATAAGTTAGAATTCCCTCTTCTTTAATCAAAGATCCACCGTACATTTTGTTGAAGCCAAATGACATGGCGAATGATTGGATAAAAGCAAGAATAATTGTAAAGTAGCGAGTAAATTGTGCAAGTTTACGTCTTCCGACTTCACCTTGCTTTGCCCATTCAGCAAACTTCGGTACTACGTCCATTTGCAATAACTGAACAATGATTGAGGCTGTGATGTATGGCATAATTCCCATCGCGAAGATAGAGAAGTTTTGCAACGCACCACCGCCAAAAGTATTGAGGAAACCAACGAGGTTAAACTCATCAGTTGCCTTTAATACAGTTGCGTCAACATTCGGTACTGGTATGAATGTACCAATACGGAAAATAATTAACATTAAAAGAGTGAAGATGATTTTATTTCTTATATCTCGAACACGCATAAAGTTAGAGATTGTCTGAAACATTAAATCACCTCAGTAGTTCCGCCGGCATTCTCGATTGCTTCTTTTGCTGAAGCTGAGAATTTATGAGCTTTTACTGTAAGCTTTTTGTTAAGTGTTCCATTGCCTAGAACTTTAATTCCAGCTTTTTCATTGCTCACAAGACCAGTTTCAAGTAATAATGCAGTTGTTACTTCTGCACCGTCTTCGAAACGGTTTAATGTGTCAAGGTTAACGATAGCGTATTCTTTACGGTTAATGTTCGTAAATCCACGTTTAGGTAAACGACGGAATAACGGGTTTTGACCGCCCTCAAAGCCTGGGCGTACACCGCCACCAGAACGAGCGTTTTGACCTTTATGACCTTTACCTGATGTTTTACCGTTACCAGAACCGATACCACGACCAACGCGATTGCGTTGCTTACGAGATCCTTCTGCTGGTTTTAACTCATGCAGTTTCATAGTGGGTGGCACCTCCTTGTTCATTAATTAAAAATTAATTTTCTTTTACAGTAACTAAGTGAGCTACTTTATCAAGCATACCGCGAGTAGCAGCGTTATCAGCTTTCTCAACAGTTTGATTTAATTTACGTAATCCTAGAGCTTCAATAGTTTTACGTTGTGCCGGTTTAGAACCGATCACAGATTTTGTAAGGGTGATTTCTAATTTGTTAGCCATTATTATTCCCCCCTTATCCTAATATTTCTTCCACTGATTTGCCACGTAATTTTGCAACGTCCTCTACGCGTTTTAATTCAGTTAAACCTTGAACAGTAGCACGCACCATATTGATTGGTGTGTTAGATCCAAGTGATTTTGAAAGAATATCAGTAATACCAGCAAGTTCTAGTACGGCACGTACTGGACCACCAGCGATAACCCCTGTACCAGGAGCAGCAGGTTTGATTAGGATTTCTCCTGCACCGAAGCGACCAAGCACTAAGTGTGGAGTTGTTCCACCTACACGTGGCACTTCGATTAAGTTTTTCTTCGCATCTTCAACAGCTTTACGGATAGCATCTGGCACCTCTTGAGCTTTACCAGTACCGAAACCAACATGTCCGTTTCTATCGCCAACAACAACTAATGCTGTGAAGCGGAAGCGACGTCCACCTTTAACAACTTTAGCAACACGGTTAATAGTAACTACGCGTTCTTCAAGTTCTCCAAGTTTGTTTGCGTCAATTCGACTCATGAAATGTGTCCCTCCTTCTTATTAAAATTCTAAACCGTTCTCACGTGCAGCTTCAGCTAAAGCTTTTACACGTCCATGATATAAGTAACCACCACGGTCAAATACAATTGCAGTAATGTTTTTTTCCGCAGCGCGTTTCGCGATTGTTTCACCGATTTTTGATGCAGCTTCTACGTTGTTACCAGCACCTTCAAAACCATTTTCTTGAGAAGATGCGCTAACAAGTGTTACGCCTGCTACGTCATCGATAAGTTGAGCGTAGATGTTCTTGTTAGAACGGAATACGTTTAAGCGTGGACGCTCAGCAGTACCCGAAATTTTAGAACGAACTCGCGCATGACGTTTTTTACGAACTTGATTTTTATCCTGTTTCGTAATCACAAGGGTCACTCCTTTCTAATGCTTAAGCAGCATTATTTACCTGTTTTACCTTCTTTACGACGAACGTATTCGCCTTCGTAACGGATACCTTTACCTTTATAAGGCTCTGGTGGACGAACGTCACGGATATTAGATGCAAGAGCGCCAACGCGTTCTTTGCTGATACCTTTAACGATGATTTTTGTATTAGTCGGAACTTCTACTTCAAGACCATCTTCTGGTGTGAACTCAACTGGGTGAGAGTAACCTACGTTAAGTACAAGCTTTTTACCTTGTAATTGCGCACGGTAACCGACACCGATAAGTTCTAATGATTTTTCGAAACCTGCAGAAACACCAGTAACCATGTTCGCTAAAAGCGCACGAGTAGTACCGTGGTTTGTGCGGTGTTCTTTTGAATCAGAAGGACGAGATACAGAGATCACATTTCCTTCTTGCTCAATTTTCATATCTTGGTGGAAAGAACGAACAAGTTCGCCTTTAGGACCTTTAACAGTAACAGTGTTGTCAGCTGCGACAGTAACAGTTACGTTAGCTGGTACCTCGATAATTTTTTTACCTACACGAGACATTTAGTTGCACCTCCATTCATTTATTGCTAATTACCAAACGTATGCTAGAACTTCGCCGCCAACTTGTTTAGCGCGAGCTTCTTTATCTGTTAATAAACCTTGTGAAGTTGACACTAAAGCGATACCAAGACCGTTCAGTACTTTAGGAACTTCATTTGTTTTAGCATATACACGTAGACCAGGTTTAGAAATACGTTTTAGGCTAGTGATAACGCGCTCGTTATCTTTACCGTATTTTAAGAAGATACGGATGATACCTTGTTTGTTGTCTTCCACGTATTCTACGTCACGTACGAAACCTTCACGCTTTAAAATTTCAGCGATTTCTTTTTTCACGTTGGAAGCTGGTACTTCTAACTTCTCGTGACGAACCATGTTCGCATTACGAATGCGAGTAAGCATATCTGCAATCGGATCAGTCATTGTCATTACATTTACCTCCTTCCCAAATTAGGGGATTACCAGCTGGCTTTTTTAACGCCAGGAATTTGTCCCTTATATGCAAGTTCTCGGAAACAAATACGGCAAAGTTTGAATTTGCGATATACTGAGTGTGGACGACCACAGCGTTCACAACGTGTATACTCTTGCACTTTAAACTTTTGCTTACGTTGTTGTTTAACGATCATAGATTTTTTAGCCACGTTTTCGCCCTCCTTGTTTAATTACTTTTGGAACGGCATACCGAATTGTGTCAATAACTCGCGAGCTTCTTCGTCAGAGTTCGCTGTCGTTACGATCACGATGTCCATACCGCGTACTTTTGAAACTTTATCGTAATCGATTTCTGGGAAAATTAATTGCTCTTTAACACCAAGAGTGTAGTTACCGCGACCATCGAATGCTTTTTTAGAAACACCACGGAAGTCACGTACACGAGGTAATGCGATTGCGATTAATTTATCCAAGAATTCATACATACGCTCACCGCGTAATGTAACTTTAGCACCGATAGGCATACCTTCACGTAGACGGAAACCTGCGATCGATTTTTTCGCTTTAGTTACTACTGGTTTTTGACCAGTGATAATTGTCAATTCTTCTACAGCTGCATCAAGCGCTTTAGAGTTTTGAACTGCATCGCCAACACCCATGTTGATAACGATTTTATCAACTTTTGGAAGTTGCATAACTGATTTATATCCAAATTTGCTCATTAGAGCAGGAGAAACTTCATTTAAATATTTTTCTTTTAGGCGGCTCATGTGTGTACCTCCCTTCTTTTATTTACTAATTAGTCGATTACTGCACCTGATTTTTTTGCAACACGAACTTTTTTACCGTTTTCGATTTTATAACCTACACGAGTCGGCTCGCCAGATTTAGGATCGATTAGCATTACGTTCGAAACGTGAATTGCAGCCTCTTGGCTTACAATCCCACCTTGTGGATTCAATTGGTTAGGTTTAACGTGTTTTTTCACGATGTTTACACCTTCAACAAGAACGCGGTCTTGTTTAGGGAAAGCAGCTAGGATTACTCCTTCTTTGCCTTTGTCCTTACCAGTGATAACCTTAACCTTGTCACCTTTTTTTACATGCATGCTGTCGCACCTCCTTGATTGGCACTGTCATGAAATTAAAGAACTTCTGGAGCTAGAGAAACGATTTTCATGAAGTTGCTGTCACGTAATTCACGTGCAACAGGTCCGAAAATACGAGTTCCGCGTGGTGATTTATCATCACGAATAATTACACAAGCATTTTCATCAAATTTGATGTAAGTACCGTCTTTACGACGTACGCCTGATTTAGTACGAACGATAACAGCTTTAACAACGTCACCCTTCTTGACAACGCCACCTGGTGTTGCTTTCTTAACTGTACAAACAACGATATCACCGATGTTAGCAGTTTTACGGCCAGAGCCACCAAGCACTTTAATTGTAAGAACTTCACGTGCACCTGAGTTGTCAGCAACTTTCATACGACTTTCTTGTTGGATCACTTAGGTTACCTCCCTTCGGAAATTGGTTGTTCCGAAATAGTTATTAAATAATAACCGCTTTTTCTACAACTTCAACTAGACGGAAACGTTTAGTAGCTGATAGCGGGCGAGTCTCCATGATACGTACGATATCACCGATTTTCGCTTGGTTTTGCTCATCATGAGCTTTAAACTTTTTAGAGTACTTTACACGTTTACCATAAAGCTTGTGCTTTTTGTGAGTTTCAACTAAAACAGAAATTGTTTTGTCCATTTTATCTGAAACAACGCGGCCCGTGTAAACTTTGCGTTGATTACGCTCAGTCATACTTGAAAACCTCCTTTATCAGTTATTTGCACTGATTTCTCTTTCACGAATAACAGTTTTCATACGCGCGATTGCTTTACGCACTTCACGAATACGAGCTGTGTTTTCTAATTGACCAGTCGCCAATTGGAAGCGAAGGTTGAAAAGCTCTTCTTTCAGTGATTTCACTTTTAATTCAATTTCAGAAGTGGCAAGGTCACGGATTTCATTAGCTTTCATTAGATTCACCACCAGTTTCTTGACGTTTTACGATCTTACATTTAACAGGAAGCTTATGTGATGCTAAACGAAGTGCTTCACGTGCGATCTCTTCAGATACACCAGCAATTTCGAACATTACTTTTCCTGGTTTAACAACTGCTACCCAACCTTCAGGAGAACCTTTACCAGAACCCATGCGGACTTCTAGAGGTTTTTTCGTGTAAGGTTTGTGCGGGAAGATTTTAATCCAAACTTTACCGCCACGTTTCATGTAACGAGTCATCGCGATACGTGCAGATTCGATTTGACGGTTAGTAATCCAGCTAGCAGTTTGAGCTTGTATACCCATTCGCCGAAAGATACTTCTTTACCGCCTTTCGCTTCGCCACGCATGTTTCCGCGGTGTTCACGACGGTATTTTACGCGTTTAGGCAATAACATATTATTTGCCTCCTTCCACAGATTTCTTCGTAGGAAGAACTTCACCACGGTAGATCCATACTTTAACGCCTAATTTACCGTAAGTAGTGTCAGCTTCTGCGTGTGCATAGTCGATGTCAGCACGTAGAGTATGAAGTGGAACAGTTCCTTCACTATAGTGTTCAGCACGCGCGATATCAGCGCCACCTAAACGACCAGATACTTGTGTTTTAATTCCTTTTGCACCAGCACGCATTGTGCGTTGGATTGATTGCTTTTGTGCACGACGGAATGAAACACGGTTTTCTAATTGACGAGCGATGTTTTCAGCTACTAGACGAGCGTCAAGATCAGCACGTTTAATTTCGATAATGTTGATGTGTACACGTTTACCAGTTAATTCGCCAAGGTATTTACGAAGATTTTCAACTTCAGTACCACCTTTACCGATTACCATCCCTGGTTTAGCAGTGTGAATTGTAATGTTTACACGGTTTGCAGCACGTTCGATTTCAACTTTAGAAACAGAAGCGTCTTTAAGAGCCGTTTCAATATATTTACGCACTTTGATGTCTTCGTGAAGTAGAGTTGCATAGTCTTTTTCAGCGTACCATTTTGACTCCCAGTCACGAATAATACCAACGCGCAGTCCTATTGGATGTACTTTTTGACCCACGGATTAACCCTCCTTCTTCTCAGATACCACTAAAGTGATGTGGCTTGTGCGTTTGTTAATTGCGCTTGCACGTCCTTGTGCACGTGGACGGAAACGTTTTAATGTTGGACCTTCATCAACGAATACTTCAGAAACTACTAAAGAGTTGATATCTAGATCGTAGTTGTGCTCAGCATTAGCAACTGCAGATTTTAATACTTTCTCAACGACTGGAGACGCCGCTTTTGGAGTATGACGTAAAATTGCAACTGCCTCACCTACTTGCTTACCTCGGATTAAGTCTACAACTAGACGAACTTTACGAGGAGCGATACGTACTGTGCGAGCGATAGCTTTAGCTTGTGTCATTAGGATTTACCTCCTCTCAAAATTAGCGTCTTGTTTTCTTGTCGTCTGCACCGTGACCTTTGTAAGTACGTGTCGGTGCGAATTCACCAAGTTTGTAGCCTACCATATCTTCTGTTACGTATACAGGAACATGTTTACGTCCATCATATACAGCAATTGTTAGTCCGATGAAGTTCGGGAAGATTGTAGAACGGCGAGACCAAGTTTTAATAACTTGTTTCTTCTCAGAAGCCTCTTGTGCTTCCACTTTTTTCATTAAGTGGTCGTCAACAAAAGGTCCTTTTTTCAAACTGCGACCCATGTAGGAACCTCCCTCTGTGATTCCACCACGGCTCTCACATAGAACCGTAGTTTAACCACTTTATTTTTTACGACTACGGATGATGAATTTATCCGATTTGTTTTTCTTATTACGAGTTTTGTAACCAAGTGCTGGTTTACCCCAAGGTGTCATCGGTGATTTACGTCCGATTGGAGAACGTCCTTCACCACCACCGTGTGGGTGATCGTTAGGGTTCATTACAGAACCACGAACAGTTGGGCGTTTACCTAACCAACGGCTACGACCTGCTTTACCGATGTGTACAAGTTCATGTTGTTCGTTACCAACTTGACCGATTGTAGCGCGGCAAGTAGCAAGAACTAAACGTACTTCACCAGATTGTAGACGAACGATTACGTATTTGTCTTCACGACCAAGTACTTGCGCAGAAGTACCAGCAGAACGTACTAATTGTCCACCTTTACCAGGTTTTAACTCGATGTTATGGATTGTTGTACCCATTGGAATGTTTGCTAATGGTAATGTGTTACCTACTTTAATATCAGCATCTGGACCAGATACGATTGTTTGACCAACCTCTAGACCTTTTGGTGCTAAGATGTAAGCTTTTGCTCCATCAGCGTAGTTGATTAATGCGATATTCGCAGAACGGTTTGGATCATATTCGATAGTAGCAACTTTCGCTGGAATGCCATCTTTAACACGTTTGAAATCGATAACACGATATTGCTTCTTATGACCACCACCATGATGACGAACAGTGATTTTACCTTGGTTGTTACGACCAGCTTTGCGTTTAGTTGGTTCAAGCAATGATTTCTCAGGCTTGTTAGTTGTAATTTCCGCAAAGTCTAAAGACGTCATATTACGACGACCATTAGAGGTAGGTTTATACTTTTTAATCGCCATTGTGTTTCCCTCCTTCTTGATTGTTCAAATCATAAATCCTTAAAGGATTACATTTCGAATAATTCGATGTCTTTGCTGTCCGCAGTTAGTTTAACAATCGCTTTACGACGTTTGTTTGTGTAACCACCGTAACGGCCAACGCGTTTGAATTTACCTTTGTAGTTAAGAACGTTTACTTTCTCAACGTTTACGCCAAAGATTTCTTCTACAGCGTCTTTTACTTGAGTTTTGTTAGCGCGAGTGTCTACTTCGAAAGTATACTTTTTCTCTGCCATAAGTTCTGAAGAACGCTCAGTAATGACCGGACGTTTTAAAATATCACGTGCTTCCATTATCCAAGCACCTCCTCAACTTTTTCTACTGCAGCTTTAGTGAATACAACTTTTTCGTGACCTAAAAGATCAAGAACGTTGATTCCGTTTGCAGTTAACACTGTTACACCAGGGATGTTACGAGCAGATAATGCTACGTTTTCATCTAGGTCAGCAGTTACGAATAAAGATTTTTTCTCTAAAGAAAGATCTTTAAGAATTTTAGTGAATTCTTTTGTTTTTGGTGCTGCTAGTGTAAGAGCATCAAGAACTAAGAAGTTTTGTTCTACTACTTTAGCTGATAAAGCAGATTTAAGAGCTAAACGACGAACTTTTTTAGGTAATTTATAAGAATAGCTACGTGGAGTTGGACCGAATACGATACCACCGCCGCGCCATTGTGGAGAACGGATAGAACCTTGACGAGCACGACCAGTTCCTTTTTGGCGCCATGGTTTACGACCACCACCAGCAACTTCAGAACGGTTTTTCACCTTATGATTACCTTGACGAAGAGAAGCGCGTTGTGCAACTACAGCGTCGAATAATACTGCTTCATTTGGCTCGATTCCGAAGATCGCTTCGTTTAACTCGATTTCACCAACTGAAGCACCTGTTTGACTAAGTACAGATACTTTTGTCATTCCTGTTTCCTCCTTTCTTGAAGTGATTAGTTAGCTTTAATTGCAGTTTTAACTGTAACTAGAGCTTTTTAGAACCAGGAACATTACCTTTAACAAGTAGTAAGTTACGTTCTGCATCAACTTTTACGATTTCTAAGTTTTGGATTGTAACTACTGTGCCACCCATTTGACCAGGTAATTTCTTTTGTTTAAATACGCGGTTCGGAGCAACTGGACCCATTGAACCAGGACGACGGTGGTAACGAGAACCGTGGGCCATAGGACCACGAGATTGTCCGTGGCGTTTGATAACACCTTGGAAACCTTTACCTTTAGTAACACCTGTTACATCAATTACATCGCCTTCTGCGAAAATTTCTACTTTGACTTCTTGACCAACTTCGTATTCTTCAACGTTCACGTTGCGGAATTCACGAATGAAGCGCTTAGGAGCAGTATTCGCTTTTGCTACGTGACCTTGCGCTGGTTTGTTAGAAAGCTTAACGCGCTTATCTTCGAAACCAACTTGAATTGCTTCGTAGCCGTCTGTTTCAACAGTTTTCTTTTGAAGAACTACGTTTGGAGTAGCTTCGATAACTGTTACCGGGATTAAATCGCCGTTTTCAGCGAAAACTTGTGTCATACCAATTTTTCTACCTAAGATTCCTTTAGCCATTTGTCACACCTCCTGTAAGTTTTAAAAAGTTGTTATATTGTTTTTACCATTAAAGTTTGATTTCGATATCAACGCCAGATGGTAAATCAAGTTTCATTAACGCATCAACAGTTTGTGGTGTTGGGTTAACGATATCGATCAGACGTTTATGCGTACGCATCTCGAATTGTTCACGAGAATCTTTGTACTTGTGAACAGCACGTAGAATTGTGTACACAGACTTCTCAGTTGGAAGTGGAATCGGACCTGATACACTTGCACCTGAACGTTTTGCAGTCTCCACAATTTTCTCAGCAGACTGATCTAAAATACGGTGATCATACGCTTTTAAACGAATACGAATCTTTTGTTTTGCCATTATTTTCCCTCCTTCTCGCCTATTTTCTAGACATTCTCCACGAAAATTCTCCAACGCACCGCCATGGCAAAGCGGTAGGGTGTGTCGGCAACCTCTCGTTTCATCGCAGTCAAAGACCAACATTCAACATTATATACAATAAAAAAAGAATAAGCAAGTCTTTTCGCTAAATTCTTTTAAATGTTGTAGATATTCTTTACTACTAATATTTCTCGCTTATTTAAGCCGTTTACTAGTATATATAATTTTCGTGTATTTTGCAACACATAACCTGTGCTATCTACGTTTTCGAACATTTCGAACAATTAATAAAAAAAGCAGTCTCTAAAATTAGAAACTGCTTCTCAATATTATAGAAAGAATACACAGGCAATCCAACCAAATAGGACGAGTGGAATATTAATAAAGATAAACGTTGGTACACATGTATCCCAAATATGATTATGTTGTCCATCAACATTTAAGCCAGCAGTTGGTCCTAATGTTGAATCTGATGCTGGTGAACCTGCGTCACCTAATGCGCCCGCAGTTCCGATTAAGCACAATATCGCTAAAGGGCTCATTCCTAATCCTTGTGCTAACGGAACAAATAAAGTCGCAATAATCGGTACTGTCGCAAAAGAAGAACCAATGCCCATTGTTACAACTAATCCAATCACCAGCATAATAAATACCGCCAAACTTCTATTGCCTTCAAGGTACGTCAGAGAGCTTGTAATTAAGCTATCTACATCACCCGTAGCATTGATTACTGAGGCGAATCCATTGGCAGCAATCATGACGAAGCCAATGAACGCCATCATTTTCATACCTTCTGATAGAATTTCATAGGCCTCTCTCCATTTAAGAGCACCCGTAAAATACATAATCATGATCCCTGCAAAGGCTCCGACAATCATGGAATCTGTTGCGATTTGCGCGATAAGGGAAACAATTAATGCTAGTGCCGTAGAAATAATAACTGATTTACTGACATTCACATTTAAAGTTGCTGTTTCTACATCTGTATTTTTGTATATACGTGGTTTGCGATATACATAGAAGGCAATCCCTAGTCCTACTAACATACCTAGGATAGGAATAGCCATTGCTACAGGCACATCACTTGCTTGTGCAACCATTCCGGCATTTGTAACTTGCGTTGACACAATTTCTTGGAAGATGACCCCGAAGCCTGCTGGTACAAAACTATAGGTGCCAATTAAGCCAACCGCAATCAATGTTGCTATTATTCTACGATCCACTTCAAGCATATTTAAAACCTTTAAAATCGGTGGTATTAGTAAAGGGATAAAAGCAATATGAATTGGAATTAAATTTTGAGAAAAAATGGCCATGATAAAAATAAGAAGAAAAATTAATACTTTTACTAAGCCCTTCCTATTACTTGAACCATTTTTATTTAACACGTTTAACATACCTGCAATGAATAAGTCAGGTATACCTGTCTTCGAGATAGCTATAGCAAATCCACCAAGTAGACCATAACTAAGTGCAATAGTAGCACCTGCCCCTAACCCCTCTGTAAACGACTCGACAGTTGCTTGAATACCCATACCACTTGTTAAGCCCCCTGCAAAGGCTCCTAAAACAAGTGAAAGGACAACATTGATTCGAAGCAAACTTAATATTAACATGACAGCTACTGCCACAATTACCGCATTCATAAAGACACTTCACTTTCGTACACTAGATTATTAATATGTTAAACTTTAATATTCTGACAAACGAAAGTCAAGCTGTTATGAAATATTTCATTAAATGTAAAATTCAAAAAACAGTATGACCTGTATTAGATCATACTGTTTTTCGGAGTTTCTTCCTATTTAATAGTTATAATGATTCTCTTATTACTTTTTTATAATAACCAACCGAAAGGACTGCAAAAATTGCATATAAAGCGACGTAACAGCTCATAGCAATCCATAACGGTGTTGTTAATTCTGAACCAAATAAAAACCATCCTGATTTCACTGCAAAATAACTATGAAGTAGACCAATCAGTAAAGGAACACCAAAATTGAACGCCTGTTTCATAAAGATTCCCTTCATGATATCTCGTTCTGAGAAGCCAATCTTTCTTAAAATTGTATATGCTCCTCGTTCTTCTTCTGCTTCAGACATTTGTTTAAAGTACAGAATGCTACCAGTCGTCATTAAAAATGCTAAGCCTAAAAATGCTGTCGTAAAAATTATTAACCCAAGTGATTCAATATTTCCTTTACGTTCAGCTTCAAATGACTTGATTTTAAAGTTTTGCGTATTGCCATCATTATCAAAAATAGTAATGGCATCTGCGCCTGATTCTTCATACAATTTTTCAGCTAGTGCAAGGTCTTTCTTTGACTGTAATGTAATCGAAGTTTGTTTATGCCAAGGGAATAGTTTTGCTTGCGTTGACAATTTTTCAAACAATGCATCAGACACTACAAAAATTGGACCTCCGCCACCAGACGTTACTGTTCCACCAACAATACTTTCATCATGAATAGCTTTGACATGCAGTGTTTCTTTAAGTTTACCTGCTGATACGACTAGATTACGATCCTTTTCTAATGGGAACATCTCCGCCATATAGCCACCATAGTTCGTTAAAATAACATCATTACCCGCAATTGTTGTATTTGGGTTTCTACGTTGATAATCAGAAAGTGGAATGGTATAAATCGTGCCTTCCATGTTATAAAATGGACTATCTTTTTGTTCTTTAGCCATTAACTGAGCGATGGTAGCTGTAACCCCTTGTAAACGATATTCAACCTTATCATAAGCGATATTATTTTCCTCTAGTTTCTTTAAAAAATCCTGTCCTTGATCTTCATGCAAAATGTAATCGCCAGGGATTTGACTATAGGCATCAGCTTCTGAAGAATAATACGAAATATATGATAAAGTGGTAATCCCAAGTGATACACCCGTTAAAACTGTAATCAGTGTCAATGATTTAGCATTACTTTTCATGCGATGCATAATTGGTGTTAACGCTAATACATCATGGACAGTCAAATGTCCATTTTTCTTTAAACGAACAGTATTCATTATAAATGCTACAGAGAAACGGAAAACTAGGAATGTTCCCCCAATTGTTGTAGCCAAAATAATAATCATATTATTAAATAGATTGCCTGCATTATTAATATCAAATAATTTCGTTGATGCATAGTAGCCATATGCAATGAGGACAAGCCCTAAAAAGCCAATAACCATTTGTAATGGGCTGAATCGTTTTACACGCTCATCTGCTTGTTTAGCCGCGCTAAATAAGGATAATAGTGATACACGGTGAATCATCCACGTCATTTGGAACAAGACGATAACTAATAAGATAGCGAAAACAACGATAGATTGTTGCAATGCTTGAGTACTAAAGGTCATTTTCACAAGCGTCTCTTTTTCAATGATACGCAATAAAATCATGGCGATTAGGCGAGAGCTAAAGAAACCAACAATTATCCCTACAGCGACAGCTCCTACAAATAATAGAATGCTTTCTAAAGCCAATAAGCGTACAATTAATCCCTTTGTCATTCCTATTAGCTGATACAAGCCAATTTCCTTGCTACGACGCTTCATAAATAAGTGGTTTGCATATAACACGAAAAATAAAATAATAAAGTACAAAATATAAGTTGCAGCCTTAAATCCTGCTGATGCTGTGCCACTCTTTTGAACGGAATCAAAAACTTCACCATTATGCTGTAATGTCACAAAAGAAAAATAGAGTGTCACACTAAAAATAAGTGCAAAGAAGTATAAATAATAATGTTTCATATTTTTCTTCATACTTCGGAATACAAGCTTACTAAGACTCATAACCGTCACCGCCTAGCACACTTTGCGTATGCATGATTTCTTGGAAAAATGCCTGTCTTGTTTTATCACCTTTGTATAGTTCACTGTAAATTAGCCCATCTTTTAAAAACAAAACACGTGTACAGAAACTCGCTGCCACTGCATCATGCGTTACCATCATAATTGTCGCTTTCTTGGTTTCATTAATACTTTGCAAATTCTTCAACAGAGCTGTTGCTGATTTCGAATCCAGTGCACCTGTAGGTTCATCCGCAAAGACCATTGATGGATTTGTAATTAATGCACGCGCAGCCGATGTACGTTGCTTTTGACCGCCAGATATTTCATTTGGGTATTTATTTAATATATCTCCAATACCAAGTAAATAAGTAAGCTCTTTGACACGACTTTCTGCTACAGCTTTCGGTAACTTGCTAATCGCTAATGGCAGCAAGATGTTTTCCTTCACTGTCAAAGTGTCCAATAAATTATAATCTTGGAATATGAACCCAAGCTGTTCGCGACGGAAATTAGCTAAAGCTTTTTCTTTCATCCCTCGTAAGCTTTGTCCATTTATTTCAATGACACCTTCCGTTGCAAAATCAATAGAACACAACACATTTAATAATGTCGTCTTCCCTGAGCCTGACGGACCCATAATGCCAACAAACTCTCCTTCATTCACTTCTAAATCTATACCTTTCAACACCTCTTGTGCCGTCGATTTTTTACCATATACTTTTTTTACTTTACGTCCAATTAAAACTGCCACAGGTTAACGCCCCTTTCTATACTACAAGTGTACCCTGTCTACACGTTCAATTCGTGCGTTTTACATGACAATATAAAAAGGTAGGTGACAATTTCGTCATCTACCTGTTAGTTTGGCATATTCATTTTGTAATGGGAATCGTAGCGTAAAGATTGATCCTTCCCCTACTACTGATTGTACACTAATACGAACGCCAATTTTTTGAGCAATGTTATGTGCTAAATACAAGCCCATCCCCGTTGACTGTGCAGATTCTCTACCTGCCGTTCCTGTATACGATTTCTGGAAAATCCGTGGCATATCATCTGTTCTTATTCCAATACCATTATCCTTAATATGTAACAACGTTGCACCAGATGAATCAACCTCTGTAAAAATAAAGATTTCTGTATTGCTAGGGCTATATTTAATAGCATTTGATAGTATTTGCCTTACAATGAACGCTATCCATTTACTATCAGTTAAAACCACTTCTGTTAATTCACCGACATCAAAGCCGATATCCTTTTCTAAGCACCATGCTTGCATCGCACGGATTTCTTTGTAAACAACATCGCGCAGTTCTATCTCACTTAAAAAATTATCCTTTTCAATCGTTGCAAGACGTGTTTGGTGTAATTGCTGATCGACAAGCAGATGCAACCTTAACCATTCGGTCTCTAGCTTCCTACGCAAAGTTGAGTCTTCGATACGATCTAACATTAAATTTATAGTTGTTAAAGGAGCCTTCACTTCATGTACCCATGCTAACAGCTCATCTGAATACTCCTGTAGCTGCACCTTCGCATGATTCAGCTCTGCGTCCTTATCATAGAAGACGTCTTCAATTTTTAGGTAGTATGCCTCCTGAAAAGGTGATAGAGCTAAACTTCTAGCATGAGCATCATCCAGCCTGCTATCTACATTTCCCAGGAAATCTTTCAGTTGACCAATTTCCTTTGTATACCGCCATAATAAAAAAATGAAAAACGCCACAATCATAATCATATTGACATACCAAATGGAGATGCCAACTAAACCAACGTCTAAAGAAAATAATATGTTAAGCACGACAAGAAGAAAAACAAAAAAGCCAATCCACGCTAGTCGTTCTCTTATAAATAAAAATAGCATTTTCACTCACGTCACCTGCGTCACTGCTATATAGCCGAGCCCCTTTTTTGTCACAATAACTTCCTGTAAGCCGATATCCTCTAGCTTAGCACGTAATCGATTAACATTGACTGATAATGTATTATCATTCACAAAGCGCTCATCGTCCCATAGTTTTCTCATTAAGTCCTCTCTAGAAACGATATGATTAGCCTTTTCCAATAAAACTCGTAAAATAAACAGTTCATTTTTAGTTAACGAAACAAGCTGCCCATTATACATAATCTCACTACGCGCATAATCCAAAACGGCACCATTGAAACGCGTGACATCCATTGTTTCTTCAACATAGTCATAAGTACGGCGTAAAATAGCTTGAACTTTTGCAAGTAACACCTCCATATGGAAGGGTTTTTGTATAAAATCATCGGCACCCATCTGCATCGCCATTACCATATCCATTGGATGATCTCGTGAAGATAGAAAGAGGATCGGCACCTTTGAAATATGTCGTATTTCACGGCACCAATGAAAGCCATCATATGCCGGTAGTTGAATATCTATTAAAACTAGCTGTGGCTTCTCTTCGATAAAATCATCCATCACCTTTTGAAAATCAGTTGGACCTACAACACGTAATGACCATTGCAAAAAGCGTTCTTCGATCATTGCAAAAATTGATGGATCATCTTCTATCAATAAAACCTTCATTTCCATACGCTGACGCTCCTTTCACTTATATATTTTAACATAAAAAACCAATCTGTAAGCGTCCCTACAGATTGGTTTTAAAATTAGCCTAAGCTAAATATTATTTTTGGATAGAAGCAACTACGCCAGCGCCTACAGTACGGCCACCCTCACGGATAGAGAATTTAGTACCTTCTTCAAGAGCGATTGGAGCGATAAGTTCTACTGTCATTTCGATGTTATCGCCAGGCATTACCATTTCAACGCCTTCTGGTAAGTTACAGATACCTGTTACGTCAGTTGTACGGAAGTAGAACTGAGGACGGTAGTTAGAGAAGAATGGAGTATGACGGCCACCCTCTTCTTTTGATAAAACGTAAACTTCAGCTTTGAAGTTTGTGTGTGGAGTGATTGAGCCTGGTTTAGCTAATACTTGACCACGTTGGATTTCTTCACGAGCTACACCACGAAGTAAAGCACCGATGTTGTCACCAGCTTCAGCGTAGTCTAATAATTTACGGAACATTTCAACGCCAGTTACAGTTGTAGATTTAGCTTCTTCAGCGATACCTACGATTTCAACTACGTCACCAACTTTAACTTGACCACGTTCAACACGGTAAGTTGCAACTGTACCACGACCAGTGATAGAGAATACGTCCTCTACTGGCATCATGAATGGTTTGTCAGTTTGACGTTCTGGAGTTGGGATGTAAGAATCTACAGCGTCCATTAATTCAACGATTTTTTCTTCCCATTCTGGTTCACCTTCAAGAGCTTTAAGAGCAGAACCTTTGATTACTGGGATATCGTCGCCTGGGAAGTCATATTCAGAAAGTAGGTCACGGATTTCCATTTCTACTAATTCTAATAATTCTTCGTCGTCTACCATATCACATTTGTTCATGAATACTACTAAGTATGGAACACCTACTTGACGAGATAAAAGGATGTGTTCACGAGTTTGTGGCATTGAGCCGTCAGCAGCAGATACTACTAAGATACCGCCGTCCATTTGTGCAGCACCAGTGATCATGTTTTTAACATAGTCAGCGTGTCCTGGGCAGTCAACGTGTGCATAGTGACGAGATTCTGTTTCGTATTCTACGTGAGAAGTATTGATTGTGATACCACGTTCTTTTTCTTCTGGTGCGTTATCGATATCAGCGTATGATTTAGCTGTACCACCCATTTTTTAGAAAGAACTGTAGCGATTGCAGCAGTTAAAGTTGTTTTACCATGGTCAACGTGTCCGATTGTACCAATGTTAGCATGCGTTTTTGAACGGTCAAATTTTTCTTTAGCCATTAGAGATTGCCTCCTCGAAATTGTATGTTTTATTTAAAAATTTATAGAATGAATGCTGATAGAGAACGAGCCCATCCTCTATCCTGCAATCATAGCTTACAAATTAGTTATACTTTATGCAAGATGAAAATTCAATTATTCACCTTTATTTTTTTTGATGATGTCAGCAGCAATTGATTTTGGTACTTCTTCATAATGATCAAATGTCATTGAGAATACACCGCGACCTTGAGTTGCTGAACGAAGAGTTGTTGCGTAACCAAACATTTCCGAAAGCGGAACCATTGCACGAACAACTTGAGAGTTACCGCGAGCATCCATACCCTCAACGCGTCCGCGACGAGAAGTGATGTTACCCATGATATCACCAAGGTACTCTTCTGGAATTACAACTTCTACTTTCATCATTGGTTCTAAAATTACAGCATCACATTGTTTAGCTGCTTCTTTAAGAGCCATAGAAGCTGCGATTTTAAACGCCATCTCATTCGAGTCAACGTCATGGTAAGAACCGAATACTAATTTCGCTTTAATGTCGATTAGTGGGTAACCAGCTACTACACCGCGGTCAAGAGAGTCACGAAGACCTGCTTCAACTGCAGGGATGTATTCACGAGGAACTACACCACCAACGATAGCGTTTTCGAATTCGAAGCCTTTACCTTCTTCATTTGGAGAGAACTCAATCGTTACGTCACCATATTGTCCACGACCACCAGATTGGCGAGTGAATTTACCTTGAACTTTTGCAGAGCTACGGAATGTTTCACGGTAAGATACCATTGGAGCACCTACGTTAGCTTCTACTTTAAATTCACGGCGCATACGGTCAACTAAGATATCAAGGTGAAGCTCACCCATACCTGAGATGATTGTTTGTCCAGTTTCTGTGTCAGTGTGAGCACGGAAAGTTGGATCCTCTTCTTGAAGTTTTTGTAAAGCTTGACCCATTTTGTCTTGGTCAGCTTTTGATTTTGGTTCTACAGAAAGAGAAATTACTGGTTCAGGGAATTCCATTGATTCAAGAATAACTAGGTTTTTCTCGTCACATAGAGTATCACCAGTAGTAGTATCTTTAAGACCTACTGCTGCTGCGATGTCCCCAGCGAACACTTTAGAAATCTCTTCACGAGAGTTAGCGTGCATTTGTAGGATACGACCTACACGTTCACGTTTACCTTTAGAAGAGTTTTGTACGTATGAACCTGCATCTAATGTTCCAGAGTACACACGGAAGAAAGTTAATTTACCTACGAATGGGTCAGTCATAACTTTGAATGCAAGAGCTGAGAATGGCTCGTCATCAGAAGATTTACGTTCTAACTCTTCGTCACCATCAACTGAAGTACCTTTGATTGCTGGTACATCAACTGGAGATGGTAAGTAATCGATAACTGCATTTAACATTGGGCGTACGCCTTTGTGTTTGAATGCTGTACCACAGATTACTGGGTAGAATTCTACTGCGATTGTAGCACGACGGATAGCCGCTTTAAGCTCAGCAACAGTGATTTCTTCGCCTTCTAAATATTTTTCCATGATTTCTTCATCAACACTTGCAACAGCGTCGATTAATTTTTCACGGTATTCTTCAGCGATTTCGCGGTGCTCTTCAGGAATTTCACCTTCAGTTACTGCAGTACCTTTTTCATCGCCGTAGAAAGTTGCTTTCATTTCAACTAAGTCAATGATAGCAGAGAACTGATCTTCAGCTCCGATAGGTAATTGGATTGGGTGAGCGTTTGCTTGTAAACGTTCGTGTAGAGTACCTACTGAATACAAGAAGTCTGCACCTGTTTTATCCATTTTGTTAATGAATACGATACGTGGAACACCGTAAGTTGTAGCTTGACGCCATACAGTTTCTGTTTGAGGCTCAACACCAGATTGAGCATCTAGTACTGTTACAGCACCATCAAGTACGCGTAAAGAACGTTCTACTTCTACAGTGAAGTCTACGTGTCCAGGAGTATCGATGATGTTTACACGGTGGCCTGCCCATTGAGCTGTTGTTGCAGCAGAAGTGATTGTAATACCACGTTCTTGCTCTTGCTCCATCCAGTCCATTTGAGAAGCGCCTTCATGAGTTTCACCGATTTTGTGAATCTTACCTGTGTAATAAAGGATACGCTCAGTTGTTGTTGTTTTACCAGCATCAATGTGAGCCATGATCCCAATATTACGAGTATTCTCTAGAGAGAATTCGCGTTTCATTAGGTATTTCTCCTTCCATATTGGGCTTATGCTATGTTTAGATTACCAACGGTAGTGAGCGAATGCTTTGTTCGCTTCTGCCATTTTGTGCATATCTTCACGTTTTTTAACTGATGCACCAGTGTTGTTAGAAGCATCTAGAATTTCGTTAGCTAAACGCTCTTCCATAGTTTTTTCACCACGAAGACGAGAATAGTTAACTAGGTAACGAAGACCTAAAGTTGTACGACGTTCTGGACGTACTTCAACTGGTACTTGGTAGTTTGAACCACCAACACGGCGAGCGCGTACTTCAAGAACTGGCATTACGTTGTTTAGAGCAGCTTCGAATACTTCAATTGGATTTTCACCAGAACGTTCTTTAACTAGTTCGAACGCACCGTATAAAATCTTTTGAGAAGTACCTCTTTTACCATCAACCATCATTTTATTGATTAAACGAGTTACTAGTTTTGAATTATAAATTGGATCTGGTAACACGTCACGTTTGGAAACAGGACCTTTACGAGGCATGTGTTTTCCTCCTTTCGAATAATTATCGATTTTTTTTATAAACTTCGCCTAAAATGTCGTTATCACTAAATTTCCACATCAGCTAGCATGATTGGAAATCGGTGATACCAACATCAGGCTCGTTATTTATTAACACTTAGCGTGTTAAATTATTTTTTTTCTTTAGGGCGTTTTGTTCCGTATTTAGAACGTGATTGTAAACGACCGTTTACACCAGCTGTATCAAGAGCACCACGTACGATATGGTAACGAACACCCGCTAAGTCTTTTACGCGTCCGCCACGGATAAGAACAACACTGTGCTCTTGTAAGTTGTGGCCTTCACCTGGGATATAAGCTGTAACCTCAATTTGGTTAGTTAAACGCACACGAGCGTATTTACGTAACGCTGAGTTTGGTTTACGAGGTGTCATTGTACCTACACGAGTACAAACACCACGTTTTTGAGGAGACTTAACATCAGTTAAAGATTTTTTAAATGAGTTATATCCTTTGTTTAACGCTGGTGATTTTGATTTCGTGATTTTAGATTGACGAGGCTTACGTACTAATTGGTTAATTGTAGGCATCGGTTTTTCCTCCCTTCATTCATTCACTATTAATACCACACATCCAGGTGGTTCATTTTTTGGGTAAAAACAAAGTCTTTGTGTTTTATACACAAAAACTAATCTACAGCAATAGCAACTACCGCAGCTCCAACATGGATTCCACAGGCTTTGCCTAGT
This sequence comes from Lysinibacillus sp. GJ-1, assembly GCF_021166035.1. Classification (NCBI taxonomy): domain Bacteria; kingdom Bacillati; phylum Bacillota; class Bacilli; order Caryophanales; family Bacillaceae; genus Lysinibacillus; species Lysinibacillus sp. GJ-1. The sequence goes on from NZ_CP088912.1 coordinate 4,544,036, forward strand.
TCCTTTTTGGACTCGACAAGAATAACTGGTATACCGATTTCTCTCGCGAAAGATATGGCCGAATCGGTTACCCAATTGTCTGCATCAAGTGCCACAAAAAGCTCTTTCACTAAACCAGCTTGCATTGCTTTTACTGCTTGCTTTGTACCAATGATTGTTTGACTAGCCCTTACTTTATCATAAGACATTTTCATATCCTCCGAAGTACAGACAGTTAACTATCAACCTTCAATATATTATCATTATCAATTTCTACTGTCAACTAATATCTTTAAAAAGTCCGAAGAGATGCGCTTGTGTCATCTCTTCGGAGCTTTCATTTAAGTTATTCAGCAGAAACTAGATCTTCTGCGTCAAGCTCATCTTTTTCAATGCGGATTTGACGGTAACGTTGCATACCAGTACCTGCAGGAACAAGTTTACCGATAATTACGTTTTCTTTTAATCCTAGAAGTTCATCACGTTTACCTTTAATTGCAGCATCCGTTAACACACGAGTTGTTTCTTGGAATGATGCAGCAGATAAGAATGATTCTGTTTCTAATGAAGCTTTTGTAATACCTAGAATTACAGGGCGACATGTTGCAGGGTTTTTGCCGTTTAGCACAGCATCTGCATTTGCCTCTGAGAATTGGTGAATATCTAATAATGAGCCTGGTAATAATTCTGTATCACCAGCTTCGATTACGCGCACTTTACGAAGCATTTGGCGTACCATTACTTCGATGTGTTTATCTCCAATTTCTACCCCTTGCATACGGTAAACTTTTTGTACTTCTTTTAGTAAATATTCTTGAACTGTTGAAACGTCTTTTACTTTTAATAATTGTTTTGGATCGATAGAACCCTCTGTTAATACTTGACCACGTTCGATTGCGTCACCTTCGATGACTTTTAGACGTGCATTATAAGGTGCTTGGTATTTACGAGTTTCTACATCACCTTGAACGGTAATTTCTTTTAGACCTTCACGGATTTCAGTGATATCTGACACCGTACCAGCAATCTCAGAAATAACAGATTGACCTTTTGGATTACGTGCTTCGAAAATCTCTTGGATACGTGGAAGACCTTGTGTAATATCGTCTCCGGCTACCCCACCTGTATGGAATGTACGCATTGTTAACTGAGTACCTGGTTCACCGATTGATTGAGCCGCAATAATACCAACTGCTTCCCCAACTTCTACTTTTTCACCAGTTGCTAAGTTCATGCCGTAACATTTTTTACATACACCATGTTTTGTATTACATGTAAATGCAGAACGGATTGTTACTTCTTCGATACCAGCTTCCGTAATAATACGAGCGATATCTTGGTCGATTAAGCCGTCTTTTTCTAAAATAACATCGCCTGTTTCTGGATGGAAAATCGTTTTCTTCGTATGACGACCAACAATACGTTCGTCTAACGCTTCGATTAGTTCTGTACCTTCCATTAACGCTCCGATTGTTAAGCCACGGTCTGTTCCACAGTCATCTTCACGCACAATGACATCTTGTGCAACGTCTACAAGACGACGTGTTAAGTAACCTGAATCGGCAGTTTTTAGGGCTGTATCGGCAAGACCTTTACGCGCACCATGTGTTGAGATGAAGTATTCCAATACTGTTAAACCTTCACGGAATGAAGACTTGATTGGAAGTTCGATAATACGACCAGCCGGGTTGGCCATCAGACCACGCATACCTGCTAACTGTGTAAAGTTAGATGCGTTACCACGGGCACCTGAGTCAGACATCATGAAGATTGGGTTTGTTTTCTCAAGCGACTTCATCAGTTTTGATTGAATTTCATCTTTCGCCGCACTCCAGCTAGAGATAACACGGTCATAACGCTCTTCTTCTGTGATGAAACCACGACGGAATTGCGCTTGAACTTTATCTACTTTCTCTTGTGCTATTGCTAAGATGTCACCTTTATCTGGTAATACCACGATATCAGATACACCAACAGTGATACCAGCGCGAGTTGAATATTTGAAACCTAAGTTTTTCATACGGTCAAGCATTTTAGATGTTTCAGTAATGTGGAAACGTTTGAACACTTCTGCAATGATATTTCCTAAGAATTTCTTGCGGAATGGGTTTACAACAGGTACAGATGCAAAGTATTTGCGAAGTACCGCTGAACGTTGTGCGTCAACTTTACCTTTTTCATCTAATTCGTTGTAAGCAGCATCTGCTTCAAGCTCTGCTAGAGTTTCTTCGTCAATTGTTAAGTTTACGAAGTATTTATCTGGTGTTACTTGCTCTAAGTTGAAATCAGTCGGTTCGTTAATGAACGGGAATGATTCAGGCAAGATTTCGTTAAAGATTACTTTACCAACCGTTGTTAGTAAGAACATATTATTTTGTTCTTCTGTAAACGTTGGATTGTGCAGTGAACTTGCTTTGATCGCGATACGAGTATGCAAGTGAACATGGCCAGTATCATATGCGATTAGCACTTCGTTTGGTCCATAGAAAATCGAACCTTCACCACGAGCATTTTCACGCTCAAGTGTTAAATAATAGTTCCCTAATACCATGTCTTGAGATGGTGTAACAACTGGTTTACCATCTTTCGGGTTTAGGATGTTTTGTGCAGCAAGCATTAGAAGGCGAGCTTCAGCTTGTGCCTCTGCTGATAATGGTACGTGAACCGCCATTTGGTCACCATCGAAGTCAGCGTTGTAAGCTGTACATACTAACGGGTGAAGACGAATTGCACGACCTTCAACTAGTGTTGGTTCAAATGCTTGGATACCAAGACGGTGAAGCGTCGGAGCACGGTTTAATAGGACCGGATGCTCACGGATAACATCTTCTAAAACGTCCCATACGTCGTTGTTTAAACGTTCGATTTTACGTTTAGCAGATTTAATGTTATGTGCAAGACCACGTTCTACTAATTCTTTCATAACGAAAGGTTTAAATAGCTCAATCGCCATTTCCTTCGGTAGACCACATTGGTACATTTTTAAGTTTGGACCTACTACGATAACGGAACGACCAGAATAGTCTACACGTTTACCAAGTAAGTTTTGACGGAAACGACCTTGTTTCCCTTTCAACATATGAGAAAGTGATTTTAACGGACGGTTACCTGGTCCAGTTACAGGACGACCACGACGACCGTTATCGATTAATGCATCAACTGCTTCTTGTAACATACGTTTTTCGTTTTGAACGATGATGCTTGGTGCACCAAGATCTAATAAACGTTTTAAACGGTTATTACGGTTAATGACACGACGATATAAATCGTTTAAGTCAGAAGTTGCAAAACGACCACCATCTAGTTGAACCATTGGACGAAGCTCCGGTGGAATAACAGGTAGTACATCTAAAATCATCCACTCTGGAGAGTTACCTGAGTTACGGAATGACTCTACCACTTCAAGACGTTTAATCGCACGTGTACGGCGTTGACCTTGTGCAGATTTTAACTCTTCTTTTAAAGAATGTGTTTCATCTTCAAGATCGATTTTACCAAGAAGCTTTTTAATGGCTTCTGCACCCATAGCAGCTTCGAATGTGTTACCGAATTTTTCGCGGTATGCACGATACTCTTTTTCAGAAAGTAATTGTTTACTTTCTAAGTTTGTAGCACCTGGTTCGATGACAACGTAAGATGCGAAGTAAATTACTTCTTCTAAAGCACGTGGAGACATATCTAAGATAAGACCCATACGGCTTGGTATACCTTTGAAGTACCAAATATGAGAAACTGGGGCTGCTAATTCGATATGACCCATACGTTCACGTCGAACTTTTGCACGTGTTACTTCAACACCACAACGGTCACAAACTACGCCTTTATAACGAACGCGTTTGTATTTACCACAGTGACATTCCCAGTCTTTCGTAGGACCGAAAATACGTTCACAGAATAAACCATCTTTTTCTGGTTTTAATGTACGATAGTTAATTGTTTCTGGTTTTTTTACTTCACCATATGACCAAGAACGAATCTTGTCAGGGGAAGCTAAACCAATTTTCATATATTCAAATTCATTAACGTCTATCAAGGAGCCTACCTCCCTCTAGTTATAGGTCTTTATAAAGACTCTTTTACGCAGCTCGACAATCGTTTGCCAAAATACCTTTTGACAAAAGATTAAAAATAGATTGTTTTCATTCGTAAAGAAAGTCGGGCAGGGCGTTAAATCCTGCCCGACTAATTTGAAAAATAAGTTTGACCATATTCACACGAATGTGAACTTATCCATTATTCAAAAGACTCTACTGGCTCTTCTTCTGTTTCTGGTTGTGGCGCAATGTTAAGTGCGTCAGCAGGTTGAAGATCTTCTTCTTCGTCTAAATCGCGAAGCTCTACTTCTTCATCATTGATTGTTAACATTTTAACATCCATACCAAGAGACTGAAGTTCTTTAATCAATACTTTAAATGATTCTGGAACGCCTGGCTCTGGAACGCTTTCACCTTTAACGATAGCTTCGTATGTTTTCACACGACCAACAACGTCATCAGATTTAACAGTTAAAATTTCTTGAAGTGTGTATGCAGCACCATATGCTTCAAGTGCCCATACCTCCATCTCACCAAAGCGTTGTCCACCGAACTGCGCTTTACCACCAAGTGGTTGTTGTGTAACAAGTGAGTAAGGACCAGTTGAACGTGCGTGAAGTTTATCATCAACCATGTGTGCAAGTTTGATCATGTACATAATCCCTACAGATACACGGTTATCGAATGGTTCACCTGAACGTCCATCATACAGGATTGTTTTACCGTCACGGTTCATCCCTGCTTCTTCCATTGTTTCCCATACATCTTCTTCGTTGGCACCATCAAATACTGGCGTTGCCATATGAACACCTAAGTAACGAGAAGCCATACCTAAATGTAGTTCTAAAACTTGTCCGATATTCATACGAGAAGGTACGCCTAGTGGGTTTAACATGATATCGACAGGAGTACCATCTGGCATAAATGGCATATCCTCTTCCGGTAAGATACGAGAGATAACCCCTTTGTTACCATGACGTCCGGCCATTTTGTCCCCAACGCGGATTTTACGTTTTTGAACAATGTAAGCACGAACTAATTGGTTAACACCTGGTGGTAACTCGTCGCCGTCTTCACGGTTAAATACTTTCACGTCAAGGATGATACCGCCCGCACCATGTGGTACGCGTAATGAAGTATCACGAACTTCACGTGCCTTTTCACCAAAGATTGCGTGTAATAAGCGCTCTTCAGCCGTTAACTCTGTAACCCCTTTAGGCGTTACTTTACCTACAAGAATATCACCATCGCGTACTTCCGCACCGATACGGATAATACCACGTTCGTCTAAGTTACGAAGTGCATCTTCCCCAACGTTTGGAATGTCACGTGTAATTTCTTCAGGTCCTAATTTTGTATCACGAGATTCTGATTCATATTCTTCAATATGAACTGAAGTATATACATCGTCTTTTACAAGGCGTTCACTCATGATAACAGCATCCTCATAGTTGAACCCGTTCCAAGTCATGAATGCAACAAGTACGTTACGACCTAATGCAAGTTCACCTTTTTCCATTGATGGACCGTCAGCTAAAATATCACGAGGTTTCACACGTTCGCCAACTTTTACAAGTGGACGTTGGTTGTATGAAGTACCTTGGTTTGAACGAATGAATTTTTGTAATTTATATTTTGTTAAATCGCCTTTAACTTCTTTACCGTCGATTGTTTCAATGCGACGTACGTGGATTGAACGAGCTTCTACATGCTCAACAATACCATCGTATTTTGCTACTACAGCAGCACCTGAGTCACGTGCATCTACGTGTTCCATACCAGTTCCGACAAACGGAGCTTCTGGATTTAAAAGAGGAACCGCTTGACGTTGCATGTTGGCACCCATAAGCGCACGGTTAGAGTCATCGTTTTCTAAGAATGGAATACATGCAGTCGCTGCAGAAACTACTTGTTTAGGCGATACGTCCATATAGTCCATTTGAGACTTGTTGAAAACAGTATTATCCCCACGGAAACGACCTACAACTTCATCGTTTACGAATGTACCATCAGGATTTAATAGTGAGTTCGCTTGCGCTACATAGTAGTTATCTTCTTCGTCAGCTGTTAAGTAATCAATTTGATCTGTTACTCGGCCAGTTTCGTGGTCAATACGACGATATGGCGTTTCAATGAAACCAAATTTATTTACTTTAGCGAAAGAAGATAATGAGTTAATTAAACCAATGTTTGGACCCTCAGGTGTCTCGATTGGACACATACGACCATAGTGAGAATAGTGAACGTCACGCACTTCGAAACCAGCGCGTTCACGTGTTAAACCACCAGGTCCTAATGCAGATAGACGACGTTTGTGCGTTAACTCTGCCAGTGGGTTTGTTTGGTCCATGAATTGAGATAATTGAGAGCTACCAAAGAATTCTTTAATAGACGCAATTACTGGACGAATATTGATTAATTGTTGCGGTACGATAGCGGCTGTATCATTGATAGACATACGCTCGCGCACTACACGTTCCATACGAGATAAACCGATACGGAATTGATTTTGTAATAATTCACCAACAGAGCGTAGACGACGGTTACCTAAATGGTCAATATCATCTGTTGCCCCTACTTGGTAAAGTAAGTTGAAGAAATAACTTACTGAAGATAAGACGTCAGCAGGTGTAATGTTCTTCACTTCTTCGTCAATGTAGGCATTGCCAATTACATTGATTTCTTTTTGTGCTTCATCTTTCGGAGCATAAATTTTAATAGATTGGATTGTTACGTCATCTTCAAGTACTCCGCCAACTTGTGATAAAGTGCGGTAGCCAATACCTTTAGAAGAATCCTCTAGGTAAGGTAAAATCTTATCTAAAGTACGACGATCAAGCACAGTGCCCTTCTCTACTAAAATTTCGCCTGTTTCTGGATCAACAAGCGTTTCAGCAATCGTTTGGTTGAATAAACGATTTTTGATGTGAAGCTTTTTATTCATTTTGTAACGACCAACATTCGCTAAATCATAGCGTTTAGCATCGAAGAAACGAGAGTATAATAAACTTTTCGCACTTTCTACTGTTGGTGGCTCACCTGGACGTAAACGCTCATAGATTTCTAAAAGTGCTTTTTCTGTACTTTCAGAGTTATCTTTTTCTAGCGTATTACGTAAATACTCGTTATCACCGATAATATCGATAATTTCTTGATCTGAACCGAAGCCTAGTGCGCGAAGTAACACTGTTACTGGTAGCTTACGAGTACGATCAATACGCACATATACTACATCTTTCGCGTCAGTTTCATATTCTAACCAAGCACCACGGTTTGGAATTACTGTTGCACCGAAGCCTTTTTTACCGTTTTTATCAGTTTTATCATGGAAATACACACTCGGTGATCGAACTAATTGCGAAACAATAACACGTTCAGCACCATTGATAATGAACGTACCTGTTTCTGTCATTAATGGGAAGTCACCCATAAATACATCTTGTTCTTTCACTTCGTCAGTTTCTTTGTTGTAAAGACGTACTTTCACACGTAATGGAGCTGCGTAAGTAACATCTCGCTCTTTACACTCATCGACATCATACTTAGGATCACCTAATGAATAATCGATGAATTCTAATGAAAGATTACCTGTAAAGTCCTCGATCGGCGAAATGTCACGGAACATTTCACGTAAACCTTCTTCAAGGAACCACTCGTAAGACGCCGTTTGAATCTCAATCAGATTTGGAAGCTCAAGCACCTCTTTAATACGCGCAAAGCTTCTACGCTGGCGGTGTTGTCCGTACTGAACTAGTTGACCTGTCAACTCATTCACCCCTCAATAAAGCGATATTAGGTCTTTGCAAAATCATCCAAATAGTGTATGATTTCGAAAGACAAAAAGAAAACGAGTCTTCAAAAGATCTCATTTTCGGTTAACTAAACTTATCTTGGCAAGTATACCCATATTAAATCATTCATATACCAAAAGGGCACACGACCTCAAAATAATATTTTTGCATTGTATCATATTATCATAGCCGTTTTGTCAAGTCAATATTTTATACATATTTCATTTATTTTTTTGCACGCACTATCCAGTAGCCTTTTTTCTTTTCCACAATATCCACTACAGAAAATTTTTCCTCTAAATAGCTAACCGTTGATGGTGCACCTTGCTTCTTCTGAATTACTACCCAAAGCTCTCCAGAAGTCACTAACTTATCATAAGCACCGTCGTAAAAGCGGAAAACCGTTTCCTTTCCTGCGCGAATTGGAGGATTGGTTAAAATAGCTGCAGCTTTCGCCTCATCATCAACATTCGATAGTCCGTCACTTACAAATATACGTACATTTTGAACACCGTTTACTTGCGCATTTTTTTGTGAAAGCGCAACTGCCCGCTCATTAATATCCATCATGAATACTGTTCGCTCAGGATTTGCTTTGGCAATAGACAACCCAATCGGTCCATACCCACAACCCACATCGAAAATAGCACCATCCACATCCGGCATTTGAAACGCATCTATTAATACACGGGATCCAAAATCTACTTCGCTTTTACTAAATACACCTGCATCCGTTTCAAAGGAAAACGTATGCCCAAGTAACTTGAACGTCCAGTGACGAGGTTTACTTTCAGTTTGAGGCTTACTTGTATAATAGTGATCTGACATTTTCACGCCTCCTCAGAATGAAGAAAAAGCTCGCCATAATGACGAGCTTCCTTTTGTATAAAAGTAATACGAGATTACTTAACTTCTACAGATGCGCCAACTTCTTCAAGTTTAGCTTTGATTTGTTCAGCTTCATCTTTAGAAACGCCTTCTTTAAGAGCTTTAGGAGCGTTATCTACAACTTCTTTAGCTTCTTTAAGACCTAAACCAGTGATTTCGCGAACCACTTTGATTACTTTAATTTTTTCAGCACCAGCAGATGCTAATACTACGTCGAATTCTGTTTTTTCTTCAGCTGCAGCAGCACCGCCAGCAACTACTGCTACTGGAGCAGCAGCTGTTACACCGAATTCTTCTTCGATAGCTTTTACTAAATCGTTTAATTCAAGAACTGTCATAGCTTTGATAGCTTCTAAGATTTGCTCTTTGTTCATTATAATTTCCTCCTAATTGGATATGTTTTAGTTTTTTGCGGTCAAGCCGCGGAAGTTATGCTACGTAAGAAATTACGCGCCTTGTTCTTCTTTTTGTTCTGCAACAGCTTTTGTTGCAAGTGCGAAGTTGCGCACTGGAGCTTGAAGTACAGATAAAAGCATTGAAAGAAGACCTTCGCGTGATGGAAGTTCTGCAAGTGCTTTAACATCTTCAACAGAAGAGATTGCACCTTCAATAATACCTGCTTTAATTTCTAAAGCTTCGTTTTTCTTAGCGAACTCGTTGATGATTTTAGCAGGAGCTACAACATCTTCAGTTGAGAACGCGATTGCGTTAGGACCAGTTAATACTTCGTTGATCCCTTCAACACCAGCAGCTTCAGCAGCACGACGAGTTAAAGTGTTTTTGTAAACTTTAAACTCAACACCAGCTTCACGAAGTTGTTTACGAAGTTCAGTCACTTGTGCAACATTAAGACCACGGTAATCCACTACCACTACAGAAGCAGCGCTTTGGAATTTTTCTGTGATTTCTTGCACTTGAGATTGTTTGTTTTCGATTGCTTTGCTCATGATGACACCTCCTATTAGAATGGGTCATTTATACCGACAAAAGAAAAGCCTCTGAGTCATATAGACACAGAGGCTGAAAGTCATCATCTTTAAAATAAGAATCCGAATTCCGATGTCCTCGGTAGGAACATTAAGTGACAAGTCACTCCTACTGTCTACGGTACAAATGGATGATTCACAACAGCATCCATCATACCAAAGATGCGGATAGCTGTCAACCGATTTATATAAATAAATTATTTTACTACTACGTTAGCAGCGTCAATTTTAACAGCTGGGCCCATTGTAGTTGTAACATTTACAGATTTCATGTAAGTACCTTTAGCTGCAGCAGGTTTTGCTTTTTGAACAACGTCAAATACAGTTAAGAAGTTTTCTACAAGTTTTTCTGTTGCGAAAGAAACTTTACCGATAGGAGCGTGGATAATACCAGCTTTGTCAGCGCGGTATTCTACTTTACCAGCTTTGATTTCTTCGATTGCTTTTGTTACGTCAAATGTAACTGTACCAGTTTTAGGGTTTGGCATTAAGCCTTTAGGTCCTAATACGCGACCAAGTTTACCAACTTCACCCATCATGTCAGGAGTTGCTACGATTACATCGAAGTCAAACCAACCTTGTTGGATTTTTTGGATGTACTCTGCATCGCCTACATAGTCAGCGCCAGCAGCTTCTGCTTCTTTAAGTTTTTCACCTTTAGCGAATACTAATACGCGTTGAGTTTTACCAGTACCGTTTGGTAGCACTACTGCACCACGGATTTGTTGGTCGTTTTTACGAGTATCGATTCCTAAACGGAAAGCAACTTCTACAGTAGCGTCGAAGTTTACTGTGCTAGTTTTTTGAGCAAGTTCGATTGCTTCTTGTGCGCCGTATACGTTGTTACGGTCGATTAATTTCGCTGCATCTTGCAGTTTTTTACCTTTTTTAGCCATTATATATTTCCTCCTTGATTGTGGTTATAGCGGATTTTACCTCCCACGAATAAAGGTTGCGCGTTCACAAAGAAACTCCGCAACCTTCCAAAAAACAAAAACATCAAGTAAATGGGAATTAGTCTTCGATAACAATACCCATGCTTCGTGCAGTACCTTCAACCATTAACATAGCAGCTTCAACTGAAGCAGCGTTAAGGTCTGGCATTTTAGTTTCAGCGATTTCGCGAACTTTATCACGTTTAACCGTTGCAACTTTTTTACGGTTTGGTTCACCAGATCCAGATTGGATACCAGCTGCTACTTTAAGTAAAACTGCTGCAGGTGGAGTTTTCGTAATGAAAGTGAAAGAACGGTCCTCGAATACTGAAATTTCAACCGGAATAATAAGACCAGCTTGATCAGCAGTACGCGCATTGAACTCTTTACAGAATCCCATGATGTTCACACCTGCTTGACCTAATGCAGGACCAACCGGTGGAGCTGGGTTTGCTTTACCAGCAGGGATTTGAAGTTTAACAACTTTAATAACTTTTTTAGCCACGAGACACACCTCCTTAAGTCCGTGATGTGGTAATTGGGTTGCCCCTCCCACTCAATATCTGTCTGTCAGCTAAGTGCCGATAACATTAAAATTATCATTACAGACGTCAACCGAAGTTTGACAGTCTGACCTTTGAAATGATACCACTTTTAATTTTTTTAAGCAAGTAGTAATTAACAAAATTTGCGTTATACGCTCAACCATACACTAATTAGTTACTAGAATTTAAAGTTATAATTTTTGAATTTGCTCAAAATCCAGTTCCATAATCGTTTCGCGACCAAACATATCTACAGATACTTTCAGTTTTCCTTTTTCAGCGTCAATTTCTTCAACACGCCCTTGGAAGTGCGCAAACGGTCCTTCTAATACTTCAACCGCTTCACCAACTGTGATATCGATTTCAACAACTTTATCTGTCATGCCCATTTGTTGTAATAGACGATCCGCTTCCTCTGGTAATAGCGGTGTTGGTTTTGCTCCACCACCTGATGAACCGATAAAGCCAGTTACTCCTGGTGTATTACGTACAACATACCAAGAATCATCTGTCATAATGAGTTCTACTAGGACATAACCAGGGAAAACTTTACGCATCATTGTGCGCTTTTTGCCGTCTTTCATTTCTGTTTCCTCATGCTCAGGCACGATAACACGGAAGATTTTATCTTGCATCCCCATTGTTTCAACACGTTTTTCTAGGTTTGCTTTTACACGGTTCTCATACCCTGAATACGTATGAACAACATACCAATTTTTCTCCATAACTGCTAGGACTACTCGTCCGTCCCTCCCTTACTAATAAAAGTGAAAATGATCGCGATATGCAATTTTGCATCCTTTATTCTTTTCACAAGCTTCTCAATAGAAAAACATAGCTTTCGCCATAGCAAGCGAAAGCCCGATGATAAATACCTAATTAGCATAGTCATCTATTGCTACCAGCATACTTTTACTAGTAGCACGCTTATCATAATGAGAACATTTTACTGCTCTTTACTTCATAAAACAAACGAAAAAACCCGTTATTGGAAAGGACGGGCTATTTTCAAAAGTATTAACATGCTCTTTTCTAATTATAAATCTAAGTACCAGCGGAATAATGATGAAATACCTAAGTCTACTAACACAAAAAATAAAGCCATAATTACTACAGTTGAAATTACAACGACTGTATATTTCGTCAGTTCTTTACTTTTTGGCCAGCTAGTTTTTCGCATTTCCGACATTACGTCGCTGAAAAAACTTTTAATCTTACCCATTCTAGCCTAACCTCCGAATCAATCATATCTGTCTATTTACAAAATATTTTATAGCGTTTGTTTATGCACTGTATGTTCATTGCAATGCGAGCAAAATTTCTTTAATTCGAGGCGTACAGTAGAATCTCCCTTAGCAGGAAATGTGTAATTTCTCGAACCGCATTTTTCACAATTTAGCACGACTTTCTTTGTCATGTAATCACCTTTTTTGGCACTTTGTCTTTTAAAGACTAACACCTAAAATTGTCAATGTCAACAAGGGTAAGTGACCTCTACGACATTTCCTCGAGCACTAAATGTCGCTCTAATTTCCGCTTTACTCGTTGCAAAGCATTGTCAATTGACTTCACATGGCGATTCAGTTTTGCAGAAATTTCATGATAGGATTGCCCATCTAGATAGAGAGCTAGCACTTGTAGCTCTAATTCACTTAAAATCTCACTCATTTTTTCTTCTAAATAACCAAACTCTTCTCTATGAATCATTAACTCTTCTGGATCATCCATAATCGCCCCTGTTAATACATCCATTAATGTACGATCAGATTCCTCATCAAAAATAGGCTTGTCTAACGAAACATAGGAATTCAGTGGAATGTGTTTTTGCCTTGTTGCTGTTTTAATTGCAGTAATAATTTGTCTTGTAATACATAACTCCGCAAAAGCTCGAAAAGAAGCTAGCTTGTCCCCTTTAAAATCACGGACAGCTTTATACAAGCCAATCATTCCTTCTTGTACTATGTCTTCTTTATCAGCACCAATTAAAAAATAGGATCTCGCCTTTGCTCTTACTAGCAAACGGTATTTTGTAATTAAAAAATCCAACGCATCTGTATTACCTTGATGCACCATTTCAATAAGCTCTTCATCATTGAATCGTTCAAAATCTTGTGTCACTTGTACAATACTATTTTTAAACATGGTATCACCTCAGCTGCAACAGATAATTAGGAACAGTATAACGGAATTGGAAAATATCAGTCAATCAATCATTTCAAACCACGGCGCCATTTTTCAAAAGCAAGTGCCACATCTGGCTTTAGCTCTATACGTGAAGGTGGCTTGCTATCCTGCTTACGTTTTACATCATGAGAAATTTTATGTTGAATAATGCTTAAATCAATTTCAAGCTCTCTTGCCGATTTGCGTAGTGCACCATTGCCAAAAATAACACTTTGTTCAGCCATATCGGAAGTCGCCACGTGAATTTGAATATGTCTTGCTTTTAGTTCTTGTGTCATCTTTTCAATGCGTTCATCTGCTGTTTCATTTTTCCTTGTATAAATAATCTCGACGCCATTTTCTATATAAGATTGCTCCACGCCCGGCACAAGATGGGCGTCAAAAACAACTATCACGCGCCACCCTATCGCCGCTTTATATTCTGCCATAAGCTCAATTAGACGCTTACGTGCATCTTCAAAGTTCGTGTCACGTAATGGACGTAGCTCTTTCCAAGCTCCGATCATATTATAGCCGTCAACAAGCAAAATGTTCTTCATCGTTAGTCATTCGCTTCTTGACGTTTACGATACACTTCATACATTAAAAGCGCCGCAGCTACAGAAGCATTTAATGATGTGACATGCCCAACCATAGGCAGATGATATAAAAAGTCACATTTCTCTTTTAGTAGGCGCCCCATCCCTTTACCCTCACTACCAATAATAATAGCAAGCGGTAGAGTTGCATCCATTTTGCGATAATCCGCAGAGCCTTTTGCATCCGTACCAGCAATCCATACGCCCCGTTCTTTTAACTCATCGACTGTTTGGGCTAGGTTATTAACACGCACGACAGGTACATGCTCGATGGCGCCTGTTGACGCTTTCGCCACAACTGCTGTTAAGCTCACTGAGCGACGCTTTGGAATAATAATACCATGTACGCCAATTGCATCTGCAGTTCGCATAATAGAGCCTAAATTATGCGGGTCTTCTAACTCATCTAAAATTAAGAAAAATGGATCTTCTTGTTTGTTTTGTGCCGCTGCAAATAAATCGTCTAGTTCTGCATAGCTATATGCTGCTACAGATGCCACAATTCCTTGATGGTTAGCATCTGATAATTGATCGACCTTTTTTTTCGGTACAAACTGTACAATGATGCCTCGTTCGCGCGCTAAATCAAGCAGTTCATTGACCCCTGATTTTTTTACACCTTCTGCAATCCATACTTTATTCATATCGCGGCCTGAACGAAGTGCTTCTAACACTGGGTTTTTACCGGCAATAATTTCACCATTTTGTTCTGCCATTATTTTGACACTCCTTTTAATTCCTCGATTATTTGAATAGCGTATGCAATGATGGCATAAACGCGTTCTAATTCACCTAGTAAGTACAAGCTTCCAAGTACCGCTTCAAAGCCTGAACTATTGCGATAAGTTTGTACATCTGTATTTTTGGGAACAGAACCGGATTTGGCATTGCGTCCACGTCGGAACACTGCCAATTCCTGCTCTGTTAAAAAGTTTTCATCCATCATGCGATGTACAATTGTTGACTGTGCCTTTGCTGATACATAATGCGTTGCTTCTCTATGGAGTGTGTTCGGTTTTACGCGTCCGCTACGCAGTAAATACTCCCGTACCTTCTGTTCTAAAACCGCATCTCCCATATATGCAAGCGCTAATGCATTTAATTGCTTCACATCTTCATTTCGGAGTTTATCCAAGTTACTTACCCTCGTTTCCATCTTGTCCCTTGGCGTGTATCTTCTAAAATGATACCTTGCGCTTGTAAATGGTCACGAATTTCATCTGAACGGGCAAAGTCACGGTTTTTGCGCGCTTCTACGCGTTCTTGTAACAATGCTTCAATTTCTTCGTCCAGTAGTTCAGCTTCTTTAGCAAATTCAATACCTAAGACGTCACCTAATACCTCAAAAGTTTCAATAAAAGTTAATAACACTTTCTCATCCGTATTTGTTTCATTCAAGTAAATATTTGCAATACGCGCTAATTCAAATAATACTGAAATAGCATTCGCCGTATTGAAATCATCATCCATCGCTTCCTCAAACTGCGCCTTTTGTTGAGCAATTTGACGGAGCCATTCCTCTGAGCAATCGCCGAGACTTGCAGTTGCAGATAGGCGGTACTTAACATTGTTGTATGCAGTACGAATACGCTCTAAACCTGTTGCTGCAGCATCTACTAAATCCTTTGCAAAGTTAATTGGGTGGCGATAGTGAACAGATAACATAAAGAATCGTAAAATTTGCGGGTCGATTTGTTTACGGATATCGTTCACGAGCACAAAATTACCAAGGGATTTTGACATTTTTTCATTATCGATATTAATATATCCATTATGCATCCAGTAACGCGCAAATGTTGTATCATTATGCGCTTCGGATTGCGCTATTTCATTTTCATGATGCGGGAATGTTAAATCTTGACCACCTGCATGTATATCAATTGTATCACCTAAATGCTCACGCGCCATCACAGAGCATTCAATATGCCATCCTGGACGGCCGTTGCCCCAAGGACTTTCCCAATAGATTTCGCCAGGCTTTGCTGCTTTCCATAATGCAAAATCTAATGCATCATCCTTTTTCTCGCCCGCTTCGATACGTGCACCAATTTTCAAATCATCTACCGATTGATGTGATAATTTACCGTAACCATTGAATTTTCGAGTTCGGTAATAGACATCGCCCGCTGACTCATATGCATAACCTTTGTCGATTAACACTTTAATAAAGTCAATAATATCATCCATGTGATCCGTTACACGAGGATGGACATCTGCCTTTTTGCAACCTAATGCAGTCACATCTTCAAAATATGCGGCAATGAAACGATCTGTAAGTTCATGAACTTCTTCACCGAGCTCATTAGCTGCTTTAATAATCTTATCGTCGACATCCGTGAAATTAGAGACGAATTTCACATCGTAACCTTTATATTGGAAATAGCGTCGAACCGTATCATAAACAATGACAGGACGTGAATTCCCAATATGAATATAGTTATAAACCGTCGGACCGCAAACATACATTTTAACTTTTCCTTCTTCTAGCGGTACGAACGTTTCTTTTTGTCTTGTTAATGAGTTAAAAATTTGAATACTCATTGTTTTTCTCTCTCCTTTTGTAAGCGCCCGATTTCTTCTTGCAATGCTGCGATTTGCTTCTCGAAACCTTGACAACGTTCCTCTACAGGGTCAGGAATATTTTGATGGTCTAGTTTTTTCTCTAAACGAACGCCATCTTTCATCACAACTTTACCAGGAATCCCTACTACCGTAGCGTTCGGTGGCACTTCTTTTAAAACGACTGAACCTGCGCCAATTTTACTATTCTCACCAATTGTAATAGAACCCAATACTTTGGCACCAGTGGCAACTAACACATTATCTTCTAATGTCGGATGGCGCTTTCCTTTTTCTTTCCCTGTACCACCTAGTGTAACACCTTGATAAAGGGTAACATTATCGCCTATTTCACACGTTTCCCCTATAACTACTCCCATCCCATGGTCGATAAAGAAGCGTCGACCAATTTTAGCACCAGGATGTATTTCAATTCCTGTAAAGAAACGACTAATTTGTGAAATTACACGTGCGATAAAATAAAAACGTCTTTTAAAAAACCAGTGTGCAATACGATGCGCCCATGTAGCATGCAAGCCTGAATATGTTAACACGACTTCCAGTACACTGCGCGCCGCTGGGTCATTCTCAAAAATAGTATCTACATCTTCCTTCATTCTTTTAAACATTAAAACTCCCCCTTTTCGTTACAATGTGTGTCATGACCTCAAACTTGCGACCTTAAATCCTACACCCCGCACAATGAATAGCCTTAAAACCTATTGTTATTAGTAATGATTGCCCTCTTACATCTAACACATGAATTTTTTTAAAAAAATAAAAAGCGCCCCTATCATTCCCATAAAGGAATGACAGAGACGCTGAAATTTGCGCGGTTCCACTCTGATTGAAGGCAAAAGCCTTCCACTTTGGACGTCCTATAACGGGAACGAACCGATAGAGCCTACTAATGTTCAGCTCTATGCTCAAAGGTGCATTTCGGTTTTGCCTTGGCTCAGACCACTTTCAGCCGGTGATGGTCCTCTCTTTAGAGCATGCGCTACGTACTTCTCCTTATCAACGCTTTCACAATGTACATTCATTTTACATCGACAATATAAATTGTCAATAAAATTCTATTACTTCGCGTATTTTTCTACACGGTCAATTGTTTTCTCTTTACCAATTAAACAAATCGCATTTGGTAACTCTGGACCGTGTGTTTCACCAGTCGTCACAACACGGATTGGCATAAATAGATTTTTACCTTTATGACCTGTCTCTTTTTGTACAGCTTTGATAGCTGCTTTGACAGTTTCAGGTGTAAATTCTTCTAAATTTTCAAGTTGTGTTTTAAATGCAGCCATTACCTCTGGTACTTGCTCGCCAGCTAAAACGGCTTTTGCTTCTTCATCATATTCAATATGATCGTTAAAGAATAGGCTTGACAGTTCCACGATTTCAGCACCAAAGCTCATTTGTTCATGGTAAAGTGCGATTAAATCTGTTGCCCAAGCGCGCTCTTCTGCTGTTAACGCTTCTGGTAATAAGCCTGCTTTTTGTAAGTGCGGTAAAGATAATGCCACTACTTCTTCTAAAGATAATTTTTTGATGTATTGATTATTCATCCAAGTCAGCTTTTGCTTATCAAACATAGATGGTGATTTCGATAAACGCTTCTCATCAAAGATTTTAATAAATTCTTCTTTAGAGAAAATCTCTTCTTCACCTTCTGGAGACCAACCAAGTAAAGCAAAGAAATTGAACATCGCTTCTGGTAAGTAACCAAGGTCTTTATATTGCGTTACGAATTGGATAATGGATTCGTCTCGTTTTGATAGCTTTTTGCGATTTTCGTTGATGATTAATGTCATATGTCCAAAGCGAGGATACTCCCAGCCAAATGCATCGAAGATCATCATTTGTTTTGGTGTGTTTGATAAATGCTCTTCACCACGGAACACATGAGAGATTTCCATAAAGTGGTCATCTAATACTACTGCGTAATTGTAAGTTGGAATACCGTTTGCTTTCACAAGTACCCAGTCGCCCACATCTTTCGATTCGAACGCTACATGTCCACGTACTAAATCATCAAATTCATATGTTACGTTTTCAGGTACACGCATACGAATTGTATATTGTTCGCCAGCCGCTTCTTTAGCCGCTACTTCTTCCGCTGATAAATGACGGCAAGTTCCATCATAAGTAGGTGCTGCAACACCACGAGCTTTTTGTTCTTCACGAGATGCTTCTAATTTTTCTGATGAACAGAAACATTTATACGCTGTGCCTTGTTGTAATAACTTTTCAGCATGCTCTTTGTAAATATCTAAGCGTTCCATTTGACGATAAGGTGCATAAGGCCCACCAATGTCGATGGATTCGTCATATTCGATACCTAACCATTTTAAGTTATCTAACTGAGACGCTTCTCCACCTTCTACATTACGCTCAATATCCGTATCTTCAATACGCACGATGAATTTACCGTTATGATGTTTTGCATATAAATAGTTGAATAACGCAGTACGTGCACCGCCAATATGTAAAAATCCAGTTGGTGATGGCGCGTAACGAACGCGAACTTCTTTCGTCATAATTAAATGCCTCCTAAATATTCGTCTGAAAATAATTCCGACCTTATTAACTTTGTTCATTTTACCACTGTAGTATAGGAAATTAAAGTAACGCGTGTTTTTCAAGTGGACACGCGCCATTTTTTTATTTTTTAATCAGTAAAATTGTTGCCATTGAAGCAATGCCTTCTTCACGTCCTGTAAAGCCAAGTCGTTCAGTAGTTGTCGCTTTTACATTTACTTGTGATGCATCAGCGTTTAATAGAGTTGCAATGCGATTTCTCATTTGTTCAATATAAGGCGCCATTTTCGGACGTTGCGCCATAATTGTGCAGTCAACATTGCCAAGCACATAGCCTTTGTCCTCAACGATTTTCCAAATATACTCTAGCAACTTTGCTGAATCAGCATCCTTCCATTCTGGGTCTGTATCTGGAAAATGTCGCCCAATATCCCCTTCTCCAATCGCCCCCAGCGCAGCATCAGTTACTGTGTGCAATAAGACATCCGCATCCGAATGCCCTACTAGACCCTTTTCATGCGGTATTGTAATACCACCAATAATTAATGGACGCCCTTCTTCAAATGCATGTACGTCAAAACCTTGTCCTACTCGAAACATACAATACTGCCGTTACAACAGTGACCATTGCAACAGCATTCACCTGCCTTTTTTATTTTCTATTTATAGACAGTTTAACATATTTCCTAGGAAATTGAGCTGTCCGTAACGACTATAGTCCACATATTATAGTTTGTTTACCATCGTATAAAAAAACCTCATCAGCTACTTCTGCTGATGAGATTTTAAAGCGATTATACATTATTCTTCAACGCTCGTTTACGTAAAATAGCTTCACCAAAAAGTAAATCTTCTTTTGTTGTCATCTTTACGTTTTCATAGTTGCTTTCAACAATGTGCACCTCATGACCAAGTCGCTCGACTAACATCGCCTCATCTGTTCCGAGGAAGCCCACTTTCTCAGCCACATCTTCCGCTTCTACTATCAAATCGAAGCGGAAGGCTTGAGGCGTTTGAATCATCCATAAGCTTTCACGGTCCACCGTTTCTTCAATGATGCCATTACGCACTTTTTTCATTGTGTCCTTTGCACGAACACCAGCGATTGCAGCACCAAAATTATTCGCACTTTGTACAAGGTTTGCAATAATATCGTGCGTAATAAATGGGCGGGCTGCATCATGCACTAAAACAATATCAACCTGCTCCATTTCTTTCATACAAGCATGCACTGAATGCTGTCGCTCTGCTCCACCATCAGGCAAGCCTTTGACCTTAGAGATTCCATAGTTTGCTAGCATCTTTTGAATAACAGCACGTTCTTCAGGTTTCACCGCAAGCCAAATGCCAGTACAGTTTTCATCTTGCTCAAATACCTCTAATGTGTGTATTAAAATCGGTTTCTCTAAAAGCTCTAAAAATAATTTATTTTGACCTGCTCCCATTCGCTTGCCGCTGCCAGCTGCCGGAAGCACTACTTCATACTGCACATTGTCCACTTCCTAATCGTCCTTTGGCTTAGCAAAAATCATTCGACCTGCAGATGTTTGTAGAACGCTCGTTACCGTTACAGTAATGGCCTGTCCGATATAATTGCGGCCTCCTTCTACAACAATCATCGTGCCATCATCCAAATAAGCCACACCTTGGTTATGCTCTTTCCCATCTTTAATAACGACCACTTGCATATCTTCTCCAGGAATCACAACTGGTTTCACTGCATTTGCCAAATCATTAATGTTCAGTACTTTCACCTGATGTAATTCACATACTTTGTTCAAGTTGAAGTCATTCGTCACAATTTGTGTATCATTATCCATTTTCTTTGCAAGACGTACAAGTTTTAAATCCACTTCCTGCACATCTTCAAAATCTTCTTCGGTAATTTCTACTTTTGTCATACGTTCATCTTGCAGTTTCTTTAATATATCCAAACCACGGCGACCTCTTGTACGTTTTAATGTATCTGAGGAATCTGCAATATGCTGTAGCTCAGTTAATACAAACTGCGGTACAACCAAAACGCCTTCAATAAAACCTGTTTCCGAAATATCCGCTATACGCCCATCAATAATAACGCTGGTATCTAGCAATTTATAACTACCGCGATTTTCTGGTACGTCAATCCCTTCAGCAGCTTTTTTCTTTGCATTATTCCCACGTAAGGTAAATAACTGAAGTAACTCATCTCGCTTTTTAAAACCTACACGGAATCCCAAATATCCAAGTACAAAAGATAAGATAATTGGAATTACTTCTGAAATACCGCGAATTTGAACGCTATCAATCGCAAAGCCTAGGAAATAGGCTACGATAAGTCCTACAATTAACCCAAGCGTACCAAATAATAAATCTCCAACCGGCACTTTAAAAAGCACCTCTTCCATCCAGCTAATTAGCCGAACAAAATAATCGGAAAAAGCAAATGATAATGTAAATAGTAAAAACGCACCTAAAGCAACTGATACGTAAGGATTATCAAGCCAAGGATTAGATGATAAATGAAGCAATTCGTATAATGGCGGTAAGAAAACAAGGCCTAAAGCTCCTCCAATCAGTAAAAAAGCAATTTGAATAAATTTTTTCATACTGTCACCTCCAATTCTTATATTCGATTATACATATTTTACTGTAGAAAATCTTTTTTGAGCTCATCAAAACATTATTAAATTTCCTTCAGTTTATTGGACGTTATGGAAGGCTTAAGAGATGCCTAATTTCCACAATAATTGTTATCCAATTTCATGAAATTAATGATTGTTGCACCTATGAAGTAAAAATGCATGCTAGGATGTCGCCCAACATGCATTTATTTTAGTTGAAATTACTTCATCATCTAGCAACAGACGCCTAGTGTGACGCAACATGGTGACGCATTACTGCATGTCTTTAAAGCTCTCTAAAGCAGGCATTTAATGCATCTTTAATTGTTTCCACACCAACTATTTCAATACCTTGTGGGAAATCCCAACCGCCAATATTAGAAGCAGGGATAAATGCTCGCTTAAACCCTAGCTTTGCCGCCTCTAGCACACGTTGTTCAATTCGTGTGACACGACGAACCTCTCCTGTTAACCCTACTTCTCCAATAAAGCAATCTGTTCCCCGTACTGCCTGATCCTTAAAGCTAGACACAATACTCGTCAAGACAGCTAAGTCAATGGCAGGTTCATCTAGCTTTACTCCGCCAGCAACTTTAATATATGCATCTTGTGCCTGTAACATTAGGCCCATGCGCTTTTCAAGCACTGCCATAAGCAATTGCACACGGTTTTGGTCCACCCCTGTTGCCATCCGTTTCGGATAATTAAAGCTTGTAGGGGTTACAAGTGATTGGATTTCTACTAAAATTGTCCTTGTTCCCTCCATCGATGCCACGATTGTTGAACCTGCTGCACCTTGTGAACGTTCCTGTAAAAATAGCTCAGACGGATTCAAAACTTCCTTTAAGCCCCCCTGAAGCATTTCAAAGATAGCTATTTCATTTGTAGAGCCAAAGCGGTTTTTTTGGCTCCGTAAAATACGGTGGTTGTGATGTCGTTCTCCTTCGAAATACAGCACTGTATCTACCATATGCTCTAAAATACGCGGTCCCGCAATTTGCCCTTCCTTCGTCACATGTCCAACTAAGAAAATGGCAATGCCTTTTGTTTTCGCTATCCGCATTAGCTCCGCTGTACATTCACGTACTTGCGATACACTACCTGGCGCACTTGTCACCTCTGGATGGAACACCGTTTGGATAGAATCCACAATAACAAACTTTGGTTGTACATCGTCGATTGTTTGATTTAACAATTCTAAATTCGTCTCCGAATATATATACAGCTCTTGAGATACAACCCCTAAACGCTCTGCACGCAGTTTCGTTTGTCGAATGGATTCCTCACCAGAAATATAGAGCACACGATGACCTTTATTGGACAATAACGCAGACACCTGTAATAGCAATGTCGATTTTCCGATACCCGGATCACCCCCGATTAACACTAGAGATCCCGGAACAATTCCTCCGCCCAAGACACGATTGAGTTCACCCATTTCTGTAGCTACACGGGACTCCTCTGCCGCTTCTACTTGGATAATAGGTACAGCTTTTTGCGTGACGGTTGCAGAGTGTTGGAATGCTCCTCTAGGACCTTTCGCTACAACCTCCACTTCCTCAACCATTTTATTCCATTCGCCACATCCTGGACAGCGTCCCATCCACTTTGCCGATTCATAGCCACAACCTGTACAGACAAATTTAGTTTTTTTCTTCGCCATCATACCACCTCGAATATTTGTTCTTATTTTCATTTTACATAAAAAAAGACAGCTTGGCACGATATGCCTCGCTGTCTTCCGAATTTATGCTTGTTAAATAGGCTAACCGCTTATTTGGAAATTGAAACGCCTTCTTTTTTCTTCACGACGAATTCATCATTCACATAATCAATGACGACTTGGTTTCCTTTTTCTACATTGCCTTTCAGCAGTTCTTCCGATAGACGGTCTTCCACTTGTTTTTGCAATGCACGACGGAGTGGACGAGCACCATATTGAGGGTCGTAGCCTTCATCTGCAATTTTATTGAGTGCTGCATCTGTTAACTCTAACGTAATATCTTGTTCTTGCAGACGTTTTGTTAGCGTATTGGCCATCATTGAAATGATTTCTTTTAAGTGTTCTTTTTCTAATGAATGGAACACAATCATTTCGTCGATACGGTTTAGGAATTCAGGACGGAATGCTTTTTTCAATTCTTCAAGCATTGTGCCCTTCATATCTTTATGTTTCGACTCTGAGCTTCCTAAGCTGAAGCCAAGATTTTTTTGATATTTTAGCGCATCCGCACCGACGTTTGAAGTCATAATAACAACCGTATTACGGAAATCAACGACACGTCCTTTAGAATCTGTTAAACGACCATCTTCCAGCACTTGAAGTAAAATATTGAAAACATCTGGATGAGCTTTCTCAATTTCATCAAGAAGCACAACAGAATATGGTTTACGTCGAACTTTTTCTGTTAACTGACCACCATCATCAAAACCTACATAACCAGGAGGTGAGCCGACTAAACGTGAAGTCGAATGTTTCTCCATATATTCAGACATGTCAACGCGAATCATCGCATCTTCATCACCGAACATTACTTCTGCCAGCGCTCTAGCAAGTTCTGTTTTCCCCACCCCTGTAGGACCAAGGAAAATAAATGAACCGATTGGACGTTTTGGATCTTTTAAACCAGCTCTTGCACGTCGAATTGCACGAGAAATTGCCTCGACTGCCTCGCCTTGACCAACAACACGCTTGTGTAACTCTTCTTCAAGTTGTAATAGTTTAGCTGATTCTTCATGGGCAATTTTAGCTACTGGTATCCCAGTCCACATAGAAACGACTGCTGCCACATCGTCAACTGTCACTTTCGATTCTGCTTTGCCTTGTTCTTCTTTCCATGTTTTACGTGTCGTTTCAATTTCGTCTTTTAGCTTTTGCTCTGTATCTCTTAACGAAGCAGCCTTTTCAAATTCCTGACCAGACACAGCCGCATTTTTTTCAGAACGAACATTTTCAAGTTTATCTTCTAGTGCTTTTAAGTTTGGTGGCACCGCAAATGAACGTAAGCGAACTTTTGACCCTGCTTCATCGATTAAGTCGATGGCTTTATCAGGCAAGAAACGGTCTGAAATATAACGATCACTCATTTTTGCCGCTGCTTCAATTGCTTCATCTGTAATTTTCACACGGTGATGCGCCTCATAGCGATCGCGTAAACCGTGAATAATTTGAATTGCTTCTTCAACAGTTGGTTCATCCACTTGAATTGGTTGGAAACGGCGCTCTAACGCTGCATCCTTTTCGATGTACTTGCGGTACTCATCTAATGTTGTAGCACCAATACATTGTAATTCTCCACGTGCTAGGGATGGTTTTAAAATGTTTGATGCATCAATTGCACCTTCTGCTCCTCCAGCACCGATTAATGTATGCAATTCATCAATGAATAAAATAACATTACCTGCTTGTCGAATTTCATCCATCACTTTTTTCAAGCGATCCTCAAATTCACCACGGTATTTAGTACCGGCTACAACTGTCCCCATATCAAGCGTCATAACACGTTTATCACGCAAAATTTCTGGTACTTCGTTGTTAATAATTTGTTGTGCTAAGCCTTCAGCGATTGCCGTTTTACCTACACCAGGCTCACCAATTAGCACAGGGTTATTTTTCGTACGGCGTGATAGTACTTCAATAACGCGTGTAATTTCCTTGCTGCGACCAATCACTGGGTCTAGCGAACCTTCACGAGCAATTTGAGTTAAATCGCGCGCCAAGCTATCTAAAGTCGGCGTATTTGCAGCCTGCGTCGCTTGTTGTCCAGATTGTGCGTTATCATTATTGCCTAACAACAGTAATACTTGCTGACGAGCTTTGTTTAAGCCTACACCTGCATTGTTTAACACACGAGCGGCTACCCCCTCACCTTCACGAATAAGCGCTAACAGTAAGTGCTCCGTACCGATATAGGAATGACCTAATTTACGTGATTCATCGACAGATAGTTCAATTACCTTTTTGGCACGTGGTGTGTAATGAACGATTGGTCCAACATCCTCTGTTCCTTTTCCAACTAACTCTTCAATCCCCGCTTCAATCATTTGAGGGCTAATATCGATGGCTTCTAATGCTTTCGCTGCAATACCACCGCCTTCACGAATAAGCCCTAAAAGAATGTGCTCTGTTCCTATTGATTCGTGCTTCCAACGAATTGCCTCTTCCTGTGCAAGTTGTAATACTTTTTGTGCGCGTTGTGTAAAACGATTAAACATCATATGAATCCTCTCCTTTTCCCCCTATAGTAGGCTTACTCATTGTTTCAAGAAATAATGCCTCTCGGAGCATTTTTGCTCGAACTCGATCTCGTTCAGCAGGTGGTAAAGCTTCTCCTGCATAGTGCTGTAAAAACCCTGGTTGCATACTGACCACACACTCGTTCAATGTGGTTGCTTTAATATTTTGAATCAACTGTAAATCTACACCTAAACGAACATTCGATAGACAGGTTGCCGCTTCCTCACTTGTTAAAATGCGTGCATGCGTTAATGTACCTAAAGCTCTGTATATCCGATCTTCTAAGGCAAGTTCCGCTTTTTCCATTAGCTTATTTCTTGCCTGCCGTTCTTTTTGAATAATTTTTTCTGCAACACTTTGAATGTCTGCTAAAATATCTTCTTCTGTTTTACCTAGTGTAATCTGATTCGATACTTGGTAAACATTACCTAAATTTTCGCTACCTTCACCGTATATACCCCTGACAGTCATCCCTAAACGTGTCATTGCATTGATAATTTGATTCATCTGACCTGTCAGTGTAAGTGCGGGAAGGTGCATCATAACCGAAGCACGTAAGCCAGTACCAATATTCGTTGGGCAACTTGTTAAATAGCCGAAAGTATCTCGAAATGCATATGGCAAGGCTCCTTCTAAGGCACGATCAATTTTATTTGCTTCCTCGTATGCCTTCTGAAGTTGAAAACTCGCCGTCATACATTGAATGCGTAAATGGTCTTCTTCGTTCACCATAATGCAAATTGATTCATCTTCAGATAGCAACATGGAGCCGACTTGCTCTTTTTTCGCAAGCTGTGGACTAATTAAATGCTTTTCAACTAAAATTTGACGTTGTAACGGTGTTAAATCTTTTATGGAAAAATAAGAATATCTTTCTTGAAGTTTCGGACTGTCTTGAATGGCATGTGTCACAGCCTGCTCTACTTGTAACGCTTCATTTTCTGAAAAAACTAAAGGGAAACGATAGCCGTCTAAGTTTCGAGCAAGCCGAATGCGTGTACTGATGACGATATCTGAATAATCATCCTCCATTTCCATCCATGCAGGTGTAGCTCGCGCTAAAAACGATTCAATCATCATGACACATCACCACCTTCGAATTGTAGCTGCTGTTCGAGATTTTTTGCTTCGTCGCGAAGCTTCGCTGCTTCTTCAAACTGCTCCTCGTCAACAGCGGCCTTCATGCGTTTTCGAATATCTTCAATTTGCTTTTTAATGACAAAAACATTGCTTCGAGCACCAGGCATTTTTCCTATATGCTGTGGCCCCGCTTGAATGCGATTAAATAGCTTTGGCAAATGCTCACTAAATGTGTCATAGCAACTGGTACATCCAAATTTACCTTCTTTTAAAAATCGCTTATACGTAAATCCACATTGTGGACATGTTTGTTGCTGAGGTGGCGCTTGCTGTTTTTCACCAACTTTTTGCCATGTAGGTGAGCCAAACCAATTGGATAACAATTGTTGAATCGATACAGGCTCTTGTTTAAACTCTGCATGGAACGGATGGAACTGCGAGGCACAGACATCGCAATAATGGTGCTCCACCTTCTGCCCATTTTGAACTTGTGTCACAGTTACTGTCGCATTGCGCTGCTTGCAATGTTCGCAAATCATTTCCCTCACCTCTTTACTTTTGCTTTTCGTATTTTATAGTGGTTAACATCGCTCGCAAAATTTTCGCTCGAATGCTGTCCCGTAAAGGTAGCTGCAAATCTAAAGTCGAACGGTCAACCGCTGCTAACATTAATTTCGCTTCTCGCTTTGAAATAACCTGCTCGTCAATTAAACGATATACTAAATCCTCCGCCACTGTTTGCGAGGCTCCACCTTCAATTTGTAGGAGCACATCATCAATCAAATCAATTTGTGAGTTTGCACGGACACGTAAAATTCGAATGTATCCACCCCCACCTCGTTTACTTTCAACAAGGTAACCCCGCTCGGCTGTAAATCTTGTATTAATTACATAATTTATTTGTGAGGGCACACATTGAAATTTATCAGCAATTTCACTTCGTTTAATTTCAATATGCCCTTCTCCACCTAATTCAAGTACTTGCTTTAAGTAGCCTTCTATGATGTCTGAAATATTACGCATGTTAGGAATACACCTCGCTTACCTCACTGACTTTGACTATCTTTGACTATCTTTGAGTATATTATACAAAACGCTTAAAAATAATTGCAATTAATTCGCACAGAGAAATGTCTAAAGCAATTTTTATCGTTGATTGATTGTAAAAAAATTTTAACCACTCGAAAACGTACTTATCGTTTAATGTACCCTTTTTGCTTATAGAAAAAACGCAAGCATATGCTTTTTGCATATACTTGCGTCTTTATCAATTATACCCAGCGACCGACAATCGGATAACGCCAAGGTTCCTCTGAAATAGCCTTTACGATTCCGATAATTGGTACGATGTATACCATAGCGATAAATATTAGTAAGAAAGGTAAACCAATTAATACAATACTTAAAATGCTGGCAATGACAATTAGTACGCCCATTGCGATTTGGAACAATAAAGCTTGCACAGAAACGTTTTTCACTTCTTCTTCCGAACTAATTAAGAAAAATATAATCGGCACTAAAAATGGCGCAAAAAACGCACTGGCATGTATGATGACCTTAGACCATTTTGTTTCCATCTATTCAACCTTCCCTTTTTAATATGTCTTTTTATTAATACTATTATTTACGGAGCAATACGCTAAATAGTTTCAAATCGTTTCGACAATTTTAAAATTATTTTGAAAGGTATGTGATACACAGATGGAATTTAACAGCACACTTGCGAACGAATATGAAAAAGGCATTCGTCGTACTTTACCGAGTTACGATACGATGCTACGTTTAACGAAAACTTTTTATCAATCCGCTTTACAAGAGAATGCTAGTTTTTTAGTTGTTGGTTCAGGCAGTGGCAATGAAATACTACAGTTAGCTGAACAAAGGCCACAGTGGTCCTTTGTCGGTATCGATCCATCTGAAGCCATGTTGGAAATTGCAGAAAACCGTCTACATTCACTACCAAATGCGATTTCATTACTACAAGGCACCATGCTAACTGCACCAATCCCTGCAACAAAGTTTGATGCTGCTAGCTGTATACTTGTACTTCATTTTATTAATTCCTATGAGGAGAAGCTTGCTACATTAAAAGGGATTGCAAGCCATTTAAAATCAGGGGCACCATTTGTGCTTGTTTCTAAATATGGACAGCTTAACTCTTCTGAAACAGAGCTACAATTTGACCTATGGCGCGCATATTGGCAGCAGCACACAAAACTTTCCACTACTGATTTAGCTAGCATGGAGCAGTCCATTCGCTCGCTTTCATTTATGCGTGAAGATGACATTGTTACGCTTCTACAGCAGGCAGGCTTTACACAGCCATCACGATTTTTTGCAACGACATTATTTGGTGGTTGGATATGCTATAAAGAGTAAGGTTCCATCCCTTCCTGATGCATCCTAGCAACTTAGTGGTGTACTATAAGTACTACGGGTATTTGATCTGACGTTTCCCATGTCTTCTTTTACTTCTCACGCTTTGAAGGGAGACTTCGTGCTTATTTAAAATGAGATAAACAGATTTGAGGTGAATGCCGTGATTCGCACGATGGCCATGACGAAAGATCAACAATTAATAAAGGACTTTCCACTTGAAAACATTAAGCAAAACCATTACGAATGGTATTGGGTAGATTTTAGTTGCCCAACTACTGAAGAAGAACTATTGCTTGATACATTTTTCCACTTTCATCCGCTTGCGATTGAAGACTGCTTAATGCGTTTACAACGACCAAAGTTGGATTTTTATGAAGACTATCACTTTTTCGTTATTCATAAACTGAATGAAGAAACGTTAATTGCTGAGGAATTAAATATTTTCGTTTCCGATCATTTTATTGTGACATTCCACAAAAATGAAGCACCTGAAATCGATAAAGTACAGAAGCTTTTAGAAGAGCAACCGAAATATTGGGAACGCGGTACTTTTTTCCTTACCTATCAAACGATTGATAAAATAGTTGATAGTTATTTCCCTCTCGTCTATAAAATTGAGGACCATTTGAATGCGCTTGAAGATGAATTAACTTATCAAAGTAATGTAAATGCGATGCAAATTGTTTTTGAATTCCGCAGTGATTTACTCCATTTACGGCGCACCATTTTACCAATGCGCGACCTATTATACCGTATACTTAATTCTTATCGCTTTGCCCTAAAAAAATCAGAAAGAGCCTACTTTGGGGATATTCACGACCATTTAGTCAAACTTACGGAAATGGTCGAATCTAATCGTGAGCTGACCGCAGATATGCGTGATAGCTATATGGCTATGAACTCTAGCCGAATGAATGGCATTATGATGATGCTTACAATTGTCTCCACCATTTTCATTCCATTAACATTTATAGCAGGAGTTTATGGCATGAATTTTGATAATATGCCTGAACTACATGGCCGTTACAGCTACTTTATCGTTCTCGGTATTATGCTATTGATTGGGCTATTTATGTTGGTATTTTTCAAATATAAAGGCTGGTTCAAATTGTTTAAACCGTAACTTAAAGCAGTAACAAAACAATTTTTTTGAAAAACAAAATCCGCGCATAGCTCTCTAGGGAAAATAGACATGAGGAACAACATCTTACATTCGTACATGTTGCAACTCATGCTTTACCCACAGAAGGCAAAACGCGGATTTTTAATTTTAAAAAATAGTTGGTTTTACTTGGGGAACTTTTAAATGTCTCCACTATAATTAATAGGGACCTCGATCATCTACTTTATTTTCACCTTGCTGCGGGAATAAAAAGTATGCCAGTACGCCCGATATTAGTGTTGCACAAATCGTTATTAATAGTTGGTTTAAGTCAGGTACCTCTGCATAATAGTTCGTTAACATATAAACAGATCCAATTGCTACAATTACCATCACAGGAATCACAAACTTAAAACGCTTCTTCTCCATGTAATACCTCCTCAATACGATTTCTTTCACATACATTTTTTGTTACGCTAAACAGTTCGTATTTTACATGTTTCCTAAATGAAATTCAAATTACGCTTTATGAGCGAAACGCTAATGCTTAAAGGTAAATCTGAAATATGTCCGCCAAGAATGTGAAAAATTATAGAAATAAACGAAATTTTTAACCAAATACACTACAAAAAATAGTAGAATAGATTAAATACCATATATTCACCAAATTTACAAACCTAACAATATATACACAAAGCGTCTTCGATACCTATATTATTATGGATTTATAAAGAATGGAGCAGACAACAATGAGTTGGTTTTCAAAAAAGAACAATTATGGTTATTCAATTACACTAACACCAGAAGCGTTTATACAACAAGTACAATTAGATGTTTCTAATCATCCTAAGTTACAAAAACAATTACAACTATTAGACTTAACTACTGAAGATTTAGCCATCATTAAACAATTGCAGCCATTAGTGAAAAATGTTATTCCTGAAATGGTCGATCAATTTTATGCAGCGATTAGCTTAAGCCAAAATTTATTAGATATTATTAACAGAACATCACAAATCGACCGTTTAAAAGTTACTTTACATAAGCATCTAAGTGATATGTTCGAAAGTCGTATTAATGACGACTACATTAAAGAAAGAAAGGCAATCGCTGAGACACATGTTCGAATTGGGCTCCAATCAAAGTGGTATATCGCTTCATTCCAATCATTAACTTCGACTTTTACAAACTTTACGAATGATTTAGATATTTCAAAGCATGACGCTATCCGTGCCATCAATGCCTTTTGTAAACTTATTAACTTTGAACAACAACTTGTGATTGAGGCTTATGAAAAAGAAGAAGAACGCATTCGTAGCGTTGCAGATAAAACGAAGCACGCACTTGTTACTACAATTCAAAGTACGGCAGAAGAGTTAAATGCAATCAGCGAAGAAACAGCCGCTTCCCTTTTAGTCATCTCCTCTCAAACGGATGATATTGCAGTAGCCACTAAACAAGGTTTGAACTTCGTTGCCGATACACAAGACAAATCTAAACGCGGACAGCAGCAATTACAAGAACAAAATGACTTAATACATGTTATTTTGCAAAGTGTTAATGGCCTTGAAGTAACGATGAACCAATTGCGTACGTCGTCTCAAAAAATCTCTGAAATTGTTGGACTTGTTACCGGTATTGCAGACCAAACAAATTTATTAGCACTGAATGCTTCCATTGAAGCCGCTCGTGCTGGTGAGCATGGCAAAGGCTTTGCTGTTGTAGCAGAGGAAGTCCGCAAGCTTGCAGAAGAAACAAAAAGCGCTGTGCAAAACGTGTCACACCTGATAAAAGAAACAGAAAGTAATATTTCAACAATGGCGAATTCAGTTATCAATGTGGATCAAAAAATCCAACATAGCGTTGATACACAAACAAGCCTCTCGAAATCATTTAATGATATTGCTGAAGCAGTATCAGGTATTCAACAACAATATGTAAACACGGCTAAGGATATTTCAGCCATTTCAAATTTAATTACAGAGCTATCGCAAGGGGCAACACTCGTCTCCTCTTCTTCTGACTCACTCATTAATGTTGTAAATGAATTAAACATATAACACAACAAAAAAAGGAAATTGATCACATCGTATCAATTTCCTTTTCGTTTTAATGTGCCAAAGCACGTTTTTGCTTGCGATGCTCTCGTCGAGCCGGACCTGTTTCAAATAACCGTTTTTCTGCATCCGTTTCTGGGAAAATAGCAGGAACAGCCTTCGGTTTACCATCATCATCTACTGCAACCATCGTTACAAATGATTCGGTTGTTAATTTTTCTTCACCCGTCTCAATGTTACGAGAAATAACACGGACATAGACTTCCATAGATGAACGTCCTGTAGATGACACAATACTTTCAATTTCAAGAATATCACCCACATGCGCTGCTGATAAAAAATCAACAGAATCAATGGAGGCAGTGACAACATGCCCTTTTGCATGCTTCATCGCTGTAATTGCCGCAATTTCATCAATATAAGCTAACACTCTTCCACCAAAAATGGAATTATGATTATTAGTATCCGGTGGTAATACGAGACGCGTCTGAACCGTACGTGATTGGCTCATGGGTACAGCATTGGTTGTCATAGTTCTAGTTACTTCCTTTCATGTAATGTCCTTTCGTCATCGTATCGTAGAAAAAGAATGGATGCAAATTTAGAATGATTTTTTCATCGTTATAAACTTCATATCCGTCATTTCTTCAATCGCCCATTTAATACCCTCTCGACCGTAGCCACTCATTTTCACACCGCCATATGGCATATTATCGATTCGGAATGTTGGAATATCATTAATAATAACAGCACCTGCTTGTAATTCATCGGCTGCACGTAATGCATCTGGCAAGACATTCGTAAAAATTCCTGCATTTAAGCCAAGTTCCGACTCATTCACTAGTCGAATTGCGTCGTCTAATGTTTCATATGAAACAATTGACACGATTGGCGCGAATGTTTCCTGACAAACAATTTTCATATCGGCAGTCACGTTTGTCATTACTGTTGGCGTTAATGTACGTTCAGTAAATGTTCCACCCGTAGCAACCACTGCACCTTGAGCCTTCGCTTCCTCAATCCATGCACGAATACGACTAACTTCATTCGGATTAATCATGGCACTGACATCTGTATTTTTATCGAGTGGATCACCGACAACTAACTTTTCCGTTTGAGCTACAAATGCTTTTGTAAAAGCATCAACAATCGAGGCATGTACATAAATACGCTGAAGCGAAATACACACTTGTCCTGCAAAGCTAAACGCTCCGCTAACACAACGCGCGACAATTTTTTCAATAGGGGTCGATGGCTCAACAATCACCGCCGCATTTGAGCCTAGCTCTAACGTTACTTTGCGCAAGCCTACTTTTTCTTTTATGCCTAATCCAACCTTACCACTTCCAGTGAAGGTCACTTTTTTCACGAATGGATGAGTCACAAGTGTGTCACTTAGCTCACCTCCACTACCCGTAACGATTTGTAGAGCGCCATCTGGTAATCCTGCTTCTTTAAATATTTCCGCCATTACAATTGCACTGAGCGGTGTTTGGGTTGCGGGCTTTAACACGACCGTATTCCCCACAGCAAAGGCAGGTCCCAATTTATGCGCAACTAAATTAAAAGGAAAGTTAAACGGTGTAATGGCAGAAATAACGCCTAATGGCTCACGCTTTGTCCAGCCAATGCGGTCGCCAGCTCCAGGCGCAGCATCCATCGGTACCGTTTCCCCTTTCACCTGTTTCGCTCCTTCGGCTGCAAACTGATAGGTTGCAATCGTGCGTTCTATTTCAGGTAAACCTGCTGAAATAGGTTTACCCGCCTCTTGTGCTAAAATTTCGGCCAATTCGTCTTTTCGACGTCGCATAATGTCGACTACTTTATATAAAATTTCGGCACGGTCGTATGCAGTAGTTTGTTTAAATGAAAGAAAAGCATTTTGGGCACCTTCAATTGCTTGCTCAACATCTGAAACAGATGCCTTGGCAACCTTTGCAATAATCTCACCGTTATAAGGCGAAGTTAATTCATAGGTTTCCTTCGCTTCTTGCCATTGTCCATTTATCCAAAGCTTTGTTTCGTTCATTTTCAATACACCTCCGAATATTCTGTTCCTCTTTAGTTTATCATGAAGTGCTGGAATTTGACGCTACTGCTGCTGCGGTCATGGCGGATATCATCGCCGCCTGTTGTGCCTGAATTAGTAATTCAATAGATGACATAATTGCCATAGATAATGATTGTTGCACTTTAGCCATATCATAAATAGCCATTTGAACCGCCATAAACAACACAAATTCTTGATGCCACTTCAATAATTTCATTCCCTTTAATTCATGAGACAAATCAATAATTTGCTGAAGTTGACCTTTATTCATTTGAAAATTAATCTTTGTATAACACAGTATAAAAAAAGGCAGCTCGTTTAGCATGATAAAACGAGCTGCTCTAGAGAAGTACACATTGTCCTCTTTCTACTACTACTTAAAATCAAATGAATCAATTTATTGATTCAATAACTTTATTTCGAAATTTATATGCTTTTCTTTGTTCTAATTGAGCAATACTTTCATATTCAATTTCGCTTAAACTTTCAAATAATTTTTCAGGCATTAGACTCACTATATCTTCTAATTCAGTGCCTAGATGAATAATTTCTAATATTTCTTTTGAAATTCCTTTAGACTGTAATAAATCCATAGTATAAGGGTTAAATAAAACTTTTTCAGTTTCTTCGATTGTTAATAAATCTTTTTTTAACGCCTCAATTAAACCTATTACATTTATGAGTAGTAGTTTTTCTAATTCTTCGTTATT
Organism: Lysinibacillus sp. GJ-1; assembly: GCF_021166035.1. Taxonomy (NCBI): domain Bacteria; kingdom Bacillati; phylum Bacillota; class Bacilli; order Caryophanales; family Bacillaceae; genus Lysinibacillus; species Lysinibacillus sp. GJ-1. The sequence goes on from NZ_CP088912.1 coordinate 4,579,274, forward strand.
TGTAGTATTCAATAATAATTTATTCATATTTAATTATTTTACACTCCAACCTTGCTTAACTTTAACATCTATCATGTAACACACGTAATTGGATGACGATCCTTCATTTCTTCAATAATGTGATAACAATCTGGATAAGTTGGCATTCCTCCATTATATCTTTTCGTTTTTCAATAGCGTATTTACTGCTTGCTCCGTACGATCTTGCTCCATCATATTTGCTACCCGATTGATGTACGCAATGGCGACATCCACGATGTTTGATTCTTAATTTCTTCTATAGTAGCTTTAAACTTTTCTGTATCAAACATTTTCCCTGCTGCAACATATGTGCTGGCAATAGCTAAGATAATTTTGCGATCAACTGCCCTTCCTGCAACCTTCGATACAGCCTCTACCGTTTGTGTAAATTGGTTTTCAATTATAACAATATCCATCTTCCGCACACTCCTTTTCACTATTTACGTAATATTCTGTTGTAAAGATTCAATCATTTTGTAACAAAAAACATAAAAAGTAAACTTAAATTAATGTAAGAATTAGGTATTATATGGTTAAATAACGATAATACACGATGAATGGGGGGCTTTATTATGATTGAAAGAACCATAAAAAAATACTTATTCACTCAAACTTTACAACACCGAATACAACTTTATTTATTATTGCGAAATTCCACAACTAACGTAAGTCTACATACTCTTTTCCAAAAAAATTAGCATAAAAAAACAGCGACAAAAATGCTTTTTGCCGCTGTCCCTAACTATTCGATTAAACCTAGCTCTTTTAACTCTTCTGTCGAAAAAGCTCTAGACCTTGTTAAAAACCGCTTACCTTCTACGCCTTCAAGAGAGAACATACCGCCTCTGCCGTCAACTACGTCTAAAATAATTTGTGTATGCTTCCAATAATCATATTGGTTTTTGTGCATATAAAATGGTGTGCCCCCCACCTTACCTAAACATATATCCTGCTCACCTAATATTAAGTCACCGTCAGGATAACACATCGGAGAGGAGCCATCGCAGCATCCCCCTGATTGATGAAACATAACCGGTCCATGCTTTTCCTTCAATAATTCGATTAGTGCCAGCGCTTCTTCTGTTGCTAAAACACGTTCAACCACGCGTTAGCACCTCCTTACTAATTAGAAGAAACCAAGTTTGTTTTCGTTATAGCTTACTAATAAGTTTTTCGTTTGTTGATAATGCGATAGCATCATCTTATGTGTCTCACGACCGATTCCTGACATTTTATAGCCACCGAACGCTGCATGTGCAGGATATGCATGGTAGCAGTTTGTCCAAACACGCCCCGCTTGAATACCACGTCCAAAACGATAAGCTGTATTCATATCACGTGTCCAAATGCCCGAACCTAATCCATACAATGTATCATTGGCAATTTCCAATGCCTCTTCTTTTGTTTTAAATGTTGTCACTGCAACAACTGGGCCAAAAATTTCTTCTTGGAAGATACGCATCTTATTGTGCCCTTTGAAGACAGTTGGTTTAACGTAGTAGCCATTTTCAAAGCCTGCCCCTACATTATTTTTCTCGCCTCCAATTAGACATTGTGCACCTTCTTGTTTACCAATATCTAAGTAAGACAGAATTTTTTCCATTTGCTCACTTGAAGCCTGTGCACCCATCATTGTATTTGGATCTAACGGATTCCCAACTTGAATCGCTTCAACACGTTGTAATACACGCTCCATGAACTTGTCATAAATCGATTCTTGAATTAATGCACGTGAAGGGCATGTACAAACTTCACCTTGGTTCAGGGCAAACAATACGAAGCCCTCTACCGCTTTATCTAAAAAGGCATCATCTTCATCCATAATATCTTCAAAGAAAATATTTGGAGACTTTCCGCCCAATTCTAACGTAACTGGAATAAGGTTTTGAGAAGCATATTGCATAATTAAACGACCTGTTGTCGTTTCACCTGTAAAGGCAATTTTGCCAATACGAGGGTTAGATGCAAGTGGTTTTCCTGCTTCTAAACCGAATCCGTTCACCACGTTTAGTACGCCTGGTGGCAATAAATCACCAATCAACTCTACTAATACCATAATAGATACTGGTGTTTGCTCTGCTGGCTTTAACACAACACAGTTGCCAGCAGCAAGGGCAGGAGCTAGTTTCCATACAGCCATTAATATTGGGAAGTTCCAAGGAATGATTTGACCCACTACCCCAATTGGCTCATGGAAATGGTAAGCAACCGTATCATTATCAATTTGACTTAGCGCGCCTTCTTGTGCACGTAATGCACCAGCAAAATAACGGAAATGATCAATGGCTAAAGGGATATCTGCATTTAACGTTTCCCGTACTGCCTTACCGTTATCCCATGTTTCGGCAACAGCTAACTTTTCTAAGTTTTGTTCAATACGGTCCGCAATTTTAAGTAAAATGTTAGCACGCTCTGTAGCGGATGTTTGTCCCCATGCATCTTTTGCGGCATGTGCTGCATCAAGTGCAAGTTCAATATCCTCAGCAGAGGAACGCGCTGCTTGTGTAAAAACTTGTCCAGTAACAGGAGTGACATTATCGAAGTATTGACCTTTCACTGGGGGTGTCCATTCTCCACCAATGTAATTATCGTATCTTTCTTTGAATTGAACTACCGATCCTTCAGTGTTTGGAAATGCATAAACCATTTTACTTCTCCCCTTTACACAAAATAATAGAAAATATCTAGAAAAATCGTAATTATATATCGAAATAACGATATTTTCATAGAAACCTTCTTACCCACTATATTGTCAGAAATGCATGATTATTTCAACTTTTTAAATTAAAATTTTGTAATATTTATTTTTAGTAGAAAAGCTTCTAGAATTCACGCTATAAACAACGATAGGGTATACTTAAGCTACGATAAAATGTTTAGGAGAACTATATGAGAATTAACAAATATTTAAGTGAAGCGGGCATCGTGTCTCGTCGTGGTGCTGATAAATGGGTCGAAGAAGGTAAAGTAACAATCAATGGCGTACTTGCTACTGTGGGCAGCCAAGTAGAAGCGGGCGATATTGTTTGTGTGGATGGCAAAGAGGTAAAAAAAGAAGAGCAACTAGTTTATATTGCCTTAAACAAACCAGTTGGTATTACAAGTACAACAGAGCGTCATATCAAAGGAAATGTCGTTGATTTTATCAATCATCCTCTACGCATTTTCCATATTGGTCGACTGGATAAGGAATCTGAAGGATTATTATTAATGACCAATGATGGCGATATTGTAAATAAAATTCTACGTGCAGAAAACCACCATGAAAAAGAATACATCGTACAAGTTGATAAGCCGATAACAGAACAATTTATTAAAAAGATGGCTGCAGGCGTTGATATTTTAGATACAACGACATTACCTTGCTACGTTGAAAAAATTTCAGATAAAGTGTTTAAAATTATTTTAGAGCAAGGCTTAAATCGCCAAATACGCCGTATGTGTTCAGCATTAGGGTATTCCGTTAAACGATTACAGCGCATACGCATTATGAATATTAAGCTTGGCAATTTAAAGGTTGGTCAATGGCGCGATTTAACTGATAAAGAGCGAGCAGAATTATTTAAACTACTTCATTACACAGTAAAATAAAGCAATTGGGAGGATTGGAAAGATGCTTTCTATTCAAAGTACTGAACAACTTACGGGTGTACGAATAAGCGGTGACTTTTGGGATTTAGATGCCCTTATTCAAGCGATTTATCAAGTAACTGGAGATGAAAACAAATACTATGATTACCAAGGTGCGCGACTTCGCATTCTTGGTATTTGCCGTAATCTCCATCAAGCAATGCAAGGTGAGCATCAGCTTGCATTTGTCAGTAATGGACTGAACAAAAGTATACTTTCTCGACATGAAACGATTTTTCCAACTAAAAATGTCTACTACGGGACAGAGGTACTGTGTAGGAGCTTCTTTTACAGCGATTGCTTTAAATGATTTCATTCGCTTACATCAGGAATTGATTGATTCTTCCGATTGGAATGGTGATGTGGCAACGATTCGTAAATTCCAAGCAGCGGTTGCTGACTGTCTGGAGCAAGAGCTTACGGAAGATGAATTTTTAGTATTTTTAAGGATGATTCATTCTAAGAGCCCTTTAACCTTCCGCTATGCTACGCAGTATGTAGATGTACTAAATTTAGAATACATAGATTTAAATACGCAAACACGCAAAGCGCATTTAGCCTCCTTTGCACTTCGTTTAATGTTAGAGGATGAGGAATACGTTGCACTTAAATCGCAATTAATCGAAGTTGCCAGTACGACAAAAAAAGCACTACATGAAATTCCAATCAATGCAAGTTACCCTGAAGAAATTTTATGGTAATCTAGGACAAAAGAGAAAAGGTGTTAGATTAATGGCAGTCAATCTAACACCTTTTTTGCTCGCCGTTGTTGTTGGCTTCGACGGTACTTTCCGCGGTCACACACGTAAGCCGCAACCCTCGCTAACGCGCGGAATGCCAGCGTCTTACGATGTGTGCTGCCGCAGGAGTCACCGCCTCCGCTACCAACAACTAGTGAACCCTTCTAATGTTTTATTTATTGCAAAAGCAAGAATAGATAAGTTCTTCATAAAGCAAAAATGTATGGAGCCACTTTTTACTGCGCAGTCGCTTTCTGCGGTGTACCTAGTGCTCTTTGCTAAACTCTTTGTGACTATTTAATCGTCTCGTAAGCCATTTTACGAATAATCGCTTCATGTTGCGGATAATCAGCTAAAAGCTCATCTTGTGTAAATAGCTCAAAGTCCTCAAAATCAAAACCTGGTGCTACCATGCAGCCTACTAAACTAAATGTATTGGCATCCTCAACAGACGAACCGAAAATCGTATTTTTCGGCACCGCCACCTGTGGCACCTCACCCGCTTCTATATTTAAGCCTAATTTTTTTGCCTCATATGTACCATCAGGGAAAATCATATGAACCGTTAATGGGCTACCTGCATGATAATACCAAAGCTCATCTGACTTTAACCGATGTAAATGAGAGATATCTTGCGAACGTAATAAAAAATAAATGCTTGTATAAATCGGTCGTTCTACATCTCTTACAGCTATTTCCTCTGTCGATTTAAACGTAGAAATATAGTATCCGCCCTCAGGATGTTGTGCCAATGCTAATTTTTCTATAAAATATTGTGCTGAATAGTGCATGCTAACCTCACTCCTTTTTCCCACCTTACCAAAAAAGAAAGGTTTCGCGCTACTTCCATCTATTATCGTCGTTCTACAACATGAAAAAGGGTATCTCGAATCAATTCCGAGACACCCCTTCCGATTACATACCACCTAAATATGCCGCTTTTACTTGTTCACTTTCTTGTAGCTCTTTCGCTGTACCTGATAATACAATGCGTCCTGTTTCAAGTACATATGCGCGGTCAGCTACCGATAATGCCATATTGGCATTCTGCTCTACCAGCAATACCGTTGTACCTTCTTTATTCACTTGTTCAATAATATTGAAGATATTTTTTACCATAAGTGGTGCAAGCCCCATTGAAGGCTCATCCATTAACAACAACTTTGGTTTTGCCATTAATGCACGACCCATCGCCAACATTTGTTGCTCACCACCAGATAATGTGCCAGATTGCTGTTTACGACGCTCCAGTAGACGCGGGAATAACTCAAAGACATGATCCATATCTTTCTTTATGCCAGCCTTATCGTTACGCAAGTATGCGCCAAGCTCAAGGTTTTCCTCTACTGACATATTAGCGAATACACGGCGACCTTCAGGCACGTGTGAAATACCTGATTTTACAATGGTTTGTGCAGCCTTACCTGCAATCGAGAAACCCTCATATTCAAGGATGCCCCCTTTAGGTTTTAATAAGCCTGACAAAGTTTTTAACAATGTACTTTTACCAGCACCATTGGCACCGATTAATGTGACAATTTCCCCTTCGTTAACTTCTAAAGAGACGCCTTTCAATGCTTGAATATTTCCATAGAATACATCAATATTTTGTACTTTTAGCATTAGCTGATAACCTCCTCACCAAGGTACGCTTCAATGACCTTTGGATTGTTGCGAATTTCTTCTGGTGTCCCATCAGCGATTAATTGCCCGTGGTCGAGTACGTAAATTCGTTCACATATCCCCATTACTAAGCTCATATCGTGCTCAATTAGTAGAATCGTTAATCCAAACTCTTTACGAATAAACGCAATTAGTTCCATTAAGTCGTGTGTTTCTTGTGGATTCATTCCTGCCGCTGGTTCATCGAGTAACAATAGCTTTGGATTTGCCGCTAATGCACGTGCAATCTCCAGACGACGCTGCATACCATACGGAAGGTTTTTTGCTAACTCATTCTTATAAATATCTAAACCAAATATTTTTAAGAATTCCGTTGATTGCTGTTCCATTGCCGCTTCACCTTTAAAGTGACTTGGCAAACGGAAAATAGATGACCACATAGAGTGTTTTGCTAAAGAATGGTTCGCTACTTTTACATTATCTAATACAGATAGTTCTTTAAAGAGACGAATATTTTGGAACGTACGGCTAATACCTTTTTGCGTTACTTGATAGGGTGCAAGGCCATTTAACTTTAATCCGTTAAATGTAATCGTTCCTTCAGTCGGCGTATACACACCAGTTAGCATATTAAAGCTTGTTGTTTTACCTGCACCATTAGGCCCGATAAGCCCTACTAATTCACCTTGATTTAGGTACATATTAACGCCCTGTACCGCCTTTAAACCACCGAATTGAATACCCATGTTCTCTACTTTGATAAGAAGGTTTCCAGTCATTATTTTGTACCTCCTTTTTTACCAAACTTAAATAAGTGCGTAATTTCCTTTGTCCCCATTAAACCGGTTGGACGGTATAGCATAACAATGATTAATACTAAGCTGTAAATAATCATTCGTGTTTCTGGGAAGTTCGCTAAGTATGTTGAAATCAACGTTAAAAATACTGCTGCAATAACAGAACCTGACAGACTTCCTAAGCCTCCAAGCACAACGTAAATTAATATATCAAATGATTTTAAGAAACCGAACGTAGTCGGTTGAATAATGTAGAAGTTATGTGCAAAAATAGCCCCTGCAAGACCGGCAAAGAAAGAGCCAATCGCGAATGCTACTACTTTATAGTAAGTTGTATTAATACCCATGGCATCCGCAGCGATTTCATCTTCTCGAATCGAAATACAAGCACGTCCATGGCGAGAATTTGTAAAGTTAGAAATAACTAAAATCGTCAATACCACTCCTACGAATGCATATGTCCAATTCGATAAATATTTCACTTGCATCCCCGCTGCCCCACCGACGTAATCCGTATTTAAAAAGACAATACGAATAATCTCAGCAAAGCCAAGTGTTGCAATGGCTAAATAATCCCCTTTTAAACGTAGTGTTGGAATACCTACGATTAAACCAGCTACTGCTGCTGCAAGCGCCCCTAGGAAAATAGCTAACGGGAACGGCAGCATTAGCTTTGTAGTAATAATAGCTGAAATATAAGCACCAACTGCAAGGAAACCGGCATGTCCAATAGAGAATTGCCCCGTAACCCCGATAACGATGTGCAAGCTGACAGCTAGCATGATGTTAATGCACATGGTGATTAACATATTTTTATAGTACAAGTCAATTACTTCTGTTGTAATTAGTGCCTGAACAACCACATAGATGACTAGCGCTAATACTGCATAGCCCCAGAAAACTTTAGACTTCTTCATCATTACCGCTCACCTACACTTTCTCGCGGGCGTTTTTACCGAAGATACCCGATGGTCTGAAAATCAAGATTAAAATTAAAATGACAAATGCTGCTGCATCGCGCCATAAAGAGAATCCAAGTGCACTTACAAATGATTCCACGACACCTAGTAGCATACCGCCAACCATTGCCCCTGGAATAATACCAATACCACCAAGAACCGCGGCGATGAACGCTTTAACCCCTGGAATAACACCCATTAACGGGTCAATTTTCGTATAATACACACCGAAGATTACACCCGCAGCTCCAGCTAATGCCGAACCTATAGCAAATGTTGCTGAAATGGTATTATCTACGTTAATTCCCATTAGGCGTGCCGCATCTGCATCATGTGAAACTGCGCGCATCGCCTTGCCAATTTTTGTTTTATGTACGATGAATTGTAAAAGAATCATCAGTACGATAGAGACAGATAAAATTAAAATAGATGTACTACTAATTTGAACCCCGAAGACATCAAATGTTGTATTTTTAATGACTTCAGGATATGCTGCAGGCTGTGCCCCTCTGAAGAAAATTGTCGTATATTCGATTAATAGCGACACCCCGATTGCTGTAATTAAAGCAGCAATACGCGTCGCATTTCGTAACCGTTTATATGCTATACGTTCTATTAATACACCAAAAATTGCGCAAACTGCCATCGCTAATAATAATGCTGGTAAGAAGCCCAGCTCCCATTTAGCAATTGCGTAAAAGCCAATAAATGCCCCAATCATGAAAACATCACCGTGGGCGAAGTTAATGAGCTTAATAATACCGTATACCATCGTATACCCTAACGCTATTAACGCGTAGATACTACCTAGTGAAATACCATTCACAAGCTGTTGTATCCATTCCATGAGCGTTCACTCCTTTATTATTTTTTTAAAGCATGCAAAAATGGGACCTATTTCTACATAGTGAAAGTGAATGCAGAAAAACTCGTGTCCCTCATAAAAAGTATTTCCGATTCCTTATGCTAGAATCTATGCTTTTTTATTAGTCTAGTTGTCTATGAAAAAATAAAAGAGAAGGCAGGTTGCCCGCCTCCCCCTTGCTTAAAAATTAAGGATTTACTTTAGAGTTGAACACTTGTTTACCGTCTTTAAATTCAAGAACTGTTGCTGTTTTAATTGGGTTATGGTTTTCGTCAACTGAGAAAGTACCTGTTACTAAAGAAAGATCCTTTGTTTCAGCTAATGCCTTTTTAATTGCTTCACCGTCAGTAGACCCTGCACGTTTAATTGCATCTGCAATGTAATAAACCGTATCATAGCCAAGTGCGTTAAATGCATCTGGTGCTTTATCGCCATTGGCAGCTTTAAATGCTTTTACAAAGTCTTGAATTTTTTGATCTGGGTCTTCTGCAGAATAGTGGTTTGTGATGTACGTATTATTCAGTGCATCTGCGCCCGCTAACTCAACTAAAGTTGGAGAATCCCAACCATCTGCTCCCATAAGTGGCACTGTAATGCCCATTTCACGCGCTTGTTTAACAATTAGACCCACTTCTTCATAATATCCAGGGATAAAGATGAAGTCAGGATTTGATGATTTGATGTTTGTTAATTGCGTACGGAAATCTGTATCTTTCGCAACATAAGCTTCTTCTTTCACAACTTTTCCGCCATTTTCAGCAATCGTATCTTTAAATGACTTTGCTAATCCTTTTGCATAGTCAGAAGCGTTATCAGCAAAAATGGCTACGTTTTTCGCTTTCAGCTCACCCGTTGCAAAGTTTGCTGCGACAATCCCTTGGAATGGGTCAATAAAGCATGTACGGAACGCATATTCATTAACGCTACCGTCATCATTTACTGTTACGTTTGGTGCTGTAGCAGCTGCACCAACTAAAGGAATTTTGTTATCATTCGCAATTTGAACTGTTGCAATGGTGTTACCAGAAGTTGCTGGAGACATCATCGCTACTACTTTATCTTGCGTCGCTAGTTTAATAGCCGCTGCTGTTGCCTCTGAGTTTTCTGATTTGTTATCTACTTTAATAAGCTCAATCTTCTTGCCATCAATACCGCCTGCATCGTTAATTTCTTTAACAGCTAACTCTGCACCTAATCCGATTGAAGAACCGTAAGAAGCTACGTTACCTGAAAGCTCCAAGTTTGCACCGATTTTAATTGTATCGCCATCTTTTGAGCCGCCTGATGATGAGCCGCCTCCCGAACTTGTATCACTATCTCCAGCACCGCAACCTGCCAGTACGCCTGCAAGAAGTGAAGAAGCGACTAGAAGTGAACCGAACTTTTTAAGCTTGTTGTTCTCTTTCATAATTTAATTCCCCCTGAAAATTCTCAAATGTTAGATATTTCTGATAATTATAAACAATCTAAGGCTAATCCTCAATAGCAAAAATAATTATTTATAACTATCTAATTTTGAAGCTAGATAATATTCAATTAAGCCTTTTACATTGTAAAACATTCTTTATATTTAGTCTAGAGTGATTTTTCAGTATAATTAGTTATTTGTGAATTATCTATCAATTGTTGGTATAAATTAGCAGAAACCTCTTATCCTATTTTTTTCGATGTTAGAAAAATAATGTCCATTTTGCAAAAATTGCTTTCCTTTTATAGTTTAACTGCTTATCTTTTTTTCAAAAGAACCCCTACCAATACTCCATACAAAATATGGCATGCAAGCCACCAACTAAATGCGTAGAAATCTGTAAAGTTAGGTGTTCGTGTTGAGAAGGTTGTTGTAGGAAACAACATACATCCTATAATCATTTGAAGTACGATGCTATTTCTGATTAACGTACCATTATTCCACTTATACTTATTACGAAGGGTATATAATATGGCTGTTATGAACCACGAAATCACGAGATGAAAGGAAAATTCAATCACTTCTGGAAATCGATAATTTTTTAAAATCGGTATATAATCGACATTTAATAGTAATGTATAAACGCGGCTTCCTGTTAGATTTTCAACAACTTTAAAGAAAATACCAAATAAGCAACCCGCAACTAAGGATGCTATCATTACTTGACGATTGAATAGTGTTTTCATAATGTCCTCCTTGCTTTAATCCAACGACTTATTGTACTAACGTATATTTTTAAACTATAAAAGGATGATTCAAAATGAATAAAAAAATAATTGTACTATTTCGTAATGATTTACGACTAGATGATCACCCCGCGCTCTGGCATGCAGCTAAATCAGGGGTCATTTTACCGGTTTATATTCATAATGAGCAATTTTCAATGTGCAATACCGCTCAAAGTTTTTGGACGTACTATTCACTTCAGAATCTACAAGCGACACTTGATGACTATAACACGCAACTGATTTTACGAAAGGGTGAAGTCATTTCAGAAGTACTACAGTTAGCTTTAGATACTGAAGCGGACGCTGTATATTTTAACGAGCGTTTTCTTCCAACTGAACAAAATGAAGATGAGCAGCTAACCAATATATTACAGGCTAATAATATTGAAGTAAAAGCATTCTATGGTGATTCATTATTCAACTTATCGAACATTCAAAATCAACAAAACAAGCCTTATGCCATTTTTACATCATTTTATAAGCGTTGTTTGCAGGAGCCCGTGCGTAAACCGCTTGGTCAACCTACTAATATTAGAGCTTTTGCTACGAAGGTATCCTCTCTAGCCTTAGAGCAATTGCAATTACTGCATGGTAATTGGTATCACAAGTTTCACCATTATTGGAACCCTGGGATAGATGGGGCAATGGAGCAGTGGGAACTTTTCGTAGAACAAGGTTTATTTGACTACCAAGATAAGCGAGATTACCCTGCCAAAGAAACCATTTCTAAAATGTCGCCATTTCTTGCAGTGGGTAACATTAGCATTCGCTTGCTTTGGGCAACATGCCAAGAGCTAATAGATGATGAGGACAACACAATATTTAGTCAGCAGATAGAAAGCTTTTTAAGACAACTTATATGGCGAGAGTTTTCGATTTATCAACTATTGAACTATCCTACATTTTCTACCGATTCATTACGCAGTAATTTTCAACATTTTGAGTGGGAGCCTCATTCCATTCGTCTTGAAGCATGGAAAACTGGACAAACGGGGTATCCTCTTGTTGATGCAGGGATGCGTGAGCTTTGGGAAACCGGCTATATGCATAACCGTGTAAGAATGGTTGTTGCATCTTTTCTAGTGAAACACTTATTACAACCTTGGCAAGAAGGTTATGCATGGTTTGAGCATACGCTTGTCGACTTTAATGCAGCAAATAATGCTATGGGTTGGCAATGGGTAAGCGGTACGGGTATCGACTCTGCTCCTTATTTTCGTATCTTCAACCCTTCGTTACAAGGAGAGAAATTTGATGCAGATGGTGCTTATATAAAAAAATGGGTGCCTGAATTAGCACTTCTCCCTGCAAAGTATATACACGCGCCACAAACAGCACCAACTACTATCTTGGAACAAGCCGGAATCACATTAGGTGATACCTATCCATTGCCAATCGTAGATCATAAAACAGCACGAGCCCGTGCATTAGAACGATACAACGCTATAAAAAAAGCTTAGAGCTACCCGTGCTCTAAGCGTCGAATTAGATTGAATAAAAATAATCAATAAACATATTTTTACTGTACTAGGAGCAAACTTTGCTGCCAGTGGGCTGTTCCCGTTGATTGGAGTGGAAAGCGCAACACTCCTGTAGGAATAACACGAGCGGAAAAAGCGTCCGCCACAAAAATTAGTTGGAGCCGTGCCTGTGGAAAGGGCGCTTCTTGCACGGAAATTACTTTATTGCAAACACGCAAAGGCGTTCATTTATATTTGTTTCATGTTCTAGATGCACCTCATGTATCAATTCAAAAGGGGTACCGTGATGTAAAAACTGCAAATAATCGTATGGTGGATAGTATAAAATAATATGGATTTCGCGCATCTGTTGCTCATAAGACTTCCATATATTATGAATAACCGTACGGAATATATTAATGGAAAATGGATTAAAAAAGAAAAAAACATTATCATGTGGCTGTATGTTATAGTTTTCCGCAATTGTATGAACAAAAGAAATGTTCGCTTGTGAGCCCTTTTTTCGGCAATAACTTTCCTTGTTATGCTCTGCCTCTTTATAAAAACCTGCGTCCATTTCAACTCCAATTGTCGGAATGTGAAATTTATGATGAATATAAATAGGAACCCTGCCTTTCCCACAGCCCATATCAATAAAAACTGGATTTTTCGGCATCTCATATTGGGAAAATAATTGTTCTAAGCCAGTATAGGGCGTTGGCTCGTAGCGATGGTAGTGAGCCAGTTTAGGAAATCCATATTGTTCACCGACCGTATTAATATGCAAAAATTTATCAAATTGTTGTTCATTCATCAGTTAGATACTCCTCGAAAAAAAAGAATGCTTTATTTTAGCATGTAAAAAAGCAAACACGATATCCAAAAAATTTGGATATCGTGTATTTTTAGCGTCCTCTACGATTAAATCTAAAAACAAAGAGGAGAGCAGCTACTAAAAATGAAAACGAAGCGGTTGCTGTTAACACTGTACTTTGATCGATTCCTGTTGCTTGCATCGTCTGCTCATTGCCCTTATTTGGATTGCCCATTCCCTCTGGACGTTGCATTGGACCACCTCGCGCCCCTTCTCCCTGTTCATTGCCCTCGCCAGCTTCAGGTGCTTGTGCAGGGTCGAAGTCTTCGGGTAATTGACTCGGGTCAAAGTCATCAGGCATTTGCATTGGGTTGCCATTTACATCACCATTTGGCATCATCATATTTCCTTGTGCAGTTGCACTTGTTTCGACAACTAGTTCACCAGATAGTTGCTTTAAAATCGATGCAGAACGTTGTTTTGCAAATTCAGGTAGACTGTTGTCCCCCTCCACACCTTCTAAAAACTGCTCTGTTGTGAAAAATTTTGTAGGATCGGCTTCCTCATAGCTTGTTAATAGCAACGCTAAATTGTTCGTAAGCGACTGAATATAATCTTCTGTTAAATAGCTTGTTGCTAATTTTTCTAAGTACCCTTCATACTTAGCGCGGTACGCTTCATTAGACAATAATGCATTTAATAGTGGGCGTTCTTCTAAAGTTGTCCCAGATACTGGTGTCGTAATGCTAAAATTAATGGCACTATCCGCCATTAAATCTCCAGTCATTCCGCCCAACATATTGAAGTCTCCTTTATTGCGGTTGGCATTTGCTTGTCTTTCTTGAATTTGTTCAGCATTTGACTGGTCACCTTGTGGTTGCTTTATCGCTGGGGTAGCTCCATTTTCCTCCTCAACTGCATTTGTCTGCATTTGATTTGGATTACCACCCATTCCACCACCAACACCAAAGCCACCAAATGACATATTATAATCCCACGGTATAATTGAAAACACACCCTTATCCTCATATAAATAGTAGTTGTGCTTCATATTCCCTTGGTAACTATCTAAGTTTACTAGCGCTGTATTTACAGCAAAGTAACGTAACATCTCATCGACATCTAAATATTTTTCGATATTTCCACCATTATTAATGGCATCGAGCATATCAATTAGCTTTGAGTTTTCAACATTATCTTCATTCGTTTTTAAACCAATTCCCGTATAATAGGCCAGATCATCGCTAATATATTTTAAATCACTGCCTGTACCATCTGGTTTAAATAAAAATCCATCGTTGGCTCCGTAATGATTCGCTAAAAATGTTTCGTCGACCGCTTCTATACCTAAATATAGACCCCGCTCTTCACCATTTACCGTGACATACATATAGGCGTGAGCAGGCGTCGGTAAGCCCATTTTTTCCATCAGCTCATACGAAATATATTCGCGCATTAAAGTTGAATCACTGTAATTATTGTTTAAATTTAATTTCTTCAGTCCATATAAGCTTTGCGTATCATCATAATAGTCAAAATCGACTTTCAAGCTATAACGGTCGGAGTCACTATTCACAACAGAACGTAACGATAAGTTTCCTTTTGTACGAATCGCCACATTTTCTATTGTCTTACCATTTATCGTAATATTGGCTTGCTTTAGCTCCTCATCAGCAGCATTTTCTAGCATGTCCTCCCAATCCTCTTGAGCTATTTCAATATCTACAGTTGTTACTTTGCTTTTATTGAACACAAGCGTCTCATAGGAAAATTCCGTGTTTTTTGTTTCGATATTTAAGTTTGGAAGCAGAGCCACCATCACGCCAAAGAGTAGAAGGAGAATCGCCATACTAGTATAGACAATGCGATTTTTAATCATTGACTGCACCTCTCTTGTTCGCCGTTAGAAAACCATTACGCTGTGAAATTACCATCGTAGCTCAGCATAATTGCTGATTTGACACCAGGTACTTTTGTTACATTGTCCATAAACTTTGCATCATTTTGCTTTACGCGAATTTCGTAAGTGGTTTCAACTTCATCATTTTGAATAATTGATTTTGATTTTAACGCGAATTTTTTAGATTGTGCAGCAATGATACGTTCAACTTCTTCACAAGCTACATCTTCTTCAAATTTCACAATTAATAAATAAGGATTTTCAATCGTAATTTTATTTACTAATACTAGTAGAACTAAGCCTATTAATATAGCACCGATAATAACGAGTGGAATAAATCCTGCTCCACAAAGAATACCTGATACGATTGCCCAGAAAATATACACTAAATCCATTGGGTCTTTAATCGGTGTACGGAAACGAACAATGGATAATGCCCCTACCATACCAAGTGACAACAAGACGTTGGAACTAATCCCCATAATAACGAGCGCTGTTGCCATGGTCATAATGAGCAACGAAATATTAAACGAGTGGGAATAAATTACACCATTAAAGGTTTTCTTATAAACAGCGTAAATAAATAGCCCAACAAAGAAAGCAACAACTAATCCAATAATGGAATCGGTTAATGAAAATGAGGTCGTTTTCTCTAGAAAATTTGATTTAAAAATATCACTAAAATTCATATTATCCATTTTTTATTTCTCCTTTGTTATACGTGCATACGACTAAGCTGGTATTTCGAATAAGCTTCAGCACGGGTATCTACAGATTGAAGTAAATACTTAATAATGTCTGGCAAGTACGAATCATATTTCACTTCTAAAATAACAAGGTTCGGCTCAAGTACATCCACCATTGGCAGATTTTGATTGAACATTTCGGTATTGCGCAGGCTTGACTGCACCTTACTATCAAACGTTACACGCACATTACCAAAAGGGTAAATGTACGCCTCGCGCTCATAATCGACAACTGTCGTCGGCTTTAGTTGGTTATATTTCATCTCATAAAATAATTCCCGTATTAATAGGCGGTCATCATTTTCCATCCAATCTATGTCCCCGATACGCATCTTTTCGTACTCCGCTTGTGAAATCACACATTTCGTTTTAAACGTTAAATTATTGCGCTTACTTTTACGCTCTAAATTTACTAAAGCAGCCGATTTCCCATAAATACGTACCCGATATTTATCGCGATTAATAAACCCTTCTTTTTTTTCATTCAATACTTTGTTCGCAAAATTATCGAAGTATGTGCTTCGAATTAAATACTTTCCATCTGGACCAGCGTTACGATCTAACTTCATCAAATGCTGGATTTTACTTTTTAACAGTGCATAGTCCGGATAGGAGATTGCCTGTTTAATTTCTTTCCGACCATTTGGGTTAAAAGATGTTACTTTAGGCATGATTAGCGCTCCTTCCTTTATTGCTTTTCAATCTTGTATTGCTCTTGTTTCGTTGTTAGCCATGTCATATATTCTTCGTTGATACGTGATTCTAAAACGGTTTCATACACTTCATCTTGAACGTCTTCAAAAACAGCTTGTTGTGCAGGCTCTTTACCTGTTACTTTAATAATGTGATAACCTTCTACTGACTGCACGACACTACTTACAGCCCCTTTTTCAAGAGCGAATGCTGCCGCTTCAAACTGCTCATCCATCTGACCACGCTGAATATAACCTAGATCGCCACCATCTTCTCTTGTATCTGTATCAACGGAATAGGCTTTCGCCAACTCTGCAAAGTCTTCACCCGCTTTTAACTTCTCTTCAACCTCTTTTGCAGTTGCTTCATCTTCAAGGAAAATATGACTAGCCGCCACTTGCTCCTGTTGACCGTAGTCATCCTTGTGTTCTTCAAAATATTGCTGTAATTCTTCATCCGAAATATCTATGCTTTTCGCCATAACATCTTTTGTCAACTGATACATGCGAATATTATCTTTAACACTTTCCACAGTTAGACCATTGGCATCGAGTGCCTCTTGTAAAGCTGCCTTTCCGCCATAAGACTCGACCAGCTCATCATATTCCGCTTGAATAGCATTATCCAATACAGTAATACCTTCTTTTTCTGCCTCAAGCGCAATGATTTTATTGTTTATAAGTGTGTCTAACACTTCTGCGCCATATTGTTCGCGCAATGCCTGATCTAGCTCTGTCTGAAGAATTTTTTCACCGTCCACCGTTGCCACATAATCGCTACTATCACCACATCCCGTTAACAGCAGCACGAAGGCAACAGGAACGGCAATGATATTGGTAAACCTTGAATATATAGCCATTCTCTATAACATCCTTTCGTGTATGTCCTCGTTTACATTGCTTACTATAAAGGGCTAATGTGTCAGTCAGATGTCAGCTTTACAATTCCTTCAATAAATTTTTACATTGCCCAACCCTTACTCTTACGGCATAACAAAAAGCTACCACGCCGTTACTGCGTAGTAGCTTTCAATACTATTATTTCAAAACATGTTCCAGAAGGGTTACTTTCAACTAATCGTAAATCGCCGCCAATTGATTGAGCCATCATTTTACTTAATGGAAGCCCTAAGCCTAGCCCTCGAACAGTATATTTTTTATTCTCACCTCGATAAAAGCGCTCGAAAATAAATGCCTGATTTTCTTGTGATATTCCGTTTCCTGAATCCTGTACAGCAATAATAACACAATCAAGATTTTCCCTTAATGTAATCGTCACGTAACCAGCCTGCATGGCTTGCTTTGCATTAGTTAAAAGATTGGTGAATATTTGCTGTATACGTACAACATCAGCTTGCACATTTACCGGCTCCGGAAGATAGTGCACCTGTATCTTAATATGTTGCTCATCCTCCATCACTTCCCACTGTGCCACTGCATCCCGTACAATGTGATTGACATTGAGCGCTACGAGCTTAACAGGAATCGCATCCACCGCAAAACTGTTAAAAGCTAATAAATCCCCAACCATTGTTTTCATTTTCGTCGTTTCTATAAGAGCCATTTGAATAAATTCTTTGGCATCTTCCCCCGTTACAACGCCATCTCTTACAGCCTGCAACAACCCACTAATAGATGTAACGGGCGTTTTTAACTCATGGGTAACTCCTGCTAACAGCTCCGTTCGCGTTCGTTCGAGTTGTTGTAACTTATTGGCCATGTCCTTAAAGGATGTAACAAGTTCAAATACTTCTTCCTCTTTACTATTTTGAGGTAACTCAAATGTATAATTGCCTTCTTGTACTTGTTTAGCCGCTTCCGCTACTTGCTTAATCGGACGCACTAAGCGCTTCGATAAAAAATAGATAGCTCCCCAGCCGAGGATAGCAAGTGCTCCAATTATGATGGCTAGTTGTCCATATGCTTGTTGAACTTTCGTCAAGTTTTCCTTCTTCTCTAACACAAGCACCCAGCCAACAACCTTATTCTCTTTTACAATTTTCTTTTTCACCACATAATGAACCATCTTTTTTCCTTCAGCTTCCACAACAATTTTTTTCGTTCCCTCTTCTCCATCTAATAAGTTAGTCACATTATCACTACTTCCCGGTGGCATGGGACGATTTCTTGTCAAGATATTGCCTTTCCCATCAACTACATATAAGATTGGGTCAATTTCCCTCATGTTCAAGCGTTCACGATTGCCGATAAAGCCTGGTATACCTTCTGAGGGCGTATTATTATTTGGAGCAGCTGAATCCGACAAACGATAAACCGTTTCCTCTGCTATAAAATTCATTAAGTCTAGTCGATTCTCCAAAGTTGTGTGACGTATCCAACTAGCAGAAATAAAAGAAATAATAGCTAGCCCTATAAAGAGTGTGAGTAAGTAACGGCTCGTCCAATATTGAAGTAAGGAGATTCGCTTATTTTTTTTGAACACTTAACTGATACCCCAATCCTCGTAATGTTTTTATCTCTCCTTCTGCCTCATCCCAGTCTGTAAGTGCCTTCCGTAATCGCTTCACTGCTAAATCGACAGCTCGATCACTGCCCTCGTATTCCCATCCCCACACATGTTCAATAAGCTGGTCACGAGTGAATGTTTGATTTGGATGCTCAGCTAAAAATAATAATACCGATAAATCTCGTGGTGTTAACACAATTTCTTGACCATTGAGGAACACTTGATGTGCCTGCATATCAATTTCCAACTGTCCAAATCGCTTCGTTAAAGATGATTCTCGCTTGCTTTCAGATCGTCTTAAAACAGCTTTTACTCGCGCAACAACTTCGTCCGCTATAAATGGTTTCGCAATATAATCATCCACACCTTGATCGAACCCTTCTAAGCGGTAATTTACATCGCCTAAAGCCGTTAACATAATAACTGGACAAGAGCCCTCATTGCGAATTTCATGCAAAATTGTCCAACCGTTTTTTTCAGGTAACATAATATCTAATAACACTAAATCTGGCTGGTGCTCCAGAAACAATTCCAATGCACGACCACCAGTAAAGCATTGTATAACTTCATAGCCAACCTTTTGCAAATAAGCCTTCAGTACTTGGCTAATTGCAAACTCATCTTCTACCACTAATATTTTTATCATCACTTTCTCACCTCGCCACTTGCTTGTTGATTTTTTATAATAGCATCTATTTATGTCAACAAAATGTCAGCACACGCTACAAAAGAACCCTATGTATGTATATTTGAAAACAAGATGGTAACGATAGTTATAGAATGCCTACAACTACTGGTTGAGATATAATAAAGAATAGAAGTCAATATCGTCATTTGAAATATCGTTTTCCTTTGCAATTTTGTTGACAATGACTTCCTAGGACACTTATCATTGATTGCGAATGATAATCATTGATAATTCATTCGATTTTGCTTTAATTTATCTTCAATAAAATGATTAGGGGGTATTAGTATGATTATTGTTACCAATCGTATTCAAGTAAAGCCTGGCTTTGCTGCGAAAATGGCTCCAAACTTTACGAAGCCAGGTCCACTGCAACAGTTTGAGGGCTTTCACAAAGTAGAAGTATTAATTTCTACAGACGATCCTACATATGACGAAATGAGCGTTAATATGTACTGGGAATCGAAAGAGCATTTCCAAGCGTGGCGTAATAGCGATGCTTTTGCGGCGGCGCATCACCGTCCTGAGCCTGGCTCTGAAGGCGCAAAACCTGAGAACAGCCCAATTATCGGCAGTAAAATTGTCGTTGCTGAGCTAGCTTCTTCTATCGAAGCACAACGTTAATAACAAATTGTAAACCTATTTAAATTATCTTCTGATTCTATCTAAAAAACCATGCATATTTCTAGAAAATATGCATGGTTTTTTCTTGGTGTCAGGCACTCAAACAATTCTCAAACAATTCTTAGTCATTGAAATACTACTACTAAGAAATAACCGACTATTGATAAACATACCGAACCAATCAGTCCTGCGATAAAGGCTTTAATGCCTAATTGCTTAAATGTTTTCATTTCTACATTCAATCCTAAGCCTGCCATCGCCATAGCAATTAAAATATATGCGCAATTTACGACTGTTTGTGCAAATGCTGGTGGTACTATTCCTAACGAATTAATAGCGCTCATAACTAAAAAACCTAGAATAAACCAAGGAATTATAGATAACGAAAATGCTTTGTTTCCTTGTTCTTTGTTTCTTCTTTGATACATAATTCCAATTACAATCGCTACTGGTACGAGCAAAGCGACACGCGTTAATTTTACAATGACCGCCATATCTACAGCCTCATCGCCACCCGCCGCCGCTGCTGCAATAACGTGAGCTATTTCATGCAATGTACCTCCTGCAAAAATGCCATATTGTGTCGGTGTTAAGCCAATAAGTGAATACACCACTGTATAAATAAGTGTAAATACTGTGCCAAGCAAGGCGACAATCGCTGCACCTACAGCAGTTTCCTTTTCATTCGCCTTAATTTGAGGGGCAATCGCTACAACAGCCGCAGCTCCACAAATAGCTGTTCCACAAGCCGTTAAAATGCCGAGCTTTTTATCGACATGAAATACCTTAGTTAACCAGTAAACAACAAAGAAAGCAAATACTAAATTGAGAAAGGCAATCAAAAAGACGCTCGCTCCTGCATGATAAATATCAGCTAAATTCAAGCGCATCCCCAGCAAAATAATACCTAATCGCAATAGTTTTTTACTCGAAAAAGATATACCTGTTTGCCAGACATCAGGTACAGTAAATATTGCTCGCCATACCATCCCAAGTATGATTGCTATTACAAGCTTACCTAATATTGAGAAAAAAGGAAATGTCGAAATATACTTAGCCACTAAGGCAAGACCTAATGTCAAGATAATCCCCTTCATAAATGGTGGCGCTAGTAAATTCTTTATCCCCTGTTGTTGATTCATGCTGTCCACTTCTTTCATTCTTGATGATTATACTTTATAAAAAAGTTAATCATCAGTAAAATACATATATATAATTACAATTATTAATTTTTCTAATAATAAGGGGTGATACGATGCAATACGATGCGTTAAAAACGTTCGTTACATTAGTTGAAGTCAATAACTTTACGAAAGCCTCAGAAATTCTCCATATTTCCCAACCTAGTGTCAGTCTGCATATTAAAAACCTTGAACAAGCGTTGCAAACTACTTTATTTATCCGCTCGCCAAAGTCTGTGCAAATTACACCAACTGGTGAGATTTTATATAAGCGTGCCAAACAAATTATGGCTATTGCTGAGGCAGCGAAGGAAGATATATTAGCTTATCATCATTCGATTCAAGGCACGCTCGTAATAGGGGCTAGCTTTACAATTGGAGAAAATATATTGCCTGTCATGTTATCGAAACTTCAGAACAAATTCCCTCAATTAGAGCTACAAGTTATTATTGGCAATACCGATGAAATTATTCGATTTACTAAACTATTACAAGTAGATATAGGGCTTATTGAAGGTCAGGCACATGACAACGAGCTTATTATTCATCCTTTTATGGAAGATGAGTTATTTATAGTTAGCGCAAACGACCACCCTCTTGTTCAACAATCTGCTATCACGATCCCACAATTACAACGGCAAAATTGGGTTGCACGTGAAGTTGGTTCAGGTACACGTAATTATTTAGATCATCTATTTAGAACAAACGGACTTCAAGTGCAATCACTCTTAACCATTAGTAGCAACCAAGGTGTGAAAGAAAGTGTGATTGAAGGACTAGGCCTATCTTTACTATCTGGCAGTGTAATTGAGCGCGACCTTCGAAATGGTGATCTTGCTATTTTGCCACTTGCTGAACAACGATTTATCCGGACATTTTCCTATCTACACTCTCCTACAATGAAAAACAAACGAAATGTTGATGCACTGATTGAATTGATTACAAAGAAAAGCGAAGCATAAAAAAAGGCTTAGCAGGCTATCATCTAGTCGCTAAGCTTATTTTAAAGTTCGGGGGTTTATCTGCTTCCGAGCTTGTTTACGTTCAATAATCTCGATAAATTTTGTAGCAGCACGGGACAATGGAACACTTTTTAAATAACACATCCCAATACTACGATTTGGAATGCTTTCTACAAGTGGTAATTCATAAAGTAGCCCTCGCTGTAAATAATCCTTTGAAAATTCCTTTGTTACACATGCGATTCCTAAATTACTACGTGCGAATTCAAGCACTAAATCATGTGAACCGAGCTCAAACTCCGGTGCAATTTGAATACCTTTTGACATTAAATAAGTTTCAACATAGTTTCTCGAGTTCGATTTCTTCTCAAGAAAAATAAGGGGGAACTTTAATAAATCCGCAAAACTTAAGCTTTTTGACTTGAGCGTTTTATATTTCTCTCCACAGACGAAAATATCTTGAACTTCCGTGCACGCGGTTAATTGTAAACTGACATCTTCTATCGGGAAATTGCAAAGCCCGACATCAGCCTCACCCGATTTTATAAAGTTACATATTTCCGAAGTAGTGCCATTTAACATTTGCAATTTTATATTTGGATACATCGTATGAAAAGATTCAAGATATGGCATTAAAAAGAAGCGGGAAATTGTATCTCCTACCCCTATTTTCAATTGGCCTGTCGTTAAATTTTTAAATTCTAGCAGCTTTTCTTCCCCTGCATCTAAAAGACCTAATGCCGAGTTAGTATATTCAAATAGCAACTTTCCTTCTGTCGTTAATGTGACGCCCTTTGGTGTTCGGTTGAAGAGTCTAGTGCCTAGCTCCCTTTCGAGCTGCATCATGGCTTGGCTAACGGCGGGTTGTGTCATAAATAAATCTTTAGCCGCCCTAGAAAAGCTACTATTTTTTGCAACGACACTAAAAACACGATATAAATCTAATTTCCCTATCATATAAGCTCTCCTTATAGCTATTATTTAAACTATTAATTTTACTTATATCATTAACTGAGCGTATAGTAAAATCATATTGGTTTTATTCATCTCATTAAAAATTAACATATAGCTATTTAATAAGGAGAGATTATTTTGGAACGTGTAGTTGGAACAGTGGTAAGAGGTCTTCGTGGTCCGATTATTAACGAAGGCGATAACATCGAACAAATCGTTGTCGATACAGTACTAAACGCTGCTAAAGTGGAAGGCTATTCAATTGAGGATCGAGATATTGTGACAGTAACAGAATCTGTTGTAGCCCGTGCACAAGGTAACTATGCATCAATCGATGACATTGCAACGGATGTAGCTGCTAAGTTTGGTGATGATACAATTGGTGTGATCTTCCCAATTTTAAGCCGTAATCGCTTTGCAAACTGCTTACGTGGTATTGCGAAAGGGGTAAAAAAAGTCGTTTTAATG
This sequence comes from Lysinibacillus sp. GJ-1, assembly GCF_021166035.1. Lineage (NCBI taxonomy): Bacteria > Bacillati > Bacillota > Bacilli > Caryophanales > Bacillaceae > Lysinibacillus > Lysinibacillus sp. GJ-1. The sequence continues at coordinate 4,603,058 of NZ_CP088912.1, forward strand.
CTAAGCTACCCATCGGATGAAGTTGGCAACCACTTAGTTGATATCGACGAACTAGATGTTAAAGGTATTAATCCTTGGACTGATACCTTAACAGAAGCTGAGTTCCGCGAGCATTTCGGCTATAAAAAACACACATTTACAGGTGTAGATTATATTCAATACTACAAAGAATTAATCGAAGCTGAAGGTGCAGCTTGTGAAGTCATCTTCTCAAACAATCCAAAAACAATTTTAGCCTATACAAAAAGTGTACTAACTTGCGATATTCACACTCGCTTCCGTACAAAACGTATTTTAACAACGAATGGTGCTGAAAAGGTATTTTCGTTAGATAATATTTTAGCTGAATCTATTAATGGTTCTGGCTTTAATGCAGAATACGGTCTACTTGGCTCAAACAAAGCAACTGAGGAAAGTGTAAAACTATTCCCACATACTTGCCAACCAATCGTTGATGGCATCCAAGCAAAAATCAAAGAAGCTACTGGTAAAACAGTAGAGGTAATGGTTTATGGAGATGGTGCATTCAAAGATCCAGTGGGTAAAATTTGGGAGCTTGCTGACCCTGTTGTTTCACCTGCCTACACTGCAGGCTTAGACGGTACACCGAATGAAGTAAAATTAAAATACTTAGCAGATAATGATTTTGCTGATCTTCGCGGAGAAGAATTAAAAACAGCTATCTCTGAATATATTCAAAATAAAGACGAAGATTTAACTGGTCAAATGGCCGCTCAAGGTACAACACCTCGTAAATTAACAGACTTAATCGGTTCTCTTTCTGACCTAACTTCAGGCTCAGGCGATAAAGGAACACCAATGATTTATATTCAAGGTTATTTTGATAACTATACAAAATAATACGCGATAACAACGATAAACACCCGCCTGCATAAGGTGGGTGTTTATTGTTGTAGATAGTTACTGCCGTTGATTTCCGCTGCGGGCGCTTTCCGCGGGCGTCTCCATACATCACTCCAATTAACTACTAGATACTTTACACCAATACACTCAAACACCCACACTGGTGATGGTTTTAAGGGCATAATGTCCGTGCGATTTTTTCAAAATAGCGAACACCATAAATCAAGGCATCCTCATCAATTTTAAAGCGAGGGTGATGCAAAGGATAGGCTTCACCAAAATCCTCATTATGCACCCCTATATACTGCATTGAAGAAGGAACAATCTCTGAAAAATCGGCAAAATCTTCTGTTCCAAACATTGGTGCAGGTAATTCCTGTACACCTTCTGCCCCTACAATATCCCCCGCTATTTGACGAGATAAAGCTGTAAGCTCCTTGTCATTGGTTACAGAAGGACAACCAAGTTCCCATTTAATATCTACTCTAGCCCCATGCATGGACGCTATACCATTGACAATCTTCTCTAAATGGTGACGAGCCTCCACACGTACTGTCGCATCAAGCGAACGAATTGTACCACCAAGCTCAGCCGTATCCGCAATAATATTTAAAGCTGTACCACAATGAAATTTTGCTACCGTTAAAACCGGAGCATGAATGCTTGGTACTTTACGCGACACAATAGTTTGCAATGCCACAACCATTTCTGACCCAATCAATAACGGATCAATTGCAACCTCTGGCGTCGAAGCATGTCCACCTCGACCGTAAATCTTAATCTCAAAATCATCTGCAGCTGCCGTAAACTTTCCATCCTTCATGGCAAATTGACCGACTTGATAATCCGGGCTTACATGTAATGCAAATGCATAATCTACATTATCCGCAACACCTAATGACACAAGTTGAGCAGCTCCCCCTGGCGTTACCTCCTCAGCATGCTGGAAAATAAAACGGATTTCACCATTGAAATCTGTACCCCGTTCAGCTAATACTTTCGCAGCACCTAATAACATCGCTGGGTGTGCATCATGCCCACAAGCATGCATCACCCCTGGATTTTTTGATTTAAATGGCAAATCGGTCTCTTCTTCAATTGGCAATGCATCAATATCTGCACGCAATAAAATCGTATGACCCTGCCCCTCCGTCTTCGTCCCTTTTAAACATGCATAAACACTCGTTTCTGTTAACCGTTTTACTTCTAAATGTGGGAATGTTATTAATTGCTCATAGATAAACTGTGCTGTTTGATGCTCTTGATGTGATAATTCAGGATACATATGTAAATGCTGTCTCCAAGCAATGACCTGTTGATGTAAATCTTTTGTTTTTATCATTTGTAAATCCTCCTATCATTCTCTAAATTAAAACGAGCCGTAATTCATAACGTGCGCAATAACTAATAAAATAATGGCTAACGTCGTTTGAATAACGAAGTATGGGAAAACCCATTTAAACCATTTGGAAAATGGAATACCTGCGATTGCTAAACCTGCTAACAAAACACCACTTGTAGGAATGACCATATTCGATATACCGTCTCCAAATTGGAAAGCCAATACGGCTGTCTGTCTTGTTACACCAATTAAATCAGCTAATGGTGTCATAATGGGCATTGTTAAAGCAGCTTGTCCACTACCTGATGGCACTAAGAAATTTAAACACAGTTGTAGCAAGAACATGCCTACTGCATTAATAGAAGCAGGTAGTACACTGACTGCATTCGCTACAAAATGTAAAATAGTATCAATTAAGCCACCCGATGTCGTAATAACGAGGATTGTTTGAGCAAAGCCAATAATTAAAGCACCCTCCACCATATCTCGCGCTCCTGAAATAAAGCCTTCAGCCATTTGATTTGGACTCATTTTACAAATTACCGACATAATAATGCTGCTTAATAAGAATACGCCACCAATTTCACTGATATACCATTGAAACTTAATAACCCCGACAATTAATGCAACAAAATTCGCTAACAACACCAGCAAAGCCAATAAATGACGACCGCTCATTTTAAAGTCTAAAGATAGTTCCACCGTTTCTTCTCTCTTAAACTTTCCGTAGATTCCTTTCGCTGGGTCTTCTTTCACTTTTTTTGCATGCCGAATAATATAAATTACTGTTAAAAGATAGAACACAACAAATACAATAATGCGATAAGACATACCTGAATACATTGGCAATTCAGCTATCGTTTGAGCAACGCCGATGTTAAATGGATTGGTAATGCCAGATGTAAAACCAGTTGCTAATGTCCCTAACATGACAATTGCAAAGCCTGTAATGGCATCCATTCCTAGAGCCATCGTTAATGGAATAATGATGGCAATATACACAAGTGTATCCTCTGCTGAACCGATTAATGTTCCTAAACTACCAAAGATTAATATCAGAATTGGAATTAACACGTACTCCTTCTGACCAAATTTAGAAGCCATTACTTTAATAAATGAATCGATCGCTCCCGTTTTTTGCATAATACCAAGCGCTCCCCCAAATAAGAAAACAAATAAAATAATGGAAGCACCTTCTAGCATCCCTAAATGGACACTATTGAATATTTCAAGGAAACCGACTGGACTCGAATCTATATAGTGAAATGATTCAGGGTCTACAACCATACGCCCGTTTATTTCAACTCGATCATACTGACCAGCTGGAATAATATACGTAAGGACACTCATAACTAAAATAATAATAAACATTAAAACAAACGCATTAATCCCCTTGATTTTCGGCTCTTCAACATTATGATTCTCTTGTAGATTTGCCATCCTCTCTCCCCTTTGCATTCGTAGTACAAAACCTTAAAGTAGCAACTTGCTACATAAGACAAAAAATCCACCATATACATTTCCACTATACGGAAATTAATTCCGATAAACGGAAATATATTAGTAAAAATATAAAAAAAGAAAACTTAAATGTCAATATTTTTTGATAATTCTGTTTAATAAAAAATTGAAAGATGCTCCCTTCATATAGCCAAAATCCCACGCTCCTTTCAGCAACAAAAAAGACTGTCCCATTTACCAGAACAGTCTCTTTAAAGATAAATCTCAGTACTTTACCTTTTTAGCCAATATTTTAAGTAGATTGATATGACGAATAAACTAATAAAAAAAGAATCGATTATTCTTACAACAAGAATGCCATAATTTAAAAAAGGAACATGGTCAATGACATACCAACTAATTACTAATGAACATGTCATTACGAATAAGGATGACCAATAAATAATTTTATGTGTAACACCAACGGTAGCATTTCTATGTCTCTGAGATAATGCTCTGAAATACATATAACCAAATATCAAAATGAATCCCAGTAATGTACTACCATGTTGCAAAAACTTATACAAAGGTAGATCAAAACCATAAATACGATAGATTTTAGTAAATACTGTAGGGAAAGTAAGCACCATATAACCATTTATATGTGTAAAGGAATCCCATACGACATGAGTAAGCATGCCAAACAAGGCAGAATAAATAAACACGACTAATTTCAACAATTTATTGGAATCTACTCTATTTGTAGAAGTATCTTGTAGTATATTAGGCAAATAATGAACGAAGGTTTGGTGTATAAAGAAATGATAGATAAAGTAGATGAAAGCTACTAACGGTAGATTGAACGTAATAAACCCCATAAAAGTATGACCTATTTCACCCTTAGGTTAGCCTCTTAGAAAATACTCAAAGTCTGGCGCCATACTACCGATAACCATGGCAGAAAAATGAATATACTTACTTTTTCTTGAGAACGGTAATACGGCAGCGGGATGTGCAAAAGTAAGTGGCATTGTTGTAAACCCCTTTTTGAAAATTTAGCTTTTACTGTAAGTTCTCAAAAACTTTCCGAATAAAACTGTTGCTCAACTCCTTGTTATGCCTACAAGAATTGAACCTTTTTTCAAGTAAAAGTATAAATTCTATAGGACGCAATGACAAATAAAAACGTAAATCATCTGTCCGAAGAAAGATATTACAACAACTAGAGCTACATCCCTGCAACTAATAACGTTTCACTAGTTCCAATGAAAACCTTAAATATAAAATGTATAATCCTCTGGTATCACACGCTTTAAAAACTTTTTCGTCCGTTCTTCTTTCGGGCTAACGAATATATCATGTGGGCTTCCTTCTTCGACAACAACCCCACCATCCATAAAAATAACGCGGTTAGCTACATCCTTTGCAAAGCCCATCTCATGCGTTACAACAAGCATTGTCGTGCCCTCTTTCGCAATGTTCTTCATAACCGTCAATACTTCTCCCACTAGTTCTGGGTCAAGGGCAGAAGTCGGCTCATCAAATAAAATAATATCTGGGTTCAAGGCCACTGCACGGGCAATACCAACACGCTGCTGTTGACCGCCAGATAACTGACTTGGATAAGCATCATATTTTTCTGACAGCCCTACTTTATCAAGCGCTTTTTTACCGATTTCAATCGCTTCAGCCTTTGCTATTTTTCGGCCAATAACAAGTCCTTCTGTCACATTTTCTAAAGCTGTTTTATTCGTAAAAAGATTATAATTTTGGAATACAAACGCTACACGTTGACGAATAGCATGGACGTCCTTCTTTTTGACATTTTGAAAATCCACATCGATTGTACCGAATGTCGCATGCCCTTGGTCTGCCTTTTCTAAAAAGTTAATGCAACGCAATAAAGTCGTTTTACCTGAGCCACTCGAGTATAAAATAACAACTACATCACCTTTATCAATCGATAAATCTACACCTTTTAAAATTTCATTATCGCCAAATGATTTATGAATATTTTTGATTGTTAACATAAAGATTCACCCCTTAGGCATTTGCCACTTTGTATTTGCTCAAATGTTGCTCGTATCGCTTAAACAAGTATTCAACCGTACTGCATAAAATTAAATACACGATGAATATATCAAGATATGCTTCCACATAATTGTAGCCCACATTTGCAGCAACTTTTGCCTTCAATGTAATTTCTGGTAAGGACATCGCATATCCCAATGACGTCGCTTTTATTAGGTTTACTGTTGCTGTACAAATATTCGGCATCGCCACTACTAATGCTTGTGGAATAATAATTCGGCGATAAGCTTGAAATGTCGTTAAACCCACTGCATGTGCCGCCTCTAGCTGACCCTTTTCAATAGTACCAAGTGCCGAACGGAATACCTCTATTAAAATAGCTGTTGTACTAAAAGCAAACACGATAAATGCATACCAAATTGGATTGATTTTATAAATGTCATAGGTAATATGATATTTTTCAAAAACCATTTTTAATATGAGTGGAATACTACTATAAATAATAAAAATCTGAATAATAATGGGCGTACCTCGAACAAAGGATACATAAATCTTTGCTAGATGATGTATAACCGGAATTTTATTAATGCGTGTCAGTGCTAATAAAAAGCCAAGTGGAAGAGCAACGAGTAATGCAACAACCGTTACAAGGAGTGCGATCGGTACACCCGATAATGCTACAAAAAAGGTTTCAACTAAAAATTGGTAGTTCATCATTACGCCCCCTTACGTTGTTTCTAACGTTCTTTTTCCCTTGCCAAAAAACTTTTCTAACATAGCAAAGAATTTTTCAATCACAATCGATAGTACCCAATAACAAATCGCAAGTGCGATATAGATTTCTAATGCATGGGCATTAATATTACTTGCAATAATTAAATTAGCCTTACCAACAATATCAATTAGCCCAATTGTGTATGCCAATGCTCCTTCTTGTAATAACGCAATCATGGCATTTCCGAAGTTTGGTAATGCGATTACAAGCGCTTGAGGGAAAACAATGCGGCGATAAGCTTGGAACGGTGTTAACCCTACACTAACAGCAGCTTCAAACTGTCCCTTATTAATAGCCAAATAGGAAGACCTAATCACCTCAGACATAATTGCAGCAAACTGCAATGTAAATGTCACGACGACGAAGAAGGCTGTCTCTATCGCATGAAGATTTAAACCGATGTTTTCTGCTAATGCAGGTACCCCATAATAAACAAGGAATAATAGAACAATGGATGGCGTACAACGCATAATAGTTGTATATAAATTCGCCATTTTTTGTAATACCTTCATTGAACTTAACTTTGCAGCGGCTAATAATAAGCCGAAGAATATACCTAGTACAATGGAAGACCCTGCAACTAAAAAGGTTACTTTTAAAAACGGCAATAATAAGGGAATAGCGTTCCAAATGTACGATGCATCAAAATACTTCTCCATTTCCTCACCAACTTTATCAATGTCTTCACTAAAGGCAGCCAAATTTCAACGCCTTCGCTCTCCGTTTATTAAGAAAGACTGCTGAGTAACTTGACTCAGGCAGCCTTTTAAAAATTATCGATTTACGTTTTCTAACACTTCAAATAAATCACGGCCATAAAACTCTTTACTTAATTCACTTGTTTTCTTTTGTTCTTTAATTTGGGCAATCGCTTTATCATAAGCATCCGCAAATTCTTGTTCTTTTTTATTGAACAGTGGCCATGTTTTAATCACTGCAAATTCGTTATAAACAACCTCATCCTTCAAATTATGATAAGCGCCATCGTCCGCTAATACTTGCTGCTTAAATGGACCTTCAATCATGACACCACCATCAACGCGCCCTTCATTTACCCATTGCACAACATCGACAGTAAAGGCATCACCTGCTTGTAATTTTACTTTGTTGTTAGGATTTGCTTTGTTGTACTCATCGATAATTGTATACTGGGCATTGTTAGCAGCAATCGGCGCTAATGAATATCCTTTTGACGCAAAATCCGCTAATGTTTTAATCCCTTCATCTTCTTTGCGTAGCACTAAACCTGCACTACTTAATCCTAAAAATTCTTTAGGGAAAATGAATTTCTCTGTACGTTCCTGCGTGAAGAATGCATTTTTCACACCGACTTGGTACTTTCCTTGCTCTACACCGATTAATAAATCATCACTTGTAGTTCCAACATATTCGAACTTATATTCAGGTAATAGTTCATCTACTAGCTTCATTACTTCCACGTCGTAGCCTGTTGGATTACCTTTATCGTCAATATAGCTAATCGGTTTAGATGCTTGATCGTATGCTACCTTCACAGTACGTACTTTAACCCCATCTTCTGTTTCATTTTTAGAAGCTTCGCCCGAACTGCATCCTGCTAAAATAGCAAGAGATGCCAACCCGACTGCTGCAATTTGAAATAATTTTTTCTTTTGTTTAAACATATGTCATTTCTCCTTCATCTCAAGTGATTATATGATTACTGATCAGATAATTTTTGTTGCTCAATGGCAGCTGTCGCTAATTTTAGTATCGTCATATCATCCATTGGTGGATTATGTAATCCTGCACGAACATTACGATAATAGCGTTGTAACGGGTTCGTAAGCTGTAAACTTTTTGCTCCAACAACGCGCATCGCCTTATCCACGACATCAATCGCAATATTCGTCACCGTATGCTTGGCAACCGCCATTTCATTCGTTAAAGTATGTCGTCTTGTTGGATCATCATAAGCCTCTGCCACGCCATAAAGGACAAAACGTGCCTGATGTAGCTTTAATTCAATGTCTCCTAATAACTGCTGTACATTTGGTAATGTGCTAATCGGGGCATTTAAACTGTTTGGTTGATGATGATTAGCGAAATGTAACGCATAGTCTCTCGCTGCCTGTGCAATCCCTAAGTAAGTTGCAGGGATGTGCAAAATCCAGCCATTAATCTTGCCACCACTTGGATGACTCGGCAATTCTACTAAATGATTAGTAGGAACCACTACGTTCTGTAATACTAAATCATGACTGCTTGTGCCACGCATCGCTGACATTTGCCAATTTTCTTCAATTGATAGCCCTGCTACATCTTTATGAATGAGGAAAAAGCCAATTTGCCCTTTTTCTTCAATCCAAGCAGACGTTAAGAAATAATCGAGTACGGGCGATGCAGTCGTAAATATTTTACGGCCATTTAATAACCAGCCATCCGCTGTCGATACGGCATTTGTTCCTGGACTGCCACCTCGCGTTGGACTACCAGTTGCTAATTCACTGACAGCTCGATTGATAATGGCACCTTGTTGTACTTTCTGTGCGAATTTTTGGAGTAAATCCTCAGCCCATAGCTTTTTGTCATATATTTCGCCAACAACACCTAATGTCCATCCGAGTGAAAGAGAGGCGTTTTCATCGTAACTAGCTAATGTTTCTTGAACGAGAATCATATCGTAAACAGATAATCCTTCTCCTCCATATTGTTTCGGTAAAGTTAGTTTTGGATAGCCGATTTGTAATAGTAGCTTATATGCCTCAAATGGAAACCGGGACTGTTCGTCGACTTCTACAGCCTCCGATTTGATTGGCTCTGCAATTGAAGCCAACTGCTCTAGCCAGTAACGCTGACGCTCCGTTTTAATAAATAACTCTTTCACAAAAATCTCCTTCTTCCCAAATTATATAAAACATATATATTTACTAAGAATTAACGGTTTAAAAAAATCTCTACCTACATTAAGTAGTGAGATAACTTGTGGTACTGAATTTTCTGATTCATTGACATTATGATACTTTCAACATGGTTAATTGTCAATGGGCTAATCACAAGTTTTTTAGTAAGTATTATAGGAATTATTCCCCTCTTTTATTTCACAACTTATTTTATGCACCAAGCTGTATTCAAAACATATGCTAACACTAAGAAAGAGGTGTATAAATGAACAATAATTTAAATCCATCTCCAAGTACTATCAACATGACCCAAATGGCTCCTCAAATTATTCAAACAAAATTTGGAGATATTAACGGTGATGGTTTTTTTGAAACTGTATTTTTAATGGGTACTAAAACACCCGATAGCCCGCTCTGGAAAAACATTACACTTGTCATCTTTTACGGGCAGACACGGCAATTCGAACAAATTGGGCTGAAAGAAAACGTTGGCTATAGTCCTACCATTTTTCTCGGAGATTTTACTGGAGATCATATAGAAGATATTATGGTGATTTCTGATACTGGTGGTAGTGGAGGAATTATTAACGGTGAAATTTTTTCATCTATAAACGGCAAAGTACGTTCAATATTTGATACCGAGTCATTTAATAATAAACTAACTTACTCAGTCAACTACTTAAATAACTATAAAGCATCCGTGCGGAGTTTTAATCCTAAAAAGCAATATATTCTTGATTTACAATATAAAGGACCCGAGTACTTAGCGGAAATTTATAATCAAGATGGCACATTAAAGCAACCGATTGAAGGTTGGGTTGACCCTATCAGTGGATTATACCCTGTTGATTTTGATCGTGATGGCACATATGAACTATTAGCTTATCAAGAAATTGCGGGTAGATATCATGCGGATGGGTTAGGATATGTTGAAAACATTTTAAAATGGAATGGTCGGGAGTTTGTCGTTGATCGACAATCTGTAGCCATTTATGGTGAGGATTTAACATAAACGCTCATTAAGACAGGTAGCCCTCTGGAAATAGAACTACTTTGGGGTTTATATAAAAAAATCCGTAGACAGCCCTACGGATTTTTAGTAATGAGGGGTTTAAAGCCCCCTTTTTTTATTTTTCCACTAAAGCGAAGTAATTGTTTTCAGGATCCGCAAAGTTAAAAACTCTACCGATTGGCATCATGACTAAATCCCCTACTTTAATTCCTTTCGTTTGGAAATCTTGATACATGTCAGTTATATTATCAGCGTAAAACATAATAGAAGGTGTCCCTAAATTTAATTCCGGTTGCATTTTTGCAATTACTTCTTTATTGTGCAGTACGAATGACGTTTGGGCATCCTTTGTAGGAGCAATTTCAATCCAACGCATCCCTGCTTCCTTATTATCAGCTACTACTACAAATCCTATTTTTTCAGTCCAAAACGCGACAGCTGCATCTTGATCATTTACATATAACATTACTTGTCCAATTTGTTGAATCATTACAAATTCCCTCCTCTTCTGAGCAATAGTATACATCAATTAGAACATTTCTATGTCTATCAACAAAGAATGTTTTTCAAGTTTTGAGATATTTTTTCGATAAGATCAATTATCTAAAAATAAAAACCGATAAGGGCTTAACTTTTATTGTATATTTGTTAAAATTAGCTAGTCGTCTATTATTTACCTTCTTGGGGAAAAGTATAGAACAATAACAATAAAACATTTTTAGTGAGGATTATACAATTGACAAAACTAAGTTTACGGAAAAAGCTCATTTTTTCATTCTTAGCAATGCTTCTCATCCCAACTTTATTAATCGGTATCATTTCTTATCAAAGTGCAGAGAAGCAAATTTCTAAGGAACAACAAGCAAGTACAAACGAAAGTATTCGTATGCTTAATACGAATATTACTAGTACAATTAAGCCAAAGATTGAGGACATTCAATATTTTACTAAGAAACTTAATCAATCTTACCTACAAGAAAGTAAAGTGCCGGAGCTTAAGTCACTATTTAAAGAATACGTAAATATGCATCCAGAGATTGAACTTGTCTATTTTGGGACAAGTGAGGGCAAAATTCTCGATGAGCCCGCTCAGCAATATCAAAGTGACTTTGACCCACGAAAAAGACCCTGGTATACACAAGCAGTAAACAACAAAGGGCAGGTAACGATTACAGAACCCTATATTTCACAAGCTTCTGGTGACATGGTTATTACAATTACACAAGCATTGCCAGATAATTCTGGAGTCATCGGATTAGATCTCAATATATCTACATTAAGTGCCCTTACGAATGATATTCGTATTGGAAAAACAGGCTTTGCCTCACTATTAGATAACAACAAACTATATATTTCTCAACGTGATAAAGAAAGTGGTTCCAAGGCTACTGAAAGTTATATCGCTAAAATTTATGAACAGGATAGTGGCACAATTTTAGAAGCTGATCGACAGCTACAATTTATCACAAATGAACTAACGGGTTGGAAACTTGTTGGTACAATGTTCACAGCTGAAGCGACAAAGGCAGCCGCTACAACATTTAATATGAACTTAATCATTATTGCGGTGTCCATTGTTGTGGGTGTAATGTTTATGCTGATTATGATTCGTTCTGTCGTAAATCCAATTAATCGACTAAAACATAGTGCTTTAAAAATTAGTGAAGGCGATTTAACGGAATTTATCGAAATTCACTCTAAGGATGAAATTGGCTTACTTAGTGAAGCATTTATTTCAATGAAAGTGAACTTGAAAAACCTTATTCGCAATGTTGACCGCAGCGTCCAACATGTACAAGAATCCGCACAAGGATTATCTGCCCACGCAGAGCAAAATATTGCTTCTTCTGAGCAGGTTTCACAAGCGATGCAACAAGTAGCGATTAGTGCAGAAAGACAGACAACAGGTATCGACCAAAATGCTATCTCCATCGAAGAAATTGCACAAGGAATCGTTGAAGTAGCAGATAGCGCAATGCAAGTGACAGACCTTTCTAACCATGCGATTGTGCAAGCCGAGGAAGGTGGTCAATCCGTTGAACGCACTGTAAATCAAATGGTATCAATTAATGAATCCGTGACACAATCAGACAGAATGATTAAGTCGCTTTATGATCGGACAAAAGAAATTGGTTCAATATTAGAAATCATTAGTGCGATTTCCGACCAAACAAATTTACTAGCATTAAATGCTGCGATTGAGGCTGCTAGAGCAGGCGAGCACGGTAAAGGATTTGCTGTCGTAGCTGATGAAGTAAGAAAATTAGCCGAGCAATCACATCAATCTGCTGAGCAAATTTCTTCGCTTATTACAGGGATTCAACAAGATACGGCTAAATCGGTGGAAACGATGATCAAAGCTTCTTCTGATGTACATGAAGGTTTACAGCTATCAGAAGATACAAGTAAAAAATTCGCGAGCATTACTGAAAGTTTACGTAATATTGCACCGAAAATGGAAGGTATCTCTGCATCTGCTCAAGAAATATCAGCTGTAGTGGAAGAAGTTACTGCAACGGCAATCGAGCTAACTGATCATGCAAAAATGAATGCAGCAGCCTCTGAAGAAGTTGCCGCTTCAACTGAACAAACATTGTCCTCTATGCAGGAGATGACATCCTCAGCTAAAGCTTTACTCGATATGGCGGACGAGTTACAAAGCTTTGTAGGTCGTTTTAAATATTAAGAGGCTGGGACATAACTAAAAAAATTTAAGGAACAGAGAAAAGGTGGTCATAAATTTTCGCTATTTATGGCTCTTCTTGCTTTGCAATAAAGAGAAGTGTTCAAGCGGAGACGGTGACTCCGGCAGGAACAGCACACCATGTAAGACGCGGGCATTCCGAGCGTTAGCAAGGGTTGCGGCTTACGGTGCTGAGCGGAAAGCATCGTCGTAGCGGACAACAACGACATCGCAAAAAAGTGTTAGATTGATTAGGTTCAATCTAACACTTTTTCTCTTTTGTCCCAGCCTATTTCAATTTTCCTATCTAGCTTTTTCCTCATGGCTAAACTGCCACTCGATACCAAACTTATCTGTAAGTGAACCGTAACATTTACTCCAAAATGTTTCTTGAAGTTCCATCGTCACTTTGCCACCCTCTTTCAGTTTTTCAAACGCTTGTCGTAACTGCGCTTCATCATCTGTTACAACAGCTAATGTGACATTGTTACCAATGGTAAACGGTGAACCTGGGAATGTATCCGAAAACATTACCGTACTGCCTAAAATGGATAAGCGTGTATGCATAACGAGATTTTTCGCTTCCTCTGGTAATGGATAGCTTGGATCACTTGGTGAATCTCCAAATGTCATAATTTCAGCCTTGTCCGTATTAAAAACTTGCTCATAAAATGTTACAGCCTCTCGACAATTGCCATTGAAAATTAAATACACCTCTACTGCCATGCTCACCACTCCTCTGTCATTTATGAAACAACTCTATTGTACTTAGATAGCGAACGATAAGCTAGTCTTACCATTAGGAAATCCTCCATAGTTTTACTTCTAACATTCATATTATACTGTCAAAAAAGGATATGCTTTTCTATGTTTTAGTACCTTTCTTGTCTCCAACTGTCTATTTTTTATTTATTTTGATAAAATCTTTGACTTTTCATTGAAAATCATGTAAATTACCAAATGGCGAACAATTTAAAATAAACATCGAAAAATATTCGTATTTTAGGAGTGTATATAATGGATAACGTATTTGATTATGAAGATATTCAACTAATTCCCGCAAAATGTATTGTAAACAGTCGATCAGAATGTGATACATCTGTTACATTAGGCGGACACAAATTTAAATTACCTGTAGTCCCTGCAAATATGCAGACTATTATTGATGAAAGTATTGCCGCTAAGCTTGCTGAAAACGGTTACTTTTATATTATGCACCGTTTCAACCCTGAAACGCGTATTAGCTTTATTAAAGATATGCAAAGCCGTGGCTTAATTGCTTCCATTAGTGTCGGTGTAAAAGATGAGGAATATACATTTGTAGAAGAATTAGCAAGTGCTAGCTTAGTTCCGGAATTTATTACAATTGATATTGCACATGGTCATTCAAACGCTGTCATTCGTATGATTCAACATATTAAACAACATTTACCAAATAGCTTTGTTATTGCTGGTAATGTTGGTACACCTGAAGCAGTACGTGAGCTTGAAAACGCTGGTGCAGATGCTACAAAAGTTGGTATTGGACCAGGTAAAGTATGTATTACAAAAATTAAAACAGGTTTTGGCACAGGTGGTTGGCAATTAGCAGCACTACGTTGGTGTGCAAAAGCTGCAACGAAACCAATTATTGCGGATGGTGGTATCCGCACAAATGGTGATATTGCGAAATCTGTACGTTTCGGTGCTTCAATGGTCATGATCGGTTCTTTATTTGCAGGTCACGAGGAATCGCCAGGTGAAACGATTGAAATCGATGGCAAATTAGTAAAAGAATACTTCGGCTCTGCATCAGAATTCCAAAAAGGTGAGAAGAAAAATGTCGAAGGTAAAAAAATGTTTGTAGAACATAAAGGTAGCCTAAAAGATACGTTAATTGAAATGCAACAAGACCTTCAATCATCTATTTCTTATGCTGGTGGCACGAAGCTAGAGGCTATTCGCAACGTAGATTACGTTATTGTAAAAAATTCAATTTTTAATGGCGATAAAGTTTACTAAGCACTATTAGCTTAACGTAAAGTACCCTATAGGATAGACAACAATCTATCTTATAGGGTACTTTTCACTTTTCATACGATTATGGCGAAAGTTGATAACTCTACACAATGCACTTGAAATATCCCATAGACAAAGAAACAAGCCCCCAAAGGAGCTTGCCTGTTTGAAGTACATCTTTATGCTTTACTAATCGCCTTTAAAGATTAGATATTACAGCTTGTTGATTACAGCATGTAAAGTTTCTTGTAATTCTGCATCATGATCAGAAAGGTCTACAAGGTTACCTAAACGCTCACGTAATACAGGACGTTCAATGACTAATTTCTCGTCAAGAACTTGAACTAATAACTCAATAATAAGACGGTCACGAACATTTAACGCCTCTTCTAAACGCTCTGGTGTAATTTTTGCATCAGATTTTGCTGATTTTGCCATTTAAAAAAACCCCTTTTATTTTATATTCATGCAACTCTATTTTATCATACAGCCTAAATTTTTTAAAAACTTTCTTTTACAATACTATACAGTTATTTACAGTATTACGCATCTTCTGTTTACGTTATCATGTTATATTCAATAAAAGTAAGAAAATACACCAAATAACTCAAATTTTTGTGAAATTGCTATTCTCTTTTCGACGTTTTATTCATATTCTATAAGATAATTATTATGTTTAAATAAGAAGATGGAGGAATTACATGAATCACAAGCATAATACGTATCAACAACTTGTAAAAGCTGTCCCAAAATCTTTACAATTATTTCTCAACGTCTGCCTTGTATTATTAGCACTTATACTGTCCTTCCTGCTTATGAAAGAGCTCATTGAGTTTCTAAACATCTTATTAAAAGGCGGTACTAGTGACTACAAACTTTTCCTAGCAAATATTCTTATTTTCTTTTTGTATTTTGAATTTATTACAATGATTATTAAGTACTTTAAAGAGGATTACCATTTCCCGCTACGATACTTTATCTATATAGGGATTACAGCGATGATTCGCTTAATCATTGTCGAACACGATCATGCCATTAACACATTAATCTATGCCCTTATTATTTTAATATTAATTATTAGCTATTTTATTATTAATATTACACCTTTAGAAAGACCCGTCCGTTCATCCATCCTAATGAAAAAGGATTAACACGAAAAAATTTTAACGTCTTTCTTCTATTAGAATGCTGTTACACACGTTGGTTTATTCAAAACAAAGAAGAACTTGTGCAATTCCTGTAAAAACTGTTCATCACTAACCTTTAGCATGCCGAGCATAAATAATTCTTGAACCGTCACCACGCCCATCACTAGCGAAGAAAGCTCCGCAATATCAATTGTCATTTCTACATCATAGTGTGCGTTTTCTAACATCTCCAGAGCGCCATCTACCGCTCTTATTATAAGAGGCTTATTATTTTCTTCTAACAACGAATCATAAACAGTAAGCTTAAACGTTATATTGCTATTATTAAAATGATGTCGCTTGAGTTCCTGAAAGAAACCTCTTACATTGATTATCCGATACATTAAACCAATCCCTACAATAGCATTGGCATGGTATACACTCGGAATTAAATGATTGGATTCATTACGGACATCCCCTAAAAAGAAATGAATATTGTCATCCTGTGTATGCCATTCAATTCGATTTACTTGATCTGCCTGACTATTTAAAAACGTACTAAGCTCCAGTAAAGCCTCGGGTGTTTCATATAAAAATTCTTTTATAACCATATTATTCAGCAAAAAATTCGACTCACTTTGCTTTTTAAACGAAAATACGATATAGCCTTCTATATGGTCACCTTTGTCGACTGCAATAATATAGTTTTGCGAACTTTGAAAAATGCTATCCAACTCATTTTTTGTTTTTAAAAACATACCATGCTTTTTCAGTGCTATTCTGTTATAACAATCTTCCAACAATTGCTGATCCTGTTGATGTAAATATTTAAGATGCTGTTTGGTGGACCCTTTCGGAAAACTTGATGGTTGGACTGAATATTGGTACATTTTCGGTCCATAGCCAAAGCCCATTTTTTTATAAAAATCCGGTCTAAATGGATATAAGGCAACGATGTGCACATCCTTCTCTAAAAAAATTTGAAAGAAATGATCGATTAGTTCTTTAGCAACTCGCTCTTTTTTATGCAGTAAGTCTACTGCAACTTGACCAACACCACCAATTGGAATGATATTCGAAAATAAGTTCATTTTAAAATCATGGATACGCATACCACCCAATAAATTGTGGTTTTCCCATAGTCCATAATAATTTATAGTGGGTTCATTGCTCATGTTATGCTTAAAAATGGATACTAATCGCTCCTTTGTTTGTGGAGAAGTTTGCACGACTCCCGGATAAGCACCAATAACAATATCTACATATTTTAAAACTTCTTCTTCTTCTTGAATTTTCTTTACAATTCGCATATACACCCTCCTATTATTATAAAAATATTTGGCTTAATGCCATTTGCTTTCACATTAATTCCCGCCCCTATTAATAACATATATTACCACATACTATTCATTACTGTATGATAACTGTAGAGAAGCTAAAAAATGTGTGTCGATAAAAATGTGCCTTCGAAGGAACGGGGCTGTTAGCTTCCCCCAATATCAACATGTTCGCTGGGAAATGCAAAACAGAGAGCGTAGTAGTTGCCTCAAATATGATGTGTTGAAACGCTATTTCTTTTGCTTCTAACAACGTTGTTAGAGCTATATACATTACTATAAGGAGGATGACAAAGTTGGATTTGATTGATGCCTATATTTATGAAGTGATTCGAAGGATTCCTAAAAATAAAAGGGACGCGATTGGAGTTGAATTAAAATCTACAATTGAAGATATGTTACCCGAGGATTTTTCAGAATTAGAGGTAAAAGAAGCTCTTTTAAAACTTGGAGACCCAGCAAAACTTGCTGCGAGCTATCAACAGGAACCGAAATATTTAATTGGTCCTGAACAGTACAGCACTTACATGCAGACAATCAAAGTAGTGCTTCCTTGGGCAATCCTTATTACAATAATTGTACTTCTTGTAAAAAGTATTTTTTCCTTCCCAGCGGATGGATTGCTGTTGTCTGCTATTATTCAAGCCATATCTATAACGATTGCCACTATGATCGAAGTAGTCTTACAAGTACTGTTTTGGATTACCATTGCCTTTATCATAACGGAACGCTATGGTAACACGAAAAATCTACTATTCTTTATGAAAAGCAACAAAGAATGGACACCGGAAGATTTAAAGAAAACAAAAATTATTGACAAAGACAATTATATACCGCTTACTGATATTATCTTTAGCATATTAGGAATAGCCATTTTTACGTTTGTTTATTTGAATGCCACTCATCTGATTGGAATTTACTCTTCGGATGAAAGAAGTGGCTTAAAATTTGTTATGCCTATTTTCAACCAAGATACCCTCTTGTCTTATAGACCGATTATTTTATTTTGCATCGTTTTAAGTATGGCTTTAACCATATATAAATGGAAGGTTAGACAATGGACCATGTCGATTGCCATTATAAGTGCCGTTCTTCAATGTATGGGTACAATTGTGTTGATTGTCATGGCAAATCAGCCTGATATTATTCATAGTGCGGCAATACCCTATATGGCGGCTATTATGGAAACCACTTCTACAAAGATTTTGTTTACGCTAGATCGCATACTACTTGTCGTAATTACTCTGACGATTCTAGCAAGTGCATTTGATATTTATAGTGGCTTTAAAAAGGCTAAAAAGCGCTAAAATTCTTTATGAAAAATAGTTTAAATCACCAAACAGAAAGGGTAATAAATTAATATTGATTTTTTTTCATATTTTTTCACTACTCGTTGTGACTTTCACCTATAGTTAACAGAGGTTTAGCAATAAAAAACAAACTTATTTCCTAGTAAAATATACCTTAAATTCATTAAAATACCGTTATTCTCTAATATTTTGTATAATAATGATGTTAAGAGTATTTTTAATACAATTTATAATCTGCACTTCATCAATGGTTCAAGCAGAATAAGGGGAAAAAACTATGACAATTCTTCTTGTAGATGACAATTCAGTCAATCTATTCGTAATCGAAAAAATTTTAAAAAATGCAGGTTATGATAACTGTGTATCTCTTTCATCAGCTTATGAGCTTTTCGACTATCTTCAGTTAGATGCAAAAAATCCCGCAGGTACTTCTGTCGAGCTGATTTTATTAGACATTATGATGCCTGAAATAGATGGTATTGAAGCTTGCAAACGGATAAAACAAAATGAAAAATTCAAAGATATTCAAATTATTTTCGTTACAGCATTAGAAGATAAAAACAAGCTTGCGGAAGCACTCGATATTGGAGGGGTCGATTATATTACAAAGCCCATCAATAAGACGGAACTTCTTGCAAGAATTCGTGTTGCTCTAAGATTAAAGGCTGAATTAGATTGGCATATGAAACAAGAAATGAAAATCAAGTATGAATTAGATTTAGCCACACGTGTACAACGCAGTTTACTAAGTGCACCTTTAACTGAAGATCATATTCAAATCGAGGTATCCTACCTCCCCTCTTCAAATTTAGCAGGGGATATGTACTATTGGTATAAAATTAACGATCACCGTTACGCGGTTATTTTACTCGATATGATGGGTCACGGTATACCAGCAGCACTCGTTTGTATGTTTATCTCTTCTGTACTAAGGGAAGCTGTCAAACAGTTGGTGGAACCCGAGCTCGTTATTAAGGAACTAAATCGTTATATGACGCTTCTGCAAAATGCAAAGGAAGAAAATATTCATTACTTTACAGCTATTTACATAGTGATTGATACGGAACAAAAAACAATTGAATACGTTAACGCGGGCCATCCTGCTGGATACGCACTTGTTGATGAAACTACACTAGTTCCTTTAAACCAAGGAAGCTGTGCTGTTGGCTTTTTTGAAGAAATAAAGGTACAAAAACAAACAATCCAATATCAAAAGGATGTTCAAATTGTTTTATATACAGATGGGGTTTTAGAGGCGATGGGACCATGCGAAATAGAATCTGAAAAACTTTTACAAAAACTAACCTCAAAAAAATGGAATTATACACAATGTCTGATTGATAATTTACTACCTAAAGAAAAGCAAAAAAACCAACCGGACGATATGTGTGTATTAATGATTCAAGCACAAGCAATGTAAATTTATGAGTCAATAATTTCAAAAATCCGCATACACTTCTGCTGCTGACAAGCATAAACGCAATGTCTGCAACAGAATGTATAGCGGATTTTTTCTATGACTACCTTCTATTTTTTTTGATAAATTTTTTCAATGGCAACAGTTTCTTTATATTTTGAAATAATCCCGTCACAACGTAGCGTTTCTTTATCACCTAAACATAAAAAGCCATCTCGGCTTAGACTATCGTAAAATAAATGATGTACTTGGCTTTGTAGAGCAGGAGAAAAATAAATTAAAACATTGCGGCAGACAATCACATGAAATTCATTAAAGGATTGATCTGTTACTAAATTATGCTGTGCAAAAATAATATTTTTTAAAAGTTCCGGATGGAAATAGGCGTATTGATAGTCAGTTTTATAGTATTCCGAAAAAGCATGATTCCCCCCCGCAAGCATATAATTTGTTGTATATGCTTGCATTTTTTTTATTGAGAAGGCGCCCTTTTTTGCCTTTTCTAACACATGCTCATTCATATCCGTAGCGTAAATCACAGACCTATCTATTAGTCCTTCTTCCTGTAATAATATAGCCATTGAGTACACCTCTTCGCCTGTAGCACATCCTGCATGCCATATACGAATTTCTGGGTACTGTCTTAAATAGGGCACAACTTCTTTACGGAACGCTTTAAAAAAGCTAGGATTACGAAACATTTCTGTGACATTGATAGAAAAATCATTCAAAAGCTGCTCCAAAAAACTTTCTTCATGTATCGCTTTTTCTTGTACCCGGGAAATAGTCGGTATATTACTCACCCTCATCCGATTATAAATGCGACGAGAAATAGATGAGCGATTATATTGTCGAAAATCAAAACCGGATAAACGATAGATAGCTTCGAGTAGTAACTCAATTTCCATATCCGCATGCTTATTCATTTGTTGCTTTAGCTCAAAATTTTGGAATTGATTATCCATGCTTATTTTTAACTCCCTTTAGAAACTAGCCATACGCGTAAGACCGATACTAATTGATCTAGATTTAACGGCTTACTAATATAATCAGATGCACCTGCTTCTAGAGATTTATCACGATCTGTACTCATTGCTTTTGCTGTTAAAGCGATAATTGGCAAATCAGTAAGCTTCATTTTCGTACGAATAATAGACATTGTTTCATATCCATCCATATTCGGCATCATAATATCCATCAGAATAAGATCTATTTTATTATTCGTCTCCATAATCTCTAAACATTCTAATCCATCTTTCGCAACGAGAATATTCATGCCTCTTTTTTCAAGCGCTGCTTTCAATGCATAGATATTGCGATTATCATCATCTACGATTAAAATATTTTTCCCTTGGAAAACTTCTACTTCTTGTGGAGAAACCTGATAGCTTTCCTCTACTTGCTCTTCCACTTCTTCAACAATGTCGTCAGCTTCTAGTGTAGCGACCACTTCAACATAAGCGGAATCTATGGCTGTCGTATTTAAGCCGTTAGGTAAACTTGGAATAGTGAGCGTAAAGCTACTGCCTTTCCCTTCTTCACTTTGTAATGCAACCCAACCTCCAAGTAATTTTGCAAATTCCTTACAAATGGATAAACCAAGACCTGTTCCACCATATTTACGTACAGTAGCCCCATCTGCTTGTTGGAAGGATTCAAAGATTAGCTGATGCTTGTCCTTTGGAATACCTATTCCCGTATCAGATACCGTAATTTCAAGCCATTCTGTGCTTACTTCTTGCATATTAGATGTTAGTTGTTGATGATCAAGCTGCTTAATATCTAAATGTACATAACCCTGTTCCGTAAATTTCAATGCATTTGATAATAAATTTTTTAAAATTTGTTGGAATCTCTTTTCGTCTGTATAGAAAATATCGACTACGTTTGGTGCTTTCGAAATATGCAATTCTAAATTCTTTTTCTTAGCTACTGGCGCAAAGATTTGCTCTATTTGCATTGGCAATTCACTCATATTTACTTCATCAAAAATAATTTCAATTTTGCCAGCCTCAACCTTTGATATATCTAAAATATCATTGATTAATGCAAGTAGATCCTCACCAGAAGAATGAATGACTCTTGCAAATTCCATCTCTTCTTCCGTTAAATTATCGTTGCCATTCTCTGATAACATTTCAGACAAAATTAAAATGCTATTTAATGGTGTCCGTAATTCGTGGGACATGTTGGCTAAAAACTGAGATTTGTAATTAGAATTTAATACAAGTTGCTCCGCACTATCTTCTAAATCTTTTTTGGCGCTTTCTAATTCTTTCGTTTTCATTTCAGCTTCTTTTGTTCTTTCCTCAAGCTGTTCATTAATCATCGTGAGCTCTTCTGTTTGCATTTGTAACTCTTCCGATTGCGTTTGTAGCTCTTCCGATTGTACTTGTAATTCCTCTGTCATGGCTCTTGATTCATTTAAGAGTCGTACAATTTCCATACGTCCTAAAATGCTATTGACCGTTAATCCAAATGTTTCGATTACTTGGTTCACCAATTCCTGCTGTAACGCTGTATAACTCTTCATCGTCGCAAGTTCTACGACAGCTATAACCTCATCTTCGAATATAATGGGGAAAATAAAAATGCTCTTTGGCGGTGCTTCACCTAAGCCTGTTCCAATTAAACGATAATCTTGCGAAACATCGTGATTAATGAAAACCCGTTTTTCAAGCGCACATTGACCAATTAAACCTTGTCCAATTTTAAATTGGTCAATACCAACCTTGTCTCCCACGTCAGCAAAGGACGCTTTCTTCACAAAGCAGACTTCGTTATTGTGCATTTCTCGCACATAAAATGCACCGAAGGATGATTGTGTTTTTTGCGCCATTTCTGAAAGAAAAGTTTCAGCCAATTTCGTGATAGCAGAAATACCTTGATATTTTGTAACGATTTCAGCGATATTAGCTTGCAGCCATTCTCTTCGCTCAAGTGTATCTAACAACTCATTTGTCGCATCTGCCAGCGCATTAATTTCATCATTCGTTTTAACGTGAATCCTTGTTCGATGATTACCTTTTGAAGCGGCAATTTCTTTAATTGTTTGTGTGACCTCTGTTATTGTTTTGACGATTGAACGTGAAATCCCACTAGCTATAACAATCGCAATAAAAGATACAAGCACTAAGATACCAAATAATGCCGTAGTTAAATTACTATTTGTTTTGTCTAATTGTTTTGCTTTAGTTTGCGTAAATGCGTTCTCATCTGCACGGAAAGCGTCAAATTGCTTTCGCATCGTGTCCATATCTTTGCGTCCAACATCTACTTTAAAAAATTCTTGCAATGCTACCGTATTCTTTTCTTTTTTTAAATGTATTGTCGGTTCACCAGATGTCGCAATCCAATGTTCTATCGTAGCCTTAATAGTTTCTAACTTCTTTTGCTGATTGCCCCTATTTTCTAATAACTGATAGAGTTCATCATAGTCAATCTTCCAATTTTCTTCGGCATTTTCGTATGGCTCTAAATAGCTCGAATCACCCGTAATAATATAGCCTCGTTGGCTCGTTTCCATATCTAAAATATATTTTTCAATACGATTTGTAAGTGTTTGTACTTGAGAATCATATTTAATAATAAAATTCCTTTCCTTTTGTAGGGAAGTAATTTGATTGTTTAATATAATCACTGACGCAAGTAAACAAAGAATAATAACTACATAACCGAGGGTAATCTTAGTCCGAATACCCATTTTCATTTTTTTATCCATTGTATTCCCTACCTTTACCTGTCCTACTAACATATTAACAGTATAATGATGGAATTAAAAATTACAGATGCACTTCACCTTTTATCCATTTTACTAAAATTGCATATTTATAAATTTAGGCATTTCTTTCTCCCTACTTATTTCCCGCTTCAAAGCCATTTAATCTTATCATTTCAAAAATACCCCCAAAAAATAATGAAAATTTGTCTATTTATACATATCTATTTATATTCATTCTTTTGTCGACAAATTCAAGAAAGTCTTTTGTATTGTTTCGTGATTTTGTTAATAAGCATCTTATAATTTCATATACATCTTATATTGAATGATTTTGAAATAAGGGGAGAAAAATGTGGATATATTGAATAGGCCTGGTGATTCACTGTGGTATTTCAGCGATTTGTTTAAAATACCCCTTCAACTACTCTTGGACTCCAATCGAAACATCAACCCTCAACACCTTCAAGTAGGACAACGTATTCAAATACCTGGTTATGTAACAACTAGTTATACCATTACCCAAGGCGACTCTTTGTGGCAAATCGCCCAAAACAAAAATCTTCCGCTCAATGCCATTTTACTTGTCAATCCAGAAATCCAACCAAGTCGACTACACATTGGGCAGACAATACAAGTTCCTCAAAGACTAACTTGGCGGCTCGTAAACGGCCAGCAAAATTATGATTACAGCATGATGATGAATGATATAAAAAAACTACAAACCGCCTATCCATTTCTTCAAAGCACATCCATTGGCAACTCCGTTTTAGCACAACCAATTCCTGAGATTTTAATTGGAAACGGCTCAAAACGCATACATTATAACGGTTCCTTTCATGCAAATGAATGGATTACTACACCGACCATCATGACTTTTCTAAACGACTATTTACTCGCACTAACAAATCAAACGACCATAAGAGGGCTCTCGATGGGACCACTTTATAACCAAACAACGCTATCACTAGTTCCGATGGTTAACCCCGATGGCGTCAATTTAGTTATCAACGGTCCTCCAGCTAACGAAGCATTAAAAAATAAACTAATTGCTTGGAATCATAACAGTCAAAACTTTTCTGGATGGAAGGCGAACATTAATGGTGTTGATTTAAACGACCAATTTCCTGCAAAGTGGGAGCTTGAAAATGCTCGCAATCCACAAACACCAGGACCACGTGATTATGGAGGGGAAGCTCCGTTGACCCAGCCAGAAGCTATTGCTATGGCTGATTTAACAAGGAACAGCCATTTTGCTTGGGTTTTAGCATTTCATACGCAGGGCAGAGTCATTTATTGGGGATTTGAAAATCTTGAACCACCTGAATCACAAACAATGGTAGAAGAATTTAGCAGAGTAAGTGGTTATGAGCCCATTCAATCTGCAAATAGCTATGCTGGTTATAAAGATTGGTTTATTCAAGATTGGCGCAGACCAGGCTTCACAGTAGAGCTAGGTAGCGGTACAAACCCGCTGCCAATTAGCCAGTTCGATACTATATACCAAGAAGCGTTAGGTATTTTTTTAGCTGGATTGTATTTATAACAACCAATTTTACTTTTTAAACTTAACGAAGCCGACCATTCAGGATACTTGTCCTACTTGGTCGGCTTTTATTTTTTAACTTTTTCTATAAAGTACCAATTATTACTTTGACAGATAGAGTAATCTTTGCTAATATTACTCCATCAGATAGAGCAATAATTTTAAGTAGGTGACGTATGGTTCGAAGTGACATTATCCGTGGACACTTGGATTCAATTATTTTGCGGCTAATTTTAGAGAAGGATCGCTATGGTTACGAAATTTCCCAAGAAATAAGCAACCGGACAAAAAATCGTTTTCAAATTAAAGAAGCAACTCTATACGCCGTATTTCAACGTTTAGAAAAAAAAGAAGTAATTGAAGCCTATTATGGCGATGTATCGCACGGAGGCAAAAGAAAATATTATCGCATTACCTCATTAGGCAAGGCTTATTTAAGCGAGCTTGTAAAAGAATGGGCAGAAGTGAAGGAAATTATCGACTTATTTATGGAGGGCTTAGAATGAAAAAAATTAAACATCATATTGATGAGCTATTTAAAGACATGCCACGCAATACTGAAACAGAAATGGTGAAACAGGAAATCATCGAAAACCTTGAAGAAAAAGTATTTTATTTAATGGAGCAAGGGAAGGAAGAAGAGGATGCCATCAATAAAGCAATCGTTGAATTTGGCGATATTGAAGATTTAAAAAAGGAATTGGGTGTAAAAGAGCCTGAAAAGAAAAGTATGGCTAAGTTAAATTTAGAATTTTCGCTATGGGGAAGTGGATTAATAGCAGCGTTCTTTATTTTTATCAATCTTTATTACACACCCAATACAATTTGGGCGATTTATCCAATTTTCGCAATACTATGGTGGCCCCTTTCGATGTACTTCGTCTGGTCACGTAAGAAATGGAGTGAGTAAATATGAAACATTTTATTAGTTTTTCGGTTGTTGGCAGTTTGATGACTATGCTATTTTTAGGAATTGTCAATTATACAACAACTCCTCAAACAATATGGTTTATTTACCCTTGTATATTGCTGTTGCTATAAATCACTTTATATTTCATGTCCAAAAAACTATATAAACAATACGCCGTCATTTGTAGCGCCATGGTTATTGCTTTTCTCATTATTGAAAATCTATTGTATTCACCGCAGCATTTATGGTTTATCTATGCTATTTATCCGATAGTATGGTACCATTCTTATGTATTTAGAGGAAAAAGCGAAATCATTGAATATTGCACTGATTGGCTGTGCAAGCACCATCTTCTATTATTCATTCATCAATTTCATCATGTCCCCACAATATCCTTGGGCGATTTACCCGGCATTTTTAGTGATATGGTGGTATTAGCTCTATATCATGCCCAAAAAAGAACGTTCGTTGCCTTCTCGGTTTATGCTAGCTTACACATCAGTATCTTTTTTATTATCGTCAACATTGTTTCTTCACCAAGCGTAATTTGGGCGATCTACCCAATATTCTTAGTACTTTGGTGGCCATTAAGTATGTATTTTTATGTTTATAAAAGAAGACTTTACCAAAGTTCTACCATGACCAAAGATTTTTAAACGACTACAATACAGCTAAAGGAATCATACTTTATGTATAAACAACAATCAGCTATTGGGAAAATTATCGTCATCTTCCTGCTCATACTATTCACTGTCAATGGTGTTGTATTTGCCACTAGCGATCCTGTCATGGATAAAGATAAAACCTTAGATATTTCTGCTATTGACGCATTTATGACAAAAGAAATTGACCGATTGCACATCCCAGGGGCTTCACTCGCTATCGTTAAGGAAAACCAAGTTGAATATTTGCAAGGTTATGGTGTTTCAAAACCAGATGGGACAAAAATGACACCACAAACACCTATCGTCATCGGCTCCGTTAGTAAATCGTTTACTGCTCTTGCCATCATGCAGCTTGTAGAACAAGGGAAACTCCATTTAGATGATACAGTGTCCTCCATACTACCAACGTTTCAACTTGCTAATAAAGAAGAAGCTAAAAAAATAACCATTCTACACTTGTTAAACCATACAAGCGGTCTCTCTACTTATGATGGCCAAGTAGCAATATCCGACGGTGATCAAACATTACAAGAACATGTAAAAACCTTAGCCACTTTAAAGTTGGCATCACCTGTAGGTAGCCAATATGAATATTCAAATTTGAATTATAACTTATTAGGTGCAGTCATAGAGGAAGTTACAAATACATCCTATAAAGAATATGTAGAGGAACATATTTTTAAGCCGCTGGCAATGCATAATAGTTATGCAGATCCAAAAGATGATCGCAACAATACTAGCGCTACGGGTTATCAAACCATATTTGGATTTAAGATGCCTACAAAACAGTTAATCCATCGTGGTACTGTTTCTTCAGGATATCTTCTTTCTAGTGCAGAAGATATGGCAAATTATATGATAGCGCAATTGAATAATGGTCACTTTAACGGGAAAAACATACTATCACCAAACGCAATGAACAAATTACACCACCCTTTTGCATTTATCGGGGATAGTACTTATTATGCCATGGGTTGGGAAGTAAAAAATGCGATGATCTCCCATAATGGCTGGACAGAAAACACCTATTCAAAAGTGTTATTGGACAAGGAATACGGTATTAGTCTCCAAATCAATGCCATGGATTATTTTAATTTAAATGAATATGATGCCATCGTAAATGGCCTTCATCAGCTTGTCCATCAAGAACAACCCTCATTATCGAATAGTAAGCCCTTTCTAAAATATATACTATTCGATTTACTATTAGCGATCATTATTGCGCTCATTGTTCGGTCTATTTATCGATTGTTTAACCGTAAAAAACCTAAAGTAACAACTTTTCAGCGGGCGTTTCAGTGGTTCTCACTAGCGGTCTTTAACTTGCTACTACCTTCATTTGTTTTAATTGCTTTCCCACAATTATTTGGTCCATTATCTACTGTAACTTTATTTGCTCCTGGAATAGGACATTTGTTATTTATAATACCTGTATCACTTTTAATAATAGGGCTCATCACGTTAGTTCAATACCTACTGAAGAAACCTATATTCGCTTCAAGGTTACCTGGAAATAATTAATGGTTCACTTCACATAAATTATATATTTACTATATAATTTAATAAGTAAATATTTTAGTGGGCTGTGATCATATGTCAAAAAATAATCCAATGCACGAAGTCGAAAGCATCATGCGCGAAATGCTTGAAATACAGCAAAAATCTATGATGTTTGTGAATCTGCTGTCAGAAGGCGAAACATTATCTCAAAACCAGCTTATCCTTCTTCTTCAGCTAAAAATCAACGGTGGTATGAAGGCAACAGAAATTGCTGATTTCTTTAGTGTAACCCCCGGGGCTGTTACATCCATGTGCGATAAATTGGAGAAGCTTAATTTTGTTCAACGCGTTAGAGAAAGTGAAGATCGACGTGTCGTAAATATGAAGTTAACGACAGAAGGAGAACAAAAAGTACAAGAAATATTTTTAAAACTTCCACAAGAAAAACTAACAGAAATAGCAAATGTATTAACGGATGTAAATCAGTTAATGCAAAAAATTTTTTAAGGATTTCAAACATTGAAATCCTTTTTTTATTGCCCTCATAACGGTATTTATTTTTCACCTATAGACTAGGCAGTTTTTTGTTCTTGACAAAATAGAGCGGCATATAATTTAATTAATATATGTTTTAATTATTAAAATATATATTAATTAAATTAAAAGAGGTGATAATTAGCATGACAAATGAACGCATACAAAAACAGCATTGTATTACGCTTACTAGTGGCAAAATTTATGATTTAATGCCCGACTGCGAACAGTTGAATATTCGCGGGGCGGTTGGTGTCCATCAAAAAGTGAACTTAAAGATTATATCCACACATGGACATAGTGTATTTCATTCCCGTGTTATTGCTCGCACTTTAAAAAATACAGGCTCTTGTAATATGAAAGATTATTGTGAAATAGGAGAGTTGACGAATGCGGGGAATGTAACAATCCGCTCTGGGGAAGTTTCGACTATTACGAGTACAGGAAAACTGACAATTGCACAATCCTTACATGCACAGCAGTTCCAGGCAATCGGCTTTGTGAAAGCTCAAGAAATACAGGCATCACATTTTCACTTAAAATTATCTGGTCCAAGTAGCATTACCCAACTCGTTGCAGATGACATCATCATAGAAAAAGATAAGTTCTCACTTTCTCTTCTCAGTAAAAAACTGCATTGTCATTCGATAAAGGGCAAAAATTTACACCTTGCTTACACAATTGCAGAGTTTGTAGACGGTACCGTTATTGAAGTTGGGGACCATTGTACAATACAGAAACTTTATTACACCGAAAGTTATACCATTTCCCCCCTTGCGAAAGTACATCACATCATTAGGAGGGAACAAGGATGAAAATGATTCGTGGATTTTTTTGTTCCTTAGCCCTTATTGTGTTAACCATTCTATACGTAGGACTGGTTGTAAGCGCCATAATATCCATACTTGCTGGTATTTTACGAACTGTAGGCATTGATGAAATCAAAATGAGCATTTGGCAAGGCATTGAACTTCCGATTGCTTTCAGTATCCCTTTTGCACTCGTTATATCTTGCTTGCTGTTCTTTTGTTCGCTTTACATCAAACGTTCGATCACATTTTGTTTTTCAAAACTAAAGTTTTAAAATGGTGCGTTGTGCTCTTAGCAAAGAGGTTCACCTCTTTATATCACTACTTGAACCTCTTTTCATTTGTTGGAAATGAAATTGGTTTCTAGGCCAATCACCTGTTAACTTACCACAACGTACATATAATAATGGGAGATAGGAGTAATGGAAAAAGGAGCAATTTTATAATGAAAATAAACAAGCTTAAATCCGTTAACAGGGTATTATGGTAAGCGTCTTATGTTGTTTTCTATCAGATGAAAACGGGCGTGAACTGGACCCGTATTTGCCAAAGAGTATAAGCTGTACAGAGTTAACTACTGCAAACGCACGTCCTAAACAATGGTCCGTCTTGCCAAATGGAACAACTATTGACCTTCAACGAGTAGATATTCTTATCACTGGTTATGTAACGATTGTGCTCGATAATGGCCTTAGACATATAGAACCTTTTTCTGTAACAAAACAAATTTTATTATGTGCACCCGAGGGGACGCAAATAACCTGTAGACTGACTGATTTTCACTGTTCCTCTCAGGCAGTTAATGCAAATGGTATGTTCCAAGGTTTATTAATAGCCATCGACCTATGTTTATCAGTTCAGTCTATCCATGACATTGTAGTCACAATGGAAAGTCAGTTTTGTAAACCTCGAAAAGACATATTACTATCAAAATGTTTTTTACCAGATCAACAACCGTCCATTCCATTTAAGCCAAATCTAGAAAAAACAACACAACTGTTTGAAAAGCTCTGCTTGAAAGTCCCACAAGTATATGATTGGGTTATTACACCGATTAGCATTCCACAAATCAATGTTCCCTTTTCCTGTGTATATGAGGTAATGTATGTGGCGGGAAATTGTAATGGTATTAGTATTGGAGATTACATTTGTAAAACATGTACGGGCATATGTGAGGAGACTTTCATTTGTTCTAACCAAAGTTGTACATTATTATTAAGTCTTACTTCATCGAACTGCACATTTTGCCCTGCCGGAGGGCGTTCACTTTCACCTGATTTTGTTTGTACGCCACCTGCAGGGCGTATACTTAACATTAATCAGGGAATCTATTATAACGATTTACAACCAGCAATTGATGGGGCCAATGCTGGGGATAGTCTTATTGTTTTCCCAGGAAATTTTATTGAAACAGCTGATATCACTGTCAATAAACCATTAACAATTTCTGGCCTTTCTGCACAGAATACAGTGATTGAGTTTCCAAATCCACCGGTGGCACAATCAAATCTCAATATTGCCGCAAATAATGTGACAATTAACAATCTTCATTTTCTCAGTCCGACCATTACAAATGCAGATGATGTGTCATTATTGAGAATTGACCATGCTCCTGGCAACACTTTATATGATAATATAACGTTAAATAATCTTATTATAGAAGGAGGACCAAAGCGTCTTGCAATTATCAATGCCTCCAATATAGCCATCCTCAATTCAACATTTATTCATACTGGTAATCGACATGCCATAGAGCTCAGAAGCGGGACAGGAACAATGAATATTTCCGGCAACACATTTTCAGGTGGACCCGATAGCAGAAACGCTATTATTTTCCAAGTAGATACACCTACAGACACTTTTATTAACGCTTCATTTATTATATTAAATAATACTGTGACCCGTTTTTCACACTTTGTATTATTTAACCTTGCAGCTAACGACACTGTTTCTATTCATGTTTCAAACAATGTTATTGACCAACAAGACCGACCAGGGCCGACCATTACGTTTATTCCTCCTACACAGCCGTACAATTTTTCAACGATTGCACCAATATTGATTGAAAACAATCAAATCACAAATCCTAATCCACCTATTGAAAGTCCAGATCCATTTTCTGTATCAAGTAACCTTTCTGTTTATGTAGACTATACTTATACACTCGGGCTTCCAACATCCATTCCAGCCAATGGCCAAATACAAGTCTATAACAATATATTTAATGTGGCCTTACCTTGGGGATTAGTAGTACCACCAAATATTTATGACGTCGTTTTTCCGAATGATCCAGTTGGCTATAATATGACTGATGCCCCAGGAACGATGTCATTAAATGCTTTTGCTTTAATGGGCAATGTGTCAACGCCAATTCCATAACCGCTATGACAAAGAAGGACCTTTCACTATAGTTGATGGGTCCTACCGTTATTTCGCAGTCTATAATAAATATAGTCAATTTGTTTTTTTGATTTGCAGTGCCTGCTTATTTGTTGCAATATGGATAGCCATGTATATGGCAAATACCAGACCAATTGCACCAAAAATAACAGCTACAAGCTGTAGAGAAAACCAATCTGCCATTACGCCTAAACTAAATGTAAGTACTATTTGAATAACACTTTGAACAAGGCTGACAGCGCTACCGAATCGTCCCATTAAATGTGGTGGAATGTTTTTTTGGTAGACCGTATCATATCCCGTATTGCTAAATGCCATAAAAACACCTAACGTGATAAAGCAACCTGTTGCAAACCAAATATTGCTGGACGCATAGAATAAGGTATAGGATAACATCGTACATGTTAGTCCAACTCCTATATAGGTAGTGATTGAAAATTTCTGTACTAAAGCCATTGCCAATAAACCACCAACAATAGCCCCTACCCCTGCAACACTGACAAGTACACCATACAAACTATCAGAAGCTGATAAAACTTTTTTGATAAACGTCATTTCTTGCGAGTCTAATGCAAAAGCAACCATGAGTGCAATTTGATAGGCAATAAAAAATTTTAAAAATTGCCTTTGTTGTTGTATAAAAGTCCAAACGATTTTAAAGTCAGTTATCATTACTCGAATTGTAAGGACTCCCCGCTTCTCTTTCACTTCCTCCTCTAAGTTCGGTAAACGGGCAATCACCCATGCACAAACAAAAAATGTCACACTGTTTACCCACATCGCAATATTAATATTAAAAGAGGCAATAAGCACACCCGCGATGACCAACATAAAAGAACCTGAATTGAATGTACCTAACAGGGCATTAAAACGTTGCTTATCTGCATCGTGCACGTATTTGGCAATATAATATGTACTGCTTGGTCCAAAGAAACTACTAGCGACATTCGCTAAAAATAATAAGCCGTAGACAAGCCAGATAGATGTCATAAAGGGCATTAAGAAAACAATTAGTCCACGTAAAACATCCATCGCAATCATAATGTTTCTTTTATTTGACCGATCAATAATGGAACCTGCCACAAAATTTGTAAGGATACGGGCAATCGGACCAACAATAAAGATACCTGCTACTGCTGTTGCTGAATACGTTAAATGCCAAACCATTAAGTTTAAAGCAACGAGATAAATCCAATTTCCTAAATAAGAAAAGCCAAATCCCCCTAATAATAAGCCATAGCTTCGAAAAATCTTCATAGCAACCCCTCCCCCCTACCTTATGTTACCAAAAACTTGATAAATAATAGTGTATTCGTTAATACCTTCTTACCCTAAACGCACAAAATTCACTAACTTTACACACTTAATGTTTTTACAAGATGATTTCTAAGAGTTTCATAAAATCATTCTATGTTGCTTTGCATTCACTTTTCTTACTATAAAACTATACAAGAAAGGTGGTGCTTCGATCATGGACGGACAGCTTTTATTCAGTACTGTTTTTATTGCGGGAATTCTTTCTTTCCTCTCCCCCTGTATTGTCCCTTTACTACCGGTTTATTTTTCAGTTTTGTCAACCAATGAAAGTGGAACTGCTATGCAACATGGCTTCTCTATCGGTAAATGGCATGTAAATACACATTTACTATTTAAAACGATTATTTTTGTTGTCGGTCTTTCAACAAGCTTTGTGATTTTAGGATTTGGCGCCGGTTTTCTTGGTTCGGTCATTAATACAGACTGGTTTATCGTCGTCTGTGGGGCAGTAGTCGTTTTGCTCGGTCTACATCAAATTGGCTTCATTAAATTAGCCGTGCTTCATAAAGAAACGAAAGTGCAGCTAACACGGAGTAATAAACGTGACTTACTCGGCACCTATCTTTTGGGTCTAACATTTAGTATGGGTTGGACACCTTGTATCGGACCAATTTTAGGAGCAGTGTTAGGCTTATCAGCAAGTGAGGGGCAAGCTACTTATGGGGCGCTGATGATGTTTTTCTATGCACTTGGATTACTAATTCCCTTTTTAGTTCTTGCACTTTTTTCCGATTTCCTTTTACGTCATGTTACAAAAATCAATAAGCATACAAAGAAAATTAAAATTGCCGGTGGTATCATGATTATTTTCATGGGAATTGTTTTAATGACAAATAATTTAAACCTATTATTAACATTCATTCCACAATAGAAAGGAGATTTAGTATGAATCATTTAAAACATCTTGTTATTTTGTTCGTAGCAGTCCTTTTTTTAGGGGCATGTTCTGCAGATTCCAAAAATACAGCTACTACTACTGCAGCGGCTAGTAACGAGGGCATTGTGGCCCCCTCCTTTAACTTAGTTGATGTTAAAGGGGATCGTTATAATCTTGCTGACTACAAGGGTAAAAAAGTGTACGTAAAGTTTTGGGCTTCTTGGTGCTCTATTTGTTTAGCTGGCTTAGAAGAACTAAATACATTGGCTGGTGAGGAACAGGATTTTGTTGTCTTAAGCATCGTTTCGCCGAACTTTAATAATGAAAAAGACAGTGCTGCATTTATTAAATGGTTTAATGGGGTTGAAAACACTTCAAATATTAAAGTGCTATTAGATGAAGATGGCGCCATTGCAAAACAATACAATGTGCGAGCATATCCAACGTCTTCCTATATTGGATCTGATGGCAAACTAATTCAAACGCTCCACGGCCATGTAGGCAATCCACAAATTATTGAGAAATTTAAAAGTATCCAATAATAAAGGGAGGAATCTCTAATGAAGATAAAATTATTTGGCGTATTAGTAAGTATCTTACTACTTTTATCTGCATGCTCAGCGGACACTTCTCTGTTAGCAAGTAATGCAAGTACAGCACAAGCACAATCTAAATATCCACCAAACCCTAACGTCAATGTCAGTTTTGATACAAATAATTTAAAAGATATTTGGCTTGCAGGTGGTTGCTTCTGGGGTGTAGAACATTATATGGCGCGTGTTTATGGTGTCTATGATGCCGTATCTGGTTATGCAAATGGCAACACAGAAAACCCAACCTACGAAGACGTCATTTGGAAAAATACTTACTATGCAGAAACAGTTCATGTGCGCTATGACCCTGAACGTGTTAATTTAGAAAAACTATTAGCACATTTCTTTCAAATAATTGACCCAACTTTACTCAATCAGCAAGGAAATGACCGTGGTACCCAATATCGTACAGGTATTTATTATAAAGATGAAGCCGATAAAGCGATTATTGACAAAGTAATAGCAAAAGAACAAGAACGCTATGATAAGCCTATTGTTACCGAGGTGGAACCACTTGTTAACTTTACAATTGCAGAAGAGTACCACCAAGATTATCTTGAAAAAAATCCAGATGGCTATTGTCATGTAAAGTTTGATTCTTTGGAAAATCAAGAAATACCATCACTCATTGATCCTGCACGATATCCAAAGCCAAGCGACGATGAAATTAAAAAATATTAACAAAAGAACAATATCGAGTAACACAAGGCAATGGTACAGAAATGGCTTACTCCAATGAATACTGGGATAATTATGATCCAGGCATTTATGTTGATATTGTTACGGGGAGCCCCTTTTTCATCAGCGGACAAATATGATTCGATGTGCGGTTACCAAGCTTTACAAAACCAATTGACCCAGCAGTAGTGCTTGAATATGAAGATACAAGTTATAATATGATTAGAACTGAAGTGAGAAGTCGCAGTGGTGATAGCCACTTAGGGCATGTATTTAATGACAGGCCTAAAGATCGTGGCGGCTTACGTTATTGCATCAATAGTGCTGCCATTAAGTTTATTCCACAAGCCGAAATGGAAGCAGCAGGTTACGGATACTTAGTACATCTCACAAAATAATGACGGTGCCAGTCACTCAAACAATTCTGAAACAATTTATGTCGATCCACTAAAATTTACGCAGACTCCTTTTAGCAATGTACAGAACATAAGCCGCAACAGGCTCGCGCGGTTAGCGACGAATGTTGCGGCTTCCGACGTGCCCGCAGAAAGTACAGTGGATTTTGCGCATAAGCAGTGCCATTTGCATCTATGCTTGTTTAGTTGTCAATGAAGGAATAGCTCCTATTTTATGAATGTTTTTAAAGAGGTGATGTCATGTATACATTATTGGTCGTCGATGACGAAGCTATTATCATTAAAGGAATTCGCTCATTTGTTAATTTCGAGGAGCTTTCTATTTCAACGGTATTCGAAGCTTCAAATGGTGAAACCGCACTTGAAATTTTCAAAAAACATAGCCCTGACCTTATACTAGCTGACATCAATATGCCGAAAATGAACGGTCTTGATTTTGCCACTGCGGCAAAGGCACTAAAACCAGATGTCAAAATTGCTATTATTACAGGCTATGACTATTTTGATTATGCTGTAACAGCATTAAAGGCTGGCATTGATGACTATGTTCTAAAACCAGTCTCTAAAAAAGACATTCAAGAAACATTAAAAAATCTGATTGAAAAACTGCAAGCAACACAAAGCCAGCATGAAATATCGAAGCTTGTCGAAGGAATCTTAAACGATACAAAAGTACATGATGATACTGGTTATAAAGCAAAAATCCAAAAGGAAATTGACCGCAATATTGCCAATGTCGATTTTTCTTTAAGCTACTTAGCAAAACAACTGGCACTAAGTAATTCTTACTTGAGTAGCTTGTTTAAAAGCCTGTACGGCAAAAACTTTCAAGATTATATGCTCTCTACTCGCTTAGACCGAGCGAAAATTTTTTTACTTAGCACAGATATGAAAGTATATGAAGTAGCAGCAGCTGTCGGCTTTGACGACCCTAATTATTTCAGTGCCACATTTAAAAGGAAATTTGATGTTTCTCCGAATCAGTTTAGAGAAAAAATGAGGGAATAGTAATGAAGAAGTCCAATATGCTGAAAACTTTACGCATGCAAATTGCCCTTCACTATTTAAAAGCAAGTGGTGTTATTTTGTTATTAATGGGCGGCATTTTATATTATAGTATTTCCTCCGTTGTATTGAGTGAAGCAACCTCTAGTACGAAAACAGCAGTAGAAAAGAGCGGTATGTATATTGACCTTTATATTGAGCGTCTAAAAGCGGTCTCTTCTTTACTTGCTGAAAACCCTCAGCTTGTGTCCTATTTTTCAACTACAGAGCGTGATCCCGCTATGAAGCAAAATTTACTGTCGATGATTCGGACAACGATGACAACCGATCCATTTATTCAATCGGTCGTTATTGTGAGCAAAGATGGGCAAGTACTTTCCAATGAAAAAGGTTTAATTATGAGTATGTCGAGCAATATGATGAAGGAACAATGGTATATGGCGGCTGTTAATAACGGTAGCAAACCCGTTTTAACCTCTGCACGGATGCAGCACTTTTCAATGGATAAAGACAACTGGGTTATTTCGATTAGTCGCGAAATAAAAAATAATGAAGGTCAAAATATTGGCGTATTGCTTATCGATATCCAGTATAAAG
Source organism: Lysinibacillus sp. GJ-1 (assembly GCF_021166035.1). Classification (NCBI taxonomy): domain Bacteria; kingdom Bacillati; phylum Bacillota; class Bacilli; order Caryophanales; family Bacillaceae; genus Lysinibacillus; species Lysinibacillus sp. GJ-1. Next base: position 4,640,820 of record NZ_CP088912.1, read on the forward strand.
TGATTGAAGACTTTTTAGCTAATTTAGATTTAGGGAAGAATGGCTTTTCTTTCATTATCAATGATCAAGGCGAAGTCGTTTATCACAGGGATACAGCGTATTTTACAGACTCCATGAAACAACAACAATTACAGCAAATAATCGCCAATCAAGCAGGCTATGATAAAGAAAAAAATACGTTAACGCACACCTATAAGTTAATGAATGCAGACTGGACGTTTGTTGGTGTCTCTTCGCAAGATGGATTGTTAATGATTAAAAGGCAATTGCTCGAAATCTTTCTGTTAGTAGGAACTGTTCTCTTTATTATTGCTGCTGTTAGTGTTGCATTATTCGCTGGACGCATTACGAAACCATTCCAACGTTTAGAAAAAGCTATGCAAACTATCGAATACGGCTTAAAAGAGGTGCCTATTAATGCAAAAGGATGCTATGAGGCACAAAGTTTAGCAAAACATTTCAATAGTATGATTGTCCAAATTGAAAAATTAATGCAAGAAATTACTGAAAAAGAGAAGCACTTAAGAGCCACAGAAATTAGTGCGCTCCACAGTCAAATTAATCCGCATTTCTTATACAATACATTAGATACAATTGTTTGGATGGCTGAGTTTAATGATAGTGAGAAAGTGATAGAAATGACAAAAGCACTCGCTCAATTTTTCCGACTTTCACTAAGTGGTGGAAATGAACTGACAACCGTAGAAAATGAATTAGATCATGTTCGTCAATATTTATTTATTCAAAAAGAACGGTATGGGGAGAAGTTAAATTATTCGATTGTCTGTGAACCAGCCATACGCAATGTACAAATGCCTAAAATTCTTTTACAGCCCCTCGTAGAAAATGCTTTATATCATGGAATTCGAAGTTCTTCTCATATTGGTCATATTCATATTAGTGCAAAACTTACTGGTAGTGATGTAGAACTTAGAGTCCAAGACAACGGACAAGGCTTCGACGTTAATCAATTAAACAAGGAGCCAACTGAAAAGCGCACAAAACTAGGAGGCGTTGGCATTAAAAATGTTGATCAGCGCATTAAACTCTATTATGGCCCTGACTATGGCATAACGATTGATTCGAGTATCGGCATAGGAACAACCATCTCTATTAAAATTCCATCAACAATAAAATCATGAACGCATTCTTTTAAAAAGGACTAAGGCATTGACGCCTTAGTCCTTTAACTCAATGTATTGAATAGTTGTCAAATACAAACTAGTGCCATGCAGTCCGCTCGCTTACGGGTTGTCGAGTGGCATTTTTCCCTTGTGCTTCAGGAAAGTTATTTGCTTGTGCTACAGCCCCATCAAAATCAAATTCAGAGCCAAACTCTCCTTGATAGAGCTTTTTACCATTTTGATTAACTTCTTGTTTTTTCGCACTAAACTTGTCCTTAGCTTTTGCATTGTTACGATTTGTGTTTATATTTGACATAGCCATCCTCCATTGATTTTTATTGAAAAGGAATCGAACTACGCGATTACTTTTCATCTTAAAGTTTGGCCAGTCTGATGGACTTTTATTTATACATGAATTCATTTATGCAAAAAAGCACAGTCTGTACTTTTGCTTGTCTAGACGTTTAATAAAACTTGTATTTACAACAAGTTAGCTAAAAAGTCTTGAACAGTTTTAGGTAACATTTGAAAGAATAGTCCTTCATATTTAATATCGAGCAGACCCGCAATAATAATAAGAATAACGATGAATGCTAAAAAGGGTTTCTTATTTTTAGAAATCCAATTCAAAAGGCTCCCCTCCTTAGAAAAATTACGTTTTAGTTCTAGATAAGTATATAGTGATTTAAGTAAAAAATATATTATTGCTTTGTATTAAAAATAAAGCTACATATTTTTAGTCACCCCAAATAGGCTTGTTACATAGATTACAATGACCCTGTACAAAGGGATGTTGAATTGAATGCAGGGCGTGAAGTTGTCTTCAGTAATTGCTTACACTTTTTTAAGAAAGGAATGGCTATGGTCAATTTTAAATTTTTTCAAGGAATCGTTTCACAAATAAATGATTTTGCTGTCGGACAGAATGGGGAAAGTGAAGGTTGTTATACTTTAATGACTGTAGAAGATGGTGCTGGTGGCATCGTTAATTTTGTTATTTCACCTTCTACTTACTTTGTAAATCAAGAAGTTGTGAGCCGTGGGGATCGCATTGTTGGGTATTATGATGGGAATGCACCTGCCCCAATGATTTATCCTCCACAATACCAAGCACTAATCGTTGCCAAAGAAAACAGCTATCAAAATGTAAAAGTAGACTTTTTTAATTCGCAATTGTTGAGTAGTGATGGGCAATTACAATTAAATGTTGCTCCCTACACGCCCATTTTACTTAAAAATGGGCAACCTTTTTCAAAAAGCCCTGCAAATCGCACCCTTATTGTTGTCTATGGCCCTACGACAAGAAGCATTCCCGCCCAAACGACACCGCATGAAATAATTGTTTGGTGTTAAGCTATTACACAGCAAATTCAATAATGATGAAATCCCCTATTCCATAAAAACCCACGCCCTTTCCGCAGGTACAACGTAAGCCGCAACTTACAATTGTTGCGGCTTACATCCTGTGCGTCTTGCAAGGCAAATTGTTTGAGTGACTGGCACTTCAATTTTCCTGTATAGCATTGCGTAAAAGTGGGCTCGGTTCCCCTACGCTATATAGTTGCAAATAATGCATAGCTCTCGTGCAGGCAGTGTAGAAAACTCTACGTAAACTGTCATCACCATATATGTGCTCAGATGCATCGTAAATGATAACCGCTTCAAATTCGATTCCTTTGGATAAATAAGATGGAATAATGACGACACCTTGTTCGTACTCCGGTGAGCCATATTTTATAAGCTTTACATCCTCAATATTGGACAAAGCTTCAAATGCATGTTTGCTTTCCTCAGCAGTTTTGCAGATAATGGCAATGCTGTTATAGCCGTCTTGTCGCAAAGCTTCGACTTTCGTTGTAATAGCAAGATGTAAAGCTGCACGATCCGATAATTGCGTTAGCACAGGTAATGCGCCATCTCGTTCAAACGGCATAATGCGTTCGCCATTCGGCACTAGTTTACGTGTAAACTCGATAATCGGTTTTGTCGAGCGATAACTACGCGTCATCGTAATAACTTCTGTTTCATCGGGCCCATATAGGCTACTCAGCATATTAAAATCAATTATTTCGCTAGCATGTGCAAAGATAGCCTGATTAAAATCACCTAGCACCGTCATCCTCGCAAAAGGAAATAAGCGTTTTAAAAACTCGAATTGAAATGGCGAATAGTCCTGCGCCTCATCCACAAGAATATGCTTGATTGTGCTATTCGTTTGAAAACCTTGAATCAATTCTTTCATCAATAAAAAAGGAGTAGCATCTTCGTAATATAATTTATCTTCATTTAACATCTCTCGCGTTGCTTGGCAAATAGCCTCCCACTCTACTGGTGTTTCACCATCTACCCACTGTGTTATTTGCTCAGGTTCAATAAACAACTGCTTGTAGATTTCCTTAATGTCGATAAATTGTAACGCACGAATTCGTTTCCGCAATGTCTTCAGCTTCTTAGATACAATCAATCGCGCAAGTTTATGAGGCTCCATCTCATAATCTACTATCGTCTCTCTGGCAAAGCCTTGCTTTTTAGCTAAATAAACGCGTGCCTTATGGTATTCTTCATTACTAAGCAATTCAATTTCTTCTTGCACCCACTCCTTTTTCCATTCAACTTTTTCGGTTTCTTTCACTTTCTTTAAAATCCATTCTGTTAATTTTTCCAGTCGATTATGGAAATTAAGTGACGTGTCGTTACGATAAAATTGTTCACCAATTTGTTGTGCGGTAAGTATCGGTTGTCCTCTGAAGTGAATGTCTTTGAATATCATACCGTTAAACTCCAGCGACTTTCTGTATGCTTTAATAACTTCAAAAAAGCGTGTAGATGCTTTGAAGCGGATGTTCGCTACTCTTATACTATGAGCAGGCGTATGGGCTTCAGTTAAGACATATTCCAATTGTTCATAAGGATTTTCAACCTCGAACTCTTTACTTAGTCGGTGATGTAGGTACTCCTGAAACGTTACTTGCTGCATATTTTCTTCGCCCAGTTCAGGCAATACATTAGAGACATAGCTGTTAAACATAGCATTAGGTGAAAATAATATAATTTGGTCGGCATTCAGTCTGTCGCGGTATTTATAAAGCAAATAAGCAATGCGTTGTAAAGCTGCTGAAGTTTTCCCACTGCCAGCTGCTCCATGTACAATAAGCAACCTGCCTTGATCATGGCGGATAATTCGGTTTTGCTCCTGTTGAATCGTTGCTACTATACTTTGCATATGCTTGTTTGTACCTTGCCCTAGCACTTGCTGTAAAATTTCATCTCCAATTGTCAAACTTGTATCAAACATGGATTGAAGTACCCCTTCACGAATTAGATATTGCCACTTTTTCTCTAATTCCCCGTAAATAATGCCTTCCGGTGTCGTGTACTGGGCAGGGCCTGGCATGTAATCATAGTAAACACTCGAAATAGGTGATCTCCAATCGTAAATAAGGAAATCCTCCCCGCTTTTATCCATAAGCGATGAAATACCAATATAGACTTGTTCTTTCACCGACATACCTTCTTCTAAAAAATCAATTCGACCGAAGTAAGGCACTTTCTGCATCCGACGCAGTGTAGACAATCTTTTAGAAGCATGTTTGTGTGTACTTTGACTGACAGACAGTGCTTGCGTTTCTTGTCTTAAGCCGATAATCGTCTCAAGGTAATCATCAAAGGTATCCATATTGACCTTAATTTCGTCCCAAAAATGTTTGCGAATATTTACTACTTCATTCTTACGCTGTAAAGTTTCTTTCTCCAACTTACTCAGTTGCTCTGAAATAGTCTCCATAACAATGTCCAAACGTTGTTGCTCTTGCTGAAACTCCGACTTCATCGCATTCACTCCTTAAAAATTAAAGTATATGGGTTGACTTATGAAAAACAATGCTCTATAATTAAAATAGAGATATTATACAATTTTAAATACGAAAGTGCATATCTATATAAATCTAACACATGCTCACATTTTTATCAATGGATTGAGCATTTTTTCTATTATTATAAATTGATATCCCAAACACTTCTAAGATGCCACTTAGAGGTGTTTTTTATTTAGAAAAAAGCACCTCTCTAAAAATTTAGAACGGTACTTTCTATTTTGGCAACTCATGCATTAATTACTTACTTTTTTATTTTTGGGTACTTACCACACTACAATAAATGCTATGAGCGCTATTACAAACATAAAGAAATAAGTAGAATTAGCTGCTATTGCATACTAGTTAATGGTTTCCTGCAATGCGAACATAAGTGATAGCAAGTAAACATGCTACAATTAATGTAAGAAGAATAGTTGGAGTGACGAAAATGAGTAAACGAGAACAACAAAAACTACAACGTCGCCAAAATATTATCCAAATTGCCAAGGATTTATTTTTAGAGCAAGGCGTTCAAAACATACAGATGCAAGACGTGGCAGATGCCGCTGGGGTTGGGATTGCAACAATATTTCGGTACTTCCCTAAAAAAGAGTATTTAGTTATCGCAGCTTCCAATTCTATTACAAATGAAATGGCGACAGATATAGGACAAATTGTCGAGCAGACGATTCCGGCTTTTGAAAAAATCGAGCAAATTTTAGATTATTATATAAGCGGCACAAAGGACCCACAGCTACGTTTAGCAAAGTTTTTTGAGTCCTTTGATTTATATGAAAAAATGGCTGCTGAATCAAAGGAGCAATATGCGGAATACTTATTTGCACGAAGCAAATTAGCTACTATCTTATTAGCATTAGCTGAGCAAGGCAAGAAAGATGGCTCATTAAGAACAGACATTGATTTAGATGTTTTTATTATAACGATGGTGCAGAATTTCAGTTTATTTACATTTAAATCAAGCCTAACAACCCATGATACGAACCTCTCTACATTCCTTTCAGCGGACAAGCAGCTCACGATGATAAAGGATGTATTTTTAACCTATATTCGACCACAATAATTGGGTAGTCGTTTGAATTGACATTCCAACTAGAAAGTTGTTAACTAGGAAGTATAAAGTGATAGCCAACTATCACATTTTAAAAATGAGGTTTAGGGGGCTTTTTATATGAGTCGTTTATCAGGTAAAGTAGCAATCATTACAGGCGCTGCACAAGGTATGGGTGCTGCACATGCTAAATTATTCGTAGAGCAAGGTGCAAAAGTTATTTTAACAGATTTAAATGAAGAAAAAGGCCATGCATTCGCTACTGAATTAGGTGAAAATGCAATTTTCGTTAAACAAAATGTTACTTCTGAAGAAGATTGGGCTACAGTCATTGCAAAAGCGGAAGAAGCATTTGGTCCAGTAAACGTATTAGTTAACAACGCCGGCATTACGATGGCGAAAAATATGCTTGATATGACATTAGAAGAATATCGACGCATTGTGGATATTAACCAAGTATCTGTATTTTTAGGTATGAAAGCTGTGGCAGCTTCAATGATGAAAGCTGGTGGCGGTTCAATCGTCAATATTTCTTCAATGAACGGTTTAGTTGCTGGTGCTGTAGGATATACAGATACAAAATTTGCAGTACGTGGTATGACAAAAGCAGCCGCAATCAATCTAGCTCCAATGGGCATTCGCGTAAACTCAGTACACCCAGGCGTAATCGCAACGCCAATGGTTGTACAAGAAGATACAAAAGCAGCAGTAGAAGAATTCTCTAAACACATTCCATTAAAACGTGTAGCACAACCAGAAGAAGTATCGAATATGGTACTATTTTTAGCTTCTGATGAATCTAGCTATTCAACAGGCTCAGAATTCATTATCGACGGCGGATTAACTGCACAATAATAAGTGATCCACAACTGAAAAAGTGTTAGATTGACTGCGTCAATCTAACACTTTTTTTGTTAATTGTAATGCCTACGTTTAGTATTATTGAGAAGATGCTATAGTTAAAGCATAATTAGTATTAATATCTTTTACTATATATAGGGGCTGAATAATATGCAACCATTTACTAAAAATGTAATAGCTGTCTTAAAAAATATACCGAGCGGTAAAGTTATGACTTATAGCCAAGTTGCAGCATGTGCTGGCAGTCCTAGAGGAGCCAGACAGGTGGTAAGAATATTACATACAATGAGTGAAAAATATAATCTTCCTTGGCATCGTATTGTAAACATCAAAGGAGAAATTACCTTTAAAAATGCAGCCCATCAAAAGGCATTATTAGAAAGCGAAGGGATAATTTTCACAGATTCTCTTACACTCAACCTAGAGGACTATCAATATAAAATCGGTCCTATGGATTTTGATTTCTGAACTAACTTTATGAATCGGTCCAATCATCCATCTACTAGTTCAAATGGTAAATCCCTTGTCTCCTTGTGAAAGGGTATTTGAATTACCTAAAAGCAACTATTGCCATTCCTTCCTTATTAAAACCCCATGGTAAATTACCATTTTTATGTACAAAAAACACTTCATTTCAACCATATATTTTAAATAACAACCTTTTAACATGTCTCCCTCAATTTACAGCTCTAAATCAAATGGCATATTACACTTCAGATTAGCTAAAAACTTCATTCAAACATCTATATTTTCGCAAAAAGTTACTATGTATAATTTTACCTTACATTACAATAAAACTAAAATTATGTATTGTATTCACTAGTTTCCATTTTTGTTATATACTATACGCTAGAATAATAAAGGAGCTTACAAATATGGCAAAAAATATTAATTTTTTATTGCAAGTTTTTTTCTTTTGCCATCAAAGACCAGACCGCTCATTCCATTTTAAAGGTAAAAAGTTCCCTTTATGTGCAAGATGTACTGGGATGGCTGTAGGATATCTCTTATCCATCATGTTAGTGATACTTTTAGGTTTAATAGATTTGCGGATTATCATATTACTAATTTTACCAATGGCTATTGATGGTTTTGGACAATTATTTGGTAAATGGACAAGTACTAATAATAGACGGTTCCTTACTGGATTATCGGGTGGTATCGGTATTATATATATTTTCTACATTATGGGTTACCAATTTTTTTTATTGGGTCAAAATGTCGGAAGAAATTTACAATGAATTATTGGAGGTACTATTATGTTTTGTAGAAACTGTGGCGAGCAAATTTCAGAACACGCCGAAATTTGTATTCACTGTGGTGTACGAGTAAAAAATGCAGTTGGGGATGACAAACCAAACTGGGGTATTAACATCATTACACTTTGCTGTGTACCACTTGTTGGATTAATTATGTATTTTATTTGGAAAAATGAAAAACCAGTTGCGGCTAAATCCGCTTTAATATTCTTCTTCATTAGCATAGGAGTTATCGTATTATTCTATATCGTAATGTTCATTATTGGACTAGCAAGTCAATAGCACGAGGGCATAGTTATGTATTGTACTCACTGTAGTGAACCTATTGCTGCGTTAACGGAAATTTGCACGAAATGTGGTGTACGACCTTACGTCACTAAAAACTTCTGTCACTCATGTGGCTCTAAGGTAGATTGTAATCAAGCCATGTGTATTGCTTGCGGCTCTATGCTAAAAGAAATTAAAAAAACGCAAGCTGCAGAATCTTATCATCCAGCGATTATAGGGATTTTAAGCTTTTTCCTCGTTGGATTAGGACAAATAATAATGGGACAAATTTTTAAAGGGTTAGTTATGTTAGTCGTTTCTTTTATATTAACATTGATAACCTTAGGATTATCTTCTTTTATTATTACACCTATTAACGTGATCGATGCTGTCCTGATTGCAAATAAAAAACGACAAGGGAAGCAAGTTGGCAAATGGGAATTTTTTTAATATGTAGGGGGTTTTACAATGTTTTGTCCTAATTGTGGTTCTAGCATTGATGACAATGCCGAAATTTGTATACATTGCGGTGTTAACGTATTAACATTTCACAAACAAAAGACTGTAGCAAAAGAAGATGCACCAAATATTTGGATTAATGTACTCAGCTTATGCTGTTTCCCTCTACTTGGTTTTATTATCTATTTTGCATGGAAAGATACACAGCCAAAAGCAGCAAAATCAGCTTTAATATTCGCGGTAATTGGTCTAGCTATTTCAATTATTGTAGCGATTATTTCATTTGTAATAGGCTTTGCAACTGAAATGATGAATGATAGCTATTATTACTATTAATTACAATAGAACACTAACTGTATGAAACAATTAAGAAGGGTAGACATTGAAAAGTCTCCCTTCTTTTAATGTATTGCTATAAATAAAAGCAACAAGCGTAAAATGTATGTACAAACTCATTGTTTTTTATTCACTATTGTACTTCTTATGTTTAATTTGATTTAACGAGGTTGCCGTCTTTATCAGTAAATTTACCAACGATAATTATAATTAAATCTACTAGTGTCCAAATACCTAAACCGCCTAATGTAATAAACATTAGTATCCCTGTACCTATTTTGCCTACATAAAAACGGTGAACACCTAAACTTCCTAAAAAGAAGCAAAGTAATATTGTTGCTACAAAACTTTTGTCTGACATGAAAATACCTCCGATAATTTTATAAATACTATAAGTTCCCACCAAATAATTATATTACATATTAAGGTTTTTTTAACATTTTTTTCTTATACCTTTTTCCGCATTTTTATAATTATATTCTAGTTATTCAGTAACTAGAATATGCTATATAAGTTCCAGTCAAACAGGTATTTTTTACTTAATATACCTATTAACGCCTTATAACATAAAAAAAGACATATTCATTTTTCTTTGAATATGTCTTACGAAGAGCAATCTTTTACTGTGTCATTAGTTTAATTAGCTGTTTATAATACGTATGATGTTCTTGAAGTTCCTCATGTTTTCCTGAACCCGTAATAAGGCCATCCTCAAACACTAAAATTTGATCGGCATGTACAATTGTAGATAAACGGTGTGCAATAATAACGGTTGTACGTCCCTTCATAACATACTCTATTGCCTTTTGTACCGCTCGCTCTGAGTCATTATCAAGGTTAGATGTTGCTTCATCTAATAATAGGATTGCTGGATTTCGGAATAAAGCACGTGCGATTGCTATCCGTTGTCTTTGTCCCCCTGATAATTTAATTCCCCCTTCGCCTACTTCTGTATCTAATCCTCTTTCAAACTGTTGAACAAAATCCCATGCGTAGGCATTTTTTAATGCCTCTATAATATCTGTTTCTAAAACATCACTTTTTCCATATGTAACATTATCGCGAATTGTGCCATTCATAAGTGGAGCTTCTTGCGAAACATATCCAAATAAGCTACGCCACTCCTTTAAATGGATTTGTTCAATTGGCTGTTCTCCAAATCGAATAGTACCCTCTGTAACATGATAAAATTGTTCTATTAATGAAAACATTGTCGTTTTCCCTCCGCCACTGGCACTAACCAATGCGGTTGTTTTACCAGCTGGAATCGTAAAAGAAATACCTTTTAAAATTGGATTATCATTGTATTGAAACACAACATTTTCAAAAGTAATTGACTCATTGGAAGGCGCAATAGCATTTTTTCCATGTCCTTCAATTGGTTCATTTAAAATTTCTTGTAATCGTTCTGTTGCACCCATTGCCTTTTGAAGCGAAGTGAAAAATGTTGCCATTTGTGTAAATGGAATAATGATTTGAACAAGGTAAATAATGATTGCTACAAGTTCACCTGCAGTAATCGCACCTGTTGCTACTTTTGCGCCGCCATAGCCGAATAATAAAATGAGTACCACCATCATAATAAACGTCATAATGGGTGATAACACGGCTAAAATTTTTGATTCTTTTAATCCAAATTGATACAAATGTTGGATTTTTTCTTCTCCATTTAGCTGCTCATAATTTTCTGTTTGTGACGTTTTCACGAGTCGTATATTCGTTAATACACGCCCCAACTGTCCTGTAAAACTAGCAAGCTCATCTTGATTTGCCCTCGCGATTTTATGAATACGTTGTCCCAGAGGCAAGGTCAATAAAATGGCTACCGGCACTGATATTAGCATCAATAATGTCATTTTCCAATCAATGATGATTAATATGATTACCGCACCCACGATGGCAAATAAGCCCGAAATAAAACTAATTAAATGATCTGTAATAAGTTCCTTAATAACATTCGTATCTTGCGTAATTCTGCTCATGGTTTCCCCAGATTCATGTGCATCAAAGTAAGGAATACGTAACCGTAAAACATGCGCCCATACCTTCATACGCAAATTAGCCACAATTCTTTCCCCAAGCTTACGCATCATATAAAACGTTACACCACTAAGTACAGCCTGGAAAATAAGAAATACACCTACTAATAAAATGGACTGCCATGAGAAACCAATCGTTGAAAAATCATTAATCATTCTCATCGTAAATAATGGCACAGTCAATCCAATAAGTGTTTCAACAATACTCAGTAAAAGAGTGCCTATCGTCAGTTTCTTTGATAATCGATTGCTATTCACAAGCTGCCAAATGCCTCGTACTGAATTATTCATCAGCTTCCCCCCTATACACTCCTAGTCGTTCAGCCTGCGAAATAAACCATTCTTCCTCTTCCTTTGTAAAAGGTGTAGGGAATAACCAATCATTAAGCTCAATATCTTCATATTCCTTTAATACTTCGACTAAATCCTCTACCATATCTTGTGGAATTAATGATAATAGCTGCTCCATTAGTGCTTTTAAAGAATCATCTTGAATCGGTTGGATATATGCCTGCTTCAATTGATTAGCTAAAGCCATGTATTTTCGATTAAATTCAATCATGTTTATTCCGGAAAAGTCGTATAGTCGCTCGATTAACTCATCAGGTAACTTACCTCGCCAATAGTCTCGTTGCTCATCCTCTTTGAGTAAGTTAAATATCATCGTTAAAAAAATGGATGTATCAATGGCTTCTTTTTGTTTTCCTATGTTAATCGCCTGATCCAAGCTCGTAATTACCCGATCGATTTGATTTCGCTTCTTCTCTAATTGGCGTTTTTGAAACATTAAAGATTCGATTAACTGCTGTTCCCCGTTCTGTAAAATATCATCTATCTCCTCCAAAGAATAATCTAAATATTTTAATGTGACGATTTTTTGAAGGGTCTCTATGTTACCATCATTATAATAACGATGCCCCGATTCTGAAATATAGCATGGTTCTATCAATCCCTTTTCACTATAAAACCGTAAAGCCCGTACCGTTAGCCCTGTCTTCTTTGCAAATTGCCCAATTGAATACATATTTTCAGCTCCCTTTCCTCCAGTATAAAATCTATCGTTACGTCAGTTGCAACTACTTTCCTCAATAAATAAAAAAGAACACCCATTTCGTGTTCTTTAGTGAATGAAAATTCTATATTATAATTATTAGCAATGTTGACCGAGAAATAAAATTGAAGAGGGGATAGATGATGAACAATTTAATTCAACAAATTAAAGCATGGGTTCTTAATTCTGATGAGAAACTCATTCTTGGTATTTCCGGTCATGGAGCTGCTGGAAAAACTACCTTCGCTCACCTATTAATGGAGGAATTAAAGACAGATGTTAACTTTCTTAATACAGACCCCTATATAGTAGATTCAGCAATTCGAAAATATGCTGATATTGATTATACATATAAAGAAATTTCATATCGTTCTAAAATGACTGCCTGCCATCCTGCAGCACATAATATCTCCTCTTTAGAAAGAGATATTTGTATGATAAAAAACAATATGGATTTGTTAACGATAGATACACATTATTCACCTAGCGAAATTTTATCTTCACAAAACCAGTTAACAATTGTAGAAGGTATGTGCGTTGCATTTACTAATCCAAAATTATTTGACCTTCTCATATATTTTTATACTGATGGTGATACAGAATTCGAAAGAAGAGCTGTAAGAGATATAGAGGAAAGAGGTATGGCTATCGATTATTTAAAGCAATCTCACAATAATCGCCGTATGCAATACGAAATCTTTATGCATCCATACAGTCAAAATTTCGATGTCATTATCAAAAGTACTCAAACCGAGCCAACGATTATTGAGAAAAATACATTTGATGTTAAAGTCATTGAACCTACTATTTAAATAAAGCCAGCTAAAACGTTGAAAACAACCGTTTTAACTGGCATTTTTTTAAAACTGCACTTACTTATGATAAGGCTCTCCCTTAATAATGCGAAAGCTTCGGTAAATTTGCTCAATCAAGACTAGCTTCATTAGCTGATGTGGTAATGTCATCTTGCCAAATGATTGTTTTTCGTCGGCACGTTTGAGGACGTCGTCGTGTAAGCCGAGTGAACCGCCTATGACAAAGGCAATTTTACTTTTTCCATACGTCATCAAGGACTCGATATCGGCTGCCATTTCTTCAGATGTTTTCATTTTTCCGTTAATGGCAAGGGCGATCACGTATGTATCTGGGCTTAGTTTTGCAAGGATCCGTTCGCCTTCTTTTTTCTTCACAATTTCCATTTCTGCCTCGCTTAATTGCTCCGGTGCTTTTTCATCAGGCACTTCCGTTAACTCCATTTTGGCATAGCCACCAAGGCGTTTTACGTATTCGTCGATCCCCATTTTTAAGTACTTTTCTTTTAGTTTTCCGACTGATACAATTGTTATATTCACACGTTATCCACCTTTACATTTCATTTACAAACAAATTATCCACAAAAGTTATCAACATATCCACAAGTAGTTTCTATATATTGTGTAAAGTTATTTACTTGATACAATATATTCTGCTGGCTGTTCGCAGTAACTACATTTTGTGGATAACTTTTTTTCCTTTTCTACTTTATCCATAATTGGGAATACTTTTTGCTCCGCAACAAACATGTCTAAAGCGTGATCTATATGCTTTTCGCAACTGAATTTTTCCATTTTTTCATGTCTCCTTATTTTCCGAAATTTCCACAAACTTATGCACAATTCGGTCTATGTTATCCACAACCTATTGTAACAAAGGAATAGCAAGTAGGAAAGAAAGGCTTTCTCTCGCTACTTGCTGTGTAAAGTAATTATGCACAAATTTCTAGTTATCCACATCTATATTTGTAAATTCTCTTAGTAAAATACATCTTGCGGATTAATTTTTTAAATTAAAAATCGGTAGTAGATTTTACATCTACCACCGATTAGCTTATTACAATGAATCGCTATTTGTTAATGTTAGTGTTAATTCCACTAACTTACCTTCGCGGTATACTTTCATTGTTAATGTATCACCAATTTTTTTGTCGTTGTACAAATGCTTACGTAAATCAATCGAAGTTTCGATTTTTTTACCGTCCATTTCAACAATTACATCATATTGTTTCACGCCTGCTTTTGAAGCTGGTGAGTTAGCGATAACATCTGTAATGACAACACCTGTTGTAATTTCTTTAGGTAATTTTAATGTTTGTTGTTGGTAATACGCTGGTACGTCTGTTAAATCGACTAATGAAATCCCCATCGTTGGACGTTTCATTTCTCCATTTTTCTCTAATTCCTGAATAATTGGAATCGCTGAGTTGATTGGAATTGAGAAGCCCAGACCTTCCACTGACGATTCGGAAATTTTCATGGAGTTGATGCCGATTAATTCACCAGCTAAGTTCACTAGTGCACCACCACTATTACCAGGGTTAATAGCAGCATCTGTTTGTAACACTTCTTGTTGCCAATCCGCAACTTTGTCGCCATTTAAATCGACTGGTACTGAACGGTCTTTACCTGAAACAACACCTGTTGTTACAGAGCCATAAAATTCTAAACCTAGTGGATTCCCGATTGCAATCACTGTTTCACCTTGTTTTAGTACATCTGAGTTACCAAATGTCGCCACTGTTTTAACATCTTTTGCACTGATTGAAATAACAGCTAAGTCTGTCCAAACATCGCTACCGACTAATTGTGCCTCTTCTTTTGAGCCGTCTTGCATTGTTACTTCTAACTGTTTTGCGCCTTCAATAACGTGATTATTTGTGACGATAAAGGCTGTATCACCTTCTACTTTATAAATAACACCTGAGCCGCTTCCTGTTTCTTTATCTTGGGTTGTTTGCTGATTCCAAAAACCGCCACTTGCCACTTCTTGAATATTGGTAATACCTACAACAGCACCTGATGCTTTTTCTACAGCACCTGTAACATCAGTTGTTACTTCTGTTGCAACCTGATTGATGGTTGGCTCATTTTTACCAGCACTACTTGTTGTTGTCCCCGGCATCTGATTGACAAGCCCAGGAAGCATTAGCCACACGAGTAATGCACCGATAATAACCCCTATTAGACCACTAAAGAAATAGCCACCTTTTCCTCCACCGCCGTCTTTCTTTTTAGAACGCTTCGCTTGCATTTCTTTTTCCTCACGTTCCAATCTCTCCTGTAGAGGGGATTTTTGGATTTCATCATTATTTAGAAAATCACTGTTTTTGTCATCATCATTTAAATAACTCATGTTCCTCATCCTTTCGTACAACTTCTATCTATTAATTCTTGCCTTTATCATACGATTCAAACATTAAAATTACATGAAAAATAAATAAAATGGACATAAAAAATAGCTGTTCAATGCATTAACTATAAAATGTCATTGAACAGCTTTTCTTTTTTATATGAACGCTTGAACCTGATTTATTCTTAAACCGTTACTAGCTTTGTTGGCTCCTCTGCATCCGTATCTACTAAATGAACATACTCACCTGCGATAATCCCGCAAGATTGCAACGTTTGTGTCACACTCATACGCGCAAGCTCTTTCATATTATTATCTTTACTTAAATGGGCTAAATAAATATTCGTTGGCTTTTCAAATACTACCTCGCTCATTGCAATAGCAGCATCTTCGTTCGATACGTGTCCTACATCACTCAAAATACGACGTTTTATAGACCACGGATAGCGACCCATTTGTAGCATATTGACATCATGATTACTTTCAAACACGAAGGAATCTGCGCCACGGATAATGCCCTTCATACGATCACTAACATAGCCTGTATCGGTAATAACCACGAGTTTACGACCATTTTCATGAAATGAATAAAACATCGGATCTGCTGCATCATGTGAAACAGCAAAAGATTCTATAGCTAAAGAGCCAAAATGCTTCACCGTCTCCATTTCAAACTCAAAACGTTGCTCTAGGGGAATATCTCCAACGAGTCCATCCATTGCTTGCCACGTTTTAGCATTTGCATATA
Organism: Lysinibacillus sp. GJ-1; assembly: GCF_021166035.1. Classification (NCBI taxonomy): domain Bacteria; kingdom Bacillati; phylum Bacillota; class Bacilli; order Caryophanales; family Bacillaceae; genus Lysinibacillus; species Lysinibacillus sp. GJ-1. The sequence continues at coordinate 4,657,052 of NZ_CP088912.1, forward strand.
TCGGTACATTGTATTTCCGAGCCAAGACACCAATTCCTTTAATATGATCACTGTGCTCATGTGTAACTAAAATGCCACTTAGCTGTTTCATATTGCGATCGATTTTTGTGAAGAGCTGCTCCATCTTTTTGCCACTTAAGCCAGCATCGACAATAAATGCATGATTATCGTTCTCTACATAAATCGAATTGCCTGTACTACCACTTGCTAAAACACTAAATCGCATCTTTAAACTCCCCAGTCTTCTTCTTCAACCTCTTGCTTTTCTTCTTGAATTTCAATAATCTTACCTTCCACAGCATCAACAAAATACTCTTCCATTTCACCATCTTCTAATTTCACTCGTACTTCCCATGTTGGCAATAGTACTTGTGTTTGCGTTAAATAGACAAGTGTGGAATAGCCTAGCTGCATCTTGTCAACATGTGAATCTGGCTTTAAAAGCCCTTTTGCGTATAATGCTTGCACCACTTGAATCGGCGGTAGCACACTTTGTTGTTGCTCCACTTCCTCAATATTGTCTAGCATCGTTTGTTCATACATCGTTACTTCATCGTTGGCATTCCATTGTATTTTTAACAGCCCACTCTTATTGTAATAGAGCATTCGGTTATTTGTTTTTTGAAAGAAGATGGCTACACGCTCTTCACGATTAACCTTCCATAATCCATAGGAACTGCCTTCTTTAATATTTGCTTGCACAAATTCTGTGAAACTGGCATCGTCATTAACATTTCGCAATTTTACTGGATTTACGAGAATGACATGCGCCTCTTTTCCTTCTAATTTTGCATCTAAATTATTTACGCGATGATTAGAATTAGTAAAATCAGCAGCCTTAAAAGTGTGGACTTTACCCTTAATAAAGGTAGCTGATTCCACATTATTCGGCAGTATACCATACGTAATATTATCCTCTTTCAATCGAGCATCTATCGTTTTCTCACCTGTTACTTCAACACTTTGCGCCTCATTGTAACGATTAACATACAATGAATATAAGAATATATTTAATATTAAAAAGACAACTATAAAAATGGATTTTGTTCTATTCCAATCCATTTTTTACACCCCCAAGCATCTCAGGTGTCAGTAAAACCCATGAACCATTGCGAATAACAAACCAGCTTGGCTCTAATGTAAATAATCTTAAATTTTCATCTTGTGTTAAATAATATCCAACAGCAATTTCATCGATATCTGATAATACAATATTATTAAGTTTATGAATTTTTTCAACGATTTCTGTACCAGATGGCAGTTCTTTAATCTCTTTTTCCGATATGTCTAAAGAGAAGTATGGACGATTGTAGCGGAAAATGCGGGTATCTCCCCATACCGTTTTGATTCGCGTACTTGCTTGATCACTATAGACGGGGAACCCTTGTAAATACAGCTGGTACTCGATTTGATTTTTACTTGGATTGCTTGATACATAGCGGTAATCTGTTGTAAAGCCTCCGTGCTCATTGATAAATTCAAAACTATCTCGGAAGAGTTTCGATGGCTCTATGCGTTCACTACTTTCTGCCGCTGGATATACATAAGTCAATGATTTAAACCTTGTATCCACAGTCATTAGAGAAAAGCCATCGGTATATTTTTCAAATGTCGCACTTTCTACATTACGCTGTACAACGTTTGGCTCTGAAAATAAGACATTTTTAAATAATTCAGGTGAAAGTTCATTCATATAATACGTATATTTTACAGATTCAATTGTATCATTTGGCACGTAAAGCGACGTATAGCCATCTCGTTCCACTTCTTTATACGTACTATGCAGTTTAGATGGTTCAATAATATCTTTTGCAAATTGATTGGCATTTGTAATACTTACATGTGAGCGTAACAGAGTTTTGTTAGAGCTACTAATGAAATACATTTGTACTTCTTTGTTAGCGTAATTTGTCCAATCGATTATAATGCGATTAAACGTTGTCTCTGGTAACTCTTTTTCACCAAAGTTAAAAATTGTACCTAGCTCTGAAAATGGAATTTCCCCAGCAAAAAATACAGTCATACGGTTATTAGCACGTATCATCTCATTAACATTTTCTGGTGAAATATTATTGTTCACTCGAACTAGGTCTAGGATGTTCCAACCATGAAAGATATTCATAATATCTTTCATGACGCCGTTTGATACAGTACCTGTTAATTCTTCATCACTGCTATAAAGAGTTTTATACGGCTTAATAACATCTTCTATTTTCTTTTGTGTTCCAATTAAAATTTCCTTACCTTCTGTTTGCTCAATTACTTTGTAATCAGGCGTATATGTCCAAATAATAAAGGTTAGCACAACACTTAGCATAACGAGTAGAAATAAAACAATGGATTTTACCGGTTCTATATATTTCATTCCCACTCACCTGCCTCGTCAAAATCGTCTAATTCAAATGGTAATGTGAAGAAAACGGTTGTCCCATATCCTTCTTCACTTTCAGCCCAAATCTTCCCACCATGTGCTTCAATCATTTCTCGCGCAATCGCTAGCCCAAGACCTGTACCACCCATAGAGCGTGCACGGGCGCGATCCACCCGATAAAAACGATCAAAAATACGCCCTACATTTTCTTTTGGAATACCCATGCCATCATCCGAAATCATGACCTTCAGTGTATCTCCTTGAACGGTAAAACCAAAACGTACACTACCCCCATCTGGAGAATATTTTATTGCATTTGAGATCACATTATCAATTACTTGCGTCACCTTATCCGTATCAATTTCAACGTAATAGGATGTCTCTGGAAGTAATCGTTCAAATGTTACATTTTCTGATTTAGACATTTCAAAGCGATCGATAATCCGATTAAAGAATGAATTAAATAACACAATATCTGTGTTCAATTTGTAATTACTACTATCCATTCGTGATAATTGTAGTAAATCATTCACTAAACGAATCATTCGCTCTGTCTCTGTTTGCGTAACATTTAAAAATGTAGGTGCTATATTTTCGTCTTTCCAAGCCCCATCAATTAATGCCTCAAGGTAACTACGCATCGTTGTTAATGGTGTACGAAGTTCGTGTGAGACATTCGATACAAACTCTCTACGCTCCATTTCAATCTTTTCCTGCTCCGTAATATCATGAAGTACAGTAATTAACCCATTAATAAACCCTGTTTCTTTTTGAATTACCGAGAAATTGGCACGTAAAATATACGGTGCCTCTGATGTGCTAAAATCCAAATTGACGGCATCATTCATATGGATTAAATCCTCAAAGCTATATTCTTGGTCGATGCCTAACACCGAAGCGATTGGACGTCCCAATGTGATATCCCTCGAAATATGCAATAACTCTAAGGCTGGATCATTAATAAGAATAATGCGTCCTTTACGGTCTGTTGCAATTACACCATCGGTCATATTACTAAGGACCGAATGAAGTTTCCGTCGTTCAGCCTCTGTCGTCGATTGAGACTCTTGCAATCGATTGGTTAAGTGGTTAAATGTAGTAGCCAGTTGGCCAATCTCGTCAGTTCCATAGACTCGTACTTTACGAGAAAAGTTCCCTTTCGCCATGGCTTGTGCTTGTTTACGCATATCAGCAATCGGCTGCGTAATAGTACGCGCTACTAAAATGCCTAAGAAAATAGTAACCACTAATGATACAGCGGTACCCCCTAGGAAAATACGGTTAATATCACTCATCTGCTCAAAAACAGATTCAATATTTGCTTCAATGTATAGCACCCCAATAATTTCATCATCAGGTCCAGCGCCATCACGAATTGGCGTTGCCAACACCCATACTCGATTTCTCGTTTTATTGTCCAATTTTATCAGATCAAATAGTGTTTCGGCTGATATTGCTCGACGGACAAGGTCTGTATTCGAACGTTGTCCTATTAAATTTTGATTATCTACTTCTGAAGTTGCAAGTATACGCTGTCTACTATCAATTACGCGAATTTCTAAAATATCGCCTGTCGAAACATCCTTCAACCCTGTGGAAAATTCTTTTACAATGGATTTCAAACTTTCCTCAAGTGAAGGCATACTTTCATCGCGTTCTTTTAAAATTTCTTCACGAATGCTATATTGCATCAAATCTACACGCTGAAAAATAGACTCTTGAAAATTACTTTTCAAATTTTCCTCTAGTTGCTTTGCAAAATAGATGCCTATAATTTGTAACGCCAACATAATCAACAAAATATAAATTAGTACAAGCTTGACATGAATTGATTTAAAGAAGCTTACTTTCTGCATTTCCTTTACTCCTGTTCAGGATTTCGTAAATAATACCCTACGCCACGTCTAGTGACAATCCATGCCGGATGACTTGGATTATCCTCGATCTTTTCACGAAGGCGACGAATCGTTACATCGACTGTACGTACGTCACCGAAATAATCGTAACCCCATACAGTTTGTAAAAGATGCTCACGCGTCATCACTTGTCCAATATGTTTTCCTAAATAATGTAGCAATTCAAACTCACGATGTGTTAATTCAATTGCTTCATCGCGCTTCATCACCTGATAAGCGTCAGGTTGAATAACAAGAGAGCCTACTACAATCTCATTGGATGTTTCCTCTTCTTCCTCTGCTGCAGGAGCTACTACTTGAAGGCGACGCATATTCGCTTTCACACGCGCGATTAACTCACGAGTACTAAAGGGCTTCGTTACGTAATCATCCGCACCCATTTCTAACCCTAATACTTTATCAATCTCTGAGCCTTTAGCGGTTAACATAATAATAGGGAAATCGTATTTTTTTCGAATTTCTCTACAAACTTCCATACCATCTCTTTTTGGTAACATTATATCTAACAGCATTAAATCTGGCTGCTCTTCCTCAACCTTTTCTAATGCCTCATCTCCATCATACGCACAAATTACTTTGTAGCCTTCTTTAATTAAATTAAACTGTAAAATATCTGCGATTGGTTTCTCATCGTCAACAACTAAAATTGTTTTACTCATACATTCTCTCCCTTTCGCTATTCATCTATTCTAAACAATGTGTATTTGTAAAGTTACTACTCTTAACTGTAACATGCTTTTTGCTTCCATGCATTATTCACAAACAGTTTCCGTATTTCGACAATTATTTCTTGGGAAATAATTTAGTTTTTTTATGCTTACTATACAAAAAAGCAGCCCACTATTTGGACTGCCTTTTACAATTACTGACCTACATATGATAAAGGATTGACCAGCTCACCATTTTTCTCAACTTCAAAGTGTAAATGTGTACCTGTTGAATTTCCTGTAGAGCCCATAATTCCAATAACAGAACCTTTTTCAACAACCTGCCCAACGCTAACCTTTATAGAAGATAAGTGTCCATAAAGCGTTGTATAGCCGTTTTTATGATTAATAACAATGCGATTACCATAGGTACCCGAAACGCCAGCAGCTACTACTACACCATTATCTGAAGCTAGTATATTGTAGTTACTAGGACGAGCAATGTCGATTCCGCGATGGATATCACCCCAACGTTGTCCCATAACACTAGATACATAGCCTCCGACTGTTGGCCAAACAAACTCACCCGTTCCACGAGACGAGATTACTTTTGTCCCTACTACTTCAATATGATCCACTGGTTGTTGTAACACTTTTTCTTCTAAAGCTACTTTAGAGGTACGTGTGCCATTTTCAGTCGTGATTAAGTAAGAGGTTTCCTTTTTCCCGTTAACGCCTTGTTGTTTTATAACGGACTCCCCTTTGTACATTGTAGGGTCTTCTTTCATTATTTTTTTAAATGGAATTGTATCTGTAACGGTCTTTTCTTGTTTTACTTCAATAGTTACAAATGGTTTTGCAACCGTAACATTTAGTGCTTGTCCTATTTGTAACACGGTATCTACTGTCAGACCAGGATTTAATTCAATTAATTCAGCAGTTGTTAAATTATGTTTTTTAGCGACTGCTCCTAATACATCCCCTGATTGAATTTTATATTCTTTTTGCTCAAGGGATCCTGTCATTAAGTATTTCACTGCCTCTTCAGGCGATACAATGGCATTAGGATTTACTTTTTGTGTTACACCTGAAACACCTTGTTTAAACGCAATATTTAACAGGCGTGATTCACCAGACTGTAAAGCTGGTAATTCATTTATAGATTGTTGGTTAGCAAGTAAATCATCTAACGCTGGTTGAGAAACATATTGTAGCTTTAATAAGCGAATTGTTTCTTCATAGGCTTTCGCATCTTTTAAAAAGGTGATTGGCTTATTATCTACTAGTAATGCAAAGGCAGGTGATTGTGCAACTAATGATTGCTCTAATTTTGCCAAAGTTTCTGCATCCTTTGTTTCATTACTAAACACTTGCTCTGGTATTATTTTCACAACCGAGTTAGCATCGATTAATAAGTCTTTATACTGATTACTTGCTTGCTGTTCTTTCAATGCAATTATTTCTTGAACAGCTTTGTCATCAGATACAGCACCCATATATTCATTTTCTACATATACATGATATATTTTATTTAGTGTTTCTTTATGATTATTTTCTTTTGTAAAGCCTGCGCTTATTGTGAAACTAGCCATTAGTACCGCAATAATTGACACTTTTTTAAAAGAAGAAAAATTGTAGGTGAATCGATTGCTTTCTTCTTTTTTATTACAAGACGAACTCATCAATAAAGCCCCTTCCAACTTTAGCCTAACATAGGTTTAATTACCCACAAAGATTTTGCACCACTATAATGTACCATAAAGAAAATGTCGTTTGAATGTTTTATCCCTTTTGTAATGAAAATGTATTATTTCTCTACGAATTGTTACATAAATCTTATATTTGATAATCTTATTCTCACTCCTTTTATTTTTAAATTAGGAAGTATTATCCTTATTATTTTGTTTTAAATGAGTATTTAAACATATTTCTTTTTACTTTTTCAATATTTCGATAAAATAGAGTAAGAGACGTATACTAGTTGATTGGAGCGATTGATTTGAGTGATTCACAGACCACTAAGATAGCTAAAGCAAGACAGCAAAAAAAGAATACAATTCGGAAAATAACCGCCCGAATTGTTATGGTTGCCATAGGTGCTATCATTATGGCATTAGGACTAGAGCTATTTTTAGTACCCAACCACATTATGGACGGAGGAATCGTTGGTGTTTCCATTATTACCTCGCATTTATTAAGCTTACCCCTAGGTATTTTCATCTTCGTTTTAAACTTACCTTTTATCTTTTTAGGCTATAAACAGATTGGTAAAACATTTGCACTTTCTACAGGGCTTGGCATCACAGTGCTCTCCGTAACCACAATCTTCTTACATAATCTTGAACCATTTACAACAGACACTTTACTTGCGACAGTTTTTGGTGGCATGATTTTAGGTATTGGTGTCGGTATCGTTATACGTTACGGTGGTTCTTTAGATGGAACTGAAATTTTAGCCATTTTATTTAATAGAAAATCTCCATTCTCAGTCGGAGAGATTATTATGTTCTTCAATGTACTGATTTTTACCATTGCAGGTTTTGTTTTCACATGGGAGCAAGCTATGTACTCTATCATTGCCTATTATATAGCCTATAAAATGATTGATATTGTTATACAAGGGATGGAAGAGTCAAAATCTGTTTATATTATCAGTGATGAAATTGAAGAAATTGGTCAAACTATTATGGATCGACTTGGTCGTGGGGTTACTTTTCTTCACGGGGAGGAGGCCTACACAGGCAACGACAAAAAAGTTATTTTTACCGTTATTACACGCTTGGAAGAATCAAAATTGAAAACAATTGTTGCGGAAATAGACGACCATGCATTCCTTGCAATAGGGAATATTGCAGAAGTTAAAGGTGGCCACTTCAAGAAGAAGGATATTCACTAAAAAGCACAACTTGGACAAAAGAGAAAAAGTGTTAGATTGACTCAAATCAATCTAACACTTTACTATGTCCGTTGTTGTCCGCTACGGCGGATGCTTTCCGCGGGCACACCGTAAGCCGCAACCCTCGCTGTCGCGCGGCTTGTTGCGTCTTACGTGCTGTGCGTTCCCGCAGGAGTCGCCCGCCTTCGCTACCAACAACTATAAGGTTCCATTCATTTTAAACAGTGGAGATTTTTCCCTCTTTTTAAAATTGATCCTCGTCTCTTGATTATGCTTCCCAAATGTCTACTAATACATTTGTTTGTTCACGACCAGAGCCGACAGAGAAGGTAGCAATTTGAATGCCCGTTAATTCACTTACACGTTCTACATAGCGTCGTGCATTCTCTGGTAACTCTTCTAATGTGCGGCAGCCTGTAACATCTTCTGACCAGCCTGGAAGCTCCTCATAAATAGGTTCACATTGTTCAATAATATGAAGATTTGCTGGGTACTCTGTAATTGTTTCATCTTTATATTTATAAGCTGTACAGATTTTTACAGTGTCTAAACCTGATAAAACATCAATTGAATTTAATGCTAAATGCGTAATACCACTTACACGGCGTGAATGGCGAACGACAACTGTATCAAACCAGCCTACACGACGAGGGCGTCCAGTCGTTGTACCATATTCGCGACCTACTTCACGAATTTGCTGACCAACTTCGTCAAATAATTCAGTTGGGAATGGGCCATCTCCTACACGTGATGTATAGGCTTTACATACTCCAATAACACTTGAAACTTTTGATGGGCCAATACCTGCACCAATCGCTACACCACCAGCAACAGGGTTTGAAGAAGTAACAAATGGATAAGTCCCTTGATCGACATCAAGTAAAATACCTTGTGCCCCTTCAAATAATACTCTGCCACCTTCATCTAATACATCATTTAAAATTTTTGAAGTATCTGTAACATATTTTGCGATTTCTTGTCCATAACCGTAATATTCTTCGAAGATTTCTTCGAATGTTACACCTTCCACTTCATAAAATTTCTCGAACAACTTATTTTTAATTGCTAAATTATGACGTAGTTTTTCTTCAAATACTTCTTTATCTAATAAATCAGCCATACGGATACCGATACGTGCTACTTTATCTTGATAGCAAGGTCCGATACCTTTACAAGTTGTACCGATTTTGTTATCGCCACGGCTTTCTTCATCTGCGATATCTTGTTTAATATGATATGGTAAAATGACATGGGCACGATTTGAAATTCGAAGATTTTCTGTATTGATGCCTCGTTCCTGCAGTCCTTTTAATTCTGTTACAAGTGATTTTGGGTTAACAACCATCCCATTTCCCATTACAGATGTTTTTTCTTTGTAGAAAATACCTGATGGGATTAAATGTAACTTATATGTTTCACCATTAATTTTAATGGTATGTCCAGCGTTATCGCCACCTGCAAAGCGGGCAATAGCATCTGCCTTTTGTGAAAGGAAATCTGTAATTTTACCTTTACCTTCGTCTCCCCACTGTGTTCCTACAACTACAACTGATGTCATAATCAGCACCTCCGTTAGATACGTATTGTATCTCATTAATCAAGCCGTAAATTATTGTAACAATGTTAGAAACAACTCGTCAATAAAAAAATAGTTAAAAACACGAACATAAAATCAATTACTATGATTTAACGTTCGTGTTTAATGACGGAATGGTATGAATATTATCTCATTTATAGATAAATATTACTAATCACGTGGTGGCGGTGGTGGCATTTGTGACCAATCCACGTTTATAAATTTATTGAATTCCTTTTTAAAAGCAAGTGTAACTGTTCCTGTAGGACCGTTACGCTGTTTAGCAATAATAATTTCAATCATATTTTTACTCTCGGACTCTTTATCGTAATAGTCATCACGATATAAGAAGGCAACAATATCGGCATCCTGCTCAATACTTCCTGATTCACGTAAGTCACTCATCATTGGTCGCTTATCCTGACGTTGCTCCACACCACGCGAAAGCTGTGATAGTGCAATTACTGGTACCTTTAACTCACGTGCTAATCCTTTTAATGAACGTGAGATTTCTGATACTTCTTGTTGACGGTTCTCTCCAGGCTTCCCACTACCCTGAATAAGCTGTAAGTAATCGATTAGAATCATTCCAAGTCCATGCTCTTGTGCTAAACGTCTACACTTTGCTCGAATTTCATTGATACGGACACCTGGCGTGTCATCAATAAAAATACCTGAATTCGATAAACTCCCCATTGCCATCGTTAGTTTACCCCAATCTTCGGTAGTTAAAGCACCTGTACGTAAAACTTGTGCATCAATATTTCCTTCGGCACATAGCATACGCATGACAAGCTGCTCAGCACCCATCTCTAATGAGAAGATGGCAACATTTTCACGTGCTTGTACAGCTACACTTTGTGCAACATTTAACGCAAAAGCCGTTTTCCCTACAGAAGGTCGTGCCGCAACAATAATCAAGTCATTGCGTTGGAAGCCTGCTGTAATATGGTCTAAATCACGGAAACCTGTTGGAATACCTGTTACATCGCCCTTACGTGATTGAAGCTGCTCGATATTATCGAATGTCTCGACTAAAACATCTTTTACATGTTTAAAGTCGCCAGCATTTTTGCGGTTGGCGACCTCCATCATTTTCTTCTCTGCTTCGCCGAGTAATGCCTCTACCTCGTCCTCACGTGTGTAGCCATCTTCAACTATTTTTGTAGCTACACGGATTAAACGACGTAATAACGCTTTTTCCTCAACGATTTTGGCATAGTGAGCAACGTTTGCTGCCGTAGGGACAGCATTGGCGAGCTCTAGTAAATACGATAGCCCGCCAACATCCTCAATCTCTTTTTTTGCTGATAATTCCTCAGTAACTGTTACAACATCTATCGCTTTTCCTTGATCACTTAAACGCAACATGGTCTCAAAAATCTTCTTATGCGCGTTTTGGTAAAAATCATCAGCTAACAGAATTTCCGATGCTGTGATTAGTGCCTGTGGTTCTAGAAAAATTGCACCGATAACCGATTGCTCCGCTTCCCGGTTATGCGGTGGAACGCGGTCTATCATCGGTTCGTTCATGGATAGTCGCCCCTTATTCTTCCGTTACTTGTACTTTTAATGTCGCTGATACTTCGTGATGTAGTTTTACAGGTACATTTGTAAAGCCTAGTGCACGGATGCCATCAGGTAAAGTCATTTTGCGTTTATCAATTTTAATGCCATGTACTTTTTGCAGTGCTTCTGCAATTTGTTTTGTCGAAACTGAACCGAATAAGCGTCCACCATCTCCTGATTTTGCTTTTAACTCCACTGTTAATGCTTCTAACTTTTCTTTTAAAGCTTGTGCTTCAGCTAATTCTGCTGCTGCGTTTTTTTCTTCTAGTTTCTTTTGACCTTGTAATTGGCTCATTGCTTGTGCATTTGCTTCTGCAGCATAACCGTTTTTAATTAGGAAGTTTTGTGCATAGCCATCTGCTACATTTTTTACTTCCCCTTTTTTTCCTTTACCTTTAACATCTTTTAAAAATACTACTTTCATAATTCAGAACTCCCTTCAAGTACCTCATATATGGCCTCTTCTAAATATTTTTTTACTTCACTAATGGAAAGTGCTTCTATTTGGCAAGCCGCATTTGTTAAATGCCCGCCACCGCCGAGCCTTTCCATGATAAGCTGTACATTTACTTCTCCTAATGACCTTGCACTAATACCAATTTTACCATCAGCACGATGCGCAATGACAAAAGATGCGTTTACATCTTTCATCGTTAGTAAAATATCAGCCGTTTGCGCGATTAAAACGGAATCGTAAATTTTTGAATCTTCACCTACGGCTAGTGCGATGCCAGGCTTCACGAATTTCACAGTTTGCACAATTTTCGAACGTTCAATATACGTATGGATGTCTTCTTTTAGAAGTCTTTGTACTAAAACTGTATCGGCTCCATTTGTTCGTAAATAAGAAGCTGCCTCAAACGTGCGGGCACCTGTACGAAGTGTAAAACTCTTTGTGTCTACAATAATCCCTGCTAATAGCGCCGTCGCTTCTAGCATATTAATTTTTGCCCGCTTTGGCTGATACTCTAATAACTCAGTAACAAGCTCTGCTGTAGACGAAGCATAAGGCTCCATATACACAAGCGTTGGATTTTCAATAAAGTCTTCACTACGACGATGATGGTCGATTACGACTACCTTTTCCGCAAGCTTTAATAAGTATGGATCAATGACTAAATTCGGCTTATGTGTATCTACAATAATAAGTAAGGATTTTTCAGTCATTTTTGTAGCCACTTCTTCTGGCGTTAAGAAGTGCTCGTAGAAATCGGATTTACTTTCAATTTCATTCATTAAACGTGTGACACTACCGTTCAGTTCATCAAAATTAATGACGACATAGCCTTTTACATCATTCATTTGAGCCATTTTGCGAACCCCAACAGATGCACCAATAGAGTCCATATCAGGATTTTTATGTCCCATAACAAACACTTGGTCACTGTCTTGTATTAAATCACGTAGGGCATGTGAGATAACCCGCGCCCTAACACGTGTACGTTTTTCAACAGGGTTGGTTTTCCCTCCATAGAACTTGAGCTTTCCTGTAGGTTGTTTGATGGCTACCTGATCCCCACCACGACCTAAAACAAGATCCAAACTCGATTGGGCTAATTCACCAAGTTCGACTAGTGAAGAAGAGCCAGCACCAACACCAATACTTAGTGTTAGTGAAAGGTTTTTTTGTGCTGTCTTTTCACGAATTGTATCTAAAATAGCAAATTTTTTCTTTTCTAGTTCTGTTAAAATCGATTCATTTAAAACTGCTAAAAAACGATCCGATGAAATTCGTTTGACAAATATTCCGTGCTCCGCTGCCCAGTCATTGACAATAGACGTTACCATCGTATTAGTTAAGCTACGCGGCTGGTCATCCATTGCTTGTGTAATTTCATCATAGTTATCGACAAATAAAATAGCAATAACTGTACGATCTGCAAAGTATTGTTTTTCAATTGCAATTTGCTCTGTAATATCGAAGAAATATAGTAGACGCTCCTCTTCCTTGTAAAAGACACGATATTTACGATCACGAAGCGTAATCGTTGCTTCTTTTGTTTCCTCGGTCTTCATCAGTACGTAGATGTCGTCGGATATATTGACAATTCCTTCACCCACTAATGCCTCATTGTTTAATACATTTTGCATATATGGGTTTGACCACTCAATTTCGTATTCCTCATTGACGAGCAATATCCCAATCGGCATTTCAAGTAATGCCTCTTCCCCAACCTTTTTCATACGGAAGGAAATGGATTCTATATGCTTTTCGGTCTCTTCAAAAGTAGCTTTTTCAATTTTCCATGTGTAGGCCATTAACAACGCAAAGCCTACTCCATAGCCAATACCAATCGCGATATTCCAAATACAAAGAAGCGCGAACGTCACAATGCCAAAAATGGAAAGAACAAAAAGCGGATAGCGGATTGGTCGTTTTCTAAAAGTCCCCATTACTCATCAGCCCCTTATTCCTTAGTCTTCCCTTTCACAAGTGAACGCACGTCGAAACCTAAATCTATAATACCGAGTAAGATAATGAATGATGATAGTGGAATAGCTAAAATGGTAGCTATCCATTTGACAACACTCGGCATTCCTTTCGTCGCAATGAAATAATGAATAAATGATATTCCTTGAAGAATTAATAAAAGCCACAAAATATAAGACACATTTAATACAATAATATCTAGCATAGAGCCCGCTTCTGGACGTATAAATAGATTAATACACAAAATAATCATGTAGTACCATAAAATAGAGCGTGGAAGTCGCATATTTTCATATGCTGGAAATTTTGGTACTGCTAAACCTAATCGTTTTAAAATAGGTAAATTCAATGTAATGATAATAAATGCTATTAAAAATGCAAAGATTGTTACTGTCGAAGGTATTGTTAGCTCAATTGTGTTAAGCATAGCCTCCATTTGTTCAGGTTGAATAGCGATTTGACCTGTCATACTTTTAGCAAGCTCGTTGGATTGCTCATAACTATCTCGGGCAATGTCCAAGCTCATTTCCATCACGTTAATTCCCGCTAATTGCACATAGGCTAAATAGACAAGTGCTGACGATAAAAGTACCGCGATACCAGATGACATGAATAAATAAAGTTTGCTCTTCTTTAATTGAATTGCATTACCTATGATTACCCCAAGTAACGCCATAATAAAGGCGAATGGTAGCATAAACAGTCCACTCGTTAGCACAGTTAATATACAACCTACAACTGCGACGAGTATTGATGAGGAACGCTTGTAATTTGCGCTATACCAAGCAATTGGTAATGGAGTAAATAGTAAGGCTACTAAAGAAATAATTGGTACATATGCTGAAGCAATCATTAAGATTGTAAACATTGCAACCATCATCGAGCCTTGTACAAGCGCCTTTGTTTGATTATTCGGCATTGAAAACCTTCCTTTTTATCAGTCAAACTTACTAAACTTTATTGTACCATTTTTTCACCTTATTGAACAAAAAACGCTAAGAACGTCTAAAGGCTTTTTGATGAAATAATGACAAAAGTGAAGTTTCCTTATCAAAATAGGATAATGGTATGGAATTTTACTATTTTGGGGCAAAAAAATCACCCCAGATAAAGGCGAAAATAAAAAATGAGTCCGGTACAATACCGAACTCAAAATACCAAAATTCACCGAATAATAGCTACATATCACCCACGGTTTGAGCGTTTTAAAAAATCCCCGCCGAACTCATCCTATATTCTTTATCAGCATATTGAGAACTTAAATGACTATGAGTAGCCATAACGATAGTCGTTCCACTTTCAGACAGCCTTTTAAAAAGGTGAAACACTAAAATTGTCGTATCGTCATCCAATGACCCAGTCGGCTCATCAGCAATCAACAATATAGGCTTTTTAATCAGTGCTCTGATGACTCCTACTCGTTGTCTTTCTCCACCAGATAACTTGTCAATTTTCTTATCAAGTAAATGATTAATTTTTAAACAGGCACTTAGTTCATCGAGATATGCCGTGATTTGCTTTTGATTATAGTTGCCTAATAATAAAGGTACTACGATATTTTCCCGAACTGTAAGGTTGCGAATCATTGGATTGTATTGTGATATGTATCCGATTCGACTGCCTCTTATTTCCGAAAGCTCATTAAGATTTTGGGCATGCATTTCTATACGATCCAAAATATATTTACCACTATCCGCTTTTTCAAGTCCAGCCAATATATTTAAAAGTGTGCTTTTTCCAACGCCACTAGGTCCTTTTATAGAAATGAATTGATTGTTAACAATTTCTAAATTAATGTGATGTAATATTATTTTGTCATTATACGCTTTTACGATGTTATCTAAAGAAATAAAGCTTATGATTTTAATCACCCTTTAACTTTTCAATGATATTCGTCGTTGCTAATAATTGATTCACTAATATATAAACTACGACATAAAATAACAACCAAACCAAGAACCCAGCAATTAATAAAATAGATAGTAGCGTAATGTCTTGTATAAATAGAACGGTGCACAACAATGCCAGTCCTATACTCATACCATTGAGGGTTGAAAATTGGAATT
Organism: Lysinibacillus sp. GJ-1; assembly: GCF_021166035.1. Classification (NCBI taxonomy): domain Bacteria; kingdom Bacillati; phylum Bacillota; class Bacilli; order Caryophanales; family Bacillaceae; genus Lysinibacillus; species Lysinibacillus sp. GJ-1. Next base: position 4,672,524 of record NZ_CP088912.1, read on the forward strand.
GTATAGTTTTTTTAATTTTATTATTTGTAACCCCACTCATAATGAACACTAAATACGTATCGAATTGTCTTTTTATGAAACTCTTAACGAACAAATAGAAAGCACACAATATGAAAATAAATACAACACCCGATATTGTAAAAATAAGTGTTTGATTGGCATCAACCATTTTGTATAAAAGATTCACTGATAGGGAATTCGCACCAATAATTTGATAATTAGCGAAATTCGTAACTTTTCCTATGTCTGCAACTTCCTTTCTTACCTCAAGCGCGTTTAAGTTGGTCATTAAATAACCACCCATGTTACTTAATAGAAGTGCGCGAAAGAATATTTCATCTACCTCTGTTTTTTGTAACAACATAGAAGGTTGTTCAGAAAGCGACATGGAAGGCAGTAGGATGTAGCGATTGAGCACTTGCTGCGGTTCAAGATTAGTGAAAATAAATGAATTTTCCTTTGCAAAACCGACTACTCGCCCGACAAATTTTTCATAGTAATAATGAAGCTCTAATTGGTCATTTAACTTATAGTATTGACGATAGTCAGAGCCAAGAATGACCGGTATTTCATTTTTTCCTGCTACGTAGACATAAGCAGAATCATCAAATGGCTGTCCTTCTACCAGTTCAACGACATTATAATTAAAAATGGATTTAGTAATTTGAATCGATTTAGTGGATTGATAAAGCTGCCCATCGTACTCGTATACATCATTATTGGAACCAAATTCATAGTTGGCGGAGAACTTCTTATCAGGGGGATATTGTTTTAAGCCTATTGGTTGCGATACGGCATTATAAAAGATCAATTTACTATTTTCAAATACCCGATTATTAAAATCATTGAGTATATCATAGTTTTTTACATCTTTAAAAAATTCAATTTCTCTTTTACCGATTAAATCATCCGTAATCTGATAGATATTGTAGTGATGAAATTTACTTGCTGAACGTAATTCTATTTTTGAAATATTTATATTAACTAACAGTACAAATAAAACGACAGAAAATAGAAATGAAAGTAACCCTATAAACAACGTAAACCATTTATTATTTTTCAGTAGAAGTCTAGCTGTATTCAAAACGATCTTACTCCTTTTTTAATCAAGGACTTTGTCATGAGCAGACAGGCTAAAAAATACACTATAAATGTTACTAATATATAGAAAACAGATACGTAGTACCACTGATTCCCCCAAATCGAATAGAAATGGTTAAACGCTTTTAATGATAAAAATGCCAATAACATGATCATGATGAGCGCAATGAATTCTAATTTAAACACTTTAAGAAATATAAGTTGCCATTTCCCTCCTGCAAAATACAATATTTGAACAATAGATTTTTTACTTTGAATGGCATAAACGACTGAAACAGCTTGTGCAATAATGACAAATAGTAAAGAAATGATTAAGAATCCTTTCAATAAAATATTGGAAGTTAATATGGCAGTTCCTCTATCCTCGTTTTCAAGTAGCTGATAACTCGTATTAGGAAATATTTTTTCAATTAATTGATGTGGATTGCCACTTTCCACATTGAGAATAAACTTCGTTCCATTTTTCAAGTTGATTTGTTGAGACATGACTATATACCATGCCTCTCTATTTAAGTAAGAGGATGGTGTGTCAAATTGTCCAATAACGAGGCTTTTCATATTTCTTGACAGTACCTCTTCAGGAAAAACATTGCCTGTAATTATATAGTCTGTTGAGCGTGGTTGTTTTTGATAGTTTATAGGTGGCAACTTTACGGATGGATGAATATAAATATATTTTAATTGTGGATTATCTAGTTTATATTGCATTAACAAATACGGTTCTTCTAAGTCAATGTCTAGAGAAGGCTCTTCGGTTTTAATAATGAATTCAACAGCATTTTTACTGATATAGCCATTGTTAATCATATTGGTATAACTAACAGAGTCCAGTATATAAAGCAAGGAAGTGGCGCTAGTAAACAATAGCAACGTTAGTAACAAAAACCTACTAGATACTAAACAGTTTTTCACTTTGTTTTACCTTCATTGTAAGAAAGAGGATGGGACAAAAGAGATCTAAAAGTGCACCTACCAACATCCATTTTGTAGTTTTCAAATTTAACACCCCTTGAATTACAAAATAAATTTTAAAATTTTCAATATTATAATAATTTAAAATATAATTATCTGTCAATATTCTAAATTTAATAAAAATTGATAGTTTTAATAGTGATGTTTATTTAGACATCTATGTAAATCTGCCTCCATTTTTGGGGGTTTGTTCTGTATCGATTTTCAAGGAAATAAAAAAGCACAACAAGGCATTAAACCTTGTTGTGCTCAATCATCTTATTTATCTTCAGATACGAATGGAAGTAATCCCATAATACGAGAAACTTTGATAGCTGAAGTTAATTTACGTTGGTACTTAGCGCTAGTGCCAGTTACGCGACGTGGTAAAATTTTACCGCGTTCAGAGATGAATTTTTTTAATAAATCCACATCTTTATAGTCGATATGCGTAATGTTATTAGATGTAAAATAGCAAACTTTACGGCGTTTGCGGCCTCCGCGACGTGGTGCCATAGTGATGTCTCCTCCTTATAAGTTTATAGTTTTTGTAGCTCGAAGAATTAGAATGGAAGATCGTCTTCTGATACTTCAATCGGTCCCTTGCTATTCGCAAATGGATCTTCGTCTACTCGTGTATAGTTCGGCTGATTCATTGGTGGTTGATTTTGCTGATAAGAAGCACCGCCGCCAAATGAACCTTGCTGAGGCATCGCGCCACCATACTGTTGTTGTGGTTGTCCACCGCCATATGACGGCTGGCTATTAGCGTAAGATTGTCCGCCGTATTGGTTCGATGCAGGAGCACCTCCACCACTACGAGGCTCTAAAAACTGTACGCTATCTGCCACAACATCAGTTGTGTATACACGCTTACCATCTTGTCCTTCATAGCTACCTGTTTGGATACGACCTTCTACTCCAATCAAACTTCCTTTTTTCATGAAGTTCGCTAAGTTTTCAGCCTGTTTACGCCAAGCAACGCAGCTAATGAAATCTGCTTCTTTTTCACCTTGTTGGTTTGAGAATGTACGATTCACAGCTACTGTAAATCGAGTAGACGCAATACCATTCGGTGTGTAGCGCAGCTCAGGGTCTTTTGTTAGTCTTCCAACTAATACGACACGATTTATCATCAGAATGCAACCTCCTTTTCAGCATTTTGTTTAAAATTATTTTGCTTCTTCGCGAACTGCAATGTGACGAATGATATCTTCGCTGATGTTAGCAAGACGTGTGTATTCGTTGATTGCTTCTGAAGGAGCGTTTACTTTCACGATTTGGTAGTAACCTTCGCGGAAGTCTTGGATCTCGTAAGCTAAGCGGCGTTTGCCCCACTCTTTTGCTTCGATGACTTCAGCACCGTTAGAAGTTAAGATTTCGTTGAAACGTTCAACTAAAGCTTTCTTCGCTTCGTCTTCAATGTTTGGACGTACGATGTACATTAATTCGTATTTTCTCATCTGTTTACACCTCCTTATGGACTCAGGCTCTCCTGTTTGCAGGGAGCAAGGAGTAAGTAATAAATATTACTCACATCAATGAATTGTAACACATTGGCATCTGTCTTTCAAGTCGCAATCAAATAATTCATTCGATATAATGAAGATTACTAATTTCATGAAGGAGGACTTCTATGTTACCCGATCAAAAACCCGAAGTAATTGAATTAGATATTAAGAAACTAATGATGGATAGTGTTGTTATTACTAGTGGCCTCGCTATTTTATTTATTGCCATACAATTCATATGTATGAAGGAGTTTCAAATTTCGGTTTGGCAAATGCTAAGTGGATTTATCCTTTTTGTCGTACTTTATATCGTGCTTATCATATTGCATGAAGCCTTTCATTTAATTGGCTTTATGCTCTTTGGTGGCGTGCCTTTTAAATCGCTAAAATACGGTATTAACTTAGAGCTTGGGGTAGCCTATGCAACGACCGACAAACCTCTCCCTAATTATGCAATGAAAAAGGCGTTGTTATTGCCATTTTGGACAACTGGTATTGTTCCAACCATTGCTGGCTTTTACTTTAACAGTACCATCTTACTACTTGCAGGTGCCTTTTTAATTGGCGGAGCAGTCGGAGATTTCGCCATGTATAAGGAATTACGCAAATATCCTAAACATGCTCTTGTAGAGGACGATCCTCAGTTACCAAAGCTTTATGTTTATCCTCCACAGAAAACGGATAAGTAATGGCTATCTTCTAGGAGCATAAGTTATTATGGTGTTAAAAATCCATGTTGTGCAGCTGTACATAAATTTCGCCAAATGCGGTTAATCGTTGCTGTTTCAATAATAGCGTCCATTCCGAGACTGCGAATAATACTATTAGCAATGTCCACACAGTCAGCTGCACTTTCTTTGCTCATTTCCGTAAACTGTTGGTATTCTTGTTCTGTCAGTTCAATTCCCTGTTTATGTTTTTGCCAATAGATTGTCAACATTGCGTAAAAATGTTCTTCAATCTGTCTAAAACGCTTTAGTTGTTGCATATAAAGAAACTGCAATGCGCCAATACGTTCTGTGCGATGGGATTCTTTATTTTTTCGTTCAATGACAGTTGCAGCCTCCTCTAAGAAATTCTCCGTAATGCCCAGACAAACACTTAAAAAAGAAGCCTCTGCAAAAGTGCCAAACGGAAAACGATAGACTGCATTATCATAATTATTTTTACAAATACCTAATTGGAATGTTTGATCGAATGGTATCCATATATCTTGTACTCGGATTGTATGACTTGCTGTTGCTTTTAGACCCATTGCTTGCCAATCATTGATAATTTCTACTTGCTCCGGGCTCACCGCGCAACTAATGATTTTATCTGTCAGCATACCATCTTCTTTAATAAAGCAATTCATGGTAAATGTTGTTGCATAGTCAGCACCACTACAATACTTCCACTGCCCTGTTACCGAATAACCGCTGTCCATTTTTACGGCTGTACCTGTAGGGTAGCCGCTCCCTGCTATTACTGCATCGTTTGGTGAAAAAATCTCTTCAGCTATTTCTTGCTTAAACGTTGGCACAAACATATTTCCGCCTGTTCCTATTGTCACAAGCCAGCCAAAGTTTCCATCGATAGCAGACATGCGCTGAAATACTTTTATTCCTTCGAGTAAGTTTAAATCTTTACCACCTAACTCTTTTGCTATAAACAATTTAAACAATCGTTGCTCATAAATAATTTCTAATATATCTTGTGGTAACTTTCCTGACTGTTCGATTTCTAAAGCCCGCTTTTTTATTTCTACTATGTTCATAATATCCCCCTTTAGAAATTGAAAATTCTGATATCTATATAACCAAAAATAGGCTATCCCAAACATGAAAAGATTCGCTAGGAGATAGCCTATTATGTTTTTATGAATATAAACTAAATTCTGTTTGTATTTCATGAGAATTGCTTACATTCATAATGGCAATTTTAAATTACACGTTAAAGCGGAATAACATGATATCGCCGTCTTGTACAATATATTCTTTACCTTCAAGTCGTACTTTCCCCGCTTCTTTCGCAGCAGCTTGTGAGCCTGCTTCTACTAAATCATCGAAAGCAACTGTTTCTGCACGAATAAATCCACGCTCAAAGTCTGTATGAATAATACCAGCACATTGTGGTGCTTTCATGCCTTTACGGAATGTCCATGCACGTACTTCTTGGACTCCAGCTGTGAAGTATGTGGCAAGACCTAGTAAATCATATGAAGTACGGATTAGTTGGTCTAAACCTGATTCTTTAATGCCTAGTTCTTCTAAGAACATCGCTTTTTCTTCATCGTCAAGCTCAGAAATTTCTTCTTCAATTTTTGCACAAATTGTAATGACTTGTGCACCTTCAGCTGATGCATATTCACGTACCTTTTGAACATATTCATTATTATCTGCATCTGCCACTTCGTCCTCTGAAACATTGGCAACATAAAGCATTGGTTTAATCGTTAATAGGTGAAGACCTTTAATCACTTTTAGTTCGTCCTCTGAAAGTTCAGCAGCACGAGCAGGTCGTCCGTTTTCTAATTCAGCTTTGATTTTTAGAAGAATCGGTTCTTCCACCATCGCTTCTTTATCTTTTTGTTTTGCCATTTTGCTTACGCGTTGTAAACGTTTATCCACTGATTCTAAATCAGCAAGTGCTAGCTCTAAATTAATTACTTCAATGTCATCAATTGGATCTACCGCACCTGACACGTGTGTAATATTTTCATCTACAAAGCAACGTACTACTTGGCAGATTGCATCTACTTCACGAATATGTGCAAGGAATTTGTTTCCTAAGCCTTCTCCTTTAGAAGCGCCTTTTACGATACCTGCAATATCAGTAAATTCAAATGCTGTTGGCACAGTCTTTTTTGGTATTACTAACTCTGTTAGTTTGTCTAAACGTGCATCAGGTACTTCAACAATACCTACGTTTGGATCGATTGTTGCGAATGGATAGTTGGCAGCCAAAGCGCCCGCTTTTGTAATTGCGTTAAATAATGTTGATTTTCCAACGTTAGGTAAACCAACGATTCCAGCTGTTAATGCCATAAATGGACACAACCTTTCTATAATCAGTTCAATTTTGTTTCTGTTAAACCACAGTATTATGACACTCTAACGCCTAATCCGTAATGAAGGAGACCGACACAAGCAATTACACCCTACGTCATTTTGTCCAGATTTTTCTTTCGAGCTTCCTTGTCAAAAAGTTTCTCTATAAATCTGTCCATTCGCTGGGGCAATTCACTTGAAGCAATCGGGATTGAAATCCCCCATGAATTTAAGTGCATAGTTGGTATTCCCCACCTAAGGGCAGGGAACTTTTGTTGAAGCAAGTTAAAGTTTTCTTTATAACCCTATCTATTATATTGATTCGCCCATAAAAAGTCTAATACACAAAAAGCTAGACTTCACTTGCACGCTTTATGATTTTCTTCATTTTTTTCTCAAATTCTCGACGCGGAATCATCACACTGTGCTGACACCCTTCGCATTTAATGCGCACATCTGCACCCATTCGAATAATTTTCCACTCATTTGTACCACATGGATGTTGTTTTTTCATTTCGACAATATCATTTAGATCAAATTTTTTTGCTTCCATATTATTCACTTCTCCCATCATCTTTTCCACTTCCACCATATAACATCATTTTAGGATATGCCATAGGAATATCATGTTCCTCAAATAATTGCGTCACATCACGGCGAATTGTTCGAGCTACGCCATATTGTTGTTGTGGTAATGTTTCAGCGGCAATGCGAATCGTTACTTCTGTTCCCTTTACATTTTGGACACCTAAAAAGGTAGGTACTGCCACAAGCTCTTTATGCATATCAGGTAATGTTTCTAAATACTTTTTAATAAGCCCTTCCGCTTTTTCGAAATTTGCATCGGTCGTCATTTGTAAATCTATAAAAATTTTCGAGTTATTGATAGAGTAGTTAATAACCTCGCCAATTGCACCATTTGGAATAATAAATTGCTCCCCAGTAGCACCATTAATCTTTGTTGTACGTAATCCTATTTCTACAACCGTTCCTTCCGCTGCGTTTATTTTAATATAATCCCCTACACCGAACTGGTCTTCAAAAATAATAAAGAACCCTGTAATCACGTCCTTTACTAAACTTTGAGCACCAAACCCGATAGCTAAACCGACGATTCCCGCCCCTGCAAGTAAGCCAGCTACCTTAATGTTCAGTGAAGAAAGAATAGCTATAATTGCCGAAAAATAGACAACATACGAAATAACACTTTGTAATAATCTTGCAATTGTTCGTTGTCGGCGTTCTGAATGATTTAATGGTGAGCGCATTCGTATTAAAAATGCTTTTTTAATAAATTTTTTACCTAATCGAACAGCTAACCACGATGCAATAAGGATGACTGTAATCTCAAAAGTTGCCTCAATTACATTGTCCCAAAATCTCTCGGACGTAAATATATCCCATTTCTTCTCTATCCATTTCTTATTTGAATCCATTATTACCACCTCTTGAATAACTTGTTAAAAATTTGCGTATACTGCATAAAAATTGAGCACTTCTTACAAATAAAAAGGAAAGTGAGTTTTTTTATGAATACTATTCCAAATTTAGTACTGCCCTATTCGCTTCATCACGAAAGTAAAAATGCTGTTTGGCAATTGAGTACATTATTTTTAGAGTATATTCCTTTTCATCATGAACGTCTTATTTTTTGTTGTATCGGAAGTGATCGTTGTACTGGGGATACATTAGTGCCATTAACAGGTAGTTTTTTGAAAAAGTCTGTTAGTTTCCCTTATGAAGTTGTAGGAACTTTAGAAAATCCATTGCATGCCCTCAACTTAGATTCAACCATACAGCAGTTACACCATCATACTACGAAACCTTTTATTATTGCGATTGATGCATGTCTAGGTAGTGAACAAAACGTTGGACATATTGCAGTGCAGAACGGGCCAATATTGCCTGGGAAAGCAGTAAAAAAAGAATTGCCCCCAATTGGTGACATTTCCATTAAAGGAATCGTCAATATTGGAGGCTTTATGGAAATGCTCGTGTTACAAAATACGCGACTGCATATCTCTTATGCTATGGCTGAAAAGCTTTCAAGAGCTTTACTGCTTGCTGCGCATCGCTACTCATTGAAAAGGATAGATGATGGCAACCATGATGCCGACAACGACAATACCCGGCAACAAGTTAGCAGCCTTGATCTTTGTTAGGCCTGCTATATTTAACCCTATTGCTAAAATCATAACACCACCTACTGATGTCATTTCTGTAATGAACATCTGTAGGGCGTCATCTGGGATATATACACTGATGACGCCTGCAAAAATGGCAATTACCGCTTGGTATACAAATACTGGAACGGCTGATAATAATACGCCAATACCTAAAGTAGAAGCTAAAATAATCGATGTAAAACCATCAATAATACCTTTTGTTATTAGGACATTATGATCCTGTCGTAGCCCGCTATCAAGTGCGCCTATAATCGCCATGGAACCAACAACAAATATTAATGATGCAGTTACAAAGCCTTCTGCAATATTAATTTGATTGTCATTCGTACGTCTTTTACTAAAAAGTGATTCAATCCACTGACCAAGTCGATTCATTTGCTTATCTAAATCTAGCCATTCTCCAATCACAGTTCCTACTACTAAACTTACCACTAATATAATAAAATTATTACTCTCGAAGCCCATTTTGATTCCTAAAAGTGCAACGGATAAGCCAATAATCGATAATACAGAAGCTTTCATCGACTCAGGAATATTTTTAAAAATGCGCCCCACCAATGCACCGACTATAATCAACAGTGCATTAATTAATGCTCCTAAAATTACCACAAAATGCCTACCTTCTCTCTAGAAAAATAGAGAGCGCCTAGTATATTGGCGCTCTAATTACATTAGTGGACTATTAATCATCTTCTTGAATGTTTAATATTTCCAAAATACGTTCCAAATCATCTTCTGAGTAAAATTCAATTTCAATTTTACCTTTGTTATTTGTCTTTTTAATTTGAACGTTTGTACCAAAATAATCCCGTAATTGCGATTCTTTCGCTACAACAAAAATATCCTTCTTCTTCGGTTGCGATGTTTCACGTGAAACTTCTTCATTTAAACTTTGCACCAAAATTTCTACCTGACGCACATTCAAGCCTTGTTTAATAATCTTGCGTGCAACTTCTGGGATTCTTCTTTTATTTTTTAATCCAAGTAAGGCACGTCCTTGTCCCATTGATAATATACCTTCATTCATCAACGCGCGAATTTCCTCTGGCAAAGCTAATAAACGAACGTGATTCGCAATATGCGGTCTACTCTTACCTAAGCGTTTAGATAACTCCTCCTGTGTTAGATGTAAGTTTTCCATTAGACTTTGGTATGCTTCTGCCTCTTCAATAACTGTTAAATCTTCACGTTGTAAATTTTCTAAAATAGCAAGCTCCATCATTTGTGAGTCCGTCAGTTCTTTAACAATCGCTGGCAATAATTCTAAGCCTGCTAACTGTGCCGCTCTATAACGCCGTTCTCCTGCTACAATTTCATATTTCTGTCCTTTTTTCCGTACAGCAATTGGTTGTAAAATACCGTGTTCCTGAATTGAATCAGCTAATTCTTGTAATGTTTCTTCATCGAATATTTTACGAGGCTGAAATGGATTTGCGACTATTAGCTTTAGTTGTAGTTCTTCTACTTTTTCACTTTGTTCTAACGATTCTCCTGGAAATAGAGCACCAATACCTTTTCCTAAACCTTTAGCCATTTTTTATCACTTCCCTCGCCATCTCTAAATAAACTTCAGCACCTCTTGATTTTGCATCATAAATAATAATAGGCTGTCCATGACTTGGAGCCTCACTTAATCGTACATTACGAGGAATAATCGTTTTATATACTTTATCTTGAAAATATTTTTTCACTTCATCAATTACTTGTAACCCTAAATTGGTTCTTGCATCAAGCATTGTTAATAATACGCCATCAATATATAACTGCTGATTCAAATGCTTTTGCACTAAACGCACAGTCGATAATAATTGACTTAACCCTTCTAATGCATAATATTCACATTGCACAGGAATTATCAGTGCATCAGACGCGGTTAACGCATTAATTGTTAGTAGCCCTAATGAAGGTGGGCAATCAATAATAATATAGTCATAATCTTCTTTAATGTCTTGAAGTGCATGCTTTAAGCGTACTTCACGAGAAATCGTTGAAACTAATTCAATCTCTGCTCCCGCTAAAGAAATGGTCGCAGGGACGATATATAGATTTTCAACATTTGTTTGTTGGACGACATTTTCAACGTTTTCGTCATCGATTAGTACATCATAAATACAACTTTGTATTTCCCCTTTATTAATGCCCAGTCCACTTGTTGTATTGCCCTGTGGATCTGTATCAATCAATAGCACTTTTTTTCCTAAATATGCTAGACAAGCGCTTAAATTGACCGATGTTGTTGTTTTACCTACGCCACCCTTTTGATTGGCGATTGCTATAATTCTACCCATTTAAAAGCACCTGCTTTCATCTATCAAAGTTTGCTTTGACAAATCCATTTGTAAAATCATTGTTCAATACCGTTATCTTACTTATCATTCTATCAAAAAAACTCAACAGAGTTGTATAAAATATTAAGAATATATACAAAAAAGGAGGCATCTTAGATTTATTTCTAAGATCCTCCCCTGTATTCCACATATAAAACCGCACAAATTACTTTTTTAATATAATTAAATAAATTAAGATTTCTTCTTTTTAGGTATTTTTACTGTAATTTGATAGTATTCTTCTGTATCTTCTTCTTCTGTCTTAACCGTTATACCACTTTTTGTCACCATTGATAGTGATTGTTTAATCGTATTTAGGGCTATGCGGACATCCTTACTTATTGCTTTTCTTTTCGGCTTCACTTTTTTAGGAATGGCTTCTTCTTGATCCACCGCTTCTGGATGTAATAATGCATGGATGTGCTCTTCTAATTGGCGAACATTCCAATCATGCTCAATCGCTTGATGCAAAACTTCTAATTGTAATGTTTGATCTTTAATAGCAATTAGTGCACGTGCATGTCTTTCAGAAATTTGACGCTTTAATATAGCTTGCTGCACTTCTTCAGGAAGCTTTAATAGACGTAATTTATTGGCTACCGTGGATTGTCCTTTTCCTAGTCGTTGGGCAAGAGCTTCTTGTGTTAGCTCATGAAGCTCTAATAATTTTTGATAGGCCACTGCCTCTTCAATTGCCGTTAACTCTTCACGTTGAAGGTTTTCAATTAATGCAATTGATGCTGTTTCCTTATCCGTTAAATTCCGTACAATCGCAGGAACTTCTGTCCATTGCAGCTTTTTCATTGCGCGGTAACGACGCTCACCGGCGATGATTTCATATTGATTGTTTGCTGTGCTACGTACAACAATTGGTTGAATCACACCATGGGTATGAATGGTTCTAGATAATTCTTCAATTTTTTCGTCATCAAAAATAGTACGTGGCTGAAAACGGTTTGGTACAATTTGATCGATTGGAAGCTTAATGACCTCTTCTGTTGCACGAACCGCCTCTGCTTGTTCTACTTCATTTTCCACAATAGGCTCTGCTTTATTTCCGCCTCCAAAAAAACGTGAAAAAGGACTTTTCATCCAAGTGGCACCACCTTTAAGTAACTATCTTGCTCTGTCTCATTCTATTATTATTTATTATATTTCCTAAAATGTATATAGTTCATAGATGTCATTTGCGTGAACCATCCATAACTAGTATGTATGCTCAAACTAGAGAAAATATTTTTCCAGTTTGAGAAGTTTCACATGAAACACTAATTATTGAATAGGTGTTTTATTTGGTACACCAGGCTTACGCGGATATTTTTTTGGCGTTCCTTTTATTTTATCAAAAACATATAAAGTACGTTCACTTTCTTCAACAGGTAAAGTAAAAGAAAATTCTTCTTTTAATGTCACACCTAAAGTGACCAATGCTTTTTTTGCATCTTTTAATTCTTCTGGACCTGCCGCAGCCTTTAACGCAACAAAGTAACCACCCTGTTTTGCTAGTGGTACACATAATTCTGATAGTACAGACAAGCGAGCTACTGCACGGGCTGTTACAACATCAAATTGTTCACGATATTTAATATTTTGACCAAATTCTTCTGCACGGGCATGGACAAAATGCATATGATCTAACTGTAATTCTTCACTTAAATGATTTAAAAATGTAATGCGTTTATTTAAAGAATCTACAATTGTTACTTGTAAATGAGGGAAGCAGATTTTAATTGGAATACTAGGGAAACCAGCTCCAGCTCCTACATCACAAACGGTTGTTACCTGTGTAAAATCAAAATAAAATGAGGCACTAATAGAATCATAGAAATGTTTTAAATAGACACCTTCAAAATCTGTGATTGCTGTTAGGTTCATCTTTTCATTCCACTCGACAAGCAGTTCAAAATACTTTTTGAACTGTGCTAGTTGCTTGTCAGAAAGTTCTATCCCCTTGTCCTTCAATGCCTCAATAAATTGTTGTTCGTTCATGTAAGGTCTCCTTTAAAAAATGGCTCAATATTTGTTTGGTCGCACATAACAAAACGTTGAAGGATAACATAGCCTTAAAAATAGGAAGCGGGCACAATGGTATGCCCGCCTCTTATTCACTTTGTTGTTGCGCTATTATTCGCCACTTACACGTGCGATTTTCCCTTGTTCAATGTAAACAAGTAGAATCGAAATATCTGCAGGATTTACCCCTGAAATTCGAGACGCCTGTGCAATGGAAAGCGGAATTACTTGTTTTAATTTTTGTCGTGCTTCTGTTGCAAGACCTGAAATGGCATCATAATCAATGTTCTCTGGAATTTTTTTATTTTCCATTTTATGAAGCTTTTCAACTTGTTGCAATGCTTTTTCAATATAACCTTCATATTTTAGCTGAATTTCGATTTGTTCTTTTACTTCATCAGAAAATTCAATTTCAGCTGGTATTAACGAAGACACTAAATCATAATGCATTTCCGTACGTTTTAATAAATCGGCGCCACGTATACCATCTTTCAGTTCACTACCACCTACAGAGCGAATGGCAGCTTGTGTTGTTTCATTTGGTTTAATGATTACTTCACGAAGGCGTGCAATTTCATTTTCAATTAACGCTTTTTTCTCCATGAATTGTTCATAACGTTGCTGTGATATCATGCCCATTTTATATGCACGTTCAACTAAACGTAAATCGGCATTGTCATGGCGAAGTAGTAAACGATATTCAGCACGAGATGTTAGGAGACGATATGGCTCATTTGTACCTTTTGTTACTAAATCGTCGATTAATACACCGATGTAAGCTTCTGAACGACTTAAAATCAGTTCTTCTTTACCAAGGACATTGGCAGCAGCGTTCATCCCCGCCATCAAACCTTGAGCAGCTGCTTCTTCATAGCCAGATGTTCCGTTAATTTGACCGGCTGTATATAAACCTTTAATGCGTTTTGTTTCCAATGTTGGCCATAATTGTGTTGGAACGATAGCATCGTATTCGATTGCGTAACCAGCACGCATCATTTCAGCTTGTTCTAATCCTGGAATGGATTTTAACAAACGATGTTGCACATGTTCAGGTAAGCTTGTCGATAAACCTTGGACGTACACTTCTCTTGTATTGCGACCTTCTGGTTCTAAGAAAATTTGGTGGCGTGGCTTATCATTAAATCGTACGACTTTATCTTCGATTGAAGGACAATAGCGCGGGCCTGTTCCTTTAATCATACCTGAGTACATCGGTGAAAGATGTAAATTTGCCTCAATAATTTCATGTGTTTGAGGGCTTGTATATGTTAGCCAACAAGGCAGTTGGTCCATGATAAATTCAGTTGTTTCAAAGCTAAATGCGCGTGGTACATCATCGCCTGGTTGTATTTCTGTTTTTGAATAATCAATTGTACGGCTATTGACACGAGGTGGTGTACCTGTTTTGAAGCGTACAAGGTCAAAGCCTAATTCTTTTAAATTGTCCGCTAAGCGAATGGATGGCTGTTGATTATTAGGACCACTTGAATATTTCATGTCTCCGATAATAATTTCACCACGAAGGAATGTACCCGTTGTTACAACTACTGCTTTGGCACGATAAATTGCGCCAATTTGTGTAATAACGCCTTTTACTTCACCATCTTCTATAATAAGCTCTTCTACCATTGCTTGATGAATTGTTAAATTTTCATTTTCTTCTAACTCACGTTTCATTTCGTGTTGGTAGAGTACTTTGTCCGCTTGGGCGCGTAGTGCACGTACAGCTGGACCTTTCCCTGTATTTAACATACGCATTTGAATATGCGTTTTATCTATAACTTTCCCCATTAACCCACCTAGTGCGTCAATTTCACGAACGACAATCCCTTTTGCAGGGCCACCGATCGATGGGTTACATGGCATAAATGCAATCATATCTAAGTTGATTGTTAGCATGAGTGTGTTGGCACCCATTTTAGCAGCAGCATAGGCAGCTTCTGAACCTGCATGTCCTGCCCCTATAACAATCACATCAAACGTGCCTGCCTCATATTGTGTTGGCATGCTCGTATCTTCCCTTCTCTAGTAGAATTATTTCCCTAAACAGAACTGTGAAAATAGTTGATTGATAAGGCTTTCTTGCACCGTATCTCCAATAATTTCACCAAGTATCTCCCACGTTCTTGTTACATCTATTTGCACCATATCAACAGGTACACCAGCCTGTGCTGCAGCTAGTGCGTCCTCTACCGTCGCTTGCGCTTGGTGGAGTAATGCAATATGACGTGCATTCGATACATATGTTAAATCGCCCGCTTCAATTTGACCCTCGAAGAATAATGCAGCTATTGCTTCCTCTAACTCTGCTATTCCCTCTTCTTGTAAAAGAGAAGTTGTCACAATACGATGACTACCTGCTAATGCTTTTACACGGGCTAAATCAATTTTTTGCGGTAAATCGGTTTTATTGACAATGACGATATAATCCATCGCCTCAATTGTTTCGAATAGACGTTCATCCTCAATCGTTAATTCATCCGCATAATTTAGTACGAATAAAATTAAGTCTGCGCTACGTAACGCCTCACGAGAACGTTCAACGCCAATTCGCTCCACAATATCTTCTGTTTCACGAATGCCGGCTGTATCGACTAAACGAAGTGGTACCCCACGTACATTTACGTACTCTTCTATAATATCACGAGTTGTACCTGCAATATCTGTCACAATTGCTTTATTTTCTTGCACTAAACTATTTAAAAGTGAAGATTTCCCTACATTTGGTCGTCCTAAAATAACCGTCGATAAGCCTTCACGTAAAATTTTGCCCTGAGAGGATGTTTGTAAAAGTTTAATGATTTCATTACGTACCCATGTACATTTTTCAAGTAATACGGGCACTGTCATTTCTTCTACATCATCATACTCTGGATAATCTATATTAACCTCTACTTGCGCTAAAGTCTCTAGCAATGCTTGGCGCAAATCTCCAATAAGGCGAGATAATTTCCCATCCATTTGACCAAGTGCGACATTCATCGCACGATCTGTCTTCGCTCGAATTAAATCCATTACTGCTTAGGCCTGTGATAAATCAATACGCCCATTTAAAAACGCACGTTTTGTAAATTCACCTGGCTCTGCCAATCTTGCCCCATTTGTTAATACTAATTTTAATACGCGATTAACTGAAACGAGTCCTCCATGGCAGTTGATCTCTATTACATCCTCACGCGTGAACGTTTTTGGTCCTCGCATTAACGATAGCATTACTTCTTCTACTACCTCATTTGTTTTAGGATCGACTAAGTGTCCATAATGAATTGTATGTGAAGCCTGCTTCTTTAAACTTTTTCCACCAGGCGATTTAAAAATCTTATCTGCAATAGCTACTGCTTCATCACCACTTAAGCGAACTATGGCAATAGCTCCTTCACCCATCGGTGTGGATATCGCAGCAATTGTATCGAACTCCATTTTATTACCTCCTTAACGTTATCCACATGTGGATAAATAAAACCGATCAACACTTTCTAACATCTTAGACTAACATATTTTCGATAAAATCTAAAGTAAGGATCATTTCCATTTGTGGATAAATAAAAATTTACTTACCCTTCATCATTTTCGCTTTAAACGTTCAATATCCGACATTTTACGACTGGTCACATTGCTTCATAATCTTCCTGTTTTTCAGACAGTAAAAAACGGTCACTTTATCATAACGATAAAATGACCGGTCTTTTTAGCATATGTCTGTATGCCTTTACGTAAAGAAAGTCTAAGCGTTCTTTACTGGTTCAATAACTAAATAGCGGTTTGGTTCTGTGCCTTCTGAATATGTTTCTATATCCAGACGATTCGCTAATTGATTATGAATAATTTTTCTTTCGTATGATTGCATCGGTTCAAATGCCACACGTTGATTTAACCGAAGTGCCTTGTCAGCCATACGATCCGCCAGTTGCTCTAAGGCTTGTTGTCGACGTTCACGATAGTTTTCTACGTCTAATTTCACCATTAAGAATTGTTTAGCGGTTTTATTTAAAACGAGTTGTGTTAATTGTTGTAAAGAATTTAACGTTTGACCGCGTTTCCCTATAAGTAATGCAGCCTTCTCACTTTTCAATTGAAACAGCACATATTTACCTTCACGGGCCGTTTCAATGTCAAGATCTTGAATTCCCAATTGCTCCGCTATACTTACTATATAAGCTTTTGCTTCTTCAATTGGATTTACAGTGTTATCTTCTTCCTCTTTAATGGCTTGTTGAACAGCTTCGATGTCCATTGGTTGTTCCGAAACTTGTGAACTTAATTTTGCAACGTCATCCACTACTTTTTGTTCGTTCAATTGTTCTTTAGCCGTTTCGTCTTGCTCAGCTACTTTTACTATTTCTGTAGTTGGACGAGCTTGTATTTCTTTTACAGTCACACGTACTTCTGCAGAACGTGCTCCAAAACCTAAAAATCCTTTTTTACCTTCTTGTAAAACTTCAACATCTACTTGTTCACGGGTTTTGCCAAGTTTCTGTAACGCCAATGAGATCGCTTCTTGTGTTGTTGCGCCTATTTGCGTAAGTTGTTTCACTTTTTAGCCCCTCCATTTTGAGCAGGTTGTGTTTTGTTGTTTTGCCAAGGTTTATAAATATACAGGTTTTGAAGAATCGAGATAATGTTCCCGATTACCCAATAAAGTGATAATGCAGCTGGTAATGCCATACCAAAACCGATGATCATGAATGGCATAATGTAAATCATAATTTTCATCTGAGGGTTGTCCATTGCTGGGCCCGTACGTAATACGAAAAATTGCATAATACCAGCGATAATTGCTAAAGCTGGCGCAGGGTCTGCTAATGGGAAGATAAAGAAATTTCCTAAATCAAAAGCAGCTGTAGCGTTCATTCGACTAATTGCGTGATAAAAACCAATTAAAATTGGCATTTGAATGATTACTGGTAAACATCCAGCAACTGGGTTTACACCAGACTCACTCATCAGCTTCATCATTTCTTGCTGATACTGTTTCTGTGTTTGTGCATCCTTAGAAGCATACTTCTTCTGCAATTCCTTCAATTTTGGCTGAATTTCTTGCATTTTTTTCGAGCTCTTTGTTTGTTTAATCATCAATGGAAGAATTGCTAAACGAATAATAATTGTTACTGCAATAATCCCCCATGCATACGTACCAAGTAAATCAGCAAAATATTTTATCGCTGATACTAACGACCAAACAATGAATTCATTCCAGAAGCCTTGGCTATCTTTGGATATTGGATCGTTAAATTCTGTACACCCAGATAGTAGTAATGCTACTGATACTAGCGACAAAATTACCCAAAGTTGTTTTTTCAACCGTCTTCCCCCTACAAATACTATTCACTTTTCTAAAATCTATATGCATTGTCTCTATTCAATTTTATTTTTTCAACTGAATAAAGTTATCAGTTATTTTATCATGCAAATTAGCTTTCACTCTACTAAATATGCCAATTAAAATGTGCTCATGCAGTAAAGGGACTATCTACATTTACATAAGTTATTGTAGAACCTTTTAAAAGTGTACTTTATCGCCACTTTGGTTGCTGAATGTCTTACGATTTCTTCAATACTCTAGCAATTCGTAGTACATGCTGCAAACTTTGTTTCACTTCATGAAAATCCATAGTGGCCGCCGGATGTCTGGCGATAATAACATAGTCCATATTCGTCTTTAATTCATCTTTTAACTCATGAATACTTTGTCGAATATAACGTTTAATTTGGTTGCGTGTTACCGCATTCCCAAGCTTCTTACTAACAGATAACCCTACACGAAATTCTGTTTGTCCCTCTTTCGGCAAAAAATAAACGACAAACTGACGATTCGCGAAAGATTTCCCCTTTTTAAACACCTTTTGAAAATCCTCATTCTTTTTCACTCGTTGGCGTTTTTTCATTACTTTCACCTGCTACTGAATTATTCTTTTGATCCTTAACGGCTTCAAAAAATAAAGAAAAAAAAGACCACTGATGTGGCTCAGTGGACTTATTTTATGCTGATAAAACTTTTCTTCCTTTACGACGACGAGCAGCAAGAACTTTGCGACCGTTTTTCGTGCTCATACGTGCGCGGAAACCGTGAACTTTGCTGTGCTTACGTTTCTTTGGTTGGTAAGTACGTTTCATTGTATATAGACACCTCCTGAATGAAAGTTGAATTTTTCAACATACAGACCTGCATATTATATAAAGTAATTAGCTATTTTGTCAATGTATTTTATAAATTTCTTTCAAATCGCCAATTCTATGTTTCCCTTTTCTCTCTTTTAAATTATCCACAGAATACTTGTTTTTTTTACACAGACTTGTGTATAGTATTTTTTGCATTATTTTTTATCCACAACTGTTATCTACAGCTTTTTCACATAAGCAGTGCTTGTGGACAACTTGAAAGTGAGTAAATCAAAGTTATGTGGATAAGTTTCATAAACTATTGAAATAGCTTTGTTTTTCTGATACGATTACTGTGCTTCACTTTGTTGAAAACTAAAACGAACTAATCTTTTATCCACAACTGTTGATATGCTGTGGATAATTTTTATCACAGCCTTTGGTTAAGTATTATCCACAACTTGTGATTTTGTGGATTAGTCGTAAAATGAACGTATTTACTTATCACATAAATGCACTATATTTTTTTATTGCTGTATATGTATTGAACTGTAAAGGAGAATAGCAGC